>NZ_JALJZF010000001.1:2547500-7347500 GCF_024171085.1 Bradyrhizobium sp. USDA 4541
CGCCCTGAAGTCGCCGCCGCCTGCGGTCGAGAACAAGGGCAACATCGATCTCGTGACCAAGAGCTACGACAAGCTGATGGAAGAGTTCGGCGGCAGCGACGACAATTAATGCGTCGCATCGAATCAGGAATCGAATCAGGAAGAGAGCCCCGGAGACATTCTCCGGGGCCTTTTTTATTGTCTCGGAACGCGCCCGGCTCAAGATGACCGAAATAATAAGCGCTGCTCCAGCCCCGTCATTGCGAGCCAACGGGTCGCGCGAACGCGCGCCCGATGACAGGCTCCGCGAAGCAATCCATCTCATCGCAAGCGGAGAAATGGATTGCTTCGTCGCTATCGCTCCTCGCAATGACGGCAGTGTAAAGCCATCGTCCGGTTCAGGTGCGCGTGCGCATCCGCATCATGAAGCTGTCGAACGAGAGCTCGGCGACCTGCATCCAGGCCAGCGATTCGTTGCGATAAGCGGCCAGGCTCGCATGCATCCTGCCGAAATGCGGATTGCTCTTGGAAAGATCCGCGTAGATCTCGTTGGCCGCGTTGTAGCAGGCTTCCAGCACCTCCTGCGGGAATGGCCGCAACTGCGCGCCGGCCACGATCAGGCGCTTCAGCGCCGGCGGGTTGACCGCATCATATTTGCCGGTCACCCAGGTGAAGGTGTCCTCGGAGGCGGCCTGGATCGCGGCCTGATAGTGCTTCGGCAGCGCGTTCCACTTGTCCTTGTTCATCACATTGTGGCCCTGGCCGGTACCTTCCCACCAGCCGGGGTAGTAGTAGAACTTCGCGACCTTGACGAAGCCGAGCTTCTCGTCGTCATACGGCCCGACCCATTCAGCGGCGTCGATGGTGCCTTTTTCCAGCGCCGGATAGATGTCGCCGCCGGCGATCTGCTGCGGCACCCCGCCGACCTTGGCGATGATGGTGCCGGCGAAGCCGCCGACCCGGAATTTCAAGCCCTGGAAATCCGCCATCGACTTGATCTCCTTCCTGAACCAGCCGCCCATCTGGGCGCCGGTCGAGCCGGTCGGAATGCCGATGCAGTTGAATTCTGCGAGCAGATTGTTGAGCAGGTCGGTGCCGCCGCCCCATTGCAGCCAGGAAATGTGCTGGCGCGTGTTGAGGCCGAACGGCAGCGACGTGCCGAAGGTGAAGGCGGGATTCTTGCCCCAGTAATAATACAGCGCGGTGTTGCCCATCTCGACCGTGCCGTTGGAGACGGCGTCCAGCACCTGCAGGCCGGGGACGATCTCGCCGGCGGCGAACGGCTGGATCTGGAAGCGGTTGTCGGTGATCTCGGCGACGCGCTTGCAGAAGAATTCACACCCGCCATAGAGCGTATCGAGCGCCTTCGGCCAGCTCGCCGCGAGCCGCCACCTGACCTCCGGCATCGATTGCGCGACCGCGGGCGCGGCGACCGCCGTCGCAGCCAGCCCGACGCCGCCTGCCTTCAAGAATTCACGACGTTTCATGCGTATCCCTCCTGTGTGCCGATGCCTCGACAAGGGGAACGATCTTGGTGCCGTCTTTCTTCGCCGATCGATCGACGTTCTGTGATGAATGTGTCCGGTGGCCCTCGACGGGCTCTTGTTGTGGAAATCCGAGTTTCCGGTTCCGCCGGTCAGGATGATCGTTTGCCGGAGGAAATCAAGCGCCTGCCTTCGTTGCAGGTGCGAAGGGCAATCGGCGCTGTCGGTCTCATCCGATACCCGCCGCGATGGCTGCCGGCCCTGCCGCGATCTGCTACGCAGGGCGGGTGGGTTGATGGGAGTTCAAGGACATGGCCAACAAGAAGATCGTGGTTACCGGCGCAACCGGCCTCGTGGGCAACGCCGCCTTGCGACACTTCGGCGCATCCGACGATTGCGAGCGCATTGCGCTGTCGCGCCGCTTGCCACGCGATCTCTATGGCGCGCGGCATGTGCGAATCGATCTCACCAGCGCGGAGGATTGCCGTCGCGCCGCGGCGGAGCTCGGCGGCGCAACGCACCTGATCTACGCCGCGCTCTATGAGGCGCCCAGCCTGGTTGATGGCTGGCGCGATGCCGGCCAGATCGAAACCAACGACCGGATGCTGCGCAATTTGATGGGCGTGCTCGAACCCGTCGCGCCCGATCTCAAGCATGTCGCGCTGCTGCAGGGCACCAAGGCCTATGGCGTGCATGTCCGGCCGCTCACGGTGCCGGCACGCGAGGGCCGTTCGGAGATGTACGAGCAGCCGAATTTCTATTGGGCGCAGGAGAATTTCCTGCGCGAGCTGCAGCGGGGCAAGAGCTGGCACTGGAGCATCTTGCGCCCGGTCCTGATCATCGGCGAAGCCATGGGCGGCGCGATGGACCTGATCCCGCCGCTCGGCGTCTACGCGGCGGTGCTGCGCGCGCAGGGCAGGCCGCTGGATTATCCGGGCGGCGCGCCGCGCGTCGCGCAAGCGGTCGATGTCGATCTGCTGGCACGCGCGATCGCCTGGTCGGGTGACGCCGAGGCTGCGCGCAATGAAGCGTTCAACGTCACCAATGGCGACGTCTTCACCTGGCAAAATATCTGGCCGGCGGTCTCGGACGCGCTCGAGATGACGCCGGGCCGGCACGTGCCGCTGTCGCTGGCGCAGGAGTATCCGAAATGGATCGCGCCGTGGGACGAATTGCGCAGGACGCACGATCTGATCGCGCCCGGGCTGGAGGAGTTCGTCGGCCTGTCCTTCCAATATGCCGATTACAGCATGCGCTACGGACAGACTGAAGCTGGTCCGCCGTCGATCGTCTCGACGGTGAAGATCAACCAGGCCGGCTTCACCGAGATGATGGATACGGAAGCCATGTTCCGGAAGTGGTTCAGGCTGGCGAAGGCGAGCCGGCTGCTGCCGTAGTCATTGAGCCGCGCTCCATCTTCTCCCTCTCCCCGTTCTTACGGGGAGAGGGTTGGGGTGAGGGGCATCCATCCGGCGAGCACTTCGCCGCTTGTTGAGCAGTTTGCCTCGCCCCTCACCCGGATCACACCGGACGATGCTTCGCATCGCCGGGGCGATCCGACCTCTCCCCGCAAAGAGCGCAGGGGTGTCCGGGGAAATTCAGGCATAGCGGAGCTCCATCTGGTCAGGTGAGATGGTTGATTTCCGACGGCTGGGGTTGATGGGCGGAGGTTTGTCGATGGCAGCGAGGGATCGACGCGTGAGCAGGAGCTGGCCGACGAGTTCGGCGAACCTGAGCGGGAGCATTTTGATGCAGTTGGTGTGAGCGGCGATGCGCAGCAGCAGGTAGGCAATCATCGCAGCGAGCACCTGAAGGCGGATCGCGTTGTCGTTGGCGCCGAGGAACTTGCGAATATCGAGATGCTGCTTGATCCAGCGGAACAGCAGCTCGATTTGCCATCGGCTCTTGTAGAGGGCGGCGATCTCGACGGCGCTACGGGCAAGGTCGTTGGTCAGGAGTGTGATCTTGCCGCCTTTCTCGCGTCTGATCTTGATGCGGCGGAGCGGGATTGGAAGGCGCGAATCGCCCTTGCTGGTGAGCTTCACCTCGTCATCGGCAAGGATTTCGAAGCCATCCCCGTTACGCTTGCGGATGGCGCGATGCCTGAGCGAGCGAAGACGGATGCTCGTCTTCGCCCGGGTAACGAAGAAAGCCTTGCTATCATTGATCTTCTGCCACCAGTCGAAACGGCAATAGCCCTTGTCAAACACATAGGTGGTGGCGGGCTGGATTGGGGTCTGTCGGCCGATCTCGATGTCATTGACGTTCGCGGCCGTCATCTCGACGCAGGTCGGGACATCGCTCCTTGGGTCGTAGACGACATGCAGCTTCATGCCGCGGATGCGGCCGTTCCACGTCGCCCAACTGCAGACCTTGCCGAGCGGGATCGGACTGGCGTCGATCAGACGCACCATCTCCATGCCTTCACTCCGCAGCTGGCGACGCGCCATCGCCGACAGCGCCGCAAAGGTTTGCGCGAAAATGCCGATCGGACGGCGGGCATTGGCATCGGACAACGTCGAGCGCGACAGCTTGCCGGTTCCCAAGTGATAGTGATGCTGCGAATTGGCGTTGAAGCCAGTCACCACCCCGCGCAGACTGCTGTTGCCGCTAAGCTGGGCATAGATCAGCGCCACCAGATGATCCCAGCTCCTGAACGACTTGTCGTAGGCATCCCCGTCCAGACGATCCACAACCGTCTGAAACTGCCGTCGATTGATCGGTTCAAGCAGCCTTCCAAAAATGCTACCGCGATATCGCATGCTCGGCCCTCTGTGTCTCGACAACCAGAAAAGACCGATTTGCCTCGGTCCTGCCGAGCATGCACCGCGACACAGTGAATCATTCCCCGGACACCCCTGCAAAGAGCGGGGAGAGGTGAAGGGCACACTCGCTCTTTCGGCGAGCGGAGCGACCGAAGACGTTACCGCGAAAACGCCTGCTCCATCGCCTTGCGCGTCTTGATCGTATCGTTGCTCTCGTCGACCTCGACATCGCTCCAGCGCACGACAGCGCCATGGGCGACGTCGCTCTTCAGCTTCACCCGATGGGCAAGCCCGATCGGCAATGCGCCGGCGGCGAGGCTGGCGGCGGCCGGCATCAGCTTGCCCCACACGGTGTAGCCGCCTTCGCCGTCGAGCGTCTCGCCGGCGCGCAGATTGCGCTTGGCCACCGCTGCGACGTCGCCGCGGAAGCCGCGCGGCTGCCCGGTCGGCTCGTTGCGCAGCGCTGCCGACAGCACGGAGATGTTCAGCTCGAGTCCGATCAGATGATACGGCTTGTACATCGCCGCATAGCGGCCGGAGGCGTCGGTCTTGAGGCCGTACTGCTTGAAGCAATCGGCGGCATAATCGTTGGGCGCCTCCAGCACCACATAGACGCCCCAGCGCAGATCGCGGAACACCGGACGGCCGTCGCGCTCCAGCGACGACACCACTTCGACGATGCCGGATTTCTCCAGCACGCCGCCCTTGTCGCGCGGCCGCATCACATGCGGCAGGTCGTCGACGCCGCAGGGCGGAAACAGCAATCCCTCCGACGGCACGTCGAGGGTGCAGGCGTTGGCGATCGCCGCCATCTCGATCGCGGATTTGGTGCCGTCGAGGAAGGAGTTGAACATCTGCGGATTCATGCCGGCGGATTGCGCCTCGCCGGCGGTGAGCCCGTAATGCTGCCACACACCGTCCGGCGTGACGTCGTGATAGGCCGGCAGGTACTTTGTGCCCTTGCCGGCGGCGACGACGCGGAAGCCTGTCGCGCGGGCCCAGTCGACCATCTCGGCTGTCAGCGCCGGCTGGTCGCCATAGGCCAGCGAATAGACCACGCCGGCCTTCCGTGCCTCCTCGGCGAGCAGCGGCCCCGCCAGCACATCGGCCTCGACATTGACCATCACGACATGCTTGCCGGCGGCAATCGCCGCGCGGGCATGGCGGATGCCGACGGCGGGATTGCCGGTCGCTTCCACCACGACATCGAATGCGCCGCCGGCGATCGCACGCGCGCCGTCGTCGGTGAAGGTGGTGGCGCTGATCCGCGCGTCGTCCCAGCCGACCGTGCGGCACGCCTCGCGGGCCCGGTCACGGTCGAGATCGACGATCACGGGCACCTCAAGCCCCGGCGTGTGCGGCACCTGCGACAGGAACATCGAGCCGAATTTTCCGGCGCCGATCAGGACGACGCGCACCGGCTTGCCGGCGGCGGCGCGGGTTTTGAGGAGGTGATGCAGGTTCATGATGCTTTCCAAACAAAAGGGTCGTTCCGGGGCGCGTGAAACGCGAACCCGGAACCTCGAGATTCCCCGATGCGCAACTGCGCATCTGCGGTTCGACGCTAACGCACCGCCCCGGAATGACGGTCGAAGACTTTACTCCGCCGCCTGCCGCGGTGCACGAGCGAGCCGCAGCAGCGCGTCGTCGGCGACGGTCTGGATCGGCGTGAAGTCGCGGTGCGCGATGTAGTCGGGCCGCGTCGGGGTGCGGATGTAATTCGAGACCGCGTTCAGCGTCAGGTAGACGATCTTGCGCGGGTAGGGAGTGATGTTGCCGCTCGATCCGTGCACCAGATTGCCGTGGAACATCAGCATGCCGCCGGGCTTGCCGGTCGGCGCGACGATGCCGCCCTGCTTCACGAGGCGGGTCACGGTTTCCTCGTCCAGCGTCCACAGCGGATAGGATGTGGTTTCGAGATCGTGCGAGGCTTTCAGATCGCCCGCGGTCTGGCTCTGCGGCACCAGCATCAAGGGGCCGTTGATCGGCATCACCTCGTCGAGGAAGATCGCGATGTTCATCGCGCGCGGCTCCGGCATGCCGTCATCGCGCTTCCAGGTGCCATAGTCCTGGTGCCACTGCCAGACGTCGCCGGTGAAGGCCGCCTTCGCGTTGATCTTGAACTGATGCATGTAGACCTTCTCACCGAACAGCTGCTCGATGGGGTCGATCATGCGCGGATGCGCGCCGAGGGTGCCGAACGCCTCATTGTAGAGATGCGCGGCGAAGGCCGTGCGCGGCGCGCCGCTCTTCTCGCGCCACACCTCGGGGCGGTTGGCGTCATAGATCGAGACTGCTTCGCGCGCGAGGAAGTCGACCTCTTCCTGGCTGAACAGCTCGGGCAGGAACAGCCAGCCTTCGCGATGGAAAAATTCGACCTGCTCTTGGGTCAGTTTCATGGTGCTTTCCTCCTGTTGTTATTGTCATTCCGGGGCGATGCGTGAGCATCGAACCCGGAATCTCGAGGTTCCCCGATGCGCAATTGCGCATCTGTGGTTCGGTGCTCCGCACTGCCCCGGAACGACGGCGTGAACGTCACGCCGCCACGTCGATTGCCCTCAGCTTCTCCTCGGTCATCCGTCCTGCCGTCTGCGCATGCGCCAGCGCCGCGGCTTCTGCCGCTGCGGCATTGCCGGAAAAAACATGCGCGGCGATGGTCTCGTGCTCGATCCAGGCGCTGCCGCGGTAATCGAGCTCGGCGAGCACGGTCGCCATCGAGCGGCGCATATGCGGCCATTGCGGCGCGATCATCTCCTCGATCGCGGAATTGCCGGCGAGGCGATAGATCGCGCTGTGGAAATCGACGTCGAGTGCGATCAGGCGCGCCAGCGGCGTGCCGTCGTCGATCGCGCGTCCGGCTTCGAGCGCGGCTTCGAGTTGCGCGCGTGCCGCGGCATCTTCCTTTACACGCGTAGCGGCAAGCCGTGCCGCCAGCGCATCGATGGCGCCGCGGACTTCATAGAGTTCGCGGATGCGCTGCGGATCGAGCTGCGTCACCTCGAAGCCGCGTTTGCCGCTCTCCGCGACAAGGCCCTGGCGATGCAACAGATGCAGGGCGTGCGAAATCGGCTGGCGCGAGACGCCGAGCCGATCGGCAAGTTCGTTCTGGGTGATGCGCTGGCCAGGCAGCAGCGTGCGGTCGATGATCGCTTCGAGCAATCGCCCGTAAACCTGGTCGATGAGGTTTGGAAGCGGGTCCAACGGGATCATACCGACCGTCCAGCTTTGGAATACGGAATTCTGTGTTCGAGAATGAGGTTACTGTGGGTTGGGGGAGCGGTCAAGGCTTCGGTTTGCGACCACGCTAAGCGATTGAGAATGGGCCGGTTTTTGACCGGGCCGCGCTGCGACAGCCGTCCCAACGTCGTGATGGCCGGCCGTCCGCGTCTTTTTTTATGTGGGACCAGAGACGCGGATGCCCGGGACAAGCCCGGGCATGACGAGTTTTTCGGAAACGCTACTTCGCCTTGCTCAGCTCCATCAGTATTCGCGTCATCAGATAGAGCCGCGGCACGATCGAATTGGTGTCGATGTATTCGTCGCGGGCGTGATAGCCCCAGCCGGCGAGGCCGAAGCTTTCGACCACGACCGCCTTGCCGCTGCGCGCGGCGTAGCCGGCGTCGGTCGCGCCGCCGGTCATTTCCGCGATGTCGAGCGTGCGCCCGAGCTCGGTGTAGATCGCCTGTCCCTGCCTGGCGAGCGCGCGGCCGCGATCATCGGCGACGAACGGCGGACGGCCCGCGACGACCTTCACGGTCACCTCGGTGTCCGCGATCAGTCTGTTCTTCACCTTCTCGTCGAGCGCGGCCTGCAGCTTTTGCACGCCGTCGGGAATGGTGAGGCGGATGTCGGCGCCGGCGGTGGCATGATCGGGGATCTGGTTGCGCACAGTGCCGGCCTTCGCGGTGGTCCAGTTCAGCTGCGTGCCCGGAATCGATTTCGCGATGTCCTGGGTCTGCAGCAATTGATGCGCGAGCTCGATCAGCGCGTTGCGGCCGAGCTGCGGCGCCGCGCCGGCATGCGAGGCCTTGCCTTTCACATCGATCGTGCCGGTGGCGGTGCCGCTGGCGCCGAGCAGCAGGCTTTCATTTTTCGCGACCGGCGGCGCCACCGTCGGCTCGCAGGACAGCACCACGTCGTGCTGGTCGGCGAGCTCTGCGATGATCTCGCCGGAGCCGATCGAGCCGACCTCCTCATCCGGATTGAACGACACCGTGAGCTTGGCGTAATCGCGCCAGCCCGCATCGTTCAGGATCTTGAGCGCATGCAGGATGACGGCGATGCCGCCCTTGTCGTCGGCAATGCCGGGTCCATAGATCCTGGTGCCGTCGATCTTGTAAGGCTGGGTGTCGAGGATGCCGTGCTCGTACACCGTGTCCATATGCGCGATCAGCATCAGCTTCTTCGTGCCGGTGCCCTCAAAGCTGCCGATCACCATGTCGGCGCCGGCGCCCTTCGTGGTCTTGCGCCGCTCGGTCTTGGCGCCGAGCGCCTTCAGCCGTGCCTCGGTGTAGTCGGCCATCTTCTTCAGGTCTTCGACATCGCTGGAGCCCGATTCGATCAGCACCATGTCGTGCAGGCTCTCGATCACGGCCGGCTGGGCCTGCTCGGCGGCCGCACGCAGCTTCTCGTCTGCGGCGGCAAGGGCGGAGGAGGAGGCAAGGGCGAGCAGGCCGGCCGACGCGAGCAATTTGATGGACAGTTTCATGATTGTCCTCCCTGCGCAGATGCAGGGAGACACTAGCATTGCGACTTGGCTGCCTCCAGCTGTGTCAGCTGCGCTCGAGCACCTCGACATCGAAGGTCTCGATCTCCGAGGCGTCGGCGGTCGCATCGATCGCCGCGATCCGGTCGCCTGAGATCGTGACCCGCAGCACGATGCGCAGCGCGCCGCCGAAGATGACGGCAACGCCGATCCCGCCGTCGACCAGCGCGGGCCTCGCCGCCTGCGCGCGTCCCTTGAAGCTTTCGGCCACCGCTGCGGCGCCGCGGATCACCGGCAGCGAGCCGAGCCGCTGCGCAGCCTGATCGGCGCGCACCACGACGTCGGGCGCCAGCACGGCCAGCAGCCCTTCGAAATCGCCGTTGCGGGATGCGGCAAGAAAGGCCTCGACGATGCTGCGCTGCCGGATGAGATCGGCATCCGGTGCGGGTGGCGCACCCTGCACGCGACGCCTGGCACGGCTGGCGAGCTGCCGCGCGGCGGCCGGCGTGCGGCCGACGATCGGCGCGATCTCCTCGAACGGCACCGCGAACATATCGTGCAGCACGAAAGCCAGCCGCTCGGCCGGCGCCAGCGTTTCCAGCACCACGAGCAGCGCGGCGCCGACGGAATCGGCCATCTCGGTCTCGCGCTCGGACGGATTGTCCGCGATCGGCTCCGGCACTTGTGGGCCGATCGGCTCCTCGCGGCGCGATTTGCGCGAGCGCAGCATGTCGAGACAGATGCGCGCGATCACCGTGGTCAGCCATCCCCCGAGATTGTCGACCGCAGCAGCGTCGGTGCGGCCGAGCCGCAGCCAGGTTTCCTGCACGGCATCGTCGACCTCGGCGGTCGAGCCCAGCATGCGGTAGGCCACGGCGCGCAAGCGCGGCCGGTTGGCCTCGAACTGTTCGGTGAGAGAATTTTTCTCGTCCATCGGTCACATTCCCTTAGTCCGCTCCGTCATGGCCATGACGAACGAAACTGCGCCGATGTGACAACAGATCGGCGCAGCGGCGTCAAAGGACAAATCAGGAGAATGACATGATGAAAGCCCGCATGAACCATCCGGTGATGGTTGTTCCCGAGGCCATGAAGGCGTTGCAGGCGCTGAGCGAGAGCACCAAGCCGGCATTGCCGGAAAAGCTGCTGGAACTGGTGCATCTGCGCGCCAGCCAGATCAATGGCTGCAGCGTCTGCGTCGACATGCACCCGAAGCTCGCCCGGCGTGCCGGCGAGACCGACGAGCGGCTGTTCGCGGTCGGTGCCTGGCGCGACGCGCCGTATTTCACCGAGGCCGAGCGCGCCGCGCTGGCGCTGACCGAAGCGGTGACCCGGCTCAGCGACCGCGAGGATCCGGTGACGGACGCGGTGTGGGACGAGGCGGCCAAGCACTTCGACGAGCAGCAGCTCGCGTCCCTGGTGCTGGGTATCGCGGCGATCAACGTCTGGAACCGGCTCAACGTCGCGGTGCGCCAGCCGGTCGGCGCCTGGAAGGTGTGAGAGAGTAGCTTTCTTACTTCGCCTCTCCCCTTGTGGGAGAGGCCGCCACCGATGCGTCGCATCGGTGGCGGGTGAGGGGTCTGCCTCCGCGGAGAGAACCCCTCACCCGGCACGATGCTGCTGCGCGCCATCGCGCCACCCTCTCCCACAAGGGGAGAGGGGGCATCGCTTACGCGGAGAGAAACTCCAGCACGATCTCGCAGTAGCGCTGCGGGGCCTGTTCGAACATCGGATGGGTAGTGCCCGGGATCATCTCGGTGCGCGAACCCTTCACATTGGCGGCGAGCGCGTGCAGCACCTTCGGCAGCATGCCCTTGGTGTTGGCGCCGCCGATGAACAGCGTCGGTGTCTTGATCGCTTCCGCGTCCGCCTTCGAAAATGGCGGGCGCTGGTCGCGGGTCTGGCCGATCAGCGTGGTCGCATTGTCGCGCAGCAGCTGCTTGGAGGTTGCCGGAATCCGCTTCCACGCGCCGGGGCCTTCGAGCGCGTCCATGAAGATCTGCAAGCCGCCGTCGATATCGCCCTTGGCGATTTCCGCCGCGCATGCCGCGAAGCGTGCTGCCAGCGGCGAGGGGCCCGGCTTGAAATCTGGATCGAGGGTCTCGTCGAGCTCGCCGCCCGGCTCGGCGAGGATCAGCGCTGCGCGATCGAATAGGTGTCGCCGATGCCGTCCCAATGCGCCGGGAAGAAATGCCGCAGGCTGACCGCGATCACGCGGTGCCGCCGCGTCAGCGGGCCGAGCACCGCCGACCAGATCCGGAAGTCGCACAGCGAGCCGTGCACGCAGATCAGCGGCGGGCCCTCTCCGACATCGAGATAGGGCATGTCGAAACCGTTGACGTGGAGGCTGTGCATTTTGGGCTCGCGGAGAGGCAGGAGATGTTGTTGATTTGGCCGAAGTTCCCACGGAATTCGGGTGGATAGCAACATTCTCCAAGCCTAGATTCCGGATCAACAGCAGGCTCACGCGAGAGCTGAAGGGAACATCTGGAGCGAGCCATGACCGGCCAGCATTTTGCAATCTTCGAGACCATGATCGGCGCCTGTGGCGTCGTCTGGGGCGAGCACGGCGTCACCGGGGTGCAGCTGCCGATGGGCACCGAGGAGAAGACCCGCAAGCGGATCTTCCAGCGCAACGGCGAGGTCACCGAGGCGGCGCCGCCGGCCGAGGTGCAGCACGCGATCGACGGCATGATCGAGCTGCTCGCCGGCAAGCCGAACGACCTTGCCGACATTGTGCTCGATCTCGACGGCGTGCCGGAATTCAACCGCGGCGTCTACGACATCGCGCGGAAGATCCCGCCGGGCAAGACCGTAACCTATGGCGATATCGCCAAGCAGCTCGGCGGGGTCGAGCTGTCACGCGATGTCGGCCAGGCGCTCGGCCGCAACCCGTGCCCGATCGTGGTGCCTTGCCACCGCGTGCTGGCGGCGGGCAACAAGCCGGGCGGCTTCTCGGCCAATGGCGGCGTCGTCACCAAGCTGAAGATGCTGCAGATCGAAGGCGCGATCGTGAACCACACGCCGAGCTTGTTTGATTGAGGTGCACGCTCTTCTTATCCTCCCCTGGAGGGGAGGATCGGTTCGCATGAAATGCGAACCGAGGTGGGGTGAAGGTCTCTCGTAACGGGCGCTGCCCGCGTTGAGAGATCACCCCACCCCGTCTCACATTGCGCTGCGCCTGATGTGAGCCACCCAGAGAGCGAGCTACGCTCGTCTCGACCCCTCCAGGGGAGGGTGGCAGGGTGCGACTATCGCGAGTTTGGCTCACGTCACACCGTTTCGCACACAAACCCGCTGCCCTTCCGCCTGATCTTGCCAATCGACGGCGAGGGGAAATGCGCGGGGCAGCACAGCGTGTCGGTGTCGCAATAACGCTCCAGGAAGCCGCGCCGCGTCTTCGCGGCTTGCGCCTGGTCGACATCGAACTTCGCCGACAGCTCCGGATAATGCGTCTGGATCGGCGAGTGCATCAGATCGCCCGAAAAGACCGCAGCGTCCTTGCCGCGGCCGAAGGCGAAGGCGACGTGGCCCGGCGTGTGGCCGGGCGTCGGCAGGATGCGAGCATGGTCGCCGATCGCAAAGTCATGGCCGACGAGCTCGGCCCGCTTGGCCTCGACCACCGGCAGCACGCTGTCCACGAAAGGCGGGACCTCCGCCTTCGCGTTGCTCTCGGTCCAGTAGTCGAACTCGGCCTTGTCGAACACGTAGCGCGCGTTTGGAAAGGTCGGCACCCAGCGGCCGTTCTCCAGCCGCGTGTTCCAGCCGACGTGATCGACATGCAGATGCGTGCACATCACATAGTCGATGTCAGCGACCGAAAAGCCGGCTGACGCCAGACTGCGCAGATAGTTGTCGTCGGTCTTCATGTTCCATTTCGGCCGCGCCGGCCGCGGCTTGTCGTTGCCGATGCAGCTGTCGATCAGGATGGTGTGGTGCGGCGTCTTCACGACATAGGACTGGAACGCCAGGATCAAGGTGTCGCTGTCGTCGAGCGCACCCGCCGTTCTCATCCAGCCGCGGTTCTCGGCGAGCACGTCCGGCGTCAGTCCGGGCAGCATGTCGTGCGCGGGCAGGAACGTCGTCTCCTGCTCGACGATGCGATGAATGGTGAGATCGCCGGCGGCAAACTTCAGGCTCATGGTGCTTCCTTGGCGTTGGCGTTTTCGAGCGAAGTGGAGTCCGGTTCGCGCGAAGAAAACGCGAAAAAAGTCCCTAGTGCGCGTCGCGCACGGCGGGAATGATGATGTTGGCAAGGATATCCATTGCCGCAAGGCCTTCCTTGGGCTCGCCGTACCGGGCTGCCGCCGCCATCATCACAAGGTAGAGATCGCGACAATGACGGCGAGATATTGTCCGGTCGTGGTTGAGCCCGGCCGGCGATGCACAAGACCTGCGCCGGGAGGTGAGAGGCGGGGAGGCATTCGCGCGTCACATGCTCCCCGCTGTTGCCGTGGTTACGCCGCCGGCGGCGCCGAGATCTTCACCGACGGCCGCTCCAGCATTTTCTGGTAGAAGGCATCGAGCTTGGGATAGGCCTTGCGCCAGCCGCAATCGGCGAAGCGGAAATCGGCATAGCCGAGCACGCAGACGAGGCCGATCTGCGCGATGTCGAACGACGCGCCATCGAGAACATCCGGCCGGTTCTCGAACCGCGCCATGCCGGCCCAGGCCCTGTTCCAGTGATCGTCGTGCCAGGCCTGCCACAGCGAGCCCTGCGGCCGCACCATTTTCTCGTAGCGGCACAGCAGCATGGAATCGAGCATGCCGTTGAGCAGGGAGTGATCGGTCTTCAGCTTCCAGCGTCGCGGGCCGTAGCCCGGGATCAGCCGGCCGCCGCCGAGCTCGTTGAGATATTCGACGATGACGTAGGAATCGAGGATGACGTCGCCATGGTCGAGGATCAGCACCGGCAGTTTCTTCAGCGGCGAGATCTTGGAGTATTCGTCGTTGGCCGTGCCGGGCGCGACGGTCGCCGGCACCAGCTCGATCTTGTCGATCAGGCCAAGCTCGATCGCCGCGATGCGCACCTTGCGGGCGAACGGGGAGGCGGGAGAGAAGGTGAGTTTCATGGAGATGACCTCTTTACGAACACACAGTCGTCATCCTGAGAGACCGTGAATGTATGACTCTCGATGACGCAACATACTCGATGTCGTCCCGGCCTAGTGCGCAAGGGAGCCGGGACGACGAGGGGAGAGATTGCGCTGTATCCCCGAAAACTACGCCCCAACGATTTCCTGGCGCTGCTCGCCGAGGCCTTCGATGCCGAGCGTCACGACGTCGCCGACGTTGAGATATTGCGGCGGTTTCATGCCGGTGCCGACGCCGGGCGGGGTGCCGGTCGTGACGATGTCGCCGGGCAGCAGCGTCATGAACTGCGAGACGTAGGAGATGCACTTCGCCATCGTGAAGATCATGGTCGAGGTCGTGCCGGTCTGGCGGCGCTGGCCGTTGACGTCGAGCCACATCGACAGCTTCTGCACGTCGGCGATTTCATCCTTGGTGACGAGCCACGGGCCGACCGGGCCGAACGTGTCGTGCGACTTGCCCTTGGTCCACTGTCCGAGGCGCTCGATCTGGAAGTTGCGCTCGGAGACGTCGTTGCAGATGCAGTAGCCGGCGACGTGGTTCAGCGCGTCGGCCTCCGAGACATATTTGGCGCGGGTGCCGATGATGGCGGCGATCTCGACTTCCCAGTCGAGCTTGGTCGAACCGCGCGGCTTCTCGACCGGATCGTTGGGACCGGACAGCGCGGTGTTGGCCTTCAGGAAGAAGATCGGCTCGGACGGGATCGGGTTGCCGGTTTCCTTGGCGTGGTCGGAATAATTCAGGCCGATCGCGACGAATTTGGAGATGCCGGTGACGGGGGCGCCGAAGCGCGGCTTGCCGGCGACGGCGGGCAGGGAGGCGGGATCGAGGGCAGCAAGCTTCTTCAGCGATTCCGGCGTGTAGGCATCGCCGGTCAGGTCCTTCAGATGGGCCGAGAGGTCGCGGAGCTGGCCGGATTTGTCGATCAGACCGGGCTTTTCCGCACCCTTTTCGCCATAACGAACAAGCTTCATGTTGATCACTCCCTACGATGTCCTGAGGATTGTTACTGGTATACCTCGACACGCTTCATGGAACAGCGCGCCGGGAAATTCAACCGCCCTGAGCGCGCTGCATTGCTGCCAAGCCTTATTTCAAGGCCATTTCGGTCCAATCAGCCCAGCGCGATAAACCTGAACGCGTCGCCGTCGCGCTTGATGTGGCCGGCATTGAAATGCCCGCCGATCACCAGCGTCGACGTATCGGCAAAGCGCGAGAACAATTCGCGCCGCGTCGCGGCCGATTGCTGCTGGTCGGAGTCCGCGGTCGACGACCAGTCGAGGTGGTACATCTGGCAGGGATGATGCGCGACATCGCCGGTCAAGAGGCCTTCCTCGCCGCCGGACCTGATGTGGATGCTCATATGGCCGGGGCTGTGTCCCGGCGTCGGGATCAGCGTGATCTCCTCGGTCAGCCGGTGATCGCTCGGCACCAGTTCGGCCTTGCCGGCATCCGCGATCGGCTTCACGGAATCGGCGAACACGGCGGCATGCGCGGGATCGTCGCTATGGTCGCGCCAGTGCTCGTATTCGGTCTTGCCGAACACGTAGCGCGCCTTGGCGAAGGTCGGGACCCATTTGCCGCCGACGAGCTTGGTGTTCCAGCCGACATGGTCGACATGCAGATGCGTGCACAGCACGGTGTCGATGCTGTCTGGGGCAAATCCGGCTGTGGTCAGTTTTTCCAGGAACGGATCGCTGCGGTTGTTCCAGGTCGGCACGTTGCGGCCCTGCTTGTCGTTGCCGAGCCCGGTGTCGACGATGATGCGGTGCTCCGGCGTTTCCACCAGCAGCGAATGGATCGACATCTTCAGCCGGCCGTCCTCGTTGGCGAAATGCGGGATCAGCCAGGGCAGGCTCTGGATCTCTTCCCGGCCGGCCAGCGGCAGGATGAAGCGGGTGCTGCCGACCGTCTCGAGCTCGACGACTTTCGTGATCCTGACCTTGCCTACGGTCCAGTGCATGCGGCGTGTCCTCTATTTTTTTGTTGCTCTTGCCGGACCATGCGGGTTTCCGCACGCCGACGCAATGGATCAAGTCGGCGCCTCCTGCGTTACCGCCTCGTTGGACGAAGGAGTGTGCAATGCCGGAACTCGCAATCTCCCCTGAAAAGGTCGGCTTCTTGATCGAGAAGGCGCGGGAATTCGACGTCAAGGAGGGGCTCGTCGATCCCGACTCCGGCTCGAACGGCGCCGACGACGACATGATCGATGTGCTGGAGGATGACGGCACCGATCCGGTGGCGCGCGAGATCACCGGCTTCATCAACGCGCTCAGCGAGGACGAGCAGGTCGACCTCGTCGCCCTGATGCGGCTCGGCCGCGGCGACGGCACGATCGAGGAATGGGCCGATCTGCGCCGCGAGGCGGCGCGCGGACGCACCGGCCATGTCGCCAACT
Source organism: Bradyrhizobium sp. USDA 4541 (assembly GCF_024171085.1). Taxonomy (NCBI): domain Bacteria; kingdom Pseudomonadati; phylum Pseudomonadota; class Alphaproteobacteria; order Hyphomicrobiales; family Nitrobacteraceae; genus Bradyrhizobium; species Bradyrhizobium sp. USDA 4541. Next base: position 2,563,923 of record NZ_JALJZF010000001.1, read on the forward strand.
ATCTGTTGGGCGAGCCGATGCTCGGCGATCTCCTGGCTGAAGGACTCGACGAGTTTGGCCTGGGGCCGAGCGACGAACGCATCACGCCGATCCACTAAGGATGCGGCTCCTTGCTTACCTCGCCCCGCTTGCGGCAGGGGTGTCCGGGGAATGATTCACTGTGTCGCGGTGCATGCTCGGCAGGACCGAGGCAAATCGGTCTTTTCTGGTTGTCGAGACACAGAGGGCCGAGCATGCGATATCGCGGTAGCATTTTTGGAAGGCTGCTTGAACCGATCAATCGACGGCAGTTTCAGACGGTTGTGGATCGTCTGGACGGGGATGCCTACGACAAGTCGTTCAGGAGCTGGGATCATCTGGTGGCGCTGATCTATGCCCAGCTTAGCGGCAACAGCAGTCTGCGCGGGGTGGTGACTGGCTTCAACGCCAATTCGCAGCATCACTATCACTTGGGAACCGGCAAGCTGTCGCGCTCGACGTTGTCCGATGCCAATGCCCGCCGTCCGATCGGCATTTTCGCGCAAACCTTTGCGGCGCTGTCGGCGATGGCGCGTCGCCAGCTGCGGAGTGAAGGCATGGAGATGGTGCGTCTGATCGACGCCAGTCCGATCCCGCTCGGCAAGGTCTGCAGTTGGGCGACGTGGAACGGCCGCATCCGCGGCATGAAGCTGCATGTCGTCTACGACCCAAGGAGCGATGTCCCGACCTGCGTCGAGATGACGGCCGCGAACGTCAATGACATCGAGATCGGCCGACAGACCCCAATCCAGCCCGCCACCACCTATGTGTTTGACAAGGGCTATTGCCGTTTCGACTGGTGGCAGAAGATCAATGATAGCAAGGCTTTGTTCGTTACCCGGGCGAAGACGAGCATCCGTCTTCGCTCGCTCAGGCATCGCGCCATCCGCAAGCGTAACGGGGATGGCTTCGAAATCCTTGCCGATGACGAGGTGAAGCTCACCAGCAAGGGCGATTCGCGCCTTCCAATCCCGCTCCGCCGCATCAAGATCAGACGCGAGAAAGGCGGCAAGATCACACTCCTGACCAACGACCTTGCCCGTAGCGCCGTCGAGATCGCCGCCCTCTACAAGAGCCGATGGCAAATCGAGCTGCTGTTCCGCTGGATCAAGCAGCATCTCGATATTCGCAAGTTCCTCGGCGCCAACGACAACGCGATCCGCCTTCAGGTGCTCGCTGCGATGATTGCCTACCTGCTGCTGCGCATCGCCGCTCACACCAACTGCATCAAAATGCTCCCGCTCAGGTTCGCCGAACTCGTCGGCCAGCTCCTGCTCACGCGTCGATCCCTCGCTGCCATCGACAAACCTCCGCCCATCAACCCCGGCCGTCGGAAATCAACCATCTCACCTGACCAGATGGAGCTCCGCTATGCCTGAATTTCCCCGGACACCCCTGCGCTTGCGGGGAGAGGTCGGAATTCAAGCGTAGCTTGAATTCCGGGTGAGGGGGGCCTCCGCAATCTTTGCCTTCACCGTCTTTGCGGTGACAGCCCCTCACCCCAACCCTCTCCCCGTAAGAACGGGGAGAGGGAGCAGGAAGGAGAAACCGTGCTAACGTGCGCAGTCGACGATCACGGTGCCGATCTTGTCGCCCTTCTCGACGGCGAGATGGGCGTCGGCGGTCTCGGCGAGCGCGAATTGCCCGGCGATATTGTGCACGCGGGTGCCCGACGCCAGCCATTTGGTGATGTCGGCCTGCGCGGCCGCGAGCAGCGGCGGCGGCAGCGCGAACAGCACCAGCGAGCGCACGGTGATGCATTTCTCCATTAATTCGCGCACCGGCAGCGTGGGGGTGCGGTTGCCGTTGGTGGCGTAGACCGCGATCGTCGAGTTCATGGCCATGATCTTCAGCGTGGTCGCGAGATTGCCGCCGAAATCGACGTCGATCACGCGGTCGACACCGCGGTTCTCGGTGAAGGCCATCACCTTGGAGACGACATCTTCGGTCCGGTAGTTGACGACGGTGTCCGCGCCGGCGAGCCGTGCCTCGACGTCCTTGACCTGCGAACTGACGGTCGCAATTACGCGCGCGCCGCCCCATTTTGCCAATTGCACGGCGTAGTGGCCGACCGCGCCGGCGCCGCCGGTAACCAGCACCGTCTGCCCCGAGATCGGGCCGTCCGCAAACAGCGCGCACCACGCGGTCATGCAGGGGATGCCGAGCGTAGCACCTGCCGCGAACGACACGTCCTGCGGCAGCGGCGTTACCAGATAGTCGGCCAGCGTGATGTATTCGGCCGCGGTGCCGAAGGCGCGGCCGTTGCGCTGGCCGTTGAACAGCCAGACGCGATCACCGACCGCAAAGCGGGTGACGCCTTCGCCGACCTGGTCGATGATTCCGGCGCCGTCGCTGTTCGGGATCACGCGCGGGAATTCCATCGCGCGATAGTTGCCGCTGCGGCGGCCGACATCGGCCGGGTTGACGCCGGACGCCTCGAGGCGAACCCGGACTTCACCGGGACCAGCCTCGGGCGTCGGCATCTCGCCGACGGTAAGCACCGTCGGCGCCGCGCCGGTCCGTTCGTACCAAACAGCTCTCACAATGTGCCTGGGAAGGCACCGCCGTCGAGCAACAGGTTTTGCCCGGTGATGAAGCCGGCCTTGGCGCCGCACAGGAATGCGCAGGCATAGCCGAATTCGTCGGGATCGCCGAAGCGGCCGGCGGGGTTCAGCTTGGCACGCTCGGCCAGGACCTGCTCGGCCGAGATGCCGCGCTTCTCGGCCTCGGGCTTCGCGGTGCCGCGCAGGCGGTCGGTCTCGAACGGGCCCGGCAGCAGGCCGTTGATGGTGACGTTGTTGATCACGGTCTTGCGCGACAGGCCGGCGACGAAGCCGGTGAGGCCGGCGCGGGCGCCGTTGGACAGGCCGAGGATCTCGATCGGCGCCTTCACCGCCGCCGAGGTGATGTTGACGATGCGGCCGAACTTGCGCGCCATCATGCCGTCGACGGTCGCCTTGATCAGCTCGATCGGCGTCAGCATGTTGGCGTCGATCGCCTTGATCCAGTCGTCGCGGGTCCAGTTGCGGAAATCGCCCGGCGGCGGGCCGCCGGCATTGTTGATCAGGATGTCGGGCTCGGGGCAGGCCTTGAGCACGGCTTCGCGTCCCGCCGCCGTCGTGATGTCGCCGACGATCTCGGTGACGGTGACGCCGGGGTGCGCCTTGCGGATTTCGTCGGCGGTCTGCTTCAGCGCCTCGGCGCCGCGCGCCGTCAGGGTAACGTGCACCCCCTCATTGGCGAGCGCGATCGCGCAGGCGCGGCCCAGTCCCTTGCTCGATGCGCAGACGATGGCACGGCGGCCTTTGATTCCAAGATCCACGGTTCACTCCCTGTGATGTCGGTCGGTTTGTAAAGGTTTGATTGCACCAGTCTAGCGAAGCTCGGCGGCGCCGATAAGGGACGTGCAATGCATAAGTGCATGCCGGGCAGGAACAGTGCGGTGGGCCGGCGCCCTAGATGCGTTGCTCGCGCCGCAGCCGCTCGATCGCCATGGTGGCCTCGGGCGGCAGCGAGCGGAATCCGGCCTGTCCGGCCGCGGAGAACAACGGCCGCAATTGCGATCCGTTGAGGAATTGCGGCTGTCTGGCGAGCGGCACCAGCTGATCGAACACCAGCACCAGCGTGGTCACGACGAGGCCGACCCTGATGGCGCCGAGCAGCGCGCCGCCGAGGCGGTCGCCGATCCCGATCTCCGAGCCGATGGTGTCGTCGAGCATCGTCCGCGCCATCTTTCCGAGGATGACGCCAATCAGGAGAAAGAGGCCGAACAGCAGCACGCCATTGGGCGGAAACGGCGACGACGGCAGCGTCGCGATGTGGGGCCCGATCATCGCCAACGCGGCGACTGCAAGCGGCATGGCGACGAGATAGGCCAGGATAGTGACCGCGCTGCGCAACAGGCCGGTCGTGAAGCCGGTCACCACTGCGAACACCGATCCGAGGATGACGGCAAGGTCGAAGAGATTCATGGATGAGGAATTCCTGCCCCAATCTCCTACTGTCCCCTGGTTGATCAAGCCTGCTTACATCAGGGACAATTGTCGCTATCACTCGTCCGCTTCAATCCGGGAACCTGTCGATGTCCGACCTATTCGATGTCAGTAAAGAAATCATCCTCATCACCGGCGCCTCGCAGGGGCTCGGGCGGCAGTTCGCCCGCGTGCTGGCGGCACATGGCGCCGCGGTGGTGCTGGCCGCGCGCCAGACCGCGAAGCTGAAAAGCCTCGAGGAGGAGATCAAGGCTAAGGGCGGCCGCGCTGCCGCGGTGCAGATGGACGTCGCGGATATTTCCGGCATCGCGCAAGCGCTCGACGCCGCGGAAGCCGCGCTCGGTCCGGTCACGGTCCTGATCAACAATGCCGGCATCGCGATCGAGAAGCTGTCGACCGAGCAGACCGAGGCGGATTGGGACGCCGTGATCAGCGCTAATCTGAAGGGCGCCTACTTCCTCGCGACCGAACTTGCGCGGCGCATGATGGCGCGCAAGCAGCCGGGCAATATCATCAACGTCGCGTCCGTGCTCGGACAGGGCGTGCTCAAGGCGGTGTCGCCCTATGCGATCTCCAAGGCCGGCATGATCCAGGGCACCAAGGCAATGGCGCTGGAGCTCGCCGGCAACAACATCCGGGTCAACGCGCTGGCGCCGGGCTATATCGATACCGAGATGAACCATGATTTCTGGTCGACGCCGGCAGGCGAGCGGCTCGCCAAGCGCATCCCGCAGCGCCGGGTCGGTGCCGAGTCCGATCTCGACGGCGCGATCATGCTGCTGGCCTCGAACGCCTCGCGCTACATGACCGGGACGGTGGTGACGGTGGATGGCGGGTTCTTGCTGAACTAGCTTTGTAGCCCGGATGAAGCGCAGCGAAATCCGGGGAGCATGCGTGAAGGTCCCGGATTACGCTTCGCTTCATCCGGGCTACGATTGCAACGCATCAGGTCACGAGCACGGCCCGAGGCAGTCGGGCGCGGTTTCTGGATAATAGAAGAATGCCGCTGATTTGCCCGACGAGTCAAGTCGCCGTGTCGAAGCCGGCAGCCCGCGGCTCCTTTGCATGGGGTTGTTTTCGATATTTTTGGCCATGCGGCCCCGCGACGGCAGCCTCATAGGGGGACAAAGGCGCTCTTGCGCCGTGCCCACCCTACGCATTTGGTCACCCCGCCCGTATCTCCGCCCTGATCATGTCGGCCGCCTTCTCGCCGATCATGATGGTCGGTGCATTGGTGTTGCCGCCTATCAGGGTCGGCATGATCGAGGCGTCGACTACGCGCAGGCCTTCGAGGCCGTGCACGCGCAGCTTCGGATCGACCACCGCGAGCGGATCGCCGGTGCCCATCTTGCAGGTGCCGACCGGGTGATAGACGGTGTCGACGCGCTCGCGCAGGATGCTGCGGATGTCGTCGTCGGTGCGGACGTTGGACGTGAACACATCCTTCTGCTGCAGGGCGCGCAGCGCCGGCGCCTCCATCAGCCGCCGTGTGGTCTTGTAGCCCGCGACCATCGATTCGAGATCGGCCTCCTCGCCGAGGAAGTTGGGGTCGATCAGCGGCGCCTGCATCGGGTCGCTGCCGGCCAGCGCGACGCTGCCGCGGCTCTTCGGCCGCAGCAGGCAGACATGGCAGGAGAAGCCGGTGCCGCCGTGGCGCTTGCGGCCGTGGTCGTCGACCATCGCCATGCCGAAATGCAGCTGGATGTCGGGGATGTCGAGATCGGGCCGCGTCTTCAGGAAGCCGCCGCATTCGGCGAAGTTCGAGGTGAGGGGGCCGCGGCGCTCGCGCCGATATTGCATGATGGCGCGGACGAGCCGCGGCATGCCCTTCAGCGAGATGCCGGCGAAGTTCGGATTGTCGGACATGTAGCCGAAGATGAAATCGGGATGGTCCTGCAGGTTTTGGCCGACGCCGGGCAGATGATGCACGCTGGCGAGGCCGTGCTTGCCGAGCGCTGCGGCATCGCCGACGCCCGACAGCATCAACAGCTGCGGCGACTGGAACGCGCCGGCGGCAAGCAGGACTTCGCGCCGCGCGTGGATTTGCTTCAGCTCCTTGCCCTGCCGGTATTCGACGCCGACCGCGCGCTTACCCTCGAACAGGATGCGCGTCGCGTGCGCATTGGTCTCGACGCGAAGGTTGGGACGCCTGCCGATGTGCGGATGCACATAAGCGCGTGCCGCGCTCCAGCGCTCGCCGTTGCGTTGCGTTACCTGGTAGATGCCGAGGCCCTCATGGTCGTCGGCATTGAAATCCTCGCGGATGCGGAATTGCGCCTCTTGCGCCGCCTGCAGGAAGGTCTGCTGGATCGGATTGCCGGAGCGCAGCTTGTTGACGGCGAGCGGGCCGCCCTTGCCGTGATACTCGCCGTCGAAATCGGAATTGTCTTCCGAGCGCTTGAAATAGGGCAGCACGTCGGCGAACGCCCAGCCGGTATTGCCGAGCGCGGCCCAGTGGTCGTAATCGGCGCGATGGCCGCGAATGTAGACCATGGCGTTGATCGCCGAGGAGCCGCCGAGCCCCTTGCCGCGCGGCTGATAGCCGATGCGGCCGTTGAGGCCTTTCTGCGGCACGGTGTTGAAGGCCCAGTTGTTGACGGTGCCCGCGACCATCAGCACCAGGGCGCCCGGCGTGGTGACGACCCAATTGTCATTGGTGCCGCCGGCATCGAGAAGCGCCACCGACGTCGCCGGATCCTCCGACAGCCGCCCCGCCACCGCGCAGCCGCCGGAGCCCGCGCCCACCACCACGAAATCGAATGTGTCAGTCACGTTTCCCCCATTCCTTATTTGTCATTCCGGGGCGATGCGTTAGCATCGAACCCGGAATCTCGAGGTTCCCCGATGCGCAATTGCGCATCTGTGGTTCGCTTCGCGCCCCGGAACGACAGCACTTCTACGACAACATCCGCATCAGCTTCTCCAGCCGCGCGACCTTCGCGCCATAGGGCGGATAGAGATCGGCAAGCCGGTTGAAGCGCGAGCGGTAGAACACCGGCTTGAACTTGGTCAGCGTCTTGAACCCCCACTCGCCGTGATAGGCGCCGGTGCCGGAGGCGCCGACGCCGCCCATCGGTTGATAGGCCTGCGCGAAGTGGAACAGGCAGTCATTGACGGTGACGCCGCCGGACACCGTGCGCGCCAGCACCGCATCGCGGGCGGCGCTGTCGGTGCCGAACCAGTACAGCGCCAGCGGGCGATCGCGGCTGTTGACGAAGGCGATCGCTTCCGTCGCATCGCGCACGCCGATGACCGGCAACAGCGGCCCGAAGATCTCTTCCTGCATCACCGTCATGTCCGGCGTCGCGCCGACGATCACGGTCGGCGGAAATTTGCGCCCCGCCTTCCACTCGCGGTCGTTCGGCGTTGCCGGCTGCATGATGGTCGCGCCCTTCGCGGCGGCGTCGGCGACCAGCCCCTCGAGCCGTGCATAGTGCCGATCCGAGACGATCGACGTGTAATCAGTGTTATCGGGATCGGTACCGAACATGTGCTGCATGTGGCCCTGCAACCGCATCGCGAAGGGCTGCACCGCGGCCTGCGGTACCAGCACGTAATCGGGCGCGATGCAGGTCTGGCCGGCATTCAGCAGCTTGCCATAGGCGATGCGCTGCGCGGCTTCATCGATGTCGGCGGAGCCGTCGACGATCACGGGCGACTTGCCGCCGAGCTCGAGCGTCACCGGCGTCAGATTGCGGCCACAGGCTTCGGCCACCAGCCGGCCGACCCGCGTCGAACCGGTGAAGATCAGATGATCGAACGGCAGCGCGGCAAACGCCTTTGCGATTTCGTCGTCGATATCGGTGACCGCGAGCTCGGTGACATCGAATTTTTTTGCGATCGTCTCCATCAGCAACCCGGCAAAGCGCGGCACCAGCTCGCTCGGCTTGATGATGGCGCGGTTGCCGGCCGCGATCGCGGCGACCGCGGGCGCCAGGGTCAGCTGCAGCGGATAATTCCACGGCGCGATGATGCCGACCACGCCGAGCGGCTGCGGCATCAGCCGGTTCTTGGCCGGCGCGAACTGCGCCGTGGTCGGGACCTTCCGCGGCGCCATCCAGCCCTTGAGGTGCCTGGCCGCGTGCCTGATCTCGCCGAGCACCAGCATGGTCTCGGCGATCGCGGTCTCGACGGTAGAGCGGTGGCCGAAATCGGCCGAGATCGCCGCCTCGAATCGCGTCTCATTCTCGGTCAGCGCGGCGCGCAGGCGGCGCAGCCGGTCGAGCCGTGCCTGCAATGTCGGCGCCGGCTCGCTGCGCGACAGCTCGAACTGGCGATGAAAGGCCTCCTCAAGCGCATGCAGCCCCGGGCTCTTCAATGGCCGGTCCATGGCATTTCCCCCTCGGATGACGCATTCTTGACTGATTTGTTGCGCGCCAAGCTCCGCTTTTGCGCGCGGTCTGGCAAGGCCCGGTTCCCGGCAGCAAATCCTGCCGGGATAAGCCGGCGATTTCGACGTCACAAAATCCTCAAAAACCCGCATCCGGGGCTTTCCAAACCGGGCTCACGTTGATACATACGCCCCGCACCCGATGGCCTCGGCCCGGGTCGCCTTCTCAGGAAGCCCCCGGACGGATCGATCGGCGCCGTTGAAAAGCGTTGGCCGGCCGGCTCAGGCACCCTTTCTGCAAGGCACGCAACGGTTTAACGCGGGGTGGAGCAGCCCGGTAGCTCGTCAGGCTCATAACCTGAAGGTCATAGGTTCAAATCCTATCCCCGCAACCAAGTCCGGACCAACCGGTTCCGACAAAATGGCCCGCATTTCGCGGGCCATTTTTGCTTTGGGAGGACAATCGGGCCTCGTGTCGTCGACCGATTGGGTGCAGATCACGGCGTTTCCGCAACGCGGGCCGCTCCCTAGACGATGAAATGGAATTCGTGCCACGCACTCCAGCTAATGCCATCGCTGGCGCGAACCCAGAGGTCGTCAGGCACGGTACCGCCCTGGAATGACGTGCTCGCAATTTGGGCCGCGCTGACGTTGATGGCGGTGCCGGTGGGCTGCGTATTCCCGCCAATGCTCCAGTGGCCGCTGCTTGCCGACGGCGTCGAATCCCAGAGTTGATATTGTGCGATACTGTCGCCGTCGGCATCCGAGACTGAAAACAGGGTTAAGGCGGCCACGCTCTGATTGGCCGTCGCGTGGAAGTCGGACGCGGTCACTAACGGAGCGCTGTCAACCGGCGCGGTGACGTGAAACTCCTTCCACGCGCCCCAGGCAAAGCCGTCGTAAGCCCTCACCCAGAGATCGTCCGAACCCGAGCCGCTTTGAAAGCTTGTGCTCGAAAGCTGGGCTGCCGTGACATTGATGGCGGCATTGGTGCCTTGGGCGACTCCTCCGACAACCCAGTGCCCACTGCTCGCATCCGCCGTCGAATCCCACACCTGATAGTTTGTGATGGTGTCGGCAGCGATACGATCACCCAGTACGCCTTCTGGGACACCGGCGGGAACGGCCATTGGGTTGTGAACGGTGTCGCCCAGGCCGCCAACTCCGAGATCGATGTGAGCGCGGCCAACCTGTCACAGGTGAGCTACGTCTTCGGCCCCGGTGGCTCGCCATCGGATACGCTCTGGGTTAAGGCCAATGACGGCAGCATGTGGAGCGCCTGGAAGAGCTTCACGGCCACCGCAACGAACCAGGCGCCGACAGTCTCGGTCTCGAACGTGACGACAGTCTCGGGGCAGGTCTTCGCGGCTTCGAGCCTGGTCAGCGCGACGGACGCGGATGGCGATACCATCACGAAATATGCGTTGTGGGATTCCAACACGAACGGGCGTTGGAATGTCAACGGCGTGAACCAGTCTGCGAATACAGAGATCGACGTCACTTCGGCACAACTTGCCCAGACGACCTATCAGGCCGGTTCCGGCACCGACCAGCTCTGGATCCGGGCCTATGATGGCAGTGCGTGGGGTGTCTGGCAGCCTTTCAACGTAACGGGAGAGAGCCCCAGCACTGCCACCATCGCAGCGGGTACCACCCTGGAATTGACGGGGGCTTCGAACGCCGCCGTTACGTTCCTGGGCAGCACGGGGACGCTGAAGCTCGACAATTCCGCGAGCTTCACCGGAACTGTCGCCGGGATGTCCGGTTCGGACACGATCGATTTCGCGAATATCAATTTCGCGAACGTTCAAACGCCGACCTTCAGCGGAAACGCCTCGGGCGGAACGCTCACGGTGACGGACGGCACTGTCACCGCCAGCATTGCGCTGCTGGGCAACTACATGGCTTCCACATTCACGGCCTCGAGCGACGGCCATGGCGGTACCTCGGTTGTCGATCCGCCGGCGATGCAGGTCAGTCAGCTTGCGCAGCCGCAGCATGCGTAAGGGCTTGAGATAGGCGGCTGTGGAGGGCCTGTTGCGGGCCCTCCGCGACCAAGATCCCTCAACCGGCAAAGATGAAAAGGCCCGCCTCCTGGCGGGCCTTTTTCCAGTCTTGCAGCGCTTCCGCGATGCCGCTCAACACTTAACGCCTGCTCAGCACCTGATCACAGCGACGAGCCGTTACAGGCTGCTTCGACCGCCTGGTCGTCCACATTCGGGTCGGCCGCGGCGGTGGCCCAGGCGAGCTCGACGAGGGTCACGATCCGCCGGCCGGCACCGTCGAGCTGGCAGACGATCAGGCCTTGTTCTTCGATGTAGGTCAGAAGATGCCGGGCACGGCGCAGCGAATGCGTGCCGTAGGCGCGGGCGATCGCGGCATCGCTCGGGCACGGCCAGCCCTCTTTCGCGGCGCGCGCGATCATCATGAAGACGCCCTGCATGTCCTCGGGCAGCAACGCGGCGCGCAGCGAGACGTCCTGCCAGGCGTCGTCCTCCGCGACATCGGCGCCGAGCCCGGCGCGGGCCCGCGTCAGCATCCGGCGGAAATCGGTCAGCTCCGGCACAACGGCACCGAGACCCTCGATCCGGCAGCGGACCACGAACTCCTGATAGAGCACGCCGATGGCGCGAAAGCCTGCGTCGGGCTCGGCGAGGATAGCGCGCAGGATACGGTCCAACCGTTCACGCCGCTCGGCCAATTGCTCGGCGCTCGGCGGCGGCTCCGCAGCTTCGGGATCTGGCTCCGGTGCCGGCTGCTTGGCGGCCATCAACTGGCTGAGCAGGTCCGGCGACGGCGTCCGGCGCTGCGGCCGCACCGCTTCCGGCGGCGGAGCGGCGAGGATGATCGCGCGTGCGTCCTCCAGTGCCGCTTCAGGCAGCGGCATCAACCGCGGCGCTGCGTTGCGCGGCTGGGTGTCGGTCGGACCGATGCGCAAGCCCAGCGGACGGCGGGAGAGCGCAGGTCCCAGCGCCATGAATTGTCCGCGCTCGAGGTCGCGGAAGGCTTCCGCCTGCCGCCGTTCCATGCCGAGCAGGTCGGCGGCGCGCGCCATGTCGATATCGAGGAAGGTACGGCCCATCAGGAAGTTCGACGCTTCGGCCGCAACATTCTTGGCGAGCTTCGCCAGCCGCTGGGTTGCGATGATCCCGGCGAGCCCGCGCTTGCGACCGCGGCACATCAAATTGGTCATTGCACCGAGCGAAAGCTTGCGCGCCTCGTCGGACACCTCGCCCGCGACCGCCGGCGCGAACAGCTGCGCCTCGTCCACCACCACCAGCATCGGATACCAGTGGTCGCGGGCGACGTCGAACAGCCCGCCGAGGAAGGCCGCGGCGCGCCGCATCTGGTTCTCGGCGTCGAGTCCTTCGAGATTGAGCACCGTGGAGACGCGATGGATGCGCACGCGCTCGCCGGCGACCTGCAGGCTGCGCTCGGTGTGGTCCTCGGCGTCGATGACGAGGTGGCCAAATCGTTCGGCCAGGGTGACGAAATCACCTTCAGGATCGATGATGGTCTGCTGCACCCAGGGGGCGCTCTGTTCCAATAGCCGGCGCAGCAGATGGGATTTGCCGGAACCCGAATTGCCTTGTACCAAGAGGCGCGTCGCCAATAGCTCCTCGAGGTCGATGGCCGCCGAAGTGCCGGCCGTCGTTTGTCCCATCTCGATCGCTACGGTCATGTCCCGACTCAAATTGCCCTTGCGGAGAGGCGGCTTAACAAGCTGATCGCGCCGCGTCGAGCGAACCGCACCATCATCCCCAGGCGCGGCCGGGAGGCGGACGGTGTTGATGCTCGCCGGACGAGACGAAGATTGATCGAGCCACTACAACGTGTTTAGCTTGCATGTCTGATGTAGATTTTTTCGAACCAGTTCCTGTTCAGCTGCGCGATCCGGCCCGGTTCGGACCCGCTCTTATTCAATCAGCCCGTCGAACTCTCAGCCCGTCGAACTCAATATCTGAGTTCAACTACGACGCATTCATTTCCTACATTCTTCCCGCTCCAAACGGGATTGATCCCAGCTTGCAAGGCTCGCGTTGTCGAAGGCATCCGCCAAAAATCGAAGGTTTCACGGATCTTATCCCCGCTCACGCGCGCATGTGGCGGAGCGATCCTGATGTCGGGAGCGAGATCGCGTAAATCTTTCCGGCGTCGGTATTGATCTTTGCCGTTATCGCGTTCGGGCAGGTCTCGGCGCCCCTCGGCGACGGGATCTGGGACCAGGCCTCCTGGCTCGCACTTGCCGTGCCGCTGGTCATCATCGCTTTCTACATTTTCCGGCGTTCCGTGCGTCCTTCGTAGAAGGAGCGGGCGTTCGCGGTGACGTCGATGTGATCGGCGTCGCTATTCTCATGCCGGATACCTCCGTCCCGTTTGCCGGTGGTGTCTCGGCGCGCAAACCTCGTCATAGTCCGCCGCACAAAAGAAACGTGCGAGGAAACATGACTGAGAGCATCGTTGATGCCGTAGCGCCGTCGGTCGCGGCGCCTGGCGCAGTGTCGCCGCGAAAAGTGTTTTGGGCGACCTGGTTCGGCTGGATGCTCGATGGCTTCGATTCGTCGATGTACGCCTACATCCTGGTCGGCGCGTTGAGCGAATTGCTGCCGGCCAGCGGCATTGAGCCGAGCAAGGCCAATATCGGCATCTATGGCGGGCTCTTGTTCTCGATCTTCATGCTGGGCTGGGCCTGCTCGATGGTCTGGGGCTGGGCCGCGGACCGTTACGGACGGGTCCGGATCATGTGCTGGACGGTGCTGGTCTACTCGCTGTTCACGGCGCTGTGCGGGCTTGCGACCGGTATCGTGATGTTCGCATTGTTTCGCTTTGTTGCCGGCTTCGGAATCGGCGGCGAATGGGCCGCGGGCACGCCGCTGCTGCAGGAATCCGTGCCGGAGAATACGCGGGTGCGGCTCGCCGGATGGCTGCACACGGCGACGCCGACCGGGCTATTCCTCGCCGCCGCCGTCACGCTTGCGATTGGCAGCACGCTGGGCTGGCGCGGCATGTTCCTGCTCGGCATTCTGCCCGCGCTGCTGATCGCGTATCTGCGCAGCAACATTCCCGAACCCGAGCGCAGGGCTGCGCACGAGCAGCCGTCGGTCGCGGCCTTGTTTGCCGGCGACCAGGCGCGCACCACCTGGGCCGCGGCGCTGATGATGGCCTGCATCATCTTCGGCCTTTGGTCGTCGAACTTCTGGGCCCCGACCGTGATCTCGACCAAGCTGGTCGCCGCGGGCGCGACGCCGGCGCACGCGCAGGAGATGGGCGCGGTGGCCGGCCTGATCACCAATGTCGGCACGCTGATCGGCTGCCTCCTTGTACCATGGCTAACGACCTGGCTCGGCAGCCGGCGCCACACCGCGGTGCTGTTCTTCGTCGGCGGGCTGATCTCCGTCGTGGTCTCCTATGAGGTCGCGATCGAATGGCTCGACAGCCTGACGCTGTTCATGGTGCTGCTGCCGGTGCTCGGCTTCTTCACCAATGGTGTGTTCGGCCTGTTCACGATCTGGCTGCCGGAGATGTTTCCTTCGGCGCTGCGCGGCTCGGGCTCCGGCTTCGCCTTCAGCATGGGCCGCGTGCTCGGCGCCGCCGGCCCGACCCTGATCGGCGCGCTCGCCGCCCGCACCGGCAGCTTCCCGCTGGCGATTTCGATGCTGTCGCTGATCTATGTAGTCGGCCTGCCGCTGATCGCCCTGGCGCCGGAGACGGCCGGCAAGCCGCTGGCGAGATAGCAGGCTACTTTGCACGTTGCGCGCGGCTTCGGCCGCGCGCCGTCTTACTCCGCCGGCTTCGCGGTCGCTGGCGTCTGCGCGGCCACGGGCGTCTGCGCAGCTACGGGTACCTTCGCGGGCGCCTTGTCGACCTTCTTCGACCAGGAGCGGTAATAGGCGAGTGCGGTCATCAGCACGATGCCAACAATGCTGACCGCGATCTGCATCCAGATGCTGCCGGAGACCTCGACCAGCAGCACATGCGCGATGACCGCGAGGAAAACGCCGGTGCAGAACACTTCGAGCGACTGCTGGCCGCATTTGATGATCGGCTGGAAGATCGGCCATTCATATCCGGGCCATTCGCGCGGCAGGAAGCGGGTGACGAAGAAGGCGAGGACGATGAAGTGCAGCACGCGATAAGGCGCAAGGTTGGTCTTGTCGTTCGGATTGAAGGCGTCATAGAGCCAGGCCGGCATCGCCTGTCCGAGCTCCGGGAAGCGGCCCGCCAAGGTCATGACCAGCGCGAACAGCAGATAGGCGCCGCCGAGCCAAAGGAAGGCGCGCGAGCGGATGAACGCGATCGATTCGCTCGCGCCGCCGAGCGCGAACCAGCCGCCGAACACGAACAGGAACTGCCAGCAGAACGGATTGAAATACCATGAGCCGGACGGATAGGCCGGCAGGTTCCAGCCGAATTGCCGCGCCGCGAGATAGAGCAGGAACGAGGCCAGCAGCGTCAGATTGAGCTTGCGCAGCATCGCCCACAGCACCAGCGGATAGCACAGCATCAGCGCGATATAGAGCGGCAGCACATCCATGTTGACCGGTTTGAACGCCAGGATCAGGCCCTGATAGAGCGTCTCGGCCGGATTGTGCATGAAGCCCGCGACGTTGAATTCGTCCTGCAGGTTCGGGTCGTGGTAGCGCTGGGAGAGATAGCCGATCTCGGCGATATAGATCACGAACAGCAGGACGTGGGCGACATAGATCTGCCAAGCGCGCTTGATCAGGCGGGTGGCGCCGATCACGGTGCCGCGCTCGAGCATCATGCGCGCATAGACGAAGGATGCGGTGTAGCCGGAGATGAACACGAACAGATCGGCCGCGTCGCTGAAGCCGAAATTCTTCTGCGTGATCCAGTTCACCGCGTTGTTCGGGATGTGATCGAGATAGATCGCCCAGTTGGCGAAGCCGCGCAGCAGATCGAGGCGATAGTCGCGGCCACGCGGCGGCAGAACAGCCTTGACGTCCATCGGTACGCTCCCATCCCGAGTGCCCGCGTGTCCGGTCGCGGGTCGCCCACGACGTCATACTAGAACAGGATTTCGACGGTTGTGTATTGGTTTTCCGGAAACGGATCGCCGCCACAGCCGGCCAAACAGCGATGAATTTGGATCAAATCGTTCGCGCCGCGAACCACGCGGTGCGTAGGATGGGTAGAGCGAAGCGAAACCCATCGCTCCGTGTCGACCTGACGAATGATGGGTTTCGCTTCGCTCTACCCATTCTACGAGAGCCGGCCGCGCACCGGCGCGGCTAACGCTGCACAAACCCGTTATGCAGCGTGGTGAACAGCGCCTTGCCCTTCTTCACCAGATCGTATTTGCGGCCGTAAAGCAGCCAGACGGCGGTGAGGTGGCACATCCCGCCCATCATCAGCGACATCGCGGTGTAGGGATCGAGATTGCGGCGATAGGTGCCGGCGCGGCTCGCCTGCCTGATCAACTGCACATAGCGCAGCGCGTATCTGTCGACCGCCTTCTTGATCCGCGGTTCGGCGGCAAGCACGCTCGGCCAGATCTCGAGGAAGAACACCCGGCCCCAGCTCGGGTTGTCCTTGATGTACTGGAAGTTGGTGAGGAAGATGATGCGGAGCTGGTCGACGGGATCGCCACCCTTGACCAGCAGCGGCTCGGTCTTCTGATACAGCGCCTCGAAATTGCCTTCGGGCACATCGAGCACCAGCGCGCGCTTGTCCTCGAAATAATCATAGATGCTGGAGAGCGGTACTTTCGCCGCGGCGGCGACCTCGGTGAGCGAGGTTCCGTCGATGCCTTTTTCGCCAAACAGCTTGGTGGCCGCCGTGAGGATCTGCTCGCGCCGGTCGCGGCTGCGTTGCTGCTTGAGCTTGAGTGTCGTCCCCGAAGCCACGGTGGTCTCCAAGAGCGTTTTCGCGCGAAGTGGATACCGGTTCGCGCAAGGAAGACGCGTCAAAGCAGGAATCTCATCCCCGTAAAAAAAACAGTAAGGCAGCGGGATCGGAACACAAGTGCTATTGCGACGGGATACAGCGGTAAAGCCTGCGGGTCAGACCGGCGCGTTCCGCCGTTCATGTGTGCGGAACGCGTTGCGGGCAATGATCTGGCGCATGATCTCGGAGGTGCCGTCTAGAATGCGGACCACCCGCGTTTCCCGCCAGATGCGCTCGATCGGCAGGTCTCTTGAATAACCGGCACCGCCGAACAGCTGCATGGTCGTGTCGGCGACGCGCTGCACCATGTCGGCGCCGGTATATTTGGAGAGCGCTGCCGCGGCGGTGCGGGCGGCGGCATCGCCCCGGTCGTAACGCCAGGCTGCCTCATAGGCGACAAGCCGCGCGGCATGCAGCGAACTCGCCATGTCGGCGATCTGCCACTCGAGGCCCTGATGGTCGCGCAGCTTGCGTCCGAACGTCTCGCGCTCCGAGACATGGTCGAGAGCGTAGTCCAGCAGCTGGCTCGCCGCGCCGACGCAATAGGCGCCCCAATGGGTGCGCCCGGCATCCAGGCACCGCATCGCGATGGCGAATCCTTCGCCCTCCTGTCCCAGCAGATTCTCGCGCGGAATACGGCAATCCTCGAAGATCACTTCGGCGTGCTCCGAGCCGCGTCCGGCAGCCATCTCGACCAGGCGGCCGATGGCAAGGCCCGGCGTCTTTGCGTCGACGACAAAGGCCGCGATGCCCTTGGCGCCGGCGGAGGGATCGAGCGTGGCGAACACCGTGAAGACGCCGGCCGCGGGCGCATTGGTGATATAGGTCTTGCGGCCGTCGAGCACGTAATGATCGCCGTCCCGCCGCGCCCGGGTCTGGATCCGGGCGGCATCGGATCCGGCATTCGGTTCGGTCAGCGCGAACGCGCCGATCACCCGTCCGCTGGCGAGCTCCGGCAGCCATCGGTCGCGAACCGCCGGCTGCGCGTAGAGCTCGATCGCCTTCGAGCCGATGTGAACGTTGACCCCGCTCAGATAGTAGAAGGCGGTGTGGGCCTTCGCGAGCTCCTCGATCGCGATGCAGCTGCCCAGCATCGTGAGGCCGAGGCCGCCGAATTGCTTCGGCGTGTTGGTGCCGAACAATCCCATCCTGCGCAGGCCGGCCATGGCGCTGTCCGGCACCTTGCCGGTCGCCTCGATCGCGGCATCGTGCGGCTGTAGCTCGCTGCGCACGAATTCACGCATCCGGCCTTGCAGAACGCGGAGGTCGTCGGGAAGCTCAAAATGCATCGCAGGCACCAAAAGTCGAATAATCTTCGAAAAATGTTGCGCCGCCTTCCGGCAGATGTCAAGGTTTTGCGGAAGTTCCGGAGAATACGGCATGCTCGCAGGCTTGATGCAGCAGGTCCCGCTCACCCTCAATCTGGTGAGGGACGTGTCGCGGATCTCTATCCGAACAAGACGGTGACGACGCGGTATTGCGACCGCGTCCATGTCATCAGCTATGCGGAGCTGCTCGGCCGCGCGGGCCAGCTCGCCAACTTCCTCGCCGAGATCGGCGTCGAGCGCGGCATGCGCGTTGCCACGCTGGCCTGGAACTCGCGCCGTCACCTCGAGCTTTATCTCGCCGTGCCCTGCATGAGCGCGGTGCTGCACACCATCAATGCGCGCCTGCACGCGCTTGATATCGCAAGACTGCTCGCCCACGCCGAGGATCGGGTGCTGTTCGTCGATCGTTCGATCTGGCGAACCGTCGGGACGGAGATCGAGCTGCGCAACACGTTTGAAGCTCACTAAACGCTTCAACCCATCTTCCGACCATCGCATCTTCCGCCGCAACTTTGTCCACTTGTTACGGGACAAAACCACGAGTTGTGGACTGGCGACCTGTCGCTTTGGGGAGAAGATCATGCCACGTTCGTTTCAATCCAATTATTCCGTTCGGCTCTTCCTCGGCCTCGCCGCCGCCCTCACGATCGGGCTTGCCTCGCCGGTATCAGCGCAACAGGCCTCCGGCACCGCGCTGGCCCGCGTGCTCGTGCTCGGTACCGGCGGCACCATCGCGGGGCAGGCCAGCGCACGCGCCGGCAACGCCTATGACTCAGGCAAGGTCAGCGCAGCCAACCTGGTCGCGGCGATCCCGGGCATCGACAAGCTCGCCCAGATGTCGGCCGAGCAGATTTCGTCGATCGGCTCGCAGGACATGAACGACAACGTGTGGTTCGACCTCGTCAAGCGCATCCGCGCGGCCATTGACGACAAGGAGGTCGACGGCGTCGTCATCACCCATGGCACCGACACGATGGAGGAGACCGCGTTCTTCCTGCAAAACGTACTCGACACCGACGTCCCGATCGTGCTGGTCGGATCGATGCGGCCCTCGACCGCGATCGGCGCCGACGGTCCGGCCAATCTCTACGAGGCGATGCGGGTCGCATCGGCCCCGGAATCCCGCGGCCGCGGCGTGCTCGTGGTGCTCAACGACACCATCCATGCCGCGCGCTGGGTGCAGAAGACCAACACCACCAGCGTCGAGACGTTCCGCTCGCTCGAAGCCGGCCCGGTCGGCTATGTCGACACCGGCTCGCTGCGCTTCCTGCAGCCGGCCGCACCCGTCAAGGCTGCCAGGTTGAAGCTGCCGGATGCGCCGCCCTTGCCGCGGGTCGACATCATCTATTCGCACGCCAACATGGACGCCGCTGAGGTCGAGGATGCGGTCAGGCGCGGCGCCAAGGGCATCGTGCTGGCCGGCGTCGGCGACGGCAATTCATCGAAGGGCGCGATCGATGCGCTGGCCGCCGCGGCGAAGCAGGGCGTCGTGGTGGTGCGTTCGACCCGGGTCGGCTCAGGCTTCGTCAACCGCAACGTCGAGGTCGAGGACGACAAGCTCGGCTTCGCGGTCTCGCTCGATCTCAACCCGCAGAAGGCGCGGGTATTGCTCGAGCTCCTGATCGCGAACGGCATCACCGAGCCGTCGGCGGTTCAACAGGCGTTCGCGCGGTAGACCACCGGTTTTGAGGCGCCGTCGGCTTCGCCTGCGCGGCCTTGTTCGCCGCGCGCCACGCTGGGAGCAGCAGGGCGCGCGCTTCCGCGATGCGCGACATCACGGTGGTGACGGGAATGCCGGTGACTTCGGCGATCTCCTTGTAGGAGAGATCGATCATCTCTCGCAGCGCGATGACCTCGCCGAGCGGGGCGGGCAGGTCATGGATGAGTTGCCGGATGGTCGGGGTGTCGCGCCGTTCCGGCGTTACATTGTTGCCGGAGGGTTTCCGGTCGAGTTTCTCTTGGCAGACGGCTTTGAGGATCGCGAGCAGCCACGGCCTGATGGCCGGGCCGCGAACGCCGTCGAACCGGCGCAGTGCGCGCCGATAGCATTCCTGCACGGCCAGTTCGGCGTCCGCCTCGGTCCGCATCAGGACCTGGGCGAACGCGTAGGCATCGTCGAGACACGGCAATGCCGCGTCGCGAAACTGCTGCGCCGTTTTATTCCCGGCTTTCGCACTTCGCATCATAGGGTTGCATCTCGTGAATAGCTTTACCGGCAATCGGCGCAGTGGTATCAGGCTCCGCGCCGGAGTCGTGGACCGTCGCGCCAAGCGTAGGGACAGGAACGACGTGCGCACACGACATGCGCGCGGCGGACAGCAAGCGATCGATCGTGTCAGCCCTGATCGATCGAGCGTCGGAGCGCGGATCATGTCCGAGACACAGGTGCCCAACCGGTTCTCGATTTTCCATCATGGGCTGGCCAAAGGGCCGGCCTATGAGGCTTGGCGCGAAGGGATTTGCCGCGGCTTCTGCCGGCTCGACGTCGGACCGACCGACGACAACCGCATCGACTGCCACAACGAGTTTACGCTGCTGCATACGGTCGCCATCGCGACGCCGCGCGGCGGCTCGGCCCGCTTCGCCCGCACCCGCGCGCTTCTGAATGACGGCTGCGACGACCTCGTCCTGATCTCTGCGACGCGCGGCACGGTGCAGGTCACGCAGGCAGGCAAGGCGATCGAGCTTCAGCGCGGCCAGATGTGCCTCACCGAAATGAATATCGTCGGCACCGCCGACCTCACCCGGTCGGGCAGCTTTACGACGACGCGGTTTCCGCGGCGCCTGCTGCTCCAGGTCGCACCATTGGTGGAAACGCAGCTGGCGCGGGTACTCGGGCGCGAGCCGGCCCTGGGCGCGATGATCGAGCGCTATTCCGTGCTCTGCACCGAGCTTGCCGGCGATCTGGACGTGCCCGGCCAGCGGGCGGCGGCGCACCATCTCGCCGACCTGGCGGGTCTCGTTCTCGGCAGCAGCGCCGAGACAAAGCAGCTGTCGGCACGCGACGGCGTGGCGAAGGCGCGGCTCGATCTGATGAAGGCCGATGTTCTCAAAAATCTCGACAACGGTAAGCTCACGATCGAAGCCATAGCAAAGGCGAATGCGCTGAGCACCCGCCAGGCGCAGCGCCTGTTCGCGTCCGCAGGAACGACATTCTCGGAGTTCGTCCTCGAGCAGCGCCTGCTGCGGGCGCGCCGGCTACTGCTGCACGAAGAGGGCGCCGGCCGCAAGGTCAGCGACATCGCCTATACGGTCGGCTTCAACGACTTGTCCTATTTCCATCGCGCGTTCCGCCGGAAGTTCGGCATAGCACCGGCGGAGATGCAGATGGAACTGGGGCGGCGGCATTGAACGCCTCCTGCCGCGGCGCTAGATCAGCAGACCAGCTTCATCGCAACGAGGGCGCTGCCAATGCCTCTGTGGACCTGCGAACAATGCGGCGCGCAATTTCCTGAGACCGCTGCGCCGCCGCCGGCTTGCCCGATCTGCGAGGACGAGCGGCAATATGTGAACTGGAAGGGGCAGGCGTGGCTGACGCGCGAGGAGCTCGCAGAGCGGCACAAACTGGTCTGTCGCGACGATCTTGGCCTCGTCGGGATCGCGCTCGAGCCGTCCTTTGCGATCGGGCAGCGCGCGCTGCTGGTGCCGGACCGCGGCGGCTGCGTGATGTGGGACTGCGTGCCGCTGGCAACCGCCGAGGCGATCGCCCATGTCAGATCGCTTGGCGGGCTGAAGGCGATTGCGATCTCGCATCCGCATTATTATGGCGCGGTCGCCGACTGGAGCGCGGCGTTCGACAATGCCCCGGTCTATCTGCACGGCGACGATGCACAATGGGTGACGCGGCCTTATCCGTCGATCGTGCCGTGGCAGGGCGACAGCCATCGCATCTCCGACGACATCCTGCTGGTGCGCGGCGGCGGGCATTTCGCCGGCGCCACCATGCTGCATTGGCGCAAGGGCGCCGACGGGCGCGGCGCGCTTCTGACCGGGGATATCGCGATGGTGGCGATGGACCGCCGCTCGGTCAGCTTCATGTATTCCTACCCGAACTATATCCCGCTCAATGCATCGGCGGTCCGCCGCGTCGCGCGGGTGGTCGAGCCGCTGGCCTATGATCGGATCTACGGCGCCTGGTGGGGCAAGAACATCGCCTCCGACGCCAGGGCGGCGTTCGACCGCTCGGTGCAGCGCTATATTGCGGCGATCTCGGACTGACGGTTCCGGCCGCTTTTGGCAACCTTGCCACGCGGCGCGATCGCGCTATATCAGGGCTTTCCCGCCCCTTACCGATTGTCCGAGTTTCCGCATGACCACAACTGCCGCTGCCGAATCCCAGCCGTTCCAGGCCGAGGTTGCCGAATTGCTGCACCTGATGGTGCATTCGGTCTATTCCGAGACCGATATCTTCCTGCGCGAGTTGATCTCGAACGCGTCGGATGCCTGCGACAAGCTGCGCTACGAGGCGATCGCCAATCCGTCCCTGATCACGGACGGCACGCCGCCGGAGATCAGGATCGTCCCGAACAAGGCGGCCAACACGCTTGCCGTGGTTGATACCGGCATCGGCATGGAGCGCCAGGAGCTGATCGACAATCTCGGCACCATCGCGCGCTCCGGCACCAGATCGTTCCTGTCGAAGCTCACCGAGGCCAAGGACGGCGCCAACCTTATCGGCCAGTTCGGCGTCGGCTTCTATGCCGCCTTCATGGTCGCCGAAAAGATCGTCGTCACCAGCCGCCGCGCCGGCTCGGACGAGGTGTGGGTGTGGACGTCGGAAGGCGGCAGCGGCTTCGAGATCGCACCGGCGGGCGAAGAGGCCGCCCAGCGTGTCGCGCGCGGCACCGAGATCGTGCTGCATCTGAAGAAGGACGCCGCCAAGTATCTCGAGGCCTACGAGATCGAGCGCATCGTCCGCGAATATTCCGACAACATCCAGTTTCCGATCCTGCTGGTGCCGGAAGAGGGCGAGCCGCGCCAGATCAACTCGGCGAGCGCGCTGTGGCAGCGCTCGAAATCCGAGCTCAAGCCGGAGGATTACGCCCAGGCCTACAAGCAGATCGCCGGCGCGTTCGACGAGCCGGCGATGACGCTGCATTACCGTGCCGAGGGCCGGCAGTCCTACGCCGTGCTGCTGTTCGCGCCGTCGCAAAAGCCGTTCGACCTGTTCCAGGTCGAGCGCAAGGGTAAGGTCAAGCTCTACGTCCGCCGCGTCTTCATCGCCGACGATGCCGAGCTGCTGCCGGCTTACTTGCGCTTCATCCGCGGCGTGATCGACAGTGAGGATCTGCCGCTCAACATCTCGCGCGAGATGCTGCAGAACAATCCGCAGCTCGCGCAGATCCGCAAGGCCGTCACCGGCCGCGTGATCGGCGAGTTGGAGACGCTCGGCGAGAAGGAGCCGGAGACCTTCGCAAAGATCTGGAACGCGTTCGGCCCGGTGATCAAGGAAGGCCTGTGGGAGGATTTCGAGCGCCGCGACAAGCTGCTGGCACTGGCGCGCTTCACCACGACGTCGGGCGAGAACCGCTCGCTGAAGCAGGTTGTCGACGACTTCAAGCCGAACCAGACCGAGATCTATTATCTGGTCGGCGACAGCGTCGAGCGGCTGAAGTCGAACCCGAAACTGGAATCGGCGCGCGCCCGCGGCATCGAGGTGCTGCTCCTGACCGATCCGGTCGATGCGTTCTGGACCTCGGCGCCGCTCGATTTCGGCGGCAAGCCGCTGAAGTCGCTGAGCCAGGGCGATGTCGATTTCGGCCTGATCCCGCTTGCCGACGACAAGGACGACAAGAAGGACGAACCCGCGGCCGACGCGGCGACCACGATCGCCGTGATCAAGGACGCGCTCGGCGAGCGCGTCTCCGACGTCCGGGCTTCGCAGCGGCTGACCGCGAGCGCGTCGTGCCTCGTTGCCGGCGGCGATGCGCGCGACCGCGCGCTGGAGCGGCTGCTCGCCCAGCAGAACCGCGGCGCGATCACAAAGCCGGTGCTCGAGATCAATTTGCGCCACCCGCTGGTCGCGGCGCTCGCGACCGATACCGCGCAGGCGAAGGACCTGTCGCTGCTGCTGTTCGAGCAGGCGCAGATCCTCGACGGCGAGATGCCCGACGACCCCGCCGCGTTCGCTGGGCGCATGAACCAGCTCGTGCTGCGCGGATTGGGGAAGTAGAGCGCGAACTCTGAACCCGTCATCCTGAGCCCGTAGCCCGGATGGAGCGAAGCGCAATCCGGGACAGGTCCATCCGTGGATAGCGCGGCCCCGGATTTCGCTGCGCTCCATCCGGGCTACGCATTCCTAAAACTGGCAGGCTGACTGCGCCGCCCAGGCGCTTGACAGGCCGTGCCTCATTGATGTTATGTTATAACATAACATCAAGCGAATGCCCCATGTCCCGCCGCCGCCGATCCCTCCAGCAACTGTTTGATCTCGATGCAAAAACTCCCCGTCACCGTCTTGTCCGGCTTCCTCGGGGCTGGAAAGACCACTTTGCTGAACCACGTCCTGAACAACCGCAGCGGTCTGAAGGTTGCGGTGATTGTGAACGACATGAGCGAGGTGAACATCGACGCCGACCTGGTTCGCGATGGCGGTGCGAACCTGTCCCGGACTGACGAAAAACTGGTCGAGATGAGCAATGGCTGCATCTGCTGCACCCTGCGCGACGATCTGCTGAAGGAGGTACTCACGCTCGCCGAGAGCGGCCGCTTCGATTATCTCCTGATCGAATCGACCGGCATTTCCGAGCCGCTGCCGGTCGCCGCGACCTTCGAGTTTCGCGATGAAGATGGCCAGAGCCTCTCCGACATCGCGCGGCTCGACACCATGGTCACGGTGGTCGACGCCGCCAATCTCCTGAAGGACTACGCCTCGACCGATTTCCTCAGCCAGCGCGGCGAAGCGCTCGACGGCGACAAGCGCACGCTGGTCGATCTGCTGGTCGAGCAGATCGAGTTCGCCGATGTCGTGGTGCTGAACAAGATCGATGCCGCGACGCCTGCGCAGCGCGAGGCCGCCCGTACCATCGTGCGTGCGCTCAATCCCGAGGCCGACCTCGTCGAAGCGAATTTTGCGCAAGTCCCGTTCGACCGCGTGCTCGACACCGGCCGCTTTGCCTATGAGCGCGCGCAGCAGCATCCGCTCTGGCACAAGGAACTCTATGGCTTCGCCGGGCACGTGCCGGAGACCGAGGCGTACGGCATCAAAAGCTTCGTCTACCGCGCGCGGCGCCCGTTCGACCCGGTGCGCTTCCACGGCTTCCTGCGCGAGAGCTGGCAAGGCGTGATCCGCGCCAAGGGCCATTTCTGGATCGCGACGCGCCCGGATTGGTGCGGCGAGCTGAGCCAGGCCGGCGCCATCGTCCGCACCGAAGGGCTCGGTTCGTGGTGGGCCGCGATCCCGCGCGTGCGCTGGCCGGATGATCCGGACTGGCGGCTGATGATGCAGCGGAGCTGGAACGATCTCTACGGCGATCGCCGGCAGGAGCTGGTCTTCATCGGCTCCGGCATGAACGAGGACTACATCCGCCGCAGGCTCGATGCCTGCCTCGTCACCGGCAGACCGGGCATGGACCCGCAAGCCTGGGCCGGGCTGCGCGATCCGTTTCCGCCGTGGAGCAGGACAGGCGAGGCGGCGTGAGACAGTCACCGTAGCCCGGATGGAGCGAAGCGCAATCCGGGGTCTCCCGCCGCTTGAGAGGTCCCCGGATTTCGCTTCGCTCCATCCGGGCTTCTGTAACGGGCCTTGGTTAGTCAATCCCTTTTCGCGTCATCCACTCGCCGGGCACTTGCTTCTGTACGGGATCGGCGCGAAGGCCGTCGCCTGATGGGGTGCATTGAGGAGCCGGCCGGCCAATCTACGGATTGCGTGGTCGTGAGCCACTTCCCGGATGGCGGCCTGACCGGATCCATCGTCCCAGCGGAGGGACTTCGCTCGGGGAGAGCCTGGTGTCGTGGCCCGCCCGGAACCGATTGCTGCTCCTGGCTAGATGGCCTTGGTCATCGGGTTGAACGGTTTGGTGTCGGCGAGCATGCGATGCAGGATCACGGCGAGCTTGCGAGCCAGCGCTACCTTGGCCTTGCGCATGCCTGCGCGCCGGGCAATCCGCATCGCCCAGCTCTTCAATGCCGAGCAATTCTTGACCGGCTTGGTCAGCATGACGTGAGCTGCCTGGTAGAGTGCCTCGCGCACGGAGGCATCCCCGATCTTGCTGATGCGGCCGGTGTAGTCGGTCTCACCGGACTGGTACTTCTTCGGGGTGAGCCCAAAGTGGGCTCCCGTGGCCTTCGAGGAGCGGAAGCGCTTCGGGTCGTCGATCGCCGCGGCATAGGTGAGCGCCACGATCGGACCAACGGACGGCGTTGTCATCAGGAGCTTGGCGGATGGATGCGTCCTGGCGAGCTTCTGGGTGTGCTTGTCCAGGCTCTTGAACTCCCGCAGCAGCACCGCATGGGCTTGGAGCAGCGCCGCCGCGACCAACTCCAGTCCGGGATGGCCGGTCACGAGCTCGCGGATGCGTCCGGCGAACGTGCGCTCGGTGGTCGCACCGACCTTCAGGCCAAAACCGCGAAGTATGCCGCGCAGGCTGTTCTCGACATCGCGAAGCTTGGATTGCAGCAGCTTGCGCGCCGTCAGGATGGCGCGGGTCTCCTGCGCCGCGACCGACTTGCAGTGCACCGGCCGGAACCAGCCGAGCCGCATCAACTGCGCGATCCGGCGGGCATCGTTGCGGTCCGTCTTCACCGGCATCGACTTGAAGGCTTCGCGAACGTGCCGCGTTTCCAGCAGCTCGACCGCAAGCCCTGCGTCTCGCAGACCCGCATACAGCCATTGCGACAAGGGGCCTGCCTCCAGCCCGATCCGTTCCAGTACCAGACCCAGCGACCGGAACCAGGCGATCAGCGCCGCCGGCTCGCTCGCAACCTTCGTCTCGCGCAAAATCTTGCCTGTCCCATCGACAAGGCAAACGCTCGAGCATTCCAAAGACACGTCAATTCCTGCATAGTGGTACATGGTCGTCCCTTAATGATGCTTGGAGCGGGCTTGCCCGACTCCGTTGAACACCATCAGTTTGAGGGACGACCGCCTTCCAACCAACAGGCCGCTCGCGAGCGCGCTTCCAAATTGCGCCGTAGCGAGCGGGCGGCCGGCCCGTTACCCCATCTACGCTTCTAAAACCGGTCCCAACCCGCGCCGTATCTGCTAGAGAATCCCGCATCAGGGCGGAAACGGCGCGGCGTTGCGATGGCTGGCGGCAGCGATATCTTCTACGGCGGCATTCCGGTGTTTCGCGGCTTCGCGCGGCTGATGGACCCCGCGCTGTATGCGCCGTTGCCGGATGACTGGACGGTCGGCGTCGCCGATATCGTGGAATCGACCAAGGCGATCGCGGCGCAGCGCTACAAGGCGGTCAACATGGCCGGCGCCGCGGTGGTCGCCGCCGTCACCAATGCGCTGGAGGGCCGCGAATTCCCCTTCGTGTTCGGCGGCGACGGTGCGAGTTTTGCGGTCGCGCCCGCCGATCTCGACAAGGCGCGCGAAGCCCTGGCCGCGACCGCGCGCTGGGTGCACGACGACCTCGATCTGGTGCTGCGGGTGGCGCTGGTGCCGATGGCGGCGATCCGCGCCGCGGGCGCCGATGTCCGCGTCGCGCGCTTCGGGCCGTCGGCCAATCTGTCCTATGCGATGTTCTCAGGCGGCGGTCTTGCTTACGCCGATGCCGCGATGAAGCGCGCCGAGTTCGCGGTCGATCCGGCGCCTCAGGGCACGCAACCCGATTTGTCCGGCCTGTCCTGCCGCTTCGAGGTGATGCCGTCCGCGCGCGGCGTCATTCTGTCGGTGCTGGTGCTGCCGGCGAAGAACGCCGATCCCGCGTCCTTCCGCAAGGTGATCGAGGATATCGTCGTCCGCGTCGAGAAAAGTCCCGATGCCGGACGGCCGGTGCCCGCCAGCGGTCCGCCGCTGCACTGGCCGCCGCAGGGAATGGAGTACGAGGCGCGCGCACGGCGCCGCGGCCCGCTCGCGCTGCGTCGCGCCGTGGTGCTCACATTCACGCTGTGGGCCTATACGCTGATGCGGTTCAACATCCCGGTCGGCAAGTTCGCGCCGAAACGTTATCTGCAGCAGGTCGTCGAGAATTCAGACTTTCGCAAGTTCGACGACGGCCTGCGCATGATCCTGGATTGCACGCCGGAGCTCGCTTCCGACATCGAGCAGCGCCTCGCCGCCGCCGCGGCGCAGGGCATCGTGCGTTATGGCCTGCACGAGCAGGATGCCGCGATGATGACCTGCTTCACCCCGTCGGTGATGCGCGCCGACCACGTCCACTTCATCGACGGCGCCCGCGGCGGCTACGCCTCGGCCGCGACGGTGCTGAAGGCGCGCGCGGTGTAGCAATTTTTCTCACCTCTCCCCGCTCGTTTGCGGGGAGAGGTCGGACGCCACGCCTCGCGTGGCTTTCGGGTGAGGGCAGGCAATGCGTGGCCGCAAGAGATATTCATCCGACTCGCGAGATCGACGGTGAGCTGACTACAATTCAGATATGGCTACGCGGATAGAGCCCCTCACCCCAACCCTCTCCCCGCAAGAGCGGGGCGAGGGAGCACGGTCCCGTCGCGGTTACCGCTCGGCTCAGAATTACCGTCCCACCCGCGTCCAGGTCTCGCCGCCGCACAGCGCGCCGACGCAGCCTTCGACGCGCAGCGTGCTCTCGCCGGTCACCGAGATGCTGCTCGCATAGGTGCCGCCGTCGTCGGCGTTGTAGATCTGGCCCGACCATTTGCCCGCGGCGACCGGATGCATGCCGGAAAACAGCGGCAGCCCGATGATCGGCCGGCTGGACAGCGACGGATTCGGATTCTTGTTGTCGACCTGGGGCTTGCCGGTCATCGGATCGATCGGGTCGCGCAGGCTCACCACCACGCCGCAGATGCCGCCGCCGCATTTGCTGATCTTGACGCGGGCATCGCCGGCCTGGGTCTGCCAGACGCCGACCGGCTCAGGCGCGCCTTGCGCATGCGCGACGGGCACGGCAAGCACCGTCGCAATGATTGCGATCATGAATTCGAATCTGCAGGCCATGGCTCATTCCCCCAGAGCATGATCCGGAAAAGTGCGAAGCGGTTTTCCGAAAAGATCATGATCAAACAAAGAGCTAAAGCGCGATGACGATTCGACCCAATCTCATCGCGCTTTAGAGGTCGGCCTGCATAACAAGTCGAAGAATTTCTGCAATGTCATATTCGCGCGATCAGGTGAGCGCGCTCCCAAAAAATTTGGTGCCTGTTTCCGGAGCAGTCATGCTTAGGCAACGCTCCGGTGCGAGGGCGCTGCGTCGTATTTATCCCCAGCGGGTCAGCCGGATCGAAATGATGGTGGCGAGGCCGAACGCCACCATTGCACCGCCGACCAGCGCAAACAGCGTCCACGCCGGGGCGCTCACGGTAGCGAGCCACCAGCCGCCGATGCCGACCAGCAGCAGGCGGATGGTGCCGGCCAGCACCGGTCCGCCGACCTTGGCCGCGCCCTGCGAGGAGAAATAGAGACAGACGCCGACGCCGAAGAAGCCGAAGCCCGGGCCGGCCAGCGCGAAATAGGACGAAGCCGCGGCGGTCACGCCGGGATCGGTGGTGAACAGCGCAATCCACAGCGTCGGCTTGAGCGCGACCACAAGTCCGACGAAGCCAACGACAAGTCCGGCGACGGTGCCGGCGGTCCACGCCACCTTGCGGGCGCGCGTCACGAGTCCCGCGCCGATCGCCATGCCGACTATCGGCACCGAGGCGACGCCGACCGCGAACGCGATCGGGATCAGCAAAAACTCCAACCGCGAGCCCATGCCGTAACCGGCCAGCGTCTCGGTGCCGAAGCTGGCCAGGATCTTGGTGAAGATCAGGATGGTCAGCACGCTCTGCAGCGGCGACAGGCAGGAGATCGCGCCGACCTTGAGAATGTCGAGGAACATCGCGCGCTGGAAGCTGAAGGCGGCGAAGTCGAGTTTCAACCGGCTGCGGCCAGAGGCGAGATACCAGGCGAGGAAGATCGCACCACACGTGAAGGCCGTGAGCTGTCCGGCGGCGACGCCGCGCATGCCGAGACCGGGCATGCCGAACAACCCGAGACCCAGCACGCCGCCGACCGCGATCTGGATCATCGAGACCGTGATCAGCGTCATCGAGGGAATTCGCATATCGCCGGTGCCGCGCACCACGGAGGCGAGCGTGTTGACCAGCCAGATCGAGATCGCGCCGGAGAACAGCACCTGCGAGTAATGCATCGACTGCTCGAGCACGCCGCCATGTCCGCCGAGCAGCGCATAGAATTTGCGGCCGAAGCCCAGCATCATCACGGTGAAGAACAGTCCGGCGCATCCGCCGATGATCGCCGCATGCAGCGCCAGATCGGCGGCGCGGTCGCGATCGCCGGCGCCGAGCGCGCGGCTGATCGCCGACGAGACGCCGCCGCCCATCGCGCCGGCCGACATCATCTGCGTCAGCATCGCGAACGGAAACACCAGCGCAATGCCGGCCAGCGGCTCGGTGCCGAGCCGGCCGATGTAAGAGGTCTCGGCCACCGCGACCAGCGTCGAGCCGAACATGGCGATGGTGTTCGGGATCGCGAGGCGAAGCAGCGTCGGCAGGATCGGCGCGGTCAGCAGGTCATTGACCGGCGTGGCGGGCGCGGCCGTGGCCGGCTGCACGTCGTCGATCGAGGCATCAATGGTCATGCGTCACGGCTCACTTCGCAAGCGGGAGAGGGGCGCACTGCAATCCAACGCCAGTGAACCGGGCTCGCAATCAATAAATGATGATCAACATGTTACGAGGTTGCACCGTTGATCGCCACCGCCGCCGATGCAGGGGTCACCACGGCAGGCCGCATAGGTCGATCTTGCCCTGGCGCGGCGCGCGGACGATGTCGTTGACGAACGGCGCCATCGCCTCGAAGCGGATCTGCCCGGAAGGCTGCTCGCAATAAACTTCGCCGCTGAAGGGATGCCAGCCGCGCGCCTGGTAGAACGCGAAATTGTGCGGCTCGCAGAATAAGATTGCAAATTTCACCGCGTCGTTGGCACGAATGGTGTGCACGGCAGCATCCAACGCGAGTGACGCATAGCCGCGCCGCCGGCAGTCCGCGCGGGTCGAGACTCCGCCGATGCCGCCGACATGCACCTTGTGGCCATTCCAGGTGATGGTCCGGAAATAGATACCGACATGGCAGGCCAGCCCGCTGTCGTCGGGCGCATCGAGCAGTACGCGCAAATCCGCGTGGGCCCATTTGATGTCCGCCCAGACCGGCTTCTCGGCGGCATCCGGGCTCCAGACCGCCTGGAGCAGCGGCTCGGCGCGCTTCCACGACGCATCTCCGTTGAGAATGTCGATTTCGATGCTCATCGTCTGGGTCCTTGGTCTTGGTTCGGGCTGTGCCGATCTGTCATGGGCGATCCGAAAATGCGGTGTTTCTCCGCCATGGAACCTTCTATAAGGGGGGCCCGTTAAGTGTAGTCTCCCACCCTCTGTTGGACATTACCCCATGACCTTCACGCTACCCGATCTGCCCTACGCCCACGACGCCCTTGCTCCCTACATGTCCAAGGAAACGCTGGAGTTTCACCACGACAAGCATCACCAAGCCTACGTCACCAACGGCAACAACGCGATCAAGGGGACCGAATTCGAAGGCAAGTCCCTCGAGGAGATCGTGAAGGGTTCGTTCGGCAAGAACGCGGCCGTCTTCAACAATGCCGGTCAGCACTACAACCACATCCATTTCTGGAAGTGGATGAAGCCGAATGGCGGCGGCAGCAAGCTGCCCGGCCGGCTCGAGAAGAAAATCAACGAGGACCTCGGCGGCTTCGACAAGTTCAAGGCCGACTTCGCTGCTGCCGGCGCCGGTCAGTTCGGCTCCGGCTGGGCCTGGCTGCAGGTCAAGGGCGGCAAGCTCGAGGTCGCCAAGACTCCGAACGGCGAGAACCCGCTGGTCCACGGCGCGGTGCCGATCCTCGGCGTCGACGTCTGGGAGCACTCCTACTACATCGACTACCGCAACCGCCGTCCGGACTATCTGAAGGCGTTCGTCGAAAACCTCGTCAACTGGGACTATGTCGACGAGCTGTTCGGCAAGGCCGGCTAAGCGCGGCTTCGACCGTCGCATATTTCTTCACCCTCCCCTGAAGGGGAGGGTCGTTTCGCATGCAGCGAAGCGAAATGCGAAACGGGGAGGGTCATCTCTCAGCACGAGCAGTCTCTCAATGGAGAGACTGTGACCCCGCCCCGCCGCTCATTTCATTCGCGTCGACCCTCCCCTTTCAGGGGTGGGTGATTTGAGTGTGCGGCAAGATGCGCCCTCACTCGACACACCAGCGGGGGCATTGGTGGGTAACGCGGCAAGCTATCTCCTCGTCTTCTTCGGCGGCGGTCTCGGCGCGACGTTGCGGCATTTGATCAACGTCACCTGCGCGCGCTGCATCGGCACCGCGTTTCCCTACGGCACCTTCATCATCAACATCACGGGCTCGACCGTGATGGGCCTGATCGCCGGCTATCTCGCCTTCAAGGGCGACGCCTCGCAGCCCTGGCGGCTATTTTTGATGACCGGCATCCTCGGCGGCTACACCACCTTCTCCGCCTTCTCGCTCGACACCGCGCTGCTCTACGAGCGCGGCGAGCTCGGCCTTGCGGTGTTGTATGTCGCGGGCTCGGTCGCTCTCTCGATCGCCGGCCTGTTCGCCGGGCTCGCGATCATCAGGCATTTGACGTGAGATGCACTCGGCACCGCCATCTCTGGAATACTGGATCACCCGCATGCGGGTGATGACACCGCGTGGTGTGGCAACTTGAATCGAGAACCATCCTTCCCGTCGTCCCGGCGAAGGCCGGGATCCATTACCCCAAGTCTCAAATGTTGCGCGCGCTGGGGCCGCGATCCCGTTCATCACTGAGTGCGGTGGTTTGGATCCCGGCCCCCGTGCGCAATTGCGCACTAGGCCGGGACGACGTGGGCAGGGGTCTCGTCACCTTCCATCCCGCGGAAACTGTTCATCTGTGGAACCCGCCAACCTCCCCGGCCGGCGGCATTTCCCGCCTCCAAATTTCCCTTTGGTAACCTCGCCTTAACCATGATTAGCGTTTGGTTAGGGTCGGAATGACGCGTGAAAAGCCCTCGTTTTGACATGTTGGCAGGGGAAGCAGGGCGCGGCTTTGGACGGGCCCCCCATGCGACAGATGTAAGAGGCTCTCGCGCAGTTTTGCCGCGCCGGGCGCGCGGCCGTGGAAGGGGTGCCGATTGGCGGCCCGCCGAATTGGGACACTTGCGTTGAGAGGATATTGCCGATGAATCCCGCCGACGTGGCTCAGTCAACTCTGCCACTGGCATCGAGCGACGTGTCGCTGATCGCGCTGTTCTGGCAGGCCCATTGGGTCGTCAAATGCGTGATGTTGGGACTTCTGTCCTGCTCGGTGTGGGTCTGGGCGATCGCAATCGACAAGATCCTGCTCTACGCCCGCACCAAGCGGGCCATGGACAAGTTCGAGCAGGCGTTCTGGTCCGGCCAGTCGATCGAGGAACTCTACCGGGCCCTCTCGGCCAAGCCGACCCAGTCGATGGCGGCCTGTTTCGTCGCGGCGATGCGGGAGTGGAAGCGCTCCTTCGAGAGCCAGTCGCGGTCCTTTGCCGGCCTGCAGGCGCGGATCGAGAAGGTCATGAACGTCTCGATCGCCCGGGAGGTGGAGCGGCTGGAACGCCGGCTGCTGGTGCTCGCCACCGTGGGCTCGGCAGGCCCCTTTGTCGGCCTGTTCGGCACCGTCTGGGGCATCATGTCGAGCTTCCAGTCGATCGCGGCCTCCAAAAACACCTCTTTGGCGGTGGTGGCGCCCGGTATCGCGGAAGCGCTGTTTGCCACTGCAATCGGCCTGATTGCCGCAATTCCGGCGACTATTTTCTACAATAAGTTCACTTCGGAGGTGAACCGGCAGGCCGCGCGCCTGGAGGGCTTCGCCGACGAGTTCTCCGCCATCCTGTCCCGTCAGATCGACGAGCGGGGTTGAGTTAGATGATGGTCACTTTTGCGGGTGTGCGATCATGGCGATGAGCATGGCAGGGTCCGGCGGTGGCAGACGCCGCCGCGGCGGCCGCAAGCCGGTCATGGCCGAGATCAACGTCACGCCGATGGTCGACGTGATGCTGGTGCTGCTGATCATCTTCATGGTCGCGGCGCCGCTGATGACGTCGAACATCGACATCGACCTGCCGGTGGCGAGCGGCGGCAAGTCGATCTCGTCGAACCAGCCGCCGCTGACATTGTCGGTCAAGCGCACCGGCGGCGGCTGCAACTCGAATGTCGAGCTCTATCTGGGTGACGCGCCGGTCACGGCCGCCGATTTTCCGGCCAAGATCAAGGCGATCGGTGACGCCCGGTCGGATGCCGAAAAA
This sequence comes from Bradyrhizobium sp. USDA 4541, assembly GCF_024171085.1. Taxonomy (NCBI): domain Bacteria; kingdom Pseudomonadati; phylum Pseudomonadota; class Alphaproteobacteria; order Hyphomicrobiales; family Nitrobacteraceae; genus Bradyrhizobium; species Bradyrhizobium sp. USDA 4541. Next base: position 2,597,928 of record NZ_JALJZF010000001.1, read on the forward strand.
GTGGTCTATCTGCGTGGCGACAAGGACGTCTGTTACACGGATATGATGAAACTGCTCGGGGAGGTCCGGGCCGCGGGATTCAAGGCGAATATCGTCATCATCCCGGAAGGCGGATAACCACCATGCCAAGGCACGGGGAAGCCTGATTTGAAGGTCAAGGTCGACAAGACTCTGGCGGCATCGATTGTCCTGCACGTCCTCGTGATCGGGTGGGGCCTCGTGTCGTGGTCGACCAAGGCGTACGTGATGCCCGAAGAGGAATCGGTTGCCGTCGACGTGATCTCGCCCGACCAGCTCTCGCATGTCATGGCCGGTCAGAAGGACGGCAAGAAGGAAAATCCCAAGCCGCTGGTCGACAAGGTCGCTGAAGCCAAGCCGGTCGACGACACCGTCGGCAAGGTCGAGGAGAAAAAGCCCCCTGTCGTGACCGACACCGCGCCGCAGCCGGCGCCGAAGGTGGAGAAGCCGGAAGACAAGAAGCCGGATCCGCCGAAGAAGGTCGAGAACAAGCCGAAGGAAGAGCCGAAGCCGGTCGAGAAGAAACCCGATCCGGTGAAGCCCGACCCGATCGCGGAAGCGATCAAGAAGGAAGAGAAGAAGCCGCCGCCGAAGCCGGTCGCACAGGCCGCCAAGCCGCCGCCGGAGCAGAAGCCGAAGGATCGCGTGTTCGACCAGAGCAAGATCGCAGCCCTCCTCGACAAGCGTGACCCGACGCGGGCCGCGGCGACCGGCGATACGCTCAATGCCAATGCGGCGCTCGGCACCGCGAAGGGCAAGGCTGCCGACAACTCCGCGACCTGGGGCGCGATGTTCAAGCAGCAGGTCGAGCGCTGCTGGAAGAAGCCCTATGGTGGCATCGAGGCGCAGCAGACCGAGGCGGTGTTCTCGATCAAGCTGAAGCGTGACGGCTCGCTCGAGGGCATGCCGGTGCCGGAAGGCACGCCGGCGACGCCCTATCTGCGCGTCTATCAGGAGAGCGCGCTGCGGGCGATCATCGAATGCCAGCCGTACAATCTGCCGGCGGCCTTCTTCGACGAATGGAAGTATTTTGCGCCGGTGTTCACAGAGCGAAAGACCTGAGGGCGACGGCGTCGCTTGGCCAATAGCAAACAAAGTCTACGGACAATGACCGACCAGAATGATTTGCGTACAATGACGTTTCGCCTCGACCGCCGACAGATGATCTCCGGAATGGCTGCCCTTGGCGTGCTGGCCGGAAGCCGCAGCGCCTTTGCACAGAAGCGCGTCGTCATTCCGGAAGGCGACTTCGCGCCGCTGCCGATCGCGATCCCGAACTTCGCCGCCGGTACGCCCGGGGACACCGAGGTCGGTGTCGGCGTGACGCAGGTGATCACCAACAATCTGAAGCGCAGCGGCCTGTTTGCGCCGATCGATCAGGCGGCCTATCTCGAGAAGCAGATCAACATCGACGCGGCGCCGAACTTCAACAACTGGAAGAGCATCAACGCGCAGGCGCTGGTGACCGGCCGCATGACGCGCCAGGGCAACGGGCGCGTCAAGGCGGAGTTCCGGCTCTGGGACGTCAACACCGGCCAGCAGCTCGCCGGCCAGCAGTACGACACCTCGGCCGAATACTGGCGGCGCATCGCCCACATCATCTCCGACCAGATCTACGAGCGGCTGACCGGCGAGAAGGGTTATTTCGATACCCGCGTCGTGTTCGTCGACGAGAGCGGCTCGGCGGATCGCCGCGTCAAGCGGCTCGCGCTGATGGACCAGGACGGCGCCAATGTGCGCTACCTGACCCGCGGCTCGGATCTCGTGCTGACGCCGCGCTTCTCGCCGTCGACCCAGGAAATCACCTACATGGAATTCGGGCAGGGCGACCCGCGCGTCTATCTGCTCAACATCGAGACCGGCCAGCGCGAGATCGTCGGCAACTTCCCGGGCATGTCGTTCTCGCCGCGCTTCTCGCCCGACGGCCAGCGCGTCATCATGAGCCTGCAGCAGGGCGGCAACTCCAACCTGTTCGTGATGGATCTCCGCTCGAAGTCGATGACGCGGCTGACCGACACGCCGGCGATCGACACCTCGCCGTCCTACGCGCCCGACGGCACGCGGCTGTGCTTCGAGTCGGATCGCGGTGGCAAGCCGCAGATCTACGTGATGCCGGCAACCGGCGGCGGTGCACAGCGCATCTCGTTCGGCGACGGCACCTATTCGACGCCGGTTTGGTCGCCGCGCGGCGACTACATCGCCTTCACCAAGCAGGGCGGCGGGCAGTTCGCGATCGGCATCATGAAACCCGACGGTTCGGGCGAGCGCATCCTGACCTCGGGCTTCCACAATGAAGGCCCGACCTTTGCGCCGAACGGGCGCGTCGTGATGTTTTTCCGCGATCCCGGCGGCAACAGCGGCCCGTCGCTGTTCACCATCGACGTCTCCGGCCGCAACGAGCTGCGGGTACCGACCCCGGGCTTTGCCTCCGACCCGGCCTGGTCGCCGCTGTTGTCGTGAGCCGGGTGCAGAGCTGCTCCGGGAACCTCGGCGGCGGTCAACACTTCTCACCTAGCGCACTGAATTTTATAGTGAATTCCGGTCGTCGCCTGGGCGCGGCAAGGACTTGCTAACGATGTTCGCTCAGAAAGACTTCACCTGCGATCAGTAAGAGTGCGAGCTGAAAAGGACGCGCGCTCTCACAATGCAGTTTGCAAGTCAGACGGGTGAACCGGACCGGTCGATGTCGCCGACGATTTCGGCGGCACTGGTCGATTCCCTGTTCATGAACCCAGCGCCCATGATTTTCGGCGCCTTCGGTCCCGCCATTGCGGGCGCCGTGATTGCGGCTGTCACGAGCAATCTGTTGTGCTGGCTATGCGTGCCGCTGTTCATCGTGGTGGGGCTGGCGCGCGCGCTGCAGATGTACCGCTACCAGCAGCGCAATTCCCGGCTCACCGTCGAAGAGTCCGTGACCTGGGAGAAGCGTTACCGGATCGGCACCATCGCCTACGGCATCTCGCTCGGCATCTGGGGCGTCACCGTGCTGCTCACGACCAATGATGCCGCCGCGCACATGCTGTGCGTGACCACGGTGGTCGCCTACACCTCGGCGGGGGTAGGGCGGACCTTCGGCCGGCCGCAGATCTTCCACCTGCATCTGTTGATGTCGATCGGTCCCCTGATCCTGGCGCTGATGTATGTCGGCGGCCCCTATCACATCGCCCTTGCACTGCTCAGCCTGGTGTTCTTCAGCGCCATCCGGCATCTGACCTCCAGCCTGCAGCGCATCTACGTCAACGCCTGGATCGCCAAGGAGCGCGAGGCCGCGCTGGCGGGCCAGTTCGATACCGCGCTGAACAACATGCCGCACGGCCTGTGCATGTTCAGCGCCGACGGCCGCGTTGCGGTGATGAACCACCGCTTCATCGAGATGATGCAGCTGTCGGACGATTTCGTGCAGCGCGGCGCCAGCGCGACCGACATCTGCAACGCCTGTGTCCTGTCCGGCTCGATCTCGGCCGCGGCCGCACAGCAGATCCTCTACGAGATCGAGAGCTCGCAGCGCGGCGATATCGTCACCAGCGATCCCGACCCAACCAAGAACCGCTCGCTCGACTGGACTTTCCAGCCGATGGCCGGCGGCGGCACGGTGGTGCTGGTCGAGGACATCACCGAGCGCAAGGACGCCGAGGCCCGGATCAGCCACCTCGCGCGCTACGACGAGCTGACCGCGCTGCCCAACCGCGTCAATTTCCGCGACGAAATCGGCCGGCTGCTCGCCATGCAGCACGGCGACCATCGCTCCGCATTGCTGTTCGTCGACCTCGACCAGTTCAAGCAGGTCAACGATACGCTCGGTCATCCCTGCGGCGACCAGCTGCTCTGCGCGGTCGCCGAGCGGCTGCGCGAGATGCTGCGGCCGGAGGATTTCGTGGCGCGGTTCGGCGGCGACGAGTTCGTGGTGTTCCAGCAGAACATCCACTCGCACGAGGACGCTGCGGCGCTGGCTCGTCGCATCGTCGACCGCCTCAGCGAGCGCTACAAGATCGACAACCATTTGGTCGAGATCGGCGCCAGCGTCGGCATCGCGATGACCGCGCCCGGCGTCGGCGCCGACACGCTGCTGAAGAACGCCGACATGGCGCTCTACCGCGCCAAGGCCGACGGCCGCGGCACCTTCTGCTTCTTCCGCGACGAGATGGCGCAAACCGTCGAGGCCCGCCGCATCCTCGAGCTCGACCTGCGCAAGGCGCTCGCCAACGAGGAATTCGAGCTGTTCTACCAGCCGCTGATCAACCTGAAGTCCGGCAAGGTGAGCACCTGCGAGGCGCTGCTGCGCTGGAACCATCCGGCACGCGGCACGGTCTCTCCCGTCGACATCATCCCCGTTGCCGAGGACATGGGCCTGATCGTCGATCTCGGCCGCTGGATCCTGCGCAAGGCCTGCATGGAATGCATGAAGTGGCCCGAGGCGGTCAGCGTCGCGGTCAACTTCTCGCCGCAGCAGTTCCACCAGCGCGACGTGCTGAGCGAGGTTCGCTACGCACTCGAGGTCTCCGGCCTGCCGGCGCACCGGCTCGAGATCGAGATCACCGAATCCTCGCTGCTGCACAACACCGAGCTGACCCACGACTTGCTGTCCCAGCTGCGCTCGCTCGGCGTGCGGATCTCGCTGGACGATTTCGGCACCGGCTACTCGTCGCTCAGCTACCTGCACAATTTTCCGCTGCAGAAGGTCAAGATCGACCGCTCCTTCCTCGAGGGCATCGACAGCGACCGTCCGCTGACCCTGCTGCGGGGGGTGGCGCGACTGTCGGCGGATCTCGGCATGTCGGTCGTGGTCGAGGGCATCGAGACCAATGAGCAGCTCGAACTGATCAGCGCCGATGGCGCGGTGACCGAAGCACAGGGATACCTGTTCAGCCGGCCGGTTCCCTCCGTCCGCATCCGCCAGCTGCTCAATGCCTCGCACGGCCGGCGGACCGACGAGCAACTGCACGTGGTTCCCTCGCGCTCGATCGCTTGACCCGGCGCAATACCCTCAATCGATAGTTGTGAGAGCCTTCGGCTGCACCATTCGTAGTGTACCCTTGCGGCGAGAGGTTAACTGTATTGCCTCGATTGCTTTGACGGAAATTAAGAAGCTGTTAATCTTTTGGCCGCGCGTTGAAGTTGTTGCGTTGTTCAGGGAGTACCAAATGAGGTCCGCGGCCGAAGCCATCAAGCCCGCGACAGGAAGGCTTGCGGACCCTCTGGATCAAGTCGATTACCGCCTCGCTCAGACCCCGGAACAGAAAGACGAGATCTACCGGCTTCGCTATCGCGCCTATCTGCGCGAAGGCGCGATCCGGCCCTCGGCGGATGAGCGGGTTGTCGATCAGTTCGATGATGCGCCGAATGCCTGGGTGTTCGGTGTCTATCTGCAAGGCGAACTCTGCAGCTCGATCCGCATCACCGTGGTGACGCCGGAATGGCGTACCTCGCCGACGCTCGAGGTGTTCGGCGACGTGCTGCTGCCGAAGCTTGATCAGGGTCTGGTCTTCATCGACTCGACGCGCTTCGTCGCGGATCCCGAGAAGGCCCGGAACGTCCCGGAACTGCCCTATGTCACCGTGCGCCTCGGCTCGACCGCGGGCGTGCACTTCAACGCCGATTACGGCCTGGCGCCGGTCCGGCCCGAGCACATGGCGTTCTACCGGCGTGTGTTCCTGCACGAGACCTGGTCGGAGCCGCGGCTCTATCCCGGGCTGGTGAAGCCGGTCGGCTTGATGGCGTCGCATTTGCCGACGGTGCGGGAACGCGTGCTGGCCCGCTATCCCTTCCTGCGCTCCAGCGCCTTCGAGCGGCGCATGCTGTTCGACCGCGAAGGCCAGTTGCAGCCCGACGGCTTCGTGCAGCCGTTCGAGCGCGCTTCGATCGTGCCGAATCCCTGAGGGAATCGGCCATTCTCATCGAGTCAGTGTCGATCGACTGTTGCGCGCAGGCCAAATTGTCCTGCAAAAGCGGCCGGTTCCCGCGAACCTTGCCTTCCCTTCACCATCGCGCCACATTTGCCACCCATTAACCATCGGGGGCGCTTTTCGCCATTGCCTGGCATTTGATGGGGTTCAGCAAGGTCTCGTCAAGGTTGACGGAACGTTCGCTTAACCATCGCCCTGTAGACCGATTGGGTAGTACGAAGAGCGCGAGCGTGGAGGCTCCGGGAATGAATTATCTCCAGGGTATGAAGCTGGTTGCGGTTCTGGCGGTGGCGCTGTCGATGGGCGCCTGCGCCAACAAGAACCCGTTGGACGCCAATGGCGCGATTGGGGGCGCCGCGACCCCGGGCAGCCAGCAGGATTTCGTGGTCAATGTCGGCGACCGCGTGTTCTTTGAGAGCGATCAGACCGATCTCAGCCCGCAGGCGACGGCGACCCTCGACAAGCAGGCGCAGTGGCTGCAGACCTATAACCGTTACTCCTTCACCATCGAAGGTCATGCCGACGAGCGCGGCACCCGCGAATACAACATCGCGCTCGGTGCCCGCCGTGCCCAGTCGGTCCGCGCTTACCTTGCCTCGCGCGGCATCGATCCGAGCCGCATGCGCACCATTTCCTACGGCAAGGAGCGTCCGGTCGCGGTCTGTAACGACATCTCCTGCTGGTCGCAGAATCGTCGCGCCGTCACCGTGCTGAACGCCAGCTCCTGACGCGAACCTGAATGAGTGTTTTCAAGCCGGCGCCTTCAGGGCGCCGGTTTTTGTTTTGGCCGCGTGAAGGCCCGGCCCGCCGTCATCAAGATGAACGAAGCTGCGCGCAATTGGCCGCTTGCTTGTTCCAGCGTCCGTACTAAACCGGTATCCCGCGACGCTGTCCCGGATTTGAAGTGCCAGTCACAATTCCGGCGTACTCCGTCTTTCAATGTCGCTCGCTTTTCACGTCGATCTCGTCGTCAGGGCAAAATGTCATCCAGGATTCATTTTCTTTCCTCCGCCGCGGCGATCGCGGCGTTGCTCGCCGTTTCCGCGCCAGTGTTTGCCCAATCCGACGATTCCGATGCTGAAATGCGGATCGAGCGGCTCGAGAACCAGCTGCGGCAGCTGACCGGCCAGAACGAGGAACTGCAATACCGTAACCGCCAGCTCGAGGAGCGGCTGCGGCAGCTTGGCGGGCAACCGCCCGGCCCAGCTGGACAGGCTCCGGCGGGCCAACCCGTTGCGGCGGCGCCACCGGCGCAGCAACCGCAGGCCTACCCGCAAGCGCAGCCGGGCTACGCCCAGCCCCAGCAAGGCTACGGCCAGCCGCAGCAAGGATATGGCAGGCCGCCGCAGGGCGGCTATGACCAGCAGCAGCAGATCGCGGCGCCTGCGCCGATCGCGCAGGAGCCGGCGCCGGCGGCTTCCGGCCGCCGCGGCCGCGGCGATGCCTTCGATCCGAACCAGAACCCGAATGCCCCAGGGGCGCCGCGCGCACTTGGCGGCGGCGGGATGCCGATGCCCGGTGAGGCGGCGGTTGGTGCGCCCGGCGGCCGTGGGGCAGGCGAGCCGCTCAATCTCGGCAACACCAGCCCGCAGCGTGCGCCCGGCGCGAGCGCAGCCCTGACCACGCTGCCGCCGTCGGCGACGTCGAAGGACGAGTTCGACCTCGGCATCGGCTATATGCAGCGCAAGGACTATGCGCTCGCCGAAGAGACGATGAAGAACTTCGGCCAGAAGTATCCGAACGATCCCCTGGTGGCGGACTCGCAATACTGGCTCGGCGAAAGCTATTTCCAGCGCCAGCAATATCGCGATGCTGCGGAGACCTTCCTCGGCGTGACCACCAAGTTCGACAAGTCCGCGAAGGCGCCCGACGCCCTGCTGCGGCTCGGCCAGTCGCTGGCGGCGCTGAAGGAGAAGGAAGCGGCCTGCGCCGCGTTCGGCGAGATCACGCGGAAGTACCCGCGCGCGTCCGGCGGGGTCAAGGCTGCGGTTGATCGCGAGCAGAAGCGCGTGAAGTGCTAAACCAGATGCGGGAAGGCCGCTTCCGGCCTCTCCGCCAGCAGCTGGTTTTGCGATGCCCGACGATCAATCCGCCATCCCGGCAAGGGACGCCAAGCGCCTGTTCGCAGGCCTTGCGGGCGCGCCGGCGCTCCTGCTTGCGGTGTCCGGCGGTCCCGATTCAGTCGCGCTGATGTGGCTCGCCGCGCGCTGGCGCCGCGCGCTCGCGCAGGGACCGCGGCTGGTGGCGGTCACGGTCGATCACGGCCTGCGTCCTGAAGCGGCTCGCGAGGCGCGCGACGTCAAGCGGCTGGCGCGAAGTCTCGAGCTGCCGCATCACACGTTGCGTTGGACTGGACCAAAGCCTGGAACCGGCGTGCCGGCGGCCGCGCGCGCGGCCCGCTATCGACTGCTCGCGCAGGCCGCACGCAAGCATGGCGCCACGCATATTTTGACCGCGCACACCCGTGACGATCAGGCCGAGACGCTGTTGATGCGGATGCTGCGCGGCAGCGGCGTTGCGGGCCTCTCGGCAATGGCGCGCGAGACCGAGCGCGATGGCGTCTTGCTGACACGGCCGCTGCTCGACATCTCCAAGGCCCAGCTGATCGCGACGCTGCAGAAGGCGCGCATCGGCTTTGCCGACGATCCGACCAACCGCGATCGAACCTTCATGCGTCCGCGGCTGCGCGCGCTGATGCAGATGCTCGCGGCGGAGGGCGGCGACGCGCGGAACCTGGCGCGGCTTGCCGCGCGGATCGCGCGCGCCAACGCCGCCCTGGAGGTGCTGGTCGACGGCGCCGAGCACTATCTTGCGTTGAAGAGCGAGGATAACTCTGGCACGGGCTTCGATGCTGCACTGTTCGCAGTAATGCCCGAGGAAATTCGCGTCCGTCTGCTCAAGCGCGCCATCGACCGCGTCGGACATGAGGGCCCGGCCGAGCTCGGCAAGGTCGAAACCCTGCTCGCCGCGATGGACGAGGCCTTGGATGGGACTTTGGGAAAACGCGAATCCAGGCTGAAACAGACCCTTGCCGGAGCGGTCATCAGCATCGCTGCCGGCCGGATCAGGATCGGCCCGGCACCGCCCCGCCGGGCGCGCTCCCGCTGAGCCGGGTTCGATTGTTTCAATCGCTGTCATAATCGGGCAAAGAGGCTTAACCACCCCGGAAAAACACCGGATTCAGCGCCATTTTTTGACCGGGAATCGCGCTAGGATGCGGTAAATAGTCGTGCGTGGTTCCCTTGGCATCTACCCCAGCGGCACCTAAATTGTATGCCATCGACGGGATGGATTCCCTGGGGATTCCCACAGAGCCTGCCCAAGGATAGAGAGAGGCCGCGATCCGCGCGACCACGAAGGAAGACCATGAACGCCAATCTGCGGAATTTCGCCCTCTGGGTCATCATTGTCCTGCTGTTGCTGGCGTTGTTCACGCTTTTCCAGAATCCTGGCCAGCGCTCGTCGTCCTCGGACATCTCGTTCTCGCAGCTTCTCACTGAGGTCGATCAGGGCCATGTCCGCGACGTCGTGATCCAGGGGCCGGAGATTCACGGCACCTTCAACAACGGCACGAGCTTCCAGACCTACGCGCCGAGCGATCCGACGCTCGTGAAGCGCCTCTTTGACGCCAAGGTGCAGATCACCGCGAAGGCGCCCGGCGATAACGTCCCGTGGTTCGTCTCGCTGCTCGTCTCCTGGTTGCCGTTCATCGCGCTGATCGGCGTGTGGATCTTCCTGTCGCGGCAGATGCAGGGCGGCGCCGGCAAGGCGATGGGCTTTGGCAAGTCGCGCGCCAAGATGCTGACCGAGGCCCATGGCCGCGTCACCTTCGAGGACGTCGCTGGTGTCGACGAGGCCAAGCAGGATCTGCAGGAGATCGTCGAATTCCTCCGCGACCCCGGCAAATTCCAGCGGCTCGGCGGACGGATTCCGCGCGGCGTGTTGCTGGTCGGCCCTCCCGGCACCGGCAAGACGCTGATCGCGCGCGCGGTCGCGGGCGAAGCCAACGTGCCGTTCTTCACCATCTCCGGTTCTGACTTCGTCGAGATGTTCGTCGGCGTCGGCGCGAGCCGCGTCCGCGACATGTTCGAGCAGGCCAAGAAGAACGCGCCCTGCATCATCTTCATCGACGAAATCGACGCGGTCGGCCGTCATCGCGGCGCCGGCCTCGGCGGCGGCAACGACGAGCGCGAGCAGACGCTGAACCAGTTGCTGGTCGAGATGGACGGCTTCGAGGCCAATGAGGGCGTGATCCTGATCGCGGCGACCAACCGTCCCGACGTGCTCGATCCCGCGCTGCTGCGTCCCGGCCGCTTCGACCGCCAGGTCGTGGTGCCGAACCCGGACGTCGTCGGCCGCGAGCAGATCCTCAAGGTTCACGTCCGCAAGGTGCCGCTGGCGCCGGATATCAACCTCAAGACCATCGCGCGCGGCACCCCGGGCTTCTCGGGCGCCGACCTGATGAACCTCGTCAACGAGGCTGCGCTGACCGCCGCCCGCCGCAACAAGCGGATGGTGACGCAGGCCGAGTTCGAAGAGGCCAAGGACAAGGTGATGATGGGCGCCGAGCGCAAGTCGCTCGTGATGACCGAGGAAGAGAAGCTGCTGACGGCCTATCACGAGGGCGGCCACGCCATCGTTGGCCTCAACGTCGTCGCGACCGATCCGATCCACAAGGCGACCATCATTCCGCGCGGCCGTGCGCTGGGCATGGTGATGCAGCTGCCGGAGCGCGACAAGCTGTCGATGTCGCTCGAGCAGATGACTTCGCGCCTTGCCATCATGATGGGTGGCCGCGTCGCCGAAGAGTTGATCTTCGGCCGCGAGAAGGTGACCTCGGGCGCCGCCTCCGACATCGAGCAGGCGACCCGCCTTGCCCGCATGATGGTGACGCGCTGGGGCCTCTCGGAAGAGCTCGGCACCGTCTCCTACGGCGAGAACCAGGACGAGGTGTTCCTCGGCATGTCGGTCTCGCGCACGCAGAATGCGTCCGAGGCGACCGTCCAGAAAATCGACTCCGAGATCAGGCGTCTGGTCGAGGAAGGCTACAACGAGGCGACCAAGATCCTCACCGAGAAGCGCGAGGATCTCGAGGCGCTCGCCAAGGGCCTGCTCGAGTTCGAGACGCTGACCGGCGACGAGATCATCGACCTCTTGAAGGGCAAGAAGCCCAATCGCGAGTCGGTGCTGGAGCCGTCGACGCCGCGCGCATCCGCCGTGCCGCCGGCCGGCAAGCCGCGCCCGCGTCCCGATCCGGACACCGGCATGGAGCCGCAGCCGCAGGCGTAAGCCTCGCCCGCGATGGCCGGCACTTCCGGCAGACCAGTTGTGCAAAAGCTCGGCCTCAAGCCGGGCTTTTGTATTTTTGTCGACGGGTTGTCCGTTCCCTATGGCGACGTTGTCGGCGAGCTGCCCGCCGATGTGCTGGTAGCGAAGACCGCACGGGCACCGCTCGATGCCGTGCACCTGTTCGCCGCCAAGGCCGAGGGGCTTGCGGCCAGGCTGCGGCGTTACCGTCATGCGATCGCCCCTGACGGCATGATCTGGGTATCGTGGCCGAAGAAGAGTTCGGGTGTCGCGACCGACCTTACGGAGAAGGAGGTCCGCGCAACCGGGCTCGCGAACGGCTTGGTCGACGTCAAGGTCTGTGCGGTCGATAACGTCTGGTCGGGGCTGAAATTCGTGATCCCGGTCAGGGACCGCGGCAAGCGCTGAAATCGCGCCTTTCGAATATCCGTGGCCTCCGCTGCAACGCCGTGGCATCCTCCCGCCAAGCCGTCAAACGGCACAGCCGCGATGTCTGAAGGCGCGGCAAGAAAAAGGGAAGGGGAGGCCGATGCGCAAGGCATTCGGCGCGCTTGGCGCCATTTCGTTCCTGCTGCTGCCCACGTCTTCTCTCGCCGACGAGATGCGGGGCGTCACATCAACCGAAATCAGGATCGGCCAGACCATGCCCTATAGCGGGCCGGTGTCGGCGTTCGGCGCACTCGGCAAGGGCGAAGCCGGCTATTTCAGGATGCTGAACGAGCGCGGCGGCATCAATGGCCGCAAGATCAACTTCATCTCGCTGGACGATTCCTACGCGCCGCCGAAGACGGTGGAGCAAACGCGCCGCCTCGTCGAGAGCGACGAGGTCGCGCTGATCTTCTCCTCGATCGGCACCGCGCACAACACCGCGATCGCAAAGTACCTGCAGGGCAAGAACATCCCGCAGCTGTTCCTGGCCTCCGGCGCCTCGAAATTCGGCGGCGTCACGCAATTCCCGCAGGCGACGATGGGCGTGCAGGCGCCGTTCCGCTACGAGGCACGGCTCTATGCGCGCTATGCGCTGGCGAAGAATCCGAATGCAAGGTTCGCCGTCATCTCGCAGAACGACGACTACGGCCGCGACTATCTCGCCGGCCTCAAGGACGTGCTCGGCGAGAAGTATGAGTCTCTGGTCACGGTTGCGACCTATGAGATCACGGACCCGACGATCGACTCCCAGATCGTCAAGCTGAAGGCCACCAATGCCGACGTCTTCGTGATCGCGGCGACGCCGAAATTCGCGGCGCAGTCGATCCGCAAGGCCTTTGAGATCGGCTGGCGGCCGATGACTTTCCTGTCCAACACAGCGGTGTGGATCTCGACCGTGATGCAGCCTGCCGGCCTCGAGGCCGGCACCGGCATCATCTCCACGGCCTATGTGAAGGATCCGGACGACCCGGCATGGAGCGACGATCCCGGCATGAAGGGCTGGCGCGAGTTCATGACCAGATACGTGCCGGAAGGCGACCAGCACGACACCAACTACGTCAACGCCTACAACAGCGCGATGGCGCTGGAGGCGGTGCTGAAGGCCTGCGGCGACGATCTCTCGACCGAGAACATCCTGCGTCAGGCATTCGCGATCAAGGGCCTGGAATTGCCGATGTTGCTGCCGGGCATCAAGGTCAACACCTCGCCGGCCGACCACGTGCCGGTCGATCAGATGCAACTGATGCGCTTCAACGGCAAGACCTGGGATCGCTTCGGCGAGCTTCAGACAGGGAATTGAGGGTGGGGCTGATCGCGCTTGAACTGTGAGCGCCGGGGATCAAACCCGTCATCCTGAGGAGCCGCGCAGCGGCGTCTCGAAGGATCGACGGCCCGACTGGTGGCCGATTCATCCTTCGAGGCTCGCCCGGCGGCGCAATTGCGCCGCAAGGCTCGCACCTCAGGATGACGGGACGACGATGCGATTTTGGACTTGTGCGGCGTCGGTTAGTTCGTGCTCTGACCCGCCGCCGCCGCGCCGGTCTTCGTCTCGTCCGAGCGTACATGGATCACGGCGATGTCGTCCTTGTACAGCCGCTTCCAGCCCTTCAGGTGATCCAGCGCGTTGCCGGCGGGCGAGTCCGAGCTCAGCAGCGTGGCATCGATCCGGTATTTGTCGAGCAGGCCCAGCAGCCGGCCGACGTCGCGGGCGTCGAGCGCATCGTAATAGTCGAGCACGAATTGCTCGCCATAGAGCTCGGCGCGGCCGTCGATGAACACCTTCATGTCGCGGCTGACCATGTAGCCGCCAAACGGCGCGGTGCTGAACACGCGCTGCGCCTTGTGCTGCTGCAGCACATCGACCGCGGCAACGGGCGAGAACATCGGCAGGAATTTGAACTGATGCTGCGCGACGAACATCCCCGTCGTCACCCACGCGCCGATCACCATCGCGATCACAGCCAGGATCGTGACGACGGGGAATGCGCGCGTTTCTCCGAAGCGGGCGGCGGTGGCGCCTGCCGTTCCCCATTGCTCGGCGATCGGCTTGGCGAGCACCAGCGGAGCGATGAACGCGAATACCTCGATGTTGCGGACATGGCTCAGCGCCATCCAGATCAGCGCGAGCAGCAGCAGGATCCGCGGCACCGACAGCGTCAGCCTGCGATAGCAGATCAGGCCGATCAGGCCGAGCAGCGTGGCTTCGAAGAAGCTGGGCTTGCTGAAATCCGCCGGCTTCCATTCCCCGATCAGCGTCAGCAATTTGCCGAGGCTGAGGATCTTGGTCGCGCCGAGCAGGCTGTTCCAGCCATAGGGCGTCAGGCAGCTCGCGGCCAGCGCGGCGAGGCCGAACAGGCCCCATCGCACGACAAGCTGGCGGCGGCGGCCGGGCTCCGCGTTCCACACCGCCTCCAGTCCGATCGGTCCGATCAGCGCCAGGCCGAGAACGAAGCCGCCATGCAGATTGGCCCACAGCGTCATCAGCGGCAGCAGCCACCATGACGGTGAGGCGCGGCGATCCGCGGCCACGAGCAGGCCGCCGATGAACGCCAGCAGCACCGGCAGCGCCAACACATGCGGCCGCGCCAAGAAGTGGATCGTCGACAACAGCAGCGCCAGCGCCGCGATCAGAAGCGCGCGCGCCGGATCGAAATACGGGCTCAACAGATGCAGGAAGATTGCGACCGTCGCGCCGATCGCCATCGACGACAGGATCACCGGCCCGGCCCAATCGCCGCCGTATACGAGCGCGTACACCACCTGCGACAGCCACGAGCTCGAGATCCAGGGCTCGCCGAAACGGGTGAACGAGAACACGTCCGATGTCGGCATCGCGCCGTGTTCGAGGATCCACTGTCCGACCCGGATCTGCCACATCGTGTCGGAATCGCGCAGCAGGATTTCGCCGGCCGAGAGATAAAACAGATAGGCGCCCACGGCGGCGCACAGCGGCACCAGTCCTCGCGCCGCGCTACGGCTGCTCACGCTGCTGGTGATGGAGAGTGACATGCGCTTTCTTGCTTGTTTCGGCCGGGGGCATCCAGAGCCAACGCCACGCGTGATGCTGGCGCGCACTCGACCACGGCTTCCGATAAATTCGGGTAAATGCCGCGGCGATATCGCGAGTGTGCGCAAGATCAGATGTCTCGATTTCGAGCGATCACCTTAGCCGGCGATTTACCATCGCGGCCCTGAACCGGTCGGGGAGAGGCCCGAAGCACCGCCGGCTCAATCAGAGGTGGTACCAGAGGTTGCAAAAAAATCCTTACAATTCCAGCTTGTCAACCAGTCTGAATAGTTGTTCACTTCTTCAGGCGATTGCGGGATCAATCGCTCAAAACGTTGAAGACTCGTGTGTTCTGCCGGTGGGCGCCGGCCGGGGCGCACGGCGGGGGGACGGAACGCCATGGTTTACCGGCGAACTCATCAGGTCGTGAAACGGCTGGCCGCGCGGCGCAGCGCCATCCTGTCGGCTGCGCGGGACGCGGCGGCGGCGGGCGGCATGGCGGCGGTCCAGATCGCACCCGTCGCGGTGCGGGCCAATGTCGCGGCGGGAACAGTCTACCGCTATTTCCCGTCGAAGGCCGAGCTGATCTCGGAATTGATCACGGAAGTCTCGCGCGACGAGCTCACGGCGATTCGGCGTGCCGCCGATGCTGCGCCGGGGCCGTCATCGGCGCTTGCCGCCGCGGTGACGACGATCGCGGTCCACGTGCTGTCGCAGCGCAAGCTCGCCTGGGGCATTTTGGCCGAGCCGGTCGACGTCGACGTCACCGCCTCGCGCCTCGCCAGCCGCCGCGATATTTCCGGCGAGCTTGCCATGCGCATCGATGCCGCGGTGCGCGCCGGGCACCTGCCGGCGCAGGACACGGCGCTGGCCGCCACCGCCTTGCTCGGCGCGCTGCACGAAGCGCTGGTCGGCCCGCTGGCGCCGGCCAATCTCGACGATCCGATCAAGCTGCGTGACGCGGTGCAGACCGTGACGCTGCTAGCGCTGCGCGCGGTCGGCGTGATGGACGCACGCGCGCGTGGCCTCGTGGTGCAGGCGACGACTCCGGCGAAGGCGCTGGTCGGCGCCTGAGTCCAGGATGAGGCCAACGCGCGCGAAGAACACTTCTGTCGCATTGGCGTTGTAGTTTTGCGGGCTGGGTTCAACCAACCTCACGGAGCAACCCATGACGACAACCCATGGCTCGGCCAAATGGCAGGGCGGCATCAAGGACGGCAAGGGCGCGATCTCGACCAAGAGCGGCGCGCTCTCGGATTACCCCTACGGCTTCGCCAGCCGTTTCGAGGGCAAACCGGGTTCGAACCCGGAGGAGCTGATCGGCGCGGCGCATGCCGCCTGCTTCACGATGGCGCTGTCGTTGATCCTGGGAGAAGCCAAGCTCACGGCGGAGCATATGGAGACCAAGGCCGATGTGACCCTGGAGAAGGTTGCCGACGGCTTCGCCATCACCGCGGTGCATCTGACGCTGTCGGCGAAGATCCCGGGCGCCGACAACGCGACGTTCCAGGAACTGGCCGGCAAGGCGAAGGCCGGATGTCCGGTGTCGAAGCTGCTCAACACCAAGATCACGCTCGACGCGTCATTGCAGGGCTGATCGCGGCGCGGCGGGTTAGAGCGTTTTCGAGCGAAATAGGCACCGGTACGCGTGAAGAAAACGCGCCAAACAGGAATCTAGAGCTGCGCGTCGCCCTTCGGGCCGACCGAGGCGATACGCAGCATGTTGGTGGTGCCGGGGGCGCGGAGCGGCACGCCGGCGACGATGATGACGCGCTGGCCGGCCTTGGCAAAACCGTCGCGGAACGCAATCGAGCCGGCGCGGTCGACCATGTCGTCGAGATCGTGGGCGTCCTCGGCGACCACGCAATGGACGCCCCACACCACCGACAGCTTGCGGCCGGTGACGAGGTTCGGCGTGATCGCGACCACCGGCACCTTAGGCCGCTCGCGCGCCACCCGGATCGCGGTCGAGCCTGATGACGTCCAGCAGATGATCGCCGACAGGTCGAGCGTCTCGGCGATCTGCCGCGCGGCGTCGGCAATGGCGTCACCCACCGTCGCTTCGGGATCGACGCGCTGCGCGTTGATCACGTTGCGATAGGTCGGGTCGCGCTCGACCTCCTCGCCGATGCGGTTCATGGTGGAGACTGCCTCCACCGGGAATTTGCCGGCGGCGGATTCCGCCGACAGCATGATGGCGTCGGCGCCTTCGTAGACGGCGGTGGCGACGTCGGAGACTTCGGCGCGCGTCGGCACCGGCGCCTGGATCATCGATTCCAGCATCTGGGTTGCGACCACCACCGGCCTGCCGGCGCGGCGCGCCATCCGGATCATCTGCTTCTGCAGGCTCGGTACCCGTTCCAGCGGCAGTTCGACGCCGAGATCGCCGCGCGCCACCATCAGCGCGTCCGACGCTTCGATGATGTCGGCAAGGCGGTCGATCGCCTGCGGCTTCTCGATCTTGGCCATCACGGCGGCGCGGCCGCGGATCATCTTCTTGGCCTCGATCACGTCCTCGGCGCGCTGCACGAAGGACAGCGCGACCCAGTCGATCCCCTCCGGCAGCGCGGCTTCCAGGTCGGCGCGGTCCTTTGCGGTCATCGCCGACACCGGCAGATCGGTATCGGGCAGGCTGACGCCCTTGCGGTCCGACATCTTGCCGCCGATCACGACGCGCGTGACCGCGCGCTCGGGCGAGGTTTCCTCGGCGATCAGCCGCACCTTGCCGTCGTCGAGCAACAGCGCATGGCCCGGGCGGAGCGCCGCGAGGATCTCCGGATGCGGAAGCTGGACGCGGCTGTTGTCGCCCGGCGTCTTGTCGGAATCCAGAATGAAGCTCTGGCCGTTCTTGAGCTGGGTCGCGCCTTCCGCGAACGAGCCAAGCCGCAGCTTCGGCCCTTGCAGGTCGACCAGGATGCCGATCGGCCGGCCGTAGCTCGATTCGACATTGCGGATGGTCTTGACCAGCTCCCGCATCTTGTCATGCGGGGTATGGCTCATGTTGATGCGGAAGACGTCGGCGCCCGCCTCGAACAGCTTGCGGATCATCGCGCTGTCTGAGGAGGCCGGGCCGAGCGTTGCGAGGATCTTGATTCGACGCAGTCGTCTCATGGTTTGTTTCCGGGTGGTGCGGCTGGCGGCAGACCAGACGCGCCCGGCGGCGCTGCGCCCGGCGGCGGGTTGGGCAGGCCCGGCATCGCCCCGGGACTTCCTGGACCCACGCCGCCCGGCATTCCCGGTACTTTCTGCGGCTGTTGTTCGTTGGCTTCGGTCAGCTGGACGGTCCATGCACGCTGCTCGCCGGTGTCGACCTCGAAGAAGCCGGTGCGGTCGAACCCGCGCGCCAGGCAATTTTCGGTGCCCTTGATGGTGAATTCCTTGTCGCGCGAGCACATGAAGGCCTGGCCGGACCATTCGCCGCCGCGATCATAGTCGAGAGCGTAGATGTAGTAGTAGCGCGCCACAAGGTTGCCGCGCAGCAAGGTCTCGCAGGTGCGCGACGACACATTCCACCAGCCCTCGGTGGTCCAGCCCTCGGCGTCCTTGTAGCCGAGCGCGATGCCGACGCGGCTCGAGGTGTTGTTGCAGAGCCGGAAATCGGCCGCCGCCGGGCTCGTCCACAGGCAGGCCGCGACCAGCGCCAGCACCGGCAGGAGGCCGGCCAACGTCAGACGGATATTGCGGGGAGCTGAGGCAAGGGAATCTGTTGGGCTCATGCAGCGAAGCTATATCAAATCATGGACGATTTCGCGTGCCCGGCCGGCACTGTCAACGGGCGGGCGCCCGTCTGCGACGCTGTCGGACCATGGCCGGGGTGGCCGGACCGGTCCGTTTTGCGCGCCGATATGGCAAAATCTGTGACAATTCCCACCTGATATCAATATGGTGAGCGCGACACACGGGATCACGATCATGAGCATTGACGACAAAACCAGAACGGAACTCGAGGCCGCGGTCTTCCGGCGTCTCGTCAGTCACCTGCGCAACCGCACCGATGTGCAAAACATCGACCTGATGAACCTCGCCGGCTTCTGCCGCAACTGCCTGTCCAACTGGATGAAGGAAGAGGCCGACGCCAAGGGCCTTGCCGTGAGCAAGGACGAGAGCCGTGAGGCGGTCTACGGTATGCCGTATGAGGAATGGAAGGCGAAGTATCAGGGCAGCGCGACGCCGGAGCAACTCGCGGCGATGAAGAAAGCCCAAAGCGGGCATTAAGCCGAGCAACGTCATTCCGGGATGGTGCGTTAGCACCAGACCTCAGATGCGCAATTGCGCATCGGGGAATCTCGAGATTCCGGGTTCGATGCTGCCGCATCGCCCCGGAATGACGTTTATACCTGAAAGACCAGCATCTCCTGTGGGCGCGCTGTGGATGAGCGCGATGTTTCCTTGACGGAACGCGCGCCAAAATCGAGGGTCGCCCGCAGCAAGCGGTGCGCAAGGCGCGTATTCGCGTAACATTTCAATGCCAGTTCAGGAGTGCGCGATGGCCACCACGTCTGCCGCCGTCAAGGAAGAGCCCGCAACGCGATTTGCCAAGGACCAGCTCAAGTCCATCATCGAGCGCATCGAGCGGCTGGAAGAAGAGAAGAAGACGATCTCGGACGACATCCGCGACGTTTATGCCGAGAGCAAGGGCAACGGCTTCGACGTCAAGGCGCTGCGCGCCATCATCCGTCTGCGCAAGCAGGATCCGAACGAGCGCCAGGAGCAGGAGACCATCCTGGAGACCTACATGCAGGCGCTGGGGATGCTCTGAGGCGGCCAGCGGCCACCCCTGCTGGCGTTTGCCAAGGCGCTCCAAGCCCCCCAAGGCTCAGGTCGATGCTCCTGGAAGGCCTCCTGTCGAGGCTTGGGTGAAATCACGGGATTTGCTACACTGGCGGTGAGGTAACCGGGCAGATCGTTCAGATGGACGTGCCAGGACCAGAGCGCCGGCTCGCTGCGGTCCTCGCCGCCGACATGGTCGGCTATAGCCGCCTGATGGAGGCTGACGAGACGGGCACCCTTGCGCGCCTCAAAACCCATCGCATCGAGCTGATCGATCCGGCCATCGCCAAGAATCGCGGCCGCATCATCAAGACCACCGGCGACGGCCTGCTGGTCGAATTCCACAGCGTCGTCGATGCGGTGCTGTGCGCGGCCGAGGTCCAGAGCCGGATGGCGAAGCGCAACACCGACGTCGCGCCGGCGCGGTGGATGCAGTTTCGCATCGGCATCAATCTTGGCGACGTGATCGTTGACGGCGCCGATATCTTCGGCGACGGCGTCAACGTCGCGTCCCGTCTGGAGACGCTGGCCGAGCCCGGCGGCATTTGCATTTCCGGCGCGGTGCGCGATCAGGTCGGCGATCGCCTGGAAGATCTGAGCTTCGAGGATCTCGGCGACCAGACCGTCAAGAATATCGCGCGCCCGATCCGGGTTTTTCGCGTTCATCTCGAATCCGGTGCCAGGCCCGTTCCGGAGCACCCGAGTGCGGTGGCCGCCCCTGTCGTCGCCAAGAAGCCCTCCATCGCCGTGCTGCCGCTCGTCAACATGAGCGGCGATCCCGAGCAGGAATTCTTCGCCGACGGGCTCACCGAGGACATCATCACCGAGCTGTCGCGCTTCCACGATCTGCTGGTGATCTCGCGCAACTCGAGCTTCGTGTACAAGGGCAAGGCCGTGAAGGTGCAGGACGTCGCGAAGGAATTCGCCGTCGACTATGTGCTGGAAGGCAGCGTGCGGAAGGCGGGCGGCCGGATCCGCGTCACCGTGCAGCTGATCGACGCCGTGGCCGACCGGCACGTTTGGGCCGAACGCTACGACCGCGAGCTTGCCGACATCTTCGCGATCCAGGACGAGATGACGCGCGCGATCGTGGCGACCTTGCCGGGGCGCGTCGAGGCTGCCGCGCATGACCGCGTCAAGCGCAAGCCGACCGACAACATGGCGGCCTATGAATGCGTGCTTGCCGCCAAGGTGCTGCATCATCGCTCGGCACGGGACGACAACGCGGAGGCGCAACGCTTGCTCGAGCGGGCCATCGTGCTTGACCCAAACTATGCCCATGCCCACGCTTGGCGGGCCTGCGTGCTCGGCCAGACCTGGGTCTACAACTGGTGCACCGACCGCGACGCGACCATGGCGCAGGTCGCCGCAGAGCTCGAGATCGCGCTCAAGCTCGACGACAATGACAGTGACGTGCACCGGATCCTCGCCGCGCTGAACCTTAACCGCGACGACCACGACAAGGCGGCCTTCCACCAGGAGCGCGCGCTCGCGCTGAACCCGAACTACGACCTCGTCGTCGTGCAGCAGGGCGAGCTCCTGACCTGGCTCGGGCGGCCCGAGGAGGGCATCGACTGGATCAAGCGGGCGATGCGCCTCAATCCGTTCCATCCGGAGCGCTTCTGGAGTCATCTCGGCCGGGCCTGCTATTGCGCCGAGAAATACGCCGACGCCGTCGAGGCGTTCTCGCGCATCACGCGCCCCGACCACACCCATCATGCCTTCCTCGCGGCGACCTTCGCGCAGATGGGCAACACGGTGGCGGCCTCTGCCCACGCCGCCGAGGTGCTGAAGCGCGAACCGACCTTCTCGGTTGCCGCGCATCTGACAACCCAGCGCTACAAGTATGAGCCCGATCGGGCACGCTACGAGGCCGGCCTGCTCAAGGCAGGGCTGCCGGCCTGAAGGGGCGGAAAGCTATCTTGTCGGCAGAAGCGCGGCTCAGCGCAGCGAGGCGGTGCGGAGCACGAAGGACTGGGTCGTCAGGAGGGCGGTCGCCGAGCCCGAGAAGCGGTCGCAGGTCATGCCCATCATCGGATCTTCCGAGAAGGTCATGACGACGGCGGCCTGCGGCTTCACGAAATGAGCCCGCATCATGGTCATGTCGGTGTCGCCAAGCACCGTGGTCAGCATGGCATTGCTGGCGCTCGGCGCCAGCATCACCACGCGCATCCAGATATCGTTGCCCTTGGCAGCCGAGATCCGCGCGGAGGTGGTGATCACGCCCTGGCTCGGTGCGCCCTTGGCAACGACGGTGTTGATTTCGGTGCTAGGGACCGCACCATTGCGCGTCGGGCGCACGTTGCGCGGGATCGGCGCGGTCGCTGCGACGATGTTGGCCCGATCGACCGGCGAGGCCGCGGGCGCATAGGCCAGCGCCTTGTTGAAGTTTTCGGTTGTCGTGCTCGCAGTGGTCTGCGGATCGCTACCGCCGACCGCCTCGCGGGCCTTCAGCGCGGCAATCTGCGCCGCCGACGCCTGCTTCGGCGCCTCACCCTCGTCACCCCAGAAGCCGCGGGCATTGATGATGTCGGCAGGGGATTGCGGCGCGGTGTTCTCGGCTACCTGCACCACTTGCACCGCCGGCTTCGCCTTCGGCATCGGCACGAGCTGGGCGTCGGCGGCGGCGAGCTGGATGGCGGCGGCGAACTGCGGCTTGGCGCGCGGCAGCGGAACCGGATCGGCGGCTTTGGCGGGCGCGGCGGCAGCCACCACGGTGTTGGCGGCGGGCTTGTCGTTCACGCTGGCCGCGCCTTCGTCTTCATCGTCACTCGACTTGCCGCCACCGAACAGCTTCGCGAACAGGCTCGGCTTGCCGATGGTCGCGGCATCGTCACCATTGCCGCGGCGCTCGATATCGGCCTTGGCAAGCTCATAGCCCTTGAGCGGCGTGCCGTCGGTCGGGACATGGACGGTGCGGCCGTCGGGGAACACCCTGACCAGCTGATCGCGGGTCATGCGCGGCCAGTGGCGGATGCTGCCGGTGTCGAGATGGACGAACGGCGAGCCCGAGGTCGGATAGAAGCCGACGCCGCCGCGCTGCAGGCGGAGGCCGGCGTAGCGGATCTGCTCCAGCGGCACGCCCGGGATGAAGAAGTCCATCGCATGCCCCAGCATGTGCTGGCTGTGGCGCGCGACGCCCGAGGAGCGGCGGCGGAGCATGGCGTTGGTGGCAGGGGCGCGATAGGCGGAGATGATCTGGATCGGCTGCTTGCCGCCGACGTCGTTATAGACGTCCCACAGGATGTCGAAGAGGTGACGGTCCATCACCGTTTCATCCTGGGAACGCCAGTCGCGCAGGAAGTGGTTGAGCTGCTTCAGCGCGCCTTCGTCGTAGCGGCCCTCGCGCTTGAAGGTGACGGTGAGGTCTTCGCCGGAATGGGTGTGGTGGAAGGAGAGGGTGCGGGTCTGGTTCAGCGCGGTGGCATCGTGCACCGATCCTGCGCCCGCCAACAGCAATAGCGCAGTCAGGCCGACTTGGTATCCGGCCTTAGGCAACGACAGCGGATTGCAGCGGCGTGCGAAGACAGCCAGCACTATGAGCCCACCCAGTCGACGAGCGTTCGGTCGGCATCTTTCGCAGACCCCCTGCGGAAGACGGTGAACGCTTTCTTAAAGCGGGAGGGTTAACCGAGGTTTACCGACCCGCCCCCAAGTTAGGCTTAACTAACTGGGCGACTGTGGCAAAAGATAGCCCTGCTCCCCGGCCGAGACCCGAAATGGTTAACGTAAACGATCTCGCCTTTTGAGCGAGATCGTTGATTTTGCTTCAAAATTTATCCCAATCGGGCGGAAATGCAGATTAGCGGGTGATCACCCGGCGCTGCTGCTGGGCCTGCCCGCGACGGATCGGCTGCGGCTCCGGCTGTCCGAATCCTCCGAACAGGCGCTCGAAGAAGTTTGGTCCGGAGGAGCCAAAGCCGTTGTCGCCGGCGACATTGACGCCGGCGGGCAGGCTGCTGCTCGGCGGACGCGAGTAGCTCGGCTGGGCGTGCGCCACCACCGTCTCGAGATCCTTGCCGCGGTTGTTCCTGAGCAGCGACAGCATGCTGGCATCGCGGCCGTAAACGTCCCTGCGCAATTGCAGCTTGCCGGCATCGTCCACGAACGCGGTCTGGTAGGTGATGTTCACCGGGATCGGCGTCGGGAATTTCAGGTCGACCTCGCTCGAACCGTACATGCTGCGGATCCGCTCCGGCGTGTAGTGCTGGTTCGGCTCGGTAATGTTGAGCAGGACGGCGGCGTACTGATCGGGATTCTGCACGCGCATGCAGCCGTGGCTGAAAGCGCGCTCGTCCTTCGCGAACAGGTACTTGTCCGGCGTGTCGTGCTGATAGACCAGGAACTTGTTCGGGAAGTTGAAGCGGATGCGGCCGAGCGCGTTGGCTTCACCCGGCGGCTGCGAAATGTGGATCGAGCCGTCGCGGTTGCGCTCGAGCCTGAGGCCCATGCGCTGCAGCACCGTCGGATCCTGCTGCAGGGCCGGCAGATATTCGTTGTAGATGATCGACGGCGGCACGTTCCAGGTCGGATTGACCGTGATGTACTTCATCGTCTCGGTCAGAAGCGGCGTGGCATGCTGGCCGGGCTTTCCGGTGACGACGCGGGTGGTCCAGACCGGCGCGCCGTTCTGCATCACCTTCAGCGTGTAGTCCGGGATGTTGAGGATCACATAGGCATTGCCGACACTGGCGGCGCCGAGCTGGCGCGGCAGCCAGCGCCAGCGCTCCATGTTGACGATCACGGTGTCGATCTGCCGGTCGCGCTTCGGATTGTTCAGCGCCTTGACCGTGCGCTCGTCGAGAACGCCGGTCGGCTTGAGGTCGACGCTGCTCTGGAATTTCTCCACCGCCCGCGCGACCGTCGCGTCATACTTGGTGCTGTCGGCATCCTCGGTGATGCCGAGCTTGTTGCGCAGGTCCGGCACGCGCGGATCGTCCATCTCGACCGCAGCCTGCTTCTTGCGCGCCGGCAAATATTTCAGCGTCGGACCGTCCGCGATCGTGATGACCGGACCGTCGCCCTGGCCGCGCAGCTCGGCGAGCTTCTTCTTCAGCTCCTTGTAGAGCTTCTGCGGCGGGTTGTAGCCGTCGAGCGCGGCGGAGGCGTCCTTGGCGGAGGTCACATTGGCGAACACTTCCGCCGGATCGATCGGGTGCTCCGGATAGAGAATGTCCGCCGACACCTGCGACCAGTGCATGCGGCCGCTCTGGGCCTGGCGGGCGTAGTCCAGCATGCTGGCGGCGAGCTTCAGCTCGGCGTCGGCCAGCGCGTCCGGCGAGGTCGCCGCGGCGAAATCCGGCACCGGATAGTCTGATGCATCGAGGCCGTCGGCGGCCGCGTCCTTCAGGCGGGCGATGACGCCCTTGCCGGCGTCGGTCAGCTTGCCGGCCTTGGTGAACACCGGCGCGTATTCGCGAGCCGAATAGAACTTCTCGGCCGCTGCGCGCTCGTTCTTGCGGTCAAAGCTACGCAGCGACTTGCTGGCGAGCAGTTCGCGCACCTTGTCGGCAACCGGCTGGTCCTCGGCGGCGACGTTGCTCGCCGCCTTCGCCGGTTCGCCCGCCGGCGCTGCGGCGGTCGCGGGAGCAGGAGCTGTGGTCGGCGCCGCTGCCGTTGCAGGCGCGGGGCTTGCGGCAGGCGCGGTGGCCGTTGCAGGGGCGGGGGTGGCCGCCGCCGGCGCGACGGCGGTATCGGTCTTTGGCGCGTCGGCGGGCTTCGTCGCCGGCGCGGTTACGGCATCGGCGGGCTTCGGCTCGACGGCCTTTGCAGTCGCGCTCGGCTCTGCCGGCTTGGCGTCGACCGGCTTTGTCTCAGCAGGCTTGGCTTCGGTGGCATGCACATCCGCTGGCTTCACGTCGGCCGGCTTGGCTGCATCGGGCAGCGCGGCGGTGGTGTCGGCCTTGAAATCGCTTGCGGTGGGGGGCGGCACGTTGGCCGGTTCGGGGCGCGGGATCGCCGCGTCGATCGCGAGTTCCGAGGCGCTGGAGTGCGGCGTGTCCTGCGCGAAGGCCGCGGTCGCGGACACCGTGAGGAAGGTTGCCGCGACGGCCATCAATACGCGGTCAAATCCTCGACGGTTGTTCGAACAGTCACGCATCGTCACACCCCCTGGGTGAAACTGCCCCTCATCAAGCTGGAACAGTTCAAATCAGAATTTGGTTTCATAGCTTGCGCGAAAGCGCCGGCCTCTCGATCGACTCGCACGCCTGCACACAACGAACGCAGACGATACCTTTGCCCCTCTCATGCAGCCAGCGCCATGCGGGGCAACTCACGACAAACTGACCTCGAAGCAGCTGATTTCGCTCCGGGCTGTGCGTTTTTGCCACGCGGCACAGCCTTTGTCTGTCACCGCCACGACACGGTTCAAAAGGTTCCCTGGTGCGGCCTGTCGGCCTCGAGAGCTAAGTGGCGTCGCTTGCGCGCGCGCCGGCCGCAGCTTCGTCGAGCTTGCGATAGAGCGTCGAGCGGCCGATCTTGAGGCGGCGCGCGACCTCCGACATCTGTCCGCGATAATGCGAAATCGCAAAGCGGATGATCTCGTTCTCGAGATCTTCCAGGGGGCGCACCTCGCCCGCGGCATTGAGCATGGAAAGGCCGCCGGCGGTTGGCAGGGAGGCGGCAACCGGTATCTCATTACCGGAAATCATGGCGGGGGCCGTGGAAGGCGACACCACCAGCGGCTCGCCCTGCAGCGATTTGCCGTCCGGCGCCGGATGCGCCGTTCCTTGCGGGAAATCGGCGAGCCCGAGCTGGTCGCCATCGCTCATCACCACGGCGCGATACACCGTGTTCTCGAGCTGGCGGATGTTGCCCGGCCAGTCGAGCTGCGAGAGGTGAGCCATCGCCTCGCCGCTGATGCCGGTGATGTTGCGGTTCTCCTCGGCGCAGAATCGCGCCAGGAAATGCCGCAGCAGATGCGGGATGTCTTCGCGCCGCTGCCGCAGCGCCGGAATGGTCAGCGGCAGCACGTGCAGGCGATAGAACAGGTCCTCGCGGAACTGGCCGCCTTTCACGAGATCGAGCAGCTTGCGGTTGGTCGCCGAGATGATACGAACATCGACCTTGACCGGCTTGCGGCCGCCGACCGCCTCGACGGTGCCTTCCTGCAGCGCGCGCAGCAATTTCACCTGCGTGGCCAGCGGCAATTCGCCGACCTCGTCGAGGAACAGCGTGCCGCCATGCGCTTCGACGAACTTGCCCTGATGGCGCTCGGTGGCGCCGGTGAAGGCGCCCTTCTCGTGGCCGAACAGGATCGATTCGACGAGATTGTCCGGGATCGCGCCGCAATTCACCGCAACGAACGGCCTGGCCTTGCGCTCGCTGCTGCCGTGAATGGCGCGCGCGAACAGTTCCTTGCCGACGCCGGATTCGCCCTCGATCAGCACCGGGATCGTCGAGGACGCGGCCTTTTGCGCGGTGCGCAGCACCCCGGCCATCGCCTCGCTGCGGGTGATGATGTCGGAGAAGGTCAGCCGGCCCTCGCGGCTGTGGCGGATCCGCTGCAATTCGCCCTTCAGCGCCGAGGCGTTGAGGGCGTTGCGCAGGGAAACCTGCAGCCGCTCGAAGCCGACCGGCTTGACGACGAAATCCTGGGCACCGGCGCGCATCGCCGACACGACATTGTCGATGCCGCCATGCGCGGTCTGCACGATGACCGGGACGGTCAAACCAGCTTCACGAATTTTTGCGAGGACTCCAAGACCGTCGAGGCCCGGCATCACGAGGTCGAGCACGACGGCGTCAATCGCCTGCGTCTCGGATGCGGTCAGGGCCGCGATCGCCGCGTCGCCGCTGTCCACGACGAGGGGCTCATAGCCGCACTTCTGCACCATGTTTTCAACCAAACGGCGCTGTACTGCGTCGTCATCGGCGATCAAAATGGTGGCAGCCATGGTTTTCCCCGCACGCTACGTTTATTTGTCTCGAATCGGGGCAATGTCGCCGATGCCGATTAACGCACTCTTAAATGTTGCAAACCCGCATTCATTCCGCCGCCGCCGACATCTTTCCGACTGAACTAAGGTTACGAACAAGATGACCTCGCGCTCCAAAACTGCATCCAACAAGTCTGCCCTCAGCAAGGCCGCTCTTCGCAAGGAAGCCGCGTTGCGCAAAACGGCCGCGCAACGCAAATCGTCCGCAGGCGGTCCGGCGGCGAAAAAGGCAGCCAGCAAGACCGGCAAGCTTCCGGAATGGAATCTGGCAGATCTCTACTCCGGTATCGATGCGCCTGAGGTCGCACGCGACTTGCAGAAAATGGACGCAGATTGCGTCGCGTTTGAGACCGACTACAAGGGCAAGCTTGCCGAAAATACCGCCAAGGAAGGCGGCGGAAGGTGGCTGGCCGAGGCGATCAGGCGCTATGAGGCGATCGACGATTTGGCTGGCCGTCTCGGCTCTTACGCCGGCCTGGTCCATGCCGGCGACAGCGTCGATCCCGCGATCTCGAAATTCTACGGCGATGTCTCCGAGCGGCTGACCGCCGCGTCGGTGCATCTGTTGTTCTTCTCGCTCGAGCTCAATCGCGTCGACGACGACGTGATCGAGCGCGCGATGGCCGAACCCGAGCTCGGCCATTACCGGCCGTGGATCGAGGATCTGCGCAAGGACAAGCCGTACCAGCTCGAGGATCGCGTCGAGCAGCTGTTCCACGAAAAGGCGCAAAGCGGCTACGCGGCCTGGAACCGGCTGTTCGACCAGACCATCTCCGGTCTGCGTTTCAAGGTCGGCGGCAAGGAGCTCGCGATCGAGCCGACGCTGAACCTGCTGCAGGACAAGGCGGGGGACAAGCGCAAGGCTGCCGCGCAGGCGCTCGCCAAGACCTTCAAGGACAATGAGCGCAGCTTCGCGCTGATCACCAATACGCTCGCCAAGGACAAGGAAATCTCCGACCGCTGGCGCGGCTTCCAGGATGTCGCGGACTCCCGCCATCTCAACAACCGCGTCGAGCGCGAGGTGGTCGATGCGCTGGTCGCCTCGGTGCGCGCGGCCTATCCGAAGCTGTCGCACCGCTATTACGCGCTGAAGGCCGGCTGGTTCAAAAAGAAGAAGCTGCCGCACTGGGACCGTAACGCCCCGCTGCCGTTCGCGGCGACCGGCACCATCGCCTGGCCCGAGGCGCGCAACATGGTGCTGTCGGCCTATAGCGGCTTCTCGCCCAGGATGGCCGAGATCGCGGAGCGCTTCTTCAGCGATCGCTGGATCGATGCGCCGGTCCGTCCCGGCAAGGCGCCCGGTGCGTTCTCGCATCCGACCACGCCGTCGGCGCATCCCTATGTGCTGATGAACTATCAGGGCAAGCCGCGCGACGTGATGACGCTGGCGCACGAGCTCGGTCATGGCGTCCATCAGGTGCTGGCGGCGAAGAACGGCGCGCTGATGGCGCCGACGCCGCTGACGCTGGCGGAAACCGCAAGCGTGTTCGGCGAGATGCTGACCTTCAAGCGGCTATTGTCCCAGACCAGGAACGCCAAGCAGCGCCAGGCGCTGCTCGCGGGCAAGGTCGAGGACATGATCAATACCGTGGTGCGGCAGATCGCGTTCTATTCATTCGAGCGCGCGGTTCATACCGAGCGCAAGAACGGCGAACTCACCCCCGAGCGGATCGGCCAGATCTGGCTCAGCGTGCAGGGCGAGAGCCTGGGGCCGGCGATCGAGATCAAGCCGGGCTACGAGACGTTCTGGATGTACATTCCGCACTTCATCCACTCGCCGTTCTACGTCTATGCCTATGCGTTCGGCGATTGCCTCGTGAACTCGCTCTATGCGGTCTACGAGCACGCGTCCGAAGGCTTTGCGGAGCGCTATCTCGACATGCTCGCCGCCGGCGGCACCAAGCACTACTCCGAGCTGCTGCGGCCGTTCGGGCTCGATGCCAAGGACCCGAAATTCTGGGACGGCGGCCTGTCCGTCATCGCCGGCATGATCGACGAGCTGGAGGCGATGGGCTGAGGCCCATCGGCGTTCCGGCCGGGCCGGGCGGCAGCCGGTCCCGTGCCAGTTTCTTTCGGCGTTTTTTTGCGCCTGGCGGCATGATCGTTCCATGATGCCTGCGTTTGGGAGGCCAATCCTGCCGAGGGGCTGCCGCGGCGTCGTCGCTCGAACGTGGATCGGGGACGATTTGCGCTTCAAATCGCCCGATCGGGACCGCGCCGTTGCCCTGCCTATCCGTTTGCGGTAATGGCTCGCGGAGGAACGCGAATTTCTGACTGGGGACAGCGATGGCAGACCATAGCGAAGTGGCCTACACGACCGCCGACGGCAACGATTACGTGGCGCATGAGCAGACCTATGAAGGGTTTCTCATGCTGGTCAAATGGGGCACCATCAGCGTCGCCATTATTCTCGCCTTGATGGCCTATTTCCTGGTCTGATCCTTAGATCGGCTAGCGGCGCCGCCGTCCCGCGGCGGTGCCGGAATTGCTGTCGAAACCCGGATGTAAAAACCGGGTATCCAAATCTGGCGAAAATAACGCTAGTTTGAAGACGCGTGCGCCGCTCGCGCCGCCGGAGGGCC
This sequence comes from Bradyrhizobium sp. USDA 4541, assembly GCF_024171085.1. Lineage (NCBI taxonomy): Bacteria > Pseudomonadati > Pseudomonadota > Alphaproteobacteria > Hyphomicrobiales > Nitrobacteraceae > Bradyrhizobium > Bradyrhizobium sp. USDA 4541. Next base: position 2,627,884 of record NZ_JALJZF010000001.1, read on the forward strand.
CATGAAGATTGCCGTTGCCAAGGAAATTGATCCGTCCGAGCCGCGGGTTGCGGCCTCGCCCGATACCGTGAAGAAGTTCAGGGCACTCGGCGCCGAGGTCGCGGTCGAGCCGGGCGCGGGCATCAAGTCGGGCCTTCCCGATTCGGAGTTCACCGCGGTTGGCGCCACCGTCAGCGCGGACGCGCTCAAGGACGCCGACATCATCATCAAGGTGAAGCGGCCGGAAGCCTCCGAACTTTCCAAATACAAGCGCGGCGCGCTGGTCATCGCGATCATGGATCCCTACGGCAACGAGGCCGCCCTGAAGGCGATGGCCGATGCCGGCGTGTCCGCCTTCGCGATGGAATTGATGCCGCGCATCACCCGCGCGCAGGTGATGGACGTCTTGTCCTCGCAGGCCAATCTGGCCGGCTACCGCGCCGTGATCGAGGGCGCCGAGGCGTTTGGCCGCGCCTTCCCGATGATGATGACCGCCGCCGGCACCGTTCCGGCCGCCAAGGTGTTCGTGATGGGCGTCGGCGTCGCCGGCCTGCAGGCGATCGCGACCGCGCGGCGGCTCGGGGCCGTCGTCACCGCGACCGACGTGCGCCCGGCCACCAAGGAACAGGTCGAATCGCTCGGCGCGAAATTCCTCGCCGTCGAGGACGAGGAATTCAAGAACGCGCAGACCGCCGGCGGCTACGCCAAGGAAATGTCCAAGGAGTACCAGGCCAAGCAGGCCGCGCTGACCGCCGAGCACATCAAGAAGCAGGACATCGTGATCACGACCGCGCTGATCCCGGGCCGTCCGGCACCAATGCTCGTCACCGGCGAGATGGTGAAATCGATGAAGCCCGGCTCGGTGCTGGTCGATCTCGCGGTCGAGCGCGGCGGCAATGTCGAGGGCGCGAGGCCCGGCGAAGTGGTCGAGACCGATGGCATCAAGATCGTCGGCTACACCAATGTCGCCGGCCGCGTCGCAGCGTCGGCCTCGGGGCTCTACGCGCGCAACCTGTTCTCGTTCATCGAGACGATGGTCGACAAGGCCAACAAGGCGCTCGCGGTCAATTGGGACGACGAGCTGGTGAAGGCCACTGCGCTGACCAAGGACGGCGCCGTCATCCATCCCAACTTCCAGCCGAAGTAAGGAGAGAAGCCATGGAGCATCTCGCGCAGGCCGTCGATCCGTTCGTGTTCCGGCTGTCGATTTTCGTGCTCGCCGTGTTTGTCGGCTATTTCGTGGTGTGGTCGGTGACGCCGGCGCTGCATACGCCGCTGATGAGCGTGACCAACGCGATCTCGTCGGTGATCGTGGTCGGCGCGCTGCTTGCGGTCGGCGTCGGCATGGTCTCGAGCGGTTCGGGCTGGGCCCGCGGCTTCGGCTTCGTCGCGCTGATCTTCGCCTGCGTGAACATCTTCGGCGGCTTCCTGGTCACCCAGCGCATGCTCGCGATGTACAAGAAGAAAGCCAAGTGAGCGGCAATCACCTCGGGGTGATGAGGATTTTGGGGGACCTGAGATGAGCGCCAATCTCTCTGCACTGTTGTATCTCGTGGCGGGGGTGCTGTTCATCCTGTCGCTGCGCGGCCTGTCGAGCCCGGCGTCGTCGCGCCAGGGCAACATGTTCGGCATGATCGGCATGGCGATCGCCGTCGGCACCACGCTGGCGAGCCATCCGCCGGCCGACGGCGTGGCCTGGGTGCTGGTCATCCTCGCGGTCGCGATCGGCGGCGGCATCGGCGCCGTCATCGCGCGCCGGGTGCCGATGACCTCGATGCCCGAGCTCGTCGCCGCGTTCCACTCGCTGGTCGGCATGGCCGCGGTGCTGGTCGCCGCCGGTGCGTTCTATGCGCCCGAGGCGTTCGACATCGGCACGCCCGGCCACATCCATCCGCAGAGCCTGGTCGAGATGTCGCTCGGCGTCGCGATCGGCGCGCTGACCTTCACCGGCTCGGTGATCGCGTTCCTGAAGCTGTCGGCACGGATGAGCGGCGCGCCGATCATCCTGCCGTTCCGCCACGTCATCAACATCGTGCTGGCGCTGGCGCTGGTGTTCTTCATCGTCGGCCTCGTGATGAGCGGCAGCGCGCTCGACTTCTGGCTGATCACCATCATCGCGCTGGCGCTCGGCGTGCTGATGATCATCCCGATCGGCGGCGCCGACATGCCGGTCGTGATCTCGATGCTGAACTCCTATTCCGGCTGGGCCGCGGCCGGCATCGGCTTCACGCTGGGCAATTCGGCACTGATCATCACCGGTGCGCTGGTCGGCTCCTCCGGCGCGATCCTGTCCTACATCATGTGCCACGCGATGAACCGCTCGTTCATCTCGGTGATCCTCGGCGGCTTCGGCGGCGAGACTGCCGCAGCCGGCGGCGGCTCGGGCGAGCAGAAGCCCGCCAAGCTCGGCTCGGCGGATGACGCCGCCTTCATTATGAAGAACGCCTCCAAAGTCATCATCGTGCCCGGCTACGGCATGGCGGTGGCGCAGGCCCAGCACGCGCTGCGCGAGATGGCCGACATCCTGAAGAAGGAAGGCGTCGAGGTGAAATACGCCATTCACCCGGTGGCGGGCCGCATGCCCGGCCACATGAACGTGCTGCTGGCCGAAGCCAACGTGCCCTATGACGAGGTGTTCGAGCTCGAGGACATCAACTCGGAGTTCGCCCAGGCCGACATCGCTTTCGTGATCGGCGCCAACGACGTCACCAACCCGGCGGCGGAAGAGGACAAGACCTCGCCGATCTACGGCATGCCGGTGCTGCAGGTCTGGAAGGCCGGCACCGTGATGTTCATCAAGCGCTCGCTCGCCTCGGGCTATGCCGGCATCGACAACCCGCTATTCTACCGCGACAACACCATGATGTTGCTCGGCGACGCCAAGAAGGTCACCGAGAACATCGTCAAGGCGATGTAAGGCGGTAGCGATGGCGCTGAACCGGGAGTGGCATCGAGCGCATCGCATGCCGCCCCGGGCGACGCGCGAGCAGCGCATCAAGTGGCACGTCGCGCATGCGGCGGCATGCGCGTACCGGCCGGTCCCCGACAGCATCAAGGCGGACGTCGAGAAGCTGCTCAAGCTCCACGGCAAGACATAGCCGCGGCCACCGCTGATGGCACTGGCACTCGCAATCCTGAAATGGTTCCTGATCGCCGCGGTCGTCGTCTATCTCGGCGGGCTCGCGGTGCTCTACGTCAAGCAGCGCGAGCTGCTGTTTCCGATCCCGCCGGTCGGACGGACTGCGCCGGCAGCCGCGGGCCTTCCCGAAGCGGAAGAGCATGTCCTGACCACGGGCGACGGCGAGAAGGTCATCGTCTGGCACGTGCCGGCGAAGCCGGGCCGGCCCGTCGCGCTGTTCTTTCATGGCAACGGCGATTTCCTTGCCGGGCGCGTGGCGCGCTTCAAGGCCATCACGGCCGACGGCACCGGGCTGGTGGCGCTGTCCTTTCGGGGTTACGCAGGGTCGAGCGGGTCTCCGAGCGAGCAAGGACTGCTGCAGGACGCCGCAGCGGCTTACGCCTTCACCATCGCGCGCTACCGCGCCGAGCAGATCGTGGCCTGGGGTTTCTCGCTCGGCAGCGGCGTTGCGGTCGCGCTCGCCGCCGAACATCCGCTCGGCAAGCTGATCCTCGAGGCGCCGTATACGTCGACGGCCGACGTCGCCGGCGCGCATTTCTGGTATGTGCCGGTCAGCCTCCTGATGCGCGATCAATTCCACTCCGACCGGCTCATCGCGCAGGTCAAGGCGCCGCTCCTGATCATGCATGGCACCGACGATCCGGTGATCCCGATTCGCTTCGGCGAGCGCCTGTTCGATCTCGCCCATGAGCCCAAGCAATTCGTGCGACTGCCCGGTGGCGGGCACGACAATCTCGACGATTTCGGTGCGACGGCGACGGCGCGGCGGTTTATCGGCGCCGCAAGAGGCTGACGGCGGCGATTGTCTGTCGCATAATCGCGCCACCGAAGTGAGGGGACCCCACGATGAGTGCACACGGACCGATGCCGCGGTCGGCCTGGCTGTATCCCGTTCTGGCGGTGCTGTTGTTTGCCGCGGTCACGGCCACCGGCTACAGCTTCGCACCATCGGCCGGGGGCTGGGTGTTTGCGGCGGTGCTGCTGGTCATTCTGTTCGGCACCGTGTTCGCGGCGGTCCACCATGCCGAGATGATCGCCGAGCGGATCGGCGAGCCGTTCGGCACATTGCTGCTGACGCTCGCGGTGACGATCATCGAGGTGGCGCTGATCTCGACCATCATGCTGGGCGAAACGCCGGCGCCGACGCTGGCCCGCGACACGGTGTTTGCGGTGGTGATGATCGTCTGCAACGGCCTGGTCGGGCTCTGCATCTTCATCGGCGGCCTGCGCTACAAGGAGCAGGATTTCCAGATCACCGGGGCGAACCTTTACCTCAGCGTGCTGTTCGTGCTCGCGACCATCACGCTCGATATGCCCAATTTCACGCTGACCTCTCCGGGCCCGGTGTTTTCCACGGCCCAGCTCGCCGTGGTCAGCATAGTGACCGTGCTGCTCTATGCGGTGTTCCTCTACACCCAGACCATCCGTCACCGCGATTATTTCGTCAGCGGCGCCAATGAGGCAGCGGCGCATGGCGAGGTGATGTCGGACCGCATGACGGCGATCAGCGTTGCACTGCTGCTGGTCTCGCTGCTGGCGGTGGTGCTGCTGGCGAAGAAATTCTCGCTGGTGGTCGATGTCGTTACCGTCAAGATCGGCGCGCCGCCGGCCTTTGCCGGCCTGGTGGTGGCGGCCCTGATCCTGTTGCCGGAGAGCGTTGCCGCTGTGTCGGCGGCGCGCAAGAACGACCTGCAGAAGAGCATCAACCTTGCGCTCGGCTCGTCGATCGCCACCATCGGGCTTACGGTTCCCGCGGTGGCCGTAGCCGCCTATGCGCTCGACAAGCAATTGGTGCTCGGGCTCAGCAACCAGCATATGCTGATCCTGCTGCTCACCTTCATGGTCAGCATGCTCACCTTCGGAACCGGCCGCACCAACATCCTGTTCGGGCTGGTTCACATGGTGGTGTTCGCCGTGTTCGTGTTCATGGTTTTCGTGCCGTAGAGCATGATCCGCTTAAAAAAAATTGGAGAAAATGACGATGCTCAGTGCCAAATCGGATGTGCAGGTGGATACGGCGGAAGTCCGGGTGACCGAATGGCGCCTCGCGCCGGGCAGCGCCACCGGCCACCACACCCATGAGATGGACTATGTCATCGTTCCGATCACGGCGGGCGAGATGACGATCGTGGCGTCGAACGGCGAGCGCTCGAAGGCGCAGCTCGGAGCCGGCAAATCCTATTTCCGCAAGGCCGGGGTCCAGCACGACGTGCTCAACGAGACGGCCAGCGAGATCGTGTTCCTCGAGGTCGAACTCAAGCCCTGACGCGGCGCGAGAACCAAGCAAGGAACCCTGCACCCGCCGAATGGCAGGTCCGAGCCGGCGCGGCTGTGGAAATTCATAACCCGTTAACGGCTGCGCGATGATCTAGCAGGCGGATGCGGCCTGCGCAGGGGACGCCTCCGGCTGAAACCAAAGCGACACCAAAGGTGACGTCGGAACGGGGTTTTGCCACCGATCCGACGCAGTTGATCCCTGAATGTGCCTCAAAGTTCCAGCATGTAGTAGCGGGGTGGGGAGTGGCAGGTCATGCTGAGTTACCTGAAGAAATTCGTGATGGACATCTTACCCTCGGTGGCAGCGACCATCATCGGGGCATACATCGTTAATCACTACATCGTGGCCAAGCCGGAAGCACCGTCAGCCGCAGCCTTGACCGCCGCAGTCGATCCCAAGGTAAATTCCAAGGCAGATCCGAAAGCCGCCGCCAAGCCCGCCACCGTCGTCAGCAGCCTCCCCGAAGCCGGTGTGAAGGCCAAGGGCATGTCCGAGCGCACGCTGATTGAGCGGTCGGCGTCCGAGAAGGCCACCGTCACCGAGAAGCCTGCCGAGAAATCGGCCGAACCCAAATCGGCCGACGCAAAGCCTGACGCGCCGGCAGATACCGCCAGCATCCCCGCCGACACCCGCCATCACCCGGCGGCGCCGAAGGCGGTCGCGAAGGTCGCGCCCGCCGCGCCGCAGCCGGCCGCGCCCGCGACGTCAGCCGCGCCGGTCGAGGCTGCTGTGACGCCCGAGGAAAGCCGCGACGCCAACGACCTCGCACGCGCCGCCATCGAGCGGCTGCGCAAGGAGCGTCCGCAGGAGGCGGCGCGGTCCCAGGATGCCACGCGCACCGATCTCGCCCGCCTGCCTGAGGCGCAGCGTCCGGCAGCCACGTCGGCGATCCGGCCGTTGCCGCCGCCGATCATGGTGTCGAGCCCGTCCACTGACAATGTCGATCAATCCTCGCAGCCGCGTCCGCCCTATGCCGCCGGCGGCCAGGATTCCAACCGGCTGACGCCGCCGGCCGACATTCCGGTCCCGGTGGTGCAGGCCCCGCTCGACCTGCGCGCCGAGGCGATCATGCCGGCGCAGAAGAACGAGCGCACGTCGGTGACCGACGACATGTTCTCCGGCATGAAGTCGATGTTCCACGCCGTCCTGCCGAAGTAGCCGCAGCGCCGCTCGATCGTTTCTGACGGATTGTCTTCACGCCAAGGGCTAGCCGCCGGTGCGCGCCAGCCCGCTGCGCGCATTGCCGTCGCCTGGCCGCAGCGCGAGCGCGCGATTGTAGGACGCCGCCGCCTTGGCCTTGTCGCCGAGCCGCTCATAGGCCTGGCCGCGCGTGCTCCACGCCCCAACATTGCCGGGATCGGCCTGCACGGCCTCGTCGAGATCGCTGGCGGCCTGCTTGGCCTTGTCGAGCGCGAGGTAGCTGGTGGCACGGCCGACCAGGGGCTCGGCCCTCTGCGGCGACAGCCCGCTGGCTGCCGTGAAATCGTCGATCGCCTGCTGATGCTGTCCGCGGCCCTGATAGATCAGGGCGCGGCCGTAGAGCGCCTGGATGTTGTAAGGGTCGGCCGCCAGCGACTGTTCGAACTCCGCCATCGCCTCGTCGAGCTTGCCGGAGCGCGCCAGCGCCTGCGCACGCGTGGTGTGATCCTTGGCGCTGTTGACGTCTTGCGGGGTGATGGTGTCGGCGGCGGGCTTGTCGGCGGTGGCAGCGGGCTTCGGCTTGTCGTCCGAGGAGCCCCATGAACCGAGGTCGAAGGAGCAGCCTGCGAGCGGCAGGCCGAGAAGCACTGCAATGATGACGAGATGCGGCGCGCAACGGCGCTGCGCGGGTCCTGGAAAGGGCGGGCGGGCTACCGGATCAGCCGTCATGCAAAATGCTCTTGCCGGTCGTTTTGCATGGGTACCCCGGAACGCGGCGTGCTTCAAAACGACAACGCGGGCCCGTGGCCCGCGCTGTTAGACTTCCATATCGGCAAAACGGTTCAGCGAGGGCCGCGACCGGCGCCTGCACCGCCCGGACGGCCGCCGCGGTCGCCACCGGGGCCAGCGCCGAACACCGGCTTCGGCTTCATCGGCAGCAGGCCTTCGCGCTGCAGCTTCTTGCGCGCCAGCTTGCGCGCGCGGCGCACGGCTTCGGCCTTTTCGCGAGCCTTCTTCTCAGACGGCTTTTCGTAGTGACCGCGGAGCTTCATCTCGCGGAAAATGCCCTCGCGCTGCATCTTCTTCTTCAGCGCCTTCAGGGCTTGGTCGACATTGTTATCGCGGACGAGAACCTGCACGCGGCATCCTCTTTTGAATTGATCGGTTCGGAATTCTGGCGAGGTGAAGGGACGGCAAAAGGCCTGCCTCTTAACCCTAGGCGCGCGCATGTATCAGACAAACGCGCAGATGTCCACCGGTCGAGTGACTTTCGGGCCTAGTAAAGCCACGAAATAGGGCGAAAATGCCATTGTGCGGCCCTGATTTGGGTGGTTTGGCGCCCAGATGAGGGCCGCTCCCGGCGTTTTGGATAACCCGGACATTGGAAATAGGGGAGATGCGAGATGGAGATGAAGAAATACGCTGCCGAGGCCATCGGTACGTTCTGGCTCACATTCGCTGGTTGCGGCAGCGCGGTGATCGCGGCCGGCTTTCCGCAGGTCGGGATCGGCCTGGTCGGCGTGTCACTGGCCTTCGGGCTGAGCGTGGTGACCATGGCCTATGCGATCGGCCATATCTCGGGTTGCCACCTCAACCCGGCGGTGACGGTCGGGCTCGCCGCGGGTGGGCGTTTCCCGGGCGGCCAGGTGCTGCCCTACATCATCGCGCAGGTTGTGGGCGCAATCATCGCGGCCTGGCTGCTCTATGTGATCGCGAGCGGCGCGCCCGGCTTCGATGTCAGCAAGGGCTTTGCCTCCAACGGCTATGACGCGCACTCACCCGGCCAGTACAACATGGTGGTGTGCTTCATCACCGAGGTGGTGATGACCATGATGTTCCTGTTCATCATCATGGGATCGACCCATGGCAAGGCACCCGCCGGCTTCGCACCGCTCGCCATCGGCCTCGCGCTGGTGATGATCCATCTCGTCAGCATTCCCGTCACCAACACCTCGGTGAATCCGGCGCGCAGCACCGGGCCGGCGCTGTTCGTCGGCGGCTGGGCGCTGGGGCAGCTCTGGCTGTTCTGGGTCGCACCCCTGATCGGCGGTGCGCTCGGCGGCGTGATCTATCGCTGGCTCAGCGACGAGCCGACCGGCATCGTCGCCGGCGCGAAGACGGCGTGATCGGCGAGAGCGTTTTCGAGCTAAGTGGACGCCGGTTCGCGTGAAGAAAACGGGTAAACAAAAATCCAGAGCATCGGTTCTGATTCAATCAGAACCGTTGCTCTAATGGATCGTGGTTGCCACGATCCCATTTCCATCGATGCGACGAAGGCGGCTATCGGCCGCCTGTGGAATTATCCCTTGCGGGCCGGCGTCACTTCGGTGACGTGTCCCATCTTGCGGCCGGGGCGCGGCGTGCCCTTGCCGTACAGATGCACTGTGGCGCCGGGAACGGTGAGCCACTGCTCGTAGCTCAGGATGTCGTCGCCGATCAGGTTGGTCATGACGACGTCGCCGTGGCGCACCGGCTTGCCCAGCGGCCAGCCGGCGATCGCGCGGATGTGCTGCTCGAACTGTGAGATCGAGGCGCCGTCGAGCGTCCAGTGACCGGAATTGTGCACGCGCGGCGCGATCTCATTGACCAGCACCGTCGCCTTGCTGCCGTTGCCGGGCACCGCGAACATCTCCACCGCGAGCACGCCGACATAGTCGAGCGCCGAGGCGATCTCTTCGGCGATCGCGCGCGCCTGCACGGCAAGCTCATCGGGGATTGCGGCCGGCGCGCGGGAAATTTTCAGGATGTGGTCGCGATGCTCGTTCTCGGTGACGTCGAAGCATTCGACTTCGCCGGACGCGGAGCGGGCCGCGATCACCGAGATCTCGCGCTCGAACGGCACGAAGGCCTCGAGGATGGCCGACTTGGTGCCGAGGTCCTCCCAGACCTGTTCGAGGTCATCGCCCTCGCGGATGATGGCCTGGCCCTTGCCGTCATAGCCGAAGCGGCGGGTCTTGATCACCGCGGGCAGGCCGATGCGTTCGATTGCCGTGCGCAGCGTGCCGACCGAGGACACGTCGGCGTAGTCGGCCGTGCCGATGCCGAGCTTGCTGATGAAATCCTTCTCGATCAGCCGGTCCTGCGTGGTCTCCAGGATCTTGTAGGCCGGCAGCACCGGGCGCCGCGCGGCGAGCACCATCGCGGTCGCGGCCGGGACATTCTCGAACTCATAGGTGACGACGTCGACATCGTTGGCGAACAGTTCGAGCGCCTCGACGTCGGCATATTCCGCGCAGGTCGCGTTCTGCACCACGTCGAACGCCGGGGAGTCCGGATCCGGCGAAAACACCTGGCAGCGGAGCCCGAGGCGCGCCGCGGCCATCGCCAGCATCCGGCCCAATTGTCCGCCGCCGAGGATTCCAATGGTGTCGCCCGGCTTCAGCTTCACTGCGTTCGAAGCCGTCACGCCGCGCCCTCCGGATGCTCGTTGACCGCGTCGGTCTGCTGCTTGCGCCAGGCCGCAAGGCGGGCCGACAGAGCCGGATCGTTGAGTGCGAGCACGCTCGCCGCGAGCAACGCGGCATTGATCGCGCCGGCCTTGCCGATTGCCAGCGTTCCGACCGGGACGCCGGCCGGCATCTGCACGATCGAATAGAGCGAATCGACGCCCGACAGAGCCTTCGACTCGACGGGAACCCCGAACACCGGAAGCTCCGTCAGCGCGGCCGTCATGCCCGGCAGATGGGCGGCGCCGCCGGCGCCGGCAATGATCACCTTGTGGCCGGCTGCCTTGGCGCCCTTGGCAAAGGCATAGAGCCGATCCGGGGTGCGGTGGGCCGAAACGATGCGCGTTTCGCAGGCCACGCCGAGCGCAGCCAGCGTCTCGGCGGCATGGCGCATGGTTTCCCAGTCGGACTGACTTCCCATGATGATGGCGATCGGAGCGGTCATCTCTTCAATTCTGTGCAGGAATCCAAAAGCATAGGCCGATTATAGGGACGGCCCGGGCGTCATCCAAGGCGTGGCAAGGGAGTTAGAATGGACTATCCTGTCTTGGTGAATCCCGGCAAGCCTTCATAAGCAGGCCTCAACAAGGATGCGCATGAAGAAGAAGACGACGTCGGCCGCCTCCGGGGCCGCGAAACGACGGAAAGGCGCGCCCGCCGCGCGCAAATCCAGGCCGGGCAAGACTGCAGCCAAGCGGGCTGGAACCAAACGGGCTGGAACCGGAGCTTCCACGCGAGGCGCGGTCGCATCCGGCGACAAATCGACCATCCGCAGCTTGCGGGCGCAGCTGGCGCGGGCGCAGGCCCGGATCGAGGAGCTGCAGGCCTCCGCCGAGACCGACTTCCTGCTCGACATCTTCAACCGGCGCGGATTCGAGCGCGAGCTCGCCCGTTCGCTCTCCTTCATCAAGCGTTATCAGGCCTCCGGTGCGCTGATCGTGCTCGACGTCGATCGCCTCAAGCCGATCAACGATGCCTTCGGCCACGCGGCGGGCGACGAGGTGCTGAAGGCGATCGTTGCCGCGATATCGGATCAGGTGCGCGCTTCCGATGTGATCGGCCGTCTCGGCGGTGACGAGTTCGCCGTGCTGCTGTGGAATCTCAGCGAGATCGATGCCCGCGCCAAGGCGGCTGCGCTGGAAGAGGCGATCGATCGGTTGACCTTCATGTTTCGTAACAGCCAGGTCACCGCAGGCGCCTCCGCGGGCGTTGCTATCCTTACCGCGCACTCGGATATCGATCGCGTGCTCGATGAGGCCGACCGTGCGATGTATGTGCGCAAGGCCCAGCGGCGCCACGAATCCCGAGAACTATAACGCGCTCAAATCCTCCGGCACATTTCCGTAAGCACGCAACAGCTTGGCATCGCCGAATTCGCCGATCGCAGGATCGCCGGTGCGGCTGAACGCGACGGCGCCGATGCTGCCGGGCATCCGCGACATGGTCTCCGCGCGGCGCAGCGCGACCGCCGAGCTCTGGCATTCCTCGGCATTGCCGGCGACCGGCGTGCCGTCATCATCCTGCATGAAGGGCAGTGCCACGTAATACGTTACATCGGCCATCGCTGTGCTCCCTGAAGATCAGGCCAAGGATCAGGCGGCATCGCTCGCCGCCCGGGTCTGCGCCGGCACGCAGCCGGCGGTGATCGCGGCCTGCAATTCCTCAAGCTCGGCTTCCAGATATTCGTTGGCCATGATCAGCGCCTTGATGGTGCTGCGCAGGTTGCCGTCGCACATCGCGATCGCCTGATCGCAGGCCTTCTCGTAGCGGCTGTTGTCGGGCAGGGAAGGCGGTGCGGACATGGCGAAACTCCCTCTGATGGCTGGCGGCTGGGCTGGCATGTTCTCTTTTTGTTCATGTGGAGTCAAGCGCCGGGAAACCGCCTTCCGTCCGTTGCCGCGAACGTGAAGCCGGCGAGGCGCTGTGGATGACGGGGAAAACCGTCGCCCGGTCTGAACCGGAAGCGCCGAACCGCGAAGGCCCGCGCCGCGGCACGCGTCAGGCAATGATGTCGGGCGTGATCTGGTCTTCGATAAAGGCGATGCGATCGCGCAGTTGCAGCTTCCGCTTCTTCAAGCGCTGCAGCATCAAGAGATCCGGCGCCGGCGACTGATGCAGCGCGTCGATCGCGGCATCGAGGTCGCGGTGCTCTTGTTGCAGCCGCGCGAGTTCGGCGATTAGTTCGCGCTCATCCTGATCGTTCATGGTTGTGTATTAACTGATAAGCACGATAAGGTTGTTGCGGCTGAAGTCGCCGCTCGCCGGAATATCCTCCTTGAACGCGCGCCGCGCAAGCCGGACCGGTTCCATAGTCACGATTGGTTACAGATAAACCGAAATGAGTGCGTGCGGCATTTCGCGTCCCCCATCGACAGCGCCGTCCACTCGTGTACACTCGGCGGTCCGGATCGAACCTGAGGTTTAACGCACCGAGGAGTGTTCGCAATGGCAATACAGGCCCATCTCATTGAGCTGGAGCGTAAACACAAAATACTCGAGAACGAACTGCACGAAGCGCTCGTTCACCCCTCTGTAGACGACCTGCATATTTGCGAGCTGAAGCGCCGCAAGTTGATGGTCAAGGATCAAATCGAGCGGTTGAGACTGTCCGCCGACGACACGGTCCACTAGACCGCCCCCCTGCAAATTAGCAAATAGCCTGGCCTTTCACCGAGGGATGAACGCCCAAGCGCGCGCGCATCCCCCGGGAGGCCTTACTGTATTTGCTCAGAGTTCCGCCAACGCGCCGACATGGTCGGCGACCGCGAGGGACGATGTCAGTCCGGGCGATTCAATCCCGAACAGGTTGATCAGGCCCGCGACGCCGTGATCGGCCGGCGCCTGGATCAGGAAATCCTGGGTCGCCACCGCCGGCGGCACGATCTTGGGGCGGATTCCCGAATAGCTCGGCATCAGCGCGCCGTCCGGCAGGGCCGGCCAGTATTTCCGGATCGCCGGATAGAACCGCTCGGCCCGATCAGGGTCGACCGCGTAATCGATGTGATCGATCCATTGGACGTCGGGCCCGAATCTCGCCTGTCCGGCCATGTCGAGCGTCAGGTGGACGCCGAGCCCACCGGGTTCCGGCACCGGGTAGATCAGCCGCGAGAACGGCGCCCTGGCGCTGCAGCTGAAGTAATTGCCCTTGGCCAAATAGGCCGTTGGAATCAATTCGATCGGCATGCCCTCGACGTTGCGCGCGACTGCCGTCGCGCCGAGCCCGGCGGCATTGACCAGGAGATCGCAGGCCAGCGTCATCGGCGCGGCGCCGCCGGCCTCGATCTCGAACCCGTCGGCGGTGGCCCTGGCGTGGAGCAGCGGCGTATGGAAGGCGAACGCCGCCCCGGCCGCCTCGGCGTCACCGCGCAGCGCCAGCATGTAAGCATGGCTGTCGATGATCCCGGTCGAGGGCGACAGCAGCGCTGCGTCGCAATTCAGCGCCGGCTCCAGCGCGCGCGCGGCCTCGCCGGACAGAAGCTGCATGTCGTCGACGCCGTTGGCCTCGGCATGCGCGCGGATCGACTGCAGCTTCTCGGTCTCCGCAGGCGTGGTGGCCACGATCAGCTTGCCGCAATTCTTGTGCGGGATGCCGTGCTCGGCGCAGTAGCGGTAGAGCGCCCGCTTGCCGCTGACGCACATCCGCGCCATCAGGCTGCCGGCGCGGTAGTAGATGCCGGCGTGGATCACCTCGCTGTTTCGCGACGAGGTCACCGTGCCGATCCCCTCGGCCTCCTCGAGCACAATCACTTCGCGGCCGGCCTGTGCCAGCCGCCGCGCCACGGCGAGGCCGATCACCCCCGCACCGACGATCACGCAATCAACCCTGTCCATCTCGTCCTTCAGGTCCGAAAATTTCCGCCCAGCCACGCCATGACCGTTGCCGCCAACATCGTTCAGCCGATCCGGCCGCCTTGGGCAAGTGCTTATTAGGCAAGTGCTTGGGCCATCTCAAATAGTTGGGAAGCCATGCCCTGTTAGTGGAGCATTAATCATGTCAGGGCAATTGCCATAAATTAAGTCAGCATTTTCCGGTTGCATCAGTACGCGTTTACCCGATCCAAACCGCCGGAGCCGGACACTCGCCCCGGAAATCCGCGGGTGATCGATGGTTGGCAGGAAGGTGCAGGCGGGCGGGAAGAATTCGATTCCGGCAAGGGCCGTGCTCTGCCTGATCGCCGCCGTCGCGCCGTGCGCTGCAGCCCGGGCCGGCACCGGTGCGTTCGCGCCGTCGAGCTATCTAGGCAGCCTCGATCCCGGCTTGGTCTGGGAGCTGCTGATCGGCAGCGTGGTGGTGGCGTCCTTTTTCGGCGCGGTCGGGCTGTGGATCCTCTCGGCGCTGCGCAAGGCCAAGCGCGCGCAATTGCGGCGCAACGCCTTCGTCTCGTCGGCACTCAACCATTTGAACCAGGGCGTGGTGATGACCGATGCGCAGGAGCGCATCGTGTTCTGCAACGACCGCTATCTCGACATCTACGGCCTGTCGCGCGCCGACATCAGGCGCAACATGACCGGCGTCGAGCTGCTGGAACTGCGCCGCGACCGCGGCGTGCTCGACGTCAGCGCCGAGGATTTCTTCGCCAGGGCCGCGGCGCCGGAGGGACTGGTTAGCGAGCTGCCCGGCGGCAGGTCGGTGCTGGTGAAGTATTTTCCATTGCCGAACGGCGGCTCGGTCGCGACCCATCTCGATTGCACCGACCAGCGCAAGCTGTCGCGCAAGCTCGCCTCGACCACACAATTCCTGGAATCGGTGCTCGACAACGTTCCGGTCTGCGTCGCGGCCAAGAACATCGAGGACGGCCGCTACATCTTCGCCAACCGCGCATTCGAGCGCTTCTCGCGCTTCTCGCGCGATCACATCGTGGGCAAGCGCGCCGACGAGATCTTCCGCCCCGAGACCGCCGCCAGCATCGACACCGCCGACCGCGCGGCGTTGAGCGCGGCGGAAGGCTATCACCGCAGCGAATTCTTCGTCGAACGCGGTTCGGACAAGCGGATCCTCGCCTCCAACCGCGTGATCGCCCGCAACGAGGCCGGCGAGCCGGAATTCCTGATCGCGCTGTTCGAGGACGTCACCGATCGCCGCTCGCTGTCGCGCGAGCTCGAGAACAACAAGAAGTTCCTCGAGCTCGTGGTCGACAACATCCCGGTCTCGCTGATCGTGCAGCGGGTCAGCGACGGCCGCTACCTCCTGGCCAACCGCAGCGCCGAGACGATCCTCAATCGCCGCCGCGAGGACGCCGCCGGCCTGACCGCGTCCGACATCTTCAATGCGCGTGAAGCCAAGCTGATCATCGCCCGCGACGAGGCCGCGATCAGGAAGCGCAGCATGATCGCCGAGGAGCACCCGATCTCGACCAAGGACGGCCTGCGGCTGTTCCTGACCCGCCGCATGACCGTGCTCGACGATGTCGGCGAGCCGCAATATCTGATCAAGACCCATGAGGACGTCACCGACCGGCGCCAGACCGAGTCGCGGATGGCGCACATGGCCTATCATGACGGCCTGACCGATCTGCCGAACCGCGCCGCCTTCCTGCAGGCGCTGACCCAGATGATCGAGGCCTGCGACGGCACCGACGAGGAGTTCGCCGTGCTCTGCGTCGATCTCGACGGGTTGAAGGAGATCAACGACGTCTACGGCCATGCGATGGGCGACAAGGTGCTGGTCGAGGTCGCGCAGCGTCTGCAGGCCGTGGCACGCGGCGGCGTGGTGGCGCGGCTGTCCGGCGACGAATTCGGCCTCATCATCGACGGCAAGCAGCCGGTCGCCGGCATCGCGCTGGCCGAGCAGGCCGCCGAGGCGCTCGGGCAGGATTTCCTAATCGACGGCAAGTCGGTGCGAACCGGCCTCACCACAGGGATCGCGGTGTTCCCGGACAACGGATCCGACGCGGCCTCGCTGCTGGCCAATTCCGGCGCGGCGCTGTTTCGCGCCAAGGCGAAGTCGCGCGGCACGATCTCGATCTTCGAACCGGAGATGGACCAGCAGATTCGCGATCGCCGCGTGCTGCACCAGGAGCTGTCGGTCGCGATCAAGAATGGCGAATTGTCGCTCTACTACCAGCCGCAGGCCGCCGCGGGCGGCAGCGTGGCGGCCAGCCAGATCATCGGCTTCGAGGCGCTGGCGCGCTGGCACCATCCGGTGCGCGGCTTCGTGCCGCCCGGCGACTTCATTCCGCTCGCGGAAGAAAGCGGCCTGATCGTCGAGATGGGCGAATGGATTCTGCGCGAAGCCTGCCGGGAGGCGGCCTCCTGGGCGATCCCGCTGCAGGTCGCGGTGAACCTGTCGCCGGCGCAATTCACCCATGGCGACCTCGTCGGCCTCGTGCATTCGATCCTGCTCGAGACCGGGCTCACGCCGGACCGGCTCGAGCTCGAAATCACCGAGGGCGTGCTGATCGAGGATTTCGACCGCGGCCTGTCGCTGCTGCGGCGGCTGAAGGCGCTCGGCGTCCGCATCTCGATGGACGATTTCGGCAGCGGCTATTCCTCGCTGAGCTACCTGCAGGCATTTCCGTTCGACAAGATCAAAATCGACCGTGCCTTCGTCATCAATCTCGGCCGCAACCCGCAATCGGCCGCGATCGTGCGCGCGGTGATCGATCTCGGCCACGGCCTTGAAATGTCGATCGTCGCCGAAGGCGTCGAGACCGAGGCGCAGCTCGACTTTCTCGCCGAAGAGGGCTGCGACGCGGTGCAGGGCTATCTGATCGGCAGGCCGGCCCCGATCGGTCAATTCGCCGCGCTGGTCGGCGGCGACCAGCTTGCCGAAACCGTGCGCAGAGCCGGGTAATTTGGCCTGAATCGCCCGGCCGGCTGTGCTTGCCATCCGCTGCACGTCCGGCTACATCTCGACCCACCACATCATTTCAGCCGAGAAAGGAGGGCTGCGTCGTGGCGAGATACACCGATCCCCACCTCAAGCGTGGCCCCGTCAACGCCCTGCAGATGCGTTTGCAGGGCTGACCGGAAACTCGCGCTAAATCCTTCCTGGTCTGCCCTTCGTGGCCGTGCGGCGTCGACGCTTGAGCGTTCGCGCCCGCACATCAATCCCTCGCCGCGCTTCGACACGCACATCCGATGATGGCTGGACGCCTCGGGATGTTGCGATTGCCGGCAAGACCAGAGAATTGATCGTGACCCTCATCAATGTCCGCAATCTCGGCGTGACGCTGAACGCGCCGCTGTTTTCCGAACTGAATTTCGTCGTCAATGCCGGCGACCGCATCGGGCTGGTGGCCGCCAATGGCCGCGGCAAGTCCACGCTGCTGCGCTGTATCGCAGATGCGATGGAGCCCAACGAAGGCGATATAACCCGCGCGCGCGGACTGACCGTCGGCCATGTCGAGCAGGATGCGCCGCCCAGACTGCTGGATACGCCGTTCCATGCCGCCGTGCTCGAGGCGCTTCCCGGCGAGCAGCGCGCCAGCGAGGGCTGGCGGGTCGACGTCGCCTTGCAATCGCTCGAGGTGCCGGAGGAGCTGTGGACGAGACCGCTGAAGCAGCTGAGCGGCGGCTGGCTGCGGCTTGCGGTGCTCGCCCGCGTGCTGGTGACCGAGCCCGACGTGCTGCTGCTCGACGAGCCGACCAACCATCTCGACCTCGCCAAGATCGGCCGGCTCGAGGGCTGGCTGAACGCGCTGCCGCGCGAGATGCCGGTGGTGATCGCAAGCCATGATCGCGCCTTCCTCGATGCGACGACCAACCGGACACTGTTCCTGCGCCCGGAGCGGTCGCAGCTGTTCTCGCTGCCCTATACCGCGGCGCGCGCGGCGCTCGACGAATTCGATGCCTCGGACGAGCGACGCTATCAGCGCGACATGAAGGCCGTGCGGCAGCTCCGGCAGCAGGCCGCGAAGCTCAACAATCTCGGCATCAATTCCGGCAGCGACCTTCTGCTGTCGAAGACCAGGCAATTGAAGCAGCGCGCCGAGAGACTGGAGGAGACGGCGAAGCCCGCGCATCTGGAACGCTCGGCCGGAACGATCCGGCTCGCTAACCGCGACACCCATGCCAAGGTCCTGATCAGGCTGGACAACGCCGGGATCGCCACACCCGACGGCCGGATGTTGTTCAGGACCGGCCAGCAGTTCATCTGCAAGGGCGACCGGATTGCGCTGCTCGGGCCGAATGGCGCCGGCAAGACCCGCTTCGTCGCGGCGCTGCGGCTGGCGATCGAGAATGCCGCAGCGGCACCGGCCGAGATCCGGGCCACCGAGTCATTGGTGCTTGGCTATTGCGATCAGGCGCTGGCCGATCTCGCCGATAGCGACACGCCGATGCGCATGCTGACGCGGCGCTTCGAGGTCGGTGATCAGCGGGCGCGCGGCCTGCTCGCCGGTGCCGGGCTCTCGATCGAGATGCAGGGCCGACCGATCGGGCGGCTGTCGGGCGGGCAGAAGGCCCGCCTCGGCATGCTGGTGCTGCGGCTCACCCAGCCGAACTTCTATCTGCTCGACGAGCCGACCAACCACCTCGACATCGAGGGCCAGGAGGCGCTGGAGGACGAGTTGATGGAACAGCAGGCCAGCTGCCTCCTGGTGTCGCACGACCGCCAGTTCGTGCGCACGGTGGCCAACCGGTTCTGGGTGATCGAAGGCAGGAAGCTGATCGAGGTCGATGGACCGGAACAGTTCTTCGCCGCGGCCGGCGCGGACTAGCGCGTGATGGCGTCAGATTGGATAGCCGTCGCGAAGGCGGTGTGCCTCTCCCGCTCGCGGGCCGTCGCAGGAGGAGCGCTGCCAAAATATCGAAAACAACCCCATGCAAAGTAGCCGGCGGCGGCGCGGCGTTCGAGCAGGCTACTTGACACGTCGGGCAACTCAGGGGCATTATTCCAATATTCCGAAATCATGCAAGCGTACGCTCGCCCCGCAAGCGGGAAGGTGAGTGTGCCGTGATTCACCAAGACATCACGTAGTTCAGCGCCGCACCTTGACGCATTTTTCGTGCGAACCCGTCTTTTGTCCGCATTCAAATGCGATAGGCGTTGCGCATGGCGGACTATGACGTCGCGATCATCGGCGGTGGCTTGAACGGCACGAGCATTGCCCGTGATGCCGCCGGCCGCGGCCTGCGCGTGATCCTGCTGGAGCAGGGCGATCTCGGTTCCGGCGCATCGCAGGCTTCGCCGCGGCTGGTCCATGGCGATCTGGCCGGGCTGGAACGGCGGCAGTTCTTCCGCGTCCGCCGGGCGCTGAGGGAACGCGACGTGTTGCTGCGCATTGCGCCGCATCTGGTGCGGCCGGTGCGCTTCGTGATCCCGGCGCATGCCGAGGAGCGGCCGCCGTGGCAGCTGCGGTCGTTGCTGCTGCTCTACGAACGGCTGACTTCGCGCAGCGGTCTGCCGCGCTCGGCGACCCTCGATGTCACCCATCATCCGGTCGGCAATGCGCTGAAGCGGCCGTTCGGAACCGCGTTCGAATATTCCGACTGCGTCGTCGACGATTCCCGGCTCGTCGTGCTCACCGCCGTCGATGCCGCGGCGCGCGGCGCCGATATCCGCACCGGCGCGCGCGTGACCCGGGCCGAGCGCGGCGAGACCTGGCGGCTGGTCGCGATCGACCGCGGCTACCGGCGGGTGATCACGGCGCGGGCGCTGGTCAGCGCGACCGGCGCGTGGACCGCCTCGGTCGCCGACATCGTGCTGCGGGTGCCTGCGCCGCAGCTTGCGACCGTGCAGATCAGCCAGATCGTGGTGCGCCGCCTGTTCGACTGCGACAACGTCTATGTGTTTCAGAACCCTGACGGCCGGTTGATCTTCGCCAGTCCCTACGAGCGCGACTTCACCCTGATCGGCAGCGTCAGTCATCCCTTCAAGGGTGATCCGGCGGTTGTCGCAATTGGTGTGCGCGAGGAGGCCTATCTCTGCGACGCCGCCAATCGCTACTTTCGCGAACAGATCGCTCCAGTCGATGTGCTGCGGACCGTCTCCGGTGCCAATTCCGTGCCCGTGCCCGCGCGCCGGCACATGAGCGATGGCGCAGCGCTGCTCGATATCAGGCGCGGCAAGGCGCCGCTGCTTACGATCTTCGGCGGCGACGTCACCACCGCGCGGCGCCGCGCCGAGCGGACGGTGTCGGAGTTCACGCGGTTTTATCCGATGACGCCGCGCTGGACCGCAACGGCGCCGCTGCCGGGCGGCGAGTTCGCGTGGCAGCGCTTCGAGACCGAGGTCGACATCGTCCGCGACCGCTGGCGCTTCCTCGGCGAGGCACAGGCGCGGCGGCTGGTGGCCGCCTATGGGCTGAACGTCAGAGATGTTCTGGGCGACGCCAAAGAGAAGGCCGATCTCGGCCCGGCCTTCGGTCCCGAACTGACCGGCGCCGAGGTGCGCTACCTCATGCGCAAGGAATGGGCGCGCTTTGCCGACGATATCCTGTGGCGCCGCTCAAAGCTCGGGCTGACCATGCCGCAAGCCGATCGCGACGCGCTTGCGGCGTTCATGGCGAAGATGGATTGAGCTCGATTCAAACCTCCCCTTGAAAAGGGGAGGTCGCTTTGCTCGCCAGAGCAAAGCGGGTGGGGATTCTGCCTCCATGACAACCGGTGTCGTTCGTGGCCGACCCCCATCCCGACCTTCCCCCTTTCAGGGAAGGAGGAGAGCTCCAGCAGCGGCTATTGCCGGGCCGCCTCCTGTGACCAGGCGAGGTCGCGCCGGGACGGACGGCGATGCAGCCGCTCCGAGATCAGGCTCGTTGCCTGCCGGCCCTGGCCGGCGCGCAGGCATGCGACGATGAAGGTGTCCTCCCACAATTCACGTTGCGCATGGCTGCCGCCGATTCGCACCAGCTCTGGCATCAACGGCGCAAGGATGCGCACCGCGTCGTCGTGATCGCCGGCGGCGAAGGCCGCGATCCCGCGGCCGAGCCCGATCGCCGCGGGGCCCGGCGCCAGTCTGCCGTCGGCGTGCGCGTGGCCATCTCGACCAGCCGCGCCTCGAGCGCGTCGTTGTTGGTCGTGGCTGCAACCAGCGCGTGGTGCACGTCGGCGAAATGCGCACCGGCCTTCGGGAAGTAGCCGTCGCCATAGGCGGCGACATCCTTCCAATGCTGCTCGAGACCGGTCTTGCCGGCGACCGTCAGCCGCCACAGCAGCGAGGCCGTGTCGGTGAAGATATTGAGCGGCGGATAGGGGCGGCCCGCCGGCTTGATGTGCTGCTCGTAAATGTCGAGCGCGCTGTCGGCGTCGCCTTCCTCGATCGCAATCAAGGCCAGGTGCCAGGCGAGATGGCCCTGCAGGAAACTCGTCCGGTCATTCGCCGGCAGCCAGGCGGAAAGGAAGCTGCGGCCTTCCGCCGCGTCGCCCTGCTCGAACAACGCATGCGCGACCGCGTGCGCGGCGCCGGCGTTATCCGGCTTCAGCGCATAGCCGCGCTCGGTGATGGCGCGACCCGAGACGATATCGCCGGCCTCGGTTTTCGACCAGCCGAGATAGGTGAGGAACCACCAATCGTCGCCATAGTCGCCGGCGTAACGCTCGCAGACGGCAAGCCGCGCGGCGTCATGATCGGGCCGGCCGGAGAACGCATAGAGGCCGAAGGCGCCGAGCAACAGCGACAGCACCTGCGCATCGCGCGGATATTCGCTGAGATGCTGCTCGGCCGCGGCCATCGCCTTCTTGCCCTGGCCCTCGATCACAGACGCCATGATCTCGATGTGCTGGCGCTCGCGCGGGCTTGCGGCCGCGGCCAGCTGCCGTGCATCGGCCGCCTTGGCGCGGGCCTTGGCACCCTCCATGTTGAACTGGTGCACGCGGGCACGGCCGATATGGGCCAATGCGAAATCGGGGTCCTCGGCGATCGCGGCCTCGAACGCCGCATCGGCGCCATGCAGCGCCGCCAGCATGCGATCGACGCCGTCGACATAGTAGGCGGCGGCGCGGTCCGAGGTCGTCGTCAGCGGCAGGCCGTAGCGGTCGTGAATCATCGGTTGCCCTCCCGGATTTGGCTGCGGAGTCTAGCAGAGGCGCGGACGCCGACAATATTGCGGGAGATGTCCGTGAGGCGGTTGAGCCGGTGGCGATCCACCGCTAGCTTGCCGCCAGAATCGGACCTTACGGGGAATCGGGGCTGACGGACGTGACATCGGGCGAAGCGAGTGCGGAGGCGGCAAGGCCGTTGCCTGAACCGGCCGTCCCGGACATGCCGCTGCTGCGGGTCGAGGGTGTCGCCAAGTCGTTCGGCAATTTCCGCGCGGTCGACAAGCTCTCGCTCGATATCCGCGCCGGCGAGTTCTTCGCGCTGCTCGGCCCGAGCGGCTGCGGCAAGACCACGCTGCTGCGCATGCTCGCCGGCTTCGAGACGCCGGACGAGGGCCGCATCCTGCTTGGCGGCAGCGACATCGCGCAGGTGCTGCCGCATGAGCGGCCCGTCAACATGATGTTCCAGAACTACGCGCTGTTCCCGCATCTGTCGGTGCGCGACAACATCGCCTTCGGTCTGAAGCGTGCCGGCATGGCGCGCGGCGACATCGCGGCCCGCGTCGCCGAGATGGTGGCGCTCGTCAAGCTCGAGGGGATGGAGAAGCGCAAGCCCGACCAGCTCTCCGGCGGACAGCGGCAGCGCGTCGCGCTGGCGCGCTCGCTGGCGCGGCGCCCGCAGGTGCTGCTGCTCGACGAGCCGCTCGCGGCGCTCGACAAGAAGCTGCGCGAGAGCACGCAAGGAGAGCTAATGGAGTTGCAGCGCCGGCTCGGCATGACCTTCATCATCGTCACCCACGACCAGGAGGAGGCGATGACGATGGCCGGCCGCATCGGGGTGATGGATGCCGGCCGTCTGGTCCAGGTCGCCACCCCGCGCAATCTCTACGAGGCGCCGGCCTCGCGCTGGATCGCCGAGTTCGTCGGCGACATCAATCTGTTCAACGGCGAGGTCACGTCCCGCGAGAACGGGCGCCTGACGGTCGCGACGGCTGATGCGGGCAGGCTGGCGGTCAGCGAGCTGTGGCCGCCGGTGACCAGGCAGGTCGTTGCCGTCGCGATCCGCCCCGAGAAGGTGAAGCTGTCGCGCCGCGCGCCGGCAACGGACGGCGGCGCGTCGCAGGCGATCAACCGGCTGGAGGGCGTCGTCACCGACGTCAACTATCTCGGCGGCGTGACCAGCTACCGGGTGAAGCTGGAGACGGGCGCGGTGGTGCGCGCGTCGATGGCCAACACCGCGCGGCTCGATGTAGATGCCTATCTCGCCGGCCAGCGTGTGGTGGCATGGTTCACCGCCGACGATTGCCTGGTGCTCGAACAATGAGCGCGCGCCGCATCTTCGCCCGGCCGGCGCGGTTCGCCGCGATCGCGCCCTATCTGTGGATGGTGCTGTTCTTCCTGGTGCCGTTCGGCTTCGTGCTGAAGATCAGCCTGTCGCAGACCGCGATCGCGCAGCCGCCCTATACGCCGGTGTTCGAGTTCACTGAGGGCCGCGCGGCGCTGGCCGCGGCGTTCGCGCAATTGTCGTTCGACAATTTCCGCCTGCTGATCTCGGACAATCTCTACATCCTGTCCTATCTGCGCAGCCTCGTCGTCGCGGTGACCGCGACGCTGATCCTGCTCCTGATCGGTTATCCCATTGCCTACGGCATGGCGCGGTTGCCGCAGCGTTGGCAGGGCGTGGCGATGATGCTGGTCATCGTGCCGTTCTGGACCTCGTTCCTGATCCGCATCTATGCCTGGATCAACATCCTGCAGCATGACGGCCTGCTCAACCAGGTTCTGCTGGCGCTGCACATCGTGTCCGCGCCGGTGGTTTGGCTGTCGACGGACAGCGCGATGTATCTCGGCATCGTCTATTCCTATCTGCCGTTCATGATCCTGCCGCTCTATGCGACGCTCTCCAGGATGGACGCGTCGCTGCTGGAGGCCGCGGGCGATCTCGGCGCCTCGCCGTTGCAGGCGTTCTGGCTGGTGACATTCCCGCTGTCGCTGCCCGGCGTCGGCGCCGGCGCGCTGCTCTGCTTCATTCCTGTTGTCGGCGAGTTTGTGATCCCCGACCTGCTCGCCGGCTCCAACTCGCTGATGATCGGGCAGACGCTGTGGCTCGAGTTCTTCACCAACAAGGACTGGCCGGTCGCATCGGCCGCCGCGGTCGCCTTGTTGCTGCTGCTGGTGCCGCCGCTCGTACTCTACGATCGCCTGCAGCGGCGTCAGCTCAAGGCCAACAGCTGATGGCGCGCCCCGTCACCAGGCTCACCAGGCTCACCCGCTTCAACATGACGTCGCTGGCGCTCGGGCTGGCGTTCCTCTATCTGCCGATCGTCATCCTCGTGATCTACTCGTTCAACGCCTCGCGGCTGGTGACGGTGTGGGGCGGCTGGTCGCTGCGCTGGTACCGCGAGTTCTTTGGCGACCGCGCCATGCTGGAAGCGGCGTGGATGAGCCTGTCGGTCGCCGCGGTGTCGGCGACGCTGGCGACACTGCTGGGCACGCTGGCGGCGATCGGGCTGGCGCGCGGCGAGCGGTTCCAGGGCCGGGCACTGTTCTCCGGCATGTTGTATTCGCCGCTGGTCATGCCCGAGGTGATCTCCGGCCTGTCGCTGCTGCTTTTGTTCGTGGCGCTCAATGCCGAGCGCGGGTTCTGGACGGTGACGATCGCCCACACCACGCTGACGATGTGCTTCGTCACGGTCGTGGTGCAGTCGCGCCTCGCCACGCTCGACCGCAGCCTGGAGGAGGCCGCGATGGACCTCGGCTGCGATCCGGTGCGGGCGTTCCTCCTGGTGACGCTGCCGCTGATCGTGCCGGCGATCGTGGCGGGGTGGATGCTTGCCTTCACGCTGTCGCTCGACGACGTCGTGATCGCGAGCTTCACCACCGGCCCGGGTTCGGCGACGCTGCCGATCCGGATCTATTCCGAGGTCCGGCTCGGAGTGAAACCCGAGATCAACGCGATCTGCACGCTGGGGATCGCGCTGATTGCCGTGATCATCGTGATTGCCTCGTTCGCCTCGAAACTGTCGAGCGCGCGCGGCGAGAGCGCCGCGCCGCTGTAATTTCCGTCATTCCGGGGCGATGTGAAACATCGAACCCGGAATCTCGAGATTCCGGGTCTGGTGCTAGCGCACCATCCCGGAATGACAGCGCGTCACGACTTGACGGCGCCTGCCGTCAGCCCGCCGACCATGTAGCGCTTGAAGGCGTAATAGACCGCGGCCGGCGGCAGCGCGTAGATGAAGCCGGTGGTCATCAGGAGCTCCCACGGCGAGTCGTCCGCGGCGAGGAAGTTGCCGAGCGCAACCGGCAGCGTGATGTCGGTGTCCTTCGACAGCAGCAGGAACGCGTAGAGATATTCGTTCCAGGCGAGCAGGATCGCATAGGTGCCGACCGCGACCAGCGACGGCATCATCAAGGGCACATAGACCAGGCGGAACAGCTGCAGTGTGGTGGCGCCGTCCATCGTCGCGGCCTCGTCGAGCTCGACCGGCAGCTTGTCGGAGGCCTGCTTCAAGACCCAGATCGCGTAGGGCGCGGCGATCGTCACCATCGCGAGGATCAGCGACCAGTGATTGTTGAGCAGGCCGTAATTGCCCATGGTGCGGTACATCGGCACGGCGAGGAACGCGGCCGGAATGAAGTAGGTGAACAGCGCCAAGTTCATGACGGCGCGGCCGCCCGGCACGCGCAGCCGCGAGATCGAGAACGCGGCGGCGGTGGCGACGAACAGCGTCAGCGCACCGACCGCGAGCGCGATCACGGTCGAATTCCAGAACTGGATCCAGAAGTCGCGCAGGAAGTAATGCTGCTGGTGGAACACGATCGAGAAATTGTGCAGCGTCGGATGCGTCGGCCACAGCTTGCCGGTGAACGCGTCCTCCTTCGGCGAGATCGCGAACACGAACATGTGGTAGATCGGAATCATGGTCCAGATGAAGACCGGGATGCCGATCAGGAGCAGCTTGGCCTCGGTACCGACTTCGCGGAGGGTGGGCAGCTTCATCGCGACAACCGTTTCATCATGAAATAGACCAGCGGCAGCACGAACGGCATGGCGCAGACGATCGAGGCCATCGCCAGCGAGAGCTGGTCGAGCCTGAGATAGCGGATGCCGAGCGTCGACAGCACATGGGTGAGGTCGGCCGGCCCGCCGCCGGTGAGCAGATAGACGCTGTTGAAATCGCCCAGCGTCCAGATCATCGAGAGCAGCGTGCAGGTGATGTAGAGCGTCTGCATCGACGGCCAGGTGATGTAGCGGAATTTCTGCCACCAATTGGCGCCGTCGACGTCGGAGGCCTCGTACAGATCGTGCGAGATCGCGAGCCGTCCGGTCAGCAGGATCAGCGTCCAGAACGGCAGCGACTTCCAGATGTGGACACCGATCGCCATTGCGAGCGCGACCGCCGGATCGTTCAGCCAGTTCGGGCCGTCATCGCCGGTGAACTTGAAGATCAACTGGTTGACCACGCCCCATTCGGGATTGAGCATGAAGCGCACCGACAGGATGGTCGGGATCGACGGCACCGCCCAGGGCAGGATGAAGATGACGGACAGCCATCTGATCCAGGGCCGCTGCTGGGCGAAGAAGCCCGACAGGAACAGCGCGATCAGCATCTTGATGTTGATGCCGATGACCAGGAAGATCAGCGTGTTGACCGCCGCGCGCGCGAAGATCGGGTCATGATAGAGTGCGACATAGCTCGCCGGATGGCGCGCCAGCCACAGGCCGTAGCCGACCGGATAGACCACGAAGGCGAGGAAGACGAGCAGATAGGGCGCGAGCAGCGCGATGCCCCAGACCTGCGGCGGCGACAGCCGCGCCGACAACGGCGGCGAGGGCGCATCGGATGCGGAGAGTGTGATCGCCATTCGGTTACTCTAAGATGTCGCCTACGTCGTCGTCCCGGCGAAGGCCGGGACCCATAACCACAGGGCCCGGCCGTTGCCAGAAAGCCGGCGACCAGCCTGCTCCCAAATTACTGCCTCGGCGTATGGGTCCCGGCTTTCGCCGGGACGATGCGGAGCAAGTGTCGGCAGTGCCGGTCATCGTTGATGTTACCCCGCGACCTGCTTGATGCGGGCGATCAGTTCGTCGACGGCCTTGTCCACCGGCACCTTCTCGCTGACGACGCGGTTCATGGCTTTGGCCCAGACGTTCTCGTTGTTCAGGATGGTGAACTTCCAGTTCTTGGTGAAGTCGAACGGCGCGGTGCCGCCGGTGAACTGATTCCACACCGCCTTGCGGTGCCGGTCGGCCTGCCAGAACGGGCTCGCCTGGCTGGCCTTGGTCACCGGGAACCAGCGCCCGAGCGCGCCCTCGACATAGGGCCGCACATTGTCTTCCTGCATCAGGAACGCGATGAACTGCTTGCCCTCGGCCTTGTTCTTGGCGTTGGCGAAGATCAGTCCGGTCTTGACGTCGGAGCGGTACTTGATGGTCGAGCCGTCCGGCGCCTTCGGGAAGGACGCGGTGATGATGTCCTGCTCATAGGCCTGCTTGCCGGCGGCGCGCTGCGCGTCGGTCAGCGCCGGGTTGGTGGAGTCCTCGAACCACTTCGCCGCGATCGAGATCGTGAAATTGTGGGTCATCACGATCGTCTTGTTGTGGAAGGCGACATTGTTGTCCGGGTCCTTCCAGGTCGTGGAGGAGGGCGGCGTGCAGCCCTTGATGTAGGTGTCGGTGTAGTCCTTCAGCGCGTGGATCAACCCGTCGCGCACCTTGGGATCGTCGACCAGGAGCTTGCCGTCGTCGTCGACCAGCTTGACGTGATAGGCGTCCATGAAGGTGTAGAACGACTGGAACGAGTCGGTGGATTCCACGCCCATCGGCTGGCCGACGCCGTAGATGCGCTGGCCGGTCGCCTTGCGGATCGCGGGCTGCACCTTGTCGCACCAGAACGTCCAGTAATCCTCCCACTTGGTCGGAATGTCGGCGGCCTTGAAGCCGGCCTTCTCGAGCATGTCGCCCCAGATCTGAACGTGCATGCTCTGCTGCTTCAGCGGGAAGCCGTAATAGGACTTCTTCTTGGCGACGTCATTGTAGAGCAGGGCGGCTTCCAGCGTGTTCGGCGCGAAGGCATCCTTCATCGGCAGCATGATGTCGGACAAGTCTTCGAGCTTGCCCTCGAACGCCCACTTGCCCTGGGCCTGCACGTCGTAGGTGTCGGAATAGGCGACGTCGGGCACGGTGCCGGAATCGAGCGCGGCGACCGTCTTCGGAATCATGTCCTGGATCGCGTACTGCGACAGTTCGACCTTGATGCCGGTCTTGGCTTCGAATTTCTTGATCGTCTCGAGCAGCGCGTCGTCTTCGGATTTGTAAAATCCCTTGCCCCACCAGACGGTGATCGTCTTGCCCTGGGCCAGAGCGGGTGCAGTTGCGGCGAACAGGCCGACCGCGGCGACCGCAATTGATAGCGCACCGATAACCTTGGATCTCACGTTGTTCTCCCTCATGAGGCCGGCTTTTTAACCGGTTGGAGAAAACACTAGCGCATGCCCGTGACCCGATAAAGATGTCGCGCCGCCGACTTGCGTAGGGGTTTGCGGCGAGCGCGTGGATCGGTCCCGGTGCATCGATGCGCAAAGTGAATGGATTCGATCAGTTTGACTTCGCATTCTCGGCCGACGCCGCCGGTGCGCCGCCGGGCGCGCCTGCCGCAGCATCGGGCGCCGCCGCGGGCCGCGCGGCTCCGCCGGTGAAGCGCTCGATCACCGAGCGCACCGCGTCGCGGGTCTTGCGATCCTTCACCGCATCGAGCAGCGGGGCGGAGGCCGGCGAGCGGCGGATCAGGCTTTCCGGATCGGGGAAGATCAGCGGATCGTCCCACGGCCCCTGGATCACGAAGGGCAGATCGAAACCGTTGCCGCCGGCCGATGCCGAGGTCAGGCTGGCGACGCCCTTGAGATCGTATTCGCGCGACGGCACCGAGGCCGTGCCGGTCAGCGTGATCTTCGCGGTGGGGCTTTCGACATGAATGTCGTCAGCGGTCGCGACGCCGTCGGCGAATTTCACCGAGATGCTGAGATTGTCGTAGGGCGTCGAGCCGGAGCGGAAATTGCCGCCGCCGGACAGCGGCCGCTTCTCCAGCCGCTTCAACAGCTGCTCGACATTGAAGCCCGCGATCGCGCCGTCATGTCCATTCAGCGTCGCGGTGCCGTCGAGCGACGACGCGAGCCCGAACGGGCTCGAGCCCGAGGCCGTCAGCGAGACGTTCAGGTTGCCGCGGCCGGACAGCTTGTTGATGCCGAACAATTCGCTGGCGCAGGCCTGCAGATCGACATCGGTGAACTGGAATTGCGCCCTGACGTCGGCGACCGCATCCGAGCGCGCGATCGCGAACGAGCCCTTGGCGATGCCGCCATACATCTGCGCCTCGCCGACGCTGAGCGCCAGCGCGCCGCCGCGCAGATTGGCGCCGAACGCGGTGCGGCCGAGCTTGGACGGGCCGACCGTCACCTTGGCCGCCGACAGGCGCATGTCGAGATCGGTCGACGACAGCGAGGACAGGTCGAACAGCTGCCTGTTCCAGTCGCGCTGGCCGCTGGCCAGCAGGCGGAACGTCGAGATGTAGGGCGTGAAATCGAGATTGCCGGCGGCAAGCGTCGCCTGCAGCGTCTGCCGGCCGTTATTGGCGTAGGTCATCACGCCCTCGGCGACGTTGCCGTCGAGCTCGACATTGACATTGGTGAGCGCGACCGAGCCGCCGACCACATTGGCGCGGGCCTTCAGCGCGAAGCGGCCGAAGCCGCCACCGCCGCCGGGCGGCGCCTGGCCCATCCAGCGCAACGCGTTGCGCAGCGACGGTGAGTCCATGGTGGCGACGCCTTCCATCATCAGGCTGGTGCGGTTGGCGACGGTTCCGTCGAAAGCAACTTTCAGCGGCGCGCTGGCGAGCCGTGCCTTCAGGCCGGAGCGGTCACCCGACAACAGCGCGACGAAGTCGCTGGCGCTGATCGAGCCGTCGACGCGTTCGCCGCGCCAGTCGAACTGGCCGGTTGCGGCAAAGGAACGCGAGATCGAGGGCCAGGCCAGCGACAGGTCGATATCGCCGAGCTGCTCGGAGATGTTGTTGGTGCCGTCCTGGTAGTTCAGCTCGCCGTCCTGGATCCGGATTTCGGAGAACGACACCTGGTTCTCGGCGCCGGGCGTCATCGCCTTGGCGATGGTCTCGACGAACGGCGTCCAGTTGCTCTCGCCGGCGCCGTCGCGGACCACATGGATATGCGGACGGAGCATCATGACGTCGGCAATCTCGAACCGCCGCAGCAACAGCGGCAGCAGGCGCAGATTGGCGGTCAGCACGTCGACCTGCAGGGCGGGACCGATGGTATCGGCGCCCTTCAGCCCGACATTATGAAAGGAGACGTAGCTGCCCGGAAAAACCGAGACGTCGATCGGGCCGTTGACGACGAGCTCGAGCCCGGTCACGGCGCGGATCTGCGCCTCCACCGCGCGCTGCAGCGCGTCCCGGTTGAGGAACCACGACGTTCCGACCAGCCCGACCAGCGCCAGGCCGAAAAGCGCCGCGATCGGCATCCCCAGGCGCTTAATTCCTTGGGCCATCGTCAATGACATATCCGGGTCGGGTTGAATTTTGTCGGGTCGTCGTCGAACACAGCGGGCTCTCGCCGGAGGCCCCTGCCAACCCACGCAACTTGAAGGGTTTTCTTGTCGCTTTCAAGGCCATGTTGCTGCCGCGGGCCGCCGCCCGTCGCCGCACCGGGCCGTGATTGACGCATTGCGAAGATTTCGCCTAATAATCCGCTTTGCCACAGCCGTTCCGCGCCCTCCATCAGGTATTCGCTGCATGAACAAAGTTTATCCCGACGCCAAATCGGCACTCGATGGTCTCCTCAAGGACGGCATGATTATCATGTCGGGCGGCTTCGGCCTCTGCGGCATCGCCGAGACCCTGTCCGACGCGATCCGCGAGTCCGGCGTCAAGGGCCTCACCGTCGTCTCCAACAATGCCGGCGTCGACGGCATCGGCCTCAGCCGGCTGCTGGAGACCCGCCAGATCAAGAAGATGATCTCGTCCTATGTCGGCGAGAACAAGCTGTTCGCCCAACAGTATCTCGCCGGCGAGCTCGAGCTCGAGTTCAACCCGCAGGGCACGCTGGCCGAGCGCATCCGCGCCGGCGGCGCCGGAATCCCGGCCTTCTACACCAAGACCGGCGTCGGCACGCTGATCGCCGAGGGCAAGGAAGTGAAGGAATTCGACGGCGAGAAGTACATCATGGAGCGCGGCCTGTTCGCCGACGTCGCCATCGTCCATGCCTGGAAGGGCGACACCGCCGGCAATCTGGTCTACCGCAAGACCGCGCGCAACTTTAACCCGATGATGGCCACCGCGGCGAAGGTCACCGTCGCCGAGGTCGAGCACCTGGTGCCGGCCGGCGAGATCGATCCGGACCACATCCATACCCCCGGCATCTTCGTCAAGCGCATCGTCGAGGTCGGGACCGGCAAGAAGCGGATCGAGTTCCGCAACACCCGTCCGCGGCCCGCCGCCTAAAACATAATCCTTCAGGAGAGCCACATGGCCTGGACCCGTGAACAGATGGCCGCCCGCGCCGCCAAGGAGTTGCGCGACGGCTATTACGTCAATCTCGGCATCGGCATCCCGACGCTGGTCTCGAACTACATCCCCGACGGCATCGACGTCAGCCTGCAGAGCGAGAACGGCATGCTCGGCATGGGCCCGTTCCCCTATGAGGACGAGGTCGACGCCGACCTGATCAACGCCGGCAAGCAGACCGTGAGCGAGCTGCCCTCGACCAGCTATTTCTCGTCGGCCGATTCCTTCGGCATGGTGCGCGGCGGCCATATCGATCTGTCGATCCTTGGCGCCATGCAGGTGGCGCAGAACGGCGACCTCGCCAACTGGATGATCCCCGGCAAGATGGTGAAGGGCATGGGCGGCGCCATGGACCTCGTCGCCGGCGTCAAGCGCGTCGTGGTCGTGATGGAGCATTCCGCCAAGGACGGTCCGAAGCTGCTCAAGCAGTGCAACCTGCCGCTGACCGGCGAACGCGTGGTCGACATGGTCGTCACGGATTTGGCGGTGTTCACCATCGACAAGCACGGCAAGGACGGCATGGCGCTGATCGAGCTCGCCGACGGCGTCACGCTCGACGAGGTCAAGGCCAAGACCGAGGCCGAATTCCGCGTCGCGCTGAAGAACACCTGAGATGATCGGCGCGGGACGATCCTCGATCCGTCCCGCACGATCCGACGACGCCGGCTTCATCGCCCGCATTGTTCTGGCCGCGCAGCGCGGCCCGTTGCCGCGCGGCTGGTTCGACATCGCGCTCGACCGGGGCGAGGCGGAATGCCTGGCGTTCATGACACGGCTCGCCGTGGCGCGGGTGCGGTCATGGTATCACGTCGCCCATTTCCTGATTGCTGAAGTCGATGGCGTGCCGGCTGCCGCGCTGTGCGCGATTCCGGCATCCGGAACCGTCCTCGCCGCACGTGCGGCGATCGAGGAAGTCGCAGCAGAGACCGGCATGGACGCCGATGCCATCGTCGCGCGCGGCGGCTATGCCCGTAACTGCTGGGTGCAAGGCGGCGAGGGCGACTGGCTGATCGAGCATGTCGCCCGATAAGCGTCCCATCGCAGCGGCGGTCTGGTGCAGGACTTGATCCGCCGCGCACTCGCCGACGGCAAGGCGGCCGGTTACACGCAGGCATCGATCTCGTTCCTGATCGGCAACGACGCCGCCGAACGCTGCTACGCCAGGGCCGGCTTCGCCTTCGCCGAAGAGAAGCGCGACGCCGCCTTCGAGGCGATGACCGGCGCGCCGGGCTTTCGCAGATTTGCGCGGGCGATGTGAATAGGGCGCACGGCGAACGGCCCGCATATACATCTGTCGTCCCGGCGAAGGCCGGGACCCATACGCCGCGGCGGATGTTGCAGGCGGGACTCGTCGTTGCAATCGCGCATGACAATTCGCGTCGGTGGTTATGGGTCCCGGCCTTCGCCGGGGACGACGGTGAGTGTGCGGCACGGCTTGTGAGTCATACGCCCGCATTTTCGCGACATGGTTTGTCCGGGTTGACAGTTTTTTGCTGAGTTTCCCGTCGGGCAGCCACACGGCGCGGCGCATTCGGCGCCCGCCGCCCGCTTGTCCAGTCGTCCATGCAATGGCAGAATTGCGCCATGTTGTGCAAAATCGGACACGGGCCATGCCACTCATCCGGATCTGGGTCTATGACGGTATCCTCGCTTCGGGCGTGGCGGGGATTGTCGACGTGTTCACCGCCGCCAATTCGGTGACGTCGCGGCGACCGCGACGTCGCAGCGGCACGCCGTCGCAGCTGCGGTGGCGCGTCGAGTCCTTGAGTGGCCGACCGGTCCACACGGCGTCAGGCCAGGTCATCGGCGTCGATGGGCCGATCGGTGCGCGGTCTTCGGCAGACGCGGTGGTGATCCCGGGACCGTTCGTCGGCGATATCGAACGTTTCTTCGCGCGGCTCGATACCGTCGAGCCGCTACTCGCGGCGCTGCGTCGGCAGCATGAGCGCGGTACCCTGCTCGCGTCCTATTGCACCGGCAGCTTCATCCTCGCCGAGGCCGGCCTGCTCGACGGCAGGGTTGCGACCACCCATTGGGCGAAGGGACGGACATTCGCGATGCGCTACCCGGCGGTGGATCTGCGCGTCGCCGAGATCCTCACCGAGCAGAACCGCATTGTCTGCTCGGGCGCGGTGACCACCTCGCTCAATCTCGCGCTTCGGCTGGTCGAGAAATTCGCCGGTGCCGACGTAGCCGCCGAGACCGGCAAGCTGATGCTGATCGACAGCAATCGCGTCTCGCAGGCACCCTATGCCAGCCGCGCGCGCGACACGCAGCACTCCGACGCGCTGGTGGCGCGGGCGCAGAGCATGATGGAGAAGTCGCTGCAACAGGGCTTCAGTCTGGCCAGGCTGGCCCGCGACCTTTCGGTCAGCGAGCGGACGTTGAACCGCCGCTTCAAGCTGGCGGTCGGCGAGGCGCCCTTGCAATATCTGCAGGCGCTGCGGGTGGATGTCGCCAAGCGCCTGATCGAAACCACGCGGCTGAAGCTCGACGCGGTCAGCGGGCGCGTCGGCTACAACGATCTGTCGACCTTCCGTCGTCTGTTCAAGCGCGAAACCGGGCTCTCGCCGCGCGAATACCAGCGCCGGTTCGTGCGCAGGGCTACCGCCGCCTGAGCACGCCGTGTCCGAATTTGCCCTGAAAATGGCGATACTGCCACTGCTGCCGAGCAGTGCGCCTCGGATAGACCTCGTGCTGTCAACAACAGGAGGTCTCTCAATGCCGATGATCGACGTGACAATTCCCGAAGGAGCCCTGAAGGTGGAAGCGGAGGCGCGGCTCATCAAGGAGCTCGGCGATATCCTGATCGGCCACGAGGGGTTCGATCCGGCGAACAAGGTTGCGCAAGGGGTCACTCTTGTCTTCCTGCATCGGCCGGCCGCCGTTTATGTCGCGGGCCAGCCATCGCCATCGCCACGATTTCGCATCGTCCCGACGGTCCCCGAGGGCCAGTACACCGAAGCCTCGCGCGCGGCCTTGGTGAAGGACGTGACCGATGCCGTGGTGCGCGCCGCCGGCGGTTCGTTCGACGATGTGGCGCCGCAGGTATGGGTGTTTCCGACAGAGATCCCCGACGGCCAGTGGGGCAGCCGTGGCGTCATTCGTCCGCTGCCGGACATCCAGGCCTTCATCGCCGGCGAGCACGAGCGCAAGGTCGGCGAGGCGCGTCTGGCGCGACGGCGGCGCGTCAAGGCGCTGGAGTTGCTTGCGGGCGCGCTCGACGCTGCCCGTAAGGGCGTCGACTGACGCGGGCGCAACCATGACATCCGACACGCATTTCAGGCTCGCGGCGGTCCAGGCCGCCGCGGTGCCATTCGATCGCGACGCCTCGCTGGAGAAGGCCTGCCGCCTGATCGGCGAGGCCGGCGCCATGGGCGCGACGATTGCCGCCTTCGGCGAGACCTGGCTGCCCGGCTATCCCTTCTTCTGTCACGCGCCGACCGGGCCGAACACGTTTCGCGCGATGGCCGAGTATCTCGACAACGCGGTCGAGATTCCCTCGCCCGCGACCGATCGGCTCTGCGCCGCCGCCGAGGCCGCGGGACTGGATGTCGTGATCGGCGTCGCCGAACGTGATGCCGTGACCAAGGGCACGGTCTACTGCACGCTGCTGTTCATCGGCCGCGAGGGACGGCTGCTCGGCCGCCATCGCAAGCTGAAGCCCACCTTCAACGAGCGCTCGGTGTGGGCCGATGGCGACGCGGCGGGCCTGCGCGTGCATGAGCGGCCCTATGGCCGGATCAGCGGCCTCAATTGCTGGGAGCACAACACGATGCTGCCCGGCTATGCGCTGGCCGCGCAGGGAACGCAGATCCACGTCGCGGCGTGGCCGGGGCGGGAGCCCGCGGCGGCGCCACCGTCGCCGACGCCGCTCTGGCCGCGGCAGTTGTTGCTGTCGCGAGCGTTCGCCTCGCAAGCCGGCTGCTACGTCATCGCGGTCGGCGGCATGCGCTCGCACGAAATCACGCCGGAACGTTACCGCGAACTATCGACGATCGAGTACAGCGGTAACAGCGTCATCATCGATCCGCGCGGCGAGGTCATCGCCGGTCCGGCGCAGGGCGAGACCATCCTGATCGCGGACGGCTCGCGGGAGGCCGTGCTCGCCGCCAAGGCGCTGTGCGATATCGGCGGCCATTATTCGCGCCCCGACCTGCTGCGGCTGATCGTGGATCGCAATCCGCGGGAGCGGGTCATCGACTGCGGCTTCGCCGGGCGTGTCACGCCGGAGATGTGGGAGTGACGCGACGGCGCGGGTAGCCCGCGCCGTCAAGCTTGTCGCGAGAAAGGTCGCTCCGCCTCACGAAGCTTCCTGCGGAATTGCGGATGGTGATTCCTCGCCCTTGAGCTCCTCGAGGCTGCGGTGCCGCGGCTCGATGCCGAGCGCCCATACGGTGATGATCTGCACGACGAGCAGTCCGATCATCAGGGCCATCACGCCGGCGACGCCGCGCGCTTCGAACAGCATCACGACCAGGAATGGTGTCACGATGGTGGCACCTCGACCGAGTGTGTTGACTATGCCGGATGCCCGCAGCCGCACCTCGGTCGGGAACAGTTCGGGAATATAGATGCCGAACAACAGCGCGACCAAGACATAGATCGGCACGGTCAGCGCGAAGCCGACGGCCGGCAGCAGGAACGGATCCGAGATCATCGGATAGATGATGCCGAGGATGATCGAGATCAGCGATGCGCCGATGATCGTGGGCTTGCGGCCCCAGCGGTCGGCGGTCAGGGCGCCGATCGCCGAGCCGATCGGCGCGCCAAGCGCCATCAGCAGCGAGTAGCCGAACGAGGTCGCGACGGACAGGCCCTGCTTGATGAAGAACACCGGCAGCCAGGTCACGAAACCGTAGAGCAGCGTATTGATGGTAATCAGGCATACCGCGCCGACGATCATGCGGGACAGCAGCGGCGCAGCGAACAGCGTGGCGAGATCGGGCGACACCGGTGCCGGCGTTGCAGCCGCGGGCGCCGGCAAGGGCTGACCCTGGGAAGCTTCCTTCTCGATCGCCTGCATCAGCGCCTCGGCCTCGGCGGTGCGTCCCACCGCCTCCAGCCAGCGCGGCGACTCCGGCAGCGACTTGCGCAGGTACCAGACGATCAAGGCGCCGACGCCGCCCAGCACGAACATCGCGCGCCAGCCGAATTGCGGGACGACGACCGATGCGACCAGCAGCGCGATGGGCAGGCCGGTCACGACACAGACGGCGGTGAAGCCGAGCCACTTGCCGCGGCTCCGGGCCGGCACGAACTCGGTCATGGTGGAATAGCCGACAACATTTTCGGCGCCGAGACCGACGCCCATTACGAAACGGCAGGCAATCAGAAAGGCCATGTTTGGCGCAAACGCCGCCGCCAGGGACGCGATGCCGAACAGCAGCAGATTGAACTGGTAGGTGAAGCGTCGTCCGTAACGGTCGCCGAGGAAGCCGGTGCCGAAAGATCCGAGCATCATGCCGACGAAGGTTGCGGAGATGAACGCGGCGTTTTGGGCGAGCGTCGAGAATCCGGTCTTCAGCGTCACGCCGAGCACGGTGCCGGCGATATAGATGTCGAAACCGTCGAAGAACATTCCGATCCCGATCAGGATCATGATCCGGCGATGGAATGGTCCGATCGGAAGCCGATCGAGGCGGCTCCCGGCATTGACCGATGTCGACATTTGCGCTCTCCCCTTGACTGTTTCCTGGTGATGCGGCCCGCCATCTGTGGGCGGTTTGCCGCTTTGCTCGACTGCGGCTAGTTCAACCGGCGCTGGCTGGCCGTGTCGCGGTACCAATCGAATGGCTGTTCGTGGGTCGCGACCATCACGCTCTTGGTGTTGAAATGGTCGTCGAAACTCTCGGTGCCGCATTCCCGGCCGATGCCGGAATCGTCAACGCCGCCCCAGGGCGAGGCCGGATCGAGCCGGTGGTGATCGTTGATCCAGACGATCCCGGCCTTGACCGCGGCGGCCACGCGATGCGCACGCGCGACGTCGCGGGTGCGAATGGCGGCGGCGAGGCCAAAGGGCGAATCGTTGGCGAGCCGGAGCGCGTCGGCCTCGTCCTTGAAGGGGGTCACCGAGGTGAAGGGGCCGAACACCTCCTCATGGAAGATCCGCATGTCGGATTTGACGTCGGCGAACACGGTCGGTTCGACGAAATAGCCGTTGTCGTGGCCCGCGACCTTTGCGGCCACGCCGCCGGTGAGCAGCCGCGCGCCGTCTTCATGACCGTAGCGCGCATAGCTGAGAACGCGGTCGCGCTGGCGTGCCGAGATCACCGGCCCAAGCTGCGTGTTCGGATCGAACGGATCGCCAATGCGGATGGTGCGGGTCTTGGCCTGCAGCTTTTCGACGAACTCGTCGTAGATCGAGGCCTGCACGATATGGCGCGACGCGCAAACGCAGGTTTGGCCGGCGCCGATGAAGGCGCCGAATGCGGCATAGTTGACGGCGCGGTCGACGTCGAAATCGTCGAATATCATCACCGGCGTCTTGCCGCCGAGCTCCATGGTCTGGTGCGCGAACACCTTCGCCGCGGCGCTGCCCGCGATGCGGCCGGCTTCGGTCCCGCCGGTCAGCACAAGCTTGTCGATGTCGCCATGCTCGGCGAGCATCTTGCCGGCGCTCTGGCCGAGGCCAAGCACGATGTTGAAGACGCCGGGAGGCAGTCCGGCCTCGCTGAAGATCTGGGCGAGCTTCAATGTCGTCAGCGGCGTATATTCCGACGGCTTGACAACGGTGACGCATCCGGTCGCCAGCACGACGGCAAGCGACTTGCACAGGATCATGAGCGGGTGATTGAAGGGCGTGCAGTTGGCGACGATTCCGATCGGCGTGCGCAGGGTGTAGTTCAGATACGCGCCTTCGACCGGGATGACGGAATCGCGGCGCGACAGCGCCAGTCCGGCGAAGTAGCGGAAGAAATCCGGCAGGCGCGACAGCTGCGCGCGGGTTTCGTTGACCGGACGGCCGTTGTTCAATGTCTCCAGCCGGTACAGCGTGTCGAGATTGGCCTCGAACGCGTCGGCGAGCCTGTTGACGAGCCGGGCGCGCGCCCTCGTGTCCATCCCGCCCCACGCCTTGCCTTCGAATGCAGCGCGAGCGCTCTTCATCGCACGGTCGATATCCGCGGCGGTCGAATTCGGAATCCGGGCGATGACGTCGCCGGTCGCGGGATTGCGGACGTCGAGCATCTCGCCGTCTCCGGCCTCGACCTCGCGTCCGTCGATGAAGTTGCCGTGGATCTCGACGTCGATCGTCGCGGGCTTCGACGGAATGTTCATGATGACCTCTCTTCGACGATGACGGCGTTGCGCTTGAGTGCCGGCAGCACGCGCTTTTCGGTCGCCGCGATGTGAGCCTTGATGATGCGGGCCGCGGTGCGTGCCTCGCGCCGCTGCATGGCGTCGATCAATGCGACATGCTCGGCCACGAGCTTCGCCGGATCGTGGCCCTTCAGATTGGAGACGCTGACGCGCACCAGCCGATCGGCCTGGCCGATCAGGTCGCAGAGCGTGGTCGCCATGCGGCGGTTGCCCGATGCGTGCGCCAGCGCCGAGTGGAAGCCGCGATTGTAGGTGATGAAGTCCTCATGGCTGCCGGAGAAGCGGCGGAATTCGTCGAGTGATTTCAGGATGCTGTCGGGCGCGCTCTCGATTGCTTCGGCGACGCAGGCCGGTTCGAGCGCAAGGCGGAAGCGCAGCAGATCGCGCGCGTCGGACAGCGAGATCGGATTGACCCGGTAACCCTGGCGGGGCTGCACCGTCACGAGGTGCTCGCGCTCGAGCCGCAGCAGGGCGTCGCGGACCGGCTGGCGGCTGACCGCGTAACGCTCCGCCAGATCCTGCTCTCGTATTTCATCGCCAGGAGCAAGCTGACACGATAAAATATCAGATCGCAGGTTTTCGTAGATATTCTCGCGGAGAAGGATCATTTTATTGGAGTCTCCTGCCCAATAAAATGCAATCTGTGAAATATCACGTCAAGCTGAAATCCTTGAAATTCGGGTGATTTGATTTATCAATCGTCCGCAGGGGCGCTTTGGAGCCCAAATGCGCGAATTTCGCGCACGATTTGAAAGAGAGCGACGATGGACAGGCTTTTGGCCAACCGCACAGTCAACGCAGCCCAGTCGGGCGAGGGGCCGCCGCTGGTCCTGTTTCACTCGCTGCTGTCGGATCGCGCGAGCTTCGATGCGATCGTGCCGGAACTTGCCCGGTCGTTTCGGACCATCGTGCCGGAACTACCGGGATTCGGTCGGTCGAGCGCGGTCGAGGGTGGTGGCCTCGCCGCGATCGCCGATCGGATGGCGGACGCGGTGCATGATGCGGCTGATGGCACGCCGGCCATCGTGCTCGGCAACGGTTATGGCGGGTTCGTCGCGCTGCAGATGGCGATCCGCCACCCGGCGATCGCGAGCCGGCTGATCCTCGCCGACAGCGGTGCGGCGTTCTCCGAGCCGGGCCGCGAGGCGTTTCGCAACATGGCCAGGGTTTCACGCGAGAAGGGGCTCGCCGCGATCACCGACATTGCAATGCGCCGGCTGTTTGCACCGGATTTCCAGGCACAGCATCCCGCGCTGATGCAGGATCGCCGCGACGCATTCCTTCGCACCGATCTCAACGTGTTCTGCGCGGCCTGTGACGCGCTGGCGAGCCTCGATCTTCGTGCCGAACTACGCAGCGTGACGGTACCGACACTCGTCGTGGTCGGCGAATATGACGAGGCGACGCCGCCGCCGATGTCATACGAATTGGCAGGCGGCCTGCCGAGAGCCAGGCTCAGGGTCATTCCGGGATGTGCGCATGTCCCGCAACTGCAATCGCCAAAACTGTTCCTCGATACGATCGGCGATTTCCCGGCGGTCAAGCATAACGCCCCCGCCTGAGGCACGCGCACACGGCTGGATCGCGCCGCGGGTCACGCGGTGGCGTGCCGACAATTTGGGCAGAACGCCCAGCTAATGCCGTTTGACGCGACAGCATCTCTGCCTAGTCTGACCGGAGACGGAGATGAAACATGCGAGCGATCCTTGATCACTGCACCGGCGGTCGCAGGCGCAGCTTGCCGGCGGGCACGGATTTCATCGAGGAGGGCGGCAAGACCGGTCATCTGTTCGTGCTGCTCGAGGGCAAGGTGGAAGTCGTCAAGGGCGACAGCCTGGTCGCCGTGATCGACGAGGCCGGCGCGGTGTTCGGCGAGATGAGTGTGTTGCTCGACCGGGCGCACAGCGCCAAGGTGCGCACGGCCACTGATTGCGTCCTGTACGAGTTCGACGATGCGGCGTCGTTCCTGCGCGAGCAGCCGGAGGTGGCGCTGCTGATCGCGCAGCTCCTGGCGCAACGGCTTCATGTCGCCACGACCTATCTTGCCGACCTGATGCACCAATATGCCGATCACGGCACCCATCTGGCGATGGTCGGCGAGGTGCTGCAGAGCATGATCAACCTGCCGCCGATGCAGATCGCGCCAGGCTCGGATCGGCAATCCGATCCAAGGATATGAGCCAGTCCGGCGCATCGCGCACAGGCGCCGCCGGCCGCGACAGCGGCGTCTTGAGATCGATCATCTGCGCATCGCCGGCCGCGAGCCAGAACGCCTTGTCCTGGGCGAGATCGAGCACGATGTAGACCGGGGGCCGGCCGGGTTGCAGGCCGGTGTTGAACACCCAGCTCGCCCCGATCCGGTCGAACCACGAGCCGCTCTGGATGAACGGCGATTGATGCACATGGCCCGAGATCACCAGCGCCGGATGGTGGCGCTCGATCCAGCCGAGCAGCTCGGCGTCGCCGAAAAAGCGCTTGCCGCCCCAGCTGGTCGGCGAATCCGCCGGCGGGGCGTGATGGACCCAGACCCAGCGGCGGTGCGGCATCGCGGCCGCCGCGCGAAGCTGATCGTCGATCCGCGCCTTGACCAGCGGGCCGTCCCACCACGGGCACACCGTGAACAGCGTGTCGCCGATGGCCAGATTGTCGCCGTCGCAGGCGACGCCGAACTCCCTGATGCCCGCGACCCAGCGCGCGATCTTCTCGCCCTCCGGGTTGCGCTCGTCGAGGTCGTGATTGCCCGAGCAGAAGATCACCCGCGTGAGATCGGCGAGCCGCGACAGGTATTTCGTGACGACGACGATCTGAGCGCGGAAATCGACCGCCGAGCCGAGGTTGAGCGCATCGCCGGCGAAGATCACGAGATCGAATTGCGGTGCCGCCGCCAGCAGCCAGTCGAACTGCGGCAACGAGTAATGCAGATCGGCGACGACAAGACAGCGCATCGGTGAAATCCGAATGCCCGGAAAACGGGCGGGGCCGCACGGCAATGAATTCAAACAAGCCGAATCGCAGCAAGATCTATGCCGCGCCGCGCGGATCCGACGCGACAGATGTTCGCAGTGTCCGGGAATCGGCCGGCAAGAGCGCGAAGGGCGGATCGCGGCTCACGCCCTTGCTGTGGCGTGGGCGAAGGTCACCTCGATCAGCGTGCCGGTGCGGCCGCCGGTCCGGATCTGGAATTTGGCGCGATTGGCTTCGACCAGCGCCTTGGTCAGCGACAGGCTGACGCCGCCGGAGCCGGCCTGATCTGATGGCGTCGGGGCGCGGAACGGCTCCAGCGCGGCGGCGACCTCGTTGTCGTTGAGACTCTGCCCGGTGTCGCGCACGCGCAGCATCACCTCGCCAAAATCCGACAGC
The DNA here is from genome assembly GCF_024171085.1 of Bradyrhizobium sp. USDA 4541. Lineage (NCBI taxonomy): Bacteria > Pseudomonadati > Pseudomonadota > Alphaproteobacteria > Hyphomicrobiales > Nitrobacteraceae > Bradyrhizobium > Bradyrhizobium sp. USDA 4541. The sequence goes on from NZ_JALJZF010000001.1 coordinate 2,670,046, forward strand.
GCGGTCGAGACGATCACCTGGCCGCCGGCATTGGCGAGATGGATCGAATTGCCGATCAGGTTCAGCGTGATCTGGCGCAACGCGCGGGCGTCAGCGACCACAGGCGGCAGCGTGTGGGCGAGCGAGGTGCGGATGATGATGCGCTCGCGGTTGGCCTGCGGCTGCATCACAGCGACGCAGCTCTCCACCATCTCGTTGAGGTTCTGGCTGGCGAAGGCGAGGTCGAGCTTGCCGGTCTCGATCCGCGACAGGTCGAGCAGATCGTTGACGATCGCGATCACCCGCTCGCCGGAGGCGCGGATGTCCTTCATGTATTCGACATAGCGCTCGTTGCCGAGCGCGCCGAAGCGCTCGCCGATCATCACCTCGGCAAAGCCGATGATGGCGTTGAGCGGCGTGCGCAGCTCGTGGCTGATCCGCGCCAGCATGTCGGACTTGGCGTTGGCGGCGCGTTCGGCGAGCCGCCGCGCCTCGCGCAATTCGCCTTCGCTCTTTTTGGTTTGCGAGAGATCACGGAACACCGCGAAGAAGTTCGGTCCATCGGCGCGGGTGCGGCCCATCGTCACCGACAGCGGGATGATGCCGCCCTGGCGGACGCGGCCGAGCGTCTCGCGGCCATGGTCGAGCAGGCTGGCGACGCCGGCCGATTTCAGGCTGGCAAGATAGTCGAAGATGCCGTGCTGGCTTTCCGGCGCGAACAGATCGGCGAGCTTGCGGGTGACGAACTCGTCGCCGTCATAGCCGAACAGCGCCTCGGCGCTGCGGTTGCAGGAATGGATGTTGCCGTCGGCATCGAACATGATGATGCCTTCGGCCGCGGTGTCGAGGATCGCGCCGAGCTCTTCGGCGTCGGCCTGGCCGGCTTGCGGCTCAGCCGGCGCAAGCAGCGGCTCGGCGGCCGCCGCAGGCTCCGGCTCGGATAGCGCGGCGGCGATCGAGGCATCCTCGTCCAGCGTGCGCGAGAAGATCAGCGCCAGCGCGGAATCGTCGTCCCAGGTGATGGTGTGCAGCCGCGCCTCGGCGGACACCGACTGCGCGCCGTGCTCGGCGCTCTGGTTCGCGGAGATGGTCACCGGCGTGCCGGTGCCCGACGTGCTGCTCGCCTGCGAGACGCCGGGCTCGACATAGAGCGCGTCGAGGCCGCCGGCGGCTTCCAGCGCGTGCAGGCTGTCATGGCCCATGCGCGAGAGGAAGGCGCGGTTGGCATAGAGCAGGCGGTCGAGCCGGTAGATCAGGATGCCGACCGGCAACAGATCGAGCAGCGCGCGGTCGCGCCGGGAGTCGGCGCGCGGCGCCGGCTCCGCCGCAGCCAGCCAGCTGGCCTTTGGTGTTTCCGCCGGTGTCTCCAGCTGCGCGACCGCCTCTTGCGCTGGCGCCTCTGCTTGCTGCGGCGGTTCGCTTGCGGGCGGCGCTTCGGCGACCGGCTCGGCCGGCACGCTGTCGTCCGTCGTCGCGGCGAGGCCGGCCTCGTTCTCGAGCCGCGCCGACAATTGACGGGCGAGCTCGTTGAAGGCGTTGTTCTCGACCGGCGTCAGCGACGGCGGCCGGGTGTCGCCGGCGGGACGGAACGGCACCACATTCGGTGGCGGGTCGTGACGCACTTCGTGCGTTTCCTCGTGCGTTTCCACGGCGTGATCCGGATCGGCTCGGTGTGAAGTCTCTGCGGCTGTCGGCTCGGTCAATTCCTCGGGTGGTGCTGCTGCGGTCGTGTCGGGCGGCGGCTCCGCGTGCGGCGGAGGATTGTCCTGTGGCGCGGCGGGCCCGGGCGGCGCAACGGTGCGCGGCGCCGGTGCGACATCGGCCGACAGCGATTGCGGCGCGACCGTGCCGCTGAAGAACTCATAGCGGCGCAATGCGGCGAGTCGCGCAAGCCCGTCGAGGTCGCGACACACACCAAAGCCGCGGTAGCCGGCGAAATTCCTGGCACGATCGAACACCGGCAGGCCGGACAGTTCGACCGGCAGCCGGCCGCCACCGTCGACCGGCCAGTGCAGCGTGATGCCGCTCCAGGTGTCATGGCTGGCGAACGCCTGCATCACGCGGCCCTCGGGATCGAGGCCAAAACTCTCGGCGATGTCGCTCCACAGCCGGCCGAAGCCCGCCGCGGTGTGCAGGCCGATCAGGCGGGTGAATTCATCGGAGCCGAGCGAGAAGCGGGCCTCATGGTCCATCTGCCACATGAAGCGCAGCGGATGGCGCCGCACCGGCAACGGCTCGTCGAGCCATGATGGTGGTGGCACCGGCGCCAATGTCGCGGGCTCCGGCTCGGCGGCAGGCGGCGGCGCGGGCGCATCCGCGATCGCATAAGGCGAGGGGGCGGGATCGGCCGGGGGCGCCGATATTTCCGGCGCGTGCGTGCGTGCCGTCTCTGCGAGATCAGGCGCAGGCTGTTCGACCGGCGCTTCAGCGGGTGCTTCGATCAGCGCTTCCGACAGCGGCTCCTCGACGGCGGGGCTTTCGTCGGGCGTGGTGTCGAGAGGTGCAGTCTCGACGGGCGTCGGCTCTGAATGCGTGAGTTCTGCCGACGCAAGTGGCGGGGCAAGAGGCGTAGGCTCTTCGATCTGCGCGCCGTCCGGCACTTCGATCAGTGCTTCCGACAGAGGTTCCTCGGCGGCAGCTGTTTCGTCTTGCGTGGTGTCGAGAGCTGCGGTCTCGACGGGCGCCTCTACGTGCGCCGCCTCTGCTGCCGCGGCAGATGGAGCAGCATTCTCAGGTTCGGATTTAGCCGCGCTGACGATCGGCTCGATCGTGACGCGCTCTTCCAACTGCGGATCCAGCGCGTCGAACAAGGCGATCGGTGCTGCGCTGGCCGTCGCGGGCGCTTCGTCATGCGCAACGGCTTGTTCGATAACTGCAGGTGCTGGCGGCGGCTCTACGGCCATGGCCTCTTGCTGCGCTGGCGCTGGGGGAGCCTGTGCTTCGCGCGCCGGCGTCTCCGGCTCAACTGGCTCGGGCACGATCGGCGCCGCCGGCTTTGCGGCGAGATGCGGCGCCGGCTTGATCAACGCGACCAGCGCGCGATCGGCGGCGCGGCCGATCCGCTGCAGCACGACGCGGCCGATCGCAACGCTCGCCGCCGCGCGGCCCTGCGCCAGCGCCTCACCGCGCGCGGCATCGAGACCGGCTTCGGTGAGGTCGTGCAGGCCGGGCAGCGTACGCGCCGCCTCATTGGTTGCGACCAGCAGTCCGTTGCTGGTGAAGGCGGCGGCCGGACGCGGCAAGCCCTGCAGCAGCCGTTGCAGGCGTTCCGCGAGCGGCATGCCGCGGCCGGTCGCGTTGAGCGCCGTCATCAGGATGCCGTGGCTGCCGTCCGGCAGGTCGATCCGGGCGCAGCCGCAGGTCGCGAGCATGCCGGGCGCCGCGCCGAAGCCGCGCAGCCGCTCCAGGCGGACCGCGCCATTGGCGTTCAGGCTGTGGCCGAGCCGCGCGACCTGGCGGCGGTGCGGATCGGCCGGGCCGAAGCCGCGCTTCGCCAGCTCGGCGCCGTTGGCGGCACCGAATACCTGCGCGCCGACGGGATTGGCCCAGAGAATCCGCGCGCCGTCGGCCGCCCACAGCCATGCCGGCAGGGCGCCCGTCGCATGATCCGCCAGCCTGACATCGCCGAGCGCCTGGATCTGGAATTCCGCGTCACTCATCACGCAAGATTTGACCGCATGGGTTTGGCTTTCTTCCTTAAGCTCAGCCGAAGGCCCGGCAGCCGCAGGACGACAGCCTTAACAGAAGGTTAGTATCGCAACTGGGGGGCGGCAGGTCCATGTCCGCAGCGAAACTGCCCCCGCCAAAGCCGGGATAACGTTAACTCGGCTGAACGATCCACAGCCGTTTGGCGTTGTCGGGCAAAGAGAGGTTGCTGCGAGCCGCGCGATGCGGAACCAGGCGGCGCCGCGTCACACCTGCGATTGCAGTGCCACGATATATATTCTGCCGTCTATCTTGCCCTGGGCCCGCAGGGCCAAGCGGCGGGCCGATCAGCAAGCGAGGGAGAGCGACCATGAGCGACAACGGGCGTGACCATTTCGAGATCCCCAAGTTCGAGATTCCCAAGGATATGCGGTCGATGGCGGAGGCGAGTTTTGAGCAGGCGCGCAAGGCGTTCGAGCAATTCGTGACCAACGCCAAGGACACCGCCGGCAAGATCGAGGAGCGCAACGCCACGGTGCGCGCCGGCGCCAAGGATCTTTCGACCAAGGCGCTGTCCTATGCCGAAAAGAACGTGCAGTCGTCGCTGGACTACGCCGAGGCGCTGCTCAAGGCCAAGGACCTCAGCGACGTCATGCGGCTGCACAGCGAATATGTGCAGGGCCAGATGCGCTCGCTCGCCGAGCAGGCCAGCGAGATGGGCCAGGCCGTCAGCCGGGCCGCGATGGACGCGGTCAAGCCGAAGAACTGACGAGGCGCATTGGCCGCGGCCGACCCTGGCGCATTCAGCCTCGGTCGGCCGCGGTAATCTTTTGTTCCGTCAGATAAAAAATGTGGCGTCGCACGCGATCTTACGTTGCGTTGCACAAAATTGACATGATATGGGTGTTTATTAGGCGCGCCCGACGAAGGGCACTCCCGTGAATCAAGGCAGCGTGATCCATTTCAGCGCTCCCGGCCTGATGGGCTCCGGGACGTCCGCAATGGTCACATCTACTCACCCGTTGCGAAGGATTACACGTATGACCAACCCGTCCGATCCGTTTTCCGCCTCGATCATTCCGTTTGAAGTTCCCGAGCAGATGCGCGCGTTCGCCGAGAAGGGCGTTCTGCAGGCCCGCGACAGCTACGCCAAGTTCAAGGACGCTGCCGAGACCCACAACTCGACGGTCGAGGCCGTGTTCACCTCGGTGAGCAAGGGCGCCAGCGAGTATTCGGCCAAGCTGATCGAGTTCTTCAAGGCCAACACCACCTCCTCGCTCGACTTCGCCCAGGAGCTGTTCAGCGTGAAGTCGCCGACCGAAGCGGTCGAGCTGTGGACGTCGCACGCCCGCAAGCAGTTCGAGACCTACACCGCGCAGGCCAAGGAACTGGCCGAGCTCGGCCAGAAGGTCGCCAGCGAGACCGCCGAGCCGATCAAGGCCAGCGCATCGAAGTTCTACAAGCCGGCCGCCTGATCGCTGCCGTTTGGGAGACCAGCGAAAGGCCCGGGCCGAAGCGGTCCGGGCCTTTTTGCCGGCCAGGGGCCCGTCAAGCGGCCCGACATAACAGCGGAAATCGGCGCGTTACGGCCTTGCCAAAGCGCGGCGTTGCACCTAGTTTCCGCCCGAAATCGCCGCCCCGCTTGAGCGGGCCGCGCGTCAGGATGCAGTTGTAGCTCAGTTGGTTAGAGCGCCTGTCTGTGGAACAGGAGGTCGGTGGTTCGAGCCCACCCAACTGTACCATCCGCAAGATCAGTCAGCGCGACATCGCAAAATCCGACCATCGCAAGGTCGCTCGCCCTTGTCGCCCGGCGTGTCACCGCGTCCGCTTGCACTTCTCCGTCCCGTCACCCAAACTGACTGACACGACGCCTTAACGACGCCTAGTGACACCTTTGGGGGGATGCATGGGGATCGCCTGTTCAAGGAGTTTTTCGTTTGCGTTGATATCAAGCATCGCTCTTGCGGCGCTGCTGCTGCCGGGCCGAAGTGAGGCCTATACGCAAGACCAGCAGCAGGCCTGTACGCCGGATGCGTTCAGGCTTTGCGGCCCCGAGATTCCCGACGTCGATCGCATCACGGCCTGCATGATCAGGAACAAGGCGCAGCTCTCGCCGGCCTGCCGGGTGTTCTTCCGCGGTGGTCCCGAGCCGCGTGAAGCGAGCGAGCGCGTGGAACGGCGTGCTGCCAAGCACAAGGCCGCCAAATCGCACAGGGCGAAGAAGTCCACCCACTAAATGATTCCCATCGCGCGCACGCGGCTAACTTGGCGCATTCTCGTCGAGCGGACCGCTGTGCGCTTCACCTCGCCCCGCGTGCGGGGAGAGGTCGGAACGCATCGTCAGATGCGTTCCGGGTGAGGGGGAGTCTCCACAAGCGCAACTATCGCCATCCACGCGGAGACAGCCCCTCACCCCAACCCTCTCCCCGTAAGAACGGGGAGAGGGAGCGCAGCGCCATCGCGGTCAACGCAATCTCATCGCGCGGTGGATCGCCTCCATGCGATTTCAAGGTTGCGATGCGCGACAGACTGACGCCTTGTGACGCTGTCATGCAGCATCATCTCTGGGGCTTGTATTGTCAGCCAAATCTGTTCCGCTTGTGGAACGGATGGAGTGGGACGCGTGAGCGAATACTACAAACAAGAGATCGATCGGCACTTCGCCTGGTTCGAAGCCAAGCTGCCGGAAAAGCCGGCGCGCTTCGTCGCGTGGCTGCGCAAGCCGTCGTCGCGCTATGTGCGGATTCCGCTCGCGATCCTCCTGATCATCGGCGGCATCTTCAGCTTCCTGCCGGTGCTCGGACTCTGGATGCTGCCGCTCGGACTCCTTTTGTTCGCGCAGGACGTTCCGTTCCTGCAGAAACCGACCGCGCAATTGCTCGGCTGGATCGAGCGCAAGTGGATCGAGCGCGAGCGCGCGAAAGCTGCCGGAAAACGCTAGGCACCGAGTCATATCAAACGCTTAGGGCTTCCATTTGCGGTTGCGTCATAAGTTCGGTGTGACTCAAAAAGCAAAACGCACCGGTAATCTTGGCCACTTTGCGGATTGCAAGAAATTTTTTCTTTCGCGAATCAGCGTGCTGATTCATTTTCGCCTCCTGGGGTCAATCTGGAGGCCAACGTATGAACGTGATTGTTTTCGCTTCGCGTAAGGGGGGCTCGGGAAAAAGTACCCTGGCTGCTCACCTCGCCGCGCAAGTGCACAAGGCAACGAAGCCCTGTCTGCTGATCGACGCCGATCCGCAGGGCTCGCTGACTCTCTGGCACAAGCTGCGCGGCACCAACGAGCCGGCGATCAAGACGGCAGTGAACTCGGTCAGCGGGATCATTGCCCAGGCCAAGCGTGACGGCATCGAGTGGGTGTTCATCGACACGCCGCCGAACCTCTCGGCCGTGGTCGACGACTCCATCAAGAACGCCACGATGGTGATCATTCCGGCGCGGCCCGGCGTGTTCGACGTCAACGCCGTGCAGGAAACCATCCAGACCTGCCGCTCGATGCGCAAGCCCTATGCCGTCGTGATCAACGGTGCGCCCGCGCAGCGTGACGGCGCCGAAAGCCGCATCGTCGCGATCGCGCGCGAGGCGCTGGCGAAATTCCGCGCTCCGGTGTGGAGCGGCCAGATCACCAACCGCGCCGATCTTCTGATGGCGCTCGGCCAGGGCGAAGGCGCCCGCGAATATTATGCGGAAGGCCGCGCCGCCGCCGAGATCAATCGGCTGTGGGCCGCGATCGAACGCTCGATCAAGGCGATCCGCGGCACGGCGTCGGCGTCCGGTACGATGCACAAGCAGGCGGCGTAACAACGCCGTTTTGGTTTGAAATGGAAAGAACGCGCGGCTCCCGCGCGTTTTTTGTCGTCGAGAATATTGGAGCCATTCCGGGGCATGCGAAGCATGAGCCCGGAATCTCGAGATTCCGGATTCGATGCTCACGCATCGCTCCGGAATGACGGAGGGGATGCCCTCACGCCACCATCAGCAGATAGAACACGATCACCGGCGCTAGGGTCAGGATCACCGACCAGATGCCGACAGCCCATAAAATATCCTCGGTCGTAAAGCCCGGCTCGGCACCCGGCCTCACGGCAACAAACCCATTCCTCGAATTCACGACGCCCCCGCGCTGGTCTTGGCAATGCGGAAGGCTGTACGCGAGCGGATTTAAGATCCTGGTCGGAATTTCGCGGGCATTTGCGCGCGGGTGCTACTTCGGATTAACCACAGCCCCGCCGGTCGGTCGCGTTCGGCCGGGTGCCGTTCGCTTCAGTGCATTGCTCCGTCCCGATCGCGGATCGCTCCGAGATGCTCGTTGATCCGGAATACGATCAGGATGAACTCGGCGGCGATGCGCGAGAACACGATGCCGACGAAGACGCTGGCGATCGACGCGAGCAGCTGGATGAATCCGACGAACGGGCTGATCGCCATCGCCGTGAGGCTCCACAGGATGCCGGAGATCCCGAACAGCACGATGACCGCGATCACCAGCCAGTAGAACGTCTTGATGATCGTGGGCGTGATGAAGCGGTCCCACTGAAACAGATCCTGGAAATCGAACATCATGGTTCTCCCGGCCAGCCGAATATGATTCGCGTCTCGTTCATCCTACTGCGTGACCGCCGGCGTGATCACTTCATCCCGGGAGCCTGCGCCGCAGGCGTCCGTCGGGAAGAGGCTTTCGCCGGGCCAATGGTTCGGGACGGCGCCAGGCGCCTCCGCGACCAGAGGGATCGATACCGCAGAAGCCCATTCGGTCTCGCCAAAGGCGAGCCCCGGACCGGGCGCCGGCAGTCCAGGGGCGAGCTATGCGAGTGGGCCGGTTGTGATTGCCGCAAATAACGGCCACAATCGGGCTTCCCTCCGGCATATCCTCACCCAATGACCACGCTGACCTTCGAAGACTTCAAGCCCGGCCGCTTCGGCACGTTCGGCCCGCGCCATGTTTCACGCGAGGAGATCCTCGCCTTTGCCGCCGAATTCGACCCGCAGCCGATGCATCTCGACGAGGAGGCGGCGAAGAAATCCATGCTCCGCGGCCTGTCGGGCTCGGGCTGGCATCTCGGCTCGCTGATGATGCGGATGCTGTTCGACGGCTTCATCGGCCGCACCGCCTCGCTCGGTTCGCCCGGGGTCAACGAGATGCGCTGGGTGGCGCCGCTGCGTCCGGGCGACGATTTGACGCTGGATGTCGACGTCGTCGAGGCGCGCGTCTCGAAGAGCCGGCCCGAGACCGGCATCGTCACTTTCAAGGGCACCATCCGCAACGCGCGCGGCGAGATGCTGTGCGAGATGGAGTCGCCGATCATCGTCAGCCGCCGCGACGGCGCGAGCGCATAGGAGAGGTCATGCGCTTTTTTGAAGATATCGAGATCGGCGCGCGGCGCGAGTTCGGCTCCTTCACCTTCACGCCCGAGGATATCAAGCGGTTCGCCGCGCAGTTCGATCCGCAGCGCTTCCATCTCGACGAGGAGGAGGGGCGCAACTCGCTGTTCGGCGGGCTCGCCGCATCGGGCTGGCATGTCGCCAGCGTCTGCATGAAGCTGCTCGTCGCCGACGGCAAGCGGCTCGCCGCGGAAGCCGCCGCGCGCGGCGAGGAGGTCGCGGTCTGGGGGCCCTCGCCGGGCTTCCGCGAACTGCGCTGGATCCGCCCGGTGCTGGCGGGCGATACCATCAGCTTCACCAACCAGGTCGAGACCAAGCGCACGTCCGAAAAGCGGCCCGAATGGGGCATCCTTCAGGCCCGCAACACCGGCGTCAATCAGCGCAACGAGGTGGTGTTCTCGTTCCTCGCCACCGCTTTCGTGCCGCGGCGGAATCCCGGTTCCTGATGTTGCCCGCGCGCCTCTGATGTTGCCCGGACGCCATGGTTAGCGAATGACTTCTGCTGCCGACGCAGTTGTGCGTTGCGTGGAACTCAGTTTTTGCTAACGCATTCTGAACCTTTGTCCCTGCCTTATGGTTTGAGGGCACGGACATCTGGCAAGAATGACTGGGGATACCATGGCAGATCGCAGCGCGCTGAAACTCGTCGGCATTATCTTCGCGACGGTAACGGTTGTGGTGATGCTGGCCACCGGGATGGTCGTGAAGGGCTTTGCCGACGGCAATTATTCCTTCGAGACCACCGCGAGCATCGACCGCTGATTGACCGTCTGTAACTCCCGGCGCTCGAGGGAGCGCAGGTGGCGTGCATTTGCGCTTTTCAATGTGATCTGTCGGCAGGCTGCGTCACATTTCTTCCAAGCTTCAGTCTAACGATTCCAGATCAGCACCATCACGACCGTCGCGGCTGCCAGGATGCCGATGAAGCGGATCATGATCGTGCCGATGCCCTGCTGCGGCTGGCGCAGCGGAATCGGATCGGCGGCGTTATCCGGCCGGACGCTCTGCATGACTTCGTCTCCAAATGGATGCCCGGCTAGTGTCCCGAATCCGAAGTTCGCATCATTTGCCGCACCTTCGGAGCGAACTTCGGATTCGATAAGGACACTAGCAAACCTTTGATTCTAGTGTGCTTTATGAATGCGAAGTTCGTGAAAGTGGCTGCCGCGAAATCGCACGAACTTCGCATTCAGCACACTAGGCGCGGTCCGGACGCGAATTCCGGATTGGACGCGGGCTCGACATCCCCAGTTCAAATCGGCTTCTGCAAAAAATTGACGTCGCGGAGTTTACACCGCGCTGAATAACGAATCGTTCTGCGCTGAATCAGGCCGCAAAGCGAAGCCGCCGCCCCCTGTTCAGGAGGCGGCGGCGATCAGTTTGGAAAACTGAAGTATCAGCTGTTGCGCAGGCCGTCGGCGGCGCGCTTCCACTGCGAGACGTTGTCGGCGATCATGCGCGTCGACTTCATCGCGGCCTGGCTGAGCTGGGCATAGCCGGAGATCTCGCGCTGGACGCGCTGGCCCTCGGCATGCAGCAGGTCACGCAGGCTCTCGAGCTCGCCGATCAGCTTCTCGATCTCGGCGAGCGAGGTGCCGGCGACGCGCTGGATCAGCGAGTTGACGTTGCTGACGGTGGCATCGGTGTTGGTGTCGGTCGGCGCGGTCTCCGGACTCGCCACCGGCCGGCGCAGATAGGCGATATCGTTGCGCACGAAGTCGCGGATGCCGGCTTCGACTTCCGAGACGGCGGCGAGGTTGGTGTCGACCTCGGACGTCGTTTCGACTTCGGCTTCCTCGGTACGGTTGGTGGCGTTCATCGGCTTTCCCCTTGTTCGCAATGGCGAAGCGCGGCTTGTCCCCCGCACGACGAATTGATGAAGTTACGGACCTATCAGTGCCGCCGAATTTGACCGCATCTGGGCCAAGTTGCGGCAATGCCTGATCATTTAGCGCGATAGAGCTAACAGACCGTTCACCATGAGCGCTTGTAGCCGGCGCTGATGCTCTTGTTGGTGGTGCCCTGGGAGGTCTCGCCGACCGAGCCGGAGACGGTGACGCCGTCGAACAGCTTCTGCTCGGCGCCGATCCGGCGCAGCCATCGGTCGTCGGAGGTCGACAGCGTCTGGCCTGCCGTGATGCTGGTGCCGGTGTCGTTAACCGACAGGCTCGCCGACTGGTCGGTGTCATAGCTGCGCGAGGGGTGGCTGATGATGCCGGGCACCGGGACCACGCCCTGCTGGATGAAGTTGTAGCCGTTCTGCAGCGTCAGCGAATATTGCTCCGACAGCGGCACCGACTTGCTCAAGGAGGTGCCGACCTTGCTCTGGTCGGCGGAGGGATCGACCCGCGCCTCGACCGAGGTCTTGTCCCAGATCGAGGCCACGCCGCCGGTAGAGATCGCGGCCCAGGCCGAGCCGCCGGACTGCGGCAGGCTGCCGCCATTGGCGAGCCGCTCCGACAATTGCTCCGACGTCGTCATCGTGCCTTGCCTTGCGACCGTCATGTCGGCGCCGATGCGGGTATCGAGGAATGGCGAGATCGACTGCTTGACCGACACCGCCGACGAGCCGTTGGCGTTGTTGTTGGTCGACCAGGATGGATCCTTGCCGGCGATGCTGGCGGGCCTCGCCGCACGCTTCGGCGCCAGCGTGGGCAGGCTCGTAGAATCGGTGTCGAGCTGGCTCCAGTCGAGCTTGCTCTCGTCGATGTCCTTCAGGATGTCGGCGTCATTGGCATTGGCCGCCGGCGGCTCCTCGTCGGCCGCAGCCTCGGCGTTATCAGCTGCGCTATCCTGGGCGGCGGGAGCGATCTGCCACGGCGGGGTTTGCGCGCCGGCCGACAGCGCCATCGCCAGGCTGAAGCCGGCTGCCAGCACCTGCAGCCTTGCCCAGCCAAATCGTAATGTGAAAGTCATTCCCAGCCCGCGAATTCCAGAGCCGCAGCATGCATTGCCGTGGCGCAAAATTGTGGCATCGGCGCTCTGAAAGCAAGTGATCAACGCGTGATCGTCATGTCCGGGACAAACGCGCAGCGCGTTCGCGCGGCGCGTCCCGAGCGCGGCCGTTCGGGGCTGGCAAAACAGGCCGCCGCTGCCGGGGCGCCTGAACGCGAAGACGCGCTTCGCGCTTTAGCGCGCCGGACATGACGAAGGCGTGAAAAGCCGTCAGACCGCGATGCGCGGCAGATGGATCGGGTAGCCGACGGTCTGCTCGACGAGGTCGAAACTGTCGACCAGCACGCGGAAGCTCGTCAGCTTGCCGGCCCTGAACTGCGCGAAATGCGCGATCCGGAGCGAGATCGGCTTGTTGGAGTCGAGTGCCGTCAGCGAATAGCGCAGCATCGAGGCTGCGGAATCCACGCCGAGCATGATCTGTTCCCGGTCGAAGCGGTGAACCCTGAGGTTCTCGCCGATCTGCCGGATCACCTCGAGTACCGCGGCCTTGCCGCGGCGCGCGCCGAAAAAGGAAAACAGATCGATCGGCCCATAGATGGACCATTCGACCTCGTCGTCGAGCAGCGGCTCGATATCTGCAAGCTGGCGTTCGTTGATCGCGCGATGCAATGCGCGCGAAAAACGCCAGAGACTATGCTCTGTCATTTTGGCCTTGTCCTGAAACTGGATTTTCAAACGCAAACGGATGGCAGGGGGTCAGCGCCGACGCCTTGCCAGGTTGCTGCACATCGCTATTGCGGCCTGAAATAGTGCCGAACGGCAAAAACGCAAATGACTTTTTTGCAATGCACAATTGCGCCGAATTTTACCCGAATGTGACCGCCGACCTCTGGATTCTGGTTCCGACGCGCTTTTTTGATGCGAACCGGCATCCACTCACGTGCGGGGCAGGCTTCGCGCGAAAACGCTCCGGTCGCCGCAATTCAGCGGTCGCGCTGCCGCACCGGTTGCCGCTCGATCACGATCTCGGCGTCGCGGATCGCCACCACCGCGAACAGCAGCGCGCCGCCGATGCCGCCGATCGCGGCGCCGAGCGGCATGAAGGTGAAAAACACCAGCGTTCCGCTGTCGATACCAGAGGTTCTAGCCAATCCGATCCAGCTAAGCCCGGCTCCGATGCCGAAGGCGGCGCCGCCAAGGGCGCCCAGCGCCAGGCCAAGCACAGCGAGCAATGCGATTTTCATGGTGATTTCAGCCCCGACCGCAACAAGCCCGGTAATAAGTCAGCGCCGGGCTGTCGAGGTTCAACGCCGGCGTTGCGAATTTGCCTGCACGATGTCGTCGTGCCCGGTCAGCGCCGCCGCGACGTCGCGCTCCAGCACCTGCTGGACGAGGTCGAAGGTGTCGATGATCTCGCGGATCTCGGTGATCTTGCCGTCGCGCAGCGTGTAGAACACCGCCACATCGAACTGCACCACGCGGGCGTTGTTGCGCTTGCGGAAGAACACGCGCAGCTGCGCGGCGACCCTGTCGCCCTGGGTCACCACGATCGGCGCCTCATAGCGCATGTCCGAATAGCGCTCGTGGATCGTGGTCCACATCTGGCGCAGCGCGGCCTTGCCGCGGTGCTGGCCCATATGCGGAAGAATGTCGATCGGGGCGTTGGCGAGAAACGCGACGTCGTCGCTGCAGCGATCGAGCGCGCCCTCGATGCCGCCGGCATAATAAACGTCGAGGAAGTTCAAGACGCGCTGCCGGTTCAAATCCTCGCCCATGATCGACTCCGCCGGTCCGACTCGCTCTGGCCCGGCATTGTGAACCGGAGCATTCCACAATCAAACAACATATGTTTGACGCGCGAGACGCGATTAGGTTCGGCAACCAGCGCGTGCATTGTGGCGCAAAATGCATGCGGCGCGCCGGTTCGCGCAATGCGACGACGGGCGGCTGTCGCGGTGCAGGCGGCGGTTTATTCCGCGCCTGCGCCGCTTAAATCTTCGCGCCCGCGGCCTTGCCGCGGCGCCGCCGGCCCGTATGCTTCGCGGCGGAAGGCGGCCGAACAGAGCCGCCCCGATGGGGAGAGACCAATGAAGCGCATCACCAACTTCGCCGCGATCCTGTCGCTGCTGGCATGCCCGGCGATCCCGCCCGCCTTCGCACACACGCCGCAGCAGCCTGCCCACCAGCTCTACAACGAAGGCGACCTGAAGATCGAGAGCGGCGAGGCGATCAAGGATTTCTCGATCTCCTACGTCACCCACGGCACGCTGAACGCGAAGAAGTCGAACGCCATCCTGATGGTGACCGCGATCTCGGGCAATCATCACCGGCTCGATTTCATGATCGGCCCCGGCAAGGCGCTCGACCCCGACAAGTATTTCATCGTCTGCACCGATGCGATCGGCAACGGGCTGACCACGTCGCCGAGCAATTCGAAGGCGCAGCCGCGGATGCAGTTCCCGAAATTCGCGATCCGCGACATGGTGGAATCGCAGTATCGGCTGATGAAGGAGAAGCTCGGTATCGACCATGTCGTCGCCGTGGTCGGCCCCTCGATGGGCGGCATGCAGGCGCTGCAATGGGGCGTCAGCCATCCGGACTTCATGGACGCGCTGGTTGCGATGGTGCCGCTTGCGAAGACGCCGGCCTGGTCGGTCGCGGTGATGGAGGCCTCGCGCAAGGCGATCATGAACGATCCGGCGTGGAAGGAAGGCAATTACGAGGCGCCGCCGGAGAAGGGCCTCAAGCTGTTCCGCGATATCGTCGCGCTGCTCGCGGCGCGCACGCCCGACATGTATGCGGCGCAGTTCAAGTCCGGCCCCGACGTGCTGCCCTGGATGGCCGAGCAGGAGACCGCGCTATGGAAGCTGTTCGACGCCAACGACTGGATCTACCAGAGCTGGGCCTATGACCGGCACGATGTCGGCACCACGGCCGGGTTCGGCGGCGACACGGCGAAGGCGCTGGCTTCGATCAAGGCGAAGACGCTGATCCTCACCGGCACCAAGGACCTGCTCAATCCCGAATTCGAGCCGAACCAGATGGCAAAGGACATTCCCGGCGTGACGATCAAGACGATCAGCCCGGGCACCGTGACCGGCCACGCCTCGGCCGGCGGTTTCTTCCCGGCGGATGTCGAGTTTCTCAACCGCGAGACCGGCGTGTTCCTCGACGGCGTGACCGACGGCGGCAAGAAACTGGAGTGATCGGCTGAACCGGCCGCGTCTCGCAGACGTGGAGGCATGCGGCGGGCAGCTGTCCGCGAGTTAATGAAACCTCCGCTCGCGCGCCCGGTTGGTTCGGCGTGGGCGACGCATCCGCAATGAGGAGTTCCGTATGAGAAACACCATGCCGCTTGCCGTCGCCGCCCTGGTTGTCTCCAAATAAATCATGCGAGCGCGCACCGCGCGACGGTGAGCCGGCGTCGACGCCGGCCACGAGGCCTTGAGCTCCTCCGGGGCCGGCCGGTGAAATCGCGCCGGCTCGCTGTCGCGGTGCGTTCGACAACAGCCAATCCGACGGCGCCGCCTTGCCGGCGGCGGGGTCGATGGTGAACCGCTTATTCTTCCCGGAACCGGCCGTGCCGCTGCACCGTTGATGCGGCAGCATTGCATTGGAGCCGTATCATGAGATCGATTGTTCTCGCGTCCGTCATTGCCGTCAGTGCACTCGCCTTGGCGCCGCCTGCCGACGCCAAGGGTTGCATCAAGGGCGCCATCGTCGGCGGCGTCGCCGGTCATTATGCCGGCCATCACGGCATGCTCGGCGCCGCCGCCGGTTGCCTCTACGGCCGCCATCACGCCAAACAGCAGCGCCAGCAGCAGCCGCAGTCACAGCCCGCGCAGCAGGAGAAGCTGTAGGATCAGCTGTGAAGCCACATCTCCAGAAACGTGAAGCACATTCCGGGAACGCCGTCCGTCCCGGCCGCGTTGTCTCCATGCGTAACGGAGACGATGATGACGAAACCAAAGACAAAGACCATCCAGCCCGTTCCCGACGACAACAAGAGCCACAAGGGCCCCGGCAGCACCCCGAGCGTTCCCATCGACACCACCAAGGGGCATCGCGACGACGAGAAGCACAACATCCGCGAGCAGGCCGCGCACGGTAATCTGACCCAGAACACCAGCAACAAGCGATCGGGGTAGGGCGGCCACACTCTCGGTGTCGTCCTGGCGAAAGCCAGGACCCATAACCACCCAATTCAGTGATGAGCGGGATCGCGGCCCAATGTCGCGCAGCAATAGAGATTTGGGGTAATGGGTCCTGGCTTCGCCAGGACGACGATGAGCGTCCGATTCTCTCCTAGGCCACCGAAGCGATCGGGGGTTTTGCCAACAGTATCGCTCTGCGGTCATGAACCAGATTTTCCAGGCGGTGGGCTACGACATTCAGCGTCGCGGTGTCGACCGCATTTTCATCGCCCGCCTCGGCCTTGAGACGTTCGCTCTTGAGAATATTGTCGATCTCGTCCTCGATGTCTGAAAGTTCGTTCTCGAAGCTGACCGTGCGGATCCGGCGCGCGAGGCCGTAAAGGGTGTCGAGGGGACCCTCGCGGAATTCGGGCTGCCCGATGCCCAAAAACTTCCACGCAGCGGCAAGCACCGAGGCAATTCCTCCAAGGATCATCGGGCCCAGATAAATGTAGTTGCTGTATTCATCGAGGAAACTCTGCGTGGTGCCGTTGTAGACGGCCAACGCTCCGGGATGGACGGGAAGGTAGGCGTCCGCATCAGTGCTTGGGGCCGTGATCTGGGCAATGAGAGGATTCTCTCGCAGCAGCTCTCTACGTACTTTCAAAATGCTCTGGGTCAGATTTGTTGCAACGTCGGCGCTGAGGCTCTTTCGCGCGACAAGATAGAGCGACGTCCTCAGAGTCGTCAGGTCGTCATCGGGGACGGGAGGTGATCCGCGCAGGGTGCCCTTTGGCAGGTCGAAGCTCTCATAGGCGCGATTGCCGTCTGCAATTGCCGCGGCCGAGTCGATCGGGATCAGGATCGGGCTCGCTTTTGTACCTTGCGGGAAAAAGCCCTTCACCAGCGCAATGTATTTCTCCGTCAGCGGGATGACCACAAGCAGGGCGTGGACCTGTTTTGATGCAACGGCCTGCCGCGCATCCCGCAAGCCGAGGTTCTTGAAAACCGTCTTGGTCCGGGCAAGATCGTAGGTGCTGTTCAACACATCGACGAGTTTGGCGTTTGCCTCGCCTCCGAGCACGCCCACGGTCTGGCCCTTGAGCTTGCTGATGCTGTCGATCGATGAACCGGGCGGGGCGATGAGAAGTGCAGTCAAGTGCGACAGCACGACAATGGCCTGGGCTTTGGACAAGTCGCCGACGTCACCGCGAACGGCAGCGAGATCGACATTTCCTGCAGCGAACAGTTTGCCTGATTCAACGGCTGTTCCGGTGTCGACGACCTTCAACCGTACCGAAGCGCCGTCGGAGGCAAGCTGATTGGCGACCGCCGTCATTGCGCTGGCTGCTTCTCCGTCGATCGAGCCGACCGCCAGCGTCAGCGTTACCGGACGATTGTACCAACGATATCCATAGAGCCCGGCGGCCGTGCAGAGCAGGATCACGCCAACCAGCGAAACAACGCGGAGCCAGAACGGCATTCTGACCGAAATCATGACGACTTCCCCAATGCCGGAACAACTATGGCTTCAAAATGTAAGGGGTAGGGGATACCCGTGATTGATGCAGGTCAAGGGGGTTTTGGCTAAACGCCGCCCGTGAGATCGAACGCTATGGCGCCACGATCTCCGTCGTGTTCGCCTCGCTGGTCTACGCCGCGATCACACCATGGCTCGGCGCGATTTCCGCGGCGGTTCGCGCACGCCTACGCGCCGGTGTTCTTCGACGCGAGTCTCACGGTCGCCGAGAAGATCGCGCGGTGGCGGAGACAGCCTAGTGTTTCGCTGTAGCTCGTGACCACGATGATCACAATGTCACTGCTGGCGGTCGCGGTGGTGAGCGTGGGGTAGGTATCTTGTGCGCGCTGTTGAGGCGTCGTGAAGTTGGCGCCTCAAAGCGATCTGTTTTTGCGCCATGTCGGGCCTAGTCGGAGGCAGTCGAGGACAGAAATTCTTCCGCCTGTGCGCGCGTTGGAAACCGACCAAGTTCGCGATAGTCCGGACTGTGCTCGGCCGAGTCCGGTGACCGAATAGCAACGAATTCGTCACCTTCCTGCGCGACAAGCTCAGTCAAGTCTTCGCTGTTGAATGGCGACATATGCCGTGCGCCGCAATGCGGGCAATCGTCATCGCAAGTGCAAGACCACTCGTCAGTCCAGATGTCCCCACAGCGCGCACATCGGTAGAGATTCAGAAACCAGGCCATGTCGACGCCTCACGATTTTAGTCGGTAATTGCCTCGCGACAAGAACTCGATGAATCCACGATCACGCAAATACTGGAGCTGCTGGCGTATCTTCGGCCGGACGTTCTGATTGCCCGGATACAGGTCGCCAAGATGACGCTCGAAGGCATAGACGTCGTCAAGCGTGAAATCGCGCTTGCCGAGTGACTCTACACACTTCATCACGTCGAGAAGCCATCCCCGCGATTCCAGCGATTGGTCTCTGAGAAAGAGCGTCTTCTGCCATTCCGCAAGAACCAGCTCCTTGTCGCGAATGACACCGTTTCGAACGATGTGGATTTTGCCTGATTCAGGAACCTTCCCGAGCAGGATATTGGACCCGATCCAGCCCGCGCGCCGGGCGGTCGCAGCCAGCGGCTTCCGCTCCTCGATGATGTCCCGAACGAAGAAGTGCTTGGGGACGATCAGCAGATTGACGACTGCAAGTGACCTGAGATCGTAGTTCATCAGCAGAAGATTGGGATTATTGCTCGCAGCAAGACGCTCGCATTTGGTCTTGTAGGCGCCATCGGCGACCTTCCGGCCGAACTTTCCCTTCTGGCTCTTGAGTTCGAACTCCTCGCTGCACGATCCGCACAGGAAGTCGGCCAGCGGGCTGTTGTTGGGAAACTGCGACATCTTCGCATTGCCGCAGTGCGGACAATAGGCCCAAGCCCTGACCCAGGCCTCCGTCCACGTGCGGGCGCTTTGCGAGCCGCTGGTGTAGGAGGTCTGCGATTCTTCAAAAGCTAACTTCATCCGCGTTCTAAGTCTTTAGCCAATGAGGTCTCTATTGCAACTATTAGCTGCATACACCATGGTGTTTCTGAGAGGGGTTCTTCCATTGGTGGGGCAATAATGTTGACAGAAACTACATGTTGGGGCTGCCGAAGAACAGGGTGCTCGCAGCGTAAAAATATGTAATGACTTGTTTGAAGAGGTTCGAAGATCAAGCTTTTTGAAGAAACCCGTTCCCCGTGTAGCGCTTCTATCTGATGAAGAGGTGAGGGATGCTCAGATCATATTGCAAGAGCTCCTAGAAGGGGAATTTGCCGATATTCGGGAAATGCCGCGGAGCAGCAATCTTATCATTGCAGCTTTTCAAGGTGGTCGTGATTCTCGGATTGCCTGGATTCAAAGAATTCATCGTCAGTTAAAAGCGCGCCTTCTTGTCTTGCATGTTGACGAAGAAAGCCACCTCGAAAAGCAATTGCTAGTCTTCTTTAAGGAGGAAGACGTTCGTCGTATCAATGATCTGCTTTCTGAAGTCAGAACACTCGTGAGAGACAACGCCGATTTGTCGGGCGACCACAAGCGGCGACTCCTTAGGATTGTAAACAAATTTCAAGCAGAGCTTGAGAAGTCAAAAAGCAGCTTTCGAGTGTTTCTTGACGGGTTTGTGGAAGCTAGCGAGGCCCTCGGAGAGGCGGGACAAAAGGTCAAGCCCGCCTTTGATCGAATTCGTGAGATACTGGGCATTGCGGAAAAGAGTTTTGGTGAGAATCCTCAAATTGAGGGGCCTTCAGAACCGAAGCAGCTTCCTGCTCCCAACGAGGTAGTTCCTGGCGAGGACGAATAGAAAAGGTTGCTCTACCGCTTCTTCCACCCGCCCCGCTTGCCTGGCGCGCCGCCGCTCGACCGCGGCGACGGGCCGAACTCCGGCCCCGACTGCCGCGAGTCGGTCGGCTGGATGATGCGGCTCGTGGTGCCGAACGGCTTGGCGGGCAGCGCGCCGCTGGGGCGGAAGGGCAGCGATTCCGGTCCGTGCATCTCGTCGAGATCGGGCTTGTGGATGCGTGAGCCGGACTTGCCGCCGCGGCTCGCCTTGAGCGAGGTCTGCGCCGACTTGTTCTTCAATGCGCTGACCGGCAGGTTGGCGGCATCGCCGTATTTTCTTGTGCCGGCATAGGCGCCGGCCTGCTTCTGCACGTTGCGCTGCTTGGCGGTGGGGTCGTCGACCACGGCCATCTCGGTGGCGCGCAGCCGCTTGACCTCGTCGCGCAGTCGCGCGGCCTCCTCGAAGTTCAAATCGGCCGCGGCCTCGCGCATCCGCGTTTCGAGATCGCTCAGCACGGCCTCGAAATTATGCCCGATACTGATGACGTCGTCGGCGATGCCGCCGTCGCCGATCTCGACCAGCACGTGGTCGCGCTCGTAGACGGAGTTGAGGATGTCGCCGATCGACTTCTTCACGCTCTCCGGCGTGATGCCGTTGGCCTCGTTGTACTCGACCTGCTTCTCGCGGCGCCGCGTGGTCTCGGCCATCGCGCGCTCCATCGAGCCGGTCATGCTGTCGGCATAGAGGATCACCTTGCCGTCGACGTTGCGCGCGGCACGGCCGATGGTCTGGATCAGCGAGGTCTCGCTGCGCAGGAAGCCTTCCTTGTCGGCATCGAGGATCGCGACCAGCGCGCATTCGGGAATGTCGAGGCCCTCGCGCAACAGGTTGATGCCGACCAGCGCGTCGAATGCGCCGAGCCTGAGGTCGCGGATGATCTCGATGCGCTCGATGGTGTCGATATCCGAGTGCATGTAGCGGACGCGGATGCCCTGCTCGTGCAGATATTCGGTGAGGTCCTCCGCCATGCGCTTGGTGAGCACCGTGATCAGCGAGCGATAGCCGGCCGCCGCGGTGGCGCGCACCTCGCCGACGAGATCGTCGACCTGGGTGCGGGCAGGGCGGATGTCCACGGGAGGATCGATGAGGCCGGTCGGACGGATCACCTGCTCGACAAACACGCCGCCGCTTTCGTTCAGCTCCCAGCCGCTCGGCGTCGCCGACACCGCAACCGTCTGCGGCCGCATCATGTCCCACTCCTCGAAGCGGAGCGGCCGGTTGTCCATGCAGGAGGGCAGGCGGAAGCCGTATTCGGCGAGCGTCGCCTTGCGGCGGAAGTCGCCGCGGAACATGGCGCCGATCTGCGGCACGGTGACGTGGCTCTCGTCGGCGAAGATCAGCGCGTTGTCCGGTACATATTCGAACAGCGTCGGCGGCGGTTCGCCGGGGCGGCGCCCGGTGAGATAGCGCGAATAGTTCTCGATGCCGGCGCAGCTTCCGGTCGCCTCCATCATCTCGAGATCGAAGGTGGTGCGCTGCTCGAGTCGCTGTGCCTCCAAGAGGCGGCCCTGGTCGTTGAGCTGGTCGAGGCGCTGCTTCAACTCCGATTTGATCGACTTGATCGCCTGCACCAGCGTCGGGCGCGGCGTCACATAGTGCGAGTTGGCGTACATCTTGATGAATTCGAGCTCGTCCTGCTTGTGGCCGGTGAGCGGATCGAACTCCTCGATGGTTTCGATGGTGTCGCCGAACAGGTTCACCCGCCAGGCGCGGTCCTCATAGTGCGCCGGGAAGATGTCGATGACGTCGCCGCGGACGCGGAAGGTGCCGCGGGTGAAGTCGGCCTGGGTGCGCTTGTACTGGAGAGCAACGAGGTCGGCGATGAGCTGCCGCTGATCGATGCGCTCGCCCTTCTTCAAGGCGAAGGTCATCGCGGTGTAGGTCTCGACCGAGCCGATACCGTAGATGCAGGACACGGAAGCGACGATGATGACGTCGTCGCGCTCGAGCAGCGCGCGCGTCGCCGAGTGACGCATGCGGTCGATCTGTTCGTTGATCGAGGAATCCTTCTCGATATAGGTGTCGGTGCGCGGGACGTAGGCTTCCGGCTGGTAGTAGTCATAATAGCTGACGAAATACTCGACCGCGTTGTCGGGGAAGAAGTTCTTGAACTCGCCATAGAGCTGGGCGGCCAGCGTCTTGTTCGGCGCCAGGATCAGCGCCGGGCGCTGCGTCGCCTCGATCACCTTGGCCATGGTGTAGGTCTTGCCCGAGCCGGTGACGCCGAGCAGCACCTGGGTGCGGTCGTTGCGGTCGATGCCCTCGACCAGCTCGGCGATCGCGGTCGGCTGGTCGCCTTTCGGCTGGTAGTCGGACTTGATCTCGAAGCGCACGCCGCCTTCGGATTTTTCCGGGCGCGGCGGGCGGTGCGGGGTCCACACCCGCATCGAGCCGTCGTCCTTGCGGAATTCCGGGCGGCCGTCGCGGATCAGGTTCTCCAGCGCGTCGGCAGTCGCCTTGACGCCGAGCGCCTCCATCTTGCTGCGCGGCGGCCGCGCCAGGGCTTCGTCGTCGTCCTCGGCGGTCGGCAGGCCGAGCTGCCGCGCCAGTTCCGGATCGAGGGTCGGGATCGTGGCCGAGGTTCCGTAATTGGCCTGCGGGGCCTCCTCGAGCCCGGAAGCATCGCGCTTCGCGACGCCCTCGCTGGTCTCGCGCGTCGACGCCCGCGCGCGATGCGCGGCGGCCTCGCCGCCGGCGCGACGGTCCCAGGAATTGTCCGGCGGCGGCTGCAGGCCGGTGCCCGAACCCATGCCGGCATCGCCGCGGTTGATCGCCGGATTGAGCAGTTCGGCAAGCGCGGGCCCGATCGGGAGGACCTCGGGCCGGTGTGCTTTGGATTTGGGGGTTTTGCCGGGCTTTTTCGGAGTGTTCGGTGTCTTCGCCATGCCCCGAATATGGGACGAGTCCGGCAGCGAGAAAAGGGCAAACGGCGGCCGGATCGCTGCTCGGGCAAGGCTGCTGACAGCAGGGTGTCAGCAGGCGGCGGCTTCGCGGACTTTACGCCCGCGGCAGGTCGACGATGTCGAGATGGATCCCGCCGCAGCCGTCGCAGCGCATGGTCCAGTATTCGGCGGCGCGGCCGGGGATCACGCGCAGCAGCGAAAGCGATGCGGCACATTCCGGGCAGCTGGTGCGGACCTGCGCCGGCCAGACCGGATCCGGCTCGCATTGCGGGACGGCGGCGACCACGACGTTACCGGTCACGCCGACGCTTCGGCCGCCGGCATTGTCATGCCATAGCGTTGCGGGAACCGGTCGATAGCCCGCTTCGCGTCGGCGATCGCCGCATCCGGATCGGACCACGCAAAGCCGATGTCGAGCGTCGGAAACAGCATGCCATCGATGACGACCGGCCTTTGATCGACCCGTTGAACCCTGGCGTGCCATTGCCCCTTCCCCACTTCGAACGACTTGATCTCAAAACCGCTGTAAATCATGTGCGACCTCGAAATGCCCTTCTCATAGGAAGCACGAGCGCGTTGCGCTAAATGTGAAGCAGTTCACAACTCGCCGGGTTTATTTCCGCGCAGCAAAGGAACCCGGAGCTAGCCGCGGCCGGCGATGTGGTCGGCGAGCACCGCGGCATCGTCGCCGACGCCTGACAGGAACGAGGATTTCATCTTCGACAGCCATTGCAGGCCGAGGAAATAGAGGCCCGGCACGTCGGAGACGCCATGGCGGTGGCGCGGGGCCCCGGCGGCATCCAGCACCGGTATGTCGATCCAGTTCAGATCGAGACCGTAGCCGGTGGCCCAGATCACGCTCCTGATCCGCGCGGCGCGCAGGTCGATCGCGTCGAGCGGCGCGGTGAGGCACGGCGGATCGGGCAGGCGGAGGCGCGCCAAGGGATCATCGGGATGATCGAGGCCGCGCGCCGCGACGAAGTCGTCGACGATCCCGAGGAACGTCGCGTAATAGGCGTCGCCATTGGCGATGTTGGCGGCGAGATCGGGCGCGATCTCGAGCACGCCGTCGCGCGCCGCCGTCACGCGGCCGAGCAGGGTCACGCCGCCGGCGGCGAAGCGGCGGAAATCGACGGTGTGGCCGCCATGGGCGCCGGAAATCACCGGCAGCAGCCGCGACGGGCCGCGCTGCTCGACCGGCGTCCGGTCGATGCCCATCTCGGCCAGCCACCAGATCAGGTCGCGGCCGCGATAGCGGCGCGGCAGGCGGTTGTGACGTCCGACCGAGAGGACGACCTCGCGGCCGGCGCGCATCAGCTCTTCGGCGATCTGCGCGCCCGAGGCGCCGGCACCGACCACCAGCACCGCGCCGTCAGGCAATTGCGCCGGATTTTTGTAGCCGGCGGCATCGATCTGGAACAGGCCGGGATGCTCGCGCAGCAGCGCGGGCCGCAGCGGCCGTTGATAGGGACCGGTGGCGATGACGACGTTGCGGGCTGCGATGCTGCCGCCGGCAAATTCGGCGAGGAAACCGCCGGCGTCGTGGCGCAGCCTGGTGACCGCGACACCGCAGCGGATCGGCGGCGCGACGAACGCGGCGTAGTCCTCGATGAAGGCGATGATGGCGGCGGTGTCCGAGAAGCCGTCGGGATCGCTGTGCGGAAACGCGAAATCCGGCAGCCGCACCGACCAGTTCGGAAACTGGAACATGAGGCCGTCCCAGCGTTCGCTGCGCCAGCGCTCGGCGATGCGCCCCCGCTCCAGCACCAGATGGGCTATGCCGCGCTGCTTCAGCCGATGGCTCATGGTGAGCCCGGCCTGGCCGCCGCCGATCACCAGCGTATCGACGGTCTCGTCAGGCACTGCGCGATCCCTTGCGGCGGGCCGCGGGCTCCGCCGCGGCGCGGATGATCCAGCGCCGGAACGCGGCGAAATCGCGCTGTTCGGCGTGGAAGCCGCGATAGACCAGATACCAGCGCATGCCCTTCGGCACGCTGAGCGCAAACGGCGCCACCAGCCGGCCGGCGGCGAGATCGTCGTCGATATAGGGCCGGATGCCCATCGCGATGCCGAGCCCGTCGCTAGCTGCCTGCAGCGCCTGGCCGTAAAACTGGAATTCCGGCCCGCGCGCGGTCAGGCGCGGCACGCCCGCGGCCTTCAGCCAGGACGGCCAATCGTCGGGCGAATGCGCGACGCGGATCAGGCTCGGGCCCTTGAGGTCGGCGGGGCGCTTCAGGGTGTTGGCGAGCCGCGCCGTGCACACCGGCATCAGGTCGGCGGCAAACAGCGGCTCGGCGACGAGGCCTGGCCACTGGCCGTCGCCGAGCTGGATGCCGCAGCTCCAGTCGTCGGCGAAAGGCACCGCCATGCCGCCGGTCGTGATCCGCACCTCGATGTCGGGCTCCGCTTTGCGGAACTCGGCAAGGTGCGGGATCATCCATTTCAGCGCAAAGGTCGGTCCGACGCCGACGGTCAGCACCCGCGCGCTCGCGGATGCCGTGACCTGCGCGGTGAGGCTCGCCAGCGCGTCGAAGATCGGCGTCAGCCCGCCCTGATAGGCGCGGCCCGCCGGAGTGGTGACGAGGCGGTTGGCCTTGCGCTCGAACAGCGCGACGCCGAGCCGCTCCTCGAGCAGATGCACCATCCGGCTGATCGCGGCGGCCGAGACATTGAGCTCGCTGCCCGCCGCCGCGAAGCTGCCGGTCCGCGCCGCGGCTTCGAACGCCTTGATGCCGTTGAGAAAGAGCAGCCGCCGCATGAACCCTCAGGAAAACTGATGCAAGGTCAAGATAACTCAGTTTGCCGGAAGAGGCCAAGCGGCGCAGAAATACTGGAGACAATGAATCCCTGCTGATCCCGGCGAGGACCACATGACAGAGACCACAGACGCCCTGGTGCTCGATCTCGTGGAATGGGTGGCGCGCGAGCCGCGGCCTTATGCCGAGGTGCTCGAGGTCTGGCGCACCTCATGCCCGCGGCTGACGATCTGGGAGGACGCCGTCGACCGCGGCTATGTCGCGCGCCGACCCTCGGTTGAGGGCATGCGGGTAACGGTGACGGAAACCGGTGAGACATTCTTGCGCGCGCATGGGCGGATACATTGAGTCCGGCGATTTGTCCGATCCGCCTGCCGAACTGCTTTCTTCACCTCACCCGCAAGCGGGAGAGGGGGCGCAGTATTGACGCGGCTGGAATTGCCAATCTCTGATGTCAGCGTACCGGTTCGGCGAGCCGTGGCCGGATGATCTCGACCATCCGGTCGGCTGATGTCCCCGGCGGAAAGAAGCCGAGATAATTGCCCTCGCGGTCCATCAAATAGATGTAGGCGGTGTGATCGACGGTATAGTCGCCGGCATCCTTCAGCGGCACCCGCGCGAAGTAGACCTTGTAGGCATCAGCGAGCTTGCGGATCGCATCACCGCTGCCGGTCAGTCCGATCAGGCGCGGGTGGAACATCGGCACGTAGTCTGCGAGATGCGCCGCGGTGTCGCGCTCGGGATCGACCGTGATGAAGATCGGTTGCACCTGGTCGCCGTCGCGGCCGAGCTTGTCGAGCGCCAGGGCGATCGCTTGCAGATCGGTCGGGCAGACGTCTGGGCAGGTGGTGAAGCCGAAATAGATCAGCATCAGCTTGCCGCGAAACTCCTTGTCGGTGCGTTCATGGCCGGCCTGATCGGTCAGCGCGAACGGGCCGCCGACCGGCTCCCTGTTCCACATCAGGATGTCCATGATCTCGGCGGGCGAGCGCGCCGATTGCGGCGGCGCATCGGCGGCCAGCACCGGCGCCAGCGTCAGCCACAGGCCGGCGCCGGCGAATGCCAGGCCCGGGCCAGCGAATGCCAAGCCCGCGCCAGCGAATGCAATGACGCGCAGGATCGGCGCGATCATATGCCGAAGGAGAGGCGGCTGCCCGTCGTCGTGACCAGCACCTTGTCGCCCATCTGCGCGGTCGCCTCCTGCACGAAGTTGAGCCCGGAGCAGTGCATCGGGATCAGCACGTCGGGGTCGAGCTTCCTGATCTCGGCGACCACCTCGGTGAGGTAATCCTTCGGCGCCGGCCCGAGATGGAAGCCGCCGACGATGGCGTGCACCTTCTGGATGCCGGAGACCTCCTGTGCCTGCTTCACCGAATTGACGATGCCGACATGGCCGCAGGACGAGATCACGACGAGGCCGAAGTCCCGCACGTTGAAGCAGGTGGCGTGCTCATGGATGTGCTCGTCGGGCACGATCTTGCCTTCCATCTCGGCCGGCAGATAGTGGCTGGCATTGCAGCCGAGCCCGTCCTTGATGCCGAACTCGACCCAGGTCTGCGGCAGCACGCGCTCGATGCTGCGGCGGGTGATCTTGCCGGTGGTGAAGGCGTGGCCGGCGATCACGGTCGGGGTCTCGCACAGCACCGTGGTGACGCGCTGCGCCGCGAGCTGGCGGCGATCGAGCGTGCCGAAATCGTTGAACTGGCCCTTGGTCGGCGTTGCGCTGACGCGGTGGCAGAAATTGTCCTCGCCGCCGGCATAGAGCTTCACGTCGGCCGGCAGCTTGTCGCGGAACTTGTCGAGGAAGCCGTTGAGGCCGCCGAAATGGTCGTAATGCCCGTGGCTCACGATCAGCCCATCGAGCTTCGCCGGATCGACGCCGACCAGCGCCATGTTGTTGAGCAGCACCTCCGGCGTGTAGCCGTAGTCGAGCATCAGCGTGCGCCGTGCGCCCTTGGCTTCCGACTCCAGCCACAGCGACAGGCCCCATTCATTGTGCAGCGACTTCTGGTAGTCGGCGGAGCGCGGCGGCGGCGCGATGGTGACGCCGCCGGCCTGCTTCGGCTTGAAGAACAAATCGAAGCTGGAATCGACCAGCACGCGGATCGAGAGCTTGTCGACGGTCGGCACCTCGATCGGTGCGGCGCTCGCGATCTCGACGCAGGAGAAGGCGCCCGCGGCTGCGGCGCCGGCGAGCGCCGCCGAACCTTTCAGGAAATCACGTCGTGCCAAATCCCGCGTCATCGCAATCCCCCGTGTTTTGAAAACTTTTCAATACCAAACACGTTGAGCCTAGGAGCAATCGGGACGCGGCTCAATCGGGCACTTGCGCTGCTTGCAGATCACATTCGCGCGCGGTGCAATGCGGGCGCCATTGACTTGGGTGCGGATATGCGTCCAACTCCATGCATTCGCATCTTTCTCGCCGATGCGTGGCATCGGCAGTCCCTGGCAATGCAGGATCACGCGCATGATCGACCTTCACTACTGGTCCACGCCGAACGGTCACAAGGTAACGATGTTCCTTGAGGAGACCGGATTGGAGTACAAGATTTTCCCAGTGAACATCGGCAAAGGCGATCAGTTCAAGCCGGACTTTTTGCAGATCGCGCCGAACAACCGCATCCCCGCAATTCTCGATCACGCGCCGAAGGGCGGTGGCAAGCCGCTACAGCTGTTCGAGTCCGGCGCGATCCTGCTCTATCTCGCCGAGAAGACCGGACAATTCCTGCCGGCCGATATCCATGGCCGCTATGACGCGATCCAGTGGACGTTCTGGCAGATGGGCGGGCTCGGGCCGATGGCCGGGCAGAACCACCATTTCCGCAACTACGCCGTCGAGAAGCTGCCTTACGCGATCGACCGCTATGTCAACGAGACCAACCGGCTCTACGGCGTGCTCAACAAGCGGCTCGCCGACCGCGAATTCGTCGCCGGCGACTACTCGATCGCCGACATGGCGAGCTATCCCTGGGTCGTGCCCTACAAGAACCAGGGCCAGGAGATCGACGATTTCCCGCATCTGAAGCGCTGGCTGGAGACGATCGGCAAGCGCCCGGCGACCGTGCGCGCCTATGCCATGGCGAAGGAGGTCAATCCGAATTTCGGCCAGCCCGCGATCCGCACCGAGGAAGAGCGCAAGTTGCTGTTCGGGCAGACCGCGGCGGTGGTGCGGTAGGGCGAACTCCTCCGTCATTGCGAGGAGCGAAGCGACGAAGCAATCCATCTTTCCGCGTATGCGGGTCGATGGATTGCTTCGCTTCGCTCGCAATGACGGATGTAGCACTCGCGGGTTTTCAAGCCCCGACATACCTCGCCAGCCGCCGTTCCTTCCACGCCGCGAGCCCCTCGGCGAGATCGCGGCCCGGCACCAGCGCGGCGAACTGCTCGCTCTCGACCAAAAGGCCCTCGGCAATCGGCATGTTGAGCCCGCGCGTCACAGCGGTGATGGTGCCGGCGACGGCGCCGGGCGAATGCCTGGTGATGCGGCCGGCGAGCTCGCGCGCGGCCGTCAGCAATTGATCGTGCGGCACGATCTGATTGACCAGCCCGATCTCACGCGCATGCTCGGGCGGGAACGGATCGCCTGCGAGGAGCAGCTGCAGGGCGCGCTTGCGTCCGGCCAGCCGCGGCAGCCGCTGCGTGCCGCCGAAGGTCGGGGGCATGCCGAGCTTGATCTCGGGTTTTGCAAATAGCGCGCGGTCGCTGGCGACAGCGAGATGCACCGCCTCGGTAATCTCGCAGCCACCGCCGAAGGCGAGCCCGTTGATCGCGGCGATCACGGGCTTCTTGAATGCCTCGAGCCGCGCGGTCATGGCCTGGCCGCGGCGGACGAAGTCGCGCACCGCGACGGCGGAGCCCTGCT
Source organism: Bradyrhizobium sp. USDA 4541 (assembly GCF_024171085.1). Classification (NCBI taxonomy): domain Bacteria; kingdom Pseudomonadati; phylum Pseudomonadota; class Alphaproteobacteria; order Hyphomicrobiales; family Nitrobacteraceae; genus Bradyrhizobium; species Bradyrhizobium sp. USDA 4541. Next base: position 2,699,450 of record NZ_JALJZF010000001.1, read on the forward strand.
TGACGCTCTCGGAAAACTCCTTGATGTCGGCGCCGGCCGAGAAGGCCCGCTCGCCGGCCCCGGTCAAAATCACGGCGCGCACCTCAGCGTCGCCCTCGATGCGGTCGAGCGCAGCCATCAGCTGATCGATCAGCGCGTAGTTCAGCGCGTTGAGCTGCTCCGGACGGTTCAGGGTGATCAGGGCGATCGCGTCGGTGATCTCGAGCAGGATGGGGGCGGGCATGATGCAGTCTCCAGCAATTGTGTGTCGGGCCGAATGTAGGGCCAGCCGCAATTTGTGTATATTCACTGGTTAGTATACATACGCGCCATGCCCAGACCCTCCGAGCCCACCCGCGAGCGCATCGTCCAGGCGGCGAGCGCGCTGTTCTACAATGAAGGCATTCGCCGCGTCAGCGTCGACGAGGTCGCCGCCAAGGCCGGCCTCACCAAGCGCACGCTGTACTATCACTTCAAGAGCAAGGACGATCTGGTCGCTGCCTATCTCGCCGCGCGCGACCAGCCCAATCTCGCGCTGTTCCGAAAGTGGTTCGCGGAGGCCGAGGGTGGCCTGCCGGTGAAGGTCGAGGCGATCTTCAGGAACCTCGCGCGCTCGGCGCGGCATCCGAAGTGGAAGGGCTGCGGCTTCCTGCGCACCTCCGCCGAACTCGCCAACATGCCCGGGCATCCCGCGATCAGGATCGGCGCCGCGCACAAGAAGAAGTTCGAGGACTGGCTGCGCGCGACCTTCGCGGAGCAGGGCATCGCCGATCCGCTCAAACTGGCGCGGCAGATCCTCTTGCTGCTGGACGGATCGTTCGCCGTGGTGCTGCTGCATCGCGACCCCAGCTACATGGAGACCGCCGGCGAGGCCGCACGCACACTGATCGAGACGGCGCTGGGGAAGCAGGGCGTAAGCGGGGTTAGGACATGACGAGAGTAGGTTGAATGGTAGTCGCGAAGGCGGTGCGCTCCCTGCCCCGCAAGCGGGAGAGGTGCAGCAGCCTGCGGCGAGACCGTCTCGCAATGACGGCTAAAGCGCGCCGCGCTCCTGCAGCAGCGCCAGCACGGCGTTGAGGTCCGGCAACACGGCTGCGCATTTCGCGCGGGTCTCGTCGGTCGGCGGCGCCATGTCCGGCACCATCAGCGTGATCGCGCCGGCGGCGTGGGCGGCGGCGACGCCGTGGTTGGAGTCTTCCACCGCGATGCAGGACGCCGGCCTCACGCCGAGCCGTGCGGCGGCCTTGAGATAGAGCTCGGGATCCGGCTTGCCCTGCGCGACATCGTCAAGCGTCAGCAGCGTGTCGAAGCGCGCGCGGATGCCGGCGAGGGTGAGGTTGCGTTCGGCCGAACGGCGCGATGACGAGGTGACGATCGCCATCGGGCGCTCCGCAAGCGCGAGCGCATCGAGCAGAGCGAGCGTGCCTGATTTGAGCGGCAGGCCCGACCGCATCATCCGATCGCGATGTTCGAGAAACGCTTGGTTGACGTCCGCGAGCGGAAACGCCGCGCCGTAATGGTCGCGCAGCATCGCCTCGCAGACCGGGCCGGGAAGCCCGACCATGGAGTGGCACAGCGCGACGACGTCGTCGGTGTAGCCGCACACGTTCAGCGCCGCGACCAGGCTGTCGAAGTAAACCTTCTCGGTGTCGAGCAGCGTGCCGTCCATGTCGAGCAGGACGGCGTCGACGGTCCAGCGTGCGTTCACGTGGCGCTCACCGCTGCTTGCTGTTCCGCGAGCTTCCGCAAGCATGCGGGGCACAGGCAGTCGCCGCCATCGGTCGGCATCGGCAGGCGAAAACTCTCATCGCAGCACCAGCATGCTCCGGTGAGCGAGCAGGAAAATTCGCTGCCGCATGCCGTGCAGGCAAGCTGGCGCGGAGATGCTGGTTTGGAACGATCGTTTGACGAGAGGTCCATTCTAACCGCGATTTAATGCGCGAATTAATCTCGGGTTCATCCCGGACCGCGCTATGATGCCAGGCAACTGATATAGCCGGGATAGGCCGTTAAGGGAATTCTGATGGCCCGTGATTCGCAAGCCGCGCTGGTTGCCCTCAACCGGTTTGGATTCGGTGCCCGCGGCGGGGCGTCCGGCGACTTCATCAACGCCGCCTCCGATCCGCGCGGTTTCGTGCTGGCGGAACTGGCGCGTCCGAACGGCGCGCTGCTCGAAGTGCCGGGCCTGCTCTCGACGCCGGAGCTCGGCAAGCAGGTGTTCGACTATCAGTTCGAGATCCAGCAGGCGCGCAATGCCGCGAAGGTCGCGCAGCAAGGCGCGAGCGAGACACCGCCGCAAGGGTCCGACGCAAAGCCGGCGCAGCGGCGCAATCTGTCGCTGTCCACTGCCGCCAAGGAGATCGCCGGCAAGGATCCGGCGATGCAGGCGCAGGGCGCCGATGGCGCCAACGCGGCGATGACGCCGTCGGCTCCGATGCAGCCTCCGACGATGCAGACGGTGCCCGGTCCCCCCAAGCCGCCGGCGCAACCGCTCAACATCATCCAGAAGACGTTCCGCGCCGAGGCGCTGGCGCGCCTGCAGCGCGGCGTGGTCGCCGATTGCGGCTTCGTCGAACGGCTCGTGGTGTTCTGGTCCAACCACTTCTGCGTCTCCGCCAACAAGGGCGCGCTGGCGCGGATGTGGGCCGGCTCGTTCGAGCGCGAGGCGATCCGTCCGCATGTGCTCGGCCGTTTCCCGGACATGCTGAAGGCCGTCGAGCAGCATCCGGCGATGCTGTTCTTTCTCGACAACCAGCAATCGCTCGGCCCGGAGTCGCGCGCCGGCATCAACCGCAATCGCGGCCTGAACGAGAATCTCGCGCGCGAGATCATGGAGCTGCATACGCTCGGCGTCGGCGGCGGCTACACCCAGGACGATGTGACGGCGCTGGCGCGCGTCATCACCGGCTGGACCTTTGCCGGCCGCCGTGGGCAGTTAGGTGTGCCCGGCAGCTTCGTGTTCAACGCCAATGCGCACCAGCCCGGACCGCAGCAGGTGCTCGGCAAGAGCTACGCGCAGGCGGGCGTTGCGCAGGGCGAGGCCGTGCTGTCGGACATCGCGCGGCATCCCTCGACCGCAAAATTCATCGCGACCAAGTTCGCGCGCCACTTCGTTGCCGACGATCCGCCGCCGGCGCTGGTGGCGAGGCTGCAGGATACATTCACGAAAACGGACGGCGATCTCAGGGCGCTGGCTACCGCGCTCGTTCAGTCCAGCGAGGCCTGGCAGCCGCCGCTGACAAAGATGCGTTCGCCTTACGAATTCCTGGTCGCCTCCGGCCGCCTGCTGGCCCGCAATCCCGAGGATCCGGGCCGCTATCTCAATGGCCTCAATGTGCTCGGCCAGCCGCTGTGGTCGCCGGCCGGGCCGAACGGATTTTCGGACACCGCCGCGGCCTGGGCGGCGCCTGAAGGCATCAAGCTCAGGCTCGACATTTCGGCGCAAGTCGCCTCCCAGCTCGCCGACCGGTTCGACCCGCGCGACCTGCTCGAGCTCATTGCCGCCGATGCAGCCTCGACCGAGACGCGGCGCACCATCGAGCGCGCGGAATCGCGGCAGCAGGCGCTGGCGCTGCTGTTGATGTCGCCCGAGTTCCAGAGGAGATGACGATGGAATGCTCCGAGAGCCTGATGCTGCAGGCGACGTCGCGGCGCGCGCTGCTGCTCGGCGGCGCCTCCTTTGCGGCCTGGGCCTACCTCCCGAAATTCGCGCGCGCCGCCGATGGCCGCGATCCGCGCTTCGTCACCATCATCCTGCGCGGTGCACTCGACGGCCTCGCCACGGTCGCACCGGTCGGCGATCCTGATTATGCCGGCTTGCACGGCGCGATCGCGCTGCGCCCCGATGGCCCGAACGCGGCGGTGATGCTGGATCAGTTCTTCGCCCTGCATCCGGCGATGCCGGAATTTTCGCGGATGTATCGCGCCAAGCAGGCCGCGGTGGTTCATGCGGTGGCGACCTCCTATCGCGATCGCTCGCATTTCGACGGTCAGGACGTGCTGGAAAGCGGCTTCCCCGGTCCGGGCCGCGCGCAGTCCGGCTGGCTCAATCGCGCGCTGGAAGCCTTGCCGAAAGGCGAGCGGGTGACGAGCGCGCTCGCGGTCGGCCCGACCACGCCGCTGGTGCTGCGCGGCGCGGCGCCGACCGTCGGCTGGGCCCCGACCGCGCTACCGCAAGCCGCCGACGACACCGCGATGCGGCTGCTCGATCTCTATCAGCACCGCGATCCGGCGCTGGCGAGCGCGCTGACGCAAGGCTTGCAGCTCGAGAAGCAGGCGCAGGGCGAGGAGATGAAGCCGAAGCCCGGGGCGGGCGGCGTGGCGGCGATGCGCCTCGTGGCGCGGGGCGCCGCGAAATTGATGGCGGCCGATGACGGCCCGAGGATCGGCGCGCTCGCCTTCGACGGCTGGGATACCCATGCCAATGAAGGCGGGCCGGTCGGCCGCCTCGCGCAACTGCTCGGCGGCCTCGACGGCGCGCTGGCGGAATTCCAGAGCGGCCTCGGCGCGCGCTGGCGCGACACCGTGATCGTGGTCGCGACCGAGTTCGGCCGCACCGCGCGCATCAACGGCACCGAGGGCACCGACCACGGCACCGGCACCATCGCGCTGCTCGCCGGCGGCGCGGTGAATGGCGGCCGCATGATCACCGACTGGCCCGGCCTCAAGCCCGCCAATCTCTACCAGGCCCGCGACCTCGCCCCGACCACCGACCTGCGCGCCGTGATCAAGGGCGTGCTGCACGACCAGTTCGGCCTCGGCGAGCGCGTGCTGGCCGATGCCGTGTTTCCGGACAGCGCCCCGGTAAAGCCGATGAAGGGGCTGGTGGCTTGACTTCCTCGACCTCTCCCCGCTCTTTGCGGGGAGAGGTCGGAAGCGACGCATCGCGTTGCTTCCGGGTGAGGGGCAGGGCAATGCGTGGCCGCAAGGAAACACCTATCCGACTCGCGAGAGGGCTGCGCGCCAATCAAACGGACGCGGAGACCGTGCTTTGGAATCGCATCCGCAATCGCCAGATTGATGGCCATAAGTTCGCACGGCAGGTGCCGGTCGGGAGTTACATTTGCGACTTCGTCTGCCGCGAGCGACGGCTCGTGATCGAAGTGGATGGCGGTCAGCGCGCGGACTCAGCTGCAGACGTGGTCCGGGACTGGTATCTCACCGGGGAGGGCTATCGCGTGCTTCGCTTCTGGAACAACGATGTGCTCGGCAACGTCGAGGGTGTGTTGATTACAATTCAGACTGAGTTGCGCGGATAGATGCCCCTCACCCCAACCCTCGCCCCGTAAAGGACGGGGAGAGGGAGCGGGGAGAGTGCCGTTCGCTTCACGCCTTCGTTATCCCATCGATCTCCGCCATCTCCTCCGCGGAGAGCTTCCAGCTGATCGCCTTGACGTTCTGCTCGATCTGCTCGGGACGCGTCGCCCCGGCGATGACGCTTGCGACTTGCGGGCGGGCGGCGAGCCAGGAGAAGGCGAGCTCGAGCATGGCGTGGCCGCGCTCCCTGGCAAACGCCTGCAGCTTCTCGACGATGTCCTCGTTGCGCGGCGTGACGTAGCGATCCTTCAGGGCCGGCGCCTTGGCGAAGCGGGTATCGGCGGGTGCAGCGGCGCCGCGCTGGTACTTGCCGGTCAACAGGCCGCTGGCGAGCGGGAAGAACGGCAGCAGGCCGAGATTGTATTGCTGCGTCGCCGGCAGCAGGTCCTTCTCGATGTCGCGCACCAGGAGGCTGTATTCGTCCTGGCAGGACACGAAGCGGTTCACGTTCATCTGGCGCGCGACGTACTCGGCTTCGGCGATCCGCCAGGCGGGGAAGTTGGAGTTGCCGATGTAGCGCACCTTGCCCTGGCGGACGAGATCGTCGAGCGCGCGCAGCGTCTCGTCGATCGGGGTGAGCGGATCGTAGTCGTGCTGCTGGTAGAGATCGATATAGTCGGTCTTCAGGCGAGTGAGGCTCGCTTCGACTGCGGACATGATGTAGCGCCGCGAGGCGCCCTGCTTGGTGCCGTCGGTCGCCATCGGCTTGGAGAATTTGGTGGCGAGCACGATGTCCTTGCGGCGGTCGCCCAGCACGGTGCCGAGCACGGTCTCCGAGCCGCCCATGCCGGCATAGATGTCAGCGGTGTCGAACAGCGTGATGCCGAGATCGATCGCCTTGTGGATCACCTTGCGCGAGGTCTCGAGGTCGGTGCGCTGGCCGAAATTGTTGCAGCCGAGGCCGACCGCGGACACGCGCAGCCCGGAGCCGCCGAGATTACGAATTTCCATGAGACAATCCTGTGGGATAGGCGAGGGGTGCCGCGTATTGTGACAAGCACACTAGGGCCCGGCAAGGTGCCGTCCTACCGCCGATCACGCATGACGATGTCGCAAAATGAGATGCCGCAAAAAAAGCGGTCCCGGTCAGACGCGGCGACTGACGGGGACCGCTTGGCGAAGATCTGAGACGGGGGGCCTGATCTGCGCGAGCGGAAGCCTAGCCGGGCTTTGTAACGTGCCGGTGACACCTCTGTTCAATCCACAGGCCGCGAAGATCCGCTCAGACAATCTTGCGATAGATGACGAAGCCCGGCTTGTCTGCGACCTTGTCATAAAGCTGCATCGCGGTGTGGTTGGTCTCATGCGTCTGCCAGTAGACGCGTGGCGATCCCGCGAGCCTGGCCTGCGCGTAAACCCCGTTGATCAACGCGCGGCCAACGCCCTTGCCGCGTGCGGCTTCGCTGGTGAACAGATCCTGCAAATAGCAGGTTGGCGCGATCGCGGTGGTCGAGCGGTGAAACAGATAATGCGTCAGCCCGAGCAATCTGCCGCCGGCGTCGGCGACCAGCGCGTGCACCGGCTCATAGGCATCGAAGAAGCGTTCCCACGTCATCGCGGTGATCTCGGGCGCGAGCGCGGTCGGCCCGGATCGCTCATAGAAGGCATTGTAGCCGTCCCACAGAGGAAGCCACTGGGCGTAGTCGTCGCGGGTGACGAAGCGGATGGTGACGTCGTCGGCCATGGAGGATTCCCGGATGATCCTGCGTTGCGGGCGATGTCTCCGCACCGCTCGCAAGGTTCTACCGTCGCTATCTCGCAGGATCAATTGCGGACGAGGTCGCGCCTCACTCGGCGGCGCGCAGCAGCCGCGCCAGACGGCGCTCGCGCCCGGCGCGCTGGGCCCGATATTCATCGGCCTTCGCGGGATCGTCGGTGTGCCGCACGAGGTCGGTGACCGGCGTGTAGCTCAGCATGCGGCCGCCGTCCGGCAGTGCGGTGCAGCTGAAGCGCAGCACCTGGCCGTCGGCGAGGTTGAGATTGATCGGCGTGGAGTCGCCGGCGCGCATCATCGCGATGCGCTCGGCGATGAACGCGCTCAGCTCGTCTTCCGGCAGTTCATAGGCGCCGGTGTCGCGGCCGTGATACATCAGCGCGACGAAGGGCGGCTTGCTCTCGGCCTGCGCATCCGACAGCGCGAAATAGTCGCGGAAGGCGCGGTTGATGAATTCGGCGCGGGTGTCGGCGTCGAGCAGCACGATGCCGATGTCGACCTGGTCGAGCGCGGCTGCGAGCCGCTCCGCGGTGGCGTGATGCTGCTGGTCCGCGGCAAAGGCGTCGATCCATTTCTGCCGTAGCATTCCGGTGATCACGGCGGTGCCGGCCGCGGTCGCCGCCAGCATCAGCATCCGCGCGACGTCGGCGGTGTCGTAACCGGGCAGCGCGCGATGATTGAGGAAGAACAGCGCCGAGGCGGCCACCGCGATCGCGGCGGAGATCAGCCCGGAGGTGATGCCGCTGATCGAGCTCGCAAGCGCCACGATGCAGACGAACAGCGGCGCGGGATTGGGGACGGCGACAACGAGGCGATCGAGCAGGAAGGCGGCGGATGCCGTGATCGCCGTCAGGGCCGGACCTGAAATTGCACGCCAGTCGAACCGCATGCGCGTTCTCGCTATCTATCAAACGAACGATAAAGCCGCAGTTTGACGACAGGGCCGCAACCGCGCCGGCATTTCCGTCCCGACCGTTAAGCGGGCGTTGCGGGGGCCGAACCAGCTTTCGCTGCTTTCAAATCAAATGATATGCAGATCGGCACGGAACCCGGTTCCGTGCCTGCGGGTTACCGCGTGCTTTGCTTGCAAGAGGACATTCGATGCCCGCCATTTCGCCGTCGCTGCTGCCGATCCTGATGCTGTTCGCCTCGAACGTCTTCATGACCTTCGCCTGGTACGGCCATCTCAAGTTCAAGGATCATTCGCTCCCCATCGTGATCCTGGTGAGCTGGGGCATCGCCTTCTTCGAATACTGGCTGGCGGTGCCGGCCAATCGCTGGGGCAGCGCGGTCTACTCGGCGGCGCAGCTCAAGACCATGCAGGAGGTGATCACGCTGGTCGTGTTCGCCGCCTTCTCGGTGTTGTACCTGAAGGAGCCGCTGGGCTGGAATCACGCGCTCGGATTTGCCTTCATCGCCGCCGGCGCGTTTCTGATCTTCCACAAATGGGGCTAATGCTTCACCTCGCCCCGTGTGCGGCAGGGGTGTCCGGGGAATGATTCACTGTGTCGCGGTGCATGCTCGGCAGGACCGAGGCAAATCGGTCTTTTCTGGTTGTCGAGACACAGAGGGCCGAGCATGCGATATCGCGGTAGCATTTTTGGAAGGCTGCTTGAACCGATCAATCGACGGCAGTTTCAGACGGTTGTGGATCGTCTGGACGGGGATGCCTACGACAAGTCGTTCAGGAGCTGGGATCATCTGGTGGCGCTGATCTATGCCCAGCTTAGCGGCAACAGCAGTCTGCGCGGGGTGGTGACTGGCTTCAACGCCAATTCGCAGCATCACTATCACTTGGGAACCGGCAAGCTGTCGCGCTCGACGTTGTCCGATGCCAATGCCCGCCGTCCGATCGGCATTTTCGCGCAAACCTTTGCGGCGCTGTCGGCGATGGCGCGTCGCCAGCTGCGGAGTGAAGGCATGGAGATGGTGCGTCTGATCGACGCCAGTCCGATCCCGCTCGGCAAGGTCTGCAGTTGGGCGACGTGGAACGGCCGCATCCGCGGCATGAAGCTGCATGTCGTCTACGACCCAAGGAGCGATGTCCCGACCTGCGTCGAGATGACGGCCGCGAACGTCAATGACATCGAGATCGGCCGACAGACCCCAATCCAGCCCGCCACCACCTATGTGTTTGACAAGGGCTATTGCCGTTTCGACTGGTGGCAGAAGATCAATGATAGCAAGGCTTTGTTCGTTACCCGGGCGAAGACGAGCATCCGTCTTCGCTCGCTCAGGCATCGCGCCATCCGCAAGCGTAACGGGGATGGCTTCGAAATCCTTGCCGATGACGAGGTGAAGCTCACCAGCAAGGGCGATTCGCGCCTTCCAATCCCGCTCCGCCGCATCAAGATCAGACGCGAGAAAGGCGGCAAGATCACACTCCTGACCAACGACCTTGCCCGTAGCGCCGTCGAGATCGCCGCCCTCTACAAGAGCCGATGGCAAATCGAGCTGCTGTTCCGCTGGATCAAGCAGCATCTCGATATTCGCAAGTTCCTCGGCGCCAACGACAACGCGATCCGCCTTCAGGTGCTCGCTGCGATGATTGCCTACCTGCTGCTGCGCATCGCCGCTCACACCAACTGCATCAAAATGCTCCCGCTCAGGTTCGCCGAACTCGTCGGCCAGCTCCTGCTCACGCGTCGATCCCTCGCTGCCATCGACAAACCTCCGCCCATCAACCCCAGCCGTCGGAAATCAACCATCTCACCTGACCAGATGGAGCTCCGCTATGCCTGAATTTCCCCGGACACCCCTGCGTGTGCGGGGAGAGGTCGGAACGCATCGTTAGATGCGTTCCGGGTGAGGGGGACTCTCCGCAAATGCAGCGATCTCCGAATACGCGGAAAGAGCCCCTCACCCCAACCCTCTCCCCGTAAGAACGGGGCGACGGAGCACACTGCCGCCGCGGTTCGACCTGATCTCATTGCGCTTTAGTGGTGCGGGGCCGGCTTGGCGGTCGGCGTCGTGACATGCGCGGGGCGTGCGCGGTCTTCGCCTTGCGTGCCGGTCACGATCAGGAGCGATGCCGCCAGCAGGATCGCCGCCGACAGCGTCACGGTCACCAGTCCGACGGGGGTCTTCATCATGTCGCGCCGCTGTCTCTCCCGCGGATCAGGTGCCAACCGGAAATTGCTTGATTACGCCGGGATCGCCGTTGCCATGGTGATGTTGCTCGACAGCACCGTCACGGCGACGACCAGGCACAACGTCAGCGCGCCGAGCGCGAGCGACGCGGCGATCGCGTTCGTCAGCCGGGATGATGCCACCGGGGCAGGGCGGCCATCGAAGCCTGCCGTGCCGGACCACCGTTTCATGGTCTAAATCCCTCAGGCCGCGAGCGAATCACTCGCGACATCCGCGCGAATCTGCCGGTTGTCACCGGCAACATTGCGGCGGCGGCGCCGTCCAAAAATGGCTAAAATACGGCGGTGGCGCGAGTTTTGCCCGTTATTTGGGCAGTTTCCCCGTTATTCCCTGGATTCACACCCGGCCGTTCAGACGCCGGCCGCGAGGCGAGGCTCAGGCTCGGCCTCGGTACCAGGCTGCCAGTCCATCGAGACAAATCCGGGGGTCTGCTCGACCCGCTTGAGCCAGGCGCGGATCGACGGAAAGGTCGCCAGGTCGAAGTCGCAGCGGTCGGCGACGTGGGTGTAGCCGTAAAGGGCGATGTCGGCGACGGTGAGCTGTCCGGCGGCGAAATAGGCGTGTTCCTTGAGGTGATTTTCCATCACCTGCAGCGCCGCATAGCCGCGCTCCATCCAGTCCTCCAGCGCGTGCGTCTGCAGGTCGCGTCCGCCCTTGACCAGCGACAGCCAGAAATAGGCGGCGCCGATGTTCGGCTCCAGCGCGTGCTGCTCGAAGAACATCCACTGCAGCGCCTCGGCGCGCTCGATCCGCGACTCCGGCGCCAGCGGCGTGCCGATCGCGACATACCAGAGGATGGCATTGGACTCGGCGAGATGGCGGCCCTCGGCGACCTCGAGCAGCGGCACCTGGCCGCTCGGATTCTTGGCCAGGAATTCCGGCGTGCGGCTCTCGCCGCGCAGGATGTCGATCTCGATCGCCTCGTACGGCGTGTTCAGCACGGCAAGCGCCAGCCGGACCTTGTAGCTGTTGCCGGAGCGCTGCATCGAATAGAGCTTGTACATTGCGTCGTGGTTCACTCGGTCAAGGAGACGGTACGCTTAAAAATTGCGCGGCCTGTCACACCGCAACGCCGCTAAACAATGATGCTGACGGGGGTGCGTCGCAAGCCCTGCAGTGTGGAAAAAGTCGAAACGTCTACTGCACTGCACACGTGCAGAACGATTCCATCCACACGGCAGAACAACTCGGATCACGCCTGCGCGACGCTCTGCACGGTGGCGGTCGATCGCCAAGGTCGCGACCATGGCCGGTGCGCTTCACAAACCTTAACGCGCGTCCTTGGCGGCACGACGCGCGCCGGTCTGCGTTGACGACCCGCCGTTAGCGCTGTCAGGCAGGTTGCCGCGCGGCATTGTCCTCGGAGCAATCCGCGCTGGCGCATGCCGCCGAAAGGCCCCGCCGGCAAGACCCGAGCGGGCTTGCCGGATATGAGTCATCCGGTGCCGGAACTTGCGGAAAATTGCGCGCGCCGCGAGCCATGCGCGAAAGTTTTCGTGCTTTACCGCCAAGCTTCTTGCGGTGCAGCGGCGACAGGCCTAGGGTGCCGCGATCCCATTCAAATCAAGTCGTGGCCCTACGGCTCACGACGTTTGCCAGGAGATGATAATGGCCTTCCTGTCCGCTGCGCTCGACCGTGTGAAGCCGTCCGCGACGATCGCGGTCACGGACAAAGCACGCGCGCTGAAAGCCGCGGGCCGCAACGTCATCGGCCTCGGCGCCGGCGAGCCTGACTTCGATACGCCCGCCAACATCAAGCTGGCAGCGATCCACGCGATCGAGGCCGGCAAGACCAAGTACACCGATGTCGGCGGCATTCCGGAGCTCAAGGAAGCCATCATCAACAAGTTCGCGCGCGAGAACGGCCTGACCTACAAGCCGAACCAGGTCATCGTCGGCACCGGCGGCAAGCAGGTGCTCTACAACGCGCTGATGGCGACCATCAATCCGGGCGATGAGGTGATCATCCCGGCGCCGTACTGGGTCAGCTATCCCGAGATGGTGGCGCTCGCCGGCGGCGAGTCGGTGCCGGTGGTGTGCCCGGCCTCGACCGGCTTCAAGCTGCGTCCGGAAGATCTCGAGAAGGCGATCACGCCGAAGACCAAGTGGGTGATCCTGTGCTCGCCGTCGAACCCGACCGGCTCGGCCTATACGAAGAGCGAGCTCAAGGCGATCACCGACGTGCTGGTCAAGCATCCGCATGTCTGGGTGATGACCGACGACATGTACGAGCACCTCGTCTATGACGACTTCGTCTTCACCACGGCGGCGCAGGTCGAGCCGAGCCTGTACGATCGCACGCTGACCGTGAACGGCGTGTCGAAGGCCTACTGCATGACCGGCTGGCGCATCGGCTATGCCGGCGGCCCGGCGCAGCTGATCAAGGCGATGGCGACGATCCAGTCGCAGTCGACCTCGAACCCGTCGTCGATCGCGCAATGGGCGTCGGTCGAGGCGCTCAACGGTCCGCAGGACTTCATCGCCGCGAACAACAAGGTGTTCAAGGAACGTCGCGACCTCGTGGTGTCGATGCTCAACCAGGCGAGCGGCATCGAGTGCCCGCGGCCGGAAGGTGCGTTCTACGTCTATCCGTCCTGCGCCGGCACGATCGGCAAGAAGGCGCCGTCGGGCAAGCTGATCGACAACGACGAGGCGTTCGTCACCGAATTGCTCGAGAGCGAAGGCGTGGCCGTGGTGCAGGGATCGGCATTCGGGCTCGGACCCGCGTTCCGCATCTCCTACGCGACCAAGACCTCCGATCTCGAGGATGCCTGCAAGCGCATCCAGCGCTTCTGCGGTAATCTGCGGTAGTTCGATCCGAACTTAAAGAAACGCTCCCGCACCTGGTGCGGGAGCGTTTTTGTTTGTGCGCCGAAATCGCGCCAGTAGATTCGACGAGTCAAATCACATCCAGCTCACCTCACGCGCGTGTGTGCGAACATCGATGCCACACGCGGGAAGTTTTTACGGCCGCTTTGCGCACTGCCTTGTTTTGGACACGAGCCTTCCTTCCTGTCCGCCGCGCGAATTCAGTTCAGTTCACCTTGCGGAGACAGATAATGCGACTTTCGACCCTCACCCTTGCAGCGCTTGCGTTGCTGGCGCCGTTCGCCACCGCCAACGCGGCGCCTCAGGTTCAAGCCGGGGTCCTGCAATGCCAGGGCGGCGAGAATGTCGGCTTCGTTGTCGGCTCTGTCGCGCGCCTCGAATGCGTGTTCCAGAGCGGCGGCCGTCGGCCCGAGCCCTATGTTGCGACCGTGAAGCGGATCGGCGTCGACCTCGGCGTCACCGCGACGACCCAGCTCGCCTGGGCCGTGAGCGCGCCGACCACCCAGCTCCCGCGCGGTGCGCTGGCCGGCAGCTACGGCGGCGTCGGCGTCAACGCCTCGGTCGGCCTCGGTGCCGGCGGTAACTTCCTGTTCGGCGGCCCGAACAATGCCTATGCGCTGCAGCCGGTCAGCGTGCAGGGCCAGACCGGCCTCAACGTCGCGGCCGGCATCGCCGGGATCGATCTCGAGCCGGTCGCCTACGGCGGTCCGCGCCGTCATCATCGTCACCACCGTCATCATCACCACCACTAGATTTTGTTTTGACGCGTTTTCTTCACGCGAACCGGTATCCGCTTCGCTCGAAAACGCTCTAGGCTGGTCGGTGTTCGATCAAAGAGGCCCGCGAAAGCGGGCTTCTTTTTTTGTTGTCTGTTGTTTGCTGTCCGTTGCTCGATCAATCGGCAGACCCTGAGGAACATAGCAGCGCCGCAACATCTCCTGACAATCGGTGGCCGGGCACCGCAAATTCTGGCTGGACGTTCGATGTTGTGGCATAGGATGCGAACGGCGCCGCAGACACGGCGCCGTTCTGTTCTCTGCTCGCGTCATGCCTCTCAGCCGGAGACTCCCCAACATGCGTCGCTTCACTCTCCTCGCCGGTGCCGCCATCGCCACGCTGACCGCAATCGTTGGCGCCAGCGCCCAACAGCCGATCCAGCGCGTGCAGGTCGGCGTCCTTGAATGCCGCGGCGGCGCGAGCGTCGGCTTCATCGTCGGTTCCGTGACCCATCTCGGTTGCGTGCTGCGCGCCAATGGTCTGCCTGAGGATCGCTACATCGCGACCATCCAGAAGGTCGGCATCGATCTCGGCATCACCCAGGAATCGGCGCTGGCCTGGGGCGTCTATGCGCCGGTGGAGCGGCTCGGGCCGGGTGCGCTCTCCGGCAACTATGCCGGCGCGCAGGGCAGCGCGACGCTCGGTGTCGGCGTCGGCGGCAACGTGCTGGTCGGCGGCTCCGACAACACGATCGCCTTGCAGCCGCTCAGCGTGCAGGGCCAGGTCGGCATCAACATCGCCGCCGGCCTCGAGAGCCTGGAGCTGCGTCCGGGCCGCTAACGCGCGCCCGTGCGGTTGATCAGCTTGCCGAAGAAGCCGCTTGCTTCTTCGGCAACGATCCCGGGCGCCTCGGCGTGAACATAGTGCCCGGTCTCGACGAACCTGATCGAAGGTTCGCTCCAATAGTCTCCCAACCTGTCCGACCATTCGGGCGCGATCAACGGATCGCGGCGGCCCCAGAGAAAGCGCGACGGCACGTCGATGCGCGGCTGCGCCGGCAGCTTGCCTTCCAGCCAGAGCCGGCGATTGGGCGCGGACGAGAGATACCAGTCGAAGCCGCCCTGGATGTTGCCCGGCTTCATGAAGTTGTCGACATAGGCTTCCAGCAGGTCGCCGAACACCGCGGGATCGTCGCCCGACCAGTGGTCGAGGAAATGCCGGAAGTAGAGCCGGCATGACTCGCGCGAGCTTCCGACCAATTGCGCGGCCCATGGCAGCTGCTGGAAGTACTGATACCAGACCTCGATCAGGTGGCCGGGCTGGCCTTAGCGATGGCCGAGGCCCGGATAGGGCGTGCAGAGATAGAGCGTGCCGGTCAGCCGCTGCGGATGTCGATGCGACATCGCCTGCATGACGTAGGCGCCGAGATCGCCGCCGATGACGCCGAAGCGCTGATAGTCGAGCGCGTCCATGACGGCAAACATGTCCAGCGCGTGGCGCTCCGCGGTGGCGGACGCATCGGGCCCCGTTGTCGGCTTGCCGGTGTCGCCGCAGCCGCGCAAGTCGGGCGCGATCAGTTCAAAACTGTCGCCGAGGCGCAGCATCAGCGGGCGCCACACCAGCCAGAACTCCGGCCAGCCGTGAAGCAGGAGCAGCGGCGGCCCTTTGCCGAAGCGCGCGACATTGACGCGCAAATCGCCGATATCGATCTTCTGTTGCGTAATGCCTGCCGCGGCTGCTTCTGCGAAGGCTTTTTCCAGCGCCGTCATGGGGACTCCCTTTGCTTTGTCGCAGGCTGTCCGCGTTCGCGCGTCCGGTCCAATACTCGTTCGATACGGTTGCAGAGCTATTGCGTATGACTGACGGCACCCGCCGCCGTGCTATACCGACGGCATGGAATTGCGACATCTCAGATATTTCGTGGCGCTCGGCGAGGAATTGAACTTCACCCGCGCGGCCGAGCGGCTGCACATCGCGCAACCGCCGCTAAGCCAGCAGATCCGTCAGCTCGAGGACGAACTCGGCGTGACGTTGCTGCAGCGGAATAGCCGTCCTGTCAGGCTCACCGAGGCGGGCGAGCTGCTGCTTGCGCGCGCCCGCTCCCTGCTCGCAAATTTCGAGGCCGCGGTTGCGGACACGCGGCGCGTCGGGCGCGGCCAGGCCGGCAAGCTCGCGATCGGATTCGTCGGCTCCGCGATGTTCGCCGGTCTGCCCGATATCATAGGCAGCTATCGCGACGCCTGTCCCGACGTCGAGCTCGTGCTTGACGAGATGCTGGCGGCCGAGATTGCCGAAGCGCTGCGGCGACGCCGGATCGATGTCGGCTTCGCACGCCCGGCGCTATTGCCGGAGGCGGGTCTTGCCCAGCGCCTGATCCTGGAGGAGCCCTATGTCGCGGCGTTGCCGCGCGCGCATCCGCTTGCCGAGAGGGACGACATTGCGCTTGCCGAATTGTCCGATGATGCCTTCGTGCTCTATCCGGCGCGGCCGGAGCCATCGGTCACCGGCCTGATCGTCGTCGCGTGCCAGGCCGCCGGATTCACGCCGCGACTCGCGCAGGAGGTGCTGCATCTGCAAACCGCGATTGGCCTGATCGCCGCCGGCGTCGGTGTATCGCTCGTCCCGGAGGCCGCGGCACGCGCGCAGACCGGTCGCGGCGTGGCGTATGTCCGCTTGGCCGCGCCGGCGGTGACGGCGCCGTTGACGATTGCGTGGCGTGAAGAAGATGTCTCGCCCGCCGTGCAGCGTCTGCTCGACCTTGCGACACGCTGGCGCGAGATTGCTCCGGGACTTGCGCGAAGGAACTGACGCAGCGGATGCAATTGTCCGGACGATGGCTCGGAATTGCAAACCTCCGCGACGCCGCACCGCAGCGACGTTTTCCCGCTTGCCAAATGTCAAACGCAGGCAGAGCATAAACGGTCGCCGACCCAATCATGGGCCGAGCTCCAAAACGAGGAGGCGGCAATGGGACAAGACGTCAGAAGTCCCCGAGGTCCACGGTGCATCGCATTGGTGGGCCCTTTCCAAAGCGGTAAAACCACACTTCTGGAAGCGATCCTGGCGCGCACTGGCGCCATTAAAACTGCCGGCAGCGTCGATGCCGGAACCTCCGTCGGCGATGCCAGCCCCGAGGCGCGTCAGCACAAGATGGGCGTAGGCCTGACCGCCGCCACCACCACCTTTATGGGGGACAGCTACACCTTTATCGATTGTCCCGGCTCGATCGAATTCGCGCACGATATGCGTGCAGCGTTGCCGGCGGTCGATGCCGCGGTCGTGGTCTGCGAAGCCGACGAGAAAAAGCTGCCGCAGCTGCAGATCATCCTGCGCGAGCTCGAGGAGCTCGGAATTCCCCGTTTCCTGTTCCTGAACAAGATCGACCGCGCCAACAAGCGCGTCCGCGAGACGCTTGCGACGCTGCAGCCGGCCTCGCGCGTGCCGCTGGTGCTGCGCCAGATCCCGATCTGGAACGGCGATCTGATCGAAGGCTTTGTCGATCTCGCGCTGGAGCGCGCCTTCGTCTATCGCGAGCACAAGCCGTCGGAGGTGATGGCGCTCGAGGGCGGCAATCTCGATCGCGAGAAGGAAGCCCGCTTCTCGATGCTGGAGAAGCTTGCCGACCATGACGACGCGCTGATGGAGCAGTTGCTGGAGGATATCCAGCCGCCGCGCGATGCCGTGTTCGACGATCTCGCCCGCGAACTGCGCGATGGGCAGATCTGTCCGGTGCTGCTCGGCGCTGCGAGCCGCGAGAACGGCGTGCTGCGCCTGATGAAGGCGCTGCGCCATGAGGCGCCCGGCGTTGCCGAGACCGCCGATCGGCTCGGCATCAAGGATCAGAAGGATGCGCTGGCCTACGTGTTCAAGACCGTGCACTTGCAGCACGGCGGCAAGCTGTCGCTGGCGCGCGTGCTTGCGGGCCGGCTCGACGACGGCGCGACGCTGCAATCCTCAAGCGGCGAGAGCGGACGCGTCTCAGGCATCCTCGCGGTCTCGGGCGGGCATGACAGCAAGCGGCCGCAGGCCGAGGCCGGCGACACCGTCGCGCTCGGCAAGCTCGATGCGATCAAGACCGGCGATACGGTCTCGAGCGGCAAGACGGCGCCGGCCTCGCTGGTCAAGGTCGAGCCGGCCGCGGCCGTGCTGTCGATCTCGATTGCCGCGACCGACCGCAAGGACGATGTCAAGCTCGGCCAGGCGCTGCTGCGGCTGAACGAGGAAGATCCCTCGCTGACGATGATCCAGAACCCGCGCACCCACGACACCGTGCTGTGGGGGCAGGGCGAGATGCATCTGCGCGTGGCGCAGGAGCGGCTGAAGGACCGCTACGGCGTCAACGTCAAATCGCATCCGCCGGCGATCGGCTATCAGGAGACCATCCGCAAGCCGATCACCCAGCGCGGCCGGCACAAGAAGCAGTCCGGCGGCCATGGCCAGTTCGGCGACGTCGTGCTCGACATCAAGCCGAAGCCGCGCGGGTCAGGCTTCGAATTCCACGAGAAAGTGGTCGGGGGCGCGGTGCCGCGCAACTATATCGGCGCGGTGGAAGAGGGCGTTGTCGACGCGCTGGCGCGCGGCCCGCTCGGCTTCCCCGTGATCGACGTCGACGTCACGCTGACCGACGGCTCCTATCACAGCGTCGACTCGTCCGATCTCGCGTTCCGTACCGCGGCGCGGATCGGGGTCAGCGAAGGGTTGCCGCAGTGCCAGCCGGTGCTGCTGGAGCCGATCCATATGGTCGAGATCGTCTGTCCAACCGACGCCACCGCCAAGATCAACGCGATCCTGTCGGCGCGCCGCGGCCAGATCCTCGGCTTCGACACCCGCGACGGCTGGATCGGCTGGGATTGCGTCCGCGCCACGATGCCGGAATCGGAGATCGGCGACTTGATTGTCGAACTGCGCTCCGCCACCGCCGGCGCCGGCACCTTCACCCGCCAGTTCGACCGCATGGCCGAAGTGACGGGCCGCGCCGCCGACCAGATCATCGCCGCGCATCGCGACGCGGCGTGATCGAATTGTCATTCCGGGATGGTCCGAAGGACCAGACCCCGAATCTTGAGATTCCGGGTTCGATGCTGTCGCATCGCCCCGGAATGACGGGCCAAGATAGCGCCCGTGATTCCCTTCCTATGAGGCAGTTTCCGCCAGCATGCTTGAATCCCGCCGTAACCTGGCGCTGGCCTGCGCGCTCAGCGCAATGGCCGGCTATGTCGACGGCATCGGCTATCTGCATCTCGGCGGGCTGTTCGTCTCCTTCATGAGCGGTAACTCGACGCGGCTTGGCGTGACGCTGGCCGAGGGGCATTGGCAGCATGCGCTGGAAGCGCTGGAGCTGATCGTGCTGTTCGTCGCCGGCGCCGCAGCCGGCAGCCTGATCGTGCTCAGCGCGCTGGTGCATCGCCAGCCCCTGCTCCTGCTCATCGAGGCGTGGCTGCTCACGGCGGCGGCGGTGGCCTATGCCTATGGCCTGTCGAACGCCGCGGTCGCCGCCATCGTGCTGGCGATGGGGCTCGAGAACGCCGTATTCCAGCTCGAAGGCGGGGCCGGGCTCGGCCTCACCTATGTCACCGGGGCGCTGGTGAAGGCCGGTCAGCTGATCGCCGCCGCGCTCGCAGGCGGTGCGGGCTGGGCCTGGCTCCCGAACCTGCTGCTGTGGGCGGCGCTGGTCGCGGGCGCGCTCGCCGGCGGGCTGGCCTATGGCTGGATCAACCTCGCCGCGATCTGGTTCGCCGCAGCCGCCGCGTTCGCCCTCAGCGCGCTGGTTGCCGCAACCGCGAAGCGGACGCATTGACAGCGCGCCCGCCTTGGCCGATGTCACGATCATGACGTCCTCAAGCAAAACCCGCGCCGCGTGCCTGATCGGCTGGCCCGCCGCGCATTCCCGCTCGCCGTTGATCCATCATTACTGGCTGCGCACGCTCGGCATCGAGGGCGGCTATGTGATCGAGGCGGTGCCGCCGGAGGACTTCAAGGATTTCCTGTTCCGCCTGTCGCTGCGCGGCTTCGTCGGCGCCAACGTCACCATTCCGCACAAGGAGCGCGCGCTGGCGCTGTCGGCACCGGATGCGCGCGCCCGCGCCGTCGGCGCCGCCAACACGCTGTGGTTCGCCGATGGCGAGCTGCGCTCGACCAACACCGATGTCGAAGGCTTCATCAACAATCTCGACGCCTGCGCGCCCGGCTGGGACAAGACGGAGGACGCGCTGGTGCTCGGCGCCGGTGGCGCGGCACGTGCGGTGGTGTTCGGCCTGATCGAGCGCGGCATCGCGCGCGTGCATCTGGTCAACCGCAGCATCGATCGCGCCCGCGCGCTGGCCGAGCAATTCGGCGCGCGGGTTCATCCCGCGACGTGGGACGAGGTTGATAAGCTGCTGCCGCGCGCCGGCCTGCTGGTGAATACCACCTCGCTCGGCATGCATGGTCAGCCCGCGCTCGAGGTCGATGTCGGTCTGCTGCCGCAACACGCGGTCGTTTCCGATCTCGTCTATGTGCCGCTGGTGACGCCGCTGCTTGCGGCGGCAGAGGCGCGTGGTCTGAAGACCGCTGATGGACTCGGCATGCTGCTGCATCAGGCGGTGCGCGGTTTCGAATTGTGGTTCGGGCGGCGTCCGCAGGTCACGCCGGAACTGCGCACGCTTGTTGAGGCCGATCTCACAAAGACTTGAGGCCTGGAATAGCATCTCCGGAACGGGGTCTGGTGTTAGTCCCCCCGCGTTCCCTCCCGGAGATCAGTCATGCCTGCCAGCCGCTCCCATCTCATTCGGCCGTTCATCGCGCTTGCGATGGTGACGGTGTCCACGCTCTACGCGCTCGCGCAGCAGCGCCGACACCGACGCGGGTGCGTGGAACCGTCGAGAGCGTCGACGGCGATACGCTCGCGGTGAAGTCGCGCAGCGGCGAGGACGTCAAGCTGCACATGGCAGGCAACATGGTGGTGCTCGGTCTCACCAAGATCGCGCTGTCCGACATCAAGGTTGGTTCCTTCATCGGCACGACCACCGTGCCCGGCCCCGACGGCACGCCGAAGGCGGTCGAGGTGCACGTCTTCCCGGAGAACATGCGCGGCACCGGCGAAGGCTCGCGGCCGTACGATCTGAAGCCGAACAGCAGCATGACCAATGCGACCGTCGCGCAATCCGTCGTCAGCAATGACGGCCACACATTGCTGGTCAAATACAAGGACAGCGAGAAGAAGGTGGAAGTCGCACCCGATACACCGGTCGTGACCTATGTTCCCGGCGACAAGGCGGACCTGAAGGCCGGCGCCAAGGTCATCGCCTTCATGAAGAAACTGCCAGACGGCTCGCTTGAAACCGATCGCGTCAGCGTCGGCCGCGACGGGCTTACGCCGCCGATGTGACGCGCAGCGCGTAGCCCGGATGGAGCGGAGCGAAATCCGGGAATCTTCCCAGGAAGGCGGTCCCCGGATTGCGCTCCGCTCCATCCGGGCTACGGCAGAACATGCAAACGCATCACCTGTCCGTTATCGCAGTAACGGCCCCCTCATCCGGTCCGTAGTTGTTGAACGGTCACCTTTCCCGCGAACGGGAGGTAGCCGCACGGAATACCTTCAACTCCCCGGTGTTCCCTGATTCGCCAGCCCAACCCATGAGGGACACCATGCCGAAATCGACGCTGTTCGCCGCATTGCTTCTCGTTGCCTTTGCCTCGGCTGCATCCGCGCAGCAGCCGCCGGCGGTGCGTATCCGCGGCACCATCGAGGCCGTCGACGGCGCGATGCTGTCGATCAAGTCGCGCGACGGTGCCGACATGAAGGTGCGGACCACTGACAACGTCGCGGTGTTCGGCGTCGCCAAGACCGATCTGTCGGAGATCAAGCCCGGTTCCTATATCGGTGTCACCGCGATGCCCGAGCCCGACGGAACGCAGAAGGCGATCGCGGTTCACATCTTCCCGGAGAACCAGCGCGGCGCCGCCGAAGGCTTCCGCCCCTGGGACCTGCGCGCCAATTCGACCATGACCAACGCCACCGTCGCCGAGACCGTGAAGGGCACCGACGGCCAGAACATCACGGTGAAGTACAAGGACGGCGAGAAGAAAGTCGTGGTGCCGCCGGGCACCCCGGTCGTCACCTTCGTCGCCGGCGACAAGTCGGAGCTGAAGCCGGGCGCCAAGATCATCATCTTCGGCGCGCTGAAGAAGGATGACGGCACGCTGGAAGCCAACCGCGTCAATGTCGGCCGCGACGGGATTGCGCCGCCGATGTGAGGCAGAGCAGGCTCCGCTGTCGTCCCTGCGAAAGCAGGACCCATAACCACAGGGTTGAGTTGTTGAAGCGCGCTGTCGCCGCGGCGTTGCGAAACGACGGCCATCGGTGGTTATGGGTCCCGGGTCGCGCTTCGCTTGCCCGGGACGACGTGTTGAGAGAGGCTGCCGCTCCGCGCTAAACCGCCAGCACGTGATCGTCGATCTCGGCGATGGTGTTGACGCCGCACAGTCCCATCGTGGTGGTGAGCTCCTTGCCCAGAATATCGATCGCCTTGGCGACGCCTTCCTGGCCGCCGGCGCCGAGGCCATAGGCATAGGCGCGGCCGATCATGCAGGACTTCGCGCCGAGCGCGAGCGCCCGCATGACGTCCATGCCGGTGCGGATACCGCCGTCGAACATGATCTCGAGCTTCGAGCCGACCTCATCGACGATCTCCGGCAGCACCTCGATCGAGGACGGCGCGCCGTCGAGCTGGCGGCCGCCATGGTTGGAGACCACGATCGCCTGGGCGCCGGTCTTGGCGGCAAGCTCGGCGTCCTCGACGTCGAGGATGCCTTTAAGGATCAGCTTGCCCGGCCAAATGCTGCGGATCCAGTCGATGTCCTTCCAGTTCAGCGAGGTGTCGAACTGCGAGGCGGTCCATTCCGACAGTTTCGTCAGATCCTCGGTGCCTTTGACGTGGCCGGCAATGTTGCCGAAGGTTCGGCGCTTGCCTTGCAGCACGCCGGACACCCAGGCGGGCTTGGTCGCGAAGTCGATCAGCTTCGACAGCGACCATTCCGGCGGAACGGTCATGCCGTTCTTGATGTCCTGGTGGCGCTGGCCGATCACCTGCAGGTCGACGGTCAACACCAGCGCCGCGCATTTCGCCGCGATCGCGCGCTCGATCAGCGACTTGATGAAGCCGCGGTCCTTCATGACGTAGAGCTGGAACCAGAACGGCTTGTCGACGGCGGCGGCGATGTCCTCGATCGAGCAGATCGACATCGTGCTCTGGGTGAAGGGAATGCCGGCCGCCTGCGCGGCGCGGCAGGCATAGATCTCGCCGTCGCCATGCTGCATGCCGAGCAGGCCGACCGGCGCCAGGATCAGCGGCATCGCGGCCGGCTCGCCGAGGATCGTGGTCGCCAGGGTGCGCTTGGACACATCGACCAGGATGCGCTGGCGGAACTTGATCTGCTGCAGATCTTCCGAATTCGCGCGCAGCGTGTCCTCGGTATAGGAGCCGCGGTCCGCATAATCGAAAAACGCCTTCGGCACCCGGCGCTTGTGCAGCTGGCGCAGATCTTCGATGCAGGTAATGTGCTTCATGGACGGTCCCGGCCCTTCTTCTGTGTCGCAAGTTCGATGTCGCGAGCCTTGTTTAGGCAGCAAGTCTTGCGGGTGTTCGATCTTGCCGTCATCTAGCATGGATGGGAGGCCTGCCAAATCGAAGGCGGATGGGAGAGCGCGATGACCCAATCAGGCTCCAAACCGAAAGCAAAAGCAGACGAGAACGCCGAGAAGCGCCGGCTCGACGAGGCCCTGGAGGAGGGGCTGGAGGAGACGTTTCCCGGTTCCGACCCCGTCAATGTCACCCAGCCGGCCCCCAGCAAGGGCGACCAGCACGTCAAGCGCAACGGCAAAGGGTAGGGGACGACGTTCGTTCCCCAGGTTGCCGAAAGAGTAATAATGTTATATCTTTCAGTGCCTTAATGTAGAGGCACGGGGTTTAGCCCCGGTAATGATTCATCATATTTTTTGAAGTCCTTTTAGCGCCTGGCAGTCTATAAGGCCGATGCACGCTAGACTGGTAGGCGTTCAGGACTCTCTCGCCGGGTGGTTCGAGAGGTCCGTCTTGGGGGTTACATGAGCCGCAAATATTTCGGGACCGATGGAATTCGGGGCCGCGCCAATGGGCTGATCACGCCGGAGCTCGCGCTCAAGGTGGGGCAGGCCGCAGGGTTGGTGTTTCAGCGTGGCGATCATCGCCATCGCGTCGTGATCGGCAAGGACACGCGGCTGTCCGGCTACATGATCGAATACGCCATGGTCGCGGGCTTCACCTCGGTCGGTATGGACGTGCTGCTGGTCGGCCCGATGCCGACCCCGGCGATCGCGATGCTCACCAAGTCGATGCGCGCCGATCTCGGCGTCATGATCTCGGCGTCGCATAATCTGTTCGAAGACAACGGCATCAAGCTGTTCGGCCCGCAGGGCTTCAAGCTGTCGGACGATGTCGAGAAGCAGATCGAGCAGCTGCTCGACGAATCGCTCGACCGCCGCCTGGCGCAGAGCGCGAGCCTCGGCCGCGCCCGCCGCATCGACGGCGTCCATGACCGCTACATCGAATTCGCCAAGCGCACGCTGCCGCGCGATCTCTCGCTCGACGGCCTGCGCGTCGTGGTCGATTGCGCCAATGGCGCCGCCTACAAGGTGGTGCCGGAAGCGCTGTGGGAGCTCGGCGCCGACGTGGTGCCGATCGGGGTCGAACCCGACGGCTTCAACATCAACAAGGAATGCGGCTCTACCTCGCCGGAAGCGCTGTCGCGGAAGGTGCGCGAGATGCGCGCCGACATCGGCATCGCGCTCGACGGCGATGCCGATCGCGTCATCCTGGTCGACGAGCGCGGCCACATCGTCGACGGCGACCAGCTGCTCGCGGTGATAGCGCAGAGCTGGAAGGAGGAGGGGCGCCTCGCCAAGCCCGGCATCGTCACGACCGTGATGTCCAATCTCGGGCTGGAGCGCTTCCTGCAGGGCCTCGGGCTGCAGATGGTCCGCACGCCGGTCGGCGACCGCTATGTGCTCGAGCAGATGCTGAGCGGCGGCTACAATCTCGGCGGCGAGCCGTCGGGCCATATCATCATGTCGGACTATTCGACGACCGGCGACGGTTTCGTCGCGGCACTGCAGGTGCTGGCCGTGGTGCAGAAGCTGCGCCGCCCGGTGTCGGAGATCTGCCGGCGTTTCGATCCGTTGCCGCAAATCCTGAAGAACGTGCGCTATCGCAGCGGCAAGCCGCTCGACGACGCCGAGGTCAAGTCCGCGATCACCGACGGCGAGAAGCGCCTCAACGGCCATGGCCGTCTGTTGATCCGCCCCTCCGGCACCGAGCCGGTGATCCGCGTGATGGGCGAGGGCGACGATCGTATCCTGGTGGAAGAGGTCGTCGACAACATCGTCAGCGCACTCGGCCACGCCGCCGCGGCTTAAGCCCCGTCCGGCCTCGTCAGCTCGTGATCCTGAGGAGCGCGCCCTTGCGCGCGTCTCGAAGGATGCACGGCCCATTGTCGCAATGTGGCGAGCGCCGGGCCGTGGACCCTTCGAGACGCGCGGAGCCTGTCATCGGGCCGCGCTTTGCGCGGACCCGTTGGCGCTCCTCAGGGTGACGGGGATAGAGTTTGGCCGCCGGCTGGCCACACAGCGCATCGCTGCCATCGGCTAACGCAACTGGTTTGCCTCACCTCCGCGTCGTACGACACGGAGGTATTTTTGCGAATCTGTCCGGGAATGCTGCATTGAACAAACCCGTCGTGAGCAAACAGGCGCTGGGCGAGCCGGTGGCGGTGCCGGAGCTGACGGCCGCGAAGGTTGCCGCCGCTGCGGGGCCGGCCTATGTCGTGCTTGCCGGCATCAGCTTCTCGCACTTCCTCAACGACACGATGCAGTCGCTGATCGCTTCGGTCTATCCGATCCTGAAGGACAATTACGCGCTCGACTTCGCGCAGATCGGCATGATCACGCTGGCGTTCCAGTTCACGGCGTCGCTGCTGCAGCCGCTGGTCGGGCATTTCACCGACAAGAAGGCGCAGCCGTTCTCGCTTGCGATCGGCATGGGCTTCACCTTTTTCGGTCTGTTGCTGCTCAGCGTTGCGCATACCTATGGGGTCATCCTGATTGCGGCTTCGCTGGTCGGCCTTGGCTCCGCGGTGTTCCACCCGGAATCGTCGCGCATCGCGCGGCTGGCGTCAGGCGGACGTTACGGTTTCGCGCAATCGGTGTTCCAGCTCGGCGGCAGTTTCGGCACCTCGATGGGGCCGGTGCTCGCAGCACTGATCGTGGTGCCGTTCGGTCAGCCCTCGATCGCCTGGTTCTCCTCGATCGCGTTCCTTGCCATCGTGATCCTCTGGCGCATCGGCGTCTGGTACAAACCGCAGATATCGGGCAAGAAGACGGCCGCCAGCGCGCGGCATCCCGACCATCCGGATCAGCGGCGCGTGAAGATCGCGCTCATCGTGCTGGTCGCGCTGCTGTTCTCCAAGCAGCTCTATGTCTCGAGCCTGTCGAGCTATTACATCTTCTATCTGATCGACCGGTTCGGTGTCTCGACGCAGGCGGCGCAGCTCTATCTGTTCGTCTTCCTTGCCGCCAACGCCGCGGGTGCGTTCATCGGCGGTCCGCTCGGCGACCGCTTCGGCCGCAAATACGTGATCTGGTTCTCGATCCTCGGCGCGCTGCCGTTCACGCTGGCGCTGCCCTATGCCGGCCTGTTCGCCAGCGCCGTGCTGACGGTGGTGATCGGTTTGATCATCTCGTCGGCGACGTCGGCGATCATCGTGTTCGCGCAGGAATTGATGCCGCATCGCTTCGGCATGATCTCTGGCGTGTTCTTCGGCGTCGCCTTCGGGATCGGCGGTCTCGGCGCCGCCGTGCTCGGCAAGCTCGCCGACCACACCTCGATCGCCTTCGTCTATCAGCTGTGCGCCTTCCTGCCGGCGATCGGCCTGCTCGCGGTGTTCCTGCCGAGGATGCCGCAGGCCGTGCGCTGAACGCTCGGCCGCGGACGCGACGCCCGCGTTAAGCATTCGCTAACACACCCGGCTCGCGTGCCTTGCGAACGGCGCGGATGCGTCAACGCTTCATTAGCACTTGTGGCGGGATCGCGATGTTTCGTCGCCAATCTGCGTCATTTATGGATCCATAAGCGACAGCCGCAGAGAAAGGTGAGAGAAAATCAACCTTAAAAATTAGGGTTAAGTGCCGCTTAAACATTTCCTGCCATCGTCCGGGCCGTGAGTTTCAGACGTGGGGCTTTCGTGTCGCCTCACTTGGCCCAAAAGGACGAAGCCAATGCGTAGCGTAAAGACCCTGATTGCCGCCGGTGCGGCATCTCTGTTGTCCTCGGCGGCGTTCGCCGCCGACATGCCCATCATGCCGCCACCTCCGATGGCGTATGCTCCTCCGCCGGTCCAGGATTTCGGCGGCTGGTATCTGCGCGGCGACATCGGCATGACCAACACCCAGGCCAAGCTGCACGTCAACGCCTACGACACACTGCCGGCCGGCACCGCCTTCAACCAGTATGGCCACGGCTTCGACGGCGGCGTGCTCTACGGCATCGGCGTCGGCTATCAGTTCAACAGCTGGTTCCGCGCCGACATCACCGGTGAGTATCGCTCGAAGGTGAGCTTCAACGGCACCGATTTCTTCACGTTCCCCGGGCCCAGCCCGCTGAGCGACGCCTATCATGGCGGCATCCAGAGCTGGGTTGGCCTCGTCAACGTCTACGCTGATCTCGGCACCTGGGGCTGTTTGACCCCGTTCATCGGTGCCGGTGTCGGTGCCGCGACGATCAAGACCTCGGCCTTCTCCGACGTCGCGACGTTCCCGAGCGGGTCGGGCCTCACCAGTTCCTTCATCGCCGATGGCGCCACCAAGACCAACTTCGCCTGGGCGCTGCATGCCGGTGTCGCCTACAAGGTCACCAACAACTTCACGGTTGAACTGGCCTATCGCTACCTCGACATGGGCACTGCCGCCCACGGCCAAGGTCACTTCTTCGACGGCACGCCGGCCGGTCCCTCGAGCTTCCAGTACCGCGACATCACCTCGCAGGACGTGAAGCTCGGCGTGCGCTTCAACTTGCCGTGCTGCGACGTGCCGCCGCCTCCGCCGCCGCTGATCCGCAAGGGTTAATTTCGGGCCTTCACGGTTAACGATTGCAACGGCGCGGGACCATCCCGCGCCGTTTTTCTTTGCCGCGTCATGTCGCGAACTTGCCGCGTCATGTCGCGCACTTCTGCAACTTGCATGCTCGAAACGGGCGGCGACAACGATTGGTTAAGGTTAACAGGCGATGATCAACGCGAAATCGATGCGGTGGATGGAGCGTTGCAATGCGTAGGCTGGTGCTGGCGGCGATGATGATTGGAACGGTGACCGGCGCGCAGGCTGCCGACCTGCCGGACTTTCCGATCCTGCGCGGCTCCTATGTCGATGCACCGAGCAGGAGCGGGAACTGGGAAGGATGGTACGTCGGCGGCCAGATCGGCTATTCCTCCGGCGACATCGATTTCAGCCACGCGCCAAGCGCGATGACCTCCTTCATGCTGCGCGAGAGCGTTCTGGCCGACCCGGTTTCGGGTTGGGCCCTGCTGCCGAAGAACCATGCGCAGAGCAACGGGTTCGGCGCGTTCGTCGGCCGCAACTGGCAATGGGACGACGTCGTGCTCGGCGTCGAGGCCAACTACAATTACCTGAACGGCCTCGAAAGTTCGGCGGGCGACTCGATGACGCGGCAGATCGTGAATCCCAAGGGCGAGACTCCTCCGAGCGGGCACACCTACACCTACAACACCACGTTGTCGGGGAGCGCCGCCTTGCAGGTCAAGGACGTCACGACCTTCCGTGGACGCGCCGGATGGGCGGCAGGCAACTTCCTGCCATACATGTTCGGCGGTGTCGCGGTGGGACGCATGTCCGTGTCGCGTTCGGCGACGGTGTCGTTTGACAAGTACGATGCCTGGGCCGAGACCCAGACGGTCGGCAACAACACCGTTACAATTCAGCATAACGACTACCTGGGCTCAGGCAGCGCCGCCCAGACGGAGCAGCGGGTGAACAACTATGCGGTCGGCTGGACCGCGGGCCTCGGGCTTGAATATTGCGTGGTCGGCGGGTTGTTTCTCCGCGGCGAGTGGGAATATGTGCGCTTCGCGGCGGTCAAGAATATCGCCGTCGACATGAACAGCTTCCGGGTCGGCGCCGGCTACAAGTTCTGATCGCCGCTGCCGTAGCCGGCGACGGTTGACAGACCGGGGAGCGACTGCTGCTCTGTCGCCTCACGGTCGGAGCGCGATCACATGAAAATCTACGGCGACGCCAATTCAGGCAACTGCCTGAAGGTGAAATGGGTGTGCGACAGGCTGGCGCTGCCGTACACATGGGTCGAGATCGACACCATGAAGGGCGGCAGCCGGACCGCGGAATTCCTCAAGCGAAACGGCTGGGGCCAAGTGCCGACGATGGAGCTGGATGAAGGCCGCACGCTGGCACAATCCAACGCCATCATCCGCTATCTCGCGCGCGGCAGCGACCTGATCCCGAGCGATCCCTATCGCGCGGCGCAGATGGATGCCTGGATGTTCTGGGAGCAGAACAGCCACGAGCCTTATGTGGCCGTCTGCCGCTTTCAGGCCGTGTATCTCGGCAAGGCCATCTCGGAGATCGATCCGAACCTCGTCAAGCGCGGCTATGTCGCGCTCGATCATCTGGAGCGGCATCTTGCGGGGACGCAATTTTTGGTCGGAGACGCGTTCTCGCTCGCCGACGTCTCGCTGCTCGCATATACGCGTGTCGCGGAGGATGGCGGCCTCGAGCTCGCGCGCTATCCCGTGATCCGTCGCTGGATCGCCGATGCCGAGCGCGTGCTCGCGCTGCCGCCGGTCCGCTGACCTCAGGTGAATGCCGCCATGACTGAAGCTTCATCCATCACGATCCGCCGCGCTCGCCGCGAAGACGTCGCCGCCATCGTCGGCATGCTTGCGGACGATCCGCTCGGCAGTGCGCGCGAGCGGATCGAGGATCCGCTGCCGCAAAGCTATTACGAGGCCTTCGCGCGGGTCGAGCGCGATCCCAATTTGCAGCTCGTCGTCGCCGTCGACGGGGACGGCGTCGTCGTCGGCTGTCTGCAACTCGCGGTTCTGCCGGGCATCAGCTCGCAGGGCGGCTCGCGCGGCCTGCTCGAGGACGTTCGCGTCGCAAGGCATTGCCGCAGCCGCGGCATCGGCGAGAAGCTCGTGCAGTGGGCAGTCATGGAGGCGCGCGCGCGAGGCTGCATGCTCATCGAGTTGCTGACGCATCAGACGCGGGTCGATGCGCAGCGCTTCTATGAAAGGCTCGGGTTCGCGCGCAGCCATGTCGGGATGACGATTCGCTTTTGAAACGCGTGCAAGAAGTTGTGCCATCTACCGGGCAATACCTGCAGCAGCGGATAGTCTGCGATCCGGTTAACAGCCAATAAACTAAGCCGGTCTCTGTGATTTTACGGGTCGGAACGAGTCCGGTATGTCGGACGTCTCCCACGGGGCGGCGGGCAACTGGGGATTGGAATGTCGGATTATTCGATCGTGCGGGTCGGCAACGAATACATCGTGCAGGCCGGCGAGAAGCGCATTCTGAAAGTATCGAGCCGGCGCAGGGCAGTTAAGGTCATGACTCTGGCGGCAGATTTGCTCGATCAGGAGACGATCCAGCAGGTCGAGGACGCCCCATCAATCAGCCGTGATGCCCGGATTGTTCCAGACGAGTCCGAACTTTCTTGACGTTTGGGTACCTTTCCACTATCCCCGACCGCGGGAAACCTCTCCCCACCGAGAGGCAGCTATCTGGAAGGGTAGATTATGACTGCAGCGAAGCCCGCTTCGCGGCCTGAAGTGCCGCATTTTTCCTCCGGCCCCTGTGCCAAGCGCCCCGGCTGGAACCCCAACAATCTCAAGGACGCTGCCCTCGGCCGCTCGCATCGCGCGAAAGTCGGCAAGCTCAAGCTCAAGCTCGCGATCGAACTGACGCGCGAGGTGCTTGAGGTGCCCGCCGATTACAAGATCGGCATCGTGCCGGCGTCGGACACCGGCGCGGTCGAGATGGCGCTGTGGTCGCTGCTCGGCGCGCGGCCCGTCACCACGCTCGCCTGGGAATCCTTCGGCGAGGGCTGGGTCAGCGATATCGTCAAGGAATTGAAGCTGACGGACGTCACCAAGCTCAACGCGGCTTATGGTGAAATCCCCGATCTCTCCAAGGTCGATCCGAAGTCGGATATCGTCTTCACCTGGAACGGCACCACCTCGGGTGTGCGCGTGCCGAACGCTGACTGGATCAGCGCGGATCGCGAAGGCCTGACGATTTGCGACGCGACCTCGGCCGCCTTCGCGCAGCCGCTCGATTTCGCCAAGCTCGATGTCGTCACCTTCTCCTGGCAGAAGGCGCTCGGCGGTGAAGCCGCGCACGGGATGCTGATCCTGTCGCCGCGCGCGGTGGAACGGCTCGAGACCTACAAGCCGGCCTGGCCGCTGCCGAAGATCTTCCGCCTCACCAAGGGCGGCAAGCTCAACCAGGGCATCTTTGAAGGCGAGACCATCAACACGCCGTCGATGCTCTGCGTCGAGGACTATCTCGATGCGTTGAACTGGGCGAAGTCGATCGGCGGCCTGAAGGCGCTGATCGCCCGCGCCGATGCCAACACCAAGGCGCTCGCCGACTGGAAGGCGAAGACGCCGTGGATCGACTTCCTGGCCAAGGATCCCGCGATCCGCTCCAACACCTCGGTGTGCCTCAAGTTCACCGATCCCGCGATCACCTCGCTTCCATCAGACGCACAGGCCGACTTCTGCAAGAAGCTGGTCGCGCTGGTGGAGAAGGAGAACGCCGGCTTCGACTTCGCGTATTACCGCGATGCGCCGGCGGGTCTGCGGATCTGGTGCGGCGCCACCGTCGAAGCCAAGGATGTCGAGCTGCTGACGCAGTGGATCGACTGGGCGTTTGCCGAGACCAAGGCAGCGTTGCCCAAGGCGGCATAAGCTTTCTCTTGTCACCTCTTCCCGTTCTTATGGGGAGAGGTCGGATCGCTCGGCAGCGCAATTGCGCGCCTGAGCGATCCGGGTGAGGGGCCCTTTCGGCTTGTTCCTCGCCCGTGGCTGCCCTCACCCCAACCCTCTCCCCGCAAGAGCGGGGAGAGGGAGAAGTGATCAGAGATTTCACCAGATCGGTCCAGGAGACCCGCCCGCGGCAGGGCAAAGGAACAATCGAGATGACAAAACCCAAAGTTCTGATTTCCGACGCGCTGTCTCCCGCCGCCGTCCAGATCTTCAAGGATCGCGGCGTCGAGGTCGACTTCCAGCCCAACCTCGGCAAGGACAAGGAAAAGCTCGCCGAGATCATCGGCAATTACGACGGCCTCGCGATCCGCTCGGCCACCAAGGCGACCGCCAAGCTCATCGAGAAGGCGACCAGGCTCAAGGTGATCGGCCGCGCCGGCATCGGCGTCGACAATGTCGAGATCCCGGCCGCGACCGCCAAGGGCATCATCGTGATGAATACGCCGTTCGGCAATTCGATCACGACCGCCGAGCACGCGATCACGCTGATGCTGGCGCTGGCGCGCGAGATTCCGCAGGCCGACGCCTCGACCCAGGCCGGCAAGTGGGAGAAGAACCGCTTCATGGGCGTCGAAATCACCGCCAAGACCCTCGGCGTGATCGGCTGCGGCAATATCGGCACGATCGTCGCCGACCGCGCGCTCGGCCTGCGCATGAAGGTGATCGCGTTCGATCCGTTCCTGTCGCCGGAGCGCGCCAAGGACATCGGCGTCGAGAAGGTCGAGCTCGACGATCTCTTGAAGCGCGCCGACTTCATCACGCTGCATACGCCGCTGACCGAGAAGACCCGCAACGTGATCGATGCGGCCGCGATCGCCAAGATGAAGAAGGGCGTGCGCATCATCAACTGCGCGCGTGGCGGCCTGGTCGACGAGCAGGCGCTGGTCGACGCGCTGAATTCCAAGCATGTCGCGGGCGCCGCCTTCGACGTGTTCGTCGAGGAGCCGGCGACCTCGAACGTGCTGTTCGGCCATCCCAACGTGATCTGCACCCCGCATCTGGGCGCCTCCACCACCGAAGCGCAGGAAAACGTCGCGCTGCAGGTCGCCGAGCAGATGTCGGACTATCTGTTGTCGGGTGCGATTTCCAACGCGGTCAACTTCCCCTCGATCACCGCGGAAGAGGCGCCGAAGCTGAAGCCGTTCATCGAGCTTGCCGAGAAGCTCGGCTCGTTCGCCGGCCAGCTCACCGAGAGCGGCATCCTCAAGACTGAGATCACCTATGAGGGCCACGTCGCCGAGATGAAGATCAAGGCGATCACCTCGGCGGTGCTGTCGGGCCTGCTGCGGCCGATGCTGGGCGAGGTCAACGTGGTATCGGCGCCGGTCGTCGCCAAGGAGCGCGGCATGGTGGTGGACGAGGTCGTCCGCGCCGCGCAGAGCGACTATGAAAGCCTGATTACGGTCACAGTCACCACCGAGCGTCAGGAGCGTTCGGTGTCCGGCACCGTCTACGCCGACGGCAAGCCGCGTCTCGTCGACATCAAGGGCATCCGTGTCGACGCCGAGTTCGGCAAGTCGATGATCTACGTGACCAACGAGGACAAGCCGGGCTTCATCGGCGCGTTCGCGAGCCTCTTGGGTGATGCGAAAATCAATATCGCGACCTTCCATCTCGGCCGCGTCAAGCAAGGCGGCGACGCCATTGCGCTGGTCGAGGTCGACGGCGCGGTGCCGGCGGAGCTGCTCGCCAAGGTACAGACACTGCCGCAGGTGAAGCAGGCCAAGGCACTGACGTTCTGAGCCGCTGACGTTTTAAAGGCGCTGGCGTTTCAAACGCTGTTTGAGCGGTCCTCGTCATCGCCCGGAACGCCCGGCATGACGGAAGGAAGATACCGCTCAAGCAGTCCATATTCCGATCTGCGGAACATGACGCCGTCTCCGGTCCCGGAGGCGGCGTTTGTCGTTCCGGGGCGTCCGGTATTGCTGTTGCGCCCGCCGAAAAATGTGTACGAACGGGCCACGACGCGCCACAATGACCGTCATCTCAGAGGGAGAAAACAATGCGTGAAGCCGTAATCGTTTCCTACGCGCGCACCGGCCTGGCAAAGTCCGGCCGTGGCGGATTCAACATCACCCCGCCGATGTCGCTCGCCGCGCACGCCATCAAGCACGCGGTCGACCGCGCCGGCGTCGACAAGGAATATGTCGAGGATTGCTATCTCGGCAATTGCGCGCATGGCGCGCCGAACATCGGCCGCCAGGCGGCGCTGCTCGCCGGCCTGCCGAAGTCGACTGCGGGCGTCTCCGTGAACCGCTTCTGCTCGTCGGGCCTGCAGACTATCGCGATGGCCGCCAACTCGATCCGTTCCGACGGCTCCGATTGCATCGTCGCCGGCGGCGTCGAGAGCATCTCGATTCCCGGCGGCGGCTCGCCGAAGGAATCGATCGATCCCGAGCTGCTCAAGACCGCGCCCGACATCTTCATGGCGATGATCGATACCGCCGACATCGTGGCCGAGCGCTACAAGCTCAGCCGCGAATACCAGGACGAGTATTCGCTGGAGTCGCAGCGCCGCATGGCCGCCGCGCAGCAGGCCAACAAGTTCAAGGACGAAATCGTCCCAATGAAGACGAAGATGAAGGTGGTCGACAAGGCGACCAAGGCCGAGTCGATCGTCGACTACGTGGTCGATCGTGACGAGTGCAACCGCCCCGAGACCACGCTGGAGGGCCTCGCCAAGCTCGAGCCGGTCAAGGGCCCGGGCAAGTTCATCACCGCCGGCAATGCCAGCCAGCTCTCCGATGGCGCCGCCGCCGTGGTGCTGATGGAGGCCAAGGACGCCGAGAAGCGCGGCCTCAATCCGCTCGGCCGCTTCGTGGCCTGGGCCTCGGCCGGCTGCGAGCCCGACGAGATGGGCATCGGTCCGGTGTTTGCGGTGCCGAAGCTGCTCAAGCGCCACGGCCTGAAGGTGGACGACATCGATCTCTGGGAGCTCAACGAGGCGTTCGCCAGCCAGTGCCTCTATTCGCGCGACCAGCTCGGCATCGATCCCGAGAAGTATAACGTCAATGGCGGTTCGATCGCGATCGGCCATCCCTTCGGCATGACCGGCGCCCGGCTCACCGGCCACCTGCTGCAGGAAGGCCGTCGCCGCAAGGCCAAGTGGGGCGTCGTGACCATGTGCATCGGCGGCGGCCAGGGCGGCGCCGGCCTGTTCGAGATCTACAGCTAAGCGCGATCGACACTGATCGTGTGCGAACGAGCGGCCCGGCGGCAACGCCGGGCCGCTTTTCATGTGTGCCGAGTATGAACGACAGCTTGGAGGTGGAAGTCCTCTATCCAGCCTGATGACGGCGAAGGATTAGCGAAGCGCAAGGGCGTCATCGCGAGGTGGGGTCTGAAGACAGCGTGGAGCAAAGCCGCGGCTCGATGGACAATTACCGGATAACGAGGCCTACCCGGCCGGACGAGCGAGCATGTGATCGCGAAGTCCATAGTCATCAAGGGTCGGGGTGGTAAATCCGGCGAGCGTGCGGTGAAGGCGGTCGGTCTTACCTCGGGAGGTCTGTGCTGTGTCCCGGTAACGGGACTGAGGTCGTCGTAAGGCGACTTGACCGCAGCGCAGAAGTCAGCAGCGGGCATAGTAGGCGGTGGCGTGCCGTCGAAGGCCCAAACGGTGGAAGTGGCCAGTAGAACGGTGATCTCGCGCGAGCCATGCGGCAGAAGAATCAGGTCGAGCTGAACTTGGGCACCGGAGCGAAGGGTGAAGCCCCGAACGCCGCCGCCCAAGAGTCCGAAGCGCGCGCGGCGGCCACCGCCCTCGAACGCCCGGCGGCCGCAGGGCCGTCGATGGAAGCGGTAATCGAGCGTGAGAACCTGAAGACGGCGTTGGCGCAAGTGACGCGCAACAAGGGCGCGGCGGGCGTCGATGGGATGACCGTCGATGAGTTGCCGGCCCACCTGAAGGAGCACTGGCTAGCGATCCGAGCCCAGTTGCTTGAGGGCACCTACAAGCCGCAGCCGGTGCGGCGGGTGGAGATACCGAAGACGTCGGGCGGCCTGCGGCCGCTCGGCATCCCGACGGTGCTCGACCGCTTGATCCAGCAGGCGGTGATGCAGGTGCTGCAGGCGGATTGGGACGGGACGTTCTCCGAGACCAGCTTCGGCTTCCGGCCGGGGCGCTCGGCGCATCAGGCGGTGGAACGGGCGCAGACGTACATTGCGGCCGGCCACAGCTTCGTGGTGGACATCGACCTGGAGAAGTTCTTCGACCGGGTCAACCACGACATCCTGATGAGGCTCGTTGCCAAGCGGGTGACTGACAAGCGCCTCCTGAAGCTGATCCGCGGATTCCTGAATGCGGGTGTGCTGGAGAGAGGGCTGGTCAGTCCGACGGAAGAGGGTACGCCGCAGGGCGGTCCGCTCTCGCCGCTATTGTCGAACCTGATGCTGGATGTGCTGGACAGGGAACTGGAAAGACGCGGCCATCGCTTCGTGCGCTACGCCGATGACTGCAACATCTATGTGCGCAGTCGGGAGGCGGGCGAGCGGGTGCTGGCGGGCATCGAACGGTTCCTCGAAAAGCGCCTCAAGCTCAAGGTCAACAAAGCCAAGAGCGCGGTCGCCAAACCGAGCGTTCGCAAGTTCTTGGGCTTCAGCTTTATCGGTGGGAAAGAACCGCGTCGGCGCATCGCGCCGCAGGCACTTGCCCGCTTCAAGGCGAAGGTCCGAGGACTGACACGACGCACCTGCGGCCGAAGCCTCGCGCAGATTGCCAAGGAACTATCGCGCTATCTGATCGGATGGCGCGGCTACTTCGGCATCTGCCAAACCCCGTCGGTGTTGCGCACACTTGACGAATGGCTCAGGCGGCGGTTGCGCGCCATCGCCTGGAAACAATGGAAGCGCGGTGACACTCGCTTTGCCGAGCTGCGACGCTGCGGCGTCGGCCGGGATCTGGCGGCACAAACCGCCGGCAGCCCGCATGGCCCTTGGCGGCTCGCGAACAGCCCCGCGCTCACCATCGCCATGCCAATCGCGTTCTTCAGGGCACTCGGCTTGGCTTCCGTCGCGGCACAGCAGCCCGCATAATCCACCGAACCGCCGGATACGGACCCGTATGTCCGGTGGTGTGGGAGGGGAGAAGCCGCGAGGCTTCCCCCTATCCCGATTTGGAGCCGGCTAGCTCGCCGGTGAGGTAAGCGCGCGCTCGTCAAACTCGAGCGAGGCAATCAGTTCGAGCGTCTGCCGGAGATCGGCGGCCTGCCTTGCGCCGAAGGCGGTCTCGAAGCGCTCCTGCGCCTTGAGCCATGCGGCCTGTGATTCCTCGAGCCTGGCTTCGCCGCGCTTGGTGAGCCGCACCAGCCGGCTGCGCCGGTCGCTCTTGTCGACGGTGATGGTCAACAGACCGTCGCGCTCGAGCGGCTTGAGGTTGTGGTTCAGCGCGGTGCGGTCGAGCACCAGGGCTGCGGCAAGCTCGCCCATCGTCGGCGCGCCCGACCGCCTGACATAGACCAGAATCGCCCGTTGCGTGCCGCGCAGGCCGGATGTCGCAAGGACCTGATCGTAGAGATGCGACACCCGCCGCGTCGCCTTGCGCAACGCCGTGAGATTACACCGGCTGGGCTCCGTTTTCGCCATCGCTGCCTCCGAGGACTTGACAGATACATGCATATGCACCTAATGGCAATAGATGCATATGCACGTATTTCGGAGGGTGTGATGTCGGAGGTAGAGGCGGAGACCATCGATCTGGTCGTCGAACCTGATGCGCGGCCGCAGTCCGGCGTCGCCACCGCAACCCCGCGCCAGGTGCTTGCGATCGTGTCGGTCGGAATTTGCCTCGCCAATCTCGATCTGTTCATCGTCAATGTCGGGCTGTCGAACATCGCGCAGGAATTTCGCGCCGCCTCGCTTGAGGATTTGTCCTGGATCCTCAATGCCTACGCCATTGCCTACGCGGCGTTGCTGGTGTTCTTCGGCCGGCTCGCCGAACGCCACAGCCGCAATCTCAGCTTCCTGCTCGGCGTCGCGCTGTTCACGGCCGCGTCGGCGGCATGTGCGCTGGCCTCCAGTGTCGAGTTCCTGGTCGTCTCCCGCGTGGCGCAAGCGGCCGGTGCGGCATTGATGACGCCAACCTCGATCGGCCTGCTGCTGGCGTCGTTTCCGCCCGAGCAACGCGCCGGGGCGGTGCGCACCTGGACGGCGATCGGCGGCCTTGCCGCCGCACTGGGCCCGCTCGCGGGAGGCGTGCTGGTCACCTTCGACTGGCGCTGGATCTTCATCGTCAATGTCCCGATCGGCGTCGTCGCGCTGATCGTCGGCTGGCTGAAATTGCCCGAAGTGCCCGGTCACGACGTACCGCGTCCGAGTTCATGGGCTGCGCTGCTGGTGACCTCCGGTATCGGTGCGCTGACATTTGCGATCGTGAAGGCGAACGATTGGGGATGGAGTTCGCGCGGCGTCGTGCTTGGCTTTGCCGTCGCGACCGTCTCGCTCGCCGCCTTCGCACGACATTGCCTCAGATCGAGGAATCCCTTCGTCGATCCTGCGCTGTTCGCGGTCAGGCCGTTCACCGGCGCGTCGTTGGTGATGGCGCCTTATTCGGCGGCCTTCGGCGCCATGCTGCTGTCCTGCGCCTTGTGGGAGCAGACGGTATGGGGCTGGTCGGCGTTGAAGACCGGCCTTGCGATCGCTCCCGGCCCGCTGATGGTGCCGATCACCTCGCTGCTGTTTGCCGGCCGGCTGATTGCGCGGTTTGGCGCCGCGGCCGTCGTCTCCGCCGGAATCCTGCTGTTCGCGGCCGGCCTCGCGATCTGGGCGACGCTGCTCGGGGCCGACCCCAATGCGCCTGCCGTCGTCGCGGGCGTGATGCTGATCGGTATCGGCGTCGGGCTGACCTTTCCGACCCTGATGGGCGTCGGCGCCGGCGCGCTGCCGCCGTCGTCGTTTGCCACTGGCTCCGGCGTCATCAACATGATCCGGCAGGCGGCACTGGCGATCGGCGTCGCGATCTTTGTGGCGATCCTTGCAACGCCGGTCTCGATGACCGAGCGGATCGCAGCGTTTCAGCGCGGCTGGTGGATCATGATCGCGATCACCTTGGCCGGCTTCGTGCCGAATTATCTGTTGATCCGGCGCAAGGCAGATCGCTAACGCCCGAAAGACATCGCCGCGCCATGCGGCAGCCGCGGCGGCGCCATCGTCGCGCCGCAGGGAAACCTCAATCGAACCAGTCCCTTCCTCGCTGCGTCTCACCACGAGAAACGACGCGCCCTCGAGCCCGGCGCGCCGTTCGTCTCGTGCGCGATGCGGCGTTTTTTTCCGGAGGGATGTCATGTGTAGGATTGCGAATTATCTTGTGACCACCAGCCTGGTGCTGGCGGGTGCGCTGGTTGCCGGGCCGCTGCATGCGGCCAATCTCGATGCGGCCTCGCAGGTCGATGCCGTGACCGTCTATCCCGATGGCGCGAGCGTCACCCGCGTCATCACGCTGGATCTGCCTGCCGGCGACAACACCCTCATCGCCAGGGATTTCCCGATCGGGCTCGATCCGTCCTCGCTGCGGGTCGAAGGCGAGGGCGGAGCGAAGCTCACGATAGGCGCGATCGACACCAAGCTGCCGGGGCCGCTGCTGCCGCAAAATCTCTCCGAGATCGACAAGCGCATCGAGGCGCTGAACGATCAGCGCGCCGATTTGCAGGGACTGATCAGCGCGGCCGAGGCGCGGCGCAAATTGCCGAGCGGTTTGCCGAGGCGTCACCCGCGGGCCTCGGCGAAAAGGGCGAGGCCCGTCCGCTCAGCGAGTGGCGCGCGGCGTTCTCGGCGGTGGCCGACGAGGTCGCAACCGCCGACAGCGCGATCCGTGACGCCGAGCGCAAGATCCGCGTGATCGACCGCGATCTTGCGCAGCTCGCAGCCGATCGCACCAGCAAGCCGCCGAGCAAGGTCGAGGTGCGGATCGATGTCGCCTCGCAGGCGGCGACCAAGGCGACCTTGCGGGTCACCTATGCGGTTCCCAACGCGCGCTGGACGCCGCTCTATGACGCCCGGCTCGACACCGGCGCCAAAGACCGCAAGCCCGCGATCGAACTGGTGCGCCGCGCCGAGATCACCCAGTCGACCGGCGAGGACTGGTCGAACGTGGCGCTCGTCGTCTCCACCGTGCGGGTCGCGCGCGGCGGCAATGCGCCCGACCTCCGCTCGCTGATCGTGCAATATCCGCAGCCGCCGCGACCGCTGGCGAAGCTTTCGGGAGAGGCCAGCATGCGGTCGCGCGAGGCGCTGGCACCCGCGCCGGCCGCCGACGCGGTTCAGCAATTCCGCTTTGGTGGGGGACGCATGGACGAACTGGAAGCCACCGCCGAGGTCGGCGCCTTCCAGGCCACCTTCAAGATTCCCGGCCGCGTCAGCGTTGCCGCCAATGAGGGCGCGAAGAGCCTGCGCATCTCGACGGCGACCATCACCCCCGATCTCGCGGTTCGCGCCGTTCCGGTGATCGACCCGACCGCG
Source organism: Bradyrhizobium sp. USDA 4541 (assembly GCF_024171085.1). Classification (NCBI taxonomy): domain Bacteria; kingdom Pseudomonadati; phylum Pseudomonadota; class Alphaproteobacteria; order Hyphomicrobiales; family Nitrobacteraceae; genus Bradyrhizobium; species Bradyrhizobium sp. USDA 4541. Next base: position 2,739,699 of record NZ_JALJZF010000001.1, read on the forward strand.
TTCCTGGAAGCGAGCTTCGTGCAGGCCGACGATGCGCCGTTGCTGCCGGGGCAAATCTCGATCTACCGCGACGGTATCTTTGTCGGCCGCAGCCGGATGGCCACCGCCGCCAAGGACGAGACCGTGCGGCTCGGCTTCGGCGCCGACGACAAGGTCAAGATCGAACGCACGGTGGTGAAGCGCAACGAGGGCTCCGCCGGCCTGATCGTGACCACGTCGAAGACCGACGAGCGCGCCTTCAAGACCACGGTGCGCAACGGCCACGACTTCCCGATCAAGGTCGCGGTCCAGGATCAGCTCCCGGTCAGCGAGAACGACGATATCGTGGTGGAGATGCTGCCGTCGTCGACGCCTGCCACGACCACCAATCTGCGCGACAAGCGCGGCGTGCTGGAATGGGCGTTCGAGGCCAAGGCCGGTGATATCAGGGACATCAATTTCGCCTGGCGGATGCGCTGGCCCAAGGACAAGGGCGTCGTGATGGTGCCGGCGGGCTAGGTGGTGTGGACTCTAAGGATTCCCTTTTGAGAGCAAATCAGATTCAAGGCTTCTTTTTGGGAGGCGGCCTTGGGTGTGATGGAGCGTTTGGTGTTGAGCGACGCGGCCTGGGAGCGCATGGCGCCGCTGATCATAGGCCGGCCCGATCAGAAGGGCTCGACCGGGCGGGACAACCGGATGTTTGTGGAAGGTGTGCTTTGGATCGTGCGTACGGGCTCTCCTTGGCGTGATCTTCCGGAGGCTTTTGGAGATTGGAACAGCGTGTTCCGGCGGTTCAGTCGATGGAGCCGCAAGGGTGTCTGGTGCCGCATCTTCGAGGCGATGTCCGAGGATCCGGACTTCGAATATCTGATCGTCGATTCCACCATTGTCCGGGCGCATCAGCACGCCGCCGGGGCGAAAAAAGGGGGTCTGAAGATCAAGCGATCGGGCGCTCGCGCGGCGGCCTGAGCACGAAGATACATATGGCCGTACGCGGCTTGGGATGCCCCGTGCGGTTCACGCTCACCGCGGGCCAGAAGGGCGATGCACCACAAGCCGCTGCATTAATCGAGGGGCTGCCCGCCGAGGTCGTCATCGCCGATACGGCTTATGACGCCGATCGTTTGCGCCAAGACATCGCCGCCAAAAAGGCGCTCGCCGTCATCCCCAACAACCCCTCGCGAGCCCTCAAATATCCGCTCGACAAACATCTCTATGCCCAGCGCCATCTCGTGGAATGCTGCTTCAGCAAGCTCAAGCAGTTCCGACGCGTCGCAACCCGCTTCGAAAAGACCGCCCGGAATTACCGGGCCGTCGTCACTCTCGCTGCCATCGTCCTATGGCTGCGATAAGTGTCCACACCACCTAGAGCCCGTGCCGGGGCTCTAGCGTTGTTGCTTGACGCGTTTTCTTCACGCGAACCGGAACCCACTTCGCTTGAAAACGCTTTGAGGACCTGCGTCATCTGCCGATGACAACCCTGCCGATCTCGGGCATCACTTTGCCAAAGGCAACAAAGCCTGAGATCGGGAGGATCCATGAGCTACCAGCACATCATCGTCGATGATCCGCGTCCGCGCGTCCGCCGCATCACGCTGAACCGCCCCGAGAAGCGCAACGCGCTGAACAATCGCCTGCGCGGCGAGATCTTCGAGGTGCTGGAGCAGGCCGACCGCGATCCCGAAATTTCGATCTCGATCCTGCGCGGCGCCGGACCCTGCTTCTCGGCGGGCTACGATCTCTCCGCCGACAATCGCGTCGACCAGCCCTATCACTCGGCATCCGGGCCCGGCCAATGGTCGCGCCATGTCGTCGAGGGCTGGTTCTCGATCTGGGATCTCGCAAAGCCCGTGATCGCGCAGGTGCACGGCTATTGCCTCGCCGGCGGCACCGAGCTCGCGACCGCCTGCGACGTGGTCTACGTCGCCGACGACGCCCAGATCGGCTATCCGCCGGTGCGGCTGATGAGCCCGCCCGACATGCAGTATCACCCGTGGCTGGTCGGCATGCGCCGTGCCATGGAATTGATGCTGACGGGCGACGCGATGTCCGGCCGCGAGGCCGCCGAATGGGGCTATGCGACCCGGTCGTTTCCGCTCGCCGAGCTGGAGACGAAGACGCTGGATTTCGCCGAGCGCGCGGCCAAGGTGCCGATCGAGCTGCAGCAGCTCAACAAGCGTAGCGTCCACCGCGCGATGGAAATCATGGGCGCCCGCGCCGCGATGCGGGCCGGCACCGAGATCCAGGCGCTGGCCTTCACGACCGAGGCCAGCAAGGCCTACATGGCGGGCTTCCGCCGCGACGGCGGCAGCGTGAAGGCCCAGCTCGACCAGCGCGACACGACGTTCGGAGATTACCGGACGAAGAAGGAGTGAGGATCACGCAAGCCGCGCGCTGAGCTGTATCACCGTCACCCTGAGGAGGCCGCAAAGCGGCCGTCTCGAGGGGCGGCGGCCCGGCTGTCTCCGCGCGGCTGCATCGGTGGCCGTGCATCCTTCGAGGCTCGCCCAGCGGCGCAATTGCGCCGCAAGGCTCGCACCTCCAGCGACAAAGGCGTAGCCTTTGCGCGGGGATGACGGAATGGCCGTCGTGCCGGGATGAGCATCACGCTATCCGCATATTCGCTGTCATGCCCCGCCTTGAGCGGGGCATCCAGTACGCCGCGGCCCATCCACTAAGTTCGGACGTCTCTGCAATACTGGGTCGCCCGGCCGAGCCGGGCAACGACACGGGTGTGATCGGCGAAAGCAGCCCTTCACTTCGCCTTCAGGAAGTCGCCGACCTCGAGCAGCACGAACTCGTCGTCATCGGCCTTGTTCGGGTCGCGGCTCGAGGAGAACGGCAGGTTGTTGTCGTTGCCGACGATGATGTGGGTCTCGTCGACCCGGTCGACGTTCTCGATGGTGAAGAACGGGAAGGTGTAGACGCCGTCGTTGAGCGGCTTGCGCGCATTCTTGTTCGGATCGCGGATCTTCATCAGGTCGATATAGGCGATCTTGCGCACCGGCTTGCCGACATTGGCATCGGACAGCTCGATCTTGTAGACGCGCTTGAACTTGGCGAGGTCAGGAAAACAGTTCTCGCCGCGCTGGCCTTGCGGGCAGGCCTTGTCGGCGGTGCCTTCGCCATTGTCGCGCTCGATCACGAGGCCCTGGGCCGGATCGATCATGTTGAAGTCGCCGATCGCATTGCCGTTCTGCTCGAACGCATATTGCCAGTAGCGTCCAGTGAACTTCTCCGCCGCGACGTCGAATTCCAGGATGCGCGAGGCTTCCTTGCCGTCGACCTTCTCCCAATCCTTCTTGTCGGCATCCCACAGCGGCCCCTCGAGCAGGCCGTAAAGGAACTTGCCGTCCTTGGAGGAAGCAAAACCTTCATAGCCCTTGGAGCGGCGCAGGTTGACGTTGGTGTAGCTGGCGCCGGGCGCGCCGGGCGACTGCACCGCCCAGTGATCCGGCGAGCGCACCGGCTTGCCGTCGGCGACGGTCTCGAACACGGCGAGGATCTTGCCGGTCTTGTCGGCCTTGAGGATGTAGGGCCCGAATTCATCGCCGATCCAGAAAATGTCGTTGATGATCTGGAAGCCTTCGGTGTCGAAATCGGCACCGGTCAAATAGCGCTTGGCGGTGTCCTCGTGGACGATGCGGAACGGCACCTTCCTGTCGGGATCGTGCAGGAACACGGTCTCCTGACGCTCGATCTTGCCGCTCGCCCAGTCGATCTTGTGCCGGTTCAGGTACAGCATCGAGTCCGCCGAGTTGTAGCGCGAGCCCATGCCGTTGTCGGTGATCACCCAGAACGAGCCGTCGGGCATCACCTTGATGCCGGAATGGCCCTGCAGCGGCTGGCCCTTGAACGGCAGCGACACGCCGGTCGGCCGCTCGTACGATTTGCCCATCACGGTGCCGATGGCGTCGACGCGCTTGCCGGTGGTGTATTTGCCCGAGGTCTTCAGATCATCAGGGGCGTCGGCGGGCGCGTCGATGAAGCTCTCCGCCGGCATCACGGCGTGTCCCGCCAGCGTCGCCGGGAATTCGCCCTCACCCTGCGCGAATGCCGATGTGGCGAGCAGGATCGAGGCGACGGAGCAGAGCAGGGACAGGCGCATGGTTGATCTCCCAAAGGATAAACGATGCGGTGTTCTCCGAGCCGCCTGTTACAGCCGGCTGACAGTTTTGTGAACCGCGGATGTTGCGGCGGGATAAGGCTTGCGGCGTTACGTCGCCTTGCGCGCCGGCTGCATCGTCTGCGGCAGCAGGAACGGCACACCGTTTCCGGTATAGGCGATCGCAGCGTCGATCTCGAAGATCTCGCGCAGCGTCTCGGCCTTCATCGCCGCCGTACGGTCGCCGTCGACGGCAAGCCGGCCGCGGTGCAGCAGCAGGATGCGGTCGGCGAACCGCATCGCGAGGTTGAGGTCGTGCAGGATCGCGATCACCGCGGTGCCGCGGGCGGCGCGCCGCCGGGCCGTTTCGACCAGGTCGATCTGGTGCCGCAGATCGAGGCTCGAGGTCGGCTCGTCCAGCAGCAACAGTCCCGGTCCATGCAGCGCTTCGCCGCAGGCGAGCTGCACCAGCACGCGGGCGAAATGCGCCCGCTGCTGCTCGCCGCCGGACAGTGTCGGCAATTGCCTGAAACGGAAACGCGCGAGCCCGACCTCGTCGAGCGCCGCCTCGACCAGCGCCCGCGCCACGGCACGCGGGCTTTCGCCGGCGCCCATGCTGACGATTTCCTCGACGGTGAACGGGAAGGTGACGTTGACATGCTGCGACAGCATCGCGCGGTGCTGCGCCAGCGCGCGCGGTCGGTAAGTTTGCAGGTCGCGCTGCCTCAGCCTGATCGCCCCGCGGGACGGACGCAGGTCGCCCGACAGCATCCGCAGCAGGGTCGATTTGCCGGCGCCGTTGGGACCGACGATCGCGACCATCTCGCCGGCACCGATCTGCAGCGACACCGCATCGACCAGGGTCGCGCCGCCGACCGTCATCGATACCGACTGTGCTTCGAGCAGGGCCGTCATAGCGACACCAGCCCGCGCTGCCGCAGCAGCATGGCGAGGAAGAACGGCGCGCCGATCGCTGCCGTCAGGATGCCGATCGGCATTTCCGCGGGTGCCACGATGGTGCGCGCCACGGTGTCGGCGCCGACCAGGAGGATGGCGCCGAGCAGCGCGGAGGCCGGCAGCAGCAGCCGATGCGCGGGCCCGATCACCAGCCGCAACAGATGCGGCACCACGATGCCGACGAAACCGACCACGCCGCAGACCGAGACCGCGACCCCGGTCATCGCCGACACCAGCACGATCGAGATCCGCTTCAGCCGTTCGACGTCGACGCCGCTGTGGAACGCCTCCGCCTCGCCGAGCACCAGCACGTCGAGCCCGCGCGAGATCGAGAGGCAGGCGACCAGCGCGACCGCCAGCACCGGCGCCAGCGCCGTGAGCTTGCTCCAGGTCGCACCGCTGAGCGAGCCGAGCAGCCAGAAGGTGATGTCGCGAAGCTGGCGATCGTCGGCGACGAACACCAGAAGGCCGATGCCGGCATTGGCGATCGCGGCGATCGCAAGCCCGGCCAGCAGGAAGATCGCGATCGATGTCCGGCCGCCGCGGCTGGCGATGCCGTAAAGCACGACGGTCGTGATCAGCGAGCCGGCAAAGGCCGCGATCGGCAGCAGCTGGTGTTGCAGGAAGCGCAGGCTTTCGCCGAGATGGCTGTCGGTGAACACGATCGCGGCCGCCGCGGCAAACGCGCCGCCGGAGGAGACGCCGACCAGCGCGGGGTCGGCAAGGGGATTGCGGAACAGGCCCTGCATGATCGAGCCTGATACGGCAAGGAGGCCGCCGACCATCGCCGCCGCCGCGATCCGCGGGATGCGGATCGACCACACCACGAGCTGGTCGCGTGCGAGCAGCGGGTTGGCGACACGATCAGCCCAAAGCCCAAGCGCCGCCGGAAGCCGAGCCATTGGAATGCCGGCAGCCCCGACCGTCAGGGCGACGAGGGCGGTGCCTGCGAGCGCCGCAAGCAGGCAGAGCAGGGTGAGTGTCGCGGCCGGCCGCAGCGACATGCCGGCGCGCCGTCGTTTCGCACGTCCGCGGCGTTCGGCCAGCACGCTCATTGCCGGCAATTCGCGGTCAGCGCTGCCGGCTTGAAGTTGTCGGCCTCCGGCGCCAGCGCCGGATAGAGCTTGACCGAGAGGTCGCGTGCCGCGGCCGCGGTGCGCGGTCCGAAGCCGAGCAGATAAAGGCCTTCCATCGAGATGAAGGCCTTGTTGGCCGCGACCGGCGTCAGCGCGAAGGCTGGATGCGCGAACACGGCATCCGACGTCAACGAGTCCTTGCCGCGATCGATCGACAGCACGACATCCGGTTTCGCTGCCACGATGGCCTCGTCATTGACCGGCTTGTAGCCGTCGTAACCATCGATGGCGTTGACGCCGCCGGCAAGCCGGATGATCTCGTCCGCCGCGGTCTTGTGGCCCGCCGCCATCGCCCGGCCATTCAACAGCGACATCACGAACATCACGCGCACCGGCTTGGTCACCCGAGCACGCAGCGCGCGCAGTTGCGCGAGATCGCTCTCCACCGCCGTGGTCAGGCAGGCGGCGCGTGGATCGGCGCCCATGGCGTGGCCCACCAGTCTGATCTTCTCGACCAGCCCGGCCTCCGAGAACGTCTCCGGCACCAGCACCAGCGGCACCTTGGCCGCCTCGAGCACGTCCATGGTCTCCTTCGGCCCGGAGCCCTGCACTGCGAGCACCAGCGACGGGTGCAGGCCAAGCACGCCCTCCGGCGACAGCTGGCGCATGTAGCCGACGTCGGGCTTCTCGCGCAGCGCAGCCGGCGGGTAGAGGCTGGTCGCATCGACGCCGGCGATGCGGTCCTCGAAGCCGAGGGCATAGAGAATCTCGGTGATCGCGCCGCCGATCGAGACGATCCGCGACGGATTGTCGATCACGACGTCGCGGTCGCGTGCGTCATGCACGGTGATGCCCTCGGCCGTCACGGCTTCGATCGGCAGCAGAGAGAAGGCGAGCAAAGCGAGCGTGCGACAAATTGTCATCGGGGCCGTCACTTGGTCAGGATCAGCTTGTTCTGCGAGGTCAGCCGCAACCGGTAATGCTCTTCGCCGTGCATGATGATGATCTCGCGCTCCGCAGCGAACAGGTCGCGGCTGTCGAGACGATTACCGCGCATGATCAGCGTTTTGGCCGCGCCGGATGCAGGCTCGGTCTGCTTTCCGGCTGCGTCGATATTGTCTTCGGAAGCTGCGGACATATTGTGGTGCTGCGCCTGCGAAAATTTTCAAATGGTGTTTGCTTGTATAAGCGGACGAAGGCGCATTCCAACGGCGGCACTTTACAATCGATATAAACAGCGCTGCCGCATTCTTGACCGTTTTGTTGCCGGCTCGTAACCAATCCTCACGCGATGCAGGCGGGTGACTTGCATCGCGATGTAGCCAGCAAGCCGCTCGTCGGAGCGCACGCCAGCCAAACCAGAAAAGCGATGATCAGGCTGGGGCTAGAATGGCTGATGGGGCTAGGGTTTCGCGCGCACTGATTTTGGGCGCGTCGGTGTTTTCATTTGCGGCAGCACTGCCGGAACGCGGTTTCGCGCAGACCGCCGATCCGTCGGCTGCGCATCCTTCTACCGAGCGGCTGAAGCAAGCCAAGCGGAAGCCGAAGCCGGCGGCCGAAGCTCAGGCGGCGTCGGCGGCGATGAATGCGCGCGCGCAGATCGGCGCGGTGCCGGTGCAATCGCTCGACACCATCACGGCGGTGGCCTCCAAGACCGAGGAGCGCGCGATCGATGCGCTGGCGCCGGTCAGCTCCGTCACGCTGGAGAAGATCCAGGGCCTGCAGCCGAACCGGCTCTCCGATATTTTCTATAACGTGCCCGGCGTCTCGGTTCAGGAGCGCGGCGACGATCCGGCAACCGTCATCAACATCCGCGGCTTGCAGGATTTCGGCCGTGTCGCTGTTGTCGTTGACGGCGCGCGGCAGAACTATCAGCGCACCGGCCACAACGCCAACGGCTCGTTCTTCCTCGATCCCGAATTGATCGGCGGCGTCGACGTGGTGCGCGGCCCGACCGCGAACATCTACGGCTCCGGCGCGATCGGCGGCGTGGTCTCATTCCGCACCAAGGACATCGACGACGTAGTGCGTCCCGGTGAGCGCTGGGGTGTCGACATGTCGGGGTCCTACGGCACCAACAAGGACCGCGGCATGGGCTCCGTGTTCGGCGGTGTACGCGTCGATCCGAATGTCGATGTGTTCGGCGGCGCGGTTTATCGCACCCAGGGCAATTACAAGGACGGCGCGGGCACCGAGATCGGTAACACCGGCAACGATATCGCGGCCGGCCTGATGAAGGTGACGTTCCGCCCGGCCGAAGGCCACGAGTTCAAGATCGGCGGCATCTTCCAGGACTACCAATACAATATCGGTCAGCCGAACCGCGGCCCGACCACGGCGGCGGCGCCGCTCGCCGCGATCGCGGGCTCCTCGGTCTATGCCTCCGACGCCAAGAACTACACGGGCACCTTGAGCTGGCGATATTCCAAGCCCGACGACATGCTGTTCGACTGGAATATCTCGGTCTACGGCAACCGCACCGACAACGACCAGGTCAAGACCTACAGCAACCGCATCACCACCGGCGGCGGGGTCTGCACGCTCGCCAATCCCGGCAACAACATCTCCGGCTGCGTCGGCGACAAGCGCGGCTATTTGCTGGATACGGTTGGTGTCGACGTCAACAACACCTCGCGCTTCAATTTCGGCGACTGGCGCAACGCCGTGACCTACGGTTTCGACGCCTTCCGCGACGATGTCGAGACGTTCGATTCGCGCGGCAATTCCAACATTACGACGCCGGGCGGCCAGCGCACCGTGTCCGGCGGCTTCGTGCAGCTGAAGCAGAACTATTCGACCTGGCTCGAGCTGATCAGCGCTGTCCGCTACGACCATTACGAACTCAATTCGATCAACACCACGACCAGCGGCGACCGGCTGTCGCCGAAGATCACGCTCGGCGTCACGCCGGTTGCCGGCTTCACGCCCTATGCGAGCTATGCCGAAGGCTATCGCGCGCCGTCCATCACCGAGACGCTGATCGCGGGCGGCCACGCCACCGGCGGCGGGCCGGCGCTGTTCAACTGCCCTGACGGCACCAGCGGCCTGTTCTGCTTCCTGCCCAATGCAGCGCTGCGGCCGGAGGTCGGCAAGAACAAGGAAGCCGGCATCAACCTGAAATATGACGGCATCTTCAACGCGAGCGACTCGTTCCGCGGCAAGGTCAACGTGTTCCGTAACGACGTCGACGGCTATATCGACCTCGTCGCCTCGGCGCCGACCCTGACGCCGTTCGGGCGGTTCAGCCAGTTCTACCAGTACCAGAACATCGCCCACGCCCGCATCGAGGGCTTCGAGCTCGAGACGATGTATGATGCAGGCGACTGGTTCGTCGGCGTCGCCGGCCATCTGATGCGCGGCCGGAACACCCAGACCAATGTCGGGCTCGCCACCATCACGCCGCGCAAGGTGACGACGACGGGCGGCGTCCGCCTGCTCGACCGTTCGCTGATCATTGCCGCGCAATGGTCCTCGTTCGGCGCCAACAACGACCTGCCGGCGGGCTATCTGCCCTCGACCGGCTACGAGCTCGTCAACCTCTATCTGACCTGGAACGCCACCAAGGACATCACCTTCACGGCATCGGTCGACAACCTCTTGAACCAGTACTACCGGCCTTATGCGATCCCGGGCTCCTCGACCGACGGCACGACGCAGAACGACGTGCTGTTCTCGAGCCCCGGTCCGGGCACCGTTTACAAGGCCGGACTCAGGATTCACCTAGGTGGAGCGTAACGCGAGACGCCGATCATTCCATCCAGGTTGCTCCGGCCGCGCTGGTGCCCCCAGCGCGGCCTTGGCGTATTCCTTGGCGCGTTCATGTTATTAACGAGATCAACCGGCAGGATCCTGGCATCCGCCGTCAAACAGGAGAGAGTTTTCATGTTCATCGCAATGAACCGGTTCCAGGTGATCAAGGGCAAGGAGCAGGCGTTCGAGACGGTCTGGAAGACGCGCGAATCCTATCTCGGCGATCTGCCGGGCTTCATCGAATTTCATCTGGTGAAGGGCCCCGAGGCCGAGGACCACACGCTCTATGCGACCCATACCGTCTGGGCCAGCAAGGCGGCGTTCGAAGACTGGACCAAATCCGATGCGTTCCGCCGCGCCCATTCGCGCGCCGGCAACGAGACCGGCGGCAGCCTCTATCTCGGCCATCCCAAATTCGAGGGTTTTGAGGTGCTGATCACCGAGCGCGCGAAGAGCCCGGCATGACGGAGACAGCCGTGCAGAACGCGGAGCTTGCGGGATTGAAGGCCTATATGGCCGACAATCCCGGCACGGTCATCGAGGACGTCGCGCGCGAGCGCAAGGTGACGCCGCGCGCGGTGCTCGAGGCGCTCCCCGAGAGCATGGTGCGGATCGGTCCCGGCGAGTTTGCCGCCGCGATGCAGGACATCGCGGAGTGGGGCGAGGTGACGCTGATCGTGCACACCGATGACGCGATCTTCGAGTTCACCGGCGCCATTCCGAACGGCGAGGTCGGTCGCGGCTATTTCAACCTGATGCAGCCGAAGGGCTTGCACGGCCATCTGAGGCACGATCGCTGCGCGGCGATCGCGTTCGTCGAGCGGCCCTTCATGGGAAAGGTGTCGGCGTTCATCGCCTTCATCAATCGCGACGGCGGCATCATGTTCAAGGTGTTCGTCGGCCGCGACGAGACGCGCGCGCTGCGTAGCGATCAGCTGGTGCGCTTTCATGCGCTGGCGGACCGCCTCGCACCGAACGCGGGCTGAAGATTTCTTCTCCCTCTCCCGCTTGCGGGGAGAGGGTCGGGGTGAGGGGACCCTCCGGGCACCGTGCTCGTGGAGAGTCCCCCTCACCCGGCTCGCATCTTGCGATGCGATCCGACCTCTCCCCGCAGGCGGGGCGAGGTGAGATGCGGTTGGAGGTGAGTATGCTAATTCGCACGTTTGGCAGAAGTAGCCAGCTATCAATCGTCGTCCAGTTGATTGCGGTCGTGACTGCATCTCTCCCAAGCAGTAGCCTTGCCGCATCCGACGCCGCACTGCTGCCGCGCAACCTCTCGCCCTGGGGCATGTTCGAAAGCGCCGACATCGTCGTGAAGGCGGTGATGGTTGGGCTCGCCTTCGCCTCGCTCGTCACCTGGACGATCTGGCTCGCCAAGACCGTCGAGATCCGCCGCAAGAGCGCGCTCGCCCGGCAGCGGATCGGCCTCCTTGAGCGCGACACCCAGCTTGCCGAGGTCGAGCAGGCGAGCCGCGACGGCAGCGATGCGGTAGCGCAGATCGTGCAATCGGCCTCGCGCGAGGCTGCGCTGTCCGGCGGGATGTTCGACGACGGCTTCAAGGAGCGCATCGCGCTGCGGTTGGAGCGGGTCGAGGCGGCGATGTCGCGGCAGATCGCGCGCGGCACCGGCGTATTGGCGACGATCGGCGCCACCGCGCCGTTCGTCGGCCTGTTCGGCACGGTATGGGGCATCATGAACGCCTTCATCGGCATCTCCGAGGCCCACACCACCAATCTCGCGGTGGTCGCGCCCGGCATCGCCGAGGCGCTGCTTGCGACCGCGCTCGGCCTGGTCGCCGCGATCCCGGCGGTCGTGATCTACAATCACCTGACCCGTTCGATCGCGTCCTACCGCGCATTGCTCGGCGACGCCTCCGCCATGGTGATGCTGCTGGTCAGCCGCGAGGGCGATCGCAGCCTGTTCCGGCTGGCACGCGCTGCGGAGTAGGCGATGGGCGCGAAGCTTGGCACTGGCGGCGCATTCGGCGGCCGGCGTCGTGGCGACGACGATCTGGTCGAGGCGCATGAGATCAACGTCACCCCGTTCATCGACGTGATGTTGGTGCTGCTGATCATCTTCATGGTGGCGGCGCCGCTCGCGACCGTCGATCTCGGCGTCGATCTGCCGGCCTCGACCGCCGAGCCGCAGCCGCGGCCGGACAAGCCGGTGTTCGTCACCGTGAAGTCCGATCTCTCCGTCGCGGTCGGCGAGGACGTGATCGCGCGCGAGACGCTGACGTCGACGCTCGATGGCGCCACACAAGGCAGGAAGGACGAGCGCATCTTCCTGCGCGCCGACAAGGCGGTCAGCTATGGCGATCTGATGGAGGTGATGAACCTGCTGCGCAACGCCGGCTATCTCAAGATTGCGCTGGTTGGCCTCGACGGGCGTAGCTGATCCATGAATGCGTACGCGCTTCATGATGCGGGCGACGAGATCTGGCTGCGGCGCTGGGGCCTGTCGGTGGCTGCGATCCTGGCGGCGCATGCGGCAGTGCTCGCGGTTGGCATGAGCTGGGTCCCGGCGCCGCCGCCCGGCGTTGCGGTGCCGGCGGTGCTGGTCGATCTGACGCCGATCACCTCGGCGCCGGAGATTTCGGAGACCGAGCTGCCGCCGGGGCCGGCGATGCAGGAGGCCGACGCGTCGCCGCCGGAGCCCGCCGCCGCGCAGCCCGTGCCGCAGGAGATTGCGCCGACGCCGATGCAGGAGAAGCCCGACGTCGTCGCGCCGCCGGAACAGAAGCCGCAGATCACGCCGCCGAAACCCGAGCCCGCGAAAGTCGTTCCGGAGACGAAGGTCGAACCGGTCAAGCCGAAAGTGGTTCGTCGGGAAGCAAAGCAGCCGTCCGAGGCAACCCCGGCACCGCGCACCATCGCGCCAAGCCGCGCCGAACGGCAGGCGCCGGCAGCATCCGCGATCAGCGCCGGCGCAGCCGCCTCAGCGATCGCCGCTTATAACGCCCGCGTCCGCGCGCATCTGCTGCGCTTCCATTCCTATCCCGCAGGCGGCAACGGTCAGCGCGGCGTGGTCCGCCTGGTGTTCACGCTCGGCAGCGGCGGGCAGGTGCTGTCGAGCCATCTCGGCGGCTCGTCCGGCAGTCCGACCTTCGACGCGCGCGCGTTGGCGATGGTGCGCCAGGCCCAGCCGTTTCCGGCGTTTCCGTCCGAGATCACGCAGGGCTCGATGGGCTTTTCCGTGCCGGTCGCGTTCGTGCCGCGGTAGTGCGCGACTTCATTGAGAGAGGCCGCACATCTATTCCCGTCATCCTGAGGTGCGAGCCTTGCGGCGCACTTGCGCCGCTGGGCGAGTCTCGAAGGATGCACGGCCCGGCTGCTGGCCGTCGATTCTTCGAGACGCGCTTCGCGCTCCTCAGGATGACGGGGATAGATTGAGTTCGCTTCAATACGCCGGAAGCTCCGTTACTCCTTCACCGCCCCCGTCAGCGACGACACGTAGTAGTCGACGAACAGCGAGTAGAACAGCGCGACCGGCAGCGAGCCGAGCAGCGAGCCGGCCATCAGCGCGCCCCACTGGTAGACGTCGCCGGTGACGAGCTCGGTCAGGATCGCGACCGGCACCGTCTTGTTGGCGCCGCTCTGGATGAAGGCGAGCGCGTAGATGAACTCGTTCCAGGACAGCGTGAAGGAGAAGATGCCGGCCGAGATCAGGCCGGGCACCGCGAGCGGCAGCGTGATCCGCCACAGGATCTGCAACCGCGTCGCACCGTCGACCAGCGCGCATTCCTCGAGCTCGTAGGGGATCGACTTGAAATAGCCGATCAACAGCCAGGTGCAGAACGGCACCAGGAAGGTCGGATAGACCAGGATCAGCGCCAGCGGCGAGTCGAACAGGCCGAATTGCACGATCACGGTGGCGAGCGGAATGAACAGGATCGACGGCGGCACCAGATAGGCGAGGTAGATGCCGAGGCCGACATAGGGACTGCCGCGGAAGCGCAGCCGCTCGATCGCGTAGGCGGCGAGCGTCGAGGCGAACAGCGACAGGAAGGTCGAGCCGATCGCGACCAGCATGGTGGTCTTCAGCCAGCGCGGATAGGCCGTGTCGAACAACAGATGCTTGATATGCGCGAGCGTCGGCGAGGTGATCCAGAACGGATTGTGCTCCTTGTAGTTCAGCAGCTCGGCGTTCGGTTTGAACGAGGTGACCGCCATCCAGTAGAACGGAAACAGCAGGATCAGGATGAAGCAGGCGAGCGGCAGATAGATCATCACCACGCGCCGGGCGCGGGAGTCCCACGCCATCGTATCGGGCGTGGCGCTGGCGACGTTGGAGGATTGGGCTGCGACGTCAGTCATTGGCTTCTCCCTGCTGCCATTTGCGGCGCGCGAGGCCGAAGTAGCTGAACAATGTTGCGAACACCAGGAACGGGATCATCGAGACGGCGATCGCGGCACCCTCGCCGAGTTCGCCGCCGGCGATGCCGCGCTGGAACGCCAGTGTCGCGAGCAGATGGGTCGAGTTGACCGGGCCGCCGCGGGTGATGGCGTAGACCAGCTGGAAGTCGGTGAAGGTGAAGATGATCGAGAACGTCATCACGATCGCCAGGATCGGCATCATCATCGGGAAGGTGATGTAGCGGAAGCGCTGCCAGGAGGTGGCGCCGTCGAGCATCGCCGCCTCGTAGAGCGAGGGCGAGATGGTCTGCAGCCCCGCCAGCAGCGAGATCGCGACGAACGGGATGCCGCGCCAGATATTGGCGGCGATCAGCGAGAACCGCGCCGGCCAGGGCGAGCCGAGGAAGTCGACATTGCTGTCGCGCCAGTGCAGCACGTCGACCAGGAGATAGGAGATGATCGAGAACTGCGGATCGTAGATCCACCAGAATGCCAGCGCGGAGAGCACCGTCGGCACGATCCACGGCAGCAGCACGATGGCGCGGATCAGGCTCTTGAACGGGAAATGGTTGTTGAGCAGCAGCGCCAGCCAGAAGCCGAGCGCGAACTTTCCGAAAGTTGCGATCGCGGTGTAGAAGATCGAATAGAACACCGCGTTCCACCACAAGGGATCCTTGAGCAGATACTGGAAGTTCTCAAGTCCGATGTAGATGCCGCGCTGGCCGATCGTGGTGTCGGTGAAGGCGAGCCAGATGCCGAGGCCCAGCGGATAGGTGAGGAAAACCAGCAGCAGGCCGATCGCGGGCGCAAGGCACATCACGATCAGGAACGGCTTGTAGTCGAACAGGCGCGCGAGCCAGCCCGGCTGGTGCAGCGCCGCGCCGCGTGAGGGGAGGGTGGTGACAGACATCAGGTTCTTGTCTCGGTCCGACTTCCAGGGGCATTCCGGGATGGTGCGTTAGCACCAGACCCGGAATCTCGAGATTCCGGATTCGACGCTACGCATCGCCCCGGAATGACAGCGGCTTGAGGTCGATCTTACCGGCCCTGCCGCCGGAAGTACCGCTTGGCGCGCTGTTCGGCTTCGGCGGCTGCGGCTTCGGGCGTTGCGGCATCGGTCGCGACCGAGGCGCACATCTGAACCAGCACATAGTCGGCGTTGACGGCGCCGGTCGCGGTCGAGATCGGCCCCTTGTAGCCGTTGTAGTAGGGGCTCCGCATCGTGTCCTTGAAGATCGCGACCTTGGGGTCGCTCGACCACACCGCGGCGTCGGCATAGGCCGCCAGCGGCTGCGACCAGTAGCCGGAGTTGGCGTTGAGCCACGGCTCGTACTGTTCGTGCTCGAGCATGAACTGCAGGAACGCCTTCGCGGCGTTGGGATACTTGCTGTGCTTGAACACCATTGCGTTCAAGGTCAGGCCGGACATCGGAGAGGTGGGAGCCAACCCCTTGATCAGGAACTGATGCGCGGTGTCGTCGGCGATCGCCTTGGTCGCGGGATCGTTCTTCAGCGAGAAATACAGCGAGACGCCGTTTGCGGTCAGGCCGATCTCCTGCGACGAGTAAGCGCGGTTGTTGGAAACGTCGTTCCAGGACGGCGTGCCGGCGATGAAGGTCGGATAGAGTTCCTTCAGATATTTCAGCGCCGCGATCGTCTCCTTGCTGTTGATGATGATGTTGCCTTCCTCATCGAGCAGCGCGGCGTTGTGCGACCACAACAGCCAGTTGGCGAAGCCGTTGCCGTCGCCGACCGCGTTGCCGAGTGCGAAGCCCGCGGGCTTGCCGGCCGCCTTCAGCTTCTTGCAGAGTTCGAGGAAGCCGGCGTGGTCCTCCGGCACCTTGTCGAAGCCGGCGGCGTTGACCAGCGACTTGCGGTAGACCAGCGGGCCGCCCGAGGCGCCGAACGGCAGGCCGACCCAGCTCTTCGACTTCGAGCGCATGCCGTACCGGCGCGCCAGCGTGAGCCATCCGCCATAGCGCTTGTCGAGATAGTCGGCGACATCGGTCAGCTCGATCAGCTTGTCGATATAGATGTGCGGTGCGTCGCCGAAGCCGATGATGATGTCGGGGCCGGCGCCGGAGTTCGAGGTCACGGCGGTCTGCTGGTTGATGTCCTCCCAGCCGACGAAGTCGACTTTGATCTCCACGCCGGTCTTGTCGGTGAATTTCTTGGCATTGGCGCGGAACACGTCCTCGTCGGCCTGGACGAAGCGTACCGGCCGCAGCATGCGCAAGGTGGCGTCCTTTTCGATCGGCAGCGACGGCGCCGCCACGTCGGCTGCCTTCACCTTCGACGCCTCCTGCGCCGAAGCGCCGGTAACCGCCAGCGCCGCCGCGGAAGCCCCCAGCACCAGCGCGTCGCGACGCGTGATCTCGTACTTCATGTCGTTCGCACTCCCGTTCTTATTGTTTCGTTGTTTTTTCCTTCCCGGCGTTTGGCCGCCGGTGAAGGTGTCTTGGTCTCGGCGCCTGCCGCGCAAAGGGCCCGCAAGAGACTGGCCCCGCACGAAAAACGCATTCCCGCCCTAGCTGTTCGGACCGCGATCCATGCTGACGGGCTGCCAGCGGCGCAACGCGGTGTTTTGCAGCACCGACGGGTTGACGCAGCTTACCGGCCACATGCCTTGCAGCACTAGTGACAATTCGTAGCCCACCCGGCGCTTGCGCGCCTCGTCAAAACGTGCCGACGCCGACGCGACATGGGCGGTCAAGGTAACATTGTCCATCCCGAGCATCGGATTGTTGTGCGACGGCGGCTCCTTTTCCAGCACGTCGAGCGCGGCGTGGGCGATCCAGCCCTCTTGCAGCGCCTTGATCAGCGATTCCTCGTCGACCGTGGCGCCGCGGCCGGTGTTGATGAAGATCGCCGACTTTTTCATCTGGCGAAAATGCTTCTCGGTCAGCATGTGGTGCACTTCGGGCCGCGCCGGGGCGTGCATCGAGACGAAATCCGACTGAGACAGCACCTCCGACAGCGTCGAGGGGATCACGCCGTGGTCGTACATCAGGGTTTCCTGGATGAAGGGATCGTAGGCCACCATCCTGAGGCCGAACGGCGCGGCGCGCTTGGCCACAGCGCGAGCGACCCGGCCGAACGAGATGAAGCCGAGCGTCTGGCCCATCAGCCGCGGAATCTTCAAAAGCGCCGGGCGGCCCTCGGCCCAGCGGCCGGTGCGCACCATCTTGTCCTGCTCGATCAGGCGGCGGAAGCCGGCGAGCAGCAGCATCATGGCGTGATCGGCGACCTCCTCGATGAAGGTGTCGGGGATGTTGGTGACAGGAATGCCGCGGGCGGTCGCGGCCTTGACGTCGACCGAGTCGACGCCGACGCTGCCGAGCGTGATCACCTTGCAGTTCTCGAACGCGTCGATGACCGCCTTGGTGATCGGCATGCCCTTGGCGTAGATCGCGTCCGCGGTGCGTGCCGCCGCGATGAATTCGGCCTCGTTGGCCGGCGCCTCGACGATCTCGGCGCCGATCGGATCGAGCGCCTCGCGCTCATAATCGTAGCCGCCGCCGGCGACCGTGAAGCTCGCGCCCTTCGGCGTGACCACCCTGAATTTCGACATTGTCTGCTCCCGATGTGAGTCTGCTGTTCTTGCTTCTTGCTGGTTTGCTTCTTGATCTTGATTCTTCTTGCTTCTTGGAGCGCGGCTGGGTCGCCGCCTTCCCATGCTTGTACGCGAGCCGCGCTGTTCTCTCCACAATTGCCGGTTGGTCCGCGGCCTGATTCTCCGGGCTTCTACGGGGAACCTCCGTAACCATCAGGTAAAGGGTCTCACATTACGGTGCGCGGAATCAATCCGCCAATCGCGTCGCGTTCCCCGCCTCTTCTGGAGACCCCCGTGAAGCTGTCAAATCTGAAGATCACCCCCAAGCTCGGCATTCTGGTGGGGGTGACCCTCCTTGGCCTGTGCACGGCCGGCATCCTCGCCGGTCACCTGATGCAGCGGGAGATGATGAATGCGCGCATCGACCAGGCCAAGGCCATCGTCGAGATGGCGAAGAACATGGCGGCGGGCCTGAAGAAGGATGTCGACGCCGGCAAGCTGACCAAGGAAGCGGCACTGGCCGAGTTCGGCAAGCGCGCCAACACCCTGACCTACGACAACGGCGCCGGCTATCTGTTCGGCACCGACTACAGCGGCATCACGGTGCTGGCGCCCGATCCGAAGCAGGTTGGAACCAATCGCATGGACATCGTGACCAATGGTCGCAAGCTCTCGCAGGAACTGATGGACGGCGTGAAGGCCAAGGGCGAGATCCTGCTGTTCTATGATTATGTGAAGCCCGGCCAGGAGACGCCGATCCGCAAGCTCGGCTACGCCGTCGCGGTCCCCGGCTTCGATATGTATCTCGGCACCGGCGCCTATCTCGACGATATCGATGCCAAGATGCGGCCGATTGCCTGGCTGCTCGGCCTCGCGATCCTCGGCATCGGCATCGTTTCCGGCTCGGTCGCCTGGCTGATCGGCCGCAGCATCTCCCGTCCGCTCAACCTGCTCGGCGCCCGCATGCGCGACATCGCCGACGGCAAGCTCGACGGTGACATCCCCGGCGTCGGCCGCGGTGACGAGGTCGGCGGAATGGCGGCCACGGTTCAGGTCTTCAAGGACAACGCGGTTCGCATCCGCGGCCTGGAACAGGCCGAGGCCGAGACCAAAGCACGCGCGGAGGCCGAGCGCCGTGGTGCGATGGAGAATATCGCCAACGATTTCGAGCGCAGCGTGAACGGCATCGTCCGCACGGTGGCCTCCGCCGCCGCCGGCATGCAGACCACGGCGCAGTCGATGACCGCGACCGCAAGCGACGCCAGCGCGCGGGCCGCGACCGTCGGCGCTGCGTCCGACAGCGCCTCCAACAATGTCGGCACCGTCGCCGCTGCCGCCGAGGAGCTCTCCAGCTCGGTTGCGGAGATCTCCCGCCAGGTGGCGCGCTCCAGCGAGGTCGCGAGCCAGGCGGTGGCCGATGCCGAGCGCACCAACGCGACCGTGCAGGCGCTCTCCACCGGCGCCGAGAAGATCGGCGAGGTGGTCAAGCTGATTCACTCGATCGCGGCTCAAACCAACCTGCTCGCGCTCAACGCCACCATCGAGGCGGCGCGCGCCGGCGAATCCGGCCGCGGTTTCGCAGTGGTCGCCTCTGAAGTGAAGGCGCTGGCCAACCAGACCGCGAAGGCGACCGAGGAGATCTCGGCGCAGGTCGCCGCGATGCAGGCGTCCACCGGCGAGGCGGTGACCTCGATCGGCGGCATCACAGCGACGATCGCGCAGATGAGCGAGATCACCGCCTCGATCTCGACCGCGATCGACCAGCAGGGCGATGCGACGCGCGAGATCGCGCGCAACATCCAGCAGGTCGCGGCCGGCTCGAGCGAGATCTCCGCCCATATCGGCGGCGTCACGTCAGCGGCCGCCGCCACCGGCACCGCGGCCGGCGACGTGCTGTCGAATGCCCGCGAGCTCGACACGCAATCGGGCATGCTGCGCAACGCGGTCGACGAGTTCCTGCAAAAGGTGCGCGCGGCGTAAGCGAGCCGCGTAGGGTGGGGTAGCGACGCTACGCCACCCTACGATTCCGCATCCCCGTCATCCTGAGGAGCGCGCTCTTGCGCGCGTCTCGAAGGATGCACGGCCACCAGTGGGGCCGTCGATCCTTCGAGACGGCCGCGTTGCGGCCTCCTCAGGATGACGGAGTTGGCAGACTTCGTCGCGTCGCTTCGCTCGCAATGACCGGGGCCTACTGCTTCTCGATTCCGGCGTCGGCGATCAGCTTCTCCCACAGCACGAGCTGCTCCTTGAGGAATGCCTCAAACTCCTCGGGCGTGCCGGAGAATGCCTCCATGCCGCGCTCGGCGAGCTGGCTCTTGATGTCCGGCCGCTCGACGATCTTGCGGATCTCCGCATTCAGCCTGACCACGACGTCCTTCGGCATGTTGGCGGGGCCGAGATAGCCCTGCCAGGAGGTGATATCGAAGCCCTTCACGGTGTCGTCCATCGTCGGCAGATCCGGCAGCAGTGCCGACTTCCGCTTGGTGGTGACGGCGAGCGGCTTCAGCACCTTGGCGTTGACGTGCGGCAGCCCGGTCGGCACGTCGATGAACATCATCGAGATGCGGCCGGCGATGACGTCGGTCAGTGCCGGCGGTGAGCTCTTGTAGGGCACATGCAGCAGGTCGATGCCGGCGAGGCGCGCGAAGGTCGCGCCGGAGACGCTCGCCGATGACGAGCCACTGGCGTAGCTGTACTTGCCCGGCTCCTTCTTGGCGAGCGCGATCAGCTCGGCGACCGAGTTCGCCGGGATGTCCGGATGGATCACCAGCATGAAGGGCAGGTCGCCGGTGCGCGCGATCGGCGTGAAATCCTTGATCGGATCGTAGTTCATGGTCTTGAGCAGATACGGATTGGCCGAGTGCGTCGTGTTCGTGGTGACGAACAGCGTGTAGCCGTCGGGGGCGGAGCGGGCGACATAGTTCGCCGCGATCGAGCCGTTGGCGCCGGCCCGGTTGTCGATCACCATGCCGACGCCGAGCGCAACGCCGAGCTCCTTGGAGATCAGCCGCGTCGTGGTGTCGGTGCCGCTGCCGGCGGCAAACGGCAGCACCAGCGTGATGTTGCGGGTGGGATAGGTCTGGCCAAGTGCCGCCCCGGATATCGCCGCAAGCGCGGCGGCGGCTGCGACCGCGAGGCAGCAGTATCGTCTCAATCCCATCACCATGTCGTCGTCCCCCGCGCAGGCCCTGAACAGGCCCATTGCGGCCGAAGCTAACCCGGCCGCCATGGCCGCGGAAGCCGTGCCGGGAGCAGCCTTTCGCCGCATGGCCACTCCCGGGCCGTCGCAGGGGCGCGCTGCCAAAATATCGAAAACAACCCCATGCAAAGGAGAGCCGGTGGCGGCCGGCGCCCGACCAGACAACTTGACACGTCGGGCAAATCAGTGCCATTCTTCCGATAGTCAGAAATTCGGTCAGTCGGGGACGCTACGATCCCGCCGGGAAGACCTGCGCGACGTGAAACGCCTTGGTGGTGATGAGCCACCGGCCGTCGATCCGATGAAACACCAGATGATCGATGAAGCCGGTTTGGCCAGCCCTGACGCGCACCTTGGCGATGGCCAGATCGGACGCGGTCTGGTCGATGCTGATAATGGCCTCCTCGCGTGGTGATTTCATCGACGCCGGCGAGGGACGGCTGCGGATGAAGTCGCGGAATTCTGAGGCCGACCGCACCGTGTGCTTGCCGTCCCGGATGCCGTGCACGATGCAGGCATCGGCGAAGACGTCGCAGAACCGGCCATCGTCGACGTCATACATCAGGTTGAAATATCCATCGATCGCGGATGCGATGGCCTGGATGTCGCTCATTGCAAAATCTCCTTGGCGGATGATGTGGCGGTGGCCGCACCGGATCGAACCGGTGATCTGCGCCGACAGTGGCCGATATGGTGGCGGAGTGCTACGACTGGGCAGTCATCTCTTGGATGACTGAAAGGCATCGGCATGGACGAAGTTGACGGTCGGCTGGTTGGCGGCCTGGTGGTCCTCGCGGCGCTGGCGGATGCGCGCAGTTTTGGCCGGGCCGCCGAACGGCTCGGCATGACGCAATCCGGGGTCAGCAAGGCGATCGCCAAGCTCGAGGCGCGCCTCGATGCCAGGCTGGTTCACCGCACGAGCCGCGCCGTCGAGCTCACCGAGGAAGGACGCGCGCTGTGCGAGCGGGTTGCTGCGCATCTGGCCGGGATCGGCGAAGCGGCGGCGGAGACCTCGAAATCGCGCGATGCGGTCCGCGGCAGGTTGCGGGTCAATGTCGACCCGCTGTTCTCCCGCATGGTGCTGTCGCCGAAGCTGAGCGAGTTCCTGCTGCAGAATCCAGGCATGGAGCTGCGTATCGAGACCCGCGACCGGATCGCGGATCTGGTCAGCGACGGTTTTGATCTGGCGGTGCGTTTCGGCGAGCCGGTGCCGTCGGCGCTGATTGCGCGCCGCGTGCTCGATGCGCGCGTGCTCACCGTGGCCTCGCCGATCTATCTCGAACGACACGGCCGGCCGCTTGATCCGCGGGAGCTGGCAAGCCGCGACCATCAGTGCATCCATGCAATCGATGCGGCGACCGGGCGTCCCTTCGATTGGGAGTTTCGGCGCGGCAACGAGGTCGTGCCGGTCGCGGTCAACGGGCGGCTCACCGTAACCGATTCAGGAACCAAGCTCGGCGCTTGCCTGGCCGGCTTCGGCATCGCGCAGGTGATCGATCTCGGCCTCGACGATCACCTGAGGAGCGGCGCGCTGATCGAGCTGTTTCAGGACTGGCCCGACGAGTGTTTTCCGCTCTACGTCTATTACGCCTCGCGTAACCACGTGCCGGCGAAGGTGAGGCGGTTTATCGACTTCATCACGGACACGCTGGCGGCAAAGCCATATTCGCCACGCAAATCCGCCGGCTTGCGCAAGGTCAGCTAGCCATCTCCTCGGCGTCTGCTAGAGCGGGATGGGTTTGGTTGGATTGGCTTGGCGCGCTCTCGGTTCACCTATCCCGTTGGGGAGAGGTCGGATTGCGCCTGGCGATGCGAAGCATCGTCCAGTGCAATCCGGGTGAGGGCTCTTGCTCTCTCGATAGATGGTGCTGTCCTAGGACGCAGCGCGGACCAGGACACCCCGACCGTTAAGCATCCGGACGATTTGTTTACCTTTGATTCACTCAAGTTAATTGACTGGCACACGCTTTGATTCGATCATTCCCGCACTGGGCAAGGCGGTTTCATTAAGGACAATTTTTTCAGGCCCAGAGGGGCTAGCCCGATTACCGACGCGGCGGCTCGGCAAGCAATGGAATGAGGAGCGGCCTCAGCATCACCTCCAAGGGTGCTGGGGCCGTTTCTTTTGCCGTTAGGCAGTTCGCTGACTTGCCTATGCGAATGCGGTGGCTCGGAACCGGGCGCAGACTGGGCGCCATGTTCAGGCTCAGCCACTACGATGGCGTCGAGTACACCTTTATGGCGTTGGCGGCGATATCGTTCGTAGCGCTCATCGTAGGCGTCGGCGTCCTGTTGTCGGCGTCCTGTTTATGTGATGAACCTGTCATCTCATGGATTGATCCAACCGCCTTGGCCTCAGCGTGTACCCCCTCGCCGGGGCCATTTCTTTGGATAGGAACGGCCGACGTGGATCCCGGTTACCGCAACGTCCATTGCTGACTACCTGCCCGCAGCGCATGGACGAATCCACGGGAAATCGGCCCCAGCCAGTCGCCTCGCTGGGGCTCCTTCTTTGGAGCGCTCCCAAGAGCGCCCACCGTCGATTACGGTGAAGTTGCGCGTTACGCGCAAAGTGAAAGAGGCCATCAAACTGGGGCGGTCTCGATCTCAAACAAATAGAACGATGGCAACCAGAGCGATGGGGCTCAGCCCCAACGCTACAATGCTCGCCCTATAAAGTAGGTCACTAGTCATGATACAACCCCTGCGTGGGGTTGAAATCTAGCTCGGGATGACTGGCGACCAAAGTGCAGTTTGTGCCACTGCTAGGAAATTAATCGTGCGCTGGATGAGAATAGGCCGCCAGCTGAGGCGGCCTTACTTGCCGTATGCCCGCGACTGTCATTTGCACGCCGAACACCGCGCGGCTTGTTCGGCATCGGTTTGATGGCGGTCCACTCGTAGTCGCTGAGTTCGCAGCGCATGCTCCGAGGCTCCGGTTTTCGGAGCTTGAATCACGTCTCGGGCAGCGCCATCAACTGGCAACGCCCCGTGCCATGTCGCTAATGCTCTGAATTGACTTCCGCTTTCGGCGGCATAGCGGACTGGGCCGGACTTGCTACTGGCTCGACCCGGTCGCGGATGACCCGCAACGGACTTTAGGAACGCCCCGGGCCGATAGGAACAGTCCATTCCGCATGGCTTTTACGTGCGATGGACGATCTGCTCAAGCGCGCCGACCGCGCTATTGAGGATAGCTATCGCGTCAAGGAAGAAGCGATAGAGCACCTTATACGGGCCCAAAGGGTAGCCCGGGAGGTGAGAGCTACTATCGTTCGTGCCGAAAGCGCTAGGTCCCGCTATCGTCAGCTTGGGCTGGAAACGGCTGAGAGGCAGGGCGCGTTTCAGGAAAATCCTGCGGGTACCTCACCTTCAGATCAGCGGGACTGAAGCCCAATAGTCGTCGCGCGGATATTTGGTCCAGCAGGCGTTTATGCGCTGCAGAAACAGCCTCCGCCAGCTGTCTGGAACGCTGTATAGCGGCGTCGGCACGCGCGAACAGTGTCTCAAGGTCCTGTGCCATGCCAGATAACGCGGGGGGGGGGGCGCCGTTCCGGCGAAGGCGCCTCAAGTGAACTGCCGCCCGCTTCGCTGTATTCAGTGCCCTAATTCCAGTAAAGTGCCCTTGTCGTCGGCGGCGGTTCCGCGTCCCCCGACTGGGGCCGGTCGCGCTTCCGCCTACGACAGGGAGCGCCGGGATGGTGTTGCCAGGTTTCCGCTTTTTCCGTCTCTCGTCTCTCGACAGAGAGCACGACGCTCGTCACCTGGCGTCGGGACGCGCAGCCATTACGCTGGGCCGCAAAGTGCTTTCGGAAAATCCTCGACCAAACATTCCAAAAACCAAGCAGCGCGAGATCAAAAAACCATCACCTCAGCAGCCTGACGGCTTTCGGATGCAAGCGGCTGTCGATAGAAAAAGGAAGGCGCAGGAGCGGCGCTCTTTTGAGCGGCAACAGCTATCTATTGCCAATAAACACGTAGCGAAGGCTGAATGCGTGATCAGGGAGCAAGTGGCCTTGATCGAGAACCTACGATGCAGCGGCCAGGACACGAAGCTCGCGGAGGAAACGTCGCGGGTGTTCGAGGCCAATCTACAGGTAATGCAAGAACACCGCGAGCTTATCGTTAGGGCCATCGAGGAGACCGAGGAAGGGCTTCAAGGCAACCTTGTTAGTTGGCCAGCTCCCGCATGGGGAAAACAGGGAGCCGATTCGGCCGAACCGTAACGTCCGGTGATCAAGCCAGCCCCTCGTCGATCTGCTCAATCGTTTTGACAATTATCGCTCGATGCTCACGCAGCGTCTTTAGATTGTGCTCAAAGCCCGTGAGCATCTCCTCCGCAACTTTGGTGTCGTGACGTTCCGCCCGCAAATTATCAAGTAAAAGTCGTTGCTTCGTGATGTGTTGCTCGGCGGTCGCGATATGCCTGTCGGACTGCGCAAGGTGTTCGACTTCGGCTTGTCGATCCATGTTTTAGCTCCACGACGCCCATCTTCAAACGCGTCCACGGAGATGTCGTTCCTTTGGGCGGTACGTCAAAATGTGCCGAAGTTGCCTATTGGCCCATCGCGTCATTTAGCTGCGCTGCAGAATTTGGTCGCTATCGGTGCTATAGCAGACTTTGGCAAGCTGTCCGCCCGGCAGATTTATGGGTTCACGGCCTCGCGCTTCGCCGATGTCTTGGCGGACCCTTGGCGCGAGGCGATGATGACGCCGGCGAGCACCAGCGCGTAGCCGATCAGATGGAACGGCGCGAGCGTCTCGCCGAGCAGCAGGATCGCCATCGCCGAGCCGAACACCGGCACCAGATGGAAGAACGGCGCGGCGCGGTTCGGGCCGATCAGCGCGACGCCGCGGTTGAAGAACAGATAGGCGAGCGTGGACGGGAAGATCAGCACATAGGCGAGCGTTGCGCCGGTCAGCAAGTCGAACTTCAGCGTCACGCCGTTGGCGAACTCCCAGGCCGCCACCGGCAGCAGCATCAGCGCACCGCAGCAGGTGGTGAACGAGATCAGCGAAAGCTGATGGATCTTCGGTCGCCGCGGGATCAGCGCCGAATAGAGCCCGAACGATACCAGCGAGGCGCCGAACATGATGTCGCCGCGGTTGAAGCTGATGCTGGCGAGCGCGGAGAAGTCGCCGCGCAGGATGATGGTCAGCACACCGGCCAGCGAGATCGCGATGCCGGCCAGCTGCGCCGGCGTCAGCCGCACGCCGAACAGGATCAGTGACCACAGCGCCACGAACAGCGGCCCCGCCGACTGGATCAAGAGCGCGTTGAGCGCCTCGGTATACTGCATCGCCCAGTAGGAGATCGCGTTGTTGAAGGCGAAGCCGACCGCGGACAGCAGCAGCATCAGCGGCAGGGCGCCGCGCAGCTTCGGCCAGTCCAGCTTCAGATGCGGCCAGGCGAACGGCAACAGGATCAGGAAGACGCCGAACCAGCGGATCGTGGTCAGCGTGACCGGCGGCACATGGCTGCCGACATGCCGCGCCAGCACGATGTTGGCGGCCCAGAACAGCGATGTCAGGCTGAGCAGCAGATAGGGCTGGTTATTGAGCCAGCTGAGCGGCGAGCGGCGTGGGGTTGTGGCAGGTGCGGGCAAGGTGGTCATTATCGGGCGGATGTTGTGCCCGAATCCGGCGCCGCGACAAGACGAAAGAGCGGATTGGAGCCATGCGCGGGGGCTCAATCTGACGCGGAAGCCACACTGCCGCGGAATAACAGAACCCGTCATCCTGAGACCGTGAATGAATGCCTCTCGATGCCGCAACATACTCGATGTCGTCCCGGCGAAAGCCGGGACGACGAGCGGAGAGATTGCGCTGCATCCTTGCCTATCTCTGCGGCCCCGACAGCGAGATGTCGCGCTCGGCGCGAAACACGTTGCTGTAGAGATTGGCGATCCATTGCCGTCCGCTCGAGGTGATGTTGAGGTAGCGGATCGCCTTCTGCACATGCGGTGCGACGCTGTCCCAGTAGAACCGCGGATAGCGGTCGACGAGATCGGCCGGCGAATCGTAGCCGAGCTGGCGGTTCAGTCCGGCCTCCTCGAATTCGATGTACAGCGCGTTGGCCTTGCGGATGTAGTGGGGATCGCCGAGCTGGCCGATCAGGTCGGCCGCGCGCAGCAGGGTGGCCTCTTCGCCGAAATCCTCATCGTCATCAGGCGCGCTCAGCGGAAAGCGGGTGCCTTCGATGGCACGCACGATGCGCTCCTTGTCGAGCAGGGTGACGCCCTTGAGCCGCTCCATCACGAAGATCTTGGAGCGGTCGACGTGGTAGGACATCAGCGCCGCATCCGACGAGCCGCGCGGCAGGATGATCTTGCGGCCGTCGGCCTCGACCAGATAGCCGTCCTGGCCGTCGGCCTCGAACAGCCCGCGCACATAGCCGATGTCATGGGTGAGGCAGGCGATGATGACATGGGCATAGTCTTCGGCGCTCATATGCGAGTGCAGCGCGCGGCCGCGCAGGATGTCGTGGCCGGCCAGCGTCACCAGCATGGTGTGCTCGACATTGTGATAGAGCGCGTCGCTGTTGCCGATGCATTCGAGCGCGATCCGGGCGATCGAGGGCACCATTTCCACCAGCTGGGTCTGCGAAGAGCCGAACCGGCGCTGCATGTACTCGCCGAGGAACTTGCCGAGCGCGTCGGCCGCTAGTTCTGGAAGGGTCATCACGGCCTTGACCTCCGAGAGCTGACCTGAGCTTACGGCTCGGCGGTATTTCAGGCTAGTCCCGCGATGTGACATAATCGTTGCGGCCGGACCGATGTGGCGGGAGTGAGGGGCTTTGGGCGGGAGCGGGTGATGGGTGTCGATCTCTTGAACGTCAAAGGCCTGAACGAGCTGGACCGCGAGGCGCCGGTCGTGATGGTCAATCTGATGCGGTTTCGCGCGCGGTCGCTCGACGGCGACGGCTCGGGCTGGGATGCCTATTTGCGCTACAGCGCGCTCACCGTCCCGATGATCAAGGCGCGCGGCGGCACGCTGTTGTGGACCGGCAGCGCCGAGACTGTCGCCCTCGGCGAGCCGGCCGGCCAGCGCTGGGATTATCTCGCGCTGGTCTACTACCCGAGCGTCGCCGCCTTCATCGACATGATGACCTCGGCCGACTACGAAGACCGCTGCGACCCGCATCGCCGCAACGGCTGCGAGGAGCACGTCATCATCGCGACGCGCGAGGCCTACAGCAAGTTCAAGATGGGGTAGCCGACGAGCCGGCTCCCATCCCGTCATTGCGAGCGTAGCGAAGCAATCCATTTCACCGCGTAGTGGAACGATGGATTGCTTCGTCGCTAACGCTCCTCGCAATGACGGTTGATGGACAGCGACCCTCAGGATGACGGGTTTGCGAGCGGCTGCAGCGCCGCGTGGCAGGCGCTCTGCACGACACGGCAGACATCATCGCTCGACCGCCCCGCGCTCAGCGAGGCGAAGGTCGGATAGCTCGTCAGCGCGAAGATCAGGTCGACCGCGTCGCTGCGGGCCTGCTGTGACGCGCTCTTGCCCGCGATGCGGTCGATCAATGCGGTGACGCCGCGGCGGCGGCGCTCGTTGCGCTCGCGCACGGCCTCGGCGAATTCGGGATCGGTCGCCATCGCGTCGTGCAGCCGGCCGACCGCGGAATCCCGACTCCAGAATCCGCAGAAGATCTCGACCATCCGGTCGAGCGCGGCGCGCGGATCGGCCATTGTCATGGCGTCGGCGAGCTGGTGCAGCCCGCCATGGCGCGCGATCTCGTCGAACACCGCCTCGAGCAGCCCGCGCCGCGAGCCGAACTGGTTGTAGACCGTCAGCCGGGTCACGCCGGCCGCCTTGGCCACCGTATCGAGCGAGAAGCGCGCGATGCTCTCGTCGCGCAATGTGCGCGAGGCGGCCTCGATCACGCGCTCGCGGGTCTCGGCGGCGGCAGCGCTGCGCGCCGGGCTCACATAGCTGCGCGGCGGCATCGGTTTGCCTTGCTTTCGTCAGATTGACTATACATTATGTATATCTAATTTCCAATGCCCATCCGGAGCGACATCATGCAGACCGCCCTGATCATAGCGCTGTCCCTTCACGTCCTGTCATCGGTGTTTTGGGCCGGCTCGAGCTTCACCCTGGCGCGCACCGGCGGCCTCGGCGGCGAAAAGCTGCTGTTTCCGCAAATCGGCGCCGCGACGGTCGCGATCGTGACCGGCGGCACGCTCTGGCGCCTGGTCCACGAAGGCTCGTTCGGGCTGTCGGAGCAGATTCTGGCGGGCGGCGCGATCGCGGCGCTGGCCGCGATCGCCGTGCAGGTCATCGTCGGCGGCGGCGCGGTCCGGCAGCTGCGCAGCAGCGCGGGCGATACCTCAGCCGCGCGCTCGCGCCTGGCGGTCGCCCAGCGCATCGCCGCCGCCCTGCTCGCGATCACCGCGCTGTGCATGGGCGCGGCGCGCTATGCGTGAGCCTGGAGCCTTTCCCGTTCCGATAGAATCGCAACGGGGCTCTAAAGCGCGATGAGATTGGGTTGAATCATCATCGCGCTTTAGCTCCTTGTATGAGCATGATCTTTTCGGAAAACCGCTTCGCACTTTTCCGGATCATGCTTTGGACTCTTGTTGTGACGCGTTTTCTTCACGCGAACCGGTATCCACTTCGCTCGAAAACGCTCTAGAACTTCCGCACCAGGTCCGGAGTGATCTCCTTCAGGCTGCGGATGCCGAGCAGCGCGAGATCGCGGTCGATCTCGGCATGCAGCAGCGAGATCGCGCGCGTCACGCCGGCCTCGCCGGCGACCACGGCGGCATAGAGGAACGGCCGCCCGACCCAGACGAAATCCGCACCGAGCGCCAGCGCCTTGATCACGTCGGTGCCGCGGCGGATGCCGCCGTCGACCATCACGGTCATGTTGCCCTTCTGCGCCGCGATCTCCGGCAGCGTGCGCAAGCCGGAGACGGTGTAGTCGAGCTGGCGGCCGCCATGGTTGGAGACCATGACGCCGTCGCAGCCATGCTCGCGCGCCAGCCGGGCGTCTTCCGGCGAGATCAGTCCTTTGACCACGAGCTTGCCGCGCCAGCGCTTGCGGATCAGCTCGACATGCTTCCAGGCTAGCTGGTCGCGGCTGCCGATGTTGCGCATCAAATTCTTGGACAGCACCGGCGGGCCCTGCTTGGCGTCCATGTTCTCGAAATGCGGCATGCCGTGGTTGAACACGGTGCGCGCCCAGGTGTTGAGCAGCCAGTCGGGATGGGTGATGGTGTCCCAGAACACCCGCGGCGTGATCTCGAGCGGCACCTGGAAGCCGTTGCGGATATTGTTCTCGCGGTTGGGCGGCACCGGCACGTCGGCGGTGACGACGAAGGTGTCGTAGCCGGCGGCTGCGACACGGTCGACCAGCGGCTCGATCCGCTCGGGAAGGCCGGCGAGATAGGCCTGGTACCAGGCCGAAGGATTGGCGGCGCGAACGTCCTCCAGCGTGATCAGCGAGGAGGCCGACAGGATCATCGGAACGTTGGCGGCGGCCGCGGCGCGCGTCAGCACGATGTCGCCGCGATAGGCGCACAGCGCGGACGAGCCCATCGGCGGAATGCCGAACGGCGAGGCGTAGCTCTTGCCGAACAGCGTCGTGGTCTGGTCGCGGCCGGAGACGTCCTGCAGCACCCGCGGCACGAAGCCGTATTCCTCGAACGCCCGGCGATTGTCGGTGCGGGCCATATCGGTCTCGGCGCCGCCCGAGATGTAGCCGTAGAGGAATTTCGGCAGCAGCCGGCGCGCCTGCGGCTCGAAATCGTCGAGCGTGAGATAGCGCCGCAGATGCCGGGGTACGGCGGGTGCAGCGCGGTTGACGGTTACGGGAGGCGGAGAGGGGGCTGCGGTCCGGTCGTGCACGTTGAGCGTTTCCGTTGTTCTTGGTTCTTGGTCGGAAGGCCAGACTAGAGCATGATCCGGAAAAGTGGATACCGGTTTTCCGAAAAGATCATGCTCAAACAAAGAGATGAGATCATGACGCGATTCCATGGAAACGCATCATGATCTAGCGCCTGCCGGCGGGCCCGACAAATTTCTCGTTGAACTTGTTGACGGACTGGCTGACGTCGCTGAGCGTCTTGCGGGTCTCGGCGATCATGGCGCCGGATTTCTTGTCGAAGTTCTGGATCAGCTCGCGCAGCGAGATCACGGTCGGCAGCAGCTCGCCGCCATATTTGTCGCTGCCGAAGCTTTTCAGGAACTTGTCGGCCGAGTTCATCTTGGCGTCGACCGCGCTGATGCCGTCGTCGGCGGCGTCGATGAAGCCGGCGATCAGCTCGCCATTGCCGGACAGCGAGTTGGTGAAGTTCTCGAGCCCGAGCAGCGAGTCCTTGATGTCGGCCTCGTTCTCGCTGATGACGCGGTCGACATTGCGCAGCGCGACCCGCAGCTTCTCCTGGATCCCCATCGTGCCTTCGGCGTCGGCCGTCAGTTCGGGAATGCCGTCGGCGCCGAGCGTCGGCGGCGGCGCATCGTCGGTGCCGCCGGTGAAGGAGATCGAGGCGATCCCGGTCAGGCCCTGGAATTCGAGGCCGGCCTGGGTATCCTTCTTGATCGGGGCGTTGCCTTCGATCCGCGTCATCGCCACCACGCGGTGCCGGTCGAGCCTGATCGAGACCACCTCGCCGATCCGCACGCCGGCGAAGTTGACGCTGCCGCCGCGGCGCAGGCCGGAGGCCGAGCCCTCGAAGATGACGCGGAACGGCACCATCCGCTTGATGCCGGCATAGCGCTGATAGCCGAGCCAGCCGCCGAGCGAGCCGGCGATCAGGGCCAGCGTCAGGGTGCCGATCAAGAGATTGCTGGCGCGCGCCATGCGTAAAACCCGTCTGCGAAGCAGGTCTCAAGAGATAGCGGATTTGCCGCCGATAGTCACCGCGGGCTTTCCTTACCTCGCCCCGCTTGCGGGGTCGAGACGAGCGAAGCTCGCTCTTAGAGGTAGGATCGCATGCAGCGCAGCGGAATGCGGTCCGGGTGAGGGGAGTCTCCGCGCATTCGTCTCTCGCCGTCCTCGCGGAGCGAGCCCCTCACCCCAACCCTCTCCCCGTAAGAACGGGGAGAGGGAGAGGAGAATTACGCGCTCTGCTTCCGCGATGCCGCGAAGACGCCGGCCAGCACCAGCGCGAAGCCGATGAAGTGGAAGGCCTGCGGATGCTCGCCGATGAACACGATCGACATGATGGTGCCGAACACCGGAACCATGTGGAAGAACGGTGCGGCCCGGTTGGCGCCGATCAGCTGCACACCGCGGTTGAAGCACAGATAGGCCAGTGTCGAGGGGAACACCGCGACATAGAATAGCGACAGCAGGTTGTTGATCGTAAGCTGCATCACCGGACGCGTGCCGAGTTCCCAGATGTAGAGCGGGATCAGGACCAGCGCGCCGCAGCCGAAGGTGAAGGCGGCGACCGACAGGCCGTGGATCTTGGGCCGCTTCAGGGTCAGCACCGAATACAGCGCGAAGATCACCAATGCGACGATGAAGATCAGATCGCCCTTGTTGAACTCGATTTTCGACAGCGTCGTGAGATCACCGTGCAGCAGGATCACCAGCACGCCGGCGAGCGACAGCAGCACTCCGAACAATTGCGCCAGTGTCAGCCGCGCGCCGAGCAGGATCAGCGACCACAGCGCGACCACCAGCGGTGCCGCGGATTGCAGCAGCAGCGTATTGAGCGCCTGGGTGTGCTCGAGCGCCCAGTATTGCAGCGTGTTGAAGGCGCTGATGCCGGTGATCGACATCAGCACCATGATGCCGAGATTGTTGCGGATCACCGGCCAGTCGCGGACGAGGTGCTTCCAGGCAAACGGCAGGATGATCAGGAATGCCGCCGACCAGCGCAGGAACGACAGCGTCACCGGCGGAATGTGGCCGGCGGCGAGGCGGCCGACGATCGCATTGCCGGCCCAGCACGTCGCGGTGATGCAGAGCAGCAGATAGGGCTGGTTGGCGATCCAGGAGCCGGCCGCAGGCGTTGATGTGGTGGAATCGGAGGCAGACATAAAGAGGGCCCGGGTTCACGACGCCGCGGCCTGCCCGGCTGGCACCGCCGGGCCGGTATGGATCTCCCCGGCTCGGATCACAGACACGGATTTCGTCATTCCATCAATGGGGATAGACGCATCGCGACCATGCGCGAAGACCCCTTCACCAAGGCAGCATGACGGCGCCTGGCCGGGCCAGCCCCCGGGCCGGTCGCGCAGGGAATCGAACGCTTGGTCCTAACCGGTCTCCGGCGGCGTGGTCTGGCGCTTGACGATCTGCTCGGCGAGCTCGATCAGGATCCGCTTGGTGTCGGGGTCCTGCACGTCGCGAAACACCCGCAGCATGCGCAGTTCGAGCAGGGACTGCAGCGATTCCGCTGTCTGGCCGGCTTGCGTCGGCACTGCCGTGACCGGCCGGCGATTGAGGATGTCGGCGGCGATTCCGAGCATCTCGGCTACGGTCGCAAGGCGACCGGTATCGATCTTCACCGTGCCGTCGACGCCGTTCTTTTGCAGGGAGGCCCCTGCGCACAGGATCTCGGCGAGATCCGCCTGTGACAGCCCGATGGCGCGCCAGCGCGCCTGCACCAATTGGTCGATCTGGTCGTCCTGTGATGTGCTCATGATGCGTTCAGACCATCTCCAGCTAGGTCCGTGGACAGCATTTCCGCTACAAAAGTTGGTAGCAAATGAACCGGCGGTTCGTCGCGATGGGACTTCTACGGATCATGCGGCTGGACAACGGGTCCTGCCGTACCGGGCAACGTGCAGGATGATCCGCGCCTCGACGCCAGCCGGGCAGTCGCGCCGGACGGGCACCGGAGTGCGCACCCTGGTCTGGGATGCTCGCATCAGCGTCATCCGGCCACGGCCCTTATTATCAAGACCGTGCGCGAATGCAATCAGGGGGCGATCGGGAAGATGAACCCAACCGGATGTGTGACCGCGCCACAGATCGCGGTGTCTCGTCCTGGCAGGGCGATGCGGTCGGCATGGCGGCAGCCCCGGGAGCGCCGCCATGGCTGCGCGGCGCCGCTCACAAATCGATGATTCCGAGCGCGATGCTCTTGGCCACCCCATGGGTCTTGTTGGATGCCTCGAGCTTGCGCAGCGCCTGCTTGATGAAGCCTTCCACCGTCTCCGGCGAAATGCCGAGGATCTGCGCGGTGTCGGCCACGGTCTTGCCGCGCGCCGCCCAGGCGATCACTTCCTTCTCCCGCCCGGTGAGCTTGATGGTTTCGGCGGCGTCCGCGGGCTTGAGGATGGTCGGCGCGTTGCGCTGGTCGCGGTTGACGATGTCCATCGCCCGCTGCACCCAATAGATCATCAACAGATGCAGTTCATGGCGATGGCAGACGAACAGCT
Organism: Bradyrhizobium sp. USDA 4541; assembly: GCF_024171085.1. Taxonomy (NCBI): domain Bacteria; kingdom Pseudomonadati; phylum Pseudomonadota; class Alphaproteobacteria; order Hyphomicrobiales; family Nitrobacteraceae; genus Bradyrhizobium; species Bradyrhizobium sp. USDA 4541. Next base: position 2,774,020 of record NZ_JALJZF010000001.1, read on the forward strand.
TGTCGAAGTCGCGCGGCTCGTCTTCCCAGAAGAACACCGTCGAGCTCGAATGCACAGCGCCGAGCCGGTCGCGATAGTGGAAGGGAACGACGAAGCCGTCCTTGAATCCGAACTCCCGGGCGGCATCCATCGTCTTGACCTCGGGCGGTCGCTTGCGTCCGCTGCGCTCCGGCAGCTTCAGGCTGCTCCAGCTGAACGGCGTGTTGGTGCGTCGTGACCGCGCCAGCGCCGGATCGGCATGAACGAACTCGTTCTGCACATACGCCCGCTTCCAGGCATCGGGAAATGTGCCGATATGATAGGGCAGATCAAGGTCGGGCCGGCCGGCATCGACAAAGGCAAAGCCCGAGAAGCCGTAATTCTGGACAACGCGATGCAATGACGAGCTGAGCTCGTCGATGGTATCCGACGCCTCGATGGTCGAAATCGCGTCTACCAGGCCCATTGACGAAAACCCCCGGTTTTAGGGGGTACCACAGTTAACCCCTTTTGTTCCAGATGTTCCCGCATTTGGAGGAAGGGACAAATGCTTCATTCATTGGACGGCTACCACGCCCTCATTACCAGGGAAGAGCTTGATCCGGCGCATGTCGGGGCGATGTTGCGGCTGCGCAAGCGCCTGTTCGTCGACCATTGCGGCTGGCTTCTGACCACGGTCGGGGATGTCGAACGCGATCAGTTCGACTGCTGGTATACCGAGCACTGCCTATTGTTCTCCGGCGTCGAGCTCGTCGGCGGCTTCCGGGCTATCCGCACCGATTATCCCTATCTCACGAAGTCGGTGTTCCCGCAGCTTGCGCTGCGTCGCTTCCCGACCAGCCGCGATGCCTGGGAGATCAGCCGTTTCGGCGTGCTGCCGAACGTTGCGAGGTCGCAGGCCGCACGCGTGAACTACGCGCTGATGTTCCGCTTCGCCGAGCTGCGCGGAGCGAAGGCGCTCGTCGCGTTGGCCGACCTCTCCTATGAGCGTTTTCTCACCCGCATGGACATCCGCACCCGCCGCTACGGCCCGCCGCAGGTGATCGGCAATGATCGCATGGGCCGCCCGCTGACGGCGCTAGCCGGAGAAATTCCGCTCGGTCTCGCCGCCAATCCCGGCCTGACCAAATTCCTCGACCTTGGACGGCAATTGGAGATCCACGATGCTTCACATGTTCTCGGACGTTCGAGCATTCCAGCGTGATCCGCTGCGTCTGCTGCTGACGCGCGGCAACGAGTCCGCGCTGGGGCTGGTGCCGTTGCAGCTCGGTCCTGCGCCGGTGTTCCTGGTGAACGATCCCGATCTGCTGCGCCCGATCCTCAAGGCGCCGGAGACCGACATCGGAAAGGGCAAGCTGATCAAGAAGCTGACGCCGGTGCTCGGCCGCAGCTCGCTGATGCTGAGCGGCGAGGAGCACAAGCGGCGCCGAGCGGTGCTGCAGAAGCACATGGCCAAGGGCAGCGTCGAGAAATTCCTGCCGCATATGTGCGCCGAGATCCGCGCGGTCGGCGCCAGCCTGGCGCGGCTCGGATCGTTCGATCCGCACCATGTCACCGCGATGCTGGCGCTGCGGACGATCTGCGTCGCGATCTTCGGCTCCCAGGTGATGTCGTCCGGCGACGAGGAAGCCCTGGTTCAGGCGGTGGGCGCGATCGAGGACGATCTTGCGGAAGAGATGTTCCGCGCGTTGCCGTTCGGTCCGGTGGCCTGGTATCGGCGGCGCAAGAACCGGATCTGCGCCAAGCTTGCGATGTCGACGGTGGTGCAGCGCCTGCGCCGCAAGGCCGGCTCGAGCAGCGCGCTGCGCGATCTCGAGGCGCTCGGCCTGACCGATCGCGATCTCGAGGACGAGATCCTGACATTGCTGCTGGCCGGCCATCACACCACGGGTTCGACCGCGGCGTGGATGTTCTACCAGATGGCTGCCGATCCCGCCCTGATGGACGAGATTGCCGACGAGGCGGCGGAGTGCCTCGGCGACGACGGCGAGCTGCGGCTCGACGCGGTGAAGCGCGCCAATCTGAGCGCGACGCTGGTCAAGGAGGTCTGCCGGCTCTACCCCAGCGCCTGGTGGTTCTCGCGCGAGGTGATGCAGCCGGTGACGATCGGCGGGCGCGACCTCAAGGTCGGCACCTCGCTATTGATCTGCCCCTGGCAGCTGCAGCGCGATGGCAGGCATTTCGAGGATCCGGACCGCTTCCTGCTGACGCGGCGCTACAACACCGACGCCTACATCCCGTTCGGCGCCGGTCCGCGCGCCTGCGCCGGGATGGGGGTTGCGATGCTCGAGCTGCAACTGCTCGCGCTCGAGATCGCCGCGGCCTATCGCTTCACCGGCGTCAGCCCGAATCCGGCGCCGTGGCCGAAAGCCTCGGTGACGCTGATTCCCCCGCCGATGACCATCGACATCGAAATCCGCGAGATGCGCCCGCGCATCCCGCATCTCGGCGACGAAGCCGAGCATCTGCCGTACATCCCAACCGTGGGTGCGGCGTCCATCAGCACACTACAATCGGTATCCCAATGACAACTCAGCTAACAACGGCCAGCGCCGGGCAAAGGGCCATGGATCAAGTGCAAGTGCGCAGTTTGCGCGACGTCATCGCTGTCTTGATCGAGCAGCGCAGCATCGTGAGGGCGGCCGGCGCAAGCTTCGCCGCGCATCTGCTCGACCTCGCGATCATGCAGCTGCGGCTCAACGTCAACGATATTACGGCGGAGGAATTATCCGGTCTGTCCGACTTCGTCGGCGCGGAGTTCATGAGGGACAAATCCTCGCATTGATCGCGGCGACCGGTCTTCGGATCAGTCTTGCGCAGGATCGGTCTCGCGTAGGTTCAGTCCTGCGTCGCCACCAGCGGCTTCATCGTGGCGCCGGCGGCAAGCGCGGCGTCGTTCGGATCGATCTCGATCTGCAGGCCGCGCTGGCCGCCATTGACGAAGACCGTGACGTGGGTGAGGGCGGTCTCGTCGATCGCGGTCGGCACCTTCTTCTTCTGGCCGAACGGGCTGATGCCGCCGACATGATAGCCGGTCAGCCGCTCGGCATCGGCCGGGCGCATCATCCTGGCCGACTTGCCGCCGAGGGCGGCGGCAAGTTTCTTCATGCTGACCTCGCAGTCGGACGGCACCACGGCGCAGACCGGTTTGCCGTCGACCTCCGCCATCAGCGTCTTGAGCATGCGATTCGGGTCGACGCCGAGCGCCTCGGCCGCCTGCAGCCCGATGCTCTCGGCGCTGGAATCGTAGACATAGGTGTGAAGCTTGAAGGCAATGCCGAGCTTGCGCAGCGCCATCGTCGCTTGGGTGGAATTGGGCATGGACCCTGCCGGTTAATCTAGGTGAATGATCGCCGTAATAGGAGCTGCGATCAATCCACAGCAGGTCCGGCGTCACGTTGCCGTAACATTAAATTCCCGCCAGCCCGGCGCGGCCGGGCGCAGCATGGAATTTAATGGGGATATCAAAGGGTTGTAGGTCGTCTAAAAGGCGTAAACGAGCCCCTTCTTGCTTGCGCAGCCGAGCCGCTTCCTTTATCCGGTAGGCGCCTTGCGTGCGCGCGGCCGGGCGCCGCGATTTAGGCTGGGCATATCAATGCAGGTCGCTGTGGGCGGACGCGTTTTCGCCGCGATCATGGTCTGAAACACCTGAAGGGAACATCTTCGCAATGGCCAATGTTGTCGTCGTCGGCGCCCAATGGGGTGACGAAGGGAAGGGCAAGATCGTCGACTGGCTGTCGGAACAGGCCGACATCGTCGTGCGCTTCCAGGGCGGCCACAATGCCGGCCATACGCTCGTGATCAATGGCGAGACCTACAAGCTGGCGCTGCTGCCCTCCGGCGTGCTGCGGGCGAACAAGCTCGCGGTGATCGGCAATGGCGTGGTGTTCGATCCGCAGGCCTTCCTCGACGAGGTCGCCAAGCTGAAGGGGCAGGGCGTGGCGGTCGGACCGGACAATCTGCGGATCGCCGAGAACGTCACGCTGATCCTGCCGCTGCATCGCGAGCTCGACGCCTTGCGCGAATCGTCCAACGCCATCACCTCGATCGGCACCACCCGCCGCGGCATCGGCCCGGCCTATGAGGACAAGGTCGGCCGCCGCGCCATCCGTCTGATGGACCTCGCCGACCTCGACACCCTGCCGCACAAGATCGAACGCCTGTTGGCGCATCACAATGCGCTGCGCCGCGGGCTCAACCTCGCGGAGATCGACGGCAAGAGCATCCTGAGCGAGCTGTCGGCGATGGCGCCGAAGCTGCTGCCCTATGCCGAGACGGTGTGGCGGCTGCTGGACCTCAAGCGCCGCGAGGGCAAGCGCATCCTGTTCGAGGGCGCCCAGGGCGCGCTGCTCGATGTCGACCACGGCACCTATCCCTATGTGACGTCGTCCAACACGGTGGCGGCGCAGGCCGCGACCGGCACCGGCCTCGGCCCGGGCGCGGTCGGCTATGTGCTGGGCATCTGCAAGGCCTACACCACGCGGGTCGGCCAGGGTCCGTTCCCGACCGAGCTGAACGACGAGATCGGCGAGGAAATCGGCCGTCGCGGCAAGGAATTCGGCGTCAATACCGGGCGCAAGCGCCGGGTCGGCTGGTTCGATGCCATGCTGGTGCGACAGACTGTCCGCACCTGCGGAATTGCCGGGCTGGCGCTGACCAAGCTCGATATTCTCGACGGGTTCGACAGCATCAAGGTCTGCATCGGCTACAAGCTCGACGGCAAGGAGATCGACCATCTGCCGGCGGGTGAGGGCGCGCAGGCCCGGGTCGAGCCGATCTATGAGATCATCGAGGGCTGGAAACAGCCGACGGCCAATGCGCGGTCCTGGGCGGACCTGCCGGCCCAGGCCATCAAGTACGTTCGCCGGGTTGAGGAACTGGTGGGGTGTCCGATCGCCCTGCTGTCCACCAGCCCGGAACGTGAAGATACTATTCTGGTACAGAATCCGTTCGAGGCTTAACGGGATATTACCTATATCCCTCCAATTGTGTGGAAATGGCTGACTACTACCCGCTGATCGCCCGCGCCATCGCCGGATTGGACCCCAACGCCCCCGGCGAAGCCCGCCGTGCGCTGTATGCGCGGGCGCGAACGGCGTTGATCCAGCAGCTCCGCGGCGTGCAGCCGCCGCTCTCCGAGTCCGAGATCACCCGCGAACGGCTGTCGCTGGAAGAGGCGGTTCGCAAGGTCGAGTCCGAGGCCGCGCAGCGCGCCCGCGAGGCCTCGCGTCCCGGTGGCGCTGCCGCTGTCCGCGGCAGCCGCGCCAATGCCCGGCCGCCCGAGCCCGGTCCCGCCGACACTGCCGCGCGCCCGCGGCCCCCGGCTGAACCCCGTCCGCCGCGCAATCTGCGCCCCGACGCGCCGCCGTCGGCCCCGCCGCGGCCGCAAAACCCGCCGGTCCCGCCCGAGACCCAGGCGCCGCCGGCCCGGCCGGGCCCGCCCCGCCGCGGTCCGGAAGGCGCGCCGCCGCCGGTGCCGCCGGCCGCGCCGGGCGTGCGCGGCTTCCGCGACATCACCGCCGATGCTGACGATCTCGGCCGTGCCGCGGCGCAAGCCAGCCGCAACGCGCGCAAGACCTACGCCAACGTGCCGTCGCCCTCGCCGGAATTCGATCGGCTCGAGCCGAGCCTTGAGAATCGCGGCGGCGATCCCGAGGCGCCGTATTCCTACGACGAGTCGATCGAGGAGGCCGAGCGCTACACCCCGCAGCCGCCGCAAGGTCCGCCGCCGCAGCGGTCGCGGGCCGGCAACGGCGAGCGCGAGCCGAAGAAGCCGCCGCGCGTCGGCTCGATGTTCCCGTTCAAGACCGCGATCGTGATCGGCATCCTGCTGATCCTGGTCGGCACCGGCATCCTGTTCCGGCAGCAGGCCATGACCCTCGTCAGCAGCCTGCTCAAATCCTCGGCCCCGGTCGAGGCGCCGAAGGATGCCGCGTCGACGCCTGCGAGCAAGAAGATCACCGACCGCGTCGGCCAGCCCTCGTCGTCGGGCGAGACGGTCGCCCCGGTGGCGCAGCGCGTGGTGCTGTATGACGAGGATCCGTCGGATCCGAAGGGCAAGCAGTATGTCGGTTCGGTGGTCTGGCGCACCGAGCAGGTCAAGGGATCGGGCAACCAGAAGCCCGACATCGCCGTGCGCGCCGACATCGACATTCCCGATCGCAAGTTCAAGATGACGATGTCGTTCCGCCGCAACACCGATTCATCGCTGCCGGCGAGCCATACCGCGGAATTGACCTTCATCCTGCCGCAGGACTTCGCCAATGGCGGCGTCGGCAACGTGCCGGGCATCCTGATGAAGTCGAACGAGCAGGCGCGCGGCACGCCGCTGGCCGGGCTCGCGGTCAAGGTCACCGACGGCTTCTTCCTGGTCGGCCTTTCCAATGTCGACGCCGACCGCTCGCGCAACCTGCAGCTCTTGAAGGAGCGCTCGTGGTTCGACGTGCCGCTGGTCTACACCAACCAGCGCCGCGCCATCATCGCGATCGAAAAGGGCGCCCCCGGCGAGCGAGCCTTCAACGAGGCCTTCGCCGCGTGGGGTGAGTAGCGGCCTTAGCTCGCCCCGGTCGCCAGCAATGTCGTCGCCCGGCTTCGTCCGGGCGATTCCGTATCGCAGCAAGATCAGCGGCTGTTGCAGCGCATCGACGTGCAGAGCTCCGGAACATCGCCGCGACTTTCGATTTTTCCCTAGAACCGTCGCGCGACCGCGTTACACTTGGTTGACGTCGGGCAAGGGCACGCCATGAAACGCTATCTGATCTTCGCAGCCATCGGGCCGTTCATCGGCGGCTTCCTGCTGCTGCTCATGACCACCTATCAGTCCGGCTACTGGACCGAGACCAGTGGCGGCGAGGTGACCAAGCTGCTCGTCGTGTTCGTGAAGTCGCTGCAATACAATTATCTGTTCGGTATCGTGCCGTCGCTGATGTTCGGTGCGATCGACGACATCCTGATGCATGTGAAGCGGATCGCGCCGGTGGTGCGGATGCTGCTCGTTGGTGCGGTGGCGTTCGTCGGCGCGGCGTTGACCTACGCCTCGCACGGCTCCGAAAGCGGCGCGGTGCAGTTCATCCTGTACGGAATGGTCGGCTTCATCCCGGGCGTGATCACGTCCTGGCTGGCGCACAAATATGCCGAAGAACTGCACGCGCCGGCGCAGCCGGCTTCGCAGCATTAGGGCAGGTGCTCAGTACCAAGGGAAAAGCAGAAGTCGCGTTCGGCGACTTCTGACCCAACCGCGAAATGAGCACGTCGCGATCGGACAAGGGCCGCGCTCAACGCCCGGCGCGGAATAGATCGCCCCTTGCAGTAATCGTATCAGCGCGCGAGACGCCGGAGGTCCGGCTACCTTCACACAACTGTCATATCATCGTCATGCAAACGTAGTCCCAATGTCATGTCCGCGTTCGTCCTCGTGACCCGCGGCCGCCCGGGGCAGTGGCGATGCCGATCCCGGGCGTGCTCTATTCTGTGTTCGCGCATTTATTTCAGCCGTCGCTGCAGACGACCGGGACGTACGGGATCTGCGTTTCGGATTCGGGGAAAGGAATTTCGAGTGGCAGATGCAAGCTTCAGCCTTCTGACGGGCAACAGTATCGAAACGCGCCTGGTCCGAGCCGGCGGCATTATTTTTCGCGAGGGGGAGCAGGCCAACGAGCTCTTCGTGATCAAGAGCGGCTATGTGCGCATTCAGGTCGGCAACAAGACCATGGCGGACCTCGCGCCTGACACGATCTTTGGCGAGATGGCGTTGATCGACAATGGGCCAAGGAGTGCGACCGCTACGGCGCTCACGGATGTCGAACTCGTCCCGGTCTTGGAAAAGCAGTTTCTCTTCCTCGTGAGCCAGACGCCGCATTTTGCCCTGAAGGTGATGAGGACGCTGGCGCAGCGGCTCAGAACGATTAACAAGGGCGTCTACTGAAGCGAGCACGGCAGAGCGTCGAGGTAACAGGCCTTGAAGGTGACACAGTGGTAATGTGACGCAACTTGAACCGCCTGCCTGCGTTACCATGTGATGGCCATGACCGAGGACGACATCTTTACGCCCCACGCCGCGCGATCGCGGCCGCCCTTTGGCGGCGCGCGGCAAGGTCATCGACCAGGATGGGCGCGAACTCGCCGATGGCCCGCTGCATCCGCAGTTCCAAGGTTTTCAGGGAGCCTTTCAGGAAGGCTTCCAGTTCGACTTCCGCAACTCCACCGCCAACCCGTTCGGCAATCTGACTCGCGAGCAGCGGCTGCAGCGGCTGGAGACGATCGCAAAGTTGCTCGACGTCGCCTTCATCGTGCCGGGCACCAATGTGCGCTACGGCATCGACGGGCTGATCGGCCTGATCCCGGTGGTCGGCGATATCATCACCACCGCGATCTCGCTATGGCTGGTGCGCGAGGCCCGGTTGCTGGGCGCGCCCTGGCACATCACTGCGCGGATGCTCGCCAACGTCGCCGTCGACGGCGTGATCGGCATGGTGCCGGTGGCGGGCGATGCCTTCGACGTCATGTTCCGCGCCAATATCCGCAATGTGCGGATGCTGCGGCGCTGGCTCGACAAGCAGCCGAGATTGTGACCCTCAAAAACAAAAGCCCCCGGATCGATCCGAGGGCTTTTCGTTGAGCGAAGAGCAGAAAGCTTATGCGGCGTCAGCGTCGGTCTGGCTGGCGGCCGGGCGCGGACGACGCGGCAGCGGAAAAGCCTCGCTCTCATAGAGCGAGCGGATGCCGTTCTGGTCGAAACGGGCTTCCTCGACCTGGAGATAGGCGCCGTTCAGCGAGTCCGCCGGCAGCTGCTCCATCGCGAACTGCACGGCCTCGGCAGCGGTGCCGAAACGGCGGTAGGCGAAACCCGCCCGCTTCTTCTTGCGGATCGCGGCGGGGAACAGTTCGGCGGATGTGTTATAGTTGAACGGACGCAGGGGACGCATGGTCGACGACCTCTTGTGTTCTTTTCAGTTGGCGTTGCGAAAGGGATTTTGGGGGACGGCGGCCTATTATCGGCGGCGCGCCGTACATGTCATTTCGACCCCTAATATAGGCCTCTTTGACAAAAATGCGACCCCAGAAGAGCCCCTGACAGGGCACATGCTGAATCCGCGCATAGCACCGGCACCGGCCAGATAAGTCATTTTGTTTCAATGACTTATGGCTCTCAAATCTTGTCGAGCCAGGCCAGGATCGCGACCACGATCAAAATCACCCCGAAAAGGCCCATTCCGGAGTGGCCGAGGCCATAGCCATAGCCGCGAATTCGGCCGCTATAGCCGCCCAGCAGGATAATCAGCAAAAGGATGATGAGGATCAGTCCAAGCGACATGGCGCCCTCCTCAGAACAGGCGGCAGCCGCACGGCGAGACGCCTACGGCCCCCGCGAATACCGAGCAAAGCACATTCCGGCCTGCGAGTCGTTAAGGCCGTTTGCCGATCACGAGGATGTTGTAGGTCGCCGAAGCCAAAACAAAGCCCCACGCGACCGGCCTGTTGGTCGCGTGGGGCGCGGCGTGGTGGGCGCCGTCACTTCTTCTCGTCGAGCTTCAGCGCCGCCGAGTTGATGCAGTAGCGCAGGCCGGTCGGGCCGGGGCCATCGTTGAAGACGTGGCCGAGATGGCCGTCGCATTTCGAGCACAGCACCTCGGTGCGGATCATGCCGTGGCTCATGTCGCGCTCCTCGTCGACATGGCTCTCGACCGCGGGCTTGGAGAAGCTCGGCCAGCCGCAGCCGGAATCGAACTTCTGGTCGGATTCGAACAGCGTCTGCCCGCAGCCGGCACAGACATAGGTGCCCTTGCGGGGATCATGCTCGTATTCGCCGGTGAAGGGCCGCTCGGTCGCTTTCTCGCGCAGCACGGCGTACTGCATCGGCGTCAATTCCTTGCGCCACTCGGCCTCGCTCTTGCGGACCTTGCAGTCGGTCTTGGTATCGGACATTCAACCTCCTTTGCGAGATGCTCAGTTGGTGACCTTGGTGCTGCCCACCAGCGTCGGCTTCTCGACGTAGTTCTCCGCGAAGATCTTCTTCAGGTTCTCGACCTTCGGGATGTCGTTATACGCAATATAGGGCTGGTTCGGGTGCAGCGTCAGATAGTCCTGGTGGTAGCCCTCCGCCGGATAGAACGCCTCCAGCGCGCCGACCTTGGTGACGATCGGCTTCTTGTAGACCTTGGCCGCGTTGAGCTGGGCGATATAGGCGTCCGCCACCTTCTTCTGCTCGTCGCTGGTGGTGAAGATCGCTGAGCGATACTGCGTGCCGGAATCCGGGCCCTGCCGATTCAGCTGGGTCGGGTCGTGCACGACGGAGAAGAAGATCTGCAGGATCTTGCCGTAGGAGATCTTCTGCGGGTCGTACTTGATTTCGACGGACTCGGCGTGGCCGGTGGTGCCGGTCGAGACCTTCTCGTAATCGGCGTTCGCCTTGCTGCCGCCGGAGTAGCCGGAGACCGCGCTGACGATGCCGACGGTGTGCTGGAACACGCCCTGCACACCCCAGAAACAGCCGCCGGCCAGCACCGCGGTCTTGATGCCGGATTCCGGCGCGCTTGCGGCAGGCGCCGGGATGATCACGGCGTCCTCGGCGGCAAGCGAGGGCGCAACGGCAAAAGCTGTGACGGCCAGCGCGCCGATCGCGGCGGCGCACAGCGAGAGGCGGCTGAGGGAGCTTTTGGGCATGGGTTCCTCGTGGGATCGCAAGTGGGGCCAGTCTAGAGCGGGAGCCGGCATTGGCCAATCAGGCCGGGTGGCTCCGACGCTTCAAAATACGGGCGAGGAGGCGTTTTGTTACGGCGCCGGCCACACGGTTTCGTGAGGGAAATGCTGGGGATATAGCGCAATCTCTCCTCCCGTCGTCCCGGCGAAAGCCGGGACCATAACCACAGGATTGAATTGTTAGAAGGCTGTGGCCCCAGCGTCGTGCAACAATGACCTTCGGTGGTTATGGGTCCCGGCTCCCGTGCGCAATTGCGCACTAGGCCGGGACGACATCGGGTATGTTGCGTCATCGAGAGTCATACATTCACGGTCTCTCAGGATGACGGGTCTACAAGTGCGCGGCACGTCACACCACCACGCTCAGCCGCTTCGCCGCCCGCGTGATCCCCGTGTAGAGCCACCGCGCGCGCGAGTCCTGGAAGGCAAAGCTCTCGTCGAACAGCACGACGTCGTCCCATTGCGAGCCCTGCGACTTGTGCACGGTCAGCACGTAGCCGTAGTCGAACTCGTCATAGGGCTTGCGCTGCTCCCACGGCACGCCTTCGACGCCGCCGTCGAAGCACTCGCCGCGCACCGAGACCTTGGTGACCTTGTAGCCGAAATCCTCGTCCGGCATCACGCGCATGGTGATGATCCTGGATTTGGACTGCGCGCGCGCCTTGACCCGCCACAGGCCGCCGTTGAACAGGCCCTTCTTGCGGTTGTTGCGCAGGCAGACCAGCTTGTCGCCGGCGACCGGCAGCGGATCCTCGATGTTCTGCCGCTGCCGCACCCGCTTGTTGTAGGCGCGGCGGGTGTTGTTGCGGCCGACCAGCACCTGGTCGGCGCTCATCACGCGGTCCGGATCGAGCTCCTTGCGCGACACCACCTCGCTCTCGCCATGGCGGCCGATCTCGAGCTCGCGGCCCTCGCGGATATCCATCGACATCCGCACGATCGGATCGTCCTGCGCCTGGCGGTGCACCTCGGTCAGCATCGCGTCGGGCTCGGCATCGGTGAAGAAGCCGCCGCCCTGGATCGGCGGCAATTGCGCGGGATCGCCGAGCACCAGCAGCGGGCAGTCGAACGACATCAAATCGCGGCCGAGCTCGGCATCGACCATCGAGCACTCGTCGATCACGATCAGCTTCGCCTTTGATGCCGGCGCGTCGTCCCAGAGCTCGAAGCTCGGCTGCTCGACGCCGGACTCGCGGGCGCGGTAGATCAGGGAATGGATCGTGGAGGCGCTGTCGCAGCCCTTGTTGCGCATCACGAGCGCCGCCTTGCCGGTGAAGGCCGCGAACTTCACCTCGCCGTCGACGCCTTCGGCGATGTGGCGGGCGAGCGTGGTCTTGCCGGTTCCGGCATAGCCGAACAGGCGGAACACCGGCGGCGTGCCATTCTGGCCGGGCTTGGCCTTCAGCCAGTCGGCGACGGCTTTCAGCGCAGTGTCCTGATGCGGCGTGAAGGTGGTCATGGGCTTTCGGAAGAGTGAGCGCGCGACCGATAGCGCCGCGACTCAGGCCAGCACAAGCTAAACATTCATGCGTTCCGATCAAGCCGTCTCCCGCTGCGCGGAATTGGGGTTTCGCCCCCGAGGCTAGACTTGATCCGGAGCGCCACTAGACTGCCCCAAAACAACAAGCGGTCGAGACCACGACAATTGGTCGAAGAAGCGACCTTGGGAGTGACTCCATGAAATTCGGCATCTTTTACGAGCTGCAACTGCCGCGCCCCTGGAACGACGGCGACGAGCTCAGGCTCTACCAGAACGCGCTGACGCAATTGGAAACCGCCGACCGGCTCGCTTACGACTACGCCTGGGTCGTGGAGCACCACTTCCTCGAGGAATATTCGCACTCGCCGGCGCCGGAATCCTTTCTTGCCGCCGCGAGCCAGCGCACCAAAAACATCCGGCTCGGCCACGGCATCTTCCAGCTCACCACCAATCATCCGGCCCGCGTCGCCGAGCGGGTCGCGGTGCTCGATCTCTTGAGCAACGGCCGCTGTGAGTTCGGCATGGGCGAGAGCGCCTCGATCACCGAGCTGACGCCGTTCGGCCGCGACATGGAGACCAAGCGCGAGGTGTTCGAGGAAGCCGTGCAGGCGATCTTTCCGATGTTCAGCAAGGTCGGCACCGAGCATCACGGACAATATTTCGATATCCCGCTGCGCAATGTCGTGCCGAAGCCGGTGCAGAAGCCGCATCCGCCGCTATGGATGGCATGCTCGCAATTGCCGACCATCGAACGCGCCGGGCAGAACGGATTTGGCGCGCTCGGCTTTCAGTTCGTCAGTGCCGAGGCGGCGCATGCCTGGGTGCACGCCTATTACAACGCGATTACCAAGCGGCTGAAGAAGCTGGCCGACTACGAGATCAATCCGAACATGGCGCTGGTCTCGTTCTTCATGTGCGCGAAGACCGACGAGGAGGCGCGCCGGCGCGCTGACGGCGCGACCTTCTTCCAGTTCGCGCTGCGCTATTACGGCCAGGCACAGAACCGGCAGCGGCCGGCGCCCGGCACCGTCAACATGTGGGACGAGTATAACAAGTGGAAGCGCGACAATCCGGAGGCGCAGGAGGCCGCGCTGCGCGGCGGCCTGATCGGCTCGCCGGAGACCTTGCGCAAGAAGCTGCGGCGCTTCCGCGCCTCGCATATCGATCAGGTGATCCTGCTCAACCAGGCCGGCAAGAACACCCATGAGCACATCTGCGAGTCGCTCGAGCTGTTCGCGAAAGAAGTGATGCCGGAGTTCCAGCACGATCCCGAGCACGATGCCTGGAAGAAGGGCGTGCTCGACGGCTCGATTAAGCTCGAGGAGATCGACACCCAGGCGTTCACGGACCGCTATGGTAAACTCGCTGTCAATGTCGGCTCGAAGGCAGCAGCTGCGGGCTGATCAATTAATGCGCAGCCGCCTCGCGATCGCGTGAAGAAAATAATTCGCTACACGCGCTCGGAGCTTTAAAAGAAACGGCACGCGCGATGCCTACACCGAAGTGCGGGCATCGCTATTTTTGTGCGGTGCTCGACAGCTTCATTCGCGCGCCCCATCATCCTGACATCGCATGATCGTGCAGCGCGATAGCGCGCTTGATCGTCAGGAGAGTTTGGAATGAAGCGTCGTGAGTTCCTCCAGCTGTCGCTCGTCACAGCCGCCGCCGCCGCGCTGTCACGCGGTGCGAAGGCGCAGGCGGACGCGAAGGAAATTCGTATCGGCTACCAGAAGAACGGCGTGCTCGTTATCACGCGCCAGCGCGAGGCCTTGGAAAATCATTTCAAGCCGCAGGGCATCAGCGTGAAATGGGTCGAGTTCTCCTCGGGCCCGCCGATGATGGAAGCGATGAATGTCGGCAGCGTCGATTACGGCGCGGTCGGCGATTCCCCGCCGATCTTCGCGCAGGCCGCGGGCGCGGCCATCGTCTATGCCGCGGCTCAGCCCATCATCAATGGCTCCGGCATCCTGGTGCCGCAGAATTCGGCGATCGCGTCAATTGCCGATCTCAAGGGCAAGCGCGTCGGCTTCACCAAGGGATCGAGCGCGCATAATGTCGTGATCCAGACGCTGGAGAAGGCCGGGCTCACCTATGACGACATCACGCCGGTCTATCTGACGCCGCCGGACGCCGGTCCGGCCTTCGCCAATGGCGGCATCGATGCCTGGGCGATCTGGGATCCGTATTTCGCGATCGCCGAGACCAAGCAGAACGGCCGCATTCTGGTCAAGACGCGCGACATCACCAAGACCAATTCGTTCTACATCGCCAACCGCGACTTCGCCCGCAATCGCGGCGCGGTCCTGCAGCAGATCGTCGATGTCACGACGTCGAGCGCGGCATGGGCGCAGGCGCATCCCGATGAGGTCGCCAAATCGCTCGCCGCCGTCACCGGCGTGCCGCTCGATATCCAGACCATCGCGGCGAAGCGGGCGGGCTTCTCGGTCGGACCCGTGACCGACGACATCATCGCGACCCAGCAGGGCGTCGCCGACCGCTTCTTCAAGCTCGGCCTGATCCCGAAGCAGATCGCGATCCGCGACATCGTCTGGCGCAATCCCCAGACCTGATCGGCGCGCGTTTGGTCATTTCAATGCAGAGGATAGTCCCATGACGCGTTTATTTCGACGCTGGGTCGCTCGCGCGGTGCTGTCGCTCAGCATCGTCGCCGCAACCGTCAGCGCCTCCTACGGCCAGGAGAAGGTGGTCCGCATCGGTTACCAGAAATACGGCAAGCTGGTGCTGCTCAAGAGCAAGGGCTCGCTCGAGGAAAAGCTGAAGGCGGTCGGCACCAAGGTGGTGTGGACCGAGTTTCCGTCCGGGCCGCCGCTGCTCGAGGCGCTCAATGTCGGCGCGATCGATTTCGGCAACACCGGCGAGGCGCCGCCGATCTTCGCGCAGGCCGCCGGCGCGCCGATCCAGTATGTCGCCTATGAGCCGCCGGCGCCGAAGGGCGAGGCGATCCTGGTGCCGAAGGACAGCGCGATCAAGTCGGTCGCTGACCTGAAGGGCAAGAAGGTCGCGCTGAACAAGGGCTCCAACGTCCACTATCTGCTGGTGAAGGCGCTGGAGAAGGCCGGCGTCAAATATTCCGAGATCGAGCCGGTGTTCCTGGCGCCGGCCGATGCGCGCGCGGCGTTCGAGCGCGGCGCCGTCGATGCCTGGGTGATCTGGGATCCGTTCCAGGCCGCGGCGGAGGCTGCGACCGGCGCCCGCACCGTCGCCGACGGCACCGGCATCGTTGCGAACTATCAGTTCTACTTCGCCTCGAAGAAATTCCTGCAGGCCGATCCGAAGATCGTCGAGCTCGTGCTGGCGCAGCTGAGCGAGGTCGATGACTGGGCCAAGGGCGATATCCACGCCGTTGCCGAGCAGCTGGCGCCGAGCATCGGCCTGTCGGTGCCGGTGGTCGAGGTCGCGTTGAAGCGGCAGGCCTACGGCATCAAGCCGGTCACCGATGCAGTGGTCGCGGATCAGCAGCAGGTCGCCGACACGTTCTTCGCGCTCGGCCTGATCCCGAAACAAATCAAGATTTCCGACGTCGCATGGAGACCGGGCACATGAGCAACCCAACCAACGCCAACATCCTCTGGTTCCTGCCGACCCACGGCGACAGCCGCTATCTCGGCACGTCGATCGGCGGCCGCGAGGTGAACTTCAATTATCTGCGCCAGATCGCGCAGGCCGCGGATCAGCTCGGCTATTACGGCGTGCTGCTGCCGACCGGGCGGAGCTGCGAGGATTCCTGGGTGGTGGCCTCGGCCGTCGCGCCCTGGACCGAACGCCTGCGCTATCTCGTGGCGGTGAGGCCCGGCCTGCAGTCGCCGAGCGTCGCCGCACGGATGACCGCGACGCTGGACCGGCTGTCGAACGGCCGCCTTCTGATCAACGTCGTCACCGGCGGCGATCCGATCGAGAACAAGGGCGACGGCATTTTCCTCGATCATGACGAGCGCTACGCGGTGACCCGCGAGTTCCTCAACGTCTACAGCGATCTCCTGGCGGGCAAGACCGTCAATGTCGAAGGCAAGCACATAAGGATCGAAGACGGCCGCCTGCTGTTCAATCCGGTGCAGTCGCCGCGGCCGCCGCTGTATTTCGGCGGCTCCTCGGATGCCGGCATCGACGTCGCGGTCGACACCGTTGACAAATATCTGACCTGGGGCGAGCCGCCGGCGCAGGTCGCCGAGAAGATCGCCAAGGTGAAGGCAGTGGCGGCGCAGCGCGGCCGCAAGCTCTCGTTCGGCATCCGCCTGCATGTGATCGTGCGCGAGACCAATGCGGAAGCCTGGAAGGCCGCCGACGAGCTGATCCAGTACGTCACCGACGACACGGTGGCCGCCGCGCAAAAGATCTTTGCGCGGATGGATTCGGTCGGCCAGCAACGCATGGCGCAGCTGCATGGCGGCCGCCGCGACAAGCTCGAGATCAGCCCGAACCTGTGGGCCGGGGTCGGCCTGGTGCGCGGCGGGGCCGGCACCGCGCTGGTCGGCGATCCCGAGACCGTCGCCGCGCGGATCAAGGAGTATCAGGAGATCGGCGTCGATACCTTCATCATGTCGGGCTACCCGCATCTCGAGGAAGCCTATCGCTTCGCCGAATTGGTGTTCCCACTGCTGTCGCTGGCGCAGGGCGGCAACGTGACGCCGATCCGCGTCAACACCGGGCCGTTCGGCGAGACTATCGGCAACGACTACCGTCCGCAGAAGCAGGCATCGCAATCATGAGTCTCATCGACAGTCTCCCGCGCCGCAAAGCGTTTTCGAGCGAAGTGGATGCCGGTTCGCGTGAAGAAAACGCGTCAAAACAAAAATCTGGAGCTCCGTTCCGATCCCATCGGAACGGAAACAGCTCCAGCGCGCCGAAACTCCCGAAGGTCGACGGCTTGATCCCCTGGATCGTGCCGCTGGCGATCGTGCTGGTGTGGCAGCTTGCCTGCGTCACCGGCTACGTGCCCTCGCGGGTGTTGCCGGCGCCGACTGACGTCGCGGTGGCGGGATGGAAGCTGCTGCTGTCCGGCGAACTGGTTCGCAACATCTGGGTCAGCTTCTGGCGCGCCTCGATCGGCTTCTTGATCGGCTGCGGCATCGGCTTTGCGTTCGGCCTCGCCAACGGGCTGTCGCAGCTGTCGGCAAAACTCACCGACACCACCTTGCAGATGGTGCGCAACATTCCGCATTTGGCGCTGATCCCGCTCGTCATCCTGTGGTTCGGCATCGACGAGTCGGCAAAGCTGTTCCTGGTTGCGCTCGGCGTGTTCTTCCCGATCTATCTCAACACGCTGCACGGCATCCGCACCGTCGATCCGCAGCTGATCGAGATGGGCCGCATCTACGGTATGACCGACGGTGAGCTGTTCCGCCGGGTGATCTTCCCGGGCGCGCTGCCCTCGATCTTCGTCGGGCTGCGCTTCGCGCTCGGCATCATGTGGCTGACGTTGATCGTCGCCGAGACCATCGCGGCCTCGTCGGGCCTCGGCTACATGGCGATGCAGGCGCGCGAGTTCATGTTGATCGACGTCGTCGTGCTCTCGATCCTGATCTACGCCTTGCTCGGCAAGCTCGCCGACAGCGCCTCGCGGGCGCTGGAGCGGCTGACCCTGTCGTGGCATCCCGCCTTCCAGAAGAAGTGAGAATGAGAATGCAAGAAGCGCTTCGTTTCGAAACCGCTGAAGCCGAGCCGGTCGACCGCACCGAATTCGTCGCGAAGGCGCGGCAGTTGCGGCGCGTGCCGGAAGGCGCGGCCCGCGGCCTGTCGCTGACCATCCGCGGCCTGCGCAAGGCGTTCGGCGACAATGAGGTGCTGCGCGGCATTGACCTGCACATCCCGGCCGGCCAGTTCGTCGCGATCGTCGGCCGCAGCGGCTGCGGCAAGAGCACGCTGCTGCGTCTGATCGCCGGCCTCGACGCGCCGACGGCGGGAACCATCGCCTTCGGCGAACAGCCGCGAGCGCAGGATGTCCGCGTCATGTTCCAGGAACCGCGGCTGCTGCCCTGGGCGCGCGTGCTGTCCAATGTCGAGGTCGGGCTGGGGCGCGAGCGTACCTCCGCCGACGCACAGGCGCGCGCCGAGCGCGCGCTGGTCGAGGTCGGACTCGGCGACAAGCGCACGCAGTGGCCGTCGGTGCTCTCGGGCGGGCAGAAGCAGCGCGTCGCCCTGGCGCGGGCGCTGGTCAGCCAGCCCCGCGTGCTGGCATTCGACGAACCGCTCGGCGCACTCGACGCGCTGACCCGGATCTCGATGCAGCAATTGCTGGAACGGGTTTGGCGCGATCAGGGCTTTACCGCGATCCTGGTGAC
The DNA here is from genome assembly GCF_024171085.1 of Bradyrhizobium sp. USDA 4541. NCBI lineage: Bacteria > Pseudomonadati > Pseudomonadota > Alphaproteobacteria > Hyphomicrobiales > Nitrobacteraceae > Bradyrhizobium > Bradyrhizobium sp. USDA 4541. Next base: position 2,792,476 of record NZ_JALJZF010000001.1, read on the forward strand.
GCACGACGTCGCCGAGGCGGTCGCGCTCGCCGACCGCGTGCTGGTCATCGAGGACGGCCGCATCGCCGAGGATGTCGCGATCGACCTGCCGCGGCCGCGCCGGCGCGGGTCGGCCGAACTCGCCGCGCTGGAGGGCGAGATCCTGAAGCATTTGCTCGAAGGCAGCGAAGACAGTCTGTGAGGTCGCCATGAATTCCATCGTCCGCAATGTTTCGATCGAGCCCGCGGTTGCGGCCGCCGAATTCCGCGGCGCGATGCGTCACCTCACCGGCGGCGTCAGCGTGATCACGGCCGGTCGGGGCAAGGATATCTCGGGAATGACGGTGACCTCGGTGTCGTCGCTCTCGGTCGAGCCGCCGTCCTTGATCGTCAGCATCAACCGCGCGGCCTCGTCATGGCCGCTGATCGCACGCCATGGCGTATTCGGCGTCAATATCCTGGCCGCGGACCAGCGCGACATCGCCGAGCGCTTCACCGGCAAGGGCGGCCTGAAGGGCGCGGACCGCTTCACCGGGGCCGAATGGACGACGCGGGCGTCAGGCGTCCCGCTGCTGGTCGGCGCGCTTGCCGCGGTTGATTGCGAGGTCGAGGAGACCATCGAACGGCATTCGCACGTGATCGTCATCGGCCGCGTGCTCGACGTGATCGCGTCCGAGCGTACCGCCGCGCTGGCGTATTGGCACGGCGAGTATGTCGCGCTCGACCATGAGGAAGACGCCGCACGGCTGGCTGAGGTCAGCCTGCCGTCGCGTCATGTTCATGTGCGAGGGCCGCGTTAGCGCGCCGTGCTTATCCGGATCGGACTTTAGAAAACTGCGCTCAGCGATGCCGGGCTGTCGATGATCACATTGCTGCCGCGGACGCCAGCCCATACAGCCTGGACGGTCTGAGCTGCATTGGCCAGCGGAATGCCAACGACGAGTGTGGTCGGGATACGGCCAAAGCTCGACGGGGTCTCGTTATAGGTGAAGCTTGCGACGACCGGCGAGACCGTGCCATTGACGGTGACTCCGAACACGCCGCCCGGAATATCATTGCCCGTGGCGTAGGGATTCGGAACGTTAAGGGTGATGATCGCGGTGGTGCCGACGCCCTCCGGAATCGTCAGGCTGAGGCCTTGCATCGGCGTTAAAGTCGCGGAGGTTGTGGACAGGGTGCCGCTGGTCTGCGCATAAAGGGCCATATCACTCTCCAGTTGTCTAAGAATGTAAATGCAATAGGAGATGGAATAAGGCAACCTGCCGCAAGATTCAAGGGATGAACGGCACCGAGGCCGGCGCGGCTTGTCGGCCGTGGCGCTTTCCCAATCGGCGCATTAAATGGCGCGGATGTTTCGGAGAGGTGACGGTTCGATGAAGCGCGTGGGAACCTGGCTGTTCTACATCGTCGGTGCGATCGCCGTCGCCTATCTTGCGCTCTATGCCTATGTGACGTTCACGGGCCGCGACATCACGCCCGGCGATCCGATCCGGATCTTCCGCAAGCCCGACGCGCCCAGCTATTCGTGAGGCGAGGCAAGCGGCGGGACTTGCCGCCACCAGGGTTTCTCAGCCGGCGTTCGCCATGCGCTGATAGTCGGGCGCGCCATTGCCGGCCGGGGTGATCGGGATGCCGCCGTCGGCATATTCGTTCAGCTTGTTGCGCAGCGTGCGAATCGAGATGCCGAGGATGTTGGCGGCATGGGTGCGGTTGCCGAGGCAGTGCTTCAACGTCTCCAGGATCAGGTCGCGCTCGACATCGGCGACGGTGCGGCCGACCAGCGCGCGGGTGACCTGCTCGGCGGCCAGCGTGGCGTGCGCGACCGCGGGCGCGGTCTTGGCGAGGTCGAGGCGGTCGCCGTCGGGGGTCAGGATCGCCTCAGCGCCGATCTCGTCGCCCTGCGCCATCAGGACCGCGCGATGGATGGTGTTCTCGAGCTCGCGGACGTTGCCCTGCCAGCGGTTCGCGGTCAGGACGCGGCGCGCATCAGTCGAGATCGGACGGACCGGCATGCCGTTGGCCTCGGCATATTTCCTGGCGAAATGCTGCGCCAGCTCGAGGATGTCGGCCGGGCGGTCGCGCAGCGGCGGAATCTTCAGGTTGACGACGTTGAGGCGGAAAAGCAGGTCCTCGCGGAAGGTGCCTTCGCGCACCGCCTCCGAGAGGTTGCGGTTCGAGGTCGCGATGATGCGGATGTCGACCGGGACCGGCTTGGTGCCGCCGACGCGGTCGATCACGCGCTCCTGGATCGCGCGCAGCAGCTTGGACTGCAGCCGCACGTCCATCTCGGAGATTTCGTCGAGCAGCAGCGTGCCGCCGGTCGCTTCCTCGAACTTGCCGATGCGGCGGGCGACCGCGCCGGTGAAGGCGCCCTTCTCATGGCCGAACAGCTCGGATTCAAGGAGGTGCTCGGGGATCGCGGCGCAGTTGATCGAGATGAACGGCCGCTTGGCGCGGGCCGAGCGGGAATGGACGTAGCGCGCCAGCACTTCCTTGCCGGTGCCGGACTCGCCGGTGATCATGACGGAGGCATCCGAGCCCGCGATCTGCTGCGCCAGCTTGATTACCCGGCCCATCGCCTCGTCGCGGTAGATCAAATCGCGCGCGTCATTGGCGACCGCGGCCAGCACCGCTGCGATCAACTCGGGGTCCGGCGGCAGCGGGATGTATTCCTTGGCGCCGGCATGGATCGCGGCGACCGCGGCGCGGGCGTCGTTGGAGATGCCGCAGGCGACGATCGGCACGTGGATGTGCTCGGCTTCGAGCCGCATCACGAGGTCGCGGATGTCGAGGCCGACATCGACCAGCAGGAGGTCGGCGCCCTTGCCGCCGCGCAGCACGTTCATCGCCTGTTCGGCGGCCTCGGCGTGGGTCACCGAGGCGCCGTTGTCCATCGCGATCTTGGTCGCGGTCGTGAGCTGGCCCTTCAGGGTGCCAACGATGAGAAGCCGCATGATGATCTCCTGTTCGTCTGGTCGCGCAGGTCCCGCGCGTGACCGCCTGAGTTGTTAAGAGCGTTCTGCCTTGATGATTTCGGTCATGGTCACGCCGAGCTTGTCTTCCACCAGCACCACTTCGCCACGCGCCACCAGGCGGTTGTTGACGTAGATGTCGATCGCCTCGCCGACGCGGCGGTCGAGCTCGAGCACGGTGCCCGGTCCGAGCTTCAAGAGGTCGCCGACGTCCATCTTGGAGCGGCCAAGCACCGCCGAGACCTGCACCGGCACGTCGAACACGGCCTCGAGATCGGCCGCGATGCGCGCGGCATGTTCGTCCTCGTTGTAGCCGATGTCGTCGATGGTGGGCGCGTCGGCGGAGTTGAGATCGGGAAGCGGGACTTGGGTGTCGGTGTCGGTCATGGTTCAGCCCTCAATCGCCTTCAGCCGGCCTGGCCGCGGGACGCGAGATAGCGCCCGACGAGTTCGTTGATCTTGCCTTCGATCGCGGCGCGTTCCAGCACGACGCCGCCATCGGCCCATTCGATCCGGCAGTCGCCGGTCGCAATCGTCGGCTCGGCCAGGATCACCAGCCGGCCCTGAAAGCCGGAATGCGCCGCCATCCGCTCGATATTGTCATGCGCCGCCTCGTAGAGCGCGTCGTTGATGCGGACCACGAGATGCGGCGTCGCCACCAGATGCGAGAAGCAGTCGGAGACCAGCGCGGTGATCTCGCCGAGCGGCTCGCGCGCGATCAGCTCGGAACAAAGCTTGCGGGCGACCGCCACCGCGACGTCCACCGCCTCGGTCTCCATCCGCGTCTCGATGCCGGCGAAGCGCGCCGCGATGCCCTTGATCGCGGTGCCGATCTCCTCCAACGCCTGCGCGGCGCGGCGGTCGCTCTCGACCTTGGCCTCGCGCAGCGCGGCCTCGTAGCCGGCGCGATAGGCCCGCGCCTCGGCGTCGGCGACCTTCTGCGCGACCTCGGCCGGCGTCGGCGCGCGTTCGCGTGCGCGGTCCGGCGCCGAGAAATCCGTGTCGAACAGGAATTTTGCGGGCGCGGCCATCAATACACCAGCTCGTCGTCGGCGCGGTTCTTGGTCAGCGTGATCTCGCCGCGGGCGGCGAGATCCTTGGCGAGGTTGACCAGAAGGGCCTGGGCCTCGTCGACGTCGCGCAGCCGCACCGGGCCCATCGCGGCCATGTCGTCCATCAGCATCTTGCCGGCGCGCGAGGACATGTTGCCGAGGAAGAAGCTGCGTACCTCCTCGTTGGCGCTCTTCAGCGCGACGCCGAGCTTGTCCTTGTCGATGTTGCGCATCAGCGTCTGGGCCGAGGCGGTATCGAGCTTGATCAAATCGTCGAAGGTGAACATCAGCGCCTTGATGCGCTCGGCAGATTCGCGGTTTTCCTCTTCCAGCGAGGTGATGAAGCGGGTCTCGGTCTGGCGGTCGAAATTGTTGAAGATCTCGGCCATCACCTCATGGGCGTCGCGGCGGCGGGTCTGCGACAGGTTCGACATGAACTCGGTGCGCAGCGTCTGCTCGACGCGCTCGATGACTTCCTTCTGCACGGCTTCCATCCGCAGCATGCGGCCGACCACGTCGAGGGCGATGTCCTCGGGCAGGATCGCGAGCACGCGCGCGGCGTGCTCCGGCTTCAGCTTCGACAGCACCACGGCGATGGTCTGCGGGTATTCGTTCTTGAGGTAGTTGGCGAGCACCTCTTCCTGCACGTTGGAGAGCTTCTCCCACATGTTGCGGCCGGCCGGGCCGCGGATCTCGTCCATGATGCCGGAGACGCGCTCGGCCGGTAGGTATTGCTGAAGCAGCCGTTCGGTGGCGTCGAAATTGCCCATCAGCGCGCCGGAGGCCGACATCCGCGAGACGAATTCCAGCATCAAGTCCTCGACCACGTCGGCCTCGACGGTGCCGAGGGTCGACATGTGGACCGACAGCTCGCGGACTTCCTCGTCGTCGAGCATCGACCAGATCTTGCCGCCATACTGCTCGCCGAGTGCGAGCATCAGGATTGCCGCGCGCTTGGGGCCAGGCAGCGGCTTGCCCTTGGGCCGGGCGCTTTGCCGGTTTGCCAGCGTCGAGAGGACGGTGGCGATGTCGTTGGCGTTGGTGGTCTGGGGTACGGCGGCCATGTCAGTTCTCTACCGGCTCGCTCAGCCATTGACGGACAATGGAGACGGTTTCGTTCGGATTGCGTTCGGCGAGCTCGCCGACCCGGTGCACGGCCTGGGCGTGGACCTGGCCCTGGATCTGGGCGACGTCGATCAATTGCGCTGCGCCGCTGCCGCTCGGGATCAGCGCCTGACCCGGCGTTGCGGCGCTCTCGGCATGGGCTTCCGGCAGCGCGGGCATGCCCGCGCCGGTCAGCGCCGGAATGACGTCGGCCGCCACGATGCGCTTGACCAGCGGGCGGACCACCATGAACAGTACGACGAGGCCGAGCATCATCATGACGCCGAGCTCGATGACGTACATCACGTCATCCTTGGTGAACTGCAGCATGCCGAGCAGGCCGGTCGGCTCGGCGATCGGCTGCGCGGCGGGCGGCTCGGCGAAGCGCAGGTTGACGACCTCGACCTGGTCGCCGCGCTTCTGGTCGAAGCCGATCGCGGAGCGGACCAAAGCGGCGATGCGGTCGAGCTGCTCCTTGGTGCGGTCCTGATAGACCAGCTCGCCTTTTTCGTTCTTGGAGTAGCTGCCGTCGACCAGCACCGCGACCGAGATGCGGTTGACGCGGCCGGCCTCGGTCACCTCGGTCTTGGTGGTGCGGGAAATCTCGTAATTGTTGGTCTCTTCGCTCTTCTTGCTCTGGTCGCGGGCGCGGGCGGCGTTGTCCTGGTTCTGGCTGCCCGGCAGCTCGTTGGCGACGGTGACCTGGCCGGAATTGTCGGCGGTGAGGCTACTTTCCTCGCGGGTCTGGGTCGAGCGCAGCACCCGTCCTTCGGGGTCGAACTTGTCCGAGGTCTGGGTGATCTTGTTGTAGTCGAAGTCGGCGGAGAGCTGGACGCGGGCGCGGCCAGCGCCGACCACCGAGGAGACGATGTCCTCGACCTGCTTGCGCATCCGCTTCTCGAAGGCGGCGCGGCGCTCGTCGCCGACCGCGGCGTCGGCATCGGACTGGGCGCCGTCGGCGAGCAGCTGGCCGGCCTCGTCGACGATCGAGACCCGCTGCGGCTTCAGCCCATTGACCGCGGAGGCGACGACGTGGCGGATCGCCCGGATCTGCTGCGGCTCCAGCGCGCCGCGCACCCTGAGCACGATCGAAGCTGATGGTTCGGGCGTCTCGCGCGAGAACAGCGGCTTCTCCGGCAGTACCAGATGGACGCGCGCGGCCTGGACGCGGTCGATGGCGCGGATGGTGCGGGCGAGCTCGCCCTCCAGCGCCCGCAGATGATTGATGTTCTGGACGAAGCTCGTGGTGCCCAGGGCATCCGACTTGTCGAAGATCTCGTAGCCGACGCCGCCGCCCTTGGGCATGCCGCCCTCGGCGAGCTTCATCCTGAGCCGCGTCACCTTGTCCTTCGGCACCATGATCGCAGCGCCGTCATTGCGCAGCTCGAACGGGATCGCCTGGCGCTCCAGCTCCTTGATGATTCCAGAAGAATCCTCGGTCGACAGGTCGGTGAAGAGGGTGGTCATCTGTGGCGTCGTGACGCGCATGATGACGAAGGCGAAGAAGCCGATCAGAGCCGCGGTGACCGCAACCATGGCCGCGAGGCGGGCCGCACCAAGACCTCTCAGGAAAGCAACCAGACTTTGCACCAACGGCCCCCAGGGATTCGGCCCGCGCGGGTCCGACTGGGCAAATATTGCCTAGGGTATGGTTTCCATATGGTTAACGAAGGTTAAGGACCGCGGCAAAATCGCGGACATGAAAAAAACCGGCTTCGCAAGGCGAGGCCGGTTTTCGTCAAATGCCACAGGATCGGCGCCGAATTACTGCCGATATTGCTGGATGCGGGTGGTGCGCAGCCCGGCCAGACCGTGCTGGTCGATCGAGAACTGCCAGGAAAGGAATTCATCGACGGTCAATGTGTAGCGGCTGCAGGCCTCCTCGAGGGAGAGCAGGCCGCCGCGGACCGCAGCGACGACTTCGGCCTTGCGGCGGATGACCCACCGTTTGGTACCGGGGGCCGGCAAATCCGCAATCGTTAACGGGCTGCCGTCAGGCCCGATGACGTATTTCACCCTCGGGCGATGGGGTTCTGTCATGGCGTACTCACAAACTCTCAACCACTGAACTCGCAAGGGGTAAGCTACGCCTCCCGGTTTAAAATTTGCCTAAGCCCAAGCGTTCAATACGAATCTCGTTGGAACGGCCGGGAACATTCGGGTCTACCCGCCGGCAGGCAGACCGGCGCGCGGCGCAATTCGCGGTGCGGTGCGCTCAAATCGAGGGGCGCAGGGGACCGCGCGCCAGCGTCAGCAAGGCATCGGCGAGCGCCTCCGCGGCCTTGTTCGGCCGTCTTTTCTCGTAGATGGCGAATTCCAGATCGGGAAGCGGCGGCAGGCCGTCGCCAATTCCGAGAACGCGCAGGCCCGTGGTGACCGCGCTGAGCGGCAGCGGGGTAATGGCAAGTCCCGCGACGGCGGCGGCGCGGACGCCGGTCAGGCTCGGGCTGGTATAGACGATCTCCCAGCCGAGCTCGCCGTCGCGCAGCGCGGAGAGCGCGGCGTCGCGCGACACCGATCGTTCGCGGTACAGCGCCAGCGGCAGCGGCACGCCGGGAACGAGATCGAACGTTTCCGCCGCGGTCCACACCAGCGGTTCGCGCCACACCAGACGGCCTTTCGACGTTCCGAGCGGCCGCTTGGCGAACACCAGATCGAGCCGGCCCGCATCGAGCTGCTCGATCAGTTCGGCGCTGACACCGATCTGCACCTCGAGCTTGACCCCGCGATGCAGCGCGGCGAAGCGGCCCAGCGCCGACGGCAATGAGCCGCCGGCGACTTCCTCGACCACGCCGAGACGAACCGAGCCGGACAGCCGCGGCGCCACCAGCCGCTGCCGCGCCGCTTCCTCGAGCTGCAGCAAACGCCGCGCATCGCCGAGCAGCATCTCGCCTTCGTCGGTCAGCGCGACGCTGCGCGTCGTGCGCCGGAACAGCGGCCGCCGGGTCTCGAGCTCGAGCCGCTTGATCTGCTGGCTGATGGTCGACTGGGTCAGATGCAATTGCTCGGCGGCGCGGTGGAAGCCGCCGCAATCGGCGACCGCGACGAAGGCCCGCAAAAGTTCGAGGTCGAGCATCGATTAATCCATATCTGTAATCAATCATATTATAGAATATCGTTTCTATTATCAATTCCGCCCGCCTACCTTCAGATGATCAAGCAAGGAGAGGCCATCATGTCGGAGACGACACCACGAACCGATCGCACGGCGCGCCTCGTGCGCGCGCGAACTGTCTGCGGCACAAACGGAAAGGTCTGCCCGCCCGACCGCGCGATCGAGCTGCTCGAGGCGGTCATCGCATCCGGCGACCGGGTGGCGCTCGAGGGCGACAACCAGAAGCAGGCCGACTTCCTGGCCGCGTGCCTCGCCGGGGTGGACCCGTCGCGGGTGCATGATCTGCACATGGTGCAGTCGGTGCTGGCGCTTCCCGATCATCTCGCGGTGTTCGAGCGCGGCATCGCCAACCGCCTGGACTTCGCCTTTGCCGGCCCGCAGAGCCGCCGCCTTGCCGAGCTCGTTGCCGCCAAGGCGCTGCGGATCGGTGCGATCCATACCTATCTCGAGCTTTACGCGCGGATGCTGGTGGACCTGACGCCGCAGGTTGCGCTCATCGTGGCCGACAAGGCCGATCGCGACGGCAATCTGTACACCGGTCCGAACACCGAGGATACGCCGACCATCGCCGAGGCCGCGGCGTTCCGCGGCGGCGTCGTCGTGGCGCAGGTCAACGAGATCGTCGATCGTCTGCCGCGCGTCGACATCCCCGGCGACTGGGTCGATGTCGTGGTGCCCGGTCCGAAGCCGTATGCGATCGATCCGCTGTTCACGCGCGATCCCGCCAAGGTCAGGGACGAGAATGTCCTGATGGCGATGATGGCGATATCGGCGGTGTACGAACCTTATCAGGTGACACGGCTCAATCACGGCATCGGCTATGCCACCGCGGCGATCGAGCTGATCCTGCCGACCTTTGCCGCCAAGCGCGGGCTGAAGGGCAAGGTCGCGCGGAATTTCGTGCTCAACCCGCATCCGACGCTGATCCCCGCCATCGAAGCCGGCTTCGTCGACAACGTCTATTGCTTCGGCTCGGAGCTCGGCATGGAGCGATTTGTCGCCAGCCGTCCCGAAGTGTTTCCGGTCGGCGCCGACGGCAATCTGCGCTCCAACCGCGCGCTGGCGCAGGTCGCCGGACAATATGCCTGCGACCTGTTCGTCGGCGGCACCTTGCAGATCGATCCCGAGGGCAACAGCTCGACCGCCACCAAGGACCGCATCACGGGCTTCGGCGGCGCGCCGAACATGGGTGCCGATCCGCGCGGCCGACGCCACGACAGCGTTGCCTGGTTGCGTGCCGGCGAGGAAGCAGGCGAGCGTCTGCGCGGCCGCAAGCTCGTGGTGCAGATGGTCCAGACCTGGCAGCCGAACGGCGCGCCGAGCTTCGTCGAGCGCCTCGACGCGTTCGACCTCGCGGCCTCGGCCGGCTTTGCGCTGCCGCCGGTCATGATCCATGGCGACGACGTCAGCCACGTGATCACCGAACGCGGCGTTTGCAACCTGTTGCGTTGCCGCTCGCCGCAGGAGCGCGAGGCCGCCCTGCGCGCGGTCGCCGGCGACACCGAGTTCGGCCGGCGGCAGGACGCCGGGACGACCGACGGCCTGCGCCGCCGCGGCATCGTGATGCTGCCGTCCGATCTCGGCCTCGACGTCGAGACGGCGACGCGCGACTGGCTCGCCGCGAAATCGATCGACGACCTCGTCACTGCATCGGGCGGCCTCTACGTGCCGCCTGCCAAATTCCGCCGCTAGAAGGAGGCTCCCATGACCCACGCCGAGCACATCCCAGGCAGTCCACCGGCCTCACTCGACAAAGCGAGGCAACTCGCCGCGGCATTGTTGTCCGAGCGCGGCGAAGCGTCGGGCGCCCTGATCGCGCGCCAATTGCAGCAGACCATGCGCGCGCTCGATGCCACCGGCCGGCACGGCTTTCAACGTTATCTGGCGAGCGCGTTTCAGCCCGACGCGGCGGCGCTGCAGGATGCGGCGAAGCGTTATCTTGCCGACGGCACCGCGGCGGCCGCGGCCGATGTGGCCGACGCCGCGGATCCGCCGCGCCAGGAGGTGTTGCGGCGGATGAACATGGCGCCCGGCGGCACGGCGAGCCTGATCGCGATGCGCAGCGAGATCGCCGGCCGTTTCGGCTCCGAACCGGAGCTGAAGCTGCTCGATGCCGATCTCAAGCATCTGTTCGTCTCATGGTTCAATCGCGGCTTCCTCGAGCTTCGCCGCATCGACTGGCAGTCGCCGGCCGCCGTGCTCGAGAAGCTGATCGCCTATGAGGCGGTGCACGAGATCAAGGGCTGGGACGATCTGCGCCGCCGCCTTGCGCCCGACCGCCGCTGCTTTGCCTTCTTCCACCCCGCGCTGCCCGGCGAGCCGCTGATCTTCGTCGAGGTCGCGCTGGTGCAGGGATTGGCCACCGCCGTGCCACCGCTGCTGGTGCAGGATGCGGATCAAGACAGCGCAGGCCTCAGGGCCGCGCATGCCGACACCGCGATCTTCTATTCGATCTCCAACTGCCAGGACGGACTGCGCGGCGTGTCGTTCGGCAATTTCCTGATCAAGCAGGTGGTCGAGGAGCTGCAAACGGAATTCCCGCAGCTGAAGCGCTTCTCCACGCTGTCGCCGATCCCGGGCTTCCGGCGCTGGCTCAGCCAGCAGCCGCAATCCGGCGGCAACGAGGTCGCGATGCTGCGCGAGCTGGAGCGCGAGGGCTGGTGGCACGACGCGGCGACCTGCGAGACCTGGCGTCCGGTCCTGATGAAGCTGTGCGCGCAATATCTCACGCGCTCGCCGGCGTCAGGAAATCGCATCGATCCGGTGGCGCGCTTCCATCTCGGCAACGGTGCCCGGCTGGAGCGGATCAATTGGCTCGGCAACACGGCCGACCGCGCGATGGCGGAATACTTCGGCATCATGGTCAACTATCTTTACGATCACGACAGCATCGAGCGTAACCATGAGGCCTTTGCGCGCGTAGGAGAGATTGTCCGTTCACCGCAGGTGGACGCGCTTCTCTGATTTTCAACTCAGCATACAACAACGGAGCAGTAACATGATGATGAACAGACGCGCCTTCTCGACCGCCTTGCTCGCTGGAGCCGCGGCTTCACTGGTGTCCACGCGCGGCATGGCCGCCACCGCGCCGCCGGTCAAGGCGCGCAACGTCGTGCTGGTGCACGGCCTGTTCGCCGATGGCTCCTGCTGGTCCGAGGTCATTCCGCGGCTGCAGGCCGCCGGGCTCAACGTCACGTCGGTGCAGAATCCGTTGACCACGCTGCCTGAAGCGGTTGCCTCCGCGCAGCGGGTGCTCGATCGCCAGGATGGTCCGACCGTGCTGGTCGGTCATTCCTTCTCCGGCATGATCGTCACCGAGGCCGGCGTGCATCCGAATGTCTCGGCGCTGGTCTATGTTGCGGCGCGCGCACCCGATGCGGACGAGGATTACACCGCGCTGGCCAAGACCTATCCGACGCCGCCAGCGAGCGCCGGCATCGTGTTCGACGGCGACGAGGGTCGGCTCGGCGAAGAAGCGTTCCTGCGCGATTTCGCCGGCGACCTGCCGGAGGCGAAGGCGAAGGTGCTCTATGCCGTGCAGCAGCCGTTCCAAAAGCAACTGCTGGCCGGCAAGACCAGCCATGCGGCCTGGCGCAGCAAGCCGAGCTACTACGCCGTCTCGACCGAAGACCGCACCATCAATCCGGATCTCGAGCGCTTCATGGCCAAGCGGATGGGCGCCACCACGATCGAGGTGAAGGCCAGCCATCTCGCGCTGATCTCGCAGCCCGACGCGATCGCGCGGCTGATCCTCGACGCCGCGCGACAGTCGAGCTGAGCGTCGGCGCCAGCCGTGCGTGGGAGAGCATCCGCTTCTCCCGCGCACGATCACGCGATTTAAAGGATATGCGCGCCATGACCGTCGAAGATGCCGCGATCGCCGGCGCGCGGCACAAGATCATGTCCGGCGGCATCGACATCCGGCGGCCGGGCGCGCTTGGTGCCGAGCGTGTTCAGCAGCGCCGCGACCGCGACCATCACAAGGACACCGGCAAGACTGAGTCCGATCTGCATCGAGAGCCGGTTCGAGATGTCGAACAGGTCGCATTGGCTGGCGAGCGCCAGCAGGACGCCGAGACAATAGATCGGCAGCGAGTTCTCGCCACAACGCCTCGCGCTGCGCAGCATCGGCGTCGTCAGTCCCTGCCAGCCCGCTGGAACGAGCCATGACACCACGATGGCAAGTGCCAGAAAATGCAGCAGCCGCAACGGGCTCAAATTCGACTTGTCCATCGGAAACAGCAGATCCGTCAGGGCCTGCGGTAGCAGCGGCGGCTTGATGCCGTGGCCCAGCGCAACGACGAGGCCGAACACAAGATAGAGCGCAGACAGAACAAGCGCAGGGCGCGACTTCAGCCATCCCTGGATGGTCCTTCCCTCGATGACGTACCATGCGCCCAGCACGACCGGAAGCTGCCAGGCCAGCGGGTTGAAGAACCAGACGCCGTCGGGCCAGGCAGGAATGCTCCAGCCGAATACGTGCACCAGCGCGTAAAGCGACAGCGAAAGACCAAGCGCCAGGTTCGGCGCTCGCAGCAGCAGCCACAGCAGCGGTGCGAACAACACGTGACAGATCACAAAGACCGGCAGCACGTCGGTATTGACAGGGTGGAATTGCAGCACCGCGGCGTGCGCAAGCGCTGCGCCCGGACGTTCGAACAGAACCCGCGTATTGCTGTCGTCGGCGAGGCGATCGCTGCCCGCGAGGTAGACGACGATCGCGCAGGCGAGCGTCAGCAGCAGAAAGGCGGCATAAATATCCCATCCTCGCCGCAGCGAACGGCCGATCATGCCGCGCCAGCCGTCGCGCTGACGCGCTCTGCCGTAGGCCAGGGCGCAGGTGACGCCCGAGATGAACATGAAGATTTCGGCGGCATCGCAGAAGCCGTAGTTGCGCAGGGTCAGCCAGCTTCCGACGTTGTCTGGAATGTGATCGAGAAAGATCCACCACAACGCGATTCCGCGACAGACATCGATGCGCGGGTCGCGGCCGGTCGATCTGAACTCCGGCGGGGTCTCGCCGAGCAATCGCTTCGAGCTGCGGGTTCGATCGTGCATCTGTCGATCTGTCTGGCGGGCGCGCGCGGCCTCATCGGACCTAGGTCCATGAGACGCTCGGGTGCTCCGAGGCGTGCGCGTGCCGGACTAGCCTCCGGTCAACCTGTATGATTATGCGTTGCGGCTACCCGAGGGTTGGCGGCGCTTCCGCCGGCCATCCGCAATCACGGGGGCCGGGTGGATCGCTATCCTCCGACGGCGCCGCCTGCGCGACGTCGCCGATGGCCGGCAACAAATGCTGCTTTCGCATTTCGGCGAGGCGGGCGCGACAGTATTCACGATAAAGCATGTCGAATATGATGGACATGATCGAATGCCTTCTTGATCACCAGGTTGACTTTCCCACGTGACAGATTTCGACCATTTCAACCGGCGGCGATAACCGACAGTGCCGCAGGCAGTCCGACGCAACCAAAATCGATATCAGTCGTTCTACTGAATGACCTGCGCGTGGCGTCTTAGCCAGGAAACCGCGTACAGGGCACGACACTGATTTGCGCTTGCACGCTGCCCGGAATGTTTGAAACGGATCCGATGGCAGCAATTATAAATAGAGCGATCGCGACTGCTTCTTCTTAAGAGGGAAATTTGCCGCGATTTTCATGATGTCATTATATACGTAATATTCTAATCACCAAGTGAACCAGTTCACATCAGCATCAATCACAGGCGAGCAAGACTAGCAGACCGGTAGCGTGGCTTCTTGGACTCATGCGCACGGATCGGGCGAAGACCGGTGCGTGAATCGCAAAATGCAGATACCGATTGTGGAGTGCCGCAACATTTCATTCCGACGTTTTGTGAAGGCTGGAGGTCCCCATGCCGATGGACGCAGCCAATTTCGCATCGTATCGATTTTCGACGTGCGAGCTTCCGGAACGCATTCGTATCCCGCTCTGGCGCGAGCACTTTGGCCGATGCATCGTGCACGCCGATATCGAGCCTCTATCGAACGTTTCATTCCAGGCCGATGCGTCGCTGCGAGCGGTTCAGGGTTTGCGCATGCTGGCGCTGAAGGGCACGTCGATGCGGTTCAAGCGTTTGCAGGCGAACCTTGCCGATGGCGATGACTCCATCGGGGTCATCTTCTGCTCTCCGGGCAGATGTCAGCTATCGCAGCGCGGCCGGGACGCCGATTTTCGCGCCGGCGACGCAATTGCAATTCTGCATTCCGAGCCCGCCAGCGTCACCTATATCGACGGGTTGCAATTCGGCCTGGCCGTGCCGCGCGAGGCGCTTGCGCAGCGCGTGACCGACGTCGAAGGTCTGGTCATGCGGCCGATTTGCCACCGGACAGAAGCATTCCGACTGTTCATCTCATATCTGAAATCGGTGCTTAAGACGAAAGCGCTGAGCGCGCCGAAGCTTCGCGATACAGTCGTGACCCATATCCACGATCTCATCGCGCTCGCGATCGGCGAGTGTGCTGCGTTGGGCGAGAGCAGCGCGAGCGCCGTCGTCGCTGCGCGGCATCGTGCTATGCTCGACTACATCGCCGCACACTTTGAGGAGCCCGGGCTCAACGTTCAAACGGTTGCGCGTGGCCAGGGCATCTCGCCGCGCTATCTGCAGCGCCTGATGGCGTCATCAGGCCCGTCGTTCACCGAGCGCTTGAATGAATTGCGGCTCCAGCGGGCGCTCAAATTGCTCACCGAGCCAGATGCCGGCCGTCGGCGAATTTCCGATATCGCGCTCGAGGTCGGTTTCTCGGATGTTTCGCATTTCAACCGTCTGTTCCGAGCCCGCTTCGGCGATTCGCCACGCGGTATGCGGCTCGCACGAAAGGGCTCTCACTGAGCCGCCGCCCCTGACCGGCATGTGCGCGAGATGCTGCCTGGGGGCGCTCCGGAGCGAAGGGCGAGGTGGGTTTGAGGCCGGCTGCAAGTCTGGTTGGGGGCGGGCCCGAGCCTCGAACGCCTCTCGCGGCTGTGCGCGCATTAGCTTATGTGAATCGACACAACTTATGTGAATCGAAGCGCTATGGTGGCGGCTCTGCTCCCGGAGTGGCGAGCCATTGGTCGATCTGGACGGCGCGCTCGGCCTCGCGGGCCTTCTTGAGAAGTCGTTCCCGCTCGGTGCCGGGAGGCAGATGCGAAGCCCTCGCGCGGGCCGCTTCCTCCAGCTGAATGAGGCGGTATGCGAGCGTCGTGGTTTGCTTGAAGCGATTACGGCGTTTCATGTGTGCAATTTGTGTTTCAACCCTGATGTAGGTCCGAACCGCGCTCGTCGTCGTTTGTTCCTATTGAACGGCGGGGCGTGGCCTGTCCTGGTCGCGTCCTTGAGAGCACCATGCGGCGGGCCGGCCAAGGAATGCCGGACATCGGCCGGCAGCGTCGATCTGCAGGAAGCCAGCCGAGCCGAGATGAGAACGATCATTCCCCGTCAGACGCTCGTCGAAGCCAGGGGGATGCGGAAGAGTTCGCTATCGCCCGCATCGCGAACCGAAATGAAATTGCCGTCGCGAACCATCTCCGGCTTTTCAGTGCCGATCCGGTGAGCGATGAAGCTGCCGTGATCCTGGGCGTCCTTGTCGTCGGCACAGTCGTGACCGACGACGTCGTGTGCGGGGATGTCGCCCGCGAGATGGAAGAAGTATCTGGGCATCTAGGTCAGCTTGTCCAAATTGCCGAACGGCTTCGCGGGCGGCGCGTTCTCGGCGTTCTTGATCTGCTGCGCGCCTTCCTCGGCTAGCCTGCCATCGTTGATGATCTCGGCGTTGAGCTGCTTGACCCGTCCGCCGATCCTGTCTGCAATGCCTGTCATGGCTTACCTTTGTTCGTGCTGCCGCCCGCGGCCTCTCACGACTGAAGTATCGCTCGTGGAGAATGTTCCTCCGAGGGGTGAGGACCCAGCCATCCAAGAAAGGAACAAATGACTGTCCGGAAGATTGGATCGCCAGCAACGGCCGAGGCTCACGCCGAGCGGTTGACGCGAGAAGTTCAGTGACGAAGCGCCTGACCAGGAAAGAGCAGTTCGATCGATCGAAGATCAACATGCACGATCTGCTTCAGGTGAGATGCTGGACACATGCCCTCGGCGTGTCGCGCGAACAGCTGCGTAAAGCCGTCGAGAAGGTCGGTGACTCGGCCGTGACGGTTCGCAAGGAGCTCGGAATTCCCGAGGAATGACATGGCCACCGAACAGCAGATCCGGGACTACGCGCGGCAGCTCTGGGAGAAGGCCAGAAAGCCCGACGGCAGGGACGAGGAATTCCGGCACGCGGCCGAGGTCGAGCTGAATGCGGAGAGCGAAAGTCCGGACGCGCCAACACTGGACCAGCCGAACAAGACGTCCATTCCCGGATGAACGCCTTGGCGCGAGGAGCGCGCCGGCAACGCGATTGATCGGGATCCTCCGTTAGGAACATTGCCATTCTGTCGCGGTTCTCGAAACGCCGCATGGAGCGGTGAGGAGGACGTTATGAAGAAGCTGGTTCTGATTTCTGTTGCCGCCGTATTGGCGTCGACGGGCGCTTTCGCCCAGAGCACGATTGTCGGCACGACCGGTGCCGGACATGCCGCCACCGTGCAGATCGAGCCGCAATATCGCACGCGAATCCACAGCTATGTGACCGAACACAAGATCCGTCCCGTCGAGACGCGGGAGAGGATCGTCGTCGGCTCGCCTGTGCCGCGCGAGGTCGAGCTTGAAGCGGTGCCTGCCGATTGGGGCCCGTCGCTCACCAGATATCGCTATGTCTATACCGGCCAGCGCGTGATGCTGGTCGATCCCGACACCCGTACGGTCGTGCAGGAAGTCGAGTGAGGCCGCTCTGATGGCGGGCCGCCTGCAACGGCGGCGGCCCGCGCTTAAGCGCCGTTCCGTCAGCGGCCATCGACCGCGTCGGTCGTCAGAGACCGATGCTGGCCACAGCCGCTTCCGCGACGCCCTTCGCGTCGAGGGCGCCGGTCTTGCCGATCTCGATGACCTTGCGGGCCACGATCTCGCAAAGCGGATCGTTGCGATCGACCAGACCCATCGAATGCAGCGCTAGGCTGAACGCCCTGTTGAAGAGCTCGATTTGCTCCGGCGTGTATTCGCCCGTCTTCAGCAAGCGATTGATCGGCATTGTCGAGCCCCACAGCAAGCAGCCAAGTGACGTGGCTATAGCATGGAACCGTCGCGATCGGCACCCGGCTTTCCCTGCGCCCTCTACAACAGAGGCGAGACGAGAAGCAAAAGCTCGGGCAAATCATGTCGCGAGAATGCGATCGTGTGACCCACAAAAACCGTGCCACACACTCAGTGTCGTCCTGGCGAAAGCCAGGACCCATTACCCCAAATGAGACTTGTTGCGCGACGCTGGGGCCACGACCTCGTTCACAATCAAATGCGGTGGTGATCCTCCCGGCTTTCGTCAGGACGACGATACAGTGTGGTGAGCGCGGTCGCCGCTCAACGCGCAGCTACGGATCGTGGCAATGTGCTCAGCTCGAGCCAGTCGCCCCGCGCACCACGCGCTTGATCTTGTCGGTGGTGTAGGTCTGCCCGCCGATCGAGAGCAGCGGCGGGGAGGCGGTCAGGTCGACGGAGTCGACAACGCCCTGCACCTCGGTCGAGATGGCGATCGGGTTGCCCTTGGAATCCTTGCCGGTGGCGGTCAGCGTGTAGGTGCCGGCCGGCCATTGCGTGCCGTCATTGCCCTTGCCGTCCCAGACGAAGCTGGCGTTGCCCTGCTTCAGGCTGAAATTGCCGGAATAGGCGGTCTGGCCGGTCGCGCTGGTGATCGTGATGGTGGCGCTGGTGGCTTGCGGGGACACCAGATTCCAGGTCGCGGATTTGTCGAACTGGGTCTTGCTGCCGTCGACCGCGACCGTGTTGCCGACATAGACCAGCGCCTGGGTCGACTGCGCGCTCTTCTCGATCTCGATCAGCGACTTCAGCTGATCGTTGGATTTCAGTTGCTGCTCGACGCCCGCGAACTGCACCAGCTGCTGGGTGAACTGGTTGGTGTCGAGCGGGTCGAGCGGGTTCTGGTTCTGCAATTGCGTGGTCAGCAGCGTCAGGAAGGTCTGGAAATTGTCGGCGATGCCCTGCGAGGAGGTCGTCAGGCCGCTGCCGCTGCTGCTTCCAGAGTTCGTTCCGTTGCTGGTGCCCGGTGCTGAGACGACGGGCGTCGGCATGGTTGCATCGACTGCCATGGTGAACTCCTTACACTCTGATATCGACGCCGCCGAGGGCGCCGGTTGCACGGCCGTAGGAGCGGCCCGCCGCTGCGGCGGGAACGCTGTCCTCCTCGGTGACGATCAAACGATGGGCGTTCGGATTGGACTGGCCATTGTTGTTCTGGCCCGACTGCGACTGGTCGCGCAGGCTCAACTGCAATCCGCCATTGCCGGTCGAGAGGCCGGCATTGTCGAGCGCGCGCTGCAGCTGGTTGGCGTCCTGGCGCAGCATCGACAGCGTTTCCGGGCGTTCGACGGTGAGATGCGAGGTGACCTGGCCGTTGCGATCGACATCGATGCGGACATCGATGCGGCCGAGCTCGGCGGGGTCGAGCCGGATCTCGAAGCGACTCTTGCCGCTCTTGGCGGAGGCGGCGATCTGCACCGCAAGCCCGCTGAGCGGCACGGCGGCGCTCTGCGCGGCGTTGGTCACGGTCAATTGTGCGGTCGCAGACGGCGTCGTCTGGGTGGTCGCCAATTGGGTCTGGAACGTATTGGGCGCCTGAGCGCTGGAATCGGGCGTCGCGAGCGGGGATTGCACAGCCGCCTGGCCGCCGACCGTCGGCGCGGCGTTGCCGTCGCCCTTCGCATCGGACTTGATGGCATCGGCTGCACCGTCCGCGGCGGCCTTCGCCTTGCCGGCGGCGGCGGCCGATTGCGCGACCGCGGGGACGATGTTGGTCGGAGCGGCCTGCGCGGTGTTGGCGTTGCCCTGGGCTGCGCCGTCCTGATCGGCAGGCGCCGTCGCGGCCGCGTCCGTCGTGGCGACCTGCGCCTTGGCCTGCGTCGTCGTCTTCGCGGCGGGCGTTCCGGCGGCAACCGTGGCGGCGAGTGCCGCATCGCCGGTCGCCGTCGCGGCGCCCGGAACCGTCGTCGCATCGGCGGTGGTGATGATCTGCGCGTCGGTCTTGACGCCGGCTGCCTTCGCGACCTTGTCGGCGTTCGCTGTGGTGACCGCCGCCGCTGCGGTGTCGGCGCCGGCAGGCGCGCCGCTGCCGGCCGCCGCACCGGTGCCGGCGATGGCCGAGCTTGCCGCGATGGCCGCTGCCGCGATCGCGAGTGGTGCGGCCGGCTGGTCGGACGGCGCGGTGGCCGCCGGTGTCGGGGCGGTCGCCGGGGTCGCGGCAACAGGAGCAATCACGGCATTCACGGTTGCCGCACCGGGATCCTGCTGCGCAGTAGCCTGCGTCGCGTCCGGCTTGTCACTGGTCGATTTCGCATCGGAGCTCGATGTCGAGTCTTCCGATTTCGATTTCGACTTGGTCTTGGACGGCGCGTCGCTGTCGCTGTCGACCTTGTTGTCGTCCCGAGAACTGCCGGAATCCCGCGACGTCCGGTCGGGGCCCGTGCTGGTGTCGCGGGGGCGTGCGTCGGTCGTCGAGGGCGGATCGTCGGACCGCCGCGAGGGCGCCGGCTGGGAGTCGTAGCGGCTGCTGTCGTTTGCGGACGCAGTGTTGCTGTCGACCAGCGCGGCAAAGCCGTCGTTCCCCGCCTGCGAAGCGGGATCGGGCCGCGCCGACCGCTGCGTCGCGCCCTGAAAAGACCGGCCTGCCAATGCTTCCGACGTGACGCTGACCACTGCCAACCCTCGCAAATGAGACTTCCGGCGTTTTGTCAGCAAGGAGTGGGCCAACAAGGGGGCGGCAATAAATAATGAGTTATTTCAGAAGGTTACGGGCTGCCTTGGTCGGCTGGAGCGGGTTCCCGGCAGGTCTCCTTTTTGCCCGGCGGCAAGATTTGCCGTCCAGGCGCGGCACGGCACGGCTTCCGCGGATTGCCTCACCGGAATACGGCCTATATTAAAGGTGGCCTCCAACGCGTCCGAACCGACCGAAGCGGCCTTGGATGTGTTCTAAGGCTCTCTGGACAAAAGGCTTTTTCCAATATCGTCGCGGAGCGCATAAGCTCGCCGCGACAGTGACCAATGACCGCTCAAAGATGCTCAACAGTCTGGATCTCGAAGGCCGCCCTGAAGACACACGGATCGTCGTTGCCATGTCCGGCGGCGTCGACTCGTCAGTGACGGCTGCGCTGTTGAAGTCGCAGGGTTACGACGTGGTCGGGATCACGCTGCAGCTGTACGACCACGGCGCCGCGACCCATCGCAAGGGCGCCTGCTGCGCCGGCCGCGACATCCACGACGCGCGCAATGTCGCCGAGCGGATCGGCATCCCGCATTACGTGCTCGACTACGAAAGCCGCTTCAAGCAATCGGTGATCGACAATTTCGCCGACAGCTACGCGCTCGGCGAGACGCCGGTGCCGTGCATCGAGTGCAACCGTTCGGTCAAGTTTCGCGACCTGCTCGCGACCGCGCGCGAGCTCGGGGCGCAGGCGCTCGCCACCGGCCACTATGTCGCCTCGCGGCGGCTTGCCGACGGATCGCGCTCGCTGGTCTGTGCCGCGGATGCCGATCGCGACCAGAGCTATTTCCTGTTCGCGACCACGCGCGAGCAGCTCGACTTCCTGCGCTTCCCGCTCGGTGACATGACCAAGCCGCAGACCCGCGAGTTGGCGCGGCGCTTCGATCTCGAGGTCGCCGACAAGCAGGACAGCCAGGACATCTGCTTTGTGCCGACCGGCCGCTACACCGACATCATCGGACGGCTGAAGCCGAATGCGATCGCGCCGGGCGACATCGTCGATCTCGACGGTCATGTGATCGGCCAGCACCAGGGCATCGTTCATTTCACCGTCGGCCAGCGCAAGGGGCTCGGCATTGCCTCCGGCAGCCCGCTCTATGTGGTCAAGCTCGATGCGGCGACGCGCCGTGTCGTGGTCGGGCCGCGCGAGGCACTGCGGATGGATCGCATCGCGCTGCGCGACGTCAACTGGATCGGCGACGGCGCGCTGGATCGGGTGATCGGCGAGGGCATCGAGATCTATGTCCGCGTGCGTTCGACGCGCGCGCCGCAGCCGGCGTGGTTGCGCGCCGTCGATGGCGGCTATGAGGTCGAGCTCGTCGCCGGCGAGGAGGGCGTGTCGCCCGGCCAGGCCTGCGTGTTCTACGACGCGGCCTCCGGGCAGGCGCGTGTGCTCGGCGGCGGCTTCATCAGGAGTGCAAGCGCAAGCCGCGCAATACGGGCCGCGACGCAGGACGCGTTGGCGCCGCTTGCGGAAGCGGTTCGCGGATAGACAGAAGAAACGTCGGGGCAGGGGAATGGCTGGGGACATCGACCGCGAAGGGGTCGAAAAGGCGTATGGCCGCTGGGCACCGATCTACGATCTGGTGTTCGGCAAGGTGTTCGATCAGGGCCGTCAGTCGACGATCGCGGAAGCCGACCGGATCGGCGGCCGCGTGCTCGACGTCGGCGTCGGCACCGGGCTCTCGCTGTCGGAATACAAGCGCACCACAAAACTATGCGGCGTCGATATTTCCGAGCCGATGCTGCGGCGGGCGCTCAAGCGCGTGCGCACGCAGGGCCTGACCAATGTCGAGGCGCTGGCGGTGATGGACGCCAAGAATCTCGCATTTCCGGATGCGTTCTTCGACGCGGTGGTCGCGCAATATGTCATCACCGCGGTGCCGGATCCCGAGGCGACGCTCGACGATTTCATCCGCGTGCTGAAGCCCGGCGGCGAGCTGATCCTGGTCAATCACATCGGCGCCGAGAGTGGCCCCCGCCGCGTCTTCGAGTTCGCCTTCGCGCCGCTGGCGCGGCGGCTCGGCTGGCGTCCGGAGTTTCCGTGGGAACGGCTGACCAATTGGGCGGCGAAGCATGGCGGGGTCAGCCTTGCGGAGCGCCGGCCGATGCCGCCGATGGGGCATTTCTCGCTGATCCGCTTCCGCAAATCGTGAGGTTGCGGCGATTTTGCGAGGGAACATCGGCGCGTCGTCACGGTTTTCTCGTCATGAGGATCAGTCGAACACTCGCTTTATCCTGTGTGCTGATGCTGGCACCCGCTGTTGCCGCGGCGCAGGCGCCGCCGACATCAGCCACGCCGCCGGCACAGACCGCGCCGCCGGCGCCGCAGCGCGCCGCCGCGAATTGCGCGCCGCAGCAGCAGCCGTCGCATCCCGGCGCGCCGGCTCCCGAGGGAACCACCACCGGGCAGAGCAGCCAGCCGCTGGGCGACAAGCTCGCCAAATCCGACGGGGTGTTGTGCCCGCCGGCCGGGGTCGATCCCGAAATGCGTGCGCCGACCCCGCAAGGCGGCAACACGCCGGTGATTCCGCCGCCCGGCAGCCCCGGTGGCGACCCATCGGTGAGGCCGAAATAGCCTCTGCCTGCAATAAGTTGCTGCCCCGTCCGGGTTTGCTTGACAGGCGCGCATGCCACTCTTTATATGCCGCGCGTTCGCACCCGCGGCTCACCAGCCGCCGATGGCGAGCCCATGGCGGGGTAGCTCAGCTGGTTAGAGCACGGGAATCATAATCCTGGGGTCGGGGGTTCGAGTCCCTCCCCCGCTACCATGTATCCCCCACTATTGTGGTGGGCCTCCGGAAAGACCCGTCCGCCGACCAATGCCGCCAGCTTTCCCTTGACCTCGATCTCGAAGCCTTCCCAAGGGCCTTTCGGGTGGACAATGACGCTGTGCACAAGCGCCCTGAAGTCGGAGACCAACGGGCCGCGGTCGTCCTCCGCGCTTGCGTGGCTTGCTATCGTGTCGGCGAGCGCATTGACGGTTTCGATGTAGCGGTCCAGCGTTGCCGGATGCAGTGAGATGGGGGTAGGGGCCTCCTCGAGGGCAGCCAGTTCCGCCTCGACGCGCAACCGCTCTTGCTTCAGCTCGGCGATCCGTTGCTTGGCATCTTCCTCGGAAATCACGTACTTGATTACGAGATCAATGTTGCGCTGACGCTCGCCTTCGATCCGATCACGTTTGGCCTCTAGCCGCAGGCGCTCCGCAGACGCGTTCCCCGCAAGCCGCTCTCGCTCACTGTTGTAGTTGCGGACATAAGTCTCGATCAGCCGTGGGTCCTTCAACTCCTCGACCATCCCGCTGAGCACAAGTCTTTCGACATCGCGCAGGTAGATGATCCTGCGATTCGAACAACTGCCACTCTCGCGCACAGCTGAGCAACGAATCCTGGTCTTTCCGGTCTTGTCGCGGTCGTGAACTGACATGCCAGATCCGCAACAACCGCACCGAAGAAGACCAGACAAGAGATGCGGCGCCCGTCGCTTCATGTGGCTGGCCAAATGACCCTTCTCAGTTTTCAAAGCGTGCGCCTGCTCCCAAACGGATTGTTCGACAATCCGCAGTTGGGGCACATCAATACTCTGCCACTCCTCGCGAGGGTTTGGGCGAGACAATCGTTTTCCAGTATCGGGATCCTTCACCATCCGGACCTTGTTCCAGACAATACGGCCAGCATAGAGCTCATTGAAGATGAGCCCCGTCCCGCGCTTGGCATTGCCGTTGATCGTCGACGCATTCCATCGCCGACCTCGCGGTGGATGGATATTTTCCCGATTGAGATCCTGCGCGATCTCTCGGGGTGCCCGTCCCGCTGCGTATGCTGTAAAAATCCGCCGAACGATCGTAGCTTCACCTTCGACGATTTCGAGCTCGCCGGGTTTGCCGGGTACCGTTCGATATCCGTAGGCACGCCCTCCCGCATGTCGGCCATCGCGTATCACGCCGGCCATGCCGCGGCGGACCTTCTTCGCGCCGTCCTCGCGCTGCATCTGTCCGACGAGGCCGCGGATCCCAATCAAGATTGAGTCGGCAGTGCCATCGTGGACGGCCTGGATCTCGATCCCCTGGAAAGACAACCTTTTGTGGATGCCGGCCAGATCTTCCATGTCGCGTGAGAGTCGGTCCAATGCCTCTACGATCACAACTTTGAAACGATGCTGACGCGCAGCGTCCATAAGCTGCATCAAGCCGTCGCGGCCGAATACCGAGGCTCCAGAACGTGCCTTGTCTTCAAAAGTCGCAACGACATCGAGTTGATGACGAGCCGCATAAGCACGACACAGGGCAATCTGATCGTCAGTCGATTTTTCGTTTTGAAGCTCGGTCGAGAACCGAGCATAGATCGCTGCGGGTTTCATCTCGAATACCACTGCTGATGCGCTTGTCGCCAGCGGCATCGAGATGATTCTTCATCAGACGCTCGCTCTCGAAGAGATGATCGCGTCTTGCGTCGGCAATTGCAAGGGCTTCAGCAAACTTGATTAGAGCAGGATCGATTTGCGCGGAGGCTGCGAACCTTGGTCCACGACTATGAATTTCTATCGTCCTTGCGCGCTTCATCCCGACAAGATGCTGCGCACTGGTGAGAGAAAGCAGGGCGCTTATGCGCCGATCGTGGAATTGGATATGATAGGGAATAAAACGGACACACTCTCGGAAGATGAAATCTGGTGCAGTGAGTCTTGTTCTGCGCGCGACCCCGTCAAGAACATGCTGCGCCATCAGATGCATGAGCTGCAAACGCCGTGAGCGAATCGTAGGTTATTGCTGCTATTCGGTGAGCGACAGCAGTCGGTAGATATAGCGTTGGAACGTATAGAGATCCACTTTGCGAGTTTCCGCCGCAGCGACGGGATCGCGTCGTCGCAGCGCGCTTAGAAACTCGTCCTGAATGCGAATGATAAATGTGACGAATTCCGGATCGGCCATATCGTTTCTCGCTAGAGCTGCCGCATAGAACGGGGCTGTCCGCGTTCGCAAGTTGAGAATCTGATCAGGGCTGGAGCCGCACCGCTCCGCCAGCAACCGCGGGACATTTTGGATTGCTGCCACCCGATCTGGAACGGCTATCTCATCCATGACGGACTTGTCGATCGGCGGCAGATCTTGGCGCTTGACAGCCGCACCTTGTTCGATGTTATTAATAGTCCGAACGATCGTTCTAAGTAAGATTCTGACATCCTCAAGGTAGAATGCATGACTGATCAGCCACGTGATCCGGACTACCGAACGTTGATTGAGCCGACCCGGGTCCGCAGCGTGGTGTACCATGACCCCCGGATCTTCGAGCAGGAGCTGGAGCGGATCTGGCACAAGTCCTGGGTATATGTCGGCCACGCGAGCGAAGTCCCGAACAAGAACGACTATGTGACCAAATCCATCGGTCCGACGCCGGTGCTGATGGTCCATGATCGTGATGGCAAGATCAGCCTGCTCCTGAACAAGTGTCCGCATCGCGGAAACCAGCTCTGTGCTTATCGGGAGGGCAACCGCGGCACGTTCACATGCCCCTATCATTCCTGGACATTCTCCAACACTGGCGATCTCATCGGTTACGCTTATGCCGACGGTTATGAGAATGCCGACAAGAGCAAGTTCTCGCTAGGCAAAGTGCCCCGTGTTGGCATCTACAGGGGTTTCGTGTTCGGATCTTTCGCAAGCGAGGGGCCGTCGCTCGAAAAACATCTTGGCGGAGCGAAGGCCTCGATTGATCAGCTGCTCGAGAACTCGCCCGAGGGTGAGCTCGAGTTGACGGCGGGCTTCCTTCAGCATCGCACCAAGGCGAACTGGAAGTTCATGCTTGAAAACGAAACGGATGGCTACCATCCGGCTTTCGTTCACGGGTCGGTATTTCAGGTGACCGACAGCGGCATCGGCAAGCTCTACGGCCCGCAATCCACCGCATTGACGCGTGATTTCGGCAACGGTCATACCGAATTCGACCTGCGGCCGGAGTGGCGCCGGATCGGCAAGCCTCTCGAATGGTTCGGCACCAATGAGGCGCGCTTTCCCGACTATGTGCATGCGATGGAGCAGGCGTACGGCGCCGAACGGGCGCGCAAGATCATGATCGACGGGACGCCGCACCTGATGATCTTTCCCAACCTCTTCATCGCCGAGATCCAGCTGTTCGTGCTCCAGCCGATCGCCGTCGACGAGACGATCCAGCACGTCACGGCACTGCAGTTCAAGGGAGCACCCGAGCTCAACCGGCGACTGCGCCAGCAGACCATGGGATCGGTCGGCCCGGCTGGATTGTTGCTGGCCGACGACACCGAGATGTACGAGCGCAACCACCGCGGCGCGGTGATCAATGACCCGGAATGGGTCACGCTGACACGCGGGCTTCACCGCGAGCATCGGGACAACAACGGCTATCTGGTCGGCCATTCGACCGACGAGGTGCCGCAGCGTGGAATCTGGCGTCACTACGCCGAACTGATGACCTCGCGAGGCTGAAATGGAGCGATTTGCATCCCAGACGACATTGCGCCCGGAAGCGGAGCGAGCCGACCTCCTGCGGCGCGTCGAGCAGTTCCTGTTCCTCGAAGCCCGTCTTCAGGACACCCATGCCTATGACGAGTGGGAAGCGCTATGGGCTGACGATGCGACATACTGGGTGCCGGCCAACGGATCCGACACCGATCCGGAGCGGCAGATGTCGATCATCTACGATAACCGCTCGCGCATCGGCGTGCGCATCGATCAGTTGAAGACGGGACGGCGCCACACCCAGACGCCGAGATCGGAGCTTGCCCGGATCATCTCGAATGTGGAACTCGTCGACCAGGTTGACGACGAGATCAATGTGCGGGCGAACGCCTTCATTTTCGAAGACAATCTGCG
This sequence comes from Bradyrhizobium sp. USDA 4541, assembly GCF_024171085.1. NCBI lineage: Bacteria > Pseudomonadati > Pseudomonadota > Alphaproteobacteria > Hyphomicrobiales > Nitrobacteraceae > Bradyrhizobium > Bradyrhizobium sp. USDA 4541. Next base: position 2,819,411 of record NZ_JALJZF010000001.1, read on the forward strand.
CGGCGAAACCCTTTGGGCGGCACGCAACGAATACCGCCTACGGATCGTCGACGGCGGCTTCAAGCTGGTCCGCAAGAAGGTCGGCCTCGTGAACAATCACAAGCCGATCTTCACCCTGTCCTTCCTCATCTGAGCGCCGTGACCAGCAAGGGGAGGTAAACATGACATCTCAGCCTAACAGAGCTTTGGATCACGAAAGCTGGATCGCGGACGGGACGGTCCTTCTGGACTACGCGGATCATATCGCGACCCTGACGTTGAACCGGCCGGAGTCGTCGAACGGAATGAACATCGCCATGATGCGCGCGATTCATGAGGCCGTGATGCGCTGCCATGGTGATCCGCGCGTGCGCGTCGTGCATCTGCGCGGCGCCGGGCCGAACTTCTGCTCCGGTGGCGATGTCCGTGAATTCGCGTCCAAGGGGGAGGCGCTGGGCGACTTCCTTCGCACGGTGACGGCCTATCTGCAGATAGCCGTGGGCGCGCTGATCCGCCTGAACGCCGTGGTCGTCAGCGAAGTTCAAGGCTATGCGGCTGGTGGCGGCGGCCTCGGCCTCATCTGCGCGTCAGATATCGTGGTGGCGACGAAGTCGGCCAGGTTCATGGCAGGCGCCACCCGGGTTGGAATGGCGCCCGATGGTGGCGCGTCGGTCATTCTACCGCGCCTCGTCGGCTTTCGCCGCGCCGCGGAGATCGTCCTGACCAACCGCGTGGTTGGGGCAGAGGAGGCGCTTGCGATCGGCCTGATCAACAGCGTCGTTCCAGACGAGGACCTCGTAAGGGACGCGCGGCACCTCGCGCTGAAACTTGCCAGTAACGCGCCCAGGGCGACGGCGGCTGCGAAGCGCTTGCTCTGGAGCGGGATTGGACTCAGCGTCGAGTCCTGCCTGCCTGAGGAAGCGCGCACGGTAGCGGAGCTGTCCGCGACCGCGGATGCGCGCGAGGGGCTGGCGGCCGTGCTCGAGAAGCGGGCGCCTGTCTTCACCGGAGACTGACCGAAGATGGCGCCGGGAACGTTGCAGCGGGCGCTGGTGACCGGCGGTGCGAACGGAATCGGCGCCGCCATCTGCCGTCGCCTCGCCGCCGACGGCTTCGAGGTGACGTTGTGCGATCTTGATGCGGAAAACGCTGAGGCGCTTGCCGCCGAAATCGGTGCTGCTTTCGAGGTTATCGACGCGACGGATAGCATCGCCGTTGCGGGCTTCGTCGCGAGCAGCGGCCCGTTCGAGGTGCTGGTCAACAATGTTGGCGTCGATCAGCACGCCTTTTTCACCCGGATGGAGACCAAGAGTTGGCGTGGCCTGCTCGCGGTCAATCTGGAGACGACGTTCGCATTCACGCTTGGCGTACTGCCTGCGATGCAGCGGACAGGATATGGCCGCGTCGTCAACGTCGCATCGGAAGCAGGGCGCCTTGGGTCAAAGGGGGGCGCGGTGTATGCGGCCGCCAAGGCTGGCGTGATCGGTTTTACCCGATCGATCGCAAGGGAGAATGCGAGATACGGCATCACAGTGAACGCGGTGCTGCCGGGGCCGATCCGTACCCCATTGGTCGAGAAGGCGATCGCGCAGTTCGGCGATAAGCTGCGAAGCGACATGGAAGGCCTGACCCTGGTGAAGCGCCTCGGCGAGCCGGAGGAGGTGGCGGCGGCGGTGTCCTTCTTTGCCTCGCCATCGGCGTCGTTCGTGACCGGAGAGGTGCTGGGCGTCTCGGGCGGCATGGGGTGTGGCGCCTCCTGGCGGGCCAAGTGTCGCGAGCGAGCCGCCGTCGCCGGCTGAGCGTCAGCCCCCGCCGCCGGTGCGTTCGGCGATGAAATGGCCAAGTTCAGCCAGCGATTCGCGGCTCTGTGGCAGCTCGGCGAACATCTGGAAGTGATGGAACATGCCGTCCCACACGCGAACCTGCACGTCGACGCCGCTCTGCCGTGCCCGTGCCGCCAGCAGAAAGGCATCGTCGAGCGTGATGTCGTAGTCGCTGGCATGGACCAGGATCGGAGGCAGGCCAGCAAGATCGGCCTCGATGGGCGAGGCCGACGGGTCCGATGCGTTGCCGTTGCGGCCGAGATAGGTGCGGGCCATGGCGGCGAGTTGCGCCGGCTTCGAAAAGATGTCGAGCGCAGCACGGCTCGCGTAGCTGTTGCCGCGCATCGAGAGATCAAGCCATGGCGAGATTAGGGCGAGACCAGACGGAAGCGGCAGGCCGCAATCACGGGCGCCGAGCGCGACGGCCATGGCGAGCGCGGCGCCGGCGGAATCGCCAGCCACGACGATGCGTGACGACGGCATGCCCTGGTTGAGCAGCCAAAGATAGGCCGTGAGAGCGTCGTCGGCCGCCGCCGGACATCTGTGCTCCGGTGCGAGACGGTAATTGAAGCCCAGGACGCGCGCGGCGCTCGCGCGCGCAATACGCAACATCAGGCTAAAGTGGGAGCGGATCGATCCCACCTGGAAGCCGCCGCCATGGCAGAACAGCACGACACGGTGCATTGAGCTTTCGCGCGGTGCGATCCATGCAGCCGTCATCGGTCCGATCTTAAACGTCTCAATCCGGGTGTCGTGGCCGTCAGCAAAGAGCGCCTCGAAGCTTTTTCGGATTTCGGCCAGCGAGCTCGCCCGGCTCCACGATTCAATGGCGGCGGCGATACGACGTCGCACTACGCCCAGATCATCCTGCGTGTTGTCCATGCGACCCATCGGCTTGCAAAACGCATTGAATTAATACATAGTCTGAACGTTCGATCAATAAATACGGGCGTGGACGATGGAGGAGCATGTCGCGGTGGTGGGCGCAGGGCAAGCCGGCGCGGCCCTGGCCATCCGGCTTCGCACGCAGGGGTTTCGCGGCAGGATTACGATTTATGGCGAGGAGCCCTGGGCTCCCTATCAGCGCCCGCCCCTATCGAAAAAGTATCTCAGCGGCGAGTGGGAGAAGGAGCGGCTGCTGCTCCGCCCGGCCTCCTATTGGGACAACAATCGGGTCGACATCTGCGCCGGCCGTCCGGTGTCGTCGCTGGACCTTGCGCGAAAGACACTTGCGTGGGGTGATGAGACCATCGGCTGGACGAAGCTCGCATTGACCACCGGCGCGTCGCCGCGGCGCTTGCCATCATGGCTCCAGAACTTCGGAAATGTCTGTGAGCTCCGGTCGCTGCGTGATGCCGAGCACATGCGGCGCCACTTCCGGACCAGCAGCAAATTGCTGGTGATCGGTGGTGGATTCGTCGGGTTGGAAACAGCCGCGGTCGCCGCGGAGGCGGGGCTTCGCGTCACCGTGATCGAAAGTGCCGCTCGGATCCTGGAGCGTGCCGTCTGCCCGGCGACGTCGGGATATTTTCGCCGGCTTCATAAAACCCACGGCGTCCGCATCGTCGAGGGATGTGGGGTTGTCGGAGTCCAAGGTGATCGCGCCGTGTGCGAAGCGGAGTTGACCACAGGCGAGCGCCTGGAAACCGATCTGGTGCTGGTCGGCATCGGTGTGCTCCCCAACACGGAGTTAGCCGAGCGCGCAGGGATCGAAACCAAGGACGGCATCCTGGTGGACGAGCATGGTCGTACCTCGGCTGCGGATGTGTGGGCGGCGGGCGATTGCGCGCGCTTTCCCCTCCATGGTGAACTGACCCGTCTCGAGAGCGTGCAAAACGCGATCGATCAGGCGGAGGCGGTCGCCGATGACATGCTAGGCGCGGCCGCGCCTTATGCCCCAGTGCCCTGGTTCTGGTCCGACCAGTATGACGCCAAGTTGCAGATCGCCGGTTGGAACCGCGGCTATACCATGGTCGTCGCGCGAGACACGGATCGTGGCGTGTCGAACTGGTATTACCGGGAGGGCCGCCTTGTCGCTGTTGATTCCGTCAACGACGCCCGCACCTTCATGACCGCGAAGAAGCTGTTGGCGCAAGGCCTCAACGTCGATCCGTCAATGCTTGCGGACCGCCCGTTCGACCCGCGCAGCTTGCTCATGTGAGCGCGCCTCCTCAGGCCCTCAGCCGATCAGAACACCTTCGAGTGCTTGTAACCATCCAGGAAGATGCTGACGCAGCGGTCCGCGAGATCCGTCGGCACGATCCGTCCGTCGGGGCGGAACCAAGTGTACGTCCAGTTGATCATGCCGAAGAACAGCATTGCGTCGACATGCGCGCTGCCCTCATCCTTGGCGCGGTCGGGCCGGATCTTCGCCAGCATGTCGGTGACGACTGAAATCAACTGGCGCTGCTTCTTGACGACGTCCCGTCTTACGTTGTTGGGCAGGAACTCCATGCAGGTGAGCATCACGACATGTTTGTCGCGCGAGACGGAATAGACTTGCAGGAAGAACCTGATCAGCTTGCGGAAGCGGGCAATCTCCTCCTCGCGCCCCGAAAGGATGTCGTCGCAACCCGCCAGGAGCTTGTCGACATGCTCAGTCAACATGAACACAAGGATCGCCTCTTTCGATTCGAAGTAGTGGTAGAGGCGTGATTTCGAGCAGTCGCACGCGGCCGCAATGTCACCGATCGAGGTCGCCGCGTAGCCGCGGCTCGCAAACAGCGAGGCGGCCTGCTTGATGATCGATGCCTGGATGTTGTCGTAGTCCGGGGAACGAGGTCTTGTCACAAGCTATCCTGGAAAAATCGTTCGAACGGTCGAACTATAGAGGCCAGGGATCGGCTTTTCAATTACGGTCGGGGTGTGTCGATCACCCCCATGTCGGTGGTCGACTGGGCGCGGCACGAATTCCTGGCTGATTCGTGCGGCACTGGGCCAACATAGCGTACATGCTCGCGCGAGATATCGACAATGCGAGCGGTGCCAAGCAAGGTCATGGCACGTTCAAGCTCGGTCCTCAGGATCGAAATCACATGGGCAATGCCGGGTGCACCGGCGGCGCCTGCGCCGTAAAGTGTATTGCGTCCCATCAGAACCGCGTCCGCTCCGAGCGCACGTGCCTTGATGATATCGGTGCCTCGCCGGAAGCCGCTGTCGCATAGGATTGTCACCTTGTTGCCAACCGCGTGTCGAATCTCGGGGAGGACGGTGAGCGGTGACACGGCGCCGTCGAGCTGCCGCCCGCCGTGGTTTGACAAGACGACGCCCGCCGCTCCGAGTTCAGCGGCATGCACCGCATCGCGGACGCTGAGCACGCCCTTGACGATCACCGGGCCGTTCCAGAGCGCGATGAACTCTTGCACATCTCTCCAGGTCACCGACGGATCGAGCTGCGCATTCATGAAGGCGACGAGGCCTTGCGCGCTCGTCGCGGACCCGGCTACGGCCTCGACCATGTTCGCGGGCTTTGGTGCGCCAGTCCTGGCCATGCGCATCAGCCATCCGGGATGCAAGGCGGTATCTGCGAGATTTCGGCGCGTGAGCCGCAGCGGCAGTGTGAAGTCGTTGCGCGGGTCGCGCTCGCGGTTGCCGCCTGTGGCGCAGTCAACGGTGATTACGAGCACCGCATAACCGGCCGCACGGGCACGTTCGAGGAGGCTCCGCGACAGATCGCGGTTGCGGAAGATATAGAGCTGGAACCAGTTGCCCGCGCCAGATGTTTCAGCAACCTCCTCGAGACGCACGCTCGAGACGGTGCTGAGGCAGAAAGGAATGCCAGCCGCCGCGGCCGCCCTGGCGAGCAGGCTCTCGGCTTTGGGCCAGGCGAGGCCGGCAAGGCCGGTCGGCCCGATTCCGAACGGGGCCGCATAGCGCCTGCCGAAAAGGCTGATGGAGAGGTCGATCGCGCCGACGTCGTTGAGCACCCGCTGAACGAAGCCCCATTCGTCGAATTGGGCGCGGTTGCGGCGGCGAGAGACCTCATCCTCCGCGGCACCGTCGACAAAGTCGAAAATCGCCCGTGGCAACCGCCGAGGTGCTTCCAGGCGCATGTCTTCGACATTCAGAATATATTTGAAGGACCGGGCCTTCATTTCAGGTGCGCTCGGGACGATGAGCACCCGCGTCGCCTTGGCCTCATAGCGCGGCAGCGTCCCTTCCTGGAGACACTCGACCTCGACGCTCATGCCAAGACGTGCCCGCATCTCGCGCTTGACATCCGAGACGATCTGCTCAGTGGGACGATCCGAGCTGCGTTCGGCCTCGACCGCGACGCACATGGTGCCGATCGTGGTGCGCTCCTTGTCGACGTAGATCTGCCAGGCCTCTTTCACCGTTCCTTTCGTCGCAGCGATGATGTCCTCGATCTGAGAGGGAAACACGATGACGCCCTTGACCTTGAGCATGTCGTCGCTACGGCCGATGATGCGTCCGATCTTGCGCATGCCCCTGCGTCCCGAGCGGCAGTCGAAGGGCGAAGGCGACAGTCGCACCAGGTCGCGCGTGCGCCAGCGGACGACCGGCGAGGCTTCGCGGCACAGCGTCGTGATGACGATCTCGCCGACTTCGCCGGGAGAAACGGGCTTCAGCGTCACCGGGTCAAGGATTTCGGTGATGATCGTGTCCTCGTTGACGAGTTGCAGCTCGTCATCGTCATGAGTGTATGGCGTGGAAATCGCGAGCACCGGTCCGCCGGCCTCGGTGGTCCCGTAAATGTTCTGGCTCACGAAACCGTCCGGCATCTCCGCCTCCAACTGCTTGCGAAACTCGGCGGACACCGATTGACCACCGAGAATGGCCAGCCTGATCGTCCATTCCGTCTTGGGATCGATGCCCATCTGCCTGGCGATGGTGACGAGCGACATCAGCCATAGTGGCGACATGGAGGCAACGTCGTAGCTGTGGTCGCGCAGCCACTTCACGACCAACTCGCCGCGACCGGGGCCGATCGGGAAGGTCGCGCAGTCGAGCGCTGCGAAGCCGACGTCGAGCGCAGGCCCCCCGATCCAAAGGCCATAACCATAGCCCTGGTAGGCGCGCTGACCTCGCTGCACCCCCGCTGCGGTGAGGATTCTCGCCATCTGATAGGGCAGGAGTTCGCCGTAGTCGTGCTCCGTCATGCCGAACAAGACCGGCAGGCCGGTGGTTCCGGACGTTGCCATGAAGCGCCTGACCGATTGCATCGGTGCGGCGAGGAACGGAAACGGATAGCGGCTGTGCAGCGCAGACTTGTCGAGGAATGGCGCGTGCGCGAGCCCGTCCTCTGCTGCGAGGTCCGACAGCTTCATTCCGGCGGCGGCAAAATGGGCAACCCAATCGGGCCGCTCGCTGAGGCGCTGGCCGAGCTTCGCCAGCCGCTCCTTCTGGAGGCGGCAGATGGCTGGATAGTCGAGACTTTCGATGTCTGGGTGGAGCATCCGGGTTCCTCCTATGTCTTCATCCCTGGTTGCCGTGCGTTCTCGGGAAAATCCGGCGCGGCAAATTTTTCTCTTTCTTAGACCGAACGTTTGGTCTAAATAAAGGAACAACGAGCAGGCGGAGCCGTCAGCGAGAGCGGAGCGGGCCGGACACCGCATCTGGGTCACGAGCCTGCTGCTTGTGATGCGATCTCGGCGCCCCCGCGACGAGGCCGCGCGATGGGGGAAGGCGGGACGACAAGAAAAGAAGTTCGGCCTGGTCGGAAGAGGAAACAACGTTCGAGGAGATCGAAGTGAACAAGCTGATCATTGCAGTTGTCGCGGTCGCATCATGGGTCGCGCCAGCGCTGGCCGAGGTCAGGATCGGAATCATTGTGTCCGCCACCGGACCCGCGGCTTCGGTCGGGGTGACGCAGCAGCGGACGGTGAGCATTCTGCCGCAGAAGCTCGGCGGACAGGACGTCCGCTACATCCTGATGGATGATGCCTCAGATACGTCGACCTCGGTAACGGCTGCACGAAAGTTGACGACGGAGGACCGCGTCGACGCCATTGTCGGCCCAAGCCTGACACCGAACTCGCTGGCGCTCTTGGACATTGTTGCCGACACCAAGACGCCGATGATCAGCCTGGCCGGATCGGCTCTGATCGTCGAGCCGCCGGTCGATCGGCGGCGCTGGGTGTTCAAGACCCCGCAGAGCGATGCGCAGATGGCCTCGATCGTGCTCGATCACATGAAACGCCGAAAAATCAAGTCCCTGGCCATGATCGGCTTCAACGATGCCTATGGCGAAGGCTTTATCAAGGTCATGACCGCGCTGGTCGAGGCGGCCGGGATCAAGGTCGTCGGCTCGGAGCGCTACCAGCGAACCGACAGCAGCGTGATCGGACAGATCTTGAAGATCGTGTCGCAAAATCCAGACGCGGTCTTCATTGCGGCATCTGGCACGCCGGCGGCGCTGCCGCAGACCACGCTCGCTGAGCGTGGTTACAAGGGCGTCATCTACCAGACACATGGTGTAGCCAATAACGACTTCCTGCGCGTCGGCGGGAAGGCGCTGGAAGGGACGTTCGTACCGGCGGGACCGGTCCTGGTCGCCGAGCAGTTGCCGGACGGTCATCCGGCCAAGGCGGCCGGGCTCGATTTCGTGCGTCGTTATGAGGCGATCCCCGGAGCGGGGGCCCGCTCGACCTTCGGAGCCTACGTTTGGGATGCGCAGCTCATTCTCGACAAGGCCATCGCGGCCGCAGCCGAGAAGGCGCAGCCCGGGACCGAAGCGTTCCGGATCGCGTTGAGGGACGCGATCGAGACCACGAAGGACGTCGCCGGCCCGAATGGCGTCTACAACATGTCGGACACCGATCACCTCGGTCTCGACGAGCGTTCGCGCGTGATGACGCGGATCGTCAACGGCAGCTGGCAGTTGGTCCAATGACGTCTCGATGCCTTCACAGGATAATCGTGCTCGGGCGCAAGGCGCGCGGCGACGGGGGCAGCGGTGACCGCTGATGTTGCGGCCATCCTGCTGCAGGACGGAATCGCCAATGGCGCAATCTACATCCTGCTCGCGACCGCGCTTGTCCTCGTTTTCACGGTGACGCGCGTGATCTTCGTACCACAGGGTGATCTGGTCGCCTTCACGGCGCTGACCTTGTCGGCCTTCGACACGGGTGTCATGCCGGGCACGGTATGGATCCTGCTGGTCGGCGCCGCGATCGCGTTTGCGCTCGAGATGTTGGACGCCAGCGCTCGGCGGGACCGCGCCCGCGTCGCGCGATCGATCGTGCAGTTTGGCATCGTGCCGCTCGCCGTCGCACTGGTGGCTGCGGTACTGGTTCCGAAGGACGCGCCGCTCCTTTGGAAGATGGCGGTCACCTGCGCGCTGATCACCTGCATCAGTCCGGTGATCTATCGGATCGTGTTCCAGCCGATCGCGTCTGCGTCGCCCCTGGTGCTCCTGATCGCCGCGATCGCAACCCATCTGGGATTGAACAGCATCGGTCTGCATGTGTTCGGAGCCGAGGGCGTGCGAACGCAAGGGTTTTCTGGACCGCCGTTCTCGGTGGCCGGCCAGATCGTCTCGCAACAGGTGGTGGGAGTGATCGGCAGCAGCGTGGTGCTCGTGCTTGTGCTCTACGTCTTCTTCCACCGCTCGCTCCGCGGGCGCGCGCTTCTGGCGGCTGCATACAACCGGCGTGGCGCCGAGATCGTGGGCATCAGTGCGGTCTCGGCTGGGCGAACGGCCTTCATCGTCGCCGGCTTCGTCGGAGCGGCGTCGGGTCTCCTGGTGGGCCCGATGACGACGCTCTACTACGATTCCGGTTTCATTCTCGGTCTGAAGGGATTCGTCGGCGCGATCGTGGGTGGACTTGCGATCTATCCCCTCGCGGCTGCGGGCGCCCTGCTGGTGGGAACGGTGGAAGCCTTCGCCTCATTCTGGGCGAGCGCCTATCGGGACATCATCGTCTTCATGCTGATCATCCCGATCCTGTTCTGGCGATCGGTGGTCAATCCTCATGTGGAGGATGGGATCGAATGATCGGCCGCCTGTTGGCTCTTGCGCCCTTTATTGCCCTTGCGATCGCGGCACTCGCCCCGCTTGGGCTGCCGACCTATCAGGTGTCGGTGATCACCTATGTGATGATCGCGTCGATCGCGTGCTTCGGACTCGTGTTGACGACCGGGGTCGCGGGGATGGTTTCGTTCGGCCAGGCGGCTTTCGTCGGTCTTGGCGCCTATGCGTCGGCCTATCTGTCGGCGCAATTGGGGCTCTCGCCGTGGCTTGGCCTTGCCGGCGCGCTGATCGGTGCGGCTGCTGTCGCCACGCTGATTGGTGCAATCACCGTGCGGATGAGCGGTCACTATCTTGCGCTGGCAACGCTCTGCTTCGGCATCAGTTTCTATTTCCTCATCGGAAATTCCGATGAGCTCGGCCGATTCAACGGCATGACAGGGATACCCCCTGCCGCTGTCGGCGGTATCGAGCTGCGTAGTGAGCAACAGACCTTCGGTCTCGCGCTGGTGGCCCTCGTGCTGGTCGTTGTCTGGTGCCGGCGATTGCTCGCATCCCGCTGTGGGCGAGTGCTGCGATCCCTTCGCACGGGGGCGGTGATCGCGGAGACCTTTGGCGCGAGCGCACAACGCCACCGGCTCATAGCGTTCGTTGCCGCGGCCGTCATCGCCGCGCTCTCGGGCTGGCTTTATGCGCATGTGCAGCGCTTCCTCAACCCGACGCCGTTCGGCCTCAATGCGAGCATCGATTATCTCTTCATGACGGTGATCGGCGGGAGCGGACAGGTTTGGGGCGCGCTGGTCGGCGCCGGGCTGGTGACGGTCATCAAGCACGAGCTACAGGACGCGCTCAGGCCCATCTTCGGGGCCACCACGCGATTTGAACTGTTGGCTTTCGCCGCGCTGATGATTGTCGTGCTGCACCGGGCGCGCAAGGGCCTATGGCCATTCCTGCAGCAGGTGATCACCCCCTATATGGCGCCTCCTGCGCCGGTCGCGCCCCTTATCCTGCCGAGCCGCCGGGCCAAGCCGGACCATGGACTTCCGGTCCTGTCGGCGACCGGCTTGCGGCGGACGTTCGGCGGCCTCATGGCGGTCGACGATGTCAGCTTCGATGTTCGAAGTGGCGAAATCCTTGGCGTTCTCGGGCCGAACGGCGCGGGGAAGAGCACCCTGTTTAACCTGATCAGTGGTGGCCTGCCGCGGAGCGGGGGCGAGCTGAGCTTCCTGGGCACGCCGCTGGCGCGCGTGAGCGCACGTGACATGTGCGCGCGCGGTCTGTCGCGGACGTTTCAGCACGCGGCGCTGGTATCCGAGATGAGCCTAATCGAGAACGTTGCCATCGGCGCCACGCATCTTGGCAGATGCGGTGTTTTGGCGGCGTCCTGCGGGCTCGATGCCACCGAGGAGCGCCGGTTGCTGGGCTGGTCGCAGCATCTGCTCGATCGCGTCGGGCTTGGCGACAAGGCATGGGATTCTGCCGGGACGCTGTCGCTCGGTCATCAGCGCATATTGGAGATCGCGCGCGCGCTCGCCGCCGATCCGGTGCTGCTGCTGCTCGATGAGCCAGCGGCCGGCTTGCGCGCCAACGAAAAGACCCTGCTGGCCGATCTGCTGTTGCGGCTCCGGGCCGAAGGTCTCGCCATCATCCTCGTCGAACATGACATGGAGTTTGTCTTCCGCCTAGCCGATCGGCTGATGGTGATGAACTTCGGCCGCCGCATTGCGTTCGGGCAGCCCGAAGAGGTCCGCGCCGACGCAGGCGTCCAGGAAGCGTATCTGGGGGTTGCAGCATGACAGCCCTGCTGCAACTCGAACGCTTCACGGTTCGCTATGGCCGCCTGACAGCGGTGAACGACGTATCGCTTGAAGCGAAGGCCGGTGAGGTCACCGCTGTGATCGGTCCGAACGGCGCCGGCAAGACGTCCCTTGTCAATGCAGTGATGGGTCTCGTGCCGTTCGGTGGCCGGCTCCTGTTTCCGCAGTGGCCGGAGGCGTCGCGGTCGATCGAGGCGCGGGTGCGCGCGCGGATCTCGCTGGTGCCGGAGACGCGCGACCTGTTCGGGCCGATGACCGTGCTCGACAATCTCAGGCTCGGCGCGTTCGCGGTAAGGGTGGAACCGCGCTTCGATATGCGCGCGCGCATCGCCGACATATTTCGTCTCTTCCCGCGTCTCGCCGAGCGGCGAGATCAACTCGCCAACACGTTGAGCGGGGGTGAGCGCCAGATGCTGGCGCTGGGGCGCGCGCTGATGCTGAGACCGCGCTTCCTGATGCTCGATGAGCCAAGTCTCGGGCTTGCGCCCCTGATCGTCGCGGAAATGTTCCGCATCATTGCGCAGCTGAAGAACGAGGGTGTTTCGATCCTCTTGATCGAGCAGAACGCGCGCGCCGCGCTGCAGCTGTCGGATCGCGCCTACGTCCTTGAAGGCGGGGCGGTCCAGCTGGAAGGCAGGGCGGCCGATATCGCTGCGGATCGCCGTGTCATCGAAGCCTATCTCGGAATGTCGACGGCATTCTCTTCGAAGCCACATGAGCGACAGATCGGCAGGGCAGGATGACACGCGCCACACGAGAGGCCATCGCACAGTTGAGCGAGCGGTTCGGCGACAAGCTGTCGACGGTGGCCTCGGTCCGCCGCCACCACGCCAGCGGAGTCACATCCCACATGACGATCGCGCCTGATGCGGTGTTGTTCGCAGCCTCGACGCAGGATGTCGTCGACGCTGTTACGATCTGTCATCACTATCGGTGTCCGGTGGTTCCATTCGGCACCGGCACCTCCACGGAGGGACAGATCAGCGCCGAGCAGGGTGGGCTAACCATCGATCTGTCGGGGATGGATCGCATCCTGCGAGTGTCGCCTTCCGATCTCGATTGCACCGTGGAGGCGGGTGTAACGCGCAAGGCGCTGAACGCAGCCCTGCGGGACACCGGCCTGTTCTTTCCGATCGATCCGGGCGCCGACGCCTCGATCGGCGGGATGGCATCGACACGTGCGTCCGGCACCAACGCGGTGCGCTACGGCACCATGCGCGAGTTCGTGACGTCGCTGCGCGTTGTGCTCGCCGACGGCCAGCTGATCGACACCGGGACCCGCGCACGAAAATCGTCCGCCGGTTACGACCTGACCCGGCTGTTCGTCGGTGCCGAGGGCACGCTCGGTGTCGTCACCGAAGTCACGTTGCGGCTCGCCCCAATCCCTGAGCGGATTGGTGCGGCGGTCTGTACGTTCCCGACGGTGGAGGCGGCGGTGTCCGCCGTCGTCACCGCGATCCAGAGCGCGATTCCGCTGGCACGCGCAGAGCTGCTCGATGCGTTGCAGGTCGAGGCTTGCAACCACTATTCAAAGCTCGACCTCGCCGTTCAGCCCACGCTGTTCCTGGAATTCCACGGCACCCACCAGGCCGTCGATGAACAGGTCAGCCTGATGTCTGCGATTACGGCGGAGTTCGGCGGCAGCGCGTTCCGGTGGGCGACCGCCCCCGAAGACCGGACAAAACTCTGGCAGGCCCGCCACGATGTGTGGTGGGCGGCGCTGGCGCTCCGCCCCGGATCGCAGGGGATACCGACTGATGTCTGCGTGCCGATTTCCGAGCTTCCGGGCGTCATTGCGCAGACCCGACAGGACGTCGTGGAGCTCAATCTGATCGCCCCACTGTGCGGGCATGTCGGCGACGGAAACTTTCATCTGTGCGTTCTGGTCGATCCCGAAGACGAGGGCGAGAAGCGGCGGATCGCCGAGCTGAACGCTCGCATGATCGCGCGTGCCCATGCGGTCGGGGGCACCTGCACGGGCGAGCATGGCATCGGCACCGGCAAGATGGATTACCTGGTCGCCGAGCGCGGGGCAGGGATGATGACGCTCGCGGCGCTCAAGCGGGCGCTCGATCCGCGCAACGTCATGAATCCCGGCAAGATCCTGCGCGTCGACGATTATCAACCATACGCGTGACGTGGTTCGCCCCATGTCCTGAGCACAGAAACTCGAAGAAGAGCATTCCCATGACCCTTCGTGAAACTGCAACCAGCGTCGATCTCGACTACCGCCTCCATGATGCGATTACGAAGGCCGAGGGTCGCGTCTTTACCTCGGGCACGCAGGCGCTGGTCCGGCTGCTGGTGATGCAGCGCCTTGCTGATCGCCGCGACGGCATCCGCTCCGCGGGCTTCGTCAGTGGCTATCGCGGCTCACCGCTTGCGGGCGTGGACACCGAGTTGTGGCGGGCAAAATCGGCGTTAGCGGATCACGACATCCGATTTCTGCCGGGCATCAACGAGGATCTCGCCGCAACGGCCGTCTCCGGCACGCAGCGGGTTGGGCAGGACCCGAACCGGACGGTCGATGGGGTTTTCGCCCTCTGGTATGGCAAGGGGCCCGGCGTCGATCGGGCCGGTGACGCGATCCGGCACGGGCATGCCACCGGTGCGTCGGGTAAAGGCGGCGTCGTCCTTGTGGTCGGCGACGATCATGCCGCGACATCCTCTTCGATCCCGAACGCCAGCGACATGTCGTTGATGGGGTGGGGGATTCCGATCCTTCATCCGGCTAGCGTCGACGAGTATGTAGAATTCGGGCTCTGGGCTTGGGCGGCGTCGCGCTTCTCCGGCGCATGGGTTGCGTTCAAGGCGATCTCCGAGACTGTGGAAAGCAGCCGCAGCTTCACCGCCCCTGTGCTGCCGCGCTTCACGGCACCATCGCGAGACCGCTTTCCGGAAGGCGGCCTCGGATATAGCACCCGTGATTTTCTGACGCCTGCGATCGAGTTGCGCATGGCACGCCGGCTTGAAGCGATCGCCGCGTTCGCGCAGATGAACTCGCTGGACCGTATGCTGATTGATGCTCCGCAAGCAGATATCGGCATTGTCGCCGTGGGCAAGAACGCGACAGATGTTCTCGAGGTCTTCGAGCGCATCGGCCTGCCGCCGCATGTCCTGGCGCAGAAAGGTGTGCGGGTCTGGCGACCAGGCCTGATATTCCCGCTCGATCGCGCGGGCTTCGAGCAGTTCTCGCGCGGGCTGAAGCACATCTTGGTGGTGGAGGAGAAAACAAACCTCGTCGAAGGGCAGATCAAGGATGCGATCTTCAATTGGCCTGCGGATCGCAGGCCGAGCATTTCCGGTCGCGGTGCCCTCGATGGATCGCCCCTCGTGTCGGCGCTTGGTCAGCACCGCCCGTCGTCGCTTGCCGCGCCCTTGTCGGCCTGGCTTTCGAACATACGGCCGGATCTCGCCTTTGCCGACAGACTCGGTCGGTTCGAACGAGCGTCCCCGTTAAGCAACGCGGCCGACGGCATTCGGCGTCTGCCCTATTTCTGCTCGGGCTGCCCGCACAATTCATCCACCAAGATTCCTGAGGACAGCACAGCGCTGGCCGGCGTCGGTTGCCACTACATGGCGAGTTGGATGGACCGGCAGACGTCCGGACTGACCCAGATGGGAGCGGAAGGCGTGGATTGGGCGGGGCAGGCTGCCTTCACCACGACGCCTCATGTGTTCCAGAACATGGGCGAAGGCACTTATTTCCATTCCGGTCATCTCGCGATCCGGCAATCAATCGCCGCGGGCCACAACATCACCTACAAGATCCTGTTCAACGATGCGGTGGCGATGACCGGGGGCCAGCCGGTCGACGGCCAGCTCACGGTGCCCCAGATCGCTCGGCAGATGGCGAGCGAGGGGGCAAGGAAGGTGGTGATCGTCACCGACGACACCGCGCGCTATGCGGGGACGGCTCTCGATCAGGGCGTCACGGTCCATGACCGGCTCGACCTTGATCCGATCCAGCGCGAGCTGCGCGGGATCAAGGGCGTCACGGTGCTGATCTATGATCAGACCTGTGCGGCGGAGAAACGCCGGCGCAGGAAGAAAGGAACCTATTCCGATCCCGCGCGGCGGATGTTCATCAACAGCGCGGTGTGCGAGGGCTGCGGCGATTGCGGCAAGGCTTCCAACTGCCTCTCGATCGTGCCGCTGGAGACCGATCTCGGCCGCAAGCGCGCGATCGATCAAACCTCGTGCAACAAGGACTTCTCCTGCGTCGAGGGCTTTTGCCCGAGCTTCGTCTCCGTCCTCGGCGGACGGTTGCACAAGCAGCCGGCCTCGGGTCAGGACTGGATTGCGCGCGCCAACTCCCTTCCGCAGCCGTTGCTGGCGCTGCCTGACGGACGCCCGCACAACCTTCTTGTGGCAGGCGTCGGGGGGAGCGGCATCATCACCGTCGGCGCCATTATCGCGATGGCCGCGCACCTCGACGGTCTGGAGGTTGCCGAGCTTGACTTCACCGCGCTGGCGCAGAAGGGCGGCTCGGTGATGTGCCATTTGCGCCTTGCGCGGAACGGCCGAACGATCAACCAGCCCCGGATCGACTGGGGCGAGGCTGACGGTGTGGTAATGGGCGATCTCATCGTCGGCTGCCTGCCAGACAGTCTCGGAACGGTGCGCAAGGACGTGACCCGCGTTCTCGTCAACACCCATCTCGGCTCGACTGCGGAGTTCGCTCGCGATCCGGACGCGGATCCACGATACCACGATCTGCTCGCCAAAGTGCGCCACGCCGCCGGGACGGAGATGATCACGGGCTTCGATGTGCAGCAGCTCGCCCAGGAGCAGTTCGGCGAGACGACGGGCGCCAACATGATTCTGATCGGGCACGCCTGGCAGCAGGGGCTGATTCCAGTCAGCGCAGCTGCCATGATCCAGGCGATCACGCTCAACGGCGTCGCAGTGGAGGCGAACAAGCGTGCATTCGCTTGTGGTCGTGTGGTCGCCGCGCAGGGACTTCCCGCGCGGGGCGGGCAGCCTACGGTCTTGCTAGAGCCGGAGGAATGGCAGGCACTGGCCGACCGGCGCACCGAAGAGCTCGTGCGTTATCAGAACTCGCGCTACGCGGCGTCCTATCGGACATTCGTCGGCCAATGTGCAGCCACTGAGCGGCTCAAGCTCGGCTCCGCCAACACCTTCGTCCTGACGAAGACCGTGGCGAACGCGCTGTTCAAGCTCATGGCCTACAAGGACGAGTATGAGGTCGCCCGCCTCTACGCCAGACCGGAATTCATGGCCGATCTGAAGCAGCGTTTCGAGGGCGATTTCACGCTTCGCCTTCATCTCGCGCCTCCGTTCCTGGCAAGACCGCGCGCGGGAAGCACGGCGCCGCAGAAGATCGCGTTCGGACCCTGGATGATGCGCGTCTTTGCCGTTCTCGCGCGCCTAAGAGTCCTGCGCGGAACCGGGTTCGACCCGTTCGGCCATACCGAAGAGCGGCGCCTGGAGCGGCGTCTGATCGATGACTACAAGGCGCTGATCGACCGCCTCTCGATCGGCTTGTCACCAGCGACGCTCGACCAGGCGGTGCAACTCGCAAAGCTGCCCGAGAAAATGAGAGGATTCGGTCACGTCAAGCGTGCCAATGTGGCCGCCGCGAAACGGGAAGAGCAGCGATTGCTCCGGGAGTTCGAGACGATCGCGAATCCGACGCCTCGCGGCATCAAAGATGTTGCGTGAGGCTCCCATGCTGACGGTCGTCCGTTGCTTGTATCGGCCAGGTGGAGCAGACGAGCGTCTCGCCATCCGCGATATCCATGTCGCCTACATGATCGAGAACCGGCGCTGGCTCGATCAGGGGGGCGCCTTGATGTCGGCCGACGGGTCCGTGGTGGAAGGCATGTTTCTGGTGCTGCGCCACGAGACGCGCGAAGCGGCCGATGCCTTCCTGGCGAACGAGCCCTACACCCGGGCAGGTCTTTTCGAAAGCGTCACGATCGAGCCGTTTGAGCGTTTCGTCCCCCATCCGGATCCGCAATTTCTTGAGCATCTCCTCGTATCGGCCAGAGAATGGATCGCACGCAATTTGCGAACGCACGAGCAGCGGGGCTGAAGGCGGCTGCCCCTCCGACATTGCAGATCTCTTCGCGGAACTGACGTGAATCATCATTGAGGGATTATTGTGCGGGCATTTCATGTCGACCAGTTCGGACATCTCGACGGCCTCATTCTCAAAGAGACTTCCGTGCCGCCCCTCGGGCCAAAGGACGTTCTCGTTCGCATCCGCGCGAATTCCCTGAATTATCGCGATCTATTGATTGTGAGCGGCCAAGGCGGAAGCTTCAATGCCGCGAGCGGGACACGACCTGGATTGGTGCCTGTTTGTGACGGCGCAGGTGACGTCTTGGCGGTGGGCAAAGATGTCACGCGGGCAAAGATTGGCGACCGCGTTGCGGGCACGTTCATCAGACGCTGGATCGGCGGGCGTATCAAGCCGGAGTATCTCGGCGAGCAGCGGGGCCGGGATGTAGATGGCTTGCTGCGAGATCACGCAGTCCTCGATGAAGAGGAGGTCGTGCGCGTTCCGGACCATTTGTCCTATACGGAATCCGACTATCAGCCGCAGCTGATCCGCGTTTGCCAGCCGACGCCGGTCGCTACTCATGAAAATCTTTCAGGCGGCGGCCTGTTGGAGGGATCGTCCCTTTAATTGACAGAACGGTCGTACTATGAATAATAATCCGAAGAAGACAAGAGTTGGGGAGGACCATCTATGATGGAGATGCGACAACTCGCCTTGGACGATCGCTATACTGCGACGTCGGATGAGGTCCTGCTCAATGGGGCGCAGGGCCTCCTTGTTGCCATGACGAACCAGATAGGCAGCGGATTCGCGCTCGAGTACAGGACGCGCGAGGAGGCCGATCGCTTCCTCGTAGCCGAACCATACTGCGTCTCGGTGCATCCCATGACGGTGATGGTGCCTGAGCGCCATCCTGGCTTCCAGGAAGATGAACTCCGGCGCCAATTGTCCGAAATCGACACTTCCAAGCTGGTGCCGTGAGTCAGAACATGCGCGGGATCACAAGCATCGGAACCTGCAACTTCTCGCAGCTCGCCAACGCCTACGCTCACCGGCACGGAATCAATACTCGAGACCTCAAGCGCGCGATGGCGAAGGTTTCGGTGAAGAGCCACGCCAACGCTGTCAGCAATCCGCGAGCACATCTTCGCGGCCGACATTGGCGCCTCGCGCCGCTGCCGGCGTCACTGTCGGAATTCTTCCCGGCGGGCACCGGGACCAGCGGATTGTCGCTCTCCTATAGTTTCGCGGTAACGGTGTTCGGCGGCTTCGCTCCGTTCATCATCACATGGTGATCGCAACGACCGGCAGCAAACTCGCACCAAGCTATTACGCCGGCGCGGCCGCGACGCTGAGCTTGGTGGTTCTTATCGCACTGCGCAGCCGCTATCGTCCAACGCCCGAAACTATCAGCGCAATTTCGGAGGGCCGGTGATGAAATTCCAAGCCAATGCCCATTCAATCGCCGAATACCGCGAGCTCGCGCGGCGGGCGCTGCCGAGGATGATATTCGACTTCTACGATGGCGGCGCTGACGGCGAAAACACGCTTGCAGGCAACCGCGCCGCACTGGATGCGAAGCGACTGCTCGGCTCGGCGCCGATCGATGTCGGCCGTCGCAGCCAAGAGGTCAAGCTCTTCGGCAAGTCCTACGCAATGCCGCTCATCATCGGCCCGACGGGCCTGGCAGCAGCGGCTTGGCCGGACGGGGACATAGCTTTAGCTCGCGCCGCTGGCCGGGCCGGCATTCCCTTCGTCATGAGCACCGCAGGCACTTGCACGCAGGACGACGTCGCTTCGGCGGGCGACGGTAGCAAATGGATGCAGCTCTACATCTTCAAGGATCGCGCCTTTAGCGCGCGCATCGTTGACAAGGCGGAAACACTCGGCTTCGAAGCCATCGAGGTTACGGTCGACAACGCGGTCGCCGGCAAGAGGCTGCGCGATGAGCGTAACGGATTCTCGCTGCCGTTCCGATGGACGCCGGCAAAGCTGGCGGGCCTCCTCGTCCATCCCGGCTGGAGCATGAGGATGGCGCGGGCAGGGGCGCCGCAGCTCAAGGTGATGGGGGAAGGACTCGGGCTGGAAAAGACCGACACCATCGCCGCGCTGATGCAGAGCCAGTTCGATGCCTCGATAAGCTGGGACGATATCGCAAGACTGCGCGATCGCTGGAAGAAGCCACTGATCGTCAAGGGATTGCTCGACCCGTCGCATGTCAGCAAGGCCTTGTCAGTCGGGGTTGATGGTCTGGTGATCTCCAACCATGGCGGTCGTCAGCTCGATGGCGCTGTCGCCTCGATCGACGTCCTGCCCGACTTCGTGGCGGCGGCCGGCGGCCGGCTTACGCTCTTGATCGATAGCGGTTTCCGCACAGGCTCCGACATTGCTCGCGCGCTCGCGCTCGGAGCTGACGCCGTTCAGGTCGGTCGGGCGACCCTCTATGCGCTTGCAGTCGGCGGCGAGGAAACGGTCTTTCATGCCCTTGGCCTCCTGAAAGCCGAACTGGACGTCGCCCAGGCGCTGATGGGCGTGGCCAGGATCGAGGATTTTCATCCAGGCATGATCCGTCAGCCGGCGCCGGTTCCGCTCGCGCCTCGGCCTGACGCCGGGGCGTCGCCAACTCCTGTCTCATACCTAAGAAAAGGCACATGACATGCGCATATTGAAGGGATTTCTTACCGCTGCCTGCCTCGCTTGGTTCGCATCGTCCGCGACCGCCAAGGACCTGCCTCTCATCGGCCTCACTTATATCGTGGAGCACCCCGCCATCGATGCCGTGCGTGAAGGCATCATCGATGGCCTCAAATCGGCTGGCTATGAAGATGGCAAGACGGCCAAGATTGTAATCCGAAGCGCCCAGGGAAACATGGCGACCCAGGCCCAGATCGCAAACGAGTTTTCCGGTCTCGACCTCGATATCTCGATCGCCATATCGACCCCTTCCGCGCAGGCCCTGAAAAATTCTCTGAAAGGCAAGCCGTTGATCTTCGCAGCGGTGACCGATCCTGTCGGCGCTGGCCTCGTCCCGTCGATGGCCAAGCCGGGCGGCAACGTAACCGGGACCAGCGACCAGCAGCCGTATCCGCCGATCCTCGAGCTGATCAGGAAGCTGGCGCCGGGCGCCAGGAAAATCGGCGTGATCTTCAACCCGGGCGAGGCCAATTCCGTCTCGCAGGTTGAATCTTTGAAAGTAGCGGCCAAGGCTTCTCAATTGGAGATCGTCGAGAGCCCTGCCGCCCAGTCGGCCCTGGTCGGAGACGCTGCGCGCAGTCTCGTCGGCAGGACCGATGCGATTCTGTTGCCTACCGACAGCACCGTCGTGTCGGTTGTCGAGAGCGTGGTGACTGTAGGCAAGACGGCGCGACTGCCCGTCTTCGCCTGCGACACGGGTTCGGTCGAGCGGGGCGCTCTCGCGGCGTTGGGCTTCAACTACTACGAGATGGGCAAACTGACCGCACAGATGGCGGGCAAGGTGCTCAAGGGAATGAATCCCGGCGAAATCCCGGCGCAGGTGCCGAAGAGCCAGGACCTTTATCTCAACGCGTCGTCAGCAAAGGCGATGGGTGTCGATGTCCCCGCCGAAATCCGCGCTGGCGCGAAAAAAGTGATCGAGTGAGATGAGTCTTTTCGCGTTCGCCGGCGCCCTCGAAACGGGATTTCTGTTCTCGCTGGTGGCCCTGGGCGTCTACATCTCGTTTCGTGTGCTCGCTTTTCCGGACCTCACGGTGGACGGCAGCTTCCCGCTCGGAGCCGCGGTCGGCGCGACTGCGATCGTGAACGGCGTCGATCCGTTCCTGGCGACCGCGCTGGCCGCTATGAGCGGCGCAGCCGTCGGGCTGATCACCGCCTTGCTCAGCGTGCAATTTCGCATCATGAATCTGCTGGCGGGCATTTTGTCGATGGTGGCGCTCTTCTCCATCAATCTGCGCATCATGGGGCGGCCGAACCTGCCGCTCTACGGACGAGCGACGGTGTTCGATCGTTTCGGCGAACTGGGCGACTTCGGCCTGTGGCGAAATGTGATTGCTCTCGCCCTCTTCGCCATTGCCGCAAAGCTGCTGATCGACTGGTTCCTCAAGACCGAGATCGGCCTTGCTCTGCGGGCCAGCGGTGAGAACCCGGCAATGGCGGAGGCTCAGGGCGTCAACAATGCCGCGATGATCTATCTCGGAATGGCCATCAGCAACGCGCTCGTCGCGCTAGCTGGCGCGTTGTTCGCCCAGACGCAGGGCGTGGCCGACGTTTCCATGGGCGTCGGTACGATCGTCACAGGACTTGCGGCTCTGATTATAGGCGAGGCGCTGCTTAGGCGGCGGGCTCCTTTCTTCGGGACGCTCGGCTGCCTGGTCGGGGCGCTCGTCTATCGGCTTTTTATCGCGGCAACGCTGAGCCTGGGCTTCATCCAGGCGCAGGATCTCAATCTGGTGACGGCAATCGTGGTCGCAGCGGCGGTGATCCTGTCGCAAGGCCGTGGGCTGGGTATTGCGAAGGGCGGAATGGCCCGCCTTCTCGCACGTCGTGCAGGAGGCAGGGTCAATGCTGCGTCTGAATGATCTGCACGTCACGTTCAACGTGGGAACTCCGACAGAAGTGCGGGCGCTTCGCGGTGTAAATCTCGACATCTCGCCTGGCGAATTCGTCACGGTCATTGGCTCGAACGGCGCGGGCAAGTCGACGCTCCTGTCCGCGATTGTCGGCGCCGTGCGTCCGAGTCGGGGGACCATCAAGCTCGGCGCCCAGGACATAACGGATTGGCCGGCCTCGAAGCGCGCCGCGGATGTCGGACGCGTCTTCCAGGAGCCGCGGCTCGGAACGTGTGGATCGCTCAGCATCGAGGAGAACTTGGCCCTTGCCGCAAAACGCGGGCGTCGTCGAGGCTTCTCGACCGCCCTGTCGGGCGGTCGGCAATTCGCGGACAAGCTCGCGCGGCTCGGACTCGGTCTGGAGGACCGCATGTCGACGCCGATCGGCCTGCTTTCGGGTGGACAGCGGCAGGCCGTCAGTCTGTTGATGGCGACGCTCTTGCCGATGAAGATTCTGGTTCTGGACGAGCATACGGCCGCACTCGATCCTGCCGCTGCGGCGAAAGTCCTTTCGCTCTCAGCGGAGATCGCCGACGCCGACGGACTGACCGTGCTGATGGTGACCCACTCGATGGGAGACGCTCTGGCCCTGGGCACACGCACCATCCTGATGGATCGTGGCGTCGTCGCGCTCGATGTAAGCGGCGAGGAGCGGCGAAAGCTCGACATTCCAGCACTGCTTCAGCTCTTCGGCAAGGCAACCGGAAGGGTCGTCGACAGCGATCAGATGATGCTGACTTGATCGTCTAGTGATGTGTTCTTGTGTGGGAAGCTGGAAACCTGATGAAACGAAAGCGAACCGACAGACAATCGTCGCAAGAGAACGAACTCGGGGCTCCGGCTGTATCTGCAGGCTTCCTTCCGGGCCCGGTCCGAACGGACAGCCTCCTGAAAGCTCACATAGCGGGAATGCCCTTTCACCCTAACAGATTCGCGCCTCCCGCTCCAAACCGACCGTTTTCCTACACCTTCAGCAGAAGAGACGTGTCGGCTTACATAGTTCAATCGTTCGTTCTATTAACTAGGCTACATCAAGGAAGAAACATATGATCAAGCACATCGACTCGGGCGATCTCCTGTCGCAGGTGACCGTCTCGAATGGCACGGCATATTTGTCCGGCCAGGTGGCGTTCGATTCTCGCGGCGCGGATTTCCCGACACAAGCCGCAGAAGTATTCGGGCGGATCGACGCACTTCTGGAGAAGGCCGGGACGGATCGATCGCGATTGCTGACGGCGACTGTGTGGCTAGCGGACCTCGGTCATTTTGCCGGATTCAATGAACTCTGGCGCCATTGGCTTGGCGTGCATGGGCGGCCAGCGCGCGCTACGGTCAAGGCAGATCTGGTATTGCCCGGGCTTTTGATTGAAATTCAGGTAACGGCCGCTGTTGGCGATTGATACGCACAGTTCAGAGGATCCAACATGCAGGCGTTTTCCATCGAGCAACCTGGTAACCCAAATAGCCTATTTCTGAAGAAACGGGCCTCTATAACCCCTGGTGCGCGCGAGGTACTTGTCCGCATCCGGGCAAATTCTCTCAACTACCGCGATCTGCTTATCCTGCGTGGCGATACATTCAACGTGCGGCCGGGTCTAATTCCGCTCAGCGACGGAACTGGCGATATTGTCGCTGTTGGAGATCGAGTCACACGGGCCAAGATCGGAGATCGAATAGCAGCGACGTTCTTCCCGCGGTGGATCGGCGGCCGGGTCAGGCCGGGGTACATTTCGGAACAGCGCGGCAGCGATGTCGATGGATTGCTATGCAGTCACGCCGTCATCAGCGAGGAGGAGATCGTTCACCTCCCGGCTCATCTCTCTTTCGCCGAAGCTGCAACGCTTCCCTGCGCGGCCTTGACCGCCTGGTCCGCACTGACTGGGCCGGTCCCCGTGATAGCCGGCGATACTGTTCTCATCCAGGGCTCAGGGGGCGTATCCTTGTTCGCTCTGCAATTCGCCAAGCTGTTCGGTGCCCGGGTCATTGCGACGACCTCGAGCGCCGATAAGGCCGAGCGCCTGAAAGAACTCGGGGCAGACGACGTCATCAACTATAAGGACACGCCTGATTGGGAGTTTGCCGTGCGGAAGCGAACAGGGGGATTAGGGGCAGATCATATAGTTGAGGTAGGCGGCTTAGGAACCCTGACGCGTTCCCTGAAAGCTAGCGCGGTCGGCGGGCAGATCGCGCTGATCGGCAGGTTGACCAAAGTCGAGGACTTCGATCCGTCGGCGCTCAGCCAGAGTGTGTCGACCGTCCGACGGATCACGGTCGGCAGCCGCGATGGCTTTGATGCGATGAATCGAGCTATCGCCGCGCAGCAACTCCGGCCGGTAATTAGTCGCTCTTTCCCGTATTCTAAGGCCATGGATGCTTTCCGGGCCTTCGAAAGCCGATCACATGTCGGCAAGATCGTAATCGAGCATGAGTGATCACAAGCAACTCAGCGCTGGAGTGGATGCGCAGCCGGAGCCGCGAAGCGTGCACGGCGTCCGTGCATAGCGGACGAAGGGGTGGTTATGCCGCCGGGACGCGTGGTCGTGCGGCAGGCAGCGTAGGCACTTCGCGGACAAGCTCGTGCGGATCAGGCTTGGTCTCCAGGACCGCATGTCGATGCCGATCAGCCTGCTTTCGGGTAGACAGCGGCAGGCCGTCAGTCTGTTGATGGCGACGCTCTTGCCGATGAATATCCTGGTTCTCAACGAGCATACGGCCTTACGGTCCAGCTCAGGATTGTGCCCAACCTACGGAAGGTTCAGTACCTACTACGTCGGCGAAATTTTACATCGATCCCGAGAGCGTGATTCCCAACGCCCGGCGAGACGGCTTCGAGGAGACCGGCGCCTGGCTGGAAATCCAGTCGGAATTGATAACGACGGTCTGTGCACCCCTGGCTTCCGATGCCTATGCGGCCTCGCAACGGGGGCAACTCGACGTCGAAGCAGTCGTCGGCGATATCGGCGATCTGGTGAAGCGCGGCAACACCCTCGCCCAGAGCTCCAGGTCGTCTTACGATCAGGTCGTCGAACTGATGAACTTGGCGAAGAGACCGAGGCGGCGTGCGGCGTCCGCGCTGAAGATCGTCGACGATCTCGACGCGACGGCCGTCGACGAAGGCCACCCAAATCGTCAATAGTCGGTGTTGCTCAAGGACGCCGCCAAATCGGTCGAATCCGTCGAGACGCAAGCGCGGATGCTGGTGGGACGTTTCCTCGACGAGGACGACAAGCTGACGGCGCTCAAGGCGCGTTTGAGAGAGGAAATTCTTCAGGAAGTACTGGACGTCGTCAACGCGTATGTCGATCCGGCTACCTATCAAAAGATCAAGCGCCAACTGACCAGGACTAGATAGTCGGCCAAATTCGCGAGGAACTTGTCTGCGATCGTCTGCTGCAACGTGCTCATGAGCCAATCTCGGCGATTCGTAGGTTGCTGCTGAAAGGATTGTAACCTGCGCAGCGCTGCAGCATAAGGCGACCAAGTCAACATGGATGATCTTGCCGCTGATGGGCGGCGCTTGCCCGTCACGCCGCCGGCCCGGGCGGGTCTTCCTTGATACCGCGGGCAACGATCCGGAGCGTCTGGTCCGGAAGCGGCCGCTGCAGCTTCAGGGCCTCGTCCGGAGGTGCCGTCATCCAGGCCTCGACCTCGTCCGGCGTCGTCAGGATAACCGGCATTGCCTTCGGGTGGATGGCACCGACCTCGGCGTTCGGCTCTGTCGTGAGGAACGCGTATAGGTCGTTTTGGTCCAGATGCCGGCGAAGCAGGCGAGGGGACGATCCTCGTCGAACGCGAACCAGATATCACCGCCCTCAGACTTGTTGAACTCACTGAACGAGTTGAGCGGCACTATGCAGCGATGCTCGGGGCCGAGCCAACGGTCCCAGTGTTTGCCCTTCACATTGCGGATGTTGGTCGTCCCGCCGTCCGGCTCCATTCTGAGCAATTCCTTGAAATCCACCGTCTTGCCTTTGGCCTGCAGCTTTTCCGCTCGTTTCTTCGTGGCGTCCATCAGCGCTTTTGATGACGACGGCATCCCCCATCGCGCCGTAGAGAGTTCGCGGCCCTCGGCTCCGTTCCGCACGATCGGTGCGTTGTAGTCGGGAAAAACCCCCGGCAGCGGCGCCAGATTTCCAACGTATCGGTTCACGACGCGGAACAGCGCGCTGATCGCAGCTTGGTTGGTCGTGATCGAATAAAGATTGCACATCGGTCAGGATTCGGTTGGAGGGTGGCGCGGCTGCCACGTCAACTGTAGCAGAGTCGCGGATGGACGCCGGCCGGCCTTGGCGCATTTGCGGCAGCGCAGCCGGCTGGCGAGATCGTGCACGAAGGTGGTCGGCGGGTGCTTCATCGCCGCGAGGTCGACATCGCTCGGCGTCTTGCAGCGCGCGCACCTGATCTCGAGCCAGGGGAAGCCTCCGTTCGCAGCCTGATCGATGGTCGGCGACGGATCGATCGGCTCGCCGTCACTCCACATCCGTTCGTTCCAGCTTTCGCAAAGCAGCCTGTCGGCTTGCTGGATCATCGCCTCGCCTTTGGCTCGCATCTCCGCCGATTGGGTCGCCAGGATGTTAGCCATCGCGCGTGCCTTGCCGAGCTCTTTCGCCAGAGCCTTGCGATCGCCTCCCGACAGGGGCGTAGGGTGATACTTCGGGGCCATCCGGACATCCAGGCGCAACGAGATCGGATCGGCAAATCCAGAGCGACTACGGCGTCTCGAAAGCTGGCCAGCACCCGTCTTCTTCATGCCTGCCGGTGCGCTGCTGGCAAGTGTTGTCGAGCAGCCGCCGCGCGACGTCCTTCCAGACTGCGTTATCGCCATACAAGCGGACGGCATCGGCGGTCTGGATTTCGACTATTCGCTCGCAGCGGCGGCAGGTCACGCGGAGGACGTGGCGCTGAATGTCGGAAAGGCGTCGTTGCCGGCTCTCGCTTGCGGTCGCGCCGGCGCGAGGATCTTTGAGCACCGAGTCCCAGTATTCGGCCGGAAGCGGTGCATCCAGAGCCGCAGCGGAAGGTGTCGGCCTGCGGGCGGCCTGGGCTGCCAGCTTTTCCATCTGCTTCGGGGTCGGCGTGCGCCAGCTCGCGGGTCGGTCGGTCATGCCCCAATTAGAACATAACAAGAACAAATGTCGAGTCCCGCTCCGGCCAGCCACTGAGAAAAAATCATCCTGGCGCGAAGGATGTGATGTCGGAACCAAGGCTGGTGGATCGTCTTGAATCCGGCATCAGTAATGGAGTTCCCCCGATGGCCCCCCGCGCTAACTGGAAAGGCTTCCTGCGTCTTTCCCTCGTCACCTGTCCGGTCGCGCTCTATCCGGCCACCTCGGAATCCGAAAAGGTCTCGTTCAACCAGCTCAACCGAAAGACCGGCCACCGCATCAAATACGCCAAGGTGGACGCCGATACCGGCGAGGAGGTCGACAACGAGGACATCGTCAAGGGCTACAAGGTCGACACCGACACATTCATCGAGGTGACGAAAGAGGAGCTGGAGAACGTTGCGCTGGAATCGACGCGAACGATCGAGATCGACGAGTTCGTCGACCGCAGCGAGATCGACCCGCGCTATCTGATCCGCCCTTACTATCTGACTCCAGATGGCAAAGTCGGGCACGACGCTTTCGCGGTTATCCGCGAAACCATCCGCGAAATGAACAAGGTCGCGATCGGTCGCGTGGTGCTGACCAATCGCGAGCACATCATCGCGCTGGAGCCGCTGGACAAGGGGCTTATGGGGACCCTGCTGCGCTATCCCTACGAAGTCCGGCCCGCGGAAGAGTATTTCGACGATATCCAGGATGTCAAAGTCACCAAGGACATGCTCGATCTCGCAAAGCACATCGTCAATCAGAAGGCAGGGCATTTCGAGCCGGACAAGTTCGAAGACCAGTACGAGACTGCGCTTATTGATCTGATCAACCAGAAGCGCGCGGGCAAGCCCATCACCGCGAAAGCGCGTCCTCGAGGTGAGAACGTCGTGGACCTGATGGACGCGCTGCGCAAGAGCATCGGAAGAGAGGGCGCGGCAGGTCCAGCGGCACCCAAGAAATCAGGAAAAAAGCCGCGCAAGGCGGCGGCTGGGCAGAAGGAAATGCTGATGCCGATCGCAGGCAAGAAGCCGGCGAAGGAGACCGCGGCGAAGAAGCCGGCGGCCAAGCCGCAGCGGAAGTCGGCTTAGGTGACGTGAAGCATCCGGTGACGCCGGACGGCCACTCCTTCGTCGTCCGCGGCAGGCTCTGGCGAATGAAAAATCCGATCTCGACGACGTCACGCGAGATCATCTCGTCTGCCGTCTAACGGCGGCCCGGCGGGTCGGTGCGCGCGCCAGGAAGGCGACCGAGCCGAAGTAACGGTGCATAGGACCGTGGACGAGGCTAAGCAGGCGCTGGGCGAGCGCGGTCCGGTATGGCGGGACGACGGCTCGCCGGCTCTCGATTGCTCTGCAAAGTAGGAGCGATATGGCTGCGGTGAAAAAGACTTCCAGATCGACCTTGAGCGCGGGGATTCTCGCATACCGCAAGGGCGTTCGTGGGCTCGAGGTACTGCTCGTTCATCCCGGCGGTCCGTTCTGGCGTAAGAAGGATGATGGCGCCTGGTCCATTCCTAAGGGCGAAATCGATGCCAATGATGCTCCGGAGAACGTCGCTCGACGCGAATTTGCCGAAGAACTCGGCCCGAGCGCTTCGATTGGTCTACTCCAGGCGCTGGGGGAAGTCCGACAGCGAGGAGGGAAGCGCGTCATCGCGTTCGCCGGCAAGGGCCACTTTGACCCGGGGGCGCTGACCAGCAATAGCTTCGATATCGAATGGCCGCCCCGAAGCGGTCGACGGCAGAGCTTTCCCGAAGTCGACCGAGCGGAATGGTTTGATATCGAGCTCGCGCGGACCAAGATGCTGTCCGCTCAGGTAGAGTTTCTCGATCGTCTTTTGGCAATCGCAGTTGAGAGCGCCGGGAAATGAGCTTCCGGATTGGAATAATTTCGGACACGCACGGCCTGTTGAGGCCCGAGGCGGAACGAGGCCTGACGGGCGTCGATCACATCATCCATGCCGGGGACATCGGGCGCCCCGAGATCGTCGACGCGCTTCGCCGGATCGCGCCCGTCACGGCCATTCGTGGAAACGTGGACAGTGGCGAGTGGGCTCGCGACTACCCCGACACGAACCTTGTGCGCCTGGCGGGAAAGTCGATCTACGTTCTGCACGACTTGAAGACGCTGAAGGCCGATCCCGGTGGCGGCATCGACGTCATCGTCTCCGGGCATTCCCACGTGCCGAAGATCGACACGGTCGGTGGCATTCTCTACCTGAATCCCGGCAGCGCGGGACCTCGGCGTTTCAAGCTGCCGATCACGTTTGCGACGCTCGAACTCACGCCTGACGGCATGCGACCGGAAATCCACGACCTTGAAGGCGACTGAGTGCCACCGCGGAGGGCCGGAGGAGGCGAGTGCGTCAATCCTTCCGTTTGCCGGGTTACGCCCCCGGGGGGAAGCGCTATTTGCGCGGACGTTCTCGCTCGCGCACGACCTCCTTCGCCCGCTTGTCGGACCTGAGCCCGAGATAGACGGGCTGGCGCAGTTCGCCCTTGCTCGTCCACTCCGCGAATTTGACCTCGGCAACCAACGAGGGCCTGACCCAGGTCGTGGCGGCCTCGTCCTTCACTTTGGCAGGGAAGGGTGATTTAGGGGTCGTCAGCTTCACGAGCTTGGCATGGAGGTCTTCCAGGACCTTGTGGCTGAAGCCAGTGCCGACATGTCCGATATAGCGCCATGTTTCGTCTTCCCGCACGGCGAGGACCAGGGCGCCGAAGAACGGCCTGGTGCGCTTAGGCGCTGTGAATCCCGCGATCACCACTTCCTGCCGCTTTGCTGTCTTGATCTTCAGCCAATCCGCCGTCCGGCTTCCGGACGCATAGGCGCTGTCGGCGCGCTTCGCCATGACGCCTTCCAGACCTTTCCGCTCGGCCTCGGCGAAGAATTTCGTGCCGTTCGCTTTGCGGTGACGGCTGAAGGCGATCAACCGGTGGCTCGGCAGGATCGCTTTCAGCCGCTCCTTGCGCTCGAGAAGAGGCCGTTTGCGCAAGTCAATTGCGTTCTGAAACATGAGATCGAAGGCGCAATACAGGAGCTTCGCTTCATGGCGCAGCGCGTTCTGCAGCAGCTGGAAATGCGAAACGCCGTCCTTTCCGATCGCCACGAGCTCGCCATCGATCACGGCGTCGCCCTTCACGCCCTCCAGCGCGTTGGCGACCTCAATATAGCTGCGGCTGATGATCTTGCCGTTGCGGCTGTAGAGCGCAACCTTGCCCCGCCGAATTTCCGCAATCATCCGGAAGCCATCGTACTTATCCTCGAAAACCCAGCCGCGGTCATCGAACGGCGCGTCGGTGAGCGTAGCGAGCATCGGCTGTAGGCGTTTGGGCAGGGTCGACGTCCGGCTCATTCAATGGCCAATCCTTCAGCGCGTGTTGCGTAAGGCACGGACGTCCTTCAAGAATGAGGGAACGCTGAAAGCCATGGCATGTTCCGTCAGACGCCGCGGCATATCGCAGGGTGCGCGACGTTAACTATCGAACGGGAAGGTCTGATCAGACCGATGGCCAGAAAACTGAGAACCTACCAGACTTCGCTGGGCTTCTTCGATCTGGCGATAGCCGCTCCTTCCATGAAAGCGGCTCTGGAAGCGTGGGGCGCAGACAGCAATCTCTTTCATCAGGGCGCGGCGAAGGAAAGCGAGGATCCGGACGTCATCGCCGCAACCATGGAAAAGCCTGGCGTCGTGCTCAGGCGCCCGGTCGGATCCGACGGATCTTTCAAGGAACGTGCCGAGCTGCCCACGGATCGTCTTCTTGCCAGCGACCGTCAAACTAGTCAGCCAGTTGTCAAGTTCGCCGCCCCGAGTGACAAACACGCCATAGCTTTCGAGCGTGTCGAATAGCTAATCGGCCGCACGTCGACTCATCCATCAAGGAGTCTTACCTGCCATCCTGTCCGAAGGTCGGGGCCATACTGCGGTCGACTTCGTCGAAGCTGGAGTGGCGTTCTTCGACCGCGAGAAATACCCCGACTGCGAAATCTCGGACGAAGAATTTGCATCCCTGCACACATCGCGAAAGTCTGAGGACGTTGTCGAGAGCAAACCGTCTGCGGACATCCGTTTTGTTGGCTGCTTAATGAGCAATGGGCGCTACCTGTCGGCGAGAGGGGCGCCAGACAGGAAAAGTTGGACGCTCAACGATGATCCATCTTGAATGCCGATGACCAGACATTGTTTCGCTAAGAAGCTGTGTTACAAGCCGCTCCTAAATCTAAGGAGCTGTCATGGCGAAGAAAGCAACAAAGAAACGTGCCAAGCGTCGCGAATGGACCAAGGCCGATGTCAAGGAATTGAAGGCGCACTCGAAGGCACGCACTCCGGTCGTTAAAATAGCCAAGATCACCAAGCGCACTGTCGGCGCGCTGCGCCAGAAGGCGCTACATCTCGGGATCGGGCTCGGACATCAGCGGTAACGAATAGAAGAGGGGGCGCGTCGTTGACGCGCTCCGCCAGCTTACGGCCTTACGCTGCAGTAAGCGGCGGCACGAAGCTTCGAGGCGGTACGGGGCCAATGCGGCTCGCGGTTGTGGCTGTCGTGCATTCTTGAGCTTTGCTCCTATCTGCGGGAGCCTTGCGCTTGCGAGCAGACTCTTGTCGATTACTTCCATAGCTTTCCGAGAAAGCTAGGCTCGCTCGGCGCGACCGCCATGCTTTTGAAGCCGGTGGTCTGGTACGACATCACCTAGCGCGTTCTCATTTTCAGACGTTGCCCGCGAGGCCCGACCACGCTCGTAGGTATGTTCTGGGGCCTGCGGCCCCCAGGCCGTCAAGGCCAAGCCCCCATGAAGAATGGGGGCGGAAAACGGGGGCCGTGTAGTCACCTCGCTTCGCTTGGCTCCGGCCCGCACCAGCCCCGCTCGTTTTCCGGCCTGTAACGGCCAACCCCCCGCTCATTGGCGCTGGCCTAGTTCCGGTTGCATGCGCAACCGGCAAACTAGGAGAAGCTCATGAAAGCCGACGTTTACCAGAAGATCACGGATCAGATCGTTCAGAAGCTGGAGCAAGGCGTAAGGCCTTGGCATCAACGATGGAAAGCGGAACATGGCACGGGGCGCATCTCGCGACCTCTGCGCGGCAACGGCATTCCTTACAATGGCATCAACATTCTCATGCTGTGGTCGGCGGCCGTCGCGAACGGTTACACCGCACCCATCTGGATGACTTGCAAGCAGGCCAGCACGCTTGACGGCAAAGTCCGCAAAGGGGAGACCGGGACGCTTGTCGTTTATGCCGACAGGATCGTTCGCAAAGAGACCAATTCCGAAACAGGCGACGAGGCCGAACGCGCGATCCCCTTCATGAAGGGCTACACGGTCTTCAATGTCGAGCAGATCGACGGGCTTCCGTCGCACTACTACGGCCAGCCAGACCAGCCGACCGCCCCCATTCAGCGCACCACCCATGCCGACGCGTTCTTTGCGGCAACCGGAGCCAATATCGTCCATGGCGGCAGTCGCGCCTGCTATGTTCCCTCGACCGACAACATTCATATGCCCTGCATCGACTTCTTCCGCGATGCGATCAGCTACTACGCAACGCTTGCGCATGAATGCACGCACTGGACACGCCATGAAAGCCGGTTGAATCGTGACTTCGGCCGCAAACGTTTTGGGGATGAAGGCTATGCGGTGGAAGAACTGGTCGCCGAACTGGGTGCGGCCTTCCTGTCTGCCGATCTCGGCCTCACGCCGGAGGTGAGGGAGGACCACGCCGCCTATATAGCGTCCTGGATCAAGGTCCTGAAGAACGACAAGCGCGCCATCTTCACCGCCTCATCGCATGCGCAGCGCGCGGCGGATTATCTTCACGCGTTGCAGACAGAAAATTCCGCCGCGGCCTGAGCCGCGGCGTCTCGAAGCAGACATGACCGGACTACGTAGCGGAGCCGCGCGAGCGTCCCCCGGCAAGTGCCAAAATTTCGGCCGCGCCTGACCGGCGCGCGGCCGATTTAGTTTGCGTACGCGGCGGCGACCGCTGCTTGGAGGCCCCGTCATGATCGAGACCTTAATCACCTTGATCTACGCCGTCTGCGGCCGCCAAGGGATCGTTATGTCGTGCTCGTCATTCAGCATCGAGCGAGAAGGCCGAACGCGCTGCTCGTGTAATGCCTGGAGCATTGAGATTGCGGTCTGTCGCATCGCTCCAGACGTAGCTTCGCCTCGGCACGCGGGACTGCGAGGGATACGCCTCCTAGCTGTTGATACACCAAATGTCAGCATGTGCCCGATCGATTTGGCTCAAGTCCTTGTACTGCGCTGGTGTCGGCCGCCACGGTGGTCTCCGTCGGTTCGTTCATGGCGCGTCCAACGCAACCTCGAATGGGCTGATCAGGCCCGAGGGGCGGCCAAGGCCTCGATCGCCTTGCCGCAACGGCTGCGCCTGCTTTTTTCCCCTGCCGCGAAGTGGCGGCATTCCTCGCGGGGAGACAAAAAAGCAGGCTTGTCGCCGTCCTCCGCTGCGCTGCGGGCCCAAAAGGCTGCGGGCCGATCGCTCCCCGGGCCAAGGATCGCCATCGAGGCTGCGATGGGCGCGGCCCGAGCAGCAAACGGAGACCATCATGGCTACCATCGGCACCTTCACCGCTTCGGACAACGGCTACGTCGGCTCGATCAAGACGCTGACGCTGAACATCAAGGCGCGGTTCGCCGCATCCGAGAAGGACAACGACAAGGCGCCCGACTACCGCATCTTCGCCGGTGTGACCGAGTTCGGCGCCGCCTGGAAGAAGACCGCCCGCGACAGCGATCGCGAATACCTCTCGGTCAAGCTCGACGACCCGAGCTTTCCGGCCCCGATCTACGCCTCGCTGGTGAAGGTCGACGGCGACGAGGGCTTCACCCTGATCTGGTCGCGCCGCAGCGGCGACTGATCCCTTACGGATCTTCGGCCCCGCCTCCCCGGAGGCGGGGCTTTTTGCGCTTCTTGCGCGCTCTGAAGGAAGCGAAAAGAGCATTTTCCTTCCATCAGTTCGTGACAGTAACTGCGCAATGATGCTCGTCCTTAAATCGAGCAGCCAAGCGGCGAAGACCGTCGGCTCCTTCTGATACCAAGAGTAAATTAGAGCTTGGGACTTCTAAGTCGGACCCCTTCGCCTTTTAAGTCAGCGGAAATAAATTCAATCCCGGCTTTCCTAAGAGCAGCCTCGATTGCATTGGTGGTGCTCGCACGAGGGTCCGAACTTCCCCTCTCAATCCGTGCGATCGCGTTAATGGCAACGATCGCCTTGTCTGCCAAGTCCTGCTGGGTCCAACCTAGAAGGGCTCTGGCCGCCCTAATCTGTCTTGCGGTGATCATGCAGATCACCATTGCCAGCTCTAGCAAATTCGCCAGTAATAGGGTAATTATAGATGCAACTAGGTGTATTTTAGACCTAATCGCAGAGGTAACTAGGCTGCCCGA
Organism: Bradyrhizobium sp. USDA 4541; assembly: GCF_024171085.1. Classification (NCBI taxonomy): domain Bacteria; kingdom Pseudomonadati; phylum Pseudomonadota; class Alphaproteobacteria; order Hyphomicrobiales; family Nitrobacteraceae; genus Bradyrhizobium; species Bradyrhizobium sp. USDA 4541. The sequence continues at coordinate 2,854,077 of NZ_JALJZF010000001.1, forward strand.
GTTCCCGAGTCAGAAAATGCACTTTCAACGAAGTCGAGAGCACGCGGCATGCCAAAGATGCTTATTTGAACACCGCACATCCCATGTCTCTTCCTCGTAAGGCGTAGCCTCCGATGTCCAAACCGCCGCTCAACCCCGATGTAGCGGACGCTGCACCCAGCGATCAAACCGCAACATCCTATGACCATCAGCATGCCATCACGTATTTGCGTCTGCTGCAGGCCGAAAGTGAAGGCGCCGACTGGAGGGAAGTCGTTCGAATCGTGTTGCATATCGACCCCGAGGTTGACCCTGACCGCGCGCGCAACGCATACCAGAGTCACCTTGCGCGCGCGAAGTGGATGACCGAGGAGGGCCGTCTCTTGCGCGGCGCGGAGGCAAGTTAGAAGAGTTTGTCGACCAACGCGCCGGCTTGGAAATCATCCTTTCCCGCCAAAAACATGGTCATCGAGAAGCACCACGTGGTGCCAGACCAGGGGCGTCCTACAACTCGCTCGTTCACAATTGTTGCACCGCAATCCTTGTTGGATTGCGTGCATGCGGGTGGAAGCCATACCTGGGTTCGACTGACGGCTGCTGGAATTCTGCTAGCGCCTTCAGGACGCTGAGATCTCCGACATCGCTCGGGAATGTCTTCGTCGTAACGCGGACATCGGCGCGACTATGAAGCGATGGTCGGCGGCAGCCCAGGTGGCGAAGTGACATCCGTATTCAGGAGGAGACGCGGTATCTGCTTTCGCCCATGGCCCGGAGAGATTGTTCAAGCAACGGACGATCTTTTGGGCGCTCGATGGGCTGCCAACTACCGTGCCGGTCGCGGTGACCGCGTCCCTCGTCCGGAGTGGCTCAGAGTCTCGTCCGTTGCTCGATCTCGCGGCTGGCCAGGTCCGCCGCGGAGGCGACGGCTGCCAGGTAGTGCTGCGCATCGGCGCAGTTGATCACCGTGTCTGGTCAAGAGAATCACCCAGCCGTGACGCTCATTAAGTAGTCAAGTTGGCGTTCGACGGCGAATGTGACGCGTGGGCGTGCGCGGCCCGACGACCTTGGCGCGGCATGCACGGGCGTGCGCCAGGTCCATCCGTTTACGAGTTATCAGCGACGCGAGCGGTTGAGCGCGGCTCCTTGCGCGCGCGATGCAGAGTGCCGGCAGCACATATCGCGCCATCACAGAAGCGCGGTTCGCTGAGAAGCTTATCCCGGATCGTGCCTGGAAAACGCACGACCTGCGCAGCCGAACCGTCCGTCTGACGCAGAGGCAACGCTTAGGGCGCAGCCGGCCGTTGCTCAAATGGGATGGCTGTCGCGTGGTCGGCGAGCGCGAACTTTCTCTCATAAACTGGCAGTCCGATGATGCGCTGGATGGCCGCGAGATTGCGGGACCATTCCTCCCTCCAGACCAATATTTACGGGGCCGGCGAGCGCGGTAGTGGTCCAGGGCGGCCACTCCACCGGCGTGCAGCAGCTTTACCCTGGAAGGGCGCGAGCACGACGGCATGCTTGGCTCCGTCGAGATGCGCGCGTTTGGGCTGTTGTGCCGCTGCTCTTCGCTTTGAGGCTCTGCAGCGGTCTGCTCTTGCGAAGAAACGGCGTCGCAGCCGGCGGCGAGCTGCCGCATCACCGCGGCCGGAGTGCTGCCGGCCGGCGCAAAGACACGCGGTCCATCGGCCAACTCGATCGCGACCGTGCCGTCCGGCGGCTGCACCAGATCGCGCAAGATAGCGAGCGCTGGGAGCTCATTGGCCGCGCTGTCGGCGAGCGTAACCATCGCGAGTTGCGGTGCCTTGCGAACGGTCAGGCCGAACTTGACCCGCCGGCGGACCACCATGCTGGTGGCGACGCCATGGCGGCAGCAAACCTGCGCCACGCTGACGCGGGGTTTCTCCGTCTCCCGCACGATCACCCGCTTCTGCCCGTTGCTGAACCGACGCCGCCTCGACCGCCCGTCCACCGCTTCCGGCGTCAAGCGGCATTTGCATGGCGCGCAACTGGCAGCGCTGCTTGTTTGAGCCCAGGCACTCGGATGAAGCAACAATCGCCACTCCGTCTCGTCGTCGGAGTCTTCGAGACGATCGCGCCAGATCCGCAACGAATCGGGCGAAAGGCCGAGCGCCGCGGCATGCTTGGCATGCCCGATGCAGCTCCAGTTCGTCGCCTCGACATGCATGCTCCAGAACGCTCGAAGCGCGATCGGACCGCAGTTCGTGCGCACGCTATGGCGATAGCGCGTGACCTCTTGCGTCGCTTCGGCTGCCGCTTCTTGCGCTGACGTTCTGCCGTTGCTTGGTACAAATTCCGGAGCTTTTCCGCATGTTTGCGTAAGTCTTCCGGACTCATCAGATGGCACACCCACGCTCAAACGTTGCCATCGAAAGCACTGGTCGCTGCGGTACCGGCTCTCAACGTGCGTGGGTGTTGGCCTTTGCCCACGAACGGCGAAGCGCCGTCTGACATCCTCCACTGCAGCAAAGAACCCGAAATGGAACGAGAACACACTGTGGAAGAGTTGTGCAGGGACCGGACGCTTAAAGACGACCGAGCGATGGCGAGATAAAAGGGCGCAATGTGCGCCGCGGTCGGTTCGTTGTGTTGTTTGGAGTTTTCCGCCTGCCGCGCAAGGTGCTTGCCTGGGCAACAATGTGCGCGCTGCACGCAAGTCACTGACACTCCGCGATCTAATAAACATTGCCGAGGTTGGCGGCGGCTGAGGATCGTGAGTTTCGCATCCGGCCCGGCGGCATCTGCTCATCCACTTCGCAGCGGGCGCGGCGCTTTATTGCGCAGGCGATCGCGGCGGCGCAGAGGGTTGGCGGGCAGGTGCCCCGTTCGGACCGCATTATTACGGGCAACCGGTCACGCCTCGGGCGCGGCCGGATCGCCAGCGTGCCGGCCAACCACCTGTTGACGGGGCGCTCGTGCCTCGTCGTGATCAAGACCCGCGTCATCCGTCACATCGCCCGCGCCGCGCCGTTCGTCGCCCACCTCAATTATCTCCATCGCGAGGGGGGGCGACGACACGGACAAGGCGCGGCTGTTCGGGCCGCAGACCGAGGACGTCGTCGGCCGTGCCCTCGCGGAGCGAGAGCGGCCGTCATCACTTCCGTTTGTGTCGCCGAGGACGCGGCAGCCATGGCGGGCCTCAAGTCCTTCGCCCGCGAGCTAATGGGCCAGGTGGCGAAGGATCTCCTTGGCGGCTCGGGCTGGCTAGCAACCTGTTGATCGATCACCGGACCCGGAGGCGACGATGGCGCCTGCCTTACCGTCTGTCAGAACGATCACCCGGCCGATCAACTGCTTCCCCGGCAGCGTGCAGTTCGCGGAGGATGCTATTGGCTCTGCCGTATGGCATCAGGGGCCAGTGTCGAGTACCAGCTTGGTAGGTCCATCAGCAATTGCACCCAGAACTGGCAATTCTGATTCTCATTGACCTGTCCAGATTCGCGGAGCAGCCTAAAGCCCGATGGGCATCGCACATCCGGTCCGCCGAGCTTTCTCTGGTAGGACCTTACAAGAGCCGAATGGTGTTGGCGATCCGCCGCATTGTCCTACGAAGAGCAACCAACAAAATGTTGGTTCGGGTGCGCGCGCTTTTGCGTCGCAACGAATTCTATCTGATCCCGCTGGCGCTCCTGGTAGGCCTCATGGCGGGTGTCATTGTCACGCTGATGAGCGAGGTCGCCCAGATCGCCCATGTCCTGATCTACGGGATCCCGATCGACGTCCGCCTCAGCGCCCATGACCATATCAACCCGTGGGCGGCGCTGAGCGCCCCCGTGGTCGGAGGGCTCGCGCTTGGGATCATGGAGTGGTCGCGGCGGCGCCTGAAGATATCGAGCGCGGTCGACCCGATCGAGGCCAACGCGCTGCGCGGCGGACATCTCTCGCTCCGCGACAGCGTGGTGGTCTCGAGCCAGACCCTGATCTCCAACGGCTGCGGCGCGTCGGTCGGGCTCGAGGCGGGCTACACCCAGATCGGCTCGGGCGTCGCCTCCCTGCTCGGCCAGTTCCTCAATTTGCGGCGCACCGACCTCCGCCTGATCGTCGGCTGCGGCGCGGCCGCCGCGATCGCGGCGGCGTTCGGCGCCCCGATCACCGGCGCGTTCTATGCCTATGAGCTGATCGTCGGCGTCTACTCGGTGGCGAGTGCAGCCCCCATTCTCGCCGCGTCGCTGTCGGGCGCGCTCGCCGCGCAATGGTTCGGCGGCTCGCCCTATTTGCTGGAAGTTCCGAGCGTCGGCTCGGTCAGCGTCGAGCAATACCTCGCCCTCATCGTGCTGGCGTTGATCGCCGGTGGTGTCGGAATTCTGGTGATGCGAAGCTCCGTTCTGTTCGAGCGCATGTTCACACAATCCTGGCTTCCGCTCTGGATCAGGCCGGCGATCGGCGGAATTTGCGTCGGCGCGCTGGCGATCGTCACGCCGCAGGTGCTCGCCGCCGGCCACGGGGCGATGGTGCTCGATATGCACCACGAGATGGCGGCGGGCCTGATTGCGACGATCATCGTGCTGAAGCTTGCCGCCTGCATGATCTCGCTCGCCTCCGGCTTCCGCGGCGGTCTCTTCTTCGCCTCGCTGTTCGTCGGCAGCCTGCTCGGAAAATTGTTCGCCGCGCTGGTGATCCTCGCGAGCCCGAAGCTCGGAATTGATCCCTTGGTCGGCATGCTCACGGGCATGGCGACGCTCGGCGTCGCCATCGTCGGCGGTCCGCTGACGATGTCGTTCCTGGTGCTGGAGTTGACACGCAGCGTCGACGTCACCGCCGTTGTGCTGGCTGGCTGCATCGTCACCAGCATCTGCGTCCGCTTCAGTTTCGGCCATTCGTTCTCGACCTGGCGCCTGCACCTGCGCGGGGAGACTATCCGAAGTGCCAACGACGTCGGCTGGCTGCGCAACCTGTCGGTGGAGCGGATGATGCGCAGCGACGTCGCCAAGGCGCCATCGACCTCGACCATCGCGGCCTGCCGCCGCGAGTTCCCCTTGAGCTCGCTGCAGGCGATCGTGGTCGTCAACGACGCCGACGAATATTGCGGACTGGTGCTGCTTCCAGAACTTTATTCCGTCGAGCTCGATACCATCGCGGACGACATCCAGGTGGTGGAGCTCGCGCGCTATTTCGACGACGTGCTGCTGCCCGAAATGAACGTGAAGACCGCGATGGCCGTGTTCGACAAGGCGGAGGCGGATCTTCTGGCCGTGGTCGAATCCGCCGATAGCCGAAAGGTGATCGGCTATTTGCCCGAGTCGCTCGCGCGCCGTCGCTATCTCGAAGAGATCGACCGAGCAACCGGCGGCGTGCTCGGGGCAGTGTGAAGAGTTTTAGCAAGGGGACCACCGGACCGGCAGCAAGCCGAGTAGGAAAGCCTCGTAACTGGTCCTGGACTTGCCTCGGTGCTCGGATCAGCTTGCCGAGTGGCTTCTGGCTTCGCAGGCAACGGCCGGCTCTTCGCTCCTGACCACCACAGAGTTTCTCGATCTCGGGCTGGCAGGCGCTGCGAATCTGTCCCTCGCTATGTGGTGTCCCCCCGATCCTTTGCGCGAAACCAGCCACGATTTCCTCAGGCTTGCGGCCTGTCCTTGCGAAAAACGCCGACGATATTGATCGACCCCAAATTGGTCGCATCGACCCCGATTTGTCCGGGGTGGCGCTCCCCACGCTGTACTAAATCACGCTGTGTCGCGGCCCTCCGCGTTGCTGCGGCCCTAACGGGTGCAGTCCCGATCTTTGAAGGACGGAAACGATGTTTTCTTGCTTGGAGGTTCATCGATGAAACTAACAAAGTGTCTTGTCCTCGGTTCTGCGGTCATGTTTGTGGGCGCCAGCGCGCAGGCAGCCGATCTTCCCGTGAAAGCGAAGGCCGTCGAGTACGTGAAGATTTGCTCCTTGTACGGAGCTGGATTTTACTACATCCCCGGCACCGATACTTGCATCAAGCTCGGTGGTTATGTGCGAGCCGAGGTTGGATTGAATACAAACGCATTGCACGATACTACCAATACTGGTGTCGCTGGTGCGCAAAACCGCCTCCGCAATTACTATACCACCAAGGCCCGTGAAGACCTGAACATCGATACGCGCACCGCGACCGAATACGGCGTGCTCCGAACCTTCTTCGATGGGGCCTTGACTTGGACGTCGGGCGGCTATGCAGGTACCGGCACAACGGCTGTGAATGGCTCGACTGCCTACAGCGGAGCTGGTGTCGCTGGTGGTACGCTCGGTGTCTACTACGCGTTTATCCAGTTCGCTGGTTTCACAATGGGCAAGGCGGTCTCGCAGTTCTCCTCGCCTTGGGTCAACTATCCGGCCAATAACTTCGACGGTCTGCCCGGTGCTGGCGGCTCGGTTACTGGTGTGAACCAGTTCAGTTACACGGCTGAATTCGGCCAGGGCATCACGGCTGCGATCTCCGCGCAGGACCAAGTTCAGTATAATACGACCAACATCTGGAACGTGAGCGGTGCAACGGTCGCCGGACTTGCGACCGGAGCTTACGGCGCGAACGACATCGGAGGCGCGTGGTCTCCTGACCTTGTCGCCATGGTTCGCGTTGATCAAGCTTGGGGTCTCTTCCAGGCGTCGGTCGCCGCGCATGACAACCATGCCGCCTACTACGGCGCCGACGAAACGACTGGCCATCCGGACGACAAGTGGGGCTGGGCCGCTCAGTTGGCCTTGTCGATCAAGAATCTGCCCACCGGCGCGGGTGATACGATCAACATGTCTGGCGTGTATACGAACGGTGCGAGCCGTTACAACTTCCAGGACCTGATGACGACCACATACGCAATGTACGGCGGTACCCGTTTGGCGGGTGCTTACCAGAGCGTTGGCCTTGCAGGTCTGTCTGACTCCGTGTTTGTGGCTGGCTCCGGCCAGCAACTGACCACGACTTACGGCGTCCAGGGCGGCTATACGCACAACTGGAATCCGTACTGGAACACGGGTATCTATAGTGCTTGGGCCGCTGTCCGGTATAACGGCACAGCTAAAGGCTACATCTGCGGCGCCTTCGTTGCAGGCCTAGCGCTCTCGAGCGGCGTTGCCGGTTGCAACCCCGATTTCAACTACGGGGTAGTCGGTGTGATCACGCGCTGGACACCGGTCAAGAACCTGACCTTCTCGGCCGACCTCGCTTACAGCATGCTCGACCAGAAGTATGCGAGCGGAAGCAAGGTGACCCTGCCTCTGCAGTCGGCTATCGCGAAGCCCGGCGCCATGTATGAGCTTAAGGATCAGAACGCTCTGACGCTGCTGATCCGCGCTCAACGCACCTGGTGAGGCTCTGACAAACTAGTTGTACGCCAAAGGCGGTGCGGCTCATCCGCTGGCGGCTGCGTCCGACGCGCCGGGTCTCGGCATCGATTGGGACTGGGACGCGATCGGTGCGATGCGCGTCGATCAAACCGGAGCGTATCGCCGAGTATAAGCGGCTGCATGGGGCCGCCTGGCCAGAGATCCTGGCCAGGATCTCCGAATACAACATCCGCAACTGCACGATCTTCCTGCGCATGCCGGAGAACCTGTTGTTCGGCTACTGGAAATATCACGGCGAGGATTTTTCCGGCGACAGCGCGCGGATGGCGGCCGACCCAAGGACCCGCGCATCGTGGGCGCTTGCGGACCCGATGCAGGTGCCGCTCGTGAGCCGCGCGGAGGGAGAGCATTGGTCGACGATGGAAGAGGTATTACACCATGACTGAATCGCTGACCGAGCGTTTGTCGCGCTGCTACACTGGCGTCGTGCATGACGTCATGCGCGGCAGGGGCCTCGCCGACTTCACGCTGCCGCCGGAGATCACGCCGCTCGTTCCGGAAAAGGTGCTGTGCGGGCCGGTCTTCACCATCGAGGGCCACGTCGACGATCGCGCCGAAGCGCACCAGACCTTGCTTGAATGGACCGGGCTATTGTCCAAGGCTAAACCCGGCCACATCTGGGTGTGCCAGCCGAACGACCGCGTCATTGCCCAAATGGGCGAATTGTCGGCCGAAACGTTGCAGAAGAAGGGGGTGCTCGGCTGTGTGATCGACGGCAATATCCGCGACGTGAACTTCATCCTCAAGATCGGTTTCCAGTGCTGGCGGCGCCGGCATACGCCTCGCGACGTTGTCGGCCGCTGGCTCCCGCGCGGCTTCGACGTGCCCATTACCATCGGCGACGTGCTGATCCGGCCCGGCGACTATCTGATCGGCGACCGTGACGGCGTCATCCGCGTCCCGCAAGAACTCGTCGGGGCAGTTACCGACGAGGCCGCCGTCGCGATGAACACCGAAAACAAGGTACGCAAGGCGATCCTCGACGGGATGGACCCGCGAGAGGCCTATCTGACATACGGCAAGTTCTGACCATGCGGATCGCCACGGTCGACATACGCTGTTGTCATCACCGCGAGGTGTCCCTTGCTGAGGATACGCTGCTCGGCACCAGCAATCGAGATGGGTTTGAATTCGTCGTCTACACACTGACGACGGAAGAGGGGCTCTCGGCTTCGATGTTCGGCTTTGCCGGCCGCTCTGCACGTGGCTCAGGCGAGCTTGCGGCGGCCGCATTGAAGCCACTTCTGATTGGCCGTAATGCGCTCGACCGCGAGGCGCTCTGGCACGAGTTCCGGAAAGTTGACCGCTTCTGGAGCCATCTGCCGATCTATTCCTACGGGCCGGCCGATGTTTGTCTTTGGCTCCTGGGCGCTGAAGCCGCCGGACAGCCGCTGCATCGCTACATTGGCGGCTGCCGGACGGAGGTGCCGACTTACTTGAGTTCGATGTTTCTAAAAACCGCGGACGACTATGTCGCCGAGGCGGTTGCGGCCAAGGCTGGCGGCTATGCGGCGTACAAGCTGCATCCGCCGGGCCGGTCCGTCGGCGAGGATATTGAAATCCATGCCGCCGTGCGCGCAGCGGTAGGGGCCGAATTCACGTTGATGAGCGACCCGGTCGCCTTCATGACGCTCGACGAAGCGATACGCTATGGGCGAGCTCTCGAACGACTTGATTATCGCTGGCTCGAAGAGCCTATCCCGGATGAAAACTTCTCTGCGTTGCGCGAGTTGTCGCGGGCGCTCGACATTCCGGTCATTGGCACTGAAGTTTTAGCCAAACATCCCTACAGTGTGGCCGAATGTGTCGCTGGTCGCGTCGTCGATGCGGTTCGCGCCGATGTCAGCTGGGCGGGTGGGGTGACCGGCGTCCTGAAGACCGCGCATCTTGCCGAAAGCTTCCACATGAATTGCGAGATTCATTCGGCCATCTTCCAGCCGCTTGAACTCGTCAATCTTCACCTCTGCGCAGCCGTGAAGAACTGCAGCTATTTTGAGCTGCTTTGCCCCCGCGAAAAATTCGAGTTCGGGCTGGCGTCTCCGCTGCCGGTCGAAGGCGGCATCGCAACATTGCCGGAAAAGCCAGGTCTCGGCGCCGAGCTTGATTGGGATTTGATCGACAATGCCACTGTCGCGCAGCTCTGAGGCGGAGGCTCGGAGGGAGCAATCTTTTCGAGTCTGACAATCACAAACAACACTGGGAAGACGTTCATGACCTTCTCTATCCTTGCGTTCTGCCCGAAAAGACACGCGGTCAAATTATGAGCGCGGATCCCGAAGCTGCTGGTGCAAGCTACCGCGCCAGCGCCCTTGAAGCCTGCGCCAGTGCTTTGCTCGAGCGTGCCGGGCTTGCTCGTGACCGGACAGCCGATATTGCCCCGGTACTGGTCGAGGGCGACTGCTTCGGGAAATCGACCCATGAGCTGGCGCTACTGCCTCTCTATCTGCGCGAGATTGAGAGTGATGAGATGTCTGTTGTGGGCGAACCCGAAATCGTCAATGACTTCGGCGCGCCTGACTTGGGATGGGCACAAGCTTCCCGGGCCCTGGCTGTTGCGGCGCGCGACGCAAGAAGCAATGTCGCGGGCGGCCCGGTTCGGGATGGGGGCGATCGCCATCCAGCGCAGCCACCATACGCCTGCCTCGGCGCCTATCTGAGGCCGGCAGTTGACGCCGGCTACATGATGCTACTGACACTGACCGATCCCGGCCATAGCAGCGTCGCGCCGTTCGGTGGGGTAACGCCGGCTCTGACGTCGAACCCGATGGCGTTCGGCACACCCGCCACCAATGGACCGGTGATGATCGACATGTCCACCGCGCTGTTGACGAACGGCGCGATCGCCGCCTATCGGCAGCGCGGTGAGCAGCTGCCGCACCCCTTTTTGATGGATAGCCAAGGCCAACCCTCGACCGATCCCAACATCATGGCAGCTATCCCGCCAGGTACGGCTCTGCCTCTCGGCGGTCTGGAGGCCGGCCACAAGGGCTATTCCCTCGGTCTCATCGTAGAACTGCTGACGGGCTGCCTTAGCGGGCGGGGACGTGCTGACGCAACCGACGGCTGGAGTGCGGCGGTTTTCATCCTCGTCATCGACCTCGCCGCATTCGGAGGGGCCGACGCTTTCCGGCGTCAAGTAGCGGCGCTTGCCGGCATGTGCCACGCATCTCAGACGCGGCAAGGCTTCGAACGTGTCGAACTGCCAAGCGCTCACGCTCTTGCGCGGTGGGAGTGGCAGCTTCGGGACGGCGTCCGACTGTCAGCCAGCATCAGCGCTGAAATAGTGGAATGCGCGAGGCGCTTCGAGGTGCCGATGCCGGATCCGATTCCTTGAGACCGGTGCCGAGCAAGACCCGATCGATCCAGAGAAAAACATATTTGAGGAAACACCCATGACGATGTCCATCGCGGTAGACAAGGCGCCCGCCGAGCGCGCCAACATCAGACGCGCCGTGACTGCGGCGACCATCGGCACGATTATCGAGTGGTTCGACTATGCGCTTTACGGCGCCGCGTCGGGCTTGTTCATCAACAAACTGTTCTTCCCGCAGTTCTCCGCCTCGGCGGGAGTGCTGGCGGCGTTTGCGACGTTCGCCGCCGGCTTCTTCAGCCGGCCGCTCGGCGGCATCCTGATTTCGCATTTCGGCGATCGCTTCGGGCGTAAGCCCGCGCTCATCTTCACGGTCTCGCTGATGGGCCTGTCCACCGTCGCGATGGGTCTCTTGCCAACCTATGCTCAGATTGGGGTGTTAGCTCCCATCCTCTTGGTCATTTGTCGCCTGCTGCAGGGTTTCGGCGCTGGTGCGGAATATGCGGGAGCCGTGACGCTCGTCTCCGAATACGTCCCCGCTCATCGCAGGGCGTATTTCACTGCCTATCTGTCGTCGGCGACTGTCGCCGGCATCATGTTTGCGACGCTGCTCTTCCTTCTTGTTGCCTATCTGCCTGAAGAAACCCTGTTCGGCTGGGCGTGGCGCGTGCCGTTCCTCGTCTCGGCACTCCTCATTGGCGTCGCGCTCTACATTCGCCAGAACCTCGACGAGACGCCTGAATATGTCGAGGCGATGGAGCGTGCCGCCGCCCACCGCCGCGAAGCGCGGGTGCCAGTCGGCGAACTTATCCGCAATAGCCCGCGAGAGGTCGTGTGCGGCTTCCTTTCGATCACTGGGCATAACGCGAACGCGTACATCCTCAGCGCGTTCAGCCTGAGCTACATGACCAACACGCTGGGCATGGCCCGGACGGACGCGCTGACGGCTGTTATCATCGCGACGCTGACCGGCATCGTGCTGACGCCGCCTGTTGGTGCGCTCGCCGACCGCGTCGGCCATGCGCGAGTCTATCTCTTCGGCGGCGTTTTCACAATGTTGTACGCGTTCCCAATGTTCGCAATACTTGGCACGAAGAATGTGGTGCTGGCGACGCTGGCTCTGAGCATCGGCTTCGGCATCGGCTATAGCGGGCTTGCCAGCGCGCAGGGCGCGTTCCTCGCCAACCTGTTCCCGACCCGCTACCGTTTCTCTGGCATCGCGCTGGCGCGTGAACTGAATGCTCTCCTGATCGCCGGTCCGACACCGTTCGTGGCATCGGCGCTCGTGGCCGCCGGCAATGGCAAGCCGACGTGGGTCGTTGCCTATCTGATGGCTTGCTGCGCGATCACCGTCGTTTCGGTTACCGCCATTCGGTCGCGGTCCTACGAGCGAGGCAGCGACTGACACGGGTGCAAGGGTCATGCAGATCCACGATCGAAAGGGAGGGTCGATTGAGGTTTGTTCCTAATGACGGGGGTGGGCGCGCGAACGCCAAGCCTGAACAGAGCGACTCGCGGCTCCTGCTGCTTTCCAGCGCCGACAATGTGCTGGTCGCACGCGGCAAGGTCGCTGCAGGGGAGACCATAGTTGTCGATGGCGTGGCGGTAACGCTCGCGATCACGATCTCGCTTGGCCACAAGATCGCCCGCTGCGGCATCGGGCTAGACGAAAGGATCGTCAAATACGGTGTGCCGATCGGTTCGGCGACGGCGCACATTGCGCGCGGCGAACATGTTCACGTCCACAACGTGCGAGGATTTGCAGGCCAGCCCGCATGATAAACAACCGGCGTGTCGCGCAGGCGATCATGGATCTTCGCGACGACCTCGATCCGCGCCAGCGCGGACGTAATCGCCGCCTGCACGTCGGCATTAGGGTCCGACCGCGCCTGCAAACGGAGGATCGACATGATGGTCGCGAGGTCGTTCCTGGTCCGGTGAGCCAACTCCATCATGAGAACGTCCGCGTAGGCCTTCGCCTCCGAGTGCTTCTGGAGCGCTGCGCGCAAGGCTTCCGTTACCCCTGCAAGACATAGCCCGCTCGCCAGGAAGATGAGGAGCGGCAGGATCGCGGCGCTCGGCGGCGGAGGGATAAAATATCGCGCCGCCAGCGCCGCGCTCGCGCCGGTGGCCAGAAAGCCTGAACCGCGATCGAAGATGACAGAGGCCAGGAAAATGGCCGGGATGAACAGCACCAGCGGATAGGGTCTCAACTGATCTTCCAGCAGGAGCTTGGCGACAAATGCCAGCCCGACGAGCCCGAGGCTCAAAAGGTACCGCGCCCACAGGGGAATATCTGGGCGTGACGGACATGAAGCGAAGCAGGAGCCGGTCCATTGAAAGCAACGAACCGGCTTGTCGGCCCGTTCCTGTCGCTTGCTTCAAGCGCTTCGGCCGGCGCGTGGACTGTTGAGCCTAGACCAAAGTCTGGACGCTGTTTGCCGCAGGGCCTGCTGAGGAACGATTCAACAAAGCTTGAGTTCGTCCCAAAAGAACCGACCAAAAAATCCAAGAGGGTAAAATCCAAGAGGGTAAAGCCATGACGCGATCAGTGGAGGAGCTGAGGCGGCAGTCCGAGCGCAGCCGTGCCGAACTCGCGGTGACGGTCGATAGGTTGAGGGAGCGGATATCGGATACCGCTGACGACCTCCGCCACAAGGTCTCGCCGCAACACATCAGATCGGAAGTCTCCGATTACATCAGCAACAAGACCCAGAGTTGGGTCGAGGCGCTGAAGCAACAAGCGATGGATAATCCGATGCAGGCGGTCGCTGCGGGGACTGCGGTCGCAATCCCGCTTCTGCGCCTGGCGCGCGGTTTTCCAGTGCCCCTTCTGATGATCGGGGCTGGCCTTGCCCTGACCTCGAAGACGGTGCGCGACCGGGCCACGGAAGCGGCTGCACCGGTGATGGAGAAGGCGGGAGAGATGCTGGATCAGGCCGCCGACCGGGCCGACGCGCTGAGCAGCGACGTGAGAAACCGGCTGACTTCGGCTCAAAACCAGGCCGGCGATATGGCTGGCGACGCGCAAGATGCCGCCGCCGCCCTGGCCGACGACCTTGGCAAGCGAGCGGCGCAGGCCGCCGGCACCGTCGGCGATACGCTCAAGAGCGGCATGGATGCCGTGAAGGACAGAGCGGGCGCGGCCAAGAACGCGGCGGCCACGGTGCCTGCGAAGGCCCGTCAGGTCATTGGCGACAATGCCGCCTTGATCGGCGGTCTTGGGATCGCGATCGGCGCCATCCTTGCCGCGGCTCTTCCCGAAACCAGCGCCGAAGCCAAGGCGGTGGGCCCGGCGAGCAACAGCGTGAAACGAGCGGCGGGCGAGGCTGCACAATCCGGTTTCGAGGCGGCCAAGGACGCGACGATGTCAGCGGCCGACGCGGCGGCGCGAAGCGTCGGCGAGGCCGATCTCGGGGGGCATGCCGGCCGGATGACGGAAAACGTGGCCGACAGGCTCAAAGAGGCTGCCGACGACGTCGTCAGGGCGGCCTTCAGTCCTTCCCCAAACCCGAACACCTGAAAGAACGATCATGAGCGATGTGGACCTGAGTAAAGAGACGAATTCCACGCAGAACCGGAATACCGACCCCTCGCAGACCCTCAAGGAGCAGATGGCCGATGCCGGCGCCGAGGTGAAGCAGCGCGCCGGCGATGCCCTCCGAGCGTCGACCGATGTCGCCAACGACAAGTTCAAGGAGGCGGCTGATGCCGCCAAAGACGTGGCTTCCGGAACGGTGGACCAGATCGAGGGCCAGGCGCGCGACAAGCAGCGGTCGGGCGCGAACTTCATGGCACGCCTTGCCGGTAACATTCGCGAAGCGGCGCGCGCCTTCGAGAGCGATGCGCCGTTCGCTGCCCGTGGCATGACTTTCGCCGCCGAATATGTCGATGACGCGGCCGATAAAATCCGTGACGGAAGCTTCCGCGACCTCGTCGACGGCGCCACCGATTTTGCGAAGCGGCAGCCGGCCGCGTTTCTGGGGATCTCGGTCCTTGCCGGTTTCGCGGCAGTCCGTTTCCTGAGGGCGTCGGGCGGGCGGTCTTCATCCTCGAAACGGCGCGAACAATCGTCATCCTCGCAGCAAAGCAACGTGTCATGAGCATCCAGAACGATATCAAAACGAGTCAGAACGATCTTCGAACCATCTCGACATTGCTCGGCGATGCGCTGTCGCAGTTCGCCAAGCTGTTCCAGAACGAGGTGGATCTCGCCAAGGCCGAATTCGGCGAAAAAGTTCAGAAGGTCGGCGGCGCGCTGGTCTTCATCGTTGGCGGCGCCGTCCTTGTGATCCCAGCCTTGGTGATGGCGCTGTTCGCCTTATCGGCGGCAATGATTGGGGCAGGGTGGTCACAGCCGCTCTCCTATTTGACGTCTGCGATCATGGCCGTGATGATCGCGGCCGTACTGTTCGCGATCGGCATCAACCGGCTAGATGCCCGCAACCTGGTGCCACGGGAGACCATTCGGCAACTCGATAAGGACAAGGACACCGTGAAGGGGATGGTGAGATGAGCAGCACGCAGGCGGGCTTTTTCGACAGTCTGGTGACCGCGGTGCGGGAAAATCCCCTCGCCGCAGCACTTATCGGAGGCGGTGCGTTCTGGCTGTTGGCTGGCGACGAGAAGCTGAAGAGCGCGGCGCGATCGGCGACCGCGGCGGCTTCGCCGATCGTCGATCTCGGCGTGCGCAATGTTCGCGCGGCCGCCTCCGAGCTCCAACGGACCGCCGCGCCACCGACCGCGCCTGAAACGGATCACGACGACGCTACGGGCTTCGGTGAAACCGTACGCGAGGCCAGTAGCGCGGCTTCAGACGCCATGTCGGGAGCGGCCGACGAGATCAAGGGCCGGTTCGACGAAGGTATCGCCTATGCGCGCGAGAACCTCGGCATGCCTGGAAAAGAAGCTCTCACGAAAGCGCAATCATCGTTGGCCGACGTGCTTGACCGGCAACCGCTCGTCCTTGGCGCCGTGGGCTTGGCAATCGGTGCGGCCATCGCGGGTGCGTTCCGGACTTTCGATCTCGAGAACGAATGGGTGGGCGAGCTCAGCGACGATATCAAGGCTGATTTGAACACGCGCGCCGACGCGGTATCGCAAAGCCTACGCGAAGCCTCCGATACGTTGAAGGCCGAGCTCGGCGACGTCGGCACAGAGGCCGTCGATCGGGTTAAGCAGGCTGGCATCGATGCTGCTGATGCTGCACGGGAAAAGGTGAAGTCGCCATAAAGGAGGCGGTTCCAAGCCTCATAAGCTGCGGATTCGCCTAGGACGATGGCCTCACCGTTAATCACGAACTGCTTCTGGCGGTTCTTCAGCGCGGCCTTCACAATCCAAGGGAAGCGCTTCGTCCAGTCATGGCCGCCCTTCGTGATCAGCCGGACGCGGTCTCCGTCGCGCTCGACGCGCAGGCCGTAGCCATCGTACTTGATCTCGTGGAACCACTCCGGGCCGGCCGGAACCAACTTTCCAACGGTCGGCAGGTAGAACTCGAATTTAGGCATGACCGGCACATGGGTATGTGTTGCCGGTTTTGCGAATCCGCAGCAGAGGCCCCGATGTGGCGCTTCTCCGGGGCCTCGGGTTCTCGGCCTGGAGAGGACCGAGGAGTTAATTCAAACTCCCATCGACGACGGCGTCAAGTCTCGGGAAAAAGCGGAAATTGTCTCGCCGGGATTCACATGGTTTATTTTCGGACCGGAGCGTCGTTTGGGATGATCCGAGCAACAGGGCAGCTAATTTTCATTTCGTATTTTTTCAGCCCTAGAACGACGACCGTTGCTTCCTGGCGAGCGGCTCGGCGATCCAGCTTGGCCCCAGCATGATCCGGATGCTGGGGTCTCTTTTATGAGCAGGAACGAAGCGCAAGCATTGGCATTGGTCGCCCTGTTCAGTGCCGCACCGCTACAGGCACCGAGACGCCCAGCTACACACTGGCCCCAGCTTCACCGCTGGGCCCTTCCTTATTACGCCGTCCAGACAGGACACTTGCTGGGGCCGTTTTCTGTTAGAGGCCGCCAATTGGGGCAGCCTACACAGGCCTAATTTTCGTTTTCAGCTTACGATCGATCAGCATCTCGGCCCGGCGCTTTGCTAGTTCTGCCAATCGTGTGCGCACGGTATGGCGGGTCGTTTCTCCGCCGATCTCAATGATGATCTCGAACTGATCATCATATAGGCGTTTTACCTCGAACGTGACGCCCCTGTGGGTGAAGGTGCTTGGCATACGCAGGGGATAGCAAATCGATGTGCGGTCCTTGCACCGGGATGCTACGGGAAATTGTCCCACTGTAGGAATGGAGCCATGCAAGGCCGCTTGCGGAGGTGGCCTTAATCTCCCGCGTCGCTGGTTAGCGGACTTCCTAGGTCGAGGCCTTCATGGTCCGCTCGACCTCATCAGCTAGCTCCCGGTGGTGGGCCGCCAGCTTGGCAAACAGTTCTTTCTGTCGGATTGGTCGCCAGCTTGCTGATCAGCTCGCACTCCTCCGCTTCGACGCGAAGCTTCTGTAAGTGCGCCTGCATGTCCTTCATTTTGGGCTCCCGTGCCGAGATGTTATCACGGTTCCTGCCGACAAAATCTTGGAGAAAGTGGCAATTGCATAAGGGCGTGCTAACGTTGGTTCGTCGGGTCCGCACCCGACCATCCCGCTGGCCTCAGCGCCGGCCTTAAGGCCCCCAAAGGTGCTGGGGCCTTTTCTATGGCTGCTAGGAACGAACGTAGCCGAAGCTTGTTCGTCTGTCATCCGAATGCAGCTCTCACCATCCCGCCGACCAAACCGCATTCGGACAGTGTGCGTGGAAAGCCGATGGCCCCAGCGTGCTCCCAAGCGCTGGGGCCGTCTCTTTACTTCAGGACACCCAATGCCGGCGCACTTCTCCGGGCTCCATGTTGAGCGCTAGGACGTATTCTGCGGCGAGCTGTCGCTGATGAGGCTAACAACCCATCCTTCCGGGATGATTAGGAACAGGCAAGCGCGAGGGCGGTTATCGGCAGGTCCGCATGCTTTCCCCCGAGGCATCGGACACCATGGAGCCACGAACCCCAGCGACGCGACCGCTGGGGTTTCTCTGACCCCGGTCACGCGAACAGGTCTTGCCGGCCTGCGGCGTACTCCACGTCAGCCCAATACTCAGCCGGCGTCGCCTTGTCCTGTTAGATCATAGAAGGCATCTGGATCTAGGGGTGCAGAAGAGAAAGCAGGCGCTGGCGAAGCCTCTCGCGATCAAGCTGTACTTCGCGCATTACCGCAAGCTCGGCTTCAATCTTGCTCGTGTCCTCATTCAGCCGCCTACATTCGATGAGCTGCGCTTCTTTCTCCGCCAGCCGCCTTTCTCCTTCGACTGTCGCGAATTCAATCTGCCTTAACTCGTCAATGATCGGCTCTTTGTACATCTCGTTGCGATGGCTGAACCGTGCGTCATGCTCGTTTGTCTTGCAATCTCCAAACGGCTCAACAACGCTTCAAGTTCCTAATGAGCCTAGCGATAGCGGGAACGACCGCAAGCGCTGCACCTGATGTGCGCCGAGTTTTCAGGCGAGTCCCAATCCAGGCAGATCGGCGAGCTTCAGCCGGCCGTTGTGCTGGCACCCGACGCAGAACATGAGCACCGTCTTCCGCCGTTGCGATCGACGGGGCCGGACAGTAGCGGAGATGACGAGCGGGCTTGCGGCGCCAGGGCATGCGCCAATGATCGCGAATATCTCGCGCCGAGTGAAGCCGCTAGAGTTCGCGACCGCGATGCGCAGTTATCGCTAGCGATTGGTCAAGTGGCGGCGTCCTTTTCAGTCGAGGGGCCGCCTAGGTTTTTCATGATCCATTCCATGGCTGGATTAGGATAGCGAGAGTCCGTCGAATTGACATCCATTCGAGTGGCTGGGTTGAACGTCAGTTCATAGAACGCCGTTGCCGCTATCCCTTGCTCTAGCTCTGGTGCCTGCTTCTTGAAGCCATCGACCGATGAGGCCACGGAGAATTTGTAAGCGTAATGCTGACGCAGTCTAAACAAGCGTTCATGACGGGCGCCGGCAAAACGAACTAACCAATGCCAAGAACCCCAGCCCAAGCGCTCCGCGGGCATATCGAAAATGGTCGCGTCGGGCTAAGCGGCTGGCGGATGATCTCGAGCTTACACCCAAGCTTGAGCACTATGAGATGGCTCAAAAGTGCTATCGAGATGCGCAGCATGGCATCGGTTTAGTGCGGGCCAGAGATCTCTCCGAACTTGCTGTAAAATCGATGGCCTCCATGGCTTTTGAGGGGGCGGCCTTGGGCGACGCCAAGGCGCAGTATCGCCTGCGCGACGAGAAGCAGATCGTCGCATGGTCCGTCGCGTTCGATCTCATATTGCTTGCTGGTAACCCGGTTGCCGCCTCAGCGTCGAATCGAGGAGGGCGATCACCGCAGGGCACTGATCCGGCTTTGGAGGCCATCGCAAAACACCAGCAGGCGGACGCGGACCACAATGCAGCCATCACGGCGACCGACGCCACCGAATATCGCTCTGAGGCCTATTGGCAGGCCGACGACCATCAAGGAGTGCGGATTCCGATGATCTCGCCCGGGTGTACCGATTTGATCTCGCCCAGGATTCCGAGATGATCTCGCCCACCATTCCGATTTGATGTCGCCCGGGGCGCGAGGCGTTCTGGCTGTTTGGTTTCTGGCATCGGTGAAGCCGCGGGGTCAACCTTGAATCGCGGCTTGAGGCCCTTCTTCGTCTGCTGTTGGTCTGCTGTGGGCATGTGGGCAACGCTCTTTGCGTTGTCCAAGCGCAGCGGCATGTCCACAGCGCCACTGGCTCAGGCCTTTCGATCGGGTTTGCGGGTTCGCCGCAGGCTCTCGCCGTTGAGATCGATCCGGTGGGCGTTGTGGACCAGGCGGTCGAGGACGGCATCGGCGTAGGTGGGATCGCCGATCAGCGCGTGCCATTGATCGACGGGGAGCTGGCTGGTGACGGTGGTGGAGCGGCGGCCGTAGCGGTCCTCGAGGATCTCGAGGAGGTCGTGGCGGGCTGCGGCGTCGAGCGGCTCGAGGCCCCAGTCGTCGAGGATGAGCAGATCGATGCGGCCGAGCGCCCGCAGGAGCCGCGGGTGGCGGCCGTCGCCGCGCGCCAAAGCGAGGTCGGTGAACAGCCGCGGGACACGCTGGTAGAGCACGGAGCGATTGTCGCGGCAGGCCTTGTTGCCGAGCGCCGAGGCGAGCCAGCTCTTGCCGACGCCGGAGGGCCCGCAGATCAGCAGGTTGGCGTGATCGTCGATCCATTGGCCTTCGACCAGCATCGTCAGGAGGCTGCGGTCGAGGCCGCGCGGGGTGCGATAGTCGATGTCCTCGACGCAAGCCTGTTGGCGCAGCTTGGCGTATTGCAGCCGCTTCGATAGCCGCTTGTCGCGTCGCAGCGAGGCTTCGCGTTCGAGCAGCAGCGCGAGCCATTCGGCATGGCCGAGGCTTGCGGCATCGCCGCCGGCTTCGATGTCGGCAAAGGCCTTGGCCATGCCATGAAGGCCGAGCGCGTGGAGTTGATCGAGGGTCGGATGCGTGAGCAAGGCGTGATCTCCTAGTTGTAGTAGCGTGGCCCGCGGATGTTGGGATGAAGGACCGGCGCGTTGTCCGCGGGGCGCTTGGGTGAAGGACGCCGATCGAGGTTGTTGGCAAGGATCGATTTGACCGAGCCGTAGGTGCGCGCGCCGATGTCGATCGCCCGCATGGCGGCAGCATCGAGCCGCTCTTGCCCGTAGGATTGGCCGAGCCGGATGATGCCGAGGCAAGCGCGGAAGCCCTGCTCCGGGTGCGCCCGCTCATCGAGGATCAGGTCGCACAGCGCCGCGGTGGCCGGCCCGATCGTGGCGGCCTCCTTGCGAATGCGCTCGATGGTCCAGCCGGCGTAGCGCCGATGACTGGACGCCATGTGTTCCGGCACGGTGGTGTGCTTGTGGTTGCCGCTCATGCGCTGATGCGCGGCGATCCGCTCGCCCTTGTGGAAAATCTCGACGGTGCGGGCGGTGAAGCGCACCTCGACCTCGGCGCGGACGAAGCGATGCGGGACGCTGTAGTAATGCGCCTCGACCTCGACGTGATAGTCGATGCTGACCCGGCAGATCCGCCACTCGGCGAACACGTAGGGGCTCTCCGGCAAGTCCTTGAGCGCCGGCCGGTCGATCTCCTCCAATAGCTTGCGGCGGGTCACGCCGAGCCGCCGGATCGGCCGCTCCTCGTTGAGCCGGGTCATTAGCTCGGTGATCGCTGCGTTGACCTCGGCGAGGCTGTGGAAGGTGCGGTGGCGCAGCCGCCCGAGCAGCCAGCGCTCGACCATGAGGACCGCCTGTTCGACCTTCGCCTTGTCCCGTGGCCGTCGCGGCCTGGCCGGCAGAATGGCGGTGCCGTAATGCGCCGCCATGTCGGCGTAGCTGCGGTTGATCTGCGGGTCGTAGAGGCAGGCCTTGATCACTGCGACCTTGGTATTGTCCGGCACCAGCAGCGCCGGCACGCCGCCGATCGCCTCGAAGGCGCCGACGTGGCCGCTGATCCAGTCGGCGAGCCCCTGCGTCCAAGTCGCCTGCGCGTAGGTGAAGCTCGATGCGCCGAGCACCGCGACGAAGATCTGCGCGGCGCGTCGCTCGCCGGTGAACCGGTCGATTACCACCGGCACGCCGTCGCCGGCATAGTCGACGAACAGCTTGTCGCCGGCCGTATGCGACTGGCGCATCGTCACCGACAGGCGGCCTTCCCAGGCGCGGTAGAGCTCGCAGAACCGCGAATAACGATACCCGCCGGGTTCGCCCGCGATGTACTCGTCCCACAGGATCGACAGCGTCACATGCTTGCGCCGGAGTTCGCGGTGTACCGCCGCCCAGTCCGGCTCGGCCTGCCGGCGATGGCCCCGCCGGGTGCCGGGACCGGCTCCCGCGCTGGCGAACAGCCGGGCTTCCAGCGCAGCGTCGGTGATGTCGTCGGGCAATGGCCAGGTCAGCCCCGCTGCCTCGAACCGGTGGATCGTCAACCGCACCGTCGAAGGGGCTGTCCCCACCCGCCGCGCAATCTCGCGGGTCGGCATCCCGGCCGACTTCAATCTGATCACATCGCGCACATGGCGCATCGCAAACCTCTCCGTCGGCATCCAGGTCCCCCTTCGCAAAGCCGAAAGGCGGGACCGTATCGGAGCCAGAAGAGGCCTCGTCACCCCGGGCGACATCATCCCGGAATGGTGGGCGAGATCATCTCGGAATGGTGGGCGACATCAAATCGGAACGGTGGGCGAGATCATTCCGGAATGGTGGGCGACATCGAGCGGAATCAGCATCAAGGAGCATGCTGCCACGCGGAGGCCGATGCAGGTTGGGATCTGGCCAGGACAATTCCGACGACATTGGGCGGCGTTGCTGCGGTTCTCGAGTACGTGAAGCAGTACGAAGACAAGGGCGAGGAGTGGCCCAACAGTGACTGCATCGGTCGGGAGGGCTGGCATTATCAGCTACGGCAGATTATGGCCACTGCAGCCGTCAACTTAGCCTAGCGTGAAGGCGAGGCGCCCGCCGGTTCACGCCGGCGGGTTTTCCCCTGGCTCAATTTCCATCGTTTCCGGTGTTCGACGATGGCGCGCGCTATGTTCGGCCATGGCTTTCACCGCCTCATCTTCGTCGGCGCAAAAAGCGATGCTTCGCCGATCGGCAAACACGAGCCACTGACGAAGGCCAACTTCCCTGATGACATACTCGGTCATTTTCGAGCGTCCCGCAGCGAGTGGGCTGCATCTTATGCAAACGACGTTGCTGTTCCATTAATCAGAAGCCGGCCCAGACGGTGAGCGCGGGCGGCGGCCTGGATCTGATCAAAATGTACGCCGCCGGGCTTGAATGCAGCATCCCGGCGGCGGTCTTCCAGCTGGCCCGGCGATCCCAGCAACACTGCGGTAGCAGGGCGGTCACACACGCGAGTGATGCAGATCAATCTGCCCGCCGGATGATCCTACCGACGGGCTTTTGCGCGAAATCACCAGCGGCGATAACCGCCGTGATAGCCGTAACCCCTATAATAACCGTAGCCCCTGTGCACGTATCCGTAGCGACGGACGCCGTAGCCACGATAGCCGTAACCGTAGCCGTACGGCCTGTAGACGGGCGCCGTGCGGACACAGCCGTTCGGGCCGCAGACTACGGCGACGTTCTCGATGTTTGAAGCGGGAGAAAGTGTCGCGAGCGGCATCGCTGACGCGCTTCCTGCCGCAGCAAGGCTGCCGAGCGCAGCAAGTCCAACAAGTGCAAATTTAAGCTTCATGGTTTCCTCTCGTGGAATCTAAGGCACCCCACACTGTAGGAAGTTGAACGTGAATGCTGGATGAGCAGGCCAGCCGTTTTTGCGTGATGAAAATGCGGCATGCTTGTGCTCTGCGCGGGGTGTCCCCAAGCGGTCCCCTAGGAGTATCCGGAACGATGAGGGCGCCAAGGTCAGACTAGCTAAATGCGACAACGAGCAGGCCCGAGCACAACAGCACAAGGCAGGTCGCGATTAGCGCGAGGAACCCATCGGACACGAAGTCATGATTACGCATGACACACCTCCCTGTCGCGGAAGGAAGCTGGTCCGAATTTATTAAAGATTTCGGAATCGAGTTTTTGAAGGGCGGGCAACTACTGTCTTTGCTGCCCAACTTCACGAAAGCCGTGTGGATCATCGAAATAGTCCCAAGAAAAGACGCCGCCGGTCTCAAAAATACACGCCCGGCGGCGTTTCCTTCCTGAACCGGGGGCCCTGAAATCCCCAGCGCAGAGTCAACCGCAGAACCTGTGGCCTCGGTGATCGGCCGAAGGGCACTTCTTGTTACGCACTGTGATGTTGCGAGAGGAGCAGGAACAAGTGGCAATGTCGGGAATCTTACACAGGCTCCCGCGATAGGTTGCCCCCCGACCGGGAGTTTAAAACGGCCTTGGCGTTCCCCGCGCCAGGGCCGCTATCGTTGTTGTGCGGCATCGCCATCCTCAGGAACAAGTGGTCGGGCCAATGAGTCCCTTCATTGGTCCCGGAGACAGGTGGCGCGCTCGACCAGGAGTCTGGAATGGCGGCCTCGGCGCGCCGCGTCGGGGCCGTTCGTGTTTGTGGGCTGGACTGTGGGCTAATTTCGGTAACTTAGATTAATTGTATTGTTTTCAATAACTTAGGTATGTATTGCTGATGCCGCAGCGGCGCCGACTACCGCAACAACTGTTTCCTTGGCCAGTCCAGATGCCGAGCTGATCGACCTGGGGAGCCGGTTCGTCGAAATATCGCGGCTTCGGGATGCCGCGAACGATGAAACGGGCCGCCTGGTTGAGATCGCCCGCCGGTCATACCCGCCCGGGACCTATCGGGACGCGTGTCTGCGCGGCGAGGCGCGCAGCGCGTACAATGCAGCTATAGCCGACGCTAACGAGCAGTCGGGCTTAGCAGCGGCGCAAGAGGCGTTTGATGGCGCCATGGATCAGTTGCGCGCGCACTACGCCCGCATGATCGCAATGCGCCCGACGACGATCGACGGAATGCGGGCCATCGCTTCGGCGGTCTTCCATTTCGAGTGGGATAGGGTCGAATACGCCGAGGGGGCCATCGAAGACGCAGCGCTCGCCGTGCTGGTCGCCGGCCTACTCGATAAGTCACTTCCGGATCATCTGCCAGTGTCGAGGCGGAAGAGTGCGAACTAATCAGCAAGCTCGCGACCAACGCGGCAAAGAAAGCGCTGTTCGCCAAACTGGCAGCGCATCACCGAGCACTCGCTGACGAAGTCGCGCGCGCAATGATTCCTGCGAGAGTACGCGCAGCGTACCGCCTTGCGAGGCGGCAATCCCTACAGGGCGAAAGCCTACTCTCGGGCCGGCGACAGCCTGGCGGCTCTTGCCGTCCCGCTGGACGTGCTCATCGCCGAGGATCGTCTTACGGAGATCCCGGGCGTCGGCAATGCGATCGCCGACATCATCACCAAGCTTCAGAAGACGGGCAGTCATCCCAACCTCGAAAAGCTGCGGAAGGAGATCCCCACCTTCGCTTTCGCAGAGCTTAAGACGATGCCCGATGCGATCCGGCAAGGTCGGCAGGTGATGCCGCCGCAGAAGGCTTCGACCGCGCTGGTCTCGGCGGCGGCAGAACCGACGCCGGAAATGCAAACTGTCTTCATGCTGCGCTCTGCGTGGTTTCGTGACGAGCATGGGCAACGGAAGTTCGCGGGCCAATACGAAGATGCGACCATGCCGATCGCAGCGGCACTCCGTGCCCTGGACCAATGCATCGCGGTCGACGTGACCGATCCGCGCCGCGCAAGCTCTGTGGCGTGCGCGGCGGGGACTTCAATCCGCAGGCGGCTGATGTGATCGATCTCGACACCATCGAGGAGCCGATGAGCGCGACGCCCGTCGAGCTCGATCGGGTGCTGCGCGATGCCGTCTTCACCGTGACCGCAGCGCAGATGCGCGCACGATCCAGATTGAGGTGCCGCGCCTGCGACCGCGAAAGCCGCACCTCCCGGCTGGGCCATCGCATCGAAACGCGTATCGACGGCTACATCGCAGCGCGGGGAGACCCATCCCGGTCCCCGTGGCGAAGATGATCGCCCGCGCTACGCGGCAGCCAGGGCACGGCGCCGTCTCAGCTATCCGCGCGCGCATGATCGCGCGGCATAAGAAGGTGCTCGGCTATGTCTGAAGACGTTCCGGCCGAGGAAGGACCAGCGCCCTTCCTCGCCAAGACGGAGGCCGCTGTCGAGGTCGGGTTGGTCACCGATCTTGGCGGCGGCCTCGATGCGGAATTCGACGACTACGATCGCTTGCTCGCGCATCTCGATCGTACTCCCGAGCAAGATGAACGGGTCGCGATCCATGAAAGCGGGCACGCCGTTTGCGCGCGTCTGCTGGGCCATCTAGTCGGTGGCGTGACCGTGAACCCGGACCAGGCGCGCGGCTCCGAGGGACTGTGCTGGGGCGTTGGACACGCAGAGGCGTTCGCCGAGGGTCGGGGCGACGCCTCCGATGTCCGAGATGCGCTTAGTTCGGTCATGCCGCAAGCTGGTGAGGATCGTGGTCCTGTGGCTGATGTGTTCGGCAACGTTTACATCAAGTGTATCGAGTTCATGGCGGGCCGAGCGGCAGAGCGCATGCTGCTGGATGGCGAGCCTGCGCTGCCGGTGGATGATCTTCGACAGGCTCGCGAACTGGCTATGCTAATCTGTAGGAGCGAAGAGGCGATTGAGAGCTTCATTGAGCACTGCGATTTGGCGGCCCGCGATTTGCTGATGCCTTACGGCGATGTCGTGATGGCGCTGTCTGTGGTTCTGCGCATCAAGCGAACGCTGGATGGCGCGGAGATCGATCAAATCATTCGGAATGTGGAGGCGCGGAAGGCGTTGGCGGTTGAGCATCGGCGTCGGGCCGATTGGCGCAAGAGCGAGTTGGCGGCCAAACGCTTTCGAGCCGCATGTGTGTCGTAGCCTTGCCGGAAAGTGCATCACTAGATCAAGTGCGTAATCGGAACGCCCTCATTGGCGCGCCGATGTCGGCTCTTGGTGCTCGCGTCGCCAGAGACGCCAGCCCGTCAGGCCGGTCAACGTGACGCGCTGCGGCAAAAACATGCTTGCTGCAGCGCGTCACAATTCGGAAGTATCGGTATGCACTCAATTTCCGGTCCGGTGCTCCCTGCGTGTGCAGGAACGCACTTCATAGCTTTGCATTGATCTGTTGTTATTTAGATTGTTGAGTGAGGCCGATCATGCGTCCGCTTTCTGGAATGATCGCGATTGCAACAGTCCCGACGTTGATCGCAATTCAGGCTACCCCTGCTGTCGCGCAGTCCTTCGACGACAGGTGGTCTGTCATTCCAAAGGCTCATGCAGAGCCCGCTCCTGAGAGACCTGACCAGACAAAGAAGGATGAGCCGCAAGTGCAACCACCGAGCGGACAAGAGCCGACAAGTGAGACGGAGGTTCGCTCTGGGACTCGATCTTTCAATCGAGTGTTTTCCGGAAAAGCCTCGTTCTACTCATACCCGAAAGGAAAAACAGCCAGCGGTTCTCCGTTCAATCGGGATGCGCTGACAGCAGCGCATCGCAGCCTGTCGTTCGGCACGAGAGTTCGCGTCACTGATCTTACAAGCAGGAAATCTGTGGTGGTTCGAATCACCGACCGCGGACCAAGGGTTCGCGATCGCGTCCTCGACCTTTCACTTGGCGCCGCGCGCAGCTTGGGCATTACGGATCGTGGCGTGGTCCAGGTTCATGCTAAAGTGCTTTAAAAGGCGGAATAACGTTTATGCGGCGCCGGGATCGATGAGATTGTCGGGACGTGGCTGCGCGCAATGCGTTGGCGGTTGAGCATCGGCGGCGGGCTGATTGGCGCAAACGCGAATAGCGGCGAGCCGGTTTCGCGCTGAATTTGATCATCTCAATGTCCGCGCCGTTGTCATATAATGCTCAAGATCGGATGGTGTAGTCGGTGATGTGTTTGATCGGAAGGCGCGGATGATCTAATGGCCCCGGCGTGAAAGCGTCGGGGCCATTGGCTTTGCGGCACGGCACAAGCGGAGGGGCCTAGCGGTTCCCAGCGACTTCGGGCCGAGTAGCGCCACCAGCGAAGCGGAACGCTGGTAACTGTCGCGCGTTTAAGCTCGTGTGCGAGAAAATTTCGCATTTCGCTTTCTTCCTCAACGCAAGCAGGTATTTGAAGCCGGTTGCCGACCGGTTTTCCTCATCTCTACAATCGCCGCTTCCTGCAGATGTACAGCCACTATCTGGTTGATCCGGTCGCCTGCACGCCAGCGTCGGGCTGGGAGAAGGGGCAGGTCGAGAACCAGGTCGGGCTGGTCAGGGAACGCTTCTTCACGCCGCGGCTACGGTTCAAAACCTCGACGAGTTAAACGCCTGGCTGCTCGACAAATGCATCGCCTACGCCAAGGCTTATCGCCATCCAGAGCTGGTCGTCGATCAGACGATCTGGGAAGTGTTCGAAGCCTGCCTGGTGCGCTTCGACAACAACAAGTACTCGGTCGCGGCCAGCGCGGTCGGGCGCCCGGTCGAGGTCCAAGCCTATGCCGATCGCATCGTGATCCGTCAGGGTGGAAGAATCGTTGCAGAGCACCCACGATCCTTCGGCCGCGGCGAGACGACCTACGATCCCTGGCACTATGTGCCGGTGCTGGCTCGCAAACCCGGCGCCTTGCGCAACGGCGCTCCCTTCAAGGACCGGGTGCTGCCGGCCGCAATCGAGCGGATCCGGCGCAGGCTTGCCGGCACCGATGATGGCAATCGGCAGATGGTCGACATCCTCAACGCGGTGCTGACTGACGGTCTGCCGGCGGTGGAACCGCCTGTGCCGAAGCGCTCGGTCATGGCGTCCATTCCGCCGATGTCGTGCTCAACATCCTGGCCCGTCAACGTGAACCCGCCCCACCGGCCAACATTATGACGCCTGCCGCACTGACGCTCCGTCATGCACCGATCGCCGATTGTGCCCGCTACGACAATCTCCGGAGGACCATCTGATGGAACGAACCCAAATCTTCGACCTCATGGGCGAACTCAAGCTCTACGGCATGAAGGCTGCCTTCGACGAGATCATGGCAACTGCCGTCAAGCGGCAGCACGAAACTCAGCGCATTGTCGGCGAGCTGCTCAACGCCGAGATCAACGAGAAGCAAGCCAGGTCGATCAAATAACTTGGCTTCCGCGGCGAACTGAAAGCGGCCCCAACCACAGGGGGCCGCCAATCCGAACGATACGGGTTTTCCTCTGGCAGTCGGGGGGGCACCTTGGCTGACCAGAAGCGCTAATTAGACGCTGATCTCCTCTCGATGGTTCCTTGCCTGGCGCGTCTTCGTCTCACCCTTGCGAAGGATGTCGAGCTTCGCCGAGCTACCCGGGGCCATCGGAGCTACATTGTGCCGACGCGCTCGACGAGGTGGGCCCGTGAGGGCGAGGGGGCAAACCCCTCAGCGAAATATTGCGTTTCGTGGGCAACCAGCCCGTCGCGGAATTCCATGATGCTCACCACGTAGGACGGTTTGTCGTCATAGGTGAGGAGGTACTCTGTGATCCAGAGATCGCCGCCGCCGATCATGCGATGGATCGTGAATCGCTTCTTATTCGGCTGGACCGTGCGGCTTTCCTGAATGCTGCGCCGGCCACGGATCCGCTCACCCGACTGCGGATAATCGAGCACCGCATCCGTGGCGTAGATCTCATGCTCGCGCTCGAAATCGCTCGCATCTGACGCCTCCCAGTGGCGCTGCAGCGCCGTGCGTACCGCTCGATCGTCCATCGCAATCTCCCGGCTGCGCCCCGCGCGTTACTTCGCAACGTTCTGGCCGCGGTGGCAAGGGGAATGTGGCGCCGCCGCCACGGTGATGCGAGAGCGACTTCGTCATTCCCGACTAGGCAATTGCACAACTGAGGGCTCACGAAACGCACGATGGCAGGTTCGATCCCTGTCCTCACCTCCAACTTCGCGTCACCTACTCAGCGGCACCGGAAAGAGGGTGGCCGAAGCTGTCCACGGTGGCCTCGGCGGCGCCTTCGGGCTGAGGAGATCACGCCGCAAGGCGACGGGCTGGTGGATTATCTAAGCTATGAAGGCAAACGGGTTCGGATTGTGTTTGTATTCGATGCCCTTGGCAAGATTTCGCATATGCGGTGCGCCCCGTCCTCGCGGTGATGACGCGTCCTCATCGCGCAACATGGTTCTGGAGTGGAATCCGGCAACGCACGATGGTCTGGCCTTGCTCGCGCACCAGCTGCAGCGTTCCGTCGAAAGAGCGCGCGCACCCGTTCGTGCATGCCGGTCAGGCCTCTCCCAAAGTTCAGGTCCGGCGGCAGGCCAATGCCGTCGTCCGAAATCTCGAGCTGAATTTGATCGCCGTCGACGATCGCGGCGACGCCCATCGTGGTCGCGTGAGCGTGCCGGAGCGCATTGGTCACTCCCTCCTGGATAACGCGGTACGCGGTTTGCGAGAGCAGGGCATCGAGCTCATCCAGACGATCGTCGAGCCGGGATGTCACGCGGAGGCCGGGCGCCTGGGATCGGGCGTTTCGCAGCAACGTCTGTACGCTTGCGGCTAATCCAAGATCCGCAACATAAAGCGGGCTCAGTCCCTCGAGGACGCGCCTATTCGCCTGTTGCAAGGCTTCGGCTGCGCTGAGGATGCCATGCGCCGGCGAACCCGGCTCGGGCGGGCCCTCCGCCTCGGGATCCGACAGCGCGGTAGCGTTGGCGCGGATCGCGAACAGAAGCGGGCCCATCTCGTCATGTAGCTCCCGGGCGAGTTCGCGGCGCTCCTCGTCCTGCACGGCGACGATCTTGCGCAGCAGGTTCCGATTGTCTTGGCTAAGCCGCCTCAGCGTCACTGCAAGCTGATTGGCTTCCGCACAGCTCTTGCGGATCTCCGGAGGGCCGGCCAGCGGAATGGCGGCATCATAATCGCCGTTTCGCATCCGGGTCAGTCCGGCGCCGAGTTGAGCCAGCGGCCGAAGCGCCGCGCCGGTCGTGAAATAGGCGCTCAGCGCGGCGAGCAGCATCAGCGCCGAGCTCGACGAGACGATCGCAACGAAGCCTGCCCATTTCTCCTCGATGTCCGGCGACAGGTCGGGACTGAAGACGATGTCCCCGACATGCGTCGCTCCGATCCTGATCGGATGCGTGGAGCCGAGCTCCGGAACCTCGAGCAGGGCAGTGAACCACGCGGGAATGTTGCCGTGGTGGCGGTCCGCCGCGCTGCGCTGCGGCCGCGTTCCAGGCGGCACGAATGCGATGGTCTCGGACCTCCCGAGCTTGTCCGCGAATGCGTCGAGGGTTTGCGGCGGATTGCCGGCGACTGCGAGCGCGGCATTCAGCGCATTGGCCACCAGCTCGGCGGAGCGCGCGGCCTGGGCGTTCTCATTCTCGAACTGCTCGGGGGAGACGATCTGCAGGGCGAGGCCGCCGAGCAGCAAGGCGCCGACCACCATCGCGGCCATCGGCAGCAACAGCCGGGCACGAAGTGAGAGGTGGTTCCAGAATCTGTTCCAGAGTCTTGCCACGTCGGGCTCCGTTCAGCGATTCTTGACGAAAGCCATCATCGGCGACGCGATGCAGGCGCTCAACGACACGCTGCGCGGATGGACCCGCGGCGATCCGGCTTCAAAACGATGGACCAGATCAGCACCCGCGTTGTCGACAAGATGGCGCGCCCGTATGCCGGCCAGAAGCCTGAAGGCTTGATGGCAATGGGGCTAAGGGACCTCGATCATGTGCTCGATGGCGGCTTCATGCCCGGCGATCTGGTCGTCATGGCGGGACGTCCGGGGATGGGCAAGACGCTGGTCGCCAGCAGCATGTCCAGGCAAACGGCGCGTGCAGACGTGGCCGGCGGCTTCTACTCCATGGAGATGCCGGACGAGCAGGCAATGGCGCGGCTTCTGGCTGACGCCAGCTTTGGCCGATCGTCCCTTCAGCGCATCCCGTCGGGACATATTCTAAAGGGTCGACTGTCGGAATCTGACGTCAACATGGTGCGGCTCAGCGATCTCCCGCTCTACATCGACGATACATCCTCGCTTTCCGTTGGCGAGGTGAGCGCCAGAACCAGAAGTCTCGCCGAGCGGGCGCAGCGGGAAGGGCGCCGGCTGGGCTTCATCGTCATCGACTATCTGAAGTACCTGAAAGCGTCATCCCAATATCGCGGCCAGCGTCGCTATGAGATCGGTGAGATCTGCGGTGGTCTGAAGTCGCTGGCCAAGGAGCTGAATATCGTCGTCATCCTGCTCGCGCAGCTCAATCGAGAAGTCGAGAAACGAGATGACAAGCGGCCACAGCTTTCCGATCTGCGTGAGAGCGGCGACATTGAGGCCGACGCCGACACGGTGCTGTTTCTCTTCAGGGAGGAATATTACCTGTCCAAGCTCGAACCGAAGCCGGGCACGCCCGAGCACATGGAGTGGCAGACGAAGATCGAAAGCTGCCACAACCGCCTCGAGATCATCGTTGCGAAGCAGCGAAGCGGGCCCACTGACTCGTCAGGGTATTCTGTGACCCCGCAGCATCAGGCTATGCCCTCGACTTGGTCGCGACGATCACGCGCCTGCAGGCATCGTCGCCGACCAAGCTGGCGGTGCGCTACCCTCTGGGTGCCGAACCGCGCGATCGCGACCAACATCTCCAAGCCGGTGCAATGCGACATGATGCCGATCAAGCGGGCAGGTGGGTGGTACGAGGCGCGGGGCGCGACGATGGAGCGGGCGGTTGATCTCGCTGCGTTCAGGATACATCCCGGCGCGACGATGCTTTGGCATGATGATGTTCTGCGGAGATGGCGAGATCAGGCAGCGTGACAAATGCATAGCGAAAGTGTCATTAGGAGACGAATGAGTATTTTGAACCGTTTGAGCATTTTTGAATGAAAACAATTATTTACGCGTGTAACGTGGGATATAGAAAGCCGGCGCTGCCCCTAGTATTTATTCCTCATCACCGCACGGCTTTGGGTATCTATCGGTGATGAGATCGCCGTCACCGCGCTCCCGCCTTCTTGCAACGGAAAGGAGTGCGCTGTGGTCATCAAGCGTCGCAATCGAACGAAACATACCAAGACATTCGAAGAGAGATTGGCCGAGGAGGCCGCTCGCTTCAGGGTCGCTGCTGCGCAGCTCCCGCCGGGCACTCAGCGCGAGTTATATCTCCGCCGAGCGCGTCAGGCCGAAACGGCAGCCCATATCAACGAGTGGCTGACGTCGCCAGGGCTACAGCCGCCTAAGGCGCTCGAGGACGTACACATGAGGAAGTAACATGACCCCCAGAGAACGCCGTGACATGCCGTGGATTATTGGAGCTGCCACTTTGGTTTTTGTCCTGTCGATCGTCGTTGGCGGCATGACGTACTTCCGGTAGACAGCCGGCCTTGTGGAGCGAGATCCCCAGTGGATTGACTTTTGCAGTCGTAGCCAATATTCGCCCGCAAATCAGCTTGAGTGAATAGATGCGCCCGGCCGCTCCCGTCCGGGCGTCTCTCGTGTGTGCCGAGCATGACCGGCAGCTTGGAGGTGGAAGTCCTCTATCCAGCCTGATGACGGCGAAGGATTAGCGAAGCGCAAGGGCGTCATCGCGAGGTGGGGTCTGAAGGAAGCGTGGAGCAAAGCCGCGGCCCGATGGACAAAAACCGGATAACGAGGCCTACCCGGCCGGACGAGCGAGCACGTGATCGCGAAGTCCACGGTCGTCAAGGGCCGGGGTGGTAAATCCGGCGGGCGTGCGGCGAAGGCGGTCGATCTTACCTCGGGAGATCTGCGCTGCGTCTCGGCAACGAGACTGAGGTCGTCGTAAGGCGATCTGACCGCAGTGCAGAAGTCAGCAGAGGGCATAGTAGGCGGAACGAGTTTCGCCGAAGGCCTGAACGCTGGAAGTGACGAGTAGATGCAGCGATATCGCATCGGCCATGCGACTGAATTCCGGGCAACTGGCCTCGGAACGGCGGGAAGGGGTGAAACCCTGACTGACGCTGATCAGAGGAGTCGAAGCTGGCGCGACGATTGCTGACACCCAAACTACGGCGGCAACAGAACAACTCTTGCCGCTTAATCCAGCGAACCGCCGTATACGGACCCGTATGTACGGTGGTGTGGGAGGGGACGGGCTGCGAGGCTCCCCCCTATCCCGATTTTCACGCAGCTTTCGCGTCGATCGGTTTGATCTTTTCCAGGTCGCTGCCAAGTTCTTGTTCGGCTATCTGCACGTCATAGGCATTCTGCAGGTTCAGCCAAAGCTGAGCAGAGGTTTTCAGCGCCTTGGACAGGCGAAGAGCAGTGTCCGCGGTAATCGAGGTCTCCTCGTTCGCAATACGCTCAATCCTGGTACGGGGAACGCCGCAAACCTTGGCGAGCGCACCGGCCGAAATGTCGAGCGGGATGAGAAATTCCTCGCGTAGCACCTCACCGGGGTGCATTGGGGGCAGTTTCTTTGCCATATGACCCTCCTTGGTCTGGCTAGTGGTAGTCAACGAACTCGACCCCCATTGGACCTTCAGCGGTCCATGTGAAGCAAATGCGGAACTTATTGTTCACGCGGATGGAATATTGCCCCTTGCGGTCGCCTTTCAGGGCTTCAAGGTGATTGCCGGGAGGGGCCAAAAGGTCGTCTAGGTTCACAGTTGCGTTCAGATACTGGAGCTTACGGCGAGCTACCTTGAGCAGATCGGCCGGAAAGCCTTTCTTGGCTTTGCCGTTGAAGGCTGCTTCGGTCAGCTCGTCGTTGAAGCTCTTGATCATGATCGGAGTGTATCATGCGGTGATACGTCTCGCAAGAGGTTTGTATCATAATATGATACGTTCTGTAGATCCGCAAGTTTTCCGATGGCGGAAATCCTCCTACCGAATAGGTGGGAGCCGCGGGATTACTACGCCGCTCTGGAGTGCGCTTGAGGCCGGGTGTCGGCGCGCGATCGGGATTTGGCATCGTCGAGCCGGCAAGGATGACGTTTGCCTGCACTGGGCGGCCTCGTCGGCATTCGAGCGGCCCGCAGGGGCGCAAAGCGATCTTTTCATTCGGTTCAAGAACGGGGCGACCTGGCAGGTCGTCGGCTCGGATAGCTATAACTCGACGTCGGGTCTCCTCCAGCCGGTGTGACATTCTCCGAATGGGCGCTTGCGAACCCAGCAGCGTATGCGTATCTCGCCCCGATCCAACCACGCCAAGTCGATGCTGGACGTGGCGCGCGAGAGCTCTGACTGGTTCGCGCAGGTTCTGACTGTCGACAACACGGGCACGATCTCGCGTGAAGCCGTTGAGATCCAGCGCAGGGAGTATCACGGTATCTACAGCGACGAGGCCGGCGATGCGCTGATCGAGCAGGAATATTTCTGTCCTTCGAGGCTGCGGTTCTCGGGCTCCTATTGGGGCAAGCAGCTCCGAGAGGCAGAGCAGGGCGGCCGGATCCTCGATGTCGCGGTGAATCGCGATCTGCCCGTGAACGCGGCGTGGGATATCGGTGTCGACGATGCGATGGCGATCTGGTGCTTCCAAGTCTATTTCATGTTCCTGGCCCGGTGCTCCATGCGATCCCGGCGCTCAAGAGCTTCTACGCTGAAGCCAACACGTTCTGGGGCAAGGTCTAGGCAGTAGACTTGTAAGCGCGGAGCCACAGCCGGATGGGCGCTCACGGGGCGTTCGGTCGCGGTGCTATGGGGCTTGTTCCTGACCGGCATCGGGACCGTATTTCAGTGGCTTGATCCAATTGCCGCAGCGCTTGGCGATCCTGATCTGAAGGCCCAAGTGATGGAGGCGCTGGAGGACAACCCGCAGTACCTCGCTTACGTGTTGATGGGGATCTCAGCCATCACTATCGCGGCTCGGCTTCGATCGGTTGGGAAGGCCTGATCGATGTTGGAGACCGTCATTGGATGGTTCTTGAAGGGGCCGCTTGACCGCATCTTCAGTACCGTGGACAACGCGATTAACAATGAGACGACCCGAGAGCAGGTCAAGGCCGATCTCGCGAAGTCCTACCTCTCGTCTCAAGTCGCTATTTTAACCGGTCGCGGATGGTGGTTGCCACTACTGTTCATCGTGCCAGCAGGCTTCTGGTTTGCTGCTGTATGCGTCTATTCAGTCCTTTGGTGCAAGGCATGCGCCTTTCCACAGTCGTGGACGATTGCGGCGCTTCCCTCCCCACTGGATCAATGGATGGGAGCCATCTTTGGCTAGCTGTTCATCGCCAAAGCTGGCGGCGAAAATTGTCGCGCGACTTAAGCGGTAGGGCAATGCGAAGTGGACTTGGCCCAGGAGCTATTGAAACTCGGCCCTGCGGGCCTGATCTGCGTCATTCTTGTGTACTCGCTTTACAAGTCCGAGCAACGCGAAGCGAAGAAGGATATCCGAATCCAGCTGCTCGAAAACCAGCTGACCGAAAGCTATGACAAGCGCGTGTTGGCTGCCGATCGCCTCGCCGAAGCCATTCACAGCACGCGTACCGCGTTGGAAGCCCTGACCTCAGAGATACGGGCAAAGCGATGAACCAGATCATCAATCAGTTTCGACGCATCTTCGCCGGCGACGGGCCGCGGGGACAAAGATTTCACCCAGCAGGAAGAGCGGTTGAAGAAGGCTCAGGATGAACTGAAGGAAGCATCCGCTTCATTGGCGCGAGCCGCTAACCATCTCGCCGACTTCATCAAAGCCAGGATGTGATGGAGTTCCAGCCTTCATGATCGTTCTCTCGGTTCTCACCATCGCCATCGCGTTCAGGAGTGGCGCGAGTGGCGAACGAATCCGCCTGATCTTCTGGACAGGCGGTACTCGGCCTGATGCCTTCACGCCTGTTTCCCTCCCTAGACTTTCCCAGCGCCCTTTCGTTCACGCCGAGATGTTGAGGAAGTTACGACCTTGCCCCCGGGTGTGATTCTGATGCTGTGCCCATTAGGGCAGCTGAGATCGGATATCGTCCGGGACGCGAAGGCAAGCGTTGCTGCCGAAAGGATCAACGCTAGCTCGCGACAAATCGGGCACAGATACTTTTTGTCTGTAGGCGGTATTGGCGACGCCATCGGGCTCTCCGCCAAAACACTGCCGGGAAAACGCAGGTTAGGATTGCGGGTTCCCGTGCTGGCTCTCCTCTTGCGGGAAAGGATCGTGCGTTTTGCGGCCGAGGAAGGTGTCAGGCGGAGGTAGTTTTTAATAGTTCAGCCGCCTTTGCAATGAGTTCGCGGACGAATGCGGTCTGCTTGGATATTTGGGCGGCTTCATCGTGAACCCGATGAACAGGTTGGATTGGCATGGCTGTGCTCCTTGGCTTTGCAGGCGGGAGCGCTCTCGGTCTCTCAGCCACCGACGCCTACGGGCAGAGCCTTGGCCGGTGATAACTCATCAACGGCGCTGGAGCGATTTTGCTCAATAGTGAACATAAGCTGGCGCCTAATCGGCGTCGGGCTCTTCTTTGTGCCTCGCCACAGCTTCATTAACTTTGTGGCGGTCGAGCCGATCTTCGGGGGAGAGCATCGAGACAGGGCGCCAGATGCTAACGTTGATCTCCAAGTTTGAATTACGTGGCTTCGTGGCCCACTCCCACCATTGATCAAATGCGTCTTTGGTCACTCACGACTCCTGCGACATTGCCGGGTGCGTCCGGTTCTTGATCTTCCCCTGCCTGGATATGGTTCGGGCCGGCGCTGCCTAGGCCGGTTCACTCGGCTGCCAATATGATCGCGCGCGGACTTGGGACTTTTAGCGCATGGAGATAATCGGCGCTGAACTCGGCCACCGTTTCGAGCTCCTCGCGCCGAAGCACGTAGGCGATTTGTCCGCGCCAATCGAGCAATCCCATCTTTCTCAGTTCCTGAACTGTGCGATTGACATGGACGGTTGAGAGGCCACAGGCATCCGCAAGGTCTTGCTGCGTTAAAGGAAGACGGAAAGTGTCGTTGTCGAGCAAACCCACCATCTCAAAACGGGTGGCAAGCTCGCAGAACAGATGCGCGACTCTTGGCAGCGCCGCCCTTGAGCCCAGGTTTTCGACCCATTCTCGGTAGATCGCTGCATGGATAAGGGTCTCTCGCCAAAATGCGTTTGTCAGCCCCGGAGATTCCTTCAACATCCGCCGGAGATGCGAATGGGATATGAAGGCCACAGTCGAGGTCCCCTCGCTGCAGAGATCGTGATCCAAAACGGGCAGATGCAGCGTATGGAGATCAGGTACGTCCCCCGGTACGTAGATGGACGATATTTGATTGCGTTCGGAAACAACCCTTCGACGCGACAGCATTCCAGTCATCACGACGGCACAATGCACGGGCACGTCGCCTTGCTGTGCGACGCGGTCGCCGTCTCTAAATGTTTTGATGATGTGAGGCATCTGCTGGAGCCGAACCTTGTCTTGCTCGGACAGCTCAACGACGGACAGCAAACGCGCGATTAGCTTGACATGCGGCATCAGACACTCCCTCCCCTTCGCAGGCGGGAGCACGAGAGTGTCTCTCAGTCACCAGCGCCCACAGAAAAGGCCTTGGCCGATGATGCTCAAGCAACGCGGGAAAGGGAACTAAGTTCCCGCGCTTGACTGAACCATCAGATGCGTGTTCGCCCTGCAAGAAAGGTAGGATATCTCGCTGTAACAAATTGATGCAGAAAGTGCGCTCCGCCGGGCGCAAGATTCACTTCGGTTATTTCGGGAACCCTACTTTGCCAAGATCCTCGATGGCATGGGGCAGGTGATTTTCATTTCCTATTTTTACAGCCCTAAAATGACGACCGCTACATCCTGGCGGACAGCGGTTCGGCAATCAGTCTAGGCCCCAGCCAGTCCCCTCGCTGGGGCCTTTTTTTTGGAACAGGGGGCCACAGGCGCGGTTCTAGTCTCGCTTTGATGAGGAGTGGGACGACCCCTCGGCCTCAGTGCTCTTCCCGGGCGCTGGGGCCGTTTTTGCAGTTTGAGGTTAGCTCACTTTGTTGCGGCTGATCGCGAAGGAAAAGCGGACCGTCATAACGGGGCCGGCGTCGTCCCGGACCTCGATCTCCATTTGCTCAGCGCCGCTACCGCTGAGGGTCGCTACGGCATCACGGGCCATGCCGCCTAAAGATCGCGCAGCCTCGTCCTGTGCCGCGTCCAGATCCCGAAGATCGAGGCCTTCCTCGTCAGGGGTTGTTCCGTTGCCATCCTTTAAATCGAAGTAATACCGAGGCATTGAGAGCGCCCATTCATTTCCTAACATTTCAAAGCGAAATTCGGAGGCGCGTTCCTAGTGGCCCCGCTTTTTGAAATGCGGGCGGCCTGTTTGGGGAGCACAGGAACAGGTCCTCATTCGGCGGTTGGGTCATCGGCGGAGCTGCACCTCGATCACATCGCGGGTCGTGCCGGCATGCAGCGAGACGATCGCGACCTCGCGCTTGGCGAGCTGATTGATCAGGGTTGATTTGCCGACATTCGGCGGACCGGCGATCGCGACCACCAGGCCGTCGCGCAACCGCTCGCCTCCGGACAAGTCGAAGCACAAGGTCAATTTCGACAACCTCACGCCGCTGTTTCCCAATCAGCGTTGATTGGCGGTGATGGAGTGCGCGATGTTCTGCATCAGCACCGTTTTACCGGTGCGCGGCGGCGCCACGATCAGCGCGCGCACTGCCCCCGCGGCATTCGGACAACGACGGAAGCCGAGCTCCAGCGACGCCCCCGCGCTGGGGCTACTTCTCTAGGCCATCACCCGAACGGGTCTTTGCCTGGCTGAAGAATGGCGCAGGGCGCGCTTCCAGCAGTTGCTGGATGGACCGGACCGAGAATCGGCATTCAGGGCGGCGCGACTCTATCTGGAGGTTGGGGCGCGGCGCATGGTAGCTGAGCGGGGGCTTGTTTAGCGAACCCTGGTAGGCTTGCTCATCTCCGCAAGCCCGCCAGCAGTAATGCGATAGCTGACCTTTCCGTCAGCTTCTCGAATCTCAATCCACTGATGGCGAAGTAAGGTCAGCTTCAACTTTGCCTGATCTGGCAGATCGACAGCGGGGACCCATTCACCGCCCCGAAGGTGCTCCAGAAATTGCCGATGGCGATGATTGAACGAAGTGGCCAAGCCAAGCCCAAAGAGCAAAAATTGTTCAGAGTGGACGAATCCAGCAGTCCAGACATCATGGGCATCGAAGGCCCGTCCGTCGTGATCCAAATGGATCACTGACTTATCCCGCGCGAGGCCGACCCGTGAAATACAGCGACAGAACGCTCCCGACGCGATAGAGTGAGTTGTTGAACACAACCGAATGCGTCAAGTGGCTCGTGTATTGGGAGATCGTTCATGAGATTCTTTTTCCTCGGTATCGCAATGGTCGGAATCGTAGTCGGGACACAAGCAAAGGCAGGCGCGAGCCGAGACTATGAAGTTGACTACTACGCGGAGCGACAGCTTCGGACGCAAGTTGGAACGTTCTACAAGCCATGCGGTACCGGCGCCGCCACAATGAACGGGCAGCGAACGCACTACTTCAAGAAGTCGCAATCATCATGTCTGGTCACTGGGGGACATCCGCCGCCAGCGGCAATAAGCTGCGAGTTCACCCAAGCGGGTTGCACAGACGCTCTCGCACATGCGTTTCCGCTCATCCCTCACGCACCCGGCTTCAGCCTGAGCATGGGTGCTGCACCCGCGTTGTTCCAAGCTAGCGCCGTTGACCAGGAGCTTTATAAGCGAAACAAGCGCGATTCCGGCGTGAAGTAAATCGGATTGGAGTTTTACGCGACTTAGGTGGCCTCCGGATTAGCCGCATTTGGAGCCGCCGCCTTTGCCGCGGCCAGTTCATTCGCCTTGTTAGCGCTGAGCGCTTTGATTTCCGCCAGCCGCATTTCTCGCTTATGCTTTTCATCAAAAAGCATCTCGATCAAGTCACAACATCTGAGCCTCGCCGGGCTCGATGTCGACGATTAGATTCACGTCCTTTTCCATGTGGGCGCCAATATTGCCAACGATGCGAACCGCGTCGATCGCATCCACGCTCTCGTGCGTTACGCCCTTTGGAGCCGTATGATCGTCTAGCTGTTTTCGTCGATTAACGGCGGAATCTGCCTCCTAGAATTTCAAAGTCGTGCGTAGGCCGAAGACTGTTGCGTTCTTGAGCGCTCGGCCCGGGATCGGCCCCGCCGGGTCCGTTGCTCCGCCCCCGGGATGAATGATGTATTGGAAATTTGGCTGCAGGGTCCAGCCGTCCCGTAACTGATATTGATACACCGCCGTCAACAGTCCTTCGAAGCTGCGCACCGGCCATGTCGGACCAAAGAGTACGCGATAGTCGACGTCCAGTGCCTGAGCACGCCTCGAGACGTGGGCGTAGCCAGCAGCGATGCCGAATTTGTCGTCTGGTCGTTTGTCGCTGAGGCCGATGAACTCGAGTCCGGCGTCAGCGTAGAGATCAATCAGATTGCGGTCCGCGGGAGCGCCGGAGATGCGAGCGAAAACGCCGATTCCCCGATCATCGCTTTTGGGCACGCGATAAATCTGCTGCTCGAAGACTGCCCATCCGCCGACATCGCCTGTCAACATCAGGGGAGTGCCGCTGCTGGCCGGCGCCGCAAGCGAAACGCCGTTGCTGGCGAGTTGAAGATCGGAGAATGGCCCGAGGTGACGCCACCCGCCGAACTTGATCTGGCCCGTCAGATTGGGATCGCCCTTCGTGTTGTTCCAGGAGTACTGGATTTGGCCCAGCAGAAGGGGCGGATCGTTAATCCGGAAGTTGACGCCATATCGGTTGCGTTGTTGTGGATCGCCTGGGCCCGGACCCGCCTGGTTGCCGTCGAAGACGCCGCCAAGAATGGATAGCTGATCCGTGATGTTGACCAGCAGCCGGGTGCCCATTGCCGCCAACGGCGGCGACGGACCGCCGCTGGGCAGGTCGAGAGATGTGATTGCCGGCCACCCCATCGATGCGTTGGTGAAGACATCTGTATATTTCGTGTTGAAGAACTCGCTATCGGCGGCGAGCTGCCCGAACTTCAGGGAGACCTTTTTGTTACCCCACTGCTTCTCGAAGTAGGCTTCGTAAAGTCGCGTCGACGGCAATGCCTCGATGCCGCTGACGACGAAGAGATTGTCGAGATAGTTGCGCGACAGTCCCGCACCGTGAATCTGGAACATATTGGCGTGGAAGGTAAGCTTGTCGATGCCGGCGAGCTTCTGCAGGTCGACATCGACGGCAAGGTTCAGCCGGCCTTCATAGATCGCTCCCTGCTTCAGCCCGCCGGAGAAATTTCCGAGCGTCTCGCCGATGTAGGTCGCGGCGAATTTGATCCCGTATTTTTGAAACTTGTTCGGCAGAAGTCCAAGCGTCTTCTCCTCGATGGTGCTCTCGCCGGTGTCCGGATCGGCAGGCTTGTCTTCGTCGGTCTTCTTGTCTTCCTGCGCGAAAGCGTGGGTGCCGGCGAGAAGCCCCGCAACAAGGACCGTCAGCGTCAGGCATCTAACGACCATGTTCAATCGAACCGCATAGCGAGGAGTCCGCAAGACAGGGGCACATTGGGACACGGTCGAATAGCAAACTCAAGAGGGCGCGCGCGCTGGCCGATTCCGCCCAGGTGATTTTCCAAACCCGTGATTTTTGCGGCAGCGCGAGAAGGCGAGCCGGCTTTGAAAACGGCAACCCCGGGAACAATCGGAACTTTGCCTTGACGCTGCCGTTCGTGAGTGGGGCCAGAAATGGAGGAGAGTGAGATGAATAAGCTGATCGTCTGCGGCGCCCTTGCCGCTTTTGTGCTCGGTGCGCAGGCTGCGAGCGCCGCCGAATTCTACATCGTGCGCGATGCCGCGACTAAGAAATGCACGGTCGTCGACACAAAGCCGACAACTACCACCACGACGGTCGTTGGCGACGGCGTCTATAAGACCAAGACGGAAGCCGAATCCGCCGTGAAGACCACCAAGGTCTGCACCGAACAGTGATGATCCGTCGGCCATGGTTCGGGCCGGTCGGAAGGACAAGGAGGATGAACGATGCCTGTATTTCTGTTGTGGGCCGTTCCCGCCGTCATCGTGATCGGCGGCGCCGGCTATTGGCTGATTCACATACACTGATCAAACTACGATGATCACGAAGCGGCCCGTCCGGTCATGTAAGGCGAGTCGCTTTTCTGCCGGGCCGGCGCCCTTTTCGGACGGGCAGCGGACGAAGCCAGGCAACCACGCCAACCGCCGTACGTTGACCCTCGAATGGGGCGCAGCTACGGAGCCGCCGATGATCGAAACCGATACCCTTTTGGTGAAGCGCCCCAACTGCGGCGCTTGGCCTATGGCGGCGGGCCCGAACGCCCCCTATTTCATCAGGACGTTCGGCTGAGATGCGCCAAGTGCGGCCATGGCGAGGATGGCCGGCTACGACGCTCCACGTCCGTCGAACGCCCCCCACAGCAGCCGCATGCCGTTTGAATCATGAAGATACGCGCGCACTTGCAAAGCCACATCGTCGAGCTCGATGACGGCTCGAGATGGCAGATCTTTCCGGGCGATCTCGACTTGACGCTGAACTGGGAGCCCGAGACGGACCTGATGGTTCTCGATGCAGACGACGAAGTTGCGTCTCATGTCCTGGTCGGTAGTGGCGCAAAGGTGCGCGCGAGGCCCGTGGGCGACAGCTGGCCTGCGACGCAAGTCAAGGACGCGCTGAAGGGCGGTTGAGCGCTTTTTTGCAACCCGCCGGTTGGAAGACGAGTTTGGCTCGCGGAGGCGCAGGGATGCCGACGCCTGGCGTTGTCGATCAGCGATCTGGATACTGTCGAGCGGCTAAATGCGCTGGGCGATCCTGCTCCGGAAGAGCGTGACGAAATCGAGAAGCTGCTCGCGAAGATCGACACCGCGCTGAGCTTGCTCGAGCCGCGACATGTTGCCGGACCGAGCAGCGAATGAACCGGCGCTGCCGCCAGTCAGCGCGCGGCAAGCTGACAAAGCGATCTCGGACGATGATAGTCTCCGTGTGGCGCAGGGCTGGCTGGGCCTACTCCGGAGACGCCCGCAGTCGGAGCAAGAGGCGTTCGAAGCCAGAAGCAAAGCCGAGGGCACAGGGCAGCCCGACTCGGAGGCCTCGAACTAGCGATAATTGGTGAACAATTTCCGAGAGGAACGCGCCTTCTGTCCAAAATTAACAGAGCATCGCTAATGGCAGTGGAGCAACGCATGCAAAAGCGGCGTCGTTTCAAACAAGAGCATTCTCTAGAAGTGCGGTTGACAGAAGAGGCCAAGAGCCTGCGCGACGAAGCCAGCGGGCTTCCACCAGGTATCGAGAAAGAAGAGCTGTTGAAGAAGGCCCGACAGGCTGAGACTGGCGCTCACATGAGCGAGTGGCTCCCATCCCGGACTCCAGCCGTCCACCTAGCTTGACCTACGTCAACGTGGCTTTAGCTGCTGGCCTGAGAGTTCCGGCATGGCCGAGCGATACGACCGGATCACTATTGCCGGATACGTTGCCATCGCCTTTGGCGTCGCGGCGTTGATTTGGCTGCGGATGTCGTAGAGGCCGCCTCAGTTGGCGGCCTCTTTCATCCTGGATCCAATTCATATGTTGGCCGAAAATCCG
Organism: Bradyrhizobium sp. USDA 4541; assembly: GCF_024171085.1. Taxonomy (NCBI): domain Bacteria; kingdom Pseudomonadati; phylum Pseudomonadota; class Alphaproteobacteria; order Hyphomicrobiales; family Nitrobacteraceae; genus Bradyrhizobium; species Bradyrhizobium sp. USDA 4541. The sequence goes on from NZ_JALJZF010000001.1 coordinate 2,897,705, forward strand.
GCGAAGTGCCATCATATTGGGATACTGAATACCCAAAAGATGACCGAGGTATTGGCGCAGCGCTCTCATTCCGGTATCTGACAGGAACTGCTGGTCTTGCGGTCCTTCGGGCCCTGAGCACTTGCGGCCCCGCCAGCCGGCGTTATTCGGCCTGTTCGATCGCGGCTGGCATTTTGGCTACCGACATCAGAGATCGAGCGACTTGGTTTAGCAACTGATCAGAATTCTCCTCTTCCGCAAGTGACTTCGACAACAGCGCGACGACTGCACTATGGCGTAGCTGCTGGGCGAGATTCTTCGCCGTGGTGTAAGCCGAGATTTCATAGTGCTCCACACGCTGTGCAGCTCCGATTAAGGCGAGGTCCGCGGCCGCGTCTTCCTTTTCCTCTCCCTCAGCCATGATTTCCTGGCCTTCCTCGATAAGCCCCATCATTCCCTTGCAAGGCTTCGCTCGGACGGTCTTGCCGAGCAACTCGAAGCATTCATTGATGCGCTCCACCTGGTTTTCGGTCTCGACGAGATGTTGCTCAAACAGCTCTCGCAACTGATCGAAGCGAGCTGCCTCGGCCATCTTCGGAAGCGTCTTGGTGAGTTGCTTTTCGGCATGCAGGATGTCGCGGAGCTCATCGATCAACAAGTCGCCAAGCCCGGCTTGGTCGTCTGGCGGCGAACTTTCCGCGACGATCGCGGCGGACGCGCCGGGGTCAGCCTGGATCGCTGGCGATTCCGTGAAGACCCAGCCATTGCCCTCGTTCCACGGACCGCGGGCGTCGATCTCGCCGTGGTCGCCGGCCCCGGTGGAGTCGTTGAAGAACTGGTCGACCAGTCCGGGTGTTGGGGCGATGCGGCCGATGCTGAAAGCGGGCTTGGCCATGCTCTCGAGCGCCAGCGCGAACGCTCTCATGTGTGTGATTTCCCGCGTCATCAGGAACTGCAGCGCGTCCTTGGTACCGGCGTCGTCGCAGAAATTGATTAGGCGTTCATAGACGATCTTGGCCCGCGCTTCGGCGGCGATGTTGCTGCGCAGATCGACGTCGAGCTCGCCGGTTATCTTCAGGTAATCGGCCGTCCACGCATTGCCCTGGGAATTGAACAGGTTCACGCCGCCGCCACCAGCGATCGCAATCAGGGGATCGGCTTCGGCGGCCTGGCGATCGAACTTCGCCGGCTTGAGATGCATCCGGGCGAGTGTCCCCACGACTTCGAGGTGACTCAGTTCCTCGGTGCCAATATCCATCAGCAGGTCCTTGCGATCCGGATCCTCGCAGTTGAGCCCCTGTATTGAATATTGCATCGCGGCGGCGAGCTCGCCGTTGGCACCACCGAACTGTTCAAGAAGCATGTTGCCAAAACGAGGGTCTGGTTCGTCGACGCGGACAGTGAACATCAGCTTCTTGACATGGTGGTACATCGAAAGGCCTTGCAATGAGAGGGGAGATCATCCCGAACGGAAGCCAGGATCGTTTGTTCCTATCGGACGGAGGATTCCTGCCCGGACGCGGAACCGCCGACTTTCCTTGTTGGAAAGCCGGGGGAGGACCTCGACGGCACGTTGAGCGTTGGGGAGGTACTTATCTTTCCGATCGTTGAGACATGTTCAAGATCGCTAGCTCCAAGCTTTCCGGTGAATGTTAGACCGACCAGAGCGGAATCGCGGTGGCACATTCAATCGCCCGCAGCACTGCGCCGGCCCCGGAGCAGGTGGCCCGCGCCCTGACCTGGGGCGCAGATGAGAAGCTTCTTCTGGTCCTGACAGCCGTCGGCTGGCTTGCCTCGCGCGGTTGTGGGGTGCCGCTGCGGCGCGCAGGAAACCATGCTCTGCCAGTGACGGTCACTGCGTCGCTGCTGCCCCGTGATTTAAAACTCGTATTCGACCAAACTCGGCCGGATCCGGACGGTGATTGGGCATGTGCATGGCGTCCCGCTTTCCGGCAAACGAAAAGATGCGTTTCCCTCAGGCCACGCGCTGCACATGGACTGGCACCGGCGGCCAGCGGGTTGCCGGCTGGTCCCCGGCGGGCGATCCGCGCGATTGCGGTCGGGCTGTCGCTCACTCGCATTGCGATCCTGGCGCATTGGGCGAGCGATGTCGTTGCCGGCTTCGCACTCGGGGCGATTCTCGAACGGGTCCTCCGGCTTTGGACCGGCTACTCGAACGGAATTTCAAAGGAGGATGATCATGCCGACTCTTGAAGACCTGAAGGGATACATGGAGCGCGCAACCGGTCTGAAGCGCCCCGGCAAGCGGAAGGCTGTGGATCTCGCGCGAGCGCGAAAGCCTGTTACGGTTCGCTTTAAGGACGACGGTCTCATTCCAAATCACCCGCGATGGCCGCTCGTACTGTATCGAAACGCGGTCGCTTTCGACGAGAACCTGGACGCCGCAGCCGTGATCGAGGACCTATTTGAAGCGAACGGATGGGGAGATAGCTGGCGGGATGGCATCTACGATTACGTGCATTATCACTCCAGGATCCATGAGGTGCTCGGCATCGCGCGCGGCAAGGGCCGCGTTCGGTTCGGCGGCAACAAAGGGAAGATCTTCACGCTGAAGGCTGGGGACATCGCGGTTCTTCCCGCCGGCACAGGCCATCAGTGCCTTTCCGCGGGCGATGAGTTCCTCGTCATCGGGGCATACCCGCCGACCGGTACATACGACGAGTGCACGAGCGTCGAAGACCGTCAGCGAGCGCTGAAAGCCATTCCGAAGGTTTCGGTGCCGCGTAAGGATCCGGTCTATGGGGCCGGCGGGCCGCTCTCGAAGCTCTGGAAGAAAGCGAAATGACCGAGTACGTCATCCGCTTCGTCCTCGGGGGCGCCGTCGTATCGGTCTTCGCGATGCTGGGAGATCTCCTGCGTCCAAAGAGCTTCGCCGGCCTGTTCGGAGCAGCACCCTCGGTCGCGCTCGCGACGCTTGGGATCGCGGTGTATCAGCACGGGGCCAATTACGCCGCCTTGCAAGCTCAGGCGATGATTGCGGGAGCGGTTGCGCTCGCCATCTACAGTGTCGTTGCCTGCCATCTGCTTGTCCGCGCAAAGCTGCGAGCGGTGACGGCGACCTTGCTGTCACTCGTCATTTGGCTGGTCGCCGCTTTCGGGCTACTGGTTTTCGCTGGAGGTCAGACGTGAGCCCGATCCGCTTTTCAACATCATCTCTCAAGGAAGGCCGCTGGTACGAATATCTGATTCGCTTCGTGCTTGGCGGCGCTGCGACCGTCTTTACCGGCCTCATCAGCAGTCGCTATGGAGCAGTCATCGGTGGCGTTTTTCTTGCCCTTCCAGCCATATTCTGCGCGAGCGCAACGCTGATTGAGAAGCATGAAATTCGCCGCAAGCGCAAAGCGGGTCTCGCCGGCAAGCGCCGCGGGCAAATGGCGGCCGCCGTCGATGCCGCTGGCGCTGCGCTCGGCGCGCTGGGCATGCTGGCCTTCGCGGTTGGTTTCTCGATGCTAATTCCACGCGGCAACATCCCCGCCGTCTTCGTCGGCGCCTCCCTCGCCTGGTTGACTATCGCGGTAGCGGCTTGGTACGTGCGCCGGAAAATGAGATCGACGCGGACCGTGAAAGAGCCCAGCGGCTCCACGAATTCGTGAACGCGATAGACGGGCTGGCGATCTTTTCTTCATTAGTTCGCAATGAGGAAGTTTGATCTCGTCATGGCCGAGCTACCTTCCGGGCATTCATATCGGCACCGTCACCCGCCCAGATATTGATTTCCCAGCAGTACACGGGCTGACGCGACTCCTGTTGAGGCACTTGAGGTCCTATTTGGGCATTTGAGGGCCGGCGAAATGCAGCACGGTTCGTCCCAAGATCGTGCACAAGGGAGACCAGAGGAACTGCGGTTATCGGCGCGGGTTGAATGCAAAGCAGTCCAGTTGCTGCACGCGGCTTGTGCAAGGTTTAGAATGGCCGACGAAACGATCAAGACCACCGGCATAGCCGCACACGGCGCCTCTCGCCTCCCGTGGGTCGAGATCGACAGTTTCAACCTCAAACTTAAAGATGAGGACGAATTCCTGGGGGACCGTGGCAGCAAGGGCGCCTTCCGGGAAACTCTCGAAAAATGGCGAAAGCCGCTGCGCAAATTTGGCGAAGATCCCTTCGGGAAGGAGCTTTCCGAAGATATCAGCAAAAAGGAGCTCGACGCCGTCCTTGGCGGCGACGATCCCGAAGCCTCCGTTGTCGTCCACAGCGCCATCGAGGACTTTGCACAGGAGCTCACCCGCGTAACGCGGCGGTTCCTAAAAGCCAAGGCCTGGGAAAAAACCGAGCGCATCGTAGTGGGCGGCGGTTTTCGGGACAGCCGCCTCGGCGAACTCGCCATCGCCCGGGCCGAAATCCTCCTGAAGGCGGACAACTATAAGGTCGAGATGCTCCCGATCCATTCTCATCCGGACGACGCCGGCCTTATCGGCGCGCTATATCTCGCTCCATCCTGGATATTCGAAGCGCACGACTCCATCCTGGACCGTGGACATCGGAGGCACGAACATCCGCTGCGGCGTCGTGGAAACGCGACGCAAGAAGGCGCCGAACCTCTCCAAGGCGTGCGTGTGGCAGTTCGAGCTATGGCGTCATGCCGACGACGAGCCGTCGCGTGAGAACGCTCTGAGGCGCCTGGTCAAGATGCTCAAAGAACTGATCGCGAAGGCGGAAGACGAGGGATTCAAGCTCGCGCCATGCATCGGCATCGCATGCCCAGGCGTTATCAAGAGCGACGGCTCGATCGAGAAGGCCGCGCAGAACTTGCCCGGCAACTGGGAGAGCAGCAAGTTCAATGTACCCGCAAGTCTCGTCCAGGCGATCCCGCAGATCGGGGAAATTTCCTTCCTGAACTGGCATAGGCGGCGGTCACCACCGCGATTTCGTTCGGCCAAGGGCGACTTTTTGCCGCTCATAGGGCAAGGTTTCAACGGAGGAACCTCGCTGACTTCGCGGGTTTATCACCGGAAGGAGGGATCGGCGCTAGCGAGTGGAAATGACTGCTGTGATAGCGGCGGCCGAGCGTGTCGCTGACGACTAACCGTCGAAGAGTCCGTGATTAGCGGAAACCCAGCCCACGATCCCTACAGAGTTGAAGGAGGCACGTGGTGACCCAACCGACCGAAAAGGAAATCGAGAAGCGCGCCTACGAGATATGGGAGCGGAGCGGCAAGCCCGAAGGCAGGGAGGAAGAATTCTGGCGGTTGGCGGAGCAGGAGTTGCGAAACGAGGACAAGTCATCTCCCCTCCGCACTCCAGATAGCCTGTAAGCAGAGAAGAAGCGCTAACCGGATGTCTCATTCCGCAGCAGCCGAAACTGTATTGCTGTACTTTGTGCTGCCCCTTTGGTTATTGGCGGGGTTTGCTGATTATCTTTGCCATCGCGCATCTCGGATTGAGACGACAAGCGGCTATAAGGAAACCCTACTTCATCTGTTGATGTTGATCGAACTTGCGATACCATTGCTGGCGGCGATTTTTTTTGAAATCAACGCTCTTATTATTGCGGCTATGATCGTCGGCTTTGTTACGCACCAGCTGACAGCCCTCTGGGATACAACATTCGCCAGCCATAAGCGGAGCATCACGCCCATCGAACAGCAGGTCCATAGTTTTCTCGAGCTGATGCCTCTCATGGCGATGGTGATCGTCATCATCTTAAACTGGCCGCAATTCCTCAGCCTTTGGGGACTGGGTTCTGGGCCCGCACGTTACGAACTCGCCCTGAAGCGAGAGCCATTACCATGGACGTATGTGGCGGCGTTTCTATTCGCGGTCCTGCTGTTTGAAGTCCTTCCCTATATGGAGGAATTCGTTCGAGGCTTACGGTCGCGGAAGAGGGCTTAGCTCCGAACGCGGAGCACCATCAATGAAGGTTGCCGTCATCGGAGCGACAGGACTTTTAAGGTCCGCTATTGTGGCTGGCTTTCCTCGCACGGCCATTCGGTCCTTTCGATGAGTAGAATCGCCGACATTAGGTGTCCTGGCACGATCTCAACGAGGCGCGGATTGTATCTTCACAGCCACCGCTGTCGTTGCACAGCCCGTCACAGGCTCGCTGCTTGTGCTGCACGCCGGTTACTCCTTCTGGGAAGGATGGATCGTGGTCGATGGTGCTGTATCTCTCGTCTCACCGAATCTGCTGGCTGTGGTTTGCCTTCGGCATTCCAGTGTTCATGGCGGTGGCCGCTATCCTCTGGCTGATGATAGCTAAACCTTAACTTGAGGTGTTTTGAAGCGTGATGGCAGTGCCGAGCTCGCCAGGATGCTCCGCTCGCGGTGGCATGCCAGCTTGCAGTAGTTGCCGGGGAGCGCGCAGGCCTCCGGGATGGTCGAGCGGATAGGAGGGGATACCTGTTAGGCCGCCAAAGCGCCTGTTGCTCAGGCGCGCCTCCGTTATTGGCCAAGAACTCTGCGTGCGAGATGAACATACGCAATCGCTCTGGATGAATGTCCCGGTGGCGAAGTTGCTAGCCTGTCGGGATCCGACCGGGCGGACGTGGTCGTGGTCGGTTCTGGCATTGCTGGGCTGCCGGTGGCGTAGAGCTTGTAAGCCGTGGGCGCTCCGTGATCGTGCTGGATCGACAGCGGCATGACGGCGCGCACGACCGCGCATCTCGCCACAGCGCTGGACGACTATTCCAAGAGCTCGTGGGCGCGCGCGGCGAGGAATGTGCGCCTTACTACCAAAGTGTCGTGACCGCGATTGACCGCTGAAGCTATCCTGGAACTCGAAAACGTCGACTGCGATTTCTGCCGGGTCGACGGAATCTGGGTGCATTGCCGAATCCCAGACCGGGCGGCCAACCGCCAGCGGCAGCAAAAGGGGAAAGGAGCCGCCTCGCAACGGCTCCGTCCTTCCGCTATTTCTTGCCCTCGCCGACCGTAGGCGCGGGCTTCTTGTCGAGATCCTGCGCCATCTCAAGATGATGCTTAAGCGCCGGCAGGGTTTTGCCGGCCCAATTCTTCAGATCCGCGTTATCGCCGCCCTTGGCATAGCGCTCGAACAGGTCGACGGCATCCTTATGAGCGCTGACCTGCATCGAATTGAACTCCGAGCTGAAGTCGTTACCCTTGGCACCCTTCAGCTTGTCGAGCTTGCTTTGGTGCGATGAATCGAGAGCGCTGGGCAATTCGGCTTTCACCTTGCCACTGGTGACAAGTCCCTTCAGCTCGGTGCTGGTTTTGGTGTGGTCCGTTACCATCTGGGAAGCGAAAGTCTTCTCCGCTGCATTTCCCTTCTGCTGTGCGAGCTTGTTAGACTCGATTTCAAACATGTCCGATATCGCGACCTGCTTGACAAAATCCACCGTCGAGGGGCTGACCCCGAGCACGGAATTGACCCCGGTCTTTTCGCTGACGGATTGCGCCATGACCGGTGTCGCCAGCAAAATGCACGCGATTGCTATTATAGTGCGTCTCATGTGTATCTCCATCAGTTTGCGGTCTTGCAATTGACGCCCTTGCGAGGCGTTAGTTGAGCTTAGTCGCCGTCTGCTCGTCGAATTTGGCGGCGAGGGATCGAACGATATCGTGTGGCTGAGCTTTCCATCCAGGCGATCAAGACGTCGTAGTGGCGACCGGCCGCAACAGGAGACCCGCCAGATAGCAGCGGCCTCAAGTAACCGGTCTTGCGGCATCTTCGACCGCTCGGGCGGTGGAACGATCCCGTGACCAAACGAGCCTGTTGCGGGTGTAGACCTCCTTGCGGTTGAGGTGGAACTGGACGCAGTAGCCGTCGCATTTGCGCTTTTCGCTGATTCCCGCCCCGTTCTTGGCCAAGCTATCGTCAAAGGCGAGGTGGTGGTTGGCCTACGCACTACCCTGAAGTTTTAAGCCGAGTGCCGGTAAACGTGGCGGAGGTATACGCGTCACTACGCAGTGACCTGTACATCGGCTCCATTACTTCTTTTTCTTGGGGACTTTCTTGCCTTTTTTGCGGGCCTTGGAAAGTCCGATCGCGATCGCCTGCTTCTTGCTTTTTACCTTGCCGCCCTTTCCGCCACGGCCACTTTTGGCCGTCCCCTTCTTGTACCGTCGCATCTCGCTCTTGACGTCCGAGCCCGAGCTCTTCGAGTAGCGACGCTTCTTCTTGGCTTTTTTTGCCATGGGTTCTTCTCTTTCCACTAAAAGACACTGCTAGTTGAACTGCCAGAAGCATGACTTCCGCGCTGTCGGCTTTCCCATCCACCGCATCGACAATCTAGATGGCGCTGGCAAGTTCCAACGCACCATTCCGAGCATCCGTTAGAGGATATACCGAATGCGGTGTCCTCATAGGAACGCTGTCAGATGTTTCACGCTTGATAGGTTGGAGAACCTCGATCGATGCGCCGCACCAGAATTCGGCTCAAGCACCAGCCATCCGACCAAGCCGGCCGACGCGGTTGGCGGCTTAGCACCGAGGAAGATGAAGAAGGTATCGAGGATTGGATGGTCGGCGGAGGCGACAGCCCGTCAGCTTGAACGGCAAATACTCCAGGAAATTGTTGCTGCATCAACCAAGGGATCAGGGTAGCCACACGATGGTTCGTCCCAAGGGTTCACCTCCTATTTCGAGCCCGATTCAGCGGGCCAGCCGTTTGATGGTCTTGGCCGCACGGCTGGGACCATGCCAGCCGAGAAACTTCAGCTCCTTGTTCTCCAGCGCATTCGTTGCTCGAAAGAACTGTTCGAGGTCATCGCGTGCATGGGTGGGAAGATCGCGGATATCCTTGAGATCAGTTTCGAGCGGTGATCTATCAGGCAAACACCCGATCGTTGCGCTCCGTCTCGCCCTTTTTCTTCTGTTCGACTTCGAGAATGCCGATGGGACGGCAGCGCAGCACGACGCCCGGATAGGTCTGCGCGTCATGCAAGATCAGCACATCCAGCGGATCGCCATCCTCGGCCTTGGTCGAGGGAATGAACCCCCAGTCGTAGGGATAGGTCAGGCCGGCCATCAGTGGCTTCGCCAAGGCAAAAACGCCAAGCTTCGGATCGAAATCGAGCTTGCACGAACTGCCGCGCGGCGTCTCGACCACGGCGAAGATGTTGTTATGGTCGGCCCAACTCGGTAGTTTTGTCAGATTGGTCATGGCGGACGACTCGGGCCTCGAAAGGAGCAGCGGGCCCGACGGAAATCGATCCGCCGAGCCCTGCCGGGAATCAGGCGGAGGTGGAGGCCTTCTTGTTGACGCCCTTGCGCAACGCAACCGTATTGAGCTTGGCGTTCGCGGTCTTCTCTTCGTTTAGGTTCGTGGTAAGGAAGCGCACGATATCGTCGTGGCCGAGCTCCTCCGCCCAGGCGATCAAGGCGCCGTAGCGGCATATCTCGTAGTGCTCGACGGCCTGCGCGTTGGCGACGAGCGCCGCATCCAGCACCGTCTTGTCCTCGATCTCGCCGGCCGTCTCGTCGGCTTCCTTGATGATCCCGTCGATGGCTGGGCATTGCGTGCCGCTTGGCGATTGGCCGAGTTTCTCGAATACCTTTTCGAGACGCTCGATCTGCTTGTTGGTCTCCTCGAGATGGTTCTTGAGGCCCGTGGCCAGATCCCGGTTGGTGGCTTTGTCGATCATCTTCGGCAGGGCCTTGGTGATCTGCTCCTCGGCATAATAGATGTCCTGCAAGCCATGCAGCAGCAGATCATCCATCGTCTTGATGTCTTTGGTGAATAGTCCCATGACGCCGCTCCTCGCTCCTAAAGCGGGGGGAACGCATGCTCGCCGTGCTGGTTCCTGGGCGTGAACGCCACAGCCGGCCGGGAAGATTATGATGGTGGGGCGTCTCGTGCGTCCGCAGGAACTCGCGCAAACAGGCCGCGTTTTGCCTCTTTGGGTGGAGTTCAACATGGTCAGCACCTCGCTCTGGATGGAGACCGAAATCCTGCCGGAGGCGGGTGCCCTCAAAGGCGATGTGCAATGCGATGTCGCCGTGGTTGGTTCGGGCATCGCCGGACTGTCGACGGCGTACGAATTGATGAAGCGCGGCCGCTCGGTCATCGTCATCGACCGCAAGGGTATCGCAAGCGGCATGACGGCGCGCACCTCGGCGCATCTTGCACCGCTCTGCGATGATTTGATGAGCGAATTCAGGAAGCTGCGCCGCGCCGAGGCCGCCAAGCTGTTCTACGAAAGTCAGGCCGCCGCCGTGGATCGCATCGAGGAAATCCAGACAAGTGAGAAAATTGCCTGCGACTTTCTCCGTCTTGACGGCTATCTTTTTCAGGGCAATGGCATGCCGGCCGACATATTCGATGAGGAGCTGGAAGCGGTGCGCGAGGTCGGCGCACCGGTGCACCGGCTGGTCGGCGTGCCGCTCAAGGGCTGCGAGAGCCGGCACGTCTTGCGCTATCCGCGCCAGGCAAAATTCCATCCCCTCAAATATCTCGCCGGACTTGCTGCCGCTTGCGCAAGCGGCAGCGTCCGTTTCTTTGCCAACAGCCCGGTCGAGGAAGTCGCCGAACATGACGGCGGCGTCACGCTGCGAACCTCACAGGGGCAGATCACGGCCGCGCATGCTGTCATCGCGACCAACGCATCAATCGCCGACCGCTTTCAACTGCATACCAAGGTTGCTCCTTACCGCACTTACGTGCTCGCCTTTGCCATCGCGCGGGGCGAACTGCCCGACGCGCTCTATTGGGACACCGAAGATCCCTACCATTATGTGCGGTTGCAAACGGGCCCCGAGGAGGTTGATTTCGTGCTGGTCGGCGGCGAAGACCATAAAAGCGGTGAGGCCAACGATGCCGACCAGCGCTTTGCTCGGCTGGAGAACTGGGCGCGTGAATTGATCCCGGCTTTGGACCGCATAACCCATCGCTGGTCGGGTCAGGTTCTCGACACGATCGACTATGCCGGCTTCATCGGCCGCGAGCCCGGCAGCGAGCGCATTTACCTTGCAATGGGCGATTCAGGCCAGGGCCTGACCCATGGTGTGATGGGCGCGATGCTGAACACAGCCCTCATTCTGGGCGAAGATCATCCGTGGAAGTCCGTCTATGCGCCGGATCGCAAGCCGCTCGCAGCGGCGCGGAATTTCCTGCGCGAGAACATGACGATCCTGCAAAACCTCGCGGAATATGTGGCGCCGGGTGAAATCGCTTCGCTCGAAGAGCTTCAGCCGGGTGAGGGCGCCATTCTGCGGCGGGGACTCGAAAAGATCGCAGCCTACAAGGACAAGGCTGGCGAACTGCATCTTCATTCGGCCAGTTGCACGCATATTGGCTGTCATCTGCACTGGAACAGCTTCGAGAGCTGCTGGGATTGTCCGTGCCACGGTTCGATCTTTGCGCCCAACGGACGGCCGATCAATGCTCCGGCCGTGTCGGCTTTGCGCCCGGTAAAGGTCTAGCGAGATCCGGTCAAGGCTCAGGGAGCGTTCCATCTTCAAGGACGAGGACATCGAGCAGGGCGATCTGCGTAGCCCGCGCACACCGTGGGCCGTCCTACTGCCGCTGCCAATTGAGCCGATCGTTGACAGCTTTCGGTGCGAGGTGTTGATCATCGGCGCCGGCATCACCGGTGCGCTGATGGCCGAGCGCCTGACACGGCAAGGCCGCCAGGTGGTCGTCATCGATCGCGAGCTTCCCAGTCTCGGCAGCACGGTGGCCAGCACCGCCATGCTGCTCTGGGAAATCGACCGGCCGCTGTTCGAACTCGCGCAGCTCTATGGTTTCGAGAAGGCCGTTCGCTGCTATCGGGCCAGCCACCATGCCGCGCAAGGCCTGCCGTCCCTGGTTGGGCAGCATGGAATTGCCTGCCAGATGCGACGGCGTCTCTCGCTCTATCTCGTCGTCGATGACAGTCCGAACCTTGTTCAGGATGAATATGCGCTGAGGAGCCGCGCCGATCTGCCGTCCCTCTATCTCGATCACGCCGCGCTGCTGAAGCGCTTCGGCATCGCGCGGGCGGGCGCCCTTTTGTCAAGGGACGCGGCTGATGCCGATCCTGTGCTGCTCACACATGGCCTGCTTGATATCTCCCTGCAACGCGGTGCCCGCCTTCTCAAGGCCAACGCGGTTGCCTACGACAGCACGGCCCAGAGAGTCACCGTCGGCCTTGAGAACGGACTTTCGATCGAGGCGCGCCAGGTTGTGCTCGCGACCGGCTATGTGATGCCGGATATTGTGCGGCCCACGGCGCAGCAACCAGCTTCCAGCTGGGTCATCGCGAGCCGGCGGCAGCCAGGCCATCTGTGGCCCGAACAGGCGCTCATCTGGGAAGCGAGCCGGAACTATCACTATGCGCGGACCACCGCTGATGGCCGCATCATCCTTGGTGGCGAAGATGACCGTACGCTCATCGAGCCTGACGCTCGTGATGACGCCACGCCTGCCAAGGTGAGGGCGCTCAAAGATTATCTGAAGGCGCTTTGGCCGCATGCATCGGAAGATGTGGCGTTCGGCTGGTCGGGCGCCTTCGATACCACCCATGACGGCTTGCCGTTGATCGGCAGGGTGCCCGGCTCCAAGAATATCTTCGCCGCCTTTGGCTATGGCGGCAACGGCATTACCTTCAGCTTCCTCGCGGCGGAACTTCTGGCGGCGATGCTTGCCGGAGGTTCTTCGCCCCTGTTCGATGATCTTGCGATTGATCGCGATATTCCCGGCTAACGACGCGCGATCAGGCAGCCCAGCATGAAGGCGACGAGCACCGAAGGCAGCGGAGCCTCTCGCACCACATCACGCAGAAATGCGAGCACCTGGCCCGGCGGCTGCCCTTCTTTCCTTTGCCGCACCGTGCGGGCGGTCTCACGCCTTCCGAAACGTCTGTGCTGGATTGCGCTTCATCGCTCCGCGCCGCACCTGATCCGCCATTCCCTGCTCCTTCAATCTGGGCAATGGACCGGCGGCGGAACCGTTCCTACTGCGAACGCTGTGGCCGTACGCGGTGCTCTAGCAACGAAGGGGACCCGAGGCCGTTCTGGAAGGACCGACAACGATCGATCAAGAATGGTCATGGCTAAAGATCCGCCGGAGCCTAAACGAGACGGCAAAGGGGCCCACATCTCGGGCTCTCGCAAGCCTGCGCGGGAAGTTCAGGAGCCCTTCACCATCCGCCCGCCGGAAACCGATCACGGCTCGATGCCCAATCTGAAATGGTCGTTCGCTGACAGTCACGTCAGGATCGAAAAGAGCGGGTGGACCCGCGAGACGACGATCCGAGAACTGCCGATCGCAAAGGACGTGTCAGGAGTCAACATGAGACTGGAGGCAGGGGGCGTCTGAACTGCATTGGCACAAACAAGCCGAATGGTCGTACATGCTTCGAGGCAAGGCGCGGATCACCGCGGTCGACGAGGCCGGCTCGAACATTCGCGGACGATGTTTCTATTTTCCGGCGGGAATCCCGCACTCGATCCAAGGACTCAACAGCGACGTGAAGGGTGCGAGTTTCTGCTCGTCTTCGACGATGGTGCGTTCTCGGAAGAAAACACTTTCCTACTAACCGACTGGCTCGCCCACACGCCGCGTTCGCGATGGGCACTACATCGACAACACGGGAGACCGCCCGCTGCGGTTTCTGGAGATGTCAGGTCGAACCGGTATGTCGACATCTCGCTTAACCAATGGCTTCCCCGCGCGCTCGTCGAAGCGCATTTGAAAGTTACGGGTGACGTCCTGGCGCGGCTCCTGACCGCCAAAGTGGCGCGCACGATAGTATTCCCGCGACCAATCATCGAGCAGGAGGTCGAAATGCCGCCGCGTGGTGTCCGTATGGAGGCGATGGAGGCACGTTCTGTCGATGCCATTCCAGTCGGAAAGGAGTGGCAATATGAACCCAAATGGGACGGATTTCGTTGCCTGCTGGCGCGGGACCGGGACGCGGTGTCCATGCGCTCGAAGTCCGGCCAGGATCTCGCCCGATACTTCCCGGAGATCGTCGCCGCAGCCCGCGATTTGCGCGAGCAGAGGCTTGTGCTTGACGGCGAGCTCGTCGTCGAGATTGGCGGGCAATTTTCGTTCAATGACCTCCTGCAGCGCATCCATCCGGCCGCTAGCCGCGTTCAGAAGCTGTCCCGGGACACGCCGGCCCTATTTCTCGCTTTCGATCTGCTGGAGCTGGGCGACAAAAAGTTGGCCGACCAACCGTTGTCCCGACGGCGACTTCAGTTGGAAAAGCTTGCTGGCCGCAGTTTTTCGAGCGCGCCGCTATATCGGCTATCGCCGGCCAGCACGAAGTTCGGGGATGCCGAGCGGTGGCTGCAGTCGGCCGGCGGCGGAAGTGACGGCGTGGTCGCGAAGCGGCTCGATCTTCCGTACCAGACCGGGAAGCGCGAGGGCATGCAGAAGATCAAGCGATATCGCAGCGCTGATTGCGTCATTGGAGGCTTTCGCTACGGCGAGAAGCTGCAGGCCGGCCGCAAAGCTGTCGCCTCATTGCTGCTGGGGCTTTACGATGCAGATGGCCTCCTGCACCACGTCGGCTTTTCGTCAGCCATCAAGGCAAAGGACAAGCCGGCGCTGACCGAAAGACTCGAGATGATTGCGGCGACCAAAAGCTTCACTGGCAACGCGCCAGGCGGACCAAGCCGATGGTCGACGAGACGGTCGTCCGAATGGCAGGCGGTGAAGCCGAAATACGTTGTCGAAGTGTCCTACGATCACTTCACCGGTGGCCGCTTTCGGCACGGCACGACCATCCTTAGATGGAGGTCCGACAAGAAGGCGAACCAGTGCACCAACAGATGAAGCAAAAGATCGCGCGGGACCTCATGAGGGCGATCGAGCCAGCCTGACGGATACTTGGGTCGACGCAGATGTGAATCGTATTGGCGCCAGGTGGCCCCAGCCGTAGCACATCTCTCTTGGCCATTCTTCGGTCGTCTCAAGGACTTTGCTGTATCAGACGCAACAAGGGTGTTCCTTCATGGTTCCTTCGTTAACGCGCCCCGGGCGACTCGACCGGGTGCCCTCGGGAACCACGAGATGCAGCCGGGCTTTTACCTCTCGATGTTCGAGAAAGCCGATAGAAGTGAAGAACTGACTTCCGCGATTGCCGACGGTTTCGTCCGCGTCCGCGGAGCGCGGGAGCATAACCTCCGGAACGTTTCGCTGGACATCCCGCGCAATGAGCTCGTGGTCTTCACAGGCGTGTCCGGATCCGGCAAGTCCTCCTTAGCGTTTGGGACGTTATACGCGGAGGCTCAACGTCGTTATCTCGAATCCGTATCACCTTACGCACGTCGGCTATTCCATCAGATGCAGGTGCCCGACGTCGACGCAGTCGAAGGATTGCCGCCAGCCGTCGCCCTTCAGCAGCAGCGCGGATCGCCGACAACCAGGTCGTCGGTGGGAAGCGTCACGACGCTCTCCAACCTCTTGCGCATACTGTATTCGCGGGCGGGCACATATCTGCGCGGGCAGGCCTTGCTTTACGCGGAGTCCTTCTCGCCCAACACACCGGAAGGCGCCTGTCCGAACTGTCACGGCATCGGGCGAATTCATCAGGTCGTCGAACGAAGTCTGGTACCCGACGACACTTTGACGATCCGTGAGCGCGCCATTGCGGCCTGGCCTTCGGCTTGGCAGGGCCAGAATCTCCGGGACATTCTCGTCACCTTGGGGTATGACGTCGATAGGCCGTGGCGCGAGCTTTCGAAGAAAGATCGTGACTGGATTCTCTTCACGGACGAGCAGCCAACCGTACCGGTGTATGCGGGATACACGCCAGCCGAGACGCGAAAAGCCCTGAAGCGCAAGGAGGAGCCCAGCTATATGGGCACCTTCACCGGCGCCCGCCGGTACGTGCTTCAGACATATGCCACCACGCAGAGCGTCATGATGAAGCGGCGTGTAGCGCAGTTTCTGTCGAGCGATGATTGCCCGGTCTGCGGTGGGAAGCGGCTAAAAGCAGAAGCACTTTCGGTCAAATTCGCAGGAATGGACATTGCCGAGATGTCTCGCCTGCCGTTGGCCAAGCTCGACGAGCTTATCAAACCGTATATTGATGGAAGCAAGAAAGACGGTACCGACGATCATCCCGAAAAGGCGCTTGTCGTTCAGAGAATCGTCGAGGATCTCGTCGGGCGTCTCGAAGTTCTGCTTGAGCTAGGCCTCGGTTATCTCACCTTAGAGCGCAGCACGCCGACGTTATCGCCGGGCGAACTGCAGCGTCTGCGGCTCGCGACGCAGGTCCGATCGAACCTGTTCGGGGTCGTCTACGTACTGGACGAGCCCTCCGCTGGCCTGCACCCGGCAGACACTCAGGCGCTCTTGCGGGCACTCGGGCGCCTGAAGGCATCGGGAAATTCGCTCTTTGTCGTTGAACACGAGCTCGATGTGGTGCGCGAGGCCGACTGGATCGTCGACGTTGGGCCCGCTGCCGGGGACCAGGGCGGTCGGATACTCTACAGCGGGCGCCTTGCCGGTTTGGCCAAAGTCGAGGCGTCCCAAACACGAAGGTATCTGTTCGAAGATGCCGCGAGGGCACCACGCAAGATCCGTCGGCCGAGCAGCTGGCTGAAGCTGCGGAACGTGACGCGGAATAACCTGAGCCGTCTCGATGCCGACCTCCCTCTCGGCGTCCTTACATGTGTGACCGGCGTGTCCGGCTCGGGCAAATCCACTCTCATCAGCCAGTTTCTCGTCGAGGCGATCGCGGAGAACCTAGGTCAGCAACGCAAATCCGATCTGGACGAAGCTGAGCTGCAGGAGACCGTGCGTACGCTGAGTGGGGAAATTACGGAAGGGTTGGATCGCGTTAAACGTCTCGTTGTGGTCGATCAGAAGCCGATCGGCCGGACCCCGCGGTCCAATTTGGCGACTTACACCGGCTTGCTCGATCACGTGCGTAAACTGTTCGCCGGGACGAAGCAGGCGCGTGCCAGGCGCTACGACGCCGGCAGATTTTCGTTCAATGTGGCCAAGGGCCGTTGCGAAACCTGCGAGGGCGAAGGCTATGTATGCGTAGAGCTGCTGTTCCTTCCGAGCGTCTATACTCCGTGTCCGACGTGCCGGGGCGCTCGCTATAACCTGAAAACGCTCGAGATCAAGATACGGGACAAGTCGATCGCCGATGTGCTGGCGATGACCGTCGACGCGGCTTTCGAGTTCTTTAAAGACGATGACGTTCTTTCGCGCTCTTTGGGCGCTCTGCGCGAGGTCGGGCTCGGTTACATTAGACTTGGCCAGTCGGCCACCGAACTTTCAGGAGGAGAGGCGCAACGCGTCAAACTCGCCACCGAGCTCCAGCGCGCCCATCGTGGCGGTACATTATACGTTCTCGATGAGCCGACGACGGGACTGCATCCGTCCGATGTCACAAAGCTCGGCAATCAGCTGCAAGGGCTCGTCGAGGCTGGCAACACCGTCGTTCTGGTCGAGCATGATATGTCTGTTGCAGCGGAGAGCGACTGGATTGTAGAAGTCGGCCCCGGCGCTGGAAACGAAGGAGGCCGCATCGTGGCGTCCGGACGACCGGATCAAGTTGCTGCCTCCGGGAGCCGGACAGCAGAATATTTGAAGCGAGCGCTCTAACGAGTTCATCGAAGGCCGCCGGCCCCCATAGGAACACCGGGGGACGCAGTTGGTTGTTTGCCATCGCCTGCCCGAAAGAGACACGCATGGAAGGCATCCTCGTCGCCGAATTCGATACTCGCCGCGCGGCAGAGCTCGCGGTCGAGCACGTTGTGCAGGAGTGCGGAGTCCAGAGAACCGACGTGGTGCAGCCGAGGGGCGCCGACAATACATCCGGCGATCGACCCGCGCTCGCCGACGTGGAGGTAAAGCCGAAGCCGGGCGAGAAGCTTGAGGGCCCGATCGAAGTATCCGTCGACTTCCATGGCGACGATCCGAAGCGCGTCGTGGACGCGCTGAAATCCATTGGTGCTAAGGCCGTCCGGACGAAGTAAAGGACAGAATCATGCCCGAATATCCCAAACCGCCGTTTCCCAGCCAGCGACAACCCATGCCAAGCTCGACGGGGAAGATGGACCCGCGCCCGGATCATGGCGAGACAAGCTATAAGGGCTCGGGACGGCTTCAAGGCAAGTGCGCCATTATTACTGGCGGCGACAGCGGCATCGGGCGCGCGGTCGCCATAGCCTTCGCCCGCGAGGGCGCCGACGTCCTGATCGCCTACCTTGACGAAAGCGACGATGCGAAAGAAGTCGCGGCGATGATTGAGAAGGAAGGGCGCAGGGCTGTCCTCGTCGAGGGCGACCTTCGCTCGGCCGACCATTGCCGCACCGTGGTCGACCGCGCCGTGCAGGAACTTGGCGGCGTCGACATTCTCGTCAATAATGCCGCGCATCAGGCGACCTTCGCCGACATCGGCGACATCAGCGACGAAGAATGGCGCATGACTTTCGAGGTGAACATCCATGCGATGTTTTACCTCGCCAAGGCCGCGGTCCCGCATATGAAGCCTGGAGGCGCCATCATTAACACGGCATCGGTAAATTCCGACATGCCGAATCCGATAC
This sequence comes from Bradyrhizobium sp. USDA 4541, assembly GCF_024171085.1. Lineage (NCBI taxonomy): Bacteria > Pseudomonadati > Pseudomonadota > Alphaproteobacteria > Hyphomicrobiales > Nitrobacteraceae > Bradyrhizobium > Bradyrhizobium sp. USDA 4541. The sequence goes on from NZ_JALJZF010000001.1 coordinate 2,916,099, forward strand.
TGCTCGCCTACGCGACGACGAAGGGAGCGATCCAGAACTTTACGGGCGGCCTGGCCCAGATGCTGGCGGAGAACGGCATCCGGGTGAATGCCGTTGCGCCGGGTCCAATTTGGACCCCGCTTATTCCCTCGACGATGCCAGCGGAGGCCGTAAAGAACTTTGGCAAGCAAGTGCCGCTGAAGCGGGCTGGCCAGCCGGCTGAACTCGCCACAGCCTACGTGATGCTCGCCGACCCGCTATCCAGCTACACTTCGGGCACGACCGTCGCGGTGACCGGGGGCAAACCCTTCATTTGAGAAGTGGCCGGCATAAAGCATCCCGTGACGCCCGATGGCCGCTACTTCGTCGTGAAAGAGAAGCTTTAGGTCTCGGCAATCCGGACGTTGAGCCGGGCGCCTCCATAAAGCTTAGGAGGCACGCTTTCAGCGAGGGCAAGTTGGGCGATGTGCATCGATGGTCCTTTAGCTAGGAAGCACCGCTCGGAGCAGTAAGATGATTGCATCCGAACCGAGTTTGGCAATGCTCCGGCCTTGCGGTGCCGATCACCGCGCGCGTGCCCTCTATAGTGATGCGCTCGAGGAGCTCTTGCGCACGCGTCGGCATCGCCTTCGCGGCGATCCCAACTCCCATAGAGGTGACGCTCAAGCAGACAACGACGCCTATCTGATGTATCAATCCCGGAGTGAGTGGCGCAGAAAACGCTCCAAGCGATATCGATCGCCGTCCGCACTGTGATTGCATTTGCCATTTCAAGCTCCGTGACAAGGGCATCATTGCCGTGCAATGCCTTTCCACGGCGAAGGTTGCATCCTTTTCCCAACCTTAAAGCTGGCACCGGGCGTATCGTAGGAACCTTGCTCTCCCGAAGACATTTGATCTTAAACGGAGGATGTTATGGGACTCGAAGCGAAGGAATCCGGCAACTTGATCGGCAGCGACAAGGTTGAAGGCACGACAGTTTACGGTGCAGACAGTCAGAAGATCGGCAGTATCGAGCGGGTGATGATCGACAAAAAGAGCGGAAAGGTCTCCTACGCGGTCCTGAGCTTCGGCGGCCTTCTTGGCATCGGCGATGATCACTATCCACTGCCTTGGCAATCGTTGAAGTACGACACCAATCTTGGCGGGTACGTCACTGGCGTGACAGAAAGCCAACTGCAGGGCGCGCCCAAATATCGTGATGAGACGGCATGGAATTGGAATGATCCGGCGGCCGGTCGATCGGTAAATGACTATTACCGAGTACCAATCTGATTGCCCTCGAAATGCGGTGTGCTCGTCATCAAAGTGCGCTGCATTCGCGAAAAGCGTGTGGGAGCATCGTCGATTAACCGGTCGGCCGCAAATCGGGTCTTGAAAGCGAGTTCTAGGAAGCGCTCGCGCGAGCAAGCCTAGCGCAGGTACTCGCCCGCGCCGCGGGAACCTTATCTCCTCAGGCGAAGCGATATAGCGCGCCTCTACTTCCCGCACCACGAGGCCCTGAGAAAAATGTGGAGACCCGGCACGCGCGCGGCTGAACGCTTAGTGCGCTCGGCCCAGTCAGGGCCGCTGGTCACGCGTTAGTTGGACTGCGATATGTCAGACTGTCAGACATCTGAGTCCGTGTATCTCAAGCGCTCGGGTTCACGGCCAAGGCCGGGATTAGGAACGCGGTACGGGTCCGCGATCCGGGCCCGGGGAAGCTGATCTAATTGCTGTCCAGGAACGGTCGCATTAGCGGCAAGCACGCCGCACGGCCTTGCAAGTCAAGAAAGGTAGGTGCGCGCGAACTGGAATATGAGAGCGGATAGGCTATCCGAGACTGAGGGCGTAGAAATACATCGCCGCGATTATCGCGACGCTTAGTAGCGTGATGCCGAAACTTTCCCATCCCGAACCGATTTGACGAATCGCTCAAACGTTCCGGCGCTGCGACATCCTGTCAAAGCGCTTGATGAGCAATGCGCCTCACTCCTTGTCGCCCGATTAACTTGGTGGACGCCCGCGACGGGGCAGCTTCGGGCCAGTGATCCGGTCTGCCGCGACGCGAAGGGCGCCGGCATGTTTCATCGCTTCAACGCGAGCCGGCCCAGGCGGCAAAGCGCGCGCATGATCCAGCGCCAGTATCGCTTCCGCATAGCGAGACGCCAAGCATTCGACGAGCGAACCGGTATGGACCGCCAAGGGCAAGATTTCGCCGGCTCTGTGGGATGCTTATTCGATGGCGATGGCGCGATATCTTCCGGCATCGCTCGAGGTCGCCGTTGCCTTTTACGCGGCCGAACACGAGGGACGGAACTGGCGGCACCTGTGTTCTCAGCTCGAGGTCGTCCAAGTGCCTTGGGGGCATGATGGCTGCATGACTGTCGGTGCGGAGCGGCTGGTTGATCATCTGCGGCAAAGAATCAACGCTCTAGCCTCGCGTGCGCCTCCTTACGGCCGAGCAGATGGAGCGCGCGTCTGAAAACGCGACAAAGCGGGATAAAATTCAAGGTGAGACATTACCGAACTTAGACACGTGTCAAGTCGAGGTAATCCGGCAGAGCGGTCTAAAATGCTGAGATTTCCCGGTAGACTGACGGTGCGCTCAGCCAGTCGCGCGCTGAGGATGCGGTCCGGGGAGGATCACATCCGGAAAGAAGCCCTGACGCCGCTAGCCCCCGTCGGGGCTTCTTGCTGCTTACGCCGGCTCAGATTGTACGAACGCCGCCCGCTTAAAATGCATGCGGACGGCGTCGGTTCTAGCCCCAGGAAGGATCTGCAAAATCCTGGCTAAGCTAAGTCTGCACAAAGACTTAAAAAGTTTAATACCCCTGAAGGGGTAGCTTGCCGTCAGAACGCGCGGCGCCCACGTTGTAGCACGACTGGCGTGCTCTCTGCCGATCAGCCGAACGGGCCTTTGCCAGCCTGCGTCATTCTGACGAAGGTGCCATCTCGCGGTACTCAAGCCACTTCATGTTTCCTCGGCATACTTCAGGTCAGCCCAATACTCAGCCGGTGTCGCCTTATCCCGGTAGAGCATTGGATAGTTGATCTTCTCGATCTAGATCCGGCCGCCCTGGATCGGCTCGAATGCGTGAGCGTGCTCCATGATCCTGCGGGCGGCTTTCTCGGGACTGGCGTAAAGGACGATCTCCGGTCAGTTTCATCGGCGGTTTGGAGATTAGCTACTTTTCTGCGGGGCGCCGTTCCGTGTGCATTCATTGGAAAATATGGCGCTCTCACGGCAATCGAAGCGAAAGACTTGAGATCGACGAAGCTACAGTATTGGTTCGATCGATCGATGCATGGCCGACGTCGACTATACCAGTCACCGAGTCCTACAGCCTCAGCGATGAAGAGAAAGTCAGCCTCTCTTAATTTGAAGGTCAAAGCCCTACCGCTGTTCAACCCTGGTGCGCCACAGGGCATCGAAGGTATTCTGGCGAGATGGCGTCCATTCTTCTGAACCGATCGGATCGCTGGGCTTCTCTATGAGTGCACTTGCAAGCTCCTCGGTGGGACGTGCCTGCGTCGAAATCCGCACGGGCCACTCCAATAATGATTTTGAAAGCATGGGCTTGCCTTCGTACCAGCATTTTCGTCCGTCGATGAGGCGCCAAGACCAATACTCGCGCGGATTTGGGGGCATCACCGCACTGCATTGCTGTTTTGCCTGCGCGGTCGGCATTCCAATCAATAGAAAAGTAGCGATGCGAGCGGCCAAAGGAATAAATGAAAATTGCCTCTTCATCGGAACACTTAGAGACTACTTCGTTGCCGCAGTCGACTTACAGCAACGACCAAGTCGGGCCGCTCAAGAACCTCAACTAACTTGTCGAGTATGCGTTCACTGTCGTGGGGGCGGGGCAGAAGATACTCGTCCAATATGCACAGGGCTTCGCTGACGGCATGAAGAGCCAACTGTTGATCGGTCATCGCTTCTTACCCATTCGAATTGGTGGAGCGTTGCGGTTTCAAGAAAGCTTAAAGATCAAGTCAGCTTTTGGACTTATCCCATCAAATTTTATTTCAATCGAGGGTGAATTTAGGTCAGCGCTTCTGTCTCAGGATTGCGATTTGGCTATCGCCTCACCGCCGCTCCGCGCCACGCCACGTGCACTTCGATTGGCGTATCGCTACACAAACGAAGAGTCCGACGAGGCGCTGCGCCTCCACGCCCGGATCAGCGCGACGGATCACGCGATGGGAGCGCGAGGATCTGCTCGACGCTTTGCAGCAGCGGCTCGATGCGAACCCGCTTGCTATGCGCCTTCGTCGCGAGACGGTCGAGCATCCGTTCAGCGTCACCTCATCAAGCCGTGCGAAATGAGCCTTCAAATTTTTCAAGTCAGTGAATTTCTTGCATAGCGCCAGCAACTACCACCGTTGCCCGATCTTCTTGACTCCCGATCTCGGAAGAACGGCGCGGGCGCGGGAGTTAAGGCTCAATAGATTGGGGCCAAAAAAGCGAAGTGTGGCAGGATCACTGGCTTGTAGCAGCCACCAGTCGGCGCATAGTCAAGCAATGATAGAGCAGCGCCCAGCCTTCATGGCTTGCAAAAACCCCGGCACCGGCTGGAGAATCGATATTCTGTGGGCCGATGGCGAAACCGAAGTCATCAAAGGTTTTGTTACGGAGCACGACGCAACGAAGTGGATTTCCGAGCATTCGGCGGCGTGCCAAGAAAGCGCTGGCCCACCGCGCTAGCATGGCTTCTAGTTCGGAGGAGCGGCGACGATGGATCGCGAGACGGAAGAACTGGCAAGTAAAATCGCAGAATGCGCGAGACAGGCGCGCCATCAAGCCGCGCTTCTGCCGGAAGGTCCAGTCCGCGACGCACTGATAGAAAAAGCCAAGCATTACGAAGCACAAATCCCCGCCGACTCTACGTATACGACTGTTACGTAGCGCTAATGGGCAGGTGACTGCATTGCTTCGGCGCTCCGACTCATCCGGCAGGCTTCCACCCGAGGTTTGCCTTTGAGTTAAGTGTTCTTCCTTCGTCTTCATCGTCGAATTGCGTCGTTTTTAGATGTGCCCGCGGTGTGTGCAACTCTCGGCCGGTGGTGACTATCGACGTTGCGCCGCAGGGACAGCGCATCAGTGACACGGCCTCCCTGAGGGCAGCTTTTCGCCGCATGCCCCATGGCGCTGCTTCGACCGCGCTCGGAAACTCTGCCAAGAACCCGTCTCCGGTGTTCTTCACGATACGGCCGCCGTGACTGGCAATAGCAGGCTCACTTCTCTTGCGAGAAGTTCGCTCAGCTTGGCGTGCGTGGCCTCTTCGTCATCGTGCATGAGCCGTGAATAGCCGGCGACATCGGCGGCCATTATGGCCGACAGCCTGCGCTCTATCCGACCTGGCCACTCTTGCACTATGGACCCGCGATCCAAGCGACGCCCGATTGTACGACGGACAAGCCGCGCCCCCAACGGCCTTGACGAAGATGCCCGAGAGGCCGCCGATCAGCTATCGGCCCGAACGGCACAACCTAGGAACAGTCGATATTCGCCGGACGTTAGCGCTCATGCAACAAGTCCGTTTGGTAGGCGACCGGCGCGAGGAGACTTACATGGCTGACGAAAGCTCAGTTGCACCTACTGCCACGCCCGAGCAGCGAATAGACCGAGCTTCAGAAGCGATCCGGCGGATGGCTGAAGACGACGCGTTGCAACATTTGCCACAACATGATCGGTGGCTGCATCATTTGAGTGAAGCGACCCGGGCAGCTCCATTTCAGTCCCTTGCCGTTGCATTCTTGCTAGGCGCCTTCCTAGCTCGTCGGTAGCGTCCATGCAGCGCAGCCCTACGAATTGCCAGACGGCAATATCTTATTCGGATTGCTCAATGACCTTGCTCGCATCAGGCTCATCAATCCCATCCGCCCGATTGCACTCGCAAGGCATGCCGGCGCCGCACTGACAGCCATGTGCCTCCGCCGTCCAAGGCAAGTGCGGATGGTTCTCGCAGACCCAGCCCAACCCCAAGCAAATCGGACAGGTCGGTTTGGTCATTCTTGAGCTTTGTCGGGCAGACCCAATTCCTTGCGGACCGCAGCAGCGGAGTTGCCGACCTTTTCGACGACCTTCTGAAGGTCATTCTTCGACACACCAAGTGCATGGGTCCAATACTTCACCTCGTATGGCTCGTGCATGTTGATCTTCGAGCGATCTGGCTGGACGCGGTTGGTTAAATTGTTTGGCATTGCTTCTATCCCAAAATAAAAGGTCGCGGCCGTTGGCTGGTCCGAAGAAGATCAGGCTATTGTCGGGGCGGTTTGCAAAATTGACCGTCGCGGCAGTAACGTCGGCCACCCAAAGCTAGTTCCTGCCAACGCTTCCTTGCCCCCGAAGATCCGGGGTACATTCTCAATCAGTTTAAACCGGTGGCCCCGGCTGCACCTCGCTAGGGCCGTCGACTCGGCCTCAGCGTCTCGCCGGGTCCGTTCTGTTCAGGGAACGAGCAGCAGTCCACGACGTCAAATCTAAACGATGGACTGGGACTATTACCGCGGCCTTAGCGCTCTCCGCGGGCGTTGAGGCCATTCTAACGTCAGGGGCCGCTTTTCGCGACTCGTGAATAGCTTCGCTAAAATCTCAGCCTGGTCTTTTGTCAGCTTCTCGGCGAACGCGCCGTCCTTTTCTATCTGGGCCGGTCCTTTGCATTCGCTATCGTAGACCATCCAGCCGTTGCCGCCTTGCCGAACGAGGAATCGGCCTCTCATCTGTCGCGCGCCATGGAAAACTGCCCCCTCGGCGTCATGAGGAATTGCCCCCTCCTCGGATAGCTGAGGAGAGAGCGAATGAACGAGGAACGAATCACTAGAGGCTCGCCGTGGAGTGATCCACGGGGGCAGGTGATGAAGACGCCGGATGACGTGGCGGAGATGTTGCGCCTAAGGGCGTGCGGGTGGGGTCTGAAGCGGATTGGGCGCCAGCTGGGCTGCAGCCATCACACGGTGAAGGACTACGTGGCGGCGGGCGGGGTGAAGCCGTTCAAGTCGCCTGAGCGGCCGAAGCTGCTCGACGGCCTTGAGGGTTGGCTGCACGAGAGGTTCATTCGCCATCGCGGTAATGCTGACGTGGTTCGCCAGGATCTGTTGGCCGAGAAAGGCGTGGAGGTAAGCCGGCGAACGCTGCAACGCGCGGTGCAGCCCTATCGTCAGGCGCTGAAGGCGGAGGCGCTGGCGACGACGAGGTTCGAGACGCCTCCTGGCCGACAGCTGCAGATCGACTTCGGGGAGCGTCTGGTCGAGATCGGCAGGGTGAAGGTCAAAGCATTCGTGTTCGTGGCAACGCTCGGGCATTCGCGACGGCTGCATTTGCGTGCGTTCCGGGCGGAGAAGCAAGAGCACTGGTTCGCCGGGCTCGAGAGCGCATTTACGACCTTCGGCGGCGTGCCGGAGGAAGTGCTGATGGACAATCCACGCGCGCTCGTCGTGCGTCACGACGCGGTGAGCCGGTCGGTTCAGTTCAACGACAAACTCATCGCGTTTGCGAAGCATTGGGGCTTCCGTCCACGCGCCTGCGCGCCATATCGGGCACGCACGAAGGGCAAGACGGAGAATGGCGTCGGCTACGTGAAGAAGAACGCGATCGCGGGGCATTCCTTCGTAAGTTGGGAGGCATTCGAGGCGCATCTCGCCAAGTGGGAGCGTGAGGTGGCGAACGTGCGTATCCACGGCACGACCGGCGAGGCGCCGATGGTTCGCTTCGTACGCGACGAGGCACACCGGTTAAAACCGCTCGGCGGGCAGCCCTCGTTCGGATCATTGCGCGAACTAACCCGGGTCGTCGGCAACGATTGCGCCATCGAGATCGACACGAACAGTTACTCAGTGCCGTGGCGCCTAATTGGCGAGCGCGTGGCGGTAACGGTCGCGGCCGGCGAGGTGCGGATCCGCCATGGATTGCACCAGGTAGCGGTCCACAAGCAATCGGAGGGGCGCCGGCTGCGGATCGCCGATCCCGCCCATCTCGATGGTGTTGCCGGGCGCAATGGCGCGGTCCGCCGGCCGGAGATTGCGGCGGCGGTGCCGGGGTCGTCTCCACCGCCTTCGTTGTTGCGTCCTCTTGCCGAATATGAAGCCGTGATCGGGGGAAGCTTCTGATGACGCGCGCAAAGAAGGCAACCGAAGTACCGACTGATCCCCTTGATGCCATGCTGGCGCGATTGCAGCTCTCCGGCATCCGCGATCAGCTCGATAGCCTGCTCGACGAGGCAGCGCGCGCGAACCTGTCGGCACGTGAGACGCTGATCCTGCTGTGCGAGCGCGAGATCGCACGCAAGGATCATCGCCGCATCGACATGGCGCTGAAGCTTGCACACTTCCCGGCCGTGAAGGAGCTTGCTGGCTTCGACTTCGAGGCGCAGCCGTCGATCGATCCGAAGCAGATCCGCGACCTGGCCGCGTCACGTTGGATCGCCAACGGAGAGAACGTGCTGCTGCTCGGCCCGCCGGGCGTCGGTAAGACGCACTTGTCGATCGCGCTCGGGCGAGAGGCAATCCTGGCCGGGTATACGGTGCAGTTCACCACGGCGACGACGCTGGTCGCTGGCCTTGCCAAGGCGCATGGCGATCGGCGCCTGGACGAGAAACTACTCGCGCTGTCGAAGCCAAAGCTACTGATCGTCGACGAGCTCGGCTATCTGCCGCTGGAGCCCGACGCGGCCCATCTGTTCTTCCAACTGGTCAGCCGGCGCTACGAAACTGGTGCCATGCTGATCACGTCGAACCGCAGCGTTGCCGAATGGGGCACCGTGTTCGCCGATCCGGTGGTCGCCACCGCGATCCTCGACCGGCTCCTGCACCACAGCTACGTGTTGACTATCCGCGGCGACAGCTACCGGCTCCGCGCCAAACGGAAGAGCGGCCTCATCAAGCCGCCGCCCGCCGGTGACGGCCCTCCGGTCGGCTCCGCCTCCCTCCGTCCCGTCACCGACGGAAGCAACCTTCAACCAAGATCATAACCCGATGGTGGGGGCAGTTCTTCATGACGCAAAGGGGGCAGTTCCGGATGGCGTTTGACACTCATCGGGCGTCCAATAAATTCCATTGCAACACCACCTGTGAAATTGAAGGGTTTCATGCGTCCAGCGAATTGAAACGGCCCCAACCCGAGGGCCGCCAACCCGAACAATGCGGGTTTTCCTCCAGCAGCCGGGGGGGGGGGCTGGATCGGCTGGGGGACCTGAGCCGACTCGTTGCCAAGCCGATCGTTCCTATTATCGATCGTTAGGATAAACGGCCCAGTGATGCTGGTTTTGGCGTGCAGGTGATCGTGGCAACTCGGCCCCTCCGCGCCGCGCCTCACCGCGTTGGGGCCGTTTTTGCAAAGACTACGCGAAAAGGTCTTTGCTGACCTGGGTGATCCGCGGAGTGCCAGCGTTATTAGCGAACCGAAATAAACATTCAGCTGAAGTCGTGTTTATTCGGTTAGCCGAACAGATTCTCGCCGGCCTGGGGTCATGCGATTGGGTGCCGTCCTAGTTAGGACATTCGCTGCGGGCCTACCTTAGAACGCGACAAAGAAAAAACCCATCAGTAGCAGGGCGAGCAAAACAGACGCCCCGGCCGCTATCTTTCGTCCGGCGCTTGGCTTCGCTGATTGGTTCATATGGGGGGCCAGAACCCGGAAGATTGAAGTCACTCGCTCATATGCGCGCCGGTCTCAGCTTGCCGGGTTCTCTTAAGTAGCTGCTCTTTTTCCATACCTTCGGGGAGTACGCTTGCTTCTTCACGAAGACTCTTGGCCTCTTCGGTAAGGCGTTCCTCCAGAGAGTGCTCTTGCTTGAAGTGCCGACGCTTAATGACCATGCGCTGTCCTTTCCGTGGCGGAAGGCGACGTGCCCCCCGAGCTGGAGCTACTTCGAGATAGCGATGCGGCGTTGAGCGCGTCGCCGAGGGGCGGATGGGCGCGGAGGCGACCATCTGGATTCGAGAATACCCCCGGCGTAGCTTTCTCAAGCAGAAAAAGCGGGTGCGCGTTTGCGACCGCTTTTTCTTGATGTCGGTTTGAGGGGACCTCTTACTTTGCAGGCTCCATCATTGGTTTACCCTTATCGACGATATGGACCGTCAACATCTTCAGGGTTTTGTCGCCTGCCACCTTGAAACCACCGTGGGGCACGTCGCGAATGTTGATTGTTGCTGCTCCCGTAGGAAATGGCACCTCTTTTCCATCGGGTAGCGCCAACGTTGCGCCCTCTAGAACGTAAACGGCTTCCTCGCCATGATGCGTGTGGCGAATGAGATTATTTCCGGGCTGTACGTCGACGACGCTGACTACAATCTCCATATTCGTGCCGCTTAGGTCGGCGCGTTTCAACTCGGTGCGGTTTGTTTGGGCATTCGCGGACCAGGTAAGGGCGAAGAAAATAAGAGCAGTGATCCGAAGCATACTTTCCTCCTCAAATAGACAATGAAATGTTTTCGCGACACGCCAATGTGACGCCCACTTATCCAACAGCAACCATTACGAGAGTGCAAGGGAAGTGCAGCATAATCCATCCTGAAGCAGATTGTGGCGATTGAGGCGACGACTACACCACCCCGCCGATCGTGGTATCGACCCGTGATGGCCGCATCGTCAGAGATTGCGAAGCAAAGTAAACCTCCGCGCATCGGAAGATACCAGTAGGAGAAATCGGCAGGGCCTACCAGAGACGTCCTTGGCGAATGATCACTTCGCCTCACTCGATCCGGGTATCAACCCAGCCGACCTTGCCGCAGGCGGTGAACTTGCGGTGCACCGAGATTTCAGCCCAATCCCATCTGCAAGTCGGCAAGCTTCAGCAGCCGCTATGATGTTGGCAGCCGACGCAAGAACACAAGCACCGTCTTGAAACCGGCGTTGCGATCGACAGGGCCAGTCCAATAACGGAGATGACGGGCGGGTTTTCGACGCCAAGGCATGGGCCGATATACTCAGTGCATCGAGTTCATGGCCGGTCGGGCTGCGGAGCGCATGTTGCTAGGCGGCGAACTCGCCGCTCCGGTTGAAGAACGTCCTTAGCGGGGATCGCTTGTGCATTTCCCTGCACGAACGAAAACATCCAGGTCCGGAAGCTTCATTCGCAGCTCCTCAACGAAGAGCGGGCGAGCAAGCCGCCGCCGGCAATCCTGGCTTGTCAGCTCGGTTCGCAAAACCAGCTTCTAGAACTCATCTGCCGGGGACGCCCTATCCCCGCCGAGCCTGCTGCAGCTCTTCGGAGTGGATTGTCGCCACCGCGTGACTGAATACTTGGCTGGCGTCGCCTTGCGCAATCACCGGTAGAGAAAAAATCCGTGGACGCCCGCATAATCGAAAGTAGTGGGGAGCAGGCTCTCCACGGCGCCGCGCTGCGGACGGCGGCAGCATTTACCCGCGGCGGGGAATTGATTTCTTAACTCAAACCTTGGGTGCGGTGATCGCGAAGCTTGAGGACTTCCGAAGCGGTCCCTTGCCGGAAATTGGGCTTCATCCGCGATAGGTCGGGCCCATGGGCTTTGCCGGTCATCATGTCCCGCTGAAACGTAACCCCGCGCCCATTATGCCGGGAGTGCCGCCGTCTCTTAAGAGTGGTCGCTGACAAGAGACGGCAAGGCATCCCTGCGGCACGGATATCCCCAGCCTCGTTGTCCACATCCGCAACTCCTTGAAGCTGCAGCAAAGACGAATGCCCTCGGAGCGCGCACCATAAGCCCACGTATTGTTCGGGAAACGAATATCGCCGGCGGCCTAGTTTCAAGTGCAGAAGCGATGTCTGCCTTCGGGGTCGATGCCGTAGCCCGTCGACATTCGCCGTCGCCCGCTCGTAACTGGCCTTCAGCTGCTTGACCTGCTGGCGTGTTTGCGCAAGCGATGCCTCGAGCTGGTTGACTTTGTACTGGAACGGCGCCGGATCGATACGAAACAGCACCGCGCCGGCGACCGCGGTGGTGCGCCTGGCACATGGGATAGGTTGATTGTCCAGGCGTCATCGACCCGCGACCCGTCTAGAAATGGTATCCGCGCGACAAGGAGAGGTCTGGCGCGATCTGGTAGGTCAAGTTGAGAAATTGGCCGGAGATGGTCGGAAGGAAGCAGACGAGGGGCACCACGCGCCTACGGCACGATGCCGGCACCGAATACGGGCTTTCGATATTCCGCGACAGAGGTCGATTTCGCACGCGACTCCGAGAAGAATTATCGCATGTTGTTCGATTCGATTGATGAAGGATGAGGAATAGGCCCGGAGCAACTCGAGCGACGATGCGGGTAAGCCGACATCGGATCCCGAACGTTTTGGGCGTTTGCTGGAAGGCCTCCGGAAATACTGTCCCGGCATGATTGTGCAGCTCTCGACTGGAGGGCGCTCAGGCACAGGCCGGGAGCGAGGCGGAATGCTGTCACTGCGGCCGGACATGGCGTCGCTGTCGACCGGGTCGTGCAATTTTTCCACGCGCGTTTACGAGAATGCTCCCGAACTCGTCGACTGGTTGGCCTCCGAGATGCTGGCTCATGAGATAAAGCCGGAGATCGAGGCGTTCGACCTATCGATGATTTTCCAGGCCATCGCTATGCAAAAGATCGGCAAGATCAAAGGACCGCTGCACGTCCAATTCGTAATGGGCGTGAAGAACGCAATGCCCGTCGATCGAGCAGCGTTTGAGTTCTATATTGAGACCCTTAACCGGTTGGCGCCTGATGCGACCTGGACCGGCGCCGGCATTGGAAAGGACCAGATCACGCTCAATGCGTGGTCTCTTGAACTCGGTGGACACTGCCGCACAGGACTTGAGGACAATGTGCGACTGGATCGTGAGAAGCTTGCACCGTCGAACGCTGCGCTTGTCAAGCGTGTGGTCGAACTCTGCGGTCGATACGGGCGGCGTCCAGCGACCGTGCCGGAGACGCGCGCGCTATTGAAGCTCGCTCCATGAGTTGGGCGTCGAAAATGCCTTTTAGTTGTCGTGCGAGGACGGCTAGGAATTGGTGCTGCTCGCCGTGATTATCGTCATGAGGGTCGGCCTAGCCATGCATACGTTGCGGTTGTGTAGGTCGCAGACCGTCTTTATGCGTAACCCTGATTACCCCTCACTATCCGACGCGCCTCGCACTCCTCGGCGCCACGCTCCCGGACTGACGCCGACCATTGCTGAAAATACCCTCGTAAAGTGGCTCTGATTGGCAAACCCAGCCGATTTCGCAACCTCGGACAGCGGCAGATCGCGGATGGTCATCAACTGCTCGGCCGTCTTCACCCGCCGGCGAAGTAGCCATCGATGCGGCGGCAGACCAGTGGAGATTCGGAACGCCCGCGAGAAATGATCGACCGAAAGATCAAACTCGGCTGCGATCTGCCGTAAAGGAGTCTTTCCGGCGAGATCGGCATTGAGCATATCGCAAGCGCGGTCTAACTGCCACGGAGCGAGGCCGCCGCGTATCGTCTTGGCGCTACGCCGAAGGCCACCGTAGGTTTGAGCGACGTGCGCAGTAAGTGCGTGCAACATGTGGTCGACGAAAAGCTGGTTGGTCTCGTCCGCTCGACGCAAAGCTTCCACGAGCGACGCACCGAGGTTACGGACGACTGCGTCGTCGTGGCCTATACCCGGCTCATAGGCAAGCTCGCCAATGCGCGGTGCGCCGGCCTGCCTCGCAATGTCGTCAAGGGCCGAGCGCGGAAGATAGAAAAAGAGGGAGTGAAACGGCTTGTCGATGACGTAGCGCGGATCGCGCTTCAGATCGTAGAGATAGGTCGCGCCGCCGTGGACATTCGTCTTGATGACGCATCGGCCCCGCTCCCAGCACTCGCAGTCCGGATAATCACGAAATTTGAGGCTGACGAGGTAGGCGTCCTCGGAGGGCAGCGAACCGGAAAGGCTCGGCACCGGGTCGTCGTTTCGGGTTTCGGTCACCGCTAGCTCGGAACTGCGCAGCGTACGTGCAATCAGCGAAGGTGCGTTCTTCGCCTGCAGGGGTCGTCCGAGCCTCGATCCGTAGACGCCGGCCTGTGCCATTTGAGTTGATCCGGAAGGTTAGACCGCAGGCGCTGATCGCCCTGCGAATTTTGCGGTGCATTATCGGAAATAGGCAAGCGGCTGTCCACGGCCACCCGGAGACGCGCAACTTTTCGTGAGGGCAAATCGCCGCGAAAGTCGCAACGGATTCGGAAGCAATTTCAATGCGGTCGACCCAATCAACTGCCGCCAGGAACTGGGGTGAAATCCGGAGCGCAGGTCGCAACGATTCGCAAGCACACGTGATTCCGCGACTCGCAGTCGCATGGTCCTCGTTTGGCACGGAATGAGGCAAGACATGACGGCTTTGGGAAAGACGCGGGGGCCCTGCGAGCCCTAGAAACACGCTGTAGAAGCCAAGTGACCGTGACGGCCGTGTCATGACATGGACCTTACGGGCATCTGCGAAAAAGCAGCGAAAGACCGCGGGGCAGAAGCGATCAGGAGGCCACGCAAATGCTTAGGGCAACCGTATCCACGGGCTCGCAGCCTTCATCGCACGTAGCGCGCTTACCTATGACTCTCAATACTAACACTGCAGACCGCCCACTTGTTTTGATCGTGGACGACGACGAGGAGATCCGGTCGGCGCTTCGGGAGCTTTTGCTATCGGTCGGCATCGACGCGTGCTGCTTTGGCTCGACGCAGGAATTGTTGCGTGCCGATCTTCCGGAGCGGCCCGGCTGCCTGATTCTCGATGTTCGCATGCCCGGAGCAAGCGGGCTGGATCTGCAACAGCGTCTGGCATTGAACGGCAACACGAGGCCGATCATTTTCCTCACGGGTCATGGCGATATAGCCATGACCGTCCAGGCAATGAAGGCGGGAGCCGTCGACTTCCTGACGAAGCCAGTCAGAGACCAGACACTCCTCGACGCCGTCGCGGCGGCGATCGAGAAGGATGTCTCGCAAAGAGCCGCGGCCAGGCGCATAACGCAACACGCCGCCCGCTTCGCAACGCTGACACCGCGCGAACGTGAAGTCCTGGGCGAGGTAGCAAGGGGGCGCCTCAACAAGCAGATCGCCTTTGATCTCGGCATCAGCGAGATCACTGTGAAGTTGCATCGCGGCAACGCGACGAGAAAGCTGCAAGCAACGTCCGTCGGAGACTTGATCCGGATTTGGGAAGCACTTCCTGCGGAACTTCGCGGGAGGTAGCCCATCCTACACCAAGGAATAGGTACAACCCGATCAGCAATGGGCAGATGATCGGCGGGCCATGCCAGCGAAAGTCATCTGTTTGTCCAAAACGCCCCTAGTTGCCATCGTAGATGACGACCAAGCTGTACGAGAGGCTCTTTGCGATCTCCTCCTGGTCCTGGACGTTGCGTGTCGCTCGTTTGATCGGGCGGAGGCGTTCATGGCTGAATTTGTGCCAGGCCGCTTCGATTGCCTGATCACGGATGTGAGCATGCCCGGCCGGAGCGGGCTCGAACTACAGGAGCGATTGCGCGAGCTGGGCTCGTCAATGCCGGTCATTTTCATCACCGCGGACACAAGCCCGGCGACAGAGGCTCGCGCACTGAGGGGCGGTGCCTATGCCTGCCTGACGAAGCCGGTCAATGATGAGGTGCTCTTTCATCTCCTGCAGAACGCAATGAACTGCGCAGGCCGCTCGCGACGCAACGAGCGACGGGATCCACCATCAGATGACTAATCTCGCCCGACAGATATCGCAAGGCGGCCAGCCGAATCTCGTTGCCTCTGCTCCCGGCACGGAACTGGCCGACCTTGTGTCCGAAAGCATCATCGTCAGCAACCTGCACGGTGTCATCCAGTACTGGAATGCCGCATCGGAAGTCCTGTACGGCTGGCCTTCCATGGCGATGGTCGGTCGACACGTGGCAGAGATCGGCTCGCGCGGCCACTCGGGTGTCGATCACATCGACATACTGCTCCGCGAAGGTCGATGGGAAGGTATCGTCTTTCGGCGTAGCCTGACCGGGGTCGAGGTTGCGGCGGCCGTGCGGCAGGTGGTGCGACGAGACGCAACCGGCGCGGTCCTTGACATCGTTGAGTGTGGCCGAAATGCAGGACCACTAACCGAAGCAGCGTACCTGCGCATGGATGCCGAGTTGCAGGGATCTCAGGCCGCTGCTTGGGAGCTTGATGCCTCGCCGGCCCGGCCCCTGCTCGATGCAATCGCGAAGCACAGGCGTGGCGGAGCCGCTATCGACCTTGATCAGCATCCGGACTGGGTCAACGGACTGCTTACCGCCACTCGAATTCTGGCTGTCAATGATCGCGCGGTTCGCATGTTCGGGGCACATGCAGGGCACGAGCAGATGATCGGTCAACCGATCGGTACGTTCTGGCCGGCTGAAAGCCGCTCAATCCTGGCCGGACTAATCGGAGACGTTGCCACAGACCGCTCGCGCCTCGAGACCCGCAGAATGGTCCTGAGCGGCGCGATACGCAACCCCATCATCAGGGCCTGGCATTCTGCGGACCCGAAGCCGTCGGGCACCGTGCTTGTTACGATCAACGGCGCGATCGATGATGACCGCACGTCCTGGGAGTTGCACGCGAGCGAGGATCGATATCGCAAGCTCATTCAGTATCTACCGACGGCTCTCTGGCAGGTCGATTCCCGACGCGCGGGCGAGGTCTTCGACGATCTGAAGGCGAAGGGTGTTCGCGATATTGCTTCCTATCTGGCGACACACCCTGATCTTATCGAGCACGCCAAGGACGTCGTTCGTGTGACGGACGTCAACCACGATGCAGTCTCACTGTTTCGGGCACGCAATCCCGCCGACCTAATCAAACCGGTTCGATACCTGTTTGCCGCCGTCCCGGGTCTCGCCGAGCGGGTCATGGTGGCTCACTTTGAAGGTCGACGCAATCTCATAGAGGAGACCAGGATCCGTGCATTCGACGGTTCGCTCATCGATGTCCTGTTCACGGTCACATATCCTGTGCCCCCCGAGCAACTCGACAACACCTTCATCACCATCCAGGACATCAGTGAGCGCTTGAACGCCGAACGGCAACTTCGGAAGCTGCAAGCTGATTTCGCGCATGCTGGCCGCATCGCAACTCTTGGGGAGCTCGGAACTTCGATCGCGCATGAGATCAATCAGCCGCTTACGGCCATCGTGACCAATGGTGAGGCAAGCTTGAGGTGGCTGGCGCGCGCAGATCAAAACATCGAAAAGGTCACCCAGCTCACCTCCCGAATCGTGGCGAATGCGCGGCGCGCGAGCGAAATCATTCATCGCATACGAGGCATGGCGGCGAAGCATGAACCAGAGAAGCGGCTCATGGATATCAATGACGTCGCGAAAGAAGCGCTGTTATTCATTCGCCACGACATTGAGTCAAAATCAATTGCCTTGTCGACGACGTTTGCATCTGGGCTTCCCCAAGTGATTGGTGACCGGATTCAGCTGCAGCAGGTGATTATCAATCTGCTCGTCAACAGCGTCCAGGCCATCGTGCACTCCGGTCAACCGACACGTCGAATCGACGTCCAGACGTCGGTCACCGAAGAAGGCTCGGTCGGCTTCTCCGTCTTCGACAATGGGCCGGGTATCGCCACCGGAGATATCGGGCGCATCTTCGACAGCTTCTTCAGCACCAAGGATGCAGGAATTGGCATCGGCCTCGCGATCTGCCAGTCGATCGTTAGGGCGCACGGAGGCAGCATTTTGGGCGCGAATCGTCCAAATGGCGGCGCGCATTTTCGCTTCACGCTTCCGGTGCCGGCGACTGCCGGTCCCGATTCCAGCGTTGTCGCGCTCATTCGGTAAGTGCGCCAACGTTCGCATGAGCGCCTGCGTTTGCAAGGAATTGCGCCCGCGATGCGGACAATCTCTCCCGAACTATACCGAGGTATAGGTCGACCTATCCGCTGAACCAGCGCGACCAGACCCGCTGCACGATGCCCTCGTACAGCGCTCACCGCCATGATCGCAGCACACGGGAAGCGATGCATCCGCAGACGCGCGGAACGAACGCTCTTCCCCAATGCGAGTGGAAGTTCATGAGCAAGCCCATCTTGCGCGCCCACCTGGACAATGTGCCCGGCGCGACGCAGGCGCATAGGAGTGACCTGCCGGTCGGTGAGCGGCGCCCCGCCAATGAAGAGATGGCACGCGTGCTCAGGACTAAGCCCTTTCGCGTTGCTTTGGAACCGTCCAGCGGCACGATTGCATACTGGAAGCACGAGCCCGTACACGACATCGTCAAGCCGATGGTCGATCACGTCATCATGACCTACCCGACCGGCGTACAACGGCTCGAGCGGCGCACCGGACGATCAGTTGCGATCGGAACGGCTCGTCCCGGCGTCGTGACGCTCATTCCGGCTGGTTCGACCTCTCGGTGGGATATTCACCGGCCGATGCATGTCCTTCAGCTCTATCTTCCGCAGGCAACACTCTCGCGTGTTGCCGACGAAGCCTACGTGGCCGCGCCCGGCGATCTTCTGGAGCGGACAGTGTACTCGGATCCCGTTACATCCCGGTTGCTGATGAGTGCAGTGGATGTTCTGGAAGGACACGCGACGCTGGAAGCATTGTTCAGGCAGCAATTGATGGACCTTCTGGCAACGCGCCTCTTGGCAGCACATGCTGGCTCGTCGATCACGGTCCGGCCAGCTCTGGGCGGCCTGTCGCCAAATGTCCTGCGCCGCGCCATCGAGCGCTTGCGCTCCGATAACGATGCGGACGTTTCCCTCGGAGCACTCGCTTCCGAGGCCGGCCTCTCGCGCTACCACTTTTGCCGTGCCTTCAAGGAGAGCACAGGCCTTTCGCCTCATGCCTGGCTCCGCCAGCGACGGCTCGAGCAGGCCATGGAGATGCTGCGCGACACGGACGCATCGGTCGTCGCGGTCGCGGAGGTCCTTGGCTACGGCTCTCAGACCGCGTTCGCCGCGGCATTCAAACGGTTCACCGGCGAAACGCCGACCAATTGGCGGCGCAGCATGCGTTAGCAGCAATCGCGCTGCAATCGGCGCAATCGCTCTTGGGCAGTGGTCCGCGAGCTCCCCTAGATAGCCGCAAGAAATCTGACGACACGGAGACCAACAGATGATTTCCAAAAAGACCTTCAGCGGCCTCGCCACGTCGCGTCGAAACTTGCTGGCGAGCACGCTCATTTGCGCGACATCGCTGACCGTTCGCCCGTCTTCGGCGATTGGCAAGGAAAGGGACCATTCGATGTCGGCCACACAAGGAAGCGATCCCGCGACTTCTGTGACGACCAAGGACGGCGTGCAGATATTCTACAAGGATTGGGGGTCGAAGTCCGCCCAGCCGATCGTCTTTCATCACGGTTGGCCGCTCAGTTCCGACGATTGGGACGCGCAGATGTTGTTCTTCGTCGGCAAGGGCTATCGAGTCATTGCGCATGACCGGCGAGGTCATGGCCGCTCGAGTCAAGTGAGCGATGGCCATGACATGGACCACTACGCAGCCGACGTTGCGACTGTCGTTGACCATCTCGATCTTCGCAATGCCATTCACGTTGGTCATTCCACGGGCGGCGGCGAAGCAGCGCGCTACGTCGCACGCCACGGCAGGAACCGGGTGGCCAAACTGGTCCTGATCGGGGCCGTGCCTCCCTTGATGTTGAAGACGGAAGCCAATCCGGCGGGCGTGCCCATTGAGGTGCTTGACGGATTGCGCAAGCAGCTCGCAGCGAACAGGGCACAGTTCTATCTCGAATTCGCGAGTGGCCCGTTCTATGGCTACAATCGCCCAGGTGCACAGGCGTCCCCGGCGGTGATCTGGAATTGGTGGCGCCAAGCAATGATGGGTAACGCCAAGGCACAATACGATGGCGTCAAAGCCTTCTCGGAAACCGACTTCACCGAGGATCTGAAGAACATCGACGTCCCCACGCTCGTCCTGCATGGCGGCGACGATCAGATCGTGCCCGTTGGCGATTCTGCAACCTTGTCGGCGAAGCTTCTGAAACGAAGCACTTTGAAAATCTACGACCTGCTACCGCACGGTCTGTGTACGACGCATCCCGATATCATCAACGCAGACTTGCTGAAATTCGTGAGCGCCTAACCCGGTGCCTTCATCGAAGACAGTCAAACCCAAGGAGTAATCAAATGCGACTAGTCATCATTGGCGCCGGATTCGCCGGCATGTATGCCGCTCTCTCTGCGGCCCGGCTGCGCGACATCCAGGGCGTTTCGCCCGAGGCGTTCGAAATTGCGTTGGTTTCACCGGAGCCGACGCTGGTGATTCGACCGCGGCTCTATGAGCCGAAACCGGAGACCCTGACAGCTTCGCTCCTGGATGTGCTGAAGGCCGTTGACGTTGCCTATGTGAAAGGCAGCGCCGAGTCGATCGATACCGAGTCTCAAGTGGTAGACATCGTTGCGGCCAAGGGTGCGAAGCAGAGACTCACCTATGACCGATTGATTGTCGCAGCTGGTAGCCGGCTGTTCCGTCCCAGTATCCCCGGGCTCGCTGAACACGGTTTCAGCGTCGACCAGCTCGACGACGCGATCGCCCTCGACCGGCATTTGCATCATTTGGTGGGGTGGCCGGTATCACGGATGCGCGACACGGTTGTCGTGGCCGGCGGCGGATTCACTGGCATCGAAGTCGCGACAGAAATGCCCGCACGGCTTCGTGAGATCCTCGGCAAGGATGCCAAGCCGCGTGTCATCATCGTCGAACGAAACAGTGCGATCGCCCCCGACATGGGCGAAGGTCCTCGTCCTATCATCGAAGTCGCGCTCCGCAAGTTGGGGGTCGAGACCCGGCTCGGCGTTGGCGTTACCTCGCTCGACAAGTCCGGCGTCACGCTTTCCAGCGGCGAGCATATTGATAGCGGGACCGTGATCTGGGCGGCCGGCATGCGGGCCGCTCCGCTAACCGCGCAGATTCCCGCTGAGCGCGACAACTTTGGGCGCCTGCTCGTCGATCCCGACTTGCGCGTGCTGTCGGTGCCTGGGGTCTTTGCGACCGGCGATGCGGCGAGGGCGGCATGTGACGAGGTTGGCAACTACGCGCTGATGTCCTGCCAACACGCCACGCGGATGGGCGCCTTCGCCGGCAACAATGCGGCCGCCGAGCTGCTAGGCGTCCCTACCAAACCGTACCGCCAGAAGGCTTACGTCACTTGTCTCGACTTAGGAGAAGCCGGTGCGCTCTTCACGCGCGGCTGGGAGCGCAAGGTCGAGATGGTTGGCGACGAAGCCAAGAAGACCAAGAAGGAGATTAATACCGTCTGGATCTATCCGCCGCGGGCCGAGCGTGCCGCTGCTCTTGCTTCCGCTGATCCGGAGCGTGTCACTGATCTCTAAACACCTCACGAGCATTGACCGCGCTTTCTGCGCGAAAGCACGAGCCGCTCAGGATCGAGCGCAGAAGTTCTCGAAGATGGATCGGATGATTCGCAATACTCAACAGGAGACAACCATGAACTTAGACACTGTCGCACGCTCCGTTAGATCGAAGCCCGACGAATTGGTACCATCGCGCTACGCGCTGAAAATCGGCGACATCGATGTTATGGTGATCAGCGACGGCGTGCTGCCGCTGCCGTCCAAGATGCTGGCGCACAACGCCGACCCGGCCGTCCGCGCCGCCTGGCTGGACGACATGTTCCTGCCGCCGGACGCGTTCGACTGGGCACTGAACGTGGTCGTGGTACGCAGCGGCGCGCAGACCATCTTGATCGACGCGGGTCTCGGACTGGACCCGGATCTGCACCTGCCGCGGGCCGGGCAGTTGGTCAAGCGACTGGAAGACGCCGGCATCGACCTGGCATCCGTGACCGACGTGGTGCTGACCCACATGCACATGGACCATGTCGGCGGCTTGCTGGTCGAGGGCGTGAAGGACCGGCTGCGTCCGGACCTGCGGATCCACGTGGCGGCCGCGGAGGTCAAATTCTGGGAGGCGCCCGATTTCTCCCGCGTCTCCATGCCGCCGGGATTCCCGGACGCGCTTCGGGCCACCGCCAAGCGGTTCGCGAACGAGTACCACAACCAGCTGCGGACGTTCGAAGATGAGCACGAAGTTGCGCCGGGCGTCGTAGTCCGCCGCACCGGTGGCCACACTCCCGGACACAGCGTGGTTCGCGTGGCATCCGGCGGCGACCGGCTGACATTCGCTGGCGACCTCGTCTTCACCGTCGGGTTCGAGCACCCGGATTGGCACAACGGCTTCGAGCACGATCCCGAGGAAGCCGCTCGCGTCCGGATCGAACTTTTGCGCGAACTGGCGGCGAACCGCGAACTGCTGGTGGCCACGCACATGCCGTTCCCGTCGGTTGGTCATGTTGCGGTCGCAGGCGACGCGTTTCGTTGGGTGCCGGCCTTCTGGGACTACTGACCGATTGTTGGCTCAAATCCGAACCAGGGGCGGGCGCTGACAAGCGGCGACCGCGCCCGCCACTGACAAGCTTGGAGCTTACCACCGTGAAACACGAGACCGTGCGCGCATCGTCGTTCGCGATGCCGCTGAGCAGTCCGGCCTTTCCTCCCGGTCCTTACCGCTTCGTCGACCGCGAATATTTCATCATCCAGTACCGCACCGATCCCGACGCGCTGCGCCGCGTGGTGCCGGAGCCGCTGGAGATCACCGAACCAGTAGTGAACTACGAGTTCATTCGCATGCCGGATTCCACCGGCTTCGGCGACTACACCGAGAGCGGCCAGGTCATTCCCGTATCCTACAGGGGCCAGCTGGGCGGCTTCACCCATCAGATGTTCCTGAACGACCATCCGCCGATCGCGGGCGGGCGCGAGCTATGGGGGTTTCCCAAGAAATTGGCGCAACCGAAGCTCGAGGTCGAAATCGATACGCTGGTTGGCACTTTGAACTATGGCTCAATCCGCATTGCGACCGGCACCATGGGCTACAAGCACCGGTCGCTCGATACGGCGGCGGAAGCCCGCAAGCTCGCAGCCGCCAATTTCCTGCTCAAGATCATTCCGCATGTCGATGGTTCGCCGCGCATCTGCGAGCTGGTGCGTTTCCACCTAAAGGACATCACCGTGAAGGGTGCTTGGACCGGCCCCGCTGCCCTGGATCTGTACTCGCATGCCCTGGCACCCGTCGCCGAGTTGCCGGTGCTGCAGGTGCTGTCGGCCAAGCACCTCGTCGTGGACCTGACGCTCGGGCTAGGCGGCGTGGTCCATGACTATCTTGCCACCGACCAGGGCTGCGGCTCGGTCTCGGACGTCTTGATCGAAGCAAATGCCGGCTGACCGAGATCAGCCCTACATCCGGAGCTCCAGAAAATGCTGAACGTCATGCGCGGGGATATCGATCCGGCGCCGCAAGCGGCCAAGCCATTGCCATATGATGTCGTGGCCTTGGTGCTGCAGGGTGGCGGCGCGCTTGGTGCATATCAAGCCGGCGTTTACGAAGGCCTGCACGAAGCCGGCATACGGCCGAACTGGTTGGCTGGCATTTCGATCGGCGCGCTGAACGCCGCCATTATTGCCGGCTCGCCCGAGGCCGAGCGGATCGAACGGCTACGCAAGTTCTGGGAGAGCATCTGCGCGGCGGCGGTGGAATGGCCGGTCGGCGAAGGGCTTGCCAATGCGATGCCGTTCGCCTTCGATCTCCGCTCAGCGCACAATGCCCTGGCGGCGCTCAGGGCCCTCTTGCAGGGGCAACCCGGCTTTTTCAAGCCACGCTTCCCGCCACCGTTCCTGTCGCCCTTCTCGGGCAACGCGGCGACGAGTTTCTACGATACCTCACCATTGCAGCAGACGTTGGAGCGGCTTGTCGACTTTGATCGGCTGAACGCCGGGGAGGTGCGCGTCAGCGTTGGCGCGGTCAACGTCCGTACGGGCAACCTGACCTATTTCGACACGGCTGAACGCCGGCTCGGACCGCAGCATTTCATGGCATCCGGTGCCCTGCCGCCGGGCTTCCCTGCGGTCGAGGTCGACGGCGAGCACTATTGGGACGGCGGCGTCGTTTCGAACACGCCTCTATCCCGAGTGCTGTCGAGCGAGCCGCGCGACACGCTGACCTTCCAGGTCGATCTTTGGTCGGCACGGGGCCGTGTGCCGAATGACTTGATGGAGGTGTCGAGCCGCCAGAAGGACATTCAGTATTCCAGCCGCACACGCGCCATCACGGACCAGGCGCTACGGATGCAGAAGATGCGTCAGGCGCTGCAGCGAATGCTCGAAATGTTACCGGATGGCGCGAAGCAGGATCCGGAAATCCGCGCCATCGCGGACATGGCTCGCCATCGCTCCTGCAACATCATCCATCTGATCTACCAGTCCAAGATCTACGAGCGCCATTCAAAGGATTACGAATTCGGGTTGAATGCGATGCGGGCGCATTGGCAGAGCGGTCTGGAGGATATCCGCCGTACGTTGGCCGATCCGCGGCGGCTCGACCCGCCTGCTCCCGAGCTCGGCATTGTCACGCACGATATCCACCGCCGTGACTGATCTCGCGGCAAATCTAATCCCAAACCATCGAAAGGAAGTCCCATGTTGAAGGGCAGGGTAGCCGTCGTCACCGGATCGACCAGCGGTATTGGGCTCGGTATCGCTAGGGAGTTGGCTAAGCTCCGGGCAGACATCGTTTTGAATGGCTTTGGCGATGCCAGCGAAATCGAGGCGATCCGAGGCGGCATCGAACGTGAGCATGGTGTGCGCGCCGTTTACGATGGCGCCGATATGTCGAAGGAGGAGGCCGTGCGCGGATTGATCGCAGCGACGGTCGAGAAATTCGGCCGGCTCGACATCCTCGTCAACAATGCCGGCATCCAATTCACTGCGCCGGTCGAAGAGTTCCCAGCCAACAGGTGGAACGCGATCCTGGCGATCAATCTGTCGGCCGCGTTCCACGGCATTGCGGCGGCGGTCCCGCAGATGAAGAAGCAGTGCTGGGGGCGGATCGTCAACATTGCCTCCGCGCACGGCCTCGTCGCTTCGACGCATAAGGCAGCCTACGTCGCGGCCAAGCACGGACTGGTCGGCTTGACCAAAGTAGTCGGCCTGGAGACTGCCGGGAGCGGGGTCACATGCAATGCAGTCTGTCCGGGCTGGGTGCGAACGCCCCTCGTCGACAAGCAGATCGACGACATCGCTGTGCAAAGAGGGGTCAGCCGGACGGAAGCGGCCAGGACACTCCTGGCGGAGAAGCAGCCGTCCCTCGAATTTGTTTCTCCGGCGCAGCTTGGCGGCACTGTCGCTTTCCTATGCTCGTCCGCCGCCGACCAGATCACTGGAACCGCGATCTCGGTTGATGGCGGTTGGACCGCCCAGTAACCGCAAAGGAACGCGATCAACATGCATAGCGAAGAAAAGGTCATTGTCCTGACCGGCGGCACTTCAGGGATCGGGCGAGCGGCGGCAATCCGCCTTGCCAACCAGGGCGACAAGGTGCTCGTGACCGGCCGCCGGGCGGGTCCTCTGGACGAAACGATCGCCGAGCATCCGAACATCGCGGGTATCGCTGCGGATGCGGCCTCGATCGATGATGCCAGGCGCACAATTGCCAAGGCGATGGATCTCTGGGGCAGAATAGACGCCTTGGTCAACAACGCCGGCGCGGGCGCAATCCTTCCATTGGCCGATACCACGGCCGATCGGATCATGGATATCTTCTCGGTTAATGTGCTCGGTCCTAGCCTGCTTGCCTCCGCTGCCCTTCCGCACCTGAAGACGAGGTGCGGCACCATCATCAACGTGTCGAGCACCTTTGGTCACCGACCCGCGGCCGGACTGTCTCATTATGCTGCGAGCAAGGCCGCGCTGGAGCACCTGACCCGTTGTTGGGCGCTGGAGCTTGCGCCATTCGGCATACGGGTGAACGCTGTCGCCGCTGGGCCAACGGAATCCGGCGCCCTCACCGGCATGATGGGACTGACCCAGGAACAGGCCGCCGCGGTCAAGGAACAGGAGCGTGCGCGCATCCCGCTCGCGCGGCGCGGCGTTCCGGACGATGTCGCAGAATGGATTGTCCGGCTTGCCGGCTCAGCCTCGGAATGGATGACCGGCCAGGTGGTTGCCATCGACGGCGGCCTCGGGTTGGCCTAGTCGCAATCGGGGTGTGGGCGCTGAATCCGGAGCGATGATCAGCACAATGGATGCCGACCTGAGGAACAGGGTCGATGAGCTCGAACAACGACTGCAGAGCGGAGTAGCCGAGAATGCCCGCCTGCAGGGCGAACTCGCGATCGCGTTGGAGCGGCAGTCCGTCACGGCAGGAATCCTCAATGTCATCGCCAGTTCGCCAACTGACGTGCAGCCGGTATTCGACGTCATCTCCGAAAGCGCGAGGCGATTGCTTGCCGGCCAAACGGCGCTCGTGACACGTGTCGTCGGCGACATGCTTCATCTGGCGGCATGCACGGCAGGAAGCGTGGCCGGTGATGAGGAGATCCGAATCTCATTTCCCGCGCCACTCACGTCCTCCGGGATCCACAGCCGGGTCGCATTCACGTCGACGATTGCATTTCGCTCCGATATCGAGACCGAACCGGGTGTGCATCCGGCGATCAGGAGTATGGCACGCGCGAGGGGATATCGAAGCATTGTGGTCGTGCCCATGCTCCAAAAAGGCGTGGCGATCGGTACGATCGGCGTTTCGCGCGTCGAACCCGGAACCTTCACTGGCAGCCAGATCAACCTTCTCAAGACGTTCGCCGATCAGGCCGTGATCGCGATCGAGAACGCACGGTTATTCGAAGAAGTAGAGGCCCGCACGAAGGAGCTCGCTAGATCCCTCGACGATCTACGCGCGGCCCAGGACCGCCTGGTGCAGACCGAAAAGCTCATATCGCTCGGTCAGCTCACTGCTGGCATTGCGCACGAGATCAAGAACCCGCTCAACTTCGTCAATAATTTTGCCACGCTCTCGGTCGAACTGACCGGCGAGTTGAACGAGCTCCTCACTCCGGCCATGCTCCCGGACGACATCCGCGGCGAAGTGGATGAACTGAGTGAGCTGCTAACGGACAACCTTCAGAAGATCGTGCAGCACGGCAAGCGCGCCGACTCCATCGTCAAGAACATGCTCCTGCATTCGCGTGGTGGCGGCGGCGAGCACCGGCCTGCCGACGTCAATGCGCTCGTCGAAGAGAGCCTCAATCTTGCCTATCATGGCGCGCGCACCGAGAGACCGCAGTTCAACGTCACCCTCAGGCGCGAGTTCGATCCGAACACCGGGATCGCCGACGTGTTCCCGCAGGAGATCACGCGGGTGCTGCTGAACGTCATCTCCAATGGCTTCTACGCCGTGGCGAAGCGCTGTGAGCGCGGTGATCCCGGATTTGAACCCGCGCTCAGCGCCGTCACGCAGGATCGCGGCGAATACGTCGAAATCCGCATCCGCGACAATGGCGTCGGTATTCCGCCCGAGGTGAAGGAGAAGATGTTCAATCCGTTCTTCACGACCAAGCCGCCGGGCGAGGGAACGGGCCTCGGACTTTCCATGAGCCACGACATCATCGTGAAGCAACATGGCGGCAGGATCGATGTCGAGACTGAGCCCGGCGAATTCACCGAGTTCACCATCCTGCTGCCGCGCAACATCGGTCTTTCTCACAGTATCGGGGGCTGACTATGACTGTATCGGTTCTTGTGGTGGATGACGAACCCGATCTGGAGGTTCTGTTTCGCCAGCAATTTCGACGCGAGCTTGGCGCCCGGCGCTTTGTGATGGACTTTGCCGGATCGGCAGCGCAGGCCCTGAACCGCATTTCCGATACCGGCGAGCAAACGCTGATCCTCATCCTCTCCGACATCAATATGCCCGGAATGAGCGGGCTGGAGATGCTGCCGGAGCTTCGCGCTCGGCGGCCCGACGTTCCGGTGATCATGATCACGGCGTACGGGGATGCCGAAACGCGCAAGACGGCACTTGAACGGGGGGCACACGCCCTGTTGACCAAGCCGATCGACTTCGGCCAGGTCCGCCAGGCGATCCAGGCGAGACTGGAACAGCCCGCATGACCTCCACCGTTCTTGTAGTCGATGACGAGCCGGATCTGGAGGTGCTCGTCCTCCGGAGGTTTCGCCGGCAGATTCGCGAACGGCAGTTAAGCTTCGTGTTCGCGCGTGACGGTCTTGAAGCGCTGCAATCGATCGAGCAGCATCCGCATGTCGATCTCGTGGTCTTGGACATCAACATGCCGCGCATGGACGGCCTTTCCCTGTTGGCGAAACTGCAGGAGCGAGAGGACAAGAAGGTGGCGATTGTCGTGTCGGCCTACGGCGATATGAGCAACATACGTACCGCAATGAATCGCGGCGCGTTCGACTTCCTGACCAAGCCCATCGATTTCGCCGACCTGGAATCCACGATCCAGAAGACCATCCGTCACATCGAGGTCTTGCGCGAAGCACGCCGGCGACAGGCGGACGCGGAGCGGGCTCATGCGTCGCTGTTGAGATATTTCTCGCCTGAGCTCGCTAAGCGCCTTGCTGCTGTAGATGGCGACGATGGAATGCAGGTCCACTGGCGCGACATTGCAGTGATTTTCACCGATATTACAGGGTTTACGTCACTCGTCGAGACGGCCGATTCGAATGTGCTGAGAGATCTGCTCAACGAATATGTCGGTGGACTGACGGAGGTCGTCTTCGCCTATGAAGGGACGGTGGCGAAGGTGATCGGTGACGCCATTCAGGTACTGTTCAATGCACCCGGCGACCAGATCGATTACCCCGCCCGCGCGATCGCCTGCGCGCAGGCGCTCGATCGATGGGCCGAAACATTTCGGGAGCGCTGGAAACAGAGGGGCGTTGACTTCGGTGTCACGCGGATAGGCGTCCACGCCGGACCTGCGCTGGTCGGCAATTTCGGCGGCGGCCGTTACTTTGACTACACAGCCTACGGGGACACAGTTAACACTGCCGCCAGACTGGAGGCGGCGAACAAGACATTGGGCACACGGATCTGCGTCAGCGACTCGATCGCATGTAAGGTTCGGGAGTTCAGAGGGCGGCCGATCGGCGACCTTGTTCTGCGGGGACGAAGTGAGGCGCTACGCGCCCACGAGCCCTTGTCAGCTGCGGAGAGTTATGGGTTGGCCGCGACACAGTACGCGACTGCCTTTAACAAGTTGGAGGCAGATGACACTGACGTGGTGCCAGCCTTCGCAGCACTGGTCGGTCTCAACGCCGCCGACCCGCTGGCGAATTTTCATCTGAAGCGGCTCCTCAACGGGGCCAAGGGTGTTCGAATGCATGTGGGGTAATTGGGCACACCTCCAGGGCGTGGGCTCATTGATGCGTAGCTTCACCTGAGCGTAGGGCCCTTCCGTCGGTGGCAACCGACCGCTATTGCTGAATCCAAATCATGTTAAACGAAGATCATATGATGCCGCTTGTTCTGACCAACATCCTCGGAATTGCCGGTATCGTCGTTTGGCATCTTCAGGGGAGCAACCGTCCGACCGGCCGACTGATCGCCCAGATCCTGTTCTTTATCGGCATGAGTTTTACGTTCTATCTGGGCGGCATCGCTCCGCATCGCGTCGATGGCGCCCAGTTGCGGGGTCTCGGCGCGTTGCTCTCCATATCGGCCAGGATCCTATGGTGGACCCATCTCGCATGGGCCATCATTGGCCTAGTCCACATCTATATGTTGCTCAATCGTCGGCCACGGGAAGCGCACCTGATCCAGGACATGGCCGTTGGTGTCATCTATCTCGGTGTGGTGCTGTCGATCATTGGTTTTGTGTTCGGTGTCCCGGTTGGTACGCTGGTTGCGACCTCAGGCGTCGTCGCGATCATTTTCGGCCTTGCGCTGCAAAATACCCTTGGCGATGTCTTCTCAGGGATCGCGCTGACGCTGGGGAGGGCCTATGCCATAGGCGACTGGATCCAATTGAAGGATGGCACGGAAGGCCGCGTCGTTGAGACCAACTGGCGCTCGACCAATCTGCTTACCGGAGGGTACAATGTCGTCGTTGTGCCGAACAGCATCCTGGCAAGACAGGGTGTTACCAATCTCAGCCGCCCCGACGAGACGCACCAGATCACGTTGACCGTACGCATTGCCACCACGACGCCAAACTTCGTCGAGCAAGTCATGCGGTCCGTACTGGATGCCAGCACGCGGATCGTCCAGGACCCGTCGCCGATTGTCGCCCTGAATTCGATTGACGCCGCCGCGATTGAAGTCGAGTTGTTATTCCGTGTGGAGAGTCCCGCCGGCTGGACGGCGGCCCGCAACGAAGTCATCGACCTCCTTTACAGCCAATGCAAAGCAAACGGTCTATCTTTGGCCGCGCCGGCCGAAAGCCTTGTCTTCGACTCGGCCGCGATCAGCGGCGAACATTCTGCCAGGGCAATCGAAGCGCATTCATCCCGCGCGGGTTAAGGTTCACGTAAAGGTATCCTTCCAGAGCGCCGCAGGTGTTTCCTTTGAAAGGAACGAGATCGGACAGCGTGACGCTGCGCGGTTTCTCGCGCCAAGCGTCGTCGGCCTCCCACATGATCTGTGCGACAGCGCCCCTAGTACCCAACGCGTGGACATGGAGCTTGAGGTTGCCGTCCTCCCGGTTGCCGATGTCGATCGC
The DNA here is from genome assembly GCF_024171085.1 of Bradyrhizobium sp. USDA 4541. Lineage (NCBI taxonomy): Bacteria > Pseudomonadati > Pseudomonadota > Alphaproteobacteria > Hyphomicrobiales > Nitrobacteraceae > Bradyrhizobium > Bradyrhizobium sp. USDA 4541. Next base: position 2,946,519 of record NZ_JALJZF010000001.1, read on the forward strand.
GCTAAGCGATTTCGGCGGCTACAAGGCGTAGTCGATTGCGCAGCCAGGCGTGTGCGGGGTCGTTGTTATGTCGAGGATGCCAATACATCGCTTCGTGAATGTCGGGCAAGGCAATGGGGGGCTCGAATAGTTTGAGCCTCGGGCAGGAATGCAGCGCCCGGACCTCGCGCTCCAGCACGAGACTGATGAGCGGGGTACCCTCGATGAGAAACGGAACCAGCAGGAAGCTTTCGACCGTCACGTGAATGCGCCGCTGGATACCCATCTCGGCAAGGCGTTGGTCGGCCAAGTTTAGCTGCCGGTCCATACCGATGCCATAGACGAGATGCGGCAGTTCCAGGAACTGTTCGTGGGTCAAGCAATCCTTCGCGATGTGCGGATGTTGGGCGTCGGCAGCACATAGCCAGCGGTCGCTAAGTAGAGGCGTCGACGGGAATCCGGCGTCGCCAAACAGTTCGCTGGGCTCGATCACGAGGTCGGCCTGGCCGCTCTGCAACATGCGCCCCGGGTCGCGGGCGCGCGGCACGAGATGAACGGTCACGTTGGGTGCTTCGGTGGTGAGCGCACGCACCAGCGGCGTCAACAATACCAGGACGGCGTAGTCCGAAGCACTTATCGAAAAGCTACGCGAATTTTCGGCAGGATCGAAATGCGCCTTCTTTGAAAGCGTCTGCTCGATGCGCTCCAGCGTCTCCCGCACCGGAACGATGAGCTCTTCTGCGTTTCGCGTCAGCTCCAACCCTCGACCGAAGCGAACCAGAAGCGGATCGTCGAACAGCTCGCGGAGACGCGACAGAGCCGCACTCATCGCAGATTGCGTAAGGCCAATGCGCTCGCCGGCGCGACTGACGTTTCGTTCCGTCAGCAGTGCATCGAGCACGACTAGGAGATTGAGGTCGACGCTGCGAAGGTTCAAAGCCCTGCTCCCGTTGACCGGCAAGTGGCACGATGCAGGAGTGTGCACGTTCCGACCGAACAAAATCAACCTGATTTGATGGTTTCGGGAGCCCGCGGCCGGGGAAAGATCGGGTCATAATATCCATACGATCGATGTTAGACATCCATTGCATCGATAGTGGGGCGCGGCGCCGGGTTTGCTGACCGCCACAGTCCGATCGCCTGCAAAACGCAGCATTCGCGTAAATATTTGAAATCACAAATATCGATTGGACGCCTTGTAATTCTCCCGAATAGCCTCGTGACGTCGCCAACATGTCGCGCACTTTACTCTAAGCGGGGCAGGAAATAGCGCGAGGCTGCGATGGGAGGCTATACGATGAGACATCGTTTGGAGATGGGCGTTAGTGCGCGCGCTGCGCTTTGGGATCTCGCTTCCGGTCCGCGACCCGATGCTTTCCGCACGGTGATGCGTCGGATCGTGGGAGGCGTCGCCGTCGTTGGCACGCTTCGGGAAGAACGGCCGTGGGGGATGACGGTGAGCGCGTACACGCCCGTCTGCATGGAGCCACCGACCCTTCTGGTCTGCATCAACGCGAAGACGGTCACGGCCGCGGACATCGAGAGAGACCGGAAGTTCTCGCTCAATCTGCTCAGTGAAGCTCAAGCCGGACTCTCTCAACGTTGCGCACAGCCCGGTGCTTCGAAGTACCTCGACGGCTATGTCGTGCCCGCGGACGAGCTTCCCGTCCCATCTTTTACACCCGTGCTGCGTGAGGCGATCGCAACGTTCGATTGCGACGCCTCCGAAATCCGACGGATAGGGACCCATGTCGTCGTGATCGGTGCGATCCGCACGATCTTGGCGCCTACGTCGCTTCGTCCCCTGCTGTACGGGCAGGGCCGTTACTTGAAGACAGTCGCGTTGGACCTCGCATCCGCAGGGGCGTCTGCATGAGTATCGAGAAGGTCGTCGAACGATTCTACGAAGCCCACAACGCCCGCGATGCCGCAGCGGTCGCGGCTCTTTATGCGCGCGACGCCAGTCACGAGGAGATTGCGCAACGCAAGGTCAAACAAGGTCCGAAGGAAATAGCGACGGGCCTGGAGCGCTTCTTCGGCTGGTTTCCCGACGCTTCCTGGACACCGGAACGGCGTGCCGTCGGTGCGAACGGTGTCGCCATGATGAGCTACCTCCTGAAGGCGACGCTCAAGAGCCAGATGGGACCGATCGCGCCGCGCGAGCAGGCGATTTCACTTCGCGGCGTGCATTTGTTGGTAATCCGCGACGGCCTCATTCACCGGAGCGAGGACTACTGGGATGCAGATACTTTTCAACGTCAACTCAACCATGTCTAACGGAGAATAGAAATGAGAAGCGGGAATGAATACCTGGAGTCGCTCCGCGACGGCCGGAAAGTCTATGTCGGAGGCGAACTGATCGAGGACGTCACGACTCACCCTGCGACTAAGGGCTATGCCCAAGCCATCGCCGGATACTACGATCTCCACCTCGATCCGAAGAACCAGGAAATTGCGACCTTCATCGACAAGCACGGTAACCGCCAGTCGATGCATTGGTTCCTACCGCGCAGCAAAGAGGACGTCGTCAAGCGCCGGCAATACTGCGACTTCCTCTGCCGCCATTTCAAGGGCGGCATCTTCACCAGGCCGCCTGCCGGCATGAACGTCGTGATGTTTACCCAGGTGGACGATCAGAAGCCCTGGTCGGAAAACTCCCGCTTCTCCGGAAAGAAGCGCGATCTCTCCGGCAACATCCAACGGCAGTGGGAAGAAGTGACTTCGCAGGATCTGGCCATCTCGCCGATGTTCCTCGACGTGCAGTTCGATCGCGGCCGCGACAATGCGATGGCCGAGACGCCGATGCTCAAGATCATCGAAGAGCGCGATGACGGCATTCTGGTACGAGGCTGGAAGGCGATCGGCACTTCCGTTCCGTTCGTCAACCACCTCCTCATTGGAAACCTCTGGCGCCCCGGTCAGACGCCCGAGCAGACCGTTTACGCGCTGGTACCGATCGCCACGAAGGGCATCTCGGTCGTCGCCCGTAAATCGAACGCTCAGCCAGATGCCGATCCGTACGATCGTCCCTTGGCCACGATCGGAGACGAATTGGATGCGATGGTGTACTTCGACGATGTCCTGATTCCCTGGGACCGCGTCCAACACGTCGGTAATCCCGATCATGCCAAGTGGTATCCGCAGCGGCAGTTCGACTGGGTGCATCTCGAGACTCAGATCCGGCATTGCGTCCACGCCGAACTGATGGTTGGTCTCGCGCTGCTCCTAACGCAATCGCTGGGTACCAGCACCAATCCGGTCGTACAGGCCCAGCTCGCTGAACTCATCCGCTTCCGCGAGACGTGCCGTGCATTCATGATCGCCGCCGAAGAAACCGGCTTCGCGACGCCCGGCGGTCTTTTCAAGCCGAACAACATCTACATCGACTTCGGCCGTGCCTATTATCTTGAAAATCAGAACAAGATGGTCAACTTGCTCATCGATTTCTGCGGCCGCGGCGTCGTGATCCAACCGTCGAGAAAAGAGCTGGAGGACCCCTACATCGGTCCGAAGCTTTCCGAGGCTTTGCGCGGTGCCGAGATCAGCGCGTACGACCGCATCAAGATCTTCCGTCAGATCAGCGAGCGGTTCCTGACCGAATGGGGCAACAGGCACGAGATGTTTGAGAAGTTCAATGGAACGCCGCTCTACCTCATCAATCTGCTCACGATGCAACGCACGGAGTACCAGGTAGACGGTCCATTGACCGAGTTGGCTCGGCAGGTTCTCGGCTTCGGCGATACGGCAGAACTCGGCAAGCGAGCTGCAGAGGCACAGAAGAACTCGCACTACGCCAATGTGCGCTTCCAACCCGAATACGCCAAGGCGCAGGACCAGCGCGACGGTTATATGTCGACGGCCGCCGAGTAGAAAACATCCTGAAGCGCTCGGGCGAAAGCCCGAGCGTCGAGGGCTCTCTTCAGTGACAGGCCGGCAGGTGGCAGCGCTCCGCCATCGACCAACCCCTCACATTTCGGACTTGAATCTACTCGATACGGATTTGCAAGGCGCCGCGGCAACCGCTGCGATGCCCTCGAACTTGAGCGACCCACGGATCGGGCTGCCAACTTACGCTCTCATAAGAACAGTGCTGGCATGATCGGATCATTCACGTACGAAAGTCTTCCGTGTCGCGTTGTCTTCGGCAGTGGCACGCTGGGTACCGTCAACGCCGAGGTCAGACGCCTCGGTGGCAAACGAGCTCTGGTGTTGACCAGTTCGCAACAAATGACGCAGGGCGTCTCGCTCGCGGACGAGCTTGGGTCGCTCTGTGCCGGCATATTCTCCGACGCCACGATGCATACGCCGGTCGAGGTGACAGAGCGGGCATTGACCGCGCTGAGGACGTGCCAGGCGGACTGTGTCATTTCGCTCGGCGGCGGATCGACCATCGGCCTCGGCAAGGCGTTAGCGTTGCGCACCGGCGTCAATCAGCTCTGCATTCCCACCACTTATGCGGGCTCCGAAATGACTCCGATTCTCGGAGAAACCCGCGATGGACGGAAGACAACCCTACGCAGTGCGGCCGTGCTGCCGGAAACGGTTGTCTACGACGTCGACCTGACGATGACCTTACCTGCTAAGCTTGCCGCGACTTCGGGCATCAATGCGATCGCCCATGCCGCGGAGGCGCTCTATGCTCAAGAGGCCAATCCCGTGATCTCGCTGATGGCGGAAGAGGGCATCCGTGCCCTTGCACATGCGTTGCCCGTGATTGCCGTCACAAGCGACGATCACGACGCGCGCACCGAAGCACTCTACGGCGCATGGTTTTGCGGGGTTTGTCTCGGTACCGTCGGAATGGCACTGCATCACAAGCTTTGTCACGTGCTCGGTGGTCGGTTCGATCTTCCGCATTCGGAAATGCACGCCATCGTTCTCCCGCATGCGCTGGCCTATAATGCGGCGGCAGCCCCCGACGCCGCGGCTCGCATCGCCAAGGCAGTAGACGCGAACAACGCAGCCACCGGGTTATTCGATCTAAGCCGGCGACTAGGCACGAAGCGCGGGTTGCGCGAGATCGGTATGCCGGAAGATGGTATCGACCGTGCGGCGGACCTTGCGATAGTCGACGCCTATTGGAATCCCCGTTCTCTCGAGCGCGACGCAATCCGAGACCTTATCGCCCGCGCTTGGGCAGGCGAACCGCCTGCCGTACCTTAGGAGACGATGCTCTCTTCCGCCAAACAAAGCGAACTCAACCCACGGAGTGATAATGCGCAACTTCAACGAAGATACGATCACTTATGCGGTGCTTGAGCGACTGCAGGGCGCAACGAATGCCCGCATTCGAGAGATCAGCGAGGCCCTGGTGCGACATCTCCATGCGTTTGTACGCGAGGTGCGTCCCACCCAAAAGGAATGGGAATACGGCATCGACTTCCTCACGAGGACCGGTCAAATGTGCGACGACAAACGCCAGGAGTTCATTCTGCTCTCGGATACTCTGGGCGTCTCGATGCTGGTCGACGCGATCAATGTTTCTTCGGTGCCCGGCGCGACGGAAAGCACGGTGCTCGGCCCGTTCTTCGTTCAGGACGCTCCAGAAGGGAAATTGGGGGAGGACATCTCCAACGGCGTCGAAGGCGATCCGCTTTTCGTCACGGGCTCGGTTTCGACCGTCGACGGTCTCCCCCTTGCCGGCGCATCGGTCGATGTCTGGCATTCCGACGACGATGGTAATTACGACGTGCAGCAACTCGGTGAGATCGGGGGGCTGGCGATGAGGGCCCGCTTCCGCACCGACGCCAGCGGTCGATTTAATTTTTGGTCGATCAAGCCGGCAGCCTATCCGATACCGCACGACGGCCCAGTCGGCGAAATGCTAGAGGCACAGGGCCGGCATCCTTGGCGGCCGGCACACGTGCACTTCATGATTTCCGCCCCGGGCTTCGAGCAATTAGTGACGCACATCTTCGTCGCAGGCGACCAGTACCTCGATTCCGATGTCGTCTTCGGCGTGAAGGACGATCTGGTCCGGGAATTCGTGCTTCGTAACCCCAGCGACGAAGGCGACGGTCGGGCCACCAATAGAAAGTACTACTACCTAAACCACAATTTCGGTCTGAAGAGGGCTGCGAAAAGCTCACAATCCTTGGAGTCAACGAAGGTCTCGAGAGTTCCCGGCGCACAAACCTGAGTGCGTTCGCCGCTCAGCTCTCTCGACCGTAGCGTCGAGCAGCTACTCACTAGTGTTGGGCTGCCAAGATGAGCATAGGCGCCACGCAGGGCTCAGCGCGCCCGGCGAGACGCGCGGTCCATCGTCCGATCCCTGTTGCCGGCACGCGTGGCCCATTCCGACAAAGCAAAATTCTCTAATGATCTCAATAGCCCGAAAGGCTGCAAAATATCGGAATAGCACCAGAAAACATTGCCGAGATTCGAAGACTTCCAATCTGAATGGAGACCGGCTTCTCGATCATCTTAGCGCGATAGGAGGTCGCGTTGAGGCGGCTTTAGGCGAAAGATTTCAGAAGGTACCGTAGGTTTTCTGGCTGTGCGGAAAGGCGGTAGCGCTCCCCCCGCTACCATGCGGCATTCGTCATAACGTCGCGGTTCACCGCCTTATCCAGCCTCCAAAGGGATGGTACCTTCCACGCGGTCCGCCAGCTCGGGGGCCAGCGCGCTCTGCGGCCAAGGCACGAGTAACGAGTGAAAAACTGCCTGGCGTTCAGCTGTCGGGTGGGGGCGCTGCATCCTCATGCTCGACTCTCGCCGTTTTGATGGCGGTCGTTACTCTAAGACCTTCGTACGAGTGCGGTGCCTTGGCGACCATTGAGCGAATTAGTGGCGCCAAGCTTCCCGGCCGTCAGCGTCGTACCAAGATACGGCCCAGCAATGCCGTGCTGTACTCGCCGGTGGCCCGCGCCAGATTTCTTGCGCTCGAGCTCGGCTGCCCCGTCGGAAAGTTGAAGGGCAGGCTGAGCGTCCAAGGCGCGATGAACCGGAATCCCCAGGAGTCGTCCTTTTGCGGCGGCTTTGAGATCGGTGCGAGTTCGATCTCCTCTGCCTTATGAGCGAAAGGCGAGGATAGCGCGACCTTGCCCTTGATGGGTTGAACGACCGCACCGCCAAGACCGTATTTCAGCATCGAGTAGATGAAATTGCCATCCGGCTGGACGCCGACCAGAGGCTGATCCAGTTTGTCGCGGAGTTGCTTGATGACGAGATAGCTGTCGATGCCACCGGGCACGCCGTCGCGCTCGAACCAGGTTCTTATGGTGCCGGATGAGCTTCGCATGGAGAAGGAGTCATTATCATCCTGGATTCGTGCGACCTGTTTGTTGAAGCCGTAAAAATTCTGGCCGATCAACGTGGCTGCCAGCGAGCTCACGAACAAATGCGGCATGTAGCTGAACAGGACGTTCTGTAATGAAGGTGCGTTCTTATGGATAACGTCGGGAATCAGCTGGGCGATTTCGAGGTAGTGCGCGCCGCCGAAGGGTAGTGGTCCTGGACGCACGTTGCGTTGCCGGGCAAAGATCAGGACGACATGATGCGGTGGCTCGGGAATAATCTCCGGTGTCCTTTCCGTCTTGCCCTCTGCATCGGACGACGCGCCGTGATGCGCTGTCTTGATCGTGCTGTGGGGCGCTGGAGGTTCGAGGAGTGTCAGCCCATCGGGTAGCATCTTCTCGAGTTCGCAGCGCGGCCGTTGTTGGACGACGCAAAACGCCTCGATTTCGCCGGTACCGGCGACGGCGTTAGTGGCAAGCTTGCGCAACAGGTCCAATGCCGGCAACAAGGCGGTTGGCAGCGAAACGTCGTTGAAGTCGTTGGCGTTTGGCATGGCAATATCTACTCCTGCAATTGCGGCTGCCGCGGCGCGGCCCGCCATGACCGATGCTTCAATACAACCCGCATTAATACCGGTACGAACCCAGTCGCCGGCGAGAAAGAGATTGTCGACCCCCGACTTGCCGGCCTCCATGCGTTTGAACACGCTGCCGGGAACCGATAGCACATATCGGTCCGAGGGATTGATGTTCACCCTCGGATATTGCGCGAAGAACCGCCTTCGAGTCGGGGGGGAATAAGCACGATAGTCGAAGAATCGCTCCCAACGAATGGCATGGCCGGGGCCTTCAATTCCGGGCCATAGGAAGTGAAGGTTGCTCTCGACCCAGTGCAGCATCCTTCGCCTTTGCCGCGCGAGCATCCTGGCCGGATAACTGTGTTTGCAGAACGGGGGCGGCGGATGCAGGGGATCGTCGACCAGGGAGCCAACGAAATATGCCAACCCCTTGGGAGGCGATTGAGGCCATTTTTCCAGTGGCAACATCAGGCTGAGGTCGGCCCAGGTGTCGAGCGGCAATACGAATCCCGAAAGAGCCGTTCGATCCTGCTTGCAACCGAGCTCTCGCATGCCGACGCTTGTCCATGCCTGAAAGGCTACCGTCGCCGTCGTCTTGATGGCATCGACCATCTCTCGCCAGCCGGGCGTGTGGCAGATCAGGTCGCTGCATATCGTGCAAAATGCGCCGATGCCGATGCCGAGCACGACATCGTCGAAATCCCTCCCTCGCAGCAGCTTTCGGGGAGGGGCGACGCCGGGCCACTTCGTCCACGCCGATTCCAGGTCTATTCTTTGGTCCCGCAGATCCCGTCCTTGGACCAGCTGACAGTAGTCTGGATGGGAAGGCCAGCTCGGGATTGTGCCGTCTGCGCCGATCCAGATCAGCGGATCGTAAGAATTGCCGGAGTGGGTGGTCGCCTGCACGGTGGTGTCGATGAACTCGATCGAAGCTTTGTCTTGAGACAGTCCGATGTGCTCGACCTTGGTAAAGAATTCGAATTTGACATGGCGTTTCGTGAGGACCTGGTAGAGCGGAGCGAACAGCAGCTCGCCCATGGTCGCCTTGAGAAGGTAGAAGAACGACCCGCGATATGTGAAGAGCAGCTTCAACAGGATGCGGGTGCCGGTGCCTGCCGCCACGTTCCTGCAGGGAATGACATTCCCGTATTCATGCGTGTGGCGGCTACCGAAGAACCCGAACACATAATCATAGCAGCCACGGATAATGGCGGAATCCAGCGTCGAATCCGAGCAACCGTTCGACCTCATCCAATCGGTCCACTCCTGATGGTCGATGCAGTCGAAGCCCTGCCACAGCACGCCGTCGCTCAACATGCCGATCGCGATCGTCAGAGCGACCTCCGCCACGATCTCGCGCGGGTCGCGAGACATCGCAGCTGATGGCGGCTTGTCGCAGAGCTGAGTCCGCGCATGCCTTAGTATCGTCTGTAGTTCGGCGGCGTCACTCGGGCTGACCGCCCTGGGATCCTGCGGCAGGATATCGATCTTCGCCCGCGCCGTTCTGAACGGACCGTCGGTTGTTCCGGCCGCCACGGCGGAGTGCTGGGTCCCCGCCGGCCATTGGTCGGTGAAACCAGCGATCGACTGGCTCTGCTGCACCGAGCATTCGAGCAGGGAGCGCAGAAAATCGACGAGCGAGACTGCGGGACGCGGTGTGCCGGGAATACCTTCATGGGGTGGAATGTCGATAGTCCATGAAGTCCAACCGGAATTGAACGGCTCCATGAGCACGGATCGATCGAGGCCCTCGAAGGCGTTCTCGCGTGATCCGAACGGCGGGCTGAGATCGAGATCGTTCATCGCGGCATAAAGCCGGTCGACCAGTTCGAATGCGTTATCGTAGAAACCGGTCCAGACATGAAGTCCGTGTTCTTCGGCGCGATATCCTTTTTCCTTGTCGCGGCCGACCGCTCCCTTGCCGCCAAGCCGCCAGCCGATCGTGTAGACGGTGATGTCGAACAGTTGATGCTGCGGATCTTGCTCCGTCAGCTCGAACGCCGCGCTGAGCGCCGCGACACCGCCTCCCAGGATTGCAATCTTTCTGAGCGCCATGCGGCCGATCCTCATTCAGCGGGGGCGGGCGCGCAGCTGCGCATAACATCACAGAGAGACACAAATTGTCGGGTAGCGTGAAGGAAACGCTCGCCGGGAATTTCGAGCTCTGCGCCGGTGATCGCGCGCGCCGCCTGCATTCCCGAGATCACGGCTGTTTCAACGCATTCGGTGTTGAAGCCGGTGTCGATCCAGGTTCCGGCGAGGTACAGGTGCTTGAAGCCGGATTCGTCGGTCTTCAGGCGCCAGGCGCTGGTGCCGGCCGCGGTCGCGACACAGCAGTCCCAGGGACTGATATTGGCTTTGACGTGCTGCGCCCTGATCCGGCGATAGCCGTGGCGATCCTGATCGTCGTAAAGCACGGTCCAGTCAAACGCACCATTCGTCATCACCTTCGGCCAGATGAATTTAGCCTTGTGCTCGAGCCAATCCAGCGTCTTGAGATAGGCGAGCAGATTTGCCATCTCCTGGGCATGCCGGCTTGTCTGCGGCGCTGCGTACAATTTCGAAGGGAAGACGTCACAGAGGTAGTGAAGCGAGTAGGGAGGAGGGGCGCGGCGCTCATACCGCAGGAGCTGGAACATGTCCGCCCAGATGTCGAGAGGATTGGGGCCTGACACCAGCGCGGGCTTTTGTCCGGACCAGCCGAGGTCGGCAAGCGAGCGCGTGCTCCAGAGCTGAACTGCGATGCTGGGCACCAGGCGAAGCTTTGCCGCCATATTCCAGAAGCCGGTGCTGTAGTTGTAAAGGTCGTCGAACGGCTCGTGCATTGCTTCAATGGCAGATAGGCCTGGTCCGGGCGGTCGCTCGACACTTTTGTTGCCCGTGAACTTCTTGAAAGCGCCGAGCGGTATCGCCAGGACGACATCGTCGAAATCGTCGACGCGTGTCTTTACGTCGGTGCCGACCCGCTCGTTGCACCAGAACGATTCAAAATCAACGCAGCCGTTCGGGGGCACGTCGAGGTGAAGCCAGTCGGGTTGGCTGCTCCAGCCGAACAGTCCATCGCCAATCGGCACGGTCCATTCATAGCCGGACTTCGGTATCGCCTGCACGTCAAAGTGCAGTGAATCGACAGATCGCCCATCCGACGAGACCCTGATGTCGGTCAGTTTGTGAAAGAACCGAAACTCGACGTCTCGCTGCTTGAGTATCTCGAACAGGGGAGCGACGATCACTTCGCCTGCACCGGCCTGCAGCTCCCACGCCACGGCTCCTTGATAGGTTCCGAGTGCTCGAAGCAGGACCTGGACTGCGGTTCCTGCGCCGTAGCTCGCGTTGGCGATGTCTCCGTCCGGATACTGAAACATCGTGTCGTAGAGCGCTCTTACCATTGGCGACTGCTTGACCAGTGAGGGCTCGGCGCCATGACGAACCAACCAGCGGCGAAAGTCCTCGCCGTCCATCTGCTGGATGGATCGTTGCTCAATCACGATGTCGTCGAAAATGCCGTCCACCAGCGGCCACGCTAGTCGCAAGGCCTGGTCGAACAAGTGACCGGCTGCGGTATTCGCAAAGGTCATATGACAACTGGCGCCGGCAGCGCCCTGAAGCACCCGGCGGACTAATTCCATGTCCGCGGGGCCAAACGAGATCATGTCTTCGTCGAGATGCAACAGCCATGCCGAGGCAATCTCCAGACAGGTTCTTGCCGTCACCACACCGAGTAGTCTTGAGGGGGGAAACCGCGGGTCGTCGCGCATTTTGATCGTTTCGATCGAAACTTCGTCGAGCTTGACGATCGGCGAGTCTGACCCGAGCGCATAGTCGTGGAAGTTGATCAACAGCCCTATCGCGTGCGACAGACAATTGGCGATGCTGAGGTCAGCCGGTTCTCTGCCGGGTATACCGACTTTCTTCGATGTCGGGAAGTTGACGTCATACACGGTCGGCTTGGCCCCATCGGGATCGCCGATCGGCGTGTAACCCTGTGGGAGAATCAAAGTGTTCAAATCGACTTTCGCTCCCTTCCGCGGCAAGTCTCGGTAAACTTCGGCCAACATCTGGAAAGCGTTCAGGTAGTGGCCGAACCAGATATGCAGGCCATGCTCGATGTTGCGGCCCTGCGCATCGCGCCCGCTGGCGCACTTGCCTCCGAGCCGCCATCCCAGCTGATAGACCGTGACGTGATATTGCTTGCGCAATTCCGATGTAAGGCTGAGCTGATAGGCGGCGGAAAGTCCCGCCATTCCGCCGCCCACGATGATGATGCGGCGCTGGCTCAAGCCTGTCTCCATTGCGACGACGGCGATGGATGGACACGTTTCAGTTCGGCGAGCTCCTTGGCGGCGCCGAGGCGTTCAAAGATGTCGGCCGCCTGCCGCAGGCGAGACTCACGCTCAGGATCGCTCGCGCTGGTCGCAAGGCCGATTCGATAGATCGCCTGCGCCTGCTCGCGGGGGGTTTGCAGCAGCTCGGCCACTTCGGCGGCGCGCTTCCAATTCTCGAGCGCCCGCGCCGGTCGACCGGTCAGGAAGCACAATCGGCCGTTCATTAACAGACTGTAGAGACGGCAGATCGGCGATGTTCGAGCGAGCCGGGAAAGCTCCCGGCACGCCAGCTTCGCCTGGCTTTGAATGTTCGAAGAGACCGCGCCGGAAGCTTGCTCCCAATGGCTCAGTAAGACATCGGCGATTCCTGCCGGCCCGAAGGCATATCCGCCCCACACAACGCCGCATTCGCGCAGGATTGGAAGTCCCCGTTCCGCAAGCTCAAGGGCGACCGCGGCCTCGCCGCGCTCGAGATAGCCGGCCGCGGCCACGCCCGTGCAAAGCAATTGTTCGGTGCGGATCAACCGCTGGCCTGCCAGCGCTTTCAGTTTGTCGAGGCATCCGGTATCGGCCCCGCCCCGGGTGATGTCGATCAATGCCCGTAAGGAAAGACTCCAAGCGCGGATCTGCGGCGGGGAATCGTCGGAGAGTTCCGCGAACAGCCTGGCAAGCCGCTCGTCGGCGAGCGAAATATATCCCCGCAACAGCGCGATGAAGATCAACATCGTCTCGCTGTTCTGCGCACGCTTTCGGTCTCCCAGGCGCTCGTAACAACGTCTTGCATGCTCGCCATGCGCCTCGGCATTATCCCATTCGGCGAGGCCATAAGAGAGAACGCCGAGCACGAGTCGGACCCGCGCGATCTCGGGCAGCGAGCCGTAACCTTCCGCAAGTTGGATCGCGCGCGCCGCGTAGCTGCGGCCGATCCCCACCATGCCGGACATCCCCATTCCGAGCGCCAGCGCGCTGTATCCTCGAATCGTCTCCGGGGTCGCGCCGCATTTCTCGGCCAGGTTCAACGACGCCAGGGTTCCGTTGAGCACGGCCAGCGAGTCATTCTGGTAGAAATACTGCTCCGACAGAAATTCGTGCATATGAGCGACGCGCTGCATGTCGGACCTGTCCTGCTCAGCCAGGGCCACTTGTTTCGACGAAGTATACCGTAACCTCAACTGGGTTGCGGCGTTGCGAACAAGCGCGCCGATTCGTTCGGTCTTGCTCGCCGGAAGACGATGACCAAGCAACTCCATCGCGCGGTGGTAGTGGTTGGCGGAGCTCTCGTAGTCCGACAATTCGTGACAAGCGTCACCGAGGATGACCTCCCAAGCCGCTTTGCGGCTGCGTCCGATCTGGATTGCTTCGCGCTGCGTGAGATCGAATAGCTTCTCCACGTAACGGATCGCTTCGCGATTTGCCGAGTTGTTGCGCGACTGTTGCGCCGCAAGCTCGAGGTAAGTGATCGCCCGCAACGGCTCGCCGCCAAGCTCGAGATGCCTTGCCAGGCGCGCATAATTCGGTTGCAGCTCCTCGGCGTGATGCTGCTCGATGAAGCCGGCAATCCGCCGATGGAGGGTTTTTCGCTGCGCAAAAGACAAGACATGATAGGCAACCTCCATCGTTATGGAGTGCCTAAACACAAAGGAAAGTGGCCGCGTCTCGCGATCGAGTTGCAGGAAGTCGAAGTCGATCAATCGGCGGATGCATTCCGCCTTGGTGGCAGCGGACAACTCCGGGACGATTTGATCCAGCAACTCGGAGGAGAAGGCGTCGCCGACCGCGCTGGCGGCCTTGAGCACCAGCTGGTCGTCGAGCGATAGCAGGTCGATCCGGCTGACGATTGCGCGTTCAACGCTGGTCGAGAGCGAGATACTGGAATCGGCGAGGCTCTGTTCATCGAACGAACATATCCCCCGCGTAACCTGAATCTTTCCAGTGTCCCTGAGCGCGAGCGCGAGCTCCTCGCTGAAGAACGGATTTCCACTGGCATGACCGTAGACATATCGCACCAGTTCCGGCGGAACCTCGGACGATCTCAGGCGCCGCTTCACCAGCAGCCGCACGTCGTCGCGCGACAGCCGGTCGAGCCGCAGCTGCAGCGATGAGGCGAGTTCGACGGCAAGACGCTGCTCTGCGATCGCTGTCGTCTGGGTCCGCTGAGTAACCACGATCAGGAAGTCCGAAAGCCGGCGCGCGACGGCGCCAAGCAGTTCGATCGAGGGGCCGTCGAACCAGTGGACGTCCTCCATCAGGAGGATGCGAACGCTCGATCGGCGAAGGATGAAGATCACGAGTTCTTCGATCGCGCTCGCGCGAGCCGAGCCGACGATCTGTTCGGTGAAGGCGAATTCGGAAAATCCCAGTGGAATGACTTCTTCGAGCAGCGGAAGCCAATTCAGCAGCGACTCGTTTTCGAGCAGCGCTTCCGACAATTCGCGTCGAACCCGCGGTCCGTCGCCCGGTCCTTCAAACTGCAAGATCTGCCGCAATACGGCGCGCCACACGAAATAGGGCGTCGATCTTTCGATCGCCGTGGCATTTGCAACCAGGACGGCGTGATTGTCGGCCTGCGCCGATCCGATGAAGTCTTCGAGTAGGCGCGATTTTCCGATGCCGGCTTCGCCTGCAATGAGGACGAGCTTACCGGTTCCTGTCTTCAGACCGTCGAGACAGCTCCTGAGCATCGCGGTTTCGCTGACGCGGTCGATGATGGTGCGCCGGGGTGGAGCATGGAAATCGTCGGTCACTGCCGCCGGACTGAACGCCAACATCGATGCGCCCGTCCCCTTGACCTGGAGATGTGGCAGCAGATTGAACACGATCCTGCGCCCGACGGCCTGGGCCGTCGTGGCGTCGCAGACGATGTCGCCCTGTGCGGCCTCGGCGAAATGCGCGGCCACATTGATCGCCTGCCCAAAAATCCCGAACGTCCTTTGATGGAGGCCGCCATAATTGCTGCAGAACAGGCGGCCGGTCGCCAGGCCGACAGAAATCGGAATGGCCTTCGCTTCCAGCTGGCGACGGAGGCGCAGACACGCCTCGACTGCCCTGAAGGGATCGTCTTCGTGGGCAAGCGGAGCCAATCCGAAGACGAGCGTAAGAGTCAAGCCCTTGTCGTCCATCAGGACCTGATGAACGGTTCCCTCGAGCCGTTCGGCGATTTGCTGGACGTCAACGACGAAGGCCTGCAGTCTCGTCAGGAAATCATCATCGAAATTGAAATCGGGGAGGCCGACCCGCGCCACTGTGAGCGTGCGAAACTCGCCGACCCAGTCGCTGGCATCGGCCTTGCCCGTGTGGCTTCCGAAGATAGTGCGGTCTATCGGTGCGACGGCATCGGGTGAGTTCATTCCAAGGAGCCGTGCCCCATAGGGCATGGGCTCGAGTTCGCACGAGCCCGTCAACAGCCGCGCGGCGTTTGCACACAACGCGATGTCGCCGATCGCGGCCTTCTGATAAGCGAGGCCGATGCGGTAAAAGGGTTCTCCGGCTGCAACATAGTGCCATTTGTCCTGCCAGCCGCCGAGCCTGCAGAAGAACACTTCGCCGGTTTCCACCGCCGTGCGCGCACTGATTGCTTCTCGGCCCGGCCCGGCGGTCATGGCCTGTCGCAGCGCAAGGCCGCAGCGCACGGCCTGCGCGGTAGCGACGGCAGCGTCCGGATCGACCCAAATCGCGAGAATGGCGTCACCGGCGAAAGCGACGATGTCGCCTCCCTCGGAATCAATCACGTCGGCCAGTATCGCAAAGCAATCGTTGATGAAGTAGGTAAGGCTTTCAGCGCCGTCGCCGGCAGCGCGGTCGGTCTTCGCTGTGAAGCCGGCAATGTCGATAAGCAGCACTGCCGCGGTCCGGGCGTCCGCGCGGGGGTTGTTTGACCACTCTTGAGACCGGAGGCGTGCATTCACCCATTTTGGCGTGTGGGCGGCTTGCTCCCTCGCGACAGCTCCGGCAGGCATTGCAGGACCTCGGCTCAATGGAGCCGGAATGGAACCCTGTCTTGGAGAGAAAATCAACAAACCTGCGGTTCTCGGACCGCCGGAGACCGTCAGCGGTCTTGTCCAATGTCTAAAATGCCTTTTATCACTTCGGCCGCATCCGGGCTGTGGGGTGGTTCACAATGATCGTCAAACTTCGGGTCCGTTCGTGATCGGAAAGAGCGCGACCACAGGCGATGACTTTGTCACTCACACGCATGTCGACGTGCACATGAAGGGCTGGCCGAGCCGTGCGCATGACGCGGCGCGAACGCGCGCCAAAGGACGGTGACTGGCTCTCTCGGCTTTCGACACCTTGCTTTCGTTCCAGTCTTCATGAGGCTGCGCCTTCTGAACAAGCTCGACTTCCAAATTGAGGCTCAACCTATTGAAAACACTGGGCCGGGAAATGACGGGGCGATCCCGGCAGGAGGGATATCCCAAGCAAATTCAATGGCATGGACTTGATAACCCCGCCAATGCCGCCATTGCCTAGCGTTTTCGTTGCGGTGGCTACCGTGTTCGTCGCTGAAAGGGATATCAGCGCGAACAAAACGGATTAGCCGTTCTGCCCGTCGCGGGGTGCTGCCCGACTGCAGGGATTGGATGGTTTTCAGTGCTGTGGGTTGACCAGGATCGGCTTACTGGTCGGGACGGCTAGCCCGTGTCCGTGGGCCGTTCGAACGTCTCGATACTTGCCGAGATTTGCGGAAATCTCCCTTGCGACGGGCGACCGTGAAGGTCACCGACGCTCCCCGACCTCTCCCGACTGGCGGGTCGCAGGCGATACATTCTCGAACCGGTGCGCTTGCCAGCCTATGCTCAAGCCGAGCTGTGCTGCCGCCATCACCGCAGCCCGGGCCAAGATCCCACCGTAGGTGGAGTAGGCTAGCCGCGACGTTCAGCCGCTTCGTGTCTGCGACCCAACCCACCGCCACAACCGCAAGCGAGGCTTCAGCATCCAACCGGGCTCCATTCTTCGTAAAGACCACGCGCACGCCAGCGGGTGTCTTCGCGAACGCCTCGATGGTGCCGAAACTCTCGTATCCTGAGCGTTATGGTGTCATTTGTCGCTGCCTCGCAGCTCATGCCGATGCTTGCGATTTTGTTGAATTGAGAGAAGCGATGCCGTCACCCGCAACGTCGACAATCGAGCGTCTGCGTTGTGAAATTCAACCTGAGGTTAGTTAGCCCTCCGGACATGGCCGAAGACTCCTTCGCCTTTGTTTTGACGGACAGGCGTGTGACGAATGCTGCCAAGAGAGTAGCGAAGCTCCGGCCGGCAATCCCGGTATGCATCGAGGTGAGCAATGAGTTCATTCGAGGCTTTCCCGTCAGCTCTGCACGACCGCCACTTGGGGGAGGTGTCGTGTGAGATGGCTGCCCACCGCGCCAGGCGGGGAGATCCAATCTCGCAACGCAAGCGGACGTCGATTCGACCGGTCTGGTTATGCATCCTGGCGCTGGCGGTGGCCGCGTTCGGCTGCGGCGCCCTTCACGCCCAAGCTGCCGCGGCCCGTGACAGGGAATTAGTCGTGGCGACCAAGCAGGCCCCTCCATTTGCCATCAAGCAGCCGGATGGGAGTTGGAGCGGTATGAGCATCGCGCTCTGGAAAAGGATCGCCGATCAGGCACACCTACGTTTTCGCCTGGTCGAAACCCAGAGCGTGCCGGATTTGCTGGACGGCGTCGCAAACGGCAGATTCGATGTTGGCGTCGCGGCGGTTACAGTGACTGCCGAGCGTGCGCGCAAAGTCGATTTTACGCAGCCGTTCTACAACACCGGGCTCGGCGTTGCGGTGCCGGTCAACGAAAACCCCTGGGTCGCGATCGGGCGGGCGCTTCTCTCTTTCGGATTCTTCCAGGCCGTCGCGGTGCTGCTTGGTTTCGCAATGGCGGTCGGATTCCTGATCTGGATGCTGGAACGGCGCAAAACGGAGCACTTCGGTGGCGGCGCCAAGGGACTCGGCTCCAGCTTCTGGTGGTCGACCATCGCCATGACGCAAGCCGGGGCCGCTCAGAATGCGCCGACAACACTCCCCGGCAGGATCGTGGCAATGGGATGGATGATCGCTTCCGTGATCGCGATTGCGGTGTTCACCGCCGGTATCACCTCCACCCTTACGCGCAGAGGGCTCGAGGGCGCCGTTCACGGCTTCAACGACCTGCGTTCCGTGCGCGTCGGCGCGGTCGCGAACTCCGCGACGACCGACTACCTCGCTCGTCAGCGGCTTTCGTTTCGAACGTTTCCGGACATCCAAGGCGGCCTCTCCGCGCTGGGGCGTGGGACAATCGATGCCTTTGTTCATGACAAGCCGTTGCTGACCTGGATGGTTCGCAGCGACTTCTCGGCCTCGGCTCGCGTCGTCGATACCAGCTTCAGCAGCGAGAGCTATGCGATCGTACTGCCCAAAGACAGCGCCTTGCGGCCGATGCTCGATCTCGCCGTACTCGATCAAATCGAAGGTGATTGGTGGCAGCAGACGGTGTTCGAGACGCTTGGAAACGCTCAATCTCGCTGACGATACCGTGCGAGGAGCCCGGTCCGTTCAGTGCTGTCAGGGCCTCATCGTTGCAGGGGAACCGACAAAGTTCCGAACATCGGCCTCGCGAGCGATGCAAACCGTCAATAGCCCTGTGCGTATGCGCGAGTTGCTGTTCCACCAAATCAGCTTCAAGCTTGGTTCATCCTCGGCGTGGCGGCTTGGCGCATTTTCTAACATGGCCCCCAAACCACGTGCGTGAGTTGCCGTTGCCGAGGAACTGCTCCAGCGCGCCTTGTCCGTAGGCCGAGTTCGATCCATCGGCCAACTACGCGGGCCAATCATTCCCATCTGAGCGGCCTTCCTATTGGCGCGGTCTCAACCTGTTGTCGGCAACTGTGCTGGCGCGAGTGCGTTCCATGCTTCTGCGAGATGTTCTTCGGTGCCGCGACCGGCGCCACCGGGCACGCAACGTGAGCGTGATTTCCCAACCGTCGCGTCCGTGCCTGACCAGCATTGTCGACTATCGCGGCCGGCTGCCCACACGCTTTCATTCGTGCAGCACCAGAGTTGATTCTCTTCTCTGCCAGAGCGACTGGCATTTTCGACATCATCCTGACCGCAGATCAGGCCGCCCCAACCGGCGATGGTCTCGAAAAGGAGGCGGCGTTATACGCGCGTGCACATCAGTGCGCAGCGCAGTTCCACGAAGCGAGGTTGAAAAAAAGCGCAATGGGTTTGTGCGTCGATCAATCTCTGCAATAGGGCATCAAGCACTTGAACGCAGCAGCCGTCGAGTGGCTTGCAAGTTGAAATAGGAGACCGGGTTGCAAACACATTTTTCGCGCATCAATCAGTCCAAGGCCGTCTTCGATGATATTTATGCCCTGGATGATCCCAGGGCATATTTCTCTGTCCTCGGAGATTTGGATTACATGATCCCGGACGTGGCTGAGCCGGTTGTGCGCCAAATTCTGGCAGCGAAGGTTTCAGAAACCGGCGCTAAGCCGACCGTACTTGATGTTGGCTGTTCATACGGAATCAACGCAGCGGTGCATCGGTTTCCACTGACTTTCGGGGGCTTGCGCCATCGCTACGCCCGACGCGAGATGAGGGCGATCGGTTCTGAGACATTGGTGCGCCTCGATCGCAATTTTTATTCGGCTTGGCCGGATGTCGGTCTCGCGCGATTTATCGGTCTCGATGTATCGGCGCCGGCGATAAGGTATGCGACGGGTGTAGGTCTGCTTGAGCAGGGCATTGTCGCAGATCTTGAAACGGAGGCGCTCTCGGCGGGCAGCGCGCATCTTGTCCGATCCGCGGATGTCATCATGTCGACTGGGTGTATCGGCTACGTCACCGAGAAGACGTTCAGCAAGATTCTCGATGCGACGGAGAAGCGTCCATGGATCATTTCGTTCGTGCTACGAATGTTCCCGTTCGAATCTCTAGCCGCGACGTTCGCGAAGCGTGGTCTTGTGACAGAGCGTCTTGCCGGCGCGACTTTTATCCAGCGTCGTTTTCGCGATGCTGAGGAGTTTGAAAGTTGCTTGGCAAGCCTGGCGGCTCTTGGCATCGATGCTACCGGTCTTGAGTCGGAAGGGCTGTTTCACGCCGATCTGATGTTGTCCCGGCCTGAGGCGGATGCGCGCGCCGCTCCCCTGGAAGACATTGTCACTGTTGCCAGCGGCAGGGGGCGTCCGATCGGACCCCGTTATGTCCATGTTGAGGGCGACGACGGCCTGCAGGTCGCGTTGGAGCCGTGACGGTTCGCCTTCCGAAGATGGGCGTGGTGTGACCCAGGGACCTGTGCATCCAAGTGGATCATGCCCTGACGCCTGCTTGCTCATTTTCTGGCAGTTCTGCAGTCCACAGGGAGGCCCTGTTCATGACAGCTTCGCCGATTTCGAATCCGTCTAATTCCGTGCCGTATATCGAGATCGATGCTGTATCGAAATCCTACGATGGGGGGCGGAGTGTTGCTGTTTCCAACGTATCGCTCGACGTACAGCAGGGGTCACTGGTCGCGCTCGTGGGCGGCTCGGGATCCGGCAAGACCACGCTGCTGAAGACCATCAATCGACTGGTCGATCCTGACGTTGGAGAAGTCAGGATCGACGGAGTGCCTGTAAGCAAAGCCGAACCACCGATGCTGCGGCGGAGCATCGGCTATGTCTTTCAGGGGATCGGTTTGTTTCCACACATGCGAGTTGCCGACAACATTGCCGTGACACTCAAATTGCATGGCTGGCAGGCGAACGAGATCGAATCGCGGGTGGCCGAGATGCTGGATATGGTGGACTTGCCGCAGGATTACGCCAGCCGCTTTCCGCACATGCTGTCCGGAGGTCAGCGCCAACGGGTTGGCGTCGCGCGTGCAATCGCCGCCCGACCGCGCATTGTTCTGATGGACGAGCCGCTGGGTGCGCTCGATCCTGTCACCCGCGACAGCCTGGGTTCTTCCTACCGCGAGTTGCACGACCGGTTCGGCATGACGACCCTGATGGTGACCCATGACATCCAGGAAGCTGCGCTGATGG
Source organism: Bradyrhizobium sp. USDA 4541 (assembly GCF_024171085.1). Classification (NCBI taxonomy): domain Bacteria; kingdom Pseudomonadati; phylum Pseudomonadota; class Alphaproteobacteria; order Hyphomicrobiales; family Nitrobacteraceae; genus Bradyrhizobium; species Bradyrhizobium sp. USDA 4541. The sequence continues at coordinate 2,967,633 of NZ_JALJZF010000001.1, forward strand.
CTGATCGAATCGTCGTCATGAAGAACGGCCGCGTACTCGCCGACGATACGCCGCATACTCTGATGATGGGCTCTGGTTCTGACGATCCGGACGTGACCGCCTTGATGGAAGTGCCGCGACGTCAAGCGGAACGCATCGCCGCGCTTGCGACCAAGAACGGACCTGCTCGTGCCTGATGCCGGCGCAGAGCTGCTTTCCAGTGCCCGATTAGACGCGTTGTTCGACGCCTGGCGCCTGCTTCCCACCTATCTCACACCACATATTGTACTTTGCGCCACGGCGCTGGCGCTTGGACTGCTCGTCAGCCTGCCGCTGGCTGCCCTCGCAGCGGAACGACCATGGCTACGCAGGCTGGTGCTTGCCATCGCCAGCTTGATCCAGACCATACCGGGACTTGCGTTGCTCGCACTGTTCTATCCATTGCTCCTTGCGCTCTCGACATTGACGGCACGGCTCTTCGGCTTCGGCATCCCCGCACTGGGATTCCTGCCGACGCTGATCGCATTGACGCTCTATGCGATGCTTCCGATCTTGCGCAACAGTGTGGTTGGTTTGAATGGCGTCAGTCCAGCTATCGTCGAAGCGGCAGAAGGCGTTGGTATGACGCCTCAGCAGATTCTGACGCGCGTCAAGGCGCCGCTCGCCACGCCCGTCATCATGGCCGGGGTGCGGACTGCAGCCGTATGGACGATTGGAGCAGCCACGCTTTCCACGCCCGTCGGCCAAACCAGCCTTGGCAATTACATTTTTACGGGGTTGCAAACCGAGAACTGGGTTTCCGTGCTGTTCGGCTGCACCGCCGCGGCCGGGCTTGCTCTGATCACTGACTTCTGTCTCGGTCTTGTGGAGACAGGGGCGTCTGAACGCAGCAGGAAGCGTGTGTTGTTCGGCATCGCCGGGCTTGCTCTCGGCACGCTCGCCGGTTTCGCGCCGCTGCTCTCGAACGAAGCGGAAACCTATGTCATCGGCGCGAAGAGCTTCTCCGAACAGTTCATTCTGGCGGACCTGATGGGTGACCGGCTGAAGGCTGAAGGAGTCGGCGTAACGCGCAAGGATGGGCTCGGTTCGGCTATCGCCTTTCGCGCGCTGGCTCACAATGACATTGATGCTTACGTCGATTACTCCGGCACGCTCTGGCGCAACGTTATCGGTCGCACTGACATGCCACCGCGCGAGGAGATGCAGGCGGAGATCGTCCGCTGGATGAAAGCGGAGCAGGGCGTCACGGTACTCGGTGCGCTTGGTTTCGAAAATGCTTACGTTCTCGTGATGAAACGGGAGAGAGCGCAGGAACTAAATGTCACCTCGATTGCCGATCTTGCTCGTGTTGCACCTCAACTCACCATCGGCGATGACCTTGAGTTCTTGGGCCGACCGGAATGGCGCTCGCTTAAGGATGCCTATGGTCTGTCGTTCAGAACGCGACGCTCGTTCAATCCAACGATCATGTATCACGCTCTCGAGGCCGGCGAGGCCGACGTCGTCTCCGCGTTCTCCAGCGAGGGGCGTATCGCGGCGCTTGATCTGCTCGTACTGGCTGACCCGAAGCATGCGATACCTTCCTATGATGCGCTGATCCTCATCTCGCCAAAGCGTGCCGCCGATGCGCGGCTGAAGCGAGCACTTGTTCCGCTTGTCGGCTCGGTGCCCGTTGAGGCGATGCGCGCCGCTAACCTCATGGTCGACGGTGATACGGACAAGGCTCCTCCGGCAGAGGCGGCGCGAGCCCTGGCAAAGGCCGTGCATTTGCAGTCGCGATAAATGCGAGAACACGATCAGGGGCGTTCTCGTTCGACGTTCGACCATCGCCGATGAGTCGTGCTCGAGATGCCGAACGAAATTGCGCGCCTTGCAATGAACGATCAGTTCGGAGCGTGGTCGGGCGCCGTTGGCAACGCTTTTGCGGTGACGCGAGGCCCCAGTCCAAGCTGGGGGCATTCGGATTCATAATGACGCCACGAATCGTTGTCACGAACGTACAACCGTATTTGGGGATGACAATGCGGGCAAAAAAAATGGAAAGGGCGGTTGGTTCCAACCAATCGCTGCTTGAACTGCTGCAGGCAGAACTTGCAGCCCTCAACTCGCAAATCGAAGCGGTTGAAAAGACGCGGGCAGAAACGCAATCGATCGATGAGTTGAGACAGTGTGCGATCCGCGCGTGTCGACGGATCGACGAGATTCGTTCCATCGTTGCTGCCGAACAGTCGAACGACGCGCCCAACAGCGCAACTCGTGAATCTCCGTCTACGGTTGCTCGTTGAAGCATGTTCGAGACGCTGTTTTAAGTATCGCCGGCCGCGTGGTCCGTCTCTCGGATTCCTGAGCGGTAGACGCGATCAAGGCGCTCGCCAAACGGGGGCGGCGATGCTCCGCTCGCTCGTCTGCGGCGGTCGTCCTGAAGGCGAGGACGAATCTCGACTTGCGTCATGCGCTTGGGCATCGGCCCTAACCAAAATCGTCCCTTAGATCCCGACAGCGGTGCGTGTCGCAATCAGCCAACTTCCGGTTGTAGCGCGATCAGCAAGATCGCCACCGCGACCACTGCGAGCCAGCATTCAGCGGCGATGATGGCCCATTCGGTGCCTGTTCGATTTTTCATTGGCGCCACCTTTTTCGACGGCTCCGACGTGAGTCTGAGGGGCTTCAACGTCGAAGCGGTCTTCGCCAGTGCTTCGGCCTATCCGAGTTTGATGCGCTGTGGGGCTCGGCTGATCCGAATGACGATCAGATCACACTCGGCCTTGGATGGAAGTGCACTTTGTGCCAACGCAACTGGTTCCGCTGTCCTGCTTGTATCATGGTTCATGCACAACGCAGGTCGTCCTTCGTGCGGCACCCAATTGTGTTGCCGCCAGTGCATTCCAAGCCAGGCCGAAGCTCAGTCCGATGGACGACACTTGATCCGCGTTGAGCGCAAGCCTGATTTCCCATCCGCGTCCATGGCGGCGTGAAATCAAAACTTCGGACGACCCAAATCCGCGCACGTCGCGTTTCCATTCGCGCAGCATTAGAATCAATTCCTTCTCTTCTGCGCTCACTTCTATTCTGGACATCGCCATCACCGCATCAAGCCACCCCAACCGGCAAAGCTATTGAGCGCCTCAACGCCGCGTCAACACGCGCGCGTGCATATCCGACTTGGCACTCGATGGCTGTCACCCGTCTCGCAAGCTCCGCTGACGCAAGCGACGGCCCCGACGTGCTGTCTGAGGGCCGCGCCGGAGCCGTCTTTGCCAGTATTTCGGATTGGCCGAGCCGATGCGCGTGCTCGGTCGATCCGATGTACGCAATGAGATCACAACCGCCTCGTGATGGGATGTGCAGTCCGTGCCAACAGCACGAGTTCCATGGTCACGATTGCATCATAATCAATCAACAACCAATACGCCCACGCGTGTTGCTGTTCCATCGAATGCGTTTCACTTTGCATTTTCCTCGGCGGTGGTGGGCGACTCATGATCCAGCACTGGACTCGCAAAGTGTGTCGGCTAGCACTCGCCGGGGAACGGAGGCCATGATGAAACGCTGCGACCGCAAGCGCTCCGACATGACGCCGTGCGTGATTACCGACGGCGCGGATGCCTATAGCTTCGAGAGCGATCAGGACACCCACCCGATCTGCGTTGGCTGCGGTCGCAGCCCGCAAGTTACAGGCGTGGCGCCACCCGCCGATTGGGCTGAGCAGGTTGCCGACTATCTGAAGGCCGTGCAGATCAGGCAGCGGCGCTGAAGCCTCGCAGCGCGCGGCGCCCATGCAGCAGATCCGACCGGCCTGCCCAATCCACCAGCCCGGCCGAACCGCTCGCAACGGGCCTCGTGTTCGCGCTCGATCAGCCCGATGAGCGCTAGCTGCCATCGTCCCTTGCAGGTCAGTTCCATGACGCATTGATCGTCGTGCGTCATGTCGTCACGGATCAGTCCGTCGCGCGGCAAAACTGGGCCGCCGACCGAGGAGGTCGGTGTCAACGATTGCGGCTCACCCGGACCTTGAGGATGCTCGGAGTAGTGCGCGGTCGCTTCGTATTGGCCTCACGGCGTTGCGTCAGTCGACCGCACAAGAGGCTTCCAATCCGGGAGAAACCACCGTTTCAACGAAAAAGCTCCGGGCCTTTGTTTGGCCCGGAGCTCTCATGTCGCTTGGAGTTAAGCGAGCGATCAGTACCTGGCGACGGCCGGGCCGCCCAGGTTGAACCTGTAGTTCAAGCCCGCCTTGATGGTGTGCTGGTCGTTGCGGAAGCTGCCGATAAAGCCGAGAGAATCGGACACGTTGACGGTGCCGAAGTCATAGTACTGGTATTCGAGCTTGCCCGACCAGTTCTGGGTAAACATGTATTCGAGACCGGCACCGACGGTGTAGCCGTCACGGCCGCCGTCGCCGCCGAAGCCGTTCGAGAAGCGCGTGTCAGCCCAGGCATAGCCGCCCTTGACGTAAAGCAGCGCCGGACCCCAAGTGTAGCCGAGGCGGCCGGTTACCGAACCGAGGCCACGATTAGCGAAGCTCGAACTGGTATCCAGAAAACTATAGTTGGCTTCAAGACCCAGCACCCAGCTCGGCGCGAACTGGTAATCATAGCCAGCCTGCACGCCGCCCATGAACACACCGTCGTTGCCACCGCCGAAGCCGGGGGCGAGGACGTTGTCGTTGCCACCGAACGCACCACCGACGTGACCACCGATGTAGAACCCGGTCCAGTTGTAGATCGGGGTCGGAGCAACATAGGGCGGAGCCTTGGTGTAGGGCTGCGGCGCGAGATCAGCCGCGGAAGCGGGCGCGACCGCGCCGAGCGCGATCATGCCGGCGGTGACAAGCAGAATTTTCTTCATCTTTTTCATTCCAACTTTCTTGTACTAGCCCAGCCCCAAGTTCATCGCCTATCAGACACGTGCGGAATTGCTGTAACTTGGCTGCAACAGGCGGCGCCAAACGCGGGCTGCTCAGGGCAAGGGCGAGAGACGCTTGGCGTTAGGCGAGTTTGGAACTTTCGTGACGCGCATTATGCATTGCAGATCACGTCCCGGCGCAACGCGTCGGTGGATAGATGACTATCTTCGCATGGAACTGGGGCGAGCTCGAAGACGACCGAGAGCGAAGCGCAGGCCTGCAGCGCTTGTCGAGCCAAAAGGAAGAGTCACTATCGGGCTTCTGTCCCGTAGCGGAACGAAGTGGGAGGCCCCGACGCATACCAGCCCCGCGCCGCGGTCCGTTTGCGTGCGCGCAACACCCCGCCCGATATCTCTGACAGATTGATCCAGCGATAATGCAGGGCAGCGTCCCGATGATAGGAGTCCTGAACCAGGCTGTGTCAATCACCGGAGAGGATGTCGCAGCAGACTCGTCCGATGAGCCACGAAATAAGGCCAAGGGCGGCGATCACGACTCCAACTATTGGGGCAAACGCCACGTAATGGCGATAGGTCGTCGATTGGGGCGCTACGTAAGCCTTCTCGTTCGCTGGACGGTGCCGTTCTCGTGAAAACGGCGTGCTGTGCGTTCGGCCGGAGTAAAGTGCCCGTAATGCGGTCACATTCTCTGCGCTTGCAACGCGAACTCGGCTTCGTCGCTCGCGCTGAACTAGGAGCGCTTTTCGAGTCGCGGCCGCGGCCCTTCGGTGATGCGGAACCGGGACAGCACGTCGGTGCGAATGGCGCCGCGGAGGATCTTGCCGATTCCGTTGCGCGGCAATTCGTCGAGGGCAAGCAGCAGGCGCGGACGCTTGTAGTCGGTCATGTTCGGCACCACGCGATTGATGCGCTCCTCCCAGCCTGGTGCGGGATTTTCCACCGCTGCCAGAATGACCTCGCCCCAATAGTCCGAGGGAATGCCGACCACCGCGACTTCCGATGGCTGCAGCGCCGGCGCAAGCAACCGTTCGACCTCTTCCGGCGCTACTTTGTAGCCGCCCGACTTGATGACGTCGGCGCTACGGCCGGTGAGGTGCAGCCGGCCGCGTGCATCGAGATAGCCGAGATCGCCGGTTTCGTGGAATTCATTCGGTGCCAATCGGACGAAACCCTCGGCGGTGCGGTATCCGGCCATCAGATGTTGCGCGCGCATCAGGACTTCGCCGCCATCGCCCATGGCGGCCGGCCGGCCGTCCTCGCCGCGGATGACGATTTCAACACCGGGAGCGGGCCAGCCGACGCAGGCGTCCTCGCCTCCGGATGCATACCAGGACTCGGTCTCCTCGGCTTCAAGCACTGTGATCGGATTGAATACCTCGCTCTTGCCATAGGTCACCCGCACCACGGGGCCGAACATCTCCTTGACGCGCGCGTAGAGCGTGGGCTTCAGCACGGCCGTGCCGCAGAAGATCGTGCGCAGCGACGAGAACTGGCGCGTGCCCGCGGCAGCCACGATCTTTGCCAGCACGGTCGGCGGCGCAAACATCGCATCGCATGCGCCGCGTGCAAGGATATCAAGTACGCGCGGCGGGTCGACGCCGTCGAGCAGTGTCACGGCCGCACCCGACGACAGATAGGCATGCGTCATCAACGAGGAGCCGTGCGAGAATGGCGTCATCAGCAGGACGTTGCTGCCGGCACCCGGGCGGAACGGCAGGTTCGCCCGCAGCAATATGTTGGCCGTCCAGCGGCCGATCTGGCTGTGAACCGCGCCTTTCGGACGTCCGGTGGTACCAGAGGTGAAGACGATACGCGCCGGCGCGTCGCCGTCGACCTGCGAAAAGGCGGCCGGATCCAACGCGGTCCGTTCGATGCTTTCGACCTCGATGATGATCGGACCGCCGGCGGCCTTTTCGGTCGCGAGGGCCGCGCCGGTGATCAACAGACGAACGTTGGAGACCGCGAGGCAGTAAGCGCGTTCGTCGCTGCTCAGCGCAGGGTTGATCGGGACTTCGACGGCGCCCGCCAGCATGACGCCGAAAGTGGCCGCAACGGCGTCGGCGCTGTTGCGGAACAATGTAGCCACGGCATCTGCCGGGCCGATCCCGGCCTGCATCAGGGCATCCGCAACGCCGGCGGCTTTGGCGAACAACTCCGCATAGGACGTCGTGCCGGCGGCGTCGACGACAGCCGGCCTGTTGCCGTAGCGGAGCGCGAGCGTGGAGAATTCGCCGGCCCAATGGATTGATTTCGATAACATGCTCGAGTTCTCCGTCGAGACGATCCGCGCTGCTAGCCCGCGCCATAGACCAGATTGGGCAGCCAGAGCGAAAGCTGTGGGACATAGGTGATGATTGCAAGGCACAGCAGCAGCAGGCCGAGGAACGGCAGAACGCCGCGCACCACTTCGGTGACCGGCGCCGTCGAAATCGTGGCCAGCACGTAGAGGTTCAGTCCGACCGGGGGATGAACCAGCGCGATCTCCATGTTGTGGGTGAAGACGATCGCGAAATGGACGGGATCGATTCCGAGCGGTTTCAGCGCAGGCGCAAGGATCGGCATCACCACCAGCAGCGTGGCGGCGACCTCGAGAAAGCATCCGAGCACGAGCAGCAGCACGTTGATCGCGAGCAGGAATTGCCAGGGATGAAGCTGGTTGTCGAGCGTGAACTTCACCAGCGAGGCCGGGATGCCCGAGTCCGTCATCCAGTGGCCGAACGCCAAAGCGGTCGCGACGATGATCATGATCGTCGCGGCGCTCTTGATTGCCTCGGCGATCACCTCGAGCGTCTGGCTGACCTTAAAGCCGCGATAGAAGAACAGGCTGACGAGAAGAGCCACCGTGGCCGAGACCGCGGCTGCTTCGGTGACCGTCATCAGGCCGCCGTAGATTCCGACCATCACGATGAAAGGCACGCACAGCGCGGGCAGGGCATTGAGGCTCATCCGCACCAGTTCGGCGCGAGGCACGGACGGTTCGCGCGGCAGCTCGTATTTGTGCGAGTAGTAGAACACCCAGCCGAAGAACATCGCCGCCTGCAGCAGCCCGGGAAGGATGCCGGCCAGGAACAGGCGCGGCACGGACTGCTCTGCGATCAGCCCGTAAAGAATCAGCGACAGGCTGGGTGGAATCACGATGCCGATCGTGCCGGAAGCGCCGACCACGCCAAGCGCAAAATGACGCGGATAGCCGCGCTCGATCATCGCCGGCACCAGAATGGTGCCCATGGCGAGCGCAGTCGCAACTGAGGAGCCGCAGATCGCGGCAAACAGGGTACATGACACCACCGTCACGAGACCGAGTGCGCCCCGCAATCGTCCGAACCAGGCGATCGCGACATCGACCAGCGCCTTGGCGACGCCGCCGCGCCGCATGAATGCGGCGGCCATCACGAACAGCGGCAAGGCCATCAGTGTGCTGGAATTCATTTCATCGGCGATCTTCTGCGCGATCGCCACCAGAGGCTGGTCGCTGAAGCCGAACAGGACCGCCGCGCAGAGACCCAACACCAGAAAGATCGGCATTCCCGCGCAGAGCAGCCCGAAGAACATCAGCAGGAAAAGCATCGTCCACATCGTGTCGGTCTCGTTGTTGCTGGACCTGAAGCGTCCCGATGCGGGACCACGACGGTCAGTTTGCCGATGGCAGATCGGTCATCAAGACGGCTGACGTCGTCGATCGCTCAATGATCGTGAACGGCGATGACCATGGTGGCGGGATCGAAGCGGAATACGAGCAAATAAAGCTTGATGACGTAGCGCAACAGCATCAGCACGGCGCCGGTCAGGATGGCCGAGTAGTAGATCCACATCGGGAATTCGAGGCCCGTGATGCTGCGCTCGTCGAGGCTGCGGGCGACATCCGCAACCTGGAAGCCGCAATAGGCCAGGCCGCCACAAAACAAGATCGCGACACAGCAGTTGAATGCCTCGACCCATCTTTGCCCTTGCGGCGGCAACAGTCGCAGCACGACGTCGGGCCTGACATGCCCATCGGTCCGGACCAACTGGCTCGACGCCAGAAACACCGCCCAGACCGTCAGATAGACCACTACCTCCTCGCCATTGATGAAGGCGAAGTTCTTGTTCACGTAGCGACCGATGACCTGAGCGGTCCCGACCGTCAGCGCGGCGGCACCAAGAACTCCTATCAACAGGAGTTCAAGCCTGTTCCAGATCTTCATCATGGGTGGCAATCAATGGCCGACGGTCGTTACATCCGCCTGCACCTGCAGCAGCAAGGCGGGCGAAATCCGCAACTCCTTCGCGATGCCGTCCTGCAAAGGCAGCATCTTGGCGCGGACCGCAGCGAGCGCGCTCTCGGACGGCGAAACGAACACGATGCCGTTCTTTTCCAGCGTGTGGCGCGCCTCGGTCTGAGCTTCTTCCATACTCTTGCGGTAGGCCTGGATGTTCTCCTGCCAGAGGTCGACGACCAGCTTCTGGAGATCCGGCGGCAGCTTCTTGTAGAAGCTCTCGCTGATCATCGGCACGTAGAACCCGACGAATTCGCGATCCGCAAATCCATATTTCACGCCGGATTCCCAGAGCTTTGCGCTGGCAAGGCTTTCATCGGTCGAGCTCAGCCCGTCGAACGTGCCTTGCGAGAGCGCCAGCGGAACGTCCGGCCAGGCTGTGACGTTCGGTGTTGCATTGAAGAACTTGGCTCGCGCCGATTGTGCGGCACCGCCGGAGTTGCGGATCTTCATGCCGGCCTGATCGGCGAAGTCGCGGATCGCCTTGTTGGTGCTGTAGGTGTTTTGATATCCGAGCTGCAGCCAGGGGCCGAGCAATTTGACATCGAGCTTGCTCTCGAATTGCTTGTTGATGATCTCGCCGATCTTGCCGTCGGCAGCAGCATAGACCACCGGGTAGGGCTGCCCGAAAAATGCCGGCAGCTGGAAGACGTCTGCATCGGGGACGAAGCCGGTCAGCACCCAGGTGCCGGGGATCGCCATCTCGACGGCGCCCTGACGAAGCGCCTTCACCACGTCGCGGTCGCGAAACAACTGGCCGCTGTGGAACAGCTCGGTCGTGATCCGGCCGCCGGATTTTTCCTGCAGCTTCTTCAGGTAGTCGGCGGCAGACAATGTCCGTCCGTGTGTCGCCGACGTGTCCACCGAAGCCCGCAGCTTGAACTGAGGTTCGGCTGCTAGCGCTCCCTGGCTGCACTGAATCGCAAGCACGGAAAGCACGGCCGTCACGGCGCCCCGCATCATCGAGTTTCTCCCCTTGGCCGTCATCTTCTGTCCGCGACGGGTCACGGAAGCTAACGGGCAGGCTAGGTTGATTCAAGTGGAACGTTTCATTTCATAGGTGTGTCAGTAGCGATGCGTCGTTTGGAGTTTCTGATGGATCATTCGATCAACAGGGTAAATTACTGTTATTATTCATGTTTATTGCATGTCCAGAATGGTGGCTCATCTCAAGCATAGCTGATCTGCCCTATTTTTCATGAAACGTTTCATTGACAAGGCGACCTCCGCGCGCCTAGCGTCCCGGCGCCGAGCGATACGCGCGGCCCCGGGGCGAACGCTTCGGGTTTCCACGCAACAAGTGGACGGCGCATGAGCCGCAACAAATTACGGGGGGAATGATGAGCACTACGCGGAGAAATCTGCTGTTGTCTGGCATCGCCGTCGGCGCTGCGCTGGCCAGTTCGAATGTCTCGGTGATGGCGGCGGGACAGGAATTGACGCTCGGCGTCGTCGGCGTTCTGTCGGGTCCCGCTGCGCAATGGGGCCTCGCGCTGCGCGGCGCGGTCGAACTCGTCGCCGCCGAGGCCAACCGGGACGGCCTGATCAAGGTCGACGGGGCGCCATGCAAGGTCAACGTCGTTGCCATCGACAGCAAATACACGGCCGAAGGCGCCGCCGCTGCAGCCAACACGTTGGCAGGGCAGGGCGTTAAATTCATCATCGGCCCGATCGGCTCGCCCGAGCTCACCGGCGTGAAGCCGATCGCCAAGCGCAATTCGATGCTGGTGATGGGCAACGGCTACGCCAAGGATGCGCTGTCGCCGCAGTTGCCACTGGTGTTCCACATGGGGCCGGGTCCTTCGGGCTGGGCCGAGCCGATCATCAAGATCGCCAAGCAGAAGTTCGGCATGAAGAGCGTGGTGCTGGTCGCGCCGAACGACCAGGGTGGCACGGATATCGCGAGCGTCGACGCCGACGCATACAAGAGAAGCGGCATCACCGCTTCCGAAGAATATTATCAGCGTGGCACCACCAATTTCGCGCCGATCGTGACCCGGATCATGAACGCGAAGCCCGACGCCGTCGATCTCGCTTCATCGCCCCCTGGCGACGCCGGCATCATCGTGAAGCAATTGCGTCAGGCTGGCTTTGAGGGACCGATCGGACGTCTCGGCGGTCCGGGATACACCGAAATCTCCCGCGTCGCCGGTGGCGACGAGGTGCTGAAGGACTTCTATTGGTACGAGCCGGTTCTCATCGACGAGAAAGTGCAAATGATCGCCGACGAGTACAAGAAGCTGCTCGGTGCCGAGCGGCCGGAAAACAATCTGTTCTTTCAGTGGGTCTCCGCCGCCCGCATGGTAACCAAAGCCATCGCCAAGGCCGGTACCATCTCGGACACGGCCAAGGTTGCCGAGGCCCTGCGATCGTTGCCGGTTGAGGATCCCAATATCGGTCCCGGTCACTGGATCGGGCAGGATTTCTTCGGCATCAACCAGGAACTGTCGTTCCCGTTCGGTGTCGGACTCGTGGAAAAAGGCAAGCTGCAACCGACCATCAGGGTCGAAGCGGCCGGCGGCAAGTAGCGGGTACTCCGTGCAAGGTTTTGTCGCCACCTGCCTCATCGGCATCAGCCTGGGTGCGCAGTACGCGCTGCTCGCCCTCGGCTTCACCCTGATCTTCGGCATTCTGGGAGTCGTCAATTTCGCGCATGGCGGCTTCTACGTTCTCGGAGGATATCTCGCCTATTCCGCGGTGACCTATCTTGGCATGCCCTACGCGCTGGCGGTGATCTGCGCGGCGCTGGGCACCACGCTGCTCGGATTCCTGTTCGAACGCTTCGTGCTGGATCGCGTGATCGACGATCATCTGGCGACGCTGATGCTGACGCTCGGCCTCTATTTGATGATGTCGAGCGGCATATTGGTGGTGTTCGGACCGCAATCTCCGGCCTTCGCCTTTCCATTGACCGGTGTCATTCACGGCCATGGCTTCTTTGTGCCGATCGAGAATCTCGTGGTGCTGGGCGTCTGCATCGTCGGGATCCTGTCGATCTACGGCCTGATCTATTACACCGATTTCGGCCGCGCGCTGCGAGCGCTGGCCGATGACCGCGCGGTGGCGACAGCGCAGGGACTGCGTCCCGCGATTCTGTTCCCGGCCGCCTTCGCCCTGGCGACGGGGCTCGCCGGCCTCACCGGCGCGCTGGTCACACCGATCCTGTCGCTCGCGCCGCATATCGGCGATCCTGTGCTGGCGACGTCCTTCCTGATCGTCATTCTCGGCGGTCTCGGTAGCATCGGTGGTGCGACAGTCGCGGCTTTCATCGTCGGCATGGCGGAGGCGTTCTCTGCGGTCTATCTCGGTGGCTCGAAGGGCGCACTCGCGCTGTTCGTGCTCGTCCTGGTCATGCTGGTCGTCAAGCCATCGGGTCTGTTCGGTCACCGGGTTCGGGGAGCTTGAGCACATGACAGCCCGCACCCTTTCCAAGCGCGGCGACCTGGCCGAGGCAGCAAGCGTCGTGGTCATCGCGGCCGCTTTCGTAGTTCCCTGGCTCAGCCAGAACCCGATGGTCTATTCGCTGGCCAACCAGATGCTGATCGCGATTACGGCCGCGTTCAGCGTCTACATCATGCTGCGCATGAATCTGATGACCTTCGCGGTGCCGACCTTCATGGCGATCGGCGGTTACACCGTCGCGATCCTGGGGCTTCGTCACGGCGTGACCGACGTGCTGCTGCTGGGGCTTGCGAGCTTCGTGGTGCCGGCGCTGTTTGCGCTGCCGCTCGGCGCGCTGGTGCTCCGTCTGACCGGCGTCTATTTCGTGCTGGTCACGTTCGTCCTCACCGAGATCACGCAACTGTTGCTGTTTGAAACGCCGGGGTGGACCGGGGGGGCCAATGGACTGGTCGGCATGCCGGCCGTGACGCTGTTCGGGCTGGAGCTCGCCGACAACCGCGCGGTGCTGCAGGTCACGATCGGGCTGGCGCTCGCCGGCGCTATCGTCACCGCTGCGGTGACCCGCACGCTGCGCCAGCATTTCGCGGCGATCGAGGAGAACGAACTGCTCGCCCAGAGTCTTGGTCTCGTCGTCTGGCACTACAAGGCGTTCGGCTTCGCCATCGCCGCGGGCGTATCCGGGCTCGCCGGCTTCGCCCTCGTCAACATGCTGCTCACGGCCCATCCGACCTCGTTCAGCGCGCTGTCATCGGTCAACTACATTGCCTATGCGATCATCGGTGGGAAGAGCAGCATGCTTGGCCCGGTTGTCGGTGGCGCCCTGCTGATCTGGGCGGGAGACGTCTTCGCATTGCGCGGGGAGTATTCCCAGTTCCTGTTCGGCTTCCTGATCGTGGTGGTGGTGCTGGTCGCGCGCGAGGGCGTCGTCGGGACGATCCATCGCCTCGGCGTCCGCGTGTTTTCGCCACCGTCGCCGTCGCGGTCTTCCACCGTCGCCTCGTCGCCGACGCTGAGTGTGCCCAATGCGATGGAGCCCCTGCAATGACGGCTGAACGCACCGGACGGACCGACGGCGGCGCGCTGCTCGAGGTCGCAGCGATCTCCAAGCGTTTCGGCGGGCTGCATGTCTTCGACAATGTCAGCTTCGCCATCCCGCCAGGCGACGTCCTCGGCGTGATCGGACCGAACGGCGCCGGCAAGACCACGCTCATCAACGTCATTTGCGGCATGCTGCCGCCGACCATCGGCCGGGTGCGGCTCGACGGCAAGGATATGACCGGCAAGCCGCTACATGCCGTCAGTCGCATGGGAATTATCCGCAGCTTCCAACAGACCAACACCTTCCGTACGGCATCGGTCCGCGAGAACATTTCGAGGGCCCTTCGCTTCAGCGGCAGTGGGCCCGGATGGGACAGCGTCGCGCCGCTGATCGACGAGTTCGAGCTCGAACCGCAGCTCGACGAGCAGAGCGACAAGCTGCCGTACGGGCTCCAGAAGATGCTGGGCCTTATTCTGGCTTGCGCCGCCCGGCCGAAAGTCCTCCTGCTCGACGAGCCGGCGGCCGGTCTCGAGCGGCGGGAGCGCCTGCGGGTCGATGCTTTCGTGCGCCACGTGAGGACGGAGCTCGGTTGCGGGGTCCTGATCGTCGAGCATGACATGGATCTCGTGCGCCGCCTCTGTCCAAGAATACTGGTGCTCGATTCCGGTCGTGTCCTGGCCGAGGGCGCTCCGGCCGACGTCCTGGCACGCAAGGATGTCATTGACGCCTATCTCGGGACAGTGGACGAGGAGGCGGCCTGATGCTGGCGGTGAAAGACCTCGAAGTCCGCTACGGCGGCATCACGGCAATCAGCGGCGTCTCGATCGACGTCGCCGAGGGCGAGACGGTGCTGCTGATCGGCGCCAATGGTGCCGGCAAGTCGAGCCTGATCAACGCCATCATCGGTCTGGTCCAGGCCTCGCATGGCAGCGTGCGCTTCGCGGGCCGTGATCTCAGTGCCGTATCCTGCGATGGGCGCGCGCGGGCCGGAATTGGGTATTCGCCCGAAGGGCGCCGCGTGTTCCCGACCATGTCGGTCGCTGACAACGTCCTGAGCGGCGCCTGCTGGCACGGCGGAGCGAGCCAGCGCCAAGCCTGGGCCTGGCTTTGTGGCATCTTTCCGATCCTGAAGGAGCGCGCCAGCCAGCCGGCCGGACAATTGTCGGGGGGACAACAGCAGATCGTCGCCTTGGCGCGCGCCATGAGTTCGTTTCCCAAGCTGCTGCTGCTGGATGAACCCTTCCTCGGGCTCGCGCCGGTGTGGATCGCGCAGATCAGCGAGGCGATCCGTCATATGCAACAGCGCGGCACGACCATTCTCATGACCGAGCAGATGGCGCGTCCGGCGCTCAAGCTTGCCACACGCGGCTACGTGATGCGCGGTGGCGAGGTCAGGCGGAGCGGCACCGTCGCCGAAATTCGCGACGTTGCGCTTGCCGAGGAGTATTTGTGATGTCCGCTACTTTGAACGCCACTGCGCTGCTCGGGACCTTCGCCGCAACGACGTCGGCGAGCGAACTGTCCCCGGATGTCGCCACGAAGGCAGCCGTTTGCCTGCTGGACTCGCTGGGGCTCGCGCTCGCGGCGCGACACGAGCCGACGGCCGCGGCCGCGCGCGCGATGTCCGCGGAGGTGCTGCCTGGACCGCGCACCGCGCGCATCTGGGCGAGCGGCAAACATGCCGCGCTGTCCGAGGCGGTTCTCGCCAACGGCATTGCCGTTCACGCCCATTTTCAGGACGACACCGACCACGATTCATGGACGCACCCGGGATCCCTGATTGCGCCGGTCGCGGTGTCGCTTGGTGAAACGCTGGATGCGCCGCTGCGCACCGTATTGACCGCTCTCACGGTCGGCTATTCCACGCTCAAATGGCTTGGTGCGGGTGAAGTCGTTGCCCGCGGCCTGATCGGCAGGGGCGTGCGGACCAGCCCGACCTTCGGCACGATCGGTGCTGCGGCGGCGGCCGCAGCCGCACTTGGGCTCGATCCACCGAGGTCCACCAGCGCGGTTGCAATCGCGGCCTGCACGACCGGCGGCACGCTGGAGCCGGTGCGCTGCGGCTCCGATGAATGGCGCGTACAGAACGGGCGCGCCGCCCAGGGCGGGCTGGTGGCCGCGGAGCTTGCGGCGCGCGGCGTCCAGGGGGCGCCCGATGCGCTGGAAGGACCGAAGGGATTGTTGCGCTCGCTTGCCGGCCTCGATCGCACGCCAGAACAATGGCAGCGAGGCCCCGATGTCGCGACGATGATCGGCATCATGGCAAAGCCGTTCGCAACCCTGGGCGACAACATGTCGGCGGTGCTGGCGGCGCATATGCTTCACCGCGACGGCATCGATCTGTCGCAGGTGAAGCGGATCACCGTGACGATCTGGGAGCCCTATACGCAATATCCGGGAACGTCATTCAAGGGACCGTTCACGCGGACCGTGCAGACCCAGGCCAGCACCGCCTTTGCGGTCGCCGCCATGCTGCGCTACGGCCGCCTCGACTACGAGATGGGCGTCGAGCACCGCCAGGACCGGGAGATTATGGCACTCGTCGGAAAAACGATCGTCGAGCCGGACGCGGTCGGCACCCATCTCGACGCGACCGTCGAGTTGGAGATGGAAAATGGTGCGCGTCTTCGCCGGACCGCGCGCGAGGCGCCCAAGGTTCTGGTGTTCCAGGACGAAGCCCGCGCCACCGAGGTTTTCGATAGCCGCTTGGCCGGCACCGGAATTCCGGCCGGCGAAGGCGCCAGCCTTGCGGCCGAGGTTTTCGCCTCGGCACGTAGTGGCGGATCGATGCCTGTGCGCAGGCTGCTCGACCGCCTGACCCGATCTCAAAGGGATGCGATCAAATGAAACTTGGACTTGAAGGCAAGACTGCGATCGTCACCGGCGGCAGCAAGGGCATTGGTCTCGAGACCGTACGCTTGCTGGCGGAGGAGGGTGTCAAGGTTCTGGTCTGCGCGCGCCGCGAGGACGCGCTGGCCGAATGTCGTTCTGACGTCGAGCGGAGCACCGGCGTCAAGGTCGAAACGCTGTCGCTTGATGTGACGGATCTGAAGCAGATCGAGCGGCTGCCGGCGGTCGCCCGCGACCGTCTCGGCCGCGTCGACATCCTGGTCAACAATGCCGGCACGGGCACCTACAAGCCGTTCCTCGAAGTCACCGACGAGGAACTGCAATACGGCATGGCGATCAATTTCTTCGCTCAGTTCCGTATCTGTCAGCGCATCATCCCGATCATGATCGAGCAGAACGGCGGCGGCATCGTCAACGTGTCGGGCGAAACCGGGATCATGGTGACGATGCCGCCGTTCCTGTCGTCATGCACCGGTCCGGCCAAGTCGGCCGAAATCCGCTTCTCCAAGATTCTCGCCAACGAATTCGGGCCGCACAACATTCGCGTCAACTGCGTCGTTCCCGGTTTCGTCAATACTCCGGAACGTTTTGCAAAATGGGAGCGTGAGCTCGCCAAGCGCAATCTGGGCGAAGAGGAGGCGGAAGCCGAACGCAAGCGCTGGTCGGAAAATAACTCGATGCGCAACACGCGCTGGGGCACGCCGGAGGAACTCGCCAATTTGATCGTCTTCGCGCTGTCCGACCGCGCGAGCTTCGTCAACGGCGCGGTGCTGGTTGCCGACAATGCGCAGGACAAGTCGTGAAAGCGCCGCCGCTCGACATGATGAATCGATTGATGACAACAGGAACGGCGGCGGCCCTTGCGGCAGCCGGGAGGATTTGATGGACGTTGACAAGCCGCTCGCTGGTATCACCGTGATTGAACTCGGACACAGCGTGGCCGCCCCCTATGCCGGATTGATTCTGGCCGATCTCGGCGCCCGTGTGATCAAGGTCGAAAATCCCAAAAGCGGCGATTATGCGCGTGGCTGGGGGCCGCCGTTCTGGAACGGAACGGCAAGTGTGTTCCATAGTCTCAATCGCGGCAAGGAAGGCATCACCGTCGATTTCGGCGCAGCGGAGGATTGCGAGAGGCTGAAGTCGCTGATCCTGAACGAGGCCGATGCCGTCATCCAGAATCTGCGGCCCGGCATTCTGGACAAGTTTGGTCTCACCGCGGATGCGCTCAGCGCCGCGAAGCCATCGCTGATCTGGTGCGACATCGGCGCGTTCGGCGCCAAGGGGCCGCTCGCCAGCAAGCCCGGCTACGATCCGCTCGCACAGGCCAGCACCGGCATCATGAGCGTCACCGGCGAGGGCGGCCGGCCGCCGGTGCGTGTCGGCGTCTCGCTGGTCGACATGGGCTCCGGCATGTGGGCAGTGATCGGCATGCTCGCCGCGTTGGTGGCGCGCAACAAGGGCGGTCAGGGCCGCAGCGTTGCGACCTCGCTTTACGAGACCGGGCTCGCGTGGATGACCGTTCCGCTGGCCGGCTATGCGGCGTCAGGTGAGGTGCGCAAGCCCTATGGATCGGGCACCGCGGAAATCGCGCCCTATCAGGCATTCGAGGCGTCCGACGGATGGCTGATGATTGCCGCCGGCAACGACAATCTGTTCCGCAAGCTGTGCGTGGCGTTGAGCCTCGAGGCGCTTGCGCATGATCCTGACTTCGCGACCAACGCGGCAAGGGTCGTCAACCGCGAACGACTGATCCCCCAAATCGCGGCCGCGGTGCGTAAGTATACGGCCGATGCGCTCGGCGGCATTCTCGACGGCGCCGGGGTTCCCAATGCACCGCTGCTGACCACCGACCAGGTTGCGGAGCATCCACAAACCCGCGCCCTCGACATGATGGTGCGTTGTGCTGGCGACGATATCGATCTTGTCGGCGTTCCGCTTGCCTTCGACGGTACGCGACCACGCGCGCGCACCGCTGCGCCGGCGCTCGGCCAGCACAATGCCATTCTTCGAAAGCCTGCGAGCAAGGGAGCCATCAATGCGAACTGATTTCCAGACCATCAAGGTCGAACGGCGTGATGGCGATATCCTGCTGGTGACGTTGCACCGGCCGGAAGCGTCCAATGCGATGAACACCCAGATGGGCCTTGATCTGGTGGAACTGTTCGAGGGCTTCTCGACCGACATCGAGGGGTTGCGCGCGGTGATCCTGACCGGACACGGCGACAAGGCGTTCTGCGCCGGGGGCGATCTGAAGCAGCGCAACGGCATGACGGACGAGGCCTGGCAGGCACAGCATCTGGTCTTCGAGCGCATGCTGCGCGCTCTGCTGGGCTGTCCGATTCCCGTGATCGGCGCGATCAACGGTGCGGCCTATGGCGGCGGCTGCGAGATCGCGGCGGCGCTCGACTTCGTCTACGCCTCGACCAATGCGCGCTTCGCGCTGACCGAAGTGACGCTCGGCATCATGCCAGGTGGCGGCGGCACGCAGAATCTGCCGCGCGCCGTCGGCGAGCGCCGCGCCAAGGAATTGATCCTGTCCGGCCAGCCGTTCTCGGCTGCCGAGGCCGAGCAGTGGGGACTGGTCAATCGGGTGCTGCCGCCAGGGGAATTGCTGGAGGCGACCTTCGCCATCGCCCATCGCATCGCTGCCAATGGCCCGATCTCGGTGCGCCAGGCCAAGCAGGCGATCCATCGCGGTTTGCAGATGTCGCTCGCCGATGGCCTCGCCTTCGAGATCGAGGCCTACAACCGTCTGGTCCCGACGGCGGACCGGCGCGAAGGCGTGCTGGCGTTCAACGAGCGCCGCAAACCCAACTTTCAAGGCAAGTAGAAGGAGGCGCGAAATGCGTGAGAAAGCTCATGTTCGCGAGGTCGGACCCCGCGACGGCATTCAGATGGTCAAAACGATCTTGCCGAGCGCGCGCAAGCTGGCCTGGTGCCGTGGCGCGGTGGAGGCCGGAATCCGCGAGATCGAGGTGACCTCATTCGTGCCGGCCAAGGTGATCCCGCAATTTGCCGACGCGGAGGAGGTGGCCCGCGGCGCGCTGACAATGCCGGGCTTGCGGCCCTCGGTTCTGGTTCCGAATCTGAAGGGGGCCGAGCGCGCCTTCGCGCTCGGTGTGCCAATCGTCAACTACGTGCTGTCGGCGAGCGAGGAGCACAACCAGGCCAATGTTCGCCGCAGCACAGAAGAGTCGCTGCAGGACTTCGCGCGCATCGCCGCGGAGCGCGATCAGCGCCCCGGAGCACGAATCGGACTTGGTGCGGGCATCGCGACCGCGTTCGGCTGCACCATCTCGGGGACGGTATCGGAGGCACGAGTGGTCGAGATCGCGGTGCGACTCGCCGGGATGGGCGCCGACGAGATCATCGTCGCCGATACGGTCGGCTATGGCGATCCGGGTCAGGTCCGCCGCCTGATGGGCGCGGTGATCGCCGCGGTGCGTCCACTGCCGGTCGCCTGCCACTTCCACGACACGCGCGGTCTCGGTCTCGCCAATGTGACGGCGGCACTGGATGCGGGTGTACGCGCCTTCGACGCATCCCTCGCCGGACTCGGCGGCTGTCCGTTCGCACCCGGCGCCACCGGCAACATCGACACCGAGGATACCGTCTTCCTGCTCGAGCAACTCGGTTTCGATACCGGCGCCGATGTCGAGCGGCTGGTCGCCTTGCGACGCGAGGTCGAGAGCTGGCTGCCCGGCGAACGGTGCTCCGGCGCGATCGCCCGCGCCGGCCTGCCCAAAACGTTCCGCGTGTCGGCCAGCGCCGCCGCCTGAAAGGATATGACATGAACTATCACGACGCCGCCCAAACCGCCGACATGGAGGTCACCGTCACGTTGGGCGAGGATTTCTCCGACCTGCGCAACACGGTGCGGCAGATCTGCAAGGGCTTTCCGGGCGAATACTGGCGCAAGCTCGACGATCAAAGCGCCTATCCGACCGAATTCGTCGCGGCGTTGACGGAGGCGGGATTCCTCGGCGCGCTGATCCCGGAGGAATATGGCGGTTCGGGCCTGCCGCTGCGTGCGGCGGCAGTGATCCTCGAAGAGATCAATGCGAACGGCTGCAGCGCCAGTCCCGCGCATGCCCAGATGTACATCATGGGTACGTTGCTTCGTCACGGCAACGAGACCCAGAAGCGGACCTACCTGCCGGAAATCGCGGCGGGACGGCTGCGGCTGCAGGCCTTTGGCGTAACCGAGCCCAATACCGGCTCCGATACCACCCAGCTCAAGACCCGCGCCGAGCGTCAGGGGGACGTCTATGTCGTCAACGGCCAGAAGGTCTGGACGTCGCGGGCGCTGCACTCCGACCTGATGCTGCTGCTGGCGCGCACCAGTCCGGTCGATCAGGTGAAGCGGCGCACCGACGGACTTTCGGTGTTCCTCGTCGACTTGCGTGAGGCCAAGGGCAACGGCGTCGAAATCCGCCCGATCAAGGCGATGGTCAATCACAATGCGACAGAGGTGTTCATCGAGAACCTGAAAGTGCCGGTCGCCAATCTCATCGGGGAGGAAGGCAAGGGCTTTCGCTACATCCTCGACGGCATGAACGCCGAACGAATCCTGGTCGCCTCCGAATGTGTGGGCGACGGACGCTGGCTTCTCGGCAAGGGCGTCGCTTATGCCAATGAGCGGCGCGTCTTCGGACGATCGATCGGCCAGAATCAAGGCATCCAGTTTCCGCTGGCGCGCGCCTACGCCGAACTCGAAGCCGCCGACATGATGTGCCGCCGCGCCGCCGCGCTGTTCCAGGCCGGGCAGCCCTGCGGAGCAGACGCCAATATCGCCAAGCTGCTGGCGTCGGAGGCCACCTGGAAGGCTGCCGATACGACATTCCAGACCCATGGCGGCTTCGCCTTTGCGCAGGAATACGACGTCGAGCGCAAGTGGCGTGAGGTCCGTCTTTACCAGACAGCCCCGATCTCGACCAACATGGTGCTGGCCTTTGTGGCGCAGCACGTGCTCGGTCTTCCGCGTTCCTACTGAGGAGACGACCCATGCTGGATATCACGCGTCAGACGGCCAATTTTGTAGCCGGCCTCAAGCTGTCCGATCTGTCCGGCCGCTGCCGCGAGGCGGCGCGGACCGGCATCATCGACTGCGTCGGCGTCATGATCGCTGGCGCCGCCGAGCAGCCGGTGCGGATCGTGTCGGCGATGGTGGCCGCGTCCACGCAGAACGACGGCGCGCCCGAGGTTCCGTCGGGCCGCAATCTCGCGGCGCCGGATGCTGCGCTCGTCAACGGCGTCGCGGCGCATGTGCTCGACTATGACGACGTGGCGCTGGCCGGACATCCGAGCACGGTGCTGGTGCCGGCCATCCTGGCCGAAGGCTGGTCGCTCGACTCCAGCGGTGCCGACGCGCTCGCCGCCTATGCCGCGGGCTACGAAGTCTGGGCGCAGGTCATTGCGCTGGAGCCCGGTCACCTCCATGAGCGCGGCTTTCACCCGACGGCCGTGATGGGCGCGCTCGCCACCGCGGCCGCCTGTGCGCGGCTGCGCAATCTCGACTCCACGAAGACCGCGCATGCCATCGCGATCGCCGCCTCGCTCGCCTCCGGACTGGTCGCCAATTTCGGCACCATGACCAAATCGCTGCATGCCGGCCGCACCGCTCAATCCGGCGTGCTTGCCGCGCGCCTCGCCGATCAGGGATTTACCGCATCGCTGGACGTGCTCGAGCACCAAACCGGCTTCCTGCGCGCCCATTCGCCATCGGGCACGCCGGATATCGAAAACGGGACGATCGATATAGGCCGCAACTGGCGGCTGGCCGATCTCGGCATCAATGTGAAGCGCTATCCGACCTGCTATGCGACCCATCGTTCGATCGACGCGATGATTGGCCTGGTGAATGCGCACAAGCTCAAACCCGACGACGTGAAGGAAATTCGGGTCCACACCGGCGTCACCCAAAGGCTGATGTTGCGCAACACCAATCCGCAGACCGGTCTCGAGGCCAAGTTCAGCATGGAATTCGCGATGACCGCCGCGCTGATCGCCGGCCGTGTCGGGCTGTCCGAGCTCACCGATGAGTTCGTCTCGCGGCCCGACGTCGGCGCTACCTTCGCCAAGGTTCGCTGCACGACGACGGACGAGATCATGCCGGGCGACCAGCCGTTCGCGCCGGCCGACCGCGTCAGCGTCGTGTTGACGTCGGGCGAAGTGCTTGAGCACGCGCCGGTGGTTCATGCCAAGGGCAGCTGGCAGCGCCCGCTTTTGCGCGACGAACTGCAGGATAAGTTCATGGACTGCGCGACCCGGGTGTTCAAGCAAGGCCAGGCCGCAGCACTGTTCGAGCAGCTCTGGAATATCGAGGACCTCGGGTCGATCCGTTCGCTGCGCCTGACCAACGATCGGGGCGACGCATGAGCGCGGCAATGCCTGGGAAGAGATCGACGCCGCGGATCTGGCACCAGTCGGTCAACGAGCTCGATCATCTCGAAGTCTACAAGCGCGCGCTCGAGGCCCATGCGGCGGAAATCCTTGGCGACGACGCCGAGGTCGTCGTCCACGGGCTTCCGTCCGGATCATACGCCGGCGCTTCGGCCACTGCGGTGCTCGGCAATGCATTCGCCTATCACCGCATTCTCAGCCGGGTGATCGACAATGCGATCGCGGCCGAGCGGCAGGGTTATGATGCCTTCGTGATCGGCTCGTTCAGCGAGCCGTTTCTGCGCGAGATCCGCTCCGCGGTGGATATTCCCGTCGCCTCGCTGACCGAGAGTGGTCTTCTGGTCGGCTGCTCGCTCGGCAGCTATGTGGCATTGATCTCCAATGCGCCGGCGGTGCAGTGGATGACGAAGGTGGCGGTCGACAAGCACAAGCTCGCCGCGCGTGTGCTGGAGGTCGCGGCGATGGATCCGCCGCTCGACGAGCCGCAGCTGGCGCGTGCTTACGCCGACCCGGCTCCGGTCATCGCAAATTTCACCGCCGCGGCCGAGCGCCTGGTGGCGCGCGGCGCTGACGTCATCATTCCGGCGGAAGGCGTGCTGGCGGAACTCTTGGTTCGTCACGGCGTCCACCGCATCGCCGGTGCTCCTGTGATGGACGTGTTTGCCGTCACCTGGGCCTACGCGCTGATGCAGATCAGGCTCTGGTCGAAGGCGCAACTTGGCGTGGGCCGGAGCTGGCACCACAGGCGCGACGATGCAGCGATCGTTGCAAGATTTTGGCAAGGGGACGCACAATGAGCACTTCACCCTCAACGCAAGTCGCAGGAGTCTATCACCGCAGGCTTGGCGACGCGCTGGTCACCGGCCTCAGCGACGGTTACGTCGACATGGGATACACGATCTTTCGCAATATGCCCGAGGAGGAAACCAAGGCCATTCTGGCGCGCGATCACCGCACCTCGCCGCCGCGCATCTCGGTCAACGCCTTTGCCGTGCGCATGGACAACCGGACCTACCTGATCGACTGCGGATCAGCGGATCTGATGGGGCCGACCTGCGGTCGCCTGCCGGCAAATCTCGCTGCCGCCGGCATCGATCCGGCCTCGGTCGACGCGGTGCTGCTGACCCATGTCCATCCCGACCATTCCAACGGGCTGACAGATGCCGCAACCGGAACGCGGCTGTTTCCCAATGCGGAAGTCATCGTCCATGAGAACGAGATCAATCACTGGTTCAACGACGAGGCGATGGCCAAGGCGGCCGAGCGGCCCCGGCGCCGCTATTTCGAGGCCGGCCGCACCCAGCTGAAGCCCTATATGGCTGCCGATCGCGTCAAGACATTCCGGAAGGGCGAGGTGCTCCCGGGCGTCACGGCGATCCCGATCCACGGTCATACCCCCGGCCACGCCGCCTATGTCGTATCGCGCGGCCGCGAATCAATGGTGGTTTGGGGAGACACGGTCCATGTGCCGGAGATCCAGGTTGCACGTCCGGAAGTGACAATGGAATTCGACACCGACCCCGAGGCCGCCGCGGCCGCTCGTCAGATGATGTTCGACGTGGTGGTCACTGACGACATGCTGGTCGGCGGCATGCATCTGCATTTCCCCGGGTTCGGACATATGCGGCGCGAGACAGGCCGATACAGCCTGGTGGCGGAGCAGTGGGCGTTCGAAGTATGAGCCGCAATATCGTCGAAGCCGACGCCATCTGATCGTTCCGGAACAAGGACGGGAGGCCAGGCCGTTTGGATCACGGTGGAGAAATGCACAAATCATTTGCCTTCGGCCGGCGGATAGCACCTGCGGCCGAATTGGCTTCCGCGTATTGTGCAGGGGATTGAGGTCTCAGCCCCGGTGATGGTGATGGCAGAACAGCAAACGGCAGGTCGCGGAAGCAAATTGACGATCCGCGACGTGGCGACCGCAGCGGGCGTTTCGACCGGCACGGTGTCGCGGGTGCTCAATGCCAATGCCACCGTCCATCCCGACATCCGCCGGAAGGTCCAGCGCGCAATCGATGATCTGGGCTATACGCCGAACGCGGTTGCTCAGAGCATGCGCATCCGGTCGACCCACACGATCGGCTGCATCTTGCGTGAGATCAACATTCCGCAACTCGCGGGCTTCGTCAAAGCCGCGCACGACGTGCTGGACGAGGTCGGATTCTCGCTGCTCATCTCCAACTCGGAAGGCCGCAAGGAGCGTGAGCGAGAGCTGCTCAGCCGGCTGTCGCGGCGGCAGGCCGACGGCGTGATGATGGGGCCGTACACGCCGATCGCCGGTGAGTTCGAGGCCTTCCTGCGCGATCTCGATATTCCGATCGTGCTGATCGATCGTGATCAGCCGGATTGGACTGATGCCGTTATGGCCGATCACGCCGAAGGGATGCGCGTCGCGGTCAGTCATTTGCTCGATCTTGGTCATCGGCGCGTGGCGCTGATCACCGGCGACGCCGGGCTCTATCCGGCGCGCGAACGCGTTCGCGGCTATCAGGAGGCTTTTGCCGCGCGAAATCTCGAGCCCGATCCCTCGCTCGTTCACGCCGGGAGCTTCCTGCCCGGCGCTGGATTTCGTATCACCTCGGCATTGCTCGGCCAGCGCAACCCTCCGACCGCGATCATTTCCGGCGGCATCGACATGCTGTCTGGCGTGCTGCGCGCGGTGCGCGGGCGAGGCCTGCGGATACCTGAGGACGTGTCGCTGATCGCGTCAGGCCATTCCGAGCTCGCCGAGCTCGTCTCGCCGGCCGTCGCCATCATCGGCTGGGATCAGGCGGAGGTCGGCCGGATTGCGGCTGGCATGCTGCTCGATCGCATCCGAAACGACGGTCCGCACGAGCCGCGGCGCGTGCTCGTGCCCAACGAGTTCATCCCGCGCGCGTCGCTGGGGCCCCCAAGACGTACCTGAAGACTTGCCGTCCATGGCACGAACGGACGGCCATAGCATGCAAGGAGACAATTCCATGAGTGGTGAAATGATCAACGGCAAAGAAGACGAGCGGCCGATGCTGTTCAAGCCACTCACGATTCGAGGCCTTACGCTGAAGAACCGCCTCGTCGTGCCGCCGATGGTCCATTACAGCTGCGAACCGGGAAATACCTGCGGAGCGTTTCATCTCGTACACCTTGGTCGCTATGCGCTCGGTGGATTTGGGCTCGTCTTCGTCGAAGTGACGGCGGTGGAGGAAGTCGGACTCACCAACGAAAACGATCTCGGCATCTGGAATGACGAGCAGGCCGAGAGCTTCAAGCCGCTGGTCGCCTTCATGAAGCGTCAGGGGACGGCGATCGGCATTCAGATCGGCCACGGCGGCCGCAAGTCGTCGGCACAGTCCGCCATGCAAGGCATGGGGCCGCTGACCGAAGAGAATCTGAAAGCCGGCGCCAGGATCTGGCAACCGGTAGGCCCGACCGCCGAACCGGTCGCCAAGGGCTGGCTGACGCCACGGCAATTGACCACCGCCGAGTGCAAGGCCATGGTCGGCACCTGGGCAGCCGCTGCAAGGCGGGCGGTTGCCGCCGGGTTCGACACCATCGAGATCCACACCGCGCACGGCTATCTGCTGGCCTCGTTCCTGTCGCCGGTCTCCAACACACGTAATGACGAGTATGGCGGCGACCGCGCCGGGCGCATGCGTCTGCCGCTCGAGATCGTCGAGGCGGTGCGCCGCGAAATGCCGGCGGACATGCCGCTGTTCGTGCGCGTCTCGTCCGTCGACGGCACTGTCGAGGGCTGGAACATGGATGATACGGTCGCCTTCGCGCGCGAGCTGAAGACGCGCGGCGTCGACGTCGTCGACTGTTCCTCCGGCGGAATCTCCGGCGCGGCTACGGCAGCGCAAGTGCCGCGCAGCCTCGGCTTCCAGGTTCCTTTCGCCGAGCGCGTGCGCAAGGAGGCGGATGTCACCACCATGGCCGTCGGCATCATTCTCGAGGCGCAGCAGGCCGAGGCCATCCTTCAGAAAGGCCAAGCCGACCTCATTGCCGTCGGGCGGCAATCGCAGTTCAATCCCAACATCGCACACCACTGGGCGCACGATCTCGGCATCAACAGCCGTTTCGAAGATTGGTCGCCCGAGTTCGGCTGGTGGCTCGAGAAGCGGATCAAGACTCTCCAGGGCTTTGCCACGCCGACGGGCGTCGTTACGCGTCACTCCTGACCGGCGTCACACACATCGCTCGCAGCCGGTGAACGGAACGCCGTCCACGGCATCGCTACTATCTTTGAGGATCCGCGGTGCCGCGCGACGGGTATCGCAGCGCGGGTCCAGCAGCGCGTTTCAGGTTCGCTGCTGAACCTGCGCCGAGTAGATATCGGCGAAGCGGTCGCACGACAGGTTCTTCTGCATCCTCCCCATCGTGTTGCGTGGAAGTAACTCGACAAAGACGATCGAACCGACTTCTCGCTTTCAGCCGGATCCCGACAAGCGGCGGAATCATGTCGTGGAGGTCCGGATTTTTACGGACTGAGCGTTAACGCTATCGCACGAGCACTAAGGCGGGGGTCTTGTCAGGACGCGATTTGGCCAATTTAATCGAGAGATTGCAGTACGTTATTCTTATTGTAGAGCGCATTTCCGATGAAAGCCATCGAGCAGATTGTTGCCGGCTACGTTTCGTTGAAAGATCGCCAAGCCCTGGAAAAGCTGAGGCACCATCGTCAGCAATTGCTGGATGATGTTCAGATGCACACCATTCCAGGGTTCAAGCCGTCGATCGTGAGCGATATCCTCCGCGAGGAGATCGAGGTCATCGAAGGCGCGCTAGCGCGCGTAGATGAGGATCGACCATAGTCATGAGCAAAAACTTCGACGAGATCGAGACACTGAAACCAATGGCCTGCAGTGCCATCACCGATCCCAGTCTGAGGATGATATACGAAGCTATCCGCGGCGCGCTCGAGGCCGACGATGAATTCGAGGCAAGCGGCAAAGATCCCAAATTCCGAGTCCGGTCGACGGCCGAATGGAAGCGGCATGCCCGCGATCTTGAGGCGGAGATGTTGAAGCGAGGGCTCGAGTTCGACGTTATCGATTGGACGAATGGTCAGAGTGAGCGGCGATACAGCCGGTGAAGGCACTCGCTGTTCATGCGTAAACGCCGTTGCGATGGCACCAACGGACAAACGTGTAGATGGACCAAACCCGCGACCAGTACATGCCGGGCGCTCCGTCGAGAAAGGCTCGCCAAAGTCGCTCAACCGCGTCGGGATTCAGGCCGGTAGGCGCGATCGCCTGCGGATCGCGCATGGTTCGATCCATGGCGTCCTTCAATCCGCGGCGAATCCACCGGTCAAAGGGCATGACGAAGCCAGTCTTTGGGCGCTCGAAGAGCGCAGGATCGAGACCGCGCAATCCGATCCGCCGAAGCATATCTTTGCGCCCCAAGGGCTGATATCGCGCTTGGTCCGACAGGGCGTCGACGCTTTCAAACAATACGTGGTCGACCAGCGGAACGCGCTGCTCGAGCGAGCTGGCCATGCTTGCTGCATCATTGTCGCGCAGGAGGCGTTCACCCAAAAAGAGACGTTGTTCCATCACGCTAATAGCGGAAACAGGGGTGCGGCCGGCCGTTTCGGCCGTCAGCCGCCGGCGCATCGCGTCGGGAAGGCCTTCCATGAGCGAGCCCGCGAAATCCGGTGCAAGCAATTCACCCTGAAATCCAGGCAGGAAGAGCGCGTAGGCCATCTGGTATAACGCCAGCAGATCCTCGCTACGATCGACCATATCCGGAAGCTTCGCCCAGCGCGTTTGAGGCAGCACGGGATGCGAGGATCGTCGCAGGGGCCAAGTCAACAAAGCTGCAGCCTTGGCTTGCCATTTTCTGGGAAATGCGCGGCCCCGATGACACCACTGTTGCAAGATCGGAAGATCGCGGTACGTCGGATACCCGCCGAACAGCTCGTCACCCCCGGTTCCTGACAGTGCGACGGTAAAGCCTGCTTGGCGAATGGCCCGGGAGATGAAATAGGCGTTCAGTCCATCGAAGGTTGGCTGGTCGAGACTATCGAGGGCGTCGTCCAGACTGTCGACGAACCGCTGCTCGGACAACACCACCTCATGATGCTGAGTGCCGATTGCCGCAGCGGTCTGTCTTGCGAACGGCGCTTCGTTGAACTGCTGGTCCTCGAACGCGAGCGTGAAAGTATGAACCGGGGCGTCAGCGGTCAGTTGCGCGAGATTTGCCATCGCGGAGGAATCGATGCCGCCCGACAGGAAAACCGCGAGCGGCACATCACTGGCGAGGTGAAGCTTCATCCCTTCGTCGAGGATCGAGGCAAGCGCCGCTTCGTCCATTGTCGGTTTTGGCGCCTCTCCGGGAATGCGCCAGAAATCGTGCTCGCTTATTTTGCGACCTGTCCCGTCAAACTCGGCGTAGTGACCCGGCGCAAGAAGTTCAACACCCTGAACGGCGGTGCAGGGGCCGACAACAAACCCGTTCCATACGTTGCTCGCAACCGCCTGCGGATCAAGACGCGGCGTTCCGAGCAAGCCTGAGGCCAGCAATGCACGCAATTCGGATGCAAATATCAGCGACCACGTCGTGTTCGGATTGCTGGACTGCGCGATATAGAGCGGCTTGATGCCGAGCTGGTCGCGCGCAAGGAGAAGTCGTCGCTTTTGCGGATCCCAGCTTGCGAATGCGAACATGCCGCGCAGCCATCCGACTGCCTCCAGGCCATGCAGCCCGAGTGCCCGCAGCATGACGGCGGTGTCGCCGCTGGACCGAAAAGACTGCCCTTCGCTCTCGAGGCGTTTGCGCAGGGCGACATAGTTGTAGATTTCGCCGTTGAACGAAATCACGTGCCCGGTTGTATCGTCCACCATCGGTTGGGCGCCGGCGGACGACAGATCGAGGATCGAGAGGCGGCGGTGATCGAGCATGACACCCCAGCCGCGGGCATCCGGCGTCGAAGCCCACGAGCCATGGCCGTCCGGCCCGCGATGGATCATGGCTTTGCTCATCCGAGCGAGCGCGGCCCGGTTGTTTTCGTCAAGCCGGCCGATGATACCCGAGATACCGCACATTCAATCGTCGCCTTCGCGGCTTGAGCTTGAGCTGGCCCGCACGAGGTAACGTTGCGGAGAACCTACCAAGACTGCTTCGGCAATGCTTTTACGTCGAAAATCCAAGCGGATAAATGGACACGCCGCCTTTCTATCATTGTTTCGTTAAGAGGAAACGAGGCAACCATTAACGCAAAGCGCAGGCTTAAGCATTGAGTAAGCCGAGCTATGTGAATGTGGGCCCCAGCGAGCATCTCAGTACCTGTCGACGTCGGCAGGCAGGTTTGGATCGATGCACTCAGACCGCCTAAATATTCTCTTCGTGTCACAGATGCCTGCGAGCCCGCCGCGGATCGGCGCGCAGGCACGCATGCACGGTTTGATGACGGAATTGGCTCAGCGCCATGACCTGACGGCAGTCATGCTCGTGGATGACGAGCACGACATCGACGAATGCCGAACTGCCATGCAGGCCTATTGCCGCAAGGTGGTGCTCGTGCGTAACCCGTTCGGTCGCGATGGGATGCCGAAGCGCTTGCTTCAACTGCGCTCCCTGGTATCGCCCCTCAGCTTCGAGCGTTTGCGAATCACGGCAGACGTGGTGCGTCAGACGCTGGATGACTTGCTTGGGTCGACGCGCTTCGACGTGGTTAATCTCGAGTTCACGTTCCTTGGTCACTACGAGCTGCGCAAGGCGCCGGCAGGAGAGAAGCTTCCGGTACTGGTCGTGGATTCTCACAACATCGACTACGACCTCGCCCGCCAGTACGCCCAAAGCGGCGACAGCCTGTTTCGTCGCCTTTATTCCGAAGTCAATTGGCGCAAGCTTCGGAAGGAGGAACTCGGGACCTATCGTGACGCAGACGGCGTCTATCTGTGCAGCGCTGCTGACGAACGACGGCTGCTTGAAGAAGTGCCGGAAGCCAGGACTGCCGTCATACCCAATGCCGCGGATATCGAGTTCTATCGCCCGCGTGCCGACGGTCCGAAGCCCGACGGACGCACCGTCGTATTCTTTGGCCTCTTGTCGTATGCACCGAATGTCGACGGTGTCATCCACTTCATCAATGATATATGGCCGCGCATCGCGGCCAGCCATCCGGATGCGCGTTGCAAGATCATTGGCGGTTCGCCGCCCTCCGCCCTGTTGGCGCTGGCAGGTCCCCGAATCGAGTTCACCGGCTTCGTGCCGGATCTGAGACCGCATCTTGCCGAGGCGGCGGTCGTCGTCGTCCCTCTGCGATTGGGAGGCGGGACACGGCTCAAGATTGTCGAGGCTATGGCGATGGGCAAGGCAATCGTCTCGACAACCCTGGGCGCCGAGGGGATCGAGGCCGTGCCGGATCGTAACATCATGATCGCGGACGATGTCGAGAGCTTTGCCGCCCGTGTCAGCGGCTTGCTGGGCGATGCCGATCGCGCTGCGGATCTCGGACGTTCCGCAAGGCATTTGGCCGAAAGCAAGTATGCCTGGAGTTCAGCAGCTCGCGCTCTCGAGGGTTTTTACCATACGAGGCTCGCCATCAGTTGCGGTACGGATGGGAAGGCGCCAACGCTTCGCCAGCAGCAACGGTGCGCTGAGCTTTGAAGAACCGCTTCAGGTCCAGGAAGCGCTTTTCGACGAATTCATAGCTCAGATAAGCGATCAGCAGCGAGACGAGTGCTCCCGCTGTCGCCTGTATTGCCACGGCTGCGCTGTGAGAGCCGAGCCATTCGCCGAGTGCCAGTTCGGTTCGGTGAGTCACGAGATAGTACGATATAAAGTGATGGTAGACGTACAGGCCGTAGCTATAGGTCCCGAGAAACATCAGCGGTCGGCTGCAGAAAAGGCGCGATAACAAGGAATGTTTTGGCGCAACGAGCACCCAGGTGAGGAGACAAGCCAACAGCACGGTGATGATGGAAGACCGAACCGGAAGGACGAAAGCGTTACCTTGGTCGGTCACCAGGCGCGTCCAGGTGAAAGTCAGGGACAGCAAGCCAAATGCAGTGGTCGCAACGTATGGAAGGGCGCCAACAAGTCGCTGAAGTCCGCCCGGTTGTCGGACCACCACGGCGAGAAAGGCGCCAAGGGCCAGACCGTCCAGGCGAAACGGTGTCAACACGTAGGTTGTCCACCAGCTAAGTCCGGCCAAGGAGCCGCCCAGGCGAGCGAGCATCGCAGCGACCGATAGGCCGAGGCTGACCGCAATCAACTTTCTCGGTTGCTTCGCGACCAGATATACGACGAGCGGCCAGAAGAAATAGAAATGCTCCTCGATGCAAAGCGACCAGAGATGCTCCAGATACGAGAATGACCAGTCACCGTTCCATGCGATGTAGACGTTTACTCCGTACAGCCAGGCCCAGGTCTGACGATCTATCAGATAGTCGAGGGTCGGACCACGCAGCGGGCTCAAAAGCGGAGCGACGAAGAAGACAAGCGCAAGCACGCCATAATAGAGCGGAAAAATGCGCAGCACGCGCCGTATATAGAAATTGCGAAAGAGGTTCGGCTCCTCCCTTGAATCATAGAGGATGCCGGTGATGAGAAAGCCGGACAGGACGAAGAACAACTCGACGCCGTAGGAGCCGTAGTTGGTGATTCCGACGACGATCTTCTCGACAGCGTTGGTGGGCAACGTATTGCCGACGAAGTGCAGCAGCATCACCATGACGATGGCAAGTCCCCGCACGCCGTCGAGCGCAGGAATGTGTCCGTGAAGGCGGGGCCACCGGTCGCGGACTGTTGCCTCGGCGGATTCGGTTGCCGGCAGCATACCTGCCGCGCGAGCCGATTCCGCCAGGCCAATTGTCGTCATCGGGACGACGTAACGATGGTTGTCGCGCCAGAGATGCTGCCGTTGGCGAGTCCCTTCAGCGTGTAGGCATCGATCCCGGCGACGATTGGATCGCTCACTGTGCCGATGATCATCCGCAGGTAAGTCATGAACTTTGTCGCTTCGACAGAATTTGCGTTGGACGCGAAGATGACATCTTTATTCCGCATCTCGAATTCTGTCGCGATGAAGTAGCCGCCGGGATCTCTCAAATCGAGAATATAGATAACGGGGACAAGGGGTCCGCTATAGCGAGTGCAGTCGACGCCGAGCTGCTTGGCAACTTCGCGTGGCTCTCCTCGGTAGATAAACACGGATCCAGGGTCGGCGTGATCATCCTTGAGGCCGCCTGCCTTCGCCATGGCCTCGGCCAGCGTCAGGCGCCAGGCTCCAAACGAGAACTGCCCCTGTTGCCCGGAGGCACCCATCGCGAGGAAGGTTTGCGGCTGCGTGAATACGTAGACCGTATCTTGGGGGCGAACGAAGATGTTGTTTGCCGGTTGGCTGAGCAGCGATCCGAACGGTGCGGTACCCTGCCGGCCGTCGCGTTCGAGGGTCACCCAGGTATCGAAGCCGGGATTCTTGGGGCCGCCCGCACGCGTGATGATGTCGAGCAGCCGCTCGCCGCTGGCGCTTGCGGGCAAGCGTGCAGGCGTTCCGACCTCGCCCAATACGCTGATGGACGTTGCCTTCTGATCCACCAGCGCAACCACTGCCTGTGGTTCGATCGCACGGTCCTGCAGGGACTTCACGATCGCATTCTGGACTTCCTCCGGCGTCCGGCCCGCAGCGCGGATCGAGCCACCGTACGGAACCGTGATGTTGCCTTTGTAGTTCACGGCCTGATTGGGCAACGTGACGTAATTTCCCTGACGTGTGCCGGCTTCGGTTGGAGTAAACAGGCCACCGGCCATCGATTCGAACAGCGTCACGCTGACCGTGTCGCCGATGCCAAAACGAATCTCGGGCGGACCGCGGCGATCCGTGAAAACGCGGTCGATCCGCCTAGAGTTGCGCACGAGGACCCTCTCGGTGTCAGCCGTGAGGCGCACCAGAGCATAGTGCACGCTTTCAGGGTCGGTCTGCCCCGCGCGGACATACGAGCTTGCCGGTCCCGAGGTCGGCATGGTCGAGCAGCCAGCGAGCGCGATTGTCGCTGTGATGGCCAGGGCGCCCAATAGGCGGCCACCACCGAGACGCGAGGAATTGCCAGCCGAATGCGCCGGCGTCACTTCGCGAGTGGTCAGGCGCGGCGTTCGTTGACTACTCTTGCCTGCACTTCTCGGCACGACATTGGACCCTGGTTAACGAAGATTAGCGAACGGAGTCTTGGTAAACGCCGGTCTCTTCTTCGCGCTTGCTTGCGCGCCGCTTGCGGTCGTCGCCGTCCGGCATCGACCGCCGCATCGCCGGACACAGGCTCGGAAGAAATTTGCGCGAGTAAACATGTGCTTACGCGGCATCCACAATTTCCCGGAATATCAATCGACCAGGCGAAACAGCCCGCCTTGTGCGCCACGCTAGGGGACAAGCGTTAACGAAGCGTTCACTATAAAAATTCAGGAAAGATTGACTTATCGTTGGTGTTCGGAGCCGTGTCTGAGTACGTGTTGGCGCCAGCCATTGAGAGGCTGATCGTATCGCTGCGTGGCCCTACGATCGGGCAAGGCGGGCGAGTAACGATCAGCGTGCTGCCTTGGCGACTGGAGTTGACGGGCACCGAGCATGCACGAAGCCGTATTGCGTTCTCAGCGACCAGGCTTGGCGGCCCCGTCCGATCGGGTAATCGATAGATACGCAATCATCCCGCTGCTGGCTTGTGTCTACGCCACGATTGCTTTTCCCCTGATCCTCGTGACCTGTAGTCCGACGGACTCGGCTTGTCTTTTGGAAGCTCGACCAGAGAGCAAATTCTTTTGGCCGATCCTGTCCGCAGTCGCGCTCGTCGTTGCGCTGCGCAATCGGTCGCGACTCCGCTTTCCGCCGATCCTGATCATACTGTTTGCCTATCTTGCGCTGGCGGGGGCGAGCGTTGCCTGGGCATTCAAGCCGGAGGCTTCGGGGATCAGATTTGCGCAGCAGGCCATGATCATTGCCTCGATCGCGCTCCCGGCGATCGTTGCAACTCGATCGACCGACCTGCTGCGCGGCTTGTTCTGGTGCTTCTTTATCGCTGCCGTGCTGAATCTGCTGTTCGTCATGGGCCGGCCGCCGATCGATGTGAAATTCGCCACATGGGGCTATCCGGGCTATTTCTCGGGCAAGAACTATCTAGGCGAATGCGCTGCCGTTGCATTCCTGCTTGCGCTACATGAACTGCTTCATCCCGGACGGCGACGGATTCTCGGCATCGTTACCGCGCTGATGTCTGTTGCGCTGCTGCTGCTGAGCAATTCAAAGACGGCGCTTGCTCTTGCGGTGCTTGTCCCTGCGTTCGCCTGGGCCTTGCTCAAGCTTTCCAGGGCTATCCGCGTTCCGGTGTGGGTGATTGTCGTATCGATACCGATTTGCTGGATGGTTTTTTCGTTCGTCACCGGCTTCAGCATGAATCGCGTATCGTACATGCTGTACGGCGATTCGACTTTCACAGGCCGTACCATCATTTGGGATTTTGCAAATATGCAAATCGCAAAGAAGCCGCTGCTGGGCTGGGGTTATCAGTCGTTCTGGCTGGTTGGACCCGACGCGCCGAGCATCGTGGAAGCGCCGGGCTGGGTCAAGGAGATGCCCAACGCCCACAATGGGTATGAAGACACGTTGCTCGAACTTGGCTATGCGGGATTTTTCCTGCTTGTCGCGTTCATCCTTGCGACGATACACGGCATTGGTCGCCTGGCGCGTTTTGATCTTTCGCGGGCATGGATCCTGCTGTCGATCGTTCTCTACGTTGCCATTACCAACGGTCTCGAGAGCACATGGATGCGCGGCTTCGAAATGCTGTGGGTCGTGTTCGTTATAGCCGCGGTTGAAGCTGCCAGATATTGGGGGCAGGCGCGTCCCGCGGCCAGCTTGCGGATAGCCAGGCGTCCAGCAATGCGGCGCACCCACGGATCGCGGTTCAGGCCGCCGTCCACTGCCGTCAACGTCGTGAGGTCACGCTAGCAGGCGCGAAGCCGGTCGGTTCGGCGCTGCAAGTCAGAGGATGCATGTTCAACCGGAAGGTCATCGCGACGCGGCGCAACCCTGGTCACCGGACGCTGCGAACGGCCCTGCGACGGCCTTGGCAGCGCTTGGCTGCAACGATGATCTTCGTTGCATGCTCAAGCCATTCGTCCGCATTTGCTCTCGATTCGATGGAAATACTGCCTTCAGATCGCGCGACCACCTGGCAACCCGGCCTGATGGCCGAGGGTGGTATACCCTCTCGAAAAACCATCTGCGCGACGCTGTCGCCTCGTGGCGGCACACTCGATGACGCTGCGGTAATCCAGGGCGCAATCAACGCATGTCCGGTAGGGCAGGTCGTGCAACTGTCCGCGGGACGGTTTCTGATCAATGGCGGCAATTTCCTGCTGCTCAACAAGGCAATTACCCTGCGCGGCTCCGGTCCGGGCCGGACGATGCTCGAAAAGCAGGATGGCGCGAAACCTTTCAATGACGCGGTCGGTGCCCGGCCGTCTCCGCTGGTCGTGGTGGGACCGTCGCTTTTCTCCAGCACGAGCGATACGGTCAATGCCGTGCGGTCGGCGAACCTTCGGAATGATGCAATAAAGGGCGAAAGAACGGTCGAGGTCGACGACGCTGCGGGCTTTGTGCCTGGACAGATCGTACTGCTCGACGAGGCGTCGGCCGCTGATTGGCGTGTCGACCCGCAGGGGCGAGGGCAGATCTGGGCGTCGGAAGATTTCAGGGTTGTCTGGCAAAAGCACAAACCTGCAATTCAGTTTGTCGACGACTTTGCACCCGATGGGTTTCCATCGACGCCGCAAAGCGCCGGATCGTGGTTCGGAAGACCTGATCGGCCCGTCGCCGAGATCAAGGAGATCAGCACCGTCTCCGGTTCCAGGATCACCTTCACGACCCCAATTCACATCAGCTATCGGAAGGCAAACGCAGCTCAACTGTCACGGTTCGCGCAGCCGCATGTGAAGCACGCGGGCATCGAAGATCTGGCGCTCAAGGGGGGCGACGCGGGCAATCTTCGCTTCAATTGGGCTGCTTCTTCGTGGGCGAAGAATGTCGACAATTCGGTTTGGCACGGCGAAGGCTTTGCAATTCACAGCTCCTTCCGGGTCGAACTGCGCGAGTTCTACGTGCACGACGCGGCCTGGGCTCAACCCGGCGGAGGCGGATATGCCATTAGCCTTTCCGCCGGATCGTCGGAAGCTCTGATCGAGAATGGAATTGCCGTGAGGGCCAACAAGCTGGTGGTGGCGCGTTCCGCCGGGGCTGGTTCGGTGGTCGGTTACAACTACATGGACATGGGCTACATCAATACCAATGGAGCCTGGATCGAGACCGGGCTCAACGCCAGCCACATGGTGGGCGCCCATCACGTCTTGTTCGAGGGCAACTATGCTCAGAACGCCGACAGCGACGACACTCACGGCAACAGCATCTATCACACGTTTTTCCGCAACTATCTGCGCGGCGTCCGGGCAGCGTTCGACAATCAGGCTGGCGGGACGATCGATGATGTGTCGCAGCTCCGCAATGGGCCGCGTCGCGCCGCCGGTCTGATGGCGTATTCCTACTGGATGTCTTTCATAGGAAACGTGCTCGGGGTTCCCGGTCAGATGGACGGCTGGTCGTATGAAACTTGTTTTACCGACGCAAAGCCCGGCGTCTGGATGCTCGGCTGGGACGCCGTGAAGCCATATCCGACGGACGCAAAGGTTGCGACGTCCACGATTCGATATGGCAATTTTGATTACCTCACCAACAAAACGCACTGGGATTCCGGAAGCGAGGATCAGGCCTTGCCTGCTTCCATGTACCTCACAAGCCGCCCCCCGTTCTTCGATGCCGGGCGCGGATACGAGTGGCCTTGGGTGGACCCGGTCGGGATAACGAAGCTTCATGTGCTTCCGGCCAAAGCGCGCTATGACGCCGGCACGCCGTTCGTGCAGCCAAATTTGGATGGATCGGCACGCAAAAGTTCGCAGTGAGCACACGCCTCGTGGGCAATGATTAAATATGTTTTGAACAGGCGCGGTATTGCGTCAATGCGTCACCTGACCGACGCCGAGCTCGGAGGCTAACTAGGCGAGCGCCCCGATTTAAATGCTGCAGACGTCGTTAACTACAATAGAAGCTAAGGCCTTCTGATCCGCGCGGACCTTGGGCATTTCTGCACGTTTTGGTTTAATCAGATTGCCGATTCGCTATCCGGTTAGTCTCCGGAAGAGGAATTTGATGCGCAAATCGGTCTTTCACGAGGATTGGTGGCTGGATGCGCTGGCTCCCGGTGGCTGGCGCGAAGTCACTTGTTCGCGTGGCGGGCGCGTCGTGGGTTCTCTCCGGTTCGTCACGCGTACTGAAGGCGGGATGAACATATGTAAGATGCCTCAAATCACACGCTTTCTCGGGCCGACGGTCACGCTGCAGTCCGGCAAGACGGAAGCGCGCATGCGGTTGGCGCATGCGGTCATCACTGACCTGCTCAAGCAGGTCGCGGATTTCGATCACGTCGAGATGACGCTCGATACCGGGTTCAGCGATGTGGCCGCGTTCCTCGCGTGCGGCTACGAGGTGCGCGCGCATCCGACTTTCATGCTGAAATGCGCGATCCCCCGAGACGAGCTCTGGTCGGGATTGCGCGACAAGACGAAGAACGTGATACGACGCGCGCGGGAACGGCTCGCCATTCGCGAAGTCACGTCCCCAAAATACTTCGTGAAGTATTACCAGGCCAACCTGGAGGGCGCGAAGTCGTATTTCGACCTCTCGCGATTGGAAGCTGTCTATGCCGCCGCGAACGAGCGACAGCAATGCAAGATCCTCGCGGCGGTGGACTCGAACAACAACGTCCACGCCCAGGTCTTCTTCGTCTGGGACCACAAGTTCGTGCACTATTTCCTGTCATCGCGGGACAGGAGCATTGCGCATCCAGGCGCAGTAAGTCTGCTCCTCTGGAGTGGCATCGAGCTGGCGCACGAGCGGGGCCTTCATTTCGATTTCGATGGCGGAATCGAAAACGAGGCGCGATACAAATTCGTTGTGGCGTTCGGCGGAGAATTGGCCAATCGCTTCGACGTCAGCCGCTCCACCACACGTTACCGGCTTCACCGGCAACTACGCAGAGTTCCCCAAGCGCTGCTGCGGCGTCTCTCGCCTGGCGCCGCTACCGGCGACGTCAACGATCATGGGGTACGGCTCAACCATTTTCCATCGTCCTGAGCGGATCGTTCCCGCAATTTCAGGCGCGCCATTAACTAAGGTTTTACAAACACGTGCATCAGCGGGCGATTTTGAAATAAGTAGGCGAGATAGAAACAGAATAAATTTGGAGGCGTTTAGATGCGCGTTCTCGTGAGCGGACATCTCGGCTACATCGGAACAGTGCTCACCCCGATGCTACGGCGTGCCGGGCACGAAGTCGTGGGCCTCGACAGCGATCTGTACTCTCGCTGCACATTTGCAGAAGGCGGGTCGATCGTGGATGTGCCGGCCCTTTGCAAGGACACGCGAGACATCGAACTTGCGGACCTGAAGGCTTTTGATGCGGTCCTGCATCTTGCCGCGCTGTCTAACGATCCGCTCGGCAATCTGAGGCCTGGCCTTACCGACCAGATCAATCATGTAGCCAGCGTGCGCCTCGCGCAGCTGGCCAAGCAAGCCGGTGTGCGACGGTTCGTGTTTGCGTCCTCCTGCAGCAACTACGGCAAGGCGGGCGACGGGATGATCGACGAAACCGGAGCCCTCAACCCGGTGACTGCTTATGGCGAATCCAAGGTGCAGTCGGAGCGCGATATTGCCAGCCTCGCCGGTGACGGATTTTGCCCGGTCTACTTGCGACCCGCAACGGCTTACGGCGTATCTCCCCGGCTCCGATTCGATGTCGTGCTGAACAATCTCGTTGCCTGGGCGGTGACAACGCGGAAGATCCTCTTGAAGTCGGACGGCACGCCCTGGCGGCCCATCGTTCACATCGAGGACATCTCCCGCGCCTTTATCGCGGCGATGGAGGCTCCCGAGGCGGCGGTGTTCAATGAAGCTTTCAACGTCGGCCAGACGGCGCACAACTACCAGATCCGCGATCTCGCGAAGATCGTCGCCGATGTTGTCCCCGGTTGTCAGATCGAATTTGCCGATGGCGCCGGTCCCGACACGCGGTCCTATCGCGTGAGCTTCGAAAAGATTCGAACCAGGCTGCCGGAGTTCAAGCCGCAATGGGATGCGAAGATGGGCGCGGAGCAGCTCTATAAGGCCTACCGGGTCTCGGGCATCACGCTCGAAGAGTTCGAAGGTCCCCGGTATCAGCGCATCAGCCACGTCAACAAGTTGCTGGCGGACGGCGTGCTCGATGCGGATCTCCGCCATGTAAAGTCGAGGCAGAGCGTCGGGCAATCGGCTCTCGCCGCGAACTAATACACGCGCCGATCGATTTGACACACCAGGAGGACGGCGTGTCGGCGGCAGACGATGGCACGAGTTCAGGCGCAAAGATCTTTGCGCTTGCCCAAAAGATCTACCCGATCTGCCGCAGCATTACCGGTAACGGTGTGCGGCAGACCCTTCGGGAGATCGGTGCGTACATCTCCCTTGATGTCCACGAGGTGCCGACCGGTACACCCGTTCTCGACTGGGTCGTGCCACGTGAGTGGAACATCCGGGACGCGTACATCAAGGACCCGCGGGGACGGAAGGTCGTAGATTTCAACGAATCGAACCTGCACGTCATGAGCTACAGCGTGCCGGTGCGCCGCACCATGTTGTTGGACGAGCTTAAGTCCCACATCTTCACATTGCCCGATCAGCCGGACCTGGTCCCCTACCGAACGTCTTACTACCAGGAAAACTGGGCTTTCTGCATGGCCCACCGACAGCTGGAGCAACTGCGGGACGATAGCTACGAGGTCGTGATCGACTCGACCCTCGCCGACGGGCATTTGACCTATGGTGAGTATTTTCACCGGGGAGAGTCA
This sequence comes from Bradyrhizobium sp. USDA 4541, assembly GCF_024171085.1. Taxonomy (NCBI): domain Bacteria; kingdom Pseudomonadati; phylum Pseudomonadota; class Alphaproteobacteria; order Hyphomicrobiales; family Nitrobacteraceae; genus Bradyrhizobium; species Bradyrhizobium sp. USDA 4541. The sequence goes on from NZ_JALJZF010000001.1 coordinate 3,008,340, forward strand.
GACGACGAGGTGCTTCTGTCGGCGCATGTTTGCCATCCCTCGCTTGCCAATGACAATTGTTCCGGTCTGGCCCTGCTTGCGGAGCTCGCAAGCCGCATCTCCCAGATACGAACGCGATACAGCTATCGGTTTCTCTTTGCGCCGGGAACGATTGGCGCGATCACCTGGCTCGCCCGCAATGAGCATCGTGTGTCTCATATCAAGCACGGCCTCGTGGTATCAATGGTCGGAGACGGCGCCGGTCCGACATACAAGAAGAGCAGGCAGGGCGATGCCGAAATCGACCGTGCAATGTTACACACGCTGCAGCATTCCAAACTGACGCCGACGATTTTGGCGTTTTCGCCCTACGGCTATGATGAGCGGCAATACTGCTCGCCCGGGTTCAACCTGCCGGTGGGATTGTTTCAGCGCAGCCGTTTCGGTGCCATCCCTCAGTATCATACCTCGGCCGACGACCTGAGCTTCATTCGGCCGGAGCACCTCGGGGAATCCTTCCGCATCATTTCCGAAGTCATCGACCTGCTCGAAGGCAACCGCAGCTACTACAACACGTCGCCGAAAGGCGAACCGCAACTGGGCAGACGCGGACTCTATGGTGCGATCGGCGGCGACAAGGACGCCGCTGCAGCCAACATGGCGATGCTGTGGATTCTAAATCTGTCCGACGGACATCATTCTCTGCTTGATATCGCCAGGCGTGCCGACCTGCCGTTCCCGGTCATTCTGAAGACAGCAAAGGTGCTCGAGCGCCACGGGCTCCTCGCGCCTGTTCGGTAGGCGCTCACGCACCCCGAAGCGGCCAGTTCAGGTCCTTATCGGAGATCGTGCTTACGGCCAGAGGCCAGCTGATGCCGAACATCGGGTCGTCGTATCGGAGGCCGTTAGCAGCCGAAGGCTCGTAGAACTCCGAAATCAGGTAATTGACCTGAACGTTGTCGCTCAAGGTTTGAAAGCCGTGCGCGAACCCCTTGGGGATGTAGAGCTGCGAACCGTTCTCCGCTGAAAGCTCGAAGCCGCGCCATTGACGAAAGGTAGGCGAGTTCGCACGCAGATCGATGATGACGTCCCAAATCGATCCGTTCAAGCAGCGCACGAGCTTGACCTCGGCGTGCGGCTCATTCTGAAAGTGCATTCCGCGCAATGTCGCCTTGCGCGAGGAGCTCGAGATGCTGTGCTGGGGAAATCTGGTCACGAGCCCGTATGCGCGAAACTCGTCTTCGCAGAACGTGCGCGCAAAAAAGCCGCGCTCATCGTGTGCAGGCTCGATTTTGACAAGCCACGCTCCGTCAAGTCCTGTTGCTTCAAAGCGCATGGGACGTATCCACTCCCGACCGAGAGGCCAATTGTCGACGACAAGTTCTATACAATTTTACTAAAATTTTCAGCAACTGCGTGGTTTACCTTGTTGTTCGATATCGCTTCATATTGTTCGCTTTCATACGATAAAATTCAATCTATCGAGCCCGATTTAAGCGCCGGCAATCTCATATTCGGCAATCCTATATTCATGGTACGGCCCAATGAACGCTCACTCGAGATTCAAATCGATTCGGTCGAAATCCTCTCACGGTAACTGCCGTCTGTGCGGTGCGACGTTGAAATCGACGTTTGTCGACCTGGGAATGTCGCCCCTCTGCGAAAGTTTTCTCACAGCCGACCAGACCGACGCCATGGAGCCGTACTATCCGCTGCACACCGTGGTTTGCGGGGTCTGCTTCCTGGTGCAACTCCAGGAATACGTCAAACCGGAGCATATCTTCACCGAGTATGCCTACTTCTCGTCTTACTCGACGTCGTGGGTGGAACATGCGCGGCGCTACTGTGAGATGATCAAGGCCAGGCTGAGCCTTGGTGCCGAGAGCCGCGTCTACGAGATCGCGAGCAACGACGGCTACCTGTTGCAGCACTTCCTGCCGCTCGGAGTGCCGGTCACGGGAATCGAGCCGGCGGCCAACGTGGCCGAAGTTGCTAGGCAGAAAAACGTCCCGACAATGGTCGAGTTCTTCGGCCTGGAGCTTGCGCGGAAGCTGGTGTCGGATGGCAAGCGGGCCGATCTGATTATCGGCAACAACGTGCTGGCACAGGTTCCGGATCTAAACGATTTCACCGCCGGAATGGCGTGCCTGCTCGCGCCGCAAGGCGTGATTACGCTCGAATTCCCGCATCTTGAGCGGCTCATCGACGAAAATCAGTTCGATACCATCTACCACGAGCATTTCTCCTATTTCTCGTTGGTAACGATCGACCGTCTCGCGCGGCGGCATGATCTGAAGGTTTTCGATGTCGAGCAGATCCCAACGCATGGCGGCTCGCTTCGCGTCTATCTCTGCCGCGCCGACGCGATCCACGCCGTCTCGGCCGCGGTGACCGCACTGCTGGCCCATGAGCGTCGGATCGGCCTGGAAGACATAGGTCAGTACGAGCAATTTACATCGCGTGTTCATCGCACCAAGCGCGAATTGCTGTCGTTCTTGATTGAGAGCAAGAACAAGGGGGCGCGGATCTGCGGCTATGGCGCTCCCGGCAAGGGCAACACGCTGCTTAACTACTGCGGCATCGGAACCGACTTTCTCGACTTCACTGTGGACCGCAACCCCTACAAGCACGGCCGCTATACGCCGGGAATGCACATTCCGATCCTCCCAGTCGAAGCAATCGACGAGGCTCGTCCCGACTACCTGTTCATCCTTCCCTGGAATTTGAAGAGGGAAATCGTCGCGCAAATGCGGCATGTCGCGGACTGGGGCTGCAAGTTCATCGTTCCGATTCCTAACGTCGAAATCATTGATCCGCGTGAGGTTGCGCCATGAAGGTTGTCCTTTTTTGCGGCGGTCTCGGTACGCGGATCCGCGAGTATTCGGAGAGTATACCAAAGCCGATGGTCCCGATCGGCCATCAGCCGATCCTCTGGCATGTGATGCAGTACTACAGCCAGTACAATCACAATGATTTCATCTTGTGCCTTGGCTACAAGGCGAACGTGATCAAGGATTACTTCCTGAATTATCGCGCGACTGCGAACAGCGACTGCGTGATTTCAGAGTACGGCAAAAAGGTCGAGTTGATCGGAGAACATCAGCCGGACTGGCGGGTTTCGCTGGTGGATACGGGGACATGGCGCAACATCGGGCAGCGCTTGCTGGCCGTCCGCCATCTCGTCCAGGACGAGGAGATGTTCCTTGCGAACTACAGCGACGGGCTGACCGATGCGCCGCTGCCGGACATGATCCAGAAGTTCAAGGAAAGCGGAAAGATCGGCTGCTTCGTGGCGATCCATCCACCGATCAGCTTCCACCTTGCCGAGTTTGACGCCGAGGGGTCGGTGCAGCGGATTCGCTCCAGCCAGGAGTCCGAGATCTGGATCAACGGCGGCTACTTCATCTTCCGCAACGAAATCTTCGACTACATCAAGGAGGGAGAAGAACTCGTCCAGGAACCGTTCAACCGTTTGATCGAGGGCGGTCATCTCATGGCCTATCGCTATGAGGGTTTTTGGCGCGCCATGGATACCCTGCGCGATAGACAAGTGTTGGAGGACATGGTGGAGCGCGGCGACACGCCGTGGCGGCTGAATCACTCGTCGGTCGCCAGCGCGGCATAACCGGAATGAGAGCATTGCAGCTTGCCAAGCCCGGAGACCGTCTGTCGATCCTGTGCCTTGGCGCCCATTCGGATGATATCGAAATCGGCGCGGGAGCGACGCTGCTGGATCTGATCGAGCGGGGTATCAAGCTGGACGTGCATTGGTGCGTTCTAAGCGGTGGCGCCATACGGGAGGCTGAGGCGAGAGCGTCGGCGGCTGACTTCTTGTGCGAGGCGGCATCCGCGAATGTCGAGGTGCTGTCATTTCCCGACGGATTTTTCCCGGAAAGGGGAGAAGCCATCAAGGAATGGTTTGAATCGCTGAAGCGGCGGGTCGAGCCCGACGTCATTCTGACGCATCGCAGGGATGATGCTCATCAGGACCATCGTCAGGTCTGCCGCCTGACCTGGAACACGTTTCGTGATCATCAGATTCTGGAATATGAGATCCCGAAGTGGGATGGGGACTTCGGTCAACCCAACGTCTACATGCCGGTGTCGGCGGCGGCGCTCGATCGTAAGATTGAACTCCTGCTCAAGCATTTCGGGACGCAGCGATCCAAGCAGTGGTTCGATGCGGACACCTTTCGCGGCCTCGCACGGATTCGGGGCATGGAGTGCAGGGCTACGGAACGCTTCGCCGAGGCATTTTTTGGGCGAAAGTTGACACTGATCTGACGATGGTTGCGCGGATGTCACGCAGCCGGTGAATTTCTGATTGCAGGGTGTATCTCAAGGCGCACGATATGAGCACGCTATTTTCAAGCATCTTTCGAGCTGGTGACCTGGTGGAGGTCAGAAGCAAGGAGGAGATCCTCGCGACGCTGGATGCCAACGGTCGCCTGGAGGAAATGCCCTTCATGCCCGAGATGCTGAAGTATTGCGGCAAGAGGCTTCGCGTCGGCAAGCGAGCTCACAAGACCTGCGATCCCGCGCTCGGTATCGGCGGGCGCAAGATGCTGAACACGGTCCATCTCGAGAACATTCGCTGCAACGGCGCGGCTCATGACGGCTGTGAGGCGGCCTGCCTGATATTCTGGAAGGACGCCTGGTTGAAGCCGGCGGGCGAGAAAACGCCGTCGCCAGATGGCGCTGACAAGCCGTTCAGGTCAGGCGGCTGCAGCGAGGATACGCTGTGGAGCACGATCAAGCATCCGCCGAAGGTCGGCGAAACCGAGCCGACCTACGTTTGCCAGAACACACAGGTCAAATTCGCCACGCAACCCCTGAAGTGGTGGGATCCGCGTCAGTATCTCGAGGACTACACTTCGGGTAACGTCCGGTTGCAGGACCTCGTCGCCGGATTGACTTTCTCGGTCTGGCGCACGGTCACCGAAGCAGGGCTCGGCATTGGCACCGCGATGCGCTGGATCTACGACACATTCCAGCGCATGAGAGGTGGCGGCGTGCCTTATCCGATCAGGCCCTTCGGTGTGCCGGAGGGTAGCAAGGTCCCGCAGTCCCGGCTTGATCTGCAGGTGGGCGACGTCGTGCGCGTCAAGCCGTACAAGGACATCCTCGAGACACTGGACTGCAATTACCGCAATCGCGGCCTGTATTTCGATCCGGAGATGGTGCCGTTCACCGAGCGCGAGTACGAGGTCGAGAGGCGTCAAAAGCAAATCATCGACGAAGGCTCATGCAAGATGGTCCGTTTCAAGACGGACGCGATCATCCTGAAGGATGTCGTGTGTGAGGCGCGCTATGCGATCTGCCGCCGCTTCTGCCCGCGCGCCATCTATCCCTATTGGCGAGAAATCTGGCTTGAGCGGGTACCTCAAGGCCAGAATCCAGCGAATTGAACGGGAACGGCGCGTGCATCGGAACGAACGTACCGATCAGTATTTTGCGGACAACAAGCCATATTCTGGCCTTGGCCGCAGGTCGCTGCACAGCGGCGTAGCGTTCATTGCTGCGCGTGGACTGAATATCTTCGTTCAATTGGCCTCGACGATCGTGCTGGCGCGACTGCTCGGACCGCACGATTTCGGGTTGGTGGCCATGATGCTGGCCCTGATCGGCTTCGCGCCCCTTTTCGTCGATCTCGGGATGAGCGAGGCCTCCGCCCAGCGGCGCAGCATCTCACGAGCCGAGGTCAGCACGTTGTTCTGGCTGAACGTTCTGATCGGCGTCGTGCTGGCTGTCGTGCTGGCTGCGTCCGGTCGGTGGATAGCGCGTGCCTTCGGCGAGCCATCGCTCGCGGGCATGGCATTGGCATTGTCGGTGACCTTCCTGATGATGGCCTTGTCGACGCAACACTATGCGCTGATGCGTCGGGCAATGCAGTTTCGCCGCATCGCGATGATCGACATATCGGCGAACATCATCGGAAGCGCTGCAAGCGTTGGATTGGCGCTTTCGGGCTGGAGCTACTGGGCGCTGATCGCCAAGCCGATCATAACATCGGCCTTGACCGTCGTGGGAGCCTGGACCGCCTGTCGATGGATCCCAGGCAGGCCCAGGCTCACGCCAATGGTCAAGGAACTGCTGCGCTTCGGGCTGGGAGTCACCGGCTTCACCATGACGGATTACTTCGCTCGTTCGGCGGACAGAATCGCGATGGGGTATTTCCTCGGGGCGGGGCCGCTTGGCTATTTTCAGAACGCCTTCACGATCTACAACAACCTGCTGTCGATTCTCAGTGAGCCGCTGCATAACATCGCGGTTTCGGGACTGAGCAAGCTCCAGCACAGTGCGGCCGAATTGAAACGCTCCTGGGAAGGCGCGCTTTCATTGCTTTGCTACTTTTCGGGGCCTGCCTTCGCGGCCCTGGCCGTGAGCGCTCATGACATCGTGATCGTGCTTCTCGGAGAAAAATGGTCTCCCGCGGGCCCCCTGCTCTGTATCCTCGCCATTCGCGGCATTGCAGACTGCATCGAGCGAACTCTCGGTTGGGTCCATGTCGCTGTCGGGCGTCCAGATCGGTGGATGCGATGGGGCATCTTCAGTGCAATCTGCCAATTGGTTGCGCTTGCAGCTGGACTGCCGTTCGGCGTGATCGGAGTGACGATCGCCTACACGGTCACCATGTTCGTGCTGTTCGTTCCAGCGCTGGTCTACGCCGGCAGGCCTGTCGGGATCACAATCGGGGACGTCCTGCGCGCGACAGCGCCGCAGACCATTGCTGCGCTGGTCGCCGTCGCGGTCGCCTCCTCGATACAGGACGCATTCCTGCAGGAATTGCCGCGGTTGCTGCGAATTCCCGTCGCGAGCGTGATCTGTGTGACGGCCTACCTGACCGTCGTGATCGGGGTCTTCAGGATCACGCGGCCACTGCAACTCGCGTGGTCGTTGCTACGCGACTTCGGCATTGTACGACTGCAAGTCAACTCCTGATCCTGGATTACGCCCATGACCTCCGTTGAGCGCTTCCTGATTAACTTGGACACCTGGCCCGCCGGGGCATTCCTGAGGATCGGCCTCGGCCTTTGCATTCTGCCGGTGTTCCGACTGCTGTCCGGCGGCGACGATCGTATCGTGGTCGCGTTGACGATGTTTCTTGCCTTGCTGCTCACGCTTCGCCTTGTGCCGGCCGTGTGCCGACGTGTCCTTCCGTTTTCGCGCGAAGCGAAAGATCTGTGGTTCAAGCGTCGCAATCTTGGCAAGAGGTACGACTCCTACCAGTGGCAAAAGCTCTTCTGGATGGGTCTGGGCATGCTGCCCGACGCACTGATCTCTGGTGGATTGGGGCGCGGTGAAATCGTGCTGCTTGCGATCTGTACGATCGGCGGCGGAGCAGGGTTGCTGCTTTGGCGCAAGACCGGCCAGCTCAGCGTCGGTGTTGCCACTGCGAAAGCGACAAAGTTGCCGCCGGCCGCGGTCGCGTCGACGCCGCCCTAGGACCGGGCCGCCCTACATTACGGGAGCCTGCGGCACTCGGTGAACCTGTCGCCGTCCGGCGTTTCCGCCCTCTCGAGGCAATGAGCCTTATCGGTAACCTTGCCGGCTACGACAAAGTCGTAGGCCTGGTTTTTGAAGACCAGCACGTAACGGCCGGGTGAGAGGACGAGATCTGGGTTCACTGGCTGCAGCTCGACCATCTCGCGGCTTTCAGGGACCGGCGCTACGGTCAGGTCGACGGAAACGGACCGGATAGCCCAGGCATCGTTGGCCATAGCGACTGCCGGTGACGACGGTGTTCGTGCCACCTGGGCGAGAATGCGCAATTGTGCGTTGTCGGGCGCGCTTGTCATAAGCTCGCGCTGATACGCGACAAACGAAAGCGGGCCGTGCGGCACCACAACCGTGCCCGGCTTCGTGGTCAATACCGACACGGCGATCCGGCTGTCGGGAAGGCGGATGTTCATCGGCTCGAGCCGGATCATCCGCCCGATGCTTGACGCAAAAATCCCATATGTCGTCGGCAGTGAACGTGCGGTTGGTGCGGGCGCGGCTGCTTCGATCGGAGCACGATGTACGAACGTGGCAATTGCCGGTTTCAGCTTGCGTCTGCTTTGCGGTGGCGACTGAACGGGCGTCGCGTTCGAATGGCTGACAACCTGGGGTGTTGTATTGAACACGGATGCAACATTGCCTCGCATGAGCATTCCGGTGCCAATCGCCAGCAGAGCCGCTGTCGGAGCAAGGAACCACACAAAGTTGCGCACTTTCCATTCGCTGGTGATGGAACGTTGGTCTCGCGGCGAGCTCTGAAGTTCTTCCGCGATCAGCTTGTCGATCAGTATGATCTGCGGTTCCTGCACCGCGACGCTCGCCTCGGCAATGCTGGTGTGCACGGGCGGTTGCACTGCTAGACGGATTGACGCCGGCGGCACCGAGTTCGGACCTGGGTCCGCGGCCGGACTGAATCCCTCTCCTTCATCTGCTTCAGGCGTGTACGAGGCAACGGCTGAGCCGGCATGCGAGTCCGGTGGCGCTGGCTGCGTGTCGTTGTCGGATTCCTCCGCTGAAGCATCGTTTGGATCGGCCGTAGAGGAGACGGACCCGTCGTCTGGTCCGGCATCAGGCGGAGCCACATTTGTCCAGCGGCCGATGTTCTCCGCGGCCTCATTCAGGCGCAGACTGACCTCATCCTGCGGGAGCACGATCGGCTGCAGGTGTTCCAAGTCGGGGACCGGGTGGGCTTCATTCGTCGGCCCACCGCCTGGCAAGCTCGGATTGTCGCCGAGGATCGTCGGTTGCTTGTCGGTCGGACTGTCTGGCGGCGGCTCGGCGGGATTTCGTTCCGGATTTACGGGCTCGCGCAGGCGGGCTTCGACGAATTGCGTCCAGGCGCCACGCCGTCGCAGAGGTGCAGCAAGCCTGTCTGCCTGACGTGGCAAGGGCGGCGCATTGAGGATGGCCGCCTGAGCCGAGGGGAGCTGACTGGAGCGTTTCATGCCTGGATACGCAGCTTGACGTTTGTCCGCCATTGCGGACGTTCGCGACACCCTGGCGATCATATGAAAAGGATCGCCTACCTGCCGGGATGTAGCAGCCGCCGCTTAACAGGCCGTTAACCATAAACCGGCGGAAACGCCGCATTGCTCCGCACTGCGCGAGGGCGACGATTTCAGGCGGCCGCTGGCAGCTCAAAGGATCCGGCGATCTGGCGCAGACGGTTGGCTCGTGCGCGCATCTGATCGGTATGAGCAATACCGAGGATGTCGAATACCGTCTGTATGCGGTAGAGCCAATCGTGCCTCAGCGCGGCTTCCCGGACGTTTGCGTTCTGAACCGCTCGCAGTCGCGCCGGGTCTGCGTCCAACGCTTCGAGGATCTGGCAAATGTCGGACGAATCGAAGGGTACATGAATGACGGCGTCGGGCCAGTCGAACTGCCGTGCAAACTCTTCGGTGCGCGGCGCTTCTCCAACCATCACCGCCCCGGCTGCAGCGCCTTCATAGTAGCGAGCGGAAATCTCATCACGGCCGGCCGTGAATTCCGGGTTGTTGACGTGACTGCGATTGGCAATGAAATAGCGGCTGCGCTGCAGGATATTCGCAATCATGATGCGGTGTTCTTCCGGATTGTCGACCCGAAACGTCCTTTCTTTTCGGTTCGAACCGCTCGCCGCCACAGTGTCGTAGTAGTAGAAGAAGCGCTCTCTCTCGGCGCCGGCCAGCAACGCGGCGTGGGTCGTCGCCGAACGACGCCCGATGTTGCACACGGCGATCGATCGCTGCTGCTCGGGCCTCGGGGCGAACCGCTCCACGTCGACCGCCAGCGGCAGATAGCTGCACGGTCGACCTGCTATTCGCGCAATCTGCGGTGCGCAGTGATGCAGGCCGACGAATATATGATCAAATCCGGACAGGAGCTCGACCAGATACTCCGGGATGTCGTCTGCCCAGACTTCAGTGATGAAGCATGCGGCCTTGCGACACCGTTTGCGCCAGTCGGGAATCGCAGCGAGCGAGTGAAGTTGATACGCATTGCTGAAGATCGGGAAGAACAGTTCGTAATCACGTTGCAGCCGCAGTTGCGGCGGGGAGGGTGCCAGCACACCTGCCAGTTTGGTCGATCCTGATGCAAGGCGCGTCCACTTGTAGACCCGTCGCGAGAACTCCAGCGCAGCGCGATTTTGAACATCGAACTGATCGGCGCGCGCCATCGCCGCCAAATTGTCCTCGAACTCATAGCTGAGGCAAAATGCAACAAGATCGGAAATCCGACGCTGCGAGAGGAGTAAAACCTTGCCTTCCACGAGGCGCTGCCTCCGACCTATCAAATGCCGGAAAGTGCCGGCCACACGACTTCCGGAATCTCTCGACCAGGAGCGAGTTGCGCGTTGATCGTCGTCACGATGCGCGCAATGGCGCCAATCAACGCTAGTCCAGATACGCTATTTAATCTTGTTTTGTACAAGTTTTCCCGAAATTGGATAATGGCGAGCCTGTGGAGTTCATTGCACGCGCATTGGCATTCCCGCCGTGCCGTTGCGAATGCAAGCACGAGGATGCATCGGCGAAGATTTGCGAACGGTACAGCGAATCCGCGTTAACCTGGAGAAGTTAAATCTGGAACTCGCTGGCAGTAGCGAAGAACGTCAGCGGACAATGAGTGAGTGCGCGTTAACCCGAAAAGGTTAAATCTGGAACCGCCTGACAACAGCCGGCTTCGATGATGCGCAACGCGCTCTGCGGCAACTCCGAGAATTAGCTATAAATTTCATTTAACATGTGCCGAGCCAACGTTGGCGATGAACGCGTCGGGAAAATCCGGTAGCGTGCCGCATCATTTCGAAACGACAAAAATATTCAACACGGCAAATCATTGAACACAGGCGGCGTCGGGGTTCATGCGTATTCTTAGCGTATTTGGTACTCGTCCAGAGGCGATCAAAATGGCACCGCTTGTGCTTGCGCTGGGCGAAGCAGAAGGAATTGATACGCGCGTCTGCGTGACGGGTCAGCATCGTCAGATGCTCGATGATGTGATGTCGGCCTTCTCGTTGAAGGCTGACTACGACCTGAACATCATGCGACCGAACCAGTCGTTGAGCGAAGTGTTCAGTGCGGTCATGACCGGAATCGATCCGATCATCGCCGACTACAATCCGGACTACGTTCTTGTACAGGGCGACACCGCAACCAGTACGGCGGCTGCACTTGCCGCGTTCTTCCGGTCGGTCAGTGTCGGGCATGTCGAAGCGGGATTGCGAACCGGCAATCTCATGAGTCCATGGCCGGAGGAGGCCAATCGGCGGGTCACTGCCGTCGTTACGACGAGGCATTATGCACCGACGTCGCGGGCGCGTTCTGCCCTGCTGAAGGAGGGGTATCCGCCAGACGCCGTCATTGTCACCGGCAATACCGTGATCGACGGACTGCTTCGTATGGCTTCAAATATCTCTCAACCGGGCGAGCTTCGTCGGTCGCTTGAAGCGAAATACTCATGGCTCGATACCTCGAAGCGGCTCATCCTCGTGACTGGACATCGGCGCGAGAGCTTTGGATCCGGGTTCCGGCAAATCTGCGAGGCATTGAAGACGATCAGTCGGCGGGACGATATTCAGATCGTCTATCCCGTCCATTTGAATCCGAACGTGCGCGGGCCGGTGTTCGACCATCTGCGCGATGCGTCGAATATCTTCCTGATCGAACCCCTTAACTATCCCGAGTTCGTCTACCTCATGACGCGTTCGTATCTCATCCTCACGGATTCCGGTGGAATTCAGGAGGAGGCGCCGGCGCTTCGGAAGCCCGTGCTTGTCATGCGAGATACCAGCGAGCGCATGGAGGCCGTTGACGCCGGCGTCGCTCGCCTGGTCACCACCGACCCGGTTCGCATTGTTGCAGGCGTCGAGCGCCTGCTCGATGTGCCAGCGGAGCACGAAGCCATGTCTCTCGGTGCCAATCCGTTCGGTGAGGGACGCGCCAGCAAACTGATCGTGCATGATCTTCTGAATGTCCGTCGGCCGAAACATCCAGCTGATGGCATAGCGAGCGTCAATCTTTTGTCGAATGCCGAGATGCATACGAAACCGCCGTCGCCGGTTCCCCAACCGGCCCACTGATCAAACGAAGCCATGGACACCAGAACCAATCAATTGGTTATTCAGGAATACGGCCAGCCGCTTGCGGAAGACTATGGTCCGCCTGCGGCGGGCCGTCCCGCTTTCGGCTTATGGGACATTGTCGACGTTCTGCGCCGCGAATGGCGGTTGCCCGTTATCGGGCTGTTGATTGGGCTGGCGGTTGCCGTGGCTTCCGTTGTGGTCATGAAGGCGCCCTACAAGAGCAGTGCACGCATCCTCATCGATCGAAGTCTCAATCGTTATCTGCAGACGAACAAGATCGTAGATCAGCCGACGATGGATGAAGTGGAGGTCGGCAGTCAGCTCTACGTACTGTCATCAGACAGGGTCCTGCTTCCGGTTATTCGCTCGCTGGGTCTGGCCAGTGATGGCGAGTTTGCCGGGCGATCTGCACTTGGCAGCGCCACAGACGGGAACTCCAGCACGGCGGAAGCCACTGCAGCCGCTGAACGAGCGGCGCTCGAATCTCTGCTGAAGCGGGTGACTGTTGCACGTGAGGATGTCGCGAACGTTATCAACGTAACGGTCGAGTCGCAGAGCGCGGAGAAGGCCGCGAAGATCGCCAACGGAATCGTGGATAGCTATCTCGCGTCCCTGCAGGACGCAAAGCTGAAATCAACGCAGAAGGTGAGTAAGTGGCTGCAGGAGCGGCTGATCGAGCTGAAGAAGCAGGTGGCCGATGCTGACAAGGCGCTGCAGGACTTCAAGACGGCTAACAATCTCAGCAGCACTGGCGCTCAGGATACCGAGCTCCTGGCAAGTCTGAATACCCAGCTGATGAATGCCAAGTTCGCGGCAGTTGAAGCAAAGGAGCGTCTCGACCGGATCAAGCGGACAGAGGCAAACGGGATTCCGTCGGCCGTGTCGACGGACGCGCTATTCAACGACAAGCGAGCGGCGGTCATCAACTTCGCACTCAACAACAGCGAACTTGCACGTCTCCGCACGCAAAAGCGCGATCTTGCGTCTCGGCTTGCGGAGATGGAAGCTCGCGTCGGTCGCAAGCACGCGGCTGTCGTCAAGCTTCGTGCGCAGCTCAACGGCGTTGACGCCGCCATTCGGTCCGACGAGGGGCGCATTACCGATTCCTACGCCAGCGAATACGAAGTCGCTAGGGCACGACAGACTGAACTCGAAGACACCGCCGCGAAGCTTTCCGCGGAAACCGGAAGCCAGCTGCGCGAACTCGAGAGCGCTGCCGAGGCGCTGCGCAATCTCTATAGCGGATTCCTGCAAAAGCATAAGGAGATCGAGGCGGCGCAGGCGGAGACGCTTCCGGCCCAAAGTGCGCAGATCATCACGAGAGCGGTTCCGCCGCTGACAAAGAGTTCCAAGAAAACCCTCGTCGTGGCGGCAGGCAGCATTGTTCTCGGTCTGTTTCTCGGCATAGGCTCTGCCTTCGGACGTGAATGGATGGCGGATGTGTTCCGTACGCCCAAGGCCGTCGAACAGGTGACCGAAATGCGGTGCATCGGACTGCCCTTCGTCTATGCTGGTCAATTACCAATCGAGGAGCATGTCCTTGCTGCCCCCTTCTCGCGCTTCGCGGAAGGTCTTCGCAATGTGAAGGCGATGCTCGACCGTTCGTCCGCCTCGACCGGGGGCAAAGTCATCGGCGTCGTGTCGGCGGTTTCGAAAGAGGGAAAGACTGTCGTTGCCGCCAATCTTGCCGCGCTCATATTGTCGTCCTCTGGATCGCGCACGCTGTTGATCGATGCCGACCTTCATCTCCGGAATCTCACGACTGCACTGTCCCCGGATGCGAAGGTCGGGCTTTTCGAAGCGCTGGAAGATCCCTCCCGTCTTGGCGAGTTTGTTTGCAAGCGACCGCATTCGGGGCTGGATGTCCTGCCGAATGCCTGCGCGCTTCGGATTCCCAACGCTGCTGAACTCCTGGGCTCGCGGGAAATGGAAAACCTGCTCGCCGTCGCACGGAAGTCCTATGACTACATTGTGGTGGAGGTGGCGCCGATCATGTCGGTCGTCGATGCAAGGCTGATCGAGCGCTTCATCGATGAGTTCGTCTTCGTTGTGGAATCCGGTCAGACCAAGCGCACGAGCGTGCTCGAAGCGTTGTCGGTAACGCAGCTCATCCGTGAGCGCGTGTCGACCATTGTGCTCAACCAGATCGATCCCGTCGAGCTTAGAACCATCGAGGCAAGAAATGGCGTCAGGTCCGAAGGATATTACCGGGAGTAGACCTGTGGACGAGCTTGACAGGCGCGCTTCAGGTGTTCCGCACAACGCCACGCCGCGCAGGTATGTGCTGATTTCGCCCTGCCGCGATGAGGGAGCCTATCTCTGCCGTACGCTGGACAGCGTGGCTGAACAGTCGGTGCCGCCTGCGCTGTGGATCGTCGTTGACGACGGATCCACCGACGAGACGCCACGGATTCTGGAAGAGTATGCGGCGCGGTTGCCTTATCTGCGCGTCGTGCGCCGCCATGACCGAGGCCATCGGCGGGTAGGGCCCGGCGTGATTGAGGCGTTTTATGATGGTCTCGATCAAGTGTCGCTCGGCGACTTCGGCTATTTGTGCAAGCTTGATATGGATCTCGACCTGCCGCCTCGCTACTTCGAGCTGCTGATGCAGCGAATGGAGGATAATCCACGTATCGGGACGACCTCAGGCAAACCCTGGTTCGTTCATCCCCAAACCGGTGATCTCGTGCCCGAGGTCTGCGGCGACGAAATGTCGGTTGGGATGACGAAATTCTATCGGGTTGAGTGCTTCGAGCAGATCGGAGGATTCGTGCGACAAGTCATGTGGGATGGCATCGATTGCCACCGCGCCAGAATGCTGGGCTGGATCGCGGAGAGCGTCGATTCAGAGCCAATCCGGTTCGTCCACCTTCGTCCGCAAGGGGCCAGCCAGAAGAGCATCTGGGCAGGCAGAATTCGTGCTGGCTTCGGTCAGTATTTCATGGGCACTTCGCCGTTTTACTATCTGGCGGTGGCGGCTTCCCGTCTTCGCGCGCACCCAATGTTCATCGGAAGCATCGCGATGCTTTGGGGTTACTTCAGCAGCTGGGCAAAGGGGTTGCCGCGCTATAATGACCCCGAGTTCAGACGTTTTCTTCGTACGTATCAGCACGCGTGCCTGAGACTGGGTAAACGAGCTGCCACGGCTCGCCTGGACGCCGAGCAAGTGGCTCGGTGGCAAGCCAGCCGGCAATCGCCGCAGGGGAGTTGAGCAGATGAAGCAACACGCGAGCCTATTGGGCGTCGAATTTGATGCGGTTACGCTCGATCAGGCGGCGCAGCGCTGTGTCGATATCTGTCTCCGCTCGAACAGTTCTCACGTCGTGATGACGATCAATGCGTCGCATCTCTGCATGATGCGGCGAGACGTGGAGTTGGCGCACGCATGTTCCGCGGCCGATATGACGGTGGCGGACGGTATGCCGGTGGTTTGGGCAATACGAGCGTCAGGTCAACACATGCCGGAACGCGTGGCCGGCATCGATCTGATGGAAGGACTTTTAAGGGGGGCCGCGTCCAACGGACTTTGTGTCTATTTTCTAGGGGCGCACCAGCAAGTCGTCGAAAAGCTCGTGCGGGTCTGCGAGGCGCGCTTTCCGCAGCTGAAGATCGCTGGTTTTCGGAACGGCTACTTCGGTCCGGACGAGCACGAAATTATCGTCGATGAGATACGAGCCAGCGGCGCCCACATTCTCTTTATCGGCTTGCCGTCCCCGTTCAAGGAGGTATGGAGTGAACGCTATCGGGATCGGCTGCAAGTTCCCGTCATTCTGGGGGTCGGCGGCAGCTTCGACGTCTTGGCCGGCTTTATCAGGCGCGCTCCTCGGCTATTCCAATCGCTCGGTCTCGAGTGGTTCTGGCGCCTGATGATGGAGCCGCGCAAGTTATGGCGGCGATATCTTTCCACCAACAGCGAGTTCATCTGGCTGGCGCTCCGCGAAGTGGTGGCGCGCAGGGCTTACGCCGTCCGTCCGGGAAGAGCGATCGCCGGATCGGCAAGCGTGGTGCGGAGAGACGACCGAAAAGTGGGTACGGAACGCAGGGTAGCTGATCGGCGAATTCTTGTCCGGCGAAGGAGCAACGTGCGGGATTCGCAGGTTCCGATACCCGATCGCCGGCGCGGCATAGAGCGACGTATCTCAGAGCGTCGGGCACGGACGGCTAATGCTCTCAAGGGTATCGAGGTGAGCGCCTGATGTATCGGCTGACCGACCAGGATCACTGATCCAAGCAGGCGGCTAAGCGATTCGCTTCATGGCGCAAGCGCGGGAAGCATCAAAGTGATTAAACCGCCAAGCAGTACCGATTCCTTCGGGTACGATAACGCAGACCAACCCATAGTCGTTAAGCTAAAGCCTGATGTGTACGTATTTGGGTATGAGTTCTGCCACGTTCTGCAAACGCTGATCAAACACGGCTGCGTGCCCGCCGAGCTCATCTATGAGGACGGAGGGGCGCTCATCCTTATTTTTGATCCCAATGAGAAGAAAGCGGAACTATGGTCAGGATGGTGGAGGTGCGACAAACCCGACATTTACTCCATCATTGAACCAGAGCATCGCGGGCTCGTGAATCAAATATTCGAAACCTCAGACGCCTTCATGGAGTTTTCCAATGCTCGATCTCCTCAGATTGAGCTGATCCCAGGCCAGATCCAAAAGATTCAAAGATCGGGGGCTGCGGTTTTCCGCGGAGACGCTCCCCTTCGTCCTCGACCTCTATGAAGAGCTGCTTCCGCACAGCGCGCATTGGAGGCGTTTTTCTGAGTGTTGGGAATGGCGGCAGCGCTCCCCCGCTACCACGGGCTATGAATCTCGCCACGCCAAGCGTCGATCCTCCACCATTGCACAATCCGGACAGCAGCGGCGGCTCAGAAATTTGAGGTTGAAGCAAGCCGAGGCGGAGCACCGCTGTCGGTCAATTTCGAACAGCCTGTTGTGACCCTCGCTACGGCTCAGCCGGATAAGCCGGCTTTGCGCAAGCCGTCGAGGAAGTGCTCGCGTTCGGCAGAAATTCTGTACCTTTCGGCCCGTGCTCGAACGAGATCGAGGGTGTTCGCTGGCGGCGTTGCGCCGTTCGCGCTCATTTCTCGACAACGTTCCGTGACGAACGCTTCGGCTTCGGATCGCGCTTCGCTGTGCCGACCCATCTGCGCATAACAGGCGGCAAGCAGACTGTGCGACCAGCGGTCGGGGGATCGCGCCTCCATCAGCGTCTTGACTGCTTCATCGTACTGGCGCCCCGAATAGAGCGCGAGCGCGTGGTACCAGTGGTACAGATTGGGCGGGAAGGGATTCAGTCGTTTGGCCGCACCGATCCATGTGAGGGCCTCTCGCCACCGTCCCCAGTAGACCAGAATGTTCGCGAAAACGGCGGCGACGTCGGCGTCGTTTGGATTGAGCGCGAGAGCCCGGCTGAAATGGATTTCGGCCTTGGCGTCCTCGCGACGCAGGAACAGCAATTGCGCGAAGACGCCATGGGCCCAGGCGTCGCCGCCGTCGATGTCGAGCGCGGTCTCGATCTCGCTCAGCGCGTCGTCGAGCTTCGCCATGCCGGGCGATTCGAGAAACACGTCGCAGACGATAGTCCAGGCAATGTTGACGTGAGCGCGGGCATATTGCGGATCGAGCGCGACGGCGTCCCGGAAAAACTGCCTGGCTTCCGCCATGCCCTTCACCGTCAATTGACGCCACCGCTCGTTGCCCAGCAGAACCAGGTCATAGGCGGTGATGCTCGGGGTCGGCTTGCGTCTGGCGATCTCGCGGCCGGCGTCCTCGAGCCGGCCCGGAAGGGCTGCGACGATTGCGCGGACGATGTCGTCCTGCAGGGCGAAGATGTCCTCGAGTTCGCGGTCGTAGCGCTCGGTCCAGAGATTGTAACCGCTGGCGCCATCGAGAAGCTGGACGGTCACCCGCATCCGGCTGCCGATCTTGCGCACGCTTCCTTCGGCCACGTACCTGACGCCGAGTTCGCGGCCGACTCGCTTGATCTCGGGCGTCTTGCCCTTGTAGGCGAAGCTGGAGTGGCGGGCGACAACGAACAGCGAGCGGAAGCGCGACAGTTCGGCGATGATGTCTGCCGTGATTCCGTCGGAAAAATATTCCTGCGCGGCATCGCCGCTGAGATTCGAGAACGGTAGCACCGCAAGCGACGGCCCATCCGGCACCGTCGGTGCCGGCGAGGTGGGCAGGCCGGCGCCGGATTCGGCAGCGACCAGTGGCCCGACGTAACGGTAGCCGCGGCGCGGCAGGGTCTCGATCCAGGTCGCGCCGCCCTCTACGTCGGCAAATACCCGCCGCAGAGCGGCGATCTGCACAGTCAGGTTGCTCTCCTCGATCGCAAGCCCCGGCCACGCCGCCTGCATCAATGCGTCCTTGGAAACCGGCGTTCCGGCCTGCTCGACAAGCAGGCGAAGCAGCGTCACCGCGCGCCGCCCGAGCGCGACCGGTTCGGACTCTCGAAACAACATCACGGCTTCCGCGTCGAGGCGGTAGGGGCCGAATTCGTGGATCGTCGCCATGGTTCGGGAGACTACATTTTTTGCATCTTTTTCGGAACAGATTCAGGGCCTCCGGGAATTTGGCGACCCGCCCCGCTGCCGCTGACGCGCAGCTTTGCGCGGCCGATTTCCGCTTCGCCTTGATCCACCTCGCGCGGCACCTCCGCCAGCCGTTCGCAGCCGCGGCGAGGCGATGGCTGCTTGACAATGTAAGTAAGAATATTATTACAAGCTGCTGCTTTCGGAGAACGCGTTGATGCTGCAGACCAAGCGAAGCTATAGCGGAATGGTGACCGCGCCGCATCACCTTGCGGCGCAGGCCGGGCTCGCCGTCCTCTCCGAAGGCGGCAATGCGGTCGAGGCGATGATTGCGTCCGCCGCCACGACCGCGGTGGTCTATCCCCATATGAACGGCCTCGGCGGCGACAACTTCTGGCTGGTCGGCCGGGCGGGCTCCGCACCGGTCGGAATCCAGGCGTGCGGACGGTCGGCGAAGGCCGCCAGCCGCGCCTGGTATCGCGAGCATGGCTGCAGCACCATCCCAAGCCGCGGACCGCTCGCGGCACTCACCGCCGCCGGGACCGTCGATGGCTGGCAGAAGGCCTATGAGCTCAGCCGCGATCGCCATGGGGGGCGCATGCCGCTGTCGCGGCTGCTCGAACCTGCGATCGGCTACGCCGCCGATGGAGTCGCCGTGACCCAGACCCTGCACGACAACACCTCGAAGAAGCGCGCTGAGCTGCAGGATGTGCCGGGCTTTGCCGATGTCTATCTGCCGCGGGGCGTTCCGCTTGCAGTCGGCGCGCGGTTGCGGCAGCCGCGCGTGGCAGACACGTTGCGGCAGCTGGCGCAAGCCGGCCTTTCCGATTTCTATCGCGGCGACCTGGCGCGTTCGATGGCCGCTGATCTCGAACGGCTCGGCAGCCCGCTCCGCCTATTCGATCTGGAACAGCATCAAGCCACGCTGGTGACACCGCTGTCGGTCGATGTGGCCGGGCACAAGGTGTTCAACATGCCGCCGCCGACGCAGGGCCTGGCCTCGCTGTTGATTCTTGCGCTCTATGCCCGGCGCATGGCGAAGGAGGCGGACGGGGTCGATCATCTGCACCGGCTGGTCGAGAGCACGAAGGCGTCGTTCCGCATCCGCAATCGCTACGTGACCGATCCCGACTACATGGCGCGGTCGGCGGCCGAGTTTCTCACCGACGAGTCCATTGCGGCGCTCGAAAAGACGGTCGCCGTCGATCATGCAGCGCGCTGGCCTGACCCGCCGGCCCAGGGCGATACGGTCTGGCTCGCTGCGACCGACCGGAACGGCCTTAGCGTCAGCTTCATTCAGAGCATCTATTGGGAGTTCGGCTCGGGCGTCATCCTGCCCCAAAGCGGGGTCACCTGGCAGAACCGTGGGACGAGCTTCGGTCTCGCCGAGACCGATATCAACCGCCTGGAACCTGGGCGGCTGCCGTTCCACACCATTCAGCCCGCAATGGCTGAACTCAGCGACGGCCGGCTGTTGTCCTACGGCACGATGGGCGGCGAAGGGCAGCCGCAAACCCAGGCGGCGATCTTCACCCGCTACGCGTTGCACGGTCAGGACCTTCAGTCGACAGTGACCGCGCCGCGCTGGCTGCTCGGTCGCACATGGGGCGAGGAGAACAACAATCTCAAGATCGAATCGCGTTTCGATCCTGCCGTCGTCGACGCGCTGCGGGCGCTCGGCCACGACATCCAGGTGGTCGGTGCGTTCGAGGAATTCATGGGCCACGCCGGCGCAATCGTCTGGCACCCGGATGGACTGCTCGAGGGCGCCAGCGATCCCCGCAGCGACGGCGTCGTCGCTGCCCGGTGAAGCGAGCACCCTTAGCGCTCACCCGCAGACTGTTCGGAATTTGCCGCGCGCGAGCTAGCGTGCGGCGCCGGCCGGTGTTCTGGCTGCGGACGGTTTCCGTTTTCCCTCGCTTGCGGCCGCCGTCGCCGTCAACCAGGTCATGATCACGTCCAGCGCGTGGTGGCGACGTTTCTCCAGCCAGTCCGGCTCTCCCAGATCCTTGTCGAACATCGCCGACAGCGTGTAGCGGTTGGAGACATGAAAATAGCTCATGGCCGTGATCGTGACGTAGAGCTGAACCGGATCGACGTCGCTGCGGAACGGCCCGACCGCAAGGCCCCGGCGAAGGATATTTTCGATGCTCGCGACCAAGGGTAGCGTGAGGTCGGCGATCTTGCGCGATTTGCGCAGGTTACGCCCACGCTGCAGGTTCTCATTGTTGATCAGGGCGATATAGTTCTGGTGCGCTCCGAAAAAGGTGAACGTGAAGTTGATCAGCTCGCGCATGGCCGCGACCGGATCGAGGTCGTCGAGCTTGAGTTGCTGTTCGGCCGCGCGGATCTCGGTGTAGACGTGCTCGAGCACGGCGAGATAAAGGCCGTTCTTGTCGCCGAAATAGGCGTACAGCAACCGCATGTTGGCTTTGGCGCGTTTCGCGATGGCTTCAACCCGAGCTCCGCCAATGCCGTTGCGGCAGAATTCGAACGTCGCCGCGTGCAGGATCGCTTCCTTGGTCAACGCGGAATCGCGTGCCCGTCTGCCGCGTGTGGCGCTGCGGGCCGGGCTGGTCGATGCTGTCGTTTCAGTCACGGGACAAGCTTTTCTCAGGTTGTACGAGCCCAGCGCGGACAATATGCCCCCGCCCATCATGTTCAACGGGATGCGGGGCCCTGCCGTGCAGGCTCGCGGGATTGAGATCGCTATTGCGGTGGCTCGTCAAGGGGTAACCTTCCCGATGTTCCGGTCTCCACATCCACATCAACGCGCCAACGTCACGACCGTGCCGCCATGCGCGACGAGGCGCCCATTCTTGTAGACGTCGCGCGGCCTGGGCCGGGCCACCACGGCCTCTTGCACGTGCTGCGCGTCGATCACGACGAAGTCCGCCGCCGCGCCCTCGGCCACCCCATAGTCCGGGAGGCCGAGTGCCTGCGCGGCGTTGGTGGTCACCATGTCGAAGGCCGCCGCCAGGTCGGCATCGGTGCTGAAGCCGGAGCGGTAGCCGACGATCATGGCGCGCTCCAGGAGGTCGCCGTCGCCATAGGGCCACCAGGAATCGCGGATGTTGTCATTGCCGGCGAATATATTGACGCCGGCATCGCGCAGCAGCAACATCGGCGGAAACGCATGCGCTCCGGGCGCGTTGGTCAAAATCGCGACCCCGGCCTCGGCGAGCAGCTGCGCGGTGCTTTGAACCACGTCTCGCGGCACCTCGCCGAGAGCATAGGCATGGCTGATCGTGACCTTGCCGCCGAGCCCGAGGGCCTTGGTCCGACGTGCAATGTTCTCGATCTCGAAAATACCGAGCAAGCCGCCGTCATGCAGGTGAATGTCGATGCCGACCCCGCGCCGATCGGCAATGCCGAAGATGACGTCGAGATGCCCGTCGATGTCGGCATCGTAACCCGCCGGATCGAGGCCGCCGACCAGGTCCGCGCCGGCGCGAACCGCCTCGTCGAGCAATCCGGCCACGCCCGGCGACGTCACGATGCCGCTTTGCGGAAAGGCGACGATCTGGACCGACACCTTGTCGCGGTGCGCGTCACCCGCCGCCATGACCTGCTCGAGATTGCGCAACCCGACCTGAAGGTCGATATCGACGTGGCTGCGCATCCAGGTCGTGCCCTGCGCGACGCAGAGGTCGATCAGCGCGGCCGCCCGCACCGCAATCGGCCTCGCGCCGGCAAGCCCCTCCTTCTCGAACTTGACGCGCTCGCGCACGCTGAAACCGGCGGTGCAGGGGCGGTGGGACTTCCAATCGTCGCCGACGAAGCCCTTGTCGAGGTGGATATGACCATCGACCAGCCCCGGCAACACCAGGCGTCCGGCCAGATCAAGGGTTTCGCCGGCCGCGACCGGCGATTGCGACGCGATCGAGGTGATGCGGCCATCGCGCACGGCGATATCGACGGTGCGCCCATCGACCAATCGGGCGTTTCGAAACAGCGTGTCGGCAGTGCTCACTGGTCGTCTCCGGTTCGTCGCAATGGCGAGGCGATCGGGGCCCGATTCGTTTTCATCATGTTGGGACGATGCCATCGGGCAGCGCGCGCGAGAATGCGGCTATACCTCCGGCGGTGGTGATCCAGATCTCGTCACGCCGCGCCAGGATTGTCTGCAGGGCGCGCCGCAGCGGACGTAGGCGGTGCGGCTGGCCGACCAGATAGGGGTGCAACGCAATTCCCATGACGAGCGATTGCCTTTTCGACTGTGCCAGCATCTCCTCGAACGTCTCGGTGATCATGGTGGCGAACTGCTCGCCCGAGTCCTTGCGACCGACGATCGAAGGGATATCGTTCAACTCCTGCGGATAAGGCACTGAAAGGATGCGGCCGCCGTTCCGCGTCGAGAACCACACCGGCTGATCGTCCATGCACCAGTCGAGCAGGTACTCGTAGCCTGCTTCGGCCAGCAGATCGGGCGTGACCTGTGATTGCGAAATCCAGGGCCCCAGCCAGCCGCGCGGCGGCCGCCCTTCGGCTCGCGCGATGACATCGGTCGCTTCCGCGATCAATTGCCGCTCCTCGTCGGGCGCAAGCACACCCTGGCGCTCGGAATTGGTGCGGCCGTGACCGACAATTTCGTCGCCGCGGGCGCGAAATGCCTCCATGACTTCAGGGCAGTAGTGATAGATGCTGCTGTTTGCGAGCACCGACAGCGGCAGCTTCAGCTCGTCGAACAGCTCGATCAGGCGCCACACGCCGACACGGTTGCCATAGTCGCGCCAGGCATAGTTGAGGACGTCCGGATGCGGACCGCCGGGGCAGAGCTCGGCACCGAGCCCGTCGCCGAATGCGAAATGCTCGAGGTTGAGACCGACGTAGACGGCAAGCCGCCGCCCTTGCGGCCAATTGAAATCCGGGCGTTGCCCGATCGCGCTGTAGCGATAGCGTCCGTGAGCGGCGAGGACCGATCCGACAGAATCCGAGCGCAGCACGGCTTCCCTGCGCGACAGGCGGTCGCCATCTTCCGCGATCGAGATCAACACGTCGCCGGCCTCGACATTCCTTGGGTCCATCGGAATTTTCCCCGCGCGGTTGATCGCTTGCTTGACATCGGAATAATTTTGAAGAAAGTTTTTACTTCCGTCAAGTCCGCGCATAAGCGGCAGCGGAGGAACTGGCGGCTTCGATGCCGAGGCCGCCATCAGCGGAGGAACACCGAACATGAACTTCAGGAGCATAGTTTCGTCCGGACCTGCGCGTCGTTGGCCGGCTTGGCACGCCGCTGCGACGATCCTGCTGGCCGCGTTGCCGTTCGCGTTCGGCGCGCGCGCGGCCGAACCGATCAAGATCGGCCTGGTGACCGCCCTGTCGGGACAGTCGGCGCGCGCCGGCGAGGCGCTCACCCGCGGAGCGACGATCGCCATCGAGGAAATCAATGCGAAGGGCGGCGTGCTCGGACGTCCGCTCGAGCTCGTCCGCCGCGACGACGAGAGCAATCCGGCCAAAGGGCTGATCGCGGCGCGCGAGTTGATTCAGCGCGAGAAGGTCGCGGTCCTGGTCGGCGGCCTCGACACGCCGGTCGAGCTCGCCATCGTGCCGTTCGTCAACAACGTCAAGGTGCCGTTCGTGGTGCCATGGGCCGCCGGGACCAACATCACGCGGAACGGCGCCCCGTCCAACTACGTGTTCCGCGTCTCGGCCATGGACGATGAGGTCGATAAGGCGATCGTCCAGTTCTCGCGCAAGACGTACAATGCGAAGAAGCCCGGGCTCATCCTGGTCAACAATCCCTGGGGCGAGTCGAACGAGCATGGCCTGAAGGCGGCATTGAAGGCTGCAGGAATCGAGCCTGCCGGCGTCGAGAAGTTTGAAGGCAACGACGTCGATGTCGTTTCCCAGCTGTCGCGGCTGAAGCAGGCGGGCGCCGATACGCTCTACCTGGTCGGCAACGTCGGACCGTCCTCCCAGGTGGTGAAATCGCTCGACCGTATGGGCTGGGCGCCGCCGATCGTCTCGCATTGGGGGCCGGCCGGCGGCCGCTTCACCGAGCTAGCCGGGCCGAGCGCGGAGAACGTGATCTTCGTCCAGACCTACAGCTTCTTCGGGAACTTGTCGCCGGTCGGCAAGCGGGTGATGTCGGCCCTTCAGGCGAAGTATTCGGACATCAAGGGGCCTGCGGACGTGACGCCGGCGGTTGGCGTGGCCAACGCCTACGACTCCATCCTGGTCATTGCGCGAGCGATCGAAAAGGCCGGTGGCACCGAACCGACCGCCGTCCGTGACGGCTTCTACGCCATCGATCGCGTGGATGGCTTGATCAAGACCTACGAGAAGCCGTTCGCGCAGGACAAGCACGATGCGCTGACGGCGGGCGACTACATCTGGGCGCGGTTCGAGGACAACCACATCATGCCGTTCGCACGGAACTGACCGCGCGAGATCGTCCGACAAACAAGCAGGGTGGTCATCGATGTCATTTCTTCCCGCGGTGATAACAGGACTGGCGCTTGGGAGCATGTACGGGCTGCTTGCGCTTGGCTTCCACGTTACCTACGCCGTCTCCGGCACGGTCAATTTCTCCCAGGGCAGCTCGATGACCCTGGGAGCCGTTGCCGGCTACTTCTTCCTCGTGCTGTGGGGCTGGCCGGCGGCGGCCGGCATTCCCGCCGTTCTGCTCGTCTGCGCGGTCTATGGCCTGCTGATTGAGCGCTTTGCGGTTCGGCCATTCGTGCAGCGCGGCTCCGACAACTGGCTGATGGCGACCGTTGCGGTCGGCATCATCGTCGACAATGTGATGATGTTCGTCTTCGGCAAGGAGCCGCGCAGCTTTCCGTCCGTCTTGGCGGCCAAGCCGATCCAGATCGTCGAGGGCGCGGGGGTCTATCCGTTGCAACTCCTGATTCCCCTGGTCGGATTGCTGCTGGCGCTGGCACTTCATCTGCTCAGTCGCAGGACGCGTCACGGCGTCGCCATGCTCGCGGTGGTCCAGAACCCGAACGCCGCGCGGCTGATGGGCATCAACGTCAGCGGCGCCATCGCGGCAAGCTACGCGGTCTCGGCGATGCTGGCCGGGGTTGCGGCGCTGCTGATCGCGCCCCTGTTCAACGTGTCCTCGGAAATGGGCACGCTGTTCGGCATCAAGGCCTTCGCGGCGGCGATCATCGGCGGTCTCGGCAGCGCCTGGGGCGTGATGCTGGCCGGGCTCTGCCTCGGCCTGATCGAGGTGTTCGCGACCAACTATCTGGGGTCGGTCTACACCCAGATCATCACATTCGCCTCGGTGATCGCGATTCTTGTCGTCCTCCCCCACGGGCTGCTCGGCCGAGCCGGAGTGAAAAAGGTATGACCTCTCGCGTCTCCGTTCTCGCCGCCGTCGCGGCACTCGCGGCCGCCATCCTCTATGCCGCCGTTGCCGACAGCTACGGCGTATTCCTGGTCGCGACCATCGCGCTGACGGCGATCGCTTGTATCGGCCTCAACGTGCTGCTCGGTCTCGCCGGGCAGATCTCGCTCGGCCACATCGGCTTCATGGCGATCGGGGCCTATACGACCGTGCTCCTGATGGAGAAGGCAGGGTGGCCCTATCTTGCGGCGACGGCTGCAGCGATTGCTCTTGTCAGCGTCGTCGGTGGTCTGCTCGCGATGCCGGCCTTGCGTGTGCGAGGTCCATATCTCGCGATGGTGACAATCGCCTTCGGCTTCATCGTCGAGCACGGCACGATCGAGTGGCGCGACCTCACGGGCGGCGGCAACGGCCTGATCCTGACCGCGCCGCCGGAGGTGTTCGGCTTTCCGCTGTCGGAGCGGCATTTGGCGATCGCGGGCGTCGTGCTGGTGTTCGCCGGCCTCATCCTGTTCGAGCGCTTGAAGCGCAGCGGCTGGGGCTACGCCATGCGTGCCGCCCGCGACACCGAGGTTGCGACGCGCTCGATCGGCATTGATCTCGTGCGGGTCCGCACCGTGGCGTTCATCATCTCGGCGGCAGCGATGGCGTTGGCGGGGGCGCTATTTGCGCCCCTCCAGGGCTATATCAGCCCAAGTTCGTTCCCCTTTCTGCAATCGATCCTGCTGCTGTTCGGCGTCATGGTCGGCGGCGCCGGCTCGGCGCTGGGGCCGGTGATCGGGGCGGCGCTCGTCGTGCTGCTGCCGGAAATGCTGTCCGATCTCGCGGAGTATCGTCTGCTTGCCTTTGGCGTGTTGCTCTTCGCCGTGCTGCGGGTCGCGCCCTCGGGCATCATGGGGCTGATCGAGCAATTCGCTGCAAGGTTCCTGCCGGCGGGATCGAAGGCCGATACGGGCGCGGGGGCCGTCGAGCCGGTCGCCGACCTCAGCATCGGAACCAACAGCGCGTCGCGTCTTGACGTCGCAAACCTCTCGATCTCGTTCGGCGGTGTCTGCGCCGTGCAGGACGTCTCGTTTACCGCCGAACCCGGCACGGTAATCAGCGTCATCGGCCCAAATGGTGCGGGGAAAACCAGCGCGCTGAATCTGCTTTGCGGCTTCTACCGCCCGAAATCCGGCACCGTGAAGCTTGGCGACCGCGACGTCACCGGCTTGCCGTCGCACCAGCTTGCGCGTGTCGGAGTGGCGCGAACGTTCCAGACGACGCAGCTCTTCGGCTCGCTCTCGATCATCGAGAATGTCCTGCTGGCGGCGACGGCCGGCAAGCTCGGTAACATCGTGTCGGCGCTGCACAATGACGCGCAGGAGCGCCTTGCACGGTCGCTGTTGCGCTTTGCGGGTGTCGACGGCGATTTGAGCAGACGCGCGGACGCGCTGCCCCATGGTGAGAAGCGACTGGTCGAGATCGCGAGGGCGCTCGCCTTGCGTCCGAAGGTCCTGTTGCTCGACGAGCCGGCCGCGGGTCTTTCGAAGGGCGACAAGCAGCGGCTGACGGTTCTGCTCCGTCGCATCGCGGAGACCGGGATCGCGGTCATCATCGTCGAGCACGACATGCCGATGATCATGTCGCTAAGCGACCTCATCGTCGTTCTCGATGGCGGCAAGCGCATCGCGATCGGCGATGCGGCGGCGATCCGCAACGATCCGCTGGTCCGCAAGGCCTATCTCGGCGATGCGCCGTCGGGTGAGCGGCGCCGCGCGACGCGCCCGGCAAAACAAGGCACGGCGCTCGAAGTCCGCACGCTCGATGCCTTCTATGGCCTGTCGCGGGCGCTCGGAGGGATCGACCTTGCCGTCGCGCCCGGCGAGGCCATCGCCGTACTCGGCGCCAATGGAGCGGGCAAAACCACCCTGATGCGCTCGATTGCCGGTCTCGAACCACCGCGGTCGGTCGGCGAGATCCGGCTGTCCGGCGCCCGCGTCGACAAGATGCCGGCGCATATCCGCGCCAGGGCCGGCATCGTGCTGGTACCCGAAGGACGGCAGGTGTTTCCCGAGCTGACGGTGCGGCAGAACTTGCAGCTCGGCGCTTTCGCACGCAAGGGTCTCGAACTCGACGCGGAGATCGACGCGATGTTTGCCCGCTTTCCGCGCCTGAAGGAGCGTATCAACCATCGCGCGGGCCTTTTGTCGGGCGGCGAGCAGCAGATGCTCGCAGTCGCGCGTGGGCTCCTGACCGCGCCCAAGGTCTTCATGCTTGACGAGCCGTCGCTTGGACTGGCGCCGCTTGTCGTCGACGAGTTGTTCGCCTCGTTCGAGCAGCTTCGCGTCGAGGGGATGACCCTGATCGTGGTCGACCAGATGGCCGGGCAAGCCCTTGCGCTTGCCGACAGGGCCTATCTGCTTGAGACCGGCACCATCCTGAAGAGCGGTGCGGCCGAAATCATCGCGGAGGATCCCTCGCTTGAAGCCGCCTATCTCGGCGGAGAGGCCCACGGGAGTAGCGTGCCGCGAACCGCCGTGCTCACGTCCTGACGCCATGGTTGCGCAGCAGGAGATCGGTGTGATGCGGCCAGGCAATACGTTTCGCGACCTGCCCGGCGCGCCCGTGTCTGAACGATTCGACGGCGGTGCCGTAATCGAGGTCGGCGTGCTTGCGCGCCGCGCGCTGCGCAGCGGACGGCGCGGCCGTATTGCGGCGGTGTTCGAGCGCAGCCTTTATGCGGTGCTCGACGATTGCTGGATCTGCATCGGTGTCAAAGACCTCGGCTCCGGCCCGCTGCATCTTCGGTGCACCGGGATCGAGCCGCGGCTGCTCGTTCCCGGACAAGAGGTTGCGATCGTCGACACGATGCTGCTCGTCGACGGTATGCGGTTTGCCGGTTTCGAGACGGCCTCCGTATGGGCGCCGCCGCCTTCGCCGGAATGGACGCTCGACAGTTTGCGGGTAGGGCTTGCGATGGTCGATCAGGTCTGGCGTCGCTTGCCGGTCGAGCAGGGGCTGGCCGCCTCGGGTGGCGCGGAGCCGCCCACAAGGCCGTCGCGGGTGCTCGCTGCCGCGGCGCCGGCGCTCGCCGCGCTCAAGCAATTGATCGAGGCCGGGCTTCGCGGAGAGCGATGCGTACCGCGTGACTACCCGGAGATCGTCGAATTGATCGGACTTGGTCCCGGGCTCACGCCATCCGGCGACGACTTGATCGGCGGCGCGCTGGTCGCGCTCGCCAGCCTCGGCCGTCTCGCGACGCGCGACGCGCTGTGGAAGACCTGTCGCGCGCATCTCGGCCGGACCAATCAGATCAGTGCCGCCCACCTGCACAGTGCCGTGCTTGGCTTCGCGGCGGCGGCGCTCCATGAAGCCATCGACGCGACGATTGGCGGACGGGTCGATCGTATCAAGTCCGCGGTCGCGGCGCTGTCGCGGATCGGGCAAAGCTCTGGACTGGATGCGTTTGCAGGTGCGCTGATGGTGTTGCGCGCGATCGAGTGCCGGCTGCTCAACGACAGCGCGCTGCATCATGCCGGCCTCACCGGCAACGGCCCGCCGACGCGATCAATCGCACGGGCCTAAACGATCATGCGACACAACGGGAATTCGGACGACAGGTTGCATGTTTGACAAAGTAAAAACTTTCTTACTAAGATCGATGCATCGGATCTCGGGAGGCCGCAAGTGGTGACCAAGCAGGAAGGGACGCCGAGCGGGCGTTTGTTGATGAGCAAGCCGAGCGTGGTGAACGTCGGGCTGGCAGGCTTTGTGAAGGACTTGCGGGACTGCGATGTCGAGGTCGTACAGGTCGACTGGACGCCTCCCGCCGACGGCGATCCCAAAATGGCGGCACTGCTCGCCAAGCTCGGTACGTGAGAGCGCGGCCATGAAGCTGATCGAAGACGCCAACAAGCAGGCGCTGGCCCGCATCCTCGAGGGTGAGCCCAGGCTGATCGATATCGTTCCGGCACGCGACGTGCTGGAAGGGTTGAAGGAACGCATGATCCTTCATGCCGGGCCGCCGATCACCTGGGACCGAATGTGCGGTCCGATGCGTGGCGCGGTGGCAGGCGCCATCGTGTTCGAAGGCTGGGCTCCGGATCTTGAAGCCGCCTTCGAACTCGCGGCCGGCGGCGGCGTCGCCTTCCACCCCAACCATCATTTCGGCGCGGTCGGTCCGATGACCGGCATGACCACGGTCTCCATGCCGGTGTTCGTCGTCGAGAACGTCAAATATGGCAACCGCGCCTACTGCGCCATCAACGAGGGCCTTGGCAAGGTTATGCGCTTCGGCGGCAATGACGATAGCGTGCTGGCCCGCCTCGGCTGGCTGCGTGATGTATTCGGGCCGGTGCTGGCCAGGGCGATCCGCGCGCATGGCGGGATCGACCTGAAGGCGATCATCGCGCGCGGACTCTCGATGGGCGATGAAATGCACCAGCGCAACCTGGCCTGCTCCAGCGTGTTCCTGCGCGAGATCGGGTCGGCGCTGGCGCGCACCTCGACGGACAACGAGGTTCTCGCAAGCTGCATTGGCTTCATCGCGCAGAACGATCAGTTCTTTCTCAACATCGCGATGGCGATGGGCAAGGCGCTGACCGATCCCGCCAGCGGGATTCGCGGTTCGACGGTGGTGACCGCGATGTGCCGCAACGGAACCGACTTCGGGGTCCGCGTCAGCGGATTGGGCGATCGCTGGTTCACGGCGCCGGTGGAAATGCCGGAAGGGCTCTATTTCCCGGGCTATTCGCGCAAGGATGCCAATCCCGACATGGGCGACTCTGCGATCGTCGAGACGGTCGGGCTTGGTGGCTTCGCGATGGCAGCAGCTCCGGCAGTTGCCGGATTCATCGGCGCCGGGGCGCCGTCGTCGGCGGGCAATTTCACGCGGGCAATGAGTGAAATCACCGTCGGGCAGAATCCGGAATGGACGATCCCCGCGCTCGACTTTGCCGGCGTGCCGACCGGCATCGACGTTCGCCTGGTGGTGGAGACCGGCCTTGCACCGGTCATCAACACCGGCATCGCGCATCGCGAGCCCGGCATCGGCCAGGTCGGCGCCGGCGTGGTGCGGGCGCCGATGGCCTGCTTCCGGCAGGCCGTTCTCGCCATTGCGGAAGATCTGGGGGTGTCATGAGCGCGTTTGTCCTGAACGAAATTCGCAAGGGCTTCTATCTCGACTCGGTGGCGTTGATGCGGTTGTCGCGCGAGATCGCGTCGGCGGCGGGCGTCATCGAAGCCGCGCTGATGATGGGCACGCCGTCCAACCAGGCGATCTTGCGCAACGCCGGATTGCTCGATGGCGAGGTGATCGCGCAGGGCAATGATCTGATCCTCGCGATCAAGGCCGAGAGCGAAGCGGCGGCACGCGTCGCGCTTGCCGAAGCGCAAAAGGCGCTCGATCGCCCCAAGACGAGCAGCACGGGCGAAGCGGCGTGGCGGCCGCGCAGCATTGCCGCGGCCGTCAAGGCCGCACCCGCCGCCAACCTCGCCCTGATCTCCGTTCCCGGCGAGTTCGCCGCGGCAGAAGCGCGCAAGGCGCTGAACCGCGGACTTCATGTCCTGATGTTCAGCGACAATGTCTCGATTGCGGATGAATTGTCGCTGAAGCAGCAGGCGCGCGAAGCGGGCCTCTTGATGATGGGACCGGACTGCGGCACGGCGATCATCGGCGGCGCGCCGCTCGCCTTCGCCAACCGGCTGAAGCGTGGGAGGATCGGGATCATCGGCGCATCGGGGACCGGTACGCAGGAGGTGTCGTGCCTGCTGTCCGAGGCGGGCGAAGGAATTTCCCACGCCATCGGCGTCGGCGGACGGGATTTGAAGAAGGAGATTGGCGGCATCACGACATTGATGGCGATCGACGCCCTCGATGCCGATCCCGAGACCGATCGCGTCGTGCTCATCTCCAAGCCGCCGCATCCGGACGTCGCCAGGGCCGTGCTTGGCCGGATCGGCCGGAGCTCGAAGCCCTACACAGTGTGCTTCATCGGCGCCGCCGCGGCGGACCTGCCGCCAAATGCACGCTTTGCGACTACATTGAGGGAAGCGGCCGAAAAAGTCCTGGGCAACGGCCGGAGCATTGGCGGCAAGTTCGACGCTGCCGCCGTGGCTGCGCGTTTGCCGCCGCGACGCAAGGCGGCGCAGCGGATCGAAGGGCTGTTCGCCGGCGGCACGCTCTGCGCCGAGGCGCAGGTGATCCTTGCCGCGGGCGGTCGCAAGGTGGCATCAAACGCCGCTATTCCCGGCGTCCCGCATTTCGGTGAGCCGGAGGCGCAGGGGAGGGACCGCATTGTCGACCTCGGGGCCGACGAATATACCCAGGGCCGGCCGCATCCGATGATCGATCCCTCGGTGCGCGACGATGCGTTGCGGGCGGCGCTGGCCGATCCCGCGGTCGCCGTCATCCTGCTCGATCTCGTGATCGGATACGGCGCACATGACAATCCGGCAGCGCATCTTGCGGCTGTCGCGGCGGGCCGCGCGGATGACGCGCCGGTCCTGGTTGCGTCAGTGACGGGGACCGAGCTCGATCGCCAAGTGCGTTCGGCGCAGATCAGGCTGCTCGAGGACGCCGGCATCGTGGTGGCGCCGTCGAATGCCCAGGCCTGCGACCTTGCTCTCGCTTTTTCCGTCAACGACGTCAGGATGCCGCGCTATGCGAACACTCAATGAGGTCCCGCGCCGTCTCGTGATCGCGATCGGCGGCAATGCCGTCCACCCCGAAGACATCAGGGGCACCTCGGACGAGCAGAAGGCGGTCGCCCAGCATACGGCCGAGGCGCTGCTGCCGCTCGCCGAACTCGACAACGAACTGGTGATCACCCACGGCAACGGGCCGGTGGTGGGCAAGATCATGATGCGCCAGATGCTGACGATGAGCCGGATCCCGCCGATGTCGATGGACATCTGCGTCGCACACAGCCAAGGTGGCATCGGCTATCTTCTGATGCAGGCGATTGAGAACGTCTTGCGTGCGCATGGCAACGGCCGGCACGTCGCCAGCCTGCTGACCCAGGTCGAGGTCGACGCCAACGATCCCGCCTTCGCCAATCCGACCAAGTTCGTCGGACCGTTTTTCACCGAGCAGGAAGCCCAGCGCATCAGCGCCGAGTTGAACTGGAAAATGCGCGAGGACTCCGGGCGTGGCTGGCGCCATGTCGTGCCGTCTCCGAAACCCAAACATGTCTGCGACATTTCGCTGGTCGACGCGCTGGTCAAGCGCGGCACGATCGTTATCGCAGGCGGCGGCGGCGGTATGCCCGTGATCCGCGACGAACGGGGCGTGCGCACCGGCGTGCCGGCAGTGATCGACAAGGATCTGACCTCGGCCCATATCGCCAACGTGCTTGGCATCGAGGAACTGCTGATCCTGACCGCGGTGCCCCGCGTCGCGATCAATTTTGGCAAGCCCGACAAGAGGGAGCTGGATCAGGTCAGCCTGGCGCAGATCAAGGCCTATCATCGCGAGGGCCATTTTCCGCCGGGAAGCATGGGGCCCAAGGTCGATGCCGCCATCCGCTTTCTCGAAGGTGGTGGAAAGCGCGCGATCATCAGCCATCTTAATTGCGCAATGGGCGCGCTGACCGGCGAGACCGGGACCCACATAGTTCCCTAGCGTTCGTCAAATGCGATGGCGGCACCATTGATGATGGCCGCCGGGATCTGCCCAGCGGGATACCGATGTCGGTCGGCCGCGAGCACGGGCCCGGAACCATGCCGTTCCGCTCGGGCTGCCTGCGCGCCTATTTCAGTATCGCCGCGACGTTGTCCTTTGTCACAACGTCGAGACCGGTGTGGATGATCGGCGGCGCCTTCTGGCCTTTCTTGATGGCAAGCAGCGTGTCCATCGCTTTCTCGCCCATTTCGAACGGGCGCTGGCCGATCAGCGCATTTGCGTAACCCTCATTCAAAAGCTCAAGCTGCATCTTGAGGGTGTCGGCCACGACGAGCGTGAACTTGCCGGCGTCCATGTCCTTCTTGCTCTTGCTGGCGAACGCCTTGAAGCCTTCGGGCGCGAACATCGGCCAGCCACCGACCGGGATGATGGCTGCAAGGTCGGGAGCAGCGGTGCGCAGATCGTTCATCTGCTGAACGCCGAGCGCGGGATCGTCGTTGCAGAAGGTCGGCGAGCCCCCGACCTCGGTCCACTTCGAGCCCTTGAGTGCCTCACGCACGCCGTCGACCCGCTCGGCCAGGTTCTCCGCACCCGGCCCGCCGGAGATCATCGCGTATCTGCCGCCATCAGGCCGCAGCTTCAGCAATTGCTTGCCGAGCGCGAGGCCGAACTCCTTGTTGTCGGTGCCGATATAGGCAATCCGCTTCGAGCCCGGCGCGTCCGAGTCGAAGGTGATGACGGGAATGCCGGCTGCACTTGCCGCCTCGATCGACTTGGTCATCGCGGCAACGTCGGCAACCGAGATCGCCAGGCCATCCACCTTTTGAGTGACGAAATCCTGGATGATCTGCGCTTGCGTCGCCGGCTCGTGCTCGACAGGACCCTTGTAGATGCATTCGATGTTGCCGAGCTCCTTGGCGCGTTTCTGGCAGCCGTCGCGCGCGAAATCGAAGAACGGGTTGTTCATGGCCTTGGGCACGATCACGAATCTGTAGCTCTGGGCCAGGCCAGGCGTTGCCATCATGGCGAGGACCGCAGCGGCAAGAAGTGCCTTTCTCATTGTTTCCCTCCACATTTCTTATCGTGCCTATCCGCTCAAATCTGCGGCTCCGGGAGGCGGATAGGCGGACATCCATGATCCTCCAGGACGAACTCTTCAGGCCATGCGCGAGCGGAGACGATCGACCAGCACCGCGGCGATGATGATCACGCCCACCAGGGTCTGCTGCCAGTACGAGTTGACCTGCGCGAGCACGAGGCCGTTGCGGATCACCTCGAGCAGCACGCAGCCGACAATGGCCCCGAGCGGGCCGCCGGCGCCGCCCGCGAGATTGGCGCCACCGATGACAGCGGCCGCAATCACGTTGAGCTCATAGGATGTCGCCATGTTCGCCGGCGCCGATCCCAGCCAGCCCGAGACGATGATGCCCTGCAGACCCGCCGCGAGCGCACAGATCACGTAGATCTCGATCTTCACCCGGACGACCGAGATGCCGGTCAGCGCGGCCGCCTTCTCGTTGCCGCCGACGGCAAAGACGTGGCGGCCGAAACCAGTGTGATGCAGCACGACCGCCATCGCCAGCGCGAGAACCACGAGATAGATGAACGGCGCCGGCATGCCGAACACAACGCCGGATGTCAGCGTGTAGAAATATTCGGCGTCGGGGCCGCCGGGAAAACTGCCGCGGCCGTTGGAGACGACGTAGCCCAGGCCGCGCACGATCGAGAGCATGCCGAGCGTGGTGACGAACGGCGACAGTCCAAGCACCGCGATGCAGAAGCCATTGACGAGGCCGACAATCAGCGCGACGCCGAGCCCCGCCAGAACCGAGACGAGCAGAATCAAGCCGGGCATATTGGCAATCACGGTCTTGCCGTCAGGGGCTAAATGCACGAACCACTCCGCGCCGGGCATGCCCGGTGTCGAGACGTGCGTCATCACCATGGAGGTGGTCATCGCTGAAAAGCACATCACGGAGCCGACCGAGAGATCGATGCCGCCCGTGATGATGACGAAGGTCATGCCGAGCGTGGCGATGGCGATGAAGGAAAAGTTCTTCGCCACATTCTGTATGTTGCCTGCGGTCAGGAAATAGGGGCTGGCGAAGTTCATCAGCACGAACAGCGCCGCCAGCGCCAGCAGGACGTAGCCGGTCTGCGAGGCGAACAGGCCGCTGCGCCACCATCTGGCCTTGCCGACATTGGTGAAGGTGAGGGGAGATTCCAGGGGCGTGGCCATCACGCAGCCTCCTTCGCTCCCGTGATGAGGGAGGTGACTTCCTCGGGGCTGGTGTCGCCGATCGCCTTGTCGGCGCGCTTCTCGCCGCGCCGCATGACGACGACGCGGTCGCAGACAGCGAACACGTCGGGCATGCGGTGCGAGATCAGCATGACCGCAACGCCCTGTTCCTTCAGGCGATGGATCAGGCCGAGGATCTGCTCGACTTGGCGAACCGAAATCGCGGCAGTCGGCTCGTCCATCATCACCAGCCTGGCGTTGGAGAGCCGCGTCCGCGCGATCGCGACCGCCTGGCGCTGGCCGCCCGACATCTGCTTGACGAGATCGTGCGGGCGGGTCTCCGAGCGCAGCTCGCCGAACAGCTGCAGCGCGCGCGCTGCCATCGCCTTGTGGTCGAGCAAGGCGAATGGACCAAGCTTGCGCTTGAGCTCGCGGCCGAGGAAGACATTGGCCGCCGCCGTGAGATTGTCGGCGAGTGCGAGGTCCTGGTAGACCACTTCTATGCCGACCGCACGGGCATCGATCGGACGGGCGAAATGAACCGCCTTGCCATCAAAGCGGATCTCGCCGTGACTTGGCGGAAAGTTGCCGGCAATGATCTTGACGAGCGTCGACTTGCCGGCGCCGTTGTCGCCCATCAGGCCGACCACCTCGCCGGGCGACACGCGGAGGTCGACGCCATGCAACGCGCGAATGGCGCCGAACTCCTTGCCGATGCCCTTCAACTCCAGGACCGCTAGCCCGGCGTCGTGAGGGGTTACCATGGCTGGCTTTGCTCAAGCATGCTGGCCACCTCCGCTCAGAAGTGCACCAGCGTGCGCAGACCGAGAATCCAGGCGTTGTCGGTCTTCACGCCGGCGGCATTGTACCCGCGCCCGCCAGGATGCATCACATACTGGGCGTCGAACTTCAGGTTCATCCAGCCCGTCGCCTGCCACCCGTACCAGGCTTCGATCGGAACTTCGTTTCCTCCGGCGTTGGGCGTGAGCGCAGCGGTATTCACATGGGTCGTACCGACCGCAAAGCCGACTTCGTCCTCCGGGCGCGAGGCGAACGTTCCGGTGTGCCTGAAGCCGAATGCAATCTGGTAATCCTGGTACGACGTGCGGTGGTCGGCGACGGTCGTATTGAGGAAGGTGTACCAGCCCTGTGCCTTGGGACCTTCAACCGTCAGCCGCTGCAGGATCGATTCATAGACGCCATAACGACCGCGCGAATCTCCGAGATTCTGGTCCGAGACGCCGCCGGTGCCCGGAGAGATCGCAATGATCCCCGGTAGGCCGCCATCAATTGTCGATGCGCTGTCATACCAGCCGCCAAATCTCCAGGTCCCGTTCAACGGACCGCTCGGCGCCCAGACCACCTCGACCGGCACCAGCACGCCCGAGGCGGGGCTAGAGCCGGGGACACCCGGCAGGAAGTAAGTCGCGGAGTCCGACGTCGTCAGGTAGTTCGGGTTGGCGTCGTAGACGCCGACCGAGAGCTGCCATTCCTTGGCGAAGTTGTAGTGCACCACACCGGCCCATTGGCTCACCGGCCAATTGTAGATGTAGCCACCCTGGATGTTGCCGGGCTGGCCGCCGCAGAAGGTCAGGTTGATGAACTCGCAGAGACCAAAGAAGAAGTCGGAGCCGACCGGAAGACGGCCGCCCTTGAGCTCAAGGCGATCATCGAACAGCTTCTGCGAGTAGTAGAGTTCGGTCAGGCGAAGAATGCTGCCGCGGCCGAACACTTCGTTGGTCAGCTGCAGCGCCGGAATTCCCGCCTCGTCATTCAGGTTGCGGCCGAAGCGGTCGACCAGCGTGAGGCCAACCGTGCCGCCATGGATGCCGGCAAGTTTTGCCATGTCGAACTTGGCCTGAAAGAAAAGCTGTCCGGCTTGGGTCGCGGTGTTCCTGTTGCCGCCCGACAAATTGCCGACGGCTTCGTCGCCCAGTGTCAGGGCCAGC
This sequence comes from Bradyrhizobium sp. USDA 4541, assembly GCF_024171085.1. NCBI lineage: Bacteria > Pseudomonadati > Pseudomonadota > Alphaproteobacteria > Hyphomicrobiales > Nitrobacteraceae > Bradyrhizobium > Bradyrhizobium sp. USDA 4541. The sequence goes on from NZ_JALJZF010000001.1 coordinate 3,046,012, forward strand.
GAGATCCCTCGCTCCTTTAGTTGCGTCCTGCCGAGATCGCCGAACAGATATGGTCTTGTCCAGAAGTCATCGGTCTCGGTGTAAGGCACCGGCGGAGCCTTCGACATGAGATCGGCCGCATGCGCGCCGCCGCCGCTGAACAGAGATAACAACGCCAACGCCATCCCCACGCCGCACGCCCGCGCGGTGTTTACAGACCTAAGTGACATTTTCTGCACTCCCAGCGTCCCCGGCTTTGTCTATTTTTGTGCCACGTTCCCGTCCAAAGCCCTTCAGCGGGGAACGCGATAGTTTCAATTCATCGCTCTATCAATCAGAGATAGAATGCGCGCACGCAAAGCCCTCCGAGACGGTCGCGAGGGTCTGCCTGCGGCTCACTGGGCCAGGCTTGCTGCGCCAAATTGGATACGAGCGCCGCGAGCTTGATCGATCTTGCGCCTCGAACTCCTTCCCCTCGTTCCTCTACTCAAGCCGCCGCGACCATATTCCCGGTCCGGGTTCTTCCTTTTCGAGTTGTCATGCCTGATCGCCCGTCGTCGTCGGCAACGCAGCTGCGCTATGCTGAGCTGCGCCCTGCAGAATTGTGCTTTCCTTCGATCTTGGCGCAGTGCGGGCGAGGCCTGCCAGCGCGGCTTTGCGCCGTCGACGGGCCTGCAATTGCTGATCCGCCAGCACACCGATCAGGATCACGGTCCCCATCACCGCGAAGTTCAGCGAATTGGGAATGCCGAGGATGTTCACAAGGTTCTGCAGCACCTGCAGCAACGCCGTCCCCAGCACGATGCCCAGAATGGAGCCCTCGCCGCCGCGCAGGCTACAGCCGCCGAGGACGGCCGCCGCGATCGCATAGAGTTCGTAGAAGTTGCCGAAGGAACTCGGAGAAACCGAGTTGGTGTAGAACACAAACATCACGGTCGAGACGCCGGCGAGCCCGCCGCTGATGACATAGGCGGTCGCAATCACGAGATTGGTGTTGATGCCGGAGAAGCGCGCCGCTTCCTCGTTCTTGCCCACGGCATAAAGCCAGCGCCCGTAGACCGAGCGGTGCAGCAGTACGCCGAGGATCAGCGCAAGGATGATCAGGAAGATGAAGGTGTTCGGGATGCCCGCAATATTGCCGGAGGCGATATTGCTCAGCGTGCTCGCCTCGTCGCCGTAGCCAAAGCCGCGCGTCGAATCGCTGGTGTAATAGCGCGCGGCGCCGCGATAGATCAGCAGCCCGCACAGCGTCACGATGAAGGGCTGCATTTTCAGCCGTGTAATCAGGAAGCCCTGGATGCCGCCCAGCGCAAGCCCGCCCATCAGGACCAGCACCAGCGCGAACGGCCAGGGCACCTGATAGGTCGTCAGCAGGTCGACGAAGATGACGCCGAGTAGCGCGAACATCGAGCCGAGCGAAAGATCGATTCCTCCGGTGATGATGACGAGGCCTTCACCGAGCGCGAACACGCCGAACAGGCCGATCAGATTGGCCATGTTCAGCAGATTCACGACCGACAGGAAGGCCGGATTGATCGCGGCGGTGATGGCGGAGATCACCGCCAGCAGCAAGAATAGGCCGAGTTCCTTCTTCATCATGGCGCAGCGGCCTCCATGGTTTCGAGCGCCTGGCCGACCGCCAGCCTCAACACGTTGTATTCGCTGAACTGGTCGCGCTCGATCACGCCGCTGACACTGCCTTCATGCATCACCGCCACCCGGTCGGAGACGCCGATCACTTCCTCCATGTCCGAGGAGATCATCACGATCGCGACGCCCTGGTCGGCGAGGCTGCGCATCAGCGCGTAGATCTCGCTCTTGGCGCCGACATCGATGCCGCGGGTCGGCTCGTCGAAGAACATCACGCGCGGCTGCATGGAGAGCCACTTGCCCAGCACCACCTTCTGCTGGTTGCCGCCGGAGAGCGTCACGGCTTCGATGTCGATGCTCGGCGCCTTGATGGACAGCCGCCTGGCCTGGTCTTTGGCGATTCTGAGCTCGGCCGCGCCGTTGACCAGCCACATCCGCGCATGATCCAGCAGGCTCGCGAGCGTCATGTTCTCTCGGATCGGCAGTTCCAGCACCAGACCGGATTTCTTGCGATCCTCCGGCACCAGGTAGATCCCTTGCCTGATCGCGTCACGCGGCGAGGCGACGCCGACCGGGGCGTTGTCGATCCGGATCTCGCCGCCCAGCATCGGATCGACACCGAACACCGCGCGGGCAAGCGAGGTGCGGCCGGCGCCGACGAGCCCGGCGAGGCCGAGGATCTCGCCGCGCCGCACCGACAGATTGATCTGCCGGTCGGGAAAGGCAGTGGTCACGACGCCGGCGATATCGCAGCCGCCCGGCTGCGGCGTGCAGGACGGCGGTGTATATAGCGCCTTCAGGTCGCGGCCGATCATCAGCCGGATCATGGCGGCGTGGCTGAGCTCGTCGCGCGCCAATTCCCCCACCGTGCGCCCGTCGCGCAGCACCACGACGCGATCGGCGCAGCTCATGATCTCGCCGAGCCGGTGAGAGATGTAGATCACCGAGATGCCGTGCGTCTTCAGGTCGGCGATCGCCTCGAGCAGCCGTTCCGTCTCCGAAATCGTCAGGCTGGAGGTCGGTTCGTCCATGATGATGACGCGGGCGTCGATCGAGAGCGCCTTGGCGATCTCCACCATCTGGCGCTCCGCGATCGACAAATTCTCGACCAGCGTGCCCGGCGTGAAATCGGCGCCCAGCCGTTCCAGCAGCGGCATCACGCGGGCGTGCATCTGCACATTGTCCACCAGCTTCAGCGGGCCGCCGGCCAGCTTCTCGCGTCCGATGAAGACATTGGCCGCGACGTCGAGATTCTCTAACAGGTTCAGTTCCTGGTGCACGAAGGCGATGCCACATCGCGTCGCCTCGGTCACCGTCATCCGGGCGTGCTCGGTGCCGCCGATGCGGATCACGCCGGTGCTCGGCGCGATCACGCCGGCCAGCACGCGCATCAGCGTCGATTTGCCGGCGCCGTTCTCGCCGATCAGGCCCAGCACCTCGCCGCGATTGACGCGCAAATTGACGTCGTCGAGCGCCCTGACGCCGGGATAGGTCTTGCTGATTCCGCTGAGTTCCAGCAGCGTTTCCGCCATTCGGCATGTCCTCCTGCACAACGCCCGGCGGCCTGTGGCGGCCGGGCGTTGAAGCCGACTGAAGTTACTTCTTGAGTAGTTCCTTCAGATGTGCGGCGAACTCCGCGACGTTGGTCTTGCTGATCACCTTGGTCGGCACGATCAACTTGCTGTCCTTCGGAATCCAGGACTTGTCACCGTTCAGCGTCTTGATGATGTTGGTGGCGGAGAGATAGCCGAACTCGTAGGGCTGCTGCACGACCGTGGATTCGATCGTGCCGTCGGAAATGCCGCGCAGCGTCCGCTGGTCCTCGTCGAAGCCGACGATCTTGACCTTGCCGGCCTTGCCTGCGGCCTTCACCGCGTCATAGATCAGCGGCGTCTCGTAGCTCCATAGGCCGGACAGCAGCGCGATGTCGGGATATTTGACGAGCACGTTCTCCATGTTCGCCTTGGCCTTGGCGAAGTCCACCTGGTCGGTGAACACGTCGACCAGTTCGACCTTGGTGCCGGCGATCGCTTCCTTGATGCCCTGCACCCGCTCGCGGGCGTTGTCGGCGTCCATCGTTCCGACGAACAGTGCGATCTTGCCGCCGTTCGGCAGCGCCTTCTTGATCTCCTCGCCGGCCTGTCGCCCCGCCGCGACGTTGTCGGTGCCGATATAGGCGAGGCGATTGCTCTGCGGCGCGTCGCTGTCCGTGGTGATCAGCACGGTCTTGGCGGCAACCTTGTTAAGTTCTTCGGTTGCATGCGGTGCATCGTCGACCGAGATCGAGATGCCGGCGACGCCGCGCACCAGCAGATCGTCCAGTTCGCGCCGCTGGCCGGCCGCCGTCCCTTCATTGGTGACGATCAATTCGATATTGTAGTCCGGGTGCTCCTTCTGCGCCTTCTCAAGCCCACGGCCCGCGATGGTCCAGAAGTCGGCCGCGACATTGGTCACCAGCGCGATGGTCTTTTTCTGCTGTGCCTGTGCTACCCCCGTCGCCATGGCGAGCGCGGCAGCGCCCGCCATGAGCGGCACGATCAATTTTCTGGTTGAGACATTCATATGCACCTCCCTGTCGACACCCCCGGTGAGGGGATTTCACGCCCGGCGCTTTTCACGCCTTATTTTATTCACGTAACTAATAAATTAGCGCGACAAAATGTCCAGTCAAGGATGATCATGATCACGCCTTCGGCCAATAATAGTATGGGAGTGATGTTTTTCAGTCGCTATCCGCGCTTTTTGACCCACAAACGAGTAGCCTGCGTTGAATAATTTCATCAAGAGAATTAAAAAGCGCAATATGAACGAACAGCCCGAGCCGTTGAGACGTGCTTCGAGCCTGGCCCGCGGATCGAACCCCGGCCGTCTCGTCGAGGTACTGCGACGCCAGGGGCCGTTGCCGCGGGTCGAGCTCGCACGCAGCACGGGCCTGAGCTTCCCCGCCATTTCGGCCATCACGTCGAAGCTGATGGCGGAGGACCTGCTGTGCGAAGCCGAGACAGATGCGGCGACGCTGTGGCCCGACGACGCCGACGAAGAGGACGCGGATGGTGGCCGTCGCCGCGGCCGGCCGGCAGTCCTGCTGACCCTGAATCCCGAATTTGGCCGCATCATCGCGGTCTCGCTGCGCATGAATCTGGTCGAGACACTGATCGCCGATTTCAGCGGCTCCGCCCTGGCGCAATCGCGACTTGAACTCGCGACGCGCGCGCTCGATGCAAGCGCACTATGCGAGCTAGTGATCGCACAGATCGACGCCATGCTTGAGGCGACCGCCACGCCGCGACATCGCTTGCTCGGAATCGGAATAGCGCTGCAGGGCATCGTCGACGGCGATACCGGCCGGCATCTGTGGAGCCCGGCGCTGTCGATCACCGACGTCGATCTTGCCAAGCCGATCCACCAGGCGTTCGCTGTCGAAGTCGTGATGGCGAACGACGCGGTCGCGGTCGCGCTGTCCCTCGCTGCCGCCGAACCGGCACTGGCGCAGGGCCTCACGGCCACGATCATGGTGGGCCACGGCGTCGGCATGGGCATCATTGTCGACGGTGAAGCGCGCTGGGGTGCCGGCGCGGGCAGTGAGATCGGTCATGTCAAATTGGCGCTGAACGGCCCGCAATGCCGCTGCGGTCAGCGCGGCTGCATCGAGGCCCATCTTGCCGACTATGCGCTTTACCGCGATGCCCGCACCTTTCTCGACTTGCCGCCCGCGGCGTCGCAGCAACCGTCCGAGGCGCAGATGGCTCTGTTGCGCGATCGGGCACGGAGCGGCGATTCCCGTCTCGAGCACTTGTTCCAGCAAGCGGGTCACGCGCTTGCCGAAGCGGTCGCCACGACGATATCGGTGCTGCGCCCGCATCACGTCATCCTCGCAGGTCCTGGCCTGCAGGCATTCGACATGATGCGCAGTGCCTATGAGGAGAGGCTCGACCAGGCGGTGCTGCCGTGGCTGCTCAAGTCCACGGCAATATATGTGCGTCCAAGCGAGTCGGCGACCATCGTCGACGGCATGGTGCGGCGGACGCTGCGGGTCGTGGACCGCAGCCTCATGGAGACAACCGAGTGAACCTCGGAATCTGTGGCCCTTTTGCCTGAGCCGCAGCAACGCAACCGACGCCCTTCAGGCGCCAATATCGAGAGGATGCCAATGCAGGGCGCCATCTATCCAAGTCTCAAGGACCGGACCGTACTGGTCACCGGCGGCGGTTCCGGCATCGGCGAGGCGATCGTCCGCCGGTTCATCGGCCAGGGCGCGCGGGTCGGATTCATCGATATCGATCTGACGTCGTCGGAGCAGCTACTGTCCGATCTCGGGGCACAAGCCCGCGTGCACTTCGAACATGCCGATCTGCGCGACATCGGCGCGCTGCGGCGCGCGGTCGCCGGCATCCGCGAGGCGCTCGGGCCGGTCACCATCCTGGTCAACAATGCGGCCCGCGATGATCGTCACGCGATCGAGGACGTCACACCGGAATTCTGGGACGAGCGGATCGCCGTCAACCTGAAGCACCAGTTCTTCAGCGCTCAGGCGGTCGCGCCGGACATGAAGCAGGCAGGGGGCGGTTCGATCGTCAACATCGGCTCGGTGAGCTGGGTGATCGGCCAGGGCAACATGCCCTGCTACACAACGGCCAAATCAGCCGTTCAGGGCCTCACCCGGGCGCTAGCCCGCGATCTCGGGCCGCACAACATACGGGTCAATTCCATCCTGCCCGGATGGATCATGACCCAGCGGCAGCAGGATCTGTGGTTGACGTCTGAAGGCGTGGCCGAACTGATGCAGCGCCAATGCCTCAAGCGCAAGCTCGTGCCTGATGATATCGCCCGCGTCGTGCTGTTCTTCGCCGCCGATGACAGCGGTGCCTGCACCAACCAGAGCCACATCGTTGATGGTGGCTGGGTCTAGCGCTTCAGGTAATCCGGCAAGGTAAACCCGTCATAGAAGCGGTCGGACAGGATCGTGGTCTTGAACGTCTGTGATTTGTAGCCGGCGACGATGTCCTGCGCCCACGGCGAGCCCGCATTGGCCTGCTTCACCGCGACCACATTGATATAGGGCGTTGTCATCTTCTCCAGGGCGAATGCATTGGTCAGCTTCAAGCCGCTGTAGATCGCGAAGTTGCCCTGGATGGCGGCGAAATCAACGTCATCGAGCGCGCGCGGCGCCTGTGCCGCTTCCAGCGGCACGATCTTGATGCCGCCGGGGTTCTTGATCACGTCGAGTTCGCTGACATCGACCGGCTTGGAGTCGCGAATCTCGACGAGGCCGAGATCGCGCAGGATCCAGAGCGCACGCTGCAGATTGACGGGATCGTTGGGCACGGCCACGGTCGAACCGGGCTTGATCGGCGAGCCGACCGGGTGCTTCTTCGAGTAAAGCCCCATCGGGGGCGTCGGGACGTGGACGATGCCGACGAGGTCGGTTTGCTGCCGCTCGTTGTACGAGTTCAGGAAGATCGTGTGCTGCATGACGTTGGCGTCGATCTCGCCCTTGAACACTGCATTATTGGCTTCCAGCCCGGTCGAAAACTCGACATAGCGGATACGGTAGCCCTTCTTCTCGAGTTCCGGCGCGACGCCAACCTTGAATTCGTCGATGTAGGGGCCCGGCACGAAGCCGACTTTCAGATCGGATTTGGCTGATGTCTCCGCGTGCAGGGCGGCGCCGGTCAGAGCACCGAGAATGAGCAGGGTCGAAACGAGCAGGACGCGCGCAGTGGTCATTGAACTCTCAAATCCTCAGGCTGTGGGCAAATAGCGATCCGGCCGACGCGGGGTCGGCGGTTTCGATCACGTCAGGCGATCGCCTTGATCGATCCGGAAAACACGCTTTGCGGCCGGCTCAGTCCGTAATGGTCACGCAGCGTCGTGCCGCTGTACTCGTCGCGGAACAGGCCGCGCTTGCGCAGGATCGGCACGACCTGCTCGGCGAAGATATCGAACCCGCCGGGTAGCCAGGGCGGCATCACGTTGAAGCCGTCGGCCGCGCCATTGTCGAACCAAGTCTGGATGTTGTCGGCGATCTTCTCCGGCGGGCCCGCGATCACCCAGTGGCCGCGCGCCCCGGCGAGACGCTGCACGAGCTGGCGGATGGTCGGCTGCTCGCGATCGACGATGTCGACCACGAGCTTGAAACGGCTGGCGACCCCGCGGGCGCTGCCGGTGTCGATCAGGTGGCGCGGAAAGGGACCGTCGAGGTCGAAGCCGGAGAGGTCGAGCCCGATCATCTGGCGAAGTTGGGTCAACGAGTATTCCGGCTGGATCAGCTCGTTAAACTCGTCCTGCAACAGGTCGGCTTCGGCCTGCGTGCTAGCGATGAACGGACTGATGCCCGGCAGGATCCTGACCTGATCGGGGCTGCGGTCGAACGCGCGTGCCTGCCGCTTGATGTCCGCATAAAACTCCTGGGCGCTCGCCAGCGTCTGATGCGCGGTGAAGATCGCTTCGGCATAGCGCGCGGCAAAGGCGCGTCCGTCATCAGACGAACCCGCCTGGACATAGACCGGCCGTCCCTGCGGCGTCCGCGAGATGTTGAGCGGGCCGCGTACCCGGAAGTGCTTTCCGACGTGATCGATCGGATGGATCTTTCCCGTATCGGCGAAAATGCCGGATGCGGGGTCGTTCACCACGGCGTCGTCTTCCCAGCTGTCCCACAGCCGCGTGATGACATCGATATATTCCCGCGCCCGCTCGTAGCGTTCGTGGTGAGGTGGATGCTCGGGCAAGCCAAAGTTCTGCGCCGCCTGTGCCGTGCTGGTCGTGACGATGTTCCAGCCGGCCCGGCCGCCGCTGAGGTGATCGAGTGACGCGAACAGGCGGGCCAGATTATAAGGCTCGGTATAGGTCGTCGACGCGGTCGCGATCAGGCCGATCCGTTTCGTGGCGACGGCGATCGCGGCCAGCCAGGTGATCGGCTCGAACCGGAAGCGTTGTGCGTAGCGAACATTGTCGGCGAGCGCGGGACCGTCGGCGAAGAAGATCGCGTCGAATTTCTGCGCCTCGGCACGCTGCGCCAGCTCCTGGTAATAGCTGACGTCAAGGATGCGATCCGCCGCAGACCCCTGGTAGCGCCACGCCGCCTCGTGATGGCCGCCGGGATAAATAAAGAGGTTAAGGGAAAGCTGTCGTTTGCTCATCTCGGATCTCGTGAGTTTTGCTGATTATTATTGGTGGGACGGCGCCTTGTGCGCAAACGCGAAGCGCAGGTAGCGCTCCAGCTTCAAACCTTCGGGCGTGCGCTGTTCTTCGACAAGGCGCGCGAAGGTGCGGCGCACCAGTTCGCGCTCGTGAGGGGTGAACGCTTCGAGGAAATTTCCGAATGCGCTCGCTTCCGACCACTGCAGCAGCGATGCCGCATCGTCGTGGATATCGATCAGCGCGCGCAGCTCGCTGCGGTAGCCGGCGAAGCCGTGTGCCGCGAACAGCGATTTGAGCTCCTCGTCGGTCGATCCGAGCACCGGGTTCGAGTCCTGGCGATCGCCGGCAAGACCCGCCTCGATGATGGCGCGACGAAGCAGCAGGCGCGACTGGTGCGGCCTGGACGGATCCTGCACATTCAATCCGAGGCGGCCGCCGGGCTTGAGCACGCGCCGGACCTCCCGCAGCGCGCGATCCTTGTCGGAGATCCAATGGAAGACGCTATTGAGATAGACTGCGTCGAACTGCGCGTCGTCGAAGCGCGACAGTTCTTCGGCGCGCCCGGTGGCGAACTGGAGGTTATCCCCCTGCCGAAGGCGCGCAATTTCGATGCGGCCGGCAAGTGGATCGATACCGATCACGCGGCCGTCCGGACCGACCAGTCCGGCGACGAATTCCGCAAGCCGGCCGGTTCCCGTCCCGATGTCGAGCACGTGCTCGCCGGTCTTGATGGCGAGCGGCCCGATCAGGAACTTGCCGTGGCGAAATTGAACGAGTCCCGCTTCATCATAGGAGCGGGCGAGCTCCGGGGTATCGTGTTCAAGGCTGATGTTGCCGGCAGTTCGCGGCATTTCGAGAGATCCATCGTTGCTCGCCGCGCGTCGACGTCAGGCGCGTGCGCTGCGTCAGACTCTATGTCGGCGGCGGTGAAATGAATTTGCGTTGTTGCACGGCAAGAGAGCATGAACGTGACGAGTTCGTCGTTCACCGGAGATGACTGCGATCGCGCCGATCCCGGCGACGTATGATTTGGGAAGTTCTCCCGATCGATCGCGCCGATCCCGCACGTCGCAATGCACATGAGATGATCGGTCAGGCGGCGATCATCGCAAATATTTCAATGCCCGCGTTGTCCACGACGCGAACATTGCCTGCTATCAAAAACAAAGCTGGTTTCGTTTCATTGACTGAATGTCGATCGCTTTTACGATTTGTAACGTCAAAGCGAGGTGGTCATTCATGCCGCAATCCGATCCCGACAGCGTCGCCCGCGAGGCCCTCCGGCTGATCGGGGTCGACCCACAGAACTGGGTGCCTGATCGCGACGGAATCGATCACAACGTCGTCGTGGTCGGCGGTGGCCAGTCCGGCGCGGCCTTCGCGTTTGCGTTTCGGCGCGCCGGGATCGGCAAGGTCTCGGTGATCGACGCCGCCGCCGACGCCAGCAATGCCGGCGTGTGGCTGACGAGCGCGCGAATGCACAAGCTTCGCACTCCGAAGACGCTTCCAGGTCCGGAGCTCGGTCTGCCCGGTCTCGGTTTCCAAGCATGGTATGAAACGCGCCATGGCGCGGCGGCCTTCGACGCGCTCGATCGGATTCCGCGGCTCGACTGGGCGGCCTATCTCGACTGGTATCGCCGCGTGACAGGCGCCGGCATTCGTTACGGTACGCGGCTGCTCCGCATCGAGCCCGCAGCCGATCATTTGCGGTTACATCTGGAGCGGAGCAGGGTCACGACCATCGAGACCACGCGCAAGCTGGTGCTCGCAACCGGCTTTGCGGGTAGCGGGGGCGCTTATGTCCCCGACGCGCTGCGTGTCCTGCCGAAACGATTCCGTGCGCATACATCGGAGAAGATCGATTTCAGGACGCTGCGAGGTCTTTCCGTTGCGGTGATCGGGAGTGCTGCGTCGGCCTTCGATGCGGCGGCCGCAGCCCTTGAGGCCGGAGCGCGTGATGTTCATCTGTTTGCACGCCGGGAAACCTTGGCCGCGTTGCCGGTCATTCGGATCCGCGGCTACCCGGGAGCCTATGACAACTATGGCAGCTTGCCCGACGCGGTGCGCTGGCATCAAGCGATTCGGTTCAGGCAGGCTGGGTCGACCCCGCCGCCGGATGCGATCTCGCGCGCGGTAGCCTTCCCCAATTTTCATCTGCACCTGGGCGCACCCTGGACCTCGGCGCAATTGAAGGGGGTGCGGCCGGTCGCCATCACTCCGCAGGGCGAGTTCGCGTTCGATTTCGCGATTGCGGGAACTGGCTATTCCGTCGATCTGGGCGCGCAGTCAGAGCTCGGCGATTTCGCCGACGAAATCCTGCTGTGGCGAGATCGCTTCGTGCCGCCTGACGACGAAAAGGACGATCGCCTGGCGGCCTATCCTTATCTCGGGTCCGGGCACGAGTATCTGGAGAAAGTTCCGGGCCGCGCGCCGTATCTGAAGGACATTCACGTCTTCAACCCGGCAGCATTTGTCAGCTTCGGCCTGCCGATCGGCGACGTTCCAAGCTTCAAGCGCGACATTCCGGGGATCACGGCCAGGGTCAGCCGCGATCTGTTCCTGGCCGACCTTGCATCTCACGAGGCGCGCATCAACGGAGAGATCGCGGAGGATTTCACCGCCGAGCTCTATGCACCGGCTGTCTGGCGACCGCCGCAGCCCGTCGCGGCGGAATAGCGAGGATCACGACCACATCATTGATCTCCGCCGTCGTTTCCGCGACCGGCGCATGGCGGAGCCTTGTCCAGGGGATCGCGGCGACGAGACCAACATCATGAGCAAGACGACCACCATCGACAACGTCATTCCGCGCGCCGACATCGTCAAGCGTGCCGCCCGGCTTGGTGCCGAGATCAAGAATGTGAAGCTGTCGGGTGACCTTCCCGACGCGGTCATCCGTGCTGTCAACCAGGTGCTGCTCGAGCACAAGGTGATCTTCTTCCGCGACCAGGAGCACCTCGACGACGCCGAGCAGGAGCGCTTCGCGGTTAGGCTCGGCAAACTGGTGCCGCATCCGACCATCGGCCCGAGCAAGGGTACGTCGTCGATCCTCGAGCTGGACTCGGGGCGTGGTGGCGGCCGCGCGGACCAATGGCATAGCGACGTCACGTTCGTCGATGCCTATCCGAAGATCTCGGTGCTGCGCGGTGTGGTGATCCCGCCCTATGGCGGTGACACCGTCTGGTCCAACACGGCGGCCGCCTATCTCGATCTGCCTCCGCCGTTGCGCAAGCTCGCCGACGAGCTCTGGGCGGTTCACAGCAATGCCTATGATTACGCGGTGAAGTCTCGCGCCACCGACGCCGACAGAAAGCATTTCGACGAGGTATTCACCGGGACGATCTATGAGACCGAGCATCCGGTCGTGCGCGTCCATCCCGAAACGGGCGAGCACACGCTGGTGCTCGGCAATTTCGTCCAGCGCTTTGTCGGCCTGCCGAAATATGACGGCCAGAAGCTGTTCGATCTGTTCCAGTCCCACATCACGGCTCCGGAGAATACCGTGCGCTGGAGCTGGCGGGCCGGAGACGTCGCGATCTGGGACAATCGCGCGACCCAGCACTACGCCGTCAATGACTACGGCGATCAGCATCGTGTGGTGCGCCGCGCCACCATCGACGGCGAGGTTCCGGTCAGCGTCGACGGCCGCCACAGCGTGACGCGGATCAAATCGCCGAAGCCGCAAGCGGCGAAGGCAGCCTGAGCATGTCGCCTATTGGAGCAACACAATGAATGCCATCATTCGAATTCTGCGCGCGCGGCGAGCCGCTGCGCGCCGGGCGGCGCGATTGCTGCTGGCCGGCGTCTTTGCGTTGGGCCTGATCGCTTCGGCCTTCGCCGAGCCACCGCTCGATAAGACCGAGATCCGTTATCAAGGCTGGGCCGGGCAGGTGACGTTCACCGAGCTCGCCGAGGACCTCGGCTACCTCGCGCCGCTCAAGCTCAAATGGGTCGGCAACACCATCAGCGGGCCGCAGGACATTCAGACCGTCGTCACCGGCGACATCGACGTCGGCGGCGCTTTCTATGGTGCGATCATCAAGCTGATCGCGGCCAAGGCGCCGATCAAGGCGGTGGTCGGCTACTACGGTTCCGACTCCAATACCTACTACGGCTACTTTGTGAAGGACGACAGTCCGATCAAGACGGCCCGCGACCTGATCGGCAAGAAGGTCGCGGTCAATACGCTTGGCGCTCATCTGGAGTTCGTGCTGCGTGAGTATCTGGCGCGCAACGGCCTTAGCGCCGGCGAGGCCAAGCAGGTGACATTGGTGGCGGTCCCACCCGTCACCGGCGAGCAGGCGCTTCGGCAAGGGCAGGTCGAGGTGAGCGCGCTCAGCGGCGTGTTGCGCGACAAGGCGCTGGAGCGTGGCGGGATCCGCTCGCTCTTCAACGATACCGATCTGTTCGGACAGTTCACCGGCGGTGCCTATGTGCTGCGGGAGAAGTTCATCAAGGACAATCCGAACACCGCCCGCAAGCTGGTTGAGGGGATCTCGCGCGCCATCCAGTGGGCGCAGACGACGCCGCCCGATGAAGTGCGGGCCCGCTTCGACCGGATCATTGCGGAGCGCAAGCGCAACGAGGATGCCTCCTCGATCAAGTACTGGAAGAGCACCGGCGTCGCGTCCAAGGGCGGCGTGATCTCGGATGCCGAGCTGCAGGTCTGGGTCGACTGGCTGGTCAAGGATGGCCTGCTCAAACCGGGCCAGATCAAGGCCTCGGACACCTACACCAACGAGTTCAACTATTTCCGTCCCGGAAAGACGGCGGAGGCGCGATGACGTCGGTCAAGATCAGCTTTGACAAGGTCCGCAAGGAGTTCGTCACGCGAGGCGAAGGGGGCCGGCCGGCGGGCTATTTCACCGCGCTCGAGGACATCACGTTCGACGTCCGCGCCGGCGAATTCCTCGCCCTGGTCGGTCCAAGCGGTTGCGGCAAGTCGACATTGCTCGATCTGCTCGGCGGGCTCGCGACGCCGACCAGCGGCCGCATTCTGCTCGACGGCCGGCCGATCGTCGGACCCGGACGCGACCGCGGCGTCGTGTTCCAGCAGTACGCGCTGTTTCCGTGGCGCACGGCCGCGCAGAATGTGGAGTTCGGGCTCGATATCGCCGGCCTCAAGCCGAAACAACGCGGTGAGATCGCGCGGCACTTCCTCGACTTGGTCGGGTTATCGGGTTTTGCTGACCGTTATCCGCATGAACTCTCCGGCGGCATGAAGCAGCGCGTCGCGATCGCGCGCAGCCTTGCCTATGATCCGGAGGTGCTGCTGATGGACGAGCCGTTCGCTGCGCTCGATGCCCAGACGCGCGAAACGTTGCAGGGCGAGCTGCTGCGGATCTGGCGGGCCACCGGCAAGACCATCATCTTCATCACCCACGGCATCGACGAGGCGGTCGTGCTCGGTCAGCGCGTGGCGGTCATGACTTCCCGTCCGGGGCGGATCAAGGAGATTGTCGACATCCCCGCGGCCTTGCGCAGCGAAGCCGAGGATGTGCGCTCGCTGCCGGAATTCGGCCGCGTGCGCCATGAGATCTGGAGCCTGCTCCGCGAGGAAGTGCAGAAAGCGCAGCTGGGGCAATCGGCGGGCAGGGTCAGCGCAGGCCGTGTCGAGCGTGAAGCAAAGGAAGTCGCTCATGTCTAGCCTGGAGATGCTGACATTGCTGGAGCTCGCGCATGGACGGCGAGACGAGCAAGCGGTGGCGGCGCGGTCACCGCTAGTGAGCGCGGTCCGCGCCGCGACCGGCGGTCTGGTAGCTTTCGGACGCCGCTCCCTGCTGCTGATCGCCCTTCTGGCGATCTGGGAGGCCGCGCCGAGGCTCGGCTTGATCGACGCGGTGTTTCTGCCGCCATTCTTTGATGTCATCGCCGCAGGCTGGCAGCTCGCGCAAACCGGCGAGCTCTATGACGACGCCTCCGCGAGCCTGCTCCGCGCCCTGACCGGGTTTCTGGTGTCGGTCGTGTTGTTCGTCCCGCTCGGGCTGGCCGTCGGCTGGTACACAAGGCTCGGCGATCTGCTGAACCAGTTCATCGAGATTTGCCGCAATACCGCGCCGCTCGCGCTGTTGCCGGCGTTCATCCTGCTGCTTGGCATCGGCGAGCTCTCGAAGGTCACGATGGTGGTCTATAGCTGCGCATGGCCGCTCCTGCTCAACACCATCGCCGCGGTGAAGCAGGTCGATCCGCTCTTGATCAAGTCGGCGCGGACCATGGGCGCGACCCCGCAGCAGCTGTTCCGCAAGGTGATCCTTCCGGCGGCGCTTCCGACGATCTTTGTCGGCATTCGCCTCGCCAGTGCGTCAGCCATGCTGGTGCTGGTCGCATCCGAGATGGTCGGCGCCAAGGCCGGTCTCGGCTATCTCATCATCAACAGCCAGTACAGCTTCCTGATCCCGCAGATGTATTTCGGCATAATCGGGATCACCGTGATCGGGTTGGCATTCAATGCGGTCCTGGAGGCGTTGGAACGGCGCTTGATGCGATGGAAGGCACAGGTTGCGGCGTGATGAGATCGTGGTTCAGGCGCCGCTCGGGCTGTTTCGTGCGGTGGCCTGCGTCACAATGCTGTTCGGCGGCACGTCCTTGGTCAGCCAGACGTTGCCGCCGATGGTCGACCCGCGGCCGATCGTGATCCGGCCGAGTATGGTTGCGCCGGCGTAGATCACGACGTCATCCTCGACGATCGGATGGCGGGCGTCGCCCTTGATCACATGGCCCTCGTCGTCGGTCGGGAAATGCCGCGCGCCGAGCGTGACCGCCTGATAGATCCGGACGTTGTTGCCGATGATGGCGGTTTCGCCGATCACGACGCCGGTTCCGTGATCGATGAAGAATCCGGAGCCGATCCGGGCGCCGGGATGGATATCGATGCCGGTCCTTGTGTGGGCGATCTCCGACATCAGGCGAGCCACCAGCCGCGCGCCGATCTGGTAGAGCAGATGCGCAAGGCGATGGTGGATGATGGCGGTCATCCCCGGATAGCCGATCAGGATCTCGGGAAAATTCTGCGCCGCCGGATCTCCAACGAATGCCGCCCGCAGATCGTTGATCAGAAGTCCGCGGACCGACGGCAGTTGGGTCGCGAATGCGCGTGTCAGCTCGATCGCCTCTTCGTGCCCAAAGCCCGGCTCCAGCTCGTCGCCAACGAACAGCGCGCTGCGATGGATCTGCGCGCTGAGCGAATCCAATGCTGTGCTCAGCGTATTGCCGACGAAATAGTCGATGTTCTCGCCGTCGAGGTCCGATTGGCCGTAGTGGCGCGGAAACAGCGCCTCGGTGAGGCCGTCGAGGATCGCCTCCAGCGCGTCCCGCGAGGGCGCGCGGCGTGCCTCGCCGTCGCGCCGGATGCTATGGGTCTCCTCGCGGGAGGTGCGCAGCTCGGCCACGATCCGGTCGAGCTGCCAGCGGCCCGGTGGTCTGCTGACCGCGCCGGCCGTTGACGGAGGCGATGCTGGCGGCAATTCGCGTTTCATGCTGCACCCTTTCTCTGTTCTAACGGACATGCGCCAGAGGAATGCTGACTTCGGCCAATAGGTCGAGATCGGCCTCGTGATCGATCTGGACATACTGTCCATTCCAGTAAGTGAGGCCGGACAGCCGATGCGACAATTCCATGCTGGCGAGGCGGCCCACGATGATGCCATGGGAATGCCGCTCGATGATCTCCTCGACCTGGCATTCGATCATCGCAAGCGACCGCTGCAGCAACGGCACGCCCGAGGCTCCATGGGTCCAATCGGTGCCCTCGAAGCGTTCCCTGCCTTTCAGCCGGCCATTGCTGAAGCGCTCGGCCAGGGCCTGCTGGTCGGAGCCGAGGATGTTGACGCCGAACAGCCGATGGCGGGCGATCGGTGCGAAGGACGATGCCTGCCGGTTGATGCTGACCAGCAGCCGGGGTGGGCTGGCGCTGAGCGACGTCAGCGAGGTCACCGTCATGCCGGTGATGTCCTCACCCTGTCCTGCGGTGATGATGCAAACGCCGCCCGGGAGGCGGCGCATGACAAGGCGAAATTGACGCTCGATCTCGTGGTCGGCGTCCACAAGATGAATATCCGGCTTGCTCATCGGGATTCTCCCTTGCTTTGCCTCGCCGGATTGGACCTCGCCAGAGCGTTTTCGAGCGAAGTGGATACCGGTTCGCGTGAAGAAAACGCATCAAAACAACAATCCAGAGCTCCGTTCCGATTCGATCGGAGTGGGGCTCTAGAAGAAGCCCTTGGCGGGTAGCGGCGTGCCGCTGATCTCGTATTGTCCGATCGAGCGCGCCTTGAAGGTGTTTGGATTGTGCGACGCCAGGGTGCGCGCGTTGCGCCAGTGGCGGTCGAAATTGGTCGCCTTCTTGGTGGCCGATGCACCGCCGACGTCGAACAGCAGGCTGCCGCTCCGGATCGCGAAATCGTCCGCAACGATCTTGGCCTTGGCCGACAGCAGCGCGGCCTTGTGCGCGGCCTCGACGGCGTTTTCGTCGCCTGCATCGAAAGCGTCGGTGGCGGCATGGAGCGCCTCCGCGGCCGCAAGCACCACGGTCTCGGCGGCGAATGCGCCGCTGGCGATCTGGCCGACGGTCTGTTGCAGCAGCGGGTCGTCCACTGGCACCTCACTCGGCGCGTAATAGAACGTCCGCTTGCGGGTCCGCACCAGGGCGCTGGCGTCGCGCAGCACGGCGCGCGCGATGCCGGCATTGATCGCAGTCAGGAACAGCTGGGCAAATGTGTTGGAGTAGGGAATGCCGTAGCCGGTATCCGGTGCATCGAACACGACCTCCTGGCGCTTGACGCGCACGTTGCGGAAGTGGGTGGTGCCGGTCGCCGTCAGCCGCTGCCCGAGACCGTCCCAGTCGTCGATCAGCTCAATGCCCTCGCGGTTCACCGGAATCAGCACGGCAGCATTGGTGGCGGATGTGTCGGCGGTGCGAACGAGGACGTAGTCCGAATACAGTGTGCCGGTGCTATAGTATTTCGTGCCGTTGAGCAGGTAGTCGTCGCCGTCGGCAGTGAGTGTCGTGTTCGGCGTGACATTGCCGACCTTCGGCGTGTCGAGCTCGGTCGCCGCGAGCCCGATGATCGCGCCGTCGGCAACTGCCTTCTGCCACTGCCTGTGCTGATCGTCCTTCGGCCGGCGCACCAGGCGTTCGACGACGCTGAAATGGTTGCGCAGGATATGCGCGACATTGGCGTCGGCCTCGCCGAGACCGATGACGATCTCGAACAATGCGCGAATCGACAGGCCGGCGCCGCCGGCTTCGATCGGAAGCCGCAACGCGCCGAGGCGGGCCTTGCGAATGAGATCGACTTGCGCGAACGGCAGGACGCGCTCGCGTTCGCGGTCGGCGGCGCCTTCCGCGATGCGGCCGAGCAGCGCGTCGATATCGGGTGCGCGGCTGTGAAGGCGGTCGGAAGGCTCCAGCGAGGTGGCGGACAGAGGCTTGTTCATTGGTATCACCCAAATGGCGTTGATTGATATGACTGCTACTGATCAGAGCTGGGCCAGGTGGTCGGTGACTTTGATCGGCTCCGGGAGCACCTTGCGCGCGACCAGCCAGTCGGCGGCCCTTTGCAGTTCGGCGAGGAAGTTTTCGTCGTTGGCGGCGAAGTAGCGATACTGCCGGTTCAGCGCGATGAACTGGTCGCGGACCTGGTCGCTGTACTTGCCGGCCTTCTGCGCGATGTATTCGGCATCCTTGCTGTTCGCGGAGATCCACTTGCCTTCGGCGCGGAAGGCGTCGTTGACGGCCCGGACCAGCGCAGGATTGTCGGTCGCAAATTTTCGGGTGGTCAGGTAGGACGTGTAGTCGATCTGGAACTCGAGATCGCGACCTTCCAGGAAGATGTCGTGCGCCTTGTATTCGAGCCGCGCGATATCGACGCCCGGGCTCCACATCGACCAGGCGTCGACCTTCCCGGAGGCCAGCGCCGGCGCTGCGTCCGGCGGGTTGAGATAGACGAACGTCACCTTGGAGCGGTCGACCTTGTGCTTCTCGAGCGCGGCAACCAGCAGGAATTCGCCGAGACCCGAACGGTTCACCGCCACCGACTTGCCGACGAGATCCTCGACCTTGTTTATGCCAGAGTCATCCCGCGCGATGATCGCCGTGGTGCGCGGCTCGTAGACCACGAATTGGGTGAATACCAGCGGCGAGCCGGCGATGATCGCGGCGAGTGCCGGCGTCGTGCTGCCGCCGAAGCTGAAATCGGCGCTACCGCCGGTCACAGCCTGCAGCGTCGGCGCATGATTGGGGAACGGCCCGAGCCACTCGACCTTGATGCCGTCCCTGGTCAGCAGCTTCTCGAACTCGCCGCGCTCCTTGGCGATCAGATTGAGGCCGCTCAAACCCCAGGTCAGACGCACCGTGTCGGTGACGCGGCCGGTCGCCGCATGCGCCGGCTCGGACAGGTCAAAGCCGGCAAGCGCGCCGATGCCGAAGGCGGCGCCGCCAAGGAAGCTGCGACGGGTGGGGTTGGTGAACCGGGGGATAGACATTGAGTGGTCCTCAGGCAGGAATGGGGTGAGAGGTGTCGACGCCGAGCTCCGCCAGCAGGTCGGTGCGGGCGATCGGCGCTGCGCCGTTACGTTTCATGGGATGCTCGAACGCGATCCGGCCCTCGCGCATCACCAGGATGCGGTCGGCGAGCGCGATCGCCTCGTCGACGTCGTGGGTGACCAGGAGCACGCCGGGGCGATGGACGGCGACCAGCTCGCGCACCAGATCGTGCATGCGAATGCGAGTCAGCGCATCGAGCGCTGCGAACGGCTCGTCGAGCAAGAGCAACTCGGGTTCCTGCACCAGCGCGCGCGCCAGCGCCACGCGCTGCGCCTGTCCGCCCGAGAGGTTGCGCGGCCAGTCATCGAGACGGCCGCCGAGTCCGACCTCGGTGAGCGCGGTGGCGGCGCGCTGACGGGCGTCGCTCGCATTGAGGCCGAGCGAGACGTTGCGCCACAGACTGTCCCACGGCAGCAGCCGGTGCTCCTGGAAAACGACGGCCGGCCGCCGCGGTGCCGTGATGCGCCCGCCGTCGATCGCATCGAGGCCGGCCAGCGCCCGCAGCAGCGTGGTCTTGCCGCAGCCGCTTTCGCCGAGCAGGACGACGAACTCGCCGCGCTCGATGCGCAGGTTGAGGTTCTCGATCACCACGCGGCTGCCATAGGCGCGATGCAGTCCGGTCACCACGACGGCCGGCGCAATCGCGGCCGGTGAGGGCACGGCGTGCAGCGTCATCGCGCGCTTCCATAGTTCGGATGCCAGGCCAATAGCCGCCGCTCCAGGGCGCGCGCGATACCGTCGGCGGCGACGCCGATCAGCGCATAGATCACGATCGTCAGCACGATCACGTCGGTGCGCAGGAACTCGCGCGCATCCATGGCGAGAAAGCCGATGCCGGACTGGGCGCCGATGGTCTCCGCGACCACCAGCGCCAGCCACGCGGTCGCCAGCGCATAGCGCACACCGGTCAGGATCGATGGCAGGGCGCCGGGCAGGATGACGCGCCGGATCAGCTCGAGTGTCCCGAGGCCCTGGACGCGGCCGAGCTCGAGCAGCTTCGGGTCGACCTGCCGGATGCCCAGCGTGGTGTTGATGTAGATCGGGAAGGCGACGCCGAGCGCGACCAGGAAGATCTTCTGGGCTTCGCCGACGCCGAGCCAGACGATCACCAGCGGTAGCGCGGCGAGAAACGGGATCGCGCGGATCATCTGGATGCTGCGGTCGATGGCAGCCTCCGCGATCCGCGAGAAGCCCACGAGGATGCCGAGCGCGAATCCGACGCTGCCGCCGATCGCAAAACCGGCCGTTGCGCGCAGCAGGCTGACGCCGAGATCGTTCAGCAGGCTTCCGGACGTCGCCAGCTTGAATGCCGTCCGGACGACCTTGCTCGGTGCCGGCAGCACCTGCGGCGAGAGCCAGCCGGCCTGCGCCGGCAATTCCCAGACGATCAGAAGCACGACCGGGGCGAGCCACGATAGCAGCAGCATGCCGCGCCGGCCGATCTCTACTCGTGGCTTCCGGGACGGCGATGCCGTTTGAACGCTGCGCGGCGTTGAATCAAACGCGATCGATGACGCAGCCTGTTCGAGGTTGCTCAAGTCTGTTCTGTCCTCGTCCAACATTGCGCGCGAGCATCATTGATCGCGCGCGGCATGGTCCGCCATTCTCTCGATGAACGGCGCGTCGCCGCACGAAAGAAGGCGTTGTTCATGTCGCGCAAACTGTCCCACGAATTTTCTCGAACAGAAATAGAGCCGTATTCCAATTGTCGCTGCGTCCGGAGTTTTCTGGTTTATCGGCGCGCGCGGCGCGGCAAGGAAAATCTTTTGATGCGCCGCTGCTTGATCTGTCGCCGTGCTTCTTTGAAAACACGCCGACGTAACGTCAGGGAAATCGGAGAGACGGCATGTCGACACGACCGCTTCGCTTTGGCATCTGGGCGCTGGTCCATGGTTCGCGCGCGGCCTATCAGGATCCGGAGGAGCCGTATGACGCATCGTGGGAGCGCAATCGCGACCTCGTGCTTGCCGCCGAGGCACTGGGCTACGATTCCACGCTGATCGCGCAGCACACCATCAATCCGCATCGGGAGGATTTCGATCAGCTCGAGGCCTGGAGCGCGGCGGCGGCCGTTGCGGCATTGACCAGCCGGATCGAGATCATCGCGGCCATCAAGCCCTATCTCTATCATCCGGTGGTTCTCGCCAAGCTCGCGCTCGGGATCGAGAACATCAGCCGCGGACGCTTCGCGATCAACCTGGTCAATGCCTGGAACCGGCCCGAACTCGACAAGGCCGGCATCGGCTTTGCCGAGCACGATGCCCGTTACGCCTATGGCCGCGAGTGGATCACGATTGTCTCGCGCCTGATGCAGGGCGAGCGGTTGACCTACAAGGGCGAGCATTTCGACGTCCGCGATTATCTGTTGCGGCCGACGAGCCTCTACCGACCGCGACCATTGATCTATGTCGGCGGCGAATCCGAGCCGGCGCGCGCTTTGGTCGCCGACCACGGCGACGTCTGGTTCATCAATGGTCAGCCGCTCGAGGATGTCGCGGGCCTCATTGCCGACGTGGCGGCGCGGCCGCGGACGTCGGTGCCGCTTCGCTTCGGGCTGTCCGCCTTCGTCATCGCGCGCCAGACGCAGGCCGAGGCCCAGGCCGCCTATGAGCGGCTGCTTGAGCTGTCGCGGAAGGACGCCTCGATAAAGGTGATCCAGCGACAGAACACCGACCCGAAGGTCGTGATGATGCAGACCATGCAGAAGTCGGAGCGGATCGGCAGCAACGGCGGCACCGCTGCCGGGCTGGTCGGCAGCTATGATGACGTGGCCGCCCGAGTCGGGGCGTTCCATGCCGCAGGCATCGAGTTGTTCATGCTGCAGTTCCAGCCTTTCGAGGCCGAGATGGAGCGCTTTGCGAAGGAGATCATCCCGCGCGTCCGCGCAGCGTCATCTGCTGCAAATGACACCCCACCACTGCTGGCGAGCTCGCGGTAACTGCGTCACGCGGTTGCGGCGGCTTCCGTCTGACGCGCAAAGCGGCTGATCGGCCGAGGCAGGCCAAAATGCTCACGCAAGGTGGTGCCGGCGTAATCGGTTCGGAACAGACCGCGGCGCTGCAGGATCGGCACCACGTTGTCGACGAAGACCTCGAGCCCGGTCGGCAGCACGTCCGGCATCAGATTGAATCCGTCGGCCGCGCCGGCCTTGAACCAGGCCTCGATGTCGTTGGCGATCTGCTCGGGCGTGCCGACGATGATGCGGTGTCCGACCCCGCCGCCGAGCGCGCGCAACAACTGCCGGACGGTGAGGTCACCGCGGCGCGCAAGGTTCACCGTGCCCTGGAACATGGTGTGGTTGGCGTTGGCCGGCAGCGGCAGCGGATCGGGTAGTGGCTTGTCGAGCTCAAGGATCGCAGGATCGACCTGCAATGTGCCCGCGAGACGCGCCAGGCTGTACTCGATCGGAACCAGCTCCCACAGCTCATCCTGCCGCCGTCTCGCCTCGGCTTCGGTGCTGCCGATCACTGTGGCAAGGCCCGGCAGGATGACGATGGAGTCGCCGGCGCGGCCGTAGGTCGCGGCGCGGGCGCGCAGATCGCGCGCATAGGCGACACCTTCCTCGATCGTCTGCGCCAGCGTGAACACAGCTTCGGCCTGCGCGGCAGCGAGATCACGGCCGTCGTGCGAGCCACCGGCCTGCACGGTGACCGGGCGGCCCTGCGGCGAACGCGGCACGTTAAGCGGACCGGCCACGGCGTAATGGGCGCCGCGATGCGCGATCGGATGAACCTTCGACGTATCGACAAATCGCGCCGAGGACTTGTCGCCGACAAAGGCGTCGTCCTCCCAACTGTCCCACAGCGCATGGACGACCTCGGCGAACTCCTTGGCGCGCTCGTAGCGGGCCTTGTGCTCCAGCACGTTGCTGAGGCCAAAATTGCGGCTGGCCGACGCGTCGGCAGTGGTCACCGCATTCCAGCCGGCGCGGCCGCCGCTCGCGAGATCCAGGGTCGCGAAGCGGCGCGCGATGTTGTACGGCTCGTTGTAGGTGGTCGAGGCGGTCGCGATCAGCCCGATATGGCTGGTCGCCGCGGCCACCGATGCCAGCACGATCGTCGGTTCCATCGACATGAAGGAGCGGTAGTCGATGCGGTCGGTGATCGCCGGTGTGTCGGCAAGGAAGATCGCATCGAGCTTGCCGCGCTCGGCGATGTCAGCCACGCGCACATAATGGCCGACGTCGAAGCAGGCGCGAGGATCGCTTTCGGGCAGCCGCCACGCCGACGCATAGACGCCGGAGTGCAGCAGATTGACATTGAGATGAAGCTGACGATCGGACATGGCTGCCCCGCATTGAGGTGAGACGACTCACGAAGTATCGCCTGTCAGGCCACATGAAAACGAACGGCCGGCGCGTGCATGCAAAAAGAAATTTCCGTCTCCGCTGCGCGATCTGCGAACAAATCCGGTGTCGATCTTCTGCGATGAGCGGAACATCCCCTCCGCCGCCGCATGAATATTCTGCCACGTGCCGCGGCAGGGGAAGCTTCGTCCAAGTCTGCGCAAATATCTGAAATTGCCAGGGCAGCCTGCACGCGTAACGATGCTGTTGCGGCGCGTTGCAAGCAATCGGTGCCTTCCGGAGAACTGAACCATGACAGTCCACGAGCGACGCGCCGAACAGCGAACCGCGCCAGGCGGTTCGGTCGAATTCGACGCCGACGTGCTGGTGATCGGCGGCGGACCGGCAGGCACGTGGGCTGCGGTGAGCGCAGCCGAGTGCGGCGCACGCGTCGTGCTCGCCGACAAGGGATTTTGCGGCACGTCGGGTGCCACCGCGGCTGCCGGCACCGGCGTCTGGTATGTCGATCCCAATCCGGCGCTGCGCAGGGCCGCAATGGCCAATCGCGAAAAGATGGGCGGGCACCTGCAGGATCGCCGCTGGATGGCGCGCGTGCTCGACCAGACCTACGAGGACAGCAATCGTCTGGCCGCCTGGGGTTACCCTTACCCGGTCGACGACAGCGGCACATCGCAGCGCAACTCGCTGCAGGGGCCGGAATACATGCGCCTGATGCGCAAGCGCACCAAGCAGGCCGGCGTCACCATTCTCGATCACAGTCCGGCGCTTGAGCTGCTGGTGGATGACGACGGCTCGGTTGCGGGAGCCAGCGGCGTGCGCCGCCAGAAGCACGATCGCTGGATCGTGCGCGCCAAGGCTGTCGTCATGGCGACCGGCGGCTGCGCGTTCCTGAGCAAGACGCTGGGATCGAATGTGCTGACCGGAGACGGCTACCTGATGGCCGCGGAGGTCGGGGCCGAGTTCAGCAGCATGGAATTCTCGAATCCCTATGCGATCTCACCGGCGTTCGGCTCCGTGACCAAGACACTGTTCTACGGCTGGGCGACCTTCAGCTACGAGGACGGCAGCGTCGTTCCCGGTGCGGCATCCAAGGGCGGGCGATCGGCGATTGCGCGCGCGTTGCTTCAGGGGCCGGTTTACGCGCGCCTCGACAAGGCCGACGACGACGTGCAGCGTCACATGCGCGCGTCGCAGCCGAATTTCTTCCTGCCGTTCGATCGCACCGGCATCGATCCCTTCAGGGAGCGTTTTTCCGTCACCTTGCGGCTCGAAGGCACCGTGCGCGGCACCGGCGGCCTGCGCATTGTCGACGACAGCTGCGCCACCAGCGTGCCCGGGCTCT
This sequence comes from Bradyrhizobium sp. USDA 4541, assembly GCF_024171085.1. Classification (NCBI taxonomy): domain Bacteria; kingdom Pseudomonadati; phylum Pseudomonadota; class Alphaproteobacteria; order Hyphomicrobiales; family Nitrobacteraceae; genus Bradyrhizobium; species Bradyrhizobium sp. USDA 4541. The sequence continues at coordinate 3,070,912 of NZ_JALJZF010000001.1, forward strand.
ATGCCGCCGGTGATGCAGCGACGCGCGAATTGATCTGCGGCGGCTTCACCGGCGGCGGCAGCCACAACGCCGCCTGGGCGATGTCATCGGGGACCTGGGCCGGATGGGGCGCTGCTGGCTATGCAAGGCAGCTGGGCCCGGCGCGTCAGCGACGACTGGCGTCCGCCGGCACCGTCGCGTTCCGGAGCAATGCGGGTCGCGCGTTTGAGCCCGCCGCGCTGGCAAAGGCGGTCCAGGACGAAGTCTATCCGTATGAGCTGAACTACTTCCGGCACGCCTCGCGTCTTGAAGGCGCCCTCGAGCGGCTGGATGCGGCGTGGGTCGATGCATCATCGGCCGATGCGGCGAGCAAGGACGATCTGCTACGTGCCCGCGAGAGCGCGGCCATGCTGGCGACGTCGCGCTGGATGTACCGCAGCGCGCTGGCGCGGAACGAAAGCCGCGGCATGCATCGCCGCGACGACTATCCCGATCAAGACGACCGCCAACGCCATTACGTGACGAGCGGCGGCTTGGACGAGGTCTGGACCACGGTGCGGCCGCATGCCGAGGCCAGCTATGCAGAGGCCGCGGAATGATCGAGGTGATCGACGCCGAGCGCTGCACGTCCTGCGACATCTGCGTGAATGTCTGCCCCACCAATGTCTTCGACAAGACGGAGGGGATTCCGGTGATCGCCCGTCAGGGCGATTGCCAGACCTGTTTCCTCTGCGAACTGTATTGTCCCGAGGACGCGCTTTACGTGTCGCCTTATGCGGAGGAGCCTCGCCCGACCGACGTGGTCGCGTTGCGGCAGACTGCCGCGTTGGGCAGCTACCGCCGCGCGGTCGGCTGGACCGACGAGACGCGCGATCTCCGCGGCATCGACCGCAGCTATCTGCTCTTTGGTCATTGAGCCCGGGCTGTGCCCGGCGACCGAAGCCATTTCCCAATTGGACCGACTGAATGAATGTACATCAATCCCTGACGACGGCGCAGCATGTTGCGCCGCTGCCGTCCATTCCGCTCGCTTCCAACGCGAGCGGAGCCATGATCCGCTTCGAGGCGGTCTCGAAGGTCTATCCGGCCTATCGCGGCAAGCCGAGCGTGCATGCCTTGCAGGCGATCGACTTCGCGATCCCGCGCGGCTCGATCACCGGCGTGATCGGCCGCTCCGGCGCTGGCAAATCGAGCCTCGTCCGCCTCATCAACGGGCTTGAGAAGCCGTCGAGCGGCCGCGTCGTCGTCGATAACAGCGAGATCTCGGCGCTTGCCGGTCGCGAGCTGCGCCTGGCGCAGCGCTCGATCGGCATGATCTTCCAGCACTTCAACCTGCTGTCGTCGCGGACGGCGGCGGACAATATCGCCTTGCCGCTCGAGATCGCCGGCTGGTCCAGGGCCGACATCGCCGTCCGTGTGGCCGAGCTGCTCGAGCTCGTCGGCATTGCCGACAAATACGATCGTTATCCCTCGGAATTGTCCGGCGGCCAGAAGCAGCGCATCGGCATCGCCCGCGCGCTGGCGACTCGGCCGAATGTGCTGCTGTCCGACGAGGCGACGTCGGCGCTCGATCCGCAGACCACGCGCGCGATTCTGGACCTGCTGGCCAACATCAATCGTGAACTCGGGGTCACGATCGTGTTGATCACCCACGAGATGTCGGTGGTCCGCCAACTCGCCAAGGAAGTCGCGGTGATCGACGGCGGCCAGGTCGTCGAACGCGGCCATGTCGCGGAAATCTTCACGCATCCCCAGCATCCGGTCACGCAGGCGTTCCTTTCCGAGGTGATCGGGGACAGTGTTCCGGTCTCGCTGGCGAGCCGCCTTTCGCCACAGCCGGTTGCCGGCGGGCAGACGGTCCTTCGCGTGCAGGTGCGCGGTACTGAAGCCGGCGACACCGTCGTGGCGCGGCTTTCGCGCGAACTGTCCCATGACGTGGCGCTGCTATCGGCCCGCATCGATGAGATCGGCGGCCAGCACGTGGGCTCGCTAATCCTTGGCATTCCCGGCGGTGAAGCCACGGCCAGGCAGGCCCTGGCCTATCTTTCTCAGCATGACATTCTGGTGGAGCGTCTCGGCTATGTCGCGTGAACTCATCAACCTGATCGTTCAGGCCACGGGCGAGAGCCTTTTCATGGTCTCGGTGGCTGCGCTGGTTGCGACCGCGCTGGGCCTTCCGCTTGGCGTCTTCCTGGCGACCAGCCGGAAAGGGGAGCTGTTCGCCGCGCCGCCAGCCAATGGCGTGCTCGGCGTCATCGTCAATGCGGCCCGCTCGACGCCGTTCATCATCCTGGTGGTTGCGATCATTCCTTTCACGCGGCTGATTGCCGGCACCTCGATCGGATCGGGCGCGGCAATCGTGCCGCTCACCATCGCGGCAACGCCGTTCATTGCCCGTCTGGTCGAGGCGGCGATCCGCGAGGTCGATGCCGGTCTGATCGAGACGGCGTCCTCGTTCGGTGCAAGCCCGTTGCAAATCGTGTTCAAGGTCTTGATCCCGGAGGCGTTGCCGGGCCTGGTGCTGGCCTTGACACTCGCGGTGGTCAGCCTGCTCGGCTACTCCGCAATGGTCGGGGCCGTCGGAGGCGGCGGCCTCGGCGACCTCGGCATTCGCTATGGCTATCAGCGCTTCATGCCCGAAATGATGCTGGCGGTCGTCGTCGTTTTGATCGCGCTGGTTCAGACCGTGCAGACCGCCGGCGACTATCTGGCGCGCCGCGTCAACCGCCGCCTGCGTCATCGCTAAAGGCGCGGTGGCGTCACGATCCCTTCGGTGCCCAGATCTTGACGTCGCCGGTATCGACCTTGCGTGGCAGCAGACCTTCCGCCGTGAAGGTATCGGCGATCTTCTGCTGCTCGGAAAGGCCGGCCGCGGTGACCACGCCGACCTTGTAGGAGCGATGGCTGTTGGCCTCCTCCACCGTGGCGGCGTCGATGCCCCACAGGCCGGCGAGCAGCGCCGCGGCCTCGTTCGGATTGGCTTTGATCCAGGTGCCGGTTTCCACCAACCTGGCAAAGATGACATTCAGTGCATCGGCCCGCTTTTCGGCGATCGCGGCCGAGGCAAGATAGTAACGCTTGTAGTTGGCGAGCCCGCCGCTGCCGTCGGTCAGGATGCGCGCGCTGGACTGGCGTTGCGCGCTGCTGAGGAACGGATCCCAGGCGACCCAGGCGTCGACATTGCCGCTGACGAATGCCGCGCGGCCATCGGCCGGCGTCAGATAGGCCGGCGTGATGTCCTTGAAGGACAGTCCGGCCTTGGCAAGTACCGCTAGCAGCAGGAAGTGGCTGCCCGCGCCCTTGGTGACCGCGACCTTCTTGCCCTTGAGATCGGCCGGCGCTTTGATCGCGGAATCCTTCGGCACCAGGATCGCCTGCGCCGATGGAGAAGCGGCTTCCTCGGCGACGTAAGCGAGCTTGGCGCCGGCGGCCTGGGCGAAGATCGGCACGGTGTCGGCGACGTCGGCTCCGAAATCGATGCTGCCGACATTGATGGCCTCGAGCAGCGGCAGGCCGCTGGTGAACTCGTGCCACGACACGGTGATGCCGAGCGGCGCCAACGCCTTCTCCAGCGCGCCGTTGGTCTTCAGGATAGCGGTCAGCGTCGACGATTTCTGGTAGCCGATCCGGATTTCCTCGGCGGCCGCAGGCCGAACCAGCGAGGTCATCGCAAGCAGCCCGATGGCGGCGACAGCAAGACGGCGCGACATCGCAGTCGCCGATGATGCGGCCTGCGCTTGCGGGATGGGGCGGGCAAAGATGGGCATGGCAAGTTGTCCTTAGCCGGTTCGATCTGTTGCCATTTGTGTGCAATCGGTGCGTCGGAGGCAATCGCGGAGAAGCCGTCCGAACGAGTGCAATTTTCTCTGCGAGCGAAGTCAGCGAGAAAAGTATTTTTGGCCTACGCGTTGCCGCCGGCATCGGCAGATAAGTCGCTCGCTGCGCCAAGATGCCCGGCCGGCTCCATTCTCTTTTCATCGCGGCCACAGCAGCGGCGACTCGTCATCGGGAAAAATTTGGATTCTCATTTCATTGATTTCGTCCCCGGCGCGAGCGATGAGCTTGATAGCGAGTTCAGTTCCATGGAGACCAAGATGTTGCTTCGATCCATTTTCGCTCTTGCAGGCGCTGTTGCGATCTGGTCGACCGCCGCCGCGGCAGAAACGATCAAGATCGGCGTGACACCCGGGCCGCATGCACAAATCCTTGAGGCCGTGAAACCGATCGCGGCGAAGAGCGGGCTCGAGCTTCAGCTTATCGAGTTCTCCGACTATGTCGTTCCGAACGCGGCGCTCGACGCCGGCGACATCCAGGCCAACTCGTTTCAGAACCAGCCTTATCTGGACAACCAGAAAGCCGATCGCGGCTACAAGATCGAGCAGGTGGGACTGACGGTCAATTTTCCGATCGGCGTCTATTCGCGCAAGCACAAGAACTGGGCCGACGTTCCTGACGGAGCCAAGGTCTCAATTCCCAATGATCCGACCAATGGCGGCCGGGCGCTGCTTCTGCTGCGCGACAAGGGCGCAATCAAGCTGAAGAGCGACGTCGGCTTCAAGCCGACCGTTATCGACATCGCCGACAATCCCAAAAACCTGAAATTCGTCGAGGTCGACGCAGCCCAGGCGCCCCGGGCGCTCGACGATGTCGATGCGGCGGTCATCAACACCAACTATGCGACACAGGCCGGTCTCGATCCGGTCAAGGATCCGATCCTGCGCGAGGATCCGAAAGGGCCATACGTCAATCTGATTGCGGTTCGCTCCGCCGACAAGGACAAGCCGTGGGTCAAGATCCTGGTCGACAGCTACCACACGCCCGAGATCAAGGAATTCGTCCAGACCAAGTTCAAGGGCGCGGTGCTGCCCGGCTGGTAGTTGCCGCTCCAATTGCTGAGGGATGATGATGCGTATTCTGATGACGGCGGTTGCCGCGGTAACGCTCCTGGTCGGCACCGCGAGGGCCGAGACGGTCCGCGTTGGCGTCACGGCCGGACCACACGCCGAGATCCTCGAAGTCGTCAAGAAGGTGGCTGCGGGCCATGGGTTCGACATCAGGGTGGTCGAATTCACGGACTACGTGATCCCGAACCAGGCGCTCGCGCTCGGGGATCTCGAGGCCAATTCGTTCCAGCACGAACCTTATTTGAAGAACCAGATATCGAAGACCGGCTGGAAGATCGTCAAGGTCGCCAACACGATTGCGTCGCCGCAGGGTGTCTACTCGTTGAAATACAAGAAGCTGGCCGATCTTCCGGATGGCGGGCGGGTGGCGATCGCCAACGATCCTTCCAATGGCGCGCGCGGCCTGATGATCCTTGCGCTGCACGGCGTGATCAAGCTCAAGGACCCCAACAACGTCGCGTCGACCATTGCCGACATCACTGACAATCCGAAGCATCTGCGCTTCGTCGAGCTTGATGCCGCGCAGTTGCCGCGTTCCCTGCAAGATGTCGATCTGGTCTCGATCAACAACAATTATGCGGTTCAGGCCGGGCTCAATCCCGCCACCGATGCAATTGCTCGCGAGGCGGCCGATGGCCCGTGGGTCAACATCGTTGCCGTGCGCGAGGCGGACAAGGACAAGCCCTGGGTCAAGCAGTTGATCGATGCCTACCATTCCGAGGAGGTCAAGGCATTCCTCGAGAAACGCTTCAAGGGCACCTACATCGCAACCTGGTGACGGGCGTTGACCGCCCATCGCCAGGAGGTTTCCAGGCCGATCTATTCGGCGGCTTCGGTGCGCGCTGCCGTCGAGGCGCGGCGGAAGCCGGCGCCGGGATGCGTGGCGTCAAGATAGGGTCCGCGTCCGGGGAACAGCTTCTCGCGGAGCGTGCCTTCGCGATAGGCTGTCTTGTAGACTCCGCGTGACTGCAATTCCGGCACGACGAGGTCGACGAATGACGTCAGTGATTCCGGCGCGACGAGGCGGAACAGGTTGAAGCCGTCGACGTCGGTTTCGTCGGCCCAGGCGATCAGCTCATCGGCCACGTCCTGGGGTGAGCCGACCACGAATGGCGAGCGTGCGCCGATCCGGCTCAGCGTCGCGAGATCACCGACCTTGACCGGCCGCTCGCTCCGCAACGTGAAATTCTCGACCATCGACTGGATCGCGTTGCTCTCGACATATTGTACCGCCTGATCGGGACGATAGTTCGAGAAGTCGATGCCGGTCCAGCCCGAGAGCAGAGCCAGCTGGCCGGCTTGATCGACATACCCTGCGTACTCCTCGAGCAGATCGTTGGCCTCCGCGCGCGTCGGGGCAACGATCACGGTCGCGCCGGCGAACAGGCGGATATCATAGAGATCTCGTCCGAACGCCTTGGCCGCTTCCCTGATCTCGCGTACGGCACGGGCCAGAATGGGCCTGGTCTGGCCGTTGAGGAAGATCGCCTCCGCGTGCCTCGCCGCGAAGGCGCGGCCGCGCTTCGAGGTTCCCGCCTGATACAGCAACGGTGTGCGTTGTGGCGAGGGTTCGGCGAGGTGGATGCCGTCGACCTGGTAATGAAGTCCCTGGTGCCGCACATTGTGGATCCTTGCCGGATCCGTGAACACGCGCGCTGTCCGGTCACGGCGAACGGCGCCGTCCTCCCAGCTGCCTTCCCATAGCTTATAGCTCGCAATGAGAAACTCCTCGGCCGCCTCGTAGCGTTCATCATGCGCGCGGTTGGCCTCAAGGCCCATTCCGCGGGCGCCGCTGTCGAGATAGCCGGTGACGATGTTCCAGCCGATCCGCCCGCGAGTGAGATGATCGAGCGTCGAGAAGCGGCGGGCGAACTGGTAGGGATGCTCGTAGGTGAGGTTGGATGTGATGCCGAAGCCGAGATGCTTCGTTGCGTAAGCCATGGCGGAGACGAGCAGGGTCGGCTCGGCGTTCGGCAATTGAACGGCGTGACGCAGCGCAGTGTCAGGACTGCTGCCGTAGACGTCATAGATACCAAAGACGTCGGCGAGGAAGATGCCGTCGAGCAGGCCGTGTTCGGCGGTTCTGGCGTAGTCGACCCAATAGTCGAGCGAGTTGTAGTTGAGTGAAGTGTCGCGCGGATGCGACCAGAGACCGGCCCAGTTGTGGCTCGGCGCCATCATGTTGAACGCGTTGAAGCGAAGTTCCTTTGGTCTGGTCATTGCGCAATTTCGCTAATTGAGGACTGAGAGGTGATTTATCACGTCAGCTGCGCGGTTTTATTTTCTATATGGAAAGACAGGATCAAGATCGTGCTTTGTCTTCGATCCGGCGCAGCAGAGATTCGTTTGTTCGACGTCGTCGTGCTGTTCGAAATGACGGTATGCACGACATTGCGTACTGATTTGCAGGCGCGATCGGCAGATGACTCATCAGCTCCACTGAGCCGTTCAAACCGGCGGAGCAGTGAAACAAATGTTACGCGACAGGCGCCGCGGCTGAAAAATTAGCGACGCCATCAGACGCGCCGCCAGCACGCTCATCGCTATTTTCTCCGATGTCTCGACAGTCGCGGACGCTGCTGCGCATCATTCTTTGCCTTTTGATGCTGGGTCCACGGATTTCAGGAGAATTTCGAGATGCCGATCGAAACCAAGAATGTCGAGACGCTCGCCTTGCATGGCGGATCGTACCGGTCTGACCCGGCGACCGGCGCCGTCGCCGTTCCGATCTACCAAACGACGTCCTTTCAATTCGAGAATACCGATCACGCATCGCGGCTGTTCGCCCTGGAGGCGATCGGACAGATCTACACCAGGATCAAGAATCCGACGGCTGACGCGTTCGAGGAGCGCCTGGCCGCGCTGGAAGGCGGCGTTGGCGCGCTGGCCGTGGCGTCGGGCCAGTCGGCGACGGCCTACGCGATCTTCAACATCGCGCAAGCCGGCGACAATATCGTCTCATCGACCGATCTGTACGGCGGCACCTGGACGCTGCTGTCGCAGACGCTGAAGCAGTTCGGCATCGAGGTTCGCTTCGTCGATCCGGCCGATCCGGAAAACTTCCGCCGGGCGACCGATGCGAAGACCCGGGCCTATTTCGCCGAGACGCTGCCGAACCCCAAGCTCAACGTCTTCCCGATCAGGGAAGTCGCGGATATCGGCCGTTCGCTCGGCGTGCCGCTGATTCTCGACAACACCGCCGTCCCGCTCATTGCGCGCCCGTTCGAGCACGGCGCAGCGATCGTCGTCTATTCCGCGACAAAGTATATCGGCGGCCACGGCACGTCGATTGGCGGAGCGATCATCGACGGCGGCAATTTCGACTGGGCGGCGCACGCCGAGCGCTTCCCGCTGCTGACGCAGCCGGACGATGCCTATCACGGCGCGATCTGGACCGAGGCAGCCAAGCCGCTGGGTCCGATCGCCTACATCCTGCGCGCGCGCGTGAAGCTGCTGCGCGATCTCGGTGCCGCGGTCGCTCCCCAGAACGCATTTCAGTTCATCCAGGGACTCGAGACCTTGCCCCTGCGGCTGCGTCAGCACAACGAGAACGCGATCAAGGTCGCGAATTTCCTGGCACGACATCCCGCCGTTTCGCACGTGATCTTCCCCGGACTGCAGAGCGGGGAGGACCGGCGCCGCGCCGATCTCTATCTGAAGGGCGGCTATGGCGGGCTGGTCGGCTTCGAGCTGAAGGGGGGCGTCGAGACCGGCCGTCGTTTCATCGATGCGCTGAAACTGTTCTATCACGTCGCCAATATCGGCGATGCGCGCTCGCTGGCGATCCACCCGGCGTCGACCACCCATCAGCAGCTGAGCGCCGCGGAACAGCTCGCGGCAGGCGTGACGCCCGGCTACATCAGGCTTTCGGTCGGCATCGAACATCCCGACGACATCCTCGCCGACCTCACCCAGGCATTGGCCGAGGCTGAGGCGGGAAGCAGCGGCCGCAAGGCGGCCTGATCGATCCCTGAAGACGGAGTTGAAACCGAGACCATGAAGACATTGTTGCGCCTGGCGCAGGCGGCTGGCGTGCTGCTTGCCATGACTGCGGCCGCCGTTGCGGACGAACCTCTCAAGATCGCGACCAGCGCCGGCCCGGTCGGTCAGCTGGCTGGCTTTGCCGCCAAGCTCGCCAGGGATAAGGGGCAGGACGTCAAGATCGTCGAGCTGTCGGACTGGGTCGCGTTGAACGAGGCGGTGAACAGCGGCGACGTCGACGCCAACCTGTTCCAGCACGCCACCTATCTCGCGATCCAGAACAAGCAGCGCGGCTTCGACCTGGTCCAGGTCGACAAGGTCGGCGTGATCGCGCCCGTCGGGCTGTTCTCGAAGAAGATCAAGTCGCTCGAGGAGATCAAGTCCGGCGACAGCGTTGCGATCCCGAACGAGCCGCTCAACGGCGCGCGTGGCTTGATCCTGCTCGAACGCGCCGGACTGATCAAGCTGGCGCCGGGCAAGGGTTTTTCGGTCAATCGGTTTGATATCATCGAAAATCCCAAGAACCTGAAGATCGTCGAGCTCGATCCGGCGCAGACCTACCGGTCGCTCGATGACGTCACGCTTGCGCTCGTCAACATCACCTATCTGATTCCGGCCGGCGGTGATCCAAAATCGGCGCTGGTGATCGACCGCACGGTCGATGACGGTCTCGTGCTGCGCTTTACCGCGCGGCCGGACAAGAAGGACGATCCGCGCCTGAAGGCCTTCATCCAGGTCTTCAATTCACCCGAGGTCAAGCACTTCATCGAGGAGAAGCTGCCGGCGTTCATTCCGGCCGGCTTCGGCAGCTAGAGCTTTCCCGAGCGAAGTGGACGCCGGTTCGCGGCAGGAAAGCGCGTCAAAACTGGAATCTGGAGCTCCGTTCCGATTCCATCGGAACGGGGTTCTAGACGCGCGCGAGGGATGCAAGTCGCCGCCCCTCGTCGGAGTGAACCAGCAGAGCGGCAAGCTCGGCGCATTGGTTGCGGATGTCGGGAATTGCGCTGATTTCCCAGAACGCGGCGCGCGTGAGCGGGCCGACGGCATACAGGCGGCGCGATGGGACGCCGTCGTGACCGATGATCGCGCAATTGCGATCGGTTTCGATGCCGATGCGGAGCGGATCGACGCGCGCCAGGCCAAGCTCGAGCAGGCTGCGCACCGCGGGATTGGCGGTTGCGCGCGGATCCTTGACAATGCCGGTGCAGTCGACGATGGCGCCGACATGCATGCGACGGAGCCTGCTCTCGCCGCGCCGCCGGTAACTGACGATCGCGCCTGTCCGGTCGGGCTCGGCCGAGATCAGCTTTGCGGCCATCGGGGTGAGCCGGCCTCCATAGATCGCTTCAGTGATCCGGACCTCCACTTGCGGCGCCATCCGATGCCGATGCACGTCCCACCAGGCGCGTGCGTGCTCGAGGAACCGGCGCTTGGACGAAAGCGGGAGCTCACGCCACAGTCGCTGGGTATGGGGGCGAAGCCCATCGATCACGCTGCGCCAATCGCCGCCCGCTGCGATGTGCCGGTCGATGCGGCCGCGAAGCCAGCGAAGCAGGCTGCCGATTCCGGAGCCGAAGGGGACCTCCGCCTCCTCGATGTGCACGGCGTCGACCCGGCGGTGCGGTTTCGCGAGAAGGCCTCGGCGCGACATCGCAACGATCGGCCCGCGATGTCCGTCGCGCAGCAACGACAGCACGTAATCGACCATCGTCAGGCCCGTGCCGAGGATCAGGACGGTCGCGTCGTCGGCGATCGCAGCGGCAGACGGTGCTGCCCAGGGATCGGCATGTCCCGGACTGTTCGCGCGTGGATCGTGTCCGGTTGCGAGAACGACGATGTCGCCGACCAGCTGCCGGCCGTCGTCGAGGCTGGCGGTGACGTCGCCTCGCCGTTCGCGGATCGCGATGCATCTGCCGTGCACGATCGACAGGCGTTGGATGTTGGCCTGATCGGACGCCTGTTGCTCGAGCAGACTGGCAATGTAGTCACCAAAGATGCGCCGCGGCACGAAGCAATAGGGATCAGGGCAGAGCGGCGCGTCCGCCCCGCGCGAGATCAGCCAGTGCCAGAAATGGTCCGGCTGGTCGGGCAGCGCACTCATATTCGCGACCCGTACATTGAGCAGATGATCCGGATTGCCGGTATGATAGGCGATGCCGCGCCCGATGTCGGGACGCTGCTCGATCAGGCTGACACGGACATCGTCCGTCGGTTGACGCAGTAGCTGGTGCGCCAGCAGGACGCCGCTTGCACCGCCGCCGACGATGATGACGTGACGCGCTCGAGGAGCTGTCATGCTATCGCTCTGTGCGTGATCCTGCCGCACGACATGTGCGGCGTGGGCAGACTGACGTCGGCGTGGCGATGGATCACATCTGCTGCGGTCTCGACTGGGCATGCGTCGCGCCAACGAGCGATCAGCCGTGAGGACCAAACAGAAAGAGTTCGTGCATGTCCTTGCCGTCGGGGTTGGCGGCGCGGGCCAGCCGCCGCTGCCATCTCTTCAGCCGACGGGCCGCGCGACGAAGGACGTGGAGCCAAGAGGATGTCCGCACCCAGAGCCTCCTTCGCATTCCGAGCCGTTCGATGAACGATAACACGCTCCTGTTCGGGACGCGCGCGAAACTCGGCGGCGCCGCGAACTTTGCAATCAGACGCGCATGGCGAGGCGATTTGCAGCAGAGAGATGCTCTCGCGACGCGGCGCCAGGAAAATTCATTCCGGGCAATGTTGCCCGATCGCCGGGCTTATGGAATTGTCCGACCGGATGGTCAATAAATAGCGGTTCGGAGGCGGGGCTGTGGTCCCGGAACCTTGCGACTATTGACTGACATCTCTGGACGATGGCCGAACGGCCGCCTGGTGAAACGGACAAGACATGGCCCGATCGCGCGCCAAGGACTATGACGACAAGCGCCTCTCAATGCTGCATCGCTCGGCCCAGCTGTTTGCCGCATCGGGATATGTCGGCACGTCGATGAACACCATCGCCGATGCCTGCGGGGTTTCGAAGGCGCTGCTCTATCACTATTATCCCGACAAGGAAGCGATCCTGTTCGATATCCTGTCGTCGCACCTCGCGAAGCTGGTGGCGGCGGTCCGCAAGGCGAGCGCACAGGCCGGCGATCCGGTCGCGCGCTTCAGGACGATCGTTGCGACCCTGCTCGAGCTCTACCGGCATGCCGACGCCGAACATCAGGTCCAGATCTCAAGTCTCAAGCTGTTGCCGAAGGACAAGCAGCAGCCGCTGCTCGCAAGCGAGCGGATCCTGGTCGGGATCATGTCGGACGCACTCGCCGCCGCCGTGCCGGCGGCGAAGCACAAGCGCCTGCTCAAGCCGCTGACGATGAGCGTCTTCGGCATGCTGAACTGGCATTACATGTGGTTTCGCGAGGGCGGGCCGATGACCCGCGCCGAATATGCCGGTTTCGTCGCGCAGCTCGTGCTGGCCGGCGCCGACGATGCCGCGGCCGGCGCCACCCGGCCGCGCGGCAGGGCGAAATCGGCCGGCCGCGGCCGACAGGCCGAGTTGCTCTGACGCGCCTCTTAACCCCGCATCGCGTTCATGGTCAGCAGCTCGTAGGTCGCCGCGGTTTCGCCGGTGCCGGTCGTGATCTCGACGTCCCAGCGTACCTCGCCATATTGCTTGTTGCGCGGCATCTTCTCCTTCGCCGTCAGCCGCACCTGGATCTGTTCGCCGGGCTGGACGGGTTTGACGAAGCGCAGCGAGTCGAGGCCGTAATTCGCCAGCACCGGCCCGTAGTCGGGATCGACGAACAGGCCGGCCGCAAACGACAGCAGCAGATAGCCATGCGCGACGCGGCCCGGGAAGAAAGGATGCCCCTTGGTCGCTTCCTCGTCCATATGGGCGTAGAAGGTGTCGCCCGTGAAATGCGCGAAGTGCTCGATGTCGTCGAGCGTGACCTGCCGCGACTTCGAGACCAGCGTGCGGCCGATCTCGAGATCGTCATAGTGATAGCGGAACGGATGCAGGTCGCCTTCGAGCATCGGGCTGCCCTTGAACCAGCGGCCGGTGACGCCGCTCAGCATCGCCGGCGATCCCTGCAATGCGGTGCGCTGCATGTAGTGCTGGAGGCTGCGGACGCCGCCCAGTTCCTCGCCGCCGCCGGCCCGGCCGGGGCCGCCGTGAACCATCTGCGGCATCGGCGAACCGTGTCCGGTGTGCTCGCTCGCGCAGTCGCGGTCGATGATCGCGACGCGGCCGTGAAAACTGCCGATGCCAAATGCCAGTTCGGTCGCTGCCGGGATGTCGTGCGTGTAGATGGATGCGACGAGGCTGCCGCCGCCGCGATTGGTCAGCGCGATGGCCTGCTCCAGATCGTCGTAACCCATCACGGTGCTGACAGGGCCGAACGCCTCGATCGCGTGGACTGCGGATGCGGCGAGCGGCTTGGCGCAATGCAGCAGCAGCGGCGGAACGAAGGCGCCGCGCTTCGCGTCGGCATCGAGCGGCGCGAAGTTGCCGGGATCGCCGGCCACCAGTTCGGCTTCGGCGCGAAGCTTCGCGACATGGGCAAGCACATCGCTGCGCTGGCCGAGCCCGACAAGCGGCCCCATCCTGACCTTGTCGTTTTCGGGATTGCCGATCGTGACCTTGGCCAGACGGTCGCGCAGCGCCGTGATCACGGCATCGAGTCGTGCCGACGGCACCAGCGCGCGACGGATCGCGGTGCATTTCTGGCCGGCCTTGACCGTCATCTCCTTCGCCACTTCCTTGACGAAGAGGTCGAACTCCGGACTTCCCGGCACTGCGTCCGGAGCGAGGATTGCGGCGTTCAGCGAATCCCGTTCGGCGATGAACCTGACCGCCTCGCGCGCGATGACCAGATGCCGCTGCAGTTTTTGCGACGTGTCGGCCGAGCCTGTGAAGGACACGACGTCCTGGCAGGTCAGATGGTCGAACAAGTCGCCGGTCGATCCGACGATGAATTGCAGCACGCCTTCGGGCAGCGCGCCGGATTCGGTGATGATCCGAACCAGCTCGTGGGCGACATAGGAGGTGACCGTCGCGGGCTTGGTCACGACGGGCACGCCGGCCAGCAGCGCCGGCGCCAGCTTCTCCAGCATGCCCCAGCACGGGAAGTTGAATGCGTTGATGTGCACTGCGACGCCGTGCAGCGGCGTCACGATATGCTGACCGGCGAATGCGCCAGCCTTGGAGAGCCCTTCGACGTTGCCATCGAGCAGGAATTTGCTGTTCGGGAGCTCGCGGCGGCCCTTGCCGGCATAGGCGAACAACGTGCCGATGCCGCCGTCGACGTCGATCATTGCGTCGGTGCGGGTTGCGCCTGCGTGGAATGACAGTTTGTAGAGCCGGTCCTTGTGCTGGGTCAGATAGTCGGCCAGCGCCTTCAGTAGGCCCGCGCGCTGATGGAACGTCAGCTTTCTGAGATGTTTGCCGCCGATCGCGCGGCCATAGGCGAGGATCTCGCGCATGTCGAGATCGCTCCTGGTGGTGACCGCCACCACATCGCCGGTGACGGCACTGTGAATCTCGGCTGCCGGTTCGCCCGGGCCGGACCATTTTCCGCGCACGAAGCTGTCGAGCTTCATGACGTTGCCCGCCGTCCGTGCACCACTGGATTGAGGCTGTGTCATCGCAATTGGACCTTCTGACTTGTGATCAATGATGCGTCTCGCCTTGACGGCGGAATGTTCAATCCGAACGTTCAAGCTTTGGCTCGTCCGACAAAGCGCGTCGCGCGCTTTTCGAGAAAGGCGTTGAGCGTCACGACGCGATATCCGGTGCGGATATCGGTCAACACCAAATCGCTGACCATGATGACCTCCCGTTGCGGCTTCTGGTGGCCGAAGGTTGCGTGACGTGCGCTTGGATTACTATTGACCGTCCGGTCAGTCAATTATAATCCGCGTAACGGCTTGGGATGACGACACCGGGCAATATCGAGCGAGCACGATTTCGGTCTCGGTTGCGATTTCAGATCCGACAAGAACGTCAGGATGATCCGGCCGAGCATCGCCTGTCGGCCAGCAAAGCGCCGACGCGTAAGCACGGGACCGTGCTTACGCGCGGTGTCATGCTGCCACAAATCGGCCGAATATCACCGGCCACCTCCTGCCGCCATGAGGATCAGCCGGTGACGATGCAGTCGCCGGATATCGCCGGGTTTCGGTTCTCGACCGCGGATTTCGGCGAGCGCGACCGCTTGCCGATCTTTCGCGAGCAGATCGGGCGGATGATCGTGAAGCTCGATCCGGAGCCACTGAGCGTCGGCGCGTTCCATGCCGAAGCCAATGTGCGCGAGCTGCCTGGGCTCGGGATCGTGTCCTGGGCGTGCAGCAACCTCAAGATCGCACGGCCGCGCGAGCTGTTCGACGGCAATGACGACCTTGTGCTGACGATCATCACGAGCGGCAACGCCCGCGCGTCGCAGCGCGGCCGCGACATCGAGCTGGGCCCGGGGCAGGCCGTGCTGGAGTCGAGCGCGGAGGTGGGCAACATGGTGGTCCCGGTCTCGCCGAGCCGTTTCGTCGGTCTCAGGCTCCCGCGCAAGGCGCTGGCACTGCTGGTCCGCGATCCCGAGGACATGCTGAACCGGTCGTTGCCCGCGAACACCGAGGCGATGCGTCTGCTGGCGCTCTACATCAGGGAGCTTGACGACAGCTACCAGCTCGCGACGCCCGAGCTGCGCGGCGCCGTCGTCCGGCATCTGGTCGATCTCGGGCGACGTCGCAAACAGCGCTCTCGGCCAGCCTGTGTGCTGTCGCGCACCCAACATCGCCGCCCAATCACGTCCGCTGCGGGCGATTTCAGACGTCAATGCACGACAACGTGTTTCACATTGTTGCCCGATGTCGCATATGTCCAATCCCCCGTCGCCTCAGTCCGAGCCTGCCGATCGTCTCGCGCTTAAAAGGCAGCCCCCGGTGATCGTTGCAATCGGCGGATTCGTCGACTGCGATGCATTGAGGCGACTTGAGACCATCGAGGAGAATGTGATGAAGTTTGCACTTCGAGGATATTTTCTTGCGCTCGGCGCGAGCCTGGCCTTGTCCGGCGCCGCCATGGCACAGGATATCAGTGTTGCCGTGGTCGGGCCGATGACCGGCTCCGAGGCGAGCTTCGGCCAGCAGTTCAAGAACGGTGCTGATCTCGCGATTGCCGATATCAATGCGGCGGGTGGCGTGCTTGGCAAGAAGCTGAAGCTGGAGGTCGGCGACGATGCCTGCGATCCGAAGCAGGCGGTGTCGGTTGCCGAGAAGATGGCAGGCGCGAGGATTCCGTTCGTCGTTGGGCATTTCTGCTCATCGACCTCGATCCCTGCGTCGGACGCCTATGCAGAGGGCAATGTGCTGCAGATCACGCCGGGCTCGACCAATCCGCAATTCACCGAGCGCGGGTTGTGGAACACGTTCCGTGTCTGCGGCCGGGATGACCAGCAGGGCACGGTTGCGGCCGCCTACATTATCAAGAACTACAAAACCAAGAACGTCGCGATCATCCACGACAAGACGACCTACGGCAAAGGCCTTGCCGACGAAACGAAGAACGCCATCAACGCCGCGGGCGTGAAGGAAAAGCTTTATGAGGCCTATACCAAGGGCGACAAGGATTTTGCCGCTCTGGTATCCCGCTTCAAGAAAGAGTCGATCGATTTCGTCTATGTCGGCGGCTATTATGCCGAGGCTGCGTTGATCCTGCGCCAGATGCGCGAGCAGGGCGTCAATGCTGTGCTGATGGGCGGCGACGCCCTGGTCGACAAGCAGTTCGCCGCGATCGCAGGTCCGCTTGCCGAAGGCTCGCTGTTTACCTTCTCGCCCGACCCGCGCAAGAAGGCGACCGCGGCCGCGACCTTGAAGAAGTTCAAGGACAAGGGCATCGATCCCGACGGCTACACGCTCTACAGCTATGCCGCGTTCCAGATCTGGAGCCAGGCCGCGGCCCGTGCCCAGACCACCGACGCCAAGAAGGTCGCGGCGGCCATCAAGGCCGGAAGCTGGGATACCGTGCTCGGCAAGATCAGCTATACGCCGAAGGGTGACATCACCCTGATCGACTACGTCGTGTACCGCCGTGACAAGGACGGCAACTACGCCGAATTGCCGGCCGGTCAATGATCGCCAGAGCGTTTTCGAGCGAAGCGGATACCGGTTCGCGTGAGGAAAACGCGTCAAAGCAAAATCGAGAGCCTCCGTTCCGATGCAATCGGAACGGAGGCAACCCTGGCCAGGCTGAATCGTTTCCCGCTGCGCCCGTGGTCGGCGCATCCGGTCACATGTTCCGGGGAAAGCGCGCAGCGCCGGGGATCGGCGCGAGCCATGCGACGGCGCGATCGGTATAGATCTCGGCCTGCGGCTGCAATCCCTCCATGCTGTCGAGCGTGCCGGCTTTCACCACGACCTTGCCGGGCATCAATGCGGTCTTCGCCAGCAGAGGGGACCCGCAGCGCCCGCAGAAATGACGATGGACCGGATGGCCGCTGTCGCCCTTGTCGACGAACGCCACCGTCTCGCCCGACTGCTGGTAGTCGGTTTCGCGGATCACGAGGTTGAATGAAAACAGGCTGCCGCTTTGCCGCTGGCAATGTGTGCAATGACATATCGCGATGCTCCGCGGTTCGCTCTTGAGCGTGTAACGCACCGCGCCGCACAGGCAGCCGCCGTTCCGTTCCTGCATGCTGGTTTCTCCCATTCGATGACGCCGTCGCCGCGACAAGGACGCCGCCTCAGGCGTCGCCAATCACGGCATCGATGAATGTGGTGGCCGACTCCCTCAACTGCTTGCGGCTGTATCCGGCGCGCTCCATCACGGCGAGCCCGCGCGTGAACGTCACGATGACGCGCGCCAGCCGGTTTGCATCGGCCGTGCTGCGCCTGTTCGGCGCCGCGCTGATGGCTTTGCCGACCAGTTGCTCGAGCCGGGTGAGCACGTCCAGCACGCGCTGACGCACATCCGCGCTCGAAATGGCAGCGTCCAGCGCAGTGCGCGTCGTCAGGCAGCCCCGCTGCGGCGTGCCGTTCGTCATGTTGACGATGATCATGTCAAAGAAGTCCCTCAGTCTCGCTGAGGTATCGCCCTGCGCCAGCGCGCTGCCGGCCGCGTCCAGGAATTGCGCGGCATACTGATCGAAGGCGCGCAGGAAGATCGCTTCCTTGTCGCCATAGGCGTTGTAGAGGCTGCCGCGCTGGACGCCGGTCGCGGCCGCGAGGTCCTGCATGGTCGCATCGTGCAGGCCCTTGCGCCAGAACACGTCGAGCGCGGTTGCGATCATCTCGTCCTCGTCGAACTGACGCACGCCCACCATTTCGATCCACTCCATCGGCTCATTGTTGACACAATCGTCAATATTGACAATGATGTCAAGAATGAACCCGAGGAGATCCGGATGATTACCGCTGTCACGACGTTCAAGCTGCCGAAGCCGATCACGCGCGAGGAAGCCCGCAGCATCTTCCTGAGCACCGCGCCGATCTATCGCGGCATTCAGGGGCTGTTCCGAAAGACCTATTTGCTGTCCGAGGACGGGATGACGGCCGGCGGTATCTATTTCTGGAACTCGAGGGTGGAGGCGGAGGCGCTTTACACCGATGCGTGGCGCGCCCGCGCCCGCGAGAAATATGGCGCCGATCCGACGGTGACCTATTTCGAGAGTCCTGTGGTGGTCGACAACCTTGCCCATCAGATTGTTGCCGACGATTAGCAACGACGCGGCGGAGGCGGATGCGCATCACGGGTGCGCGGCGGCGCTGGGACCAGCTCGCGCGCGATCCAGACCGCCGCCGGCCCATGGCGAGCTCGGCAACCGCCGCGACGGATTTCAGCCAGATAGGCGCGAGCTTCGGTGACGGCGGCAGGTGGTTCGCGATCTGCCGGCGAAACAGCTCGTCATCGGGCAGTCCCGTGATCGGAGCGGTGAATGCTTCCTGCGGCAATCTGCGCCGCCACAGCGGAATGCCCGCCGCGGCCGCGGCGTCCGCGAGCGAGCGGCCGTCGATGACGCATGCGCGTGCGCGCGCCGACGCGATCCCGGCTCGCGGGACCGCCAGCGCGAACAACAGCGCAGGAAAGCGCGCAGCAAGGTCCGCAAGACGCGTGTGCCGCATGGCAGCGCGCGGACCCTTCCCTGAACGTGTGGATGATACCTCCGCAGCTGATGTTCGAGCAGCACGGAGCGTGTGGCTCGCGACGAGAGGTCACCTGAAGCGTCGAGGTCATGACAAAAGTTCCGCAAGCGCGGAGCCCAAGGCCCGCGGCAGATTCGATTGCGGGTGGGTGTTGCGATTTTACCCGGGATCCGATCCCGGGACGCGCGTCAAATATCGCGCGGCGAACCCGGGAAGCGCACAGACCTGAACATCGTCGCCTCCTGCGTTGAAGTTGCGGAGCGCTCCCATAGCCTATTTCCCGCCGATAGGCAACGTGAAGCTGTGCATTGCATTTTAGCGATGTGGTGCGTGCGCGATGAGAGACCACACCGCGGCGTCGGCCGCCAAGGTCTCTTCACGATCCCGGTCAACGACGCTAGTCTGATGAGGGGCTAACAAGAAACGCAGGCGGGAGGCCATAATGACCCAACAACAATCCTCCGATCCAGGCTCCCCGGCACTGCCACGCCGCAGGCTCGGCCGCACCGGGCTCGACGTCTCCATTCTCGGCTTCGGCACAGCACCGCTCGGCGACCTGTTCGCACGGCTCGACGACACTGCTGCGATCGCAGCAGCGGAGCGGGCGTTTGCGCTGGGCGTCAACCTGCTGGATTCCTCGCCGCTCTACGGCCATGGCCTCGCCGAACACCGCAGCGGCACCGCGCTGCGCCGCGTGGCGCGCGACGACGTCGTCGTCTGCACCAAGGTCGGGCGCTGGATGGACCCGTTCCACGGCCGCGGCGACGGCTCCAATTTCGCCGGCGGCGCGCCGCATCGCGCGGTGTTCGACTATTCCTATGACGGCACCATGCGCTCGGTGGAGCAGTCGCTGCTGCGGCTCGGCACCGATCGCATCGACCTGCTGCTGATCCACGACGTCGACGTCTGGACCCACGGAGCTGACGCGATCGAGGCGCGGTTTCGCGCGGCGATGGAGGGCGCCTATGTCGCGCTCGACAAGTTGCGTTCCGAGCGCGTGGTCAAGGGCATCGGGATCGGCGTCAACGAGGCCGAGATGTGCGTGCGCTTCGCCAAGGCCGGAACGTTCGACACCATGCTGCTTGCCGGCCGCTACTCGCTGCTCGAGCAACCCGCACTCGCCGAATTCCTGCCGCTGGCGCAAGCAAAGGACATCGGCATGATGCTCGGTGGCGTCTTCAACTCCGGCATCCTGGCGACCGGCGCGGTTGCCGGCGCCAAGTACAATTACAGGGATGCGCCGCCGGACGTGATGCAGAAGGTGGCGGCGATCGATCGGGTCTGCCGCGCCCACAACGTGGCGCTGCCGACCGCGGCGCTGCATTTCGCGCTCGGCCATCCGGCGGTGGCAAGCCTCGTGCTCGGCGCGCAGACGCCGCAGGAGGTCGAGCGCAACGTCGCCGCGTTGTCGTCGCCCGTGCCTGCCGCGCTGTGGCGCGACCTGAAGAATGAGGGGCTGCTCGACCAGCATGCGCCGGTGCCGGCATGATGCGGATCGACGCCCATCACCATGTCTGGACCCTGGCGCGCGCCGATTACGGCTGGCTGACGCCCGAGCGCGGGCCGATCTACCGCGACTTCGGCCTGGCCGATCTCGCGCCGCATCTCGCCGCGGCCGGGATCGAAGGCACCATCCTGGTGCAGGCCGCGCCGACCGAAGCGGAGACGGCATTTTTGCTCGATATCGCAAAGGGCGCCGAGCAGGTGCGCGGCGTGGTCGGCTGGGTCGACTTCGACGCCGCCGATGCCGCGGCGCGGATCGACGCGTTTGCCGGGCGCGAGCTCCTGGTCGGTCTGCGGCCGATGGTGCAGGACATCGCCGATGACGACTGGCTGCTGCGCCCCGAACTGGCGGCGCCGCTCGAGGCCATGGCGCGGCATGACCTGGTCTTCGACGCGCTGGTGCTGCCGCGCCATTTGCCGCGGCTCATTCAGGTGGTCGATCGCCATCCGGACCTGCAATTCGTGCTCGACCATTTCGGCAAGCCGCACCTTGCGACCGGCGACATCGCGGCCTGGAAGGACGACATCGCAAGCCTCGCCACACGATCCAACGTGGTCTGCAAACTCTCGGGTCTTGCGACCGAGGCGGCACCGAACTGGCAGGTTGCCGATCTCAGCGAGGCCGTCGATCATGCACTGGCATGTTTCGGGCCGCAGCGGATGCTGTGGGGCAGCGACTGGCCCGTCGTCAACCTCGCCGGCGGCTATGCGTACTGGTTCGCAGCCGCGGAGTGCCTACTTGCTGATTTGTCAAGTGAAGCAAGAGCTGCGATTTTCGGCGGCAATTCGGCGCGGGTTTATTTGTCAAGCCGCGGACGGCCAACATCCCGGAAATAGATTGCAGCCCGCGCCCAATTTGATCCACAGCGCGCCTTGATGAATCAATCCGGGATGGTTCATAAGCGACCTCCGCGCCATCGGTGATCCGGCGGCGCAACGGAATTTCAGAGAGACAGGCGTGGCAAAGATTCATCATCAGATTGCGCAGGAGCTGGGGGTTCGCGACGAACAGGTCGAGGCGGCGGTGACGCTGCTCGACGGCGGCGCCACGGTGCCGTTCATCGCGCGATACCGCAAGGAGCTCACCGGCGCGCTTGATGATGCCCAGCTGCGTACGCTGGAAGAGCGGCTGACGTATTTGCGCGAGCTCGAGGAGCGCCGTACCGCGGTGCTCAATTCGATCCGCGAGCAGGGCAAGCTCGACGCCGCGCTCGAGGCTCAGATCATGGCCGCCGACAGCAAGGGCCGGCTCGAGGACATCTATCTGCCGTACAAGCCGAAGCGTCGCACCAAGGCCGAGATCGCCAAGGAGGCCGGCCTCGAGCCGCTCGCCGATCAGCTTCTGACGCAGCCCGAGAGCGATCCGAACGAGGCCGCGACGCCCTTCGTCAATGCCGAGAAGCAGGTCGCCGACGTCGCCGCGGCGCTCGACGGCGCGCGCGCGATCCTGGTCGAGCGCTTCGCCGAGGATGCCGACCTGATCGGCGCGCTGCGTGAGGAGATGTGGTCGAACGGCATCATGGCCTCGACCGTCCGCACCGGGAAGAAGACCGAAGGCGAGAAGTTCAAGGACTATTTCGATTTCTCCGAGCCGCTGCCGAAGTTGCCGTCGCATCGCATCCTGGCGCTGTTCCGCGGCGAGAAGGAAGAGATCCTCGACCTCGCCATCAAGCCGGAGGCGCAGGAGCCGGTCGTAGGCCAGCCCGGCCTCTACGAGCTCAAGATCATGAACCGCTTTGCGATCTCCAACCAGGGCCGCAAGGGCGACAAATGGCTGACCGAGACGGTGCGCTGGGCCTGGCGCACCAAAATCCAGATCCACCTCAACATCGATTTGCGGCTGCGGCTGTGGACGGCGGCCGAGACCGAGGCGGTGCGCGTGTTCGCCTCGAATCTGCGCGACCTCTTGCTCGCGGCGCCGGCCGGCGCGCGCGCCACCATGGGGCTCGATCCCGGGTATCGCACCGGCGTCAAGGTCGCGGTGATCGATGCGACCGGCAAGGTGGTGGCGCATACGGCGATTTTCCCGCACGAGCCGCAGCGGCGCTGGGATGAGGCGCTCGCCATTCTCGGCAAGCTCGCGATCGAGCATGGCGTCGAGCTGATTGCGATCGGCAACGGCACCGCCTCGCGCGAGACCGACAAGCTCGCCGCCGAGCTCGTGAAGCGGCTGCCCGAGCGCAAGATGACCAAGATCGTGGTCTCCGAAGCCGGCGCATCGGTCTACTCGGCCTCGGCCTTCGCCTCGAACGAATTGCCCGACCTCGACGTCACCATTCGCGGCGCGGTCTCGATCGCGCGGCGCCTGCAGGATCCCTTGGCCGAGCTGGTCAAGATCGATCCGAAGGCGATTGGCGTCGGCCAATACCAGCACGATCTCGGCGAGGCCAAGCTCGCCCGCTCGCTCGATGCCGTGGTGGAAGACTGCGTGAACGCGGTCGGCGTCGATGCCAATACCGCCTCGGTGCCGCTGCTCGCGCGGGTGTCGGGCATCGGCCAGGGACTGGCGCAAAGTATCGTGCAGCACCGCGATGCCAACGGCCCGTTCAAGTCGCGCAAGGCGCTGAAGGAGGTGCCGCGGCTCGGCCCGAAGGCGTTCGAGCAGTGCGCCGGCTTCCTGCGTATCAGCAATGGCGAGGATCCGCTCGATTCATCCGGCGTGCATCCGGAAGCCTATCCGGTCGTGCGCCGCATCCTCGAGGCGACCAAGAGCGACATCAAGGCGCTGATCGGCAATGCCGACGTGGTGCGGGGTCTCAAGCCGCAATCCTTCGTCGACGATACGTTCGGATTGCCGACCGTCACCGACATTCTGCGCGAGCTGGAAAAGCCCGGCCGCGATCCGCGTCCGGCGTTCAAGGCGGCGGTGTTCAAGGAAGGCGTCGAGGAGGTCAAGGACCTAAAGAAGGGCATGATCCTCGAGGGCACCGTGACCAACGTCGCCGCATTCGGCGCCTTCGTCGATATCGGCGTGCACCAGGATGGGCTGGTGCACATCTCGGCGATGTCGCGGAATTTCATCAAGGACCCGCGCGAGGTGGTGAAGCCCGGCGACATCGTCAAGGTCAAGGTGCTGGACGTCGAGGTCGCGCGCAAGCGCATCGCGCTGACGCTGCGGCTTGACGACGAGATCGGGCCGAAGAAGGACAATGCGGCGCCGTCGCGCGATTTCTCCCGCGGCTCCGGCAAGATGACGTCGTCGGCTCCGCGCCGGCCGCAGGAGCAGTCCGGCGGCGGCGCGCTCGCCGACGCGCTGCGCCGCGCGGCCGAGAAGAACGGACGCGGCAAGCCGACCTGAGCCGCGGAGGAGGGCTTCGAGCCGAGTTCGCCGCCTTGTTCGAAATCGACCACCTGACGCTTCTGGCTGAGTTGCCTAAGCTGTCCCCGTCATCCTGAGGTGCGAGCTCTTGCGAGCCTCGAAGGATGCACGGCCCCATTTCTGGCCGATTCATCCTTCGAGGCCCGCTCCGCGGGCACCTCAGAGCCTGACTGAAAAATGGGTGAGTGATCTCAGTGGGGTGTGATTCCATCGGATTTGCAAAGATTCGAGGGAGAGCACGATGCCCTGGACCAAGATCACTCGGGAGCAATATCGGCGGGACGATCTGCGTTATGCAAGCGATATGACCGATGCGGAGTGGGCGGTGATCAGACGCCTGTTGCCGCGAGCGAACCGGCGCGGCCGGCCGCGTAAGACGGAGCTGCGTCGTGTGATCGAAGCGATCCTCTATATCGTTTCGACCGGCTGCCAGTGGCGGGCGTTGCCGCAGGAGTTCCCGCCCTATTCGACGGTGCAGGGCTATTTTTATAGATGGCGGGATACAGGCCGGTGGCAGAGGATTGTCAGCGTGCTTGTCCGACGGGCGCGAAAAAAGCTTGGACGGACACCGAAGCCGACGGCGGCCGTGATCGACAGTCAAAGTGCGCCAACCACGCAAGCTGGCGGACCGCGCGGCTACGATGCAGGCAAGCGCATCTACGGCCGCAAGCGGCACATTGTGACGGATACCAATGGCCTCCTCCTTGGGGTTCATGTTCATCCGGCCAACGTTCAGGACTGCCATGGCGCCGTACCGCTGCTGAAGAACGTGCGGATGAACTTCCCCCGGCTGCGCCACGTCTTTGCCGACCGGATCTACCGCGGAAATCAACTCCTCGACGCGCTCTCAGACTGCGGTCCATGGACTGTCGAGATCGTCGAGCGGCCCCAAGGCGTCAAAGGCTTCCAGCTTCTGCCGAGGCGGTGGGTGGTTGAACGCACATTCGCTTGGTTCGGCAGATGCCGCCGCCTCGCCAAGGATTTCGAGGCGACGGTGGCAACCGAAGCTGCCTGGCTGCTGATTGCACACATCAGGCTCCTGACCCGCAGACTCGCGGATTTATGAGTCAGACTCTCAGGATGACGGGGCCGAAGGGGGCCGTCCCGGCTACAGCTCTCCGGCAGCAAACCTCGCCAGCGCATCCGCGACGCCCTTGCCGTAGGCCGGGTCGGCCTTGCTGCAATTCGCGACGTGCCGTTCCTGGATGTGCTTCGACGCGTTGCCGACCTGACGGGCGGTGTTGTCGAACAGGGCCTGCTTTTGCGCGGCATTCATCTTGCGGAACAGGTCGCCCGGCTGCTGCCAGTGGTCGTCATCCACGCGATGATCCCAATGCGCGGCCGCGCCTGACAATTCGAGTGGCGGCTCGTTCAGCTGCGGCTGATCGGTCCACTCGCCATGGCTGTTCGGCCAGTAGGTCAGCGTGGCGCCCAGATTGCCGTCGGTGCGCATCGCACCGTCGCGGTGATAGCTGTGGAATGGGCATTTCGGCGCGTTGACCGGGATCTGGTGGTGGTTGACGCCGAGCCGGTAGCGCTGCGCGTCGCCATAGGAGAACAGGCGGGCCTGCAGCATCTTGTCAGGTGAATAGCCGATGCCGGGCACGACATTCGCCGGCGTGAACGCCGCCTGCTCGACCTCGGCGAAGAAGTTCTCCGGATTGCGGTTGAGCTCGAAATACCCGACCTCGATCAGCGGATAATCCGCCTTGGGCCACACCTTGGTCAGATCGAACGGATTGAACGGGAATGCCTTGGCCTATGCATCCGTCATCACTTGGATAAACAGCGTCCAGCGCGGGAAGTCGCCGCGCTCGATGCTCTGGAACAGGTCGCGCTGGTGGCTCTCGCGGTCCTTGCCGACCAGCGCCTCGGCCTCGGCATCGGTCAGGTTCTGAACGCCCTGCCGGGTGCGGAAATGGAATTTCACCCAGACGCGCTCATTGTCGGCATTGATCATGCTGTAGGTGTGGCTGCCGAAGCCGTGCTGGTGACGGAAGCTTTTCGGGATGCCGCGCTCGCTCATGACGATGGTGACCTGGTGCAGCGCTTCCGGCAGCAGCGTCCAGAAATCCCAGTTCATGTCGGGGTCGCGCACCCCCGTGCGCGGATGCCGCTTGATGGCGTGGTTGAGGTCGATGAAGCGCAAGGGGTCGCGGAAGAAGAACACCGGCGTGTTGTTGCCGACCACGTCCCAATTGCCTTCATCGGTGTAGAATTTCAGCGCGAAACCGCGAATGTCGCGCTCGGCGTCCGCCGCGCCGCGCTCGCCGGCGACCGTCGAGAACCGCGCGAACATCGGCGTCTGCTTGCCGATCTCCGAGAACATGCTGGCCTTGGTGTAGCGCGTGATGTCGTGGGTGACGGTGAAGGTGCCGTGCGCGCCGGCGCCCTTGGCATGCATCCGCCGCTCCGGGATCACCTCGCGGTGAAAATGCGCCAGCTTCTCGATCAGCCAGACATCCTGCAGCAATGCGGGTCCGCGCGGCCCCGCCGTCAGGATGTTCACATTATCGGCAACGGGGGCGCCGGAGGCGTGGGTCAGAAACGGTCTTTTGGTCTCGTCGCTCATCGAAAGCTCCTTGCTGAAGGTCAGCACTTCGCCGTCCCGGCGCCCGCAGGGAGGCCAGGCGAAAGGTGATTGCATCGCGGGTTGGATGACGGCCGCGGGGAGGGCAGAGTCCGGTGATTGACAAATTGTGAAGCGGGTCTGCGATCCCTCGACGCCGTCGTTGTTCTCCGACAGCTGCAGGATTAAGAACCGCGGCCGATCGATTCAACGAGCGCTATCCGCCGATTCCAGCCAAATGTCCGTCGATCCCGGCCAACGCAATCGTGGCCGCCGGTCCGGGCAACTGCCGCTCGGTATGCCGGCACGCGAATTCTAAATCCGGTGTCAGAATCTGGCGCATTTGTCAGTTGAAGTCGGGCATCGGCTTGCGTCTTCTGATCATGCTCGCGTGCGGCGATACGAGTTCGCCGCGGTCCCAATCAGGGAGGATTTCATGAAGAACAGGCTTCTCACGTGTCTCACGGCAGCGACGCTCGCTGTCAGCGTTGCGCTTGCACCCGCTGCCCTCGCCAGAGGCGGCGGTGGTGGTGGCGGACATGGCGGAGGTGGCTTCGGTGGCGGCCACGGTGGTGCCATGGGTGCCATGGGTGGTGGCATGCACGGTGGCGGCTTTGGCGGCGGCATGCATGGCGGTGGTTTCGGCGGCGGAATGCGTGGCGGTGGCGCGGCGTTCGCCGCCATGGGCGGCGGCGGGCATTTCGCGGGCGGGCACGTTGGTGGTCCCCGCTTCGTCGGTGCACCGGCGATCGGCCCGCGCTTTGCCGGCGCCAGATTCCACGGTTCGCGCTTCTTCCATCATGGCGGCTTCTTCCGCCACCACCGCTTCCATCGCTTCGCATTCTTCGGCGCGCCCTATCTCTACGCCGGCTATGACTACGGCTGCTACCGCAGGGTATGGACGGCTTACGGTCTGCAATGGGTCAATGTGTGCGGGGACTATTGGTGATAGCCCAACCAACCGCACCGTTGTCGCGGTCGTCGCCAGACGTTCCATCCTGCCCCGGAATGGGATAGTCTGGCGGCGATCGTCGCGGGGCGGCCGCTCGGAGAGTTTGAGAACTCGGAGAGTTCGACACAACTCAGAGAGTTCAGGAATATGACCGGTGCTCACCGCCGCATTCTCGTCGTCGAGGACGACCCGGAAACCGCGGATCAGCTCGTCGAGGAGCTCACCACCAGCGGTTATGATGTGGATCTGGCGGCGAACGGCCGCGAGGCGCTGAGCCAGGGTGCGGCGCGCGACTATGCCGTGATCACCATCGATCGCATGCTGCCCGACATCGACGGCATCACGGTGATGCGTCAGATGCGCGACGGCGGCATCGCAGTGCCGTTCCTGATCATCAGCGCGCTCGGCGAAATCGACGACCGGGTGCGTGGCTTGCGCGCCGGCGGCGACGACTATCTTGTCAAGCCGTTCTCCTTTGTCGAACTGCTGGCGCGGCTGGAGGCGCTTGGCCGCCGCAGCGAGACCGTTGCAAAGGAGACCATCCTGCGGGTCGGCGATCTCGCGATCGATCTGATTTCGCGGACGGCGAGCCGCCGCGGCCGCAGGATTCCGCTGCTGCCGAAGGAATTCCAGCTGCTCGAATACCTGGCGCGCAACGAGGGCCGCGTGGTGTCGCGCGCCATGCTGCTGCGGCATGTGTGGGACCTGCACTTCGATCCCTCGACCAACATCATCGACGTCTATGTCGGACGTTTGCGCCGCAAGGTCGACGACCAGCAAGCATATCCGCTGATCCACACGATCCGCGGCATCGGGTACTGCCTCCGTGCTCCTGGCTAAGACCCTCAAGTCGTCGACGTTCCGCCTGGCGTTGATCGCCATCGGTGTCTTCGGCCTGATCGTCTCCGCGATCTTCGCCTATGTCTACTGGTCGACGTTGTCCTATGTGCGCGACAGATCCGACCGCGCGATCATGACCGAGCAGGCGAGCCTCGATGATGCCTATGCGCGGTCCGGCCGCGATGGACTGACCGCGTTGATCGCGCAACGCGTCGCGGACAAGGGCTTTGCCGATCATGTGTATTTGTTAGTCGGTCCCGGATCGACCGTGCTGGCGGGAAATCTCAGACAGTGGCCGGCGGGCGCTGCCGAGAAGGGATGGGCTGAATTTCGTGCCTCCCTGCCACAGCTTTCCTCGGGCCCCTCCCTGCTGCGAGGCGTGACGGAAACCCTGTCAAACGGCGATCGGCTGCTGGTCGGCCATGACATCAGCGATCTCGACGGCTTCATGGCGCAGATCAGGGCCGCCGGCATTGCCGTCGTCGTGCTGATCATCGGGCTTGCGGCTGCTGCCAGCATCGGCGTCACGCGGCGAACCGTCGGCCGGATCGAGTCGATCAATGCGACCAGTCGCGCTATCATGCTCTCCGGCCTCGACCAGCGCATCCCGCTTCGCGGCAGCCATGACGAATGGGATCGCGTCGCCGAGAATCTCAATCTGATGCTGGACCGGATCCAGACCTTGATGGGAGACGTCAAGCAGGTCAGCGAAAATATCGCCCACGACCTGCGCACGCCGCTGACCCGGATGCGCGGCCGGCTCGAGAAGGCCTATCACGCCCCGCGGAGCGGCGAGGGGGATGCTGCGCTGATCGGCGACACCATCGCCGATCTCGACGCGGTGCTCGGGATGTTCGCGTCGATCACGCGGATTTCCGAGATCGAGACGCGAGCTCGCAAGGGTGCGTTTCGCACCGTCAATCTCGTCGAGATCGCCGCCGAGGTGGTCGAGCTCTACGATGCCGCGGCTGAGGAGGTTACCACCCGGCTCGACCTTGCCGGCGATCGGGCGGTGCTGGTTACCGGGGACCGCGACCTGCTGTTCGATGCGATTGCCAATCTCGTCGACAACGCCATCAAGCATGGCCGCGCGGGTGGGCGGGTGACGGTGACCTGCGACAACGATGAGCGAGGCGCGGTGATTTCGATCGCCGATGACGGCCCCGGGATACCCGCCGAGCAGCACGACCGCGTCTTCAAGCGGTTCTACCGGCTCGAGCAGAGCCGCTACACGCCGGGCAACGGCCTCGGCCTCAGCTTGGTCGCGGCGGTCGCGAGCCTGCACGGCGCACGGATCGAATTGCGCGACAATGCGCCGGGATTGTTGTGCAGGCTGGTCTTTCCCGCCGCGGAAACGTAGGGATGGCCGAGGGCGTCTGTGGTTCTACCCCTGGGTGCCGATGCACGGCTCACACCTCAGTCAACACACGTCGTCGTCGTGGCGAAAGCCTAGGACCCATTACCCCGAATGACAATTGTGATGCTGCGCTGGGCCCACGATCTCGTTTACATTCAGATTCGGTGGTTATGGGTTTCGCCAGGACGACGATGTGGTAAGAGCAGGTCAAAACCTCCCCGCCATCTCCACCAGCCGCCGGTGCGCCGCCTCGCGGGCGGCGCGGATCGGCTCGGTGGGCCCGGTGGTAGGGCCGATCGGTACGAAGCGCACGTCGCTGATGCCGATGAAGCGCAGCGCCTCGCGCAGATAGGGCGTTGCCATGTCGATGCGGCCGCGGTTCATGCCGGTGACGAAGTCGCTGCCGCTTGCGAGGATCACGATCGTCGGGCGGTCCTTGAACAGCGGCAGATAGCCCTGCGCCGAATCGAAGCGGAAGGCCAGCCCGGGCTGGATGATGACGTCGAGCCATTGCTTGAGCTTGTAGGGAATGCCGAAATTCCACATCGGCGTCGAGATCAGCACGCGATCGGCCAGCGACAGCCGCAGCGCGAGGCGCTCGACGATCGCGAAGGCGTCGTGCTGCGAACTGGTGAAGCTCTTGCCGTCGATCCGGGCGTATTTGGCCTCGAGCAGATATCCCTCGAATTCCGGCAGCGGCTCGCGCCAGAGGTTCATCGCGTCGATCTCCCAGTCCGGCCGCGCATGACGGAAGCGATCGAGAAAGGCACGCGCGCCGGCCGCCGATTCCGAATCGGGGCGCGGTGAGCAGTTAAGGTGCAGCAGCTTCGGCACCGCGCCTCCCTAGCCGAGTGCCTTGATCACGGTGTCGGCGTTGGTCACGACGGAGACGTTCTGGAGCGCGAAATTGATCGCGGCGTTGTGCCAGTCGGCATTCATGGTCGAGCAGCAATCCTCCGGCACGATCATGAAATAGCCTTTGTCGGCGCCGGTGCGCGCGGTGTGCTCGACCGACATGTTGGTCCAGGCTCCGGTATTGATGATCATGTCGCGGCCGGTTGCCTTCAGGATGGTCTCGAGCCGGGTGCCTTCCCAGGCGCTCATCCGCATCTTCTCGACCACGAAGTCGCCCGGGCGCGGCTCGAGTCCCGAGACCGGTGCCGCGCCCCAGCTGCCGCGCACCATCGCCTTGCTGTCGACCAACCCCTCGAACAGCGGCGCGTTCAAGGTGATGCCGGGCGCGCCCGGCTCGACGACGAACCAGACATGGATGATGGCGACGCCGCGCGCCCGCGCAGCCTCCGCCACGCGGCGGACATTCTCGACGACATGCTGCTGGCGGGCGTGCGCGGGCGCACCGGACTCGGCGAACGCGCCGCCGTCCATGATGACGTCGTTCTGCATGTCCTGGATGATCATCGCGCAGCGTTGCGGATCGAGCTGCATCTCACCGGCGGCGAGATTCGGCGCAGGCCTGGACGAAGCGGCACCCGCGCCGCCGCGCTTGCCGCTCATATAGGGCTCGTGGCGCGGGCCGACCTTGGTCGGGATCGCATAGACCGAATGGGTCGCGGTCAGATAGAGCGTGCGGAAGTCGGCGCCGCCCCAGACGAGGTTGGCGACGAGCTCGGGCAGGCGGACCTTGCCGAGCAG
The DNA here is from genome assembly GCF_024171085.1 of Bradyrhizobium sp. USDA 4541. NCBI lineage: Bacteria > Pseudomonadati > Pseudomonadota > Alphaproteobacteria > Hyphomicrobiales > Nitrobacteraceae > Bradyrhizobium > Bradyrhizobium sp. USDA 4541. Next base: position 3,102,076 of record NZ_JALJZF010000001.1, read on the forward strand.
GTCGGCGGCGGGCGAATAGACCCAGACGCCGCCGGGCGCGGTGACCCAGACATTGCCGCGCTGGTCGCATTTCATGCCGTCGGGCAGGCCGGGCTCGAGCTCGGAGCGGATGCCGGAGGCGAACACGCGCGGATTGGTGAGCGAGCCGTCGGCATTGACGTCGAAGGCGCGGATCAGCGCCTGCACGGTGTCGTTGACATAGAGGATGCGCTCGTCGGGCGAGAAGCACAGCCCGTTCGGCTGCTCGAACAGGTAGCGGTCGACCAGCAGTTTCGGCGCGCCGCCGCCGGGCGGCACGCGGTAGACGCCCTGGAAGCCGAGCTGGCGCGGCCGTTCGACGCCATAGACCGGCATGCGGCCGTACCAAGGATCGGAGAAATAGATCGCGCCGGAGGAATGCACACAGACATCGTTCGGACTGTTGAGCTCCTGGTTCTCGTAATGCGAAGCCAGCACCTCGCGCCGCCCGTCGGGCCGCTCGCGGATCAGCGAAGACGTCGCGTGCTCGCAGACGATCAGATTGAGGTCCGCGTCATAGGTCATGCCGTTGCATTTGTTCGATGGCCGCCTGACCTCGACGACGCCGCGCCGCGCATCCCAGCGCCGGCGCACATCGCCCGGCATGTCGGAGAACAGCAGGAAATGATCGGCCGGATGCCAGATCGGTCCCTCCGTGAAATCGAAGCCGGTCCCGACCTGGCCGACCGGCGCGTAGGGATCGATCAGGTCTTCGAACTCGCTGCGCAGCGTGACATGCGTCATCGCCTCGATCCTCTACGCCGGGAACCAGTTGCGCTGCGGCAGGCTCTGCACGACAGGCCCGGGTACCTGGTCATGCAGGCGGCCGACCACCATGCCGCCCTCGATCTTGGCCGGGCGATCGTGCACAGGAAGCAGATAGCGGGAGCTCGAGAGCAGCTTCTTGATCGCTGCCTTCTCGGCGCGCTTGCTGGTGCCGTGGTTGCCCGTGGTGCGCGGCTCGGCGTCGTGGATCTCGTTAAAGGGATTCACGATCTGGTCGTTGAAATCATAGATCACGTCGCCGCAGATCGTCGCAATCCCGTCGGCGGTGTGGACATGGATGTTCATCGAGCCTTCGGTATGGGCGTTGGCAGCGTCGCAATAGACGCCCGGCATCAGCTCGACCGGGCCGGTGATTTCGAGGTCGAGAAAGCGCAGCGCGCTCTTGGTGTGCAGGCGGTCGATCAGGTGCTTGATGTCCGGCGCCGGATACTGCGGGTGCATCAGGCCCGAGACGGAGTATTCCAGCTCCTTGCGGTTCAGCACGACGGTCGTGTTCATCGGGAACAGGTCGTCCTTGCCGGCATGGTCGATGTGCAGGTGGGTGTGACAGACGAAGCGGACGTCGCCCATCCGCACGCCGTGGCGGGCGAGCTGGTTCTCGATCATGTTCTCGTGAAACTGGAGCCCGCGCATGCCGAGCGTCTCCATGATCTGGTTGGAGCGATAGCCGGTGTCGACCAGCACGGGATAGGGGCCGCCGAGGATCAGGAAGCCGAGCGTCAGCACGCGGCGGGTGCGGCCGCAATTGTGCCCGAGCACGAGGAAGCTCGATTCCAGCTCGATATCGCCATAGTCCAGAATCTTGATCTCTAGCGGCATCTGTCTCCCTCCCAATTCGTGTTCGTTGTTATGTTCGACCCCGCGGTGCGGCTATGGCTGTAGCCGATAGACCCGCGCCGCCGTCGTGCTGAAGATCGCATCGCGCTGTTCGGGGCTCAGCCGTTCGGCTGCCGCCTTGAAAGCGGCGACGAGTTCGCGATAGCTGGTCCACAGCTTCTCGATCGGAAAGTTCGAGCCGAACAGGCAGCGGTCGGCGCCGAAGATCGCGACGGTATCGGTCACCACGCCGGCGATATGCGCGGCATCGTTGCGATGGATGAAGGTGCCGAGCCCGGACAGCTTCGACACCACATTCGGACATCGCGCGAGCCGCGTCATCCCGCTGCGCCAGGCGGCGCGGCCCTGCGGCGACAGGTCCTCCAGCATGCCGGCATGCTGCAGGATGAAGGTCACGTCAGGGCAAGCCTCCGCGAGGCCGGCCGCATCGGCCATCTGCGGCGCGAATACCTGCAGGTCAAAACTCCAGCCGTAGTCGGCGAGGTGGCCGACATTGCGCCGGATCACGGGATCATTGCAGAGATCGGCACGCGCGGCGAAGCGGTACAGCGGGTTCTCGTGCCAGTGCAGCTGCATGCGCACGCCGTGCACCAGCGGATAGCGCTTCAATCGATCGAGTTGCGGGCGGACGTCGGCGACGGAGAAATCGGCATAGGCGACGAGGGCGTGCGGCCAGCCGTGCTGGTCCGCGGTCTGCTGCACCCAGGCGGCTTCGTCCTCGAATTGGCCGTTCGGCCAGTTGGTCTGGACATAGACCGAGCGGTTGACGCCGGTGCCCTTGAGGTCGCCGAGATACTCCTCGATCGGATAGTCGCGGCGGATCGGCTCATAGGGGCCGAAGATGCGCGGCTGCATCGGGCCGGACAGCCAGGCGAGATCGGCCTGCCGCCAGATGTGATGATGTCCGTCGACAATGCCAGTCACGCGGCTCTCCTTGTTCCAAGCGACAGCAGATGCGCGACAACAGCCGCGCTGGATCCGCCGTCCACGAGATCGTCGACAAAGCGCTGGATCGCGATCAGCGCCTCGGTTTGCGGCGTGAAGCCGGGCGAGGTTGCGAGCGGCGTCAGCCAGCTGACGCGCCAGGCCCGCCGCGACAGTTTTGCCACGGCATCGCGCAGCGCAGCCGGATCGCCGCGTTCCAGGCCGTCGGAGACGATCACGACCGCGGCGCCGCGGGCATATCCGCCGAACCGCGGCACGGCGAGGAACGCCTGCAGCGCATCGCCGATCCTTGTGCCGCCGTCCCAGTCGCTGACCAGGAAGGAGGCCGCGTTCAGCGCCTGCTCGCGCCGCTTCAGCCGCAGCGCCGGCGTGACTCGGGTCAGTCTTGTGCCGAAGGTGAAGACCTCGACATTGCCGGCCGCCTGCACCAGCACATGCGCGAGCTTCATGTTCTCCTCGGTGCGTGCCTTCATCGAGCCGGAGACGTCGATCAGGAACAGGATCTTGCGCGGGCGCTGGCGGCGTCGCATCCGCCCGAGCCGCAGCACCTCGCCGTCATTGCGGACGCTGTCGCGCAGCGTGCGGCGCAGATCGGCGAACGGACCACTGCGTGCACGGCGGCGCCGGTGGCCGCGCCGTCGCGGCAGGCGCCTTGCCGCCTCGCGCGACAGCTTTCGCAGCGGATCGCTGGTCGCGGTCTGGGCAAAGCGGCGCTCGACCAATGCCTCGGCGCGCGCCGCGGCGAGGCCGGACTCATTGGCCTCGTCGGCAAGCGGCGGCTCGTCCTCGCCGCGGCCTTCCTCCTGCAGGCGAACGGTCTCCTCATCCTCACCCTCGGCCTGCTCGATCGCCTCGGCGCCGCGGAAGTGGATGTCGAACAGCCGGTCATACGTCGCCCGGCGCTGGGGCGGCGGCGCCAATGTCGCGAGCCCGGCCAGGCGGATGTGCTCCAGGCTGCGCGGACCGAGCAGCTCGATTGCCGCGAGGAAGCTCGTCGTCTGCTCCGGCGCAACCGAAAAGCCGTTGGCGCGCAGCAGCGCGACGAACGAAACAAATATCCGCGCGGCGCGCGGCAGCTGCAGGTCGTCGTTCACGCGGCCGCCTCCGCGATGATCGCATCGAGCCGGGGCGAAATGAAATGCAGATCCTCCTCGTCCTTCAGCGCGACGCCGATCGAGCGTTTGAACGCGTCCGGCCAGCGCGCGCCGCCCTTGTTGAGCAGGGTCGCGGCCTCGGCCCAGTCGACCGCCTCGGCGATCCCGGGCGCCTTGCTCAGCGGCTCGCGGCGCAGCCGGCCGACGGCGGCGACCACCGCGCGGGCGGTGGCCTCGGCGACGCTGGACGCCCGCATCATCACGATGCGCGCCTCGCGCTCGGCATTCGGATAATCGATCCAGTGATAGACGCAGCGCCGCCGCAGCGCCTCGTGCAGATCGCGCGTCCGGTTCGACGTCAGCACCACGACCGGATGCTCTGCAGCGCGCACCGTGCCGCGCTCGGGGATCGAGATCTGGAAGTCGGAGAGGAATTCGAGCAGGAAGGCCTCGAACTCCTGATCGGCGCGGTCGATTTCGTCGATCAGAAGCACCGTCGCGTCGGGCGCGCGCAGCGCGGCCAGCATCGGGCGCTCGATCAGGAAGGCGTCGCCATAGATATCGATGCTCTCCTCGCCGGCCTGCCGGATCGCCAGCATCTGGCGCGGATAGTTCCACTCGTAGAGGGCAGCGGCGGCGTCGATGCCTTCGTAGCATTGCAGGCGGATCAGCCTGCGGCCGAGCACGGCGGCGATCGCTTTTGCAGCTTCGGTCTTGCCGACACCCGGCGCGCCCTCGAGTAACAGCGGCTTGCCCAGCGCAAGCGAGAGATAGGAGGCGGTCGCGATGCCGTCGTCGGCGAGATAATAGGCCGCGCGCAGCGCCTTCTCCAGCGCCTCTGGGCTGTCGATGCCGACGATGTTGCTGCGGACCGGCATGGAGAAACCTCAGCGCCGTGGCTGCGGACGCGCGCCGCCTTGCGCCCTGATGGCGCGCAACACCTTTTCCGGCGTGATCGGGAGATCGTCGATCCGCACCCCGACCGCGTTGAAGATTGCGTTGGCGACCGCAGGCAGCACGGGATTGGCGCACATCTCGCCCGGTCCCTTGGCGCCGAACGGACCGTCGGGCGCCGGGCGTTCCAGCACCGCGATGTCGTGCGGGCAGATGTCGCCCGGACCCGGCATCAGATATTCGACGAAGTCGCGCGGACCGTGCACCGGCTCCGGATAATAAGGCTCCGGCGTCTCGTAGAGCGCGTGGCTGACGCCCATCCAGGCGCCGCCAACCAGCTGCTGCTCGACCAGCCGTGGATTGAGCGCGCGGCCGAGTTCATAGGCGGAGTCCATCCGGACCATGTCGACCTCGCCGGTCTCGTCGTCGACCTCGACCTCGGCGACCAGGCAGGCATGCGCGTAGCATGTCGCCGGCGACATCTCGCCGGTCTCGGGGTCGACGTCGGACAGCGGCACCAGGAAGATACCGCGGCCGGAGATCGTCTTGCCCTGCTTGAACTGCGCGGCGATGGCGACGTCCTTGGTGGAGATCGAGCGATGCGGCGCGCCCTTGACGTGGATATTGCCGCGGCCGTCGGTCTCGAGGTCGGCGGCATTCACCTCCAGTTCCTCGGCGGCGGCCTCCATCATCACACCGCGTGCCTCGCGCGCAGCCGCCATTACGGCGTTGCCGACGCGATGCGTGCCGCGCGAGGCGAACGAGCCCATGCAGTGCGGGCCGGTGTCGGAATCCGCGGTGTCGACATAGACGTCCTCGACCGGCACGCCGAGCGTCTCGGCGCAGATCTGCCGCGTCACCGACTTCATGCCCTGGCCGAGGTCGATCGAGGACAGCGCCACGGTGAACTTGCCGCTCGGGTTGGAATGCACCAGCGCCTGGCTGGGATCGCCGCCGAGGTTCATGCCGATGGGATAGTTGACCGACGCGATGCCGCGTCCGCGATGCCGGGTCATGGTCAGCGCCTCCTGGTGCCGAAGACGGAAGAGAAGCGGGTGGCGCCGTGCGACGGCGCGCCCGGCCGCGGCGGCGGAGACGACGGTGGCGGCGAAGAGGGCGGCGGTGGCGGCGGCTCGCGGGTCGCGGCCGGCGCGCGGTCATACGTCGTGCGCTGCTGGGATGGTGAGGCCGGCGGTGCATGCGGCTCGCGCGGGGTCGGCGTCACGGCGGCTCGCGCGCCGCCACCATCCTTGCGCGACGACATCCGCTTGAAGTCTTCGCGGAGCGGCCACTTGGCCTTCTCCGCTGCGACCTGCACGCATTCGATCAGCGCGGTGTTCTTGGCCTCGCGGCGGTGCGCCTTCATGTCGCCGTCGCGATACGCATTGAGGATCCGGAACTCCATCGGGTCCATGCCGACGAGATGGGCGAGCTTGTCCATCTGGCATTCGATGGCGAAATCCATCGCGGTGACGCCGAAGCCGCGCATCGCGGTCGCCGGCGTGCGATTGGTGAAGACGCAGTAGACGTCGCCATGAACGTTCGGGATCGTGTAGGGGCCGGGCAGATGGGCGGCGCATTTCACCGCTGCATAGCTCGACAGCCGCGTATAGGCGCCGCTGTCGAAGTAGGCGCGCACCTTGCGGGCGACGATGCGGCCGTCGCGCATCACGCCGTCCTTGATGTAGATGCGCTCGGCGCCGCGCGGCGGCCCGTACTGCATCTCCTCCTCGCGCCCGAACACATAGCGCACCGGGCGACCGGTCAGCATCGCGCCGAGGATGCAGAGCGGCTCGGTCAGCGTATCGACCTTGCCGCCGAACCCGCCGCCCACGGTGCCGCCGATGAAGTGGAAGGTGTTGGAAGGCACGTCGAGGATCTTCGCGCAGGTGTCCACCGAGAAGAACAGCGCCTGCGTCGAGGTGTAGACGATGTAGCGGCCGTTGGTGTCGGGAGCTGCGATCGAGCCGTTGGTTTCGGTCGGCGCGTGCTCGATCGGCGACATCTGGTAGCGCTGTTCCAGCACATGGTCGGCCGTCGCGAGTGCGCGGTCGGCATCGCCGAAGCGCAGCTGCTGGTGATCATAGGTCTCGTGATAGGTGAAGGTGTTCTTGGGATAGACCTCGTTGACCACGGGCGCGCCCGCCTTCAGCGCCTCCTCGACGTCGAACACCGCCGGCAGCGGCTCATAGTCGATCTTGACCTTTGCGATGGCCTCATAGGCCTCGCGCGGGCTGTCGGCGACGATCGCGACGATGGGTTCGCCCTTGTAGCGCACCTTGTCGACCGCGAGCGAGGGCTCGTCGTCCTTGCCGAAATTGATCAGGCTGAGCAGCGTGTTCAGGTTGCGCGGCACGTCGGAGGCGCGGATCGCACGCCGGACCCCCTGCGACCGCTCGGCCTCCGAGGTGTCGATGCGGCGGAGTCTTGCATGGGGATGCGCGCTGCGTACCACCTTCAGATGCAGCATGCCCTGCAGCTTGTGGTCATCGAAATAGGGCGAGGTGCCGGTGACATGGCCGAGCATATCCTGGCGCTGCGTGCCTTTGCCGATCTCCTTCAGATCGTCGTCGCGCTCGTCGGCGAAGATGTCCTTGCGCAATTCCAGCATGGCACTATTCCCTTACGCACGCGCCCGGCCGCCGGAAGCGGCTGATAGCACGGCGTTGATGATCGGCTCGTAGCCGGTGCAGCGGCAGATGTTGCCGGAGATCGCCTCGACCACTTCGGCGCGGCTCGGCTGCGGATTGCGGTCGAGCAGCGCCTTCGCGGCCATCAGCATGCCGGGCGTGCAGTAGCCGCACTGCGCGGCGAAATTGTCGGCGAAGGCGCGCTGCAGCGGGTGCAGATTGGGGCCGTCCTTGACGCCGTCGAGCGTCTCGACCGAGCGGCCGGCGACCGTTTCGGCGAGCGTCAGGCAGGAGAGATGCAGCTCGCCGTCGATCAGCACGCTGCAGGTGCCGCAGCCGCCCTGGCCGCAGCCGAACTTCGGCGTCATGTCGCCGATCAGTTCGCGGAGCGCGACCAGAAGGTTGGTGCCGCCGTCGACGAAGATCGCGACGTCACGGCCGTTATGCTGGAATTGAAGGGCAGTCTTGGCCATCACGAATTATTCCTGACCGGACAACAGACGGCGGAGATGCACGCCGACGATCTCGCGGCGATACCAGGCGCTGGCGAGCGCATTGTCGCCGGGTGACGTTCCCTCAACGGCTGCCGCAGCAGCTGCGCTGATGGTGGAGGCGTCGAGCGCGCGGCCTTCGAGCGCGCGCTCGACGGCACGGGCGCGGATCGGCGTCGGCGCCATCGAGCCAAGCGCGACGCGGGCGCCGACGATGCGGCTGCCGTTAACGGGCAGGTGCGCCGCGAGCGTGATCACCGCGCCGCCGTTGGGCTTGATGCGCGCGATCTTGCGGTAGCGGAAGGCCTCAATGCTGCCGGGCCTGGCAAAGGAGATCGCCAGCACCAGCGATCCGGCCTGCCGGTCGCGCGATTGCAGGAACTCCTCGATCGGAATCTCGCGCCCGCCGAGGCCGCCCTGGACGGACACCGTGGCATCAAGCGCGAGCATCGCGACCGTGAAGTCGCCATACGGCACCGGCGCGAACAGATTGCCCCCGACGGTGCCCATGTTGCGCACCGCCGGCCCGCCGATCGAGCGCGCCGGGGCGTGCAGGAAGGCGAGGTCGCGTTCGGCCAGGACGCGGGCGAAGGTGACGCCGGCGCCGAGCGTGATGCGCGAGCCGGTGGCATCGATCCGTGTCATCGCTTGGTCGCTGGCGCGCACGATGGTCGAGATCGAGATGTCGCCCTCGTTCAGCGCCCGCATCACCAGCGTGCCGCCGCCGAGATAGCGGGCGCTGCGATCCGAGGACAGCGCCGCCGCGGCGTCATGGGTGCTGGTGAAGGTCTTCACCGTGACTGGCATGATGGTGCTCTCCGCTTACGCGGCCTCCTTCAGATGCCGGCGGATGGCGTTGAAGCCGGCCTGGTAGATGTCTTCCGAAACCATCCGCGTGATGCGCTCGCTGTCCTCGGTTCGCGTCGTGAAGCGCGACTCCCAGTGCCAGAAGGTGCGGTCACCATCGGTGACCGGCAGCAGACGGACATGCGCCACGTAGTTGAACATCGGGATCGGCGTATCGAGCAGGCAGTAGCTGAACGATTGCTCAAGATCGGACAGCGCCAGCAGTTGCTCGCGCAGCTCGGCGCCGTCCTTCAGCTTGAAGCGCCTGACGCAGCCGATCTTGTCGGACGGCTGGGCGCGCTCGATGCCGCTGCTCGCGACCGCCGGATGCCAGCGGTCATGACCGTTGAAATCGCGCAGCACGGCCCACACCGCATCGGTCGGCGCATCCAGGATCGTGCTTTTGACGATATGCGGCACGGTCTATCCTCCGAACGCCCGCTTCAACGCGTCGAAGCCGCCCTGGAACACGCCGCCGCCGATATTGTTGACGAGCTCCGTCTCGCGCTCCGGCGCGCAGTCGAATTCGGCGGTCCATTCCAGGAAGGTCTGGTCGCCGTCGGTGACTGGCGTGAGCCGCAGCGTCGCGACGTAGTTCTCGACGCCCATCGGCGATTCCAGGATCGAATAGGTGCAGAACATGTCGTAGTCGGACAGCCCGAGCAGCTTCTCGCGGATGCGATCGCCGTTGCGCAGCCGGAAATCCCTGACGCAGCCGATCTTGTCGGAGGGCTCGCCGCCCTCGATCCGGCTTTCGGCGATCGCGGGATGCCAGTTCGGCAGCCCGTTGAAATCGCGGACGCGGGCCCAGACCCGGTCGTTGCGGGCGTTGACGACGGTGGAAACGTAAACCCGTGCCATGGCGTGAGCTCAGTCCTTCTTGCGCGGCGTGCGCTCAGGTCGCGCCGGCTCGCCGCCGCCCTCGGGCGCCGGCGGCTTTTCCTCGGCGCCGCTCTTGCGCGCGGAGTCCTTGATGCCTTGCATGTCTCGGGCTTCGCGGATCAGGCCGGGCATCTTGGCGAGGCTGCCGCCCTCGACGCCGATATCCGAGAGGATCGAGTCGATCAGCGGCGCCTGCACGCGGTAGCGCAGCGCCGAGTCGATCACTTCGTCAGTGGCGCTGCGTCCGGTGCCGTTGCCATGCCCGTTGCCGTTGAGGCCGTCGACCTGGAGGATGCGGATGCCCTCGATCTTCTCCATCGGCTTGACGCTCTCGCGCACGATGCCCTCGATCCGGTCGAGCAGCTTGCGGCGGAACAGCGAGTAGCGCGCCTGATCGGTCAGCACGTTCTCGGCCTCGTTAAGCAGACGCTGCGCCTCGGCCTCGACCGTGGCACGGACCCGTTCGGCCCCGGCTGCGATCCTGGTTTCCTCGGCCTGCTTTTCGGCGAGCAGCACCTCGACGGTCTTGCGCCGCTTTGCGATCTCGCTTTCGCGCGCGGTGACGACGCGTTCGGCCGCTTCGGTGGCGTGGATCCGGGCGTCCTCGGCCGCGGCTCGTGCCGCGGATTCTTCCAGTGATTTCTGATGCAGCGCGATGGCCTTTTCCATCAGCGCGGTCTCGACATCCTTCTCGCGGTTGACCTCGAGCTTGCGTAGCTCGCGCTCGCGGCCGATGCGGGCCTCGTCGAGGCCACGGTCGGAGGCGATGCGGGCGCGTTCGACCTCCTCGCGGGCGACGATCTCGGCCTCCTGCAGCGACTGGTTGCGAGCGACCTCGAGCTGTTCGATCGCACGGCGCCGCTCGATCCGGGCCGCCTCCAGCGCCTGCTCGCGGGAGACGTCGGTGGTGTCGATGTCCTTGCGCGCCACAATTTCGGCCTGCCGGACCTGCCGGTCGGCATCGATCCGCTCGGAGCGCTTGGCGGCGAGCGCGATCACGCGCTCCTCGTCGGCGAGCTCGATCGCCTTCTTCTGGTCGATGTTGAGCACTTCGCGGGTCCTGGAGGAGGCGATCCGCTCACTCTCCAACGTCAGCTCGACATCGATGCGCTGCCGCTCGATGGCGTCGCGGCGCTTCAGCTCGGCGGCCTCGATCGCCTCGGTGCGCGCGATCTCGAGCCCGCGGGTTTCGCGCTCGGCGCGGATGCGCTGCGCGGCGACCGACTTCTCCTGCGAGATCCGCGCCGCCTCGATCGCCTCGCGGGAGGCGATATCGGCTTCCTCGATCGCGCGGGTGCGGGCGATCTCGAGCGCCCGGACGTGCTCTTCCTGGGCGATCCGCGACGCTTCGGTGGCTTCGCGGGCACTGATCCCGGCGATCTCGACCGCCTGGTTGCGCTCGATCTCGAGCTTGCGTGTGGTGTGGTCGGCGGCGATGCGCTCGGCGGCCAGCATCTTCTCGCGCGCGATGCGGGCGGCCTCGACCGCCTTCTGCGCCTCGATCTCGGCTTCCTGGATGGTGCGAACCTGCTGGATTTCCAGCGCGCGGGTGCGCTCGTCCGAGGAGATGCGCTCGACATTGACCGTCATGGTCTGGGCGATGCGCGCCTTCTCGGTGGCCTCGCGCGCGGCGATCTCGGCCTCGTCGACCGCGCGGGTGCGCTCGATCTCGCGGCGCCGGGTCTCCTCCTCATTGGCGATGCGGGCATCGGTGACGACGCGGTCCTGCTGGATCCGGGCCTTCTCGATCGCCTCGCGAGCGGCGATCTCGGCTTCCTCGACCGTGCGCATCCGCTCGATCTCGCGCTGGCGCACCTCGCGCTCGGAGGCGATGCGGGTGGTGTCGACCGAGCGCTGGTTGGCGATCCGGACCTTCTCGATCTCCTCGCGCGCCAGCAGCTCCTTCTCTTCGACCGCCCGCGTCCGCTCGATCTCCTTGTGCCGGGTCTCGCGCTCCGAGGCGATGCGTGCTTCGGTGATCGCCTGCTCGTTGGCGATGCGCGCTTTCTCGATGGCTTCGCGCGCCGCAATCTGGGCCTGCTCCGACTCTGTCTCGCGCAGCGCGCGCTCGCGGGCGACCTCAGTGCGCTGCAGGGCACGGCGCATCTCGATGTCGCGTTCCTGCTCGAGACGGGCGGTCTCGCTTTCGCGCTCGATCTCCAGCGCCTGCCGCTCGGCCTCGAGATTGCGGGAGCGGATCTTGATCATCGAGTCCTGCTCGATGTCGTTGCGCAGCTTGCGCTTGGCCTCGATGTCCTCCATCAGGCGGGTCAAGCCTTCGGCGTCGAAGCGGTTCGAGGGATTGAAATATTCGAGGTCGGTCTGATCGAGATCGGTGATCGCGACCGACTCCAGTTCGAGGCCATTCTGCGCCAGTGCTTCGGCGGCATTGGCCTTGACGCGCGCCACATAGTCGCCGCGCTGCTCGTGCATCTGCTCCATCGTCATCTCGGAGGCGACTGAGCGGATCGCGGAGATGAATTTGCCGGAGAGCAGGGTGTGGAGCTGCTCGGGCTCCATGGTGCGGCGGCCGAGCGTGGCGGCAGCGATCGAGACCGCTTCGCGGGTCGGCTGAACCCGGACGTAGAAATCGGCCTCGATGTCGACGCGCATGCGGTCGCGGGTGATCACCGCGTCCTGCCTGGAGCGCACGATCCCCATCGGCAGCACGTTCATGTTGACCGGCGTGTAGTCGTGGATGAAGGGCAGCACGAAGGCGCCGCCATTGATCACCACGCGCTCGCCGAGGAAACCGGTGCGGACGAAGGAGACCTCCTTCGACGAGCGGTGATACAGCCAGTTCACGACATAGACGATGATGACGATCGCGACGATTGCGACGATGAGCCAGAGGATCAATTCACCGACCAGCATCCCCGACATCTCTTCCTCCCTTGGTCACGGCGGCTAGCGCGCGCCGATCGCCTTGAATTTGCGAACCTGATCCGTGAGCGCCCGCTCGACCGGCAGGCGTTCCATCGAGGAGGCGCCGTAGAAGCCGTGGCAGTTGCGGGTCTGCTTCATGATGAAATCGGCATCGGCGGGGTCCGCGATCGGACCGCCATGCGCGAGCACGATGATGTTCGAATTGACGCTGAGCGCGGCCTCGGCCCAGGCCTCGATGCGGGCAGGGCAGTCGGCGAGCTTTGGCGCGGTCTGCGCGCCGATTGTGCCGCCGGTGGTGAGGCCCATATGGCAGACGATGATGTCGGCGCCGGCGATCGCCATCGCGGCAGCCTCCTGCTCGCTGAACACATAGGGCGTGGTCAGCATGTTCTTCTCATGCGCCTTCGCGATCATGTCGATCTCGAGCGCATAGGACATTCCGGTCTCTTCGAGATTGGCGCGGAAGGTGCCGTCGATCAGGCCGACGGTCGGGAAGTTCTGCACGCCGGCAAAGCCGATCGCCTTGAGCTGGTCGAGGAACACATCCATGTCGCGGAACGGATCGGTGCCGTTGACGCCGGCGAGCACCGGCGTCCTGGTCACGACCGGCAGCACCTCGCCGGCCATCTCGACGACGATGGCGTTGGCATCGCCATAGGGCATCAGGCCGGCGAGCGAGCCGCGGCCGGCCATGCGGTAGCGGCCGGAATTGTAGATCACGATCAGGTCGACGCCGCCGGCCTCCTCGCATTTCGCCGACAGTCCGGTGCCGGCGCCGCCGCCGACGATCGGCTCGCCGCGTGCGATCATGGCGTGAAACTTCTTCAACAGCGCTGCGCGTTCAAACCTGGCCATGGGTCACCTCGCCACTCTCCGCCGACCACCGGCGCGTCCGAGCAAGGGGCGGAACGCGCTGACGATGGCGGCGCTGAACTCGGGATCGTTGATATTGCGCTTGATGTGGATGATCTGCCGGTTGCCGGTCTGGCGCACGGTGCGCTCCAGCGCGCGGAACAACGCTGCATCGGCCTCCGGGTCCCAGAACGGCTGGCCGGGTGCATCGAGCGCGGAGACGCCGCCCTCGGCCAGGAAGAAGCGCACCGGCCCGTCCATCTGGTTGAGCCGTTCGCCGATCCAGCGGCCCATGCGCTCGTTCTCTTCCGGCGTGGTCCGCATCAAGGTGACCTGCGGATTGTGGATGTGGAATTTGCGCTGCCGATAGCGCTCCGGGATCGTGTCGGGTGCGCCGAAGTTCACCATGTCCAGCGCGCCGACCGAGCCGACATAGGGCACGCGGCTGCGGACGATGGCGCCGAAGCGATCCTCGGTCGCCGGGAACACGCCGCCCATCAGGAGGTCGCAGACCTCGGTCGTGGTGAGGTCGATCACGCCGGCGAGTTGGCCGGACTCGACCAGCTTCTCCATCGAGCGGCCGCCGACGCCGGTGGCGTGGAAGACGAGGCACTCGAAATCCTCGCGCAGGTCCGCCGCGATCTTCTGCACGGCCGGGGTGGTGACGCCGAACATGGTGATGCCGATCGCCGGAAGGTTCGCGCCTGCGCTGCGCTGCTTGCCGGCCTGCTCATCGAGCCGCGCCTTAACCATGCCGACCAGCGCATGAGCGCCGTTGCCGAGCACCGTGCGCGAAATCGAGTTGAGACCCTGCACGTCGGTCACCGAATACATCATGGTGATGTCGGCGGGACCGACATAGGGACCGACGTCGCCGGACGCGACCGAGGAGATGATCAGCTTCGGCACGCCGACCGGCAGCGCGCGCATGCCGGGCGCGACCAGCGACGCGCCGCCGGAGCCGCCGGCGGAGATGATCCCGGCGATATTGCCCTGGCGACGCAGCCATCGCTCGAACGCCTCCGCCATCGCCGTCACCGAGGCGCCGCGATCGGCGCCGAACACGCCGGAGCCGCCGCGGCCGTGGTTCAGTGCGATCTCCTGCGCGGTGACATCGCAGCTCGCCGCTTTGCCGCTGGTCGAGACGTCGACCAGTCGCGTGCGCAGGCCGCTGCCGGCGATGATATCGCGGATGAAGCGCAGCTCGGCACCCTTGGTGTCGAGCGTGCCGACGATGAGGACGACCGGTGGCCCGGACGTTCGGGAGGTCGTCGGTTCGCGTCGCTGCCGGGTTGCCTCCTCGAGCCGAGTGACCCCGGTGGACTGCGTCCGTGCGGCGGCCTCGATGCGGGCGATCGGCACCGGCTGCGACCAGCGGGTCGGCAGCACGGGATTGGAGACGTAGATGCGGGTCGGCCCCTTGCGTTCCGGCTGCGGGGCACCGGCCGCTTCGGCCTTCGCCGGTGCTGGCTCGGCGTCGGTCTCGTCGGCGCCATGGGTGCCGACGCCGAGCAACCGCTGCTGCAGCTCGCGGTCGGTTGCAAGGCGGGCGGAATCGATGATCCGGTTGATCCGGCCATTGACCATGATGGCGACGTTGCGCGACACCGCCGTCGCCACACCGATGTTCTGCTCGATGACCAGCACGGAGATGTCGCCCTCATCGCCGAGCCGCAGCAGCATATCCTCGACCTGGGCGACGATCACGGGCGCAAGGCCTTCGGTCGGCTCGTCCATGATCAAGAGATGCGGATTGGTCAGCAGCGCACGCGCGATCGCGAGCATCTGCTGCTCGCCGCCGGACAGCTGGTTGCCGCCGTTGGTCTTGCGCTCGGCGAGGCGCGGGAAGGTGTCGTAGATTCGCTCGATGGTCCAGGCGCCGCGCCGCAGGCCGCCGGCAAGCGCAAGGTGCTCGTCGACGGTCAGCGACCGCCACAGGCGGCGGCCCTGCGGCACATAACCGACGCCGAGCCGGGCGATCCGTGCCGGATTGAGCCGCGTGACCTCTTCGCCGCGAATCCGGATCGAACCGCCGCTGGCACGCACGAGGCCCATGATCGCCTTGCACAGCGTGGTCTTGCCCATGCCGTTGCGGCCGACTACCGAGAACACGCCGGACTCGAGCGTGAGATCGACGCCCTGCAGCGCATGCGAATGGCCGTAATAGACGTCGAGGCCCTTCACCTCGAGCGCGGGCATTGCGCGGCGGTCATTCATGGCCGCCTCCGAGATAAAGCTCCTGCACCTCGGGATCGGATTCGATCTCGCGCGGCAGGCCTTCCTTGAAGATGCGGCCGTTGTGCATCATCGTCACGCTCTCGACGACGCGCAGTGCGACGTCCATGTCGTGCTCGATGATGATGTAGCCGATATGCGCCGGCAACGAAGTCAGGATCTCGATCAGCTCGCGCCGCTCGGTCGGCGACAGCCCCGCCGCCGGCTCGTCGAACAGGATGAAGCGCGGCGCGCCGGCCAGCGCCAGCGCGATCTCGAGCTGCCGCTGCTGGCCATGTGCGAGCTCGGCGACGCGCTGGTCCTTCACGCCGCTGAGGTGAACCGCCTGGACCAGCGTTTCGGTCGCGTGCATCAGCGCATCGTTCTGCCCCGGGCGCAGGAACGAGAACCGGCCACGCGAGACGCCACGGCAGGCGAGGTAGACGTTGTCCTGCACCGTGAGGCCGGGGAACAGCGCCGAGATCTGGTAGGTACGGCGTAAGCCCCGGCGGATCCGCTCATAGGGCGGGAACTGGGTGATGTCCTCGCCGAAGAAGCGGATCGTGCCGGAGGAGGGCGGGAAGTCACCGGTGATGCAGTTGAACAGCGTGGTCTTGCCGGCGCCGTTCGAGCCGAGCACCGCGCGCCTTTCGCCCGGCCGCACAGTGATGGTGACGTCGGTCAGCGCCGCCAGCGCGCCGAACAGCCTTGTCACGCCGCGCAGTTCCAGCGCCGCGCCGGCGCCGACCACGGACAGCCGCTGCGCGACGCTATCCATGGCGGCCTCCGCCTGAACGTTGCGTCGAGGATGCATTGCGCTGCCGCCAGCGTTCCCACAGGCCGATCACGCCATCCGACGACCAGAACACGATGGCGAGGAAGCCGAGCCCGATCAGCAGCCGGAAGCGGTTGCCGTCGAGCCCGAACTTGATCAGCACGTCGAGCGCGAAGGTCCGCAGCAGCACGAAGATCAGCGCGCCGATGAAGGGTCCGATCGGCCGCGTGATGCCGCCGACCACGGCGATGATCAGGACGTCGATGCAGGCTCCGACGCTGACCGAGCCGGGCGAGATCTGCCGGTAGTTCCAGACCTGCAGCACGCCGCCGAGCGCGGCGATGAAGGCGGCGAAGGCGTAGGCCGCGATGCGGTGCGCATTGGGGTTGAAGCCGAGCGCCGCCATGCGGCGGGAATTGTCGCGGACACCCTGCAGCGCGAGGCCGAACGGCGCCCGCGAGACATACTGGACGGCGAAGTAGCAGATCGCGGCGACGCCGAGCGTGACATAATAGAAGGCGATATCGGCGCGCCAGTCGACGCCCCAGAACTGCGGCGTCGCGACGGTGTTGATGCCGGTGTGGCCGTTGAAGATCGCCCAATTCTGGTTGGTAAAGTAGTAGAACGCGGCGCCGATCGCGAGCGTAATCATGATGGTGTAGATGCCCTCGGTGCGCACCGCGAGCGCGCCGCCGAGCGTGCCGAACAGCGTCGCGAGCGCCAGCGCCATCGGGGTTGCCAGCCACCACGGCCAGCCGAGGCTGATATTGGCGTTGCCGCTGATGCCGAACACCGCGACCATGTAGCCGGCGAAGCCCGCGATGGTGAGCTGCATCAGGCTGACCATGCCGCCATAGCCGGCGAGGAACATCAGGCTGAGCGCGATGATGCCGAGGATCAGCGTGGTGGCGAAGATCTCGATCAGAAAGAAGCCGTTGGCGATCAGCGGCATGATCACGAGGATCAGCGCGACCAGCCAGGCCGCCGGGTTCTGGAATTCCGGCCAGGCACGGATGAAGGCGCGGCGGGTCGCGTTGGCGGACGGGTCGGGGCGGAACTGGGTGCTCTGCAGCAGCGACATCTGTCATCGCCTCGCGAGCAGGCCCTGCGGCCGCAGCGCCAGCACCAGCACCATGATCAGGAAGGTGACGACGATGGCGTAGGTCGGGATGTAGACCGAGCCGAGTTGCTCGGCGAGGCCGATGATGACGGCGCCGAGCGCCGCTCCCGGGATCGAGCCCATGCCGCCGACGATCACGACGACGAGCGAGGCGAGCAGGAACCGCGTATCCTCGCCCGGCGACAGCGACTGGAAGGTGCCGCCGACCACGCCGGCGATGCCGGCAAGGCCCGCGCCGAGCGCGAACACCAGCACGAACACCAGCTGGATCCGCACGCCGGTGGCGGCCAGGATGTCGCGGTCGTCGACGCCGGCGCGCACGATCATGCCGATCCGCGTACGGTTGAGCGCCAGCCACATCGCGATTCCGATCACGACGGACGCAGCGAAGATCACCAGCCGCACCAGCGGGTATTGCAGATAGACCGCTTCGCCCGTTGATTTGATCGCGGTCAGCAGCGGCAGCTGGATCGGGCCGATCAGCCAGCTCGGGGTCTGGATCTGGTAGAAGTCGCCGCCGAACACCCAGAGCATCAGATCGGCGAACACGATCGACAGCCCGATCGTCACCATGGTCTGCCTGAGGTCCTGACCCTCCATGCGTCGGAACACGACGAGCTGCAGGATCACGCCGACCAGCGCCACCGCGATGAAGGCGATGATGAAGCTGAGGAGCCACGACCCGGTCCAGCTGCTGATCGCGTAGCCGACATAGCCGCCGAACAGATAGAGCGAGCCGTGCGCGAGGTTGACATTGCGCATCAGGCCGAAGATCAGCGTGAAGCCGCTAGCCACCAGGAAGTAGAGCCCGCCGAGCGTGATGCCGTTCAGCACCGCGTTCAGGAACACGCGCTTGCGGCCGATCGCGGCCTCCAGCCCCGGCGGCCAGATCGCGAACACCAGCCACGCGAGCACCGCGACCGCGATGATCACGATCAGTGCCCAGGCCGGATGGCGTTCGATGAACCTGGCCATCTCCGTCGCGTTCCCTCACTGGTCGCGACCGTCTGCCGGGCCGCGTGTCCAGTATCCTACCGAGGGCGTAAGCTCAGGATTTGATCGACAGTATCTTTTATCGTGCGCTCCGGAACTCCTTCACGGCCGCAACACCTTGGCGGCGCGGCGATAGTCGGTCGGGGCCATGCCGACATTGGCGGCGAAGAAGCGGGTGAAGCCGCTCTGCGAGGAGAAGCCGAGGTCGAAGCCGATATCGGCGATCGGCGTCTCGGTCGCCACCAGCGCATCGAGCGCCTGCTCCATGATCAGCGTGTTCATGTAGAGGTGAGGGGTGACGCCGGTCTGGGTGCGGAACAGCCGGTAGAAATGCGGCCGCGACAGCCCGGCCTCGCGCGCGATCGCATCGAGCTCGATCTCGGCGCCGGGGCTTTCCGACATCAGCTTGATCGATTTGCGCACCCTGAAATCGGTCACCGCGGCCGCCGCGCGCGCATCCTGCGCGGCCTGCCAGCTCTCCTCGTAGCAGGAGTCGATCAGCTGCCGGAGTTCGCAATCGAGGCTGCGCAGCGACGGCGCGCCGCACACTAGTGCTGCGGTGCGGCGGATCAGCCGGTCGAGCGCTTCGGTGCGCGGAAAGAAGGTGCGGCCGAACCGCAGGCCCTGTGCCGTCGCGGGCTGCGGCGCGAACCATTCGGCGTTGACATAAAGCACGAAGAAGATCGCGCCGTGGTCCATGTCGGTCGGCAGAAAGTTGTGCGGTTCCCACGGGTTGACCGCGACGACGGTGTCGTCCTTGAGCAGCAGCCGCTGCTCCGAGACGTCGATCTGCGCCGGCGTTCCGCCGACATGAAAGATCAGATGCCCCTCGCGGTGCGCATGCACGTTGAAGGGACGGTTCAACTGATAGACCGTCGCGCGACCGAACCGGCCGTGGAAGACGGCAAGCGCCCTGCTCATGCCTCCCCTCCCGCGGGATGTTCTTGTCTTTTCGACAAGGGTTCATCATCCGCCCGCGGAAAGCAAGGGCGAGCAGGGCTCTTGATGCAACCGCGCACCATGCCGCGGCCGTTCAGCCTGCACTGCAACAAATACGTCAGTACTTCTTGCACTCCGGGACCGTGCGGCTCGGCAGGCCGATCTTGGCGAACACCGCCGGATCGTAGCCCAGCGTCTGGTTGACGTTCGGGATCACCTTGACGACCTTGCTGAACAGCGCGCCCTTGCCGTCATCGACCACCTCGGTGACGAAATTGGTGCCGATCGCCTGGCGGTTGGAGTCGAGCTTGATCTTGCCGTTCGGCGCGTCGATCTCGATCTTCGCCAGCGCGTCCTTGAGCTTGGCCTGGTTGTTGGAGAGATCGCCATTGACCTGGCGCAGCGCCAGGATCAACGCCATCGTCGAGCCGTAATAGTTGGTCGCGAGCAGCGAAGGGCTCGGGAAGCGTTTGGCCGGCGGGAAGGCATCCTGATAAGCCTTGACGAATTTCTGCCAGCCCGGATCCTCCCAGGTATCGGCCTGGCCGCTGGCGGCGATGGTGCCGATCAGAGCGTTCTTGGCGTTGCCCTTCGACGACAGGATGGTCTGGTCGATCATGATCGAGCCGCCCATCAGATGCGCCTTGCCGCCGGCCTGCTGATACTGGTTGAGGAAGTTGACGGCATCGGCGCCGCCGAGGCCGAGATAGATCGCGTCGACGTCGTCAGGCAGCGCGGCGATCACGGAGGCAAAGTCCTTGGTGCCGAGCGGCACCCATTGTCGGTTGGTGACCTGGCCGCCGGCGCCGCAGAACTCGAGCACCAGGCCAAATACCTGGGTGTAGATGAAGGAGTAGTCCTCGCCGACGGTCGCGATCTTGCGATAGCCCTTGGTCTCATAGGCGTATTTGCCGAGGCCGACCTGCCACTGCGCGCCGTCCATGTTGTAGCGGAAGAAGTTCGGCGCCGGATCGACATAGGTCGTTTCCTGCGCGCCGGAGGCGGCGTTGACGAAGGTCAGCTCCGGATGGGTCTTGGCGAAGTTCTTGACCGCGATGCCTTCGTCGCCGGACAGCGGCGACAGCAGGATTTGCACCTTGTCCTGCTCGATCAGCTTGCGCACCGCGCGCACCGCGGAGTCGGGCGTCGCGTCGGTCGAGGCGACGACGAATTCGAGCTCCTTGTCGCCGATCTTCTTGCCGAGCACGTTGAGCGCCGTCTGGAAGCCGCGCATGCCGTCCTCGCCGAGCACCGTGTAGGTGCCCTCGAGCGTCGCGGTGACGCCGACCTTGATCTTCTCCTGAGCGAACGCCGTGCCCGAAAGCAACAGGCTGCTCAACGCAATCAGTCCCAAACTGCCTTTCAACATCGCGCTCCTCCCTCTGCGTTGTCGCCGGCGTCCACTTGGCGTGCGAAGGCTGATGGGCGTCCGGTTGTTGCCGGCAAAGCTAGCCGAAGGCGGGCGCGGCGCGGATGTCGTCGGCGCCAATTGGCTTAACGGGCAGTCTCATTTTGATTGTTGCGCCGCAGCGCGGCTCGCGGCGCAATGCCGCGGAGCGTGTTCGGTGTCATCACCGCGCATGCGAGTGATCCAGTATTCGAGAGACGGTCCTGCTTGAGCCGAGAGGTCACGGTGCACTGGATGCTCGCACGCGCGGGCATGACACCGAAGAGAATGCCGTCCATGCTCTCTCCGCACGTCGTCCCGGCGAAAGCCGGCAACTGTTACGTTGGTTTGGTCTGCAGGTACGGCTTTCGGTCTCGCATCATGGCATTGAGGACCGTCAACAGCTTCCTGGCGACGGCGATGAGGGCGAGTTTGGCTGGTTTTCCGGCCTGTCGCAGTCGTGCATAGAAGGCCTTGAACGGATCAGCCCTGCGAATTGCGTTGAGGGCCGCCATATAAAGGGCGTCACGAACGCGCTTTCGGCCGCCCGCAATTTTGCGCTTGCCGCGGAAGGCGCCGCTGTCGACGTTGAAGGGAGCAAGGCCAGCAAGCGCTGCGAGTTGTTTCGGTCCGACCCGCCCGAGTTCCGGCATCTGGGCGATGAGCTGCATGCAGGCCACCGGACCCACGCCGGGCAGCGAACGCATTAACTTCGCATCGTCCGCGATCTCCGCTTCGGCTTTAATCAAGGCGCCGATGTCGGCCTCGATCTCGGCGATCTCGCTGTCGAGGACCTCGATGAGGCGGCCAATGCGTTCGGCCATTGCACGATCGTCGGCCTCGCTGCGCCGGTTCTTCTCCTGGGCGCGCATGAGGTACCAGCTGATGACGCGTGTGGCGGATTGTCCGCAAGATGCGGTTGCCGGAACCGATGGTGGCGCGCATCGGAGAGTCGATAACTGCGACGAACGTCGAAGTTCCCTTGCGTTTGCCCAACATTGTCCATCATGAGTCTATCAACTTCGCGTGTGGTGCCTGTTGAATGCGGAGACAGGGGATCGCCGGAACCTGAGGTGCAGAGACTCGGGTCGCGTCAACAGGCAGGCGGAGCGGAACAATCAAGCAAATCGTGGTGCGACGATGCCTGCCGCCTTTGCCGGGGCGGGCAGGGCGGAGGTATTTCATCGCTGCAGCGCGGCGCGTTCTGCGTTCGGCGTGCGTCGCTGTCGTCGGTTGCTCGCTGTGCGAGCAGGCTCACGCGCTCGACTTCTTTGGCCTGTTCGGTTCCGACGATCCGCCGCCGGTCAGCGCCACGACGCTGTCCTATCGGCTGGAGATCGAAGCCAAGGCGCCGGAGGGCAAGAACGATAGCGACGCCGAACAGGCATTGCGCGATGCCGCCGGCACCTATCGCCTTCGACAGGAACCGCCGCCGGACGGGGAAGGTCTCGCGCGCCGGCTGCAGGCGGATACCAATCCGCTGCTCGATGCCCTTTGGGGGCTTGGCCGCTACAACGCCCAGATCGATGTGACGATAGATGGAGTTCCAATCTCCCTCGACGAGATCGGGCTTGCCGCGGCCGCGCGCCGGGCCGACAGCTTTCGCAATCGGACCGTTGTGCCCGTCAAGGTCATCGCGCGACTTGGTCCGTTGTTCAAGCTGCGTGCCGTTGATGTAGACTATCCGCGCGACCAAGCGCCGCAGGGATTGCCGCGCCGCGCGTTTGCGCTGAAGTCCGGCGATCCCGCGATCTCTGCCGACCTGCGCGCCGCGCAGGTGAAGCTCGTCGACTGGTTCCGCAGCAACGGACATCCGCTCGCGAAGGTCGCCGACGTCAAGGCCACCGTCGATCATGGCGCCGCCGCGATGGACCTTCGGCTGCGGGTCGAAGCGGGCCCCAAGGCCGGCATCGGCGCCGTGACGATCTCGGGCGGAGACGTCGATCCGAGAGTAGTGGCCACGCACGTCTATCTGAGGGAAGGCGAGCCTTATTCGCCAGAGCGGCTCGCCTTGGCGAAAACCTCGATCGCAAAGATCCCGGCCATCGGGGGAATTCGCGTCCGCGAGGCGGACCAGCTCGATGAGAATGGCAATCTGCCGGTCTTCATCGATTTGACGGAAAGGCCCAGGCACGCGGTGGGCCTCTCGGCGAAATATTCCACCGTCGATGGTCCCGGCATTGCTGGCTACTACGAGGATCGGAACATATTCGGCGGCGGCGAGCGCCTGAGGCTCGAAGCGTCCGCCTCGCTTTTGCAACGGATCGACGGCACGTCCTTCACCGGCTTCAATAGTCTGAGCGGCTCGGATTTCGGCGCACGCTTTACCGGCACCTTCATCAAGCCGGGCTTGTTCGGTACGGCCAACGATCTACTGATCGAGGCCACTGCGTTCCGCGAGCGCGTCGGCAACAACGACCTCGGCGGTTACACTGACGACACGGTGCGCGGCACATTCGGCGTGATCCATCGCTTTTCGGAGGCGGCTTCGCTGCAGGCCGGTCTCCAGGTCGAGCAATCGAAATCGCAGGACGTGCTGGGGCGGGTCGATGCGACATTGATCGGCTTCACGGCGACCGGCCGCTACGACACGACAGACAATCCGCTCGACCCCACGCGCGGTGTGCGCCTCTCGGCGACCGTCAATGCCTATCCGAAGCTGATGGGTTCCACGATCGATCTGTTCGAAGCGCGGGTTGCGGGCTCGGCCTATTATGCGCTCGACGAGCAGGCCGACTACGTGCTGGCGGGTCGGTTGGCCGCAGGCTCGCTTGCGGGCGCGCCGCTCGACCAGATTCCGGACGCACATCGCTTCTTCGCTGGCGGCGGCGGATCCGTACGCGGTTACGGCTTCAACACCATTTCGCCGATGATGTTCGGTCAAATCACCGGTGGTCGCAGCCTGATCGAGGGCTCCGCCGAGGTGCGGGTCAGGATCACTCCCACCATCGGCCTCGTGCCATTCTTCGACTTTGGCACCGCCTCCCGATCGTCCCTGCCAGGCTTCGACGACTATGTGGGCTACGGCGCGGGACTTGGGTTGCGCTATCTCACGCCGGTCGGCCCGATCCGCCTTGACGTTGCGACACCGCTGAACCCTCGCCCCGGCGACAGCCGTTACGCGATCTATGTCAGCATTGGGCAAGCCTTCTGATGCGCATCCGACGGCTGTTCATTATCGGTTCCGCCGTCGCGGCCTTGGGTCTCATCGCTGCCGCGGTGCTTGGTGTCGTTGTCTACGGAATGGTGGGCGGGAGCGGCGAGAACCAGCAGGATGTGCTGGCCAGTCTCGTCTCGCGGACGCTCTCGACGCCGGCGACCCAGGTCCATGTCGGCGCCGTCGATGGTGTGCTGTCCTCGGATGCAACGGTCCGCGACGTTAGCATCACCGACAAGGACGGTGTCTGGCTGACGCTCGACAAGGCGCGCCTCGTCTGGCGACGCAGCGCATTGTTGCTGGGGCGGCTGGAAATCGACCGTCTCGAGATCGGCACACTTGAGATCAGGCGAAAGCCGCTTCCGTCCGACCAGCCTGCCGCCGAGTCCGATCAGCCGATGCTGCCTGACCTTCCGGTGAAGGTGCAGGTGAAGGCTTTCGACCTGCGGGCCCTGACGCTGGGACAGTCGATTCTGGGTGAAGCTTTGAGTGTCGCGGCGACCGGCAATACCGAGTTCGGCTCGCCCTCGGAAGGGCTCGTCTTCAACCTCGATGCCACCCGCAAGGATTTTCCGGGCCACTTCAAGGCCGCTCTCGCCTACGTTCCGCAGGGAAATGCGCTTACCCTCGACGTCACGCTCGACGAGCCAGCCCACGGACTCATGTCGAAGCTCGGCCATCTGCCGGGCGAGCCGCCCGTCACATTCGCACTGGGAGGCAAGGGCACGCTCGACAGCTTTCGCGGTGCCCTGAAGTTGCAGGCCGGCCCCACGATCGATGCGACCGGCACGATTGCGCTTGACCGAAACGGCGCGGCCCGAGTGCTCGCAACGCGCCTTGCCAGTCACCTCGAACCGTTGTTGCCGGCGATCGCCGCGCCGGTCTTCGCGGGCGAAACCCATCTCGACAGTACGACGCATTTTGGTGACGACGGCAGCGTCGCCCTGGACGGGCTGACGCTGACGAGCCGTCTCGCACGGCTCGACGCGAAAGGTCTGCTCCGAGCTGACAAGGTCGTGGATTTTGCGGCTTCGATCCGCGCCTTGCCAAGCAACGGCGACGTGACCGAGACTGACCAAGGCTCGATCCGCAGCCTCGTCTTCGACAGCCGCGTCAACGGCCCAATCAAGGCTCCTACAGCATCGGTCAAGCTCGCGCTGTCGGGTGCTCATCTGCCGGACGGAGACGTCGAGACGCTTGATGCTTCGATCACGGCCGTTCCTCGTGCCGAGGCCAGCGATCCCGCAACGCGTATCATCCTTGACGCGAACCTGCGCGCTTCCGGCATCGCGCCACGCGACGCGAGTTTGGCGGCCGCGATCGGCAACACCGCGTCGCTCGTGCTCCATGGCGATACGGACCTGGGCGGCCGCGCCAGGATCGAGCGTCTCGAGGTCGGCACATCGACGGTTCAGGCCACCTATACAGGCGATGTCAGCGCCGATCGCCTGAATGGCCGGGCAACCGGAACCGTGCCCGACCTCGGCGCCTTTGCCGACCTTGCCGGGTTGAAGCTCAAGGGTTCGGTGGCGTTCGGCCTCGATCTCGACACGGATTTACAGCGTGGCAGCTTCGATATCAGAATGTCAGGTGCCGGCGAGAAGCTTGCGACGGGACTTGCGGCGCTCGATGGGCTCGCGGGGGCGCGGCTCGCACTGGCAGCCGACATCTCTGCTGACGGACGCGACACTTACACGGTCCGCGACGCGTCGATCGATGGTGCCCATGTTGCGGTTCGCGCCAAAGGAACAGTGACGCGCGACTCGAGCGACCTGTCGGCGCGTGTGGACCTGCCGGATCTCTCGGCGGCCGATGCTCGCCTCACCGGTGCGGGAGCTCTCGACGTCGGCCTGACAGGCGGGCTCGCGCATCCCGGGGTTTCGTTCGTGGCCTCGGTGGATCGTGCCACCGCGATGCGGCGTCCGATTCCGCATCTCGGGCTCGCCGCGACGGTCAACGACATCAATGGAGTCTGTGCTGTCGAGGCCGAGCTCGACGGCTCCGTCGACGGCAAGCCAGCGCGCGGGATTGTTCAGTTGAGTCGTCGATCGTCGGAGCCCGACGATCGCGCAGCTCCCGCCCTTGCCGGATGGCACGCAAAGACCGTCGACATCGCGATCGGATCGGTATCCCTGAAGGGGGCAGCAACGATCGACGCCCAGAGATTCGCCAGCGGGCAGATTCGCTTCGCAGCCGGGGCGCTCGCCGATCTCTCGCCGCTTGCGCTTACAGAGCTCGCCGGTTCGGCCTCACTCGACCTTGCCGCTTCGGCCGATGGCGGCCAACAGTCGATCCGGCTTGCCGGCAAGGGCGCGGGAATCCGTGCCGCGGGTGCGGCCGTCCGCAGTTTCGATCTGCGCGCCGATGGCGCCGATCTCTACAGCCATCCGGTGCTCAATGCTGATGCGCAGGTCAATGGTGCCGAGTTCGGCGGTCAGACAGTCTCAAACGTCACGCTGGCGGCCGCGGGCAATGCCGATGCGAGCACGATCGGCCTGTCCGCCAAGGCTGCCGGATTCGATCTCGATGCCGTGGGTGCACTGACCACCAGGGAGCGGGTGCGGTTCGATCTCAACCGCTTCACCGCGCGCCGTGGCGCCAAAGCGATTGCGCTGCAGGGCCCCGCGGGCTTCACGCTCGACGATGGCACGGTGCTGATCGAGCATCTGGCGCTCGGGATTGGACGCGGCCGCTTCACGGTGGACGGCAAGGCCGGCCAGGTGCTCGACCTTAAGGCCATGGCCAGCGCGATCCCGCTCGGCGAGGCCGATGTCGCGATACCCGGTCTGGGCCTGAGCGGGACCCTCGACGCGTCAGCGGCCATTGCGGGCTCCATGAGCGCGCCGACCGGCCAGTACAAAGTCGCGGTCAAGCAGCTCACCGCGCCGCAGACCAGAAGCGCCGGTCTGCCGCCGATCGACGTTGCCGCGGACGGACGGCTCGATGGCAGCCGCGCGAGCCTGAACACCACAATTGCCGCGGGAAGAGCCGGTGCGATCGCGGCGTCGGGCACGGTGCCGCTCGACGCCACGGGTCCGATCGTGCTGACCGCGAAGGGCCGCCTCGATGCCGCCGTCGCCAATGCCGCGCTTTCCGCCTCCGGCCGTACCGTGTCCGGCAGCGTTACGCTCGATGCCCGTGTCGGCGGCACGCGTACCAGGCCACAGATCGGCGGTGTCGCCACCATGAGCGGAGGTACCTTCCGTGACAGCATGCTCGGTACGCGCCTTGATGCCGTCGAGGCGAAAATCACCGCCGAAGGAGAGCGCATCGTCGTGGAGCGCCTGACCGCGGTGACGCCCAACGGCGGTACGTTGTCCGGCTCCGGCGAGGTAAGGGTCGCCCCGGATGCAGGTTTTCCAGGCACGATCTCGATTCGCGGTCAGCAGGCGACGCTTGCTTCCAGCGCGCTGGCGACCGCGCAGGCCAATCTCGCTATCGACGTCACAGGCGCTCTGGCGCGCGATCCGCGGATCGTCGGTCGCGTCGACTTGACTCGCGTCAACGTCGATATTCCGGATCGCCTGCCGTCGACGCTGAAGCCGATCGACGGCATCAACCATGTGAACGCCTCGGGGCAGGCCGCTGCACGGCTCGCAGCTGCGCGCAAGGCCGAGACGCCGAAAGGCAACAAGAAGCGTCCGGCGCTCTTCAACGCCGCGCTCGACGTGACAGTTTCGGCGCCGAACCACGTCTTCATCCATGGCCGCGGGGTAACCGCAGAACTCGGCGGCTCCGTTCATGTCGGCGGCACGAGCAACGCGCCGGTTCCGAAGGGGGCTTTCTCGCTCTATCAGGGCAAGCTGGTGGTGCTCGGAAAGACGCTGACCTTCACCAAGGGCAATCTCTCCTTCAATGGCGATCTCGCGCCCGAGCTCGATTTCGCGGCAGAGATACAGGCCTCTGACATCACCGCGCAGGTCGGAATCTCGGGCCCGGCGGCCGCGCCGGTCTTCGCCTTCCATTCGCAGCCCGAGTTGCCGCAGGACGAGATCCTGTCGCGCATTCTCTTTCAGAAGGGTTCGGGCAGCCTGACGACCTCGCAGGCCGTGCAGCTCGCCGGGGCCGCCGCTCAGTTCGCAAGCGGTGGCGAGGGAACGGTGGACCGCATGCGCCGCTCGCTCGGGGTCGACAATCTGGACGTGGGCGCCGGGGCGGGCGGTCCGATGGTCGGCGCCTCGCGCGCGATCGGCGACAGGCTGAGCGTGGGCGTGCGGACGGGCGCGAGCGCCAGCCAGTCAGGAGTGTCGGCCAATGTCGACGTGACGCGCCATATCCGCGTCGAGTCGGATGTCGATGCGAAGGGCTCGACATCCGTCGGAGTCGGCACGCGATTCGAATGGTAAGGGCGACCGAGATCGCGCCTCACTTCGTGGTGTAGCCGCCGTTGACCAGGATGGTCTGGCCGGTCATCCACCAGCCGTCCGACACCAGCAGGCGGATCCACGGCACGATGTCCTTGATGTCGGTGAGCCCGGTCCTGGAGAAGCCCGACAGCGCCGCCGCCGATTTGTGATAGGCGACCGCGTCCGCGCCTTCGGCCGGATAGAAGAACGGCGTGTCCATCGGTCCGGGTCCGATCGCGGTGACCGAGATGCCGCGCGCGCCGAGCTCTTTCGATGCCGCGCGGGTGAAATGCTCGACCGGCGCCTTGGTCCCGGCATAGGCCGCATAGAACGGCGTGTAGGCGCCGAGCAGCGACGTCACCAGCGTGCAGATCTTGCCGTTGTCGTTGACGTG
Organism: Bradyrhizobium sp. USDA 4541; assembly: GCF_024171085.1. Lineage (NCBI taxonomy): Bacteria > Pseudomonadati > Pseudomonadota > Alphaproteobacteria > Hyphomicrobiales > Nitrobacteraceae > Bradyrhizobium > Bradyrhizobium sp. USDA 4541. The sequence goes on from NZ_JALJZF010000001.1 coordinate 3,130,562, forward strand.
GCGGCCGGCCTCCTTGAGGAAGAAGAACGCGAACTTGGCGTTGACCGCGCTCATCGCGTCATATTCGGCTTCCGAGATCTCGATCATCGGTTTCTTCAACACCTTGCCGACGGTGTTAATCGCGATGTCGGGGCGGCCGATCGCGGCGACCGCCTCGGCGAACAGTTTTTCCATCGCGCCCGATGTCGTGAGGTTGGCCTGGAAGGCGACCGCCTTGCTGCCTGCGGCCTGCAGCGCCGCCACCGTCGCGTCGGCATCGGCCTTGGTGGCCGCGCTGTTGTAGTGGATCGCGATCGCAGCGATTCCGGTCTGATCGCAGCCGCTCGGCGATCTGACGCTGATGAATGTCGCAGGCCCCGGATATCTCGCACGCCGCGAACGCCCGACGATCTCGGCGCGCATTGGGCGGTCAACTACGCCTCGCCCTCCACCGGCCGCATCGAGGAGTGGGAGTGGAGCGAGCAGGGCGCAACGCGCACGATCGCGATGCGTGGCCGCGTCACCGTCAACAGCGCCGAGGCTTATATCGCCTGCTGCCTCGCCGGCCAGATTCCCGCGGACGACGTGAAGCGGCATATCGACGCCGCAGAGCTCGTTGAACTGATGCCGCGGCACCGCGCCGAGCCGATGCCGATGACCTTGCTCTATCCGCACCGTCAGCACCTGTCGCGGAGGCTGCCGGTATTTGCCGACTGGCTGACGGTTTTGCTGAAGCAGAAGCTGCTCGCGGCGGGGTAGGGCGCAGGCTGGTGTTCCCGGTCGGTGGGACGTATAATCCCTGTACTCGTGACGGTAATCTGATGACCACTTTGGTAAGCAAACTCGGCCCCGCAATCGCAGTGTTGGCGCTGTGCCTGAGCGGCCAGCAGGCCAGTGCCCAGGCCGGCCCGGTGCGCTACTGGACGCCGGGCTCGCTGTTCGGCTTCGGCGGCAGCCTTGCCGACGGCCAGAAGGCGGATACTTACGGAAACTTTCCGAGCTTTGACGCCGCCGGCGCGCAAGGCGGCGATTTCTCATACCTGAACGGCCGGCCCGACGGCTGGTTCGCCGGCAGCGAAGGCGGTCGCGTCGGCTGGAACGCACTCGGCCAATCAGCGGCGTTCGGCTCGCTGGAATATCAGGGCGCGCAGTTCGGATACAATTTCAGGGGCGTCGGTAATACGCCCGTGACCTTCTTCGCCGGCTTCGACACCCTGAAATACAATCCGCCCGGTGCCGGCGGACCGCTGGCGCCGTTCAGCGGCAATCCGGGTGTCAACGCCGGCTATTCGGCGCGCGCGGGACTCGAGTTCCGGCCGACTTCGAATCTCAGCCTGTCCTTCGGCGCGAGCTTCACCCAGCAAGGGGCGGAGCGGATGGACAGCGACATCCATTCGCAGCTGCTGCCCGGCCAGTCTCCGGTCCTGTTCGGCGGCCGCTAAGGCGCGATCAGATTAGGCTGAATCGTCATCGCGCTTTAGCTCTTTGTTTGAGCATGATCTTTTCGGAAAACCGCTTCGCACTTTTTCCGGATCAAGCTTTAGCGGGTCAGCGCAAGACGGCAGCGCTGCGGTCCTGATTCAACCAAAACTTCAGAACCCAAGAAGGCTCGAGCTCACGGGCACAGTCAGGATCGAAACATGGACATGCAGGGCAAGATCGCACTCGTCACCGCCGCGGGATCCGGCGCGGGCCGCGCCGGGGCACGCATCCTCGCGCGCGAGGGCGCGGCGGTCGCGGTGGTCGACCAGAACGAGGCCGGCGCGAAGGCGGTGGTCGACGAGATCAAAAAGGGCGGCGGACGCGCGCTGGCGCTGACCGGCGATCTGCGCGACGACGGCTTTGCGCGCGACATCGTCACGGCAACCGTGAAGGAATTTGGAGCGCTCGACTGCGTGTGGAATCACCTCGGCATTCCCGGTCCGTCCGTGATCGACGATCTGGAAGGCTGGGATCTCAGCGTCGATCTCAACCTGCGCTCGCAGCTGATCACCACCAACGCGGCGCTCGGCCAGATGACCGCGCGGCGCCAGGGCAGCATCCTGTTCACTGCATCGACCTCGGGCCTGGTCGGCTCGCCGTGGAGTCCGACCTATTCGGCGGCCAAGGCCGGCGTGATCGGGCTGGCGCGCGCGCTCGCCAAGCGCCACGCCAAGGACGGCGTCCGCGTCAACGCGATCTGCCCCGGTGCGATCGACACGCCGATGCTGCGGGTGTTCGTCAACCGGCCGGACCAGCCGGGCCACAACGAGGCCGATCCAGAGGAGCTGATCAAGGCCGCGGTCACCCGCAATCCGATGGGCCGCGCCGCGCGTCCCGAGGAGATCGCGGAGGTCGCGGTGTTCCTGCTGTCGGACAAGGCGTCGTTCGTCACCGGCATCGCGATGCCGGTCGACGGCGGGACGGTGGCGTAGCGTCTTCCAGGAATTGCCCTAAAGCATGATCCGGAAAAGTGCGAAGCGGTTTTCCGAAAAGATCATGCTCAGACAAAGAGCTAAAGCGCGATGACGATTCAACCTAATCTCATCGCGCTTTAGAACTTCGCCCTGATGCCGGCATAGGCGGCGAGCGGCATGCCGGGCACGAAGGTGCGCGGATCGGTCAGCTGCGCCATCAAATTGGGCGCGGCTCCGGCGCTGGCAAAGCCGCCAGTCTCGTAGAACGCGCCGCCGAGATAATAATGCTGGTTGAAGACGTTGTTGATCAGGCCGAACACCTCGATATTCGGCGTGATCCTGTAGGAGGTGTGCAGGTTCACGACCGCGTAGGCCGGGACCTTCTGGCTCTGGTTGGTGTCGTCGCCGATCAGCCACTGGCTGCCGACCACGTTGATGTCGGCGCCGACCTTCCATGCGTCGGTGGCGAGGTACTCGACACCTGCCTTGAAGCGGTGCGCCGGAATGCCCGGGATATGGTCGCCCGGCTTGACGTTGATGAACCGGACGTCATCGTTGTTCGGATCGGTCAGGGCGTTCGGGTTGTCGGGAGCCGGCAACGTGTTTGCGCTTCGATAGGTCGCATCGATGAAGGTGTAGTTGGCATAGGCGTTCCAGCGATTGACGCGGTAGTCGAGCTTGGCTTCGATACCCTGCCGCAGGGTCTGTCCCGCATTCTGGAAATAGCCGAAATTGCCTGTGCCGATGGGGCTCTGCACCCGGATGATGTCGTCGTCGGACAGAGTGTGGAACGCGCCGACGCCCCAGCTCAGCATGCCGGTCCTGGCGTCGTTGCCCCAGGTGCCGCGGAAGCCGGCCTCGATGGTGTGCGACACCACCTGCTTGAGCGGCGGATCGGACACCAGGAAGGAATCGATGACGCAGGGGCGGGCCGGATCGGAGCAGCCGAGCTCGAGCGGCGTCGGCGCGCGGTTGGCCTCTGAATAGCCGGCATAGAAGGTGAGGTTCGGCGTGATCTTGTAGGTGCCGCCGATCACCGGGTTGAGGCGCTGGAATCGGTTGCTGCTGTTGAGCTGGTCATTTGTCCCGGTCTGGTCCTGCAGATCGATCTGGGCATAGTTGAATCGTCCACCAGCAGTGACCGAGAACCTGTTCGTCACGTCGAAGGTATCGGTGAGATAGACGCCGGTGTAGGTGTTGGTGGCGCGCAAGTCGACCGGGGCGAGACCGGCATCGGGCTGGTTGATGAAGATGCCGGTGCCGGTCACGAACAGGTTTTTCGGATCGATGGTTCCGAGCTCGCTGGTCGCCGTGAATTTCGTGTTGCCGTGGTCGACGCTGACGCCCATCACGACGTGGCTGTCGTGTCCGAACAGCTTGTCCGAGTTGGTCAGCTGGGCTGTGCCGCCGAAGCTGTTGGTCGCGGCCCGGTTGCGGTCGACTTCGCCAAGGAAGGCGTTGCCCAGCGTGTTCGGAACCGAGGGACCTCCCGCCGGACCGAAAATCGGCAGGTCGTCGCCGATGCACAAACTGTCTCCCCCGTCGCAGGCATGCACGTCGGTGCCGTTGCCGTCGACATGGGTCTGCCGGAAGCCGCGGAAATAGGCATTGCCCTGGAAGGACCAGGTATCCGAGAAATTATGGTTCAGCGTGGCGTTGACGAAGGCGAGCTGAAGCAGCGTCGTCTGCGGCCAGGTGTAGACGCTCGACCAGCGCTGATTGAGCATCTGCACCGGCGTTGCCGCAACGTTGCCGAGCAGGTTGCTGGCGCCGGTGAAATTGACGTGAAATTCGGTGTCGTCGTTGCGTGCGCCAACATCCACATACATGCGGTTGATGTGCGACGAATTGGCGTAGTCGCGCCAGCCGCGATCATACGCGGATTCGAACGCAGCGTAGGCGGAGATGTTGTCCCTCTGGCCGCCGGCCTGCACGCTGCCCTGCACGCGCCCGTAAGAGCCGCCGAACAGTTCAGCCTCGGAGCCCTGATAGGTGAAGCCGTTCTTCATCTGGATGCTCAGCGCACCGCCGATCGCGTTGAGGCCGAACACCGGATTGTTGGGAAACAATGCGACGCTGTCGATGGCCTTTTCCGGGATGAAGTCCCAGTTGACCACGTCGCCCCAGGATTCGTTGATGCGCACGCCGTTCTGATAGACCGCGATGCCCTGCGGCGTGCCCTGGACCGGCGAGGCGGTAAAGCCGCGGTAGTCGAGGTTGCGCTGGAACGGATTGCCGGTCTGGTCGCCGAGCGTGACGCCGGGCAGCTTGCGGTTCACAGCATCGAGGAAGTTGGTCGAGTAGTTGTGGCTGAAATCCTGCGTCGTCATCACCGCGGTGTTGGACGGGACCTTGTCGCGATCAATCAGGGTGGAGTCGCGGTCGGAGGGGCCAGGTGCAGCGGTGCCGACATCGGGTCCCGCTGCCGGAGCAACAGGTCCGGTTCGGGTTCGCGCGGTTCGCGTGGTCCGAACCACCGGCCGTGCCGTCGGCCTTGCGCTGCGGGTGCCGGCCAGAGGTGTGGGCGCAATCACGTTGACGGGCGGCAGTTCAGTGGGGACCGGATCGGCCGTCTGAGCATGCAGGACAGTCGATGGCAGTGCAGAGCCAATAACAGCCAGCACGGCCGCAGCGCCTCGCGTATAGACCGAAGAAGACAAAGACCGTGTTGCCGCACGCAACAACGCAGCAGCCATGACGCCCACCCCCAAGCCGCGGTTCGGCTTGATCCCCGACGAACCTTGGCTCGGAGACTGCGGGAACGCCCTTGCTTTGGCAAACAAGATCAATCCCGGGGGACCGGGATTCTTTTCCATCTGGAATCGGGAAAAATTCCCGATTTTGATGGACGGGCACACGCACACGATACGGGCGGGATGATTCCGGCCGACTTGGCGCAAATTGGTGCCCAAAAGGCGGGCATCGCCACCTTTGGGACCGCCGATCGTCTCAGTCCTTGAACTCGCAGCCGAGGCGCTGCAGGGCCTCGTCGACCCAGCGGCGGTCGCTGGTGCCGGCGAGGATTTGCTGGATCGCCTTTTCCTCGGTCGCCTTCTTGGCCTCGGTCAGCTTGCAGATCGCCTCGGCGTCGTCATAGGGCACGCAGAGCACGCCGTCGTCGTCGGCCACGACGAGATCGCCGGGCTCGACGATCATGCCATCGATCGAGACGGCGCAGTTGATCTCGCCCGGGCCGTCCTTGTAGGGTCCGCGATGGGCGACGCCGGCGGCAAACACCGGGAATGATCCGGCGCGGATCGCGCCGGCATCGCGGATCGAGCCGTCGATCACGAAGCCCGCGACGCCCTTCTTCTCGGCCAAGGTCGACATGATCTCGCCGATGATGGCGTTGACCAGCACGCCGCCGGCATCGACCACGATGACGTCGCCGGGCTGGGCCAGGTCGATCGCCTTGTGGACCATCAGATTGTCGCCTGGCCGGGTCTTGACCGTCAGCGCCGGGCCGCCGAGCCAGCCGCCGGCATGCATCGGCTGCAGCCGGTTGGTGCCCGCGATCCGCGACATCGAATCGCTGATATTGGCGACCGGCAGGGTGCGGTAGCGCGCGACGAGATCGGGCGACACTTTCCGCTTCGCCTTGTGAATAGCAAATCCTATGGCCATCGGTTTTCTCCGGTATGTTGGGCGTGATTGTACGTTTGCAATCGGGACGATGGAAATATCTTGCTTGTAGGACCATCACCGTCATTGCGAGCGAAGCGAAGCAATCCATGCTTCCGCAGATGCTGAGCGATGGATTGCTTCGTCGCTGACGCTCCTCGCAATGACGGGGCCGGAAACATCGATCGCTTCGTTCAATGCGCGCGGCGTTCGAGATGGGCGTTGAGGCGAGGATAGACGCGGCGGGCGTTGCCTTCAAAGATCTTGGCCTTGTCCGCCGCGCTCAGCGGCAGCGCGTCGATATAGCGGCGGGTGTCGTCGAAGTGATGACCCGTTTCAGGATCGATGCCGCGGACCGCGCCGACCATTTCGGACGCAAACAGGATGTTCTCGACAGGGATTACCCTGGTCAACAGCTCGATGCCGAGCAAGTGATAGACGCAGGTGTCGAAGAACACGTTCTTCAAGAGATGCTCCGACAGCGGCGGCAGCTTCATGTCCTGCGCGAGGCCACGGTAGCGGCCCCAGTGGTAGGGCACCGCGCCGCCGCCATGCGGGATGATGAACCGCAGGGTCGGGAAGCGCTTGAACAGATCCGAAGTCAGGAACTGCATGAAGGCGGTGGTGTCGCCGTTGAGGTAATGCGCGCCGGTGCCGTGGAAGCAGGGATTGCAGGACGAGGAGACATGGACCATCGCCGGCACGTCGAGCTCGACCATCTTCTCATACAGCGGATACCACCATTCGTCGGTCAGCGGCGGATCGCACCAATAGCCGCCGGCGGGATCGGGGTTGAGGTTGCAGCCGACGAAGCCGAGCTGGGTCACGCAGCGCTCCAACTCCTCGATGCAGTTGGCAGGCTTGATGCCCGGGCTCTGCGGCAGCTGGCACACGGGGACGAAGTTCTGCGGGAACAGCGTGCAGACCCGGTGCACGAGGTCGTTGCAGATCGTGGTCCATTCGCGGCTGGTCGCTTCCTTGCCGACGTGATGTGCCATGCCGGCGGCGCGCGGCGAGAAGATGGTGACGTCGGTGCCGCGCTCCCTTTGCAGGCGAAGCTGCGCGCCCTCGACGCTGGAGCGGATCTCGTCATCGGTGATGCCGAGATTGGTGGTGAGCGGCCGGCGCGACTTGTCGGCGAGGCCGGCGAGCTGCTTGTCGCGGAAGATCTGCAGCTTGGCCGGCTCGGTGGTGTAATGGCCGTGACAATCGATGATCATGGTTGCTTCCTTGGCAGGGGTGTCAGTGTGCGACGGATGACGGGATCGCGCCCGTCAATTCCGTCTCGCGCGGCTTGACGCGCATGGTGGCGGCGATGGCGGAGGCGACGAGCAGGAAGCCGGCGATGCCGACCAATGCCCAGGAGAAGCTTCCGGTGGAGTCCTTGATCAGGCCGATGCACCACGGCCCGATCAGGCCGCCGAACTGCGCCAGCGTGTTGACCAGCGCGATCGAGGCGGCGCCGGCCGCGCCGGTCAGCAGCGAGGCATTGATGCTCCAGAACAGCGGGTTGCCGGCATTGAGGCTGAAGCCGACGATGCACAGGAACACGAAGGCCAGCACCGGGCTCGCGACATAGGCGCTGCCGAGCATCGCGACGGCGGCGAGCAGATAGACCGCCGCGAGATGAAACTTGCGATCGCCGGTCTTGTCCGAGCTGCGGCTGACCACGATAGTGCCGATGACGCCGAGCAGCGGCGGGATCGCCGAGAGGAAGCCGACCTGGATGTTGCTGAGATTGCCCATGCCCTTGATGATCTGCGGCAGCCACAGCAAGAGGCCGTAGATCCCGACCAATGCGCAGCCGAACAGCGCCGCCAGCAGCCAGACCCGGATATCGAGCACGCATTCGATCAACCTGTGCTGCCCCTGTTGTTCGATCTCGGCCCGCTCGGCGGCGAGTTCGCCCTCCAGCCAGGCCGCCTGTTCCTTGGTGAGCCAGCTCGCCTTGGCCGGGCGGTCGGTGAGATAATAGAGCGTGAACAGGCCGAGCAGAATGGTCGGCACGCCCTCGGCGAGGAACATCCATTGCCAGCCGTGGAGACCGGCAGTGCCATCGAACGAGGTCATGATGCTGGTCGAGATCGGCCCGCCCAAAACCGCCGAGAACGAGCCGGCGATGATGTATCCCGCCACCGCGCGGGCGCGATAGCGCGCCGGGAACCAGTAGGTGAGGTAAAGCACCACGCCGGGCATGAAGCCGGCTTCCGCGACGCCGAGGCCGAACCGCATGACGTAGAGGCTGAGCGGATTCCAGACAAAGGCGGTCAGCGCGGCGACGAGGCCCCAGGTGATCAGGATGCGCGCCAGCCAGATCCGGGCGCCGAGCCAGTGCAGCATCAGGTTGCTCGGCACCTCGAGCACCATGTAGCCGAGGAAGAAGATGCTGGCCGCGAAGCCGAAGATCGCGGGGCTGAGGCCGAGGTCCTTGTTCATCGTCAGCCCGGCATAGCCGAGATTGATACGGTCCAGATAGTTGAAGAACATCATCACGAACAGGATCGGGATCAGCCGCCAATAGACGCGGCGGATGGTCTGTTGTTCGAGCTCAGTGACGGACGCTCCGGCCATTGCAATCCTCCCGTTCATTGTAATGGCGTTCATTGGGTCGCGACGCCATTTCGGATGTTGTTAGGGTGTCCAGTCTCTCGTTCGTGCGGCAGCCGTTCGGCGTCGTCCGAAGCTGCGCCTGCTGTCATCGTTCTGAGGTCGATGCCCTGCTGCTCGGGCAGCAGCAATGCCGCGCAGAACGCGGCGGTGTAGCCGCAGATGGCGCAGATCGCCATTGCGTCGCCGAGATGCATCCGCGTCGAGAGAATGCCGACGGTCGCCGGCACGATCGAGCCGAGGCCACGCCCTGCGCTGAGCGCGAATCCGGCGCCGTTGGCGCGGATGCTGGTTGGAAACAGCTCGGCAAAGGTCGGCATCAGGCCGGAGGCGAGGCCTGCCTGCAGCGCGCCGAGAAAGAATCCGAGGATGACCGTGATGCCCTGTCCGATCGGCGCTTGGGTGTACACGACGACGTTCAGTGCCTGGCAGACCAGGAACAGCATGAAACCCTTGCGGCGGCCGATGCGGTCGGTGATCAGGCCGAAGGCGATCGGTCCGACGAATGATCCGAAGATGTTGACGGCGAGATAGCCGGCGGTGTGCGTGACCGGTAGATGCAGCCCGGTTTGCAGATAGGTCGGCAGCCAGGTGATCATCACATAGGCCGCGCCAAGCGTGCCGGTCGTGAAGAAGGTCGCGACCAGCGTCTTGAACAGATGCTCGCCGGTGAAGATGGTCCAGAAGCTATGCGCCGGCGAGGCGGCGCGCTGTGCCTTCTCCTCGACGAAGATCGCGGATTCCGGCACGAAGCGGCGGACGAAGAAGACCAGCAGCGCGGGGAGGATTCCGATCGCGAAGAACACGCGCCAGGCCATGTCCTGCGACAGCCAGCCGAAGATGACGGGAAACAGCGCCACCGACAGCGCATTGCCGACGGCGTATCCGCTCTGGATCGCGGCGGCGACGCGGCCGCGCATGCCGGCCGAAACCACTTCGGCGACCAGCACGGCACCGACCGCGGCCTCGCCGCCATAGCCCATGCCCTGGATGGCGCGCGCGACCAAGAGATACCAGAAGCCGTCGGCAAAGGCGGCGGCAAAGGTCGAGACCGCGACCAGGAGGATGGTGAATTGCAGCACGCGCACCCGGCCGAACCGGTCCGCGGCAATTCCGGCGACCCAGCCGCCCAGGGCGGTGCCGATCAACGAGCTGGAAGCCAGAATGCCGGCGTCAGGCCGCGACAGGCTCAGCGTTGCGATCAGCGCCGGCGTGACCAGCGCGTAGATTGTCGTGTCCATCGAATCGAGTGCAAGGCCGCCGAAGGCGGCGAAGAAGGTCTTGCGTTCGACGGTGGACAGCTTGGACAGCCACCCCAGATTCATGTTCGTTTCCTCTTGATGTCGCGGCCTCTTGGTGGGCCGTTTCTGCGAGATTTAAGGCGCGTCGAGTGCCGCCGGGTTGACCACATTGGCGCGATCGATGTCGCGTTGCGTGAGGACAGCTGCGATGTTGCGCGCGGCCTCGACGCCGGTCCGCGTGATCGATGCGCCGGTTTGGGCTGCGATATGCGGCGTCACGATCAGGTTCGGCGCCTGCAGGATCGGCCTGTCTTTCGCCGGCGGCTCCTCCGCCAGCGTGTCGAGGCCGGCACCGGCGAGATGGCCGATGCGCAGCGCCGCGCACAGCGCGTCCTCGTCGACCAGCGCGCCGCGCGCGGTGTTGATCAGGAGGGAGCCGGGCTTCATGGCGTTGAGCCGCCCGGCATCGATCATGCCGCGCGTCGCATCGGTCAGCGGCGCGTGCAGGCTGACGATGTCGGAGACCGCAAGCAGCTCGGCGAGATCGGCGGCTTCGCGCGCCAGCGCCGGATCGACACGGCCGCTGCTCCGGCCGAGCGCGACGACGCTCATGCCGAGCGCGGCCGCCGCGCGGGCGACGTGCCGGGCGATGCGACCGAAGCCGACCAGGCCGATCGTGCGGCCGCGGATTTCGCGGCCGCGATAGGTGGCGCGGTCCCAGGCGCCGGAATGGGTTCGCGCGTTCAGGCTGACGACGTCGCGCCCGAGCGCGAGGATTAATGCGATGGTGTGCTCGGCAACCGCAGGCGCATTCGCGTCGCCCGCGACCATCACCAGCACGCGCCTGGCGGTTGCGGCATCGATATCGACGCTGTCGATGCCGGCGCCGTGCTTTGCGATCACGCGCAGGTGCGGATTGCCGGCGATGGTGGCGGCGGAGAACACCGGATTGCCGCGCATCAGGATCGCCTGCGTCGGCGCCCGCGCCATCTCATGCGCGAGACGCTCAGGCGTGACGGCATCGCGCATCAGCACGACATCTGCACCGATCTCGCTGAGGACATTGACGGCGGCCGGCGCGAGGCTGTCGCCGGTGACGAGAACGCGAAACGGAACGGTCATCTTCTATCGTCCGCTGCGATATTGCATGGCTGACCCGCTGCGAGCGCCGCGCCGTCGTGTCTGAACCTGACGCATTTCGCGCGCTTCTCCCTTGGAGGACTGGTGATTTCGCGCGAAGATCGGGAAACGGCCCCGTGAGGTCAAATACCTTGTTGACCCCCGACTTATAGGGAATCGGAATAAGCGATGGATTACAGGCAGCTTCGTTACTTCATCGCGGTAGCCGAAGAGCTCAGCTTCAGCCGCGCCGCCAAACGCTTGCATGTCAGCCAGCCGCCGCTGAGCACGCAGATCAAGGCGATGGAGGAAGAGCTCGGCACGCGCCTGTTGGCGCGGACGCGGCGCGCGGTGGAACTGACGCAAGCCGGACAATTGCTGCTGGAACATGCGCGGCGCGCGGTCAGCGAGCTTGATCTGGCGTCGGAGACGGTGCGCCGTGCGGCGCGCGGCGAGGCCGGCATGATCCGCGTCGGCTTCACCGGCTCGGTCCCGATGCTCGACATGTTCGCCGAGCTGTTCCGCAGCTTTCGCGCCAGCTATCCGCGGGTGAAGATCGAACTCCGGCACATGTCGACGGCAACGCAGCTGCGCGCGCTTGCCGACGCCGAACTCGATGTCGCGATTATGCGCCCGCCGCTCGATTTCAGGCCGGCGGCCGATCTGCAGGTCCATGTGGTTTGGCGCGACCGGCTGATGGTGTTCCTGCCGCTGGATCATCCGCTGGCCGGCGCGAAGGGCGCGCTCGAGATGGCCAACCTTGCCGAGCATGAATTCGTCGGTATGGCCGAGAGCGGCTGCGGTGTCGGTGATCAGGCCGCGATGCTGTGCCGGCGGGCGGGCTTTGCCCCGCGCGTGGTGCAGGAGGCGCATGAACTGCGCACCGTGCTCAGCCTGGTTGCGGCCGGGATCGGGCTGTCGATCCTGCCGTCGTGCTACCAGCAGGCTGGCGTGATGAATGTGGTGGCGAAGCCGCTGGACACGCCGGATGCGGAGAGCCGCATGCTGGTGGCGATGCGCTCCAACGCCTCGCTGCTGCCGCGCCGGTTCGTCGAATGCGCGCTGCAGGCAGCGTCGCGCAGCGCACCGCCGCTTGTTCCGGAGGTTGCGGCAGTGAGTCGTTGATCGTGCCGCACGCCCTATACTTTCGTCGGCCGTAGTCTTCCGGCATCCCGTCTGGCCCTGCTCTTGCATCGTTCAATGTCAGGTGCTGGGGCGCGGATGTGTCGTGCTCTCGCCTGCGGCGGCAGCGTCGCAGGCGAGCAGTCTGTGACGCGCCCGCAGCTGGACAGACGCTTACGGAGACGACGACATGCACGCCATCACGCGTGCGGCACTGCTGCTCGGGACGATGTGGCTGACATCGCCGACCCTGGCGCGGGACGACGGCCGCTACGCCAATTCACCGCTGAAACCCTGGTTTGAAAGCCTGCACAGCGGCTATGGACAATGCTGCTCGGATGCCGACGGCTATGTGGTCGCCGATCCCGACTGGGAGTCGGATCATGGCCACTATCGCGTGCTCATCGACAATGAATGGGTTGTCGTGCCCAACGAGGCGGTGATCACCGAGCCGAACAAGGTCGGGCGCACCATGGTGTGGAAGCACTATATCGACGGCCACCCGCGCGTGCGCTGCTTCATGCCGGGCAGCATGACCTGAGGCGCATCGTCCGGGCTGCAACTCAGGCCGGCGGGACGAACACCCGGTTCGGGAACGCCTGCTCGACGACGTCGAGAAACGCGCGAACCTTTGCGCCGACCAGCCGTCGCGAGCTCTGCAGCGCCCAGACCTCGATCGGAGGTCTGGCATCCGTTCCCCAATAGGCGAGCCGCCCCGCGGCAATGTCGTCATCGACCAGCAGCTTCGGCAGCAGGGCCGCGCCGGCGCCTGCGAGCACAGCATCGCGCATCATCAGCATCGATGAGAGACGCAGCACCGCCCGTGGCCTGAGCGTGATCTCTTCGCGTTCATTCCGGATGTGCCAAAGCGTGTCCGGCGGCGTCTGCGACATCAGAACGGCATCGACGGAGACGCCATTCGGATCGCGCGCGGCGGTCGTCGGCCATTGTCGATCGGGATGCGCCACGACGAGCAGTTCGTCGCTGAGGAAGCGGCGGCCGACCAGACGTTCATCCGCTGACGGGTTGATGCGGATGACGAGGTCATAGCCGTCCTCGACCGGGTCGACCAGGCGATCCTCGCGACGATCTCGAGCTGGACGTCGGGATAGGCGTGCGCAAAGCGCGCACCGATCCGGCCGAACGCGACATGGGCGAGCAAGACCGGCGCACTGACCCGCAAGCGGCCGCGCGGCGTCGACGCGCCGAGCACCACGGCTTCGCCGGCCTCGGCGATGTCGGACAGCGGACCGCTGGTACGCTCGTGCAGCGCGCGGCCCTCATCGGTCCGTCGCAGACTCTGCGAACCCCGCTCGATCAAGCGGACGCCGAGACTCTGTTCCAGTTCGGCGACGCGGCGGGACAGCGTGGCCTTGGCCCGTCCGGAAGCCCGGCTGGCGCGGCCGAGCCCGCCATGCGCGGCCACCAGATTGAAATCGGCGAGTGCCTGAAGGTCCATCGAACTGTTCCATATTCGAAACGGCCTGTTCAGATAATGCCATCTCCAAAGGAAAATTGGAACGTCTAGCTTCTCCGCAGCGGCAGACGATCTGCCGCAACAAAGGAGTTATTCGACATGACCATTCTGGTGACAGGCAGCACGGGCACCATCGGCACCCAGGTTCTCAATCATCTCGCCGGCCAGGGCGTCGAGGTTCGGGCCCTGACGCGTTCGCCCGGCAAGGCGCAATTTCCGCAGCACGTGACGGCGGTTCGCGGCGATCTTGCCGACGTGGATTCGGTCCGCGCGGCGCTCATTGGCGTCAGCACGCTGTTCCTGCTGGTGCCGAACGCCGCCGACGAACTGACGCAGGCGATGCTGACGCTGACCGCCGCACGCGAGGCCGGCGTCAAGGGCATCGTCTATCTCTCGGTGTTCAAGGGCGAGGCCTATGCCGACGTGCCGCATTTCGCCGGCAAGCACACGGTCGAGCGGATGATCGAGGCGCTCGATCTTCCCGCGACTGTCCTGCGTCCGGCCTATTTCATCCAGAACGATCTTCGGCTGAAGGAGCCGCTGCTGAACTTCGGCGCCTACGGCATGCCGATCGGCGCGAAGGGCATCTCGATGGTCGACATCCGCGATATCGGCGAGGCGGCCGCGATCGAGTTGCTGCGCCGCGAGCGCGCGTCCGCACCGCTGGGCCGCGAGACCTACGCGCTGGTCGGCCCCGACGTCGTGACCGGCGAGGGCGTGGCTGCGATCTGGCGCGATGAGCTTGGCCGCGCGGTCAGCTATGGCGGGGACGATCTCGCGGCGATGGAGCAGCGTTTCAAGGCAGCGATGCCGGCATGGCTCGCGCTCGACATGCGCCTCATGTTTGGCCGGTACCAGAGCGACGGCGCGGTCGCGACGGCCGACGAGCTGGCACGCCTGACGAAGCTGCTCGGCCGCGCGCCGCGGGCCTATCGCGATTTCGCCCGCGACGCCGCCGCGCAGTGGCACAAGGGCTAGCTGCGAATGAAGGCTTTACAGCGAAGCAAGCGCTTCCTTCAGCTCTCCCCCGCGTGCGGGGAGAGGTCGCATCGCATCGAAGATGCGATGCGGGTGAGGGGGGAGCCTCCGCGAATTTTTCTGGCTCCGTTGACGTGGTGACAGCCCCTCACCCCAACTCTCTCCCCGTAAGAACGGGGCGAGGGAGCGCAGTTCCGTTGCGGCCGCCAAGCGAACACGATGTCTAGTTGCTACGGCGCACGAGGAAGCGCGTGATCACGCCGCCAAGCGTGGCGTGGTCGAGCGGTTCGGTGAGCGAAGTCTTGGCGGCTTCGATCAGGGCATCCGGCGCGAGGCCGCGGCGCAGGTCGCACAGCGCGTCGGCATAGTCGGCGGTGAATTCCGGATGCGGCTGCACCGACAGCGTCGTGCCGTTGGCGTAGAGCAGGGCGGCGTGCGGCGTGAACCCGGACGACAGGATGGTGCGCGCTGAGGCGGGCGGGTCGACCACTTGGTCCTGATGCGAGCAGGCGACGGCGATCGTCTCGCCGTCGATCAGCCCGTTGTCCGGCGCGATCCGATAGACATGGCGCCCGATGCCCCAGCCTTTCTCGGATTTGCGCACCGTGCCGCCGAGCGCCTGCGCGATCAGCTGATGGCCGAAGCAGACGCCGACAGTCGGAATGCGCTTGTCATGGGCCGTGCGCACGAAGGCTTCGAGCGGCGCGATCCACGCGACGTCGTCGTAGACGCCGGCGGCCGATCCCGTGATCAGGATCGCATCCAATGCGACCGGATCCGGCAGCGTCTCGCCATTGGCGAGGCTGACGACGTCGCAGCCAACAGATGGATCGGCGGTCGCCACCATCCGCTGAAACATCTGCGGATAGCTGCCGTGGCGCTCGCGGGCTTGCGGGTTGACGAGCCCGGTTTCGATGATGGTGATGCGGGGCATGGAACGCGCTGACGGATGAGCGGGGACGCCTCAGCCTTTACTCCGAAAGCACTGGCGGCGACAAGCCGCGCGCGGCGGTCGCCGATCAATTCCGCGACGGTACCGCCGCGTCGATCGTGGCGGTGTGCTGCGCTGTCGGCGCCGGCGTCGTTGCGACGATCACGGGCTCGGTGCGGTAGCGCGGCAGCTGATCCTCGAGCGAGTAGCCGACGCAGAGCGCGAGGCTCGACCAGACCGCCATGCTGAAATACAGCGACATCCAGGCGATCTCCTCGCGCCACTCGGCGATGTCGTGGGTCACGACCCAGCGCCGGCTGACGTCGCGCAAGCCTTCCAGCGGATGCAGCAGCGTGCCGCCGGCGGCGAGGTTGGCGCGCCAGCGATTCAGATACATCGGGATGTCGACGGTCATCAGGAAGGCGAGGAAGCCGGCGATGCCGACGATCGCGACGACGAAGGCCCAGCGCACCGGGCCATGAAACTCCGGCAGCAGCCGGCACAGCGCGATCCCGACCAGGAAGAACACAACCGCCCAGATCGAGTTCTCGATCGCGTTGCAGAGATAATGGGTGGTCAGCACCGCATACCAGGAAAAGCATTCCGCGATCACGATCAGCGGCACGATGATCCAGGCGATGTTCACGGTGGTCTCGGCGCCGGTCATGGTGCCGAGCTGATGCAGGATGATCGCCCATTGCGCGGCGAAGCAGACCTCTGCGACGGTGGCGACGGTGCGGCCGACCACGACGCTCGACAGCCAGGTGTCGAACAGGCAGATGCGCTGCACGTCGGCGCGCGGCAGGACCGAGCGGAAGGCACAGCCGAACACATAGGCCGCGCACAGCAGCATCATCAGGCCGATGCCCGAGGTGTTGCTGAAGCTGCCATTGGCCTGTTCATTGAACTGGCGGTAGAGCGCGAACCAGACCGCGATGTTGGCGGCGCTGACGAGGCTCAAGAAGCCCCACCACCGGACCACTGGATTTGACCAACCCAGCGAAACCGGCCGTGCCCGCCACTCCATGCTCATTCACCGCTCCGCGTGTAACCGAATTGATATTGAACTGTAGCAATTCTGTCATAGACGGCGGCGAATCACGAACTAAAAATTGCGTGTGGGAGCGAGCCGGGCAGATCCGATTGTGACAGTGCCCGATTGTGACAGTGCCCGATTGTGACAGTGTCCGATTGTGACAGTGCCCGATTGTGACAGTGTCCGATTGTGACAGTGCGCGATTGTGACAGTGCGTGGTGGTGCGTGACCGTCAGCCGCGCAGCGCGGTCTCGGGAATGGTGCGGCGGACCACCTCGCGCATCGCGAAGCTGGAATGGATGCGGGCGACGCCCGGCATCCGCGACAGATGCTGCTTGTGGATGCGCTCGAAGTCGGCGATGTCCCGGGCGATCACCTGCAGATGATAATCGTCGCTGCCCGACATCAGATGGCAGGACACGACGTCGGGACAGCGTGCGATCGCGGCCTCGAAGGCTGCCAGATAATCCTCGCTCTGCTTCTCCAGCGTGATGGTGACGACGACGGTGGTCACGAGTCCAAGCGTTGATGGTTCGAGGTCGACGCGATAGCCGCGGATCACGCCGATCTCCTCAAGATGGCGGATCCGCCGCGCGCAGGCGGTCGGCGACAACCCGACTTTCTCGGCAAGCTCGATCTGGCTGGCGCGGGCATCGCTGACCAGCTCGGCGAGGATCCTGAGGTCGATACGATCGAGACCGTCCACGCAGATTTCCTTCAAGAGCTGAGCGGAATGCGAAGGATATGGGCGTATTTTGCTGTGAGCAAGCCGGAAATCGCCGAGAAACGCCATGTGACGGGGCATAGCCTTGACGACGGCGGAAACGAATCCTTCAAGGAGCGGACCATGCGCATCGGCGTGCCCAAGGAAATCAAGGTCGAGGAGTATCGGGTCGGGCTGACGCCTGACTCGGTGCGGGAATATGTGGCGCACGGCCACGAGGTCGTGGTCCAGCGCGGCGCCGGTGACGGCATCGGTGCCGGCGACGACGTCTACACGCAGGCCGGCGCGCGGATCGCCGATACCGCCGAAGAGGTGTTTTCCGTCGCCGAGATGATCGTGAAAGTGAAGGAGCCGCAGCCGTCCGAATGGATCAGGCTGCGCGAGGGACAGATCCTCTTCACCTATCTGCATCTCGCGCCCGATGTGCCGCAGACCGCGGGTCTGATCGCCTCCGGCTGCACGGCGGTGGCCTATGAGACGGTGACCGACGCACAAGGTGGACTGCCGCTGCTCGCGCCGATGAGCGAAGTCGCCGGCCGGCTCGCGATCGAGGCCGCGGGCGCCGCGCTGCGCAAATCCGCCGACGGCATGGGCAAGCTGCTCGGTGGCGTGCCCGGCGTTCCGCCGGCGCGGGTTGCGATCATCGGTGGCGGCGTGGTCGGCACCCATGCGGCGCGGATGGCGGCAGGCCTTGGCAGCGAAGTCACCATTCTCGACCGCTCGTTGCCGCGGCTGCGCGCGCTCGACGACCTCTTCCTCGGCCGCGTCCGCACCCGTTACGCCACGCTGGAAGCGATCGAGCAGGAGGTCTTCGCGGCTGATGTTGTGATCGGCGCGGTGCTGGTGCCGGGCGCCAGCGCGCCAAAGCTGGTGTCGCGCGCGCAGCTTGCAGGCATGAAACGCCGCGCGGTGCTGGTCGACGTCGCGATCGACCAGGGCGGCTGCTTCGAGACCTCGAAGCCGACCACGCATCAGGCGCCGACTTACCTCGTTGATGACATCGTGCATTATTGCGTCGCCAACATGCCGGGCGCGGTGCCGGTCACCTCGAGCCACGCGCTCAACCACGCCACGCTACCGTTCGGGCTGGCGCTGGCATCGAAGGGGCTGCGCGCGCTGGTCGAGGATCCGCATCTGCGCGCCGGCCTCAACGTGCATCGCGGCCGCATCACCAACCGCGCCGTCGCCGAAAGCCAGCATCTGTCGGCCGTGATGCCGGAAGAAGCGCTGGCGTCGTAGGAAATTCGAAAGATCTAACTGCAGCGCGGGTCCCAACCTCCCCTTCAAAAGGGGAGGTCGCTTTGCTCGCCAGAGCAAAGCGGGTGGGGATCAACTCTCTCCACATAGAGCGTCGCCTGCGGCTGACCCCCATCCCGACCTTCCCCCTCAGGGGGGAGGAGAAGACAGATATTTAGTCCGAATGCTTCGCTTCATCCGGGCTACGGCTCCGTCATCCGCACGACGCGTTATGCGTCCCAAGAGGTCATTTCTCAACGAATTTTGGCCCGGCTTCATCTGTCAATTCCTTCAGCCGGCTCTGCATGACTTCAATGATGCGCGCGCGCTTTGCCGCGATACGTTCGATGGGGCCGCCGATGCCGATAGCCAGCGGAGCGCGTCGCTTTGGCAGGGGAACGAGCATGCCTATTGTGTTTGCGCCTGGCGTCGTGCGGCCGCCTGTCTCGGAAAAGCCGCGGCGGCGAATGCGCTCGACCTCTTCGAGAAAGGCGGATTCGCGAACGCGCGCCGACTGACTCGGCTCCTCGGCATTGTTGCGCCGGATAATGCCGCGAATTTTGGTGTTCGGCATTTGGCTCAGCAGCACATGTCCGAGCGCGGTCCGCACCATCGGTCGTATTTGGCCGGCTTGTGCCGTGTACTGAAGCTGAGAGCCGCCGGGGACAACGTGCAGATATTGCATCCCGGCGGCGCCGGCCTGTTGTCCGAGCATAACGGTTTCGCCGCCCGTCGCGGTCCAGAGTTCCTCCATCAGATCGGTGAGCTTGGTATCACGGAACGGGGAACGACGGATCCAGTCACCCAGCAAATTGACCCGGTAGCTCGGGATGAAGAGCCGGGTCTTTCGCTCGTATTCCAGGTAGTTCAATTCAACGAGACATCGAAGCAACACTGACGTGCTCGACTGGGGCATCTCCAGCGCGGACGATATTTCGGTCACGGAAGCAGCCCGCTTTGTTTTCCGAAAGAACTCCAGAACTGCAAACGTCCGCATGGCCGATTTGACGATGGCCGTCTTATTCGGATTCGGCATGGCTGGCTCCTCGGTGGGTCAAGTACCGCACCTCCATCACATATGTGATGTTAGGGCAAAACTGCTTCACTTGACGACAACTTTGGCCCAGATTGGCGCCAATAAGATCAAGCCGCATGGAAACGCACAGAGCAGGGGAAGGCGGATGCCCGGCCGAAGTTTGCTCGAGAAGATCTGGGACCAGCATGTCATTGCTCGCCTCAGCGAAGACACAGACCTCCTTCATATCGACCGCCATCTGCTGCACGATCTCGGCGGCTCGCGCGGCCTGCTCGATCTCAAGAGCCGGGGCCTCAATGTCCACAATCCCGAACTGACCTTTGCAACGCCGGATCACGCGCTGTCGACGGCGCCGGGCCGCGCCGGAACCAGCAAGATCGGACTGGAATTGCTGGCGGCGCTGCGGGTCGAGACCTCGGCGAGCGGCATCACGCTGTTCGACGTCGATCAGCCCGGCCAGGGCATCGTCCACGTCATCGGTCCGGAGCTCGGCCTGAGCCTGCCGGGCGCGACCATCGTCTGCGGCGACAGCCACACCTGCACCCATGGCGGCTTGGGGGCGCTCGCCTTCGGCATCGGGTCGAGCGAGCTCACCCATGTGCTGGCGACGCAGGCGCTGATCCAGCGCCGCCCGAAGACGATGCGCGCGCGCTTCGAGGGTAAGCTGCCGCTCGGCGTCACCGCCAAGGACATGATCCTGGCGCTGATCGGCCATATCGGCGCCGCCGGCGGCACCGGCTATGCGGTCGAATATGCCGGCAGTGCGATCCGCGCGCTGCCGATCGAGGGCCGGCTCACGATCTGCAACCTCTCGATCGAGCTCGGCGCCAAGATGGGAATGGTGGCACCGGACGAGAAGACGTTCGAATTCCTCCGCGGCCGTCCCTATGCGCCGCAAGGCGAGATGTGGGATCTCGCGGTGAAAGCGTGGCGCGAACTGCCGAGCGATCCCGACGCGGTGTTCGACCGCGAGGTCGTGATCGATGTCGAGAAGATCATCCCGCAGGTGACCTGGGGCATCAGCCCCGAGCACGTCGTCGGCGTCGACGGCGTGATTCCCGACCCGAAGGCGGTCGACGATCCCTTGCGGCGCGCCGCGATCGAGACTGCGCTCGAGTATATGGGCCTGCAAGGCGGGGCGCCGATCGCGGGCACGCCGGTCGATTGGGTGTTCATCGGCTCCTGCACCAACAGCCGGCTCAGCGATCTGCGCGCCGCGGCCGAGGTCGCGCGCGGCCGCAAGGTCGCGGCCGGGGTCCGCGCCTGGGTGGTGCCGGGTTCCGAGAACGTCAAGCGCGAGGCGGTCGCCGAAGGGCTCGACAAGATCTTTATCGACGCCGGCTTCGAGTGGCGCGAGCCGGGCTGCTCGATGTGCCTGGCCGCTAATGGCGAGGTGGTGGCGCCCGGGCAGCGCTCGGTCTCGACCTCGAACCGCAATTTCGTCGGCCGGCAGGGGCCGCGCGCGCGGACGCATCTGGCGAGCCCCGCGAGCGCCGCGGCATCCGCGATTGCCGGCGCGATCGCCGATGTCAGGATGATGGGACGCTAGAGCATTTTCCACATGATGTGGATCATCTGGTGTATCCAGCATGCCTAAAGTAGTTGGCACACATCTGCGGCGCAAACGACTTGACGAGTTTGCCGATGAGTTTGAGCAGGGCTTGGACCGTGCGGGTGGCGCCTTTGCGCAGCGCAGCTTTCAACCGGGAGAAGGCCTGTTCGATTGGATTGAGGTCGGGCGAGTAGGCCGGCAGATAACGCACGCGGGCGCCGACAGCCTCGATCGCCTCGCGGACACCGGCGATCTTGTGAGTGCGCAAGTTGTCCATGAAGACGATGTCGCCCTTGCGCAAGGTCGGTGCCAGGACTTGCTCGACATAAGCCAGGAACGAGGGCCCATCCATTGCACCGTCGATGACATAGGGCGCCGTGAGGCCATCGATGCGCAGCGCGGCGACAAGCGTCAGCGTCTTCCAGTGACCATGGGGCACGCCAGAGACGAGGCGCTCACCGCGAGGAGAGCGCCCATAGTGCCGGACCATCTTCGTCGTGACCGCAGTCTCGTCGATAAAGATGAGGCGCGGTGCACGCAGCTTGGGCTGCTCGGCTTTCAGCGCGGCACGCTCGGCAGCGACGTCAGGTCGATCCTGCTCGGCGGCGTGCAGTGTTTTTTTTGAAGGTGATGCTGTGACGGTCGAAGAAACGCCAGATCGAACCGATGCCGGCCTTTTGCTTTCTCTGAGAGCGCAGACGCGCGCGGATCTCCTCGAGCGTCAGGTCCGGCTCCGCGGCGATCAGCTCGATCAGCCACTGCTTGTGCTGCTCCAACGGCGAGCGGCTGTGCCCGGTGCCGGGCTTGGCCTCAACGTTTCCGGTCTTCCTCCAACGATCCATCCATCGGATCGTAGTCGAAGCGCCGAGATTGAGAATGCGCGCAGCCTCACGTGCGCTTTCGCCGGACTCAACAAGCTCAACCGCACGCACCCTGAGGTCCTTGGAGTATCCCTTCGCCATCGCATGCCCCGCATGTTGTCGCGGGCAACACCGAATCTGATTTGCGTGCCCGTGGGAATCCCCTTTGACTGTTCCGATTCACCTCAACTGGAAACCGCTCTAGAGCATGCCAAAGCCGTTCGACAAGCTCACCGCAACCGCCGCGCCGATCATGCGCGGCAATATCGATACCGACGTCATCATCCGCATCGAGCGGCTGGTGGGCAATTCGATCCGCGGCACGCTCGGTAAATGGGCGTTCGGCTCGCTGCGCTATCTGCCCGACGGCTCGGAGAATCCGGAGTTCATCCTGAACCGCGAGCCGTACCGCGAGGCGGAGATTTTGGTGACCGGGCCGAATTTCGGCTGCGGCTCCTCGCGCGAGGGCGCGGTGTGGTCGCTGCAGGAGCGCGGCATCCGCGCCATCATCGGCTCCGGCTTCGGCGACATCTTCTTCGCCAACTGCTTCCAGAACGGAATCCTGCCCGTCATCGTCGACAAGGCGGTGGTCGATCAGCTTGCCGCCGACATCGAGGCGACGCAGGGCGCGGGCAAGGTCTCGATCGACCTCGAGGCCCAGACCGTCGTCTCGCCGTCGGGCGCGCGGCATTCGTTCGAGATCGATCCGCGGCGGCGCGAGGGGCTATTGAAGGGGCTCGACGAGGTGGCGCTGACGCTGCAGCGCGACGACGAGATCCGCGCCTTCCAGGCCTCCGACCGCGCGGCGCGGCCATGGATTCATTCGACAACGACACCCGCTTCAAGGACACCGGCATGAGCACGCAATCCAATATGGTCAAGGTCGCCGTCGTCGGCGGCGAGGGCATCGGCCCCGAGGTCACCGCGCAGTCGCGCCGCGTGCTCGACTGGTTCGCGGCGAAGCGCGGCGTTCCGATGACGCTGCGCGAGGCGCAATACGGCCTGATCCCGTATCTGGCGACCGGCAAGGTGCTGCCCGAGGACACCGCCGAGGCGATGGACGAGGCCGATGCGATCCTGTGGGGTGCGACCGGCGGGCCGGAGACCACCGAAGTGCCGGCCGCGGCACGCAAGGCCGGCAGTCTGCTCGGCCTGCGCAGCAAATACGATCTCTATGCCAATCTGCGGCCGATCGTGGCGAGCCCGGCCCTGTCGGCCTCCGCGCCACTCAAGGCCGAGGTGCTCGACGGCGTCGATTTCGTCATCATCCGCGAATTGACCAGCGGCATCTATTTCGGCGAGCCGCGCGGCATCGAGACGCTGCACGACGGCCAGCGCCGCGGCTTCAACACCGAGCAATACACCACGAACCAGATCCGCCGCGTGGCGCGCTCGGCCTTCGAGCTGGCGCGGACCCGGCGCAACAAGGTCTGCTCGGTCGACAAGGCCAATGTGCTGGAGACCAGTGTGGTCTGGCGCGAGGAGGTGATCAAGCTGCACAAGGAGGAGTTCTCCGATGTCGAGCTGACCCATCTCTATGTCGACAACGCCGCGATGCAGATCGTGCGCGAGCCGCGGCAGTTCGACGTGATGGTGACCGGCAACATCTTCGGCGACATCCTGTCGGACTGCGCGGCGATGGCTTCGGGCTCGCTCGGCATGCTGCCGTCGGCCTCGCTCGGCCCGGTCGATCGCTTCGGCCGGCGCAAGGCGCTCTATGAGCCGGTGCATGGCAGCGCGCCCGACATCGCGGGCAAGGGCATCGCCAATCCGCTCGGTTCGATCCTGAGTGTCGCGATGCTGCTGCGCCTGACGCTGAACCGGCCGGAGGACGCCGACCTGCTCGAGAAGGCGGTGCAGGCCGCGCTGGCCTCCGGCGCCCGCACGGCCGATATCGCCGAGGCCGGGGCGAAAAAGCTGTCGACTGTCCAGATGGGCGATGCGGTGCTCGGCGCACTCGACAGGATCTCGGCCAAGGAGCACGCGTGATGGCGCGCCTCACCATGCCCCACATTTCAAGGCGATCGGCGCTGACGGTCATCGCCGCCGGCGGCGCCGCGCTGGCGACCGGGCGTGCGTGGGCGCAGGCGGCCGCGGGCCGCGCGATCTATCCGGTCGCGGTGCCAGTCTATCAGACGCAGTTCGTCGCCGACCGTATAGGCTACTTCAAGGAGGCCGGGCTCGACTGCAAGCTGGTGCAGGGCGGCAGCGGCGTGAAGACCCGCGAGATCATAGCCTCGTCGCAGGGCGATATCGGCATCGGCGACGTCACCCATCCGATGCAGCTGACCAATCACGGCCGCGCCGCGCGCGTGCTGTTGCCGGTCGACACGCGATCGAACTCGGTGATGTTCATTATCCGCAAGGACCTGAAGGACCAGGGCATCAACTCGCTGGAGGCGTTCACGCAATGGAAGCGGCCCGATGGCCGCAAGCCGATCGTCTCGGTCTCCTCGCTCGGCGGCACCAACCATGTCTGGTCGTCCTACTATATGGAAACCATGGGGCTTGACGACAAGGTGACCTGGATCGGCACCGGCAATGTCGACACCATGCTGGGATCGCTGAAGTCGAAGCAGGTCGATATCCTCGTCAGCTCGCTGTCGCTGTTGAACGAGGCACAGCAGCAGGGCTGGGGCGAATTGCTGTTCGATGGCACCGACGAGGCGATCTGGAACAAGCATATCGGCGGCAAGGTGCCGGTCACGGCGCATTTCACGCTGCAAGCCACCATCGACAAGGACCCCGCCAAGATGCAGGCCTACGTCACCGCGCTGTGGCGGGCCTCGCAGTGGATCAAGACCCACAAGCCGACCGAGGTCTACGACGCCATCGAGCCCTATGTCGGCAGCACCTCGCGAGAGGCCAATCTGCTGGAGATTACGTCGATCCAGAAGGTCGCGGACTATGAGGGCTCGATCGACGCCGCGAGCTTCGCTCGCGGCGAGAAGGTCTGGTTTCGCGAGATGACCGGCATCAAGCCGCTCAAGATCGCCGACGTGGTCAATTCCAACCTGATCGAAGCGGCGCGAAAGGCCTATCCGGGTTGAGCGCGCTCGAGACAAGCGCAACCGTATCGCCGCGCGCCTCGGCCGATCGCCGCGTCGAGGTCAAGGGCCTGAGCAAGTCGTTCCAGCTCGCCAAAACCACGATCGAGGCCGTGCGCGACGTGACCTTCGACGTCCGCCGCGGCGAGTTCGTCGCGCTGCTCGGGCCGTCGGGCTCCGGCAAGAGCACCGTGCTCAACATGATCGCCTCGCTGATCCGCCCGACCGGCGGCGAGATCCTGATCGACGGCAAGCGCGTCGTCGCCGGCAAGGCGACGCCCAACGTCGGCTACGTGTTCCAGCGCGACACGCTGTTTCCGTGGCGGACCGTCGGCGACAATATCGGCTACGGGCTGGAGCTATCAGGCGTGCCGGCTCACGAACGGAAGGAGCGCATCGCCGAATGCGTCGCGCAAGCCGGCCTGAAGGGATTCGAGAACGCCTATCCGTCGGCGCTGTCGGGCGGCATGCGCCAGCGCGCGGCGCTGATGCGGACGCTGATCGTCGAGCCGCAGATTCTCCTGATGGACGAGCCGTTCGGCGCGCTCGACACCCACACCAAGATCGACATGCACGAGGTGCTGCTCCGGATCTGGGAGCGCGAGCAGCAGACCGTGCTGTTCGTGACCCACGATCTCGGCGAGGCGTTGACATTGGCCGACCGCATCATCCTGTTCTCGGCGCGGCCGGGCCGGATCAAGGACATGTTCGAGGTCGATTTCGACCGCCCGCGCGATGCGGTGAAGGTGCGCGAAACCCCGCATTATGCCGAGCTGTTCCAGCACATCTGGCATTCGCTGGGCGAGGAATTCGTCAGGGGCCGCAGCATATGAAGAGGTACGGCACGCTCGGCACGGTCGGCTGGCAGGTCCTGATCTGCGCAGTCGTGCTGTCGGTCTGGCAATGGGGCTACGACCTCCGCACCAAACTGCCCTGGCTGGTGCCCGACCTGCTCGATCCCTACTTCATCTCGAAGCCGTCGATGATCTTCGACAACTTCCTGATCCAGAGCTGCCTGACCTCGAAGCTCGGCGCCTTCAACAGCTGGTTCAACGGCGACTTCGGAAAGTGCCTGGCGCGCAACGAGAACAACCTCTGGGCCGCGACCGCCATCACCCTGAAGAACACTTTCTTCGGCTTCGTCACCGGCGTTGTCAGCGGCTTCATCGCGGGGCTGATCCTGGGACGATCCGACCGCCTGAGCGCGATCTTTCAGCCCTTCATCACCGCGGTGAACTCGATCCCGCGGATCGCGCTGGCGCCGATCATCGTGCTAGCATTCGGGATCGGCGACATGTCGAAGATCGTGACGTCCTGGATCGTCGTCGTGTTCCTGGTGTTCTTCAACACTTTCGAGGGCGCGCGCTCGATCGACGAAGGCTTCGCCAACGCCGCGCGGCTGCTCGGCGCCAGCGAATGGCAGATCACCCGGACGGTGGTGATCCCCTCGACGATGGCCTGGGTGTTCGCTTCGCTGACGCCTGCGATCTCCTTCGCGCTGATCGGCGTGATCGTCGGCGAGTTCATCGGCGCCGAGCGCGGCATCGGTCGCCTCATCATCGAATCGGAGGCGCGCGGCGAGGCCTCGGGCATGATGGTTGCTGTCGTGGTGCTGATGCTGGTCGGTGTGGTGCTGTCGGCGATCATCTGGCGGCTGCAGGCCTATCTGTTGCGCTGGCAGCGGCAACGCAGCGCCGAATAGGCCGCGGGGCCGTGGCGACGTCGCATTTGCCGCCACGGCTGGCCCGGATCTAGGCTGCATTTTCCGATGGCGAGGTCTCGCCGTCGAGCCAGTCCTGTTCCTTTGCCAGCGCGCGCCAAGCCGCTTCCATTCGCTTGAAGCGATTGTAGGTCGGCCCGTCGTCGGCACGCTCGGCAAGTTGCGCGCAGTTCTCCGCATTATCGCGGAAGTGCTGTGACTGTTTCATGGAACGTCCTCCTATTAGTTAAGGACGTGGGACATCAATTCAGGCTATTCAACGCGTGGAACATGGGTATTTCGCCACACAGATGAATGCCTGTTCAGCGAGTTCCCGGTGCGATATTTCGCAACTGAGCGTGAGCAATTGCAGCACGGTCGATACAGGAACGGTGCGTCGCACTCGACGTTCCTCCTTCACGTCGCAACTGGAGGAGGAGAGACGGCATGAGGACGTATCTGCTAACCGCGGCCATGGTGACCGCGATCGCATCGCCTGTGTTCGCCGATGATATCGGTGTCCGCGCAGGTCCCGTCGGCGCAGGCGTAACGGTTGGCCGGGCACCCGAATATCGCGATCGCGATCGTGATCGCACCACGGTGATCAAGGAGCGTGAGCCGCGCCATGACCGGACCACGGTCATCAAGAAGCGGGACGAATTCGGCAATCGCAGCAAGACCGTCATCCATAACGACGACGATTGACGCCAACTCAGGCGATCTTGTGTGAGCATGAACGTCCGTCGCTGACCTCGTCACGGCGGACGTTTGCTTGGTGCCCCAGGCATGGAGCGACGATGGCGGCCGAGACGGAGCTCAAATTCCACGTTCCCGCGCGCAAGCTCAAGGGACTGAAGAAACCGCTGGTCGCCGGCAGCAAGAGCGGTGCACCATCCGAGAGCGATCTCGTCTCGACCTATTTCGACACCGCGAAGCACAAGCTCAAGCGGCACGGACTGACGTTGCGCGTGCGGCGGGATGGCGGCAACTATGTTCAGACTATCAAGTCGGGAGCGGGTCCGCAGTTTGAACGGGGCGAATGGGAGACTGACCTAGCGGACGGAAACCTCAACCTCGACAAGGCCAAAGGTACGCCGCTTGAAGGACTCACGTCTGGCAGGCTGCGTCGCAAGCTGAAACCGGTATTCGAGACGTCAGTGCGGCGTATCACCGTGCCGCTGCGGACCAAACGCAGCGAGATCGAACTCGCGATCGATCGCGGCTACACCACGGCCGGGCACCGTTCGCGCCGAATCGACGAGGTCGAACTCGAACTCAAGAGCGGCCGCCCGCTCGACCTGTTCCGGGTCGCAAGGGCGCTGGAGCGGAAGGCGGCAGCGGAGCTCGATCTGCGCTCGAAAGCCGAACACGGCTATGAACTTGCCGATGGCGAGGAGCATGTCGTCGTCTCCGCCGGGAGCATCGTGCTCGACGCCGGACTTACCGCCGGCGCGGCGTTCCGGGTGATCGCGCGCGCCGCGCTTCGTCACCTCTCGTCGAATGCCGAGGCCGTCCGCGAGGGCGAGGCGGAAGGCATTCACCAAATGCGGGTTGGGTTGCGGCGGCTGCGCGCCGCGATCTCGCTGTTCTCGAAGATCCTGACCGTGGCCCCGACGGAAGACATCAAGACGCAGCTGAAGTGGCTCACCAATGCGCTCGCCCCGGCGCGCGAGCTTGACGTGTTCGTCAAGGAAGATATCGAGCCAGCATCGCATGACGCGCTGCTGCGGCGCGGCGGAAAAGCGATCCGGCAGGAATTTTCCGGCCGCCGTGATCGCGCATTTGCCGGCGCGAGGCACGCGGTCAATTCGCAGCGCTATCGGTCCATGCTGATCGATACGTTGCAATGGATCGAGGCAAAGCAGACCGTTGCCGCGGAGGATGAAGGCGGTCCGATCGAGGAATTCGCCGCCGCGCTGCTGCATCGCCGCATCAGGAAGCTGCGCAAGGATGGCCGGCGTCTCGACGAGCTGTCGGCCCAGGAGCGGCACAAGGTGCGCATCAGGGCCAAGAAGCTCAGATACGCGATCGACTTCTTCGAAAGCCTGTTTCCGCGCAAGGGTGAGCGCAAGCAACTCGCGCGGCTGTCCAGGCACCTGAAGCGGGTCCAGGATGCGCTTGGCTCGCTCAACGATTTTGTCGCGCACCGCAAGCTGGCGGTCGATGCGACGCTGAAGTCCCCGCATCGGAAGGAGCGCGCCAGCGCCTTCGCCTCGGGCGTTGTGCTTGGCCGAGAGGAACAGGCGGTCAAGCCGCTGATCAAGGTCGCCGCCAGGGAAGTGCGAGGACTCGAGAAATTTTGACGAGCGTGTGGTGGCGAACTCCGGACATCTATCCCGCTGGTGATGCCCCCGATTGCCTCTCCCGCTCGGCCGCAGCGATCTGGTTGCGACATTCCTCCGCGTAGGCACGCAGGCGCTCGACGGTCAACGAGTCGATGTCAGTGCGTGCCAGCCGCTCGGCGCGGTCGGCCTGATCTCTGAGATCATCGGTTGCCCGGGTCATGTGTGCCTCCATGCCCAGACAATTTGAATCGAATTGCGACGTTCCCCGGCCGATCAGGACGTGGCTAACGGGTGGTTAAGGAGGCACGGTTGCTCAGGTCACCGGCGCCGGGTTGAACAGCGTCAGATCGTTGTGGATGCCCCAGCGGTCCGACCATGGCTTGGTGCGCCCGCTCGCGACGTCGAGGATCAGGCGGAACAGGTCCCAGCCGGTTTCCTCGATGGTCTTCTCGCCGGTGGCGATGCAGCCGGCGTCGAAATCGATCAGGTCCTTCCAGCGCCGTGCCAGCTCGCTGCGGGTCGCGACCTTGATGACAGGCGCGGCGGCCAGGCCATACGGCGTGCCGCGGCCGGTGGTGAACACCTGCAAGGTCATGCCGGAGGCGAGCTGCAGCGTGCCGCAGATGAAGTCGCTCGCCGGCGTCGCCGCAAACAGCATGCCCTTCTGCCGCGCCTTCTCGCCCGGCGACAGTACGCCCGCGATCGGGCCGGAGCCGGACTTGACGATCGAGCCGAGCGACTTTTCGACGATGTTGGCAAGGCCGCCCTTCTTGTTGCCCGGCGTGGTGTTGGCGCTGCGGTCGGCGCCGCCGCGGGCGAGATAGGCGTCATACCATTCCATCTCGCGGATCAGCGCGCGGCCGACATCCTCGTTGACGGCGCGGCGGGTTAGAAGCTGGATCGCGTCAGGCACCTCGGTGACTTCCGAAAACATCACGGTCGCGCCGGCGCGCACCAGCAGGTCGGCGGCAAAGCCCACCGCGGGGTTCGCGGTGACGCCGGAGAACGCGTCGCTGCCGCCGCATTGCAGGCCGATCACAAGATCGGCGGCCGGGCAGATCTCGCGCTTGCGGGCGTTGAGCACCTTCAGCCGGGCCTCGGCCTGGGTCATGATGGCGTCGACGATGGCGCCGAAGCCGTCAAACGCTTCGTCCTGCATCCGCACGATGGCATCGCCGACGCCCTCCGGCACCAGCCGTTCCGGCGCGAGCTTCTCGCAGCCGAGGCCGACGACGAGGATCTCGCCGCCGAAGTTCGGATTGAGCGCGAGATTCTGCAGGGTGCGGATCGGCACCACGGCGTCGGGTGCGGTGATCGCGACGCCGCAGCCATAGGCGTGCGTCAACGGCACGACGTCGTCGACATTGGGATATTTCGGCAAGAGCTCGGCGCGGATGCGCTTCACGGCATATTCCATCGTGCCCTTGACGCATTGCACGGAGGAGGAGATGCCGAGGATGTTCTTGGTGCCGACCGAGCCGTCGGGATTGCGATAGCCCTCGAAGGTGAAGCCTTCGAGCGGCGGCAGCGCGGGCGGCACCGCGGTCGCGATCTCGAGCTGATCGAGCGGTGGCGCCTCGGGCATGCGGATACGGGCCTCGTCGACCCACTCACCGGCCAGGATCGGCGACAGCGCCGTGCCGATCACTTCGCCATAGCGGATGATCGGGGCGCCCTCGGCGATGTCTTCCAGCGCGGTCTTGTGGCCTTGCGGCACGAAAGCGCGCAGCGTCAGGCCCGAGGCGAAGCGGGAGCCGGCCGGCAGGCCAAAATCATTCACGACGATCGCGACATTGTCGCGCTCGTTGAGCTTGATGTAGCGGGGCTGCTCCTGGGCGCCGATCGACTGGTCCATGCCGTATTCCTCCTGGCTTCACTTCACCTCTCCCGCTTGCGGGGGAGGTCGGATCGCATCGAATGATGCGATCCGGGTGGGGGTCTCTCCACAGCATGACTCGCGGGGAGAGCCCCCACCCCAATTCTCCCCCGCAAGCGGGAGAGGGGGTGCAGCGTCTTACGCGGCTGCACTCTGTTTCAACTGCTTCAGCCCGGGAACGTGTAAGCCGTCTTCACCGTGGTGTAGAACTCGCGGGCATAGGCACCCTGTTCGCGTGCGCCGTAGCTTGAGCCTTTGCGGCCGCCGAACGGGACGTGGTAGTCGACGCCGGCGGTCGGCAGGTTGACCATCACCATGCCGGCCTCGCTGTTGCGCTTGTAGTGCGAGGCGTATTTCAGGCTTGACGTGCAGATGCCCGAGGCAAGGCCGAACTCGGTGTCGTTGGAGATCGCCAGCGCCTCTTCATAATCCTTGGCGCGGATCACGCAGGCGACCGGACCAAAGATCTCCTCGCGGGCGATCCGCATCTGGTTGGTCGCCTCGGTGAACAGCGCCGGCTGCAGATAGAAGCCGGGCGTCTCGCGGTTCAACAATTCGCCGCCCCAGTGCAGGCGGGCGCCTTCATCCTGACCGATCTTGATGTAGCGCAGGTCCTGGTCGAGCTGGCTCTGGTCGACGACCGGGCCGACATGTACGCCGCTCTTCAGCGCGTCGTCCACCGAAAGTCCCTTCATGCGCTCGGTCATCGCGGCGACGAAGCGGTCGTGAATTCCCGCGGTGACGATCAGGCGCGAGGACGCCGTGCAGCGCTGGCCGGTCGAGTAATAGGCGCCGTTGACGGCGACCTCGACCGCGACCTTCACGTCGGCGTCGTCGAGCACGACCAGCGGGTTCTTGCCGCCCATCTCGAGCTGGAACTTCTTCATGGGGTTGGAGAGCACGCAGGCCTGAGCGATCTTGCGGCCGGTCTGCACCGAGCCGGTGAAGGAGATCGCGGCGACATCGGGATGATCGAGCAGGGTCTGGCCGACCACCGAGCCCGAGCCGACCACGAGATTGAAGACCCCCGCCGGAATGCCGGAACGCGCAATGATCTCGGACAGCGCATGGGCGGAGCCCGGCACCAGCTCGGCCGGCTTGAACACCACGGCGTTGCCGTAACACAGCGCCGGCGCGATCTTCCACGCCGGGATCGCGATCGGGAAATTCCACGGCGTGATCATGCCGACAACGCCGACCGGCTCGCGGGTGATCTCGACGTCGAGGCCGGGGCGCACCGATGCGCCCTTCTCGCCCATTAGCCGCAGCGCTTCGCCGGCAAAGAACGCAAAGATCTGCCCGGCGCGCGCCACCTCGCCGATGCCTTCCGGCAGCGTCTTGCCCTCCTCGCGGGCGAGCAGGCGGCCGAGCTCTTCCTTGCGGGCGAGGATTTCGACCGAGATCCTGGTCAGCGCATCGAAGCGCTCCTGCGGCGTCGAGCGCGCCCAGGCCGGGAAGGCGGCCTTCGCCGCGGCGATCGCCTTTTCGGTCTGCGCCTTGTCGGCCTTGGCGTATTCGCCGACGACATCGCCGGTGTTGGAGGGGTTGATGTCCCGCGTGATGCCTGTTCCGTCGACCCATTCGCCGGCGATGAAGTTCTTCTGGTGAGCGGTCATGTTTCCAACCTTTCTTGTTTAGCGCACGAGGCAGGGACGCTTGTCGTCGAAGGTCCACCCCTGGATCAGGAACTGCATGGCCAGCGCGTCGTCGCGGGCGCCGAGACCATGCTGCTTGTATAGCGCGTTCGCGGCCTCGATGGCACCGCGATCGAGCTCGATGCCAAGGCCCGGCCGATCCGGAATAGCGATCTTGCCGCCCTTGATCTGCAGCGGCTGGCGCGTCAACGCCTGGCCGTCCTGCCAGATCCAGTGGGTGTCGATCGCGGTCACCTTGCCGGGCGCGGCGGCTCCGACATGGGTGAACATCGCCAGCGAAATATCGAAATGGTTGTTGGAGTGCGAGCCCCAGGTCAGGCCGTTGTCGCGGCAGGTCTGTGCCACCCGCACCGAGCCTTGCATGGTCCAGAAATGCGGATCGGCGAGCGGAATGTCGACTGCGCCGAGCCGCAGTGCGTGCGCGAGCTGGCGCCAGTCGGTCGCGATCATGTTGGTCGCGGTCGGCAGCCCGGTGGCGCGGCGGAACTCGGCCATGATCTCACGACCGGAGAAGCCGGCCTCGGCGCCGCAGGGATCCTCGGCATAGGCGAGCACGCCATGCATGTTGCTGCACAGCCGGATCGCCTCGTCGAGCGACCAGGCGCCGTTCGGGTCGAGCGTGACGCGCGCCTTCGGGAAGCGTTTTGCAATTGCGGTGACGGCCTCGATCTCCTCTTCGCCCCTGAGCACGCCACCCTTGAGCTTGAAATCGGCAAAGCCGTAATGCGCCTGCGTCGCTTCGGCGAGGCGCACGATGGCATCCGGCGTCATTGCAACCTGATGGCGCAGATCGAACCAGTCGGGCTTGCCGGTCTCGCCCTCGACGTAAGGCAGGTTGGTCTTCCTGCGGTCGCCGACGAAGAAGAGATAGCCGAGCGTCTCGACGCTGGCGCGCTGCTGGCCTTCGCCAAGCAGCGCCGCGACCGGGAGATTGAGATGCTGGCCGAGCAGGTCGAGCAGCGCGGATTCCACTGCGGTGACCGCATGGATGGTGACGCGGAGGTCGAAGGTCTGCTTGCCACGGCCGCCGGCGTCGCGATCGGCGAAGGCCTGGCGCATCGAGGCTAGGATGTTGTTGCAGGCGCCGATGGTCTGGCCGACGACGAGGTCGCTTGCGTCCTCGAGCGTCTTCTTGATCTTCTCGCCGCCCGGCACCTCGCCGACGCCGGTGTGGCCGGAGTTGTCGGTGAGGATAACGAGGTTGCGGGTGAAGAACGGCGCATGCGCGCCGCTCAGATTGAGGAGCATGCCGTCGCGGCCGGCGACCGGGATCACCTCCATCGCCGTGACAACAGGTGCGCCGGCAAAGCCGGTGCGGATCGTGTCCTGGATCATCTGCCCCTCCCTTCGTCCTTTGCAGTTTTCCTGGCCGTTCGGCTTATTCTGCCGCCTGCTGCGCGGCGGCCTGCGGCAGCTTGGCGACCAGCGCCGCGAGCTCGCCGATCTCCTGCTCGTTAAGATCGGTCAGCGGCGGCCGCACCGGGCCGGAGTAGCGGCCGATCACCTTCATGCCGGCCTTGATAATCGACACCGCATAACCCTTCCTGCGGTTGCGTATCGCGATCAGCGGCAGGATGAAATCCTTCAGGCCTGCATGGATGGTCTGATGATCGCGCCGGCGCACCGCGGCGTAGAAACCGGTGCCGAATTCGGGCACGAAATTGAACACCGCCGACGAATAGGTGGTCACGCCCATGTCGAGATAGGGCAGGGCAAAGGTCTCCGCGGTCGGCAGGCCGCCGATATAAGTCAGGCGGTCGCCGAGCCGGGTGTAGACACGGGTCATCAGCTCGATATCGCCGATGCCGTCCTTGTAGCCGACGAGGTTCGGGCAGCGCTCGCAGAGGCGCGCCAGCGTATCAGGCTGCAGGATCGCATTGTCGCGGTTGTAGACGATGACGCCGATCTTAACCGATGCGCACACCGCCTCGACATGGGCAGCGAGGCCGTCCTGCTCGGCATGCGTGAGATAGGGCGGCAGCAGCAGCAGGCCGTCGGCGCCGGCCTTCTCGGCGCCAACCGCGATCTCGCGCGCGATCGCGGTGCCGTAGCCGGTGCCGGCCAGCACGGGAACGCGGCCCTTGGTCTCGTCGACCGCGATCTTCACGACGTGGGGAACTTCACTCGGCGTCAGCGAGAAGAACTCGCCGGTGCCGCCGGCGGCGAACAGGCCGGCGACGTCATAGCCGCACAGCCAGTCCATGTTGGCGCGATAGGTCGCCTCGTCGAACGAATAGTCCGCGTTGAACGGGGTCACGGGGAAGGACAGGAGGCCGCCACCGATTCTAGCGGCCATCTCCTGAGGGGTCATCTTGCTCATGGCGCCACTCCTTGAATGTTTCTGGGAACGGGATGCGCGAGCAGCGCGCGTCCATGGCGGAATTTCTAGGGAATGGTTCGATGCGCGTCCAAGCCAAACGCGGTATCGAGCGATGCTAACTCTGCATCAATCGCCGCGCAGATGCGGCGCTGCGATTTCGGTCGCGATCTCGATCAGCGACGGCAGCAACTGGTTCTCGTGATCGCGCCGCCATACCATGAACAGCTCGACCGGCACGGGCGATCGCAGCTTCAGCGGCTTCAACTTGACGTCCGCGATCTTCAGGCTGGCGGCCGCTTCCGGCACGATCGCTACGCCAAGCCCGGCGCGCACCATAGCGAGGATCGAATGGATCTGGCTGAGATGCTGCACATAGCGCGGCAGCACGTCGGCGCGCGTGAACATCGACACCAAGAGATCGTGGAAGTAGCGCGCCTCGTAGGGCGAATACATCACGAAGGGCTGGTCGTCGAAATCCTTAATGCTCACGGTCTCGGCCGCGGCCAGCGGATGCTTCTTCGGGATCGCGGCGAGCAGCGGCTCGGCCACGACGCGCCGGCTGGCGAATTCCGGCCGCGCGATCGGCGGACGCAGCAGGCCGGCGTCGATCTGCCCGGTGGTGAGCGCCTCGAACTGATCGCCGGAGACCATCTCCTTCAGCGAAAAATCGACCTCGGGCAGGCGCGAGCGGCAGGCCGCGATCAGGTCGGGCAGGAAGCCGTAGGCGGCCGCGGCGGTGAAGCCGATCTTGAGCGAGCCGGTCTTGCCGAGCGCGATGCGGCGGGCAACCTGCGAGGCGGATTCCGCGAGCTTGAGGATGCGCCGCGCCTCGGGCAGGAAGCTGCGTCCCGCCGGCGTCAGCCGCACCGAGCGGCTGGTGCGTTCCAGCAGCGGCGCGTCGATGATGTGCTCGAGCACCTGGATCTGCCGGCTCAGCGGCGGCTGCGTCATGTTGAGCCGCGTCGCGGCGCGGCCGAAGTGCAATTCTTCGGCCACCGTGACAAAGCAGCGGAGCTGGCTCAGGTCGAACATCGATGCAAGCCCGGAATTGATCGCGCGGGGATTTGTACGTTCTAGCATCGATGCCTCCCACTGGCCAAGAAGACAAAAAAGCAGACAAAAAAGCAGACAAAGACGGCGGCCGAAGCCGCCGTTTGGTTTTCTGCTCCCTCTCCCCGTTCTTACGGGGAGAGGGTTGGGGTGAGGGGCTCTCTCTGCGCAACGGCCGCCTCGATGTGCACGCGCGATCCGAACGAGTCGGAAGGACTGTCTCTGCGGAGACGTGTTGCTTCGCCCCTCACCGAAATTCGCTGTGCGAATTTCGACCTCTCCCCGCGGAAGGCGCAGGGGTGTCCGGGGAAATTCAGGCATAGCGGAGCTCCATCTGGTCAGGTGAGATGGTTGATTTCCGACGGCTGGGGTTGATGGGCGGAGGTTTGTCGATGGCAGCGAGGGATCGACGCGTGAGCAGGAGCTGGCCGACGAGTTCGGCGAACCTGAGCGGGAGCATTTTGATGCAGTTGGTGTGAGCGGCGATGCGCAGCAGCAGGTAGGCAATCATCGCAGCGAGCACCTGAAGGCGGATCGCGTTGTCGTTGGCGCCGAGGAACTTGCGAATATCGAGATGCTGCTTGATCCAGCGGAACAGCAGCTCGATTTGCCATCGGCTCTTGTAGAGGGCGGCGATCTCGACGGCGCTACGGGCAAGGTCGTTGGTCAGGAGTGTGATCTTGCCGCCTTTCTCGCGTCTGATCTTGATGCGGCGGAGCGGGATTGGAAGGCGCGAATCGCCCTTGCTGGTGAGCTTCACCTCGTCATCGGCAAGGATTTCGAAGCCATCCCCGTTACGCTTGCGGATGGCGCGATGCCTGAGCGAGCGAAGACGGATGCTCGTCTTCGCCCGGGTAACGAAGAAAGCCTTGCTATCATTGATCTTCTGCCACCAGTCGAAACGGCAATAGCCCTTGTCAAACACATAGGTGGTGGCGGGCTGGATTGGGGTCTGTCGGCCGATCTCGATGTCATTGACGTTCGCGGCCGTCATCTCGACGCAGGTCGGGACATCGCTCCTTGGGTCGTAGACGACATGCAGCTTCATGCCGCGGATGCGGCCGTTCCACGTCGCCCAACTGCAGACCTTGCCGAGCGGGATCGGACTGGCGTCGATCAGACGCACCATCTCCATGCCTTCACTCCGCAGCTGGCGACGCGCCATCGCCGACAGCGCCGCAAAGGTTTGCGCGAAAATGCCGATCGGACGGCGGGCATTGGCATCGGACAACGTCGAGCGCGACAGCTTGCCGGTTCCCAAGTGATAGTGATGCTGCGAATTGGCGTTGAAGCCAGTCACCACCCCGCGCAGACTGCTGTTGCCGCTAAGCTGGGCATAGATCAGCGCCACCAGATGATCCCAGCTCCTGAACGACTTGTCGTAGGCATCCCCGTCCAGACGATCCACAACCGTCTGAAACTGCCGTCGATTGATCGGTTCAAGCAGCCTTCCAAAAATGCTACCGCGATATCGCATGCTCGGCCCTCTGTGTCTCGACAACCAGAAAAGACCGATTTGCCTCGGTCCTGCCGAGCATGCACCGCGACACAGTGAATCATTCCCCGGACACCCCTGCGGAAGGCGGGGAGAGGTGAAGCGCGCTCACGCCGCCTTGAGCTGCACCCGCTTGATCTCGCCGACGATGAACAGATAGGCGATCGCCGCGACCAGCGCGTTGGCACCGACGAACACCAGCGCGCCGTTGAACGAGCCGGTGGCGGCCAGAATGTAGCCGATGACGATCGGCGTCGTGATCGAGGACAGGTTACCGAAGGTGTTGAACAAGCCGCCGGAGACGCCGCCGGCTTCCTTCGGCGAGGTGTCGGAGACGACCGCCCAGCCGAGCGCGCCGATGCCCTTGCCGAAGAAGGCGAGCGCCATGAAGCCGACCACCAGTGCCTGGCCGTCGACATAGTTGCAGGCGATGATCGACATCGACAGCAGCATGCCGCCGACGATCGGGATCTTGCGCGCCATGGTCAGCGAGCCGGTGCGGCGCAGGATATAGTCCGAGATCACGCCGCCGAGCACGCCGCCGATGAAGCCGCACAGCGCCGGCAAGGTCGCGACGAAGCCGGCCTGCAGGATCGAGAGCCCGCGCTCCTTCACCAGATAGACCGGGAACCAGGTCAGGAAGAAATAGGTCAGGGTGTTGATGCAGTATTGGCCGATATAGACGCCGAGCATCATGCGGTTGGCGAGCAATTGGCGGATGTGGTCCCAGCTGGGGCCGCTGTCCTGGGTCTTGCCGGCCTTCGCCGCGTCCATGTCGACCAGCGCGCCGCCCTGCTTGATGTAGTCGAACTCGGCCTCGTTGATCGCGGGGTGCTCCTTCGGCTCGTAGATGGTCTTGATCCAGGCAATGCCCATGACGATGCCGAGCGCACCCATCACGTAGAACACATGGCGCCAGCCATACTCATGGGCGATCCAGCCCATCAGCGGCGCGAAGATCACGGTGGCGAAATACTGCCCCGAATTGAAGAAGGCCGAGGCGGTACCGCGTTCATTGCCGGGGAACCAGGAGGCGACGATGCGGGCATTGGCCGGGAATGACGGCGCCTCGGCGATGCCGACCAGGAAGCGCAGGGCGAACAACAGGACCACGGCCGCGCCCGCGGACAGGAATCCGACCAGGCCCTGCATCGCGGTGAAGATCGACCAGACGATGATGCTGAGCGCATAGACCCATTTGGAGCCGAAGCGGTCGAGCAGCCAGCCGCACGGCACCTGGGCGACCACATAGGACCAGCCGAACGCCGAGAACACGTAGCCCATCGCGACGGGATCGAGATGCAGTTCCTTGGAAAGGGCGGGGCCGGCGATCGAGAGCGTGGCGCGATCGGCATAGTTCACGGTGGTGACGAGAAACAACATCGTCACGGTCAAGAGCCGGACGCGGGATCGCCGCGTGTCTGCGGCGGACACAATTGCGCTCATTAGCGCCTCCTCGAAAATTTCCTCGGGGTCTGTCCTAGAGAGATGACGACAATGGGTCCAAGCCGAAACGGGTATTGATCCATACCGATTTTGAATGGATCGGCCCGGTGTCATTCCACCTTCGCCGCTATTGCAGGGTTTCGCATTTAGTGTACCAATAGTACAGTTATTAAGGGCGCAGCGTTGCGCCCGGCTGCTCGAGGTCGAATGCTGATGACCACGCCGCGCGACTATGAGGTGTTCGAGGCAGGCGATGTGACGCTGCAGGGCGGCGCCGTGTTTCCGCAACTGAGGCTCGCCTACAAGACCTATGGCACGCTGAATGCGGCGCGGGACAACGTCATCCTCTATCCGACGTCGTTCGCCGCACAGCACTCCGACATCGAATGGCTGGTGCAGCCGGGCGGCGCGCTCGATCCCGAGCGCTACTTCATCGTCATCGCGAATCTGTTCGGCAATGGCCTGTCTTCCTCGCCGTCGAATTCGGTCGAGGTGCTCGGCGGCGCGCCGTTTCCTGCCTTCACCTATCATGACGCGGTCGCGATCCAGCGGCGGCTGCTGGTCGAGCGGTTCGGCGTGACCAGGCTCGCGCTGGTCTATGGCTGGTCGATGGGCGGCATGCAGGCCTATCACTGGGCCGCGCGGTATCCCGACATGGTCGAGCGCGCGGCCGTGGTCTGCGGCAGCGCGTGGTGCTCGCCGTATAATCATGTGTTCCTCGAAGGTGTGAAGGCCGCGCTGACCGCCGACCCGGCCTACCGGGACGGCCGCTTCGTCAGCAAGCCCGCGGCGGGCCTTCGTGCGATGGGGCGCGTCTACGCCGGCTGGGCGATGTCGCATGAGTTCTATCGCGAGGAAGTCTGGCGCGCGGCCGGCTTCAACTCGCTGGAAGACTACCTCGCGGGATCCTGGGACGGTGCCTTCGCGCGGCGCGATGCGAATGATCTGATGGCGCAGATCGCGATCTGGCAGGCCGGCGATATCAGCCGTTGCGATCAATTCGGCGGCGACTTCGACCGGGCGCTGGCCGCGATCAAGGCGCATGTCCTGCTGATGCCGGGGCGTACCGATCGCTATTTCGACCCGCGCGACAACGAGGCTGAACTCGGCCGCCTGGTCAACGCGCGCTCGGCCGCGCTGCATGCGATTCCGTCGATCCACGGGCACCGGGCCGGCAATCCCGCCAACAACGCCGAAGACCGCGCCTTCATCAACGCCGAAATCTCGGCGCTGCTGCAACGCTGACAGGTGAGACGACCATGAGCACCGCAGAGACCAGTGACGCCGGACCCCGCCTGAAGCCGCTCAGCCCGCTGACCTTGCGCGATTTGTCGACCAAGTCGAACCTTGCCGGCGCGGTGCGCGCGGCAAGCCATTACGGGATGATCGTCATCGTCGGCGCGCTGATCTCCCTGGTCTCATCGCGCTACGGTCTGCCATGGGCGCTGCCGCTGATTGCCGTGCAGGGCTACTTCGTCGCATTCCTGTTCATGGTGGTGCATGAGACCGCGCACAAGACGGCGTTCCGCAGTCCAGCGCTCAATCTTGTCGTAGGCAATCTGTCCGCCTTCATGATCGGACTGCCCTACCAGTATTACTGCCTGTTCCACTGGGACCATCATCGCTACACGCAGGATCCGGAGAAAGACCCGGAGCTGATCGTCGGCCCCAAGCCCGCGTCGGACACCCAGCTCGCGATCGCCTATTCGGGACTGCTGCAGGTGTTGGTTCGCATCCGCCTGATGTTTTGGCATGCACTCACCGGAAAGGTGGTCGTGCCGTGGATTCCGGAGCACAAGCGCGCCCCGATCGTGCTGGAGGCGCGGCTCTATCTCGCGGGCTATCTGCTGTTGCTCGCGGCCTCGTTCGCGCTGCACAGTGCGATCCTGCTCTGGGTGTGGATCGTGCCGCTCCTGGCCGGTCAGCTCATCCTGCGCCCCTATCTCTATGCCGAGCACACCGGCTGCGAGCGGACGCGGAGCGCGTTCGAGAACACGCGCACAACGATGACCAGCAGGATCATGAAATGGTTCGCCTGGAACATGCCTTACCATGTCGAGCACCACGCCTATCCCACTGTGCCGTTCCATGCGCTGCCGAAGCTGAACGCTATCGTCGATGGCCACATCGTGTATCGCGGCAGCAGTTACCGGGCCGTCACGCGCGAGACCTGGGTCTGGTTCCGCCGTCAGCGCCAACGCTCTGCTTGATAGTCAAGCGTCCGTGCGCGGCCGCAGCACCAGATTGACGAGATTGCGGGCGTAGGCCGGCGTCAGCGGCTTGATGCCGAAGACGTAGCGGTAGAACAGGCTGCCATAGATGGCGTCATAGATATCGCCGGGGACGCCCGGCGCGCCGATGCTGCCGTCCTTCTGGCCGGCGGCGATGATCTCCAGCATCTTGCTGCGGCGCAGGCCGAGGTAACGCTCGTAGAACAGTTCTGCCGTGCTGGTCTTCGAGATGCATTCCGAGATCACGGCAAGCTGCACGCGGCCGAACTCGCCCTGCAACGCCTCGACATAGGTTGCAACGTGGCGGCGGATGCGGGCCACCGGACTGCCGGTTTCGGGCAGCGGCACGGCCCGCGAGGCCTGGTCGAGGAAGGCATCGATCAGCAAGGCTTCGCGCGACGGCCACCATTTGTAGATCGTCATCTTCGAGACGTTGGAATGCCTGGCGATCGCGTCGATGGTGGTCGCGGCGAGGCCGGTCGTCGCCATCAGTTGATAGGCGCCTTCCAGGATCGCGGCCGTGGTCGCGGCGGAACGCGGCCGCCCGCGCCGCCCCGTTGCCGCTTCCTCTGTCTGCGTCTTGCCGCTGGCCATGGCCGGACTTCGCGTCCTGCGTCTTTCAATCATTGCGCTGCATGCGGGCATAGCATGAAATCGCGCTCGGTTTCAGATCGTCGCCGTCGCTGATAGTGTACAACGCGCAGGCCAGAGCTTGCGTGCGGCACATTGCCCTCGCTCTGTCCAGCTCAGCCGCCGATCCAACAGGAGTGTCCCCGTGAAGGCCGTCTACAGTGATCTGCACCGCAGCCATGATCCGCAATTCTTCCTTGTCCGCGGTGTGGTCCAGCGTACCACCGAACAGCCCGAACGCGCCGACCGCCTGCTGGCGGGCCTGAAGGCTGGCAAGCACACGCTGATCGAGCCGACCAGGTTCGGGCAGGGGCCACGCGCGCGCGTGCACAGTCCGGAATATCTGAGCTTTCTCGCGGACGCCTGGGACGAATGGTCGGCGCTCGGCAATGCCGGACCGGAGATGATCGCGAACATCCACCCGGTGCGCAATGCCGGCACGTACCCTGCTCATATCGTCGGCAAGCTCGGCTGGCACACGATGGATACCGCGGCTCCGATCGGTCCCGGCACCTGGGCCGGTGCCTGCGCCGCGAGCGACGTGGCGGTCACCGCCGCGCAGATGGTGCTCGACGGCGAGGACGCCGTCTACGCGCTGTGCCGCCCGCCCGGTCACCACGCCTATCGCGACCTCGCCGGCGGCTTCTGCTTCCTCAACAACAGTGCGATCGCGGC
This sequence comes from Bradyrhizobium sp. USDA 4541, assembly GCF_024171085.1. Taxonomy (NCBI): domain Bacteria; kingdom Pseudomonadati; phylum Pseudomonadota; class Alphaproteobacteria; order Hyphomicrobiales; family Nitrobacteraceae; genus Bradyrhizobium; species Bradyrhizobium sp. USDA 4541. The sequence goes on from NZ_JALJZF010000001.1 coordinate 3,172,886, forward strand.
CGAGCATCTGCGCCAGAAGCATGAGCGCGTCGCGATCCTCGACGTCGACGTGCATCACGGCAACGGCACGCAGGGCATCTTCTACGAGCGGCCGGATGTCTTCACCGTCTCGATCCACGCCGATCCGTCGTTCTTCTACCCCTTCGTCTGGGGCTATGCGCATGAGCGCGGCGCCGCAGGTGGCCTCGGCACCAATCTCAACATTCCCCTCGCCAAGGGCACCGGTGACGACGACTACATGAAGGCGCTCGCGGTGGCGGAGAAGGCGATCCGCTCCTTCGCCCCGACCGCGCTCGTGGTCGCGCTCGGTCTCGACGCCTCCGAGAAGGACCCGCTCGCCGGTCTCGCCGTCACCACCGACGGCTTCCGCCGTATCGGCGAGGGACTGGCCCGATTCGGACTGCCGACGGTGCTGGTGCAGGAGGGCGGCTATCTCTCCGACATCCTCGGCGCCAATCTGACGGCAGTGCTCGGCGGGTTTGAGGCCGCGCGCTAGCGCGGCTTCGGGCGAGGTGGCGACCGGTCCGCGCGAAGAAAGCCCGTCAAGGCCGGAATCCGGAGCATCGGCCTTGATTGGTCAAAGCCGATACCCCGGCCGCGAGGCGCGCAACAGAACGTCGCGGACTTGCGTGTCCGCAACCAAAATCACATCATGCCGTTGGTATTCGGCGCTGGCTTATGATTCTGCCTGGCGACTTCAGCCGGCCAGGTGGACAGCAACGCGAGGACGGCCATGAGTGACCTGCTTCGCATCGCCATCGTCGGCTATGGCGAGATCGCGTGCCGGCAGCACGTGCCTGCGATCGCGAAGACGTCAGGCGTGGCTCTCGTTGCGGTGGCCGATCCCGTCAAGACCCCGCCCGGCCTGCCGCATTTCCGTGATTTGCAGGAGTTGTTGCGCGACGGGCCGGAGATCGACGCGGTCGCGCTGTGTACGCCACCGCAGATGCGCCACGCGCAGGCCGCCGCCGCGCTCGCCTCGGGCAAGCACGTGCTGCTGGAGAAGCCGCCGGGCACGACGTTAAGCGAACTCAAGCCGCTGATCGCGGCCGCGCAGGAGGCGGGTCGGACATTGTTTGCCACATGGCATTCACGCTATGCGGGCGCGGTCGGTCCTGCGCGGCAATTGCTCGCGAGACGCACCATCAACAAGGTCACCATCATCTGGAAGGAAGACGTGCGCGTCTGGCATCCGGGTCAGGCCTGGATCTTCGAGGCGGGTGGCTTCGGCGTGTTCGATCCCGGCATCAACGCGCTGTCGATCCTGACCGAGATCCTGCCGCGTGCGGTCTTTGTCAGGAGTGCGGCGTTGGACTTTCCGTCCAATCGGGAGGCGCCGATTGCGGCAGAGATCGAACTCTCCGACGCGAGCGGCTTGCCAATCCACGCCGAATTCGATTTCCGCCAGACCGGATCGCCGAGCTGGGACATCCTGTGCGAAACCGAGGCCGGGCCTGTGACGCTGTCGAAAGGTGGAAGGCAGCTGCGCGATGGCGGCAGGCTGGTGGTCGATGCGCCAGATGAGGAATATCCCGCGCTGTACCGCCGTTTCGTCGCGCTGACCTCGGAAGGAAAATCCGATGTCGACCTCGCGCCCTTGCAGCTTGTCGCCGATAGCTTCATGTTCGGACGACGGCGCCTCGTCGAGGCGTTCGAGGACTGACAATGACATCAGCCAGCATCGGTCGCGCTCCCTTCGGCAAATTGCACGACGGCACCGTGGTCGAGCGCGTGATCTTGCGCGGCGAACACGGTTTTGAGGCCGCCATCCTTCCGTTCGGCGCCACGCTGCAGGCGCTGCTTGCGCCGGATCGTGACGGGCATTGCGACGACATCGTGCTTGGCCACGATGAACTCGACGGCTATCTCGCACAGCGCAAATTCTTCGGCGCGACGATCGGGCGCTATGCCAACCGGATCGCCGGCGCGCGTTTCGTGCTCGATGGCGAGACCGTGCAGCTCGACGCCAACAACGGTCCCAACGCGCAGCACGGCGGGGTGCAGGGCTTTGATCGCAAGCTGTGGCGGATCGTCGAACTATCGGATGATCCGGCGCCGACGCTGGTGCTGGAGCGCGAGAGCCCGCATGGCGAGGAGGGCTATCCGGGCAATCTCGCGGCGCGCGTGACCTATCGCGTGCGCAGTCCGATGGAGCTCTCGGTCACCTACGAGGCGACGACCGACCGGCCGACATGCCTCAATCTCACCAATCACAGCTTCTTCAATCTCGAGGGCGCGCGCTCGGGCATGCAGATCCTCGATCACCGGCTGACGATCGTCTCCGACCATTTCCTCGCGGTGGATGCCACGGCGATCCCGCTCCACGAACCGCCGCGGCCGGTCGACGGCACGCCGTTCGATTTCCGCAAGCCTACAGCCATCGGCGCGCGGATCAGGATGAATGACGAGCAGCTGCGGCTCGGGCGCGGCTATGACCACAATTTCTGTCTGGCCAAGGGGGCGGGCCTTTGCCTTGCTGCGCGCCTCGAGGCGCCGCACGGCGGCCGCGTGATGGAGCTGTTCACCGATCAGCCGGGACTGCAGTTCTATTCCGGCAATTTCCTCGACGGCTCGACCGCCGGCAAGGGCGATCGTGTGTACCGGCAATCCGACGCGCTCTGTCTCGAGCCGCACGCCTGGCCGGATACGCCGAACCGGCCCGACTTCCCGTCGGCGCGGCTCGATCCAGGACAGCTCTATCGGCGCAGCATCGTCTACCGCTTCTCAACCGCGTGAGTGACGCCATGACCGACCGTGCCGCCGAGCCGCTGATGGAAGAGGTACCGACATCGGTGCTGTCGGCGGAGCGTTGCCATCTCGGCGAAGGCCCGACCTATGATGCGGCGACCGACACCGCCTGGTGGTTCGATATCCGCGAGCGCCGCCTGTTCGAGCATCGATTTGCAGGTGGCCGCACCGTCATCCACGAATTGCCGAAAATGGCGAGTGCATTGGCGCGGATCGACGGCGAGCGGCAGCTGATCCTTGCCGAAGATGGACTTTATGTACGGCACGTTGCAGACGGCCGCCTGGAGCTGTTCGCTGCGCTGGAGGCCGACAATCCGCTGACGCGCTCCAACGACGCGCGTGTGCATCCGTCGGGCACGTTCTGGCTCGGCACCATGGGGCGCCATGCCGAGCAGGGTGCCGGCGCGATCTATGCGCTGCACCGGGGCCGCATCGTGCGACTCTATCCCGGGATCACCATCCCGAATGCGATCTGCTTTTCGCCCGCGGGCGACATCGGCTATTTCGCCGATACCGCAACCAACGTGCTGCATCGCGTGCCGCTCGATCCATCAACAGGACTGCCGACCGGTGAACCCATCGAATTGATCAGGCATCAAGGCAGCGGCGGCCTCGACGGCGCGATCGTCGATGCCGACGGCCTGATCTGGAACGCGCGCTGGGGTGGCGGTCGCGTCGACGTTTACGATCCCGCCGGCCGGCATCTGCGTTCGCTGCGCGTACCAGCGAGGCAATCGAGTTGCCCGGCATTCGTCGGCCGCGACTTCTCGCGCGTGCTGGTCACCTCGGCCTGGCAGGACATGGATGAGGCGCAGCGTGCGGCCGATCCCGAGCATGGCAGGACGTTCCTGCTCGAGGCCGCCGCGCGCGGTCGGGCCGAGCCTCACGTCAAACTATCCTGACGGATGGGTGCCGCGCGGCGTTGTTGACGCGACCGGATTATTTGGACGATAGTACAAATATGGTCCGCAAACCTGCCAGGTCCGACGTGAAGGCGGCCAGCGCCCGCAAGCCGAACATGCGCGAGGCGATCCTCGCCGCGGCCGAGGAATTGTTCTCGACCTACGGCTTCAACGCCGTCTCGGTACGCGACATCGCGCACGCCGCCGGCGCCAATCCGGGCAGCGTGACCTATCATTTCAGGACCAAGGACGGCCTGCTGCTGGAAATCTATCGGCGCCATTGCGGCCCGATGAACCGCCGGCGCTCCGAGCTGTTGGCGGCGGCGCGGCGGGTGCGCGATCTGCAGGACCGGCTGGAGGCGATCGTGCGCGCCTATGTGTTGCCGGCCTTTACGTCCGGCAGCGATCTTGCCGGCGGCGGAACGCGGTTCACGCGATTGCGCGCGATCATGTCGGCCGAGGGCAATGAGGTCGTGCGCAAGATCATCGCGCAGACCTTCGACGACACCAGTCATGCCTTCATCGACGCGATTCATGAAAGCCTGCCGCATATTCCGCGTACCGATCTGGTCTGGCGCAGCCACTTCCTGCTCGGCGCGCTCTACTACACGCTGGTGACGCCGGAGCGCGTCTCGCGCCTGTCGCGCGGCAGCGCCGACGGCTCCGATGCCGGCCACGCCATCGAGGAACTGGTGCGCGCCACCGTTGCCGCGTTGCAGGCCGCGCCGCTCGACGAAGGGGCGCCCCGCAAGATCCCGGGCGCGAATCCGGGCCGAGTGGTGACCTGAACGTCCGGAGCTTGTCGCGATGGAGAAACTTCGGCTGCGCGCCGTGCTCGGCAATCATCCGCACATCCGGGCGGTGAAGAACGGTGAGCTTCGCTCCGACCTGTTCGATCTCGAGTTCACCGAATTCACGCCGACCAACGCCGCGTTCAAGCCGATGGTGCGCGAGCAGGCCTTCGACGTCTGCGAGATGGCGATCGTGACCTATCTGATGGCAAGGGCGCACGGCAAGCCGTTGGTGCTGCTGCCGGCGGCGATGGTCGGCCGCTTCCAGCACGGCCATGCGCTCTATCGCGCCGACCTCGGTACGCTTGAGCCGGCCGATCTCGAAGGCAAGCGGGTCGGCATCCGCTCGTTCACGACCACGACCGGGGCATGGATGCGCGGCATCCTTGCCAATGACCATGGCGTGAACCTCGACAGGATCAACTGGGTCACGTTCGAGGATCCACATGTTGCGGAATATGTCGACAGCACCGAGCGCGCGCCGAAAGGCAAGACAATCGTCCAGATGCTGGGGGACGGCGAGGTCGACGCCGTGCTGGGCGAGACCTCCAGCGATCCGGAGCTCAAGCCGCTGTTCGCCGATCCAGCCCGAGAGGCGTCCCTGTGGTATCAGCGGCACGGCGTGGTGCCGGTCAATCATCTGGTGGTGGTGACATCGCGGCTTGCGGCGTCGCGGCCGGACGTGGTGCGGAGCCTGTACGAGCTGCTCAAGCGCGGCAAGGCAGCGGCCGGCCCGCCCGGGCATGCCGGACCTGCTGCCGTTCGGCGTTGCGGCGAACCGCAAGCCGCTCGAATTGATGATCGACTATTGCGTCCAGCAGGCGTTGATCCTCCGGCGCGTCACGGTCGACGAGCTGTTCGACGACACGACACGGGACCTGAACTGATGACAATCTCCGGCGATCCGCGGCAATGGCAAATCGGCATGCTCGGCTATGGCGAGGTCGGTCGCATCCTTGCCGAGGATCTGCGCCAGCAGGGCGTGAGGGTTTCGGCCTACGACATCAAGCTTGACCGCGAACAGGGCGCGGCGCTGCGCGCACACGCGGCGGAGATCGGCGTCGAGCTCGCGTAATCGCATGCCGTTCTTGCGGCGCGGGCCGATTTCATCATCTCGGCGGTGACGGCGAGCCAGGCGGTGCCGGTGGCCGCGGCCTGCGCGCCCGGGATCCGGAGCGGGGTCTGGTTTCTCGATTTCAACTCGGCCTCGCCCGGCGCCAAGCAGCGCGCGGCGGCGCACATCGACGGCGCCGGTGGCCGCTATGTCGAAGGCGCGGTGATGACTTCGCTGCCGCCGTACCGGATCAGGGTGCCGCTGCTGCTCGGCGGCCAAGGCGCGCGGGAGCTGGCGCCGCTGCTGGTCGCGCTCGGTTTTGCGGCGAAGGTCGCAAGCGACGAGCTTGGCGTCTCCTCGGCAGTCAAGATGTGTCGCAGCATGATGATCAAGGGGCTGGAGGCCATGGTGATCGAGAGCTTCACCACCGCGCGCGCCTATGGCGTCGAGGATGCGGTGCTCGCCTCGCTCAAGGAGACCTTTCCGTCGATCGACTGGGAGAAGCAGGGCGCCTATTTCTTTCAGCGGGTGATCGAGCACGGCCGGCGGCGCGCCGAGGAGGTGCGCGAGGTGGCGGAGACCGTGCGCGAGGCCGGGCTGACGCCGTGGTCTGCCTCCGGCACGCCGAGCGGCAGGGCTGGATCGCCGATCTTGCCGATGAGGGCGTGTTCGGAGCCAAGGGAACGCCGGACTTCGCCCGCAGCGCCGACTGGCGTACCGAGGCCGACCGGATTCTCGCGCGCATCAAGTCGTAAGGTCTCGCCCGGAGAATCCGCCGCGTTCCCTGCCGACGCGCAATGCGCTATTGCTCCATGAACAGTTTGTTCTGGAGGCACTCCCATGAAGAATTCCGGCAAGGTCGTCGCCATCACGGGGGCGGCACGCGGCATCGGCAAGGCCTGCGCGGCGCGCTTCCTGTCCGACGGCGCCAGGGTCGTCATCTCGGATGTCGACGCTGCAGGGCTGGTCCACACCGCCCAGGAACTCGGACATATCGATCAGTTGCGGGCGGTCGAGGCCGACGTCAGCAAGCGCGCCGATGTCGATCGCATTGTCGCGACCGCGGTGAAGGAGTTCGGCCGGCTCGACGTCATGGTCAACAATGCCGGCGTCGCGCGCAACCGCGACTTCCTCGACATCAGCGAGGCCGAATTCGACGACGTGATGGGCATCAACCTCAAGGGCGCGTTCTTCGGCGTCCAGGCTGCGGCGCGCCAGATGATCGCGCAGGGCGGTGGCGGCGTCGTCGTCAACATGTCCTCGGTCAACGCGCTGCTCGCGATCCCCTCGCTCGCGACCTATGCGATGTCCAAGGGCGCGATGAAGCAGCTCACCTCGGTCGCCGCCGTGGCGCTGGCGCCGCACGGCATTCGCGTCGTGGCGGTCGGACCCGGCACGATCCTGACCGAGATGGTGGCGACGGCGATCTTCTCGTCCGAGGATGCGCGGCGCAGCGTGCTGTCGCGCACGCCGGCCGGCCGCTGCGGCGAGCCGAGCGAGGTCGCTGCCGTCGTGGCATTCCTTGCCAGCGACGATGCCTCCTACATCACCGGCCAGACCATCTATCCCGACGGCGGGCGGTTGATCTTGAACTACACGGTCCCGGTCAGCGAGAAGAAGTAGGGCAGGTTCAACCGCGAGCACACTGCCAAAATATCGAAAACAACCCCATGCAAAGGAGCCGCCGGCGGCCGGCGTTCGACCAGGCGACTTGACACGTCGGGCAAATCAGCGGCATTATTCGATTATTCAGAAATCGTGCAATCGCCATCCGGTGTCATCACCCGCGCATGCGCATGCGAGCGATCCAGTATTCCAGAGGCGGTCGTGCTTGAGCCGATGGGCCGCGGCGTACTGGTTCGCCCGGTTGAACCGGGCGATGACCGGTGAGGATGAGGGCGCCGCTACCGGCCCTTGAACTGCGGCTTGCGCTTCTCCATGAAAGCATTGCGGCCTTCGCGGAAATCCGCGCTGTCCATGCATTCGATGCCGACCTGCTTGATCGCCGCCATGTCGCGGTCGGCGGGATCCTTCAGCACCTGCGCGATGGTGATCTTGGCGGCTTTGATCGCCAGCGGCGCGTTGCCCGAAATGGTGCGCGCGATCTCCATGGTCGCGTCCCAGAGCTCGGCGTCCGGCAGCACGCGATCGACGAGGCCGATCCGCAGCGCCTCGGCGGAATCGATCCGCATGCCCGTATACATGATCAGCCGCGCCCAGGACGGGCCGACCAGCGACACCAGATGGCGCAGCCCGTCATAGCCATAGGCGATGCCGAGCTTGGCCGCGGGAATGCCGAACTGGCCGCTGGCGCCGGAGATACGGATATCGGTCAGCATCGCGACCTGCATGCCGCCGCCGAGGCAGAAGCCGCGGATGCAGGCGATGGTCGGCTTCGGATAGTCGGCGAGCAGGGTGCGCTGGGCGGCGCTGCGCCGTGAATATTCCTCGGAGGCCTCGGCGTTGTGCCTTGTCTTCTCGAACTGGCTGATATCGGCGCCCGATACGAACGCCTTGTCGCCGGCGCCGACCAGGATCACGACGCGGACAGCCGGATCGTCGCGCAACGCCGTCAGCGCCTCGCCGAGCCCCTCCCACATCTCCAGCGACATCGCATTGCGCTTGTCGGGATTGTTGAAGGTGATGACGCCGACACCGTCGACGACGTCCTGCAGGATCTTGCCGTCGGCAAGCGATTTGTTTGACATGTTGAGCCTATGAGGGTCCGGACCGATCGAGCGAAGGCTAGCACCCGGCCGACAGCCGGGGCAGGCGGTTTGGAGCACGGCGCGATTGCATTGCCGGGCGGCAACTCTCCCGGCAGTTGTACGGTTCGCAAAATAAACCGCCGCGAAACGGTTGCGCCATGGAGTGCGCCGACGCTCCGTCCCGGTTTAACTTTTTCCTAGTTTTTCGACGGTATGGCTGTACGCACCTGCGCGCCAGGACCATTCCGCCACGCGCTGGGATGCGTGCCGCAGCTGCCCGCTACCATCGCGTCGGTAGCGGACTTCCCCACCACCGGACCGGCAGTGAAGCCGGTCAATCCCGACCTCCGTGCACTCACATCGCCTCGGGCGAGGTTCAGTCGTGTCCGTCGAAAAGTTTCTCAAGCAACGCGCGGTCAAGATCACCGTCAATGGCAGCTACACGTTGCCGAACTGGTACGATGCCCAGGGCAAATTGCGCACCTTCGCCTGCCGCACGACGCGCGTCTCGCCGTTCCGGATGATCGTGGACGTGCCCGTCGTCGGCAAGGTCGGCGACCGGCTGACTTCGTATTTCGAGGAGTTCGGCAAATTCGAGGGCTGCATCACCGACACGATGAGCGGCAGCTTCCTGCTCGAGCTCGAGATGACGCATGCCATGCGTGAGAAGTTCGCCGACAAGCTGACCTGGATCGAGAAGAAGCAAAAGGATCCGAGCATCCGCGAGGCGCGCAACAACCCGCGTTTCGTTCCCGTCGCGCCGCATGCCATGTTGACGCTGGCGGACGGCACCATGCAGAGCTGCTTCATCATCGACATGTCGCTGTCCGGCGCGGCGGTCTCCTCCGAGGCGCAGCCGCCGGTCGGCATGCCGCTTGCGATCGGCGCCTGCGTCGGGCGGGTGGTCCGGCATCTGCCGAACGGCTTCGCCATCAAGTTCGTCGAGACCTACAAGCAGAGCGAGCTGGCCCGCCTGATCTCGCGCAAATCCAAGGAATTGCAGCAAGCGTCGGCCGACGGGGACCCTGTCGCCTGACGGCCGGGATCCGCCGGCTCCCTAGGTCAGCTGTTCCGGGTCTTCGGCCGCGCGCATCCGCGAGATAGTGTGCTCGGTTGCATTTGGACCGGCCGCCGCGATCGCGATCTCCCGCGCCAAATTGGTGCATTCGGCCCACATCAGGAAGAACACCAGCGGTGGCCGTTCGCGCGCTTCCAGCAGTTGCCGGCAACGCTCGGCCGCGCCGTCGATCGCCCACCACTGTTGGGCGACCACCATGACCCTGCGGAAGCTCCGCAACGTGCCGGAAAATTTTTGCGGATCGGCGCCCACGAGCGCGCCGCAATGGTTCAGCCAGTTCAGGCCAGCGTAGATCGCAATCCCGTAGTCTTCGATCGCGGTGCCGGTGAAATCGACGACGGTCTTGTCGTGCGCGCGCTGGCGCAGGAAAGCATCGATCATCTCCGCCTGGCGGGCCGGATCGACCAGCAGCGAGATGTCCTGCCGCGGCACCATCGGGACATAGCGCATCGCTTCAAGCCGCGTGTGCTCCCAGATCGCACTGATGTCGCCGAGCAGATCGCCGGACTTGCGTTTGCAGGCCGGATAGACCAGCACGCCATTGTCGGCGAGATCGAGATAGCGCGGGACCACCTTGTCGAGCGCGGCGACAAACGCCAATGGATCGGTAAGGCCGCGCAAGTCGCTGGCGGCGTCCTCCGCTTGTGCAGGCTTGTTGCCGCGTGTCCAGCCGAAATTGGCCATCCCCGGACGCCCTGATCTCAACCCGGCTATCAGGTTAGTTGGAAAATGCGGCGAAGCAAATGCGGCATTTGCTGCTACGCCGCCGTGCGTGCCCGCCGCTGCCGGTTGACGCGAGAGACCGCCGCGCCTAGCTGATGGTTAATGGCGCAACGCAGGTTGTTGCCGCTTTCGGGACCTATCGCCATGACCGCTTCTGATCGGCAATCGCATTGGCAGACCGTCTATCTGACCAAGGGAGAGCAGCAGGTGAGCTGGTCGCAGGCCGATCCGCAGCCATCGCTGCGCCTGATCGAATCGGTTGCGCCCGGCCGCGACGCCTCGATCGTCGACGTCGGCAGCGGAGCTTCGCGACTTGTCGATGCGCTGCTGGCGAGCGGCTTTCATGATGTGACCTTGCTCGATCTCTCTGAAACGGCACTGGCGAACGCGCGGGAGCGGATCGGCGCAGCAGGTGACGAGGTGCACTGGATCGTAGGTGACGCAACGGTCTGGCAGCCGCAGCAGACCTTCGACATCTGGCACGATCGCGCGGCGTTTCACTTCCTGGTCGAGGAACCAGACCGCGCAGCTTATCTCGACCGGCTGCATCGCGGCGTCAAAGCAGGCGGGCACGCCGTGATCGGCACCTTCGCGCTGGATGGCCCGGAGAAGTGCAGCGGCCTGCCGGTGCAGCGCTATGACCCCGCGACGCTCGGCAGGACCATTGGTCCGGCATTCGAGTTGATCGCGGATGAGGCGCACCGGCACGTCACGCCCTGGGGCGCGACGCAATCGTTCCAGTTCAGTGTGTTGCGGCGCAAGTGACCGGCCAGAAGGAGAGCTGAGATGACGGACGCGCCACGGACGATCGGCGAGATCGCGAGCTATCACGCTCATGTCTATTACGACCCCGCGGCCAGCCGGGACGAGGCGGAGCGGCTGCGCAACTGGATCGGCGAGCGCTTTCTGGTCACGCTCGGACGCTGGCACGACGTCAAGGTCGGCCCGCACGATCAGGCGATGTATCAGGTGGCGTTTGCGGCCGAGTTGTTCCCGACCCTGGTGCCGTGGCTGATGCTGAACCACGGCAGCCTGAGCATCCTGGTCCATCCCAACACCACCAATCCGCGCCGCGACCACCACGACGATCCGCTCTGGATCGGCACGCCGCTCGCCGTCCACGCCGACAAGCTGCCCGAAGAGGCGGAGATGGAGCAGGCGCCGACGCCGAACACGTCGCCGACATTGCACCCGTGAGCGTCATCGCCGGTCGCCGGGGTGCGTAAAGTTTGACGCAATTGTGCTGCAGCCAAGTCGTTTCAAACTCATCGCGTTTTGCAACGTGAGGTTAAGTCACGGTTCCTAGGCTCACCCGATAATTTCAGGGGCGGGCGCATTTGGGCATGTTCTTTTCGTTTCGAAGCTGGTCGTTGTGGCGGGTGGTGGGACCGCTGCTGGCCATCGTGCTGTTGCTGGGCGGCCTGTCGGCGGGCAGCCTGCAGGTGATGTCCGCGGTCAGGGCCTATGTGGCCGGCGAAAGCATGTGGTCGAAGGGGCAGAAGGACGCCATCCACTACCTGCAGACCTATGTCAGCACCGGTGCGCCGCTTTATCTGCAGAAGTTCGATGCCGCGATCGCGGTGCCGCTGGCCGATCGCACGGCGCGGCGCGCGCTGGAAGCGCCGGGCGACAATGACGCGGTGGCGAGGGCCGGCTTCGCCAGGGCAGGTAATCACGATGACGACATCGGCGGCCTGATCTGGCTGTTCAAATATTTCCGCACGATGCACCACGTGGCCGGCGCGGTGACGGCATGGCGCAATTCGGATGCGCTGCTCGATCAGCTGATTGAAATCCGGAACGAGGCGGCGAGCGACGTCGCGCTGCACGATCCGTCGGCTGCGACCATCAGGCATTGGGCCGAACGGATCGGTACGGTTGATGCGGCGCTGAGCACGCTCGCCGTCGATTTCTCCGATCATCTGGGCAAGGCGTCGCGTCAGGTCTCCGCGCTGCTGCTGCTGGTCAACCTCGTGATCGCGGCCTGCCTTGCCGGCATCGTGCTGGTCCATACGCGGCGGATGCTGTGGCGGCGCTGGCTTGCCGAGACCGCGCTCGCGGTCGAGAAGGAGCGCGCCCAGCTCACGCTGGCGTCGATCGGCGATGCCGTCATCGTGACGACGCAGGACGAGCGGGTCGACTACATGAACGCCGCCGCGCAGCGGCTCATCGCGGCAGGGCAGGAGGTGACGGGACGGCCGCTGTCGTCGCTGTTCAACATTGCCGAACAGCCGGTGCGCGGATCGTTCGACGCCGCCGACGAAAGCCGGCCGCAGCTCCTGGTGCGGCCGGACCACTCCAGCGTGCCGGTCTCGGTGGTCGAGACCCCGATCGTGCATGCCGGAGAACCGGCCGGCCGCGTCATGATCATTCACGACATGACCGCCGAGCGGCGGCTGGTCGAGGAATTGGCGCGGGCTGCCTCGCATGACGCGCTCACCGGCCTTGCCAACCGCCGGCAGTTCGAGTTCGAACTGCACAAAGCGATGTCGGGCTCGCCGGCCGTCGGCGCCGACCTGATGCTGATCGATCTTGATCAGTTCAAGATCGTCAACGACACCTGCGGCCACATGGCGGGCGACCGGTTGCTGAAGCAGGTGGCGAGGCTGCTGGCGACCGAAGTCGGCAGCAGCGGCCTCGTCGCGCGTCTTGGCGGCGACGAGTTCGGCATTCTCCTGCGTGACGACGGCTCCGCGACGCACGACGTCGCTGCCGACGTTGCGGAGCGGGTCAGGGCGGTGATCGAGCAGTCGAACTTCATTTATGAGGGATCGAGCTTCCGGATCAGCGCGAGCATCGGCCTGGTCGGGCTGGCCGACAGCGCCGGCGTGCAGGACGCGTTGCGGCTTGCCGACGTTGCCTGTTTCCTTGCCAAGGACAAGGGACGCAATCGCGTCCAGGAGCACCGCCCGTCCGACACCGGCATGGCCGTGCGCGTTGCCGAGATGAGCCGGGTCAATCGCATTCGCAAGGGACTGGATGAGGGGCGCTTCTGCCTCTACGAGCAGGAGATCCGCCCGGTGAACGGCGTGCTGAAGGGCAACGACCGGCGCGAGCTCTTGCTGCGCCTGCGCGACGAGAGCGGCGCGCTGGTGCCGCCCGGCAGTTTCCTGCCCGCCGCCGAACGCTACGGGCTGATGCCGCTGATCGACCGCTGGGTGGTTCGCCGCGCCTTCGAGATCATCGCCGAGCGCAAGCACCAGCCGCGCAAGATTGCGAGCTACGCCATCAACCTGTCCGGCGCCACCATCGGCGACAGCGACTTCGTCGACTTCGTCGCCGGGCTGTTCGCGCAGCTTGACGTTTCGCCGGCATCGGTGTGTTTCGAGATCACCGAAACCAGCGCAATCTCGAACCTCGACGAGGCGCAGAAGTTCATCGCGCGGCTGCGCGAGATCGGCTGCAGCTTCTCGCTCGACGATTTCGGCACCGGCATGTCCTCGATCGCCTATCTGAAGCACCTGCCGGTCGACATCATCAAGATCGACGGTTCGTTCGTGAAGGAGATCCTGAACAGCAAGGTCGATCGGGCGATGGTCGAGATGATCACCAAGACCGCGAAGATCATGCAGAAGCAGGTGGTCGCGGAATTCGTCGAGAACCTCGCGATCCTGGACGAGCTGCGCCAGATCGGGGTCGATTACGCCCAGGGTTACGCCATCGGGAAGCCGGTCCCGGTGCTCACCCTCTGGGAAGAAAAGATCGCCTGAGCTGCCGAAATCGTCCCGAATCGGGACCTTTTCGGTCAATTCAGCCCGCCCAAGGCTGATTCTCTGGCACTTTCCACCCGAAAAACGTTTAAAAAACCTCTCGTTGTGCGCTTTGTCTCGATTATGCCTTACTCTAATTCCCTGATATGATGAGTGATCGGTGAATCCCGGTGGGCCGGGTAACAGGCCCCAGAGCACCGAACTTGGGGATTGATGGGTCAACGAACGACGAAACCTGCCCGGCGTAAGTCGAGCCGCGGCATGTCTCTGGTGGGCAGCACGGCGTTTGCCGTGAGCGCGCTTGCCCTGTCGTCTGGCCTTGCCGCCTGGATGGTCGGCATCGACCCCACCGCTTGGCTTCACGGTCCGGCGCTCGCCAACACCTCAGCTTCGCTGAACTTCGACGATCGCTTCGGCTCGCGCTCCACGATCAATTCGGCCTCACTCTATTATCCACTGCGCCGCGGGTTCCGTTCGAGCCGCGGCGATTTCAATTCCGAGTTCGGCCAGATCGAGGACGCGCTGTCCGGCCAGCTGCGCGACACGCAGACCGAACTGCCGACCAGCCAGTCGGCGACGGCGTCCGTCGCCGCCACGACCACAGCGACGACGTCCACCGTGCCGATGCCGCGGTCGCGGCCGGCCGAGGCCAATCTGCTTGCGCGTAACGATCAACCGCCACCGCCACAGGCGCCGGTGCAGCAGGGCGACAACCGGACGTTCCTGCAGAAGATTGCCGATATGATGCCGGGCAAGATGCAGCTGGCCTCGCTCGATCCGAATGATGGATTGTTGTCCGGTCCGAGCCCCGACCTCGGCAAGCTCGGTTATGACAGCACCACGGCGGTCTACGACATCACCGGCCGCATCGTGTACATGCCCGACGGCACCAAGTTCGAGGCGCATTCAGGCCTCGGCAATCTGCTCGACGACCCGGCGCACGTGAATGCCCGCAACGCAGGCGCGACGCCGCCCGGCATCTATGAGATGAAGCCGCGCGAGAAGCTGTTCCACGGCGTGCCCGCGCTGCGCATGACCCCGGTCGATGGCAGCGACACGTTCGGGCGCGTTGGCCTCTTGGTCCACAGCTACATGCTCGGACCGAATGGCGACTCCAACGGCTGCATCTCGGTCAAGCACTACGACAAGTTCCTGCAGGCCTACCGCAGCGGCACGATCAAGCGCATCGCCGTCGTCATCAACATCAAGGATGTTCAGTCGGCCTCGACCCGCGCGGCGTCGAACTCGTAGGCCGCGCGCCAGCGCCTCCGGCAAATTGCGCAGGCTCTTGCAGAGTCCAACCTTCGATCCGCTGACCGCCTCCAGCGCGGCCTGGCTGCTTCTTCCATCGTCTCGGAAAATTGCACCACGTTGTCGCCAGCTCTCCCTGGAGGCGGCGCCGGCTTGATTGTCTTCCCGACACGGTGCAATTATGTATACTGAAAATCGGACATAAATACCCTGATACCTCATATTTGCCTGTTTTGCGATACTATGTATACATAGCGTATTCATAACGCTGAGAGGCGGACCAGTGCCAAAACCCTTTCCAATGAACGCGTGGTACGCGGCCGGCTGGGATGCCGAGATCAAGCACGCGCTGTTGCCGCGGACGATCTGCGGAAAGCATGTCGTGATGTACCGGAAGGGCGACGGCGAGGTGGTGGCGCTGGAGGATGCCTGCTGGCACCGCCTCGTGCCGCTCTCCAAGGGCCGGCTCGATGGCGATGCCGTGGTCTGCGGCTATCATGGCCTGAAATACAATGCGCAGGGCCGCTGCACATTCATGCCCTCGCAGGAGACGATCAATCCGTCGGCCTGCGTGCGCGCCTATCCCGTCGTCGAGCGCCACCGCTTCATCTGGCTCTGGATGGGGGATTCCGCGCTTGCCGATCCCGCGCTGATGCCCGACATGCACTGGAACAACGATCCGGCCTGGGCCGGCGACGGCAAGACCATTCACGTCAAATGCGACTATCGCCTCGTCGTCGACAATCTGATGGACCTGACGCACGAGACCTTCGTGCACGGCTCGAGCATCGGCAATGATGCGGTCGCCGAGGCGCCGTTCGACGTCACCCATGGCGAGAAGACGGTCACCGTGACGCGCTGGATGAAGGGCATCGAGGCGCCGCCGTTCTGGGCCAGGCAGCTGCAGAAGCCGGGCCTGGTCGATCGCTGGCAGATCATCCGCTTCGAAGCGCCGTGCACCGTCAACATCGACGTCGGCGTCGCGCCGGCCGGTTCGGGCGCGCCGGAGGGCGATCGTTCGCAGGGCGTCAACGGCTATGTGCTGAACACGATCACGCCCGAGACCGAGAAGACCTGCCATTATTTCTGGGCCTTCGTCCGCAATCACCGCATCACCGAGCAGCGGCTGACTAGCGAAATCCGCGACGGTGTCGCCGGCATCTTCCATGAGGATGAGATCATCCTGGAAGCGCAGCAGCGCGCGACGGACGAGAATCCGGACCGGGTGTTCTACAATCTCAACATCGACGCCGGCGCAATGTGGGCGCGGCGCGTCATCGACCGCATGGTGGCGAAGGAAAATCCGGCGCAGCAGCTGCAGGCTGCCGAGTAGGCGAGGGGCGAGCCCATGGCGGAACGCGAGACCGATCGTTCAGTGTCGCAGACCGTGCGGGCGCAGCTTGCGCTGCGCGACCTCGTTCTCTCCGGCGGCCTGCGGCCCGGCGAGCGGATCTCGGAGCTGCAGGCGGTCGAGTTCACCGGGGTGTCGCGCACGCCGGTGCGGATGGCGCTGGTGCGGCTGGAAGAGGAAGGCCTGCTGGAGGCGATCCCTTCCGGCGGCTTCATGGTCAAGGCATTTTCCGAGCGCGACATTCTCGATTCGATCGAGCTGCGCGGCACGCTGGAGGGACTGGCCGCGCGCTTCGCCGCCGAGCGCGGCGTCTCGTCGCGCGATCTCGAGCCGTTGAAGGAATGCCTCAACGAGATCGACGGCCTGGTGCGGCAGGATCCGATTTCGGTCGAAGCCTTTTCGTCCTATGTCGCGCTCAACGCGCGCTTCCACGCGTTGCTCACCGAGCTGTCGCGCAGCCCGCCGCTGATCCGGCAGATCGACCGCGCCTCGGCGCTGCCATTCGCCTCGCCGAGCGGCTTCGTGATGGCGCAATCGGCGTTGCCTGAGGCGCGCCACATCCTGCTGATCGCGCAGGAGCACCATCGCATTGTGGTCGACGCCATCGAGAACCGCGAGGGCGCGCGCGCCGAGGCGATCATGCGCGAGCACGCAAGGCTTGCGGCACGCAATCTGCGGCTGGCGCTGCGCAACCGCAGCCATCTCGATCTGCTGCCGGCGCTGGCGCTGATCAATTCGGCAGCCGGCTGAGCGGAGAACGCCATGCGATTCATCGAGACCTGGACATCCGCCACGCTGCTCGCCGTGCGCGACCTCACGCCCGGCATCCGTGAATTCCTGCTGCGGCCGGATAACTTTACGGGTGCGCCCTATCCGGTCGGCAGCCATATCGATGTCGGCGTCACCATCGAGGGCCAGCCGCAGACCCGCTCCTATTCGCTGGTCGGCGAAGTCGATCCGCAGGGCTACCGGATCGCAGTTCGGCGCGCAGCGGATTCCCGCGGCGGCTCGCGCTACATGTGGTCGCTCGCGCCGGGCGTGCGGCTCAACATCACGCTGCCGACCTCGCTGGTGCAGCTCGACTGGACGCGGCGGCAGTATTGTCTGATCGCGGGCGGCATCGGCATCACGCCGATCGTCGGTGCGGCACAGGCGCTCGCCCGCCGCGACGCCGGCGTGACGCTGCACTATGCCGTGCGCACGCGCGGCGATGCGGTCTATCTTGAACCGCTTGAGCGTGCGCTCGGCGACCGCCTCACCGTCCACGCCGGCGACGAAGGCAGGCGGCTCGACCTCGAGCGCGTCTTTTCGGCGCTGCCGCAGGACACGATGACACTGTTCTGCGGCCCGATGCGGATGCTGGACGCGGCGCGGCGCGCCTGGGAGGAATCCGGCCGCCCGCTCTCCGACTTGCGCTACGAGACCTTTGGATCGAGCGGGCTGCTGCCGACCGAGCCGTTCCGCGTGCGGCTCAGGGGCGAGGGGACTGAGCTGGGGACCGAGTTCGTCATCCCGCGCGACCGGTCGATCCTGGACGTGCTCAACGAAGCCGGTCATGAGGTGATGAGCGACTGCCGGCGCGGTGAATGCGGGGTCTGCGCGCTCGACGTGGTCGATGTCGACGGCGAGATCGACCATCGCGACGTCTTCTTCAGTGACCATCAGAAGCGGGAGAGCCGCAAGATCTGCGCCTGCGTGTCGCGCGCCCGCGGCACCATCACGGTCGACACCCTGCATCGGTCGGACACGCCCTGACGAGCCGATCGGCGCGGACGGTCGATCGGCGTTACGCCGCGTGCACCGAGTGCTGCGGATCGTGATCGAGCAGTGCGGAGATCTCGCTGCCTGACATCGGCCGCCCGATCAGATAGCCCTGGACCTCATCGCAACTGGTCTGGCGCAGATATTCGAGCTGATCCGCGGTTTCGACGCCTTCGGCCACGACGCCGATCTGCAGCTCCTGCGCGAGGCCGATCACCGATTTGACGATCGCGGCGCAGTCCGGCTGGGTCAGCATGTCCCGGATGAAGGATTGATCGATCTTGATACGGCTGAACGGCAGCTTGCGCAGATAGGTCAGCGACGAGAAGCCGGTGCCGAAATCGTCGAGCGCGACCGTCAGGCCGAGCTCGAGCAGCGCGTGCAGGATCGCGGGCGCCGATCCGTATTTCGAGATCAGCATCGACTCGGTGATCTCGATCTCGAGACGGTTCGGCGCGACGTTCGCCTCGGCCAGCGCGTCGACGATCGTCTGCAGGATGCCGACGTTCTGGAACTGGACCGCGGAGAAATTGACCGCGATCCGGATGTCGTCCGGCCAGCGCGACAGCATCGTGCAGGCGCGACGGATCACCCACTCGCCCAGCTGGTGGATCAGCCCGCTCTCCTCGGCGATCGGGATGAAGACGGTCGGCGGGATCAGGCCGCGGGTCGGATGCTGCCAGCGCAGCAGGGCCTCGAAGCCGGTGACGCGGCCTTTGCGGATGTCGAGGAACGGCTGGTAGACCAGAAACAGCTCGTCCGCCTCGATGGCGTGCTCGAGATCCCGCTGCAGGGCGCGGCGGTCGCGCGCCGACCGGTCGTCGCTGGCCTCGAAGAAGCAGATGGTGCCGGGCGCGGATTTCTTCGCCCGGTAAAGCGCGATGTCGACGTGCTTGAGCAGGTCGTGGGACGTGCTGCCGTCCCGCGGCGCCAGCACGATGCCGATGCTGATCGTCCGGTTGACCTCCAGCCCATCGATCGGGAACGGGTCGGCAAAGGCCGCGACGAACCGTTCGGCGATTGCAAACGCGTCCTCGGGCCGCGTCAGATTGGACATGATCAGCGCGAACTCGTCGCCGCCGATCCGTGCGACATGTTCGGCCGCGCGCGTGCAGCGCTGCAGCCGGGCGGCCACCTGCACCAGGAACTCGTCGCCTGCCGGATGGCCGAACCTGTCGTTGACCTCCTTGAAGCGATCCAGATCGAGCAGCAGCACCGCGAATTCCTCGCCCGACCGCGCCAGCCGGTTCAGTGCGCCGTTGAGCGCTTCATTGAAGGCGACGCGGTTCGGCAGATGCGTCAGCGGATCCTGCCTCACCGTCCGTTCGGCCTCGTGCTGGGCGATGACCCGCCGCCTGAACTCGAACGCGTTGACGAACACGCCGCGCAGCAGCACCGAACCATAGACCAGCACCAGCACGGCCATCAGGAGGTAGACGAAATCGCCGTCCCGGCCGAGGCAGATCGCGGTGCCGACGAAGATCGGCGCGGTGAACGCAATCGCGGCGATCGGGATGGTGGAGAACGCGAAGGCGCCGCCGGCCAGCATTCCGGCGCACAGGCAGGTGATGACGAGCTGGGCGCCGCTCGATGCGTTCGCGAAGAAGGCGACGGGGACGACGCCCCAGGCCGTCCCGAGCGCCAGCGCATTGCGCACCAGCCGGTACATGGTTCGGCGCGACACGAATTGCGGCTTGGCGATGCGGCGCGATGCCCGCGCCTGCAGGCCGAAGAACAGCGCCGCGCTGCCCACCGCGACCGCCCACACCAGCGCAAAGGCCCAGTCCGGCGATCGCCACAGCGCAATCGCGAGCACCAGCGCGTTGCAGGCGTTGGCCAGCATGATGCCGAAGGAATAGCCGAGCACCAGCGAGACCTGTTCGGCGCGAATGTGGCCGGCAAGCGCTTCATCCGTCGGTGGTGCACCGAAGGCCGCGAGGTCGCCGGCGAACAGGGTCGCGAAATATGATCTCAGATGGGTACGCATCACTACGTTGCCTGCCCGGTTTGGCCATGGCGCCGTGGCGAAGAATTCTCTGCAAACCTTTGACAAACTATGAACTATTGGAACGGACCGTGCCGCGGCGGGCCGCTCCTTCGGTTCCACCGGCAGGCATTGCTAACAAATCGATACAAATGCGTGACGCGAGGTCACGGATCGGCAAAGCTTGCCGCGCGCCGCGCTGCTTGATCCCCCGCGGGTTTTTCGCGATGAGTCGGGTTCCCGCGAACGGCAAAAACCAGAAGGTGCGCATGAGCCTCCCGACGACGAACCACGATCCCGGGTTCCGTATCACGCGGGCCAGCCATGTCGTCCTGAGCGTTCGTGATCTTGCGGCGAGCCGGCAGTTCTACGAAAAGGTGATCGGGCTGATCCTGACCGCGGAGGAGGGCGGCACACTCTATTTCCGCGGCGTCGAGGAGGCCTGTCATCACAGCCTTGCGTTGCGTAAAGGCGAGGGCGCCGCCTGCGCACGGCTCGGCCTGCGGGTCTTTCAGGACGATGACCTCGACCGGCTCAAGGCCTTCTTCGAAGCGCAGGGATGCCGGGCCGCCTGGGCCGAAGTGCCGCATCAGGGCCGCACCCTGCACGCGACCGATCCGGCCGGCACGCCGCTGGAGTTCTGCGCGACCATGCCGGTCGAGCCGCGCATGATCACCAAATTCACCCGCCCTGCCGGCGGCTCGGCGCTGCGGCTCGATCACTACCAGGTGCTGACGCCGGAGCTGCGCAAGGCGTGCGAGTTCTACACCGCGGCAGGGTTTCGTCTCAGCGAATATATCGCGCCGGCTGATACCTTCGACCTGCGCGGCGTGTTCCTGCAGCGCAAGGGCAATCCGCACGACATCGTGTTCTTCAACGGCGCCGGACCGCGGCTGCATCATTTCGCATTTCTCGCGCCCGAAGTTCATCATCTGCTCAACGCCTGCGATGTCGCCGGCGAGCTCGGCTATGGCGCGGCGGTTGAACGCGGCCCCGGGCGTCATGGGCCGGGACACGCGATGTATGTCTACATGCGCGATCCCGACGGGCATCGCGTCGAGCTGTTCAACACCCACTATCAGATCATGGACATCGAGAACGAGCCGGTCGGCTGGGATCCGTCCGACCACACGATCTCGTTCCCGTGGGGGTTGCCGGCGCGGCAGGCCTGGTTCGAGGAGGCGACGCCGTTCGAAGGTGTCGCGATCCGCGAACCCGAGGTGAAGCCGAAGCCGCTGACGCTCGAGAGCTACCTCGCGAAGTAGCATGTCATTGTCAGCCGATTATCCCATCCATGACGTGGCCATCATCGGCCTCGGGCCGGTCGGTGCCATCTTCGCCAACCTGCTCGCGAAATCCGGCTTGCGCGTTGCGGTCGTCGAGCGCGTTGCCGACATCTACGACAAGCCGCGCGCGATCACGCTCGACCACGAGGCGCTGCGCGTGCTGCAGGCGATCGGGCTCGGCGATTTCATGGAACAGGCGATCGCTCCGCATAACGGCTCGCACTATCTCGGCGTCGACGGCGAGATCATCAAGATCTTCGATCCGATGCCGCCGCCGTTTCCGCTCGGCTGGATTCCGAACGTGACCTTCGTGCAGCCGGACGTCGAGCAGGCGCTGCGCGACAAGCTCGCCGACTATCCGCATGCCGACATTTTCCTTGCGGCCACGGGCGTGGCGCTGCAGCAGGACGATGGCGCGGTGATGCTGACGGCACGCCGCGAGACCGGCGAGGAGTTCTTGATCCGCGCGCGCTATCTGGTCGGCTGCGACGGCGCCAACAGCTTCGTCCGCAAGCAGCTCGGCATCGGCCTCGACGACCTCGCCTTCGATGAATGGTGGATGGTGGTGGACACGCTGACCAGCGATCCCGCCAAGCGGCCGGCCAAGAGCTTTCAGTATTGCTGGCCGTCGCGTCCCGGCACTTTCGTGCCGGGTCCGCGCAATTTGCGACGCTGGGAGATCAAGCTGCTGCCCGGCGAGGACCCCGAGGTGGCCGGCGCGCCCGACAACGTCGTGACGCTGCTCAAGGGTTTCACCGATATCTCCGACCTGACGATCTGGCGCTCGGCGGTCTATCGCTTTCACGCGCTGCTCGGCCGGCGCTGGCGCGACCGCCGCGTGCTGCTGATGGGCGATGCCGTGCACCAGACGCCGCCGTTCCTCGGGCAAGGGCTGTGCGCCGGTATCCGCGATGCGGTGAACCTGGCCTGGAAGTTGCGGCTGGTTCTTCGCGGCGACGCGGGCGGTGCGCTGCTCGACAGTTACGAGATCGAGCGCAAGCCGCATGTCCGCGCCGTCGTCGCCAGCGCCAAGGAGTTCGGCAAGATCATCGGCGAGCTCGATCCGGTGGCCGCCGTCGAACGCGACATGCGGCTGCGCGCCGACCTGAAGGCCGGCAAGGCCGAAACCATCAGGCAGAAATTCATCCCCGATCTCGTCTCCGGCCTGATCGCGCGCGATGCCGCGCTTGCCGGGCGGCTGTTCGTGCAGCCGCATGTGCGCGCGCCGGATGGGCGGACGTGCCGGCTCGACGATCTGCTGCAGCCGGAATTCGCGATCGTGACGACGGCGGCGGAGCGGATGGTGTGGCTGTCGGATGCGTCCGCTGCCGCCTGGCAGCGTCTGTCGGGCGAGCGCGTCGTCATCGCCACATCAGGCGAAAGCGCCGATCGAGGCGATATCCTGACCGTGGTCGAACGCGACAGTTTGTTCGCGGACTGGATGCGGCAGCATGACTCCGCGGCCGTCATCGTGCGGCCGGACCGCTACGTCTTCGGCGCCGCGCGCAATGCCGGCGAGCTCAGTATGCTTGTCGGGCAACTGCTCCAGAACCTCAGCGCAGGGCACTAGTCTTTTCAAGGCTGCGCTTTGTCTGTACCACCGGAAGAAAGAAATTCCGGGGGAAACCAGTGAACAACAATAGCGATGCGGCGGAGTATGATTACGTCATCGTCGGTGCCGGCTCGGCCGGTTGCGTGCTCGCCAACCGCCTGAGCGCTGACGGCAAGCACTCGGTGCTGCTGCTCGAGGCCGGCCCGAAGGACAGCAACATCTGGATCCATGTGCCGCTCGGCTACGGCAAGCTGTTCAAGGAAAAATCCGTCAACTGGATGTACCAAACCGAGCCCGAGCCGGGCCTGAACGGGCGGCAGGTGTTCCAGCCGCGCGGCAAGGTGCTTGGCGGCTCCAGCTCGATCAACGGCCTGCTCTATGTGCGCGGCCAGCATGAGGACTATGACCGCTGGCGCCAGCGCGGCAATGCCGGCTGGGGCTATGACGACGTCCTGCCCTATTTCCGGAAGGCGGAAGATCAGCAGCGTGGCTCCAACACCTATCACGGCGCCGGCGGCCCGCTGCCGGTGTCGGATTGGCGGCATCATGATCCGCTGTCGGAGGCCTTCGTGCATGCCGCAGCCGAGGTCGGGATTCCCACCAATCCGGATTTCAACGGCGCGACCCAGGAGGGCGCGGGCTTCTTCCAGACCACGACGCGGCGCGGCCGGCGCGCCTCGACGGCGCGGTCCTATCTGCGGCCGGCGTTGACGCGCGGCAATCTTCATGTCGAGACCTCGGCGCTGGCGCAGCGCATCCTGTTCGACGGCAAGCGCGCGAGCGGCGTCGCCTACAAGCAGAACGGGCAATTGCGCAAGGCCAAGGCGCGCAGGGAGGTGCTGGTATCGAGCGGTGCGTACAACTCGCCGCAATTGTTGCAGCTCTCCGGCGTCGGCCCTGCCGATCTGTTGAAGCAGCACGGCATCGACATCGTGCTCGATGCGCCCGGCGTCGGCAACGACCTGCAGGACCACATGCAGGTCCGCATCGTCACGCGCTGCGCGCAGACCGTCACGCTGAACGACGTCATCAATCATCCCGTGCGCCGCGTCATGGCGGGCCTCCGCTACGCCGCGCTGCGCAAGGGGCCGCTGACGATCGCCGCCGGCACCTCGGGCGCGTTCTTCAAGACCAGCCCGCGGCTTGCCTCGCCCGACATCCAGATCCACTTCCTGCCGTTCTCGACCGACAAGATGGGCGAGCAGCTGCATCCGTTCTCGGGCTTCACGGCCTCGGTCTGCCAGCTGCGTCCGGAGAGCCGCGGTTCGCTGAAGATCAGGAGCGCGGACCCGGGCGTGCCGCCGGAAATCCGCATCAACTATCTGGCGACCGAGACCGATCGCCGCGCCTTCATCGACGGCATCCGTATCCTGCGCAAGATCCTGGCGGCACCGGCGCTGAAATCCTATTCAGTGGGCGAGGTCGATCCCGGCGCCAAGGTGGTCAGCGACGACGACCTGCTCGATTTCTGCCGGCGCACCGGAAGCACGGTCTATCATCCGACCTCGACCTGCCGGATGGGCAACGATCCGCTCGCGGTGGTCGACCAGCGGCTCAAGGTGCGCGGCATCGAAGGTCTGCGCGTGGTCGATGCGTCCGTCATGCCGGACCTGATGTCGGGCAACACCAATGCGCCGACGATCATGATCGCGGAGAAAGCGTCGGACATGATCCTGGAGGATGCGAGGTAGGACGCCATCCGTCATCCTGAGAGTCTGACTCATAAATCACTCAACCTTAGCTGCAGCCGCGAGTCTGCGGGTCAGGAGCCTGATGTGTGCAATCAGCAGCCAGGCAGCTTCGGTTGCCACCGTCGCCTCGAAGTCCTTGGCGAGGCGGCGGCATCTGCCGAACCAAGCGAATGTGCGTTCAACCACCCACCGCCTCGGCAGAAGCTGGAAGCCTTTGACGCCTTGAGGCCGCTCGACGATCTCGACAGTCCATGGACCGCAGTCTGAGAGCGCGTCGAGGAGTTGATTTCCGCGGTAGATCCGGTCGGCAAAGACGTGGCGCAGCCGGGGGAAGTTCATCCGCACGTTCTTCAGCAGCGGTACGGCGCCATGGCAGTCCTGAACGTTGGCGGGATGAACATGAACCCCAAGGAGGAGGCCATTGGTATCCGTCACAATGTGCCGCTTGCGGCCGTAGATGCGCTTGCCTGCATCGTAGCCGCGCGGTCCACCAGCTTGGGTGGTTGGCGCACTTTGACTGTCGATCACGGCTGCCGTCGGCTTCGGTGTCCGTCCAAGCTTTTTTCGCGCCCGTCGGACAAGCACGCTGACAATCCTCTGCCACCGGCCTGTATCCCGCCATCTATAAAAATAGCCCTGCACGCGGCAACAGGCGTCTGATCACCGCCCACTCCGCATCGGTCATATCGCTTGCATAACGCAGATCGTCCCGCCGATATTGCTCCCGAGTGATCTTGGTCCAGGGCATCGTGCTCTCCCTCGAATCTTTGCAAATCCGATGGAATCACACCCCACTGAGATCACTCACCCATTTTTCAGTCAGGCTCTGAGGAGCGCGTAGCGCGTCTCGAAGGATGCACGGCCCCGGTCTGACGGCTCGGAAAGCTCCGGGCCGTCGACCCTTCGAGACGCGCGCAAGAGCGCGCTCCTCCAGCGACAAAGGCGAAGCCTTTGCGCGGTGACGGTGATAGAGTGGGCGACTGGACGTCAGCCCTTATACGCGCGCACCCGTGCGACCATCTGCTCGACATGGGCGATCGGCGTCTCGGGGAGGATGCCGTGCCCGAGATTGAAGATCATCCGCCCCTTGCCGAAGTTCTCCAGCACATCGTCCACCGCGCGGTCGAGCGCGGCGCCGCCGGCGATCAGGGCCAGCGGATCGAGATTGCCCTGCACCGCGACGCGGCTTTGCACGCGCTCGCGGATCATCGACGGCTCGGTGGCCCAATCGATCGAGACCGCATCGACGCCGGTTTGCTCGATATAGGCCGGCAGCATGCCTGCCGCGCCGCGCGGGAAGCCGATGATCCTGGCATCGGGGACCTGCTTGCGCACCCCGGCCACGATGCGCCGGGTCGGCTCGATCGCCCAGCGGGCGAACTCGCGCGGCGGCAGCACGCCGGCCCAGGTGTCGAAGATCTGCAGGCAGTCGGCACCGGCCTTCAACTGGCCGACGAGATAGTGGATCGAGTTCTCGACCAGCACGTCGATGATCTTGGCGAACGCATCCGGATGGCGGTAGGCAAGCATCCGCGCGGGTGCCTGGTCCGGCGTGCCCTGTCCGGCCACCATGTAGGTCGCAACCGTCCACGGTGCGCCGCAGAAGCCGATCAGTGCGATCTCGGGGGCGAGTTCGCGACGGACGCGGCGCAGTGCTTCAAAAACCGGCTCGAGCGTGTCGAAGTTGGCATCGGTTGCCAACGTCGCGATTTCGCCGGGCGTTGCCAGCGGATCGAGCCGCGGTCCTTCGCCGGCCTCGAAGCGCACCGAGCGGCCGAGCGCGTAGGGGATTACCAGGATGTCGGAGAAGATGATCGCGGCGTCGAAGTTGAACCGGCGGATCGGCTGCAGCGTGACCTCGGCGGCGAATTCGGGCGTGAAGCAGAGATCGAGGAAGCCGCCGGCCTTGGCGCGCAGCTCGCGATATTCCGGCAGATAGCGGCCGGCCTGCCGCATCATCCAGAGCGGCGGCACGGCCTGGCGGTGGCCCGATAGCACGTCGATGAGCGGCTTCTTGGTGGGATCCTGGGGCACGCGGATAGTTCCTGATCACGGTCAAATTTGCGCCCCTGATACACGCTGCAGCGCAATGGGCCAAGGCGGTTCTGGAACCCCCCTTTGCGCGGCCGCGTTGTCCCCCGAATGGAGGGACGACATGGCCGACAAATTCGATCCTGCCCCGCACGACAAGCATGCCGAGAAGCCGCACGAGGCGCAGGCTGCCGACCGCAAGGCCCGCACCCGGCTGAAGGAGGGGCTCGAGGATACCTTCCCGGCCTCCGATCCGGTCAGCGCCACGCAGCCCGCGCCGTCAAAGCACGACGGCAATCGGGACAATTAGCTGGTGTATGCCAGCGCCTGCTAACCACGATGCCAAGAGAGTTCCACATGCGGCGAACTATTCGCCGCGGAGCGATGGCCCGGAGCACCGGGCCCGTCCGCATACCGTGATCGCCGGGATAGTCTAGACGGGGCCGCTTGCGGGGCGCTGCATCCGGTCAGATTCGAAAGTCACGCCGAGCCGGCGCTCCAGGCGCCAGGCCACAATGCAGTGCCGCCGGATCGGTTCGCTCTCGATCTCGAGGTCGAACGCGAGCGGGATTGCGACGTCGCTTTCCACGGCGAGCCCCGCGCCGCCGGTCGAGAGGTTGAGCACAAGACATCCGACACTGCTGTTGCGGAAGAAGATCGTCCCGCGCTTCAGCAGGATCGTTCGTTGGCTGTCGGTCTTGTATCTTATCGTTGTGCTCACGGCAGTCTCCTACCCCCGATGTGATGCCCGTCGCGATCGGTCCCCTCAAGCGCGATGGTCGCGCTTTCGCTTCTTGTTCGAGCATGATCTCCGCGCAAACGCTTTGCGTTTGTCGCGAGGGAAAACCGCTTCGTACTCTTCCGGATCATGCTCTAGGTGGTGTGGACATTTATCGCATCCATAAGACGATGGCTGCGAGAGTAACGACGGCCAGGTAATTTCGGGCGGTCTTTTCGAAGCGGGTTGCGACGCGGCGGAACTGCTTGAGTTTTGAGAAGCAGCATTCGACGAGATGACGCTGGGCATAGAGATGCTTGTCCAGCGGATATTTGAGCGCACGTGACGGGTTGTTGGGGATGACGGCGAGCGCGCCTTTGGCAGCGATCGCCTGGCGCAAGTGATCGGCGTCATAAGCCGTATCCGCCATGACGACCTGGGCAGGTAATCCCTCGATCAATTCGGCGGCTTGCGGTACGTCGCTCTTCTGACCTGCGGTGAGCTTGAACCGTACGGGACATCCCAGGCCGCGAACGGCCATATGTATCTTGGTGCTCAGGCCACCGCGCGAGCGACCGATCGCCTGATCTTCAGACCCCCTTTTTTCGCCCCAGCGGCGTGCTGGTGCGCCCGGACGATGGTGGAGTCGACGATCAGATACTCGAAGTCCGGATCACCGGACATCGCTTCGAATATGCGCCACCAGACCCCCTTGATGCTCCATCGACTGAAGCGCCGAAACACGCTGTTCCAGTCTCCAAACACCTCCGGAAGATCACGCCAGGGAGAGCCAGTGCGCACGATCCAAAGTACGCCCTCCACAAACATCCGGTTGTCCCGTCCGGTCGAACCCTTCTGGTCAGGCCGGCCGATGATCAGCGGCGCCATCCGCTCCCATGTCGCGTCGCTCAATACCAAGCGGTCCATCACACCCAAGGCGGCCTCCCCAAAAGCAGCCTTGAATCTGATTTGCGCCTAAAAGGGAATCCTTAGAGTCCACACCACCTAGGTGAGCGTTTTCTTGATTCGAATCATATCAGGCGGCCTCGGCGAGTTTGTAGGACCAGGTGTGGATGACCGGATGGCGATTGACGTCGTCGATACCGGCCATGATGCGCTCCTTGAGTTCGTGTTTTGAGGCCACCCGGATGTGGCGCAGGACTGAACGGGCGAACTTGGAGAAGAATCCCTCGATGAGATTGAGCCACGAGCCGTGCTTGGGAGTGAAGGCGAGCTCGAAGCGTCCAACCGGTCGAGTGGCGAGCCAAGCTCTGGTTTCTCGCGAGATGTGCGCGGAATGATTGTCGAGGATCAATTTGATCGCAGTGTTGGGCGGATAGGCGGCATCGATAAGCCTGAGGAGTTCAATGAACTCTCGACTGCGGTGACGGTCTTTGACAACGGCGTGGACCTTACCGGTGAGCAGATCGATCCCAGCCAACAGGCTGAGCGTGCCATGGCGTTTGTATTCATGGTCGCGCGCAAAGGTGGCGTGGACACCAGGCTTGGGCGGCAAATCCGACGCCGTCGTTGCGATGGCCTGGATTCCCGGCTTCTCGTCGCAGGAGACGATCGTCACCGGCTTTCCCCGCCTCTTTCCCTTGGCAGAGGCTTTCTTCAGAACTTGGACTTCACGATAGACGCACAGGACCTCCGCCATCTTCTGTTCGAACTCGGCGTCGCGGTTTTCAAGATAGTAACGCACCTTGTGCGGCTTGATTTCCTCCTGGCCGAGGATCTTGCACACCGTTCCCTGGACCAAACTGGCCAAACACGCATGCCCCGCCGCCGGCCCGTGTTCGCGCGCATGGCGCGCCAAGAGCCGCGTCGTCCACAACTCATGTGGATAGCCGTGGTCCTTGGCCTTGTCGCACGCCAGCGACACCAACCAGGCCTTGGCTTCAGGTGTGATGGTTGGTTCCTTGCCCGGTCGCGGGCGATCGTCGAGGGCCGCCAGCGGGCCATCGGCCAGCGCGCGCTCGACACAGCGCTGCACCGTCTGATGATGGACCCCAAGTTTCTGGCCCACCGCGCAGAACGAAGGATTTTCCCGATACGCCAGCAGCATCTGCGCCCGCGACACCCGGCTCGCCAGTTCGGTTCTCGACCGCGAAAGCGTCGTCAAGGTCGCAATCTCTTCATCACTCATGGCCAATTCGACCGCTCGCCGCCATCCTGCCATGATACAACTCCTCGTTTCGCCGACCGCAAACGAGGAATCCGCCAACAACCCGTCCGTTCCACCAATCAGCCTGATCCATGACGCAGGTTTCATGGAATCGATCGTCTAGTTCACCAGCACGGCGCCATCGCAGCGGATGCCCAGCACCCAAACGTCGACCTGGCCGAGCCCGATGCCGAGCGTCGCGAGCAGCGACGCCAGCACCTGATCGACTGAACTCGTCACGCCGTTCAGGATGCTCATGACGAGCGCCCCCAATCCCGGGATCGGCAGCCCGAGCGGGCCGAGATTGATGGTCAGCGAGAGGTCGCCGAGCAGACTTCCTGTCAGCGATGAAAGGAAGTTGGTCGTCGTCACCGTCTTCTTGGTGCCCGACTGGATGTCGCTGTAGCTGAAATTGACATTGGTCGGCGTGGTGTTGCCCATGCCGGCATGGGCGAGGCCGGTGACGGTGGCGAGACCAAGGTTGACCAGTGTCGCCGGCGGCGGATTGGGCTTGGTCGTGAAGTTGGTCATGTCGGCGATCGTGACGTTGCCGATCCATGCATCCACGATCCCAGGCGTCACGCCGATCGTGACCTGCGAGGTGTTGATGTTGGGGTGGCCGCAGGACACCGCGTTGAGTGTCGCGGTACTCGAGGCGACCTCGACATAGACCGGGAGATTGATCGCAGACACGGTGCCGGAGCCGAGCACATTGATCGTCGCCAGGATCCTGGTCTGCGCGGTGTGGACGCTCACACCCTGGGTGCCGATCGCGATCCAGCTCGAGCCGACCGGTCGCTCGCCGATCGTTGCGATCACGGAGACGTTGGCGATGCCGGGCAGGCCGAGATTGATCGAGGTCGCGATCTGATGGTTGCCGTTGGCGATCTGGGCCACCGTGGAAATCAGGTCGAACACCGAAACGCTGGCGCCGACCTTGGGTTTCTGCCCCGCCGTGAGATTGGCGAAGGGACCGAGGTCGACCAGCGTGCCCGGCGAAATCTTGGTGGTGGAGCCGGTGACGGCCTGGGAGATCGTCGACAGCGCTGTGGTCGCCGCGTTGGCGCCGTTGGTGATCTGCTGGGTGGTCAGCGCCGACGCGACGATGTCGCCGACCTTGATGTTGCTGCTCAGCAGGTCGCTATAGGTGACGCCGGTCAGGTTGACCCGGGTCGCCAGTGCCGACAGGAAGTCCAGGGCGTCGATCTTGGCGCTGATCAGCGCATTGTAGTCCATCACCGAGAGCGACAGCGTGGTGCCGAGCATCGAGCCGAGCAGCGCATTGAGCGCGCCGCCGTTGACCGAGAGCAGCCTCGACCCGATCGCGAACGAGGCCATTTCGGTCGATGTCGCGGTAGCGGTCGTCTTGATGGTGAAGCTGCTCGCGCCGGTGAGGTACCGCGCGAAGTAGAGCGGGGTCTGGGTGTTCAGCGTGACCCGCGCGGCGTTGGGAGTGCCGACCGCCGGGGTCACGAAACGGGCCTGCGGCGCGATGGCGCTGTTTGCGGTGTAGGTTCCTGTCTCGACCTTGACCAGCGCACTGGCCGGGTACTTGTTCTGCGTAACCGTCGCGGTGGCGGCGTTGACCGGATTGTTCAGGTTGGCGGCGGCGACGATCGCGGCGAGATCGGCGGTGCTCTGCGTCTTGCGCCGGTCGGCGAAGATCGTGCCGAGATCGATGGCGAGCCCGGCGCACCCGATCAGGAGCGTCATCAGGCCGGCGCTGATCATCGCGAAGTTTCCTCGTTCGTCGGCGCCGAAGCGCCGCATCAGCATGAGGACGCCTCTCATCCTAAAATCCCCCGTACTGAATCGCCGCGGAGCGGACGATGGTGCTCGCCGGGGCGGGGACGAAGGGCAGCTTGTAGATGAAGTTGCCGGCCGCGTTGTAGTTGACCGTCACGACGTAGACGTTGGCATTCGATGGAGACGGCGCGGCATTGACCGTGAGATTGCCGGGAACGAGCAATGGATAGGTCGACGCGTTGGCGGTGACATAGCTCGTCGCGAGGCTGTTGCGTTCGGTGTCGGTCATTCCCGCGATGGATGACCGCGCCGCTTCGGCGGCGAGTTGCTGAACGCCATGCACCATGGCGAGATACGAGCCGAAGACGATGATGCCGAAAATGAAGGCAAGAAACAGCGGCAGCATCAGCGCGAATTCGACGGCGGACGCACCGCTTCGGCAGCGAAAAAAACTGGTCATTGCAACACACCTCGAAACGCCAACGACGACGTCACGTTGCGAGGCTTTGATTAAGGAAAACTATGAAAACGCTTTCACGAATCAGCGGCCGCAATTCAGACTTATCGGGTCAGTGAAGCATTATGGGGCGATCAGAATATTTGATGCGATACCCGCAAAAACCCGGGGTGTGGTGCGGTTGAGGTGCTGCAGCGTGTGGAGATGTAGTTGTTGGATACCGTGATATGCGGAGCAATGCACGTAACAATACATATGACCTGCAATATCAGTGCCTTGGCGGGTAATTGTGGCTAAACGAAAGTGCAACCAAATGTTAGTATAGCCTGATGGCATACTGTGGAGATTGGAATTGCGTCCCGTGCTGAGACTGGAGGGCTCGCGATGCATAGACCGCGTCAGCATTTGAATATTCCTACTGAAATCGTTCGTACCGTCGTTGCGATCGCGGAGACAGGCAGCCTGTCGAAAGCCGGGGAGCGTCTCGGCCTCAGCCAGCCGGCGATCAGTTCGCAGGTCAAGCGCCTGCAAAGCCTGATTGGTGGCGCACTCTTCGTCAGAACCGCAAACGGCACCACGACCACCGAGCTCGGCAAGGTCGCCGTGCAGCAGGCGAGGCGCATCCTCGAAGCCAACGATCAACTGCTTCGGCTCGGCGGCAATCATGAAGGACCCCAGCCGTTGCGGCTGGGAATCAGCACGATGCTCGCGGAGGAATTCCTGAAGCTGCATCCCTCCGATGCACTCGCCGACGTTCTGCTGCACGCCGACATGTCACCGGCCGTCATCAGGGGGGTGATCGACGGCTACATCGACATCGCGTTCGTCTACAGCAACCCTTCGCAGGAGAACGAAGACGAGGTGACGATCGCCGCCGAAGCCGAGGAGCGGTCGGTGTGGGTGCGATCGCGCGATTTTGTGCTGCGGCCGGGCGCCCCGATCCCGATCCTGGCCTGGCCAGGTGACGACTGGATGATCCGGACGCTCACCAAGCACAACATCACGTACAAGATCGTGTTCAGGAGCCCGAACCACCAGCTGCGACTGGAAGCCGCCCGGGCCGGGTACGGCCTGACGGCGTGCCCCGAGCGGATGATCCCGTCCTCGCTGATCTCGGCGAAGGACTATTATCTTCCGGAGCTTCCGTTGCAGAAGCGCCTGCTGTGCGTTCGCCCTGGTCTCGAAGGCAGCCGCGCCACGGCGATGGTGCAGCGGTTGTCCAGCCTGTTCTTCAGCGGCGCGAAGCCGATGCGTCAGGTGAGCAACATGTAGCTGGTGCTGCCGCGGTCCGGCGGCACCGATCAATAGTGCGGTGGGCGTTCGTTGGCGGGGCCGGGCGCCTGGCGTTCGGCCTCCTGAAGCCGGTCGCGCAACTCGGCGATCTGGCGCGTCAGCGCGTCGATCTGCTTCCATTGTGCCGTGATGGTCTGGTTCAGCGTCTCGATGGCCTCGTCCTGATAGGTCAGGCGAACCTCCAGCGCATCGATCCGCTCGCTCAGCTTGGCCGTGTCATTCATGGACGGCAGCCTCGCAGGGGGTACTCTCGCGCTCCGCGTCGCTCGAACGCGCACCCGCACGCTCGCGCAGGCCGTGGCCGAGCGCGACACGCTCGTCGAACACAAAACAGTCGCCGCGCCAGCGGCTGTCCAGCTGCGGGGTTTCCTCGAGATATTTCAGAATGCCGCCCTTGAGGTGATAGACCTCGGCAAAACCTTGCGCGAGCAGATAGGCGCTGGCCTTCTCGCAGCGGATGCCGCCGGTGCAGAACATCGCAATCCTGCGGTGCTTGGCCGGATCGAGGTTTCGCGCCGCAAATTCCTTGAATTGTCCAAAGCTCGCGATCCTGGGATCCACCGCGCCTTCGAACGTGCCCATCGCGACCTCGAACGCGTTGCGGGTATCGAGTACCACGATGTCAGGCGCGGCGATCAGCTCGTTCCAGTCGGCGGCATCGACATAGGTGCCGACCTGCCGCGTCGGATCGACCGTGGTGTCGCCGAGCGTGACGATCTCCTTTTTCAGCCGCACCTTGAGCCGCTGGAATGGCATCTGCGCCGCTTCGGAGAACTTCAGCTCGAGATTGTCGAGGCGGCCGCCGAACAGCGCTCCGTGCCTGAGCTCCGCAACGAAGTCATCGATGCCTTGGTCGGTGCCGGCAATGGTGCCGTTGATGCCCTCATGGGCGAGCAGCACGCTGCCCTTGAGATCGAGCGCGGCGCAGAACGCGCGCAGCGGCTCGCGCAGCGCGCGGAAGTCCGGCAGCGCGGCGAACTGGTAGAAGGCGGCGACCTTGAAGGGCATCGCCGGGGTTTATCAGGCCGGCCAGGCCGGCGAAACCCACAAAGCCATGCATTGTCGGGATAATTCCCCTGGCATGCCAGGCATTGCTCAGCCGGGGATGAGTGTGCCATGTACTTTGTACTCCCTTGGCATCATCCGCCGCAGCCGCATCAGACCATCACGATCAAGCGAGCACTCCGTTATGAGGAATTTCCATTTCGCCGGCCGTTCCACGGTCCACGCCCAGAACGCGATGGTGGCGACGTCGCATCCGGAAGCGGCGCTCGCGGCCATCGAGGTGATGCGCGAGGGCGGCACGGCCGCCGACGCGGCGGTTGCAGCCTGCGCGCTGCTCGGCGTCATCGAGCCGCAATCGACCGGCATCGGCGGCGACTGCTTCGCGCTGATCCAGCCGCGGGGAGAAGGCAAGATCACCGCCTATAACGGCAGCGGCCGGGCGCCGATGGCGGCGACCGCCGACTGGTATCTCGAGCGCAAGATCCATTCGGTGCCGCTGACCTCGGCACATGCGGTCAGCATTCCCGGCGCGGTCGATGCCTGGGACGTGATCCTGAAGGACCACGGCAAGTTCGGCTTCGACCGGCTGCTGCAGCCCGCGATCAAGGCCGCCGAAGAGGGCTACGTGGTCGCGCCGCGCATCGCCTTCGACTGGAAGAACGGCTTCGAGAAGCTGAAGAACGGCACCAACACCGAGCGCTATCTGTTGCCGCACGGCAGGCCCGCGGTTGCCGGCGACGTGATCCGCCAGCCCGAGCTCGGCAAGACGCTGCGCGCGATCGCGCAAAAGGGCCGCGACGCCTTCTATAGCGGCGAGATCGCCGCCGACATGGTCGACACGCTGCGCGGCATCGGCGGCCTGCACACGCTCGAGGACTTCGCCGCGCACTCGACCGAGGCGACCTCGCCGATCGGCACGATGTACAAGGGCTACGACGTCTGGCAGTGCCCGCCGAACGGCCCCGGCATCACCATGCTGGTCATGCTCAACATCCTGTCGCGCTTCGACCTGACCAAGTTCAAGCCGCTCAGCATCGAGCGCTTCCATCTCGAGGCCGAGGCGGCACGCATCGCCTACATGATGCGCGAGCAGCATATCGGCGATCCCCAGCACGTGCATGTCGACGTTGCCGGCATCCTCGCCAGGGAATTCGCCGAAGAGCACATCAAGAACATCCGGATGGACCGGCTGCTCGAACTGCCGAACGTCGCGCCGCCGATGAATCCGTCGACGGTCTACATCACGGTGGTCGACAAGGATCGCAACGTCTGCTCGTTCATCAATTCGATCGCGCATTCGTTCGGCTCGGCGATCGTCTCCAACAAGACCGGCGTCCTGCTGCAGAACCGCGCCGGCGGCTTCCGCATCCAGCCCGGACATCCGAATTGCATCGCACCGGGCAAGCGTCCGCTGCACACCATCATCCCGGCGCTGGTCACCAGGAACGGCCGTGCGCTGATGCCGTACGGCGTGATGGGCGGGCAGTACCAGCCGGTCGGCCAGACCCGTGTGCTGACCAACATGCTCGACTATGGCTGCGACATTCAGGAAGCCATCGATATGCCGCGCGGCCTGCACTACGAAGGCGTCTACCAGCTCGAGGACTCTGTGCCGGCGGAGATCGTCGAAGGCCTGAAGAAGATCGGTCACAAGACCACCAGCGTGGTCGCGCCGCTCGGCGGCGGGCAGGGCATCTGGATCGATTGGGACAAGGGGACGCTGACCGGCGGCTCCGATCCGCGCAAGGACGGCTGCGCGCTCGGCTACTGATTGTCGCGGCCGATCAGGGGCCGGCGGAAACAAGGTGTTGTCGCGGGGATGGTGCTAGTCCTGCCCCGCGGAAGCCCGTCACCGGCATCACCTACTCGTATCTGGCGGCGCAACTGATCGGTGATCTCATCGCGGGCGCGTCGTCGCCATTGATCGGCGATTTTGCGCTGGACCGCGACGGCGGCATGGCCGGTCACTGAAAAATGGCTAGGGATTCGACCCGCACTGGGCTAGAGACGGCCGTCCTTCACGAGAGGTGCAAGATGCGATCTTCCCGACGCACGATCATCAAGACTGCATTCGCCGGCCTCGCGGCGGCAGTCTCCACGTCCGTTGTCAGCGGGTCGGCAACGGCCCAAACTGCAGGAAAGCCCATGACCACAGCTTCAGGCCTCCAGATCATCGACAGCAAGGTCGGCACCGGCGCCTCGCCGAAGACCGGCCAGACCTGCGTCATGCACTATACCGGCTGGCTCTACGAGAACGGCCAGAAGGGCAAGAAATTCGACTCCTCCGTCGATCGCAACGAGCCGTTCGAGTTTCCGATCGGCCAGGGTCACGTGATCAAGGGCTGGGACGAGGGCGTCGCCACCATGAAGGTCGGCGGCAAGCGCACCCTGATCATCCCGCCGAACCTCGGCTACGGCGCGCGCGGCGCCGGCGGCGTGATCCCGCCGAACGCCACGCTGTTGTTCGACGTCGAACTGCTTGGCGTCAAATAAGCCGATGGGCGTCAAGTAACCGGCCCACAGCAACAGGGGCGCAGCGATGAAGATTTCGATCCTCGACGATTATTTCGACACGCTGCGCACCCTCGATTGCTACCGCAAGCTCGACGGGTATGACGTCAAGATCTGGAACGATCATGTCCAGGACGTCGATGCGCTCGCCGAACGGCTGCGCGATACCGACGCGCTGGTCCTGATCCGCGAGCGCACCCAGATCCGCACCCCGCTGCTCGAACGTCTGCCGAAGCTGAAGCTGATCAGCCAGCGCAGCGTCTATCCGCATATCGACATCGACACCTGCACGCGGCTCGGCATCATCGTGTCGTCGAGCCAGCATGCCGATACGCCGTCCTACGCCACTGCCGAGTTCACCTGGGGCATGATCCTCGCGGCGATGCGCGCGATCCCGCAACAGATGGCGGCACTCAAGTCCGGCAAGTGGCAGATCGGCGTCGGTCATACGCTGCGCGGCAAGACGCTCGGCATCTATGGCTACGGCCGCATCGGCGCCGTGGTCGCGGGCTATGGCAAGGCGTTCGGCATGAACGTGCTGGTCTGGGCGCGCGAGCCGGCGATGGCGAAGGCGCGTGCCGACGGCTATGAGACATCAGCCAGCAAGGCGGATTTCTTCGCCCGCTGCGACGTGCTGTCGCTGCATATGCGGCTGGTCGACGCGACGCGCGGCATCGTCAAGGCGGAAGACCTCGCGCGGATGAAGCAGACCGCGCTGATCGTCAACACCAGCCGCGCGCCGCTGATCGAGCCCGGCGCGCTGGTCAATGCGTTGCGTGCCGGCCGGCCAGGCATGGCCGCGATCGACGTCTACGAGAAGGAGCCGCTGCGCGACACGGCGGACCCGCTGCTCAACATGGACAATGTGGTCTGCACGCCGCATCTCGGCTACGTCTCGCGCGACGAGTACGAAATCCAGTTCACCGACATCTTCGACCAGATATTGGCCTACGCGGCCGGCACGCCGACCAATGTCGTGAACCCGGATGTGCTGGCGCATCCGCGCCCGCGCGGCTGAGCAGCGTCGTTCATGCTCGATCGGCCGGCTTGATGGGGCGGCCGTGTCATCTCTCGTTCAGCGAGGCCAGTGAGCCGCTGAGGTCACCCTGCCGACAATCCTCTTGATGCCGCCGAGTGCCTTCTGTCCCTTGCCCTTGGCTTCCAGGATCGCGCCTCGGCCCTGCATCGCCGGAGAGCCGGTGACCTTGCCAAGACGCCGCTTGAACCTGCCGATCGCCTC
Organism: Bradyrhizobium sp. USDA 4541; assembly: GCF_024171085.1. NCBI lineage: Bacteria > Pseudomonadati > Pseudomonadota > Alphaproteobacteria > Hyphomicrobiales > Nitrobacteraceae > Bradyrhizobium > Bradyrhizobium sp. USDA 4541. Next base: position 3,210,644 of record NZ_JALJZF010000001.1, read on the forward strand.
GTTGGCCGTGCCCTTGATCCTATCGGTCGCGCTACCCATGAAATTACTCCTTCGGAATACGCTGAGGTAACGCGCCGGAACATGGCGATGTTCCGATTCGGCGAGGTTCCGATTTTCCGCTCGCCTGCGCGGCTGCTTTTCGCTAGCGTTCCACGCACGAAATCAGGCCAACGAAAGCAAGAATGATGAGCGGTTCCCACGATCACACCCATTCCCACGACCATCACCATCACGACGACGAGCGCTGGAAGCACGACGGCGTCCGCGTGATTCCCGGCAACCAGCTCGATCCGAACGTGCCGTCGACCGCCGGCATGGACCGCAAGGCCGCGATCAATTTTGCCCGGGTCGGGGCGCAGAAATTGTGGGCAGGCACCGTCAGCATCAAGCCGGATGCCAAGACCGGCGCGCATCATCACGGCCATCTCGAAAGCATCATCTATGTCGTGAAGGGCAAGGCGCGGATGCGCTGGGGCGAGAAGCTGCAGTTCACCGCCGAGGCCGGCCCCGGCGATTTCATCTTCGTGCCGCCCTACGTGCCGCATCAGGAGATCAATGCCAGCCGCGACGAGGTGCTGGAATGCGTGCTGGTGCGCTCCGACGGCGAGGCGGTTGCGATCAACCTCGATATCGAGCCGATCGAGAAGCCGGAGACCGTGCTGTGGGTCGACCCGGTGCACCGCCATCCCGACGAGAAGAAATAGCCGCGACATTTGCGTCGAGATTCCGGTTCACGCTTCGCGTGCCCCGGAATGACAGTCCGGGGGAGGAGGCCAGCATGACGCTCGTGCGTTACGAGAGCGCCGACCACGTCGCGACCATCACGATGGACCGCGTCTCCTCGCACAACGCGCTCAACAATGCGCTGTGCGACGAGTTGCAGCAAGCCTGGCGGCGCTTTCGCGACAGCGATGACCGCGTCGCGGTGCTGGCTTCGGCCGAGGAGAAGTACTTCTGTGTCGGCGCCGACGTCCGGGATTTCCCCGCCAATATGTGGCAGGCGGTGCCCGGGCTCGGTGTCGAGCTCGACAAGCCAGTGATCGCGGCGACGTCGGGCTGGGTGGTGGGCGGCGGCTTCGTTCTGGTGCAGATGGCCGACATCTGCGTCGCCTCGGAGACGACGCGGTTCGTCTATCCGGAAGCCAAGATCGGCACCACCGGCGGCGGTGTCTCCTCGGTGCTGGCCCGCATGCCGCACAAGATCGCGATGGAGTTCCTGCTTGTCGGCGAGGAGCTGTCGGCCGAGCGGGCCTACCAGATCGGCTTCGTTAACCGCATCACGCCACCGGGGCAGCACCTTGCGGCGGCGCTGGAGCTGGCGACCAAGATCGCGGGCAACGCGCCGCTGGTGGTGCAGGCGCTCAAGAAGCTCGCCCGTGACGCGATGCCGAAGGGGCCGCTGGAGACGGTCGCCGAGGTGCGCCGGCAGCTCGACGCCATCAAGGACAGCGACGACCTCAAGGAAGGCGCCAGGGCGTTCAGCGAGAAGCGCAAGCCGAGATTTACGGGGCGATGACCTTTTCCGTCATTGCGAGGGGCTCGCGACAAAATTGCAAGCAATTTTGCGCTGTGACGAAGCAATCCATCTGTCCCCGAGCAGAGATATGGATTGCTTCGCTGCGCTCGCAATGACGGGGCCTAACCCCTACGCAAACACCCGGTGATCGATCACACCGTTCGGCACCACATAGCCGTAACGCGTGTTCGACGGCTCTACGCCAGCCTTCTCATACTGCGCCTTCATCATCGCAAAGCGATCGCCCTTGAGGTCGAGCATCGCGCGCTTCGGCTGGATGTTGTAGAGCCGGGCGTTGTTGTCGCCGAAGATCGCCGTCTTCACCGGCCCGTCGGCGGGGCCGAGCGGTGCATAGCCGAACTTCTTCTGCATCATCTCGGGGATCTCCAGCCGCCGCAGGCCCTCGATTTGCCATTGCGGCGCGCCGGTCCACAGCGCATCGGTACCCCAGCAGACGTGGTCGGCGCCGAGCCCCTTGATCAAGGTACCCATCAGCGCGGCGCAGACATTGGGCTCGGCGACCAGCGTGGTCGCGAACAATTGTCCGACGTCGCCATAGACATTGTTGACGCCGTACTGCGCCGGGATGTCGGCGAGATCCGAGGTCCAGGCGATGCGGCCGGTGCGCTCGAACTCGGCGAGCGCGACCTTCGGATCGCCGCCGACATGGCGATAGGCCGAGTGGTAGATGATGAAGTTGAGCTGCGGCCAGTCCTTGGCGGCCTTTCCGACATCGGCAACGTCGGCGAAGCCGCGCAGATTCGGATACTGCTTCTCTATCCCGGGCGGAAACAGTCCCTTGTGGACGCAGACGTTCTTGATGCCCGCCTTCACCATCTTCTCATAACCCTTGTAGGCGACCTTCTCGTCGTCCAGCCGCCAGGGGTAGCGGCTGATCTCCTTGTGGGTGTTGTCGCCGATCGTGTAGCCCTTGCAGGATTCCGGCTTCAGCGCCAATGCGGCGTCGAGCTTGTCGAGCCAGCCGGGCTGCCCGGGCGTGAAGATGGCGTGGCAGAACACGCGCCGCGAGCCGGCCTCGTCGTTCATTTTCTTGCGCGCGTCGGCCATCTGCTCGTTGGTCAGGAACCAGTCCTGCTCGATATCCGACGGCGCCGAGGAGATCAGCGCGATCTTGGTGTCGGAATCGAGAAACATCTCCTTCTTGTAGTTGTCGAACTTGAGATCCTCGATGGTCTGCTCGTGATCGTTGAGCTCCTTGTTCCAGCCGGCCTTGCCGACCGCCTTGCGCATTTCCACAAAACCCATGATGCGGGTGTCGTCGCGCAGGAAATGCGTGTGCATGTCCATGATGAACTGGTCTTTGAGGGAGTTGGCGCGCTCCTGCGCCATTGCGGGTGTCGCGGCCTCCGCCGGCGTCACGGCGAACAGCTCCCCATAGACCTGGTTCATCGCGACGAAGCAGGCGGCCATGCCGGCCGCGGTCTGGAAGAATCTGCGGCGGTCGAGGCCCTGCTTGCCGCCGAGATCGTCGGCCATCGCGAGCAGCCGCGCCTCGACCTCGCGCTGACGTTCGTTCTGCGGATCGGGATAGAATTCGTCGCTGGAGACGATCTGGGTCGGGATCGGCGTCTGGTGCTGGCACAGTTCGGAGGGCATCAAGGCGGCAAGTTCATCGTCGGTGAGATTGCTGCTCATTCTTCGCTCCCACTTCTCGCCGGATTTTTCCGGTCGGATCGCCGCGGAGACTAGGACCAAGTCCGCCCGTCGTCCGCGCCGTTTGCCGGAAAACGCATTCACAAAATCGTGCATCGGATTGGCGGAGGCGAGATGCGCCCGTCGCGCAACCGGACATGCCCGCTGCTATGCTCGATCGCGCCGTATCGGACGAAGAAATCCGGAAGGGAGCGAACCATGATGTCATCTGACCATTCGCGGCGCAGCATGATCAAAGGCATCGGCATTGCAACGGCCGCCGGCGTGTTCGGCGCAGCGTCGGCACGGGCCGCCACCGCGGTTCCTGCCGAAGGAGAAATATGGAGCAACGAATACTGGGCGAAGAAGGATGACATCCCCTTGTGGATGTTCCGCAAGCGGATCGGCGCGCCGAAGCCGGGCGAGCCGGCGCGGCCCGTGGTGTTCTTCGTCCACGGCTCGTCGGTGACATCGCGGGTGTTCGACCTCACGGTGCCGGGCAAGGGCGAGTATTCGCTGCTGAACACATTTGCCCGCTACGGCTTCGATTGCTGGACCATGGACCACGAGAACTACGGCAAGTCCGGCCGCACGTCGGGCAATGCGGACATCGCGAGCGGCGTCGAGGATCTGAAGGCCGCGGTCGAGGTGATCGCGCGCGAGACCGGGCAGGAGCGATATCACTTCGTCGGCGAATCCTCGGGCGCGCTGCGGGCCGGCGCATTCGCGATGGCCGCACCCGAGCGCATCGACCGGCTGGTGTTCGCGGCCTTCACCTACAAGGGGGAGGGCTCGCCGACGCTGGCAAAGCGCGCCGAGCAACTCGCCTATTACCGCAGCCACAACATGCGCAAGCGCGACCGCGACATGATCCGCTCGATCGCGACCCGCGACAGGCCCGGCACGTCGGACCCCGCCGTGGTCGAGCTGCTGGCCGATGTCGAGATGCAGTTCGGCGACCAGATCCCGACCGGCACCTATCTCGACATGACCGCCAATTTGCCGGTGGTGCATCCGGAGAAGGTGCTGGCGCCGGTGCTGCTGGTTCGCGGCGAATATGACGGCATCGCCGCGGTTCCGGACCTCGAGGAGTTCTTCAACAAGCTGCCGAACGGCGATCGGCAGTTCATCATCCTGCCCGGCACCGCCCATTCGGTGGCGCTTGCCACCAATCGGGAGCTGTTCTGGCATGTGACGCGGGCATTCCTGACCATGCCGACACCGATTGTGACCTGACGTCACCCTGCGGCAGGACGCCGCAAGAAAAATCGGCGCGGTGATGTCGGGACGCGGCGAGGCGGTTCGTCCTCGGGGCACAACCCCGCGAAAAGGAGCGCCTTTCATGGCCAAGCCGACAATGATCTTCGTCAACCTGCCGGTCAGCAATCTCGCCCACGCGACCGCCTTCTATGAGGCGATCGGCGCGACCAAGAACGCGCAATTTTCCGACCACACCGCCTCCTGCATGGTGATCTCCGACACGATTCACGTCATGCTGCTGACGCACGACAAGTTCCGCGAATTCACCCCGAAGAAAATTGCCGACACCAAAACCACGAGCGAAGTGCTGATCTGCCTGTCCGCCGACAGCCGCGACGCGGTCGACGGCTACGTCGCCAAGGCAACGGGCGCGGGCGGCAGCGCCGATCCGTCGCCGCAGCAGGATTACGGCTTCATGTACGGCCGCAGCTTCGAGGATCCCGATGGTCACATCTGGGAAGTGATGTGGATGGACGTCGAGGCGGCGATGAAGGCGCAGTCCGCCGCGGCGACCGCCTGATCGCATCCCGCCATCACGAGGAGCTCAGCATGTCGAAGGTATCTCCCTGCCTGTGGTTCAACGGCGAGGCCGAGGAGGCCGCGAACTTCTACGTCTCGCTGCTGCCCGGTTCGCGGATCGAGACCGTCCAGAAGAATGTCATCGACAGCCCCGGCGGAAAGGCCGGCACGGTGCTGCTGGTCGAATTCACGCTCGCCGGTCAGCGCTTCATGGCGCTGAACGGCGGGATGAGGATGGAGCATACCCACGCGGTCTCGTTCGCGATCGACTGTGTCGACCAGGCCGAGGTCGATCGCCTGTGGGACGCGTTGCTCGCGGCCGGCGGCACCGCCGAGCAGTGTGGCTGGCTGCGCGATCGCTATGGCGTCGCATGGCAGATCGTGCCGGCGGCGGTCCGCCAATATCTCGGCGGGTCCGACGCCGGCGGCGCTGCGCGCGTGATGCAGGCCGTGCTCGGGATGATCAAGCTCGATATCGAAGGTCTGCGCCAGGCCTATGAGGGCGACGCGGCGGCGTAAGGCAGGGCTTCGCTGGCACCGCCCGGCTCGCCGCCTTCGCTAAAGCTTCGGCGAGCCAGGGATTCGTGGCCTCGTCGAAGCCTTGGCGTAGACGGGACCGGGCGATCCAGCATTCCAGAGATTTCGGTGCTCGGCCGACAGGCCGCGGCGTACTCGATGCCCGCATGAAGCGGGGCATGACAGTATGGGCATCGATGGTTCCGTCACATGACCGTGGCGACGGATCGCGGATGCAGCTGATATCGTATATTTGTCACAAGCTGTGTTCCCCTCGCACCATGCTTGCCCTTTGAACACCGTATCCAAATCTCCTTCTGTTCCGCGACGTCCCGCCGCGCGCACGGCGATCGTCGCAGCAATCGTCTTCATCGTCGCCCATGTCGTGCTGCTGCTCGGGATCACGGCGCCGGACAAGCTCTATTTCGACGAGGTGCATTACGTGCCGGCGGCGCGGCAGATGCTGCTGCCGGTGCGCGAGGGCCCGATCCTCAATCCGATGCATCCGCCGCTTGCCAAGGAGATCATCGCCCTCTCGATCAAGGCATTCGGCGATGGGCCGCTGGGATGGCGCTATCCCGCGGCGCTGTTCGGTGCGCTGGCGCTGGTCGGCGTCTATCTCGGCGGGCTTGCGCTGTTCGCGTCGCAGCAACGCGCGATCGCTGCCGCGCTGCTCGCCTTCTTCAACCAGATGCTGTTCGTGCAGTCGCGGATCGCGATGCTGGATATTTTCGCGCTCGCTTTCGGCCTGTTCGCGATCGCGGCGTTCGTCCACGGCTTCAGGCAACAGCAGCCGCAATTCGCCCTTGCGCTGGCGGGGCTGTTCGCGGGGCTTGCCAGTGCCTGCAAATGGAGCGGGCTGTTCGTGCTCGCGACCTGCATCGCGATCGTCGCTGCGATCCGCTTGATGCAGGGCTGGCGCACGCGCTTTGCCGACGCCAATGCGTGGTACCGGCCGGAGCTGTGGCCGGATTTTCGTGTTCCGCACTTCATGGTCTGCTTCGTGCTGATCCCGGCGGCCGTCTATCTCGCGACCTTCGTGCCGCTCTACGGCCTCTCGTTCACGGATATCATGGAGGCGCAGCGTCGCATCTTTGCCGACAACACCACGGCCGCCATCGCGGGCCACACCTATATGAGCTCATGGCCGTCCTGGCCGTTCCTGGTGCGCCCGGTCTGGTACCTGTTCGAGAAGGTCGGCGATGACAGGTTCGCCGCGATCGTGCTTCTCGGCAACCCGCTGGTGCTGTGGCCGGCATTGATCGCGCTGATCATTGCGCTGCGCGACTGGATCGTCGGGCGCGGCCGTGATGCATTTCTCGTGCTGGCGTTCTACCTCGGCCCGTATCTCGCCTGGGCGCTGCTGCCGCGCACGCTCGGTTTCATCTATTACTATCTCCCCGCGGCGACCACCGCGAGTTTCGTGCTGGTCTACGCCTTGACGCGCAAGGGTGCGCCGCGCTGGCTGCTGTGGGCGTTCGTTGCGGTTGGATGCGTAGGGTTTGTTGCGATGCTGCCGGTCACGGCCGCTGTCATCGAGACGTCGATGGCGACGTTCAACCGCCTGATGCTGTTTCAGGGCTGGATATGACGGTCTTTGAAGTAGTGATCCGCCTGCCGGGCATGGCAGGCGGATCGGGGCTGCGGGAGATTACTGCGAGGCGGTCTTGGTATCCATGTTGACGACCTGCACGCGTCGATTGGTCGGGTCCATCGGCGCGCTCGGGTCCTTCGGCCGGGTCTTTCCGTAGCCGACCGTCACGAGATCCGAGCCGTTCAGGCCGTAATGTTCGACCAGAAATTTCTTGATGGTGTCGGCGCGGCGCTCCGACAGGTCCTGGTTATAGGCCTCGCCGCCGATCGCGTCGGTGTGGCCGGCGACGACGAAGGTCGAGCCCTTCATGCTGGCATCGGACAGTGCCTTGCCGAGCTCCTGCACCGCCTGGGTCGAGCCCTTGCTGATGTCGGCCGAGTTGTAGTCGAAGTGGATCTCCAGATCGATCTTCGGCTTGTTCGCCGCGATGTCGGCGATCTCCTGGCGTTCAACGCGCGACAACGAACGGGTCTGCCGGTTGCGGACGGTGTTGAGGAAGCTTGCCTCCTTGGCGGAAGCCGCGAGGTCGACCTGCGTGCCGGCGGAAAGGCCGCGGGTGGCCGACTTCGGCTTCAGCGCATTGAGAATCTGTGCGGCAGGAACGGCCTCGCTGCCGGCCAGTGCGACGCCCGCCGTCATCGACAGCGCGGCGCCGATCGTCAGAAAAGACAAGGAAAAAGAGCGGGTCATGGTTTTCGTCCTCAAATGTCGGGCTAGCCAATCCGGCTTGCTGTCGTTTTGATGCTGGAAGAATAGGACCGGTTCAAAGCCCGGAATGTGATCTGGGTCACGGTTGGGTGTGCCGCCCCGCCTTGCGCCAGGCAGGCAGACGGGAAGCGAGGACATCATGGCCAACGTCAATCGTGTCCTCCGCTCGATCAATGACGAAGCTGCCTCGCGCTGCGTCGATATCTTCCTTCGCCCGGACGGCAGCATCGGCTTCGAGGAATATCGGCGGGACGTCGAAGATGGCCGTGGCTGGTTTCCGGTCGGCGGTCATTCGTCCCGCATCTTCCATGGAGAAAGCGCCGCGCTCGCGGCGGCGATCGGGGACGTTCCGTGGTTGCGGCGGGTCGTCGGATCGACGTAGCCGTTCCGAATGATGCGGAGCTGATTTCCGCCGCGCGGCTCTCCACAGCTGCGCGAATCTCACTACATTGCTGGGGCAATGTCCCGCGCCGCCGAACCCCTTTCGTTGAACAATGCTGTGGCCCGCCATATCTGGCTGCGCGCGCAGCGGCTCGATACCCAGGTGCCGTTCGGCGAGGGGGCGTCAGCGGTGGCGGCCGCCGTCGATCATCTCGGCTATGTGCAGATCGACACCATCAACGTGATCGAGCGCTGCCATCACCACATCCTGTTCAGCCGCATTCCGGACTACCGCCGCGCCGACCTCAAGCAGGCGCAGAGCCGGGACAAGAGCGTGTTCGAGTACTGGACGCACGCGCTGTCCTACATTCCGTCCAAGGACATCGGCTTCTTCCTGCCGGCGATGAAGGCGCACAAGCGCGAGGGCCACAAATGGTTCTCGTCGGTGACCCCGGCGGATACGCGCAAGGTGCTGCGGCTGCTTCGTGCCGGTCCGCTGACGATCCGCGACATCGATGACGACGTGCTGACCGAGAAGGAGCATCTCTGGCAGAGCCGCAAGCCCTCCAAGCGCGCGCTGCAGCTCGCCTTCTACGGCGGCGTGGTCACGATCAGCGAGCGCGCCGGCATGCTGAAGACCTATGAGTTGATGACCCGGCACTTCGGCTGGGACAAGCCGCCGAAGCCGGCCCCGGCCTCGGCCCGGACGGCCTATCTGCTCGACCGCGCGCTGCGCTCACAGGGCATCGTCAGCCTGGATTCGATCTGCCATCTCGACGCGCCGAGCAAGAAGGCGGTGCGCAGCCTGATCGAGGCGAGGGTGCGCCGCAAGGAGCTGGTGCGGATCGCGCTCGATGGCGCCGGCAAGCAGGAGCATTGGGCGCGGCCCGAGGTGCTGGACGCGACCGGCGAGGGTGATCCCACCCTGGTCCACATCCTCTCGCCGTTCGATCCGCTGATCATCCAGCGCAAGCGCACCGAGCTGTTCTTCGGCTATGGCCACCGTTTCGAGGCCTATGTGCCGAAGGAGAAGCGCCTGTTCGGCTATTTCGCGCTGCCGGTGCTGGTCGGCGACGACGTCGTCGCCGCCCTCGACCTCAAGACCGACCGGCAGAACAAGAAGCTCCTGATGCAGAAATGGAGCTGGGTCGGCAACGGCAAGAAGCAGGCGGCACGCAAGGAGCTGAAGCGGCGCATCGAGGAAGAGCTCGACCGCTTCGAGCGCTTCCAGCTGGCTGAATAGGGTGGCTCCGTCATTGCGAGCGCAGCGAAGCAATCGCGCCACAAGCGGATAAGTGGATTGCTTCGCTTCGCTCGCAATGACGCCGTGCACAAAACGCACAGGTTTCCCGTTTGCGCTGTGAGCTATGAGTTTTTGCCATTGCTCAATGTGGGGCCAGCCAATAATCCTCACGGTAAGCAACACCCGGGGAAAGCTCATGAGCCAGACAGCTACCATCGCGCCCGATCGCGGCGCCCGCAGCGAGATCGAGACGTCGACGATCCGCGCGATCTCCTGGCGGCTGATCCCGTTCCTGATCCTGGCCTACTTCTTCTCCTATCTCGACCGCGTCAATCTCGGTTTCGCTGCGCTCACCATGAACAGCGAGTTGAAGTTCTCGCCGGTGGTGTTCTCGTTCGGCGCCGGCATCTTCTTCATCGGCTATTTCATCTTCGAGGTGCCGAGCAATCTGGCGCTGGAGCGGTTCGGCGCCAGCAAGTGGATCGCCCGCATCATGGTGAGCTGGGGCGTCCTCTCGGCGTTGATGGCGGCGGTCTATGACGAGCACAGCTTCTACGCGCTGCGCTTCTTCCTCGGCGTCGCCGAGGCCGGCTTCTTCCCCGGCATCATCCTCTATCTGACCTACTGGTATCCGGCCGAGTATCGTGCGCGCTTCCTCGCCGCCTTCGCGCTCGCGGTGCCGATTTCGACCGTGATCGGCGCGCCGATCTCCGGCCTGTTGCTCGGCCTCGACGGCGTGATGGGCTTGAAGGGCTGGCAGTGGCTGTTCGTCATCGAGGGCATTCCCTCGGTGCTGCTCGGCATCGTCACCTGGTTCTATCTGACCGACCGGCCGGAGAAGGCCGAGTGGCTCTCGGCCGAGCAGAAGGCGTGGCTCAAGGCAAAGCTCGACGCCGAGGTCGCGGCCAAGCAGGCGGCGAAGCATTTCACCTTGGGCGAGGCGCTGTCCTCGCCCAAGGTGCTGGCGCTCAGCGCGATCTATTTCGGTTTCGTCGCCTCGCTCTACGGCATGCAGTTCTGGCTGCCGCAGATCGTCAAGGCGTTCGGTCTGACCAACGCGCAGACCGGCTTCGTCACCGCGATCCCGTACGCATTCGGCTGATCCTGTGGGCGCGCCGTTCCGATGCCACCCGCGAGCGCGTGTTCCATGTCGGCGCGCCGCTGCTGCTGACCGCGCTGGCGCTCGCGGTCTCCAGCTACATCACCGATCCGGTCATGACGATGGTGGTGCTGACGGTCGCCGCGATCGGCGTGTTCTGCACCTTCGCGGTGTTCTGGACGCTGCCGACCGCCTGGCTCTCCGGCACCGCTGCCGCCGGCGCGATCGCGCTGATCAACTCGATCGGCAACCTCGCCGGTTTCGGCGGGCCCTATCTGATCGGCTGGGTCAAGGAAGCCACCGGCAGCACGTCGACCGGCCTGTTGGTGTTGTCGCTGTTGCCGCTCGCCGCGGGCCTGCTGGTTTTCCTCGGCAGCCACGAGACCAAGACCGAGTTCGCCGGCGCGAAGTAGCGATGACGCGTGCGCCGTGACGGGTTGCGATGGGTAGAGCATTGGGCAACCGCGGCGAGATGATGAGTCTCGCTGCGCTCTACCCATCCTGCGACCGGGCTAGCTAGATCGGATAGCGCCACTTCAGCGCGCGGCGCACGAAGAAGATCGCGACCAGCGTGGTGCCGAGCGCGGCAAGCCAAGCCCACATCAGGACGCCGCCCTGTGCCAGGGCGTAGCGCTCGGCGAACGTCAGCGCGACCAAAACGCCGATGAGCCCTACGCCAGACCAATAGAGGGGCGAACGCAGCATTCCAGTCGCAGCATGTTCAGCCGCGCGTTCGCGCGCTCTGCCTACCGACCAGACCAAGAAGCCGGCGTAACCAAGGGCAAAGATCCATGACATCGCCGCAACCTCGCACGCCGGTGCTTCCGGGACCGTAAAGGACGGAAGCGAAAGTCGAGGTATCGGGCGGAGGAGCCTGATCACGGCCAACCTCACGAATAGGTTATTACTGACGAATATTGACATTTATCAGTGATAAATCGATACTCTTCATCAGTCGTCAGCCTGAAGGAGATTTCAGATGTTCGTTCGTTCCGTTTTCTCGAGCTATTACAGGCTCTTGACGGGAGCATCATTGGCTTTCGCGGTGTTCGCGCTGACCGGCTGCAATGAAAAGGCGGCTGAAAACGCCGATCCGGGGCGCCCCGTTCTGGTGGCGACCGTCCATTATGAAGCTGAAACCCCTGAGCGCAGCTTTGTCGGCACCATCAAGCCCCGTATCGAAGCCGATATGGGCTTTCGGGTCGCCGGCAAGGTGGCCAAGCGGCTGGTCGAGGTCGGACAGACAGTCGACGTCGACCAGCCCTTGGCCACCCTCGACGAGGTCGACCTGAAGCTGCAGGCCGAGCAGGCGGAGGCGGAATTCCGCGCCGCCACCGGCGTGCTGGCGCAGGCCGCCGCCGCCGAGCAGCGCGCCAAGGATCTGAAGGCCAAGGGCTGGACCACCGACGCGGCACTCGATTCCGCCAAGGCCGCCGGCGACGAGGCCCGCGCGCGGCTGAACCGTGCCGAGCGCTCGGTCGAGCTGACCAGGAATTCCCTCTCTTATGCAACGCTGGTGGCCGACACCCGGGGTGTCGTCACAGCGACCATGATCGAGCCCGGCCAGGTGGTTGCCGCGGGCCAGGCTTCGATCCGTGTCGCCCGACTTGGCGAGAAGGAAGCTGTCGTCGCGATCCCCGAGACGCTTCTTGCTCGTGCCAGGTCGGGCGTAGCCACGGTGACGCTGTGGTCGGACGCCAAGAAGAGCTATGCCGCCAGGCTGCGCGAGGTCGCGCCGCAGGCCGATCCCGCCACCCGCACCTATCTCGCAAAATTCTCGCTGCCGGACGCGGACGAGGCGGTCTCGCTCGGCATGACCGCGACGCTGACGCTGGCCGACAAGGCGAGCGAGCGCGTCGCCAAGTTGCCGCTGTCGGCGCTGTACAGCCAGGGCGGCGATCCCTCGCTCTACATCGTCGACGACAAGGGCGACATCGCGCTGAAGCCGGTCAAGGTGAAGGCCTATGAGAGCAACAACGTCGTGATCTCCGGCGGCGTCGACGATGGCGCCAAGGTGGTCGCCCTCGGTGTGCAGAAACTCGATCCGAGCCAGAAGGTGCGGGTCGTGTCGTCGCTGTCGTTCTAACCCTCGCATAGCAGCGGAAACGGTTCTGGGACTGGTCTAGAACTTGGAGAGTTCGATGAAGCGCTTCAACCTTTCGGCCTGGGCGGTCAGCCATCCGACGCTGGTCCTGTTCCTGATGATCATCCTCGCCGCCGCCGGCTTCTTCTCCTATGAGAAGCTCGGCCGCGCCGAGGATCCGTTCTTCACCGTCAAGGTGGTGAACGTCTCGGTGATGTGGCCGGGCGCGACCTCGCAGGAAATGCAGATGCAGGTCGCCGATCCGATCGAGAAGAAACTGCAGGAGCTGCCGTTCTTCGACAAGGTGCAGACCTATTCCAAGCCGGGCTTCACGGCGATGCAGGTCTCCTTCAAGGATTCGACCTCGCCGAAGGACGTACCCTATCTCTTCTATCTGTTGCGCAAGAAGCTGGTCGATGTGCAGGGCGAGCTGCCCTCCGGCATCCTCGGTCCCGTCGTCAACGACGAATTCTCCGACGTCGATTCGATCCTCTATATGATGACCGGCGACGGCGCCAATTATGCGCAGCTCAAGAAGGTCGCGGAGGGCTTTCGCCAGCGCCTGCTGAAGGTGCCCGGCGTCACCAAGATCGATCTGTACGGCACCCAGGACGAGCGTATTTTCGTCGAGTTCTCGCATGCCAAGCTGGCGACGCTCGGCATCACGCCGCAGGCGCTGTTCGATTCGCTCGCCAAGCAGAATAACGTCACCCCGGCCGGTACCGTCGAGAGCTCATCGCAGCGCGTGCCGCTGCGCGTCACCGGCGCGCTTGACGGCGTCAAGGCGGTTGCCGAGACGCCGGTCGAGAGCAACGGCCGCGTGTTCCGGCTCGGCGATATCGCGACCGTAAGCCACGGCTATGTCGATCCGCCGAGCTTCAAGGTGCGTCAGGAAGGCAAGCCGGCGCTCGGCATCGGCGTCGTCACCGCCAAGGGCGCCAACATCCTCGAGCTCGGCAAGGAGGTCCAGAAGGCGACCGCCGAGTTCCTGAAGGCGGTGCCGCAGGGCGTCGATGTCCAGCAGATCGCCGACCAGCCCAAGGTGGTCGAGCACGCCGTCGGCGAGTTCGTGCACTCCTTCGTCGAGGCGCTCGCGATCGTGCTGTTCGTCTCCTTTGTCGCGCTCGGCTGGCGCACCGGCATCGTGGTCGCGCTGTCGGTGCCGCTGGTGCTCGGCATCGTCTTCATCGTGATGAACGCAATGTCGCTCGACCTGCACCGTATCACGCTCGGCGCGCTGATCATTGCGCTCGGCCTTTTGGTCGACGACGCCATTATCGCGGTCGAGATGATGGTCGTGAAGATGGAGCAGGGCTGGGACCGCATGAAGGCGGCGTCCTTTGCCTGGGAATCCACCGCGTTTCCGATGCTCACGGGAACGCTGGTCACGGCCGCTGGCTTCCTCCCCATCGGCTTTGCCAATTCTGCGGTCGGCGAATATGCCGGCGGCATCTTCTGGATCGTGGCGATCTCGCTGGTCGCCTCCTGGTTCGTCGCGGTGATCTTCACGCCCTATATCGGCGTCAAGCTGTTGCCCAACATCAAGGTGCACCAGAACCACGATCCGCACGCGATCTACGAGACGCGGATGTATCGCGGCCTGCGCAGCGTCGTGCAGTGGTGCGTCGATCACCGCATCAAGGTGGTGGCGGCGACCGTCGGCGTCTTCGTTGCCTCCATCGTTGCGTTCGGCCACGTCCAGCAGCAGTTCTTCCCGCTGTCGGAGCGGCCCGAGCTGTTCCTGCAGCTGCGTCTGCCCGAGGGCACCGCCTTCAACGTCACCGAGAAGGCGGTGAAGCAGGCCGAAGGGCTGCTGAAGGGCGATGACGACATCCAGACCTACACCGCCTATGTCGGCCAGGGCTCGCCGCGCTTCTGGCTCGGCCTCAACCCGCAGCTGCCGAACGAGGCCTTTGCCGAGATCGTGATCCTCGCCAAGAACGTCGAGGCGCGCGAGCGCGTCAAGGCCAAGATCGAGCAGGCTGCCGCCGACGGCGCTTTGAACGAGGCGCGGGTCCGGGTCGACCGCTTCAATTTCGGTCCGCCGGTCGGCTTCCCGGTCCAGTTCCGCGTGATCGGCCCCGATGCCAACAAGGTGCGCGACATCGCCTACCAGGTGCGCGACGTCATGCGCCAGAACAAGAACGTCAAGGACGTCCAGCTCGACTGGAACGAGCAATCGCCCTACCTGAAGCTCGCCGTCGACCAGGATCGGGCGCGCGCGCTCGGCCTGACCCCGCAGGACGTCTCGCAGGCGCTGGCTATGTTGATCTCGGGCGCGCCGGTCACCACGATCCGCGACGGCATCGAGAAAGTCGGCGTGGTCGCCCGCGCGGTGCCGTCCGAGCGGCTCGATCTCGGCCGCGTCGGCGATCTCACCATCACCACGCGCAACGGCGTCGCCGTCCCGCTGCAGCAGATTGCCAAGATCGAATATGCGCATGAGGAGCCGATCCTGTGGCGGCGCAACCGCGACATGGCGATCACCGTGCGCTCCGACGTCGTCGACGGCGTGCAGGCGCCCGACGTCACCAACCAGATCTCGCCGAAGCTGAAGGACGTCCAGGCCCATCTCGAGCCGGCCTACCGGATCGAGCCGGGCGGGGCGTTCGAGGAATCCGCCAAGGGCAATGCGTCGATCTTCATCCTCTTCCCCGTGATGGTGATGGTGATGCTGACGCTGCTGATGATCCAGCTGCAGAGCTTCTCGCGCCTGTTCCTGGTGTTCCTGACCGCGCCGCTCGGCATCGTCGGCGCCTCGCTGGGGCTCAACGTCGCCAACCAGCCGTTCGGCTTCGTGGCGCTGCTCGGCCTGATCGCGCTCGCCGGCATGATCATGCGCAACGCCGTGATCCTGGTCGACCAGATCGAGAGCGACGTGGCGTCCGGCCTGACCCGGCGCGAGGCGATCGTCGAAGCCACCGTCCGGCGCGCCCGGCCGGTGGTGCTGACGGCCCTGGCCGCCATCCTCGCCATGATCCCCCTGTCGCGCTCGGCGTTCTGGGGCCCGATGGCGATCACCATCATGGGCGGTTTGTTTGTTGCGACTTTCCTGACCTTGCTGTATCTGCCGGGCCTTTACGCCCTCTGGTTCCGCAAGACCCTCGAGGAAAGCGGCTCCGAGCAAACCGATACTGCGCCGCAGCATGCCGGCGATGCGCAACGCGCATTTTCGCTTGCTGAAGCGGCCGAATAATTGAAGATTGAGCAGGCCCAACATGACGCTGATCTCGGAACATAGCGAAACCGACACCCGCGAGCGGATTCTCGTGGTGGCGGAGCGCTTGTTCCGGCAGATCGGGTATCAGAAGACGACGGTCGCCGACATCGCCAAAGAGCTGCGGATGAGCCCCGCCAACGTGTACCGCTTCTTCGATTCGAAGAAGTCGATCCACGAGGGCGTGGCCCGCGGCCTGATGGGCGAGGTCGAGATCGAGGCCCGGCGCATCGCGCGCTCGGAAGGGCCGGCGGCGCCACGATTGCGCCAGATGATGACGACCATCAATCGCATGAACACCGAGCGCTATGTCGGCGATTCCAAGATGCACGAGATGGTCGAGATCGCGATGCAGGAGGACTGGGACGTCTGCGTCGCGCATATGGAGTGTATCGCCTCCATTATCGGCGAGGTGATCGCGCAAGGAGCCGCGTCGGGGGAGTTCGAGATCAAGGACCTGCAGCTCGCCTCGCTGTGCGCCTGCACCGCGATGATGCGGTTCTTCCACCCGCAGATGATCGCCCAATGTGCCACCAAGCCGGGCCCGACCATCGACCAGATGATCGATTTCGTGATCGCCGGCCTGTCGCCGCGCGGCCGCGCCAATTGAGCGCCAGCCCTTGAGCGCCAGCACTGACATTTTCGTCAGTTGACTCCTTTGTCATTCCGGGGCGATGCGTAAGCATCGAACCCCAATGCGCAATCGCGCATTGTGGAATCTCGAGATTCCGGGTCTGGTCCTTACGGACCATCCCGGAATGACGAGGACGCAATCGTGACCGCCAAAGACCTGCATTTCTACGAGCCGAAGAACGGCCACGGCCTGAAGCACGACCCGTTCAACGCCATCGTGGCGCCGCGGCCGATCGGCTGGATCTCCTCGCGCGACAAGGGCGGCAACGTCAACCTCGCGCCCTACAGCTTCTTCAACGCCTTTTGCTACGTGCCGCCGATCATCGGCTTCTCCTCCACCAACTGGAAGGATAGCGTCGCCAACATCCAGGACACCGGCGAGTTCGTCTGGAATCTGGCGACGATGGATCTCGCCAAGCACATGAACGCGACCGCGGCGCATGTCGCGCGTGATGTCGACGAGTTCAGGCTCGCGGGGCTCACGCAGGTCGCCGGCAAGCTTGTCAACGTGCCGCGGGTCGCCGAAAGCCCGGTGTCGTTCGAATGCAAGGTGAGCCAGATCGTCCAGCTCCAGGGCGCTGACGGCAAGAAGGCCGAGGCCTGGCTGACGCTCGGCGAGGTCGTGGCCGTCCACATCGACAAGGCCTTCATCAAGGACGGCGTCTACCAGACCGGCCTCGCGCACCCGATCGTCCGCGCCGGCCGCCGCGGCGACTACTTCGAGATCAAGCCGGAAAACATGTTCGAGATGATCCGGCCGGATTGAGTGCTGCTCTATCCTCCCTCTCCCCGTTCTTCACGGGGTCGAGACGAGCGAAGCTCGCTCTTAGAGGGTAGGGTGAGGGGCTGCTTCCACCAGTTGTGATGGTCGTGAGACCTGTACCCCCTCACCCGAAATTCAAGCTGCGCTTGAATTTCGACCTCTCCCCGCAAGCGGGGCGCGGTAAGAGACGTCGCTCCGCAACGACGGCCCGCACCACAACAATGTGAAATTTCCGCGCGCGGGGATGAAAAACCGTCACTCGCAACCTCTCCGAGAGCAGTCTAACCTCCACTCGCCAGGCCGGATCAACGGCCGGCCAACAGAGTGGGAGGATGCGATGACACGCCACGAGCGGAGCGATCCGAACGAAGAACAACGCGATCCGAATGTTTCACGGCGCACGCTGGTTCAGGGACTGGCGGTTTCCGCCGCCGCCGTCGCGGGCATCGGCAGCGCGCTGGCCCAGAACGCGCCCGCGCCGGTCGGGCCGCCGACGACGATCACCAGCCCGCCGCGCGACTTCAGTCCGCGCGGTGCGCCGACCACCTATTTCTGGGACCCCGACATCATCGCGGTCGATCCGTCCTTCAACGACCTTGCCCAGCCCAACACCTCGATCAAGCGCCTCTATACCGGCCTGTTGTGGGCGGAAGGCCCGGCCTGGAGTTCGCAGGGCCGCTATCTGCTGTGGAGCGACATCCCGAACAACCGGCAGATGCGCTGGTCGGAAGATGACGGCCATGTCAGCGTCTTCCGCACGCCGTCGAACTACTCGAACGGCAATTCGTTCGACTTCCAGGGCCGCCAGCTGTCCTGCGAACATCTCACCCGTCGCGTGACGCGCTACGAGAATGACGGCACCGCGACCGTGCTCGCGGATTCCTATCAAGGCAAGCGGCTGAACTCGCCGAACGACGTCGTCGCGCATCCCGACGGCAGCTACTGGTTCACCGATCCGCCCTATGGCGGCCAGCTCTATGAGGGCGAGCCTGATGCCGCGGGCGGTCCGAGCAATCCGGCCGGCAAGCTCAATCCCCGGATCGGCCAGCCGGCGGGCTTCGTCCCGGCCAAGCGCGAGCTGCCGACCAATTGCTACCGCATCGACCCGTCCGGCCGCGTCGATCTCGTGGTCAGCGAGGACCAGGTGCCGGACCCGAACGGCCTCTGCTTCTCGCCCGACTACAAGAAGCTCTACGTGGTCTCGACCGGCAAGGGACCGGGCGATAGCGGACCCGGCGGCAAGGGCGACGTTTTCGTGTTCGATGTCGGCGCCGACAACAAGCTTTCCAACGGCAAGCGGTTCAGCGATTTCACGATCGACGGCGTGAAGTGCGGACCGGACGGCATCCGCTGCGACGTCAACGGCAATGTCTGGTGCTCGAGCAATGCCGGTCGCGCGGTCGGTTACAGCGGCGTGACGGTGTGGTCGCCGGAAGGCAAGCTGCTCGGCCGCATCCGGCTGCCCGAGGTCTGCGGCAACATCACCTTCGGTGGTCCCAAGCGCAACCGTCTGTTCATGGCCGCAAGCCAGTCGCTCTACGCGGTCTATACCGCAACCCAGGGAGCGGGGCCCGCCTAGCTCGTCCTGCATGGGGATGGCGTCTGCGCCATCCCCGGCTACCTGATTGTCGCAGCTCAGCTTTCGGAACTGAACCCGTGGCCTGCCGTTAACAGAATGGCGCCTGGGCCGCGTCAATTTCGCTTTATCTGCGAAGCGAAGTGTTCACCGGTGAACGGCACTTTCCGATAAGATCACCCATCCGCGCCGCCGTTTCATGAGGGATCCGCCATGAGCTTCCGCCGCGACTATATGACAAAACCGATCTTCTCCTGGGCGCGTGGCGTGCTGCCGACGATGTCGGACACCGAGCGCGAGGCGCTGGAAGCCGGCGACGTCTGGTGGGACGCCGATCTATTCACCGGCAACCCCGACTGGTCGAAATTGCTGGCGTTCGCGCCGGCCAGATTGACCGAGGAAGAGCAAGCCTTCCTGCACGGTCCGGTCGACGAGCTCTGCAGGATGCTCGACGAGTGGAAGATCAACTGGGAATGGCGCGATCTGCCGCCCGAGGTCTGGGCTTTCATCAAGGCCAAAAAATTCTTCGGCATGATCATCCCGAAGGAATTCGGCGGCCTCGGCTTCTCGCCCTACGCGCATTCCGAGGTGGTGCGCAAGATCTCGTCGCGCTCGCTGACCGCGGCCGTCACCGTGATGGTGCCGAACTCGCTCGGGCCCGGAGAGCTCTTGATGCGCTTCGGCACCAAGGAGCAGCAGGACAAATGGCTGCCGCGCCTCGCCTCCGGACAGGACATTCCCTGCTTCGGCCTGACCAGCCCGGAGGCAGGCTCCGACGCCGCCTCGATGATCGACACCGGCATCATCTGCAAGGGCAATTTCGAAGGCCGTGAGGTGCTCGGCTTGAGGCTCAACTGGCACAAGCGCTACATCACGCTCGGCCCGGTCGCGACGCTGCTCGGCCTTGCCTTCAAGGCCTATGATCCCGATCACCTCGTCGGCAGCGAGGAAGAGCTCGGCATCACCGTCGCGCTGATCCCGACCCATCTGCCGGGCGTGTCGATCGGCCACCGCCATCTGCCGGCGATGCAGGTGTTCCAGAACGGCCCGAACTGGGGCAAGGACGTCTTCATCCCGCTCGACTACATCATCGGCGGCGAGGCACGGCTCGGTCAGGGCTGGAAGATGCTGATGACGGCGCTTGCCGCCGGCCGCGGCATCTCGCTGCCGTCGCTGTCGGCGGCCGGCGCTGCCTATGCCGCGCGTACCACCGGCGCCTATGCCCGCGTCCGCGAGCAGTTCGGCATCTCGATCTCGAAATTCGAAGGCATCGAGGAGCCGCTCGCGCGTATCGCCGGCACGGCCTATCTGCTCGACGCCGCACGGCGGCTGACCTGCGCCGCACTGAACGAGGGGCATCATCCCGCCGTCATCTCCGGGATCATGAAGTTGCACGCCACCGAGCGGATGCGGATCGCGATCGATGACGCCATGGACATCCATGGCGGCAAAGCCGTGATCGACGGGCCGCAGAATTATCTCGGCGGGCTCTACCGCTCGGTGCCGGTCGGCATCACGGTCGAGGGCGCCAACATCCTGACCCGCAATCTGATCGTGTTCGGGCAGGGCGCGATCCGCGCGCATCCCTATCTGTTGCTGGAGATGAACGCGCTCGGCGAGACCGACCGCGACAAGGGTCTGACCGCGTTCGACACCGCGTTCTGGAAGCATGTCGGCCACAGCTTTGCAACCATGTTCCGCGCCTGGGGCCGCAGCTGGAGTTTTGGGATGTTCGCACCGGCGCCGGATGCCGGCGATGCGACCGAGTTCTATCGCCAGCTGTCGCGCTATTCGTCGGCGTTCGCGCTGTGCGCCGACATGGCGCTGCTCACCCTCGGCGGCGCGCTGAAGCGCAAGGAGATGCTCTCGGCACGCTTCGGCGACATCCTGTCCGAGCTGTATTTGCTCTCCGCTGCTTTGAAACGCTGGCAGGACGAGGGCCGGCAGAAGGCGGATCTTCCCGCGCTCGAATGGTGCATGGCATCCGGCTTCAAGACCATCGAGAACCGCTTTGCGGAAATCTTCGCCAATCTGCCGAACCGCCCGATGGCTTGGCTGCTGAAATTCCTGATCCAGCCGTTCGGCGCCCGCGTCACGGGCCCGACGGACCGCGTCGTGCAGCAATGCGCGCAGCTCGTGCTATCGCCGTCGGCGGCGCGCGACCGCCTGACGCCGGACCTCGCCTTTGTCGAGGATGACGGCGGCATCGCAAGGCTGGAGAAAGCCTTCCGCCTCGTCACCGAGGCCGAGGATGCCGCTAAGCAGCTGCGCGCGGCGCGTCTGCATGACTGGAAGGAGGCGGTCAAGAAGGGCGTTATCACCGAGGCCGACGGCGAGAAGCTTGCCGCTGCCCACGAGGCCGTCGCCAAAGTCATCGAGGTCGATGATTTTGCGCCGGAGGCGCTGTCCCCGATTTACAAGAAATCCGCCGACGTGCATCAGTTCTTCCAGGAGCTTGGTGAGCAGAGGGCGGCGAGCTGATGGCGCGACCAGTCTTTATCGTCGACGGCAGCCGGACGCCGTTCCTGAAGGCGCGCTCCGGTCCCGGCCCGTTCACCCCGGTCGATCTTGCCGTGCAATGCGGTCGGCCGCTGCTGGCACGGCAGCCTTTCGCGCCCACCGCCTTCGACCAGGTCATCCTCGGCTGCGTCAACGTGATCGCCGACGAGATGAACCCGGCACGGGTTGCGGCGCTCAGGCTCGGCATGGGCGAACAGATGGTCGCCTTCACGGTGCAGATCAATTGCGGCTCCGGCATGCAGTCGATCGACACCGGCTATCGCTACATCCGCGAGGGCATCTCCGACCTGATCCTCGCCGGCGGTGCCGAAGCCTTGAGCCACGCGCCGCTGGTCTGGCCCAATTCCGGCGTGCGCTGGTTTGCCGGCTTCGCCGGCGCGAAGGGGCTCGGCGCCAAGATCGCCGCGGCGCTGAAGGTGAAGCCGAGCTACTTCAAGCCGATCATCGGCCTCGAGCGCGGGCTGACCGACCCGATCACCGAGCTCAACATGGGGCAGACCGCCGAGAAGGTCGGTCATCTCTTCGGCATCACCCGCGCCCAGTCCGATGCATATGCTGCCGAGAGCCATCAGCGGCTGGCCAACGCGCAGAAGCAGGGCTTTCTCAAGGGCGAGGTCGAGATCGCGTTCTCCCGCGACGGCAAGTTCTTCGACCATGACGACGGTGTCCGCCCGGACTCGACCCCCGAGACCCTGGCGAAGCTGAAGCCGGTGTTCGAGCGTCCGTGGGGCCAGGTCACCGCCGGCAATTCCTCGCAGATCACCGACGGCGCCTCCTGGGTGATCCTGGCGTCCGAGAAGGCGGTGGCCAAGCACGGGCTGACGCCGAAGGCCGTCATCCTCGACAGCCAATGGTCGGCGCTCGATCCCTCGATCATGGGCCTCGGCCCGGTGCTCTCGGCGAGCGCGCTGCTCAAGCGCAATAGCCTGACCTTGCAGGATGTCGAGACCTGGGAGCTGAACGAGGCCTTCGCCACCCAGGTGCTGGGCTGCCTCGCGGCATGGAACGACGAAAAATTCTGCCGCGAGATCCTTGGCCTCGATGGCGCGGCCGGCGAGATCGACCGCGCGAAGTTGAACGTCGACGGCGGCGCGATCAGCCTCGGCCATCCGGTCGGCACCAGCGGCAACCGCATCGTGCTGCATCTGGTCAATGCGATGAAGCGGCTCGGCACCAGGCGCGGCGTCGCCACCGAATGCATCGGTGGCGGGCAGGGCGGCGCGATGTTGATAGAGACGGTGTGATCATGGATTCACGGATCATGGACCTTCTCGCCGATCGCGAGCTCGGGCCGGAGCCTGCCGCCGACAGCCCCTACAAGAATTTCAAGCTGACGCGCGATGACGACGGTATCGCCTGGCTGCTGTTCGACCGCGCCGGCGCCAGCGCCAACACGCTGTCCGCCGATCTACTCGAGGAGCTCGATGCCATCGTCGCGGCGCTGGAGAACCAGCGGCCGACGGGTCTCGTGGTGCGCTCGGCCAAGCCAAGCGGCTTCATCGCCGGCGCTGACGTCAATGAGTTTCGCGGCGCCAGCGATTCCAGCGCGGTCGAGACCGCGATCGGCCGCGCCCATGCGGTGATCGACCGGCTCGAGGCGCTGCGCGTGCCCTCGGTCGCCGTCATCCACGGCTTCTGCCTCGGCGGCGGCCTCGAGGTCGCGCTGGCCTGCCAGATGCGGATCGCGATCGACGATGCCAGGTTCGGTTTCCCAGAGGTGATGCTCGGCCTGCATCCAGGTCTTGGCGGCACCGTGCGCTTCACCGAGCTGGTCAACCCGATGCAGGCGATGACCTTGATGCTGACCGGCAAGACCATCGACGCGCGCCGCGCCAAGGCGCTCGGCCTGGTCGACGCCGTCACCCAGGAGCGCCATGTCCGCAACGCGGTGAAGGATGCGGTGTTCGACCGGCTGAAGCGCGCCAGGCCGGGCGCGCTCAACTCGATTCTCAATCTTGGTCCGGTCAGGGGCTTCCTCGCCTCCCGGATGCGCAGCGAGGCCGAGAAGGCCGCGCCGCGCAAGCATTACCCGGCGCCCTATGCGCTGATCGATCTGTGGGAGAAGCACGCCGGCAACCGCTCGGCGATGCTGAATGCGGAGAAGGCCTCGTTCGCCAATCTGATGGTGACGCCGACCGCGCAGAACCTGATCCGTGTGTTCTTCCTGCGAGAGCAGATGAAGAAGCTCGCCGGCAGCGGCAACAAGGTTGCGCACGTCCATGTCATCGGCGCCGGCGCGATGGGCGGCGATATCGCGACCTGGTGCGCCAACCAGGACATGCTCGTAACCTTGGTCGACATGAAGGCCGAGCCGATCGCGGGCGCCATGAAACGAGCGTCAGAGTTGTTCGGCAAGATTATGCGCAAGCGGATCGACCAGCGCGACGCGCTCGACCGGCTGATCCCCGACATGGACGGCGACGGCGTCCGCAATGCCGATCTGTTCATCGAGGCGGTGCCGGAAAAGCTCGAGCTGAAGCAGAAGGTCTATGCCTCTCTCGAGCCGAAGATGAAGCCCGGCGCGATCCTCGCCACCAATACGTCGAGCATCCCGCTGCAGGATCTGCGCACCACGCTGGCACGGCCGGAGCGGCTGCTCGGCCTGCACTTCTTCAATCCGGTGTCGCGGCTGCAACTCGTCGAGGTCGTCAGCCATGACGGCACCGATGCGGCGATGCTCAAGGAGGCGCTCGCGTTCGTCGGCGCCATCGACCGCCTGCCGCTGCCGGTGAAGAGCTCGCCGGGCTTCCTCGTCAACCGCGCGCTGACGCCCTACATGCTGGAAGCGATGATGATGCTGGACGAGAAGACCGACCAGCGCCTGATCGACGCGGCCGCCGTCGAGTTCGGCATGCCGATGGGGCCGATCGAACTCGCCGACCAGGTCGGCCTCGATATCTGCCTCGATGTCGGCGACATGCTGCGCTCGAAGTTCGGCGACACGCTGCCGCCGACGCCTGCATGGTTGCGTGAAAAAGTCGCCAAAGGCGAGCTCGGCCGCAAGACCGGCAAGGGCTTCTACACCTGGAAGGACGGCAAGGCGGAAAAGGCGCCGCTGCCGGAGACCGGTCCCCGGGTCACCGATGAGATGATCGACCGCCTGGTGCTGCCGATCTCGAATGTCTGCATCGCCGCCTTGCGCGAGGGCATCGTCGACAATCCCGATATGGTCGACGGCGCGATGATCTTCGGCACCGGCTATGCCCCGTTCCGCGGCGGCCCGCTCAACTATGCGCGCAGCCGCGGCGTCGACGATGTGGTGTCGGCCATGCAGGCCTTGATGCGCAAGTTCGGCGGACGATTTGCGCCGGATCCCGGCTGGGAGGCATTCAAGTGAGCGATTCGCAAGTGACCGGCTCGCAAGTGACCGACGCCCACGCTCACGCGCCGCTGAGCAACGACGCCGAGCCGAAGGGCGATCTCTGCATCCGCACGCTGGCGATGCCGGCCGACACCAATGCCAATGGCGACATCTTCGGCGGCTGGCTGCTCAGCCAGATGGATCTCGGTGGCGGCGTGTTCGCCTCCAAGGTGGCGAAGTCGCGCACCGTGACGGTCGCGATCGACGCGATGAACTTCCGCAAGGCGGTCAATGTCGGCGATCTCGTCTCCGTCCACGCCAATCTGGTGCGCATCGGCCGCACCTCGATCACGGTGCATCTCGAGGCCTGGGTGCTGCGCCGCCGCGAGCAGCAGTCGATCCTCGTCACCGACGGCAATTTCACCTATGTCTCGATCGACGAGCAGGGCCATCCGCAACCGATTCAGCGCGACGGCGCGACGATCGAAACCTGACATCCTCCGCGCGCCAGTGCCGCTGATTCGGTGGGAAAGGAAACGCGTCGAAACTGGGTCCGGAGCGTGGTTTGATTGCAAAAACCCGGAGTTTTTGGCGCTTCGCCGCGCAAAATAATCGAGGAACAAACAGCCAGCGACTCCGTTGTCGGGCCGAAGTCAAACCGAGGCTGACAATGTCCGACAGTTACGTGATCGAAGTGAGTTCGCAGACGGCGGGTATCGTGGTGCGCGATACGCGTGGTTATCAGTTCTTTGCTGCATCGCACCTTTTTGACCGCCTTGAAGGCCAGATCTTCCGCAATGCGCGCGAGGCCGAGCGCGCGGCGCGCCGGCTGCTCGCCGGTCAATCCATGCAGATGGCATCGTAGAACGCCTTCGCGTCATTGCGCATGGCCCGGGCGAAGCGTCCACCTTCGCCCAGGCCTTCCCTGACCCGGCACTGCACGTTGACCTCCGTGCCGAACGGTCGCACCATGGGCGACTCGCCGTTTCAAGGGGGCCGCCGTGGCCGGACTCTCCCATCGCCAGACTGAAATCCTCAACATCGCGCGCGCGTTCGGCCGGGTCATGGTCGAAGACCTCGCCAAGCGGTTCGAGGTGTCGGCGCAGACCATCCGCAAGGACCTCAACGATCTCTGCGACCAGCGCTCGCTGACCCGCATCCATGGCGGCGCGATCATCGCCTCGGGCGTCGAGAACCTCGCTTACGAGGCGCGCCGCTTCGTCGCCGCCGAGGAAAAGAAGGCGATCGGCGCGGCCGCGGCGGCACGGATTCCGAACGGCTGCTCGCTGTTCATCAATATCGGCACCACCACGGAAGAGGTCGCGAGCGCGCTGACCTCGCATGAGGACCTGCTGGTCATCACCAACAACCTCAACGTCGCGATGCTGCTCTACCGCCATCCGCGCATCGAGGTGGTGGTGGCCGGCGGCACGGTGCGCCGCGCCGACGGCGCCGTGGTCGGCTCCACCGCGACCCAGCTGATCGGCCAGTTCAAGGTCGACTACGCCATCATCGGCGCATCCGCCATCGACGAGGAGGGCGCGCTGCTCGACTTCGACTATCGCGAGGTGCAGGTCGCGCAGGCGATCATCGCCAATGCGCGCAACGTGATGCTGGTCTCGGACTCGACCAAGCTGCGCCGCAGCGCGCCGGTGCGGATCGCCCATATGAGCCAGATCCAGACCTTCGTGACCGATTCACCGCTTCCTGCGGGCCTCGCCAATATCTGCCACAGCCGCGGTATCGAGGTGGTCGTCGCGATGGACAAGCCGCAAGTCGATCTCGACGACAACGCCGCCGACGCGGCACCCGCGGCGCTGCGCAGCGCGCAAGGCGCTTGATCTCTCAAGTTTTAGCGAACCTGTTTCGGATGCCTTTCGGCCGCTGTTGTAGCCTGCCTGAGGTGGAGCGGTTCATTGGTCAGCACGCAATTCAAGATCGTCACGGCATTGGGCATGGCGGAGATGTTCGGCGTCGTCTCGTTTGTCCTTGGCTTTAACGTCGCATCCGCGTGCGCGACGGCGCTGGCCGGCGCTGTTTCTGCGCTTGTGGTCATGCGTGCGTTCGATGGTGAGACCCAGCCGCCATCGAAGAGCGTCCCTGCCGACGTCTTTCGCCTCGGCAGCGAGAGCCGCCAGGCTTGGCTTTCGGAACTGGAACAGCAGAACGGCCGTGGCAGGAAACTGCTTTACGGACTGTCGCGGATCTTCCTTTCGGGATCGCCGTGTCAGCGCATCGCAAGCGGGGGCTTCCTCGCGCAGTCGGTAATCGGCCGGGTGGCGATCGTCCTGTTCTGGCTTGGCCAGGCGATGGGCTTTGACATGCGGCTGTTCGCAATCCCGCCGTTCGGGAGCCCGTTTGCGGATGGCATCCCGATGTCGGCTGAAGCAATCGCGGGGGTGAGGTTCGAGCACCTCTTCCTGCCGCTGGTCGCGCTCTACGCCGTCACGTTTTCCCTGTTCCTGATCGCATTGCTTGGCGATCTCGCGACCATCCTGCGCGACTGGCGAGAGCAGTGGAAGTATCTCACGATGCCGCTGTTCTGCTTTGCATTCTGGGCACTCCTGGCGCACCGAAAATCATCGGGATATAGCGCCCTGCAAGTCGCGCTCGGCGGCGGACACCTCTGGGCCTATGTCGCGATCTTCGTGTTCTTTCCGCTTTTCTTTCTCGTGCTGTCGGCGTCGCTGCCAGGCAATCGGGCGATCCGATGAACAGGGCTCGCTCGATCGGGCGAATCTATCTCCGCTTCGCGCTCAAAGGTATGCGATCCTTTTCGTCGCATCGTTGGTCTTCTACGTCCTGTTCGCCAGCGGTCACACATTCGTCGCGTCGACCGGTGTGCTCTTGCTCGCCGTCTACTTTGTGCGCGACAGCCGAGCTTGCGCCAAGCGGGTAGGCGGTGAAGTTCACCGT
Organism: Bradyrhizobium sp. USDA 4541; assembly: GCF_024171085.1. Taxonomy (NCBI): domain Bacteria; kingdom Pseudomonadati; phylum Pseudomonadota; class Alphaproteobacteria; order Hyphomicrobiales; family Nitrobacteraceae; genus Bradyrhizobium; species Bradyrhizobium sp. USDA 4541. The sequence continues at coordinate 3,238,142 of NZ_JALJZF010000001.1, forward strand.
ACCTACGATCCCGAAAAGGCTCTGCCGGAATTGCGCGTCGGACGATCGCCACAGCGTCCCTGACCGTCCGCCACCGCCTTGCCTGGCGTCACGCCAAGCGTCGCTCGTCCCATCCCTCCAAAAGCCCTGACCACGGGCACTCCGCCCAAAGAATCCCCAGCCCGAGTTCCCCATTTTCACTTTGCTTTCGTTTTTGGTTGTGATTTACTCCAATACGAAAGTAAAACCGTCAAAGCGAAGGCGGTTGCCGGGGGAAGCGTTCTTTGGACCAGATTTACGACCTCGCCATCATTGGAGGCGGCGTTAATGGCTGCGGCATCGCACGCGATGCGGCGGGCCGGGGTAACTCTGTTTTCCTCTGTGAAATGAATGACTTGGCTAGCGGGACGTCGTCCTGGTCGACCAAGCTCGTGCATGGCGGTCTGCGCTATCTCGAATATTACGAGTTTCGTTTGGTGCGCGAGGCGCTGATCGAACGCGAAATCCTCTGGCAGATCGCGCCCCACATCATTCGGCCGCTACGTTTCGTTTTGCCGCACCACGCCGGCCTGCGTCCGGCCTGGCTGCTGCGGCTCGGCCTCTTCCTCTACGACCATATCGGCGGCCGGCATTTGCTGCCGGCGACGCGCTCGGTCGATCTGACGCGCGACGCGGTCGGCAAGCCGCTGATCCCGGGCCGCTACACCAAGGGCTTCGAATATTCCGACTGCTTCGTCGACGATGCCCGGCTGGTTGCGCTGACCGCGCGCGATGCCGCCGATCGCGGCGCCGAGATCCGCACCCGCACCCGCGCGGTCGAGATCAGGCAAGTCGACGGCGTCTGGCACGTCACGGTCGAGGACAGCGTCACGGGTGTCCGCGACACGATCCAGTCACGCGTGCTGGTCAATGCCGGCGGTCCCTGGGTCGAACAGGTCCTGGCCTCGGGCGCCGGCGTCAACGCGCGCGCCAAGGTGCGCCTGGTGCAGGGCTCGCACATCGTGGTGCCGAAGCTCTACGACCACGACCGCGCCTACATCTTCCAGAACGCCGACGGCCGCATCATCTTCGTCATTCCCTATCAGGGCGACTTCTCGCTGATCGGTACCACCGATCGCGACTATGACGGCGATCCGGCCAAGGTGAAGGCGACGCAGGAGGAGATCGAATATCTCTGCGCGTCCGCCAGCGCGTATCTCGCCAAGCCGGTGAAGCCCGAGGACGTGGTCTGGAATTACTCCGGCGTGCGTCCGCTCTATGACGACGGCGCCAGCGAAGCCAAGGCCGCGACTCGCGACTATGTGTTCGAGCTCGATACGCCCGGCGGTGCGCCGCTACTGTCGATCTATGGCGGGAAGATCACGACCTATCGCCGCCTCTCCGAAGAGGCGCTGGAGCGGCTGTCGCCTTATCTCCGCGGCACAAAGGCGCAGGAGGGCTGGACCGGCAAGGCGCCGCTGCCCGGCGGCGACATGGATGTATCCGCGGTCGCGGCGCTGAGCGCCGAATTGATCCGCACCTATTCGTTTCTCGCGCAATCGCACGCCAATCGTCTCGCGCATGCCTATGGCACGCGCGCCAGCAAAGTCTTGGGCAATGCAACATCGACGGCCGATCTCGGCCGCTCCTTCGGCGCCACCTTGACGGAAAGCGAAGTCAGGTACCTGATGGCGAACGAATGGGCTCGGACTGCGGACGATGTCGTCTGGCGACGATCCAAGCTGGGCTTGCGGATGACGGCGGGTGAAATCGCCGCGCTCGACGAGTGGATGCTCGCCAACCGCGTGTCCGGTGAACGTCCCCTCCGCGAAGCGGGAGGACGGGCATGAGCGTCACATTGCAGAATGTCACGCGAACCGTGGATGGCATTCCGACCATCCGCGACGTGTCGCTGACGCTGGAGCGTGGCACGCTCAGCGTGCTGCTCGGGCCGACGCTGTCGGGCAAGACCTCGATCATGCGGCTGCTCGCCGGCCTCGACAAGCCGACCACCGGCCGCGTGTTGGTCGACGGCAAGGACGTCACCGGCGCCGACGTGCGGCAGCGTTCGGTCGCGATGGTCTATCAGCAGTTCATCAACTATCCCTCGCTGACGGTCTACGAGAACATCGCCTCGCCGCTGCGCGTGCAGGGCAAGCCGCGCGCCGAGATCGAGCGGCGGGTGGCGGAAGCGGCCGGCCTGTTGCGGCTCGAGCCGTTCCTGAAGCGCACGCCGCTGCAACTCTCTGGCGGCCAGCAGCAGCGCACCGCGATCGCGCGGGCGCTGGTCAAGGGCGCCGACCTCGTGCTGCTCGACGAGCCGCTCGCCAATCTCGACTACAAGCTGCGCGAGGAGCTGCGCGCCGAGCTGCCGCGCATCTTCGAGGCCTCCGGCGCGATCTTCGTCTATGCCACCACCGAACCGTCGGAAGCGCTGCTGCTCGGCGGCGACACGGTGTGCATGTGGCAAGGCCAGGCGCTGCAAACCGGCGCGACGCCGAAGGTCTACCGCCATCCCGACACGCTGCGCGTTGCCCAGGTGTTTTCCGATCCGCCGCTCAACATCATCGGCATCGAGAAGAAAGGCGCGCAAGTGATCTATGCCGGCGGCGAGCAGGCGCCCGCGGCCGGCCTCTATGCCAATCTGCCCGATGGCCGCTACCGGACCGGCTTCCGCGCGCACCAGCTCGAGGTCGGGAACGTCGCGGCCGGCCGCCACAAATTTTCCGCCGCGGTGACGGTGACCGAAATCACCGGGTCGGAGAGCTTTGTGCACGTCCATGTCCACGGCTCGAACTGGGTCGCGGTTCTCCACGGCGTGCACGAATATGAACCCGGGCAGGTGCTCGATGCCGCGCTCGATCCCGACAACATCTTCGTGTTCGACGCCGCCGACCGCCTCGTCGCATCGCCCGCGACCTCGTTTTCGGGCAACGTGCATCGCAGTGCGCGCGCTGCAAACGCGTCAGCCGGCAACGGCACGTGAGGGAGATGCTTCATGGCCCGCATTGACCTCGTCGATCTCGCGCACTCCTACGGCGGCAACGACGCGCCGCAGGAATCCTTTGCGCTGAAGCCGGTTACCATGACCTGGCGGCAGGGCGGCGCCTATGCGCTGCTCGGGCCGTCCGGCTGCGGCAAGACCACGCTGCTCAACCTGATCTCCGGCATCGTGACGCCGTCGCGCGGAAAGATCCTGTTCGACGGCCGTGACATCACGCCGCTGTCGACGCAGAAGCGCAACATCGCGCAGGTGTTCCAGTTCCCGGTGATCTACGACACCATGACGGTCGGCCAGAACCTGGCCTTCCCGCTGAAGAATCGCGGCGTCGCGAAGGCCGAGGTCGACGCGCGCGTCAGGCAGATCGCCGATCTGCTCGACCTCACGCCCTATCTCAAACGCAAGGCGACACGGCTCACCGCCGACGCCAAGCAGAAGATCTCGCTCGGCCGCGGTCTGGTGCGCTCCGACGTCGCGGCCGTCCTGTTCGACGAACCGCTAACGGTGATCGATCCCGAGCTGAAGTGGCAGCTGCGCTCCAAGCTGAAGGCGCTGCATCGCGAGCTCGACCTCACGATGATCTACGTCACCCACGACCAGACCGAGGCGCTGACCTTCGCCGACACCGTCGTCGTGATGCATGACGGCCGCGTGGTGCAGAGCGGCACGCCGGCCGAATTGTTCGACAAGCCGGCGCATACGTTCGTCGGCTACTTCATCGGCTCGCCCGGCATGAACATCGTGCCCGCCGAAGTCAGTGGTCACGAGGCGCGGGTCGACGGCCATGTCATCGGCCTGCATCGAAACTATGGTGTGCTGCCTGCGGGCAAGAAGATCGAGATCGGCGTGCGGCCGGAATTCGTCGATGTCGCGGCGCCGGCGTCAGGGCTGCTGTCGGCCAGCATCGAGCGGATCGACGATCTCGGCCGCATCCAGTTCGCCCGCGTGCGGGTCGGCGATACCAAATTCGCCGCGCGTGTGCCGCCGGGCTTCTCGGTCTCCGGCAACACCGCCGGGCTGATCTTCAATCCCGCGCACGTCCACGTCTATGCCGACAGCCATTTGGTGGAGGGGGTCGCCTGATGGACAAGACGATCAACCAAAAAGCCTGGTTCCTGGTGCTGCCGGTGTTCCTGGTGGTGGCGTTCTCGGCGGTGCTGCCGCTGATGACCGTCGTGAACTATTCGATGCAGGACACCTTCGGCAACAACCAGTTCTTCTGGAACGGGGTCGGCTGGTTCAAGGAGCTGCTCGATCCATCGACCGATCTCGGCGGGCGCTTCCTGGCCTCGCTCGGCCGCAACCTGTTCTTCTCTGCGGTGATCCTCGCGATCGAGGTGCCGCTCGGCATCATCGTCGCGCTGTCGATGCCGCGCGAAGGCTGGAGCGTCGCGGCCTGCCTCGTCATCCTCGCCTTGCCGCTGCTGATTCCGTGGAACGTGGTCGGCACCATCTGGCAGATCTTCGGCCGGCCCGATATCGGCCTGCTCGGCTATGTGCTGAACCACCTCGGCCTCAACTACAATTACGTGTCCAATGAGGTCGACGCCTGGGTCACGGTCATCGTGATGGACGTCTGGCACTGGACCAGCCTCGTCGCGCTGCTCTGCTACGCCGGGCTGAAGTCGATCCCCGACGCCTATTACCAGGCGGCGCAGATCGACGGCGCCTCGCGCTGGGCGGTGTTCAAGGCGATCCAGCTGCCGAAGATGAACCGCGTGCTGCTGATCGCGGTGCTGCTGCGCTTCATGGACAGTTTCATGATCTACACCGAGCCGTTCGTGGTCACCGGCGGCGGCCCCGGCAATTCGACGACCTTCGTCTCGATCGAGCTCGTCAAGATTGCGCTCGGCCAGTTCGACCTCGGCAAGGCCGCGGCGCTGTCGCTGGTCTACAATCTGATCATCCTGATCGTGTGCTGGGTATTCTACACCGTGATGGTCAATGCCGGCTCCGAGCGTCCGGCCAAGGAAGGAGCGGCGTGATGCATTCGATCCCCGGCCGCCGCCTGATCATGGCGCTGTTTTTGATCTTCCTGCTGTTGCCGATCTACTGGCTCGTCAACATGAGCTTCAAGACCAACGCCGAGATCGTCTCGACGATGACGCTGTGGCCGCACACGCCGACGCTGCAGCACTACAAGCGCATCTTCACCGACGAGAGCTGGTATTCGGGCTACATCAATTCGCTCGAATACGTGGTGCTCAACACAATCATCTCGATCGCGGTGGCGTTGCCGGCGGCCTATGCGTTCTCGCGCTACCGCTTCCTCGGCGACAAGCATCTGTTCTTCTGGCTGCTGTCAAACCGCATGGCGCCGGCGGCGGTCTACGCGCTGCCGTTCTTTAACCTGTATTCGGCGATCGGCCTGTTCGATACGCCGTGGGCGGTCGCGCTCGCGCACTGCATCTTCAACGTGCCGCTGGCGGTGTGGATCCTCGAAGGCTTCGTCTCCGGCGTGCCGCGCGAGATCGACGAGACCGCGTTCCTCGACGGCTATTCGTTCCCGCGCTTCTTCATCAAGATCCTGGTGCCGCTCATCGCAAGCGGCATCGGCGTCGCCGCCTTCTTCTGCTTCATGTTCTCCTGGGTCGAGCTGCTGCTCGCGCGGACGCTGACCTCGGTGCAGGCCAAACCGATCGCGGCGATCATGACGCGCACGGTCTCGGCGGCCGGCATGGACTGGGGCCTGCTCGCCGCCGCCGGCGTGCTCACCATCATTCCGGGCGCGCTGGTGATCTGGTTCGTCCGCAACTACATCGCGCGCGGCTTCGCGCTCGGCCGGGTCTAGGAGGCGATCATGGAATCCATCGCATGGATGGCCTGGACGCTGCCGACCGCGATCTTCTTCGTGCTGCTGGCCTCGACGCTCGGCGTGATGACCTGGCTCGCGGCGGTTTATCCCGAGGCCGAGCGGGTCGGCGTGCTGCGCATCCCGACCACGCGCGGCGATCGTTTGTTCATTTCGCTGGTGCTGGCGGCGGTGATCCACCTGTTGTGGATCGGCCTCGTCGGCACCGATCCGATCCTCACCCTGCCGATCGGCGAGGGCGTGGAAATTTCGAGCCTGTGGCTCGCAACGCTGATTTCGCTTCTTTCAGCCGTGGCGATCTTTCGCACCGTCTGACGAAAGCGAAGAAGAGCAGATCCGGGGTCAACCCGGGCCTGGGGTTTTGTTTGTCGCTGCAACCGGAGGAATCATAATGCGACATTTGAGAACGACAAAGGATAGTCTTTTGACTATGACCAGCGCCGCCGCGCTGATCGCGGCTTCGCTCGCGGTCGCCACGCCGGCCCGCGCCGCCGACGATGCCGTGATCCAGAAGTGGATCGCGGAATTCCAGCCCTCGACGCTGTCGAAGGAAGACCAGAACAAGGAGCTCGAGTGGTTCGCCAAGGCCGCCGAACCCTTCAAGGGCATGGAGATCAACGTCGTCTCGGAAACGATCACGACGCACGAATATGAATCGCAGACGCTGGCCAAGGCGTTCTCCGAACTGACCGGCATCAAGCTCAAGCACGACATCATCCAGGAAGGTGACGTCGTCGAGAAGCTGCAAACCCAGATGCAGTCGGGCAAGAACGTCTATGACGGCTGGATCAACGATTCCGACCTGATCGGCACCCACTTCCGCTACGGCCAGACCATCATCCTGTCGGACTACATGAAGGGTGAGGGCAAGGAGGTCACCGACCCGATGCTCGACGTCGACGACTTCATCGGCAAGTCGTTCACCACGGCGCCGGACGGCAAGCTGTATCAGCTGCCCGACCAGCAGTTCGCGAACCTCTACTGGTTCCGCTACGACTGGTTCACCAACCCCGAGTACAAGGCCAAGTTCAAGGCCAAGTATGGCTACGAGCTCGGCGTGCCCGTGAACTGGTCGGCCTATGAAGACATCGCCGAGTTCTTCACCAACGACATCAAGGAGATCAACGGCGTCAAGGTCTACGGCCATATGGACTATGGCAAGAAGGATCCCTCGCTCGGCTGGCGGTTCACCGACGCCTGGCTGTCGATGGCCGGCAACGGCGACAAGGGTATCCCGAACGGCCTGCCGGTCGACGAGTGGGGTATCCGCATGGAAGGCTGCCGTCCGGTCGGCTCCTCGGTCGAGCGTGGTGGCGACACCAACGGCCCGGCCGCGGTCTACTCGATCACCAAATATCTCGACTGGCTGAAGAAGTATGCCCCGCCGCAGGCCCAGGGCATGACCTTCTCGGAAGCAGGTCCGGTGCCGGCGCAGGGCAACATCGCCCAGCAGATGTTCTGGTACACCGCCTTCACCGCCGACATGGTGAAGCCGGGCATCGCCGTGATGAACGCGGACGGTACGCCGAAGTGGCGTATGGCTCCGTCGCCGCACGGCGCTTACTGGAAGGAAGGCATGAAGCTCGGCTATCAGGACGCCGGCTCCGTGACGCTTCTGAAGTCGACCCCGCCGGATCGCCGCAAGGCAGCCTGGCTCTATCTGCAGTTCATCATCTCCAAGTCGGTGTCGCTGAAGAAGAGCCATGTCGGTCTCACCTTCATCCGTGAGTCCGATATCTGGGACAAGTCGTTCACCGAGCGTGCGCCGAAGCTCGGCGGCCTGATCGAGTTCTACCGCTCGCCCGCGCGCGTGCAGTGGACCCCGACCGGCAACAACGTGCCCGACTATCCGAAGCTCGCGCAGCTGTGGTGGCAGAACATCGGCGATGCGTCGTCCGGTACCAAGACGCCGCAGCAGGCGATGGACGCGCTGGCTGCGGCCCAGGATTCGGTGATGGAGCGTCTTGAGAAGTCCGGTGTGCAGGGCGCCTGCGGACCGAAGCTGAACAAGAAGGAATCCGCCGAGTTCTGGTACAAGAAGGCCGAGAAGGACGGCACCATCGCTCCGCAGCGCAAGCTCGCGAACGAGAAGCCGAAGGGCGAGACGATCGACTACGACACGCTGATCAAGTCGTGGCCGGCCAACCCGCCGAAGCGCGCCGAAGCGAAGTAAGGCGCAAGCAAAGGCGTACCAGCCCACGCCATCCGAAGACGACGAAAGGCCGGGAGCGATCCCGGCCTTTTTGCTGATTGCCAGGTCATTCCGGGATGGTGCGCAAGCACCAGACCTCAGGTGCGCAACTGCGCACCGGGGAATCTCGAGAATCCGGGTTCGATGCGTCGCATCGCCCCGGAATGACGATGTGGAGAGAGGAGCGCTCCCTACTCCGCCGCCTCGGTCGCCTTCAGCGTCGGATAATCCGTGTAGCCCTTGGCGCCGCCGCCGTAGAAGGTCGCCTTGTCCCACTCGTTGAGCGGCGCGCCGGTCTTGAGCCGCTCGACCAGGTCGGGGTTGGAGATGAATGGCTTGCCGAACGCGATCAGGTCGGCCGCGCCGGCCTCCAGCACTTTCTCCGCTAGCGCGAAATCGTAGCCGTTGTTGGCGACATAGGCCTGCTTGAAGCGCTTGCGCAGCGAGGCGTAGTCGAACGGCGCGATATCGCGTGGGCCGCCGGTTGCGCCCTCGACGACGTGGAGATAGGTCAGCTTCAGCGCACTGAGCTGTTCGACGATGTAGTCGAACAGCGCTTGCGGATTGGAGTCGGTGATGTCGTTGGCCGGCGTCACCGGCGAGATCCGGATGCCGGTGCGATCTGCGCCGGCCTCGGTGGCGACCGCCTTGGACACGTCCAGCATCAGCTGGGCGCGGTTCTCGATTCCGCCGCCATAAGCGTCGGTGCGCTTGTTGGTGCCGTCGCGGGCGAACTGGTCGAGCAGATAGCCGTTGGCGCCATGGATCTCGACGCCGTCGAAGCCGGCCGCCAGCGCATTCGCCGTGCCGCGCTTGAAGTCCTCGATGATCCCGGGAATTTCCGACAATTCGAGCGCGCGTGGCTCGGACACGTCGGCAAACGTGCCGTTCACGAAGGTCTTGGTCTTGGCTTTGATCGCGCTCGGCGCCACCGGTGCGCCGCCGTTCGGCTGCAGTGCGACATGCGAGATGCGGCCGACATGCCAGAGCTGGATGAAGATGCGGCCACCGCGCTCATGCACCCGATCGGTGACCCTGCGCCAGCCCTCGACCTGTTCCTTCGAATAGATGCCGGGCGTGTCCTGATAGCCCTGGCCCTGCTGCGAGACCTGGCTCGCCTCGGTGATCAGAAGGCCGGCGGAGGCGCGCTGGCCGTAATAGTCCACCGCGAGCGGGCTCGGCACCATGCCGGGCGGCACCGCGCGGTTGCGCGTCAGTGGCGCCATCACCAGGCGGTTCGGCAGCGTCAGCGCGCCGAGCTTGTAGGGCTCGAGAAGTTTGGTCGATTGGCTCATGTAAATGTTCCAGAGAATGACTGATGAAGGACAATTGTGCATTGCCGCGACGAGCGCAATGCCCGAGGCATTCGCGCTCCGCAGACTAGCCGCGCACAATTCCGCCCATGTGGCCGGCATCGAGGAACAAGGTGTGCGCGTTGACGTAGGAGGATTCATTCGAAATCAGGAACAGCGCAGTATAGGCGACCTCCCAGCCGGTGCCCTGGCGGCCGAAAGGCACTGTCACGGCGCGGTCCGATCGCCTGCGGCTGGCGTCGCGCCCCATCGGCGTGTCCATGAAGCCGGGCGCGATCACATTGCAGCGAATGCCCTTGTCCTCGCCGGCCCGCGCGATCGCCCGCCCCAGCGCGATCTGCGCCGCCTTGGAGGATTCATAGGCCGGGTTGCGGCCGCCGGCGCGCTGGCTCGCCATTGAGGAGATCAGGATGATCGCGCCGCCCGGCGCCATCACCTCCAGCGCCTTCTGCGCGAACAGCATGTGGCTGCGCACATTGACGGCATAGTCGCGGTCCCAGGATTCGGCCGTCATCTTGGGCAGCGACAGGCCGGAGGAGATGCCGACATTGAGCGCCAGCCCATCGAGCCCGCCGAGCCGCTGCGCGCAGCGTTCGACCGCGGGCGCGATCGCCGCGACGTCGGCGACATCGACCACGTCGGTGAAGGCCTTGCCGCCTTCGGCTGTGATCTGCGCGACGGTGTCGTCGGCGGCGTCCTTGTTGACGTCGAGGCAGGCGACCGACGCGCCCTCGCGCGCGAACAGCACGCTCATGGCGCGGCCGTTGCCGATCGGCGGGGCTTCATCCACGGTTGTGCGCTGTCCCGCGCCGACCACGATGACGCGCCGCCCGGCGAGGCGGCCGTGGTTCTTCGCCAGTCCGAGCGCTTCGGCATGCAGCGAAGCGGACGGATCGATGGCTTTCGGTGCGTGGGTTGTTGTCGACATGGCGTGCTCCCTGACGTCTTGTTGTTGTCAGGGAGCAGTAGCACGGGCGAGGGCGTGAAGCGAAAATCCCGTCGCGGGGAATATGGATCGCCGAAGCGCGTCAGCTGACGCCGAGGAAATCGCGCTTGCCGATCTCGACGCCGTTGTGGCGCAGGATGTCGTGCGCGGTCACGGCGTGGAAATAGAAGTTCGGGAACGAGAACGCGCTGAGGAATTGCTGGCCCTTCAGGGTCATCGTGCGATCGGGGCCGATCGGGAAGGTGACGTCCCTGACGTCGGCGCCGTCGAACTGCGCCGGCTTGAACGACTTCACATAGTCAATCGTCCTGGCGAGCCGCTGCTTCAGTTCACCGATGCTCTTCTCGGTATCTGGCGTCGACGGCACTTCGCTATGGGTCAGCCGCGCGCAGCCCCGTGCGGCGTGATCGCAGACAAGTTGCACCTGCTTGGTCAGCGGCAGCATGTCGGGATAGAGCCGCGATCCCAGCAGCACCTCGGGCGCGATCTTCTTCGCTTCGCAATGCGCCTCGGCCTTGGTCAGCTCGCCGGTGAGGCTGTTGAGGATCTGCAGGTAGGCGGGGACGACGGCGTCATGAAAGGACATGTGATGCTCCCTGTTCTGATGAAATCCGGATGTTACCGAACGGCGATGCTGCAAGTGGGGCGGCAAGGGGAAGAATACAACTGCGGGGAGCTGTAACACTTGGTCAAATATTTCCCGCGGGCGGCATTCTTGATCCCGTCATCCTGAGGAGCGCGAAGCGCGTCTCGAAGGATGCACGGCCCCAGTGTGGCCGATTCATCCTTCGAGGCTCTCTCCGCTCGCTCAGGATGACGGATCGCCAGAGTCTGCGTAGCCCGGATGGAGCGCAGCGCAATCCGGGGAGGCGCATCGGGGCTTGTCCCGGATTTCGCTGCGCTGCATCCGGGCTACGGAAAATGGGCGTTTGCTCTACCGCGTCCCCGGTGCCGCGGCATCGGCGGCCGGCTGGGTGCGGGGCCCGCCGCGCATCCGCGCCAGGAGCTCCGCGGTCGGCCAGGAATCCGCCGGCAGGCCGTATTTCATCTGCATCGCCTTCACCGCGCTGCGGCTTGCCTGTCCGAGCACGCCGTCGATCTTGCCGACGTCGTAGCCGGCGCGCGCGAGCAGTCCCTGCAGCTCCTTGATCTCATTGAACGGCAATTGCGCGACCGGACCGTGCGGCCGCTGCATCGGCGGTGCGCCCGCGATGCGGCCGGCGAGATAGCCGGCGGTGGTCGAATAGATCAGCGAGTTGTTCCACTCGGTGTAGGCGGCGAAGTTCGCATAGGCGAGGAACGCCGGACCCATCCGGCCCATCGGCAGCAGCAGCGAGGCCGGCATCTCGTCATTCGGCAATGCCTTGCCGTCGGTCAAGCTGACGCCAAGCGATACCCATTTCGATCGCGGCAGCTTGATGGTGAGGTCGGCCTGGTCCCACGGGAAATTTGCCGCCTGCGGCACGCGCACCTCCTGCAGCCACGGCTCGCCGCGCCGCCATTTCAATCCGGTGGCGATGTAGTTCGCGGTCGAGCCGATCACGTCGGGGCCGCTTTGCAGGAGATTGCGATGGCCGTCGCCGTCATAGTCGACCGCGTAGTTGAAATAATGCGTCGGCAAGAATTGCGTCTGACCGAGCTCGCCGGCCCATGAGCCGATCATCTGGTCGGGCGTCAGGTCGCCGCGCTCGATGATCTTCAGCGCGGCGATGGTCTCGCCCTGGAACATCTCGGAGCGGCGGCAATCATAGGCCAGCGACACCAGCGATTTCAGCGTCGGCAAATTGCCCATCTGGACGCCGAAATCGCTCTCCAGTCCCCAGAACGCGGCGATCACCGCCGGCGGCACGCCATACTCCTTCTCGGCGCGCGCGAACGCGGCGGCATAGGTCCGGATGTATTGTTGGCCCTGCTGCATGCGATAGTTCGCGGCCATGCGGCCGGCGAACTGGGTGAAGATCTGCCCGAACACGCGCTGGCCGCGGTCGCGGTTGACGATACCCTGGTCGTAGATCAGGTAGGGCGCGGCCTCCGCGATCGTGCGCTGCGAGACGCCGGCGGCGACCGCCTTCTGCTTCAGCTCGGCGAGGAAGCGATCGAAGTTCTGCCCGTTGTGGCAGGACGCAGCCCGCGGCGAGGCGACGGCGGCAGGGCGCGGCCTGACCGGCGCAGGATTCAAGGGGCTGGGCAGCGGCTGCTGCGCCGAGGCGAGGGTAGAGAGCGCCAGCGCCCCCGCGATCGCTGCGATCATGATCCGGGCGCGGAGGGGAGAGGCTGGCATCGATGTCACCGGCTGGAAAAAAGGGGAATTGAAGCCCAATCTGCATACACCAGGGCGACACCGGGCAACAACGGGGGTAGCGCCGTTAGACCAATTGGGCTGAGGTAGGTTGAGAGGCCGCCGCTATGATCGGCCGGTGATTCGCGGGCGGGGTGTCGGCGGATCGATCACGCCCGGAGGGACCCATGTGGAGTTTTCTCGAGCGTCTCTTGGATTCGTCGACGTTTTCGCCGCACGGCATCTGCCTGTTGTGGGAACCGGAGCTGATCTGGCTCCACGTGATTTCAGACGCGATCATTGCCGCTTCGTATTTCTCGATCCCGTTCGCGCTGGCGATCCTCGTCTCCAAGCGGCGCGATTTCCAGTTCGGCTGGATGGCCTGGCCGTTCGCCACGTTCATCCTCGCCTGCGGCCTCACCCATGTGTTCTCGATCTACACGCTGTGGGTGCCGATCTACGGTCTCGAGGGCCTGCTCAAGGCGCTGACCGCTGTCGCCTCGATCTTCACCGCAGTGCTGCTCTGGCCGCTGATCCCGCGGATCCTCGCGATCCCGACCGAAGAGCAGTTGCGCGAGGCCCATGTCGCGCTCGCCGAGGAGGGACGGCAGCGCCAGTGATCGGAATTCCTGCTCGAGCGCTTTTGCGAGGCCGAGGCCAATGAGAGCAAGATCCGTCAGGCGCAGAAGATGGAAGCGGTCGGCCAGCTCACCGGCGGCATCGCGCACGACTTCAACAACATCCTCACCGTCATCACCGGCACGATCGAGATCCTGGCCGAGGCGGTCACTCACAACCGCCAGCTCACGGAGATCACCGCGCTGATCCGCGACGCCGCCGAGCGCGGCGCATCGCTGACGCGGCATCTGCTCGCCTTCGCGCGCAAGCAGCCGCTGCAGCCGACCACGCTGTCGGCCAATAATGGGAGCGAAGCCCTTGCCGTGCTCGACAGCGGCGCGCCGATCGATCTGTTGTTCACCGACGTCATCATGCCGGGCGCGATGAACGGACGCGACCTCGCCACCGAGGCGCGGAAGCGCCGCCCGGGCCTGCGCGTCCTCTTCACTCGGGCTATACCGATGACGCCATCGATCAGGACGGCAAGCTCGAGCAGGGCATCCTGTTCCTGGCAAAACCCTACAGCCGCGCCGAGCTCGCCCGCATGTTGCGCGTCGCGCTGCGCGAGGAGGGGGCGGTGATTGCACAGGAGCCGGCGGCGTAGCGAGAGATCGTAGCCCGCATGAGCGAAGCGACATGCGGGACCGGTCTTACCCCGCATATCGCTTCGCTCATGCGGGCTACCGATCGCCGCGGCACATAACCGATTATTAACCCGCGCCGCGTCGCTGCGACGCACTGGTTCCCCTTGCGGCTTCAGCGGCAAAATCCCTACCTCAGCGGCGTCAGTTGTGGCAGCATTCCGCTCGCCGTGAGGGAACAACGATGAACTATTTCCGCACCGCGCTCCTGCTTGCCGGCCTCACCGCCCTGTTCATGGGGGTCGGCTATCTGATCGGCGGCGGCACCGGCGCCGTGATCGCGCTGATGGTCGCGGCTGCGACAAATCTGTTCACCTACTGGAATTCCGATCGCATGGTGCTGTCGATGTACGGCGCCCATCAGGTCGATGCGGGCTCGGCGCCCGAACTCTACAATCTCGTCGCCGAGCTGGCACAGCGCGCCGCTCTCCCGATGCCGCGCGTGTTTCTGATGGACGAGGCGCAGCCCAATGCGTTCGCGACCGGCCGCAATCCGGAGAACGCGGCGGTCGCCGTCACCACGGGCCTGATGCAGCAGCTCAGCCGCGAGGAGCTCGCCGGCGTGATCGCGCATGAGCTTGCGCATATCAAGCATCACGACACGCTGACCATGACGATCACAGCGACGATCGCCGGCGCGATCTCGATGCTGGCGCAGTTCGGCATGTTCTTCGGCGGCAACCGCAACAACAACGGCCCCGGCATCGTCGGATCGATCGCGATGATGATCCTGGCGCCGCTCGGCGCCATGCTGGTGCAGATGGCGATCAGCCGCACCCGCGAATACGCCGCCGACAATTATGGCGCACGCATCGTCGGCCAGCCGATGTGGCTTGCCTCCGCGCTCGCGAAGATCGAGAACGCCGCGCATCAGGTGCCGAACATGGAGGCCGAGCGCAATCCGGCCACCGCGCACATGTTCATCATCAACCCGCTGTCGGGCCACGGCGTCGACAATCTGTTCGCGACCCATCCCTCGACCGCGAACCGCATCGCCGCGCTGCAGCAGCTCGCCGCCGAGCTCGGCACCCAGACCGCGCCGCGCCCGGCCGGTGGAAGCTATCCGCCGCGCAGCCCGTGGGGCGGATCCGGCCAGCGTGGCCCGTGGGGGTAGGGTAAGACCAAGCCGTAGCCGCGAAGGCGGTGTGCTCCCTCGCCCCGTTCTTAGGGGAGAGGGTTGGGGTGAGGGGCTGTCTCCGCAAATACGGCGATAGCTGCACTCGCGGAAGCTCCCCCTCACCCGGAACGCATCTAGCGATGCGTTCCGACCTCTCCCCGCACGCGGGGCGAGGTGAAGTGAAGGCAGCTGCTACGCGCTCGCGGCGTCCAGCCGTTCGACCTGATCCTTGCTCAGCTCAAGTTCGGTCGCCGCGACCAGCGTTGCGACCTGCTCGGGCCTGGTAGCGCTGGCAATCGGCGCGGTGACGGAGGGTTTTGCCATCAGCCAGGCGAGCGCGACCGCGGCCGGCTCGGCGCGGGTTTCCGCGGCGACCTCGTCAAGACCGGCCAGGATGCGCATGCCGCGCGGGTTCATGTATTTTGGGATGCTGCGTGCACCGCGGGGGCTCTTGGCGAAGTCGCTCTCCGAGCGATATTTGCCGGTCAAAAATCCTGCGGCGAGCGAGAAGAACGTGATCACGCCGACGTCGTTCGCCTCGCAGACGCGTTGCAGCGCGCCTTCGTAGCTCGAGCGCTCGGCGAGGCTGTATTCGGGCTGCATGCTCTCATAGCGCGGCAACCCGTTCGCCTTGGCAATGTCGAGCGCACTCTGGAGCCGCTCCGCCGAGAAGTTCGAGGCGCCGATGGCCCTGACCTTGCCGGCCTTGATCAGCTTGTTGTAGGCCGCGAGCGTCTCTTCCTGCGGTGTCGTCTCATCGTCCTTGTGGGACTGGTAGAGATCGATGAAATCGGTCTGTAGCCGCCGCAGCGAATCCTCGACGGCGCGCGCGATGTAGTCCGGCTTCAGCCCGACATTGCCGCCTCCCATGTCCATGCCGACCTTGGTGGCGAGGATGACGCGGTTGCGGTTGCCGCGCGCCTTCATCCATTTGCCGATGATGGTCTCGGATTCGCCGCCGCTGTGGCCCGGCACCCAGCGTGAATAGACATCCGCCGTATCCAGGAATGTCAGCCCCTGATCGAGCACGGTGTCGAGCAGGCGAAACGACGACGTCTCGTCCACGGTCCAGCCGAATACATTGCAGCCGAAGCACAGGGGAGGGACAGTGAGGCCGGAGCGGCCGAGCGCGCGATGCTTCATGAGTTTTCTTTCGCTTGTTCTTGATGGCGGGCGCCGAACACTGAGGCAGATCGCCCTTGTTTGCAAGGCGTTGTCCCGCCACCGCCTAGCGGGCGCCGACGCGTCACTCGGCGGGCTCGGATGGATCGCGTTCGTCGGTCGGGTCAGGCGCGCTGCCCTTCAGTGCCGCATCGACCAAGGAGAGATTTCGTCGCAGAGCAGAAACGCGATTTTATTTGCCGCGGGTCTGATGTAGATTGCGCGGCGAGCTGCCACCGGTTGCGCCGAAATCCGGAGAATGAGCGGCAGCGCGACTGGCCATCGGCAGGCCATTTCTTCTCATTTTTCAGTACGAAATGCTCTGCCCGGGCCGCGCGCCTGGGTGAATGTTTTTTTCATTCCAACCAAACGGAGCGATTGCCATGCATTTCTGCTTCTCTGGTGAATACACCCCGCGTTCCCTGAACAACATCATGGAAAACCCGACGACGAATCGATACGAGGCCGCGAAGAAGTTGATTGAGGCCGCCGGCGGGAAACTGATTTCGATGTACAGCACGGCGACCGATGGCCCCGGCGTGATGGTGATCTTCGACGTGCCGGATCCGAGCTTCGCGCCTGCGGTCAGCGGCGTGGTGGTTGCGGCCGGCGCCATGCAGAACGTGCGGCTGGTCCGGCTCTTTACCCAGGACGAGATCAAGGTGGTGCGTCAGCACGCGACCAACCTCAAGGCCGCCTACACGCCGCCCGGTGGCTAGCAGGCCGAGCGATCCAAAACGGCGCAGATTGATCTGATGGCCGGTGTCACTCTCGCGCGGCGGCGCTTGCTGGCGTCCCGCGCGGAGGCGAGGGCCGTTGCGCGCCGCTGATCCGGGGCGTCAACGGAATGGGCACTAGCTCAGGCGGATGTCCTGGCTACGTGCATGCCGGCCACAGCCCCGGCCGGTTGTGCCGTCGCATGACGTCCGCCGCCTCGCTCGGCCTCCGCTTCAGCAAGACGAGCGCAGTACGCGCTAAGGCGCGATGAGATCAGGGCGTGTACTCATGAATTCTTCGCGTCCGCTTTGATCTCGGAAGCTGACGTTGAGGCCGACATCGCCGTATTTCGGCCTTGGGCCAATAAGCAACATCCAAAGAAGTTCAGTTGACTAGGGGCGGGCCTCAAAGTTCATGTTGAACGGCGTCTCGGTCGCGCGACCGAACTACTTAGAGCCCGCCCCTATAACGCATGCTCGCATGTCCAGCTCTTCTTAGCGGACGACTAGCAAATGCGACAGGGGATGCGAAGTATCGCCTTGGCCGACCAGCGCCGCTTGGGGATGGAAAAATCACACCCCCCGCTTCTTCAGACCGAGCCCCTCGAACTGCGTCTTCTGCTCGTCACTCAGGTTCCAACGGAAATCGTCGACCGCGTCGTTCACGCTGATGATCGCCTCTCTCATCGCTTCCAACCGCGCCTTCGCGGCCTTAAGGCGGGCCGGTGGGGTGAGCGCGTCCTTTGGCGGGCATGGGTTTAAGGCTTCCATGGTGCCCATCGTGGTATCCTGCACCACTTCGAGCGCGGCGCGTTGCGTATCGTTCAGTTTCAGGCTGGCGACGATGTCGTCGAGGGGCCATTGCTGGGCGACGAGCTGGCGGTATTGCTTTTCGGCCTGTTGCTCGTCTTGCGGTTCACGGCTCGCCTGGCAGGCGGCGTCCTGCATCTCCTTCAGCTTCGCGGCCGCAGCGTTAGCGCGGCGGTCGCGTTCGGGCGTGTTGAGCTGGGCCTTCTGTTCATCGCTTAGGAGATCGTAGAATTTTTGAAATGGCGGCATAACGGTCGCAACTGCGCTCAGCATCGCGTTGACGCGGCTCTGCATGGCCGCGAATCGCTCCAGCGCGGTGGTTGCGGTCTGTGCTGTACAGGAAGCGCGGATGGTGTTGCCGGCGGAAATCCAGGCGCTCGCGAGCTCGTCGAAGGCTGCGCGCTGCGCCTCGTTCGCCGCGACCGCCAGGCCGATCCGCTCGAGGGGAAGGCCGGTCGTCTCGGCGGTGTCGCCGCTACAGAATTCCTGCACCGAGGGCGCTTTGCGATGCCGCCTCCCGGCGGGGCGCTCGGCCGCAAACGCTGAGAGATCGCTCGCAGCGTAAGGCGAGAAGATCGCGGCGTAGAGATCGCCGTAGCCATAGGCCCAGAAGCCGCTGCCATCATTGAGAAGCGCGTAGTCATAGAGATCGCTGTAGGCAAACGGCCAGAAGAGCGGACCGACCCAGCCGTATGAACCGTCGGAGTGCTGCCACCAGCCTTGCGCAGCTCGGCCGCCCTGCCAGCCGGCCAGCGCGGCGACGGCAGTGAGCTGCGCGCGCTCACTCGGGCCGATCGACTCGGCGGCGGGGCGAAGATCTTGCGGTCTTAGAGCAGCCATGCGGACGCGGCTGTGGCGCGCCGCCATGCGTGCGTGGCGGCGACCTGCGACCGACAGCACGCCGGCCACCGCGAAGCGCGCGACACTCACGGGGCCGCCAACGCGCAGGCGGAAACCCGCCTCGGCCGCGCTCGGCAGCGCTCCCAGAACGCCAATTGCAACGCCGGCCGCAGCCATTCCAAGGCGGGACTTTGACATGATCTCTCCCTCGGTCTCTTCCTTGGCGGTCCAGGCCACATCGCGTCACAAATATGACTCGCAGCGGAACCGAAAGTTCCTCCCGCCGTTTTCATTGGGTGAACCTGCGGTCGACGTCAACGGATTAGTCGCGTCGAGTACACGCGCTGGGTCGAATCGTCATCGCGCTTTAGTTTGGTGTGTGATTCGCGCAAACGCGTTGTCGCGAGGGAAAGCCGCTTCGCACTTTTCCGGATCATGCTTTAGCGCACGTCGTCCTCGGTCGAATCCTCCTCCGTTTTCGGCGGCCAGGCGCCGCGCCGGACCAGCGCCTCGTGCAGGAGATGTGCTCGCTGTTCGTCGCACCCGATGGCTGCAAGGTGGTCGAAGGTGCGATCAGCAAGGACGGCTGGTGCAAGGCCTTTGCCGCGGTGGATTGATCGGTGGATTGATCCTTGGCTCACAACTCCCGCGCATTCGAGAACGCGAACGAGGACACGCGCCGCGTGGTCTCGTCCAGGATCAGGGTGCGCGTGATCGGCGGCTCGGCGCGCTGGCTGCAATTCTCGCGCTCGCAAAGCCGGCAGTTGACGCCGATCGGGGTACCCTCGACCTTTTCCAGATCCATGCCGGTGGCATAGACGAGCTTGGCCGCATGCCGGATCTCGCAGCCGAGCCCGATCGCAAAGCGCGGCTGCGGCTGCGGGTAGGGCGCCACCGGCCGGCGCACCATCTGCGCGATCGAGAAGTAGCGCGTGCCGTCCGGCAATTCGATCACCTGGCTGAGCAGGCGGTCCGGCATGTCGAAGGTCGAGTGCACGTTCCAGAGCGGGCAGGTGCCGCCGAACTTGGAGAACGGAAAGGTGCCCGAGGAGAACCGCTTCGACACGTTGCCGGCATTGTCGACGCGGAGCAGGAAGAACGGCACGCCGCGCGCGTTCGGCCGTTGCAGCGTGGTGAGGCGGTGGCAGACCTGCTCGAAGCCGGCGTTGAAGCGCTGCGCCAGCACATGGACGTCGTAGCTCAAGGCTTCGGCTGCGGAATGAAACGCCTGATAAGGCATCATCGCGGCGGCTGCGAAGTAATTGGCGAGCGTGATGCGGTAGAGCCGGCGCGCGGTGTCGTCGAGCGGGCCGGCGCGGCTGACGATGGCGTCGATCGAAGCGCCGCACTCGACAAAGCCGATCTGCAGTGCAAGCTGGAAGCTGCGGCCGGAGCTGTCGACGAGTTCGGAGATCAAGAGCTGCCGGCGGTGCCGATCGAAACGGCGCAGCGTCTCGCGCATCACGTCGACCGGCATCACGCGGGTCAGAATCGAATGTTTTTCGCGGAGGCGCGTGGTCAGCGCCGTGAACAGGCCTTCGGTCGGCACGTTGAGCTCGTCGCGCAAATTCTCCGCGGCGGTCTCGAGCTCCGGAAAATAGTTGCGGTTGGCCTCGATCAGGTCACGCACCCGCTCGATCGGATTGGCGTCGAATTGCGAGCCTTCGCGGTCGGCCATCTGCGCCGCCACCAGAGTCTCGCCGCGGCGCGCCTCGGTGTAGGCGGCGTAGAGCCGCTGCAGCGCGTGCGTCACGCCGGGGCAGAGCTCGGCGAGGTCGCGCAGCTCCTGCTTCGGCAGGTCGATCTGGCGGAACAGGGGATCGGAGAAGATCTCGTTGAGTTCCGCGAAGAAGCGGTCCTCGTCGGCGGTGGCGAGGTCGCGCAAGTCGAGGTCGTAGGTCTCGGCCAGCCGCAGCAGGATCTGCGCCGTCACCGGGCGCTGGTTGCGCTCGATCAGGTTGATGTAGGAGGGCGAGATGCCGAGCCCCTCGGCGATCTGGGTCTGCGACAGCCCCAATTGCTGGCGGATCCGCCGGAAGCGCGGACCGACGAACAGCTTCTTTCCGGATTCACCGGGCACGGGTTGGTCTCGCTTGCCGCAGCAAATTCTGACCGCCTCGCCCCGCGCGCGGGGAGAGGCCGGATCGGATCGCTAGATGCGATCCGGGTGAGGGGGACCCTCCGCGAGTCTCGCTGCGGAGACAGCCCCTCCCCCCAATCCTCTCCCCGTAAGAACGGGGAGAGGGAGAAGAAAAACCGGCGGGCATGGCAGGCTTCCTGACCTATTTTGTGACAAAATTTACAAGTCGACATTTATTACAAGTTCAGATGTTACATGACATCACCAATAAAAAACAAGGCATCTGTACGAACTTCGCGTTTTCGCGTTTATCTCCTGACACGCAATTCGCAATACTCTGTCAAGAATGTCGATATGAGCAGATTGCGGAGATCAAGGTGCAGGCGGCTGGGCAAAGGCAGCCCGATTTTTTGAAGGAGACTGACGATGAGCAAGGGCAGCAATTTCTGGGTGATCGGCGGAGAGTTCGGGTCGATGAACTTCCACAAGCTCGTCGAAGGCTCGGCCCAGGTCCGCGGTCCGTTCAAGACCCGCAAGGAAGCCGAAGAGTGCTGGAAGGAAGTTTCGGAAGAGAGCCGCCACAAGGCCGGCGTGCGCTTCTCCATCGTCGAGGAGCCGTCGCGGGTTTCGGCCTGAGCGCCAGAATTTTCAGAGCTAAGAAAACGTCCAAGGACGGCGGCCCCATCCGGTTCATCCGGGTGGGGTCGACCGCTTTTGGGACAGCGTCAGGTATCTTTGATCTGGGGATAAGTGGCGGCCTAAGTGCTTGGGAACCAACGCCCTTTGCGGACATCTTGGTTGCTGATAGGTTAATGCGCAGGAAACCCGTCACCACGAGACCGCAAGGCATGTCCGATCCGCAGAACACCGGCAGCGAGGCGCGCGAGATGCGGCCGACGCTGCGAGAGGCGTTGCGACGGGCGCGGATCGAGGCGGCCGATCGCACCGGTGTCGTCGTCGAGTTGCGCGACGCCGAGGTGGCGCGGCTCGAGATCCTCAACGATGCGCTCGATCCGCTGTTCGCGCAGGTGCCGGACAAGGTCGATCTGTTCGACCGCGCCATCAGCCAGGGCGAGACGCCGCGGCTGTGGATCGACGTCGTCGCGCATGTGCTGATGGGGCGCGACAAGCGGATCTACCGCTTCGTGCAGGACACGAGGTTCGGCCGCATCGTGCTCGCCGAATCGCATGACGTGGCCGCGATCGTCGATGCCGTCACCGACTATGTCGCGCGCCGCCTGATCGAGCGCGAGCATGCGATGGTGGCAACGCCGCTTCCGGTTGCCGAGCCGCCGGCGCCGCCGCCCGTCCCGGTGGTGACGCCGAGGCGCCGCGGCGGGATCGGCATGTTCGTGTTCGGCTTCGTCATGGGCGCGCTCGCGCTGTTCGGTCTCGCGCTGTATGCGAGCTTGCAAAACTTCTAGCCGCTCAAGGGGCGGGGCATCGTGGTCATAACACCCGCCTCGGCATTTTTCGGCGTCCTGGCGGCGGCCGCGGTGGTCGGCAGCGCCGTGCTGTTCGGCAAGTGGCAAACGTTGCGGCGTGCCGAATACATCCGCACCTTTCACTGGCCGGCGGGCCTGTTGGCGCGGCTCGAGAAGCGTCACCCCGGCTTCACCCGCAAGGACAGCGCGCTGGTCTCGCGCGGCCTGCGGCAGTTCTTCCTCGCCTATCTGATGAGCGGCAAGCGTTACGTCTCGATGCCCTCGCAAGCGGCCGACGACCTCTGGCACGAATTCATCCTCTACACCCGCGAATACGACGCGTTCTGCCGCCGCGCCTTCGGCGGCTTCCTGCATCACACCCCCGCGGTCGTCCTGGTGAAGGAGCGGCGCAGGAGCAATGAGGGGCTGCGCCGGGTCTGGTGGTACTGCTGCAAATACGAGAACATCGATCCGGTCAGGCCGACCCGGCTGCCGCTGCTGTTCGCGCTCGACGCCAAGCTGAACATCGCGAACGGCTTCATCTATCACACCGACTGCGAGGCGCTGCGCCGCAGCGGCATCGGTGGCAGCAGTCCCTATTGCGGCGGCGATTTCTCCGACTCCTCGATCGACGGATCGTCAGCCGGCTTCGGCGATGCCGGCAGCGACGGGAGTGGCGGCGGCGATGGCGGTGACGGCGGTGGTGGTGGCGGCGACAGCGGAGGCGGCTGCGGCGGTGGGTGTGGCGGCGGCGGGGGCGGCGATTAGGAAAGTCGTGCTTGCTTCAATTCGCGAATGCCGGCGTGCTCGCCGAGCCCGCGCACGGTCTGCTCGCAGCGCCACGCATTGCCGTCACGCTCGATCGTGAACAAATTGTAGGCCGCCGCCGGATAGTGCTTGCGCGCCAGCGCCGATGCCGACGGCACGCCGATCGCCGGGATCTTCCGCTCCGGGCCGTCGAACCACATCGTCGAATGGATGTGGTCGTGGCCATGCAGCACCAGCTCGACGCCGTGGCGCCTGAGCAGCGCCAGCAGCTGATGCGAATCGGTCAGCCGCTTGGCGCGGCCGTCGGAGTGCAGCGGGTGATGCACCAGGAGGACGCGGAAGGCGTCCTCCCGCGACAGCTGCGCGAGAATCGCATCGAGCGCATCGAGCTGAGGATGGCCGAGCCAGCCGGTCGCCATCAGCGGCGGGGTCGGCACCGCCGAGGAGACGCCGATCAGCGCCAGCGGCCCGCGGCGACGCACGAACGGAAAATGCGTTGCCGCGCCGTCGGCGTCGCCGCGCAGATAGTCGCCGAAGTGACTGACGAAGCGATGCCGGGTCGCGCGCACATAGGCGTCGTGGTTGCCGGGGACCACGGTGACGTCGGCAGGCGAACCTACCCCCTCCAGCCATTGCCGGGCCGGATTGAACTCGGCATCCAGTGCCAGATTGACCAGGTCGCCGGTCACGGCAATGTGGTCCGGCTGCTGCGCCTGCATGTCCGACACCAGCGCGTCGAGCACGTCGCGGCGGTGATATTTGTGACGGTTGCGCGTCCAGTTCAGATAGCCGAAGGCGCGCTTGCCGGCGAGATCGCGCAGCCGCGCCGCCGGCAGCGGCGGCAGATGCGGGTCCGACAGATGCGCGAGGCGGAACGCCGCCATCATGCGATTCCCTTCGGATTGTCCGCGAAAAGTGGCCGGCAGCCGGTCATGTCGTGCTATCCCGAACGTCCTGCCCTGTATTGGCAAGAGCTGCGCAGGCGCGCAAGGATCAAAGCACGGATCAAACACCATGATGTCGAGGGTTCAGTGACGGTCCTGCTCGATTTACGCAAGCGCTACGAGCCGCAGATCAGATGGGTGTTTCATTTCTACTGGCGGCTCGTCCGCAGCATGACGCTCGGGGTCCGTGCCGTCGTGCTCGATGCCGACAACAGGGTGTTCCTGGTCAAGCACAGCTACGTCCATGGCTGGTATCTGCCTGGCGGCGGGGTCGAGGTCGGCGAAAGTTTTATCGAGTCGCTGCGGCGCGAATTGGAGGAGGAGGGGCGGATCGAGCTCAAGGGCGAGCCGGTGCTGCACGGCATCTTCCACAACAGCCACGTCTCGCCGCGCGATCATGTCGCGGTCTACGTCGTCAGGAACTACCGGCAGGACCGCCTGCCGGAGCCGAATCGCGAGATCGTGGCCTGCGGCTTCTTCGATCCGGCTGATCTGCCTGACGAGACCACCCCGGGCACGCGGCTGCGGATCGCGGAGGTGCTCGAGGGCAAGCCGCCGACGGCGACATGGCGGTGATGGACCGCGCCCGCGCCAGATGCTATCCCGCGCCCCACAATGACCGAATTGTCCCTGACCATCCTGCCCGAGACCCCGAAAGACGCCCAGGCGATCGAGCGTCTGCACGAGCGCACCTTCGGGCCTGGCCGCTTCGTGCTCAGTGCCTACCGGCTGCGCGAGCATGTCGATCATTTGCTCGATGTCTCCTTCACGGCGCGGATCGGCACGCTGCTGGTCGGCTCGGTGCGCCAGCTGCCGGTCACGATCGGCGATACGCCGGCCCTGATGCTTGGGCCGTTGACGGTCGAGCCGCCGTTCCGCAGCCGCGGCGTCGGCCGTGCGCTGCTCGAGCGTGCGATCAACGACGCCCGCGCCAAGGGCCATCGGCTGATCGTGCTGGTCGGCGACGAGCCGTACTACGCGCGGGTCGGCTTCAAGCCGGTCCCGAAGGGGCGGATGACCATGCCCGGCCCGGTCGATTACAGTCGCCTGCTTGTCATGGAACTGGTCGACGGCGCGGCCGAGGGCGTGTCCGGGCCAATCCTGCCGGACTGGAGCAAGGCGATCTGACATCCGCGCGAGCGGTGCCGGAACGGTTGCGCACCATCGGAAACTGAAGCACAGTTGAGGCAAGCGCCGGGACAAGACCGGCGCATGTCATATCAACAGGGAGAGTGCGCGCCATGATCAAAGTCAGTGTGATGTATCCGAACAATCCAGGCGCACGCTTTGATCACGACTATTATCGCGACAAGCACATGCCGCTGGTGAAGGCGCGCCTTGGCGACGCGTGCAAATACTACACCGTCGACAAGGGTCTCGCCGGCGGCGCACCGGGGCAACCCGCAACCTATGTCGGAATGTGCCACATCTTCTGCGACTCGGTTGAGGCCTTCGCGGCCGGCATGGGCAAGCACGCCCAGGAGATCATGGGCGATATCCCGAACTACACCGATCTGCAGCCGGTGATCCAGATCAGCGAAGTCGTCGTCGGCCACTGATCGTCCAGACCGAGCAGGTTACGCGGCTCCCCTCAGAGACGCTCGTAGCCCGGATGAAGCGAAGCGAAATCCGGGATCAGTCTCACCGCGGGAGCAGTCTCCCGGATTGCGCTGCGCTCCATCCGGGCTACGCGATAAATCCCTCTGCCGCTGGCAGCAGAGGGATGACCTTGGCTCAGAACTTCAGATTGGCGAACGCCCGTATGCCGAGGCCCGGCATCAGCACCTCGTCCTTGGTATAAGAAACGGAGTTGCGGATGTTCTGGTTGAGCAGGTTGTTGCCGACCAGACCAAGCGTCATCTCGCGTGCGCCGATCCATGACGAAGTGAGCTTGGTGTTGTAGGTGATCTCCGCGTTGAGGAGATTGTAGCCCGCGGTCGGGGTCTCGCCGATGACAGCGATGTCGTTCTGCGCGAAGGCGTGCACCAGATTGATGCGGGTCAGCCAGTTGCTGTCGCGCCAATAGAAGCCGCCGCCAAGCCGCACCGGTGGAATCCGCGGCACGTTGGTGCCGTCGGTGAAGGTCGCGCGCACCACGTCGAACTGGTTCTCGATGCCCCAGATGCCGCCGTTGAGCGGGCCGATGTCGAGCTGGCTCTGGAACTCGGCGCCGCGGAAGATCGCGTCGCGCTGCGAGTAGCGCGCCTGGTTCAGTTCGAGGCCGGGGCCGAGCTGGCACGCGCTCTCGTCACACGTGTTGCCCGTCAGCCGGCGGAATATGAAGCCGTCGAACCTGGTGTAGTAGCCGGTGAGTTCGAACCGCAGCGGTCCGGTCGCCCGCCGTAGTCCGATCTCGATCGATTTTGCGGTTTCGATGCCGAGATTGGGATTGCCGATGTCGAACGTGGCGGTCGCATCGTGTGGGCCGCGCGAGAAGAGCTCGGCCGGTTTCGGCGCGCGTTCGACGTATTGGGCGGTCGCGCTTGCTACCAGATCCCACGGCAGATTCTGGATCAAGCCGATGCTGCCGCTCTTGGGTGTGAAACTGGGATTTTGCGGTGTCGCTGGACCGATGCTTGCGGGGTCGGTGGCCACGTCGAACACGGGGGGAATGAAGGCCGGCGTTGTGCCGGAAAGATCGACGTGTTCGATCCGCCCGGCAATCTGTGCTTTGGTGGTGTCGGTGAACTTCAGCTCGTTGAACACGTAACCGGCGACCCTGTTGTTCTTGTTGGGGTCCCATAATCCGTTGAGCGGGCTGGTCGGATCGTCCGGACTCGGGGCGGTCAGCTCCTGGTGCCCACCCTGCAGGCCGAATGCCGTGGTCACGGTGGCGAAGCGCGCGTTGAACGGCATCATCTGCACCTCGACGCGCGCCTCCTGCTCCTTGCTGGTGAAGGTCTGTCTCACGCCGTCGCTCAATGGATCGGCCGGATCGGCAAGGCCAATCTCGTTGTGGCGATAGTCGGTCGCGCCGACCCAGAACCGCACGGCGTCGATCGCCGCGGCATCGGGCCGGTACTCGCCCTTGACCGCGATCTTGGTCTGGTGCGCGTCGATCCGGGTCTGGTGATCGGCGCCGTCGATACCGGGGATGTGGTAGAGCGAGTCGTTCTGGGTGATCGCCGCGCCGATAAAGCCGCCCTGGAAGAAATAGGAGGCGCCGACTGACGCGCCGTCCGACTGCGTCGCGGAGTTCGGCTGGCGTCCATTGAACGGCTGGCCCGGGACGAACAGATAAGGGTAGCTCGGAATGCTGTAGTCGCTGGTGGTGCGGCCATAGACGTCGGCATGCACGGCGACATTGTTGCCGCCGGCGTCCAGCAGCATGCCGCCGTCGACGCCGCGATTGACCGAGCTCGCCGACGTGCGGGTCTCGACATTGAGGCAACCCGGGCCGCCGGCATCGGCCAGCGGCGCCTTCACCGGCAGCCCGTAGGATTGGAACGGCGCCGCCGTGCAGGTCGGCATCGCATCGGGGATGCGGTTGTTGGTGGCGCTCACTACGCCGCCGATCGAGGTCGAGCCGTAACGCAGCGCGGCCGGGCCGCGCACCACCTCGATCTGATTGGTCGAGAGCGGATCGATCGGCACGAAATGGTCTTCGCCAAGATCCGAGGCGCCGCCACCGCCGAGACCATTCTCGACAATGCCGACGCGGTTGACGTCGAGGCCGCGGATAATCGGCCGGCTGGATGCGCCGGGGGCGAAGCTCGAGCCGGTGATGCCGGGCTTCGAGAACAGCAGATCGCCGAGCGTGGCGGCGCCGGAGCGCCGCAGTTCCTCGTTCGGGATCACGGTGACGGTGGCGAACTGATCGGTGACGACGGGCAGCACGCCCTGCTGCGGTGCTGGCGCCGCCGCTGCGGGCGCCGGTTGTACCGCGGCGACGCGTTCGCGGCTGCGGCTCGGCGCAGCCCGAGCAGCACGGGTCGGCGTGCGCGTCGGCGCAGTCCGGTGCCGCTGGATCGGGCTCGGCGCCGTCACGGTGATGTCAGGCAGTTGCGTCGGCGTCTCCTGGGCCAGCGCGCCGCTACTCATTGCGCCCAGCAATAGCCAGCTCGCGCTCCCGATGTGGAATGCTCGTTTCTTCTGAAGTGTCATTGTCCCGATCCAAGTCCCGATCCAGGGCCCGTCGAAATGACGGATCGATCCCGATTTGCCCCGCTGGAGCAGGCCGCATGTGACGCGGCCGTCCGCTCAGGGCGTGCAGCAACCAGTTGATGTCAGGACAGGGGAGGGGCGCGGGAATGAAAGGCCGCAGGCGCCGACTTCAGATGGAGGAATTCGGCATTGGTGGTTCGGAACAGAAGCTCGACGGCTTCCGGCAGCAACAGCACCGGCGGCGCCGTGAACAGCATGCTGCTCGCGAGCGAGATGACGGCGCAGATTGCGCAATTGTCGGCCGGATGCCGGTCGTTGTCGTGCTTGGCGGGCGGCTCGGTCCCGGTCACCTGGACCGCGAGGTCCGGCGTCGCCGAGGTCCCGATATAGGCGAGATCGATCAGCGATAGCCCGGTCTGAACTGCGGGCGCCGCTTGCGCGGCCGCGATCGGATGGAAATGCCCGAACGACAGCATGAACTGGACGGCGAGCGCGAACAGCGCCAGCCGCGAGCCAGTCTTGATGTGTCGCCGGAACCACTGCATGCCGATAACGCCCGCCCAATCGGGAGCGCGTCAACACCCCAGCGCCCCGATGTTACATTATAACATCGGATGGCATCCGCGATGTCAACCGGCGTTCAGACAATCCGTGTCGATGCATTGCCTGTGTGTGCTTGATGCAACGCAGACGTGAGCCCGGCCGGACTCAGCGTCCCTCGCGCAGCCATGTTGCCGCGAATGCGCCGAGCAACAGCAGCAGGCCAACCAGGCCGGCGAACATCGGCAGCACGCCGACACCCTTCACGACGCTGGCGTCGCGCATCTTGACGCCGAGCCAGCCGTCGCCGCGGAAGATCGAGGAGGAGCGTACCGGCACGACGCGCGGCATGTCGACGCTCGAACCGTCGACGATGCGCCGGGCGTCGCCGCCGGTTGCCTGCGCCAGCGGCTTCAGCATGTCGGTGGTCGAGGTGACCTCCGAGAATTCCTTCGGGTTGGTCGGCCCGACATTGATCAGCGCCTTCAGCGTGCCGTCGGTGGCCTGCCACAGGCCGAGCTCGTTGGCGGGCAGCGTCGCGCGCCACTCGCCGGGATCGCCGGCGGTGAGCGTCAGTTCATGCGTGGTGCCGCTCGGCGACGTCACGGTGACCGGCGATACGGTGTCGGCCATGGTCTGGCGCACCACCATGAGATCCTTACCCTGCACCTGCATGCGCAGCGCCTCTTCGTCGAGGTCGGGCTGCTTCATCAGCCAGTGCGACACCCGCCGCAACAAATCGAGATGCGGGCCGCCGCCCTCGTAGCCGCGCGCCCACAGCCAGATGTGGTCCGAGAGCAGCAGCGCGACGCGGCCTTCGCCGAAGCGCGACAGCAGCAGCAGCGGCTTGCCGTCGGCTCCGGTCATGACCGGCGGATTGATCGCGTTGCGGGTATCGACGGTGCGGAAGAACCGGCTCCAATGCGGCGGCTCGGCATTCGAGCCTTCCAGCCCGCGCGTCACCGGATGGCGCTTACCGGCATCGCTCAGATGCGCGTAGAACGGCTTCTCGGTCACGCCGACCGGTTCGGCCGGCAGCACGGAGTCCAGCGGCGTGCGCCAGATGCTGGTGGTCGAGGCGTAGTCGGGGCCGGCGGACACCAGCACCGCGCCGCCGGCGCGGACATAGCGCGCGATGTTGTCGAAATAGGCGATCGGCAGCACGCCCTGGCGGGCGTAGCGGTCGAAGATGATCAGCTGGAATTCGTTGATCTTCTGCTGGAACAGCTCGCGGGTCGGAAACGCGATCAGCGACAGCTCGTTGATCGGCGTGCCGTCCTGCTTCTCCGGCGGACGCAGAATGGTGAAGTGCACGAGATCGACGCTGGGGTCGGACTTCAGGAGGTTGCGCCAGGTGCGTTCACCGGAATGCGGCTCGCCGGAAACCAGCAGCACGCGCAGCTTGTCGCGCACGCCGTCGATCGCGACTACGGCGCGGTTGTTGACCGGCGTCAGCTCGTTCTCGAGCGGCGAGGCCTCGATCTCGACGATGTTGGGCCCGGCGTGCTTGATGTCGATGTCGACGCTCGAGGTCTGGCCGCTGGTCAGCGTGCGCTCGTTGATCACTTCGCCGTCGCGGCGGATCGTGACCTTGGCGCGCTCGCCGGTGACGCCCTGGTCGTCGAGCCGGAAGGTGATGGTCTGGGTCTGGCCGACGATGCCGAAGCGCGGCGCGGCGGTGATCGCGATGCGGCGGTCGCGCTCGTCCTTGCGGCCGGTGATCAGCGCGTGCACCGGCGCCTGGAAGCCGAGCGCCTGGGCGTTGGCGGGAATGTCATGCACGCGGCCATCGGTGATCATGAAGGCGCCCGCGACGCGCTCGACCGGAACGTCCGACAGCGCCGACGTCAGCGCGCCGAACAGTTTTGTGCCATCGGTCTCGCCATCGGCCTGACCGGCCTCGACGATGCGGACCTCGAGGCCCTTGATCTGCTTCAGGCTGTCGACCAGCGCCTGCCGCGCCTTGTCGGTCTCCTGGTTGCGCGTGCCGAAATTCTGGCTCGGGCTCTTGTCGACCACGACGGCAGCGACCGAGGACAGCGGCTCGCGGTCCTCGCGGGTGAAGGAGGGATTGGCCAGTGCCAGCAGGATCAGCGCCAGCGCCGCGACCCGCACCGCGGCGCCACGCGCGCGCGACACCAGGAGCAGCACGGCAATGACGACGATCGCGCCGAGCGCGAGCCACAGCACGAGCGAAGGAACCAGCGGTGTGAACGCGATGCCGTAGTTCATGACGTCACTCCGTCATTCCGTGGCGATGCGAAAGCATCGAACCCGGAATCTCGAGATTCCGGGTCTGGTCCTTCGGACCATCCCGGAATGACGGTGTTGGCAGCTGAAGCACTTGCATCTCTATTGTCCCAGCCGCTCGATCAAGGCAGGCGCGTGCACCTGGTCGGCCTTGTAGTTGCCGGTCAGCGTGTACATCACGATGTTGACGCCGGCGCGGAAGGCAAATTCGCGCTGGCGCGGCTCGCCCGGCGTCAGCGGCAGCATCGGCTGGCCGTCGGGGCGGATCGCCCAGGCGCCGGCGAGGTCGTTCGACGTGATGATGATCGGCGAGACGCCGTCGCCGCCGCGCGCCGGGCGCTGCGCAGCCTCGTCGTCGTCCTCGCGCGGCAGCGCCTCGACCCAGGTCTGACCGGAGTTGAAGCGGCCGGGGAAATCGCGCAGCAGATAGAACGTCTTGGTCAACACGTGCTCGCGCGGCACCGGCTCGAGCTCGGGCACGTCGAGGGTCGACAGCAATTCGCGCAGCGTCTGCATGCCGGGCGTTTGCGATGAGCCGCTGTCCCCCGGCGGCGCTTCGACGGCGTCCCGGGTATCGAAGATGACCGTGCCGCCCTGCTTCATGTAGGCGTCGATCTTGTTGATGGCGTCCTGCGGCGGCTTCGGCGCGCCCGGCACGATCGGCCAGTAGATCAGGGGGAAGAACGTCAGCTCGTCGCGCGCGGGATCGATGCCGACGGGATCGCCGGCTTCCAGCGCGGTGCGCTGTCCGAGGAACAGCGTCAGTCCGGACATCCCCGCCTTGACGATGGAATCGACGTCGGCATTGCCGGTCACGACGTAGGCCAGCCGCGTCTGCGACACCGCCTTGATGGCGAAGTCGTCGCTGCTGGCGTTCTGCGCGCGGCTCGGCGAGGGCACCATCGTGGTCGCAAGGATGAAGGCCAACGCGAGCACGGCCGGTGCCGCGCGCCGCCGGATCAGCGCGGCAAGGCCGCCGCCGAGCATGGCCACCACGATCGCATCGAGCAGGAACAGCGCCAGCGCCGTCGACAGCATGATGCCGCGCAAATCGCGCGGCTCGGCGTTGGTGTAGCTCGCACGCGTCGCGCGCAGGGCCGAGGTGTCGAGCGGCGCGATGCGATCGGCGGAGGCGAGCGTGTTGACCGCGATCGGGCTCTCGGCAGTGCCGTAGAAGCCGGGCGGATGGTCGGCCGTGCCGCGATCGCGATAGTCCGCCGACATCGGCTTGGCGCTCGAGGGCGGCGGGCCGAAGACGCCGAAGCCGTCGAGCGTGCGCAGCGGCGCAACCGTCTCGGCATTGGGATCGCTGGCGACGCCCGGGCCGGGCTTCGAGGTATAGCCGGACATGTCGATCAGCCGGCGCAGCATCTCGACGAAGGTGCCGGACATCGGCAGATCCGACCAGCGCATGTCAGCGCCGACATGGAACAGGCTGACAACGCCCTTGCCGCGACGCTCGCCGGTGACCAGCGGCGTGCCGTCCTCCAGCGAGGCCCAGCTCTTGGTCGAGAGCACGGCGTCGGGCTCGGCCAGCACCTGGCGGTTGACGGTGATGTCCTTCGGCACGGTGAGGCCCGAGAACGGGCCATCGGCGGCGAACGAGGCCATGTGCTGCGGCTTCTCCCAGGTCAGGCTGCCGCCGAGCGTGCGTCCGCCGCGGCGGAGCTTGACGGGAACGAGGTCGTCATCGGCCTGGGCGAGGCGCGGACCTGCGAAGCGCACCAGCACGCCGCCTTGCTCGATCCAGGCATTGAGCCGGTCGCGAATCTCTGGCGATAGCGTGCCGACGTCGGCCATCACGATCATCGGCAGCCGCTGGTCGAGGAATTGCCCGATCACCTGCTGCGGCGCGCCGCGATCGCCGAGCCTGACATCGGCGAATGGCGACAACGCCCGGGAGAGATAGAAGGTCGACGCCAACAGCGGCTGCGCGGTGTCGTTGCTCGCACCCGAGACCACGCCGATGGCGCGGCGGCGCCAGCGCCGGTCGAGCAGCTGCACGGCGCCGGCCGAATGCTCGCCGGAGATTTCGAGCCGTGCGATGTCGTTGCGCAATTCGACCGGAAGATCGAAGGCGGCTTCGGTCTCGCGATCCTGCGGTCCGAATGTGTAGCGCGCCTCGCCGATCGGCGATCCCTTGGCGTCGACCGCGCGTACCGTTCCCGCCGCGATGCCGCTCTCGGTGCGCAGCACCTTCACCGTCATCTTGGCGGCGGCGTTCTCGGCCGCGACCAGCGCCTGCGCCGACTGCGCACCGCCCGCATAGATCGTCAGATTGCGGCTCTCGATCACCTTGCCGAGCCCCTCGGTGAATTCGCTGCCGCGTCCGGTGTCGACGCCGTCGGACAGCCAGGCGATGTCGCAGTCGCCGGTCGACTTGAGGAAACGTCCAAGCGCGCCGAGAGTTTCAACCCGATCGACCGAGTAGGGCTTCGGCGCGAGCTGGCGCAGCGCGACGCGCGCGGCGCCGGCCGGCATCAGTGTGATGTCGCGCGCGGGCTCGGACAGCGGCACCAGCGCGACGCCGCGGCGGTCGCTGTCGGCGTTGGCGATCAGTTCGTCCGCGGCCCTGATCCGCGCATCCCAGCTCGAGGCCGCGCTCCAGCCGTCGTCGAGCAGGATCACCAGCGGCAATTTGCCGGCGGCAACGCCGGTCTGTGGATTCCAGATCGGGCCGGCGGCTGCGAAGATGACGAGCGCGGCGGCGGCGAGCCGCAGCAGCGTCAGCCACCATGGCGTGCGCGACGGTGTCTCCTCCCTCGGCGCGATGTCGAACAATAGCCGCGTCGGCGGGAATTCGATCCGGCGCGGCCGCGGCGGCATCACGCGCAACAGCCACCACAGCACCGGCAGGCTGACCAGCCCCAGCAGCAGCAGCGGTTCGGCAAAGGAGAGGGGGAGGCCTGCGATCATGCGCTGCGTCCCGCCTTGACTATTGAGCGGCCGCCGCCCTTGCTCACCATCATGCCGGCATGCAGGAACAACAGCAGCTCGGCAGCGGAGCGGCTGGTGGTATGGGTCGAGAACAGCCAGTCGAGCCGATTGGTCTCGCCGCGGATCTGGTCGCGATGCAGCGCGACCCGGGCGACATAATCGCTCGCCCAGCTCTCGGCGCGGCCCGCGGTGATGACGCTGCCGATCTCCGGTTCGACGAATTCGACGCGCCCGGAATAGGGGAAGGTCTCTTCGGCGGGATCGACGACCTGGATCATGGTGCCGTGCGCGCCGGAGGAGGAAAGCCCGGCCAGCATCGTCGTGATCTCTGTGATTGGCGACCAGAAATCCGACAACACGACGACTTCGGCCAGCGACGACGGCACGAAGGACGGCGGCAGGCTCGCGCGCGTCTTCTCGTCGTGCAACATCGCTTCCGCCATCTTGTCGATCACGTTGAGGCTTGCCGTCGGATTCAGCAGGCCGGGAATGCCGACGCGTTCTCCGCCCGCAACGAGCAACTCGGCGAGCGCGAAGGCTACGATCAGTCCGCGCTCCAGCTTGCTGTCGCGCGCCTCGCGCGAGGCAAAGGCCATCGACGGCGAGCGGTCGGGCCAGATCCACACCGTGTGCGCGGCTTCCCACTCCTGCTCGCGGACATAGAGATGGTCGTCGCGTGCCGAGCGGCGCCAGTCGACGCGCTGCGACGGCTCGCCGGAGACGAAGCGGCGGTATTGCCAGAAATTCTCGCCCGAGCCGGCGCGGCGGCGGCCGTGCAGGCCATGGATGACGTTGGCAGCGACACGGCGGGCCTCAAGCACCAGACGCGGCAGCGATGCGGCGAGCGTTCGGCTTTCGCCATCGGCACGTCGAACCGCAAGGATCTCCTCGTTGTGGTGCCTGTTGTCTGCGGCCATCAACCGATCCGGGTCTTCAGTTGCTTGATCACGTCGGGAATGGTGCGACCCTCGGCGCGCGCCGAGAACGTCAGCGCCATGCGGTGCTTGAGCACGGGCTCGGCGAGATCGAGCACGTCGTCGATCGACGGCGCGAGTCTCCCGTCGAGCAATGCACGGGCGCGCACCGCGAGCATCAAGGCCTGGCTGGCGCGCGGACCCGGGCCCCATGCGATCAGCTTGCCGGCCTCGCCGCCCTCGGTGCCGGGACGCGCGGCGCGGACCAGCGTCAGGATCGCCTCGACCACGGAATCACCGACCGGCAGCCGCCGCACCAGGCGTTGCGCGGTGAGCAACGTCTCGGCGTCCATCGACGGCTTGGCCGCGGCCTCTTCGGCGCCGGTGGTTTCGAACAGGATGCGCCGCTCGGCGTCGCGATCGGGATAGTCGACGTCGATTTCCATCAGGAAGCGGTCGAGCTGCGCCTCGGGCAGCGGATAGGTGCCTTCCTGCTCCAGCGGGTTCTGTGTCGCGAGCACGTGGAACGGTTTTGGCAAATCATGCCGCGCGCCGGCAATGGTGATGTGCTGCTCCTGCATGGCTTGCAGCAGCGCCGACTGGGTGCGCGGGCTGGCGCGGTTGATCTCGTCGGCCATCAGCAGTTGCGCGAACACGGGACCTGCGATGAAGCGGAACGAACGCTTGCCGGCCGAGCTCTCGTCGAGCACTTCGGCGCCGAGAATGTCCGACGGCATCAGGTCGGGGGTGAACTGAATGCGCTTGGCATCGAGGCCGAGCGTGACGCCGAGGGTCTCGACCAGCTTGGTCTTGGCGAGGCCGGGCACGCCGATCAACAGCGCGTGGCCGCCCGACAGAATCGTCACCAGGGTGTTTTCGATCACCTGCTCCTGGCCGAAGATCACGGTGGAGACCGCTTCCTTGGCGGCCTTGATCTGGCCCGCGACCTGCTCGGCCGAACGGACGATCACATCCTCCAGTTTCTCGACGCTGTCTGCACCAGCCATTCGATCCGCTCCTTCTTGACGATGCGCGCACATCGGCGCGTCGTCATCATCTGTCGTCATCTCGGCCCTCATGCTAAACCTGAGCGAAGGCCATGTATTCGTTGAATTAAACTATCCCCACCTTATCGGTGTTTCAGGGTATGAACGGCATCACGATGTGGCGAGAATGACATCCCGACCACATCTCAGGATATGTGCACCAAACGTGCCAGATTGAAGGTAGGAAACTTTAAGGCAAACAATGGCGAAGCAAGGGCAGAGCGATTCCGGCAGGGAAACCACGGGCCTCGGGAGCAAGGGTCTCGAAGGGCTCACCACGGCCGCCAATCAAGCTGCGACATCGGGTTCGGCCGGACGCAAGGGTCTGCCGCCGGTTCACCTGTGGAATCCGCCATTCTGCGGCGATCTCGACATGCGAATCGCGCCTGACGGCACCTGGTTCTACATGGGAACGCCGATCGGCCGCCCCGCGCTGGTGCGGTTGTTCTCCACGATCCTGAAGCGCGAGGACGGCAAGCACTTTCTCGTGACACCGGTGGAGAAGGTCGGCATCCGCGTCGATGACGCGCCGTTCCTTGCCGTGGAAATGCAGGCCGGGGAAGACGCGCGCGGCCGCCTGCTCAGGTTCCGCACCAATGTCGACGATTGGGTCGATTGCGAGAAAGGCCACGGCCTCAGATTCGAGGCGGCCGAGGACGGCGGATTGACGCCCTATCTGCACGTCCGCGCCGATTTGTGGGCCAAGGTCACCCGCGCGCTCTATTACGATCTGGTTGACATGGGCGAGCAGCGGATGGTCGATGGTCAGGAGATGTTCGGCATCGAGTCCGGCGGCGAGTTCTTCGCGATGGCCGATGCCAGTCAGGTGAGGGACGCACTTTGAACGAGCCGTTGCTGAAGGTGGAGCCGGCGACGATCAGCTCGACGGAATTCTTCGCGCGGGCCCGCACGCGGCTCACTTTCGATGTGCCGCCGGGCCTGGTCGATCCGCATATCATTCCGCGCACCGGAGATTCCGGCAACGACCGCATGCTCGAGATCGTGGCGCAGGAGCAGCCGGTGCGGCCGGCCGCGGTGCTGATCCCGGTGGTCGATCACCCCGAGCCGACCGTGCTGTTGACGCAGCGCTCGCCCAATCTGTCGAGCCATGCCGGCCAGATCTCGTTTCCCGGCGGCAAGATCGACGCCACCGACGCCTCGCCGCTCGATGCCGCGCTGCGCGAGGCCTGCGAGGAAGTCGGACTGAAGCGGGAATTCATCGACCCGGTCGGCTATCTCGACCTTTATGGCACCGCGTTCGGCTTCCGCATCCTGCCGACGGTCGCCAAGGTGAAGCCGGGATTCACGCTTGCGATCAACGAGGCGGAGGTGGTCGATGCGTTCGAGGTGCCGCTCGCCTTCCTGATGAATCCCGAGAATCATCAGATCCACACCAAGGAATTCCGCGGCATGGACCGGTCCTATTACGCGATGCCGTTCGCCGAGCGCTACATCTGGGGCGCGACCGCGGGCATCCTGCGCGTGCTGTATGAGCGGATCTATCTGTCATGATCCGCACGGTATTGACCGAGATCGGAATCTTTCTGGTCCCCTTCGCGGTCTATGCCATCTTCCTCATCGCGACGCGGTCCGGCGTGACGCTGCCGGCGTCATGGCCGCTCGACATGATCGCAAAGCTGACGCTGGTGGCGCTGGTGATGGTCATCGTGAGCTTCGTGCTGCTGGCCGAATTGACTGGCGCGCCGCCGAATTCGATCTACGTTCCAGCCCATATCGAGAACGGCAAGCTGGTGCCGGGAGTTGAGAAATGAGCGAGATGCGCCTGTTGTCCGACGCGCCATGGCTCGCTTCCGGGCCCGCGGCGCGCGTGCTCGACCTGCTCAATGCCGACGGCGAGGAAGCGCGGGTGATCGGCGGGGCCGTGCGCAACGCCTTGATGCAGATTCCACTCGCCGACATCGACATCGCCACCACGGCGCTACCGGAGGAGGTGATCCGCCGCGCCAAGCGGGCGGGCATCAAGAGCGTGCCGACCGGCATCGAGCACGGCACGGTGACCTTGGTCGTCGACAGCCAGCCCTTCGAGGTGACGACGCTGCGCGAGGATACCGAGACCTATGGCCGCAAGGCCAGGGTGGCGTTCGGTCGCGACTGGGTGCGTGACGCCGAGCGGCGCGACTTCACCATCAACGGCCTGTCGGTCGACGCTTCGGGCGTCGTGCACGATCACGTCGGCGGCCTCGCCGACATCGAGGCGAGGCGCGTGCGCTTCATCGGCGATCCCGCGCAGCGGATTGCCGAGGACTATCTGCGCATCCTGCGCTTCTTCCGTTTCCACGCCGCCTACGGCGCGGGCGAGGTCGATCGCGCCGGCTATCTCGCCTGCATCGGCGGGCGCGCCGGTTTGAGCGGCCTGTCGGCCGAGCGGATCCGCATGGAGATGCTCAAGCTCGTGGTCGCGAACGGCGCCGCAAGTGCAATGGTCGCGATGGGTGACGGTGGTTTGCTGCAGCCGCTGTTCGGCGGCATCGCCTATACTGGACCGTTCGCGGCGATGATCGAGATCGAGCGGCTGATGAAGCTCGCGCCGAGCGCGATGCGAAGGCTCGCCGCGCTGACGGTCGCCGTGACCGAGGACGCGCGGCGTATCGCCAGCCGGCTGCGGCTCTCCAACGCCGAGGCCAAGGCGCTCGATTCGATGGGCCATCGCTGGTGGCGCTTGCCCGGCATGGACGAGGCGCATGCCAGGCGCAGGCTGTACCGGCTCGACGAGGAGCCGTATCGCGACCGGGTGCTATTGGCCTGGGCGCGCACCGGCGCGGGCCAGGATGTCGATCAATGGCGCGCGCTCGCCACGCTGCCGGAGCGCTGGCGCGCGCCGCACTTTCCGTTGCGGGCGTCGGATTTCATCGCGCGCGGCATTGCCGAGGGACCGGCACTCGGACATGTCCTGACCCTGGCGGAGGATGCCTGGTTGGCCGCGGACTTTCCGCTGGAGCCGAAGATACTGTCTGATATCGCCGACCAGACCGCGGCCCGTTTCACCCGCGACCATCGGCTTTGAATTTCCTCTGAGTTTTCTCTGAGTTTTCTTGCCGACGTCTCGATGCCGCCGTGGTCAGCGGCGGCACGGTGACGATTGGCTGAACGACGATCGGTCGAACGTCGCATGGAGGCGATGCTGCCGGCATCTGCCAGTCAGCATCGCGCCAATGGATCTCACGCCGCCTTGCGCTTCTTCTTGCGGTCGCCGTCGTCGTCTTCGTCCTCGTCGTCCTCTTCTTCCGCGTCGTCCTCGTCTTCGTCGTCTTCCTCTTCATCGTCCTCCGGATCGAGCTCGGTCGATTCGAGTGCGACAAGCGGCAAGGTTTCGCGAAACAGGTCGCCGTCCGTACCCATCCACAGGCACTCGACCTTGTCCTCGTCGATTTCGACGACCGTGACCGGATGGCCGCCGGACTTCAGCATGACAACATCGCCTGGTTTCAGTTCCATGATTTTCCCTCCGCGCTGGATGACGCGGGCGGCAGGCTAGCGACCGGTGATGACAGCCAAATCACGGCCGGCGCCAGCTTCAATGGAATTGACGTGGAAAACGGCCGCGATGCGCTATTTGCGCGCGGCAGGAACCAGTTCGCTCAGCGAGCGGATGATGCGGTCGGGCTTGATGGTCGATCCCGGCGGCAGCCCGACACCGTGCACGTCCATCCAGATCGCATAGATGCCAAGCCGCTGTGGCGCCACGACTTCCCACTCGAGATTGTCGCCGATCATCCAGGTGTCGGATGCGGTGACGCCGAGCGCTTCCATCGCGTGCAGGTAGGCGCGCTCCTCCGGCTTGCCGAAGCCGTGCTCGCCCTCGATCTGGATGTGATCGAAGCGATGGCCGAGCGCGAAGCGTTCGACCTTGGCGCGCTGCATGTCGGCGGCGCCGTTGGTGACCAGCGCGAGCTTGATGCCGAGCGCCTTCAACGCATCGATCGCTTCATGCGCGCCGGGGAAGACGAACATCTCTTCCTCGCGATAGGCGGTGAAGCGATCGGCGATGCGGTCCGCAAGATCGTCCGGCAGCGCGCGGTGACCGGCTGCCGCGAGCGCCGCGAAGCCGCCCTTCACGGTGAGCCGCCGAGCCTCGCCGAGCTTGATCCGCCAGATCGGCTCGGCGGTCGACCAGAATTGCCGTGCATAGGCCAAGAGCGCGGTCGCGACCTGATCCGGGGGGAGGGGCGCCAGTTCCGCGGCGAACTCCGTGGTGATCGTGGTCCAGGCGATCTCGGGGCGTCCATAGGCCGACAGGATGGTGTCATCCATGTCGATCAACATCGCGCGCGGCAGGTTCATCATGGCCATTTCACCTCCGGCGGCAGCGACGACAGGATCGAATCCACATTGCCGCCGGTCTTCAGGCCGAAGATGGTGCCGCGGTCATAGAGCAGGTTGAACTCGACATAGCGGCCGCGGCGGACCAGCTGCTCGTCGCGATCCTCCGCGCTCCAGGCGGCCGCGAAATTGCGCCGCACCAGGTCGGGATAGATCTTCAGGAAGCTGCGCCCGACGTCCTGGGTGAAGGCGAGATCGGCCTCCCAGTCGCCGCTGTCGTGCCAGTCGTAGAAGATGCCGCCGATGCCGCGGGCCTCCTTGCGGTGCGGCAGGTAGAAATAGTCGTCGCACCATTTCTTGTACTTGTCGTAGTCGGCGACGCCGTTCGGTCCGCTGCACGCCTCCTTCATCGCGGCGTGGAAGGCGACCGTGTCGGGGTCCTCCTGGGTGCGCCGGCGGTTCAGCACCGGCGTCAGGTCGGCGCCGCCGCCGAACCACGCCTTCGTGGTGACGACGAAGCGGGTGTTCATGTGCACGGCGGGCACGTTCGGATTGCGCAAATGCGCGATCAGCG
Source organism: Bradyrhizobium sp. USDA 4541 (assembly GCF_024171085.1). Lineage (NCBI taxonomy): Bacteria > Pseudomonadati > Pseudomonadota > Alphaproteobacteria > Hyphomicrobiales > Nitrobacteraceae > Bradyrhizobium > Bradyrhizobium sp. USDA 4541. Next base: position 3,278,406 of record NZ_JALJZF010000001.1, read on the forward strand.
AAATGCCCGACGCCCAAAAGCGTGGATCGTCGGCGGCACCTGGAATCTGCGCGCGGAATTCGGGGGCGAACTCGCCGTGCACGGTCGAGCAGTGCACGCCGACTTTCTCGAACAGCCGGCCCTTCATGATCGACATCACGCCGCCGCCGCCCGGCTTGCCGGTGTGGTCGGTGCGGTCCCAGGGGGTCCGCGCGAACCGGCCGGCGGCGCCGGGATAAAGCGTGGACGGGGCGTCGTCCTCGAGCTTCTCGAAGGCGGCGCAGATGTCGTTGCGTAGCGCCTCGAACCAGCCGCGCGCACGCGCCTTGCGGTCCTCGATGATGGCGGGATCTGTTGGCAGCATGACTAACCTTGCGGGCCGAAATAGGTGCAGCTTTCGTTGCAGCTGTCGCGATGGACGCTGACGCGGGTCAGCTTGCCTGCGTGTTGCAAGCGCTCCCAGATGAAGCGCGACAGATTCTCCAGCGTCGGCACGCCGATCGCCTCAATCTTGTTGAGGAACTTATGGTCGAGCGTCTTCTGCACCTCGGCCATGGCGCGTTCGAGGAGGCCGAGATCGACCACCATACCGGTCGCGGGGTCGGGCGTGCCGCGGACGGTAACTTCGGCTCGAAAGGAGTGGCCGTGAATCTCCTCGCTGGCGGCGCCAAAGGTCGTTCCGGACAGCGCATGCGCAGCCTCGAACCGAAACGCTTTCGTCAATTCCCACATCTCGTTCAACAACCCGATTCTGTTAGTTCATCTAATGCCGAGCGACTTGTGCGTCTGCACGCTAAGGCGCCATTGCGGGTGCTTCAGGCAATAGGCGATCGCCCGCTCGGTATTCTCGATCACGTCGGGGCCGTCCATCGGCTGCAGCGAGAAGCGCTCGAAGGCGAGGCCGGCGAAATCCTCCGGTGCGTTCTCCATTTGCGGATAGACCAGTTTGAGCTCGTGCCCCTTGCGGATCACGAGCTCGGCCGCGGCCTTGGGACTGACGCAGATCCAGTCGAGCCCGTCGGGCGGGACGATGGTGCCGTTGGTCTCGATCGCGATCGCAAAGCCGTGGCCGTGCAGGGCATCGATCAAGGCCGCGTCGACCTGCAGCAGCGGCTCACCGCCGGTCAGGACCACGTAGCGGTCGGCCTCGCCCCCCGTCCACTGCGCGGCAATGGTGCCGGCCAGCTCTTCGGCGGTCGCATAGCGGCCGCCCAGCGTGCCGTCGGTGCCGACGAAATCGGTGTCGCAGAACTTGCAGACCGCGCCGGCGCGGTCCTGCTCGCGGCCGCTCCAGAGGTTGCAGCCGGCGAAGCGGCAGAACACGGAGGCGCGGCCGGCATGGGCGCCTTCGCCCTGCAGGGTGAGAAAGATCTCCTTGACCGCGTAGCTCACCAAAAATCCCTTAAGTTGCCGAACCGGCAATTCCTGTACCGGTTTGCCGCAGCGCCTCGCCGACGGCCATGGCCGCTGTGACGGCCACATTGAGCGAACGCATGGTCGGCCGGATCGGAATCACCAGCCGCGCATCCGCAGCGGCCACCACCACGTCGGTCACCCCTGCCGTCTCGCGCCCGAACAGCAGGACATCGGAGGCCGTATACGCGAAATCAAGATAGGATTTCGCCGCCTTAGTCGTGAACAGCACCAGCCGGCATCCGGTCTCGGCCCGCCATTCCTCGAATTTCGACCATGAGTCGTGACGCTTCAACCGCACATGGTCGAGATAGTCCATACCCGCCCGGCGGAAATTCCGGTCCGAGGTGTCGAATCCCGCCGGTTCGATGATATGGGCTGCCACGTCCAGGCAAGCGCAGAGGCGCAGAATCGTCCCTGTATTCTGGGGGATGTCGGGCTGGAACAGCGCGATCTGCATGGTGCGGGCGGCCTGTGAAATCCGGATGAAATTGTCTCAATAAAACATCGCTCGGCGCGGATTTCGTGCATTGCACGTGTGCGAGCCGATAGCGGGCTTGCGCTCGTCCGGCAAGGGTGCCAATAGAACGATTCTGGACTGCTGTTCCGCCATTTGGGGTGGGGAATAGCGGTTTTCTGCCGCCGCGGGGGCCGCGGGCGCCGGCAGCCTTTCTTGGGGCGCGTCCTGCGTCTCCAGGGCGGTTCCACCGGCTGCAGAAAAGAAAGGGCTAGGAATCGTGACGACAGCGTCTTCGGCGGACCATCCGACACGCCGTGATTTTCTCTTTGTTGCAACCGGAGCTGCCGCCGCGGTCGGCGCAGCAGCCACCGTCTGGCCGCTGGTTGCGCAGATGAACCCGGATGCCGCGACGATCGCGGCCGGCGCGCCGATCGAGGTCGATCTGACGCCGATCGCCGAGGGCCAGGACATCAAGGTCTTCTGGCGCGGCAAGCCGATCTACATCAGCCATCGCACCAAGAAGCAGATCCAGGAGGCCCAGAGCGTGGCGCTCTCGAGCCTGCCCGATCCGCAGCCCGACTCGGCCCGCGTCAAGGCCGGCCACGACCAGTGGCTGGTTGTGATCGGCATCTGCACCCATCTCGGCTGCATCCCGATCGCCCATGAAGGCAATTACGACGGCTTCTTCTGCCCCTGCCACGGCTCGCAGTACGACTCCTCCGGTCGTATCCGCCAGGGGCCGGCGCCCGCCAACCTGGCGGTGCCGCCTTACGCCTTCCTTTCCGACACCAAAATCCAGATCGGCTAAGTCCCGGCCCCTCCGGGATTTCAGCTTCCACTTGGACCCATCGCGTCGTTTTTCTTCTTCAGGATCGCATCAATGAGCGGACCATCTGATTTCCAACCGAGCAACCCCGCCTTGAAGTGGATCGAACGGCGCCTTCCGATCTTCGGCCTGATCCACTCCTCGTTCGTGGCCTATCCGACGCCGCGCAACCTGAACTACTGGTGGACCTTCGGCGCCATCCTTTCGATGATGCTGGCGCTGCAGATCCTGACCGGCGTGATCCTGGCGATGCACTACACGCCGCACGCCGACCTCGCCTTCAAGTCGGTCGAACTGATCGTCCGCGACGTCAATTACGGCTGGCTGCTGCGCAACATGCATGCCTGCGGCGCGTCGATGTTCTTCTTCGCCGTCTACATCCATATGTTCCGCGGCCTCTATTACGGGTCGTACAAGGAGCCGCGCGAGGTGCTGTGGATCCTCGGCGTCATCATCTACCTCCTGATGATGGCGACGGGCTTCATGGGCTACGTGCTGCCGTGGGGCCAGATGAGCTTCTGGGGCGCCACCGTCATCACCAATCTGTTCTCGGCCGTGCCCTATTTCGGCGAGAGCATCGTGACCCTGCTGTGGGGCGGCTATTCGGTCGGCAACCCGACGCTGAACCGCTTCTTCTCGCTGCACTATCTGCTCCCGTTCGTGATCGCCGGCGTGGTCGTGCTGCACGTCTGGGCGCTGCACGTCGCGGGTCAGAACAACCCGGCCGGCGTCGAGGCCAAGACCGAGAAGGACACCGTTGCGTTCACGCCGTATGCGACGATCAAGGACATGTTCGGCGTGTCCTGCTTCCTGATCTTCTTCGCCTGGTTCATCTTCTACATGCCGAACTATCTCGGCGACGCCGACAACTACATCCCGGCGAACCCGGGCGTGACGCCGGCGCACATCGTGCCTGAATGGTACTACCTGCCGTTCTACGCGATCCTGCGTTCGATCCCGAACAAGCTCGCCGGCGTCGTGGCGATGTTCTCGGCGATCATCATCCTGTGCTTCCTGCCCTGGCTCGACAGCGCACGGACCCGTTCGTCGAAGTATCGCCCGCTGGCCAAGCAGTTCTTCTGGATCTTCGTGGTGGTCTGCATCCTGCTCGGTTACCTCGGCTCGCAGCCGCCGGAAGGCATCTATGTGATCGCCGGCCGCATCCTGACGGTCTGCTACTTCGCCTACTTCCTGATTGTGCTGCCGCTGCTCGCCCGCATCGAGACGCCGCGTCCGGTGCCGAACTCGATCGCCGACGACGTGCTGGCGAAGAGCAAGGGCAGGGCCGCGACCGCGGCCTCTGTGATGCTCGCGATGGTCGTGGCCGGCAGCCTGCTCGTCGGCGGCACCCAGAACGCCAAGGCCGAGGAGGGTGGCAACGCGCCGCCGGCCCAGAAGTGGTCGTTCTCCGGTCCTTTCGGCACCTATGACCGTGGCTCGCTGCAGCGCGGCTTGAAGGTCTACAAGGAAGTCTGTGCCGCCTGTCACGGCCTGTCCTATGTCGCGTTCCGCAACCTCGCCGATCCCGGCGGTCCCGGCTATTCGCCGGCGCAGGCGGCGGCCTTCGCGTCCGAGTACAAGATCAAGGACGGTCCGAACGACCAGGGCGAGATGTTCGAGCGTCCGGGCCGCCCGGCGGATTACTTCCCGTCGCCGTTCCCGAACGAGCAGGCCGCGCGCGCGGCCAATGGCGGCGCGGCGCCGCCCGACCTCTCGCTGATCACCAAGGCGCGGTCCTACAAGCGCGGCTTCCCGCAGTTCGCGATCGACTTCTTCACCCAGTACCAGGAGCAGGGACCCGACTACGTCGACGCCATCCTGCAGGGCTTCGAGGACAAGGCTCCGGCGGGCGTCACGATCCCGGAGGGCTCGTACTACAACAAGTACTTCCCCGGCCACGCCATCAAGATGCCGAAGCCGCTGTCCGACGGCCAGGTGACCTTCGACGACGGCTCGCCCGCGACGGTCAAGCAGTACGCGCATGACGTCACCACGTTCCTGATGTGGGCGGCCGAGCCGCACATGGAGGAGCGCAAGCGGATCGGCATGCAGGTGTTCTTCTTCCTGGTCGTCTTCGCCTTCCTGATGTACTTCACCAAGCGCAAGGTCTGGGCCAACGCCCACTGATCTCGGGTACGGTATAGCGAGTTTGAGAAAGCCCCCTTCGGGGGCTTTTTTGTTTGCAATCTCTCCGTCATTCCGGGGTGACGCGGTAGCATCGAACCCGGAATGACAGTGTCGTCAATTGCGTCGGCCGCCGAGTGCGGACAAGATGCCGGCCAATCAGCCGGCAAACATTGCGGAGGAACTCATGGGTACCAGCATCAGCTTCAAGCGTCCGGACGGCAAGGATGCGTCGGGCTATCTCGCCAATGCGGCGCGCGGCAACGCACCCGGCGTCGTCGTGATCCAGGAATGGTGGGGCCTGTCGGACCAGATCAAGGGCCTGTGCGACCGCTTCGCGGTGGCTGGCTTCGATGCGCTGGCGCCCGATCTCTACAAGGGCAAGGTGGTGCCGTATCACGACACCGATGCCGCGGGCAAAGAGATGAACTCGCTCGACTTCATGGACGCCACCACGCAGACGGTGCGCGGCGCCGCGCAGTATCTCGCCAAGAACGGCGCCAAGGTCGGCCTGACCGGCTTCTGTCTCGGCGGCGCGGTGACCATCATCGGCTCGGTGCATGTGCCGGAACTAACTGCGGGCGTCGTGTTCTACGGCATTCCGCCGGAGCAGGCGGCCAAGCCCGCCGACGTCAGGATTCCGCTGCAGGCGCATTTCGCCAACAAGGACGATTGGTGCACGCCGGAGCTCGTCAGCAATTTCGAGAAGGCGATGAAGGCCGCCGGCAAGTCGCTCGAGCTGTTCCGCTACGACGCCGAGCACGCCTTCGTCAACGAGCAGCGCCAGTCGGTGCACGACCGCGAGGCCGCCGAACTCGCCTGGGGCCGCGCCACGGACTTCTTCAAGAAGCACCTGGGGTAAGGCGATTGCCAAAACCACCGGCGTCGTCCCGGCGAAGGCCGGGACCCATACGCCGTGGCTTTTGCAATGGGCACGCTGGCAGTCATCTCGCCAAATAACTAGGCCCTGTGGTTATGGGTCCCTGCTCCCGTGCGCAATTGCGCACTAGGCAGGGACGACGGCGAGATCTAACTCTCCGCCTTCACCCCGTCCCACCACGGGCAGGTGCCCGACATCAGCTTGAAATTACCTTCCATCACCTGCACCGGTGCGCGCTTGCCCTCGGCGGCGGCGCGCATCCGCATCTCGCGCGCGACGGCGCGGTCCTCCGGCGACAGCCAGACCCGCTCGTGGCCCCACAGGCTCGGGCCGTCATGCATCTCGAACGGTGTCCAGTTCACCGGATCGATCTCGCGGCCGCCCCAGCCGCACTCGACCATGAAGGCGGACGGCGATTTGGCGTAGAACGACGTCATCAGGTCGTTGGTGTGGCGGCCGAGCGTGACGTTGACGCGGTCTTCCTGCTGCGCGACGTCATAGGCTTGGCCGACATCGTCGAGCGAGAACAGCTCGACCATCAGATGATGCATGCCGTTCGTGCCGGTCTCGATCAGCGCCAGCGAGTGGTGGCGGGCATTGACGTGGAAGAAATAGGCGCGGAACGGTTTTTCGATGTAGTCGCTGAGGCCGAAGCCAAGCACGTCGACATAGAAGCTCATCACCGGCGCGATGTGCTCGACCGTCAGCACGGCGTGGCCGAGGCCGAGCGGCCCGGTGCGGAAGCCGGAGATCGAGCGGCCCGGCCTGAACGGCGTGTCGTCGATCTCGGCGCCATGAAACGCCTCGAGGCGGTTGCCGGCGGGATCCCGAAACGAGATCAGGCCGCGCACCCGCCTGCTATCTGCGAGCGCCAGCGGCTCTGATGTCACGGCGACGCCGGCGCGCTCCAGCCGTGCCGCCAGCGCATCGAGGGCCGCACTGTCAGCTACCTCCCAGCCGAAGAACCGGGTGCCTTCGCCCTGCGCGCGGTCGATCACGATGCGTTGCTTGCGGTCGTCCATCCGGAACGCGAGCAGCGAATTGCCGCGTTCGACCGCCTGCAGCCCGACGAGGCCAGTGCCGAACCGCCGCCAGTCGTCGAGCGCGTCGGAGCCGAAGCCGGCATATCCGAGACCCAAAATCGCCATCTGCGCCTCCGCCATCTGTCTGTTTTTTGGGCGGCCGATCAGCTGCCATTTCACCAAATCCTACGCGGATTCCTGCCCCTTCAAACCCGAAAATGCCGCTCAAAAGGGCGTCCAGGATTGGGGCAGGGGTGCCGGGCCATCTCTTGACACGGCCCGCGCCGGGTGGTGAGTAACGGGCATGAGCACCGTTGCCAGTCCATCTCGTCGTTGGTGGCCCACCTTCTCATAGGTGGCCGGTGCGTTTTCTTTTTTCACAAACGTCGAAGGTCGCCATCGCAGTGCGACCGATGGTTAGTTTATTTGCCCTTCGTTTGTCCTGTGTGGCGCTCTCTCGGCAAGTCTCGTAAGAGGATCACATGAACAGGACAGTCTTCTCCCTGCCGGCTCGAAGCGAATACCTGACCAATGGCGGCCTTGCGGTCGCGCGTGTGGTCGAGCAATTCACCGGCGGCGCCAACCGTCTCGACGATTTGATCGCGCTGCTGGACCGCCGCCGCGGCGTGGTGCTGTCCTCGGGCACGACGGTACCGGGCCGCTACGAGAGCTTTGACCTCGGCTTTGCCGATCCGCCGCTGGTGCTGGAGACGTCGGGCACCAACTTCTCGTTGCAGGCGCTGAACCCGCGCGGCGAGGTCCTGATCGCCTTCCTCGGCGACGTGCTGCGCGAGCCCTGCGTCGTGATCTCGGAGCGGACCCCAACGCGGCTCGCCGGCCATATCATCCGCGGCGCCGCGCCGGTCGAGGAAGACCAGCGCACGCGTCGCGCCAGCGTGATGTCGCTGGTGCGCGACATGGTGGCGGCGTTCACCTCCAATGCCGATCCGCTGCTCGGCCTGTTCGGCGCCTTCGCCTACGACCTCGTGTTCCAGATCGAGGACCTCGTGCAGAAGCGCGCCCGCGAGGCCGACCAGCGCGACATCGTGCTCTACGTGCCGGACCGTCTCTTGGCCTATGACCGCGCCACCGGCCGCGGCGTGGCGCTCAGTTACGAGTTCGCGTGGAAGGGCAAATCCACCGCCGGCCTGCCGCAGGAGACCGCTCCGAGCCTCTACGCCAGGAACGGCCGGCAAGGCTTTGCCGATCACGCGCCCGGCGAATATCAGGCGACTGTCGAGGTCGCGCGCGCGGCGTTTGCCCGCGGCGACCTGTTCGAGGCGGTGCCCGGGCAGCTGTTCGCCGAGCCCTGCGAGCGCTCGCCGGCTGAAGTGTTCCAGCGGCTCTGCCGCATCAATCCGTCACCCTATGGTGCGCTGATGAATCTCGGCGACGGTGAATTCCTGGTCTCCGCGTCGCCGGAGATGTTCGTGCGCTCCGACGGCCGCCGGGTCGAGACCTGCCCGATCTCGGGCACCATCGCGCGCGGCTCGGACTCGATCGGCGATGCCGAGCAGATCCGCAAGCTCCTGAACTCGGAGAAGGACGAGTTCGAGCTCAACATGTGCACCGACGTCGATCGCAACGACAAGGCGCGCGTCTGCGTGCCCGGCACCATCAAGGTGCTGGCGCGGCGTCAGATCGAGACCTACTCAAAGCTGTTCCACACCGTCGATCACGTCGAGGGCATGCTGCGGCCGGGCTTCGATTCGCTCGACGCCTTCCTGACCCATGCCTGGGCGGTCACCGTGACCGGCGCGCCGAAACTGTGGGCGATGCAGTTCGTCGAGGATCACGAGCGGTCGCCGCGGCGCTGGTATGCCGGCGCGATCGGCTGCGTGAATTTCGACGGCAGCATCAACACCGGACTCACGATCCGCACCATCCGGATGAAGGACGGCCTCGCCGAGGTGCGAGTCGGCGCGACCTGCCTGTTTGACTCCGATCCGGCCGCCGAGGATCGCGAGTGCCAGGTCAAGGCCGCGGCGCTGTTCCAGGCGCTGCGCGGCGATCCGCCGAAGCCGCTGTCCGATTTCGCGCCCGATGCCACCGGCTCCGGCAAGAACGTGCTCTTGATCGATCACGACGACAGCTTCGTGCACATGCTGGCGGATTACTTCCGCCAGGTCGGCGCCACCGTCACCGTGGTCAGGCACGTGCATGCCCAGGACATGCTCAAGAAAGAGGGCTGGGACCTCCTGGTGCTGTCGCCCGGGCCGGGTCGCCCGGAGGATTTCGGCATCGCGAAGACCATCGACACCGCGCTCGAGAACAAGCTGCCGATCTTCGGCGTCTGCCTCGGCGTGCAGGCGATCGGCGAGTATTTCGGCGGCCAGCTCGGCCAGCTCGGCCAGCCTGCGCACGGCCGTCCCTCGCGCGTCCAGGTGCGCGGTGGCCGGCTGATGCGGAACCTGCCCAATGAGATCGTGATCGGCCGCTACCACTCGCTCTATGTCGAGCGCGACAGCGTGCCCGAGGTGCTGGCGGTGACCGCGACCACCGAAGACGGCGTCGCGATGGTGATCGAGCACAAGACCCTGCCGGTCGGCGGCGTGCAATTCCATCCGGAATCGCTGATGTCGCTCGGCAACGAGGTCGGCCTGCGCATTGTCGAGAATGCATTCCGGCTTAATGTGAGTAGCAAGTGAAGGCTAAGTTTAACCATCGTCATTCCGGGATGGTGCGTTAGCACCAGACCCGGAATCTCGAGATTCCAGGTTCGATGCTTCGCATCGCCCCGGAATGACCCTCAGAGCGAGACCAATGACCTTCGACTACGACATCAAGGCGACCGTTCGCACCATCCCGGACTACCCGAAGAAGGGCATCCTGTTTCGCGACATCACGACGCTGCTGGCGGATGCGAGGGCCTTCCGCCGCGCCGTCGACGAGCTGGTGCATCCCTGGGCGGGGGCGAAGGTCGACAAGGTCGCGGGCATCGAGGCCCGCGGCTTCATCCTCGGCGGCGCGGTGGCGCATCAGCTCTCCGCCGGCTTCGTGCCGATCCGCAAGAAGGGCAAGCTGCCGCACACCACGGTGCGGATTGCCTATTCGCTTGAATACGGCATCGACGAGATGGAGATGCATGCCGACGCCGTGCAGCCCGGCGAGCGCGTGATCCTGGTCGACGATCTGATCGCGACCGGCGGCACCGCGGAGGGCGCGGTGAAGCTGCTGCGCCAGATCGGCGCCAATGTGGTCGCCGCCTGCTTCATCGTCGACCTGCCCGACCTCGGCGGCGCGGCCAAGCTGCGCGCGATGGACGTTCCGGTGCGCACGCTGATGGCGTTCGAGGGGCATTGATCTCTTAGCCTCGCCCCGCGTGCGGGGAGAGGCCGGATCGCATCGAAGATGCGATCCGGGTGAGGGGACTCTCCGCGCACTCCAATCTCGGTCGAATTTGCGGAACCAGCCCCTCACCCCGACCCTCTCCCCGCAAGAGCGGGGCGAGGGAGCAGAGTCATCCCCGCTGCAGCAGCATGCTCAATTCGAGATCGCGGAACGTCGTGTAATTCCGCCGGATCCATTGATGCAGCTCGGTCGATGAATCCTTTTCCTGGCGCAGATAGCCGGTGAAGGAAAAGTTCAGCCGGTCGATATAGGTCTTCAGGAACACAGGCAGCGCGCGGAAGCGCAACACCCGGCTGGCGGTCATGACCGGCGGCAGCTCGCCGCGCACCACGAATTCGTTGTCGATGACGATCAGCGCGTTCGGCGGGATCGTGCCGAGCAGCGTCTGGTAGCCACGCACCGAGGCGCGGTCGGTATCGGCGACATACAGGATGACCGGCGCGACGCGACGGCGCAGCGCCTCCTTCATCAGCCCGATCTCGTCGCACATTTTGAAGAATTCGTCGAAGGCGTGGTAGCCGAGGTCGATCACCTTGCCGATGCCGTCATTGACGATGACGCGGTCCATCAGCTGCATCTTGCCGTAGGTGTCGATCACGTCCGCGGTTTCGGTGATTCGCGGCAGGTAGTCGAGCAGCGACGGCTCCTTCAGATTGATGTCGTAGCAGACCACGTCGCCGTTCTTGAGCTGCAGGAATTCGCCGAGCAGCCGCGCGATCAGCGTCTTGCCGACCTGCGGGCGGGGCGAGCAGATGATGTAAACGGGCGTGGACGACATCGCCCGCTATATCAGGCCAAATTTTCGCCTAATCCAGCCCCATCAAGGTCGAAGGTCCGACTATTTTTCGCCTTTGGCCGACTTGGCGCCGACGAGATCGGTCAGCTTGATCCGGTCGTACTCGCTCCAGACATTGGCGAGCCAGTGCCGGACGTAGCCGCGCAGCACGAAGGAGTAGTTGGCGGCGTCGTCGTTGATGCCCTTGTTGGCGACGAATTTCAGGAACGGAACCGAGGAGACCTCGACCTGCTCATAGGCCATTTCGTTGAGCTTCGGGATGGTCAGGTCCACGGCATCCTTGATGCGGTGGAAGTAGGAATTGTAGGTCGCCTGGTCCCACTGGAAGAACTGGGTGTCGTTGATGAAGTTCTTCACCAGGAAATATTTCGCGCCGCTCATGAAGTTGGCGGTTTCGGCGATCTCGTCCAGCGAAGCGATCGACGGGCCGAGGATATGGAACACGGCGAAGGTGATCTGGCCGGAACGCGCCGCGTCGAGGAAGCCGATATCGCGCAGCGAGGCCAGCGCGGGCGACAACAGGCCGGCGCGGACGTCGATCACGGTAACCGAGGGCCCCGAGTTCAGCGTGTCGAAGATCTTCATCTGGTCCGCGGTCGTCGTCATGTCGACGATCTCGGTGATGTCAGGATGGAAGCGCTTCAGCGTGCCGCGCGGCGATTCGGTGTCGAACGCCCGGGTCTGCACGTTATTGGCACTGAAATAGTCCAGGAGCGTCCGCGAGACGGTGGTCTTGCCGACCCCGCCCTTGTCGGCGCCCACCACGATCACAACCGGCTTTGCCATGGAAGTCCCTTAAAGCGCGCTCCCGATCGCGATGGCGATCGGCAAGTCCCCACACTGCTTTGGGCGCGAACATGGCAGAAACGAGGGAGAATTCAATTCCTTAAGGCGGCCACGATGGGTTTGGTGGGAATTTCCTTAATGGACTGAGTAGGCTAGGGCGCGATTAGCGGTGTCGTCCCCAAGGGCCCTGGAGAGGACCCAATGGTCCCTGCGTGGGGTTGTTGCCCGGCAGCGCCGGCGGATTGCTCTTCTGTGTCGGCGGCACATCGCTCCATGGGCCGTGGGTCGCCGGCGGGGGCTGGTCGCCCGCCGCGGACGGCTCATCCTGCGGCTCCGTCTCGTCCGGCAGCGCCAGCGGTCCGGGATCGTGGCCACCGGCATATTTCACCAGGGCATCGACCCGGGACTTGACCGAGGGATGGGTGGCGAACAGGTCGGCAAACCCCTCGCGCGGATTGTCGACGCAGAGTTCCATCACGGCCGAGGTGGCATCCGGCAGCTCGCCGCGGTTCTCGATCTTGCGCAGCGCCGAGATCATCGCATCGGGGTTCTTGGTCAGCTCCACCGATCCGGCATCGGCGAGGAATTCGCGCGAGCGCGACAGCGCGAGCTTGACCACTTGCGACAGCAGCCAGGCCAGCACGATCAGCGCGACCGCGATGATGATCACGATGATCGCGCCGCCGCCGGAGCCCTTGCTGTCGCGGTCCGACGAGGATGACGAGGAGCGAGAGGATGAAGACGACCAGCCGCCTCCGCCGCCGCTCGAGTTCCACGACAGGTTCGTGAACAGGCGGAAGAACAGCTCGCCGAAGAAGCCGACCACGCCGGCGATGATCACCGCGATCACCATCAGCTGCACGTCGCCGTTTTTGATATGGGTGAGCTCGTGGCCGAGCACGGCCTCGATCTCCTTATCGTTCAGCGCCTTCAACAGGCCGGTGGTGACGGTGATGGCGTATTGGCTCCGGTTCAGTCCGGTCGCGAAGGCATTCAGCGCCGGGCTGTCCATCACCTTCAGCTTCGGCATCGGAATGCCGCGCGAGATGCAGAGATTTTCCAGGAGATTGTAGAGCCGCGGCTCTTGCTGCCGCGTCACGCTCTCGCCGCCGGTGACGGCGTCGATCATCTTCTGGTGGAAGAAATAGGCGATCACGATCCAGGCCGCTGCCGCGATCGTCGCCCACGGGAAGGCCGAGATCAGGTCGCGCGAGGCCCGCGTCAGGTAATAGTCGACGGTGCGGCCGCTATCGATCATCACCTCCGCGACCAGCGCGCCGGCATAGACCAGCACGTAGATCAGCAGGAACAGGCCGGCAAGCAGCAGCATCGAACGAAACTTGTTCGATGCGATATGCGTGTAGAGACCATAGGCGGCCATGGTGCGCGTCCGCTCTCACCGTCATTCCGGGGCGCGCGGCACGCGCGAACCCCAATGCGCAATTGCGCTTTGTGGAATCTCGAGATTAGTGAGTGAGATGAGATTCCGGGTTCGATGCGTTGCATCGCCCCGGAATGACCGAAGGGGCGTCATCTCGAAGGAAGTAATCAGAACTTCACGCTCGGCGCCGCCTCGACCTCCGTGCGGCTGGCGCCGAGGTCGAAGAAATCCTTGCGGGTGAAGCCGAACATGCCGGCGAACAGCGCGGCCGGCATCTGCTGGATGCCGGTGTTGTATTCCTGGACCGCGTTGTTGAAGAAGCGGCGGCTGGCGGCGATCTTGTTCTCGAGATCGGAGAGCTCGGAGGCGAGCTGCTGGAAATTGGCGTTGGCCTTGAGGTCCGGATAGGCCTCCGACAGCGCGATCAGCCGGCCGAGCGCGCCGGAGAGCTGGTTTTCCGCCGCCGAGACCTGGGCCGGGCCCTGCGCCGACATCGCCGAATTGCGCGCCTTGATGACGTCGTCGAGCGTGCCGCGCTCATGTGCGGCATAACCCTTCACCGTCTCGACCAGGTTCGGGATCAGGTCGTGACGCTGCTTGAGCTGCACGTCGATGTCGGCAAAGGCCTGTCCGACCCGCTGGCTGAGCGCCACGAGGCGGTTGTAGGCGCCGAATGCAAACAGCACGAGAAGCACGATGACGCCGATAACGATCCAGCTGGTCGACATGACGGGGCAGCTCCTGATGGACGAGACGGCGGCACCGTAGCCCAAGATCGGGGCGCAGGGCAGCCCGCCGCGGAAAGGTGGGCAAGCGTTAGTCGAAGGTTGGCCGACATCGGTTCAACATATTCCGTCGTCCCGGCGAAGGCCGGGACCCATGCGCCGCGGCCCGCGGTAGGGGCACAAGCGGCGACGGCTTCACTCACAACAAACTTCGGTGGTTATGGGTCCCGGCGAAGGCCGGGACGACGAGATACCGCATCGCCCCAGCGCCAGCGCCGGGCGCTTGCGTATTCGGCTCTGGCGCGGCGCGGGATCCGCGCAACCGATACGCCCTCGGGCGTGCACAGTTTCGCCGCGATCTCGACCTTGCCGACGTCCGGCTGCGCCAGCACGCGCGATGGCCTGTTCTCAACGCGCGCGCGGCTCAGCGCGACATAGGCGAAGCGCTCGTCCTCGAACGGGACGTCGGCGCCCTTGAGCTGCTTGTGCGCGCGGGAGCGCTGCAGGCGCTGCGAGAAGTGGCACCAATCGGGCGCGACCAGCGGACAGCCGCCGTCATGCGGGCAGGGGGCCACGACATGCGCGCCGGCAGCGATCAATCGCGCGCGGAGTGCGATGATCCGCGCGTAGCCGGCGGGCGTACCGGGCTCGACGACCAGTAGCGTATCGCTGGTCTTCGACCACAGCGCATCGGCCAGCGCCCCGCGCTCGGCATCGCCGAGTTCGCCGATCATGTAGCTGGCGACGACGAGGTCGGCGGGCTCGGCCTTGTCGAGCAGGGCGCGCGCCTCGCCGAGTTGATAGCTGGCGTCGTGCAGGCGAATGCTGCCGTGAAACAGCTCCTCGGCGAGCGTCCGCAACGCGCCGTTGGCATCAAGTAGGGTGAAGTCCCGCAGCGACGTGAACGCTTCCGCGGCGGCCCAGGTCACGGTCCCCGGACCGGCACCGACATCGAGCAGGCGCGCCGGCGCGAAGTCCGGCCTGATCTCCGTCAGGGCGTTGAGGCTCGCTGCGACGGCGGCATAGGTCGCCGGCATCCGCGCCAGCGCATAGGCCAGCGCATCGGTCTCGGTCCTGATCGTCGAGGAGCCGCCGCCCTCGCGATAGGTCTGCGAGATCACCGCCGCGCGGCCGGCGGCGTCGCTGCGCGACAGGCCTTCGAGCCCGGCGTTGAGGGCTGCGCGCAGTTCGGCGGGGAGATCGGGTGAGGTCATGTGACGGACTATCCCACGTCATTGCGAGCGGAGTGAAGCAATCCATAGCGCCGCGTGCTGAGGCATGGATTGCTTCGTCGCTATCGCTCCTCGCAATGACGATGCGGAGGCGCGGGTATCCAGAAAATGACGTCGACGCGTAGGTGCTACGCCTAAGCCACGTTCTGGTCGAGGATGTCCACCGCGCCCTGCAGGTCGACCGACACCAGCTGCGACACGCCGCGCTCGGCCATGGTGACACCGAACAGCCGGTTCATCCGCGCCATCGTGATCGGATTGTGCGTGATGATGATGAAGCGTGTCTCGGTCGAGCCGGTCATCTCGTTCAGCAGGGTGCAGAACCGTTCGACGTTGTGGTCGTCGAGCGGCGCGTCGACCTCGTCCAGCACGCAGATCGGCGACGGGTTGGTCAGAAACACCGCGAAGATCAGCGCGAGCGCCGTCAGCGCCTGCTCACCGCCCGAGAGCAGCGAGAGCGTCTGCGGCTTCTTGCCGGGCGGCTTGGCGATGATCTCGAGGCCGGCCTCGAGCGGATCGTCGCTCTCGATCAGATGCAGCGCGGCTTCGCCGCCGCCGAACAGCTCGGTGAACAGCCGCTTGAAGTGGTTGTTAACGGTCTCGAACGAGGTCAGCAGGCGCTCGCGCGCCTCGCGGTTGAGGCTCTGGATGCCCTGGCGCAGCCGCTTGATCGCTTCGACCAGATCGTCGCGTTCGGTGGTCAGCGCGGTGTGCTGGGTCTCGACTTCCTTGAGCTCTTCCTCGGCACGCAAATTGACGGCGCCGAGCCGCTCGCGGTCGCGGCGCAGCTTTTCGAGCTCTTCCTCGACCTGCGTGACCGGCGGCAGCTCCTGGCCGGGTTCGATCTCGGCCATGCCGACGACCGCGCTGGGCTCGACCTCGAGCATGTCGTGGATCTCGCGCTCGATGTCGGCGAGGCGGCGGCGGGTGCCTTCCATACGCTCCTCGGCGCGCGCGGTAGCTTCGCGGGATGAGGACAGCGCTTCGAGCGAGGCCTTGGCGAGGCGATCGGTTTCCGCCATCGCGGCTTCCGCGGTCGCCAGCGCGTCAGCGGCGATGCGGCGATCGCCCTCGGCGTGCTCGATCTCCGTGATCAGCGCGCTGCGCTTCTCGGCGAAGATTTCGGGCGCATTGGCGAGCTCCTCGCGCTCGGCCGACACTTCGGCGATGCGCGCCTCGACGGTCTCGACCTGCGAAGCGGCGCTGGTCTTGCGGTTCTGCCACTCGTTGCGCTCGGCAACGATCGCCTGCACGCGGCGGTCGGCGAGCTCGGCCTCGCGGGCCAGCGCCTGCGCCTCGGCGCGGACTTGTGCCGCGGCCCGGCGCTGGTTGTCGATCTCGGCGCGAACCGCGGCGAGCTGGGCCTCGGTCTCGACACCCGGCGGCAGTTCGGCGAGCGCGGCAGCCGCGCTCTCATATGCGGCTTCGGCCTCGGCGCGGTCGGCGGCGACGCGGCTGTGCGCCTCGGTCAGCGCCGATTTGCGTGCGGCGTGGCGGTTGATCTCGCGCTCGGTGGCGGCATGACGTTCGCGCGCGGCGTCGGCCTCGCGGCGGGCGGCGCGGACGGCTTCGCGCGAGGCACCCTCGGCGGCGGACGCCGAGCGCAATTCCTCTTCAGCCGTCTCCAGCGCCTGGCGCTTGGTGGAGGCATCGATGCGGGCCTGTTCCAGCTCGTGCTCGATGTCGACAAGACGGGCGCGCTCGGCAAGACGGCGGGCGGCGCCGGTCGGGGCATGCGCGTCGGCGACGAAGCCGTCCCAGCGCCAGACGTCGCCTTCGAGCGACACCAGCCGCTGGCCGGTCTTCAGCTGCGACACCAGCGCCGCGCCGCGTTCCTTGGCGACGACGCCGATCTGGGCCAGGCGGCGCGCCAGTTCCGGCGGCGCCTGGACATGGTCGGCCAGCCGCTCGACGCCATCCGGCAGCGCCGGATCTTCGCCGGCCACGCCTATATTGGTCCAGCGCATCGGCGCCGAGGAATCCACCGGCGCATCGAGGTCGTCGCCAAGCACGGCGCCGATCGCCTTTTCATAGCCCTTGGCGACGGTGATGCCGTCGATGATCGGCGGCCACAGATTCTTGGTCTCGCTGGTGACGAGCTTGGAGATGGTGCGGGCTTCCGTCTCGAGCCGCTGCACGCGCTTCTCGGCTTCGGTGAGCGGATTGCGCGAGGCTTCCAGCGTCTGCCGCGCGGCGGCGTGATGCGCCTCGCTGGTCTGCACGGCGGCCTCGGACTCGGCAAGGGTCTGCTGCGCCATCTCCATGGCGGCGGCCAGCGCGTCGATGTCGCCGAGATTGCCGGTCTCCTGCGCGAGCCTGGATTCCTCGGCCTGGACGTTGGCGATCTCCTGATCGAGCCGCGCCAAGCGGTCGCGATGCGTGCGCACGCCGGCTTCGAGCTGATTGCGCTTGGCGGTGAGATCGGCGAGCTGCGTGGTCAGCTCGGAGAACTGGCGCTCGGTCGCGGCCAGGATCTCCTCGGCCTCAGCGACGCGCTCGTCGACGCCGGAGCGCTTCTCGACGCGCGACTTGATCTCTTCCTTCAGCTCTGCGTCTTCGGTGTCGAGCCGCTGCAGCGCGATGTCGGCATCGGAGGTCTGCTGCTGCTCGCGCGCGATGTCCTGGGCGAATTGGGTGAGACGGCGATCGAGCTCGCCGACGCGCTCCTTGGCGCGCTGCTCCTCGCGGTCGAGCATCTCGCGCGTGTTGGTCAGGCGCTGCAGGCCGGCGGCGGCGCGCGCTTCGGCATCGCGCAGCGCCGGCAATTCGGCGGCGCGGATCGCCTGGATGCGGGCGGATTCGGCCTGCTCGCGGGTGCGCTCGGCCATCTCGCGCACGGAGATATCATGGGTCTGCGCGGCGTCGTTGACGTCGGCATTGGCCTCGATCCAGCGCAGATGGAACAGCATCGCCTCGGACTTGCGCACCTTGGCCGCGACCTCGCGGTAGCGGATCGCCTGGCGCGCCTGCTTCTTCAGGCCTTCCATCTGACCGGTGAGCTGGCCGATCACGTCCTCGACGCGGGTGAGGTTGGTTTCGGCCGCCTTCAGCCGCAGTTCCGCCTCGTGGCGGCGGGCATGCAGACCCGCAACGCCAGCGGCGTCTTCCAGCACGCGACGGCGCTGCTCGGGCTTGGCCTGGATGATCTCGCCGATCTTGCCCTGGTGGACCAGCGCCGGCGAGCGCGCGCCGGTGGCGGCGTCGGCGAACAGGATCTGCACATCTCTTGCACGGACATCGCGGCCGTTGATGCGGTAGACTGAGCCGGCTTCGCGCTCGATGCGGCGGGAGATTTCCAAGAGCTGGCTGTCGTTCACCGCGGCCGGCGCCGAGCGATCGGAATTGTCGATCGTCATCACGACTTCGGCGTGATTGCGTGCCGGACGGTTGCCGGAACCGGCGAAGATCACCGCGTCCATGTCGGCGGCGCGCAGCGACTTGTGCGAGGTCTCGCCCATCGCCCAGCGCAGCGCTTCGACGAGATTGGATTTGCCGCAGCCGTTCGGTCCGACGACGCCGGTCAGGCCCGGCTCGATCATGAAATCGGTGGGTTCAACGAACGACTTGAAACCGTGCAGGCGGAGGCGCGTGAGCTTCATGTACACAAATCTCGTTTGGCCGGGCGCGAATCTCCCTGCCGTGACAATACCATGGAAGGCAATGTCGGTGTGTGGGTGAGTTGCTGCGTGCAGCTCTCATGAGCGGCGACAATGGCGATGCGAGCGCGTCAGGGCAACCGCTTGAGCAAGCTTTTCCCAAGGGATTTGCAGGGTTTTATGGCCCTTGCATGTCCTCGATGATTCGCATCGCGCGAATCAGGTTTTCAACAACCAAATGATGCGACGGCTGCGTGCCGTGATCGCAAATCATCCACAATTATCGTGCCTCGACTCGAAAGCGAGCCACGAAGACGTCAGGTTCGCGGGCTCCCGATCAGCTCTTCAGCAGCGGATCGATGTGCTTGCTGAATTCCTCGAACGAGGTCTCGCCCTTTAGCATCTCGCCGTTGACGAAGAAGGTCGGCGTCGAGTTCACCTTCAGCACCTCGTTGGCGTATTTCTGGTCGGCCGCGATCTTGTCGAGCAGCTTCTGATCCTTCAGGCAGTCCTCGACCTGCTGCTGGGTGAGGCCGGCCTGCTTGCCGATCCGGGTCAGTGTCTCGGTGGTGTTCTTCACCACCCAGTCGTTCTGCTGGCGGAACAACAGGTCGATCACGGCAAAATACTTCGGCGCGTCGTCCTTGGCGATACAGCGCGCCAGCATCGAGCCGGCGGCGGCCTTGATGTCGAGCGGGAATTCGCGGAACACGTAGCGGACCTTGCCGGGGTCGATGTAGGTCGACTTGATCTTCGGGAACACGGTCTCGTTGAAATTGGCGCAGTGCGGGCAGGTCATCGAGGCGTATTCGATGATGGTTACCTTGGCGTCCTGCGGGCCGAGCCCCATGTCCGGCAGCGACTGCGGCTTGGCGACCTCGGCGGCGGTCTGCGCGAACGCGTCGGTGATCAGGCGCAGCGGCGACAGGCCGGCGAGGGCGGCGAGCCCGGTCAGCGAGAGAGCGGTGGTGAAAGCGCGGCGCGTGATGATCAAGGTCAGCTCCCGGATTGGCGCATTCACGCCACAATGAAGGGGTCCCGAAAAGAAGCCTTCGCTAGCTTGAAACGGCCATTGTGGCAATGCCGCGGTCTCGCGGCTGGCCCGCCGAAAAGCGTCAATTTCGCTTGATCGAGGCACCCAAACGGGCCAGCGCCGCGCGCAGATCGTCGTCCTCGACGGCCGCAAGGTTGGCCGCCTCCCGGGCCACGGTTTTGGCGTCCGGCGGGCGCGGCCGTACCGGGCGGCTGCGGCGCGAGAGCGGCGCCTGTCGGATGGTCAGGCGGCCGACCGCATGCCAGCCGAAGAAGCGGTTCACCCGTTCCAGGATGACGTCGGAGGAGTGCTGGATCTCCAGCGCCATCGGCCCTTCGACCCGCAGCACCAGCGTCGCCGGCTCCTGCGGCTGTCCCTCCACCGGCCGCGGCCACTGCATCTTCAGCGGCTCGCAATAGGCCGCGATCCGCTCGCCCGCGATCTCGGTCCAGCGCGTCACCAATTCGCGCGCGGCAAAGCCCTGCTTGGCATAGGCGTCGGTGAAGACATCGCTGAGCAGGATCGACAGGGGCTTGGCGCTGATCGGGCCGGGTCTGGACATGGGAGGGTTATAGCAGTGGTGGTGATGTGGCTGAAACCGTGTTCATCATTGTGGCGGCGTTTTCCGTGCCGGGCGAAGAAAGACGTGGATGCCCGGGTCAAGCGCGGGCATGACATGGCGAGATGTGGCTTAAGATGCGTTCATGAGTTCTCGCGCTGCCGCCAAAATCAAATCGACCGATCAGCAGGCCGACCGCCCGGCGCGTCTGCTCGCCTGGTATGACCGGCATCGCCGGACGTTGCCGTGGCGCGCGGTGGCGGGGGAGCGGGCCGATCCGTATCGCGTCTGGCTGTCGGAGATCATGCTGCAGCAGACCACGGTACGGGCGGTCGGGCCCTATTTCGAGAAGTTCGTGTCGCGCTGGCCCGACGTGACCGCGCTTGGGCGTGCCTCGCTCGACGACGTCCTGAGGATGTGGGCCGGGCTCGGCTATTATTCGCGGGCGCGCAATTTGCACGCCTGCGCGGTCGCGGTGATGGGCGATCACGGCGGGGTGTTTCCGGACACCGAGGAGGGCCTGCGCGCGCTGCCCGGCATCGGGCCGTACACCGCGGCCGCGATCGCCGCCATCGCCTTCGACCGCCGCACCATGCCGGTGGACGGCAACATCGAGCGCGTGGTCAGTCGGCTCTACGCCATCGAGGAGGCGCTGCCGCAGGCCAAGCCGCTGATCAAGGAGATGGCGGCGACATTGCTCGGCCCGTCCCGCGCCGGCGACAGTGCTCAGGCGCTGATGGATTTGGGCGCGACGATCTGCACGCCGAAGAAGCCGGCCTGCGCATTGTGTCCGCTGAATGACGACTGCGCGGCGCGCACGCGCGGCGATCAGGAAACGTTCCCGCGCAAGGCACCGAAGAAGAGCGGCATCTTGCGCCGCGGCGCGGCCTTCGTGGTGACGCGCGGCGGCGAGCTTCTGGTGCGCTCGCGCGCGGAGAAAGGCCTGCTCGGCGGCATGACCGAGGTGCCGGGATCGCAATGGCTGGCCGAGCAGGAGGACGCGGCGGCGCTGGCGCAGGCGCCGGACCTGAAGGGCGTCACGCGCTGGCACCGCAAGGCGGGCGTTGTCACCCACGTGTTCACGCACTTCCCGCTGGAGCTCGTCGTCTACACTGCCAGCGTGCCGCCGCGGAGCCGCGCGCCGGATGGCATGCGCTGGGTGCCGGTGGCGACGCTGGACGGCGAGGCGTTTCCGAACGTGATGCGCAAGGTCATCGCGCATGGGCTCGATCTCTGACGATGCGATGAATCACATCATCGGCTCATTTTTTTGAGCATGATTTTTTCGGAAAACCGGTTCCCACTTTTCCGGATCATGCTCTGACCTGCTGACACCATGCTGGCAGCAGGGCTTCGCTATCACCTCCGGAAACCGGAGGCCGCCATGATCGTAACCGCACTCGACCGCATTCCGATGCCGCCCGTCGCAAAGCTACTGGGTTGGCACGTGGTCGACGCCCGTCCGCAGGAGGGCTGGATCAGGATCGTGTTCGACGGCAAGCCGGAGTTTTGCAATCCGGCCGGCTTTATCCAGGGCGGCATGCTCTCGGCGATGCTCGACGATACGATGGGGCCGGCGGTGTTCGTGATGACCGAGGGCCGGCTCTTCACCACGACCATCACGATGACCGTGAATTTCCTGGCGCCGGCAAAACCCGGGCCGATCACCGGCGAGGCGACGGTGACGCAACTCGGCAAGACCATCGCCTTCGTCGAGGGAAAGCTGAGCGCCGCCGACGGCGCACTGCTCGCGACCGCGAGCAGCAGCATCCGCCTGGTGGAGGCGGCGCGCGCGCTGCGATGAAGCCGCGCCTGCATTGGTAAGTCCGTCATGCTGAGGTGCGAGCGGAGCGAGTCTCGAAGCATGCACGGCCACCGGCCGGGCCGTGCACCCTTCGAGACGCCGCTTCGCGGCTCCTCAGGGTGACGGTGATACATAGTGCGCCGCGCTACAACTCAGCCTGCCCGCTGCACGATCGGCGGCTTGGCGTTCAGTCCCTCGACCTGGAAACCGGCGACGCGCTTGTAGTTGGCGGCGATGTCTTCCAGCTCCTGCTGCGACAGCACGTCGGTGACGACCTTGAAGCCGTCAGGCGCGCGCTCCTCGACCAGCTGCATCACCTGCTCCGGGCCGTTGCGGCGATTCAGCATCACGAGGTCCGTGGTCGCAGGCCGCCGCTCGGCCTCATAGGCCGCGAGTGCCGCCTGCGTCGGGCCATGCGCCAGAATCTCGCGCGTCAGCACGCGCGCATCCAGGATCGCCTGCGAGGCGCCGTTGGAGCCGATCGGATACATCGGATGCGCGGCATCGCCCATCAGCGTGACGCGGCCAAAGGTCCATTGCGGGATCGGATCGCGATCGACCAGCGGATATTCGTAGGCATGCGGACAGTTCCGGATCAGGCCGGGGACATCGAGCCAGTCGAAATTCCAGCTCTCGAACCACGGCAGGAACTCGTCGAGCTTTGCGGTCCGGTTGTAGTCCTCGCGGCGCCATTGATAGGTCGGCGACATGTGTCGCTCGGCGACCCAGTTGATGTCGAACTTGCCGTCGGGGCCTGCCTCCTTCGAGATCGGGTAGCAGACGAATTTTAGGATCTCGTGGCCGGCCATGATCATGGTGCGGCCGGTCAGGAAGGCATCGCCGCGGGTGATGCCGCGCCACAGGATGCGGCCGTTCCAGATCGGCGGCCCCTCCTGCGGATAGAGCTTCTCGCGCACCGACGAATGGATGCCGTCGGCGGCGATCAGCACCACGCCGTCATAGCTGCCGGCGGGCTTGCCGGTGGCGCGATCGATGAAATCGGCGCGGACGCCGTCGGCGGTCTCGGTCCAGCCGGTGAGGTGATGGCTGGTGAGAATGTTCGCAGCCCCCAGCCGTTCGGTCGCGGCATCGAGCAGCAGCTGTTGCAGCCGGCCGCGATGGATCGAGAATTGCGGCCATTTGTAGCCGGCCTCGAGCCCGCGCGGCTCGCTCCAGATCGGCTTGCCGTGCTTTGAGAAATAGGCGAGCTCGCGGGTGCGCACCGCAGAAGCGTCGAGCACATCGTGCAGGCCGAGCTCGATCAGTTCGCGCACCGCATGCGGCAGCACGTTGATGCCGACGCCGAGCGGCCGCAGCTCGGGCACGCTCTCGAAGACGCGGGCCGGCACGCCGATCTGGTGCAGGCTGAGCGCCAGCGTCAGCCCGCCAATTCCGCCACCTGCAATGAGCACAGTCATGAAAAATCCCCTCGATTGGCCATGGTCATCGCACGACGGCACCGCCGCGGGCAAGGTCCGCGGCGCGCGGGGTGGACGGCAAAGGGGGCTACCGCTAACCTCCGCGCCGTCAGAACAAGAACCAGAGCCGCGTTCGCAACGAACCGACAAGGCTCGGAGAGGACAGCAACATGCTCAAGCTCTATTTTGCTCCCGGCACCTGCGCGCTCGCGTCCCACATCGCGCTGGCCGAGGCCGGCGCGCCCTACACGACCGAGAAGATCGACTTCAAGACCAACCAGCAGAACAGCCCGGAATACCTGAAGATCAATCCGAAGGGCCGCGTGCCTACTTTGGTGACCGATCGCGGCGTGCTGACCGAGACGCCGGCGATGCTGGCCTACATCGCGCAGACCTTTCCGCAGGCGAAGCTCGCGCCCGACGACGCCTTCGAATTCGCCAGGCTGCAGGCCTTCAACTCCTATCTGTGCTCGACGGTGCACATCTGCCACGCCCACAAGATGCGCGGTCCGCGCTGGGCGACACAGGAGACGTCGTTCGCCGACATGAAGGCGATGGTGCCGAAGACCATGGGCGCCTGCTTCAACCTGATCGAGCGCGACATGCTGAAGGGCCCGTGGGTGATGGGCGAGAATTACACCGTCAGTGACGCCTATCTCTACACGCTGACCCTGTGGCTCGACGGCGACGGCGTCGACATCGCAACGCTGCCCAAGGTGAAGGCGCATCGCGCGGCGATGGAGAGCCGCCCGGCGGTGCAGAAGGTGCTGGCGGAGCAGAGGGCGTAGGGCCCAAAAATTCGGTGTCGTCCCGGGCAAGCGCAGCGCGACCCGGGACCCATAACCACCAAGGATCGTTGTTACGCGACGTTGGGGCCGCAGCCCGCTCTCACAACGCAACCCTGTGGTTATGGGTCCCGGCCTTCGCCGGGACGACGTGTGGAGAGAGCTGGGCTACACCTTCCCCGTCTCCAGCTCGCGTCCGGTCTCCAGCATCAGCTTGCGCAGCCACAGCGAGCCCGGGTCCAACTGGGCACGGGTCGGATAGAACATGTGCTGCTCGTCGATCCCTGGATCGAGCGGCGGCGTCACCGTCATCAGCGACAATTGCTTCGACAGCGCCGAGATCAGCCGGCGCGGCACAAAGGCGACGAGGTCGGTGCGCGCGGTGACGTGCAGCGCCTCGATATAACCCGGCACCACCAGCGCGATCCGCCGCTCGATGCCCTTGGCGCGCAGCCAGCTGTCGATCAGGTCCTCGTCCTGGCCGCGGATGACCACGGCGACATGGCGCGCTGCGAGGAACGCCTCGCGCTTCTTCAGCTTCGTGCCGACGCCGTGGCCGCGCCGCACCGCGAGCGCGTCGCTGTCGGTGTAGAGCCGCTGGCGGTGAAAGCCCTTGAAGGAGTCGCCGATCGAGATCACGAGATCGATGGTGCGGGCGAATTCGGGCGTGAAGATCGCAGGTCCCCGCCACGGCACCACGTCGATGGTGACGTTCGGCGCGATCTGCGTCACCTTCTCCATCAGCGGCGGCATCAGGAGCTCGACCGCGAGGTCGGGCATCATCAGGCGAAAGTGCCGGTCGCTGCGCGCGGCGTCGAAATCGTCGGAGACGAACAGCGCGCGCACCTGGTCGAGCGCATGGGCCAGCGGCGAGCGCAACGCCTGCGCCCGCGGCGTCAGCTCCATCCGCGCGCCGGTGCGCACCAAAAGCGGATCGCCGATCAGGTCGCGCAGCCGCTGCAGCGCGTGGCTGGTCGCCGGTTGCGACAGATTGAGCCGCATCGCCGCGCGGCTGACATTGGCTTCGCGCAGCAGGGCGTCGAGCGCGACCAGCAGATTGAGGTCAAGCGAATTCAAATTCATCGAGTGAATATATATCATACTACCTATCGATTGGAAGAATGCGCGCAGGCGCCGCAGGATTGCGGGCAAGGCGTTTTTCACGAGAGCCGAAGACCGCATCGCGTGAGGAAACGCCTGAAATCAGGGTCTATCAATCGCAAGGAGACGCGCCATGAGCGCAGCCGACAACAAGAAACTGGTGCAGGAGATGTTCGTGATCGCAGGCAGTCCCGATCCTGCGGTGCGCGAGAACTCGCTGTTCATGGCAACGCTTGCCGACGACGCGATCTGGACCGTGACCGGGCAATATTCCTGGTCGCGTACGTTCACCGGCAAGCAGTCGATCATCAACGATCTGCACGGCCATGTCCGCTCGAAACTGGTCGAGCGCGGCCGCACCGTCGCCCATCGCATCATCGCCGACGGCGACATCGTCGTGATCGAGGCCAAGGGCGACAACCTCACCAAGCAAGGTCAGCGCTACGACAACGACTATTGCCTGGTGTTCCGTTTCGACGGTGGTCGGATCAAGGAGGTGCGGGAATATTGCGACTCGGTCCTGACCGAGAAGGCGCTCGGCGCGTTTCCGGCGTAGCGGTCCGCCGCTAACGGGCGGCACAAACGAAGACGGCGCCCATCCGGGCGCCGTCGTCTTGCCGTCGTGTGGATTGGCTTACGCCACCTTGGACTTGAGGTGGCCGAACATGATGTCGCGCGCCGCGTCGTCCATCTCGGCCTTGAAGGTGTGCTTGTCCTTCAGCGCGATCGCGCGCGCCGCCGCCGGCCGCGCCGAGATCTCGTCGACCAGCCGCTTGACGTTCGGATATTTGGCGTAGCCTTCCTCGCCGAAGATGAACGCCGCCATCCGCGCCCAGCCCCAGAACGCCATGTCGACGATCGTGTAGCTGTCGCCGACCATGTAGCGCTGTTTCGCCAGGTGATCGTCGAGGATCTTGTAATGGCGGTGCGCCTCGTACTGGTAGCGGTTGTTGGCGTAGTCGAGATCCTTCGGCGCGAAGTGCTTGAAGTGCACGGCCTGGCCGGAATAGGGGCCGAGGCCGGTCGCGATGAACATCAGCCAGGACAGCGTGGCGGCGCGGTTGGCCGGCGTATTGGCGGGCAGGAACTTGCCGTGCTCCTCGGCGAGGTAGAGCAGGATCGCGTTCGAATCGAACACCAGCACGCCGTCATCGTCGATCGCCGGCACCTTGCCGTTCGGGTTGACCTTCAGGAATTCCGGCGCGAACTGCTCGCCTTTGCGGGTGTCGACCGGGATCGCCTCGAACGGCAGGCCGGACTCTTCGAGGAACAGCGCGACCTTGTTCGGGTTCGGCGCACCGTTGAAATAGAATTTGATCATGAAGGGACTCCCTTGGTTCTTGTAACCGGCGAGATCGGGACGCGGCGGGGAAGGCCGCAGACCGGCTCTCTTGCGCAAATTTCACGCCGCAGCGCAAGCGACGAGGTTGTGAATCAGGGTCGCGTGGCGCGCTGGTCAGCCGGCCCAGAAGAAGCCCAGGATACCCGCGACGACCAGCACGATGCCCGCGACGTCCAGCGCGGCAGCGGAGCGGGTCGCAGCACGCAAATGGGAGACCTGCGCCGCGCGTTCTGATCCCCGTGCGTAGCCATGGACGATGATCTCTTCATTGAACTCGCCATGCGCCTCGAGGGCGAGCGTCAGGCCGACGCAGATCAGCAGGATGCCGAAAATGATCAGGCCGAAGAATCCGAGCAGGCCGATCAGCAGCATCGGAAACATGCCGAGCAGGAAGACCGGCAGCAGCGGCACCAGCAGCAAGTTCTCGGATTGTCTTCGCATCGGCGACCAATCGAAACGGGCAAGTGGTGGGACCGAATCTAGTCCCGCCGTCGCGGCGCAACAAGGCGGGCCGCATTCAAGACGGCGTCATCTTTCCCAACGTGTCATTCCCCGGTGCGCAATTGCGCATCTGAGGGCGCCGGGAAGCGGCGAGCCCGGAATGACGAGGAAGATTAGTCGGCTTGCCTCAGCCCGCCGCCATCTCGGAGCGGATCTCGGCGCGCAGCTCGTCGATCAGCCGCAGGCCGCTCTTGGTCTCGACGTGCCAGAAGGTCCAGCCGTTGCAGGCGCCGGAGCCCTGCGCGACCGCGCCGATGCGGTGGATCGAGCCGACCTTGTCGCCGAGCATGATGGCGCCGTCGGCGCGCACCAGGGCGCCGTGGCGCTTCTTGGCGTCGACCAGCCTGGCGCCCGGCACGATCATGCCGCGTTCGATCAGTTCGGAGAACGCCACCCGCGGTGCCTCGCGCGCGGTCATGAACGGCGCCAGCGTTGCTTCCGGCAGCGGCTCGATCGCGGCGATGCGCGCCTCGGCGGCGGCGGCATAGGCCTTGTCGCGCTCGAAGCCGATATAGCTGCGGCCGAGGCGCTTGGCGACGGCGCCGGTGGTGCCGGTGCCGTTGAACGGATCGATCACGAGATCGCCGGGCTTCGAGGACGACAGCAACACGCGGGCGAGCAGCTGCTCGGGCTTCTGCGTCGGATGCACCTTCTTGCCGTCGCCGTCCTTGAGGCGCTCCTCGCCGGTGCACAGCGGGATCAGCCAGTCGGAGCGTGCCTGCACGTCCTCATTGGACGCCTTCAGCGCTTCGTAATTGAAGGTGTAGCCCTTGGCCTTCTCGTCGCGCGCGGCCCAGATCATGGTCTCGTGCGCATTGGTGAAGCGGCGGCCGCGGAAGTTCGGCATCGGATTGGACTTGCGCCACACGATGTCGTTCAGGAGCCAGAAGCCGAGGTCCTGCATGATCGCGCCGACGCGGAAGATGTTGTGATAGGAGCCGATCACCCACAGCGTTGCCGACGGCTTCATCACGCGGCGGCAGGCCAGCAGCCAGGCCCGGGTGAAATCGTCGTAGGCAGCGAACGACGAGAACTTGTCCCAGTCGTCGTTGACGGCATCGACATGCGACTCATCGGGGCGCTTGAGGTCGCCCTTGAGCTGCAGATTGTAGGGAGGATCCGCGAAGACCAGGTCGACCGAGCCGGCCTGAAGCTTCGACAATTCGGCCACGCAATCGCCAATGACGATGTGGCTCGATGGGGCACTCTCAAATTTAGTGCGGGGCGCCCTTGCAGACGCCCCGCGACGCGACACTACCATGACTCAAGAACTCTGACTCAGGCGACGCTGTCGGCGACGCGGGACTAAACAACCGACTGGCGTCACATTGACCCGGCAAAGTAAAAATCGACTTAATTGGAAATCTTCATGCAAAAGATTGCAGCATCTTTTGCGCGGCACGTCGCGATGCCACCGGCGTTGTGCTGCAACATCAGCGCGTTCGGCGAAAAAATTTGCGGATCATCAAACCGGCACGATTCGCGCGGTAAATTTGCGCTCATTGGCAACCGTTTGCACCGCAAGGGATGCGCCTCTTCCGGACTAGGCAATTATTGCCGGGCAGGATATTGATTAACAGAATGGAAATTTTAAGTTGGAGTGTCCCGCGTCGGGTCGCCGACTGGAATGAAGGGAAACCACCATGCGCTATGATGATTTCCGCCGCAGCGACGACATCGAAGATCGTCGCGATGAAGGCGGGATGGGCGGAGGGGGCGGTGGCGGCTTCGGCGTTCCGATGGGTGGTGGCGGGCTCGGCATCGGCACCATCATCGTGCTCGGCTTGCTCGGCTATGCCTTCGGCATCGACCCGCGCATCCTGATCGGCGGCGCCGAGATTCTCACCGGCGGCGGCCAGGCGCCGACCTACCAGACCGACCGGCAGTCGTCAGGCGGCCAGGCCAAGCGCGGCGCCCCGACCGACGAGATGGGCAGCATGATCGCCGGCATCCTGGGTGAGATCGACGATCGCTGGAGCGAGATCTTCAAGGCCAGCGGGCAGACCTACACCGGTCCGAAGATCGTGCTGTTCCGCAATGCCACGAATGGCGGCCGCTGCGGCATGGCGCAGTCGGCGATGGGACCGTTCTACTGCCCGCCGGACAAGACCATCTTCCTCGACACCGGCTTCTTCCGCGAGGTCGAGACGCGCTTCCGCGGCTGCTCGGGCAACGCCTGCAAGTTCACCGCGGCCTATATCATCGCGCATGAGGCCGGCCATCACATCCAGAACCTGCTCGGCATCATTCCGCGCGTGAATCGGCTGCAGCAGCAGGCCGGCAGCAAGGCCGAGGCCAACGCGCTGCAGGTCAAGGTCGAGCTGCAGGCCGATTGCCTTTCCGGCGTCTGGGTCAACCGCGAGGAGAAGAAGCGGCCGGGCTTCCTCGAGGCCGGCGACATCGACGCCGCGCTGACCACCGCGAACGCGATCGGCGACGACACGCTGCAGCGGCAGGCGACGGGCAGGGTGGTGCCTGATTCCTTCACCCACGGCTCCGCCGCGCAGCGCAAGGAGTGGTTCATGAGGGGCTACCAGCAGGGCACCGTGCAGGCCTGCAACACGTTCGGCGGTAGCTTGTAGCCGTGTGCCGGTAGCGTCATCCCCGGATGAGCGCGAACGCGCTCACTCGGGATATGTTCGCCTGTTGGCGAGCCTCGAAGGATGACGGAGCCCGTGGCCCATCCTGAGGTGCTCGCCCAGTGATGCAAGTGCACCGCGAGGCGAGCACCTCAGGATGTCGTCAGCGGGATGGAAAGAGGTGCAAATGTCCTCACTCGACGAATCCAAATCATTCATCCCGCTCAATATCGCGGTACTGACGATTTCCGACACCCGCTCGCTGGCGGATGACAAGTCGGGCACCACGCTGGCCGACCGTCTCACCGCGGCCGGCCACAAGCTCGCGGCGCGCGAGATCGTCACCGACGATGTCGAGGCGATCAGAGCCGTGATCCGGCGCTGGATCGCCGATCCCGCTGTCGATGCCGTCATCACCACCGGCGGCACCGGCTTCACCGGCCGCGACGTGACGCCGGAGGCGGTCGAGCCATTGTTCGAGAAGCGGATGGACGGCTTTTCGATCGCCTTCCACATGCTGAGCCACGCCAAGATCGGGGCGTCGACTGTCCAGAGCCGCGCCACCGCTGGCGTTGCGGGCGCGACCTTCATCTTCTGCCTGCCCGGCTCGCCCGGCGCCTGCCGCGACGGCTGGGACGGCATTTTGGCGGCGCAACTCGACTACCGCACGCGCCCCTGCAATTTCGTCGAGATCATGCCGCGGCTGGATGAACATCTGCGCCGCCCGAAGGCGAAAGGCGCGAGCGCTTAGCCTCCCTCATTCCGGGGCGTGCGAAGCGCGAACCCGGAATCCAGAGATTGTGGCGCGAGATGCCGGGTTCGATGCTGCGCATCGCCCCGGAATGACGCCGGAGGGTAAAGAGCCCTACAACTCCAGCTCCCAGGTCTCGCCGACTAGGTCGACGCCAAAGCTGTGGTGCTTTTCTTCCTTGACCCGCTCGAAGCCGGCACGGGCGTAGATGCCGCGCGCGGCGACCAGGATGCTCTGGGTCCACAGCGTCATCTTCTTGTAACCCTTCTCGCGCGCGGCGCGGATGCATTGCTCGACCAGTGCGCGGCCGACGCCGAGCCCGCGCGCCTTTTCTTCCACCAGCAGCAGGCGCAGCTTGGCGACCCCGTCGCCGCCGTCGACCAGGAAGACCGAGCCGACCGGCTCGCCGTCGACCTCCGCGATCCAGCAATGCTCGCGCGCCGGATCGAACGATCGCAGAAACTGCGCGCAGATCTCGGCCACCAACGCCTCGTAGCTAATGTCCCAGCCATACTCCTCCGCGTAGGCTTGTCCCTGCCGCGAGACGACCCAACCCATGTCGCCGACGCGATGGCTGCGCAGCAGGAAGCCGACCGGTTTCTCGGCCGGCGGCTCCAGCGATTGCTCGATCGTGCCCATGGCGCGCACCACCGCGGCGCGACGGTCGCCGTCCATCTGCTTCAATAGCGTCCCGACCTCGCTGCGCGAGCGGCAGTCGAGATCGGCGGCAGCAGTGCGGCCCTTGGCGGTGAGGGCCACCTCGTTGACGCGCTTGTCGGCCTTCGATGGCTTCCGCGTCACGATCTGGCGCCTTTGCAGCGCCGCCAGCGTGCGGCTGACGAAGCCGGCATCGAGGTCGAGATCGCGCACCAGATCGGTTGCGGTGCAATTTTCGCGGTGCGCGAGCTCGTAGATGATCCGCGCTTCCTGCAGCGTGAATGGTGAGTGCAACAGCTTCGGCTCGATGATGCCGAGCTTGCGGGTATAGAACCGGCTGAAGCCGCGGACCGCGGCGACCTGGCTCTCGAGCGTGGTGTCATGGAAGTTTGATTTCATCAAGCATATTATTTGACGGAATCAAATAATCCGCAAGCGCTTTGTTCAGGCCACCATGATCCGGCTCCGCAGCATGGTGCGGGAGGAACGGCCGAGCCGGCGCAGCAGGCGCGCCTCGGAGCGGCGGGCATCGGGCCGGTAGCCGCCGATCCGCTCGTAATGCTCGCGCGCGATCAAAAGGCCCTGTTCGGCCGAGGGCCCGGTGATCATCCGGGCAACGAATTTGAGGCCGTCGCGCAGGCCCGGGTCGGTGTAGGGTGCGCGGGCGTAGCGGAAGATGCCGGCGCGGTCCTTGCCGCTGGCCGCCACCATCTGGATGAACTGGGTGGTTTCCTCGATCCAGCCGGCATCGAGCACTGCGCCCGGATGCAGGAACATCAGCCAGGGCGACCGCGCCTGCCGCGCGCCTGCCGCAAGCGCCGCGGCGCGCGTGCCCTCGAAGCGCATGAAACGGCAGCCGGCAACGTCGGCGACGCGCTCCATCACATCGCTGTTGCTGCGGTCGACCAGCAGCACTTCGCGGATGACGCCGGCGGCCGCGCCCGGCACCAGCGCCGCCAATGTTGCGACCGCGGTGCGCTCGACGCCGTCGGTTGGAATGATCACGCTCAGCATGATTTTGAGGCTTCGATGGCTCAAACGGTGGAGAAACTCCGGCCGTGTTATCACCTTGTCATATTCAAAGCAGCCTGTTCGCCTGCAGAATTTTGTAGCAAGGTTTTGTGGAATTTCTCCGTTCATGTTCTTGATTTGTTCTCGTGCCGTGTTAGCTTCAAAGCATGAGCCGAGCATCCTCTCATGCCCTCAAGCACCCGCCGGTAACGGCGCCCTCCGATAACCCGGCGGGTGCACCTTCCCCTTTTCCCGAGCTTGCGGTCGCGATCGAGCGCGAGCGGCGGCGCGGCCGCGGCGCGCAGTCCAACGCCAGCGGCCGCTACGAGGCCGAGGCGCGCGTTGCCTTCGACGACGGCTGGCAGAGCCTCGAGGACCTGCCGCCATTTGCGACCAGCGTGGCGCTCGACACCTCGCGCAAGGTGATCACCCGCAACGACTCGCCCGACATCGGCTTCGACCGCTCGATCAATCCGTATCGCGGCTGTGAGCACGGCTGCGTCTATTGCTTCGCGCGGCCGACCCACGCCTATCTCGGCCTGTCGCCGGGGCTGGACTTCGAATCGAAGCTGTTCGCCAAGCCGGACGCACCCGCGCTGCTCGAGAAGGAGCTGGCGGCACCGGACTACGAGGCGCGGATGATCGCGATCGGCACCAACACCGATCCCTATCAGCCGATCGAGCGCGACCGGAAGATCATGCGCGGCATCCTCGAGGTGCTGGAGCGCGCCGGCCATCCGGTCGGCATCGTCACCAAGTCGGCGCTGGTCACCCGCGACATCGACATCCTGGTACGTATGGCCAAGCGCAATCTCGCCAAGGTCGCGCTCTCGGTGACGACGCTCGACCCGAAACTCGCCCGCACCATGGAGCCGCGCGCCTCGACCCCGCCGAAGCGGCTCGAGGCGATCAAGCGGCTCACGGATGCCGGCATCCCGACCACGGTGATGGTCGCACCCGTGATCCCGGCGCTGAACGATTCCGAGATCGAGCGCATCCTCGATGCCGCCGCACATGCCGGCGCCAGGGAGGCGAGCTATGTGCTGCTGCGGCTGCCGCTCGAGGTGCGCGATCTGTTCCGCGAATGGCTGATGGCCAACTATCCCGATCGCTACCGTCACGTCTTCACGCTGATCCGCGACATGCGCGGTGGCCGCGACTACGACTCGCAATGGGGCACGCGGATGAAGGGCACCGGCCCGATGGCCTGGATGATCGGCCGCCGCTTCGAGATCGCCTGCGAAAAGCTCGGCCTCAACAAGCGGCGGACCAAGCTGACCACCGATCACTTCGCCAAGCCGAAGCGCAGCGGGCAGCAGCTGAGCTTGTTTTAGGTGCCAGCAAAGTGATGATCGTGATTGCGAGGAGCGAAGCGACGAAGCAATCCATGCATCCGAATATGTGGAACAATGGATTGCGTCGCTTCGCTCGCAACGACGGGAAAGGTAAACATGAGTAACGCCCCGACCGCACGCTTCACCGTCCTCACGCTGGGCGTCAGCGACATGCGCGCCAGCATCGGCTTTTATGAATCGCTCGGCTTCTCCAGGAAGATGCGCGCGACCGGCGAGGAGGTCGCCTTCTTCGAGACCGGCGGCACCGTGCTCGGCCTGTTCCCGTGGCATCTGCTCGCTGCCGATGCCGGGCTGCCGGATCAGCCACGGCCTTCAGCGTTCCGCGGCGTCGCGATCGCTTGGAACTGCAACGACGACGCCGAGGTCGATCGTGTGATGGCGTTCGCGCTGTCGAAAGGCGCCAGGCTGCTGAAACCCGCGCAGCCGACCAGCTATGGCGGCTATTGCGGTTATTTCGGCGATCCCGACGGCCACGCCTGGGAAGTGGTGCGCGCGCCGGGCTTTGAGGTTCGCGACGACCGCCGGGTGTCAATCCCCGATTAGAGCGCCGATCCCGATTAGGGTGGCGGATTGAATAACGGGGAAGGGCGCCAGGTTCCCGGTTGCGCCGCGGGCCGGGCTTGACCACGATCCCCGCATGATTCGGGACAAGTCCAATCGCACGTCAAAGACCGCGTCGAAGAAGAAGCCGGCCGAGCCGGCCAAGCCGGACAAGCGCGTCATCGTGGTGACGCGGCCGAGCTTTCGGCGCGAGCGCGCGCTGATCAAGCGCGGCGTCTGGCCGGTCGCCGGCTGCGACGAGGCCGGGCGCGGGCCGCTGGCGGGCCCGGTGGTCGCCGCCGCCGTGGTGCTGGACCCAAATCGGATACCCAAGGGCCTCGATGATTCGAAGCGGCTGACCGTCGAGCGCCGCGAGGAACTGTTCGAGGAAATCTGCGCGACAGCAGCGTTCTCGGTCGCGGTGGCGTCACGGGCGCGGATCGACCGCGACAACATCCTGCGCGCCTCGCTGTGGGCGCTGGCGCGCGCGGTGCATGCGCTGCCGGAAATGCCGAAGCATGTCTTCGTCGACGGCCGCGACAAGCTCGCCACGCCCTGCGACTGCGACGCCGTGATCGGCGGCGACGGCATCGTGGCCTCGATCGCGGCGGCCTCGATCATCGCCAAGGTGACGCGCGACCGCCTGATGTGCGCGCTGGCGCTGGATTGCCCCGGCTACGGCTTCGAGCAGCACAAGGGCTATGCCGTCCCCGAGCACCTCGAGGCGCTCGACCGGCTCGGCCCCAGCAGCCATCACCGCAGTTTCTTCGCTCCCGTCGTCGCGGCGCGGCTGAAGCATTTCCCGGTCCCGGCGGAGCCCGACCTGTTCACGGTGGACGCCGAAAGCGAAGCCGCGGCATCCGAAGCGGCGTAAAGCGCGGCGGCGCCGCACTCTCGGTGGCATCGCCCGGCTCGCCGCCTCCGCTAAAGCTTCGGCGCGCCAGGGGGCCCTGGCCTCGTCGAAGCCTTGGCGAAGACGGGACCGGGCGATCCAGTATTCCAGAGACCGTTGTGCTCAAGCCTGGCCGCCGCGGCGTACTGGATGCCCGCCTTCGCGGGGCATGACAGCGATGTTTGACTTTGCACCGTGGACACATCCAGCCCGGTTGCCTCCATCGCCGCCGCCGTTTATCAAAAAACCTCGGGATCAGATGGCGCCGCTTGATACGGGTGGCTGGGGCATTTCAGGCGTTTCATGCGGTTTACCTCCCTGGTTGTCGAACTGATCCGCGCCCGGCCGCGCCTCGTGGTCTGGATCGTGGTGCTGGCGCAGGCCGCGATCTGGCTGTTCCTGCCGGCCATCTTCTACGGCAGTCCGCCCGGCAACCTCGCCACCATCCTCGCCTTCGGCCGCGAATATCAGGTCGGCACCGACATGGGGCCGCCGCTCGCGTTCTGGCTCGCCGACATCGCCTTCCGCGCCGTCGGCAATCACGTGTTCGGCGTCTATCTCCTGGCGCAGGTCTGCGAGATCGTCACCTTCATCGCCTTCTACGCCTTGGCGCGCGCCATCGTCGGTGGCCCGCAGGGCGTGCTGGCAGTGCTGCTGTCGATGACGGTCGTGGTGTTCTCCTCGCCAAGCGTCGAGTTCGGCCCGCTGATCCTGGCGCGCCCGCTCTGGGCGCTGCTGTTGCTGCATTCCTGGCAACTGATCGGGCAGAACCGGCGCAACGCCTGGTTCGCCTGGTCGATCGATTGCGGGCTCCTGCTGCTGACGACGCCGGCGGCGATCGGCATGATCCTGCTCGTGACAGGCTTTGCGCTCGCAACCGAGCGCGGGCGGCGCATGCTCAAGTCGGTCGATCCGATCTACGCGCTGCTCGTCATCATCGTGCTGGCGCTGCCCTACCTGATCTGGATGCTCCGCGCCGACGTCCTGGCGCTGCCGGCCTTGCCGGCACTCGCCGATCTCAAGGCGCGCGCGCTGCGCTGGGGCGTGGTGCTCGGCGGGCTGATCGTGGCGACCGCCGCGATCGCGCTGCTGGCGATCCTCAATTCGCGCTGGTTCGCCGGCAAGACCGAGGATGCCCCGATCATCAACCGCCCGCCGGTCAGTCCGCTGGCGCGGCAATTCGTGTATTTCTTCGCGTTCGCGCCGGCGATCGCGAGCAGCTTCGTCTCCGCGCTGTTCAATCTCGATCGCGCCTTCGGCGGCGCCGGAGTGGCGCTGTTGATGTCCGGGCTTGCCGTCGTGGTCGCGACCGGCGAACTGATCCCGCTCAGGCGGCAGCGGCTGCTGCGTTCGGTCTGGGCCTTGGCGGTCGCGGCGCCTGCAGCGCTCGCGCTGGCGGCGGCGCTGTTCCTGCCCTGGACCAGCACCACGGAGGCGTCCACCTCGCTGCCGGCAGCCGCGATGGGCCGCTTCTTCGATGACAGCTATGAGCGCCGCACCAACCAGCGCCTGCGCGCGGTGGCCGGCGATCCCGAACTTGCCAGCCTGATTGCGATGAACCGCCGCCGCCCGCATCTTTTGCTCGACGCCACGCCGCAGCGGACGCCGTGGCTGTCGGTCGCAAAATTCAACGAAACCGGCGGCGTCGTGGTGTGGCGCGCACAGGACACCGCCGGCACGCCGCCGCCCGACATCGCGCAGCGCTTCCCCGGCCTCGTGCCGGAAGTGCCGCGTTCGTTCGACCGGCTGGTCAACGGACGGCAGCCGGTGCTGCGGATCGGCTGGGCGATCGTGCGGCCGAAAGGGACGTGATTTGACGTGACGTGGAGCCGTAGATGGGGTAACGGGCCGGCCGCCCGCTCGCTACGGCGCAATTTGGAAGCGCGCTCGCGAGCGGCCTGTTGGTTGGAAGGCGGTCGTCCCTCAAACTGATGGTGTTCAACGGAGTCGGGCAAGCCCGCTCCAAGCATCATTAAGGGACGACCATGTGCCACTATGCAGGAATTGACGTGTCTTTGGAATGCTCGAGCGTTTGCCTTGTCGATGGGACAGGCAAGATTTTGCGCGAGACGAAGGTTGCGAGCGAGCCGGCGGCGCTGATCGCCTGGTTCCGGTCGCTGGGTCTGGTACTGGAACGGATCGGGCTGGAGGCAGGCCCCTTGTCGCAATGGCTGTATGCGGGTCTGCGAGACGCAGGGCTTGCGGTCGAGCTGCTGGAAACGCGGCACGTTCGCGAAGCCTTCAAGTCGATGCCGGTGAAGACGGACCGCAACGATGCCCGCCGGATCGCGCAGTTGATGCGGCTCGGCTGGTTCCGGCCGGTGCACTGCAAGTCGGTCGCGGCGCAGGAGACCCGCGCCATCCTGACGGCGCGCAAGCTGCTGCAATCCAAGCTTCGCGATGTCGAGAACAGCCTGCGCGGCATACTTCGCGGTTTTGGCCTGAAGGTCGGTGCGACCACCGAGCGCACGTTCGCCGGACGCATCCGCGAGCTCGTGACCGGCCATCCCGGACTGGAGTTGGTCGCGGCGGCGCTGCTCCAAGCCCATGCGGTGCTGCTGCGGGAGTTCAAGAGCCTGGACAAGCACACCCAGAAGCTCGCCAGGACGCATCCATCCGCCAAGCTCCTGATGACAACGCCGTCCGTTGGTCCGATCGTGGCGCTCACCTATGCCGCGGCGATCGACGACCCGAAGCGCTTCCGCTCCTCGAAGGCCACGGGAGCCCACTTTGGGCTCACCCCGAAGAAGTACCAGTCCGGTGAGACCGACTACACCGGCCGCATCAGCAAGATCGGGGATGCCTCCGTGCGCGAGGCACTCTACCAGGCAGCTCACGTCATGCTGACCAAGCCGGTCAAGAATTGCTCGGCATTGAAGAGCTGGGCGATGCGGATCGCCCGGCGCGCAGGCATGCGCAAGGCCAAGGTAGCGCTGGCTCGCAAGCTCGCCGTGATCCTGCATCGCATGCTCGCCGACACCAAACCGTTCAACCCGATGACCAAGGCCATCTAGCCAGGAGCAGCAATCGGTTCCGGGCGGGCCACGACACCAGGCTCTCCCCGAGCGAAGTCCCTCCGCTGGGACGATGGATCCGGTCAGGCCGCCATCCGGGAAGTGGCTCACGACCACGCAATCCGTAGATTGGCCGGCCGGCTCCTCAATGCACCCCATCAGGCGACGGCCTTCGCGCCGATCCCGTACAGAAGCAAGTGCCCGGCGAGTGGATGACGCGAAAAGGGATTGACTAACCAAGGCCCGTTACAGAAGCCCGGATGAAGCGCAGCGAAATCCGGGGCCGCTCTTTTACGCCACCTGATCCACCCGGATTGCGCGGAGCCTGTCATCGGGCGCGCGTCCGCGCGACCCGTTGGCTCCATCCGGGCTACGAAGCTACGCGCTCGCCACCTGCAACACCTTCGCGATCGCGCGCAGATCCTGCCAGGACAGCCGCTTGTACGACGGCGAGCGCAGCAGATAGGCGGGATGGAAGGTGGCGACGGCGCGGATCGTGCGGGTGCCGGTGTCGTAGTCGATCCATTTGCCGCGCGTGCGCATGATGCCCTCGCGCGTTCCGAGCAGCGCCTGCGTCGAGGGATTGCCGAGCGTCACCAGCACGTCGGGATTCACGAGTTCGACATGGCGCTGGATGAAGGGCAGGCACACCTGCGTCTCCTGCGGCGTCGGCGTACGGTTGCCGGGCGGCCGCCACGGGATCACGTTGGCGATATAGGCCTTGCTGCGGTCGAGCCCGATCGCCGCGATCATGCGGTCGAGCAGCTTGCCGGAACGGCCCACGAACGGCAGGCCCTCGATGTCCTCGTCGCGGCCCGGCGCCTCGCCGACGAACATCACGCGCGCCTGCGGATTGCCGTCGGCGAACACCAGCCTGGTTGCGGTGTGCTTCAACGCGCAGCCGTCGAAATTCTCCATCAGCGTGCGCAGGGCTGCAAGCGTCGGCGCAGTCCGCGCAGCCTCGCGCGCGGAAGCGATCGCGGCATCCGGCGCCACGGTGATTTCGCTGCGCGGAACTGACGGCATCGGCGGCGGACGCAGCGGATTGAGTGCAACTGATGGGCGCGGCGCGGCTGGGGCGGGAACTGGCTCCGGCTCCTCGAGCCGGTTGATCGGCGCATCGCCAAGCGCGCAATCGACCCCGGCCTCGAGGTAAAAGGCCAGCAATTGCTGCAGTGTAGGGGTGGGCTCGGGCGGCAGGGCCATCATGGGCGCAATCTAGAGCATCGACCAGAAAAGTGGAGGGCGGTTTTCGGAAAAGATTATTCTCTTGCGGTACCCGGGCCGTGCAAACCCATGGAAGCGCAATTCCATGGTTGTCCTTCCGCCAAAAATCGGAAACAACGACCCGTGAAAAGCTTAGAAGCGTTCTCAATGGGCTGAGATCAAAGATCATGAGTGCTGAAGACCTTCCTCCGCGCGAGTCTATGGAATTCGACGTCGTCATCGTCGGCGCCGGCCCGTCGGGCCTGTCGGCCGCGATCCGGCTGAAGCAGCTCAATCCGGAGCTCTCGATCGTCGTGGTGGAGAAGGGCTCCGAGGTCGGCGCGCACATCCTCTCGGGTGCGGTGATCGATCCGGCCGGGCTCGACAAGCTCGTGCCCGACTGGCGCGACGACGCCGATTGTCCGCTGAAGACGCAGGTCAAGGACGACCGCTTCTACTGGACGACGTCGCAAGGCTGGTTCCGCCTGCCGAACTTCATCATGCCGCCGCTGATGAACAATCATCACTGCTACATCGGCTCGCTCGGCAATGTCTGCCGCTGGCTGGCACCGAAGGCGGAAGCGCTCGGCGTCGAGATCTATCCGGGCTTTGCCGCGGCCGAAGTGCTTTATGACGACAAGGGCGCGGTGCGCGGCATCGCCACCGGCGACATGGGCATTGCCAGGGACGGCAGCCACAAGGATTCCTACACCCGCGGCATGGAGCTGCTCGGCAAATATACGCTGTTCGCCGAAGGCGCACGCGGCTCGCTGTCCAAGCAGCTGATCGCGAAGTTCAATCTCGATGCCAACTCCGAGCCGCCGAAGTTCGGCATCGGCCTCAAGGAGGTCTGGCAGATCGACCCGGCGAAGCACAAGAAGGGTCGGGTGCAGCACACGCTCGGCTGGCCGCTGAACGACAGGACCGGCGGCGGCTCGTTCCTCTATCATTACGACGACAACCGCGTCGCGGTCGGCTTCGTCGTGCATCTGAACTACAACGATCCCTATCTGTCGCCGTTCGACGAATTCCAGCGCTTCAAGACCCATCCCGATGTCCGCGAGCTGTTCGAGGGCGGCAAGCGGCTCGCCTATGGCGCGCGCGCCATCACCGAGGGCGGCTACCAGTCGGTGCCCCGGCTCTCGTTCCCGGGCGGCGCGTTGATTGGCTGCGCGGCGGGCTTCGTCAACGTGCCGCGCATCAAGGGCGTCCACAACGCGATGGGCTCCGGCATGCTCGCCGCCGAGCATGTCGCGGCCGCGCTCGGCGCCGGACGCGCCAATGACGAGCTCGTCGAGTACGAGAACGCCTGGCGCTCGTCGGCGATCGGCAAGGACCTGTTCAAGGTCCGCAATGCCAAGCCGTTGCTGTCGAAGTTCGGCAACATGCTCGGAACGGTGCTCTCCGGCTTCGACATGTGGTGCAACACGCTCGGCTTCTCGCTGTTCGGCACCCAGTCGCACGCCAAGCCGGACCGCAAGACGCTCGATCCGTCCAAGCAGCACCAGCCGATCGCCTATCCGAAGCCGGACGGCAAGATCTCGTTCGACAAGCTGTCGTCGGTGTTCCTGTCCAACACCAACCATGAGGAGGACCAGCCGGTCCATCTCAAGGTCGCCGACCTCAATCTGCAGAAGACCTCGGAACACGACGTGTTCGCCGGTCCGTCCAACCGCTATTGCCCGGCCGGCGTTTATGAATGGGTCGAGGAATCGACGGGTCCGCGCTTCCAGATCAACGCCCAGAACTGCGTCCACTGCAAAACCTGCGACGTGAAGGACCCCAACGGCAACATCACCTGGGTTCCGCCGGAGGGCGGCGGCGGTCCGAACTACGAGGCAATGTGAGGCCAGGGTGAGCTCGAGGCGGCCGACCACATTTGCGTGAGGCGGCTGCGCGAGTTGCCGCAACCTCCGCTTGGCCTCTCCGCGCGTGGAGCGGCCGGATTGCACCCCCGGTTACAACAGAAGGCGCGAAAAGGGGTGCCGTGGCACCCTTATCTCGCGCCTTTTTGCGTCCGCGCGCGAATATGCCCGGCCCGGTCACGATACCGCCATAGTGGAAGCGTCTTGCGGGGGCTGGCTGGATCGGCGGGCCTAAAGGCCTAATCTGCCAATTGATTCGTCATGGGTTGCCTTTGGGCGATCCTTGCGGATGAGCGCCAAAAGCGGCATTGTCCCCCGCCGTGATGCCGCCGCTTGGGTTCGCATTTTGAGACTGATCGCAAGATCTTGGCCATAAAATCCATCTTGGCGTAAATCCCTGGAGCAAGGCGACCGTGATGCTGTCCACCCGATTCCACCGCCTGACGATTGCCGTTCTCGCTGCCGCGGCGCTTGCCGTGCCTGCGCAGCTTGCAGCGCAAACGCCGGACCATCCGACCGACAATGCCGCGCAATTCCCGTCCAAGAACGACCTGAAGTCGCTGACCACCGCCGGCAGCTATCTCGCCGCCCGCCACGCCAGCGTCGAGCGCGATGCGACCTCGGCCGCGACGTTCTACCGCTCGGCGCTGCGCACCGACCCGAAGAATTCCGAGCTGCTCGACCGCGCCTTCATCTCCTCGCTCGCCGACGGCGACATCGAGGAGGCGGTCAAGCTCGCCGACCGCATCCTCACCCAGGACAAGGCCAACCGCGTCGCGCGCCTCGTCGTCGGCGTGCGCGATCTCAAGCTGAAGAAATATGCCGCCGCGCAGTCCAACATCAACCAGTCGGTGCGCGGCCCGATCACCGATCTCGTCGCGACGCTGCTGTCGGCCTGGGCCGCCTATGGCGCCGGCGACAGCAAGGCCGCGGTCGCCTCGATCGACAAGCTGACCGGCCCCGAGTGGTACCCGATCTTCAAGGACCTGCATGCCGGCATGATCTATGAGCTGTCCGGCAAGGAGAAGGATGCCGGCGCCCGCTTCGAGCGCGTCTACAAGCTCGACGATTCGATGCTGCGCACGGTCGACGAATATGCGCGCTGGACCTCGCGCAACAAGGACGCGGCCGCCGCGACCGCGATGTACGAGGCCTTCGACAAGAAGCTGCCGCGTCACCCGCTGGTGCTGGAAGGCATCAAGGAGACCAAGGCCGGCAAGAAGCTGCCGCCGCTGGTCGAGTCGCCGCAGGCCGGCGCGGCCGAGGCGCTCTACGGCATCGGCGCGACGCTGACCCGCCGCGGCGGCGAGGACCTCGCGCTGGTCTATCTGCAGCTCGCGCTCTATCTGCAGCCCAACCATCCGCTGGCGCTGCTGTCGCTCGCCGATCTCTATGAATCGGTGAAGAAGCCGCAGATGGCGATCAAGGTCTATGAGCGGATGCCGGCGTCCTCGCCGCTGAAGCGCAACGCGCAGATCCAGCTCGCGACCAATCTCGATGCCGCCGACCGCAGCGACGAGGCGATCAAGATCCTCAAGGAAGTCACATCGGATCAGCCGAAGGACATCGAGGCGATCCTGGCGCTCGGCAATATCGAGCGCGGCCGCAAGAAGTTCGCCGACTGCGCCACCACCTATTCGCAGGCGATCGACGCGCTGCCGGCCGGCGGCGACAAGAACGCCTGGGTCACCTATTACTATCGCGGCATCTGCGAGGAGCGCTCCAAGCAGTGGAACAAGGCCGAGGCCGACATGCGCAAGGCGCTCGAGCTGCAGCCCGAGCAGCCGCATGTGCTGAACTATCTCGGCTATTCCTGGATCGACCAGGGCATCAACCTCGACGAAGGCATGAAGATGATCAAGCGCGCCGTCGATCAGCGCCCTGACGACGGCTACATCGTGGACTCGCTCGGTTGGGCCTATTACCGGATCGGCAATTACGAGGAGGCGGTCAAGAACCTCGAGCGCGCGATCGATCTGAAGCCGGAAGATCCGACCATCAACGACCATCTCGGCGACGCCTACTGGCGCGTCGGCCGCACCCTGGAAGCCAAGTTCCAGTGGGCGCATGCCCGCGACCTCAAGCCCGAGCCGGAAGAGCTGCCGAAGATCCAGGCCAAGATCGACAACGGCCTGCCGGACGACACCTCCAACGCCGCCGCTGCCGAGAAGAAGAAGGACGACGACGGCAAGGGTGGCTGAGCGGCGGTCGTCGCGCTGCATCTTCATAAAATACCGTGATGCCCGGGCAAAAGCGCGAAGCGCGTCTTCGCGCAAGATGTCCCGGGCATTGACGTTTGCCCGTCATGGCCGGGCTTGACCCGGCCATCCATCCCTTCGAGAAATTCGTTCTTGGTTGATAGATGCCCGGGTCATAGGCGAGCGGAAGCGACGCCGTCCTTCAGACGGCTATGCCCGGGCATGACGAGTCATGGCGGAATTTCCATCCAAACAAAGGGATAGGATCGTACGGCGATTTACGCTAATCGCATCACGATGTTTGTTTTTTAGGGGTTTATCGCCGTGCCGGCGCTGATTGAAGAAGGGCGTGCCAAGGTCAACCTGACGCTGAAGGTTGTCGGGCGGCGCGTCGACGGGTTTCACGACTTGGAGAGCGTCGTCGCGTTTGCCGATTGCGCCGATCGCCTGATGCTCGAGCCGGGACCCGAGCTGTCGCTTTCGATGGCGGGGCCGCTGGCCGATGCCTGCGGCGACACCTCTGACAATCTGGTGCTGAAGGCCGCGCGGCTGCTCGGCGAGCGCGTCGCGGACCTCGAGGTCGGCCACTTCACGCTGGAGAAGGTGCTGCCGGTTGCGGCCGGCATCGGCGGCGGCTCGGCGGATGCCGCGGCGGCGCTGCGGCTGTTGGCGCGGCTCAATGAGCTCTCGCTCGACGATAGCCGGATCATGGAGGTCGCGCTGCAGACCGGCGCCGACGTGCCGGTGTGCGTCGCCTCGCGGGCCTGCGACATGACCGGCGTCGGCGAAGGCCTGCTGCCGCTCGACCTGCCGAAAATGCCGTGCGTGCTGGTCAATCCGCGCGTGCCGGTTGCGACCAGGGACGTCTTCAATGCGCTCGGCCTGCGCAATGGCGAGCTCCTGATCGGCGCCACCGACGTCGTGATGCAGGCGCCGTCATGGCCGGAAGCCGGGCGCGCGATCGACGATTGGATCGCGGCGCTGGAGCGCGGCACCAACGATCTCGAAGCCCCCGCGGCGCGCATCCAGCCCGTCATCAGTGACGTGCTGTCCGCGCTGCGTGAGACCCGGGGCGTTCGTCTGGTGCGCATGTCGGGCTCGGGCGCGACCTGCTTTGCAGTGTTCGGAACCGACGCCGACGCCGAGGCGGCCGGCGAACAACTCCGCGCCGGTCACCCCGGCTGGTGGGTGCATGCGGGCACGCTGAGCTAGTGCGCGCCCATTCTCTCTCCGTCATTCCGAGGCTCGCGCCAGGAGGCGCGCCCTCAGGCGCGCAATTGCGCACTGGGGAATGACGACGGAGAGGGGTGCGACAAAACAACCCGACGGGCAACTCAGCAAAACCTGTCAATCCTCGCGCGCGAAAATATTTCGCTTCATCCGAATCGCGAAGCTCGGACAGTGTCGCGAGAACGCGGAAATTTGACTCACTGACCGTGCCACCTATTCGGTGTCGTCCCTGCCTAGTGCGCAATTGCGCACTAGGCAGGGACGACAGGGGCATTTGCGGCGCGCCCATCCCGCCCCAACGCCGGGCAGCCTTGCGGGGCCATTGCTTGGCAAGCCAAACCCCGTTTGCCATAACAGGATGAAACAACAACGTTGCGCGTGCGGGGCCGTTCGGAATCCGCCTGCAGCCAA
Source organism: Bradyrhizobium sp. USDA 4541 (assembly GCF_024171085.1). NCBI lineage: Bacteria > Pseudomonadati > Pseudomonadota > Alphaproteobacteria > Hyphomicrobiales > Nitrobacteraceae > Bradyrhizobium > Bradyrhizobium sp. USDA 4541. The sequence continues at coordinate 3,323,229 of NZ_JALJZF010000001.1, forward strand.
AGAGCCGGGAGGATGCCATGGCCAATATCCGAGTTCTCGCCACCGATCTGGAGTTTCCCGAAGGTCCCGTCGTCATGCCCGACGGTTCGGTCGTGCTGGTCGAAATCCGCGGCCAGCGGCTGACGCGGGTCTATCCCGACGGGCGCAAGGAGATCGTCGCCAAGGTGCCGGGCGGCCCGAACGGCGCGGCGCTCGGTCCCGACGGCAAGATGTACATCTGCAACAATGGCGGCTTCTCCTGGATTCCGACCCGCAACATGATCATGCCGGGGCCGCAGCCCGAGGATTATCTCGGCGGCTCGATCCAGCGCGTCGATCTGCAATCCGGCAAGGTCGAGACCGTGGTGACGAAATGCGGCGAGCACGCGCTGCGCGGGCCGAATGACCTGGTGTTCGACAGGCAGGGTGGCCTGTGGTTCTCCGACCTCGGCAAGCGCCGCGCCCGCGACATGGATGTCGGCGCGTTCTATTATCTGAAGCCCGGCATGAACGAGATCGTCGAGGCCGTGCACGGCATCCTGCCAGCCAACGGCATCGGCCTGTCGCCGGACGAGAAGACCGTCTACATCGCGGAGACGCCGACCGCGCGGCTGTGGGCGTATGAAGTTTCCGAGCCCGGCACCGTCAAGCCGCGCGACGTGATCTATCGCGGCGAGCGCGGCAAGCCGATCGCCGGCCTCGGCGGCTACCAGATGTTCGACTCGCTCGCGGTCGAGGCATCGGGCAATGTCTGCGTCGCGACGCTGGTGTCGGGCTGCATCTCGGTGATCGCGCCCGACGGCACCGTGGTCGAGCAGGTGCCGACCGGCGACCGCGTCACCACCAACATCGCCTTCGGCGGCCCCGAGCTGAAGACCGCCTACATCACGCTGTCGGGCAAGGGCGAGCTGATCGCGATGGACTGGCCGCGGCCGGGATTGCCGCTGAATTTTCTGAATAGATGACGATTGCGGTTCGCGAAGCGCAATCGTCATTCCGGGATGGTGCGAAGCGCCAGACCCGGAATCTCGAGATTCCCCGATGCGCAATTGCGCATCTGAGGTTCGATGCTGCGCATCGCCCCGGAATGACAAAGATGGAGAGATCTCGAATGCCCTGGCTTGAACCGGTCACCCTTCGCGGCGCGCATGCGCGGCTGGAGCCGTTGTCCCACGATCATCGCGACGGGCTGGTCGAGGCGGTGAAGGACGGCGAGCTGTCAAAGCTCTGGTACACCGCGATCCCGCAGCCGGAGAACATGGCCAAGGAGATCGACCGCCGGCTCGGCCTGCAAAAGGCCGGATCGATGCTGCCGTTCACGGTGTTCGACGCCGACGGCAAGATTTCCGGCATGACGACCTACATGAACGTCGACACGTCGAACCGTCGCGTTGAGATCGGCTCGACCTGGTACGCCAAGCGTGTGCAGCGCAGCGCGGTCAATACGCAGTGCAAACTGCTACTGCTGATCCATGCCTTCGAGAAGCTTGATTGCATCGCGGTCGAGTTCCGCACGCATTTCTTCAATCACCAGAGCCGGCGTGGCATCGAGCGGCTGGGTGCGAAGCAGGACGGCATTCTGCGCAGCCATCAGATCGCGCCCAACGGCACGTTGCGCGACACCGTGGTTTACAGCATCATCGCCAGCGAATGGCCGACGGTGAAGGCGCATCTGACCTATCAACTCAACGAAAAGCCGCGCTGACACGATAGTCGGCGCCAGAAACGAGACGATGGAAACGTTCGATTATGTGATCATCGGCGCAGGCTCCGCCGGGAGCGTGCTGACCAACCGCTTGAGTGAAGACGCAGGCACCAAGGTGTGCGTGCTCGAGGCGGGGCCGAGCGACTGGCATCCCTACATCCATCTGCCGGCCGGCTTCATCAAGACCTTCCATATGAAGAGCGTGAACTGGGCCTATCAGCAGGAGGTGGGTCCCTACACCGGCGGGCGCAGCATCTATGCGCCGCGCGGCAAGACGCTCGGCGGCTCGTCCTCGATCAACGGCCACATTTATAATCGCGGCCAGCGCCAGGATTTCGACACCTGGGCGCAGCTCGGCAATCGCGGCTGGGGCTATCCTGACGTGCTGCCCTATTTCCGGCGCATGGAGAGGCGGATCGGCGAGGGCGACGACACCTATCGCGGCCGCGACGGCAACCTCACCGTCACCACCATGGACTGGCAGGATCCACTCTGCGAGGCCTTCATGGCAGGCGCGGTCAGCCTCGGCATTCCGCGCAATCCTGATTACAACGGCCAGATACAGGAAGGCGTGTCGTACTGCCAGCGCACCATCCGAAACGGCCGCCGGGTCAGCGCCGCGACCGCGTTCCTGCATCCGGCGCGGCGGCGGCCCAATGTCGATGTGCGCACGCATGCGCATGTCACCGGCATCATCTTCGAGGGCAAGCGCGCGGTCGGCGTGCGCTACAACCGCGGCGGCAAGCACGGCGATCCCCTGGAGATCCGCGTCACCAAGGAGGTCATCCTCTCCGGCGGCGCCTACAACTCGCCGCAGCTGTTGCAGCTCTCCGGCGTCGGCGCGCCTGAGCTGTTGCAGGCGCACGGCATCGAGGTGCGCCACGCGCTGCCGGGCGTCGGCGAAGGTTTGCAGGATCATTACGCGCCGCGCTCGGTGGCGCGGGTCAAGAACATCAGGACCATCAACGAGCTTCGCCGCGGCTTCAGCCTGTGGGGCGAGGCGATCAAATGGGCGACGACGCGGCGCGGCCTGCTGTCGCTGTCGCCTACCATGGTCTACTGTTTCTGGCATTCCGGCGAGACCACCGAGAGCTCCGATCTGCAGCTCACCTTCACGCCGGCGAGCTACAAGGAAGGCGTGCAGGGCCAGCTCGAGGACGAGCCCGGCATGACGGTGGCGTCATGGCAGCAGCGGCCGGAGAGCCGCGGCTATGTCCGGATCCGCTCCGCCGATCCGTTCGCGCCGCCGATCATCCAGACCAACTACCTCGCCGAGGAGATCGACCGCCGCGTCGTCGTCGCCGGCATGAAGCTGGCGCGCCGGCTGCTCGCCTCCGAGCCGCTCAGTCCGTATTACGCCTATGAGGACTTTCCGGGCCCGAAGGTCACGAGCGACGACGAACTGCTCGCGGCCGCGACCGAGCGCGGCACCACCACCTTCCATCCCGGCTGCACCTGCCGGATGGGACCGGCGGACGCGCCGTGGGCGGTGGTCGACGACCAGCTTCGGGTCCATGGCATGGAGGGCCTGCGCGTGATCGACGCCTCGATCATGCCGCGGATGATCTCAGCCAATCTCAACGCCTCGACCTTGATGATCGCCGACAAGGCCTCCGACATGATCCGCGGCAAGGCACCCGAGGCGGCTGCGAAGCTGCCGGAGTATGCGTGACGGAATAGAGGCGTACGCGATGTTGCTTTTTGATCAGCGCGCTGTGTCTAACACCGTCATGCTGAGGAGGCCGCGAAGCGGCCGTCTCGAAGCACGACGGCCCGAGTGGGGCCGTGCATCCTTCGAGACGCGCTACGCGCTCCTCAGGATGACGGGACTAATATCAGGAGCTCAGCCGTAGACGAACGCCTTGTCCTTGAGGTCGATCGCCGGGAATTCGTCCTTCTCGGCCCAGTAATCCTGGTTGTGCTGCCACTCCGGCTTGTCGCCGCGCTTCGGCAAGAGGTGCATGCCGCGCATCATGTAGCCGGGGTTGAAGTTCTCCGGATCGATCCACGGCAGCAGCGGCATGTTGTGGTCTTCGGGGCGCAGTTCCGGCGTCACCTTGTTCGCGCCGGTCGCCTTCATGTGCTGCAGCAGGCGGCAGACGAAGTCGCCGACCAGATCGACGCGCAAGGTCCAGCTGGCGCGGAAATAGCCGAACACCCAGACGAGGTTCGGCACGCCGGTGAACATCATGCCGCGATAGGTCACGGTATCGGCGAAGTCGAGCGGCTTGCCGTCGATCTCGAAGTCGATGCCGCCGTTGGCGGAGAGGTGGAAGCCGGTCGCGGTGATAATGATGTCGGCCTCGAGCTGCTTGCCGGACTTGAGCAGGATGCCCGTCTCGGTGAAGCGGTCGATCTCGTCGGTGACGACCGACGCCTTGCCGCCCTTGATGGCGTGGAACAGGTCGGCATCCGGCACGAAGGCGATGCGCTGCCGCCACGGCCGGTAGCTCGGCGTGAAGTGGGTGGCAATGTCGTAGTCCTTGCCGAGGACGGCTTCGACCGCCGCCAGCAGGTCCTTCTTGGCGCCCTCGGGCTCGGCGAAGGTCCGCCTGGTGAAGGCGTCCTGCTCGAACAGTATCTTGCGGCGGGTGATCTCGTGGATCCAGTGCTCGTCGACCTGCAGCCTGCGCAGCTCCTCGGCGATCTCGATGGCGTTGCGGCCGGTGCGGAAATAGGTCGGCGAACGCTGCAGCATGGTGACATGGCCGGCATCCTTGGCCATCGCCGGGATCAGGGTCGCGGCGGTGGCGCCGGAGCCGATCACGACCACGCGCTTGCCCTTGTAGTCGAGGTCGTCGGGCCAGGTCTGCGGATGCACGACGGTGCCCTTGAACTTCGCCATGTCGGTCCATTCGGGCGTATAGCCCGCGTCGTGGCGATAATAACCCTGGCACATCCAGAAGAAGTTGGTGGTGAAGCGCAGCCGCTCGCCGGTGTCGATGCGCGTCGCATCGATGGTCCAGAGATTGGTTTCGTTCGACCACTTCGCCGCGGTGATGGTGTGGCGATAGCGGATGTGACGGGCGATGTCGTTCTCCTCGATCACCTCGCCCATGTACTTCAGGATCTCGGCCGCGGTCGCGATCGGCGCGCTGGTCCACGGCTTGAAGCGATAGCCGAAGGTGTGCAGGTCGCTGTCGGAGCGGATGCCGGGATAGCGGTGGGTGGACCAGGTACCGCCAAAAGTCTTCTGCGTCTCCAGCACCACGAAGCTGGTGCCGGGGCATTGCGTGGTGAGGTGGTAGGCGGCGCCGACGCCGGAGATGCCGGCGCCTGCGATCAGGACGTCGAAGTGCTCTGTCGTGACGGGCTCGGCGGCCCGGATCTGGGTTTGGACGTTCATCTTCCCTGGTCTTCTTGCTTGTTGGCTTGTTTGTTGAGCTGCAGAAGCAAAACGCCGGAGCCATCGCCCCGGCGTTTGCCGATATCGGAACTAGACTTCGCGGCGGCTGAGGAAAGCCAGCCGCTCGAACAGGTGCACGTCCTGCTCGTTCTTGAGCAGCGCGCCATGCAGCGGCGGGATCAGCTTGCGCGGATCGCGCTCGCGCAGCATCTCGGGGGTGATGTCCTCGTTCAACAGCAGCTTGAGCCAGTCGAGCAGTTCCGAGGTCGAGGGCTTCTTCTTCAGGCCCGGCACCTCGCGGACTTCGAAGAAGATCCGCAGCGCCTCTTCCACCAGGCGCTTCTTGATACCGGGGAAATGCACGTCGACGATCTTGCCCATCGTCTCGTTGTCGGGGAACTTGATGTAGTGGAAGAAGCAGCGGCGCAGGAAGGCGTCCGGCAGTTCCTTCTCGTTGTTCGACGTGATCATCACGATCGGGCGCAGCTTCGCCTTGATGGTCTCGCCGGTCTCGTAGACGTGGAATTCCATGCGGTCGAGTTCGAGCAGCAGATCGTTGGGGAATTCGATGTCGGCCTTGTCGATCTCGTCGATCAGCAGCACCGGGCGCTTCTCGTTGGTGAAGGCCTCCCACAGCTTGCCGCGCTTGATGTAGTTCTTGATGTCGGACACGCGGGCGTCGCCGAGCTGGCTGTCGCGCAGTCGCGAGACGGCATCGTATTCGTAGAGGCCCTGCTGCGCCTTGGTGGTCGACTTGATGTGCCAGGTCAAAAGCGGCGCGTCGATCGCCTTGGCGACTTCCTCGGCCAGTACGGTCTTGCCGGTGCCGGGCTCGCCCTTCACCAGCAGCGGGCGCTCGAGCACGATGGCGGCATTGACAGCGACCTTGAGGTCATCGGTGGCGACGTAGTCCTTGGTACCCGTGAATTTCATCTATCTGTTTGCCTTGCTTCGTTCGTCGGCGGCCCGGGCCCCCACACGAAACGACCGCTCTCGCAGCGGTCGCATGTCCTCTCCGATATCTTGTCCGGTACAATTCTAATTGAAAAAGCCGGGCGGTCTAGCGCGGATTCCGCAGCGCAGCGGTACCGATGTGGGCTTCCGCATGGAATGTCATGCATCATCTTTCCGCTCTGCGGAATGATCGCCGGCGTGGCGCGACCTTGCCGCGATGGCGCGGGCGCCGCCACGGACCGACGGCGGCGGAGGTAACCCGGTGAAAGTGGATGGCTGATCTCGGGATGAAGCACGGCCGGGGGCCCTTGACGCCACCGGCCCAGCGGGCGATCTAGGTGGGTATGTTCCTGCAGTTTTTCACATCGCTGCGCGACGCCCAGGTCCCCGTGACGCTACGGGAATATCTGACCTTGATGGAAGCGCTTGACGCCGATCTCGCCGAGCAGACGGTCGAGAACTTCTACTATTTGTCGCGCGCCGCGCTGGTGAAGGACGAGCGCAATCTCGACAAGTTCGACCGCGTGTTCGGCACCGTGTTCAAGGGGCTCGAGAGCCTGCTCGACGCCATGGGCAAGGCGGAGATCCCCGAGGAGTGGCTGAAGAAGCTCGCCGAGAAATATCTCACCGAGGAAGAGAAGAAGCAGATCGAGGCCATGGGCTGGGACAAGCTCATGGAGACCCTGAAGAAGCGGCTCGAGGAACAGAAGGGCCGCCACCAGGGCGGCAGCAAGTGGATCGGCACCGCCGGCACCTCGCCGTTCGGCGCCCATGGCTATAATCCCGAGGGCGTCCGCATTGGGCAGGAGAAGAACCGCAACAACCGCGCCGTGAAGGTATGGGACAAGCGCGAGTTCAAGGATCTCGACGGTAATGTCGAGCTCGGCATCCGCAACATCAAGGTGGCGCTGCGGCGGCTGCGCAAGTTCGCGCGTACCGGCGCGCCAGATGAGCTCGACCTCGACACCACGATCAAGGAGACCGCCAACCACGGCTATCTCGACGTGCACATGCGCCCCGAGCGGCGCAACGCGGTCAAGGTGCTGGTGTTCTTCGATATCGGCGGCTCGATGGATTCGCATATCGAGCAGGTCGAGGAACTGTTCTCGGCCGCCAAGAGCGAATTCAAGCACATGGAGTATTTCTACTTCCACAACTGCCTCTATGAAGGCGTCTGGAAGCAGAACAAGCGGCGCTTCACCGATCGCACGCCGACCTGGGACGTGCTGCACAAATATCCGCACGACTACAAGGTGGTGTTCGTGGGCGACGCCTCGATGTCGCCTTACGAGATCATGGTTCCCGGCGGCTCGGTCGAGCATGTCAATGAAGAGGCCGGCTCGGTCTGGCTCGATCGCATCATCCGCACCTATCCGCACGCGGTGTGGCTCAATCCGGTGGCGCAGAAGCACTGGGACTATTCGGAATCGACCACCATCATCCGCCGCCTGTTCTCCGAACGCATGTATCCGATCACGATCGAAGGTCTGGAGAACGCGATGCGGGAGTTGGTGCGGTAACCAATCCCGTCATTCCGGACGGTCCATGGGATCGATCCGGAATCTCGAGTTGATGAAATTCGATCGTCATTCCGGGTTCGATGCTGCCGCATCGCCCCAGAATGACGATCAAGAAAAGCCAGGGAGAGCCCCATGCCCCAGAACATCCACCGCGGCATCAAGGTGATGATCGACGAGGCCAATGCCGAGATCGAGACCATCAGCGCGGCCGACGCGATCACGCTGATCGGCAAGAACGACGTCGTCATCGTCGACATCCGCGATCCCCGCGAGATCGAGCGCGACGGCAAGATCCCCGGCGCGTTCTCCTGCACCCGCGGCATGCTGGAGTTCTGGATCGATCCGAATAGCCCCTATGCCAAGCCGATCTTCCAGGAAGACAAGAAGTTCATCTTCCACTGCGCCGGCGGCCTGCGCTCGGCGCTCGCCGCCAAGACCGCAAAGGACATGGGCCTGAAGCCGGTCGCGCATATGGGCGGCGGCTTTGCCGCCTGGCGCGAGGCCGGCGGGCCGATCGAGGCGTGGGAGCCGAAGAAAAAGGGCTAGGCAGGATGTCACACGCGGGCTTGACCCGCGTGTCCATCGCTTCAAGGCAAGATGGATTGCCGGATCAAGTCCGGCAATGACGATGGAGAAACACGCAAGATGACGATGACCGACGATCCGCTCGTTTCGACCGAATGGCTGGCTGCGCATCTCGGCGATGCCAACGTCAAGGTGCTCGACGCGACCTTCAAGCTGCCCGGCGTGCTGCCATTGCCGAAGGACGATTATCTCGCCGCGCATCTGCCGGGTGCTGTGTTCTTCGATGTCGACGCGGTGTCCGACCATGCCAATCCGCTGCCGCACATGTTTCCGAGCGCCGAGCAGTTCGGCCGCGACATCGGCGTGCTTGGCATCGGCAATGCCGACACCGTGGTGATCTACGATTCCGGCGGCTGGGTCGCGGCGCCGCGCGCCTGGTGGATGTTCCTGTCCTATGGCCATCGCAACGTGCGCATTCTCAACGGCGGCCTGAAGAAGTGGCGCGCCGAGGGCAGGGCGGTCGAGAGCGGCGAGGTGAAGCCGAAGCCTGCGACCTTCAAGGCGAGCTACGATCCGCAGCGCGTGCGCAGCATCGAGCAGATGATCGCCAATGTCGAAAGCCGTGCCGAGCAGGTGATCGATGCGCGCGCCGCCGACCGCTTCGAAGGCCGCGCGCCGGAGCCGCGTCCGGGCATCCGCGCCGGCCACATCCCAGGCGCCCGCAACGTGCCCTACAACCAATTGTTCGATGCCGCGACCGGCGAGATGAAGCCGCTCGATGACCTGCGCAAGTCGTTCGCGGGCGCCGGCGTGAAGCTCGATGCGCCCATCGTCACGAGCTGCGGCTCCGGCGTCTCGGCCGGCGTGCTGACGCTTGCGCTCTACCGGCTCGGCGTCACCGAGAGCGCGCTCTATGACGGCTCGTGGTCGGAATGGGGGCAGGCGAGCGGCCCGCCGATCGCGACGGGACCGGCCTGACAGGTCGTTCCTGCTTGCTAGCGCCGGGTGAGCGGCACCAGGGTCGGCTGGCCGAACGGATCGAGCTGCTGCTGCTGAACGACCTGCCGAACCGGCGGCGCGCGGACAATCCGCCGCCGCTCCTTGCGATGTGCCGGCTTGCTGACCGCGCTGCGCTCCGGCTTCTTCGCCTCAGCGGCCTTCGGCGCTACCGGCACTTCGACAACAACTTCGGGCCCACCCAGCGTTGCGATCTTGGTCGCGGCCGCGATCGCCTCGGGTGATGGCGGCGGGGCGGGCTCCGGCGCTGCCATTGCGGGTGCCGGCGGCGGAAGCGCGGGCTCGCTGGGGGCAGGCGGATCGGCGACGGCGGCGACCTTGGCCTCCGTAGCTGCCGGTGCGGCTTCGGCGGCAGCGGGCGTCGGCTCCCATGCCGCCGAGGGATCTGCGGTCGGAGTCTGAGCCGCAGTGTCGGCGGATTGGGCCGGCGCCGGGGTCTCCGTGGCTTGGGCCTCCGGCTTCGGCGGAGCGGGTGGGACCGGATCATCCGCCGTCACGGCGGCGACCTTCTCCGGCTCGGCTGCAGGGGCGGCGATCTCAGCGGGAGCGGCCGGTTGTTCGGACGCGGCCGGCTCGGACGGGGCTGCCGGCGTATCGGTCGTCACCTTGTCGGCGGCGGGCGGATCGACCCGCACCATGGCAAGCACCGGCGGGGTCTCGGGCTGCTGCGCGAATTGCGGCTCGGGCGGCGGCGCCCGGCGGGCCGGAATGCTGGCGAACTCTTCATGCGCCGCGCGAAACAGCGCGGCTGCCCCTAACCCGAACACCAGAAGCGAAGTCGCCAGCACGATCGCGGCGAACAGAAAACGAAGGCCGGGGAGCATGGGCGCGGGTTCCCCCTTCTGCGGGAGGGTCTTCGATGTCGAGGGAACGCGGTGACCACACAAGAAAGCCGGCGTCGCGAGCGCGAATCAGGCCGATTCGAAGATATCGCAACGTCCCGGGACTGTTTGTTACAAAATGCGGGTGATTGATGACTTTGGCCACGTGGACAAACATTCCCGACCCGTGAGACATCTTTGCCGCAGCGTTGACGCGAAATCACAAAAGGCCCGGAATAGCCCGGGTTTCGCGGATTTGTCTTGAATGCGCCGCTATCTTCCTGCATTGGGCCGTTAACAGTCCGGTGTGGCTTGGGGACTATAACAGAGCAATGATGATCAACCGCATTCTGACGATTTGCGCTGCCGCGGCTCTCGGCGTGGCAGGAACCCCGCTTGCGCATGCGCAGCAGGGTTATCCGGCGCCCCAAGGCACCGCCTATTCGACGGCGCCCCAGCCCTACCCCCAGGGCAGCATGCCGGATTTCGACGCACTCAATGACGATGACGGGCAGGATTCGGCTGCATTGCCGCCGCCCGGCCCGGTGCTGTCGCCGAACGACCCGCGCTATGGCCGTCCGGCGAATGCGCCCGCCTATTCCGATCGTGGCGCGCCGACCGGCCCAGTGATGTCGCCGGACGATCCGCGCTATGGCCGCCCGATGAATGCTCCTCCGGTCTATTCCGACCGTGGCGCGCCGACTGGGCCGGTGATGTCGCCCGATGATCCCCGCTATGGCCGTCCGATGGGGCCGCCGCCGGTGATCTACGGCGATCGTCCGGGTGCGCAACAAGCCAATCGCGACAATGGCGTTCCGGCCGCCGGTGTTTCCTACGGCGACGACCGCGGCGGCATGCGTCCGCCCGAGGGCGTTACCGGAGCCGTGCCGCAGCAGCAGGCGCCGGTCGATGCCAACGGCAAGCCGGTGCAGATCGCGGCGCTGCCGCCGGACGAGCAGCCAGAAGACGCCCCGGCGCAACTGCCGCCGAATCTGCGTCGCCAGGAAGTGTCGTTCGCGACCAAGGAGCCGGCAGGCACGATCGTTGTCGATACGTCGAACACCTACCTCTATTACATCCTGGGCAACGGCCGGGCGATCCGTTACGGCGTCCGTGTCGGCCGCGACGGCTTCACCTGGACCGGCGTGCAGAAGATCACCCGTAAGGCCGAGTGGCCGGATTGGCATCCGCCGACCGAGATGATCGAGCGTCAGCCCTATCTGCCGCGCTTCATGGCCGGCGGACCCGGCAACCCGCTCGGCGCCCGCGCGATGTATCTCGGCTCGACCGTGTACCGTATTCACGGCACCAACCAGCCGTCGACCATCGGCAAGTTCGTCTCGTCGGGCTGCATCGGCATGCTGAACGAGGACGTCTCCGACCTGTTCGAGCGTGCCAAGGTCGGCACCCGCGTGGTTGTGCTGCCCGGTGGTCCGCCGCCGGGAACGGCGACGGCTTCTGCCGCGCCCGCGAACCCGATGGCTCCCTCTGCGGCCCAGGCTCAGGCGGCCGCGCCGCTGCCCGGCACGCAGCCGACCACGGTGCAGCCGCTGCCCGCACCGGTGACGGTGCGCTAGGCCAACCGGCAAGTTCATCATTGAAAAAGGCGCGCGAACAGCGCGCCTTTTTTTGTTGCAACAAGCCGCGCATTTCGACGTTGCAGCTTGGGAAGCAATGCGATGCAGGACGTCTGCGAGACCTATCCGCCGCTGAATGCGCCAAAGCCTGTCGCCGATGACGTATGGATGATCGATGGTCCGATCATCCGGTTCGGTCCGCGCTGGTTCAAGATGCCGTTTCCAATGCGCGCGACGATCGTTCGTCTGCCGGGTGGGCGGCTGTTCATTCACTCGCCGACACCATTGCTGGCCGAGCTCAAGGCCGCAATCGTTGAGCTGGGCGTACCGCGCTGGATCATCGGTCCGAACCGTCTGCATTACTGGTGGATTCCGCAATGGAATGCTGCCTATCCCGACGCGCGCATCTTCCTTGCGCCCGGGATCAAGCAACAGGCGGACAATCGGCTGACCTTCGAAGCCGAGCCACTGGAACGATCATCCGGCTATCCCTGGGATGAGTGGATCGCGACGCTGCCGGTGGCAGGCAGCTACATGACGGAGGTCGTGTTCTTCCATCTGCCGTCGCGGACATTGCTGCTGACGGACCTGATCGAGAATTTTGAGGCCGGACGAGTCCGCTCGCCGTTGATGCGGTTCCTGATCTGGCTCGGCGGCGTGCGCGATCCCGACGGCAGCACGCCAACCGATCTGCGCTCGACCTTCCTGCAGGACAGGGACGCGATGAAGGCCGCCGTCGACCGCATGATCGAATGGGATCCGGAGCGGATCATTCTCGCCCACGTGGTACGACCGGGACGGCCGCGCCGAGCTCGAACGCGCGTTCCGCTGGCTCGGCTAGCCGCAGTGAATGCCGCTGTCAGGCCAGGCGCCGCGGCGGCTCGTTGCCCTTGGTGAAGGCATCGATGCACTCGACCATCTGCTGATAATGCGCCTGCAGGCTCTCGCGCGTCGCGTAGCCGAGATGCGGCGTGATCACGACGTTGTCGAGCTTGCGCAGCGGGTGATCCGACGGCAGCGGCTCGACCGAGAACACGTCGATGCCGGCGCCGGCGATCGTCTTGTCACGCAGCGCCGCGAACAGGGCGTCCTCATCGACGATCGGCCCGCGCGCGGTGTTGACGAGATAGGCCGACGGCTTCATGCGGGCGAGATCGGCGGCGCCGACCAGTCCGCGCGAGCGCGGGCTCAGCACGACATGGATGGTGATGATGTCTGATGTCGCGAACAGCTCGTCCTTGCTGGCATAGGCGACGCCGGCCTCCTTGCACTTCTCCGGCGTCAGATTGGGACTCCAGGCGATGACGTTCATGCCGAACACCTTGGCCATGCCGGCGACCTTGCTGCCGAGCTTGCCGAGGCCGATGATGCCGAGCGTCTTGCCCTCGATCTCGGTACCGGCAAAGGTCTGCCAGGCCTCGCCGGCGTGCATGCGCGCATTCTCGCGGCCGATGCCGCGCGTCAGTTCCAGGATCAGGCCCATGGTCAGCGGCGCGGTGGGATCGCGGCTATATTGGGTGCCGCACAACACCACCTTGCGGTTCTTGGCGGCCTCCATGTCGATCGCCGCGTTGCGCATGCCTGACGTGATCAGGAACTGCAGCCTGGGCAGCGCGTCGAGCAGGCTCTTCGGGAACGGGGTGCGCTCGCGCATCGCGCAGATGATCTCGAAATCCTTCAGCTTCGTCGCCGCTTCCGCCTCGCTCGCGAACGGCTTGTCGAACACGGTGACGTCGACCCGGTCCTTGACCTTCGGCCAGTCGGCCACCGAAAGCGCGATGTCAAAATAGTCGTCGAGGATTGCACAGCGGAGCCGCGTCATCGGGGAGGTCCATTCAGGGTGAGGACGACGGCGGGAGATCAACCGTCGGGATACCCGTCATGGTCGCGCGCAATCGGCAGGCGCGCAAGCGGCCGCGGTTTCAAAAAGCGGCGATTGTCACACGCGCGGCGACGGCTTCTTCGTGGCGCGGATATCGGCGAGCATCGAGCGGACCGCCGGCGACAGCGCCATCTGCTTGGCACGGCAGGCCGGACCCGGGCCGCGCATATAGTGCAGTTCCGGCCGGTAGGGATTGAAAGCCTTGGCGACGAAGGCGCGCCAAAAGGCGCGGAATTCGGCGAACAGCGTCGCCTCGCCTTTGGTCGTCGGGCGCGGAAGGGGTGCTGAAATGATGGTAGCCATGACGTGGCCTCAACTGTTTTGGCCGCGGTTCTGCCGCGAAAATCGCCGTTTTTCGACGTTGAGAACGAGTTTTGGCCTGATTTATTAAAAGATGGTTTCAATTGTCGTGATTCGGCGCACACATGACGTCGAACCCGTAATCATCCGTGGTGAAGCCGCGAAACGTGGTGAACGGACGGAAAACAGAGGTCCCGCGGTTGCGCTTTCGGGGGCCGGCCGTTACATCGGCGGCAGCAAAATTTCCACAAATCGGATCAATTCCAGGGACAGCGGATGGCTCGCCAGTTCATCTATTTCATGCAGGGTCTGACCAAGGCGTACCCGACCCGCAAGGTGCTCGATAACATCCATCTGAGCTTCTACCCGGACGCCAAGATCGGCGTGCTCGGCGTCAACGGCTCGGGCAAGTCGACGCTGCTCAAGATCATGGCCGGCCTCGACAAGGAGTATAACGGCGAGGCCTGGGTCGCCGAGGGCGCCCGCGTCGGCTATCTCGAGCAGGAGCCGCACCTCGATCCGGCACTCAACGTTCGTGAGAACGTCATGCAGGGCGTCGCCAAGCAGAAGGCGATCCTCGACCGCTACAACGAGCTTGCGGTCAACTATTCGGACGAGACCGCCGACGAGATGACCAAGCTGCAGGACGAGATCGAGGCCCAGGGCCTGTGGGATCTCGACAGCAAGGTCGACCAGGCGATGGACGCGCTGCGCTGCCCGCCCGACGATGCCGATGTCACAAAACTGTCCGGCGGTGAACGCCGCCGCGTGGCGCTGTGCCGCCTGCTGCTCGACCAGCCGGAATTGCTGCTGCTGGACGAGCCGACCAACCATCTCGACGCCGAATCGGTGTCGTGGCTGGAAGGTCATCTGCGCAACTATCCCGGCGCGATCCTGATCGTGACCCACGACCGCTACTTCCTCGACAACGTCACGGGCTGGATCCTCGAGCTCGACCGCGGCCGCGGCATCCCGTACGAGGGCAATTACTCGTCCTGGCTGGTGCAGAAGCAGAAGCGACTCGAGCAGGAAGGCCGCGAGGATGCCGCGCATCAGAAGACGCTGGCCCGCGAGCAGGAATGGGTGGCGTCCTCGCCGAAGGCGCGCCAGGCCAAGTCGAAGGCCCGCTACCAGCGCTATGAGGATCTGCTCAAGAAGGCGAGCGAGAAGCAGACCCAGACCGCGCAGATCATCATTCCGGTCGCCGAGCGGCTCGGCGCCAACGTCGTCGACTTCGAAGGTCTCAGCAAGGGATTTGGCGATCGCCTGCTGATCGACGATCTCACCTTCAAGCTGCCGCCCGGCGGCATCGTCGGCGTGATCGGTGCCAACGGCGCCGGCAAGACCACGCTGTTCAAGATGATCACCGAGCAGGAGACGCCGGACAAGGGCACCATCACGGTCGGCGAGACCGTGCATCTCGGCTATGTCGACCAGTCGCGCGACGCGCTCGAGGGCAACAAGACGGTGTGGGAGGAGATCTCCGGGGGCAACGAGCTGATCCTGCTCGGAAAGAAGGAAGTCAATTCGCGCGGCTACTGCTCGGCGTTCAACTTCAAGGGCGCTGACCAACAGAAGAAGGTCGGCGCGTTGTCAGGCGGTGAGCGCAATCGCGTGCATCTCGCCAAGATGCTGAAGTCGGGCGCCAACGTGCTGCTGCTCGACGAACCGACCAACGACCTCGACGTCGACACGCTGCGCGCGCTGGAAGAGGCGCTCGAGGATTTCGCCGGTTGCGCCGTCATCATCAGCCATGACCGCTGGTTCCTCGACCGCATCGCGACCCACATCCTGGCCTTCGAGGGCGACAGCCATGTCGAATGGTTCGAGGGCAACTTCCAGGATTACGAAAAGGACAAAATGCGCCGGCTCGGCCAGGACAGCATCATTCCGCATCGCGTGAAGTACAAGAAGCTGACGCGCTGACCAGTATGAACGGTCGAACGCGGCATCTCGCCGCGCTCGACCGTTCTTCGTTGGCAGGATCGTGACGGCATCGCGGCGCAATGTGCGGCCAGTTGTCGCTTTTCAAGCGCGCGGGATTGCGTAGATAGAGCGCTCCGCAATTTTCAATCCTGCGAGCACTCCACCATGTCCGCACTTTCTGAGGCGCGCGCCCCCGCGAAGGGCCGGTCGCTGCGTCCCGTTCCCATGCTGATCTTCGGATCGCGCTGGCTGCAATTGCCACTCTATGTCGGCCTGATCATCGCCCAGGGCGTCTATGTCGTGCTGTTCCTCAAGGAACTATGGCACCTGTTCGCCCATGCCTTCGATTTCAGCGAGCAGCAGATCATGCTGGCCGTTCTCGGCCTGATCGACGTCGTCATGATCTCGAACCTGTTGGTGATGGTGATCGTTGGCGGCTACGAGACCTTCGTCTCGCGCCTCAATCTGCAGGGCCATCCGGACGAGCCGGAATGGCTGAGCCACGTCAATGCCAGCGTGCTGAAGATCAAGCTGGCGATGGCCATCATCGGCATCTCCTCGATCCATTTGCTGCGCACCTTCATCGAGGCCGGCGCGCTGTCGTCAGGCAAGGGCAACTACACCGAGACCGGCGTGATGTGGCAGACCATCATCCACTGCGTCTTCATCCTGTCGGCGATCGGCATCGCCATCGTCGACAAGCTGTCGAACGACTCGATCGAAGGCGCCAAGCAGGCCGCGCATTGAGCGCGGCCGCCAAGGTTCACAGCAATCCGGTGTCGTGGTAAGGCTCACGACACTGATATCGCGGGCGTTGGCCTGATGCCGCGCCCATTGGACCGCTGCGTGAACAGGTTGTTGGATTTGACATTCCTCCGCGCGCTTGCCCTCGGGCTCCTGCTCGCATCCGTCGTCTCACCCGCGCGCGCCGCCGATGCTGCGTTCACCCAGTTCATCGCCTCGCTGTGGCCGGAGGCCAAGGCCGCCGGCGTGTCGCGCGAGACCTTCGATCGCGAGACGCGCTCGCTCGAGCCCGACTACAAGCTGCCCGACCTGATCCTGCCCGGACGTCCGAAGACCGGCGCACCGGCGCAGGCCGAGTTCGTGCAGGTGCCGGCCGATTACATCAGGGAAGCCTCGATCGCGCGGCTCGCCGCCGAGGGGCAGCGGCTGTTGCAGAAGTATCGCTCCTCGCTTGATGCGATCGAGAAGCGGTTCGGCGTCCCGGCCACCGTCGTGCTGGCGATCTGGGGCCGCGAGACCGATTACGGGCGCTATTCGCTGCCCTACGACACGCTGCGCGTGGTGGCGACGCAGGCCTATGTCGGCCGTCGCAAGGATCAGTACCGCACCGAGTTCATCCTGGCGCTGAAGATCCTCGGCGAGGGCGCGGTGACGCGCAAGGAGATGCGCTCATCGTGGGCGGGAGCGACCGGCTACACCCAGTTTCTGCCGTCGGAATATTACAAGCACGGCGTCGATCTCGACGGCGACGGCCGCGTCGACATCTGGCATTCGGTGCCGGACGCGCTCGCCTCCGCCGCGCAGCAGCTGGTCAACAAGGGTTGGCAGCCCGGCGTGCGCTGGGCCTATGAGGTGCAGGCGCCGGCCAATGCCGACTGCACGATGGGCGTGCCTGAAGTGACGAAGCCGATCAGCCAGTGGCTGCGCGCCGGCTTCGTGCCGGTGCGCGGGCAGAAGCTCAGCGCCGCCGAGCAGGCGCAATCGGCGTCGCTGCTGCAGCCGGAAGGCAGCTACGGTCCGGCCTTCCTGACCACGCCGAACTACTTCGTGATCAAGGAATACAATTTCTCCGATCTCTACGTGCTGTTCGTCGGCCACCTCGCCGACCGCATGACGAGCCCGCAGCCATTCGCGACGCCATGGTCGGCGTCGAAGCAGCTGCGCTCCGCCGATGTCGAGGCGATGCAGCAGCAGCTGACGAAGATCGGTCTCTACAAGGACAAGCTCGACGGCAAGGCCGGGATGCAGACCCGC
This sequence comes from Bradyrhizobium sp. USDA 4541, assembly GCF_024171085.1. Lineage (NCBI taxonomy): Bacteria > Pseudomonadati > Pseudomonadota > Alphaproteobacteria > Hyphomicrobiales > Nitrobacteraceae > Bradyrhizobium > Bradyrhizobium sp. USDA 4541. The sequence continues at coordinate 3,340,779 of NZ_JALJZF010000001.1, forward strand.
GCGGCGCTCGGCGCCTATCAGAAGCAGGCCGGGCTGAAGGTCGATTGCTGGCCGAGCGAGGCGGTGCTGCGCGCGATGAACGGGCAGCGCTGATCGGGCCGGCTCGCAGGGCCGCCTGTGGCGAAAGCAAAAACCCGGCCGAGAGGCCGGGTTTTCGAATGTGATGCTGAAAACGTGTCGGTCGATCAGTCGCAAACCTGGATGCGACGGAAGCGCCAGCCGTAGCCGTCCCAGAAGCGCTCACGAACCATGCGGCACGGGGCCTCTTCGACGTAAACCGGCGCCGGTGCGACATAGACCGGGGCGGGGCGAGCGCCTGCGATAGCGCCGCCCAGCAGGGCGCCGCCGATCAGGCCGCCGGCAACGCCGGCCGCGACGGCGCCGCCGTCACCAGCCTTGGCAGCCGGAGCAACGGCCAGCGAACCGGCAATCGTGGTAACGGCGACAAGGGCAGCTAAAGTCTTCTTCATGTCTTTGGCTCTCCTGGAAGGTGGTGGCGTCCTGGTTCGGCGCCGGGTTGAGGTGACTCACACGCTGATCTCGAACTGCTGTCTTGCTAAACAGCGCAGAACAGTCAACCGAAAGTAAACGTCCGCAGGCTGATCGCGCAGAAAAGCGGTTTTTTCTGGCCATCTGCAGCAGATGTCCCGGAGAAACAGTCGGTTTTTCCGGGACATTTGGTTCGATTTAATCGAGATGAACGGCGATCAATCGCAAACGCGGACGCTGCGAACGCGCCAGGTGTAGCCGTCCCAGAACCGCTGGCGCTGCCAGAAGCAATCGGGACCATAGCCGGGCTCGGCGACATAGGCCGGACCGGGCGCATAGTAGCCGTATCCGGGACCGTAATAGCGGTTCTGCGATGCGATCGCGCCACCGACAATGGCGCCACCGATCAATCCCGCAGCGACGCCGGCGGCGACACCGCGTTGTGCCTGGGCGGGGGCGGGCACCGCCACAGTCGAAGCCGCCACAGCGGCAACGGCGCAAAGCGCCAGCAATGTCTTCTTCATGGCCTCACCTTTCTCGCGGCAGCAGGGACAGCGTGCATTGGCGATCTGTCTCGCCGGAGGGTTCCATATTCAGCTTGAATGATCAATGAACGACGCTGCCGCATTCGCGACCAAATGCTTGCAGCTTTTGCAGTATCTTGCAACGCACAAGCCCGATAGCGCCGCGGCGAGGCGTGTGCTCATGGGGGCCGGCGGCGAAGGAAGCGGTTATTGGCCCGTCAGCCACCCGGCGGGCGTCGGATTCCTGACCTCCGACCGATTTAGACTCATTCCAATATGAATCCCGCATCAGTTTGGAATTGCTACAAAAACCGCTTTTTCCTTTTGCATCCCGCGGGAGCCGACAATATCCATATTGCCAAGCATCACCGTTGGACCCCGCCTTTCTCCGATGATTGTCTGTTCCTGTAACGTCCTTAGCGACCACGATGTCCGCAATGCCGTCAATGGCGGTGGGTCCGTGACTCGAAATGCCAAGCAGGTGTACGGCTGCCTCGGCTGCAGTGCCGAATGCGGCCGCTGCGCGCGCACCATCAAGGCGATCATCGACGAGGCGCTCGGTCCCTGCGCTAAGGCCTGCTGCTCCGGCTGCCCCCACAGCGGCCATCCGCACGCCGCCAACGAGGACGCCGAGCCGGCCGAATTCGCGCTCGCGGCCTGCTAACGCTTCTCGTTTCGACGCGCTTCCTGACGGCGAACCGGCTTCCGTTTCGCTGGAAGACGCTGCGCTAATCCTTCGAATCCGGTTATCCACGCGCTGCTTCTGCGAAGAGTTGCTCTTGCCGATAATCTGATTTAGAAGCGTTCTAAGTTTAGCGCCGGCCAAGGTTGGCCGCGACAGGTGGAGTGGATCATGCAAGGCGACCCGAAGGTCATCGATTATCTGAACAAGGGGCTGCGCAGCGAACTGACCGCCATCAATCAGTACTGGCTGCACTACCGGATGCTCAACAATTGGGGCCTCCTGGAGATGGCCAAGGTCTGGCGCAAGGAGTCCATCGAGGAGATGGAGCACGCCGACAAATTCGTCGATCGCATCCTGTTCCTCGACGGCTTCCCGAACCTGCAGGTGCTCGATCCCCTGAAGATCGGCCAGGACGTCAAGGAGATCATCGAGTGTGACCTCGCCGCCGAGATCGGCGCGCGCACGCTCTACCAGGAGGCGGCGACCTACTGCCATGGCGTCAAGGACTATGTCAGCCGCGACCTATTCGAGCAGCTGATGAAGGACGAGGAAGAGCACATCGACTTCCTCGAGACCCAGCTCGACCTGATCAAGCGCATCGGCCTTGAGCTCTACACCCAGAAGCACGTCGGTCATCTGAAGGGCGAGGATTCCTGACCGGCTGTCAGCCGCGCGCCGAGCGTCTGCCAAAATACGAGAGGCCGGCCTTGCGGGCGGCCTCTTTTGTTTTTGTGAACGAGCTATTCGTCAGTAGCACCGCGTGATGTTGATGGTGCGGTCGCCGCCGCGGCCGGGCACCGTGACGCTCTCGGTGGGGCAGCTCGACACATAGGGCCGATCCGACGGCACCACGGCCGGCGGATAGCGGTGCGCCCAATCCCACGGCACGTCCTGGGTGTAGGTGTAGCGGACGTCGCTCGAGACCGGCGCCGGGACCTCGGCGGCGAAAGGAACGCTCGCCGCGCCATCATAATATCCGCCCGCGTCCGGCAACACGATGCCGGGCACCCGCACATGATGGCGGAAAGCTGGATGATGCGAGGAGAACGTGCCGCGCGCTGCGGATCCGGATCTCGCATAGGTCTCGGTCGGGGAAGCAAGCAGCAGCGCTGCAACGCCAAGGTAAACACCAAGGGACGCCATCAGCGCCCCAGTTGTTCGATACGCCATTCTTCGAAGAGCCATGGCACGCACCAACTCGCGGTTACGGAGCATTTCTGCAGACGCTAGGCCGCGCCTCATGGCGCCCGCAAACTCATCCTTAATTATTGGTTAAAAAGTAAGGTTAACAGGGAGTAACTGTTTCAAATTGACGCGACCTCGCGCGCAGGCTTCCCGCGCAGGCGGCGGGCGCCGCTCAGACCGCATCCGCCGGAACGAAGCAGCTGATGATGGTGCTGCCGCGGTGGTGCACGTACCACACCACGGCCTCGCCGACCGGGTTGCCGCGATCGCGGATCACGGCGCGCTCCGGCACCATCATCCACTCGCCCTCGATCGGCACCCAATAGGCGCCGCCCCGAACGTCGTAGCTGGTGCGATGGCCGTCGGAGATGTCGCAGCACGGCACGCCATTCGGCGCGATCACGCTCTTGAACCAGGCGCGGATATCGGGCGGCACGTTGTCGTATTGGCCGTTGTCGAACGCCAGTGCAGCGCCCACCATCATGGCGAGCCACGCAAGCACCGCGACATGCGTGAGCCTTCGCATTACCTTCCTCCGGCGAAAACTTCTACGTGACCCGCGCGTAGCGTCACGCGAATCCGGGGTTTGCGCGATTAGGCACGAACCGCGCGCGGGATGCATGCTCAAAGAATCGGCGAAACCGCGCAGTCAGGCGTGATGCAGTGCGGGATGGTTGCGCTCAGGTTGGTTGCTTCGTGCGCGCCTTCTTCGCGGCTTTCACCGCGATATTGTCCCGCGCCATTTCGAGCACGCTGCGCAGCGTGATCTGATCCGCTTTCGCGAGGCGGACATTGGTGCTGCCGCTCTTGCCCCAGCCGCCCGGCACCGGCCGGAAGATCTCGGGCTCGGCCTCGATCACCATCGCCTGCTGCTCAGGTGTCAGCTTCACCATGCCCCAATCCTGGTCGGGATAGCCGAGGGTTGCGAAGATGCGCTTGCCGACGCGGAAGTCGGCGGTGCCGTGATGCGCGCCTTCAACGACCTCGGGCAGGCTCAGCGCAATGCGGCGGAAGCGATCAGCGGACATCGCCCTGGCCTCGATCGCTACATCGTGCGTTGCGGCGCCGTCTGCAACAGTTCCTGCAATTGCCTGGCATAGAACCGCGCGTCGCCGGTGGTGAGATGGCCGCGTGTCTCGCTGCTTGCCGGGATCAGATCAATCCTGCCGTTCTTGATCCGCTTCACTGCAGCTTCGGTGACGCCGGTCTCCGGCGGATTGCGCTCATCGTCGGCCGCATTGATCGCAAGCAGGGTGGCCTCGATCTTCTCCAGTCCCGCCGACGGATCGTAATCGTGCGAGGCCTCCCATTGATAGATGTAGTCGTTGGCATCTGATGTGACCGGCAGGGCCAGCTGGTCGTCGACGAGCTTGTCGGCCTGCGTCGCGGTCGGCGCCAGCATCTGGTAGGCGAGCGTGCCGCCGGCGCTGGCGAAGCGATAGGCGGCGATGGCGTATTTCATCATCCGCGGCTGGCTGGTGTAGTTGCCGCCATTGTAGTCGGGATCGTTGCGGATCGTTTCCAGCATCGTCCGCCGCAGCATCCAGTTGCGTGCCGCCATAGCGGTCGGCTGCGAGGCCATCGGCACCAGCACGTCCATCATCCGCGGATAGCGCACGCCCCAGATCCAGGTGTGCATGCCGCCCATCGAGTTACCGATCACGAGCCGCAGATGCCTGATACCGAGCCCTTCGGTGACCAGCCTATACTGCGCGTCGACCATGTCGTTGTAGTCGTATTTCGGAAAGCTCGTCCGCATCGCGTCCGACGGCTTCGACGATTTGCCGTGCCCGATGCCGTCGGGGATGATGATGTAGTATTTCGCCGCATCGAGCGGCTGGCCGGGGCCGAACAGCTGGCCGGCAAAGCTCGGCGTCAGCATGCTGGCCGCCGAGCCGCCGGAGCCGTGCAGCACCAGCACCGGCTGTCCGGTGGGCGCGCCGACCGTGGTGTAGTGCAGCCGCAGTTCCGGCATCACCTCGCCGCTGTGAAACTTGAAGTCCTTTGCGATCCATTCGCCATCCTGCGGCGTGGGATAGTCTGCAGCCATGGCCGGTACCGACATCGAGACAACAACAGCGGCCACAAAGGCCGCGCACCAACGGATCATTATGCTTCTTCCCACGCGCGGCGCATTTGTCCAGCCGCTTGCGTGCAAGCCTAGCATGACGGAAGGCGTCGTCCGATAGCGGCGCCGCGCCCCTGACGCAGAAGTGTCCGGTTAACTCGCCTTCAGCACGTTCAGCGCATACCATCCCCAATAGACGCGGTGACGCTGGATCAGGCCGTCATCGATCTCCATGACCTCGACCAGATCCATCTGATCGCCGTCCGGAGACTGCCGCGGATACTCCCACGTGAGGACGCGGCCGTCGCTGAAGAAACCCTGCTTGAAGCGCCGCCGTTGCGGCGGGCTGGTGCGGAACACGCGCGTGATGAACTCGCGCAGCGCGTCGCGGCCGCGGACGATCCCGTCTTTGGTCTGCATCAAATGCTGGACCAGCGGGCTCTCGATCGAGGCGTCGGCTGCGTAGAGCGCGAGCGCCGCCTCGAGGTCCTTGTTACCGAGCGCCTCATCCCAGAGCCTGTAGATGCGTTCCGCGTCGTTGCTGCCGGCTGTCATGATCGTTGCCTTGTGTTTGATCGACTGCCGCCCATCTGAACGGAACAGGCCGCCGCGACGTTTCAGGAAAATCTGAAATGAACTGCGCGGCACGGCGTATGCGGGTATGACGTTTCGGCGCGATCTGGAGGACGATGCGGTGGGATCATCCCAGGCTTTGCAGACGGGATTTTCGCGGATCGCCGAGGCCTTGGGAGATCCGGTCCGCGAGGCGATGGTCAGTGCGCTGGCCGACGGCAAGGCGTTGCCGGCGGGCGAGCTTGCTGCGGTCGCCGGCATTTCGCCGCAAGGCGCCAGCGCGCATTTGCAGAAGCTGGTCGACGCCCGCGTGCTTTCCGTGTGGGCACAGGGCAGGTTCAGATATTACCGGATCAGGGACGACGACGCCGCGGCGCTGATCGAGAACCTCGTCGATCTTGCGGCCAAGGCCACCGTGGGGAGGCGTGCGATGCCGGCCGAGCAGCTCAGGCGATCGCGCACCTGCTACCACCACCTTGCGGGTCAGCTCGGCGTGCTGTTGTCGAATGCGCTGATCCGCCGCCGCCTGGTCGTGATCGACGGCCGCGATGGTCGGGTGACCGAGCAGGGGTTGGCCTGGTGCCGGGCCGAGGCAATCGATTTCGATCCGGCGCGGCAGCCGCATCTGCGGCTCTGCAACGACTGGACCGAGCGCGTGCCGCATCTCGCCGGTCCGTTTGCCAATGCCGTGCTGGCGCGGCTGATCGAGATGCGCGGCGTTGCGCCGCATCGGATTCCGCGCGCATTGCGGATCACCGACCGGGGGCGGGCGTTCTTCGACCGGCTTGGCGTCCAGGTTCCGTTCTGAAGGCGACGAGATGATCTAGCGGCCGTCCTCGACCTCGGTCTCCGGGCGGTCGTTGCCGGATGCGGTTTCGGTCAACCATTTGCCGTCCGACGTCTCGTACTGGATCGCCTCGGTGCGGCCGGGGACGCGCTGCTCGTTGGCGGCGCGTCGGGCAGCGGCGAGTGCCGCGGCGTGGGTAGGAAATGGTTCCGAGAACACCCCGTTGACGGTATAGGCCCAGCCGCCGTCGTGCTGGACTACCTTGTAGATCACGTGGCTCATCCGGAACCTCGCTCCACCGTGGACGATGACACTGCCAGAATAGACCACGATGTCGTATTTTGCAGCAGCCGATCGTCCTTGAGAGAGCCGCCCCGTTGCCGCGGGCGAGGGAGACCGACATGTGCCGCAATATCAAGACGCTGTTCAACTTCGAGCCGCCCGCCACCGAGGACGAGATCCACGCCTCGGCGCTGCAGTTCGTGCGCAAACTGTCCGGCTTCAACAAGCCGTCGCAGTCCAATGAGGCCGCCTTCAACCTGGCCGTGACCGAGGTCTCGAATGCCGCGCGCAAGCTCCTGATCTCGTTGCAGACCACGGCACCGGCGCGCGATCGCGAGGTGGAGGCGGAGAAGGCGAGGGAGCGTTCGCGCCTGCGGTTTGGCTGAGGGCGGGGCGTACCGTGACGCAGGTCACGGTGCGGCGCCGCGCGTCCGGGCATCGGTGTCGTTCACCCGATCCCGGAGCGACGCCATGAAGCCTGCCCTGCTCACGTCCTGTTCGATTGCGTTCGCCGTGCTCTGGACCTGCGGCATGCTGTGGTCGAGCGGGACGATCGACCTTGCCAACGTCATCATCCTGTCGGCCTGCGGGGCGCTCGCGGGCGTTGCCTGGTATTACGCCATGCGCTGGGTCTTCCAGCTCATGCACCTCGCTCGCCCCTCCGATCCTCCGGCCAATCCGGGCGCGGAGCAGTAGGCATCGGGGCGACACGGACAGAGCTGGCCGTGTCGCCGCGCGAGGACAGGAAGGATTACTTCTTGTCCTTCTTGCGGTGCTTCTTCTTTTTCTTGTGATCGTCGTCCTCGTCGTCATCTTCCGCAAAGTCGATGGCGTCGACGTCAAGCGCGATCGCCTCCGCTGCCGCGCGCTCGGCGGCATCGCGCTCGGCGAACTCGGCGGCTTCACGCTCCTTGGTGCGCTTGTAGTCTTCCCAGGCGTCGAAGATCATGTGCAGCCACGGCATCACCTGTTCGATCGACGGCAATTGTCCGGGCGGGCCGGCTTCACCGCGCGGGCCGGCCGGTCCCTGCGGTCCCTGTGGGCCAGCTTCGCCGCGCGGACCCTGCACGCCCGCCTTGCCTTGCGCTCCCGGCTTGCCCTGGGGCCCCGCCTTCCCGACCAGTCCGGGCTTGCCCTGCGGACCCGGCTTGCCGCGCGCACCTTCCGGCCCCGGCCGCCCCGGATGTCCTTGCGGACCGGGCCGACCCGGCTCGCCCTGACGGCCCTGCGGCCCCTGCGCCCCTCGTGACCCCTGGCGGGAGATTGTCTCGTCAGCCACTGATATGCTCCGTCGCGATTTCAAGCCGCTTGTAACAGAGGTTGGATGACGGCTTCAATTCTGCCGGGCGCGGCTGATGCAAGCGATCAACAATCATAATTCGATGCGAAGATCGTGACGGGAGGACGCGTTGCGGATTCTGAACGACAGGCGCGGGGCAGTTGCAGGCGACGCAACAGGGACGCTGACGTTCGACATCGTGGTGACGCGGCACGATCTGCGCGACGAAGCGGCGTTTCGCAACACCGGCGTCCTCGATCTGTATGCCGAGCTGTTTCCTCCGAACGAGCGCGACGCCCCCGACGACATTGTGCGTTGGGTGTTGTCAGATGATGTCGGCGAGCGACGAGAGTTCAGCGTCGGTGATCAGCAGCTGTCATATTGCCTCGACTCGCGCTGCTTCATCCTGCGCGCGGAAGGGCGCGCGATCGGCCTCGGCTTCTTCACCTACGATCACGCAAGCGAGCTGATCTACTGCAACTATGTCGGCGTCGCGAAGGCGTGGCGCGGCGGCGGCCTGGCGGGCCGGTTCTATCGCGAGATGATCGAGATGCTCGACGCCTTGTTTCCGCGCAATATCGGCGTGGTGCTCGAGGTCGAGCCGTATGATCGCGATCGCCTGGCGGCGATCATCGGCGATCTCGAACTGACGGGCATGAGGCGGCTCGCAGCGGATCAACAGACCGAGATTCGCAGATTGCTGCGCGTCAACTGGTACGACAAGCTTGGCTATTGCTTCTTCTGCGACGCGCGCGGCATGCAGCCGCTTGAGTGTCGCTCGCCATGCCTCGATCCATCGCTATTGCCATCCGCTTGGGGCGGCGCGGAGGAAAATTATTGGTTGGCCTGGCAGTCGCGGACCGGCGCGTCCTTGGCGGAGGGCGAGCGCGCGGGTGAGCTCTGGCAAAGAGCCGTCGCTGCGATCTATGTCGAGATCCTCGCAAAATCGCTGGTCGACGACGATCCGAAGGGGCGGCGCGACTATTGGGACTATGCGACGGCGCTGGTCGCGCAGACGCTGCAACAGGCCGCGACGACCGAGGTGCGTCTCGCTCGCTGCCTTGATGCCGGCGGCAGCGAGCTGTTGTCGCGCTGGCGGCGGCTTTCGATCGACCTGCCGATCTAGCGTCGACGTGCCGCTCATGCGTGATGCGATCCGGTTGAATCGTCATCACGCTTAGCTCGTTGTCCAAGCACGATCTTCCCGGAAAGCCGCTTCGCGCGTTTCCGGATCTTGCTCTAGGCTGCGGCGTGCTCGCTCAGCGGCACGTCGATGCCGTCGGCCGAATATTCGCGGATCTTGTTCCGCAATGTCCGAACCGACAGCCCGAGCACGCGCGCGGCGCGGGTGCGGTTGCCGTCGCAGCGCGCAAGCGTTTGCAGCACGAGCTCGCGCTCGACTTCATCGACGGTCGCGCCGATCAGCAGTGGGACGATTTCATTTGGAGCCAGCGACGGCAGCAGAGCTTCCGGCGACGGTACGGTGGACGCGTAAGACATGAACTCCTCCCGATCAACGCCCGCTTCGTCGGTGAAGCGAAGACATCGAGAACCAACTACCCCGTAGATCAACGGTGTGCCGGTTTGGTTAACAAGCCCTTAACGCGCCCCTAACTCCCTGCTCTGTAAGCAAAATACCCAGAAATCGCCACGATTGCGGTTCCATCCGTCACAATGTGCGGTAGCCGCCATCGACCATCACGATCGATCCCGAGACATAGGCCGATAGGTCCGAGGCGAGGAAGATGGCGGGGCCGACGATGTCCTCCGGCTTGCCGGCGCGGCCGAGCGGGGTGTGGTCCATGAAGACCTTGACGAGGTCGGGATTGGTGGCGCGCACCTTCTCGTTCAACGGCGTCTCGATGAAGCCCGGCCCGATTGCATTGACGCGCACACCATCCTTGCCGAGTTCGGCGGCCAGCGCCTTGGTGAAGCCGAGCACGCCGTGCTTGGAGGCGGTATAGGCCGGAGAACTCGGCGTGCGCAGATGCACGAAGGACTGGATCGAGCCGATGTTGACGATGCGTCCCTTGTTCTTGCGCAGTGGCGCGAGGAACGAATGCGTCACGTTGAACACGCCGGTGAGATTGATCGAGATGATGTCTTCCCAATCCTTGATCACGGCCTCGTCGGTGCCGAGCATGCCGTTGCGGCGCGCGATGCCGGCATTGTTGACCAGGATCGAGACCGGCCCGGCCTTGTCGGCCACTTGCTTTGCCATCGCGACGCAGGCGTCGCGATTGGTCACGTCGAGCGCAAAGCTCTCCGCCTTGCCGCCGGCATTGCGGATCTCCCTGGCCGCTTCCGCCGCCGCATCGCCGTTCATGTCGAGCAGCACCACGCGCGCGCCCTCGCGGCCGTAGCCCAGTGCGATGGCGCGCCCGATGCCCGAGCCCGCACCGGTGATGACGGCGATGTGATTGTCGAGAAGGGCCATGGCGTTTCCTCGTTCTGATTTGTGAGCGTTGTCGACAACACTATTCAAAACTGCGCCAACCGAAACGCCAAGCCGCGTTTGCGCGTTGCTGTTATCCGGATTCGGATGACGGTTACGGACCGCGGACATGGACCCGCATATCAGACACTGGAAAGTTGCGATCGAGCGCTTTTGCGCGGCGCCGGATCCCGACTACCGCGAGATGGCCAAAATGGTCGCGGAGATCGCCGCGACCGACATCGACGAGACGCTGCGGCGTGCGGCCGCACAGGTGCTGCCGATCCTGCGCCAGGCGGCGATGAAATCGGCCGACCGCCGCACCAAAGCGATGGCGCTGCGCCGTCTCGGCATCGTCAACGACGCACTGCACATGCTGTCGGCACCGCGGTTTGGCCGGCGCGGCCTGGCGCCGAAGGCGCTGACGCAGGAGGAGCAGTACCGGCAATTGCTCGGCCTGCCGTTGGGCCGCCGCCTCGCTGCGACCGAAGTCCAGCAGGCTTTCAAACGCGCCGCCAAGACGGTGCATCCCGACGGCGGCGGCAACGGCGCGGCATTCCTCGAACTCGCCGCCGCGCGCGACGCCCTGATCAAGCATCACTGACGCTGGATCGCGTCATATCTGACAGCACAAGGACGGACGCCGCGCTGTTGCCGCGTGTCCGCCTTTGCGTGATCGAATGGCGTTCGCTCAAAACGCGCAGGTGCCGTTGTTCAGGAGGCCGGTCTTGTAGCTGAACGCAGCGTCGAAGGTCGGCAGCTCCTCGCTGACGATGGAGAAGTTCGCCGGCCACGGCGTGGTCGGGATGCTCTGGTCCCAGATCTGGCAGAAGCCGGTGTCCTGCCAGCGGATCAGATGATAGGGCGTGGCGCTGGCTGGGCTTGCCGCGGCAAGCAAGGACACGGTGGCGGCAATGGCGGCACAGGCAATCGCAAGACGACGCATGGGAAATCTCCGGTTTGAAAAATGAATGCTCCGCGGGGCAATCCTGGAGCTCAGGGGCCGATCGCCCCGGACATGCAGTGAGTATTGCAACCCCGGGAACAGGTTCAACACCGGTCGTGCGAAAGCACCCGTCAACAAATCGGCCATCGCTGTGCCAAATTGCGCCTGTTTACGCGCTTGCTACAGTCGGAGCATCGCGATTCGCAGCCGTGTCACGACGCGAGCAAATCGACGAGAGCAAATCGACGTGAGTAAATCCTGGGGAGACCACACATGAAACCTTCATCCACCCTGCGTGCTGCGCTTGCCGCGCTGCTGGCGTTCATTGGCCTTGCGTTCTCTTCCGCGGCCCGCGCCGACAGCGGCTTCGTGACGCTCACGATCTACAAGGCCGGATGGATCATCGGTGGCTCCGGCGGCAGCGGCGTGTTGACCTTCCGCGGCCGCTCCTACCGGCTCTCCACCGGCGGCCTCGACTACGGACTGGTGTTCGGCGGCTCCAAGACCGTGCTACGCGGCCGGGTCAGCAACATCAACCGTCCGTCCGACGTTGCCGGCGTCTACGGTGCGGCCGGCGCGGGGCTTGCCGTCGGACGCGGCGCGCGTGCGATCGTGCTGACCAATCAGAAGGGCGCGGTGTTGGAGTTGACCGGCCACCAGGTCGGCCTGATGGCCAACGCCGATCTGAGCGGGCTTGCGATCACGATGCGGTAGAGCATTTCGTTCGGTTTATCCCCGTCATCCTGAGGAGCGCGTCTTCGCGCGTCTCGAAGGATGCACGGCCCGGCTGGTGGCCGATTCATCCTTCGAGGCTCGCCGAAGTGGCTCGCACCTCCAGCGACAATGGCATAGCCATTGCGCAGGGATGACGGGGACAGCTAGTCTAAAGCGTTGAGTGCGCGAAGCCGCAAGGCCGTGCCGGCACCGGCCGGGGCGAAGCCGCGTTCACCTGAACAGATGCAGCGCGGCGTATTGCAGCAGCATGATGGTCTTGGCGTCGACGATGCGGCCGTCGCTGATCATGGCGAGCGCGTCGTCGATCGCAAGCTCGAGCACCTCGATGTCCTCGCCCTCGTCGGCGAGCCCGCCGCCGTCACCGATGCGCATCGCGGCGTCGTATTCGGCGACGAAGCAATGCAGCTTCTCGGTCACGGCGCCCGGAGACGTGAAAGCCTCGAACACCTTGCGCACATGCACGAGCCGGTAGCCGATCTCTTCCTCCGCTTCGGCGCGGATGCGTGCTTCCGGCTCGGCATCGTCGAGCATGCCGGCGGCAACCTCGATCAGCAGATCGTCATAACCGTTGGCGAAAGCGGGGAAGCGGAACTGGCGCACCAGCACGACGCAGCGGGTCGTCAGATTGTAGGGCAACAGCGCCGCGCCGTTGCCGCGGTCGTAGACCTCGCGCACCTGGGTCTGCCATTCGCCGTTGGCGCGCCGGTAGTCGAACGTCGCGCTCTTCAGCTCGTAGCGGCGCTTCGAAAGCAGCTCGACGTGCTTGACGCGAACGCGGTCGGCGATGCTCATGCGTCGGTCCTCAGCCCTCTCACGGCGTCGCTTCGCGCCCGTCGAGCCATTTGGCCAGCATCACCGAGGTCGACTCGTCATAGCCGAGCGATTGGTAGAACGCGCCGGCCTTGGCGTTCTCCCGCCGCACCAGCAGTTGCAGCTTCGGCACGCCGGCGGCGCGCAGCCAGTCCTCGGCCGCCGCCATGATGGTGCGGCCAAGCCCCTTGCCCTGGCGGTTGGGATCGACCGCGACGTAATAGACCCAGCCGCGATGACCGTCGTGGCCGACCATCGCGGTCGCCACGATCGCATTGGCGTCGCGGCCGACCAGCACGGCTGAATTCGGTCCGCGCCGCGCCAGCGCGATGTCGGCAGCAGGATCGTTCCATGGCCGCGTCAGGCCGCAGGCCTGCCACAGCGCGACGACATCGGCGATGTCGTTATCGGTGATCTCTGCAATGGCGAGGGAGGCAGAGGAGGAGGGCATCGTCGCCTGCGCGGTCACAGCACCTTGCCCGGGTTCATGATGCCGAGCGGATCGAGCATCGCCTTGACCTGCCGCATCAGCTCGATCGCGACCTTATCCTTGACGTCAGGCAATTCGTCGCGCTTGAGCACGCCGATGCCGTGCTCGGCCGAGATCGAGCCGCCCATCCGCAGCACGATCTCGAACACGACGGCATTCACGTCGTGCCAGCGCGCCAGGAAGTCGGCCGCATTGGCGCCGACCGGCTGGCTGACATTGTAGTGGATGTTGCCGTCGCCGAGATGGCCGAACGGCACCGGCCGCGAACCGGGGATCAGCTTCACCACGGCAGCATTGGCTTCCTCGATGAAGGCGGGCACGGCTGCGACGGGCACCGAGATGTCGTGCTTGATCGAGCCGCCTTCCGGCTTTTGCGCCGCCGACATCTCGTCGCGCAGCTTCCAGAACGCCTGGCGCTGGCTCAGATTGGCGGCGATGACAGCGTCATCGACGATGCCGTCCTCCATGCCCTGGGCCAGGATAGCCTCCAGCGTGTCGCGCGCATCGTCGCGCGACGACGACAATTCCATCAGCACGTACCAGGGGTGCTTGCTCTCAAGCGGATCGCGGATATCGATGCCGTGGCGGATCGAGAAGTCGACCGCGACGTCGGCGAGCAGCTCGAAGCTCGTCAGCGCTCCGGCCGCTTGATCGCGCGAGATCGACAGCAGCTTGAGTGCGGCCGCCGGCGAAGCCAAGCCGACATAGGCGGTCTCGACCGCACGCGGCCGCGGAAACAGCTTTAGCGTGGCCGCGGTAATGATGCCGAGCGTGCCTTCGGCGCCGATGAAGAGGTTGCGCAAATCGTAGCCGGTGTTGTCCTTTTTCAGCTTCGACAGCGCGTTCAGCACACGGCCGTCAGCCAGCACGACTTCGACCCCGAGCGCCATTTCGCGCGCCACGCCATAGGCAAGGGCTCCGGTGCCGCCGGCATTGGTCGAGAGGTTGCCGCCGATCGTGCAGCTGCCTTCTGCGCCGAGCGACAGCGGAAACAGCCGGTCGACCTCGACTGCCTTCTGCTGCGCGACCTGCAGCACCACGCCGGCCTCGCAGGTCATGGTGTTGGATTCGACATCGATATCGCGGATCTTGTCGAGACGCCGCAGCGAGACCACGACCTCGCCATTGTGCGGCGTCTGGCCGCCGACCAGGCCGGTATTGCCGCCCTGCGGCACCAGCGCGATCCTGTGCTCGGTCGCAAGCTTGCAGATCGCAGCGACCTCGGCGGTCGAACCCGGGCGCAGCACCAGCGGCGAGCAGCCGTGGAACAGGTCGCGTTCCTCGGTGACGTAAGGCTTGATGTCGGCAGCATCGGTCACCGCATATTTCGCGCCGACGATGGCGCGGAATTTTTCAAGCAATTCGGGCGGAAGCGGCGGCACCGCTGATTGGACGATGTTCATTTTTTCTTGGTCTTTCACTCAGTCGGGGATCTTTGCCTAAGCATGCTCTTCGCGCAAACGCTTCGCGTTTGTCGCGAGGGAAAACCGGTTCCCGCTTGGCGCCAACGCGGCCGTTCCGGTCCGGGTCATGCTTGTTACCGCCCAACGGCTGCGCGGCGCAGCCGGTCATTGATGGCTTCGCCCAATCCGTCCTCGGGAATCGGCGTCACCGCGATCGCATCCGCGTTTCTCTTGTCGAGGGTGCGAAGGTAGCCGAACAGATTGGCGGCGGCCTCGGCAAGATCGCCGCGCTCGGACAGGTTCATCTCCACGGAGGCGCATTCGCGCCGCGCGACCTTCGCCGGCCCGAACGACAGCAATGCTTCGCCGACATGGACGTCGCTGGCATTGAGCCGGACCGGTGTCCGCGGTGCGTAGTGCGAGGCGAGCATGCCGGGGGCAACCGGCTGGGCGTCGCTTTCCGCGTCTTGCGGCGGCGACTGCAAGGGCTGGCCGAGCACGCGCTCGATCTCTGCGCGCCTCAGCCCGCCCGGTCGCAGCAGCACCGGATCGGAGAAGCAGCCGACGATGGTGGATTCGACGCCGACCTCGACCGGCCCGCCGTCGACGATCAGGTCGATGCGGCCCGCCAGATCGCCGTTCACATGCTCGGCGGTGGTCGGCGAGACGTGGCCGGAGAGATTGGCCGACGGCGCTACCACGGCACCGCCGAAAGCCTTGATGATGTCGCGCGCCACCTTGTGGGCCGGGATGCGTATGGCGACCGTGTCGAGCCCGGCGGTCGCGAGTTCCGCAACCGGGCAGGACAGCGCCTTCGGCAGCACCAGGGTCAGGGGACCCGGCCAGAACGCGTCCGCCAATCGCAGGGCCTGCCCATTGAATAGGGCAATCCGGCGGGCGGCGCCCAGATCGGCGACATGGGCAATCAGGGGATTGAAGGCCGGCCGGCCCTTGGCCTCGTAAAGCCGGGCGATCGCTGAGGCGTTGCCGGCATCGGCGCCGAGGCCGTAAACCGTCTCGGTCGGAAACGCCACCAGGCCGCCCTCGGCCAGGACCCCGGCGGCGGTCGCCGTCGCGGCGGCGCCGGCGGACAAAACGTGCGTTTTCAGACCTGTATCCACTGTGACTAGATTCCTCAATTGGGTGGCTCGTGGTCCCTTGCGGTCCCCGAAACCCGACGCTATAAGCCGGCCCTCAGTCGGAGTGTGGCTCAGCCCGGTAGAGCACTGCGTTCGGGACGCAGGGGTCGCAGGTTCGAATCCTGCCACTCCGACCAGATTTCCTTAGGTTTTTTCTTCTCATCGGTGGCTGTTCCCGAGTCAACCACCGATTTGACCACCGAAACATACCTCGCTTTTTGGCCAATGGCTGCCGCCGCCCCGTGCAAATGATCGGGATGGTGATGGCCATAGGTTTCCTGCAGCACCTCCGCCGACATGCCGAGGAACCCGGCCGCCTCCCAGATCGGCACGCCGCGCTGCATCAACCAGGTCGCTGCCGTGTGGCGCAACGTGTGCGGAGTGACTTTCCCGGGCAGCCTGGCCAGATCCACGGCAGATTTGAAGCCTTTCTTTACGGAAGCGACCGGCTTGCCATTGAACTCGACGAAGCAGCTCGTGATTAGCTTCCGGTCTTTCCAACGACGCATGTGAGCCAATAACCGCGGTGGGAGCGGGGCCGGCGTCTGACGCTTCTTGGTGGCTCGCTTCCCGATCGGCCTGCGGTAGAAGATACCACGCTCGAGATCAACGTACGAGTGCCCAAGCTCGGGGTATGGCGATGCCGCCGCGATCGCGCCCGCCCGCGTGCCGGTATAGAGGCCGATCAGGATAAATCTGGCCACGTGTCGTAGCGGTCGGCGGTCTGTCCGTACCGGATCGCCCCTTGAGCTGCCGGCATGGACGGTCTGCTTTTCGCGATAACGCCAACATTGCCAAATCAGGGCCGCCGCCTCGCTGCGTGTCAGCCAACGATCGCGCGCCTCACCTTTTGCCGGGAGGGACACGCGAACCGTGCCCCGGTGAAAGCCCTCTTTTGCATGATGGTTGATCGCAGCGCGGAAAGTCTCGAGGTCACGGCGCGCGCCGCCCCGGCTGCCGCGATGTTTGACGTAACCGGCACAGGTTTGCGCGTTGACTGCCGCCAGCTTCTTGCCACCCCAAAAATCGTTGAGCCGGTCGATCCTCGCTTCAATCTCAAACTGATCACCGGGCTCGCCGATGTCGGTCAGATAGATCGACAGCACGTCGGCGCAATCGATGTCGTCGATATCCCGTCGACTGCGCTCCGGTTGGTATTTTCGCGCGATGTACTCTGCTAGCGCTTGCTCTGCTTCTCGAGGCGGCTTTGTTCCAGACGGGCTCGCAAGGCAGCCTGTGGCGATATGGCGCTCGCCGTCTTTGATGATCCAGACGGCTTGGGCGACGAGCTTTTCGCCGCGATATCGTGCCTTTCGCTTATAGAGACGGGCTCCTTTACTTTGACGCGGCACAGCTCCCTCATCTTCTCGATGTTTTCGAGCGTAGTATAATCTCTGCCGGCAATTCTTTCTATTTCGAGCCGGCCGCGGCGTGCTTCTCGTCGCAGGCCAGAAGCAGTCATCGATCCGTCCGGAAAAGCCAACGATGCGGCAGCAGACAGGCGGATAGGCATATCACGCGAAACCAGACTTGGGGAGAGATGCGTTCTGGCCATGCTAAGACCAAGCCATCTAGATCCGAGTGGCATGCATATGTCGATGGTCCAAGTCCATGCGGGCCTTCCGATGGTCTGAAGGCAGCCAATTTTTCTGGTGACGTTACGACCTCGAAATTCGAACAGTCGAAGCTTTGCGCGCCGATGGCAAAGTTAACTAACCTTGGAGGAGTATACGGACCTTTGTAAGAATCGCTTCCTCCACCCAGCGAGGTTCGAACTCTTCCCTTACGCGATCAATGCGTCGCGTCGAGTGTTTTCCGCGCTGCTATTAGTATAAGCGAAGGCTTCTACTGTGAAAGCGGAGCGTGCTCGCTCGTGGGACAATCGGCGGCTTCCGAGTGCAAATCGGAACACTGAGACGAGTTTTGAAATGGTCCAAATCGAGAATGCCCTCATCGCATATTACCTCGTAGCCCTTGGCCTGTGTGTGCATTGTCACATGCAAGCCTGATGCGGTCCTGACGTTAATGCCCGAATCATGTCGACCGCGCGGGAGAGCGTCGCCAACCAATCGTGACAATAGTCCGCGCGGCGGTGCTGTCAGACTAGAGATTAAGGGTTCCGGCCGTTGTCAGGCGACAAATCGTGCCTCGGTGAGGTACGCGGGCTCGCTTGGGTGGCGCTAATCTTCCAGATATGGCTTCGCTGGATCCGTTCAAACCGACTGATAAGCAGATGAAGTCTCGCTGATTGATAAGAAAATCGCTGAAAGTTTATCACTTAGGTCGCGCATTGCACGCCAACGCTAGGACAGAACGTTCCTCAATTTGCGGGCGTGCTCCATGTTTGGGGAGGAGCCGATTGCTTTGGTAGGAGTGACAATGGCGCCGGCTTTGCGGTCGGTCGCCGCTTCGGGGAGGGCGGCATCAAAGGTGGAGCAGCGCTGGTCGCGATTTCGCGCACATCCGATTTGCGAAGCCGAATCTCAATGCGGCGTCGTTCCTTTATGTTTGCAGGTATTCCCTGAATGGCAAGTGTCTCATCCGTATTCACAAGTTGGGCTCCGGAGAGAGGGATGAGCTTGTATTTTATTAGCGGACTTTGTCTCAGTACGCTAACGACTGAGACCGCACGAGCCAATCCCAACCCGGCATTATCTGCTGGAACCAGACTGCCGACATTTGCTGTATTTTTAAGGACGGAAGCCAAATTCCAATCGAGATTGGACGGGCGCGCGCCGAGCGGCTGCTCGTCGGTGTGACCGACCACCTCGACGACGTCCACATCGTACTGATCGATCAATTTTTGAACGTCCGGTACTTTGTTGAGAAGTTTATCTCGGAACTCTGGCGTGAGCTCGGCGCTGCCACTCTTGAAGAAATAGCCCTCGGCCTCGCTTAAACTGATCATCGGTGGCCATTGATGGCCTGAAGAATTGCTTCCTGGAGCACTGCGAGCAAGCGCATCAAGAATAACTTGAGTGGATGCAGGCGGCTCACCCGATTTAACCATAGCGCGGTTGATGGCAGCCATCGCGTTCGCATCCTTGATCGCCTTATCGACGTCGATGCCATTTGCACGCAGCGCCTTGATTTCAGCAATCCGGTCACGCACCTCCTTCAGCGACAACCCGGATTTTTGCAACTCATCTGCGGTCGCACGGCTGTCTATGAGCTCGCGCCAGTACTTATCGACGGCCTCCGGATCGCCAGTCCCCGTGAGAGTTCTCAACTTTTCAACCAGAGTCTCATTGTTTCGGAGGGCTTCCAAAAGATCCTGGTTTCGCTGATTGTCTACCGACAGTTGCTCGACTTTCTTGTTCGCCTCTTCTCGCTTCACCTGCTCTTTGCGCAAGAAAGCGGCCATGGCGATGAGTAGGCAGAACACCAGAAGCAGCATGATCTCCGCCATCGTGAGCCCAAGCACCAACCCTTGGCGATACGAAGATCCCTGTCGGGTGATTTGACCATCCGTGACTGACACGACTGTCGCCTACGTGTTGTCGCCGCGGCCCCAAGGGCCGGTGGCATATCGTTCTGCATTCTCGGCGCGGAGTTCGCTCGTAAGTTCATTCAGCGCCGTCGCAAGGGCCTGTGTCTGCCGGAGATTTTCGTCAATTGCCTTGGCCTGCGTCTCGCTGCTCTTGCTGAAAGAGTTAACCGCCCGCGTCAGGCCCTGGATCATCGGCGCGAGCTTGATCTCGATGACCTGTTCCGGGGTTTGGAGGGATGCCAATTTACCGACCACGGCATCGATGGCCTTGACCATGCCCCCCGTACTCCGCGTCAACCGGTCTCCCTGTTCGGTCAGCTGCTTCGAAACGGCCTCAAGGGTCCGCACAACGTGATTGTTCATCATGTTGAGTGCCTCGGCCGAGCGTTTCGACGCATCCTCGAGCGGCTGGCGGGCGACAACCGCGAAGCCCTCCATTTCGCTGGTTAGCCCTTTGCGTGTTTCTCCGAGAGCTTCCTTAACCTCGTCGAGCGCGTCGCTGATTGACTGCTGGGCCATTCTCCGGAAGTAGCCGAATTCAAGAACGGTGCTTTCCAGCTCCCGCTTCACGTTCCGGGAGGCCTGGGCCAGTTCCATCCGCGCTGTTGCCTCAACCTCGACTGGATCGCGACGCATCTGATTGAAGAAAATGCGCAATGCGATGCCTGCGATGGTAGATGCAATGGCGATACCGAAATTCTTGACAATCTGCTCAGCGGCCCCGTCGGAGGAAAACTGGTAAAGAGAGACAGCAAGGCTGGTCAATGTGAACAGAAAGCCCATGTAGTAAAGATTATCGCCAGACTGATCGTCCCGTAGGCGAAACAAGCGCGCCATACCTAGTATGAGCGCGTAGCCGATCATGATCAGGACCGGGACGGCCGTCACTTGCACGGCGCCGAAATCATGTAGCTTTGAGAAAATGATGTAACCGCTGCCGGCGAGCACAACCGCAAAAAACAGCATGCCGCTCAGGACGCCTGGGGGCAGGCCCTTGTTGGTACCTTTGGGAGCCATCTCCTTATGCTCCCTGCAGCCGTTTGATGAAGCCGACCTTGCCGCGGTTATCAGAGATCCATTCCTGCCAGAACTTCATGAGCTGAAGGTCGTCAACCACAGGCTTTCCGTTGAGCTGGCGCGTGACCAGCTCAACAAACACTGTCGCGCCGTGAAGGTCGGTTTGATACTTCAAGTAGCCAGCGGATTGCTTGTAGCGCAGGTACGACAGATCTCCGGCGCGAGGGTACTGACTGTAATCCTTTGTGGACTCAATCATGTCTGAGATCACGTAAAGAGTTTTCTTAACGTCTTGCCTCGCATTTCCGGCGAACTCGTCAATCGCAATGTGTTGGATCGCACCCATGATGGGCGAGGCGTTAGCTCTTGCGGGGCTAACACTGTTCTTTATCGCTTCGCTCACAGGTTTGCGGAAGCTGTCATTCCAGCGTTTCCTGGCCAGTTCCCGATTGTTGGTCCATTCACTCAAACCTGCCCCATCGCCGGGATTACACTTGGAGAATATCGATCGGCTGCTAAGTCCCGCGATATCGAGGACGCGAACATCGAGCCTATGGAAGGGAGGCAGCGTGGTTGCGATTTCATCGAGCAAGCCCAGCACTTCGCGACGCGTGGTCTCGGGTAGCTCGTCGGAAGTATCGACGAGCACGACCGTCACGCCCTGCGGGCCACTCACCGGGCAGAGGCTCTGCACATCCAGGACCGGCGGCCTCTCCGCGAAAAGGTAGATGTAGGCCATCGCACCGCCGCAGGAGAGCGCCAGAAGGAGAAGCATAATTCCGGTCACACCCGCCCAGCCAATACCGGGCGCGCTGCGCTTCCGGGGACGAGTTCTAGCCATTCTTGTCCTCCGGGAAGAATTGATCAATCTCGCGGTATGAGCGCATGGCTCGTTCGAATGCTTCGTTAACGGCCTTAACCTGCTCCTTCAGAAGCCCCTGGGTCTCCTCGATCATCTGGCGCAGCCGCTCCCTTGCAGTAGAATCCGGTTCGCCGGCAGCGTAAGTGATCCGTTCTAGTGTAAACGGCTTGTCGAAATAGGCTGGAGCTGGTGTGGATCGCGACTTGCGGTTGGCCTCGCGGTAGATCCCGAGCAACGCGCGCGCAGCCTGCTCGACCTGGTTCTGGTGCTGGTTGAAGCGCTGACTGAGGCGACTCCGGCCTAAAAGAATGGAGTCATAGTCGGCGCGACGTTTGGATAAGTCGCTCGACGCGGCGTTCATCACGTCGGTTGAATCCTGGCGAATGTCCCGAAGCCGCTCAATCAGGTCACTCTTTAAGTTGGTGAACTGCTGGCTGGCCTCGACCCAGCGGCGCTCCAAACCAGCATAGCCGATGTAGGGATCAAAGAACGTCAGTCCGTCGGCCATCGCCACTAGTGAAAACACCAGCCCGATGCTGATGAAGACCCAGGAATTGACATCGGTAAGGTCGAACGGGGACGTTAGCAGACGGTGCAGGACAACTTGGCCGACGTCACCTTCCAGCTCGGGTCGCATCTCTCGGAGATGCCCGAGCGTCAGGTTCAGCGCAGCTGCAAACGCCAAGTAAGCAAGAAAGAACACCACCCCGACCAATTTGAGCAGGACGTTTCGATGGAAGACCGGACGGATCAGCACCAGCCCCCAAAGGAAGCTCGCGAGAATGTTCAGCGCAGCAAAGGTTGCGGCCTGGATAGCAGCGCCGATGTAGCCGCCGGTGTTGGACTTCGCGAGGAAGCCGGCGTTGACCACAACCTCGATCGCAAACAGGATCGCAAGCAGACCGACTTTCAGAATGAGCGTGCCGGAACTTAGCAACCTAGCCGGTCGCTCGAGGTGATGCCGCTTCCGGAATGCATCCCGTTCCAGCTCGGATTCGTTGAGGCGGCGACGGTGCGTGAACAACTCATCCCGGCCCATGGTCGCTTCGGCCTCGAAATCGCCAACGGCTTCGGGCGCAGCCTGCTGGATAACGGCAAAACGCTCTTCAAAACTGAGGGCGGTGATCCGTTCATCATAGGTATGCAGGTGGTCCAGATAGATAGTATGGGAATCCTGCTTATGCGCCTCGATCCTTTCGACAATCAGATGTTCGACGTCGTCCAAGGTCTGGGCATCAGAAGCCGGCCGGTTCTGCGAACCGCGCTCCTTGCCGAGGCTGGTCAGATTCATTTCGTCAGCAATCCGGTCCACGTTGAGATCCAGAAAGACCGTCGTCGCGGGCCGATAGTCATGCGTCGGCTGGTTGAGAAGCGCCCGCAGCCGCGCAATCGGGGAAAATCGGATTTCAGAACGATTCATTACTGGCCCGCAACTAGAGCTTTGACTTGCGGCATCCGGCCGCTTGGGCCTCGGCCTCGCTACAGAACCATCGGCGTGAGGAAGTCGGCTGCATCCTGAGCCGATCGTAAAAGCGTCCGCCTGGAAGGTGGTAGATGCACTGGGGCGCGCTGGCCAGATTCCCTTTGATCACGCAGTTGGAGGGATGGGGTGTCTCGTCTGTTGGCGCATGAGCGATCAACGCGCGCTGTGCATTGGTTGGAACCGCGAGAGCGCCCAGGACAACGGTTGCAGGATTGCGGTGGCGCCAATCCCATGGAGCGATGAAGGCACCGCTCCAAAGGCCGCGCCGGTGTTCGCGTGCAAAGTCCTCATCATCTACGAAGTCCGTAGAGTACCTGTGAAAGTCCAACGCCCAGCCGTTTCGGACCAACCACCGGGAAACATTCTCGCCGTTTATCGTGCAGACGCCCAGCGAGCGCCTGTAGACGTCCTGGCCGGACAATTGACAGACCCATTCACGGTTGTTGCTGAACGCCTGAAGCCGCTCTTTTGCTTCTAACCCGCATTTCCAGTTCTTACCTGCAGAATCGAGGCAGATTTGCTCGGTTTCGGGCGCATCAACCCCGCTAAACCGAATCTTGGTCTGCCCGATATAGACGGTGTCCGCATCCACAATTTGCGGCAATCCTCGAACCCCCGTCGCCAAGGCGGGGTTGAGGCCGAACAGGAGGGCGACCGCCATAACCACCCGGCGCATTGACAGGACCTTTTTACAAGCAATCCACGATAGTTAACACTCTATTACACCTGTTGCGCGAATGGCGAGAGACGTTTCGTCCCTTGTCCCTATGGTTAATCCGCCAAGGTTTGCGGCATTAGCATTGCGGCTCGGATGCTCGCTCTGGATCACATAGATGCTCCCGGTTGATGGTCCACACCACCCGGTCGGTAGGGTCGGGTGAATAGGGCTCGCAGCACGTGCCGGCAAGGGCAGCCACCCGGATCCAGCGCGCGCAGAGAGCGCACGCCGGAGCTTCGCGCGAAGCCTCCCTGCCACCAAAGCTGCATGCCTCGAATTCTACCGGCTAGCCACGATAGCGCAGCCGATAACCAATGGGAGAACTCAAATGCCAACGCCACAAACACCAAGAAAGTTCGTAGCCTCTGCGACAGCTTCAGGTTTGATCTTATAATTTGGCGGCACCGTTCTGCTCACCCAGGGGCGTGATGAGCCCTCGACCCAGATCTTCTGGCCGAGCTGCTTGAGGCGGTAGGCAAGTTCTACAGCTTCACATAGGACAACGACCCGCACGACGAGCACGACTTCGCTGCAACCGACTAGGTACTTCCGGACGATCGACCACTGCAATCTCTACAAAGCGACTCACTCGCCTGATCCCACCGATCCGACCGCCACCCGGCGCGTCGAGTGTTGACGCGTCAGTTCCTACAGGCCAGCTCCAAGTCTTCGAGGTCGCGGATATCATCTTTCGCGCCATCTTTCGTACCTACGAACTTCATGCTCGGGCGCGGCGGGATTGCAAAGTCGACATCGAGGTAAGCATTCCCCAATCTTACGCTGTTCTGAACTCTCTTCGCGGCCACCGCGCTCGTGACGAGACCAGATACCAAAAGTCCGCTGTTGGGGGCCTTTGCTACGACTGCACTTACTTTCAGCGGATCGGTATTCCCGTTCGATTTCAGCCCGCGCCTTGGGCGGGAGGCCCCAAGTTACTTTGAACGTGACGACCTCATAGCCCATCTGTTCAAGAAGGGGCAAAGCGCTACCGACCTGTTCGGTGAACGAGTTAAACTCTGCCATGAGTTTCCCGGATGGGTCAGAGATGTCGGGAAGTGATGCAGCCGGCATTGACGGCGAAGAGATCGCCGGCATCGCGGGTATCATGTCGCGGGCGGACTTGTAGATACTGTCGAACCTGCTGGGAGCGCCTTCTTCCGCCCTGATCGACGTGGCGCAAATCAGAGAGTGAGCTGCTAGGAAAATCCAAATTGTGGCTTTCGCATTGGAAAATGCCTCGGGATCGTCTGAGCAGACAGAATAGCAGCCACAAGACACAAGCAATAGAAGAGGCACTTTTGGGGTGCTAGGGCTGACCGAGATTGGACTAAAGGCGAAGAAAAGTCGCCAAATGCGTCTCAAGTGGCGCGGATGGGCTGCGGATTCCGATGATCTCGCCCGGGTGTACCGATTTGATCTCGCCCAGGATTCCGAGATGATCTCGCCCACCATTCCGATTTGATGTCGCCCGGGGCGCGAGGCGTTCTGGCTGTTTGGTTTCTGGCATCGGTGAAGCCGCGGGGTCAACCTTGAATCGCGGCTTGAGGCCCTTCTTCGTCTGCTGTTGGTCTGCTGTGGGCATGTGGGCAACGCTCTTTGCGTTGTCCAAGCGCAGCGGCATGTCCACAGCGCCACTGGCTCAGGCCTTTCGATCGGGTTTGCGGGTTCGCCGCAGGCTCTCGCCGTTGAGATCGATCCGGTGGGCGTTGTGGACCAGGCGGTCGAGGACGGCATCGGCGTAGGTGGGATCGCCGATCAGCGCGTGCCATTGATCGACGGGGAGCTGGCTGGTGACGGTGGTGGAGCGGCGGCCGTAGCGGTCCTCGAGGATCTCGAGGAGGTCGTGGCGGGCTGCGGCGTCGAGCGGCTCGAGGCCCCAGTCGTCGAGGATGAGCAGATCGATGCGGCCGAGCGCCCGCAGGAGCCGCGGGTGGCGGCCGTCGCCGCGCGCCAAAGCGAGGTCGGTGAACAGCCGCGGGACACGCTGGTAGAGCACGGAGCGATTGTCGCGGCAGGCCTTGTTGCCGAGCGCCGAGGCGAGCCAGCTCTTGCCGACGCCGGAGGGCCCGCAGATCAGCAGGTTGGCGTGATCGTCGATCCATTGGCCTTCGACCAGCATCGTCAGGAGGCTGCGGTCGAGGCCGCGCGGGGTGCGATAGTCGATGTCCTCGACGCAAGCCTGTTGGCGCAGCTTGGCGTATTGCAGCCGCTTCGATAGCCGCTTGTCGCGTCGCAGCGAGGCTTCGCGTTCGAGCAGCAGCGCGAGCCATTCGGCATGGCCGAGGCTTGCGGCATCGCCGCCGGCTTCGATGTCGGCAAAGGCCTTGGCCATGCCATGAAGGCCGAGCGCGTGGAGTTGATCGAGGGTCGGATGCGTGAGCAAGGCGTGATCTCCTAGTTGTAGTAGCGTGGCCCGCGGATGTTGGGATGAAGGACCGGCGCGTTGTCCGCGGGGCGCTTGGGTGAAGGACGCCGATCGAGGTTGTTGGCAAGGATCGATTTGACCGAGCCGTAGGTGCGCGCGCCGATGTCGATCGCCCGCATGGCGGCAGCATCGAGCCGCTCTTGCCCGTAGGATTGGCCGAGCCGGATGATGCCGAGGCAAGCGCGGAAGCCCTGCTCCGGGTGCGCCCGCTCATCGAGGATCAGGTCGCACAGCGCCGCGGTGGCCGGCCCGATCGTGGCGGCCTCCTTGCGAATGCGCTCGATGGTCCAGCCGGCGTAGCGCCGATGACTGGACGCCATGTGTTCCGGCACGGTGGTGTGCTTGTGGTTGCCGCTCATGCGCTGATGCGCGGCGATCCGCTCGCCCTTGTGGAAAATCTCGACGGTGCGGGCGGTGAAGCGCACCTCGACCTCGGCGCGGACGAAGCGATGCGGGACGCTGTAGTAATGCGCCTCGACCTCGACGTGATAGTCGATGCTGACCCGGCAGATCCGCCACTCGGCGAACACGTAGGGGCTCTCCGGCAAGTCCTTGAGCGCCGGCCGGTCGATCTCCTCCAATAGCTTGCGGCGGGTCACGCCGAGCCGCCGGATCGGCCGCTCCTCGTTGAGCCGGGTCATTAGCTCGGTGATCGCTGCGTTGACCTCGGCGAGGCTGTGGAAGGTGCGGTGGCGCAGCCGCCCGAGCAGCCAGCGCTCGACCATGAGGACCGCCTGTTCGACCTTCGCCTTGTCCCGTGGCCGTCGCGGCCTGGCCGGCAGAATGGCGGTGCCGTAATGCGCCGCCATGTCGGCGTAGCTGCGGTTGATCTGCGGGTCGTAGAGGCAGGCCTTGATC
The DNA here is from genome assembly GCF_024171085.1 of Bradyrhizobium sp. USDA 4541. Lineage (NCBI taxonomy): Bacteria > Pseudomonadati > Pseudomonadota > Alphaproteobacteria > Hyphomicrobiales > Nitrobacteraceae > Bradyrhizobium > Bradyrhizobium sp. USDA 4541. The sequence goes on from NZ_JALJZF010000001.1 coordinate 3,367,461, forward strand.
ACTGCGACCTTGGTATTGTCCGGCACCAGCAGCGCCGGCACGCCGCCGATCGCCTCGAAGGCGCCGACGTGGCCGCTGATCCAGTCGGCGAGCCCCTGCGTCCAAGTCGCCTGCGCGTAGGTGAAGCTCGATGCGCCGAGCACCGCGACGAAGATCTGCGCGGCGCGTCGCTCGCCGGTGAACCGGTCGATTACCACCGGCACGCCGTCGCCGGCATAGTCGACGAACAGCTTGTCGCCGGCCGTATGCGACTGGCGCATCGTCACCGACAGGCGGCCTTCCCAGGCGCGGTAGAGCTCGCAGAACCGCGAATAACGATACCCGCCGGGTTCGCCCGCGATGTACTCGTCCCACAGGATCGACAGCGTCACATGCTTGCGCCGGAGTTCGCGGTGTACCGCCGCCCAGTCCGGCTCGGCCTGCCGGCGATGGCCCCGCCGGGTGCCGGGACCGGCTCCCGCGCTGGCGAACAGCCGGGCTTCCAGCGCAGCGTCGGTGATGTCGTCGGGCAATGGCCAGGTCAGCCCCGCTGCCTCGAACCGGTGGATCGTCAACCGCACCGTCGAAGGGGCTGTCCCCACCCGCCGCGCAATCTCGCGGGTCGGCATCCCGGCCGACTTCAATCTGATCACATCGCGCACATGGCGCATCGCAAACCTCTCCGTCGGCATCCAGGTCCCCCTTCGCAAAGCCGAAAGGCGGGACCGTATCGGAGCCAGAAGAGGCCTCGTCACCCCGGGCGACATCATCCCGGAATGGTGGGCGAGATCATCTCGGAATGGTGGGCGACATCAAATCGGAACGGTGGGCGAGATCATTCCGGAATGGTGGGCGACATCGAGCGGAATCAGCACGGATGGGCCAACTAAACTCTTGCGCGAGCCGCCAAATACCGGAATTCTAGCCGCTTTCAGACAGTTCTTTGCGGGTAGGACTATGGGAATTTCAGCAAAGGTTTCTGCGCGTATATCGACCCAGCTCAAGATATATCAAAAAGTACTCGCCGCAGCGAGGCAGCGCGATATCGGTGAAGCCGATACGGTCACCATTATTACCGATTTTCTCTCAGATGCCTTGGGCTACGACAAATACAAGGAAGTCTCGAGCGAACACGCGATCCGCGGTACGTACGTTGACCGAGTTGTAACAGTTGACAACAAAAAGCGCTTCTTGATCGAGGCTAAAGCGATCGGCGTTGGTCTTAAAGACGCTCACGTCAAGCAAGCCATAGACTACGCGGCGAATGAGGGCGTCTCTTGGGTGGTCCTTTCAAACGGAGCGATGTGGCGCTTATACAATTTGAGATTCGCCAAGCCGATCGAGAAGACGCTGGTGTTCGAGATCGACCTGTTAGGTTGCGACTGCAAGGATGATGACGTCATTGGCTGCTTCGGAAGCCTTAGTTCTGAAGGTTATTCGAAGGATACATTGTCGGAGTTGTTGAACGAGAAGCAGACCAGCAGCAAATACACAGTCGCAGCTGTACTGCGGACCGATAAAATGGTCGAAGCCATTCGTAAAGAGGTTCGGCGATTGTCCGGCATTAGGCTGGATTTGGAATACTTATCTTCTCTCTTGGAAAATGAAATCGTAAAGCGCGAGCTTATCGACAGCGAGGAGGGCGCAGCTGCGGTGGCGTACGTGAAGAAGCTTCAGAAAACGGCTGCGCGAGAGAAGGTCGACGTTGGGACCCAGGTGGCTGACGCAGCTCCAACATCTCCAGTTACGGGCGCGCCGCCTTCCGCTTGAGCGCAAGAGGCGGCAGAAGATGGGCTCGGTTCTGATTGACAGGACTTCTAACGATAGCTCGCCGGTCTCCAGAACAGGGGATCATAAAACGTGGAGCCGGGAGCTCGAATCCGTCGCGCCAGAACAGCGGCCCCAGTTGCGAAGCTTTAAGCGCGCATGCGGCGTCATTCGCAGGAGGAGTCTTCGCTAGGCTCCGCCAGAGGCTGTTAAATGCCCTAGGAGTAATGGCAGCCCCAAGAAGCCGGCTTTCATGCTACAAGCGGGAATCACCAAATTTCGCCCGGAATAGCCCTGATGTATAACTTGTTTGTCGCTTACAGCCTGACAGCTTGGCAGGGGAAGCCATATGAAATGGACCTCGGTAGAACGCTGACCTACACGGCAGAGCCATTGAAGGCGAAATACGGCGCTCTTGATGATGAGATGTGCCAAGCGCTGCAGAGCTTCCCGGCTCTATTTGTCAACGAAAAGCAGCACAACTCCCCCGGACGCATCGGATGGATAACGAAAATTCGTCATCGCAACAAAGAGGCGCGAATCGAATACGAGATCGATCGGAATTTGCCGAGCATGCCGATGGAGAAGCTGCTTGGACTGCAATGGGAGCTCGATTTCACCGATTGGGAAATGAACACCACACATTGGGCGTTGAAGGACGTTGACCTCTTCCCTGCCTTGATTGAAGCCGGACTCCTCACCGCCGACATGATCGCTGCACAACCAACGGCCAACAAGATTAGGGCAATCAACACGGCTCAGACGGCATCGGAGATCGAGGCGCGGCCAACAGTCTTCCGTACGCCCAAACAGCCCAGAGATCCGAATCTCGTCTCGGTCATGATGCCGTTCAGCCCCACCTTCAGTAACGTGTATGCAGCAATTCAAAAGGCGGTACAGGCCGCCGGGCTGACTTGTGAGAGAGCCGATAACATCTGGCAGGAGAACGAGGTCATCCAGGACATCTTTTCGCTTATCTATCGCTCACGCATCGTCGTCTGCGATTTCACGCAACAGAATCCCAACGTCTTTTATGAGGCGGGGATCGCGCACACGCTTGGCCGATCAGTTATTCCGATCTCGCAGAACGATGCCGACGTTCCCTTCGATCTAAAGCATCATCGATATCTCAAGTATCTAAACAATGGCGAAGGTCTGGAAGACCTCGTAAAGCACCTGACGTTTCGATTGAAGACGCTCAGCGGGGGCGTCTAGTCCTTCAGATCGATTTTAGTTTCCGGGATAATCGGAGGGACGTAATCGTCCTTTACGTCGCCCATGATCGCCATCGCAAACTTCTCGCCGAACTCAGTGAATGCCACGACTTCCAGATCACTTTGGACTGGCCGAGCCATACGAACCGTATTGGTCGTCATGTCCCCTTTGCTCGAAATGGTTCACGTTGACCTGTACGGGCAAAACAATACCCAGCCGGTACAACGTGATGACGGCAGTCTCGATCGTGCTCGACACACCCGAACTGTAGCGGGTTTCGCCCTTCTTCCTGATCGCTTTATCCTCGTAGTACATCCATTCGGCGAACATGGATCGCAAGACCTTGACATCGGTGCCGCTCAATTCGGCAAGCACCGAGACGAATTTCTTCTCAATCTCGCTCGCTGGATCAAGCGCGGACGCTAAGAGGTTCGCATACATCGCATGCAGATCGTCCTCGTATTCCATCGTGGCGTGTTGGAGGAGCGGCATCATGATCTTGGGCGGCGGCACCTTCGTCTGAGTGATACCAGCGTCTTTCAGCCGTTTCTCGACCTTGTGAAAGAGCAGTACAAGGCGCTCCCAATCGAGGATGGCCGCCTCTACCCGCTTCGTGAATTGCCGGTCGGACCATCGCCGACCAACTGCGTCCTCGATCCCCCGGCCGAATATCCGGTCTAGCCAGCCACCGGCGCCTTGGCCGGCATCTATGGCCTTGCCGGCGACCTTCGCGATCTCCTGGACGGCTTTGGCGCCTTCCTTAAAAGCTTCCGTTTCCTGGCCCATCGGCGCCCCCCGAAAACATCGAGTCTCCCCGGAATCGGTGCGATCGGTGGTTGCTGCACCTCAGGCCGTAATATGGGGGTGGGACATCAAAACGCGAACGCGGTTAGCCAAAAATTTCAGAAAAAAGCATAGGAGCTGGCGGGATAAATTTCGGACAGGTGGCCAAGCAGCGGCGTTTTTGAAGGATTGCACGACGATCCCCAAAGCACGATCGATAGGCTCATTCGCGACAGTTATCCAAATATCGAGCAGAGGGTCGCTATCGAAGTGCGTGGAAATCGCCGCTATCCTCTTACATTTGCCCACAGCCAGACAGTGCAATCGGGAGCGCGGCGCGGGCGCCGCCTAGGGCCGGAGCCTAACGCGCCGCGGTGGCTGGCGCGAAGGTGGGATGAGTGCCGCGCGTCCGGGGCAGCGCTTACAGAGAGCGCCGAGCCCGGACGAGCCGGACCGGGCGTGCTCACACCATACCTCGCAGTTGGCGCAGGGTTTCTTTGGCAGTCTAATGATGCGTCGTCCGGCCATGCGTAAGCCCTCCGAATCGACGTCAGTATAATGGAACCCGCGCTATGCAGCGCGGGTCAGGATTTGAAGGAACGGCTCCCACTTGTTCTCGATGGGTCGCGCATCTTCGGCAGGTACTTCGTCAGAATGTACACCTCGGCCACGGCGCTCACGATGCTAGGAATTTGTACAAACGGAGTCAGTCCGTCGACTGATAACAAAATTAAGAAGAGCTGGTCAGTTGGAGTTATCCATTCGAGCTGATGCAGGTTGACGAGCCAAAGAACGGGAGCAGATCGCCATAGCCCCAAACCAGAGTGCCAACGGCCCCCAAAAACGGAAGCAGAAAGGCCGGATTGTGAAACCAGAATTGCTGGACTGGACCGCCGCTGAGATTGGCGGTGCTTGGTTCGTGCCATTCAAGAACAGCATAGAGCGCGGCGGCGGCTAACACGACAATTGCGCCGCCTCTCTGGAAGTTTACGCTGGAATGTGTGATCGAAGCCCAATACCAATGTCCGGCCAGAGAGAGGACGCTGGTCCACAACGCTAGACGGGGAGCAAAGTACCTTACCGCCTTCCGTTTCATATACGGGACCGTGTCGGGACGACGCCATTCGCGAACAGCTTGCCATGCCTGTTTGAAATTAAACTCTCCGTCGTAGGGTAGCTTCGGTCTGTTGCCCTGCATTACTTCATTCTCTCGCAATAGGTTCATACACAAGGGGTCTGGCTGCGCCGCAATTTCGCAGGTCCGGTGAACTCGACCTATAAAATTCTTTCTTCGTATGACATCAGGAAATAGCAATCGCGAGAAACCCCAATATACTCGGCGCGTTGCCCGGCGGTTGGCCCGCGCTGAAAAGCATCGGCAATGAGCCCTGCGACGCCGCCCCTGGTACACGTTCCGCGCCAATCCCGACACGCAACTGCAAAGGTGCCGGCCCTAGGCGTAGCGCCGGGCCATTCGTTTGATGACGTCGCGCATCTTTCCTTGCCTCATATGGCCTCGGCGCGTCGTTTGCGGCGCGAATAACGCCTTTGCCATACCGTTGCCCGGCTTCAAGCCCCCAGAAGTTCCCCTCATGCAGACGATCATCCTCTCGCCGCGCTCCGCTTGAGGAAAAAGGGTCGACTGAGCCCAATCGAGCATCGCCCGGCTTGAAAGGGCTGCCAGGACATGATGGTCGGTGAAGGTTCGGGAGTGATAGGCGCCGATATTGGCGATCGCGACCTTGCCGTTGACGACGGTTGGTTCGCCAAGCCACGCCAGACGCTGCCTGCGCCATTTTGCGGCCTCAGGATGATCTTCGGTGAAGGCGAGCCGGCCGGTCCGTTGCCTGATGTAGCGTTCCTACTCCTGTTTCGACCTAGCTATGCGAACGTCTGGTTCCGAAAAGCCCGGCGATAGATAAAGCAGCACGACCGGTGCGGTTCGCAGCTTGCCGCCGAAATTGCACGGCAGGCACCGCAGGTCGAAGCCATGGGAATGGTTAAGGCGATCGAAGATCGGCCGGTCGAGGGGATGGATCGTCTCGGCCTTGCCGATCTTCGACCAGAACTTGAAGATGTCCGTCATGGAAATCCCTTAAGTGCCCCTGAAGTAATGGCTGGATAGCACGATGATTGAAGACGTGACTCTTGTACCGCGGAATCGCGCTCTTTATGAGCAATCGATCGGCCGAGAGGTTGGTGATACGCTGACCGCAGAGGTGAACGACGTCGTCCTCGCACTGGATACGGCCGCGAATCGCCGTCATGCTGGCCGACACAGGACAGCACGGCGGTTGGCCTCGAGCACCTTTGCCCAGCTGCTACGGCGACTGCTCAGGCCGCAATTCCTTGTTCATTTTCGGGCTGACCGGACGCGGGGAGTGAAAAGCAAGCCGTGGGGCCTCGCTAACCGTGGCCTGCGCGGATCGCCGTTTAAAGATCATCTTAGCCGGAGTGTCTGATGCGAGTTCGAATGGCGCCCACGTCATGTCTTCGACGAGTCGGTCCCGTCCGCAGATCATGTGCCGGACCTTTGGAAAGTGCGCGAACTGGCCCGCGACGCTGCGGTTGAAGCCGTGCGCCAGCTCGATCGGCATCTCCCCGTTCACGAAGGCTCCGTCGAAGTCGCCGACGACGACCTGGATCAGCGTGTGCGGGTCGACCGCCAGCACGCGCTGGAACGGCACCATTCCCGGGAGGGGCAAATCCATCGCGGCATGTGCAGGAGCAGGCGCGGGCAGCACGGGCGTAGTCGAAGACCGGAGTGGGATCGGCGACCGTGCCACCTGGATCAACGAACGGTCATAATCGTCTGCGAACGAGCGCAGGGCCATCGCGTTGAACATGAGCTTCGCAAGAGCTGGGTTGGCGCGCAGGGCTGTGTACATCTCCCACTCGTCCTGGGTGAACTCCATCTCGGAAGAAGGATCGGCCGCCATCGCGGCGAGCTCTGCGCTCGTTTGAAGATAGTGGGGTGTGCGGGCCTCGAGATGCCGAACGAGCGAATAGAGAATAGGCCGGTCGGTCTGGTCGAGGTCGGCGGAACGTCCAGCGACAATCTTGGCCCAGGTGTCGCTCCGACTGATCGGCGTCTCGACCGTCCGGTTGATATTCGTCTCGACCGAAATCGGGCGATTGCCCTGCATATGTACGTAGAAGTCACGCTCGTACCCGATGCTCTTGATCGAACGCTCCATCCACACGGCGACGGCTCCCTCCTTAGCCAGGGTGGTTACCTTGGTGTGCGCCTCGTCGATGGCGAAGTTGCGGAGGAAAAATTGTGGAACGACGTGATGGTCGCGTGGATTGTCCATCGGCAACTGCTCCCTTCACCTTCGATAGGACTGTGAATCGGCGCGATGAAATGACCCCGTTCGGGTCAAGCTTGTCAACGGGGTGCTACGCCGATCGGCGTCGGGACCCCACGCCGATTCACACGGAGACCCAGAGCTAGCCTTTCAGGAATCTAGCATATGCCCGCACATCGATCATCGGGACGGTCGCGGACGTCTGCAGTCTCGCGATCAATTCCAGCAGGAAGGACGTTGCTGCGCGCTTGTCGGCTTCGAGGACGTTCCCGTCGTCCTGCCTCGTGAAGATGCCGTGGGCTGCCACGCATCCAAGGTCGAGCGATGCCGTCGCCTCAGCTGTCGCCAGCGCCTTCAGCAAGGGAGCGCCCATCGGCGGATTCCACTCGCTTTCGAATGTCAGAAGTCCGCCAATGTGTGCTCGGGCGGTTTTGCAGGTTGCATACCGGCCGCAGGCGGTATGGGTAGGTCGGTGCGATACAGAGAGCGCACGCGATCTTCTTGGCGGCATATTCGACCTGACCGGCATCGATGGATCGCTTGGTTTCAAAGACGGCGTACACGCTTTCAGCCAGGATCACCAATGTGCCGTCCTGCTTGAAGATCAGCGGCGTGTATTGGCGGTCATAGACGACGATGTCGATCTGCTGACTGGTCGTGTCGGTGCTGTCGATCACAAACGCCCTGTCGACGCGATACCGTTCCGGTAGATAGTTCTTGAGTAGCTCGATCCAAATGCCTTCGGTGGCGTCGCCCTTTGCCACCGGATGGCCGATCGCCGCCCGACTGCGTTCAAGGCGCAGCGAGATCTCGCCGTGAAGCCCGGCCAGGAGAGTCTTGAGCGACCAGCCGCTCATACGACGATGTCCCGCCAGTAAGGCGCGGCGAGCGCAGCCGCGGCGGCCTTCTTGATCGCCTGCTTCTCGGCGGCGGTGAGATCGTCCGAGATGATGTTGTTGGTGCTGGCGGAATCGACAAACCTTGCCGTGGCGATGTTGTCGCGCAGATAGGCGAATACGGTGCGCATGTTGTCGCCGAGCGGCGTCAGCCATGCGGTTTCGAGAGCCTTGATAACCACCAGTTCGAGGTGGAACGACGGAAACTCCAGGCCCTTCTGCGTCCGCCAGAGCTTGGTCAGCCGGATTTCGGCCTGCCGCGCGGAGTTTTTCACCTTCGTGATGTGCTGCGAGATGTCGGTCTTGGTCCAGGTGTCGCCGCGCCGCTTGTACAGGCTGTAGTCATTAAACAGCCAGTTCTGGCGCTTGCCCGGCACCAGATCGACCGAATAGCCGTGAACCTTGATCCCAACGGAGACATTTTGCAGCCGCGGCTGGTAACCCGCCGCTTTGAGCGCGACGACCAGCGTCTTGTGGATGTCGGAGAGGGTTTCAACGGTCTCAGGGGACAGCGCGATGAACAGGTCGAGATCGGTGCCGCTGTGGTTGGCGGCCCTTGGCGTAGGAGCCGCTTGCCGTGACGTCTAGGAGGAATCGGCCCGCCCATTGCTCGATCACCGGCCTGATCGCGCCCGGCACGAAGAAGGCGGGCGAGGCGAGACCGGTGGCTACCTGCTCGCGCAGCAGAATGGCGTTCAGGTAGTCCTGTTCGGACATCATGCGCCAACGTTGAGGATTAGTGAGGCTGTAGAGGTCGAGCGCATTCATCAAGGTTTGCCTCTAAGAAAAGACCCGGACACCGGCCCGGATCGTGCCGGCACGACCGCCCAGGTCGATGGCCACATGCCAATGACCAGACTGCGGCACCCGCAGCCTGATCGGTGACCGGCGCGCCTCACCACCGAAGAACTTGTGCTGTCCGCCCTGGCGGTAGCTCTGGAAATTGCCGGCGTCCATCAGCCGCACGTTGGCGGCGTGATCGAGGCTGACCTCGACCACTGCGCCGCTGTTGAGAAAGCCCAGGTCGTTGTGAAGGAAGTTCATCGTTACTTGTCCTTCACGGTGGTGTTGGGGTGGGACTGGCCGTGCTTGGTGGTGACGTAACGGCCGGAGGTCGCACTGCGGTAGTGTGGCCCGCTGGAGCCGTGCTTGCCGGCCGCCTCGTGGACCGTTGTGCTCGGGTGGCTGCGACCATACTTGGGAGTCACATACTGCCCTGTGGTTGCGCTGCGGTACGGACCGCTGCCTTTAGACGATTTCGACATGGTTGATATCTCCAAATCGGCAATTGCCGGAACGGAATCAATTGCTATTTTGCAATTGTGGCTCGATTCGGGCCCGAGATCAAGACACGCGGACCAGGGGATAATGGCGTCAGGAAAATTCGACGGGGAGGCATTCTTTGCTGCAATCGACAGCGTGCGAATCACGCGCAACCTCACTTGGAAGAAGGTAGCCGAGCAATCCGGCGTGCCGGCATCGAGCTTGACTCGCATGTCCCAGGGACGGCGACCGGACGTGGATAGCTTTGCCGCGCTTTGTGCCTGGTCGGGACTTAAGGCCGACCAGTTCGCAGGTGGTACTTCAAAAGTGAAGGAGGGAAAGGAGCCGCTTGCGGAGCTGACCGCGCACCTTCGAGCCGATCCTAATTTGTCGAAAGAAGGGGCCAAGGCGCTAGAGGCGCTGATCAAGGCCGCGTACCAGCAATTCAGGAAGAGGTAGCGGCTGGGAAATGGCCTTGCGTCGGGGGTTCAAAGCAGAAGCGAACTGGTATGCGACCAGCCTCCGCAAGGAGCTGGATATCGCATCCCATTTGCCGCTCTGCCCCTGGCGCCTCGCCAAGCATCTTGAGCTTCCGGTTTTTCCGCTCAGCGACTACGCGAAGCTGGCCCCCGAAGCCGTGGCTTACCTAAGGACCGTCAATGGTCAAAAAGACTTTTCGGCCGTGACGCTCGCGGACGGTCAGGAGCGCTTCATCGTTCATAACGATGCCCACGACAGGAAGCGACAGGCCGCCGATATCAGCCACGAACTTGCGCATGGCTTGCTGTTGCATCCGCCGATCCGGATCTTCGACCCGTCAGGCACGCGCAACTACGACAAAACCATGGAGGAGGAGGCCAACTGGCTTGGACCGGCGCTCTTGGTCTCGGACGAGGCCGCCATGCACGTCGCGGCCCTCAACCTGACAATATCCAAGGCGTCCGATATGTACGGGGCGAGCGAGCCGCTGGTCCGCATGCGGCTCAACGTGACCGGGGCTTATCAGCGGGTAGCCAGCCGCCGCCGTTTCGCCCGCGTATAAGAGCGCTAACGAACGGAGACAGGTTAGGTTGGTGTAGTCGCAAAATCGCGTTTGCGATTGCGCGATCCAGTGCGCGTGCTGGCCGTGTTCAAGCCGCCGAAAGGCGGGGAGTGCCAAAGCAAATTTAGCAAAACCATTGCTCTCGGCTTGACCGCGCGAGGCGGCGCGTTCTAGTTTTGTTCTCAGCGACAGCTGGAGGCTGATTCCCACCGGTCCGCGGCCATTTTTCTAAATGAAACAGCAGCTGCCCATCCGGACAGGAGCCATGAACGAGGTCATCTGTCCCCACTGCGACAAGGCCTTCAAGGTCGATGAGTCCGGCTACGCTGAGATTCTGAAGCAGGATCCGCGACGCCGATTTCGCACAACAGCTCCCCAGCAGGACAGCGATAGGCGTCTTCCTCCGCCAAATACGCAAAGTCTTGCTTACCGACGCGCCCATCCGCCTTGGCGCGCCCGCCGTCAGTGGTTTTGGCAAAGTCACGGTGATGCCGGCCTCGTGGCAGGCGAGGATTAAGGCCACAAAAGAACACGCAGGATGCCGGCTACAAACAGCGTCTACGCCGACCATGCAACTGATCATGCGGTCCGTCCGGCTCGAAAGATTGTAAAAAGGGATCTTCGGGGGAACGGTCCCCGACCTACCGCGAAAGATTGGGGCCTACCGATCGTTCGTCCCGACGCGGGCAGATTTTGGAGCAACACCATCGGAACATAGGAGACAGCTGCCAGAAGGGGATTGATCTTCCTGTATTCATTCAAGCTGACTGTCTAATCCGCGGCTCTGTTCACCCATTCGACAGTCATGGAAAAGTAAGCTTGGATCTTACAACTCTCATTCTCCAGTTTGGGCGGTCATTTTGAAACGCCTTGAAAAACAATGAGGCGTATCTTACCCAAATAATTCCGTAAGGCGTTGAATTTGCTATCTTGTTTCAGTCCCCTAGGGAGCGCCAAATGTTCGCTATTCCACGACATTTTACGATACGGCTCCATTCGCTGGGAGCTTTCCTGCTCGACGACTGATTGATCACGCCGGCCGCCTGAGCAGTTGCCGCCTTGTGCTCATTTGGGTCCCGGTGACGCATCTTCGAGCCCTCATCGCGCCTTGGCGGGCAATCCCCACCACGAAACAAGCGGCGGGCGTCCCTCGTTTCCGCTATGATGAAGCCATGACGATCGGGATTACCGGACCCGGCCGGAAAGGACCACGGCAAAGTGGCGTGGTCAGCCTGATCGTTGCGGCCATCGTCATCACGATTTGCCTGATCCTGCTCTCGTTCGCGAGCGACTTCCTGGTCGATTGGCTGTGGTTTTCATCGATCGGCTACCTACAGGTTTTCCTGACGGCGATCGGCGCCAAGGCAATCGTCTTTCTCTCCGTCTTCGCGGTGACCACCGTCGTCCTCTCGCTGAACGGAGTCCTGGCGGTGCTGTTTGCCATGCAGCAGCCGCTACAGAACCGAGTTGCCCCGGGGAAGGTCGCCGGTTTTACGGCGCCGCCCGATCCGTTCGTAGAACTGCGCGACCAATTAGCCCGGCCGCGGTTTGTCGCGCTCGGTGCGGGTGTGCTCGCCGTGCTGGTTGCCGCAGGCGAAGTCGGCAATTGGAACATCTTCCTGCAGTTTCTCTACCACGTGCCCTACGGTGCGCAGGATCCGCTCTACAACAAGGACATCGGGTTCTATCTCTTTTCGCTACCCGCCTATATCGCGATCAAGAACTGGATGCTGCTGACAATTATCCTGGGCGCGCTGTTTGCCGGAGCGATCTACTGGGTGCGCGGCGACATCGAATACGATGTTCACAACCGTTCAATTTCGCCGACCGTGATCGCGCATGGCTCGGCGCTGATTGGCCTTCTGTTCGCGGTGAAAGCCTGGTCCTATGGGCTCGACCGCTATCTGCTGCTCTACGGCGACAATGGTGTCGTGGTCGGGGCGAGCTACACCGATGTCCATCTGGGGCTGCCGGCTCTGTGGTTGATGATCGGGCTTTCGATCATCGCGGCGCTCATCGCATGGGCCAATTTGCGGGCGTGCACCTACCGGCTTCTTGCCGCCGCGTTCATCCTCGTCGGCGTCAGCTCTGTCATGCTGTCGAGCCTCGTCCCTTCGCTTTTCCGGCACTTCGTCGTCAAGCCGACGGAGTTGGAACTGGAGAAGCCCTACATCGAACGCAACATTGCGCTCACCAGGCAGGCCTACAATCTCGACCGGATCGCAACCAAGCCGTTTGCCGCTGAACAGAGGCTGACCTTCAAGACGCTGGAAGCGAACAAGGCGACCATCGACAACATCCGGCTGTGGGACTGGCTGCCGCTGTCGAATACCTACGCGCAGCTGCAGGAGATCCGTACCTATTACAAATTCCACGATCTTGACGTCGATCGCTATTGGCTCGACGGCTCCTACCAGAGCGTGATGCTCTCGGCCCGCGAACTCCGGGCCTCCCTGCTGCCGGCGAACGCCCAGACCTGGGTCAACCGCCACGTGCTGTTTACGCACGGCAACGGCGCAGTGATGAGCCCGGTCACCCGCAAGAGCACGGAAGGACTGCCGTTCTTCTATTTGCGCGATATTCCGCCCGTTGCCGACGGTGGCCCCAGGATCGACGAACCGCGCATCTATTTCGGCGAAGAGAGCGACGACTACGTCATCGTCAAGGCCAGCATCCCGGAGTTCGATTATCCGAAGGGGAAGGACAACGTCTATGCGGCCTATGACGGCAGCGGCGGTGTGCCGATCGGAGCATTGGGATGGAGAACGCTGTTCGCCTACTACTTCAACGACGCGAATCTGGTCCTCTCAAGCTATATCACGGCCGACAGCCGGATCATGATCCGGCGCAACATTACGGAACGGGTGCGCACGATCGCCCCATTCCTCAGGCTCGATCATGATCCCTATCTGGTCGTCAGCAACGGTCGGCTGTTCTGGATGCAGGATGCCTACACCACGAGCTCCTATTTCCCCTCAGCGCAGCCCGTGCCGGAGCTCGATCTCAACTACATCAGGAATTCGGTGAAAGTTGTCGTCGATGCCTATAACGGGACGGTCGATTTTTACCTGATCGACCCAAGCGACCCCATTGCAGCGACCTACCAGCGCATCTTCCCGGACCTGTTCAAGCCGTTCATGGCCATGCCGGCGGATTTGCAGAAGCATATCCGCTATCCGGAGAATCTGTTCCTGATCCAGGCGCGGCTGTATCAGACCTACCACATGGAGCAGGCCGAAATATTCTACAACCGCGAGGACTTCTGGCAGTTTCCGCGACAGCCGGGCGGCGACGGCACTTCGGTGATGACCCCCTATTACATCATCATGCGGCTGCCCGGCGAGCCGCAGGCCGAGTTCTTCCTGATGCTTCCCATGGTACCGAGCCGTCGCGACAATATGATCGCTTGGCTCGCGGCGCGTTGCGACGCCCCCGACTACGGCAAGCTGATTGTCTACGAGTTCCCCAAGGACAAGCTTGTCTACGGGCCGTTTCAGATCGAGGCACGGATCAATCAGAATACCGAGATCTCGCAACAACTCACGCTGTGGAATCAGATGGGCTCGCGGGTGATACGCGGTGCGAACCTGCTGGTGATCCCGATCGAGAACTCGATCCTTTATGTCTCGCCGCTCTATTTGCGCGCCGAGCTTGGACACCTGCCGGAGCTGAAACGCGTGATCGCGGCCTACGGTGAGCACGTCGTGATGAAGGAGACGCTCGCTGACGCCCTGGCCGCGTTGTTCGCGGAGCCAGGTGCGGTGCCGGCGGTTTCAAACGCAACGGAAACGGTGTCCCCTGCGGGCGGGACGGCGAGCCCGGCGCAGCAGGCGCTCGATCACTACAATCAGGCGATGGAGCGATTGAAGGCGGGAGACTGGAAAGGTTTCGGTACCCAGTTCGATGCCCTGCGCGAGCCCCTTGAGGAAATGAACCGACGCTCCGCCGGTCACTAGAGCATGATCCGGAAAAGCGTGTAGCGGTTGTCCGAAAAGATCGTGTCAAATCAAAGGGCCAGAGCGGGATGACGATTCGAAGAAAAGTCATCGCGCTCCAATGGGCTCGGGAATTGTGAGTGCGGACGCACGCCTCAATCGGGTATTGTTAAAGGTCGCATTTGCAGTTTCAATCACATAAGAGTTCGCAGTTTCGTTCCGATTGGCGCGCCATTGAGCCCTCATCCGCAAACCCGGAACTGACCCGCTTCGGCACGCAAAAGCGGCCATTTCGAGCGCATGGCTGCGGCTCCCGATTCAGATTGCGGTGCCGTTGGCCGCGATCACATTCGTGAACGATTGCGCAGGTCTTTCGGAACGGGCTCGCGCGAGAGCGTGCCCTGGTCGTTCGCCCATCGCGAACTGATCGGCGCAGCATCAGACGCGATACCTAGACTCCGCTGCAAATCCGCTGCTATACTTTCAGTTGCTCGACCGGCGTAAGGCACGCGCCGACATTTCGTTTGATTGCGATATCGCGAAAAGGAGCTCAACGATGGCGATCACGCTGACGGTCTTGGCGAGCCTGCTGCAACTGCACGGGCCGGGTGCGACAATCGAAAGCGATCATCAGGGTATCGACGCATTGCTGAGTGGTGTGCGCGAGCAGAGCCTTCAGGAACAGGGCGCTCAGGAACAGAGCCCTCAAGAACAGAGCTTGCAAGAACAGAGCCCTCAAGACGTACAGGGCTTCCAGCTGGGGGTGATTTCCGAACAGCCTCAGGCAACTCAGGTTTATTTCAGGCGCGGGGCCTTTGCCAGGGGGCCCTATGCGGGCGGCTTTCGCAGGGGCGGCGGCTACTATCCGGGAGCCGGCGCATTTCGCAGGGCCGGCGGATATTATCCCGGAGCAGGCGCGTTCCGACGAGGTGGCTTCGTCAGGGGCTACTAGAGCATGATCCGGAAAAGTGGAAACCGGTTTTCCAAAATGATCATGCTCAAACAAACAGACGAGATCATGATGCGGTTCCGTGGAAACGCATCATGATCTAGGCCGATCGCAGCTTGCCGGTAATCCGCATGTCGGTTGACGCTTCAAATTCCGTCGCGTTCCAGGAGCAGCCGATCACGCAGTTGCTGGTCAAGGTTGCGGCGAGGTGCAACATCGATTGCTCCTATTGCTACTGGTTTCGCGATGCGGCCGTCTATGACAAGCCCAAGCTGATGAGTGCCGAGGTGCTGCAACAGCTGTTGCTGCGCCTCGAACAGCACGTCGCCAGATACTCCCTCGTCGACTTTCCAGTGATCCTGCACGGCGGCGAGCCGCTGCTTTGGGGCGTCGATAATTTTCACCGTTTTGCGGAGGGCTGCGAGGGCATTTCATCCCGGACCGGCTGCGAGATCCCGATCGCGGTGACGACCAACGGCATCCTGATTGACGATGAATGGCTCGACTGCTTCGAGGCCCGCAATATTTCGGTGGCGATCAGCATCGATGGGCCGGCACATATTCACGACGCTCACCGCAAGACGTTTCAAGGGACCGGCACCCATGCCGCCGTGGAACGCGCCGCCCGCATGCTGGTATCGCGCGACATCGGCGTGATCGCCCTCGCGGTTTGCAACCCGGCCTACGCGCCGCAGGAGTACGCGGATTTTTTCGCGGCGTGCGGCATCGCCAACTACGACATCATGATTCCCGACGCGACGGTGGACGAGAAGCCGTTGTCCATTGCCCCGTTCTATAACGGCCTTTTCGACTTGTGGCTGGAAGCCAATCGCACGACGCCGACATCGAATGTCCGCATCATTTCCGACATGGTCGCGGCCCTGATCGGCAACAACGCGCCGACCGAAGGTGTCGGCCACAAGCCGGTCGAGCTTTGCACGGTCATGACCGACGGCACGGTGGAGGCCCACGACGTGTTGCGCATTGCGGGTGACGGTTTCACCAACACGCGGTTCAACATCTTCGATCACGCGATCGACGACGTCAGGACCGAGCCGCGCTGGAAAGCCGCACGCGATGCTTCAGTCAATCTTTGCGAGAAGTGCCGGCAATGCAAGTTCATGAACGCCTGCGGCGGAGGCTACCTTCCGCACCGCTTCTCCACGAAGAACGGTTTCGACAATCCGTCGGTTTATTGCGACGATCTCTATTCGATGTTCGAGAACATGCAATCCGTGCTGGAACGTCATCTCTACGTCCGCAAGCAGGACGGGGAACGGATTGGAGTGCGCTGAGCGCAACGCCCGACCGCCTCAGGACCACCGTCGAAACACCAGGCTGGCGTTGACGCCGCCAAATCCAAAACCGTTCGAGATCGCGTGTTCGATGGCCATCCGCCGCGCAACGTTCGCGACGAGGTCAATGCCCTGAGCTGCGGAATCGGCGTTCTCCAGATTGAGCGTGGGCGGCGCGACCTGATCGCGCAGCGCCAGGATGGTGAAGATCGCCTCGATGCCGCCGGCGGCGCCGAGCAGATGTCCGGTCGCCGACTTGGTGGCGCTGACGGCAATTCCTCCCGCGCGCCCGAACACGCGCTTGATCGCTTCCAACTCGGAGAGATCGCCGACCGGCGTCGATGTCGAGTGCGCGTTGAGATGCTGGACCTCGCCGGGCCGCAGCCCGGCCTGCTGCAGCGCCGCCTCCATCGCGCGCCGGGCGCCGTCGCCGTCTTCGGGACCAGCGGTGATGTGATAGGCGTCCGCCGTCGTGCCGTAGCCGATGAGCTCGGCGATCGGTTTCGCGCCGCGCCGAAGCGCGTGTTCGAGCTCCTCGATGACGAGGACACCAGCGCCTTCGCCCATGACGAAGCCGTCGCGGTCGCGGTCGAACGGCCGCGACGCCCGGGCGGGCGTGTCGTTGAACGATGTCGACAGCGCCCGCGCCGCCGCAAAGCCGCCGAGGCTCACGGGATCGATGCAGGCCTCCGCGCCGCCGCAGATCGCAACGTCGGCTTCGCCCGATCTGATCAGGCGCGCGCCGTCGCCGATCGCCTGAACGCTCGCGGCGCACGCGGTCACCGGCGCGCCGATCGGACCCTTGTAGCCGTAGCGGATGCTGATCTGCCCGGCCGCGAGATTGGCCAGGAAGGAGGGAATGGTGAACGGCGACAGCCGGCGCAGGCCGCTCTTCTCCGCCGTGCGCACGGCGTCCGCGATCGCGGGAAACCCGCCGATCCCGGATGCGATCACGGTCGCGGTGCGCTGCTGCGCCTGCGCGTCGGCCGGCATCCAGCCGGCTTGCGCCACGGCTTCAGCCGCTGCGAGCAGCGCGAACAGGATGAACCGGTCCATCTTCTTCTGGTCCTTGCGCGGGGCCGCCAGGTCAGGATCGAAGCCGCCCTCGGCATCCCCGGCCTTGTCAGGAACCTGTCCTGCGACGCGCGCCGGCAGCGCCGCCGCCCATTCCGGCAATGCCGTTAGCCCGGAATGCCCCGCCAGCAGCCTCGACCACACCAGTTCGGTGCCACAGCCCAGCGGCGACACCGTCCCCAGGCCCGTCACAACAATTCGACGCATGGCTCTCCTGTCGCGCCCTGGTGCGAACCGGCATGGCCGGGATTCGAACCTCCCGGGCGTCGGGTCGTTATATGATGATTGTCATCTATTGTCTCGACCGGCCGGCCGTCAAGGGATTGACTTCGCTCTCAGCGCTCCGCTGACGAGCGACTGCCGTCAGGCAGCAACGATCACGCCGGGACGACGATATGGTCCGGCGCAATGCCCGCCCGGTGACGCTCATACATCGTGGTGTAGGCGGCCTCGATATGCCGGGTGAAACGTTTGGTATCGAACAACGGCGCCGTCAGCCGGTTGGCCGCCAGCCTGGTTCTGAGCGCCGCGAGCCTCGAAGGATCGGTCGCAAGATCGACCGCCATGCGCTCATAAGCCTCCGGCGATTCCGCAATGAGCTCGGGCAGGCCGATCGCATGGAGCAAGCTCGCCGCGACCCGGCTGGCAAACGTGTCGCCGAGAATGGTCAGCACCGGCAGGCCGGCCCATAGTGCATCGCTGGCGGTGGTGTGGGCATTGTAGGGCGTGCTGTCGAGGAACAGGCCGGCGAGGCGATGGCGTGCGAGATGGTCGGGCAACGACATACGCGGCGCGAACACGAGGCGCTCCGCAGCGACGCCACGCGCGACCGCCTCCTTTCGCAAATTTTGCGGCAGAGTCGGCGTTGGCTTCGAGGAGCCACAACATGCTGCCCTCGACGCGGCCGAGAATCCTCATCCACCGATCGAACATGTCAGGCGTGCGCCGGATCAGGTCGACGCCGCGCTCGCTGCGGCCGGTCTGCGCGGAGATCAGGCCCAGCAGACGCAGCGCATCGAAGTTGTCCGGCTGCTGCCGGAGCATGTCTTCATAGATCTTTTCTGCTGCCGCGAGCTGCCCCCGCTGATGCAGCGCGACAGCCTGCGCGAAGGCGCGCTGCAAGGCGGTGGCGCTGGATTTTTGAGATTCTCCTGTTTCGGGCATCAGACGTCTTCACGCGCTCCGTGTCCGGGTCCTGGCCTCACGCTCGCAGACATGTCGCATGCTGTGCCCGCGCTATGGATCGCCCGCCTATTAAAGGTTGAAAACTGGCAGATCGTCCTCGATCGCGCAACGGCCTCCAGGAACAGCTCCAGGAACAGCTCCACCAATAGTCGGGCTGGAGCGGATGGTCCTCGATCAGCCCGGCGGCTGCCTCGTCGGCCGCAGCCGAACCGTGGACGATCACGACGGAAGCGGGGGCATCGTCTGGAGCATTAAAGCCGGCGTTCACGACGCGCCTGCCATTCTAGCTTGAACACGCGTCGTTGCTGAGCAGCGGCGTCGGGTTCTCGGTCGAATTTTCCCCGCCGCGATACCGTGGCTTGAAGCGAAACCCGGTTCTCGCATACGACCATGGCGCGGTCAGGGATCGGGCGCTGCCCTCCGTCGTATATTCTGAAGCGATGCCAGGGTCTGGATTATAGAGCGAGAAGACGCCGCGCCAGCTGCCGTCCGGCTGCTCCTGGGCGTAGGACAGCTCCACCTTGTTTCGCGAGACCGAAACCAGACGATCCGAAGCGTGATCGAACACGAATGGCCGCTCGAACCAGATCGTGGTCTCATCCTGCTTGATTGCGACGTTGGCCTCCTGTCGTGCCGTGCCGCCACCGACCAGCAGGGGAATCCCCAGCGGCACCGCGACATCAGCGGTGGCGGTGGCATTGAGACGGTGGGCGGAAAGCGTCGACGCAAAACCATCCGGCCGCGCAATGACGGTCTTCTTCGTGAACGGGCCGTGCGGGCCATCTGCCGTGGCAACCAGCGCGACGGCGTTCTGCGTGTTGTTGTAGTAGCCGTGATAGAAGATGACATATTCGCCGTTCGCGCGCCGACAGGCATAGCTGATCGACAGCCCGGACGCTTCCTCGGGCAGTGAGGGCGTGATCACGGCGCCGTGGCGCGTGAACGTCATGCCGTCAACGCTGGTCGCAAGCTTGATCTGCTTCGCCGCGCGGTCGAGGTAATAGATCATGTACGGCTCGGCTGCTCCAGGCTCATACACCACCTGCGCCGGGCCGATCCCGCCGGGCTCGGACGCGTCCGACTGAAAGGCGATTCCCTGCGGAATCCAGGCTCCTTCGTTCGTCGACGTCCAGAGCCGCAGCTGAAACCAGCCCGTCGTATAGGCTGACGCATAAAGACGCCTTGTATGCGCATCCGGCGCGATCGCGGATGGCCACGCCAAATGAAGAACGCCATCGGGCGGCGACAGCGCCGGCGTCAGGCTCGACACCAGGCCGTCGTCGCCGAACTCCCAGATGTGATAAATGCCGCTGCTCCCCACGCCATTGAGAAACCAGCTTCTGGCAATTGCGCCTGCCGGGAAAAGCGTTAGGATGACGAAAACAAGTCCCCGCACAATCATGAAATTTATCCTGGGTC
This sequence comes from Bradyrhizobium sp. USDA 4541, assembly GCF_024171085.1. Classification (NCBI taxonomy): domain Bacteria; kingdom Pseudomonadati; phylum Pseudomonadota; class Alphaproteobacteria; order Hyphomicrobiales; family Nitrobacteraceae; genus Bradyrhizobium; species Bradyrhizobium sp. USDA 4541. The sequence continues at coordinate 3,387,571 of NZ_JALJZF010000001.1, forward strand.
GTGCCGTCTATCGAGCAAACAATTCCGTTGTGATGACACACTCGGGCGCTCGTTTCGCCCGGAGATTTGTTTCTGAAAATGACGCGGGCCTCGGATTGAAACGCGCAGGATGCGTCGGCGGATCAGTTACCGGCGGTGCTCGCAGTCGAGGTTGCGGCCGCTGCAGAGTCTTCTTGAAATCGCTGCCACGGCGGAGATCAGATCGTATTGCACAACGATCGACTCGCTGCCGCGGACTGCAACCAGTACAACGACTGACCGGCCTGATTTCTGTACTCAGGACCGGTTCCGCGCGACCATATCTTGGGAATTTGCAACGACAGGAGAATCCGGCTTTTGTGACCAGCATGGGCTCTAAATCTCGGGAGTACTTGTTCGGAGCGACGGTCAGGCATCTGGCCGAGCGCGCCAAGGAGGCTCGGCTCGAGGCGGATGGTGCGGCCTGCCGGGCATGGAACGCCCGCATGCTCGCTTTTCAGGGGCCCGCCCAGCCGTCGCCCGCGCTCGGCGATGCACTCAACGCCGGTTTCCGCTACCTCGAAGTGAAATGCCTCGGCTGCGAGACGCATCAGACGGTCGCGCTCGATATCGTGAGGCGACCGAAGTGGACGCCGATCCACGAGCTGGAGCGCTATATGCGCTGCAAGCTGTGCTCGCGACGCTCCGGCTACCCGTTCAAGCGCAGCCATCTTGTGGTACTGCGGACGACTAAGATCTCCGCCATGAACCCGCCCTCAACCTGGTGGCCGGGAGAGCGCTGACACCGTCGCAGAGCATGCTGCGCCCAAAGTCCCACCTCACTATTGGAACATTCCAGGCCTTACCCGCTTGTTCCGAAATCCAGAACGAGTTCACTAACGTGACGGACGAATTTGAATATCTAGCGCACCGATTGGTGATTATCGAGCAACCCGGCGGTGGGTTCTTGGTCGAAGTCACGCCGATCGCCGGCGGCCAAACCATCAGAACAATGACCTACCAACGTACTCAAGAAGCGATCGCCGCAGCGAAGCGGACAATCGACAAGCATCCCGAAGGCAGGCGACCTGCCAATCTGGCCCGGTCTTAAAGTGGCTGACCACCCGCTGCGAAATTCAAGCTGAGACCTGTTCGCTCAAAAAGCACCGGCGCGTCAGTTCCTAACGGATGAAAAAATTTCGAGCGCCTAGATTATCCCAGGACAATGCGAGCCCGTGCGGCTGGTGTTCTGACGGTCGCTAGAGCATTTTCCACATGATGTGGATCATCTGGTGTATCCAGCATGCCTAAAGTAGTTGGCACACATCTGCGGCGCAAACGACTTGACGAGTTTGCCGATGAGTTTGAGCAGGGCTTGGACCGTGCGGGTGGCGCCTTTGCGCAGCGCAGCTTTCAACCGGGAGAAGGCCTGTTCGATTGGATTGAGGTCGGGCGAGTAGGCCGGCAGATAACGCACGCGGGCGCCGACAGCCTCGATCGCCTCGCGGACACCGGCGATCTTGTGAGTGCGCAAGTTGTCCATGAAGACGATGTCGCCCTTGCGCAAGGTCGGCGCCAGGACTTGCTCGACATAAGCCAGGAACGAGGGCCCATCCATTGCACCGTCGATGACATAGGGCGCCGTGAGGCCATCGATGCGCAGCGCGGCGACAAGCGTCAGCGTCTTCCAGTGACCATGGGGCACGCCAGAGACGAGGCGCTCACCGCGAGGAGAGCGCCCATAGTGCCGGACCATCTTCGTCGTGACCGCAGTCTCGTCGATAAAGATGAGGCGCGGTGCACGCAGCTTGGGCTGCTCGGCTTTCAGCGCGGCACGCTCGGCAGCGACGTCAGGTCGATCCTGCTCGGCGGCGTGCAGTGTTTTTTTTGAAGGTGATGCTGTGACGGTCGAAGAAACGCCAGATCGAACCGATGCCGGCCTTTTGCTTTCTCTGAGAGCGCAGACGCGCGCGGATCTCCTCGAGCGTCAGGTCCGGCTCCGCGGCGATCAGCTCGATCAGCCACTGCTTGTGCTGCTCCAACGGCGAGCGGCTGTGCCCGGTGCCGGGCTTGGCCTCAACGTTTCCGGTCTTCCTCCAACGATCCATCCATCGGATCGTAGTCGAAGCGCCGAGATTGAGAATGCGCGCAGCCTCACGTGCGCTTTCGCCGGACTCAACAAGCTCAACCGCACGCACCCTGAGGTCCTTGGAGTATCCCTTCGCCATCGCATGCCCCGCATGTTGTCGCGGGCAACACCGAATCTGATTTGCGTGCCCGTGGGAATCCCCTTTGACTGTTCCGATTCACCTCAACTGGAAACCGCTCTAGTTGGAATGTCAGGCGAACTGTCATGGTAAAGAAACGGCGCAAACGGACGATACAAACGATGTCGCTCACCGCTCGGCTTGACCGGCTTGCTCAGGAATCGAGGGCGAAAGCGGCAGGTCTTCCCCCCGGAGCAGAGCGCGAGCATTTGCTGAAAAACGCGCGCGAAGCCCGGCGGGCCATTGAGATCGAGGACCTGCTCAAGCGGCGAGGTGTCGAGCTGCCGGTTTGATTTTCGGCGGCGGGATAGCACCGTTAGGCTGGCGCCCCAAAGAATGGCCCCAGCGAGGGGTACACGCTGAGGCCAAGACGGTTGGATCATCCATGAGATGGCAGGCTCATCACATAAACAGGGCGCCGACGCCTACGATGAGCGCTACGAACGATATCGCCGCCAACGCCATGAGGCTGTACTCGACGCCGTCGTCGTGACTGAACCTGAACATATGGAGAGCTTGCGCCGCGGCCTTGGTGTTCGCATTTACTTAGGCGTGTCAGGAGCCGTGTCCCATCTAGGTTCCGGCCTTATCTTAAGTGAAGATTCTTCGCGGGAAGAAGCTGTTGAGCGAGCCTAGCTCCCCGTCGCGAGACGCTTCCTCATTATCGTCAGTCGGGCGCTGACTGCGGCCTCTGTGCGGCCGAGTTTCTGGGCGATCTCGCGCTGGGTTAGCTCGGTCTCGCGGATCATCTGTAGCAGGCGCTGCTCTTCCTCTTCGGCCCAAGCTGGCAAGGATGTTCTCCGAATTGTTTCGTCCTGAAATGCCAGTACCAATTGCACATCCTGGTCATCTCGTCTTCCCGGGATTTGCCGGTCCTTCTCGTTTGTTCGGTCGAGTGTCCTAATTAGGACAGTATCTCCCTTAGCACGGGATGCCCGGCCCAAAGCTCGCCGTCGGTCGTCCCGAAAGGGATGACCGGCGCGGGTGGACAGTAAATCAACTTGCCAGGCTTGCTGCACTGGCTCATTGTCCCGCGATCACCGGCGAAGGCTTTGTCCGTAGGCGTCGGTGGCTGAGAGACCGAGCGCGCTCCCGCCTGCAAGGAGGAGCTGCGCCATGAGCCAGCCATTCAGCGAAGAGACGATAGCGTTATTGGATCGCGCTCAGCGAGCCATTGATGATGCGATCCTGGTGCGTGAACAGAGGCGACGCCATCTCGCCGAGGCCGGCCTTCGGTCGTTCCGGTTAGAGCTAGCGCTTTTCGAGGCAAACAAAGGCCTTTGGCTGGAACAGCATGCTCCAAGATGTTCCATGCCTTTTTAGGATTCGCGGCGCAACCCAGGAACAACTGTTCACTTTGTAACTTAAGGAGTCCACTAAGAGCGCATCGAGAACTGAAGTGAACCAGCCCACTCTAGATCAGCGAACGACGCCGCACAAAGCCATGAACTGGCAGCAGTGCCCCAGATGCTCTGACATCCCCGAACTCGTCCGTGCCTTCCTCGATCCTGTCGGCGGGAAAACCGTGCGACTCATGGAATGCAAATGCGGCGAACGCATCTGGAGCGACCAAATGGCGGAATGACCCAATTTGGGCTACGGCCGCCTCAGTTGGCGGCCTCTTTCATTTTCACATCCGCCCAAGAGAAAGCCGACCACGCTCGCGCCGGGCCTTTTTCTTGGCCCAAGAAAATGCCCTCAGCGAGGGCGATGGCCCGCGCTTGGCTGACGGCGCTCGGCCCGTCTGGCTCTGTTGGCGATCACCTACGAGCCGGTTATTAGCCCCAGCCTCGGTCCGCGCATCTGGACCGCTATGAGCCGGTGATCCATCTCATGTAGGATAGCACCCGTCGCCGCCGTGAGACGGCTCCGGCGCTTTGCGGGGCTAGCGTGCGCGCCAGAGCCGTCCCCACGCGCGCTCACGTCCGAGAGCGCAATGCATATTACCGGGGAATGCGACAAACGCCGACGGCACCTTGGATTACCCCTTAATTGTAAAAACGGCCCCAGCACCTCTGGGGGCCGGGAGGCCGGTGCTGGAGCCGCTACCTGATTCCGGTCTGTGTTGTTGGAGGCAGGTTCACCGGATCATGCTGGCGACGAAAGTTCCGGCACTTGCATGTGTTAATCTCTTGAAGCCCTTAGCTAGCCGAAGTTCGTGTCAGCTCGTCTGGCGAGATGGCGACTTCCTAGCAATTCGATGGCGCCCCCTTTAGGTAATCGCAAAAAGGCCCCAGCACGCCGAAACGCCGTTGCTGAGGCCCAGTCGTCCGATATTGCCGGGGCGCGACCCGACGGAGCTATTGCTAGCACGCTCCTGTGCGACCGCCAGTTTCTCCCAAAATATGCGCAGTAGGCAAGGAACCATCGAGAGGACAAGAGCGTCTAATTGGCGCTTCTGGTCAGCCAAGGTGCCCCCCGACTGCCTGGAAGAAAACCCGTATCGCTCGGGTTGGCGGCCCCCTGGTTGGGGCCGTTTTCAGTTCGCTGCGGAAAGCGCGAGCGGTGCTTGTCCAAAGTTGATCGCAACGATTCACATAGTTCAATGCGGAGCACACCATCCTGCAAGCTAATCGGTGAACTTGCGTTTCACAGGTGGATGGTTGCAATGGAATTTATTGGACGCCCGATGCGAGGCCGTTTCCTCGTTCGGCAAGGAAGCATTGGCTGGATGGTCTACGACAGCGAACTCAAAGGACCGGCACAGATAAAGAAAAATGGCCCCTTTGCCGAGAAGCTGACCAAGGAACAAGCCGAGATCATAGCGCAGGCGCTGACGAACCAGATTCGTGCGAGATCGGATGATCCTGCGCAATTGCGGTGCGTCAAGGCCGCTATAAACGCGCGGTGAAAATGATCGTCCGGAGGGGGGACCATTGTTCATCATCGAACTCTTGAACCCTGACGCGTTCTCGGGAACAGGCAGCATCATCCTGCTCGAACTGACGGACGAGGATTCCGCGATGCGAGCCGCCCGAAAGATCGCTGCCGAGACAGGACGCCGCGTAACCGTGCGGAAAGAAGACATGCAAATCATTGGGACTATATCCGCGCCCACGACCCATTAGATCCGAGCCGAGCGGCGAGGCCGGTCATCTAAGCCCTTGCTCCGAGAAATATTCAGGCCTACGCTCAATCCTGTACGAGCAGTCCAGTTATTCGGAGCCGGCAATGCTTGTTTACCGCCCAACGAATTTGCAGATTGAACTCGAACGGCTGCGCAGGTCAGCGGACGATCTCCTCGCCCGAGCCAACGCTGCGCTGGGGTTGCCCAAGCCCGACACGTTTCTGGGACGAAGTCACCATGAGCCGATTCCGCTTCCGAACGAGCGCGATTTCGGGATCGAATGAGTACCGGTTGATTGCTGCCGACCAGGCCCTAACTCCGACCGGCACCGCAACTCGGCCGACGATCGACGCGCTTGCGGCTGACGGCCACCGAGACAAAGGAGCGGGCTGTTTACTCTCGCGAAACGGCCTCTGGACTCCTGCTTGTTCCCCGAAGCGAAACGGCCCCAGCGAGAGGACATGCCGAGGCCGATTCGGTGCCCCAGCGAGGTGCCAGCCGGGGCCGCTCAAACTGATCGAGAATGTGCCCCGGTCTTCGGGGGCAAGAGCCGGGGCACTTTCATCCATGATGCCGCTCTGCCGCGAGCAGCACATTGCTAACGTCGCTTCGAAGGTGCCGTTCCTAACGACCTTTTCATCGCCGACCCGAGCCGACGCTCAACTCGCTTGCGGCTGGTGCCGACCTTCTTGACGGCCTTCTTCACCGATGCGGCCGACTTGCCGGTCTTCTTCGCCTCATAGCGCACTTCGTAATCCTGCCCGCCGGCGACGCGCGCTCGGTCCTGCTTGCGACCGCGCGCGGTCTGCTTCTTCGCTTTCTTTGCCATTCCGGCCTCCCTGTCGATGAGGGCCAACTCGGTTTATGATCGACCGTTCCATTTGCGGACCCGCGTCGGAACGATTGCGATTGCGCCAGTTTGAATCAGCTTATTGTTTGTGGAGTTGCGTTGTGGCGTTTCAGCGTAGGAAGCCCGAGGCGATCGGGACCAAGGCGCTCTTTCCCGGCTTCATCGCGCCGGCCCTGGCATCGCCGATCGAGAAGGTGCCGAGCGGCACACGCTGGATTCACGAGATCAAGTTCGACGGCTACCGGGTTCAGACTCACATCGCTAATGAAGACGTGAAGATCTACACCCGGCGCGGCAACGACTGGACCAGGCGCTTCAAGAAGGTGGTCCAAGACGCCTGGCACATTTCCGCATCATCAGCCATCATCGACGGCGAGATCGTCGTTCCCTCACCAGACGGCACGACCGACTTCTCCGTGCTGCAGAACGAGCTGCGCGGTAAGTCGACCAGGATCGCGATGGTGGCCTTCGACCTGCTCTATCTCAATGGCCGCGATCTCCGGAAGCTGCCGCTGAAGGAGCGCAAAGCGCTGCTGAAGAAGCTCGTCGCTGGCACCGAGGTCCAGTTCAGCGAAAGCTTCGAGGTGGACGGCCCCAAGATGTTCGCGCATGCCTGTAGGCTCGGCTATGAGGGCGTGGTGTCGAAGGTGGCGGATAGCGCCTATCCGACCGGCACCCGCAGCCGCGACTGGGTCAAGAAAACCTGCGCCCAGCGCGAGACGTTGACCATCGCCGGCTTTGCACTGGACGACAACGAATGGGACGGAATTTACGTCGGCCGGCGCAAGGGCAACGAGCTGATCTACGCCGGCAAGGTCGACCACGGCTTCGACAAGGCCTCGGCCGCCGATCTCCGCAAACGCCTGACGCCGCTGATCCGCAAGACGCAGCCCTACACCAAGCGCATTGCACACAAGGCGATCTGGGTCGAGCCGAAGGTGCTGGCCGAGATCGAGTACCGCGCCAAATCCGCCGAGGGCAAGGTGCGGCATCCGTTCTTTCGTGGGGTGCGAGAAGATCTATGAGCAAGCCTCGCTGCATCTTTTGCGACGACACAAGATGGGTGTGCGAGAATCATCAGGACCAGCCCTGGACCGGTCCGCACGCCTGCGCTTGCGGAGGCGCCGGTGCGCCCTGTCCGGCCTGCAATCAGCCGAATGATGACGGTCCTCCTCGAATGCCGGAGGGCTTCCAACCAGACGAATAAACGAGGCTTGGCCGTGACGTTGCCGACGATCTCGCAGCTGGCGTCCTCCAGCTTCACGTTCTGCACGGTGATAAGCCCAACGGGCTGGCAATTGGAAAGAGAGGGGTACTTCCTCAGTCGGACGCAAAGAGCCCACGGGGTCGGCGCCGGCAGCTTACAGGGGCTAGCCCGGATGGACGGTCCCGTAGATTTACCATGACCCGGAATTCCAGCTGCTCGGCGCCGGAGCGGGCGCTAAGTTGATGGCGCGGGGGCGGCGCCTTGAGGGCAGGAGGCCGCAATGGAGCGTCTGTATTTGGGCATCACCGTCACCAGCACTTACGCGCTGGTCACCTTTGCGCTGATGCTGGCTTTCGTGCACTGACCGCCGGGAATCCGGATATTTGCTCGCGGGGCCGCTACGGGGTGCGTTGTCTTCGCGGAACGCGGCGATGTCCGGCAACCGGCAAGCTTTTACTGCGTCAGCGGGTTTAAACGTATGCCGAGGCCTGTAGCGATAACCCTGATGAGTTTGGCCGTTGCAACGCTCACGGCGTTCGGCATCGCCGCAGCCCTCATGATCCATTAAAGCGCGATGAGATTAGGTTGAATCGTCATCGCGCTTTAGCTCTTTGTTTGAGCATGATCTCCGCGCAAACGCGTCCCGCGTTTGTCGCGAGGGAAAACCGCTTCGCACTTTTCCGGATCATGCTTTAGCGGGAATGGGCCGGCGGGATTTCGCGCCCGGCGGCCCATTGGTCGTTTCTGCGCGCGGCCATTTGCGAAACGCAATCACTTCATCCCCTCCAGCATCCTCCGCACCTCCCCCAACAACACCCGGATCTGCCTTCGCTCGGCGATCGCGTCCCCCGTGAACCGGCCGTGCTTGCGCGCATTCCGGTTCGCCCGTGGCGCGCCGGATCCCCTTGCGCCGCCGTGCATGCGGCAGCGCGTCTTGCCGCGCACCGCCGGCGCGCGGCAAGAACCGCCGCAGCGGGTCCTGGCGCCGCAACGCCGGCTGGCCAGCATCGGGCCGGTCGTTTGGATGTGGCCGCTCATGCCTGTGGGTCCCGCGCCGCATCGGTGGAATTCCGCCGTCGCCTCGCGCCCGCGGGCCTCAGTGCCCGCGCCGCGGATGCCGGGCTGTTCTCGGACACGATCACGCTCGCATGCTGCGTGACGGTGCCGACGATGGCGTTGCCGCCGTCCTCGACCTTGACGTTCTGCACGGTGATGGCGGGCTCGCCATGGCTGCGGTGGCGGTTCAGCGCCTCGATCTGGGCGGGAAAGGTGCGGGCGAGCCGGCCCAATGCGCGCGCGGCGCTGTCGTGCTGGGCGAGGTCCTTGGCATGCGCGAGGTGATGGGCGCATCGCATTGCCATCACATGAACCGACACCATCTGCGCCACCAGCATGGCCTCGACGGAATCCCGTGGACGAATGCTTCTCACCATCGAGATCATGAAGGCGAGGTTGACCTCGCAGGGCTTGCCGCCGCTCACGCTGGCCTTGACCAGTTGCCGCAGGATGCCGTCCATCGCGTCGCGATCGGCGACCCCCAGCGCGTTCGCCATCAACTGTGCGCCGAGCTCGGGATCGGGATGGTCGATGCAGAAGCCGTGCGAGGAAAACTTTATCCGCGGAGGTGTGGCAGCCTGGGTCTGCGCGGTGGCGGCGGGTGTCGTCGGCACGGAGATTTCAGGTGCAGGTGTCATGTCGATAGTCCCTGGAACGCGCGCGGCAAACGCGCAGACGATCGCTCGCTGCGGCAGTCGGTGCGATGTCAATTGTGGGGAGGGGTTTGGGCGGCAAGCGCTATCCGCGAGCCCGCTGTTGCGGGCGAGTGGGGCTTGCGCGATTTCGGAATATTGGAAGTGTGCCGCTGATTTGCCCGACGTGTCAAGCCGCCATTCGAGCGCCGGCGGCCGCCGGCTCCTTTGCATGGGGTTGTTTTCGATATTTTGGCGGCGCGGCCCCGGCGGGGAGTTCCGCCGCCGTCGCCCGCAGTCATGCCGGCAAGGCAAGGTGCGATCCGTGTTAGCGGGTACCGTGCGCCGATTGGATCATTATACTGGCGGAATGTTGCTACAGGCGCGGCGCCGGCCTGGGATGAAGGAGCATCGATGAGCGAGACCATTGGCCACCCCGATCCCGGCCTCGATTTGTCCGACGGTTTCAAGCCGCACACCTCGCATTGGGGCGTGTTCTCGGCGCGGCTCGGCAAGGCGGGTCTCGAAGTCAGGCCCTATGCCGCCGATCCCGATCCGAACCGCATCATCAACAATTTCCCCGGCGCGCTGCGCCACCAGGCGCGCATCGCGCAGCCTGCGATCCGCCGCGGCTGGCTCGAGCGCGGGCCCGGCCCGGACGATCGCCGCGGCCGCGACGACTTCGTCTCGGTGAGCTGGGAGCAGGCGCTCGATCTGCTCGGCGGCGAGCTGACGCGGATCCGTGACACGATCGGCCCCGGCGCGGTGTTCGGCGGCTCCTACGGCTGGTCCAGCGCGGGCCGCTTCCATCACGCGCAGAGCCAGGTGCACCGCTTCCTCAACATCGCGATGGGCGGCTATGTGCGTTCGGTGAACACCTATTCCTCGGGCGCGTCATCGGTGCTGCTGCCGCAGATTCTGACCGGCTACGAGGACATCACCAAGCGCAACGTCACCTGGGAGCAGATCGCGGCCGAAACCGACGTCGTGCTGGCGTTCGGCGGCATGGCGCTGAAGAACTCGATGGTGGCCGGCGGCTCGATCAGCAAGCATGTCGAGCGCGGCGCGATGGAGGCCGCTCAGCGGCGCGGCTGCCAGTTCGTCCTGGTCAGCCCGCTGCGCGACGATCTCCCCGTCGAGGCCGGCGCCGAATGGCTGACGGCCACGCCCGGCACCGACACCGCGCTGATGCTCGGCATCGTCCATACGCTCGTCAGCGAGGGCCTGCACGATCAGGCCTTCCTCGATCGCTACACCGAGGGCTGGCCAGTGTTTTTGCGCTATCTGACCGGCGAGAGCGACGGTGTGCCGAAGAGCGCCGGATGGGCCGCGGCGATCTGCGGCATCGACGCCGGCACCATCAAGGCGCTCGCGCGGCGGCTTGCCGGCCGCAGAGCGCTGATCACCGTGTCGCATTCGTTGCAGCGCGCCGAGCATGGCGAGCAGCCGGTGTGGATGGGCATGGTGCTGGCGGCGGCGCTCGGCCAGATCGGCCTGCCCGGCGGCGGCTACGCCTATTCGCTCGGCGCGATCGGCTATTACGGCCGCCGCGTCAACGCCGTGCCCGGACCGACGCTCGGGCAGGGCCGCAACGGCGTCGCCGACTTCATTCCGGTGGCGCGCATCGCCGACATGCTGCTCAATCCCGGCACCAGCTATCGCTACAATGGCGAGACGCGGACCTATCCGGATATCCGCCTCGTCTATTGGGCCGGCGGCAATCCGTTCCACCATCACCAGGACCTCAACCGCCTGCGCAAGGCGTTTGCGCGGCTCGACACGCTGGTGGTGCATGAGCTGGCCTGGACCGCGACCGCCCGCCACGCCGACATCGTGCTGCCCTCGACCATGACGCTGGAGCGCGAGGACATCGGCTATTCCAGCAACGATCCCTTGATGGTCGCGATGCACCGGATCGCCGAACCGTTCGGCCTTGCGCGCGACGACTACGAGATCTTCGCCGACCTCGCCGAGCGGTTAGGGGCCCGCGAGCCGTTCACCGAGGGACGCACCTCGCGGCAATGGCTGGAACATCTCTATGAGCCGACCCGCAAGGCGCTCGCCGCGCGCGGGCTCGAAGCGCCGAGCTTCGACGAATTCTGGGAGCGCGGCAGCCAGGTGGTGCCGCAGCATCTCGACGACGGCGGCTCGCTGCGCCGTTTTCGCGAGGACCCCCTCGCGCGCCCGCTGCCGACGCCGAGCGGCCGCATCGAGATCTTTTCGCAGAAGATCGCTAGCCACGGCGATGCGGATTGTCCGGGCCATCCGGTCTGGCTCGAGAAGACCGACACGCCGACGCCGGGCGCGCCGTGCTTCCTGGTCGCCAACCAGCCGGTGACGCGGCTGCACAGCCAGCTCGATTTCGGCGGCCATTCGCTTGACGCCAAGCATCGCGGCCGCGAGGTCGCGCGCATGAATCCGCGCGACGCCGAGCCGCGCGGGATCGTCGACGGCGACATCATCCGCATCTTCAACGCGCGCGGCGCCTGCCTTGCCGCGGTGCATGTCACCGACGGCATCGCGCCCGGCGTGGTTCAGCTGCCGACCGGCGCCTGGTACGACCCGATGGACCCCGACGATGAAGCGCCGCTCTGCGTGCACGGCAATCCGAACGTGCTGACGCGGGACATCGGCACGTCATCCTTCGCGCAGGGCTGCACCGGCCAGCTCACCAGCGTCGAGGTCGAGCGCTTCAACGGCAATCTGCCGCCGATCCGTGCGTTCGATCCGGCGTAATTTTGCGCGGAGATCACGAACAAATCATCGCTGGGCGCTGGATGGCGCCCAAGCGTTCGGCTACGGCATCACGAGATCGCCCCTGAGTTCTGGATTTGCCGAGATGCCCCTGAAAACCCTGTTTCACATCGCCGTCGCTGCGACCGTCGCGCTCGGATCGTCCAACGCATGGGCGCAATCGGCCGCCGAGCCGGCCTATGGACCAGAGCTGCAGGGCTTCGACTATCCCTATCCGGTGGAGCATTATCGCTTCAGCTCGCAGGGGCAGGAACTCGACATGGCCTATCTCGACGTCAAGCCGGCGACGCCGAACGGCCAGACCGCGGTGCTGCTGCACGGCAAGAATTTCTGTGCCGCGACCTGGGACGGCACCATCAAGGCGCTCGGCGGCGCCGGCTATCGCGTGATCGCGATGGACCAGATCGGATTCTGCAAGTCCAGCAAGCCGGAGCGCTATCAGTTCACCTTTCAACAGCTCGCCGGCAACAGCCGCGCGCTGCTCGCCTCGCTCGGGATCGCGCATTCGATCATGGTCGGCCATTCGACCGGCGGCATGCTGGCGATGCGCTATGCGCTGATGTATCCGGAGGCCACCGACCACCTGGTTCTCGTCGATCCGATCGGGCTGGAGGACTGGAAGGCCAAGGGCGTGCCGTGGCTCAGCCTCGACGGCTGGATGCAGCGCGAGACGCGTGTCACCGCAGACAGCATCCGCGCCTATGAGCGCGCCACCTATTACGCCGACACGTGGGATGCGTCCTACGAGACGTGGGTGCAGATGCTGGCCGGCATGTATCGCGGAGAGGGCCGCGCCGCCGTGGCGTCGAGCTCGGCGCGGCTCTACGACATGATCGCGACCCAGCCGGTGTTCTACGAATTCGAGCAGATCAAGCCGCCGACGCTGCTGTTTGTCGGCGACAAGGACACCACCGCGATCGGCAAGGACACTGCGCCGCCGGAGATTCGCAAGACGCTCGGCAATTATCCGGTGCTGGGCAAGGAGGCCGTGAAGCGGATCCCACATGCGCAGCTGATCGAATTCCCCGACCTCGGCCATTCGCCGCAAATCCAGGCGCCGGCGCGCTTCCACGAGGCGCTGCTCGGCTGGCTGCAGCATCCGGAGACCGGCGCGATGCTGGTCAAGTAGGGACGGCGAGACAGGCGAGCGACATCATGGCGACAGCGGAACTGGTCAGCGTGTTCACGGTCGATGGGCAGGGCGGCAATCCCTGTCCGATCGTGGTGGATGCAAGCGGCATGAGCGCCTCCGAGATGCAGGATATTGCGCGCCGCCATGGTCACGAATCCGGCTTCGTGCTGCCGGCACAGAGCGACGATTTCGACGCCACGTTCCGCTTCTTCGTTCCGAATCACGAGATGGAAATGTGCGGCCACGCGACCATCGGTGCGCTCTGGTTGCTTGCGCGCCATGGAAAGTTGCCGGGCGACACGATGCGGATCTCGACGCGCAGCGGTCCGGTCACCGGCTTCATCAGCCGTGATCGTCACGGCGAGCCGCGTGTCGAGATCACCCAGCCGGCCGGGAAGACCGTTCCGCTGACCACGGGGCAACGCGACGACGTGCTGCGGGCGCTCGCGGTCGGGCCCGACGCGATGGGCGCGGGAATGGCCTGCAATGCCGTCACATCGCGGATCAAGACCCTCGTTCCGATGCGTTCTCCCGACGCGCTGAATGCGCTCGATCCCGCGGCCGAGCAAGTCGAGGCGGTCTGCGGCCGGATCGGATCGACCGGGCTCTATCCATTCGCCGTGATCGACCGAAAGGCTCGCCTGTTCGAGGCGCGGCAATTCCCGCGCTCCTCAGGTTATCGGGAGGATGCCGCGACCGGCATTGCGGCCGCGGCGCTGGCGTTCGGCCTGCTCGACTACGGCCTGGTCGCTCCTGATGACGAGGAGATTCGAATCCTGCAGGGCAGGGCGATTGGGCGGCTGTCCGAGATTCGGGTCCGCATCGGCTTCGCTGGCGGCCGTGCCGTCGGCTGCCTGCTTGGCGGCAATGTTGCGCTGATGGCTGCGCCGTCACACTGAGCAGCCGCCAGCGCAAGGCGAGCCGGCTTCGTAAACAGTACATCCTGGTCTAATCAGCGGCACGCCTGGCCCGCTCCTGCGCCTTGGCGTGCACGGGTGAGGATTTCCGCGCACCCGGGCCCGGATGCACGTGGACCGCCTTCGCGCTCAGCGGCTCGCCGCATTCCGAACAGACCATGACGGGATCGAACATCTTCTTGCAGGTCTTGTGTTCGTGCAGCATCGGCCGGCCGCGCGAATCGACCATGTGGACGTTGCCCCAGTGCACGATCGACATGATGATCGGATAGAGGTCGAGCCCCTTCTGCGTCAGGATGTATTCGTAGCGCTTCGGCGCCTCCTGATAGGGGATCTTGCGCAGCACGCCGAACCGCACCAGCTTCTTCAGCCGGTCGGCGAGCAGATGCCGCGTGATCCCGAGCGAGGCCTGGAAGTCATCGAACCTGCGGATGCGCAGGAAACATTCGCGCAGGACCAAGAGGCTCCAGCGGTCGCCGATGACAGCCACCGTGCGGGCCACCGAGCACGGCTCCTCCTCGAGGGCATCCCATTTCATCAGCATCTCCTGCGGTCAGCAACGATATCGCTTAGTAAAATTCTAAAACAGAACTAACGTCATTTCAATAGGATGCGTCGCCTGGAGCCGTGACTTGGTCATTGGATGACAAATATCATATTGACAGTTCTAAAATAGAACTTAAGGTCTCGGCTCGATCAACGCGGCGGCTGAGGGCTGCTGGCACTCAAAGGGAAGGGCGTTCCATGGTTGCTCCGCTCAAGGTCGAATTCCATTTCGATTTTGGAAGTCCGAACGCCTATCTGGCGGAGCAGGCGCTGCCCGAAATCGAGAAGCGCACCGGCGTGAAGTTCGACTACATCCCGGTGCTGCTCGGCGGCGTCTACAAGGCGACCGGCAACATGTCGCCCGGCGAGTCGCTGCGCGGCATCAAGAACAAGCCCGAATACAACGCGCTCGAGACCGAGCGCTTCCTGCGCCGCTACAACATCACGACGTTCAAGACCAACCCGTTCTTTCCGGTCAACACGCTGATGCTGATGCGCGGCGTCGTCGCTGCCGATTTCGAAGGGCTGTTCGAACCGTACTTTCGCGCCGCCTATCACCACATGTGGTCCGAGCCCAAGAAGATGGACGATCCGCAGGTGTTCCGCGAAGCGTTCCTGTCCTCCGGCCTCGATATCGACCGCATCATCGCCCGCGCCCAGCAGGACGAGGTGAAGAAGAAGCTGATCGACAACACCAGCAACGCGGTGGCGCGCGGCTCGTTCGGCTCACCGACCTTCTTCGTCGGCGACGAGATCTTCTTCGGCAAGGACAAGCTGCGCGAGGTCGAGGACGAGATCGTCGCGCAGCTGGCCGCGGGGCGGCGCAAGACCGCCTGAGCGGGAAAATTCCTCAAGACAACAAATCAGGCCCAAAGGGCTGTCACAGGGAGGTTTCAGTGCAGGCGTCGACCCAGTTTGAAGGAAGTGTGGAAGGCTTGCCGAACCGCATCCACGAGGTGATCGATCACCACGTCGGGGCGACGCCGGATCATCCGGCGCTGATCGACGACAAGATGCGGCTGACCTACCGCGAGCTCGATCGGGCGGTCAGTCGCGTCGCCGAGGCGCTGCGGGCGCTCGGCATCCGCGCCGGCGACCGCATGATGATCGTGAGCGAGAATTCGATCCCGCTCGCCTGCCTGCTGCTGGCGGCGAGCCGGCTCGATGCTTGGTCCATCGTGGTCAATCCCCGGCTGTCGCCGCGTGAGCTCGACCAGATCAGGGATCACAGCGGCGCCCGCCGCGTGCTGCTGACCGCCGAGGTCTCGCAGGAGGCGGCTACGCATGCCGCGCGTTACGAGGCCGCCGTGCAGGATGTCGGTCCGCTCCGCGGCATCGCCGTCACCGGTTTGAACCTGGCAACCGTGGCGGAGCCGGTCGAGGCCGACGGCGCCAACCAGGTTGCGGTTCTCATCTACACCTCCGGCACTACGGGCACGCCGAAGGGCGTGATGCTGACCCATCGCAATCTGTTGTTCAGCGCCCGGGCGACGGCAAGCTTCCGAAAGATGGCGGCCGACGACGTGCAGTATTGCGTGCTGCCGATCTCGCATATCGTCGGCATCTCGTTGCTGACCATGACCCTGATGATCGGCGCCACCGTGCGTCTGGTGGCGAAATACGATCCGGCCGCGCTGGTCAAGGCGATGACTGAAGAGGGCATCACGATCCTGAACGGCGTGCCCGCGACCTATCAGCGTCTGCTCGAATACCGGCGCAATGCCGGCCTGCCGAAGCTCGATCGCGGCCGGTTGCGGGTGATCTCGGTAGCCGGCGCGCCGCTCGACCTCGATCTCAAATCACGGGTCGAGCAGGAGCTCGGGCTGCCGCTGCTCAACGGTTACGGCATCACCGAATGCTCGCCGGGCATCTCCGGCGTCCGGCCCGACAATCCGCGGGCTGACCATGCGGTCGGCACCGTCATGCCCGGCCTCGAGGCCAAGCTGATCGGCCGCGACCTCAAGCCGGTTGCGTCAGGCGAAGTCGGCGAGCTGCATGTTCGCGGCCCCAACGTGATGCGCGGCTATTACCGCGCGCCCGACCTGACGGCGAAGGCGATCGACCCCGACGGCTGGTTCAACACCGGCGATCTGGCCCGCTTCGAGAATGATGCGCTCTATATCGTCGGGCGGACCAAGGAGATGATCATCCGCTCCGGGTTCAACGTCTATCCGGCCGAGATCGAGGCGGTGCTGAGCACGCACGACGCCGTGGTGCAGTGCGCCGTGGTCGGCCGGCCGGTCGAGGGCAACGAAGAGGTGGTTGCCTTTGTGCAGCTGATCAAGGGTTCGACCGCCACGGTACAGGACCTGATGGCCCATATTGCCCCGCAACTCACCTCGTACAAGCGGCCGTCCGAGATTATCCTGATGGACGCGCTGCCCGCGACATCCACGGGCAAGCTGCTGAAGCACAAGCTCGCGGAGTCGCTGCGCGGCTGAGGCCGAGCCATCGCCGCGAGCCAGTTCACTCAAACAAGACCGGAGTACACCATGCAGAAGAGAAACAGGACGGTGGCCGTCATTGGTGCCGGTGATTTCATCGGCGGCGAGATCGCCAAGAAGTTCGCCTCCGAAGGCTTTACGATTTTCGCTGGCCGCCGCAACGGCGACAAGCTGGCTCCGCTGGTCAAGGAGATCGAGGCCGCCGGCGGCGAGATCCATGCGCGCTCGCTCGATGCGCGCAAGGAAGAGGAGATCACGGCCTTCCTCAACGACGCCGACAAGCATGCGCCGCTGGAGGTCTGCATCTTCAATATCGGGGCCAACGTCAATTTCCCGATTCTCGAGACCACCGAGCGCGTGTTCCGCAAGGTCTGGGAGATGGCCTGCTACTCCGGCTTCCTGGCCGGGCGCGAGGCGGCGCGGCTGATGATGCCGCGCGGCGAGGGCAACATCTTCTTCACCGGTGCCACCGCGTCACTCCGCGGCGGCAGCGGCTATGCCGCCTTTGCCAGCGCCAAGTTCGGCTTGCGCGCCGTGGCGCAGGCGATGGCGCGCGAACTGGGACCGAAGAACATCCATGTCGCGCATCTGATCATCGATTCCGGCGTCGATACTGAATGGGTGCGGCAGCGCCGCATCGAGGCGCTCGGCCCGAACGCGCTCGACGATCCCGATCTCTTGATGCCGCCGGCATCGGTCGCGGGCGCCTATTGGCAGCTCTATCAGCAGCCGAAGAGCGCCTGGACCTTCGAGCTGGAAATCCGGCCCTTCGGCGAGAAGTGGTAGGGAGCCGGTCAGATGGAGCTCGCGCTATCCCCTGAAGATGCGGCGTTCCGCGATGAGGTTCGCGCCTTCATCAAGGACAACTACCCGGCGGAGATGCGCGTCGCCAATCCGGAGACCGATCTCTCCAAGGAGCAGATGCTGCTGTGGCATCGCATCCTGCACAAGAAGGGCTGGATCGCGCCGCTCTGGCCGAAGGAATATGGCGGGCCCGGCTGGTCGATCACCCGCCGCTTCATCTTCGAGCAGGAGACGACGCGCGCTGGCACGATGCCGCCGCTGGCGTTCAGCGTCACCATGGTCGGGCCCGTCATCTACACCTTCGGCAACGATGTGCAGAAGAAGAAATTCCTGCCGCGCATCTTGTCCGGCGAGGATTGGTGGTGCCAGGGCTATTCAGAGCCGGGCTCCGGCTCCGACCTCGCGACCGTCCGCACCAAGGCGGTGCGCGAGGGCGATCATTACATCGTCAACGGCCACAAGACCTGGACCACGCTGGCGCAGCATGCCGACTGGATCTTCTGCCTGGTGCGTACCGATCCCACGGCCAAGCCGCAGTCCGGCATCTCGTTTCTCTTGATCGACATGAAGTCGCCCGGCGTCACCGTGCGCCCGATCATCACCATCGACGGCTCGCACGAGGTCAACGACGTCTTCCTGGAGAACGTCCGTGTCCCCGCCGAGAACCTGATCGGCGAGGAAAACAAGGGCTGGACCTGCGCCAAATTCCTGCTCGGCAATGAGCGCACCAGCATGGCCGGCATCGGCCGCTCGACGCGCTACATCGCGCGGCTGAAGAAGATCGTGAAGGCGGAAATCCCCGAAGACGATCCGGCGCATCTGGAATTCATCCGGGACATCGCCCGCGTCGAGCTCGACGTGCTGGCGCTGGAGGCGACCGAACTCCGCGTCGTCGCCCAGATGGCGCGCGGCATCGACCCGGGACCGGCGGCCTCGCTGTTCAAGATCCGCGGCACCGAGATCTTCCAGAACATCACCGAACTCACCCATCGCGCCATCGGCAATTACGGGCTCGCGATCCGCGAGCATGCGGTCAGCGCCAACCACTTCATGCCGGGCCCCGACTACGGCCACACCGCGTCGGAGAAATATCTGAACTCGCGCAAGCTCTCGATCTACGGCGGGTCGAACGAGATCCAGCGCAACATCATCGCCAAGGCGGTGCTTGGACTCTAGCCACAAGCAACGAGGATCGGATGGATATCCAGTTCACGGAAGAGCAGGAATTGTTGCGGTCCAGCGTCCAGCGGCTGCTGCGCGATCAGTATGATTTCGACGCCCGCCGCAAGATCGTCGCGAGCGAAGAGGGGTTTGGCCGCAAGCAATGGGCTGAATTCGCCGAACTCGGCCTGCTCGCCGCGCCGTTCTCGGAAGCGGTTGGAGGGCTCGGCGGCGGGCCGCTGTCGACCATGATCATCATGCAGGAGTTCGGCCGCCATCTCGTGGTCGAGCCATTCGTCGAGACGGTCGTCGTGGCGGGCGGCTTGATCGAGCAGGCAGGTTCCGACGCGCAGAGGCAGGCGTTCATCGCCGACATCATCGCTGGCACGAAACTTTGGGCGCTGGCCTGGACCGAAAAGGGTTCGCGCTTCGATCTCGCCACCGTCACCACCACGGCGCGCCGCGACGGCAACGATTACGTGCTCACCGGGGAGAAGACGGCGGTGCTGGCCGCGCCGTGGGCGGATTATCTGATCGTCTCCGCGCGCACCGCGGGCCATCGTCATGATCGCGGCGGCGTCAGCCTGTTCGTGGTCGATCGCCGCGCCGCCAATCTCGATCTGCAAAGCTTCAGGACGATCGATGGCCGAAGGGCGGCCGAGATCAGCCTGCGCGGCGTGCGCGCGGAATTGCTGGGCAGCGAAGGCGGGGGCGTCGCCGCGCTGGAAGCCTGCCGTAACCGCGCGATCGGCGCGCTCTGCGCCGAGGCGGTCGGCGCGATCGGCGAACTGAACGCCGCGACGCTGGACTATTCCAAGACGCGAAAGCAGTTCGGCGTCACGATCGGCAGCTTCCAGGTGCTGCAGCACCGGATGGTCGACATGTTCATTGCGCATCAGGAGGCGTTGTCGCTGATGCAGCATCTCAGCCTCAGTCTCAGTGAGGATGAGGCCGGCGTGTCTCGGCTCGCCTCCGGCGCCAAGTCGAAGATCGGATATGCCGGCAAGTTCGTCGCCGACCAGGCGGTGCAGCTGCATGGCGGCATGGGCATGACCGACGAGCTCAATGTCGGCCATTACTTCAAGCGGATTTCCTCCATCAACATCCAGTTCGGCGATCCCGCCTATCACGTGCTGCGCTATACGCAGCTCGACGCGGTCGCCTAAGCCAGAGAGGCAAGCATGTCACAGGATGCAGTCATCGTTTCCACTGCGCGCACCGGCGTCGGCAAGGCCTATCGCGGCGCGCTCAACAACACCGACGGCCCGACTTTGGCCGGCCATGTGATGGCCGAGGCGGTGAAGCGCGCCGGCATCGCGCCCGGCGAGGTCGAGGACGTGGTGATGGGCTGCGCCATGCAGCAGGGCACCATGGTGATGAACGTCGCGCGCAAGGGCGCCATCCGCGCTGGACTTCCCGTCACGGTCGCCGGGACCACCATCGACCGGCAATGCGCCTCCGGCCTGCAGGCGATCGCGGTCGCCGCCCGCTCTGTCATGCTCGACGGCGTCGAGATCGCGATCGGCGGTGGCATCGAGTCGATCAGCCTGGTGCAGAACGAGCACATGAACAGGTTCCACGCCGTCGACGACGAGCTGATGGCGATGAAGCCCGAGATGTACATGTCGATGCTGGAGACGGCGGAAGTCGTCGCCGAGCGCTACGGGATCGGCCGCGACAAGCAGGACGAGTACAGCCTCGAATGCCAGCGCCGCGTCGGCGCCGCGTTGCAGGGCGGCCGCTTCAACGACGAGATCGTGCCGATCACGACCAAAATGGCCGTGGTCAACAAGGACACCAGGGAAGTCAGCTTTCAGCAGGTGACGCTGGCCAAGGATGAGGGCCCGCGGCCGGATACCACGGCGGACGGGCTCGCCAAGATCAAGCCGGTGTTCGAGGGCAAGACCATCAGCGCCGGCAATGCCAGCCAGCTCTCGGACGGCGCCTCGGCCTGCGTGATCATGAGCGACAAGGTTGCCGCGCAGAAGGGCCTGAAGCCGCTCGGCATCTTCCGCGGCTTCGTCGCCGCCGGCGTCGAGCCGGACGAGATGGGCGTCGGCCCGGTTGCCGCGATCCCGCGGCTCCTCAAGCGGCACAACCTCAAGATCGACGACATCGATCTCTGGGAGCTCAACGAGGCCTATGCGGTGCAGGTGATCTATTGCCGCGACAAGCTCGGCATCGATCCGGACAAGCTGAACGTCAATGGCGGCTCGATCGCGATCGGCCATCCCTACGGCATGACCGGGGCGCGGCTCACCGGTCACCTCTTGATCGAGGGCCGGCGGCGCAAGGCGAAATACGGCGTGGTGACCATGTGCATCGGCGGCGGCATGGGCGCGGCGGGCCTGTTCGAAATCGTCCACTGAGCGGAAACGCGGGAGAGACTTGTGAAGACAGCAATCACTGAACTGTTCGGCATCCAGCATCCGATCATCCAGGGCGGCATGCATTTTGTCGGCTTCGCCGAGATGGCGGCCGCGGTGTCCAACGCCGGCGGCCTCGGCATCATCACCGGCCTGACCCAGAAGACGCCGGAGCTGCTGGCGAAGGAGATCGCGCGCTGCCGCGACATGACCGACAAGCCGATCGGCGTGAACCTGACCTTCCTGCCGAGCTTCACCGCGCCGCCCTATCCCGAATACATCGCGGCGATCCGCGAGGGCGGAGTCAAGGCGGTGGAAACCGCGGGCCGCAGCCCGGAGCAGTACATGCCGGCGCTGAAGGCGGCCGGCATCAAGGTGATCCACAAATGCACCTCGGTGCGGCATTCGCTGAAGGCCGAGAAGATCGGCTGCGACGCGGTCAGCGTCGACGGTTTCGAGTGCGGTGGCCATCCCGGCGAGGACGACATCCCGAACATGATCCTGCTGCCGCGCGCAGCGGACGAATTGAAGATCCCGTTCGTCGCCTCGGGCGGCATGGCGGACGCGCGCAGCCTTGTCGCGGCGCTGTCGATGGGCGCTGCCGGGATGAACATGGGCACGCGCTTCATCGCGACGAAGGAAGCGCCGGTTCATCCCAATGTGAAGCAGGCGCTGCTCGACGCCGACGAGCTCGACACCCGCCTCGTGATGCGCGCGCTACGCAACACCGAGCGGGTGCTGAAGAACAAGGGCGTCGATGAGCTGCTCGAGATCGAGCGCGAGAAGGGCGCCAGGCTGAAGATCGAGGATATCCACGAGCAAGTCGCCGGCGTCTATCCGAAGGTGATGATCGACGGCGAGATGGATGCCGGCGCCTGGAGCTGCGGCATGGTGGTCGGCCTGATCAATGACATCCCGACCGTCAAGGAGCTGATCGACCGCATCATGGCCGAAGCCGAAGCGATCATCCGGCAGCGGTTGACCGGCTTCCTCGACGGTAAGTTCGAAACCATGCCGGCCCGCGCGGTCGCCTGACGGGAGAGTGCCATGACCGAGCATCTCAAGGTTGAGATCGCCGCCGGCGTCATCACGCTGACCTTGCAGCGACCCGAGAAGAAGAACGCGCTGACCGGCGCCATGTATGACGCCATGTCGCAGGCGCTGAAGCAGGCCGAGACCGATCCGGCCGTCCGCGTCATCCTGTTCCAGGGCGACGGCGACAGCTTCACCGCGGGCAACGACCTCGCCGACTTCGCGAGCCAGGCACGCGGCGAAAGCGCAGTCGATAGCCCCGCGCATCGCTTCATCGAGACCATCAGCAAGGTCGGCAAGCCGCTGGTCGCCGCCGTGCAGGGCAATGCGGTCGGCGTCGGCACCACCATGCTGCTGCATTGCGACCTGGTCTATCTTGCCGAGAATGCGCGGCTGATCACGCCGTTCGTCAACCTCGCTCTGGTTCCGGAAGCGGCGTCGAGCTGGCTGCTCCCCTTGAGGATCGGACACGCGCGGGCCTATGCGATGTTCGCGCTCGGCGAGCCGATGGATGCGCAGGGTGCGCTGGCATCTGGTCTCGCCAACGCCGTGGTGCCGCAGGCCGATCTGCGCAAGAGGGCGCATGACGCGGCTGTCGCACTGACCAGGCGGCCGGCGGGGTCGCTCAGCATGACCAAGAAGCTGATGCGCGAGCAGCAGAAGATCGCGGCGCAGATCGCCGAGGAAGGCGTGCTGTTCAAGGAGCGGCTGACGACGCCCGAGGCGCGCGAAGCCTTTGCCGCCTTCGCCGAACGGCGTCAGCCTGATTTCACCAAGCTGTCGGCCTGACCGACAGCGGAACTCACGGACACATCGAGGGAGTGAAAGCATGCGCGTCACCGGCAGCCATCAATACCCGACCATGGAATCCGTGATCTACGGCAAGCCGGCGGCCGAAGCGCTGCGCGAGGAGGCCGAGCGGCTGGATGCCAGGCGCGTCTATCTGATCGCCAGCCGGACGTTGAACACCACGACCGACGAGATCGGGAAAATCCGTCAAGCCCTCGGCGACCGCCACGCCGCGACCTTCGACGGCGTGCCTCAGCACACGACGCGGGACGTGGTGACGCAGATCGCGCGGCAAGCCGGCGAGGCCAAGGCGGACCTCGTCGTCGCGATCGGCGGCGGCTCGGTGGTCGATGCGGCGAAGATCGTGCTGATGTGCATGGAGCACGAGATCTTCGAGCCTGATGGCCTCGACGGCTTCGAGACCACGCCGGACCGCCGCTTCGGGCCGTTCCGCACGCCGAAAGTGCGCATGATCGCGATCCCCAGCACGCTCTCCGGCGGCGAATACAATTCCGGCGCGCTGGTCACCGATACCAGCCGCAAGCTGAAGCAGATCTTCAACCACCCGATGATGATGCCGCGCAGCATCATCCTCGATCCCGCGATCACGAAATATACACCGGAGAAGCTCTGGCTCGGTTCCGGGACGCGGGCGATGGATCACGGCATCGAGGCGATCTGCTCCAGCCGCCCCAACGTGCTGGTCGATGCGGTGTGCCAGCAGGGGCTGCGCTATCTGCACGACGGCCTGCTGCGCACCAAGGCCCACCCCGACGACGAGCCGGCGCGGTTAAGCTGCCAGCTCGGCTCCTGGCTATCGGCGTTCGGATTGCAGTCGCGAGTGCCGATGGGCGCCAGTCATGCCATCGGCCATGTGCTCGGCGGCACCTGCGATGTGCCGCATTATTTCTGCACGGCGGTGATGATGCCGAGCGTGCTGCGCTACAACCGCCCGGCGACGGAGGCAGCCCAGCAATCGATCGCCGCCGCGCTCGGCGCGCCGGGGCGCGACGCCGGCGAGGCGTTTGCGGCGTTCATCGCGGAGCTCGGCCTGCCGCGCCGGCTTGCCGATGTCGGCGTCGGCGAGGACCGGTTCGAGCTGATCGGTAAGAACGCCATGCTGTCGATCTTCACGCGCGCCAACCCGCAGCCGATCCGCGAGCCCGGCGACGTCGTCAAGATCCTGAAGCTCGCCGCCTGAGGCATCAGCACCGGAGCAGCCGCCATGGCCGCCTTGCGCATCTTCTCCTATCTGCCGAACCCGCGCGTCTGGAAGGCGACCATCGCGGCGCGGTTCTGCGGCGTCGATGTCGAGGTCAGGGGAGCCTCCGGCAAGGAGCTGCGGGACTGGCTGTGGGATTATGATGCCCGCCCGCTGGCGGAGCACGAGCGCGCCTCGCTGTCGTCGCTGGCGCGGACCGGGCGGGTCGGACTGACCGGCGCGCAGCTCTTCAAGACCGATGCATTCATGGCGGCACAGCCCTTCGGCAATGTGCCGGCGGCATTCGGCGCCGACGGCAAGGTCGGGATCTTCGAATCGAACAGCATCATGCGCACGGTGGCGCGGCTCGGCGAGGCGAAGTTCCCGCTCTACGGACGCGACGCCTATGAGGCGTCGCGGATCGACAGTTTTCTCGATGTCAGCCTGGTGTTCGCGCGGGACTCGCAAATCTATCTGCTGGCGCTCTCGGGCGGCACCGTCGATGCGGCCATTCATGCGCGGGCCAAGGATGCGTTCGCGATCTATGCGTCCGGCATCGAGCAGGCGCTGTCGCCGCGGCGGGAGGCGCTGGTCGGGAACGGTATCTCGATTGCCGACATCTGCTTTGCCGCCGAACTCGCGCTGTTCATGAATGAACATGCGCGGACCGAGCAGCTGCAAAAGCAAGGATTGGCGAAAATTCTGCACCCGGGCGTGCAGGATGAGTATCCGCTGATGTTTGCGCACTTTGGCCGCCTGATCGCGCATGAGCATGTCAGGCCGGACCTCAAGCCCTATGTCGAGAAGCTGCTGTCGAAGGCGGCCGCCTGACCATGAAGGCCATGAGCCGCAACGGGGAGGGTTGATCGCATGACCGCACCTGTCTCTCTGATATCCGGCGTTGGGCCCGGCACCGGTTCGGCGCTCGCCAGGAGATTCACTGAGGGCGGCTATCGCGTCGCGCTTCTCGCCAGGAACGAGGCGCGCCTCGCCGCGCTCGAAAAGCAGCTGCCGGGCGCAAAGGCCTATTGGTGCGACGTGTCCGATCCCGCGCAGGTCGAGGCGGTGGCCTCCGCCGTGGAGCGCGATCTCGGCAATCCCGCCGTGGTCATTCATAACGCCGTCGGCGGGGCGTTCGGCACCTTCCGCGAGATCGATCCAGAGATTCTCAATCGCAACTTCCAGGTCAACACGATGGGATTGCTGTACCTGGCACGGCGATTTGCCCCGGCGATGATCGCTGCCGGCAAGGGCGCCATCGTCGCGACCGGCAATACGTCGGCGTTGCGCGGCAAGGCCGGCTTCGCGGGGTTCGCGCCGACCAAGGCGGCACAGCGGATTCTCGCCGAGGCGATGGCCCGCGATCTGGGGCCGCAAGGTGTTCACGTCGCCTATCTCGTGATCGATGCCGTGATCGATCTGGAGTGGACGCGGAAGCGCTGGCCGGATCGGCGGGACGACTTCTTCATCAAGCCGAAAGCGATCGCCGACGAGGTCTGGCACGTCGCCCATCAGGATCGCAGCGCGTGGTCGTTCAATGTCGAGATCAGGCCGTTCGGCGAAGCCTGGTAGCGCCGCGCGCCGGTCGCAAGAGTTGGTCAATTCATAAAAGCTCAGGAGGAATTTCATGTTGTTGAAGACGCTTGCCGTGTCCGTTGCGATGCTCGCGGCGCTTGCCGCGGCTCCAGTCCGCGCCGAAACGCCGGGGGTATCGGAATCAGAGATCAAGGTCGGGGCGACGTTCCCGTTCAGCGGCCCGGCGTCTCCGCTCAGCAACACCGGCAAGGGCCTGATCGCCTACGTCCATTCCGTCAATGACCGCGGCGGCATCAACGGCCGCAAGATCAACCTCATCACCTATGACGATGCCTACACGCCGCCCAAGGCCGTGGAGCAGACCCGCAAGCTGATCGAGAGCGACGAGGTGGCGTTCCTGTTCAGCCCGCTCGGCACGCCCGGCATCGGCGCGACCATCAAATACGTCACCGCGAAGAAGGTGCCGCATCTGTTCGTCGTCAGCGGCGCGACCAAGTTTACGAATTTCGCGGAGTTTCCGCTGACCACCACGGGACTGCCGAGCTACAACACCGAAGGCAAGATCTACGCAAAATACATTACGCAGACGGCGCCCGATGCGAAGATCGCGATCCTCTACCAGAACGACGATCTCGGCCGCGATTTCGTCGCCGCGTTCAAGGAGGTGTTGAAGGCCGATTTCGACAAGAAGGTGGTGACGTCTCCCTATGAGGTCACCGAGCCGACCATCGAATCCCGCGTGGTGACGTTGAAGGCGTCGGGTGCGCAGGCGTTCCTGATCGCCGGCACACCGAAATTCGTGGCCCAGGCGATCAAGAAGGCGAACGAGATCGGCTGGTCGCCGCTGACCATCGTCAACTATGTGTCGAGCTCGGTGTCCGCGACCATCGTGCCGGCGGGCGCGGACAAGGCGGTGGGCGTTGTCGTGGCGACCATCACCAAGGATCCGAACGACAAGAAGTGGGCCGACGATCCCGGCATGAAATGGTATCGCGCCCATTTCGAGAAATATCTCCCAGGCGCCGATATCGGCGACAACAACTATCTGTTCGGCACCCAGCAGGGCCAGATCCTGGAGCAGGTGCTGAAGCAGTGCGGTGACGACCTGTCGCGCGAGAACATCGTGAAGCAGGCGCGCAACATCAGAGGGCTCGTGCTGCCGACGCTGATGCCGGGCATCGCCATCAACACAGGCCCCGACAACAGCATGGCCTATACGCAGCTTCAGCTGCAACGCTGGACCGGAAGCTCATGGGAGCAGTTCGGCGGCGTGCTGAGTGCCGACCTGAACTGAACCGGGTCGACCGAGGCTAGTGGAGCCGTCGCGCGATCGGCTTCGCCAGCGTGCCTTGCCACTCCCGCTGGGCTGGTCGGTCGCTTGACCGCAGGCTGTTCAGCAAGGCGGTGGTCTTCGGCTGGACCCGCGAGCCGTCGATCACCTCGAGCCGGCCGCAGCGGTTGAGCGTGTGCAGCTTGCGTCCGGTCCACAGCGGCCCGGGTTTGAGCAGATGGCGCACGGCCTGCCGGTAGGTCGTCGGCGACAGTTCGAGCACCTCCGCAAGTCCGAGCGCCGCGCCGTATCCGTTGGTGCAGTCCTGCACCGGCCGCCACAGCTTGCCGTTGATGGTCACGAAATTGCCGGCGGGTCGGGTCGTCGCGCGATCCATCAGGATCGGATTGCTTGCATGCGGCCGCCAGGGGCCGAACAATTGCTCGGCGTAATAGATCGCCAGCGTGTCGGAATATCCGCCGGTGCCGTCGCGCCAGGCTCCGAACATATAGTAGAGGCCGTCATGCTGCGTGATGGTCGCGTCGGCGAGTTCGAGCCCGGACAGCAGCGTGCCCTGCCGTTCCCACTTGTCGGGAAAGCGAACGCATTTGTAGATCGGGACATCGCGATGCGCGGTGCTTTCCGGGATCATCCACAGCTCGCCATTGTTCTCGATCAGGAACGGGTAGGACAGGTGCCACGGCTCTTCGAGCACCGGCAGCACCGTGCCGACCGGACCGTTGCCGTCGAATTCGATCGCGGAGATGATGCCCTTGCCGGTTCGGTGGTCGAGGTCCTCGAAGAACACGAACGTCCTGCCCTGCCATTTCACCGGGACGGGATCGGCATAGAAGTGATTGCCGGGATCGCCGAGCACGCTCCAGGCAGGTCCCGACAGGTCACCGGTCCGCCAGATATCCGCGTCGTCGGCGTAGCGCCAGCCGACATGCCAATGCGGCGCGTAGCAGCAAAGACGATAGATCTCCTTCGCGATCGAGGTCGCGACGCCGCGCAGGACAAAGGGCGCGGGATTTCCCGGCGCGCTGCCGGTCGCCGGCACAGCCAGTTGCGGCACCAGCCGCGGAGCCCCCGACAGGATCGGCGGCAGCATGGACAGGGTGCGCGCCATCACCGTTTCGAGCCCGCCGCTCAGGCCGGTGGCGATTTCCGCCGAGGGATGGCCGCGGTCCATGACCGTGCCGTCGAGCTCGTTGACGATTTCAATCACCGGCAGGTCGACGGCGAGAATGGCGGCCAGTGCGGCGGCTTCGCCCGCCTGTCCGTTGAAGCGTGGACGGAGATAGAGCCTGGCGGAGCAGTTCGGGTCCCGCTCGGCAGTGGTGAAGTCGACCACCACATCGGGGTTGCCCATGCGCGGCCGTTCCGCAATCGTCTTCAACCTGTCGACATCACCCGCCTTGCCCTTGCGCAGCACGATGCGTTCGAGCTCGAACAGCATGTCGAGGCCGGCGGGCCTCGGCCCCGGCGTCGTCGTCCAGGCGATCTGAACGGGAATATCCTGATCGCTGACGCGCAGCGTCTCGCGACGCATCCAGAGTCGCGCCTGCGCGCGATCGCAGCGAAACTCGATAATCATGTCCAGCCCAATTTCCTAGTGCGCGTCCACTCCCACGGCATTGCCGAGAATGCGGACGTATTCCTCTATCATGGCATCCAACGAATAACGCGACTTCAGGCCCACGGCACTTTGCCGCAGCTGGTCGCTCAACAAACGATCGGTCAGGACTTTCGACACGGCGGCCGAAAACTCCGCCTCGTTAGCCGCGTCAACGAACACCGCCGCGGGCTGTCCCTGGTAGGACAGCACCTCGCGCAGCACGGGAAGATCGTTGACGACGCAGGGAATGCCGGCGCTCGCGGCTTCAACAGCGGCAAGGCCGAAGGTTTCGGCCTGCGTCGGAAATACAAAGACGTCGAGACACGCCAGGAATTCGGCCATCTGGCGCGGTGGGATCTCGCCGATGAAGTGCAGTCGGTCCGCGACTTTCAGCTCGCTCGCCAGGGCTCGCAGCCGTTCCTCATCCGCTCCTTGTCCGGCAAGGGCAAGATGCCAGGATTGGTCGGCGGCCAGCAGGCGAATTGCCGCATCGAGCCGCTTGTGCGGATGCAGCCTTGCCGCGCAGCCAAGCAGCGTGCGATCCGGCGGCAGCCTGAACTGCTGCCGCGCGACGTTCTTCGGCAGGCTGTGCGACTTGTCGTCGAAGCCGTGCGGGACGTGCGTCATGCGCGCGCGATAGGTCGCGGGGTAGCGGGCGTATTCACGCTCCATGTCCCGCGAATTCAGCGTGATGCACTGGAAGAAGCCGGTCGAGCCCATGAAGATGTCGGCGGCGCGCACCGGCATGCTCATCGACATCGCCGAGGACACCTGATTGGCGATCACCGGAGCGCGGCAGACGAGCCGCGACACGCCTCCGCCGATCACATTGCCGAAGTGCTGGAAGGTCAGCACGACATCGGGCCTGATGGTCCTGAGATGACCGGCGAGCGTCCACAGCATCCGCAGCAGGGCCAGGGGATTTCCCGGGCGGGTCTGCGCGCAATAGAAAGTATTGGGCGGCTCGTCGAAGGAATCCGATTTGCGGAAGAAGAACAGGTTGGCGACGTCATAGCCGCACGCGGAGAGGCC
Source organism: Bradyrhizobium sp. USDA 4541 (assembly GCF_024171085.1). Classification (NCBI taxonomy): domain Bacteria; kingdom Pseudomonadati; phylum Pseudomonadota; class Alphaproteobacteria; order Hyphomicrobiales; family Nitrobacteraceae; genus Bradyrhizobium; species Bradyrhizobium sp. USDA 4541. The sequence goes on from NZ_JALJZF010000001.1 coordinate 3,417,210, forward strand.
CGCGCCGAGCAGCCGCGATATCTCCTGCGCGCCGGCGTTCTCGGCCTGGGTCTGTACCAGGACGACACGCAGCTTTGGCTTGCTCTCGTTCGGTCGATCGCGTGATGCGGTCGATGCCTCGCGCAATTCTGTGCTTGGCCTGTAATGAAGCACGGCTTCCTCACCCGTCGAAGGAGTGAAATCGTCTCCCTCGCTATTGCGCGCGTACTTATCACGCGAAGCGCGCTCGTAGATCGAGTAGCGCGTGTTGAGGTTACTGCTCATTTAGTGCGATCAGACATTGCCAGCAATCGAGAGCCATTGTTTCACGCATAGGGTACAGCTGGCTCGTTAACTAATTGGTTACGTCCGCATGAGGAGGGGGTAACCGTGGATTAACCATAGATATTTACGTTGGAGCAGTACTGTCAGTTGAATTCGAGTAACCGCCCCATGAAGTTCGGTAGCCGCGTAGGCCCGAGACGTTCCGAAGCCACGGAACCCGCCGCGTCGTGGGAAGCTGCCGGCGTGCCGACCAGCCGATCCTCTGCGGAAACCACCCAGGGCGTGCTTAGCATTCCCGGCGTGGTGGCTTTTTTCCGCGAGAACGGTCAACGCATTCTGATGCTCGCCGCGTTGATCTTCGCGGTCGGCGTCATTCTGCTGATGTTGATTCCGGCGCGCTATGCCGCGACCGCGCTCGTCGTGGTCGACCCGCGCGAGCAGCGCGTGACCACCGATCAGGACGTCCTGCCGGGGATCGGTCAGGATGCCGCAGCACTGCAGAGCTATGTCGAGATCGCCAAATCCGACGGATTTCTCGGGCCGCTGATCGAGCAACTCAAGGTCGCCGAGGACAGCGACATCTCCGGCGGCAGAACCGACCCGACGCGCCTGCTCGACCGGTTTCGCAACCGGCTCGACATCTCCCGGCGCGGATTGACCTATGTCATCGCCATCAAGTTCACGTCCAACAACCCGCAGCGTGCGGCCTACTACGCCAATGCGGTGGCTGAGGCGTTCGTCGCCAGCCAGCGTGGCACGCGCAGCGTGGCGACCGACGAAGCCGCCGACTGGCTGAAGAGCCGGCTCAAGACATTGGACGACCGCTTGCGGTCTTCGGAAGATGCCGTTGCGAAGTTCAAGCTCGAGCACCGGATCGTCAACGCCGGCAAGGAATCGACGACGCAACAATTGCGCGTCACCGATCTGACCCAGCAGGTCGCCGCCGCGCGCGCCCGCACCGAGGAGGCCAAGGTCCGCTATGAGCAACTGCAGCGCGACCTGAAGGCCAATGTCGACGGCCCCGTCAAGCAGGACCTGCTGAGTGCGCTGCGCGCCCAGCGCTCCGCGCTCAACGACCAGATCGCACAGAAGCGCGGGGTGCTGGGCGACCGTCATCCAGACCTCGTGATGGCCCTCAGCCAGCTCAGCGATCTCAACCGACAGATCGAGATCGAGCGGAAGAAGAACATCGACACCGCGAAGTCGGAATATGAGGCGCAGCGCGATCAGCAGAAAGCGCTCGAGGATCAGCAGAAGGCGGTCGAACAACAAATCCTGGTCGACGGTCAGGCGCTCGTCAAGCTGCAGGGATTGCAGCGCGACGCCGATGCCAACAAGAATATCTACGAGCAATTCCTCTCGCGCTACAAGACCACCGACGAGCAGCGGCTGCTGCAGAGCTCGCAGACCAAGGTCGCATCGCCTGCGACGCCGCCGGTGCGCTCGACGCTGCCGCCGCTTCCGCTGTTGCTGGTCGCGCTCGCGATCGTCTCGCTGCTGACGTCGACGGCGATCGTCGCCGTTCCCGGTCTGAATCTGAAGCAGCTCCCGATCAAGGCCATTCCGCCGCTGCGTCGGGCCGAGGCGCCTGCACTTGCGCCGGACGCGCCGCAGTCTGCGCTGCCGCCGGGATTGCCGGTGCTGGCCCGCATTCCCAGTATCGCGTCGCCCGACGCCGTCAGGAGCGTCTGGCAGACCCCGATCTCGTCGACGGCCGAGCCTGATCTCAGTCCGCATCTTCAGCTGCTGATCGAGAACATCGAGCAGCTTCCGGGAGACCATGGCAAGGTGGCGCTGCTGCTGTCGGTCGAGGCCGGTGCGGGCGGCAGTACCGTTGCACGGTCGCTGAACCGATCCGCGGTCAAGAACGGAATGCTCAGCGTCCTGATCGAGATGGAATCCAGGCGCGCCGAGGCCGCGCCGCCGCAAGGATCGGGGATCATCAAGGCCGATCTGCCGTCCGTCGTCGAGTTGCTGGGCGCCAGCAGCAAGGCGCCGCCCTATCCGCCGGACGATATTCGCGCCGATTTCGGCCTGATCATCGTCGACGCATCGTCGTTTGCGCTGCAGCCTGCCGCGGTGGCGCTGGCTGCCTATGCCGACCTCGTGATCCTCGTGGTTCGCGAAGGGGCTGCCAACTCGGCTGCGATCGGCAAGGCGCGGGCCGATCTATCCGGGTATGGTTCGGTCCCGACCGTGCTGGTCGTCAATCGCGTGGCGGTCGATGACGCCGTTCGCGGTCGCCAGGGCGAGGCGCTCGGCCTGGCGAGCTGAAGGCGGTTCAGCTGACGTCTAGTCGTTGCTGTCGGCAACGCGGACCGCGTAGGCGTGACCTTTCGACGGCCACAGATGCGACAGCACCAGAATGGATGGGTCGACGCCGGTCCGCCGCCGGCACAGTACATTGAGCGCGACGGTGGCGAGGACCAGCGAGACCGTCGCCGAGATCGCGGCGCCGAGCACGCCGAGCCAGGGGATCAGCACGACAAATCCCAGCAGCCGCAACGCCACATTGGCTGCAACGACGGGAACATAATCACGCTCATGACCTGTCAGCTGCAGAACAGCGGCAGAGGGTCCGCCTGTCGCCTGGAAGGCCGTTCCGATCGCGAGCACGATCAGCACCCACTGCTGCGCCGCGAAGTGCGGCCCGAACAGGCCGAGCAGATAGGGGGCGCCCACCCAGACAATGACGAGCCCGCAGAGCACGCAGAGCGCGGTCACCTCGGCCATCAGCTTTAACGTATGTTCGAGCTCGCCGTGGTTCTTGCTGAAATACAGCGAGGGGAGCCGGCGCGCCCCGAACGTGTAGAGCGCAGCCGACAGCATCGCGAAGATGTTCGCCAGCCGCGAGGCGGCGAAATAGACGCCGGCGGTGGCCGGATCCAGCATCCAGTAGACCAGAATGACGTCGAAATACTGGTTTGCCGCTTCGAGAATGGAGGCGAGCCAGAACCGGAATGCGCTCTTGTTCCAGCGCGAGGTCTCGAAGCGCGCCGTGACCGACCGCAGGTTCGGCAGCACCCGTACGATCGATACGATCTGCACGACGAGCCCGAGGGCCATGGCGGCCGACATCGCGCTGAACAGCTCGGCGGGGGTGAGCTGCCGGTGGCCGAACAGCACCGCGATCAGGAACAGGACGACGGCGACGCGCCAGAAGAACTCCCGATTGCCTTCGCCCATCAGGATGCTGACCAGGGATCGCGCGATCTGGCTGCCGAGCATGAGCCCTGCATTGATCGCGGTGAACGCCGAGACCGACAGGATCAAGAGCCACCACTCGCCGCGAATGCTTGCCGCCGCGGCGATCGCGGCGATCGAAATCAGCATCCCGATCGCGGAGTTCTTCAGGCTCGACAGCAGCACACCCTTGGTGAACTCGGCCTGGCCGCGCACCTCATACTCATTGAGAAATCGAACCAGGAGCAGCTCCTGGCCGACCAGGCCCACGACCGAGGCGATCTGGGCGACGGAGAGCAGGGTTGCGAAGTTTCCAAACGCGTCCGGCGTCATCGCCCGCGCGGCGAGCGAGAACAACGCGAATGCGAGCCCGCCGCTACCAACCTTGAGCAGGATGGTCCCGGCAACGCCGCGCGTAACGTCGCGCCGTAACAGTTGGAGCACGGAGGCAATCACCAGAGACGTCTCAATATCCAGTCGGGCTGTTGACCGCAGCAATCGGTGAAGCCTGGAGTGTTAATGTTCTCTTGCTAAGATTCCGTTCCTTTCGAACGGCTGCCGGGCCCAACGCAGTTGTGAACAGGGCCAGGTCGCGTTGCTCCATTCTGGAACGGCGCCGTCTGCCCTGTCTCCAAACGGCGCAGGTTGGATTTGCCTCCAGCGTCCGGTCCAGTGGCGCGGACCTTGCCGGAACAGACTGCGCTTGCGCGTCAACGCCATTTGTCGCTGCTCGATGGCCTGGCAATTGCCTCGCCATCCCGCTGCGGAGCCTGCAAAGGTTCGGTTTCATGGCCGACCGCCGTGCAAGCCATGTGCCGAGAGACCGCTGATCGTGGTCCGGACGTTTTCATTAACCGCAATTCTGGAACTCGCCGTGTTCGATCGGCAAGGCGGCACCGCAGGCAAGGAAATTGCAGTCCTGCGGCCAACCAGAGCTTTTCCCGTTCCGATGGAATCGAAACGGGACTCTAGATTCTTGTTTTGACGCGTTTTCTTCACGCGAACCGGTATCCACTTCGCTCGAAAACGCTCTAGCCGTCGGAGCGGACGAACATGATTGCCGAGAAAAGTGCGACCAAGCCAATCGTGGCCTGCGAGACCGAGGTCATCGAAGCGGACGTCGCAATTGTCGGAGCCGGTCTGGCAGGCTCGCTCACAAGGGCTGTGCTCGCCCGAGCCGGATACCGCGTCGTCCTGATCGACAAGCGATCGATCCCGCCGGACGAATTCCGGGTTGAAAAAATCGCCGGACGGCAGATCGATATCCTGCGCCGCCTCGGCTTCATCGACGACGTCGAGGCCATTGCCGCGCCCTATGACCGGGTGCTCAACATCAGGAGCGGCAAGCTGGTCGATATCGGCGTCGGCCGGTCCTACGGGATTTCCTATGCCAACCTCGTCAACATGGCACGCGGCCTGACGCCCGATGCGTCGAGCTTGCTGCTCGACCAGGTGACCAATGTCAGCTGCAGCGAGGAACGTCAGCAGTTGACGTTGGCCTCCGGAAAGCGCGTCGTCTCGCGTCTGGTCGTTCTGGCGACCGGCATGGCGAACGTGCTCGGCCACAGTCTCGGAATGCGCCGGCAGATGCTTGCTGCGCGCCACTCTGTCTCGTTCGGCTTCACGATTGCACGGCCGGACAACGCGCCATTCGATTTCGATGCGCTGACCTGCTATGGCGAGCAGGCGGCTGACGGCGTCGACTATCTCAGCCTGTTTCCGATGTCGGGCGGCATGCGGGCGAACCTGTTCATGTTCCGCGATCCGACCGATCCGATCATGCGTGAGCTGCGCCGCGACACCAGACGAACGCTGCTTCGTCTGATGCCGGGATTGCAGCCCTATCTCGGCGATTTCGAGGTGGTCGGCCAGGTGCAGAACTGGGTCATGGATCTGACCGTGACCGAGGGCCATCTGCAGCCCGGCGTCGTGTTGATCGGCGATGCGTTTCAGACCAATTGTCCCGCAGCCGGAACCGGCGTTGGCCGACTGCTGGTGGACGTCGAACGTCTTTGCACGGACTATGTGCCGCGCTGGCTGAAGACCGCCGGTATGGGCGCGGACAAGATTGCGCAGTTCTATTCCGATCAGGACAAGCTCGCCGCGGATCAGCACTCGCTGCACCTGGCGAGCTTCCGCCAGGCCTTGACGTTGAACACCGGTGTGCGCTGGAACTTGCGGCGGAAGCTGCACTTCCTGCGCCGGACGATCACACACCGGGTGGACCGGATTCATCCGGGATGGGTGATGCGCGTGCGCGGCGCGCTCCGCTGATCGGGTTGCCAGCGCCGGGCGGCGCTAGCGCGTGCCGGTCGAGGTGCGGACCGGCCTGAAATCGGTCACACGCTTGGCGGCCTGCTTGATCCAGGGCGCCTGCTTCAAGGCAAACAGCGCGAGCGAGCCGGCCGCGCTCCCGGCCTGCGTCACGGCCGACATCGGCGTCGGCTGACCGCCGAAGTACGTCTTGTAGGGTTCGTCACCGATGGTGAAGTCCAGCACCCGACCGCCGCGCTCGATGCAATCCTTGGCGACGCTCTCGAATGTCAGCGCGCCGATCGATTGGCTCTTGTATCCCTCGACATCGAACGCCGTCATGACGACAAGGAGGCTGTCACGGTGAACCAGCCCAAGGGCCGCCGCGATGACTTTGCCGTCCATCTTCATGGCGTAGAGCCGGGCAAACGAGCCCATGCCGCGAAGTGCCACGCTCGAGTAGAAATCGAAATACTCCGGTCGCTGCAACAGGTCGCCATCACCCTGTTCGTGAAACCGCGGACCGCGAAACTTTCTCATCGTCTCCATGGCTTCGCCGACGGAAGCGCTATCGTCGCAGCATGAGAAGGTGAGCGTGCCCTTCTTGTGGATCTGACGCCATTTCTTTGCCAGCTCCTTCTGGTACGACTTTCCCATTGCATTGATCTGCCACTGCTCGAACGGCGCAACCAGGACCGTCGCGTAGGCATTGGTATCCATCAGGCTGCGATGGGGCGCTCCGAGCAGATTCTCGATCGGCATCCTCGCATCGAGCAGCTTGGGTATGCGCAGCAGGTCGAACGGCCTCAGCAGCTGTCGAAGCCGTTCGCAGGCACGCTGGTCTTGCAGCAGGTCGGTGAATGTCGCGATGCTGCACACCGGCGACAAATAGTCGGACACGCGGAGATCGGCGAATTCGATGGTGCGCATCGGGCCGCGCCGCACGCGCAGCATCGGCAGCACGGCCGCAAGCGACTTGTTCGCACGACGGCGGACGGCGACGACCAGCGGCTTGGCCGACGCAGCGGGAGCGAGCTTGCGATAAAGGCTGTCCAGCCATAGCGGATGCTGGAAGGCGGTCGCGTCCGAGCCTTCAAATAACTTCACGTACTCTTCAGACAGGAAGTCGAATGCGTCGTCGATGCAGACATCGAACGCGTCATCATTCTTGTTCATGTGAGACCAAACAAAACGACAGTTTCAAAGCGCCGATTGAATCCGGCACGCCGCCCTTATAGCAAAGGTCGATCGGCTCGGGCAGCGGCAGAACACGATTTGTATTAATGTAATGCCTCGACCTTTGCACATTGTTGCTGGGGCGAGCCATTGCCTTCATCGCATCGACTGCGATCGGCTGTCATCTCAGTTGGCCGCGTCCGGGGATCAGCATCGTTAACAATCCCTTAAGGATGCGTTCAATCGCGCCGTGGTGAGATATCGCACCCGGTCTGGACCGGATATTGCAGTTAAGGGCTCGCAAGTCCTGGAGTCCCGCCGAAATGCTGAGTCACAGCCAAAAAAACCGCGCTTCCTACGCAATTTCGTTCCCGCAGGCCGACCGCAAGCCGCCTCGGCGTCTCAATTCGGACATCGCTGCTCCGCCTGTCCGGATTTGCGACACGTCGCGGGCCGAGCAGATGTCCCTGGCGTCGGCGCAGATCGGATCATTGCCACACGGTGCGCCGGAGCGGCGTATCAATCCTGTCGGCAGGGCTGCGACTGCCGGTGTTCCCCGGGCGACCATCGGTGGACTGCGGCTCGCCGTGCTCGATCGCGAGCAGACCGCCGAGTTCATGGTCGAGGCGGTGCATCCGAACCGGCGTGTCAATCGTCCGCTGTATCTGACCTCCGCCAACGGCGAGGTGCTGTCGCGCTGCTCGACCGAGCCGATGACGGATCGGCTGTTCCGTACCGCCGACCTGATCAACGCCGACGGGCAACCGCTGGTCATGGTGTCCAAGCTTCGGTCGCCGAATCCGCTTCCCGAGCGCGTCGCGACCACGGACCTGTTTCACGACGTCGCGCGCAAGGCGGAAGAACTCGGGCTGACTTTCTATCTGTTCGGCGCCAACGAGGCCGAGAACAAGGCTGCCATCGCCAATGTCCGCCGGGCCTATCCGGCGCTCAAGATCGTCGGCCATTCGCACGGCTATCTGCGCGGCGACGCGCTGCGGGCCAAGGTCGACGAGATCAACGCCCTGGCGCCGGATTTTCTCTGGGTCGCGCTCGGCGTGCCCTATGAGCAGGCTTTCGTCGACGAATTCATGCCTCGACTCGGCAATGTCGGCGTCATCAAGACCTCGGGCGGGCTGTTCAACTTCCTGTCCGGCTCGCGGCCGCGTGCGCCGAGATGGATGCAGATCGTCGGCCTCGAATGGGCCTGGCGCCTGTGGCTCGAGCCGCGGCGGCTGTTCTGGCGTTACCTGACGACCAACCCGCACGCGCTCTATCTGCTGTTCAACCGGACCCGATCTTCGTCAACGAAAGACTGACGCCTCTCACGAGTGCAATGTGCTGCTCCGATCCACCGGAGCAGCAAGCTCATTCCATGAGCGGAGTACAACCGAATGGACGGACGTGCGATCGACAGTTCGGTCTGGCAGGCACCCGGCGTCGGGGCGGAAAATTTCGCCAGGACCGTCATCGGTTGGTCGATCACCATCAATGTGATCATGTCGATGGGGACCTTCCACGCCGCGCTGCTTCCGACCGAGTTGACCCTGGTGCAGCAAGCCGTCGCCCTGTTGATGTGGGGCGTCCTGATCTACGCAAGCCTGTTCATCCGTCCCTGCCTGCGGCTGGCCCTCAATCTCGACGCGCTCGTGATCGTCGCGTTCTATGCGTTCGCCACTGTTTCCGTGCTGTGGACCAACCTCGGCGTGGCGGCCCTGATGAAGGCCGCGGCGCTCGCAATCACGACGCTTGGCGCGTTCTGCATGATCACTCGCGTCGATATCGACGACATCGTGACATCGGCCACCCGCGGCCTGTTGGTGCTGATCGCGGCCTCTGCGCTCTGTGCTGTGATCCTGCCGGACATCGGGATCGATCAGACATGGATGCACAAGGGGCAGTGGCAGGGTGTCTTCGAGTCGAAGCAAACCCTCGGCTTCGCCGGCGCCTATCTCATGTTCTTCGCCTGCTATCGAAAGATAGCGGGACAAGGATGGCTGCCGTTCCTCGTGACGTTCGTGCTGGCCTCGACCTGCGTCATGCTTTCGGAGTCGCGCGGCGCCGGCGCCCTGTCGTTGGTTGCCTGCGCGCTGCTGCTCACCTCCCTGTGGTCGGTCCGGTGCATGCAGGTCTACGCGATCCTGCCATGTGTCATGTGCGTCGCGGCAGCGCTATTGATCCTGTATTTCTACACGACCGGATACGATTCGATTCATGCCTTCGACACGACGATCGACTTCACCGAGCGAACCTTCATCTGGCAGTACGCCATCAGCCATTTCGATGACGCGCCGCTGTTCGGATTCGGCATCAACGGCTTCTGGACCAATCCGGCGATCTACGACTATTTCAACCAGAACCACGGCTGGGTGCTCGACAATTATCACAACGGCTATATCGCCATTCTCGTCGAGACCGGATTCCTGGGCTATTTCCTGTTCACGGCGGGCGTCTTCCTGTTTTCCTACAAGGTGCTCTGCCTGATCGCAGGGCGGGCGATCGACCGTCTGCACTGCGCGTTGATCATCGGGTTCGTCTTCCTCAACTGCCAGACCAATTTCACCGAGACGGTCTTCCTTCGTTCGACGATGTTCACGTCGGTGCTGCTGATCGCCTTCTTCCTCGCCATTTGCCGGCCGGTGCCGTCATCGCGCGTAGAGCCGCGCGAGTTGAAGCAGCCATGACCGCGTTCCGATTGCTTCTGCAAAGAGCCTTCGTCATGCTGGCGGCGGCGGCACTTGCTCTCCCGCTGATCGCGCCGGCGAACGCTGCGGGGCAGGGGGCATCGCCGGACGCCGCGCCATTGGGGCGCGGCATCAATATCCTCGGCTATGACGGCATCTGGGAAGGCTACCGGAACGCGCCGTTCCGGCTGGAAAACCTCGCCGCGATTCGCAGGGCCGGATTTTCCCATGTCCGGATCAACTTCTTCGGCTTCAGGCATATGGAGTCCGGCAACATCCTCGATGATGCCGTCCTGCGGCGCCTCGATGCCGTGATCGAGCAGGTGCTGGAGAATAGGCTCGTTCCGATCCTCGATGAGCACGACACCGATCTCTGCCAACGCGACGTGGCCGAATGCGGCGTGAAGCTCAAGGCATTCTGGCGCCAGATCGCATCGCGCTATGCGGGGAAATACCCGGCGCTGGTGTTCGAGATCCTGAACGAGCCCGGCGGCAACATGACCTCGGCCGAATGGAATGCGCTGCTCGGCGATTGTCTTGCCATCATCCGGGATACCAACCCGAAGCGCAATGTCGTGGTCGCGATCCTGAACACCGAGGAGCTGCCGATCGATCAGCTGGTGCTGCCGGCCGGCGACCGAAACCTCATCGTCACATTCCACTATTACCTGCCGCTGCAATTCACCCATCAGGGCGCGCCGTGGTCGCCGACCTTCTCGAAGATCGGTCCGTTGCGCTGGGGCTCTGCGGAAGACTTGGCCACGGCCTCGGCCGATTTCGACAAGATCCGCTCCTGGTCCGAGAAGGAGCAGCGCGCGATCTATCTTGGCGAGTTCGGTGTCTATGAACGCGCGCCCGCGGAGAGCCGCGCGACGTATCTGTCGTTCATGGCGAGACGCGCGGAACGCAATGGCTGGGCGTGGGCTTACTGGCAGTTCGACCACGATTTTGCGGCCTTCGACGGCGTCCGGCAACGCTGGAAGGCGGACATCCTCCGCGCGATCATCCCTCCGGTCCGCTGAGCCCTTCGATTGGACGCAGCGTCCGCTTCAGGATCGGCCAGCGGCCTTGACGACGCGATTGTCCCGCGCGGTGAGCACGCCACCCTTGTAGACTGAACGCCCGGACGGCCGCGCCACCACGGCCTCCTGGATATGCACGGCGTTCAAGGTCACGAAATCGGCCTTGGCCCCCACGTGCAGGCCGTAGTCCTCGAGCCTGAGCGCCTTGGCGCCGGCCGCGGTGATCATGTCGAACGCGATCGCGAGCCCCTCATCGGTGTAGAAGCCCGAGCGGTATCCGATCATCATGGCACGGCCCAGCATGTCGCCGTCGCCATAGGGCCACCAGGAGTCGCGGATGTTGTCGTTGCCGCTGAACACCGTGACGCCGGCTTTCCGCAACAGCGCGACCGGCGGGAACGGCCGGCTGCCCGGGGCATTCGTCATGATCGCCACGCCCGAACGCGCCAGACTGTCGGCGGTCTTCTTCAGCGCATCGGCGGGAATGTCGCCGAGCCCGTAAGCGTGGCTGACGGTGACGCGGCCCGCCATGCCGAGCGCGCGCGTTCGCGCCGCGATCTGCTCGACCTCGAAGGCACCGAGCATGCCGCCGTCATGAAGATGGATATCGACATCGACGCCGTGCTTTTGCGCAACGCCGAACACGACGTCGAGATGGCCCTCGACATCCCGGTCGAAGCTTGCGGGATCGAGCCCGCCGACGGCATTGGCCCCGAGCTTGATCGCCTCGTCGAGCAGCTGCGGCGTGCCCGGGCTGGTGAGGATGCCGTTCTGCGGAAACGCCACGAGCTGGATATCGATCAAGTCGCTGTATTCCTCGCGAACCCCGAGGATGGTCTCCAGCGACTTCAGCCCCACCGAGCCGTCGACCATGACGTGGCTGCGCATCTGCGTCGTGCCATGGCCGATGCAGAGGTCGAGCTGGTTCCGCGCGCGCACGTCCATCGGCGCGGCGGCGGCAAGGTTCTTGGCCTGAAACGCCACCCGCTCATGGACGTCGAATCCGTCGGTGCAGGGACGGTGTGGCCGCCAGGTATCGCCGTAAAAACTAGTGTCGAGATGGATGTGGCCTTCGACGAAGCCGGGCACGACCAGCGCATTGCCGAGATCGACGATCTCGACCCCGCTGGGGCGTTCGCCCTTCGCCTCAATCGCAACGATGCGGCCGCCACGAACCAGCATATCGCGGCTGGCGCCGTCACCGAACCTGGCATTGATGAAGAGTTTGTCGGCTGGCATCGGATCTGTTCCTCTTCTCGCTTGCGTCGCATGCAGATCGCGCGGCTCTCCATGCCTTGCCTAACATGGTCAGAGGAATAATACTCCGCTCGCACAAGCAGACAAGGAACCGAGAGCGTTGCCGGAGATTGCAAGCGGGGAACAGTTCGATGTCAAGCGCGCAGCCTTTGCCGCGACCATCGGCAACATGCTGGAGTTCTACGACTTCATCACGTACAGCTTCTTTGCGACCGAGATCGGCCGCACCTTCTTCCCCGCGCACAGCGAATACGGCAGCCTCATGCTGTCGCTTGCGACCTTCGGCGCCGGTTTCCTGACGCGGCCGATCGGCGGCATCGTGCTCGGCATCTTCTCCGACCGGGTCGGCCGGCGGCCGGCGATGCTGCTGAGTTTTGCGCTGATGGGCGGCGCGATCCTGACCATCGCGCTGACGCCATCCTATGCCGCGATCGGCATTGTGGCGCCGATCATCGTGATCCTGGCGCGGATGGTGCAAGGATTTGCGCTGGGCGGCGAGGTCGGGCCGACCACGGCCTATCTGATCGAGATCGCCGCACCGAGGAACCGCGGCCTCGTGGTCGCCTGGCAGCCGGCCAGCCAGGAGATCGCGGCGACGGTGGGCGCGCTTGTCGGTGTCATCCTGAGCAGCACGATGGCGCCCGACATGCTGCAGACCTATGGATGGCGCGTCGCGTTCCTGCTCGGGGCGGTTTGTCTGCCGTTCGGCATCTGGATGCGCCGCACGCTGCCGGAAACCGTCTCGCATGGCGAGCACGTCGTCGGGCAGATCGAACGCTCGAGCCATGTGGCCCTGGCGCGGCGGCATCTTCGCGTCATCGTGCTGGCGGTGATGATCCTGGCCAGCGGCACGATCTCGACCTATGTGACGCAATACATGACGACCTACGCCAAGAATACGCTGCATGTGTCGCCGTCGCTGGCGTTCACGGTATCGCTGGTCAGCAACGGACTGCAGATCATCGGCGCGGTGCTGGGCGGCTGGCTTGCCGACCGGCTCGGCCGCAAGCCGATCATGATCTGGCCGCAGCTGGTCGTGCTGGTGCTGACCTATCCGGCCTTCCTGTGGATCGTCCAGGACCCCGGCGCGTGGTCGCTGCTGTTCGGCTTCGGCATCCTGTCGTTCATCGGGTCGCTGCCGTTCACCGCGTTCTATGCCGCCTTCACCGAAGCGCTGCCGCAGAGCATTCGCGGCGGCGTGTTCGCCACGATCTACGCGGTCGCCATCGCGACGTTCGGCGGCACCGCGCAACTCGTGGTCACGTGGCTGCTGCACGTGTCAGGCGATCCGCTGGCGCCGTCCTGGTATCTTCTGCTCGCGGCGGCGGTCGGCATCGTGGCCATGAGCCTGATGCCCGAGACCGCCCCGGTGAAGGTCGGCGAGAAGTAACCGCCCCGCTCAATCCATGTCGCGAAAGGCGTGGCCGTTGGCTTCGATTTCCTTCACGAGCTGCGGCGGCAGATTGGCCTGCGCCGAGGTGCCGTCGAACACCCAGTCCTTGGCGTCGGCAAGGTCGGGAAGGCCGGCGCCTTTGCGGACGTAGAGACCGACCGATGCCTTCTTCGGATTGATGTAGAGATCGTAGTCCATTGCGCGCCTCCTCTCCGTTTCACGTTTGGCGGAAGTTCCGGCAACGGCCGGAGACTTCCCGGATAGGTCAACGCCGGCAAGACTAGGCGGGTTTCTTCGCCTCCGGCGCAAGCACCACCGACGCTTCGCTCGTCAGCATCAGGAAGGTGATGGTCTCCTGGAAATACAGCTGAACCGATTTCGCCGAGTGGCTGAGATAGCCGATCGAAAGATCCTGGCCGATCGAGAGCTGGAAATCGCCGCCGCGGGTGGTCACCAGGACGCCACCCTCGATCGCGGGCGCCCAGATGATCTTGCCGTCGATCAGGCGCTGGATGTGCTGCAGCACCGGATAGCCGTCGTCGGTCGCCCCGCCGATCGCGGTATAGGGCTCGGTGCCGAGCAGCAGCGTATAGGGACCGTTGACGCCGGCAAGCCGCAACTGGCTGACCGCCTGCGCGACCACGGCGGGATAGTTCTTGACGCTCGGCGGCAGCGTCAGCACCGGGTTGCTGGTGCCCTGACGGATACCTTCGATGCCGGCGGCCGCGTAGCCGTCGAACACCGTGCGATCCTCGGCGAAGGCAATCTTGCGCGCCGCTTCCTTGAGCGGATCCCAGTCGGAATCATTCGCGCCGCGCTCGACATCGTCGATCGCCTGGCGCGAGAGCTCGAACGGCACGCGCAGTTCGACCAGCGCGCGAACGTCGCGTTGCGTCGCCTCGACCCCGTCGCCGGGCGCCGCAATCTTCTTGAGATGACCGGTGCCGACCGCGGAGAAATCCGTTCCCTTCGGACCGTCGACGTCGACGACACGGCGCGCCGCCAGATGGCGCTTCAACGTGCGCGAGGCCTCCTCCTCGATCTGGGCCCATGCCGCGTCCGAGATAGGGGCGAGTCCCCGATGAAGATTATTCATGTCCAGCCTCTCCTTTCAGTGAGCCGATCCCGAGCGAGCCGTCGGACGGCGGTATTCCTGGTGCAGGTGTGTCGCGAGCCCCGGCGTCATCCGGAGACGGCTCGGCGGGCGAAGGTGCCGGCGCCTCGCTCGCGACATCCTCCAGGAAGGTCGCCGACGGGACGAAGAACAGCATGCCGGTGACGGCGCGGCTGAAGTCGAGCAGGCGGTCGTAATTGCCGGGTGGCTTGCCGACGAACATGTTCTCGAGCATCTGCTCGATCCGCTGCGGGGACTTGGCATAGCCGATGAAATAGGTGCCGAACTCGCCCTTGCTGATATTGCCGAACGGCATGTTGTCGCGGACGATATCGAGCTCCTCGCCATTCTCGACGATCGTGGTCAGCGCGTTGTGCGCGTAGCTCGGCTTCACCGCATCGTCGAGCTCGATGTCGGACAGCTTGGTTCGGCCGATGATCTTTTCCTGCATCTCGACCGGCAGCTCGTTCCACTTCTTCAGATCGTGCAGGTATTTTTGCACGATCACATAGCTGCCGCCGGCGAACGCCGCGTCCTCGTCGCCGATGATGGTGGCGTCGGCGGCCGCCTGGTCCTCCGGATTCTCCGTGCCGTCGACGAAGCCGAGCAGGTCGCGTTCGTCGAAATATTTGAAGCCGTGCACCTCGTCGGAGGTCGCAACCGCATCGCCGAGCCGCGTCACGATCTGGGTCGCCAGCTCGAAGCACAGATCCATCGGCACGGCGCGGATGTGAAACAGCAGGTCACCCGGCGTTGCGACGGCGTGGTGGACGCCGTTGATCTCGCGGAACGGATGCAGGCCTTTCGGCTTCGGCCCACCGAACAGCCGGTCCCATGCGTCGGAGCCGATGCCCATGACGCATGACAGCCGGCCCTCGAGATCGCGGAAGCCCACCGCACGCAGCAGCGCGCCCAGATCGGCGCACAGCGACCGCACCACCGCGTCATATTCCGGATTGGGCTTGATCGTGACCGCAAGGAAGATGGCCGCGCGCGTCAGCTTCGCAGCGACCGGTTGCGGAACGGCTGATGGCACGCATGTCTCCTTGACTAAACGGCACTTCCACGAGGACAAAAGGCAGGCGCTGGACGCCGGATCGGCGTCCAGACAGGGGCAGAGGAGCATGCCACTGGAACCTTTACAAGGGCTCGAATGGCTCACGCTCTTGCAGAGGTGCCTGCCTCAATCGACGGGCTTGCCGGACTTCTCTTCCTCGAGGGTCACCGCGATCGCGGCGTTGGCCGAGAGCCGAACCTTGGAGCCTTCGACATCCGCCACGAAGCCGAGCTCGATGAAGTGATGATGGCCCTTGTGGAAGCCGTCGCTCTCGCTCTTCTTGAGCTTGATGCGGTTGCCCTCGACGTGATCGACGGTGCCGACATGCACGCCATCGGCGCCGATGACCTCCATGTTGTCCTTGATCTTGTGCTGCGTCATGGCGCTCTCCTGGTTGCAGGTCAGCTTGTATATTCGGCTTGCATATGATGCCGGCCGACGACGCGGCGATGACAGCGCGTCGTTGGCGATCCGGCCTGTCTCACACCGGTTCGAATTCGTCCGCCGCCGCGTTCTCCGGCTTCTTGCCGTTGAAGGTGAGGCCGGCCTTGGTGGCCGAGAGTTTTACCTCTGAGCCGTCGCGCACATCGCCGGAAAGGATCATCTCCGCCAGCGGATCCTGCACGCTGCGCTGGATCACCCGCTTCAGCGGGCGGGCGCCGTAAGCCGGATCCCAACCCTTCTCGGCGAGCCAGTCCCGCGCCTTCGGGTCGAGCTCCAGCTCGATCTTGCGATCCTCGAGCAGCTTGCGCAGCCGCGAGAACTGGATCTCGACGATGCGGCCCATGTCGCTCTTCTGCAGCCGGTGAAACAGGATGATCTCGTCGATCCGGTTGAGGAATTCGGGCCGGAAGTGCGCCCGTACCATGTTCATCACCTGCTCGCGCACCGCGCTCGTGCTCTGGCCTTCCGGCTGGTTGACCAGATACTCGGCGCCGATGTTCGAGGTCATGATGATCAGCGTGTTGCGGAAATCGACGGTGCGGCCCTGGCCGTCGGTGAGACGGCCGTCGTCGAGCACCTGCAGCAGTACGTTGAAGACGTCGGGATGCGCCTTCTCGATCTCGTCGAACAGCACCACCTGATAAGGCCGCCGCCGCACCGCTTCGGTCAGGGCACCGCCCTCATCATAGCCGACATAACCGGGAGGCGCGCCGATCAGCCGCGAGACCGAATGCTTTTCCATGTATTCGGACATGTCGAGGCGGATCATCGCGGTCTCGTCATCGAACAGATATTCGGCAAGCGCTTTCGCAAGCTCGGTCTTGCCGACGCCGGTGGGACCTAAGAACATGAACGAGCCGATCGGCCGGTTGGGGTCCTGCAGGCCGGCGCGGGCGCGGCGCACCGCGGTCGACACCGCGCGGACCGCCTCGGCCTGGCCGACGACGCGCTTGCCGAGCATCTCCTCCATGCGCAGCAGCTTGTCCTTCTCGCCTTCCAGCATCTTGTCGACCGGCACGCCGGTCCAGCGCGACACCACCTGCGCGATGTTGTCGGCGGTCACGGTCTCGCTGGCGGACGAGGTCTCGCTGGCTTCGACCGCCGCGAGCTTCTTCTCGAGCTCGGGAATCCGGCCATAGGCCAGCTCACCGGCCTTCTGGAATTCTCCCTTGCGCTGCGCATTGGCAAGCTCGGTACGCAACTGCTCGAGTTCGCCCTTCATCTTCTGCGCATCGGAGAGCTTGCTCTTTTCCGACCGCCATTTCGAAGTCATATCCGCCGATTTCTTTTCCAGGTCGGTGAGATCCTTCTCGAGCGTCTGCAGGCGGCTCTTGGAGCCGAGATCGGTCTCCTTCTTCAGCGCCTCCTGCTCGATCTTCAGCCGGATGATCTCGCGGTCGAGCGAGTCGAGTTCTTCCGGCTTGGAATCGACCTGCATCTTCAGCCGGGCGGCCGCTTCGTCCATCAGGTCGATGGCCTTGTCGGGCAGGAAGCGGTCGGTGATGTAGCGGTTCGACAGCGTCGCGGCTGCAACCAGCGCCGAATCCGCGATGCGCACGCCGTGATGTTGCTCGTATTTGTCCTTCAAGCCGCGCAGGATCGAGATGGTGTCCTCGACCGTCGGCTCGGAGACGAACACCGGCTGGAAGCGCCGCGCCAGCGCTGCATCCTTCTCGACATGCTTGCGGTATTCGTCGAGCGTGGTGGCGCCGATGCAATGCAGCTCGCCGCGAGCGAGCGCGGGCTTCAACAGGTTGGATGCGTCCATCGCGCCGTCGCCCTTGCCGGCGCCGATCAGCGTGTGCATCTCGTCGATGAACAGGATGATGCCGCCCTCGGCCGAGGTCACTTCCTGCAGCACTGCCTTGAGCCGTTCCTCGAACTCGCCGCGATACTTTGCGCCGGCGATCAGCGCGCCGAGATCGAGCGCGAGCAGCGCCTTGTCCTGCAGGCTTTCCGGCACGTCGCCGTTGACGATGCGCAGCGCGAGGCCCTCGACGATCGCGGTCTTGCCGACACCGGGCTCGCCGATCAGCACAGGATTGTTCTTGGTCCGCCGCGACAGCACCTGGATGGTGCGGCGGATCTCTTCGTCGCGGCCGATCACCGGGTCGAGCTTGCCGTCGCGCGCGGCCTGGGTGAGGTCGCGGGCGTATTTCTTCAGCGCGTCATAGGCGTTCTCGGCCGATGCGCTGTCGGCGGTGCGGCCCTTGCGCAGCGCGTTGATGGCCGCATTCAGGTTCTGCGGATTGACACCGCCCTTGGCGAGCAGTTTGCCGGCCTCGCTGTCCTTGTCGGCTGCGAGCGCCTGCAGCAGGCGCTCGACGGAGACGAAACTGTCGCCGGCCTTGTCGGCGGCCTGTTCCGCCGCCGCGAAGGCGCGCGCGGTCTCGGGCGCCAGATAGATCTGTCCGGAGCCGGCGCCGCTGACCTTCGGTATCTTCGCCAGCGCGTCTTCGGTCGCCTTGAGGATCGCGCGCGAATTGCCGCCGGCGCGGTCGATCAGGCCGGCCGCGAGGCCCTCATTGTCGTCGAGCAGCACCTTCAGGATGTGCAGCGTCGAGAACTGCTGATGCCCCTCGCGCATCGCGAGCGATTGCGCCGACTGAATGAAACCGCGAACGCGATCGGTATATTTTTCTATGTTCATCGTGGCACCTCAAGGCAACGCAGGCTCGTCGAGATCCATTATGCCACGCAGTTCCGTCGGCGACAGATGGCGGAACGATGACATCCATCATGCAACAGCCCCGTGCAATTGCGCCGGCGGAAAACCGCGGGCCAAAGGCTGCCGCATCTCGCATCGTGTGGTCCTTTCAGGGGAGTGTCAATCGCGCAGCGCGCTCGCTGGGATGCTTCGGTTAAGCCGTTGTGAGGGCTGATGTTCGTCGCTGGCACTCATCCGGGGGCACTGCTACGGCCGCGCGGGCAAGCCGGGTGCACGCGTCGCGCTGATTGCGGTTCGATGGATCGCCGGGCTCGCGAAGCGAGTGCTGGATGAGCATGGATCGCCGTGATCGTACAAAGGCCAAAGGCATGATCGGGACACGCTATCGGAATCGATCACGTCGCGTTTCGCGTAGCTCGCCCGATGATGCAGAGAAGCAACGCGCGATGTTCCACTGCATCGCGCAACGTTGCATCACGGCGCGCTCTGAACCGACCATGAATAGCCGGATGAGCGCGTTTCCGTTTGCGTCGATGCGTTTCAGCCTGGTGTAAGGTCAAGGCGCTAGCGATGAAGTGTGTCGGTGCATTGCCGATGCACGGAACCTTTGTTCCGTCTCACGTTGAACGTGCTCATCGAAGAGGCTCCCAATGACAACTCGTCTCCTTTCGACCGCGTCGTGTGCAGCGATTGCCACGGCGCTGTTCTATGCGACCGCGGTGCCCGCAATCGCGCAGGATGCGGCATGCGCGCCGGTCTCTGCCGTCGAGACCGCGCCGCCGCCGTTGCCGACCTACGATCAGCCGCCGGTGCCTGGTCCCGGCTATATGTGGTCGCCGGGCAACTGGTCGTGGGACGAGGATCGCGGCGATTACTACTGGGTGCCGGGCACCTGGGTGCAGCCGCCGCGGGTCGGGCTGCTGTGGACACCTGGTTATTGGGGCGCGTTCGGCGGCGGCTTCATCTTCCATCAGGGCTACTGGGGTGATCGCGTCGGCTTCTACGGTGGCATCAATTACGGCTTCGGCTACGGCGGGTCGGGCTATGAAGGCGGCCGCTGGGATCACGGCAACTTCTTCTACAATCGGACCGTGAACAATCTGCAGGGTGCGCGGATCACCAACGTCTACGAGAAGAATGTCACGATCAATCAGACCACCGTCAACAACGTCAGCTACAATGGCGGCCGCGGCGGCATCGAGGTGCGGCCGACGCCGGCCGAGCGCGCGGTCGCCAAGGAGCAGCACTTCGCGGCGACGCCGTTGCAACGCAAGCAGGTCGAGACCGCAAGCCAGGATCCGAGCCTGTTCAAGCGGACCAACAATGGCGTGCCCGCAGTCGCCGCAACGGCGCGTCCCGGCGAATTGAAGGGACCGGGCGTGGTTCGCGCGCGGCCGGCCGGCGAGGCGGTGCCGGCCAACGCCGCACGGCCGGCGGCCGGGGAGCCGGGGCACCCGGGAGCTGCACCTGCACCCGCACCCGCAACAGCACCGGCTGCTTCCCATGCGCTCCCGGTCCCGGGAAAGCAGCTTCCGGCGGCGCATCCGCCCGCCGAGGCGAACAAGCCCGCGGCGGAGGAGAAGCGCGCGGCACCTGCTCCCGAGACCAAGGCCGAGCCGCATCCTGCTGCGCCGGCGCCTGCCGGATCCCACGCGCTTCCGGTTCCCGAGAAGGGCGTTGCGGCGCATCCGCCCGCCGAAGCGAACAGGCCCGCGGTCGAAGAGAAGCGCGCGGCGCCTGCCGCCGAGCCGAAGCTTGAGCCGCATCCTGCAGAAGCGACGCGGCCTGCCGTGCAGGAGAAGCGGCCCGAAGAGGTGCGCAAGGAAGAGCCGCGTCCCGAGCCTGCCGCGAAGCCCGTCGCGCGGCCCGAGCCAGCGAGGCCCGAAGCGCGACCGGAGCCAGCAGCGAAGCCGCAAGCGCACCCGGAGACGATGGCGCGCCCTGAGCCGCATCCGCAGCCGCAGGCCGCCCATCCCCAGCCGGCGGCACGGCCGGAGCCGCACGCCGCTCCGCATGCTGCGCCTGCGGCAGGTCATCCCGCAGAGGAGAAGCGGCAGGAGCAACACTAAGGCACGTCCGCGCTCCGCTGGCTCGTTCCGGCGGAGCGCGGTATTGTTCCGCCTGTGCAAGCGATCATCACTGGAGGTTGGTCATGGCACAGAGTCATGGCGGCGATGGACAGCTCGACGATGGCAAGCCGCGTTTGAGCGAGGACGATATGCAGCGCGCCCTGCTCGGTCCGCGGGGCGTGCCAGGCAAGGCGGATACCGCCAAGATGACGCCGCAGCAGCAAAAGAACATGCCGAACTATCTGGACCCCGGACATACATCTTAACTTGTCATGTGACGTGAGCGCATGCTGCGTCGGCCGCTTCCGGGCGGCGCGCCTGCGCACTTGCAAATCGCCTGCTTTTGCGCCCTCATGATTGCAGGTGCACTCACGGTGTTGCGGAGCAGGTTGTGAGAAATCCGTACGAGGTTCTTGGCGTTGCCCCGACGGCGTCTGCGGCCGATATCCAGAAGGCCTATCGAAAGCTGGCGAAGAAGCTGCACCCGGACCTCAATCCGGGTGACAAGGCGGCCGAAGACAAATTCAAGGAAGTCGCTGCTGCGAACGATCTGCTCTCGGATGCCGAGAAGCGCAAGCGCTTCGATGCCGGCGAGATCGATGCTGATGGCGTCGAGCGGCCGCAGCATCGCTACTACAGGGATTTCGCCACCGCGGATGCGGGGCATCCCTATGCCGACAGTTCCGGCTATGCCGACTACATGGACCAGGACGACGCCTTCGCCGAATTGCTCCGGCGCAGCGAGCAGGCGCGCGCCAACCGGCGCGGCCGCGATTTGCATTACGCTCTCGCGATCGACTTCGCGGAATCGATCACCGGTGCGAGCAAGCGGCTGACGCTTCCCGACGGCGGTACGCTCGATGTGACGATCCCACCGGGGCTCGTCGATGGCCAGATCATTCGTCTGCGCGGCAAGGGCATGCCCGGCAGCGGCAAGGGCGGTCCCGGCGATGCGCTGATCGAGGTGGAAGTTCGCCCCGACCCGCGCTTCACCCGCGAGGGTGACGACATTACGCTGCAACTGCCGATCTCGCTGTCCGAGGCGGTGCTCGGCGGAAAAGTCCGCGTTCCGACGCCGACCGGTGCCGTGACCATGACGGTTCCGAAGGGATCGAACACCGGCACGACCATGCGGTTGCGCGGCAAGGGTGCGCCCCGCGTCGGCGGAGGCCATGGCGACGAGCTCGTCAAGCTCAAGGTGGTCCTGCCCAAGGGACCCGATCCCGAGCTCGAGGCGTTTGTGTCGAACTGGGATCGAAAGGCATTCGATCCGCGCGAGGATGGTGCATCATGAACAAGCAGCAGTTCCTCATCGATGCGGGTCTGGAGGTGCAGACCCTGGAGTTCTGGATCGAGCAGCAATGGCTCGTGCCGGACGAGACCGCCAGCGAGATCAGCTTCTCCGACACCGACGTGGCGCGCGCGCATCTGATCCGCGACCTGAAGGGCGACTTCGGCGTCAACGACGAGGGCATCGACGTCATCCTTCATCTGGTCGATCAGCTGCACGGCCTGCGCCGCGCGTTCGAACAATTGCACAAGGACATGGCGTCACCACCGCGCTAGGCGTCTCACTTGCGATGAACCTCAGCCTTGGGACTCAGCCTTGGGATCAGCCTGGGAGGCGATCATGACGGACAAGCCGACGCCGCTGGCGCATGGCGAGATCGACGTTCTTATCCTGCAGGCGCTGGTGCGCAAGCTGATCGCGAAAGGCGTGCTGACGCCGGACGACGTCCGGTCGATGCTGTTCGAGGCCGCCAAGAATCTTGACCTGGTCGGCAGCGAACTGACGACGGAAGCCGCCAACATCATCGTGCAGGAGGATCTCGCGCCGGCATTCCTTGGCGGCTAGTGTCCCGAATCCGAAGTTCGCATCATTTGCCGCACCTTCGGGGCGAACTTCGGATTCGATAAGGACACTAGCGAACTTATGATTCTCGTGTGCTTTATGAATGCGAAGTTCGTGAAAGTGGCTGCCGCGAAGTTGCACGAACTTCGCATTCAGCACACTAGCGCATGATCCGGAAAAGTGGAAGCCGGTTTTCCCTCGCGACAGACGCAAAGCGTTTGCGCGGTGATCACGCTCAAACAAAGAGCTCAAATAATGAGGCTTCAGGTCTGGCCGCCGCGGGTGGAGACCAGTCGGATCCGGGTGACTTGGCCGGCATTGCCGGCGAGATAGGCTTGTGCGTCACGCACCAGCCGCTCCACGGCGGCCGCGTCATAGCTCGGATGACGGGTGTTCAGATGCAAGTCGGTCTCGATCTGCATGACGTTTGTCGTGTCCGCGGCGCCGATCTCGACCGAGAACGACACCAGCGATACGTGCGGGCTCTTGAAGGCCATCGCTCGATCTCCCTCATCGCGTGACGCGCGGCGCGCATCTGTACGGTGGGTGCAGTCTATCTCAAGCTGCCGAATCCTGCTCGGCCGTTCGCATAGCAGCCGGACGCGCCCTGTCGAGCTCCTCGATCATGCCGCGGGCGATCTCGCGCTCGCCCATGATCACGATGTCGGCGCCAAGTGCTTTGAGATGATCGACCTCGGCGTCGGAATGTGCACGGGCGATGATCTGGATATCGGCATTCGCGGCGCGCGCCTGTTCGACGATCTGGCCGGCCTCGAAGGCTTCGGGAATGGCGATGACCAGCGATCGCGCGCCGGCCGGATTGGTCGCGCGCAGCACGCTGGCGCGCGCGGCGTTGCCCATCAGCGCTTCGATGCCGCGCTCCTTGAGCTTGGCGACCATGTCGTCGGATGCCTCGACCGCGAGAAACGGCGCGCTGCGTTGATGCAGCGCATCGCCGACGATGCTGCCGACCCGGCCGTAGCCGACCAGGATGGTGTGATCCTGCAATTCAGTGACCGGGATTGGTTCAGAAGCTGCGGCAGTTGGCGAGGAGGTCTGCGGCTTCTCGAGCCGCGACGTCAGCCAGTCGACGACCGCGAACACCAGCGGGTTGAGCATGATCGAGAAGATCGCGCCCGCCAGGATCAGGTCGCGGCCGGCCTTCGGCAGCAGATTGAGCGCAACGCCGAGTTCGGCCAGGATGAAGGAGAATTCGCCGATCTGGGCGAGGCTCGCCGAGATCATCAGGGCGGTTGCCATCGGATGACGGAACAGCACGACGATCAGAAGGGCTGCGATCGACTTGCCGACCACGATGACGAACAGCGTCGCGACGAATGGCCAGGGCTCGCGGACCACGCTCATCGGGTCGAACAGCATGCCGACGGAGACGAAGAACAGCACCGCGAACGCATCGCGCAGCGGCAAGGTCTCCTGGGCCGCGCGCTGGCTGAGCGGCGATTCCCGCAGCATCATTCCGGCGAAGAAGGCGCCGAGCGCCAGCGAGACGCCGAACAGCTTGGTCGCGCCGAACGCGATGCAGAGCGCGATCGCGAGCACGGTCAGCCGGAACAGCTCGCGCGAGCCGGTATGCGCGATGTAGTGCAGGACCCACGGGATCAGCCGGCGTCCGACCACCAGCATCAGCGCGATGAACACGGCGATCTTGATCAGCGTCAGCACCAGCACGCCGGTGAGCCCGAGACCGAAACGGGCGGCGAGCGGGTCGGAGGTGAGCGCCGCGCCATCGCCGCCCTGCAAGCTCGCCACCGCCGGGAACAGCACCAGCGCCAGCACCATGGCGAGGTCTTCGACGATCAGCCAGCCGACCGCGATCTTGCCGCGTTCGGTGTCCATCAGGCGGCGCTCCTGCAGCGCGCGCAACAGCACGACGGTACTTGCGACCGACAGCGCGAGGCCGAACACCAGACCCGCGCCGACGGTCCAGCCCATCAATAGCGCGAGGCCGAGGCCCATCAATGTGGCGACCGCAATCTGCGCTATCGCGCCGGGCACCGCGATCGCGCGCACCGACAACAGATCGTTCAGCGAGAAATGCAGGCCGACGCCGAACATCAGGAGAATGATACCGAGCTCCGCCAGCTCGGTTGCCAGCGCCTGATCGGCAACGAAGCCGGGCGTGAAGGGACCGACGGCCACGCCCGCGAGCAGATAACCGACCAGTGGCGGAACCCGAAAGCGCTGGGCGATGGTTCCGAAGACAAAAGCGAGGCCGAGGCCCGCGACGACGGTCGCGATCAGAGGTGTGTCATGCGGCATTTCGCCTTGTCGCACAGCATCCGTGGCGGTGCACCGCGACCATTTGAGGCGCGGCATTCCGCGCGGAAACTGTGATCTATTGCTCATGCCGTGAGCATATGATCTCATGTCGGGATGGATCCGCGGCTTCCCGAGACTGATCTCGTCATCTTCGACTGCGACGGCGTGCTCGTCGACAGCGAGGAATTGAGCTGCCGCTGTCTTGCCGAGGCGATGGTTCGGGCCGGCATCGGGATGAGCACCGAGCGGGCGCTCGAGCTCTTCCTCGGCCGCAGCACCGCGGCCCTGGTCGACTACTGCCGGGGCGTGGGAAAGCCGTTGCCCGAGACGTTTCTGCCTGACCTCGCGCTGCAGGTCCGTGAGACCTTCCGCTCCCGGCTGAAGCCGATCGCCGGCATCGCGGCGGTGCTCGAGGAATTGCGGCTGCCATATTGTGTCGCCTCATCGAGCGATCTCGAGCGGGTGAAGTTTTCGCTGGAGCTGACCGGCCTCGCTGCCAGCTTCGGGCCGCGGCTCTACACCGCGCAGATGGTCAAGCGCGGCAAGCCGGCCCCGGATCTGTTCTTGCATGCGGCAAGCGCAATGGGCGCCGCGTCGCGCCGCACGCTCGTGATCGAGGACAGCGTCAGCGGTGTGATGGCCGCGAAGGCGGCGGGCATGAAAGTGTGGGGATTTGTCGGCGGCGCCCACTATCGGTTGGCGGATGGCAGTGCTCTGCTGCGGCAAGCGGGGGCGGATCGAATCTTCGCCGCGATGACGGATTTCTGGATGGAAGGCTGACGCAAGACGATGGCTGCGCCCGACAACGAAAAGTCTCGCCTCGACGATGCGGCGCGCGCCGGCTGGCTGTATTTCATCGCGGGCCACACCCAGGATGAGATTGCGAAAATGCTGCAGGTGTCGCGCGCCTCCGCGCAGCGTCTGGTGTCGCTGTGCCTGGCGGAGCGGCTGATCACGTTTCGCCTCGAACACCCCATCGCGGCCTGCATGGAGCTGGCCTCCCGGCTGAAGGCGCGGTTCGATCTGGTGCATTGCGACGTCGTGCCGACCGATCCGGCGGCGCCGCTGTCCAATGCAGGGATCGCCGAGCGCAGCGCCAATCTGCTGGAGACGACGCTGCGCTCGGAGACGCCTGTGATCGTGGCGCTCGGCACCGGCCGCGCGGTGCGCGCCGCGGTCGAGCGGGTCTCGCCGATCGAGCGGCCCGATCACCAGATCGTCTCGCTGGTCGGCAACATCTCCGCCGACGGCTCGGCGAGCTTCTACGACACGGTGGGACGGCTCGCCGACCGCACCGGCGCGCGCCATTACCCGATGCCGCTGCCGTTCCTGATGTCGAGCGAGGACGAGCGCAACCGCATGGTGCGCATCGACCCGATCGCGCGGGTGAGGGCGGTCGCCGCCAAGGCCGATCTGCGGCTGATCGGCATCGGCCAGATGGACCAGAAGGCCCAGGTCCATGTCGACGGCTTCGTCACCCGCGAGGAGCTGCTGGAGATGATGCGGCTCGGCGCGGTCGGCGAGGTGACCGGCTGGGCCTATGACGCCAGGGGCCGCCTGATCAAGGGCGGCACCAACAAGCGGCTGACCAGCATTCCGCCGCAGATCCCCGCGGAAGCGACCACGATCGCCGCGGCGGTCGGCGCCGCCAAGGTGCCCTCGATCAAGGCCGCATTGGCGGGCCGGGTGGTCAACGGCCTCATCACCGATGAGGCCACCGCGCGCGCGGTGCTGGATCGTTAGGCGCCACGAGTCGTACTTCACCTCGCCCCGCTTGCGGTCGCTTGCGGGGAGAGGTCGGATCGCATCGGAGATGCGATCCGGGTGAGGGGGAGTCTCCGCGCATTCGTCCGCTTCGTATGCGCGGAAAGAGCCCCTCACCCCAACCCTCTCCCCGTAAGAACGGGGCGAGGGAGCGCAGTCCCGCTGTGGCCGCAAATCAAGTTGCCTTCTGGGTCTCAGCGCCCTTCTTCATCTCCGCAGACACCTCCATTCCAGCGTGCAGTGGAACCCGCAAACGCGCGGGACGGCGCTCCCGCGCGCTTGACAAAGTTTGGCGGCAGTATGAACATACGCTCAACACGTGGGCATATGCTCAACGTGACATAAGGGAGGTCACCTTGAAAAACGTCCTTTGCGCCGTTGCGGGCGCGGCTGCTGTTTTGATCTCTGTCCCCTCGATCGCCCAGACCACGCTGACGGTGGCGACCGTCAACAATGGCGACATGATCCGCATGCAGGGGCTCACCAGCGAATTCACCGCGAAGAATCCCGACATCACCGTCAAATGGGTGACGCTCGAGGAGAACGTGCTGCGCCAGCGCGTGACCACCGACATCGCCACCAAGGGCGGCCAGTTCGACGTGCTCACCATCGGCACCTATGAGGTGCCGATCTGGGCCAAGAAGAACTGGCTGGTGCCGCTCGACAAGCTCGGCGCCGATTACGACGTCGGCGACCTCCTGCCCAAGATCAAGGATGCGGTCTCGGTCGACGGCAAGCTCTATGCCGCGCCGTTCTACGGCGAGAGCTCGATGGTGATGTATCGCACCGACCTGTTCGACAAGGCCGGCCTGAAGATGCCGGAGAGCCCGACCTGGGACTTCGTGGTCGACGCCGCCAAGAAGCTGACCGACAAGTCGGGCGGCGTCTATGGCATCTGCCTGCGCGGCAAGGCCGGCTGGGGCGAGAACATGGCGTTCCTGACCGCGATGGCCAATTCCTACGGTGCGCGCTGGTTCGACGAGAAGTGGGAGCCGCAATTCACCTCGCCGGAATGGAAGAAGACGCTGACGACCTATGTCGACCTGATGAAGCAGGCCGGCCCTCCCGGCGCCTCTTCCAACGGCTTCAACGAGAACCTCGCACTGTTCAACGCCGGCAAATGCGCGATGTGGATCGATGCCACCGTCGCGGCGTCGTTCGTCAGCAATCCGAAGGAATCCACGGTCGCCGACAAGGTCGGCTTTGCGCTGGCGCCGAACACCGGGCTCGGCAAGAACGCCAACTGGCTGTGGGCGTGGAGTCTCGCGGTCCCCGCCGGCTCGAAGAAGGTCGAGGCGGCCGAGAAGTTCATCGCCTGGGCGACCAGCAAGGACTACACCAAGCTCGTCGCCGCGAAGGAAGGCTGGGCCAACGTGCCGCCGGGCACGCGCACCTCGCTGTACAACAACCCCGACTATCTGAAGGTCGCGCCCTTCGCCAAGCTGACCTTGGCCTCGATCGATGCCGCCGATCCAAACAAGCCGACGGTGAAGCCGGTGCCTTACGTCGGCGTGCAGTATGCGGCGATCCCTGAATTCCAGGGTATCGGCACCCAGGTGGGTCAGCAGTTCTCCGCGGCGCTCTCAGGCTCGACCACCGTCGATGCAGCGCTCACCGCTGCGCAGTCCGTGACCGAGCGCGAAATGAAGCGCGCGGGTTATATCAAGTAGAGCACGCCGGAACCAAAGCCAGGGCGCGTCGAACGCCTTGGCCGCC
Source organism: Bradyrhizobium sp. USDA 4541 (assembly GCF_024171085.1). Lineage (NCBI taxonomy): Bacteria > Pseudomonadati > Pseudomonadota > Alphaproteobacteria > Hyphomicrobiales > Nitrobacteraceae > Bradyrhizobium > Bradyrhizobium sp. USDA 4541. The sequence continues at coordinate 3,445,403 of NZ_JALJZF010000001.1, forward strand.
CGACCAGCTTAGACCTCCCGAGCTGGGCCACTTGCGACCATCCTGTCCCGCAGCGGGATGGTCGCTCCTTTCCTTGACAAGGAGGCGGGGATGGCGACCCAGCAGACCCAACTGCTTGCACGCACGCTGCTCACGCCCGCGGTGGCGCTGCTGTTCATCTGGATGATCGTGCCGCTGGCGCTCACGATCTATTTCGCGACCCTGCATTACAATCTGCTCGATCCCGGCTCTGAATCATTCGTTGGGCTGGAGAATTTCCGCTACTTCCTGACCGATCCGGCCTTCCTCGCCTCGTTGCAGAACACGTTGGTGCTGGTCGGCTCGGTGCTCGCGATCACGATCATCCTCGGCGTGCCGCTGGCGCTGCTGCTCGACCAGCAGGTGGTCGGGCTATCGATCGTCCGGCTGATGGTGATCGCGCCGTTCTTCGTGATGCCGACGGTGAGCGCGCTGGTCTGGAAGAACCTGTTGATGCATCCGGTGTCGGGCCTGTTCGCCTGGATCGCGCATCTGTTCGGGCTGCCGGCGATCGACTGGTTCAACGACGCGCCGCTGTTCTCGGTGATCCTGATCATCTCCTGGCAATGGCTGCCGTTCGCGACCCTGATCCTGCTCACCGCGCTGCAATCGCTCGACGAGGAGCAGAAGGAGGCGGCCGAGATGGACGGCGCGAGCGCGATCTCGACCTTCATCTACATCACGCTGCCGCATTTGGCGCGCCCGATCACCGTGGTGATCCTGATCGAAACCATCTTCCTGCTCACGGTGTTCGCGGAGATCTTCGTCACCACCGGCGGCGGCCCCGGCCTGCAGACCACCAACATCGCCTTCCTGATCTATTCGCAGGCGCTGATCCAGTACGATGTCGGCAGCGCCTCGGCGGGGGGCCTGGTCGCGGTGGTCCTCGCCAACATCGTCGCCTTCTTCCTCGTTCGTATCGTCGGCCGGAATCTGGAGGCGTAACGTCATGGCGCGGATGGTCACGACACGGCGCAAGGTGATCTCGACGGCGGCGGCCTGGCTGGTCGGCTTCCTGATCTTCTTCCCGATCCTCTGGATGGTGCTGGCGAGCTTCAAGACCGAGCTCGAGGCGTTCGCGATCCCACCCTCGTTCCTGTTCTTTCACTGGACCACCGAGAACTATGCCACGGTGCAGGAGCGCAGCGACTATTTCCACCACGCGCTCAACTCGATCATCATTGCCGGCGGCTCGACCTTGATCGCGATGCTGATCGCGATCCCGGCGGCGTGGTCGATGGCGTTCTCGCCGACCAAGCGGACCAAGGACGTGCTGCTCTGGATGCTGTCTACCAAGATGATGCCGCCGGTCGGCGTGCTGGTGCCGATCTATCTGATCTACCGCACCTTCGGTCTGCTCGACACCCGCTCTGGCCTGATCTTCATCCTGTGCCTCGGCAATCTGCCGATCGTGATCTGGATGCTGTTCACCTATTTCAAGGAGATCCCGAAGGACATCCTCGAGGCGGCGCGAATGGACGGCGCCACGATCGGGCGCGAGCTGATCTATGTGCTGACGCCGATGGCGGTGCCGGGGCTCGCCTCGACGTTGCTGCTCAATCTGATCCTGGCGTGGAACGAGGCGTTCTGGACCCTCAATCTGTCGACGCTCGAGGCGGCGCCGCTCACCGTCTTCATCGCGTCTTATTCCAGCCCGGAAGGATTGTTCTGGGCGAAATTGTCGGCGGCGTCGACGCTCGCGATCGCGCCCATTCTCGTGCTCGGCTGGTTCAGTCAGCGGCAGCTTGTCCGCGGCCTGACCTTCGGCGCGGTCAAGTAGCAGAAAGGCTTTCGCCATGGGTCAGATTACGCTGCAGGGTGTGCAAAAATCGTTCGGGCCGGTCCACATCATCAAGGGCGCCGACCTCGACATCGCCGACGGCTCCTTCGTCGTCTTCGTCGGCCCGTCCGGCTGCGGCAAGACCACGCTGCTGCGGCTGATCGCGGGGCTCGAGGATGTCACCGGCGGCGCTATCCTGATCGACGGACGCAATGTGGTCGACGTGCCGCCGGCCAAGCGCGGGCTGTCGATGGTGTTCCAGTCCTACGCGCTCTATCCGCATATGAGCGTGCGCGGCAACATCGCGTTCGGCCTGAAGATGGCCGGCATCGCCAAGGGCGAGATCAACCGCAAGGTCGAGGCGGCCGCGGCGACGCTCAACCTGACGCCCTATCTCGACCGCAAGCCGCGCGAGCTCTCAGGCGGCCAGCGCCAGCGTGTCGCGATCGGGCGCGCCATCGTGCGCGAACCGAAGGCGTTCCTGTTCGACGAGCCGCTGTCCAATCTCGACGCCGCGCTGCGGGTGCAGATGCGGCTCGAAGTGACGCGGTTGCAGAAGCAGCTCGGCACCACGGCGATCTACGTCACCCACGACCAGGTCGAGGCCATGACCATGGCCGACAAGATCGTGGTGCTGAACGGCGGCAAGATCGAGCAATACGGTTCGCCGCTCGAGCTCTATGAGAAGCCTGCCAACCTGTTCGTCGCCGGCTTCATCGGCTCGCCGAAGATGAATTTCGTCACCGGTGAGATCGCCAAGCAGCAGGGCGCCGCGACCATCGGGGTACGGCCCGAGCATTTGAGGGTCGAGCGCGACGGGCAGGGCGGCTGGCACGGCACCGTCTCGGTCGCCGAGCATCTCGGCAGCGACACTTTCCTCTATGTCGACGCCGGACCGCTGGGAATGCTGACCACGCGCTATGTCGGCGAGCTCGACCTGCATCCCGGCGACCGGGTGTCGCTGATCCCGGATCCGGCGCGCATCCACCGTTTCGACGACAGCGGAAAATCGATTCACGCGTAAGGAAGAAGAAAATGTATCTCGAGAAATTCAGGCTCGGCGGCAAGACCGCCATCATCACCGGCGCGGGTCAGGGCATCGGGCTCGCCTGCGCCGAGGCGCTCGCCGAAGCCGGCGCCAAGGTCATCATCGGCGATCGCGACGCCAAGCTTGCCAATGACGCGCAGGCGGCGCTGAAGGCCCAGGGCTTTGACGCCGACATCGCGCTGATGGACGTGACGGATTCCGGTCGCGTCGCCGCGGTCGCCGACGAACTGGTCGGCAAGTACGGTAAGGTCGACATTCTCGTCAACAATGCGGGCATCGCCCGCAGCGAGACGCCGGCGGAAACCGTGACCGACGAGCACTGGCTCAACGTCATCGACGTCAACCTGAACGGCACCTTCTGGTGCTGTCGCGCCTTCGGCAATCACATGCTGAAGGCGAAATCCGGCACCATCGTCAATGTCGGCTCGATGTCCGGCTTCATCGTCAACAAGCCGCAGGAACAGTGCTTCTACAACGCCTCCAAGGCCGCGGTGCATCACCTGACGAAATCGCTCGCCGCCGAATGGGGCGCGCGCGGGGTTCGCGTCAACGCCGTGGCGCCGACCTATATCGAGACGCCGCTGAACGCCTTCGTGAAGAACAGCCCCAGAATGTACGACGCCTGGATCGGTGGAACCCCGATGGCGCGGATGGGGCAGGTTGACGAGATCGCCTCCGTGGTGCTGTTCCTGGCGTCCGAGGCGGCGAGCCTGATGACCGGAAGCATCGTTCTGGTCGATGGCGGCTACACTTGCTGGTAGGCTTGCGCCCGGGGATCGTGCTCAACGGAAGATAGAGCGGTCATGCGGCAAGCCTTTATCGGGGTGGACGTCGGCAGCACCAGCGCCCGGGCGGGCGTGTTCGACGAGTCGGGGAAGCTGCTCGGGTCGGCCCGGCATCCGATCCGGGTCTGGCACGAGCCCGGCGATATCGTCGAGCAATCGTCCGATGACATCTGGGCGGCCTGCGTCGCCTCCGTGCGCGGTGCGATGCGGGAGGCTGCGGTTGCCGCCGAGCACGTCAAGGGCATCGGCTTCGACGCGACCTGTTCGCTGGTCGTGCTCGACCGGGAAGCCCGGCCGCTCACCGTCAGCCCGTCCGGCGATCCCGTACGCAATGTCGTGGTCTGGATGGATCACCGCGCGATGGATGAAACCGAATTCGTCAATGCGACTGGCGACAAGGTGCTGCGCTATGTCGGCGGCGCCATCTCGCCGGAGATGGAGATCCCGAAGATCCTCTGGCTGAAGCGGCATCTGCCCGCGACCTTCGAGGCCGCCGGGCATTTCTTCGATCTTGCCGACTATCTGTCGTTCCGCGCGTCCGGCTCGCTGGCGCGCTCGACCTGCACGGTCACCTGCAAATGGACCTATGTCGCCGGCGAGGGCGGCTGGAGCGAATCCTTTTTCAAGCGGGTCGGGCTCGAGGCGCTCGCGGCCGACCGTTTTGGGCGGATCGGCAGCGAGATCGTGCCGCCCGGCTCGCCGTTCGGTCGCGGGCTGTCCGAGGATGCCGCGCGCGATCTCGGCCTGCTGCCGGGAACCGCGGTCGGTGCCTCCCTGATCGATGCCCATGCCGGCGGCGTCGGCGCGATCGGCGGCCGCGATGGCTCCGGCGCCGAGGTCGATGTCTGCCAACGGCTCGCCTACATCATGGGAACGTCGGCCTGCATCATGGCGACGACGGTCGATCCCTGCTTCGTGCCCGGCGTCTGGGGCCCGTATTTCGAAGGCATGGTGCCGGGCTTCTGGCTGAACGAGGGCGGCCAATCGGCGGCGGGCGCCGCGATCGATCACCTGCTCAAGTCGCATCCGGCGCATGCCGAGGTTGCGCTCGCGGCGAAGACCGACGGCGTCGACGTCATCGAATATCTCGAGAGGCGCATCCTGGCGCGCAGCGGCAATGCCGGTGCTGCGGCGTTGCTCGCGCGCAACGTTCACGTTCTGCCGGAGTTCCTCGGCAACCGTTCGCCCTATGCCGATCCCGGCTCGCGCGCGGTGATCGCGGGGCTCGATCTCGATACCGACGTGTCGGCGCTGGAGCGGCTGTTCATCGCCGGTTTGTGCGGGCTGGCCTATGGCCTTGCCGACGTCATCGACGCCTTGCAGGCGCATGGCGTCAACGGCAAGACCATCGTGATCGGCGGCGGCGCGAGTCGCAGCCCCCTGGTGCGCCAGATCATGGCCGACACGACAGGCTACACGGTGGCACTGCCGCAGACCCAAGAACCCGTCTTGCTCGGCGCCGCGATGCTGGGCGCGGTCGCCAGCGGCGCGCACAACTCGATCAATGCGGCGATGGCCGGCATGTCGGCGCTTGGACGGTTGAGCGAGCCGACCAGGCCGGAGCTCGCCGAGTTCCACCGCAAGAAGCGCGGCGTGCACAAGCTGCTGCGAGAGCTTGACCGCGACAGCCGCGAGGCGATGAGGCGGGTGCCCGGCGAAGCGCCGACGTAAGGTTTGCCCCATGCTGCTGAGTTGCGGAGATGCGCTGATCGATTTCCTGCCGTCGAAGACGGCGGACGGACGTGAGGCCTTGACGCCCGCCGTCGGCGGCTCCTGCCTCAACATCGCGATCGGCAGCGCCCGGCTCGATGTTCCCACCGGCTTTGTCGGCGGCATCTCGACCGACACCTTCGGCAGGATGATCGCCGATCATGCCGCGGCGTCCGGCGTCGATCTTCGTCGCGCCACGCGGAGCAATCGCCAGGCCACGCTGGCCTTTGCGCGCGTCACCGGCACCGAGACGCAATACGCCTTCTATGACGCGGACACTGCGTCGCGGAACTGGACCTATCGGCGCGATGCGGTCGCGCTTGACGGCGTCACCTGCGTGCACACCGGCTCGACCACGCTGGTCCATGACAAGGGTGCGGCGGAGACGCTGGCCTTGATCGAGGATGCGCGGCCGAACGTGACGATCTCGCTCGATCCGAACTGCCGACCGAACCTCGTCAAGGACAAGGACGCCTATCGCGCGCGCATGCTGGCGTTCTGCGGCAATGCCGACATCGTAAAGATGTCCGACGTCGACTTCGCCTATCTGTTCGGTGACGAGGCCCATGCTGCGCGGGCCGAGACGCTGCTGTCGGGCGGCGCATCGCTCGTCGTCATTACGCGCGGCAATGATGGCGCTTGCGCCTGGCATCGCAAGGCAGGACCGATCGCGGCCGAAGCGCCGGTGGTCAACGTCGTCGATACGATCGGCGCCGGCGACAGCTTTCAGGCGGCGCTGCTCGCCGCGTTGCATCGGTTGGACCGGATCGCGCAGCCGCAGTTGCGCGACGTCTCCGCAGCCGAGCTGACCCGTGCGTTGTCCTTTGCCTGCAAATGCGCCGCTTTCACCTGCACGCGGCCCGGCGCCGATCCGCCGCGCAGCCGGGAGTTGCCGGCCGACTATTGGTAGGCCATGCAGGGCCTCAGCCGGCGCGGCCTCCCGCGCGATGCCGTCGCTTGACGCTTAGTCTCATTTTGCGTGCTGCGCCTGCGAAGGCAAATCTGCCCGGCGATGCGTGAAAGCGTCCGAAGCACCCGATATCGCTCGGATTTGATGCCAACCCGCGATCGCTGCATTTCGATCGTACGAAGTCATGCTGCTTCGGCTTCGCATTGAGCGCATCGGTTGTCTTTGTGAAAGACCGCGCTAACATGGAATCCATCCATCGATACCTGTCTTCGTCCTTTTTTGATCGTCTATTGCAGCGCAACCAGGCCACGCAACGGGTTGCGGGCTCGCCAGGGCGACCGGGCCTCGAAGGGAAGTAGCAGACACGCATCCCTAATATTGCAACCAAGAAACAACGGGGGAAGATATGTATGTGAGAGGGATTGCGGCATTCGCCGCCGCGCTTGGCGTTGGCCTGTTGTCGGGCGCCGCCATCGCGCAGGAAGTCAAGCAGGAGAAGCAGTCGGTCCTCGGCAACGCCAATGTTTCTCCGGTGACCCAGGAGCAGCTCAACGCCGCCGACAAGAACAGCAGGGATTTCCTGCTCACCAACGGCAACTATGCCCAGACGCGATTCTATCCGGGCAAGCAGATCAGCCGGGACAATGTGAAGGACCTGCACGTCGCATGGATCTTCCAGACCGACGTCAAGGAATCGCTTGAGACATCTCCAATCGTCGTCGATGGCGTGATGTTCGTCACGACGTCGTTCAGCCATGTCTATGCGCTCGACGCCAAGACCGGTCAGCAGCTCTGGCACTACGCCCACAAGATGGGCCCGATCACGGTTTATTGCTGCGGTCCCAACAATCGCGGCGTCCAGGTGCTCGGCGACCGGGTCTATCTGGCGACGCTCGATTCCAAGCTGATGGCGCTGAACGCCAAGACCGGCGAGGTGGTCTGGACCACCAACATCGCCGATCCCGAGCTCGGCTACAGCGAGACGATGGCGCCGACCGTGGTCAAGGACAAGGTGCTGATCGGAACCAATGGCGGCGAATACGGCATCCGCGGCTTCGTGCGCGCCTATGACGCCAAGACCGGCAAGCAGCTCTGGAATTTCCACACCATTCCGGAGAACTCCGTCGGTGTCTGGGCGACCAAGGATGCCACCGGCCGTGACATGCATCGCAATATCCAGGCCGAGAAGGACATGCTCGCCAAGATCGGCGATCCCTATGCCAAGCTCGGTGGCGGCGTGTGGCAGAACCCGTCGGTCGATCTCGCGACCAACCGGATCTACTTCGTCGTCGGCAACCCGTCGCCCGACCTCGACGGGTCGAACCGGCCCGGCGACAACCTCTACACCAATTCGCTGGTCTCGCTCGATCTCGACACCGGCAAGTATGTCTGCCACTTCCAGTACATCGCCCATGACGTCTGGGACCTCGACGCGGTCAGCCCGACGGTGCTGGTCAACGTCAAGGACAAGAGCGGCAAGACGATTCCCGGCGTCATCCATGCCGGCAAGACCGGGCACATCTATGTGCACGATCGCAAGGATTGCAGCCTGATCCGCTTCTCCGAGGCGATGGTGCCGCAGGAGAACATGTGGGTGCTGCCGACCAAGGAAGGCGCGCGCATGCTGCCCGGCGCCAATGGCGGCGTCGAATGGTCGCCGATCGCAACCGATCCGGGACAGGAGCTGGCCTACGCGATCAATCTGCACCAGCCGATGACCTACCACGTCGAAAGCTCGGCCTATCCGAACGGCAAGCTTTGGCTGGGCGGCGCCTTCAAGGTGATCCCGGGCGAGAAGCAGGCAGGCAACATCACCGCGGTGAACTACAACAACGGCAAGATCAAATGGCAGGTCAACACGCCCGAGCCGATGATCGGCGGCATCCTCGCCACCGCCGGCGGCCTGGTCTTCACCGGCGAAGGCAACGGCAAGTTCGCGGCCTACAATTCGTCGAACGGCAAGGAGCTGTGGAGCTTCCGCGCCGGCGCCGGCGTCAACGCGCCGCCGTCGAGCTACATGGTCGGCGGCAAGCAATATATCGTGGTCGGCGCGGGCGGTAACACCCAGCTCGACTACAAGCGTGGCAACAACATCATCGCCTTCACGCTCGACTGAGCCGGGCCTGATGCATCATCACGCGTGCAAACATTGACGGCGAGGCGGGACCGGTTCGGTCCCGCCTCTGTTTTGGTCGGATAAAAGGTCCAGCCACGTCATTGCGAGCGAAGCGAAGCAATCCATTGTGCCGCGTTTGTGGAAGCATGGATTGCTTCGTCGCTCCAGCGCAAAATTGCTTTGCAATTTTGTCGCGAGCTCCTCGCAATGACGGAGGTGGACCGATACTGCGCCTCAGGATGAGCCAATGTTCGGTAAATTGATGATTTGCGGCGTCGCGCTGTTGCTGATGGCGGCGCAGGCGCGCGCAGAGACGATTGAAGAAAAAGTACAGGTCTGCGCCGGCTGCCATGGCGAGAACGGCAAGCCCGTCGACAAGACCATTCCGACGATCTGGGGCCAGCAGGCCGGTTATCTCTACATCCAGCTGCGCGATTTCAAGCGCGGTGATCGCAAGAACGAGATCATGCAGCCGATCGCGGCGCAGTTCGAGCGCGACGATATGCTGGCGATCGCGGAATATTTTTCGCAGAAGCCGTGGCCTGACCTCGGCCAGCCGCGCGCGCCCAAGGACGTGGCGGAGAAGGCGGTCAGCGCCAGCCGCTCGGTCGGTTGCCCGGCTTGCCATCTCGATCGCTTCCAGGGCGACGGCACGGTGCCGCGGCTTGCCGGCATGGGACGGGATTATCTCGCCAAGACCATCGCCGATTTCCGCACCCGTGCGCGCGGCAACAATCCCGGCATGTCCGACCTGATGCTGGCAACGTCGCCCGACGACCTTGCCGCATTGGTGGACTATCTGGCGGGGCTGTGAGCGGCGGGCACTCGTCATGCCCGGGCTTGTCCCGGGCATCCGCGTCTTGATATCCAGGCAAAAGAAGACGTGGATGGCCGGGACAAGCCCGGCCATGACGTCCGAGCAAGTCGCCTCAGCGCGGCGTCAGCTCTTCGCGCAGCACTGAGAGGATGGTGAGATCGGCGGCGTGCTTGCCGGCCTTGTCGGCCAGCGCAGGGTCGGCGCCGTGCGCCAGCAGTGTCCTGGCAATCGCCGGATGATTGCCTTCGGCGGCGATCATCAGCGCGGTGCGGCCGCGCGCATCGCGGGCGTCGACCTTGGCGCCGCCTTCCAGCAGGTACGAGACGACCTCCAGTGCTTGCGCCTCCGGCACGGTCTCGTCAGGGCCGGCGGCCCACATCAGGAGCGTCAGATCGTTGGCGTAGCGCGCGTTGATGTCGATCTCGTGCGCGAGCAGCTGCTTGACGATGCCGAGTTGGCCGCCCGCCGCGGCGTAGACGACCGGCGGCTTGCCGGTGTCGTCTGCCTTGCGGCCGTCGGCGCCGTGCGCCAGCAGCATGCGCACCACCATGTCCCTGCCGGCATAGGCGGCGGCCGCGACCGGGGAGGCGCCGCTACGTCCGGTGAGATTGACGTCGGCGCCGCGGTCGATCAGGCGCTGCACGATCGCGACATGGCCGCGCTCGGCGGCAAAATACAGCGCGGTCGATCCCGCGAGGTTGCGTGCATCGACCGGCGCGCCGCGTGCCAGCAGCAGGTCGACCATGGCAAGATGGCCGGAGCGGGCGGCGTGGCTCAGCGGCCTTGCGCCCAGCCGGTCCCGCGCGTCGACCGAGGCGCCGTGATCGAGCAGCTCGGTGGCAAGGTTGATGCAATCGGCATTGGCGGCCGCAAATAGCGACAGCGAGATCTCGATCGCGCTGAGCTGGGCCTTGTCGGTTTCGTATTTGCGGATCAGCTCGCGGCATCGCGCCGGATCGAGCGCCGCGAGGCTGCCGTGCACGCTGCCGGCAACGATCAGCGCGGCGAGGGCGATGCGGCGATACAAGGCGTGGTCCTCCGTCATGCTGACAGCAGCGCCATTCGGTCGAGCGTCGCATGATCCTCCGTCGCTGCCAAGCCGCGCGGCCGGGAAGGGCCCGCCGCGCCGGCAGGCCATGCGCCGTCGCGGCTCCGTGGCCTTTCGCCATGCGTCCGAGCCGATGGACTTGCCGCTTGCAGCGCGGCACGATGCGGGCGTCGACCCTATCTGACGCGAGTCCTTGCCCAAATGAGCGACGATCTGTGTCTGCTGTCTGCCGTTGAGCTTCGTGGGCGCATCGCCCGCAAGGAGGTTTCGCCTGTCGAGGTTACGCGCGCGGTGCTCGCCCGTGCCGAGCGGCTGCAACCCGAATTGAACTGCTTCATCACGCTGTGCGGTGACGCGGCGATGGCGCAGGCGAAAGCTGCCGAGCGGCAAATCACGGCTGGCGAGCCGGCCGGTCTGCTCCACGGCATCCCCTTCACCGTGAAGGACATCGTCAACACCAAAGACGTCCGGACGACCTTCGGCGCGGTGCCGTACCGGGACAACGTGCCCGACAATGACGCCGTCGCGGTGGCCCGCCTCCGTGCCCAGGGCGGCATATTGATCGGCAAGACCACGACGCCGGAGTTCGGCAGCAAGTGCCTGACCGACTCGCCGCTGTTCGGGCGGACCCGCAATGCATGGAGTGCCGAGCGGTCCAGTGGCGGCTCCAGCGGCGGCGCGGCGGTGGCCGTCGCGAGCGGCATCGCGCCGCTGGCGGTTGCGACCGATGGCGGCGGCTCCACCCGGATTCCCGCCGCCTGCAACGGTGTGGTCGGAATCAAGCAGAGCAACGGGGTGATCCCGCATAGCCAGGTGCAGGACGCTTTCGGCAACCAGACCTATGTCACGCCGACCACGCGCACCGTTGCGGATACGGCGCTGATGATGCAGGCGATGGCGGGAGAGGATCCGTCGGACCCCTGGTCGATCGGGGTGCCGGTGCCTGACTATCTCGGGCTTGCCGCCCCGCGCGGCGACCTCAAGGGCCGGCGGGTGCTGTTCTGCGTGTCGCCGCCGCGGCGTCCGGTCACGTCCGATGTGGCTGACGCGTTCAAGGCAAGCCTCGACCGTCTGGCGAGCCTCGGCGCCGAGCTCGAAGAGTTTTCCGGCGACGGCTTTGACATCGAGCCGATCTGGCGTGCGATCAATCACACCGTCTGGCGCACCCGCTTCGAGAAGCTCGCGGCCGATCATCCGGATGATCTCAGCGCAACCTTCCTGAAGCAGCTCGCGCTGGCGGCCCAGGTCAGCGGTGTCGACTACCAGCGGGCGATGTTCGAGCGCACCGCGCTCTTCCGCCGGGTGCAGTCGCTGTTCGCGCGCGGCGATCTCCTGGCGATGCCGACCTTGACCCGGTCGGCGCTGCCGATCGACCAGGACCTGTTCGGCACGATCGAGATCGACGGCCGGAGTTTCGACAGCGTGCGGCCGCACTGGTTTCCCTGGACCATGCTGTTCAACATGACCGGGCATCCCGCCGTCAGCATCCCCGCAGGTTTCGGCCGCGACGGCCTGCCGATCGGACTGCACCTGGTCGGCCGCTTCCGGGCCGATGCCGAACTATTGCGCGTTGCAGCGTTGTTCGAGGCGGCGAGCGACTTGCTTGGTCGCTGGCCGGCCTGATGTTGTCGGCGCCGCCGGTCGCGGCGTCGCCGGTTTAGCCGGTCTGCCCGGTGCTCGCATTGGCGACGGCGCGCGCGACATTGGCGATCACCTCGTTGCACTTCTCGATGGGAGCACTTGCCCCGGTCAGGTAAGCCGTCACCACGATTGGCTTGCGGCCGGGCGGCCAGAACACGCCGATGTCGTTGTAGGTGCCGCGCTCGCCGGTGCCGGTCTTGTCGGCAACCCGCCAGTCGCGGGGCACGCCGGCACGCAGCCTTGCGTCGCCGGTTTTGTTGGCGACCATCCAGTCCACCAGCTTCTGGCGCGAGACGGTCTGCAGAACGTCGCCGAGCACCACGCGCTGCAAATCCTTCAGCATCGCGACAGGACTCGTGGTGTCGCGCTGGTCGCCGGGCACGGCTTCGTTCAGCTCCACCTCCCAGCGGTCGAGCCGGCTGACATTGTCGCCGATGGTGCGGAAGAAGCTGGTAAAGCCGGCGGGCCCGCCGATCTCCCGCAGCAGCAGGTTGGCGGCGGTGTTGTCGCTGAGCGTGATGGCGGCCGCGCAGAGTTCGGACAGAGTCATGGCCGATCCGACGTGCGCCTTGGTGACCGGCGCGTAGGCCAAGATATCCTTGGCCTCGATTTGCACGCGCTGATCGAGGCTGGATTCGCCGCGGTCGACCCGGTGCAGCACCGCGGCCGAGGCCAACGCCTTGAAGGTGCTGCACATCGGGAACCGCTCGTCGCCGCGCCGGCTCGCGCGCAATCCCGTCTCCATGTCGAGCGCGGCGACGCCGAGCCGGCCGCTGGTTGCCAGCTCGATGCGCGCAAACTCCTGCTGCAGCCGCTGCGCCGGCTCGCCTGGTCCTGCCGCTGCGCCTTGCCGCGGCAAAGTGCAGGACACCGCAAGGCCCAGCGCGCGCAATCCAAATGTCCGTCTCGTCAGCATGTCGAATCTCCCGTTGGCGGCGCCAACCTGCCGGGCGGCGTGACGGCGCACAAACAATCATTTATACAGCGAGACATGAGGAAAACTTGGTCATGACGCCGTGCGCCGGCATCTCCCGCTGAACGCGCTGCGCGCCTTCGAGGCCTCCGCGCGGCTGCTCAGCTTCACCCGCGCCGGGCTGGAGCTGCGCGTGACGCAGACCGCGATCAGCCATCAGGTCAAGCAGCTCGAGGATCTCCTGGGCACGAGCCTGTTCCGCCGCCTGCCGCGCGGGCTGGTGCTCACCGACGAGGGGCTGGCGCTGCTGCCGGTGCTGTCAGACGCGCTCGACCGGATCGGCGCCGCGATCGACCGCATCGAGGCCAAGGGCACGCGCGAGGTCGTGACCGTCGGCTGCGTCACGACGTTTGCGACCGGATGGCTCTTGCAAAGGGTCGACCGCTTCAAGCGCGCGCATCCCTATATCGATTTGCGTCTGCTCACCAACAACAACCGCGTCGACATCGCAGGCGACGGGCTCGATCTCGCGCTGCGCTTCGGCGACGGCTCGTGGCACGGCACCGAGGCGATCCATCTGTTGTCCGCACCGCTCTCGCCGGTGTGCTGCCCCGACGCGGCGGACCGGCTGCGCAAGCCGTCCGATCTCGCGCAGGAATTCCTGCTGCGGTCCTACCGCGCCGAGGAATGGCCGCTATGGTTTGCGGTCGCCGGCGCGCCGTGTCCGAAAATCCAGGGGCCGATCTTCGACAGTTCGGTCGCGATGGCCGAGGCCGCCGCGCGCGGCGTCGGCGTCGGGCTGGTGCCGATCGCGATGTTCGAAAATGAGCTGGTCTCCGGCCGGCTGCTGCGTCCGTTCGCGGCCGAGGTCCCGGCGGGATCCTATTGGCTGACCTGGCTGAAGTCGCGCGAGGTGACGCCGGGCATGCGCGCGTTTCGCGACTGGCTGCTCGAGACGCTGCGGACGGAGGTGAATGAGGTGGAGGACGCCGTCGCGCCCTCACCGCGGCGGAAGATCAAGACAAAGGCCGGACCGAAGCCACGGACCAACACCAAGCGGCGTTAACGTCTGACGACGTGACTTCAACTATCGTCGCCATTATTTCTGAATTATCGAATGATGCCGCTGATTTGCCCGACATGTCAAGTGCCGTGTCGGACGCCCGCAGCCGCCGGCTACTTTGCATGGGGTTGTTTTCGATATTTTAGGCGGTGCGCTCCCGCGCCGGCTGGCTATCGCATCTGGCGCGCGACCTACGCCAGATGGCACGCCACGGAATGCCCGTTCCTGCCTTCCAGCAACTCCGGCGCGCTCTGCCGGCAGCGCTCCTCGGCGATTGGACATCTCGTGTGGAAGTGGCAGCCCTTGGGCGGATTCATCGGGCTCGGCACGTCGCCCTTCAGGCGGATGCGGTCGCGCTTCGCCTTGGGATCCGGCACCGGCACCGCCGAGAGCAGTGCCTTGGTGTATGGGTGCTGCGGGTTGCAGTAGAGATCGCTGGCCTTGGCGAGCTCGACGATGCGGCCGAGATACATCACCGCGACCCGGTCGGAGATGTGCTCCACGACCGAGAGATCGTGGGCGACGAACAGATAGGTGAGGTTCAGCTCGGCCTGCAGATCCTCGAGCAGGTTGATGACCTGGGCCTGGATCGAGACGTCGAGCGCGGAGACCGGCTCGTCGCACACGATCAGCTTCGGCTCCAGCGTCAGCGCGCGGGCGATCGCGATGCGCTGGCGCTGGCCGCCGGAGAATTCGTGCGGGTAGCGGCGCATGTGCTCGGCCTTCAGCCCGACCTTGACCAGGAGGCTCGCGACGCGGTCCTCGCGCTCGCTGGCCGAGCTCACGAGGTTATGGATGATGAAGGGCTCGCCGAGGATCGCGCCGACCGTCATGCGCGGATTGAGCGAGGCGAACGGGTCCTGGAACACCAGCTGCATGTTGCGCCGCATGGCGCGCAGGTCGCCGCCGCCGAGGCCGGTGACGCTCCGGCCGTCGAACACGACCTCGCCCGAGGTCGGCTCGATCAGGCGCAGCACGCAGCGGCCGGTGGTCGACTTGCCGCAGCCGGATTCGCCGACGAGGCCGAGCGTCTCGCCGCGGTTGACCGAGAACGACACGCCGTCGACCGCATAGACCTGGCCGACCTCGCGCGAGAGCAGGCCGCCCAGCACCGGAAAATGCTTCTTCAGATTGGAAACGCGCAGCAGCGGCTCGGTCATGACGCGTCTCCGAGGTGGCAGGCCATGCGGTGGCCGGGCGCGATCTCGCGCAGCCGCGGCTCCTTTTCGGTGCAGATGCTCATGGCGTATTTGCAGCGGGCGGCAAAGCGGCAGCCGGGCGGCGGATTGATCAGGATCGGCACCGAGCCGCCGATCGCCTCCAGCCGCGTCTTGTGCGCGGCGTCGAGATCGATGCGCGGGATCGAGCGGATCAGGCCCTGAGTGTAGGGATGGCCGGGATTGCCGAACAGTTCGTCGACCGGCGCCTCCTCCACCACCTTGCCGGCGTACATCACGACGACGCGCTGCGCGGTCTCGGCGACGACGCCCATCGCGTGCGTGATCAGCATCACCGCCATGCCGAAGCGTTCCTTCATGTCCTGCAACAAGTCGAGGATCTGCGCCTGGATGGTGACGTCGAGCGCGGTGGTCGGCTCGTCCGCGATCACGAGCTTGGGACGGCACGCCAGCGCCATCGCGATCATCACGCGCTGGCGCATGCCGCCGGAGAACTGGTGCGGATAATGATGCACGCGGCCCGCGGCGTTGGGGATCTGCACCAGCTTCAGCATCTCGATGGTGCGCTCGAGCGCCTGCTTCTTGGTCACCGCCTCGTGGCGGCGCAGGCTCTCGGCGATCTGCTCGCCGATGGTCAGCACCGGATTGAGCGAGGTCATCGGCTCCTGGAAGATGAAGCCGATCTCCTTGGCCCTGATGTCATCGAGCTGGTGGCTGGTCAGCGGCACCAGGTCGCGGCCCTCGAAGATGATCTCGCCTTCGACGATCTTGCCCGGCGGCATGGCGATCAGCTTCAGGATCGACATCGCGGTGACGGTCTTGCCGCAGCCGGATTCGCCGACCACGCACAGCGTCTCGCCGCGGTTGATGCTGATGTCGACGCCGTCGACCGCCTGCAGGATGCCGTCGTCGGTGGTGAAATGGGTTTTCAGGCCCTTGATGTCGAGCAGCGCCATCAGATCACCTTGCGCGCGTCGAGCGCGTCGCGCAGCCCGTCGCCGATGAAGTTGATGGCGACCACCGCGATGAAGATCGCGCCGCCCGGAAACAGCGCCCAATGCGGGCCGATGTCGAGAAAGTCCTTGGCGTCATAGAGGATGCGGCCCCAGGTCGGCGTATCCGGCGGGAAGCCGAGGCCGAGGAACGACAGCGTCGATTCGGCGATGATGGCGGCGGCGACGTCGATCGTGCCGGCGATGATCACGGGTCCCAGCGCGTTGGGCAGGATGTGGCGCACCACCTGGCGCACCGGACTCGCGCCGAGCGCGCGCGCCGCCTCGACGAATTCCTTCTCGCGCAGCGACAGGAACTGGGCGCGCACCAGGCGCGCGACCGGCATCCAGCGCAAGCCGCCGATCACCAGCACGATCAGGATGAAGATGCCGCCCTCCGGGCCGAACATCGCCTTTAGCCCGTCGCGGAACAGATAGATCAGCATCAACAGCAGCGGCAATTGCGGCAGCGACAGGAACAAGTCGGTCAGCCACATCAGCGCGTAGCCGAGCGCGCCGCGCGACATGCCGGCGAGCGCGCCGATCAGCGTGCCGACGAACACCGAGACCAGCATCGCGGCGAGACCGACCGCGAGCGAGATGCGCCCGCCATAGATCATGCGGGCGAGCAGGTCCTGGCCGAGATCGTCGGTGCCGAACGGGTGCGCCAGCGAGGGGCCCTGCAGGCCAGCCACGACGTCCATGTCGCTGATCGAGACGCGCCAGACGAACGGGCCGATCACGACGGCCGCGATCAGCAGCAGCAGCAGCACGGCGCTGACCACGGCCGGCCGGTGCCGGCGGTAGCGCCGCCAGGTTTCGCGCCAGGGCGAATAGCCGCGCCGCTCAGCGGAAGGAGATGCGAGGGTCAAGCCAGCCATAGAGGACATCTGCGATCAGGTTGAACAGCACCACGAGACACGCGAAGACGAAGGTCACGGCCATCACGACCGGCGTGTCATTGGCGAGGATGGAGGAAATCAGCAGCGAGCCGATGCCGGGAATCCGGAAGATCTGCTCGGTGACGATGGCGCCGCCGAACACGGCAGGCATTTGCAGCGCAATGAGCGTGACGACCGGGATCATCGCGTTGCGCATCACGTGCTTGACGATCACCTTGGCCTGTCCGAGTCCCTTGGCGCGGGCGGTGGTGACATAGTCGAGCCGGATCACGTCGAGCATTGCCGAGCGCACGAAGCGGGTCATCGACGCCGCCTGGAACAGGCCGAGCACCATCACCGGCATGATCGCCTGCCGGATCATCTCCAGCAGCCAGGGAATGCCGCTGCCCGGCACGTCGGTGTAGACGAAGGGCAGCCAGTCCAGCTTCACCGAGAGCACCAGGATGAACAGGATGCCGGTGAAGAAGGTCGGCAGCGAGAAGCCGATGAAGGCGAAGGTGTTGGCGAGCTGGTCGAAGATCGAATACGGCCGGGTGGCGGCATAGACGCCGACCGGGATCGCGATCAACAGCGCCAGCAGCTGCGCCGAGCCGATCACGTAGAGCGTGGTCGGCAGCCGCTGCAGGATCAGCGTGTCGACATTGATCCGGCTGACAAAGGAGAAGCCCCA
Source organism: Bradyrhizobium sp. USDA 4541 (assembly GCF_024171085.1). Classification (NCBI taxonomy): domain Bacteria; kingdom Pseudomonadati; phylum Pseudomonadota; class Alphaproteobacteria; order Hyphomicrobiales; family Nitrobacteraceae; genus Bradyrhizobium; species Bradyrhizobium sp. USDA 4541. Next base: position 3,462,994 of record NZ_JALJZF010000001.1, read on the forward strand.
GTCGCCCTGCGCCATCGCCGCGAGCCAGTGCAGGTAGCGAAGATAGATCGGGTCGTCGAGGCCGAACTTGGCGCGCAACGCGGCCTGTACCTCGGGCGGCACGTTCGGATTGGTCGCGAGCTCGCTGAACGGATCGCCCGGCGCGAGCGCCAGCACGACGAACAGCACGAGCGAGATCCCGAGCAGGCTCGGGATCGCGATCATCAGGCGACGCAGGATATATTGACTCATCGAGAGATCATCTAACTAACGCTCGCACCTTGAGCACGTTGATCTTGCTTCCAGTCGAAAGGCGAGCTTCACCTCGCCCCGCGTGCGGGGAGAGGTCGGAATTCAAGCACGGCTTGAATTCCGGGTGAGGGGGAGTCTCCACGAACTCATCTTTCACGGTGTTTGCTGCGAAAGCCCCTCACCCCAACCCTCCAAGAGCGAGCTCCGCTCGTCTCGACCCCGTAAGAACGGGGAGAGGGAGAAGATGCACCTACTCAAACTCCGAACCTGTCCCCGTGTCTCAGGTTTCACGATACCAGTCTTGCAGATTGTCGGTCTGGTTGGCCCAGCCGGAGAGTGCGGGCCGCACCGTGTTGGAGCAGGCTTCCACTGCGAGGCGGTGCATCACCGGGATCACCACCGTGTCCTGCCACATCAGATCGTTGCACTTGATGTAGAGCTCGGCCCGCTTGATCGGATCGGTCTCGGTATCGGCCGCCTCGATCGCGGCGTCGAAATCCTTGTTGACCCAGCGCGGGAAGTTCTGCCCTTGCCACTTGTTCTCCTTGGTCGCGACATTGCGCGACAGATAGCGGCGCATGTGCAGGCCCGGGTCGGGTTGTGTCATCGGGATCTGGAACATCTCGATGTCGGCGTAGAACTTGGAATAGGTGTCGGGGTTGGCGACGTCGGAGGAGAAGAACACCGAGGCCACCACCGACTTCAGCTCGACGTCGATGCCGGCCTTCTGGCAGGCCTGCTTGACGATCGCCTGGGTCTTCTGCCGCGGGCCGTTGATCGAGGTCTGGTACAGCAGCTTCAGCTTCTTGCCGTCCTTCTCGCGGATGCCGTCGGAGCCGACCTTCCAGCCGGCCTGTTCGAGCAGCGCGCTCGCCTTCTCGACCGAGAACTCCCATCTGGTGTTCTTGGAAACGAACTCCTCGGGGCCGTTGAGATAATTGGCGGTGGCGCGGCCGGCGCGGCCGTAGATCACCTTCTTGACGGAGTCGCGGTCGACCAGCAGCGCCAGCGCCTTGCGCACCGCCGGATCCGACAGGATCGGATGCTTGGTCTTGATCGACGAGCGTTCACCGTCGACCTCGGTGTTCGGGTCGGTGAAGTTGATGGCGATGAATTCGATGTCGCCGCCGACGGCATAGAGCGTCTTGCCCTTGCCGCCCTTTTCCAGCCGCAGCAGCACCTCGTCCTCGACCTGGATGTTCCAGGCGAAATCATATTCGCCGGTCTGGATCACCGCGCGCGCCGCCGACACCGCATCGCCGCCGCCCTTCATTTCGATCGTGTCGAAATAGGGCCGGTTCGGCATGTGGTAATCGGGATTAATTTCGCCGCGCACCAGATCGCCCGGCTTGAACTCGACGAACTTGTAGGGGCTGGTGCCGACCGGCTTCAGATTGTTCGGCGCCTCGCGCGACTTGCTGCCCTTGTACTCCGCGAAGAGATGTTTTGGGATGATGCAGCCATAGGCGCCGACGAACGCATTGGCCCAGAACGGCGTCGGATCCTTGAACTTGATGCGGACCGTGAGGTCGTCGACCTTCTCCACGGTCATGCCGGAATAGGTCCCGCTCGAGACGGCTGCGGTCGCGGGGTCGGTAGCATATTCCCAGTTGAACACGACGTCGTCGGCGGTGAAGGGTTTGCCGTCATGCCATTTGACGCCGGGCTTGAGTTTCCAGACCACCGACATGGCGTCTTTGGAAAGCCCGCCGTTCTGGATCGAGGGGATTTCGGCGGCGAGGATCGGGTTGAGATGGCCGTCGACGTCCCAGCTTGCCAGCGGTTCGTAGAACAGCCGCGAGCCGTCCTGGTCCTTGGTGCCGGTGGCGAAGTGCGGATTGAGCAGGGTGGGGCCCTGCCACCACAACAGCTTCAGCGGACCGCCGCCGCCGCGCTTGGTCGGCTTGTAGGGATTCGGGCTCTGCGCCATCGCGACGCCGCCGATCGCAAGGATCTGGTTGGCCATCGGCGCGGTGAGGCCGACGGCAATCATTCGCTTGACGAAGGCCCGGCGATCCATCCGCCCGTCCTTCACGTCGTCGATCATGCCACGCAGATTCCTGTCGAACATTGTCCCCTCGGTCCGGCTCAATTGGTTATTGCGGCGGGCCGTGGAACCGGCCGCCGTGTTGGCGGCAGGATGGCACACCGAATGACCGCGAAGGTCAACGCCTCCCGCCCTTCAGCGCCTAGGTCTTTTGGCTATCGCTTGTGCAGAACCTCCCCTTGCCGCACACCGGTTCAGCAGATCGGCGCCAAAGCACGCCCTTGCGCGCCTCGCAGTGCGGAAAATTTGTTCGTTATCCTTTGTTCCGAGATGCTTTTTTGCCACGCAGGCCGGAGTTCGCGTCTGAAGCGATCCGTCCACAAACTCGTCATGCCCGGCCTTCTGCCGGGCATCCACGTCTCCGTTTTCGCGTGAGAAAGTCGTGGTTGGCCGGGACAAGCCCGGCCATGACGATGGGGATATGCGATTGCTTGATCCCGGAGAGCAGGTCCGGCCCGCACACGCGGTTCTCAGGCGATCGACATGTCCAACGGCGGTGCAACATTCGCCGGCAGCGGACTGACATAGGGCGTTCTTGTGGTCCGCTTCTTGAGGTCGGCCTTGGCGGCCGCGATCAGCTCCGGCTCCATCAGCGCCTTGACGCCGAGGCCGGCCATCGCCTTGGCGGCCTGCACCATCGCCTTGTGCGCGGCCGGCGTCTTGCCCTGCGCCACAACCTGCCAGGTGTGGAACGGCGTGCCGATTGCAACCGTCGGTGCATGGACCTGCACGGTCGGCACCACCCAGCTGACGTCGCCGACGTCGGTCGAGCCGATCAGCGGATTGCGCTTGGCGTCGATCGGCACCAGGAAGTCGGCGAGCGGCCGGTCGGTCGGCTCCATGCCGATCGCGTAATAGACCGAGGCGATGTCCTTGTCGGTCAGGGTTGCGCGGATCCTGCCGGCGAAATCCTTGTCGGCATCGTCGAAATGCGGCGGGCCGAGCTCTTCCATGATCCGGTGCAGCGTCTGTTCCAGCGGCGTGTTGGGCAGGATGTTGGAGACCGCGGAGATGATCTTCATCTCCACCTTGGTCTCGGTCATCAGCGCCGCGCCCTGCGCGATCTTGTGCACGCGCTCGACCAGCTCGTTCATGCCGGGCAGGTCGCGGGCGCGGATCGAATAGCGCACCCGGGCATGGGCCTGCACCACGTTGGGCGCGATGCCGCCGGTGTCGAGCAGCGCGTAGTGCACCCGCGCGTCGCTCGGCATGTGCTCGCGCATGTAGTTGACGCCGACATTCATCAATTCCACCGCATCGAGCGCGCTGCGGCCAAGATGAGGCGAGGCTGCCGCATGCGAGGTGCGCCCGGTGAAGATGAAATCGGCGCGGGTGTTGGCGAGCGACGGCGTCACCGCCACCTCCCAGAAGCTGTGCGGATGCCAGGTGATGGCGATGTCGGCGTCCTCGAACGCGCCACAGCGCACCATGAAGGCCTTTGCCGCGCCGCCTTCCTCGGCAGGACATCCGTAATATCGCACGCGGCCCGGCACCTTGTTGGCCGCAAGCCAGTCCTTCACCGCGGTCGCGGCGAGCAGCGCGGAGGAGCCGAGCAGATTATGTCCGCAGCCATGGCCGTGGCCGCCGCTCTCGACCGGGCGATGCTCGGCGATTCCGGCCTCCTGGCTGAGACCGGGCAGGGCGTCATACTCGCCGAGGAAGGCAATCACCGGGCCGCCTTCGCCCCATTCGCCCATCACCGCGGTCGGGATGTCGGCGACGTTCTCGGTGATGCGAAAACCCTGATGGCGCAGTTCGGCCAGATGTTCGGCGGATGAGCGCGCCTCGGTGTAGCAGACCTCGGGCATCGCCCAGACCCGGTCGCTCAATTCGATGAAACGCGGCTTGATCGCGTCGACGCCGCGCCAAACATCACTACGGTTGTCCATTTGCTCCGATCCCTTAACGCTAGAGCATGATCCGGAAAAGTGTGAAGCGGTTTTCCGAAAAGATCATGCTCAGACAATGACCCAAAGCGCGATGATTTCATCGCTCTTTGGGCAATCTGAAGCGCGAAACGCTAGCAGCTTGTCGCGACGCCGCCTAGCGCGCGCCGGCAGACCTGCTTTTCCGAATGTCACGTCTTGGTGTGCAGAAATGTTTCTGCGTCAGGCGGCGCTGAGCCGCTCCAGGCCTTTCCAGTCGAAGGCGATGCCGTGCCCCGGGCGATGATCGGGCGCGATCGCCATGCCCTGCTCCAGAACCAGCGGGTGCTCGATATAGCGGTCGAGGCCGAAGCCGTGCGCCTCGAGATACGACCGGTTCGGGCACGCAGCCAGCAGATGCACGGTGATGTCATGCGCGCCATGGCTGGTGACGGGAATATTGAAGGCCTCGGCGAGCCGGGCGATCTTCATGAAGCTGGTAACGCCGCCGCAATTGGTGACGTCGGGCTCGGCATAGGACAGCGCGCCGCCGGCGATATACGGCTTGAACTCCCACAGGCTGCGCAGGTTCTCGCCGGCCGCGATCGGCACGCCGCCGGCCTGCACGATGCGAGCGTGTCCCGCGACGTCGTCCGGAATCGTCGGCTCCTCGATCCAGGTCAGGTCGAAGGGTTGCAGGGCGCGCGCGGCGCGGATCGCTTCTTCGACGGTCCATTTCATGTTGGCGTCGGCCATCAGCGGAAACTCGTCGCCGAGATGGCCGCGCATCGCCTTCACGCGCGCCACGTCGGACGCAAGGCTCGGCCGGCCGACCTTCATCTTGATGGCGCGAAAGCCCTTGGCCAGATTGTCGTCGGTCTGCTTCAGCAAACCATCCAGTGGCAGATCGAGGTCGATGCCGCCGGCATAGCAGGGCACGCGACGGTCGAAGCCGCCGAGCAGCCGCCACAGCGGCAGCGATGCCCGCCGCGCCTTGAGGTCCCACAACGCGATGTCGAGCGCGGACAGCGCCAGCACCGCCGGCCCGCCGCGGCCGCCATAATGCAGCGCCCACCACACCTTGTGCCAAAGCTGCTCGGTGTCGTCGGCCTCCATCCCGCGCACGATCTCGGTGATTTCGCGGCCCAGGATATCGGCGATGGCGCCGCCATTGCGGCCGACCGTGTAGGTGTAGCCGGTGCCTTCGGCGCCGTCGGCATCGCGGGCGCGGATCGTGACGAGCTCGAACGCCTTGATCTCCCCGTGCGTGCTGTCGCTCAGCACCACCGGGAGCGGGATCTTGTAGAATCCGATGCTGAGGTCCTTGAGGATGGCCACGCCGGAACTCCTTGTCATGGGACGACTGCAATGCGTGACACACGATCTCAAAAGCCCCGGCTGCCTGCAACCTTGCGCCTGCGAATGTCTGCCTTGAGCGATCGGCGTGCCTTCGGAGATGCAAAGCATATGACCGCCATGCAGATCGGCGGTCATAACGGACTGGGACCGTGCGGGTGTCGTGGCGACGAGCGATGCCGCGTGCTGGACGTCGACGCTGCGGCTGAGCGGGCTTCGACGCCCGCATTGCGGTCGCATTGGCTCCAATGAATGGCCATGGAAAAATCAGACGTCAGCCAAACTTCGCGCGTAGGTTTTATCGCTTGCTGACCTCGAAAAGGAATCGACCATGCGCAATCTCACAGCATTCGTCACTGTTGCCGCGCTCGTCCTCGGAACGCCCGCCTTGGTGCAAGCGCAAGGCACGCAACCCAATGCGCCGCCGCAGTCATCTGATCAGTCCACCGTCATCCGGAGCATACAGGTCGTCGACATCAAGGACCTCAAGCCCGAGATGCGATCGAAGATCGAGGATGCGATGGCAAAGACCAAGGAAGACGACATCCAGTCGCTTCGGAAGTCGATTGACGCGACACCGCAGGCGGTCTCCGCGCTCAAGGCCAAGGGCCTGACTTCGTCGCAGGTCGTCGCTATCAACATTGCCGATGGCGTGCTGACGATGTTCGCCAAAACAGCCTGACCAGGGTCAGCGAATGTCGGTATCGGTGGTTGGACCTCCCCGCGGCCACCGATGCCAACAACTCCCGCAGCCGGCGCTGCGGGAGTTTTCATTTCTGATAGGCGCGGCCCGTCCAATGGACCCTCACCGGGGAGAGCGATCAGTCAGGCTCGTTGGGCCTGGTACGTTCCGCGCGTTTCAATTCGCGATCGATCAGCGTGCAGACGCGCGCCGCCGCGCCAGCAGGTCGAGCCGCGCGCGCGTGGTGCCTTGCCTGGTCTTGCCGTTGATGTCGAACGACCAGGCCCAGAGGTCGGGTTCGATGTTGGTGAGTGTGTATTGAATGTCCCGATGACGACCGATCAGCTTCTTCATGCCGTTTCTTCTTGTTGGCTGAAGATTGCATAGCCAGATCGTGAAGGCGTCTGTATCCGGTCGAATACTGAGTCGGGTGTCCGCAGGGCGGAATTTTCCAAATCACTGATTTGGGGTCGCTGTGCAGTGGCTGCGTGCAACTGACGAGTGCGCACGAAGATTCGCAGTCGTCCTGGCGAAGGCCAGGACCCATTACCCCAAGTGCGCAATGTTGCGCGACGCTAGGGCCACGATCTCGTTCACTGTCAAATGCGGTGGTTATGGTCCTGGCTTTCGCCAGGACGACAATGACGAGTCCTGCCTGCAACATCCGCCGCAGCGTACGGGTCCCTGCTTTCGCAGGAACGACGGGTGGAGAAATCTCAGCTCAGCGTCACTACAACAGTCATCCCAGCCCTCACAAATTTATCACCCCGCGCCGCGCGGCATGGGCGACGGCGTCGGTGCGGCCGGTGGCGTCGAGCTTGTCGAGCAGCGAGCCGACATGAAACTTGGCGGTGTGGACGGAAATCCCGAGCCGCTGTGCGATCATCTTGTTGGACGCGCCTTCCGCCAGCAGCGCCAGCACGTCGAGCTCGCGCGGCGTCAGCTCGAAGTCGCCGCCCGCGGCCTCGCGGTTGCGTGCGACGACCGCAGCCGTGGCCTGTTCGCCCGGCGCGGCGAGCCGCAGGCCGGCGACGCTGCCGAGCAGGGTCGCCAGCCGGTCGGCGAGGACGGCGTCGTCGACCTCGAGCGCGATGACGATGTCGTTGGCCGGCTCACCGCTCACGTCTCGGGCCTCTCGCCGACTGTCACCTTGAACTTCAGCGGCTCGCCGCCGCGATGCACGGTGAGCTCGACCACCGTGCCGACGCTCTGCGGTCCGAGGCCGCGCGACAGCGCGCGCACGCCGGACAGCTTCTCGCCATTCACGGCAATGATCACGTCGCCTTGCCGGATGCCGGCGGCGGCCGAGGGGCCGGCCTTGTCGACGTTCATCACCATCGCGCCGAGGCCATCGTCGAGCCGGACCGGCTGCAATCCGACGCCAAGATATCCGCGCGCGATGCGGCCGCTCTTCTCGAGCTGGCCTGCGACCCGCTCGATGGTCGTAGCCGGGATCGTCAGCACGCGGCGCGGGCCGAGCACGGCCATGCCGAACGGCTCGCCCGCGGCGTTCAGCGCGAGGCCACCCTGCTGGCTGTGCCGCAGCCGGACGTCGAGCTCGATCCGTGCATCGATTTCGCCGCCGCGCAGGCTGCGCCAGGCCGGGCCGGACAGTGCGACCATGCCGAGCCGCGCGGTCGGCGCGCCGCGGTCGGCGGCGACGATCACCGCGAGCGATCCCAACGCGGGGTTCTCGGTCGAGAGCTTGACGGGGGCAACGTCGCCTTCGACGCGCAGCAGCGCGACGTCGGTGGTGTGGTCGCGTCCGACGACGGTCGCTGGCCTGCGGCTGCCGTCGGCGAACTGGATTTCGATCTCGCCCTCGTCGGCCAGCGCTTCGTCGGCGGTGACGACGAGGCCTACCTTCCAGACAAAGCCGGAGGCGCGCGCGCGATGCGAATGCACGGAGACGATGGCGGGCGCAGCGCGTGCAATGGTCTCCGCAAGGGCAGATGACAGCGATGACAGGATATTCGGTTCGGTCATGGGAAACTCCGTTGGCTTCCCTCAATCTGGGATGTCGCGGCTGACGGCGATACTGGCCGGATGGGCAGGGCGTGGCCGGGCCGCCCGGAACTGCCGCTCAGCTCAGCCGCTGCAGGGTCGCCTTCGGGCTCTCGCCGAACTTGGCGCGGTAGGCGCTCGCCATCCGGCTCAGATGGGTAAAGCCGAGGTCGAATGCAATATCGACGATGCGCTCGCCCGGCCGTGCCGTCTTGAGGCGGGCGTTGAGATGGGCGAGGCGGATGTCGAGCAGCATCTCGGACACGGTGGTGCCGAAGTGACGGCGGAAGCCGAGTTGCAGCGCGCGGATGCCGGTGCCCGCGATCTCCGCGAGCTCGGCGAGGTCCATCGGCTCGGTCGCGCGGCTCTCCAGATAGGCGCGCACGCGTTTCAAGGCGGCCGGCTGGGCCTCGGTGCGGCCGTTGAAGACATCGATCGCCGAACTCAGGCTGTGCCGCTGCTCGTTGAGCAGCACATTGAGAAACGACTCGCGCCAATCGGCCGCCGCGACCGCCGACAAAGCCTTGCGCGGCCCGAGCTGCTCGGCGGCCGTGACAAGCTGCTCGATCTTGGCCGAGAGCGTCTGCCCGAGTGGCCCGCTCAGCGCGACGGCCGGATCGAACTCGACCGGCCTCACCGCCAGGCCGCCAAGCGCCGCGGCGCGATGCTCGACCAGCTTGCGGTCGAGCAGCAAGATCAGCTGAGCGCAGTCGCCGCGCCAGGTCATCTCGGTCGGAATGGTCGGCGACAGCAGCGAGGCCGTGTGCCGTGGTCCGGTGGTGAGCTCGCGCGCGGCGGTCCGCACCGCGGCCGAGCCGGACAGCGGCATCTGCAGCAGGAAGAAGCGGTCGAGGCAGCCGGGATTGATCGCGACCGATCCGCCATAGGCGACATAGTTGACGGAGAAGCCGTCGAAGTCGGCGCAATTGTGATGCGCGGAGAAATCGCTCGCGGAATGATCGACCGGCGTCAGATCGTGCGGACAGAAGATGCGGCCGATCGCTTCCGCCGCGTCATCGACGCGCGCCGTCGCGACGCGTGCGAAATCCTTGAGCCTTGCGCTTGCCGGATTTGCGCTTGCCGAAACCTTCTTGCCAACAGCAGTCACGCCGGCCGTCCGGAGTTGTTTGAGGTCTAAAACATCAGGCAGCCTAGAGCATCCCGCGGCAAAGGGGAACGCCGTTTCGTCGTGCAATCTGCCTGATCGGCGGTCAGGACGATGCGACGGCATTGGGCAGCAGCCGGCCGGCGCAATGCTCCCGCATTGCAGCATGAAGGTGCCGGGTGTGGATTCGTTTATCGGCTAGACAGCCTCACCGGCCGGCGACAGGCTCCGTGCCGGCACTGCGCATCAAAACTGGAGAGGCTGACATGGGCACGCTCGAAAAAGGCATTACCCGAACCGGCACCGGCTACGGCGGCAAGACCTGGAATATCCTGGGCCAAATCTACTATCCGAAGGCGGTCACCGACTCGACCTTCGCGTTCGAAACCAACAGCGATCCCGGCCAGTTCGTGCCGGTGCACATCCACCCGACCCAGGACGAGTTCATCCTGGTGCAGGAAGGCGTGCTCGACCTCAAGCTCGACGGCGTCTGGGTGCAGGCCAAGGCCGGCGACCTCGTGCGCATGCCGCGCGGCATCCCGCACGGCTATTTCAACAAGTCGGACAAGCCGGCGCGGGCGCTGTTCTGGGTGTCGCCGATGCAGAAGCTCGAGGCGCTGTTCGAGAAGCTGCACAATCTGCAGGACCCCGCCGAAGTGGTGCGTATCTCCGCCGAGCACGAGGTGGACTTCCTGCCGCCGGAAGCCAACGACTAGCCCGGCGGTCAAACAGACAATACGCACACGAGGCGGCAATCGCCGGAGCTGGACTCCGGCGATGACGGGGACGCGTGCGCTTAACGAAATTGGACCTGTTCATTCAATTCGGAGCGGTTTCATGGTCAAGCAGAAGCATGTGTGCGTCATCGGCGCCGGCATTTCCGGGCTCGCCGCCGGCAAGGCCTTTGCCGGTCGCGGCCACAAGGTGACCATCATCGAGCGCAGCGGCGATCTCGGCGGCGTTTGGGAGCCGGCGCGCTCCTATCCCGACGTGCAGACCCAGAGCCCGAAGGAGCTCTATCGCTACACCGACAAGGCGATGCCGGAGTCCTATCCGGAATGGCCGAAGGGTCCGCAGGTTCATGCCTACTTGCGCGACTATGCCCGCAGCCACGGGCTCGACGGCGCGATGCGGTTCGACACCAAGGTCGAGACCATGACGCGTCGCACTGACGGCAGGCCCGGCTGGACGCTGGCGCTGCGCTCGACCGACGGCGCCACCGGCCACGAGGATTTCGACTTCGTCGCGGTCTGCACCGGGCAATTCAACGAGCCGCAGGCCCTGCCGCTGGCCGGCGAGGACGGCTTCAAGGCGCAGGGCGGGCAGATCCTGCATTCATCGCAATACGGCGATCCAACGCTTGCCAAGGGCCGCAAGGTGGTGGTGCTCGGCGGCTCCAAATCGGCGACCGACATCGCGGTGAATGCGGTCAATTCCGGCGCCAGCGAAGTCACCATCGTGTTTCGCGAGCCGGTCTGGCGGATTCCCTATTTCGTCGGCGGCCTCGTCAACTTCAAGCGCATCCTCTACATCCGCGCGCAGGAGCAGATGTTTGCCAGCTGGGGCATCGGGCCGATGGCGCGCCTTGCGCATGTCGTGGCAAAGCCGTTCGTGTGGGCGAACTGGCGCGGGCTCGAAAGCATGCTGAAGATGCAGCTCAAGCTGAAGCAATGCGGCATGGTGCCGAAGGAGCGGATCGAGGATGGCGTCAACTGCTCGGTGCCGATCGCAACCCCCGGCTTCTATCCGATGGTCGCCGACGGCCGGATCAAGGCGGTGCGCGGTACCTTCGACCATTACGACGGCAAGACCATCGTGATGAGCGGCGGCCAGCGCGTCGCGGCCGACGTCGCGGTGCTCGCGATCGGCTACAAGCTCGGCGTGCCGTTCCTGCCCGAGGAGTATCAGAGCAAGCTGGTCGAGCCCGACGGGCAGTACCGGCTCTACCGGCTGATCGCCAATCCCGATCTGCCCGACATGGGCTTCGTCGGCTTCAATTCGAGCTTCTGCACCGTGCTGTGCGCCGATCTCGCTGCGAACTGGCTGGTGCGCTACGCCGACGGCCAGCTGGCACGGCAGCCGAGCGCGGCCGAGATGAATAGCAACATCGCGATGATGCTGAACTTCAAGCGCGTCGAGCGTCCGGCAGCGGGCGTCTATGGCGGGCTGTGCGTCGCGCCGTACCACTTCAAGCATTTCGACGAACTGCTGGCGGACATCGGCACCAAGGCGTCGCGCCGCAACCCGCTCGTCGAAAAGTTCACCCCGCCGGACGCCGACGCCTATGCCCGCTTCCTCGCGACTGCGCCAGCATACAGAGCGGTAGCGTAGAGCATCACGGGATTGGGGCGAGCAGCAAGGGCGCTGCGCTCCCTCTCCCCGTTCTTACGCAGGGGTGTCCGGGGAATGATTCACTGTGTCGCGGTGCATGCTCGGCAGGACCGAGGCAAATCGGTCTTTTCTGGTTGTCGAGACACAGAGGGCCGAGCATGCGATATCGCGGTAGCATTTTTGGAAGGCTGCTTGAACCGATCAATCGACGGCAGTTTCAGACGGTTGTGGATCGTCTGGACGGGGATGCCTACGACAAGTCGTTCAGGAGCTGGGATCATCTGGTGGCGCTGATCTATGCCCAGCTTAGCGGCAACAGCAGTCTGCGCGGGGTGGTGACTGGCTTCAACGCCAATTCGCAGCATCACTATCACTTGGGAACCGGCAAGCTGTCGCGCTCGACGTTGTCCGATGCCAATGCCCGCCGTCCGATCGGCATTTTCGCGCAAACCTTTGCGGCGCTGTCGGCGATGGCGCGTCGCCAGCTGCGGAGTGAAGGCATGGAGATGGTGCGTCTGATCGACGCCAGTCCGATCCCGCTCGGCAAGGTCTGCAGTTGGGCGACGTGGAACGGCCGCATCCGCGGCATGAAGCTGCATGTCGTCTACGACCCAAGGAGCGATGTCCCGACCTGCGTCGAGATGACGGCCGCGAACGTCAATGACATCGAGATCGGCCGACAGACCCCAATCCAGCCCGCCACCACCTATGTGTTTGACAAGGGCTATTGCCGTTTCGACTGGTGGCAGAAGATCAATGATAGCAAGGCTTTCTTCGTTACCCGGGCGAAGACGAGCATCCGTCTTCGCTCGCTCAGGCATCGCGCCATCCGCAAGCGTAACGGGGATGGCTTCGAAATCCTTGCCGATGACGAGGTGAAGCTCACCAGCAAGGGCGATTCGCGCCTTCCAATCCCGCTCCGCCGCATCAAGATCAGACGCGAGAAAGGCGGCAAGATCACACTCCTGACCAACGACCTTGCCCGTAGCGCCGTCGAGATCGCCGCCCTCTACAAGAGCCGATGGCAAATCGAGCTGCTGTTCCGCTGGATCAAGCAGCATCTCGATATTCGCAAGTTCCTCGGCGTCAACGACAACGCGATCCGCCTTCAGGTGCTCGCTGCGATGATTGCCTACCTGCTGCTGCGCATCGCCGCTCACACCAACTGCATCAAAATGCTCCCGCTCAGGTTCGCCGAACTCGTCGGCCAGCTCCTGCTCACGCGTCGATCCCTCGCTGCCATCGACAAACCTCCGCCCATCAACCCCAGCCGTCGGAAATCAACCATCTCACCTGACCAGATGGAGCTCCGCTATGCCTGAATTTCCCCGGACACCCCTGCGTTCTTACGGGGAGAGGGTTGGGGTGAGGGGCCGTCCCCGCATCTGCGGTGATAGCTGCGTTTGTGGAGACTCCCCCTCACCCGGAACGCATCTAATGATGCGTTCCGACCTCTCCCCGCACGCGGGGCGAGGTGAAACGGAGGCCGCTAATCGCGGCCGGCGTCGAGGAAGGCCTGCGCCAGCCGCTCGGGGTTGGAGAAGCACAGCTCGTGGCTGCCCGGCACCTGGACCAGGCGGAACAGTCCGAGCTTCTCCGACAACCGTGGATGCCAGGGCAGGCTGTGCGGCATCGCGGTGTCCTCCGTGCAGTTCACGTAGGACTTTGCGATCGGCATCTCGGCCGGATTGGTGCGCAGCGCGATCTTGTCCTGGAAGGTCTTCAACGGGTGCGGGTTGAGCTTGTCATAGGTGCGCTGCGCCGTATCGAGATCGGCGTCGTTGATGAAGGCCTCGCGCCAGATCGGGAACGGCAGCACCACCGAGCCGTCGCCCCGCTCGGCATGAATGGCGTCGAACAGGCCGCGATAGTGCGGCGGCACCATGTCGTTGAGGCATTCGCCATTGTTCGGGACAAAGGCGTTCCAGTAGACGAGGCGGCGGATGCGGTTCGCGGCGGCGTCGGCAACGCCGGTGATGACCATGCCGCCATAGCTGTGGCCGACCAGGACGATGTCCTTGAGGTCATGCTCGGCGAGATAATCCACGATCGACTGGATCGCCTCGGCGAGGCCGGAATCCTTCCGGTCGCCGGGCCGGTTGCCCCTGATGGTCGGGGTGTGGACGGCATGGCCGGCCTTGCGGATGGCGGCCGCAACCGGCTCAAACTCGGCGCCGGTATGCCAGGCGCCATGGACGAGAACATAGGTCGACATGTTGTACCTCCCTGTCTGGATTGCCGCGTCCGGACCGCCCGGGATACGCGCAAGTTTCATCCGCTTCCTGATGGATATTGACCTGGATATTGACCTGGACCCGCGGAACGCGCTTGGCTGTGAGCGAACCGGACTGGGCTCGGAGTGAACTGATGCAGCAAATCGCCGCCGCGGATCGCTCGCGCAGGCTGAGCTGGAATACCGCGGACACGAGGCCCGGCGAGCAGTTCGCGTACTACCGCGAGGCGATCTGCCAGGCCTTCATGAACCTGACGCCGGAGCCGCCGGCGACGCCGGGCTTCCTCGCCCGCGTCGAGACCGTTGGGCTCGGCGATGGCGCGGTCAACCGGGTCAGCTTCCCGGAGCATGTCGTGCGGCGCTCCGCTGCCGACATCGCCGCGTCCAGCCGGCGCTGCTACTACCTCAATCTGAAGCTTGCCGGCCGCTGCCGGATCCAGCAGGCGGGACGCGAGATCAGCCTGTCGCCGGGGCAGGTCGGAATCTTCGACAGCGGCCAGCGCTTCGCGCTGCTGCACGACCGCGGCCCGGCGCTGCAGGTCGCCTCGTTCTGGGTGCCGGCCGGGGCGCTCGATGAACGGCTGCCGTCGGCGCCCGAGGTCGCGCCGGCGCGGGTTTCGGATGATCCCTTCGTTGGCCATCTCATCACCGAGACGGCGCAGGTCCTGAACACATCCGCGCTCCGTGCTTCGGACGCGGACAACGCACGGCTGTTCGGCGTGCTGCTCGATCTGGTCGCGCTCAGCCTGTCGCGCAGTGGTCGCGCAGGTGTCGGGGAGAGCGCAAGCCTTGCCGACGCGACCTGGCTTGCGCTGCGCCGTGCCGTGGACCGCAGGCTGCGCGAGCCCGGCCTCGGCGTTGCCGCCATTGCGGCTGCGATCGGCATCAGCGAGCGCTATGTCCACAAACTGTTCGAGCGCGCCGGCACGACATTCGCCAGCCATGTGATGGACCGCCGTCTCGACGGCGCCGCGCGCGATCTGAGGGATCCCGCGGTCGCCGGGCGCGCGATCGGCGACATCGCGTTCGACTGGGGCTTCTCCGACCTGTCGCATTTCACGCGGCGCTTCAGGCACCGCTTCGGCTGCACGCCGCGCGACTGGCGCCGCGGCTGACCAACGCTTCGGAAATCGCCATGACGCAGCCGTTCACCTACCAGGTCAGCCCGATGCGGGTCGTGTTTGGGGTCGGCACCGTCGCGCAGCTGGCGGACGAGCTCGACCGGCTCGGCATCAATCGCGCGCTGGTGCTGGCGAGCCGGCGGCAGCAGGCCGAGCTCGGCGATCTCGCTGACCTGACCGGCGGCCGTGTGGCCGGATTGTTCGACGGTGCAGTGGTGCACACGCCGGTCGCGGTGACCGAATGTGCGATGGAGATCGTCCGCGAGCTCAAGCCGGACGGCGTGGTTGCGATCGGCGCCGGCGCCGCGGCCGGCCTCAGCAAGGCGATTGCGCTGCGCACTGACCTGCCGCAACTGATCGTGCCGACCAGTTATGCCGGCTCCGAGATGACGCCGGTGCTCGGCGAGACCGTCGACGGCGTCAAGACCACGCAATCATCGCCCAAGATCCTGCCCGAGACCGTGATCTACGACGTCAACCTGACGATCTCGATGCCGGCAAAATTCTCCGCGATCTCCGGCCTCAACGCGATCGCGCACGCGGCCGAGGCGCTGTACGCGCGGGACGGCAACCCGATCACCTGGCTGATGGCGGAAGAGGCGATTGCGAAGCTTGCCTCGTCGCTGCCCAACGTGATCGCGCGTCCGCGCGATCTCGAGGCACGCGCGGACGCGCTCTATGGTGCCTGGCTGTGCGCCGTCTGTCTCGGCACCGTCGGCATGGCGCTGCATCACAAGCTCTGCCACACCGTCGGCGCGCTGTTCGACCTGCCGCATGCCGAGACCCATGCGGTGCTGCTGCCGCATACCATCGCCTACAACACGCCGGCCGCACGCGAGGCGATCGGCCGTGCCGCGAACGCGCTTGGGGCGGCCAGCGCCGCCGATGGCCTGTTCGATCTGTCGGCAAGGCTCGGCGCGCCGCGCTCGCTCGCCGAGATCGGCATGCCCGAGGACGGCATCGCAAAGGCGGCCGCGCTCGCCACCAAAAATCCTTACTGGAATCCGAGGCCGATCGAGGAGAGCGGCATCCGCGACCTGCTGAAGCGCGCGTGGTCCGGCGCGCGCCCGCAGGCCGGATAGATCACACCCCGATCGCGTTGCGCGCGATCACGTCGCGGTAGAACGCCGCGCTCAATTTCGGCACCCGGGCCTGGGTCTCGAAATCCACCCGGTAGAGGCCGAAGCGCTTCTCATAGCCGAAGATCCATTCGAAATTGTCCATCAGGCTCCACAGGAAATAGCCGTGGACCGGGACCCCGTCGGCGGTCGCGCGCTGCAATTGGGCGAGATAGTTGCGCAGGAACATGATGCGGTCGAGATCGTAGATCTGCCCGTCCGGATGCACCTTGTCCTCACCGGACGTGCCGTTCTCGCTGATATAGATGCTCTTGATGTTCCACAGCTTGGCGGCGATCCGCGGCGCCCAATAGATCGTCTCTGGCGCGATCCGCAGCCATTCCGAGCTCATATGCGGGAAGGAAGCCGGCATCGGCAGCGGCTTCCAGCCGGGGGCATGGTCGGTGGCAAGGATGTAGCATTGCGGCGCGTAGATGTTCAGGCCGACGAAATCATTGGGCTGCGAGATGATCTTCAGTTCGTCAGCGGTAAATTTGGGCGCATCCGCGCCGGCAAATTGCAGGAAGCCTTCGGTGTACCTGCCTTCGAGGACGACACCGAGAAAACCTGCATTGAGCTCGCGCGTCGCGGTCTCGGTGGCGCGGATGTTCTCCGGCGTGTTGAAGGCGGGCACGCAGGCGGTGATGTTCTCGGCCGGCCCGACCCGCGTGCCGGCACGGCCCTTGGCGCGGATCGCCTGCACCGCAAGGCCGTGCGCCAGCGCCACATGATGGCGCGCCTGGTTCACCTCGCCAGCCGGCAGCTTCAGCCCCGGGGCGTCGACGCCGAGCGCATAGCCGAACGGGAGGAAACGTCCGACCTCGTTGAGGGTGAAGACGTTCTTCACGCGGTCGGTCAGTCGCTGCGCCACGTAGCCGGCATAGTCGCCGAACGCCTTCGAAGTGTCCCGCGAGCGCCAGCCGCCGACGCGGTCCTGCAGCGCCTGGGGCAGGTCCCAGTGATAGAGCGTGGCGTAGGGCTCGATGCCGTTCGCCAGCAGCTCGTCGACCAGGCGGTTGTAGAAGTCGAGGCCCTTCGGGTTCGGCGTGCCGGTGCCATCGGGAAATACCCGAGGCCAGGCGATCGAGAAGCGATAGGCCTTGGCGCCGAGATCCTTGATGAGGCGGACGTCCTCCTTGTAGCGGTGATAGTGATCGTTGGCGCGGTCGCCGGTCGAGCCGTCCTCGATCTTGCCCGATGTGTGGGTGAAAGTGTCCCAGATCGATGGGCCGCGGCCGTCCTCATTGACCGCGCCCTCGACCTGGTAGGACGAGGTTGCGGTGCCCCAGACGAAGCCCGTGGGAAAGTTCGTGCCGTCCGGCCGCGACGCGCGGTTTGCAGCCTCGGCAGGGCCGGTCAAACCGAGCGCCGAGAGGCCTGCAAGGCCCGCAAACTGCCGGCGCGAGAACTTTCCGAACATTGTTGTCTCCCGTCGCGGATGTTGCCGCTGGAATGCGGGCCGTAGGTTAACCTTCCATTCCGCCGTTGAGCAACAAGGGTCGGTGGGCCAAAGCGCCGTGGCGAACGGCGCACCGATCAATGCGAACCATTGTGATGTCAATGTCGCGGAGTTGTCAGTTTTGTGGCGACATTTTCTCTACTAGATTGCCTGCTACGTCATTCCGCAATGACATCCGAATATCCCCGAGATTCCCGTGAGCTGCGCGCGATGAACAAGCCTGCAACCCATGTCCGAACGGCGCTGCTGCGTTGTCTTGCCACTGCGATCGGCTTGGCTTTGGCGATGGCCGCAAGCGCGCATGCCGAGCAGACATTTTCGTTCGACCGCACGCCCGGAAAGCTGCCGAAGACGGTCGTCCCGTTGCATTACGCGATCGAGCTGACGCCTGATATCACGGGCCTCGCTCTGCCGGGCGTCGAGACCGTCGACATCGAGGTACGCGAGGCGACCGCGCAGCTGACGCTGAACGCGGTCAACACGACATTCGCAGAGGTCACGATCGATGACGGCGCGCAGCACGCGGAGGTCGCGACCGACGCCGCCGCGCAGACCGCAACGCTGACCTTCGCCAGGCCGCTTGCGGCCGGCCGCCACAAGCTGCGTATCGCCTTCACGGCGCAGATCAACAAATTCGGCACCGGCCTGTTCTCGGTCGACTACCCGACCAGGACCGGGATCAAGCGGATGATCTCCAGCAAGCTGGAGCCGGCCGATGCGAGGCGGATCTTCCCGTGCTGGGACGAGCCGTCGTTCAAGCCGAGCTTCGCGCTGACCGTCGTCATTCCGCGCAATCTGCTCGCGGTCGGCAACATGCCCGTGACCAGCGAAGAGCCGGTCGCCGGCGATCTCAAAAAGGTTGCGTTCGCGCCGACGCCGAAGATGTCGAGCTATCTGTTCGTGCTCACGGTTGGCGAGCTCGAGCGCGTCACAGCGGATGCCGGCGGCGTCACGGTCGGCGTGGTGACGACGGAGGGCAAGAGCGGGCAGGGCCGGTTCGCGCTCGACAGCGCGGTGAAGCTGCTCGCCTATTACAACGACTATTTCGGCGTCAAATATCCGCTGCCGAAGCTGGACCTGATCGCCGTTCCGGGCGGGTTCGGCGGCGCGATGGAGAATTGGGGCGGCATCACCTTCTTCGAGAGCCGGCTGCTGTTCGATCCCGCGACGTCCGCCGAGACCGCGCGGCGTGGCATCTTCGCCATCATCGCGCACGAGATGGCGCATATGTGGTTCGGCGATCTCGTCACCATGGCGTGGTGGGACAATCTCTGGCTCAACGAGGGCTTTGCCAGCTGGATGGCAACCAAGGCCTCGGAGCAGTTCTATCCAGAGTGGCAGGGCTGGCTGAACGGCTACGGCGCGAAGCAGTTCGCCATGGCGCTCGATGCGCGGCGCACCTCGCATCCCGTGCAGCAGCCGATTGCCGATCACAGCGAAGCGGTGACGGCGTTCGACGCCATCACCTACAGCAAGGGGCAGGCGTTGATCCGCATGCTCGAGACCTATCTCGGCGAACCGGCGTTCCGCGACGGCATCCGCAAATACATGGCCGCGCATGCCTACAGCAACGCGACAACAGCTGATCTCTGGCAGGCGCTCGAGAGTAGCGGCGGCAAGACCATCACCGGTATCGCCGCCTCGTTCACCGCGCAGGACGGCGTGCCGCTGGTCGTGGCCGAGGCGGCCTGCGATGGCATGGCGCAACGTCTGACCCTGCGGCAGGATCGCTTCGTGATCGCGCCGGCCAACAATCCGCCGCTGCCGGCCCGCAACTGGCAGATCCCCGTTGCGGTCGGACCGGCGCATGGCAAGCCGTTTGACGAGATATTGTTGAAGGGGAGCACCGATATCCCGGCCGGCGCCTGCGGCGATGCGATCAAGGTCAACCTCGGCGACGTCGGCTACTTCAGAGTCGAGTACGGCCCGAAGAACCGTGCGGCGTTGCTGAACGCATTCCCGCAAATGCAGGTCACGGACCGTCTCAATGTCGTCACCGACAGCTGGGCGCTGGTGCAGGCGGGCCGCGCGGAGGCGCCGTCCTATCTCGCGCTGCTCGATGCGCTCGATGCCGGTGACCAACGCGCGGTGTGGGACCAGGTGATCTCGACATTCGCGGCGCTGAACCGGCTGTCGCGCGGCCGCACCGAGCGGCCGGTGATCCAGGCCTATGCCCGCGCCAAGCTGCGCCCGGTGTTCGATCGGGTCGGATGGGACGGCGCCGGTTCAGGCGACGATGACACTGCGTTGTTGCGTGCAAGCCTGATCTCGACGCTTGGCGATCTCGGGGATGCAGCTATTGTGGCGGAAGCGAAGCGGCGCTTTGCGGGATTCGTCGATGATCCCAATTCGCTTCCGACCGCATTGCGCGATGCCGTCACGCATGTTGTCGGTGTGACCGCCGATCGGGCGACCTACGGCCAGCTGCTGGCGCTCGCGCGCAACAGCACGGCGACCAATGAACGGCTGCGCTATTATCTCGCGGCGGCAAGCGCCCGCGATGCCGAATTGGCGCGGGCGACGCTGGCGTTGACGCTGACCAACGAATTGCCCGACACGATCGTGACGGGGATGATCAACGCGGTTGCGTCTTCAGGCGAGCAGCCGCAGCTCGCCTGGGACTTCGTCCGGACTAATTTCGATACGTTGCTGGCAAGGCAGGGGCCGAACTTCCGCGACCAGTTCGTGCCGAACTTCATGACCAATTTTACCGATGAGGACCATGCGGCGGAACTGACCGCGTTTGCTCCGTCGCAATCGACCACCGGCGGACGGGTGATGGTGGCGCGATCCGTGCAGGCGATCGCGATCTCGGCCGATCTCGCCGCGCGCGTGCTGCCCGCCGCCGACGGCTGGATCAGGGCGCGCAAACCGTGAGATCGCGAAGCAGTTTCCGGCGGCGCGCGATGCGGCTATGCTCCGTGCGCGGCATGCAATCAACGATGCGAGGCTGAGATGGTCAAAGGTTCCGATTTGCTGGTCGCGGCCCTCGAGAATGAGGGCGTGGAGCGGGTATTCGGCGTCCCGGGCGAGGAGAATCTCGATGTCGTCGAGAGCCTGCGCAAATCCTCGATCAAACTGATCGTGACCCGCCACGAGCAGGCGGCGGCGTTCATGGCGGCGACCTATGGCCGGCTGACCGGTAAGCCCGGCGTCTGCATGACGACGCTCGGCCCCGGCGCGCTTAACCTCACGACAGGCGCCGCCTATGCGCTGCTCGGCGCGATGCCGATGGTGATGCTGACCGGACAGAAGGGCATCCTGAGCAGCCGGCAGGCCAAGTTCCAGATTGTCGACATCGTCAACACGTTTCGCCCGCTGACCAAATTGTCGCTGCAGATCGTCAGCGGCGCGACCATTCCGACGCTGGTTCGCGACGCCTTCCGAATTGCGACGCAGGAACGGCCGGGGCCGGTGCTGCTCGAACTGCCGGAAGATATCGCAGGCGAGGAGACTGCGCCGGTCGAAATGATACCGCCGCATCCGATCGAGATTCCGATCGCGCACGCGGCTGCGCTCGATCGCGCCGCCGACATGATCCTGAAAGCGCAGCGCCCGCTGATCATGCTTGGTGCTGCGGCATCGCGTCCGCGTTCGACTGCCGGGATCGGTGACTTCGTGCGGCGCACGAAGATCCCGTTCATCACCACGCAGATGGGCAAGGGCACGGTGTCGGGCGGCACCAATCAGTATATGGGAACCGCCGCGCTGAGCGAGCGCGACTACGTGCACGAGGCGATCGACCGCGCCGACCTCATCATCGCGATCGGTCACGACACGGTCGAGAAGCCGCCTTTCATCATGGGCCCGAAGGGGCCGCAGGTGATCCATGTCAGCTACATGCCGGCAACGGTCGAGCAGGTCTATTTCCCGCAATGCGAGGTGATCGGCGACGTCGGTCCGAGCCTTGAATTGCTGGCCGATCGGGTCGAGGGAAAGCTGCCGCATGCCAGCGCGCTGCTCAGCCTGCGCCAAAGCATTCTGGCCAAGATCACCGATCGCGCCACCGAGGGCCGCTGGCCGCCGACGCCGCAGCGCATCGTGCACGATGTGCGGCAGGTCATTCCCGAGGACGGCATCGTCGCGCTCGACAACGGCATGTACAAGATCTGGTTCGCGCGCAATTACCGCACGCTGCTCGCGAACTCGCTGCTGCTCGACAACGCGCTCGCGACCATGGGCGCCGGCCTGCCGTCGGCTATGATGGCGGCGATGCTGTATCCGAATAACCGCGTGCTCGCGGTCTGTGGCGATGGCGGCTTCATGATGAACTCGCAGGAGCTCGAGACCGCGGTCCGCCTCAAGCTCAATCTGGTGATCCTGATCCTGGAGGATTCCGCCTACGGCATGATCCGCTGGAAGCAGGCGGTCGACAATTTCCCGGATTTCGGCCTGACCTTCGGCAATCCGGATTTCGTCAAATACGCCGAAAGCTACGGCGCCAAGGGTTCGCGGATCGCGAGCACGGATGCGATCGTTCCGACCCTGGAACGGGCGTTTTCCGGCGGCGGCGTGCATCTTGTCGTGGTGCCGATCGACTATACCGAGAACAAGCGGGTGCTGGTCGACGAATTGCGCGAGAAGGTGCAGCAGATCGATGTGTCGTAGAGCATGATCCGGACCCGAGGGGCCGCGTTAGCGCAAAGTGCGAAGCGGTTTTCCCTCGCGACAAACGCAAAGCGTTTGCGCGGAGATCATGCTCAAACAAGAAGCTGAAGCACTGCTGCGGTGGCCAAGGAACGAAAAGCCCTCGGCTTGATTGAACGTAAGCCGCCATGGTAGCACGCCACTGCATCACCATTGCGCAGATGGTCGGCGATACCAGATCTGAGAGGTCACGTGACTGCACCAAATCCTGCCGCCGGCAAACCCATCGATCCCGCCCAGCTCGCCAATGTGCCGCGGCTGGTCACGGCCTATTTTGCCGGCAAGCCCGACGCTGGCGATCCCGCTCAGCGGGTTGCGTTCGGCACCTCGGGCCATCGCGGCTCGTCGCTGAAGAATTCCTTCAACGAGGACCATATCCTCGCCACCACGCAGGCGATCTGCGATTACCGGCGCGAGAAGGGCCTCACCGGACCGCTGTTCATCGGCATCGACACCCATGCGCTGGCTGAGCCGGCGCTGGCCAGCGCGGTCGAGGTGTTCGCGGCCAACGGCGTCGAGATCATGATCGACGCGCAGGCCGGCTACACCCCGACGCCGGTGATCTCGCATGCGATTCTGAGCTACAACAAGGGCCGTAGCGCGGGCCTCGCCGACGGCGTCGTCATCACGCCGTCACACAACCCGCCGGAGGACGGCGGCTACAAGTACAATCCACCGCATGGTGGTCCGGCCGACACCGACGTCACCGCCGTGGTCGAGAAGAACGCCAACCGCTACATCGAGGCCGGCCTCAAGGGCGTCGCGCGGCTGTCCTATGATCGCGCGCGCAAGGCGGCGACCACGCATCTGCACGATTATATCACGCCCTATGTCGCCGATCTCGGCAACACCGTCGATCTCGCGCTGATCAAGTCTGCCGGCGTCAAGATCGGCATCGACCCGCTCGGCGGCGCGGCGGTGCACTACTGGCAGCCGATCATCGCGCGCTACGGCATCAACGCGTCAGTCGTCAACGAGGCGGTCGATCCGACCTTCCGCTTCATGACCGCGGACTGGGACGGCAAGATCCGGATGGACTGCTCGTCGCCTTATGCGATGGCGAGCCTGATCGGGATGCGCGACCGTTTCGACGTCGCTTTCGCCAACGACACCGACGCCGACCGCCACGGCATCGTGACCCGCTCGAACGGGCTGATGAACCCGAACCACTTCCTTGCCACCGCGATCGCCTATCTGTTTGCGCACCGGCCGCAATGGAGCAAGGACGCCGCGATCGGCAAGACCATCGTGTCGAGCTCGATCATCGATCGCGTGGCGAAGAAGCTGGGCCGCGAGCTGGTCGAGACGCCGGTCGGCTTCAAATGGTTCGTCGACGGGCTCGGCAGCGGCGGCTTCGGCTTTGCCGGCGAGGAGAGCGCGGGCGCTTCGTTCCTGAAGCGCGACGGCTCGGTGTGGACCACCGACAAGGACGGCATCATCCTCGGCCTCTTGGCAGCCGAGATCATCGCCAGGACCGGCCGCGATCCGAGCGAATTGTTCGGCGAGCTGACCGCCGAACTCGGCGTTCCCTATTACGAGCGCATCGATGTGGCGGCGACGCCGAAGCAGAAGAACGCGCTGAAGGCGCTCGGGCCCGAGCAACTCAACATGACGCAGCTCGCCGGCGATGCCGTGCGCGCGGTCAGGACCAAGGCGCCGGGCAACGACCAGCCGTTCGGCGGCATCAAGGTCGAGAGCGAGGCGGGCTGGTTCGCCGCGCGTCCCTCCGGCACCGAGGATGTCTACAAGATCTACGCCGAGAGCTTCCGCGGGCCGGATCATCTGAAGCAGATCCAGGGCGATGCGCAGGCCGCGATCGCCAAGGTGTTCTGAAAGGCGCGGGCCGGGCAGAATTCATGCGAATATTGTTGACCGGCTCCTCCGGCTGGCTCGGCCGTTTCCTCGCGCCGCGGCTTCGACAGGCCGGCCATGACGTGGTTGGCCTCGACGTCGTCCCGGGTGAGGCGACCGATGTCACAGGCTCGGTAGCCGAACGATCGGTGGTCGAGCGTGTGTTCGCCGATCACGGCATCGAGGCCGTGATCCATGGCGGGGCGCTGCACAAGCCTGATATCGCGCGGTTCGCGCCGCAGGCCTTTGTCGACGTCAACGTCACAGGCACGCTCAATTTGCTGCAGGCGGCAGTGGCTGCCGGCCACGACCGTTTCGTCTTCACCTCGACGACCTCGCTGATGATTTCGCAGGCGATCCGCGACGAGGAAGGCCATGCTGCGGTGTGGCTCGACGAGACGACAGGACCGCTCGAGCCGCGCAACATCTACGGAGTGACAAAACTCGCCGCTGAAGGGCTGTGCCGCCTGTATAGCCGCGAGCACGGGCTGAACTGCGCGGTGCTGCGCACCAGCCGCTTCTTCCCGGAGGATGACGACACCATCCGTGACATCCATGGCGAGAACCTGAAGGCGACCGAGCTGTTGTACCGCCGCCTCACGGTCGAGGACGCCGCCGATGCCCATGTCGTGGCGCTCGACAAGATCCGCGGCTTCGAGGTCTTCGTGATCAGCGCGCCGACGCCGTTCAAGCGTGGCGATGTCGCCGACCTGAAGACGGACGCGGCCGGGGTCATCGCGCGCACATTCCCCGATGCGCCGGCGCTGTTCGCGCGGCTTGGCTGGCGCCTGCCGAAATCGATCGGCCGGATCTACGATGCCGGCAAGGCCGAACGGCTGCTCGGCTTCCGCGCCGGCACGGATTTCGCAGCGGTGCTCGGCGCCTTGCGCAGCGGCGCGCCGCTTCCCTTTGCGCACGATCCCGATTATGTCTCGCCGTCAACGAGGCTTGCAAATGGCTGATTTCCACGGCGTCTTTCCGTACCTGGTGTCCCCGGTCGACCCTGCCGGCCATGTCCGCACCGAGGTGCTGGGCCGGCTCTGCGACGATCTGGTCAAGGCCGGCGTCCACGGCCTGACGCCGCTCGGCTCGACCGGCGAATTCGCCTACCTCAACAATGCGCAGCGCATGCAGGTGGTGGCGACCACGATCGAGGCCGCGCAGGGCCGCGTGCCGGTGGTCGCCGGCGTCGCCTCGACCTCGACGGCGGATGCGGTGGCGCAGGCCAAGGCCTACCAGAAGCGCGGCGCGACCGGCATCCTCGCGATCATGGAGGCGTATTTTCCGGTCGGTGATGCGCAGGTGGAAGCCTATTTCCGCGCCATCGCCGACGCCGTCGACATTCCGGTCGTGATCTATACCAATCCGAATTTCCAGCGCTCCGACCTCACGCTTGACGTCATCGCGCGGCTCGCCGGGCATCCGCGCATCGGTTACATCAAGGACGCGTCGACCAACACCGGGCGGCTGCTGTCGATCATGAACCGCTGCGGCGACGGCCTGAAAGTGTTCTCGGCCTCCGCCCATATTCCGGCCGCGGTGATGCTGATCGGCGGCTATGGCTGGATGGCGGGCCCGGCCTGCATCATCCCGCGGCAAAGCGTCGAGCTCTACAATCTGTGCCGCCGCACCCGCTGGGATGAGGCGATGGCCCTGCAGCGCAAGCTGTGGCGCATCAACGAGGCGTTTGCCCGCTTCAACCTCGCCGCCTGCATCAAGGCCGGGCTCGCGAGCCAGGGCTACGACGTCGGCGATCCCGTGCCGCCGCAGGCGCCGCTCACGGCCGAGCAGCGCAAGGTGGTCGAGGCGGCGTTGCGCGATCTGGCCTGAAGCCGTCGGGGACTGCGCGGCAAAATGCCGGGCAATCCGCCTTGGCTATGCCGGAAACCTCCGCTTGGTCAGCGCGTTTGTTGCGTGGAGCACAGCAATGAATCGGCGTACCGTCCTTGTACCGGCCGTGATCGCGGCCATTCTGCTGATATTCGCGGCCGGCAGCATCCGTCAGGCGCCGTGGAGCGGCCCGGCTGCCCGCGCGGTCACCGAGCGCGGCGCGCTGTCGGATGCCGAAAAGGCCAATGTCGAGATCTTCGAGAAGGTCTCGCCGTCGGTCGTGCAGGTGGTGACGCAAACCGCCGCCAATCCGCTGAGCGAGGAGCAGGAGGGCGGCGCGGCGTCGGGCACCGGCATTGTCTGGGACAATGACGGCCACGTCGTCACCAACAATCACGTGGTGCAGAACGCAAGCCAGGTCGCGATCCGCTTTGCCTCCGGCGAAGCGGTGCGCGCCGAAATCGTCGGCACGGCGCCGAACTACGACCTGGCGGTGCTGCGCATCCGCAGCGCGCGCAAGCTGCCGCCGTCACTGGCGCTCGGCAGCTCGGCCGATCTCAAGGTCGGCCAGTTTGCCTATGCGATCGGCAACCCGTTCGGGCTCGATCAATCGATGTCCAGCGGCATCATCAGCGCGCTCAAGCGCCGGCTGCCGACCTCGAGCGGCCGCGAGATCTCCAACGTGATCCAGACCGACACCGCGATCAATCCGGGCAATTCGGGTGGCCCGTTGCTCGATTCTGCCGGGCGGCTGATCGGCGTGACCACGGCGATCCTGTCGCCGTCGGGCTCGAATGCCGGCATCGGCTTCGCGATCCCGGTCGACATCGTCAATCGCGTGGTGCCAGACCTGATCCGCAACGGCCGCGTGCCGACGCCGGGGATCGGCATCGTGACCGCGAATGAGGCGGTCGCCACGCGTATCGGTGCCGAAGGATTGATCGTGGTGCGCACGACACCGGGGTCGCCGGCCGAGCGCGCCGGGATACGCGGGGTCGACATGTCGACCGGTGAGCTCGGCGACGTGATCACCGCGGTCGACGGCAAGCCGGTGCACCGGCTCTCCGATCTGGCCGACCAGCTCGAGCAGATCGGGGTCGGCAAGAAAGTGCGGCTCAGCGTGAACCGCGACGGCTCGGCGCGCGATGTCGAGGTCGCCATCGTCGATATCGGCCGGGCGCAATGATGTCGTCACTGGCCTGACGCGTGCCGCCGGATTGTGCTTCCGCGCGCCGCGCGACGAGATGCCTGTCCTTCGGCCGGCGCGTGGTTGTCAGGCCGCCAAAATCCGCTAAAACCCCCGCCAAATTCTCTGGAAATTCTTGGAAGCTCGAAGGACCCTCTGATGAACATTCTTCCCGGCAATATGCGTTTTGGTGCGGGCCAGCCAGTCAAGCGTCTGGAAGACCAGCGGCTGGTCACCGGGAAGGGTCATTTCATCGACGACAAGCCGCAGGACGGCGCGCTCTGGCTGCACGTGCTGCGCTCGCCGCACGCCCATGCCAACATCAAGTCGATCGACGCCAGGGCGGCGCTGGAGATGCCGGGCGTCAAGGCCGTCTATACCGGCGCCGACCTCGTCAAGGACGATATCGGCACGCTGCCGACGCTTGCGATCTTCAAGCGG
This sequence comes from Bradyrhizobium sp. USDA 4541, assembly GCF_024171085.1. NCBI lineage: Bacteria > Pseudomonadati > Pseudomonadota > Alphaproteobacteria > Hyphomicrobiales > Nitrobacteraceae > Bradyrhizobium > Bradyrhizobium sp. USDA 4541. The sequence goes on from NZ_JALJZF010000001.1 coordinate 3,490,501, forward strand.
CCCGACGGCTCGCCGATGACCGTGCCGCCACGGCGCCTGCTGGCGCATGATGTGGTGCGTTACGCGGGCGAGGGCGTCGCGGCTGTGGTCGCGACCTCGCGGGTGCTGGCGCAGACCGCGGCCGAGGCGATCGAGATCGATTACGAGGTGCTGCCCTCGGTGGTTGATCCGGTCGAGGCGATCAAGCCCGGTGCGCCGGCGGTCTGGCCGGAGGCGCCCGACAACATCGTGGCCGCGATGAGCTATGGCGATGCCGCCAAGGTCGAGGAAGCCTTCGCCAACGCCGCGCACAAGGTGTCGCTCGACCTGGTCAGCCAGCGCCTGGTGCCGTCGGCGATGGAGCCGCGCTCGACCATTGCCGAGATCGAGAAGAAGACCGGCCGGCTGATTCTGCACGTGCAGTCGCAGACTCCGGGTTCGACCCGCGACCTCTTGGCGGAATCGATCCTGAAGCGGCCGAAGGACAGCGTGCGCGTGCTGGTCGGCGACATCGGCGGCGGCTTCGGCCAGAAGACCAGCCTGTATCCGGAAGACGGCATCGTCGCCTATGCCGCGACCAAGCTGAACGAGAAGATCCGCTGGCGCGGCGACCGCACCGACGAGTTCGTCGGCGGCACCCATGGCCGCGACCTCACATCTACCGGCGAGTTCGCGCTCGACGCCAAGGGCCGCGTGCTGGCCTACCGGGTGCGCTCGATCGGCGGCACCGGGGCCTATTCGTCGGGCACCGCCAACATCATTCCGCTGGTGCTCGGCCCGTTCGTGCAGACCGGCGTATACGACCTGCCGCTGGTGCATTTCGAGGTGAAGTCGGTGATGACCCACACCGCGCCGGTCGGCGCCTATCGCGGCGCCGGCAGGCCCGAGGCGGTGTTCATCGTCGAGCGGCTGTTCGACGCCGCCGCGCGCCAGATCGGCATGGACCCGCGCACCATCCGTAAGGTCAACTACATCAAGCCGGCGCAGCTGCCCTACACCAATGCGGTCGGGCAGGTGTACGATTCCGGTGCCTTCGCGCACATGCTGGAGCGCGCGTCTGATTTGGCCGACTGGAACGGCTTTGCCGCACGCAAGAAGGCGGCGAAGAAGAAGGGCCTGCTCTACGGCCGCGGTCTCACCAGCTACATCGAATGGACCGGCGGCCGCGCCCACACCGAGAACGTCTCGCTGCACGCGACCGCCGAAGGCCGCGTCATCCTGCACTCCGGCACGATGGCGATGGGGCAGGGCCTCGCCACCACCTACACCCAGATGATCGCTGATACGCTCGGCATCGCGATGGACAAGATCGACGTGATCCAGGGCGACACGGACCTCGCCACGGGCTTCGGCAGCGTCGGCTCGCGTTCGCTGTTCGTCGGCGGCACCGCGGTTGCGGTCTCCACCAACGACATGATCAGCAAGGCGCGCGACAAGGCCTCCAATTTGCTGGAAGCCTCCGTTGAGGACATCGAGTATCGCGACGGCTTCCTCACCGTGGTCGGCACCGACAGGCGCATCAGCCTGTTCGAGATCGCGGCGAAGGAAAACGGCGCAAAGCTCTCGGTCGAGAGCGAGGGCAATGTCGACGGGCCGAGCTGGCCGAACGGCACGCATATCTGCGAGGTCGAGATCGATCCGGAGACCGGCGTCACGCGGGTGGTGCGCTACACCACGGTCGACGACGTCGGCGTCGCCGTCAATCCGATGCTGGTGACCGGGCAGGTGCATGGCGGCGTTGTCCAGGGCATCGGCCAGGCGCTGTACGAAGGTGTGGCCTATAGCGAGGAAGGCCAGCTGCTGACCGCGAGCTATCAGGACTATTGCATCCCGCGCGCGGATGACGTTCCGCCGATCACGGTGACGCTCGATGGCTCCGCGCCGTGCAAGACCAACCCGCTAGGCGCCAAGGGCTGCGGCGAGTCCGGCGCGATCGGCGGGCCGCCCTGCATCACCAACGGCGTGATGGATGCGCTGAGCGAGGTCGGAATCAAGCAGCTGAACACGCCGCTGACGCCGTCGAAGATCTGGCAGGCGATCCGCGACGCCAAGGCGACGGCCGTTTAGCCGTCATTCCGGGGCGACGCGCAGCGTCGAACCCGGAAGCTCGCGCCACAACATCGAGGTTCCCCGGTGCGCAATTGCGCACCGGAGGTTCATCGCTTTGCGATGCCCCGGAACGACGGTGCCCTACAGTCCCAGCACCATCTTCGCGATGATGTCGCGCTGGATTTCGGACGATCCGCCGAAGATCGTATAGGCGCGGCCGTTGAGATATTCCGGTACCACCGGCAGCAGTTCTTCGGGGATCGCCGGCTCGTGGTTGAGCCGGTAGAACGGCCGCGCCGGCTCGACGGCAAGCCCGTCCTGGCCGATCACGTCGACGCCGAGCCGCGTCACCGCCTGGCGGATCTCGCTGACCCTGAGCTTGATCAGCGACGACACCGCGCCCGGATTCTGCCCGGTCTGCAGCGCCGACAGCACCCTGAGCTCGGTCATCTCGAGCGCGTCGATATCGACCTCGACCTCCGACATCCGGATCGCAATATCGGGATCCTCGATGGCGCGGCCGGTGACCTCGGAGTCTGCGAGATCGGTGATCGTCTTCAGCGCCTCGCGCAGCTTGGCCGACGCGATGCCGGAGCCGCGCTCGAATTCGAGCAGATACTTGCCGTAGGTCCAGCCCTTGCCTTCCTCGCCGACGCGGTTGGCGACGGGCACGCGGACGTCGTCGAAGAACACCTGGTTGACCTCGTGGTCGCCGCCGATGGTCAGGATCGGGCGCGTGGTGATGCCCGGCGTCTTCATGTCGATCAGGATGAAGCTGATGCCGTCCTGCTGCCGCTCGCCGTCATTGGTGCGCACCAGCGCGAACATGCGGTTGGCGTGATGCGCATGCGTGGTCCAGATCTTGGTGCCGTTGATGATGTAGTCGTCGCCGTCGCGCACCGCGCGGGTCTTCAGCGAGGCGAGGTCGGAGCCCGAGCCCGGCTCGGAATAGCCCTGGCACCAGTAATCCTCGCCGGAGAGAATTCGCGGGAGGTAAAAGTTCTGCTGCTCGGGCGAGCCGAACCCGATGATGACGGGGCCGACCATCTTCACGCCCATCACGTTGACATTGGGCACGCCGGCGCGCGCGCATTCGGCCTCGAAGATCCAGCGCTGTGCCGGTGTCCAGTCCGGTCCGCCATGCTCCACCGGCCAGCCCGGCGCACCCCAGCCCTTCTTGTGCAGCGCGCGCTGCCAGGCCATGCCGATGTCGGGGTCGGAGAACACCGACGGCGTCAGCGCGGTGGCGCGCTTCATCTCCGGCGTCAGGCTGCCGGCAATGAAATCGCGGACTTCCTGCTCGAACGCGCGTTCCTCGGCACTGAAGGTGAGATCCATGGTGCGCTCTCCGTTAGGTGTGGGCGCGGCCGCTGAGCGCGGCGTGGCGGCGATAATGATGGGCGCTGTTGCCGAACAGCGTGTCGAAGGCGAGCAGCCGCTTGAAATAGGCGCCGATGTCGAGCTCCTCGGTGACGCCCATGGCGCCGTGCAGCTGCACCGCCTGCTCGGCGACGAAGCGCGCGCATTTGCCGATCTTCGCCTTGGCGCCGGACGCCGCACGGCTGCGGGCCACAGGCTCGGCATTGGCCATCAGCGCAGCGCGCAACGCCATCGAGCGCGCCTCGTCGACCTGCATCGCCACGTCGGCGAGGCGATGGCGGATCACCTGGTTGGCCGATAGCGGCCGGCCGAACTGCTTGCGGATCTTGGTATATTCGAGCGTGGTGTCGAGCAGCGTCTGCATGATGCCGACCGCCTCGGCGCCGAGCGCGGCCATCGCGCGGTCGACCACGGTTTCGATCGCGGGCAGCGCATCGCTGCCGTCGCCGAGCAGCGCATCGGCGGGCAACTGCACGTCCTTCAGATCAAAATTACAGCCGCGCCCGCCGCCGAGCCGCGCGTAGTCGCGCAGAGTGAGCCCGGGCGTCCCCGCCGGCACCAGGAACAGGCCAAGCTTGCCGGATGCACCATTGGCGTTGGCGATACGGGCCGAGACGATGATCTGGTCGGCTGCCGCGCCGTCGAGCACGGCGATCTTGCTGCCATTCAGGCGCCAACCGTCGGCCGTCTTGCCGGCCGTGGTGTCGACATGAGCGAGATCGAAGCGCGCGGCGCGCTCGGAATGCGCGAAGGTGAGCGTAAGCTTGCCCTCGGCAACATCAGGCAGGATCGCCTGCTTCTGCGCCTCGGTGCCGCATTCGGCGACCAGCGCGGCACTGATCACGACCGTGGAGAGGAACGGCTCGGACACCAGCCCGCGGCCGAATGCTTCCATCAACAGTCCGATCTCGATCGCGCCGCCGCCGAGCCCGCCATGGGCTTCGCTGATCGGCAGCGCCAGCCAGCCGAGCTCGGCGAACTGTTTCCAGATCGCGGGCGAATAGCCCAGCGGATCGTTCGCCGCTTTCTTGCGATGCTCGGGGCTGAAGGTTTCCGCCACGAAGCGGTCGGCACTTTCGCGCAGCAGGCGCTGCTCGTCGCTGAGGGTGAGGTCCATCTGGCTTGCTATACGTTGGCGGTTTTCTTGACGGAGGGATGCAGGCCCGCGGGGTCCACCACCATGCCGAATTCCTGAAGGTTGTGGGCGTGGCAGAGCTGATGCAGCGCGAAGGCCTGATCGATCGCGGCCGGCTGTCCCATGATGTCGATGGAGCGGTTCACCGCCTCCTTGGAAAGCTTCAGCGCAAAGGCGGGCTTTGCGGCGATCCGCCGCGCCAGCGCCAGCGTGAAGGACGAGAGATCGCCGCGCGGCACCACGTGATTGACCATGCCGAGGCGATGCGCCTCGTCGGCACTCCAGACATCGGCGGTGAACAGCATCTCCTTGGCCTTGCGCGCGCCGAGCTCCCAGGGATGCACAAACCACTCGACGCCGCAGACGCCCATCGTCACCACGGGGTCGCAGAACTCGGCATCGTTGCTGGCAACGATCAGGTCGCAGGCCCAGGCCAGCATCAGTCCGCCGGCAATGCACTTGCCGTGCACTTCGGCGATCGTCGGTTTTGCGAGATTGCGCCAGCGCCTTGTGATCTGCAGGTAGATCTCCTGCTCGCGCGCGAAGCGGCCATGGGCGTTGGGCTCGGCGAAGCCGCCCCAATTTCCGACTGGCGGGAAATCGGCGCCGGCCTGGTTCTTGGCCCCTGGCCGCAGATCGTGACCGGCCGAGAAATGCGGGCCGTTGCCGGCGAGGATGATGACCTTGACCGCGTCGTCCTGCACCGCTCGGTCGAAGGCGGCGTTGAGGTCGTAGGTCATTTGCAGGTTCTGGGCGTTGCGGGCCTCGGGGCGGTTCATCACGATCCGCGCAATCGCGGGCTCGGGCCGTTCGACAACAATCGTCTCGAATTGTTCAGACGCCAATGGATCCTCCCGCGATCGATTTTTTCGCCATGATGAACGGCGCGGGCAGGGATAGGCAAGCGTCATCATCCGCAAAAGAGGCCGCGAAATCCGCCGCACGGGATTATCCGGCGAAAATCTGTTACGCTGACGCAGAATCCACCGGGGGAGGACCATCTTCATGCGCAAGCTTTGGACCGTGCTCGCAGCGCTGGCGACATTGAGCCTGACCAACTGCGGCTACAACGCGATCCAGACCAGTGACGAGCAGGTGAAGTCGAGCTGGTCGGAGGTGGTGAATCAGTACCAGCGGCGCGCCGATCTCGTGCCCAACCTGGTCAACTCCGTGAAAGGCTTTGCGCAGCAGGAGAAGGACGTGCTGCTCGGCGTCACCAACGCGCGCGCCAAGGTCGGCAGCATCCAGGCAACGCCCGAGGTGCTCAACGACCCGGCCGCGTTCCAGAAGTTCACACAGGCGCAGGGAGAATTGACCAGCGCGCTGTCGCGGCTGCTGGTCGTCACCGAAAACTATCCGCAGCTGAAATCGGACGCGCTGTTCCGCGACCTGATGGCGCAGCTCGAGGGCACCGAGAACCGCATCACGGTGGCGCGCAATCGCTACATCAAGGCAGTGCAGGACTACAATGTCGGCATCCGCACCTTCCCGAACAATCTGACCGCGACGGCGTTCGGCTACAAGGAGAAGCCCAACTTCACGGTCGACAATGAAAAGGAAATATCGACCGCGCCGAAGGTCGATTTCAATAATCCGTCACCGGCCCCCGCGCCGTCGAAATAGCGCCGGCGCGCGCATCGCGATGACCGCCGCACGCGTCATCCTGCTCGCCTTCCTGCTGGGCTTCGTGTGCCCGGCGTGGGCCGAGGTCGCGGTGCCTCCGCTCACCGGCCGCGTCGTTGACCAGACCGGGACGCTGTCGGCGAGCGATGTCGCGACGCTGACCGACCGGCTGAAGGATCTGGGGGCCCGCAAGGGCAGCCAGATCGCGGTCTTGATCGTGCCGACCACGGGCGAGGAAACCATCGAGCAATTCTCGATCCGCGTGGCCGAGGCCTGGAAGATCGGGCGCAAGAAGGTCGACGACGGTGCGCTCCTTGTCGTCGCCAAGAACGACCGGCACCTGCGCATCGAGGTCGGCTATGGCCTCGAAGGCGTGCTGAGCGATGCCGTCACCCATCGCATCATCGACGAAGACATCACGCCGAAATTCAAGGCCGGCGATTTCGCCGGCGGCATCTCGGCCGGCGTCGACCGGATGATCCGCCTGATCAATGGCGAGCAATTGCCGGCGCCGGAGCCCGAGCATTGGCAAGGGCCGAACCTGGTCGACTTCGCCAATCCGGTGACGATCTTTATCGTCATCATCGTGGCCGGCGTGTTGCGCGGGATACTGGGGCGGTTGTTGGGCTCGGTCGCGACCGGCGGTGTCGTCGGCGTCTTCACCTGGATGGTAGCCGGCTCGCTCGCCACGGCGCTGGTGGTCGGCCTGTTCGCCGCCGTCGCGGCGCTGATCTTCGGCGGATTGAACTTCGGCGGTCCGACGGCAGGCTCGGGACCGTACCGGCGCGGCGGCGGTTATTCCGGCGGCTGGTCCGGCGGCGGGGGCTGGAGCAGCGGCTCGAGCTCGAGCGATAGCGGCGGCTTCAGCGGCGGAGGCGGCAGCTTCGGCGGCGGCGGCGCCTCGGGGAGCTGGTAGGCATGGGCATCAAGCGCATCGGCAAGCATCTGCTCGAACACCCCTGGCGGGTGCGGCGTGATTTTCCGCCGCGCGTGCTCGACGCCATCGAGCGAGCGATCAAGGCCGGCGAGGCCACTCATTCCGGCCAGATTCGTTTCGTCGTCGAGGGCGCGCTCGACGGTGTGCCGCTGTTCCGCAATCAGCCTGCGCGGGAGCGTGCGCTCGACGTGTTCTCGCATTTGCGGATCTGGGATACCGATCACAACAATGGCGTTCTGATCTATCTGTTGCTCGCCGACCGCGACGTCGAGATCGTCGCCGACCGCGGCATCGACGCGAAGGTCGGCCATGCCGGCTGGGAGGCGATCTGCCGCACGATGGAAACGGATTTCCGGGCCGGCCGGTTCGAGCAGGGCGTGATCAAGGGGATCGAGGCGGTGTCGCGCGAGCTGGCAAAGCATTTCCCGCCTCCCGCCGGCCCGAATGAGCTGCCGGACAAGCCGGTGGTGATTTAGGGACTGAGTGGTCGGGTGCTCTTCATCCTCCCCTGGAGGGGGAGGATCGACGCGAATGCAATGAGCGGCGAGGTGGGGTGAAGGTCTCTCCGCGTGAACGCTACCCGAGGGGAGAGATTACCCCACCTCGGTTCGCATTGCGCTACGCTTCATGCGAACCGATCCTCCTCCTCGAGGGGAGGATAAGACGACCGCCTTTTACGCCTTCACCGATGGCCGCGCGCCGACGCGGTTGAACCAGGCGACGATGTTGGCGTTCGCCTGGTCCAGCGGCTGGCCGACCTGGTTGCCGAAATCGAGCCAGCAATAGAGCAGCATGTCGGCGAGCGTGAAGCGCTTGCCGCAGATGTAGTCGCGGCCGTCGGCCATCTGGTCGTTCAGCCATTTGATGCGGTTGGCGGCGATCATCTTCAGGCCGGGCGAGGCTTCGGGCGCAACGGGAATGCGCCTCTCGAAGAATTTCAGCGCTTCGCCGAAGCGGTAGCCGTTGGCAAGCGGCTCGGCGATATTGAGATCGACGCGGCGCGTCCACATCCGGCATTCCGCGCGCTCTTCCGGCGTGGTGCCGATCATCGCGGGCGAGGGATGCTTCTCCTCGAGATATTCGCAGATCGCCGTGATCTCGGAGAGGTAGTTGCCGCAGTCGAGCTCGAGCGCCGGCATCTGGCCGTGCGGATTGCGCTTCAGGTGTTCCGTCTCGCGGTTCTCGCCCTTGCGCAGGTCGACGGCCTGTTTGGGTATCTCGATGCCCTTCTCCGCCATGAACATGCGCACGATGCGCGGATTGGGTCCGATCGAGTCGTAAAGCTTCATGATCCTCGCTCCCTGTTTCTTCAACGTTGTTGTTGCCGCTGTTGAACAGACCGGGCGCGGATTTGTCAAATGTGAAGGCGCTCGGTCGCCCGAACGTCATTGCGACCCGTTGGCTCGCAACGACGGGGAGGAACTGAGCTCAATCGTCGAGCTTGTTGAGGTCGCGCACCGACTGCATGATCGGCTCGAAATTCGAGCGCGCATCGAGTGCATCGAACAGTTGCGCGGTGTCCTCGAGCAGGCCGTGCGAGCGCTGCAGCGCGATCCGCACATCGTCCTGCGGCGTGTCGGACAGCCGGCCATGTCCCGACAGCAGGATCTTCGAGTTGAGGCCCTTCAGCCGCTCCAGCGACTGGATATAGTCGGCGATCGAGCCGGAGCCGAACACGCCGCCCATCACGCCGCCGGGCATCAGCGTGTCGGCGGCGAACAGCAGGCCCTTGTCCTGGTCGAACAGCGTGATGCAGGCCGAGGTGTGGCCGGGCGTGTACATCACGTTGAGGCGAAAATTGCCGAGGTCGATCAGGTTGCCTTCCTCGAGCCAGATGTCGATATCGATCGGCACGTTCGGCTCGTTGAACATCTTGCGCAGCATCGAGAAATCGTCGCGCAGCATGATCTTGTTGGCGGCGAGCCGGTGCGCGGCGACGTAGGCGCTGCCGTGGAAATGGTACGCCGCGCCGATGTGGTCGAGATGCTCATGGCTCAGCACCACCATGTCGACCATCTCGGGCGTCACCCCAAGATGGTTGAGACAGGCGACGAGCGACGGATAATTGCTCGACAGTCCGACGTCGATCATGATGGTCCGTTTGCTGCCGCGCACCAGATAGGCGTTCGCCGCACGGTTCTTGAAGCGGATCTGATAGACGTCGTCGGCGGCCTGGATCAGCGTTGCGACCTCGGCGTCGAACAGCGTCTTGAACGGGCTTGGCTTGCGGTCGCTCATGGGGTTGCCGCCGTCCGGTAAGTGACCGCGTTGGATGCGCGCAGGCGCTTCGAGAGCGCATCCATCACCATCAGCGCGAACGCCGGCTGCTGGCTGACCAGATAGACGAAGCGGGCGTGGTTGATCCGCATCACCCGCGTTGCGGGCGCGGAGGCGATGGCGGTCGCCGAGCGCGCCGAGCCGTCGATCACGGCCATCTCGCCGAAGAACTCGCCCTTGCCGAGGCTGACGATAACAGTCTTGTTTCCGCGATCGATCTTGGCGATGTCGACCTTGCCGTCGAGCACGACAAACAGCTCGCGGCCGGTCGAGCCTTCCTCAAAGATGACGTCATCGACACCAAATTCCTTGATGCATTTCTCGATCGTCATGGCGCTCTCCTGCCTTCTGGCTGGAAGATGACGGTATGTTAATCGGGAAAGCGCCGCGCGCAAACGGAAGCGGCGCAGATTGCCGCAGGGCAGCATCGCCCAAATCCGGCCCGGAAAACTCCCTAAAATTTAGGTAATGGCGGAACGGGGTAACCATTTCGCAAGCAATAAAAGTTACCGAATTGTCAACCTAGTCTGGAGACTTTGAACGTGAGTGAGCAGCAGAGCGAGCCGGTCAGCGGTCAAACCGGCGCCGAAATGGCGGCGAAAAGCGAGCCCGTGATGGCCGCGACCGGTGTCGAAGCTACCCGGCTTGCGCCCGAGCAGGAAGAGACGTCGCCAAAGGCGGACGCGCCCCGGATGGACGCGCCCAAGGTTGAACCCTCGAAGGTTGAGCCGCCCAAGATCGACCCCAAGATCGAGTCCATGATCGAGCCGAAGGTCGAGGCCAAGGTCGAGCCGACCAATATGGACGTGCCCAAGGTCGAGACCGGCAAGCGGGAAGAGCCGCATTTTCCGGGCAAGCTGATGATCATGGCGCCGGGTGACCGCACCTGGGACCATGAGGCGACCGCATCCAGGCCAGGCGCCGAACAGGCGGCCAAGGCGGCAGGCAAGCCGGCCGGCACGCGCCGGATCGGCGCGATGGCCGCGGTGATCGCGCTGGCGACCGTGGCCGGCGCCATCGGCGGTGCGCTCGCGACCGCGGGGCTCGGCCATCTCGCCGCCCCCGCTGCTGCCTCCGTCAGGGATGTGGCTGCCAAGGACGCCGCCGCCAACAAGGAGGCGGCCGATGCCGCGCTCGCCCGGATCGAATCCGAGGTCGCCGCGCTGAAGGCCAGCGTCGAGCAGACCGCCAGGGCCGGCCAGGCCCAGGTCAGCAAGACCAATGACCGGATCGAGAAGGTCGAGAAGGCCCAGGCCGAGCCGATGGCCAAGCTCAACAAGCTCAGCGAGGCGGTCGACAAGCTCCGCGCCGCGCCGCAGACCACCGTCGCCGCGGCGACGCCCGCCCGCGAGGTCACGGGCTCGATCACCCCGGCGACTGCCGCGGCGGCGCCGGCCGCCCCCAGGCCCGAGGTCGGCCGCCTGCCGGTGGTCGACGGCTGGTCGCTGCGCGACGTCGGCAATGGCGGCGCGCTGATCGAAGGCCGCGGCGGCATCTACGAGGTTTACGCCGGCGACCCCGTCCCCGGTCTCGGCCGCGTCGATGCCATCCGCAAGCAGGACGGCCGTTGGGTGGTCGTCACCAGCAAGGGCCTGATCGTTTTGCGCTAGAGCATTTTCGGTTCTGACTGAATCAGAACCGAAGCTCCAGCTCGTCGTTTGGACGCGTTTTCTTCACGCGAACCGGGGTCCACTTCGCTCGAAAACGCTATCATCTCCGCAACACGACAACACCAGGGCGCTTCACCACGATGTGAAGCGCCTTTTTTCTTGAATAGGGTTTGCCGCGCGGTGTTAGTGGGGCATGAGCCGCGCGCTGAAATGCCTTCTGGTGATGTCCGTTCTGCTCTGCGGCGCCGCGCCTGCACGTGCCGCCGAGGATCGCGCGCTCGAGCGCGGCACGGCGGTGATCGATCCCGCCACCCTGCGCGAGTTCGACCACGGCCGCTTCAGCCTCGGCCGGATGCTCGCGCCGGAGCGTTCCGCCGATACGCCGCTGTCCAACCGTGATCTGTTCGGGCTCGCCGTGATGGTTCCGGTGCGCGAGGCGCTGGATCGCGAGTTCGATCGCTATGTTGCAAAGCATAAAGCAAGCCTGCCGAATGAGAGCATTGGCGTCGGCGACGGCTTTGCGTTTCAGCTGTTCGACCGCGCGCTGCTCGAGTCCCCCGATGTTCGGTTCGTGCTTGCCGGCATCGTCAACCGCATGGACCGCGCCTATGTGGCGCCGAAACATTGCGGCGAGATCCGGTTGATCTACCGGCTGACCCGTACCGATGTGCCGCCGATCGGCGAGAACGCGGTGTCGCAGCGGCTGCCGATGACGCTGAACCTCGTGCTGAAGGCGAAAGGCGACGGCAACGACGCATCGCTCGGCTGCCACGAAATCGCGCGGCGCTGGCTCGCGACCGGCAGCGCGCCGGCGGCGATGGAGAAACTGTCCGGCAAGGACGGTCCGCTCGACCTGATCGACGCGCGCAATATCGATCGCATCGAGACCAATCTGCAGATCGCGCACGCGCCGAAATCCGCCGTGCGCGATTTCCGCACCGACTATCTGCTCAAAGTGTTCGATTATGACGGCGCGGCAAAGCGGTTTGCCGAAGCGCCGCTGGAGAACCAGATCGATCGCGACCGCATTCTGGCGGACGGGGCACTGAGGCGCGACTTCAAGGCGTGGCTGCTTGACCCCAAGCATTTTGCCGAGCTCGATCGCGGCACCTTGCTGATCCCCGATCGCTTCCTCGCGACCGCAGCAGTCGCGCCAACGCCGACCGGTTTCGATGTCAGCGAGCTGGAGCCCGAGTTCGGCATGGTGCAGGGCGAGGGCACGGCCGGCAATGCGGTGTTCTCCGATGGTGACGTCGTCGGCGCCCTGCAGAAGGCTGCGGCCGACGGAACGAAGCTGCAGAACATCCAGTCGCCGGCCGGCTTCGAGCGGCGCCTCAACGATGTCACTTGCGCGGGCTGCCACCAGACCCGCGGCATCGGCGGCTTCCATTTCCCCGGCGTCGACTGGATGGCGGCAAAGCCGTCGAACTCCACCGTGGTGCCGGCCTCGCCGCATTTCTTCGGCGACCAGCCTCGCCGCCGCGATATCCTCGCAAGCTTCCGCGACGGCAAGGCGCCGGACTTTTCGCGCGGCTTCTCCAACCGGCCGCAGCTGCGCGGCAGCGCGGAACTTGCCGGCACCGAATACAGCGACGGCTGGGGCGCGCATTGCTATCTGCCGGGCGCGAGGCCCGCCGAGACCGACCGCAGCTTCCGCGGCTGGACCTGCGCCGACGGCCTTGCCTGCCAGGTGGCCGGGAAGGCCTCGCGCATCGGCATGTGCTTCGTGAAGGGCCGGTGATTTCCGCCGGAACCGGAGCGGCTGCGCGTCATTATTCGATGCTACATTCCACGTCGCGACCATGCCCCGAACAGCCAGCCTTGAGCGGAGACCGGCCGATGAGTGCTCCCGAGGACGACAAGCAGCGCGACCGCGAGATTGCGGCCAACGAGGCCGAGCGTCAGGCGGTCAGCGCCGTCCGCGTCAGCAGCTGGGCGATCGGGCTCGCGGTCATCCTCGGCATCATCGTTGTGGTCCTGGTCTGGGCCTGGATGAAAAGATAGCTTCCTAGGCGTTGGATGCCTGCGATGGAATGCTCGCTGACCTCGTAGCCCGGATGGAGCGAAGCGAAATCCGGGATTGCGTGATCCGATTGCGAGACTTGTCCCGGATTTCGCTTCGCTCCATCCGGGCTACTCACGAAGGTGGTTAGTTCGCTACGCCACCGCGCCCGACGCGCGCAGCTTCTGGATCGTGGCCTCGTCGTAGCCGGCCTGGCGCAGGATCTCGTCGGAATGCTCGCCGACCTCGGGCGGTTTGCGCGGCTGCACCTTCCTCGCGCCGTCGATGAAGATCGGGCTGTTGACGGTCAGCATGGTGTCGTTCTCGAAGCGCACCAGCACCTCGTTCTCGATCATCTGCTTGTCGTTCGGGATGTCGTCGAGGATGCCGACGACGCCGAACACGAGACCGTTGCCATCGAGTATCTTGCGCCATTCGGCGAGGTCCTTGCCGGCGAACACCTCGTCGAAGATCTTGATCAGCTCGACCGAGCGCGCATGGCGGTCCGCCTTGGTGGCGAAGCGCGGATCGGCGACGAGATCCTCGCGGCCCATGCAGCGCGCCAGCGTTGGCCATTGCCGGTCTTCGTTGAGCAGCGACAGGATCAGCCAGCGGCCGTCCTTGCACTTATAGTGGTTGGTGACCGCGTTCAGCGCCTCCTCGCGCGGCTTGCGCTTCTTGAACTTGGCGCCGGCGAGCTTGGCCTGCGCCAGCACGCCATTGGCCCAGACGCCGTTGGCCATCAGATTGGTCGAGACGTGCGAGCCCTTGCCGGTCTTCTCGCGCTGGAACAGCGCGGTGACGATCGCGCCGTAGAACGCCATCGCGCAGGGGTGATCGCCCATGCCGGCGACGGAACGGGCCGGCGTGGTCTCCTCGTCGGCGCGCACCAGATCCATCAGGCCGGAGCGGGCCCAATAGGCGTTGGAGTCGAAGCCGGGCTTGTTGGCCTCTTCGCCCTTCTCGCCATAGCCGGTGAAGGACGCGTAGATCAGCCGGTCGTTGAGATGGGCAAGATGGTCGTAGGTGATGCCGAGCTTTGCGCGCACCTGCGGCGGCATGTTGGTGATGAACACGTCGGCCTCGGCGACGAGCTTGTACAGCACCTGCTGCGCGTCAGGCTTGGTGAGGTCGAGCGCGAGGCTCTTCTTGTTGCGGGCCTCCAGCATCCACGCGAAATTGTGCTCGCTCGATGGATAGCCGGGCAGATTGGGCAGATTGCGATAGGGATCGCCGGCGCCGGGCGGCTCGATCTTGATGACGTCGGCGCCGAAGTCGGACAGCACGGTGGCGGCCGCGGGTGCCGCGATGAAGCTCGCGCAGTCCAGGACCTTGAGCCCGTCAAAAATGCCTTTTTCCATCGTGCCGTCGCTCCCGTGGCGCTTGTTGGTGTTTTTCCGGTAGCTGGAATTATCGCAAGCAATGATCCCGATCGGACCGCCATTTGACCCATCTGGGGGGCACGATGCAACCAAGTCATTCCGGACCTGGCGCCCATGCACCATGCTGGAATGACATGTCGGTGATGAGTATTACTCCACCCCCGCCATCAGCGCCGCATTGCCGCCCGCGGCGGCGGTGTTGATGGTGATCGTCTGCTCGGTGGCGAAGCGCGCGAGGTAATGCGGGCCGCCGGCCTTGGGGCCGGTGCCGGACAGGCCGCTGCCGCCGAACGGCTGCACGCCGACCACCGCGCCGATCATGTTGCGGTTGACATAGATATTGCCGACCTGGAGGCGGTCGATCACGTGCTCGATCGTGTCGTCGATGCGGGAATGGATGCCGAGCGTCAGCCCGAACCCGGTCGCCTCGATCGCACTCAGCACCTCGCCGAGCTTGTCGGCGCGGTAGCGCACCACATGCAGGATCGGGCCGAACACCTCTTCCTTCAATTGCCCGGCCGCCGACAGTTCGAAGATGTGCGGCGCGACGAAATTACCTGATGGCGCCTCGCCGGCGAGATGCACGCGCGCCTCCTGCTTCATTTGCGCGATATGCGCATCGAGCCGCTGCTTGGCGTCGGCATCGATCACCGGTCCGATATGCGTCGACGGTTCGGAGGGATCGCCGATCTTCAATTCGCGCGCGGCGCCCGCGATCATCTCGATCATGCGGTCCGCGACGTCGTCCTGTACGAACAACAGCCGCAGCGCCGAGCAGCGCTGGCCGGCGGAGCGGAACGCCGAGGTCACGACGTCGTCGGCGACCTGCTCGGGCAGCGCGGTGGCATCGACGATCATGGCATTGATGCCGCCGGTTTCCGCGATCAGCGGCACGATCGGGCCGTCCTTGGCGGCGAGCGTGCGGTTGATCGACCGCGCGACCTCCGTCGAGCCGGTGAAGACGACCCCGGCGATGGTGGGATGCGCCACCAGCGCGGCGCCGACCGCGCCGTCGCCCTGGATCAGATGCAGCGCCGATGGCGGCACGCCGGCCTGATGCAGCATGGCAACGGCTTCGGCTGCGATGCGCGGCGTCTGCTCGGCCGGCTTTGCGATCACCGCATTGCCCGCCATCAATGCCGCCGTCACCTGGCCGAGGAAGATCGCGAGCGGGAAATTCCACGGCGAGATCGCGACGAACGCGCCGCGGCCGTGCAGCTCCAGCACATTGCTTTCGCCGGTCGGGCCCGGCATCGTCTCGCCTTCGCCGAACAGCTCTTGCCCCAGCGCGGCATAGTAGCGGCAGAAGTCGATCGCCTCGCGCACTTCCGATAGCGCATCATCGAGCGTCTTGCCGCCCTCGCTTTGCAGCAGAGCGAGGAAGTGTGCGCGGCGCTGCTCGAGCAGCTCCGCGGCCTTGTCCAGGATCGCCGCACGCTTTATGGCCGGCGTGGCGTTCCAGGCCTTGAAGCCGCGGCGCGCCGCGGCAACGGCGGCATTCGCCTGCTCGGTGGTTGATGGCGTGACGGAAGGCGAAGCCTTCCGTTCGGCCGCGATCGCCGACGTCAGCGCGCCGAGCGCCTTGCGTTCGCCGAATTCGGTGCCGTGCGAGTTCTCGCGCTGCGGCCAATAAAGCTCGGCCGGCAACGGAATCGCGGAGTGCGACGCCTTGTCGTCGGTGCCGACGATCTCGGCCGGGCGGCGCAGCAGGTCCACGATGGACACGCGATTGTCGGCGGCCAGCGCCACGAAGGACGAGTTGGCGCCGTTCTCGAGCAGCCGCCGCACCAGATAGGCGAGCAGGTCGCGGTGGCTGCCGACCGGCGCATAGGTGCGGTGGGCGATCTCGGGCCTGTCCTCGCCGAGCTGGGCGTAGAGCGCTTCGCCCATGCCGTGCAGCCGCTGGAATTCGAAGCTTGAGGGATCGTCGGCGAGTTCGAGGATGGTTGCGACCGTCAGCGCGTTGTGGGTGGCGAATTGCGGAAACAGCCGAGGCCGCAGCGCCAGCAGCTTGCGCGCGCAGGCGACGTAGTTCAGGTCGGTCATCGCCTTGCGGGTGAACACCGGATAGCCGTCGAGCCCGCGCTCCTGCGCGCGCTTGATCTCGGTGTCCCAATAGGCGCCCTTGACCAGGCGCACCATCATCCTGCGATCCAGCGCACGCGTCAGCGCATCGACATAGTCGATGACGTCGGCGGCGCGCTTCTGATAGGCTTGGATCGCGAGGCCAAAGCCGCTCCAGCCGGCGAGCGAGGGGTCGGCGAATGCGGCGGCGATGACGTCGAGCGACAGCTCCAGCCGGTCGGCCTCCTCGGCATCGACGGTGAAGTTGAGGTCGAACGCCTTGGCGCGGCGCGCGAGATCGATCAGCTGCGGCACCAGCTCGGTCATCACCCGCGTGTGGCTCACCGCCTCGAAGCGTGGGTGCAACGCGGAGAGTTTCACCGAGATGCCGGGCCGGTCGGGCAGGGGTTGATCGCCGGCCGCCTTGCCGATCGCATCGATGGCGCGGGCGTAGGATTCGAAATAGCGATGGGCATCGTCGGCGGTGCGCGCACCCTCGCCGAGCATGTCGAACGAATAGCGCGAGCCGCGCGCCGTGTGCGATTGCGCGCGCGACAGCGCCGCCTCGATGGTCTCGCCGAGCACGAAATGGCTACCCATCAGCCGCATCGCCTGCCGTGTCGCGGCGCGCACCGCTGGCGCACCGAGTCGCTTCGTCAGCCGCCCGATCGTGCCCTGCGGCGTCTCGCCGGGCTGGATCACGCGCGCCGACATGCCGAGCGCCCAGGCCGAGGCGTTGACCAGGAACGCGCTCGATCTGGTCTCGTGGTTGACGAAGTCGCCCTGACCGAGCTTGTCCTCGATGAACTGGTCGGCGGTGCGCGCGTCCGGGACCCGCAGCAGCGCCTCCGCCAGCACCATCAGCGCCAGCCCTTCCTTGGTTGACAGCGCGAACTCCCGCAACATGTCCTCGACCCCGCCAAGCGGATCGTCGTTGGCCCGGATTGCCTCGATCAGGCGGGTTGCCGTGCGATCGATCCGTGCCTCCGCCTCCGCGCCGAGCGTCGCGTCCTGGCGCAGGCGGGCGGCGATGGCGCTGTCGTCTGGCGCATACGGCGCGCTGAACGGGGGCGGGAGCGGCAACGGGTCTGGCATGGCGGTTCCTTGAGATTGTGTGGGAACACGTACGCGCTAGTGAACCGTAGTTCGATAGACAAATTAGCAGATTTGCCTTAGAAAATCAGGATCAATTCGAGAATTACCGTAGATATGACAGAAATCGACAAGACTGACCGCAAAATCCTCTCGATCCTGCAAGGGGATGGCCGGATTGCCAATGTGGAGTTGGCGGAAAGGATCGGCCTGTCGCCGACCTCGGTCGGCGAACGGTTGAAGCGGCTGCAGCGCGACGGCTTCGTCGAGGGCTATGGCGCCCGGCTCAATCCGCACCGGCTCGGGCTTGGCCTGCTGGTGTTTGTCGAGGTGCTGCTCGACAAGACCACGCCCGATGTATTCGAGAAGTTCGCCAGGGCGGTCCAGACCGCGCCGGAAGTGCTCGAGTGTCACATGGTGGCCGGCGGCTTCGACTATCTGGTCAAGGCGCGGGTCGCCAACATGACCGCCTATCGCAGGTTTCTCGGCGAGACCCTGCTGGCGCTGCCGGGCGTGCGCGAAACGCGAACCTACGCGGTGATGGAGGAAGTCAAGCGCGACGCGCCGCTGCCGGTCTGATCCACAGCCATGCGCCGGATGTCTTGGCATCGCGACACGCCCGCGATAATCCTTTGGTCGAGTTGGGGCGGTGGTTCATGAAAGACGCTGATCAGCCGATACGAATGAAGCGGGCCGGATTTGCCGGCGCGCTTGCTGTGCTCATGCTGTCGTTGCCGTCGGCCATGCCGGCCCGCGCGGCCGAGCTCAGCTCCGGCATCCTGCAGCTCTACACCTCGGTCTCGATCTATCCGCCGTCGGCGACGGGGATGACCGTCTGTTACGGCTTCGTCTGCCGGCGTCGCGAGATGCTCGACTTCAGCGCAGCCGACCGGGCGGCTCTGGCCAAGATCATGGCCACGGGCCGCGCCAATGCCGCCGCCGAACGCGCGGCCGTGCAAAAGGCCGTGATCTGGTTCGACCGGCGCATGGGGCCGATCCTCGGCACCGACAAGCGCGTGGCGAAAGCGGATTTCCGCGCCAACGACGACAAACACAATTATGATTGCTGGGACACGACGCGGAACACGACCAGCCTGATGCTGGTGATGCAGGCGTGGAACCTGTTCAGGTTTCATGACGTTGGGGATCCCCACTACCGCGGATTTTCGTTGGTGCAAACGCCGCACAACACCGCCGTTCTCGTCGAGCGCGCGACCAAGGTGGAATGGGCGGTCGATCTCTGGCCCCGCGGCTATCTGCAACCGCCTGATGTCATGACCGTCGCCAAATGGGTGACGGAAGATTGAACGGCTGAGCGTCGCAGCTGCGCGTTCCGCGCTGTTCTATCCTCATTGATCGCAGGGATAGCGTTCCGCGCGACGCTGGGAACCGAATGCCAGGATTCGAACAATAGCTTCGCACGATATGGTTCCAAAAAATACGTTCAGTGCCGATCACCATAAGAACCAAGTGACGCGTTAACACCGGCAGCATTCGGTCAACCCGAGGCTACCATATGCGTTCACGTTCGATCTGCATTGATGCCGCCACCCGCGGCGTTCGTTTCCCAAAGCTGCTGGCGCTTGCGCTGCTACTTTGGCCCGTGCTCGCCGGTCCGGCCCGCGCGGGCGATGTCGAGGATTGCAGCGGGCCGCCGACGGACAAGGTCGAGGCGGCGTGCTCGGGCATCATCAACGATACCGCACGCTCCACGGAGGACCGCACCAAGGCCTTCACCGGCCGCTCGCGATTTGGCATCGCGCGCGGCAAGATCGATCAGGCCCTCAGCGATGCCGATGCAGCGGTGCAGCTGAATGGACAATTCGTGCCGGCGCTGATCGCGCGCGGTTATGTCCAGCAACGCAAGGGCAGCTTGGATCAGGCCCGCGCCGATTTCGATCGCGTGATCGAGCTCGAGCCGAAGAACCCGTTCGGCTTCCTGGCGCGCGGCAATCTGCGCGCCGACCAGCACGCCTGGAGCGATGCGATCTCGGATTACGACCAGGCGATCACGTTGCGGCAGGATCTTCCCGCTGCCCGTGTCGGGCGCGCGCGGGCCTATGTCGAAACCGGACAGCCCGATGCGGCGGTGGCCGACGCCAACACCGCGATTGCCGTCAACGCCGGCACGCCGAATGCATTCTACTGGCGAGGTCAGGCCCATCGCCGCAAGGGCGACATGGATAAAGCGATCGAGGATTTCTCGCGTGCGATCGCGCAGGCGCCGCAGGCCGAGCGCAACGCCTATTTCGCCCGTGCCCAGCTCTACAGCGCCAAGGGTGACTATGCCCGCGCGATTGCCGACTTCGACCGGTTGTTGGCGGTGCTTCCCGACAACAAGGAGATACAGCAGCAGCGCCAGCAGGCGGTCACGATGCAGGCCGAACTCGCCAAGGCAGCAGGCGGCGCCGCGCCGCCGCAGGCCGCACCGGCTCCAGGCGCGCCGCCGGCGCGGCCAGCCGGGCCGGCGGCGGGTAACCAGCAGGTCGAGCAGGCCAAGCAGCTCGTCGCACAGGGCAACTACGCGGGCGCCGTTGCCAATCTCACCCAGGTGCTGGGCGGCGATCCCCGCAACGAGGCTGCGCTGCGCCTGCGTGCACTGGCCTATTCAAAGCTCGGCCGGTCGGCGGACGCGCGCAACGATCTCAATGCCCTGCTCAAGGTCAAGCCGGACAATCCGCAGCTGCTGGCGGCCCGCGCGCTCAATGCCGCCGGCACGCGGCAGTTCGATCAAGCGATGGCCGACGCCGGCCGTGCCATCACGCTCGATCAGAACAATTCGTTGGCGTATCTGGCGCGTGGCCTCGTCAAGGCCGGCACCGGCAAGGTGCAGGACGCGCTCGCCGACTACGATCATTCGATCTCGCTCAATCCCAAGGAGACGCTCGCTTTCACAGAGCGTGGACTCGCCCATATCGGCCTCAATCAGCTCGACAAGGCGCTGCTGGATTTCGATCAGGCCCTGGCGCTGGTGCCGACCAATCTGATCGCCAAATCGTGGCGCGGCCTCGCGTTGATGCTCAAGGGCCGCGCAGATGAGGGACTGGTCGATATCGACGCTGTGCTGGAGCGAAGCCCGAACAATCCGACGGCACAGCTCGGCCGCGGGCTCGCGATGCTGACTTCCTCCCAGTACGACCGCGCCATCGCCGCCTTCGACCAGATCATCACGCGGGCGCCCAACGATGCTTTCCCGCATGTGCTGCGCGCCCGGGCCTATCTCGGGCTGAAGAAGCCGGATAACGCGATGAAGGATCTCAACTTCATCCTCTCTGCGCGGCCCGATTATCAGCCGGCGCTGACATTGCGCGGCATCACTTGGTCGGCGTTGCGCAACTACGACAAGGCGGTCGAGGATCTCGACCGGGCGATCGCGCAGAAGGAGACGGTTGAGGGCCTGTTCGCCCGCGCCAAGGCGCATGAGGCGCTCAACCATGTCGACAAGGCGACCGAGGACTTCCGCAAGGCCACGCAGCTCACCCCGTCAAGCGTGTTCGACGTGCTGGCGCAGGCCGAGTCGAAGCGCAAGGTTCAGCAGCTGTCGAAGCGGGTGCCGTGCGGCAACGGCCAGAGCGGCACGTGCCTGTGATGCTGCAATGCGCAGCCGCGCGCTTCCCGGCGCAAAAGGCTGTTGTCGGCGCGCGAGCGGTGGCCGCCGAAATAGTTCAACGCCATATAGTTCAACGCCATGGCGCGCGGGCATCGTGCCCGCCCCGCCGAACGTCACGTTGTCTGGTGTGTGGATCGGCCCCCACTCCCGGATGGCGTCCGAGAGTGCGCCGCCGGATCTGGCGCTGTGACGCTAGACCTTGAGATTTTCGGCTGACGTCTTGCCGCGATTTGCAATCTCTTCGTATTCAACCGACTGACCTTCGTTGAGGGTCTGAAGGCCAGCCTTCTGAACTGCTGAAATATGAACGAAAATGTCCTTGCCGCCCGATGCGGGCTGGATGAATCCATAACCCTTGGTCGGGTTGAACCACTTCACTGTACCTTTGGGCATTCCAGTCGTCTCCGCGGAATCAATCGAAAACAGACCAGTCGGTCCCCGCAAAAACCGGCTTGTCCGCAACGACAGGATAGCAGTTTGAAAAAAGCTGGGTAGATCAAACGACGGTGTGTTTTTGACCGGAAACAACCCGCTTTGCGGGGGTTTTACGCCGGATTGCCCGTTTCGTGGTCAATTGATGCGCTGCAAAAACGGATCGGTTCCGGTGTACCGAACTGGATCGATCGTCCCGCGCGCTGCCTTTTCGGCCGGCGCGCGGGGATCGACCGGCGGCGTCTCAATAGGTCGCGGAGAGGTATTCGACGATCTTGCCGACGTCGGCTTCGTCGATCGGCGCACCGTAGACCTTGATCATCTTGGTCACCTCGGCCTGCCAAAAATCCTTCTTGAACTTCTCGCCCTGCGGTTGGGTCTTGATGTAGTCGGCCGAGTGGCAGGCGGTGCAGTTGTTTTGCACCACCTCGAGGTTGGGACCTGACTTGAAGGCCGCGGTTTCCTCGGGGACCGTGTAGTTCACGGGCGCGGCGATGGCGGCGCCGATCGACAGCGCGGCGATCGCGGCGAGGGATGGAAGCAGCTTGCTGGTCATGATGCTTCTCCTCACGCTGCGGTGACGCGCACGGTTTCGACGACGTTGCGCAGATAGCCGGCCGGATTCCACAACGGATCCATCGGCTGGGTGTCGCCGGCATTGTTGGTGGCGCGCACCTTCAGCTCTGCGGGACCGGCCGCGAGCTTCACCGGCAACTTCCATTCGCGGAAGGCGTATTTGCCGAGGTCCTTGCCGAGCTTGGCCGGCGTCCAGCTCTTGCCGCCGTCGGTCGAGACCATCACCTCCTTGATGCCTTTACCGCCGTCGAAGGCAATGCCGCGCAGCATGGTGCGGCCGGCCTTCAGCTTGGCGCCGTCGGCAACGCTGGTGATGAACGAGCGCACCGTGAAGCGATTGATCGGGATCGTCGCCTTCGGTGCGGTGCCGGGCTCGACCGCATTGTTCGGCGTATCCGGTATCCGGTAGGCGGACTTCATCCAGAAGCCCTCGAACACGTTGTCGATCACGGTGATCTCGTTGAGGTGCTTCACCCAATAGGTGCCGTAATAGCCGGGCACCACGAGGCGGAGCGGGAAGCCGTTGAGGAAGGGCAGGTCCTCGCCGTTCATGCCCCAGGCCAGCATCACCTCGCCGTCGCGTGCGTGGTCGATGTCGAGTGCCTTGACGAAATCCGGCGTCTTGTCGCTGACCGGACCATCCATGCCGTTGAAGGTGACCTGCTTGGCTCCGGCCTGCACGCCGGCCATGTCGAGCACGGTCTTCAGCGGCACGCCGTGCCAGCGCGCGCAGCCCATCGCGCCGTTGCCGAGCTGGCCGCCGGCGACGCGCGGACTGAAGAAGCCGCGGCTGTTGCCGGAGCACTGGTTGACGGCAACGATATCGGTCGCCTTCAGCTTCCTGATGTCCTTCAGCGACAGCTTCAGCGGCTTGTCGACCTTGCCCTTGATCTCCAGCGTGAACTTGTCCGGATCGAGATTGTAGGGGAGGTCTGCCAGATGATAGCGCACGAAGAACGCATTGTTCGGCGTGATCGGGCCGTCGTTGAAGACCGCAAACGGCGTTTCCAGCTGCGGCGGGCGGGCGGTCAGGCCGATCATCGGGCGCTTTTGCGGGTAGCGCACCAGCGGGCGCTCGCCATTGCCAAAGGGCAGCGTCACGGTGTCGAGGGCGAATGCACCCCTTGATCCCAGCCCCGTCACCAAAGCGGCCAATCCGGCGCGCTTCATCAAGTCTCGTCGATCGAGCATTCCGCTTCCTCCGAAGCTGTTCTGTCGTGAGCCGGTCATCACCAGGCCCAGATTGCCTTGCGCGCCTTCGCATCGCGGAATGCGCGCTGTCCAAATGTCGCACCGGGGAACGGCAAGTCAATTGAGCTTTCGCAGCGTTGCGTCGCAACAACGAAAAGCCCCGGTCGCGTGGACGACCGGGGCGTTTCCATCCAAGTAGAACGTTCGATCAGTAGCAGACGTTCACGGTGCGATAGCGATAGCCGTAGGGCGTCAGCACCAGGCGGGTGGCGTAGCAGCCGGAGTCGACGAAGCCGACGGCAATGCCCGGGCCACCCCAGAAGTGATGGTGATGCGGATGCCAGAAGAACGGCTTGGCGGAAGCTGCGGTCGGCGCCAGCGCGGCGACACCGAGGGTTGCGGCAGTGGCGAGAGCGAGCGTGACTTTGCGAAACATGGTCTTCTCCTTCGGGTGCGCGTTGAGCTCTGTCGCGGCGCGGTTGCAGTGTTACCCATCGCCAGTCAGTCGCATCCGGCACCGGGCACGTTCGAGCATCTCTGCTGAACGCACCGTCGGATGTGCGGCAGGTCACATTGGGTTGGAGCGGAGATGAACCAGGTCAGGCCGCGACGGCACGCCGGTCGTCGACCAGCGTCGACAGGAGCTGCGTCTTTTCGACCGTGCGCACGGTCATCGGCTCGTTGCGGCCGCGGATCGCGACCTCCTGCGCCGGCAGGGCATCGTCGGCCAGCCCGGCGGTGACGCGCACCTCGTCCGAGATGATCGCCTCGCAGGCCAGCGCCTTGGTCATGTCCTGCAGCCGTGCCGCGACGTTGACGGCATCGCCGAGCGCGGTGAACACCATGTGGTCGCGATAGCCGATATCGCCGACGATCACCTCGCCGCCATGGATGCCAATGCCGAAGCGGATCGGCTCGCGCAGATCGTGGCTCAGGAATTGATTCAGCTCGTCGATATGGGTTGCGATCAGCGCCGCCGCGCGCAACGCCTGGCGGCAGGCCACCTGCCGGTCTGTGGCAAGCCCGAACAGCGCCAGCATGCCGTCGCCGATGAACTGGTTGGGCCGCCCGCCGGCCTCCAGCACCGCCTGCGACACCGCGCCGAGGAAGCGGTTGACGATGAACACGGTGTCGAACGGCAGCCGCTTCTCGGCAAGCTGGGTCGAGCCGCGCATGTCGACGAACATGCTGACCAGATAGCGCTCCTGGCCGACCCGTGCCGGATTGGCGGCGTGGGCGTTGGCCGATGTCGTGCTCGGCAGGAACAGCTGGAAGAAGTTCAGGTCGGCGGTCGGCCGCAACTGGCAGGCCAGCCGGATCGACGGATCGTCATTGCCGACCCGGTGCAGCACGAAGGCTTCGCGCGGCGAGGGCTCGGGCAATCCGGCGTGGTCGCCGATGATGCGAATGCGGCAGGTCGAGCAGCGTGCGCGGCCGCCGCAGACGCTCGCATGCGGCACGTTGTAGCGCAAACTTGCTTCCAGCACGCTCAATCCCTTCGGTACCCGCAGCGTGCGGCCGTTGCCGTAGGACAGCGCGATCATGCCGCCGCGGCGCTCCAGCAGGGCCCGCGCGCCGCGCGCCAGCAGCACGAGGCCGAGCAGGCCGAGATAGCCGATGGTCAGGCCGTCGGTGATCTTCTCGAGCGTGGTCCCCTGCGCCGCCGTGCCGAGCTTCTGCACCGACAGCTCCTCGCGCCGCCAGTCGGGATCCTGATAATCCGCCATCGTGGCGCGGCCGCCCTGGTAGATGCCGAGCATCGCCAGGGTCGGGATCAGCACCGCTCCAGCGAGCAGGAACGGCGCGGCGCGCTTGAAGAACGGACGCAGCCGCAGCCAGAGATACAGGCCGATGCAGCCATGTACCCAGGCGATCACCAGCACCGCCAGCATCTGCCACAGCCGGTTCGGCGAGGCGATGAAGAAGGTGTACAGCTCCTGTGGGTAGAGCTTCTCTTGCCCGTACAGGGTCTGGCCGAGCCGTACGCCGACGACGTGTGCGACGATCAGCATCGGGATGCTGAGGCCGAGCGTCAGCTGCAGCGGCTCGATCGCCTTCCAGTGGAACTCGCGGCGCTGATAGAGCGCCCAGATGCCGAGCCCAGTATGCACCAGGCAGGCGCTGTAGAACACGATCGCGACCGGCAGGAACTGCCAGAACTCGGTGTGGTAGTAGACCCCGATCGCCAGCGCCTCCGTCGAGATATTGCCGAGCGCGTGGTTGAGGAAATGGCTGGTCAGGTAGGCGAACATGATCGCCCCCGTGACGATGCGGACCTGCCGCAGGCCGATACCGCGGGCCATGTCCTGCAAGTGCTCGCGCGAGGGGGAGGCCATGTGATTCATGATCGGCAAGTCTAGTGGTTAATTCCCGCGCTGAACACCACCGCGGGTCCGGACCAGCCGTGAGAGCGGGCCGTGCGGCACGTTGACACTCCGTTAAGAGTCGAACAAAAAGCGCGCCGTGACGATAGCCCAAGCCGAACCCGGAGCCGATAACAACAGCGTTAAGCCGGCCCGTTCGCGCGCGCCGGACTGGCGGGGCGTCATCGCCGTGATCGTTGCCATGACCGCGATGCGGTTGGTCTACGCCCATGCGCTCGATCTGCGCACCGACGAGGCCTATTACTGGACTTGGTCGAAGGAAAACGTGCTGTCGTTCCTCGACCATCCCCCGATGGTCGCCTGGTTCATCCGCTTCGGCACCGCGATCCTCGGCGACACCAATCTCGGCGTCCGCCTCGGCGGCATCGTCGCGATGCTGGCCACCCAGCTCCTGCTCGCCGACATCGTCCGCCGCGTGACGGACAACAACGTCCGCGCCGTGATGCTGGCGTTGCTGCTGCCGGAGGCGGCGCTGTATTACGGCCTCTTGATGGCAAAGGTCGCGCCGGATACGGCGCTGATCCCGTTTTCGGTGGCGATGCTGTGGTCGCTGGTACGGCTTGCGCAAAGCGGTGACGGGCGCTGGTGGCTCGCCGCGGGGTTGTTTGCCGGGCTGGCGCTGCTGTCGAAATTCACCGCGATCATGTTCGCGCCGGCGGTGCTCGCCTTTGCGCTGGTGCCGGATTGGCGCTGGCGCTGGCTGCGCAGCCCGTATCCGTATCTTGCCGCGCTGATCGCGATCGTTGTGTTCTCGCCGGTGCTGATCTGGAATGCCGAGCACGACTGGGCCTCGTTCCGCTTCCAGGCGGTGCGCGCCACCGCCGAGCGCGCCTTCACGCTGCGCACCGTCGGCGAATTCGTCGGCATGCAGTTCGGCCTCGTCGGCTTCGTGCTGCTGCCGGTGACGCTGTTCGGCACCGCGCTGACGGCATGGCGCGGCTATCGCAAGCGCGAGCCGGTTGCGATCCTGCTGGCGACCGCAGTCTTGGTGCCGTTCATCTACTTCCTCTGGAAGTCCTTGACGCTGCGGGTCGGCGACACCTGGCCGATGTTTTTGTGGCCAGCCGGATTTGCGGCGGTCGCGATCAACGTCACGCGGATGCCGTTCGAGGGCTGGTCGGTCGGGCTCATCAAATCGACGGTGTATTGGGCGCGGACCGCGATCACATCAGGCATCGTGTTCGTCGTCTGCGTCTTCCTCTACTACATGTTCGCGCCGTGGAATCTGATCGGCCGCACCGATCCGATCGGCACCGAGGCGGGCTACGATGTGGTGGCTGCGCGCACGCTGGCGCAGGTTGAGGCGACCGGCGCGACCTGGGTCGCGACCACGGATTATCGCACCTATGCGATGCTGCGCTGGTTGCTGCGCGGGAAGGTGACGGTCATCGAAATCAACGAACGCGGCCGCTTCCAGGGCTTTGCCGATCCCGGCGTGAGCAAGATCCGCGATCACGCCGGCATTTATGTCGGGCGCGAGCCCGAGAACAATCTGCCGCTGTGGAGCGAGACATCAGCGGTGCGCCAGCCGCTGGAGCGCGTGACGCGCAGCTGGCGCGGCATGGTGATGGACACCTATGCGCTGGAGAAGATCAGCGGCTGGACCCCCGATCTGTCGCCGCCGCCGGACACCACCTTCTTCCGCTGGCGCGTGCTGGCCTCCTCCTTCTCCCCGCTTGCGGGGACGAGACGATCAGAGCTCGCTCTGCGAAGGTCGGGATGAGGGGGAGTCTCCACGGGGACGGCGAGAGTTGGTCTCGCGGAGACTCCCCCTCACCCGAAATTTGCGCTTCGCGAAAATTCCGGCCTCTCCCCGCAAGCGGGGCGAGGCAAGCACCTCATTCCTCTTCCTCGCGCTTGCGGATCAGGTCTTTCGCGAGATCCGTCAGCGCCGGGCGCGGCAGGGCGTTGAAGGGAAGCGGGCGGGTGACGTCGATCGCGGCGAGGCCGAGCCGGGCGGTCAACAGGCCGTTGAGCATGCCTTCGCCGAGGCGTTGTGACAGTTTTGCAGCGATGCCGTGACCGAGCATCTGCTGGATCAGGCTGTCGCTGGCCGCCATGCCGCCGGTGATCGCGAGATGCGCGATGACGTGGCGCAGCAGGCGGATCATGCCGAGCGCGCCGGGCCGGCCGCCATAGAGCCGCGCCAGCTGCCGGATCATCCGCAAGCTCGCCACGAACACGAACAGCACGTCGAACAGCGCGCGCGGGCTGACCGCGGTGACGACCGAGACGCGCTGCGCGGCGGTCGATACGAGCCGTCGCGCTTCCTCATCGAGCGGTGTCATCAACTCGCGCTCGGCGAGGCGGATCATGTCGGCGCCGTCGATGATGTCGTCGGTGTGGCTCTGCAGCGCGCTGCGGGCGCGAGCGAGCTGCGGGGTCTGGTGCGCGAGCTTGAGCAAATCGGCAACGATCGCGCGGCTCGCGGCCCGGTCGTCGCTGATCAGCACCTCGGCGGCGCGCAGATGCAGCTTCTCGATCGTCGCAAGCCTTGCCAGGCCGACGAGCTCGCGCGTGGTCACGACGGCGAGCGCAACCGCGGCGATGACGGCGAGTCCCAGCCCGAGGACGCCGAGGCCTTCATTGCGTGCGAACAGGTCCTCGACCAGGTTGAGGACGCCAAGCCCGGTGCCGAGCACCACGAGGCCCGCGACCGCGCTCCAGAACAGCGTGCCCCAGCGGAAGCCGCGGCGCGCCGGCACCAGCGGCGTATCGACCGGGACCGGGAGCTGCGCGGGCTCGGCCTCGGGCACGATCTGGATCGTGCCGCGGGTGAGGCGGCTGCCGTCATCCGGATCCATCACGACCACGCCGGGATCGTCGAGCTTGAACGTCGCCGGCCGCCGCGGGGGCGTCTTCTCGTTCATTGCAGTTTGTCTCCGATCAGGAACTGGAGGGCGCGGTCAAGGCGGATGTGAGGCAGCACCGGCTCTGCATCGCCGTTTCGTTCCAGCTTTGGCGGACGGAAGCGCAGGAAGCGGTAGTCTACGGCCTCGGTGTCCGAGCTTGAGAGGCCGCGGAAACCGCCGTTGAACAGCTCCTCCGGATTATCGGGCAGGTCGCCCGGAAAGGTCGCAACTTCCGTCTCGCCGTCGAGCCGCTCGCCATTGGCGACCTCGCCCGGCGCCGGCGTGCCGAGGATCGACGGCAGCCGGTCGCGCCCGCGCTGGACCTGCGCCTCGCGCGTGGCGCGCACCGCGGCGAGCGCGACGACGTCGATATCGGCGCCGGCATATTCGGCGCGCTCGGCGGCCTTGGCCACGATCCGCCGCAGCACGGCCTCCAGCCGGTCGTGGCTCTGGTGGTGCAGATGGTCGGCCTTGGTGGCCGCGAACAGGATGCGGTCGATGCGCGGCCGGAACAGCGCGCTCAGGATCGTGCTGCGGCCGATCCGGAAGCAGTCGAGAATGCCGGCGAGTGCGGCCTCGAGATCGTGCAGCGCCTCGGGGCCGGCATTGAATGCGGCGAGCGCATCGGCCAGCACGATCTGGCGGTCGAGCCGCGCGAAATGGTCGCGGAAGAACGGCCGCACCACGACGTCCTTGTAGGCTTCAAAGCGCCGCCGCATCATCGCCCATAGCGAGCCGTCACCCGCGCTGCCGCCTGCGGGCACGTCGAGCGGCGCAAAGGTGAGTGCCGGCGTGTCGGCGAGATTGCCGGGCATCAGGAAGCGGCCGGGCGGCAACAGGCTCATCGCGAAGCGCTCGTCGCGGCAGGCGCGCAGATAGTCGGTGAACAGGCGTGCTTCGGTGAGCGCGGCCTGCTCGTCCTCTTTGGCTTCGGGCTTCAGCGTCGCGAGATGCGCGTGCCAGGACGTCGCGAGTTTTGCGCGCAGCGGCTCGCGCGACAGCGCAAGGCTCTCCGCCGACCATTGCTCGTAGCTCTTGTTGAGCAGCGGCAGGTCGAGCAGCCACTCGCCGGGATAGTCGACGATATCGAGGGTCAGCGTGCGGTCCGCGCCATTTTGCCGCTGATACTCGATCACGAGACGGAGCTCGGAGATGTCGGTGGTCGAGCTCGGCCAGCGTCGCTCCTCGACCAATGTCCGGACATGGTTCTCATAGGCGAAGCGCGGCACCGCATCGTCGGGCTGCGGGGCGAGATAGGCGCGCGCGATCCGCCCCGAGGCATAGGCCTCGAACACCGGGAAGCGGCCGCCGCGGGTCAGGCCGTGCACCAGCGCGGTGATGAACACGGTCTTGCCGGCGCGCGACAGGCCGGTGACGCCGAGCCGCACCGTCGGGTTGAAGAAGCCCTCGCCATAGTCGAGCAGCGCCCGCGCCGAGAGACGGGCTTCCTCGACGATATCAGTGAAGCTGGGGGGCATGGAGGGTTAACGAAAACCCGGCAGGAGGGACCAAAAGGGGCGGGCGATCACCCGCAAGGTGGCGATTATCGGGCCAAAATCAAGCTTCACATTTCCGGCGCCTTTGCAGGCGAGGGGTTGTCGGGGGGCAGGGGAATTGAACGCGTCAGACCACCCGCGCTACCCATCGTCCATCGGCCCACGGGAAAGCCTGCATGACGGTCTTCCGCCTGAAGCAACTTGCCTCGACCTCGATCCACGCGGCCGGCGCCGCGCTGTGGAACTACGACCGTGCCGAGCTGATCGCCGACGGCGTCGTCCATCTCGTCGGCGTCGCTTTCGGGCTGGTCGCCGCCACCGCGCTGATCGTGCTGACCGCGGTCTATGCCGGCCCGTTCGACATCGCCGTGGTGTCGGTCTATGTCGCCGGCCTGCTCGCGATGCTGGTGCTGTCGGCGACCTATAATCTGTGGCCGGTGTCGCGCGCCAAATGGGTGCTGCGGCGCTTCGATCATTCCGCGATCTATCTGCTGATCGCCGCGACTTACACGCCGTTCATCGTGGAACTGAAGGACAGCACCTTCGCGATCGCGCTGCTGGTCGGGGTGTGGTGCGTGGCGATCGTCGGGATCTGGCTCAAGCTGCGCTATCCCGGCCGCTTCGACCGACTCTCGATCGGGCTTTATCTCGCGATGGGCTGGAGCGGCATCATGCTCTACGACCGCGTCGTGAAGGCACTGCCGGCGATGGCGCTCGGCTTCGTGCTGGCCGGCGGCATCCTCTACAGCCTGGGCGTGATCTTCCACTCCTGGCGGCGGCTGCGCTTCCAGAACGCGATCTGGCACTGCTTCGTGCTGCTCGGGGCCGCCTGCCACTACACGGCCGTGTTCGACGTCGTGTTGGCGAGCTGAGGGGTCCGCCAGCGTTACGCACAGGGCCGGGCCGGCCTCGCGAAAAGATCATGCATCGGCAAAAGATGGGATATCATGATCCCTCTGTTTGAACATGAGACCGGCTCTCCGGATCATGCGCTGAAATCAAGATATCGGGAGGATGGCCATGCAGGTGGCAGGTAAGGTTGTGGTGGTCACCGGCGGTGGCAATGGCATCGGCAAGGCGCTGTGCGAGGCGTTCCATGCCGCGGGCGCATCGAAGGTCGTGGTCGTCGACCTCGATCATGGCGCGGCCGAGAAGGTCGCGGCCACGGTCGGTGGTGCCGCCTTCAAATGCGACGTCGGGCAGGAGAAGAACATCCTGCATGTGATCGACGAGACCGAGCGCATGTTCGGCCCGATCGCGCTGTTCTGCTCCAATGCCGGCATCGGCGGCGGCTTCGATCCACTGTCGGTGAACGCCGGCGGCACCTCGGACGAGCCGTGGTCGCGGAGCTGGGCGATCCATGTGATGGCGCATGTCTATGCCGCGCGGCATCTGGTGCCGCGCATGAAGACGCGCGGCGGCGGCTATTTCCTCAACACGATCTCGGCCGCGGGCCTCTTGTCGCAGGTCGGCAGCCCGGCCTATTCGACCACCAAGCACGCCGCGGTCGGCTTTGCGGAAAACCTCGCGATCTCGCACCGCGCCGACAACATCAAGGTCTCGATCCTCTGCCCGCAGGGCGTCGACACCAACATGCTGCGCTCGATCCCGAAGGGCCCGCAATCCGGCGACGG
Organism: Bradyrhizobium sp. USDA 4541; assembly: GCF_024171085.1. Taxonomy (NCBI): domain Bacteria; kingdom Pseudomonadati; phylum Pseudomonadota; class Alphaproteobacteria; order Hyphomicrobiales; family Nitrobacteraceae; genus Bradyrhizobium; species Bradyrhizobium sp. USDA 4541. The sequence continues at coordinate 3,522,206 of NZ_JALJZF010000001.1, forward strand.
CGATCTTTCCGCCGAGCAGGTCGCGCAGGATGCACTCAAGGGCATCGAGCAGGAGACCTTCCTGATCCTGCCGCATCCGCAGGTGCTCGGCTACATGCGCAAGAAGACCGAGAATTACGACCGCTGGATCGGCGGCATGGCCAAGATCCAGGCCAAGATGCGGGAAGCGCACGGGAAGTGAGACCTGTAGCCCGGATGGTGCGAAACGTAATCCGGGTCGAACGTGCGCGCGTGAATCCCGGATTTCGCTGCGCTTCATCCGAGCTACGATATCGGCCGCGCAACTGAGGCGCCTCACTCCTTTGCGATCTGTGCGATCCTGTCGCGCAGATAGGCATCCATCAAATCGGGTGCCGAGGCGCCGAACATCCTGATGCGGCCGGTGTGCAATAGCAGCAGGAGGCCGGTCGCATGCGCGAAGCAGTCCACCATCACCGTGTTCGCCTTCGACCTGGAGGCGCCGAGCGCCTCTGCGGCTTCGGCAATCGGATGCAGCGCCGCCTCCAGCGCGGCGTTCAGCGCGTGATCGCGGTCATGGCCGAGCCCGGCCGGCTTCATGCCGCCGCGGAACAAGTAGAAGCCGAGATCGAGGTCGCGCGGGTTCTCCGCGTAATAGCGGAAGAAGCCCATGCCTGCTGCGTGCAGCTTCTGCTTGGCGCCGCGCGTCGTCGCGACCGCCGCACTGACGGCTTCGCCGAGCGAGGCCAGCGATTGCCGCAGCACCTCGGCGTAGATCGCCTCCTTGGAATCGAAATGGAAATACAGCGCCGCCGGCGTGTAGCCGGCCCGCGTCGCGATCGCCCGCAGGCTCGCGCCCTCGAGGCCTTCCTCCGCGAACACGCTGCGCGCCGCGTCGAGGATCAGCTCCCGCTTGTGGCGGCTGACCGCTTCCTTCCTGCTCTCGCGCATCTGCATGGCCCGGCAAATCCGTTCTTGACTCAATTCTAACAGCGTTAGATAATTTAACAGTGTTAGAATAAATGAGCAAGGGAGAAGCGCCATGCTGATGACGGCTGCGGACTACCGGGAATCCCTGCGCCGCTACAAACCGCGTGTGTTCATCAACGGCGCGGCCGTTGCGAGCGTCGCGGACGAGCCGTTGCTGGCGCCCGGCGTGGCAGGCGTCGGCGTGACCTATGATTTCGCGCTACAGCCCGAGCATGTGCCGATCATGACGGCGCGGCAGGGTACCTCGGGCAAGACCGTCAACCGCATGCTCCACATCGATCGGAGCTCGCAGGACCTGCTCGACAAGCTCGAGGCGGTGCGGCTGGTGTGCAGGACGTCGGGCTGCGCGCAGCGCTACCTGACCCATGATGCGCTGAACGGTCTCTTTCAGGCGACCAGGCTGACCGACGATCGCCACGGCACCGATTACAGCCAGCGCTTCCTCAACTATCTGCACGAGGTTCAGGACCAGGATCTGACGCTCGGCATCGCCATGACCGATGCGAAGGGCGACCGCTCCAAGCGTCCCGGCCTGCAGGCCAATGCGGACGTCTACGTCCATATCAAGGAGCGCCGGCCCGACGGCATCGTGATCCGCGGCACCAAGGCGATCGTGACCGGCGCGCCTTACATGCACGAATTCCTTGTCATGCCGTGCCGCACCCATGTGCCTGTCGACAAGGATTTTGCCGTCTGTTGCGCCGTGCCGGTCGATGCGCCCGGCGTCACCATCGTCGCGCGTCCGGCCGGCCGGCCCGGCGATGCCGCGGCGAAATTCTCGGCGAAGTACGGTCAGTCGGTCGGCGTCGTGATGTTCGACGACGTGTTCGTGCCGCATGACCGCGTGTTCCTCGCCGGCGAGACCGAGGAGGGCGGCTTCCTCACCACCTCCTACGCGACGCATCACCGGCATTCCTGCATCGGCGCCCGCGCCGGCTTCGGCGATCTCCTGATCGGCGCCGGCGCGCTGATGATCGAGGCCAACGGGCTCGATGCCGAGAAGCATGCGCATATCCGCGAGGCGATGGTCGAGCTGATCACCATCACCGAGAGTTTCTATGCCTGCGGCGTCGCCTCCTCGGTCTACTGCACGAAGGATCCGGCGGGCTCGGTGATGCCGGATGCGGTGTTCTCCAACATCGGCAAGCTGCTGCTGGCGACCAAGATCTACGACATGCACCGCGTCGCGCATTACGTCTCCGGCGGGCTGATCGTCGCGCTGCCGGGTCCCGACGAGGATCACAATCCGGAAACGCGCGCCTCGCTTGCCGCTGTCATGGGCGGACGTCCCGATATCCCGGCCGAGCAGCGCGCCGAGGTGGCGCGGCTGATCGAGGACCTCACCGTCTCGCACGAAGCCGGCTGGTATTCAGTGATCTCGTTGCACGGCGGCGGCTCGCCGGAGGCGATGAAGCGCGAGATCTGGCGCAACTATCCGGTGATGGAGAAGGCCGAGCTGGTCGAGAATTTGCTCGGCCGCGACCTCGTCGACAAGGGACAACGGGTGTCGAAGCAGCCCGGACGCTGCTGCGCCTCCGGCTGCGAGGTGCCGACGCCGTCAGCGGCGCCCATGCTCGGCGATCCAATGCCCTCGTAATAAGGTTGCGAATATATGTCCAGCCGTCATTGCGAGGAGCGGCAGCGACGAAGCAATCCATATCTCCACTTGCCGAAAGATGGATTGCTTCGCTTCGCTCGCAATGACGTGGCGAGATTGCCGCTCAGCTCTTTTGCGTGTAGAGCAGCGGCACCGCGGAATCGACCATCACCTCGATCAGGCTGGTGCCTTGATGCGACAGCGCGCGCTGGTAGGCGCCGGCGAGCTCGGCTGATTTCGTCACTCGCACGGCGTCGCAGCCCAGGCCTTCGGCGAGCTTGACGAAATCGATGCCGGGCAGATCGAGGCCCGGCACGTTGCGCACCTGCATCACCTGGCTGAACGAGCGCATCGCGCCGTAGCCGGAATTGTTCAGCACGACGACCGTCAGCGGCAGCTTGCGCTGCGCCGATGTCCACAGCGCCTGGATCGAATACATCGCCGAGCCGTCGCCGATCAGGCAAACCGTGCGTCCCTGACGTCGACCGAGCGCCATGCCGACCGCTGCCGGCAGGCTGTAGCCGAGGCCGCCGCTCGCCATGGTGTAGAAGCTGTCCTGGCCGTGCATCGGCATCGCCTTCTGCATCAGCGGGCGATGCGACGGTATTTCCTCGACCAGCGCATCATACGGCCCCATCGCGGCCGAGAGCGCATGCAGCGCGTATTCGGCAGGGATCGGGTCGCCGGCGGCCGGAGCCGGCGGCAGGACACGGCCAGCCGGCGCGGTGCGTTTCGTCTCAAGCAGCATCTCGAGCAGCGCTGTCAGCGCGGGCTTCATGGTCGCGACGATGCTGTGGCCGGTCGGCGTCATCGCGGCGGCGTCCGGATCGTCGGTGATCTGGAAGATCGTGGTCGAACCGTCGAAGATCGCGGCATGGCCCTCGACATGGAAGGTGAAGACCGGCGCGCCGACCACGACGACGAGATCGTGATCGCGCAGCGCATCGGAGAGCTGGCCCGGCGCGGCATGCAGGAAGCCTGCAAACTGCGGATGCCGTTCGGGGAACGAGCAGCGCGCCGAGAACGGGCTGGCCCAGACCGCGGCTTTTGATTTCTCGGCGACCTTCACCATGAGATCGACTGCCTCGGCCCGATCGACGGCCGGGCCGACGACGAGGGCAGGGCGCTTGGCCTCGCCGAGCGCGGCCGCCAATGCCTGCATCGCCGACAGGTCGGGGCCGATCTCGCGGCTGACCTGGCGCGCGTCGAGCGGCTGCGTCGCATGCGCCCAGTCGTCGATCGGCACCGAGACGAAGGTCGGCCCGCAGGGCGGCTGCATCGCGACATAATAGGCGCGCGCGATCGCGGCAGGCACGTCCTCGGCGCGCGCCGGCTCGACCGCGAATTTCACGTAAGGCCGTGGGAATTCGGAGGCCCGCTCGGCATAGAGGAAGGCCTGCAGCGGAATGATCGAGCGTGCCTGCTGGCCCGCGGTGATCACCAGCGGGGTCTGGTTGCGATAGGCGTTGTAGATGTTGCCGAGCGCGTTGCCGACGCCGGCCGCCGAATGCAGATTGACGAAACCGGCATTGCGCGTCGCCAGCGCGTAGCCGTCGGCCATGCCGACGACGGATGCCTCCTGCAGGCCGAGCACGTAGTCGATGTCGTCGGGCCAGTCGCTCAGGAACGGCAGCTCGGTCGAGCCGGGATTGCCGAACACCTTCTTGATGCCCCATGCGCGAAGCAGGCCGAAGGTGGCATCCTTGACGGTGACAGTCTTGCCTTTGCTGGCGGCGGGTTTGCGCGAGGACATCGGGCGGCTCCCATTTCTGTCTTGTTACGTTCCGTCATTGCGGGCGGCAAAAGCGGAAAGGCAATCCACCTGTCGATGGATTGCCTGACGATGTCAAGCCGCTGCGCGCATAGTTGCCGCGGCAACGGCTGCAAATTTGCGTAGGCGGCTATCCCGTCATCCTGAGGAGCGCGCTTGCGCGCGTCTCGAAGGATCGACGGCCATGGCGGGGCCGTTCATCCTTCGAGACGCGCTACGCGCTCCTCAGGATGACGGGGTGACTACCTAATTGGCCTTCTGCAGCGCAGCGGTCTGCTTGGCGAGCTGCTTGTCGAAATCCTGCTCCAGCCCGGCCACGTAGGTGGCATTTTCGCCCGGCTTGACGAACGGGTTCGGCGCGCCGTCCTTCATCTGCGCCCGCTTGGCCTGCATGGCGTAGACCTCCGGATGCGGCCCGAGCAGCACGTCGACCTTCATCGCCTTGACCTTGGTGAAGGTCGAGCGGTAGTCGTCGACGATGCCGGGATAGGTCGGACGGCCGACCAGCCGGTTCAGCGCCACCGTTCCGCTGCAGAAGAACAGCACGTTGCGCGCCTGGCTGCCATCCTTGACCGTGATCTCCCAGCTGGTGCAGCCGGGCGAATGGCCGGGGGTGGTGTGCGCTGTCAGCGTGACATCGCCGAGCGTCACCTTGTCGCCTTCCTTGACGGTGCGGTCGACCTTCACCGGCGTAAAGGCGAGATCGGCGTTGTTCTCGTCGCCCGGATAATAGCCGCCCTCGAGCAGGGGCTTGTCGCGCTCGCCGGCGATCAGTTGCGCGCCGGTCTCCTTCTTGATCTCGGCAAAGCCGCCGGTGTGGTCGAGATGGGCGTGGGTGTTGAGGATGATCTTGATGTCGCCCTCCTTGAAGCCGAGCTTGGCGATGTTGTCCTTGATCATGCCGGTCGACTGCTGCATCGCCGTGTCCATCAGGATCAGCCCTTGCGACGTCTTGATGATGTAGACCGCGATCCCGTCAGTGCCCACGTAGTAGATATTGTCGATGAGCTGGAACGGCTCGAACGGCGCGGTCCATTTCTTCATGACAACAGCCATGAAGTCCTTGAGCGTCTGTGCCTGCGCACCGGTTGCGATCAGCGTGAGCGCGCACAGCGCGGCTGCGATCGTCCTCATGGTTGCCTCCCTGTTTGTTGTTGTTCGTGCACGGGCGGCACTATGCGTGCTGGCGACGCCGGCCGCAAGCTGCGGACGGCAAGCCGCAGGGCTGACGGCCGTCCGTCCGGCGCATTCCTGTTCTGCGTTCAGCTTGCGTATTGGGCGATGCCGTGACCGAACGACCAGTTCTCCTTGGCGACCTCGACGAGGTTGATGACAACATCGTCCGGCCGTCCCTGCAGCTGGCTCTGATAGTCGTCCACGATCTGCTTGTAGAACGCCTTCTTCATCTCGACGGTACGCCCGGCATTCATGGTGATCTGGATGAAGATGAGATCGTCGCTGTAGGTATTGCCGAGATAGTTGTCGGCGTAGTTCAGGTCGCCACGGTCGTGCTCGGTGATGACCTGAAACTTGTCATTCTCGGGCACGTTGATCACCTCGCGCATCGCCTTGTAGACGATCTCGCCCAGCGTCTTGCGATATTCGGCGGACTTGCCGCGCTTCAGGTCGATGCGAACGAATGGCATGGTGGTCTCCTGTGTTGTGCGAGGCTCGGCCGGATCGGCCCCGTGTGATCGAGACGCTGCGGCGGTGCGAAGGCTCTCGCGTCGTCCGCTTGCGCCGGCGGCGTCGGGGAATTCAGCGGGTCGCCTTGAAGGCCTCCCAGCGCGCATCTCGCTCTCTTTGGTATTTGGGAGTTCGCTCGCCCACCATGTCGGCGCGATGAACCGGCTCGCCGCAGGACTCGCAGACCGGACCGAGCCCGGCCGGCTTGCCGCAGACGCGATGGGTGTAGTTCATTGCGCGGCCTTCCCGCGGTGACTTGCACCAGGTCTCGCCCCAGGCGCGCAGCGCCATCAGCACCGGAAAGAACGCGTCGCCCTTCTCGGTGAGGTGATATTCGTGGCGCAACGGGCGTTTGTTGTAGACGCGCCGCGTCACCAGGCCGTCCGCTTCCAGCTTTTTCAGCCGTGCCGTGATCATCTGCGGCGTGCCGCCGGACTGCGCCTGAATCTCCTCGAAGCGATGATTGCGCGCGAACAGTTCGCGCAGAACCAGTACTGTCCAGCGGTCGCCCACGACGGTTTCGGCGCGAGCGACAGGACAGAGCGTTTGGTCAGCCGTGTTGTCCTTCATTTTCGTCATCACGTTTTCTTCATCAGGCTTGAGACTATGATTTTCATAGTAATATGACCCGACATCATCGCAAATGCAATGGGCCGTCGATGGCCCGATCTGTCATCGCCAAGGAGTGAGCCATGACCACCGAACCGGGGCCGACAGCGGCCAAAGTCGATTTGAAGCTCGAGGTCGTCGTCATCCCCGTCTCGGATGTCGATCGCGCCAAGCGCTTCTATCAGGACCTGGGCTGGCGGCTTGATGCCGACTTCGTCAGGCCCGACGGCTCGCGCGCCGTGCAGCTAACGCCGCCGGGTTCGCCGACGTCGATCCATCTCGGCTCGGGACCCGCGCTGCCGCGCTTCCTGATCGTCAATGATATCGAAGCGGCGCGCGCCGAGCTGATCGCGCGTGGCGCCGATGTCAGCGAGGTGTTTCACCGCGGCGCGGAAGGCCGCATCAAGGGGCCGGACCCGGAGCGGCCGAGTTACGGGTCGCTCGCCACGTTCAATGATCCCGACGGAAACGTCTGGCTGCTGCAGCAGGTGACGCAACGCCTGCCCGGGCGATTCGACGGCAACAGTACGAATTTCTCCTCATCGGCTGATCTTGCTGCCGCGCTGCGCCGCGCCGCTATGGCCCATGGCGAGCACGAGAAGCGAACCGGCGGCCACGATGCGAACTGGCCCGATTGGTACGCCGAGTACATGGTCCGCGAACAGGCCGGCAAGCCGCTGCCCGAGTGAACGGAGCTCGTCATTGAAGCAAATCCAACCGGCCGCCTGATAGCCAAGGAGCGATCGATGTCCCAGATCACCTATCCACGCGAGCGGACCGCGCTGCTCCTCGTCGATCCTTACAATGATTTCCTCTCCGAGGGCGGCATGGTCTTTCCGCGCATCAAGCCTATCGCCGACGAGGTCGGGCTGCTCGACAATCTGCGCCAGCTCGACGGCGCGGTCCGGGCCGCCGGCATCCAGGTGGTGATCGTCCCGCACCGTCGCTGGGAGCCGGGCGATTATGAGGATTGGGATCATCCCAATCCGACTCAACGCTTGATCATGCAGCGCCATAGCTTTGCGCGCGGTGAATGGGGCGGGGAATGGCATCCGGACCTTGCGCCCAAGCCTGGCGACGTGATCGCCCAAGAGCATTGGGGGCAGAGCGGGTTCGCCAACACCAATCTCGATTTCCTGCTGGAGCAGAAGGGCGTCACGCATGTGATCGTGGTCGGGCTGCTGGCCAACACCTGCATCGAATCGACCGCCCGCTTCGCGATGGAGCTCGGCTACCACGTGACGCTGGTGCGCGATGCCACCGCCGCCTTCTCGCACGACATGATGCACGCCGCTCACGAGCTGAATGGCCCGACCTACGCCCATTCCATCCTGACAACCAAGGAGGTGATCGCGGCGTTGCCGGCGGCCTCTCATTCCAAGGAGACTGTCAAATGAGCGCGCCATCGAAGACGCCCGTTGCAATTGCGATAAGCCAATCGACCCAGGAAGCGATCGACCAGGACCGGCGCAGGCTGCTGACGGGCGCGGCGTTGGGCCTGGCTGCTGCCGGTGCTGCCAGCCTGTTCCCCGCGCATCCCGCCGCAGCGGCCACCAGCGATGCGATCCGCCCGTTCCGCGTCGACATTCCCGAGGAAGACCTTGTCGATCTTCGCCGCCGTTTGGCCGCAACCCGATGGTCCGACAAGGAAACCGTCAATGACGACTCCCAGGGCGTCCCGCAGGCGATGCTGCGCGATCTCGTCCGCTACTGGCAGACCGACTACGACTGGCGGAAGGTGGAGGCGCGGCTCAACGCCCTGCCGCAGTTCATCACCGAAATCGACGGGGTGAACATTCACTTCATTCACGTCCGCTCGAAACATGACAATGCGCTGCCGCTGATCGTCACGCATGGCTGGCCGGGTTCGGTCATCGAGCAGATGAAGATCATCGACCCGCTGACCAATCCCACCGCGCATGGCGGCAGTGCGTCGGACGCGTTCCATCTCGTGATCCCGTCGATGCCGGGCTACGGCTTCTCCGGCAAGCCGACCACGGTCGGCTGGGATCCCCAGCGCATCGCACGGGCCTGGGTGCAATTGATGAAACGGCTCGGTTACAGCAAGTTCGTGGCGCAGGGCGGTGACTGGGGTTCGCCGGTCTCCAATGAGATGGCCAAGCTTGGTGCGCCGGAGCTGCTCGGCATCCACGTCAATCTGCCCGGTGTCGTTCCGCCCGAGGTCTTCAAGGCGGTCATCACCGGCGGCCCTGCGCCGGACAATATGTCGGCGGAGGAGCAGCACGCCTTCGACCAGATCAAGCTTCAATTCGCGAAACGGCGGGCCTACGCGCAGATCATGGGCACGCGCCCGCAGACGCTTGCGGCCTTTGCGGATTCGCCGGCCGGCCTCGCCGCCTGGCTGCTCGATCACGGCGACGGCTATGCCCAGCCGGCCTCCGCGATGCAATCAGCTGTGCTCGGGCGCGAGGTCAACGGGCATTCCGCCGGCGCACTGACCCGCGACGACGTGCTCGACAACATCACGCTCTACTGGCTGACCAACACGGCGATCTCTTCGGGCCGCCTGTACTGGGAAAACAAGACCAACCTTTATCTGCCTGCCAATGTCGCGATCCCCGCCGCGGTGACCGCATTTCCCGGCGAGAGCTTCGTGGCGCCGCGGAGCTGGGCGGAGAAGGCCTATCACAAGCTGATCTACTTCCATCAGGCTGAAGCCGGCGGCCACTTCGCCGCATGGGAGCAGCCCGACATCTTCAGCAGGGAAATTCGCGACGCGTTTCGGCCGCTCCGCAGCTGATCTGACGTGCAAAAGAACCGAAGGCGGATTCGTCATGTCGAAACTTGCACTGATCGCCACCGTCGAGGTAGCGCCGGAGAAGCGCGATCACGCGCTGTCGCTGCTGTCAGCGCATGGCGCCCGGTCGCTCAGGGATGAACCGGGCACACTGAATTTTGAGATCCTGGTGCCGCGCGAGGATGCCGCCAAGCTCTTGATCTACGAGGTCTATCAGGATGACGCCGCGTTCGAGGCGCACCGCAATGCGCGGTCGATCGCGCAGTTTCGCGAGGAGAGCGCAGGGCTCGGCATCAAGATATCAGCGACGCGGTGCACGCCTGCCGCCTAGGGAGCTGCCGCGAGCGGCGTTACGCCTTGAGGCAGGCGCCGCGCTCGGACAAAACCTTCTCGGCCTTCGGCGTCAGCTCGTAGAGGTCGCCGTCCTTGGCGACGTATCCCTCCCTGATGAGCCGGTCGACTTCGCCTTGCACGTCGTCGGCGAAGGCAATGGATTGGGCGATGTCGCAGAGAACCGCGACCTGTTCGTCTCTAAGCATGGCGTCCTCCGTCAGGGCGGGGAACGCGCAAGCCGGCATTCGGTTCCAAGGGGCCGGATGATACACCCGGCTTTCACCCGGTGAGCTGTGGCTCCGGGTGTTGCATCTTACCCATGCCGCGCGTCGAGTACCGGTGCGTAGCCACCACCGTCCCGACGAACATGAGCACAGCGTGGGCCGCGGAAGTGGGCGGGTATGACGAGGCGGCCGCTGTCCGCAGCCTCTTCCAGGATCTTCGTCCTCGTCTCGCGCGCGAGCTGCGGGTTGGCACAGGATGATGTCGACAGATCGGGCTGGAAGATCTGCACCGGATTGTGCACGGCATCGCCGCAAAAGATCGCGCGATGTTGTGCGTAGTCTACCATCAGCCCCATCTGGCCGCTGGTGTGGCCCGGCAGCGGGACCAGCCGCAGGCCCGGTCCCAACTGATGGCCATCGTCGACCAGATCGACACGGCCTGCCTCGACGATCGGGATGACGCTCTGCTCCAGGGCGCGGGCGTGGATCGGCGGGGCACGCCCGGCATTATGCTGTGTCATCCAGTCGGCAAGCTCGCGGCGGCCGAACAGATACCGCGCGTTAGGAAAGGTCGGCTGCCAGCGGCCGTTGTCCTGGCGCGTATTCCAGCCGACGTGATCGACATGCAGATGGGTGCAGAATACGACGTCGATGCCGGCCGGGTCGATGCCGCTCGCGCGCAGCCGATCAAGGAAGCCGCTGCCGCGCCGCCGATGCCAGGCCGGAATCTCGGGGATGTCCTTCTGCTCGCCGATGCAAGCGTCGATCAGCAGCGTTCGGCCGCCGGTTCGCACCACAAAACTCTGGATCGCGTGTTTCGCGAGCCCGCGGGCGAGGTCGATGAACACCGGCTCCAGCGTGGCACGATGCGCTTCGATCAAGCCGCGATCGTATCCGGGCAGGAATTCGGCGAGCGGAAGGCCGAAATCGTCGTCGTCGACGATGACGTCGACGGTTGCGTCGCCGATCGCAAATCGCATGACCGCTCCTTCCCGGAGAACCGTGCATCCCAACGCGCGGTCACTATGCAGGGTGGCGCCGTCGATCGCAAGTTGGTGAACGGCTATCAGACCATGCCGCGCAGCAGGCCGATCAGGCGGCCGCACTCATCGTCGGTGCCGACCGTGATGCGCAAAAAGTCCTCGATCCGCGGCTTTTGAAAATGCCGCACCAGCACGCCGCGCTCGCGCAACCTCGCGGCGAGATCGGCGCCGCGATGGCTGGGATGGCGGGCGAACACGAAATTCGCCTGCGACGGCAGCACCTCGAACCCCAGCTCAATGAGGCTGCGGACCAGCGCCTCTCTGCTCCTGATGATGCGTTGCCGCGTCTCCTCGAACCACGCCTCGTCCTCGATGGCGGCGACCGCGCCGGCGATCGCGAAGCAGTCCAGCGGATAGGAGTTGAAGCTGTCCTTGACGCGCTCCAGCGCCTCGATCAGCGGGCGTTGGCCGATGGCGAAGCCGACGCGCAAGCCGGCCAGCGCGCGCGATTTGGAGAGCGTCTGGATGACGAGCAGATTGTCGCGGCGCGCGACCAGCGGCACGGCGCTCTCGGCGCCGAAGTCGACATAGGCCTCGTCGACCACCACGAGCCGGTCGGGATGCTCGGCGAGCAGCGCCTCGATCGCGGCGCGCGGCAGCGCGGTGCCGGTCGGTGCGTTGGGGTTGCACAGCAGGATTGCGCTGCCGGGCCGCCGGTAGTCGGCAAGCTGCACGCGCATCGCGGCGTCGAGCGGCACTTGCTCGCAGCTGACGCCATAGAGGCGGCAATAGACCGGGTAGAAGCTGTAGGTGATGTCGGGAAACAGCAGCGGCGCGTCGTGCTTCAGCAGCGCCGGGAAAGCGTGGGCCAGCACCTCGTCCGAGCCATTGCCGACGAACACCTCGCCCGCCGTGACGCCGTAGCGTCTCGCGATCGCCTCGCGCAGCGCGGTTGCGCGCGGATCAGGGTAGAGCCGCAGGCGATCCGTGGTCGCCGTGATCGCCGCCACCGCGCGTGGCGACGGCGGGTAGGGATTTTCGTTGGTATTGAGCTTGATGAGGCCGTCGATCTTCGGCTGCTCGCCGGGCACGTATGGCGACAGATTGTGGACGACCGAACTCCAGAAGCGACTCATGATCTGCGACCCAGGATTGAAAGCGATCACAATAAGGAATACGAGGCGCTGATGAAAGCGCCTCTTTATTCCCTCGCATCATGACGCGCGTCGTGCTCGCGCGTTACCAGGTCGCCGTGCCCTTCATGGTCGGCTGGCCCTCGGCATTCGCGGTCCACAGCTCCAAGCCGCCGTCCTTGTCGCTGGCATTGATCGAGAACTCGCTGCCCTCGAACAGCGGCTGCACGCCGCGATAGGCGAGCTTCTTCGGCGGCTTGCCGCCGCGCAGCTTGGCGGCGAACTCGACGATGAAGGAAGCCTGCAGCGGGCCGTGGAAGATCAGGCCAGGATAGCCCTCGACCTTGGTGACGTAGTCGCGGTCGTAGTGGATGCGATGGCCGTTGAAAGTCAGCGCCGAGTAGCGGAACAAGAGCACCGGGTCGGAGACGTGGCTTTCGCGATGCTGCGCGACCGGGGGAGGCGGCGGCGCCTTGGCGGGCGCTGCGCCCTGCGTGCTCGTCATCTCGCGATAGACGATGTCCTGCCGCTCGCGCACCGCAAGCCCGCGCGAGGTCGTTACCTCGTGATTGACCGAGACGAAGCACAGCGTGCCGGTCGAGCCCGATTTGACCGTGACGTCGACGATCTTCGAGGTGCGTTTGGCCTCATCGCCGATGCGCAAGCTGTCGAAGAATTCGAGCTCGCCGCCGGCCCACATCCGCCGCGGCAGCGGCACCGGCGGCAGGAAGCCGCCGCGGGTCGGGTGGCCGTCGGGGCCGAGCTGCGACATCGGAAACACCGGCTGCGCCAGGCACCAGTGCGTGGTCCACGGCGCGGCATCACCGGCCTTCGGCTCGCCGATCTCCTGGAACAGCGTCGCGCGCAGCCCCATCACGAGATATTTGGTGACGACGTCAGAGGCCTCCGTGGTCTTGCCAATCCATTGGCGGAGATGATCGAGGTCGAGTTTGTCGCTCATGATTGTGTTGCCCGGGCAGGAGGGATTTCAGGAACGTCTGGTGCGCTCGCCGATTGCGGGCACCTTGCCGTAGTGCCTGTCCTCGCCGACCACGATCGCGGCCGGCGCCGGATAGCTGACCTTGCCGTTCGGCGTGTCGACCTCGATGCGGCGCAGATGCGGATGTTTCGCGAGGTCGTCCATGCTGTTGACCTCGGCAAAGGCGATGTCGGCCTCGGCGAGCTTCGCCAGCAATTCCTCGCGCGTCAATTTGTCGAAGCTGTCGTTGACGATTCCGTCGGTCAGCACCCGGTTGCGCACGCGCTCGACCATGTTGGCAAAGCGCGGATCGTCGGGCAGGCCGGGCTGGTCCAGCACCTTGGCGCACAGCGTCTTCCACTCGCGCTCGCTCTGGATCGAGATCAGGATCTCCTTGCCGTCCTTCGAGCGGAACACGCCGTAGGGCGCGATCGAGGGATGGGCGAGGCCGATCCGCTTCGGCGACTTGCCGTCCTCGGCATTGAGCAGCGGCACGGTGAGCCAGTCGGCCATCACGTCGAACATCGAGATCCGGATGTCGGCACCGTCTCCGGTGCGACCGCGGCCGATCAGCGCCTCGAGGATCGCGGCATGCGCGGTGGCGCCGGTTGCGACATCGACGATCGACATGCCGACGCGCGAGGCGCCTTCCGGGCCGCCGGTGATCGAGGCAAGGCCGCTTTCGGCCTGGATCAACAGGTCATAGGCCTTGCGGTCGGCATAGGGACCGGTGTCGCCATAACCCGTGATCGTGCACATGATCAGCTTCGGGTAATCCTTGCGCAGCCGCTCGCGCGCGAAGCCGAGCTTGTCCATCGAGCCGGGCTTGAGGTTCTGCAGCAGCACGTCGGCGCCCGCAATGAGCTCCTCGAGCTGCGCGCGGCCATGCTTGGTGGCAAGGTCGACCACGGCGGAATCCTTGCCGCGGTTCAGCCAGACGAAGTAGCTGCTCTGGCCCTTCGCCGCGGCGTCGTAGCCGCGGGCGAAATCGCCCTCGGGTCGCTCGATCTTGATGACATGGGCGCCGGCGTCGGCGAGGCGTGACGAGCAGAACGGCGCGGCAACCGCCTGTTCGACGGCGATGACGGTCAATCCCTCAAGCGGCAGCATGATCAAGCAACTCAGTAGGAGCGGGGCATGCCGAGCACATGCTCGGCGACGTAGGACAGGATCAGGTTGGTCGAGATCGGCGCCACCTGATAGAGCCGGGTCTCGCGGAACTTGCGCTCGACGTCGTATTCCTCGGCGAAGCCGAAGCCGCCATGGGTCTGCACGCAGGCATTGGCCGCTTCCCAGGAGGCATCGGCCGCCAGCATCTTGGCCATGTTGGCCTCGGCGCCGCAGTCGAGGCCGGCTTCATATTTGCGGGTGGCTTCCTTCACCATCAATTCGGCGGCGCGCATCGAGGCATAGGCCTTGGCGACCGGGAACTGGATTCCCTGGTTCTGGCCGATCGGCCGCCCGAACACGCTGCGCTCCTTGGCGTAGTTGGTCGCCTTGGCGATGAACCACTTGGCGTCACCGACGCATTCGGCGGCGATCAGGATGCGCTCGGCATTCATGCCGGACAGGATGTAGCGAAAACCCTTGCCTTCCTCGCCGATCAGATTCTCCGCCGGCACCTTCATGTCGGTGAAGAACACTTCGGTCGTGGCGTGGTTCATCATGGTGCGGATCGGGCGGATCTCCAGCCCCTTGCCCTTCACCTCGCGCATATCGACGATGAACACCGAGAGACCGTCGGTGCGCTTCTTCGACTGCTCCTTCGGCGTGGTGCGCGCCAGCAGGACCATCAGGTCGGAATATTCGGCGCGGCTGGTCCAGATCTTCTGGCCGTTGACGACGTAATGGTCGCCCTCGCGGCGCGCGAAGGTTTTCAGCGACGAGGTATCGGTGCCGCTGGTCGGCTCGGTGACGCCGAACGCCTGCAGCCGCAACTCGCCGGTCGCGACCTTCGGCAGATACTTCGCCTTTTGCGCGTCATTGCCGTGCCGCAGCACGGTGCCCATCGTGTACATCTGAGCGTGGCAGCCGCCACCATTGCAGCCGGCGCGCTGGATCTCTTCCAGGATCGCCGCCGCCGCCGACAGCTTCAGGCCGGCGCCGCCATATTCCTCGGGGATCAAGACCGAGAGATAGCCGGCCTCCGTCAGCGCATCGACGAATTCCTTCGGATAGGCCATCTGGCGATCGAGCTTGCGCCAGTATTCGCCTGGAAACTGCGCGCAGAGTTTTGCCACCGCGTCGCGGATGTCGGAATGGTCGTCGATGTGTTGATCGTGTGCGGTCATTGTTTCGTCTTGCCGAGAGGTTGCGCCAGAGCGTTTTCGAGCGAGGTGGAAATCGGTTCGCGTGAAGAAAACGCCCGCTGTTGTGGGGCCCCGGTAAACTCCCTATGCTGTTTTGTTATAGCGTATGAACCTGCCTTCCAGGATTGGCAAGTATGGATTTCCGCCAGCTTAGGACCTTTGCGTGCGTCGCGGAACTCGGGAGCCTGAGCAAGGCATCCGATACCTTGCGGGTCGCGCAGCCGGCGCTGAGCCGGCAGATCAAGCTGCTGGAACACGAACTGCGCACCGAATTGTTCACGCGCAACGGTCGCGGCATGGTGCTGACCGATGCCGGCCGGCTGCTGCTGGCGCGCACCAGCGGTATCGTGCGGCAGATCGACCAGATCCGCGACGACATCCAGTCCGCCGGCGGTGCACCGTCCGGGCGCGTCGTGCTCGGGCTGGTGCCGACGGTGAGTTGCGTGCTGTCGGCGCGGCTGGCGCGGCGCACGGTGGAGCGCTATCCCGGCATCTCGCTCTGCATCGTCGAGAGCTACAGCGGCCATCTGATCGAGTGGCTGCATCGCGGCGAGATGGACCTTGCCGTGATCTATGGCCCGTCGGTCGATCTGCATCTGGCGGTGCAGAGCCTCGGCCGCGACAGCATCGTCGCGGTCGGCCCGCGCGGCAGCGGGCTGAAGCCGAAGAAGCAAGTCGACTTCGGCTGGCTGATGCGCCAGCGCCTGGTGCTGCCAAGTCATTCGCACGGCCTCCGTGCGCTGCTCGAACATGCCGCGGCCAAGAAGAAGATCGATCTCGACGTCAAGCTCGAGGCGGATTCGTTTCGCGTGCTGACCAGCCTGGTCGAGGAGGGGCTCGGATATACCTTGCTGCCGCCGTCCTCGGTCCGCGCCGAGGTGGCGGAGGGCCGGCTCGAGACCGCCGCCATCGCGCGGCCGGCGCCGCGGCGCGAGCTGACCCTGGCCTCGCCGGTCGAGCATCCCGGCTCCAACGCGATGACGCTGATCGCGAAGCTGTTGCGCGACGAGGTCGCCGCGCTGCGCGCCGAGGGGCTCTGGGATATCCAGCTCGCCTGAGCGCGGCTTCGCATCAGCTCACCTTGAAGCCGAGATGGCCGCGGAAGCGGTTCTTCAGGTAGGTGCCGTCGCGCGGCGGCAGCGCGCGCTCGACCTCGCCGGCGGCGATGCGGATGCGCGCCAGCCGCGGGCCGCCGCCGAGATCGCGCAGGCTGGTGCGGAATTTCTCGATGCCGGCCATTTCGGCGATCTCACAGACATTGCCGATGCCCGCGCCATCAGCGATCACCTCGAGCCTGGCGCCGAGGCCCGAGTGACTCGGCTGCATGCCGGTCTCGCCGAAATGGCCGTTGTCGAGCACCGCGATCGAGAGATTGCCGGGCTGCTTGGTCGCGATCGTCAGCAGGCTGCCGATCCCCATCAGCTGCTCGCCGTCGCCGGTGATCACGAGCACCGGGCGCTTCGGCTGCGCCAGCGCGAGGCCGAGCCCGACCATCGCCGCGCCGCCCATCGCGCCCCACAGATAGAAATTGCCGGGATGCTCGCCGGCGTCGAACACGTCGTAGGAGGAGGAGCCGAGCCCGGAGATCACGAGCAGCTCGCCGCGGTCGGCAAGCAGCGCCTTCACGGCGGCGCGGCGATCGAGAGTGCCTGTTGATGCCGACATCAGTGCGTCTCCCTGGTCCACTTCTTGCGGCCGATCATCCGCTGCGAGATCAGCACCGCGACCTGCTGGTCGCCGTCATAGGCGAGCGAGGCGGCGGCCGAGATCACCTCCTCGGCATCATCGGGGTTCTCCAGCCGCAGCACGGTGGTGCCCATGATCTCGAACGCCTGCGGCGTCGCCCGGCCCATCGGGATCTGCCAGGGATTGAATTCGGCCCATTCGCCGCGCATCGTCACCAAGGTGAGCAGCGGGAAACGGCAGCTCGCCATCAGCGACAGCATGTTGACGCAATTGCCGACGCCGCTCGATTGCATCAACAGCACGGCGCGATCGCCGCCGAGCCAGGCGCCGGCCGAAAGCGCCACGCCCTCTTCCTCTGTCGTCAGCACCGTGGTCTTGATGTCGGCATCGGCGTGCGACAGCTTGATCAGGTTGGAATGTCCCGCATCGGGAACGTAGGACACCTGTGCCACGCCAAAGCTCTTCAGCGTGCGGTAGATCGCAACCGGCCAGTCCCGGCTGGTCGCGCTGTCCTGGTGAACGGCAATCTGGTCCATCATGGCCTCGGCGGTGGCGTTTTCGAACGAACCGGGTACCGGTTCGCGAAGAAAAACGCGTCAATACAAGGGACGCGCATGGGCGCGTCCTCACACCGCTGGCTTTAAGCCAGGTCAGGGGTTTATTCTCTTCGCATCTGGCTCGCCCAGCTATGCCGGAATTTTATAGGGCCCAAGGTTTTGCAGGGCCGACGCAAGCGAAATGGCGGCCGGAGCCGGCTGCGTCCTTTGGTCGGGTCGAACGACAGCCCCATTACGGCCTAAAACGACGCTCTATGCTAGAAGACGCCGGTTGGCGGCAGCGCCAGGCTTCATTTTCAAGGCTTCATTTCGACATATCGATATATCCGTCGCATTTTCAGGGATCAGGGCATGATTGTCCGAGATCGGTTTCGCGGCCTCTTCCCAAAGTATTTTCTCGCACTGTTTCTGGCCGTCGCGCTTCCGCTCGTGATCAACGGGTCGATCGAAGCCTGGTTCGGTTACCGCGATCAGCGCGCAAGGCTGGACCAGTTGCTCGGTGTTCAGGCGGCTTCCGCGGCCGCTGAAATTCATAACTTCATCTCCGACATTGCAAGCCAGCTCGGCTGGCTGGTCCAGCTTCCCTGGACCGACGAGGTCGATGAGGGACGCCGAACCGATGCGTTGCGTCTGTTTCGTCAAGCGCCGGCCGTCGTCAGCCTGACACTCATCGACAACAATGGGTTGGAGCGTCTCTACGTCTCACGGGTCGGCCTCAATCGAATTGAAAGTCGTATCGACCGATCGGCTGAACCTGCGCTGGTCGGCGCCCACGCACGCCAGGTTTGGTTCAGCGATGTCAGCTACAACAGAGGCTCAGAGCCGTATTTGACTATTGCGCTCGTGGGTAACCGATCCGCGGTCGGCGCAGTCATCGCCGAAGTCAATCTCAAGCTGATCTGGGATGTCGTATCGGCGATCAAGGTGGGAGAGACCGGCCTCGCCTTCGTGCTGGACCGGCCGGGCCGTCTCATTGCCCATCCCGACATCAGCCTCGTCCTCCGCGGGCTGGAAGAAACAACCTCCCAGCCGTTTCGCACCATACGCGACGCGATCGGCCCGGGAGCGGGCTTTGCAACGGGCCGCGACGGACAGGGACGTCCGGTTGCTGCCCGCGCGGCTCCGGTGGCGGGTCCCGATTGGACCGTCGTGGTGGCGCAGCCGCTCTCCGAAGCTTACGCCCCGATCTATGCCGCGTTGCGACGGACCACAGTGCTTCTCGCAGGCAGCACCGTATTTGCGGGGCTGCTCGCCTATGCATTCGCGCACCGGATGACCGAGCCGATCAGGCTGCTCGAGGAGGGGACGGAGCGGATCGGCGCCGGATCGTTCGAGCACCGCATTTCGATCCAGACCGGGGACGAATTTCAGCGTCTGGCAAGCAGCTTCAACAGGATGGCCGGCGAGCTCGCGCTGGCGCAGCAGCACCAGGAGCGGATCGCGAAGCTCAAGCGGTTTCTCGCGCCTCAAGTCGCCGATCTCGTCGATCGTGCCGGCGATGACAGCGTGCTGGATGGCCGCCGCACCGACGTCGTCGTTGTGTTCTGTGACTTGCGCGGGTTCACCGCGTTTTCCGCGGGCGTCGCTCCCGAGGAAGTCATGAGCGTGCTGTCCGAATATTATGAGGTTCTGGGCAGGGTCATTGCGCGGTTCGAAGCAACCCTCATCAGCTTCTCGGGAGACGGGTTGATGGTGCTGGTGAACGCACCCGTGCCGGTCGAGGAGCCGGCGCTGAGAGCCGTCGACCTTGCGACCGAAATGCAGAAGCGCGTGCAGGGCTTGATCGGCGGCTGGCGGTCGCGGGGTTACCAGGTTGGCTTTGGAATAGGGCTTGCCAGTGGATCGGCGACGGTTGGGCGGATCGGCTACGAAGACCGGCTCGATTACACGGCGATCGGCAGTGTCGTGAATCTCGCCGCCCGCCTGTGCGCATCTGCCGCAGATCGGGAAATCCTGATGGACGCAGGGACCGCCGCAAGCGTCAGAGGCAAGCGCTCCCTGGAGGATATCGGGAGTCGCCAAATCAAGGGCTTCGATGACGCCATTCCGGTGTTCGGAATATCTTTTTGATGTGTGTTGGCCGATGCCGGCCGGAGCGGTTCGGTGCAGTCCATTGGCGACTGGTTTCGGATCGTGGGATATACTTCCGCCGACGGCGAACGCCAGCGGGTCGATAGAGCATGAGTTGCGCTCACTCTCGTGCAGCAACATCCCACGGACGCGGCAGCCGGCGTGAGGTCCTGTTGTTGATGGCCGCCGCCGCGGCCTGGACCACATCCTCGCGGGCGCAGAAGCCGTCGATGCCTGTGATCGGCTATCTTTGTCCGGAATCGCCGGAGTTGTTTGGCAGCCGGCTGAAGGCTTTTCACCAGGGACTTCGTGAAGCCGGTTTTGTCGAGGGCCGCGACGTTGCGATCGAATATCGATGGGCCAATGGGGAATATGCCCAGTTACCTGCACTGGCCGGCGAATTGATCGCGCGCGACGTCGATGTGGTGGTCGCGCCCGGCGGCGCGCCCGTCGCGCTTGCGGCCAAGGCTGCCGGCGTCACCAAGACAATCGTTTTCGAGATGGGCGGCGACCCGGTTCAGCTGGGTGTGGTGGACAGCCTGTCGCGGCCGGGAGGCAACATCACGGGAATCTCGAGCCTGAGCGTCGACGTGTCGCCGAAGCGGCTCGAGTTGATGCACGAACTTCTGCCGGCGGCGAAAACGCTGGGGGTCGTGACCAACCCGACAAGTCCAACCGCCAGCTCGCAACTGCAAAGGCTTCAGGCCGCTGCCGAAACTTTGGGGGTCCATCTGCAGATATCGAGGGCAAGCAAGGAGGAGGAGTTCGAAGCCGTATTCGCTTCCGTAGCGAGAGAGTCGACAAGCGCGCTTGTTTTCACCTCCGATCCCTATTTTGCATTTCGCAGCCGCCGATTGGCCGATCTCGCACTGAAGTATCGTGTTCCCGCAATCACGCAAACCCGGGATTTCCCGACAGCCGGAGGCTTGATGAGCTATGGCGGAGATTTCGTGCAGTCGCATCGACGCGCGGGCGTCTACGCCGGCCGGGTTCTGAAGGGTGAGAAGCCTGCTGATCTTCCGGTCCAGCTGGTCACCAAGGTCGAGTTCGTCATCAACCTGAAGACCGCCAAACTGCTCGGCCACGAGTTCTCTCCTTCAGTCGTCAGCGGCGCAGACGAAGTGATCGAGTGACTAATTCGTTCATGAACCTGGTAGTCCGGCCGGCGCGGACTGAGCGGTCCGGCCGGACCGTGGCATCGCGTGCGCTCACGGGCTCAACTGTTGGGCTGTAGAAACGCGCCGTATTGCTTGCTCGTGGCGACCGCGGCGGCCGCCTGTCCGATGACACGCATTGCCGCCATCATCGGCCACGGTCCAAGGCTCACCCTGCGAACACCGGCACGGGCGAGCTCGCCGATTTCGGGCACGCCTTGCGTCACCATGATGTTGACGGGCAGCGGCGTCAGTTGAACTAACCTCTCGATCAGCGCAAGGTCGGTGAGCCCCGGCACGAAAATTCCGTCAGCGCCGGCATCGGCATAAGCTTCCGCCCGCCTTGCCGCCTCATTCAGGCATTGCTCCGGCGAGCCGAACTTCAGCAGAAACGGATCGGTTCGCGCATTGATGAAGAGGTGAACGCCGAGTTCTTGCGCGGCGTCCCGCACCGCCCTGATCTTCGCGGCATGCTGCTCCGGAGCGACGAGCTGCCGCTTTCCGCCAACAAGCCCGTCCTCGATATTGATGCCGATCGCGCCGGCCTTCAGGATCCTTGCCGCCGAATGCGCGGCGGCATCCGGAGTGTTGCCATATCCCGCCTCCAGATCGATCGACACCGGAACCGGCACCGACGCGGACATCCGCGAGACCAGGCCTTCCACGATGTCGAGCGGGGCATTTTCGCCGTCGGCGTAGCCGAGTGCGGATGCGACCGCGCCGCTGCTGGTCGCCACTGCTGGCGAGGCCTTCGCGATCGCTTTGGCGGTGGCGACGTCCCAGGCGTTGAACAGGACGAGCGGATCGCCCGTCCTGTGCAGAGCGTGAAATGCCTCGGCGTAGTGCTGCTGTGTCGTGGCGTCCATTGCGCGCACTCCTGGTCAGAGAATTGGAAAGATGGTGTGGCCGACGCGGCCGCAGGTGGCGGCGTCAGTTCAGTCGGCAGCATGCGTTGTGAACCAGTCCATGATCAGACCGGTGACCTCGGCCTCGCGCTCGAGATGCGGGAAGTGTCCGACATCGGGCAGGACGATGCGCCGATGTGGTCCCTTGAAGAGCGGCTCTTCCTTGATCGAATACCGCGCCGTCGGATCGTTGCCGCCATAGATTGTCAGAGTCGGTGTATGCATGTCGTTGATCGGTAGCCGGCCCGCAACTCCCGCATCGACCAGGCCATTGTAGTATTTCAGCGCCGCCTTCATGGTGCCGGGAGAGCTGAGCGTCTCCTTGACCGAGCGGAGATGCTCGTCGTTCTGCAGGGTTGGCGACCACAGCTTCCAAAGGTAGTCGACGAAGGGAAGTCCCTCGATGTTGACCGCCGAGTGAGCGCCAGGCACCGTGAAGAAATAGACATGGAAAACCGATCGAACGGCATCGGGGTCGCTCCGGAGGCTTGGGATTGTGATCGGGTGCGCGGTGTTCATGACCACCGCGGCCTTGATCGCCGACGGCGCCGTGGCCAGCGCCTGGAAGGTTGACGTACCGCCCCAATCCATGCCGACGACGTAGGCCTGTCCGTCGTCGCTCAGCGCCGCGATCAACGCTTCGAGATCCTGGCCCAGCGCGATCGGATCGAAAATACCGTCGGCCGGAATCTCGGTCGGCGCATAGCCGCGCAGGAACGGCGCGACCGCGCGATAGCCGGAATCCGCGAACACCTGCAGCTGCTTTCGGTACGACCAGGCATTGTCGGGAAAGCCATGCATGAACATGACGAGCGGTCCGCTGCCCTGTTCGAGATAGGCAAATCGCACGCCGTTGGCCTGCACGTATTTCAGGGCGGGTGCGCTGCCGGCGGCGTCAGGCGTTGCCGGTGCGGTGCTTCGGGTCGTCATCGCTGCTCTCCATTTGTGTCGTCGTTGCGCTCCCGGGCAAATATGTGCGTAGCGCACATATCTGGTCAAGTTGTTTTTTGTGCGCAGCGCACATATTGTTCCCGGCATGGAAAACGGAATCGCTAATCTGCTGGGCGCGCTGTCGCTCGCTGTCATGGATCGGATCGAGCAAGGCGCGCGCGAGGTCGTCGGCCGTGGCGGCGAAACGCCCGCGGCGCTGATCGTCATCGGCTATGGCCAGGGCATGACCAACGACAAGCTGAGGCGGATTCTTGGCCTGTCGCACTCCGGAACGGTCCGCCTGGTCGATCGGCTGGTTTCGGATCGGCTTGTCGAACGCCGGGCGGGCAAGGACGGCCGCGAAGTCGCCTTGCACCTGACGGCATCGGGCGCTGCGTCCCGGAATGAACTGCTGGCGTCGCGGATTTCAGCCGTGACGTCGCTGCTCGACGTGCTGTCGGTCGCTGAGCGGAAGCAGCTCGCAACGCTGATCCGCGAGCTGCTGGCAAGGCAGGACACATCCGAGATGGATCGCTTCACGATCTGCCGGATGTGCGACGACCGGGTCTGCACCAATTGCCCGTTGCCGACCAGCAAGGGTCAGCACGCGCGCTAGAGAGGTTACTTTGAATCGAGCGGCCAACTCCGCTCACCTCGCCCCGCGTGCGGGAGAGGTCGGAACGCATCGCTAGATGCGTTCCGGGTGAGGGGGAGTTTCCGCAAACACAGCTATCACCGCTTATGCGGAGGTGCCCCTCACCCCAACGCTCTCCCCGTAAGAACGGGGAGAGGGAGCGCGGTGCCATCGCGGCCGCTATTCGATCTCATCTCCTCACGCTCCAGCAGCTTGCCGTCAGCGCGCGTTCTTGCCCGCCATGAACACGTACATGTCCCAGAAAGTCTCGGGATGATCGACCTCGAAGCGGTGCCACTGATCGAGATTGGTCTCGTCGGCCGTGCCCTGAAACTGCTTGCGGAATCGGTCGAGGACCGCCGGATCGTCAAACGGCTCGAACCCCTCGAACGACAGGCCATGCTCGTTCAGGAATGCCGCGATCGCCGGAATCGTCAGGCGGTGTTCCATGACGTTGAACAGCAGATCGCGGCAGCCGCTCATGCTGTAGAAATCCTTGGCGCCGATCAGCGGCTTCCATTTGTCGGCTTCGCGGAAGATGTCCTGCCGGCAACGTCTGATGTCGCCGGCGGTGGCGCGATAATTGCGCGCCGCGATGCGATCGCGAGCCTCGACGATGACGCGGCGCGCCAGATCGCTGTAGAGCCCGATGCGCATCGTGCCGCCGGGCCGCAGCAGCGAGACCAGCACGCGCCAGCCGGCCAAGGGCTCGGCAAGATGATGCAGCACGCCGACCGACTCGATGCTGTCGAAGCTGCGATCGATCGAGGCCAACTCCAGGATGTCCGCCTGCGCATACTCGATGTTGCGCAAGCCGAGCTCCCGCGTCTTGCGGCGCGCATAGGCAAGGCTGGTCCTGCTGATGTCGACCGCGAGCAGGCGGGCGTTGGGATAGACCTGCGCGATCTGGATCGCGTGCGAGCCGGTGCCGCAGCCGGCAATCAGGATATCCCGTTCGGCTCGCTGGTCCGCGGTTGCGACGGTCCTTCCCCGCGCCCGATCGGCCGCGAAGGCCGTCAACGGGTTGACGGTCCAGCGCGGATAGGGATTTTCCTCGTATTGGCGCATCACCTCGACGGATATGTCGTTCCTGATCGGAGTGAGCGCTGCAATAGTGCTGCGCTCTTCGATCTCCTCGCGCGGCTCGCGAAGCTGCACCCGCAACAGGCCGGCGACGGCCGCGGGCCAATCCCGGCGCAGCAGCGCGTCCGCCGTCGGCAAGGCATGAAGCGGGAAGTAAGCGGCGACAGCGGCGAGCGTGAGCGGCGCGATCGCAGCGCCTGATGCCAGGTCCTGCAGCAACCGGTCGCGCAGCGCGCCCGCGCCTTCGCTTTCCGCTGCGGTCTGCGCATAGACATATTCGTTGATGAAGCACTGCCGGGCGAGCGCGCAGGCAAAGGCTACGATATCGTCGTCGACGTCATCCTGATCCGGCTTGCTCGCGAGCCGCAACAGCTCGGCCCGCGCATATCCGAACAGCACCTCAAGCTGCATGCTCGCCAGCGTGGTGGTTTCCATCGCGCAGCGCAGGAACAGGTCGTTCGCGAGCGGGGCGACACCCTCGCTGCCGAACAATTCGACGCTTGTGACCGGTAGCGGCCACTTGCTTGCAATCCGCCCGGCATAGGTGGTGACGGTCGGGCTCTGCAGGATGAAGCCGACCGCCTTCGCGTCCATGCCGAGCGCCAGCGCCTTGCTGAAATGCGCGGCCGCCTTGCTGCGATTGCCCAGTGCCTGGTAGGAGTTGCCGGCGTTGTAATGGCAGGCGGCATTGACCTCGTCCGAGGCAATCGCCTTGGTGAACATCTTTGCCGCAGCCCGGTGATCGCCGGCAGCCTGCGCCATCAGGCCGAGAAGATTGAGGCTCTGCACATGGCCAGGCTCGCGCGCGAGAAGCTGCCGGCAGATCTCCTGCGCTTCGTTGAAGCGGCGCATCGCGTAGAAGCGGCTGGCCTCGGCGGCGAGGCCGTCAATGCTGACACCCGTGGAACCGAAGGCAGGTGCGTTTTTGCTGGACGCGTCCCGTTGCTTCCCGGCCGCACGCCGCTCTTTTCGGTTCATGTTCCGTCAACTGGCCCAAGCTGCAAGACGCGGTGCATCAATTACCACGCCCGGGAAGACATAGGGCCGATCGTCTTTGTGGCCAAGGACAATCTGGCTTCAGCCCGGGATCCGCACCGGCAGGTTCTCGATGCCGCGGACGAAGCTGGAATAGACCCGCTTCGGCTCACCGACCACCTCGATGCGGTCGAAGCGCTTCAGCATCTCTTCCCAGACGATCCGAAGCTGCAGCTCGGCGAGCCGCATGCCGACGCAGCGGTGGATGCCGAAGCCGAACGACAGGTGGATGCGCGGCCGCGGGCGGTCGATGATGAACTCGTTCGGACGATCGATCACCTCGTCGTCGCGGTTGCCGGAGACATACCACATCACGACGCGGTCGCCCTTCCTGATCGTCTTGCCGCCGATCTCGGTGTCGACAAGCGCGGTGCGCCGCATATGCGCCAGCGGCGTCTGCCAGCGGATCACCTCCGGCACCATGGTGTCGATCAGTGCGGGATTCTCCTTCAGCTTCCTGAACTGGTCGGGATGCTCGTGCAGCGCCAGCACCGAGCCGCTCATGGTGTTGCGCGTGGTGTCGTTGCCGCCGACGATGAGCAGGATGATGTTGCCCATCAGATTGTCGGGGTCCATGTGCCGCGTGGCGTCGCTATGCGCCATCATCGACAAAAGGTCGTTGCGCGGCGGGGCGTTGACGCGCTCGTTCCAGAGCTTCGAGAAATAGGCGTAGCACTCGTCCATCTCCTGCCGCCGCTCCTCCGGCGAGTTGACGACGCCGCTCTTCGGCAGCGCGGTGGAGACGTCGGACCAGCGCGTCAGCTTGCGCCGCTCCTCCCAGGGGAAGTCGAACAGCGTCGCCAGCATCTGGGTGGTCAATTCGATCGAGACGCGCTCGACGAAGTTGAAGGTCTCGTTGCGCGGCAGATTGTCGAGCACGCTGGCCGAGCGCTGCCGGATCAGCTTTGCCAGCTCGTCGAGATGCGTGGGTGTGAACATCGGCGACACGGTCTTGCGCTGATGGGCGTGCCTCGGCTGGTCCATCGCGATGAAGCTCGGATAGTCGTAGCTGGGCGGCACATCGCGGATCGAGATGCCGCCGAGCGTGGAGTCCGAGGAGAAGATGCCGTGGCTGGTGTCGACATGCATGATGTCGTTGTACTTCACCACCGACCAATACGGTTCGATCGGCGCATTGGTGCAGTAGTGCACCGGCTCTTCCTTGCGCAGCCGCTCGAACCACGGCCACAACGTGTCGTTCTGGAACAGCTTTGGCGCGCCGGGATGAAAATCCTTGAGCGGTGTCGAATGCGCTTCCTCGCGGGCCTGGCGCAGCAGCTCGGCCCGGTCGGCACGGATGGCGGTCTGGACGTTCATGTTCCTTGATCCCGGTTGGCTCGCGACGCGTCAGGCGGCGATGCGCACTGGCAGCGTCTCGTAGCCCTTGATGAAGCTGGAATACACCCGCTGCGGCTCCTCCACCACCTCGATGGTGTCGAAGCGCTTGAGGATCTCCTCCCAGATGATCTTGAGCTGCAACTCGGCAAGCCGCAGGCCGACGCAGCGGTGGATGCCGAAGCCGAACGAGATATGGGTGCGCGGCCGGGCGCGGTCGATCAGGAACTCGTAGGGCTTCTCGATCGCTTCCTCGTCGCGGTTGCCCGAGACGTACCACATCACCACCTTGTCGCCCTTCTTGATCTGGCGTCCGCGGAACTCGTAGTCGGCGAGCGCGGTGCGCCGCATATGGGCGAGCGGCGTCTGCCAGCGGATCACCTCGGGCACGAAGCTGTCGATCAGCGCCGGGTTCTCCCGCAGCTTGCGGTACTGCTCCGGATGCTTGCTCAGCGCATAGATGCTGCCGGACAGCGTGTTGCGCGTGGTATCGTTGCCGCCGACGATCAGCAGGATCAGATTGCCGAGGAAGTTCTTCGGGTCCATGTTCCGCGTGGCGTCGCTGTGCGCCATCATCGAGAGCAGATCGCTCTTCGGCGGCTGGCTCGCGCGCTCCTTCCACAGCCTTGCGAAATAGCTCGCGCATTCCATCAGTTCGACTTGCCGCTCGTCTTCGGTGGCGACGAGGCCGCCGGCGCCGGGCAGAGTGGTCGCGACGTCGGACCAGCGCGTCAGCTTGCGGCGGTCTTCCCAGGGGAAGTCGAACAGCACCGCGAGCATCTGGGTCGTGAGCTCGATCGAGACCTTGTCGACCCAGTCGAACACCTCGCCGCGCGGCAGATTGTCGAGGCACTCGGTCGAGCGCTTGCGGATGTTGGTGGCGAGCTCGTCGAGGTGCGTCGGCGTGAACATCGGCGCCACGGTCTTGCGCTGCGCCGAATGGCGCGGCTGGTCCATCGCGATGAAGCTTTCGCGGCGCAGATCCGGCGGTACGTCGCGGATGGTGATGCCGCCGAGCGAGGCGGCCGAGGAGAACACCGAGTGGTTGGTCTCGATGTCCATGATGTCGTTGTAGCGGGTGATCGACCAGTACGGACCGAACATCGAGTCCTTGCAGTAGTGCACCGGATCCTCGCGGCGCAGCCGGTCGAAATACGGCCAGAAGGTATCGGTCTTGAACAGCTCGGGATTGCCGGGATCGTAGTCCGAAAGCGCAAGCGAATTGGCGCGTTCGCGTGCGGCGTCCAGATTCGTGTTGTCGACGAGATCGATGGTCCCGTGCATGGGCGGCTCCTCAACCGTTTGAGCTGCCGGGGCATGGCCGGCGCGGCATGTTTTACCGAATTACATTCTCATTCCGCGGTTTGCGCAAGGGCTCTCGACGCGCATTTGGCCGCATTGATGTCAGGCCAAAGCGGCCGAATCCGGGCTTTTCCGGTGGGGAAGGGACCGCGGCCGCGACCACGCCCGTTTGAAACGGCGTTTGATCTGGTCGGGCGGCGGCCTGCGAACGGTGCCGGCGCCGTTTATTGACTGCCGGTCTTCTCGCCGGCGGGCTTTTCGCAGGGGTAGGTGTCCTGCATCCCCCACAGCAGCAGGAGAGCGATCACCATCTCACCTTTCGCCGACCGCTTGTCGGCGGACTTGAGCATGATCTCTTCGGTCTGCTCGCTGCTCAGTGCGAGGTCGTCGGGCATGCAGAACAACAATTGGCCGCCATGCCGTTTCAGCCAGGCATTGGACGCCATCAGGCCGCCCCTGACGCCGTCGAGGTACATGTGATTGAAGATGCGCAAATTCTCACTCTTTGGATTGCGATAGGAATCGAGCCGCACGTCGACGGCAGCGGCCGGAGCTGCCGTGAGCGTCAGGAGGCATGCTGACAGGATCCATCTGTTCATCGCTGCGGTTTCCTCGCTTTGCGGCGGCGGCTTCGCCTCCATCGCCTGATCGTTAAGTATGTCATTGCCGCCCTGGGGTTCGACGCCGGCCGTTGATCGAGGACTGCGCGCTTTCCGGCATTGCCGTTAAGGCATGGCCAACCGCATCCCGCCAAAAATCGGCCGACGATCTCGACCTTGTGTGAAACCTGGATCACACTCGTGACGACAAATCTGTGCTTTTGATACCCAGAGATTGTCCCGCCAGGAGCCATCCCGTGAACGACATGAGCTGGACCCCGCTGGGTCCGCCGCAGCCGCCTCCGCAACCGGCCCCGCCGCCGATGCCGGTGGCGTTTTCAGGGAACCGGAAGGAGTTCTTTCGCCTGGTCGCGCGCGGCGCCGGGCTCGAACTGGTCACGGTCGGCTTCTACCGGTTCTGGCTCACCACCGACATCCGCCGTCATCTGTGGTCGAACAGCCAGATCGATGGCGACGCGCCGGAATATACTGGCCGCGGCAAGGAGCTCCTGATCGGCTTCCTGGTCGCGCTCGCGATCCTGGTGCCGATCTATCTCGGCTATTTCCTGATCGGCATCGAGGCGGAGCATTTCAAGGCGTTCGCCTCGCTGCCGCTGGTCGCCTTCTTCTATTTGTTCGGCCAGTTCGCGATCTATCGCGCGCGGCGTTACCGCCTGACCCGCACGGTGTGGCGCGGCGTCCGCTTCTGGATGAGCGGCTCGGGCTGGGTCTATGCGCTCAAGGCCTCGCTCTGGGGCGTGCTGGTCGTGATCACGCTCGGCCTCGCGCTGCCGTGGCGCGAGGCGGCGCTCGAACGCTACAAGATGCGGCACTCCTATTACGGCGACCTTCAAGGCTCGTTCGACGGCCGCGGCTGGGAGTTCTTCGCGCGGGGCTGGTGGCTCTGGGTCCTGATGCCGTTCGCGCTCTACAGCACGATCTTCGCCCCGTTCGCCTATGCCGCGTTCAAGGCGGTCGAGTGGCGCTGGTGGCTGTCGGGAATCCGCTTCGGCGAAGTGAGGCTGGAATCCACCCTCCGCCGCGGCGCGCTGATCGGCCTGTACTGGAAGATGATCGGCTGGGTCGTGCTGCTCGGCGTGGTGTTCGCGGCCTATCTCGCGCTCTGCACCTTGCTGGTCGCCAGCATGGACGGCTCCTCGATCTCGGACTTCTTCAGGACCGAGGCGTTCGCCAAGAGCATTCCGCTGATCGTGCTGCTCGGCATCGGCTACCTCGCCTTTGCGCTGGCGCTGAACGTGGTGTTGCGCGTCTATCTGATGCGCGATCTCTGGGTTCGGGTGCTGTCCTCGACCATCGTGCACAACATCCAGGCGGCCGCCAACGTCACCGCGCGCGGCGAGCTCGCCAACGCGCTCGGCGAAGGCTTTGCCGATGGCCTCGACGTCGGGGGCTTCTAGCTCCATGGAATCCGATTCCGGTCAGACCAATTCCGCGGCGCCGGCTCCCGGCGGCGTCTTCTTCGACGGCCTGTCGAACCGGCGGCGCATCGTCGCACTCAGACTGTCCGACGCACTGGAGATCCGCGAAGACGGCGCACTGCTCGCGCGCTGGGTGTTTCACGACATCCGCCGCGCCGACAGCCCGTCCGGCCTGTTGCGGCTGAGCTGCCTGACCGCACCGCCTCTGGCGCGGCTCGACATCCGCGACGCCGGGCTGATCGCCGCGCTGGTCGCGCGCTGCGAAACGCTCGAGGCGGATTTGCCGAACCGCAGGGGCGTCGCCGCGATCGTCGGCTGGTCGCTCGCGGCCGCGGTGTCGATCGTGCTGGTGGTGCTGTTCGGCGTGCCTCTGGCCGCCGAGCGGCTGACGCCGCTGGTGCCCGACTCGTTCGAGCGCCGCATCGGCGATGTCGCGGAGGCGCAGGTCAAGGTTCTGTTCGACGGCAAGCCCTGCAGCAATCCGGCCGGCCAGGCGGCCTTCGCGAAGCTGGTCGGCAAGTTGCGGCAGTCCGCAGGCTTCGATACGTCGGTGCAGTCGGGCGTGCTGGCGACGTCGGTGCCGAACGCCTTCGCGCTGCCCGGCGGCAAGGTCTATCTGTTCGACGGGTTGCTGGAGAAAGCCGAGAACCCCGACGAGATCGCCGGCGTGCTGGCGCATGAGCTCGGCCATCTCCGGCACCGCGACAGCATGCGCGAATTGATCCACAACGGCGGCACCTCGTTCCTGATCGGGCTGTTGTTCGGTGACGTCACCGGCTCCGGCGCGCTGATCTTCGCCTCGCGCTCGCTGGTGACGTCATCCTATTCGCGCGACGCCGAGACCAACGCCGACAGCTTCGCGATCGAGACCATGCACAAGCTCGGCCGTCCGGCCAAGCCGATGGGCGAACTGATGTTCCGCGTCACCGGCAAGGAGGGCGGCAAGGGGCTCTCGCTCGTCTCCAGCCATCCCTTGACCGAGGACCGCCTCGCGCGCATGGACAAGGCCGATGCCGCCAGCCGCCCCGATGGTCCGCCGCTGCTGTCATCGGCCGAATGGCAGGCGCTGAAGGGCATCTGCAGCGGCGCCGGCAAGGTGTGACGGCGCAGCCGCCGACGGTCGCTCTCTACTTCACCAGCCGGAACTTGCCGCCCTCGACCTTGATCAAGAACGCCGAACGCTCGTCATAGCCGTTGTGATCGGTCGGGCTCATGGTCGAGAGGCCGTTGTTCAGGTAGACGTCCTTGCCGCGCTCGAGCTCGTCGCGCAGCGCGGCGCGGAATTCCGCCGTGCCGGGCTTTGCGGTCTTGAGCGCATTCGCCGCCGCCCGCTTGAACAGCGTGACGGCGTCCCACAGATGCGCGCCGAAGATGTTCGGCCTCGAGCCGTTGGCCTTCTCGTAGGACGACACGAACTCGTCACGCACCTGGCGGAACGGATCGTTCGCCGGCAGATCGTCGGCGATGGTGAAGGCTTCGCCGGTGAAGATCGCGCCCTCGACATTGGCGCCGCCGAGCTTGATGAACTCCTCCGAGGCCACGCCATGGGTCTGGAAGATCTTGCCGGCATAGCCGCGGCTGCGCAGCGCCTCCTGCGGCAGTACGGCGGGCGTGCCGGCGGAGGCGATGAACACCGCTTCCGGATTGGTCGCGATCACCTTGAGCGCCTGGCCCATCGCGCTGGTGTCGGCCCGCGCATAGACCTCATGCGTCGTCACGGTGAGGCCGAGCTGCGGGGCGAGCCGCGACACCTCCTTGTAGTAGCCTTCGCCATAGCCGTCGGAGACGCCGATATAGCCGAGCGTCTTGATGCCGGACTTGGCGATGTATTTCAGGATCGCCGCCGCCATCAGGTCGTCATTGGGCACCACCTTGAATGCCCAGCGGCGGCGGTCGTCCATCGGCTGCACAATCGCGGTCGCCGCCGCGAGCGAGATGATCGGCGTCTTGCTCTCCACGGCGACGTCGAGCATCGGCATGGTCACCGGGGTGAGCGAGGAGCCGATCAGGATATCGACGCCGTCCTGGATCACGAGGCGCCGCGCATTCTGCGTGCCCTTGGTCGGGTCGGACTCGTCGTCGAGCGCGATATAGGTGACCTTCTCGCCGCCGATCTCCTTCGGCAGCGCGGCGATGGTGCGCATCTGCGGCTGGCCGAGCGCCGATCCCGGTCCGGATCCGGACACCACGACGCCGACCTTGATGTCGGCACGCGCGCCCGGCGCAATCAGGATCGCGCTCGCAAATGTCAACAGTCCGGCCATGGCCAGCTTCATTGCAACTCCTCCCAGCAGGTTCTTTTTATCTGCGGCCGATGATAGCCGACCGCCGTCCGGTCGCGCATCATATTGATTCCGCCCGATCCGTCTGTCCCCCTGATTGGGGACACCGGACTGCGCTCGGGCAAGGTTCGCGCGCTCTGCGGCCCGAGGCCTCAAATTGTCCGCGATCGGTTGGGTCGACGGCGCCCGGCCAAATTTCTGACCCAGCTTCGGTTCGGTCCTGAAACTTCGCGTTTACCACTCCCTTAAAGGCCGCGGGAACCAGTTTCCCTAATCGGGCGGCAACGCCTCGCTGTTATTGAAGGATCAGAAAAGGGAGTACGAACATGTCCAGTATTGTTCGGATCCTCGTCTTGATCGCATGTGCACATGCGGGATCCGTGGTTGCGGAAGTGCAGTGGGACGGCGCGCAGTCATCGCCAGCGGTCCACATCCATGATTGAGACTCATCCGATTGCGTCCGAGCACGCGCGCGCCATCTGCGAAGAGATTGGCGAACGGCTGCGCCACGCCCTGCGTGGCGATTACGCCGATCTGCCGCCAAGGCTGCGCGAGCTGGTCAACGAGCTCGCTCTGCAGGACTGTGAAGCGCCGTCGCTGGTGCCGACAATGGCTGAGATGACGAGGCCGCTGGTCGCCGCGGCCTAAGCCGAGCGTCTGCGTCACACGTTCTTCGCGACCTTTCGTGTCCGCGTCGGTCCGGCGCCGGCGATCGTCGGCTTGATATTCCATACCGCGCGCACGCTTGCGAAGGCGTGGGCGATCACCGGCTCCTGGCGGCGGGCGGCGAGGCTGGCGAAGGAGAGATCGCAGGTCAGCTTCACCTTGTCGGCGACCACGAACTGATGCGGCCGCGCCATCCGCGGCGCCAGCACGTTGTCGCGTGCGAGGCTGAGGCAGAGGCCGGATTCGACGAAGTCGATCATCGCCTCTTCCTGGTCGGTGTAGCCGATCCGCTTCGGCAATGCGCCGAGCGGACGGAAGATGTCGTCGAGCAGCCGCCGGTGGCCGGAGTGCGGCGGTGTCGCGAGCCAGGGCAGCTCGGCGAGCTCGGCCCAGCCCTTGCCCATCACCCGATCGCGCCAGGCGATCGGTGCGATCACCCGGTAGTCGTAGCAAAGCAGCGGGGCGAGCTGGTAGCGGCCGTCGACGATGGTCCGTTCGGTGAAGCTGTGATGGACGAGCTGGTCCTGCGGCGTGGCGTCGACATAGTAGCCGACGTCGAGTTCGCCGCGGCCGATCTGCGCCAGCACGTCGTCGCTCACGCCATGACGCAGGAAGACTTCGGTGCGCTGCGAGGACATCGCAAGGCTGCGCACGAACGGCCCGAGCCGAGTGAATTCGGGGTCGAGGATGGTGCCGACGCGCAGCGTGCCGCGCTGTGCCTCGTTCAGCGAGTCCGCCATCGCCTTGAAGTCGGACGCGGCCGCCACCGCCCGGTGCGCCAGCGGCAGCAGCGCGGCGCCGGCCTCGGTCAGGGTGAATCCGGCAGGTGTGCGGTTGAACAGCTGCAGCCCGGTGCTTTCCTCGAGTGCCTTCAGCTGCAGGCTGACCGCGGGCTGGGTCAGCTTCAGCATCGCCGCTGCGCGCGATACCGTGCCTTCACGGGCAACCGTGGTGAAGCAACGCAAGGCCTGGGTACGGGGAAGCTCGATCATCGCACCTGCTTATAGCACACTTTTTTTGCGCGCATCCGACCTGCGTCGTGCATTGTCATGCGATTATAATACAACCAATGCGAGAAGTCAGGACCGCCGCCACGCAACCATGCCTTCGTGCGCGCGGTTCAACAATGACTGTCTCTGGAATACTGGATCGCCCGGTCAAAGCCGGGCGAGGATTACGCAATGACGCTACGTTACGTCGCGCGAGAACCATCCTCGTCGTCCTGGAGAAAGCCAGGACCCATTACCCCAAATGTCAATTGTTGCGCGATGCTGTGGCCGCGATCTCGTTCATCATCAAGTGCGGTGGTTATGGCTTTCGCCAGGACGACGATTGGGGAGACCGTACGCCCATTCAATCACCGTCATGCTGAGGAGGCCGCGCAGCGGCCGTCTCGAAGCACGACGGCCCGACTGTGGCCGTGTATCCTTCGAGATGCGCCCAGTGCGCCTCATGACGGGACCCGACTGCTCTCCGACTTCATCGTCGTCCCGGCGAAGGCCAGGCGAAGGCCGGGACCCATTACCACCGAAGTTCATTGTTGCGCGATGTCGGAACGACGAGTCCCATCCACAACACCCGCTGCGGCGTATGGGTCCCGGCCTTCGCCGGGACGACGGCTGTGAATGCCGCGAGCGTGTGCGCCGATCGACGGAGGCCGCCACCCTCACTCCAGATGGTTCACCTTCGCCACCCAGGCGCGGACGTCGGCGAGGACGGCGGGCAGCACGGCCTTGACCTCCTGCACGGTCATGCCGGGCTTGATGCGGGGGTCGTAGAGCAGGTTGAGCAGATATTGGTCGTAGACGTCGAAATAGCCCATCGAGACGTTGTCGTTGAACATGGTCCAGGGCACGGTGGCGGTGTCGTTGATCGGGCCGAGCGACTGCAACAGCTCCTCATAGGCGCAGTCGAGGAAGACGAAATCGCCGTTGTCCACGGTGAGGATCACGTCGGAATGCTCGATTTCGTAGTTCTCGTTCTTGCGGAAGCCGGACAGGCATTGCGGGTCGAGCGAGGAGCGGATCTCCCTGGCGCGCTCCTGGCCGTAGAAAGTCGCGATCGTGCGGTACAGCTCGCGGTCGCGCACCAGCTTGACCACGACATTGGCCGCTTCGTTGTTCTCGGTCATCGCGATGTCGAGATGCTGCACCTTGCTGCGGATGTCGGCGACGACCCTGGCGAGCTGGGCCTTGCGGTCGGCGCGGCTGCCGTCGGCGAACACGCGCACCGGACTGTCGTACTTGCGGATCCGGTCGACCCGCCCGGCGAGATGATATTCGGCGCCGAACGCGGTTTTCAGAAAGCCCTCGACGATCTCGGCGTCGGTGAAGACCTTCTTCTCGTTGCGCTGGCGCGCGGCGATCGCCGCCGGTACCTCGGTGGCGGCCGCGGGCAGCGCGGCATCTGCGAGGCAAGCGGCGAGCGTTGCGGCGAGAAGGACGAGGATCGAAGGACGGTGCTGGGGCATTGTGACAACGCTGCCGCAAGGTTTGCGGCAGCGCAAGGAGGGATCAAGGCGGCGGGATCAGCGATCTTGCCGAATGGCGGCGCCTGGTTCCGTTGAAATCGACGCGATCAGTTGTTCTTCACCACCACGGTGGTGCCGACCGAGACCCGACCATAGAGATCGGTGACGTCGTCGTTGGTCATGCGGAAGCAGCCCGACGAGACGGCCTGGCCGATCGTCTCCGGCTCGTTCGAGCCGTGGATGCGGTAGAGCGTCGAGCCGAGATACATCGCGCGCGCGCCGAGTGGATTCTCGATGCCGCCGTTCATGTGGCGCGGCAGATCGGGGCGGCGGCGCAGCATCTGCGACGGCGGCGTCCACGACGGCCATTCCTTCTTTGCGGAGATGCGGTGGACACCGCTCCAGCGGAAGCCGTCGCGGCCGACGCCGATGCCGTAGCGCAGCGCCTGGCCGTTCGCCAGCACCAGATAGAGCCGGCGCTCGGCGGTGTTCACCACGATGGTGCCGGGGGCGTAGTTGGTCGGGTAGTTGACGGTGGTGCGCGGGATCGGGCTTGCGCCGCCGCCGCCGAAGAAGCTCGGGGCTTCGGACTGATAGCCGCGAGAGTCGAAGAACTGGGCGTGGGCCTGGCCGGCACCTGCCAGGATCGTGAGCGCGGCAAACATCAAGGCAATCGGGCGCATGGTCGTCGTCCTCGCGAACAATCAAATATGCAGTCAGAGAGGCCACAATTGCCGGCGTTTCGCAAGCGACGAAGCCGTGACCTCAGGCATTTTCGAACAACACGGTTTAAAAAGGCAACAGATCGGAAGCGATACCTGCATTGTCCGGCCAAGCCTTTGACGAAGCGGCTGAAGAATGGTTGATCTGGAGCGTTTTCGAGCGAAGTGGGTACCGGTTCGCGTCAAGAAGGCGCGACCAAACAAAAGCTGGAGCGTTTTCAAGCGAAGTGGGCACCGGGTCGCGTGAAGAAAATGCGACCAAACAAAAGGATACGAGCATGATCCGATTCAATCGGATCGGATCATACTCTGAGCGACCTCAAGAACATCTCGAAACGGGAGCGAGAGCATGAATGGTGCGGAAAGTCTGGTGCGGACATTGGTCGCAGGCGGCGTGGATGTCTGCTTTACCAATCCCGGCACCTCGGAGATGCATTTCGTCGCGGCGCTGGACAAGGTCCCGGGCATGCGCTGCGTGCTCGGTCTGTTCGAAGGCGTGGTGACCGGTGCGGCCGACGGTTATTTCCGCATGAAGGGAACGCCGGCCTCGACGCTGCTGCATCTCGGGCCCGGCCTCGCCAACGGCCTTGCCAATCTGCACAACGCCAAGAAGGCGCATTCCGGGATCGTCAACATCGTCGGTCAGCATGCCACCTACCACATCGGTTACAATGCGCCGCTGACGTCAGACATCGAGGGCCTGGCGCGGCCGATGTCGTCCTGGGTGCGCACCTCGCCGGATGCCAAGTCGGTTGCGGCCGACGGCGCGGCCGCGATCGCCGCCGCCAGGAGCGCGCCGCCGCAGATCGCAACCCTGATCCTGCCGGCCGACACCGCCTGGAACGAAGCCGACGGCATCGCCGAGGTGCCCGTGGACACGCAGCGCCCGAGCTATTCGCCGCAGGCGGTCGACACCGCGGCGAAGATCCTGCACGGCGATGCCGCGCATACGCTGCTGCTCGTCACCGGCAGCGCGCTGACCGAGCACGGGCTGGCGCTCGCCGAGCGCATCGCCGGCAAGACCGGCTGCACGGTGATGGGCCAGACCTATCACCCGCGCATGGCGCGCGGCCGCGGCCGCTTCTCGATCAACCGCATTCCCTATGTGATCGAGCAGGCGTTGCCGATCCTGAAGAAATTCCGTCACATCGTGCTGGTCGAGGCCAACGATCCCGTGGCGTTCTTCGCCTATCCGAACAAGCCGAGCATGCTGAAGGCGGAAGGCTGCGAGGTGCATCGCATGACCGCCTGGGGCGAGAATTCGGTCGCGGCGCTCGAGGCGCTCGCGGGCGCGCTGCATGCGACCGCGCAGGACGTCAAGCCGCAGCAATTGCAGGAACTGGTCAAGCCGACCGGTGCGCTCGACCACGCCACGATCGCGCAGGCGATTGCGTGCGCGATCCCCGAGCACGCCATCATGGTCGATGAATCCGTCACCACGGGCCGCGGCTTCTTCCCGCCGACCGCGGCGGCCGCGCCGCATGACTGGCTGCAGAACATGGGCGGCTCGATCGGCTTCTCGACGCCGGTGGCAACCGGCGCGGCGGTCGCCTGTCCGGACCGCAAGGTGATCTGCATGGTCGGCGACGGCAGCGCGATGTACACGATCCAGTCGCTGTGGACCCAGGCGCGCGAAGGGCTCAACGTCGTGACCATTGTGTTCGCCAACCGCATCTATCAGATCCTGCGCGGCGAGTTCGACGGCGTCGGCGCCGGCGAGCCGGGCAAGCGGGCTCAGGACATGCTGAAGATCGACCGGCCGACGCTCGACTTCGTCGCGCTCGCCAGGGGCATGGGGGTACCGGGCAGGGCGGTGACGACGGCCGACGAGTTCAACAAGGCGCTCGCGGAAGCCGTCGCCGAACCGGGACCGCGGCTGATCGAAGTGCAGATGTAGGGGCGTAGCTGAAGGGCCGCGGCGGCGGCCCAGTCCAGTCGGAGGCGTCGATGCAGACCGAGCTGAACAAGGTGATCGCCGCCGTGGAGGAATTCTATGCGCAGGAGATGTTCCTGCTGGAGCGCGATCTTGGCGAGCGAACGCTCACTCACCGGCTGGCGGTCTATGTCGAGCGGCAATTTTCCGGCTGGCAGGTCGATTGCAACTACGACCGGCTCGGCGAGCGCACGCTGCGGCTGCCGCGCGGCTCGGGGAGCTCGACCGACGACCATCTTGGCAAGTCGATCTATCCCGATATCGTCGTGCATCAGCGCGACATCCCGAACAATCTCCTGGCCATCGAACTGCGCAAGGACAGCAATCACCAGCCGATCGAGCACGATCAGCGCAAGCTGCAGGCGCTGACCGATCCGAATGTCTGGTTTGCCTATGCGATGGGCGTGCTGGTGATCGTCGGACAAAGCGGGGTGAGCTTTACCGAGGTCTATGCCGGCGGAGCCATCGATAGCGCGACTTCGCTCTGGTTTGCCGAGCGGCTACGCGAGAGCGGGCTCGCGAACAGGGGCGACGATGGCGCT
The DNA here is from genome assembly GCF_024171085.1 of Bradyrhizobium sp. USDA 4541. NCBI lineage: Bacteria > Pseudomonadati > Pseudomonadota > Alphaproteobacteria > Hyphomicrobiales > Nitrobacteraceae > Bradyrhizobium > Bradyrhizobium sp. USDA 4541. The sequence continues at coordinate 3,560,880 of NZ_JALJZF010000001.1, forward strand.
CCGCATTAAGTCTATCGGTGAATCTTTCCTCGCGTTTGCAGTGATAGCCCGTTTGGATCATGCGTCGCCCCTGCACGCGCGGCACAACAGAAGGTGCGGGAGGTGGAGCAATTCCTGGAGCTGGTGGTCAATTTTCAGAACGATCCGATGGCGGTGCGGATTATCAGCTCCGCAACTCTTTCGCTCCCCCTCCCGCACTTGAATTCGTTGGTCCGACTTTCGCTGGTCCAGCTTGCCCTGATCAAACTTCCACTGCCCCAGCTTCCAACGCCCCAACTTCCACTACCCGAGGTGGTCGGCGCACTTGATTGCGACGCGACGGGCCGAAGCAGCACCCGCACCGACACAGTAAAAAAGGCCGCCTTCGGGCGGCCTTTTCCGTGATCGCCAAGTCCGCGATCGCCAAGTACGTGATCGCCAAGTGGATCACCGAGCGCGATTGTTTCTGTTTATTGCTTGGTGGCATCGCTGCCGGTCGTGGCGGCGCCGGTCTTGGCACCGGTCTTGGCGCTCGATTTCTTGGCGGTCTTCTTCGCTTTCTTCGGCGCCTTGGCCGCCTCGCCCTTGGTCGCGGTGTCGCCGCTTTGCGCAGCGGGGGCCGGGCTCCCGCCCGCCTTGTCCTGCGCGAGCGCGGTGGACGAGACGAAGGCAAGGGCGGTGGCGGCGAGGATCAGTGTTCGCATCGGATGTTCTCCCAAGTTGGTTTCCGGCGAGCCTCAACGGGACAGAATGTCGCAGGGTTCCGCGGCACCGATCAGCAATCCGTGAGCTCTGCGTGAACGGTATGGCCGCCGCGGAACCGGGAACCGGGCGCCGCGTTATCTGGCCGGGCAGGAGTTCCGAGGAGAGACGCCATGCGCTGGCGGTCAATGACGGAAACCACCAATACGGTGCTCGACACCGCCCCCGAGGACACCTTCTACGCGGCGGGCTGGACCATCAGCGGCGTGGCAACGCTGGCCACCATCGTCGCGATCTGGATGTTCGGGATCTGAGAGCGAACGATCCACGACAAGGCAACCGGTGCGCTATCGCCGGCGGCCGGGCCACGGCCTGGGTCGTCCGCTATTTCCGCAGAATTGCCAGCGCTTCCCGATAGAGCTGCGAGAAACAGACCAAGAGCGCGCTCGACAGCAGGAACATCGCCAGGCTGTCATAGTCGCCGGCCGTCGGCCAGCCGAACTCGAAATAGGGCGGCATGAACGCCCACCAGACGATCGGTACCGTGATGATGGTCGCAAACGCGCCGGCGGGCGCGCCGCCCATCAGGCCGGCGATCAGGATCGCCGGCACGAAGCCCGCGAAATAGAACTGCATGCCGAAGCTCGAGAACATCTCCTGGGTCGCGGTGGCCAGCACCACCGCAAGCAGGGCGACGACGAATGTCGACAACGACCAAGGCCGCAGCTTCAAAATGTAGTCGTTGCCCTTGCGCATCCAGACTCCGGCTCCCGCGAGTTCCGGGAAGGTAGCCGAGGAGGCCTGCAAACAAAACCCCGTACGATTCCGAGGGGCAGGGTTGTGCTCGATACAGTGAAAAGGAACCGGCCCGGTCAAGCCGCCGCCGCATTGTCGCGCATATTGCATTGCGGCACGGTGATTGGGGGCAACACGATGCTTGAGCTTCTGATTGTCGCTCTCGTCGCCGGGATCGGTTTCATCTCGGGGTACGGCGCACGCGAGCTGATCTCGCGCCGGCGGCGGGGATCCGCCTCGCGCGCTCACGTTCGCGCGCCGCAGGTTCGCGCCGCGAATGACGACAGCTCCGCCTCCGGCTGGTATCGGCGGGCCGGCACGCAGCACGCCGATCACGCCATCCCGCCACCCGACGAACTCGACGGCGCCGTTCGCGACCTGCTCGGCGAGCTCAGCCGGCGCAACGCCAAGCCGTCATCCGCACCGCAGCGCCGCCGGCAGTGAGCCGGAATGCCGGGCCGCATCGCCGAGATCGGCGCCGCTGGCCTGCCGGTGTTTTGCGCGACGAGTTAATCAAAATTCGGAAATGGCGTAACCCGTTGATCCGGCTCGCCTCGGCTACTTTGCATGGGGTTGTTTTCGACATTTTTGTGAGGCGGTCCCGGAGGACAGCAGAATGTCGACAATCGTTCGCACCTGGCAGAGTTCAGGAGGCAGGATGGTGGACGCACAAGGGATCGAACCTTGGACCTCTCCCGTGTGAAGGGAACGCTCTCCCGCTGAGCTATGCGTCCGGGATGTGACGTGCCAAAGGCCGCTGGTCGGCGGCCGGTCGATTAAGGCGCTTCGTCAGAGCGTGCGATTTACGAAGTGCCGGGTAGGGGTGTCAAGCCAAACCCTGCGGGAATCAGGCGCCTTGCTGGCGGGCGCGGGAGGCGTGTGACTGCAGCGCCCGGATGCGCTCGGCGAGCGTGCCGCCGCCCTCGGGTAACCCGCTGCCCGGCGAGACGCCGTTGGCGGGCTTGGCAGCCGCCTTGGCCGGCACCGTCGGCTCCGCCGCCAGCATGGCCTCGATCGCCGAATTCGGGCCCTCGAGTTGGATCGCGAGCTTGGCCACCTCGGCGGCAATGTCGTTGATGCGCTCGCGCAACAGCGCATTCTCCATACGCTCGGTCGCCCAGGAGCTCTCGGCCTGCTGCTGGATCGCGTTGATGTCGCGCTGCAGCTTGCCGCGCTCGTCGCTGACGGTGCGCAGCTGCTCCTCGACTTGAGCCTTCTCCTGCCGCAGCTTGTCGAGCGCGGAGGATTTGCCGCCGCCCGCTGCCGCGATCTCCTCGCGCAGCTCCTGCACGGTCCGCTCGGCGGCGGCGTTGGCCTGCTTCAACTGGCCGTTCTCGAATTCGCGCTCGGCAAGCAGCTTGCCCTGGGTCGCAAGCCGCGTCTCAAGGTCGTTGACCCGGTTGCCGAGCATCTCGGCTTCCTTGACCTGGGCGACGAGCTGGCGGTCGAGATCGGTGACGCGCTGGCTCAGATTTTCGACCCGGCCGCGCGCGTCGGTGAGGTCGCGCGTCGCGGTTTCCGACTGGCTGCGCTCCTGGGCGAGGCGGGCTTCGGTTGCCGCGAATTCCCTGGCGGCATCGCCGACCCGGTTCTTCAGCTCCTCGACCTGGGTCCGCACCGCGACCAGTTCGATCTGGCGGCTGTCGGCGGTCATCGCGCGGTCGTTGAGCTCGGCGTTGATCTTGCCGAGCTCGCCCTGCTTGTCGGTCAGCGCCTGCTCGGCGTTGCGCAACAGCTCGGTCTTGGCCGAGAACTCTTCCTCGGTGGCGCGAAGCTGATCCTTCATCGCCTTTTCGCGCGCTTCCAGCGCGAAGATCGCGGCGTTCTTCTCGCCGAGCTCGATCTTCATGCGGTTGATCGCATCGGTCTTCTTGCCGAGTTCGGCGAGCTGGCTCGTGGTCTTGCTCTTGAGCTGGTCGACGCTCATCTCGAGCCGGCGAGCCGACATGGCGAATTCGGCGCGGAGCTGGTCCTTGTCGGCCTGGATCTCGGCCATCGACAGCGGGGTGGCCGCCTCCATGCGGCGCGTGGTCAGCCGCACCGCCCGGTTGTGCACCAGCGGAACGATCATCAGGCCGCACAGCATCGAGATCAGGAAACCGATCGCCGCGTACATGATCGGCTCGATCATGAAGGGTCACTCCAAGAAAAGAAGGAATTTGTTAATCACAATGCCACGGCGGGCCGGCCAAAGGCCAGCCCGATTGCCGCGTTAACCTGAATTGCTAACCGTGCCGGAGCGCCGGCCTCATCGCCCGATCAGGGCTGCGACCTCGTGCTTCGTTCCGATTGAATCGGAACGAGGCTCTGGATTCTGTCCTGACGCGTTTTCTTGATGCGAACCGGCGTCCGCTTGGCTGGAAACGCTCTAGAACGGGTTCCAGGTCGCGCGCGGGGTGAATTTGAGATAGCCGACGCTGGCGCCGAGCCGCAAGCCGATGCCCGAGCGAATCGGGACCAGCACGATGTTGTTGGCGGTCAGCGCCGTCATGCCGAAGCCGCCGACGATATAGGCCGAGCCGTCGATGCCGACGAAGCGCTGATAGATCGCCTGGGTCGAAGGCAGGTTGTAGACCAGCGTCATGGTCCTCGCGCCGTCGCCGCCCCAGTCGAAGCCGACCGAGGGACCCTGCCAGTAGACCCTGAGGTCGCCGGCGTTCTTGGTGTAGAGCGTGCCTTCGCCATAGCGCAGCCCGGCCACGAAGGCGCCGGAGCCTTCCTCGCCGAGCACATAACCATTGGGCAGGCCCCACTGGCTGACGGCGCGCTCGATGACCGAGGCGAGTCCGCGCGAGACATTGCCGAAGAACTTGTGTCCGGCATTGACCAATTCGTCGGGCCCGTAAGTATACGGGGTCGGCTCACGCTGTGGCGGCGGATATTGCGGTGGCGGGCCCTGCTGCGCGGACGCCCCTGCGCTCCAGCACATCAGCGCGGCAAACGCGACCGCGGCAAGGCGTGATGCGAAAGTCATTAAGAACCCCTGCTATCGAAATCCGGGCGCTGCCCTTTAACCTGATGCCAACAGGCACGGCTCTAGGTTGCGCCCGGTGTCCCCTCGACTCGGATGTTATCGGTATCAACTATGACGGCACAACGGCAGGAAAGATATGGATCGTGCCGGGGGATGGCGTTTTTCGGCCTGTTGGCGGGCATTTTGGCGGCCATCTGGCCGTCCTTGCCTGTTCAGGCCACCACAACCGAGCGCGTGGTGACGAACCGCTACTCCGGATTGGCGATCGAGGGATTCGATCCCGTCGCCTATTTCACCGACGCCGCCGCCACCCGGGGGCGGCCGGAATTCGAGGCGGCGGAGAACGGCGTGGTCTGGCGTTTCCGCAACGAGGGCAACCGCGCTTCGTTCGTGGCGCATCCCGAAATCTATGGCCCGCAATTCGGCGGTTACGATCCGACCGATCTGGTGCGGGGCGTCACCTGCGCGGGCAATCCGCGATTCTGGGCCGTCGTCGGGAACAGGCTTTACCTGTTCAACCGGGAACGCAGCCGTGACGTGTTCGCCGCCGATCCCGCGCGCTTTTTGAAGGAAGCCGCGGCGCGTTGGCCGGAGCTGGAAGACAATCTCGCGCAGTGATCACGGCGCCGCGGCCGGATCGCCCGAGGCAATGAATTCCGGCACCAGGAAGTCTTCGCGGCCGAGCCCGAAATGCAACGGGCTGCCGTTCGAATCGGTGACCTTGCCGCCGGCCGCTACGACGACCGCGTGACCTGCCGCAACATCCCACTCCGATGTCGGCGACAGGCGGGGATAGATATCGACTTCGCCCTCGGCGACACGGCCGAATTTGACCGCCGAGCCCAGCACGGCGCGGACCGCGTTGCCGCGCGCGTCGATGAAGGCTTCGGTGCGCGCATCGCCATGCGAGCGGCTCACTGCCACCGTCCATGGCGCGCCGCGCGGCGGGCAGGGACGGGTCTTGATCGGCACCGCCTGCGAAACCGCGCCGCCCTGCAGCGTCAACCGCTCCGCGCCCTTGCCGACGATGCCGCGCCAGATCAGCCCGAGCGCCGGTGCGCCGACGATGCCGAGCAGCGGCACGCCTTGCGTGACCAGCGCCACATTGACGGTGAATTCATTGCGGCCGGCAACGAACTCCTTGGTGCCGTCGAGCGGATCGATCAGGAAGAAACTGTCTTTATAGGGCGGCGTCGCCAGATGGACGCGCTCCTCGGACAGCAGCGACACCTGCGGCGCGAGCCGCGTCAGCCCTTCGACGATGATGTGGTCGGCGGCGAGATCGGCCTCGGTGACCGGCGACCCATCGTCCTTGCCGGCAACATTCATCGTCGAACGATTGACCGCAAGAATCGCGTCGCCGGCGCGGATCACCAGTTCGGTCAGTGATTCGAGCAGCGTCGCGGCGGCCTCGCAGCCGATCAGGGACGGCTTTGCCTTATTCATGTGCGGGTCTCATGTCAGCGGGTCGCATATCCTGTTTGTGTTCCCTGAGATCATGATGCGATGACGGAGCATCGCATCATGATCTCATCTCCTTGTTTGAGCATGATCTTTTCGGAAAACCGGTTTCCACTTTTCCGGATCATGCTTTATCAGCCTTGCCGCAAGCTGGCAGCATCCGTCTGCGCGGTGTATCAAGCCCACAGGCATGCGTGATTCGCACTCCTCGGTCGGCGTGCGGCTTTCCAGGAAACAATTGATGTCTGGCACTTCGTCTCCCGGTCCCGCTCCCGACGCGCTCGAACTCGCGGCGCTCTTGTGCTCGCGGGTCTGTCACGATCTCATCAGTCCGGTCGGCGCGATCGTCAATGGGCTTGAGGTCCTTGACGACAATCCCAAGCCCGAAGACCGCGACTTCGCGCTCGATTTGATTCGCAAGAGCGCCAAGACCGCTTCGGCGCGGCTGCAGTTCTGCCGGTTGGCGTTCGGTGCGGCCGGTTCCTCCGGCGCGCAGATCGACCTCGGCGATGCCCAGAACATGGCGAAGGGGCATATCGAGGACGGCAAGGTGACGCTGACCTGGAATTTGCCGCGGCTGCTGTTGCCCAAGAACCGGGTCAAGCTGCTCTTGAACATGCTGGTCATCGCGCAGCAGACCATTCCGCGCGGCGGCACGCTCACCATCGACCCGGTCGGCGAGGGTGAGACCATGAGCTTCCGCATCACGGCTGCGGGCCTCAATGCGCGCGTGCCGCAGAACATCGTCGATCTCCTGAATGCGACCTCGTCGAACACGGTCGATGCGCATGCGGTGCAACCGCACTACACCCGCCTGCTGGCGGAAGCCTGCGGGCTGAAAGTGACGCTCGCGCTCGACGGCGACAAGGTCATCATTGCCGCGTCCTGACCGCGGCCGCGCCGATATCATTAATCAAAGGTTACGACCGACCGCGCGATTCGATCGCGCGGCCTTATCTCTTTGTTGATCCCGTTCCTTTCCATTTGCTCAACCAAACTTAAACGCTTTGCGGAGAAGCTGACTTGAGTTCCGTCAGGCGCGTCGATGTTGCGCGCCGCTGCGTTTTCGGCGTTTTTCGAAGGTTGGTTTCATGGACGATCTGTTGCGCGAGTTCCTGACGGAGAGCAGCGAGAGCCTGGATACGGTCGACAACCAGCTGGTGCAGTTCGAGCAGGATCCGAACAACGCGAAGATCCTGGATAACATCTTCCGGCTGGTGCACACCATCAAGGGCACCTGCGGCTTCCTCGGGCTGCCGCGGCTCGAGGCGCTGGCGCATGCCGGCGAGACCTTGATGGGCAAATTCCGCGACGGCATGCCGGTGAAGGCGGAAGCCGTGACGCTGATCCTGTCCTCGATCGACCGCATCAAGGAGATCCTTGCAGGGCTCGAGGCAACCGAGGCCGAGCCCGAGGGCAACGACCGTGACCTGATCGATCAGCTGGAAGCGATGGTCGAGCACGGCATGGCGGCGATGTCCGATTCGACGCAGTCGATGCCGGTTGCCGCTGAAGAGGACGTGCCTGTCGTCGAAGCTCCGTCCGTGCAGGCTAACATGACCGAAGGCACACTGGTGGTGCAGACGCTGGAGCGTCCGCTGCGTCCGGGCGAGGTCTCGCTCGACGAGCTCGAGCGCGCCTTCCGCGAGACCGAGACCGAAGTCGCCGCACCGGCGCCGGCCGCGAAGCCTGCCGCTGCGGCTCCCGCCGCCGAGCCGGCCGAGGCTGTGAAGAAGCCGGCCCGCAAGGCGGCCGCTGAGGACGTCCAGGAAGGCGACAAGATCGCCAACCAGTCGATCCGGGTCAATGTCGACACCCTCGAACACCTCATGACCATGGTCTCCGAGCTGGTGCTGACCCGCAACCAGCTGCTGGAGATCTCCCGCCGCAACGAGGACACCGAGTTCAAGGTGCCCTTGCAGCGGCTCTCCAACGTCACCGCCGAGCTGCAGGAAGGCGTCATGAAGACGCGCATGCAGCCGATCGGCAATGCCTGGCAGAAGCTGCCGCGCATCGTCCGCGATCTCTCCGGCGAGCTCGGCAAGCAGATCGAGCTCGAGATGCACGGTGCCGACACCGAGCTCGACCGCCAGGTGCTCGACCTGATCAAGGATCCGCTGACGCATATGGTGCGCAACTCCGCCGATCACGGGCTCGAGACCACCGCCGAGCGGGTCGCCGCCGGCAAGCCGGAACAGGGCACCATTCGTCTGTCCGCCTATCACGAGGGCGGCCACATCATCATCTGCATCGCCGACAATGGCCGCGGGCTCAACACCGAGCGGATCAAGGCCAAGGCGCTCCAGAACGGTCTCGTCACCGAGGCCGAACTGGAGAAGATGACCGAAGCCCAGATCCACAAATTCATCTTCGCGCCGGGCTTCTCGACCGCGGCCCAAGTCACCTCGGTGTCCGGCCGCGGCGTCGGCATGGACGTGGTGCGCACCAATATCGACCAGATCGGCGGCACCATCGACATCAAGAGCGTGGCCGGCGAGGGCGCCTCGGTCACCATCAAGATCCCGCTGACCTTGGCGATCGTCTCCGCCCTGATCGTGGAAGCCGGCGGCGACCGTTTTGCGATTCCCCAATTGTCCGTGGTCGAGCTGGTGCGGGCCCGCGCCAACTCCGAGCACCGCATCGAGCGCATCAAGGACACCGCAGTCTTGCGCCTGCGCAACAAGCTGCTGCCGCTGATCCACCTCAAGAAGCTCTTGAAGATCGACGACGGCGCGACGACCACCGATGCCGAGAATGGCTTCATCGTGGTCACTCAGGTGGGCAGCCAGACCTTCGGCATCGTGGTTGACGGCGTGTTCCACACCGAGGAGATCGTGGTCAAGCCGATGTCCACAAAACTGCGGCACATCGACATGTTCTCCGGCAACACCATTTTGGGCGATGGCGCCGTCATCATGATCATCGACCCCAACGGGATTGCAAAAGCCCTCGGCGCGTCCGGCTCCTCGGCCCATGACCTCGCCGACGACAATGCGAACGCCCACGCCGCAAGCGGCGAGCAGCTGACCTCGCTCTTGGTGTTCCGCGCCGGCTCCTCGCAGCCCAAGGCGGTGCCGCTCGGCCTCGTCACCCGGCTGGAGGAGATCGCAATCGATAAGATCGAGCTCTCGAACGGCCGCTACATGGTGCAGTACCGCGAGCAGCTGATGCCGCTGGTGCAGATGGCCGGGGTCGAGGTGCAGTCGCAGGGCTCGCAGCCGATCCTGGTGTTCGCCGACGACGGCCGCTCGATGGGGCTCGTGGTCGACGAGATCATCGACATCGTCGAGGAGCGGCTCAACATCGAGGTCGCGGGTTCGCAGGACGGCATTTTGGGCTCGGCCGTGATCAAGGGCCAGGCCACCGAGGTGATCGACGTCGGCCACTTCCTGCCGATGGCGTTCGCCGACTGGTTCTCGCGCAAGGAGATGCGGCCGTCGGCCTCGGCGCAGTCGGTGCTGCTGGTCGATGACAGTGCCTTCTTCCGCAACATGCTGGCGCCGGTCTTGAAGGCCGCCGGCTACAAGGTCAGGACCGCGGGCGGCGCGCAGGAAGGGCTCGCCGCGCTGCGTTCGGGACAGAGCTTCGACGTCGTGCTGACCGACATCGAGATGCCCGAGATGAACGGCTTTGAGTTCGCCGAGAACATCCGAAGCGACCACAATCTGAACCAGCTGCCGATCATCGCGCTGTCGGCGATGGTGTCGCCGGCGGCGATCGAGCGCGGCCGGCAGGCTGGCTTCCACGACTATGTCGCCAAGTTTGATCGTCCCGGGCTGATCGCGGCGCTGAAAGAGCAGACCGCCGAACTGCGCCGCGCGGCCTGACACGGGATAAGGACAGGGATCGATGACCAGCAAGACCGAGACAAGCGAAGGCGCGATGGCCGAATACGTCACCGCCGTGATCGGCGGGCAGCTGTTCGGCCTGCCGATCTCGCGGGTGCAGGACGTGTTCATGCCGGAGCGGCTGACGCGGGTGCCGCTGGCCTCCAGCGAGATCGCCGGCGTGCTCAATCTGCGCGGACGTATCGTCACCGTGGTCGACATGCGCGCCCGGCTCGGGCTGCCGAAGGCCGACGACGGTAAGCCTCCGATGGCGGTCGGCGTCGACCAGCGCGGCGAATCCTACGGCCTGTTGATCGACCAGATCGGCGAAGTGCTGCGGCTCTCCGAAAACAGCCGCGAGGACAATCCGGTCAACCTCGATCCCCGCATGGCCAAGCTCGCCGGCGGCGTCCACCGCCTCGACGGCCAGCTCATGGTCGTCCTCGATATCGATCGCGTGCTCGAACTGGTGCCCGACGCCAAAGCGGCGTGAACAGGGCCGCCCGAACTGAAGAACTGAAACATCCCACCGGGGATGAGGAAGTAGAGGTCGCAGATGAGAACCTGTCTTGTTGTCGATGACTCAAGCGTCATTCGCAAGGTCGCCCGTCGCATCCTGGAAGGGCTCGATTTCCAGATCGTCGAGGCCGAGGACGGCGCCAAGGCGCTCGAGGCCTGCAAGCGCGCGATGCCGGAAGCGGTGCTGCTCGACTGGAACATGCCGGTCATGGACGGCTACGAGTTTCTCGGCAATCTCCGCCGCATGCCCGGCGGCGATCAGCCCAAGGTCGTGTTCTGCACCACCGAGAATGACGTCGCGCATATCGCACGCGCGCTGCATGCCGGTGCCAACGAATACATCATGAAGCCGTTCGACCGGGACATCGTCACCGCGAAGTTCCAGGAAGTCGGACTCATTTAGAGCATGATCCGGAAAAGTGGGAACCGGTTTTCCGAGAAGATCATGCTGACTTAGATTCTTCGTTCGATCCGGCGGCAGAAGCCTTCGGCTCAACGGTTGTTGTGCGTCGTGTTGCGTCGCTGGTGAAGTCATGAGTGTTGCGTTGACAAGTACTGCGGTCCCGACATCGACCCGTTCCGACAAGGTGCGGGTGATGGTGGTCGACGATTCCGTGGTGATCCGCGGGATGATCTCGCGCTGGATCGGCGCCGAGCCCGACATGGAAGTCGTCGCCTCGCTGCGCACCGGCCTCGACGCCGTCAACCAGCTCGAACGCATCAACCCCGATGTCGCGGTGCTCGATATCGAGATGCCCGACCTCGACGGCATCTCGGCGCTGCCGCAGCTGCTGGCGAAGAAGCGCGATCTCGTCGTCATCATGGCCTCCACGCTGACCCGCCGCAACGCGGAGATCAGCCTGAAGGCTCTCTCGCTCGGTGCGTCCGACTACATTCCGAAACCGGAAAGCACGCGCGAGGCCACCGCCGCGGAAACCTTCCGCCACGACCTGATCCAGAAGATCCGTCATCTCGGCGCCAAGGCGCGGCGCAACCCGCTGCACTCGATGGCAAGCCCGCCGCTTGCGCCCGGTCATGACAGGCCGCGTCCGCTGGCGCCCGCTGCTGCGCACACAGCGCCGGCCCAGGCCACGCGCCGTTCGTTCGGCCTGCTGCCGCCCAAGGTGCTGCTGATCGGCTCGTCGACCGGCGGCCCGCAGGCGCTGATGACGCTGGTCGCCGAGATCGGCCCGGTGATCGATCGCTTCCCGGTGCTGATCACCCAGCACATGCCGCCGACCTTCACCACCATTCTCGCCGAGCATCTGGCGCGCACCAGCAAGCGGCCGGCGCATGAGGGGATCGACGGCGAGAGCATCAAGCCGGGCCAGATCTATCTGGCACCCGGCGGGCGCCACATGCGCGTCGCCCGCCACGGCGTCGATGCCACGATCGCGCTCGATGACGGGCCGCCGGTCAATTTCTGCAAGCCCGCGGTGGATCCGATGTTCACCTCCGCGATCGATGTCTGGCAGGGCAGCATCATGTCGGTGATCCTGACCGGCATGGGCTCCGACGGCATGCGCGGCGGCAAGGACATCGTCGCCGCCGGCGGCAGCGTGATCGCGCAGGACGAAGCGACCAGCGTGGTGTGGGGCATGCCCGGTGCTGCGGTCAATGCCGGCATCTGCGCCGCGGTGCTGCCGCTCAATCAGATCGCACCGAAGCTTGTTCGGGTATTTGCGGGAGACCGTTCGTGACGCCGCTGGACTACGAGTATCTGCGTAAGCTGCTGAAAGAGCGTTCCGGCCTCGATCTCTCCGCCGACAAGCAATATCTCGTCGAGAGCCGCCTGTTGCCCTTGGCGCGCCGGTCGAACCTCGCCGGGATTCCCGAGCTGGTGCAGCGGATGAAGGGTGGCGCGGAGCTGCTGACATCCGAGGTGGTCGAAGCGATGACCACCAACGAGACCTTCTTCTTTCGCGACAAGATCCCATTCGACCATCTGAAGGAAGCGGTGCTGCCCGCGCTCGCGCAGGCGCGCGCGGCGCGCCGCAGCTTGCGCATCTGGTGCGCGGCGTCGTCGACCGGGCAGGAGCCGTATTCGATCGCGATGCTGCTGAAGGAGATGACTGCGCTGTTTGCCGGCTGGCGGATCGAGATCATCGCCACCGACCTGTCGCAGGCGGTGCTCGAAAAGGCGAAGGCCGGCTTGTTCAGCCAGTTCGAGGTGCAGCGCGGCCTGCCGATCCAGCTGCTGGTCAAGTATTTCGTGCAGAAGGGCGAGCTCTGGCAGCTCAACGCCGATATCCGCGGCATGGTGCAGCACCGCCAGCTCAATCTGTTGCAGGACCTGTCGCATCTCGGCACCTTCGACGTGATCTTCTGCCGCAACGTGCTGATCTATTTCGATCAGCAGACCAAGGCCGGTATCTTCGGCAAGGTGTCCCGGATGCTCGAGCCCGACGGCGTGCTGGCGCTTGGCGCGGCGGAATCCGTGGTCGGCATCACCAACCTGTTCAGGCCATATCCCGACCGGCGCGGGCTCTATCAGCCAAACACCGCGCCAGTCGCGCGCGCCGGCGCCGCGCTGCATGTGCTGAAGGCGGTTGCGTCCGCTGCGCGGTGAGACGAGACATCTCGCTTTAACCCCGTCACCCTGAGGAGCCGCGAAGCGGCGTCTCAAAGGGTCGACGGCCACCAGCGGGGCCGTGCATCCTTCGAGGCTCGCAAGCGCTCGCACCTCAGGATGACGGCGACAGAGCCGCGTTCTTTCAACGTTCATGAACTACAAAATCGCGTGCGGCAGGAAGCGCGAGGTGTTGCCGGTGATCGGATTCTCGTCTTCCCGAATCGAGAGTCCGCAGGGCGTGCCGTCCACCAGCCAGCTGCCGAGCACCGGATACTGCCCGGAAAAATTCGGCAGCGGCGCCAGCGCCTGGCGGATGAAACCTTCGGCGCCGTAGGGGCCTTGCTCGGCGACCAGCGTGACGCCGGCGCTGACCAGCTCGACATTGGCGCCCTCGCGTGAATAGATCGGCTTGCGCACGAACGAGGTGCCGAGCTGGGCGGCCTGCGGGTCGTCCTCGAAATAGGCCGGCAGCAGATTGGGGTGGTTCGGGAACATCTCCCAGAGCAGCGGCAGGATGCCCTTGTTGGAGAGGATCGCCTTCCACGGCGGCTCGATCCATTGCGTCGGCGCCGTCGAGAGGTTCTTGCCGAAAGCGTCGTGGAACATCCACTCCCACGGATAGAGCTTGAACGCGAGCGCGATCGGGCGTTCGTCGAGGTCGACGAACTGACCGTCGTCGCGCAGTCCGATCTCCTCGATGTCGAGCAGCGTGGTCTTCAGCCCGGCCTGCGCCGCGGTGTCCTCGAGATAGGCGAGCGTGCCGGCGTCCTCGGGATTTCCGGTCAGTCCGGTGAGATGCAGCGGGTGGGTCGCGCCGATCCTCTTCCAGGCCTCGATCAGCCGGTCGTGGATCGAGTTGAACTGGTCGGCGCGCTTCGGGATGATGTTGCGTTGGATCGCCTGTTCGAGCCAGGTCCATTGAAACACCGCGGCCTCGAAGATCGAGGTCGGCGTATCGGCATTGTATTCGAGCAGCCTGGCCGGGCCGCGGCCGTCGAAGGTGAGATCGAGCCGGCCGTACAGGCTCGGATTCCTGCGGCGCCAGCTTGCCGCGATCAGATCCCAGTACGCCTCCGGTATCTTCAGCCGGCGCAGATAGCGTTCATCCCTGACCGCGCGTCCGGCGAGCTCGAGACACATCGCGTCGATCTCGCCGGTCGGCGCCTCGATCGCGCGCTCGATCTCGTCCAGCGTGAAGGCGTAATAGGCGCGCTCGTCCCAGTACCGTTCGCCGTCGATGGTGTGGAAGGTGAAGCCGGCGTTCTCGGCAGTCGTCCGCCAATCGTCGCGTTCGGGACATGCGATGCGTTGCATGAGGGGAAACCGCGTTCGCTCGTCAGCCTGGTGTCAGCTTCCGCCATGCAACGGATCGTCGTCGCCGTAGCGGGCGATGGTGCGCGGCGCGCCGCCGAAGCCGCCGGAGGGCGACCGTTCCGCCGATTTTCCCTTCGTTCCGTGTCCTGCATGGTGGTGGCTGCGGGCATGGCTTGGCGTCCGGCCGATCGACGCCGCGCCGATCGCGATACTTCCCATCAATTTCAGCCATACCCGGCGCGAGCGTTTCATGAACGCAATCCCTGCCTTGCCGTCTGCGGAGCCATGGCGAGTTTCCATCAGCTGCGTTCGCCGGGCAAGCGAAAGCGCGATGACACGGCGATGACACGGCAACATGCATCAGCTGCCGCTGAAGCCGAAAGCATGCGCGAATGAACCGAAGCCGCCGCGGCTCACCGACGAGCTAGACGACGAGCTCGAGGAAGAGGAGGTGCCGCTCGACGACGAGCTGCCGCTGTAGAAGCTGCTGCGCGACGAGCCGCTGCTGCCGCCCGATCCGGACGATGAGCTGCGCGTTGTGCAGTCGACGCCGGGTTGTGGCGGGACCGGTGTGACGACGCCCGGTGCGGTGACGCCCGGCGGGGTCGGCGGCACCGGCTGGCAATTCGGCCGCGGCATCAGCGCGTAGGCGCTGCCGCCGACCGCGAGCGTTCCCATCAAGAGCAGCGCGACGTGGTTGGAGCGCTTGGATGGCGCATCCGGCCGCGGCGGCGTCGGCACCGCCGGCACGACCGGTCGCCGTTTGCCGAAGTCCGGGTTCGGTTTGCGCGCCATGGTGGCTCAACGGCTCAGTAGATCATGCAGGCCGCGTTCAGCGCGCCTGCGGCCAGCGAGGACAGCCCGAGCCAGATCGCCGGCGCCATTTCGCCGGAGGCGATCCGCCCCGACAGGTTCGGCACCGGGATCTTCACGATGTAATAGACGATGATCTGCACGATCAGCGCGATGATGCTCCAGATCAGGCAGTCCACCACATTGGCGGAGTGGGCGATCGCGCTGACCACCGGCAGCACGAAGCCGAGCAGGCTTAAGCCCAGCGCAATCGCCGCCGCCGGATCGTTGTCGCGGATCAGCTGGAATTCGTCATGCGGCGTGACGCGTGTGTAGACGAAGAGGTAGGCGACCACGGCGATCAGCGCCGTGCAGAAATAGACCAGGAACGCCGGCAGGCCGGCGAGGGATTGCAGGATCATGTCGGGGCGGTCCGGGAGTTCGTCGGGATTCGCGCGAGGCAGGATTGCACGTTCCCTTGGTCGGCGCATGCCGACAGCCGGTTCAATCCCAAACAAAAACCCCGCCATTTGCGGCGGGGTTCAGGTCGAAAGGAGCGAACCTTGCGGTTCTCTGCGGGCCCAGAAGGTCAGGCGGGAATGCGCTCGTCGGCCTCGTGCGGCTCGCGCAGCACGTAGCCGCGGCCCCACACGGTCTCGATGAAGTTGCGGCCTTCGGAGGCGTTGGCGAGCTTCTTGCGGAGCTTGCAGATGAAGACGTCGATGATCTTCAGCTCCGGCTCGTCCATGCCGCCGTAGAGATGGTTGAGGAACATTTCCTTGGTGAGGGTGGTGCCCTTGCGGAGCGAGAGCAGCTCCAGCATCTGGTATTCCTTGCCGGTCAGGTGCACGCGCTGGCCGCCGACCTCGACCGTCTTGGTGTCGAGATTGACCACGAGATCGCCGGTCTGGATGACCGACTGGGCGTGACCCTTGGAGCGGCGCACGATCGCGTGGATGCGGGCGACCAGCTCGTCCTTGTGGAAGGGCTTGGTCATGTAGTCGTCGGCGCCGACGCCGAGACCCTTGACCTTATCCTCGATGCCGGCGAGGCCGGAGAGGATCAGAATGGGAGTTTTGATCTTCGACACCCGCAGCTGCTTGAGCACGTCGTAGCCGGACATGTCGGGCAGGTTGAGGTCGAGAAGGATGATGTCGTAGTCGTAAAGCTTGCCGAGATCGACGCCCTCTTCGCCGAGGTCCGTCGTGTAGACGTTGAAACTCTCGGACTTGAGCATCAATTCGATCGACTGCGCGACGGCGCTGTCATCTTCAATCAGCAAAACGCGCATGCCAGTCCCCTATAGTCGCCGCTCCGGGCGTCAGGTCGGCCGCACTTGCGGCACTCACAAAACGCCTTTGAACAACTGATTCGGATCCTGACGAGATATGGTTAACAAAAACTGATTCCTCCGCGCAAGCTCTAACCGTGCAATTTTTGTCGAATCGCCCTAAGATATTGCGTAGAAGAAGCTTTTCCTAACCGCGTCCGTTCAGTTTCCACATTAAGAGACGGGCCTAACCGACTCTCGCGACTCGCCCTTCTTCTGATGGGCAAGCGACCTCAGTCACCAAAGACAGTGACGCAATGATTAATGATGCGGGTAAACACGAAGTTAAGCGGCCGGAGCAAAAAAGCAGAAACTTAAGGTTTTCGCAATGAAGGCGCTCGCTGAGCAGATCGGCGACATCGACGGCGTCAATATTTATGGCCGCGTGGTCGGCGTCCGCGGGCTGATGGTCGAGATCGCGGGCCCCATTCACGCGATGTCGGTCGGCGCCCGCATCGTGATCGACGTCGGCGCGGGCCGCTTCATCCCCGCCGAGGTGATCGGCTTCTCCGGCGAGAACGCGGTGGTGATGCCGTTCGGCGGGCTCGATGGCGTGAGGCGCGGTTGCCGCGCGGTGATCGCCAATGCGGCGAGCCAGGTGCGGCCGTCGCCGGCCTGGCTCGGCCGCGTCGTCAACGCGATGGGCGAGCCGATCGACGGCAAGGGCCCGCTGGTGCAGGGCGCCTCGCCGATGTCCTACCGCAACTCGCCGCCGCCGGCGCATTCGCGCAAGCGGGTCGGCCCGCCGCTCGATCTCGGCGTGCGCGGTCTCAATACGTTCCTGACCTGCTGCCGCGGCCAGCGGCTCGGCATCTTCGCCGGCTCCGGCGTCGGCAAGTCGGTGCTGCTGTCGATGCTGGCGCGCAACGTCGATGCCGCGATCTCGGTGATCGGGCTGATCGGCGAACGCGGCCGCGAGGTGCAGGAATTCCTCCAGGAGGATCTCGGCGAGGAGGGGCTGGCGCGCTCGGTCGTGGTGGTCGCGACCTCGGACGAGCCGGCGCTGATGCGGCGCCAGGCGGCGTATCTGACGCTCGCCATCGCGGAATATTTCCGCGACGAGGACCAGGATGTGCTGTGCCTGATGGATTCGGTGACGCGCTTTGCGATGGCGCAGCGCGAGATCGGCCTCTCGGCGGGCGAGCCGCCGACCGCCAAGGGCTACACGCCGACCGTGTTCACCGAATTGCCGAAGCTGCTCGAGCGGGCAGGGCCGGGCACCGGCGACGGCACCATCACCGCGATTTTCACGGTGCTGGTCGACGGCGACGATCACAACGAGCCGATCGCGGATGCGGTGCGCGGCATTCTCGACGGTCATATCGTGATGCAGCGGGCGATCGCCGAGCGCGGCCGCTATCCCGCGGTCAACATCCTCAAGTCGGTGTCGCGCACCATGCCGCGGTCGGCCGACCCCAACTTCCTGCCTTACATCAACAAGGCGCGGCAGGTGATGGCGACCTATGCCGACATGGAGGAATTGATCCGGCTCGGGGCCTACCGGCCGGGTTCCAGCGCGGAGGTCGACGAGGCGATCCGGCTGCATGAGCCGCTCGAGGCCTACCTGCGCCAGGCCAAGGACGAGTCCACCAGCCTTCCCGACGGCTACCGGCAACTGGCTCAAATCCTGTCGGGTTTGGAAACGGAACGCTAACTTTGTCAGGCCATCATCGCCGGCACACCATAGCTATGCCGGCGGGGCCCAGCGGGGAGCCGGCTCTGTCCCGCGTTCAGATTTGGGACTTCTGGGGAGTATGAGTCGATGAAGTCACGTGAAACGCTGATCCGCCTGAAGAAATTTCAGGTCGACGAAAAGCGCCGTCGGGTTACCCAGATCGAAGGCATGATCGCCGACTTCCAGCGCATGTCGGTCGAGCTCGAGCGCGAGATCCAGACCGAGCAGGAGCGCGCCGGGATCAACGACCCCACGCACTTCGCCTATCCGACCTATGCCAAGGCCGCGATCCAGCGCCGCGAGAACCTGACCCGTTCGGCCGACGAACTGCGCGCCCAGCTCGACGACGCCAAGGCGCTGCTGTCGGAGGCATTCGAGGAATTGAAGAAGGTCGAACTGCTCGACGAGCGCGACCAGGCGCGCGAACGCGCGGAGGAGAGCGCTCGCGAACAAGCCGACATGGATTCGATCGGCCTGATGCGGGCCCGTCTCGGCGTCATCGCCTGAACCCTCGCTCCCTCCGCTGACCAGATTGAGAGCCCGGGCCGATCGCCCGGGCTTTTTGCTGGGCGCTGTCCACAAGCCGCCGACTTGCCGGCCACTTGTTAGCCCCTTGGCGGATCGTGGTGTCCCAAAATATGCTACCACCGGTCAGGACGGATGATCGGCAGCACGGTGGCAATGACGCGATGGGGGATCGGGGCTTGGAGGGCGCAAGATGCTGACGCCGGCTGAGCTGGTCTGGCTGATCGCCGCCGTCGCCAAGGGGGATGAGGCAGCCTTCGAGCGGCTGTACGCCGCGACCCGCGCGAAACTCTTCGGCGTCGTGCTCCGTATCTTGCGGCGACAGGACCTCGCCGAGGAGGTCATTCAGGAGGCTTACGTCAAGATCTGGAACAGCGCCGGGCAGTTCAACCCAGCCCTGTCGTCCCCGATCACGTGGATGACGTCGATCGCGCGCAACCGCGCCATCGACGTGGTGCGCAAGCGCGGCGAGGCCTCGCTGGAGGAAGAGCCGGCGGCGATGGAGGTCGCAGCCGACCAGCCCGATCCGCTGGCGCGACGGGAGATGACGGAAGAGTTGAAGCGATTGCTGGAGTGCGTCGGTCGTCTGGAGCCGGATCGTCAGAAGCTCGTGCTGCTCGCCTATTACAACGGCTGGAGCCGCGAGCAACTCGCCGCAAAGTTCGAGACGCCGGTGAACACGGTGAAGACCTGGCTGCGCCGCAGCCTGATGGATATCCGGGAGTGTCTTGGACTCTGATTGATGGCCTATAGCGAAGACCATATCGCGCTCGCCGCGGAATATGCGCTCGGTACGCTCGATGCTGAGGAGCGCGCGCAGGTCGAGACCATGATGGCCGTCGACAGCGAGTTCGCAGCGCTGGTGCAGGGCTGGCAGTTCAGGCTCGGGCCGCTGAATCAGATGGTCGGCCTGGTCGAGCCGCGTCCGGTGGTCTGGGACAACATCAAGGCGGCGATCGGCCCCACGAGCGCGCCGCAGGCGCCGCTGGTGCTGCCCGAGACGCCGGCCACGACGGAGACGCCGCCGCCTTCGCCAATCACGGACGATCCCGAATTCGGCTCGGCGTTCGATCCGGAGCCTGCGCAGTCGCCCGAGCCCCGGAGGCTGCCCGAGGCCCGACCGCCGCGGGTCATCTTCGACGAGCGCAACGTGACCGCGCTGACGGGCCGCGTGAAGCGCTGGCGCGGTATCGCGTCGGCCGCGACCGCGATCGCGGCCGCGCTGCTGGTGACGCTCGGCCTGCAGATCTACAAGCCCGACGCTCTGCCGAATGCGATCCGGCCGAAGCCGCGCATCCAGACCGTCGAAGTGAAGACGCCGGCGCCGGCATTGACGCCGTCCGCGCAGTATGTCGCGCTGCTGCAGGGGCAGAATGGCGGGCCGGCCTTCATCATGACCATCGACGGCGCCACCAAGAATTTTACCGTCCGCAAGGTCGGCGCCCCGTCGGAGCCCGGCAAGAGTTTCGAGCTCTGGCTGATCTCCGACAAGCTGCCGCAGCCGCGCTCGCTCGGCGTGATCGGCGCCGATGATTTCACCGCGCGGCCGGTGCTGTCGGGCTACGATTCCGACGTGATCAACGGCGCCACCTATGCGGTGACCGTCGAGCAGGCCGGCGGTTCACCGAACGGCCAGCCGACCTCGGCGCCGATCTTCACCGGCAAGCTGATCGAGACCGTGCCGGGCGCGTCGGCTTCGCCGCCGCGATAGGCCAGCCGCCCATCGTCAGAGGTTGCCGATGGTGGCCGTCCGTCATTGCGAGCGCAGCGAAGCAATCCATGCTTCCGAGCGAGCGGTGACAGTGGATTGCTTCGCTTCGCTCGCAATGACGTGGATAAGACGTCGCGTCGGCCACCCGCACAAAAAAGAAAACGCCCGTGGGGAGCGGGCGTTTTCGATAGTCAACTTGGGGGTAGTTGGGGGTCTTAAATATCCACGCAGCGACTTTGGGGGGCTGTAAAGAACACTACGTGAATTCGTGAAACTCTCCTGTTAGCGGACCAGCGAGTTGCTGGAGCTGGTGATCGCGACGGGCTTGCCGGCC
Source organism: Bradyrhizobium sp. USDA 4541 (assembly GCF_024171085.1). Classification (NCBI taxonomy): domain Bacteria; kingdom Pseudomonadati; phylum Pseudomonadota; class Alphaproteobacteria; order Hyphomicrobiales; family Nitrobacteraceae; genus Bradyrhizobium; species Bradyrhizobium sp. USDA 4541. Next base: position 3,581,390 of record NZ_JALJZF010000001.1, read on the forward strand.
TTCATGACCCGCGCCGTCTGCGTGTATCCCTCATCCGACGAATTATGTGCCGCGATGCCGAAACCCGCGACCAGGATACCGGCGAACAACGCCACGACCACAATCTTCAGGTGCGTCATACGATCGGCGCTGTAGATCGAGTGGTTCATGGAAGTCTCCTGCCGCCTTCCTGCTCTCAGTAAATCTGTCGGTTCGGTCTGTTGTCCGGTTCAAGTCTCGTACCCCGCTAACGTAGGATTTGCCGATTCCGTTCCCTAGAGGCCATCACAAGGCCGTGATGAGACGTGATCGTGCGCGATCAAAAATGACCCTTTGGTAATCCAAAGCGCATTAAAGCGATTTAATATCAGTGTCTTGGGATTGTGCTGGGATGCTGCATCCCAGATAGGGCCGTTCCGGACCTGTCTGCATAAATCAGTTGCCTGTGGCGAGAAAGCACAGACGAAAACCCAAGTGATTTGCGGCCGCTAGCGCGTTTTCGCGCGAGCTGGACGCCCGTCCCGCGTGCAGAAAACGCTCCGGAACAACAGGCTCTAGACGCTGCCGACCGTCTTCAGCCGGGCCCTGGGATGGATCTCGGCTTGCGACAGGACGGTGGTCTGCGAGCGGAACCGTTCCACCAGTGAGCGAACGAACGGCCGGATCGCGGCCGACGTCACCAGGACCGGCGCCTCGCCCTCGCGCGCCGCCTGCTCGAAGGCGTTGCGCACGGCGGTCATGAACTCCGACAGTTTCGAGGGCTGCATCGCCAGGTTGCGGTCGTCGCCGGTGCCTACGATCGATTCCGCAAACGCCTGCTCCCAGCGCGCCGACAGCGCGATCAGCGGCAAATAGCCGTTCGGCGAGGTGTTTTGCGCGCAGATCTGACGGGCCAGCCGGGCACGGACGTGCTCGACCATGGTGGCCGGATTGCGCGAGAACGCCAGCGCATCGGCGATGCCTTCGAGGATGGTCGAGAGATCGCGGATCGAGATGCGCTCGGCGAGCAGCAATTGCAGTACGCGCTGGATGCCCGACACCGTGACCTGGCCCGGCACGATGTCCTTGATCAGCTCGCCTTGCTCCTTCGGCAGGTCCTTCAAGAGCTTCTGCACCTCGCCGTAGGACAACAGGTCCGCCATGTTGGTCTTGAGCAGCTCGGTCAGATGCGTCGACAGCACCGTGGCGGCGTCGACCACGGTGTAGCCCTTCAGCGCGGCCTCTTCCTTCAGGCCGGCGTCGACCCAGGTCGCCGGCAGGCCGAAGGTCGGCTCGATGGTGTGGATGCCGGGCAGTTGCACCTGGTTGCCGGCCGGGTCCATGACCATGAACTGGCTCGGCCAGATCTTGCCGGTGCCGGCGTCGACTTCCTTGATCTTGATGACGTAGCTGTTGGCTTCGAGCTGGACGTTGTCGAGGATGCGCACCGCCGGCATCACGAAACCCATCTCGATGGCCAGTGAGCGGCGCAGCGCCTTGATCTGCTCGGTCAGGCGGTCGGTGCCGTCGGGGCCGTTGACCAGCGGCAGCAGCGCGTAGCCGAGCTCGATCTTGAGGTCGTCGATCTTGAGCGCGGCGGCGATCGGCTCCTCCGCGGCCGCAGCGGCGGCGGCCGCGGCTGCAGCAGGGGCGGCGGCGGCTGCCGTTTCGGCCGCCTTCGCAGCCCGCTTCTGCTTGCGTGCGTTCCAGGCTAGCACCGCGGCGCCGGAGCCCAGCGCCAGGAACGGCAGCGTCGGAATGCCCGGCAGCAGCGCCAGCACCAGCATCACGCCGGCCGACATGCCGAGCGCCTGCGGATAGCCGGAGAGCTGGCGCATCAGCGCCTTGTCGGCGGCGCCGGTGATGCCGGCCTTGGAGACCAGGAGGCCGGCGGCGGTCGACACGATCAGCGCGGGCACCTGGGTGACGAGGCCGTCGCCGACCGTCAGCACGGTGTAGGTGCGGGCGGCTTCGCTGAAGGAGAGGCCCTGCTGGGCGACGCCGATGATGATGCCGCCGACGATGTTGATGCCGACGATCAAAAGACCGGCGATGGCATCGCCGCGGACGAATTTCGAGGCACCGTCCATGGCGCCGAAGAAACCGCTCTCGTCTTCCAGCGCCTTGCGGCGCTCCTTGGCGGCCTTCTCGTCGATCAGGCCGGCGGAGAGGTCGGCGTCGATCGCCATCTGCTTGCCGGGCATCGAGTCCAGCTGGAAGCGTGCGGCGACTTCGGCGATGCGGCCCGAACCTTTGGTGATGACCACGAAGTTCACGATCACCAGGATCGCGAACACGATGATGCCGATCACGAAGTTGCCGCCCATCACGAAGTTGCCGAACGCCTCGATGACGTGGCCGGCGGCCGCCGTGCCCTCATGGCCGTGGCTCAGGATCAGCCGGGTCGAGGCCATGTTCAGCGACAGCCGCAGCATGGTCGAGATCAGCAGGATGGTCGGAAACGACGAGAATTCCAGCGGCGCCTGGATGAACAGCGAGGTCATCAGGATCAGGATCGAGACCGTGATCGAGACCGCCAGGAAAAGGTCGAGCACGATCGAGGGCAGCGGCAGGATCAGCACCACCAGGATGGTGAGGACGCCGATCGCCAGCGCGATATCGCCGCGCTTCAGGATGTCGCCGATCTCGCCGAGGCTCGGCAATCCGCTCTTGCCTGCCGTGCCCTGACCCGCCGTGACGTCGACCATGGTAGCCGCTCTCCCCCGCGACTGGCGGCTGCGGCCGCCAAGCGTCTGCGCGACGGCCGCAGGGCCGCCGTTCCGAAAGTGAGGCACCGCGCTGGCGTTCACGGGGGTCTCCGCCCGTTAGACGCGTTCGACGACACTCGACTTCACTCGGCAATTCTTGCCGGGTGTATGGTTAGCAAAGGGTTAATAAGGGCTTTCGCGCGACCGCACGGGTCGTCGCAGGCGCCGGCAGGGGGATTCGCGGCCGGAAGCAGGGGTGAGAGGGCCTCGTGGTCGAGATGCGCCGCCCTCACCATGAGGGTCCAGACCAGGATTTTGCCCCGCAACAACGCGTCATCCTGATGAGGAGCCCGCCAAAGGCGGGCGTCTCGAAGGATGGCCACGGATGAGGCCGCCGGCCTTGCGGCCTCTATCTGAGCGCACCGAGCACGACGCCCGATGCGGCGATGATGCCGAGCGTGATGACACTGGCGCGCCACAAGAACTGCTGCCGGGCGGCGCGCCGGTCATGAAAGGCCAGCCAGTCGTGGACAAAGCCCGCGGGGATGTCGAACACCACCGCCGACTTGTTGCGACGGTGCGTTTCATGCTCGCAGTACATCGTCCGGACCGTCGGCACGCCCAGCCGCTCGAGCTCGCAGTGCCACTCCCAGGCATGCTTGCCGTTGGTCCAGCGATTTTCAAAGGGGATCACGTGTGATTCCATGACGAGCCTCCTGGCCCACCCTTGAACCTCACGCGACAAGTCTAGCCGATTTCATGGGCTGGCGCGAGATTGACGCCGCACCGGGGCTCGTGCCCGTGCGGCGCGATGGCGGTAACTCGTCCGGGCGCCATGGAGCGTCCCCGGCGGCCCTGCGCCGGGTCCGCCCGGCGGTGCAGAGGCCCGCTTTAGGCGGGCTCAGTCCAACTGCGCCAATGCGTCGGTTGAACATGGACGTGGTCATTTGAACCAACGACCCAGTCGGCGCCGTCCTTGTGGCAGGGGAACACGAGCGCATGGACCATTCCATCATAGTCCAGGACACAGACTTCGAGATCCCGGTCTGCTGGCGCAGTTGAAACGGGTAGCCATTCTGCGGGCAAGGTATGCATGATGTACCTCCGATGAAATGCATGCGGTTCTCTCGGTGCGACGGCCAGGGGCGTGGGGCATCTGGCTTGACGCCAGCACGCGAGCGTCTGTCGCTCGTCAGTTCCGTCACAAGCAGCGCTGCCGGCCTGCGACGCACAATCCACCGTCCGAACGATCTTGGCACGGATGACGATTGGCAAGTGTGAACCAGCTCGCACTGCTTTCAATCTTCTTCGACAGGATGATCGCCGTCGCGCGATCGATATTCCTACACGTCCGGACACTTTCTCAAGTCGTATGCACGAGCACGATCAGTCCCGCCACAATCAACGCGGCGCCGGCGGCATAGCTGAGGCGGTGGCCGACCGGGAGCAGCTTCTCGCAGGCGACGTAGACGGTGATGCCGACGATCCAGAGCAGGTTCATCACGCCGCCGACGAACAGCAATGCCATCAGGAACCAGCAGCAGCCGAGGCAATAAAGGCCGTGCCGCAGCCCCATGCGCAGCGCACCGGCCGTGCCCGGTCGCCAGTGCCGGCTCAGGAACAGCACCGGGCTCTGGCAGTAGCGCAGGCAGGCGCGCTTGAGCGGCGTGAACTGGTAGAGCCCGGCCAGCAGCAGGACGCCGCTGGCGAGCGTCGCGCTGGTAGCAGCCATCGCCATCGACAAGAGGCCGGCGAGGTCGAGTTGCCATTGCGCCAGCGTCGCGGCGAGGCTAAAGCCGGCCCAGATCACGAGATAGCCGCACAGGAAGATCCAGGCCTCAGCGAAGGGAGAGGGCGTTGCCGATTGCTTGCGCTTCAGGGCGGCGAACAGCAGCACCATCGGCGCGACGCTCGAGATCATCATGGCGACCATCATCGTCAACCACATGACGAACACCAGCACGGCATAGGAAGGCGTCCATGGCGTCGGATCCATCGGCATATCAGCCATGCTCATGTCGATGCCGGCGCCGGCCAGGAGATAGGCCCAGGCCAGCGCCATCACCGCGGCGATGCCGCCTGCAAAGATCAGGCGGTCATGCCGCAGGACGTTTTCGAGCGCCGATGTCTCGCTCATGTTGGGATCCCAGCAGCCGAACGGCCGAACCGCGCCCGGCTGTGTCAGGCCGCGACGCCGTCCGGCGTCTGCACGACGTTGGCGAGCGAACTGTGCGAGCCCTTGGTCTCGTACTTGATCGCCCCCGTCGAGCGGATGTTGGAGGAGGCCACCTCAGCCCCCCTATGCTCGAACCCCTCCGGCATCACGACCTGGATGCGATGCGGCGTGCCGGTGACAGGATTCTTGATCGGCTCGACCTCGGTCTCCAGCACGCCCTTAGCGACGAGCTTGGCGACGCGCCCGTTCTTGTCGAAGGAGAACTCGATCGGCACGAACACCGGATCATGGATCTTGGTCACGATCAGGCTGAAGATCTGGAACAGCGTGCCTTCGGCCGAATTCTTGCCGGACAGGATGTTGAACAGCGCTTCGCGCTGTTCCGCCGTGGCGCGCTCGTCGATGATCGGCTGCATCTGCCCGTTGCCCTCGTGAAGCGCGCCGGGAAAGTCGACGGTTGCCGCGAACACCAGGCCGTCGAGCTTGGTGCTGCCGAAATGCCCCTTGGTGATCCGCATGCCGACCATGCCTTTGCAGGAACCATGCGTCGGCAGCGCATTGAAATCGCAGGGGCAGCCAAATGCACAATTGCAGTTCTTGATCCATTCGCCTTCGAGACGCCAGTCAGAAGCCATGGCAAACCTCCATATGACTGTCGGTGATCAATGCAGGCGCTTCAGAATGCTTTCCGCTTCAAAAAAACCGGATCAGTTCAAGTAGGCCGGGATCATAGCAGCAACCGGTCCGGCGGTACAGGAAGCGCTGACGCCCGATCGCCCAAACATCGCCGCGGCGGCGCACGGGGGCGCCGATCGGGGAGGGAGGACGGACCGGGATTTGAAGTGCGTCAGGAGAAGCTCATGATGTCTAGCGGATGAAAGTTCTGCCGAGGTAAGTCTTAGCCAGACGCCTCGTAGCGAGTCTTGGGTCCGAACCGGTAACGGCAGGACCAAGCGTAGACAGCAAGCGTGCAGGGTGTGTATTGGGCCACGTAATCGGATCGTCGCGGTCGCCGAGGCTGCTTCAAAAGTCGAAGGCAATACCGGGATCTGCGCTAAAGGCGAGCAGGTTCTGGGCCGCCGGGGTCGGAGACCACATCACGCGCGCACAGAAATCATGGGAACCTGAGAAACCCTGTCATGTGCTTCGGCTCGTCACCGGAGGGGGAATTGGCCGAGCGAAAAGCAGAGGCCGTTCCTCAGGCACGGCAGGGTGGCGGATCGGGGCGTAGTACTGTCGATGGCGGCGAAGGCAACGAGTCGACCGGAGGGAAGGCCCCGACTGATGGGAAACTCCGGTGAGCAGGCACGGGACCGGACACAGAGCCGGGTCATCCTGTCAGCCAATCTCACCAGGGTGAATGAGGCGGCCAAACGGTCGCGCCAGACTAGGTTCACGGCGCTGCTGCACCACGTTGACGTCGCTGCGCTCGAAAGGGCGTATCGACGGCTGCGGCGGCAGGCGGCGCCCGGGGTAGACGGGGTGACAGTGGACTCCTACGGGCAAGACCTCGAGGGTAATCTTCGCGATCTAGCCGACAGGGTCCATGGCGGCCGCTATCGGCCGTTGCCGGTTCGCCGGACGTACATCCCTAAGGCTGACGGCGGTCAGCGGCCTCTCGGCATCCTCGCGCTGGAAGATAAAATCGTCCAGGGCGCGGTGGCGGAGGTCTTGAGCGCCATCTATGAAGCCGACTTCCTCGATTGCTCCTTTGGCTTCCGACCCAGACGCAGTGCTCATCAGGCGCTGCGGGTGGTGCGCGAGGCCATTACGACGGAGCCGGTGAACTGGGTACTCGATGCCGACATCCGCAGATACTTTGACAGCGTTGACCACGCCTGGCTGCTGCGGATGCTGGCGCACAGGATTGCCGACCCGAGAGTCCTGCGGCTGATTGGCCAATGGCTCCGTGCCGGCATCCTGGAGGATGGCGTGTACGCCGATACGGTGGAAGGAACGCCCCAGGGCGCGGGCATCAGCCCGCTGCTCGCCAACATCTTCCTGCATTATGTGCTCGATCTCTGGGTGGAGCAATGGAAGCGGAGGCATGCGACCGGTCAGGTACGGCTGGTCCGGTATGCCGACGACTACTTGCTCCTATTCCAGCGACGGCAGGATGCAGAGACGATGATGGCGGCCTTGGCGGAGCGACTGGCCAAGTTCGGTCTTCATCTTCATGAGGACAAGACGCGGCTGATCGAGTTCGGACGGTTTGCTGAAGAAAACCGTCGGCGCAAGGGCAGGGCGCGGCCGGAGGTGTTCGACTTCCTGGGCTTCACGCATTACTGCGGCGAGACCAGGGACGGACGCTTTCTCCTCTGCCAGAAGACCCAAAGGAAGCGGATGATCCGCAAGCTGAAGGAACTGCGCCAGGAGATGAGGCAACGGATGCACCAACGGCTCCGCGACCAGCACAGGTGGCTGGCTGCGGTGCTGCGTGGGTACTACGCCTACTTCGGCATCCCTGGCAACAGCACCTGCCTTGGTCGCTTCCGTCTTCAGGTAATGAAGGCGTGGCGGCGGGTCCTACTACGGCGAAGCCAACGGCCGAAGCTGTCGTGGGAGCGGTTCAACGCGATCCTGAAGGTCTTCCCGATACCGATCGGGCATGTACGCGACTGGCGTCACCAAATGGTCTGATCAAGCTACTCGTCAGAGGAGCCGGATGCGGGAAAGCTGCACGTCCGGATCTGTGAGGGGGGCGTCGAGCAATCGACGCCTCTACTCGACCGTCCAAGCCTCGACGTCAGACGAAATACCGAGCAAGTCGCTTCGTGTCGGGGGATCCATGACAAGCCAAGGAGACCGTGCGGCGGCAACGACCGGCAAACCCTGGATTGGTGGTTTCGGGGCTGTCGCGGCTGTCACCCTTTCCGTCGCGACGGGCGCTGCCGCAAAGCCTCCGGGCCAGGACGCCGCCATGATGCGCATGCTGGCGTGCGACGGCGAAGGCGTCAGGATGGAGGTCTATCTACCGCTATCGGTTGCATTGGCAGGCCAAGGCCTGCGCGCCGGCCAGACGGTGATCGGCTACTACGCGCTCGACCTGACCGAGGCCAACAAGGGCAAGCCGCTTGAGCCGGTTCGCGTCACGATGAGCGCGGACAAGAAGACGGTGACCGTCGACCAGTACACAAGGGGACTGCCGCCGACACAGATTCCGGTGGGCGGGGGCACGGTCGATTTCGATCAGCGGTTTGCGAAACGCGCCAAATGCGGCCCGTTCCAGTCGCAGGACCCGAACTTCGGGAATTGATGCGACGCTAGCCGCGCGCGAATCCGCCGCGGAGCGTGCCGTTTCAAGGGGCGGCGTCCCCTTGCTGGCGCATGCCTAATCTCTCGGCAATGTGGCTTGACCCGGAGGCGAATGCCGACGAAGTTCCGCCTGCCGTGGTAATTTCTTCTGAATTTTCCCCTGAAGTCGCTACGTTCATTCCCGACTCGCGCCGGGCATGGCTGCGCCTTGTCGTGGCCGTGGTGATCGGCTCGCTCGGCAGCGTCGGCATGTGGTCGGTCGTGGTGGCGTTGCCGGTGGTGCAGACCGACTTCGGCGCGACCCGCGGAACGGCCTCGCTCGCCTTCACCATGGTGATGCTCGGCTTCGGCCTCGGCCAGGTCGTGACCGGCAAGATCAGCGACCGCTACGGCATCGTCGCGGCGATCGGCGCCGGGATCGGCATCCTCGGCCTCGGCTATGTCGGCGCCGGCTACGCGCCGTCGATCTGGGCCTTCATCCTGCTGCATTTTGCCATCGGCCTGTCGTCGGCGGCGACCTTCGGCCCGTTGATGGCGGAGGCGTCGCACTGGTTCGAGCGCTACCGCGGCCTCGCGGTCGCGATCGCCGCGAGCGGCAATTACGTCGGCGGTACGGTGTGGCCGCCGCTGGTCAATTTCGGCATGCAGAGTGTCGGCTGGCGCACCACCCATATTGCAATCGGCATCTTCACCGCGATCGCGATGTTGCTGGCACTCATGGTGCTGCGCGTGTTGATGGGCGCGGCGACCAGGCGCAGCCATGGCAACGCGGCGCCACCCCGGGTCGACCTCAAGCTTTCCACCAACGCGCTGACCGCGATACTGTCGCTCGCGTCGATTTCCTGCTGCGTGGCGATGTCGATGCCGCAGGTCCATATCGTCGCCTATTGCGGCGATCTCGGCTACGGCGTGGCGCGCGGCGCCGAGATGCTGTCGCTGATGCTCGGCTTCGGCATCATCAGCCGGATCGGCTCCGGCTTCCTCGCCGACCGGATCGGCGGCATCCGCACCCTGCTGATCGGCTCGATCGCGCAAGGCGCGGCGCTGTTGTTCTATCTGTTCTTCGACAGCCTGACCTCGCTCTACATCATCTCGGCGATGTTCGGCCTGTTCCAGGGCGGCATCGTGCCGAGCTACGCGATCATCGTGCGCGAGGCGATGCCGGCGTCGGAGGCCGCGACGCGGATCGGCATCGTGATCTTCGCCTCGGTGTTCGGTATGTCCTTTGGCGGCTGGATTTCGGGCGTGATCTTCGACGCCACCGGCTCCTATGCCGCCGCCTTCGCCAACGGCCTCGCCTGGAACCTGCTCAATGTCAGCATCATCCTGCTGCTCATGATGCGCTCGCGGCAGCGGGTGGCGCTGGCGTAATTCTCGATCACACCGCCTGGCCGGCCCTGAGCAATGAGCAGCCGGTGATCTTCAGGCTGCCGTCGGCCTGCCGCTCCAGCGTGTAGAGCGCCTCCCACGCCTCGCCATTGGCGTCGACGATATGGACGCGCTGTGCGATCCGGCCGCCGTCGCTGCGCGCCTCGCCGAACTCGAAGCTCCTGTGCCGATAGACCGGCGCGTATTGGTTCTGCACCATCGACATGAAGATGTCGGCTTGCGGAAAGATCTGCCGGATCGCCGGCGCGGCATGCGAATAGGCCGCCGCGGCGTCGTCGCGGCCGAACGCCTGCTCCTGCGCGCGGATCACGGCCTGCGCGGCGCCGACGTCGTCGGCCGCTGCGGCAGCGAGCGAGCCGAGCAGAATAGCGACGAACATCAGGATGATGCGCATGCGGTGGCACCGTCGACAGTCGACCTTCCAGCCGCCGCAAGGCTACTCCCGCACGACCGCGGCGGCAACGGAGCAGGCGCATTCGGCGGCTGGCTCCGAACGGCCACGCAGCGCGATGTCAGTTGACGCGCCGATGGTGCCGCAGCGCCTCGGCAGTCGGGCATCCGGCGTGCCGCGCATGACGCGTTGCGAATGGCTGCTCGATGGTGACGATCTGGCAACCGTATTGCGCCGAAACCTCGGCGATGACGTTCGATACCGCGTCGTCGATCCGCGAGCCGGGCAGATGCGCGACGATCAGGTCGCCGATGCTGAGCCGCTTGCGGACGCGCAGGTCGTTGTCGATGCGGTAACTGAACAGGGCATGGATTACGCCGCGGCGATCGCGGATCGCGATCAGCCCGGTCTCGGGCGAGCTGCCGCGGCAGCGCCGGCGCACGAACCGCAGCCACTGATCCGTGGTAATACTGGCATCATGCATGAACACCAGCGGATAGGCCACGATCGCATGCTGATGGTCGATCGGAAGTGCCTGGAATTGCTCGTTCATCGCCGGATTCCCCGATGATGGCGAAACTGCTGGGGAAAGCGCGGCGCAGCATTGATCTGCATCAATGCCGCCGGCGGTTGATCCAGATCAAATCGGGGTTGATAGTGTCAAGCACCCAACCAAGCGGACACCCGAAGCCATGAGCATTGCCGAGCCACTGCAGGATTCCTGTGCAGGCGCGACGCGTTCCGACTGCAGGCACGGCCGCGCCACGAATGGTTGCGAGGACTGCAAGGTCAGGCTGTTCAGCGTCTGCGCTGCGCTGGAGCCGTCCGAGCTCGAGGAGCTCGACCGGATCAGCCAGGCAAAGCAGGTTCCGGCACGAACAACGCTGTTCGAGCAGAGTGCGCTGGCGGGCAGCGTGTTCAATGTCACCGACGGCGTCGTGCGGCTCTACAAATCATTGCCCGACGGCCGCCGTCAGATCGTGGGTTTCGCGCTGCCGGGCGACTTCCTCGGACTTGCGCTGCAGGACCGCTACGGCGTCACCGCGGAGGCGGTCAACGACGTCGCGGTTTGCCGTTTCGTGCGATCGGCGTTCCTCGCCTATGTCGACGGCAAGCCGCATCTGTTGCGCCGCCTGCATGAGTTCGCGGGGCACGAGTTGAGCCTGGCGCAGGACCAGATGTTGCTGCTCGGACGGCGCAGTGCCGAGGAAAAGATCGCTGCATTCTTGCTCAACATGCAGACGCGATACGCCCGGATCGGAAGCGTGTCCGTCACCGTGCCGCTGCCGATGAGCCGGCAGGACATCGCCGACTATCTCGGTCTCACCATCGAGACGGTGAGCCGCACGCTGACCCGCCTTGCGCGCGAGAAGGTGGTGTTGATCGTGCCCGATGGCGTGCGGCTGCTCGACCTCGAACGGCTCAAGCTGAGCGGCGCGAGCTGACGCTGCGGCGTCGGCTTTTGATCCAGCACAAGGCGATGCGCGCGCAGGCGCGCTAGGTCTCTCCATCACATGCAGGAGACGACCCATGCCTCTCGACACCATCCTCGTCATGATCGCGGTCACCGCGATGTTCGCCACCATTGCCGCCGTTATTGCGTGGGGCGACCGGCAGACGCGCGATCTGTGATACTGTCGTGTGATCAGAGCCATTCAGGTCCGATTGAATCGGAACGGGTCTCTGGATCGTTGTCTTGACGCGTTTTCGTCACGCGAACCGGTATCCACTTCGCCTGAAGACGCTCTATCTGATCGAGCCCTTGAAATTATCGATGTCCGGCGAGGGGCGGGCGGGAAACAGCCGCGCGGTCGAGGAGTTGTCGAGCCGGCGCTTGCATTTCGCTTCGTCGGCGTCCTTGCTCTCGGTGCCGTCCTTGTTCGAGTAGCGCTTCTTCGCGAACAGATCGTCCTGCCGGTTGACGATCAGCATGGCGTGGTCGCGCTCGAGCGTGTCGGGGTTCTTGCGCTGCTCGTCGGAGCGGAACGTGCCGCCGACGATCTTGCCCGTCATCTCGTAGTCGCAGCCGGCCTTCCAGTCGCCCTGGTCCCACTTCCATCCGGTCGCCTTCAAGGTACCGTTGCTCTCGGTGGTGATCTTGATGATGGCGTTATGAGCGAGCCAGATGCCGGCAAGCCCGCTGCGCTTGTCGTCAAAGCCTTCGAGCAGCGCAAGGCGTTCGCGCTGCAATTCGTCGACGTGGTCGCGCCCATCGACGGTGAAGTGAACCTGGGAGCTCTGCTTGTTCCAGGCCGGGTGCAGGAATTCGGGATATTGCTGCGCCTGGCTCTTCACCCAGTTGCGCTGGTCGTCGATCAGCGCGCGCCGCGTCGCTTCGTCGAGGTGCGGCTGCAACGCCTTCCAGGCGCGGTTCAGCCGCCGGTCGTTGTCGGCCAGATCAGGGTCGGCGCAGATTTCCTCGTCGGTCGCCGTCTCCGGCCTGGTGCAGTCGAAGGTCGGGACGACGAAGGCGGTGTCCGCCCGGTCGGATGCCGTATCCTTGCCGGCGGCAAAATAGCTGCCGGTGACCTGCCACATCGACGAGCAGTCGGCGAAGCCGTCCCACTCCTCGTCGTCGATGCTGCCGACGATCCGCAAGGTCTCGCCCTGGCGGCGGAGTTTGAGTGACGGCGGCCTGGCGGGAGCGGCCGCAGCGTCGGCTTTCGGCTTGTCGGCCGCCGTGTCCGTATTGATCACCACGGTGCCGGCGAGCCAGCCACTCCCCGCAGGCTTCAGGTCGGCGGTGAGCTTGCAGCTTCGCCTGCGGTCGCCGCCATAGTCGCCGCGCAGATCGGCGGCGAGGCGATAGGCGCCGCCGTCGGCAGGCGTCAGCGTGATGTTGCCGAAAGCGTTGACCCAGTTGCCGGCGAAGCCGGGACGGCCGGATGCCATTCCCTCAAGCGCGGCGGCGCGGCGGCGCAGGGCTTGCGCAAAGCTCTCCTTCAATTCGTCCGCGTCGCTATCGGCCAGCACCTCGGCGGCGTCGATGATCATCTCGTTGAACCAGGCCTGGTCGCGCTTCAAGAGCGGCTTGACGTTCGCCGGCATCTTGCCGAGCGCCACGTCGAACGCCCTGTCGATCTGCGTCACCAGCCTGTCGGTGCCGGCCTTCCTGCAGTCCGCCGTCTTGATCGTGCTGTCGCCGCTATCGCCGCACAGCCTGATCGCGGTCGGCCCGCTGCTTGATGCCCGCAGATCATCGTCCAACGCAACGGACGGGCCGGATGCAAGGACCGCGATGGCCGCGACGGCGGCCGCAAACCGTGGAGAGCAAGGCATCGACGTCACCCGCACGGCCGCGCCATGCGGCCCCTGCGGCTTGGGTCGCCCGCCGCGCGCGCCGGGTTCAAAATGTCGGCGGCGTGCAGGCCGAGATCACCTCGCATGGCTTGGCGCCGATGCAGCGGAAGCGGTGCGGGCGGCGGCTTTCGAAGTAATAGGCGTCGCCGGCGTTGAGCACCCGCCGCTCGTCGTCGACCGTGACCTCGAGCCGGCCCGAGACCACGATGCCGCCTTCCTCGCCCTCATGCACCAGCGGCACCCGGCCGGTGTCGCTGCCGGGCTCGTAGCGCTCTTTCAGGATTTGCAACGCCCGGCCGAACAGGCTGTCGCCGATTTGCAGATAGGAGATCGGCTTCTTGCCGATCTCGGTCAGCTCGTCGGCGCGATAGAACGCCTTGCGCGGCCGCTCCGGCTCGATCGCGAAGAATTCGGCAAGCCCCATCGGGATCCCGTCGAGGATGCGCTTGAGGGCGCCGACCGACGGGTTCATCTGGTTGGATTCGATCAGCGAAATCGTCGAATTGGTCACGCCGGAGCGCTTGGCGAGCTCGCGCTGCGACAGCTTGTGCCGCGCGCGGATGAATCGAAGCCGACCGCCGATGTCGACGCTCATGGCAGTCCCCTTGGCAAATCTTTGTTGCAGGTGTTGCGGATCGAACAAATCTTGGCAGACCGCCTCAACAAGATCAATGGCTTGCGCTGCGGCAGAAAAGGACTTGTTGAGTGCCTGGAAGAGTGGTCCGACTAGCATCAGTCAGCAATGGAGCGCCGCCGTGACCGTTCATCAGATTCCGAACACCATCAAGACCGACTCGTTTTGGATGCCGTTCACGGCCAACCGGCAGTTCAAGAAGGCGCCGCGGCTGTTCTCCTCCGCCAAGGGCATGTACTACACCTCGGTCGACGGCCGGCAGGTGATCGACGGCTCAGCCGGCCTGTGGTGCGTCAACGCCGGCCACGGCCGCCCGCAGATCGCGGCCGCGGTCGAGCGGCAGTTGTCGACGCTGGATTTCGCGCCCTCGTTCAACATGGGCCACCCGCTGGCGTTCGATTTCGCCGAGCGGCTCGCCGAGATCGCCCCGAAGGGGCTGGATCGCGTCTTCTTCACCAATTCGGGCTCTGAATCGGTCGATACCGCGCTGAAGATCGCGCTGGCCTATCATCGTGCCGCCGGCCAGCCGAGCCGCACCCGCTTGATCGGCCGCGAGCGCGGCTATCACGGCGTCGGCTTTGGCGGCATGTCGGTCGGCGGCATGGTCGCCAACCGCCGCCAGTTCGCGACCCATCTGCCCGGCGTCGACCACATCCGTCATACCCACGATCTCGCCCGCAACGCCTTCGCCAAGGATCAGCCGGAGCACGGCGCCGAGCTCGCCGACGATGTCGAGCGGATGGTGGCGCTGCATGGCGCCGACACCATCGCGGCGGTGATCGTCGAGCCGGTGCCGGGTTCGACCGCGGTGCTGCCGGCGCCGAAGGGCTATCTGCAGCGCCTGCGCGAGCTCTGCACCAAGCACGGCATCCTGCTGATCTTCGACGAGGTCATCACCGGCTTCGGCCGCCTCGGCACCCCGTTCGCCGCCAACTTCTACGGCGTGACGCCCGACATGATGACGACCGCGAAGGGTATCACCAACGGCACCGTGCCGTGCGGCGCGGTGTTCACCAGCCGTCAGATCCACGACGGGCTGATGGTCGGCCCGGACAACGCCATGGAGCTGTTCCACGGCTACACCTATTCGGCGCATCCGGTGGCCTGCGCGGCGGGTCTTGCCACGCTCGACATCTACAAGGACGAAGCTCTGCTGACCCGCGGCGCCTCGCTCGCCGACTACTGGCGCGATGCCCTGCATTCGCTGAAGGGCCTGCCGAACGTGGTCGACATCCGCAACCAGGGCCTGATGGGTGCGGTCGAAGTCGCGCCGCGCGATGGTGTCGTCGGCGCGCGCGGCTACGACATCATGGTCGATTGCTTCAACCGCGGCCTCTACTTCCGCATGAGCGGCGACTCGCTGGCGTTGTCGCCGCCTTTGATCGTTGAGAAGTCGCACATCGACGACATCGTCTCGATCCTCGGCGACTCCATCAAGCGCGTGGCCTGATAATTGCTAGCTAGATATTAGCTAGCTCCACAAATTGCTGTCGCCGTTGCGAAGCAGACTGGTTTCGCAGCGGCGATTGCGTTTTCGCTGCAGGATGTGAGGAAAAGTGAAGGTCCTTGTTCTCGGCAGTGGCGTGATCGGCGTCACCTCTGCCTATTACCTTGCACGCGCAGGCCACGAGGTGACGGTGATCGACCGTCAGCCGAAGCCCGCGCTGGAAACCTCCTTTGCCAATGCCGGCGAAGTGTCGCCCGGATACTCATCGCCGTGGGCCGGCCCCGGCGTGCCGGTCAAGGCGGTGAAGTGGCTGTTGATGAAGCACGGCCCGCTGGTGATCCGCCCCAAGCTCGATCCTGTGATGTGGCTCTGGCTCTTGAAGATGCTGCGCAACTGCACGACTGCGCGCTACGCGGTGAACAAGAGCCGGATGATCCCGATCGCGGAATACAGCCGCGACTGCCTGCAGGCGCTGCGCACCGAGATCGGCATCCGCTATGACGAGCGTGCGCGCGGCACGCTGCAGCTGTTTCGCGAGCAGGCCCAGCTCGATCACACCGGCGACGACATCGCGGTGCTGAAGCAGTACGGCGTGCCGTTCGAGGTGCTCGGCCGCGAGGGCTGCATCGCCGCCGAGCCCGCGCTGGCCGGCGTGAAGGAAAAGTTCGCCGGCGGGCTGCGGCTGCCGCATGATGAGACCGGCGACTGCCACATGTTCACGCAGGCCCTGGCGCTGGAAGCCGAGAAGCTCGGCGTTCGCTTCAACTTCAATGTCGGCATCGACGGACTGAATGCGGACGCGACCCGGATCACCGGCGTCGCGACCAGCGCCGGGATGATGACGGCGGACGCCTATGTGCTGGCGCTCGGCAGCTATTCGCCGATCCTGCTGCGGCCGCTCGGCATCTCGCTGCCGGTCTATCCGGTTAAGGGCTACTCGATCACCGTGCCGATCAGGGACGCGTCCGGCGCGCCTGAATCGACCGTGATGGACGAGAGCTACAAGGTCGCGATCACCCGGCTCGGCGATCGCATCCGGGTCGGCGGCACCGCCGAGATCTCGGGCTATTCGACCAAGCTCTACGCCGCGCGGCGCGCGACGCTGGATCATTCGCTGACCGACCTGTTTCCGCGCGGCGGCGACCTTCCCAGGGCCACCTTCTGGTGCGGGCTGCGCCCGATGACGCCGGACGGCCCGCCGGTGATCGGGGCCACGCGCTTTGCCAATCTGCACCTCAACACCGGTCATGGCACGCTCGGCTGGACCATGGCCTGCGGCTCGGGCCGGGTGCTGGCGGACATGCTCTCGGGGAAGAAGCCCGAGATCGACACCAAGGAGCTGTCGATCAAGCGCTACGATGTCAGGTTCGGGTAAGCCCCATTGCCGCACGCGAGCCACTATTCGGCGGGGTTCCTGGTCACGGACGGTTCGACATCGTCGTCGCGCTTCGTTGCCGTCCAGCTCGACAGCGCATTCGAGAATCGGTCGAGATAGAGATACACGACCGGCGTCGTGAACAGCGTGAGCGCCTGGCTCACGATCAGGCCGCCGACCATCGCATAGCCGAGCGGCTGACGGATTTGCGATCCCGTTCCGGTGCCCAGCATCAGCGGGACGCCGCCGAGCAGCGTCGCCATCGTCGTCATCACGATCGGGCGGAAGCGCAGCAGGGCCGCTTTCCGGATCGATTCACGCGGCGACCGATGCTCCTCGCGTTCGGCGGCGATCGCGAAGTCGACCATCATGATGCCGTTCTTCTTCACGATCCCGATCAGGAGGATGATGCCGATCAGCGCGATCAGGCTGAAATCGAACCCGAACGCCATCAGGATCGCCAGCGCGCCGACCCCCGGCCGATGGCAGCGTGGACAGGATCGTGAGCGGATGGATGTAGCTCTCATAGAGCACGCCGAGGATCAGGTAGACCACGACCAGCGCGGCCAGGATCAGCAGCGGCACCGAGCTCAGTGACTGCTGGAAGGCCTGCGCGGTGCCCTGGAAACTCGAGCCGAGCGTGGCTGGAGCACCGAGATCGGCGACGGCGTTCTGGATCGCATCGGTGGCCTGGCCGAGCGCCACCCCTTGCGCGAGGTTGAAGCTGATCGTGGTCGCAGGAAACTGTCCCTGGTGCGCGATCGCGAGCGGGCGCACCGGAATAGTGGTCCACTTGCAGAACACGGAGAGCGGCACCTCGTCCCCCGTGGTCGGCGACTTGATGTAGAGCTTGTTGAGCGTGTCGAGCTTGCCCTGCAATTCGGGGAGGATCTCCAGGATGACGTGATAGCTGTTGAGCTGGGTGAAGTATTGGGTCACCTGGCGCTGGCCGAACGCGTCGTACAGCGTGTCGTCGATCAATTGCGGCTGGATACCGAAGCGCGACGCGGTGTCGCGATCGATGGTCAGCGTCAGCGTCGTTCCCTCGGTCTGCTGGTCGGTGGCGACGTCGCGCAGTTCCGGTAGCGTCTTCATCCTGGCCAGAATCTTCGGCGCCCATTCGTTCAGCTCGTCGAGCTTTGCATCCTGCAGCGTGTATTCGAACTGCGTCCGCGTGGCGCGGCCGCCCAGCCGGACGTCCTGGGACGCCTGCATGTAGAGACGTGCTCCCTCGACCGCCTCGAGCTTCGGCCGCAGCCGCGCGATGATCTGCTGCGCATTCGCGTCGCGCTCCTCGCGCGGCTTCAGCGTGATGTACATGCGACCCGAATTCAGCGCGGTGCCGCCGCCGCCGATGAACTCGGCCATGCTCTCCACCGCGGGATCGGCCCGAACGATCCTGCTGAGTTCTTCCTGGTGCTGCTCCATGTCGGCGAAAGAGATATCCTGGGCCATCTCCGACACCGCGTTCAGGAAGCCATTGTCCTGTTGCGGGAAGAATCCCTTCGGAATGATCAGGAACAGATAGACCGACAGTGCGACCGTCGCGAAGAAGATGCAGAGCGTGGTCCGGCTCCAGCTCAGCGCCCGATCAAGCCCTCGCTCATAGGCATGCAGCATCCTGTCGAATGCCGCCTCGCTCCATTGGTAGAGCCGGCCGTGCCTGGTTTCGCCATGCGCGCGCAGGAAGCGCGATGCCATCATCGGCGTCAGCGTCAGCGACACCACCAGGGAGACGAAGATCGCCATCGCCAGGGTCACCGCGAATTCGCGGAACAGTCGGCCGATCACGCCACCCATCAGCAGCAGCGGGATCAGCACCGCGATCAACGAGATACTGATGGACAGGATGGTAAACCCGATCTCGCCGGCGCCCTGCAATGCCGCGGCGAGCGGCAGCGCGCCCTGCTCGACGTATCGCGTGATGTTTTCCAGCATCACGATGGCATCGTCGACCACGAAGCCGACGGCGATCGTCAGTGCCATCAGCGAAAGGTTGTCGTCGTGTAGCCGAACACCCACATCAGCGCGCAGGCACCGAGCAGCGCGAGCGGCACGGTCACGGCGGGAATCACCGTCGCCCAGAAGCTGCGCAGGAACAGGAAGATTACCATGACGACCAGAACGATGGTGATGAGCAGCGTGATCTGCACGTCCTCGACCGCGGCACGGATCGTCAATGTCCGGTCGCTGATGATCTTGATCTTGATGGCGGGCGGAATCGCGGCGACGAGCCTTGGAAGCTGCTCCTTGATCCTGTCGACCGTTCCGATGACGTTGGCGCCGGGTTGCTTGAAGATGACGAGGAACGCGCCGCGTTTGCCGTCCGCCCAGGCGACCCGCTTCATGTCCTCCGACCCGGCGACGGCCTGGCCGATGTCGCGAATCCGCAACGGGCCGCCGTTGCGGTAGGCGATGATCACGTCATTCCAGTCCTTGGCATCCAGCAACTGATCGTTGGCGTAGATCGTGTAGGCACGGCTCGTGCCGTCGATGTTGCCCTTCGGACTGTCGACCGTCGTGATCGCGATCTGGCCGCGGATATCTTCCAGCGAGAGCCCCTTGGCGACCAGCTTGGCGGGATCGATCTGCACGCGGATCGAAGGCTTCTGCTGCCCGCCGATGAACACCTGGGCGACGCCCGAGATCTGACTGATCTGCTGCCCGAGCTGGGCGTCGACCGCGTCGCTCACGGTGATGAGGGGCAGGGTGTCCGAGGTCGCCGACAGCAGCAGGATCGGCGAGTCCGCCGGGTTGACCTTGCGATAGGTCGGCGGCGTCGGCAGGTTCTTGGGCAACTGGCCACCTGCGGCATTCATCGCCGCCTGGATGTCATTGGCGGCGCCGTCGATGCTGCGGTTCAGATCGAACTGAATGGTGACTGCGGTCGACCCGAGCGAACTCGTCGAGGTCATCTGGGCAATGCCCGGAATCTGCGCGAATTGCCGCTCCAGCGGCTGCGCAACCGAGGAGGCCATGGTCTCCGGGCTGGCGCCGGGCAGACTTGCGGAGATCTGGATGGTCGGAAAGTCGACTTGCGGCAGCGGCGCGACCGGCAACAGGGGATAGGCGACCATTCCGACGAACAGAATGCCGGCCATCAGCAGCGAGGTGCCGATCGGGTAGCGGATAAACCGAGATGAGATGCTCTCGTTCATTTCTGCGATCCAAATGAACGGCAGGCGCATCTTTTCCCGAAGGTCGGGAGTCGTCCTCGAAAGCTCGAGCGCGAACGCGCGTTTTCCTCGCCATGGCCAATCGGCAGATCGCGGAGCTGCCTCCGCGTCTACCTGTTTTTTGCCAGCATAATCATTCCGGGGCATGCCGCGCGAATGGAAACGTCGGATCGCACATTCGACGTTCGTTCAATGGCCGGAATTCGCGTGCCGTTATCGCCGTTTGGGAAGCGTCAAAAATGTCGCTGGCGCAGAATATGTCGTGGGACGACATATTATTGCGCGCGCGGTTGGTTCGACGCCACGAGGGGGCGTTATGATTGTTCAGCCGCGGCTTGTCCAATGCAACTTGCTCGTGCAGCGGTCCTAGGCGATGTCGAACTCGTCCTGCATCCTGGTCACGATGTCGCGAAGTTCCTTTTCCTTCGCCTCGTCCAGGGCGGTCTCGCGGGTGCCGCCGAGATCCCAGCTCGGCGTATAGCCCTTGAGCCGGATCAGCTTCAGGCCAGTGACACCGGATCGTCTTTCCAGCTCGGCCGTGATCTCGTGCTGCATTTGAAGCGTCTTCATCGCGCACCTCCGGGAACGCTATTCCGCTCAACAGGACAGCCAGCATCATGTTCCTCGCGAGCCCGCGCCGGATGTGTGTCCCGCCGTGCAGGAACGTGCGCCTTGCGGTCCACGTTGCTTCCGGTCGAACCAGGAAAGGACCTCACATGAAGAAACTGGCAACGATCGGATTGGCTGCGGCCGTGATGCTGTCGACATCGCTCGCCTTCGCGCAGGGTGGCGGCGGCGGTGGGGGCGGCGCCGGTGGCGGATCGGCCGGCGGTGCGAGTGCAGGCGCGGGGACCGGAAGCTCCGGCACAGGAACCGGCACCGGCGGCACCACCGGGATGGGAACCGGCTCGGGAATGAGCAATCCGCCCGGCAGCACGACCGGGAACATGAACAACCCAGGCACCTCGACGCCGAACTACTGGACCGACCCAAACAACAATTCCGCGACCGGGACCGGGACCTCAAACCTTCCCGGCAACAACAGCGGAACGCGGACCAATCCGCGATGATCGCGAAAGCCTCGCCTCAGCGCGGGGTTTTTCATTACGGTCGCGTTCGGCGACGAAAGAGCCCGGCGCGATGGCCGGGCTGGATCGCGAATATGAACAGATATGTATGTACCAGGCTTGGCAATGCGACGATCTAACCGAATGCCAACCTGATCGTCTGTGCACTTTAGCACACTTGCGCGGCCACCGTGCTCAGCGACCGCAGCCATCGCATCCGGCGCGGGCTTATGCGGCTCATATGCCGTAGAGCCCGCGGCGCTCTCGAATTCATATCCCGCCCTGAAGATATTGAGCCCGACGCAGACGCTCTCGCGTGCAGGCCAGACCGTTGAGGTTCGGCCGCGAGCGCGGCAGCGAACCGAAAGGTGATGTCATGTCTTCGCTTCAGATTGCTATCGGCGACCGGATCATCGAGCCGATGATCGCGCTTGCCGGCTGCACGACGCAACAGCGCATCGTCGTGGCCGGCACGAGGAGCATGGAATTGATGTTCGAGCTGCAGCGGCGCGGCTACGCGCGCGCGGCGGCGTCGGGCAATTGCGGCCGCCCCGCCGGTCAGTACGACGTTGCGCTGGTCGATTGGCGGCGGCGCACGCTTCTCTCGCTCGAGCCGGCGCTGGACTGGTTGACGAATGTCCTTAGCGCCCGTGCGGTGCTGGTGGTGTGGGTCGATGCCCAGAAGCCCTCGGCCAACCAAAGCCTGCGGGCGTCGCTGGAGCGGCGCGGCTTCGTCGTCGAGCAGGGCATCGTGCATCAGTACGGCTGCGCGCTGTCGGCACGGAGGTCGCAAGCCCATCCGCTGCAGCTTGCGGCCTGACGCGCTGAACGCGGCTTATCGCGAGGGGAAATCACCATGTCCAAGGTGCGACGCGCCGTGATCCGCGAATGGATGTTGCTGGCGCGCGAGAAACGGCAATCCAGCGAGCAGGCGGCCGCCTTTGCAACGGCGTCGCTGCAGCGGCACGACCTGCCGCGCAGCAGCCGTCGAACACCGCATGAAATCATCATGCGGTGGCTGCGGCCACGCACCGGACGTCCTTGAGCGGTGGCCGCCGCCATCGTGGGGCGGGCGGCAATCAACAGCAGAGCGATCGATGCGTGCCCATGAGTTTGAGCTGCCCCCGCATGCGCCTCGCGGCGCGGAGGATCTTGTTGCCGAAATCGCGAGGTCAACGTCCGACGCTGCGGCCCGCAGCGCCGCGGCGCTCGCGCTGGTGTATTGCGACATCATCGCGGGCGAGGGACCCACGGTGGCCGGCCGGGCGCATTTCTCGCGAACGATCGACGCCGCCGACGCCGCGCTATGTGCGCGCATCCTCTGTGCCGCCGGTCGCGCCGGACATTCGGTCAGTCGCGCCGAAGCCGACGCGCTGTTCGCAATCGATGCGGTCGGGAGCGAACGGGTCGATGACGGACGTTTCGACGACCTGCTTGCCAAGGCGGTGCTGCATCATCTGATGGGCGCCGCCGGCACAACCATTCCCGGCCGCGAGCAGGCGCTGGCCCGCGACAATCCGCTGGATGACTGGGGGGCGGCGATCGTGCTGGCTGCGGAACCGCGATCCTGGCTCGCCGGTCATCTTGACTGGATGAAGCCGTCATCCCCCGCCGCGCGCACCATCGATGCGGTGCTTCATGTCAATCCGGCAGGACCCCGGCTGCCGCTCGGCATCCTCTTCAACATGGAGGCCTGAACAAGCATAGCCCGTTGAGCCAACGGGTCGCGTGATGGCCCGCCGATGACAGGCTCCGCGACATCCGGGGCAGTCGGTCCCGCATGTCGCTGCGCGCATGCGGGCTACGATGGGTAAGGTCAGCGCGACGGCTTTGGGTTGGCTTTCTTCGCAGGCTTTGCCGTTGTGCCGACCGGCTGCACCCGCAAGCCGTCCACGAATACGTCCAACAGCCGGAGCGCAGTGGTCTGCCAGCCGGGCTGGTCGTGCATGTAGCACATGCCGATCAGCGCCCGCAGCACGTCCTCGGCGCTGATGTCGCCACGGATCGCACCGGCCGCGACCGCGCGCGCGAGCAGGGTGCCGATCGCCTTGGTCAGGCGGTCGAACGAATAGGCGTGCAGCTCGGTCGAGCCGTGAGCGACCAGCGCCAGTGCTGCGACCATGCCCTTCTTGGTGGCGACGAATTCCACGTTAGCGCGCAGCCAGCGCCGCAGCGCCTCGACCGGCTCGGGCGCGCATTGCAGTTGCTCGGCCAGATCGCCGAGCTGCTCGACCTCGCGGCGGTAGACCGCCTCATAGAGCGCTTCGCGCGTCGGGAAGTGGCGATAGAGCGTGCCGATGCCGACGCCGGCATGGCGCGCCACCGCCTCGAGACTCGCCTCGCTGCCGCCGGCCGAGAACACGGCCTTGGCCGCTTCCAGCACGCGCTCGCGATTGCGCACGGCGTCGGCGCGGGGCTTGCGTGCAATTTCTGGTGATCGAGCGGCCATCGCTTTTTCTTTTCACCCTCCCTTGTAAACGGAGGATGCCTCCGTATATGGCGACCAGCAACGGGCCTGACAAGGCGCGCCGATCCTGCATCGGCGGCCACGGGCTTCCGTTGCCTCGATTCAAACCGACCATACACGGATCGGAGCCCTGCATGAATCTCCCACTCAGCCTCACTATCAACGGTGTCCGCCGGGAAATTGCCCTCGACGACCCCCGCGTAACCCTGCTCGACCTGTTGCGCGAGCGGCTCGACCTCACCGGTACCAAGAAGGGATGCGACCGCGGCCAGTGCGGCGCGTGCACCGTCCTGGTCGACGGCCGCCGCATCAATTCCTGCCTCGCGCTTGCCGTCAGCCATGACGGCGCCGAGATCACAACCATCGAAGGCGTCGCGCGCGGCGACCAGCTGCATCCGGTGCAGGCCGCCTTCATCGCCCATGACGGCTTCCAGTGCGGCTTCTGCACGCCGGGCCAGATCATGAGCGGCATCGGCCTGATCCAGGAAGGCCAGGCGGGCGACGATCCGGAGCGCGTGCGCGAATGCATGAGCGGCAATCTGTGCCGCTGCGGGGCCTATCAAGGAATCACCGAGGCCGTGCTCGAGGCGCAGGCCGACATCAACGCGACCAAGCAGAGGCGCTCCGCATGATGAACTTCGATTATGTCAGGCCGGCCAGCGTCGCGGACGCGATCGCGGCGGCATCCGAGAAGGGCGCGAGCTATTTCGCCTCCGGCACCAATCTGCTCGACCTGATGAAGGGCGGCGTCAGCCGGCCGAGCCTTCTCGTCGACGTCACGCGTCTGCCGGGGCTCGACCGCATCGAGCATCTGGCCGACGGCAGCTTGCGGATCGGCGCGCTAGTGCGCAATGCCGATCTCGCGCATGACGCGGAGTTTGCGCGCGACTATCCGGCGGTCGCCGAGGCGTTGCTGTCGGGCGCGTCGGCCCAGCTGCGCAATGCCGCGACCGTCGGCGGCAACCTGATGCAGCGAACGCGCTGCGCCTATTTCTACGACGCCGGCAGCGCCTGCAACCGGCGCTGGCCGGGCGCCGGCTGCGACGCGCTGAAGGGCGAGAACCGCCTGCACGCGGTGCTCGGCTGGAGCGAGGGCTGCATCGCAACCCATCCGTCGGATTTCTGCGTGCCGCTGGTCGCGTTCGACGCCGTCGTCGAGATCGAGGGCAAGACCGGCCGGCGCGAGCTGCCGCTCGAGGCGCTGCACCGTCTGCCGGGCGAGACGCCGGAGCGCGAGACCGCGCTGGAGCGCGGCGACCTGATCGTCGCGCTGCGGCTACCGGCCGAAGCGCAAGGCTTCTCCGGGCATGCCCGCTACATCAAGGTGCGCGAGCGCACGTCCTACGCGTTCGCGGTGGTCTCGGCCGCGGCCGGCTTGCGCATCGAGGATGGAAAGATCCGCGAGGCGCGGCTGGCGCTCGGCGGCGTCGCGGCAAAGCCGTGGCGAGCGCGCGAGGCCGAGCAGGTGCTCGCGGGCGCCGCGCCGGATGCGGCGACCTATCGCGAGGCGGCGCGCGCCGCGCTCGCGGGCGCAAAACCGTCCGGCGACAACGCCTTCAAGATCGAGCTCGCGCAGCGCATCGTCGTGCGCGCGCTCACCCTTGCTGCTGCAGGCACGCCGGATCGCATTCCCGCGCTGCCGGGCTCTCCCTTCTCATCCGTTGCAGGAGCGTAACGCATGACGGCTGAACTCAATCTGACCCGCGACCCCGCCCATCTCAGGCACGGCTCGAATATCGGCCAGCCGCTGACCCGCACCGACGGCACGCTGAAGGTGACCGGCAAGGCCCGCTATGCCGCCGACAATCATCCGCCCGGCATGGTCTATGCCGTGATCGCGACCAGCTGCATCGCGCGCGGCCGCGTCACCGCGCTCGACGTCGCCGCCGCCAAGCGCCACCCCGGCGTCATCGACGTGATGACGCCGGCGCACAAGCCGGAGCTCGCCGAAGACCCCGACGCCAAGGGCAATCCGTTCGCCTTCCGCATGGAGCTCTTGCAGAGCGACGAGGTGCGCTACGCCAACCAGGCGATCGCGGTCGTGATCGCCGAGACGCTGGAGGCCGCCACCGAAGGCGCCGCGCTGCTGTCGCCGCGCTATCAGGTCGAGATCGCGCGTGTCGGTCTCGACGCCGGCGAAGCCTACGCGCCGCCGGTGGTCGGCATCGGTAATCCCGCCGAAGTCCGGCACGGCGATATCGATGCTGGCCTTGCCGCTGCGTCGAAGCGGATCGACGCAACTTACGAGACGCCCGCGCAGTACCACAACGCGATGGAGCCGCACGCGATCGTCGCGGTGTGGGACGGCGACCGCCTGTTCCTCGACACGCCGAGCCAGGGCATGGCGATGGCGCAGATGCGGATCGGCGGCCTGTTCGGCGTTCCGCCCGGCAACATCCACATCAACAGCCCGTTCCTGGGCGGCGGCTTCGGCTCCAAGGGCCTGGTCTCCGGGCCGCAGGTGCTTGGCATCATGGCGGCGAAGCTTGTCGGGCGTCCGGTTAAGCTGGTGCTGCGGCGGAGCCAGATGTACGGCCCGGTCGGCCATCGTCCGCAGACCCGCCAGCGCATCCGGATCGGCACCGGTGACGACGGCCTGCTGACCGCGCTCGATCACGAGGCGCGCGTCACGACGTCGAGCTTCGACGATTTCTATGAGCCGGCGGCGGACGCCTCGCACACGCTCTATGCCAGCCCGGCGATCCGCACCGCGCATGAGGCGGTGCGCGTCGACACCGGCACGCCGCTGTTCATGCGCGCGCCGGGCGAGGCTACCGGATCGATCGCGCTGGAAAGCGCGATCGACGAGGCGGCGTTCGCCTGCGGCATCGATCCCCTGGAATTCCGGCTGAAGAATTATGCCGAGGTCGAGCCGACCACCGGCAAGCCGTTTTCCTCCAAGGCGCTGCGGCAGTGCTACGCCAAGGCCGCCGACCGTTTCGGCTGGGCGCGGCGTCCGCTGCAGCCGCGGCAGATGCGCGACGAGAACGGCTTTCTGGTCGGCTGGGGCATGGGCACCGCGACCTTCCCGGCGCTGATGTTCCAGGGCAATGCCCGGGCCGTGATCCGCGCCGACGGACGCGGCGTGATGGAGAGCGGCGCGCATGACATGGGGCAGGGCGCCTGGACCGCGCTCACGCAAATCTCGGCCGATGCGCTCGCGCTCGATCTCGGGCAGATCTCGTTCCTGTCGGGCACGTCGGACCTGCCGGATGCCGGCATCGCCGGCGGCTCCGCGCACACCGCAACGGTCGGTGCCGCGATCCACAATGCCGGTGCGGCGGTGATCGCAAAACTCGCCGAGCTTGCGACCTCCGATGAGCGCTCGCCGCTGTTCGGCGCCGGCAATGCCGGCGTGGTGGCGCGGGCCGGGCGGCTCCATCGCCGCGACGATGACGCGCGCAGCGAAAGCTACGCCGAGATCTTGGCGCGCGCTGGCGTTGCCGAGGTCGAGGCCTCCGGCACGGGTGCGGCCGATCCGGCGGCGCAATCGCAATATGCGATGCACGCGCATGGCGCTGTCTTTGCTGAGGTGAAGGTCGATCCGGAGCTCGGCCAGATCCGCGCCACGCGGCTGGTCGGCGCGTTCGCTGCAGGGCGCATCATCAATCCGTTGATGGTGCAGAGCCAGCTGCGCGGCGGCATGATCTGGGGCCTCTCGTTCGCGCTGCACGAGGAGGCGGTGATGGACAAGAGGTCCGGCCGCATCCTGAATGCGAACCTTGCCGAGTATCATGTGCCCGTGAATGCCGACGTGCCGCCGATGGAGGTGATCACGGTCGACGAGCACGATCCCCATGTGAACCCGCTCGGCATCAAGGGCGTCGGCGAGATCGGCATCACCGGCAGCGCCGGCGCCGTCGCCAACGCCGTCTTCCACGCCACCGGCATCCGCGTGCGGAATTTCCCGATCAAGATCGAGGAAGTGGTGATGGGGTTGAGGTGATGCGGCTCGACGTGAGGGCTCCATAATAACAGGTGTCGTCCCGGCGAAAGCCGGGACCCATAACCACGAATGTGAGTTATGGTAGGACGCTGGGGCCGCTTCCCCTTCGACAATCAAGATTGGTGGTAATGGGTCCCGGCCCCCGTGCGCAATTGCGCACTAGGCCGGGACGACGCTGGATGGTTTTCGCCGGGACGACGGCGGAGGGAGATGGGCCGTCACCCCGCCGCCGTCACGCAATTCACCCACAGCACCACGGCCTTCGCATCGCGCGCGGGATTGGAGAACCGGTGCGGCCTCCGGCTCGCGAATCTGAAGCTGTCGCCTTGCTTCAGAGTCCAGGTCTCCGTGTCCACCGTCAGCGTCATCTCGCCCTGGAGCACGAGGCCGGCCTCTTCGCCGTCATGGGTATAGAACTCGTCGCCGGTGTTGCCGCCGGGCTCGAGATGCACCAGGAACAGGTTGAGCCGGCTCTCGCTGCCGGCCGGGCTCAGCAGCTGCTTTGAAATTCCCGTGCGCCACAGCTTCAACTCGGCGCGCTGCACCTCGCGGGTCACGATGCCGCCGGCGCCGTCATCCCTGGGCGTCGCGCCGAACAGCGCGGCGATGCCGACGCCGAGTACGTCGGCCAATGTCGCCAGCACGCGCAGCGAGGGCGACGACAGGCCGCGCTCGATCTGGCTTATGAAGCCGATCGACAAATCGGTGCGCGCGGCGACCACCTCCAGCGACATTTCCTTGCTGCGGCGCAGGTCGCGGATGCGGCGTCCGACCGCGAGATCCATCGCCGGCTCCGCCGGCTTGCCGGCCGGTTTCTTGGCCGCGCGGCGTGCCGTTGCGGGCTTCGCTGCCGCGCCTTTACGCATTCTCTTGCCGCCGCTCACGTCAGTCCGCTTCCTTCATGTGCATGAAAACCGCTTGCATTGGCCGCGGTTTCGTGACCACAATTTCATATTGGTGAAAATAGGCCGGAACGGCGTCGACCGCAACCAAAAGCCCGAAACGCGCGGGCGATGCGGCGCCAAGGCCAGCTTCGGGAGGTGTTGCGATGTCGTTTCAGCGTCTCGTCCAGGCCGCGGTGGCGGCGCTTGCCCTTGCCTTGATCGCGCCGTCAGGGGCGCAGCAGGTGCTGAAGGTCGGCTCGACCCCGACCGGCATTCCCTTCACCTTCCTCGACACCAAGTCCAACTCGATCCAGGGCATCATGGTCGATCTCGCCACCGAGATCGGCAAGGACGCCGGCTTTACCGTGCAGATCGAGCCGATGCAGTTCTCGGCGCTGATTCCCTCGCTGACCGCGAACAAGATCGACATCATTGCGGCCGCGATGTTCGCCACCGCCGCGCGCAAGGAGGTGATCGACTTCTCCGAGCCGGTCTACACCTACGGTGAAGGTTTGGTGGTGCCGAAGGCCGACACCAAGGCCTATGCCTCGCAGGAGGATCTGAAGGGCACCGTGGTCGGCGCCCAGGTCGGTACTGCCTTTGTCGACGCGCTGAAGAAGACCGGGCTGTTCAGCGAGGTCAAGGTCTACGACACCATTCCCGACATCCTGCGCGACGTGAATGCGGGCCGTCTCAAGGCCGGCTTCGCCGATTATCCGATCCTCGCCTACAATCTGCAGCAGGGCAATTTCGCCGACGTTCGGCTGGTCGACGGTTACAAGCCAGTCACCGTCGGCACGGTCGCGATCGGCGTCCGCAAGAGCGACACGGAGCTGCTCGCGAAGATCAATGCCTCGCTCGCCAAGCTGAAGGCGAACGGCACGATCGCCAAGATCTTAGAAAAGTGGAGCCAGAAGGCCAACGCATCGTGAGTATTCATGTCCCGAAGTGATCCGTCACCCTGAGGTGCGAGCGAAGCGAGCCTCGAAGGGTCGACGGCCACCAGCCGGGCCGTACATCCTTCGAGACGCGCCGAAGACGCCGCTCCTCAGGATGACGGAGGTAACGTTCGAATAGTGTCGGGACTGGATACGTTTGAGCCGATGCAAAAATTCTTTCATGACGCCGTCGAGTTCGTGCCGATCCTGCTGCAGGGTGTCTGGCTGACCATCGTCGTCACCGTCGGCTCGCTCGTCCTTTCGACCGTGCTCGGGCTGGTGTGGGCCTTGATGCGGGTGTCCGGCATCGGCGTCCTGGTCGGGCTCAGCGCCTCGTTGATCAACGTGATCCGCGGCATCCCGATCATCGTGTTGCTGTTCTACATCTACTTCGTGATGCCAGATTTCGGCATCGCGCTGTCGGCGCTGCAGGCCGCGATCATCGGGCTCGGCATCGCCTATTCGGCCTATCAGGCGGAAAATTTCCGCGCCGGCATCGAGGCGATCGACAAGGGGCAGATCGAGGCGGCGCAGACCATCGGGATGGGCTGGTGGCTCACCATGCGCCGCGTGGTGCTGCCGCAGGCGGTCAGGATCATCCTGCCGCCCTACGGCAACATCATGATCATGATGCTGAAGGATTCCTCGCAGGCGTCCACCATCACGGTGGCCGAGCTGGCGCTGCAGGGCAAGCTGATCGCATCCTCGACCTTCAAGAACACCAGCGTGTTCACGCTGGTGGCGCTGATGTACCTCACCATGAGCATCCCGCTCATCCTGCTGGTTCGGCACTTCGAGAACAAGGCGAACCGCAAATGATCGAGCTCCGCGACGTCCACAAGAGCTTTGGCAAGGTCGAGGTGCTGAAGGGCATCACCGCCTCCGTCGCCAGGAGCGAGGTGGTCTGCATCATCGGCCCGTCCGGCTCCGGCAAGTCGACCATCCTGCGTTGCATCAACGGGCTCGAGAGCTACGATCGCGGCGAGATCAGCGTCGAGGGTGCGCGCGTCGACAGCAATGACCGCTCGATCGTGGCGATCCGCACCCAGGTCTCGATGGTGTTCCAGCGCTTCAACCTGTTCCCGCATCGCACCGCCCTCGAGAACGTCATCGAGGGGCCGCTTTATGTGAAGAAGGAGCCGCACGAGCAGGCGATTGCCCGCGGCCGCGCGCTGCTCGCGCAGGTCGGGCTCGCCGACAAGGCCGAGGTGCACCCGCCAAAACTCTCCGGCGGTCAGCAGCAGCGCGTCGCGATCGCGCGGGCGCTGGCGATGCAGCCGAAGGCGATCCTGTTCGACGAGCCGACCTCCGCGCTCGATCCGGAGCTGGTCGGCGAGGTGCTGTCGGTGATGCGCAAGCTCGCCGACGACGGCATGACCATGGTCGTCGTCACCCACGAGATGGGTTTTGCCCGCGACGTCGCCGACCGCGTGCTGTTCATCGACGGCGGCGTCATCGTCGAGCAGGGCGCCGCCAAATCCGTCCTCAACCAACCCCAGCACCCGCGCACCCAGGATTTCCTGCGCCGCGTGCTGCATCCGCTGTGATCAGGTCACTTGAAATGAACGCGCCAATCCGCCTGCCGCTGCCACCGAGCCTCTATGCCGACGCCGCGGTGCAGGCGACGCCGACGCCTCCGCTGACGTCGGACAAGAGCGTACCGGTCGCGATCATCGGCGGCGGCTTCACCGGCCTGTCGACCGCGCTGCACCTCGCCGAGCAGGGCGTGCTGGCGACCGTGCTCGAAGCGCAGGAGCCGGGCTGGGGCGCCTCCGGCAACAATGGCGGGCAGACCAATCCGGGACTGAAGCACGACCCCGACCAGATCGAGCAGGATTTCGGCACCGATCTCGGCCGCCGCATGATCGAATTCTCCTACGGCACCACCAACTTCACGCATGACTTGATCCGCCGCTACCAGATCCCCTGCGAGGCCAGGCAGAACGGCACGCTGCGCGCCGCCTACAACGAAGCCAGCGCAGCGGCGATCGCGACCACCGCAAAGCAGTGCATCCGGCGTGGCATGCCGGTGAAGCTGCTCGACGCCGCCGAGATGCGCCAGATGACCGGCAGCGACCGTTACCTCTGCGCCATGCTGGACGCGCGCGGCGGCGACCTGCATCCGCTGAGCTATGCCCGCGGGCTTGCGCGCGCCGCGATCGGGGCCGGCGTCGCCGTCCATGGCGAGACCCCGGCGCTGCGGCTGCGCCGCGACGGCGGCCGCTGGCGGATCGAGACGCCGCGCGCGGTCGTGCTCGCCGACAAGGTGCTGCTCGCGACCAACGGCTTTACCGATGATCTCTGGCCGGCGCTTCGCCGCAGCATCGTGCCGGTGTTCTCGTCGATCGCGGCGACCGCGCCGCTGTCCGAGGCGATCGCGCGCGCGATCATGCCGACCCGGCCGGTGCTCTACGAAAGCGGCCACATCACGGTCTATTACCGCATCGACCAGCACAACCGGCTCTTGATGGGCGGCCGCGGCCCGACGCGCTGGATCAGCAAGCCGACCGACGTCGCCTATCTGATCCGTTACGCCGAGCGGCTATGGCCGCAGCTCAAGGGCGTCAGCTGGACCCACGGCTGGAACAGCCGTCTTGCCATCACTGCCGATCACTACCCGCATGTCCATGAGCCCGCGGAGAATTTGCTGATCTCGCTCGGCTGCAACGGCCGCGGCGTCGCGCTCTCGACCGCGATGGGCGCACAGCTGGCGCGCCGGCTGATCGGCGGCCCCAAGGCCGAGATCGACATGCCCGTGACCGGCATCAAGCCGATCCCGATGCACGCCTTCTGGCGGGTCGGCGTCATCACGGCCGTGCTGACCGGCCGGGTGCGGGACCGCCTTGGTGTGTGAGGCATTTAACACAATTACAGAATGTGCTGGGCTAATCTCGCGCGTCGGATATATTCGCAGTCTTTACTGAAAGGCTGTTCATGCAGTGCGAGCGATGCGGCCGCGCAAACCGGGCTGGCAACGATTATTGTGAAGATTGCGGTGCGCCATTAGGCCTCAAATGTGACTCCTGTCAGCATGTGAACGGGCCCTCCAGCCGCTTCTGCGGC
The DNA here is from genome assembly GCF_024171085.1 of Bradyrhizobium sp. USDA 4541. Lineage (NCBI taxonomy): Bacteria > Pseudomonadati > Pseudomonadota > Alphaproteobacteria > Hyphomicrobiales > Nitrobacteraceae > Bradyrhizobium > Bradyrhizobium sp. USDA 4541. The sequence continues at coordinate 3,613,564 of NZ_JALJZF010000001.1, forward strand.
CGCTGCGGCACCGCGCTCGCCGCGGGCAGCGTCCGTCCCGACGCGCCCTCGCAGCGGCTGCTGCGTTCGCTGAGCACCAAGGGCGGCGAACGCAAGAACCTCACTCTGCTGTTTGCCGATATCCGCAACTCGACCAATCTGATCGACAGCCTCGGCGATCCCGAACTCGGAATGCGGCGGCTGGAGCCGGTGCTCGACCTGATGAAGGAAGCCGTCCACCGCTACGACGGCATCGTCAACAAGATCCAGGGTGACGGCGTCATGGCGCTGTTCGGCGCGCCGCCGCGCCCGCATGAAGATCATGCGGTCCGCGGCTGTCTCGCCGCGCTCGCCATGCAGGATTCGGTGGCCAGGCTCGCCGATCCCGGCATGCAGATCCGGGTCGGGCTGCACACCGGCGAAGTCGTCGTTCAAACGGTGGAAAACACAATCTATCAGACCTACGACGCCGCCGGCGCCAACGTCCATATCGCCAACCGGATGGAGCAGATGGCCGATGAGGGGGCGATCCTCATCACGCGGGACACCTATCTCGGCGCCAGGCAATTCGTCGAGGTCATGCCGCTCGGCATGCAGACCATTCGCGGCATCTCCATGCCGGTGGAGGTCTTTCGGCTGACCGGGCTGCTCAGCGCGCCCGCCAGCGACGTTTTCCGCAGCGGCCGCCGCCTGACCTCGATGGTCAACCGGACCGAGCAGATGGCGGCGTTGGAGCATGAGCTGTCGCGTGCAGTTGGCGGCGACGGCCGGGTCGTCGGCATGGTCGGCGACGCCGGCATCGGCAAGAGCCGGCTCTGCTTCGAGTTCGCCGAAAACTGCCGCCGCAAGGGCATTCGCGTCTACGAGGCCCGCGTGCTGGCGCATGGCCGCGCAACACCGTTCCAGCCCGTGCTCGAGCTGTTGCGCGACATCTTCGGCATCCGCGCCAAGGAGCCGATCGAGACATCCCGGCGTCGCGTCATCGACCGCTTCGCCGAGATGGCCGCGTCGGAGCAGGAATTGCTGGTGCTGCTCGAATTCCTCGGATTGGCTGATCCGGCGTATCCGGCCCCGAAGCTCGATCCGCGCGCGCTGCGGCTGCAACTGCTCGATCTCGTTCGAACCTTGGTGCATGCGCGCCCCGGCGACACGCCGGCGGTCGTCATGATCGAGGACCTGCACTGGATCGATGCCGCGAGCGAAGAGTTCGTCGAGACGCTGGTCGATGCCATCGTCGGCACCGCGACGTTGCTGGTGGTCAATTTCAGGCCGGGCTTCACGGCACCTTTCATGCAGCGTTCGCACTACCGTCAGATCGCAATACCGCCGCTGCCGTGGTCCGATTCGAACGAGCTGCTCCGCGAGCATTTCGGCAGGCATCCCTCGCTCGCCTCGCTGAGCAGCAACGTCATCGAACGCGCGCAGGGCAATCCGTTCTTCATCGAGGAGCTTGCCAACACCGTCGTGGAGCGCGGCAATGTCGAGGGCGAACGCGGCAACTACCGGCTCAAGCATGGCGTCGATGCGGTGCCGCTGCCCGCGACGGTGCAGGCCGTCGTGGCCGCCCGCATCGATCACCTCGAGGATATCGCCAAGCAGGTGCTGGAGACGGCGGCCGTGATCGGCCGGCTGGTCGCGATGTCGGTGCTGCGCCCGGTCGCGGCGCTGCCGAACGACGATTTGCAGAACGCCATCGCGCAGCTGCGCCAGGCTGAACTGCTGTACGACCTGCCGCCCTACGACAAGGGACTGCTGGCGTTTCGCCATCCATTGATCCAGGAGGTCGCCTACGCAACCCAGTTGCGGTCGCGGCTGACCACGCTGCATGCGACTGTCGCCAAGGCCATCGAGGGCTTCGACTGGGGCAAGCTCGACGAGTTTGCCGGGCTGCTCGCCTATCACTACGAGGCCGCGGGCCAGCCGCTGGAGGCGGTCACCCATTTGCAGCGTGCGGCGCGCTGGATCGGCAAGACCAACTCCGCCGAGGCAATGAAAAGCTGGAAAAAGGTTCGCGCCCTGCTGCAGGACCAGCCCCCGTCCGAATATGTCGACCGGCTGCGGGCGATGTCGAGCGGCCAGATCCTCAACTTCGGCTGGCGTGAGGGGATGTCCGCCGAAGAGGTCAAGCCCTACGCCGAAGAGGCTATCAAATACGCACGCGCGGCGGACCCGGTGCACGAGCCGATCCTGCTCGGCGCCTACGGCAGGATCCTGGCCGCGACCGCGGCCGCCGACGATTATGTCAATCTCGTGCAGGACGCCTTGAAGCTCACTTCCGGCACCGGGGACGTCGGACGGTTTGCGACGGTCAATGCGATGCTGAGCCAGGCGTTCTTCCTGTCGGGTCGTCTTGCCGAGGCGCTCGACGCCGGGCAGGTGGCGGTTGCCGCGATTGCCGAGCAGGGCGGTTTTCACAACAACGTCACACTCGGCCTCAACCCGAACCAGATTCTCGGCTTCGACGTCGAGCACTGGATCAGGTGTCTCGGCACCAGAATTCTGGTGCGGCTCGGCCGGTTCGACGAAGCCGAACGGCGGATCGCCGAGGTGCTGCGGGCCGAGCCGGAGCGCTTCGCCGCCGTCGTGCAGTTCATTCCGCATTTTGCGATGGTGGAGATGGGCTGGAGCCGCGGCCGGCCGGAACTGGCCAAGCCGCATGCGGCGAGGATCGCCGAACTGGCCGAGCAGTCCGGCACGCCCTATCTGCGGGTCGCGGCGCTCGCCAGCGCCGGCCTCGCCAGCGGCGCCGCGGGCGATTTCAAGGTTGCCGCCGCCCAGCTTCAGGAAGCGATCGACTTTGCGCGCTCTGCGCGAGCCGGCCTCGAATTCGAGGCGCGCATGCTGGCGGATCTGGCCGAGGCGCTCTATCGCGCCGCCGACCACCATGCGGCCCTGCAAGCGGTGGACGAGGCGCTAATGGTCGCGCGGCGAAGGACCGATCGCGTCGCCGAGTTGCACGCGACCGTGCTGCGCGGCCTGATCATTTGCGCCTTGGGCAGCACGTCACATGAGGAGCTTGACGAGATTGTCGGCGGCGCTCAGAATCTGCTCGATGTCTCGGGGGCAGTCTATTTCACACCACAACTCGATCAGCTTCGATTGCATCTTGAGCGACGCTAGACGCGACGATTTTTCATTTCTGGAAACAAGGTACTGAGGGGGTTTTAATGGGACGGATGATTCAAGACGATACGACGCGCGATGTCCTTGATCTGCTGAACAAGCGGTTTGGTCCCAGCGGGATCATGGAGATGGTGGAGCTGCAAAAGGAGTTCGACATCTTCTCTCCCAATCATCCCCTCGAACAGTCGTTCCGGTTGATCGGGATCGAGCCGGCCGACCGGGTCGAGCGGAAGCGCTGGTATACTTTCCTCGGCACGCTGAAGGACTATCCTTCCGATCAGCCCAATGTGAGCGGATACAAGCGGGTGGTCCAGGCGTTCCGACAGGCGCTCACGCAGGGTCCGTATCTGCCGGTGCTGGTTAGCGTTCACGCCATGAAGGAAAATCCGAAGGTGACGTTTGCAGCCGATGGCCATACGCCGCTGATCTACTCGACCCAGTCGTATCGGGTTCTGTCGATCCCGACCAAGCCAAGCCAGGTCGCCCGCAAGGAGCTTGCTGCGATGGCGAAGCAGCGGCGGGCCAAAGCCAAGAAATGAGCAAGACGTGAGCATCGCAGCGGAGACCGCAGGTGTCGGCGCCGAAGGCGACCGGGCGCGGTTCTCCGACCTCTATGCCGATGTCGAATCCTACTACAGCGCGCGGGTCGCCAAATACGGCGCCACCCCGCGCGGAGTGGACTGGTCCTGCCAGGCCACCCAGGACCTGCGCTTCGTCCAGTTGCTGAAGCTCTGCGACTTCTCCGCACCGTTCAGCCTGAACGACATCGGCTGCGGATACGGCGCGCTGTGCGCCTATCTCGCAAGGCGCCATCCGCAAGCGGAGATCGACTATCTCGGGATCGACCTGTCGCTCGCCATGGTCAGCCGCGCGCGCCGCCGTTTCTCGGCGCCGGGGCGCCGCTTCAAGGTCGGCAAGGGCGGCCTGCGTCGCGCGACCTATTCGGTCGCGAGCGGCATCATGAATGTCGATGTCGGCGGCTGCCGCCGATCCTGGGAGGCATTTGTCGCCGGGATGCTGGCCGACCTGCGCCGCGCCAGCCTGCGCGGCTTCAGCGTCAACTTCGTTACCGGCGGGACGGAAGGCACGGCGGCCGCCGATGCGTCGCCGGTGCAGCTCTATTGCACCAGCCCCGAGGCGTGGATCGATTATTGCGAACGCGAGCTTGGCTGCACCGTCGAGACCGTCGACGGCTACGGACTGAACGAAGTCACCCTGCTGGCGCGATGTAGGGATTGCTGATCGGGCTGCGGACTATCGCTTGTCCAGAATCCGCAACTCGGCCGTGGCGCTGGCGACCGTCACATCGCTGGCGTCGATCAGATCGGCTTCGACGATCATGTCGCGGTCGGTCTGCGAGATGACCTTCGCCTTGGCCGTGATCGGGCCGACGCGCGCCGGTTTGAGAAACCGCGTGGTGAGGGTCCTCGTCACGACGGTCCGCGTTGCGGGCAGCGCTGCGAGGGCGCCGAGACCGGTGGCTGAATCCAGCATCGCGGCAAGGAAACCGCCCTGGATCGTTCCATGGCGGTTGGTGAACAAGGGTTGCGCCTCGAAACGGACTGTGGCGATTTCACCGTCGAAGCCCAGCCACTCGCGCCCAAGAAGTTGCGCGCCGGGCGGCACGTCTGCGCTTGCTTCACTCAAGCCGGTCACCGCAATTGTTGTCGGTCCAAAAGTATCAGCCCGTCTGGCTCATGCAATAAACTCGGTGTCGTCCCTGCCTAGTGCGCAATTGCGCACGGGAGCAGGGACGACGACCTCAATGAACCGCGCGACTTGCCGTCACCCCTCCGCGACCGCATCGCCCCAGGGCTGGAACGGCTCGGTGACGCCGCTGTTGGTGGCGCCGTCGCGCAGCACGACGCTCGGGCAGGCGAACTTCATCGGCAGGGTCTGGATGCGGGCTTCCTCGAAGTCGAAGCGGCCGCGCAGCGCCTCGCGCACGCTCGCGGGCAGGCGCTTGTCGCCGATCACCACGGCGCCTTCGCTGGCGTCGATCCGGGGCTGGTGGATCGCGGCGTCGAGATCCATGCCGAAATCCATCACGAAGGAGAGCAGTTGCGACACGGCCGGCAGGATGCGGCGGCCGCCCGATGCGCCGGCGGCAAGCGTGCGGCCGTCGGCGGCCTGCGCCACGACCGGCGTGTAGTTGGTCAGGCAGCGCTTGCCGGGCGCGAGCGAGTTCGGATTGCCTTGCGTCGGATCGAACCACATGATGCCGTTGTTCATGGTCAGCCCGGTGTTCGGCGTCACGAATTTGGAGCCGAAGGTCGACAGAAGCGTCTGCGTCACCGCGGCCATGTTGCCGTCGCGGTCGACCGCGGAGAAATGCGTGGTGCAGCTTGGCGCGATTGCTTCGGCGCCGAGCGCGCGCCGGCCATCGACGTCGCCCATGTCCTTCAGGCGCTCGCGATAGGCGGCTTGCAGCGCCTCGGCATAGGCTGCGTAGGCCGCCGCATCCGGACCGCCCTGCGCGGGCGCCAGCGCCTTTTGCAAAAGGCCGAGCGTGCGCGCCATGGTCGGACCCGCGGTCAGCTCCGGCGTCGCATAGACCGTGCCGCCGCGATACGGAATTTTCAACGGCTCGCGCAGATGGGCGCGGAAGGCGGCGAGGTCGCGCACCGACAGCGCGCCGCCGGCGGCCTGGATGTCGTCGGCGATGCTGCGCGCCAGATCGCCCTCGTAGAAATCGCGCGGGCCGGCCGCGGCGAGCTGCGCCATCGTGGCCTTCAGCCTGTCCTGCGGCATGCGGACCACCGACCTGATGCCCCATTGCGCATTCGGCGGCAGGCCATCTTGCAGATACGCCGCCGCGCTGGCGGGATAGCGCCGCAGATCGGCCGCGGAGCTTGCGATCATCGCGGTGGTCCACCAATCGACCAAAAGGCCGTCGCCGGCGAGCTTGACGCTCGGTGCCAGCAGATCCTTCCACGCCATTTTGGCGTGGCGGCGATGCGCTTCCTCCATGCCGGCAACGACGCCGGGCACAGCGATCGAGCCGGGGCCGTGCAGGTTGCGGTCGTCCTTGACCCGCGCCCAGGGGAACAGGTCGGAGGCCGCACCGCCAGTCAGCGGATAATCCTCGATGCGCAGGCCGTCGGGTGCGCGCATGCCGTAGTCGATCACCTCGACGCGGTTCTCCTTGGCGCGATAGAGCACCATCGCGCCGCCGCCGCCGGCGCCGCTCATCCACGGCTCCACGACGCCAAGCGCGAAGGTGGTTGCGATCACGGCGTCGACGCAATCGCCGCCATCAGCCAATACCTCCGCGCCGACCTCGGCCGCCCGGCGCGACTGTGCGGCGACGATGCCGCCCTTGGCGCTGACGGCCGGCTTGCGGATCACTTGCGAGTTGGAGAACTGGTCGGACATGGCGTTGCTTTCGCTGTTCTTGTTGCGGGTGGGACACGTTGGCGTAGCATGCCAAGCATGGCACTGTCAGTGCAACAACAAGAACCAATTTCAGGGAGCGGAAAATGACTGGTGTGAAGCGTGAACGGGACGGCAAGGTCGGCATCCTGACGCTCAACGATCCCGCGAGCCTGAACGCCATGACGCCGGAACTGCTCGGCGATCTCGCGCGCGCCGTCGGCGAGATGAGCCTCGACCCGGACATCCGCGCGCTGGTCCTGACCGGGGAGGGACGCGGCTTCTGCTCCGGGCAGAACCTCAAGGCGTTCCAGTCGCTCGGCGACAATATCTACACCGGCGTGATGAGGCATTATTGGCCGGCGATGCAGGCCTTGCGCGAATGCCGCGTGCCGGTGGTGGTCGCGGTCAACGGCGTCGCGGCCGGCGGCGGCTTCAGCCTCGCGATGTCCGGCGACATCATCCTGGCGGCGCGCTCGGCGAGCTTCATCCAGGTGTTCAGCCGGATCGGCCTGGTGCCCGATCTCGGCTCGACCTGGCTGTTGCCGCGCCTGATCGGCCGCCAACGCGCGCTCGACCTGATGCTGCTGAACGAGCCGCTGCCGGCCGAGCGGGCCAAGGAGTGGGGGTTGGTGCGTGACGTGGTCGATGATGCAAGGCTGCTCGACGAGGCGAAGGCGCTTGCCGGCCGCCTTGCGGACGGACCGACGCGCGCGCTGGTCGCGACGCGGCAGCTCCTCGAGGAGAGCGAGCACGCCAGCTACGCCGATCAGTTTCGCCGCGAGATCGAGCTCCAGCAGGTGATCCGCGAGAGCGCCGACGCGAAGGAAGGCCGCCAGGCCTTCGTCGAGAAACGCAAGGCTCAGTTCACGGGACGCTAGAGCGGGATGAGCTTACCTAAATCGAGCGGCGGCTCCGCTTCACCTCGCCCCGCGTGCGGGGAGAGGTCGGAACGCATCGTTCGATGCGTTCCGGGTGAGGGGGAGTCTCCGCGAATACAGCTATCACCAGACATATGCGGAGGCAGCCCCTCACCCCAACCCTCTCCCCGTAAGAACGGGGCGAGGGAGCGCAGCGCCGTCGCTGTTCGGCGCAATCTCAGGATGCTCCAGGCCTTGATCGTGCGCGTGCTAGCCGATCGCAATCGCGATCTTGCCGAAATGCGCGCCACTCGCCATGTGGGCGAACGCTGCCTTGGCCTGGTCAAACGCGAACACCTTGTCGATGACAGGCTTGACGCCGTGCAGGCTGATGCCGTCGCACAGCGCCTGCAGATCCTCGATCGAGCCGACGGTGACGCCTTGCAACCGCTGCTGCTGCATCACCATCAGCGGCAGCCGCGTGTCGGAGGAGGCGGGACCCGCGAGCACGCCGATAAAGGCGATGGTGCCGCCGATCCTGGTGGCGCGGATCGACTCGTTCAGCGTGCCGACGCCGCCGACCTCGACGACGAGATCGACACCGCGTCCGGTGAGTTCGCGCGCCTTCTTGCCCCAATCGGGCGTGGACTTGTAGTTAAGCGTGACATCGGCGCCGAGCTGCTTCAGCCGCGCGATTTTGGCGTCGCTGGAGGATGTCGCGATGACGCGGGCGCCGCACATCTTGGCGAATTGCAGCGCGAACAGCGAGACGCCGCCGGTGCCCTGGGTCAGCACCGTCTGCCCCGGCTTGAGGTCGCCGAGCTTGACCACCGCGCTCCACGCCGTGAGGCCGGCGCATGGCAGTGCCGCGGCCTCGATATCGTTCAGATGATCCGGCGTGCGCACCAGCGCATGCGCGGGGAAGACCCGGTACTCGGTCAGCACACCGTCGACGCTGCCGCCGAGCGCCGCGCGCATCCGCGCCTCGCTCGGCTCGCCGGCGAGCCAGCTTTCGAAGAAGCTGCCGATCACGCGATCGCCGGGTGCGAAGGTCCTGACGCCGGCGCCGACCGCCTCGACCACGCCGGCGCCGTCGGAGACCGGCACCAGCGGAAATTTCTGGCGCGAGCCGTAACCGCCCTTGACCGTGAGCAGGTCGCGATAGTTCAGCGTCGCCGCCTTCAGCCGCACCAGGACCTCGCCCGGGCCGGCTTGCGGAACCGGCTTGTCGACCAGCGCCAGCGCGTCGACGCCGCCGGGGCCTTGCAACTCATAGCATTTCACGGAACGTCTCCTGCTCGGTGCTCTTGTCTTGGGCTGCGCTCGCGGCGCTGCCACGCATGCGCTGAGCATATGTCAGGCCTGCCGCGCGTGGCCATAGCGCGCAGTGGGGTTGATGGAATGGCGCCCATGCCCGAACGCGCTGGCGCGCGACCGGGAAATACCGCCAATCTGAGCCGTCAATGAAGTGACCGAGCGGAGGTGACCATGGCTGCCTTGCTTGAGACGAAGCGCGATCTGCTCGCCACGCTCGCACGCGGCGCGGTTCGCGTGCTGCTTGCCGCTGCATGGATCGCTTGCGGTGGTGCGATGGCCGCGGCAGACGACAGCCTCTATCGCGCGCAGACCGTCGTCACCGGCCAGGGCGAGCCGAACCGCATCATTGGCTTCGGGGCGTGTCTGGAGGACGTCCTGATCAAGGTTTCCGGTCAGCCAATGCTGGCAGGCGACCACCGGCTTGCCGCGTACAAATCGAAGGCCAAGGCGTTCGTCAGCAGTTTCGACTATCACGATCAATATGCCGGCAAGCCGCATCATGACGAGCAGGGCACCCGCGACCGGCCCTACGACCTGACGGTGAATTTCGACGAGAAGAAGATCGACGGCATTCTCGCCAGGCTCGGTCTCAAGCCGTGGCGGTCGCAGCGACCGGTGCTCGGCGTCTTCGCCGAGATGCAGCACGGCCCGAAGGATTACATTGTCACATCCGACGGGACGCAGTCCGACCTGCAACGCGACGCGCTTGCGGCTGCGGCCGGCAAGCGCGGCATGCGCTTCGTGCTGCCTGAGACAACCGACTTGACGAGCGCCAACCTCACCGCTGCCGAACTGTTGAAGACGCCGCCGGCGAAGCTGAGTTCGATCGTCGCGCCGCAAGGCGGCGAGGCCACCCTGCTCGGTCGGCTGGTCTGGGACGACAAGGATCTCGGCTGGGCCACGCAATGGCGGATGGCCTGGCACGGCAAGGATTACAAATGGCAGTTTCGCGGCGTCACCTTCGATGAAGCCTTCCGCCGCGGCATCGGCGGCGCCGCGCAGGTGCTGTCGGGCAATGGCGATCCGGGGCGATCGAAATGAGCTTGCGCGCGCAGCGGCTGGATCGCGCTAGAGCCCTTTCCGTTCCGATTGAATCGGAACGGGGCTCTAGATTCTCATTTTGACGCGTTTTCTTCACGCGAACCGGTATCCACTTCGCTCGAAAACGCTCTACCCGGCGTAGCCAAGCGTCTGCGACGGATATTCCCCGAACATCGTGCGGTAATATTGCGAGAAGCGCCCGAGCTCGATGAAGCCCTGTTCGATCGCAACCTTGGAGACGGTGGTCTGGTCCGGGGTGCTTTCGCGCAAGATCGAACGGATCATGCAGAGCCGCTTGTAGCGCAGGAATGTTACCGGGCCGACCCCGAACACCTCGTGGAAGGCGCGGTGCAGGCTGCGTCGCGACAGCCGAAGCTCGGTGCAGATTTCCGAGACATGGACCGGGCGCGTGCCCGCGGCGTGCAGATAGTCCTCGACATGGCGCACCAGGCGCATCGCCGACGGCAGATAGCTCGTTCCGTCGGGCGGCAGCGAGGTCACGACGGTCGCGGTCACGCAGTCGATGATCGCGCGCTTCCAGAAGGCGGCCGACGCGTCCGTCAAGGCGTCCGGATAGCGCGCAAGGTGCGCGACGATCCGTGGCAGTTTGTCCGCCGCGCCCATGCCGATCGTGGGGTCGGCGCGAAAGTGGTTCTTCGCCTGCCAGGTTTCGGCGTCGGCGAGCCGCGGCTCGCCGCCGAATATGTCGGGCAGATCGGCGAGGTCGAAGCGGATGGCCGCGTAGGACGAAGCGCTGTGAAAGACCCCGTCATGCTCGACCGACGGCGGAATCACCAGCACATCGGCCGGCTGCATGTCGAACGCCCAATGCGTGACACGGTCGGTCGCGTTCAGCAGCATCCCGATGATCAGCTTGGGATCGGTCGAGATGCGCTGGGTGCGGACCCCGACATTGAATGCGCCGATGCTGAGCGAAAAATCACCGATCCCGACGTGAGACAATGTGCCGCGCAACTTGCCGCGCTCAAGCTGCATGACATCGACATGCGAGCCTTTGACGGCATCGTAAAGACCCTCGAAGCCGTCAAGCTCGCCGGTGCTAACCGTCAGGTGTTGGCCCATATCCACGTTCACAACTGCAGCGCGATTAATCTACTAAAACCAAATGCTTGAAGTCGGTGCAAGTCGGTACAAAAAGTGTGCCCCGCGACAATGTGCCTAAATTGGTTTGATTCGCATGGCGAGATCGTGATGCGGATTTGCAAACGTGCGGATTTTCGCTTGTTTTTCCGAGAAAGCAATAAGGCCGACCGGATCGGATTGATCGAATTGGAGCATCTTTCGTTAAGCCTGCACGCCTCGGGGTTGAGATTGGCACAAAGTGCACATCACTTGTATAGTGCGTTTCGCTATCGTTTGAACTGACAGCAGAATTCGCTCGTGACAACGTCCAGTGGAACGAGGCACGATGAAGAGCACTGTGCATGCAAGTGTGCACATGGATTGGCAACGGAGGAGAAAGGGAAGAAGACCTGACGGATCAACGCTGCCGAAAAGTGCAGCACAGAAAAATGGAAGGGCGCGACAATGCACTCAGGCACGACGCAATCATGCACGACGTTCGGTCACCGAGATCGTAAGGCTACGATCTTCAACAGGATTTTCCGTTTGGCGCTCTTCGGAGCAGCCGCGATCGTCGCGCAAGCAGGCCCCGCGTCGGCGGTCAGCATCGGCTCTTCCGCTTCACTGCCGATCATCACACAGCAGGAAGGCAGCGGCAACGTTGTGCAGGTGCGCGCTGTCGCGCGCCGGGGCGGCGTTGCCGTCGGACCGCGCGGCGGTGCGGTAGCTTACCGGAGCCGGACGGTGGTGGGGCCGGGCGTTCGCCCCGGCTGGCACGGCGGCGGCACGCGCTGGGTCGGACCGCGGCCGGTAGGTTGGGCGCGGCCCGGCTGGTACGGCTGGCCGGTCGGGGGCGCGGTCGCGGCCGGCGCAGCGATCGGGTTCGTCAGCGCGGCGAGCGCAGCCGCCTGGGCGGGACCGGCACCGGCAGCGGGCATGTGCTGGTACTACACCGACCCGTCTCGAACACAGGGCTTCTGGGACTACTGCTCGCGGTAATGCCCAAAGAGGTGCATCGCCATGTCCCGGGTAGAGATCGCCTCCACTGAACGAGAGCGTGACGACCCCGTCCAGACCGACGACATGGTCTGGATTCCCGGCGGCACGTTCCGCATGGGCTCCGACCATCACTATCCCGAGGAGGCGCCGGCGCATCGCGCCTCGGTCGACGGCTTCTGGATCGACCGCACCCCGGTGACCAACGCTCAATTCCGCGAATTCGTGCGGGAGACCGGGCACATCACGGTCGCCGAGCGACCGCCGGATCCTGCGCAATATCCGGGTGCGCTGCCGCATATGCTCTACGCCGGCTCGCTGGTGTTTCAGCCGCCGCGCCGCGTCACCACCCTGCGCGACTGGAGCCAATGGTGGACCTTGATGAAGGGCGCGAACTGGCGCCGCCCCTACGGCCCGCGCAGCAACATCAACGTGCTCGGCAGCCATCCGGTGGTCCACGTCGCCTATGCCGATGCGCTCGCCTACGCCAAATGGGCCGGCAAGGAGCTTCCGACCGAAGCCGAGTGGGAGTTCGCGGCGCGCGGCGGGCTCGAGGCCGAGGAGTTCGCCTGGGGCAACGCCTTGACGCCCGGCGGCAAGCACATGGCCAATACCTGGCAGGGCAATTTCCCGATTCAGAACCTCTGCGAGGACGGCTTCGACCGGACCTCGCCGGTGACCGCGTTTCCGCCCAATGGCTACGGCGTCCACGACATGATCGGCAATGTCTGGGAGTGGACCGCCGACTGGTGGTCCGCCCGTCATGAGGCCGACGCCGCGAAGCCCTGCTGCATCCCGCAGAATCCGCGCGGCGGTCGCGAGGAGGCGAGCTACGACCCCGCCCAGCCCGCGATCAAGATTCCGCGGAAGGTGCTGAAGGGCGGCTCGCATCTCTGTGCCCCGAACTATTGCCGCCGCTATCGCCCCGCCGCACGGCATGCCGAACCGGTCGATACGTCGACCAGCCATGTCGGCTTTCGCTGCGTGGTGCGCCGACCCGATTCTCAACCGTCGCCAAAACCTTTCGACAAGCAAGGAGCGTAAGAATGAGCGATGAGAGCAATATCGTTGCCAGGCAGTCCGGTAGTCGCGGAGGGCTGCTTCGTGGCTTGTTCGCGGCGGCGTTGGTCGCGACAAGCCTGGCGCCATTTGCCGGGTCTCCCGCGTCAGCGCAGCAGCCGAACGCGGCCAAGCCGAACATTCTCGTGATCTTCGGCGACGATGTCGGCCAGTCCAACATCAGCGCCTATACCCGCGGGCTGGTCGGTTACAAAACACCGAACATTGACCGCATTGCCAATGAAGGCATGATCTTCACCGACTATTATGCCGAGAATAGCTGCACCGCCGGCCGCTCCACCTTCATCACCGGACAGGTCTGCCTGCGGACCGGCCTCTGCAAAGTCGGTATTCCGGGAGCACCGGTCGGCTTGCAGAAGGGCGACATAACTATCGCGCAGGCCCTGAAGCCTCTCGGCTACGCCACAGGTCAGTTCGGCAAGAACCATCTCGGCGATCGTGATGAATACCTGCCGACCAATCACGGCTTCGATGAGTTTTTCGGCAATCTTTATCATCTTAACGCCGAAGAAGAGCCCGAGCGGCCATACTGGCCGAAGGACGACGCAGCTTTCGTCAAAGCCTATTCGCCGCGTGGCGTCCTCAAAGCTTCCGCCGACGGCAAGATCGAGGATACCGGCCCGCTTACCAGGAAGCGGATGGAGACAGTCGATGACGAGACTACAGGTGCTGCGATCGATTTCGTCACGCGACAGGCAAAGGCCAACAGGCCGTTCTTTACCTGGATGAACTTCACTCGCATGCACATCTTTACCCACGTTCGTGCCTCGATGCGCGGGCAAAGCGGCATGCCGGGCAATGAATACGCTGACGGCATGGTCGAGATGGACATGAACGTCGGAAAGCTGCTCAAGACGCTCGATGACCTGAAGATCGCAGACAACACGATCGTCGTCTTCAGCACGGACAACGGCCCGAACGCGTTCACCTGGCCGGATGCAGCGACGACGCCCTTCCGGTCGGAGAAGGACACCAATTGGGAAGGCGCATTCCGTGTGCCAGCGATGATCCGTTGGCCCGGCCACGTCAAGGCAGGCGAGGTTGCCAACGGAATCGTGTCAGGTCTCGACTGGTTCCCGACGCTCCTTGCCGCCGCCGGCGATCCCGGGGTGAAGGATCGCCTGCTCACCGGCTGGCAGCCGCAAGGCGGCTCGACCACCTTCCGCAATCACCTCGACGGGTTCAACCAGCTCGACTACATCACGGGCAAGGCCGACAAGAGCGCACGCAACGAGTTCTACTACTTCAACGACGACGGTGATCTCGTTGCGATGCGAAACGGCGATTGGAAACATACCTTTGAACGGCAGGATCAGCCCGGCCAGTTCGACGTCTGGGCCCACCCGTTCACGCCTTTGCGCGTGCCAAAGATATTCAATCTGCGCATGGATCCGTACGAACACGCGGAGATATCGGGTAGCATGTACGATCAATGGCGGGTAGAGAACGCGTACATGATCGCTCAGGCACAAATCAAGGCGGCAGCGTTCCTGCAGACCCTTGTTGAATATCCGCCAAGCCAGCGGATTGCGAGCTTCAGCATCGACCAGATTCGTCGTGCCGTCGACAAGAAGGTCGATGAATCGTTCAAGAAGCGCGGTCTCGAATAGTCGCGAGGCCCTGCGAGACAGGCCAGTGGTATCGGCCTGTCTCGCACTGTATCCAAGGGGACTGGCGGATGGATGCTCGATCGAGCATAGGGTCTGCATCGACCGCGACCCGAGCACACCGAAAGAATCTGGACGCCGGCGCAAGCCGGAGGCTCGTCGCAGCGGCGCTGGCGTTCGTCTCGGGTGCCGCCGGCCTGATCTACCAGGTGATCTGGATCAAGCAGCTCTCGCTCGTGGTCGGCGCTGATGTCTACGCCATCACGACCGCCGTGAGCGCCTTCTTTACCGGCCTGGCGTTGGGCGGCCTGATCTTTGGTGGAAGGGCTGACCGCGCCAGCCAGCCGGCGAAACTCTACATCGCGATCGAGATCGGCATCGGCATAACCGGCGTCGCCACCACATTGATCCTGGCGAATATCGCGCCGGTCTTCGTGGCGATCGAGAGCGCGAGCGGCCTGCTCGCATGGGCCATGGTGTTCGTTCTGGTCGGCATCGCCCCGCTTCTGATGGGTGGAACGCTGCCGGTCCTTGTGCGCGCGGTGCTGCAGAATTCCGGCGATGCCGGCCGCGTCGGTGGCCGGCTATACGCCGCCAACACCGCCGGCGCGATTCTTGGCGCTCTGCTGCCGATGTTTGTCCTCATTCCGCTGTTCGGGGTGCAAGGGACCTCGATCGCGGCGGCGACCCTCAATGTCCTCGCGGCGGCGGGGGCAACGGTGCTCGGCCGGATTCCCCTGGCGTCGGCGAGGATCAAGCCTGCCGGCCGCGCGGCGGCGCATCAACCGCGTCGGGTCGGATTGGCCGTCGCCCTCTACGCCGCCGCCGGCGCAATTGCCCTCGGCTATGAGGTCATCTGGTCCCAGTCCATCGTTCAGTTCATGAGTACGCGCAGTTTCGCGTTTTCCGTGGTGCTTGCGACGTACCTCGCGGGACTCGCGGCGGGTGCCGCGATCGTTGCGCGCGTGATCGACCGGATCCGCGATTCCTGGAGTGTCTTTGGCCTTCTGATCGCGGGCGCCGGGTTCCTGGCCTTGATCGAGATCGCGGCACTGGGCCATTGGCTCGTGGTCGCGCAGACGGCGACCGAGGCGTTCGTGCTCCGCCTTACCGAAAACCAGTTCGCCGGCATGTGCGCCCGCTTCGCGGTGGCAGCGTTCTGCATCGTATTCGTGCCGACCTTGCTGCTCGGGGCGGCCTTTCCGGTGGCGCTGCGTCTGGTGGTGCGGGATGCGCACATCGGGCAGGACGTTGGCGCCGTCGTGGCGGTCAATACCCTGGGCGGTGTAGGCGGCGCGCTTCTCACCGGCTTCGTGCTTCTGCCCTGGCTCGGGCTTGTCCACACCCTTGCATTGCTCGCAATCGGTGCCGGCCTGCTGGGTGTCTTGGCCTGCTGGGGCGGTCGCTCGAGCCGCACCGGTGTTGGACTGGCATACGCGGTCGGCGCAGCCTGCATCGTCGCTGCGGTCGCCACGCCGTCCGACCGATTTGCCCAATTGTTGCCGGCAGCGCGGTCGGGAAAAATCATGTTCTATGAAGAGAGCCCGGGTGGGACCGTTGCGGTGGTCAACACCGGCCGCTTCCGCCGGCTCTATATCCAGGGCGTATCCAATTCCGGCGACGCCATGCCGTCGCTGCGCTACATGCGGCTGCAAGCGCTCCTGCCTCTCATCATTCACAATGGCGAGCCGAAATCAGCCCTGGTGATCGGCTACGGTACGGGCATTACGGCCGGCGCTCTCTCGCAATTCCCTGCTCTCGACAGGAGGGTGGTGGGTGAGCTGCTCCCGGCGGTCCTTCGTGCGGCTCCGATATTCGACGGCACCTTCAACGCCGCGTCCGACCCGGGATTGGAGAAGCGCTTGGGCGACGGCCGTCGCCTCCTGCAGCGCGAGAGCCAGACCTACGACCTGATCACGCTGGAGCCGCCGCCGCCATCGGCGGTGGGCGTCGTCAATCTCTATTCTCGCGATTTTTATCGTCTGGCTTCGTCGCGACTGAACGACGACGGGATTGTCGCGCAGTGGTTGCCGCTGCCAACGCAGAACGACGAGGACACGCGCGCACTGGTTCGCAGCTTCATCGATGTGTTTCCGTACGCGTCTCTGTGGACATCGGAGCTGCATGAAATGTTGCTTGTCGGGTCGCGTCGTCCGATTCAGTTGGATGCGGAGCGCATCAGCGCGAGATTCAATCAGCCCGAGACGTCTGCGGCGCTTTCCGCGGTCGGCGTCAACTCGGTCGCGGCGCTGATCGCAACCTGGATCACCGACCGCGACGGGCTCGTGCGCTACGCGGCGGACGCGCCGGCGGTGACGGACGACAGGCCGCGGATCGAATACGCGACATGGGTTCGTCCGGACGAGTTCAGCCGGACGATTTCGCACATCTGGCAGTACCGTAGCGAACCGCCGCTCAAGGGAGCGGACGAGCAATTCACCGCTTCTCTGCTGAGCGAAAGGCGAGATCTTGATGCGTTCTATCGTGCCGGCCTCAGCGCCTATGCGGGCAACCGGCAGGCCTACGCGCGCGAGATGGCGAGCCTCAGCCAAGCGGCGAGACGGAACCCCTATTACAGGTGGTTTACGGGGTCCAAGGAGCCGTAGTGCAATGTCAGATCACGCCGCAACACAGTTAGCGGCCGCCCCGGCGCGGCGAACTGCCAAGGACTCCGCGGCGCGCGAGGCCGTGCTCGATCTCAAGGCGCGCATCGGCAAGTCGGTGCTCGGGCAGGATCATCTGGTCGAGAGCATGCTGATCGGGTTGCTGGCCAACGGCAACCTTCTGATCGAAAGCCTGCCGGGACTAGCAAAGACGCGGGCGGTGAAGACGCTGGCGAAGAATCTTGCCGCGGACCTGTCGCGCGTGCAGTTCACGCCGGATCTGCTGCCGTCGGACGTGACCGGCGCGGAGATCTACCTGCAGACCGAGAAGGGCGGCCAGTTCCAGTTCCAGAAGGGGCCGATCTTCGCCAACCTCGTGCTCGCGGACGAGATCAACCGCGCGCCGGCCAAGGTGCAGTCGGCGCTGCTGGAAGCGATGGAAGAACGTCAGGTCACCGTTGCCGGCAAGACCTACAAGATGCCAGACCTGTTCATGGTGCTCGCCACCGAGAATCCGATCGAGCAGGAGGGCACCTATCCGCTTCCCGAGGCGCAGCTCGACCGCTTCCTGATGCATGTCGTGATCACCTATCCCGACGAGGCGACCGAAGGCGAGATCATCAAGCTCAATCGCGCCGAGAATGCGCGGAAACCGGAAGCCGGAGCTGCCGAGCCGCCGCCGGTGCCGCAGCAGGCGATCCTCGATGCGCGCGGCGAGCTCGATGGCATTTTCGTCTCCGACCTCGCACAGAAATATATCGTCGACCTGATCTATGCGACGCGGTTTCCCGGCCGCTACGGCGAACCCCTGAGTAAATGGATCCAGATCGGCGCCAGCCCGCGCGGCAGCCTTGCCATCGACCGCTGCGCGCGGGCGCGCGCATGGCTCGACGGGCAGGATTTCGTCACGCCCGACCACATCCGCGCCGTCATCCACGACTGCCTGCGGCACCGGCTGATCCTGAGCTACGAGGCCGTATCGCAGGGCATCAGCCCCGACCAGGTGATCGACAAAATCACCGAGCTTGTCGCTGCAGCGTGAGGGCCATGATGACGGAGACATCAGCCAGAACGTCCGGTGTCTACGTCAGTCTCGACGACCTGATTGCGCTCGAATTCAGGGATCGCAGGGTTTCGTTCCTGCCGCGCCAGCCGGTGCATAGTCTGCTGTCGGGCCGGTTCGCCTCGCGCATGCGCGGCCGCGGGCTGAACTTCGAGGAGATCAGGGACTATCGCCCGGGTGACGATGTCCGCGAGATCGACTGGAAGGTCACGGCGCGGCTGCAGAAGCCGCATGTGCGCGTCTTCAACGAGGAGCGCGACCGTCAGGCCCTGCTCGTGGTCGATCAGCGGCTGTCGATGTTCTTCGGCAGCCGGCGCGCCATGAAGTCGGTCACCGCGGCCGAGACCGCCGCGATCGGCGCCTGGCGTGTGCTCGGCGTCGGCGACCGGATCGGCGCGATCGTGTTCAATGACAGCGATGTCGTCGAACTGGCGGCGCGGCGCAGTCGGGCGACGGTGTTGCAGATATTGTCCACCATCGTCGCGCAGAATCAGGCGCTCGGCGTCGGCCGCGGCATCGTCCCGGCGTCAGGTATGCTCAACCGGGCGCTCGAGCATGCCGAGCGGCGGACGATGCACGACGCCACGGTGATCCTGATCAGCGATTTCGATGGCGCCGATTCCGCGACGCGCCGGATGATCGGGGCGATCGCCCGGCATAACAACGTGGTCGCGGTGCTGGTCCACGATCCCTTGCAAAGCGATTTGCCTGCCTCGAGCCGGATGACCGTCACCGATGGCGAGCTGCAGATTCAGCTCGAAGTCGGCCGCGAGAGCGTCCGCAAGAGTATCGCGCAGGCGTCGCAGGAGCGGCTGCGCGGCGTATTCGCGTGGACGCGCGAGCTTGGCATTCCGGTGCTGCCGCTGAGCACAGCCGAGGAAACGGCGCCGCAAATCCGGCGTCTCCTGGGCGGGCTGCCGGCCCGGCACGGACGCGGTGGCGGTCACGCCCGAGCGGAGGCGGCTCTTGGCTGATCCCCAACCCGTCATTGTGGATCCCGTCGCGGGCCTGATCGATATCCCGCTGCCCCCGTCGGTGAGCCTGCTTCCGGCGACATGGGCGTCGCGGATCGTGATCGTGCTGGTTGCCGCAGGCGTTGTTGTTGCGACGTGGCGCCTGCTGCGGCGTTTCCGCGCCAACCGCTATCGGCGCGCGGCGCTCGCGGAGCTTGACCGGCTGCTGCAGACACAAGGCGGCGTCCCGGAGGGAATGGCCGCGAGTCTTGCGCTGCTGGTGCGGCAGACCGCGCTCGATGCCTTTCCGCGCGAAACCGTCGCGCCACTTGCCGGCGCGGGCTGGCTTGCGTTCCTCGACCGTAGCTATGGCGGGAACGAATTCTCGCAAGGCGCGGGACGGCAGCTCGCGACCGCGCCGTACAGGCGGACGACGGCGGATGCCGCCGATCTAATGGCGCTGCAGGATCTGGTGCGGCGCTGGATCAGGGGGCACCATGTTTGAGTTCGCATGGCCCTGGATGCTCGCGCTCCTGCCGCTGCCGATCCTGGTGTGGTGGCTGCTGCCGCCGTATCGCGCGCGGCAGGCGTCCGTGATGGTGCCGTTCTTCGACCGCCTTGCGGCGGCAACCGGACAGACCCCGCAGCGCGGCGCCGTCGTGCTGCAGCGGCGGCGCATCCAGATGGTGACGGCCGCATTGATCTGGGCGCTCGTCGTCGCGGCGCTGGCGCGGCCGCAATGGGTCGGTGATCCCGTCACGCGCGAGGTTTCGGCGCGCGATCTGATGCTCGCGATCGATATCTCCGGCTCGATGGACCAGCGCGACTTCCGCGGCAGCGATGGCGCGACGTTGACGCGGCTCGACAGCGTCAAGCGCGTGGTCGCGGATTTCATCGCGCATCGGCACGGCGACCGCGTCGCGCTGGTGCTGTTCGGCACCAGGCCCTATGTGCAAGTACCGTTCACGCAGGATCTGCAGACCGCGACCGCGCTGTTGGCGCAGACCGAGGTCGGCATGGCCGGACAGCAGACTGCGATCGGCGACACCATCGGGCTTGCGATCAAGACCTTCGAGACAAGCAAGGCGCGACAAAAGCTTCTCGTCCTGCTCACCGATGGCAACGATACGGCGAGCCGCGTCCCTCCGGAGCATGCCGCCGACATCGCGCACCAGAACGGCCTCGTGATCGACACGATCGGCGTCGGCGATCCGGCCGCGACCGGCGAGAACCGCGTCGATCTCGGCGTCCTGCGGTCGGTCGCCGCCACGACCGGCGGCCATTTCTACCGTGCCGAGGACGGTGCGCAGTTGCAGGCGATCTACGCGGACATCGACCGTCTCGCGCCGGCCAAGCTCGATACGCTGTCATGGCGGCCGAAGCAGCCGCTGTTCCAGTGGCCGCTCGGCGCCGCCGTGGTGCTGTCGCTGCTGCTGTGGCTCGGCCTTTCGCTGGAAAGCGGGCTGGGACGAAGGGGAGCACCCGGCCATGCATGACGCGGCCGCGATTCCCTTCCATCTGCTGCGGCCGCTGTGGCTGCTCGCGCTGATTCCCGTCGCTGCCGTCTTCGCATGGGTGCGGTGGCGGCAGAGCCCGCTAGCGCAATGGGGCGGGGTGATCGCGCCGCATCTGCTCAACCATCTCATCGTGCAACCGGGGACGGGACGCGGCGTCAGCCCGCTTTATCTGGTCGCCGCCGCGCTGTCGCTCGGCATCGTCGCGTTGTCCGGCCCGACCTGGCGGCGTGAGCTGCCGCCCTTCGTCGAGGACAAGGCGCCGCTGATGATCGCGCTGTCGCTCGATGCAACGATGGAGCAGAGCGACGTCGCGCCGACGCGGCTCGAACGCGCCAAGCAGAAGATCAGGGATCTGCTTGCGGCGCGCGCCGGCGCGCGCACGGGGCTGATCGCCTATGCGGGCACCGCGCATCTGGTGATGCCGCTGACCGACGATCGCGCCGTCATCGAACCCTTTCTCGCCGCGCTTGCCCCGGGCCTAATGCCGTCGCCCGGGAAGAACGCCGTCGCGGCGGTGGCGCTCGCCGCAGAAGCGCTCGCGACCGAAACCGTTCCCGGCACGATCCTGCTTGTCGCCGACGACGGTGGCGACGAGGAGGGAGCGGTTCGCCAGGCCGCCGGACGGAACGGCCTGGTCAAGCTGAGCGTCACGCCGAACAAGGGCGAAAGGTTCGCGCTCGGTTCGGACGTCGTCCAGGTCAGCATCGACGACGCCGACATCGCGGCGCTCGAGCGCCGGATCGAAACCCGCTATCAGGCCGCGCAGGGTGACGCGTTCGGTACGCAATGGCGCGATGAGGGCTTTTGGCTGCTGCTGCCGATTGCACTGCTCAGCCTGCTCTGGTTCCGGCGCGGCACCACGGTGGCCTGGGTTGTCGCCTTCGTCTGTCTGTCGCACGTGTCATCCGCGAGGGCGGAGGAGCCGCGCCGTTTTGCCGATCTGTGGCTGACGCCGGATCAGCAAGGACGCATCGCGTTCGATCGCGGTGACTATGCGACCGCGGCCAAGCGCTTCTCCGATCCGATGTGGCGCGGCATCGCCGCCTATCGTGCGTTCGACTTCCTGACGGCTGCGCAGGAATTCGCGCATGTCGAGACGCTCGAGGGACGCTTTGCGCTGGCTAACGCCCAGGCGCAGAACCACGCCTATGAGAAGGCGATCGCCGCCTATGACGAGGTTCTGAAGATCGCGCCCGGCCATGTCGCCGCGAAGACCAACCGTGCCATCGTGGTGGCGGCGCTGAAGGCGAAAGAGGAGAAGCGGAAGAAGCAGGAGCAGGACGACAGCGCGCCGCCGGACGAGAAGGCCGACGAGATGCGGGTCGACCCGACCCAGAAGGGCGGCAAGCGGATCGAGGTGAAGCCGACGGATCTCACCACGGCCGGCGCCGCCGAAGCCTGGATGCGTCAGGTCCAGACCACGCCGGCTGACTTCCTCAAGCTGAAATTTGCGATCCAGGACGCGACGCGGCCGGCGGGGACGAAGCCATGAGGCACCCGCTCGCCGCCGTAGCCCTGATGATCGGACTGCTCATACCCTGCGCGGCGCTCGCCCAGCAAACCGCGCCGCAGCCGATCCTGCGGGTGACGATCGATCCGCCGCGCGTCGTGGTGGGGCAGGCGGCCACGCTGCGGATCGACGTGCTGGCGCCGAACTACATGACGGCGCCACCCGAGCTGCCCGACTTCCAGGTCCGCAATGCCGTGACCCGTCAGTTGCGGAGCATCAATGAAAACGAGCAGCGGGACGACCTCACCTATGCCGGCGTCCGGTTCGAATTCGCCATCCATCCGCAGGAGCCGGGCAGCTACGCGATCGCCGGCCAGGCGATCACCATCAAATACGCCGCCGAGCCGCCGGCGACGCGCGAGGCCACGCTCGCGCTGCCGCCGATCGCATTTGAGGCCTTCATCCCGGACGCGGCCTCCGCCCTGCAGCCGTTCCTGGCCGCGCGCAATCTGTCGATCGAGCAGACCGTCAACCGTTCGTCGGATCAGCTCAAGACCGGGGACGCCGTGACGCGGACCGTCACCGTCAAGGCCGAAGGCATTCCCGCGATGCTGCTGCCGCCGGTGAAGTTCACCACGTTCGACGGGCTCAAGCTCTATCCTGCGCAGCCGTCGCTCCAGGACAAGACCGACGGGCGCACCGATGTGCTGTCCTCGGCGCGCACCGACAGCGGCGTCTACATGCTCGAGAAGGCCGGCGACTATGTGCTGCCGCCGATCGACCTGCGTTGGTGGAACACCGGCGCGCAAAGCATCGATGTGGCACATCTCGACCCGGTGACGCTGCACGTGGAGGCGAACCCCGCAGCCGGCGCTGCGTCCTCCGTCGGCACCTCCGGCCCGCGCCGGTCATGGGGCGCGCTGCGCGATGTCGTCGCCGACCACTGGCTGTCGATCGCGCTCGTGCTCCTGGCGCTTGCCGGGCTCGGCTGGCTGATGCCGCGGATGGTGCGGGCGATCGCGGCGCGTCTTCGCCGGCGTCGCGAGGCCTATCTCCGCTCGGAAGCGTTCGCCTTCAGCGAGCTGCGGCGCGCCGCGCGCCGTGGCGATGCCAAGGCGGTCTACTTCGCGCTGCTCGACTGGCTGCAGCGGTTCGAGCCGGTCGCGCCGCAGCATACGGTCGAGGCGTTCAAGGCCGTCGCCCATGATGCCGCGCTCGATGACGAGATCGGCGCGGTCGAGCGCGAGCTGTTCGCGCCGTCTGCCGGCGCGGCGCGCTGGTCACCGCACCGGCTGCTGCGCCACATCGGCGGTGCCCGGCGCAGCATACGACACGAGACGGCGCGCGCCGCAAGGCACAGGGCGCCGGGACAACTCAATCCGGTTGACGATCGTGTGCTGTCGCTCAACCGGCAGAGGAGGCCTGCGAGATGAGCCGCGATGTTGGTGCCTTTGCCGTCTCGAAGAGATTGCTGCTGATCGCGTTGATCGCCCTGCCGCTCAGCGCGCTGGCGCCGGCGTGCGCGCTGAGCCAGGTCGATCCCTTACCGTCCTGGAAAGACGGCGCGGCGAAATCGGCGATCGTCGATTTCGTCGCGCGCGTCACGACACAGGGCGGGCGCGACTTCGTTCCGCCGGCCGAGCGGATCGCGACGTTCGACAATGACGGCACGCTGTGGACCGAGCAGCCGTTCTACTTCCAGCTCGCCTTCGCGTTCGACCGCGTCAAGGCAATGGCGCCGGAGCATCCGGACTGGAAGACGCGGCAACCCTTCAAGGCGCTTATCGAGAAGGACACCAAGGCGCTGGCCGCGAGCGGCGAGAAGGGCCTCTTGCAGATCGTGATGGCGACGCATGCCGGCATGACCACCGATGCGTTCGCAATTCTGGTGCGCGATTGGCTCGCGACCGCCAGGCATCCGCGCTTCAACCGGCCGTATGACAGCCTGGTCTACCAGCCGATGCTGGAGCTACTGGCCTATCTCAGGGCCAACGGCTTCAAGACCTTTGTCGTATCCGGCGGCGGCGTCGAATTCATGCGGCCGTGGATGGAGCGGGTCTACGGCATCCCGCCGGAGCAGGTGGTCGGCTCGTCCGGCGTGGTGAAATTCCAGATCGGCGCCGACGGCAAGCCCGTGCTGATGAAAGAAGCCAAGGTCGAGTTCATCGATGACGGCCCGGGCAAGCCGGTCGGCATCAACCGGTTCATCGGCCGCCGCCCGATCTTTGCGTTCGGCAACTCGGATGGCGACCTGCAAATGTTGCAATGGACCGTGGCGGGGTCGGGCGCGCGCTTCGCCGGCATCGTGCACCACACGGATGCGGTTCGTGAATATGCCTACGACCGGCAATCCAGGATCGGCAAGCTCGACAAGGCGCTGGATGCCGCCAGCGCGGGTGGCTGGACCGTGGTCGACATGAAGCAGGACTGGAAGGAGGTCTTTCCGCCCCTGACCGCGGCCGGCGCCGCGACGGAGGCGAAGCCATGAGCGGCTACGACATCTTCGCCTGGATCGTGCTCGTCATCCTAGTCGCGAGCGCGATCGGCGTGTTCTGCATCGCCGGCTGGCTGCCCGGGCACATCGCGAAATCGCGCAACCACCCCTATGCGCAGGCCGTGATGGTCGCCGGCTGGATCACCTTGATCTGCGGCTTTGCGCTGTGGCCGATCGCGTTCATCTGGGCCTATGTCGATGTGCCGGCGCCGCGCCGGGCGGGAGATGCGTGATGGGTGTCGCGATCTTCAACGTCTATCTTGTGCTGCTGTTCCTCTTGGTGCATTTCAAGATCGTGCGCTTCAACCTGTTCTGGAAGGCGTCTCCCTTCATCGTGCTGGTGTTGCTGCTGTTCGGCCTGCTGGTGCCGATGGGCTGGGGCGCGCCGCAGGGCTCGGCGCTGGTCGTGCGCAACGCAGTGTCGATCGTGCCTGACGTCGCGGGCGAGGTGACCGAGGTGCCCGTCGTCGCCAACGTGCCGCTGAAGGCCGGCGACGTCCTCTTCAAGATCGACCCGACGCCCTATGACGCGCAGGTCAAGGCGATCACGGCGCAGCTGAAACTGTCGAAGACGCGGCTTGCGCAGATGACGACGCTTTACGAACGCGACGCCGGGCGCGGCTTCGACGTCGAGCAGCGGCAGTCCGAGGTCGATCAGCTCAGTGGCCAGCTCGAGGCCGCGCAGTGGAACAGCGACAAGACGGTGGTCCGCGCGCCGGCCGACGGCTACGTCACCAACCTCGCGCTGCGCAAGGGCGCTCGGGTCGCGAACCTGCCGCTGTCGCCGGTGATGGCGTTCATCGACACCTCGAACACAATCATCGGCGTCGAGATCAATCAGATCGATGCGCGCTACATTGCGCCCGGGCAGGAGGTCGAGGTCACCTTCAAGTTTGCGCCCGGGCAGATTTACTCAGGGAAGGTCGAAAGCGTGCTGCAGGCGGTCGCGACCGGTCAGGCCACGACCTCGGGCACCGCCGTCCTCCCGAAGGCGATCGAGGCGGTGCCGTTCGTCGTGCGCGTCAAGCTCGATGATGCCGCGTTCGCCAACCGTCTGCCGGCCGGCTCGACCGGAACGGCGGCGATCTACACCGACCATCTGAAGCCGACCCACGTCGTGCGCCGCGTGATCCTGCGGCAGCTCGCGATCGTCAATTATGTGAATCCGTTTTGAGTGATGGAGATTGTCATGAAGCCATTGATCGCCGGAGGACTTGCGCTGATGATGGCGACCGTATCGGCATATGCCCAAACGCCGTCCAGCGATGATCTGAATCGCCGCCTGATCGAACGCCGCGCTGTCGAGGCTGTGATCTGGGGCATTCCCGCGGTCAACACCGATCTGATGCGGCAGGAGATGCTGACCAGGACGCCGGGCAAGGTGGGGCAGGTGATCTATTGGGGGCGTCCGCTTGATTGGCACAACCAGACGCTGACGCCGAATCCGGACGCGCTGTACTTCATGACGTTCTTCGACACGAGGAATGGTCCGATCGTGCTCGATCTCCCGCCTGGCGATGCGAACGGATCGTTCAATGGCAATATCGTCACGGTATGGCAGATGCCGCTCGAGGATGCCGGCCTGCTCGGCGTCGACAAGGGTGCCGGTGGCAAGTTCCTGATTCTGCCACCGGGCTATAACGGTCCAAAGCCCGACGGCTACATCGTGCTGCAGTCTGATACGTTCGGCGGCTACATGCTTTTGCGCTCCAACCTCAAGAGCCACGGCGACGCCGACGTCCAGGCCGCGATCGCCTACGGCAAGCGCATGAAGGTCTATTCCCTGGCGCAGGCGGCCAGCCCGCCGGCGACCGTGTTCAGCGACGTGAAGGACACCGATTTCGATTCCACCATTCGCTACGACGCGGCTTTCTTCGAGCATCTGAACCGGATCGTACAGGACGAGCCGTGGATCGACCGGGATCGGGTGATGATCGATAGCCTGAGGTCGATCGGTATCGAGAAAGGAAAGCCGTTCGCTCCGTCCGAGGCGATGAAGATGGTGCTTGCTTCGGCGGCGAAGGAGGCGGGTGACTGGCTGGCGGCGAAATACGACGCCGGCCTGCCGCCGTTCTTTTCCGAGACCAGCCGCTGGACCTTCCCGGCGCCGCCGGACGTCGTCAAGGCCTACTCCGACGGGTTCGCCGATCTGAACGCATACCCGACCGACAGCCGCGCTCTCGCTTACAGCTACGCCTATATCGGCATCAAGCGCCTGGGCGCCGGTCAGTTCTATGCGATCTCGATCCGCGACAAGGCGGGCGATGCCTTCGACGGCAGCAAGACCTATCGCCTCAACGTTCCGGCCAATGTTCCGGTCGCACAATACTGGTCGGTGACCGCCTACGATCGCGAGACCCATGCCCTGATCAAGAACGTCGCTCGGGCCAGCCGGTCCTCGCAAATCCCCGACCTGAAGAAGAACCCGGATGGCTCAGTCGACATCTATATCGGGCCGGCGGCTCCGGCCGGACAGGAGACGAACTGGCTGCCGACCGACCCCGCGCGCAAGTTCGAGCTGATGGCGCGCTTCTACGCGCCGAAGAAGGAATTTTTCGACAAGGTGTGGAAGCTGCCCGACGTCGAGCGGATCGCCACCACAACAGGCGGTTCAACGAAATGAAGCGCCGGGAATCAGCTATTGATACAACAGGGAGTTGTGTGATGAAGGTCCGTCTCTTGCTCGCCACCGCCGCCTTGGGGCTCGTTTGCGTTATCCCGGCATCGGCGCAAACCCAAGCGCCTTACGCGTTCGAGCGCGGCTATCCGACGGCGGATACGACCAGGCGCGCACGCGATGACGCCGACTTCCAGCGGGCGATCACCGCCTATCGGTTCTGGTATCCGACCGTGTCGGTCGAAGGCATCTTCAACGGTAACCGTGAGGTCGGCATCAAGGACGGCGAGAAGATGGGAATCGCAGCGACCGGGCCGCGCCAGGTCGGCTTCACGCTGAACTCCGATACCCCGTATGGTTCTGCTACGCTCGATCTGTCCAAGGGGCCCTACGTCATCGAGCTGCCGCCCGGCGCTTATATCGGCCTGGTCAACGACCATAACCAGAGCTGGGTGCAGGACCTCGGCCTGCCTGGTCCCGATGCCGGCAAGGGCGGCAAGCACCTCGTGCTTCCTCCCGACTACAAGGGCAAGGTCCCGGAGGGCTACTACGTCGGCCGCTCGAAAACCTATAAGAACCTTCTCGCTGTGCGGGCGCTGCCAGTCGGCGGCGACGTCGATAAGGCGATGCACGCGTTGCGCGCCTTGAAGGTCCATCCGCTCGGCAGCAACGCCAATCTTGCGATCGTCGATACGAGCAAGGAGAAGCTGGACAGTTCCTCGCTGCGTTGGGAGGACAACGGTCAGTTCTGGCAGGTGCTCAAGCGGATTGTCGACGAGGAGCCGATCGTTCCGTCGTTCCTGCCGATGTATGGGCTGCTGTCCGAACTTGGTATCGAGAAGGGCAAGCCGTTCGCGCCCGACGCGCGCATGACCGACATCCTCGCGCGTGCGGCCAAGGCTGGGCGCGACCAGATGCTGGTGTCGGCCTTCGACAGCGCACGGCCCGATCGTATCAACTGGCCGGATCGCAAATGGGAGTGGGTCGGCCTGACGCCGGGCAGCGCGCAATTCGAGACGCCGGCCGGCATGGATCTCGAGGCGCGCGACCGCTGGTTCGCGCAGGCGATCGTCACCTCACCGGCGATGTTCTGCCGCACGGCGGGCGCTGGCTCGCTCTACTGGATGAGTGTGCGTGACAACAACGGCGCCTTCCTCGACGGCGGCAAGAACTACACGCTGAGCATGCCGCAGCCGGTGCCCGGCAAACTGTTCTGGTCGGTCACGGTTTATGACACGGCGACGCGATCGCAGGTGCAGACCGATCAGGATCGCGGCGCGCTGCGCTCGATGTTCGAACTGAAGGACATCAAGGGCAGCGCACCGGCGCAGCTCTATTTCGGCCCTGACGCGCCCACAGGCCACGAGGCGCACTGGATCAAGACACAACCCGGCAAGGGTTGGTTCGCCTATATTCGTATCTATGGGCCGGAAGCAGCGGCCTTCGACAAGAGCTGGAAGCCGGGCGACTTCACCGAGGTGAAGGCTGCCACGGTCGGGAGCATGAAATGATGCTGCGGAATTTCCTCTTTGGTGGTGTCCTTTGCCTCGCGGGCCAGAGCACATCGCTCGCGCAATCGCCGGTGCCTGTTACGGTCGACAATTTTGCCCGTGCCGAGTCCGATCTCTATCTGGGCAATCTCGCCAAGGGGGTCGGCCTCGGAAAGCTCAACCATCGCCGCGAGCCGGCCAGCATCGACAACCAGACCATCATCCGGCTCAACCGCGATACGCTCTATACATCAGGGGTGTTCGACCTCGACGCCGGGCCGGTGACGATCACGATGCCGGACCCTGGCAAGCGCTATATGGCACTGCAGGTGATCAGCGAGGATCATTATGTGCCCGCGGTCTATTACGGTGCCGGCAAGCGCACGCTGACGCGCGACAACGTCGGCACGCGCTACGCGGTGGTCGGAATTCGGACGCTCGTCAATCCAAACGATCCGAAGGATCTCGAACAGGTCCACGCGCTGCAGGATGCCATCAAGGTTAGCCAGAAAGGCACCGGCAAGCTCGAACTTCCGAACTGGGACCCCGCCAGCCAGAAAGCCATTCGCGAAGCGCTGCTTGCGCTCAATGATTACACCGGAGGCTTTGCGCATGCTTTCGGACCCAAGGGGCACGTCGATCCTGTCAGGCATCTGATCGGCACGGCCGCCGGCTGGGGCGGCAATCCCGACAAGGACGCCACCTATCTGAGCATCACGCCTACGAAGAATGATGGCACGACGGTCTACAAGCTGACCGTCCGCGACGTCCCGGTCGACGGCTTCTGGTCGATCAGCGTCTACAACGCCAAGGGATATTTCGAGAAGAATCCCTATGACGCCTACACGCTGAACAACATCACGGCAAAGAAGTCCGCTGATGGCTCGATCGCGGTCCAGTTCGGCGGCTGCGACGGCAAGCTCCCGAATTGCCTGCCGACCATGAAGGGCTGGAATTACACGGTCCGGCTCTACCGTCCGCGTGCGGAAATCCTGAACGGCAAATGGAAGTTCCCGGAGGCGCAGGCGGTCAACTGAAGCGCGTGCGAATCCGCTAGGATGGCCTGAACGAAGTGGGGAGATCAGGATGAGGATGGTCAAGAATCACAGGTGCGCCGCACTGGGCATAGCTGGCGCACTCGCACTGTCGGCAGCGCCGCGCGCGGCGTTGGCCGATTCCGGCGGGGTCAGCTTCTGGCTGCCCGGCGCGTTCGCAAGCCTGACCGCCGCACCGGCCATGCCCGGCTGGGCGTATGAGACGATCTACATTCACCTCGACCAAAGCGCCAACGCGGGCAAGAATTTCGTCATCGGCAACCGCGTGCCCGGATCGGTCGTGGCCGGTCTCAACGCGCATGCCGACGTTCTCGTGGAAGGATTTACCTACACCTGGGCTCAGTCGGTGCTCGGAGGCCAGGCCGCCGTAACCTTCCTTACCGCGCCGGGAAATGTCGGCGTCGGTGTCGACGCGACGCTGACGGGGCCGCGGGGCAATACGGTCTCGGGCGTCGCAACCGACAACCGCAACACGGTCTCCGATGTCTTCTACCAGGGCACGCTGAAATGGAATCAGGGTGTCAACAACGAGATGTTCTACATCTTTGGCAACATCCCGAGCGGGACCTATGACAGCAGCCGCCTCGCCAATCTCAGCTTCGGATTCACTGCGATCGATGTCGGCGGCGCCTATACCTATCTCAATCCGGAAACCGGCCAGGAGTTCTCGGTGCTGGCGGGCGTCACCTACAACGGAATGAACAAGGATCTGCAGTACCAGAACGGCATCGACTTTCACGTCGACTGGGGACTTTCGAAGTTCGTCGCCAAGAATGTGCATGTCGGTGTCGCCGGCTACTATTTCCAGCAACTCACCGGCGACAGCGGTGCCGGCGCGACGCTCGGCGATTTCAAGGGACGCGTCGCCGGCATCGGCCCGCAGGTCGGATTCATCTTTCCGCTGGCCGACGGCTATCAGGGCTATCTGAACCTTCGTGGCTACAAGGATTTCGCCGCAGAGAACCGGCCGGAAGGGTGGACGGCGTGGGTGACGTTCCAGCTCTCGCCGGCCGCGCCGGCTACTACACCGACGAAGCCGATCGTGCGCAAATATTAGCGGAGGCGAACGACGAGCTCGATGAGTGATGCGCGCGAGACCGGCCGCGGGCCGGTTCGTATCGGCTTCCGCACCTCGATCATCACGGTGGTCATCGCCGCGGTGCTGGTGGTCGGACTGACGTTGGTCTATCTCAGTTTCAGGCGGGTCTCGTCGATCACGCAGATGGCCGCGAGCACCTTCATCGACAAGGTGGGGCAAATCGGCGCCGATCGCATCGACGCGCAGTTCAAGAATGTGCGCGACAACCTCGAGATCCTGGCAGGAATTCCGGCCATCCAGGAGGCCGACGTCGCCGACAATGTCAGGCTCTACGCCCTGCTGGCCTCGATGCTGCGCAACAATCCGCAGATCTTCAACCTCTATGTCGGGTACGAAGACGGCTCCTTCCTTGAGATGGACGTCATCGATCGCGCCAAGCCGCAATTCCGCACGGCGCTGAATGTCGCCGCCGACGCCGTCTACCGCGTCGTCGTCATTGCCCGCTCCGGCGCGGCCGCCGCGGCGCCGGTGACGCTGTTCCTGTCCGAAAACCTGACCAAGGTCGCCGAGGTGGCGGGGCCGCATAGCTACGACCCGCGGCGGCGTCCCTGGTATGTCGATGCCTTAAAGGATCGCAAGACGCTGCTCACCGGGCCTTATGTGTTCTACGCGACCGGGGAGCCCGGCTACACGCTGCGCACGCCGCTCAGGGAGGGCCGCCGCGGGGTGGTGGCCGCCGACCTGCTGCTCAATCGCCTCGAGGAGATGCTGAGCCGGCAAAAGCTCGGAAAATCCGGGCTGGCCTTCCTGTTCAACGACGCCGACCGCATCGTCGGCCATCCCGAGATGCGCGAGCTGATGACGGAACGCAGCGACGCACTGCCCCGGATCGACGTCCTCAAGCTTCCCGGCCTGTCCGCGGCGATCCAGGCCTGGCGCACCGACGGGCTCGCCCAGCAGTTCTTCACCGACGCCGACGGACGGACCCTTGTCGCGGCCTTTCACCGCATCGAGACGGCCGGTGCGGCCAACATCCACCTCGCGGTGGTCGCCCCGCTCGACGAGTTTTTCGCCAAGATCATCTCGGAGCGGCGCGCGCTGTTCGCCATCGCGCTCGGCTTTGTGATCGCGATGCTCCCTTTCGCGTTCTGGCTCGGCTCGCTGCTCGCCCGGTCGCTGCGTGAGCTGGCGCGGCAGACCGACGAGATCCAGCGCTTTCAACTCGCCGACCGGCCGCGGATGCAATCGGCCATCGACGAGATCGATGAACTGGGCCGCTCGGTGTTTACGATGCGCACCGTCGTGCGCAACTTCTCGAGCTTCATTCCGCAGCCGATCGTCCGTCAGCTGATGGAGTCAGGAGCCTCGCTGCAGCTCGGCGGTATCAGGCGCGAGGTCACGGTTCTCTTCACTGACGTCGCCGACTTCACCGCGAAGACCGAGAAGGCGGACCCCTCGCAAGTCATGATCTTCACCTCGCGTTATTTCGCCGCGATGTCGGAGGCGATCATGAAACACCATGGCACCATCGACAAGTTCATCGGCGACGCCGTGATGGCACTGTGGAACGCGCCGGACGAGGATCCCGATCACGTCGTTCATGCCTGCGAGGCCGTGCTGGACTGCGTTCACCGCAATGCCGAGCTCAACCGGGCTTTCCGCAGCGAAGGCTGGCCGGCCTATGGCACGCGGTTCGGCCTGCATCTCGGCGATGCCGTGGTCGGCAATGTCGGCTCCGCCGCCCGCATGAGCTACACCGCGCTCGGCGCCACCATCAATCTGGCCTCGCGTCTCGAAGGCCTCAACAAGAACTACGGCACGCAGGTCCTGGTGAGTGCAGCCGTGAAGGCGCGTGCCGAACACAGATTCGCGTTCCGCAGCGTCGACCAGATCCGGCCGAAGGGCTTTGCCGACGCGATCACGGTCTACGAGCTGTGCGGCGAACGCGGCGATTCGGAGCTGACGTTCTGCGCGCGCTGGGAAGCCGTCTACAGTTCGATCCGGTACGCGGAGCCCGCCGCGGCGGCGCTGCGCATTGCCGATTTCCTGGTCGAGTACCCCTGGGATTGTGTCGCGCAGTACCATGCCGAACGGCTGCGCAACGCGGTTCAGCAACCGTTGCTTGATCTACCGGTGCCCTGAGATGCAGGGAGAGGAAATTAGATCCGACCCTCGATCTTCCAGGGCCGCTTCGGTCGTCGATCGAGATTGCGCGATCGCCGATGCGATCGTTTCGGCCGCCCCCGCAACAGGGGCGCGTAACGCCGGTGCTAGGCGGCCATCAGTTGCTGAAGCGCAACAGCCTGCTCACGGGTCTGGAATGCGATGGCGGTGTGGGTAAAGCCCGACGAGGCCTGGGTCTGCGCGATATGATTGAGGACCTCGTTGCCCTTGACCACGTGAAGATCCATTCCCTGGCCGGCCGGGAAAATCCCCAGAACGACGTCGTAGGCCTCGATGATGGCCTTCAAGGCGCCACCCTTGTCTTCCGACGCGTCGATAAAGATACGAACATCCGCGGCGATACTACGAAGTTCGTCAAAGTCGATCACTGGAAGTCTCCCATACGCAACTCACTGATCGATCCTAGCTACAACTTGCTTACTGAAACATAAATTACGCGGGTTCCTCACCGGACAAGTGTCGCTAGGCGCCGGTCGGCGGCCTCCGCTTCGCAATGCGTTTGACCGGCGCATGGGCCGGCACGGCGTTCGAGGTCTGGTCGGCCATGTGGGGGATGCGGTGCTCGATATGCGCCACGACCCGGAAGAAGCTCTCCAGCGCCTTGGCGTCGAGACCGGCCGTGAGGTTGCTGTGCCGGCGCAGGATTTCATCCAGACTGCGGTCGAGCAGCGCCACGCCCTGCGATGTCAGCCGGATCTCGGTCCGGTTCCGGGCGCTGCCTCGCACCGGCGTCAGCTCGATCAGGCCCTTTTTCTTCAGCGAGGCCGTCTCGCGGCTGACGACGGCCTTGTCCAGTTGCGCATTGGTCCAGATGTCGTAGGCGCTTGCCGGTTCATGCTCCCTGAGAAAGGACAGCACCCGCCATTCCGCGAGCGATACGCCGTAGGCTTGCGGGAAGAAGGCATTGGCATTGGCGCGCAACTTCGCGACCAGGCTGGACAGCACCGTGGGCACGTAACGTTCGAAATCGATCACCAGCTCCGAGCCCGTGTTCCCTTGCGCGGCGCGGCGCGGGTCAGGGGCTCTGTTGCGGTTTGCGCCAGTCCGGCTCTTCATTCTTTCACGAGTTGAGTGCGCGCGATCAGGACCAACGCCGCCGCGACCAGGAGAACGCCTGTTACCACGAGGAATCCGGTGGTGAAACTGCCCGAGGCGTCCTTGGCGCGTCCGATCACGATCGGGATGGTGGCGCCTCCGATGCTGCCGATGGTGCTGACCAGGCCGATCGCGCCCGGCGCGCTCTGCCGCGACATGTAGGACTGGGGAATAGTCCAGAACACGGCCTGCGTACCATAGACACCGACATTGGCAACCATGAATCCGATGATGATCCAAACCGGCGATGTTGAAAAGGCCGCCATCGCGAAGCCGGCCGCTGCGATCACGAAGGTCATGGCCGCATAATAGAAGCGCTCACCGACATGGTCGGAGTGCCGCGACAACGCGATCATGCCGATCAGGCCGGCGACGGGCGGGATCGCGGTCACGAAACCGACCTGTGAATTCGGCAGCCCGAACGACTTGATGATTTGCGGCAGCCAGGGAAACAGCGATGCCAGGCCGCAGAACAGGCCGAAATTGCACAGGCCGAACAGCAGCACCATCGGCTTGGTGATGGTCCTGAGCACGCCTTCGGCATGCACCACCCCGGTCGCCTTGGCGTCGCGCTCCAGCGCGCTGGTCAGCCAGTTGCGCTGCGCCGTCGACAGCCAGCTCGCCTGCTGCGGGCGGTCGGTCAGATAGAAGATGCCGACGATCCCGAGAATGACGGGCGGCAGGCCTTCGAGGATGAACAGCCATTTCCAACCCGAGATGCCGAACACCCCGTTCAGCTCGAGGATCGCGCCGGAGATCAGCGAGGCGAAGATATAGGAGATCGGCACCGCATAGTTGAACATCGCGTTGTAGCGGGCGCGGTAGCTGAACGGAAACCAGAGGCTCAGCAGCAGCATCACCCCGGGAAACAGGCCGGACTCGGCAAATCCGAGGAAGCCGCGGAATGCATAGAGGCTGAGCGGGCCCTGCGTGAATGCCATCAGCATCGTAGCGATGCCCCACAGGATCGCGATCCGCGTCAGCGTGACGCGCGCGCCGTATTTGCTGAGGATGAGATTGCTCGGGATCTCGAAGATGGAATAGGTGAAGTACATGATGCCGACCGCGATGCCGAACTTCTCGGCATTGAGCCCGAGCTCCTTGTTCATCTGCAGCGCGGCAAAGGAGATGTTTCCGCGGTCGAGAATGGCGAGGAAGTACATCGCCATGACGAACCACATCAGGCGCAGCGCGACTTTGCGGATTGTGGTGCGTTCGATCTGCGGATCGGCGGTCGTCATCGCCGCCTTGTCCATCACGACTTCGGTCATCCCTGTTTCCCCCGATTCTTGATTTTTGATGGTCGTCTTATGCGGGCAGGCAAACTTCGAGCCTGTCGCCTGTCACACGTACCGGATAGGTCCGGATGTCGATCTCGACGGGGCTGGTCAACGCCTCGCCGGTCCTGATGTCGAAGCGGCCCATATGCAGTGGGCATTCGATCTCGCAGCCCTCCAGAATGCCGTCGGACAGCAGCGCCTCCGCATGCGTGCAGATGTTGCTCGTGGCGTAGTACTCGTTGCTGACGCGATAGAGCGCGATGTGGTGGCGGCCGATTTCGATGCCGTACGGCTCGCCTTCGTTCAGCGCGCTGAGTGCGGCCGCTTCGTGCCAGGTTCCCTGATCGTCCGTCATGTGCCTCTCAAATGCTGTAGAAATCGAGCGCGGTCGGGACGCGGTCGTTGACCAGCGTGATGACCTTGCGCGCGATCTTCCAGGTCTCGCCGTCACGCCGCAGCGTGTGCTCATAGCGCCCGTGCCGCAGATGCTCCTTGGCCGTGCGCGGGTCGTAGACGTGGGCCGAGAACACCGAATGGCAGGTGATCTGATCAGCGCCGGCTTCCGATGCTTCCAGGTTCGAGATCTGGTGCACGGTGCGCGGCAGCGGCAGCGCGGTGATCGATTTGCGCGACTCGATGCGCGCGATCCGCTCTTCCAGTCCGCGCCGCGCATCGTGGTAGAGCAACGAGACCTGCGTGTCGGGATCATTGGTGGTGGTGTATTCGTCGAGCCAGGCCGGCACCCAATAGACGGCGTTCTCGCTGTACATCGCGACCCAGTCGGCCCATTCGCCGGTGTCGAGCAGGCGAGCCTCGCGAAAGATGACCGCGGCTGCGACCGCGCGGGCATCGGTTTGCTTGATTGCGTCGGCCGCCATCACGCCGTCTCCCCGGCAGCGTGCTGCAGCAGCCTGCGCCACTCGCGATACCCGGGATGGAAATTCGTCTCGCCGCCGAAGCTGGTGGGGCCGAACGACCATTCTGAAGGGGTGATGCCGAGCTCGCGCGTGTGCGCGCTCTCGCCGTGGCCGACCTCCGCGATGCCGCGCAGATAACCTTGCGTGGGCGCGGCGGTCGTCGCGTCATAGCCGGTCTGGCAGAACTCGTACATGACGTTGTCGTCCGAGCTTGCTAGCCCGGAGGCATTGAAGAAGTCTTCGTAGTTGCGAATGCGAAGCGTGCGCGCCGCGGCACTTTCTCCGACCGGAGCAAGGCAATGCGACACCATCTCGGTCTTGTCGGGTGCCAGCGGCCGCCAGGTTCGCACCTGCGCCGACAGGATGTCGATGACCTGCAGGTTCGGAAAAATCGTGAGGTTGCGCTGGCGCAGCATCCATTTGGCGCGGGTGCTGCCGACGCGCTGCCGCACGGCGTCGAGACCCGCCGGATCTATGCCGAGCGGCCGGCCATAGAGCTGCGTGCGCTTGATCGACCAGTTGACGGCGTGACCGTAATCGAAGCTGAAGCTGCCTTGCCCTTCCTGCTCGCCTTCCGGCTCCGCGGTGAATCCGGCATCCGGTCCGGCGCTTGCATTGCGCTTCTTCAGGATATCGACGTAGGAGCTGTGCGTGGTCGCGAAGTGATAGTAGTCGAGACCGTTCTCGAACTGCAGCTTCCAGTTTCCATCGAACGTGTAGGTGCTGGCGCCCGGCACGAATTCGACCTCACCGCTGTCGCTCTGATCGATGATGAGGTCGAGGAACGCGCGGGTGTCGCCGAGAAATTCTTCCAGCGGCGGAACGTCGGCCGAGAGGCTCGCGAACAGGAATCCGCGATACGAGCCCAGCCGCGCGACCGGAAGAAGGTCGTGATTGCTGTTCGAGAAGGACGGCGGATACTGCCCGCTCGCTTCCTCCGTCACGGAGATGTTGCGCCCGCCCGAGTCGTAGGCCCAGCCGTGATAGCGGCAGACATGGAATTTCTGCCGGCCCTGCTTGAACGGGCAGACGATCGTTCCGCGATGCCGGCAGGTATTGAGGAAGGCGCCGACTTTGCCCTCAGCGCTCCGCATCACCAGGATTGGATGCCGGCCGATATGGGTGGTGACGAAGTCGTTGGGCCGAGCGACCTGGGATTCCAGGCCGATGAAATTCCACGTGGCCTCGAAGACATATCGCAGCTCGGCGTCGAACACGTCCGGGTCGGTGAAGATCCGGCGATCGACTTCAAAGATGCCGTCGCCGGGGCGGTCGTCGATGAGCCGGGAAATCTCGCTCAGCCTTGCCGCGTGGGTCTGCGAAGCAGCGTTCATAACGTCCTCCCTTCGACTAACCGCCGGCCGCGAAAAGTCGCCCGCAGAGCCGCTCACGGCTCGCGTCTTTTCACGGCGGGAACAGCCGGCTTGATCGCCAATCTTGGAATGACTCTATAGTTGTCATGACAACCATGGTCAAGACGGATTGGTCGATCGGAAGCTGCAGCCGGACGCAACGGATACGGCCCGTGCGTCGGGCTACAGCGAGGAATTGGGCAGACCGCTTGCGTGGAGCGGCGGGTTTAGCTCTTGCGCGCCGGCGCTGTCAGAATAATTCCCGCGTCGATCAAAGCGCGGCAGATCTTCTTCAGCGCGGCAATCGCTTCACGCGTGGCCCGGCTCACGGGCCGTCCGCGCGGCAGCGCCAGCACGCGCTCGGCGCGCATCCACGGCAACAGCGCCGCCGACAGCACGCCGGCAGCCACCTCCTGGTGAATGCCGGAGAATGGTAGCAGCGCGTAGCCGAGGCCAGATGCCACCATGCGTTTCATCGGTGTGCTGTTATCGACCCGCACCGCGCAGAGCATGGTCGACGGGAATGGGTTGCGGCTGAGCGGGGCCACCGCGGACGGCAAGGCGTCGAACTCCTTGCGGGTCAGCCGGCCGCGCTTCAGCAACGGGTCGCGCGACGGCCCGATCAGGAACACCTGCTCGACGACCAGCGTTTCATAGTCGAGATGGTCGTTGGGGGATGGCGTCGTCACGATCGCCAGATCGAGTTCACCGCGCAGCAGGCGTTCGGACGCGTTCTCAGTCAGGCCCTCGCTCAGTTCGAGCCTCACGCGTGGAAATTGCTTGACGAAGGCCTGGGCCAGCGGCGGGTAGAGGATATCGCCGAGGCTCGGCGGCGCACCGATCCGCACCGTACCGCTCGGCTCCCGATTTTCCGTGCGCACCTCGGCCTTGATGTCGTCGATCGTGCCGAGCAGCCAGCGCCCCCGCGCGAGCAGCACCTTGCCGGATTCCGTGACCGAGACACCGCGCGCGCCGCGTTCGAGCAGGGCGCCGCCCAATTCCTCCTCGAGTTCCTTGACGTGGCGGCTGAGTGCCGACTGGGCGACGTTCAGCGTGCTCGCTGCGGCGGCAAAGCCGCCACGCTCGGCGACGGCGACGAAATAGCGGATCTGCCGCAGGTCCATGACGGGCGCTCCATCTCAAATCGAGATGGATACCATATCAAACATATTCTTGTGAGATACCAAAAAAGGCGCAGTCTCCTCGCAACGATCAAACGGAGGAGAGACGAGGATGGGCATCGCCACCGATGAGGCACGCCAGACGTCCGTATTCATTGCCGGCGGCGGGCCGGTCGGCCTTGCGATGTCGCTGCTGCTCGATCGCTTCGGCATCGACTGCGTGGTGGTCGAGAAGAGCCCGACGACGACGGATCATCCCAAGTCGCGCGGCTGCTGGGTCCGCACCATGGAGATCTTCCGGCAGTGGGGGATCGAGCAGGCGATCCGCGACCGCGGTCTGCAGGACAATTCCGACATGTTCGTGTTCCTCGACAGCATCGCGGGCCACGAGTTCGGCCGCACCCGTCCCGAACCGAATGTCGGTCATACCCCCGCCTGGAAGAGCCTGGTCGCCCAGGACGCCGTCGAGGAGGAAATCCTGCGGGTGGTCGAGAAGTCCAAACACGCCACGGTCCTGTTCAACACGGCCTGCGAATCGTTCGAGGAGACCAACAGCGGCGTCAACGTCACGACACGGTGCGAAAAGACCGGCGAGGTGACCCATTGGACGGCGACTTACCTGATCGCCGCCGATGGTGCAGGCAGCCAGACCCGGCGCAGCGCCGGGATCGAGATGGTCGGGCCCTCGACGCTGGCGGTGATGTCGAACGAGTATTGGCGTGCCGATCTGTCGCGGCTGCCGATCGCGCGCGAGGCCGCAGGCTTCATCATCGTCCCGGACAAGCCCGACCTGCCGCGCGCCGGCATCCTGAACACCAATGGCCGCGATCGCTGGCTGACGGTGACGCAAATCGGCCTGACCAAGGACGATCGCGAGCGGCCGTGGACCGACCAGGAGTTCATCGAGATCGCGCGCGGCCATGTCGGCGTTCCCGATCTCGATGTCACGCTTTTGAACCGCTCGATCTGGCGCGTCAGCATGCAGGTGGCCGAGACCTTTCGAAAGGGCCGGGTGTTTCTGGTCGGAGACTGCGCACACCGCTTTCCGCCGACCGGCGGCTTCGGCCTGAACTCCGGCGTTCAGGACGCGCATAACCTCGCGTGGAAGCTGGCCTTCGTGCTGAAGGGCTTTGCGGACGAAAAGCTGCTCGACAGCTATTCCAGCGAGCGACGTCCGATCGCGCAATCCAATGCCAATTTCAGCTACGGCAATCGGCTGAGATTCGGGCTGACCGACGACGCCGTGCGATCGCGCGATCCGGACCGGATCAGGTTCTGGATCAACGACATGGACAATCACCTGCACAGCATCGGGCAGAACCTCGGTCACAATTACGAGGAGGGCGCGGTGATCCCCGATGGCACCGTCGCGAAAGCGTTGAACTCCCGCTACTACACGCCGACGGATCGTCCCGGCGCGCGATTTCCGCACATGTGGCTCGAGCCTTCGCGCAAGAAATCGACGCTCGACTGGTTCGACAAGCAGTTCACCGTCGTCACGGGGCCACTCGGCAGCGAGTGGCTGGAGGCGGGGAAGCAGGTGTCGGAGAAGACCGCCTTGCCGCTCTCGCTGAAACAGTTGCCGTCAACCGATCCGGCGGACGGATTCCAGCTCGGCATGCGTGGCGCCGTGCTGGTGCGCCCCGATGGCCATGTGGCCTGGCGGATGCCGTGGCTGCCGTCGGATCCGGCGAAGGAATTGGCCGGCGCGCTTTCAACGCTGCTGCATTAGCGGGGACACCGATGCAATCGTTCGAATCCAACGGCATCGTCACGGCGTTTGAGAAAACCGGGCGCGGCGAGCCGATCGTGCTGCTGCATGGCGGCGAGGCTGATCATGCGATGTTCGACGGCCTTGCGCCTGTCCTTGCGGCGAACTTCACGGTGATCGCCTATGACCAGCGCGACTCCGGTGCCACCCGAAACCCTCCGTCGTCCTATTCGCTGGCCGATTTGGCCGACGACGCCGCGGCCTTGATCGGAGGGCTCGGTTACGATCTTGCCCATGTCTTCGGAACCTCGCTGGGTGGGCAGATCGCGCAGGTGCTGGCGGCCCGTCATCCCGATCGCATCGACCGCCTGATCCTGAGCAGCACCTGGAAGGTCAACAGAAGCCCGCTCGACGTCAATGCGGATGTCTTCCGCAAGCTCGCTTCTTACCGTGCGGACACCATCGCCAACGCATCGAAGATTGCCGAGTTCTTCTTCCCGCCGGCTTATCTGCGGGCGCGACCCGAACTGATCGAGATCTTCCGCGGCTCCAGCCGCGACG
The DNA here is from genome assembly GCF_024171085.1 of Bradyrhizobium sp. USDA 4541. Lineage (NCBI taxonomy): Bacteria > Pseudomonadati > Pseudomonadota > Alphaproteobacteria > Hyphomicrobiales > Nitrobacteraceae > Bradyrhizobium > Bradyrhizobium sp. USDA 4541. Next base: position 3,654,524 of record NZ_JALJZF010000001.1, read on the forward strand.
AGGGCCAGAAGGCGCGCCGCGGCGCCTTGCTTGCGCAGCCTGTCGCCGCCGATCTGACCGGCTTTGATCGCCCGACGCTCTTGCTGGCGGGCGGTGATGACCGGCTGATCCCGAATGCGGAAACATTTGCGCTCGCCTGCGATCTTGCCCGCGTCGAGACCAGGACCATCGCAGGCGTCGGCCATGTCGCGTCGATCCAGGCCCCCGAGCGGGTGGCGGAGGCGATGACGGCATTTCTGAATTCAAACAAGAAGGCGGCTTGACAACAACAGGGGGAGACCATGGCGGAGCAAACGAGCGCAGTGCCGTTCGACGAAGCGCCGGTAACGACGCGCTATTGGCTATCGATCATCATCTTCGCCGTCACCGGCGTGGTCGATTTCTTCGATTTCTTTGTGGTCGGATTTCTGGTCTCGGTGCTGGCGCCGAAATGGCACCTGACGTTTGGGCAGACCTCGATCATGTTGATGAGCGCCGGCATCGGGGCGATGCTGGGGGCGTTCGTCGCGGGCGTCCTCGCGGATCGTTTCGGGCGCAAGCCGCTGGCGATATCCGGCGTTCTGCTCTGCGGCCTGACCTCGGGTGCGATCGCGTTCATTCCGGAAGACGGCTGGGTTGCGTTTGCGATCCTGCGCTTCTTCGTCGGCTTCGGCCTTGCCGCCGGCGCGGCGGCGGCGGTTCCTGCCATCGTCGAATTCGCACCGACCCGCCATCGCACGCTGGTCACGAGTCTCGTGGTCGTCCCGGTCGCCTTTGGCGTGCTGTCGGCATCGGTGACGGCGAGCTTCCTGCTGCCGCTGGTCGGCTGGCGCGGATTGGCGGCGGTCGGCTTCCTGCCGATCCTCCTCGGAATTCTGACCATGATCATCATGCCGGAATCGCCGCGCTGGCTCATCAGCAAGGGCCGCGTGCGCGAGGCGCAGGCGAGCATCCGGAAACTCTACCGGGTCGGTGGCGAGTCCTTCGTGCTGCCTGCGCTGCCGCCGGCGAGCCCGGCGACATTTGCCGATCTCTTTGCCGAGCAGCGGCGCTTCTGGCTGACGGTCCTGATCTGGTTCGGCGCCAGCACGGCGAATTACGGCGTGTTCCTGTGGGGGCCGACGATCGTGGCGCTTCTGCTCGGCGTCGCGCCCCAGGATGCGGCAAAGATGTTCATCTATGTCAGCCTCGCCGGCGTGCTCGGCCGGACCGGCTTCGCCTTCCTCGCCCATCGGATCGGCCGCAAGCCCTGTGGTCAGTTGATGGGCTACGGCACCGCGGTTTCGCTGGCGCTCGCCGCCTATTTTCACAACGACTTTGCCGGCTCGGTACCGTTGTTCCTGGTCTTCCTGATCGTCGGCGCCGTGTTCTTCGATGGCGGATTTTCGAACATCGGACCCTATCCGGCGGAAATCTTCCCGGTTCAGCTCTCGGGACGCGCAGTCGGCCTTGCCCAGCTCTCGAATGGGATCGGCAAGATCGTAGGTCCCCTGTGTCTCGCATTGATCGCCGGCGCGGATAATCTCGTGCATCCAAGTGCGACCGCCGCGGCGGTGACGCCGGCGTTCTGCTTTCTTGCCGGCGCGGGCCTCCTGATCGGCCTTGCCTTTACGTTCCTCGGCGTCGAGCCGCACGGGCGCCCGGTGGTTCTGTTTGGCGAAAACGCGAGCGCGAGCGCCGCACCGAAATCGCTGGCCGCAAAACCGGCCGTGGGACAGTGAAAGACGAAAGGTCATACCATGGACAACGCTTTCGACACGATCGCAACGGCGGCGCCGTTCGATACTGCAAAGCTCGATCGGCTGATGGATGAAGCGGGGCTCGACGTCCTGATCGTCACCTCGCGTCACAATGTGCAGTATCTGCTCGGTGGATATCGCTTCTTCTTCTTCGACGTCATGGAGGCAATCGGCACCAGCCGCTATCTGCCGGTGTTCGTCTATCAGAAAGGACACCCGGAAAATTCCGCCTACATCGGCAACCGCATGGAAAAGTTCGAGCACGAGCTCGGACGGATATGGACGCCGGTTGTCAAGGCGGAGGCGTGGGGAACGATCGATGCGATCGGCCTCGCGATCGATCATGTGAAGAAGCTCGCGGGCGCGGCCAGGCGCGTCGGCATCGAGGCTGGCTTCCTGCCGGCCGACGCCAGGGATCATCTGTATGCCGGCCTTGGCGACGTCGAGTTCCGCGAGGCCCATTTCTCGCTGGAACGTCTGCGTGCCGTAAAGTCTCCGACCGAACTGGACTGCATCAGAGAGGCTTCCGAACGGGTCGTCGACGCGATGATGGCCACGTTCAAGTGCTGTGCACCGGGCATGACCAAGAACGACGTCGTGGCCCATCTGCGCCGCGAGGAGCAGGAGCGTGATCTGGTCTTCGAATATTGCCTGATTGCCGCGGGCAAGAGCCATAACCGCGCGCCTTCCAGCCAGCGTCTCGTGCAAGGCGACGTGATCTCGATCGATTCCGGCGGAAACTACCGGGGCTATATCGGCGATCTCAGCCGCATGGGCATCCTGGGTGAACCCGACAGCGAGCTGCGCGAGTTGCTGCAGGAAATCGAGGACGTCCAGCAGTTGGCCCGGCGCGCGATCCGGCCGGGCGCCATGGGTGGCGACATCATCGCGGCGGGCGAGGCGGCCGTCAAAGCCTCGCCGCATCGCGCCGTGCTCGACTTCACCGCACACGGCATCGGGCTCGTCAGTCACGAAGCGCCGCGCCTGACCGCGACAGGTCCGGTGCCTTATTCGCCGTCTGACGCCGACCGGCCGCTCGAACGCGGGATGGTGATCTCGATCGAGACCGCGCTGCTGCATCCAACGCGCGGCTACATCAAGCTCGAGGACACGCTGATCGTCTCCGAATCGGGCTGGGAAGCGCCCGGCGACCATGGCAGGGGGTGGAATTCGGCCCGTCCCATGGCCTGAAGCGATCAGTGCAGGGCGGCATTTTGGCTGGAGGCGTTTGGCAATATTCGGAATACTAGAAATGTACCCCTGAGTTGCCCGACGTGTCAAGTGGCTCGGTCGAGTCTGGCCGCCGCCGGCTACTGTGCATGGGGTTGTTTTCGATATTTTGGCAGCGGCGGTCTTTGCTTCACGCCAGCCTCCCCTCATGCGATGCTTCGAACTGGATGCAGCGGCGGCTCCGTGCCGTCCGCTCGCCGGGTCGGCGCCGACGATGGTAAGGTGCAACCGATATCGATTGCCTCCCCATCGACAGAAGCGACCCGATGACCGCTAACGCGCTCCACGACTACGCCCAAAGCATCCTGACCGCACGGGTCTACGACGTGGCGGTCGAGACGCCGCTCGACCCGATGCCGCGGCTCTCCGAACGATTGTCGCGCACGGTGTTGCTGAAGCGGGAAGACTTCCAGCCGATCTTCTCGTTCAAGCTTCGCGGTGCCTACAACAAGATCGTCAGGCTGCCGGACGCGCAGCGCAGGCTGGGCGTGATCTGCGCGTCGGCGGGCAATCATGCCCAGGGCGTCGCGCTGTCGGCGCGCAAGCTCGGCATTCCGGCGACGATCGTGATGCCGAGGACGACGCCCGCTATCAAGGTCGAGGCCGTCCGGCGTTTGGGCGGTGACGTTGTCCTGCATGGCGACACGTTCGACGACGCGCAAACCAAGGCCAGGGATATCGAGGCTGCGCGTGGCTTGACCTTTGTGCATCCGTTCGACGATCCCGATGTGATCGCCGGCCAGGGAACGGTCGGGATGGAGATCCTGCGCCAGCATCCCGATCCGATCGAAGCGATCTTCGTGCCGATCGGCGGAGGCGGACTGGCGGCCGGCGTGGCCGCCTTCGTGAAATTCCTCAACCCGTCGATCAAGGTCGTCGGCGTCGAGCCGGCGGACGCCGCGTCGATGGCGGCCGCGCTCGCCAAGGGCAACGTCGTCGCGCTGGATCAGGTCGGACTGTTCGCCGACGGCGTCGCCGTTCGCAAGGTTGGAACCGAGACCTTCCGGCTCTGCCGCGACCTGCTCGACGAAGTCGTCACGGTGGACACCGACGCCATGTGCGCCGCCATCAGGGACATCTTCGACGACGTGCGATCGGTCGCCGAGCCCTCCGGCGCATTGGCGCTGGCCGGCCTCAAGGCCTACGCCGAGCGCGGCGCGCTCAGCGACGGAAGCCTGATTGCCGTCAACAGCGGAGCCAATCTGAATTTCGACCGGCTGCGTACCATTGCCGACCGCGCCGAGGTCGGCGAACATCGCGAGGCGCTGCTTGCCGTGACCGTGCCGGAGAAGCCGGGCAGCTATCGGCACTTCATCCGCATCCTCGGCTCGCGCGCGATCACGGAATTCAACTACCGCTTTGCCGAGACCACCGCGCCGGCGCAACTGTTCGTCGGCATCGCGCTGAGCCGCGGCGAGGCCGAGAAGCGGGAGGTCATGGAGCTGCTTCGGCGCGAAGGCTATCCGATCCTCGATTTGAGCGAGAACGAGATGGCCAAGGACCATGTGCGCTACATGGTGGGCGGTCGCGCTCCGCTGCTCAAGGACGAGGTCATCTACCGCTTCGAGTTTCCGGAGCGTCCGGGCGCGCTGCTGAAATTCCTCGAGAGCCTGGCGCCCGACCGCTGTTCCACTATCGCAATCACGGCGCCGACTATGGACGCATCCTGGCGGGGATCGAGGTCAAGCCTCACGAGCGCGCCCGGTTCGTTCAGGCGCTGGATGCGCTCGGCTATCCCTACTGGAACGAGAGCGAAAATCCGGCCTATCGCCTGTTTCTTTCCGCCGAGAAGGGATGAAGCGACGAACGTCTCTGTCGATCAGCGATCGGCCGTCAGTTGCTGGCGATAGCGCTCGGCGTCCCAATTCAGCAGCGCATGCTCGTTCTCTGCGGTCAGATAGTTGACCCGTGCGGTCAGGGGCAGGCGGCAGGTGACCAATGCGAGACAGCTCAGCATGGCTTCCGCGCCGTCGCTCGCATCCTCGCGGATAAGGCTGCCGAGGTCGGGAACGAGGAGCGCCACCGGCGGCGGCAGTCCGTTCGCGGTGGTCTGCGCGATCATGGCGCTCAGCTTCTCGCGATGTTCCAGGACCGGCAGGCCCGGGCCGAGGAAGACGACGTGATCAGGATACAACGAGCCGCTGGTCGCGATCGCGCGGCTGTAACGGTCGGTGGCAATGTCGTGGCCGCGAGGATCCCGCGGCAGACGATAGTTGGTGCCCACGCAGATCGTGCGGAGGGCGTCATGATCTGCCGCCGGCGCGCTACGCTGCTCGAGGGCGAGACGTTGCTCGACCTCGGCGACCAAAGCCTCGGCGGCGTCGCAGCTAGCCGCACCGACCACCAGGCCGTGATTGCCGAGGATCAGGACGTCCACCGTATCATCGGCGATCGCCGCGCTAACCGCGCGCGCGAGCGGCAGCCCCGGGTGGCGATAGTCGAGGTAACGCCAGGCCAGTCCGTCCAGGCGCCGGGCAAATTCGTCGCGGGCGTCGGTGCGCACCGCCCATGCGATGGTGTTGACGGAATGGACGTGCAGCACGATCCGGTGCGGCATCAGGGCATGCAGCGAGGTCTCGATCGAGGCGCGCAGCGTCGTCCCGGCGTTCGGCGCCAGCGGCACGCGTTCGTCGCCATGCAGCAGCGCCGCGCGCGCGGCCGACAAGGCGACCGGCACGAAAATCTCCTTGTCCTCGGCATCGGCGAGCCAGGTACCCGACGCCTTCACCCACAGCACGTCGCCATCCTTGACCGACGAATTGCCGCCGGCGCCTTGCACCAGCAGGATATTCCTGCCGACGCGTGCCGACATTCGGCGCAGTTCATCCAGCATTTGAGGCGGTCGCATCGGGGCTGTTCTCACCAGGTCAGATGGTCCATCGTCCAGTGCGGCATCCGCGCCGCTGTGCCGGCCACGGTCTGGATCGCCCGCGGCAGATCGCTCGCCTGCGCAAACGTCGCGCGGTGGGCGCCGGAGCCGATCAGCAGGGTCAGCATGCCGGCGGTGCGTCCGCCGGCGATATCGTGATCGAGGGAGTCGCCGATGACGAGGATCCGGTCCGGCGGCGGCCGTCCCAATTGGTCGAGCGCGGCGGCAAACATCGGCGGATGCGGCTTGCCGACGAACAGCACGGTGCCGCCGAGCGAATGGTAGAATGCGGCGAGCGCGCCCGGCGCGGGGATCAGGCCCGCGACCCCGAACATCACCAGATCGGGATTGGCGCACAGCATCGGCAGTTGGCGTGCGGCAGCGGTTGTCAGCGGCTCACGCCATCGCTCGGGCTCGGCCGCATCATCGTCGAGACCGCCGAGCAGGATGAAATCGGCCTCGCGCATGTTCGAGACCACCACAAGGTCGGTGTCGTCGACGATCGAGCGGTCACCGTCGCGCGAGATCAGGAAGCAGGCGCGTCCGAGCTCGGCAAAGGGCGCCTGCTCGCGCGCATGCAGGCCGCGCCAGGTGACCTCGCCCGAGGACAACACGCCGTCATAGGCGTCGGGCGGCAGACCGAGCGTCGCGAGCCGCCGCTGGTTGCTGCCGGCGCGCTTGCCGGAGTTGGACAGGACCAGGATCCGCTTGCCGGCTTCGCGCAGCCGCGCCACGCACTCCAGCGCCGCGGGGAACACCGCCAGCCCCTCATGCAGCGTGCCCCACTGGTCGAGCAGCACATGATCGAAGCGGTCGACGATGGCGTGAAGGCCGGCGATCGCGGTCGCATCGGCCTTCATGGCAGGCCTCCGTTCAGCGCGAGCAGCGCGGCGCCGTAGCTTGCTTCGGTCTGCTCGGCGACCGAGACGGGAACGCCGAGAACGCGGTGCCGGATGCTGGTCCAGGCGTCGTTCTTCGCGCCGCCGCCGATGGCGATGACGCGGCGCAGGCGCGGCGCACCGAGCCGCGCCAGCTGGCGGTAGGCGAGGGCTTCCACCGAGGCGATGCCCTCGAGCAGACCCTGGAAGAAGCGGCAATCTTCCGCAGGACGCGGCGTGACCCGCGCGGCCAACGCTGGATCGGCGATCGGAAAGCGTTCGCCGGGTTTTGGCAGCGGATAGTAGTCGAGCCCGGTCGGCTGGTCCGGCGTCAGCTGCGGTGTCAGCCGCTCCATCTCGGCGGCGGTGAAATGCACCAGCAAAGCGGCGCCGCCGGAGTTCGAGGCGCCGCCGGCAAGCCAGCGCTCGCCGAGCCGGTGCGAATAGACGCCTTGGTCGGCCGCGAAGATCGGCTGGGTCGCAAGCTGCTTCACCACCAGCGTGGTGCCGAGCGAGGTGACGGCATCGCCCGGCTGGTCGGCGCGCGTCGCGATGAAGGCCGCAACGCCATCGGTGGTGCCGGCGGAGACCTGCGCCGTGAGCGGCAGTCCTAGCGACCGCGCGATCTGCGGATCCATCTCGGAAAATGGCGTGCCCGGCACCAGCACTTCGGGGAGCAGATCGTCGCGCACGCCGAGCTGTTCGAGCCAGGATGGCCAGGCGCGCGCGACCGGGTCGTAGCCGAGCTTCAGCGCGTTGTTCTCGTCGCTGATGCCGTGATGGTTCGCGAGCCGGCCGGCGATCCAGTCCGCCTGGTGAACGGCGTGGCGCGCATCGCCGACATAGCCGTCATTCTGCAGATAGAGCAGCTTGGCGAGCGCGCTGCTCGCGCCATGCGCGCCGCTCTCGCGCGGGGCGACCGCCGCGACGCGCGTCGCCTCACGCGTGGCGCGGGCATCATTGTACATCAGCCCCGGCGAGCAGGGGCGGCCGGCGGCGTCGACCAGCAACAGCGTGCCCGACGTGCCGTCGACGACGATGCGCGTGACGTCGCCGAGAGCGACGGTCTCGCCGAGCTTGCGGATGGCCGCCGTCGCGGCTTGCCACCACAGCTCTGGTGTCTGGTCGATGGCGTTGCCGTCGACGCGCGGTGCAGCCAGCGCGACGGACGCAAAGCCGCGGATGGCGGCCTGCGCATCGATTGCACAAGCGCGCACGCCGCCGGTTCCGACGTCGATGCCGAGATACAGACCTCCCATGCGACCTCATCGCTCTCTGGTGCGCGCGCGACGACATTGGTTGCGCTGCAGCACGTTTGGGGGATTGACGCCCCGTTCGGCCTCTGCAATTTTTTGCAGGACGTGAAGAAATTTGCAAGCGGACTTTTCCTGATATGGCACCCCCGCCCGACAGGCTGCCGGTGATCGACGGCGAGGCGTCGCTCGCGACGCGCGCAGCGTGGCTGTATTTCGCGGCGGGGCTCACCCAGTCCGAGGTCGCCGACCGCCTCAACATCCAGAGCACCAAGGCGCATCGCCTGATCGCACGCGCCAGCCGCGAGGGCATGATCCGCGTGTTCGTCGAGGGGCCGGTCGCCGAATGCGTCGCGCTCGAGAACGATCTCGCGCAGCGCTTCGGCCTCTCGTTCTGCCGCGTCGCGCCTGATCTCGGCGAGGGCGATCTGCCGCTGAAGGCGCTGGCGCTGGAAGGCGCGAGCTTCCTGCGCCAGATCCTGGAGCGCGGCCAGGACAAGGTGATCGGCTTCGGCCATGGCCGCACGCTCGCGGCGGTCGTGGAGCAGATGCCGCAGACGCCGGCGCGCGACGCGCAGTTCGTGTCACTGCTCGGCGGGCTGACGCGGAAATTTGCCGCCAATCCGTTCGACGTGATTCACAAGCTCGCCGAGCGCACCGGCGCGGAAGCCTATCTGCTGCCGGTGCCGGTGTTCGCCAATTCGGTCGCCGATCGCGCCGTGCTGATGCAGCAATTCGGCATCGCCGACGTTTTCGCGCTGGCGCGCAAGGCCTCGCTGCTGTTCGTCGGCATCGGCCAGGTCAGCCGTGACGGCTTCCTGGTGTCGAGCGGCATGATCAAGCCCGACGAGGTCGTCGAGCTGAAGCGTGTCGGCGCCTGCGCCGACCTGCTCGGGCATTTCTTCAGCGCCGACGGAACGGTGCTGGACACCGATCTGTCGGCCCGCGCTACCTCCATGAGCATGCCCGACCTCAGGAAGCACCGGATCGTCGCCATCGCCGGCGGGCCGGCCAAGGTGACCGCGCTGCGCGGCGTGCTGCGCAGCGGCGTTCTGCACGGCCTCATCATCGACGAAGCGACCGCAAAGGCGCTCGCCACCGACAAGCCGGAGACCACATCCGGCAAGACAAGAAGCAAGACCCGGAAGGACACATAAAACAAAGCGTCAACAAGGAGAGGAAATACATGTTCGATCGCGAGAAGAATCTGTTCGACTCCTACGCTGCCAAACGCATCAGCCGCCGCGATCTCCTGGACGGCGCCGCCAAGCTCGGCATCGCGGGGATCGCCGCCAACGCCGCTTTCGCCTCCTCGATGTCGAAGGCGATGGCCGCCGACTTCAACTGGAAGGCCCAGAGCGGCAAGAGCGTCAAGCTGCTGCTCAACAAGCACCCCTATGTCGACGCGATGATCGGCGACATCGAGGCGTTCAAGACGCTCACCGGCATGAACGTCACCTACGACATCTTCCCGGAGGACGTCTATTTCGACAAGGTGACGGCGGCGCTGTCGTCGAAGTCGGACCAGTACGATGCCTTCATGACCGGCGCCTACATGACCTGGACCTATGGTCCGGCGGGCTGGATCGAAGACCTCAACACCTACATCAAGGACCCCGCCAAGACCAATCCGGCCTTCGCCTGGGACGACGTGCTTCCGGGCCTGCGCGCCTCGACCGCGTGGGACGGCGTCGCCGGCTCCGAGCTCGGCTCGGGCAAGGCCAAGCAGTGGTGCATCCCCTGGGGCTATGAGCTCAACAACATCACCTACAACCGCAACGTCTTCGACAAGGTCGGCGTCAAGCCGCCGAAGAACCTCGACGAGATGCTGGAGGTCGCGGCCAAGATCACCAAGGACGCCGGCGGTCCCTACGGCGTCGGCGTGCGCGGCTCGCGCTCCTGGGCGACCATCCATCCCGGTTTCCTGTCGGCCTATTCGAACTTCGGCCAGAAGGATTTCGTGATGGAGGGCGGCAAGCTGAAGGCCGCGATGAACACCAAGGCCTCGAAGGATTTCCACGACAAATGGGTCAAGATGATCCAGACCTCGGGCCCGAAAAACTGGTCGACCTACACTTGGTACCAGGTCGGCACCGATCTCGGCGCCGGCGCCTCGGGCATGATCTTCGACGCCGACATCCTCGGCTACTTCATGAACGGCGGCGACAACAAGGAGAAGGGGCATCTTGGCTATGCGCCGTTCGCGGCCAATCCGGCCGCCAAGGCGCCGACCCCGAACGTCTGGATCTGGTCGCTCGCGATGTCGAGCTTCTCCAAGCAGAAGGAGGCGGCCTGGCTGTTCATGCAGTGGGCGGCATCCGTCGAGCACGATCTGTTCGGCGCGCGCAAGATGGACTTCGTCAATCCGGTGCGCGCATCGGTGTGGAAGGACAGCGAATTCCGCGACCGCATCGCGAAATCCTATCCCGGCTATCTCGAGCAGCACGACATGTCGTCGCCCGGCGCCAAGATCTACTTCACGGCGCAGCCGCTGTTCTTCGACCTGACGACGGAATGGGCCGCTTCGCTGCAGAAGATGGTGGCCAAGGAGGTCAGCGTCGACGAAGGGCTCGACAAGCTCGCCGACAGCATCAACCGCCAGCTCAAGCAGGCCGGTCTCGGCTGACGGATCAACTGTGCGGTGCCTGATCCCCCGCACCGCACCCATCCGCCGGCTCGGACCCTTGTCCCATCCGAGCCGGCGGCGTTTGCCAGCCGAACGTGATCTCTTATCATCATGAGCATGGTCCAACTCCTCCAGACGAACGCGCAGGCAGCGCCGGCCAAACCAAGGCCGCGCGTGCGCCTCTTGCCCTATCTGCTCAGCCTGCCGGCGCTGCTCGTCTGCGTGGCGATCCTGGTTCCGTTCGTGACCGCGGCGGTCTACTCGCTGCAGCGCTACCGGCTGAACCTGCCTCATCTGCGCGGCTTCATCGGCGCCGGAAACTACATCGACTTCCTGTCCGACCCGGCGTTCTGGAATACGTTCCGCGTCTCGATCACCTATACTGTGGTCACGGTCGTGCTCGAGCTGCTGCTCGGTCTTGGCATCGCGCTGCTGCTGCGCCGGCCGACCCGCTTCCACAATGCAGTGTCGATCATGCTGCTGCTGCCGCTGATGACGGCGCCGGCGATCGCCGCGCTGATGTGGAAGCTGATGACCAATCCGAGCTTCGGCATCCTGTCCTATCTGGTCGGCCTGTTCGGCGTCACCGATTTCAAATGGGCCTCCGATCCATCGAGTGCGCTGTTCACGGTCGTGCTGGTCGATGTCTGGGTCTACACGCCGTTCATCATGATCCTGCTGCTGGCGGGGCTGCGCTCGCTGCCGCGGCAGCCGTTCGAGGCCGCGGCACTCGACGGCGTGCCGGCGAGCTTTGTGTTCTTCCGCATCACGCTGCCGATGCTGGCGCCCTACATCATCACGGCGTCGCTGTTCCGGCTGCTCGATTCGATCCAGCAGTTCGACATCATCTATGCGATGACGCAGGGCGGGCCGGGCGACCGGCTGATGGTGTTCCAGGTGCAGGCCTATCTGGAATTCTTCCAGTACACCAATGTCGGCAGATCGGCGGCGCTGTTGATGATCCTCTGGCTCATCACCAACATCCTGTCGAACATCTTCATCAAGAACTGGCTGCGGCTGCGCGCGCGTGCGCACGGCCACGCGTGACGGGGAGGGGCGCGATGGAACATTCCAACCTTGCCGGTCGCATCTTCCGCGGCGTGGCGCTCACGCTGATCCTGATCTTCTTCATGTTTCCGATCGTCTGGATCTTTCTGATGTCGTTCCAGACCAACGAGCAGATCCTGCGGATTCCGCCGCGGATCCTGTTCGAGCCGACGCTTGCCAATTACGAGGCGCTGATCTCCGGCCAGCTGCGCACCGCGGCCGGCAATCTGCAGATCTCCTTCATGCGCAACCTCTTCAACAGCGTCGTGCTGTCGAGCGCGGCGGTGCTGCTGGCGCTGCTGCTCGGCGTGCCGGCGGCCTACGCCTTTGCGCGCTTCAAATTCCGCCTCGGCGAGAGCATCGCCTTCACGCTGCTGTCGTTCCGCTTTGCGCCGCCGCTGCTCGTGCTGCTGCCGCTGTCGCTGTACTACCAGGAGCTCGGACTGAACGACACCTATTTCGGGATCGTCTGGGTCTATCAGTTGATCGCGCTGCCGCTGATCCTGTGGATCGTGCGCGGCTATTTCGAGGATATCAGCCCTGATATCGAGCATGCCTACCGACTGGCCGGGCATTCCTGGCGGGAGGCCTTCACCAGGATCGCGGTGCCGCTGGCGGGGCCGGGGATCGCCGCGGCGGGGCTGCTGTCGTTCATCTTCTGCTGGAACAATTTCGTCTTCGCGCTGATCCTGGCCTCCGCCGACAAGCAGCCGGTGACGGTCGGCGCGCTCGCCTTCGTCACCGCGTCAGGTATTCAGTACGGCCAGATCGCGGCGGCGATCGTGCTGTCGGTGACGCCGACCCTGTTGCTCGCGCTCTATGCACAGCGCTACCTGGTCGAGGGTCTCTCGCTCGGCGCGGTGAAAGGCTGATCCAATGGCGCGTCTCGAGATCAACTCGGTGAGCAAAGCATTCGGTGCAGCACGGCCCGCCGACGGATTGTCGCTGGCGGTCGAGCCAGGCGAGATCGTGGCGGTGTTCGGACCGTCCGGCAGCGGCAAGACCGTGCTGCTGCGCATGATCGCGGGCATGTTCGAGCCCGACGACGGCGACATCCTGGTCGGCGGCCGCTCGGTCGTCGGTGCTCCGCCCGAGCGGCGCGGGATCGGCATGGCATTCCAGAACTTTGCCTTGTTCCCGCACATGACCGCCCGCGACAATATCGCAAGCGGCCTGCGCGCCAGGGCCGGCGGCGGCGATGTCGCCGGTCGCGTTGCCGCGATCAGCAGGCTGCTCAAGATCGAGCACGTGCTCGGTCACGCGCCGCGCGAATTGTCGAACGGACAGAAGCAGCGCACGGCGCTGGCACGGGCGCTGATCGGCAATCCGGATGTCCTGCTGCTGGATGATCCCCTGCGCAATGTCGACGCCAAGCTGCGCTACGAGATGCGGCTCGAGCTGCCGAACCTGCTGCGTCGCGGCACTGCCGCGGTGCTCTACGTGACCCAGGACTATCGCGAGGCGATGGCGATCGCCGACCGCATCGCGGTCTTGATCGACGGCCGGCTCGCGCAGGTCGCGACGCCGACCGATATCTATGCCCAACCCGCATCGGTCGCGGTCGCGCGCCTGTTCGGCGATCCGACCGTCAACCTCGCGGAAGTCTCGCCAGTAGCGGAGCACGGCATGCTGTCGGCTGACATCGCCGGCGCCAGGATCCGGCTCGGCGCGGCCGATGGCGCAGCACCTGCCGGTGCATGTTGGCTGGGCGTCCGGCCTGAGGATCTCGTGGTCTCGTCTGCATCCACCGACGACGCCATCCCGGCGCGCATTCTCGCGATCACGCCGATGCACGAGAAGGCGGTGCTGCTGCTCCGTCTTGCCGACGGCACGGAGTGGCTGGCGGCGCTACCGCCGGATGCGCCGCAAGGCGCGGCTGACGATGCTATTTTCGTTCGCTTTGCGCCCGACGCCGCGATGCTGTTCGATCGCGCCACCGGGCTGCGGATCGGGGCGTCGCACCGGCTCAAGGCGGCATAGGAGCGAATGGTCATGGACGTGCTCGAGCTTCGGGGCATCGACAAGGTCTATCGCAGCCGCGGCAAGGAGCCGGTGCACGCGGTGCGCGCGCTCGACATGGCGGTCGAAAAAGGCGAGATCGTCGCACTGCTGGGATCGTCGGGCTGCGGCAAGACCTCGACATTGCGCATGATCGCAGGCTTCGAGGACGTCTCCGCCGGATCGATCGCGCTCGGCGGGCGGCGGATCCACGAGCTGCCGCCGGCGCGGCGCAAGGTCGCGATGGCGTTCGAGGGCTACTCGCTCTATCCGCCGCTCACGGTCCGCGAGAACATCGCGTTCGCGCTGAAATCTGCCCAGTTGCCGCGAGCCGAGGTGACGCGTCGCGTCGGCGAGATCGCCCGTCTGGTCGAGATCGAGGACATCCTCGACAGCTATCCGCGCGCGATCTCAGGCGGCCAGCAGCAGCGCGTGTCGCTGGCGCGGGCGCTGGTGCGCGACGCCGATCTCTATCTGCTCGATGAGCCAATGGGGCAGCTCGAACCGCAGCTGCGCGCGGTGCTGCGCGGCCGGATCAAGAGCCTGCTTGCCGAGCGCGGCATGACCGCGATCTTCGTCACCCACGACCAGACCGAAGCGAGTGCGCTGGCCGACCGCATCGCTGTCATGGAAGGCGGCCTGCTGCAGCAGTTCGCCAGCGAGAAGGAGCTGAAGGGCCGACCGGCCAATCTGTTCGTTGCAAGCTTCATCGGCGAGCCGCCGATGAACCTGCTCGACGCCGAGGTGACGCGGTCCGATGGTGGCTTCCGTCTGTCGGTCGGAACCGACATGGGTTTCGATATCGCCGGCGCCGGACTCGACGTTGAGGCGGCGAAGACGCTCGCGGCCACGCCGCAGGTGCGGATCGGCATTCGTCCGCAGAAGATCGTGGTCGGGACCGGTGACGTCAGGGTCAAGGTCGTCTCCAACCAGTGGCTCGGCGATCAATCGCATGTCGCCGGCGATTGCGGTGGCCGCATGCTGATCGCGGTCATACCGGGCCGTGTCGCCGCGCGGCCGGGAGAGATCATCTCGTTTGCGCTGGAGCCGCGTCACCTGCACATCTTTGGCAGCGACGGAACCTACATTCGCCATGCGGAGGGAGCGTGACGATGACCGCTTCGGCCAGCCGCGACGTTATCATCGGCATTGACGCCGGCACCTCCCTGATCAAGGCGGTGGCGTTCACGCTGACCGGCGAGCAACTCGCAGATGTCTCGCGGCCGAATGCGTACAGCAGCCTGGCCGGCGGCCATGTCGAGCAGGACATGGCGCAGACCTGGAGCGATACGGTCGCGGTCATTCGTGCGCTGGCGAAGTCCGTGCCTGACCTGTCGGCGCGGATCGCGGCCGTCGCGGTGACCGGGCAGGGCGACGGCACCTGGCTGATCGATGACGACGGCCGGCCGGTCGCGCCGGCGCTGCTGTGGCTCGACTCGCGCGCCGGGCGGCTGGTCGAGGCGATTCGCGGCGGCGAGCACAACGCGATCCTTTACCGTCGAACCGGCTCCGGGCTCAATGCCTGCCAGCAAGGGCCGCAACTGGCGTGGCTGCAGGCCCACATGCCCGACACGATCGCCAGCGCGACCACGGCCTTCCACTGCAAGGACTGGCTTTATTTCCTGCTCACCGGTGAACGCGCAACCGATCCGTCGGAAGCCACGTTCTCCTGCGGCGATTTCCGCAAGCGAGCATTCGACGCAGAGACCGCGCGGTTGATCGGTATCGCCGACCTGACGCGCCTGTTCCCGCCGGTCGTTGACGGCGCGGTCATGACGCATCCGCTGACCGCGGCCGCCGCCATCGAGATCGGCCTGCCGGAAGGTGTGCCGGTCTGCCTCGGCTATGTGGACGTGATCTGCAATGCGCTCGGCGCCGGGCTCTACGATCCGTCACCCGATGTCGGCTGCACCATCATCGGGTCGACCGGCATGCATATGCGGCTGGTACCGAGCGCCGACGCGGTGACACTGAATCGGGAGGCAACCGGCTATACCATGCCGTTCCCCGTGCCCGGTCATTATGCCCAAATGCAGTCCAACATGGCGGCGACGCTGAACATTGACTGGATGCTCGATCTCGCCTGCGACATGCTGGCGGCGGAAGGCGTGACGCGCACGCGCGCCGAACTGATCCGCCGGCTCGACGATCAGGTGCTGCGGGCGAGGCCCGGCGAGGTGCTGTTCCACCCGTTCATCTCCGATGCCGGCGAGCGTGGTCCGTTCGTCGCGCATGAGGCCAGCGCGCAATTCTTCGGCTTGCGGTCGCGCCACCGCTATGGCGACCTGATGCGCGGCGTGATGGAGGGCCTGGCCTTCGCCGCACGGGATTGTTACACGGCGATGGGGTCGCTGCCGCGCGATGTCAGGATCACAGGCGGCGCGGCGAAGAGCCGTGCGCTTGGCGCCATCCTCGGGGCCGCGCTGGATTGCGACGTCCGGATCTGCAGCCGCGCCGAGGCCGGCGCCGCGGGCGCTGCGATGATCGCGGCGGTCGCGATCGATGCCTATCCCGACATGCGCGCCTGCGCCGAGCAGTGGGTCGCGGCGCATCTCAGTGCGCCGCAATCGCCGGACGCTGCGCTGGCGAAGCGCTATGCCAGCATCTTCCCGACCTATCTCGAGGCAAGGCTGGCGTCGCGGCCGGTCTGGAAGCAACTCGCTGCGCTGCGCGCCGGAGGCGATCATGTCTAAGTCCATCGCCATTGTCGGCGACCGCTTCATGCTGCCCTCGGTGTTCGCCGAGCACATCCGGTCAGCCTGCGGCGATGGCGTCGATATCCGCACCCTGGAGCAGCCGTGGCCGGACGAGCCGATGGAGCACGGTTACGCCGGCTCGAAGCTCGACGGTCTGAAGGAATTCATGGGGCAGCCCGACGAGATCATCGGCTTCATCGGCGATGCCGAACTGCTCGTCACCCATCTGGCGCCGATCTCGCGGTCGATGCTGGAGCGGTTGCCGAAGCTGAAGTTCATCGCGGTGTCGCGCGGCGGCCCGGTCAACATCGACATGCAGGCGGCGCGCGACCACAACGTGCTGGTGGTCAATACGCCCGGCCGCAATGCGGGTGCGGTCGCGGAGTTCACGATCGGCGCCATTCTGGCCGAGACACGCCTGATCCGCAGTGGTCACGAGGCGCTGCGAGGCGGGGAATGGCGCGGCGACCTCTATCGCGCCGACCGCACCGGGCGCGAGCTCGGCGAGATGACGGTCGGCATTGTCGGCTACGGCGCGATCGGCAGCCGCGTGGTCAAGCTGCTGAAGGCCTTCGGCTGCAAGATCCTGGTCGCCGATCCCTATGTCCAGCTCAGCGCCCAGGACCGCAATGACGGCGTCGAGCATGTCGCGCTCGGCGAATTGCTCGGCCGCGCCGACGTCGTCACGCTGCACGCCCGGGTGACGCCGGAGACCACCCGTTTCATCGGGCGCGAGGCTCTGGTGCGGATCAAGCCGGGCGCGTTCCTGATCAACACCGCGCGCGGTCCGCTGGTCGACTACGAAGCGCTGCATGATGCGCTGGCATCGGGGCATCTCGGCGGCGCCATGCTCGACACCTTCGCGGTCGAGCCGGTTCCGGCGGACTGGCCGCTCTTGCGACTTCCCAACGTCACGCTGACGCCGCACATCGCCGGCGCCTCCGTGCGTACCGTCACCGTGGCCGCTGGGCAGGCGGCCGAAGAGGTTCGTCGCTTCCTGGCCGGCGAGCCGCCACGCAATCCGTGCTGAAGAGAAAGGCAGTTCGTATGACCCGTGAGGAACGACAGTTGCGCGAGGCGATCATCGCCAAGTGCCGGTGGATGAATGCGTCGGGTCTCAACCAGGGGACATCGGGCAACATCTCCGCCCGCTACAAGGACCGGATGCTGATCACGCCGTCGGCGACGCCCTACGATTCGATGAAGCCGGAGATGATCGCCTCGATGCCGCTCGAGGGCGACTATGGTGCGTGGGAGGGGCCGCTGCAGCCGTCCACCGAATGGCGCTTCCATCTCGACATCACGCGCGCCCGGCCCGATGTCGGCGCCATCGTCCATACTCACTCGACCTACGCGACCGTGCTCGCGATCGCGCGCAAGCCGATCCCGGCCTGCCATTACATGATGGCGGCGTTCGGCGGCAGCGAGATCCGCTGCGCCGGCTATGCGCGCTACGGGACCAAGGAATTGTCCGATCATGCGATCGCCGCGCTCGAAGGCCGCAACGGCTGCCTGCTCGCCAATCACGGCATGATCGCGCTCGGCGCCAATCTCGACAAGGCGATGTGGCTCGCGGTCGAGCTCGAGACCATCGCGCGTCAGTACTACCTCTCGCTGGCGCTCGATTCGCGCGTCATCCTGACCGACGAGGAGATTGCCGACACCGCGAAGGGGTTCTCCACTTACGGTCTGCAGGCGCCGAAGCCGAACAAGGCCCGCGCGACCGCAAAGGCGGCGCCGCGCCGCGCCGAGAAAAGGCGCAGCAGCAAGCGATGACGGGCACTGCGCCGGTCGCAGGTACGGATCACGGGCTGGTCGATATCGCCATCATCGGTGGCGGCATCAACGGTGCCGGCATCGCCCGCGACGCCGCCGGCCGCGGCTTGAAGGTGCTGCTCTGCGAGAAGAATGATTTCGCCGAGGGCACCTCGTCGCGCTCGGGCAAGCTGATCCATGGCGGACTGCGCTATCTCGAATATTACGAGTTCCGCCTGGTGCGCGAGGCGCTGATCGAGCGCGAGGTGCTGCTCGCGTCGGCGCCGCATATCATCTGGCCGATGCGCTTCGTGCTGCCGCATTCGCCGGAGCAACGGCCGGCGTGGCTGGTCCGCACCGGCCTGTTAATCTACGACCATCTCGGTGGCCGCAAGCAACTTCCGGCGAGCCGCAGCCTGGATCTGTCGTGCGCTCCGGAGGGCGCGCCGCTGCGTCGGGAGTTCCGGCTAGGCTTCGAATATTCGGACTGCTGGGTCGATGACAGCAGGCTGGTGATCCTCAATTTGATCGATGCCGCACAGAACGGCGCCTGCATCCTGCCGCGCACGCGGGCGGTGCGCGCGCGCCGCGACGGCGAGACCTGGCTGCTCGAAATGCACGGCGACGACGGCACAACGCAGGTCGTGCGGTCGCGCGCGCTGGTCAACGCCGCCGGGCCGTGGGTTCAGGATGTCATCCAGGGCGTGGCGGGCCTGAACTCGGCCCAGAGCGTACGGCTGGTCAAGGGCAGCCATATCGTGGTGCCGAAATTCTGGAGCGGGCCGCAGGCCTATCTGCTGCAGAACAGCGATCGCCGGGTGATCTTCGTCAATCCCTATGAGGACGATCTCGCCTTGATCGGCACCACAGACATTCCCTATCACGGCCGCGCCGAGGACGTCGCGATCGGAGAGGACGAGACCGATTACCTGTTGCAGGTCTTGCGCCGCTATTTCCGAACGCCGCCGCAGGCGGGCGAGATCGTGCACGCGTTCTCCGGGGTCCGTCCGCTCTACGACGACAACGCCGACAATCCGTCGGCGGTGACGCGCGACTATGTGTTCGAGGTTCACGGCGCGCAGGATGTGCCGCCGCTGCTGTCGATCTTCGGCGGCAAGATCACGACCTACCGCCGGTTGGCGGAGCAGGCGCTGCAGCGCCTCGCGCCGTGGTTTCCGAAGCTGTCGTCGGCCTGGACCGCGGATCGGCCGCTGCCGGGCGGCGACATCGGCGGCAGTTTCGATGAATTCGCGAATCGGCTGGCACGCGACTATCCCGATTTGCCGCGAACGCTCATCCATCACTATGCGCGTCTTTATGGGACGCGCGCGCGCCAGCTGCTGGGTCCGGTCCGCAGCGCCGCAGACCTGGGCCGTCATTTCGGCGGCGAGTTCTATGAATGCGAAGCGGTGTATCTCCGCGAGAATGAGTGGGCAAGGCAGCCTGCCGACTTCCTGGACCGGCGCACCAAGCACGGCTTGCACTTGACGCCCGCGCAGCGGGTCGCGTTCGAGAGCTACCTCTAGGACGCGATTTGCGTCCAGGTGCGTCACGCAATCGTTTTCAAATACAGGCTCGGATCGAAATATTTGCTTGCCGGGGTAAAGTCCTTGATGCCGGCATTGGCCATGAAGAAGTCGGTCGATTGCTGCAGCCAGTTGGTGACCGTGCCGTCGGAATACATCCGCTTCCAGTCCCGTGACGAGAACATCTTCTGCGCCTTGAACGATTCGTCGATGTCGGCCATCGGCGTCTGGCTGTAGTGGCCCTTCTGCAGCTTTTCCATCGCTTCGGTGCTGTTCGCGATGATGTAGTCATTGGCATCGGCCCAGCCACGGATCAGCTTCGCCAGCGTTTCCTTGTTGGGCTCGTAATAGTCGTTGGCCGCGGCCCAGCCGCCGATGATCGCGGCCTTTGGATAATAGGCTGAGGCGTCGGCGAGCTTGACCGCGCCCGGCACCTTGTCGCGAACCGTCACGTTGAAAGGCACCCAGAGCGCGACGGCAGGCACCGCGCCTGAAATGAAGGCGGTTACGGCGGCCGGCATGGTCTGGTTGACGAGCTCGACCGCTTTGGGATCGACCTTGTTCGCACGCAGCGCGGTGTCCAGGAACACATGCGCGGTGGTGCCGGTCGCAGTTGCGATCCGCTTGCCCTTCAGATCCTCGAATGACTTGATGCCCTGATCGCCGCGCACCCAGAGCTGTGCGGTCGCGACCTCGATGTCGTTGATGAGGAAGACCTTGCCCTGGCCCCGGGCGGGGAAGTTCGAGAGCACGGCGCCCGTCGCCAGCACGTCGAGGCTGCCGCCGATCAGCGCCTGGAAGATTTCGAGGCCGGTATTGAACTGCCGCAGCTCGAGATCCAGTCCCTGCTTTTCGAAGGAACCGCGGTCCATGCCGGTCCAGATCTGGCCGTCGACGGCAACGGTGTGCAGATAGCCGACCCGAACTTTTGTTTTTGCCTGAGCAATCGCAGGGGCTGCGGCGGTGAAGGACCCCAGGGCAAGCCCGGCCGTCGTGGTCAGAAATTGTCGCCGATCCATAGGTCGTCCTCCGCTGTGTTGTTATTCCGAGAATGAGACCGGACGCATCTGCGCCTGCTGGGCGCGGTACTCGTCCATCACCAGATGCTTGATATAGCTTCGCAGCTCGCCGAATTCGGGCCGTTCCTGGATCGATTCATCGCGCGGATAGGCGAACGGCACCTCGATGATCTGCCTGATCCGCGCCGGCCGCGCGGTCACCACCACGATACGGGACGCGAGATAGATCGCCTCCTCCACGGAGTGGGTGATCAGCATGACCGTCTTGCCTTCGGTCTGGAGCACCTTGAGCAGCAGGTTCTGCATGTTGGAACGGGTCTGAGCGTCGAGCGCACCGAACGGCTCGTCCATCAGCAGGAACTGCGGCTTGACCGCGTAAGCCCGCGCGATCGCGAGCCGCTGTCGCATGCCGCCGGATAAATGCTTCGGATAGGAGTTGGCGAAGTCGGACAGCCCCATCAGGCCGAGATAGTGATCGCAGATCGAATCGCGCTCGCCCGCCGCGACGTGATTGGCCCGGAGCGTCAGGCCGAAAGCGATGTTCTGTTTCACCGTCAGCCACGGGAAGACGCCATATTCCTGGAAGATGACGCCGCGCTCGGGACCGGGACCCGTGACGGGCTGCCCGTCGAACAGCACGCTTCCGGTCGTCGGCTTCTGGAAGCCCGCGAGCATGCTCATCATCGTGGTCTTGCCGCAGCCTGAAGGGCCGATCACCGCGATGAAATCGCCATCGTTGATATCGTAGCTGACATCCTCGACGACGTTGAGGCGTCCCTTCGGGGTCGCGAAGGCAAGCGAAACCTTGTCGAACTGTGCACGCGTGGTCATGCGATGGCCCGATCCTGCCAGACCAGCAACCGGGCCGTGATCTTGCGCAGGATCATGTCCATGATCAGCGCGATCAGGCCGATGCAGATGATGCCGACATAGATGACGTCGAGCAGGAAGTAGGTCGATGCATTCTGGATCATGGCGCCAAGCCCACGCTGGGCCGCGATCAGTTCGGATGCCACCAGCGTCGCCCAGGCCACGCCAAGCGCGACCCGCAGCGCGGTGAGGATGTGCGGAACGGTGAGGGGAATGATCACCTTGCGAAAGATTTCCGCCTGATTGGCGCCGAGCGTCTGCGCCACGCGGATATAGAGCGGCGTGATCTGCGAGACCCCCTCATACATGACGATCACGCCGGAGAAGAACGAGGCGTAGAACAGGATGACGAGCTTTGCGAGCTCGTCCACGCCGAAATAGACGATGACGAGCGGGATCAGCGCGATCGGCGGCAGCGCGCGGAAGAAATTGATCATGGGGTCGGCGAAGGTGCGGGCCGGGCGATACCATCCGAGCAGAAAGCCGACCGGCACCGCGACCAGAATTCCAAGCGAGACGCCGAAAAAGACGCGCCTGGTCGAGGCGAAGATGTCGATCAGGAGGCCTTCCTTGGTGAGAAGCTCGACGAACTTCGCGGCGACCTGGTGCGGGGCGGGGATCAGCGATGCGTTGACGAAGCCGCTCCAGCGCACGGCATACCAGAGCAGGATCGCACCGACCCACGGTATCAACCCGAGACCAAAGCGTCTCACGCCAGCTCCGTCCATTCGACGCGTCCACCCAGATTGCAGTTGATGTTTGCCCAAGTCATATTATAAATAGGATGACCATACAAGCGCCGCTTTGGTCGTAGGCGCCGCAGGCTTTTCCGCGCATGACATCGCCGCCTTTCACCATCCGGAGCGTCCAGGCCTTTGGCTTTCGCTATCCTCTGACGACACCGGTCATCACCTCGTTCGGGCGGATGGGGGACCGGCCTGCCGTGTTCGTTCGGGTCGAGGACACGGACGGTTTCGTGGGCTGGGGCGAGGTCTGGTGCAACTTTCCGGCGCCGGGCGCCGAGCATCGTGTTCGGCTGGTCAATGAGGTCCTGGCACCGGCGCTTGTCGGATTGAGGGCAAGCAAACCTGGTGCCGCATTCGAGCGACTGACGCAGGGAACTTCGGTGCTCGCGTTGCAATCCGGCGAAGCGGGCCCATTCGCGCAATCGATCGCCGGCATCGATCTCGCCGTCTGGGATCTCCATGCGCGCCGCCGGAACGTTGCGTTGTGGAAATTGCTCGGCGGATCGCGGAGCCGGATCAAGGTCTATGCCAGCGGTATCAATCCGGTCGGATCGGAGCGAGCGGCGGAAGCGGCGCTCGGCCGCGGCTATCGCGCCTTGAAGCTGAAGATCGGCTTCGATCCGGCAGACGACCGGGCCAACCTCGCCGCGCTGCGCGACCTCGTCGGCAATGGCATGCTTGCGGCCGATGTCAACCAGGGTTGGACCATCGCGGAGGCGCTCGAGCGTGCGCCGCAGCTCGAGCCGTTCGGCCTTGCCTGGCTCGAGGAGCCGATCCGCGCGGACCGTCCGCGGCAGGAATGGAAGCAGCTGCACGAGACGATCCGTTTTCCGCTCGCGGCCGGTGAGAACATCGCGAGCTACGCCGGCTTTGCCGAGGTGCTGAGCGAGCCGGTTCTCGGTGTCGTCCAGCCTGACATCGCCAAGTGGGGCGGGCTTTCGGCTTGCGCCGGCATCGCCCGCGACATCCTGACGTCAGGCAAGATGTTCTGTCCGCACTATCTCGGCGCCGGCATCGGCCTGTTGGCGTCGGCGCATCTGCTGGCGGGCGTCGGCGGCGAGGGACTGCTGGAGGTCGACAGCAATGAGAACCCGCTGCGGGATCAATTCTGCGGCCCCGTGCTTCACGTCAGCGATGGAATGATCGAGCTCGGCGAAGAGGCGGGTCTCGGCATTGCGCCCGATCTTGCCTCGATCGAACAATACCGGACCGCGTGATGTCGGGGCTTGGCTACGATTACATCATCGTCGGTGCGGGGTCGGCCGGCTGTGTGGTCGCGAACAGACTGTCGGCCGATCCTGCCTCCCGCGTGTTGTTGCTCGAAGCCGGCGGATCGGACCGGAATTTCTGGCTCAAGCTGCCGGTCGGGTATTACCGGACCATCTACGACGAGCGCTTCTCGCGCCTGTTCAAGACCGAGCCGTCGGAAGGAAGCGGCGGCCGCGCCATCGTCTGGCCGCGTGGCCGCGTGCTCGGCGGATCGTCGTCGATCAACGGCCTGATCTTCATCCGCGGCCAGCACGAGGATTTTGACGACTGGGAACGTCTCGGCGCCGACGGCTGGAACTATCGCGACGTCCTGCCCTATTTCCGGCGCTACGAGCGCTATCGCGGCGGCGAGAGCCAGTATCACGGCGGTCTCGGTGAGTTCGAGGTCTCCGATCTCCGTAACGACAATCCGGCGTCGAGGGCCTGGGTGGAGGCGGGCGTGCAGTTCGGCCTGCCGCGCAATTCCGACTTCAACGGCGCGACGACGCTTGGCGTCGGTGCCTATCAGCTTGGCATCGGGCGGCATTGGCGGACCAGCTCGGCATCCGCCTTTCTTCGACCGATTGCCGACCGGCGCAACCTGACCATCATCACGCATGCGCAGGTGAGCAAAGTCACTTTCAACGGCCGCTTCGCGACCGGCGTCGAGTGGATCAGCAAAGGGCAGGTTCATCGCGCGACAGCCGATCGCGAGGTGATCCTGTCGGGCGGCGCGCTGCAATCGCCGCAAATCCTCCAGCTTTCCGGGATCGGTCCGGCCGACCTGCTTCGCAAGCACGGCATTGCCGTCGTCACCGACTCGCCCGAAGTCGGCTCCAATCTGCAGGACCACTACCAGGCGCGGCTGATCGTGCGCCTGAAGGAGCGGATCTCGCTCAATGACCAGGTCCGCCATCCTGTCGAACTCGCGAAGATGGGGTTGCAATGGATGCTGGCCGGGCGAGGGCCGTTGACGGTGGGGGCGGGACAGGTGGGCGGAGCGGCCTGTACCGAATATGCGGTCGGCGGCTGTCCCGACGTGCAGTTCAACGTGATGCCGCTCTCCGTCGACAAGCCCGGCGAACCCCTCCACAGCTATTCCGGCTTCACGGCCTCGGTCTGGCAATGCCACGGCCGGTCGCGCGGACAGCTCGCGATCCGCTCGGCCGATCCGTTCGAGCAGCCGCTGATCGCGCCCAATTATTTCGCCGAGGAGATCGACCGCAAGACCATTGTTGCCGGCCTGAAGATCTTGCGCGAGATCTATCAGCAAAAGGCGTTCCGCCCGCTCTGGGACGTCGAAATGGTGCCGGGCGAGGCCGCAAGTAACGATGCCGGGCTGTGGGAGTTTGCGCGCAACACCGGCGGCACGGTGTTTCACTGCGTGGGCACCTGCCGCATGGGCAGCGACGAGCGGGCAGTCCTCGATCCGCAGCTGCGGGTGCGCGGCGTCGAGCGGCTGCGCGTGATCGACGCCTCGGTGATGCCGCAGATCACCTCGGCCAACACCAATGCGACCAGCCTGATGATCGGGGAACGCGGTGCAGCCCTTGTCATGCCGTGATTGGGCCGCTTGATTTCCGGAGGGCGAGATGGAATTGAGTTCCGACAGTCACGTCCCCAAATACGCGCAGATTGCCGATATCTTTCGCCAGCGGATTGCGCGCGGTGTCTGGAGTCAAGGTTTTCGCCTGCCGGCCAACGAGGATCTGGCGGCCGAGTTCGGCGTCTCGCGCGTCACCATCAGGCAGGCCGTTGAGTTGCTCGCCCGCGACGGTGTCATTGAGGCGCAGCAAGGCCGCGGCACCTTCGTCACCGGGACTGTACGACAGGACCGCTGGCTCAAGGTCGAGACCACACTGTCCGATCTCGCGGACATGTACCGCGACACCTCGCCGGAGATCATCAACATCTCGGAAAGCCGGAGCGATGCGCCGTTGCTTCCAGAAGACGGCAAGCCGGCCGAGAAATATGTCTTCATGCGCCGTCTGCACTCGCGCCAGAAGCAGCCTTATTGCGTCATTTCCATCTATCTCGATGAGAAGATCTTTCGCAGGTCTCCCAAGCGCTTTCGCAACGAGACGGTGATCCCGATCCTCAACGATCTCAGGGATCCGGCGATCGCCAGCGCCCGCCAGACATTGACCATCGGAACCGCGGACATCGAGGCGGCGCGGCTGCTACGCGTGCCTTTGAATTCGCCGGTCGCCGAAGTCCGCCGTGTCTTCACGGCGAGCGATCGCACCGTGATCTATCTCGGTGAAGTCACCTATCGCGGCGATTTTGTGCGGATCGATATGGATCTAAGGCCATAGCGCGCAAGCATCACCGCGAAAACAGCTCCTGGTTCCGGCGTTCGAGCTCTTCCCCATAGGTGCGCAGCACATGGGATTCGCTTAAGGTACCAATCGTGACGCGGTGGTCGGCACGGTCAATGACCGCGAGGACGTCGGCTTCGCTCCGTTCAAAGGCCTTCAGGATCTCGCGAACCGACGTGGTCGGAAGCAGGTACTCATCCTGCTGCTGGGCCAGCGACCCGAGCGGATCGTCGTCCCGATTGGTGACGGAATGCAGCGTCGCCGCCGCAACGATGCCGGCATAGCTGCCGTTCGGATCGCGCAGCACGACCTGTCGGACCTGGGCCGGCGAGAACAGCTTCTGCGCCTCGCCGATCGGCATTGTCGTCAGTGCATTCTCGAAGTCGGCGCGCATCAGGGAGGCCGCGCTCATCTGACGGACCCAGCCGATGTCCTGCGGACCGCGGATCACCTCGCCGCGCAGGTGGAAGCGCCATGTCGCAAAACTGTAGCCGAACAACTCGCGGACGATGAGCGCGCAGACCGATGATGCGACCACCGCCCCGACGGTCACGGAGAAATCGCCAGTGATTTCGAGCGCGAGACAAACCATGCTGAACGGTGCGCCCAGTACGCCGGTTCCGAGTGCGGCGAGAGCCGCGATGGCGGCCGTGCCGGGCTGAAGCGCGAGCGTGGGGAAGGGGCCGGTCAGCACGACGCTGTAGAGCTGGCCGATCAGCGCGCCGAGCAGCAGCGAGGCGAAGAACAGTCCGCCGCGAAAGCCGGAGCCGAGCGAGACGGCCGATGCCAGGATCTTGAGCACGATGGTCGTCGTGAGCAGGAGCCAGCTCGGATTGCTGACCAGCAGGATTTGCATTGCGCCGTGGCCGGCGCCGAGCACGGTCGGCGTCAGCAGGGCGAGGCCGCCGAGCAGCAGACCGCCGAGGATCGGGCGCACGAAGCCGCTGAAAAGCGTGACCCGCTGAAAGCAACGTTCGGAAAATGCGACCGCGAGCATGACGAGGATGCTGACGAATGCGCAAATGATGCCGATCAGCACGGTCTGTCCGATCATCTCGACGGACACGGGCGATGGGAAGCCCGGCACCATCAGAAAGGACTGATGCGTCAACCCCCGCGCCACCAGCCAGGCCGTGACGGCGCTGGCGATGACGGGCACGAGGGCGGCCGAGGTGTAGGCTCCCAGCACGACCTCGAAGGCATAGAAGGCGCCGGCCAGTGGAGCCGAAAAGGCTGCGCTGATCGCCCCCGCCGCGCCGCAGGCCACCAACAGCCGCATGTCGTTGCGGCGGGCGGCGAGGCGCTGGCCGACATGGGAGCCAAACATCGAGCAGATTTGCGTGTATCCCGCTTCCAGTCCGACCGATCCGCCGAACCCGTTGGACAGCAGAGTCTGGATCGAGATCAGCAGGCTGCCGCGGAACGACACCCGGCCGCCATAGAGCGCGTTGGCTTCGATCGCGTCAGCGAGCTGCTGTCCCTTGACGCGCCGCGCGAAGTACAGCCCGATCAGCGCCAGGACCAGGCCGCCAACTGCCGGGATCAGCAGCGTGCGCTGCCAGGAAATCACGCCGGTGGCGCTCAGATGTGCGTCGAGGGGAATGTCGAACAGCAGCGCGTGCGAAGCCTGGCTGAGGCCCGAGATCGCGGCAACGAGGACGCCGCTCAGCAACCCGACGACAATGCCGACCAGCACGAGGCCGGTCTCGCGATTGCGCACGAAATTGCGCAAGAACTGCGGCAACAGACGGGTGCCGGGAGCAGGGGCCGGCTTCGCGGCATTTGTCGCCAGCGTCATCCTATGCCGAATCCCGCAGCTGCCCGGTGCGCACGACACGGAAGCCGGTCGTGCCCGACGAGCCGACCGGCGCGTTCGGGTTTCGCGCTGCGAAGCGGTGGCGGCTGCCGTGGGACTCGAGGCAGGATTCACCGCGCGTCGAGCGGTTCGGTGCAGGCTCGCGATTCAAGGGGACTCCCGACGGTGCGAGGCGGTCCTCGTACCATTCCCAAACATTTCCGGCGACATTATGCAGGCCGTATCCGTTGGTTTCCTGGCTCATCCGGCAAGAAACCCGCCATCCACCGCGACGACGGTGCCGGTCGCATATTGTGATGCCGGCATGCAGAGGAATGCGACGGCTCCCGCAATGTCCTCCGGCTGACCCCAGCGCTTGAACGCGGTGCGGTCGGCGATGCGCTGATAGTGCGCGCGATCGGTGCGGCCGGCCGCATTGATCGCCGTTTCGATATAGCCGGGCGCAACCGCATTGACCCGGATGCCTTGCTCGGCCCATGCCAACGCGAGCGCCTTGGTCAGCATCACGACACCGCCCTTGCTGGCGCAATAAGCCGGGATTCGCGGCAGCGCCAAGGTCGCGTTCATCGAGGCAAGATTGACGATCGAGCCCTTGCTCTCGGTGAGAAGCGGGCGGAACGCCATGCAGGTTCGAAAAGTGCCCGTGAGATTGACGTCGAGCACCTTCATGAAGGTCTCGATCTCGTATTCCTTGTCGCGGGCGAGGATTCCCGCGCAGTTGACCAGCGCATCGACGCGCTTTTGCTGTCGGGCAAAAGAAGCGACAGCGTCGTCGTTCGTGACGTCGAGCGTCGCGAGTGTGAGGCCGGCGCGCGATTTCAGCAAAGTGCGCGCCAGATCGGTCTCGTTGGCCGCCGTTGCGGTCACTGTCGCGCCGAGGTCGCAAAACTGATTGCTGATTGCGGCGCCAATGTCGCCGGCGCCGCCGATCACCACGGCATGGAAGTCGGACGCAAGAGAGAAGTTTGAGCGCATTGGAGGGGTCTCGCTTCAGGATTTGAGAGGGGGAGCCGTCGATTCACGGACCACCAGGGAGAAGTCGATCTCGCGATGCATGATGGTCTGCTCGCCGGCGAGGCTGCGCACCAGATATTCCCCGGCGCGCTGCCAGGTTTCTCCGGTCGGTACGTGGATCGTGGTCAGGCTCGGCCGCAAGTGGCGGCTCCAGTCGAGATCGTCGAAGCCGACCACCGACAGGTCACGCGGCACCGAAAATCCATCGCGCTCCGCCTCGAGCAACACGCCGTAGGCGATCACATCGTTGCCGCAGACGACGGCGGTCGGACGATCCTTCAGGTTGAGGAGATAGCGGGCCGCTTCGCGCGCGTCATCCAGCGTGTAGGGCACCTCGACATGCCATTGCGGCGGAAGCTCCAGGCCGTTCTCGGTGAGCGCGCGGCGAAAGCCGGCGACGCGAGCGCTGGCGCGGTCGTTGTTGCGCTGGAGCGCCGAGACGATCCCGATGCGGCGGTGGCCAAGCTCGATGACATGCGCAGCGGCGCGATGGGCGGCCGCTTCGTTGTTGGTTCCGACGCACGGGTGGGGTCGATCAGGCTGGTAGATGCCGACATTGATGAAGGGAACCGCGTTGTCCGCAAGCAACTTGCGCAGTCCCTCGTGATGGCAATCACCGCGCAGCACAAGTCCATCGACGCCGCGGCTGATCAAATTGCGCGCTTGCTGCAATTCGACGTCGAGATCGTAGCCGCTCGTGGTGAGAAACAGCATGTATCCGACCGAGGAGAGATACTGCTGCAGCGAGGCGATGCCGCGCGCGAACATCGTGTTGTCGATGGTCGGAACGATCGCGCCAAGCGTGCGCGAGCGCCGTGACGACAGGATGCGCGCCGGCGCATGCGGAATGTAGCCGAGCGCGTCGATGGCCTGTTCGATGCGCGCCCGCAGGGAAGGGCTCACCGCATCGGGATTGTTGAGCGCGCGCGACACCGAGGCCGTTGAGACGCCGGCACGGGCTGCGACGGCGCGGATGCCCTGTTTCACGGATTTGGCGTTGGTCAATCGCATCAATGTAACGTTACATTCGATGGGGCAAGCCGCGTGCAGCGGTAATCTCGTAAATTTGCCGTAGAATATCCGGTTTGTCCATTGCTTGACACAACCGATGTGAGGTCTAAATTGTAACCGTTTTCAAGCCGCGTTCAAAATGGCCCGCCAGCTTAAGGCGGCCAGCCGGGAGGAGAGTTCGATGAAGGTCAGGATGCTCGCGACGCACGTCGCGTTGCCCGTTCTCGCGATTGTCGCCGTCAGCGCGCAGGCTCATGCGGCCGATTTCGACTGGATGAAGTTCAAGGGCAGGACCGTGACCTTTCTCGCCAATAACAATCCGGTCGCGCAGGCGCTGCTGACCTACAAGGCCGATTTCGAGAAGCTGACCGGCATGACCCTGAAGGTCGACGGCTATCAGGAACAGCAGATGCGCCAGCGTCTGGTCACCGTCATGAATGCGAACAGCGACGAGGTCGACGTGTTCATGACGCTGCCTTCGCGCGAGGGCGAGCAGTTCGCCGCCGCCGGCTGGTACGGCGATCTCACTGCGATGGCCAAGAACGAGGTGGCCAAGGAATACGACCCGGCCGGGTTGAGCCAGGCTCTGCTCAAGGCCGCGACCTTCGGCGGCAAGCTGACCAGCATGCCGATGAACATCGAAGGTCCGATCTTCTATTACCGCACCGACATCTTCAAGAAGTGCGGCATTGAGGCGCCGAAGACCATCAAGGATGTCGAGGCGGCGGCCGAGAAGATCAAGACCTGCGACAGCGCTGTCACGCCCTTTGTCTCGCGTGGCCTCAAGCCCGCGGTCGCCTACACCTTCAGCAACATGCTGCACAACATCGGAGGCAGCTACATCGCAGGCGGCAAGTCGAACCTCTGCTCGGCCGAGGGCAAGGAAGCACTCGACAGCTATAGCCGGCTGCTGCGCGACTTCGGTCCGCCGGGTGTGGTCAACTACAGCTTCCAGCAGATTTCGGCGCTCTACCGCAGCGGCCGCGCCGCGATGGCATTCGAATCCTCGAACGAGTTGCGCACGGTGATGGAGGGCGGCGCGCGCCTGAAGGACACCGGCCTGTTGCCGTTCCCGGCAGGCGAGGCCGGCCAGGTGCCGACCACGATCGGCTGGGGCATGGCGGTGTCTTCGCACAGCAAGCAGCCGGACGCGGCCTGGTACTTCGTGCAGTGGGCAACCAGCCCCGAGGTGCAGAAGAAAATGGCGCTCCAGGGTATTGCCCCGCCGCGGCCGTCGGTTGCCAAGGATCCTGAGTACCGCAAATGGATCGACGAGGAACCCGTCCGCAAGGAATGGCAGGCTGCGCTCGATGTGCTGGCCACGAAGGGCTCCTCCGAGGTCGGCTATCCCATCATCGCCAACCCGGAATCACGCGAGTTCATCGGCCAGGCCGTGCAGGATCTGATCCTGAAGCAGAAGCCGATCGACCAGGCCTGTGCTGATGCCGACAAGGCGCTCGATGCGCTGATCGCCCAGAAGTAACCGCCTGATACTGGCAGGCTTATGCCTGCCGGCTCCTCACTCTCAAGGAAACGGACGCATGTCGGACGCGGCTGCGACACTCACGCAGGACCGGCAGAAGCTGGAAATGGCGACGCTCTCGGCGCCGGCCGTGATCTTCACGGTCGCGATGATCGCGTTTCCGGTCGTCTATACGATCTGGCTCGGCTTCCAGACATTCTCCTCGACCGGCAAGCAGTCCTTCGCGGGCCTCGCCAATTACTCAAAGCTGATCTCCGACTACGAGTTTTGGCACGGACTCTGGATCACCATAGCGCTCTATGTGCTATCGTTGGTGCTCCAGCTCGTCTTTGGCGTGTGGCTGGCTCTGGTGTTGTTTCACGCCAGGCGCCTGCCGGGAATCGTGCGCTCGCTGTTCATCTCCCCATTCATGATGCCGCCGGTGGTGGCGGGCATGATGTGGCTGGTGATCCTTGATCCCTCGCTGGGCGCGGCCAACTACATCCTCCAGTCGCTCGGCCTGCCGCCGTCGGACTGGCTGGCGTCGCCGACCTGGGTTATCCCGACCGTCGCTCTGATCGACAGCTGGCAGTGGACGCCTTACGTCGCCTTGATCGTGTTGGGCGGCCTGCAATCGCTGCCGCCGAGTGTCTACGAGGCCGCGCAGATCGACGGGGCATCGCCGTTCAAGACCTTCCAGCGCATCACGCTGCCGCTGCTGCTGCCGACCATCGTCACCGCGGCCATCCTGCGCAGCGTCGATCTCCTGCGCTTCTTCGACATCATCTACATCACCACCCAGGGCGGCCCCGGCAACGCTTCGAACACGCTCAACATCTACGGCTTCCGGGTGGGTTTCGAGTTCTTCAACATCGGTTACGCCAGCGCCCTGATGCTGACGCTGACGGCGATCGTGTTCGGCGCCGTGCTCGCCTTCAACCGCCTGCGCGGCGCCGTGGCGTGGTGATGTCATGACGGATGCTGCCAACACCGACCGCTGGATCCGCTGGCTCAACACCGTGCAGCTCGTGCTCGCCGGCGTGCTCATCATGGCGCCGACGGTCTGGATGGTGTTGTCCTCGTTCAAGCCGTCGTTCGAGGTCACCGCCTATCCGCCGACGCTGATCTTCACGCCGACGCTCGACAATTATGTCGAGCTGACCAAGACCACGCCGTTCCTCAGCTATGCGCTCAACAGCCTCATCGTCACCGTCGGCTCGACGGCGCTCGGCTTACTGTTCGGCATCCCCGCCGCTTTCGCCGTCTCCTGGACACGGATCTCATGGCCCGCGATTTTGACGCTCGCGGCGCGCATGGCGCCGGGCACGCTGTTCCTGCTGCCGTGGTACGTCATGTTCCGGCAGGTCGGGATGATCGGCTCCTACACGGCGCTGATCCTGAGCCACGCGGTCATCACACTGCCGATCGTGATCTGGGTGCTGCTGCCATCCTTCGACGGCATCCCGCGCAGCGTCTTCGAGGCGGCGCAGGTCGACGGATGCAGCGTCACGCGCATCCTCTGGCGCATCGCGCTGCCGCTGGTGGCGTCCGGCGTCGCCGTCTCGGCGATCCTCGCCTTCGTCTTCTCATGGAACTACTTCCTGTTTGCGCTAGTGCTCTCCAACGGCGACACCAAGACGCTGATCGCGGCGGCCTTCAATTTCATCGGCGAAGGCTCGACGCAATGGGGCGCTCTCATGGCCGCGGCGACGCTGATCGCGTTGCCGCCGCTGGTGCTGGCTGCCCTGGTGCAGCGCTGGCTGGTGTCCGGACTGACGCTCGGCGCGGTGAAAGGCTAGGTATCTGATGAACGTATCACCCCGTCCGAATTCGATCATGCAGGCCGCGGTCTTCCACGGCGGCGACCGCATCACCATCGAGCGCGTGGCAATGCCTGACGCCGGCACAGGTGAAGTGCTCGTGCGCGTTTCGCGCACCGCGCTGTGCGGTTCGGACTTCAAGCTCTGGCATAAAGGCGCAGAGTTCACCGCCGGCCATGAGATCTTTGGCGTGGTCGAGCAGCCCGGTCACCGGCTGCATGGTCGCCGCTGTGCCGTCTATATTCCACTCCACTGCGACCATTGCGCGGCCTGCAAGCGCGGCGATACCCAGATGTGCCTGGAGGTCTCCAGCCTGATCGGCTGGAACCGGCCGGGCGGCTACGCCGAATACGTGCCGGTGCCGGAAAATTGCCTGCTGCCGGTGCCCGATGACATCGAGGACAGCCTTGCGCCGCTCCTGCTCGACACCATCGGCACGTCGGGTCACGCCGTGCGCTTCGTCAGCCGCGTGGTGCCGCCAGGTGAGGCCGGATCTGTCCTTGTCATGGGCGCCGGGCCGGTCGGTCTCGGCGTCGTGCTGGCGCTCCGTGCGCTCGGCTACAACGACATCTACGTTGCCGACCCCAATGCGACGCGGTTGAAGATCGCGCAATCCTTCGGCGCGAAGGCGCATCCCGTGGGCGACACCTCGAGGCGCTTTGCTCTCATCATGGAATGCTCCGGCGCGCATGCGGCGCGCAACCTCGGCATCGAGCTTGTCCTGCCGCGCGGCGCGCTGGTGCTGGTCGGCGAGAACGCCGCGCCCTGGACCATCGAGGAGGGCAAGGTGTTCCGCCGCAAGGACTTCTACATGATCCGGACCTTCTACTTTCCGGTCTCGGATTTCGAGCCGAACATCGAGCTGCTGCGCAAGTTCAAGGACGAATACCGCGTCCTCGTCGACGGCGAGTTCGGCCTGTCGGCCCTGCCTGAGAATTTCGCCCGCTTTGCCAGGGGCGAGCTGATCAAGCCGGTACTGGCGCTGGATTAAGCGATCATGGCCTCGATCTCGATCCGCAACCTCGTCAAGCGCTACGGCAGTTTCACTGTGATCCCCAATCTCAATCTGGAGATCGCGGACCATGAATTCGTCGTCTTCGTGGGGCCGTC
Organism: Bradyrhizobium sp. USDA 4541; assembly: GCF_024171085.1. Classification (NCBI taxonomy): domain Bacteria; kingdom Pseudomonadati; phylum Pseudomonadota; class Alphaproteobacteria; order Hyphomicrobiales; family Nitrobacteraceae; genus Bradyrhizobium; species Bradyrhizobium sp. USDA 4541. Next base: position 3,688,554 of record NZ_JALJZF010000001.1, read on the forward strand.
CGGCTGTGGCAAGTCGACCCTGCTGCGAATCATTGCGGGTCTCGAGCCGATCACGTCGGGTGACCTCTACATCGGCGACAAGCGCGTCAACGGCGTGCAAGCTGCACAGCGCGACATCGCGATGGTGTTCCAGGACTACGCGCTCTATCCGCACATGCGCGTCTACGACAATATGTCGTTCGCATTGGAGCTGCGGGGAACGCCAAAGGCGGAGATCGATGCGCGCGTGAAGCGTGCCGCCGCACTCCTGCACATCGAGCCCTATCTCGATCGCAAGCCGAAGCAGCTCTCCGGCGGACAGCGCCAGCGCGTCGCCATGGGCCGTGCGATCGTGCGCAATCCCAAGGCGTTCCTGTTCGACGAGCCGTTGTCCAACCTCGACGCAAAACTGCGCGGACAGGTGCGGGCCGAGATCAAGGCGCTATCGCAGGAGCTCAAGACCACCATGGTTTTCGTGACCCATGACCAGATCGAGGCCATGACGATGGCTGACCGGATCGTGGTGCTCCAGAACGGGACGATCCAGCAATACGACACGCCGGAGACGGTCTACGAGCGGCCGGCCAACCAGTTCGTCGCCGGCTTCATCGGCTCGCCCGCCATGAACTTCTTCCCGGTCGAATGGCGTGAGGAGCGCGCGATCCTTTCGCAAGGCGCAACGGGGGTGCCGCTGGACGGTGAGGCCGCAAGCCGCCTGCAGCAGGCGGGAAATGCCGTGCTCGGCATCCGTCCTGAACATTTTGCCGTCACGACCGATGCGGCGGACGGCATCGCCATCAACGTCAAGCTGGTCGAGCCGCTCGGCTCGGATACGCTGATCCATTTCGATCTCGCCGGCGTCTCCGCGATCGCAAGGGTCGATCCGTCGTTGCGACCAAAGCCCGGCGATCGCCTCAGCTTGCGGCCGCAGCCGGGCAAGACGCATTTGTTCGATGCAGCGAACGGGCAGGTCTTGCGGTGAGCGCGTCGGCGAACATAGCAGCTCTTTCGGCGCTCGCGGATGTGGCGACGGGAGCCAGGGGCGTCCAGATGATCTGCCTTGGGCTATCCGCGCTCGATCAGGTCTGGCGCGTCGATCGGCTCTTTGCGGGCAACAGCGAGAAGATAAAGGCCATCGACTACGGTACCCTTGGCGGCGGAATGGCCGCCAATGCCGCGGTTGCGGTCGCACGGCTCGGTGCCTCCGTCGCGTTCTGGGGGCGGGCAGGGGACGATGCCGCCGGGCACGAGATGCGGTCGGCTTTTGCGGCCGAAGGTGTCGACGTCGAGAATTTCCGGCTGTTTCCCGATGGCCGCTCATCGGTCTCGGGGATCATTGTCGACAGTTCGGGCGAGCGGCAGATCGTGAACTTCCGTGGTCTGTTTCCGGAAGCGGCCGATTGGCTTCCGCTTGAAGCCGTCGCTCGCGCATCCTCGGTGCTGGCCGATCCGCGCTGGGTGGAGGGCGCCGCGACGCTGTTTCGCGAGGCGCGTGCGCGCGGCATTCCGACGGTGCTCGACGGCGACATGGCTGATGCCGAGGTATTCGAGCGACTGCTGCCCCTGACCGACCACGCGATCTTCTCCGAGCCTGCGCTCGCTTCTTTCGCCGGATCTGCCAAAGACGAATCTCTCGCAGCACTGGCGCGCTTCGGCTGCAGTGTCATCGCGGTCACGCGCGGCGAGGGCGGCGTCAGTTGGTACGGGAATGGCCAGCTGCACCGGCACGCCGCCTATGCCGTCGATGTCGTCGATACCACCGGCGCCGGCGACGTCTTCCATGGCGCCTATGCCCTTGCGATCGGCGTCGGCCTCGATGTGCGCAACGCCATGGCGTTTTCTGCAGCCACGGCCGCGATGAAATGTCGCCACGCCGGTGGCCGCAACGGAATCCCCACCATCAACGACTGTCTTGCATTCATGAGGACGAAGCCATGAGAACGATTGGAAAGAACCGCGGGCTGGGCCGCCTTGCTGACGCGGAAGGCCACTTTCGCATGGTCGCGCTGGATCAGCGGCCGCCGCTGTTCGATGCCATTGCGAAGGCGAAGGGAATCACGCGGGATCAGGTCGAATATTCCGACGTCACGGCGGCCAAGCGGCTCCTCGTGGAGAACCTCGCACCGCATTGCAGCTCGATGTTGTTCGACCCGAATTTTGCCGTGCCCGCAGCGATCGATCTGTTGCCGCCGCGCTGCGGCCTGATCATGACGCTGGAGGAGCATCGCGTCGAGGAGACCGCGGGCGGTCGCAAGTCGCGCGCGATCGCCAACTGGAGTGTGGAGAAAATTCGCGCCATGGGCGGCGACGCCGTCAAGGTGCTGGCCTGGTATCGGCCGGATGCGGACGCCGCGGTCAACGAGCATCAGAAGCGCTTCGTGCGCGAGATTGGCGAGGAGTGCGCCCGCCACGACGTTCCCTATGTTCTTGAACTGCTGGTCTATCCGTTCCTTGGCAGCGCCAATCACACCGCCGATTATGTGGAATCGCCCGGCAAGCTGCCGAGCCTCGTCATCGATAGCGTGCGCGAGTTTGCCAAGCCCGAATACGGCGTCGATCTCCTGAAGCTTGAGAGTCCCCTCGCGGCCAACAGCCTGCCGGCCCGTGACGGCAGCGCCGAAGCCAAGGCCGCGCAGAAGGAATTCGATGCAATCGGCGATATCTGCCGCGAGCGGAGCATTCCCTGGGTCCTGCTGTCGGGCGGCGCCGCGCCGGAAAAATTCGAACGCGTCCTCGACTTCGCCTATGCCGCGGGCGCGGGCGGTTTCCTGGCCGGTCGCACCATCTGGCTCGATGCCGTCCTGAAGAATTTCCCGGACCTTGGGGCGGTTTCGGCGAGCCTGCGCAAGGACGGCCTCGGCGTGCTTGAGCGGCTCAACAAGCTGACGACGGCCAAGGGTACGCCGTGGAAGGCGCGCTTTCCGGTATTCACTGACATCAAGCAGGAGGGTGACTTCGCGCGCGCCTATTGAAACGGTGACGGCTCCACGTGTTTTGGTGGGCCCGGCAGGACTCGAACGTGCAACCAGACCGTTGTGAGCGGCGGAGCAAGATCAGCTTCATTGATCTAGCTGCACCATGCTTGAGTTCGATGGCGTTCGTCGCGCTTTGGTGAGGTCGTTTTCTGGCGCGAAACCGGTGCGGTTCGCGGCAATGGCGGATTTCGGCCGAAGCTGAGGCTGCTCGCGCGCCCAATCGCTTTGTTGAACGTTCAGTAAAGTCGTATACTAAACATGCTGGCTGCGGCTGACCTTCCGGCTTCCCTGTTATCGGGACGGACCGAATTGCGTCCTCCGGACCAGGTCGGCAATCGTTGTTCGCCGCATTCGCTGCAATTATGGGGAAATTTGCTGCATTGCAAACGTCGACGCTTGCGCGTGCGAGCGTCGGGAATATTTTCGCCAAGGTCGCGAGAACCGGCTTGACGGGCCAAAAAATTTAGTACTACGTTTAGTAATACAAAAAACTAAACATCGCGCATCGAGCGCCGATGTGCAGGAGGAGCCCAAGCCATGCCGGAGCCGTCTCCGGCAGCGGTCCGTCTCGTCCTTCACTCATCGCTCCTCAAACTCGGTTTCAGGGTCTTGGCGTCGCTCCGGCAGGGCGCGCTGAGCGGGTTGGACGCTTCAACGAGAGAGGAAACGGATATGCGGACATTCAATTGGCTGAGAAGCTCAGCGGCCACCACGGTTCTCGGGGCGGCGCTGCTGTGGATATTTGGCGGAGGCGAAGCCGCGGCCCAGGGTAAGCAGCTCACGCTGTGCTGGGCGGCATGGGATCCGGCCAACGCGCTGGTCGAACTCGGCAAGGATTTCACCAAGCAATCCGGCATCGAGATGAAGTACGAGTTTGTCCCCTGGACGAGCTACGCGGATCGCTTCCTCAACGAGCTCAACTCCCACGGCAAGCTCTGCGACCTGATCATCGGCGACAGCCAGTGGATCGGCGGCGCCGCCGAGAACAAGTGGTACGTCAAGCTCAACGATTTCTTCGACAAAGAGCACATCTCGATGGATGACTTTGTCCCGGCGACCGTTGTCGGTTATTCGCAGTGGCCGAAGAATTCGGCGAACTACTGGGCGCTGCCGGCGATGGCCGACGCCGTGGGCTGGACCTATCGCAAGGACTGGTTCTCGCGGCCCGACATTCAGTCGGCTTTCAAGGCCAAGTACGGTCGTGACCTGGCGCCGCCGAAAACCTATGACGAGTTGAAGCAGGTCGCGGAGTTCTTCCAGGGCCGCGAGATCGACGGCAAGAAGGTCTACGGCGCCTACATCTTCACCGAGCGCGGCTCCGAAGGCATCACGATGGGCGTGACCAACGTCCTCTACAATTACGGCTTCAGCTACGACAATCCGAAGAAGCCGTACCAGATGCAGGGCATCGTCAATTCCGCCGAGGCGGCCAAGGGGCTCGAATTCTACAAGGAGCTCTACAAGTGCTGCACCGCGCCGGGCATGACCAACGCCTACATGCAGGAAGGGCTCGATGCCTTCAAGTCGGGCCAGGTGGCGATGCAGATGAACTGGTTCGCCTTCTTCCCCGGCCTCTACAAGGATCCGAATGTGGGCGGCGACAAGATCGGCTTCTTCGTCAATCCGGCTGGCCCGAACGGGCACTTCACCCAGCTCGGCGGACAAGGCATCTCGGTGGTTGCGACCTCCGACCGCAAGGACGACGCGCTCGCCTATATCAAGTGGTTCGCGCAGCCCGCCGTGCAGCAGAAATGGTGGCAGATCGGCGGCTACTCGGCGCTCAAGGCGGTGGTCGACGCGCCGGACTTCCCGAAGAGCGCGGCGTTCGCGCCGCAATTCCTGGAGTCGATGGGTATCGTCAAGGACTTCTGGGCCGAGCCGTCCTACGCCCAGCTGCTGCTTGATATGCAGAAGCGGGTGCACGACTACGTCGTCGCCGACAAGGGCACGGCGCAGCAGGCGCTCGATCTCCTGGTCAAGGACTGGACCAAGGTGTTCAAGGAACAGGGCAAGCAAGTCGCCTCGCAATAGCCCGAACGCCGCGTCCCAACTGAACTGGCTTCCCCGAGGTCAGCCTCGGGGAAGACGAACCAGCCGATGGACAAGATGACGACGATCCTGCAACCCGACCATGCTACGATCCCGGGCGTGAGCGAGCCCGCCAAATCCCGCGCCGTGCGCCGCGGCCATGGTCTGTCCGACCGGACCATCGCGTGGCTGTTCGTCGCGCCGACGATTGCGCTGCTGCTCGCGATCAACATCTTTCCGCTGGTCTGGATGATCCGGCTGTCCTTCACCAGCCTCAACCTCAGCATGTCCTATCTGCCGCTGCGGTTTGTCGGGCTTGACAATTTCAGCGACATACTCAACGACGAGGACGTCTGGTTCCGGCTCCAGACCACCGCGCAATTCGTGATCTGCTCGGTCGCCTTGCAGGTCGTGGTCGGCTTTGGGCTCGCGCTTCTGATCAACCGTCAGTTCCGCGGCCACAGCTTCTGGACCACGATCATCCTGCTGCCGATGATGCTGTCGCCGGCGGTTGTCGGTAATTTCTGGACGCTGCTGCTGCAGCCGCAGATCGGCCCGTTCAACTATCTGATCAGCTTGTTCACCGGTGTGCCGCCGAGCTCTTTCAGCATGACAGGGCAAGTCGCGCTCGCGCCATGGACCATCGTGCTCGTCGACACCTGGATGTGGGCGCCGTACGTGATGCTGATCTGTCTCGCCGGGCTGCGCTCGATCCCGGATTACATCTACGAGGCGGCCGAAGTCGATCGTGCCTCGGCCTGGCGGCAGTTCTGGTCGATCACGCTGCCGATGACGGTGCCGTTCCTGATGCTGGCGGTGCTGTTTCGCGCGATCGAGAACTTCAAGATGTTCGACATGGTCAACCTGCTGACCTCGGGAGGGCCGGGGTCGACCACCGAGCTCGTATCGATCACACTGAAGCGCGCGGCATTCGAGAAGTGGCGCACCGGCTATTCCTCCGCGCTCGCCATCATCCTGTTCGTGACCGTGTTCGGGGCCGCCAACATCTACGTCAAAGCGCTCAATAAGGTGAAGCAACGATGACCGCTGCCGTAGCCAAATCGGTCCTGGCCAGATCCAGCGCACACTCGATCGTCGAGGCCTCGCCGCGCACCAAGGCATTCGCTGGTGCTCTCGTCATCCTCTATGCGTTGATCACGATCCTGCCGCTGGTCTGGATCGTTGCCACCGCCTTCAAGTCGCAAAGCGATGCGATCGCCTATCCGCCCAAGGTGATCTTCGAGCCGACACTCGAAGGATATGTCAACCTGTTCACGGTACGCACCCGCCAGACACCTGATTTCATCGCCAAGTTGCCGCCCCCGGGGACCTGGTATGACAAGCTGGTCCGCAAGCATGACATGGTCATTGCCGGACCGTCCAAAGTCGTCCCGCGCTTCGTCAACTCGCTGATCATCGGGTTCGGTTCGACTTTCCTCGCCGTCTTCCTCGGTACGCTCGCGGCCTACGCTTTCTCGCGCTTCCGCATTCCGCTGGCGGACGATCTCTTGTTCTTCATTCTGTCGACGCGGATGATGCCGCCGGTCGCGGTCGCGATCCCGATCTATCTGATGTACCGGCAGCTCAACCTGACCGACACCAGGCTCGGAATGATCCTGCTCTATACCGCCGTGAACGTCTCGCTCGCGGTCTGGCTGCTCAAGGGGTTCATCGACGAGATCCCACGCGAGTACGAGGAGGCGGCCCTCGTCGACGGCTACACGCGACTGCAGGCGCTGCGCAAGGTGGTGCTGCCGCAGGCCGTCACCGGAATTGCGGCGACCGCGATCTTCTGCCTGATCTTCTCCTGGAATGAATACGCGTTCGCGGTTCTGCTGACCAGCGGCGAGGCGCAGACCATGCCGCCCTTCATCCCTTTCATCATCGGTGAGGGCGGGCAGGACTGGCCGGCGGTTGCCGCCGCGACCACGCTGTTCGTCGTCCCGATCGTCATGTTCACCGTGCTGCTCCGCAAGCATCTGTTGCGCGGCATCACCTTCGGAGCGGTGCGCAAATGAGCGGTTCAGCTGTTGTTAAGGAGGCCAAGGGAACCAAGGGGACATTGCACCGCTTCTTCAGCCGCGGGCGCTGGGAGGCCGTTGCGATGACCCTGATCGGGGGCGGCATCTTCATGCTGGTGCAGCCCTTCTCGATCGATCTCTACAGCTATTCATTCGTGACGATTCTGGCCGGCACGGTAGGCTTCGTCGTCGTCAGCCACTTTCCGGAATAGGGCCATGGCTCAGATCCGCATCGAAAATCTTCGCAAGTCGTTCGATCAGTTCACCGCGGTGGAAGGGTCGACCTTCACCATCGACGACGGCACTTTCTTCGCGTTGCTCGGCCCTTCCGGCTGCGGCAAGACCACCACCTTACGCATGATTGCTGGCCTCGAGCTGCCGACCGAGGGCAAGATCCTGCTCGACGGGGAGGACGTCACGTTCCACCGCGCCGCCGCCCGCGATATTGCGTTCGTGTTCCAGCTGTTCGCGCTCTATCCGCATATGAATGTCGGGCAGAATATCGGCTTCCCGCTGAAGTGCCAGGGCATGGCGCGGCACGAGATTCGCGAGCGGGTGCAGGAGACCGCGCGGATGCTGCGGATCGAGCATCTGCTGTCGAGCAAGACATCAAAGCTCTCGGGCGGCGACCGCCAGCGTGTCGCGCTCGGGCGAGCCATGGTGCGGCGCCCGAAGGCCTTCCTGATGGACGAGCCGCTGGGCGCGCTCGACGCCGAGTTTCGTCATCTGATGTGCGGCGAGCTGCGCGATTTGCACGATCGCATCAAGGCGACCACGGTCTATGTCACCCACGACCAGCTCGAAGCGATGTCGATGGCCGACCAGATTGCGATCATGAACAAGGGGCGCGTGGAACAGATCGGCACGCCGCAGGAGGTCTACGACCGGCCCGCCAGCATGTTCGTCGCGGACTTCATCGGCTCGCCGCCGATGAACTTCCTGCGCTTCGAGGGCGGGCTGCGATCTGGTGACCGGGCGATCAATTTTCACGACACCAGGCTCGTGGTGCCCGAGATTCGCGAGGACCGCGCCAGCGCCGCGCTCGCCCTCGGGATTCGTCCAGAACATATTCGATTCACCGACGCCGGATCCGTTCGCGGCGAGGTGTTCGGCGCGGAATATCTCGGCACGACGCAGATCGTCACGATCGACACGGCCTATGGACGGGTCGCGGCGCGGCTGCCGTCGAGCGCCTCGGTGCAGATCGGAGAGACCGTCGGCCTCGAATTCAACTCCGGTCGGCTCTCATTGTTCGATGCCGGCAGCGGCCTTGCAATCAGGACCGCCGGCGAGGAGGGGGGGCGCCATGGTTGACGTCAGCTTACGCAACATCAGCAAGCGCTTCGGCGCGGTGGAGGCAGTGCGCGACCTCTCGCTGACCGTGAACGACGGTGAGTTCCTCGTCCTGCTCGGGCCGAGCGGTGCCGGCAAGACCACGACGCTGCGGCTGATCACCGGGCTCGAGAGCCCCGACGCCGGTTCGGTCATGATCGGCGGGCGCGATGTGACGCATGATCCGCCGGGTTCACGGGACATCGCATTCGTGTTCCAGCAATATTCGCTGTATCCGCATCTGTCGGTCTATGACAACCTCGCGTTCCCGCTGCGCTCTCCTGCGCGGCGCGTGCCGGAGCCACAGATCCGCAAGCGTGTCGAGCAGACCGCAGAGCTCCTGCATATCGCCAGCAAGCTGAATAATCGCGCCACCCGTCTGTCGGGAGGTGAGATGCAGCGGGTCGCGATCGGCCGCGCGCTGGTGCGCGATCCCTCGATCTATCTGATGGACGAGCCGCTGTCGTCGCTGGATGCAAAGCTCCGCGCCGAGCTTCGCCTCGAGCTGAAGCGGATCCAGCTCGAGCTCGGCGCGACCATCCTGTATGTGACCCACGATCAGGTCGAAGCCATGACGATGGCATCGAGGATCGGCGTGATCAAGGACGGCCGGCTGCTTCAGCTCGGCACGCCGAGGGAGATCTACGAAAATCCATCCAGCAGCTATGTCGCGTCGCGGCTCGGGACGCCGCAGATCAATTTCCTGCCCGCACGGCTGCTGTCCGATGTGGCGATACCGCCGGAAACGGAGACGGTCGGCATCCGCACCGAGCACCTTCAGATCGCCGCGCGCAACGGCGGGCAGATGGTCGGTCGGGTGCATCGCGTCGAGCATCTCGGCGAGCAGAATCACGTTCACCTCGACTATAAGGGCGAAACGCTGGTGACGCTGGCGGATCCGCACCAACCGCTGCGGGCCGGCCAGGAGGTTGAATTGCAACTGGTGCGTCCGCTGTGTTTCGACCGGGCGGGGCAACGCATCGGCGCGATGGTCCAATAGGGGAGCGAGAGGTTCAGATAGATGTCTGTGCAACCGGAGACATTCAAGTCGCTGCTCAAGGCGGCCGCCGAGCAGGTCATCGCCAGCGCGCCGGAGCTCACGAGCCTGGACCAGGCGATCGGCGACGGCGACCACGGGACCAACATGAAGCGCGGCTTCGAAGCCGTGCTCGGCAAGCTCGATGCCATCTCGGCGCAGCCGCTCAACGAGGCATTCAAGGCGATTGGCAAGACCCTTGTCATGACGGTCGGCGGCGCCTCCGGCCCGCTTTATGGCAGTTTCTTTCTCGCCGCGGGCGAGGCGCTGTCGCAAGACAAACACCTGCCCGACGATCTCGCCGACGTGTTCGGTAGCGGAGTGGACGCGGTGAGCGCGCGCGGCCGCTCGCAGGCCGGCGAGAAGACGATGCTCGATGTGCTCGTTCCGGTGCTGGAGACACTGAAAGCGGGCGCCGGCCAGCCCGATCTGATCGAGCGGGTGCGCATCACCGCGGCTGAAGCGGTTGAGCGCACAGTGCCGATGCAAGCCACCAAGGGCCGGGCGTCGTTCCTCGGTGCGCGCAGCGTCGGTCATGTCGATCCGGGGGCACGATCGAGCTGCGTTCTGCTGCACGCTGTGTGCGCTGGCCTGGAGGCGCGGCAATGACCGATACCGTAGGGATCGTGATCGTCTCGCATTCCCGGGATATCGCCAAGGGAACCGCGGACATGGTGCGGCAGATGGTCGGCAGCGAGGTCAAGGTCGCCTTCTGCGGCGGCAATCCCGATGGTGGTCTCGGCACCAGCGTGCCGCTGATCATCGACGCCATCAACGATGCCTGGTCGTCAAAAGGCGTTGCTGTGCTTGTCGACCTCGGCGGCGCCGAGACGAACAGCGAAATGGCGGTCGAAATGCTGGAGCCGGCGCGGCGTGATCTCGTTGTCGTCTGCAACGCCCCGATCGTCGAGGGCGCCGTCATGGCGGCGACCGAAGCTGCGGGCGGCAGCTCGCTGGCCCAGGTCAGGGCCGTGGCCGAGGAACTCTCTGCCGACTGAGCCGGCGGGGAAGCGATGATGGATGATGAGCATGCTTGATAAAGCGGACGAACAGATCTTCACCGGCAGTGTGCGGTTGGTGCATGCGGTTGGCATGCACGCGCGCCCCGCGGTCAAGCTGACCAAGCTCGCCAAGAAGTTCCAGGCTCAGATCTCGGTGCGGGTCGCGGGCGCGCCTGAATGGATCAATGCCAAGAGCGTGGCCAAGATCATGGCAATGCGCGCGGCACATGGCAGCACGATCGAGATCAAGGCCTCCGGTAGCGATGCCGAGCCCGCGGTCGCGGCGCTGGTCGATCTGATCGCAAGCGATTTCCCGGATGGAGCACCGTAGCATGCAGGGCGGCGCTGCAGGTCTGGCCTACCGCGGCAGGACCGCTTCGATCGGCTTTGCCCACGGCCCGTTTGTCCGTGTCGATGCGGGCGCGGCCGGCGAGCGTGCGGCCGGCACGTTGGTCGAGGAGGCGCTCGCCTTGCGCAAGGCGATCGATCTCGCAAGCGGGCAGATCGCCGATCTTGCCGCCAGCGCCGGCGGTGAAGCCGCGCAGATCCTCGAGTTCCAGGTCGCATTGCTGGAGGATGAGGACCTGATCGAGGCGATCTTCGCGTCGATCGGCGAGGGGCATCCGGCCGACGTCGCATGGCGTTCGACGCTCGACGAACAGATCGCGGAGTATAATTCGGCGGCGGATGAGTATCTGCAGGCCCGCTCGTCGGATCTTGCGGATTTGCGCGACCGCGTGGTCCACATTCTGCGTGGCGACCAGGGGCAGCCGCTGAAGATCCCGAACGGGGGCGTGGTCTGCGCCGACGATCTGCCGCCATCGCGATTCCTCGAGATTGACTGGTCCGGCGGCGGCGGCCTGGCGCTGTTGCGCGGCAGCCCGACCAGCCATGTCGCGATGCTGGCGCGCGCGCGCGGCATCCCGATGGTGGTGCAGCTCGGTTCAATTCCAGACATCGGCACCAGGGCGTTGCTCGACGGCGAAGGCGCGACGCTGGAGCTCGATCCCAATGCCGAACAGGTCCGTACTTTCGAGAAGCGGCGCGACAACCATCTCAAGAGCAGGGCATCCGCGCGAGCGATCCTGCGGCGGCCGACAGCCTCCTGGCGCGGCGAGCGGATCAAGCTCTTCATCAACATCCAGCGCGTCGAGGATCTCGAGCATGCCGACGCGCAATATGCCGACGGCATCGGCCTGATGCGGACTGAATTCCTGCTCGCCGGCCGGAGCGTGCCGGACGAGGAGACCCAATTCCAGGCCTATGACGCGATATTGCGCTGGGCTGGCCAGCGGCCCGTCACCATCCGCACGTTCGATGCGGGCGGCGACAAGCCGGTGCCCGGGTTCACGCTGGATGGCGAGGCCAATCCGTTTCTCGGCGTGCGCGGCTTGCGGCTTTGCCTGGCCCGGCCCGAGATCTTTGCGGTCCAGCTCCGCGCGCTGGCGCGGGCCGCGGTGCGCGGCAATCTCAAGGTCATGTTCCCGATGGTCACCTCGGCGGACGAGCTCGAGGCGGGACGGAAGCTATTCGCCGATGCCGTGCAGCGCTTGCAGGCGGACGGCATTGCCGCAATGCTTCCCGATCTGGGAATCATGGTTGAAGTCCCGGCGGCGGCCCTTGCGGTATCTAGCTTCAAGGCCGCCTTCTTCTCGATCGGCTCGAACGATCTCGCGCAATATGTCCTGGCCTGCGATCGTTCCAACGGAGCTCTCGCCCCCTTGATGGACCCTCTGCATCCCGCAGTGCTCGAACTGATCGCGCGGACCGCGGAGCACGGCCGCCGCGCCGGCATCAGTGTCAGCCTCTGCGGCGACATGGCCGGTGATCCGCGCTGCCTGCCGGCCCTGCTGAATTGTGGCCTGCGCGAACTCTCCGTCAATGCATCGGCGCTGGCGCAGATCAAGCACACCATTGACCGGCTGAGCAGCGGAGGCAGCGTTGGCTGACACGGCGGCCGATGAAGCGCCCGAAGCGGGCGCGGTTGCGGTCTACAAGCGTATCTTCAAGGAAGTCCTTGAGAGCCGCCCGTCCGGCATGCGGCTTCGGCTGGCCCATGCCATGGGCAAGAACCGCAGCTTCGTCAGCCAGATCAGCAACCCGGCCTATCCGGTGCCGATCCCGGTGCAGCATCTCAACACGATCTTCGATGTCTGCCACTTTCCGCCACAGGCGAAGGCAGCCTTCCTTCGCGCCTATGCGCGCGCACATCCGCGCCGCGTCGGCCGGTTGAGCGAAGGCTCGCACGAGCGGACGCTGACGCTGCATCTGCCGGACCTCGGCAGCGCCAAGCGCAACGCCGAGCTTGACACGCTGCTCCAGGAGTTTACGCGGCGACTGATTGCCATCATGCGGGAAAAATAGGCGAGAAACGCCAAACGGACGAAGCGGGGAGAACACAATGAAGAAGTTCATCAATGCGGTCGACAACGTGCTCGCAGAGAGCCTCGACGGCTTTGCCGCCGCGCATGCCGACCTCGTCATGCTCGGCCCTGAGCGGAAATTCGTCCGCCGCCGCGAGCTGAACTCGAAGAAAGTCGCGCTGGTCTCGGGCGGCGGCAGCGGGCACGAGCCGCTGCATGCCGGCTTCGTTGGCTACGGCATGCTGGATGCCGCCTGTCCCGGCCAGGTGTTCACTTCGCCGACGCCGGACCAGATCGTCGAGGCCGCCCAGGCGGTCGCGGGCGATGCCGGCGTCCTGTTCATCGTCAAGAACTATGCCGGCGACCGCATGAACTTCGAGATGGCAGCCGAGATCGCCGAGGGTCGCATCGCCACCATCGTGACCGATGACGATGTCGCGGTCGAGAAGTCGACCTACAGCGCCGGGCGGCGCGGCGTCGCCGGCACCCTGATCGTCGAGAAGATCGTCGGCGCCGCGGCCGAGAAGGGCGCCGATCTTAAGACCTGCGTGGCGCTCGGCGAGCGCATCAACGCACAGACGCGCTCGATGGGCGTTGCGCTGACCAGCTGCACCGTCCCGGCTGCGGGCACGCCGACCTTTGCACTTGCCGAAGACGAGATGGAGATGGGGGTCGGCATTCACGGCGAGCCGGGCCGCCGCCGCGTCAAGCTTGCGGAGGCCGATGCGATCGCATCGGAGATGACGGCAGCGATCGCCGGCGATCTCGCGGCGCCCGCGGGCTCCGAGGCCCTGCTGCTCGTCAACGGCTTCGGCGGCACGCCGACGATCGAGCTCTATCTGATGTACAACGCGACGCGCCGGATGCTCGAGGAGCGGGGCCTGCGCATCGCCCGTTCGCTGGTCGGCAGCTATGTCACATCGCTGGACATGGCGGGTTGCTCGCTCACCGTAAGCCTGCTCGACAGCGAGACCACCGGGCTCTGGGATCATCCCGTGCGTACGGCCGCATTGAAATGGTGACTGCCGTGGTGGGCGGCCGCTGATTTTCAGATTGCGCCCCGATCGACGATGGGCCGGGGTCTCAGGCATGCACCGGAAGTCTGCCGGTTCACCCTCCCTGAAACTTGCCGTGTCCTTCGGGCGCGGCATCTTTTTTGCGTGGAGGAGACAAGGGCTTCGGCGATCGTGAGTGCCAAGCCATTGATTTATTGCTGGGCCCGGCAGGACTCGAACCTGCAACCATGAACGGGCATAGCGGTTCGGTTGTGAATTCGCTCTTGGATGCTTGCTCCACAATTCGCCTGACGCGGAGCATTTGGACTGTTCGGACGGCGTTAAGAGGCAGCAGAACCGAGTGAAGGATGAGGATTGGATACAAGCCGTCGAAGAACGCGTATGCGATGAACGCGACATTGCTCAAGATGGCCGTGATCCTGAGCTGGAGCATCGTCCTCATGCAAAACGTGGCGAAGACGAGAAGAGATGCGAGATAGCCGGCGGCTTCAACCCAGGATTTCGAGCCGCAAAGCAAAACGTCTGAGCAGCGCATTTCCGCGTCCTTCTATGAACTTGACCCTGAAGAGCGCGACGAGCCCTGCACATGTGGCTCAACGGGCTTGGATACCGAAGCAAGCGTAAAATCAGATGCTGATCGGCTAGAAGAATCCGGCACTAAGATCCAGCCCATAAGTCATCGAAAGCAGCCACACCAAGAGGGCGGCTCCACAGAACAACGCGGTCTGCTTGAGGACGTTTGCCTGCAATGACGATGCGGGGAATACCCGGACAAAAGCGTTAGCAATCGCAGCAGCTGCAGCGGCGCGCATGATGATCTCCAGGAGTTGGTTAATGACTGGGCGTCAGCGAGCGTCGTGCTTCACGCACGAGCCCGCGATTCGGCTCTCGGCGACGGGGGCTTCTTCGATCTTCCAGAATGCCCAGACAAAGCAGGGCCCAAGGCAAACCGAAATCAGCATGAGCAAAGATGCCCGATCGTGAACGGTCTGGATCCACAATTTCCAATGCAAATGAAATCTCGGCTCCAGGCAAATGGTGCGCCAACAGCGCCTCGATCAGGGAATGTTGATCGCCGGCAGCGGGCCAGTGGGGCGGATCAACGCTTTAGCAGGTTGCTCCTGCGTGAAGGCCGCGAGTGCAATCAAAACGGCGCATAATAGGGCGATGAAAAAGCCGAGACGCCACCGCCGCTCCGTCCGGTCGTCGTCGGGCGTGTCAAGCCGGCGCGCGCCCGTTGCTGTGCGCATCGTTAATCTCCGAATATCGTGACGGTGAGAAGGCCAGTCTTCCCAACACCCGCACTGAATATCTCGCCAGTTGATGCGTCTGGGAACTACCTAGAAAGGTGGTCCGGTGTCTCCTATGCTCGAAGGTCGGTGATCTGCGCACTCGTTTCGGGGGGGGGACATGTATCTATCCACGGATTCCACCAATCCGCAGAATCAAGATGTCTATGCACTCTGGGATCGGCTGGCCGAGTTTTCCGTCGGCGACGGCGACGCCGCACTGACACATCTGCTAGCCGCACTGCGTACCATGTTGTCGGCACGCAATGTGCTATGGGGTGTGGTTGTGCGATTGCCGTCGCCGAAGCGGGCCGATCCCTTGCTCGGTTGGCGTCCGCGCCTCGTCCGGGTGCTGGACCCGATACCGGCGGTGGCAGCATCCGTGCAGAAGCAGTTCGATACGCTCTGGTCCCGCGACGTCGACCTGTCTCAGATCCTTTCCATGTCGGGAGATGAGCCGTTCCGCGTCCGCCTGCTGTTCGAAGCGCTGCCGGCGGAATGGTTCGAGGGCGAGCACTATCGGCGGCACTATTTGGACGTCGGCTTCGCCGACAGCATTTCCGTGCGCATAGCGCTCAATGACGACGTGAGGATTCGCCTGTTCGTATTTCGCGATGCGGAGGCCCCTCGCTTCTCGGCACAGGACGGCCAGCGTCTGGGCTTCGTGATGCGCGGGTTGAGATGGTTTCACCGTCAGCAACTGCTCAGCCACGGCCTGCTCATCGCCAATGCACCCCTGACACCTGCTGAACGCAGGGTGTTGCTCGCACTGCTCGACGGGCACACCGAAAAGCAGATCGCGCAGAGGCTTGACCAAAGTCCGAACACCACGCATTTCCACGTCAAGTCGATCTACGCCAAGTTCGGCGTGCGTAATCGCTCGGCGCTCACCGCGCTGTGGCTCGGCAAGCTGCGATAACGAACTTACAGTTGATTTGCTGGTGGGCCCGGCAGGACTCGAACCTGCAACCAGACCGTTATGAGCGGCGGAATATCGATCGGGTTCGTTGATTTTCCGGCGGTTTTGTTAAATTCCGATCGCGTTCGTTGCGTTCCGTCCAGGGCGTTTCTGGTGCGAAACTGGTGCGGTACTTGCGCTGCTGTTGCGCTAACAGAGGTCAAGATCGCTCCTCGCACTACAGATCGGAATGCGTTTTCCGACCAGTTTCGCAAGTTGGATCAGTTTTTGGTCCTCTAGAATGCGAATGAAGTCTGATGCTGAAACGCGGGTCTTGCTTAGATTCCGACGAGCATTTGCGAGAGAACCAAGCACCAAGTCCGGGACCGTATCGAACAGGCCGCAGAGAAAAGCATCCGGGTTAACTTTCGAAGGTTGAAATTTCTTCAGCTCGTTTTCTGGAAAGTGCCGCAAATTCCAAGTGACAATGAGTGATCCTTTGGCGGCGATTGCCGCCGCAACGACGTGACGATCATTCGGATCAGGGTTACCTCCGGAGTGTGCTCCTCGTAGCCACCGATTGTCGCCGTCGGGAGCGCATCGTCCATCAACTGCCGGGTGACACGCAAACGATCGATCGGAATGGCGGGCGCATTGACCGTCAAGTTTCGAATCCACTCGTCGTGGATCGCGTCTGTCCAGCGCGCCTCCACAAGCCGATCTACGGCGGCTTGGACAACGATATTTCTGAGCTGGAAAGGATAGAGAATGCAGGCGTCGAAGACCGCGACAGAGGGCTCAAACGCCATGGCGCTGCCTGAGGTCCTCGGCATCCTCGGCAAGCGCCTCCAGCGCCTTGCGCTTAGCGTCCATCTTGGTCTTCAGCGTCAATACGTCCTTTAGCTTCGTCCGTCGGTGCTTGCCGACATATCGAAAGGGCAGATCGCCAACGTCCATGCGATGCACGACCAGCGGTCGGGAGATGCCCAGGATATCTGCCGCGTCGTTCGGGCTGAGTTCTTGATCCTCGGCGAGGACGGCGACGCGCTCACCCTGGAGGAGATGACCGAGTGCAGTCTCGAGGAGCGCCGCGGCTTCCGGCGGCAGCCTGACGACCTGATCCTCGCCCGACTTGCGGCGGACCCGGACCTCGACCTGATCGCCCTTGCCGAGCTTGCCCAAGGCCGTGGCCGCCTTGCGGTCGCGGTTCGAGAGTTCGACGAATTGCAGCACGTGGGTGGTCATGGTGAGGTCCTCTCCAACCTCAATATAGGCCCGCGGTCATTTAACTGCAATATCTGAAAGGCATTATTGTCGACGGGAGTGGCGACATCGGTGCAGCGGACTTCGGACCAGCCTCACTCGCTTTCCGCCGCCACCGTGTCGTCGGCTCGATTTGCTTTCCCTCGACGAAGCGAAATGATCGAAGGAGGCAAATAGCCTTTTGGATAAACCTCGATGCGCTGCAAACGTCGCCGACGACGCTTGCTCGCTACGAAGGCATCCATATCGCGTTCCTGTGATAGGAGGAATTTCAGAAAGCTTATGTCTCTCACGCGACACGTTTGATAAAGGCTCAGCAAGACCAAATGCTCGATAAGTCCGGCTTCTTTGACGCTTCGTCCGACATCCTCCCTATAGTTGCTAACGCGCTTTATCGCATCTTCGGCCAGATTGTTGTTCCACGATACGCCGTCATGGTGCAAGAACGTGAACAGGCGCTCGCGATTTCGGAGCAAGCGCTCTTGTAAGCCTTTTGATGCTTCGGATTCATAGATCCGCGCTGCGAGCACATTGAAAAAGGCGCTCACGGCTTTGGTGTGCGTCTGCAGATAGCGCCGCTTGAGACCGTATTCATCGATAGTCACTACGATTGCTCGCAGGAGAGATCCGAACGGCGTCGTTATGGATTGGAGCTCTTCATCAAATGGATTATCGAGAATTGCCCGGTTCATGTCGCGCATTAGGTGGATAAGGCATCGTTGATGCAAACAAGGGAGCCCGTCGTACGCCGAATAGAAATCAGAGACCAGAATGCCCTTAAAGTCCTTGAGCATTTGCCGCAGAAAGTTTCCCTCACGTGTGGGACGAAAGATGTACGCCGTGACCGAGGTATTGGCGAAAACCCAGACGTATCCCTTGCCATTCTTCAACTTCACTTCAGTTTCGTCGACATGTAGCACCGGCCCGGCAATCAGTTGCGCGAGAAGCGTGCGGTAGGTCTTGCGGTATTTGTGTACAAGAAGATGCCGGAAATCCCTGAACTCCCAGAAGTTCACCCGGATGCCGAAAGTCTCATAGAACGATGCCGCAAGGGACTTCACTCCCAGCCTGTGAGTGATGTGCTGGTACGCGAACCAGCTCATGAAGCCATGAAAGTGCCGCGTCAGGCGCGCGTAGCGCTCGGGCGCAAAACATTGTTCGCAACATTCACACCGATAGGCAAGAGTCCTGAACTCTATCACCTTTCGGCGGATTCCGCCGGGAGTAATGATGAGATCAAAAGCGCGCTTGCGCCTCGTTTGCACACTCTTCGGCCTCCGATTCGGGGCGAGAGGTGAGATGTGTTTGCTCTTGCAGAAGGGGCAACGGGTAGCCGTGATTTCCACTCGGTGCGTAACCCGTAGGTCGCGGTTTTGCCAGTGCCGACGCCCTGCATTGCCACCTCGCTTGCGCCGGCTAGACTTCGATCGCACAAATATGTGGCGTCGTTGATAGTCGAAATAGGCGCGCTTGTTCACGAATTCGAAGTCGGTATGCTGGAATTTCGACCAAGTGGCGCTGCGCGCTAACTTGTCAAGCTGCGCCACAGTTGCCACGCGTAGCGATACCTCGGGTGGATTGGGGGTGTTGCAATTCGGTGCGTCGGTTAGAAAGTCGCAGACTCGGCGCAGCGCTTCGCAGTCTTCGAGATTGTATTGGATCAGTCTGGCTTTCCACGAAGCATCGCCCGTCTTTCTCCAATTCTTGCGCCAAACGACGCTCTCGATCCCGGACGCGTCTGACTCGGTCCAGCGGCAGCCGAGGTGGCCTGCTACGTCCTTAAGGCCGTTCGAGTAAGTAGGAAAGTAAAAATGCGGGTAGAGGATAGTGAGGACATTCGTTAGCGCGGCCAAAATAGCATCAATGGGCTTTTTACGCCGGGCTTGACGTCGCAGGCGCACGATAGCGGTTCGCTCGTAGTTGCCGTAGGAGTAAAGGTGCGGTGCTTCATGCTGCGCAACGATGTCGAGAAACCGAGCGAATATTTCGGCTTCCCCTTTCTCATCATCGGCCCAAAACGAGTAGCGCTCAACGCGCTCACCTTCGCAAATGACGAGTCCGATCAGGTAAATGAAGCCATATTCAGGGTCACCCTCCATATCGACGTAGATGCGCACTGGCGCCGTCGGAATTGTGGGGGCGCCCAGCACGTAGATTGTTTGGTCGCGAATGGCTAGCGCGTGCAGCGCGTGGTCTCGCCGGGTGAGCGGGGTATCGGCGCGTTTGCCGCGTCGCCGAGGCCGAAAGGTATGTGCGAGCTGGGTCAATGTGAGAATGCCTTTGCGGGCGTATCGTTTGATCGCCTTTTCACCGATGCCGCGCAGAAGGCTCAGATTGTCCTCCCGGATGGCTTGGTCACGGCAACGATCCCGAAACGAGCAGATACGGCAATGGTCATTCAGCAATAGCTTCGGCGGGGCTTCGGCCCGCTGCAAGCGGTCGACATCTCGGAGGATATTTTCTGCCGTCGTCAGGGTCGATCCGAACCGAATGCTCGTCCTCGCGCTGTTGTGTCCGAGATAAACGGTTCCGCCACTAGGAAGAGCGCCCTGCAGCCGGCCCAAAAGAACCGCGCGTGTGGCGAGTTGCTGGCGATCGAAAGCTCGAACCCGAGGCGCCGCACAAAACAGCACCGGTTCATATCGGAAATCCCCGAGTGCCGAGGGACCATCGATCTTGCGAAGAGCATCGAAGTGGACGGCATAGCGAGCGTCCTCCAAGCGAGCACCAAGAACAAGTGACGCTTTCTTGCCGAGACTCTCTGCCGACAGATTAAGGTCAATCGATGTCTCGGCTTGGCTGTATTCGCGCCGGATCTTTTCCGTTGTCTTGGGCTCCAGGTTGGCTCGCTGTTCAATCAGGAGCTTCTCGTACCCCGATTGGGTCCCTTGCTCACCATGCAGTTGAAAATATGCCTTCAACCGGCAGTGCTGCAGCGCATCGATGACTTCGCCAGTGATCTTGGAGGACATTGCGTACCTCCCTTGCCATCTTCAAATCCGGGACGCTTATTGCGCGCAATTATCGCCTAAATCAAACACCCCAGATTCCGAAATGGACGAGGACCGTCGGTGAAAGGAGTGCACGGGTTCGCCTATTCGTGCGAAGAAGCCGCCGAATTTACGATTGAGGAGGAGGGCGTGTTGTCGGGCCGAACGGTGTGGATTAGTTTGCCAACCGACTGAGCATACCTATAAACGACGAAGCCAGAGCATTTCTGGTGCGGTGATCCAGCTGCGACGAAACGGCTCCGGATAAAGTTGCTGGAATTACTGGTGGGCCCGGCAGGACTCGAACCTGCAACCAGACCGTTATGAGCGGCCGGCTCTAACCATTGAGCTACAGGCCCCGCCGCCTTGCGGGCCGCGGGGCGCGGCCGGCAACGGTGCGGGCTCCGTTTACAGGCTGACTGCGGTTTCGGCAATGCCGCCCGCGCCCCTGTGCCGACGCCGCCGGGCCAGCCACGTCTTGCGGCCGGCATCGCTGGAACAGCGGCCGGCAGCCATCCTGCCTGGCCCTCCGTTTCCCTGGCGACCGGCGCCTCAATCCACCGAGACGCCGGCAAACTCGACGACTTTGCGCCATTTCTCGGTCTCGTCGGCCACCAGCTTGCCGAATTCGGCCGGGGCCATCGGCTTCGGGATGCCGCCGACCTCGGCGAGGCGCGCCACGAGCTTGGGGTCCTTCAGCGCTTCGCCGACCGCCTTGTTGAGCGCATCGACGATCTCGGGCGGGGTGCCCTTCGGCGCCGAGATGCCGTAGAAGCCGACCGCCTCGAATCCCGGCACGGTCTCGGCGATCGCCGGCACGTCGGGCACGCTCGCCCAGCGTTTCGGCGAGGTGACGCCGAGCGCGCGGACGTTGCCGCCGCGGGCCTGCTCCAGCGCCGACGGCAGATTGTCGAAGATCAGCTGCACCTTGTTGGAGATGATGTCGGGGAAGGCGATCGCGGATCCCCGATACGGCACATGCAGCATGTCGCACTTGGTCATCGCCTTGAACAACTCGGCCGACATGTGCACCGAGGTGCCGTTGCCCGAAGAGGCATAGGAGATCTTGCCCGGATTGGCCTTGCAGTAGTCGATGAACTCCTGGACGGTCTTCACCGGCATCGCGTTCGAGACCACCAGCATGTTGGTGAGCTGCATGATGCTCGCGACCGGGGTGGTATCGCGCAGGAAGTCGAACGGCAGCTTCTTGTAGAGCGAGGTCGAGATCGCATTGTTGGGCGCGACGAACAACAGCGTATAGCCGTCAGCCGGCGAGTTGATAGCGGCCGCGGCGGCGATGTTGCCGCCCGATCCGGTGCGATTCTCGACGATGAATTGCTGGCCGAAATGATCCGACAGCCACTGGCTCATGATGCGGGCGACGATGTCGACCGGACCGCCGGCGGCAAACCCGATCACCCAGCGCACCGGGCGGTTCGGATAGTCGGATGCGGATGAGGGGGCAATCGAGGCGAGGCAGCAAATCAAACCAAGCAAGGCGACACGCGCGAACTGGATCATCGTCTCTCCCGTCATTTTCTTGTGACTGTTGCCGGCATGGTTTCACAAAACGCTGGCTTTGCCTACGACGTCGCCCGTGCGACGATAGTCGGGTTCGTGTGGAATGCTTGAGGCTCGGGATGAAATTCGCTGTTATGATGTGCGCCGGCGCGCTGCTGCTCGCGGACGGGGCGGCGGCGCAAGAGGGGAGCAAGACCATTTCCAAGACCACGATCAGTTTCGCCACGGCGACGCCGGGTGGCGGCTTTCCGCTCTATGGCAATGCCTTCGCCGAGGTGATGAATGCGGCCGACCCGACGCTGTCGATCGAGCCGCGCAACACCAAGGGCTCCAATGAGAACATCCCGCTGCTCGAGGCCGGCAACGTCGATATCGCGACCGTGGCGGGCGAGCCGTCCTATGAAGCCTTCATGGGCATCGGCCGGCCGAAGGCCACGAAGCTGAAGATCCTCACCGCGATGTATTCGAGCCCGGGCATGTTCGTGGTGCGCGCGGACAGTCCCTACAAGACTATCCAGGACCTGGTCGGCCAGCCCGTCGCGTTCGGCGCCAAGGGCTCCGGCCTGCCGATCCTGTCGCGCTACATCCTCGACGGCATCGGGCTGAAGCAGGACGAGGACTTCAAGTCGATCTATCTCGATCGCGCCGGCGACGGGCCCGCGATGGTTGAAGATGGCCGCGCCGCCGCACTGTGGGGCGCCGGCATCGGCTGGCCCGGCTTCACCAAGATGGCCGAGAGCGCCACCGGCGCGCGCTTCATCGCGCCGACCGCGGACGAGATCGCCCGCATCCGCGCCAAGCACACGTTCCTCAAGCCGCTGACGATCCCCGCCGGCAGCTATCCGAAGCAGACCGCGGCAATCTCTTCGGTCGGCTCCTGGAGCTACATCCTGGTGCGCGAGACCTTGCCCGACGACGTCGCCTACCGGCTGGCGAAAACGCTGCACGGCATCGAAGCGACCTTCTGCACGAAGCTCGCCCAGGCGTGCGAGACCACGGCGGCGAACACGCTCGCCGCCGCGCCTGATATCAACCTGATCCACCCCGGCGTGCTCAGATATTTCCGCGAGATCGGGGCGGCGAAATGACTTCTGCATGGACGCGCTATCGCGTCTATGCAGAGGTCATTCCGGGGCGCGCGAAGCGCGAACCCGGAATCTCGAGATTCCGGGTTCGATGCTGACGCATCGCCCCGGAATGACGACCTTCGGTCGTCATTTCTTCGCCATCGCGCAGGCCGGGTCCGGCGGGCCGAACGCGTCCTCGCCGGAGATCTTGGCCAGGATCTTGTAGTAGTCCCACGGATATTTCGACTCGGCCGGGGTCTTGACCTGCACCAGCCAGAGATCGTGCACCATCAGATTGTCCTCGCGCAGCTTGCCGTTGCGGGCGAAGAAGTCCTCGACCGGCTTCTCGCGCATCTTGGCCGCGACCTTGAGCGGATCGTCGGTGCCGGCATCCTTGATCGCGTTCAGATAGGCGGTCACGGAGGAGTAGACGCCGGCCTGCCACATCGTCGGCATCCGGTTCATCTTGGCGAAATAGCGCTTCGACCACTCGCGGGTCTTGTCGTCCATGTCCCAGTAGAACGAGGTGGTCAGCAGCAGGCCCTGCGCGGCCGACAGCCCGATCGAGTGGATGTCGGTGATCAGCGCCAGCAGCGCGGCCATCTGCTGCCCGCCGGCGAAGACGCCGAACTCGGCGGCGGTCTTGATCTCGTTGGTGTTGTTGGGCGGTCCGCCGGCAATGCCGATGATCTTGGCCTTCGAGGCCTGCGCCTGCAGGATGAAGGACGACAGATCGGGCGTCGCAAACGGCGGCCGCACCGCGCCGAGCACCTTGCCGCCGTTCTTGGTCACGATCGCTGAGGCGTCCTTCTCCAGCGAGTGGCCGAACGCATAATCGTCGGTGATGAAGAACCAGCTGTCGCCGCCGCGCTTCACCACCTCCTGCGCGGTGCCGACCGCGAGCGCCCTTGTGTCGAATACCCACTGTATCGCGTAGGGCGAGCAGAACTTGCCGTGGAAATCGGTCGCGCCGGTCGAATGCGTGATGAAAAGCTTCTTCTTCTCGTTGGCCATGTTCTGCACCGCGAGCCCGACCGCCGAAACCGGCACGTCGACGATGAGGTCGATCTGATCGACGTCATACCAGCGCCGCGCGATGGTCGCGCCGATATCCGGCTTGAGCTGGTGATCGCCGACGATCACCGAGATTGGCTTGCCGAGCACCTTGCCGCCGAAATCGTCGACGGCCATCTGCGCGGCGGTGACCGAGCCCTGGCCGGTCGGCGTCGAGGCGGGGCCGTTCATGTCGGTCAGCACGCCGATCTTGACGATGTCGTCGGATACCTGCGCCGATACGCTCGGGGAGGCCAGCAGCGTGGCTGCGAGCGTCCCGAACATGGCTAGTCTGGTGGCCTTCATTCTGTCTCCCTCCTGAATTGGCGCATTGGCCATTATTGGTTGTGCCGGGCCTTCGGGGACCCGGTCATATTGGTTTCTTTTGCAACTATATTGGGGACCGCGTCAACGCGCCATCGGTCTAATGACGCGGCCCCGGTGCGGCGAGAGACAGTTTCTTTCGGGGCCGATTCAGTCCATAGCGGGCCATGGTCACCGCCCAGCGCCTTCCGCCTTCGCTCACCCCGCTCGTTGCGGCACTGGCTGCCGTGCTGCGCGACGTCGGGCCGGTCCAGCCGATCGCGTTGCCGCCGGCCGACGCCTTGCGCTGCATTGCGGCCGAGATGCCGGCCTTGCGCGCCTATCCGCCGCGCGATGTCGCGGTCAGCGACGGGTGGGCGATGCGCGCCAATGACCTGGTCGGCGCGTCGTCCTATGCGCCCTTGCCGCTGGCCGAACCTCCGGTCTGGGTGGCGGCAGGCGCTGCGATGCCTGATGGCACCGACTGCGTGGTCGATGCCGATGCCGTCGATACCTCCGGTCCGCTTGCGCAGGTGCTCGCCGAAGCAATCCCGGGGCAGGGCGTCAGGCGTGCCGGCAGCGACATCGCCGTTGGGCGCACCGTGATCGCAGCAGGGGAGCCGCTGCTGCCGCGCGGCCTGCTGCTCGCGCGCGCGGCCGGACTGCAGATGTTGCGCGTGCGACGGCCGCGGCTTCGCATCGTCAACGTCGCCAATGGCGGCCTGACCGCACAACTGATCGCTGACACCGCGCGCCTCGCGGGCGCTGAGGTCGTCGGCATCGAGGCCGCACCCGATGTGACGGCGATTGCAAACGCACTCGAACCGGACGGCTGCGATTTGATGATCACGATCGGCGGCACCGGCGTTGGTCACACCGATGCGACAGTGAATGCGCTGGCAACGCGTGGCGCACTGATCGCGCACGGGATCGCGCTGCAGCCTGGGCGCACCGCAGCGGTCGGTCGGATCGATGCATCGCCGGTCGTCGCCTTGCCGGGCGCGCCGGATCAGGCTTTCGCGGCCTGGTGGGCGATTGCGCTTCCCCTGCTCGACCGCCTGTCGGGCCGGCGCGCGCGCAAAACGCTGGCGCTGCCGCTGGAACGCAAGATCGCTTCCGGCGTCGGCGTTGCCGAGGTCGTGCTGCTGATACGCGAGCAAGGTACTCAACAGGATTCCTGGGCGGCACTTGCCATCGGCGACCTGTCGCTCGATGCCGTCGCGCGCGCCGAAGCCCTGCTGATCGTGCCTGGCGATGCCGAGGGCTTTGGTGCGGGCACGGTGGTCGATGCCTATATGTTGCGGGAGTGAGTTCCCGAGATGAGCAACACGTTCACGCCGAAACCCAACCCGTCCGTCGAGCAGGACCAGTTCCTGACCATCCTGTCGCGCGAGGCGGCGCTCGCGCGCTTCGAGGCGGCGCTGTTCCCGCGCCAATTGCCGTCCGAGAAACGGCTGCTCGCCGATGCGCTCGGCCGTGCGCTGGCGGAGGACGTGGTGGCGCCGATCGACGTGCCGCCATTCGATCGCTCCAATGTCGACGGCTTTGCCGTGCGCTCGGCCGATCTGGCACGCGCCGGCGAGGCCGCGCCGGTGCAACTCGCGCTGAACGACGAGACGATTTCGTGCGGGACCGCGCCCACCCTGCCGGTGCTCCCGGGTACTGCAACCGCGATCGCGACCGGCGGTCCGGTACCGCGCGGCGCTGATGCCATCGTGATGGTCGAGCACACCCAGCCCGCCGGCCATGGCACCATCGAGGTCCGGCGTGCGGCGTCGCCCGGCCAGTTCGTGTCCTATGCCGGCTCCGACATCGCGCGCGGCGAGGCCCTGCTGCGCGCGGGAACGATGATCGGGTCGCGCGAGATCGGCATGCTCGCGGCCTGCGGCATCGCCGAGGTTGCGCTGACGCGCCGTCCGCGCGTCGCGATCCTCTCGACCGGCGACGAACTGGTGCAGCCGGGTGAGAAGCTTCGGCCGGCCGCGATCTACGACACCAATGGTGCGATCGTCACCGCGGCGATTGCCGAGAACGGCGGTGACGCGTCGTTCCTTGGCGCGATCGCCGACAATGAGGCGACGCTCGAGGCCGCGATGCGCAAGGCGCTGGCGGACAGCGACATGCTGGTGCTGTCAGGCGGCACCTCCAAGGGCGCGGGTGACGTCTCGCACCGGATCATCGCTCGCCTCGGCAAGCCCGGCATCATCGCGCATGGCGTGGCGCTGAAGCCAGGCAAGCCGCTGTGCCTTGCGGTGTGCGACGGCAAGCCGGTGGTCATCCTGCCGGGCTTTCCGACCTCGGCGATGTTCACCTTCCACGACATGATCGTGCCGGTGCTGCGGCGGATGGCCGGGCTGCCGCCGCGATCGGATGCCAAGGTGGCGGCGAAGGTGCCGGTGCGCATCGCCTCCGAGC
This sequence comes from Bradyrhizobium sp. USDA 4541, assembly GCF_024171085.1. NCBI lineage: Bacteria > Pseudomonadati > Pseudomonadota > Alphaproteobacteria > Hyphomicrobiales > Nitrobacteraceae > Bradyrhizobium > Bradyrhizobium sp. USDA 4541. The sequence continues at coordinate 3,715,104 of NZ_JALJZF010000001.1, forward strand.
TCGGGCGTACCGAGTTCGTGATGGTGTCGCTGGTCGAGGGCGCCGACGGCCTGATCGCCTATCCCGGCGGCAAGGGTTCGGGCGCGATCACGTCGTTTGCGCAGGCCGACGGCTTCCTGAAGATCGAGGCGCTGGCCGACCAGTTGCCGGCCGGCAGCGAGGCCGAGGTGACGCTGTTCACGCCGCATGTGCGGGTGCCCGATCTCGTCATCGTCGGCAGCCATTGCACCGGGCTCGATCTCGTCACCGCGCCGCTGGCGCATGCCGGTCTCGTGGTGCGCTCGATCGCGGTCGGCAGCCTCGGCGGGCTCGCTGCCGCCAAGCGCGGCGAATGCGATCTCGCCCCGATCCATTTGTTCGACGACAAGACCGAGACCTACAACACGCCGTATCTGGCCGACGGGCTCGAGCTGGTGCCGGGCTGGCGGCGCATGCAGGGCATCGTGTTTCGCAAGGACGACACGCGCTTTGCCGGCTTGAGCGCAGAGCAGGCGGTGCGCGCCGCGCTCGCCGATCCCGCCTGCATCATGGTCAACCGCAACCAGGGTGCCGGCACCCGCATCCTGATCGATCGCTTGCTGGCGGGCAGCCGGCCCGACGGTTACTGGAATCAGCCCCGCTCGCACAATGCGGTTGCGGCCGCGGTGGCGCAGCACCGCGCCGACTGGGGCATGACCATCGCGCCCGTCGCCGATGCGTCGGGACTCGGCTTCATACCGTTCGCCGAAGAGCATTATGACTTCGCATTGGTGACGGCGCGCAAGCACCGGCCCGCGGTGCAGGCCTTTCTCGATGCGCTGGCGTCGGATGAAGGCCGGGCTGCATTGACGAAGGCGGGGTTCAGGCCGGCGTAGCCGGTGTGCGCTCTGCCGCACCATCATAGCTGTCGTCCCTGCGAAAGCAGGAACCCATACGCCGCGGCGGGCGTTACAGGCGGGCCTCGCCGTTCCAGCATCGCGTAACAATTTGCGTTTGTGGTTATGGGTCCCTGCTTTCGCACTAGCGTATATACATATCCTCCGCAGTCTTTCCGGAGTCTTCTCAAAGAGTTGGCCGAAAACCGCAGAGAGCTTACTCATCTGCACTAGGGTTGCGCCCGCCGATTTCGGCTCTCGCCTAGTAGCTAACCCCTTGATGATGAGTCGGTTTTCTAGCCTCGAAGAGATGTGTAAATGCCCTAGTGCTTTCGCAGGGACGACACTGAGCTTGTTGCGCTAGCTGTGAGTCAAAACATCCGCATTCTCGCGACATTCGGGGACTTCCTGATGCGGTGTGCCGAAGGCACCCTGATCACTCGCTCAGCTTGCGGTCCAGGAAGTCGACGTAGGAATTGTCCGGGTCCAGTTTGACGGCCAGGCGAAGCGCGGCCCGGGCGGCGGACTTGTCGCCGTCGGCCGTGGCCTTGTGCTCGTCCAGGATCGCATTGGCCACCGTGCGCGCGGTGTCGAGACGGGCCTCGTCGATGGAACGGTCGGCAAGATAGGCTTCCACCGGCTCGCGGAGGCGCTTCAGTTCGTCCACGCTGACCGAACCCAGCGGATACCAGTTGTAATATTCGAGACGCGGCCGATCATCCGTGAGGGTCGGCACATCCCCGACAAAGGCCGCGAGTTTTTCATCGGCGGCGATGAATGTCGCCAGGAAATCCTCGGGCGAGCCGAGGCCGTTCGCCGTCAGGTCTTCAGCCACCGCGGGCTTCGACATGCGCATGGCGAGCTCGTGCGGATCGATGTTCAACGGTTCATCGGAGGCGATCGCCACGCCTTCCATTCTGGACGGCAGCCACAGCGAGACATGCTTGAACTGGCCCATCATGGCCTTGAGTATCATCTTCGGAAGGATGCCGCGGTTGAAATCCAGCGGCACCCATTGCGCGAGAACGCCGCCGGGACGCATCCTCTGCTTTGCCAGCGCATAGAATTCCTCCGTGTAGAGGTTGATGACGCCGGCATCATGGGGCGGTGGCGGCTCGAGCGTGATGACGTCAAATGTCTCCTTGGTCCCCAGCAGGAAGTGGCGCCCGTCCGCGACGATCTGATGGACTTTGGGATTTTGATAGAATTGCTTGTTGATCGGCACGAAGTGGGGCGCAAATTCGAACACCGTCGATGCCAGATCGACCGCGTCGATGGATTGCAATTCTTCATGGGTGCTCACCGCTCCCACCGTGGTTCCGGTCCCGATGCAAATGACGACAGCCGTTTCAACCGGGCCCTGGTGCAGCAGAACGGGATAATGCCCCATCGCGGCCATGTAGCGTCTGCCCTCGGGACGGTTGTTGGCGTAGCTCTTCGAATTCACCACCAACTGCTGATAGGTGCCAGCCGCCTTCTCGCGATACTCGACCACCGCAAAGGTCGCTTGCCGGGTTTCCCGCAACTCGAGCACATTGGCGCCTTCGATCGCGGTCAGGACCCGCTCCAGATAGTGCGGAGTGAAGAGCAGCAGTGCTACGGCGATGACGCTCGCGGCGATCGTCCCCTGCCGCCACAGGCTCCTTTCTCTCAGAAGATCCGGCTGCGACACGGTGGTCGCGACGAACAGCAGGACGTTCACGACAATCAGCGCGGTGAGCGCGCCCTGGCTGCCCAGATACGGGATCAGCAGAAAGCCCGCCGCCAGCGAGCCCACGACGCCGCCAATCGTGTTCAAGGCGTAGAGCGTGCCGATCCTGCGGCCCAGCGCGCTCATCTGCATCACGGTCAGCTCGCTGGCCAGGGGAAAGCTGATGCCGATCAGCATCGTCGGCAGCAACAGCGCAACAGCGCAGACCAGGAAGAATGAAACGTCACCCCCCAACAGCTCCTGCACCGGGACTGGAAGCAGGCCCGATACGATGGGAGACAGCGCTACTCCCATGGTCCGCGCCTTGCCGAGCATTCCGACGGTCAGCGTGGCTGCAACCGCGATCAGCAGCTGCGTCACGGCGAAGTATCGCAGCAATTGATCCTTGCGGGGGGCGAGCAGCCTGGCGCAGATCAGGGCGCCGATCACGAGCCCCAGCAGGTAAACGCCGAGCATGCCCGAGAACGCGTAGACGCTCGAGGTGCTGACATTGGTCAGGAATCGGAACCAGACGACCTCATAGGCGATCGATACAAAACCGGAGCACGCGAAAATCCAGATCAGGATCGACGTCCTGCCACGCGCGATCGCGGCGGTTTGCACCGGCGCCTGTGCCGCGACCGGCAAGAGCGGGCTTGCGCCGCGCGCAACGAACAGGGCAACGACGCCGACGCAGACATACAGCGCTGCCGCAACCAGGCTTGATCCCGCGATGCCCCAGAGGCCCATCAGCACAAAGCCGACCGCCAGGGTGCCGATGGCGGCGCCCAGGGTATTGAACCCGTAGAGCAGACCGATCCGATTGGCGAGGTCGGTTTGTGTGCGGGTCAAAAATTTCACCAGGAAGGGCAGGGTCGCGCCCATCAACATCGTCGGCAGCGACAGAATGGCGAGCGACACGGCGACCATGAGAGGCAGCCGGAAGGGAGACTCCAGGTCGAGCATCGGTGACAGCCAGCCCACCCATGTCGGCCAATGCGACAGGAATGCGGTGACCGCGAGAGAAACGAGGGCGAGGGCAAGTTCGAGCAACCCGTAGATTTTCAGGGGGCGGCTGACGGTGTCGGCGATCCGGCCTCCCAGGGCGCTGCCCAGCGAGAGGCCGAAAAAGAAGCTTGCCACCGTGACGCTGACGGAGACGGTCGCGCTTCCCAGCACGAATTGCAGTTGCTTGAACCAGAGAACCTGCAGGATCAGCGATGCCGCGCCCGATGCCAGAAAGATCGCCGTGACCAGAATCCGGTTTTTCAGGCTTACGGCGTCTCGAACGTTACCACGATTGCGCACTGGACCGGTCTCCCGTTGAACGGGAGAACAGGTACGGCAAATGCTCTTAATATTGCCTTATGGCGGAGCGGCGCTGCGAGGCAGCCGGATCGCGTTGAGATTGCTCGGAAAATTGCCGTTTGGCGGATGCTTGCCGAGGCCGAGCGATCGCACTGCGAGCGGGCCTTTTGCGTTGCCGATCCAGCTCAGTGCCGCATGGCCGTCTCCACGAACTCCAGCACGGAGCGCGGGACCTCTTCGTATTCGACGAAACGGCGCCGAAGCTCGTCGGCAATGTCGGTCGTGACGTCGCGCGACCATCCTTCGTTGGTATTGAAGGCCACGATGCGGACCGGACGGCTGTACTGGTCATCCAGCAGGCGGCGGATCAGCGTTTTTCGGTCAGTGCCTTCTTCGTCGGTTTCGCTCCAGGCACGGCCCAGTCGGCCAAAATCGTTCAGCACCAGATAGGTGTCGTGATCGATTGAATGCGGCACAATCGAAGGCGAGCGAGGCATACATAGTCCTCCATGCTGCACATTATCGTGTTCCGATCGCCCTGCGTATCGGAAATTTCGAGGTAAATCCGCTGGATAGCGGGATCGCGCGTGACGTGAGCGGGGGCTGCAACATGCATTGGAGCAAACCGTCCCGTCGCTGGTTATCTCTTGTCACCGACATGGGCTCTGTTGTGGATGTCGGTGATTGAGCGACCGATGGGGCTCCCACCCGCTCGAGGAGCGGAGCGATGTTAAGAAGGCTTCGTTTTAGGAATACAACGCTGGAAGAAGTGCTGGCAGTCGATACGCAGCGGCCGCGGAAGAGGCTGCGGATGCGTGACCAGCCCCCGAGAGAGAGCCGATCGGCAAGGCTGGCCAAGCCGGGGCGGCCTGTCAGTCAACGAAACGACTGACCCTGCGGGATAGCGCGCCGAGCCCGACTTGCGCGGCGGCCCGTGAACGGGTTCGCCGATTGCGGCGACCAATCCATCATGGCATTCGACACCGCCAACTTCCGTAAGATCGCCGCGCTCGTCGCGGCGGCCGGCACCTTGTTCTGGCTCTACACCTTCTACGCCATCGCCCATGTGCCGCCTGGCGACGGTACCGGCTTCCAGTGGCTGGCGGTCTTTCCGCTCGGCCTAGTGTTCGGCCTGTTCTTCCTGCCGGCCTGGCTGCTCGTCGCCATCGGCCGATTGCCGAGATTCACCGCGGCGCTTGGGGTCTGTGGCCTGATCGCGTTCGCGGTGCTGTGGGGGCAGCTGCTGCAGGAGTTTCCGAGGGCGGTCCTCTAGCGCGCCAGCCCATCCTCATCTGCCGGCGAGCCTGGCATGACATTGCTCCAAGGCTGATATAAGCAGCGTTGGGCGCAAGTCGCGGCTTTCCGCCGTCACGGCTGGTCCCGGCCATCCATGTCGGGCGGAACCGCGGGCGTGGATACCTAAACGATTGGCATGTCTTCGGAGACGCGTATGAAAGTGATTGGCCTCGCGGGCTGGAGCGGTGCCGGCAAGACCACCCTGCTGTCGCGGGTGATCCCCTGCCTGCTGGGCCGCGGCCTGCGCGTCTCCGTGATCAAGCACGCCCACCATGAATTCGATGTCGACGTGCCCGGCAAGGACTCCTGGGTGCACCGGCAGTCCGGTGCGACCGAGGTGCTGGTGTCCTCGACGCGGCGCTGGGCGCTGATGCACGAGCTGCGCGGCGCCGATGAGCCGCGGCTGCCGGAGCTGCTCGCCAAGATGGCGCAGGTCGATCTGGTCGTGGTCGAAGGCTTCAAGCGCGAGCCGGTCAACAAGATCGAGGTGTACCGCGCCGCCAACGGCAAGCCGCTGCTGTTTCCCGACGACCCGCGCGTGGTCGGGATTGCCAGCGATGTCGCCGTTGCAACCACGCTGCCGGTCGCGCATCTCGACGACATCGAGGACGTTGCCGAATTGATGCTGCGCGCCGCGATTCCCGTCGACGACGTGCTCGCGTCGGCTCCGGCCGAAGGCTGACGTGGACGGGGAGGCGGCGTTGACGATGCAGGACGGCTTCGCCATGGTCGAACCATGACAACGACGAAGCTCGATCTCACCGGCCTGAAATGCCCGCTGCCGGCGCTGAAGACGCGCAAGGCCCTCCGGAGCGTGACGGCGGGAGATTTCCTCGAGGTGCACTGCACCGATCCGCTTTCGGTGATCGATATCCCGGCCCTCATCCAGGAGACCGGCGACAAGGTCGAGATCACCGAACGAAGCGACGCCCGGATCGTTTTCTTGATCGAGAAGATCAATGGAGCGATAGGCAATTCGAATGCTGCGTTGCCGCGTACGCGCTAGATGCAGCTTGATATCTACCTTTTGCCTATCGACACCTATTTTCCATTCTGCGCGAATTGATAATGTCCGCCGGGTTGTGGTGATGGCGTTGTGCTCGAGTGTGGGCGCATCGACGGACAACGACTGGGCCCGTGCCCAGATCACGGGCTGCACGGCCGGGCATATCCGGTCGTATTGGGGGTTAGCATTTCCGGAATGTGCGTGGTTGGTCCCGACGCATTGAGGAAATGTGCGGAGCTGCCGGCTGACGCTGGCCGCAATGGGCTGAGGCGGGATCGAAGATGCAGATGCGCCTGTCGTAATGGCGGCTGCAGGGGAGGTGTCAATGACCACAGTGAGCAGCGCCGGACGCGTATCCGCGACAGGCGCAGGTTTCCTCGACAAGGAACATACAATCGCGACCGCCGGCTTCAACCGCTGGCTGGTGCCGCCGGCCGCGCTCTGCATCCATCTGTGCATCGGCATGGCTTACGGCTTCTCGGTGTTCTGGCTGCCGCTGTCGCGCGCGATCGGCCTGACCGCGCCGAAGGCGTGCCCCGACATCTCGCTGGTGCAGGAGCTGTTCACCACCACCTGCGACTGGAAGGTCGCGAGCCTCGGGTGGATGTACACGCTGTTCTTCGTGCTGCTCGGCGTCTCCGCCGCGATCTGGGGCGGCTGGCTCGAGAAGGTCGGTCCGCGCAAGGCCGGCTTCGTCGCGGCGCTGTGCTGGGCCGGCGGTCTCGTGATCGGCGCGCTCGGCGTCTACACGCACCAGCTCTGGCTGATGTGGCTCGGCTCCGGCGTGATCGGCGGCGTCGGCCTCGGCCTCGGCTACATCTCGCCGGTGTCGACGTTGGTGAAATGGTTCCCCGACCGGCGCGGCATGGCGACCGGCATGGCGATCATGGGCTTCGGCGGCGGCGCGATGATCGGCGCCCCGCTCGCCGACAGGCTGATGAACTACTTCAAGACCCCGACCTCGGTCGGCGTCTGGGAGACCTTCCTCGCCATGGGCGCGATCTACTTCGTGTTCATGATGATCGGCGCGTTCCGCTATCGCATTCCGCCGGCCGGCTGGCAGCCCGAGGGCTGGGCGCCGCCGACGAAGGCCAACGCGATGATCTCGAGCAAGCATGTCCATCTCGACAACGCGCACAAGACGCCGCAATTCTGGCTAATCTGGTGGGTGCTCTGCCTGAACGTGTCGGCGGGCATCGGCGTGATCGGCATGGCCTCGCCGATGCTGCAGGAGATCTTCGCGGGCAAGCTGATCGGCCTGCCCAATGTCGGCTTCAACCAGCTCGATGCCGGACAGAAGACGCAGATCGCGGCGATCGCGGCCGGCTTTGCCGGATTGCTGTCGCTGTTCAACATCGGCGGCCGCTTCTTCTGGGCGTCGCTGTCGGACAAGATCGGCCGCAAGAACACCTACTACACGTTCTTCATCCTCGGCATCGCGCTCTACGCGCTGGCGCCGACCTTCGCCGCGATGGGATCGAAGCTGTTGTTCGTGCTCGGCTTCGGCATCATCCTGTCGATGTATGGCGGCGGCTTCGCCACCGTGCCGGCCTATCTCGCCGACATGTTCGGCACCCAGTTCGTCGGCGCCATCCACGGCCGTCTGCTGACGGCATGGTCGACCGCCGGCATCATCGGTCCTGTCGTGGTGAACTACATCCGTGAGTTCCAGCTGGCCGCAGGCGTGCCGCGCGACCAGCTCTACAACACCACGATGTACATCCTGTGCGCCATGTTGATCGCGGGCCTGATCTGCAACTACCTGATCAAGCCGGTCGATGCGAAATGGCATATGAGCGACGCCGAGGTTGCCAAACTGCAGGATGCGAGCGCCAGCGCCGCGGCGGCCGGACCGCATGGTTCCTACGGGATCGGGTTCGGCGGGCTCGACGCCAAGGCGGCGCTGTTCTGGCTGTTCGTCGGCATTCCGCTGGCGTGGGGCGTCTACATGACGCTGCTCAGCGCGGTCAAAATCCTCTGATCGCAGTTCAGGCCGCGCGCGGGCCATCTGGTATCCCGCGCGGCCTGAAGCGTTTTCGAGCGAAGTGGATGCCGGTTCGCGTGAAGAAGACGCGTCAAACAAGAAGCTCTACGCCGTTCAAATCAACAGATAATCAAGGGACATTTCAGTCATGTTTCGTACCGCAAGCTGTCTTGTGGCCGCCTTGCTTCTCGCCGGCTCGCTGCACACCGCGTCAGCCCAGACCACCGAGGCCAAGCCGTCGAAGGTCAAGCTGACCATGCAGAAGCTGAAGGACATGAAGGCGAAGTGGAAGGCCAACAAGCCAAAGCTGAAGGCTTGCCGCGCCGAGGTGAAGTCGAAGGGCCTGACCGGCGACGACCGCTGGTTCTACATCGAAGAATGCATGGGCAAGAGCTGAGCGGCACCGCTCCGCTATCTGCAACGCAAGAGGGCGTGACGGCGATCGCTGTCACGCCCTCTTGTTGCGTTCGAGACGCGGTCACTCCGCGGCGGCGGGCGTCGTCTTGGCGGCCTCCAGCGCGGCTGCGATCGCCTCGTCGACCCGTTCGAGCCAGATGAACTCCAGCTTGGCGCGGGCGCCGGCGGGGATGTCGTCGAAGTCGCGCTTGTTGCGCGCCGGCAGCATCACCCGGGTCAGGCCGGCGGCCGCGGCTGCGACCACCTTCTCCTTGATGCCGCCGACCGGCAGCACGAGGCCGCGCAGCGAGATCTCGCCGGTCATCGCGGTGTCGCTACGCACCGTGCGGTCGGTCAGGAGCGAGGTGAGGGCGGTGAACATCGCAACGCCCGCGCTCGGACCGTCCTTCGGCGTCGCGCCGGCGGGAACGTGGACGTGGATGTCGCTCTTCTCGAACACGCCGGGGTCGATGCCGAGCTGCGAGGCCCGGCTCTTCACCAGGGTTAGCGCGGCCTGCACGCTCTCGCGCATCACCTCGCCGAGCTGGCCGGTGAGGATCAACGCGCCGCGGCCCGGCGTGCGCGACGCCTCGATGAACAGGATGTCGCCGCCGACCGGGGTCCAGGCGAGGCCGGTGGCAACGCCGGGAATGCTGGTGCGCATCGCGATCTCGTTCTCGAACCTCGGCTGGCCGAGCAGCGAGACGATGTCCTTCGGCGCGATGGTGACGTGGCTGGTGCTGCCCTCGGCGATCTGCACCGCGACGTTGCGCAGCACCTTGCCGATCTCGCGCTCCAGGTTGCGCACGCCGGCCTCGCGGGTGTAGCTGCGGATGATCAGCCGCAGCGCATCCGGATCGATCTCGACCTGCTCGGCCTTGATGCCGTTGGCCTCGAGCTGGCGGCGGACCAGATAGCGCTTGGCGATCTCGAGCTTCTCGTCCTCGGTGTAGCCGGCAAGGCTGATCAGCTCCATGCGGTCGAGCAGCGGGCCGGGGACGCCGTCGAGCATGTTGGCGGTGGCGATGAAGACGACGCGCGAGAGATCGAACGGCACGCCGAGATAATTGTCGCGGAAGGTGCTGTTCTGCTCGGGGTCGAGCACTTCGAGCATCGCGGCCGACGGATCGCCCTGGACGCCGCGGCCCATCTTGTCGATCTCGTCCAGCATCATCACGCAATTGCGCGCGCCGGCTTTCTTGATCGCCTGGATGATGTTGCCGGGCAGCGCCCCGATATAGGTGCGGCGATGGCCGCGGATCTCGGCCTCGTCATGCACGCCGCCGAGCGAGACGCGGACGAACGGCCGCGCCATCGCGCGCGCGATCGATTGGCCGAGTGACGTCTTGCCGACGCCGGGCGGCCCGAGGAAGCACAGGATCGGCGCCTTGCCGCCGGGCGCGAGCTTGCGCACCGCGAGATATTCGATGATGCGGCTCTTGATCTTCTCGAGGCCATAATGGTCCTGGTCGAGGATCTTGCGCGCCTCCGCGATGTCGATCGGCTTCTCCTCCGGAATGCTCCAGGGCAGATCGATCAGCCAGTCGAGATAGCTGCGCACCATGCCGGATTCGGCCGCTGCCTCCGGCATCCGCTCGTAGCGGCGCAGTTCCTTCTGCGCCTGGCTTTCGGCCTCCGGCGGCATCTTGGCCTCGACGATCGCCTTGGTCAGCTCGGCGACTTCCGCGGCCTTGCCGTCACCTTCGCCGAGCTGGCGCTGGATCGTCGCCATCTGCTCGCGCAGGATCGCCTCGCGCTGCCGCTCGTCGAACACGGCCTTGGTCTTCTGCCCGATCTCCTGGCTCAGCCGCAGCACCTCGATACGTTCGGCGAGGTGACGCGACACCTTGTCCATCCGTGCCACGAGATCGATGGTTTCCAGGATGTCCTGTTTCTCCGACGGCTTGATGTCCATGTAGGACGTCGCAAGGTCGGCAAGGGTTGCCGGCGAGGTGGTGCCCTGCAGTGCTGCGATCAGCTCCTGCGGCACTTGCGGCAGCAATTGCGCGGCCTCCAGCGCCTGGCGCTGCAGATTGAGGAAGCGCGCCTCGATCTCGGCCGAGGTGGTGGTCGGCTCGGGAATTTGCAGCACGCGGGCCGCGAGGAACGGCGTGCCCGGCAGATAGTCGAGCACGCGCATGCGCTGCACGCCCTGGCAGACCAGATGGTGGCTGTCGTCCGCACCGGTGATGTAGCGCACGATGTTGGCTGTGGTGCCGACGCGGTAAAGCCCGTCGGGGCCGGGATCGTTGGTCTCGGGATCGCGCTGCAGCAGGATGCCGATCGGCCGCTGCTCGCGCACCGCCTGCTGGGCCGCGGCAATCGAGGTCGCCCGGGCGATCGTGATCGGAATGATGACATCCGGAAACAGCACGGTGTTGCGCACCGGGACGATGATCAGCGCGTCGCTCGGGATCGGCGTCGAAGTTGAAGCTGGGCTTGAAACGTCTGAGGCAGCCATGTCGAAATCCTTTAGCTCGACTTTCCGAGCCGCAGGCCGACGCAACCATGCGCGGCAAAGCGGCTGATCGTGTAGCGGCCGGTCGGCAGCGCGATGCGGCGCTCGAACCGGCCCTGCGGCAGTTCGAGGCGCAGGATACGGGCGTTGCGGAGTTCAGGGGGCAGGGTGCGGCGGCCGGAGATCACCAGCGTGCCGCCGTCGAGCGCGGCCTCGACCTCGTCGGGATCGACCCCCGGCAACGCGACCAGGATCAGGATTTCATCCTCGGTCTCGATCACGTCGGTCGGCGGTTCCCAGCTCGGCTCGGTGCTTCCCGCGCGCGGGTGCAAATTGAGGAAGCTCTGGTGCAGCCGTTCGGCGCGGGCGAGCGCCTCGATCGCATCCGACAGCATCCAGTTGATCTGATCCTTGGGCCGCATGGGCACTCTCCACGTCGCATTGGGAGGCAAGGTTACCGGTCTTGCCGCCGACCGTAAACCTGCCCCTCGCGCCGCTGATCGAGGGTAAAATTGTCCGAAATGTCGCGATTTGCGGCATGACGGCGGTGCACGGACCGCGGCCGGACGCTTATGCCGCGGCTATGTGACAGGGCTGCGGCTGCTCTCGAATTCCTACGGCCTTCCCCGCATCTTTTGCCGTGATGCGGCGCGCTCGCGCGCGCCGCCAAACGGGAAGGTGGCACATGACCTTGCTCCATTACCACGATGCCCGGCCGCACGGTTCGGCCGGCGCCATGCCCTTGATGCTGCGGCCGACGTTCCGGCGGATCGGCCTCGTCTTCAGGACTGTTCACCGTGCGATCGCCGCCGCCAAGATTCATCGGCTCCGCAATGAGCTGCTGCTGCATCGCGGCCACGAGGATTGGGCGCGGACCAACCTCAACGTCGGCATGCTCGGCGGCGACGCCGAGAGATATCCACGGGCGCCGGTCGTGCTCGGCGAGAAGTGGGACTACTGAGATGCGCACAGTTTTGTTCATCGCTGCCCTGCCGCGCCGCGCCGCAGAAGGGCTGCTCGCATTCCTCGCCTGGATCGGCGAGGAACCGATCAACGGCTACCGGCCCGAGGCGCATTACATGCGCGGTCCGGGACCTGCGTGGCGGGCCAAGCATCGCGGGCGTTAAGCCCCTGAACCCATCCGCGTCATTGCGAGGAGCATGGCGACGAAGCAATCCATATCTCCGCATGTGGCGCGATGGATTGCTTCGCGGAGCCTGTCATCGGGCGCGCGTTCGCGCGGCCCGTTGGCTTGCAGTGACGTGCAGAGGCCGCGGCGCCTACGAGTCCCACGATCCCGAGCGCGCCGACCTTGAGCGACCGTCGTTTCTGCTCCCAAACCAGTTCACGTCGCTTCACGCCGCGGCGCCAGGTGATCGAGAAGGTTCATCGGCAGCGGGAACACCACGGTCGAGGAGCGCTCGCCGGCAATGTCGTGCAGCGCCGCGAAGTAGCGCAGCTGCATCGCTTGCGGCTCCTGGGCGAGGATCCGGCCGGCCTCGACCAGCTTCTCGGCGGCCTGCTGCTCGCCCATCGCGTTGATCACCTTGGCGCGCCGCAGCCGCTCCGCCTCGGCCTGCTTGGCGATCGCCCGCACCATCGTCTCATTGAGATCGATATCCTTGATCTCGACCCCGGTGACCTTGATGCCCCAGACGTCGGTCTGCCTGTCGAGGGTCTCCTGGATATCGGCGTTCAGCTTGTCGCGCTCCGCCAGCATCTCGTCGAGCTCGTGCTTGCCGAGCACCGAGCGCAGCGTGGTCTGCGCAAGCTGGCTGGTCGCAGCCATGTAGTCGCTGACCTTGATGATGGCGCGCTCGGGATCGACGATGCGGAAGTAGAGCACGGCGTTGACCTTGACCGAGACGTTGTCGCGCGAAATCACGTCCTGTGGCGGCACCACCTGCACCACCACCCTGAGATCGACCTTCACCAGCTGCTGCACCACCGGAATCAGGATGATGAGCCCCGGGCCCTTCACCCCGGTGAAACGGCCGAGCGTGAAGATGACGCCGCGCTCGTATTCGCGCAGCACGCGCACGGCCTGGGTCAGGAATACGATGATCAGCAGCGCGATCGCCGTATAGGTGAAATAATCAAGCATCATGCTGTACCTCCTTCGCCGGGGGAGGCCGGCGCGCGCCGTACCACCAGCGTCAAATCGATGATGTTGGCGACCTCGACCGTGTCTCCCGCCGCGAATGTCTCGGTGCTGCGCGCTTGCCAGCGTTCGCCGTTGGTGAAGACGTGACCCGTGGTCTCGGACCAGTCGAGCACTTCGGCCGATAGCCCGCGCATGGCTTGCGCACCGATCCGCACCGGGCCCTTGCGCGCCCGGCGGAGCGCGCCGAGCACGACGAGAATGAGCCCCGTGAACATCGCGGCGACGATGCCGATGACCGGCCATGACAGCCGGTAACCGGGCGCCTCGATCCGAAACAGCATGGCTGCTCCAAGCACGAAGGCGACTATTCCTCCGAGGCCGATCACGACGGTCGGGTTGAAGGCTTCGATTGCGAGCAGCGCGATCCCGACCAGCATCAGGGCGAAGCCCGCGTAGTTGATCGGCAGCATGTTGAGTGCGTACAGACCGAGCAGCAGGCAGATCGTCCCGACAACCCCGGGCGCCACGGCACCGGGCGACATGAACTCGAAGATCAGGCCGTAGATGCCGACCATCAGGAGAATGAATGCGATGTTGGGGTCGGTGATGACCGCAAGCGCGCGCGCGATCCAGGTGGGATCGATGGCCTCGATCGCGGTGTCCGTGGTCGCCAGGCGTTGCGTCTTGCCGCCGGGAAGCTCGATGGTCCGGCCATCGACCTGCCTGAGCAGGTCGGCCGGATCGCGCGCGGTGAGATCGATGACGTTGGCCTGCAGCGCTGCGTTGGCGGAGAGGGTGGCGGCATCGCGGACCGCCTTCTCGGCCCAGTCGGCATTGCGGCCACGCAATTCGGCGAGGCTGCGGATGAAGGCAACGGCATCATTCGTCACCTTCGCCGTCATGGCATCCTTGGTTTCGGACGGATGGCCGCCGTCCTTCTGGTCCTTGCCGCCCTTGTCCGGGGTGCTGCCCGGCAGCCCCGGTATCGGGCCGCCGATCTGCACCGGCGTCGCGGCGCCGATATTGGTGCCGGGCGCCATGGCCGCGAGATGGGTCGCATAGAGGATATAGGTCCCGGCGCTCGCGGCATGGGCGCCGGATGGCGCAACGTAGCCGACCACGGGAACGGGCGAGGCCAGCACGTCGGCGATGATCTCACGCATGCTGGTGCTGAGGCCGCCCGGCGTATTCAAACGCAGGATAACAATTTCGGCGTGGCGCTCGGCGGCCTTGGCCAGGCCGTCCTTGACGTAGCTGGCCGCTGCCGGCCCAATTGCCCCGTCGATTGAAATGGTCAGGGCAAGATGGCTGTTGTCCGCGGCCGGACCGGGACGGATGGAGACAACCAGAGCGACCAGGACGGTCGCAACAACGAGGGCCGCCTTGAAGGTGGTGTGCACGGCAAGCACTCCCTTGCCGTGGATATGGGGCGCCGTTTCGGAACCTCAAGTTGGCGCCGCGTCACGGGCACCGTGTGCTGATCGCATTGTGCATTGCGATGGGTTATGTCGGGTCGGCAAATCTCAATGCGCGGCTGCGAGGTACTCGTCGGCAAGCTCAGCCATCGCCTGCGAGACCTCGGCCTCTGCCGACCCGTTCAATTGCACGATCGGCAGTCGCGTCGTCGGCGGCATGAATCCCAGAAGCGCCAGCGCGAACTTCAATGCGGCGGGATGCTCGCGCTCCAGCAAGGTCGCAAGCGGCACCAGCCGCTGGTGCAACTCCCGCGCCTGATACAACCGTCCCTCGCGGAAATGCCTGTGAACGGCCACGTACAGATCGGGCGCGACGTTCGTCACGACCGAGATGCAGCCATCGCCACCGGCGGCGAGCCAGGCCAGCGAGGAGGCGTCGTCGCCGGTCAGCATCCGGAATGTCGCCGGCAGGCGTGAGCGCAGGCGCGCCAGCCGGGCAACGTCACCGCTGCCGTCGCGCAATCCCACGAAGCGTGGCGATGCGGCGAGCTCGAGCAGCGTCTCGTCGGCAAGGCCCTTGACCGTGCGCGACGGAATGTCGTGCAGGATGACGGGCAGCGTGGTGGCCGCGGCGACCGCGTGGAAATGCGCCGCCGTGCCCCGTGGCATAGGCTTGTTGTAATAGGGTACGACCGACATGACGGCGTCGGCGCCGGCCGCTTCCGCGGCCCGGGTGAATGTGACGGCGCGGTCGGTCGCGTTCGATCCGGCGCCGGCGATGATGCGAACCCGCTTGCGCGCGACGCCGGCCGCGATCCGGACCAGCTGCGCACGTTCCGCGGGCTGCAGCGTCGCGCTTTCACCTGCGGTCTCGCCGACCACCAGCGCGGTGACGCCGGCCGCGATCTGGCGCTCGCACAGCCGGCCGAACGCCTCCGCGTCGATCTCGCCCCGATGGTTGAAGGGGGTCGGAAGATCGGGGATGAAGCCCGACAGCCATCCGGCCGTGTCGGCTTTCGCAGCCGTTTGCCAGGTCATGTTTGTCAAGTCATGGGTGGCTCACGCCACGCGGATTGCGGGAAAGCTCGCGGTCTCGCCGCGCATATCGAGCTCGATCTCACGCGACAGCTCGACGATCATTTCAGGATGCTGGCCGTTTTCGAACAGCGCGTATTTGACGGCCTGGGCGCGGTTGACGAACAGGCCGCCATAGAGGCCGTTCTGTTGCTGGGCGACCCACTGGCCGCGATGGTTGCGGCCGATGAAGACGACGGTGGACGCGGCGCTACACGAGGGAGGTTCGACGAGTTTCACGGTGGTGGTCCTTCTTTTTGTTTCTGACGCGTTTTCCTCGCGCGAACCGGTGTCCGGCTCGCTCGAAAACGCTTCAGTCACGGTCACGCGATCAATGTCTGATTTGCGGGATATGAAATCGAGCGCGTGCGAGCAGCGACTTCATAGGAGCGGCATAGGATTTGTGAGGATGGTCTAGAGGCGCTGGACGATGCCGGTGCCGAGCGCGCACAGCGCGACATAGGCGGTCATCTCGTCCCAGTGATTGAGGTTTGCGGCAAACGGCATTTCGCGCTTGGCGATCCCGGCGAAGGCGCAGATCACGGCCGACATCCACAACAGGGTGACGAGGCCCTTGCCGAAGCCGGCGCCGGCGAACACGGCAAAGCCGATCATGATGGCAAGCCGGAAGCCGAAGCGGACCATGACCTGGACCGACTGCAGCTGCCGCGGCAGTTGTTTGGTGTCCACGGCCGCGCCGCCGTCAGCCGATATTGTCGACGAACAGCGGCTCGTACAGCGCGCGCGTGTCGCGACGGACGGTCGGCACGCTGGTTCGGCTATCGGGCGTCGAGATGCGCTGCGCCTCCACGAAGGCGCTGAGGATCGCGAGTGCAAGATCGGTGTGGTGGGTCTCGATCGACTGGTCGAGCCAGTCCGGCAGCTCGCGTTCGCGCGACAACGCACAGTGCCACTCGCCCTCGTCATAGACCAGGCGGCGGATCTGCCATTGCGGCAGTTCCAGATCGAGCAGCGCGATCGCGGCGTCGGTCCAGGCGCCCGACTGGATCAGCCGCTCGACCTGGCGGGTCTTGCCGCTCTGTCCGACCGAGGGAAAGCGCCGGCAGGTCTGGCTGATGATGTCGGCCATGAATTCGGCTGTCACCGCATAGGCGTCGCGCAGCCGTTCGCCGAGATCGATGGAGGTGTTCTGGGAAAGCACTGACATGGCGTCATCTCGTCTTGCGCGGCCCAAGAAATCCAAGCTCAAGGCATTGGCCGCACGCTCAAAATGGCCGGAGTGCCATTTGAAAACGAGATGAGGCGGGGGACGGAGATATAGGGATTCCATAAAGACACGTCGTCCCGGCGAAGGCCGGGACCCAACCGCCGATTTCAGTTTTCGTGTCGCGCTGGGGCCCAGCCATCACAAAACTCGGCCCTGTGGTTATGGGTCCCGGCCTTCGCCGGGACGACGGCTGCGCAGCTCGTGGCACTTATAGGATTCCTATAACGTCCTTACTCGCCACCTCTCGAAAACCTATGTCCCGGATGGCACCTCACGGCCATCCGGCGCGGGACGCCTATGCAATGGCCCGCGCCCTGTGACGCATAGGAGTCTCACATGATGGACATTCTCATGGCGGCGCTTGCGATCGGCTTCTTCGCGGCCGGCATCGGCTACGCCTACGCCTGCGAACGGCTGTAACGGAGGCGGCGATGATCTTCGATTACTCGCTCGCCGGCCTCGTCTCGCTCGGCCTGCTGTTCTACCTCACTTACGCATTGCTGCGGCCCGAACGCTTCTAGGCGGCCCGCGATGTCAGCGCTTTGCACAATTCTGTTAGCCGACGCGATGCTGACCGGGCTGTTGCTCGGCTTGTTCGCGTCGATGCTGCGCTTCGCTCCCATTCGAAAGGTTTGACGCAATGACCGTCATCGGCTGGATTCAAATTATTCTGTTCTGCGCGATCGTTGCCGCGCTGGTCAAACCGCTCGGCTGGTACATGACCCGCGTGTTCAACGGCGAGCGCACCTTCCTGTCGCCCGTGCTGCGCCCGGTCGAGCGCGGCATCTACTGGGTCGGCGGCGTCGACGAGCGGCGCGAGCAGCACTGGCTGACCTATACGGTCGCCATGCTGCTGTTCCATGTCGGCGGCTTCGCCATCATCTACGGCCTGATGCGGCTGCAGGCGGTGCTGCCGTTCAACCCGGCCGGACAGTCGGCGGTCGCCGAGGACCTTTCCTTCAACACCGCGATCTCCTTCATCACCAACACCAACTGGCAGAACTACGGCGGCGAGAGCACGCTGTCCTATCTGGTCCAGATGGTCGGCCTCACCCACCAGAATTTCCTGTCGGCGGCGACCGGCATCGCGCTGGCGATGGCGCTGATCCGCGGCTTCACCCGCTCGTCGATGCGCACCGTCGGCAATTTCTGGGTTGATGTCACGCGCTGTACGCTCTACGTGCTGCTGCCGATCTGCGTCGTCTACGCGCTGTTCCTGGTCTGGCAGGGCATGCCGCAGACGCTCGGCGCTTATGTCGACGCCACCACGCTGGAGGGCGGCAAGCAGACCATCGCGCTCGGGCCCGTGGCCTCGCAGGTCGCGATCAAGATGCTCGGCACCAATGGCGGCGGCTTCTTCAACGCCAACGCCGCGCATCCTTTCGAGAATCCGACCGCGCTGTCGAACCTCGTGCAGATGGTCTCGATCTTCGCACTCGGCGCCGCCATGACCAACGTGTTCGGCCGCATGGTCGGCAACGAGCGCCAGGGCTGGGCGATCTTCGCCGTGATGGGCATCCTGTTCGTCGCCGGCGTCACCGTCACCTACTGGGCGGAAGCCAACGGCACCTCGGCGCTGCACGCGCTCGGTCTCACCGGCGGCAACATGGAGGGCAAGGAGGTCCGCTTCGGCATCGTCGCGTCCTCGCTGTTCGCCGTCGTCACGACTGCCGCCTCCTGCGGCGCGGTCAATGCCATGCATGACAGCTTCACCGCGCTCGGCGGCATGATCCCGCTGATCAACATGCAGCTCGGCGAGGTCATCATCGGCGGCGTCGGCGCCGGCTTCTACGGCATGTTGCTGTTCGTCGTGCTGGCGATCTTCGTCGCCGGCCTGATGGTCGGCCGCACTCCGGAATATGTCGGCAAGAAGATCGAGGCGCGCGAGGTCAAGATGGCGATGCTCGCGATCCTGGTGCTGCCGCTGATGTATCTCGGCTGGACCGCGGTCGGCGTGGTACTGCCGTCGGCGGTGGCCTCGATGGCGAACTCCGGCCCGCACGGCTTCACCGAGGTGCTGTACGCGTTCACCTCGGCGACCGGCAACAACGGCTCGGCCTTCGCGGGCCTCACCGGCAACACCCTGTTCTACAATCTGACGCTCGCCTCCGCGATGTTCGTCGGCCGCTTCTTCATGATCGTGCCGGCGATGGCCATTGCAGGTTCGCTGGTCGAGAAGAAGTCGATCCCGGCCTCGGCGGGCACCTTCCCGACCACCGGCGGGCTGTTCGTCGGCCTCGTCATCGGCGTGATCCTGATCATCGGCGGTCTCACCTTCTTCCCGGCGCTGGCGCTCGGGCCGATCGTCGAGCACCTCGCCATGAACGCCAACACCCTGTTCTGATCGAATTGTCCGGAGTGACAACCATGGAAACCACAAGACTGCAAAAGCAGGTGACGGCGTCGACCATGTTCGACCCGAAGATCCTGGTGCCGGCGATCCGCTCGGCCTTCGTCAAGCTCGATCCTAGGGTGATGGCGAAGAACCCCGTGATGTTCGTGGTCGAGGTCGTGGCCGCGTTGACCACGGTGATCTTCGTCCGCGACCTCGTCACCGGCAGCGCCAATCTCGGCTTCACCTTCCAGATTATCCTCTGGCTCTGGTTCACGGTGCTGTTCGCCAACTTCGCCGAGGCCGTTGCCGAAGGCCGCGGCAAGGCGCAGGCGGAATCGCTGAAAAAGACCCGTACCGAGAGCCAGGCCAAGCTGCTCACCGGCACCGACCGGACCTATCGCATGGTGCCCGGCACCTCGCTGAAGGTCGGCGACGTCGTGCTGGTCGAGGCCGGCGACAACATCCCGTCCGACGGCGAGGTGATCGAAGGCGTGGCCTCGGTCAATGAAGCCGCGATCACGGGTGAATCCGCGCCCGTGATCCGCGAGTCCGGCGGCGACCGTTCCGCGGTCACCGGCGGCACCCAGGTGCTGTCGGACTGGATCCGTGTCCGCATCACCGCAGCCCAGGGCTCGACCTTCATCGACCGCATGATCAAGCTGGTGGAGGGCGCCGAGCGGCAGAAGACGCCGAACGAGATCGCGCTCAACATCCTGCTGGCCGGCCTCACCATCATCTTCGTGTTCGCGACGGTGACGATCCCGAGCTATGCGGCCTATGCCGGCGGCTCGATTTCGGTCGTTGTGCTGGTGGCGCTGTTCGTGACGCTGATCCCGACCACGATCGGCGCGCTTTTGTCGGCGATCGGCATCGCCGGCATGGACCGCCTGGTGCGCTTCAACGTGCTGGCGATGTCTGGCCGCGCGGTGGAGGCTGCCGGCGACGTCGATACGCTGCTGCTGGACAAGACCGGCACCATCACGCTCGGCAACCGCCAGGCGACCGCATTCCGTCCGATCCGCGGCGTCGCCGAGCAGGACCTCGCCGACGCAGCGCAGCTTGCCTCGCTGGCCGACGAGACGCCGGAAGGCCGCTCGATCGTGGTGCTCGCCAAGGAGAAATACGGCATCCGCGGACGCGACATGCATGAGCTTGCCGCGACCTTCGTGCCGTTCACCGCGCAGACCCGCATGAGCGGCATCGATGCCGGCACGTCGTCGGTCCGCAAGGGCGCGGTGGACGCGATCCTTGCCTATGTCGACGGCGGCTCGCCCCGCACCGTCGCCTCGGGCAACACCGTCCGCGCGGTCGCGGCGACGATGAGCGCCGAAGCGCGCGAGATCCAGTCGATCGCCGACGAGATCGCAAAGGCCGGCGGCACGCCGCTGGCCGTCGCCAAGGACGGCAAGCTGCTCGGCGTCGTGCACCTGAAGGACATCGTCAAGGGCGGTATCCGCGAGCGCTTTGCCGAACTGCGCCGCATGGGCATCCGCACCGTGATGATCACCGGCGACAACCCGATGACCGCGGCCGCGATCGCGGCCGAGGCCGGCGTCGACGACTTCCTGGCGCAGGCAACCCCCGAGGACAAGCTCAAGCTGATCCGCGACGAGCAATCCAAGGGCAAGCTGGTCGCGATGTGCGGCGACGGCACCAACGACGCGCCGGCGCTGGCGCAGGCCGATGTCGGCGTCGCCATGAACACCGGCACGCAGGCCGCCCGCGAGGCCGGCAACATGGTCGACCTCGATTCCAACCCGACCAAGCTGATCGAGGTGGTCGAGATCGGCAAGCAGCTGCTGATGACCCGCGGCGCGCTGACCACGTTCTCGATCGCCAACGACGTCGCGAAGTACTTTGCGATCATCCCGGCGATGTTCCTCGCGTTCTATCCGCAGCTTCAGGTGTTGAACGTGATGCACCTGGCGAGTCCGCAAAGCGCGATCCTGTCGGCGATCATCTTCAATGCGCTGATCATCATCGCGCTGATTCCCTTGGCGCTGAAGGGCGTCAAGTATCGCGCGGTGGGTGCCGGCGCGCTGCTCGGCCGCAACCTGATGATCTACGGTCTCGGCGGCATCGTCATCCCGTTCATCGGCATCAAGGCGATCGACCTCGTCGTCGCCGCCTTGGGCCTGGCTTAACCACAACGTCATTGCGAGGAGCGAAGCGACGAAGCAATCCATCCATCCGTTATGCCGATCCATGGATTGCTTCGCTTCGCTCGCAATGACGAAAGAGATTTAGGAGACCAGTCATGCTGAAAGAAATCCGCCCCGCCATCCTCGTGCTGGTCCTGCTGACCGCGATCACGGGCCTTGCCTATCCGCTCGCCATCACCGGCATCGCCGGCGTCATCTTCCCGCGCCAGGCGCAAGGCAGCCTGATCGAGCAGGACGGCAAGGTGATCGGCTCCGCCCTGATCGGGCAGGAGTTCAAGGAAGATAAATACTTCCATGGCCGGCCGTCGGCGACGGTCGCGCCCGATCCGAACGACTCCACGAAGACAGTGCCGGCGCCCTACAATGCGGCCAATTCCGGCGGCTCCAACCTCGGCCCGACCAGCAAGGCGCTGAACGACCGGGTCAAGGAGGATGTCGAGAAGCTGAAGGCGGAGAACCCGTCCGCCAGCGTGCCGGTCGATCTTGTGACCACGTCGGGCAGCGGGCTCGATCCGGATATCTCGCCGGACGCCGCGCTGTTCCAGGTGCCGCGGGTCGCCAAAGCGCGCAGCATGTCCGAGGACGCAGTGCGTGAGCTGGTGACGCAGAACACGCAGGGCCGCTTCGCCGGCGTGATCGGCGAGCCCCGTGTTAACGTTCTTGCGCTCAACCTGGCGCTCGACGCGGCAAAGCCAAAATAGGAGAGTAGGCTGCCCCTCGCAGGATGACTATATTGCGGTATGGCCAATCAGCGCGACCCTGACAAACGACCCTCGCCGGATGCGCTGCTGGAGGCGGCGCGCCGGGAGACCGATCGATCGGGACGGCTGAAGATCTTCATCGGCGCCGCCCCCGGCGTCGGCAAGACCTACGAGATGCTCTCGAGCGCCCACGCCCGCCTGAAGGCGGGCGTCGACGTCGTGGTCGGCGTCGTCGAAACCCACGGTCGGGTCGAGACCGAGACGCTGCTCAGGGGTCTCGAGGTGCTGCCGCGGAAGCGGCTGACCTATCGCGACCAGACGCTAGAGGAGATGGACCTCGATGCATTGATCGCGCGGCGGCCGCAGCTCGCGCTGGTCGACGAGCTCGCCCATACCAACGCGCCGGGCAGCCGGCATCCCAAGCGCTATCTCGACGTCGAGGAGCTGCTGTCGCACGGCATCGACGTCTATACCGCGATCAACATCCAGCACATCGAGAGCCTCAACGACGTCGTCGCGCAGATCACCCATGTACGGGTGCGCGAGACGGTGCCCGACTCGGTGGTCGATCGCGCCGATGCCATCGAGCTGATCGACCTGACGCCCGACGACCTGATCCAGCGGCTGAAGGAGGGCAAGGTCTATGTGCCCAAGCAGGCCGAGCGGGCGCTGGAACACTATTTCTCGCCCGGCAATCTCACCGCGCTGCGCGAGCTGGCGCTGCGCCGCACGGCCGAGCGGGTCGACGAGCAGCTGCTCAACCACATGCAGGCCAATGCGATTGCCGGACCCTGGGCCGCCGGCGAGCGCATCCTGGTCTGCCTGAGCGAGGATCCGCGCGCGGCCGGCCTCGTGCGCTACACCAAGCGCCTCGCCGACCGGCTGCATGCGCAATGGACCGCGGTCAGCATCGAGACGCGGCGCAGCCTGCAACTTTCCGACGAGCAGCGCGACCGGCTGGCCGACACCATGCGGCTCGCGGAATCGCTCGGCGGCGAGGCGCTGACGCTGCCCGGCGTCGGCCGCCGTATCGCCGACGACGTCATCAATTTCGCCCAGGCCAACAACGTCACCCAGATCATCATCGGCAAGTCGACGCGCTCGCGCTGGTTCGAGCTGACGCATGGGTCCGTGGTGCACGATCTGGTGCGCCGCGCCGGCAATATCAGCGTCAACGTGATCGCCGGCGACGAGCTGCCGGTCGGCAAGGCGGCGGTGCAGACCGCGCAGCGGCAGGAGCCGTTCAATCCGCGGCCGTATCTGATGGCGCTGCTGCTGGCGGCGCTCGGGCTCGGCGCGGCCAAGCTGATCCAGCCGTTCTTCGGCATCGAGAATGTCGACCTGGTCTTCCTCACCGCCGTGGTCGGCGCCGCGGCGCGCTATGGCCTCGGGCCGTCGCTGCTGGCGAGCGTCGCGGCCTCGCTGTGCTACAATTTCTTCTTCCTGCCGCCGGTCTATACCTTCACCATCACTGACCCGACCAATGTCGCGGCGTTCTTCTTCTTCATGCTGATCGCGCTGCTGGTCTCCAACGTCGCGGCGCGGGTGCGCACCCAGGCTGACACCGCGATCAGCCGCGTCCGCACCACCGAATCGCTCTACGCCTTCAGCCGCAAGCTTGCCGGCACCGCGACACTGGACGACGTGCTGTGGGCGACCGCCTACCAGATCGCGCTGATGCTCAAGGTGCGCGTGGTGCTGCTGCTGCCGGAGGACGGCATGCTGACCGTCAAGAGCGGCTATCCGCCGGAGGATCAGCTCGACCAGGCCGATCTTGCCGCCGCCAACTGGGCCTGGGGCAACGACCGCCCGGCCGGCCGCGGCTCGGACACGCTGCCGGGGGGAAAACGGCTGTTCCTGCCGATGCGCACCGGCCGCGGCCCGATCGGGGTGATCGGCATCGACGACGACCGCACCGGGCCCTTGCTGACGCCGGACCAGCGCCGGCTGCTCGATGCGCTGGTCGATCAGGGCGCGCTGGCGATCGAGCGCGTGCTGCTGGTCGAGGACATGGACCGCGTCAAGCGCACGGTGGAATCCGACCGGCTGCGCGGCGCGCTCCTGACCTCGATCTCGCACGATCTCAAGACGCCGCTGGCCTCGGTGCTCGGCTCGGCCTCGGCGCTGCGCGACCTCGGCGCCAACCTGAGCGATGCGCAGAAGCACGATCTGCTCGCCACCGTGATCGACGAGTCCGAGCAGCTGAATCGGTTCATCGCCAATCTGCTCGACATGACCAAGCTGGAATCCGGCGCGATCGTGCCGAACACGGCGCGCCATGATGTCGGCGAGATCGTCGGCAGCGCGCTGCGGCGGGCGAGCAAGATCCTGGTGCATCACCGGGTGTCGCTGGAGCTCGCGGCCGATCTGCCGATGCTGGAGCTCGACGCCGTGCTGTTCGAGCAGGTGCTGTTCAACCTGCTCGACAACGCTGCCAAATACGCCCCGTCGGACACCACGATCTCGATCCGCGGCGCCCGCGATCGCGACACCATCGCGCTGCAGATCCTCGATGAAGGCAACGGGATTCCCGCGGCCGAGCTCGAAAGCGTGTTCGACAAATTCTATCGCGCCGAGAAGGGCGACCATGTCCGTCCCGGTACCGGCCTCGGGCTTGCGATTTCGCGCGGCTTCGTCGAGGCGATGCGCGGCACGATCGCGGCGGCCAACCGCGCCGACCGCAGCGGCGCCGTCATCACCATCCGCCTGCCGATCCCTGCCGACACCAACGCGCTGGACACTGCTGCATGAACGCGACGCCGATCAAGGTCCTGGTCATCGACGACGAGCCGCCGATCCGCAAGTTGCTGCGGATGGGGCTGAGCACGCAGGGCTATGACATCCTCGAGGCATCCAACGGCAAGCTGGCGCTGGAGATGCTGGGTGAGGGACCGGCGCTGATCATCCTCGACCTCGGATTGCCCGACATTCAGGGCCATGACCTCTTGCGCATGATCCGCGGCCGCAACGAGAGCGTGCCGATCGTGGTGCTGTCGAGCCGCGGCGACGAGGCCGGCAAGGTGCAGGCGCTCGATCTCGGCGCCGACGACTACCTGACCAAGCCGTTCGGCATGGACGAATTGCTGGCGCGGCTGCGCGCGGCGCTGCGGCACCAGTTGCAGGTGCAGGGCGAGCGGCCGGTGTTTCGCTCCGGCGATCTTTCGGTCGATCTGGTGCGCCGGATCGTCAAGGTCGGCGACAAAGAGATCAAGCTGTCGCCGAAGGAATATGACCTGTTGCGCGTGCTGGTTCAGCATGCCGGCAAGGTGTTGACCCACCGCTTCCTCTTGAAGGAATTGTGGGACGAACTGACCGACGCGCAATATCTGCGCGTCTATGTGCGCCAGCTCCGCCAGAAGATCGAGGCCGACCCGGAGCGTCCGCAATTCGTGCTGACCGAGACCGGCATCGGCTATCGGCTGCGCGCGGCGGACTAACATGTAGCCCGGATGAGCGAAGCGATATCCGGGGCATCTCCCGCATGTCGCTGCGCTCATGCGGGCTACGTTGGTGCCGTCGCCCGACGACACCAAACGGAACTTTCGCTGCCATCGAGGCTTGTTTTCCGTTAGCGGGAGACAAGCCATGGCAAGGAAATATTCGCGGAAGGCATCGGGCGATGTAGAGCGCGCGATGAAGAAACGCAAGGCCGGCACGCTGCGCAGCGGCCGCTCCAAGAAGAAGGTGAAGAGCCGCAAGCAGGCGATCGCGATCGGCTTGTCCGAGGCACGCGCCAAGGGCAGGAAAGTGCCGAAGAAGTCGTCAAAGAAGAAGACGGCGAAGAAGCGCAAGACTGCCAAGAAGCGGAAGAGCTCGAAGAAGAAGTAGCGGACGAGTTGCATCCATCCGTCATTGCGAGGAGCGTAGCGACGAAGCAATCCATCCCTCCGCGTATGTGGAGAGATGGATTGCTTCGCTGCGCTCGCAAGGACGAGAGATCTCATCCCGCCTTGCGTCGCCGCGCGCTTGACCGGTGCGCCTTCTTGGCGGCGCGGCGATGCGGGGTCGGGCGGCGCGCGGTGGAGCGCGAGCGCCTTGCGCCGCTCTTGCCGCGTTTCAGGCTCTGCTGCAGCGCGTCCATCAGGCTCACGACGTTGCTTGGCTTCTCCTCGCGCTCGGCGGCCTTGATCGGCTTGCCGGCCGCCTTGCGGCGGACCAGGGCCTTCAGCGCGGTCTCGTACTCATCCTTGAATTTCGACGGATCGAAATGCGCGGCCTTGCTGTCGAGGATATGGCCGGCGAGCTCGATCATGTCCTTCGTGACCTTCGGGCTCCTGATGTCGTCGAAATAATCGTCGGCGTCGCGCAGCTCGTAGGGGTAACGCAAGGTGGTGCCGAGCATGCCCTTGTCGAGCGGCTCGATCGCGATCACATGCTCGCGGTTGGTCAGCACGATCCGCGCCAGCGCGACGCGGTCCTGATCCTTCATGGCGTCGCGGATCACCGCGAACGCGTCGACGCCGGCCTTGCCGTCGGGCCTGATGTAGTAGGGGTGGTCGAGATAGCGCTTGTCGATCTCGCCCTCGGGCACGAAGCTGTCGATGTCGATGGTATGGTTGCTCTCGATCTGCACCGCTTCGAGCTCGTCCTTCTCGATCTCGACATATTTGCCCTTGCTGACCTCGTAGCCGCGGCCCTTCTGATCGCCCTCGACAACGTCGCCGGTCTCGGTATCGACCATCTGCTGCTTCAGCCGGTTGCCGGTCTCCCGGTTGATCATGTGGAAGCGGGTCTTCTCGACCGCGGTCGAGGCCGGGTAGAGCGCCACCGGGCATGACACCAGCGAGAGCTTGAGCGTGCCTTTCCAGTAGGCGCGGGGAGCGGCCATGATCGCCTCCAAACAGCTTGAGTTTGGAACTTGAACGGATACCGTGGGTTTTGGTTCCTGATGGCCGCACGGAGGCGGCGGCCGTCGTTTGCGCCGAGGGTTTGCCGAGGTTTGTTGTGTCGCTGAGAAACCTGTCCACCTATCGCAAGAAGCGCGACTTCGAGAAGACCAACGAGCCGTCGGGCGACGTCAAGGTCGCACCCAGCAAGCAGCGGCGCTTCGTCATCCAGAAGCACGACGCGACGCGGTTGCATTACGATCTGCGGCTCGAATTCGATGGCGTCTTCAAGTCCTGGGCGGTGACGCGCGGGCCCTCGCTCGATCCGCATGACAAGCGGCTGGCGGTGGAGGTCGAGGATCATCCGCTCGACTATGGCGATTTCGAAGGCACCATTCCCGAAGGCCAGTACGGCGGCGGCACGGTGCAGCTGTGGGATCGCGGCACTTGGGAATCGGACGATCCCGAGCGCGGCTTCAAGAAGGGCGACCTGAAGTTCACGCTTGAGGGCGACAAGCTGCACGGCAGCTGGGTGCTAGTGCGGATGAAGGGCGACCGCTTTGGCGGCAAGCGCACCAACTGGCTCCTGATCAAGCACCGCGACGAATATGCCGTTGACGGCAACGGCGAGGAGATCCTCGACAAAGACCGTTCGGTCGCCTCCGGACGCTCGATGGCGCAGATCGCGGCCGGCAAGGGCCGGGCGCCGAAGCCGTTCATGCTGGCCAAGGGCAACGGCAAGGCCAAGGCGGACGCGGTCTGGCAGTCCAACCACGGCATGGCTGCGGACGCGCGCGCCAGGACCAAGGCGCCGGCGCCCAAGGAGCGGCTGAAAGTGACGCGGCAGGCGAAACCGAAGCAGGTATCGGAGATGCCCGATTTCGTCGCGCCGCAGCTCTGCGCCGCGGTGGAGTCTCCACCCAATGGCACGGGCTGGTGCCACGAGATCAAGTTCGACGGTTACCGCGTGCAGCTCCGCGTCGAAGACGGCGAGGCCGTGCTGAAGACGCGCAAGGGGCTCGACTGGACCGCCAAGTTCGGCGCGATCGTGAAGGAGGCGGAGAAGCTGCCCGACGCGCTGATCGATGGCGAGATCGTCGCGCTCGACAAGAACGGCACGCCGCATTTTTCGACGCTGCAGGCCGCGCTCTCCGACGGCAAGACGGATCGGCTGATCTTCTACGCGTTCGACCTGCTGTTCGCCGGCACCGAGGACCTGCGCCCGCTGCCGCTCGCCGAGCGCAAGGCGCGGCTGAAGCAATTGCTCGCGGCGCGCAAGGGCAAGAACCCTCTGATCCGCTATGTCGAACATTTCGAGCAGCGCGGCGAGGCGGTGCTGGAATCCGCGCGCAAGCTCGGCCTCGAAGGCATCGTCTCCAAACGGCTCGACGGCGCCTACCGTTCCAGTCGCTCCGACGACTGGACCAAGGCAAAAATCCGCGCCGGCCATGAGGTGGTGCTCGGCGGCTGGAAGACCACCAATGGCAAATTTCGCTCGCTGATGGCGGGCGTCTATCGCGGCGATCATCTGGCGTTTGTCGGCATCGTCGGCACCGGCTTCGGCCAGGACACGGTCCGCCGCATCATGCCGGCACTGAAGGCGGCGGAGGCGGACAAGAACCCGTTCGGCGGCAAGGACGCGCCGAAGAAGACCCGCGACGTGCACTGGCTCAAGCCGGAGCTGGTCGCCGAGATCGAGTTCGCCGGCTGGACCGACGCCGGCAATATCCGCCAGGCCGCCTTCAAGGGCCTGCGCCAGGACAAGCCGGCGCACGAGGTCGAGGCCGAGCGGCCGGTTGTAACCAAAGTGGTGAAGCCGATGGCCAAGGGCGTGGCGAAGAAGGGCACCGGGAAGGCGTCCAGCGAGGTGATGGGTGTCGTCATCTCGCACCCGGACAAGGCGCTGTGGCCCGATGCGGGCGATGGCGAGCCGGTGACCAAGCTCGACCTCGCGAACTATTTCGAGGCGGTCGGCGAATGGATGATCTCCTATCTCAAGGGCCGGCCGTGCTCGATCGTGCGTGCGCCCGACGGCATCAAGGGCGAGACCTTCTTCCAGCGTCATGCGATGGCCGGCACATCAAAACTGCTCAAGCTTGCGAAGGTCTCGGGCGACCGTAAACCCTATTTGCAGATCGACCAGATCGAGGGCCTGGCAGCAGTCGCGCAGCTCGGCGGTCTCGAGCTGCATCCCTGGAATTGCGCGCCCGATGCCTATGACACGCCGGGCCGGCTGGTGTTCGATCTCGATCCCGCGCCCGATGTTGCATTCACCGACGTGATCGACGCCGCCAAGGACATGCGGCAACGGCTGACCGCGGTCGGCCTCGAAAGCTTCTGCAAGACCACCGGCGGCAAAGGTCTGCACGTCGTCACACCGCTGCTCGCAGGCAGCAGGGACAAGGTGACGTGGAAGGAGGCCAAGGCGTTCGCGCAGGCGGTCTGCCAGTGGATGGCGCAGGACGATCCCGAGCGCTATCTGATCAACATGTCCAAGGCCAAGCGCACGGGAAAGATCTTCCTCGACTATTTGCGCAACGACAGGATGTCGACGGCGGTCGCGGTGTTGTCGCCGCGGGCGCGTCCGGGGGCGACAGTGTCGATGCCGCTGACCTGGCCGCAGCTGCGCGGTGACCTCGATCCGAAGAAATTCACGCTGCGCACCGTGCCGGCCTTGCTCGCGAAGACGAAGGCCTGGGATGGCTACGAGGATGCGGCGTCGTCGATCAAGTCGGCGATGAAGAAGCTCGCGGCCAAATAAGCGCCGTCCAACGAAGCACCACCCGCTTTCGCGGGTGATGCTGGTCGTCGATATCGGCAGGACGCAACGCTACCAAGGGCTACAGTCGTCCCATCAGGAGCAGGATCAGCAGAATCACGACGACCAGGCCGAGCCCGCCGCCGCCGTAATAGCCGGTACCGTAAAACGGTCCGCCGCCGATGCCGCTGAAGCCGCCAAGCAGCGCAATGACCAGGATGATGAGAATGATCGTTCCAATTGACATCTAGCGTCTCCTCAGCCCCGCGGGCCCGTCTCGTTTCTGCCCTTCGGGAAGGAAAACAACCCGTAACTGTGAAGGTTCCGGAGTTGGCGCTGTGATAAACCTGTGTGGTTCTTCCGTTTGCCTTGGAACAGAACTACATCAACCAAACCCACGGAGGAGTGCATCGCAATGTCGGCGCCGCTGATCGTTTCGATACCCCATAGCCTCGGCCGCGACGAGGCGATGCGCCGCTTGAAAACGGGCCTGTCGCGCGCGACGGCGAACCTGCCGGTCATAAGCGTCGAGGAGGAGCGCTGGGACGACAACCGGATGAGCTTTCGTGTCCGGGCGCTGGGGCAGGTCGCGGCCGGGCATGTCGATGTCGAGGATGCCCATGTGCGCGTCGAGGTGACGCTGCCGTGGCTGCTGCAACGGTTCGCCGAGGTCGCGCAGGTGGCGATCCAGAAGCGCGGGAAATTGCTGCTGACCAAGCGCTGACGCAGGACGTCAGGCGTGCGAGCGGGCCGGCCTTGCGGTGCGTTTCGTCCCCGCGACCTTTGTCTTGAGCACGGCGAACGGCAGATTGCCGAACAGCTCCGGGAGCTGAATCCGGGTTGCGCCATCCCTGAGCGCATATCCAGCCGCGTCGATTTCACCCTCAAAAGCTTCGGGGCGCGGCCAGCTGCGGCCGCCCTGCGTGAACGGGGCGAACGATCTTGCCACCGCAACGATCGCCGCCTCGCGGCCATGGCGCCGCGCGAAGGCAATGACGTGATCGCGGTGCGGGCCGCTGACGGCGAGCGGCACGTAGTCGCCGCTGGTGAACACATCGGCCATCTCGTTGCGGAGCCGGAGCAGATGCCGCGTCCATGCGAATTTGAGGCGGCCGTCGCGCCAGTCTTGCGCCAGCGCATCCCAATCCGGCGTCTCCAGTGCGGCGAGCATTCCTGTCCGTTTGGCAAAGTCGACCGGGCGGCGGTTGTCCGGATCGACCAGCGAAAGATCCCAGCTTTCGGTGCCCTGGTAGAAATCCGGCACGCCCGGCATGGTTGCCTTCAGCGTGATCTGGCTGAGCGAATTCAGCGCGCCGATCAACGCGGTCCGTTGCGCCAGCGTCCCCAGCGCATCGAGGAATTCCGGCGAGGTCTTGCGATCGAGGATTCGCTCGATGAAGGCTTTCACGCCGGCCTCGTAAGGCTGGTGCGGATTGAGCCAGCTGGTTTCCTGCTTGCCCTCGCGCGCCGCCTTCAGCGCGTAGGCCTGGATGCGGGCGGCGAGCGACGCATCATCGGGATCCCAGGTGCCGAGCAGGGCCTGATACAGCATGTATTCGAACGTCGCCGATGGCGCGCGCATCTCGCCGTCGAGCACCAGATGCGGCGCATTCAGCACCTTCCAGCGCGCCACCGCGCTGGTCCATTCGCCGGGGATTTCCGCAAGCGCCATGATGCGGGCGCGGGCGTCCTCGCCGCGCTTGGTGTCGTGGGTCGCGGTCGCCGTCATGCCGTGCGGCCATTCGCGGGCGCGGGCCTGCATCATGGCGTGAAAGGCCTCCGCTGCGATCGCACCCGCCGCCGGATCGCCGCCAACCTCGTTGAGCGCCAGCAGCCGGTGATAGCGATAGAAGGCGGTATCCTCCAGCGACTTCGCCATCATCGGCCCAGTGAATTGCTGCACCTTCAGCGCGAAGCGTCGCACCCGCGGCGCGCCATGCGGCGGCCGGCCGGGCTGCAAAAGGTCCATGGTCAAGGCATCGCGCAGGAAATCGAAGATACCCTCGTCGGCGGCGAACCAGTCAGCGCGAGCGCGCTCGATGGTCTCGCTGATCAGCGTGCGGTCATGCGCGGCGGGGCCGGAAGCGGTCAGATAGGTGCGATAGACCGGAAAGTGCAGCACATAGAGCTCGAGCGCCTGCCGCAGACTGTCGCCGGAGAAGTCGCGGGTCGAGTAGTGTCCGCTGGCAATGCGCGCGAGCAGCCGCGCCAGCACGGTGAATTCGCTGGTGAGCAGTGTCTCCAGCACGCGTTGCTTGGCCTCGCGCAACACTGGCGTCAGGTTCGGCGACTGGTTGCTGATCTGGCGCCAGATCTCGTTCAGTGGATCGAGGCCGCGACCGTCGACCAGTGCCTGGCTGATCGTGTTCATCCATTCATAGCCGGTGGTGCCGTGAACGCCGCTGAATTTCGGCAGCTTCTCGTCCTCGCCGAGGATCTTCTCGATCACCATGTAGAACGGCCTGGCCTTCGCGCCCTGCGCGGAGCGGATCAGGCGGCGCAGCCGCTGGAAGTACTGCGCGGGATCGCGCAGGCCGTCGATATGGTCGAGCCGCAGGCCCTGCAGCCGGTCTTCGGCGATCAGCCGCTTCACGAGGCTGTGGCTCGCCTCGAAGGTCGCGGCGTCCTCGACCCTGAGGCCGGCCAGCGTGTTGACGTCGAAGAAGCGGCGATAGTTGATGTCGCTGGACGCCAGCCGCCAGTGGCCGAGCTTGTAGTGCTGGCGTTCCAGCAAATGATGCAGGGCCAGCGTCTGGGTCGGGCGGTCCTCGCCAGCGCGATAGGCATCGAGGCCGCGT
The DNA here is from genome assembly GCF_024171085.1 of Bradyrhizobium sp. USDA 4541. NCBI lineage: Bacteria > Pseudomonadati > Pseudomonadota > Alphaproteobacteria > Hyphomicrobiales > Nitrobacteraceae > Bradyrhizobium > Bradyrhizobium sp. USDA 4541. The sequence goes on from NZ_JALJZF010000001.1 coordinate 3,747,497, forward strand.
GCGATGACGTCGGCGCCGCCCTCGATCGCCTTGATCGCCGCCTTCAGCGCCGGCGCTTCGACGCGGTTGGGGCGACGCAGCGCCCGGTATTGCGCGGCGAGCTCGAGCATCGCGCGTCCGGTCGGGCTGTCTTCGGCCGCGGCCTCGCGGACGATGGTGCGCAGCACCTCGCCATAGCGCTCCGGCGCGATCGGCAGGCGGTGCTCGAAATACCAGGCCGAGAAGCTGCCCTCGTTCGCGTCATAGCGCAGCTCGATGTCGCCGCGCTCCAGCGCCTGGCCATAGGACGAGCCGAGGATCGGCAACAGCACGCCGCCGCGCGCGCGATAGGGCAGCTGGTCCCAGTCGATGTCGAAGGAGACCGCGTGCGGCGACGCCGGTCCCCATTCCAGCACATCGAGCCACCACGGATTGTCGGCGAAGTGAACGCCGACATGGTTCGGCACGAAATCCAGGATCAGGCCGAGATCATGGCGCTTCAATGCGTCGCTCAGCCGCGCAAAGCCCTCTTCGCCCCCGAGCTCCGGGTTGAATTTGGTGTGGTCGACGACGTCATAGCCGTGGGTCGAGCCCTTGCGCGCCTTCATGAAGGGCGACGCATAGACATGGCTGATGCCGAGCGCCTTGAGATACGGCGCCACGCCAGCGGCGGCATCGAAGTCGAAATCGGCAGTGAGTTGCAGACGGTAGGTCGCGATCGGGATCGCCGGAGGCATTGTGCTATCCGATGTGCCAGCGCACCGCCCAGCCGGGGAGGTCGCTCGACAACGCGCCGCCCCAGATCGCAGTTCCCTTCGGCTCCGGTCCATCGGGGATGTCGCGAGCGGACAAATTGGCTGTCAGCCGCAGCGTGCTGCCGTCGCCCATCTGCCAATGCGCCGTCAACAGGTCGCCAGCCACGATGGCATCGCCGAAACGGCACCCTTTGAGCCGGGGCATGATCTCCTGCCGGCGAACGGCGAGCAGGTCGCGCACCAGCGCAAGCCGCGCGCGCGCCGGATCATGGCCGAGCGCCGCCCAGTCGAGCACGGCCGACCGCACCGTTTCGTCGGCGAGCGGGTCGGGAATGTCGTCGCCATATTTGGCATAGGCCCAGGCGAACTCCTTGCGTCGTCCGGCGCGGACGGCATTGGCGAGCTCGCCCTTGAAATCGCAGAAGAACGGGAAGGGCGTCGTCGCGCCCCATTCCTCGCCCATGAACAGCATCGGCGTGGTCGGCGCGATCAGCGTCACCGCCAGCGCCGCCGCGACCGCCTCCGGCCGGGCAATGCTGACGAGACGATCGCCGAGCGGCCGGTTGCCGATCTGGTCGTGGTTCTGCAGGAAGTTGATGAAGCAGGTCGGCGACAGCATGACGCTCGGCTCGCCGCGGGCCTTGCCGCCCCAGAACTCCGAGACTTCGCCCTGGTAGATGTAGCCGGATGACAGCGCGCGTGCGAGGTCCTGCTTCGGCGCCCGGTAGTCGCCATAATAGCCCTGCGTCTCACCGGTCAGCAGCACGTGCCAGGCGTGATGATAGTCGTCGTTCCATTGGCCGCGGAATTTGCCGTGCGGCGGATCCTCGGCGGCATCGAGCAGGCTTGCAATGTTGTCGCCGTTTTCGAGCACGAGGTTGATATAGCGGCCGGTCTCGGTGGCGAGCTTGCCGGCGGCATCGCTGAAGTCATGGAGCACGGAGACTTCGCCGGCTTCGACGATGGTGTTGACCGCATCGAACCGCAGCCCGTCGAAGCGATAGTCGCGCAGCCAGCTCACCACGCTGCCGATCGCAAACGCGCGCACCTCGGGCACGCGATAGTCGATCGCGCTGCCCCACGGCGTGTGCGCGTCACTGAAGAAGGACGGCGCATAGCGGCCGAGATAATTCCCCTCGGGGCCGAAATGGTTATAGACCACGTCGAGCATCACCATCAGCCCGCGCAGATGCGCTTCGTCGATCAGTGTCTTCAGGTCCTCGGGCCGGCCGTAGGCGCTGTCGGGCGCGTACCACAGCACGCCGTCATAGCCCCAGTTGCGCTTCCCGGCGAAATCCGCCAGCGGCATCAGCTCGAGCGCGGTGATGCCGGTCGCCACGAGATGATCGAGCTTGTCGATCATGGCGCGATAGGTGCCCTCTCGGGTGAAGGTGCCGACATGGGCCTCGAGGACGACGGCCTCATGCCAGGGGCGGCCGCGCCAGTCCGTCGCGCGCCACTTGAAGGCGGCGTGGTCGATCACCTCGCTCGGGCCGAACACGTCGTCCGGCTGGAATGCGGAGGCGGGATCCGGCACATCGACCTCGTCATCGACGCGGAATTTATAGCGCGTGCCGGCGCGCGCGCCCGGAATCTCGGCGAGGTACCAGCCGGCGGCATCACGCGTGAGCCGATGCGGTTTGTCGAGCAGGAGGTCGACGCGCTTGGCAGCCGGCGCCCAGAGCCGGAAGCGCGAGCCGTCAGATGTCAGCTCGGCGCCGAAATGTTGTCTGTTCATGTGGAGCCTGCAAATGCCAGCACCGAGCGCGGCGGTGCCCTGGTATCGGCGCCGGATGCGAATTGCTCAGCCGTTTGCTCGGCCTTGGTCGTGTTCAAGACCTGCCGCCAGCTCCTGTATTCCGCCATCCTCGGCATCCTGAACACGATCTCCTGCGGTGCGGCGTTGAGCACGATAAAGATCGGCGCCTGTCCTGGTTCCATCGGCCCCAGCACATAGGCGAGGAATCGGCTCTCGGGGAATTTCCAGTCGGATTCCTTCATCTCTTCGGCCGCGGGCGTCAGCCAGAGCACGCCGTAGCTGCCGTCGGTGCGGCGGCCGTCGAGCCAGCGCTGGCAGCGGATCTGGCCGAAGCGCTGGCGCAGCGCAGTGAGGTGGCCGATGAAATCGATGGCGTCGTCGTCCGTGCCGAGGTTCTCCCAGCCGATCCAGCCGGTCTCGTTGTCCTGGCAATAGGCGTTGTTGTTGCCACCTTGCGTGTTCGCGACCTCGTCGCCGGCGAGGATCAGCGGCGTGCCCTGTGCGAGCAGCAGGCAGGCCAGCGCATTCTTCCTGAGCTGGCGGCGCAGCGCGATGATGGCGGGATCGTCGGTCGGGCCCTCATGGCCGCAATTGTTGCTGTGATTGTCGTTGGAGCCGTCGCGATTGTCCTCGCCGTTGGCCTCGTTGTGCTTCTCGTTGTAGCTGAAGAGATCGGCGAGCGTGAAACCGTCATGCACCGTGATGTGGTTGACGCTGGCGCGGGTCGCGCGGTTGTCGTGGTGAAACAAATCCGAGGATGCGGTCATGCGGCCCGAGATGTCGCCGATCAGGCTGCCTTCGCCGCTCCAGTAGCGCCGCATCGCGCTGCGATAGCGGTCATTCCATTCCGACCATTGCGATGGAAACGCGCCGACCTGGTAGCCGCCGAGACCGAGGTCCCAGGGCTCGGCGACCATCTTGGCGGTCGCCAGCACCGGGTCCTGGCGGATCGCGGTGAGGAAGGGGTGGTTGCGATCGAACCCGTTCGGCCCGCGCGCCAGGGTGGTGGCGAGATCGAAGCGGAAGCCGTCGACATGGCAGACCTCGACCCAGTAGCGCAGCGAATCCATCACCATCTGCAGCACGCGCGGATGGGTGAGGTTGACCGAGCTGCCGCAGCCGGTGAAGTCGTCGTAGAAGCGCGGGTTCTCGCGGTTCAGCCAGTAATAGGAGGCATTGTCAATGCCGCGGAAGCACAGCGTCGGGCCCATATGGTTGCCCTCGGCGGTGTGGTTGTAGACCACGTCGAGCAGCACCTCGATGCCGGCATCGTGCAGCCGCGCCACCGTGGTGCGGAAGGAATCGAGCGCATTGTCCTGGGCGTAGCGCGCCTCCGGCGCGAAGAAGGCGATGGTGTTGTAGCCCCAGTAGTTCGCCAGCTTCTTCTCGACCAGGATACGGTCGTCGATCAGGCCGTGGATCGGCAACAGCTCGATGGTGGTGACGCCGAGCCGCTTGAGGTGGGCGATCATCGCCGGTGACGACAGGCCGCCATAGGTGCCGCGCAGGTTCGGCGGCACGTCCTCGCGCTTCTGCGTCAGGCCCTTGACGTGGGCCTCGTAGATGATGGTGTCTTCCCAGGGGATATGCGGCCGGATCTCGCGGCGGCCCCAGTTGAAGGTCTCGTCGACCACGACCGCCTTCGGCATGCCGCGGGCATTGTCGCGCCGGTCGAACGAAAGGTCCTCGCGCGCGCTGCCGGTGCGGTAGGCGAAATGCGCATCGCTCCATACCAGCCGGCCGGCGAGCCGCTTGGCGTAGGGGTCGAGCAGCAGCTTGTTGGCGTTGAAGCGATGGCCGCGCTCCGGCGCGTAGGGCCCGTAGACGCGATAGCCGTAGAGCTGGCCCGGCGAGACGTCGTTGAGATAGCAGTGCCAGACGTCTTCGGTGCGCTCGGGCATCTCGATCCGCTCGAGCTCGCGGCGGCCCTGGCCGTCGAACAGGCACAGCTCCACCTTCTCCGCATTCGCCGAGAACAGCGCAAAATTGGTGCCTCTGCCGTCCCAGCTTGCACCGAGCCGTGCGGACGTACCCCCGGTCAGTCGCATCAATCAGCTTTCCGGTACGAGGAAGATCGCAGCCAGCGGCGGAATGGTCAGGCTCAGTTCGGGCGTGGCGTCCTCCGATGCTAGCACCTCGCCGACATTGCCGACATTGGTGCCGCCGTAATGCGCGGAATCCGAGTTGAACACCTCGTGCCACTTGCCCGCGAACGGCACCCGGACACGATAGTCGCGGTAGACGTTGGGTGAGAAGTTCGCGATCACGAGGCAGCGTGCGCGCTCGGCGTTGCCCTTGCGGATCCAGGCGAACACGTTGTTGTTGGCATCGTCGGTGATGACCCATTCGAAGCCGGCCTGGTCGCAGTCGAGCTCGTGCAGCGCCGGCAGCGCGCGATAGAGCCGGTTGAGGTCGCGGACCAGGTTCTGGATGCCGCTGTGCTTCGGTTGTTGCAGCAGATGCCAATCGATCGAGTAGTCGTGATTCCACTCGCGTTCCTGGCCGAACTCGCAGCCCATGAACATCAGCTTCTTGCCGGGGTGGCCGAACATGAAGCTGTAATAGGCGCGCAGATTGGCAAAGCGCTGCCAGTCGTCGCCGGGCATGCGGCCGAGGATCGAGCGCTTGCCGTGCACCACCTCGTCGTGGGACAGCGGCAGGATGAAATTCTCCGAGAAGGCGTAGTGCAGGCCGAACAGGATGTCGCCGTGATGGTATTTGCGGTGGATGGGATCCTTGCCGATATATTTCAGCGTGTCGTGCATCCAGCCCATGTTCCACTTGTAGCCGAAGCCGAGCCCGCCATACTCGACGGGACGCGACACCTGCGGCCATGCGGTGGATTCTTCCGCCGCCGTCGTCGCCTGCGGAAAATGCGCGAACAATTCGGTGTTGAAGCGGCGCAGGAAGTCGATCGCCTCGATGTTCTCCCGGCCGCCATATTTGTTCGGAATCCAGCCACCGGCGGGACGGCTGTAGTCGAGATAGAGCATGGAGGCGACGGCATCGACGCGCAGCCCGTCGATGCCGTAGCGATCAAGCCAGAACAGCGCGTTCGACACCAGGAAGTTGGTGATCTCGGTGCGCCCGTAATTGTAGATCAGCGTACCCCAATCGAGGTGACGGCCCTGCAGCGGATTGGCGTGCTCGTAGAGCGCGGTGCCGTCGAAATTGCCGAGCCCGTGCGGATCGTCGGGGAAATGCCCGGGCACCCAGTCGAGCAGCACGGCGAGCCCTGCGCCGTGGCAGGCGTCGATCAGCGCGGCGAAATCGTCCGGCGAGCCGAAGCGGCTGGTCGGTGCGAACATGCCGGTCGGCTGGTAGCCCCAGGAGCCGTCGAACGGATGCTCTGATATCGGCAGGAATTCGACATGGGTAAAGCCCATGTCGCTGGCATAGGCCGGCAGCTGCTCCGCCATCTCGCGATAGGTCAGCCACTCGTTGCGGCCCTTGCGCCGCCACGACCCGAGATGGACCTCGTAGATCGACATCGGCGAGTTCAGCGCGTTGACGCGATCCGGCGCCGGGCGCGGATGCGGGATCTTGCGTTCGTCGATCACGATCGAGGCGGTCTTCGGGCGCACCTCGGCGGCGAACGCTAGGGGATCGGACTTCAGCGGCAAATGCTGGCCGTTGCGCCCGATGATCTCGAACTTGTAGTGGTCGCCGATCCTTGCACGCGGGATGAACAGTTCCCAGTAGCCCGGGCCGCGCACGCGCATCGGATGCCGCCGTCCGTCCCAGAAATTGAAGTCGCCGACCACGCTGACCCGCCGCGCATTCGGCGCCAGCACCACGAAGCCGATGCCGTCGACGCCGTCGAGCGTCATCGGATGCGCGCCGAGCGTATCGTAGACGCGCTGATGGGTGCCTTCGCCGAGCAGATAGAGATCGAAATCGCTCAGGATCGGCGGAAAGCGGTAGGCATCCTCCAGCTCGACGACGTTGTCGCCGAAACGGGCGCGGAGCTGGTAGCGCGTCGAGCCGTTCGGCAGGGGGCCTGCGAACAGGCCGGCGTCATGGATTCGCGCCAGCTGTGCGGTCTCGCCATGCTCGCCGATCGCCTCGACATTGCTGGCATCGGGCAGGAAGGCGCGCACGACGTTGCGGTCCCCCTCTGGGTGAAGCCCGAGATAGTGGAAGGGGTCGGAGTGGCGGCCCTCGATGATGGCATAGGCCTCGGCGGGCAGTTTGCTCATGCAACCTCATGCGGCTGTTGCGCCAGGATCCTCAGCAGGCCGGTGAGCGGCACCCGCAGCCAATCCGGCCGGTTGGCCAGCTCATACTCGATCTCATAGAAGGCTTTCTCAAGCAGGAAAAAACTGAGCAGGCGGTCGGCCGTCTTGGCGTCGGCGGGCCACAGCCGCTGGCCGGCCACCGTCTCGCGATAGGCCGCCAGCAGGGTATCCGCGGCCTGGTCGCGCCATTCGGCCAAGGCGAGGCTCAGCCGGCCGCTCTCGTCGGGGGAGACCTTGAGCGTGCGTTCCAGCGCGGCGGTCGCCGCATAGTCGATCGAACGGATCAGGCCGGCGACGTCGCGCGCCGGCGGCGCCTTGCGCCGCCGCTCGGCGATGGTGCGGCCCGGTCCGCCGTCGAAATCGATGATGAAGACGTCGTCCTTGACCACCAGCAACTGACCGAGATGCAGGTCGCCGTGATGGCGGATATTGAACCCGTCGGTTTCGCGCGGCAGCAGCGCCTTGAGCCGCTCCGGCAGCGTGTCGTGCTGGGCCTGCAACTGATCGGCCAGCAGCCGGTCGGCCTCCCTCAGCGAGCCGCGCCGCTGCTTCAGCGTATCGAACACGCGCTCGGCCCGCGCCATGATCTCGTCGGCCCAGCGCTGCAGGTCGTCGGGCTTGGTCGGCTCGGGCGCGAAGTCCGGCAGGTCGCGGTTGCTGGCGAGCGCCAGATGCAGCTCGGCCAGCCGCTTTCCGCTATGCGACATGTGGCGCAGAAAGGTCGCCTGGTCGCCGTTCTCCACGGGGTGCTCGCTCACCGTCAGCAGGCGCTGCCGTTCGACCAGGCGGTCGAGGTGTGCGCCTGCGATGGTCCAGAGGTCGCCCTGGTTGACGACCATCGCATGCAGGACGGCGATGGCGCTGCGCTTGTCGCCCTCGATCAGCTCGGCGGTGCCGAGCAAGGCAGGGGTGTTCGGAAAGTTGACCACCTCGGTGAGGAAGCGGCCCATCTCGATCTCCGGATTGATGCCGACCTCGAGCTTGCGATAGATCTTGGTGACATATTCGTTGTCGACCAGCGCGGTCGAATGCGGCTGGTCGTTCTCGAACACCCGGATACGCTCGGGCTGCCGCACCGGCCGGTCGGAGAAGCGGCTGGTCGGCCGGAACTCGAGCTTGAGGCCTTGCTCGCCTTCGTCGACCGTGAGGTTTTCCCGCAGGTTGCGCAGGAACAAGCCGGTGAAGATCTGGTCGGTGGCAACGTCGAGCAGCGTGCCCTCGCGCGCGCCCTGGCGTATCGCGGCGAAGGCGCGCGGGTTGTAGCGCTCGCGGTCGAAGCGCACCCACTCGATCTGCATCGGCAGCACGTAGCGGCTGGTGGTGCCGCGCTGCGTGGTCTCGAAGAAGGCGAGCCACGGCCGGTTGTCGCCGATGTCGCAGAACGGGATCGCGGAGACCAGCACCGGCTGGATCGCGCTCGCCGATCGTTCCGGATACCAGCGCGTGCGGGCGAGATGACCGGGCAGCACGTCGTGCTCGAACACGCCGCGGGTGCGCGCCAGTGACATCCAGGTCGAATTCAGCGGCACCACCAGCGTCTCGAATTCCGGTACCGCGCGCGGCGTCACCGGCTCGGACTTGTCGCGCTCCTGCAGCTGGAACCAGTAGAAGCCGTACGGCGCGAGCGTGATCATGTAGGGCAGCTCGCCGATAGCCGGGAAGCGCGTGCGGCCGAGCATCTCGAGCGGAATGCGGTCCTTGAAGGCGGAGAGGTCGAGCTCGGTGGCCTGCGCCGACCGCGACAGATTGGCGATGCACAGGATCGCCTCACCCTGGTACTGGCGCACATAGGCCAGCACCGAGCGGTTCTCCGGGCGGATGAAGGTCATGGTGCCGCGCCCGAAGGCAAGCGTCGACTTGCGTACCGCGATCAGCCGTTTGGTCGCCGACAGCAGCGACGACAGGCTGCGTGACTGCGCCTCGACATTGACGGATTCATAGCCGTAGACCGGGTCCATGATCATCGGCGCGTAGAGCCGCGCCGGGTCGGCGCGCGAGAAGCCGCCGTTGCGGTCCGGCGACCACTGCATTGGCGTCCGCACGCCGTTGCGGTCGCCGAGATAGATGTTGTCGCCCATGCCGATCTCGTCGCCGTAATAGATGATCGGCGTGCCCGGGAACGACAGCAGCAGCGAGTTCATCAGCTCGATCTTGCGCCGGTCGTTGTCCATCAGCGGCGCAAGGCGGCGGCGGATGCCGACATTGATGCGGGCGCGCGGATCGTTGGCGTACGTCGACCACAGATAGTCGCGCTCGACGTCGGTGACCATTTCCAGCGTCAGCTCGTCGTGATTGCGCAGGAACAGCGCCCACTGCGCAGCGGCGGGAATGTCGGGCGTCTGCCGCAGGATGTCGGTGATCGGAAAGCGGTCTTCCTGGGCGATCGCCATGTAGATGCGCGGCATCAGCGGGAAGTGATAGGCCATGTGGCATTCGTCGCCATGGCCGAAATATTCCTGCACGTCCTCCGGCCATTGATTGGCTTCGGCCAGCAGGATCTTGCCCTTGGCATAGGCGTCGAGCTCCTGGCGCAGCCGCTTGATGATGGCATGCGTCTCCGGCAGGTTCTCGTTGTTGGTGCCGTCGCGCTCGCACAGATAGGGAATGGCGTCGAGCCGGAAACCGTCGACGCCGGTGTCGAGCCAGCGCTTCATCACCTGCACGATGGCGCGCACCACGCGCGGATTGTCGAAATTCAGGTCCGGCTGGTGCGAGAAGAAGCGGTGCCAGTAGAACTGGCCGGCCTCCGGATCCCAGGTCCAGTTCGACTTCTCCGTATCGGTAAAGATGATCCTTGTATCGAGGTATTTCTGGTCGGTGTCGCTCCAGACGTACCAGCTGCGCGCGCTCGAATTCGGCGGGCTGCGGCGCGCGCGCTTGAACCACGCATGCTGGTCCGAGGTGTGGTTGACGACGAGCTCGGTGATGACGCGCAGGCCGCGCTTCTTGGCCTCCTGGATGAAGCGCTTGAAGTCCTTCATCGTCCCGAAATCGGGATTGATGTCGCCGTAGTCGCCGATGTCGTAGCCGTCGTCGCGGCCGGGCGAGGGATAGAACGGCAACAGCCACAGCGCGGTGACGCCGAGCTCCTGCAGATAGCCGAGTTTCTCCGTCAGCCCCGCGAAGTCGCCGATGCCGTCATTGTTGCTGTCGGCAAATGCCTTGACATGCAGCTGGTAAATGATCGCGTCCTTGTACCACAGCTGGTCCGCAGTCTCGGTTGCGACCTTCTCCTGGGTATTGACGGAGGAGAATACGTTCATGACGGCTCCTTCAGGCGACACAGCGCAGCAGCAACGCGGGATCGCGCGCAGGATCTATACGTAGACGGATGCCTCCCCATTCGAGCGCGTGGCGCTCTCCGGTGACAAGGTCTTCCACTGCCGAGACGGGGCGGCGGGCATCGCCACGGCCGACCATGACGTCGCCGAGCGGCAGCCAGACCTCACGCAACTCGGCTGATAATGCAATCGCGGCCGCGATCACATTGCCCTGATCGACGGCCTCCTTGATGAAGCCGATCACGCCACCGTCATCGACACTGATAAAGCGCAAATTGGCGAATTGTTGCAGGGCCGGATTGCCGCGTCTGATCCGGTTGAGAGCTGCGATATAGGGCTTGATGTTCCCCGGCTGCTCCCAGTTGCGAACCCTGATCTCGTACTTCTCGGAGTTGAGATATTCCTCGCGGCCGGGGACCGGCGTGTGCTCGAGCAATTCGAAGCCGCTGTAGATGCCATAGCTGCTTGAAAGCGTCGCGGCCAGCGCGAGACGCGACTTGAACATCCAGGATTCGCCGCTTTGCAGGTGGAAGGGCAGGATGTCCGGTGTGTTGACGAAGAAATTCGGCCGAAAGAAGTCACGCTCGGGATAGGAGGCCAACTCGCCGAGATATTGTTCGAGCTCGAAGCGCTGCGTCCGCCAGGTGAAATAGCTGTAGGACTGTGTGAAGCCGAGCTTGGCGAGGCCCTTCATCAGTTTCGGGCGCGCGAAGGCTTCCGCAAGGAACAGCACGTCCGCGTCGCGGTCCCGCACCTCGCGGATCAGCCACTCCCAGAACGCCAGCGGCTTGGTGTGCGGATTGTCGACCCGGAAGATCCTGACGCCCTGTTCGACCCAGAACAGCACGACGTCGCGCAGCGCGCGCCACAGCGCAGCGGCATTCTCGGACCCGAAATCCGGGTTGATGACATCGTCCCAGCGCTGCGGGGGATGCTCGGCCGTGCGCATCGATCCGTCCGGGCGCCGCTTGAACCACTCTGGATGTTCGTTCAGCCAGGGATGATCGGGGGAGCACTGCGCGGCGAAATCGAGCGCGACCTCGAGGCCATGCGCCTGGCTTGCCGCCACGAAGGCGCGGAAGTCGTCGAGCGTGCCGAGTTCCGGATGCACAGCGTCGTGGCCGCCCTCGGCTGCGCCGATCGCATAGGGGCTGCCGGGATCGCCCGCCTGTGCGAGCGCGGCATTGTTGCGGCCCTTGCGGTGCTGCCGGCCGATCGGGTGGATCGGCGCGAGCAGGACGACGTCAAAGCCCATCGCGGCGATGTCGGGAAGCCGCGCGATGCAGTCGTTGAAGGTTGCATGCATGCCCGGTGTCTTGCCCTGGCTGCGCGGAAACATCTGGTACCATGCGCCGCTGCGCGCCTGCGGGCGGTCCGCGGTCAGCGGGTAGAGCTGCGATCGCATCAGATCGCGGCGAAACTGGCTGCCGGCCATCGCCTCCCGCAATTCGGGCGCGAGCAGCGCACCTGGTTCGCCGGTCTGCAGAAAGATTTCGCACTGCCTGATGATGACGGCCGCCGCCGCCGGGCTGCCGGCCTGCGCCTGGGTCAGCATGCCCGCGCCTTCGAGCGCGTCCAGCGTGTGATCGCTGCCGTTGCGCGGCTTCTGCTCGAAACGATGCCGCCAGCTGGCGAATTCATCGGTCCAGGCCTCGATCGCGAACGCGTAGCGGCCGGGCCGGTCGGGCACGAAAGCGCCGCCCCAGCGGTCGTCGCTGTGCGCCGTCATCGGCGCGACCTGCCATTCGCTGTCGCCCTCGCGCCGCCACACCAATGCCGCCGATATCACGTCATGTCCGGCACGGTAGATGTCGGCCCACACTTCGACAGGTTCGCCCACAATGCGCTTGACCGGAAAGCGGCCGCCATCAACCGACGGATAGACATCGGTGATATGAAAAGTGCCATGGGCACTCTCGACAGGCCGGAGGGTTTTGTTCACGGTGATGCCGCCATTAAAAATGCAAATGACGTCCCGGCGCCGGGAAGGAGGCGCGCCAGACCCATATAGAAAGCCGCTCGCCGGGCAATGGTTCCCGGTGGGAACGCCGGATAGGGTAGAGCGTTGAACATCAACTATCCCTTTCCCGTATCTGTACAATTTAGCAACGATCCACCTACCGTTGCGAGCAGGCAGCGTGCCGAATGGACCTTTACGCCAAAGCCCAGACCCTGGGAATCCAGACCGAGTATATCGATGGCAGCGGTCACCGCCGTGTGACAACCCCCGAGGCGCTCACGGTGATCCTCGATGCGCTGCCGCCGCAGGCGCCCCGTCGGATCATCGCCGATCCCGTGGTGGTCAGAGGCGGCCAGGCTGCGCAAACGCAGCTCTCGGAAGCTGCCCGGCTTCCGGTGCAATGGAAGCTTGCGAATGGCACCGGGGTGCTCGCGCAGGGCGAGGCGCGTGAGCGCAGTGTGACGTGGCCGTCAGGTCTGCCCGAAGGGGTGCACCGGTTGCAGCTATCGGACGCATCTGGCAGCGAGGAGCTGCCGCTGCTGGTGGCGCCGCACGGCGCCTTCGGCGGCGAGTTCGACCGCTGCTGGGTGATCGCGGTGCAACTCTACGGCGTGCGGTCCGCGCGCAACTGGGGCATCGGTGACTTCACCGACCTGCAGCACCTGCTCGAATTCGCCCACCGGCTCGGCGCCGACGGCGTCGGGCTCAATCCGCTGCATGCGCTGTTCGACGATCGGCCCGGCGATTGCAGCCCGTACTCGCCGAACAGCCGGCTGTTCCTCAATGCGCTTTACATCGACGTCGAGCAGATTCCCGAATTCCGCGTCGATGCCGAGACCAAGGCCGCGCTGGCACCGCTCCGCAGCCACGACATGGTCGACTATGTCGGCGTCGCGGCGCAGAAATGGCCGGCGCTGCGCGCGGCATTCGCAGCCTTCAAGGCCAACCCGGGCCTCGGCCGCTGGCAGGATTTCGAGGCCTATCGCAACGAGCAGGGCACGCTGCTGTCGCGCTTCGCCTGCTTCGAGGTGATGCGGCACAAATTCAACACGCCGTGGTGGGAATGGCCGGACGAATGGCGGCAGCCGAGCGATGCAGCTTGTGCCAAATTGCGCCGCTCACGCGACTCTGCCGCCGAGGTCGAGTTCGTCGAATTCGTGCAATGGACCGCGGACCGTCAACTCGGCGCCTGCCAGGCGCTGGCGCACAAGCGCGGCATGCGGGTCGGGCTTTATCTCGACGTCGCCGTCGGCGTGCAGTCGGACGGGTTCGACGCCTGGAATGAGCAGATCGCGATCTCGCGCCATCTCGGCGTCGGCGCGCCGCCGGACCCGCTCAACACGGCGGGCCAGGACTGGGGGCTTGCCGGCTTCAACGCCGCGGGCCTTGAACAGCGCTCGTTCGAGCCGTTCAGGCAGATGCTGCGCGCCTCGATGCACTACGCCGGCGCGATCAGGCTCGACCACGCGTTCGGGTTGAAGCGGCTCTATCTGGTACCGCGCGGCTTCGGCCCGGCCAATGGCGCCTATGTGCTGATGCCGTTCGAGGCGCTGCTGGCGGCGACCGCGCAGGAGAGCGTGGCGAGCCGCTGCGTCGTGATCGGCGAGGACCTCGGCACCGTACCTCCCGGGTTCCGCGAGCAGATGAACGGCTGGGGCATCTGGTCCTATCTCGTGATGATGTTCGAGACCGACGACCAGGGCGTCTTCCGCAACGCCGACTACTATTTGCCGAATGCGCTGGTGACATTCAACACCCACGACCTCTCGACCTATGCGGGCTGGCGCTCGTTCAGCGACCTCAGGACCAAGCGTGCGCTCGGGATCGATCCCGGCGAGACCGACGAGGGGCGCTGGCACGCGCTCGGCCAGCTCGACGACGTGCTGCGCCGGCACGACATCCACGCGAACGATTTCTATTCGGTGGCGAGCTTCCTGGCACGGACGCGGTCGCGGATGATGGCGGTGTCGATGGAGGACCTGCTCGGCATTGTCGAGCAGCCGAACATCCCCGGCACCGTCTACGAGCATCCGAACTGGAAGCGGCGGCTCCCGGTCTCGATCGAGCATCTCGCGTCGGCGATCGACGTCGACGCCCTCAAGCGCGCGACCCGCGAGCGCTCGCACACCGGGTAACGCGGAGCGCGGCGCGTGGCCTCTCGTATCGAAGACTATGGGCTGATCGGAGATTGCGAGACCGCCGCGCTGGTTGGCCGCGACGGCTCGATCGACTGGCTGTGTTGGCCGGCGTTCGATTCCGACCCCTGCTTCGCGGCGCTGCTTGGCACGTCGAGGAACGGTCGCTGGCTGCTGGCGCCCACAGGCGAGATCAAGCAGACCTCGCGGCGCTACTGGGACGATACGCTGATCCTGGAGACCCGGTTCGAGGTGGAAGGCGGCGCGGTCGCGCTGATCGACTTCATGCCGCCGCGCGGCAACGCCTCCGATGTGGTCCGCCTCGTTCGCGGCATCAGCGGCCGCGTCAAGATGCGCATGGAGCTGGTGATCCGCTTCGGCTTCGGGGTCGATGTCCCATGGGTGCGGAAGAATCCGGATGGTGACGGGCTTCTGGCGATCAGCGGGCAGGACATGACCGTGCTGCGCACGCCGGTGGAAACCCGCGGCAAGGATCTGACCACGATCGCCGATTTCGAGGTCGGCGAAGGCGATACCGTGCCGTTCGTCCTGACCTATGGACCGTCCTATCACCCGGTGCCGGAGGCGATCGACCCTGAGGCTGCGCTGAAGGACACCGAGGAATACTGGCGGGAATGGTGCAGCCGTTCGACCTACGACGGCAGCTATCAACGCGCCCTCGTGATGCGCTCGCTGATCACGCTGAAGGCGCTGACCTTCAGGCCGACCGGCGGCATCGTCGCGGCACCCACCACGTCGTTGCCGGAAAAGCTCGGCGGCGCGCGCAATTGGGACTACCGGTTCTGCTGGCTGCGCGACGCCACCTTTACGCTGCTGGCCCTGATGAACTCGGGCTACACCGAGGAAGCGGCAGCCTGGCACAACTGGCTGCTGCGGGCCGCAGCCGGCGCGCCGGCCAACATGCAGATCATGTACGGCATCCTGGGCCAGCGACGCCTCCTGGAATGGGAGGCAGGGTGGCTGTCCGGCTATGAAGGGGCGCAGCCGGTACGCGCCGGCAACGCCGCGCATGCGCAACTTCAGCTCGACGTCTATGGCGAGCTGATCGACGCCTTCCATCAGTCCCGCATGGCCAAGCTGAAGCTCGACGAAGAGAACTGGTCGCTCGAATGCACCGTCGTCACCCATCTCGCCGATGTCTGGGATCAGCCGGATCACGGCATCTGGGAACGCCGTGGCACCCCCAGACACTACGTGTTCTCCAAGGTGATGTGCTGGGTCGCCTTCGACCGCGCCATCAAGAGCGCGGAGCGGTTCGGCTTCAAGGGGCCGCTCGTCAAATGGCGGGTGCTGCGCGAGGCCATTCATCGCGACGTCTGCCAACGCGGCTTCGATCCCGGCCTCAACAGTTTCGTCGAGAGCTATGGCTCAAAGTTGCTCGACGCCAGCCTGCTGCTGCTGCCGTCGGTCGGCTTCCTGCCGTCGGGCGATCCGCGCATCCGCGGCACGATCGACGCGGTCGAACGGCACATGATGCGCGACGGCTTCGTGCTGCGGCACGATCCGCGCGAGGTGTCCGATGAGGTCCAGCCGATCGAGGGCGCGTTCCTGGCCTGCAGCCTGTGGCTTGCCGACGCTCATGTGCTGGCGGGAGATGTCGACAAGGCGCAAACCATGTTCGACCGCGTCGTCGCGGTCGCCAACGATCTCGGATTGCTGGCGGAGGAGTTCGATTCCGGTGCCGGCCGGCAGACCGGCAATTTCCCGCAGGCCCTGACCCATATCGCGTTGATCAACACCGCGCACAATCTCAGCGCCGCCAGGGCCGACGCCGAGAAGCCTGCGGTGCAGCGTTCGACTTAAACCACCGCGGCGATGCCCCCCTCCATCTTCCGCTTGCGGCACCGCCGCAGGTCCGCGCTGCCAAAATATCGAAAACAACCCCATGCAAAGGAGCCGGCAGCTGCCGGCACTCGACCGGGCAACTTGACACGTCGGGCAAATCAGGAATATATTTCCAATATTCCGAAATCGTGCGAGTGTGATCGGCCCGCCTCAGGAACCGCGGATTGGTCGGGTGACAGATCTCGCCGTGACAAAGGGCCGCGTGATCAGCGTGACGCGATCACATGATCGATTTGACTCGATTGCGACGTGGCGGACTGTAACGGCGATCACGCTGCGCCCCGCGCTCGATCACGGGTGGGGCGATCGTTCGCACGCCTCAGCGAAGCTGCAACACCGTGTCCATCGCGCGTGCGAAACCGTCCTGCTCGTTGGATTCGGTGACATGGGTGGCGCGCGCCTTCACGTCATCGCTGGCATTGCCCATCGCGAAGGAGACGCCGCTTCGCGCGAACATCGGCAGATCGTTCTGCATGTCGCCGATCGTGGCGACGTTCTCCAGCGGCACGCCAAGGCGCTTCGCGATGCCCTCGACGAAGGTGCCCTTGTCGTGGCCCGGCGGGGTGACGTCGAGATAGTAGGTCTGCGAGCGGACCGCGGTGGCATCGCGGCCGACCATCTGCTGCATCTCCGCCTCGCAGCGTTGCAGCAGGGCCGCATCCGAGCTCGCGCCGACGATCTTGCAGGCCTGATCGAGATAGGGCGTGAAATCGCCGACGATGGTCGGATCATGCTTGATCGTGTGCTGCTCGTGGGCGGTGTACTCGCCGTCAGGATTCCGCGTCAGCCAGCGGTCGTTGGTGAACAGCCAGATGTCGACGTCGCGCTCGCGCAGCATGTCGATGCAGCGTTTTGCGACCGCGGCCGGGATCAAATGCTGCTCGAGGGGCTTGAGCTGCGGATCGACGATCGAAGAGCCGTTGAATGCGCCGATCGGCTGTGTGATCGCAAGCGGCGCAACCAGAAAGCCCATCCCGATCGTCGGCCGGCTGGAGACGATGGTGAAGCCGATGCCGGCCTCGTGCAGCCTGCGCACTGCCGCCCTGGCGCCGTCGGTCAAGGTCTTGTCCTTGGTGAGCAGCGTGCCGTCGACATCGGATACAACAAGGGCGATGCGGGTCATGTGCGGTCCAGCTTCAGTTGAGTGACGATGTCTTCGACGATGGTTTCGACCGGACGGTCGATCGCAACCGTGATCGGGCGTTCCTCCGGGGTCGGCGGCTCCAGCGTCTTGAACTGGCTGGCGAGCAGCCCCGGCGGCATGAAATGGCCCTTGCGCGCGCCGAGCCGCGTGGCGATCAGCTCCTGCGAGCCGTCGAGGAAGACGATGCGGATATCGTCGCGGCCATGCACCAGGATGTCGCGATAGGCGCGCTTCAGCGCGGAGCAGGCGATGACGGCGCGTTCGCGGACGCCGCAGGTGCGGTCGATCTCGTCGGCGATCGCGCGCAGCCAGGGCCAGCGATCCTCGTCGGTGAGCGGCTGGCCGGAATGCATTTTGGCGACATTGCTTGGCGGATGAAAACTGTCGCCGTCCTCGAAGCGCCAGCCGATCCTGATCGCCAGGCGGTCGGCGATGGTGCTCTTGCCCGAACCCGACACGCCCATCACGACCAATGCGCAGGGGTTTTGTCCGTCACCCACGAAAGTCCTCCGGCAGCGCGGCCTGATCGATCAGCCAGACGGTCTCGCCCAGCGATCGCGCGCGGTTTGCCGGCAGGTTCTCGCCTGCGAAGAGGCGCGTCAAGATCGCGCGCTTGTTCTCGCCCGCCACCTCGAACAGCATCTCGCGGCAGGAGGCGAGGGCGGGCAGGGTCAGCGACACGCGCGGCACGAACGGCTCGACATTGGCCTTCGGCACGCCGACCACCCAGCGCTGCGTTTCCTCGACCGCGGGATAACCCGGAAACAGCGACGCGGTATGGCCGTCGGGGCCGATGCCCATCAGTACCAGGTCGAACAGCGGCCGCTTCGGATCGAGCTGCTCGGCGCCGTAGAACGCCATCAGCTCGTTCTCGTACAGCGCCGCGCTGACGTCGGGATCCCTGAGATCGGCGGTGTCGGTCGCGATCGGATGGACATTCGCGGCCGGCGCACAGCGGTCGAGGAAGGCCTGGCGCGCCATGCTCATGTTGTGCAGCTTGTCCTTGCGCGGCACCAGGCGCTCGTCGCCGATGAACCAGTCGACGCGGTCCCACGGAATCCTTTGGCGATAGTCCGGCGTCGCCAGCAGCTGGTAGAGCGCCTTCGGGCTGGAGCCGCCGGTGAGGCACACCGCGATCCGGCCGCTGTTCTTCTCGATCCTGGCGATCACCCGCTCGGCGGCCGCCTGCGCCAGTGCCGCCGGATCGGCGACCGTGATGATCTGGCGCTCGCCGGTCGCGGTCATGTCAGCCCAGCTTTCGCCAGCTGCGGCCGTCGCGCGTCAGCAGCGCATTGGCGGCCTCCGGGCCTTCGCTGCCGGCCTTGTAGGGTTGCAGGCCACGGCCGCCGGCGCTCTTCCAGGCGTCGATGAAGGGCTGCACCGCCTGCCATCCGGCCTCGACGCTGTCGGCGCGCTGGAACAGCAGATTGTCGCCGATCATGCAGTCATAGATGAGTGTCTCGTAGCCGGTCGACGGCTCGGCCTTGAAGTAGTCCTTGTAGCGGAACTTCATCTCGACGCCGTCGATGTTGATGGTCGGGCCGGGTACCTTGGTGTTGAACTGCAGCTCGATGCCCTCGGTCGGCTCAGTGGAGATGACGAGGTAGTTCTGCGACAGGCGATCGACCGACGTGTCGCGGAACATCGCGAACGGCGCCTGCTTGAACTTGATCGCGATCTCGGTGCGCTTGGTGGTCAGCGCCTTGCCGGTGCGCAGGTAGAACGGCACGCCGGCCCAGCGCCAATTGTCGATGGTCAGCTTCAGCGCGGCATAGGTCTCGGTCGAGCTGTCGGGCCTGACGTCGGGCGTCTTGAGAAAGTCCTCGATCTCGGTGTCGCCGATCCGGCCGGCGCGATACTGGCCGCGCACCGAATTGTGCAGCGCCTCCTGTTCGCTCTGGGTCTGGATCGCGCTCAGCACCTCGGCCTTTTCGGAGCGCACCGCGTGGGCGTCGAACCGCGCCGGCGGCTCCATCGTCACCAGCGACAGCAGCTGGAACAGATGGTTCGGCACCATGTCGCGCAGCGCGCCGGTGGCGTCGTAGAAGCTGCCGCGATGACCGACGCCGAGCTTCTCGTCGACGGTGATCTGGATGTGGTCGATGTGGTTGCGATTCCAGATCGGCTCGAACATGCCGTTGGCGAAGCGCAGCACCAGGATGTTCTGGACGGTTTCCTTGCCGAGATAGTGATCGATCCGGTAGATCTGGTGCTCGTCCATCAGCTTCAGCAGCGCGGCATTCAGTGCCTTGGCCGACGCCAGATCGGTGCCGAACGGCTTTTCGACGATCAGCCGCCGCCAGGCGCCGTTCTCCTCCAGCATGCCGGTGCGCCCGAGCTGCTGGCTGATCGGCAGGAACGCTCGCGGCGGGGTCGCGAGATAGAACAGCCGGTTGCCGCCGGTGCCGCGCGCCGTCTCGAGCTTGTCGAGCCGTTCGTTCATGGCATCGAAGGAGGGCGGATCGCTCGGATCTGCCTCGATCGAGGTGACGCATTCGAACAGCCGCGTGACGACCGCCTCATCGAGCGGCCGGGTCGCGAATTTGCGCAGCCCTTGCATCAGGCTGTCCTTCATCTGGTCGCTCGACATGCCCTTGCGGGCGATGCCGACGACGCAGAATTTGTCCGGCAGCAAGTCGCCGGCAGCGAGATTGTAGAGCGCCGGGATGACCAACCGGTGCGTCAGATCACCGGTGGCGCCGAAGATGATGAAGGAGCAAGGATCGGGTTTCTTCTGCACGTGACCTTCCGCGGTTCGCTTCAAGCTTTTTATGCCTTTTTCGGCGGCTCCTTGTGGCCGCCGAAACCTGCGCGCATCGCCGAGAGGATCTTCTCCGCGAAGGTGTGGTCCTTGCGCGAGCGGAAGCGCGTGTAGAGCGCGGCCGTCAGCACCTCGGCCGGCACGGCCTCGTCGACCGCGGCATTGACTGTCCAGCGGCCTTCGCCGGAATCCTCGACAAAGCCGGAATAATTGTCGAGCGTGTGGTTCTGCGCCAGCGCCGATGCCGTGAGGTCGAGCAGCCAGGACGGGATCACGCTGCCGCGCCGCCAGACTTCGGCGATGTCGGCGATGTCGAGGTCGAAGCGATGCTCGGCCGGCAGCGCCTCGATATTGGCGTTCTTCAGGATGTCGAAGCCTTCGGCATAGGCCTGCATCAGGCCGTATTCGATGCCGTTGTGGATCATCTTGACGAAATGCCCGGCGCCGATCGGGCCGGCGTGAATGTAGCCCTGTTCGATGCGCGGATCGCGGCCCTCGCGGCCGGAGGTGCGAGGAATGTCGCCGATGCCGGGCGCCAGCGTCTTGAAGATCGGGTCGAGCCGGTCGACCACTTTCTTGTCGCCGCCGATCATCATGCAGTAGCCGCGCTCGATGCCCCAGATGCCGCCGCTGGTGCCGACATCGACGTAATGCAGCCCGCGCTCCCTGAGCGCCTTGCCGCGGCGGACGTCATCCTGCCAGAAGGTGTTGCCGCCATCGATGATGACGTCGCCTGGCTGCATCAGCTTCGACAGCGCCTCGATGGTGGCTTCGGTGATCTTGCCGGCCGGCAGCATCACCCAGGCGGTGCGCGGCGCCTCCAGCTTGAGGACGAAATCCTCCAGCGATGAGGACCCGATCGCATTGTCGGCGACGAGCGCCGCGACGGCCTTCGGATCCTTGTCGTAGACCACGGTGGTGTGGCCCTGGGTCATCAGGCGGCGGACGATGTTGCCGCCCATCCGCCCGAGGCCGATCATGCCGAGTTGCATCCCTCGCCTCCGTCAGTTCAGTGCAGCCGAGATCGCGGCATCGAGCGCCGCGAGCCCGGAGCTGAGATCGCCCTTGAGATGCACGCGCAGCGCCCGCCGGCCGCGCTCGGTGAGCACGTCGAAATCGCCGCGCGCCTGTGCCGCCTTGATCACGCCGAAGCTCGCCTTCTGGCCGGGCACCGGCAGGTCCGCCGTATCGTCGGTCGTGACCTGCAGGAACACACCGCTGTCGGGCCCGCCCTTGTAGGCCTGCCCGGTCGAATGCAGGAAGCGGGGACCGAACTCGGCGCAGGTCGCAAGGTGCCTTGCGTCGCGCACCTTCAGCCGCATCGCCTGCATGGCGTCGATGGTGTCGCCATCGCGCTCGATATAGGCGAGCAGGGCGACATAGTCGCCGCGGCCGGAGCGCGCGAGGTGCGCCTTGATCCAGGAGTCGAGATCGCCGTTCGCACCGGCCTTGCGCAGCTCCTCGGCGTTCTGCGCGTCGGTGTAGAGATCGACCCCGTCCGCCGACACCACCGGCTGTTCGGCCGGCAGCGACCCGGTCTTCTCGAACGCTGCCGTCAGTTCGCGGGTCTTGACCTTGGCGGCTTCGACGTCGGGCTGGTTGAACGGGTTGATGCCGAGGATCGAGCCGGCGACCGCGGTCGCGATCTCGAAGCGGAAGAACTCCTGGCCGATATGGTCGATCGACTTCATCACGATCCGAACCACGGGATGGCCGGCGGCCTCGAGCGCCGCGAGCTTGGCCTCATGCGCGGCATCGTTCTCGCCATCGGTGCGCAGATCGATGAAGAACCGGTCGTTGCCGTAGACCGCGGCGTCGCCAATCGTCTCGCCCTCGATCGGGATCAGGCCCTTGCCGTCCTTGCCGGTCGATTCCGCGATCAGCTGCTCGGCCCAGGCGCCGAAATCGGCAACGTCCGGCGAGGCGAAGATCGTCACCTTGTCGCGGCCTTCGAGCCCCGCGATGCCCATCGCGAGCCCGAGCTGCACGCCCGGGTTCTCCTGCGGCGGCACGTCGGCACCACAAGAGCGCACCATCGCGAGCGTATGGCCGAGCAGGCTGCGGACGTCGATGCCGGCAGCGGCCGCCGGCACCAGACCGAACGGCGACAGCACGGAATAGCGGCCGCCGATCGCGGGGTCGCCGTAGAAGATGCGGGCAAAGCCCTGCTTGATCGCGACCTTCTGCAGCGATGAGCCCGGATCGGTCACCGCGATGAAGCGGTGGCCGGCCTTGTCCTTGCCGATCGCCTTCGCCACCCGATCGAAGAAATAATCCTTCATCACGTTCGGCTCGGTGGTGCCGCCGGATTTGGAGGAGACGATGAACAGCGTCCTTGCGATGTCGACATACTCCTCCATCGCGCGCACCTGCGCCGGATCGGTGGAATCGAGCACGTGCAGCCGCGGGAAACCGGACCGGTGCGGGAAGGTCTGGGCCAGGACCTCCGGCCCGAGGCTCGACCCGCCCATGCCGAGCACGACGGCATCGGTGAAGTTCTGCCCCTTCACGCGCCGGGCGAAGTCCTCATAGTCGGCGACATCAGCGGTGGCCGCGCTGGTGAGCCAGCCCAGCCATTTGTCCTCGTCGTCGCCGGTCCAGACCGATTTGTCCTTGTGCCAGAGCCTTCGGATCCGGGCGGAGGCGCGCCATTCCTCGGTGCTCTTCTCGACCGCCTTCTCGATGGTGGCGCCGAGCGCGAGCTTCTGGCGGTCGATGCCGCCGCCGAGCGAGGTGGCGCGCTTGTGGGCGACCGCGCCGTAGAGCTTGTCGGCGGCGTCGGCGAACAGCTTGACGCCGTCCTTGACCAGTTCCTCGGTAATCGCATCAAGCGAGATGCCGGACTTCTCCAGCTCTTCCAGCACGTGGCGGGCGTCCTCGACATTCTCCTCGAGGCTGTCGCGGACCTTGCCGTGGTCGCGGAAGGCATCGAGCGTTGCCGGCGGCACGGTGTTGACGGTGTCGGGGCCGATCAGCTCCTCGACATAGAGCACGTCGCTATATTCCTTGTTCTTGGTGCCGGTCGAAGCCCACAACAGCCGCTGCGGCTTGGCGCCCTTGGCCGTCAGCTTGTCCCAGCGGTTGCCAGCGAACAGGTGCTTGTAGTCCTGATAGGCGAGCTTGGCATTGGCGATGGCGACCTTGCCCTTCAAGGCCGCGAGCCGCTCCTTTTCGTGCGGATCGTTGGCCTTGGCGATCTTCTCGTCGAGCTGCTTGTCGACGGCGGTGTCGATGCGGCTGACGAAGAAGCTCGCGACGCTCGCGACATGGGAGGGATCGCCGCCCTTGCCGACGTATTTCTCCAGGCCCTTGAGATAGGCCTCGGCGACCTGGCGATAGACCTTCTGCGAGAACAGCAGCGTGATGTTGATGCTGATGCCTTCGCCGATCAGGTACTCGATCGCCGGCAGTCCCTCGGGCGTCGCCGGCACCTTGACCATCAGGTTCTTGCGGTGGACGTCCTTCCAGAGCCGTTCGGCTTCCGCGATCGTGCCCTTGGTGTCCATCGCGAGATAGGGCGACACCTCGAGGCTGACGAAGCCGTCGCCGCCGTGGCTCTGGTCGTAGACCGGGCGCAGCACGTCGGCGGCGTGCTGGATGTCCTCGACCGCGAGGTGCTCGAACAGGTCGGCGACCGAGCGGTCGCCGTTCTTGAGGGCCTTGCCGATCGCCCCGTCATATTCGTCCGAGCTGCCGATCGCCTTCTCGAAGATCGAGGGGTTGGACGTCACGCCTTTGACGCCGTCGGTCTCGATCAGCCGCTTCAGGTCGCCGTCGGCGACGAAGCCGCGGGCGAGGAAGTCCAGCCAGACGGCCTGGCGGTGATTTTCGAGTGCTTTGACGGGGTTCATGGGTGCCTGTTCTCGTTCGATCGAGGGTCGATTTTTGGGTTCCCGGGCAGCTTTCGGGGGCGGAGGGGGATTGTCAACATGGCGGGAGCCCCGGGCGGAATATCAGCATTTCCAAGGGATAACGCCATTCACAACAGTTCGATCCGCCCGGACGCAGGTGCGAGCAGACCTCCATCTCAGCACATTTTTATGACGCGTTGCGGCGCAGGACCGCGCGTCAGGGGCGCAGGTAGAGGTAACCCTGGGATTGCAGCTCGGCGAGGCGGACCACCCCGCCGCGCTCGGCGGCAACGAAGCCGGGGAGCAAGTCGGCGAGGCCGATGTTCTGCGATTTCATGGTGTTGCCGCAGGCGGCGAACTCGATCCCATCCTCGGCGAACCGCGCGACATGTTTTGACAGCTCGGGATTGGCGGCTGCTGCATGAAACGCCTTCAGCGCCCGGCCGTGCACCACCAGCGCAATCGTCACATTGCCGGGGCCGCCGACGCCGTCGAGATGGTTCTGGATGTTGCCGATCACGAAATTGACCTTGTCGAGGTCATCGAGGTGATAGACCACCTTCAGCTTTTGCGGCGGTGCTTCGGTGGCGGCGCCGGCCCGGGACGCTGCCAAGACGGCGCCGATCGCTGAAAGCGTGCCCCAGAGGATGCCGCGTCGGCGCATGGCGTCTCTCGCGCAATTATTGTTGATCCAGTTGTCCCTTTGGGCAAACCTATCATTTGTGGCGGAGCGCAGCGAGTTCCTTGCGGTCGGTCACAAGTTCGGCGCATTCGCCCAAGTCCGCGCGATCGACGCGAAAGATCTTGTCGTCGGCGCCGGCGAACAGCGCTTCGCCCGCATCGTCGTCGGGCTTGTTGCGATTCCACACCATGATGCGGCCAAGGCGCGCAATCGCGGATTTATTGTCCCTGGACAACGCCACGGTGATACCGCCGCCCTCGCAATCCACGCCGCATTCGAAGCGTATTTCGTGGCCGGATTCGGCCGCGATGGCATGATTGCAGTAGCCGCTGGAGTCGAAATTGCCAGGGCGGTGGCGGTACGCGACGCCGAGCCGGAATGAATAGTTGGTGGCCTTGTCCTCCGGAGCGTCTTCCGCTGACACCAGCAGCTTCATCGCGCTGACCTTCTGCTTCGGATGCTGCGCCAGATGATTTGCATCGTAGCGCCGCACGAAGCAGGCATAGGCTTTCGCGCCGGGCGGGCCCGCGAACATCCTGTTGTGGAAGGCGGCCGCCGCGGCCTTGTCGACGCCTTCCTGCGCCTGAACGGCTAACGGCGCGCCGGTCCAGGCGGCGGCTGCGAGTGCGACAACAAGGAGCGCCTGCTTCATGACCGGCTCGGGAATAGCCAGCGCCTCCAAGGTGTCATCTTTAAAGCGCGGCAATGGTGCCGCGCGGAACTGCGCGGGCTCGTTGCCTTAGTCGCGGCGACAAGGAGGCACGTTCAACCGCGGCTGAACGTTTGTTCATGAGAGTCTATGACGCGTGCATCTTGACGCCACGGCTGAACGGTCACACTTTTTCAGGGAAGCCCAACGTCCATCGCCGGACGGGAAGTTGCCCGCTCGGATGTCCGCTTCGGAGGCCCTGGCCCCGGTAAACCACGGATGTGGCGAGGGGGTTACAGCCACCAAAAACAAGGGGATATTGATGAACCATTAAGCTTCCTGCCTGTTGATAAGGCAGAGGCTGCACGCGCCGTGCATTGCCGAACTGAGTCGGTCGAGTGTCCAATGGACCCAGCGTGCCGACGCTGATTCGATCCTAGGACGCTCTTGTTACGACTCGTGTCAGTCGTGCGGCGATACATATCGTGGAGAGAGGGATCATGTACAACGATTCTTTGTTCAACGCCTTCGCAAGGTCGTTTGAAGCGCGAAGCCAGACCGACATGTCGATGGCCGAGTATTTGGAGTCGTGTCGAAGTGATCCGATGCGATATGCAAATGCGGCCGAGCGGTTATTGGCGGCAATCGGTGAGCCCCAGATGATCGACACGGCCAAGGACCCACGCCTTGGCCGTATCTTTTTGAACCGTACGATCAGGTCGTATCCGGCCTTCGCCGGCTTCTACGGCATGGAGGATACGATCGAGCGCCTCGTCGGCTTCTTCCGTCACGCCGCGCAGGGCCTCGAAGAGCGCAAGCAGATCCTCTATCTGCTCGGGCCGGTCGGCGGCGGCAAGTCATCGCTCGCCGAGCGCATCAAGGCGCTGATGGAGATTCATCCGATCTACGTGCTGAAGGCGGGCGACGAGCTGTCGCCGGTGTTCGAGAGCCCGCTTGGGCTGTTTGATCCCGAGACGCTTGGCCCGATGATCGAGGAGAAGTACGGCATTCCGCGCCGCCGGCTGAGCGGGCTGATGTCGCCCTGGGCCTACAAGCGGCTCGAAGCCTTCGGTGGCGACATCTCGCAATTCCGCGTCGCGCGCATCCAGCCTTCAAGGCTGCGCCAGATCGCGGTTGCCAAGACCGAGCCCGGTGACGAGAACAACCAGGACATCTCCTCGCTGGTCGGCAAGGTCGACATCCGCAAGCTCGAGACCTACGCCCAGAACGATCCCGACGCCTACAGCTATTCCGGCGGCCTCAACCGCGCCAACCAGGGCGTGCTCGAGTTCGTCGAAATGTTCAAGGCACCGATCAAGATGCTGCACCCGCTGCTGACCGCGACGCAGGAGGGTAACTACATCGGCACCGAGAACATCGGCGCGATTCCGTTCACCGGCATCATCCTCGCGCACTCCAACGAGGCGGAGTGGCAGAGCTTCAAGACCAACAAGAACAACGAGGCCTTCATCGACCGCATCTGCGTCATCAAGGTCCCGTACGTCCTGCGGGTCACCGAGGAGCAGAAGATCTACGAGAAGCTGATCCAGGGCTCCGAGCTTGCCGCAGCACCTTGCGCTCCGGCGACGCTGGAGACGATGGCGCGCTTCTCGGTGATGTCGCGGCTGCGCAAGCACGAGAACTCGACGCTGTTTGGCAAGATGCGGGTCTATGACGGCGAGAGCCTCAAGGAATCCGATCCGAAGGCGCGCAGCGTTCAGGAGTACAAGGACGCGGCCGGCGTCGACGAGGGCATGGACGGCGTCTCCACCCGCTTTGCCTTCAAGGTGCTCGCCTCGACCTTCAACCATGACACCACCGAAGTCGGCGCCGATGCGGTGCACCTGATGTATGTGCTGGAGCAGGCGATCCGCCGCGAGCAGCTGCCTGACGAGACCGAGAAGCGCTATCTCGAATTCATCAAGGCCGACCTCGCGCCGCGTTATGCCGAGTTCATCGGCAACGAGATCCAGAAGGCCTATCTGGAATCCTACGCCGACTACGGCCAGAACCTGTTCGACCGCTATGTCGACTACGCCGACGCCTGGATCGAGGATCAGGACTTCAAGGATCCCGACACCGGCCAGCTGATGAACCGCGAGCTCCTGAACCAGGAGCTGACCAAGATCGAGAAGCCGGCCGGCATCGCCAACCCGAAGGACTTCCGCAACGAGGTCGTCAAGTTCTCGCTGCGCTCGCGGGCGCACAATGGCGGCAAGAACCCGAGCTGGACCTCCTACGAAAAGGTTCGCGACGTGATCGAGAAGCGGATATTCTCGCAGGTCGAGGATCTGCTTCCGGTCATCTCGTTCGGCTCCAAGAAGGACGGCGAGACCGAGAAGAAGCACGGCGAGTTCGTCGAGCGGATGGTGGAGCGCGGCTATACCGAGCGCCAGGTCCGCCGGCTCGTCGAGTGGTACATGCGGGTGAAGCAGGCCGGCTAATACGCGATCCGGAAAGCCGGCACCGGCTTTCCGTTTCGTCTCGTCCTGTCCAATAAAATGCGATGCGACTGTCATGATCGCATCCGGTGAGGCAGATGCAACGTGGTCATGCATATCGTCGATCGGCGGTTGAATCCGGGTAGCAAGAGCCTGGAGAACCGCCAGCGCTTCCTGCGGCGCGCCAAGGCGCTGGTGCAGGGGGCCGTCAAGAAGTCGTCACAGGACCGGGACATCAAGGATGTCCTGGAAGGCGGCGAAGTGACAATCCCGCTGGACGGCATGGATGAGCCGCGGTTCCGGCGCGAGGGCGGCACGCGTGACATGGTGCTGCCCGGCAACAAGAAGTTCGTCGAGGGCGACTGGCTGCAGCGCCCGAACCAAAGCGGCGCCAAGGGCTCCGGCGCAGGCGAAGGCGACAGCGAGGACGCCTTCCGCTTCGTGCTCAGCCGCGACGAATTCGTCGATCTCTTCCTCGACGACCTCGAACTGCCCGATCTTGCCAAACGCAAACTTGCGGAAACCGAAAGCGAAGGCATCCAGCGCGCCGGCTATGCGACGTCGGGCTCGCCCGCCAACATCTCGATCAGCCGCACGGTGAGCCGGGCGCTGGCGCGGCGCGTGGCACTGCGCCGGCCGCGCAAGGACGACATCGAGGCGCTCGAGGCGGAGCTTGCCGAATGCGATGACGATGCGCGGCGCCGCGAGCTGCTGGCGCTGCTCGAAGCGTTGAAGGCCAAGGCCAAACGGATCCCGTTCATCGATCCGATCGACATCCGCTACCGCCGCTTCGAGACGGTGCCGAAGCCGGTGGCGCAGGCCGTGATGTTCTGCCTGATGGACGTATCGGGCTCGATGTCCGAGCACATGAAGGATCTGGCGAAGCGGTTCTATATGCTGCTCTACGTGTTCCTGAAGCGGCGCTACAAGCACGTCGAGATCGTGTTCATCCGCCACACCGACCGCGCCGAGGAGGTCGACGAGGACACCTTCTTCCATGGCCCGGCTTCCGGCGGCACGCTGGTGTCGAGCGCGCTGGTCGCGATGAACGATATCGTCCGCACCCGCTTCCGTCCGGCCGACTGGAACATCTACGCCGCCCAGGCCTCGGACGGCGACAACATGACCTCGGACAGCGCGCTGACCGGTCACCTCCTGACCGACAAGATCCTGCCGGTCTGCCAGTTCTTCGCCTATCTCGAGGTCGGCGAAGCCGCCAACTACACTTTCGACATGCCGGACTCCTCGCTCTGGACGCTCTATGAGCGTCTGCGCAACGAGGGCGCGCCGCTGTCGATGCGCAAGGTGAGCGAGCGCGGCGAGATCTTCCCGGTGTTCCAGGACCTGTTCAAGCGCCGCAGCAAGCAGGAAAGGGTGTAGCGTGATGGGTTCTTCCGGGGAACGGCTGTTCGAGGGCGCCGATTGGGATTTCCAGACCTTGCAGCGGGTCCACGACGCCTGCGAGAAAATCGCGCGCACCGAGCTCGGGCTCGACGTCTATCCCAACCAGATCGAGGTGATCACCGCCGAGCAGATGCTCGACGCCTATTCCTCGGTCGGGATGCCGCTGTTCTACAAGCACTGGTCATTCGGCAAGCAATTCGCGTTCCAGGAAGCGTCCTATCGCAAGGGCCTGATGGGCCTCGCCTATGAGATCGTGATCAATTCCTCGCCGTGCATCTCCTATCTCATGGAGGAGAACACGGCGACGATGCAGACGCTGGTGATCGCGCACGCGGCGTTCGGGCACAATCACTTCTTCAAGAACAACTATCTGTTCAAGCAGTGGACCGATGCCGACGGCATTCTCGACTATCTGGAATTCGCCAAAGGCTACATCGCGGTCTGCGAGGACCGCCATGGCCGCGAGACGGTGGAGCGGACGCTCGATGCCGCGCATGCGCTGATGTCGCATGGCGTCGACCGCTATCCCGGGAAGAAGACGCTCGATTTGCGTGCCGAGGAGAAGCGGGCCGGCGAGCGCCGGCAGCACGAGGAAAGCGTGTTCAACGATTTGTGGCGGACGGTGCCGAACACCAAGGCCAAGAGCAAGGCTACGCTCACGGCCGAGCGCCGCCGCGCGCTGCTCGGCTTGCCGCAGGAGAACATCCTCTATTTCCTCGAGAAGACCGCGCCGCGCCTTGCACCCTGGCAGCGCGAGCTGATCCGCATCGTCCGCCACATCGCGCAGTATTTCTACCCGCAGGGCCAGACCAAGGTGATGAACGAGGGCACCGCGACCTACGTCCATTACCGCATCATGAGCCGGCTGCATCAGCAGGGCCGGCTCACCGACGGCAATTTCCTCGAATTCCTGCAGTCGCACACCAATGTGGTGTTCCAGCCCGAATTCGACGACCGCCGCTATTCCGGTTTCAATCCCTATGCGCTCGGCTTCGCCATGATGCAGGACATCGAGCGGATCGTGAAAAATCCGGAGGACGAGGACCGCGAGTGGTTCCCCGACATCGCCGGCAAGGGCGACGTCGAGGGCGTGCTGCGCGAGATCTGGAGCAACTACCGCGACGAGAGCTTCATCAACCAGTTCCTCAGCCCGGCGCTGATCCGGCGCTTCCGCATGTTCCATTTGCACGACGACCCCGCGGAAAGCCAGGGGATCAAGGTCGACGCGATCCACGACGAGCGCGGCTACCGCCGGGTCCGCCGCGAGCTGGCGCGGCAATACGACGTCGGCTTCGTCGACGCCAATATCGAGGTTGTGGATGTCGATCTCGACGGCGATCGCCGCCTGATGCTGCGTCACACCACCGTGAAGGGCGCGCAGCTCAACGAGACCGACGCGCGGCGCGTGCTGCAACACCTCGCCGATCTGTGGTCCTACGACGTCGCGCTGACCGAAATCGACGGCACCGACAAGGTGTTGAAGGAATACGTCGTCAGCCCGCGCGCGGCTGCGGTCGCGGCGTGAGGATCACGCTCTCGCTGACATGAGCGCGGCGCACACCGCCGCGCGGAATGCGAGTCTTGCTCGGTGAACCTTCATGTCTATCGAAGGCTCACATCATGAACATGCCGGCAACATTCCGACTTTGAAAGCGCATGGCGTTCTATGCGCGAGCGCGATTGCCGGCATGCGGAAATCTCGCGAGACGTTCTTGGTGATTGCCTGCGCGGACGCGATGGATAATGTGCGCCGCGTCAAGAAAACCAAGAAAAGGATATGCTCTTGTCAACTCGCTCCCGCCTGGCGGGCTTTCTCGCCATCACCGCGCTCACGGCCTCGTTGATCTCGCCGTCCGTGGCAGCCGATACCGCGATCAAAATAGGAAACACCGCGCCCTATAGCGGCCCGGCGTCGGCCTACGGCACGATCGCGCGTGCCGAAGCCGCATATTTCCAGATGCTCAACGATCAGGGCGGCATCAACGGCCGCAAGATCGACTTCGAGAGTCTCGACGACGCCTATTCACCGTCGAAGACCGTCGAGCAGACCCGCAAGCTCGTCGAGCAGGACGAGGTGCTCGCGATCTTCAGCGCGGTCGGCACCGCGCCGAACATCTCGGTGCAGAAGTACCTCAACATCAAGCGCGTGCCGCAGCTGTTCGTGTCCTCCGGCGCGACGCGCTGGAACGATCCAAAACAGTTCCCGTGGACGGTCGGTTTCAATCCGACCTACGAGCTCGAAGGCCGGCTCTACGCAAAATACATCCTGAAGACCAAGCCGGATGCGAAGATCGCCGTCATCACGCCCAACGAGGACGCCGGCAAGGACTATCTGAGGGGTTTCAAGGACGGGCTCGGCGAGCATGTCGGCCAGATCGTCGCCGAGACCACGTATCTCACGACCGATCCCACCATCGATTCCCAGATGGTGACGATGCGCGAGTCCGGCGCGGACGTCTTCTTCGCGGAGGCGACGCCGAAATTCGCGGCCCAGGCGCTGCGCAAGGCGGCGAGCATGGGCTGGAAGCCGCTGACCATCCTGCCGACCGTCTCGAACTCGGTCTCCGCGGTGCTTGAACCGGCCGGTCTCGAGAACGTCATCGGCGTCGTGACCGGGCTCTATCTGAAGGATCCGACCGATCCGCGCTGGGCCGACGATCCCGCGCAGAAGGAGTTTGCGGACTGGATGAAGAAGTACCAGCCGAATGCGAGCCCGGGCGACCTCTTCAACGTGCAGGGCTACACGGTGGCGCAGGTCATGACGGCGGTGCTGAAGAACTGCAACGGCGACTACAGCCGTGCCAACATCATCAAGCAGGCGACCAATCTGAAGGCGCTCGAGCTGCCGATGCTGTTGCCCGGCATCAAGGTGCAGACCGAGCCCGACAATGTGACGCCGATCCGGCAAATCCAGATGGCGCGGTTCGACGGCAAGTCCTGGGCGCTGTTCGGCGACGTCTTGAGCGACAAGTAGCCGTCACCAACTCCGCTGTCGTCCCTGCCTAGTGCGCAATTGCGCACGGGAGCAGGGACGACACGGAGTGTGCTGCCACTGCTCAGCGCAGGCTGGCGTTGATCTTGTCCAGCACGGCTGAACCCGGGCACAGCGCTTGTTCGTCGAGCGTGTTGAGCGGCGTCTCGACGGTGTCGAGATGGGTGTGCAGATCCTCGGCATCCGGATCGACATAGAGCAGGCCAGTGACGATCTGGCCCTTGGCCGCGTGCTTCTGCAGGAAGGTCATCGCGCCCAGACGATCATGCGGATCGTAGTCGGCGTCGAGCTTGCGCAGCGCCAGTCTGGAGCCGTCATGCTGCTCGACCACCTGAACGGTGCCGGGCGCATAGTCGACGCTGATCGGATCGCGGCCGACCAGCACGTCGAGGCGATTCACCGCGTCATTGTGCTCGCGGACATAGTCAAAACTCTTGGTCGAGCCGGCGTGGTTGTTGAAGGCGATGCAGGGGCTGATCACGTCGATGAAGGACGCGCCCTGGTGGCGGATCGCAGCCGCGATCAGCGGCACCAGCTGGGTCTTATCGCCGGAGAAAGAGCGCGCCACGAATGTGGCCCCGAGCTGCAGCGCGATCGCGACCAGGTCGATCGCGTTGTCGGTATTGACGACACCCTTCTTGGACTTCGAGCCGCGGTCGGCGGTGGCCGAGAACTGGCCCTTGGTCAGGCCGTACACGCCGTTGTTCTCGACGATGTAGGTCATGTTGACGGCGCGCCGGATCGAATGCGCGAACTGGCCGAAGCCGATCGAGGCGGAATCGCCGTCGCCGGAGACGCCGAGATAGATCAGGTCGCGGTTGGCGAGGTTGGCGCCGGTCAGGACCGACGGCATGCGGCCGTGCACCGAGTTGAAGCCGTGCGAATTGCCGAGGAAATAGTCCGGCGTCTTCGACGAGCAGCCGATGCCGGAAATCTTCGCCACCCGGTGCGGCTCGATCGAGAGCTCGTAGCAGGCCTCGATGATCGAGGCGGTGATCGAATCGTGACCGCAGCCGGCGCACAGCGTCGAGATCTTCCCCTCATAGTCGCGGTGGGTATAGCCCAGCTCGTTCTTCTTCAGGCCCGGATGATGAAACTTCGGCTTTGCAATGTAGGTCATGTCACGGCCTTGCGGAGAGGGGTCACCTTGAGATGATCCTGGTGGTCGCCGATGGCGCCTGCGATGAAGCGCGCGGTGATCGGTGTGCCGTCATAGTGCAGGATCGGCACCAGCCTGACGGGGTCGATGCCGTTCTCGTTGACGATCAGCTGGCGAAGCTGCGCGTCGCGGTTCTGTTCAACCACGTAGACGAAGTCGTGGTCGGCGATGAAGCTCGCGACGCTGGAGTGGAACGGGAACGCGCGGATCCGCATGCGGTCGAGCTGATGGCCGCGCGCCTCCAGGATCCCGATTGCCTCGTCCATCGCGGGCGAGGTCGAGCCGAAATAGATCACGCCGTATTTGGTCGGCTTCGCCGCATTGGCCTGCAGCGGCCGCGGCACCATGTCCTGCGCGGTCTCGAACTTGCGCACCAGGCGTTGCATGTTGTCGGCATAGACCGCGCCTTCCTCGGAATAGCGCGCGTAGCGGTCGCGCGAGGTGCCGCGGGTGAAGTAGGAACCCTTGGTCGGATGCGTGCCGGGATAGGTGCGATAGGGGATGCCGTCGCCGTCGACGTCGAGATAGCGGCCGAAGTCGCGGCCTTCCTCGAGCATCTCCGCCGTCATCACCTTGCCGCGGTCGTATTGCTTGGCGTCGTCCCACTTCAGCGGGCGGCACAGCCGGTGGTTCATGCCGATGTCGAGATCGAGCATCAGGAAGATCGTGGTCTGCAGCCGCTCGGCGAGGTCGAAGGCGGCCGCGGCGAACTCGAACGCCTCCGCCGGATCTTCCGGGAACAGCAGCACGTGCTTGGTATCTCCGTGCGAGGCATAGGCGCAGGCGATCACGTCGCATTGCTGGGTGCGGGTCGGCATGCCCGTCGAAGGGCCGGCGCGCTGGATGTTCATGATCACGGCCGGGATCTCGGCGAAATAGGACAGGCCGATGAACTCGGTCATCAGCGAGATGCCGGGACCCGAGGTCGCGGTGAAGGCCCGTGCGCCGTTCCAGGAGGCGCCGATCACGATGCCGATCGAGGCGAGTTCGTCCTCGCCCTGCACGATGGCGTATTTCGCCTTGCCGGTTTCGGGATCGTGGCGGTACTTCTTGCAGTGGCTGGTGAAGGCTTCCGCCACCGATGATGACGGTGTGATCGGATACCACGCGCACACGGTGGCGCCGCCATAGACGGCGCCGAGCGCGGCCGCGCTGTTGCCTTCGACGAAGATGCGGTCGCCGACCTTGTCGGACTTCTTCACCCGCAGCCCGAGCGGACATTTCAGGTTTTGCAGCGCCCAGTCGCGGCCGAGATGCAGCGCATGGACGTTGGAGGACAGCAGCTTCTCCTTGCCCTTGTACTGCTCGCCGATCAGCTGCTCGACCAGCTTGGGATCGAGGTCGAGCAGGGCGCAGAGCGCGCCGAGATAGATGATGTTCTTGAACAGCTGGCGCTGCCTGGGATCGGTGTAGGTCGAGTTGGTGATCGCGGTCAGCGGCACGCCGATGACGGTGATGTCCTCGCGGAATTTCGACGACGGCATCGGCTTGGTCGAATCGTAGAACAGATAGCCGCCGGGCTCGATCGAGGCGACGTCCTTGTCCCAGGTCTGCGGGTTCATCGCCACCATCAAGTCGACGCCGCCGCGGGCGCCGAGATGGCCGTCCTCGGTGACGCGCACCTCATACCAGGTCGGCAAGCCCTGGATGTTGGACGGGAAGATGTTGCGTGGCGAGACCGGCACGCCGTGGCGCAGAATCGAGCGCGCGAACAGTTCGTTGGCGGAAGCTGAGCCCGAACCGTTGACGTTGGCGAAGCGGACGACGAAGTCGTTTACGCTGCTGATCGGGCTTTGGACTGACATGTTGATCCCGCTTGAACCATATCGATGAGGTACTTCTGCATGTCCCAGGCGCCGGTCGGGCAGCGCTCGGCACACAGCCCGCAATGCAGGCAGACGTCTTCGTCCTTCACCATGACGCGGCCGGTCTTGAGGTCGCCGGAGACGTAGAGCGCCTGGTCGTGATGCGGCGAGGGCGCTTTCAGCCGCTGCCGCAAATCATCCTCCTCACCGTTCTCGGTGAAGCTGATGCAGTCCATCGGACAGATGTCGACGCAGGCGTCGCATTCGATGCAGAGCGGCGCGGAAAACACCGTCTGCACGTCGCAATTCAGGCAGCGCTGCGCCTCGCCGAGCGCGAGCTTGAGGTCGTAGCCGAGCTCGACCTCGGCGCGGATGTCCTTCAGCGCGACCACCTTGTCGCGATGCGGCACCTTGAAGCGCTTGTCGGCGGAGATGTCGTTGTCGTAGCTCCACTCGTGGATGCCCATCTTCTGCGAGGAGACGTGCACCTCGGGCAGCGGGCGCTCGTTGATGTCCTCGCCGGACAGCATGCGGTGGATGGAGAGCGCGGCGTCGTGGCCATGCGCGACCGCCCAGATGATGTTCTTCGGCCCGAACGCCGCATCGCCGCCGAAGAACACCTTCGGATTGGTCGAGACGAACGTCTTGGGATCGACCTTCGGCATGTGCCACTTGTCGAATTCGATGCCGCAATCGGCTTCGATCCAGGGGAACGCGTTCTCCTGGCCGACCGCAACGAGCACATCGTCGCAGGGCACGGTCTCGTCCGGCTCGCCCGAGGGCACCAGATTGCGGCGGCCCTTGGCGTCGTACTCCGCCTTCACCTTCTGGAAGGTGACGCCGATCAGCTTGCCGGCCACATGCTTGAACGCCACCGGCACCATGTAGTTCAGGATCGGGATGTCCTCGTGAAGCGCGTCTTCCTTCTCCCACGGCGAAGCCTTCATTTCCTCGAAGCCGGAGCGGACAATCACCTTGACGCTTTCGCCGCCGAGGCGGCGCGCGGTGCGGCAGCAATCCATCGCCGTGTTGCCGCCGCCGAGCACGATGACGCGGCGGCCGATCTTGTCGACGTGGCCGAACGACACGTTGGCCAGCCACTCGATGCCGATATGGATGTTGGCGGCGCCCTCCTTGCGGCCGGGGATGTCGAGCTCGCGGCCGCGCGGTGCGCCAGAGCCGACAAAGATCGCGTCATAGTTCTCGGCGAGCAGCTGCTTCAGGCTGTCGACGCGCTGACCACCCCTGAACTCGACACCGAGGTTCAGGATGTAGTCGGTCTCCTCGTCGATCACGCTGTCGGGCAGGCGGAATTTCGGAATCTGGCTGCGCATCATGCCGCCGGCCTTGGGATCGCCGTCGAACACGGTGCAGTGATAGCCGAGCGGCGCGAGATCGCGCGCCACGGCGAGCGAGGCAGGGCCGCCGCCGACCAGCGCGATGCGCTTCCCGTTCTTCGGCCCGGGCTTCGGCAGCCGATGCTTGATGTCGTCCTTGAAGTCGGCTGCGACGCGCTTCAGGCGGCAGATCGCGACCGGGTTGTCCTCGACCCGGCCGCGGCGGCATGCTGGCTCGCATGGACGGTCGCAGGTGCGCCCGAGAATGCCGGGGAACACGTTGGACTTCCAATTGATCATGTAGGCGTCGCTGTAACGCCCCTCAGCAATCAACCGGATGTACTCGGGAACGGGTGTGTGTGCGGGACAGGCCCATTGGCAATCGACTACTTTGTGGAAGTAGTCAGGCGCCGAGATATCAGTCGGTTTCATTCCTACCTTTGACCCGCGCGAAAATGCCAGACCCGCGCGGCCTTATCGTTGACGACGAACGCTCACGTGGCGTTGTTCTGGTTTTTGAATTGGATCATAGGCTTATCTTATTAGAGCCGTTCCAGAGAAGGCAAAGGCTAAATTGTCCGATCATCAGCTTTCGCGCGGCTGATGCGCGTGTAGCGTTAATCTCGATTGCGTTATGTGGCGGTGCAGCATGATCTGCACCGCCACGTTTGCTTGAGAAGATGTTTTTCGGGAAAGCGCTTCGCACGCTTTCGGATCAGGCTTACTCGCGCGGAAGGTCGCTCTTCGCGATATCCCACAACAGCCTGTAGACGCCGCTGGTGACCACGAGCGGCTTCAAGGCTGCATTGCCGGTGATGCCTGCGGCCGCTGCGGGGATCGCGCCGACGTCGGTGGCGTCGATCAGCACGAACCAGTCGCCGGCCCCGGGATCGGGTTTCGCCGCATCCGGCGTGAGCGGTTTCGACAGATCAGGGTCGTTCTCCAGAA
This sequence comes from Bradyrhizobium sp. USDA 4541, assembly GCF_024171085.1. Taxonomy (NCBI): domain Bacteria; kingdom Pseudomonadati; phylum Pseudomonadota; class Alphaproteobacteria; order Hyphomicrobiales; family Nitrobacteraceae; genus Bradyrhizobium; species Bradyrhizobium sp. USDA 4541. Next base: position 3,784,643 of record NZ_JALJZF010000001.1, read on the forward strand.
GGTGCATCGAGATGATGCCGTCGCGCGAAGCTGGATCGAGTTGCTCCCGCAATGCAGCGCGAAGTTTGTCCGCGCCTTCGGCGGGCGGGCGCAGGCGGATGATGCCGAGCGCTGCGCCCCTGCCGACGCCGCGGCTGATCATGATGCGCGCGACCCCGCGGATCATGTTCTGAAAGCGCGCGATATTGGCCTTCGACCAGTCGGTCTGGTTGGCGAGCGCCTTGCGATAGGCCGGGCTCTCGAGCACATCGAAGGTCGCGGTCGAGTAGAGGCTGAGATATTTCGGCTTGCCGTCATGGGCGACGTAGCGGCGGGCTTCCAGGAAGCCGTCGATGGCGACCCGTTCCTCGAGATGCTCGCGGTCGTACCAGCGATTGAATTCAGCTTCGTGCAAGCTGTCGATATCCATCGAAGTCAGCAGCATGCCTTGTCCGGCGATTGGCATCGAGTGCTCCTCTTTTGCCTGTTTTATCCGCGCAATATCGCCTGATCGCGCAAACCAGGGAAGCCGGTTCCCGTCACCACAGACCAAGGATTGCCACAATTGCTGCAATGCTGTTCAGCACCGGTTCACAGAGGTAGCATTTCATTCGTTACGCCAACTCTCGAGAAGAAAAGGGACGACCACCATGGCACGCATTCTGTGGGCATTGATCGTCGGTCTGGTGTCGCTCGCCTCGCTTCCCGTGCATGCGCAGGATCAGGAAAAGCGTCTCGCACTTGTCGTCGGCAACGGCGCCTATGAGGCCGGCGCGTTGCAGACCGCCGCGAACGACGCCGGTCTGATCGCGCAGACCTTGCAGGCCGCCGGCTTCGACGTGATCGGCGCACGCGATCTCGACGGCGAGACGCTGCGCAAATCGTTCCGCGATTTCATCCAGAAGGTGCAGGAGGCGGGGCCCAATGCCGTCGCCTTCGTCTATCTCGCCGGTTACGGCGTGCAGCTCACCGGCGAGAACTATTTCGTGCCGGTCGATGCCAAGATTGCCCGCGACACCGACGTGCCGGTCGAGGCGATCCGCATCTCCGACTACAGCCACCAACTCTCGGCGCTGCCGATCAAGGCCGGCGTGATCGTGCTCGATGCGGCGCGCAGCAATCCCTTCGCCAAGGAAGGCCAGCCGCTGGCCGGCGGTCTTGCGCTGGTCGATCCCGATCCGAAGATGCTGATCGCCTTCAACTCGGCGCCCGGCACCGTTGCTCCTGACGGTGCGCCGCCCTACGGGCCTTACGCGCAAGCACTGGCGGAAATGATCCGCACCGGCGGCCTGACTCTGCCCGAGGTGTTCGACCGCGTCCGCCTGCGGGTCAACGAGATGACCAAGGGCGCCGAGATCCCGTGGGATGCGCACAAGGTCGACGCGCCCTTCATGTTCTTCGAGCGCAAGCCGGACGCGCCGCCGCAGCAGGTCGATGCCGGGCTGCGCACCAAGCCGATCCGCGATTTCTCGGCGCAGGATGCCTACGCCGCGGCGCTGGAGCGCGACACGCTGCAGGGCTACGAGGATTACCTGCAGGCCTATCCGAACGATCCGCTGGCCAAGCGCGTGCGCGCGATCGTGGCGGCGCGGCGCGAGGCGATCACCTGGCGGCGCACCTACAACGCCGACTCGACTGATGCGTATTGGTCGTATCTGCGGCGCTATCCGCGCGGGCCGCATGCCTACGACTGCCGGCGCCGGCTCGCCTATCTGTCGGCCGCGCTGGAGCCGCCGGCGCAGTTCACGGTGCTCGACTACGACGTGCCGCCGCCGCCGCCCGACGAGATCGACTATGTCGACCGCCCGGTGCTGTATTACAGCGATCCGGTGTTCGCCTTCGCGCCGCCACCGCCGCCGCCGGTGTTCTTCCTGCCGCCGCCGCCGCCGGACTTCGTCGTGCTGCCGCCACCGCCGCCGCCGATCGGCCTGTACGTGCTGCCGACGCCGATGTTCGTGGCGATGCCGGCCTATGTCGCCGCACCGGCCTATGTCGTGCCGCCGCAGAACAACATCGTGTTCAACAACATCCACAACACCACGGTCATCAACACGGTCATCAACAATCCCAACCCGACGCCGGCGCAGCTCCATGCGGCCGGGGTGACGGCGGCGATGGGCGGCGCGCCGGTGACGGCGGCACCGCGACTGCCGGCCGCGGCGATGCAGCGCGCCAATCTGCCGGGCGCTCCGCAAGGCGCGACGCCCGCGCAGGGCGCGGCGATGGGAGCTCCGCGCGCCGCACCGAACGCTGCCGCGGCGCCGAACGCTGCTGCCACTCCGAATGCTGCCGCCGCTCCGAATGCGATGGGCGCGCAGGGCACGCCGGGTGCGCATACCCTGCCGGGCGCGAAAAATGGACCGCCGCTGCCGCAGTCGGCGACCGCACCGGCCAATGCCATGCAGCATGGCGCTGTGCCGCCGGGAGCCGCACAACCCGGCGCCGCGCAACCTGGCGCAAAGCCGAATGCGGTGGTGCCGGGCAAGCCGGCGACTGCCATGGCGCCTGCCAATGCGCAGCCTGCTCCTCCGGCCAAGCCCGGTGCCGCGCCGGCGACAAACGCGCCCGCCTCACCCGCGGCCGCCGGCAAGCCAGGTGCGCAACCGCTTCCGCATGCGGCGACCGCGCCGACCGCAAACGTGAAGCCCTCGGCGGCGCCGTCGCCGGCGAACAGCGCGATGTCGACACGGCCGACGCCGGCGGCGCACCCGGCACCCGCGCGCGCCGCAGTGTCGCCGGCGCCGGTCTCCCGGCCCGCGCCGGCGCATGCGGCAGCTCCGCCGGTCCATGCCGCAGTTCCGCCCGTGCGGGCTGCGGCTCCCCCGCCGCGGCCGGTTGCCCCGCCACCTCGTGCTGCGGCTTTGCCGCCGCGTCCGGCGCCGGCACCGGCTCCGCGCGCCGCGCCGCCGCCTCGGCCGGCGATGCAGGTGCAACATGCAGCGCCGCCACCGCGGATGGCGGCGCCGCCAAGGCCCGCGGCCGCGGCGCCACGGGTAGCGCCGGCATGTCCTCCCGGCAAGTGCAAACATTGAGGGAAGCAAGGGAGCCGGTCGAGTTCTTCACCGGCTCCTTGACGTCGGGTGCGTTCCGGCGGCGGTCTAGCGCTTGGCCGCGAGGTCGGCGATCGCCTTCATCACGGCGTTGCGGATGCCGGGATCGTAGAGGATGTGGCCGGCGCCATCGATGATGCGAACCTCGCTGCCCGGCCAGCGCGCGGCGAGCGCGTGCGATGTTGCGGGCGGGCACAACAGATCGTAACGGCCCTGCACCAGGATGCCGGGAATGCCGGCGAGCTTGCCGGCCTCGTCCATCAATTGACGCGGCCGCATGAAGCAATCGTTGGCGAAGTAGTGCGCCTCCATGAACGGCGTCGAGGGCAGGGCGCCTGAGGCCTTGAGATCGAGCCGCGTCTGCTTCGGCGTGTGCTCCGACAACGCGCGTTCGGTGTCGTGCCAGGCGCGCGCGGTCGGCGCATGCACGGCGGCGTCGGGATCGAGGATGCGGCGATAATAGGCCGCAAGCGGTGCTGCGCGCTCGCTCTCGGGCAGGAAGTTGAGGAAGTCCTCGTGGAGGGCGGGATAGAAGCGCGGCAGGGCGCGCAGGAAAACGTCGTCCAGCTCCTCGGCTGTGCCGAGAAACGTCGCGCGCAGTGCGAGCCCGCTGACCCGCTCGGGATGGGCCTGCGCATAGGCCAGCGCCAGCGTCGCGCCCCAGGAGCCGCCGACCACCATCCAGCGCGCGAAGCCGAAGCGCTCGCGGATCTTCTCCATGTCCGCGATCAGGTGCTGCGTCGTGTTGTTGTCGCGGCTGCCCTTCGGCCGGCTGCGGCCGCAGCCGCGCTGGTCGAACAGCACGGCGTGAAAGCGCTCGGGATCGAACAGCCGGCGATGATCGGGCTGGCAGCCGCTACCGGGGCCGCCATGCAGATAGACCGCGGGAATGCCACCCTCGCGCCCGACGCTCTCGACATGGAGATCGTGGCCATCGCCGACGTCGAGCCATTCCGACGTCAGCGGCGCAAAGGGATCGGCACGCCTCGCGGCCTTGCCGACGTCGGCGTCAGGCGCCATTGCGCTTGTCCTGGGATTCGTTCCGGGGGTGGTCCGTCTCCAACGTGCCGCCGGCGAAGTTGCGATACAGGAAACGGTTCTGCGTGCCGGCGGATTCCTGCTCGGCCTGCTTGAAGATCTCCGCGTGTCGCGGCGACAGCGCGCAGGCCGGGTCGGTGTTGCCGGCATCGCCGGTCAGCGCAAAGGCCTGGCAGCGGCAGCCGCCGTAATCGACCTCGCGGAATTCGCAAGACTTGCACGGCTCCGGCATCCAGCCGGTGCCGCGATAGCGGTTGAAGGCCTCCGAGTTCTGCCAGATCCAGGCGATCGAATGGTTCGAACGCACCGATTCGAATTCGAGCCCGGTGATGCTTTCGGCGGCGTGGCACGGCAGCACCTTGCCGGCCGGCGAGATGTTGAAGAACTGGCGGCCCCAGCCGCCCATGCATTTCTTCGGCCGCAGCGCGTAGTAATCCGGCACCACATAGTCGATCGCAAGCGTGCCCTTCAGGCGCATTTGGGCTTCCTCGACGATGCGGCTGGTCTCCTCGATCTGCTCGATCGTCGGCATCAGCGCGGCACGGTTCTTCAGCGCCCAGCCGTAATACTGCACGTTGGCGACCTCGAGCCGGTCGGCGTCGAGGTCGACCGCCATCTGGATGATGTCGGTCAGCTGATGCAGGTTCTGCCGGTGCATCACCGCATTCACCGTGAGCGGCAATTCGAGCTCGCGCGTCCATTTCGCGACCTCGAGCTTCTTTCTGTGCGCGTCCTTCAGCCCTGCCACGCGGTCGGCGACGTTGGGCTCGTTACCCTGAAAACTGATCTGCACATGGCTGAGGCCGGCGTCGGCCAGCGCCGAAAGCTTGTCCCTGGTCAGCAGCACGGCCGAGGTGATCAGGTTGGAATAGAGCCCGACATCGGTCGCGTGCTGCACCAGCTCGATGATGTCCTTGCGCGCGGTCGGCTCGCCGCCGGAGAAATGGATCTGCAGCACGCCGAGCTCGGCAAGCTCGCTCAGCACCTTCTTCCATTCGTCGGTGGTGAGCTCGGTCGAGCCGCGGTCGAGCTCGACCGGGTTCGAGCAGTAGGGGCATTGCAGCGGGCAGCGGTGGGTGATCTCGAGCAGCACCGCAAGGGGAATGCCGTAGGTCTCGGCCGCCGAGCGGCGGCTCTCCAGCACGGCGAGCCCATCGCTTGGGGCTGCGCTCGGGCCCGGCGCTGTCGTCTTGGTGTCGGCGAGCGTGTCGCTCATGCTGTGCTCTCGCGCGCTTCGGTGAGAAAACCCTTGTCGGCCAGATCCTGCAGCATCGCGATCACGTCGGTCGCGATCGCCTCGCGTGGGGCGGCGTATTTTTCGGCGAGCTGGTCCACCATCTCGGCGACACTGCGCATGCCGTCACACAGCTGCAGCACCTCGACCGCGATCTCATCCGGCGCCAGCACGCGCTCCGGCGCCAGGATCACCCAGACCTGCCGCGTTTCGTCGAATTTCAGCTTGGTATGGCGCGGCAGTTTCGGCCGGCTGGTCTCGCTGACGCTGATGTTGCGGCTGGCCATGATCTAAGTCTCTTTGTCTGAGCATGATCTTTCGGAAAACCGGCTCCCACTTTTCCGGATCATGCTCTAACCTGTCTTCGGCACGAACGCGCCGGGCGGAATCTGGCCGTCGACATACGCATGATACAGCGCGTCGAGCTGCACCCACAGCACGTTGGTCTTGAAGATCAGCGCGTTGCAGACCGCTTCGCGCTCCGCCGGCGTCTTGGCGTGCTGCTTGACATAATCAAGCGCGAAGCTGGCGTCGCGCGGCGCCTGGGTGAGGCGGCGGCTGAAATAGCTCATGATGTCGGGGTTGACGAAGTCGTAGTGCTTCAGCATCCCCGAGATGCGCTCCTCGTGCAGGTTCGGCGCGAACAGTTCGGTGAGCGAGGAGGCGATCGCCTCCAGCGGGGTGCGGTCGCGGCAGAAATGCACATAGGCTTCGACGGCAAAGCGCGTCGCCGGCAAGATGCCTTCGGTGGACTCCACGTAAGCCGTGTCGAGGCCGAGGCCTTCGGTCAGCTTCAGCCAGCGCTCGATGCCGCCTTCATTGCCGAGATCGCCGTCGTGATCCTCGATGCGGTGGCGCCATTCGATCCTTGTGTTGCGGTCGCGGAAGCGCGAGATCACCATCGCGTCCTTCAGCGGGATCGTGCTCTGGTAGTAATAGCGGTTCAGCGCCCAGGCCTGGACCTGGCCCTTGTTGAGCTTGCCGCCGTGCAGCAGGCGGTGGAACGGGTGCAGGCTGTGATAGCGCGTGGCACCGATCGTGCGCAGCGTCGCCTCCATCTCCTCGGCAGTGTCGAGCGTGATGCCCCTGCCGATCGAGAGCGCGGTCATTCCTGAGGTCAGCACGACATTCACAGCACGATCTCCGTTCCGTCGGAGGGAATCTGCCAGCCCGCCTGTTCGGCCGCCTTGCGTTCGGCCGAGGTCCCAAGCAGCGCCGGGTTGGAGTTGTTGATATGCAAAAACACTTTTCGTCCGATGTCGAGCCCGGCGAGGCTTTCGATCGCACCCTGATCGCCCGACATCGCGATATGGCCCATGCCCTGGCCGGTCTTGTTGCCAAGGCCCGCCGCGATCAGTTCGTCGTCGCGCCACACCGTGCCGTCGAAAAACACCAGCGGGGCGCCCTTGAGCCGCGATTTCAGGTCGTCAGTCACCCGTGCGCAGGCGGCCAGGAAGTAGAAATATTTGCCGCTGCGCCGGTCCGCAATACGCAGGCCGAGCGTATCGCCGACGCCGTCGGCGCCCGCCGGATGCGCCTTGCCCTCGAGATACCACGCGCCCTTGCCGGGAACCTCGAACGGCAGCACCTCGAGCCCGGACGGCGATCCGTCGGGCAGGGCCGGTTCGAAGGCCTGGTCGACCGCGATCGGCCGGCGGTCGACGTTCTTGTCGCTGAGCACATTGAAGATGCTGTTCGCGCGCAGGATCGCCAGCACCCGCTCATGCGCGTAGATCGTGAACGGCGAACCCTCGCGCATCGACAGCAGCCCGGCGACCGCGTCGATCTCGCCATTGGTGAGGATGACGCCCGCGATCGGGCTGTGGCGCAGTGCGCCGTGCTTCGGATGCAGCTGCGGCGTGACAATCAACTGCTGGCGCAGATCCGGGGATGCATTGACCAGGAACCAGTGCACGCCATCGCCGCTGACCGCGATCGAGGCTTGCGTGCTCTGCAGCTCGGGATGGTCGCTTCGCGCCGTCCTGCAGACGGCACAGCCGCAGTTCCACTGCGGAACGCCGCCACCCGCCGCGGCACCCAGGACGACGACACGAAGCATGATCCGTCCCCTGGAGAAGCTTGGCCCTGGAGAAGTTTGTTAGACCCAGAAACGTTACGAGGTGGACCCCGGATTTGAAACACACTCCCTTGGTCGGGAGCGCGTTACGCCCGGATGTCCACCTGCGCTAAAACGCTAAACGTGTATGTGGCGCTGCCGCTTACTTGCGGGTTGCGCACATATACATGTTGATTTCCATGCCGACCGACACTTCGACGATCTTCGGTGCTTTCCAGGCCATTTGGCTCTCCTTGTTGCAACCGGACGAACTTTCCGCCCTGCAGAGTAAACTACTGTGGTTGGAAAAGTTCGCCAGTTAAATTTTCTGTAAGGTGCCGCCTCGAAGGGCATGCTGCACTGCGGCAAGCAAATCTTACCCACTCACAAATTTGTGCGCGCGTTTCCCGTCAAAAGCCCGTGGCATCAGACCTTTTTCCTGTTGTTCGCCACACGGTGAATGTTGGAATAAGTAAACAGTTGCCCGCGGTCCTCCGAAGGTCCCGGTGACGATCCTGTGCTTCCCCGCGACGGGAGGCGACTAACCGAGCCGAGTTCAGCCGATGCCACGCTATTTCTTCAACACCCGTATCGGCGACGAGCTGATCTCCGATCCCGACGGCGAAATCCTGCGGGACCCGGATCGTGCGTGGGAAATGGCGCGCGCGATGATTCGCGAACTGCTCAAGACCGAGGGCGCCGACGGCGCGCTGCTCAGCGCCGTGATCGAGGTGACCGACGACGAGGGCGAGGTCGTGCTGGAGTTTCCATTCACGGAGGCGATCCTCGATCGCCCGGACCGCTCGATGACAAGGCACTGACGCTGGCCCCGCGCGGCCACAACCATGCGTTGGCCGATGTCCGGCATGCTTCCGATTGCAATTGTCCGGACAAATTCGCAAGACTATGAACGGAAAGCCGAACGGCGCCGGGCGACGTCAATGGCGCAATCAACAACGGCTTCCACCCAGGGGAGATCTTCATGAAAAAACACTCGTTCGCACCGCGCAGCTTGCTGCTCGCGGGGGTCATGCTCGGGGCGTTCACGCTCTCTGCTGCGGCGCAACAGCCGGCCGCGCCGGCGGCAGGTGCCGCCCCTGCCGCCCAGCCGCTGCCGCCTGGCTCGCCCTTGATCGGGCGTCCCGACAATGAAGCCGCCGCCAAGCTCGCGCCGGTGGCGCCGCCGCCGCTGCCGTCCGCGCCCGACAAGCTGCCGCTCGCCAAGCTCAAGGTGCCGGCCGGCTTCAATGTCGAGGTCTATGCGGCCGGCATGGCCAATGCGCGCTCGCTGGCGCTCGGCGACAAGGGCACGGTGTTCGTCGGCAGCCGCCTCGTCGACAAGGTCTATGCGATCGTCAACAAGGACGGCAAGCGCTCGGTCAAGGTGATCGCCTCCGGTCTCTATCGTCCGAACGGCGTCGCCTTCAAGGACGGCACGCTCTACATCGCCGAACTCTCGAAGGTCTCCAAGATCGACAAGATCGAGGACAATCTGGATAACCCGCCGAAGCCCACCGTCGTCTACGACAAGCTGCCGAAGGACGAGGCGCATGGCTGGAAGTTCATCGCCGTCGGTCCCGACAACAAGCTTTATGTTCCGGTCGGACAGCCCGGCAACAACGTGCTGCATGATGCCGACCACGGCCAGATCCGCCGCATGAATCTCGATGGCTCCGGCGCCGAGGTCTACGCGCTCGGCGTGCGCAACACGGTCGGCTTCGACTGGAATCCCGAGAACAAGCAGATGTACTTCACCGACAACGGCCGCGATTGGCTGTCGGAGACGGTGCCGGAAGACGAGCTCAACCGCATCACCAAGGCGGGCGAGGATTTCGGCGCGCCGTACTGCTACCAGGGCAACATCATCGACCAGGAGCTCGGCTGGGGCAAGACCTGCAAGGACTACACCGCGCCGGTCGGCCTGATGGGCCCGCATACCGCGTCGCTCGGCATGCGCTTCTACACCGGCAGCATGTTCCCGAAGACCTACAAGAACGTGATCTTCGTCGCGCGTCACGGCTCCTGGAACAAGTCGCAGAAGCAGGGTGGTGACGTGGTCGCCGTCAGGCTGAACAAGGACGGCACCGTGAAGTCGATGGAGCCGTTCCTGACCGGCTTCCTCGAAGACAACAAGTATGTCGGCCGCCCGGTCGACGTGATGCTGCTGAAGGACGGCTCGCTGCTGGTCTCCGACGACTGGAACGGCGCGGTCTATCGCGTCAGCTACGGCAAGCCGAAGGTCGCCAATCAGTAACAACCACCAACGTCATTCCGGGCTGGTGCGACAGCACCAGACCCGGAATCTAGAGATTCCGGGTTCGCCCTTCGGGCGCCCCGGAATGACACTGAAAGTCAGGAGCAGCCGATGCGTAAGTTCATGATCCCTGTGCTCCTGGTTGCATCCGCTCTTTCCGCAAATGCCGAGACCATCCAGGAGCGCGCCGCGGCGTGCTTTGCCTGCCATGGCGAGCATGGCACGTCGGAGACCGAGAACACGCCGTCGCTTGGCGGCCAGACGGCGCCCTATGCGCTGATCCAGCTCTTCATGTTCCGCGAGAAGCTGCGGGTGTTCGACCCGATGAACGAGATGGCGAAGCCGCTGACCGACGATGATTTGCGCAGCTTCTCGGACTTCATCGCGACCTTGCCGAAGCCCACGCCGCCCGCTGACGCCGGCGATCCGGCGCGGATGGCGCGCGGCCAGGCGCTGGCGCAGCAGAACCGCTGCAACAGCTGCCACAACACCGATTTCTCCGGCAAGGACAACGTGCCGCGCATCGCCAACCAGCGCGAGGACTACCTCGCCAAGACGCTGGCCGAATACAAGGACAACAGCCGCCACGGCTATGACGCCACCATGGCCGACGTGATGCAGACGGTCACCAAGGAGCAGATCGGCGACCTTGCCTATTACATCGCGCATGTCCGCTGAAACATCAGGCGGCGGACCGCTGGCCATGTTCTCCGCGCGGCGCTAAAACGCAGCGTCACACGGAGTTGCACATGCAGGATATTTGGCGTCTGTCGGCGGCCGAGCTCGCCAGCCTCATCAGATCGAAGAAGGTGTCGGCGAAGGAGGCAGCGGAGGCGGGGCTCGCCCGGCTCGACGCGGTCAACCCGAAGCTCAACGCGGTGGTCGATCACCGGCCGGACGACGTGCTGGCGCAGGCGGCCAAGATCGATGCGGCCATTGCGCGCGGCGAGGCGGTCGGGCCGCTCGCCGGCGTGCCGGTCACCATCAAGGTCAATGTCGACCAGGAGGGCTACGCCACCACCAATGGGCTGAAGGCACAGCGCGACGTCATCGCCAAGGTCGACAATCCGGTGGTCGCCAATCTGCGCAAGGCCGGCGCGGTGCTGCTCGGCCGCACCAATTGTCCGGCGGTCTCCTATCGCTGGTTCACCACCAACCTCATTCACGGCGACACCAAGAACCCGCGCGATCCCGGCATCACCCCGGGCGGCTCGTCCGGCGGCGCGGGTTCGGCGGTCGCGGCCGGCATCGGCCACATCGCGCACGGCACCGATATCGCCGGCTCGGTGCGCTATCCGGCCTATGCCTGCGGCGTGCACGGCCTGCGGCCAAGCATGGGCCGTATCCCGGCCTTCAATTCGGCTTTGCCGGAGCGGCCGATCGGCCCGCAGATCAGCGCGGTGTCGGGCCCGCTGGCGCGCACCATCAACGATCTGCGCATCTCGCTCGCGGCGATGTCGGCGCCGGACTATCGCGACCCCTGGTATGCGCCGGTGCCGCTCGAGGGACCGCCGCGCGAGAAGCGCGTTGCGATGTGCCTCAATCCCGATGGTCTTAATCCGGTGCCGGAAGTGGTCGCCGCGGTGGCCGATGCCGGCAAGCGCTTGCAGAAGGCCGGCTGGATCGTCGAGGAAATTGCAAACACGCCGTCCTTGCGCGAGGCGGCCGAGATCCAGACCCGGCTCTGGCTCGGCGACGGCTATGAGGCCCAGCTCGCCTTCGCCGAGCGTGAGGGCGATCCCGGCGCACTGGCCTGCCTGCGCGGTGTCCGCGCCCGGGTGTATCCGTTCGACCTGTCGCAGGCGCTGACCCGCCGCGCCACGCTGACGCGCGAATGGTTCGCCTTCTTCGACAAATATCCGGTGCTGCTGATGCCGGTGTCCGGCGAGCTGCCGTTCCCCGACCATCTCGACCGCAAGGACGAGGCGTCGTTTGCGCGGGTGTGGCACGCGCAGCTGCCGCAGATCGCGATCCCGTTCATGGGGCTTCCCGGGCTCGTGGTCTCCACCGGTCTCGTGGGACAGATCCCGGTCGGCGTGCAACTGGTGGCCGGACGCTACCGCGAGGATCTCTGCCTTGCCGCCGGCGAGGCGGTCGAGGCCGGTGGCACGCCGTCGTCGCCGATCGATCCGGTCAGTTGAGATGGCGACGGTTTACGATTTCACCGCCAAGTCGCTCGCCGGCGACGACGTGCCGCTGCAGCGGTTCGAGGGCCAGGTGCTGCTGATCGTGAACACGGCGAGCGCCTGCGGGTTCACGCCGCAATACAAGGGCCTGCAGGAGCTGCACGCCGGCCTCTCGGCGCGCGGCTTTGCCGTGCTCGGCTTTCCCTGCAACCAGTTCGGCGCGCAGGAGCCGGGCGATGCGAAGCAGATCGCCGCGTTCTGCGAGACCAACTACGCCGTGACGTTTCCGATGTTCGCCAAGATCGACGTCAATGGCTCAGGTGCGCATCCATTGTACGAACACCTGAAACGTGAGAAGTCGGGCCTGCTCGGGCCCGCGATCAAATGGAACTTCACCAAGTTCCTGGTCGATCGCGCCGGCAAGGTCGTGGCGCGGCATGCGCCGACCGCCCGGCCCGAAGGATTGAGGAAGGACATCGAGGCGCTGCTATGAGCGACGACAACGACACCAACGACCAATTCCCCGACCGCCTCTCGGTCGATCCGAACAGCCCGTACTACAATGCGGATATTCTCGCCCGCGATGTCGGCATCCGCTTCAAAGGCGCCGAGAAGACCAATGTCGAGGAGTACTGCATCAGCGAAGGCTGGGTCCGCGTCACCGCCGGCAATGCCAAGGACCGTTACGGCAATCCGCTGACCATCAAGGTGCACGGGCCGGTCGAGCCGTATTTCCGGGACAAGACGTAGCAACCGTCATTCCGGGATGGTCCGAAGGACCAGACCCGGAATCTCGAGATTCTCGGTGCGCAACTGCGCACCTGAGGGTTCGATGCTTCGCATCGCCCCGGAATGACGTGCCTAACAAATTGCGAAAGCAGCGCCATGTCCGTCCGCATCGTCGACGTCCGCGAAATCACAAAACCGATCTCCTCGCCGATCCGCAACGCCTATATCGACTTCACAAAGATGACCTCGAGCCTGGTGGCCGTGGTCACTGACGTGGTGCGCGACGGCAAGCGGGTGGTCGGCTACGGCTTCAATTCCAACGGCCGCTACGGGCAGGGCGGTCTAATCCGCGAACGCTTCGCGCCGCGCCTCAAGGAAGCCGATCCGAAATCGCTGCTCGATGCCGATGGCGGCAATCTCGATCCGGACAAGGTCTGGTCGACGCTGATGTCGAACGAGAAGCCGGGCGGCCATGGCGAGCGCTCGGTCGCGGTCGGCACCATCGACATGGCGGTGTGGGACGCGGTGGCGAAGATCGCGGGCAAGCCGCTGTTCCGGCTGCTCGCCGAGCGCCACGGCCGCACCGCCAATCCGCGCGTGTTCGTCTACGCCGCCGGCGGCTATTACTATCCTGGCAAGGACCTCGGCGCGCTGCGCAAGGAGATGCGCGGCTATCTCGACCGCGGCTACAACGTCGTGAAGATGAAGATCGGCGGTGCGCCGCTTGGCGAGGACCGCGAGCGCATCGAGGCGGTGCTGAAGGAGATCGGCAGCGCGGCGCAGCTTGCGGTCGACGCCAACGGCCGCTTCGATCTGGAGACCGCGATCGCCTACGCCAAGATGCTGCGCGAGTATCCGCTGTTCTGGTACGAGGAGGCCGGCGACCCGCTCGACTACGCGCTGCAGGCCGCGCTGGCCGAGTTCTATCCGGGGGCGATGGCGACCGGCGAGAACCTGTTCAGCCACCAGGATGCGCGGAACCTGATCCGCTACGGCGGCATGCGGCCGGACCGCGACTGGCTGCAATTCGATTGCGCGCTGTCCTACGGGCTCTGCGAGTATCGGCGCACGCTCGAGGTGCTGAAGACCCACGGCTGGTCGCCGAGCCGCTGCATCCCGCATGGCGGCCACCAGATGTCGCTGAACATCGCGGCCGGCCTCGGCCTCGGCGGCAATGAGAGCTACCCCGACCTGTTCCAGCCCTATGGCGGCTTCCCGGACGGCGTGCGCGTCGAGGGTGGCCACATCGTGATGCCCGACCTTCCGGGCATCGGCTTCGAGGGCAAATCCGATCTCTACAAGGAGATGAAGGCGCTGGCGGACTAAGTCCGGCCAGCGATTGCCAATCCGCCGGGGGCGCGGGGTGGGCCCGAGCTTGCTCGCAAAATTTCGTGAGCGACGCTCAAAAATTATTGAACATTGCTCATTTCCGGATATACTCATGAGAACAGGGCGTCTTTGTCCCGGATGATCGGGAGCAGGCGCAAAAACCGGCCGTGAGGATAGCCGCATGCCATATTCAGCCAAGGATCTCCGGGACGCCGCAAATGCCGGGGTGATCAGCCCGGCCGATCTGGAACGGTTGCTCGCTTTCCTGGCGAGCAGCGCCGGGCAGGGTTCGGCGGGCGATGCAAGTCCCGCCGCCAAATTCGATGCCGCGCATGTGCTCTGGTACTCCGGCGCGCTCATCGTGATCGGTGCCATGGGCCTGTTCTCGACCCTGGCCTTCACCCAGATGGGCGGCCGGGCGCTCACGGCCTGCGCGATCGCCTATGCGGTCGGGTTCAGCGTGGCGGGTCACCACCTCTGGCACGACAAGAATCTGCGGGTTCCCGGCGGCCTGCTGATCGCGATCGCGGTCTCGATGGCGCCGCTCGCGGTCTACGGCATCCAGGACGAGCTTGGCTGGTGGGGCAAGTTCGGCAAGCCGGGAACCGTGCAGGACTTCTACGTCTGGGTGAAGGGCAGCTGGATCTTCATGGAGATCGCGACCGTCGCCGCCGGCATCGTCGCGCTGCGCTACTACCGCTTCGCTTTCATCGTCGCGATCATCTCGGTCGCGCTGTGGTTCATGTCGATGGACCTGGCGCCGTGGTTCAGCGGCATGGCTCACGCCGATTTCGAGATGCGCCGCAGGGTGTCGATCTGGTTCGGGCTTGCCGTGCTCGCGGTCGCCTGGATCGTGGACTATCGCAGCCGCAACGGCGACTTTGCGTTCTGGCTGCATCTGTTCGGCCTGATGGCGTTCTGGGGCGGAATTAGCGCGTCCGAAGGCTCAACCGAATTGAGCAAGGCGGTGTACTGCCTGCTCAATGTCGGCCTGATCGTGATCGCCGTGATTTTGATGCGGCGCGCCTATGCGGTGTTCGGCGCGTTCGGCATCTGCCTCTATCTCGGCCATCTCGCCGACGTCGTCTTCAAGGACTCGCTGTGGTTTCCGTTCTCGCTGTCGCTGATCGGCATTGCCGTGATCGCCGCAGGCCTGCTCTACCATCGCAACGAGCGTGCGATCACTGGCTGGATCGATGCGCATCTGCCGGCGGGGTTGCGGCCGCGGTCCGCAACCGCATGACCGCGACGTCCTGATCGTTTTAGAATCGCTACAATCTGGAATTGCTACAAGAAGTGCGGCGCGCAAGCGCCGCTCTTCGTTTCCGGGCGCAAATCCGGAAGCCGACAGAAACCATTCGCATCCTTGACTTTTCCAACCCTGCGCTCGCCGCGAGGTATATCCGCGTCCATTCGTCGCGATTTTATTCCGTAGTCACGCAAAAATTTTCTCGCGCCCGTCGTCTGGACGCACAGCGCCGCACCTCTCTAGAGGACGGCGCATCGCCTTCAGCGAAGGCGAGAGTTGCTTGGGGACGACGTCATGACATCAAGAACACAAGCCCATCGTCGCACTGTCTTGCTTGCGCTGCTCACGGCGAGCTATCTCGCGCTGAGCGTTCCGCTCGCAACGTCTGCCGCACAGGCGCAATCGGCGCCGTCGCAGGCCGGCGCCTCGTCGCTGCCGCCGGTGACCGTCACCGCGCCGGCCACGCAACGTCGCCGCAACGCACCATCGACATCGCGTAACACCGCCGCAGCACGAGGCCGCCGCACCCAGACGGCACGGCGGATCGCGCCCGCGGCGGCGGCAAAACCGTTCGCGGAATCGCAGGACGCCCGCACCGGCACATCGGGCTATTTCGCCAACAGCACGTCGGTTGCGACCAGGACCAACACCGCCATCGTCAACATCCCGCAATCGCTCAACGTGATCACGCGGGAGCAGATCCGCGACCAGAACTATCAGGGCCTCACCGACGTCACCCGCTATGTCCCCGGCGTTGCCGTGCATCAGGGCGAGGGCAATCGCGACGAACTCGTGATCCGCGGCGTCGATTCCAGCGCCAACTTCTTCGTCAACGGCTTTCGTGACGACGTGCAGTATTTCCGCGACATGTACAACGCCCAGAGCATCGAGGTGCTGAAGGGGCCGAGCGCGCTGACCTTCGGCCGCGGCGCCGGCGGCGGCCTGCTCAACCGCACCCTCAAGGAAGCCGACGGCAACCGCGTCTACGAGGCGACGGCGCAGACCGGCTCGTGGGGCGATCGCCGCGTCAGCCTCGATGCCGGACAGGCGATCAACGACAACGTCGCAGCAAGGCTCAACGTGTTCTACGAGGGTGCCGACGCCTTCCGCGATTTCAATCATCTGGAGCGCTACGGCATCAATCCGACGGTGACGCTGAAGCCCGACGACAACACCAAAATCAAACTGAGCTACGAGTACTTTCACGACGAGCGCACCGCCGATCGCGGCAATCCCTCGCAGGGTCTGCCGGGCGGCGCGACCCGCTTCAACCCGACCACGCCGTTCGCGCCGAACGGCGACTTCTCGACCTTCTTCGGCAGCCCAAGCCTGAACACTGCGCAGGCGACGGTGCAGACCGGCATGGCCATCATCGAGCACGATTTCGAGAACGGGCTGACGGTGCGCAACGGCACCATCGCCGCCGACTACCAGAAATTCTATCAGAACGTCTATCCAACGGGCGGTCCGCTCGCCGGCGCGGTCAATCCTGCCGACACCGCGGTCAATCTCGGCGCCTATCAGCACACGACGAACCGCGACAATGTCTTCAACCAGACCGATTTCACCTACAAGGCCTGGACCGGGCCGCTGTTCCACACCGTCGGCTTCGGCACCGAGTTCGGCCGGCAGACCGGCGTCGATATCCGCAACACCGGCGTGTTCCCGAACGGCACCAACACCATCGTGCAGAACCCGTTCGCGCCGACCTATTTCGGCCCGGTGACGTTTCTTCACCACTTCACCGGCACCAACAGCGACGGAGTCACCACGCCCGATTCGAACAGCCGCTATGCGCTGAACATTCAGTCCGGCTATCTCAGGGACACCATCGAGATTTCGCGCGCCGTGCAGATCATCGCCGGCGCCCGGTTCGATCGCTACGACATGTCGGCCACCGACATGAACACCAACATCAATCGCAATCGCGTCGACAATCTGGTGTCGCCGCAGGGCGCCCTGATCATCAAGCCGATCGATTCGATGTCGGTCTATACCGCCTACAGCGTCTCCTTCCTGCCGGCCTCGGGCGACCAGTTCAGCGCGCTGAACGACGGCACCCTGATCCTGCAGCCGCAGCGCTTCGAGAATGTCGAGCTCGGCATGAAGTGGAACATCAACCCGAAGCTGTTGTTCTCGACCGCGGTCTACAATCTGAACCGCACCAACCAGCCGATCGCCGACGGTAACAATCCCGGCTTCTTCTTTCCCTCCGGCAGCACGCTCACGCGAGGCGTCGAGGCGAGCCTGACCGGCTATGTCACCGAGCAGTGGCAGTCGTCGCTGGCCTATGCCTACACCGACGCGAAGATCACCGGCGCGACCTCGGCGACCGTCGTACCCGGCAACCGCGTCCAGCTGGTGCCGTACAATCAGTTTGCCTGGTGGAACAAGTATCAGTTCACGCCGATGTGGGCGGCCGCGCTCGGCGTGATCTATTTCGGCGATTCCTTCGCCTCGTCCGACGACACGGTGCGGCTGCCGGGCTTCGTGCGCTTCGATGCGGCGATCTATGCCAAGATCGACGAGACCTGGAGCGCCCAGCTCAACGTCGAGAACATCTTCGACAAGGGCTATTGGGCGTCCGCCGACGGCAACAACAACATCTCGCCGGGACAGGGGCGGACGGTAAGGCTGATGGCAAGGGCGAGGTTTTAGCTTTCACCGTCATGCCCGGGCTTGTCCCGGGCATCCACGTCTTTGCCGCGGTCTACAAGAAAGACGTGGATGGCCGGGACAAGCCCCGGCCATGACAACGGTAGAGAGGTGTGCTCGCAATGACGTGGAGAGGGGTTGGCCTGTCACCCCAACCGCATGTCCAGCAGCCGCCGGCCTTCGCCCTTCAACAGCTTCTTCACCGCGCTCGAGGCGATCACCTCGCCATTGTTGGCGTAGGCTTCGTGGTTCTTCTCGATGTCGTCGAGGCGGTAGAGGTAGTTGACCATGATGCCGGCGGATTCGCGCAGGCCCTTGGGCGAGAGATCGCCGAGCCAGTTGATCCGCTCCAAGCGTGCGCCGTTGCCGAGATGGAAGCGCGCGACCGAATCGATCAGCCGTCCCTTCGGGGTGCGCGCCTTCAGGAAATAGTAGGCGGCAAGCGGCTCCAGCACGGCGCGCAGCTGGGTCGCGAGCTCGGCGTTCTCGAACCAGTCGGGCTTGCCGAGGCTTTCCAGCAGCTGGCGGTCCTCCTCGGTGAGCGGCACGTCGTCGGCCTGCTTGACCCACTGCATGAAGCCCGGCACCGGCGATAGCGTCACGAAGTTGTCGAGCTTCGGCAATTCGCGGCGCAGCTCCTCGACCACCTGCTTGATCAGGAAGCTGCCGAAGGAGATGCCGCCAAGGCCGCGCTGGGTGTTGGAGATCGAATAGAACACCGCGGTGCGGGCGCGCTCGACCGGGACCGGCTCGCGCTCTTCCGCCAGCAGCGGCGCAATCGCGCCCGGGATGGTTTCGGTGAGCGCGACCTCGACGAAGATCAGCGGCTCGTCGGCCAGCGCCGGATGAAAGAACGCGTAACAGCGGCGATCGATCGGATCGATGCGGCGGCGCAGATCGTCCCAATCGCGGATCTCGTGCACGGCCTCATAACGGATGATCTTCTCCAGAATATTGGCCGGCGACGACCAGTCTATCCTGCGCAGCACGAGGAATCCCCTGTTGAACCAGGACGAGAGCAGATGCACCACGTCGCGATCGAGCGCGGCGAGGTCCTTGTTGCCCTTCATCAATGAAAGCAGATCCGAGCGAATCGACACCAGCTCGCCGGTGCCGCCAGGCGCGCGATTGAGCCGGCGGATCAATTCCTGGCGGCGCGGCTCGGAGGCGAAATGCAGGTCGCTGGCATCGTCGCCATTGGCTTTGGCGCGCCAGCTTTCGATCGCCTGCGCCAGTTTGGCGTGATCGGGGCCGAAATCGCGGGCCAGCGTCTGGAAGAACGACAGCCGCCCGGCGGCATCGAGGTGGTGGTAGCGGTCGAGCACTTCGCGCGCCATCGCGGTGCCGGAGGCTTCGCCGCGGCCGGATAACAGCGCCTCGCACAATTCCAGCAGTTCGGAAGCATCCTGCTTGTCGTTGGCCGGGCTGGCGCGGCCGAGCAGGACGCGGCCGCGTTCGGAAATCGTCGAGAGCAGATCGGAGAAGAAGGCATTGGCCATGAGCAGGTCGTATCCAGCAGGTCGTATCCAATGAAGCCGGACCTTACACGGGATTTAAGGTCGGGAGCACAGCAATCAAGCGCATGGATCGTACGGAAATATGTCGCAGCGCGACAGCGGTATAATTCGTCGTCGCTGCGCCCGGTGACAAACCCGGTTCACGTTTTCTCGCACGTTTTCTCCGCGAACGCGGTCGGTGTCTTGCCGGTAACCTGCCGGAACGCGTGGGAAAATGCCGGCACGCTGGCATAGCCGAGGTCGGAGGCGACCTGCTTGACCGAAACATTCGCGCTGCTCGACAGGCGCTCGATCGCGGCCGCGATGCGGGCGCGCTGGCACCAGCTCTTGAACGAGAGCTGCGTCTCAGCCGAGAACAGCCGCGACAGCGTCCGCGCCGAGGTGCCGACCGTGCGCGCCAGCGCGTCGATGTCGTGGTCCTGCGTCGGATCGGCCAGCACGAGGTCGGCGGCGCGGCGGCAGCGCGGCTCCTGCGGCAGCGGGATGAAGGTCGCGGAATCCTCGGCCTGGTGCAACTCCAGCATCACGAGGCGAATCAACAGATCGGTGCGCTCGCGTCCGCATGAGGCGTCGAACAGCGCGAGGATCGCCTGGTGCACCAGCGGCGACACCCGCACCACGAATTCGTGGTCGAGGCTGTCGCTGCGCTTTTCGCGCGCGAGCCAGGCCTGGTCGAAATACAGCGTGCGCATCTCGATGTCGGCAAGCACGTCGATCGCGTGCGGGAGCAGGGCAGGGCCCACACCGCGCGGTCCGGCGGCACCAGCCAGCGCCCCTTCGGCGTCGTCACCTGCATGGTGCCGCTGGCGGCATAGACCAGCTGTGCCTCGCGGTGCATGTGCGGGTCGAGCCGGACGCCCTTGCAGTAGCTGCGCGCCACCAGATGCACGCCGTCCCCGGTGACGCGCCGGTCCTGGTGGAGGGCTCTTATTGGCGGCTCAGCGATAGTCATTGGCGACATCCCGTCAGGACAAGCACCTATAACCTATTTTCGAGCAATTGAAGAATCGCGTGAGAGACGTGCCGATGAACAGTCCAAGCAACAGTCCCAGCCGGGTGATCACCTTCGCCAACGCCGCCCATTTCATCGATCACTACGCGATGCTGATTTTCGCCGCCGCCGTCATCATCATGGGTCCGGCGCTCGGCATGGCCTATTCGGAACTCCTGCCTTATGCGACCCCGGGCTTCATCGCCTTCGGCGCCGGCTCGCTGGTCACGGGCTGGCTCGGCGACCGCTGGAGCCGCCGCCACATGATGGTGATCTTCTTCGTCGGCATCGGCCTGTCGATGATCTCGGTCGGCTTCGTGCAGACACCGCTGCAGCTCGGCGCCGCACTGCTGGCGATCGGCGTCTTCGCCTCGATCTATCATCCGGTCGGCACCGCGATGATCGTGTCCTATGCCGAGAAGCTCGGCGCCCAGATGGGGATCAACGGCGTCTGGGGCAATCTCGGCGTCGCCTCGTCGGCGCTGGTGACCGGCGTGATCGGCCAGTATCTCGGCTGGCGCTGGGCCTTCATCGTGCCCGGCACGGTCACCGTGCTGATCGGCATCGCCTTTGCGATGACGGTGGTGCATGAGGACCGCAAGGGCTCCAGGCAGGCGGCAGCGCAGGTGCGGGTCGCCAAGGAGGACATGTGGCGCGTGGTGCTGTCGCTGCTGATCGTGGTGATCGCGATCTCCACCACCTTCAACGCGGTGACGGTGGCGCTGCCGAAGCTGTTCGCCGAACGGCTCGCCGACCTGACCAAGAGCCCGGCGCTGCTCGGCGTGATCGCGGCCGGGGTCTATGTGTTCGGCGCGATGACGCAGTACACCATCGGCAAGCTGCTCGACAGATATTCGCTGAAGACGGTGGCGCTGCCGCTGTCGTTCCTGCTGGCGCCGTTCCTTTATCTGGCGGCGAGCCTAAACAACCTGCCGCTGATCGTGGTCTCGATCGGCATCGTGATGGGCGCGTTCGGGCAGGTCACGGTGAACGATGCCATGGTCGGCAAGTACACCACCGAGGAATGGCGCTCGCGCGCCTATGCGGTGCGCTATTTCGTCGGCTTCACCGCGGCCGGCGCTTCCGTCGGCCTGGTCGCCTGGCTGTACGACCAGGGCGGCTTCTCGATGATGCTGCGCGCGTTCGCGGCGCTGTGCCTGCTGGCGATTGCGGCCGCGATCATCCTGCCGCGCGAGATCCGCACCCCGGCCGCGCAGGCTGGCTGACGCAGGCGTTTTGCCGCCCATTTAACGTTGCGACGAGGCGTGCCCGACCGGCGGGCCTCGACCGACGGCGGATAACCGTGACATGGTCACGCTTCGCGAACTTTGTTCCGACCCGCAGGTGTGGTAGGTTGAAACGGGCCTCGGGGACGAAGGCGCCGGTTGCGCCTTGAACACGTCTTTGCGGAGCAGCCGGAGCGCTATGGGAGAAATTCGCGACTTCAAGTCAGGCCGGTCACAGCCCGACAATACCCAGCCTCCCGGCGATTCGATGCCGCGGCGCCTCGCGGCGATCGTAGCGGGCGATATCGCCGGCTACAGCCGGTTGATGCAGCTCGATGAGGAAGGCACGCATACGCGCGTCAAGCGGACCCTGCGCGACCTGATCGAGCCCACGATTGCCGAGCACCACGGCAAGCTGGTCAAGACCACCGGCGACGGCTTTATCGCGATGTTCGACAGTCCGGTCGAGGCCGTCCGTTGCAGCATCGTGATCCAGCAGAACATGATCGGCCGCAACGCGGCGATCGCGAGAGATCACTGGATCGAGTACCGGATCGGCGTCAACCTCGGCGACGTCATCATCGAGCCCGACGATATCTATGGCGACGGCGTCAACGTGGCCTCGCGTCTGGAAGGGATCGCGGCGCCGGGTGACGTCTTCATCTCCGGCGGCATCTACGAGCAGATCAAGCACAAGATGGTCTGCGGATACGAATCGCTCGGCGACCGCAAGGTCAAGAACATCACCGATCCGGTCCGGGTTTATCGTGTGCTGCCGGATGCAGCCGCGTACCAACGGACGCGCAGGCGCCGCGAGTCCGTCCTGCTCACGCTGCTCGGATTGGCGGTCGCGATCATCGCCGGCGGCGTGCTGTGGTATCTGCTCGCACAACCGCGCGGCAAGCCGGCCGACGTGGCACAGGCGCCTCCGGCACCGACGGCATCGCCTGCCGTCCAGCCGCCGGCACCAAGCCCGGCTCCGACCCAAACCGCAAGTCCGACCCCGGCGGCGCCGACACAGCAAGCGTCGCCTCAGCCCGCGCCCTCGGCGAGCCCTACCCCGGAGCTGCCGGAGCCCGAACTGGTCTCACTTCAAGCCGGCAGCTTCTCGATGGGAAGCAATGACGATCCTTCCGAGCGGCCGATCCGCCGGGTGACGGTCAAGCCCTTTGCCATGGGCAAATATCCGGTCACGGTCCGCGAATGGAACGCCTGCGCGGCGGCCAAGGCCTGTGGCTTCACGGCCAGCGGCAAGGACGACGCTCCGGTCACCAATGTGAGCTGGAGCGATGCGAAGCAATATGTGACGTGGCTCGCCGAGCGCACCAAGAAGGCCTACCGGCTGCCGAGCGAGGCCGAGTGGGAATATGCGGCGCGCGGCGGAACGCAATCGAAGTACTGGTGGGGCGACCAAGTGCAATCGGGCCACGCCGGATGCAAGGATTGCGGCGGCGACAGTTCGGCCGAGCAGCCGGTCAAGGTCGGCAGCTACAAGCCGAATCCGTTCGGCCTCTACGACATGGGCGGCGGGGTCGATCAATGGGTCGAGGATTGCTGGCACAGGAATTACCAGGGCGCGCCGACCGACGGTGCGGTCTGGTCCGGCGGCGACTGCGCCTCCCATGTCATCCGCTCCGGCTCGTGGAAGAATGACGCACGCTATGTGCGTCCGGCCAATCGCGATAATTACGACACCAATGTCCGTTATCCGACCCACGGTTTCCGGGTCGCGCTGTCTCCCTGAGCGATCATCCCTGATCGCCAGGCTTCATGGAGGGGCTATGAAAAGTGCAGGCTTGATCATGCTCGCCGCGGCACTGACGCTGTTCGCGGCTCCGGCCGACGCGCAGAACAAGCCGGCCGGCAAGGACACCAAGCTGTATTTCATCTGGCCGCGCGACGGCGCCAAGCTCAAAAGCCCGTTCTGGTGCCGCTTTGGGCTGCGCAACATGGGCGTCACCCATGCCGGCGACGACTACCCGAACAGCGGCCATCACCACCTTCTGATCGACGTGAATGAGCCGTTGAATGCGAATGAGCCGATTCCGTCGGACAAGTCTCATCTGCACTTCGGTGCGGGCCAGACCGAGACGCAGCTCGATCTGGCTCCCGGCAAGCACACCCTGCAGTTGGTGCTGGGCGACGCCAAGCACTATCCATTCAGCCCGCCGGTCGTCTCCGAAAAAATCACCATCCGCGTGAGATAGGCCGATACGGATAGCTCCCTTGCGGGAACCGGCGCTTGCACAAGGCCGCGCCGTGCGGTTTGTTGCGCGCCTGCCCGACAGCAAGATTCGGTGTGGAGGACGTCCGATGTCGTCTCGACTGCTGCGTCTGGCTGGCTTCGTTCTGGGAGTGATTGTCATGGCCACATCAGCGGATGCCGACGCCTTGAAGGATCAGATCGCGCCGACCGGAAAGCTCCGGGTCGCGATCGCGATCAGCCCGGCCGGCGGCGCGTTCTGGTCGACCAAGACCGAGAACGGCTATGCGGGCGTTCCCGTCGACCTCGGCCGCGAGATGGCGGCGCAACTCGGCATCCCCGTCGAATATGTCGTGCACCAGAATTCGGGCCAGATCACCGACGCGGCGGCCAAGAACACCTGGGACATCACCTTCCTGCCCAAGGATCCCGAGCGCGAGACCAAGATGACGTTCGGGCCGATCTACGAGGTTGCCGACGCCACCTATATCGTCAAGCCCGGCTCGACGATCACGAATTTCGCCACGCTCGACCAGGACGGCGTCAAGGTCGCCGCCGTCAATGCCACCACCACGATGCGCGGCGCGATCGCCCATCTCAAGCACGCCACGGTCACGGGCTATCAGACCTATGACGAGATCTTCAATCTGCTGAAGAGTGGCGAGATCGACGCCTTCGCATTGTCGCGCGATCAGCTCAATGCGATGGCGAAGAAGATTCCGGGCACGCGCGTGCTGGACGAGACCTTCAAGCAGACCGTCACCGCGGTCGCGGTGCCGCTCAACCATCCGCTCGCCGCGGCCTTCGCCACCAGGTTCATGACGGAGGCGATCGCCAACGGCACGCTGCGCAAGGCCTACGACAACAACGGGCTGAAGGGCGCGCCGGTCCGCACCGAGGCGAAGTGAAGTAGCGCGCGTATCGACTCTTTCCCCGTTACCCCGCGCAAAGGCGAAGCCTTTGCGCGGGGATGACGGTGATGGAGGGGCGCGCATCCTCTGGGCGACATCTGGGCATGCTGCATAATTCCGCGCCATCGCGCCGTGCGGTTCCTGCGCCACCAGCCTAACTCATTGTATTGACGGGGATTTAAAGCCAATCGCCAGCGTCGCCGCTTGGCACATCCATTGCTTTTGATTGCACCAGTCAATGACGACTGCCGACCTCCGGATTGCCAAGGCCAGTGCTGGCCGAGGCGAGGGGATCAAGGCGCCCAGCCCGGGCGTCACGAGCAATCGTTGACCCCCCATCTCCCGGACGAACGAGCATTTCAACCAACTCGCGTCGCTTCCGGCAGGCAACCGGCGCGGCCGAATTGCGCAAGGGGATTTTACGAATGGCCTATCTCGCTCCGTCCGAATTCGTCACCAAGATGGTGGATGCCGGCGAATCCAAGATCTTCATGTCGACCCGCGACACCGTGATCCGCGCCTATATGGCCGGCGCGATCCTCGCGCTGGCGGCCTGGTTCGCCGTGACGATCAACGTCAATACGGGTCAGCCGCTTGTCGGAGCATTGTTGTTTCCGGTCGGTTTCGTCATGCTCTATCTGCTGGGCTTCGATCTATTGACCGGCGTGTTCGTCCTTTCGCCGCTGGCGCTGCTCGACAAGCGTCCCGGCGTCACGCTTGGCGGCGTGCTGCGCAACTGGGCTCTCGTCTTCATAGGCAATTTCGGAGGCGCGCTCACGGTGGCGTTCATGATGGCGTTCGTGACGACGTTCGGCTTCACGCAGGAGCCCGACAAGGTCGGCATGACCATCGGCAATATCGGCGAGGGGCGAACGCTGGGCTATGCGGCGCATGGCGCGGCCGGCATGGCCACGCTGTTCATCCGCGGCATGCTCTGCAACTGGATGGTTTCGACCGGCGTCGTCGGGGCGATGATCTCCACCACGGTGCCCGGCAAGGTGATCGCGATGTGGATGCCGATCCTGGTGTTCTTCTACATGGTGTTCGAGCATTCGGTGGTGAACATGTTCCTGTTCCCGTCGGGACTGATGCTGCATGCGAAGTTTTCGATCATGGACTACCTGATCTGGAACGAGATCCCGACCGTGCTCGGCAATCTCGCCGGCGGCCTCGCCTTCACCGGGCTCACGCTCTACACCACGCATGTGAAGACGGCGCCGAAGCGCCAGCGCCTCGCGGCTTGATCCTCGACGACTTATGGGGCTCTCCTGTCACGGAGGTCCCCATTGGCTTTGGGACGGTCGATGCCGCGCGCGCTGACAATATCGGTCGGGCAATTCTCTGATCAGGGCCGCAAGGACGCCAATCAGGACTTCCACGGCGCCTTGATCCCCGGCGAGCCGCTGCTCGGCCTGAAGGGCATCGCGGTGGTGCTCGCCGACGGCATCTCCTCGAGCAGCGTCGGCCGCATCGCCGCCGAATCCGCGGTCAAGAGCTTCCTGACCGACTACTACTGCACCTCGGAATCCTGGTCGGTAAAGTCTTCGGCGCAGCGCGTGCTGGAGGCGACCAATTCCTGGCTGCACGCGCAGACAAGGCGCAGCCAGAATCCCTACGACAAGGACAAGGGTTACGTCTGCACGCTGAGCGCCCTGGTCATTCGGTCGACCACGGCGCACCTGTTCCATGTCGGCGACGCCAGGATCTACCGCGTCGCCGGCAACAGCCTCGAACAACTGACCATCGACCACCGCGTCGTGATCTCCTCGCAGCAGAGCTATCTTGGCCGCGCGCTCGGCGTGAACCCGCAGCTCGAGATCGACTACCAGGCGCTCCCGCTGGAGCGCGGCGACATCTTCCTGCTGGTGACCGACGGCATCTACGAGCATGTCCCGGCGCGGCAGCTAGCGAAGACGATCAAGGACGGTGCCGCGTCTCTCGATGCTGCGGCGAAATCGATCGTCGAGCAGGCCTATGAGAACGGCAGCCCGGACAATCTCACCGTGCAGATCGTCCGGATCGACGAATTGCCCGACGGCGATGCCGGCGAGGTGTTCGGCCAGCCGACCGAACTGCCGCTGCCGCCGCTGCTCGACGCACGGATGCTGTTCGACGGCTATCGCATCGTGCGCGAGCTCCACGCATCGCACCGCAGTCACATCTATCTCGCGGTCGACGAGGACAGCGCCACCACGGTCACGATCAAGATCCCCTCGATCGACCTGCGCGACGATCCGGCCTATCTGAAGCGTTTCATGATGGAAGAATGGGTCGCCCGGCGGATCGACAGCCCGCATGTGCTGAAGCCGTTTTTGCCGCAGCGCAAGCGCAATTTCCTTTACGTCACGATGGAATATATCGAGGGTCAGACCCTGACGCAGTGGATCACGGACAATCCAGCGCCGTCGCTGGAGACGGTACGCGGCATCACCGAGCAAATTGCAAAAGGGCTGCGCGCCTTCCACCGCAAGGAGATGCTGCACCAGGACGTCAGGCCCGACAACATCATGATCGACAGGACTGGCACGGTGAAGATCATCGATTTCGGCTCGACGCGGATCGCGGGCGTCGGCGAGGCG
Organism: Bradyrhizobium sp. USDA 4541; assembly: GCF_024171085.1. Taxonomy (NCBI): domain Bacteria; kingdom Pseudomonadati; phylum Pseudomonadota; class Alphaproteobacteria; order Hyphomicrobiales; family Nitrobacteraceae; genus Bradyrhizobium; species Bradyrhizobium sp. USDA 4541. The sequence continues at coordinate 3,811,769 of NZ_JALJZF010000001.1, forward strand.
GCGCCGGCGGGCGTCGAGGACATTCTGGGCACCCAGCAATACACCGCGCCGGAATATTTCCTCGGTGAGGGCGGCACCGCGCGCTCCGACCTGTTCTCGCTCGGCGTCGTCACTTACCAGATGCTGACGGGACGCTTGCCCTATGGCGCGCAGATCGCGCGGGCCCGGACACGATCCGACTTCAACCGGCTGGTCTACCGTCCGGCCGCGCATCGCGGGCGCGAGATACCGGGCTGGGTCGACGGCGCGCTGGAGCGCGCCGTGCATGCCAACCCGCTCAAGCGCTATGAGAGCTTTTCGGAGTTCCTGTTCGACCTGCGCAATCCCAACGCAAAATATCTGACGACGTCATCGACCCCGCTGATCGAGCGCAACCCGGTGCTGTTCTGGAAGTCGACCACGCTGCTGCTGGCGCTGGTCGTGGTGCTGCTGCTCGCCTACGGCGCGCATCATTGGCGGTAGTGTATCTAGTCGCCATCTAGTCCCGTCACCCTGAGGAGCCCGCACTTGCGCGCGTCTCGAAGGGTCGACGGCCACCAGCCGGGCCGTGCATCCTTCGAGACGCCCGCAAGTGCGGGCTCCTCAGGATGACGGGGAGGGAGTAGAACGGGGAGAGAGTCGGACGCCGCTAATGCGTCCCACCCGCCGTAATCGGATCGAGGCCGCTCTTCACCAGCGCGTCGCGCGCGTCCGGCGAGGCGAGGAAGCTGATCAGCGCCTTGCCGGCCTCACGCTCCTTTGCAGCCGTCGCGATCCCGGCGGAAAATACCGTGATCTTCTGCAACGGCTCCGGCAGCGGACCGGCGATGTCGATGCCGGCGACCGGCTTCAGCTCGGAGATCTGCTGCAGGCCGATCTCGGCCTCGCCTTTGGCCACGATCTCGCCGACCGGCGTCGCCGGGATCATCCGCGCCTTGTCCTTCATCTGATCGGCGATGCCGAGCTTTGCGAACATCTCGGTCGAGACATAGACGCCGCTGGCGCTGTCGGAATAGGCGACAGACTTCGCCGCCAGCAGCGCCTGCTTGACGGTGTCGGCCGAGCCGATGTCCGGTTTTGGCGCGCCGGCCTTCACCGCGATGCCGATCGGCGACTTCACGAGATCGACGCGGCTGTCGGCCAGCACTTTGCCCTGCTTGATGAGATCGCCGAGCGCATAGCCGACCATGATCAGCACGTCGGCCGGCTCGCCGCGCTCCAGCCGCACCGGAATGGCGTTCGTGGTGGTGCCCATCGACGGCCCGAAGGCGGTCACCACCTTGTGCCCGGTCTTGCGCTCGAACTCCGGCACCAGCGCCTTGTAGGCCGCCGTCAGTCCGCCCGAGATCATGACATGGACTTCGGCGGCGGATACGGCTGAGGTGAAGGCGAGGGCGCCGATCACGGCAAGCGTGAGGGCACGGAAGGCGGTGGCCGATCGCATGGAGTTTCTCCCCGGACGATTCTTGGGAAGCGGGTCGTCGTGGCCGGGAGACTATAGCGCGAGTCGATGCGTGGCTAGCCGCCACCCGTCACTGCGAGGAGCGTAGCGACGAAGCAATCCACCTTTCCGCCCATGTGGAACGATGGATTGCTTCGCTTCGCTCGCAATGACGGGGAAAGATCGTTGCCGATCCGTCACGAATTCACGTGCACGAAATCGCGCAGCAGCGGGTAGATCTCGTTGTTCCAGCGCTTGCCGGAAAACACGCCGTAATGGCCGACGCCGGCCTGCATGTGATGCACCTTGCGATAGGTGCGGACTCCGGTGCAGAGGTCCTGCGCGGCGAGCGTCTGGCCGATCGAGCAGATGTCGTCCTTCTCGCCTTCCACCGTCATCAACCCCATGCGCCGGATCGCCGCCGGATTCACCGGGCGGCCGCGATGCATCAGCATGCCCTGCGGCAGCAGATGCTCCTGAAACACATCGCGCACCGTCTCGATGTAGAACTCCGCCGGGAGGTCCATGACCGCGAAATATTCGTCGTAGAAGGTCTTGATCACCTCGGCCTTGGCGGTCTCGCCCTTGGCGAGATGGTGGGCCAGATCGATATGCTGCTTGATGTGCCGTTCCAGGTTCATCGACACGAACGCAGTGAGCTGCACGAAGCCGGGATAGACCTGGCGCAACGCGCCCTTGCACTGCATCGGCACGTAGTTGATCAGATTGTCCTCGAACCATTTGATCGGCTTGCTCTTGGCGAATTCGTTCACCTTGGTCGGCTGGATCCTTGTGTCGATCGGCCCGGCCATCAGGGTCAGCGAGGCCGGCCGCGCCGGATGATTGTCTTCCGACATGATCGCGGCGGCGAGCGCCGACACCGAGGGCTGGCAGATCGCCACCATATGCGCGCGCGGGCCGAGCTGGCCGAGGAAGTCGATCAGATGGTCGGTGTAGTCCTCGAGGCCGAAGCGGCCCTCGTTGCGCGGGATGTCGCGCGGATTGTGCCAGTCGGTGATGTAGACGTCGTGGTCCTGCAGCAGCGTCTTCACGGTGCCGCGCAGCAGCGTGGCGAAATGCCCGGACATCGGCGCCACCAAGAGCAGCCGCGGCTGCTCCGGGCCGTCCACCTTCCTGAAATGCAGCAGCGAGCCGAACGGCGTCGCATAGGCAACCTCCTCGGTCACCTGCAATTCCCTGTTGCCGACGGTCACGCTGCCGATGCCATAAGGGGGCCGCGCGTAGGTCAGGCTGGAGCGCGAGATCAGCTCGAGCGCGGCGGCGAGCCGGCCATACATCCGGTCAGCGGCGCCCTGCGGCACCAGATTGAGGTATTTCAGCGCCGCTGCAGCCCCGGTCCGCCATGGCGCCGTGAGGTCCATGTGGTTCTGATAGGCCTGGTACATCATTGACATCATACGCATCCACCCGTGGCCTGGCTTGCCATGCAATATCGACGCCAGAGGCGGGCCGACCGCCCGGCAAATTGGCACGTGGCTTGCTGCAAAAGCTGATGGCTCCGGGTGCGCGGCGGCTGAACCGGCGCGATATCCGGGAGCTGAGGACGCGTTCAGGCGTGAGGGACAGATATGGCGAAAGCGACACTCACCATCAGCAGCAAGAATTACTCCTCCTGGTCGCTGCGCGGCTGGCTGCTGGCGAAATTCGCCGGGCTCGACTTCGAGGAGGTGGTCACCGCGCCCGACGACCCGTCGGCCCGCGCCGAGCTGCTGCTGCTGTCGTCCTCGATCCTGGTGCCCTGCCTGCGCCACGACGGCGCGACGGTCTGGGATACGCTCGCGATCGGCGAGTATCTCAACGAGATCATGCCGCATGCAGGGCTGTTGCCGGAAGACCGGATCCAGCGCGCGCATTGCCGCTCGATCTCGGGCGAAATCCATTCCGGCTTTACCACGCTGCGCTCTTCGCTGCCGGTCAATCTCAAGGGCCATTTCCCCGGCTTCAAGATCTGGTCGCGGGCTCAGGCCGACATCGATCGCGTTTGCACCATCTGGCGCGACTGCCTCGGCGCATCGGGTGGGCCATTCCTGTTCGGCGAGCGCCGCACCATGGCGGACGCGATGTATGCGCCGGTCGTGACCCGCTTCATGACCTACGACGTCAAGCTCGAGCCTGCGCTTGCGGTGTATGCCAGCACCATCATGACGATGCCCGAGATGCAGGAATGGATCGAGGCCGCGAAGGCGGAGCCGGCCGACGTCGAGGAGCTCGAGGTCGAATATTAGGCAGCGCCCGTGCCGGCCTGCCTGCATCGGCGGCTCAAGCACGAGGCAAGCCTTGCTCAATGGACGTGCCGCCGGCGTCGGGCACCGGCATGCGCGCCGGACCCGCGCGACAGCCACTGAGGCGCAAATTCGTGCCTCGCTCCAAATGCTTCTGCGGCGATATCAGCGCATGGCGAGACGGTTCGCCGCAGCCTAACCCGGCTGGCAAGGATTTCGCATGGCAATGACCGAGCTGTGACCGCGACGATGCGACGCTGCCGAAAATTTGGACGCTGAGCCGCGCCGCGATCTCGCGAACACGAGAACCGTGGAGGCTTGAAATGAACCAGCACGCCGTCGTCAGCAAATTCTCCCACGTCAAACCCGGTGACACCGAGTTCAAGGGCGGAGGTCTGCGCGACTTCTTCCTGTATCGCGATCTCGGCATCGCCGATGCCACCAGCGGGCAGGTGATCTGCCACCTGGTCAAGGCCAATCCCGATATGCCGCCGGAGCAGGGCACCGGCTGGCACAAGCATCTGTGCGATTTTCAGATCGTCATCATGACCAAGGGCTGGGCGCGCTTCATGTACGAGGACAAGGAGACGCTGGTCGAGGCCGGCGACGTCATCCATCAGCGTCCCGGCATCACCCACTATTTGTTCGATTACTCGAAGGACATGGAATACCTCGAGATCGTCAGCCCAGCCGATTTCAAGACCGTGGATGTGCCGCCGGCGACCGAAGCGGTGCCGCCGATCACGCCGTGGAAATGATCGCCCGGGCGGACAGAGAGGAGGGATCGCGATGTCGTCTGCGGAAGAGTTAACCTTTGTTATCGGCCGCTGGCTGCGGCCGATCGTCATGCTTCTGTATGTGGTGCGCAGCCTCGGGCTGATGGCCACATCTAGCCGTGAACAACGCAGTACGTTGCTCGATCAGTGATTCGGACGCGGTTCGTTCCACCCGCGTTCCAAATCTTAAGACACGGTGCGCGCGCGTCGCGTTTTGAAACAGCGCGCACCGATGCCGGCCTCAGGCCACGCCTGCCTGCTTCTCGCGCGGCATCCGCCATGCGATGACGTTGGCTTCCAGCGCGCCGCCGGTGTTGTCATTGCGCCACTGGCCGTTGACGAAGCGGCAGGCGAACGGCAGCTGATACGTTCCGCTATGATCCTCACAAAGTACTTCCACGCGCTGTTCCGGCGCCGGTTCGCCATTGCCATCGAATTGCGCCATCCGTTTTTCGCGCGTTGCCATGCGATCTGTCTCCACTGCCCAAGGTCGAGCCAAAAGGGATCGAACCAAACAAGTTCCGAAGGCCCCCGTCCCCACGAGTAGTCCCGTAATGGGTGAAGCACACCGCTTGAATGCGGTTTCAGTGTGGTATGTCTGCCTCGCTTTCAGCGTCGCGAGCACAAAACTGTGAATGACGCATTTGCCTGGAGACGCCGATGACCGCTCGTTTTGTTCTCGCCTTGCTGGCACCGCTCGCACTCGGCGTCGCCGGAACCGCGCATGCGCAGGACGTTCCCGGCATCGAGATCTGCACCGTCGAGAAAACCATGGAGCGGCGCACGAGCTGTTTGCAGAGCAATGTCGATTTCCTGCAGAAGACGATCAACAAGCTCACATCGGATCATCAACAGAAGCTCGATGCCGCCAACCGGCAGATCGTGAGCTTGCAGAGTTCGGTCGCGAACTTGCAGAAGCTCGTCACCGATCTGCAAACAGCGCAGGTCAAGCTGACCGAGGACCTGAAGAAGAAGGCCGACGCGCCGCCGGCGAAGGACGCCGCGCCCGCCGCGAAGGACGGGACGAAGTAGGAAATCGTCATTGCGCGCCACCCGGTCGGCGCGAAGCGCCGCCGGATGACAGGCTCCGCGAAGCAATCCATCCCACCGCGCGTGCGGAACGATGGATTGATTCGTCGCTTCAGCGCAAAATTGCTTTGCAATTTTGTCGCGAGCTCCTCGCAATGACGATGGAACGAGCCGGGCTCCTCACGCCACCCGATACTGCTCCATCACGTCGCGATCCGGCTCGTAGCCGAGGCCGGGGCCCTGCGGCACGGCGACATGGCCGTTGGCGTCGACGTCGATGCGATCGCCCCACAGGCAGGCCGGACGCTTCATGAAGAACACCTCGATCAGCCCCGCGTCGCGGATCGCCATCAGATGCAGCGTGGCGAGGAAGCCCGGCCCGAAATAGGGCGAGTGCGGAATCACCTGGACGCCGAACTCGTCGGCGAGGACGGCCACCCTCAGAAATTCGGTGATGCCGCCGACCTTGATCACGGAGGGCTGCGCGTGACTGACCGCGCCCGCGGTCATCATCTGGCGGAATTGATGCACGGTGCAGGCGTTCTCGCCGGCCGCGATATCGAGCCGGCCTTCTCTGCGCACCTCGGCGAGCGTCGCAAAATCCTCCGGCGGCCAGACCGGCTCCTCCAGGAACAGCGGCGCGGCCTGCTTGCAGTCGCGCGCGAACTGGATCGCCGCGGGTCCGTCCAGCGGGCAGTTCATGTCGACCATCAGCGGCACGTCAGGGCCGATCGCCTCGCGCGCGGCGGCGACCGCGGGCACGGTGGTCTCGTGCAGCTTGATCGCGGAATAGCCCAGCTTGATCGCCTTCTTGCATTCGGCGGCGATGTGCGCCGGATTGCCGATTCGCATCAGGCTCGCATAGGCCGGGATCGTGCTCCGCTTCGCGCCGCCGATCAGTTGATGCAGCGGCACGCCCTTTACCTTGCCGGCGAGATCCCACAGCGCGATGTCGAGCGCCGAGATCGCAAACATCGTGATGCCGTAGCGGCCGAACAGATGGAGGTTGCGCTGGATCTGCTCCATCGCGGCGGGGATGCTGGCGGCGTCGGGCACCTCGAGGCCGCGGGCCTGCGGCGCGATCATCTCGGCCACCGCCGTGCAGCTCGTCTTCGGGCAGACATAGGCGAAGGCATCGCCCCAGCCGGTGAGGCCGGCATCGGTCGAAACCTCGACCAGCACCATGTCGAGCGCCGAGATCGCGGAAGCTCCCTGGCGGAAGCTCGCGGGCCCGGCGTCGTAGGGAATGCGGATATGGTGGGCGCGGACGTCGGTGATTTTCATTGTTGTTGTCCTTCCGATCGCAGGATGTGCCTGGAATTCGTGGTGGCCGGACACTTGAGCCTGAAGAACGGCGTCGCTTCGGCTGGTCTGGGTTCCGGCCATCGCAAATCTTGCTCGTAACGAGTCTTGCTTGCGACAAGTCTTGCTCGTGAATCATGTCGAAGACGTGGATGCCCGGCGCACGGCCGGGCATCACGAACCGCAAAGTTGTGGAGGAAAGCCCTCAACTGCTCTTCTCGCCGCTCATGATGGGGCCGAACCGCTCCCAGCTCTCGCCCTTGAAGCGCATCATCTGCAGCTGCTCGATCGGCGCATAGTCGTCCGGCCCGGTCTTGATCTTGGTGCCGGGCAGATAGATGCCGATCTCGAAGTTGAGGCTGGCCGCCTGCTTCATCAGGTTCTCGCGGGTGAGATTGTCGCCGCATTGCCGCAGCACCTGCTCGAGCCCCTTGGCGACACCATAGCCGAATACGGTGGCGGCGTCGTCGAGGTCGCCTTCGGGATACCACTTGGTCATGAAGGCGCGCCACTCGGTCATCGCCGGATCGTTCTTCCACTCGGTATCCTTGGGGTCCTTGAGATACGCCGTGGACAGCACGCCCTGGCTAGCTTCATAGCCGGCCGGCTTCATCACGCCGCCGATCGAGCCGGAGACGTTGGTCAGGAACTGCACCGGATGCCAGTCGAGCTCGGCGGCTTTCTTGATCGCCTGCGCCGCGAATTTCGGCGTTGCAATGTTGACGAAGATGTCAGGGTTGGCGCCCTTGATCTGCACGATCTGCGAATCCACCGTCGGTGACGAAGTCTCGTAGGAGGATTCGACGACGATCAGCTTCTTGGCCTGGTCGCCGAGCCCGTCGTGCAGGCCGATCAGATAGTCCTTGCCGAAATCGTCATTCTGATAGAGCACGCCGATGGTCTTGCCCGGATAGTTCTGCAGAATGTACTTGGCATAGATGCGCGCTTCGACCTGGTAGCTCGGCTGCCAGCCCATGGTCCACGGGAAGTTCTTCGGATCATTCCACTTGGCCGCGCCGGTGGACACGAACAACTGCGGCACCTTCTTGGCGTTCATGTATTTCTGGATCGCGGTATTGCCCGGCGTGCCCAGCGGATTGAAAATCAGGAGCACCTCGTCGCTCTCGACCAGCTTGCGGGCCTGCTCGACCATCTTCGGCGGCGAGTAGGCGTCATCGTAGGAGATGAAGTTGACCTTGCGGCCGTTGATGCCGCCTTCGCTGTTGAGTTTGTTGAAATAGGCGGCTTCGGTCTTGCCGATCGTGGCGTAGGCGGACGCCGGACCGGAATAGGGCATGATGTTGCCGACCTTGATCTCGGTGTCGGTTGCGCCCGGATCGTATTTCTTCTGCGCGTTGGCGGCGCTGGCGACGGCGATCGTCAAAAGCCCCGCAAGCGCCGCTGATTTGACGCAGTTGGCATAGCTCAAGCGTTGGTGGTGCATCATTGTCCTCCCTGACATGCTGGCCGCGGCTCTTGCAGTCTTGATTATCGGGCAGCTTGATGAGCCGTCGGATCGATGCGTTGGCGAGTATGCACGATTGCAACATTGTTGCCAGCGACGGCTTTGCGGGTAAATTTCCGTGGAGCGGAACCGCGGTTTCGCCGTCGGGCAGCAAGGACTGTCAAATGCCGCGCGCGGCCGCCGTGCATGATGCCCGAGCTTTGCAGGAAAGCCGTCATCCATGAATCCAGCCCAGAAGGCGCTCTGGTATATCGAAAGCCATCTCGGCGCGCCGCTGACGCTCGACGAGATTGCCGCCGTAGCCGGCGTCTCGCGCTTCCATCTGGTACGGGCGTTCGCGGAGGCGACCGGGTTCTCGGTGATGCGTTATGTGCGGGCCCGGCGGCTCAGCGAAGCCGCGCGCCAACTCGCGGCCGGTGCGCCCGATATTCTCAGCCTCGCGCTGGATGCGGATTACGGCTCCCACGAAGCATTCACCCGCGCGTTTCGCGACCATTTCGGCGTCACGCCCGAGACGGTGCGCGCGACAACGTGTCTGACGACACACAATCTCCAGGAGCCGATCACCATGATCTCGACAGCTCTCGACCACATCGATCCGCCGCGCATCGCCACCGGGAAGGCGTTCCTCGTCGCCGGCATCGGCGAGCGTTACAACCACGGCAATGGCAGCGATGCCGGCATTCCGAACCAGTGGCAGGGCTTCCACCAGCAATGCGCGCATATCCCCCGCCAGGTCGGCAACGTCGCCTATGGCGTCTGCTGCAACGGCGACGATGCCGGCAATTTCGATTACATCGCCGGCGTCGAGGTCGCCGATTTCTCCGACCTGCCGCGCGAGTTCGCGCGCGTCCGCATTCCCGAGCAGAAATACGTCGTGTTCACCCACGCCGACCACATCTCGACCATCCGCCGCACCGTCAACACGATCTGGAATCGCTGGCTGCCGCAATCCGGCATGAAGGTCGCGGACGCGCCGAACTTCGAGCGCTACGACGAGAAGTTCGATGCGAGTACCGGCAATGGCGGGCTGGAGATCTGGGTGCCGGTGAAGGAGTAGCGGGCGCCGGTGCAGCAAACCCTGGTGTCGCCCCCGCGAAAGCTGGGACCCATGACCACCGATGCTTGTTATTTGCGTGACGCTGGAATGACGAGACCCGCCTACAACTCTCGCCGCGGAGTATGGGTCCCTGCTTTCGCACTAGCGTGTCTACACGGTTTTGGGGCGCGACAGATTGACTCGGTGCAGCAAGAAGTGGCGTCTCTGCAGCATGTTGTATGATTCTCTCACTGGCGCTTTGATTCGAAGGAGCGCCAGCGATGCAGCCGGATTTGTCTTTGGGTGAGTTCGGGGACGTTCGTCTCGACAAAAGGGGGCGACGCTTCTCCGGGCTATGCTTTGCACGCGCAGCGTCTGCTTGCGCCAGATGGCCCGGGGCGATTGGGCTGCCAATATGGCGTTCTGGCGGTTTGTGAACAACCCCCAAGTCACGATCGATAAATTGATTGAGGGCTGGAGCACGCAGACGCGGACTGCGGTCAGCGGGCGTCATGTGCTGGCGATCCAGGATACGAGCGAGGTCAAGTTCCAGACCCAGGCGGGACGGCGGCGCGGGCTGGGCAAAGTCGGCAAGGGCAATGCTCGCGGCGTGCTGTTGCATGCGATGATGGCGGTGGATGCCGACAGCGGGGTCTGTCTTGGCCTTACTGGCGGCAACGTTTGGACGCGCAAAGGCAAGGTAAAAATCCCGCATGAGCGGCGCGCCTTGGCCGACAAGGAGTCGGCGCGCTGGGTGACGGCCGCCGAGCAAGGCCGCGACGTCCTGGCAGATGCCCGCATGATCACCGTCGTCAACGACCGCGAGGGGGATTTCTTTGCTCACTGGGCGCTGACGCCAGCTGAGAATGTCCATCTTCTGTCGCGTGCCATGCACGACCATGCGCTGGTCGATGGCGACACACTTTATCAGGCGGTCGAGCGGAGCCGCTTCTGCGACAACGCGGTGATCGATCTGCCGCAGCGAATGGATCGGCGCGGCCGGCAGGCCCATCTCTCGATGCGCTTCGGAACCGTCGTGCTCAAGCGGCCGCAGAGGCCCGGCGTCACCGACTTGGCGGAGGGCATCAAACTCAGCTTCGTAGAAGTGGTCGAGTTGCATCCGCCGAGAGGTGCGGAGCCCATTCGCTGGCTGCTCCTGACCACTCATCCGGTCGCCACCGTTAAAGACGCCTGGCAGATCGTCTCCTGGTACCGCCAGCGCTGGATCATTGAGCAACTCTTTCGCTCGCTGAAGAGCCAGGGTTTGCGCATCGAGGATAGTCAGATCGAGAGCGCCGAAGGCCTGATCAAGCTCGTGGCGGTCGCCACCAGAGCGGCATGTATCGTCATTCAACTCGTTCAGGCCCGCAACAGTGGCGAAGAATTGCCGGCTGAATTTGTCTTCACCGCAGAAGAGATCGAGACGCTCAGGGCCATCAACAAAACCATGAAAGGTCGCACCGAGCTTCAGAAAAACCACCATCGCCCCAACACTCTTGCTTGGGCGGCATGGATCATCGCAAAACTCGGCGGATGGACCGGCTACGCCTCCCACCGTCCACCTGGACCAATCACCTTCCACACCGGAATGGCCCGCTTCCAAATCCTCGCAAATGGCCCGACAAACGTGTAGATGCACTAGTGCTTTCGCAGGGACGACACCGTCTTGTTGTTCGCGAGTGCCTAGATCAATGAGAGCGCGCCAGGCAGAACGCGACGACCTCTTCCAGCGCCGTCTTCATCGGCGAGGGCGGGAACAGCGCCAGCGCGTCGACCGCCATCGCGCCGTAGTGCTGGGCGCGGCTGATGGTGTCTTCGAGGGCGCGGTGCTTTGTCATCAGTCCGATCGCGTAATCGAGGTCGGCCGATCCGATCTCGCCGCGCTCCAGCGCGCGGATCCAGAACTTGCGTTCGGTGTCATTGCCGCGGCGGAAGGCGAGCACCACCGGGAGCGTGATCTTGCCCTCGCGGAAATCGTCGCCGACATTCTTGCCCAGTTTTGCGGATTTGCCGCCATAGTCGAGCACGTCGTCGACGAGCTGGAAGGCGATGCCGAGATTCATGCCGACCGAGCGGCAGGCGGTCTGCTCGGCCTTCGGACGGTTGGCGATCACGGGGCCGACCTCGCAGGCGGCGGCGAACAGCTCCGCGGTCTTGCCGCGGATCACGGCGAGATATTCGTCCTCGGTGGTCGCGGTGTTCTTGGCGGCGGCAAGCTGCATCACCTCGCCCTCGGCGATGGTGGCGGCGGCGGCGGAGAGGATGTCGAGTGCGCGGAGCGAGCCGACCTCGACCATCATCCGGAACGCCTGGCCGAGCAGGAAGTCGCCGACCAGCACGCTGGCCTCGTTGCCCCACAGCATCCGCGCGGACAATTTGCCGCGGCGCAGCTCGCTCTCGTCGACCACGTCGTCATGCAGCAGGGTCGCGGTGTGCATGAACTCGACCGCGGCGGCGAGCTTGATATGGCCGTCGCCGGAATAGTCCGCGAGCTGGGCCATTGCCAGGGTCAGCATCGGGCGCAACCGCTTGCCCCCGGAGGAGATCAGGTGATTGGCGACCTCGGGGATCATGGTGACCTCGGAGCCGGTCCGCGAAAGGATCGTCGCGTTGACGCGCTCCATGTCGGCGGCGAGAAGTCCCACCAGCCCGTCGATCGAAGCATTGGACGGGCTTTCGAAGGGTACAATAACCGCCACGCTGGTCTCCAATTTTGCCGAATACGCACTATGCTCAGCTATAACAATAGAAACTGAGCGGTGCAGCGGCAAGGCCATCAAGTTATTGACATGTGGCGCAAGTGCCGCACTGCCGGGGCGACAGGAGAGCGTATTTTGCGGGAATTGGTACGGACCAATGACATGGTGCTGGTCTCCGCCATCGGCGCGCTGCTCGACAGCGCTAACATCCATCATCTGGTGCTGGACCAGAACATGAGCATCATCGAGGGCTCGCTCGGCGTCTTGCCGCGGCGGATCCTTGTGCATGAGGACGACAACCACGAGGCCCGCCAGCTCCTGACCGATGCCGGCCTCGGCCACGAATTGCGGGCCGATGACTAGAGCGTTTTCGAGCGAAATGGGCCCCGGTTCGCGTGAAGAAAACGCGTCAAAAAGCGAGTCTGCGGCCGCCGGGATCACCGAAGACGGATTTCTCGGTGGCCAATTGCGCCTGCGGCAACCCCGCAGCGGCCACCGCGCCGGCCATGACGCGATCCTGCTCGCCGCGGCGACGCCGGCTCGATCAGGCGACCGCGTCGTCGATCTCGGCTCCGGCGTCGGCGCGGCCGGACTGGCGGTGGCGCGGCGGGTGAGGGGGATCGATCTCGTCTTGGTCGAAATCGACCCGGCCCTGGCCGAGCTTGCGTGGAATAATGCCGGCACCAACGCGATCATGGCGAACGTGATCGTGCTTGATGTCGAAGCCGGTGCCGCGGCCTTCGACGATGCCGGCCTCGGGCCGGATAGCGCCGACGTCGTGCTGATGAACCCGCCGTTCAATGATCCGTCGCGGCACCGCGCCTCGCCGGACGGTGTGCGCGAGCGCGCCCACGTCGCGACCGCGACCACGCTGGCCGGCTGGGTTCACGCGGCGCGGCGAATTCTCAGGTCGAACGGGCAGCTTGCGCTGATCTGGCGGGCCGACGGCATTGCCGAGGTGCTGGCCGCGCTGGACCGCGGTTTTGGCAGCCTCGAGATCCTGCCGGTTCACGGCGACGGGACGTCGCCGGCGATCCGAATCCTGGTGCGGGCGACCAAGGGCGGCCGGGCGCCGACGCGGCTCCATGCCGCACTGCTGCTCAATGAAGAGTCAGGCGTGCCCAATAAATGGGTGCAGGAGGTGTTGGCTGGGAAGGGGGAATTGCCGCTGGCGCGGCGCTAAAACGATCATGCTCGAACAAGAAGCCAAGGCGCGATGGCATTGCGCTTTAGCGGGCAGGCATGCTGCCCACGTCGTCAGAGGCACTAAATCACTGCGAAGCCGTTTCCGACTGGCGGTCCGGCGTGGACGTGAAGTGGATCGCCGCCAGGAGTGTACCGATCAGCAAAATCAGCAGATAGATTTTCATAAGTCCCTCTCCGCCCGCGCATTGCAGCCCCAATGACAAAATGCAAAACGCGTTCCACGGATTCCAATGACAGTGGCGTGATAAAAAGTGGTTAATTCGAGGTAACGGCATGAGTGAACAAATAAGTGATCACGCTGGACGTTCGGGACTGCTCGAACGCGTGCAGGCAGTGTTGCCGGCGCGCTTCAGGCGCGGCGCGGCCGTCGTGCCGGTGGTGCGGCTGGCAGGCGTGATCGGCGCGGTGACGCCGTTGCGGCCCGGCATGACACTCTCCGGCGTCGCCAAGATGCTGGAGCGCGCCTTTGGCACGCGGAATGCCAAGGCGGTGGCGCTGGTGATCAATTCGCCGGGCGGCTCGCCGGTGCAGTCACGGCAGATCTATCTGCGCATCCGGCAACTCGCCGCCGAGAAGAAGTTGCCGGTGCTGGTGTTCGTCGAGGACGTCGCGGCCTCCGGCGGCTACATGATCGCCTGCGCGGGCGACGAGATCTATTGCGACCCGTCCTCGATCCTCGGCTCGATCGGCGTGGTCGGCGGCAGCTTTGGCCTGGAGGGGCTGATCAAGAAGATCGGGGTCGAGCGCCGACTGTATACGGCGGGCAGCCACAAGGCGATGCTCGATCCGTTCCTTCCCGAGAACCCGGACGACGTTGCCCGGCTGAAGGCGATCCAGCGCGAGATCCATGCGATCTTCATCGCGCTGGTGAAGCAGAGCCGCGGAAGCCGCCTCAAGGGTGCCGACGACATGCTGTTCACCGGTGAATACTGGGCCGGCGATACCGCGATCGGTCTCGGGCTCGCCGACGGCATCGGCGACATCCGCTCCACTTTGCGGGCCCGCTATGGCGACAAGGTGCTGACCCCGGTGATTGCGCCGGCCAGCGGCTTGCTGTCCGGCCTGCTCGGCCGGCGGGCGCCGGGGGCGGGATCGCTGGCGGCGCTGGATGGACTGGCCGCGCTGCCGGATGAGGTGATCTCGGCGCTGGAAACCCGGGCGATTTGGGCCAGATTCGGGCTGTGAACACAGGGATGTGAGCGCGCCATTTAGCCCCAAAACCGCGATTGCGGCGCAGGCCGCCTTGCGCGAGAATGCCCGTCATTGGGGGCCTGACAGACGTGAACGACAAGGATCGACCGATGCCGCCGCTGATTGCATTCGCAGGCGTCTTGGGAAGCTTGGCCGTGGTCCGCTGGGCGTACAAGACGGCCGTCCGGATCAACCAGGAACTCGAAGAGGCGCGATTGTCCCGCGTGGCCGAGGCCACCCGCGCGGGCGAAATCAAGACCCTGCGCCGCGACCCCGTGACCGGGGCCTATCGCCCGGGCTAGGGCTTGGATCTCCCTCGCCCCGCGCTTGCGGGGAGAGGGCCGGGGTGAGGGGCTGTTTCCGCAGATTCGAAAGACCTAAGTTCGCGGAGAGTCCCCTCACCCGAAATGCGCGCTGCGCGCGAATTTCGACCTCTCCCCGCAAGCGGGACGAGGTGCAGAAACATCCTCCATCGCCTTGATTCCATTGGCTGCCGCCGATACGGTCCCGCGCGCCTCACACCCCCTCGCGAGATCGATTCCAACGATGGACGCCCTGCCTGACCACATGCGCCCGGAACGTTCGTTCCAGGGCTTCATCCTGGCCCTCCAGCGGTTCTGGGCCGAGCAGGGGTGCGTCATCCTGCAGCCCTACGACATGGAAATGGGCGCCGGCACCTTCCATCCCGCGACCACGCTGCGTGCGCTGGGGCCAAAACCCTGGAACGCGGCCTATGTGCAGCCCTCGCGGCGGCCCAAGGACGGCCGCTACGGCGAAAACCCCAACCGCCTCCAGCACTACTACCAGTTCCAGGTGATCATGAAGCCGTCGCCGCCGAACCTTCAGGACCTGTACCTGAAGTCGCTAGCCGCGATCGGGATCGACGCCGCCGTCCATGACATCCGCTTCGTCGAGGACGACTGGGAAAGCCCGACCCTCGGCGCCTGGGGCCTCGGCTGGGAATGCTGGTGCGACGGCATGGAGGTGTCGCAGTTCACCTACTTCCAGCAGGTCGCCGGCGTCGAATGCGCGCCGGTCGCGGGCGAGCTTACTTACGGACTCGAGCGGCTCGCGATGTATGTGCAGGGCGTCGACCGCGTCTACGACCTCAACTTCAACGGCCGCGAGGGCGCCGAGAAGGTCACCTATGGCGATGTTTTCCTGCAGGCCGAGCAGGAATATTCGCGACACAATTTCGAGCACGCCGACACCGCGATGCTGTTCGAGCAGTTCAGGATGGCCGAGGAGGCCTGCCGCAAATATCTCGCCGCCGGCTGGCGTGAGGGTGGGAATCAAAAGGAACATCTGATGGCCTTGCCGGCCTACGACCAGTGCATCAAGGCGAGCCACGTGTTCAACCTGCTCGACGCCCGCGGGGTCATCTCGGTGACGGAGCGGCAGAGCTACATCGCCCGCGTGCGCGACCTGGCGAAGGCCTGCGGCGAGGCATGGATCCACACTGAAACGGGCAGGGCGGTCTGATGCCCGATCTTCTCCTCGAACTGTTCTCCGAAGAAATTCCCGCGCGCATGCAGGCGAAAGCGGCCGACGATCTGCGCCGCATGGTGACCGACAAGCTGGTCGCCGAAGGCCTGGTGTATGAGGGCGCCAAGGCATTCGCGACCCCGCGCCGTCTTGCGCTCACCGTGCACGGCATTCCCGCGCGCCAGCCCGATTTGAAGACCGAACGTCGCGGCCCGAAGATCGGCGCCCCTGATGCGGCGGTGCAGGGCTTTCTGAAAGCGACCGGTCTCACGTCGCTGGATGAAGCAAAGGTCCAGAAAGATGCGAAGGGCGACTTCTACATTGCGCTGATCGAAAAGCCCGGCCGTGCCGCGATCGACGTGATCGCGGAAATGCTGCCGGTGATTATCCGGACCTTCCCCTGGCCGAAATCGATGCGCTGGGGCGCGCGCTCGGCGAAATCAGGCTCGCTCACCTGGGTGCGCCCGCTGCACGCCATCACCGCGACCTTCGGTCTGGAGACCGAGGAGCCCGACATTGTCAAGTTCTCCGTCGACGGCATCGAGGCCGGGCAGACCACCTATGGCCATCGCTTCATGGCGCCGGGTGCGATCTCCGTGCGCCGCTTCGAGGATTACGAGGCCAAGCTGAAGGCCGCGAAGGTGATCCTCGATCCGCAGGCGCGCAAGGACATCATCCTCGAGGACGCCAAGGAACTGGCGTTCGCGCAGGGCCTCGAACTGGTCGAGGATCAGGTACTGGTCGACGAGGTTTCGGGCCTCGTCGAATGGCCGGTCGTGATGATGGGATCGTTCGAGGAGCAATACCTGTCGATCCCCGACGAAGTGATCCGCGCCACCATCCGCAACAACCAGAAGTGCTTCGTGGTCAGGGATCCCAAGACGGGCAAGCTGACCAACAAGTTCGTGCTGACCGCCAATATCGAGGCGCCCGACGGCGGCAAGACCATCGTCGCCGGCAATGAGCGCGTGATCCGTCCGCGGCTGTCCGACGCAAAATTCTTCTACGAGACCGATCTGAAGACCAAGCTGGAAGACCGGCTGCCGAAGTTCGAGCAGATCGTGTTCCACGAGAAGCTCGGCACCCAGGCGGAGCGCATCAAGCGGATCGAGCGGCTCGCCGCCGAGATCGCGCCGCTGGTCGGCGCCGACGTCGCGAAGACCAGGCGCGCCGCGCGCCTCGCGAAGGCCGATTTGCTGACCGAAGTGGTCGGCGAATTCCCGGAGTTGCAGGGCCTGATGGGCAAGTACTACGCGCTGGCGCAGGGCGAGGATGCGTCCGTCGCCGCCGCGAGCGAGGACCACTGGAAGCCGCAGGGGCCGACCGATCGCGTGCCGACCGATCCGGTCAGCGTCGCGGTCGCGCTGGCGGACAAGCTGGACACGCTCGCCGGATTCTGGGCGATCGATGAGAAGCCGACGGGTTCGAAGGACCCGTTCGCGCTGCGCCGGGCAGCGCTCGGCGCGATCAGGCTGATCGTCGAGAATACGCTGCGCCTGCCGATCCTGAAGACGGCCAAATCCGCGTTGCTCGGATTGTCGCTCAAGGCCGATGCCGAAACGCTGCCGAACGATCTGCTAGCCTTCTTTGCCGACCGCCTGAAGGTCCAGCTGCGCGATCAGGGCGCGCGCCACGATCTCGTCGATGCCGTGTTCTCGCTTGGTGGCCAGGACGATCTGCTGCTCGTCGTCCGGCGCGTCGAGGCGCTCGGCAAATTCCTCGACAGCGACGACGGCAAAAACCTGCTCGCTGGCACGAAACGCGCCAGCAACATTCTCGCGATCGAGGAGAAGAGGGACAAGCGGACCTTCGACGGCGCGCCTGACGCCGCGCTCTACACGCTCGACGAAGAGAAGACGCTGGCCAAGGCGATCGACCAGGTGAAGGCCGAGGCCTCCGCCGCCGTCGCCAAGGAAGACTTCGCCGGCGCGATGAGCGCGATGGCCAAGCTGCGTCCGGCGGTCGATGCGTTCTTCGACAAGGTCAAGGTCAACGACGACGATCCGAAGGTGCGCGAAAACCGCCTCAAGCTGCTCAACGAGATCCGCGCTGCGACGCGCGCGGTTGCGGACTTCTCCAGGATCGAGGGCTGATCGATGGACCGCGCAACGCTCGCCGCTTACGACAAGGATGCGGCGGCGTTTGCGCAGGACTGGCACGAACAGCCGGCCCCGGTCGATCTGCACGACATCGTCACGCGGTTCTTCATCCGGGGCGGCGCGACCGCCGATATCGGCTGCGGCAGCGGCCGCGAGGTGGCTTGGCTCAATGCCAACGGCTTTCCGGCCGAAGGCTTCGACGCCTCCGGGGGCCTGCTCGCGGAAGCCTGCGCCCGCTATCCGGCGCTGCGCTTTGCCCGCGCCGAGCTGCCGGACCTGTCCGGCACCGCCTCCGGCAGCTTCGACAATGTGCTCTGCGAGACCGTGATCATGCATCTCGATCACGCGCTGATCGCGCCGTCGGTCCGTCGCATGTTCGATATCGTGAAGCCCGGCGGCATCTTCTATCTGAGCTGGCGCGTGACCAGAGGTGACGATGCGCGCGATGCGCATGGCCGGCTTTACGCGGCGTTCGATACCGCGCTGGTGCGGGCCGAGCTGGCGGCGGCCGAGTTGCTGCTCGACGCGGAGGTCGTCAGCGCATCGTCCGGCAAGGTCATTCACCGGCTGGTCGCCAGCAAGGGCGCGCGATGATGGCGCGGCTCGCGACATGCGCCTGCGGACAGCTCCGCGTCACCTGCCAGGGCGAGCCCACCACAGTAGCGCTGTGTCATTGCCTGGAGTGTCAGAAGCGAACCGGCAGCACCTATGGCGTCGCGGCGTTCTTTCCGCGCGCTGACGTCGAGCCGCAGGGCGAGGCGCGCGAATACAGCCGCATCGGCGGCAGTGGATCTGCCGTGGTGTTTCATTTCTGCCCGAATTGCGGATCGTCGGTCTATTGGGAGCCCGGTCGCGCGCCGGACCTGATCGGCGTTGCGGTCGGCGCCTTCGCGGACCCCGATTTTCCCGCACCGTCGCAATCGGTCTTCACGCAGCGCCGCCACGCCTGGGTCGTCGACAAATAGACCACCGCCGTAGCGATTTGCGTCGCGCTGGAAGTATTTCGACACAATTTGCAATTTGTTAACCATGCCCTGCGAAGGTCCTGACAAAGCAACGATTTCTTAAGACATCGCCCCTCGCGCCAATGCAGGGACCGCCCGATGACCTCGATCGGCACCACGCCCAATCCCTACGCCCAATACGGTTCGGCCTATGCGCGGGCAGCAGCGACGCCGTCACTGGCGGCGACCTTGTCGGGCGACGGCACCGCCGGCGATCTGTCGGCGTGCTCGATGGCCAACGCGGCAACCAACCTCACGCTGTCGGACGCCGCCCGCGCGCAGCTCGCCAAGGCGCCGCTGCCGGATTTTGCCACCGTCACCAGCGATGCGCGGATCACGCTCGACCGGCTCTACACAATCGCCGGCGTCAAGGCGCCGATCGTCGACGGCAAGACCACCATCGATCTCTCGACGCTGGACCGTCGCTCGCTGTTTGCGATCTCGACCAACAATGGCGGCAAGTTCACCCCGGACGAGCAGACTGTTGCGGCCACCGAGCTGAAGCAGCGCTTCGACAAGGCGTTGGAGCCGTCGCTGGCGACCACGCGCCTGACCGGCGACTACAGCATCAGCTACAAGACCGCGCTCGATTATCTCGATGGTGCGAGCGATGAGGAGAAGGCCACCGCAACCTGGGCCAGCCAGCGCGCCGCGGTGCTGAAGGGCTATCAGGCGACGCAGCAGGATCCGAACACGCACCATCGGGAATTTCCGGCGATCCGATCGCGGCCTCGCTGGCGGGGACGGCGCCTCCCACAAAGAGCACCACGCGCGACTTCAGCAGCATTGCCAGCGACGTGCGCGCCTTCCTCGATCGGCAGAAGAGCGAGGCGGCGAAAAGCGGCAAGGAGCTGGTCTACGATCCCCGCCGCAAGACCGGACAGCTCGCCGACCTTTCCTCGCTCGACAACCGCTCGCTCTCGGCGATCTCGCTGAACCAGGACAAGAAGTTCTCCACCGAGGAGATCTTCGCGGCCAAGCAGGAACTCAATACGCGGACGCGTCTCGCCGTGCTCGACGCGCTGAAGCAGAGCCAGACCGCCGGCGATCCGCGCCAGTTCAGCCTCGGCATCCTCAAGCAATATTCCTCGATGAGCGCGGAGGAGCGCCAGGCTGCCAACTGGACGCAGGATTTCCAGGACGCCGCGATCAAGAGCTACAAGTCGACCTCGACGCTACTCTCGATCCTCAAGTCGTAACCCGGCACGGCATCAGAACGGAAGAGCCCCGCCCGGAGGGGAGGCCGGACGGGGCTTTCTGGTCCGGTCGATCCTCGCGCACATCCGCTTGCGCGGCGCCCGGACTGTCGTTCAGGCGATCGTGCTGACGTTGATCTAGTCGACCACCTGAACGATCCGTCGCGAACGCGGCTCGACCAGAACGGTCTCGCCGTTCACGACGGTGTAACGATAGGGCGTCGCGCCGAACCGCTGCGGCACGTCGTAATAGGTCACGCCGGCGTCAGGCAGCACGGTGCCGACCACGACGCGATCCGGAACCGTGTAGTTCGGTACACGCTCGCGCACGATGTATTCGCGGAATGCCGGACGCTGTTCGACCGCGATGCCTCCGTCATCATCGACGGCGACAGCCGGACCACCGCGGACGATGCCAACGGTCTGGGCCTGTGCGGCAACAGCCGGCACCGTGATCGCGGCAGCAACCGCTGCAACGGCAAGTAATCTGTTTCGCATGGCTCGCTCCATTCTTTTTCGGTGCGCGCCAGCCTTCGCCGATGCGCACGGCGAGCCAATGCATCGGCTGCGGTGATGTTCCGGAAAGCCGCCGCCATATACGCGGCAATTTGGAGCAATTTTCGTGAGTTGCGGGAACTCGTCGGCGGGACGGGCGTCTTGATGTGGGAACTTCCCTCAGCGGATAAACTGCCGCTTGATTCGCTCCTCCAAAAACCCCCGGAGAAAACTTCAATGACCATCACCGCTGGGCATCTGCCTGCTATCGTGGCTCTGATCGCAGGCGTCCTAATCCTGATCATGCCGCGGCTCCTCAACTACATCGTCGCGATCTATCTGATCTTCGTCGGGCTCGTGGGGATGGGTCTGCTGCGCTGGTTGCACCTCTAGCGGGAAAGCGGGGTTTCGCGGCTTGCGCGGAACCCCTCAAAATGGTGTAAGGCGCGCATCTTCGACCCCTCCTTCCGGATTGTTGTCTGACATGGCCAAAGCCGTCGCGAAGTCCAAGAAAACTGCTGCGAAAACTGCCGAGAAAACAGGAGCGAAATCAAAGCCCTCCGCCGCAGCCCGCAAGGCCGCCCCGGCGCGCAAGGCGCTGAAGAAGAGCGCCCCGAAGGCGGCGCCGAAAGCCGCTCCCAAATCGGCTGCAAAGCCGGCCGCAAAGCCCGCTGGCAAGGCGCCGGCGAAGGCCGTTGCGAAGAAGGCGGCCCCGGCTGCGATCAAGGCCGGCAAGTGGGTCTATACGTTCGGCGACGGCAAGGCCGAGGGCCAGGCGACCTTGCGCAATCTGCTCGGCGGCAAGGGCGCCAACCTCGCGGAAATGGCCAATCTCGGCCTGCCGGTGCCTCCCGGCTTCACCATTCCGACCTCGGTCTGCACCTATTTCTACGAGCACGACAAGACGTATCCGAAGGAATTGAAAGCACAGGTTGAGAAGGCGCTCGACTATGTCGGCAAGCTGACCGGCAAGACGTTCGGCGACGCCAAGAACCCGCTGCTGGTCTCGGTCCGCTCGGGCGCGCGCGCCTCGATGCCGGGCATGATGGACACCGTGCTCAACCTCGGCCTCAACGACCGCACCGTCGAGGCGCTGGCCGAACTCTCCGGCGACCGCCGCTTCGCCTATGACAGCTATCGCCGCTTCATCACGATGTATTCGGACGTGGTGCTCGGCTTCGAGCATCATCACTTCGAGGACATCCTCGACACCTTCAAGGACGGCCAGGGCTATTCGCTCGACACCGACCTCACCGGCGACGACTGGGTCGAGCTGGTCGGCAAGTACAAGGAGGCGGTCGCCAAGGAGACCGGCCACGACTTCCCGCAGGATCCGCACGATCAGCTGTGGGGCGCGATCGGCGCGGTGTTCTCATCCTGGATGAACGCGCGCGCGGTGACCTATCGCAAGCTGCACGACATTCCGGAATCCTGGGGCACCGCCGTCAATGTGCAGGCGATGGTGTTCGGCAACATGGGCGAGACCTCGGCCACCGGCGTCGCGTTCACCCGCAATCCCTCGACCGGCGAGAGCAAGCTCTACGGCGAGTTCCTGATCAATGCGCAGGGCGAGGACGTCGTCGCCGGCATCCGCACGCCACAGGACATCACCGAGGAGGCGCGCCAGGAATCCGGCTCCGACAAGCTGTCGATGGAAGCGGCGATGCCGGCCGCGTTCAAGGAGCTGACGCGGATCTACACGCTGCTCGAGAAGCACTACCGCGACATGCAGGACATGGAGTTCACGGTCGAGCAGGGCAAGCTGTGGATGCTGCAGACCCGCGGCGGCAAGCGCACCGCGAAGGCGGCGCTGCGCATCGCGGTCGAGCTCGCCAATGAAGGCCTGATCTCGCGCAAGGACGCGGTGACGCGGATCGATCCGGCCTCGCTCGACCAGCTGCTGCACCCGACCATCGATCCGGCCGCCAAGCGCGACGTGATCGCGACCGGCCTGCCGGCGTCGCCTGGCGCTGCCTCGGGCGAGATCGTGTTCTCGTCGGACGAAGCGGCCAAGCTGCAGGCCGACGGACGCAAGGTCATCCTGGTCCGTATCGAGACCAGCCCGGAAGACATCCACGGCATGCACGCCGCGGAAGGCATCCTCACCACCCGCGGCGGCATGACCTCGCACGCGGCGGTGGTTGCGCGCGGCATGGGCAAGCCCTGCGTCTCCGGCTGCGGCACCATCCGCGTCGATTACGGCCGCGGCACCATGAGCGTGGGCTCGCGCACCTTCAAGACCGGCGACGTCATCACCATCGATGGCTCGGTCGGCCAGGTGCTGGCCGGCCGCATGCCGATGATCGAGCCGGAACTGTCCGGCGAGTTCGGCACGCTGATGGGCTGGGCCGACGAGGTCCGCAAGCTCGGCGTTCGCGTCAACGGCGACACGCCCGATGACGCGCGCACCGCGGTGAAGTTCGGCGCCGAAGGCATCGGCCTCTGCCGCACCGAGCACATGTTCTTCGAGGAGACCCGCATCCGCACCGTGCGCGAGATGATCCTCTCCGAGGACGAGCAGTCGCGCCGCGCCGCGCTGTCGAAGCTGTTGCCGATGCAGCGCGCCGACTTCGTCGAGCTGTTCGAGATCATGCAGGGCCTGCCCGTCACGATCCGCTTGCTCGATCCGCCGCTGCACGAGTTCCTGCCGCACACCCAGGCCGAGATCGAGGAAGTGGCGCGCGCCATGAACACCGATCCGCGCAAGCTCGCCGACCGCGCCCGCGAACTCTCCGAGTTCAACCCGATGCTCGGTTTCCGCGGCTGCCGTCTTGCGATCGCCTACCCGGAGATCGCCGAGATGCAGGCGCGTGCGATCTTCGAGGCTGCCGTCGAAGCCGGCAAGCGCACCGGCAAGCCGGTCGGTCTCGAGGTGATGGTGCCGCTGATCGCGACCAAGGCCGAGTTCGATCTGGTCAAGGCGCGGATCGATGCGACAGCCAACGCGGTGATGAAGGAAACCGGCGTCAAGCTGAGCTACCAGGTCGGCACCATGATCGAGCTGCCGCGCGCCTGCCTGATGGCGGGCGAGGTGGCCGAGACCGCGGAGTTCTTCTCCTTCGGCACCAACGACCTGACGCAGACCACCTACGGCATCAGCCGCGACGACGCCGCGAGCTTCCTCGGCACCTATGTCGCCAAGGGCATCCTCGAGATCGATCCGTTCATCTCGGTCGATCGCGACGGCGTCGGCGAGCTCGTCAGGATCGGCGTCACCCGCGGCCGCAAGACGCGTCCGAACCTCAAGGTCGGCATCTGCGGCGAGCACGGCGGCGATCCCGCGTCGGTCGCGTTCTGCCACGAGGTCGGGCTCGATTACGTCTCGTGCTCGCCCTATCGCGTGCCGATCGCGCGTCTCGCCGCGGCGCAGGCCGCGCTCGGCAAGGAGATCGCCAGCCAGGCGTGAGCGATCTTACAGTTCAGAGAGTGCGATGGCCGGGACCAAGTCCCGGCCATTTTTGTGTGTGCCGAGCATGACCGGCAGCTTGGAGGTGGAAGTCCTCTATCCAGCCTGATGACGGTGAAGGATTAGCGAAGCGCCAGGGCGTCATCGCGAGGTGGGGTCTGAAGGAAGCGTGGAGCAAAGCCGCGGCCCGATGGACAAAAACCGGATAACGAGGCCTACCCGGCCGGACGAGCGAGCACGTGATCGCGAAGTCCACGGTCATCAAGGGCCGGGGTGGTAAATCCGGCGGGCGTGCGGCGAAGGCGGTCGATCTTACCTCGGGAGATCTGCGCTGCGTCTCGGCAACGAGACTGAGGTCGTCGTAAGGCGATCTGACCGCAGTGCAGAAGTCAGCAGAGGGCATAGTAGGCGGAACGAGTTTCGCCGAAGGCCTGAACGCTGGAAGTGACGAGTAGATGCAGCGATATCGCATCGGCCATGCGACTGAATTCCGGGCAACTGGCCTCGGAACGGCGGGAAGGGGTGAAACCCTGACTGACGCTGATCAGAGGAGTCGAAGCTGGCGCGACGATTGCTGACACCCAAACTACGGCGGCAACAGAACAACTCTTGCCGCTTAATCCAGCGAACCGCCGTATACGGACCCGTATGTACGGTGGTGTGGGAGGGGAGGGGCTGCGAGGCTCCCCCCTATCCCGATTTGTTGAGGCAGCCTGAAAATATAGCGTCATTGCGAGCTAACGGGTCGCGCGAATGCGCGCCCGATGACAGGCTCCGCGAAGCAATCCATGTTTCCACTTGCCGAGCCATGGATTGCTTCCGCCTTCGCCAAGGCTTCGGCGGACAAGTCGTCGCTGTCGCTCCTCGCAATGACGGCGGGTGGCTGCCGTGCCTGCAACACTTTGTTCACCATCTCCGTTGACCTGTTGTTTACGACTTTCATGCGCCGCGCGTTTACCAAGGCGCGCGATGCAACGTGCGAAACATGCGCGATCACTTGAGTGTAGCGCGCGAGCAACGCCGATTAACTCCGCGGCAACCTAAACGGTTTAGCAACGAGAAAGGTCGAATTGCGCGGATGTACCGCGTTCGATTGCACTCAGTAAGCGTTGCGTGAGCGTACGATGTTTGTGTCGCGTAACCAGCCGAAGGGCGCACGTCTTGCGCTCTTCGGTCTCGGTCTTGGCATCTTCGCACTGATGCCGACCGAGATCGGATATCAGGATATTGCCTCGCTCCTGGCCCGGCAGCCCGGCGTCGCCGAGCGCTGGCAGAAGCGCGTCTTCGCCTCCGCCGTCGGCTCCATCCAGGTCGCGACCTACAGCTTCGGCCGTCCGATCGGCACGTCCGCGCCGCAAGCGCCGCAAATCCTGCTCGCGAGACTGGACAGTTCGAACCTCGATATCACCGGAACGGTGACGCGCAATCCGATCACGGCCCCGCCGCCGCGCTATCAGGCATCCGATTTTCCCAAGGTCGATCGCACCATGAAGGGCGATCGCCTCGTCGTCCGGCGGCCCGATCAGGTCGAACCGGCGGAGCCTGCAGATACGGCGCCGGCGAACGAGGATCCGGCGACATCGAATTCGTCGGTCAAGGGCATGAAGACCGCGACCGCACCGGCCGATGGCGCGCCGCTCGATCCTGAATTGCAGGAGGCGCTGCGCGCGCCGCCCTTGCCGCAATATGCCAAGCCGTCACCGCAGCAGAACGACGTGTCGCTCTCGCTCGAGGCCAGCCCGCTCGACGATCTGAAGCCCGCGCCCGCGAAGCCGGTAGCTGCGCCCGCCGATGCGGCGCGCGAGCGTGACCCGTTCGCATTCCAGACCGCCAGTCTGTTCTTCGGCTCGTCGCTCGGCACGCCGGAGAACCTCGAGCGCTGGCAGCCCGGCGAGGCGCCGGTTGTCGTGATGCCGGCAGCAACGCCCGATCCCGACATGAAGGTGATGGCGTCATTGCCGGTCGATGCCGACGGTCCGGTCAAGGCCGGCGAGATGGGCCAGAGCATCGCGCCGAAGGGCGAGGTCAATGCCGACGACCAGCACACCAAGACGCCGGCGGAGCGGCTCGGCCTGTTCGACGAGAAGTCGCGCGCCAAGTCGGAGAAGTGCCTCGCCGAGGCGGTCTATTTCGAAGCCCGCGGTGAAGCGGTGCGTGGCCAGATCGCGGTCGCCCAGGTGGTGCTGAATCGCGCCTTCTCCGGCAAATATCCGGAGACGGTGTGCGGCGTGGTCTACCAGAACAAGAATCGCCATTACGCCTGTCAGTTCACCTTCGCCTGCGACAACGTCGCCGACGTCGTCCGCGAGCCCGACATGTGGGATCGCGCCAGGAAGATCGCGAAGGCGATGCTCGACGGCGAATTGTGGCTGCCGGAAGTCGACCGCTCGACCCACTACCACGCCTACTGGGTGCGGCCGTCCTGGGTCAGCGAGATGAAGAAGATGTACAAGTTCGGCGTCCACACCTTCTATCGCCCGCGCGCCTGGGGCGACGGCAGCGACGCGCCGAGCTGGGGCAACCCGGCCGAGACCGCCAAGATCTCGGCGCAGCTCGCCGAGGCCGCCCAGAGCTCGGCCGAGCAGGCCAGCGCCCGGCGATAGGGCCTTCTGCCTCCCGTTCCGCGGCCGGCGTGCCCCGGAATGACGGTCATCATCCTCTCCGATTCTGCAGAGCAGCCCTGCAGGCGAATATTTTTCTCCGGCCCCTCTTGGGGTTTTCATGCACCTGCATTAACTCCCCGTAACGTTCGGCGGGGCGGCTCCCCGCGCAGCAGTTGCGGGGGAAGACAAGATGGCCGTTACCACCGGGGATCTTCGACCGACGTCGGGCACGTGGCGCACGCCACTTGTCATCATCGTCTGTGGCTGCGCGATTGCGCTGCTGAGCTTCGGGCCGCGCTCCAGCCTCGGCTTCTTCGTGCAGCCGATGAGCCATGAATTCACCTGGGGCCGCGACGTGTTCGGCCTCGCGCTGGCGCTGCAGAACCTGTTGTGGGGGCTCGGCCAGCCGATCGCCGGCGCGATTGCCGACCGTTTCGGGCTGCTGCGTGTGATGGTCGTCGGCGCACTGCTTTACGCCGCGGGCCTGCTCCTGATGCGTTACTCGGCGACGCCGCTCTCGCTCAACCTTGGCGCCGGCGTCTTGATCGGCTTCGGCCTGTCGGGCTCATCGTTCAACCTGGTGCTGTCGGCGTTCAGCAAGCTGCTGCCGCCCGCGCAGCGCGGCATTGCGCTCGGCGCCGGCACCGCCGCGGGCTCGTTCGGCCAATTCCTGTTCGCGCCGTTCGGCGTCGCGATGATCGACAATTTCGGCTGGCAGACCGCGCTGCTGGTGTTCGGCGCGCTGATGCTGCTGATCCTGCCGTTGTCGCTGGCACTCTCGACACCGCCGGCGGAGACGAATGACGCCGCGCCGGCCGATCAGCAGTCGTTCAAGACCGCGCTGGCGGAGGCGTTCGGCCATCGCTCCTACGTGCTGCTGGTGCTCGGCTTCTTCACCTGCGGCTTCCAGCTCGCCTTCATCACCGTGCATCTGCCGGCCTATCTCGCCGACCGCGGCATTCCGGCATCGACCGGCGGCTGGGTGATCGCGGCGATCGGCCTGTTCAACATCGTGGGCTCGCTCAGCGTCGGCTGGCTGCAGAACGTCTTCCCGAAGCGCTACATCCTGTCGGTGATCTACTTCACCCGCGCGCTGTCGATCGTCGCCTTCATCTCGTTCCCGATCACGGCCTTCTCGGCGATTGCGTTCGGCGCGATCTCCGGCCTGACCTGGCTCTCCACGGTGCCGCCGACCTCGGCGCTGGTGGCGCTGATGTTCGGCACGCGCTGGTTTGCGACGCTGTACGGCTTCGCCTTCGTCAGCCATCAGGTCGGCGGCTTCCTCGGCGTCTGGCTCGGCGGCATCGTGTTCGAGCAGTACGGTTCCTACACTCCGATCTGGTGGCTGTCGGTGCTGTTTGGCGTGCTGTCCGCGCTGATCAACCTGCCGATCGTCGAAAAGCCCGTCGCCCGCCCGGTTGCGCAGCCTGCC
The DNA here is from genome assembly GCF_024171085.1 of Bradyrhizobium sp. USDA 4541. Lineage (NCBI taxonomy): Bacteria > Pseudomonadati > Pseudomonadota > Alphaproteobacteria > Hyphomicrobiales > Nitrobacteraceae > Bradyrhizobium > Bradyrhizobium sp. USDA 4541. Next base: position 3,839,859 of record NZ_JALJZF010000001.1, read on the forward strand.
TGATGGGGTAAACCATTTCCCCGAAACCAAGATTACGGGGAGTGCACATCGTGGCAACGTTCAAGGCAATCAGGATCGACAAGGCGGACAAGGGTACCACCGCCGCACTCACCCAATTCGACGAAGCCGAGCTGATGGACGGCGACGTCACCGTCCGCGTCGAGTGGTCGACACTGAACTACAAGGACGGCCTCGCACTGACTGGCAAGGCACCGGTGGTGCGCCGGTTCCCGATGATCGCCGGCATCGATTTCGCCGGCACGGTCGAGCAATCCAGCCATCCGGACTGGAAGGCGGGCGACAAGGTCGTCTGCAACGGCTGGGGCATGGGCGAGACCCATCTCGGCGCCTACGCTGAAAGGGCCCGCGTCAAGGGCGACTGGCTGGTGCGGCTGCCCGACGGCATCTCGGCCCGCGATGCGATGGCGGTCGGTACCGCCGGCTATACGGCGATGCTCTCGGTGCTGGCGCTGGAGAAACACGGTCTCACCCCGAAGAGCGGCCCTGTGGTGGTCACGGGTGCCGCCGGCGGCGTCGGCTCGGTGGCGATCGCCGTGCTCTCGAAGCTTGGCTACCACGTCATCGCGTCGACCGGGCGGATGTCGGAGACCGACTATCTCAAGGGTCTCGGCGCCACCGAGGTGATCGACCGCGCAGAACTGTCAGGTGCGCCCAAGGCGCTGGCGAAGGAGCGCTGGGCCGGCGGCGTCGACAGCGTCGGGTCGACCACGCTCGCCAACCTGCTGTCGATGACGAAGTATGGCGGAGCCATCGCGGCCTGCGGTCTGGCGGCCGGTATGGATCTGCCGTCGTCGGTCGCGCCCTTCATTTTGCGGGGCGTGTGCCTTCTCGGTATCGATTCGGTGATGTGTCCGATCGAGCTGCGGAGGACCGCCTGGCGCCGCCTTGCCAGCGATCTGGATAAGGCAAAACTGGCTGATATCACTCACGAAATCGCCCTGGACGAAGTCATGGGCTTTGGCGCGAAAATCCTCGGTGGCCAGGTCCGCGGCCGCATCGTGGTAAAAATAGTCTGAGGACGTTCAGACTTTACCAACCAAGCTGCTCCAATGTTGCCACTGTTGGTATGGTAAGCAGCGGGTAAAGAGACTTGCAGCATGATCCCGGGGGGCCGGGTTTCCTCGCGCAGACGTCGAAAAGCGTTGGTGCGGGGGTCATGCGCAACAAGGAGCGAGTGCCCGCGCTCGTAAGTGGAGTAGCTCATGCTTGCGCGTTTGGTGTTGGGGGCCGTCACGGCCGGAGCAATGGTCGTGCCGGCATTCGCGGGCATGATGAACGCCGATGAGGCCCGCAGGTTCGTCGCCGGCAAGGTGTTCGCGTTCACCTGTTTCGATGGCACCCGCGGCGCCGGTCGCATCCTCGACGATCTGGGTGCGGCAGGCTCGGTCCAGTTCTCCGGCTCGGGGCCGATCCGTCACCTGCGCCTGCCCGGCAACACGCTGCAGATCCGCGGTCAGAGCGTTTGCGCGTCGCTGAAGGGCATTCCGTTCGAACCGTGCTTCAATCTCGACAAGCAGGACGACCGCTCGTTCCGCGGCTCGGTCTCCGGCATGGGCTTTGCCTATTGCGATTTCCATCACCAGGGCGGCCAGCAGATGCTGATGGCGCGCGCGGCGGCGCGTCCGCGCTCGCTGCATCCGCGCACCCGATCCGCGGATGCCTCGCAGACCGAAGTGTCGCGCGTTGAGACGCCGCACGTCGGAAGCGCGAAGCTCGAGCCGGTCAAGGCCGAGCCCGCCAAGGTCGAGAGCGCGCCGGAATTGCGCCGCTCCACCGACTAACCTTTCATCTGCGCGCTAGCGGGAATAGCGCCGCCAAGCCGTAGTCATACGGATGGCGGTCGCCACGCCTTGCTCGCTACTCAATACCTGGCGTTCGCCGTGAGGCGGGACATTGGGGACTCTGATTTTGAGTAGTCATATGGCGCAATATTTTTTTCGAATTAGTGATGGCGATTACGCTGGTGCATCCGACCACGCGACGGAGTTTGAAAGCCGCGACGTGGCCTGGGCCGAGATGACCAAGGTCTGCGGAAATTTCCTCGGCAGCATTTCGCGCAATCTGAAGCAGAACAGCGAATGGCACATGGAGCTGCTCGACGAGGGCAGAAAACCCGTGTTCAGGATTCGACTGGTCGCCGAGTCCGTCGACTGAAGCTGTCTTTCAGGACGGCAAGTCCTAACCCTCAGCCTGCGCCAGCGGCTGAGCGGTTCGCCTGCGAAACAGGATCCGCTGATACAGCCAGCCGATCGCGACCAGCACGATGCCAAGGCACATGAACGACAGCGCCCGGTAGACACCCGTGAGCGTCGACATGTCGATCAGGAACGCCTTCAGGATCGTCAGCCCGATCACCGCAGCAGACGCGAGCCGCGCCCGCTGCGAGTTGACGACGATGCCGATGCCGAGCAGCGCGACGCCGAACATCAGCCAGGCGATCGAATAGGTGTATTGCTCCGCGCCCGTGGTCTCGCCGCGCGTCAGCACGGGTCCGTGGTAGAGCCTGCGGATCTCGAACGTGACGTAAGCGAGCGCAAGGACCAGGGCGCCGGCGGCGATCGTGTTGGCATAGCCGGCAGGACGATGGCCCGCCACCGCATAGGACAGCAGCAGCGCCAGCACCGCCGGCAGCGCGTAGCCGAGCAGCAGCAGGTTGATGAAGCTGCCGCCGACGTCCTGCCACCACAGCATCGGGTTCTCCAGCGCCAGCAGTCCGAACAGGCTGGCAAGCCCGGCGGATGCGGTCAGCAGGATCGCGCCGACATTGTGCACGATGCTGCCGCTGCGCAGGCGCAGCCGCTCCAGTCCGATCGCCATCGCAAGCGTCGCGCCGACCTGCAGCGCGACCTCGGTCAGCCCGGCGCTGGCATAATAGACATCGCCGCTGTTGACCGCGTGGCGGATCTCCATGAAGGCAAGCAGCACCGTGAACAGGATCGCGGCGGATTCGACGATGCGCGGCGGGACGTCGTCGCCGTTGCGACGCAGGAAATGGCTTGCCGCCCAGAATGACAGCGCCGGCACGCCATAGCCCCACAGCAGCCAGTTGAAGATCGGCGTGGTGCCGACGGCGTCGCCCGCGATCCGCGGCTCATAGCCGATGCGCAGCACGACGATGCCGGCCAGGATCGCGGCAAGCCAGCGCAGGAACGGGATCGGCCGCTGCACCGACAGCCACGCCGTGCCCATCGACACCAGCGCGAGCGCGATGGTGAGCCAGCCCTTGTCGAGCGCGAAGGTCAGCGCCAGCGCCAGCGAGGCGAGGGCGCCGGTGGCGGACAACGCAATCGAAGGCGACAGCTCCGGCCGCTCGTCGCGCCGGGTCAGCGCCTCGGTCGCGGCTGCGTAGGCCGCCGCCAGCAGCACGGCGAGGACCGCGAACGGGATCGAGCGGTCGAGATGCGCGATGCGTGCATAGAGTGCGACCAGCAGCGCGACCGGCGTGAACACCGCCGCCGCGGCCCAGGTCACCGTGACCTTCGTGGTGGTAAAACGGAATTGCGCGAGGAAGCCGGCGATGCCGAAGGCGGCCGCGAACAGCGCGGCGGTGACGAGATGCAGCGAGACCGAGCCATCGGTCACGGACCGGCCGATGCCGGGGATCGCGCCGCCCGGCAGCACCAGCATGTCGACGTTGCGGCGGACGGCCCATTCGCCGAACACAATGAACACGAAGATCGACGCGGCGCCGATCGCACGGGTAGCAGCAGGCGCGCGCCAGGCGACAAGCAGGCTCGCGGCTGTCAGCAGCGCAAAGCCGATCATCGCGGTGTCGGCGTGGGCGCTGTTGAGCGCGATCAGCATCGCGCCAAACAGATAGGCGGCGAGCGAGCTAGATGAAATCGGCTCGATCTCCTCGCCGTCGCCGTCGGGACCGAACATGAAGCCGCAGACCACGAGCAGCGCCGCCAGCACGAAGCCCGCGATGACATGGAAGACGTGCGGCGCGATCATCTCGGGCCCGCATTGCAGGCAAGGGAAGGTCCACAGCAGCGCGAAGGCGATCGTCGTGACCGCGAGCCAGCGCCACAGCCGGATCCGGGCGAGGCCGAACGCCGCCGCCGTGACGATGGCGAGGTAGACGTAGAGCGACCAGAAGTCGGGCTTGTCTGACGACACCAGGAGCGGCGTGACGAAGGCGCCGACGATGCCGAGCCCGGCCAGCGCGGGTCCGTGCAGCAGCGCGGCCGCCAGCGTGCCGAGCGCGACCATACCGAGCAGGATGAAGGCGCTCGCCGGGGCGAGGAAGTCATACAGCGCGTAGGCGGCGTAGACGGTAGCGAATGCCACCGCGGTGCCGGCGGCGGTGAGGATCGCCGGGATGTTGGCGATCGGCAGCGCCGCGATGTTGGAGATGCTTTCCTGGCGCCTGGTCCATTCACCGGCGCCGAGCAGCGCCAGCGCAAACAATCCGCCGAGCATCGTGCGGACGCCGGGGCCGAGCAAGCCGGCTTCGATCGAATAGCGCACCATGAAGAAGCCGCCGAGCGCGAGCGTCAGGCCGCCGATCCACACCACCCAGCGCGTGCCGAGCGTCTCCTCGAAGCCGGGTGCAGGCTGCGGCGGGGCTGTCGGCTCCGGCAGGGGCGGCGGTACGGCACCTGGCGCGTCCGCGGCTGGCTCAGTCTGCGCGGCCGGTTCGCCGGGAGCCGTCTCCGGGAGCGGTGGCGGCGCGACGGAAGGCGCCGTCGGCGGCGTCTGCTCGAACTCCTGCAGCGGAGTCAGCGGCGGCGGCATGGCCGTCCGCGCGGCGGCGCCGCCCGCGGCCTCGATCGCATCCAGGCGGCGCTGCAGCAGGTCGATCCGGCCCAGCGCCTTGCGCGCGAAAATGATCGCGACGATGGCGAGGACGAGCGTCAGGAAGTCGAACGGCGAATCGAACATTGGGCCTCCGGCGGGACGCGCCGGACTTGGCCAGCCAGCGGCCCGTCGCAACCTAGTAGTGCAGTGAGGAGGACCGGAAGTTCAAGCGATCGGGGTGACCGGCCACGCTTAGTCCAGATCGATGTGGAAAGGCCGGCCTTCGACGCTCATGCTGCCGGGACCCATCGCGTCGAGTGCGCGCAGCATCCGGCCCTCGCGCCCCAGCGCCTTGTCGGCGAGGCTGACGATCAGCCGGTTGGGAGCCGCGATCGGCGAGGCCTCGCGGATCATCCGGGCGATGGACATTTCGTCGCGGTGCGGGTTGAGGGCGCAGACCGTGGCGAATGCGCTCGCGGTCGAGCGGCTGATGCCGGCGTAGCAATGCACCACCATCGGTGCTTGGCGATCCCAGCCGCGCACGAAGCTCAGCACCTTCTCGATATGCGACTCGTTGGGCGCAACGAATCCGTCCATCTGTTCGATGATGTCGTCCATCGACACTTTCAGGTGGTTGGCCGGCAGCACGGAAGGCGGCCGCTGCACCTGGTCGACATTGGCCATCACGGTCAGCACATGGCTGGCGCCGGTGGCGCGAACCGTGTCGGAGAGTGCGGCAAGCGAGCAGACGTGAAGCATGATAGTCCTTCTATCGGGGGTGCCGGATTATAACGGCTGCTCCCGAACGGGCAAAGGCGGGGGTGCCATGCCGATTCGTCGTTTTGCGGCGCAACCGGCGGCACGTTTTCGCTGCCGCCCTACGAGGCGTGCAATGCCTCGAAGCGCTCGAGGAACTGCTTTTCGGCCCGCGCGGCGGTCCATGGCGTCAGATAGTCGCGCTCGGTCGCTTCGGGCAGTTCCGGATCGCGGCCGAACAGCCGCTTGGCCTCGGCTCGCGAAAATCCCGCCAGATGCGTCGCCTCGAGATACGCGGCGCCGCGATCGGCGGCCTTGATCTGCTGGGTGATCTCGTCCGCCAGCACGGCGGGCAGGCCGAAGCGGATATGGATCGCGCCGAGCAGCCGCTTCTCCACCGCCTTGTATTCGCCTGACAGCACCGCCTTGAACGGTGAGATCATGTCGCCGATGACATATTCCGGTGCGTCGTGCAGCAGCGCGGCGAGACGATGGCGGATGTCGACGCGCGGCATCTGCTGGCGCATCACGGCTTCGACCAGCAGCGTGTGCTGAGCCACCGAGAAGATGTGCGCCCCGCTGGTCTGGCCGTTCCAGCGCGCGACCCGCGCCAGTCCATGCGCGATGTCGACGATTTCGATATCGAGCGGCGACGGGTCGAGCAGGTCCAGCCGGCGTCCCGACAACATCCGCTGCCAGGCGCGGGTTGTCTCCGTCGATTTGCGCACCGTCATTTCTTCTTGAGTCGCGGTGTGCGGAGCTTGCCGCTGCAGCTCTCGTGGCAGAAGCAGGTCACGAGGTGATCGTTGACCATGCCGGTCGCCTGCATGAAGGCGTAGACGATGGTGGGACCGACGAACTTGAAGCCGCGCGCGCCGAGCTCCTTCGAGACCTTGATCGAGACCGGCGTCGAGGCCGGCACGCTCGCGGTGGTCTTGAATTGATTGACCTTCGGCTTGCCGTCGACGAAGTCCCACAGGAAATTCGAGAAGCCGGGGCCTTTCTCCATGATCTCCAGATAGCCCTTCGCACTCGCCACCGCGCCTTCGATCTTGGCGCGATTGCGCACGATGCCGGCGTCGTTCATCAGCGCGTGCACCTTCTTGGCGTTGTAGCGCGCGATCTTCTCGGGCTGGAAATCGTCGAAGGCTTTGCGGAAGTTCTCGCGCTTGCGCAGGATCGTGATCCAGGACAGACCGGCCTGGAAGCCGTCGAGGATCAGCTTTTCGTAGAGCGCGCGGTCGTCATATTCCGGCACGCCCCATTCATTGTCGTGATAGGCGACGTAGAACGCATCCTCGCCCGGCCAGGGGCAACGCGTCTTGCCGTCGGGGTGCAGTTGCGCGGTACGGCTCATGCGGTCTGCTTGGGTGTGATGCGGACGGCGTCGGGTTCGGCGAGGTGAAGCGACAGCCCGCCCGCGGTCAGCGCCAGGCCGGCGTCGAGCGCATCGGCGACGCGGTCGATGCGGACCAGCGCGAGACCCTTCTCGCCGGCGGTCGAGCCGATGGTGCCGACCTGCTTGTCGCCGGCCAGGATGGTAGCGCCGGCTTCGGGCGCGGGGCCGTCGAGGACGATCTTCACCGTGCGGGTGCGCGCCGTGCCGCGGTGCTGCATGCGCGACACCACCTCCTGGCCGACATAACAGCCCTTGTCGAAATCGACGCCGTTGAGGCGATCCATATTGGTCTCGTGCGGGAAGGCGTCGCCATACATGAAGTCGAGCCCGCCGCGCGGCACGCCGGTGGCGATCCGATGCGCCTCGTAGGCGCTGGAGTCGACGAGATCGGCACCGATCAGCTCAGCGAGCTTCTGCTTCAAATCTTCCGGAATCAGGATGCGCCAGCCGAGCGCTGGGTTGCGCGGATCGGCGAACGCGAGATCCGGCGTCGCCGCCGGCTCGCCATCCCAAGCTGCCAGCACACCGAGGCTATCGGACAGGTTCTCGACCACGACCTTGGCGCGCAGCTTGTAGAAGCCGAGCTTGTCGGCAAGACCCTTGGCGAGCGCGCGCGGCGCGTCGATCAGGAAGCCGCCGCCATGACCTGAGGGTATCTCGGTGATCAGGAAATCGACGATGATCTTGCCTTGCGGCGTCAGCAGCGCGCCAAACCGGGCCTGTCCCGCGCGCAACTCGGCGATGTCGGCGGTGATGAGGCCGTTGAGGAAGTTGCGGGCGTCCTCGCCAGAGACCTTGACCACGCCCCGATCTGGAAGAAACGCTGCTTTCATTCGCAAAATTGGCTCTTTTCCAAGTTCCTTGGGAAACGCGCAGGCCGCGATATCCCCTGCCAAGCTAAGGCGCTAGAGTGCGCCGAACAAGGCCCGCGCGACAGCCGAAAGCGGGCGTCGAGGACCGATGAATCAGCATTTTGACACCATTCTAAAATCCGGCACCGTGGTCAATCAGGACGGCGAGGGCGTGCGCGATATCGGTATCGCGGGCGGCCGCATCGCCGCGATCGGCTCGCTCAGTCAGGCCTCGGCCGGCGAGGTGATCGACTGCAAGGGCCTGCACATCCTGCCCGGCGTGATGGACACCCAGGTGCATTTCCGCGAGCCCGGGTTGACCCAGAAGGAAGACCTCGAGACCGGCTCGCGCAGCGCGGTGATGGGCGGGGTCACCGCCGTGTTCGAGATGCCGAACACCAATCCGCTGACGGTCACCGAAGCGGCCTTCACCGACAAGATCAAGCGCGGCCGCCATCGCATGCATTGCGATTTCGCGTTCTTCATCGGCGGCACCCGCGAGAACGTGCAGGATCTGCCGGAGCTCGAGCGCGCCCCGGGCTGCGCCGGCGTCAAGGTGTTCATCGGCTCCTCCACCGGCGCGCTGCTGGTCGAGGACGACGAGAGCCTGCGGCGGATCTTCCAGGTGATCCGGCGCCGCGCCGCGTTCCACGCCGAGGACGAGTATCGCCTCAACGAGCGCAAGCCGCTGCGGATCGAGGGCGATGCTCGCTCGCATCCGGTGTGGCGCGACGAGACCGCCGCGCTGATGGCGACCGAGCGCCTGGTCAATCTGGCGCGCGAGACCGGCAAGCGCATCCACGTGCTGCACATCTCGACCAAGGAAGAGATTCTATACCTGCGCGACCACAAGGATGTCGCCTCCTGCGAGGCGACGCCGCACCACCTCACCATGGCCGCGCCGGAGTGCTACGAGCGGCTCGGCACACTGGCCCAGATGAACCCGCCGGTGCGCTCGGCCGATCACCGCGCCGGCATCTGGTACGGTATCGAGCAGGGCATCATCGACGTGCTCGGCTCGGATCACGCGCCGCATACGCTGGAGGAGAAGGCCAAGACCTATCCGGCCTCGCCGTCGGGCATGACCGGCGTGCAGACGCTGGTGCCGCTGATGCTCGATCACGTCAATGCCGGGCGGCTGTCGCTGGCTCGCTTCGTCGATCTCACCAGCGCGGGGCCTGCGCGCCTGTTCAACATCGCCTGCAAGGGCCGCATCGCGGCCGGTTACGATGCCGACTTCACAATCGTCGACCTGAAGCGCAGCGAGACCATCACCAACAAATGGATCGCCTCGCGCGCCGCCTGGACGCCTTATGACGGCGTGCGGGTGCAGGGCTGGCCGGTCGGCACCTTCGTGCGCGGCCGGCAGGTGATGTGGCAGGGCGAAGTCACGACGCCATCGACCGGCGAGCCGGTTCGGTTCCTCGAGACGCTGAAGCCGTAGGTTCGCGTTTGACGCGTTTTCTTGACGCGAACCGGCGGCCCACTTCGCTCGAAAACGCTATCGTTTTACTGTCGGGCCAATGCCAGCGAGAACTCGCCGTTGCGCACGCGCGCGGCGAGGCCCTCGGCAAATTTCGCCACCGCGTCCTCGCCATAGGTGCCGACGAGCTCGGCGAGCGCCGCAAACAGGCTCGCCTGCGCGAGGCAGTCGCCATCGACGCCGTCGTGACGCGCTTCAGCCCAAGCCTCGTTCAGGTAGCCCAGCGCGGCCTGCTTCTGCTCGTGGTCGGGTCGCGGGTCTTGGTGATGGGGGAAGGACGCTGGATGGCGCATGAAACTCTGCAAATTGACAGCGCGCGGTCCGAGGAGCGAACCACTGCGACGCGCGAGATGTATCACGCATGCAGGTACCGCCTAGCCCACATCTTTCGAAAAGGTTAACGGCGGCCCCGGCATTTAAAGGGGAATTCCGGATATCCGGGCCGCGATCAGCCGAATGAGCTGTGGATATGGTCCAGCACCGCGCGCGGCGTGGCGCACAGATGGCTGGCGCCGGCCTCGGTCAGCTCCTCGGGCGTGCCGTAGCCATAGGTGACGCCGACCGCCCGGATGCCGTTTCGATTCGCCCCGATCACGTCGTGGCTGCGATCGCCGATCATCAGGGATTTGGCCGGATCGGCCCCGGTCTGCGCCAGCGCATAGGTGAGCAGGTCGACCTTGTTGACCCGGGTTCCGTCGAACTCCGAGCCGAAAACGTGGTCGAAATAGCCGCCGAGGCCGAAATGCGCGATGATCCGCGTCGCGAACACATGCGGCTTCGAGGTCGCGACGAACATCCGGCCCGGTGCCCGGCGCAGCTCGGCCAGAACCTCCGCGATGTCGGGATAGACCGCGTTCTCGAACAGCCCGACATCGCCGAATCTTTCGCGGTAGAGCGCGACCGCGCGGTCCGCGAGCTCCTCGCCGCCGAGCAGCATCGCAAAGCTCGCCCTGAGCGGCGGCCCGATGCACCAGGTCAGTTCATCCTGCGAGGGAACCGGCCGGCCGAGCTTTTCCAGCGCGTACTGGATCGAGCCGGTGATGCCGGGCTTCGGGTCGGTCAGGGTGCCGTCGAGGTCGAAGAAGATCGCCCGTTCAGTTGGCATAGCGGGCCGTCAGGTCGCGGGAGATTTTCGAGCCCTCCTCGATGTAGCGGCGGATCGCTACCGTGGCCGCGGGCGTGCAGGTCCGGTAGGTCTGCTGGAAGCCGTTATAGCCGCGGTTGAAGCCCGCGATCATGCGGGCGCGGCGGTCGCCGGAGGGGGTCTCGGCATCGATCAGCGCCTGCATTTCGTTGCGCCATTTGGCGCCCTCGTTGGAGCCGCAGATGCCGCGCAGATAGTGCAGGGCGCCGAGGATCTCGGCCAGCCGCTGCAAATCGCCGTCGAACGGCGCAGCCGCGTCCTGCGCCCGGGCGGGCGTCGCAAGGCATGCCGACAACAGGATCACAACGGCGAGAAAGGCTTTGATCATCGGGGTTCCGGAATGGCCGTGGTATGCCCCCTCAATGCGCCCGAGGCAAGGCGGCCGAGCCCCCCAAAGCCGCTAAAACGGGCCTCAAACCAGCCGCCGGGCGGCCGCAATCACCTCATGCAGGCCGCCGGTGACCTTGAGGTCGCCGATCTCCTCCGGCGCCAGCCATTTGAAATCGTCGTGCTCGTCGTTCAGGTGAGGCTCGCGGGACGCCCAGCGCGCCGCGAAGGTCATGATCAGATAGTGTCCGGTGCCGGGGCCGGTCGGCAGCACCTCGCGCCAGCCGGCGAGGCCGACGATCTCGACCTTGAGGCCGGTCTCCTCGTCGATCTCCCGGTGCAGGGCGGTATGCAGCGATTCGCCGAACTCGACCCGGCCGCCGGGCAGCGAATAGAAGCCCTTACCGGGCGAGCGGGCGCGGCGCACCAGCAGCACCTTGTCGTCGCGGAAAATCACGCCTGACACGGCGAGCTGCGGGCGGATCGGAGGTTCGGGAGAGGTCAAGGTGATTGGCAGCCGGTTGTGAAGACCATCATGCCCGATATCTCAGGCGCCCGCCATGATGCTGTCGACATCGGCCTCTGCGGCGCCGTTGATGATGCCGGCGGTCTGCATCACCAGCGGCTTGACCCAGACGATCGCCTGCTCGGCGAGCGCGACCCGGCTCTTGTCCTGCTGCAATTGCCGCATCGCCGCCCCGACCTCGGTCAGGATCTTCGTCATGCTGTCGGTGAGCTGGTCGAATTCGGCCCGGATTGCGGCGTCCGCGGTCTCATAGGCCTCGATCGCGAGATCGCGTGCCCGGAAATTCGACGCGGTGAAATGCTCGGCATAGGACAGCGGCTGCCATTCGAGGAAATCGCTGGCGCATTCCGGCAGGTCTGGGACCATCTCCAGCAGCATGATGGCTTCGTTGAAGTGATTGAGGTAGTCGGTGGCAAGCCCGGTGCGGGGATTGATGTTGGCGGCGCGCAACAGCGCCGCCCGCGCCTCATCGGGGTACGTCGGTCGCGGGGAAGAGTCCGCTATGGCGGCCGTTGAGGTCATTGATCGCAGTCTTTAACGGTCCAAGTTAAGGCAGAATAAACGGATACCACTCTGGACGGCAAATGTGCGGACGCTTTGTCATAACCTCGCCGCCGGCGGCCTTGCGCGAGATGTTCGGCTATATCGAGCAGCCGAATTTTCCGCCACGGTATAATGTTGCGCCGACCCAGCCGATCCCGGTGGTGCTGCTGCAGAATGGCGGCCGGCATTTTCAATTGATGCGCTGGGGCCTGATCCCGTCGTGGGTCAAGGACCCCAGGACCTTCTCGCTCCTGATCAACGCGCGCTCCGAGACGGTGCGTGAGAAGCCGGCCTTCAAGAACGCGATCAAGCGGCGCCGGGCGCTGATCCCCGCCGACGGCTATTACGAATGGCAGGATGCCGGCGGCCGCAAGCGGCCGTTCTTCATCCATCGCCGCGAAGACCATCCGCTCGCCTTCGCCGCGCTTGCCGAGACCTGGATGGGGCCGAACGGCGAGGAGCAGGATACGGTCGCGATCGTCACTGCGCCGGCCAGTCCCGACCTCGCGCAATTGCATCACCGCGTGCCGGTCACGATCAGGCCCGAGCAATTCGCGCGCTGGCTCGACTGCCTGCCGAACGATGTCGACGACGTGATGCCGATGCTGAAGGGCCCCGAGGTCGGCGAGTTCGCCTGGCACCAGGTCACGATGCGCGTCAACGCGGTCGCCAATGACGATGCGCAATTGCTGCTGCCGATGACCGCGGATGAAATCGCCGCGGAGGACGCGCCGCAGCCGAAGAAGGCCGCGCCGCGCAAGGCGCCGGTGCGGGAGGATGACGGGCAGGGGTCGCTGTTTTGAGGGCTCACTGAACCGGCGTGATGCAGCGCGGATTTGCGTCAGCTCTCCACATCGTCGTCCTGGCCTTCGCCAGGACGACGATGAAGATGGACCTCGATTCAACCGGTGCGCAATTGCGCACCTGAGGGCTCGCGCCAAGTGGCGCGCTCCGGCATGACAGAGCCAGAGATCACCCCTTCACGTGTGCCACGCCTTCGATCTCGATCAGCATCTTTGGATTGGGCAGCGCCACCACCACGCAGGTGGTGCGCGCGGGGTAGGGGGCGGGGCCGAACGCGCCAGCATACAGCGCGTTCATCGTCGCGACGTCGCTCGCGCGCGTCAGCAGCACGTTGACCTTGACGAGATCGCGCATCGTCGCGCCCGCCTCGCTCAGCACGCGCTTGATATTGGTCACGACATTGGCGAACTGCGCCTCGAAGCCGTCGGGCAGCTCGCGATTGGCGTCAAAGCCGGGAATGCCGGAGATGAACAACAAATCGCCGACGCGGGCGCCGAACGAGAGTGGCGGCGCCTGGACGCCGGGCGGAGGAGGGAAGTGCTTGATTGTGGTCTTTTCAGTCATTGGGTCACCCGTCTGCGTGAGATGGAAGGGGAGAAGTTTCGATGGCGCGCGGCGCCGGTGCACGCCGGCGCCAAAGATTCCTGCCGAAGAGATTCTGGCCGATCATGCCTGCGAGCATCGCGAGAACGAAGACCACGATCGGTAGCGAGAGGCCGGCGATATTGACCAGTGCCGGCCCGGGGCAGATGCCGACGAGGCCCCAGCCGATGCCGAACAGCACCGCGCCGGCAACCAGCGGCGCATCGATGTCGGTCCGGTCGGGCCAGAGGAAGCGCACCGAGAAGGCGGGGGCCGTGCGCCGCCGGGCGATCGCAAAGCCGGTTGCTGCGACCGCAACCGCGCCCGCCATCACGAAGGCGAGCGTCGCGTCCCACGCGCCGAACAGATCGAGGAAGCCGAGCACCTTCTGCGGATCGGTCATGCCGGAGATCAGAAGCCCCGCGCCGAAGATCAGGCCGCAGACAAAACTGGCAAGCACCGGCATCGCTAAACCGCTCCTTGTTTGAGCATGATCCTTTCGGAAAACCGCTTCGCACTTTTCCGGATCATGCTTAGCCTCCGATCCCGTGCCTGACGATTGCGACCGTCGCGATCGCCGTCAGCATGAAGATGCATGTTGCCACGATCGAGCGGCCGGACAGCCGCGCGAAGCCGCAGACGCCGTGGCCCGAGGTGCAGCCATTGCCCATCCTTGTACCGAATCCGACCAGCAGTCCCGCGATCGCGACCACCACAAGGCTCGCATTCATCGCCGGCCGCGGCAGCGGCGCGCCGAACAGCGCCGCAATCAGGGGCGCTCCGATCAGTCCCGCGATGAACGCGATGCGCCAGGAACGATCGGCGCTACGGTCGGCGCCGCGGTCGGCGGTATCGGCCCGCAGCGCGCCGCCGACGATGCCGGTGACCCCGGCGATTCGCCCGGTCAGCAGCATCAAGAGCGCCGCGGCAAGCCCGATCAGCGCGCCGCCGGCTAGGCCGGAAAGTGGGGTGAAATCGTGCATCGATGCAGATCCCTGTTGCGCAAACTCCTCAGCGATCCGGCAAAGCGGTGGGCGCGCATGCGCCAGTGGTCGCGCGGCTGCAGAGGCGATGATAGACTCCGCACCATCAGGAACAAGCGCAATCCCGCATGTTTCGCGGCATTTCAGCGATGCCGCCGGTCGGCTGGATTGCCGCGATTCGCTCTCACTTCGTCCGGAGAATCCCCCATGAAGTTGCCATCCGTCGCCCGCGCCGCGCTGCTCGCGCTGGCGATGCTCACCGGAACGTCCGCTGCCCTGGCTGACGAGGGCGCGGTGACGCTCGTGATCTTCAAGGGCGGCTGGGTGTTCGGCGGCTCCGCCGGCAAGGGCGTCATGACCTTCCACGGCCAGACCTATGGGCTCACGGCCGGCGGGCTGGACTATGGGCTCGTGTTCGGCGGCTCGCAGACCACGTTGCAGGGGCGGGTGCGCAATATCCGCCGTCCGCAGGATATCAACGGCGTCTATGCCGCGGCGGGCATGGGCGTTGCGCTCGGCGCCGGCGTGCGCGGCATCCTCTTGACCAACCAGAACGGCGCGGTGCTCGAATTGAGCGGCAAGCAGGTCGGGTTGATGGCCAATGTCGACCTCAGCGGGCTTGCGATCACGTTGAAGGAGTAGGGAGCGGTCTCGTAGCGATCTCGTAGGATGGGTAGAGCGAAGCGAAACCCATCGACTTCGGTGCGTCGGGAGAGATGATGGGTTTTGCGGAGTTTATCATCCGGCCGCGCTTTGCGCGGACCCGTTGGCTCTACCGATCCTACGATCCTACGATTCCGTGATCCACTCGGCGAGTTCGCGCCACGGCTGTAAGGTCCAATGACCCGAGGCCGCGCCGGATGGCGACGGCAGCACGAACACTTCGGGAAAGCCATTCACCGATGGCTGCCGGCCGAGCACGAGCGCGTTGGTCGGCCTGTTGTAGAACAGGCTCGCCGCCTTCCTGCTGGTGAAGGCGACGGTGTTCGGCCGATAGGTCTCGATCTTCGTCCGGAAGCCCACGACGTCGAACGACTGCCTGCTGATTTCGTGATCCATCCCGGCGCCGGTCTTGGAGAGATCGGTGAAGCCGATGCCGAGCGCGAGCAGCGCCGCGAACTCGTCCGGCCGATAGCGCCGCGGCGTGATGCCGGCCTCATGCAGCGCACGCCAGAACCGGTTGCCGGGATGCGCGTAATAATGCCCGACGGCGGCTGACCGCGTGCTGGCCGCGGTGCCGACGAACACCAGGCGCAGATTGGCGCGGAGCTGGTCGGGGAGGCGGTGGGAATTGTTCGCGGGCATCTGGGGGCTGAATAAAGTAATCACGCGTTGGCACATGACTTCACCTGGAATCGAGCGGCGAACTGCGCCTCACCTCTCCCGATTGCGGGCAGGGCAATCCGGTGTTTCCGCGCCGTCATGGCCGGCACAAGGCCGGGCATGACGAGTTTGTGGCGCTATCGAGCCCATATGCGATTGCCAGCACTCGCAGGGGAGGCGCGTTCCCAAAATATCGAAAACAACCCCATGCAAAGTACAAAGTAGCCGGCGGTGGCCGGCGTTCGACCAGGCTACTTGACACGTCGGGCAACTCACGAATATTTTCCAATATTCCGAAATCACGCAGGCGCACGCTCGCCTCCCGGGGCATATGGCATTCGTGCGCTTCTGTAAGCGACGTTTCCATGTCGTCGTGGCCGCCAGCCATATGCATAGCCCTGCGGCTTGCGGGGGGCAGTGCCGTCGCTGTCGTCATTCAAGCTAGTCCCGTCACGCGCTAGCGCACCGGCTCCTTGACCTCTTCTTCCGTCGTGACCGCTTGCGACGGTCCGGTTGCGCGCACCATCAGGAACGTCCCCGAGAACCTTGTGCCGCGGATGCTCCAGCGGCCGTCGATCTCGGTCGCGTCGGCATTGACCGCGCCTTCATAGTGCACGGTGTCGTAGCCGTAGCCAGGCGGCTCGTAACGTTTGACGAACGTAACAGCGCTGCCGGAGCGCTGGCCCGCAAGCGATGCATTGTGCGTGCTGATCGGACAGCCCGGCATCACGCAGGGTTCGGTCACGCTGCCGCCGAGCGCGCCGCCGGCGTCGATCAGCGTCGCCAGGAACGTGACCATGCCGCTCGGCTGAACATAGCTGCCGTCCCAGACGCCGGTGAGATTGTCGGTCATGTCGCTTGCCCGGATTGCGCTTGGCGAAATTGCAGTGATCGATGTGGTGCACGCAGCGCCTCAACGCAAGTCGTGCCCGATCGCGCGGTTGCTTGCAGGTGCAAAAGGGTCTGTAATCCGCTCAAACAGATCAAGAAGAATTCGGGAGCGGACATGACAGGAGAGGCGAAAACCCACTTTGAGGTGATCGTGGTCGGCGCCGGCGTCGCGGGCATCTACCAGATCAAGCGGCTGGCCGATCTCAGCATCGACGCCACCGTGCTCGAAGCCGCGCCCGATCTCGGCGGCACCTGGTACTGGAACCGCTATCCGGGCTGCCGCTTCGATTCCGAGAGCTACACCTACGGCTTCTCATTCTCGCGCGAGCTGCTCGACGAGTGGCACTGGAAGGAGCGCTTCTCCGGCCAGCCCGAGAATCTGCGTTACCTCAACTACGTCGCCGACAAGTTCGACCTGCGCAAGTACATGCAGTTCAATTGCAAGGTCGAGACCATGCAGTTCGACGAGACGCGCGACCTCTGGCAATTGAGGATCAGTGACGGCCGCGAACTGACCTGCCGCTTCGTGGTGCTCGCGATCGGGCTGTTGTCGGCGCCGACCATGCCGCGCGTGCCTGGCATCGATGACTTCAAGGGCCGCTCGTTCCACACCTATTACTGGCCGCACGAGCCGGTCGATCTTGCCGGCAAGAAAGTCGCGGTGATCGGCACCGGCGCCACCGGCATCCAGCTGATCGGCGAGATCGCCGACAAGGTCGGCGAGCTCACGGTGTTCCAGCGCCGGCCGAACTGGAGCGCGCCGCTCAACAACTCTGCGATCTCCGTTGACGAGATGGCCGAGATCCGCGCCCGCTATGACGAGATTTTTGCTGCCTGCGCGTTGACGCCGGGCAGTTTTGTCCATGGCCCCGACAAGCGCGGCTTCTACGAGGTGAGCCGCGAGGAGCGGCTCAAGCTGTGGGACAAGCTCTACGACGAGCCCGGCTTCGGCATCTGGCTCGCGAACTTCCGCGAGATCTTCATGGACGAAGCCGCCAATGCGGAGCTCTCGGAATATATCGCGGGCCGCATCCGCCAGCGCGTGAACGATCCTGATGTCGCCGAGAAGCTGATCCCGCGGGATCACGGCTTCGGCGTGCAGCGCCTGCCGCTGGAGACCCGATATTTCGAGGCGTACAATCGCGACAATGTGCAGCTCGTCGATCTCTCCGAAACGCCGCTGGTGCGCGTCACCGAAAAAGGCCTCCGCACCACGACGCGCGACTACGATTTCGACATCATCGTCTACGCCACCGGCTTCGACGCCATCACCGGCGCCTACGACCTGATAGATATCCGCGGCATTGGCGGGGAGCGCCTCGCCGACAAGTGGAAGCACGCGCCATCGACCTTCCTCGGCATGCTCGTCCACGGCTTCCCGAACCTGTTGATGCCGACCGGCCCGCAAAGCGCCTCCGCGTCGACCAACTTCCCGCGCGGCATCGAGAACGGCGTCAACTGGTGCACCAACCTGCTGCAATACATGTGGGACCGCGGTCTGACCCACGCCGACGCCACGCTCGAAGCGCAGCAGCGCTGGACCGCGCATGTCGTCAAGATGTACGAGATCATGCTGATGCGCAAAGCCAAGTCGTGGTTCACCGGCTACAACTCCAACGTCGCCGGCCACGAGGAGGGGACGGTCCGCTACTTCGTCTACAACGGCGGCACGCCGAAGTTTTTGGGGATCATCAACGGGGTTGCGGAGAAAGGGTATCAGGAGATTGCGTTTGGTGCGGGGGCGCGGGGCGGTGTGCAAGCAGCTGTCGGGGCGACGGCGTAGGATTCAGGAATAGTCCGGTAGCCCGCATGAGCGCAGCGATATGCGGGACAGGTAAACCCCGGATATCGCTTCGCTCATCCGGGCTACTTGCTCAAGCCGTCGCCGCCGAATGTCACATCGAGCAGCGAACATACGGCGTCTCGATGGGCACCGGTGCCTTGGAGCTGAGTATGATCTTGTTCTCTCCGGAGAGTGTTATGTCGAATGACACGTCCGAAACCGCGACGCCGTCCGAGCACGCCGCAATCACGCGAACATTCTGCCCGTCATCATGCAGCGATTTGACGGTGCATTTTTGAAATGTGCCGGTGATTTGCTTGCCCTGGACGATCAAGCCTCCCGCGTTGAGATCGGCATCTTTCTTGAACGCGAGCTTGTTATTCTCCTTGGTGAAGACCTGGTTGCAAGCCGAGGCGTCGATCGTCCAGGCTCCGCTCAAATCCGCAGCCTGTGTCGAGGCCGCTTGCGCAACGAGAAGTACGAATAGCACAGCGCTGAAGGTTCTCATGAAACTCTCCAATCAAATGGTCACAGGGGTAATATCCCTGACCCGACCTTCATCGCTTTCGAGCGTCATAGCAAGCGATGAGATAGCGGATTTTTCGTTGATCCAAGTCAAGGGTTCTGCGGAGCGCCTGGTGTGGACCTGGGCCGGTTGCTGTCGTGACCGGCCCTCCACAAGCCGAACACACGCACTAAATCATAAGTGAATGATCCAGACGCAAAAAGGCCGGGCTTTCACCCGGCCTTTCGTTTTTGGATGGATGCCCGGGGCGTCTCGCGCGAAGACGCGCTCCGCGCTGTTGCCCGGGCATGACGAGCGGTGAGGGTCAGAACACCCTGTTGCTCTCCTTCACCTTCTCCGCGTCCAGATACACGTCGCTTCCCATTTCCTTGAACTTGGCGCTCATCTGCGCCATGCCCTGTTCCTTGTCGTTGAGCGTCGCGGCGTAGTCGCGGACGTCCTGGGTGATCTTCATCGAGCAGAATTTCGGGCCGCACATCGAGCAGAAATGCGCGACCTTGTGGGCTTCCTTCGGCAGGGTCTCGTCGTGGAAGTTCTTCGCGGTGTCCGGATCGAGGCCGAGGTTGAACTGGTCCTCCCAGCGGAAGTCGAACCGGGCACGGCTGAGCGCATCGTCGCGCAGCTGCGCGGCGGGGTGGCCCTTGGCCAGATCAGAGGCGTGGGCCGCGATCTTGTAGGTGATGACGCCGGTCTTGACGTCGTTGCGATCCGGGAGACCCAGATGCTCCTTCGGCGTGACGTAGCAGAGCATCGCGCAGCCGAACCAGCCGATCATCGCAGCGCCAATGCCCGAGGTGATGTGGTCGTAGCCCGGCGCGATGTCGGTCGTCAGCGGCCCGAGGGTGTAGAACGGCGCCTCGCCGCACTCCTTGAGCTGCTTGTCCATGTTGATCTTGATCTTGTGCATCGGCACGTGGCCGGGGCCCTCGATCATGACCTGGCAGCCCTTGTCCCACGCGATCTTCGTCAGTTCGCCGAGCGTCTCGAGCTCGGCGAACTGCGCGCGGTCGTTGGCGTCCGCAATCGAGCCCGGGCGCAGACCGTCGCCGAGCGAGAACGAGACGTCATACTTGCGCATGAGGTCGCAGATCTCGTCGAAATGGGTGTAGAGGAAGCTCTCCTTGTGATGCGCAAGGCACCACTTCGCCATGATCGAGCCGCCGCGCGACACGATGCCGGTGACGCGGTTGGCGGTGAGATGGATGTAGGGCAGCCGCACGCCGGCGTGGATCGTGAAATAGTCGACGCCCTGTTCGCACTGCTCGATCAGGGTGTCCTTGTAGAGCTCCCAGGTCAGCTTGACCGGATCACCGTCGCACTTCTCCAGCGCCTGGTAGATCGGCACGGTGCCGATCGGCACCGGCGAGTTGCGCAAAATCCATTCGCGGGTGGTGTGGATGTTGCGCCCCGTCGAGAGGTCCATCACGGTGTCGGCGCCCCAGCGGATCGCCCACACCATCTTGTCGACCTCTTCCTCGACCGACGAGGTCACCGCCGAGTTGCCGATATTGGCGTTGATCTTGGTCAGGAAGTTGCGGCCGATGATCATCGGCTCGAGCTCGGCATGGTTGATGTTGGAGGGAATGATGGCGCGGCCGCGCGCGATCTCGTCGCGGACGAATTCCGGGGTGATGAAGGCCGGCACGGAGGCGCCAAAGCTCTCGCCGTCGGCAAGCGCGGCCTCGGCGCGCTCGAGCTGTTGCTTGCGGCCGAGATTCTCGCGCTCGGCGACGTAGATCATCTCCTTGGTGATGATGCCGGCGCGGGCGAATTCGAGCTGCGTGATCTTGTGGCCGTCGAGGCCGCGCAGCGGCCTGTGGTGCGCGGTGAACGCCTTGGCGGCGTGGGCGGCGCCGACATTGCCGTTGTCCTCCGGCTTGATGGTGCGACCCTCATATTCCTCGACGCCGCCGCGCTCCTTGACCCAGGCGAGCCGATTGCGCGGCAGGCCGGCGTTGACGTCGATCGTCACGTTCGGGTCGGTGTAAGGGCCCGAGGTGTCGTAGACCGGCAGGTTCGGCTCGCCGGCGCCCTCCGACAGCATGATCTCGCGCAGCGGCACGCGCAGATCGGACGCGGCCTCCGGCGTCGCAAAGATCTTGCGCGAGGCGGGCAGCGCGCCGGTGGTGACGGCGGGACGGGTGGTGTCGGGATTGGAGCGGATGTTCATGAGGGATCCTCCTTAATCTTGTCGTCATTCCGGACGGTCCGTTAGGACCGATCCGGAATCTCGAGGTGGTGGCGCGAGATTCCGGGTTCACGCTTCGCGTGCCCCGGAATGACGCTGGTGAGAGTTACGTGCATCACGCGGCCTCCGCGCTGAGGCCGAGCCATTGTCTGACCCGCGCGTCGGGGTCGGGGTTCTGGGTGACGTCACTGACGACGGCGATCGAATCGGCGCCGGCGGCGAAGATCTTGGCGGCGTGCTCGAACTTGATGCCGCCGATCGCGACAAGGGGGATCGAGCCGATCCGCTTCTTCCACTCGGTGATCTTCGGAATGCCCTGCGGCTCGAACCGCATCGATTTGAGCGTGGTGAAGAAGATCGGGCCGAGCGCGACATAGTCGGGCTTGGCGGCAAGCGCGGTGGCGAGCTCGGCGTCGTCATGGGTGGAGATGCCGAGCGTCAAGTTCGCTTTGCGGATCTCGCCGAGGTCGGCCTCGGCGAGGTCTTCCTGCCCGAGATGCAGATGCTCGGCGCCGGCGACGATCGCCGCGCGCCAATAGTCGTTGACCACGAGCTTGGTCGGCGTGCCCTTGGTCACTGCGAGCGCATCGCTGACGATCTGCAGCGCCCCGGCATCGTCGAGCTCCTTGGCGCGCAGCTGGATGGTGCCGACGCCGAGTTTTGTCAGTCGCTCGACCCATTTGATGCTGTCGACGACGGGATAGAAGGGATCAGGATACGGCATGCCAGAACGGGGTCCCAACGACAGGGGTGGAGGGGGAGGCGAAGTCGCGGGCTTCCATCAGTCCGGCTTCGTAAGCGGTGCGGCCGGCCTCGACGCCGAGGCGGAAGGCATTGGCCATCGCAACGGGATCGGCGGCTTTGGCGACCGCCGTGTTGAGCAGCACGGCGTCATAGCCGAGCTCGAGCGCCTCGGCGGCATGCGAAGGCGCCCCTAAGCCGGCGTCGACCACCAGCGTGATGCCGGGCAGGCGGTCGCGCAACAGCTTCAGCGCGTCGCGGTTGGTGATGCCCTTGGCGCTGCCGATCGGTGCTGCCCACGGCATCACCACCTTGCAGCCGGCGTCGACCAGCCGCGAGGCGACCGAGAAATCCTCGGTGCAATAGGGGAACACTTCAAAACCGTCCTTGATCAGGATGCCGGCCGCCTCGACCAGGCCGACCACGTCGGGCTGCAGCGTGTCGTTGTCGGCGATCACCTCGAGCTTGATCCACGGCGTGCCGAACAATTCGCGCGCGAGCTTGGCGGTGGTCACCGCCTCCTTCACGCTGCGGCAGCCCGCGGTGTTCGGCAGCACGGTGACGCCGAGCTCGCGGATCAGCGACCAGAACGCATCGCCGGTCTTGCCACCCGCCGCCTCGCGCCGCAGCGACACCGTGACGATGCTGGCGCCCGAGGCGCGGATCGCATTCTGCATGATCGCAGGCGAGGGATACAGCGCCGTGCCGATCAGCAGGCGGGACGGGAAGGATTTGCCGTAGAAGGTGACCATGATCCGTGGTGTCTCCTCAAATCACGCCGTCGTCCCGGCGAAGGCCGGGACCCATACGCCGCGGCCCTTCAAGAGGGCACGCGGGGCGTCGTTCGTTCCGCCAATAGCCGGTCGTGGTTATGGGTCCCGGCTCCGTGCGCAAGCGCGCACTCGGCCGGGACGACATGGGGAGGGAGTGTGCGAACAAACTCACATCACCCTCCCTGCCGTGGCGTGATGATCTCGATCTCGTCGCCGGCTTTCAACGCGGTGTCGGCCCAGCGGCTCTTCGGCACCACGTCGTAGTTCAGCGCGATCGCGAAATGCGTGCCCTCGTAGTCGAGCTCGGCCAGCAGCGCATCGACACTGGAGGCCACGATCTCCCGCTGCTCGCCGTTGACGATCACGCGCATTGCATCACCTCATTGTCGATTTCGCCGCGCGCGAGATAGGCGAGCGTCAGCTCCGCCAGCGCCGGCGCGAGCAGGAAGCCATGACGGTAGAGTCCGTTCACCGTGATGCGTTCCTGCTCGATCCTGATTTTCGGCAGATTGTCGGGAAATGCAGGGCGCAGGCCGGCGCCGAATTCGACGATGCGCGCCTCGGCGAATGCCGGATGCACGACATAGGCGGCCCCTAACAGCTCCAGCGCCGAGCGCACGCTGACGCCGTTGTCCTCGGCCTCGATCGAGGTCGCGCCCAGCATGAAGCGGCCGTCGCCGCGCGGGATCACATAAAGCGGCCAGCGCGGATGGATCAGCCGCACCGGGCGCGCCAGTTCGACCTCGGAGGTCTCGATGATGATCATCTCGCCCTTGACGCCGCGCAAGCTCGGCTCGCGGTCGCGCGCGGCAAGGCCGCGGCAGTCGATCACCACGCCGTCGAGATCGGCTGCCTCGGCGTCGCTGCCGAACTTGATGGCGCCGCCGGCCTTGCCGATCGCGGCATGCAGCCGCGGCAGCACGCGGCGCGGCTCGACATGGCCCTCGTCGGGATAGAACAGGGCGTCACGGAAACGGCCCTCGAGCGACGGCTCGAGCGCGCGAACGCCCTCGGCGTCGATCCGGCGATGGCCGGTGGTGAGGCGGGCAAAGCGCTCGAAATCGGCGCGGTCGCGCGGATGCGCCACCACCAGCGAGCCGTTGAACGCGGTTTCCGGAACATGCTGCCGCCACAGCGCGAGCGAGCGGATGCCGAGCCGGGAGATCACCGGCTCGGAGGCCTCCGCCTCGCACCACGGCGCCAGCATCCCGCCGGCCCAGTGGCTTGTGGATTCCGTCATCGCGGCGTCACTGCGCTCATGCAGGGTGACGGCACGTCCGGCCTCTGCGAGCAAGAGCGCATGCCAGGCGCCTGCTATGCCTGCGCCGATGATGGAGACGGGGGAAACCCCCCGCGGTCTTGACGTCTGATACATCCCTGTCCCTTCGCCGGCATGACCCGGATCAGGTTCAAAGGGTCACCGCGGTCCCGGACTATTCGCCTACTGGCTAGCCCAAGCTTGCGGTATCTCAGCTCCTCCTTCGGAGCACCCCTCGGAACGCCCCTAATGTAGGCGGATGGGCTCGTGTGTCAACTTGTATGCCAGACGCATTGACAGGCGGTGTCGAGGATGGCCGGCACGCGCCGTGGGGCTGCGCGGACACGATCGGCGCTATTTTTCGGCCTGTTCCGGCTTCGGCTCGGCGGTATCGGCCGTCATTTGCTCCGACTTGGCGAATTCCTTCGGCGGTGCACCCGCGCCGCCATGCTTCGCTTCCTTCAGGTGATCCCCGCGCTGGCGCTTTGCGACGTAGTAATACCCGCCCGCGAAATAACGCACGGCTCGATCGTGATTGCCATCGGCGGCGCGATAGGCGCCGGCGAGGTATTTGATGCCGTATTTGAGGTTGGTCTGGGGATCGCGCAGACCCTCGGCGGTACCGGTGTAGCCGAGGCCGCGTGCAGTGCCGAGCTTGATCTGCATCAGCCCGATGGTGCCGCCGCGTCCGATCAGCTGCGGATGGTACTTGCTCTCGCGCACGATGACGCGATGCACCAGCTCTTCCGGTACGAGGTTGGCCTGGGCCTCGGCCGCCACCATCGCCTCATATTGCGCGCGCGATTGCGCCTGCGCGCTCGCGCAGGACGCCAGCACCGCGATTGCGGCAAGGCAGCCAAAGGCTTGTACGGTCTTCATCTCAATCGCTCGGGCTTTCAGATGCGCGTCGGTTCTGCGGTCTCATTGGTACGGCTAGCGGGCAGGAATGTGGCAAAACCTTCGCATCAGCGAACGTTAATGCATCCGTGATTGTCCGGTCATGGGGTGAAGGGACGACGCGATTGCAAGACGGATGCTTCAAATTGTTTGCTTCAATCGTCTCAGCCAAAAATTGTCTTGGCCTGCAATTTCCTTCTAATTTTTCTGACTAATTTTGCCGCACGCTATCCACAGCAGTTTGTCGTGCAAACGAATCAATGAAGGTCTAGACTTCGTCCACGGCAGAGTGCGCGATCGTTCAGTCAGCAGCTCTGTCCAAGCACGCAAGAAACAACATTCGGGAGATGCGCCATGGTCCGTCAGGACACCGGCTATATGCCTCGCGAAAATCCCTGCGCGCAATGCGGTAAGCCGATCGCCCGCCCTGATTGGGTGGAGCACAGCGAAGGCCGCTCGTCGTTCTTGTGGAATTGCCGCGCCTGCAATTACCGCTTCGAGGCCATCGCGATCTACGAGGAAGCGGAGCTCATTACGCCGCTCGCCGCCTGACGTCTCCTCATCGCATCAGCTTCGCCTGATCAGGCCGCGGATTTCTGCCGCTGCAATTGCTGTTGCCGCGCCGGCAATTCGATCCGGACCACGAGCCCGTGCGGCTTGCGATCGTGCAGCGACAGCGTGCCGGCATGCGCGAGCACGATGGCATTGGCGATCGACAGACCAAGGCCGAAGCCTTCGGCCTCATCCATGTTGCGCGCCTGGTCGCCGCGCACGAACGGCTCCAGCACGCTCGCCTTGTGCGCATCCGAGATGCCGGGCCCGTCATCCTCGATGTCGACGACGAGGCGGTCCGGCTTGACGTCGAGGCGGACGGCAACTTCGCCGCCGAACCGCACGGCATTCTCCACCAGATTGGTGATGCAGCGATGCAGGTCGGCCGGCCGCGCGGTCGCCATCGCGTGCTGCGGGCCCGCGTAACTGACCTTGTGTCCCATGTCGGCGAACTGATCGGTGACGAGGTGCAGCGTGCTCGCGATGTCGACCAGCGTCATCTCCTCGAGCTTGCGGTCGTTGCGCAGGAACGACAGCACCGATTCCAGCATCGAGCGCATCTGGTCGAGGTCGCGCAGCATGCGGTGGCGGTGGGTCTCGTCCTCGATGAATTCGGCGCGCAGCCGCATCCGCGTGATCGGCGTGCGCAGGTCATGGCTGATCGCGGCCAGCATCTTGGTACGATCGTCGATCAATGCGGTGATGCGCTCGCGCATCCGGTTCAGCGCCCGGGCCAGCGAACGAATCTCCTCCGGACCGCGCTCGGGCAGCGGCGCGGCGGCGCCGTTCAGGCTGAAGGTCTCGGCGGCCTTGACGAAGGACGACAGCGGCGCGGTCAGCGCCCATGCCGCCCACAGGCCGAGCAGGGTGACGCTGATGACGGCGAACAGCACCGTCATCATCCACGGTCCACCCCAGAACGGCCGCATGTGCTGATCCGGCGTCAGGTTGGCGGCGAACATGGCGCCGTCGGGCAGGCGGATCGCGACGCGGCGAATTTCGCCGTCATGCGGCGTGCCGCCAGCCTCGCGCGGCAGCAGGAAGATGCGATAGCCGGCGCCGAGCCGGCGCAACGCGTGCAGGCTCGGCGTGTCGGTTTCGGTAAGCGCGCCGGCATCGGAAGGCAGGTCGCCGATCGCAAGTTGCGGGAAGGCACGGGCGACGTCGGCCAGGAGCCGCGGCCGCTCCGACGCCGGGGCATGCCCGAGCAGCTGCGCGGCGGCGGCGAGCTGGGTGTGCCAGCGGTCCGACGGCTCCACCCGATCAGGGCGATGGATCAGGAAGGTGGCGGTGATGATCAAGTGCAGCGCGACGATCGAAACGACGACCAGCGCCGCCATCTGGGCGCCGATCCCCCGCAGACTCAGCACGCGCAGCAGCTTCATGGTCAATTGTTCGTGGCGGCAACCGCCTCCACCCTCGGCGTGAACACATAGCCGCCGGAACGCACTGTCTTGATCATGGTGGCTTCCTGCGGATCGGGCTCGATCTTGCGGCGGATGCGGCTGACCAGCACGTCGATCGAACGTTCGAACGAGCCGGCGCTGCGGCCCTGGGTCAGGTCGAGCAGGCTGTCGCGCGACAGCACGCGGCCGGGCCGTTCGCAGAAGGTGCGCAGCAGGTCGAACTCGGCGCTGGTCATGGCGACGCGCGCGCCTTCGGGGTTGCGCAGCTCGCGCAGGCGGATGTCGATACGCCAGCCGAGGAAGGTCAGCGTGGTCGCGCCCTCGATCGCGCTGGCGTTGCGCGCGGCGGCCTGCCGGCGCAGCACCGCGTTGATCCGCGCCAGCAGCTCGCGCGGGTTGAACGGCTTTGCCAGGTAATCGTCGGCGCCCATCTCGAGGCCGAGGATGCGGTCGACGTCCTCGCCGCGCGCGGTCAGCATGATGATCGGCGTCTGCGATTCCGCCCGCACCTTGCGGCACAGGCTGAGGCCGTCCTCGCCGGGCAGCATGACGTCGAGCACCAGGAGATCCACCCGATGATCGGTCATCGCCTTGGCCATCTCGCGGCCGTCGGAGGCGGTCGTGACATGACAAGAATTGGTACGGAGATATTTTGCGATAAGGGACCGCGTCTCGCGGTCGTCCTCGACGACAAGGATATTGGGCGCAGCCTGGGTCATACCGATCTTTTGTCCGTGATTCGGGGAAAGCGGCTCAGGAATTTTGTTTCAGTATGTGTCTGAAATCTTGCCCGGCTATCCGGGTTAACAGGTCGGCCGCAGGCAGAAAAGTTATCGTTCTGTCATCAATCCTGATGCCCTGAAATGCGGGCAGAACCCTCTGGCCCCTGGTCGTTATGGCGGCCGGAGAAGGGGAAGGGCGACTGTCATATCCGGGGGCGGAACCCGTTACCCCGGCGACGCGTTATTTCTCTTTCGGGTCAAGGAGGGTGAGATGGCTGTCGAGGTCGAGACCAGGCCGCATCAGCTCATTGCAAGCGACCGGGTCGAGGGGACGGCGGTGCGCCGGGCCAATGGCGATATGATCGGCCATATCGAGCGGCTGATGATCGACAAGATCTCGGGCAAGGTATCGTACGCGGTGTTGAGCTTCGGCGGCTTCCTGGGCATTGGAACCAATTTGATCCCGCTGCCCTGGGGCCGGCTGCACTACAACCCGAAGTTCGAGGCCTATGAGCTCGACATCGAGGACGAGGAGCTGAAGCGCGCGCCGTCGTTCCGTGCCGACAAGGATTTCGATTGGGGCGATCGCTCGCAGGAAGTCGAGCTGCATCGCTTCTACGGCGTGCCGCCCTATTGGGGCGGCTTCTGATCGCGCGGCAACATGCGCGCATGACGACGCTCGTCGATCGATGATGCGGTCGCCGGGGCGAGCGCGCGGTTTGTGCAGCGCGGTTCGCCGGGACGACTTAGTGAGCCAAACATCGTCACATCATGGACTGCGCGTCCGGCGCAGTCGTGAGGCTCAACCGCAAGCTCACTTGAGAGATCACGATACCTTTCGTCAAGCGGCGCAGCGTTTCCGTGCGCTGAAAGGTCCTCACCCCCGTTCCTCGGCATTTAAGCGGCTTTTGAGCGCAGGTCCGTTAGGAACGGTTGCGAAGATGACGGGTTTTCCCAGCATCGATTTTGCGAGAGGAGAGCCATCAATGTTGGTCAAATCCATCATCGCCGGCCTCGCCGGCACCGCGCTGCTTGCAACCGTCGCCGTTGCGCAGACGCCAACCGATAAGGGCGACAAGATGTCTCCTGCGGCGTCGACGTCAGCCACGTCAGCCACGTCGCCGGATTCGTTCAAGGGCAACTGGCGCGCGTCGAAGGTCGTCGGCCTTAGCGTGTACAACGACGCCAATGAAAGCGTCGGCTCGATCAATGATCTGCTGATGGAGAAGGGCGGTACAATCAAGGCGGTCGTGATCGGCGTCGGCGGCTTCCTTGGCGTCGGCGAGCACTTGGTCGCGGTCCCGATCGACAAGGTGAAGTTCGTGAACGAGCCGATCGCCTATACCGGCGCCTCGAACACCGGCGCCGGCAGCACCAGCAAGACGACCACCACGGGCGCGGCCCCTGCGGCGGCGACGTCGAAGCCGAATCCCTGGTATCCGGATCATGCCGTGTTCAATGCGAGCAAGGATGAGCTGAAGGCGATGCCGGAATTCAAGTATTCGACTGACTAACGCATCGCGTCACCTGCAAGAGAAGAGCGCGTCCGGTTGCTGCCGGGCGCGCTTTTTTGTTGGCCGGATGAATAAAATTTGGGAAGAGTGTAGGGAGTAGGTCAGGCGATCCAATTCGGACAGCGCGTTGCAATCATCATCAACCCTCACGTGATCATTCGTCAAATGGCTGAAGAACCTGATGAATGACAGGGACCGCGATGGCGGCAATCCCGCGGTAGCCCGGATTCGCGGCCGCTACCCGCAATACACGCGGCGCCGGTTGCAAGGCTTTGCGGAGCGGCTGCAACAGAAGGTTCATGCCGACCGTGTGCCGGTCACTTCGCTCGCGCTTGCCGGTCCCACCGAGCGGATCAGCCTCGAGGACGCGCTCAAGCTCGATTATCGGCCGGTCCCGTTGGGCGAGACGCTGGGACCGCTATGGGCGACTTATTGGGTGCAGGTCGTGGCCGAGGTGCCGCAGGCCTGGGCCGGCTCGCGCGTGGATCTGTATTGGGACAGCCGCTCGGAAGCGCTGCTTTGGCTCAACGGACGTTCCTCGCAGGGTCTCAATCCCGGCCGCCACACCGCGCCGCTCGTTCAGTCGGCGAGCGGCGGGGAGACGATCAGCTTCCATGTGGAGGTGGCCTGCAACGGCCTGTTCGGTGCGTTCTGGAGCGATCCGCAGGCCTACGCGCTGGTCGCCTGCGAGCTGCGCTGCTTCGATTCCGAGGCCACGGCATTCTATTTCGACTACGAGGTGCTGCGCCAGCTCGAGGTTGACCGCGATCCCACGACAAAGTCGAGGTCATACGGCGCTGTCGGAGAGACGGCGCAGCCGGCGCTGGATCGGACCTGGGCGGGGCGCCTGCTGCACGATCTCAACCGCATCTGCAACATCGCCGATCCCGACGATCGCGCGACCTGGCCGGCGGCGCGGGCGATCCTCGATGGCCTGCTCGCGGCACGAAATGGCAGCATCGCCCACGAGGTGTCGGCGATCGGCCACGCCCATCTCGACACGGCATGGCTGTGGCCGCTGGCGGAAACCCGGCGCA
Source organism: Bradyrhizobium sp. USDA 4541 (assembly GCF_024171085.1). NCBI lineage: Bacteria > Pseudomonadati > Pseudomonadota > Alphaproteobacteria > Hyphomicrobiales > Nitrobacteraceae > Bradyrhizobium > Bradyrhizobium sp. USDA 4541. The sequence continues at coordinate 3,869,629 of NZ_JALJZF010000001.1, forward strand.
AGGCGCAACGCAGCTTCTCCACGGCGGTGGCGCTGATGGAGCGCTATCCCGATTTCAAGTTCGCCTGTTCGCAGGCCTATCAGTATGCCGTCATCGAGCAGAATGACCCTGACCTGTTCGCCCGAATTCGCGCCAAGGCCGCCGCCGGCCAATGGATTCCGGTCGGCGGCAGCTGGATCGAGCCGGACTGCAATCTGCCGTGGGGCGAGTCGATCTGCCGTCAGTTCCTCTATGGTCAGCGCTATTTCGAGCAAACGTTCGGCGCGCGCTCCAGCGTGTTCTGGAATCCCGACGTGTTCGGCTACGACGCCCAGCTGCCGCAGCTGATGCAGTCCGCGGGGATGTCGCGCTTCCTGACCCAGAAGCTGTCGTGGAACAAGTTCACCTCACCGCCGCATCACAGCTTCCATTGGCGCGGACTGGACGGCAGCACGGTGCTGGCACATTTCCCCCCGGCGGACACCTACAACGGATCGGCGCAGGTCGCGGAGCTCCGCTATCACGCCGCCAATTACAAGGACGCCGACCGTTCGTCCGACGCACTCTATCTGTTCGGCTATGGCGACGGCGGCGGCGGTGCCGACGAGACGATGCTCGAGACGTTGCTGCGCGCAAGGGACTTGCAGGGGCTGCCGCGAATCCAGATTCGCTCCGTCGACGAGTTCTTCGACCGCCTGGCGATATCAGCGCCGGATCTGGCAACGATCGAAGGCGAGCTCTATCTCGAATATCATCGTGGCACCTACACCACGCAGGCCGAGACCAAGCGCCTCAACCGCGCTTGCGAGGCCGGCCTTCAGGCACTCGAATTCGTGACCACTGTCGCGGCCGCCTGCCGGCAACCGGCACCATCCGCACAGGAGATCGAAGCGCTATGGCGCACGTTGCTGGTCAACCAGTTCCACGACATCATTCCCGGCAGCAGCATCCGCGAGGTCTATGAACGTGCGGAGGTCGAACTCGCCGGCGTGGCGGAGGAGGCCGGGCGTCGCACGCAAGCCGTGCTGGCGACACTGTGCGATCCCGAAGACGGCAATTGGACGCCCGTCAACACGCTGGGCTGCGCGCGCGCCGAAGTCGCGTCCGACCCCGACGGCGAGCTTCGTCACATCGCCGCCGCGCCGTTTGCGGCGGGTGAAACGACGACGACCGACGATCGCGTTGTGGTCGCCGCCGATCTGGACGGCTTCGTGCTGTCGAACGCGCGGCTCGAAGCGCGCATTGATCGCAGCGGGCTCGTTCGGTCGCTGCTGCATGTTGCGACCGGCCGCGAGACCTTCGCATCACCGGCAGCCCGGCTGCTGCTGCTCGATGACCGGCCGCTCGATTTCGAGGCATGGGATATCGATCCGTTCGCGCTGGAGACCGCGCGCGAGGTGACAGGAGATGTGAGCTGCGCCGTGCTGTCGGATGGCGGACTGCGCGGCGAAGTCCGTTTCGAGCGCGGGCTCGGACGCGCGAGCCGGCTCGCGCAGGTGATCCGCCTCGATGCCGGCGCCGATCATCTCGAATTCGAAACCACGGTCGATTGGCAGGAGCGCAAGACGGCGCTGAAGGTCATGTTCCCCATCGCCTGCCGTGCATCGAGGGCAACCTATGAAACCATGTTCGGCGCAACCGAGCGGCCGACCCATGCCAACGCGGATGCCGATGCGGCCAAGTACGAGGTGCCCGGGCATCGCTGGGCCGATCTCGCCGAGCCGGATTTCGGCGTGTCGCTGTTCAGCGACTGCCGTCACGGCTATTCGGCGTTCGGCAACCAGCTCGCGCTGACGCTGCTGCGCGGCTCCGAATTGCCTGATCCGCAGGCCGATATCGGGCGGCACCGGATGCGCTATGCGATCTATCCCCACCACGGCGACTGGCGCAGCGCGGACACGGTCGGGCGCGCCTTGCGGTTCGAGCGTCCGGTGCTGTGGACCAAAGGGCGCCCTGGCGCGCTGTTGCGACGATCGTTCCTGACCGCGTCTCCGGCCAACGTGATCGTCGATACGATCAAGCCCGCCGAGGATGGAGACGGCTGGGTGGTGCGGCTTTACGAGAGCGCCGGCATTCGCACCGCCGCGGCGCTCGATTTCGGCGTCGACATCGCGTCGGTGTGGATCAGCAACACCCTGGAAGACCGCATCGAGGCCTTGCCGACCGAGGATCGGGGATGCCGCCTGGCGCTGCGTCCATTCCAGATCGCAACGCTGCGGGTCTTCCAGGCGTAATGCCTGCAGTGACTTTCGCTCCGGCTTGCGGGGTACGGCATGGCAGCCGCGGAATTCCGTCTGCGATGCGCGGAGAGACCGGATCGCATCGCTGGATGCGATCCGGTGTGGCGTGGCCGTCAGTTCGACTTCACCAGCGGACAGCCGCCCTTGTCGAGCGGGCGGAACGCCTCGTCGCCGGGCACGGTGGCGATCAGCTTGTAGAGGTCCCACTCGCCCTTGGATTCCTCGGGCTTCTTGACCTCGAACAGATACATGTCGTGCACCATGCGGCCGTCGATCCGGATATGGCCGTTCTTGGCGAAGAAGTCGTTGACCGGCGTGGCGCGCATCTGGGCCATCACCTGCGGCGCCTCGTCGGTGCCGATGGCCTCGATCGCCTTCAGGTAATGCATGGTCGCCGAATAGAGGCCGGCCTGGATCATGGTCGGCATATGGCCGACCTTCTCGTTGAAGCGCTTCGAGAAGGCGCGGGTCTCGTCGTTCATGTCCCAGTAGAAGGCGTCGGTGACGATCAGGCCCTGGGTCGCCTTGATGCCGAGCGAATGCGTGTCGGTGATCTCCTGCAGCAGCGCGATCATCTTCTGGCCGCCCTGGGTCAGGCCGAACTCGGAAGCCTGCTTCAGCGCGTTGGTGGTGTCGCCGCCGGCATTCGCCAGCGCCACGACCTTGGCCTTGGAGGCCTGCGCCTGCAGCAGGAAGGACGAGAAGTCCGACGAGTTGAGCGGATGACGCACGTCGCCCAGCACCTTGCCGCCGCTCTCCTTGACGACATTGGCGGCATCGCGCTCCAGCGCCATGCCGAAGGCGTAGTCGGCGGTGACGAAGAACCAGGTGTCCTCGCCGCGCTTGACCATCGCCTTGCCGGCGACGTTCGAGAGCGCGTAGGTGTCGTAAGTCCAGTGCACCGTGTTGGGCGAGCAGGCGGTGCCGGTGATATCGGAGGAGCCGCCGCCGGAATTGATGTGGATTCTGTTCTTTTCGCGCGTCAGCGCCGAGATCGGCAAAGCGACCGACGAGGTCGGCACGTCGAGGATCGCGTCGACCTTGTCGTTGTCGTACCAGTTGCGTGCGATGTTGACGCCGACGTCGGGCTTGTTCTGGTGATCGGCTGCGATCACCTGCACCGGCTTGCCTTTCACCTTGCCGCCGTAATCGGCGACCGCCATCTCGACGGCGGCGACCGAGCCCTTGCCGGTGGCGTCCGCATAGAGGCTCGACATGTCGGTGAGCACGCCGATCTTGACGACGTCGTCGGAGATCTGGGCGTTCGCCGCGGTCGCTGAGACCGCGAGCGCGAGGCCGGCCGCCGCTGCGGCCAAGAGTGTTTTCATCGTGTTTTTCTCCCTGACTTTTTCGTTGAGGGTTGCTTCCACCGGGGCGTTCTAGCCGCTGCGACAAGCTGTCGCAAAGACGACTTTTTGAGCATGCGCGCGGCAAGTGTTCCCCCTCTCCCCCGCTCTTCGCGGGGAGAGGGTTGGGGTGAGGGGCCTTATCCACGGGTGGCGATTGTCGTGAGACCTGTACCCCCTCACCCGGATTGCTTCGCAATCCGACCTCTCCCCGCAAGCGGGGCGAGGTAAGAGAGCAATCCGCTCGGGCAGTGTCCTACAGCGCCGGTAACGCGGTGACGGCGGCCTTGATGGTGCCGTCGGTTTCCACGATCACCCGCAACGTCTTGGAATCGAAGTCGATCCCGGCCAGCCGGATGCTGTTGACCTCGGCGTCGACGCGGATGCCCTCCTCGTTCTTCTGCAGGTCGGCGATGGCGGCGGCGACCTTGCGCTGCGCGTTGGTCGCGAATGGCTTCAGGTCGACCACCAGCCGGTCGTTAAGGGTCTGCTGCATGTGCGGGATCGCCGCGCGTGCGGCGGCGCCGAGCAGGCCGAACGCGGCCTCGGATTCCACCGCCAGCTCGACGTCGGTCAGCCGCAGCGTCTGCGACGGCTGGTCGAGCCGCGGCCGGCCCCAGATGTGCACGGTCGCCTCGGCGCCCAGCCCGAACCAGCTGGCCTTCTCCTTGGCGTGCACCAGGAGCGAGATCAGAAGCCGGCCGCCGGAGGCGGCGATGCTCGCGCTCTTGACGGTCACGTCGACCGGACCGGAGCCGTCCTCGGGGAAGGTCTTGCCCTTGAGCTGCGCCTCGACCAGCTGGCTCAGCGTGGTGAAGGACAGGTCGACCGGCAGGCCGATCGCGACCTGGCTCGGCATCGGCGGCACGATCGAGAGTTTTTCGGGGAACGGGCAGTTCGGGGTGGTCTGCGCCTCCGTGATCCGCGTTTCGGCCTCGATCCCCATCGTCAGGATCAGCGAGGACGCATCGACCTTCGGCTGCGCGGCGATCGCGCGGGTCGGTCGCAGTTCGAGCCACATCGGCGGCATCGAGGTGGTGCCGCCGGTGCCTTGCAGCGGGATCGAGCGGCAGGCCTTGGTCCATTGCGTGCGGGCGTTGTTCTGGAACACCGGGTCGTTGTGCAATCGGGCCTCGACCACGGAAATCTGGTCGGCGACCGCCTTGTCGATGACAGGCTTGACCTGGGCCGGCACGCTGATGCGGACGCCGGCCGTCGACAGGCTGGTGTCGCCGAGATTGACCTGTGCCTGCAGGTTCGGCTCGATCCGCCAGGACGCGCCGAGCTTCGGCCGCGCGGTGAGGGTGACGTTGCCCTTGATCTCGGCGTTGGCGTTGATGTTCTTGATGTTCACGGCGCCGATCTGCTTGGCGACATTGCCGCCGAGCAGGCTGCCGAGCGCGTCGTTGACCGCGCCGGTTGCCTTGGCGGACAACGCGCCGGTGACCTTGAGCGTGCCGTTGATCGGGGTGGTCAGCGTCAGCACGTCCTGCGCGCCGGTGGCCGCGATCGGCCCGCGCGATGCGGTCCAGCCGATGTCGGCATTTTGCAGGATTTGCTGGACCGGGTTGTCGGCCTTGCCGCCGAACGTCTTCGGCGCGCCGCGTTCGGCGGCGTCGCGGATCGCCGACAGCGCGACCGAGACCTGCGCCACGATCGTCGAGGAACGCGGCGCCTGCGGCAGCGGCGGCAGCTCTGCGAGCTTCGGCTTCTGCACGGTGACGCTCGGCGCGAGCCAGTCCATTGCCTTGAGGCTGATCACGAACGAGACCAGCACCACCGCGGTCCCGAGCGCTATCGTCCTTGGATGCATCGGTAGACGCATCATTCCCCCGGATGAAAATCAACTTGACGGCTTGTACAGGCCCCCCGACGAGGGCGCCAGTGTGGCGGGATCAAGCTGCTTCAGGGGCGGAAGGCGTTAAGGTTGATGAACGCGACAACGGCCCCGGCATGAGAATGCCGGAGCCGTGGTCGAGGACGCCTTTGTTAAGGACGCCTTGGAGGGGAGGGGCTTAGCGGACGGCCGAGCCGAGATCGGCGCGGCGGTCGGTCATCGGCAGCACGATCACCTTGGTGCCGACGCTGACCCGCGAATAGAGGTCGGAGACATCTGCATTGGTCAGGCGCAGGCAACCGGAGGACACGCGGGTGCCGATCGTCTCCGGCGCGTTGGTGCCGTGGATGCGGTAGATGGTGCCGCCGAGATACATGGCGCGGGCGCCGAGCGGGTTGCCGGGGCCGCCGGCCATGTGGCGCGGCAGATAGGGTTGGCGGGCGATCATTTCCGGCGGGGGCGTCCAATCCGGCCACTCCGCCTTCTTGGTGATGGTCTGGGTGCCCGACCAGGTGAAGCCGTCGCGGCCGATACCGATGCCGTAGCGCATGGCCTGGCCGTTGCCGAGCACGAGATAGAGATAGGTGTGCGGGGTGTCGATGATGATGGTGCCGGGCGCCTCGCGCGTCGGATAGGCGACGACCTGGCGGCGCAGGCGGGCGGGCAACTCAACCGAACGGTCTTCCTCCTGCGTCTGCGGCATCGACTGCACCGGCGGCTGCACGGCCTCGGTCGGCGGCGTCAGGATGAAGGGGAACATCGGCAGCGGAGCGGCCGCGGCGGAATTCGAAAAAGCGACGGCGCCAATCGCCAGCGCACCGAAGGCGGCGGCAGCGAGACGTGAGTTCAGCTTGATGGAATTGAACATTGTCGACCCCTGTTGTTTGCGCCCTGCGCGCCAGTTCCGGCGCGTCGTTGGGTCAAAGCAGTACAGGTGAGGCGTTTCAGGACGTTTGCACGAAATCGCCAAAATGGTTTCGTGCCGTTAGGGAATTGTTTCGTGCGTGTTTCGTCGCACGGTTAAGGCCGGGTTGCCGGGAAGGGGGTGTCCCGCCGCAAGACAGTCTTCCTGGCACGGTGCTTGCTGTCCCAGCGCATTGTTTCGGAATGGAGTGGAAATGATGCTGGGGCACACGATCGGCAGCATGCTGGATCGGCAGAAGGGCTTCGGCCCCGGGTTCGATTTTCTCCGTATCGCACTGGCGATTTCCGTCGTCGCCGCCCACGCGCCCTATGTCGCGAGCGGCAGTGGCGACGGCGAGCAGGCGTGGATCGCCTGGTTTCCGCACTACGCCATTCTCGTGATGTTTTTCGCGCTGAGCGGCTTTCTGATCGCGGCGAGCGGCCTGCGGCTCTCCCTAAAGGAATTTCTCACCAATCGCGGCATGCGGATCATTCCGGCGCTTGCGGTCGAGATCGTGCTGTCGGCACTGATCCTCGGGCCGATCTTCACCGCGCTGCCGCTGTCGGACTATTTCGCCAATTTCGGCACCTACAAATACTTCACCAACATCATCGGCCTCGTGAACTACGTCCTGCCCGGCGTGTTCAGCGGAAATCCCGCGCCGGAGGTCAACAGCTCGCTGTGGACGGTGCCGTTCGAATATGGCTGCTACGCGCTGATGACGGTGTTCATCCTGTTCGGCCTGTTGCGCAAGCCGCCGCTCATCGTGCTCGGTGCGCTCGTGCTGGTCGGCATCGGCCTTGCGCTCGTACTCGCCGGGCATGGCGCGCAACCCTCGCAACTGCCCGCCGGGGTCGCCGGCACGCTGCATGACAGGATCTTCAGCACGGCGCCGTTCCTCGGACGCGGCGCGAAGCTGCCGGTCGCGTTCATGCTCGGCATCGCGATCTATCTCTATCGTGACCGCATTCCCTACAACGGATGGCTTCTCGCCGCGTGCTGCGCGCTCTGCGCGGGCGCCGCGCTGCTCGGTCCGGCGGACTGGATGAGCCAGCCGGTGCTCAATCTGCTGATCGCCCCGGCGCTGGTCTATATCACCGCCTATCTCGGCGTTTCGAAGCTGCCGCGGCTGCCGCTGATTTCGCGCGGCGACTATTCCTACGGCATCTATCTCTACGGCTTTCCGGTGCAGCAGGTGGTGCGGGTATGGCTGCCGCACGCGCCCGTGATCGTTCAGTTCGCGATTGCGCTGCTGCTGATCACGCTGTTCGCCGCGTTCTCCTGGCACTGGATCGAGAAGCCGATCCTGAAGCTGCGCAGCCGCTTCTCCTTCGTGGCGCGCGAGCGCCTTGCGCCGGACGACGCGGCCGCGCCGCGCCAGGACATTGCGCCTCTTGCCGTTGCCGCGAGCGCCGTCCGCAGCAGGCACTCCTCCTGACGAGGAGCCAGCACCTTCGCCGTTCAGGAGCTGAGATATCCGGCCGATCCGTCCCACAGCAGCTTGGCCGCGGTGATGACCAGAATGGCGTAGCAGGCGCGGTACAGCGCGCGCTGGTCGAGACGTTCGTGCAGCCGCCATCCGGCCCAGACGCCGACCGGCACCGCCGGCACGCAAAGCGCCATCAGCATCCACAGGCTGCGCGACGGCGTGGCGAGCACGAGCCACGGGCCGGCCTTCAAGAGGTTGCCGACCGTGAAGAACAGGCTGGTGGTGCCGGCGTAGAGCGCCTTCGGCATGCCGAGCGGCAGCAGATAGATCGCAAGCGGCGGCCCGCCCGAATGGGCCACCATCGTGGTGACGCCGGAGGACAGGCCGGCGAACGTCGCCTTGAACGTCGAGCGCGGACGCGGCTTGATCTCGCCGCCGCCGAGAAGCCACAGCGCGGCGAACACCAGCGTCACCACGCCCATCACGATCTCGACGGCATGCCGGTCGAGATCGCGCAGCACGAAATAGCCGAGGCCGATGCCGACGACGAGCGCCGGCAGCAGCATCGCGAGGTCGATGCGCGACCACGTGCTCGGGCGCCAGAACCGCAGCGCGGTGACGTCCATGACGACGAACAATGGTGCCAGCAGCGCGCCCGCCGCGATCGGGTCCATCGCCAGCGACAGCAGCGGGATGCCGACGATGGCAAAACCGCCGCCGAACGCGCCCTTCATGAAGGCGATCAGGAAGACGCCGGCGAAGGCAACCGCGAGCACGAAAGGTCCGGGCAGGTCAGCGACGATGGACGTGATCATGGTGTCGTGCGAAGCGTTGTGGTCATGTACTCAACATGGCCACGCGCGCCTGCATGCGCAATCCAAACATTGCTCTCGGTGCACATTGCTCTCGGTGCAATTCGGCGTGCACGCGGCCTAGCCGGCGCGCATCCGCGGCAGGCCCGGCTTGTCGCCGTTGATCACGGCGCGGCGGTCGGAGACGGCGTGATGGAATTGCTCGAGCGTCAGCCCGATCACCGAGAGATCGCCTTCCTCGATCGCGCCGTCGTCGTAGCAGTCGAGCGCCTCGCGCAACAGGGCATCCGCGTCGCCCTGCATGGCGGCGAGCTGTTCCGGCGTCTCGGCGCCGCGCACCTGCGAGATCAGGGTCAGCAGATTGTCGCGATGGGTGATGTAGTGCTCGCGCTCGTCGCGCTTCACGTAGTGGCGCAGCCAGGCGCCGGCCGAGCCGAGGCCGGAGAGCAGCAGGATGCCGCCCCAGATGTAGTCGGAGTATTTTTCGAGGAAGGTGCGCTCGGTGCCGTCGATATAGGCGGCCGCGCCCTGATGCGCCGGCAGCGCGGCGTCCTTGTCGGTGTCGGGCTTCTCGATCTTTGCCGCCGCCGGCAGATCGCGCGCGACCTGGAGGCGCAGCGTGAACAGCTGCCGGTCGAGCGCGCCGACGGTCGCCTCGCTCAGCGCATGCTGCGCGATGATGAGGTGATTGACGCTGACGGTCTCGACCTTGTCCTCGGGCCGCGCCGGCGACGAGGAGAAAATGCTGCCGGCGATCTCCTCGGACTCATAGCGCGGATGCTTCTGCGCGATTGCCTCCGAGACATCGACCGGGAGGAAGACCGGCTCGCCGCGCGCCGCCGCCGTCGCCGTAATCGCTTCCGTCGTTATCTTGCTGTCGAGCGGGCCGACGGTCATGTAGGCATCGAGCGAGGGGTCGCGCGCGAGGTCGGCGATCTTGTTGACGGCGAACTGGCTGACCGCGACCTTGTCGGGGTTGACGCCGGACTCGGTCAGGATCACGCGCAGCAGCGTGACGTTGGCCTGGGTGCTGCCGACCACGCCAACCTTGTGGCCGGCGAGATCGTCGATGCTCTTGATCTTCGCGGACCGCCGCTTGCCTTTGGCGCCCGAGGGCGCCCACAGCACGACGACATTCTTGCGCAGGATCGCAACCGACTCGGCGCTCGCGGGCAGATCGAGGTCGCCGCGCACCACCGCGAGGTCGACCTTGTTCGCCGTGAACAGTGCGATGCTCTCGGCGGAGCCCTGCGTCGTGACCGGCTTCAGCCGCACCGAGCTGCCGTCGTGCGTAAAGACCTGGGCGAAGCCCTGGATCAGCTTGACGTCCTCGCTGCCGGTCGGGCCGACCGCGATCGCGAGCGTCACCGGACGCAGCGCGTAATACAGCGCGCCGGCGGCGAGGCCGAACACAAGCATGCCGGCCGCAAGGATCAGCAGCGACGAGTTTCGCCGCCTGAGCCTGCGGCGCTTGGCGCCGGGATTTTCACTCTGCTCTGACATCTGGCTGTCACGTTACACGAAAAACCGGCCGTTTGCCGTGAAAAACAACCTAACATTTCGATGACGTCATACGTTTGAAACATCCATGTCAGAACGTCGTGCGAGCAGAATCAAGATTAACGATTTGGATCTCCTGCAATGCGCATACTCGTTGCGACCGATGCCTGGCATCCGCAAGTCAACGGCGTGGTCCGGACGCTGACGTCGCTTGCGCGCAGCGCAGCCGGGCTCGGCGCCGAGATCGAATTCCTCACTCCCGACGGTTTCCGCTCGGTCGGCGTGCCGACCTATCCTGGCCTGCGCGTGGCGCTGCCGAACCGCCGCGAGATCGCGCGCCGGATCGAGGAGGCCGCGCCCGAGGCGATCCACATCGCGACCGAAGGGCCGATCGGCTGGGCGGTGCGCGGCTATTGCCAGCGCAACAAGCTCGCCTTCACCACATCCTATACAACGCGCTTCCCGGAATATGTTTCGGTTCGCACCGGCATTCCCGACAGCGTCGGCTATGCGGTGCTGCGCCACTTCCACGCCGCCGGGTCGATGACGATGGTCGCGACCGACTCGCTGCGCAGCGAGCTCGCCGAGCGCGGCTTCCGCAGGCTCGGCTTCTGGACCCGCGGCGTCGACACCAGAATCTTCAATCCGGACCAGCCGGCGGTGCTCGATCTGCCGCGGCCGATCTTCATGACCATGGGCCGCGTCGCGGTCGAGAAGAACCTCGACGCCTTCCTGTCGCTGGACCTGCCGGGCTCCAAGGTCGTGGTCGGCGATGGCCCGCAAAGGGCGGCATTGGAACAGAAATATCCCGACGCGATTTTCCTCGGCGAGAAGAAGGGGCATGATTTGACCTCGCACCTCGCCGCCGCCGACGTCTTCGTGTTCCCGAGCCTGACCGACACCTTCGGCGTCGTGCAGCTCGAAGCGCTGGCCTGCGGCACGCCGGTCGCGGCATTCCCGGTCACCGGCCCGAAGGACGTCATCGCCAACCATCCGATCGGCGCGATCGACAACGATCTGCGCAGCGCCTGCCTGCGCGCGCTGACGATGTCGCGCGCCGACTGCCGCAATTTTGCGTTGGAGCGTTCCTGGGAAAACAGTGCGCGTCAGTTCATCGGCAATCTGGCCACGCTGCAGCCGAGCCGTGCGCCGCGGCCTGCCCGCCGCGTTGCCGGCCGCAGTGCGGTTCCGAATTAACACCTCAATCGAACGAGAGACGAGAGACGATCTATGGCTGAAATCATCAAGCTGGGTGCCGACCGTTCCATGGACTTCGACCGCGAGACGGTCGAGCAGGCCTATGACCGCTGGGCGCCGATCTACGACCTCGTGTTTGGCGGTGTGTTCAGCAAGGGCCGGCAGGCCGCGATCCAGGCCACCAACAAGATCGGCGGCCGGGTGCTCGAGGTCGGCGTCGGCACCGGCATCTCGCTGCCGCTCTATAGCCCGAACGTCCGCATCTTCGGCACCGACATCTCGGAAGCGATGCTGGAGAAGGCCAAGAAGCGGGTCGCGGAGCGGGGCCTGAAGAATGTCGAGGGCCTCGCGGTGATGGACGCCGAAAAGCTCGAATTCCCCGACAATTCGTTCGACGTGGTGATGGCGCAGTACGTGCTGTCGGCGGTGCCGAACCCGGAAGCCGCGCTCGACGAGTTCGCCCGCGTGGTGCGTCCGGGCGGCGAACTGATCATCCTGACCCGCGTCAGCGCCGATGCCGGCGTGCGCCGCTTCATCGAGCAGAAGCTGCAGCCGGTGGTGCGCCCGCTCGGGTTCCGGACCGCCGAATTCGCCTGGTCGCGCTACACCAAATGGCTCGCGGGCGCGCGCGGCATGGAGCTCGCGGAGCGCCGCCTGATTCCGCCGCTCGGCCACTTCTCGCTGGTCCGCTTCCGCAAGGCGGATGTCGCCAAAGCCGCCTGAGGCGGCCCGGCCAGGCGGCCCAGCCCGCCGCTCCTCCCGGGTGAGGTAGCGCACAGCGCACCCCAGGCCGGGAGGCTACGATCTCCTTCGCCTGATCTCCGCAGATCTTCTCGGGATGAGGCGAGACCCTGCTCCGGTTGCGTCAAGGCGTCGCTCCGCATTGTCATATGTCATTATGATGATGTCACACGCGATACATCGAATCCCTGTAAATCCTGTTCCGAAAGATGTTGGGGGAACCAATGATCAAGAATTTCCTGCAAGAGCTGCGTACCCAGCGTTGGGATGACCATCGCTTCTACCATCACAGCCGGATCAACCAGAGCCTGCACTTCGTCAGCGCGCTGAGCTTCCTGTTCGCCTATGTGATGCTGTTCTTCGATCCGGTCGTGTCGGCGCTGGTCGGCTGGCTGGTCTCGATGACCTCGCGCCAGGCCGGTCACTTCTTCTTCGAGCCGAAGGGCTACGACCACGTCAACCAGGCGACCCACGAGCACAAGGAAGATATCAAGGTCGGCTACAATCTGCAGCGCAAGGTCGTGCTGATGGCGATCTGGGCGCTGTCGCCGATGGTGCTGTACTTCGATCCGACGCTGTTCGGCCTGTTCAAGCCCTGGGTCACGATGGGCGACTTCACCCGCCAGGTGGCCAAGATCTGGCTCGTGGTCGGCATCGGCGGCCTCTTGTTCCGCACCGTCCATTTGTTCTTCATCCGCGACGTCGAGACCGGCCTCGTCTGGATGACCAAGATCGTCACCGACCCGTTCAACGACCTGAAGCTCTATCACAGGGCGCCGCTGTTCCTGATGAAGGGCGAACTGATCGATCCGGGTCTCGAGAAGCACGTCAAGCACGCCTGATCGGTTGCCCTCAGAGTCTTCAAGCTACGTCATGCCCGGGCTTGTCCCGGGCATCTACGTCTTAGGATTACGGCGGATCATCACTTGAGCGCCTTCGACCGCGCGTACACGTCACCTCGCCCCGCTTGCGGGGAGAGGTCGGATCGCGCCAGCGATCCGGGTGAGGGGGGCTCACCACGAGTCCGTCCATTTCCGATTTTATGGATGCAGCCCCTCACCCCAGCCCTCTCCGCGCAAGGGCGGGGCGAGGGAGCAGGGGGGCCGCGCGTTGCCTCAGCGCCTGAACTTCACGGTGACGACCTAAACGCCGTCATTCCGGGGCGATCGCGCCAGCGAGCGAACCCGGAATCTCGAGATTCCGGGTTCGATGCTGTGCATCGCCCCGGAATGACGGTGTGCTCAGCGGCCGAACCTCACGGCGACCATCTCCTTCAGGATCTGCCGCTTGATGTTCTTGTTGGTGAGGCCGGCCTTGTGCCACCACCAGCCGTCGCGCTTCATCTTCTCGGCTGCGGCGACGAAGCGGTCGCTGACCTCGGCGAAGTCGGCGTCGGTGTAGTTCAGGGTGAAGATCAGGCGGCCGGTGCCGACCCAGCTCAGCGCCAGGCCCTCGGCCCGCAGATAGTATTGCAGCATCCAGTTGTAGCGGGACGGCTCGGTGTAATAGACGGTCCAGATCGACGAGATGTTGCCGACGCGAACCGGCAAGCCTTGCGCGGCGAGGCGGTCGTTGAGCGCCTTGGCACGGCCGTTCCAGGTCTCGTCCAGCCCGTTGTAGATCGAGCGGAAGTTCGGGCTGGCGAGCCGGCTCAGGAACTCGTCCATCGCCGTCATCACATAGGGATGCGAGTTGAAGGTACCGCGGGCGAAGCAGATGTCGGCCGGGCGGTCGGCGCGGAAGCGCCGCATCAAATCCTTGCGGCCGCACACCACGCCGACCGGAAGCCCGCCGGCCAGGCTCTTGCCGTAGGTCGCCATGTCGGCCTTGACGCCGAAATATTCCTGGGCGCCGCCGGCGGCGAGGCGGAAGCCGACGAACACCTCGTCGAAGATCAGGACGATGCCGCGTTCGGTGCACACCTCGCGCAGCTTCTTCAGCCATTCGGTGTAGGCGGCGCGGTCGTATTTGGAGGAACGCGAGGAGTCGACCAGCGCGGAATCGCCGGGCGCGTTGGAATTGGGATGCAGCGCCTGCAGCGGGTTGACCAGCACACAGGCGATGTCGCTGCGCGTCCGCAGCACGTGCAGTGTCTTCTCCGACATGTCGGCGAGCGTGAAGGTCTCGTGCGGCGACACCGGGTTGCCGACGCCGGGCTGCACGTCGCCCCACCAGCCGTGATACGCGCCGGCGAAGCGCACGAGGCGCTTCCGCTTGGTGTGGTAGCGGGCGAGCCGCACCGCCTGCATCACGGCCTCGGTGCCGGACATATGGAACGAGACCTCGTCGAGGCCGGACAGCTCGCAGAGCCGCTTGACGTTGTCGGCAATGACCGGGTGATAGGGGCCCAGCACGGGGCCGAGCGCGTGGGCGCGCTTCTCACCCTCGGCGATGCACTCCTTGTAGAAGTCGTTGCCGAAGATGTTGACGCCGTAGGAGCCGGTCAGGTCGTAGAAGACATTGCCGTCGACGTCGGTGACGGTGACGCCGCTGGAGGCCTCGACGAAGGCCGAGGTGCCGAGATGCTCGCGCACCAGGCGGCTGTACTGGAACGGCACGCGGTAGGTTTCGGTGAACTGCAGGTCGGAGATGCGCTTCGTCACCTCGGCGGTCAACGCGCGGCCCTTGGGGTAGCGATCCCCGTAGAGGCCGGCGAGGCGGAAGAAGCCGTCCTGGCGCTGCATCGCGACGTCCTTCGGCGCGCCGTCGGAGCGGAAGAAGTCGTCGATGTCGAATTCGTAGTGCGGGACCATGCGCGCGACCATCTTGGACATCTTGGAATGTCCGGTCAGCGAGCGGTGTTTGGCGCGCGACAGCGCGATGCGGACCTGAATTTTGGGGAAAGCTGCGGCGGCGCCGGCAAGCGCGGCGGCGGACAGCGAGAGAATCGGAAGGGATGTTTCCATGACAGAAGCGCTAGCCTCAGCACCTAACAGATTCATGACAGTCAAGGGCCTGATCTCGGCATTCACCCAGCAGGAAGACCTCAATTTCCTGCTCACCAACCGGATTCCGCGGGCCGCGCTGACCCGCTTCATGGGCTGGTTCTCCAAGGTCGAGAACCCCCTGGTGCGCGACGCCTCGATCGCCTGCTGGAAGCTGTTCTCCGACCTCGATCTGTCGGAGGCCAAGAAGACCGAGTTCAGGAGCCTGCACGATTGCTTCACCCGCGAGCTCAAGCCCGGCCTGCGTCCGGCCGCTGCCGATCCTGCCATCATCGCGAGCCCGTCGGATGCGATCATCGGCGCGCATGGGCGGATCGAGGACGGGCAATTGTTCCAGGTCAAGGGCGCGCCCTATTCGCTGCTCGATCTGGTCGGCGATCCGGCGCTCGTGGAGCAGCACCGGAACGGCCGCTTCGTCACGCTGCGGCTGACCTCGAGCATGTACCACCGTTTCCACGCGCCCTATGATCTTGCCATCGACAAGGTGACGTTCATTCATGGCGACGTCTGGAACGTCAATCCGATCGCGCTGAAGCGGATCGAGCGGCTGTTCTGCAAGAACGAGCGCGCGGTGCTGCGCGCCAAGCTGCCAACCGGCGAGGCACTGACGCTGGTTCCGGTCGCGGCGATCCTTGTCGCCAGCCTCCGCCTGCATTTCCTCGATATCACGCTGAACGCGCAGTCGCGGGGCCTAGTGGATTTTTCCTGTAACGCGCATGTGAAGAAGGGCGATGAACTCGGCTGGTTCGAACACGGCTCGACGATCATCGTGCTGGCGCCCGGCAATTTCGAATTCCCTGACAACGTCGCGGAGGGAACGCGGATCAAATGCGGCGAGCCGCTGCTGCGGAAGCCTTTATAGCCTTGTTTCCATAGCGCTCATCGTTTGAGCATGAAAACCGGTTTCCACTTTTTCCGATCATGCTTTAGAGTAGCGGGATCGTCGTGCGACGATCCTAAATCGCAAACCTGATGGACACGAGATGGCGCGGACGCCTGTTCTGGCGGCGGGAGGCATTGTGCTGCGGCGGGACGCACCGCAGCGCTTCGCCGTGGTGCGGCTGCGCAAGCGCAATGAATGGGTGTTGCCGAAAGGCAAGCTCGACGACGGCGAGACGCCGCGCGCCGCTGCCGAGCGCGAGGTGCTCGAGGAAACCGGCCATGACGTCGACGTGCACGAATTCCTCGGCACGCTGGTCTATGATTCAGGCGGCCGATCCAAGGTGGTGCATTACTGGCGCATGGATGCCGGCGGCAAGCCGGTGCGGGCGCTGATGAGCGACATCCGCGAGGTGGACTGGCTGCCGCTCGATGCGGCACTCGAGCGTCTGTCGCGCGGCTACGAGCGCGCGTTCCTGGAAAATGTCGGACCGATCGCGTTGCAGGCCGCGGCGCTCACCGAGCGCGAGCGGCGCGCGCGGGCGAGAGCCGTGGCCGCAGAGCGCCGGCGGATTCGCGAAGCCGCAGTGCCACAGGTCATCGACGAGCAGGAGGTCACCGACGCGCCTGATGTTGCCGATGCGGCTGCGCCGGCGGAGACGCCGGCCATCGATCAGCCGCCACTCGCGCAAAGCGAGCCCGATCCGCCGGCCATGGCGCCGCAAGACGTTCCGGTGGCCGCACCCGATGCAACTGCCGAGACCGAGCGAGGCGCCGAGACGGTGATCCCTGAACAAACGCCGCCATTCGTGCACGAGGTCGTGCCGGCCGGCGCGGCACCTCGGCCCACGCCGCGCAAGAATCTGATCGAACGCGTGCGCGACTGGCTGCGCCGCGCGGCGTGATCACCCGCACATCTGACGTCGTGCCGTTGGCTGCCAGGCGTCAATGTCACGCTGCAAGGCAAGACACTCGGCAAGACGCTTGGGCGAGCCCAGGTCACGGGCCAGAAGCTGTGCCGCATGAACTTCGGCCATGGCGCCGCGAACATCTCCATGCTCCAGCTGGAGGCTGGAGATCTGAAGCCGCAGCCGCACGATCTGGACCCGCCCCTCGATGCTGGACCACAGCTGGCGGGCGAGATGGAGATGCCGCATGGCTGTTTCATGGTCCTGCCGGGAAAGCGCGAGGATCGCCTGTGCTTCGTTGGTGAGTGCGCGGATCGAGGGCATCGGCCAGCGATCCGGACTTCCCGACAGTTCGCAGATCAATGCCTTCGCTCGAACGGTCCGATGCGTGTGCGCGGCAACCAGCGCCAGATGCGCGAGCAGGATTCCGCGTCGCTGCAGCGTCCACCAGGTCTTGCCGATCAGGCTCCGCTCGAGGCTTGCATAGGCGGCCTCCGCTTCCCCTCTTGCGAGCAGCAGCATGGCGCGGCCCGGCTCCGGACACCAGCCCAGCGTGTAAGCCCTGTCATAGGCTTCGAGCGCTGCGTCGTCATTGCCGATCGCCGCCTGAATATCGCCCAGCACCCGGTTGGCATCGCCAAGAGACCAGGGCGCATCGCTGGTCAGGCGTCCGAGCGCGTCCTGAATGCGCGACAGCGCTTCGTCGAGCGAGCCTCGGATGCCGAGCACCTCGGAGCGGTGCAGCTGGCACGAGCCCGTCAATTCCATGCCGCTGCCCGAGCAAAAGTTCTGGTAGCTCCGCGTCCACTGGTCGGCGCGTGCCCAATCTCCGAACATCCGGGCCGCCCAGAGGATGTTGCAATAGAGGTTGCCGCCCATGATCGGGTCCAGATTGTTGCTGGACAGGGCAACCGCGGCGGCATGGTCCTGATCGGACAGTCCTCCGTGTGTGTCGCCGAGGCACAGCCGATAGAAGCCGCGATAGGCCAGGCTCAGCGCTTCGATATTGATCGCATCCTTGTATCTGACGGCGGTGTAGGCAGCGTCGGCCAACGCGAGTGCCTGTTCCGGCTCGCCATCGAAAGCAGCCAGTTTCGACTTCATCCATAACACCAGGGCCGTCGTCGGAGGATCGTCGAGCGTTGAAGCCCAATCTTCCGCCCGCGCGAGCCAGCCCTTTCCGATCGCGGCCTGGCCGCTTTCGAAATGCAAAGCCGAGAGTGCTATCGCGTCGACCGTGGCGCCTGCCGCGTCACCGGCCTGGCTGCGTGCGCTGACCGCGCGAACCAGAATCGGAATCGCTGCCGTGGCCCTGCCGAGGCACTGCAGGGCAAGCGCCCAATCGTGCAGATCTTCAGCGTTGAGCTGGCCGCTTTCATCCGCGCTCGCGAACAGGGTCGCTGCCTGCAGCCACAATTGTCCGGCCGCTGCGCGTCGGGCGAGACCGATTGCACCGACGGTGCCATCGACTTGCTTGGGGTCGATGCGTTCCGGCTGCCGGATCCCGGACTCGAGGAAGAAGCGATAGCCTTTGCCCGGCAGATTTCGGATCGCGCCGTCCATGCCGCCGTTGCGCAGCGCGGCGCGCAACGCACTCACCGCCCGCTGCAGCGAGTTGTCTGTGACCGTCACATCCGGCCAGACGGCTTCGAGGAGTTCTTCCTTGGGGATGACCCGGTCGCGGTGTCGAACCAGATAAATCAGCAGATCGAACACACGCGGCTGCAATGGGACCTCTTGGCGCGCGCACAGCAACACGCGTCCAGCTTCATCAAGCTCGAACAGTCCAAATGAGAATGCCATGTGTATGAGTGCGGGCTCGGCGGAAAAGGTTCAGGCAAGGATCAGACAAAGATCAGGCAATGATCAGTCCGCGGTAAGGACAGTCGGCATCGACAGCGCCTATAGCTGATCATGGCTCGCCATGAGCGCCTGCCGTTTCAATAATTGCAACCGAGGAGATTTCGATGGAACTCTATGTCATTCGCCGTCCGAGCGCCTGGGCGAACATGAGCGAGCTGGAACTCGCCGGCGCAACGTCCGCAAGGGTCGGCGACGAGCAGATGCCGGACCGTGTCCGCTGGATCCGCAGCTATGTGGTGCACGAGGCGGATGGTCGCATCGGCACATTCTGCATATACGAGGCGCGTGACGGTGACTCGATCCGGGAGCATGCGCGCTGCGTCGGCATGCCGGGCGAGGAATTCTACAAGGTCGCGGCAACCGTGGTGGTGCGTGGTGATCCGGTCCAACCACCCATTGCAGCCGAATGACGCCTGCGCGGCGTCGCATGGCGTATCCCGACCAAACCTGATCCGGAGCGCCATCACACTTCGATCAAGGAAACAATTATGTCGATTTCATTCATGGAATCCATTTCAAGTCCGGTACGAAGGCATTTTTCCTTCCTGCTTTTGCGGATCCGCCGGATCGTCAATCAATCGGTCGCAGGCATGCTCGCCCATCGCGAGCGGCAGGCCAGTCGCCTGATGCCGCGCGAGGCCGGCGGCCAGTCGAAGGGCGCCGGGAACCGCTGCTCACGGCCGATCCGGCGAAGCGCGCTGCTCGGGCTGGTGATCGCGGGTTTGTCCTCGCCCGTGTTCACCCGAGCGGAGGAACCTGTCGTTCTGGAGCATCGTGCAGCTCCGGCGCAGCAGGCCGCCTCGACGCAGCGTGGCAGCCACGGCTGCAGGCATCGCTCGGACTGGAGCATAGTTGCCGCATCGACCATCCCGGTCCTGCTCGACCGCCGCACATAGCGCGCAGCACATTTGAAGTCATTGCACTGCTCGACGCCGTTTTTTGGCGCAACCCGCGGACTTTCGGCGAAGCCGGCGGCCTTGCCGCGAGCCGCACCACATTTTCAAAGGAGATGCACATGAACGTTCAGACCGAAATGCCGACTGTCGATCTCGCCGCCGTCAAGGCGCGCCAGCAAGCCACCTGGAGCTCGGGCGACTACGCGATCGTCGGCACCACGCTCCAGATCGTCGGCGAGATGCTCTGCGAGGCAGTCGACCTGCGCAGCAATCAGATGGTGCTCGACGTCGCCGCCGGCAACGGCAATGCGACGCTGGCTGCGGCGCGGCGCTTTGCCGACGTGGTCTCGACCGACTACGTCGCGGCGTTGCTCGAGCGCGGCCGCGAGCGGGCGGCGGCGGAGCGTCTGCCCATCACGTTCCAGGAAGCGGACGCGGAGAAGCTGCCGTTTGCCGATGCCAGCTTCGATGTCGTGCTGTCGACCTTCGGGGTCATGTTCACCGCCGACCAGCAGCAGGCGGCGAATGAACTGCGCCGCGTCTGCCGCATCGGCGGCAAGATCGGCCTCGCAAGCTGGACGCCGGAAGGTTTCATCGGCCAGCTGTTCAAGACCATCGGGAAGTATGTCCCGCCGGCGCCGGGCGTGAAGTCTCCCGCGCTGTGGGGCACCGAGGCGCATCTCGGCGCCTTGTTCGGCCCGCAGGCGACGCTCGATGCCAGGCGCAGGCACTTCAATTTCCGTTACAGGTCGCGCGAGCATTTCCTCGAGATCTTCCGCACCTATTACGGGCCCGTGCTGAAGGCGTTCGGGGCGATCGATCCGGTCAAGCAGCAATTGCTCGCCGCCGACATGTTCAGCCTGATGGACCAGTTCAATATCGCCAGGGACGGCACGCTGGTGATTCCGAGCGAATATCTGGAGGCCGTGATCACCAGGCGCGGCTGACCTGCCGCTCGGCATTGGTCGATCTGTGCATGGCGCCGGCGTAACTCGCCGGCGCCATTCGCTCGTTTGATCGACATTGCTGTGATCTCAGTTACTGGCGCTTGTCCCTGGGTGGAGGCTTCGCGCCGCGCGGCGGAGGCGGCGCGCGCCGTTGCTGGAAGCCTGGCCGCGCCTGCACCGCGGGCCGTTGTATGCCCGGACGTACGCCCGGTGCGGCTTGCTGGATGCCGGGTCGGATCTGGCCGGGCGCCTGCGGCACGGGCTGCGCTGTGCCTTGTCGCGGCGCGCCCGATTGACCCGGCTGGGCCGCCGGTGGTCCTGGCTGGCGCACGCCGCCCGGCGCCTGGGTGCGGCCGGGCTGCAGACCGCCTTGACGTGCCGGCGATTGTTGTCCGCCGGGTTGCGTCGTGCCGCCTTGGCGCGCGGGCTCTTGCGTGGGGGCTTGGCGCGTTGGCTGTTGTCCCGCCGGCTGTTGTCCGGCTGGCGTCTGGACGCCGGGCGCGTGCGGCAGCGTCGCGCCGCCGGGTTGGCCGGGCAGCGCATGCTGTGCGCCGCCTTGCTGCTGCGTGGCGGGCCGCTGCTGCGAACCTTGCCGGCCAGGCGTGCCCGGTTGCTGGCCGGGACGGTTCGGCTGACCGGGCTGCTGCATCTGGCCCGGACGGTTTTGCTGACCCGGCTGCTGCGGCGTGTTGCGGTTCTGGCCCGGCAGGCCGTTCTGCCGCTGCGGGTTCGGCTGCACGGGCTGGCCGCGGTTCGGATAGGGCGCGGCCGGATTGGCCCTGCGGAAATCGGGATTGGCGCGGCGGAAGTCGCGCTGCTCGGTCACGACCTGGCGGCCCAGCGTCTGCGCGCTATGGACCTGGCGTACAAAGCCCTGGTCGCGCGTGATCTGTTGCGGCGAGATCGTCAGCGGCACCGCGGCGAAGCGGGCACCGCCGGTGCCCGGACGAATCGCAAAGCCGCTGGCGCCGCGCGTCAGCACGCCGAGCGAGGCACCGCTGCGGTCGTTGACCTCGATGCGGCCGACATGTCCGTCGGCGTCGGGATAGAGCTTGATGCCGACATTCCTGCTGGTCGCGGTGGCGCCTTCGGGCACCTCGACGAGACCGGTGGTGCCGCGGATGCCGAGCGTCGCGGTCGGGGTCGAGATCTTCATGTCGCCGGTTTTGGCGACCGCGGCGGCGACGAAGGCCGCCGTTCCCTTGGTGACGTTGAACAGCGCGCTGTTCTGTTGGCCGCCGTCCTCATAAACGTAATTGTCGATCGTGATCCTGGCATTGGCGCGCAGGTTGAAGGTGGTGCCGTCGTTGAAGGTGATGCCGAGCGAGGAGGTCCCTGATGTCGCGACCTCGTCATTGGCAAAGATGTCGTCGCGGATCTGCAGCGGCGTCGCGGTGCTGTTGCGCGTGACGGTCGCGGTTCCTGTCAGTATCGCCACGTTGCCGATCGGCTCGGGCGCTGCGGGCTGCGCGCTCGCGGCCGGCGCCGGCGTTGCAGGCGCGGGTGTTGCGGGAGCGGGCGTAGGCGGCGTCGCACTCGGCGCCGGGGCGGGCGCCTGTGCAGGTTGCGCCTGTGCAAGCCGCGTCAAGTCCGGCGCGGCATTGGCCGCTGATTGCCAACCGATCGTGACGCCGGCGCCAAGCAGAAGCGCAAAGAGAAGGCTGCGGCGCATCGCCATCGATTCCCGGGGGAGGCAGTGGGGACGGCAATTGAGCCGCGTCAGGCTGAATGCCGGATGAACGGTCGTGCCTTGTTGTCATGGCGGACCGAAACGATCAAGCACCGCGCTCCGTTGCCGGAAGCGCGGTGCTTGGTCGCTGTTGGGGTTTTGCTTAGCCGCGCTTGTGAGGAGTGATATTGAGCGGTTTCGCCGGCTTGGCCGCGGGCGCATAATTCGCGGGTTGCGCAGCCGCCGGCGGCACGTAGTGGAACACCGCCTTGCAGCCGTCGCTGAGCAGCGCGCGCTGGCGGATCATGCAGGCGGTGACGCGATCGACGTCGGGAATTTCCGAGCTGCACAGCCGCATGGCGTCGCTGGTGCACATCTGCTGCTGCTCGTCGGTGTAGGCATAGGACGCCGAGGTCAGCAGACCGAGCGTGAACGCGGTTGCCGCCAGCAGTTTGCCGTGACGAAGCGCGGAAGCGGTGAAAGCCATCATGTCCCCCTTGTGATCGCGCCGAAGCAGCGCGTTGTCGAACCGATCACTAGGCAGGCTTGGTTTCGGCAATTCTTCGTTGTCACGGCAAAATGGTTTCGTCGCGCGGGCCGTTTGTTTCGTCGACCACACCCCGGTCGGGGGCTACGGCGCAGCTGGCGCCGGTGCCCCTTCGAGCGCGAGCACGGCCTCGCGCTGCGTCTCCGGCATGGCGCGGATGCGGCGCCTTGCGGCGAGGCGGAGCGCGGCAAAGCCGCCGAGGAACACCACGATCTTGCTCACGATGCCGAAGATCGGCATCACGACGGCCCATGTCGTGATCTCGCAGGTCAGCGCGACGATGGCGTTCACCGCGGCGGAGATGAACATCAGGGCGGCCCAGGCATAGCCGACCTTGACGGCGACATCGGGCACGACTTTCTGTGCGATCTCGGGCAGGTAGCGGTTGAGCCAGCCGGGTTTGAGCATCACGACGCCGACGATGGCGTAGATCACGCTCGGCTTGAACAGCACGAAGCGCGGGTCGTGGGTCAGCAGCGTGGCGGAGCCGGCGGCGACGACCAGGAACAGGCTGAGCCATTCCATGGTGTCGATCCGCTTGCCGCGCACCATCTGGACGCCGATCTGCACGACGCCGAACGCGATGCCGAGGCCGACCGCAAGCGCGGTGTTGTGCGTCAGCAGGAACAGAACAAGAAAGACAAGCGTCGAGGCGAGATCGAGGGCCAACAGCCTGGCCGCGGTGAGGAAATGCTTCATTGGTCGCCGGTCGCCCGCAGGTTCAATTCATTTTCGACAATGCGGCTCTTATAGCGGGTCCGGGCACCCACATGAAGCGACCGCCGGGCAGATACAAGCCATTACCTGAAGGCGACTCGCAAAACTCGCCTCACCGTTGCACGGCGCAGCGCTGCACGCGCATCGCATTCGAGCCCCTCATCGCGATCGTCGAGCTGTAGTTGTGGCGGAGTGAACGCAAAACAGCAAAGCGCCGGCGGGGGCGGCCGCCGGGCGCTGAACTCATGCCTGTCGAATGTCCTAGAACACGCCGAGAATAATGGCGCCGACGAAGGCTAACGCGATGTACGCGGCCACAATGCTCAGCTTGCTCAGCAGAGGACTCGCGAAATCCATTGGGGAAACTCCCTCGGTTCACACAACGCTGCCCGCATTAACGTCAAAGCTAGCAAGGGGTTCCAGGCCGAAAAAGGCAGTCTTGTTGTCAGGCTCGCTATTCGCGGCAATACCGCATTGCGATGCGCGGCTCAAATAGCCGCCGAATCAAGGCGTTGACGCGTCGCAAATATATTCGGCGGCGGCGCCGGTTCCAGGGGCCGATAGCAGTACCCGCTTGGATGTCCGTCGGTTGCTCTCGCCCCTGTGTCGTTGCGCCGCAAGGCAGCATCGTCATTTGTTGTGCGCCTGTCACAAACCATACCCAGATTGCCGCCCGCAATGACCGGGGCTCTACCCCGGTAATAAGTACTTGGGGCGTTACGTGAAATCTGAGTTTCTGAGCCGCGCAAGCCGGCTTGCGCTGGCTATTTCTGCGACTTCGTTGGGGTTCTCCTGTCCGGCACTGGCCGCAAGCTTCAGCACTCCTCCCAACAGCACGACGGCGCAGACCGTCTCCAACAATGATACCGGCTCGGTCGCCGCCGGCAGCAGCCTGTCGGTGACGGGCACCGCGATCACCTGGATCACCGGCCTGTCGTCGCCCGGCGTCGTCATCACCAACAACGGCACCATCTCGGCGACCTCGCGCGGCATCGACACCTCGAGCAGCGCCATCAGCGGCAATCTCACGCTGATCAACAATTCCGGCGCGCTCTTCACCGCGTCCAATGATGCATTCCGGATCAATGGCGGCCTGAGCAGCGGGTCGGTCACCGTCGACAATGCGGGCACCATCCAGTCGACGGGCAACGGCCGCGTCTTCGACTTCGTCAACGCGACGTCGAACACCACCGTGTTCTCGATCACCAACCAGAGCGGCGGCATCATCAAGTCATCAGGCAGCGACGTGATGCGGATCGGCGGCGGAACCACCACGATCACCAATTCCGGCATGATCGACGCGACCAATACGGCAGGGTCTCGCGCGATCCGCGCCACCACCAATCTCAACAACGTGATCTCGCTGTCGGTCGTCAACAATGCGGGCGCGACGATCCAGTCGGCGGACGATGCCATCCAGATCAACGGCGCGTCGGGCAGCAACAGCACGACCGCGGCCAGGTTCTCGGTCGACAATGCCGGCACCATCAAATCGGCGACCGGGCAGGCGATCGACTTCGACAATCTCATCTCGACCGCCGCGAGCGTTCACATCACAAACCGCGCGACCGGCCTGATCACTGCGGCCAATGCGGACGCGATCCGTCCCGGCGAAAACTTCACGATCGACAACGCCGTGGTCGCTGGCGCTGACGCCCTATGCCGCCGGACAGTTCACGACCTACGATCTGCCGTCCTATGCCGAGCAGGTGCTGTCGGGATCGAGCGCGTTCGCGGTGGCCTATGGCGCCAAGACCGTCACCGCCACGCGCAGCGAACTCGGCCTCCGCAGCGATCGCTCGATCGCGTTGCAGGATGGCATTCTCAGCCTGCGCGGCCGCCTTGCCTGGGCGCACGACTACAACACCGATCGCAGCGTTGCCGCGACATTCCAGACGCTGCCGGGCGCGTCCTTCGTGGTCAACGGTGCGGCGCCGGCGAGCGATGCGGTGCTCACCACCGCGAGCGCGGCGATGAACTGGACCAGCGGCTGGTCGGCGGCGCTTACCTTCGAAGGCGAGTTCTCCGACGTCACGTCGTCCTATGGCGGCAAGGGTGTCGTTCGCTACACGTGGTGATGACATCATCTCGGCAGGGCGCGTGTTGCCCTGCCGGGTTCCGCTGCATGGTTAAGGACAGCTGAAAACAACGCATCGAAATGCGTTGAAGAGTCTTTAATCAAATTCGCAGAACCTCCGCGCCATGACGCGTGGAGTTCGTTTGTATCTCGTCGGCTCCCTTGTCCTTGTGTCGCTTGCTGGTTGCGGTCGCGGTCTGTTTCAGACCGCCGAGCGCGAACCGTGGCGGGCCGAGGCCGAGGCCGCATGCCTGAAGTCGGGCGCGGTCAAGGAGAGCGCCGACCTCGTCCGCATCGATCCGATCTCCGGTCCCGGCGTCTGCGGCGCCGAGTTCCCGCTCAAGGTCGCCGCGCTCGGTGAAGCCAGTTCGGCTTACGGATTTGCCGACGACAGCCTGCGCCCGCCGGCATCGGTCGGCAACCAGCCGCGCTGGCCGATCAACCGCCAGCCGCCTCCGCCGCCCGCGCAGGCGCCGTATTCCAATCAGGCCGTCGGCCAGCCGAGCTATGGCAACGAGCCGGGCTATGGCAGCCGTCAGAATGGGCCGGTCTCGCTGTCGGCGCCCGGCGTTCCGCCGCAGCAGGACGAGATCGATTTGCCGCCGGAAGGCTCGCCCGATGCCAGGGGCGAGCGACCTTATTATCCCGGTCTGCCATCCAATCCGCAGCGCGACAGCGCGGCCGCGCCCTATTCACCGGCACCGTATTCCCAGCAGCCGCCCGGCGCGCCACCGCCGCCGCGGCTCGGTCCCTCGAGCGGCAATCCGGTGGTGACGGTCGGCCCGGTCGCAGTGAAGCCGGCGGCAACGCTGGCGTGCCCGATCGTCTCGGTGCTCGAGCGCTGGCTCGCCGATTCCGTACAGCCGGCGGCGCAGCGCTGGTTCGGCGCGCGCGTCGTCGAGATCAAGCAGATTTCGGCCTATTCCTGCCGCGGCATGAACGGCAATTCGCACGCGCATATTTCCGAGCACGCCTTCGGCAATGCGCTCGACATCGCAGCCTTCACGCTGGCTGACGGTCGCCGCATCACCGTGAAGGATGGCTGGAGGGGCCTGCCGGAGGAGCAGGGCTTTCTGCGCGATGTCCAGGCCGCCGCCTGCCAGCAATTCACCACGGTGCTGGCGCCGGGGTCCAACGTCTATCACTACGACCACATCCATGTGGATCTGATGCGCCGGGCCAGCCGGCGTCTGATCTGCCAGCCCGCCGCCGTCTCGGGCGAGGAGGTCGCGGCGCGTGCCGGCGGCCGTAACCCCTATGCAACGCGCGAACCTTATGTCACAGGATCGCTCGGCGGCAGAAAGCCGGCCCCGCGGGGTAAGGCGGGGGTCAACGAAGAAGACGAATTCGCCGACGAATAGGGACGCGTCTGATACCCGTATTTTTACTGGGTGACACCGTGCAAACGGTAGCCACTTTTATGCTGCATATGCTTCGGAGCCGGGCGCACCCGGCTGATTTCTGGGGGATAGCTTTGCAAGACGCGCCGATCATTCTCGTCATCGAAGACGATCGTGATCTTCAGATGATGGTAGAGGACGCCCTGAGGGACGGCGGCTATGAGCCGGCGATCGCGGGCTCGGGCGAGGAAGCGTTGACGCTGCTGAAGGCGTTCCGCACCAAATACTCAGCACTGGTCACCGACATCCGCCTGCTCGGCCGGCTCGACGGCTGGCGCGTGGCGCGCGGCGCCCGCGAGATCGACCCGTCATTCCCGGTGCTCTACATCACCGGCGGCGGCGGCGACGAGTGGCCGACCCGGGGCGTGCCGGACAGCGTGCTGCTGAACAAGCCGTTCTCGCCCGACGAACTGGTCGCGGCCGTGGCCAAGCTGCTCAAGAACGGCGCGCCGGCCTGAGCGACTGATCGTTCCTGCGATTTGACGATGCGCACGTTGTGCGGGCAAAACGTGCCGGCATGAATGATTTCGCACAGTCGATCACGGCGGCGGCATCGCTGATAGCCGGTCGCGATCCGGTCCTGCTTGGGATCGTCGCATTGTCGTTGCGCGTCAGCCTGCTGGCGAGCCTGCTCGCGCTTCTGATCGGCGCGCCGATCGGCGGCTGGCTTGCGATATCGAGGTTTCGCGGACGGCAGGTGGTGATCGTGCTCGCCAATGCCTGTCTCGGCCTGCCGCCGGTCGTGGTCGGCCTCGGGCTTTATCTGCTGCTGTCGCGATCCGGACCGCTGGGCTTCGCCGGACTGCTGTTCACGCCGACGGCGATGGTGGTGGCGCAGGTCATCCTGGCGACGCCGATCGTGGTTGCGCTGGTGCATCGTCCGGTCGCGCTGCTGTGGGCGGAATATGCCGATTTGATCCGCACCGACGGCCTGTCCCGCCTGCGCAGCCTTGCGCTGGTGTTCTCGCTCGGCCGCGCCTCGCTGCTCACCGCGTTCCTCGCCGCGTTCGGCCGCGCCATCGCGGAGGTCGGCGCCATCATCATCGTGGGCGGCAATATCAGCGGCTATACGCGAACGATGACGACCGCGATTGCGCTCGAGACCAGCAAGGGCGAGCTGGCGCTCGGTCTCGGGCTCGGCGTCATCCTGCTTGCGCTGAGCGTCAGCGTCAGCACGATCGCGTTTCTGCTAGTGCGCGGCGTTGGGGAAAAATAGCTGCTCGCCACCGACCTTGTAGCCGGCGATGGCTGACTGCCCAGCCTGCGAGACCAGCCAGTCGATGAAGGCCTCGCCGTCCGCGGCCTTCACCGTCGGATGTTTCGCCGGATTGACCAGCATCACGCCGTACTGGTTGAACAGCCGCCGGTCGCCTTCGGTCAGCACGGCGAGCTCGCCGCGGTTCTTGAACGACAGCCAGGTGCCGCGGTCGGACAGCACATAGGCATTCGACGCGGATGCCATGTTGAGCGCCGGACCCATGCCCTGG
This sequence comes from Bradyrhizobium sp. USDA 4541, assembly GCF_024171085.1. Classification (NCBI taxonomy): domain Bacteria; kingdom Pseudomonadati; phylum Pseudomonadota; class Alphaproteobacteria; order Hyphomicrobiales; family Nitrobacteraceae; genus Bradyrhizobium; species Bradyrhizobium sp. USDA 4541. The sequence continues at coordinate 3,897,949 of NZ_JALJZF010000001.1, forward strand.
CCGATCTCGCGATACCACTGGCCCTTCGCTGAGCCGAGATCGACGCCAGCCGCCTTCCAGAGCCGCAGCTCGGCCTCGTGCGTGCCGGAGTGGTCGCCGCGCGAGATGAAGGCCGAACTGGTCGCAGCGATCTTGCGCAGGGCATCCGCGACATCCTTGTCGCCGGCGATATGCGCCGGATCGGCCTTCGGGCCGACGATGACGAAATCGTTGTACATCACGTCATATCGTTTGGTCGCAAAGCCCTCGGCCAGGAATTTCTCTTCGGCCACGCGATCATGCACGAACACGACATCGGCATCGCCGCGCCGTCCGATGTCGAGCGCCTGTCCGGTGCCGACCGCGACCACCTTCACGGCAATGCCCGAGGTCTCCGAGAACCGCGGCAGCAGATAGCCGAACAGGCCGGACTGTTCGGTCGATGTCGTCGAGGCGACGGTGATGGACCGGGTCTGCGCGAGCGCGGGACCGGCGAACAGCATCACGGCGGCGATGACAAGGTGTCGAAGGAGGGATGTCATGTGAATACTGCGTACCGGAGAACGATGTCGGTCACCATGCCGCATTTCGTCCGGTGACGCAAAGCAGGCGCGATGTCGCGCGCTGCGGTCGGCGGTGGTAGGGTCGCCTCGAACGAAGCAATAAGAAGGGATATCAGGTCATGGCTTTGGAGAAGGTCGCGCTCGTTACCGCAGGCGGCAGCGGCATGGGAGCGGCGGCGGCGCGGCGCCTCGCGGCCGATGGTTTCCGCGTTGCGATCCTGTCGTCGTCGGGCAAGGGCGAGGCGCTGGCAAAGGAGCTCGGCGGCCTCGGCTTCACCGGCTCGAACCGTTCCAACGATGATCTGAAACGCGCCGTCGACGGCGTGGTGGAGCGTTGGGGCCGCATCGATGCGCTGGTCAACAGCGCCGGCCACGGCCCGCGCGCGGGTGTGCTCGAACTGACCGACGAGCAGTGGCACACCGGTCTCGACGTCTACCTGATGAACGTGATCCGCCCGACGCGTCTCGTCGCGCCTCACATGCAGGCGCAGAAGTCGGGCGCGATCGTCAACATCTCCACCGCCTGGGCGTTCGAGCCGAGCGCGATGTTTCCGACCTCGGCGGTGTTCCGCGCCGGGCTCGCCGCGTTCACCAAACTGTTCACCGACAGCTACGCCGCCAGCAATGTGCGCATGAACAACGTGCTGCCAGGCTGGATCGACAGCCTCCCGGCAACCGACGAGCGCCGCGACAGCGTGCCGATGAAGCGCTACGGCAAGGCGGAGGAGATCGCCGCAACCATCAGCTTCCTCGTCTCCGACGGCGCGGGCTACATCACCGGCCAAAACATCCGCGTCGACGGCGGATTGATGCGGTCGATTTGAGGCAACTGCTAAACCCGTCATCCCCAGGGCCTGACTCATAGACGGACTCTGAGGAGCAAGTGAGCTTGTGATTCACAAGCGGCACCAAATATTCGGTGTCGTCCCGGCGAAAGCCGGGACCCATAACCACCGATGGTCATCGTTGCGCGTCGATGGAACGACGAGTCCCGTCCACAACATCCGCCGCGGAGTATGGGTCCCGGCTTTCGCGGGACGACATCAAAGTGTGCGGCGCCGTTCGTACCCGTTGCGTCGCCACAACTTCCGTCACCAGTTGCGTCTACGCGCTGCGCGGCGCGCTCCAGGCCGCGGGCGTCACAATTGCGGCGACCTCTGATTGCGTTTGTCGTGATGACAAACTGAAGGCGCAGGGCTAGCCTTCCGTCAAATCAAAACATACGGAGGAATGGCATGCCAGACGCAGCAGTTGCAGCACGCGCTTCAGACTCCACGCAGAGCGGAACCACGCAGCAGGTCGACGTTGCGGTGGTCGGCGCCGGCTTCGCCGGACTTTACCTGCTGCATCGGTTGCGCAAGGCGGGCTTCTCGGCGATCGCGCTCGAAGAGGGCGCCGATGTCGGCGGCACCTGGTACTGGAATCGTTATCCCGGCGCGCGCTGCGACATCCAGACCATCGACTACAGCTACACCTTCGATCCCGAGCTCGATCAGGCCTGGACCTGGTCGGAGAAATACGCGACCCAGCCGGAAATCCTGCGCTATCTCGGCTTCGTCGCCGACCGCTACGATCTGCGTCGCGACATCAGGTTCGGCACCAAGGTCACGCAGGCGACCTGGAATGATGCGACCTCGCGCTGGCAGATCTCGACCAACAACGGCGCCGACGTCTCGTGCCGCTACTACATCATGGCGACCGGCTGCCTGTCGTCGCCGAAGCCGCCGGAGATCGACGGCGTCAAGGACTTCAAGGGCGAGATCTATTTCACCGGCCGCTGGCCGCATCAGGGCGTCGATCTCAAGGGCAAGCGCGTCGCCGTGATCGGCACCGGATCGTCGGGCATTCAGTCCATACCGATCATCGCCGAGCAGGCCGCGCAGCTCACCGTGTTCCAGCGCACCCCGAACTTCGCGCTGCCCGCGGGCAACGGCCCGGCGCCCGAGGATCGCAAGACCTATTTCGAGAGCGACCGCGCCGCCTATCGCGACCAGGCGCGCTGGTCGATGGCCGGCGTGCCCTATCCGCAGCAGACCGTGGTGAGCTGGCAATTGAGCGACGCCGAGCGCCGCGAGCGGTTCGAGAAGGCGTGGGCGGCGGGCGACCTCGTCCATATCCTGACCCAGCTCTGGGCCGACCAGGCGGTCGATGTCGACGGCAACAGGTTGGTCGCCGACCTGATCCGCGAGAAGATCGGCGCCGTGGTCAAGGATCCGGAGACGGCGGCGGCGCTGGCCCCGCATGATCATCCGTTCGGCGCCAAGCGTCCCTGCCTCGATACCAACTACTATGCGACCTACAACCGTCCCAACGTGACGCTGGTGAATCTGCGGCAGGAGCCGATCAAGGGGATCACCACCAGCGGCATCTTCACCAACGGACGCAAGTTCGACGTCGACGTCATCGTGTTCGCCACCGGCTTCGACGCGATGACCGGGGCGATCATGGCGGTGCATCCGATCTCCGGCCGCGGCGGCAAGTCGCTGTCGGATGTCTGGGCGCACGGACCGCAGACCTATCTCGGCGTCACCGTCGCGGGCTTTCCCAATCTGTTCATGATCACCGGTCCCGGCAGCCCGTCGGTGCTGTCGAACATGGCTGTCTCGATCGAGCAGCACGTCGATTGGGTGGTGGAGCGGATCGCCGCGCTGCGCGACGCCGGCTTCACCACGATGGAAGCGACCGAGACCGCGCAGGCCGGCTGGGAACGGCACATGGCCGATTGCGCGACGCTGACGCTGCACCGGCTCGCCAACACCTGGTACACGGGCGCCAACGTGCCCGGCAAGCCGCAAGGCGTGATGCCTTATACGGGCGGCGTCGGTCCGTATCGCAGCATCTGCAACGAGGTGGTCGGCCGCGGCATGCTCGGCTTCAAGCTCTCGGGTCCCGGCGTTGCCGAGCAATGCAATGACGGCGAGATCGTGCGCCTGCAGCCGGATGTGCGGCTGGTGCTGAACCTGCTCGGCGAAATGAACCTGCCGCCGCTCGAGACGATGGGGGCGCAGGGCGCGCGCGACTTCCTCACCGAATTCAACAAGGGGCGTCCCTTTGGCCGCCCGGTCGGCGAGGTCGGCAGCGGCATGCTGCAGGGCGCGGACGGTCCGCTGCCGTATAAGCTGTACCGGCCGGCGACGCCGGGGCCGCATCCGATCGTGGTGTATTTCCACGGCGGCGGCTGGGTGCTCGGCGACGAGATGTCGGACGATCCGTTCTGCCGCGACCTGTGCCGGCGCACCGGCATGATCATCGTCAGTGTCGGCTATCGCCATGCGCCCGAGCATCGCTTCCCGGCCGCGGCCGAGGACGGTTTTGCGGCGACGCGCTGGATCGCGGCCCATAGCGCCGAGCTCGGCGGCAGGGCAGGGCCGCTGCTGGTCGCGGGCTGGAGCGCCGGCGGCAACATCGCGGCCGTCACGTGCCAGCTCGCGCGCGATCGCGGCGGGCCCGAGATCGCGGGCCAGCTCCTGATCTGTCCGGTCACCGATTCCACATTCGACCGGCCGTCCTATGTCGACAACGCGACCGGCTATTTCCTGACCCGCGGGCTGATGTACTGGTTCTGGGACCTGTACTGCTCGCCGGCCGACCGCACCGACCCGCGCGTCGCGCCGCTGCGCGGCAAGCTCGAAGGCCTGCCGCCGACGTTCATCGCGACCAGCGAGTTCGATCCGTTGCGCGACGAGGGCATCGCCTATGGCGACGCGCTCGCCAAGGCCGGCGTCAAGGTCGAGCAGCTCAAGGCGCAGGGCCACTTCCACTCGTCGTTCGTGATGGTCGACGTCATCATCACCGGCGTTGCCGGCCGCGTGAAGATGGCGAAGGCGCTGCGGCGCTTCGCCGGCCTGCCCGAGGAGGTCGAGCAGGACAACGTCGCTACGCCGGAGGTCAACGCGGCGGCGAACTAGCTCGGGTTTGAATTGCAGCCGCGCTCCCTCTCCCGCTTGCGGGCACTTGCGGGGGAGGCGCGTTGCGAAAATATCGAAAACAACCCCATGCAAAGGAGCCGGCGGTGGCAGGCGTTCGACCTAGCCACTTGACACGTCGGGCAACTCACGGATATATTTCTAATATTCCGAAATCCCTCGCTCTAACCGAGCTCGAACGTCGTGACGCCGAACACGCGATCGATCCGGAGTGGCGGGATCGCGCCGGTATACATCCGCGCGGTCTCGAACACCGGCGACAGCCCGAGGCCTTGCGCCAGCGCGACGGCGTCGCGGTTGACCGCGGGGACATCGAGGAAGACCTCGCCGCTGCCCGCGCTCGCGAGCAATGCCGCGACAACGGCCTCGGCGCCGGCACGGTCATCGGCAACCAGCGGACCGATCTTGCGGCCGGTCCGGCACGGGCGGATCACGCCCCAGCCGGCCAGCCTGCCGTCGCGCATCAGCGCGCGCCCGACATGTCCTGACGTGTTGATCCAGGCGCGCAGGAATGCCGGCCGCGGTGCGGGAAACACCGTGGCGTCATCGGCCTCGATCAGCGCCATCGGCAGATCGGTCAGCGCGAAGGTGCCGTCGCTCGGCGCGGATGGTGCGGCGACAGTGCCGCCGTAGCGCACATTGGCGTAAGCGAGCGCGAAGCCGGACTTCTGGTAGTTCGCCTGCTGCGCCACCACGCCATCGAGCCCGATCACGCGCAGGCGCGCATGCGCGATGGCCGCATTCCAGATCTTCAGGCCATGGCCGCGGCCGCGCAGATCCGGACGCACGATGTAGAAGCCGAGGAAGGCAAATTGCGCGCCGTAATTGACGCAGGAGATCACCGCGGCCGGCTCGCCATCGAGCTCGCCGATGAAGAAGCCCTGCGGGTCCTCGGCGGCAAAGCAGGGCGCATCTGCGAGACCAGGATTCCATCCCTCCGCCGCGGCCCAGTCCACCGCGAGCGCGATCTCGTCCGGCTGCATCTGTCGGATGGTGAGGTCGTTCATGGTCGATCGCCTCGTCGTGCTGGAGTTATTGATCGTGCACATCGACGGCTGGAGAACAATACCCCCCGTGACGATCTAAAGAACGTACGTCCGTCATGTTGATGAGGCTGCCAACGAGTCCGCACAAAGCGCGGCCCGATGATAAACTCCGCGGCCGTCTCAAGCACGACGGCCCCCAGCCGGGCCGCGCATGCTTCGAGGCTCGCTACGCGAGCACCTCAGCATGACGGGACGAAGAGCGCGCTGGTCCGCGATAAGACGTCGATCTCACCCGGCCTTCGGCCGGTACGCCGCGAAGAACACGCGCGTCGCGCTGTCGACGACGGTTGCGATCCGCTCCGGCGAGGGCGACGGCTTGGCCTGGAAGATGAACGCCTGGAACAGCGTCGCCTGGCACATCTGCATGAATTGCCAGGCCGCGAGCTGGTAGTCGTCGATCACGAGCTCGCCGAGCGCGGCGCGCGCCTCGAGATAGGCGGCGAAGCGGTCGACGGTGTGGGCGATGACGTGGGTGTAGAACCGGCTGCCGAGCTCGGGCATCCGCTCGGCGATCGCCATCACGGTGCGGATCGCCGAGCCGCCGCCGGGCCGGCACAGCACCGCGACATAGGCGCGGCCGAATTCGGGGAGGGTGGTGTCGACGTCGCGCGCCGGATCGAAATTGAAGGCGACCTTGCCCTGCTCGAGCTTTTCCTCCTCGACGATTGACGCGAACAGCCCGGCCTTGTCGGGGAAATAGACGTAGAGCGTGCCCTTGGAGACGCCGGCAGCGCGCGCGATCTCGCCCATGCTCGCGCCGTCAAAGCCGAGCTCCAGGAATACCTTGCGGGCGCCGTCCAGGATCTGGCGGCGTTTCGACGATTCCTCCTCGCCGACGGACTGGAGGGAGGTTCGGGGCGCTGCAACCATTGAATTAGCTTCTCGGGAAAGAACTCAACCCAGAGTAGGAAAGGGAAGAATCGAAGCTTTATAATCTAGCGGGCGGGAATATAGATTGACCGAACCGTTCGGTCAATGGTATCTTGGGAGTGACGATGCGCCGCACGGCCCTTATTCCGCCATCGCGCGCGTCAAGATTTTTGTGGGGAGCCTCGGCCATGGCCGCAGCACGGGATCAGGCTGCACGCATTGTTCGTTCCGAGCCTGAGATGGCCGAGGACGCGATCGCGCGCGATGCATCCGCCGATTTCGGCGAGCAGGGCCGAGCTGAAGAAGCCAAGCGTCCCGCGGAGGCGCCGCCCGCGTCTGCGCCCGAGCAGCCCGCGGCTTCGCCCGCGGCGGCGCCGGCGCCGAAATCCGGCAAGCGCAAATTCGTGATGATGGGCGTGGTCGGCCTGCTCGCGCTCGCTGCCGCGGGCTATGCCGCCTATTACCTGATGGTCGGGCGCTTCTACGTCTCGACCGACGATGCCTATGTCCGCGCCAACAACTCCATGCTCGGCGCCCGCGTCGCGGGCCATATCGCGGCGATCCTGCCCGGCGACAACGCGCTGGTGCACGCTGGCGACGTGATCTTCCGGATCGATGACGGCGACTACCGCATCGCGGTCGACGCCGCGCGCACCCGGATCGCGACCCAGCAGGCGACGATCGAGCGCATCGGCCGACAGGTTGCGGCGGCGGCGAGCTCGGTCGAGCAGGCGCAGGCCCAGCTGGTGTCCGCGCAGGCCGGCCTGAAGCGCGCCGATCTCGATTTCGACCGCCAGCAGGCGCTCAGCACCAAGGGTTTTGCCTCGCGTGCCACCTTCGAAGTCTCGGAGGCCGGCCGTGATCAGGGCGCGGCCAGCGTGCGGTCCGCGCAGGCGGCCTATGATGCGGCCAAGGACAATGTCGAGGTGACCAAGGCGCAGCAGGCCGAGGCCCGCGCCCAGCTCGCCGAATTGCAGACCCAGCTCGCCAAGGCCGAGCGCGATCTCGAATTCACCAATGTCCGTGCGCCGGTCGACGGCACCTTCTCCAACCGCCTGGTCAACACCGGCGACTATATCAATGTGGGCCAGCGGCTCGGCAACGTGGTGCCGCTCGACGGCGTCTACATCGACGCGAACTATAAAGAGACCCAGCTCAAGCGCATCCGCACCGGGCAGCGGGTGACGATCAAGGTCGACGCCTACGGCTTCCGCAAGTTCACCGGCCTCGTCGACAGCATTTCGCCGGCGGCGGGCTCGGTGTTCACGCTGCTGCCGCCCGACAACGCCACCGGCAACTTCACCAAGATCGTGCAGCGCCTGCCGGTCCGCATCCGCGTGCCTGCCAGCGTCGCCAGGCAGGGCCTCTTGCGCGCCGGCATGTCGGTCTACACCACCGTCGACACCCGTGAAGGCGCGGCCGATGCCGACGCCGAAACTGATCTCGACGCGCCGATGATGATCCATCCGCAGTGATGTCTTGAAGCTTCGGACAGAGTCCGAGGCTCGGAGCCGATGAGCCCATGGCTGATACGACCACTGCTTCACCCTCGATGATGACCGGCGCCCCGGAGTCCGAGCGCATCCAGCCGAAGCGGCTGGTTGCCTTCATCATCATGGTGTTCGGCATGTTCATGTCGATCCTGGACATCCAGATCGTCTCGGCCTCGCTGTCCGAGATCCAGGCCGGCCTGTCGGCATCCTCGACCGAAGTGTCGTGGGTGCAGACCGCCTATCTGATCGCCGAAGTGATCGCGATTCCGTTGTCCGGATTCCTGTCGCGCGCGCTTGGCACGCGGCTGTTGTTCGCGATCTCCGCGTTCGGCTTCACCGCCTCGAGCCTGCTGTGCGGCTTCGCCTCCTCGATCGAGCAGATGATCCTGTGGCGCGCGCTGCAGGGTTTTCTCGGCGCCGGCATGATCCCGACGGTGTTCGCCTCGGCCTACACGATCTTCCCGCGCACCAAATTCCACATCGTGGCGCCGATCATCGGCCTCGTCGCGACGCTGGCGCCGACCGTTGGACCGACCGTCGGCGGCTACATCACCGACCTGATGTCGTGGCACTGGCTGTTCTTCATCAACATCGTGCCCGGCGTCATCATCACGGCAGGCGTGCTGGCGCTGGTCGATTTCGACCAGCCGAACTTCGCGCTGCTCGAGCGCTTCGACTGGTGGGGGCTGATCTTCATGGGCGGCTTCCTCGGCTCGCTTGAATATGTGCTGGAGGAGGGGCCGCAATATGAGTGGCTGCAGGACACCTCGGTCGCGGTCTGCGCCGCGATTGGCTTCGTCTCGGCGGTCGCGTTCTTCTGGCGCGTCTTGACCGCGGAGGAGCCGATCGTCGATCTCTACGCCTTCAGTAACCGCAACTTCGCGGTCGGCTGCGTGCTGCAGTTCTGCATCGGCATCGGGCTCTATGGCCTGACTTATGTCTATCCGCGCTATCTCGCGGAGGTTCGCGGCTACAGCGCGCTGATGATCGGCGAGACCATGTTCGTCTCCGGCGTCACCATGTTCTTGATGGCGCCGGTGGTCGGGCGGCTGATGCAGAAGGTCGATTTGCGCTACATCATCGCCTTCGGCCTCGTGACCTTCGCGCTCGGCTCCTGGCAGATGACCTGGATCACCCGCGACTATGATTTCTACGAGCTGCTGCTGCCGCAGATCCTGCGCGGCATCGGCATGATGTGCGCCATGGTGCCGACCAACAACATCGCGCTCGCGACGTTGCCGCAGGATCGCGTCAAGAACGCCTCCGGCCTGTTCAACCTGATGCGCAACCTCGGCGGCGCGGTAGGTCTCGCCGTCATCAACGAGGTGCTCAACGACCGCACCGATCTGCACATCTCGCGGCTGCATGACCGCGTGACCTGGGGCAACACCACCGCGGTCGAGACCCTCAACATGTTCACTCAGCGCATGCAGGGCATGGGCGATTCCGCCATCATGGCGATGAAGCAGCTCTCGCAGATCGTGCACCGTCAGGCAGCAGTGATGGGCTATGGCGATGCCTTCTTCATGCTGTCGTTGTTCTATGTCGCGCTCAGCCTTCTGGTGCTGTTCGTCAACAAGCCGCCGTCGATGACCGCGAGCGGCGGCGACGCGCATTAGGTGTCATCGGTTTTCGTAGCCCGCATGAGCGAAGCGATATGCGGGACCGATCTCGGCAGTTCATCACTGAACGTGACGCGGCCCCGGATTTCGCTTCGCTCATCCGGGCTACGAAAGTGTGCCGTTGTCGCCGGGCTGAGTGCATCGCATCGGCGCGCGGGCTGCGCCCGGTCGCGTGAATAGCTGATATCGCCGACACATTGACGCACTCACGCCGATGTTACCTTGCCAATCGCGCGTGATGCATTTATAAGCAGCGCTTCCTTACTCGAACCGGGGAGATGCGCATGAAGTCGTTTATTTCGCAGATCGCGCGCCCGCGTTCGACGGTGCTGGACGCGTTTAGGCGTTAGCTCCCGGCGCTGACCGGGCCTGATCCCCGATCAGCAAAACTTCCCAACACGCTATCGACAATTTCCAGCGGCGCTCGCGGTCGGATTCTGCCCGCACGTCGCCTCAGATGGAGCCGGCACGCGCTGCAAACGCGTGGCCGGAATGTGCCATGACCTCTCTGACGACCAAGCGGCCGGCCGCAATCCGGATCGTGCTTCCCTTTGTCTTCCGCCATTGGCTGGAACAGCCGCTGCGTGCCTCCGCGGTGACGGCCGGATTCCTCGGCGCAACCGCGGCCGACCTGTTCATGCCGGTGTTTTCCGGCCATCTGGTCGACGCGCTGACCGCGGGCGCCACCAATGCGGCCGCGCGCCATGCGGCGATGCTGGCGTTCGGCGCCATCGTCGGCCTCGGCGCGCTGTCGCTGGTGCTGCGGCTGGTCGGCATCCAGACCATCGTGCCGTTCACGCTGAAGACGATGTCCGATGTCGGGCAGCAGGCCTTCATGCGGGTGCAGCGCTTCTCGACCGACTGGCACGCCAATTCGTTCGCCGGCTCCACCGTGCGCAAGATCACGCGCGGCATGTGGGCGCTCGATTTGCTGAACGACACCATCCTGATGGCGCTGCTGCCGTCGGTCGTGGTGCTGGTCGGTTCGATGATCCTGCTCGGCGTGCATTGGCCGCAGCTCGGCGCGGTGATCGCGGTCGGCTCGGTGATCTATGTCGCGATGACCATGGTGTTCCAGGTGCGCTACGTGGCGCCTGCCGCGCGCGTTTCCAATGCGTGGGACACCAAGGTCGGCGGCACGCTGGCCGACGCCCTGACCTGCAACGCGGTGGTGAAGTCGTTCGGCGCGGAGACGCGCGAGGACGTGCGGCTCGACGGCGTCATCAGCCGCTGGCGCCGACGGGTGCGGCGGACCTGGTTCCGCTACAATCACACCTCGACGGCGCAGCTCGTGGTGCTGCTGTGCTTCCGCGCCTCGGTGATCGGCGGTGCGATCCTGCTGTGGGCGCAGGGCCGCGCCACGCCGGGCGACGTCACCTATGTGCTGACCAGCTACTACATCATCCATGCCTATCTGCGCGATGTCGGCATGCACATCAACAACCTGCAGCGTTCGGTGAACGACATGGAGGAATTGGTGCAGATCCATGGCGAGCCGCTCGGCATCGTCGATGCGGATGATGCTGGGACGATCGACATCCAGGGCGGCCGCATCGTGTTCGACGACGTCACGTTTCACTATGGCGGCCACCGCCGGCCGCTCTATGACGGGCTGTCGGTCGACATCGACGCCGGCGAGCGGGTCGGCCTGGTCGGGCGCTCCGGCTCCGGCAAGACGACCTTCGTCAAGCTGGTGCAGCGGCTCTACGACGTCTCCGCTGGCCGGATCCTGATCGACGGTCAGGACATCGCCAGGGCGACGCAGCAATCGCTGCGCAGCCAGATCGCGATCGTGCAGCAGGAGCCAATCCTGTTCCACCGCACGCTGGCGGAGAACATCGCCTATGGCCGGCCGGGCGCCGGCATGGAGGCGATCGAGCAGGCGGCGCGGCTTGCCAATGCGCACGACTTCATCATGCGGCTGCCGAAGGGTTACGGCACGCTGGTGGGCGAGCGCGGCGTCAAGCTGTCGGGCGGCGAGCGGCAGCGCGTGGCGCTGGCGCGCGCCTTCCTGGCCGATGCGCCGATCCTGATCCTGGACGAGGCGACCTCGAGCCTCGATTCGGAATCCGAGGCGCTGATCCAGCAGGCGATGGAACGGTTGATGAAGGGCCGCACCTCGATCGTGATCGCGCACCGGCTGTCGACCGTGCGCAGCATGGATCGCATCCTGGTGTTCGACCGCGGCGAGATCGTCGAGCAGGGCACCCATGAGGTGCTCGCCGCGCGTCAAGGCGGCATCTATCGCGGCCTGTTCGAGCGTCAGGCGACCGAGTTCGGTCAGGCCGCGGCGGAGTGAGATGGCGCATGGCTGGAGCGTCGGTTCTGATTGGATCAGAACCGACGCTCACGCAGCGCCCGCGCTATTTCGGCGCCAGCCCGTTCCATACCAGCGCGACGCCGGACAGGAACAGCAGCAGCAGCACGACGTCGGAGAAATTGCGGTCGCTGAGCGCATGATAGAGCCGCGCACCGAGCCAGGCGCCGAGCAGCGTCCCCGGAAACGCGCACGCCACCAGCCAGGTCAGCTCTGTTTTCACCAGGCCGCTTGCGATCTGCGCGCAAAGCGCGGCCGCCAGGATCGTGAAGTTGAAGATCTGGAACACGCCGCGGCGCTGCTGCTTGCCCCAGCCGCGCACGCTGGCCCACAGGATCGGCAGCGGGCCGGACAGTCCGGCGAGGCCGCCGAGGATGCCGCCGGCAAATCCGATCGCGCCATCGGCCCATTTGCCGCCGAAGGCGATCGACATCGGCTTGCGTTGCAGGAACAACGCGGTCGGAAACACCAGCAGGAAGACGCCGATGGTCAGCTTGAAGACCTCGGGGTCGGCCCGCGCGATCAGCAGGATGCCGATCGGCACGCCCGCGAGGCCTGCGATGACGAACGGCCAGACCAGACGGAAATCGATGCTCTTCCAGATCGACGGCAAGGTCGAGAGCTGCGCGATGACCGAGCAGACCAGCACCAGCGGCACCGCGAGTGTCGGCGGCAGCACATAGAGCCAGATGCCGAGCGCCATCAGTGCGGTGCCGAAACCGGCAAGACCGGAGACGAAACCGCCGGCAAGCGCGCCGAAGAACAGGATCGCATAGCTTGCCGGGGTCATTTTTTTCTCCTTCGTCATTCCGGGATGGTCCGAAGGACCAGACCGCAGGTGCGCAATCGCGCACCGGGGAATCTCGAGATTCCGGGTTCGATGCTGGCGCATCGCCCCGGAACGACGGTGGTATTTGGCGCCACGTTTACACAACGCGTCTCGCAGGTACTATTCAAAATCACGGCTCATCAACGATAATCGGAACGGAAGCATCCCATGACTTCAGGCTCGCCTGCGAATTCGCAAAAAACCTTTCTGGTCTGTCACGGCGCCTGGTCGGCAGGCTGGGCATGGAAGAAGATGCATCCCCTGATGCAGGCCGCCGGCCATCGGCTGGTCACGCCGAGCTACACCGGGCTTGGCGAGCGCGCGCACCTTGCGCATCAAGGACTCGACCTCGAGGCGCATATCCAGGATGTGCTCAGCGTCATCAGTTACGAGGACCTGCACGACATCGTGCTGATCGGCCACTCCTATGGCGGCATGGTCGCGACCGGCGTCGCCGACCGGGTGCGCGAGCGCATCGCGCAGATGATCTATATCGACGCCTTCGTGCCGCGCGACGGCCAGTCGCTGTTCGATCTCAACGAATCGGCGATCGAGACCATGCGTGAGTTCGCGAGCGACGGCGACGGCTGGCGTATTCCGCCGATGCCGGTGCCGCCGGACACGTCGCCCGCCGACGTCGGATGGCTGAGCACGCGGCGCGTCGACATGCCGATCAAATGCTTCGAGCAGAAATTGCGGTTGAAGCACGGCGAGACCAGCCTGCCGCGCAGCTACATCTACGCCACCCGCGCCACGCAGGCCGACACGTTCGGCCAGTTCGCCCGGCGCATCAGGAACGAAGCCGGCTGGCGCTATTTCGAGATCGACGCCAGCCATTCGCCGAACGTCACCGCGCCGGAGGCGCTGATGGCGATGCTCATGGAGATTGTTTCCTGAGGCGATCTCTAGCGATCCAGATCGTATTCGTGCACGGCAATCCTCGTTCACGGACGAGATCTATCAGCGCTGCGGTGAAAGATCCGAGCGCTACGATAAAAAGTATGGCGACACCATATTCGTGCCGCAGCTGGAAATAGGTACTGACGAATGCCACGATCACCAGCAGGCACGTCGGGATGGCGCTTATTGTGGAGAACATGATAGGCGATTGAGGAGCTCGGCGCGGCGCCTCAGCCGGGGCATGTCTCTCTTACGCCCTGTTTTGGCATCATCGCCGTCCGGGACCGCATCAAGAGCTTGTATCCGGTCGGTCACGCGGTTCATGCGGGAGATCAGCGTCCGGATTGGGTTTGAGGTTCTGGCGGGCACTGATCGACTGGCGGTTGCATTGACCAATGCCGCTGAAACGCCGCGCCCTGTCCGCTTCAGCATGCGACAGACCGCGCGCAACCGCGACGGCTGGCGTATGCCGCGGGCTGCCGATGCCGCGCCGGAATCAATCAGCCGCTTGTTTGCCCGGGATCATGCACCGCGCGCGTCGCGGGCGGCTTGAGCGACCTTTGTCGCCTGCGATACGCGTCCGATCTTTGCGCCTGCAATGATCTTTCGTCGGCGTTCGCTTGGCTTCGACGCCATGCCTTCGCCCGCGGTGCCTCCTGCCGGGGGACGCGTCGTGAAGTTCGCGGCCCGGTGCAGCGCGAGGGCCTTTCGCGCTGCTTCGACATGTGCGGTCCGGGCTGCCAGATTGTGCTGACGCCTCAGCTCCGTGTTGACCCGTTTCAGCGCTGCCGCGAAGACCTGTTTTCGCTCTGACGCATGCTTGGCGGTTCCTGGAAAGCTCGTGCCGCGAGCCTCGGCCTTTCCGCGGCTCTCTCGCTGCTTTTGTCGGCCGACCGTTCGCTCCTTGTCGCGCATCTTGCGCAAGCGGAGTCGCATGGCCTCGAGCTCGCTCACCTCGACGCCGTAGATGGCGGGATGATGCGTCAGGCGGATTTCCTCATATTCTTCGTGGCTGAGGATGCTGCGTTCGAACTTGCAGGCGACCGACATTCCTATTCCTCCTCTTGATCGTCTTGAATCTCGGGGCAGAAGGACACGTCCAGCTCTGGCGGATCATAGCTGCAATGCCGCCGGATGGCCAATCTGCTACCATCCAAACCCGGGCAGCGCTTCGATCGCAGTGATCGATTGTCAAAGCACAGTGGCTCCTACTTTTCTGCTTCGTCGTCCTTGAGACGAATCCCCTCAGTGCGCAGAGCCGCAAAGAGAGCCGCGATATCTTCGGGCTCCATATTGTTGGGGCACATCCCGTTCAGTTGCTCGGTCGTGATTGTGCCGGTGCTGCTGGCGATGTCTCTTGCCTTCGCCATGATCTTCTGAAGGTCCATCTGCGATCCTCCGCGAGAGGCACACTCTACGCCCGCCACCCCATGCATGTCGCCTTTTAAGAAAGGTGGGCTGTGGCGGCACTGAAGCGATCGGTTCGCTTCGAGTTGAGATAATATCGTTCGAAGTTCGCCGTCGGAACTAGGCAGCGACCGCAACTTTGTCTCGCATGTTCGGTTGAACTGCGACATAATGAGCGCCTCGCGTGCTGGTGAGCATGGATTCATGAACCGTAGCCCCGTGCTCGTAGACCTGGCGCTTCAAGGTGGGGGATCGCACGGTGCGTTCACGTGGGGTGTCCTGGATCGGCTTCTCGAAGAACCTTGGTTTCAGATTGCGGGCATATCCGGGACATCGGCCGGAGCGATGAACGCAGCCGTGCTGGCGGATGGTTGGACCGCGGGCGGCGCTGCCGGCGCACGCGAAGCGCTTGAAAAATATTGGCGAAGCGTCTCGCGCGCCGCCGCATTCAGTCCGTTGCAACGGTCGCCGCTCGACCGCCTGATGGGACGCTGGTCGCTTGACAGCTCCCCGGCCTATCTCTTCACCGATTTGATGTCGCGGATGCTTTCACCCTACGACCTCAATCCGCTTGGCTTCAATCCGCTACGCGACATATTGAACGACAGTATCGATTTCGAGCGTCTTGCACGCGCGCCGATCAAGCTCTTCATCACCGCCACGCGCGTGCGTACGGGCCGCGGACGGATTTTTCGCAACGCGGAGATTACCGCGGAAGTCCTGCTCGCGTCGGCTTGCTTACCAACGATGTTTCGCGCGATCGAGATCGATGGCGAGCCCTATTGGGACGGCGGCTACGCGGGCAATCCCACGATTACACCGCTCGTCCGCGAGACCGACGCGCGCGACACCGTCGTCGTCCAGATCAACCCGACCGAGCGTCCGGAGCAGCCGCGCACGGCCGCTGACATTCTCAACCGGCTTAACGAGATCTCGTTCAACTCGCCGCTGGCAAAGGAGCTGCGGATGATCGCGTTGCTTCGCCAGGTCGCCGATCCCGGTACAGGGGAAGGCGCCCGCTGGGCGCAGATGAAGACGCACCGGATCAAGAGCGACATGCTCGCGACGTTCGGTTCGTCATCCAAGCTCAATGCCGAATGGGCGTTCGTGGCCAAGCTGCACGAGGAAGGGCGGCGAGCCGCCGGCGAATTCCTCGACGCCCATGGCGCCGATCTCGGTGAGCGTTCGACCGCAGATCTCGATATTCTGCTGGCGGAGTGCTGAGACGATGGGTCTTCTCGGCATTCTCGTCGGGCTTGGACTGCTGGTCTGTCTCGCTTTCCGCGGTTGGAGCGTGCTGCTGCTCGCGCCGCTCTGTGCGCTGGTGGCCGCAGCCTTCGGTGGCGAGCCGCTGCTTGCCAACTGGACGCAGACCTTCATGGGTAGTGCGTCGGAGTTTCTCGCGCAGTTCTTTCCTATTTTTCTGCTTGGCGCCGTGTTCGGAAAGCTCATGGATGACAGCGGCGCGGTCGCTGCGGTCGCGGGCTTCATCTCCCGGTGCCTGGGCGAACGCCGGATCATCCTTGCGGTCGTGCTCGCAGGCGCACTGGTCACCTATGGCGGCGTCAGCCTGTTCGTCGCCTTCTTTGTCATCGTTCCGATGGCGCAGTCGCTGTTTCGCACGGCGGGGATTCCACGTCGTCTGGTACCGGCGGCGGTCATTCTCGGGACTTCGACCTTCACCATGTCGGCGCTGCCGGGCACGCCGTCGATACAGAATGCGATACCGATGCCTTTCTTCGGCACGACCCCCTTTGCCGCACCGGGCCTCGGCGTTGTCGCCTCGATCATCATGCTGAGCGTCGGGCTGTGGTGGCTGCTTCGCGCGGAGAAGGCAGCGCATCGCGCAAAAGAGGGGTATGGCGACGAGCCGCCGGTTC
Organism: Bradyrhizobium sp. USDA 4541; assembly: GCF_024171085.1. NCBI lineage: Bacteria > Pseudomonadati > Pseudomonadota > Alphaproteobacteria > Hyphomicrobiales > Nitrobacteraceae > Bradyrhizobium > Bradyrhizobium sp. USDA 4541. Next base: position 3,914,781 of record NZ_JALJZF010000001.1, read on the forward strand.
CGGCGGATGCAGCCGACGACGAGCTGTTGCGCGAGCGGGCTACGACGGCGCGAGAATTCGACCCGGCGGAGCTCCGCCACGGATATCACAGCGATGCCGCTGTCCCGATTTTCAACGCCATCCTTCCCCTGATCGTCGTCGTCGCCGTCAATCTGGTGATGTCGCTGGTTGTGCTGCCTCGGCTTGATTTCTCGTTCCTGGCCGAACAGCGGTGGGGAAATACATCACTGGCTGCCGTGGCCGGTGTCTGGTCAGTTGTCGTGGCGTTGGCGGGAGCGATCGTGACGGTCATCCTCTGCAACTGGACGCGGCTGCCCGCACTGCGACGAACGATGGATGCCGGTGCCAACGCGTCGGTCCTGCCGGCGCTGAGCGTCGCAAGCCTTGTCGGATTCGGCGCCGTTATCGCCTCGCTTCCCGCCTTCGGCGTGGTGCGGGACTGGGTGTTGCGAATTGAAGGCGGTCCATTGGTGTCGCTCGCGGTCGCGACGAACATCCTTGCGGCGCTGACGGGGTCGGCTTCCGGCGGCTTGACGATCGCGCTCGATGCGCTGGGACGGACCTATATGGACCTTGCCGCGGAGGCGGGTATTGACCCCGGCCTGTTGCATCGCGTCGCGGTGATCGGTTCGGGAACGCTGGACATTCTACCTCACAACGGCGCTGTCGTTAGCCTGCTTGCGATCTGTGGGCTCAAGCATCGCGATAGCTATCTCGACATTGTCATGGTCGGCATTGTGAGTTCTGTCATTGCTCTCGCAGCGGTGATTGCGATCGGCACCGCATTCGGGTCGTTCTGACGCAAGACGATGGTTGGCTCTACTTCCCGCCGGCGCGCGTAGCTGGAACGACGTTGATCTGAAACTGGCGAGGGGCCCGGCGTGTCGCGCCGAGCCCCTCATGGTCCATCTTCAAGACGCGTTTTCTTCACGCGAACCGGAAATCCACTTCGCTCGAAAACGCTTTAGAATATCAGCCGGCCTGTAAGCCGGGTTCTGTAGGGCACCATTCTCGCGAATGGTACGCGACGGCCATTCCTCTGGGACAAGGTTTGCACCTTGCCTCGGGCAACCTACCCGGACAGCGGGCCTGACATCGCCCTGCGGTGTTATCGCGCGTGTGCGAACTAACCGCGTTGCCGTCCCTATTCGGTTTTGCTCCCGGTGTGGTTTGCCATGCCATCTCCGTTGCCGGAAACGCGGTGCGCTCTTACCGCACCTTTTCACCCTTACTTCCTCCGAGGAGGGAGCGGTTCGTTCTCTGTGGCACTTTCCCTGGGGTCGCCCCCGCCGGATGTTATCCGGCACCGCATGTCGATGGAGCCCGGACTTTCCTCCCCCGCGGCCTTTCGGCGCTTGCGGGAGCGGCCGTCCGGCCGACTGACGGGTTACGCATGCGGGCTTTGGCCGCCCGCGTCAAGCGATTGCGATGGTTAACCTTGGCCTGGCGCCCGGCTGGCCCTTGATTTTGACATTCGCGGAGGAAAGGCCTTTGATATCGATTTGATCGATCCAAAGCTCGAGGTGCCATGGATACCGAACTGGCCCGGACGTTCCTGACGGTGGTGAGCGCCGGCAACTTCATCACCGCGGCGGAGCGGCTGCATGTCAGCCAGTCGACCGTCAGCACCCGCATCCACACGCTCGAGCAGCAGCTCGGCTGCGTGCTGTTCGTACGCAACAAGGCCGGCACCACGTTGACGCCGGCCGGCCGGCAGTTTCAGCGCCACGCCTCGGTGCTGGTCCGCACCGTCGAGCAGGCGCGCCATGATGTCGGAATCCCCAAGGGATTTTCCGCGACGCTGGTGGTCGGCGGCCGCATCGGACTTTGGGAAGAGTATCTGCTGCGCTGGCTGCCGCTGATGACGCGGGCGCATCCCGACATCTCGATCCGCGCCGAGAGCGCGCTCGAGCCCGAGCTGATGCAGGGGCTGGTCGAGGGACGCATCGACATTTGCGTGATGTACACGCCGCAGAGTCGCCCCGGCCTCAAGGTCGAGCAGCTGTTCGAGGAGCAGCTCATCCTGGTGTCGACCGATCCGAAAAGCGCACCGGAGCCGGGACCGGGCTATGTCTATGTCGATTGGGGCCCCGAATTCTACGCGCGTCACGCCACGCTGTTTCCGAATTTCGCCGGCCCCGCGCTGACGGTGAATATCGGCTGGCTCGGATTGCAGCATCTTTTGGAGAATGGCGGCTCTGGCTTCTTCGCGCGTCGTATCGTGGAGCCGCTCCTGAAGGCGCGGCGGCTGCACGCCGTCGCCGGCGCACCTGGCTTTGCGATGCCCGCCTATGTCGCCTATCCGGCTGACAGCCAGGACGATCATCTGGCGCGCGCGGTCGAGACCATGCATCGGCTTGCCGCGTCGCAGGTTAATGCGAGCGCGGACCTGCCGCGGGCCAGGCCTGCCGCGCGGCGGCGGCGCTGACCGCGATTTCTATCGGCATCTCCGATCGATTCCATCGGCTTTCTTCGCTTGTCAGCGCAAACGTCCGCGTTCACAGCAGGATCGGGATCAGCAGGAGGTCAAACGATGGATATTGCGGCAGAAGTGGGAGACGCGTTGCTCAAGGGAGCCTCCGACGCGATCGTTGCGACCGATGTCGAAGGCCGTATCACCTTGTGGAATCCCGGCGCGGTCAGGATGTTCGGCTTCAGCGCCGAGGAGGCGATCGGACAATCGCTCGATTTGATCATTCCGGAGAATCTGCGCGCGCGTCACTGGGCCGGCTTCCGGCACACGATGGCGACCGGGACGAGCCGCTACGGTCAGGGCGATCTGCTGTCGGTGCCGGCGCTGACCAGGCACAGGACGCGCATCTCCGTCGAATTCACCATCGAGATGCTGCACGATGCGGCGCACAAGGTCGCCGGCACCGTCGCGGTGATGCGCGACGTGACCAAGCGTTTCGAGGAGCTCAAGGAGTTGCGGCGCCGCGCCGCGCAGCAGGCCGCGACATCGTCGTAAAGGCTGGGAAGCCATGCCGTCATTGCGAGGAGCTCGCGACAAAATTGCGAAGCAATTTTGCGCTGAAGCGACGAAGCAATCCATCGCTCCGCACATGCGACAGATGGATAGCTTCGCGGAGCCTGTCATCGGGCGCGCGTTCGCGCGACCCGGTGGCTCGCAGTGACGCGGATCAAGCTACAAGCAAATGTCAGGTTCTCGGTCATCCCCTCCGGAGCCGATCACGGCCGCTGGAGCTACTTTCCCGATCGCAGGCGGGTCTCCGCCAGCGCGGTCACAAGGCCGATGACCAGCATCGAGGCCACGATGTCGGCTTCCGCACCGAAACCAAATGCGATCACCGTCGCTGCGGCGACCGCCGCAAGGATCGCGATGGTCAGCCCTTCGTCGGCGATCAGCTGACGCAACGCCTTCAGGCGCGTGATGCCCCGTTGCATTGCCTCCTCACACGCCGAGCGGATTGCCGCCCGCGGCGATGTTCGAGGCGACCTGACCGGCGTGGTGGCGCGGTTTCGCCACGATCCGACTGCGCAGGATTCGGTACAGCATCAACAGCAGGAGCCGGGAAAGGCGTGTGGCGGTCTGCGGCAGTGGTGTCATGGCGAAGTCCTCCGGCCATTCGAAGGCTACGCGCTGCCATGAATTTAACAAACGAATAATATTCGCGATTACTATCGGATTATCCGATATAAGTTGGCTCCGCGGCCCGCCGGGCCGGTGAGACATTCACGCCGGGCGGCCAAAATAATTTATCCTGACGATGTCGTCCTGCGTGTCGCCCGTTCGACTGGGTGTCGGCGATCCAGCCGATCAAGAGGAGTTCTCAAGATGCAATATCTGTTGCTGATCTACCGGAGCGACGCGGAATATGGCCGCATGAGTGCCGACGACCGCAAGGCCCTGTCGGCGGAATATGGCGTCTACACCCAGTCCATCATCCAGAGCGGACACTTCAAGGCGGGTGACGGGCTGCAGCCGGTGTCGACCGCGACCACCGTTCGGGTGCGCGACGGCAAGACGCTGACAACCGACGGGCCGTTTGCGGAAACCCGCGAACAACTCGGCGGCTATTATCTGGTCGATGCCAAGGATCTCGACACAGCGCTCGGCCTCGCGGCGCGGATTCCCGGCGCCAAGACCGGCTCGATCGAAGTCAGGCCGGTGATGATCTACGACAAGTGATGGTTTCGTCGTTCCGGGGCGTGCGAAGCGCGAACCCGGAACCTCGAGATTCCGGGTTCGATGCTTCGCATCGCCCCGGAATGACGGTGAGACCATGACCCCCAGCCAGATCGAAAAAGTGTTTCGCGACGAGGCGGGCCGGGCGCTCGCAACGCTGATCCGTCTCGTCGGCGATTTCGACCTGGCCGAAGATGCGCTTCAGGATGCTTTTGCCGTGGCGCTGCAGCGCTGGCCGATCGGCGAATTCCCCTCCAATCCGCGTGCCTGGCTGGTCAATGTCGGCCGCAACAAGGCGATCGACCGCGTTCGCCGCGCGGCGACGTTTCACGGCAAGCAGCAGGAACTGACGCATCAGATCCTGCTCGATGCAGAGTCCTCGCCCGAGCCGGCCGATGCAACGCTCGACGACGACATGCTGCGGCTGATCTTCACCTGCTGCCATCCGTCGTTTGGGGCGGAGGTCCAGGTCGCGCTGACCTTGCGCACGGTGTGCGGGCTGACGACGGTCGAGGTCGCGCGCGCCTTCCTGGTGAGCGAGGACGCCATGGCGCAGCGCCTCTTGCGCGCCAAGCAAAAGATAAAACTCGCCGGCATTCCCTATGAGGTGCCGGAGCGTGAGGCGCTGGAGCCGCGCCTCACCGGCGTGCTCGCGGTGATCTACCTCGTCTTCACCGAAGGTTATGCGGCGACCGCCGGCGAGGATCTGATGCGGCCCGATCTTGCCCGCGAGGCGATCCGGCTGGCGCGGCTGATCGATGCGCTGATACCGGCGCGCGGCGAGATCAAGGGGCTGTTGGCGCTGATGCTGCTGCATGATGCGCGCCGCGCCGGCCGCCAGACCGCCGGCGGCGATATCGTGCTGCTCGAGGAGCAGGACCGTTCGCTGTGGGATTTCCAGCAGATCGCCGAAGGCCTCGAACTGGTCGAGGAGGCGCTGCGGATGCCGGGCCGGCCGCAGTCCTACGCCGTGCAGGCGGCGATCGCCGCGCTGCACGCGCGGGCGCCGAGTTACAAGGACACCGACTGGCCGCAGATCGCCGGTCTTTACGAGGTGCTGCTGCGCATCAGCCCGTCGCCGGTGATCGAGCTCAATCACGCCGCCGCGGTGTCGATGGTCGATGGTCCGGCGCGCGCGCTCGACCTGATCGACGCGCTGGACGCGCGCGGCACTTTGAAGGGATATGACCAGCTGCCCGCGGTGCGCGCCGACCTGCTGCGCCGCCTCGGCCGCAAGGATGAAGCGCGGCAGGCCTATCTCGCCGCAACGGCAGCCACGCAACTCGAACCGCTGCGCCGGCTCTATGCGCGGCGCATCGCCGAGATGGGGTGACGCACCCCATCTCTTGCGTGGCCAGTGACGGCGCGCCATTCATCCACGATGGTCAGCGCGCCGTGAGGCGTTGAGCGTGCTCAGTACCCTGTCTTTGCCTTGGCGCCGGTGCTCGATTGCCCGGTCGTCGTCCCCTTCGACATGCCGGTCGTGGTGCCGGGTGCCATCTTCTTCTGCGCGTGATGGACCTTCTGGGTCTTGTGATGGGTCGACGACATGGTCTTGCTTTGGGTCGACATAGCGCCAGCGGCTGCCGGAGCGACAATGAGGCCGACGGCGGCGGCTCCTGCGATCAGTGCTTTGAACATGGACGAATCTCCACTCGGACCGCCCCACCTACAAAGACCGCTCATGCCGAAAAGTTCCAACGTGCACGCACACTTGGCCGGTAAATGCACCGCTCCTCGCGACGACGGACGGAGGCCAGCCTAGCTCGACGCGACCACCGTCGCCGCATCCGGCGGCAGGCTCTCGAGCAGCGCGTGCAGTGTGGCCATGGTGGAACGGTCGGCGATCCCGTCGATGCGCTCCGGGCGGAAGTGGCGCTGGAAGGCGGTGACGACCTCCATGGTCGGGCCGTCGAACTTGCCGTTGGTCGGGATGTTGTAGCCGTAGCGCCGGAACGCGGCCTGCATGTTGGAGACGCTGTCGCTGATCGCACCGAGCTGCAGCGCGTCGCCGCGCACGATCGGCGCCGGCTGCACCCAGTGCCCGACGCCGGAATTGGCCAGCGAGTGCCACGGGAATTTCTCGCCGGGATCCTTCTTGCGCGCCGGTGCCACGTCGGAATGGCCGAGCACGCGATGCGGGACCACCTTGCGGCGAAGCATGATGCCGCGGCACAGCGCGATGACAGCCGCGATCTGGCGCAGCGGAAAATCCGGATAGCCCCAATCGTGGCCGCGATTGACGATCTCGACGCCGATCGAGCAGGAGTTGATGTCGTCATCGCCAGCCCACGCGGACACGCCGGCGTGCCAGGCGCGCTTGCTCTCCGGCACGCACTGCACGATGCGGCCGTCCTCGAGCACGATGTAGTGCGCCGAGACCTCGGTGCCGGCCGTGCACAGCTGGGTGATCGCACCCTCGACGTCGGGCATGCCGGTGTAGTGCAGCACGATCATGTCGGGTTGCCGGCCATTGGCGCGATCGCCGAAGTTCGCCGACGGGATCACGTCGGAGGCGATCGAGGAATCCGGCGTGAACGTCTTCGCGTCCGCCACCCCCTTTGGAACAGGGAGGGCGCGCTGACGCTTCGAATCAGCGTTGCCGGACGAAGACGAACTTGAAGCCATACGAATCACTCAAACCCGAACCAGGAGAAAGCATTTTGACATATGGATAAACAAATAGGCGTTTACTATTCCTTTACCGTGCGGGCCGCGCAATCGACCCCTGCCGGTTCCACGATCCGCATGATGCGCTGCGCCATTGTGCCCGGAGCGGGTCGCGAGGGTATCACTCGAATGCGGATCAAAGCCGCGCGATTCCGCTAACCGATCATCAACGTTTTCTTAACGTTAAGTGCCGTTACTGAGAGGTGAAGTGCCGAACCGGTTTCGGGGGACGGCCAAAGGACGCTGAGCCCCGCTGTTTGCGCGAAATCCCATGGAAACCCTCCCAATTCCGGTCGGATATCAGGATTTGCGGCCGAGAACGGGAGTTGGCGCTGGCGTCACGCAGCGGCTTTTTCACGCGTTTTCGAGCGAAGTGGATACCGGTTCGCGTGAAGAAAACGCGTCAAGACAGGAATCCAGAGCCCCGTTCCGATCCAATCGGAACGAAGAAGGCTCTGGGCGCGAGGATTCGAGGCGCAATGAGTCGGCGCGCACTCAGCTTGCATGCCAGTTACGCGGCCCCGCCCGGGAGCGGCGCATGAGCGAGCGTGCGCCGCGTCACATTTCGGTGCTGGGCCGCGAGGCGGTCGCGCATCTCGCTCCGCGCGCCGGCGGCATTTATGTCGACGCCACCTTTGGTGCCGGCGGCTACAGCCGGGCGATCCTCGATGTCGCCGAGACCCGCGTGATCGGCATCGACCGCGACCGCACCGCGATAACCGGCGGCTTCGATCTGGTCGACGGCGCGGGCGGTCGGCTGACGCTGGTCGAGGACCGCTTCTCCAACCTCGCCGAGGTCTGCGCGTCGCGCGGGGTGGATAAGGTCGACGGCGTCGTGATGGATGTCGGCGTCTCCTCGATGCAGCTCGACCAGGCCGAACGCGGCTTCTCATTCCGGCTCGGCGGTCCGCTCGACATGCGGATGGCCCAGAGCGGCCCGACCGCGGCCGACGTGGTCGCGACCGCTTCCGAGAAACAACTCGCCGACATCATCTATATCTTCGGCGAGGAGCGGCATTCGCGCGGCGTCGCCCGCGCCATCGTCGCCGCGCGCAAGGACGCGCCGATCACGACGACCGACGCGCTTGCCGATATCGTCGCGAAGGTCGTGCGCGCCAAGCCGAACGAGATCCATCCGGCGACGCGGGCCTTTCAGGCGCTGCGCATCTTCGTCAATGAAGAACTCGATGAACTGCACGAGGCGCTCGCAGCGGCCGAGCGCGTGCTGAAGCCGGGCGGCCGGCTCGTCGTGGTTTCGTTCCATTCGCTGGAAGACCGCATCGTCAAGAATTTCCTCAGCCTGCGCGGCAAGGTCTCCGCCGGCTCGCGGCATTTGCCCGAGGTGGCGCAAGCGGCGCCGAGCTTTCAGATCCTGACCAAGCGTCCGGTGACGCCTGATGAGGCCGAGCTTGCCGCCAATCCGCGCGCGCGATCGGCCAAGCTGCGTGCCGCCGAGCGCACCGCGGCGCCGGTGCACGCCGACGACGAGCTGCCGTCATGGCCGCGGCTGTCCGACCTGAAGCGGGGAGGGTGACGATGCGCCTTCTCCATCTCCTCGTCATCGGCATGCTGATCTTCGCGGCGTCCTATGTCTACCGCATCAAGATGGAATCAACCGCGCGCGTCGAACGCGTGCTGCAGCTCAATGCCGAGATCCGCGAGCAGCGCAATGCGATCGCCGCGTTGCGCGCCGAATGGGCCAAGCTCGATGCGCCGCTCCGGCTGCAGGGCCTTGCCGAACGCCATCTGCCGCTGAAGCCGGTCAACGCCAACCAGTACGATTCCCTGAAGAACCTGCCGGAACGGCCGCCGAGCTTCACGCGGCCCGGTTCGCGCGATCCGATCGGCGCGATGATCGATACCATCGAGGCCGCCGCGGCGCCCGACAGCACCACCGGATCGATCGACAAGGCGGCGACCGACCAGCCGGCCGCCGACCAGCCTGCGCCCGACGACTCCGGGCAGGGCGGGGGAGACCAGCAATGACGGGACCAGCCATGACCGATCCGGCACCCGCCAACACACCGGCCGTGAAACCGGCCGAGCCCTGGAACCAGCGGCTGATCCGCACGCTGCTGTATGGCAGCAATGTCGACCGCGCCGCGAAGGCGCGCGCGCGCGTCGGTCTTGCCATCCTCGCTTTCGCCGCGGTCTATTGCGTGCTGGCGGGGAGGCTGGTGCTGTTCGCCGTCGGCGCCGACAGCCATGGTGCGCGCCGCACCGCATCGCAAGACGCCATCGCGACCGCGCGGCCCGACATCACCGACCGCAACGGCGAAATCCTCGCCACCGACGTCAAGGCGCCGAGCCTGTTCGCCGAACCGCGCCGCCTGATCGACAAGGACGAGGCGATCGAGCTTTTGACCGGAGCCCTGCCCGATCTCGACACCAGCGAGGTGCGCGACCGCCTGTCGTCGCGCAAGGGCTTCGTCTGGCTGAAGCGCGAGATCACGCCGAAGCAGCAGAGCGACATCCATCGCCTCGGCCTTCCCGGCGTCGGCTTCCTGCGCGAGAACAAGCGCGTCTATCCGACCGGCAACGAGGTCGCCCACCTGATCGGCCTGGTCAACATCGACAACCAGGGCATCGCCGGCATGGAGAAGTGGCTGGACAGCAACGGTCTGGCCGATCTGCATCGCGCGGGCTTCGCCACCGACCGGCTGCAGAAGCCGGTGGAGCTGTCGGTCGACCTGCGCGTCGAGCACGCGCTGCGCGACGAGCTGCTCAAGGCGAAAGAGAAGTTCAAGGCCAAGGCCGCTTCCGGCCTCGTCTCCAACGTCCGCACCGGCGAGATCGTGGCGATGGTGTCGCTGCCGGATTTCGATCCGAACAATCCGAAGGAGGCGCACGATCCCGATCGCATCAACCGCCTGACCACCGGCGTCTACGAGATGGGCTCGACCTTCAAGGCGTTCACGCTGGCGATGGCGCTGGATAGCGGCCGGTTCGACCTCAACTCGATGTGGGATGCGCGCGGCCCGCTGCATTACGGCAAGTTCGCGATCCATGACGATCACAACATGGGTCGCATGATCAACATGAAGGAGGTGTTCTACTATTCCTCCAACATCGGCGCCGGGCGCATTGCGCTGGCGATGGGCGTCGACGCGCACAAGGCGTTCCTGCGCAAGATGGGCCAGCTCGAGAGGCTGCGCACCGAATTGCCGGAGAGCGCCTCGCCGATCGTGCCGAAGAAGTGGGGCGAATTGAACACCGTCACCATCTCGTTCGGTCACGGCATCGCGGTGGCGCCGCTGCAGGCGGTGATGGGCATCGACGCGCTGGTCAATGGCGGCTACCTGATCCCGCCGACCTTCCTGAAGCGCACCGAGCAGGAGGCGATGGCGCTCGCCAAGCGCGTCATCAAGCCTGAGACCTCGGACAAGATGCGCTATCTGATGCGGCTCAATGCCGAGATCGGCACCGCGAAGAAGGCCGACGTCAAGGGCTACTATATCGGCGGCAAGACCGGCACCGCGGAGAAGGTGATCAACGGCCGCTACGCCAAGAAGCGCGTGCTCAACGCCTTCACCGCGATCCTGCCCGCCGACAATCCGAAATACCAGCTTCTGATCATGCTCGACGAGCCACAGCCCCTGAAGGAAACCTACGGGTTCATCACCTCGGGCTGGAATGCGGTGCCGACCGGCGGCAATGTGATCGCCCGAATTGCGCCGCTTTTGGGCGTTGAACCGCGATTCGACCTGCCGCCGTCCGACCGCCTTATTCTTGCGGCATCCAGAACAACCCAGTAAGGCGTATACTCACGCGGTGCCAGAACGGCGCCGGCCAGACTGGAAGATCATGAGACTTCGCGACCTCTTCAGCGATGATGCGACGATCGATCCGAGTGCCTCCTCGCTCATTGTCGGAGGGCTTGCGGTCGACAGCCGCGCGGTGAAGCCGGGCGATCTGTTCTTCGCGCTGGCCGGCAGCAGGACCGATGGCGCGCGCTTCGTCGATGCGGCGATTGCCGCCGGCGCGGTCGCGGTCGCCAGCGACCATCTGCCGCAAGGTCACGCCCGCGCTCCCTTCGTCATCACGCCGAATCCGCGCCGCGCGCTGGCGCTCGCCGCGGCCAAATTCTTTTCGCGCCAGCCGGCGACGATCGCGGCGGTGACCGGCACCAGCGGCAAGACCTCGGTCGCAGCCTTCACGCGCCAGATCTGGCAGCGGCTCGGTCATTCCTCCGCCAGCATCGGCACCATTGGCCTCGTCTCGGACAAGCGCACGGTCTACGGCTCGCTGACCACGCCGGATCCGATCGCGCTGCATCGCCAGCTCGACGAGATCGCGAGCGACGGCGTCACCCATCTGGCGTTCGAGGCGTCCTCGCACGGCCTCGATCAGTATCGTCTCGACGGCGTGCGCATCGCAGCCGGCGGCTTCACCAATCTGTCGCGCGACCACATGGATTATCATCCCGACGTCGCGCATTACCTCAATGCAAAACTCCGGCTGTTCCGCGATCTGGTCGCGCCAGGCGGCACCGCGGTGGTCTCGGCCGATCATGATTGCTCAGGGCAGGTGATCGATGCGGCGCGCGCGCGCGGCCTGCGCATCATCGCGGTCGGGCGCAACGCCGATGCAGGCGATGGCATCGGGCTCACCGATGCTGTCATCGAAGGCTTTGCACAGAAGCTCCTGATCGAGCACCGCGGACGCAAGCACGCGATCCGGCTGCCGCTGGTCGGCGAATTCCAGATCGAGAACGCGCTGGTCGCGGCCGGGCTTGCGATCGGCACCGGCAGCGCCGCCGACGACGTGTTCGGCTGCCTCGAACATCTCGAAGGCGCCAAGGGCCGGCTGGAATTCGTCGGCGAGCACAATGGCGCGCCGATCTTCGTCGATTACGCCCACAAGCCCGACGCACTCGCCAAGGCGCTGCAGGCGCTGCGGCCCTATGCCAGGCGCAAGCTGGTCGTGATCTTCGGCGCCGGCGGCGACCGCGACGCCGGCAAGCGTCCGATCATGGGCGCGATCGCGGCCGAGAATGCCGATCAGGTCATCGTCACCGACGACAATCCGCGCAGCGAGAAGCCGGAGGCGATCCGCGCCGCGATCATGGCGACGGCGAAGGGCGCGCGCGAGATCGGCGACCGCGCCGCGGCGATCCGCGCCGGCATTGCCGGCCTCGCGCCGGGCGATGCGCTGGTCGTTGCCGGCAAGGGCCACGAGGTCGGGCAGATCGTCGGCAACACGACGCTGCCGTTCAGCGATCATGAGGCGGTCGCCAGTGCACTGGCTGCGGAGGGCGCATGAGCACGATGTTGTGGACCTCGGATGCGATGGCGACGGCGATGCGCGCCGCCACGCAAGGCGCGCTGCCGGACGGCGTCAGCGGTCTCTCGATCGACAGCCGCAGCATCGCGCCCGGCGAGGCGTATTTCGCGATCAAGGGCGACGTCCATGACGGCCATGCCTTCGTCGAGGCGGCGCTGAAGGCCGGCGCCGGGCTCGCGGTGGTCGAGACCGCGCAACGGGCAAAGTTTCCCGCTGATGCGCCGCTGCTGGTGGTCGACGACGTGCTCGCCGGCCTCGTCGAGCTCGCGCATGCCTCGCGCGCGCGGCTCAACGCGCAGATCGTCGCGGTAACCGGCTCGGTCGGCAAGACCTCGACCAAAGAGGCGCTGCGCCGCGTGCTGTCGGCGCAGGGCGAGACCCATGCGTCGGTGGCGTCGTTCAACAATCACTGGGGCGTGCCGCTGTCGCTGGCGCGCTGCCCGGCCAGCACGCGCTTTGCGGTGTTCGAGATCGGCATGAACCATGCCGGCGAGATCACGCCGCTAGTGAAGATGGTGCGCCCGCACGTCGCAATCATCACCACGATCGAGCCGGTGCATCTGGAATTCTTCGCCGGCATCGAGGCGATCGCCGACGCCAAGGCGGAGATCTTCGCAGGGCTCGAGCCCGATGGCGCGGTCGTGCTCAACCGCGACAACGGGCAATTCGCGCGGCTGCAAAAGCAGGCCAAGCAGGCCGGCATCTCGCGCATCGTCTCGTTCGGCGCCGACAAGCGTGCCGAGGCGCGGCTGCTCGACCTGTCGCTGCACGCGAACTGCTCGGCGGTGCATGCGGATATTCTGGATCACGACATCACCTACAAGATCGGCATGCCCGGCCGGCACATGGCGATGAACTCGCTCGCGGTGCTTGCCGGCGCCTCGCTACTCGGCGCCGATATCGCGCGCGCGGCGCTGTCGCTGTCGCAGCTCGAGGCGCCGACCGGCCGCGGCCTCCGCCGCACCCTCGAGGTCGGCCATGGCGAGGCGATGCTGATCGACGAGAGCTACAACGCCAACCCGGCTTCGATGGGCGCCGCGCTCAACGTGCTCGGTCAGGCCCAGACCGGGCCGCATGGCCGGCGCATCGCGGTGCTCGGCGACATGCTCGAACTCGGGCCGACCGGGCCCGAACTGCACCGCGGCCTCAACGAGGCCGTGACCGCCAACCGCATCGACCTCGTATATTGTTGTGGTCCGTTGATGCGGAATCTGTGGGATGCCCTTTCCACCGGCAAGCGGGGAGGCTATGCCGAGAGCTCGGCGGCGCTCGAAGCGCAGGCGGTCGCCGCGGTCCGTGCCGGTGACGTGATCATGGTGAAGGGCTCGCTGGGATCGAAGATGAAGCTGATTGTCAGCGCGCTGGAAAAACGCTTCCCCGACAAGGCCGCGCACGAAGAAGCGGTATAGGACTCCTCGAATGTTCTACTGGTTGATCGAACTGTCCAACACCGTTCCGGGGTTTGGGGCGTTCCGCAGCGCTTTGAACGTGTTCCGCTACATCACCTTCCGCACCGGCGGCGCGATGGTGACCGGCGCATTGTTCGTGTTCCTGTTCGGGCCCTGGATCATCGATCATCTGCGGCTGCGGCAGGGCAAGGGCCAGCCGATCCGCACCGATGGTCCGCAGTCGCATCTGATCTCCAAGAAGGGCACGCCCACCATGGGCGGGTTGATGATCCTGTCCGGGCTCGTGGTGTCGACGCTGCTCTGGGCCAACCCGCTCAATCCCTATGTCTGGATCGTGCTGGCGGTGACGCTCGGCTTCGGCTTCGTCGGCTTCTATGACGATTATTTGAAGGTCACAAAGCAGTCGCACAGCGGCTTCGCCGGCAAGCTGCGGCTGCTGATCGAGGCCGCGATCGGGCTTGCCGCCACCTATGCGCTGGTCCGGCTCGGGCGCGACGTGTCGTCGACCTCGCTCGTGATTCCGTTCTTCAAGGACCTCGTGATCAATTTCGGCTGGTTCTTCGTGATCTTCGGCGCCTTCGTGATGGTCGGCGCCGGCAATGCGGTGAATCTCACCGACGGTCTCGACGGTCTTGCCATCGTGCCCGTGATGATCGCCGCCGCAAGCTTCGGCATGATCTCGTACCTGACCGGCAACGCGGTGTTCTCGGATTACCTGCAGATCAATTACGTCGCCGGCACCGGCGAACTGGCGGTGCTGTGCGGCGCGGTGCTCGGCGCAGGCCTCGGCTTCCTCTGGTTCAACGCGCCGCCGGCCTCGATCTTCATGGGCGACACCGGTTCGCTGGCGCTCGGCGGCATGCTCGGCGCGACGGCGGTTGCGGTGAAGCACGAGATCGTGCTCGCCGTGATCGGCGGCCTGTTCGTGCTGGAGGCGGTCTCGGTCATCGTCCAGGTCACCTCGTTCAAGCTCACCGGCAAGCGCGTGTTCCGGATGGCGCCGCTGCACCATCATTTCGAGCAGAAGGGCTGGACCGAGCCGCAGATCGTGATCCGATTCTGGATCATCTCGGTGATGCTGGCGCTCGCCGGCCTGTCGACGCTGAAGCTGCGCTGATGGCTTCGCATCCCATTGACTATCATTCCGGGGCTCGCGCAGCGAGAACCCGGAATCTCGAGATTCCGGATAACCGCTGCGCGGTTTCCGGAATGACAGGGAGATAGACATGATCCCGGTCACCTCCTTCTCCGGCAAGACGGTCGCGGTGTTCGGGCTCGGCGGCTCCGGGCTCGCGAGCTGCCAGGCGCTGAAGGCCGGCGGCGCCGAGGTGATCGCCGCCGACGACAATGCCGACAACGTCGTCAAGGCGGCGCAGGCCGGCTTCACCACCGCCGATCTGCGCAGCGTGTCATGGGCGAATTTCGCCGCGCTGATCCTGACCCCCGGCGCGCCGCTGACCCATCCGGCGCCGCACTGGAGCGTGCTGAAGGCGCGCGAGGCGGGGTGCGAGGTGATCGGCGATGTCGAACTGTTCTGCCGCGAGCGGCGACGTCATGCGCCGAACGCGCCGTTCGTCGCCATCACAGGCACCAACGGCAAATCGACCACCACGGCGCTGATCGCGCATCTGATTGATGTCGCCGGCTACGACACCCAGATGGGCGGCAATATCGGCACCGCGATCCTGTCGCTCGAGCCGCCGCGCATGGGCCGCGTCCATGTGATCGAGATGTCGTCCTACCAGATCGACCTCGCACCGTCGCTCGATCCGTCGGTCGGCATCCTGATCAACATCAGCGAGGATCACATCGACCGCCACGGCACGCTCGAGCATTACGCCGCGGTCAAGGAGCGGCTGGTCGCCGGCGTGCAGGCCGGCGGCACCGCGATAACAGGCGTCGACGACATCTGGTGCCGCAACATCGCCGACCGGCTCGATCGCGCCGGCAAGCGCGTGGTGCGCATCTCGGTGAAGAACCCGCTGCCCGACGGCCTCTATGTCGAGCACGAGACCATCGTGCGTGCCTCGGGCGCGGCGCGCAGCGAGATCGCGCGGCTAGGCGGCATCGGCTCGCTGCGCGGCCTGCACAATGCGCAGAACGCCGCCTGCGCCTCGGCCTGCGCGCTGGCGATGGGGATCGCGACCGACGTGCTGCAGAACGGCCTGCGCAGCTTCCCGGGTCTCGCGCATCGCATGGAGCAGGTCGGCCGCCGCGGCAACGTGCTGTTCGTCAACGACTCCAAGGGCACCAATGCGGATGCGGCCGCGCATGCGCTGTCGTCGTTCGCCGACATCTACTGGATCGCCGGCGGCAAGCCGAAGGCCGGCGGCATCACCACCCTGACCGAATATTTCCCGCGCATCCGCAAGGCCTATCTGATCGGCGAGGCGGCGGCCGAATTCTCCGGCACGCTCGGCGAGCGCGTCCCGCACGACATGTCCGGCACGCTCGACGTCGCGATCGCCAGCGCCGCGCGCGATGCCGAGGCGTCGGGGCTCGCGGAAGCCGTCGTGCTGCTGTCGCCGGCCTGCGCCTCGTTCGACCAGTACCGCAATTTCGAAATCCGCGGCGCCGCCTTCCGCGACATCGTGCAGGCGCTGCCCGGCGTTGAGCCGGTGGTGTGACGATCACGTAGGGCGGATTGGCACAGCGTAATCTGCCGTTCGGTGCCGGGCGATGACACCGAGATGAAGTACGCAGTGACGGTGCGTCGTATCGCGCGAGAACCATCCTCATCGTCGGCCTGGCTTTCGCCAGGACGACGTCGGGATGAGGGCTCAACCACCTCCCTCAAAAGTTACCCGACCCGTTAACCCCTTGGAAACCATCCTGCGCCACGAATGGACGTTATCTCTGCCATCTGGGGACGCCCATGCTCGCCCGTGACCAACGCACCCCGTTCTCGGACTGGTGGTGGACCGTCGACAAGCTGCTGCTTGTGGCGATCGCCGCGTTGATGCTGGCCGGCGTCATCCTGTCGCTGGCGGCGAGCCCGCCGGTGGCGACCCGGATCGGGCTCGATCCGTTCCACTTCTTCAACCGCCACGTCATGTTCCTGGTGCCGTCGCTGATGGTGCTGATCGGCGTCTCGTTCATGACGCCGCGGCAGATCCGGCGCACCGCGCTGATCGTGTTCGCGGTCTCGATCGCGCTGATCGTGCTGACGCTGCTGATCGGACCCGAGGTCAAGGGCTCGCGGCGCTGGATCACGCTGCTCGGCGTCAACATCCAGGCCTCCGAAGCCGCAAAACCCTCTTTCGTCATCGTCGCGGCCTGGCTGTTTGCGGAATCGACCAAGCGGCCGGAGATGCCGGCGACCTCGATGGCGCTGGTGCTGTTGCTGACGCTGGTCACGCTGCTGGTGATGGAGCCCGACTTCGGTCAGACCATGCTGATCCTCACCGTGTGGGGCGCGCTGTTCTTCATCGCGGGCATGCGGATGATCTGGGTGTTCGGGCTCGCCGGCGCGGCGGGCGCGGGCCTGTTCGGCGCCTATCTCCTGGTGCCGCACGTCGCCGGCCGCATCAAGCGCTTCATGAATCCCGCCTCCGGCGACACCTTCCAGGTCGACACCGCGATGGAGGCGTTCTGGAATGGCGGCTGGTTCGGCCTGGGGCCGGGCGAGGGCATCGCCAAGCGCAGCCTGCCGGACAGCCACACCGACTTCGTGTTCGCGGTCGCGGCGGAGGAGTTCGGCATCATCCTCTGTTTGATGCTGGTCGCGCTGTTCGGTTTCATCGTGATCCGTACGCTGACCCGCGCCTATGCCACCGAGGACATGTTCTCGCGCTTCGCAGCCTCGGGGCTTGCGATTCTGTTCGGCGTGCAGGCGACGATCAACATGGCGGTCAATCTGCAATTGATCCCGGCCAAGGGCATGACGCTGCCGTTCATCTCGTATGGCGGCTCCTCGTTCGTGTCGCTCGCCTATGGCGTCGGCATGATGCTGGCGCTGACGCGGCAGCGGCCGCGCACCGAGATCGAATCGATGGAAGGCGCCAGCGCTCAGCGCGCCTACGCGTAGGTGACTGTGACGGTCGTGTCGGTTATCTGGAAACCATGGACAATGCGCCCCTGATTCTGCTGGCGGCCGGTGGCACCGGCGGCCATTTGTTCCCGGCCGAAGCGCTCGCCGTGGAATTGATCAGGCGTGGCCTGCGCGTCCGGCTCGCCACCGACGGCCGCGCGTTGCGCTATTCCGGCCTGTTCGGCAGGGAGAGCATCGACCTCGTGCCGAGCGCAACCGTGCGCAGCCGCAACCCGATCTCGCTGGCGCGGACCGCGCTGATGCTCGGCTATGGCACGCTGGTCGCTGCCAATCTGGTGCGGCGGCTGAAGCCCGCGGCCGTGGTCGGCTTCGGCGGCTACCCGACCTTGCCGCCGCTGATGGCGGCGCGGCTGCTCGGCGTTCCCGGCATCATCCATGACGCCAATGCGGTGCTCGGCCGCGCCAACCGTTTCCTGTCCGGCCGCGTCAACGCGATCGCGACCTCGCTGCCCGGCGTGCTCGATCGCGATCCCGCGCTGGCCGGCAAGGCCACCACGGTCGGCACACCGATGCGGCCGGCGATCCTTGCGGCCGCTGCGGTGAAATACACGCCGCCCGAGGCGAACGGGCCGCTGCGCCTGCTCGTCGTCGGCGGCAGCCAGGGCGCGCGGGTGATGAGCGATATCGTGCCGCCGGCGATCGAGCAGCTCGCGCCCGCGCTGTGGAGCCGCCTGATCATCACCCAGCAGGTGCGCGAAGAAGACATGGATCGGGTGCGCGCGGTCTACGACCGGCTCGAGATCAACGCCGAGCTCGCGCCGTTCTTCGCCGACCTGCCGGCGCGCCTCGCCTCGAGCCAACTCGTGATCTCGCGCTCCGGCGCCGGCACGGTGGCCGAACTCGCCGCGATCGGCCGGCCCTCGATCCTGGTGCCGCTGCCCGGCGCGATCGATCAGGACCAGTTTGCCAATGCCGGCGTGCTGTCGCAGGCGAGCGGCGCGCTGCGCATCGCGCAGAGCGACTTCACGTCCGAGCGGCTGGCCGCTGACATTTCGGCCTTCGCCGCCGAGCCCGCGAAACTGACCGCGATGGCGGAAGCCGCGCGCGGCGTCGGCCGGCTCGATGCCGCCGAGCGGCTGGCCGATCTGGTTGCGAAAGTGGCCGGAATTTAGGCCGCTTTCGAGGAATTTCGGCCGTGGGACGCCATGGCCGGGCTTGTCCCGGCCATATCAGTCTTTCATAAGTCGGAGAATTGCCGGGGTGAGTCCGGAGACGATGAAGGTGTTAGCATCATGAGACTGCCGCGCGAGATCGGACCCATTCACTTCGTCGGGATCGGCGGCATCGGCATGAGCGGCATCGCCGAAGTGCTGATCAATCTCGGCTACACCGTGCAGGGTTCCGATGCTTCGGACAATTACAACCTCGACCGCTTGCGCAAGAAGGGCGCCAAGGTCTCGGTCGGCCACGCCGCCGAGAATGTCGATGGCGCCGATGTCGTCGTGGTCTCGACCGCGATCAAGCGCGACAATCCTGAACTGATGGCGGCGCGCGCGCGACGCATTCCGGTGGTGCGGCGCGCCGAGATGCTGGCGGAGCTGATGCGGCTGAAGAGCTGCGTCGCGATCGCCGGCACCCATGGCAAGACCACCACGACGACGATGGTGGCGACCCTGCTCGATGCCGGTGGGCTCGATCCGACCGTGATCAATGGCGGCATCATCAACGCCTATGGCTCCAACGCGCGGCTCGGTGCCGGCGACTGGATGGTGGTCGAAGCCGACGAGAGCGACGGCACCTTCCTGAAGCTGCCGTCCGATGTCGTCATCGTCACCAATATCGACCCCGAGCATCTCGATCACTTCAAGACCTTCGAGGCGATCCAGGACGCGTTCCGCAATTTCGTCGAGAACGTCCCGTTCTACGGCTTTGCCGTGATGTGCACCGATCACCCCGTGGTGCAAACTCTTGTCGGCAAGATCGAAGACCGCCGCATCATCACCTACGGCCAGAACCCGCAGGCCGATGCGCAGCTCAAGGATCTGACGCCGATGGGGGGCGGCTCGAAATTCTCGGTCGCGATCCGCGATCGCAAATCCGGCGCGATCCATGAGATCGCCGATATCATGCTGCCGATGCCGGGGCGCCACAACGCATCGAATGCGACGGCGGCGATCGCGGTCGCGCACGAGCTTGGCGTGTCCGACGACGTCATCCGCCAGGCCATGGCCGGCTTCGGCGGCGTCAAGCGGCGCTTCACCAAGACCGGCGAGACCAACGGCATCACCGTGATCGACGATTACGGTCATCATCCCGTCGAGATCGCAGCCGTGCTGAAGGCGGCGCGGGAATCCGTCAACGGCAAGATCGTCGCCGTGGTGCAGCCGCATCGCTACACCCGCCTGCAATCGCTGTTCGAGGAATTCTGCACCTGCTTCAACGACGCCGATGCGGTCGTGGTCGCCGAGGTCTATCCGGCCGGCGAGGCGCCGATCGCCGGCGTCGACCGTGATCATTTCGCCGCCGGCCTGCGCGCCCACGGCCATCGCAATGTGGTGCCGCTGCCGAACGCGGGCGAGCTCGCGAAGATCGTGCACGGCCTTGCCAAGCCCGGCGACCTCGTCGTCTGCCTCGGCGCCGGCAACATCACGCAATGGGCCTACGCGCTGCCCGGCGAATTGAAGGCGTTGGGGTGATCGTGACCTTCCCCGACATCACGCCCGACCTGAAAGCCGCGATGCCGGAGCTGCGCGGGCGGCTGCTGGCGAACCAGTCGCTGGCCGAGTTGACCTGGTTTCGCGTCGGCGGCCCGGCACAGGTGTTGTTCACGCCGGCAGATGAAGATGACCTCGCATATTTCCTGAAGCGCCTGCCGCAGGAATTGCCGGTCTATGTCGTCGGCGTCGGCTCCAATCTGATCGTGCGCGATGGCGGCATGCCCGGCGTCGTGATCCGGCTCGCGCCGCGCGCGTTCGGCGAGACCAGCGCGGCCGGCGATGTCGTCATCGCCGGCGCTGCGGCGCTCGACAAGCGCGTCGCCGAGACGGCTGCGGCGGCTGACATCGGCGGCATGGAATTCTTCTTCGGCATTCCCGGCACCGTCGGCGGCGCGCTGCGCATGAATGCCGGCGCCAATGGCGGCGAGACCAAGGACGTGCTGATCGAGGCCACCGGCATCGGCCGCGACGGAACGAAGCATACGTTCGGCAATGCCGACATGAAGTTCGTCTATCGCAACAGCGGCGCCGATCCGTCGATCGTGTTCACCTCGGCGCGCTTCCGCGGCACGATCACCGATGCTGAGGCGATCCGCGCCCGCATGAACGAGGTGCAGAGCCATCGCGAGACCGCGCAGCCGATCCGCGAGAAGACCGGCGGCTCGACCTTCAAGAATCCGCCCGGCAACAGCGCCTGGAAGCTGATCGATGCCGCCGGCTGTCGCGGCCTCAAAATAGGCGGCGCGCAGGTGTCAGAGATGCACTGCAATTTCCTGATCAACACCGGCAACGCTACCGGGCACGACATCGAGACGCTCGGCGAGACGGTGCGTGAACGGGTCAAGCAAAGCAGCGGAATTGAGCTACACTGGGAAATCAAGCGGATCGGGAATTCATCGTAGTCGTCATTCCGGGGCGATGCGCAGCATCGAACCCGGAATCTCGAGAGTCCGGTCTGGTGCTTCGGACCATCCCGGAATGACGGAAGCAGCGAAGACAGGCAAAGAAGATGCAGGTGACCATTCTGTTCGGCGGCACCAACAAGGAGCGTCTGGTCTCGGTGGCGAGCACGCAGGCGCTGCACCGCGCGCTGCCCGACGCGGATCTCTGGTTCTGGGACGTCGACGACACCGTGCACGCGGTGACGTCGGAAAAACTGCTCGGCCACACGCGTCCGTTCGAGGTCGACTTCAAACCCGACGGTCGCGGCATCGCACTCGACCAGGCGCTCGACAAGGCGAGCGCCGAGCAGCGTGTGCTGGTGTTCGGTTTGCACGGCGGCCGCGCCGAGAATGGCGAGTTGCAGGCGATGTGCGAGATGCGCGGCGTCGCGTTCACCGGCTCCGGCTCGGCATCGTCGCATCTGGCGTTCGACAAGCCGTCGGCCAAGCGCTTCGCCGCGATCGCGGGCCTCAACGCGCCGCAGGGCATCAATGTCGAACAGATCGATGACGCCTTTGCGAAACACGGCAAGCTGATCGCAAAACCGGCCAAGGACGGATCGAGCTACGGGCTGATCTTCGTCAACGCGAAGCAGGATCTCGTCGCGGTCCGCAATGCCGCGAAGCATGAAGAGTATCTGATCGAGCCGTTCGTATCGGGCGTGGAGGCGACCTGCGGCGTGCTCGAGCAGTCCGACGGCTCCGTGTTCGCGCTGCCGCCGATCGAGATCGTGCCGGGGGAGGGAACCTTCGACTACACAGCCAAATACCTTTTGAAGTCGACCCAGGAGATTTGTCCTGGCCGCTTCGCGCCCGAGGTCAGCGCCGCGATCATGGACCATGCGCTGCGGGCGCACCGCGCGCTGTCCTGCACCGGCTACTCGCGCAGCGATTTCATCGTCTCGGCCAATGGCCCGGTCTATCTCGAGACCAACACTCTGCCGGGGCTCACCGCGGCATCACTGTACCCTAAGGCCTTGAAAGCACAGGGTATCGCCTTTTCCGACTTCCTCACCGACCAGATCGAGCTGGCCCGCCGCCGCGTCCGAAGTTAATGCCCGGCCGGGGGGAACCCGCCCTGGTCGGCCGGATGGAACCCGGGCGCTGTTGCTAAAATGCTAACGAGTTCGCGGCAAAGTACTCACAGCGTTGATCAAAACACGCTCCAGGCCGAAGTCATTTACCCTTTGTTTACCAGGAAGCCCGAAGGTTAACGCTGGCGGCGCATGTAGCGCTTGGCTGCCGGGGCGTGAGCTGTCGCGGATTACCGCTTCGAGGATCGCAACCAGGGAACAGGGGGCCACTCTAATCCCACCGGTCTAGCCGAGACGTGATTTGTGCCGGGACCCGCGGGGTTTGCGGGCGCAACATGTGACGAGCTCGTGCAATGGATGGTGCAGGACGCCTCACCCGATCGCTACGATCGCTGGGGCCTCAAGCTGACCTGAGAGCAGCCGCTATCGGAGCGGCGGTGCTGCTGCGCGAGTATGTCGGCGCCCATCTCGCACCCCGCAGGCGGCGTCCCGCCAAGCGGCCGCAAGTCATCATCGATCGCGAGCCGCCGAACCGCTACATCCTGATGGTCGAACGCTATCTGCCGCGCCGCATCGGGCTGGTCGCGACGCTCGCGATCCTGTTCGGCAGCCTGGGCCTTGGCATCGTCAAGGGTGGTCATGTCGAGGAATTCACCACCGCGCTCAGCGATGCCCGCAACGCGCTTGCCAATACCGCCGGCTTCCGCATCACCACCGTCGGCATCAACGGCCGCAAGCAGCTAAGCCAGGACGAGGTGCTCGCGATCGGCGGCGTCAACGGCCGCTCCTCGCTGCTGTTCCTCGACGCCGACACCGTGCGCGCCAAGCTGAAGGCCAATCCCTGGATCGCGGATGCCACGATCCTGAAGCTCTATCCGGGCCGGCTGCAGATCGACATCGTCGAGCGCACCGCCTTCGCGCTGTGGCAGCAGAACGGCCGCCTGTCGGTGATCGCTTCCGACGGCGCGGTGCTCGAGCCCTACGTCTCGCGCCGCTTCCTCAATCTGCCGCTCGTGGTCGGCAAGGGCGCCGACGTCAGGGCCCACGACTTCCTGGCGCTGCTCGACCGTTATCCGCAGGTCCGTTCGGTGACCAAGGCGGCGATCTT
Organism: Bradyrhizobium sp. USDA 4541; assembly: GCF_024171085.1. NCBI lineage: Bacteria > Pseudomonadati > Pseudomonadota > Alphaproteobacteria > Hyphomicrobiales > Nitrobacteraceae > Bradyrhizobium > Bradyrhizobium sp. USDA 4541. Next base: position 3,938,081 of record NZ_JALJZF010000001.1, read on the forward strand.
CGTCGGCGAGCGGCGCTGGAACCTGCGCCTCAAGGACGGTCTCGACGTCCGCCTGCCAGAGAACGACGTCGGCAACGCGCTCGCTGCGCTCTCCAGGCTCGACAAGGACGAGAAGCTGTTCTCGCGCGACATTGTCGCCGTCGACATGCGGCTGCCCGATCGGCTTATCGTGCAATTGTCGGAGGACGCCGGCAAGGCGCGCGACGAACTGTTCAAGGACAAGAAGTCCAAGAAGAAGGCCGGTGACTCCGCATGACCGGCCTCGATCGCAACCTGACCCCGAAGACCCGCCCGATGCAGAAGCGCACCGCGATGGTGGCTTCGCTCGATGTCGGCTCCAGCAAGATCGCCTGCATGATCGCGCGGCTGAGGCCATCGCCGCCGAACGAGGCGCTGCGCGGACGCACCCATGCGGTCGAATTGATCGGCTACAGCCAGATCCAGTCGCGCGGCGTCAAGGCCGGCTCCGTGGTCGATCTCGCCGAATGCGAGAAGGCGGTGCGCCACGCGGTGGCGTTGGCCGAGCGCATGGCCAAGGTCCGTGTCGAATCCGTCCTGCTGTCGGTCTCCGGCGGCCGGCAGCACGGCCAGCTGGTCGAGGCCGCGGCCGATATCCGCGGCGGCTCGGTGACCTCGGACGATATCAGCCGCGTCACGTCCGCCGGCATGCGCCACGCCGCAGGCGCGGGCCGCACCGTGCTGCACGCGCTGCCGGTCGGCTACGCGCTCGACGGCGTCAAGGGCATCCGCGATCCCAGAGGCATGGTGGCGCGCCAGTTCGGCGTCGACATGAACGTGGTGACGTCGGATGCGACGGTCGCCAAGAACCTGATGCTGGTGGTCGAGCGCTGCCATCTCAACGTCGAAGCCATGGCGTCGAGCCCCTATGTCGCGGGCCTCTCGGTGCTGACCGACGACGAGGCCGATCTCGGCGCTGCCGTCGTCGAGATGGGCGCGGGATCGACCACGATCGCGACATACTCCGGCGGACGTCTCGTGCACGCATCCGGATTTGCGCTGGGCGGACAACACATCACGATGGACCTTGCGCGCGGCATCGGCGCGTGCATTGCGGATGCCGAGCGAATCAAGACTTTATACGGCACGGTGCTGACCGGCGGTTCGGACTCGCGCGAGCTGATGTCCGTTCCCACTGCAGGCGATGATCGGGAGATACCGCAAATCGTGTCCCGCGCCACGATTGCGAACATTGTCCGGCATCGCGCCGAGGAGATTTTCGAAATGGTCCGTGACCGGCTCGCGGATTCCCCCTTTGCGGCAGAGCCGAGGGCGCGCGTCGTGCTGAGCGGCGGCGCCTCGCAGCTCACCGGCACCGTCGAGCTTGCCACCCGCATCCTGAACCGTCAGGTCCGCATCGGCCGTCCGCTCGGCTTCGGCCGGCTGCCGAACGAGGCGAAGGGCGCCTCATTCTCGGTGCCGACGGGCCTCCTGGTCTATCCGCAATACGCACATCTTGAACATGTCGAACCGCGGCGCACGCGGCAGCTCAGGACAGGGACAGACGGTTACTTCGGAAAGGTCGGACGATGGCTTCGCGAGGGCTTCTGATGACCGCACCCCGGCTCACTGCATTTTCACCAGCTCCGGCGGCCAGCGGCCGGGACGAACCAACGCGCGCATAATCGAGAGAGGCAACCATGGCACTCAATCTGACCCCCCCTGACATCAGCGAGCTGAAACCGCGGATCACCGTCTTCGGCGTCGGCGGCGCGGGTGGTAATGCCGTCAACAACATGATCACCGCCGGGTTGCAGGGCGTCGACTTCGTCGTCGCCAACACCGACGCGCAGGCGCTGACCATGTCGAAGGCGCAGCGCATCGTGCAGATGGGCACCCAGGTCACCCAGGGCCTCGGCGCCGGTTCGCAGCCCGACGTCGGCGCTGCGGCCGCGCAGGAGGTGATGGACGAGCTGCGCGATCACCTCACCGGCGCCAACATGGTGTTCGTCACCGCCGGCATGGGCGGCGGCACAGGCACCGGTGCTGCACCCGTGATCGCCAAGGCCGCGCGCGAGATGGGAATCCTCACCGTCGGCGTGGTGACCAAGCCGTTTCACTTCGAAGGTCAGCGCCGGATGCGCACCGCCGAGCACGGCATCGCCGAGCTGCACAAGGTGGTCGACACGCTGCTGATCATTCCGAACCAGAACCTGTTCCGGGTCGCCAACGAGAAGACCACCTTCGCCGACGCCTTCGCGATGGCCGACCAGGTGCTGTACTCGGGCGTCGCCTGCATCACCGACCTGATGGTCAAGGAAGGTCTGATCAACCTAGACTTCGCCGACGTCCGCGCCGTGATGCGCGAAATGGGCAAGGCGATGATGGGCACCGGCGAAGCCACCGGCGAGAAGCGCGCGCTGACCGCCGCGGAAGCCGCGATCGCCAACCCGCTGATCGACGACAGCTCGATGAAGGGCGCCCGCGGCCTCTTGATCTCGATCACGGGCGGCAAGGACCTGACCCTGTTCGAGGTCGACGAAGCTGCCACCCGCATCCGCGAGGAGGTCGACGCCGACGCCAACATCATCGTCGGCGCCACCTTCGACGAATCGCTCGACGGCGTCATTCGCGTCTCGGTGGTCGCAACCGGTATCGAGCAGGCGGCGATCGCCTCCCGCGCCCAGGCTCCCGCCGCGCAGCAGTCGGGCGGTTCGCCGGAGAGCCGGCTGGCCGATCTGACCGCCCGCCTGCGTGCCGACAATCAGCGCATGGCCGAACGTGCCCAGAAGCTGGAACCGGCGACCGGCGTGACGGTCGCCCCGATTGCAGCTCCCGCCGCTCCGCAGCAGCGTCCGGCCGTCGAGCGCGCCGCGCTTGCGGCGATCGCCGCCGCGGTTGCTCCCGACAGCGCACCGGCCGCCCAGGCGCCGATGCAGCCGGCCTCCTACGGTGACGTCACCGTGCGGCCGATTGCCCAGAAGCCCTCGCTGTTCCCGGACCACGAGGCCGCCCGGGCCGAGCAGCATGAGCCGATGCCGCCCGAGACCTTCATCCCGCAGGCGGCGGAACGGTCGCCGGTCCGTGCTCCGCGGATGCCGAAGTTCGAGGATCTGCCGATGCCGGCGCAGGCCGAAATCCGCCAGGCCAGCGGTGACGGCGAACCGGAACACCCGCAGAAGACCCGCCTGTCGCTGCTGCAGCGGTTGGCCAATGTCGGCCTCGGCCGCCGCGACGAGGAGACCGAGCCGCCGATCGCGGCCCGTTCCTCCGGTCCGGCCATGCCGACGATGCCGCCACTGCCCGAGCGCAAGCCGGCCCGCAGCGTCGCCCAGCAGATTTCGGCGAACGAATCGCCGGTATCCGAATATGCAAAGCGCCCTGCGCCGCAGGGTCTGGACGCTCATGGCCGCCAGGCACCTGTTGCCCCAGCGCCACAGGGCGACGACCATCTTGATATCCCGGCCTTCCTGCGCCGGCAGGCAAACTGAAGTTTGTTACAATCTTGGCCACGAAGAAGGCCTCGGCGGGGAACCGCCGGGGCCTTTTCCTTGTCGCGGGCAGGCGATCGCGCCGGATGAACAAGCAACTGATTTTAAATGATTAATTATTCTTTCGGTGGTCAGATGGCGCATCGCCGAGGACCGCTTTCGCTGCCGTAGTTTGGTTTACCTTGGGCGTGAATGCGGCGGAGATGGGGTAACAATCGGTAAAGAAGCGTGAGTTGGCGCGGTTTAGGGCCGTGACTATGGTCTGCCGTGACTTGGGGAGCTCAAGCGAGTCGGCCTTGGGGAAATTGGCCACTTGAATTGAGTGAAGTCGGGTAGTGGGCATTATCGAATGAAGTTCAGCCGTCAAACAACGCTTCGGTCGCAAGCCACCGTGACTGGCGTAGGCGTTCATTCCGGTCTTCCTGTCAGTCTCACCATGGGACCTGCACCTGTTGATGCGGGTTTTATTTTTGTCCGCACCGGTCTCGACGGTTCCGACCGTGAAGTCGTGGCCACCGCCGATGCGGTGATCGCGACCGAGTTCGCGACGGTGCTGGGTGACCGCGAAGGGCCGCTGGTTTCCACCGCCGAGCACGTGCTCGCGGCGCTGCGCGGCATGGGCGTCGACAACGCCACCATCGAAGTCGACGGCGCCGAAGTTCCGATCATGGACGGCAGCGCTGCGGCGTTCGTCGCGGCGATCGATCAGGCCGGCATTGTGACCCAGCCCGGCGTCCGCCGCTTCATCCAGGTTTTGAAGCCGGTGCAGGTCAAGATCGGCGAATCGGTTGGCGAGCTGCGTCCGTTCGCCGGCGGGTTCCGCACCGAAGTCGAGATCGATTTCACCAACCAGGTGATTGGTCGCCAGACCTTCACCTTCGATCTGTCGCCGGAAGGTTTCCGCCGCGAGGTCGCGCGGGCCCGCACGTTCGGCTGCATGAGCGACGTGGCGCGGCTGTGGGGTGCAGGCTTCGCGCTCGGCGCGTCCTTCGACAATACCGTGGTGTTCGACGAGGCCCGTCTGCTCAACGCCGAGGGCCTGCGCTACGCCGACGAATGCGCCCGCCACAAGGTGCTCGACGTGATCGGCGATCTGGCGCTGGCCGGCCTGCCGCTGCTCGGCAGCTACCGTTCGGTACGGGGCGGCCACAAGCTCAACAACGCGGTGCTGAAGGCGCTGCTCGCCGACCGTAGCGCCTGGCGGGTGGTCGAATCGGAGACGGCTCGGCGGCCGGCCCGTGGCCATGTCGAAGCCGGTGCAGGCACCGTGGGCGGCCTCGTCGCCCCGGCCTATGGCCCGGACGTGTCCTGATCGCCCAAGTCCTGATCGCCTGGCCGGTCGGGCCCAATTTCCGTAATAACCACAGCAGGCTGTGAGCTTCGCCGGGTCGCCTTATTCCCGGCGGAATGGCTCCGTATTCGGTTGGTCCACGGTCATTTTTCGGCTAAGCAGGCCTGCGGTTGCGAGTAACGGCAGTCAAGGCACTGGAAATATTGCATCCATGACCGCGGTTCATGGGTGGAGTGGGGTCGCCGTTAACCGCATCAAAGGCGTCAGGTTCTAAAATCCATGTCGGCAATGCGTATGGCGCTCGAATCACGCAATTCTTCTGACGTCTCCGGCCTGACCAAGGCCGCGCGCACGCTGCGTTTTGCGGCGGGCCTGATTGTGCTGGCCATGCCGCTCAGCGGCTGCGGCACCGGCGCGCTGTGGGACAAGTTCATGGCCAAGGACGACACGTTCGTCGATGAGCCCGCGGACAAGCTCTACAATGAGGGCTTGTACATGATGAACGAGAAGAAGGACCTGAAGGCCGCCTCGAAGAAGTTCGAGGAAGTCGACCGTCAGCATCCCTATTCCGACTGGGCGCGCAAGTCGCTCTTGATGTCGGCCTATTCGTTCTACCAGGCGGGCGACTACGACAGCTGCATCGGCTCTGCCACCCGCTACGTCACGCTGCATCCCGGCAGCCCGGACGCGTCCTACGCCCAGTACCTGATCGCGGCATCGCATTTCGACCAGATCCCGGACATCTCGCGCGACCAGAGCCGCACCGAGAAGGCGATCGCGGCGCTCGAAGAGGTGGTCCGCAAATATCCGACCTCGGAATACGCCACCCAGGCCAAGTCCAAGATCCAGGCTGCGCGAGACCAGCTCGCCGGCAAGGAAATGGCGGTCGGGCGCTATTACATGGGCAAGCGCGACTTCACCGCCGCGATCAACCGCTTCAAGACCGTGGTCACGCAGTACCAGACCACGCGCCACGTCGAGGAGGCGCTCTACCGCCTCACCGAGGCCTACATGGCGATCGGCATCGCCGGCGAGGCGCAGACCGCGGCCGCGGTGCTGGGCCACAATTTTCCAGACAGCCGCTGGTACAAGGACGCATATAATCTAGTAAAGTCCGGCGGTCTCGAGCCGAGCGAGAATCAGGGATCCTGGATCAGCAGGACCTTCAAGAAGATAGGTCTCGGCTAGGAATTGTCCTCGCATGCTGGCGCGTCTGTCGATCCGTGACATCGTCCTGATCGAACGGCTCGATATCGAATTTTCCCGTGGCCTCGCGGTGCTGACCGGCGAAACCGGCGCAGGCAAATCCATCCTGCTCGATGCTTTTGCGCTGGCGCTCGGCGGCCGCGGCGATGCCGGACTGGTGCGCCACGGCGCCGAACAGGGGCAGGTCACCGCCATGTTCGACGTCCCGAAGGGGCATCCGGCGGCCGGGATCCTGGCCGAGAACGGCCTCGACGACACCGGTGAGATGATCCTGCGCCGCGTGCAGCTCGCCGATGGCCGCACCCGCGCCTTCATCAACGATCAGGCGATCAGTGTGCAGACCCTGAAGGCGGTCGGTGCCGCGCTGGTCGAGATCCACGGTCAGCATGACGAGCGCGCGCTGGTCGACGCCTCCACCCATCGCCAGCTGCTCGACGCCTTCGCCGGACACGAGAAGGACGTCGCGGCGCTGGAAGCGCTGTGGGATATCAGGCGGACCGCCAATGCCGATCTCGACGAGCATCGCGCCGGCATGGAGCGCGCCGCGCGCGAGGCGGACTATCTGCGCCATGCCTCGCAGGAATTGAAGACGCTGGCGCCGAAGGAAGGTGAGGAGACCGAGCTCGCGGGTCGCCGCACCACCATGATGCAGGGCGAGAAGATCGCAACCGACCTGCGCGAGGCGCAGGAGGCGATCGGCGGCTCGCATTCGCCGGTGGCGTCGCTGTCGGCCGCGGTACGGCGGCTGGAGCGGCGCGCCGCCAATGCGCCTGCGCTGATAGAGCCCGCGGTCAAGGCGATCGATATTGCGATCAACGCGCTGGAAGAGGCCGACCAGCATCTCAACGCCGCGCTGGCGGCGACCGATTTCGATCCGGCCGAGCTGGAGCGCATCGAGGAGCGGCTGTTCGCGCTGCGCGCGGCCTCGCGTAAATATTCGACGCCGGTCGATCTGCTGGCCGCGCTGGCGGCGCAATATGCCGGCGACGTCGCGCTGATCGATGCCGGCGCCGACCAGCTGAAGAAGCTGGAAGCGGCCGCCGGTGAAGCCGACAAGCGCTATGCGGCAGCTGCCGCGAAACTGTCGGCGGCGCGCACCAAGGCCGCCGAGAAGCTCAACAAGGCCGTCAACGCCGAGCTTGCGCCGCTCAAGCTCGAGCGCGCGAAGTTCATGACCCAGGTCGACAGCAACGCGGCCGCGCCGGGGCCGCAGGGCATCGACCGTGTCGAGTTCTGGGTGCAGACCAATCCGGGCACCAAGCCGGGGCCGATGATGAAGGTCGCCTCCGGCGGCGAACTGTCGCGCTTCCTGCTGGCGCTGAAGGTCGTGCTGGCCGATCGCGGCTCGGCGCCGACCTTGGTGTTCGACGAAATCGACACCGGCGTCGGCGGCGCGGTGGCCGATGCGATCGGCTCGCGGCTGGCGCGCCTTGCCGGCAAGGTGCAGGTGATGGCGGTGACGCACGCGCCGCAGGTCGCGGCCCGCGCCAGCCAGCATCTCCTGATCTCCAAGGACGCGCTCGACAAGGGCAAGCGGGTCGCCACCCGCGTCAACGCGCTCGCCGCCGACCACCGCCGCGAGGAGATCGCGCGCATGCTGGCCGGCGCCGAGATCACCGCGGAGGCGAGGGCGGCCGCGGAACGGCTGCTCCGGGCGGCGACAGCGTAATCTCTCCCCTCGTCATTCCGGGGCGATGCGAAGCATCGAACCCGGAATCTCGAGATTCCGGGTTCATCGCTGCGCGATGCCCCGGAATGACCACCTCAGGTACAGATCGACTCGTACAAGTCATTCCACTGCGGATTGCTCGCTTCGATCAATTGCGTCTTCCAGGCTCGCTTCCACTTCTTGAGCTCCTTCTCGCGTGATATCGCGGAGATCGGGTCGTCGTAGATTTCGAACCAAACCAGCTGCTGATGTTGTATTTGGACGTGAAGCCTGGGACGGCCTTCATTCGATGTTCGTAGACCCGCCGCACGAGATCGTTGGTGATCCCAACATAGATTGCTCCGTCTCGTCGACTTGCTAGAATGTACGCGTAGTACGACATGAGCCCCATTTCCCACACAGTCATTCCGGGGCGATGCGAAGCATCGAACCCGGAATCTCGAGATTCCGGGTTCGGTCCTGACGGACCGCCCCGGAATGACGAAAAACTATAGCGCGCCCGTCGCATGGCTAAAGCAGCAAAAAAGAAAGAACTCTCCGACGTCGACAAGCTCACCAAGGCCCAGGCCAAGGTCGAGTTGATGCGCCTTGCGCTCGAGCTCGAAGGTCACGACAAGCGCTACTATCAGGACGATGCGCCGAGCGTCAGCGACGCCGAATACGACGCGCTGCGGCAGCGCTACAATGCGATCGAGAAGCGCTTCCCTGAATTCGTCACCGCGGAATCGCCGTCGCAGAAGGTCGGCGCCGCGCCGTCGGGGCGCTTCCGGAAGGTTCGTCATTCGCTGCCGATGCTGTCGCTCGACAACGCGTTCGCGGAAGCCGACGTGGTCGATTTCGTCGGGCGCATCACGCGCTTCCTCAAGCTGCCGGATGACAAGATCGATTTCTCGGCCGAGCCGAAGATCGACGGGCTCTCGATGTCGCTGCGCTACGAGGGCGGCGAACTCGTCACCGCGGCAACCCGCGGCGACGGCGCCGAGGGTGAGGACGTCACCGCCAACATCCGCACGCTCGAGGACGTGCCGCAGAAGCTGAAGGGCCGCAACGTGCCCGACATTTGCGAGGTGCGCGGCGAGGTCTATATGACCAAGAAGGCGTTCCTCGCGCTCAACGAGCGGCAGAAGGCGGCCGGCGACACCATCTTCGCCAATCCGCGCAATTCGGCGGCCGGCTCGCTGCGGCAGAAGGATCCCACAATCACTGCCTCGCGGCCGCTCGGCTTCTTCGCCTATGCCTGGGGCGAGATGAGCGCGCTGCCGGAGGATACCCAGACCGGCATGATCCACTGGTTCGAGCGGTGCGGCTTCAAGACCAATCCGCTGACCAAGCTGTGCCACTCGGTCGAGGAGCTGATCGCCTTCCATCGCAAGATCGAGGAGCAGCGCGCCGAGCTCGACTACGACATCGACGGCGTCGTCTACAAGGTCGATCGCATCGACTGGCAGGAGCGGCTCGGCTTCGTGTCGCGCACGCCGCGCTGGGCGATCGCGCACAAATTCCCGGCCGAGCGCGCCATGACGGTGTTGCGCGACATCGAGATCCAGGTCGGGCGCACTGGCTCATTCACGCCGGTCGGCAAGCTCGAGCCGGTCGGTGTCGGCGGCGTGATCGTGCAGAACGTCACGCTGCACAATGAGGACTACATCAAGGGCATCGGCAACAAGGGCGAGGTGCTGCGCGAGGGACGCGACATCAGGATCGGCGACACCGTGGTGATCCAGCGCGCCGGCGACGTGATCCCGCAGGTCGTCGACGTCGTGATCGACAAGCGGCCGAAGAGCGCGAAGGAATTCCACTTCCCGAAGAAATGCCCGTGTCCGCTGCACACCGACGTGGTGCGCGAGGAGACCGCGGCTGGCGAGGAGGGATCGCGCGCCCGCTGTACCGGCGAGTTCGCCTGTCCGTTCCAGAAGGTCGAACACCTCATTCTGTTCGTGTCGCGCCGCGCCTTCGACATCGACGGTCTCGGCGTGAAGCAGTTGCAATATTTCTTCGACGAGGGATGGGTCAAGGAGCCGGCTGATATCTTCACGCTGCAAAAGCGCAACGCGAAGCTGAAGCTCGAGGACATCGAAGGCTACGGCGAGACCTCGGTGCGCAATCTGTTCGCCGCGATCGACAGCCGGCGCAGGATTGGCCTGGAACGCTTCATCTACGCGCTCGGCATGCGCCATGTCGGCGAGACCACCGCGCTGGCACTGGCGCGCGGCTATGGCTCCTGGGACGCGTTCCACGATGCCTGCCTCAAGGTCGCCAAGGGCGACGAGGAAGCGATGGCGGAGATGGATGCGCTCGACCAGATCGGCGACACCGTGATCAAGAGCATCGCCGACTATTTCGGCGAGAGCCACAATCGCGGCATCGTCGAGCGGCTGACCGGAGAGCTCGACGAGATCATCGACGCCGAGAAGCCGAAGAGCAATTCGGCGGTCGCCGGCAAGACCGTGGTGTTCACCGGATCGCTCGAAAAGATGACGCGCGACGAGGCCAAGGCGACCGCCGAACGGCTGGGCGCCAAGGCGGCCGGTTCGGTGTCGAAGAAGACCGACTACGTCGTCGCGGGGCCGGGCGCCGGCTCGAAGCTTGCCGAAGCGCAGAAGCACGGCGTCCAGGTGCTGACCGAGGACGAGTGGCTGAAGCTGATCGGGGAGTAGCCGTCATTCCGGGGCGCCTCGAAGAGGCGAACCCGGAATCTCGAGATTCCGGGTTCGATGCTGCGCATCGCCCCGGAATGACGAACTGCTCACATCATCCCCTGCTCATCCTCCTCGGCCTGCGCGATCAGCTCCTCGCTCACCACCACCTGCCGCCGCGGCACGACGAAGATCATGGTGCAGGCGCAGGCGATCGAGATCGCGAAGATCGCCGCGGTCAGCGGCAGCGTCGTGGTGGAGTGGCCGCCGAGATAGGCGCCGAATTGCGAGATCAGCGAGCCGATGCCCTGCTGCAGGAACCCCATGGCGCCCGAGGCGGTGCCGGCGGCTTCGGGCCGGATGCTGATGGCGCCGGCGGCGGAATTGGCCATCACGAAGGCGTTGGCGATCATCACGATCATCTGGGTGCCGAACAGCCAGAGCGGGGCCTGGTTTACTCCGGTAAAACTCCAGACCAGGTTCAACAGGCTGCCGCCGACCTGCAGCGCGAGGCCGAACCAGATCAATTTCTCCAGCGAGTGCCGCGGCGCGAAGCGCACGCACAAGAGATTGCCGACGAAGTAGCCGAACCCCGTCATCGCGAACCACGCGCCATACTCGGCGCTGGTCCGGCCCATCTGGGTCACCACGATGTAAGGGCCGCCGCCGGCGAAGGCGAAGATGATCTGCGACGCCAATACCTGGCACAATAGATAGCCGACGAAGGCGCGGCTCGTCATCAGCTTGCCGAGGTCGCCGCGAAAGCTGCTGCTCTCGGCGCGGTCGCGGCGGGTTTCCGGCAGCGCCAACGCGATGAAGATCGTGGTGATCAGCGACGCCGCGGTGATGAGATAGAGGATCGCGCGCCAGCCGAATGCGGTCTCCAGCAGGCCGCCGGTCAGCGGGCTCACCATCTGCGCGATCATCAATGCGGCGACGACAAGGCTGATCATGGCGCCGACCCGCTCGCGCGGATAGAGATCGCGGATGATGGCACGGCTGATCACCATGCCGCTGGCGCCGCCGAGCGCCTGGAAGAAGCGCGCCGCGATCAGTTGCGGCAGGGTCTCGGCGAACACCGAGCCGACGCCGGCCACGACCATCAGGCCGAGGCCCGCGAGCAGCACCGGCCGACGGCCGAACCTGTCGGACAGCGGCCCCATGATCAGCTGTGAAAGCGCGATGCCGACCATGTAGAGCGACACGGTCATCTGCGCGATAGAGATGTCGCGGCCGAAGGTGGTCGCCAGCACCGGCAGCGCCGGCACCAGCATGTAGAGCGAGATCGGCGCCACGCCCGTCATCACGACGAGCATCAGCAGCATGACCTTCGATGTCGCGATGTTGTCTTTGGCCGCGCCGGGCGGCTTGCCCATCACGCCGTGCATTCAGGTCCGATCCAGCATTGTGGAAAGACTGTAGCGTGCCCGTCCGCGCGGAATACGGGTGTTTCGGCATACGCCCATGCGATTTCAGGAGACGCGGTGACGATGTTTCGTCTCGCGCAATAAACGCTCTGTCGTCAGCTGCGAATTCCGCTGTCGTCCTCCGCGAAAGCGGGGGACCCGGTATTCCAGAGGCAGGCGTATTTGAATTGAGAGGCCGCGGCGTACTGAATCCCCCGCTTTCGCGGGGGATGACACCGAGTGGGGACGACGTCGAGTGTGCGGATGGCTGGGCGCGCCGCTACTTCAGCGCCGCCGTCGCCTCATCCAGCCACAGCTTCGTCGCGTTGTCGTCGAGATGCGGGCGCACCGCATGCGCAACGCGGGCGTGGTAGTCGTTGAGCCAGGCCAGTTCGTCCGGGCTCAGCATGCCGACCTCGATCAGGCGGCGATCGATCGGCGCCAGCGTCAGCGTCTCGAATGCATTGATCGGCTTCTCGGCGCCGGCAATGTCGGTGCCGATCACGAGCTCGAGGTTCTCGATCCTTATGCCGTAGGCGTCGGTCTTGTAGTAGCCGGGCTCGTTGGACAGGATCATGCCGCGCTTCAGCGGCGTGGTGCCGAGCTTGGAAATCCGCGCCGGCCCTTCATGGACGCTGAGATAGCTGCCGACGCCGTGGCCGGTGCCGTGCTCGAAATCGATCCCGGCCTGCCAGAGATATTGCCGCGCCAGCGTGTCGAGCTGCGCGCCGGTGGTGCCGTCGGGGAAGATCGCGCGGGCGATCGCGATATGGCCGCGCAGCACGCGGGTGAAGCGGTCGCGCATCTCGTCGGTCGGCTTGCCGATCGCGATGGTGCGGGTGACGTCGGTGGTGCCGTCCTCATATTGTGCGCCGGAATCGATCAGCAGGAGATCGCCGGGCTCGATGCGGCGGTTGCTTTTGCGCGTCACGCGGTAGTGCACGATGGCGCCGTTCGGCCCGGTGCCGGCGATGGTCGGGAAGGAGACGTCCTTCAGCGCGCCGGTCTGGCGGCGGAACGTCTCCAGCGCCTCGACGGTGTCGATCTCGGTGAGGCTGCCGGAGGGCGCCTCGCGATCGATCCAGGCGAGGAAACGCACCAGCGCCACCGCGTCGCGCTGATGCGCCGTGCGCGTGCCCTCGATCTCGGTGACGTTCTTGACCGCCTTCAAGAGGCTGACCGGATCGCTGCCGCGCACCGGCTTGCCGCCGGCACCCGCGATCAGGCGGCTCAGGGCGTCGGCTGCGGTCGCGCTGTCGAGCGCGATCGAGGCGCCGCGCTTGGCGAGCTCGGTGAGTTTTGCCGCCAGCGCCGCGGGCTGCTCGACATCGGCCGATTGCTCGAGATGGTCGCGTGTCGAGTTGGACAGCTTGCGCTGATCGATGAACACCAGCGGCCGGCCTTCCTTCGGTACCAGCGCATAGGACAGCGGCAGCGGCGTATGCGAGACGTCGGCGCCGCGGATGTTGAAGGTCCAGGCGACCGCGTGGCTGTCGGACAGCACCAGCGCGTCGACGCCGAGCTTGTTGATCTCGAGGCGGATGCGCTTGAGCTTCTCGGCTTCGATCTCCCCGGAAAACTGCGCGCCGTGGATCGTGACCGGACCGAGCGGCGGTGCCGGCCGCTCGTGCCAGATCGCATCGAGCGGATTGCTGTCGACGGCGACCAGTTCCGCGCCGGCCTTGGCGCAGGCCGCTGCCAGTCGTTCGGCTGCCGCAGAAGTGTGCAGCCAGGGGTCAAATCCTAGGCGGTCGCCGGCCGCCAGATGCCGGGTCAGCCAGTGCTCCGGCGGCGGATCGACCAGCGGCTCGACTTGCCAGGCCTTGCGGTCGACCTGCTTGCCGGCCTGCAGCGTGTAGCGGCCGTCGACGAACAGGGCGGCCTCCTTGCTCAGCACGATCGCGAGCCCGGCCGATCCAGTGAAGCCGGTCAGCCAGGCGAGCCGCTCCTCGGAGGCTGCGACATATTCATTCTGCTGCTGGTCTGCGCGCGGAACCACGAATCCGGTCAGCTTGCGCCGCGCCAGCTCCTCGCGCAGCGCGCTCAAGCGGGCAGTCAGCGCCACGCCGCCTTCAGGCTCTTCGAACGTCTGGAAATGGGCTTCGAACATCGCCGTCGCACTCTCTTCGGATGAAGCATGACCTTCGCGCGAGCGCGGTCAAGCATGACCATATTTTTGGCATAACTTATGCTTGAATATGGCATAGTGGAATTGGCCGGACGATGTCCACTGCACGTCAACGGCCAAGCGTACGGGGAGTGTCCAGGAGTGTCTCAACTCAACGGTGAGGAGATGCACGATGCCTGCATTCACGTTTGAGAAGATCTCGCCGCCGGTCCGCCGCGGCCCGATCGCGCCGGTCGAACAGAAGCAGCGCGGCATCATCGTCCAGATGCTGGACCGCCTTGTCGAGGCGCGCGCCAAGCGTGCGGCCGGTCAGGACAAGGTCGAGACTAACCGTAGCGATTCGCCAGCGCCCGAATAGACAACCCGCGGATCGCGGCTACCGTTCCAGGTCGGACGCCTTCGCCACGGTCACATTGACGACCTTGCCGTCCTCGAGCTCGCGCACGATCCGCTCATCGGGGCCGACGATGCCGAGATCGAATTCGCGCTCGGGCGTCACGAGCGTCATGCGCTGGCCGGCGATCACGACGACGGTCATGTCGAGCGTCTCGCCGGAGATCGCCCATTCCCTGAGCTCGTTGCAAAACGGCTCTTTGCGCCAGGCGTCGGGGAAGCCCGGATCGCATCTGACCTCAAAACCATCTTCCGACGTGGTCAGGACGAGCTTCGACCTGGAAGGCTTCCAGTGCTCCTCCAGCAGCTCGTTCGCCAGCCAGACGCAGCTGAACGAGCGGCATTCCGCCGGCCGGCCCGGATAGGTCCGGCAGCCGCGCCCCGGCTTGCAATGCGGGCACCACGTGTTGGCAGGCTTGGCCAGTTCCTCGATCGCCATCACCTTGCAGCAGAGCGTGCAGTCGCCGCACTGTCTGCCGGTCGCGGTCACTTCACGGAGCGCAGCAGCAGGCTGCTCCAGCCCTCGATCCTCAGATGCTGCAGCGGCACCAGCCCGCGGGCACGGTAGGCGGCGATGACCGCCGGCGCCTGGTGCGTCAGCAGGCCCGAGAGAATGACCTGCGCCGACGAGGCGAGGTGGCGCGCCATCGGGCCGGCCAGCTGCCGCAGCGGATTGGCGAGGATGTTGGCGAGCACCAGCTCGAACGGACCGTCCTCGGCAAAGCGCGGAGCGGCAAAGCCGGTGGCGCGGATCACGTCCACCAGATCGCCTGCGCCGTTCAGCCGGGCATTCTCCTCGGCGACCCTGACCGACGGCGGGTCGATGTCGCTTGCCAGCACCTTGCCGTGCAGCGCCTTGGCGGCGGCGATCGCCAGCACGCCGGTCCCGGTGCCGAGATCCAGCACGCGGCGGGGCTGATACGCTTTCAGCACGTGGTCGAGCAGCAGCAGGCAGCCGCGGGTGGTGCCGTGATGGCCGGTGCCGAAGGCCAGCGCCGCCTCGATCTCGATCCCGAGCTTGTTGGGGGGTATCCGGTGCCGGTCATGCTGGCCGTGGACGATAAAGCGGCCGGCCGCGACCGGGACAAGATCCTCCAGGCTGGCCTTGACCCAGTCCTTGGCCTCCACGGTATCCAAGACTAAAGTAGATGCGACATCCTGCCGCACCACTTGGCCGACCAGCTCGCGCAGTAAATTTTGGTCCGGCGGCTCGGCAAAATGGACGGTGACGTCCCAGCGGCCATCCGGCCGCTCGAAGGCCGCAAACGCCGCCTGATCCTCGAAAAACAGCTCGGAAAGCGCGTCTACCACGCGCTTTGCGGTCGATTCATCTGGAAGGGTGACGCTGGCGCGGTGTGTGGACGGGGTCATCGGAGGCCGGTAGCGCGGTTTTTGTTAAAATTTCAAGCCGGATTCAATCGAATATCGCGAGAATTGAGAGGTTCCCGGTTCAGACAACCTTAGATGTTGCCGTACTACTACGGTGGCGGAACTGGGAACACCCTTCGTTCCAAGGCATCACAACCAAGGGCAGGGCTGCAATGAAGGCTTTTATCGTTAAGTTTTTGCGGAATGAATCCGGCGCGACCGCCATCGAATACGGACTGATCGCGACCGGTATCGCCATCGCGATCATCGCTGCGGTGAATGGCGTCGGCACGGCACTGAGCGGGACCTTCAACTCGATCAGCGGCTCGCTGAAGTAATTTCTCGAACGGCGTTCTCAGGGAAGCACCGGGCGACATGTCGCCCGGTGTTTTCTTTTTGACCGATTGTCCACAGAGCCACACGCAGCTTGTCGACAAGACATCAACTGCGTTCTCCCGGGATTGTCAGCGTCGATCGCACAGCCGGTCCACAGCGGCGTCCACCGGTTATCCCGTCTTGAGACAAGGCCGCTGCCCACCGCAGACCCACAGCTTCTCAACACGCCTGTCCACAGCTTGTCCCGCGGGCGCGGTGTGTCGTCTACGAGAACAGCGCGCGATGGTCGGCCAAAATCGCCCGCGCGGCATTGTGGCCGGGGGCGCCGGTGACGCCGCCGCCGGGATGGGCGCCGGAACCGCAATGGTAGAGACCCTTCAGCGGTCCGCGATAGTCGGCATGGCCGAGCATCGGCCGCGCCGAGAACAACTGGTTCAGTGTCAGCGCACCGTGAAAGATGTCGCCGCCGAGCAGGCCGAATTGCCGCTCGAGGTCGAGAGGCGACAGGACCTGGCGGCCGATCACGCTGCCTGCGAAGCCGGGGACGTAGCGATCGACGGTTGCGATCATCAGATCGGCGACCTCTTCGCGATAATCGTCCCACGATCTGCCGTCGGGTAGTTGCGGCGCGACGTGCTGGCAGAACAGGCTCGCGACATGCTGGCCCGGCGGGCTCAGGCTGTCGTCGAGCGTCGAGGGGATCAGCACCTCGACGACCGGCGCGCGGCTCCAGCCGAATTCGCGCGCATCGTGCCAGGCGCGATCCATGTAGCCGAGGCTCGGAGCGATGATGATCCCCGCCGTAAGGTGATCCCCTAGGCCGGGCAGCGCGGTGAACGAGGGCAGGGCATTTAGCGCCACATTCATCCTGAACGTGCCGGACCCGTTCCGCCATCGGGAGATGCGCGCGCGAAACTCGGGCTCCAATGCGCCTTCCGGTACCAGGCGTGTGTACAGCAGCTTCGGATTGACGTTCGAGACGACGTATTTGGCGCGCACGGTCTTGTCATTGTCGAGGACGACGCCGACGGCGCGCTCCTTCTCGACGATCACCTCGCGGACGGCAGCATCGGTTTCGATCTCGACGCCATGGCCGCGCGCGGCACGCGCCATTGCCTGGGTGATCGCACCCATGCCGCCGATCGCGTGGCCCCAGACGCCCTTCTTGCCGTTCACCTGGCCGAACGCATGGTGCAGCATCACATAGGCCGAGCCGGCCGCGTAGGGGCTGGCATAATTGCCGACGATGGCATCGAAGCCGAACAGCGCCTTGACGAGGTCGTTCTCGAAGCGCTCGTCGAGCATCTCGCCGGCCGATCGCGTGAACAGGTCGAGCAGATTGCGCTGCTGTTCCAGCGACAGCCGGCGCAGGATGTTGGCGGTGCCGAGCGCGTTGAAGGCCTCGCTGATCGCGCTGATGCCAAAGCCCTCGACGAGGTTCGGCGGCGCGCGCAGCACGAATTGCCGCAGCACGTCGGCGATGGCTTCGAGTTCCCCTGAGAACACGCCGATTGCGGCCGCGTCCTTGTGGCTGAGCTTTTCGACCGACTCCCGGGTCCGGCCTTCGCCGGTCAAAAGATAGCTGCCGTCGGGCGCGGGGAGGAAGTTCTGCGCGCGCCGCTCGACGATCCTGAGGCCGTGATCGGCAAGTTTCAGGTCAGACACGATCTGCGGATTGAGCAGGCTCACCGTGTAGGCGGCGACCGAATTGCGGAAGCCCGGGCAAAATTCTTCGGTGACCGCAGCGCCGCCGACCACCTTGCGGCGTTCCACGACCTTCACGCGCAGCCCGGCCATCGCGAGATAGGCCGCGCAGGTGAGGCCGTTGTGCCCCGCACCGATGATGACGACGTCTGTTTCGTTCATGTCCGCTTCAAGAAGCAGTGATTAGAGCATGTGCTGTGGCGCCGCAGCGCCGCGTCGTCAAGTCCGCGTGACCGCCGTTTCTTGTCCGTGATAGTGCCGTATGCTCAACTGAAATCCTCTGGTGGGGTGCCACCGGACTGTCCGCCTCCGGCGCCCGCCGGGTCCATGCCGGAGCTTTCATGACGTCTGAGCCGACCGCCTCGCGCAACCGGCTGGTGCTGGTTGTCTACACCGCCGCGATCTTCGTCAGTGCCCTGTTGCTGTTCTCGGTGCAGCCGCTGTTCACCAAGATGGTGCTGCCGCGACTCGGCGGCTCGCCGGCGGTGTGGTCGGTGGCGATGGTGTTCTTCCAGTCGCTGCTGCTCGGCGGCTACGCCTATGCGCATCTCTTGATGAAGCTGAATGGCCGCATCGTGCCGGTCGTGGTGCATCTGGTGCTGCTCGTCGTCGCGTTGCTGACCTTGCCGCTGGCGATCAGGAGCGGCTGGGGCGAGCCGCCGACGTCCGGCTATGCGGTCTGGCTGCTCGGCCTGTTCGCGGTTTCGATCGGCCTGCCGTTCTTCGCGCTCGCCGCCAACAATCCGCTGCTGCAGGCCTGGTTCGTGCGCACCGGACATCCCAATGGTCCCGATCCGTATTTCCTCTACGCATCCTCGAACATCGGCAGCTTCCTCGCGCTATTGTCCTATCCGGTGCTGCTCGAGCCGATGTTCACGTTGCGCATCCAGAATCTGATCTGGACCGGTGGTTATGGTCTGCTGATTATTCTGATCGCAAGTTGCGGCGTGCTGCTGTTGCGGTCGCCGGCCAATGCCGCCGCGCTTGACATGCAGGTCGATGACGCCAATGCGCCGGCGCCGTCCTGGGCGCTGCGGGCGCGCTGGATCTTCCTCGCCGCGGTGCCGTCCGGTCTCCTGATCGCGGTGACGGCGCATATCTCGACCGACGTCGCCGCCGCGCCCCTGCTGTGGGTGCTGCCGCTGTCGCTCTATCTCTTGACCTGGGTGCTGGTGTTCCAGTCGCGGCCGCTATTGCCGCACAAATGGATGCTGCGGGCGCAGCCGCTGGCGATTGCCGGCGTCGTGATCCTGCTTGCGGTCGGCGGCGAGCAGAACCTGCTGCTCACGCTCGGCGGCCATCAGCTCTGTTTCTTCATCATCGCGATGGCCTGTCATGGCGAGCTCGCGCGCACCCGCCCGGCGGCGAAATATCTCACCGGCTTCTACGTCGCGCTGTCGTTCGGCGGCATGGTCGGCGGCCTGTTCGCGGGGCTTATTGCGCCTTTTACTTTCTCGTGGGTCGCCGAATATCCGATCCTGCTGGCGCTCGCGGCGCTATGCCGTCCGCCCGGCGGCGCGGAGCGGCTGCCGCGCTGGAGCGCCTGGTACTGGCCGTTCCTTGCGGTGCTGGCGGTGGCGCTGATCGCGCCGAGCCATTCGGCCGGCGACATCTTCAACTGGTTCGATGTGCACCGGGTCTGGGTGATCGGCGCGGTCGGCGTGCTCTCGGCGCTGCTTGCGCTCGCGCTGAACGCCAATCGCTGGAAGATCTTCGCCACCGTCGTGGTCGCGTTGGTGGTGCTGCGCGCCTATCCATCCGACGACGGCCGCGTCGAAACCGTGCGCAGCTTCTTCGGCGTGCACAAGATCGTGGTGACGCTGAACGGGCAGTATCACGTGCTGATGCACGGCACCACGATCCATGGCGCCGAGAAGTTCAAGAACGATGACGGCACGCCGGTCGCCGGAAAGCCCGAACCGATCAGCTACTATCACAAGGACGGCGGCATCGGGCGGGCGATATCAGCGATCCGCGAGCGTAAGGGCGCGCCGCTGAAGGTGGCGGTGATCGGGCTAGGTTCGGGGACGCTGACCTGCGCGTCGGCCCCCGGCGAGGACTGGCGCTTCTTCGAGATCGACCAATCGATGGTCGATACCGCGCGCGATCCGAAATACTTCACCTACATCCAGAACTGCGAGCCGAACCTCAAGCCCGTCATCGGCGACGCGCGGCTGACCTTCGCCAAGGAGCCGGACGGCGCCTACGATCTGATCATCGTCGACGCCTATTCGTCGGACGCGATCCCGATCCATCTCGCGACCGAGGAGGCGATGGCGATCTACAAGGAGAAGCTGGCGCCGCAGGGCGCCGTCGTGATGCACGTCTCCAACCGTCACCTCGAACTTGCCAGCGTCGTGGTCGGCATTGCCGACGCCAACGACATGAAGAGCTGGGTCTACAGCGAGGATTCCGGCCGCGACAACGAGTACATCTTCTCGACCTCGGTCGTGGTCTCCGCGCGCGAGGAGGAAGACGTCGGCAAGCTCGCATCGTCGGATGTCTGGACCGAGACCGAAGCCGACGAGAAGCAGCGGGTCTGGACCGACGACTATTCGAACGTGCTGGGTGCAGTGTACCGGCGCCTGCGCGACGGCGAGCAGTAGGACCTGCTAGCCGAGCCAATCGCGGCGGCTTCCGCGCGATAATTCTCTAGCGATCGGCTACCAGCAGTCTGGCGAACTGGGGCTTGACGATCGCGGCAAACATTCCGGGATCGTCGAAAGCCCTCGCCGAGAGCATTGCCCCATGAACCGACGCCATCAGCATCTGGGCCTCTTCGTCCGGCCGCTGATCCAGCCGGAACAGATGCTGTTCCGCGCCGGCCTGCAGCACCGATGTCAGCCATCCTGCGAGATGACGGAAATGGGCGCGGACGCGCGATGCGATCTCGTCCGGCAACATCGGCATCTCGCCGGCAAGCATCGCGCAGACGCAGAACGGCAGCGAGGCATCGCCGATGCACGCCTGCCAGAAGTTCACGTAAGCCTGCAGCTGGTCGGCCGGGCTTGCGGATTGCTCCCGAAGCGACTTCAGGCCCAGCTCGGTCTGCTGCCGGTAGCGATCCACCAGCGCCGAGACCAGCTCGGCCTTGGTCGGGAAGTGATGGTGGATGCTCGCCTTCCGGATACCGATGGCGTCGGAAATGTCGGCATAGCTGAAGCCGTTGTAGCCCCCCGCGACGATGAGGGGCTGCGCGACGTCGAGAATTTTTTCAGAAGTCGAAGTCATCACGTTCACGTCATGCCTACCTTCCAGTAGGTAAATTACAAAGGTAAATCAAGGCCTTCCTCTCCGCACAGGGCGTCCGAGCGCCAGATTGACTCGGAATGCATCTACCTACTAGTAGGAAGATAAACAAGGAGCCCTGTTAATGCAAAGCAACCTTTCGACCCAATCCACCTGGCTGCGATCCTATTATCTCGGGCGCGCCATCTTCTCGGTCGCCTGGGTCGCCACCGCCGTTCTGTTCAGCGGTCAAGCCGGCCCTGCCGCGGTTCTGCTCGTGATCTACCCGGCGTGGGACGGCATCGCCAATCTGGCTGATGCCCGGGTCAATGGCGGCCTGAAGGCCAACCCATCCCAGGCCCTGAATGTCGTGGTCAGCGCGATCACGACGCTCGCCGTGATCGTGGCGCTCCGCCACAGCAGCTATGCCGTCCTCGCCGTGTTCGGGGTTTGGGCGATCCTCGCGGGCGTGCTGCAATTGTACACCGGCGTCAGGCGCTGGCGTCATTATGGCGCGCAATGGGCGATGATCCTGAGTGGCGCACAGTCGGCACTCGCCGGCGGCTACATGATCAGCCAGTCCGTAGGTACCGTTGCGCCGACCATTCTCGACGTCGCTCCCTATGCGGGCTTCGGCGCGTTCTACTTCTTGCTTTCCGCAATCTGGCTCGTTGCCACCGGCTATCGCCACGCGCGCGCCTAGAGTCAAAGCAAGAAGCTGGAGCTCCGTTCCGATTCAATCGGAACGGAGAGCTGTCCGACGGAGAGCGCCAGCTCGCCTTCAGCGCGACGCGACTATTTGTTCTCTGGCGGCGCTGTACTCGCGGTGGCGGGCGTCGAGGCAGCGAGCAGCGGCATCGTCGGCGTACTCTGGCCGGCATCCTCGTCGAGGAATTGCTCCACGCCGGCCTGGATCGACGATCTCGCGCTGTCCGGGCCGCGGTCGCTGAGATCGTTGTGCTGGAATTCGGTTCTGACCACCTTGATGCCGAGTCTCGCACAGGTCTCGTCGTCGGGCACGACGCCCGGATCGGCCTTGAACACCGGATCCCTGGAGCGGAACGAGAGGATCTTTATCCTGCCGTCGGTGATGAAGGGGACGCGCAGATTGTCCAGCGTGACGACCTTCTTCACCAGGTCGGGATGCTGCTTGGCGAAGAACATCGAGATGTCTCCGCCGTTGGAATGGCCGATCAACGTCAGCTGGCGATAGTTTGCGTTCGGGTAGAGCTTCTTGAGCTCGTCGATCGCATACATGATGTTGAAGACGCCGCGATTGTACTGCATGCGGCGGCCGACATATTCCTCGCCGACCTTGGTGACCATCGGCTCGTCGGTGTCGAGATCATGCTGAATGCTGATCACGAGGTATCCGCGCGACGCGAACAAATTGGTGAGGAACGAGTACTCGGTGTTCTTGACGGTGTTGCCGTGGCTTAGGATCGCGACCGGCAGCTCGATCATCTCGGCCATTGCCTGCATTTGCCGGTCGCGGCGCACCGCGACCTCGACCGTGACGTCGCGGTCGTCGCGCAGAACGTCGTGGAACGTCAGCGTCGTGTGACGGATGGCCCATCTGTCCGTCGTGAAATAAGCGGCCATCGCCACGATGCACAGGCAAAGGACAATGATGCCCCGTTTCATGTCGACCTCTGATCTAGCCTACGTGACCCGCGCTTCTCGCCCTGATTTCATCGGGCATGCCGCATGAATCGGCCTCCAGGGGCCAGGCGGGCGCTTGTGCCGCCGAATATCGGGCTAGTTTTACAATCAGATGACGACGCGACGACGGGCCACGGCGCACGATGACGGGCGCCCTTTGCGAAGGTCACAAGCGGGTGAGGGGAGCGTGAACTGACGGCGCCCTGCCTGCGGCGCCGTCACGGATCAAGAGCGTGCGGCAGATTTCTTTTGACGCGTTTTCTTCACGCGAACCGGCGCCTACTTCGCTCGAAAACGCTCTAATCCTGATAGGTGTTGCCGTAGAAGCCGCGCGGCTGATAGGCGGGGCGCGGCTGGTAGTAGCCCTGCGGCGCCGGTGCGTAGCCCTGATTGGCGTAGTACTGCTGCTGCTGCTGGCCATAGGCCTGCGCGTCGTAGACACGGCGGCTTGACGGCGGTGCCGGATAGCGGCGATCGGTCGAGCTGCCGTCGGCTGGATAGATGTAGCCGTCGTCGGTGCGGACCTGCGCCGGATAGTCGCGCGGCTGCGGCGTCAGCACGACCGGGTCGCCGGCGGCGGCGGTGCCGTACTGCTCGTCATATTGCTGCGGTGCGCGGCGGGCGACGGCGGTGCCGTTGCGTCCACGCGGATTGCGCGCCAGCGCGACCTGCGACGAGCCGGTCAGCGTCACGGTGGTGTTGAGCACGCCTTCCTTCTGGACCAGGGAGTAAAGCGTGGTTGCGTTGTCGCGCGACAGCCGCACGCAGCCATGCGAGGCCGGCGAGCCGAGGCGGCTCACCGAGTCGGTGCCGTGAATCGCGTGCCCGATCTTGGTGAAGAAAATCGAGTGCGGCATCGGCGCGTCGTCGAATTCCTTGGAGTAGTGATCCTCTTCCATGCGGAAGGCGCGGAAGCTGCCGTTCGGCGTTTCGCGCGACGGGATGCCGGTCGAGACCGGCCAGTGATAGCGCGCGACGCCGTCGACCGCGACGGTCATCTGCTGGTTGTCCTTGTCGATGGTGATATCGACTTTGGCCTGTGCGGCACCGGCGGTGAAGAGCATCACGGACGTGAACGCAATGAGGAACGAACGCATTTTACCTTTGGCCTCCAGGCCTGCTCGCGAAGCCGCGGCTCTCCGTCCCCGGCAATCAATATGCACGGAATCCGAACTTGGTTCCAGTGGCGGGCCAAGGCCGTGATCAATCGCCATGGTTAATCCCGTGCGCGGCGCAAACAAGGCCGAAGCCGGGCTTGCCTGTCACGGCGAGCTGACTTTTTCGCGAGCAGGCCGCGACCACGGCCCGATTGGTCTCCGACACGCAACCATTTGGCCGCATGAGCGTTTAACAATCCCGCCCGGCGGCGCGTTCGCGCCGCGCATCAAGGAATCCAGATGAACAACACCAAGGTGAAGACCGCGGCCGTCGTCCCAGCCGGCCTCTCCGCGCGGCTCCTGCTTGCGGCCGCAGCCCTCGCTTTGACGCTGGTCGCAGTCCCCCATGCAGGCCATGCCCAGGGCATCGTCCGCGGCGCTCATGAGGGCGCCTATGAGGGCAACCGGGTCGCCGGCCCGGTGGGCGGCGTGGTTGGCGGCGCCGTCGGCGCCGGCGTTGGTGGCGCCATGGGCGCGGTCAAGGGCGTGTTCGGCATCCCGGATCGCGGTTACCGCCGTGGCCACCGCTGCCGCGGCTATTACCGCCACGGTCATTTCCACTGCTATTGATCGTTGAATACCCTGTAGCCCGGATGGAGCCAACGGGTCGCGCGAACGCGCGCCCCGTTGGCTCCATCCTTGCTACGGGCGAGCGTCATTCCGGGGGCATGCGAAGCATGAACCCGGAATCTTCGAAGTGACGGCGCGAGATTCCCCGATGCGCAATTGCGCATCTGAGGTTCGCGCTAAGGCGCGCCCCGGAATGACTTGCTTTCGCAAATCAGTTCTTCAGCCGGTAGCCGGTTCTGAAGATCCACGCCACGATGGCCATGCAGGCGACCAGGAAGCCCACGGTCATGCCGAGACTCAGCGGCACGCTGACATCGGCGATCTCGTAGAAGCTCCAGCGGAAGCCGGAGATCAGATAGACCACGGGATTGAGCAGGGTGATGGTGCGCCAGCCCGACGGCAGCATGTTCACCGAATAGAAGCTGCCGCCGAGGAAGGTCAGCGGTGTCACCACCAGCATCGGGATCATCTGCAGCTTCTCGAAGCCGTCGGCCCAGATGCCGATGATGAAGCCGAACAGGCTGAAGGTGACCGCCGTCAGCACCAGGAAGGTCAGCATCCACACCGGATGCTGGATATGCAAGGGTACGAAAAGCCCGGCCGTCGCCAGGATGATCAGGCCGAGGATGATCGACTTGGTGGCGGCGGCGCCGACGTAGCCGATGACGATCTCGAAATAGGAGATCGGCGCCGACAGGATCTCGTAGATCGTGCCGACGAATTTCGGGAAGTAGATGCCGAACGAGGCGTTGGAGATGCTCTGGGTCAGCACCGACAGCATCACGAGCCCCGGCACGATGAAGGTGCCGTAGCTGACGCCCTCGACCTCGGTGATGCGCGAGCCGATCGCGGCGCCGAACACCACAAAGTACAGCGAGGTCGACACCACCGGCGAGACGATGCTCTGCAGCAGCGTGCGCCAGGTGCGCGCCATTTCGAACAGGTAGATGGCCCGGATTGCGCGGTAGTTCATGGCGCCCTCACCAGGCTGACGAAGATGTCTTCGAGGGAGCTTTGTTTGGTATCGAGGTCCGAGATGCGGATGCCGGCATTGCGGAGATCGTTGAGCAGGCTGGTGATGCCGGTGCGGTCGCCTTTGGTATCGTAGTCGTAGGTCACGGTGCGGCCGTCGTCGGACAATTCGAGATTGTAGGCAGACAGAACATCGGGAATGGCCTCGAGCCTGTTCTGCAATTGCAGCGTCAGCTCCTTCTTGCCGAGCTTCTGCATCAAGGTCGCCTTGTCCTCGATCAGGATGATCTCGCCCTTGTTGATGACGCCGATGCGGTCGGCCATCTCCTCGGCTTCCTCGATGTAGTGCGTGGTGAGGATGATGGTGACGCCGGAAGCCTGCAGCGTGCGGACCACCTCCCACATGCCCTTGCGCAATTCGACGTCGACCCCGGCGGTGGGCTCGTCGAGGAACAGGATCTGCGGTTCGTGCGACAGCGCCTTGGCGATCATCACGCGGCGCTTCATGCCCCCGGACAGCGTGATGATCTTGTCGTCCTTCTTGTCCCACAGCGACAGGTCGCGCAGCACCTTCTCGATATGGGCGGGGTTCTTCGGCTTGCCGAACAGGCCGCGGCTGAAGCTGACGGTCGCCCACACCGACTCGAACGCGTCGGTGTGCAGTTCCTGCGGAACCAGCCCGATCATCGACCGCGCCGCGCGATAGTCGGCGATGATGTCGTGCCCGCCGATCGTGATGCGGCCCTCGCTCGGATTGGCGATGCCGCAGATGATGCTGATCAGCGTGGTCTTGCCGGCGCCGTTCGGCCCGAGCAGCGCGAAGATCTCGCCTTTGACGATATCGAGATTGATGCCCTTCAGCGCCTTGAAGCCGGAGCCATAGGTTTTCGAAAGATTGGATACGGAGATGATCGGCGACATGGAGAGTCGGTGAGCGTGAGGGAGGGGGCGCGCGCGGATTGGGGCCCGGGCAGGCGCGTGATGCGGGTTCAGCCCAGATAGGAACGCACGGTCCGTTCTGCAATCGGTCGGCGAGGGAGAAATTTATTCTGCAGCGTGCACCGCTCCCGCTTGCGGGCAGGGCCATTGCATACGGCGCTTGCGGCCTCTGCAACTCACGTGTCCACGTATCGAGGCCGGGCTCGAACGAGGCTGATAGCCTGCCGCCTCAGGGGCGCACTACCAAAATGTCGAAAACAACCCCATGCAAAGGAGCCGGCGGCCGGCGGCGCATATTGCAACTTGACCCTTCGGGCAAATCAGCGGTAATCTTCTATTATTCCGAAATCGTGGAGGCGCCGCTCGCCCCGGGGACATCGTATACGGGCGGGAGGGGATGCAGTTCCGACGCCCCGATATTCAATCCAATCAGTGCTTCTTGGCTGATTTCGCCGGCTTCTTGGCGGCGGCCGTCGGGGCAGGGTGCGCGGGCGGCGCGCTGTCGGCGACCTTCGCGACCAGCATGATCTGCACCTGGTTGTTGACCGGCGCGTTGGGTTTGGTCGGGTCGAGCAACTGCTCCTCGCCGAGC
The DNA here is from genome assembly GCF_024171085.1 of Bradyrhizobium sp. USDA 4541. Taxonomy (NCBI): domain Bacteria; kingdom Pseudomonadati; phylum Pseudomonadota; class Alphaproteobacteria; order Hyphomicrobiales; family Nitrobacteraceae; genus Bradyrhizobium; species Bradyrhizobium sp. USDA 4541. The sequence goes on from NZ_JALJZF010000001.1 coordinate 3,964,787, forward strand.
CCGACCGACTGCAGGCGCTTCGCGGTGATCTTGAAGGTGTTGACCAGGATGTCGCGGATCGCGTCGGCGCGCCGCTGGCTCAGCAGCACATTGTTCTCGCGTCGTCCGGTCGATTCGATGTGGCCGACGATCAGGAAGGTGTAGGGCAGCAGCGAGGAGTGCGTCAGCGCATCGGCGATCCGCCCGACCGTCTGATACGATTCCGGCAGCACGATCGGCGTGTCGACGTCGAACGCGATGTCGACGTTAAACGTCGGCAGCTTGGTCAGGTCGGGAGCGATCGGCGGCCGCTTCGAGGGCGGTGGCTCGTTCTTCGATCGCGACTTCGATCGTTCGGCCACCTGCTGGCGCAGCGCAGGGACATCGACCTCGGCATCTGTCTCAAAATGATTGAGTTTGGCGATGACGTCGTCGCGTGTGATGGCGGTCTGCGCCGGCGCTGGCGCAATCGACATCGCCAGCAAAGCCAGCGTGCCCAGCAGGGCCAAAAGGCCAGGATCGCGCAAGCCTCGCCTCGACAGCCGCATCATTGATACCCCGCGTCATTGATCGCCTGGGTGCAATTGCGGCTGAGGCCCTTGGCGCTGACGAGGCAGGGCACCGACTTGCTGGTCTCCTTGGTCGAGCCGCCGCAGACCTTGACGATCTCGCGGGTGCAGGCATTCGCAACGGTGACGCGCGCCGCGATCCGCTTCTGGATCGCATCGAGGGTGGAGAAGTAGCTCTCCTTGCACTGCGGCGAGATCACGTCGCGGTTGCGCGACAGGCATTCCTTGAGGCGGTTGGAGTCGAGATTGACGCCGCGGCAGTTCGCGGTGATGTCTGCGCCGCAGGCCTTGGCGAGCTGGGCTGCCGAATCGCCAAAGCTCATCGTCTCCGCGACCGCCAGCGACGGCGCGGTGAGCGCGATGACAAAAAGGAAAAACCTCCCCCGGACCATGGATCCATCTCAACCCATGAAATCAACTGGGGTCAAGGGCTACCAACAGAGAAGACCGCCAAAGAAGGTCGCCAAAGAAAGGTCGCTATGTCACACCCGTTGCACAAAGCTGTCGACCACCTTCTTCTCGCCGGCCTTTTCGAAGGCGATGGTCAGCTTGTTGCCGTCGATCTTCACCACATGGCCGTAGCCGAATTTCTGGTGAAATACCCGGTCGTCCAGCGAAAAATCCGACGTTGTGCCGGTGGACTTCGCCACCAGCTCGCCCTCGATCACGACAGGGCCGCGCTTGGTGCGATTGAAGCTTTCGGAGGAAAAGGAGGATTGCCGCTCCTCGAAGCCGCTGCCGCTACGGCCCCCGCCGCCGCGGTTGCGGTTGGCCTGGGCGCGCTGCCAGCCCGGGGTCGAATAGCTCGAGCCGAATGATTCGAGGTTGTCGAAGCGCGAGGCGCCATAGCCGCCGCTGCCGCCCCAGCCCGATCCGCCCTTGGATTCGGTGATTTCGACATTGTGCGCCGGCAGCTCGTCGAGGAAGCGCGAGGGGATCGTGGTCGACCAGGTGCCATGGATGCGGCGGTTGGTGGCGAAATAGATCTTGGCGCGGCGGCGCGCCCGGGTCAGCCCGACATGGGCGAGGCGGCGCTCCTCCTCGAGCCCGGCGCGGCCCTGTTCGTCCAGCGTGCGCTGGCTCGGAAACAGGCCTTCCTCCCAGCCCGGCAGGAACACGTTGTCGAATTCCAAGCCCTTGGCCGAATGCAGCGTCATCAGCGACACCGCCTCGTCGCCGGCCTCGCCGTCGCGGTCCATCACCAGCGAGATATGTTCGAGAAACCCTTGCAGGTTCTCGAATTCCTCCATCGAACGCACCAGCTCCTTGAGGTTCTCCAGCCGGCCCGCGGCATCAGCCGAGCGGTCCTTCTGCCACATCTCGGTGTAGCCGCTCTCGTCGAGCACGATCTCGGCGAGCTCGGTATGCGAGGTGACCTCGCGCTGGGCGCGCCAGCGGTCGAACTGCATGACGAGATCGCGCAAGGAGCCGCGCGCCTTCGGCTTCAGCTCGTCGGTCTCGACCACGGCGCGCGCCGCCTCGAACAGCGGAATGCGGCGCTTGCGGGCATGGTCATGCAGCAGCTGCACGGTGGCGTCGCCGAGCCCCCGTTTGGGCACGTTGACGATGCGCTCGAAGGCGAGATCGTCGGCCGGCGAGTTGATGGTGCGCAAATAGGCCAGCGCATCGCGGATTTCGGCGCGCTCATAGAATCGGGGGCCGCCGATCACGCGGTAGGGCAGGCCGAGCGTGACGAAGCGGTCTTCGAACTCGCGCATCTGGAACGAGGCGCGCACCAGGATAGCGACGTCGTTGAGGTTCTCGCCCGAGCGCTGCAGTTCCTCGAGCTCCTCGCCGATCGCGCGCGCTTCCTCTTCCGAATCCCAGGAGCCGGTGACGGTGACCTTCTCACCGTCGACATCCTCGGTGCGCAGCGTCTTGCCGAGCCGGCCTTCATTATGCGCGATCAGATGCGAGGCCGCGGCCAGAATGTGGCCGGTGGAGCGGTAATTGCGCTCGAGGCGGATGACCTTGGCGCCGGGGAAATCGTGCTCGAAGCGCAGGATGTTGTCGACCTCGGCGCCGCGCCAGCCATAGATCGACTGGTCGTCGTCGCCGACGCAGCAGATGTTCTTGAGGGGTTGTTGCGTGGTGACGTTTTCCTCGTCATTCCGGGGCGCACCGCCAGGTGCGAACCCGGAATCTCGAGTTGAGTCCTCATTGCTTCGGGATTCCGGGTTCGCCTCTTCGAGGCGCCCCGGAATGACTGGCGCGTTGGTTGCTCCCGGAATGACGTCGGCAAGGCGTCGCTCCGGCCGCGACGGCGCCTGCGACAGCAGGCGCAGCCACAGATACTGCGCGACGTTGGTGTCCTGATATTCGTCGACCAGGATGAACTTGAAGCGGCTCTGGTACTGCCGCAGCACGTCTGGATTTTCGCGGAACAGCCTGATGTTCTCGAGCAGCAGGTCGCCGAAATCGGCCGCGTTGAGGATCTTCAGCCGCTCCTGATAGGTCGCGTAGATCTTGCCGCCCTTGCCGTTGCCGAACGAGGCCGCTTCGCCCGCCGGCACCTGCGACGGCGACAGGCCGCGGTTCTTCCAGCCGTCGATCAGGCCGGCCAGCATCCGCGCTGGCCAGCGCTTGTCGTCGATGTTCTCGGCCTGCAGCAATTGCTTCAGCAGCCGCACCTGGTCGTCGACGTCGAGCACCGTGAAGTTGGATTTGAGCTGCACCAGCTCGGCATGGATGCGCAGGATGCGGCCGCCGATCGAGTGGAAGGTGCCGAGCCACGGCATGCCCTCGACCGCCTGGCCGAGCATCTGGCCGAGCCGCAGCTTCATCTCGCGCGCCGCCTTGTTGGTGAAGGTCACCGACAGGATCTCGTGCGGCCGCGCGCGGCCTTGGCTCAGGATATGCGCGATGCGCGTGGTCAGCACGCGCGTCTTGCCGGTGCCGGCGCCGGCAAGCACCAGCACGGGGCCGTCGAGCGTCTCGACCGCCTCGCGCTGCTCCGGATTGAGGCCGCTCAGATATTGCGGGCCGGCCGCCGCCCGCGCACGCGCGGCGATGCCGCCAGCCGCCGGCTGGTGCTCGGGAACGCCGTGATAGGGCAATTTGCTCGGCTCGGTCATTGGCGAATCGTCTCGGCCCCACGATGACACCGCAGGATGGTGAAGGGGAGCCTTCTTAACAGGGATTGAAGGCCATATAGGGCCTGATCGGCCGTTTTGACAGGTTTTATCGCGATCGACAGGAACGCTTTCGCCGGCAGCCCACCATCAATGCTGGTTCCGGAAATCAACGAAAATTTCGCGGTTTCACGCTCAGGAACCCGCGTTTCCCGGCCGGATTGTTTCAACGGGTGCGCGCCGGACGAAGGTCCGCGCCCGAGAAACAGCAAGGAAACGAAGCGGAGTTTTGATCATGCTGAGCTGGGTCGTCACGTTCCTGGTCATCGCCCTGATCGCGGGCATTTTGGGCTTTGGCGGCATCGCCGGCGCCTCCGTCGAAATCGCCAAGGCGATCTTCTTCATCGCCGTCATCCTGTTTCTGGTGTCGGCGGTGGTCGGATTGGTACGCGGCCGCACAAGGGTCTAGCGAGGCCGCGAACCGGCGGCCGCTTCGCTTGAAAACGGCAAGTTATTTCGCCGAGGGCATCGCCACGTTGCGGCCGATGCCCTCGGGACGCGATACGCCCACATAGCTGTCCACGATCGCTTGCGCGCGGGCGCGGATATCGGGCGGAAACGGCGCTACCTTGCGCGCCTCCATGTCGATGTGCAGCGTGAGATTTTCCGAGGTCGCGGAGAGCCAGCCTTCGGTGGCATGGCGCAGCTCCTCGAACGTGTGCAGCCGCTTCTCGTCGGCGCCGAGCAGGTAGACCTGGACCTGCACGGGATCGCCGAGATGAATCTCGCGGAGATAGCGGACGTGGCACTCGGCGGTGAAGGTCGAGCAGTGCCGCGCCTTCATGTAGTCCGGCCCGATGCCGAGCTGCAGCCACATCTCGTCGATGGCGCGGTCGAACATCACGTTGTAGTAGGCCATGTTGAGATGACCGTTGTAGTCGATCCATTGCGGCTCGATCTGCATCACCGAGGATCTGAACGGGGCCGATGGAAGCGGCATCTCGCTGGTGGCAGTCGCTGAAGTCATGATCCGTCCCCGGTTCGTTGGCGTTCGAGCATGAGCTTTTCTGTGACTCCGGCGTCCACTTTTTCAAGTCAGGCTCTCTTGACCCCTTATACAAGCTTTGCCACGGTCGGCTAAAGGTAGGAGGAAATTTGACGTGGCGACAACGATTTCGGGCAATGTGACGCGACCTGATCCGCAGGCCCTGAAGCGCGCGATCGACGCGCTGGCGGCGCGGTTCGGCAACCGGCTCGTCACGTCGCAGGCGGTGCGCGAGCAGCACGCCCATACCACCACATGGCTGCCGACCCAGCCGCCGGACGCCGTCGTGATGGCGCAGGAAACCGCCGACATCCAGGACGTGGTGCGAATCTGCGCCGCCAATCGCGTACCGGTCATCGCCTTCGGTACCGGAACCTCGCTCGAGGGTCAGGTCAACGCGCCCGCGGGCGGCATCTGCATCGATCTGCGCGACATGAACAAGGTGCTCGAGGTCCATGCCGAGGACCTCGACTGCGTGATCCAGCCCGGCGTGACGCGGAAGGCGCTCAACGAGCATCTGCGCGACCAGGGTCTGTTCTTTCCGATCGATCCCGGCGCCGATGCCTCGCTCGGCGGCATGACCTCGACCCGTGCCTCTGGCACCAACGCGGTGCGCTATGGCACCATGCGCGAGAACGTGCTGGCGCTGAAGGTGGTGCGCGGCGACGGCGAGATCATCACGACAGGCACGCGCGCCAAGAAGTCGTCGGCCGGTTACGACCTGACGCATCTGTTCGTCGGCGCCGAGGGCACGCTCGGGATCATCTCCGAATTGACCATCCGCCTGCGCGGCATTCCCGACACCATCGCGGCGGCGGCCTGTTCGTTCGACACGGTGCGTGGCGCCTGCCAGGCCACGATCCTTGCGATCCAGACCGGCATTCCGGTCGCCCGGATCGAGCTGCTCAATGCCGCGCAGGTGAAAGCCTGCAACAGCTACTCAAAGCTGTCGCTGCCGGAGACGCCGCTGCTGCTGCTGGAATTCCACGGCAGCGAGGTCGAGGTTACCGAGCAGTCGAAGAATTTCCGTGACATCGCCGCCGAATGCGGCGGCGGCGACTTCACCTGGACCACCAAGCCGGAAGACCGCACCAAGCTGTGGCAGGCCCGGCACGACGCCTACTGGTCGGTGAAGGCGCTGCGCCCCGGCGACAGCATCGGCGTGGTTGCGACCGACGTCTGCGTGCCGATCTCGCGGCTTGCCGACTGCGTCACCGAGACCGAGGAGGATCTGCAGCGGCTCAACCTGCTGTCGCCGATCGTCGGCCATGTCGGCGACGGCAACTTCCACTGCTCGCTGCTCTGCGACGTCAACGACAAGGGCGAGATGGCGCGCGGCGAGGAGTTCATGCACCGCCTGGTCGAGCGCGCCCAGGCCATGGACGGCACCTGCACCGGCGAGCACGGCATCGGCCAGGGCAAGCAGAAATACTTGCAGGCCGAGCTCGGCCCGGAAGCGCTCGACGCGATGCGGGCGCTGAAGCAGGCCCTCGACCCGCAAAACATCTTCAATCCCGGAAAGATCGTCCCGGCCGCTTGAGGCGTCGTCACGCCGCGCAGCGTTCGTGAGCCCGCGCGCGGCGCGTGTCACGCGCGGAACTTTTCTGCCCGCCCGGCGTCTCTCTTGTGTTGCCGCGATATGTGCGGTGCGCGGAGGGAACGCCGTGATCGGACGGGCAATCGGAATTGCGGTCGTGGTGCTTGCGATGGCGCTGTCGGGCGATGCGATCGCCCGAGGCGGCGGCGGGCACGGTGGCGGCCATGGCGGAGGACATGGTGGCGGCCATGGGCATGGTGGTGGCCATGGCCACGGTGGTGGCCATGGACGCGGCGGGCATGGCTTCGGCCACATGCATTTCGGCGGCGGCCATCATGGCGGGTTCGGCCGCTCGCACGGGATCTCGCGGTCAGGCTTCGCCGGCCATGGCGCCTTCGCATCGCGCGGGGGTGGCAATTTCGGCCGGATGCGCAATGCCGCAATCGCACCAGGCCATATGCGCAATGCGTTCAGCTCGCTGTCGCGCAACGGCGCATTGCGCAACGGCCGGCTGTTGAGCAACCCTGCGGCGCGTGCGCAGATCGCCGCGGCTGCGGCGCTCGCCGGCTGGCACGGCGGGGCGGTGGCCAACGGCTGGTGGCAGCATCCCGGCGGCGGCTATGGCTGGGTCGGCCCGCTGTTCTGGCCGTTCGCGTACAACGACATCTACGACTACGCGATCTGGGGCGACGACATCGGATTCTGGGGCTACGGCTATCCGGACATCTATGCCGGCATCTTCGGGCCCTATGGGTATGACGATCTCAGGGCCTATCTGCCGGAGCGCCGGACGGGCCGCCGTTACCGCGGCGGTGGGCGCATCGAGCAGATGTGCGGCAATGACAGCCGTTCGGTCGCCGGCCTGCCGGTGGATCAGATCGCGGATACGGTGCAGCCGACCGAAGCGCAATCGGTGGCGCTCGGCGAGCTCGGCAACGCGTCGCTCGCGGCGGCCCAGGTGATTCGCGCGGCATGTCCCGCGCAGGTGGTGTTGACGGCCCCGAACCGCCTCGCCGCCATGCAGCAGCGGATCGAAGCAATGGTCACCGCGGTCGGAATCGTGAAGCCTCCGCTGGAGAAATTCTACGGCCTGCTCGATGACGAGCAGAAAGCGCGGCTCAACGCGCTTGCCGAGAACCAGCGCAAGGAAGCCGCGGCGCGCGATCCGAACGCGACGGTCGCCCAGAGCTGCGGCGCCGCACAGCCGGCGATGCAGGAATGGCCGACCGGCGAGATCGAGGCGCGGCTGCAGCTCAGCGACGCCCAGCGCGGTGCGCTCCAGGCGCTGCAGGATGCCAGCGCCGACGCCGCGCGGAAGCTGAAGGCCGCGTGCCAGACCAATGAGGCGATGACCCCGCCCGCACGTCTTGCCTTCGTCGCCAAGCGGCTCGACGTCATGCTGCAGGCGGTCAAGGATGTCCGCGCCGCGCTCGAAAATTTCTACGCCACGCTCAGCGATGAGCAAAAGGCGCAGTTCGAGGCGATCGGGCCGAAACGATCGGCTTAGAGCCTCGGCGGTTCGCGTGAAAACGCGGCGAGCGAAATCCCCGCAGCCTCGGCCCTGACGCAATCAGAACCGAAACGGGCTTTATTCCATGAGTTCGACATCAATTCGCGCGCGGATCGGCCGCGGGTGTGGCCGCCGGGCCATAGTGTGCACCTCTTGCTCGGCACCGAGTCGACTCTGCGGTTCACAGGTTGCGCCAAGGCCAGCTATGTTTGCCGTGCTTTCAAGGTGCGGCGATGTGGTGGTTCAGCAAGGACGAGCACAAGGATATCTGGGACGATCCCGTCGCGCACCCGCTCGGCGACATCGAAGCTGCGCAGCGGATCCGTGCGATCTGCCGCGATGCCGCCGGCTGTGCCGAGGCGGTCGGCTCGCCCGACAAGCGCTCAGCGAAGAAGCAGCAGATCGAGCGTGATCGCTACGAGCGTGCCGCCAAGGTCGCGATGGAGACCGCGATGAGGATCTCCGACGAGCTGGTGCGAGATTCCGCGGTGCGCGAGATCGTCGGTCTCTGCATGAGGGCCAACAACATCAAGACGGGGCGGGCGTTGCTGCGCGCCATCCACGCGGGCTCGATCAAGGCGGAGGTCCTGAGGGAGCATCCGACGCTCGAGGGTGAGCAGGCCTGAAGTCGTCCGGTAGCCCGGATGGAGCGTAAGCGAAATCCGGGACGGTTCATCAACGCGCGAGAAATCCCGGATTGCGCTTCGCTTCATCCGGGCTACTCAGCAATTTGTAGCTCCGTCATTGCGAGGAGCGATAGCGACGAAGCAATCCATGCTTCCGCATATGCCACACGATGGACTGCTTCGCTTTGCTCGCAATGACGGAGGATCGTGCGTAGCCCGCATGAGCTAAGCGATATGCGGGAACGGTTTCCCGGGTATCGCTTCGCTCATGCGGGTTACGGACTGATCTCACCAACCTCTACGCCTGTCCGCCGAGCGTGCGGACCGCTTCGTCGACGCTGCGGAAGACGTGGTCCCGCGGCAACACCTCGTAGAGACCGAAGCGCCCGAAGGCGTCCTGCGCGCGCTCGGATTCGAGCCGCGCCACCGCCACCGTCACGCCCTCATCGCGGCATTCGCGAAATAGGTCGCGCAGCGCTTGCGCCGCCGTGAAATCGATCTCGATCATGCCGCTGGCCTCGATCACCAGCAGCCGCGGCTTGGGCGTCGCCCCGCCGATGGCCTGGAGCACGCCGCTGTGGAAGCTTTCCGCGTTGAGGAACGACAGCGGCGCCTGCAGGCCGACGACGGCAATGCCGGGCGTGCGCTCGCCTGTGACGTGCGGGCCCGTCGGCCACCAGATCGTGGTGCCGGGCACGTGGACGAATTCCACCAGCTGGCCGCGCGTCGTGGTCCAGATGCCATGCAGCAGCGACAAAGCGATGCCGACGGCGACGCCTTGCTCGATCGGCAGCACGATGATCGCGGCCGCCGTCGCCACCACCAGCAGGAATTCATAGAACGACTGGCGGAAGATCGCGACGATCTGCTTCACGCGGATGATGCGCAGCGCCACGAACAGCAGCACGCCGCCGAGTGCCGCGTCGGGCACGTGCCGCAGCAGCGTTGCGCCGAAGGCGAGCAGCGCGAGCACGATGGCCGCGGCAAACAGCCCCGAGAGCTGCGTGCGTCCGCCGGTCTCCGACACGATGCCGGTCCGCGGCGGGCTGGCGTTGACCGGAAAGGCGCCGAACAGCCCGGACAGCAGGCTGCCGGCACCGGCGCCGAGGAAGTCGCGATCGACGTCGGCCGGCTTGTCCGGATCGGACAGGAACGAGCGCGTCGTCGCCGCGGTCTGCACCATGACGACAACCGCGATCAGGATCGCCAGTGACAACAGTTTGATCCATCGCTCCGGCGCGATGTCCGGAAACGATGGCGTCGGCAGCGTCCCGGGCACGGTGCCGACCACCTTGACGCCCTTGCTTTCGAGATGGCCAGCGATCACGGCGACGGTGGCCACGACAAGGCCGATCAGCGCGCCCGGAATGCGTGCGCTGATCTTCTCCGATCCGGCGACCAGCGCCAGTACGCCGAGGCCGATCGCCAGCGTGTAGAAATTGGTTTGACCGATCTCCTCGGTGAGCACCCCGAGCTTGTAGAGCGTCGGCCCGTCCGGCGTGGTCACGCCGAGCACGCCGGGTAATTGCGAGACCAGGATGTGGACCGAGATGCCGGCGAGGAAGCCGACCGTCACCGGGGTCGACAGTAAATTGGCGATCCAGCCGAGCTTGAACAGGCTGCCGGCGATCATGATCGCGCCGACCATCAGCGCCAGCGCCATCGCGAGCGCCTGATAGTCCGGCGAGCCGGCGGTCGCCATCAGCGCAAGGCCGCCGGCGAAGATCGGCGTGATCGTGGAGTCGGCGCCGCAGGACAGGAAGCGGTTGGCACCGAACATCGCAAAGCCGAGCGAGCCGGCCATGAAGGCGAAGAAGCCGATCTGCGGCGAGAAGCCGCCGAGCCGCGCGGTCGCCATCTGCTCCGGGATCGCAATCGCGGCGAGCGTCAGCCCGGCGATCAGGTCACCCGGCAGGTCGCTTGGCCGGAACGACCTGAGCGAACGGAAGACCGGCCAGCTGGCGCGTGTCTGACGATCCTGGCCCATCGGTGCCCCGTGAGGATTGCGGCGATTCCCCGATAGTCCGACATCGCGCGGCCAAAAGCCAGCCGACGGCAGCCTGCGTCGGCGTGAAGGCCTAGCCGATATTTTGCAGCGCCGGGAAGGTTTCCAGCAGCCAGACGCTGACGCTCGAGACTGCGCCGGTCAGGAAGCCGATGCCGGTGACCACCATCAGCACGCCCATCACCCGCTCGACGGTGTCGAGATGGCGCTTCATCCGCGCGAACAGCGAGGAGAACTGCTTGACCATGAAGGCCGCAAGCAGGAACGGGATGCCGAGCCCGGCGGAATAGACCGCGAGCAGGCCGGCGCCCTTCGTCACCGTGGCCTCGGCGGCCGCGATCGAGAGGATCGCGGCGAGGATCGGCCCGATGCATGGCGTCCAGCCGAAGGCGAAGGCCAGGCCCATGACGTAGGCGCCCCACAGCCCGACCGGCTTCGGCGCGGTCAGCCGCCCCTCGCGCATCAGCAGGCCGATCCGGGTCACGCCGAGGAAGTGCAGGCCCATGATGATGATGACGATGCCCGCCAGGATCGAGAGCTCGGCGGACCAGGCGCGCACCAGCCCGCCGACAAAGGAGGCGCTGGCGCCGAGCGCGACGAACACGGTGGAGAAGCCGAGCACGAACATCAGCGCCGCCGTCATCACCGCGCGCTTGGAAGCCGCGGTGGCGCCGTCCTGGTTGACCTGCTCGATGGTCGCGCCGGTCAAATAGATCAGATAGGGCGGCACCAGCGGCAGCACGCAGGGCGAGAGGAAGCTGACCAGACCGGCGATCAGGGCCGCCGGGATCGAGACGTCGTGCATCAATGAAACCTTCGCAGAATAGCGCTCCTGTCTTGGCGTCTATGCGGCCAACAATCCAGAAGTTTCGTCGTCGCAGCCTTCAACTATGGTCACAGGCCCGTGTGCGGGTCGACTCTCGTGGCAGGCGCGGAATGACGGTGAGGCGAGCACGCCGCGCGGCTCCCGCTCTCGCAAGGGGGAGGGAACCCTTCCGGCGGTGCCTCGCTCCCGCGCCAATCACTGATGCGGATTTTTGACCTGCAAGCGGCACCACACATTCGCTGTCGTCCCGGCCTAATGCGCAATTGCACACGGGGGTCGGGACCCAAAACCACCGCTGCACATGGTTGCGCGACGCTGGAACGACGAGTCCCACCGACAACATCGACCGCGGCGTATGGGTCCCTGCTTTCGCCAGGACGACCATGTGGAAGCAGTGAGCGCATCACGACCGCAGTCACCAACATCATCGGCGCTTGGCTGGACGTGGCGTGTCGAACTCCCGGCCACGGATTCGCACCAGGTCGTCGGCGGAATTCGTCAGCAGCACGACCGTGGCTGTGCGCGCCGTCTCCGCATCTCCGGCGGCGATTGCGTCCAGCACCGCGCGGTGCTCGCGCAGCGCCCGCGGACGGTGCGAGCCCGGCGCTGCGATCGTAAAACTCTGGCGCAGCGTGATCTCGAACATCTGCGCGATCGGCCAGAAGAATTCGTTGCGGGTGGCGAAATAGATCGCCTGGTGGAACGCGATGTCGGCGGCGACGAACTCCTCGTTGGTCTTCGCCGCGTCCATGCCGTCGCATCCGGCGCGGATGCGGGCGACGTCGACCTCCTCGGCATGGGTCGCCGCGAGCGCTGCCGCGGCCGGCTCGACCGCGGCGCGCAGCTGGAACAGCTTGGCGAGGTAACGGTCGATCTCCGCGGTCTCGAGGTGCCAGCGCAGCACGTCGGGATCGAGCTGATTCCACTGCTCGGGCGGCCGAACCCGCGTGCCGCTCTTGGGCCGCGACTCGATCAGGCCCTTGCCGGTCAAGGTGCGGATCGCCTCGCGCACCACGGTGCGGCTGACGTCCATCATCTCGCAGATCCGGATTTCCGGCGGCAGCGTTTCGCCGACGCCGATCTCGCCGCGCACGATGCTGCTGCCGACGCGGTCGGTGACCTGGCTGTGCACGCTCCGACGCAACGCGTTGGATGTCTGGAACATCGAGGGCCTCGCTGCGGTTGCAGCCTGCGCCGCCGCCGAGCCGCGCCCTTGCACAACCGTATCCGTTTTGTCATACATTATGACAAATCGGCTGCCAAGCTCACGCCGTCAGGCGGGTGGCCAACACAATAAAGATCCGTCCCCGGGAGGAGCACCATCATGACGTCGAACCGCGTGAGCCGCCGCATTGTGCTGCAGTCGTCGGTCGCAGCGACCGCGTGGCTTGCCGCCGCGCCCGCCATCATCGGCCGCGCCGAGGCTGCGGTGATGAAAATGCGATGCTCGTCGTCGCTTCCGAACGATCCCAAATACGCCAATGGCCGCGTCTACTACGACAATCTGGTCAAGAGTCTGAAGGCGAACGGGCTCGGTGAGCAGATCGAGGTCACCTTCTTCCCCGACAACCAGCTCGGTCAGGAGATCGACGTCATCAACTCGGTGAAGCTAGGGGTGATCGACCTGATGGTGTCGGGCTCGTCGATCTCGGCGAATCTCGTGCCGCTGGTCGGCACCTTCGACCTCGGTTACCTCTTCACCAGCTTCCAGCAGCAGACCAAGGCGTTCGACGCCGGCGCGGCGAAGCCGATCGAGGCTGCGCTGCTCAAGGGCGCCAGCATTCATATCATCGGCTGGGCCTATAATTTCGGCGCGCGCAGCGTGCTGGCGAAGAAGCCGGTGAAGACGCCGGAGGATCTCGCCGGCCTGAAAATCCGCACCTTGCCCAATCCGATCATCACCGAGTGCCTGCGGCTGATGGGCGCCGCCGCAACGCCGCTGGCGTTCGGCGAGATCTATACGGCGCTGCAGGCCGGCGTGCTCGACGGGCTCGAGCACGATCCGCCGACCATCCTGGCGAGCAAGTTCTACGAGACCGCGAAGCACTATGCGCTGACCCAGCACATCTTCTCGCCGCTCGCGGTCTATTTCAGCGACACCAGCTTCAACCGCATGGCTTCCAAGCTGCGCGAAGGCTTTCTCGACGCGGCGAACAAGGCCGCGACCGACACCCGCGCGCACGGCCTTGCGGTGGAGAAGGAGGCGCTGGCGGCGTTGGTGGAGAAGGGCGTCACCGTCGTCGAATGCGACAAGGAGGCATTCCGCAAGCGCGTGCTGCCGCAGACCGACAATTTCATCAAGGCGCGGCCCGAGGCCAAGGCCGTCGTCGACCTGATCCGCGCCACCCAGGCCTGAGGTCGGCGCATGTCAGTCGCCGCAGTCGAGGCGAGAAGCAGCGCCGATCGGATCACGGCACCGCTGCTCGCCGTCAGCGACGCGATCGCCGCGCTCCTGCTTGCCGCCGATCTCGTGGTGGTCTGCGTCGCGGTGCTGGCCCGCTTCCTGTTCAACGCGCCGGTCGAATGGTCCGACGACGTCGCCCGCGGCCTGATGGTCGGGTCGAGCTTTTTCGGCGCGGCAAGCGCGCTCGCCCGCGCCGAAAATCTCGGCGTCGCCTTCTTCGTCAACATGCTGCCGCCGGGCGTGCGGCGGGTGGTCGACGCGGTCGGTGCGCTGCTTGTCACCATCATTGCCGGCTATGTCGCGTTCAACGCCGTCAAGATGGGCTGGCTGACCACCGGTCAGACCTCCGGCTCCGGCCTGCCGCTGGAATGGACGTTCTATCCGATGGGCGTCGGCGCGGCGTTCATGACGATCTTCGCGTTCGAGACGTTCTGTGGCCGGCCGTTGCGCGACATGACGGTGGCCATCGTCGCGACTGCCGTCATCGTGGGTCTCTATCTCGCCTGGGATGCATTCGCACCATCGTCCTTGCCGTCATCGCAAACGTTGATGCTGATCGGCTTCTTCCTCACGCTGTTCGGCGGACTGCCGATCGGCTTTGCGCTGGCGCTGGCGGCGCTGATCTTCATCTGGGTCGAGGGCACGCTGCCCGGCGTGATCTTCGCCCAGCAGATGGCGCGCGGCATCGACAATTTCGTGCTGCTGGCGATCCCGTTCTTCATCCTGGTCGGCTACCTGATGGAAGCCAACGGCATGTCGGTCCGGCTGATCGAGCTGCTGCAGCGCGCGGTCGGACGGATGCGCGGCGGGCTCAACGTCGTCATGGTGATGTCGATGGTGCTGTTCTCCGGCATCTCGGGCTCCAAGATGGCCGACGTTGCAGCGGTCGGCTCGGTGCTGATCCCGGCGGCGCGCCGCGCGCGGCAGAACCCGGGCGGAGCGGTGGCGCTGCTCGCCGCCTCCGCTGTCATGGCGGAGACGATTCCGCCCTGCATCAACCTCATCATCCTCGGCTTCGTCGCCAACCTGTCGATCGGCGGACTGTTCGTCGCCGGCATGTTGCCGGCCGCGCTGATGGCGCTGGCGCTGATCGCGGTGTCGATCATCTTCGGCAAGCGCCCCGCGGCGAACGTGGAAGCCGAGCCGCGCGTCGCGGTATCCGGGCTCTGGACCGGTGCGATCGCCTCGTTCGGGCTGATCTTCATGATCTTCTTCGGCTTCAAGAGCGGCTTTGCCACCGCGACCGAGATTTCCGCCTTCGCCGCGGTCTACGCCATCGCCGTCGGCAGCCTGCTGTTCCGCGAGCTCGGTGCGAGGAGTCTGGCGCATTGCTTCGTGCATGCGGCTGTTCGTTCGGGGCTGGTGCTGTTCATCGTCGCCGCGGCGCAATCGCTGGCCTTCATCCTGACGCTGCAGCAGGTGCCGCATGCCGTCGGCGACCTCATGCTGGCGATCTCGGGCAGCCACGGCGTCTGGCTGTTCATGCTGCTGTCGATCCTGGTGCTGGTGGTGATGGGCTCGGTGCTCGAAGGCGCCGCGGCGCTGATCATTTTCGGCCCGCTGCTGCTGCCGGTTGCCGTCAAGCTCGGCATCGATCCGCTGCATTTCGGCGTCGTGCTTGTGATCGCGATGGGGCTCGGGCTCTTTGCTCCGCCACTCGGCCTTGGGCTCTACGGCGCCTGCCTGATCGGCAACGTGCCGATCGAGCAGACCATCAGGCCGATCGCGGGTTATCTCGGCCTGCTGTTGCTGTGCCTGCTGGTGATCGCCTTCGTGCCCGCCATCAGCACGGCCTTGCCGCATGCGCTCGGCTACTAGGGGGGTGGGATCGTGAAGGTGCTGCTTGCCCATACCCCGCAGATGCGCCGCGACTATTATGGCGAGCGTAGCCTGAACGGCCTGCGCGCGGTCGCCGACGTCGTGCTGCACGAGGGCGAGGAGGCGCTCGATGCGGCGGCGTTGGTCAAGGCTGCGGCCGATGTCGACATCATCGTCGCCGACCGCATGACGCAGGGGCCGGGAGCGATTTTTCCCCAGCTGCCGAAGCTGCGCGCGTTCGTACGCTGCGCGGTCGATATCCGCAATATCGATGTGGCTGCGGCCTCCGCCGCCGGCGTGCTGGTGACGCAGGCGAGCGCCGGCTTCGTCCAGTCGGTCGCCGAGCTCGCGCTCGGCTTCATGGTCGATCTGTCGCGCGGCGTCTCGCGGGCGACCGCGGATTATCACGCGGGCAGGGCGCCCGAGGTCATCATGGGCCGCCAGCTGGCGGGAAGCACGATCGGCATCATCGGCTATGGCAGCATCGGGCGCTATCTTGCCGGGATCGCAAAAGTGCTCGGCATGAATGTGCTGGTCGCCGATCCCTTCGTGACGCCGGACGATGCGGCGATCGCGCATCTGCCGCTCGACGATCTGCTGGCGCGCGCCGACTACGTTGTCTGTCTCGCGATCGCCAACGCGCAGACCGAGAACCTGATCGGGCAGGCCGCGCTGGCGCGGATGCCGAAGCACGCATTCTTCATCAACCTTTCGCGCGGAAACCTCGTCGACGAGGCGGCGCTGTTGGCCGCGCTGCGCGATGGCCGCATTGCGGGTGCCGCGATGGATGTCGGCCGCGCGCCGGACCAGATGCCGACGCCCGAGCTTGCGAAGCTGCACAATGTGATCGCAACGCCGCATGTCGGCGGCCTGACGCCGCAGGCGATCGAGCATCAATCGTCGGAAACGGTACGCCAGGTCGCGAAGATCGTCGCCGGCGAGATACCCGTCGGTGCGGTCAATGCCGGCTACTGGACACGGCGGCCTCGGCCATGAAAGTTTGGCGAAGCCCAATGTCGTCCGCGGGGCTGGACAAGAGCTTCGCATCCGGCCCAGACTTGGCCCGCATAACCGCGGCCCTTGAGCGCGCGGACAACCAATGAACGGACGTCCCGCAACAAACGACGGGCGCCGAGAGGGAAACAGGGAGGCATCACATGGCTATTTCACGCCGTGACGTTTTGTTGGGCAGCGCCGGTGCTTTGGGCGCCGCATCATTTTCCTTCCCAGCGCCTGCCATCGCACAGTCGGAACCGATCAAGATCGGCTGTCTCGCGGCGATCACCGGCCCGAGCTCGGCTCCGACGGTCGGCTTCAATCGCGGCGTCAACTTCGCGGTCGACGCCATCAACGGCGCCGGCGGGGTGAAGGGCCGCAAGATCGAGCTCGTGATGCGCGACACCCAGGGCGATCCGACCAAGGCGGTGAACGCGACGCAGGAGCTGATTAGCCAGGCCAAGGTGCACGCGATCTGGGGTCCGCTGAACTCGGGCGAGGCGCTGGCGACGACGCCGATCATGGCGCGCGCCAAGATGCCGGACCTGCATCCCTGCGTCGTCGAGACCCTGATCGACCCGGTCAAGTTCCCCAATGCGTTCCGCATCGCGCCGTCGAACAACCAATGGGACGATGCCGTGCGCAATTACTGTCTCAAGATCCTCAAGGTGAAGAAGGTCGCGGTGATCGGCGACACCACCGGCTATGGCGTCACCGCGGTCGGCGCCTCCGTCGCGGCGTTCAAGAAGGACGGCGCCGAGGTGGCCTATCAGGCCAATATCGACGCCACGCAGCCCGACATGACGCCGGACATGCTGCGCGCCAAGAATGCCGGCGCGGAAGCGATCGTGGTGTGGAGCGTCTCGACCGGCATGGAGGCGCGCATGTTCAACACCCGCGCCGCGATGAACTGGGACGTGCCCTTTGTCGGTCATCCCTCGATGGCGTCGGGCGAGCTTGCGAGCCTGGTCGCCAAGCCGGAGAACTGGAAGAAGGTCTACGCGATCGGCTACAAGAGCTGCAGCTATGACGGCGCCGGCAAGCTGCCGCCGAAGAGCGCGGACCTGGTCGCGCGCCTGACCAAGGCCAACATCGCGCTGAACGACACGCTGTTGTGGTGGGTCGCGGGCGGCATCGATTGCATCGAGCTGATCGCCAAGGCGGTCGCCGAAAGCGGCTCGACAGACAGCGCCGGCATCATCAAGTACTGGAACACGCTGTCGACCTATCCCGGCTATTTCGGCAATTACCGCTTCTCGCCGACCGAGCACAACGGCTACCTGACCGAAGAGATCGTGATGTCGGAAGCCTCTACCGCCAAGGACGGCACCTTCGCGCTGGCGCCGGGGTATACATAGAAGGGCGAGGGCGCAGCCGATGCTGGCCTCGATCCTTGCATCCGGTCTCGCGGCGGGCGCGATCTACGCGCTCGTCGGCGTCACCTACAACACGATGTTCTCGACCTCGCGGGTGATGAGCTTCACCGCCGGCCAGCTGGCGATGCTGGGCGGCGTGTTTGGCTCGATGTTCACGCTGAAGCTCGGCCTGCCTATTGCCGTCGGCTTCGTGCTGACGCTGCTCTGCTGCGCGGTGATCGGAATCATCACGGAATTCGTCGCGGTGCGGCCGGTGCTCAAGAGCCTCGACCAGCATCTCTACGTGCTCTCGACCCTCGCGGTCGCGCTGATGATCCAGCAAATCACCGCGATCAAATGGGGCACCGAGCCGCAGCCGTTCCCGCGCATCGCGGGATTCGGCGAGGGCGTTTGGGACGAGAAATTCTGGCTGCCGGTCCTCGCCTGCGCCGTCACCATCATCGGCCTTGAATATCTCTACCGCCGCACCCTGGTCGGCCGCGCGTTCCTTGCCATCGCCGAGGATAATTTTGCGGCGCGGGCGCTCGGCCTGCCGGAGCGCAATCTGCGGGTCGCGAGCTATGCGCTTGCCGGCGTGGTCGGCGGCATCGCCGGATTTTCCGGCGGGCAGTTGCTGCTCGCCTTCTTCGCCAACGGAGCGCTGCTCAATTTCTACGGCTTCGTGCCGGTGGCGCTGGGCGGGCTCGGCAATAACAGAGGCGCGATCATCGGCGGGCTGGCGCTCGGCCTGTTCCAGCAGGCGGCGAACTTCCTGGTCGGCGGCATCTTCTCCTCGGTCGCGGTGTTCACGCTGTTCATCGTGGTACTGCTCGCCGCGCCGCAAGGGCTGTTCGGCGCATCGACCGCGCGGAGGGTGTGATGACGTCGGTCGTGGCCACTCCGCCCCGAGCCGACAGCGGCGTGTGGCGCGCCGCGCTGCCGCACGTCCTGCCGTTCCTCGGCATTCTGGTGGCGGCGGTGCTGCTGCCGTTTGTCAGCAACGATTACTGGGTGCTGATCGGCACCCGCATGGCGATCTACTGGGTGCTGGTGTCGGGCCTCAATCTGGTGGTCGGCTTCGCCGGTCACCTTGCGATCGGCTATGTCGCCCTGCTGACGCTCGGCGCCTACACGACGAGCGTGCTGGTTGCCGGCAACGTGATGCCGGCGATTCCGGTGTTCGTCGCCTTGCCGATCGCCGGCCTGATCGGCGCGATCTTCGGCGTGGTCGTCGGCCTGCCGGCCCTGCGCCTGCGCACCTTCTACTTCGCCATGTCGACGCTTGGCTTTGCAACCATCGTGACCCAGATCGCGCTGGCCTGGCAGAGCGTGACCGGCGGCGGCATTGGCATTGCAGGTCCGGAATTCCCGCCGCCGTTCAATACGCCGTGGGGCTTCTACGCCCTCTGCATCGCCTTCGCCGCGCTGACCACCTGGATGAGCGCCAATGTCGCGCGCAGCCGGTTCGGCCGCGCGCTGATCGCGGTGCGCGACGCCGAGGTCGCCGCTGAGGCCAGCGGCATCTCCAAGCCGAAAATGCTGATCGCGATCTTCCTGTTCGCCGGCGCGCTGGCGGCGATCGCCGGCGGATTGTTCGCGACCCTGCAGACCTACATCACGCCCGATGCGTTCACTTTCGATCTCTCGGTGCTGTTCTTCATCGCGATCCTGATCGGCGGCCGCGGCTCGATCCTCGGGCCCATGCTCGGCACCATCATCCTGACCATCCTGCCCGAGATCGCGGCGCCACTCGCGGCGTGGTCGACCTTCCTCTACGCGGTGCTGCTGCTCGTGATCGTGCTGGTGATGCCCGGTGGCATCGCGGCGCTGCTCGATTTCCGCAACCGCCGGCCGCTCGCCAGCAACCGCGCCATCGTTCCGCGTCCCGCTGCACTCGCCGACATCGTGCGCCGCAGGGACGGCGGCAAGACGCTGCAGCTGCGCGGCATCGCGCTGAGCTTCGGCAATGTGAAGGCGATCGATGGTCTCGATCTCGATATTGCGCCCGGCGCGATCCACGGGCTGATCGGACCGAACGGCAGCGGCAAGACCACGACGCTCAACGTGATCTCGGGCTATTATGCCGCCAAAGCCGGCACCATGACGCTTGGCGGCGAAGTCCTGGCCGCGGGCCAGCCGGTCAAGCGCGCCGCGTGCGGCATCGCACGCACCTTCCAGACGCCGCGCGTGATCGGCGAAGCCTCGGTGCTGGAGAACGTCATGATCGGCGGCTCGATCGAGGGCCGGGCCAATTTCGTCGAGGCGATGCTCGCACTGCCGCGCAACGGCGCCGACGAGCGTCTGCTCGCGGCAAAGGCGCACGCGCTGCTCGGCGTCGTCGGCCTCGAGGCGCTCGCCGACATACGCGCCGATCGCCTGCAGCACAGCGAATTGCGCTTCATCGAGATCGCGCGGGCGCTGATGCTCGATCCGGACTTCCTGCTGCTCGATGAGCCCGCCGCGGGTCTCTCCAATGACGAGATCGAGCGGCTCGCCAGCCTGATCAAGGCGGTCTGCGGCCGCGGTACCGGTGTGCTGCTGGTCGAACACCATGCCGATCTGATCTTCGATATCTGCCACCAGGTCACCGTGCTCAATCTGGGCCGGACGCTGGCGGCGGGAACCCCGGCGGAGATCCGCATCCACAAGGAGGTCGTCAGTGCCTATCTCGGCGGCTGAACCGTTGCTCGCGGTCAATGGGCTGCAGTCCGGCTACGGCAAGATCCGTGTGCTGCACGGTATCGACATCAGGATTGCCACCGGCGAGGTCGTGGCGCTGCTCGGGCCCAACGGTGCCGGCAAGACCACGCTGCTGCGCGCGATGTCCGGACTGTTGCCCGTCACTGCCGGACAGGTCCGGTTCGGCGACCGCGACATGACCAACGCCACGCCGCGCGATGCCGCGCGTGCCGGGCTCGTGCATGTGATCGAGGGACATCGCGTGTTCACGCAGATCTCGGTGACCGACAATTTGCTGCTCGCCGGCTATGACCTGCCGCGCGCCGAGCGCGCCGTGCGCATCGAGGAGGCATTGGCGTTCTTTCCCGAAATCGCCGAGAAGCGGCATGAACGCGGCGGCGCGCTGTCGGGCGGGCAGCAGCAGATGCTGACGGTGGCGCAGGGCCTGGTTCGCCGGCCGCGGTTGTTGATGCTCGACGAGCCGTCCGCGGGACTGTCGCCGGTGCTGGTCGATCGCGTCCTCAACGTCATCGGCCGGCTGCGCGAGCAGGGTACCTCCGTGCTGCTGGTTGAGCAGCTCTTGGAGAAGGCGCTCGCCTGTGCCGATCGCGTCTACGCGCTGGTGCAGGGTGCGATCGCGCTGGAGGCGCCGACTGGAGAGAGCGACCTCGCGCATCGGCTCGAGCGCGCCTATTTCGGCCATGAGAGCCACGCGTTGCAGATCTAGCCAATGCAACCTGTGTGCTCGACGCCAACGGCCACGCAACTTGTGATCGGATGGGGCGTCGACTGCCGTTGTGGCGCAATCTGCACGTGCGTCATAAAATGGCACGACAGGTGCAGGCGGCTTTGCTAAGCTTCACAGCGATGCCCGATTGTGGATGTTTGTCGCGTTGTTTTTAAGACTTGTTGCGGTTGCCTGCGTCTGCAGCTCTCTTCAAGAGGCCTACGATGCAATGTTTGCGTTGCGGTTGTCAGAACAGGGCGACCAATGAGTATTGCGAAGGGTGCGGGGCCTCTCTCGGAATTACGTGTGAAGCTTGCGGCCACCTGAACGGATCAAGCAGCCGCTTTTGCGGAAAGTGCGGCGCTGCGTTGGCGACGGCGATTGACGCGACCAGGGTTCAGCCGTCGCACGAGCATGCGCTGAGGAGCCTGCATGCCAAGGGTGGGGAGCGGAAGCGCCTCACGATCCTTTTCGCTGATATCAGCAACTCGACGGGCATCATCGATAGCCTCGGAGATCCCGAGCTGGGCATGCGCCGCTTGCAGCCGGTGCTCGACCTGATGAACGAGGCGGTTCACCGCTACGGCGGCGTCGTCAACAAGGCCCAGGGCGACGGCGTCATGGCGATGTTCGGCGCCCCGCAGCCTCATGAGGATCACGCCGTTCGGGGCTGTCTCGCGGCGTTGGCGATGCAGGATGACGTCAAGCGGCTGCATGACGTCGATATGCAAATCCGCGTCGGCGTCCACACCGGTGAGGTCGTCTTCCAGGCCATCGAGCACGGCATCTATCAAACCTATGACGCCGCGGGCGCGAACGTGCACCTCGCCAGTCGACTGGAGCACCTTGCCGAGCCCGGCACCATTCTGGTCTCGAGGGAAACCTACGCTGTCGCGAAGCAGTTCGTGGAGGTGGAGTCGCTTGGCGAGCAGGCCATTCGGGGGCTCGCGGCTCCCGTCGAGGTGCTCAGGCTGAGGGGCCTTCAGCATGCGCCGTCGAGCGGTGTGTTCCGGACCGGACGACGGTTGAGTCCCTTGACCGGCCGCGCCGACGAGTTTGCGGCGCTGACAGCTGAACTCGAGAACACCCGCAAGGGAGATGGCCGGGTGATCGGTGTCGTTGGCGAAGCCGGCATTGGAAAGAGTCGCCTTTGCTTCGAATTTGCCGAGAGTTGTCGCAGCAAGGGCATCCGCGTCTTCGAGGCGCGTGTGCTCGCGCACGGCCGCGCAACGCCGTTTCAGCCGGTGCTGGCGCTGCTTCGGGATATTTTCGGCCTTCGCATCAAGGAGGAAGCGCCGGACGTTTTGCGCCGCCGTGTCTTCGACCGCTTGGCGGCAATGCCGGTCTCCGATCATCTGGCACCCGTGCTGCTGGAATTCCTCGGTCTGGCGGACCCGCGCCAGCCCGCGCCGAAACTGGATCCCAAGGCCCGCAAGGCCCAATTGCTCGATTTCGTCGGCGAACTGGTACGCGCCGCACCTCGTGACAATGTGACGGTCGTCCTGATCGACGATCTGCACTGGATCGATCCGGCGAGCGAGGAGTTCGTCGAGGCCCTTGCCGACGCCGTGGTCGGAACCACGACGATGCTGCTGGTCAATTTCAGGGCCGGATTGAGCGCGCCGCTGATGCAGCGGTCGCATTACCGGCAGATCAATATGGCTCCGCTTGGGCCCGCGGAGGCGCAATCGATCTTGCGCGATCATTTTGGTACCGACCCGTCGCTGGCGCTGTTGAGCCGGAACATCGTCGAGCGCGCGCACGGCAATCCGTTCTTCCTGGAAGAGCTCATGAGCGCCCTCGTCGAGCGCGGCGACTTCGAGGGCGCGAAGGGCGCGTACCGGCTGAAGGGCGGCATCGACACAATTCCGCTTCCGACGACCGTGCAGGCCGTGGTCGCGGCGCGCATCGATCGCCTCGACGAACACGCCAAAAGAGCCCTCGAGGTCGCTTCGGTTGCCGGGCGCGAGATTTCGTTGTCGGTACTCGATGCCGTTGCCGGTCTGGCGAAGGCCGAGCTGCTGGAAGCCGTGGGACATTTGCGACGCGCCGAATTGCTCTACGACGTACCTCCCTTCGAGCAGCGGCTGATCGCGTTTCGTCATCCGCTGATCCAGGAAGTCGCTTATCTGTCGCTGTTGCACGAACGGCGCCGCGAGCTTCACGCGGCCGTCGCGCAGGCGATCGAGAAGCTGTTCAAGGATCGCGCCGAGGAACGGGCGTCGCTTCTCGCCTACCACTGGGAGCATGCCGGCGAACATTTGAAGGCGGCGCAGCAGCACATGCGTGCGGCGGTTTGGGTCGGCGCGAACGATCCCAGTCAGGCCTTGCGAAGCTGGAAGAAGGTGCGTGAACTGCTGACGCACCAGCCCCCATCGCAAATGACCGACTATCTGAAGATGATGGCCTGTGGCCAGATCGTGAATTTCGGCTGGCGCGAGGGAATTTCCGCCGCCGATGCGCAGGTCTATTTCGAGGAAGCCCGCGGCCTCGCGCTCGCGATGGGGGATCTGCGCGCCAACACGCTGATTCACGCTGCCTACGGCCGGATTTTGGCGAATGGCGGCTCGGCCGACGAATATGTCGAGCGGGTGCTGGAAGCCAAGGCGCTTGCCGACACCGGCACCGACACCAGTGTCCAGGTCACGCTGAAGGCCATTCTCTGCCACGCTCTCCGGCTCTCGGGACGGATGTCGGAGGCGCTGCAGATGAACATGGAGGCGGCCGCGCGCGCCTCGGAGATCGTGAAGTCGGACCGGGAGACGCTTGGATTCGACGTCGAGGTCTGGTTGACCGCCATGCGCGGGCAGACGCTCGTGATGCTGGGGCGCGGGTCCGAGGCCCGGCCGCTGCTCGATCGCGTGCTGCAACTGGATGGCAGCCAGGTCGATGCCATTCACTATGTCATTCCGAGCCTCGCCTATGTCGACCTCGCCTGGTCCGAAGGCGACGTCGGACTGGCCCAGCACCACGCCGATCGCGCCTTCTCGCTCGCGGTCAAGAGCGGCAATCCGTATTTGCGCGTCTACGCTCAGGCCAGCCGCGGCCTGTCCCATATGGTGGCAGGTCGGATCACATCATCGATCGAGGACCTGACGGCCGCGCTCGACTTCGCGCGAACCCGCAAGGCCGGCCTCGAAAACGAAGCACGGATTCTCGCCGATCTGGCGAACGCGTATCGGCAGAAGGGAGATGCGGCGGCGGCGTTGTCCGCCGTCGACGAGGCGATTGCGGTTGCGGTTAAGCGGCACGCGCGCATTCCGGAATGCCTTGCCCGATCGGTTCGCGCCGATCTGCTGTTGCGCTCCGGGCGCGGCGATGAGGCCGAGGAGGGCACGAAGGAACTGGATCGCGCGACCGCGCTGCTTCACGAGACCGGCGCAATGATCTTCGCGCCCTTTGTCGGTGGCGCGGGAAAGACGGTCAAAGCTAGTCGAAGTTCGAACGAAGCCAATAATATTTGAGTTGCGAGCGAAAATTGTTCTGATCCCATTCGGATGATCTCATGTTGTTCGCGAATATGACGGGTGAACCGGTCGGCAAAGGAATCGCCCGCACGCGCAGGGACGCGCTCCTTTGCGACATCCTGGCCGATTTCAGGCGTGCGTTTTCCGATCTGCTTTTCGAGCTCGACGAAGGCAGCGCAACCGTCAATGCTCAGGCCTTCATTCGTGGCAACGACCGCGTCGTGCGGATCTATGGCGGACTGGCTTACCACGCGGCGATGAACGCGGATGGCCTGGTTTTCGCTCTGCTTCACGAGGTCGGACATCATCTATCGAAAGGCGGCCGGCTCGCCGCCAATTCCGAGCTCGGTTGCGAGTGCGCGGCGGACCGCTGGATTCTCGCCAAGGGCGCAGCCCGGCTACGCAAGCAGACCGGGCGCACGCTCTCGATTGAGCGCGCGGTATCGAGCATCGAGCAATTGACTGCGCTTGCCGCCTGCGGCCTGGGAGCTCGCAAGCGCGGTCCAAGCGTGTGCTGGGCCGATCATTGGCCGAGGCGCAAACATGTACTGGTTCGACCGGAAGCCGCGGCGCCAATTCCGCGGTGCTATCTGTCCAGGTTTTTACGACTGAATCAAATTGCACAAAGGGAGACGACAAATGGGTGCGCTACTTCCCGTCGGCAGCGGTCCCGACGCTGAAATCGTGGATAGGCTGAATGAGCTCTTCAGCGGCAAGGATCTGGCTACTCTTCGCAAGCACAACAAGAAGGAAAAGCTGTTTGATCCGAGCCACAGGTTACGGCGCGTGGCGTTCCGCATCGGTGCCTATCCGAGCAAGGATTACGGGAAGGATGATGCCAAGCGGAAATGGTTCTTCTTTCTCCATCATGTGCTGCCTCAGGAGACGCAAGAGGCGATTAAGAAGATCCTGGGCGACGCGATGACCCGAACCGCGATCAAGGCGGTGAAGTTCTCGGTCGAGGAAAACAGCGTGGTGACTCATCCGCATCTGTTTCCGAGCAACAACGAGCCACTCGCGAACTACCTGAATGGGGCCGGTACCGCCTATCTTGTCCATCTGGTCGTGCAAGGGCCGATGGATGACAGCGCCGAAGATCCGCCAGGCGACAACGACCCGGACAGCGGTGAACAGCCGATCGCCTGGCCCGAGCTTTCGCTCCGCAGGCCAACGTTCAGGCGCGCCAAATCAGGCGGCGGGAAGGGCGCCGGCAAGAAGAAAGCCGTCAGCAAGAAGAAGGCAGCCAAAAAGGCGGCCAAGCGTCCGCGCAAGCGTTGACGACGCGATCATAGCGGTTGATTGTGGCGGCAAGGGTCGACGGATGCGTCGGCCCTTCTGTCTCCAGGTCGTCCTGAAATCTGGCTGGTGGCAGCGCCTGCTGCCGGCTGCCCAAAGTCCGCTACGGCGCCGGTCCAGCCTGTTCCGTTGCGGATGGAATGCTGCGTCCGATGCGACTTCCCTTTTTCTACGGCTGGATCATCGTCGCGGTGACCTTCGTCACCATGGCGATCGGCGTCAACGCGCGTACGGCGTTCTCGCTGTTCTATCCGCCGATCATCTCGGAATTCGGCTGGGAGCGCGGCATCACGGCGGGCGCCTTCTCGTTCGGCTTTGTCGCCTCGGCGATCGCAAGTCCGCTGATCGGCCGGTTGATGGACCGCGGCGGTCCGCGCGCGGTGATGGAGCTTGGCGTGCTCTTGATGGGTTCGGGTCTGCTGCTGGCGCCGCTGACCACGCAGCCCTGGCACCTCTATCTCACGATCGGCGTGCTGGTCGGCGCTGGCAGCGTCTGCCTCGGCTATTCCGGACAATCGTTGTTCGTGCCGAACTGGTTCCTCCGCCGCCGCGGACTTGCGATCGGGCTCGCCTTCGCCGGCGTCGGCATCGGCTCGGTGACGCTGCTGCCGTGGGTGCAGCACATGATCGAGCACACCGGCTGGCGCACCGCCTGCACCGCAATGGGGATCGTGGTGCTGGTCGTGCTGGCGCCGATCAATCTCTTGCTGCACAAGCGGCCGGAGGACATCGGCCTGCAGCCCGACGGCGATGCCGCGCCGACGGCGACGTCAGCCAGGCCGGCATCGAATATAGTCGACCCCGTGTGGGCCGGCACCGACTGGACGCTGTCGCGTGCGCTGCGCACCGCGCGGTTCTGGTGGATCGCGATCGGTTATTTCTGCGGCCTGTACATCTGGTACGCGGTGCAGGTGCATCAGACCAAATTCCTGCTCGACATCGGCTTCAGCTCTAATGTCGGGGTCTGGGCGCTTGGGGTCGTCAGCCTGCTCGGCATTCCCGGCCAGATCTGGCTCGGGCATCTCTCCGATCGCATCGGCCGCGAATGGGTGTGGGCGATCTCCTGCTTCGGCTTCGTGATCTGCTTCGCCGCGCTCGCCGCCTTGAAATACTGGCCCAACATGACGCTGATCTATCTCATGGTCTTCACCCAGGGCGCGCTCGGCTACGGCCTGACATCCGTGATGGGCCCGGTCGTGCTGGAGATCTTCCAGGGCAAGCATTACGGCAGCATCTTCGGCACCGTGATGCTGGCTGCGCTCGCCGGCGGCGCTGCGGGCCCCTGGATCACCGGCCAGCTCTATGATCTCTCGGGCAGCTATACCAGCGCCTTCCTGCTCGGGATCGCCGTCAGCCTGCTGTCGGCATTTGCGATCTGGCAGGCCTCGCCCCGCAAGGTCCGCGCCGTCGCCGGACAGATGCACAAGGTCGCAAGCGCGGCCTGACGCGTCAGGCCGCCGAAACGCCGATCGCGCGCTGCAGGTCGGTGATCGCGCGCAGGCAGCTGTCGGCGGGGGTGGTTTCCGGATCGATCAGGCGGTGCAGGCGGAAACCATCTTCCAGCGCCAGCACGATCGCTCCGGTCCAATCCGGATCGAGTCTGCCGTTCCGGCCGCTGTTCTTCTGCGCAGTCGTGACAATGTCGGCGATCAGCTTGCGCCGCGCGCGCAGACGCTTGGCGAGCTCGGGCCGGCGCTTCTCGGCGCGCGCCACGAACAGGATCATCTCCATGTGCAGGAGAGGGGAGCGGCCGAGCGGATCCTGCCGGCTGCGATCCATGGTGCGCAGCGCCTCAAGGAAGTCGGCCAGGTTGCTGTGCCGGGCGAGCAAGTCGAGATTGCGCCGGATCGATTGCTCGACGTGATCCTCGAGCATCGCGAAGATCAGCTCGTCCTTGCTCTTGAAGTTCGAATAGAAGGCGCCGCGGGAGAAGCCCGCCGCGGCCGCGATCGCCTCGATGCTGGCGCCGCCGATGCCCTGTTCCTCGAACACCCGCGCCGCCGCCTCGAACAGCTTCTCGCAGGTGTCGTCCCGTGTCGGTCTGGTTCGAACCCTTGACATCGGCGCATTTTAGGGCAGAATGCAACTCGATACAAGAGTGTATCGAGTTGCATTCGACAGAACCAGAACAGCCGCATCCGTGATGATGCGGTCTTGAGGATGACACCAGGGCACGCCAGGCTTTAAGGCCCAGGCGTAGCGTGCGAACGAGGTCACCATGAACGAGCAAGTTCAGCCGGCGAGCGGCGAGCCGCTTTTCAATCCACTGGCGCCTGAATTCATTCGCAATCCCTATCCGTATTACGAGCGGCTGCGCCGCCTCGATCCGATGCATGTCAATGTGCACGGCGCTTTCGTCGCCAGCCGGCACGCCGAGGCGAGCCTCGTGCTGCGCGACAAGCGGTTCGGCAAGGATTTTGCCGAGCGCTCGATCCGCCGCTACGGTCCGAAGATCATGGACGAGCCGGTCTTCCGCAGCATGAGCCACTGGATGCTGCAGCAAGATCCGCCCGACCACACCCGCCTGCGCGGCCTTGTCGTCAAGGCCTTCACCGCGCGGCGCGTCGAGGACATGCGGCCGCGCATCCAGCACGTCGTCGACGAGACGCTGGATCGCATCATTCCGCAAGGCAAGATGGACCTGATCGAGGATTTCGCGTTCCGCCTGCCGGTCACCATCATCTGCGACATGCTCGGCATCCCCGAGGAACACCGCGAGGCCTTCTACAACGGTTCGCGCGATGGCGGCCGCATCCTCGAGCCGGTGCCGCTGACCCCCGAGGAAATCAAGCAGGGCAACGCCGCCAATGCGATGGCGGCGATGTATTTCCATCAGCTGTTCGAGCTGCGCCGCAAGCAACCCGGCGACGACCTCACCACCCAGCTGGTGCAGGCCGAAGAGGACGGCCAGAAGCTCACCAACGAGGAACTGACCGGCAACATCATCCTGCTGTTCGGCGCCGGCCACGAGACGACCGTGAACCTGATCGGCAACGGCCTGCTGGCGCTGTTCCGCAACCCGGACCAACTCGCGCTGCTGAAGGCCAATCCCGGCCTGATCACCAATGCGATCGAGGAGTTCCTGCGTTACGATTCCTCGGTGCAGCTGACCGGCCGTGTCGCGCTGGAGGACATCGACGACCTCGGTGGCAAGCGCATCCCGAAGGGCGAGAGCGTGCTGTGCCTCCTGGGCTCGGCCAATCACGACGAGGCTGTCTACCCCGATCACCCCGAAAGGCTCGACATCCGGCGGCCGAACGTCAAGCCGCTGTCGTTCGGCGGCGGCATCCATTTCTGCCTCGGCGCCCAGCTGGCGCGGATCGAGGCCGAGATCGCGATCTCGACACTGCTGCGCCGGATTCCCGACCTGCGGCTCGATGACGCGGAAAATCCGGAGTGGCGGCCGACCTTCGTGCTGCGCGGGCTGAAGCGGCTGCCGGCGAGCTGGTGACGTTCCCGCAGGTCAGCGATCCGCGGCGGGGCCGGCACACGCACGCTTGAACGGGAAATCAACCATCTGTCCAGAGTCCCAGCAGTAAACCGGCTGTGACTTCGCCGTACTTGTCTCTATATTTGGGTTGCTCCGGCCAGAGGTTGGCAAAGGGTTCAGCATGAGGAGGCTGCCCCGGAGCTGGCTCAAAGGGAGACACCGTGCAGACGACGCTGCTCGGCCTGGCAATTGCCTTCATTCTTGCACTGGTCGCGGCGCTGGTCGGTCCATATTTCGTTGACTGGAACCAGTTCCGGCCGCAGTTCGAGGCGGAGGCGTCCAAGATCATCGGCGTGCCGATTCGCGTCGCCGGCAATCTCGACGCGCGGCTGCTGCCGGCACCCTCGCTGCGGTTGAAGACGGTCACCGTCGGCGGCGCCAACGACCTCCGCAAGATTCGGGCTGCCAATCTCGACGTCGAACTCAGCCTGAGCTCGCTGATGCGCGGCGAGTGGCGCGCGAACGAGCTCACCATCAACGGCGTGTCGCTCGATCTCGGTCTGGACCCGAAAGGGCGGATCGACTGGTCGCCGTCGAGCGGGAGCTTCAACCTCGCTTCGCTGGCGATCGACCGGCTCAACCTGACCGGCCGCATCGCGCTGCATGATGCAGCGAGCCGCAGCACGCTCGAGCTCAACGACATTGCCTTCAGTGGCGACGTCCGCTCGCTTGCCGGCGCGATCCGGGGTGACGGCAATTTCATGTTCGACGGCAACCGCTACCCGTTTCGGGTCTCCTCGGGGCAGAGCGCCGATGGCAGCGGCACTCGCCTGCACTTCAGCATCGATCCCGGGCAGCGGCCGGTGTCGGCCGATCTCGACGGCATCCTGACATTCGAGGCCCGCGCGCCGCGGTTCGAGGGCACGCTGACGCTGGCGGGTGCGCCCGGTCAGCGCGGCGGCGATGCGCCGCCATGGCGGATCGCGGCCAAGGTGAAATCGGATTATTCGGCGGCGCGGCTCGACCAGATCGACGTGAGCTATGGCGCCGAGGATCGTGCGCTGAAGCTCGCCGGCAATGGCGATCTGCGTTTCGGTGCGTCGCCGCTGCTGCGCGCCTCGCTTACGGCGCGGCAGCTCGACGGCGACAAGTTCGCCGCCAAGGATAGCAGCAATGGCAATGTCGAGCCGGTCCGCGTGCTGCCGGCGATGCGCGCGGTGTTGTCGGGTCTTCCGCAAAGCCCGATACCGGCGCAGGTGGAGCTGGCATCCGAGCAGATCATGCTCGGCGGCCGTCCATTGCAGGACATCTCGGCGGAGCTGCGATCGGATGCGAAATCATGGACGGTGCGCCGGCTGGAATTTCGCGCGCCGGGATCCACGCGGGTCTCGATGAGCGGTGCCAGCGCGCAAGCTGGAGCGGCGAACAGCTTCAAGACCGCGCTCAACATCGAATCGTCCGATCCCGACGCGCTGATGACCTGGCTGCAGGGGCGCGGCGACGCCACCTATCGCAGCCAGAGGCCGCTGCGTTTGCGTGGCGACGTCATGGTGTCACCATCGGGCTTTTCGATCGATGCGATGAAGGCGGAGATCGAAAGCGGCACGCTCGAGGGCCGCGTCGCGGTTACGTACCGCGAGGCAACCAGCGGCTCGAAGGTCGAGGCGCAGTTGAAGGCGGATCGGCTCGATCTCGACGCGACCGCGGCATTGATCCGCTCACTGGCCGGTCCGCAAGGCGAATGGCCCGACGAGGCGCAGCTGTCGCTCGACGTCGGGCGCGCGGTCTCTTCCGGGCAGGAATTGCGGCCGCTGCTGGCGAAGATCGCCTATAGCCCGAAGAACATCGTGCTCGAGCGCGTCAAGATCGGCCAGCCCGACAATGTCACGCTGGACGGCAGCGGCAATTTCGACCGCGCCAATTCGACCGGCAAGCTCGCGGTCGACGCGACCGCCGCGTCGCTTGGCCGGCTGACCGTTGTGGTTCAACCGTTCGCGCCGGCGCTGGCGGCGCGGCTTGGCGTGCTCCGCGCGGATGCCGGCCCGGTTCGCGCCAGGCTCGCGCTCGACCTCGGCAAGGGCAAGGCTACCGACCGCGTCAGCGCGCGCGCGACGCTCGATCTCGACACGCCGCAGCTCAAGGGCAATACGGTGATTTCGGTGACGCCACAGGTGGCCGCGATCCGTGCGCTGGATTTCGATGCACTTCGCCGCAACGAGGTTGCAGCGGAGACGAAATTCTCGGCCGGCGATGGCAACGCTTTGCTGGCGCTGCTTGGGCTTGACCATGCGGTCGCAGCCGGTGCCGGTTCGACGCAATTCGAGGGCACGGCGATCGGCGCGTGGGGCGCGCCGTTGCGGCTGAAGGCAAGGCTCTGGGGCGCAGGGCTCGACGCGGATGCCGAAGGGACCGCGGAGCCTTGGACCAAGGACGGGGCCAACGCGGGCAAATCGAGCATCAGCCTCCGCGTCCGCAGCGCCGACATCAGTCCGCTGCTCAGTCTGAAGCCAGCCGATCCGGTTGCAAACATCCGCCTGTCGTCGAAGCTCACGCTCGCGGGCGACAGGCTGACCTTCGACGATCTGGACAGCATCATCGCCGGTTCACGGCTGCGCGGTCATCTGGCGCTGACGCTCGCCGATCAGAAAAGCGTCGACGGCGAAGTCGGTCTCGATCAGATCACGCTGGCGCCGATTTTCGCGGCCGCGATCGGCGCGGCCGGTCACGATGCGACGGAGCCGCTCGGCCAGGGCCTCACAAGCGCCTGGCGCGGCAAGGTCACGTTCGAAGCGCTGCACGGTCTGCTGCCGGGGGGCGCCGAGCTGCAGCCGGTCAGCGGCACCATCAGGTCGGACGGGCAATCGCTGACCTTCGACGGCATCAAGGGCAAGATCGGCGGTGGCGAGGCGACCGCCACCATCGATGCGCGACAGGGCGCCAACGGACTTGCGCTCAGCGCCAATGTGCAGCTGTCCGGCATCGACAGTTCAGCCTTGCACTACCGCAGTCTCGCGATGCCCAAGGGACGCGCCTCGATGCAGATGACGCTGTTGACGCAGGGCCGCAGTGCCTCGGCGTTGACCGGCGCGCTGTCCGGCAGCGGCACCGTGACGCTGGAGGGGCTGAGCCTTCCGGGCCTCGATCCGCGCGCCTTCGAGGTTGCGATCCGCGCCAGCGATTCCGGGCAGGCGACCGACGACACGCGGCTGCGGCAGATCGTCGAACCGGTGCTCGCGAGCGGCGCGCTGTCGATTGCTTCGGCGCAAATCCCCTTCAACATCCGCGACGGCCGCCTCCGGGTCGGCGCCACCACGCTCGCGGCGAACGGTGCCAATGCGACCGTATCCGGCGGCTACGACATTCCGGCCGACCAGGCCGACATCCGCGCCGCCCTGGCATCGACGCAGGTCGGCACGGCCAACAGCCGACCGGAAATCCAGTTGCTTGCCGTGGGCACGCCCGACGGATTGTCGCGTAGCATCGACATTGCGGCGCTGTCGTCGTGGCTTGCGGTGCGCGCGATCGACCGGGAGACCAAGCGGCTCGACGCCATCGAGCGCGGCGAACCGGCGCCGCCGCCGACCCAAACGGCGCTTCCGCATCCGGCCGAGCCGGCGCCGGATGCATCCAACCCGAATTCGGCAGGCATGCCTTCCGCCAACTTGCCGGGGCCTGGTCCTGATCCGCGCCGCGTGCCGGCGAAGCCGAAGATCGTTGCGCCGCGGCCGCCGACTGTCCCGCCGGCCGCCACCGCGCCCGCCATTGCGCCGCCCGCATCGCTTGCGAGCCAGCCGCAGCTGGCGCCGCTGCCGCCGCCGATCGAGGTCAAGCCGGCGCCCGGCGCGGCCAGGCCAAAGCCGCTGCGGCCCCCGCTGTCGCTGACGCCGCAGGTCGCCAATCCACCGCAGCGGCCGGCGATGCAGAACTAAACGCGCTTTCAAGCGAAGTGGGCACCGGTTCGCGTCAAGACAGCGCGTCAAACGAAGCGCTGGCTCATGATCGGTGCTGGAGAATATTGATCAGCTTGCCGAAGGGATCGCGGACGAAGAAGCGCCGCACGCCCCACGGCTCGTCCGCCGGTCCGTATTCGATCGCGATGCAGGCTGCCTTCATTCGGCGCAGGGCCTCGTCGAGATCGTCAACCTCAATGGAGAGATCAGGCACCGGCGTGCCGGAGCCACCTTCGGAAGCGAAGCTGATTTGAGCCTGCATTGTTTCGGATGAGCCATAAGTCGCAACCCAACCGAAATCCATCAGTGGCTCGAGGCCAAGCACGTCGCGATAAAACGACTTCGCTGCCGCTGTGTCCGGTGCGGCAACGTTCGCGACGATCCGATTGACCTTCATGCTAAGCCCGCGCAGCGGAACGACCGTCTACTGGTGGCGACGGTCGGAGAGGGCCGTCAGGCCTGCTGACGCGTGTCAACCTGTTGCGGCCTGACATCCGTGGGCACCGCCGGCGTGGCGCGCGAGCGGAAGTAGTCGAGCACGAACAGCCGGATCGCGGAGGACAAATTGCCCTGCTGACGGTTGTTGTCGATCTCGCCGACCAACTCCGACAGCGTCATGTTCCGCAGACCGGAAATCTCCTTCATGCCATTCCAGAAGGCTTCTTCGAGGCTGACGCTGGTCTTGTGTCCGGCGACGACAATCGAGCGCTTGACGACGGGAGACTTCATGATGCGTCTCCATTTTCGATGCGGTGCTGATCGAGCACACGCGCGTTGCGCTCGCCGAGGAATTCGTCACGCGCTCGTTCGGATTTGGTGCGACCGAATAGCGCACGATTGGCTTCGGCCTGCTTCGCTGCTTGTTCGCGCTCACCGCGCTTCTTGAATCGTTTCAAGTTGACCACGTCGCCCATGCTCGTCGTCCTCATCGTCCCCAGAGCGGAATTGGTGATGCATCGTGACGAAAGCAAGAGCAATTGCGCTACGCGCCCGGCTCGATATCCATCCCGAATCCCCGTTTGATGCTCTGATAGCATCAAAGAATCCGTTTCGCTCTGCGAAAACTAGACGTCTGTACCATGCGCCAGCGCAGAGCTCATAGGTAACGCGCCTTAGTCTTTAGGCGTTATGATCCATAATTATATCACGCGCGCTGACCGTAATTATCCGGACAATGCGCGCCTCGCTTTAGCCCGGGTGTGTCATTTTGTCCGGCTGCACGAGGCGATCAAATTCATCCGCGGAAACAAATCCGAGCCGCAAAGCCTCTTCCTTCAGCGTCGTTCCGCGCGCATGCGCCGACTTGGCGACCTTGGCTGCGTTGTCGTAACCGATCTTCGGTGCGAGTGCGGTGACCAGCATCAGCGAGCGCTGCATCAGTTCGTTGATGCGCTTTTCGTCGGCGCGTATTCCGACAACGCAATGCTCGGTAAATGAGCGGACAACGTCAGACAGCAACTGAATGGAATTTATCATACAGTATGCCAACACAGGCTTGTACACGTTCAACTCGAAATGGCCCTGGCTGCCGGCGACGGTGATCGTGGTCTGATTGCCGAACACCTGGCAGCAGACCATGGTCATGGCTTCGCACTGGGTCGGATTGACCTTGCCCGGCATGATCGACGAGCCCGGCTCGTTCTCGGGCAGGATCAACTCGCCGAGGCCCGAGCGCGGGCCCGAGCCGAGCAAGCGGATATCGTTGGCGATCTTGAACAGGCCGGTCGCCACCGAGTTGATCGCGCCGTGCACCAGCACATAGGCGTCGTTGGAAGCCAGCGCCTCGAACTTGTTGGCCGCGCTGGTGAACGGCAGCTTGGTGATCTTGGCGACGTGGCGCGCGAAGGTTTTCGCAAATCGCGGCTTCGAGTTGAGGCCGGTGCCGACGGCGGTGCCGCCCTGCGCGAGCGGAAACAGATCCTTCACCGCGACGCGCAGCCGCGCGATGCCGCTCTCGACCTGCGCGGCGTAGCCGGAGAATTCCTGGCCGAGCGTCAGCGGCGTCGCATCCTGGGTGTGGGTGCGCCCGATCTTGACGATCTTGGCAAACGCCTTCTCCTTCTTGCGCAACGCGCGAAGCAGTTCGGTGAGTGCTGGAATCAGATCGGCGACGATGCGACTCGCTGCGGCGATATGCATCGCGGTCGGAAACGAGTCGTTCGACGACTGACTCATGTTGACGTGATCGTTCGGATGGATCGGCTTCTTGGTACCAAGCTCGCCGCCGAGCATCTGGTTGGCGCGGTTGGCGATCACCTCGTTCACGTTCATGTTGCTCTGCGTGCCCGAGCCGGTCTGCCAGACCACCAGCGGGAAATTGTCGTCGAGCTTGCCTTCGATCACTTCCTTCGCTGCGCGGATGATGGCGCCGGCGCGGCGCGCATCGAGCTGGCCGAGCTCGCGATTGGTCTCCGCGGCCGCAAGCTTCACGATGCCGAGTGCATGGACGATCGCGATCGGCATGCGGTCGTGGCCGATCTTGAAATTCTGTCGCGAGCGTTCGGTCTGCGCGCCCCAGTAGCGGTCGGCGGGAACGTCGATCGGACCGAAGCTGTCGGTCTCGCTGCGGGTCTTTGCCTTGGAGGGGATCGTCGATCGAGCCATCATGCTTTCCGTGGATGCTTGCCGTTGCGTCATCAAAACGTGGCCCGGCGCGGCAACGCGACAGCGTCCGCGTGAAGGGCACGTTCATGCAGAAGGTAGGCCGCGATGACGATTTGTCATCCCGATCCCGGCAAGCATCCTACAAGGTCGAGGCGTGATCTGCGCTTAGATTATTTCTTGCGGAAGCGGTCCAGCCGCACGACCTCGGCGCCTTCGCTGGGCTTCGCGGGCTCCTGCTCGGTCTCGGCGCTCTCGGTCTCGGCCGCTGCGTGGGCCGCAGGGGCGGGCAGGGGAGAGGCCGGTGCGGTGGCGGGAGGGGCTTCTTCGGACAGTGCGTCCGAGACATCGAAGCGCAAATCGAACGGCGCGGACGGATCGAGGAAGCGCGTCACCGCGGCGAACGGCACGGTCAGCCGCTCGGGAATCCCGCCGAACGACAGGCCGACCTCGAAGCGATCCTCGGTCACCACCAGATCCCAGAACTGGTGCTGCAGGATGATGGTCATCTCCTCCGGATACTGCGCGAGCAGCCGGGGCGACAGCTTCACGCCGTCGCCGTGCGACAGGAAGGTGATGTAGAAATGGTGCTCACCTGGCAGGCCATGTTCGGCGGCGTCGGACAACACCCGGCGCAGCACCCCGCGCAGCGCATCGCGCGCCAGCACGTCATATCGGATGTGATCGGTCGCCATGGTGATCCTGTCGCTTCGAAAATGCCCGCCGGGGCGGCGCCGGACCGTCCGACTCGCCCTTTTGCCATGCTACCCCGCCGGGCGCCGGAAATCAGCAGGGCTGGCCGCTGAAATGCGCGCGGACGCCCGATTGGGAAACAAGGGATAAAGTGGAGGCTTCTGTTGCCAGGTGCCTCCGAACCCCGCCTAGCGGAGCTTAACCCGCTAGGACTTTAAGATGGTCTTTCAAACTGCGTTACGCAGCCTGAGCAACCGGAGCAAAGTTGTCGTTGGCAACTATTGCATTGGCCCGATGTCGGCGGAACCATACCGAGAAAAAACACGCCCTTTACGCCCTCGTCGATCCTATTTCGCCCCCGCCGAAAGCCACCGCGACGGATGGATTTTGGTGGAGGCGCCGGGTACCGCCCCCGGGTCCGAATGGTTTATTGCGACGGTCATTTATTTCCATAGCCGGCGAACCGGCACCCCCAATATAGCGGCAAAGTCTTAGAAAAACAGAGCCGATTCAGGCCCTTTCGGCTGTAAAAACCCGCCGATTTGGGGTTGGCCAGGGTCTTGGCGCTGTCCCGGCGCCGTTCTAGGTTTCGTCCATGCCCCCGGATTCTCCGCCGGTTGCCGCCCCGGCACCGGATGCCTCCGCACCATCGCCGCCCCACCAGCCCGGCCTGCTCGAGCTGTTCCTGGCCTTTGCCAAGATGTCGCTGGCCGGCTTTGGCGGGGTTCTGGTCTGGGCCCGGCGCGCGATCGTCGAGCAGCACCGCTGGATGACCGCGGAGGAGTTCAACGAGACCTTCGCGCTGTGCCATTTCCTGCCAGGTCCGAACATCGTCAACCTGTCGGTCGTATTCGGCTCGCGCTTTCGCGGCATAGCCGGCGGGCTCGCGGCCTTCGCCGGGCTGGTCGGGCCGCCGATGGTGATCGCGACCATCCTTGCCGCGCTCTATGCCCGCTACGGCGACATCGACGTGCTGCGCCGGACGCTCGCCGGCGTCGCCTGCGCCGCGGTCGGGCTGCTGTTCGCCGTCGTCTTCAAGATGATGATGCCGCTCCTGAAGCGGCGCGATGTCACGGGCCTCGTCATTCTGGCTGCTGTTTTCGTCGCGATCGGACTGATCCGCTGGCCGCTCCAGATCGTGCTGCTGGTGGCGATCCCGCTCAGCATTGCGACGACGGTCCTGGCGCGCCGCATGGTGCGGGCATGAGCTCGGAGTCCAACCCGATCGCGGCGCTGGTCTGGACCTTCGGCCTGATGTCGCTGTTTGCGGTCGGCGGCGCCAATTCGGCGATTCCCGAAATGCACCGTGCCGCCGTCGACGTGCATCACTGGCTGACCGACAAGCAGTTCGCCGACGTATTCGCGATCTCGCAGCTCTCGCCGGGGCCGAACGTGCTGATCGTGACCTTGATAGGCTATTCTGTCGCAGGCGTCGCCGGGGCGTTGGCCGCGACGGTGGCGATGTGCGGACCGACCGCGCTGCTTGCCTATTGTGTGAGCCGTTTCCTCGATCGCTCGCGCGAGGCGCGCTGGCCGGCGATGATCCAGGCGGCACTGGTTCCGCTGTCGATCGGTCTGATGGCGGCCTCCGGCCTGATCGTGGCGCAGACCTCAGACCAAAGTTGGATCGCGGTCCTGATCACCATTGTCGCGGCCGCGCTTGCTTTTGCGACGCGGATCAACCCTTTGTGGATGTTGCTGGCCGGAGGCCTCTTGGGTTTCGCTGGCGTTATCTGACGAAAATCGCTAGCAAGGCTCTCGGTCAACGCACCACAAACCAAGCCATTCAATCAAAACGGGCGGGACAGCCCTGACGGGGGAAGCGAAGTCATGAGCGATACGCCGAGCGAGGCGCCGGTCAAATCGATCTTGCCGAAATGGGTGCGCGGTCCGCAGGATTTTGTCGGCGGGCTCGCCATGATGGCGGTTGCGCTGTTTGCCTTGTGGGCCTCGAGCGATTTGCAGGGCATGCACGGATTTTCGTTCGGCGCCGGAACCGCGCCGCGCATGTTCGCAGTGCTGCTGCTGTTGCTCGGCGGTGGTGTCGCGCTGATGGGAGTTCTGCAGAATGGCCCGCATATCGCGGCCTATTCCTGGCGCGGCCCGTTGTTCGTATCCGCCGCAATCGTGTTCTTCGCATTGGCGATCCGGCCACTCGGGCTTGTGGTCTCCGCCTTTGCCGCCTTCATGATCGCGGCGATGGGCTCGCAGGAGACGAAATTGGTCGAGGCCATCATTGTCGGCGCCTGTCTGACCCTCGGCTGCGCGCTGCTTTTCCCCTATGTGCTGGGACTTCCGATGCCGATGTTCCCGCGTTTCCTGATCCAGTGAGGGCCTGATGGAACTGTTTGCCAATCTCGCCCACGGTTTCGCGGTCGCATTCTCGCCGATCAACCTTCTGATGTGCCTGATCGGCGCACTGGTCGGCACGCTGGTCGGCGTGCTGCCGGGCATCGGCACCATCGCCACCGTCGCCATGCTGCTGCCGATCACCTTCGGCCTGCCGCCGGTCGGTGCGCTGATCATGCTCGCCGGCATCTATTACGGCGCGCAATATGGCGGCTCGACCACCTCGATCCTGGTCAATATTCCGGGCGAGGCGACCTCCGTCGTCACCGCGCTCGACGGCCACCAGATGGCCAAGCAGGGCCGCGCCGGTCCGGCTCTGGCGATCGCCGCGATCGGCTCGTTCTTCGCTGGCTGCGTCGCGACCGTGCTGATCGCCGTGCTCGGCGCGCCGCTGACCAAGCTCGCGCTGGCGTTCGGTCCGGCTGAATATTTCTCGCTGATGGTGCTCGGCCTGATCTTCGCGGTCGTGCTCGCCAAGGGCTCGGTGCTGAAGGCGATCGCGATGATCGTGTTCGGCCTGTTGCTGTCGATGGTCGGCTCCGACATCGAGACCGGCGCCTCGCGCATGGCCTTCAACATCCCCGAACTCGCCGACGGTCTCGGCTTTGCCACCGTGGCGATGGGTGTGTTCGGCTTCGCGGAGATCATCCGCAACCTCGACCACGGCGCCGAGATGAACCGCAACCTGGTGCAGCAGAAGATCACCGGCCTGATGCCGACCAGGAAGGACATCGCGGATTCAACGCCGGCGATCCTGCGCGGCACCGTGCTTGGCTCGATCCTCGGCATCCTGCCGGGCGGCGGCGCCGTGATCGCCTCGTTCGCGGCCTATACGCTGGAGAAGAAGCTGGCGAAGGATCCGAAGCGGTTCGGCCGCGGCGCGATCGAGGGCGTGGCGGCGCCGGAAAGCGCCAACAACGCCGCGGCGCAGACTTCGTTCATCCCGCTGCTCACGCTCGGCATCCCGCCGAACGCGGTGATGGCGCTGATGGTCGGTGCGATGACCATTCATGGTATCGTGCCGGGCCCGCAGGTGATGCAGAAGCAGCCCGATCTGGTCTGGGGCATGATCGCCTCGATGTGGATCGGCAATCTGATGCTGATCATCATCAACCTGCCGCTGGTGGGCATTTGGGTCCGTCTGCTGCGCGTGCCGTACCGGCTGATGTTCCCTTCGATCGTGGTGTTCTGCGCGATCGGCATCTATTCGGTGAACAACGCGCCGGTCGACGTCGTGCTCGCCGGCGTGTTTGGCCTCGTCGGCTATTGGCTGATCAAGCACGATTTCGAGCCGGCGCCGCTGCTGCTCGGCATGGTGCTGGGCCCGCTGATGGAGGAGAACCTGCGTCGCGCGCTGTTGATCTCGCGCGGCGACTGGAGCGTGTTCGTCTCGCGGCCGCTGTCGGCGGTGCTGCTGGCGATCGCGGCGGGTCTCCTGGTGCTTGCCGTGCTGCCGACGTTGCGTGCCAAGCGCGACGAAGTGTTCGTGGAGTCCGAGGGCTGAGCGAGCCGCCGGCCCTGCGTCGGCGCGCCGCAGGCGGAAGTCGAATCGACACTCGATGTCGTCCCGTGAAATGAAAATGCCGGCCGATTTGGCCGGCATTTTTATTGGTCAAACGTTCCGGGAGGAATTGAGATGATGTCCATTCGCTCGCTTGCGGGCGCATGCCTTTCGGCATTTGTAGCGCTCGGCGCTTTCACCGTGCCGGCGCCCGCGCAAAACTATCCGACCCGCACCATCACCATGATCGTGCCGTTCGCAGCCGGCGGCCCGACCGATGTCATCTCGCGCATCGTGACCGCGCACATGGCGCAGACGCTGGGACAGAGCATCGTGATCGAGAACGTGGTCGGCGCCGGCGGCACCACCGCGACGACGCGCGCCGCACGCGCCGCCAATGACGGCTATACGTTGATTACAGGGCATATGGGCACGCACGCCGCCTCCGTGCCGCTCTATCCGAAGCTTGCCTACCACCCGGAAAAGGATTTCGAGCCCGTCGCGCTGCTCGCCGGCACGCCGATCCTGATCCTTGCCCGCAAGGACTTCCCGCCGAAGGATCTCAAGGAATTCGTCGCCTACGTGAAGGCCAATGCCGAGAAGGTCAACGCCGCGCATGCCGGCATCGGCTCGGTCTCGCACGCCTCCTGCGAGCTCCTGAACTCGATCCTCGGCGTCAAACCGGTCGGCGTGCCCTTCAACGGCACCGGCCCGGCCATGAATGCGCTGGTCGCCGGCCAGGTCGACTACATGTGCGACCAGATCGTCAACGCGGTGCCGCAGATCAACGCCGGCACCATCAAGGCCTATGCGGTCGCCACCCCCGAGCGCAACCCGTCGCTGCCCAATGTGCCGACCACGACGGAAGCCGGCTTGCCGGCGTTCCAGGCCCAGGCCTGGAATGCGATTTTCGCGCCGAAGGGAACTTCGCCCGCCATCATCGCCACGTTGAATGCCGCGGCCATCAAGGCGCTTGACGATGAGAACGTCCGCAAGCGCCTGCTCGACCTCGGCAGCGTGATCCCGGCGCCCGCCAACCGTACGCCGGAGGCGCTCGCGACGCTCGTCAAGAACGAGATCGCGAAGTGGACGCCGGTGCTCAAGCCGGCAACTTAATCCAGTACAATCAGGCAGATAGGGCAGGGGCGGGACACGAGTTCCGCCCCTTGTCGTTTGGCGCGGAGTGCTCACTTTTCAGGGTATAATCGGTACGTTCAGCCGAATCAGCGTGCCGACCGGCGGCCTTGGCCGCTACATTGGTCGTTCTCTCGAAAGCCCGAAACAGACGCCATGAACCAGTATCACGACCTGCTCGAACGCATCCTCGCCGACGGTGCCGAGAAGCACGACCGCACCGGCACCGGGACGCTGTCGATCTTCGGTCATCAGATGCGTTTCAACCTCGCGGCCGGCTTCCCGATGCTGACCACCAAGCGGCTGCCGCTGAAGGCGATCGTGCACGAGCTGCTCTGGTTCCTCGCCGGCGACACCAACATCAAATATCTCAACGACAACGGCGTCACGATCTGGGACGAATGGGCCGACGCCAACGGCGACCTCGGTCCGGTGTACGGCTCGCAATGGCGGTCGTGGCCCGCGCCGGATGGCCGTAGCATCGACCAGATCGCTGGCGTGGTCGAGATGATCAAGCGCAATCCGGATTCGCGGCGGCTGATCGTCAGCGCCTGGAATCCGGCCGAGGTCGACAAGATGGCGCTGCCGCCGTGCCATTGCCTGTTCCAGTTCTATGTCGCGAACGGCAAATTGTCCTGTCAGCTCTATCAGCGCTCGGGCGACGTCTTCCTGGGCGTGCCCTTCAACATCGCTTCCTATGCACTACTCACCATGATGGTCGCGCAGGTGACCGGGCTGAAGCCCGGCGATTTCGTGCACTCGCTCGGCGA
The DNA here is from genome assembly GCF_024171085.1 of Bradyrhizobium sp. USDA 4541. NCBI lineage: Bacteria > Pseudomonadati > Pseudomonadota > Alphaproteobacteria > Hyphomicrobiales > Nitrobacteraceae > Bradyrhizobium > Bradyrhizobium sp. USDA 4541. The sequence continues at coordinate 4,007,125 of NZ_JALJZF010000001.1, forward strand.
CGCGCACCTCTACTCCAACCATCTCGAGCAGGCGCGCCTCCAGTTGACGCGGCCGACGCGGCCGTTGCCGACGATGGCGATCAATCCGGACGTAAAGGATATCTTCGCGTTCCGCTACGAGGACTTCAAACTCGAAGGTTACGACCCGCATCCGCACATCAAGGCCGAGGTGGCGGTATGAGTTGCGGTCCGAGGGATTGAATGTCGCTGACGATCCGCCGCGCGCGGCCCGATGAGGCCGGACTGGTGTTCTCGCTGGTCCGCGAACTCGCCGAATACGAAAAGCTTCTGCATGAGGTTCACGCCAGCGAGGCCGATATCGCCGAGGCGCTGTTCGGCGCCAACCCACGGCTCTATTGCGACATCGCGGAATGGAACGGCGAGCCTGCCGGCTTCGCGGTCTGGTTCGTCAACTTCTCGACCTTCGCCGGCCGTCACGGCATCTATCTCGAAGACCTCTTCGTGCGTCCGGCGCTGCGCGGCAAGGGCATCGGCAAGGCGCTGCTCGGGCATCTGGCGAAGCAATGCCTCGCCAATGGCTGGTCGCGCCTGCAATGGGCGGTGCTCGACTGGAACGCGCCGTCGATTGCATTCTACAAGTCGCTCGGCGCCGAGATGATGGACGAATGGACGATTTGCCGCGTCTCCGGCGAGGCGCTGTCGACGCTCGCGGAAGGGACGCTCTGATGGAGATCGTGCTCGTCGTAGCGGTCGCCGAGAACGGCGTGATCGGGAGCGACAACGCCATTCCGTGGCGGCTGAAATCCGACCAGCAGCGTTTCAAAGCGATCACGCTCAACAAGCCCGTCGTGATGGGGCGCAAGACCTTCGAATCCCTGCGCAGGCCGCTGCCGGGCCGCACCAACATCGTGGTAACGCGCGATCCCAACTACCGCGCGCGCGGCGCCATCGTCACGACGTCGTTTGACAGCGCCCGCGCCATTGCGCTTGGTGACGCGCTGCGGCGTTTCGCCACTGAGATTGCAATCATCGGTGGCGCGGAAATCTACGCGCAATGGATGGGCACCGCCGATCGCCTTGAGATCACCGAGGTCCATGCCCGGCCGGACGGCGACACGCGGTTCGACAAAATCGATGCGCAGCTGTGGGACGAGGTGGCGCGCGTGCGAAATCCGGCAGGCCCGGACGACAGTGCCGACTTCTCCTATGTGACATATCGTCGGCGCGGCCCGGGTTAACCAATGTTTGCATTGACAATTATGCCCCGGCGCATAGCTCGTCCGGCCAGGAAGCTTGCGTTGTAAGGGCCCTAGCGGTCCCCTATAACCGGGCCGGACATTCGAGGCCGGGCGTCCCGTCCGGACTTGCCGAGGAGATGTTTGATGCCGTGGAAAAATCAAGGCGGGGGGCCCTGGGGCTCGGGTCCGAAAGGGCCATGGGGCACCGGTCCGCAGTCAGCCGGGCCAAGGCCGCCGGATCTTGAGGATCTGCTGCGGCGCGGCCAGGACCGCCTGCAGCAGTGGCTGCCCGGCGGGCATTTCAGCGGCATGGGCGTCGCGCTGGTGCTGGTCGCCGCGCTGGCGATCTGGTTCGCGACCGGCATCTTCCGCGTGCAGTCCGAAGAGCTCGGCGTCGTGCTGCGCTTCGGCAAGTATGTCCGCGATGCGCAGCCGGGCCTGCGCTACCACCTGCCATATCCGATTGAGACAGTGCTGCTGCCGAAAGCGCTGCGCGTCAACACGATCTCGATCGGCATGACGCTGATCGACGATCCCGCTCGCCGCGGCCGCACCATGCGCGACGTGCCGGAAGAGAGCCTGATGCTGACCGGCGACGAGAACATCGTCGACGTCGACTTCACGGTGCTGTGGCGCATCAAGCCGGGTGGAGCCGGCGCCTATCTGTTCAACATCCAGAATCCCGAAGGCACCGTGAAGGCGGTTGCCGAAAGCGCGATGCGTGAGGTGATCGGCCGCTCGCAGATCCAGCCGATCCTGACCGGGGCGCGCAACGTCACCGAGCAGAGCGTCCAGGAGCTGATGCAGAGGACGCTCGATACCTACAACGCGGGCATCCAGATCACGCAGGTGCAGATGCAGAAGGTCGATCCGCCGGCGCAGGTGATCGACGCATTCCGCGACGTGCAGGCGGCGCGCGCCGACCTCGAGCGCAAGCAGAACGAGGCACAGACCTACGCCAACCGGATCGTACCGGAAGCGCGCGGTCGTTCCGCGCAGATCCTCCAGGCCGCCGAAGGCTACAAGGAGCAGGCGGTCGCCGACGCCAAGGGCCAGAGCGCACGCTTCCTGAAAGTCTATGAAGAGTACAAGAAGGCACCCGACGTGACGCGCGAGCGCATCTATCTGGAGACCATGGAAAAAGTGCTCGGCGGCTCCGAGAAGCTGGTTTACGACGGCGGCCCGGGCCAGAACATCGTGCCCTACCTTCCGCTCGGCGAACTGACGCCGCGGCGTCCGGCGGCACCGGCCACGACCGGCCAGCAGCAGGGAGCCACCCGATGAGGTCTCCCGTCACCGGCATTGTGTCCCTGATCATCGTCTTCATTGTGCTCGCCGTCGGCTACAGCTCGGTGTTCGCCGTGCAGCAGACCGAGCAGACCATCGTCCTGCGGTTCGGCGAGCCGGTCGACATCGTCACCGAGCCCGGCCTGCACTTCAAGGCGCCGTGGAATTCGGTGATCAACGTCGACAAGCGCATCCTCGATCTGGAAAACCCGTCGCAGGAGGTGATCGCCTCCGACCAGAAGCGGCTCGTGGTCGACGCCTTCGCGCGCTATCGCATCAAGAATGCATTGCGCTACTACACCAGCGTCGGCTCGATCCAGGCCGCCAATCTGCAGCTGACCACGCTGCTGAACGCAGCGCTGCGCCGCGTGCTCGGCGAGGTCAACTTCATCACCGTGGTGCGTGACGATCGCGAGAAGCTGATGCAGCGGATCCGCGAGCAGCTCGATAGGGAAGCGGACGGATACGGCATCGAGGTCGTCGACGTCCGCATCCGTCGTGCCGACCTGCCGGAGCAGAACAGCCAGGCCGTCTACAACCGCATGAAGACCGAACGTGAGCGCGAGGCGGCCGAGTTCCGTGCCCAGGGCGACCAGAAGGCGCAGGAAATCCGCTCGAAGGCCGACCGCGAAGCGACCGTGATCGTCGCCGAGGCGAACTCGGCCGCGGACCAGACCCGCGGTGCGGGTGACGCCGAGCGCAACCGCCTGTTCGCCGAAGCCTATGGCAAGGACAAGGACTTCTTCGCATTCTATCGCTCGATGACGGCCTATGAGAACGGCCTGCGTTCCAGCGACACGCGTTTCCTGTTGCGGCCGGACTCGGAATTCTTCAGATACTTCGGCGGTGCAAGCGGCAAGTTGCCTGAGGCGGCCGCCGCGCCGAAACAGTAACGTCACGACTTGAACTTCAGGACTTGGCGGCGATGCGGATGACGCTTCGCCGCCGACCAAAAACAACAAGCATCGAGCGGGAGGCTGCCATCCGATGAAGTCCATAGCGTTCGGCGACTTCCTCATCGGGTTGGGAATCCTGTTCGTGCTCGAAGGCATTCTGTTCGCGGCAAGCCCCGCCTGGATGCGCCGGGCGATGAAGAGCGCGCTGGCGACACCCGACAACATCCTGCGCATCGTCGGTATCGGCTCGGCGGTCGCCGGGCTTGTCCTGATCTGGGTGGTGCGAAGATAGTCGCCGCTCCGGAGCATGCGAAGCATGACCGCCAATGCGCGATTGCGCATCGGGGAACCTCGAGATTCCCCAAGGTGCGCAATTGCGTCCCCGGGGTTCAGCCTTGTCGGGCTGCCCCCGGAATGACAGGCAAGACTGAACATATCGTGAGCCTCTCGCCGCCGGTATTTCGCCGAAATGCCCGGGTGAGATGCTTGCGCCGTATGCCTGTTCGGGCGCACTCTATAACTAGCTCATTTGAACCCGTTTGCCTGGAGAAACTCTGACATGACCGCTGCCAGACCAGCCCTGAGCCGTCGCCTCCGCATGATGGGAGCCGCGATCTCGATCGGTGCTGCGAGCATGCTGAGCTCCGTGCCGGCGTTCGCACGCGGTCCTGAAGGCATCGCCGACATCGCCGAGAAGGTGATCGACGCCGTCGTCAACATCTCGACGTCGCAGACCGTCGAGGCCAAGGACCGGACGATGCCGCAGCTGCCGCCGGGCTCGCCGTTCGAGGAATTCTTCGACGACTTCTTCAAGAACCGCCGCGGACCGCCCGGCAAGGGCGGCGACAAGAGCGGTGAGTTCCAGCCGCGCAAGACCAACTCGCTCGGCTCAGGCTTCATCGTCGACACCGCGGGCATCGTCGTCACCAACAACCACGTCATCGCGGACGCCGACGAGATCAACGTCATTCTCAACGACGGCACCAAGATCAAGGCCGAGCTGGTCGGCGTCGACAAGAAGACCGACCTCGCGGTCCTGAAATTCAAGCCGCCGAAGCCGCTCACCGCGGTCAAGTTCGGCGACAGCGACAAGATCCGGCTCGGCGACTGGGTGGTCGCGATCGGCAACCCGTTCAGCCTCGGCGGCACGGTGACCGCGGGCATCGTCTCGGCCAAGAACCGTGACATCAGCCAGGGCCCGTATGACAGCTACATCCAGACCGACGCCGCCATCAACCGCGGCAATTCCGGCGGTCCGCTGTTCAACCTCGATGGCGAGGTGATTGGCGTCAACACGCTGATCATCTCGCCGACCGGCGGTTCGATCGGCCTCGGCTTCGCCGTGCCGTCGAAGACCGTGGCCGGCGTGGTCGACCAGCTGCAGAAATTCGGCGAGCTGCGCCGCGGCTGGCTCGGCGTGCGCATCCAGCAGGTCACCGACGAGATCGCCGACAGCCTCAACATCAAGCCGGCGCGCGGCGCGCTGGTTGCCGGCGTCGACGACAAGGGGCCGGCCAAGCCGGCGGGCATCGAACCCGGCGACGTCGTCGTCAAGTTCGACGGCAAGGACGTCAAGGACCCCAAGGATCTGTCGCGCATCGTTGCCGACACGGCGGTCGGCAAGGAAGTCGACGTCGTCGTCATCCGCAAGGGCAATGAGGAGACCCGCAAGGTCACGCTCGGCCGGCTCGAGGACAATGAGAAGGTTCAGCAGGTCAACGCCAAGTCGAAGGACGACACCGCCGAGAAGCCGGTGACCCAGAAGGCGCTCGGTCTCGACCTCGCCGCGCTGAGCAAGGACCTGCGCACCAAGTACAAGATCAAGGACAGCGTGAAGGGCGTCGTCGTCACCGGCGTCGACGGCAATTCCGATGCCGCCGAGAAGCGGCTGTCGGCGGGCGATGTCATCGTCGAGGTGGCGCAGGAGGCGGTGTCGAGCGCCGCTGACATCAAGAAGCGCGTCGATCAACTCAAGAAGGACGGCAAGAAGTCGGTGCTGTTGCTGGTCTCGAACGGCGACGGCGAACTGCGCTTCGTCGCGCTCGGCGTGCAGTAACATTCACATACGTCATTCCGGGGCGGTCCGCAGGACCGAACCCGGAATCTCGAGATTCCGGGTTCGATGCTTCGCATCGCCCCGGAATGACGGTTTGCTACCCCGCCACGAACTCATCCCGCCGGTAGCCCTGCGCGTACAGCAGCGCGGTGAGATCGCCGTGGTCGATCCGGACCGCGGCCGCGGCCGCGACCGCCGGCTTGGCGTGATAGGCTACGCCGAGGCCCGCAGCCTGGATCATGCCGAGATCGTTGGCGCCGTCGCCCACCACAAGGGTGTCGATCTCGTCGAGATCGAAGGACTCGGTGAGCTCGATCAAGGTGGCGAGCTTGGTGGCGCGGCCGAGGATCGGCTCGACCACCTCACCGGTCAGCTTGCCGTCCACGACCTGCAACTGGTTGGCGCGGTTTTCCTGAAAGCCGACCTTCGCCGCGACCACCTTGGTGAACAAGGTGAAGCCGCCCGAGATCAGGCAGGTATAGGCGCCGTGCGCGCGCATGGTCATGACCAGTTCGCGGCCGCCCGGCGTCAGCGTGATGCGCTTGTCGAGCACCTCGTCGACCACGCTGACCGGCAGTCCCTTGAGCAGCGCCACCCTCTCGCGCAGCGCGGACTCGAACTCGATCTCGCCGCGCATGGCACGCTCGGTGATCGCAGCGACATGGGCCTTGAGCCCGGCGAAGTCAGCGAGCTCGTCGATGCACTCCTGGCCGATCATGGTGGAATCCATGTCGGCCAGAAAAAGCTTCTTGCGCCGGGCGATCCGAGGCTGCAGGACGATGTCGATCGGCAGGTCGCCGCGGGCCTGGCGAACGCGTTCCTCGATCGCCTTGATACCGTCCCTGCTGCTGTCCTCGCTCTCGAACGGAATGTCGGCGGCGACTTCGTTGAACAGCCACTGCGCCGGGCCGGGTGAGGGCAGCACGGCCCGCGCACCGTCGACGATGGTGGAGTCGAGCGCGGGGCTTGCAGGATTGCAGATCAGCGTGGCAACGAGGGACATGCAGGCGCATTCGGGATTGTTGAACAAGGCAGTGCTTATCGCAGGGCCGACCGCCAGCGGCAAGTCGGCGCTGGCGCTCGAACTCGCGCAGCGGACCGGCGGGGTCGTGATCAACACCGACTCCATGCAGGTCTATCGTGACCTCCGGATCATCACCGCGCGGCCGACTGCAGGCGAAGAGGCGCTGGTTCCGCACCGGCTCTATGGCCATGTTGACGCCGGCGTGAATTTCTCCGCTGGCGCCTGGGTGGCCGATGCGGCGAAGGTGCTCGGCGAGGCGCGTGAGCAGGGACGGCTGCCGATCTTCATCGGCGGCTCGGGCCTCTATTTCAAGGCGCTGACGCGCGGCTTGTCGGCGGTGCCGCCGATCCCGGCTGATGTGCGCGACGGCGTGCGCGCACGGCTCGAGCAGCACGGCGTCGAGGCGCTGCATGCCGAGCTTGCAGCGCGCGATCCGGTGTCGGCCGAGCGGCTGAAGCCGCGCGACCGCACCCGCATCGCGCGCGCGCTCGAGGTGGTCGAGGCCACCGGCCGCCCGCTGCCGGACTGGCATCGCGAGGGCCTGCCGCCACTGCTGCCGCCGGGCGATTTTCATGCGCTGTTTCTCGCGCCGGAGCGCGAGAGGCTCTATGCACGGATCGACGCCCGGTTCGGTGTCATGCTCGATGCCGGCGCGCTCGACGAGGTCGTGGCGCTGGCGGCGCGTGGGCTAGATCCGCTGCTGCCGGCGATGAAGGCCCATGGGGTGCCGGCGCTGATCCGGCACCTGAGGGGAGAGATCAGCCGCGAGGAGGCGGCCGAGATCGGCCAGGCCGACACCCGCCATTATGCGAAGCGCCAGTTCACCTGGTTTCGCCATCAGCTCCCGGAATTCGAATGGGTCGAGCCGGATACGGCGGGCAAATGGCTGCGAGAGCAAGTCCCGTAGCCCGGATGGAGCGCAGCGCAATCCGGGGACCGGCCCCTCCGAGCGGAGGCTATCCCGGATTGCGCTGCGCTCCCATCCGGGCTACCGGGCCGGCGGTGCCGCACGCCCGTCAGCCATGCGCGTTCGCCCGCGCAAAAACACTCGCCGAACGAGCGGAACCCCGGTAGAGTACGGAAATCGCGAAAGTGCTTGCCTTGCCTTGACATTCAGGCTTTGGCCGCTATGTTCGCGCAACCTTTGGGAAGACTGGGTCGTATCGTGCGCAACATTATTACCAAACTGCTTATCGCCGTCGTACCCAGGCACACCGCCGGGGATGGCTAGCGGCCATCCAAATTCGGGCGGTGTGCATGGGGCCTCTAGGGCCCCTTTTTATTGCCCGAAGCCGAACTGACGAGAATTGACAAAAGCCGCGCAAAAACAAGCGCATCCGGAGCGAACCATGACCGACAAGAGCCACGATCCCAATCAGATGACCGGCGCCGCGATGATCGTGCGCGCGCTCATCGATCACGGCGTGCAGCATGTCTTCGGCTATCCCGGCGGTGCGGTGCTTCCGATCTACGACGAGATCTTCCAGCAGAGCGAGGTCGAGCACATCCTGGTCCGTCACGAGCAGGGCGCCGGCCATGCCGCCGAAGGCTATGCCCGCTCGACCGGCAAGCCCGGCGTGGTGCTGGTGACGTCGGGCCCCGGCGCCACCAACATGGTGACGCCGCTGACCGACGCGCTGATGGATTCGATCCCGCTGGTCTGCATCACCGGCCAGGTGCCGACCCACCTGATCGGCAACGACGCCTTCCAGGAGTGCGACACGGTCGGCATCACGCGGCCCGCCACCAAGCACAATTGGCTGGTCCGCGACGTCAACGACCTCGCCAGGGTGCTGCACGAGGCCTTCTATGTCGCCACCACCGGCCGGCCCGGCCCGGTCGTGGTCGACGTGCCGAAGGACGTGCAGTTCGCGACCGGCACCTATCATCCGCCGCGCAAGTCGGACGTGCACATCTCCTACACGCCGCGCGTCAAGGGCGACGCGACCCAGATCCGCAAGGCGGTGGCGATGCTCGCCAATGCCAAACGTCCCGTGATCTATTCCGGCGGCGGCGTGATCAATTCGGGTCCTGAGGCCTCGAAACTGCTGCGCCAGTTGGTGGAGGCGACTGGCTTCCCAATCACCTCGACCCTGATGGGGCTGGGCGCCTATCCCGCTTCGGGCCCGAACTGGCTCGGCATGCTGGGCATGCACGGCACCTACGAAGCCAACATGACGATGCATGATTGCGACGTCATGCTGTGCGTCGGCGCGCGCTTCGACGACCGCATCACCGGCCGTACCGACGCGTTCTCGCCGGGCTCGAAGAAGATCCACATCGACATCGACCCGTCCTCGATCAACAAGAACATCCGCGTCGACGTGCCGATCATCGGCGACGCCGGCAACGTGCTCGGCGATTTGCTGCAGGTGTTCAAGGCAGAAGCCAAGAAGCCGGACATCAAGTCGTGGTGGCAGCAGATCGCGCAATGGCGCGCGCGCAACTCGCTGTCCTACCGCAAGAACAACGATATCATCCTGCCGCAATACGCGATCCAGCGCCTGTTCGAGCTGACCCGCGGCAAGGACACCTACATCACGACCGAGGTCGGTCAGCACCAGATGTGGGCCGCGCAGTTCTTCGGCTTCGAGGAGCCGCACCGCTGGATGACCTCGGGCGGTCTCGGCACCATGGGCTACGGCCTGCCGGCCGCGGTCGGCGTGCAGGTGGCGCATCCGGACAGCCTGGTGATCGACATCGCCGGCGACGCCTCGGTGCAGATGACGATCCAGGAGATGTCGACGGCGGTCCAGTTCGAGCTGCCGATCAAGATATTCATCCTGAACAACCAGTACATGGGCATGGTGCGGCAATGGCAGCAGCTGCTGCACGGCAACCGCCTGTCGCATTCCTACTCCGAGGCGCTGCCGGACTTCGTCAAGCTCGCCGACGCCTATGGCTGCGTCGGGCTGCAGGCGACCAAGCCGTCCGATCTCGACGGCGCGATCAAGGAGATGATCTCGATCAAGCGCCCGGTGCTGTTCGATTGCCGCGTCGCCGCGCTGGAGAATTGCTTCCCGATGATCCCGTCCGGCAAGGCGCATAACGAGATGCTGCTGCCGGAAGAGGCGACCGATGAGGCCACCGCGAAGGCCTTCTCCGGTGGCAAGGCGCTGGTGTGATGATGGATCGACGCGGAGCACTCTCTTTTCACCTCGCCCCGCTTGCGCAGGGGTGTCCGGGGAATGATTCACTGTGTCGCGGTGCATGCTCGGCAGGACCGAGGCAAATCGGTCTTTTCTGGTTGTCGAGACACAGAGGGCCGAGCATGCGATATCGCGGTAGCATTTTTGGAAGGCTGCTTGAACCGATCAATCGACGGCAGTTTCAGACGGTTGTGGATCGTCTGGACGGGGATGCCTACGACAAGTCGTTCAGGAGCTGGGATCATCTGGTGGCGCTGATCTATGCCCAGCTTAGCGGCAACAGCAGTCTGCGCGGGGTGGTGACTGGCTTCAACGCCAATTCGCAGCATCACTATCACTTGGGAACCGGCAAGCTGTCGCGCTCGACGTTGTCCGATGCCAATGCCCGCCGTCCGATCGGCATTTTCGCGCAAACCTTTGCGGCGCTGTCGGCGATGGCGCGTCGCCAGCTGCGGAGTGAAGGCATGGAGATGGTGCGTCTGATCGACGCCAGTCCGATCCCGCTCGGCAAGGTCTGCAGTTGGGCGACGTGGAACGGCCGCATCCGCGGCATGAAGCTGCATGTCGTCTACGACCCAAGGAGCGATGTCCCGACCTGCGTCGAGATGACGGCCGCGAACGTCAATGACATCGAGATCGGCCGACAGACCCCAATCCAGCCCGCCACCACCTATGTGTTTGACAAGGGCTATTGCCGTTTCGACTGGTGGCAGAAGATCAATGATAGCAAGGCTTTCTTCGTTACCCGGGCGAAGACGAGCATCCGTCTTCGCTCGCTCAGGCATCGCGCCATCCGCAAGCGTAACGGGGATGGCTTCGAAATCCTTGCCGATGACGAGGTGAAGCTCACCAGCAAGGGCGATTCGCGCCTTCCAATCCCGCTCCGCCGCATCAAGATCAGACGCGAGAAAGGCGGCAAGATCACACTCCTGACCAACGACCTTGCCCGTAGCGCCGTCGAGATCGCCGCCCTCTACAAGAGCCGATGGCAAATCGAGCTGCTGTTCCGCTGGATCAAGCAGCATCTCGATATTCGCAAGTTCCTCGGCGCCAACGACAACGCGATCCGCCTTCAGGTGCTCGCTGCGATGATTGCCTACCTGCTGCTGCGCATCGCCGCTCACACCAACTGCATCAAAATGCTCCCGCTCAGGTTCGCCGAACTCGTCGGCCAGCTCCTGCTCACGCGTCGATCCCTCGCTGCCATCGACAAACCTCCGCCCATCAACCCCAGCCGTCGGAAATCAACCATCTCACCTGACCAGATGGAGCTCCGCTATGCCTGAATTTCCCCGGACACCCCTGCCGCTTGCGGGGAGAGGTCAGATTGCGCGCAAGCGCAATCCGGCTGAGGGGGAGTCTCCGCGAATCCGTCTCTCACCATTGCTCTGGAAGCAGCCCCTCACCCCAACCCTCTCCCCGCAAAGAGCGGGGAGACGGAACTTATCGCGCGCACGGATGGAGGGCGGCTCCCATGTTTGACCTCAACGAGCTTGAGCGCGCGCACCGGATCGTCGGCACCGCAGTGCCGGCGACGCCGGCGCACGCCTGGCCGCTGCTGGCGGAGCGGCTCGGCACCGAGGTCGTGGTCAAGCATGAGAACCACACGCCGACCGGCGCCTTCAAGGTGCGCGGCGGCCTGGTCTATCTCGAACGGCTGAAGCGCGAGCGGCCCGACGTTCCCGGCATCATCTCGGCGACGCGCGGCAATCACGGCCAGAGCCTGGCGTTCGCGGCAGGGCGTCAGGGCGTGTCGGCGACGATCTACGTGCCGCGCGGCAACTCGGTCGAGAAGAACCGCGCCATGCACGCGTTCGGGGCCGAGCTTGTCGAGCACGGCGACGACTTCCAGGCCGCGCGGGAAGAGGCCGAGCGCCGCGCCCAATTCGCCGGCCTGCACATGGTGCCGTCGTTCCACCCGGACCTCGTGCTGGGTGTCGCGACCTACGCGCTCGAACTGTTCCGTACCGCGCCCGATCTCGACATTCTCTATGTGCCGATCGGGCAGGGCTCCGGCATCTGCGGCTGCATCATGGCGCGCGACCTGCTTGGGCTGAAGACCGAGATCGTCGGCGTGCAGTCGACCGAGGCGCCGTCCTATGCGCTGTCGTTTGCGGCCGGAAAGATCGTCACCACCGAGTCCAGCAACACCCTTGCCGACGGCATGGCGACGCGGATTCCGGACGCGGATGCGTTCGCGCTGATCCGCAAGGGTGCCTCCCGCATCGTGCAGGTCAGCGACGACGAGGTCGGGCAGGCGATCCGCGCCTACTGGACCGACACCCACAATCTCGCCGAGGGCGCGGGCGCTGCGGCGCTCGCGGCCGCGCTGCAGGAAAAGAACAGGCTCGCCGGCAAGCGGGTCGGCCTGATCCTGAGCGGCGGCAATATCGATTTCGATCTGTTCCGGACCTGGATCGGAACGGATGCTGCGCCGGCCGCCGAGCGGGCGGTGGCGTGAACAGAATGTAAGGGGACGACCATGAACCAGCCCGCATCCGCCTATTTCCTCGAAGAGCGTCACGATCCCAACGAGACGCATACTTTGTCCGTGCTCGTGCAGAACGAGCCCGGCGTGCTCGCGCGCGTGATCGGCCTGTTCTCCGGCCGCGGCTACAACATCGAGAGTCTCACCGTCTCGGAGACGGAGAGCCAGAAACATCTCTCGCGGATCACGATCGTCACCACCGGCACGCCGATGGTGATCCAGCAGATCAAGCATCAGCTCGACCGCATGATCCCGGTCTACCGCGTCGTCGACATGACGCTGACCGGCAGCTCGATCGAGCGCGAGCTTGCGATGGTCAAGGTGCGGGGCGGTGGCGATCACCGCGTCGAGGCGCTGCGGCTGGCGGACGCGTTCCGCGCCCGGGTGATCGACGCCACGACCGAGAGCTTCGTGTTCGAGATCACGGGCAATTCGTCCAAGATCAGTCAGTTCATCGACCTGATGCGTCCGCTTGGCCTGGTCGAAGTGTCACGAACCGGGGTGGCCGCGATCACGCGTGGGCCGGAAGGGATGTGAGTCATGTTGGCGCGCGACTGGTACTATACGCAACGGCGGCAGGTCGGTCTCGATACCGCGGTGGCCTCGATCTATGACGTCAGCGAGGACAGCGATGTCCGTGCCCGCCAGGCGCTGACCATGCTCGGCGTCAAGCCGGGCTGGCGGATCGCCGATATCGGCTGCGGCAACGGCGTGCTGGCCACCGAGGCGGCGTTGATGGGCGCCGAGGTCGACGCCATCGACATCTCGCCGGCGATGATCGGGCTTGCCGAAATCTATGCGCGCGACCGCAAGGCGAAGATCCGGACCCAGCCGGCCGGCCTGCTGTCGTTCGCCTACCAACCGAATTCCTACGACCTCATCGTCAGCGAGTTCACGCTGCACCATCTGCCGGACTTCTGGAAGGCGGTGGCGCTGTCGCGAATCTTCAACGCGTTGAAGCCCGGCGCGAACTTCTACCTGCGCGACATGGTGTTCGTCGGCATGCCCGACGGTGTCGATCGCGATGTCGAAGGATGGGCCGACTTCTCGATCAAGAATCACGGCTTCGAGCGCGAAAGCGTGATCACCCATATGCGCGACGAATACTCGACCTTCGGCTGGGTGATGGAGCGCATGCTGACCGAGACCGGTTTCACGCTGGTCTCCGTTGATTACCACGCGCCGCTGCACGGCACCTATCTGCTGCGTAAACCGAAGCCCGACGAACAGATCTAGATCCCGACCGAAACGGAAGCACAAGAAGAACAACAATGAAGCCGGCCGATGTTGGCATCGCCGTCATGGTCGCGGTGATCTGGGGGCTTGCGTTCGTCGCAAGCCGGATCGCGCTCGATGAGTTCTCGCCGGAGCTGATGACGACGCTGCGCTTCGCCATCGCCGCGCTGCCGTGCCTGTTCCTGCGCAAGCCCGGCGTTTCCTGGCCGCTTCTGATCGCGATCAGCTCAACGCTGTTCCTCGGCCAGTTCCTCGCACAGGCCTTTGCGATCGCGCATGGCGTTCCGGTCGGGCTTTCCAGCGTGATCGTGCAGAGCCAGGCGCTTTTCACCATCGCCTTCGCCGCCCTGGCCTTCGGGGAAATCCCGACACGGAGCCAGGCAATCGGCATCGCGATCGCCGCGCTCGGCCTGCTGATGATCTGCGGGACGGTCGGCTACGACTTCAGCGTCGCCGCGTTTGCGATCATCATGATCTGCCCGATCAGCTTCGCGATCGGCAATCTTCTCCTGCGGCAGGCGAACGGCGCGCCGATGTTCGATCTGTTCGCCTGGCTCTGCCTGTTCGCCGCGGTGCCGCTTGCGGTGCTGACCTTGATCACGAACGGCCCGCAGCCGACCTGGCATGCGCTGACCCACATGTCGCTGACCGGGCTCGTCTGCATGCTCTGCCTCGGCGGCATCTCGACCAGCATCGCCTACTGGCTGTGGGGCCGGCTGCTGCGGGATTATCCGGCGGCGCAGGTGGTGCCGTTCGCGCTGCTGGTGCCGTTCGTCGGCTCCGCCGCGTCGAGCATCGTGTTCGGCGAGACATTCGGGCCGCTGCGGCTGGCCGGCATGGTCACCGTGATCGCCGGCATCGCCGTGATGCTGCTGTCGAAGCGGCCAAAAGCTCTGCCGAAAGTCGCGTGAGGGCACCATGTCGAATTCGCTGCTGTTCGCCTTTGTCGTGTTCGCGGTCGTGATGTTCTTCACGCCGGGCCCCAACAACATCATGCTGCTGTCGTCGGGGCTGACCTACGGCTTCCGCCGTACAGTGCCCCACATCGCCGGCATCACGGTCGGCTTCGCCTTCATGGTCGGCGCGGTCGGCGTCGGGCTGGGGACCGTCTTCATCGCCTATCCGGTGCTGCAGACGATCCTGAAATATGGCGGCGTCGCCTACCTGATCTATCTCGCCGCCGTCATCGCCATGGCCGAGCCGCCCTCGGCGGACAAGGACGACAGGGGCGGCCGCGGCCCGATGACGTTCTGGGGCGCCGCCATGTTCCAGTGGATCAATGCCAAGGGCTGGGTGATGGTGATCGGCACCATCACGGCCTATGCGGCAATTGCCGCCTTTCCCTGGAACATCGCGATCCAGGTCGGCCTGAGCCTGATCCTGGGCACGGTGTCCTGCGTCGTCTGGGCGCTGTTCGGGACCGCCCTGCGGCCGATCCTGACCTCGCCCCGGGCGATCCGCGCCTTCAATGTGGTGATGGCCATCCTGCTGCTGGCCTCGCTCTACCCGGTCTTCATGGACGCATGATGCCGCACCGCGCCATGCGAGATGAGGGTTTCCCCTGAGGGGGAAAATGCTCTAGACAACGCCGGAAATTCGCGGGCGCCCGGCGGTTCTGACCTTCCGAAAGCCTGATTCATCGGCCGATTTTGGCCCCCTTCAAACGAGGAAACCACGATGCGAGTTTACTACGATCGCGATGCCGACCTGAACCTGATCAAGGGCAAGAAGGTCGCCATCGTCGGCTACGGCAGCCAGGGCCACGCCCACGCGCTGAACCTGAAGGATTCGGGCGTCAAGGAAGTGGCGATTGCGCTGCGCAAGGGTTCGGCCTCGGCCAAGAAGGCCGAGAACGCCGGCTTCAAGGTGATGGAAGTCGCCGAAGCCGCCAAGTGGGCCGACCTCGTCATGATGCTGACCCCGGACGAGCTGCAGGGCGACATCTATCGCGAGCACCTGCACGACAACATGAAGAAGGGCGCGGCGCTCGTGTTCGCCCACGGCCTCAACGTGCACTTCAACCTGCTCGATCCGCGCGCCGACCTCGACGTGCTGATGATCGCGCCGAAGGGCCCCGGCCACACCGTGCGCTCGGAATACCAGCGTGGCGGCGGCGTGCCCTGCCTGATCGCGATCGCCAAGGATTCGTCGAGCAACGCCCATGACCTCGGGCTCAGCTATGCCTCGGCGATCGGCGGCGGCCGCGCCGGCATCATCGAGACCACCTTCAAGGAAGAGTGCGAGACCGACCTGTTCGGCGAGCAGGTGGTGCTCTGCGGCGGCCTGGTCGAGTTGATCAAGGGCGGCTACGAAACCCTGGTCGAGGCCGGCTACGCGCCCGAGATGGCCTATTTCGAGTGCCTGCATGAAGTGAAGCTGATCGTCGACCTGATCTATGAAGGCGGCATCGCCAACATGAACTACTCGATCTCCAACACCGCCGAATACGGCGAGTACGTCACCGGTCCGCGCATCGTCACGGCCGAGACCAAGGCGGAGATGAAGCGCGTGCTGGCCGACATCCAGGGCGGCAAGTTCGCCCGCGACTGGATGCTGGAGAACAAGGTCAACCAGACCTCGTTCAAGGCCACCCGCGCCAAGCTCGCCGCGCATCCGATCGAGGAAGTCGGTGCCAAGCTGCGCGACATGATGCCCTGGATCAAGAAGGGCGCGCTCGTCGACAAGAGCAAGAACTGACAGGCGAGGCCTGTCATTCCGGGGCGGTCCGCAGGACCGAGCCCGGAATCTCGAGATTCCGGGTCCGCCTCTTCGAGGCGCCCGGAATGACGCTGTGATGAAAAAGGGTGGGCGCGTTGCCCACCCTTTGTCTTTGTCGCAGAGGCGCGGAGGCCTAGCCGGCCGCCATCGGCTGCTTCTCGATCCTGTTGTGCAGCTGCCAGAACCGCACCGTCCGCTGCGCGGTTTCCAGCGAGAGCCGGCGGTAATCGCGCTGCGCGATCTCGAGCGTCGCATTGTCGAGCGGCAGCGGCAGCGGCCGCTTGCGCAGGATGCTTTCGACCGTCGGCCAGTTGAGCCGTGCCGAGCGGCACGGGATCAGGATCAGGTCGGAGCGGAGGCCGAGCATCAGCCGTTCGATCATCGCGATCGGCATGTCGTTGAGCACGGCGAGCGCGACCGTGACCTCGTCGAGCTTGCCCTCTTCGGCGAATTTGTAGACGGCCGCATCGTCAAGTTCGTTCAGCTGCTTCATCAGCTTGACCAGCTCTTCGGCGATGCCGTAGTTGCGGCGCGGCGCCGCGGCCTCTTCCTGGGCGATGTCGTTCAGCACCTGGCTGATCTCTTCGCGCGCCCGGGGCGAGGCGATCGAGAGCAGGCGGGCGCGCACCGTATCCTTGGCGCGCTGCAGCAGGTCGCGCAGCAGCTTGGCCGGAATGTCGATGCGCAGCCCGAGGATCTCGACCAGCTCGTCGTCGCCTTCGGCGCGGGCGACGATGCTGGAATAGCCGTTGTCGGAGAACTGCGCGCCGGCGTTCTTGGCGAGACGCCGGATCACCTTGTCCTCGCCGCGGTCGATGATCACGTCGGTGACGGAAGGCGGCAGGTTTTCCCGCGCGGAGATCGCGAACAGGTGGTCCTGGCCCTTGCTGCTCGCGATCTCGCGCAGGGCGTCGTTCGAAAGGCGGCCGGAGTGGGTCAGCACGTCGCCGGCGACGCTGATGTCGTCGTCCCAGGCGAGGTGCTGAATCACCTCGAACGGCGCATAGTCGAGCGGGGCGAGCCGCTTGCTGAGCTCGGCCCGCGCACGGGTCTCGACGCGCGCGACCAAGAGGCAGAGCACGTCGTCGAACACCTTGACCTGTTCATCGTTGAGGCGGTCGCCGTCGTTCAGGAACAGATCGGTGACCTGCCGCAGCGTCTGCACACGCTTGGCCGATGTCCCGTCCCGGACCGCATCCTCGAGTTCGGCAATAATCGATTGTGACGCCTGTTGCGCCATCGATGGGCAACCTTGTTTTTGTTGAATGACATCTGTCTGCACACCATGCGGGGCGCGGTCTTACACCTGCGTTAAGGTGGAACCCGGTGCAAATACGGTGTGCGTCGCATCCTTAACAGGCTGCGACCGGACTCGATTCAATGCGCGCTTTCGGCTCAGCGGAAGCTGATGCCGGTGCATTTTAAGAGATCGTTTAGGACGATACGCGCCGCGCGACGGAAAAGATGTCGATCGAGGCGGCACGTCCGCGCAGTTGCGTCGAGCCGAGCGGCTCGACGACCAAATCCCGGTCCGGCGGCAGCAGGTGCAGCAAGTCGCCCGATACCAGCAGCGGACGGCCGGCCTCCTTGCAATGCTCCTGCAGCCGCGCCGTGACGTTCACGGTGTCGCCGAAATAGGCGATCTGCCGCCGCGAGTCCCCGCATTCCGCGATGACGACCGGACCGGCATGCATCCCGGCCCTAAACGCGGGCACCACGCCGAACTCCTTGCGATATTGATCGGCCCGCTTGGCGAGGCGATCCTCGATCGCGAACACGCAATCGAGATACCGCCGCCATCGCCCGTCGGCATTGGCCGGCCAGGTCACGATCACTTCGTCGCCGACATAGGCGTGGACTTCGCCGCCGTGCGACACGATCGGCTCGTCGATGTCGAAGAAGAAGCGCGTCAGCAATTCCTGCACGCGCAGCTCGCCCATCGATTCCGCTAGCGTCGTCGAGCCGACCAGGTCGAGGAACAGCAGCACGCGCTCCTCGCGCACCGGCTGCCGATAGCGTCCGAGCACGATGCTGAGCAGCGTGTGCCCGCCGATCATCCGGACCAGCTCGTAGATCGTCGTGATCGGGATCGACAGCAGCAGGCCGACGCCAATGATCTTCAGGAAGGTTTCGCGCATCCACTTGGCTTCGAGCCCATGCCCGTAAAGCACGATTTCCAGCACGATCGCGGCGGCCGCAACGGTGACGGCGAGGATCACAGAGCGGCCGATCAGCTCGACGATGAGTGATTGCCGTCGCAGCCAGCCACCACGTGCGGCCAGATAGAGATGCGTCGCCCAGACGATCACCGTGAGGGCTGCGCCGTCGAGGGCGCTGCGCACATAATTCGAGACGGAGGCCTCGTCGGACTCATCGAACGCATAGCGAAACAGCCCACCGACGAGCAGGCCGAACACCGCCAAGACGATCACAGGCGTCACGGCGCGCCGCATGGTCCCTCCATGCATATGAAATATCCTGCGCGGACCGGGAAGGCCAGCTGCGGCGCGACCGGCGGTGGACGGGATGCATCGCGGCGGCACTCATGTATGCTGCGACGACAGGATCGATCGAACAGGGAAAGTGGCATGACATCGGCTGTCACCACAGGCGCGTGCAGGCTCATGGCCGTTCTGACGGCCGTCTTCATCGCCTTCACCCCGCCGGTTGCCCGCGCCGGCGATCAGAGCGTTGGCGAGCCATCCTGCGACGGCGGCACCTACCAGATGGTCGAATGCCTCAAGGCCAAGACCGCGCAGTGGGACAAGCGGATGAACGTCGCCTACCAGAAGGCGTTGAAGGATGCCGCCGACGACAAGCAGCGCGAACAGCTGCGCACCGCGCAGCGGCTATGGGTCCAGTATCGTGACGCCAACTGCCTGTATTACGACCTCGGCGAGGGCACTATCGCCCGGCTCGATGCGGGCGAATGCATGCGCAGCATGACCGAAGCCCGCGCTAAGGAACTGGAGAATCTTGGCCATCAGTGAGCCATCTTCCGGAGTCAGGACCGAGGTCATGACTGATGGAAAGAGCCAGGACGAATTGACCCGGCTTGCGGATGAGGCGTTGCGCGCCCAGCCCGGCTGTGAGACCGCGCGCGTGCCGGCGATCGCCGGGCTGCCAGATGCGCAGATCGGACGCAACTGGGAGATTCCGAACGTCGTGCTCGGCGACAGCCTGATCAGCGACGTCGACCGCGCGGTGCTATCGGTTCATCGCCAGCTCGGCCGCAAGTTTCACCTGGTGTAAGGTGGCCCGATCTTAGCTCGCCTGCGCCTGACGTGGCGCGGGCCGGCCGGCCATGCTGATCATCCTGAGCGCGAACACCGCAGCGAGCGGCACGAGGAATAGCGCGTAGAGCGGCATCTCGGGAATCCGCTTGCCGAACGAGACCATGAACTGCAGCAGCAGATAATAGCCGCCGATCAGATGCAGCCTGCGCCAGGCGCGCGGGCCGAGCAGTGCAGCCGTGCGATCGAACGAAGTCGCGGTCAGCGCGATGATGGCGAGATAGCCGATACCGCCGAAGACGTAGGAGACGATCGAGGTCGCGGCCGCAAAGCCGGGCGGATCGAGCATCGCGAAGGCGGCGATCGCGACCGCATGGATGGCGTGCGAGGCCGCGAAGGTGACGCCCAAATAACGGCGGTTGCGGCGCTGCCAGTGCGTCCAGGCGTTCGGCCACAGCCGCGCCAGCGCCGCCGCCGAGAAGGCGAGGCAGAAGAACAAGAGCGAGGTCCGCGCCGTGAAGCGGATCACCATCCGCACGCCCTCGACCTCGAACTGCCGCATGGCGGCGATCCAGATCGAAAGCCCGATCAGGGTGAGCGTGAGCAGGCCAAACAGCCGCCAGCCCTCGAACCAGTTGCGATGCGTCGCCATATCCCGCCTCCCGTTTATGTAATCACCCAGTTACATTTCGTGCCCGCGCGCGGTCAATCCGTGTAATCATCGCTTACATTCACAAGCGGGTGATGCTAGAGGATCGCCATGCGCCGCCCCGCCAAAAGCCCGCCCACCGGCCGCCGGCCCGCCAAGCCGCGTCCGGTCGCGACGCGGGCGCAGGCGGCCAGGCCGTATCACCACGGCGATCTCCGCCGGGTCCTGATCGATGCCGCCATGCAACTGGTCGGCGAGGGCGGGCCGGAGGCGGTCAGCGTCCGCGAGGCCGCGCGCCGCGCCGGGGTCTCGCCGGGCGCGCCGTTCCGGCATTTCCCGAGCCGGGACGCGCTGATGAATGCGGTGGCGGAGGAGGCGCAACGCCGCTTTCGCGCCGAGATCGAGGCGGCGTTGGCCGAGGCGCCGTCAGGTGATCCGCTCGGCCGCTTCCGCCATCTCGGGATCGCCTATCTGCGCTGGGCGATGAAGAACCCGACCCATTTCGAGATCATCTCCAGCCGCCGCTTCTTCGACCACGACCGCTCTGCGGCCGTCTCCGGCGACAATGCCGAGTTGATCGGCCTGACCGAGCGCACGCTGGCGGAGGCATTTTCAGCTGGCCAACTCGGGACGCGCGACCTCAGGCAGGTCCAGATCGCCGGCCGCGCGCTGGTCTATGGCTTCGCGCGGATGCACATCGACGGTCATTTGCCGCGCTGGGGTGTCGGCGATGCGGAGGTCGAGCAGATGGCTGCCGACATCGTCGATCTCTTCATCGCGGGTATCGCGAGCCACGCCGCGCCGGCCGCCAAAGTTTAAGGCACGCGCACTGCCTGCCGCGTCCAGGCTTGGGCAGGCAAATTCATTGCGCGTTCATGACGATTCAATTACGGTTTTGTGACGCGGCCCAGACACCGGCTGTGCCGCATGCCTCCTGGCCGTTGCCAGTCAAGGCGGTGGCATTGCGCCGGGTTGTATTGCGTCCCGCCCATGGCGCCCGCGCCTCAGCAGAACTCCTCCGTTGCCGCACTGGCCGGCGGTCTTGCCGCGCTTGGCATCTGGCGGTTGATGGCGGTCGCGGCACCGCATTTCGGCGCGCTGATTCTGATGCTGCGCACCGAGACCGATTTCGGCTCGCGGCTTTGCTTCCTGCTCACCTGGGGAATCCTGAACTTCCTGTTCATCGCGCTGCTGCGCCGGCCGGCGCTGTCGGGCGCGCTGTCGCTGACACTGGTCGTGGTCTTGGTGCTGCTGTCGCGCTTCAAGCACGACGTGGTGCAGATGACCGCGAACTTCGTCGACCTGATGGTGATCGACCGCGACACCGCGGCGTTCCTGCTGACGATCTTCCCGAGCCTGCGCTGGTCGATCATCGGCGCCGGCCTCGTCACGCTGCCCCTGATGTACGCGCTGTGGTGGCTCGATCCGTTCCGCATTCGCCGGCTGCCGGCTGCGGCGGCCTGCCTCGCCTGCACCGCGGCGCTCTCGGGTTATGCCTTCGCCTGGCCGGATGAAGCCTGGCGCGGCTATTACGACGACGGCTACCTCTCGAAGTTCGCGCGCTCCGGCGTCACGGCCGTGTCCGATTTCGTCGCCTACGGCTTTATGGAGTCGGATCCGACCGCGAGCGATCAGCTCAAGATGCCCCTGGTCGATGCCTGTCATCCCGCCGGGCGGCGGCCGAACATCATCATGATCCATGATGAATCGAGTTTCGACATCCGCGCCGCCTCCGGCGTCAAGGTGCCGCCGGGCTATGGCAGCCAGTTCAAGTCCTACGACGGCGTCGCGCGCAAATTCCTTGCCGAGAGCAATGGCGGGCCGAGCTGGTTCACCGAGTACAACGTGCTTGCGGGATTGTCCTCGCGCTCGTTCGGCCGGTTCTCCTATTTCGTCACCCGCATCGCATCGGGGCGCGTGGAGCGCGGCCTGCCGTTGGCGCTGCGCCGCTGCGGCTACGACACGCTCTCGCTCTATCCCGCATTCGGCGCCTTCATGAGCGCGCGCAACTTCCAGACCACGACCGGCATCCAGCGCTTCTACGACGCGCATGACCTGCATGCGAAGGATGTCGAGCCCGACAGCTTCTTCTACGACAAGGCGCTGAAGCTGATGGCCGAGCAGAAGACGTCAGGCACGCCGCTGTTCGCCTTCGTCTATCTCGCCGCCAATCATTTCCCCTGGGAAACCAAATTCCGTCCCGAGTTGCTGCCGTCGTGGAAGCGGCCGGGCAATACGCCCGCGGTCGACGAATATCTGCGCCGGCAGGCGATGAGCGCTGGCGACTATGCCGGCTTCGTCGCGGCGCTGAAGAAGAAGTTTCCGGCGCAGCCTTTCCTGATCGTGCGTTACGGCGATCATCAGCCGGAATTCTCGCCGCAGCTGCTCGATCCCGATCTCGACGAGGCCGGCATCGGCAAGAAGCTGATGGATTACGATCCGCGCTATTACGCGACCTACTATGCGATCGACGCCGTCAACTTCGAACCCGTGAAGAGCCCGGCGGTGATGGACACGATCGACGCCGCCTATCTGCCGCTGGTGATTCAGGAAGCCGCGGGCATTCCGCTCGACCCGTCGTTCGAGGAGCAGAAGGCGATCATGCTTCGCTGCAACGGCGCATTCTATTCCTGCAAGGACGGCGCAGAAGCACGCCGCTTCAATCGCCTGTTGATCGACGCGGGGATCATCAAGGGATTGTGAGACGTCGTCATTGCGAGGAGCGTAGCGACGAAGCAATCAATCTTTCCTCGCATGCGGAGAGGTGGATTGCTGCGCTTCGCTCGCAATGAAGGCGAGAGGCTATTTTCCGCCGACCTTCCCCCACAGCCAGCGCGCCACGGCGTCGGGCGACGATGATGCGTCGTTGCCCGACGCGCGCAAATTCGCCTCGCGCATCCCGGCGATATCGATCTTGCCGAGCAGCGGCCGCAGCGCCGCCTTGAGCGCCTCGTCGTCGCGCCGCTTTGGCGACAGCAGGACGATGGCGTCATAGGGCGGGATGGCGTGCCTGTTGTCCTCGAGCGTGACAAGATCGTATTTCGCGATCAATCCGTCGCTGGTGTAGCCCGCGATCACGTCGACCTCGCCGGAGGCAACCGCCGCATACATGAAATCCGGCTGCATCTGACGCTGGGCGCGGAACGTCAGCCCATAAGCCTTCTGGATGCCGGTCCATTCCGGCCGCGAGAAGAATTCATAGTCTCCGGCGATCGACATCGTCGCCGCGCGTGACGCGAGGTCGGCGATCGAATGGATGCCGAGCTCTTCGGCGCGCTGCCTCGGCATCACCAGCGTATAGGCATTCTCGAAGCCGAGCTCGCCGAACAGCGTGATGTCTTGCTTCGCCAGCGTTGTCTGCAATTCGCCCAACAGCTCGGCGCGGGGCTTGATGTCGGTGTGGTGGAACTGGTTGGCCCACAGCGTTCCGGAATAGTCGACATAGACATCGATATCGCCGGCCGCGAGCGCGTCGAAGATCACGTTGGAGCCGAGGCCGGCGCGGGTCGTGGCCGGAAGGCCCGCCGCCTGTAGCCGCTGCGCGATCAACGCCGACAGCACATATTGCTCGGTAAAAGTCTTGGCGCCGACCACGATGCCCGCATGCGGGCGCGCGATCGCGGGCACCACCGTCGCCGCGATCAAGGCGGCAATACCGAGCCCGCCGAGTGCCGTCCGGATGCGGCTGCGATTCCGCAGGCCGTTCTCGATCAGCGCCAGCAATTGGTCAACCACAAGCGCGAGCACGGCCGCAGCGAAACAGCCGAACAGCACGAACACCCAGTTCTGGGTCTGCAATCCCGCGAAGATGTAGTTGCCGAGGCTGGTCTGGCCGATCGGCGTCGACAAGGTGGCGGTGCCGATTACCCATACCGCCGCGGTGCGGATCCCGGCCATCATCACCGGCAGCGCCAGCGGCAGCTCGACCATGGTGAGCGATTGCCGCGGCGTCATGCCGACGCCCTGGGCGGCTTCCAGCACCGCCGGATCGACCCCGGACAGGCCGGTGATGGTGTTGCGCAACACCGGCAGCATCGAATAGAGCGCGAGCGCCAGCACGGCGGGCAGGAAGCCGAAGGCGGAGAAGCTGAAGCCGAGCCACGCTGCGGTCAACGCGGCGAGCGCCAGCAGCAGCGGATAGAACAATGCGAGCAGCGCGAGACCGGGCACGGTCTGCACGATGCTGGCAAGCCCGAGCAACGTCGTGCGCAGCACCGGCCGGTTACGCGCGATGATCGCAAGCGGCAGGCTGATCAGGAGCCCGAGCGCCAGCGCGGCGACGCTGACCCGCACATGATTGCCGAGATAGTCGGGCAGATGGGAAAGCGCCTCGCTCCAGCGCGGATCGGCCGATAGAGTCATGCCGTGTCGCCCCGCGGCAGCAAAGCGCCCAGGCGTTCCGCCTGCCGCCGCGGCGTGCGCATCAGTTCGCCGACATAGCCGTCGGTGCTGGCCGAGAGCTCCGCCGGCGTGCCCTGGGCCAGCAGCCTGCCGCCGCGCATCACCGCGACACGATCGGCCAGCAGCAACGCCTCGGTCATGTCGTGGGTGATCATGACCGTGGTCAGGCCGAGCTCGCGGTGCAGCGTTCGATAATCGTCGCCGAGCGCGTCGCGGGTGAGGGGATCAAGCGCGCCGAACGGCTCGTCCATCAGCACGATGCGCGGCTTCGCAGCCAGCGCACGCGCGACGCCTATGCGTTGACGCTGGCCGCCGGAGAGCTCGTGCGGCAAACGCTCGCGATATTGTGAGTTGTCGAGCCGCACAAGGTCGAGCAGTTCATCGACCCGCGCCGAGATCTCCGCCTGCGTCCAGCCGAGCAGATGTGGCGTGATGCCGATGTTGTCGGCGACGGACAGATGCGGAAACAGCCCACCGCTCTGGAACACATAGCCGATGCGGCGCCGCAGCAGGATCGGGTCGATGCGGCTGACATCCTCACCCTCGACCGCGATCCGGCCGTGGTCGGCTTCGATCAGGCGATTGGCGAGCCTCAGCAGCGTCGTCTTGCCGGAGCCCGAGCCGCCGACGATCGCCAGGAATTCACCCTCGGCCACGTCAAGCGAGACGTCGTCGACCGCCACCACGCGACCACTGTCAAAACTCTTGCCGACATGCGCATAGGCAATCAGCGGCGTTGCGGGCATTCCAGGGCGACCTCATGTCTCACCGTCGTTAACGACAGTGATAGCCCATAAATTGGACTTTGACTCGAGGCGCGGGCGCCTGCGCGGTGGTTTCGCAGGCTGTTCCGGTCGAAGCGGGTCAGCCCCGTCCGAGGCTGTGAGCACACATCACACTTCGTTCTTGGGTACGTACTTGCCCATGATGCATTTATAGCTCTGCAGGTGCCATTCGTGATACGGCCCCTTGGCGAGCCAATCGGCGATGCCGATCTGCGCATTCACTGCGCAGGCGCCCATGGTGATGCCGGATTGGTCACTGGTGGTGACGACCTTTTCCATGCAGAGTTGAGCATTGCAGAGGATGGCGACGAGCGTAACGAGCATGACGGCCTTTATCAGTGGGGTTAACCCGGTCTGACCCGAATCATGCAGGGTTCATGCCACTATCAGCAGCCTTGGCGTCGCAGCCGACAAGACCGGGAAAGTACGGCCGGAGCGAATCGTCACGCCCGTCAGCGCGTAGCCGCACGCCCGTAGATACGCTATAGTCGCTGCCCAACTACGGCGTGAGATCGGGGCGAGCGAGGAACGTTGCGCGGTCGGGGGCTGCATCGATGATGACGTTACCTGAGTTGGCGGCAGGTGCTTTGGAGAAGTTTCTCGCCACGCATGTCAGCCGCACCTTCGGCGCTTCGCAGGCGCGCTTCGGCGAACTCCTGCCGGCCGCCGCGCGCATCGCGCTGGAATGCATCGGCAACAGCGACGCGCTCTACCACAATGTCGAGCACACGATGCTGGTCACGCTCGCCGGGCATGACATCATCCGCGGCCGCGCGCTGCACACCCACGTCACCGCCGAAGATTACACCCACACCATCATCGCCTGCCTGACTCACGACATCGGCTATGTGCGCGGTCTTTTGAAAGGCGATGGACCCGATGGCTACGTCATCGATGCCTCCGGCAACAAGGTGGTGCTGCCGCGTGGCTCGTCGGATGCCGGCCTGATGCCGTATCATGTCGACCGCTCGAAGCTTTATGTGCTCGACAGGCTCGAGGCCGTCCTTCCACTCGATCGCGAGCGCGTCGCGCGCAACATCGAGGGTACGCGGTTTCCGGCGCCCGAAGGCCAGCAATATGACGATGAGGCGTCGATCGTCCGGGCGGCCGATTTCATCGGTCAGCTCGGCGATCCCAACTATATCAGGAAGGCCAACGCGCTCTATCACGAGTTCGAGGAGGTCGGCATCAACCGCCAGCTCGGCTATGAGTCGCCGGCCGATATCGTCGACCGCTATCCGCAATTCTACTGGAACATGGTTGCGCCGCACATTCAGGGCGCCATCAACTGCCTGAACATGACGGCAAGCGGCCGCCAGTGGATCGCGAACCTCTATAGCAACGTGTTCCGCGCCGAGCGCGAGGTGACGCTGTCCGGCCCGCAAATCTGACGCCGCGGCCTTTCAGCACGGATTGTGCTGCGTTCCCAGCCGTTCGCGTGGTGTCCACATTTAGGCCTGCTTCGTCGTTGCACAGTCCATGGAAATCAGCGACCTTGCGCCATGGACCCCTCCAGCGACCGTGTTTTCGACCGTTTCAGCATGATCTCCCGTTTCGCTCAATTGATTGCGGCTGCCGTTCTCTGCTGGCCGGCGCTGGCCGTTGCCGCCGGTCCGGTCTACGACGTCGATCTGTACGCGTTGATGTCCGGCACTTGCCGCAACGTCACCGTCGCCGGCCGCAGCTACACCTGCAAGGCGGTCGCCTATTTCCACACCCTGCGCGGCCGTTCCGAATTCACCGTGGTGCTCGACGATCCCGCCGACAAGAGCCACATCATCTCGTTCTCCGGCGAGAGCACCGAGCGCACCCAGGACAATCTGTTCGAGCTCGCGGTCGACCGCATGTTGCTGAAGTCGAGCGACCGCCCGCGGGTGGATGGTCTGCCGGTGCCGCTGGTCGAGATGTCGACGGGCTCATGCCGTCAGGTCGGAAGCTTCATCACGCGGCAGGTGTCCACCATCACCTGCGCCGCCACCGACCAGAACGGCAAGAAATACGAGCTGAGCTTCGAGTCGGACGGCTCGCCGATGACGTTGCGGCGGTTGCGGCAATCGACGCTGCCGTCCGAACGGCAGCGGGCGCGCCAGATCGCGCAGCTCGAATGCCGTCTCAAGGCGCGCGCCGCGCAAGTGCTGCCGCGGGACACGACGGCCTTCATGATCCGCTGCCTCGGTGAGGGCGACGGCAAGCCGGCCGACGAGCAACGATAGCCGGGCCCTGCGTTCCGGACGAGGCTTGAGGAGAATTCGATGCGCTTGAAACTCATCATCATCGCCGCCGTCGGCGTTTGCATCGCCGGGCCCGCCCCCGCACAGATGTACGATCCGAACTATCCAGTGTGCCTGGAAGTCTATGGCGGCAGGCTGACGCCCGAGTATATCGATTGCAGCTACACGTCGCTTCCGCAGTGCCAGGCGACGGCCTCGGGACGCTCCGCGACGTGTTCGGTCAATCCGTTCTACAAAGGTCCGAAAAAGCCGCCAAAGCAACGGGGGCAGCGACAACGCCAGTCCGCCAACTAGCGCGCTCAGGCTTGCCGCCTGCCGTCGCTCAAGACTGTATGGCCGTCGTGTCCCCAGTGCGGTTGACTAACTCCGGCAGTTGTGAGGAAACGGTCCGAGCAATAAGGAGAATCCGATGCGCCTGAAACTTTTCGCGATCGCTGCGTTCGCGGTCGCGCTGGCCCGACCTGCCGCCGGACAGGCCTATGATCCGAACTATCCGGTCTGTTTGCATCTCTATAACGGGCCGATGGCCGGAGACCACATCGATTGCAGCTACACCTCGATCCCGCAGTGTCAGGCGACGGCATCGGGTCTCTCTGCGATGTGCATCGTCAATCCCTTCTTCGCTCCTCCGCCACCACCGCCGGAACGTCCGGTGCGCCGCGGACGCCATCCCGTTCAGTGAGGCGGGCCCGCGAAACTCGTCCCGTCAAAGCGGCACACGCAAGGCATCGTAGGTGAACAGCCAATCATAGCGCTCGCGCACCCGGTCCGGCTGCCATTCGCGCGAGACATAGGCGTCGGCGCCTTCGGCGTCGGCAAGCGCGGGATTATGGAAGCGCCTGGCATTCTCGGCCGACTTCACCACGATCGCGTTCGTCCGCGTCAGCCGTGCGGTCTGGTAGCGCTGCAGCGCTTCCTCGGGCGGGAAGCCTTCAAGACAGCGCGGCACCATGCCGTCCTCGATCGCCATGTTGGCGCCCTGGGCCAGGAATGGCAGTGTTGGATGCGCGGCGTCGCCGAGCAGGCAGGCGCGCCCGACGACGAAGCGGTCGAGTGGGTCGCGGCCGAGCAGCGCCCATTTGTAGGGAATATCGAGGTTCGCGATAATGGTGTGGATCTGCGGATTCCATCCGGCAAAGGCTCTGCTGCAGGCCTCGCGCGTGCCGCGTTCGGTCCACGATTCGACCGACCAGCTCTCACCCTCGAAAATACCGACGAAGTTCAACAGCTCGCCGCGGCGAACCGGATAGGTGATGACGTGGCCGCCCGGGCCGATCCAGTTGGTGCCGACGTCCCGTTGCAGGCTCGCCGGTAGCCGTTCCATCGGCACCAGGCCGCGCCAGGCGGCCACGCCCGAGAAGAACGGTTTGGTGTCGCCGCCGATCTGCCGGCGAATTTCGGAGTGCACGCCATCGGCGCCGACCACGGCGTCGCCGCGCCGACGCTCGCCGTTGGCAAAGTCCAGCCAGATGCCGTCGCCGTCCTGGTCAAATCCGGTGCAGCGGCTGCCAAGATGCAGGCGCCCCGGCGCCCGAACCGTGAATGCGTCGACCAGCACGCGGTGAAAGTCGCCGCGATGCACCATCCAGTAGGGCGCGCCATAGATCGCGCGCGAGGAGGCGCCGAGGTCGAACAGTTTCCAGGTCCGCCCGGTGCTGAACAGCCTGATCTCCTTGCCCGAGGGCTCGCAGGCGATCGCCTGCATCTCTTGCTCAAGCCCGAGCGCGATCAGGACGCGTGTGCCGTTGGCGCTGAGCTGGACACCGGCGCCGAGCTCGCGCAGCTCGGACGCCTGCTCGAAGATCTCGACCTCGATGCCACGCTGCAGCAGCGACAATCCGGCGACAAGGCCGCCGATCCCGGCGCCGGCAATCAGGACCTTTGGCCTGCGGTGTGTACTCACGCGAACTCCGCTATCTGCGCGTGATCAGGAAGTCGTCGGTGAATTCGCCGCGCGACAGCTTGACCGGGATCTCGCCGTCGCTGCCGATCTCGACGATCTCCGAGCCGGACTTGTTATCCTGAGGGGTTAACAGCTCGATGCGCTCGGCGATCCGCTCCGCCTGCCAATCGGTCAGTTTCCAGGCAAAGCGGCCGCCGAGATCGCGCATGCCGAATTCGTCGTCGGCAGGCGCCAGCACCAGCGCGTTGCGCGAGACGGCGCCGGGAATCCGCTCCGCGACGGCAATGGTCTGCGGGTCCTCGGCAAAGCGCCGCAGCAGCATTGCCAGGGCGGCGAGATCGGCAGATTCGCCGAGGAACAGGAACAGCGGATTAAAATCGCTCGGCATGTATTCAAATCGCAGCATGATCGTCGGTCCGTTGACTGGGATTACTCGCTGAGCACCTTGATGACGTCCTGGGCGTGGCACAGCTCCACCGTGCCAACGTCGGCGGGCCGGGCAGGGCACTCCAGATAGCGCACCTGCAGCCACTGGCCATCGTCCATGTTCTCCACCACTTCGGCGACGACGCCGGCCTCCAGTTTCAGCCGCGTCCCCACCTTGATCGCCATCACGTCAATCATCGCTACCCTTGCAATCCTTGGACCCTCTCAAAAGAACGTCGTGAGATTCTTGGCCAGCAGGATATTCTGTTCAAGCAATATCTCGCGCCGCGCGATCTTCCAGCCAGTGTCGGTCAGGCGTAGCGCGTCGTTGCGACGGCCGACGAAGATGTAGGTCTCGTACTCGACGCGGTTCTGATAGACGAGGAAGCGGCTGGTGACATCGAGCTCATGGGCTGCATCGATGTCGGGCCGCGCGCCCTTGATCTGCGCATTGCTGACCATATGCGTGATCCGCGACAGCGGCTCCTCAGCATAGTGCACCCCGGTCAGGATCTGCTCGACCCGTTTGGTCAATGTCCATTTGTCCTCGTCGAACCAGCTGATGCCTTCGCCGCGTTTGGTGTTCTCGCGCGCGGCCTGCTGGCCGAACTTCACGTTGCGGCGGATCGGCATGAAATAGCTGATGTCGTCGGTGAGTAGCTCGAGCCAGTCGCGGAAGCGCCGGTCGTCGAGTAAATCGGCCTCGTGGTAGTAGAAATCCTCGACATCGGCCTTCAGCCGGTAGTAGGCCGCCGATCGCTCGATCGCGGCGTTGCCGGCGTGTTGTTGTTGGTCCTGATCCTGAACGGTCGTCGTCATCGCTATCTCCTCATCAGGCATCGCAGGGGTTGTCAGAGCGCCGGCTTGGGCGGGATCGGTCCGCCCTGCTGGGCGAAGCAGCCGACATCGATCACGGTGCCGGACAGCGTTTCGGCTTCCGGCGACAGCAGGAAGGCGACCACATTGGCGATGTCGTCACCGGCGGCGACGCGGCCCGCGGCGGTGCCCGGCGCGCCCTTGCCGAAACGAGCCGCATCGCCGCCGACACGACCGAGGCTCATGCCGCTGACGATGCCGCCGCCGCCGGGAATCACGGTGTTGACGCGAATGCGCTGGTGGAAGAAGTCGTAGGCCATCGCTGCGCTCAGCGCGACAACGCCGCCCTTGCTCGCGCTGTAGACCGCCATGTTCGGCTTGCCCCAGCCGGCGCCGGATCCGATGTTGACGATCGAGCCGCCGCCTTGCGCGATCATGTGCGGGATCGCGGCGCGGCTAGTCAGATACGGTCCTTTCAGATTGACGGCGATGATCCGGTCGAACAGCGCCTCGTCGGTGTCGAGCACTGTGCCGAGCGGGCCGATCGCGGCGTTGTTGACGACGCCGTCGATGCGCCCGAACCGCGCCATCGTGTGGGCGACCACCTTGGCGACATCGCCGGCCCGCGATACGTCGGCTTCCATCAGTTCGGCGGAGAGGCCTTCGCGATCAAGCTCGTCACGCAGGGCCGGAATGGCGTTCTGCGCGGTACTCGAGACCTGCGCCGCCTCGAGACCGAAGGCGACCACCGCGTGGCCGCGCCGCGCGAGGCCGAGCGTGATCGCGCGGCCGATGCCGAAGGTGCCCCCGCTGACGAGGACGGTTTTTGCGGGCGCGCTCATTCTGCGGCCTGCCGGTTGCCGGCGGGTGATCCGAGCAGTTCGTGCCAGTCGCCGCCCTGCATGTAGGTGGTCCAGCGGCGATAGAAGCCGCGTGCGATCTGCTCAGTGACTTGCGTGGAGACATCGCCGCCGAGCGGATGATCGGTGACGTAGGCGCCCATCGACTGCTGATAGTTGAAGGGATAGCGCCGCGCCACCGTGCCGGTGCTCGCCGCGGTCGCATAGAGCCAGTTCTCCATGTCGTCCTGTTCGGTCATGCCGGCGGGGCCGGAGTAGCGCATGTAGTAGCGGCGCAGATATTCCTTGGCTTCGTTCGGCGCGTCCTTGTCGACCAGGAAGAAGCGCCAGCCTTCGGTCGAGGTCGGGCTGTGCGGATGCCAGGCGCAAAGTCCGCGCGGCTGACGGCCGTGATAGGAGGTGTTGGGGAAGATCGTGCCGACGAACGGCAGCAGCCGCGCCCCTTCGCCGAGCCGCCGCTTGCGCTCCTCGAAACAGTGTCGGAAGTATTTTTCGAGGATCGGGTTGTCGAGGAAGGACTCGATATATTCATTGGCCTCCGGCTGGATCGCGCTGTGCACGCCATGGCCTTCCGGAAAGCTGATCCAGACGTGCTGTGCTTTCTCCAGCTCGTCGTCGCGGCGACCCTTCTTGCCGGCGGCAGCGCTCGGCCCGATGCCGATCAGGTCGACCGAGCGATGGCTCGGGTTGTGATAGGTGTCGCCGAGGAAATTCTCGGCGGCGAATTTCCAGTTGGCGGGGAATACCCATTTGTGGACGCCGATCACCTCGGAGCCGCCCTCGCGGCCGTCGCGGCAGTCGAGCGCCTGGTCGAGATGGATCTTGGCATCGCCGAGATAGGTGATGAAGTCGGGCGCGTCCTTGTCCCAGGTCGCCCAGATTGAGCCCTTGTAGTTGCAGAGCTTCGCCACCGAGACCAGCGAGTTGGCCTCGCGGTCGAGCACCCCGTCGTACAGTGTCCGGTGCAGCGGAACGCCCTGCAGCTTGCCGTCGGTGGTGTAGGTCCAGCTGTGATAGGGGCAGGTGAACAACGACGTGTTGCCCTGCTCGTAGCGGCACACCTTCATGCCGCGGTGCCGGCACGAATTGAGAAAGACGTGGATCTCGCCCTTCTTGTCGCGGCAGAGGATGACGGATTCCTCGCCCATCCGCGAGGTGTAGAAGTCGCCGGGATTGGGCACCAGGCTTTCGTGGCCGACCAGCAGCCAGGCGCGGGTGAAGACCTTGTCGAGCTCCTGCCGATAGATATCGGCATCCACGAAGATCTCGCGGCTGATGAAGCCACCCTTGACGTCAACAAGCTGATCGAAATCGTTGCGAAGCGGCATCGGCTCCTCCTTGATCTTGCATGCGCGACCGCGCGTCGCGGCGATAATGGTGCGTCCTACTTGTCGAGCTTGCAGCCGCCCGTTCCCTCGGGGCGGAAGGCCTTGTCGCCGGGGATGGCTGCGATCTTCTGGTAGTAGTCCCAGGGATATTTGCTCTCATCCGGCTTCTTCACGCGGTAGAGCGAGAGGTCGTAGACGACGCGGCCGTCCTTGCGGATGTGCGCGGGGCGGCCGAAGAAATCGACCGGCAGCTTGCGCATCTCGACGTTCACCGCCTTCGCCTCGTCGCTGCCGCCGGCCTCGATCGCCTTCAGATAGTGGCGCACGGCGGCGTAGGTCGCGGCCTGCAATTTGGTCGGTTCACGCTTCTCGATCTCGATGAAGCGCTTGGCGAAGGCGCGGGTGCCGTCGTCATCATCCCAGTAGTATTGGGACGCGATGTACATGCCCTGCGCGTCGCGCAGGCCGATCGAATGGACGTCGGAGATGAAGGTCAGCATGCCGACGATGGTCTGCCCGCCCTGTTGCAGGCCGAATTCGTGGGTCTGCTTCACCGCGTTGACGGTGTCGGCGCCGGTGCCGGCCAGCGCCACCACCTTGGCGCCGGAGCTCTGCGCGGCCAGCAAAAAGGATGAGAAGTCGGTGGTGTTGAAGGGATAGCGCACCGCGCCGAGCACCTTGCCGCCCGTATCGGTCACCGCGCGCGAGGCGTCCTTCACCATCGCGGTGCCGAACGAGTAATCGACCGCGACGAAGAACCATTCCTTGCCGACGCGGCGGCTCAGCTCGCCGACCAGGCCGGCCGACAGTGCGTAGGTGTCGTCGGCCCAATGCGTGACGACGGGCGAGCATTTGTCGCCGGTCAAATCGGACGTCGCGGCGCCCGAGACCAGCGCGGTGCGGTTGCTCTGCGTTGCAAGGCCGGCGACGGCGAGTCCGACCGAGCTCACGGCGAGATCGGTCACCGCGTCGACATGCTCGACGTCGAACCATTGCCGCGCGATTCCGACCGCGACGTCCGGCTTGTTCTGGTGATCCGCCGAGATGATCTCGATCGGCTTGCCCAGCACCTTGTTGTGAAAATCCTCAGCGGCAAGCTTGGCGGCGGTCACCGAGCCCGGCCCGCCGAGATCGCGGCCGCTGCCGTAGTCACCCAGCACCGCAATCCGCACTACGCCGTCCGAGATGCCTGAGCCGTCGGGTGCGGCGTACGCCAGCGGCGCTGTGAGCATCAGCGTGGCGATCGCGGCGGCGGCCCATCTGCGCGAGGTGTTTGTCTCAAGCAATTCCAATCCTCCCGTCGATTTTCGAATGTCCATCTGGTGGACATTATTCTCATAATTTGCGATACTATCCGGGCGGGCCGATTGGTCAGGCGCGCTGGATGCAGCGCGCCCCTGCCGATTTTGCGGATGTGGACGGATGGCAAAGAAACCGAAGGCGGAAGTTCAGGACGCCGAGCAGGGGGCGTCAGGCGTGCGGGCGGTCGACCGCGCGATCGCGATCCTGCAATGCTTCAGGCTGGATCAGCCGGCGATGAGCGTGATCGAGATCCAGAAGCGGGTCGGGCTGAGCCGGCCGACGCTCTATCGCCTGCTGCAGACGCTGGCGCAGCGCGACCTGATCCAGGCCGAAGGCGACCCGCAGCGTTTCCGGTTGTCGCACGGCGTGATGAAGCTGGCCCATGTCTGGCTGAAGGGTCTCGAGGTGGTCGCGATCGCGCGCCCGGTCGTCGAAGGCCTGCGCGAGGCGACCGGCGAGACCGCAGCGTTGTTCCGCGAGCAGGACGATCGCGGCATCTGCATCCTCGAATGCGAGAGCCGTCACGTGCTCTCGATCAGCCGCGGCGTCGGCCACAGTCTGAGCCTGATCCAGGGATCGACCGGCAAGGCGATGCTGGCCTTCATGGACCCGAAGCGGCAGGCCGCGCTTCTTGCCAGCATTGCAAAGAGCGCGGACCGTGCGCGGCTCGAGGACGCGCTGACCATTGCGCGGCGCAACGGCTATGCGACCAGCCATGGCGAGATCTTCGCCGGCGCGGTCGCCGTCTCCGCGCCGTGTTTCGATCACCGCGGCGAGGTGGTCGGTTCGGTCGGCCTCTACGGACCGAGCGCGCGCATCGACGAGCGGAAGCTATTGGAATATTCAAAGCTGGTGCGCGAGGCCGGGCGGCAGATTTCGGTTCTGCTGGGCTATCAGGACGGCGCGCCCATCGCATAGGGCTTCAACACCGCATAGAGCATGTCGTGCGTCGGCGTC
The DNA here is from genome assembly GCF_024171085.1 of Bradyrhizobium sp. USDA 4541. Taxonomy (NCBI): domain Bacteria; kingdom Pseudomonadati; phylum Pseudomonadota; class Alphaproteobacteria; order Hyphomicrobiales; family Nitrobacteraceae; genus Bradyrhizobium; species Bradyrhizobium sp. USDA 4541. The sequence continues at coordinate 4,042,069 of NZ_JALJZF010000001.1, forward strand.
GGGACGCCGAGCTTGCGGCCGAGCTCGACCACCTTGCCGTTCAGCCACGGCAGTTCGAGCCGGTTGCCACGCTCGAGATCGAGCGCCATCGAGGCCTTCATCGCCGGCGGCGCGTGTCCGATGAAGTCGAGCACTTTCGTCAGCGCATGCGGCGGCAGCCTGATGCCGTTGGCGTGCGCGACGGCGATGATCTCCTCGCAAGCCGATACGAAGAGCGGGCGCAAATCGGGATCGTCGCGCAGCTTGCCGATCGGCAGCCTGGTGACCGCGGTCATGCCGGCATTGGTGGCGAGGCCGACGAACTTCATCCAGAGCTCGGTGTTGATCTGCTCGCTCAAGGTCGCGTCGAAGCCGGCCTTCAGGCAGAGATCGAGCAGCGCCTTGCCGCGCGGCGTGATGCGGCCGTCGAGCTCACCGAAGATCATGCGCATGAAGGTGCCGACCTGGTTGATGACGCCAGGCTTGATGATCGAGGCCGAGATCTGTGCCACGCCGCCCATCACCGCGTTGCGTCCCAGGATCGGGACCAGCCTGTCGGGCGCGTCGATGCCGTTCTGCAGCGGGATCACCGCGGTGTCGGGGCCGACCATCGGCCTGATGTGTTGGCCGGCGCTCTCGACGTCCCACAGCTTGACGCAGAACAGCACGATATCGACCGGGCCGACGCTTGCCGGATCGTCGGTCGCCTGGGTCGGGACCAGATGGGTTTCGCCGCGGCCACCCTGAACCTTCAGCCCCTCGCTGCGCATGGCGGCCAAATGAGCGCCGCGCGCGATAAAGGTGACGTCGGCGCCGGCATGCGCGAGCGCCGCACCAAAGCCGCCCCCGACGCCTCCGGCGCCCACCACTGCGATCCGCATGATTGTCTCCTTGTTCGTCGCTTTGGGCTGCAGCCTCGACGATGTCGGCGCAATGCGCAACCCGGTTGCGCAATTGCGCAACCCCGGCCTGTCTGAAAATCGCGTGACCACAGCCTTGTTTGCTACGCCATCTTCCTGCGTTGAACTTGCCTGCCCGAACCGCTAAGCCATCTCGGAAAGTTCGGGAGGGATGCGTGGCGATGACGGAGCCGACGGCGGTCGCGCTTGACAGTGCGACGGTGGCGTTTCGGTTGGCGGATGGACGCGTCTATACCGCGGTCGAACGGGCCAATCTTTCGGTTGATCATGGCGAGTTCGTCGCCATTGTCGGTCCGACCGGATGCGGGAAGTCGACGCTGCTGAACGTCACGGCTGGGCTGCTCAAGCCCGCGGCCGGAACAGCAAGGATCTTCGACAAGCCGCTGAGCGGCCTCAACCGTGATGCCGGCTACCTGTTCCAGGCCGATGCACTGTTCCCCTGGAAGACCGCGATCGACAATGTCGCGATCGGGCTCGAGATATCAGGCACGCCGCGCGCCGAGGCGCTCGCGCGCGCGCAGAAATGGCTGACCTCGGTCGGGCTCGGCGCCTTCGCCAATCGCTATCCGCACATGCTGTCGGGCGGCCAGCGCAAGCGTGTTGCGCTGGCGCAGGTCCTGATCCGCGATCCGAAGATCCTGCTGATGGACGAGCCGTTCGGTCCGCTGGACGCCCAGACCCGGCAGATCATGGGCAATCTGCTCTTGGAATTGTGGAGCGCCGACCGCAAGGCGGTGCTGTTCGTCACCCACGATCTCGAGGAGGCGATCGCGCTGGCCGATCGCGTCGTGATCATGTCGGCCGGTCCTTCCGCGCGCATCATCGGCGACTGGCGCATCACGCTGCCGCGGCCGCGCGACATCGCCGAGATCCGGATGGAGAAGGATTTCCATGCCCTGCACCGCGAGATCTGGGGCGTGCTGAAGGACGAGGTTATGAAGGGTTATGTCCAGTCGACGCAGGCGGGAGCTGCCTGATGTCGCGCGTCACACTGTTGTCCCTGCAGGTTCTGGTCGCCGTCGTCACGCTGGCGCTGTGGCAGGTCTTCTCCACCGTGCCGGTGTTCGGCAAGGTGCTGTTGCCGCCGTTCTTCTTCTCCAATCCGCTCGACGTCTTCAGCCAAATCGTGAAATGGTTCTCGACCGGGGTGATCTGGAAGCATCTCGCGATTACGCTGTGGGAATCCATCCTCGCCTTCGTGATCGGCTCGGCCGGCGGCATTCTGGTCGGCTTCTGGTTCGCGCGGCAGCCGCGCGTCGCCGCGGTGTTCGATCCCTATGTGAAGATGGTCAACGCGCTGCCGCGCGTGGTGCTGGCGCCGATCTTCGCGCTGTGGTTCGGGCTCGGCGTCTGGTCCAAGGTCGCGCTCGGCGTGACCTTGGTGTTCTTCATCGTGTTCTTCAACGTCTACCAGGGCGTCAAGGAAGTGCCGACCACGGTGCTCGACAATGGCCGCATGCTCGGCATGAACGAGCGGCAGCTGATGCGCCACGTCTACTGGCCGTCGGCGCTGTCCTGGATGTTCTCCTCGCTGCACACCTCGGTCGGCTTTGCCGTGGTCGGCGCGGTGGTCGGCGAATATCTCGGCTCCGCCGCCGGCCTCGGCTACCTGATCCAGCAGGCCGAGGGCGTCTTCGACGTCGCCGGCGTGTTCGCGGGCATGTTCGTGCTGTCCGCCTTCGTCATCCTGATCGACATGGGCGTGACGATGGTCGAGAATCGGCTGCTGCTGTGGCGGCCGACGCCGGTGACGCATGATTAGGGTACTGCCTCGATCAACCCGCGGATATTCTCCGTCACCTCCGGGTCAATCGGATTGTAGACGATCATGCTGAGGTCGGGCCGGCCATCGACCGCGAACGCCGAATATTCGAACTTGACCTGACCCAGGATCGGGTGCCGCAGCTGCTTGACGCCCTCGCCATGGGCTCGCACGTCATTGTCGCGCCACAGCGCCGCGAATTCCGGGCTGAGCCGGCACAACTCGTCGACGAAGGGTTGCACCTCGGCAGCTGCGCCGGCGCGCGCAGCGTCCACCCTGAAGGCGCCGACCACGAAGCGCGCCACGCTGGCCCAGTCATGTTGTGCCGCGCGGACGCGCGGATCGAGGAACATGAAGCGCAGCACGTTGCGCTCGCGCGCCGGCAGCGATCCGTAGTCCGTCAGCATGACGGTCGCGGCCCGGTTCCAGGCGACGATATCCCAGGTTGCGGTGCGTATCACGGCGGGGCGCGGCTCCAGCGCGTCGAGCACGCGCTGCAGCCGGGGGGTGACGCCTTCGCTCTTCTGGTAGCGCACCTCGGGCGTGCGGCCGAGGCCGAGCAGGAACAGATGCTCGCGCTCGACATCGGTCAGCATCAGCGCACGCGCGATGCGGTCGAGCACATCGGCCGAGGGCGCGCCGCCGCGGCCCTGTTCGAGCCAGGTGTACCAGGTCGCGCTGATGTTGGCGCGCTGCGCCACCTCTTCGCGGCGCAGGCCCGGCGTGCGCCGCCGCTCCGGCGGAAAGCCGAACACGGCCGGATCGAGCCTGCTGCGGCGGTCCTTCAGGTAGGCGCCGAGCAGGTTCTCTTGCGCGAGCGGTTCGCTCATCCTGTTAGCTATTATACCATGATAAGGTCACTACTTTAACAGGATAGCGCGCAGGGCCAGATTTGTCTCCAACGAAACCTGGAGACTTCCTCATGCGTGTGTTCGTCACTGGTGCCACCGGATTCATCGGCACGCCCGTCGTCAAGGACCTGATCGCCGCCGGACATCAGGTTCTTGGTGTGGCCCGTTCGGACGAGGGGGCGAACGCGATCTCTGCCATTGGCGCGGAGGTTCTTCGCGGCTCGCTCGAGGACCTTGATAGCTTACGCAAGGGGGCGAGCGCTTCGGATGCTGTCATTCACCTGGGCTTCGTTCACGACTGGTCTAATTTCGCGAAGAGTTGCGAGATCGACCGCCGCGCCATCGAAGCGCTGGGTTCTGTTCTGGCCGGATCGGACAGGCCGCTGATCGTGACCGGGGGCTTGGCGGGATTGGCCGCGCCCGGCCAGATCGCGACTGAGGACCAAACGATATCGCCGGATTTCTCATTTCCCCGTGTGTCGGAACAGACGGCCCTGTCGCTAAAGGGCGTCCGCGCGTCGGCCATGCGTCTTCCCCAGGTCCACGATCCCGTCAGGCAGGGTCTCATCACCCCCTTGATCGCGGTGTACCGCGAAAAGGGCGCGTGCGCCTATCTCGGCGATGGGCAAAATCGCTGGCCGGCGGCGCATGTTCTCGACGTGGCGCGTCTCTACCGGCTGGCCATCGAAAAGGCTGAGCCGAACGCAAGGTATCACGCCGTCGCGGAAGAGGGGGTCTCGATGCGCGATATTGCCGAAACGATCGGACGGCGGCTGAAGCTGCCGGTCAAATCCATCGCCCCGCAAGAGGCGCAGGCCTTCTTTGGCTGGCTCGGCACGTTCGCGGCATACGACATGGCGGCTTCCAGCGAGCAGACGCGCAGGAAGCTTGGATGGCAGCCGACCGGGCCGGGGTTGATTGCCGATCTCGAACAGCTGATCGATTCCGCGCAGTAAGAAGCAGCGCAGTAGGATGCGTAGGGTGGGATAGCCGAAGGCGTAAGCCACCCTACGCACCTACGCTGCGGCTCAGAGCGGGAAGCACCGCATGTAGGCGGCGAACAATGCTTCGTCGCTGTAGCTCACCAGCTTCGCGGCAATCGCGTCGGCCAGTTCGAGGTCGCGGTTCTGCACGCGCAGCCAGGCCTGGGTATCGGCGGTGATGGTCAGAGCCGCCTCTCCGACATGCCGTCCCGGCACGACCTGGAGATCCTTGCCCTTGATCGCAACGGTCATGTCCAGCGCGCTCGTGCCGGTGAAGCGCAGATGCGTCACGAAATCCAGACCTCGGGCCCTGCCGCGCTGGAATCCGAGCGAGAGCGAAAAGATATAGGCCTGCAGACTGCCGGTATGGCGGCCAGACGTGACAGGCTGAAGTTTTTTGTGCGGAAAGCGCCGCGTCACCGTGTCCTCGGCGTCGGTATCCGGGATCACGTAGACGAACTCGTCCTTGTCGATCAGCGGCTGCACCACATCGGAGAAGTGGGCGTCGCGATCGTGGAGGAAGGGGCCGATCACGTCTTCGCCGGCCGGGCAAGCCGAAATGCAATAGGCCGCCTTGTAGCCAGGCTTGAACGACAGCGATTGCCAGATGTTTAGCGTCTCGGTGCGGGGAACGCGGGCGCGATAATCCCTTGCGTCCTTTGCATCCGCGACCTTCTCCACCCACTGCGAGAAGTTGCCGAGAAAGTCGTGATAGTTGTGGGTGTGGCAGGACAGGAAATCGAAGCCGCCGTCCGGCTTGATGGCGCCGACCGGGCAGGCCGCGACGCACAGTTTGCACTCCAGGCAGGGATTGTAGTCGATCGGGTGGTCATGCGCGTCGACCTCGCATCCGAGCAGGATGGTGCCGAGCAGGACGAAGCTGCCGAATTTCGGGTGGATGACGCTGCGATGGATTCCCATGCGGCCGAGACCGGCTTCCACCGCTATCGGCTTGTGCTGGACCATCATGATCCTGGGCAGGTCCATCTCCATCGGGAACGCGGCAACCGAGTTGCAGGCCGGGATGCCGTGCTCGTCGAGCGCGCGAACGATGGCACGCGCGGTTTCGTTGACGTGATCGTAGGTGCTGTGGAATTCCTCGTTGGCGACCGAGCGCGAGGGCGAGCGCACCGGCTCGCGGTTCATGTGGCAGACGATCGCGAGCAGGGAGCGCGTCCGGCCATAGACCTTGCGAATGAAGTCCCGCTGCGGCGCGATGGCGGCCCGTTCGAACTCGATGATGCCGACATCATCGGCTCCGCATCTGCGCGCGATGTCCTTGATCAGTTCCGATGAAACCGGGACGTCGCGGACCGGTTCGCTGCTGCGAGCGCGCACAGCCCTGACCGTGGGGTGATCGTCCAGGCTCATGGGTCTAGCTTTCTATTAAATGACGATCGTCATATTATGGAGCGAACGAACTTGAGGCAAGTGAATTATCTGTCAAGTGTCATGTCATGGAACCGGCGCTGGCGCGCGCGCGACTTTCGTCATTGCGAGGAACGAAGCGACGAAGCAATCCATGGGTCCGCCTATCCGGAGAGATGGATTGCCTTCGCTTCGCTCGCAATGACGTTGAGGATGGCCGTAATCAATCCAGCAGCTTGGTATCATCCGGCGCCTGCGGCGGCGTCTTGATCGCGATGGCCTTGATGGCGCGGCCGTTCGGCTTGGTGCCGCCATGCGGCGTGCCCTTCGGGATCACGATCAGGTCGCCCGGCTTCACCGTCACTTCCTTGTCGCCGAGCCAGACTGTGCCGGTGCCTTCGAGGACGAACTGCATCTCGTTGGTGTTGGGATGCATGTGCTTCGGCACATTGCCGTCCTGGATAGAGACGGTGGCGCCGTCGGCGGAGACGAACATCTTGGAACGGAAGCCGACCTTGTTGGCGTCGCCGAGCTTGTCGCCCTCCATCTCGCCGGTGTGGATGACCCGCGCCGTGATGTTTTCGGCGGCGAGCGCCGGCCGCAGCAAATGGGTGATGCCACAGCTCGCGGCAAAGGCGGTAGCGATCGACAGCGCGGTTGCAATACGATTCATGAAGACCTCCCTTGATGTTTCCCTTGAAGTATTCTTGGTACTTATGGTTTTGGCGCTTCTTCTGCGTTTTCTTGTATCCGCGATGCTATGCCGCCCCCCCCCCCCCGCAGGCTTGACCAGCTGTCGGAAAGTCGCCTTCTCAAGGCCTGCCGGCTCCTCTATCTTGCCGGCCAGTCGAACGGAGGACGTCATGAACAAACTGCTTGGCAAGCTTGCCGGAATGCTGCTGGCGCTGACCCTGTCCACGGGCCTTGCCGCGGCGCAAAGCAAGATCACCATCGCGGTCGGGGGCGGCGCTTGCCTGTGCTATCTGCCCACCGTGCTGGCCAAGCAACTCGGCGAATACGACAAGGCCGGGCTCGCGGTCGAACTGGTCGACCTCAAGGGCGGCTCGGATGCGCTCAAGGCCGTGCTCGGCGGCAGCGCCGACGTCGTCTCCGGCTATTTCGACCACTGCGTCAATCTTGCGGCCAAGAAGCAGGAGCTGCAGGCCTTCGTGGTCTATGACCGCTATCCCGGCCTCGTGCTGGTGGTGTCGCCGAAGCACACCGGCGAGATCAACTCGATCAAGGATCTCGCCGGCAAGAAGGTCGGCGTCAGCGCACCGGGCTCCTCGACCGATTTCTTCCTGAAATATCTCTTGAAGAAGAACGGCCTCGATCCTACGGGCACCGCCGTAATCGGCGTCGGCCTCGGCGCCACTGCGGTGGCCGCGATGGAGCAGGGCCAGATCGACGCCGCCGTGATGCTCGATCCTGCCGTCACCGTGCTGCAGGGCAGCTACAAGGACCTCAAGATCCTCAGCGACACCCGCACCCAGCACGACACGCTTGCGGTGTTCGGCGGCGAATATCCCGGCGGCGCGCTGTATTCGACCGCGGCCTGGGTCAACGGCCACGAGAAGGAGGTGCAGGCGCTGACCAATGCGATCATGGCGACGCTGGCCTGGATCCATTCGCACAGCGCCGAAGACATCATGGCCAAGATGCCCAACGAGCTCGTCGGCAAGGACAAGGCGCAGTATCTCGCGGCCCTGAAGAACACGATCCCGATGTATTCCGAGACCGGCAAGATGGACCCCAAGGGCGCAGAGGCGGTGCTCGCGGTGTTCAGCGAAGGGTCACCCGATGTCGCGAAGGCCGGCATCGACGTCACCAAGACCTACACCAACAAGTTCGTCGACCAGGTCAAGAAGACGACCGGAAACGCGAAGTAAACACGTTCGGATATGCAGTCTCCGCTCATTTGTCGTGTCACCGCGCTCGACCTTGCCTTGCAGCGGCGTCCCTGGCCGTTTGCGGACGAGCGGCGCGTCGAGATTGACGCGCATTTCGCCGAGCAGCAGCGGCTGAACCCGAACCTGTGGAACGGCCGCGTGCTGCTCGGGCGCGATCCGGTCTTCGCCGGCGAGCGGCTTAGCGCGAGCTATTTCGAGACCGATTTCGCGAGCTTCCTCGCCTGGCGCGACTGGGGTTTTCCGGACAGCGAGGTATTCAACGGTTTCGGCATGGGCGCGCTGCTCGCCAGCGACGGTGCCTTCGTGTGCGGGGTGATGGGCGAGCAGACCGCGAATGCCGGACGCATCTATTTTCCGTCAGGGACGCCCGACCTCGACGATATCAGGGGCGACACGGTCGATATCGCCGGCAGCGTGATGCGCGAACTCGAGGAGGAGACGGGACTGTTGCCGTCGGATTGCCGCGGCGACGCCGACTGGCACTGCATCTACACCGGGCCTGCGCTTGCGATGATGCGGATCCTGCGCGTCGATATGCCCGGTGACGCGCTGCGGGCGCGGATCGAGGCCAATCTCGCGCGCCAGGCAAATCCCGAGCTTGCTGGCATCCATCTGGTGCGCAGCCGCGCCGATCTCACTCCCGCAATGCCGCGCTTCGTCACCGCATTCATCGAGACGCAGCTGCCGGCCTAGGCAACGGAATGCGCAATGACCGAGCAAGGCACCGCTGCCGCTGCGTCGACACCGGCAATCGCCGATGGCCCCAACACGATCAAGGTCATCATTTCGGGTGGATTCGCCGCGGTCTACCGCGACGTGCTGCCTGAATTCGAGCGGAGCACGGGCATCAGGGTGGAGACTGGATCTGGCGCGTCGGAGGGCACCGGTCCGAAGACGATCAGGCACCAGCTCGCGAACGGCACCAAAGCGGACGTGGTGATCCTTTCGCGTGAGGGACTTCGAAGTCTGATCGAAGATGGCCGAATTCGTGTGGGATCGGAAGTCGGACTGGCGACCGCACCTTTGGCCGCGGCGGTCCGAGCAGGCTCTCGCAAGCCGGACATCGGCAATGATGTCGCGTTCAGGAAAGCCTTGATCGATGCCGGCCAGGTGGTGGCGCCGAGCAGCACGAGCGGGCAGTACGTCCGCGACAAGGTTTTCCCCAGGCTGAACTTGCCGGACACGGTCAGGCTCACCCTCGAGGCGCGCGGAACCGAAGCGGCCGAAGCGCTGAGAGCAGGCAAGGCAAATCTCTCGATCGGCCCGACCAGCGAACTGGTTCAGGAGGGCGGCATCGAAGTTGTCGGTTTGTTGCCGCCAGATTTCCAGCTGGTCCAGACCTTCACGGCCGCGATCGTCAGCGACGCGCAAGCGCCGGAAGCCGCCAAGCGCCTGATCGATTTTCTTGTCTCGGACAGCGATATCTTGCTCGCGGCCATCAAACGGGCCGGCATGGAACGGCCCCGCGGATAAATTGCCGCTGCCACGCGCGCGCCCGAGCACCGTGCGTCGGCACCGTTCCGCCGAAACTTTGCGCAAGCCTGCGCGGTGCGGACGTAGCCATCGCGCTTGACATCATCGGCCGCTCCCCCTGTGATAGGGCGGCACGACAACAAAAAATGCAGTGCACAATCTCTGGGGAGGGATTCATGCCGGTCAGGAGGGCTGCCCGCTGGCTTGCGGGTCTATCTGTCGCGCTTGCGGCGCTTGGTGTGGCCAATGCAGCGCATGCGCAGGACAAGAAGATCAAGATCGGCGTGATCTTCGATTTGACCGGCCCGCTGGCCGGCGGCGGCTCCGAGCTGCAATACACCGGCGTCAAGATCATGCTCGACCATTACGCCAAGACCGGCGTCGAGGGTTACAAGGTCGAGGCCGTCTATGCCGACGCGCAGAGCAAACCCGACATCGCGATCAACGAGGCCGTCCGCCTGCTGGAGCAGGAAAAGGTCGACATGGTGATGGGCTTCTTCTCCTCGGCGCAATGCGTGCCGGTGTCGGCGCGGGTCGAGCAGATGAAGAAGTTCATGTGGATCACGACCTGCATCTCCTCCGGCGTGTTCGACGGCAAGAACTACAAATACGTGTTCCGTCCGCAGGCCGCCGGCAACCAGTACGGCATGATGACGACCGACTTCATCGCGCAATACACCATGTCCAAGTTCGGCAAGGAGCCGAAGGATCTCCGCGTCGCCATCATCCATGAGGACGGCGCCTATGGCGTCGACGTCTCCAAGGGCAATGAGGCCGGCGCCAAGAAGGCCGGCTTCAACATCGTGCTCAAGGAGGGTTATTCGGCGACCGCGCCCGATCTGTCGGCGCTGGTGACCAAGCTGAAGCGCGCCAAGCCCGACGTGATCTTCCACACCGGCTACAATCCGGACATTACCCTGCTGTTCCGCCAGGCCCGCGAGCAGGGATTGAAGTTCGGCGCCATCGTCGGCCATGGCGCGGGCTACGGCGTCTACGAAAAGCTGAAGGAAGGGCTCGGCACCGACGCCAACTATCTCTTCAACACCGACCCGATCTCGATCTGGCTTGCCAACCAGAAGAACATGGATCCCAAGCTGCCGCCGGTCATCAAGATGGTCGGCGAGGAGTTTGACCGGCTGAAGCCCGGCGTGCCGATCCGATCCGCCCATGTCGGCATCGGCGCGGCCAACGCCTATGTCTTCCTCGACGACGTCTTGCCGCGCGCGATCAAGAAGTATGGCGGCGTCGATCCGGATGCGCTGCGCAAGGCCGCGCTCGACACCGACATACCCGAGGGCGGCACCATGCTCGGCTACGGCGTGAAGTTCTACGGCGAGGGAGAGCAGTATGCCGGGCAGAACGCGCGCTCGTTCCCGGTGGTGCTGCAATATATCGACGACAAATCCTATGTGGTGTGGCCGAAGAGCCAGATGCAGCGCGAGACCGAGCTGCCGCTGCCGGCCGGCACCACCTACAGCTACAAATAGCTCGCTCGCGAAGGGAACTGCCGTGCTCGCCGTCGAAGGCCTGGTCAAGCGGTTTGGCGGCTTTCGTGCCGTCAACAACGTGTCGTTCCGCGTCGAGCAGGGCGAGATCCTCGGCCTGATCGGCCCGAACGGCTCCGGCAAGAGCACGATCTTCAACATGCTGTCGGGCACCTTGCCGCCGACCTCCGGCTCGATCCTGTTCGACGGCCACGAGATCGCGGGGCTCGCCCCGCACCGGATCATCAACCGTGGCATCGGCCGAACCTTCCAGATCCCGCGGCCGTTCCATCGCCTCAGCATCTTCGAGAACGTCGTGCTCGCCGGCTTCTACGGCCAGGGCCGCCACAGCCGCGGCAAGGCCGAGGAGGCGGCCGAGCGGGCGCTCGCGATGGTCGGGCTGCCGACCGATCGTCACGCCAGCGTCGAGGGCCTGGGCGCCGCCGGGTTGAAGAAGCTCGAGCTCGCCAAGGCGCTCGCCACCGGCCCGAAGCTGTTGCTCGCGGATGAGAGCCTTGGCGGCCTTGACGAGGCCGAGATGGACCAGGCCGCCGGCATGCTGCGCCGGATCCGCGACGAGCTCGGCATCACCATCATCTGGGTCGAGCACATCATGGGCGTATTGATGCGCGTGGTCGATCGCGTGATGGTGCTCGATCACGGCGAGAAGATCGCCGAGGGCCTGCCGGCCGATGTCGCCGGCGACGCAAGAGTGATCGAGGTCTATCTCGGCACCGATGCGGATGCGAGCCTCGCAGCCGCGGCCGCAGCCCAGGCGCGGCGCCGGATCGGGGCGTGAGCGCATGCTGGAATTGAAATCGATCGACGCGGGCTATGGCAGCTTCCAGGCGCTGTTCGACGTCAGTCTCGACGTCAAGGCGGGCGAAGCGGTCGGCGTGATCGGCCCGAATGGCGCCGGCAAGACCACCCTGATGCGGGTGATCTCAGGGTTGATCCGCCCGATCAGGGGCACGATCGCGATGGAAGGCGTGAACGTCATCGCGACACCTCCGCATCGCATCGTCAGCCTCGGGATCGCGCATGTGCCGGAAAATCGCCGGTTGTTTCCCCGGCTCACCGTCGCCGACAACCTGAAGATGGGCGCCTACATGCCCGGTGCCCGCGCGCATTACGCCGAGCGGCTGGAGTTCGTGTTCGAGCTGTTTCCGCGCATGAAGGAGCGCCAGCACCAGATGGCCGGCACGATGTCGGGCGGCGAGCAGCAGATGTGCGCGATCGGCCGTGCGCTGATGTCGAACCCGAAACTGCTGCTGCTCGACGAGCCGTCGGCCGGCCTCGCGCCGGTCGTGGTGCAGCAGGTGTTCGAGCTCGTCAAGCGCATCCGCTCAAGCGGGCTGACGGTCCTGATCGTCGAGCAGAACGTGCAGCAGGTGCTGCGCGTGGTCGACCGCGCCTATCTGCTGGAAGCCGGCAGCATCCGCGCCGCCGGGTCAGCGGCGGAGCTCGCGGCGAGCGACACCATCAAGCAGGCGTATCTCGGGGTGTGAGGGGGTAATGATCGTGAATCGAGCAAGCGCACTCACATATTTCCCCGCCATCCCCGGACGAACGCGTTTGCGTTCGCTCGGGAGGTGCGCGCTCTTGCGCGCCTCGAAGGATGAATCGGCCACAGACGGGCCGTGCATCCTTCGAGGCTCGCTCCGCTCGCACCTCAGGATGACGGTTGCGCTAGTTCGAGTTCGGCCAGATGACGACGCCTCGGTCTAAGGCAGAGCCACCATGCAATCCTTCCTCGACATCTTCGACATCTACCTGCTGGAGGCCGTCATCAACGGCATCCTGCTCGGCGGCGTGCTGGCGCTGCTTGCGCTCGGGCTCAACCTGATCTTCGGCGTCATCGACGTCACCTGGATCTGCTACGCCGAACTCGTCATGATCGGCATGTACGGCATGTACTATCTCGTGCAGTATTACGGCCTGCCATACTGGGCCGCCGCGCCGCTGGTGATCCTGCTGGTGGCGCTACTCGGCGCCGCGCTGCATTTCTTCGTGATCGCCCCGCTCCTGACCGCGCCGCCGATCAACCAGCTGCTCGCCACCGGCGGCGTGCTGTTCATCCTGCAGAGCTTTGCCACCGTCGCCTTCGGCATCGACTTCCGCAATCTCGGCATCCGCCTGCCGGTGCTCGCGCTCGGCGAGATGAATTTCAGCTACGCGCGATTGCTGTCGTTCGCTGCCGCGCTGCTCGGCATGATCGGCGTCTATCTGTTCCTGACCCGCACCTTCACCGGCACCGCGATCCGCGCCATCGCGCAGGACCGCCAGATCATGCCGCTGATGGGCGTCGATCCCAAGCGCATCTATCTCGTCACCTCGGCGATCGGCGGCGGGCTCGCCGGCCTCGCCGCCTGCCTCCTGGTGCTGCAATATGACGTGCATCCGTTCGTCGGCCTGTCGTTCGGGCCGATCACCTTCCTGATCTGCGTGCTCGGCGGGCTCGGCAATTTCATCGGCGGCTTCATCGCCGCCTTCGTGTTCGCCGAGATCATCTCGCTCGGCGGCCTGTTCTCCGATCTCGAATGGGGTTACGTGCTGGCCTTTGCCTTCTTCATCGTCATGATGTTCATCCGGCCCGCGGGCCTCCTGGCGAGGCGCTCGTGAACAGGCAAGCCGCCGGCTGGATCATCGCGCTGATCGCGCTCGTCGCGGTGCCCTTCGTGCATCGCGATCCCTATCATCTGCACGTGCTGGTGCTGATCCTGATCTGGTCGTTCGCCTACACCTCGTGGTCGATCATGGGGCGCTTCGGCCTGGTCTCGCTCGGCCATGGCGGCTTCATGGGCATCGGTGCCTATGTCACCGCGCTGCTGTGGAACCATCTCGGCGTGTCGCCCTGGATCGGCATTCCCCTCAGCATGGCAACCGCCGGCGTGCTCGCGCTCGTCGTCGCCTATCCCTGCTTCCGCTTCCGCATCACCGGGCATTATTTCGTGCTGGTGACGCTGGCGCTGTCGGGCATCGTGCTGCAGGTCATCACCGCGACCCGCGACTATACCGGCGGCTCGCTCGGCTACACCCCGCGGCGCGCCCCGAGCGGCAAGGGGCTGCTCGCGCTGCAATTCGACGAGAAGACCACCTGGTATCTGATCGCGCTCGCGGTCTGGATCACAGGCCTCGTGATCTGGCGCGCGATCGATCGCAGCATGATCCGCCATGCCATGGAGGCGATCTCGGAAGACGAGGATGCCGCCGCCGCCGCGGGCGTCAACGTCACCGCCGAGAAGCTCAAGATCACCCTGATCAGCGCGCTGATGACCGCGCTGTCGGGCGCGCTCTACTGCCAGTACCAGATGTTCATCTCGCCCGACACGGTGAGCGGCATCGCGGTCTCCCTGCAGATGGTGTTCGCGGCGATCGTGGGCGGCGTCTATGTCGCGCTGGGACCGACGGTCGGCGCCGTCATCACCATCGTGCTGGCCGAGGTGTTGCGCATCTCTTTCGGCACCAAGGCGGTCGGCTGGGACAATCTGGTCTATGGCGTACTGCTGGTGTTGTTCATCATCTTCCTGCCCAAGGGCATTCTTGGTAGCGTGATCGACCGGATCAAATCGCCGCGCAAGCCGTCGAGAAGCCATGAGCAACAAACCGTCCCCATCGCTCGCCGATGAACTGAAGCCCTTCGTCGCGCCGTTCCGCTTCGACGGGTCGGGCGAATTTCACCTCAAATCGTATCCGACCGCCGAGAAGGGCGGCATCGACAAGGACGCCGGCGGCAAGATCATCGAGGCCAACCGCAAGCGGCTCAACGACTTCCAGGAGAAGCTCTACGCCCAGGACCGCTGGTCGCTGCTGCTGATCTTCCAGGGCATGGATGCCGCCGGCAAGGATTCCGCGATCAAGAGCGTGTTCGAGGGCGTCAATCCGCAGGGCTGCGAGGTTTCCTCCTTCAAGCAGCCTTCGACCAGGGAGCTCGACCACGACTTCATGTGGCGCGCCATGATCGCGCTGCCGGAGCGCGGCCGCATCGGCATCTTCAACCGCTCCTATTACGAGGAGTGCCTGGTGGTGCGGGTGCATCCGGAAGTGCTCGACAAGCAGAAGATCCCGAAGAAGCTGGTGACCAAGAACATCTGGCGCGAACGCTTCGAGGACATTGCGTCGATCGAGCGCTATCTGTCGCGCAACGGCACCGTGATCCTGAAATTCTTCCTCAACGTCTCCAAGGAGGAGCAGCGCCAGCGTTTCCTCGACCGGCTCGAGGAGCCGGCCAAGAACTGGAAGTTCTCGATGGCCGACGTCGCCGAGCGCAAGCTGTGGGCCAAATATCAGGCCGCTTATCAGGACATGATCCATCACACCGCAACCAAAGAGGCGCCCTGGCACATCGTGCCGGCCGACCACAAATGGTTCGCCCGCGTCGTGATCGGCTCGACCATCGTCAACGCCCTCGACGGGCTCGACCTGAAATTCCCCGAAGTCGACAAGGCCGACTTGAGCGAATTCAAGCGCGTCCGCGCGGCGCTGGAGGCGGAAGGCAAGGGCGGGGCGGGCGAGAAGACGTCTGCAAAGAAGTAGGCGCCGCGTCCCATGTTTGTCGCATGCGGATATTCCCAGCGCGTACCGGCCGCTCGCAAGGCAATCTTAATGAATTGACGCAACATGGGGGTATGGCAACCACAGATTTAGCGACAGGCAGTCACAACCCGAACGATGACGCACTGAGGGGCGTGCTATGGGCGCCTGTCCTGCTGTTCCTGGCTGGTTGCTTTGCTGCCTTCCATTGGTCCGGATTCCGGCACGTCGATGTCAATTGGGCCGGCTATGGCGGGATGGCAGCGATCTTGCTCAGCGCCTACCTCGTGACAAAGGGACTGCGAATCCAATTCGTCCAATTGTTCATAAACTGCTGGTCGCAGAATCTGGTGGTTGCGATCGCCGCGACGATGTTGACCTATGCCGCCGCGACAGTCGGCCGTCCCCTGATCGACGACCAATTGCTGCGTGCTGATCAGCTGATCGGATATGATTGGAGAGCTTATGCGGGGTTCTTCGCGGGCTCGGACACGATGGTCCGCTTCGTGAGCGAATTCTATAACTCGATTTTTTATCTGCCCAACGTTGTGATCCTGGCGCTGGCCATCAAGAAGGATGTCAAGACGCTTGAGAAATTCATCCTGGCGGCGATCATATCACTGCTGCTGACGATTGGGATTTTTGCCCTGGTTCCGGCCACCACGGCGTGGACCCATCTGCATCTCAGCGATACCGAGATATCCTCGTTCCGGAATTTGCCGCTGTCGTCCGACGGCTGGATCGATGAGCTGATCCGGATTCGCGAAGGAAGCCTCAGAAGCCTGCGCAATTTCCAGGGCAAGGGACTGATCGCGTTTCCTAGCTT
Source organism: Bradyrhizobium sp. USDA 4541 (assembly GCF_024171085.1). Lineage (NCBI taxonomy): Bacteria > Pseudomonadati > Pseudomonadota > Alphaproteobacteria > Hyphomicrobiales > Nitrobacteraceae > Bradyrhizobium > Bradyrhizobium sp. USDA 4541. The sequence goes on from NZ_JALJZF010000001.1 coordinate 4,058,158, forward strand.
CCATTGCGCGGCAGCCCTGATCCTGATCTGGGCAAGCTGGAACATCCGCTGGCTGCGCATCCCGATGACGCTCGTCAATCTGGGCATGATCCTGGCAACGCCGATCGTCGGCGGTCACTACGTCGCGGACCTGATCGCCGGTCTGGTGATCACGATCGTGTCCGTGATCCTCGCTGGTTGGCTTCACACCTGGATGCTGCGGCACGTGGCTGTGGTCCGGCGAGGAGCATGGGCGATGATACCCGCGGTGCAACGAGCTGAGCCCCGGGCGGAAGTCAGGTGAGGGCGATCGCGCCCCAGCCATGCGATGACGATAGGTCAATCCACCTGACCATCTTTACCCATTGCGGCAGCTTGCCATAATCGTCTAGAACGACGGCGCACAGCGCGTTCCGGCAACCAACCGTCAATGGTTTTGGCCGAGGATTTTGGCGCTCAACAGGGTCTGGCAATGCTGATTCGCGGCCAAATTGATGGGATTTCAGGGGAGGTGGCCCAGGCTACCGCCGCGATCCCTGCCGCAGCGCCCACCCTGCTTATTGGCGGCCTTCTTCTTACCTGCCCCTGAGGGCCGGCTGGGCGTTTGCGCCTGGGCACTCAGGGGTTTGTACGAGATCACCGAACCCTGATATCGCCCAAGTAATTGCTCAAGGAGCAACATGACGGGCGCAAAGCTTAAAGGAATTTCTGACATGGCCACCGCGAACAAGTCCGAGAAGGACCGCGTCATCATTTTCGACACCACCTTGCGCGACGGCGAGCAGTGCCCCGGCGCCACCATGACCTTCGAGGAGAAGCTCGAGGTCGCCGAACTCCTGGACGACATGGGCGTCGACGTCATCGAGGCCGGCTTCCCGATCACCTCGGAAGGCGATTTCCAGGCGGTCAGCGAGATCGCCCGCCGCTCCAAGAACTCGGTCATCGCGGGCCTGTCCCGTGCCCATCCGGCCGACATTGACCGCTGCGCCGAAGCCGTGAAGTTCGCCCGCCGCGGCCGCGTCCACACCGTGATCGCGACCTCGCCGCTGCATATGCGGGTGAAGTTGAACAAGACCCCCGAGGAGGTCATCGAGACCTCGGTCGCGATGGTCGCGCGCGCCCGCAACCAGATCGACGACGTCGAATGGTCGGCCGAGGACGGCACCCGCAGCGAGATGGACTATCTGTGCCGGATCGTCGAAGCGGTGATCAAGGCCGGCGCCACCACGGTGAACATCCCCGACACCGTCGGCTACACGGTGCCGGAGGAATACACCCACTTCATGCGCACGCTGATCGAGCGCGTGCCGAACTCCGACAAGGCGATCTTCTCGGTGCATTGCCACAACGACCTCGGCATGGCGGTCGCGAACTCGCTGGCCGGCGTCGTCGGTGGCGCGCGGCAGGTCGAGTGCACCGTCAACGGCATCGGCGAGCGCGCCGGCAATGCCGCGCTGGAAGAGATCGTGATGGCGATCAATGTGCGGAACGACAAGTTTCCGTTCTGGAACAAGATCGACACCACGCAGCTCACCCGCGCCTCGAAGGTGGTGTCCGCGGCCACTTCGTTCCCGGTGCAGTACAACAAGGCGATCGTCGGCCGTAATGCGTTCGCGCATGAGAGCGGCATCCATCAGGACGGCGTGCTGAAGGACGCCTCGACCTACGAGATCATGCGGCCCGAGATGGTCGGCCTGAAGCAGTCCTCGCTGGTGCTCGGCAAGCATTCCGGCCGTCACGCCTTCATCCACAAGCTGGAGGAGATGGGCTACAAGCTCGGCGCCAACCAGCTGGAGGATGCCTTTACGCGGATGAAGGCGCTGGCCGACCGCAAGAAGGACATCTACGACGAGGACATCGAGGCGCTGGTCGACCAGGAGATGGCGGCCGCCCACGACCGCATCAAGCTGACCTCGCTGACCGTGATCGCCGGCACCCATGGCCCGCAGCGCGCGACCATGAAGCTCGACGTCGACGGCCAGATCAAGATCGAGGAGGCCGAGGGCAACGGCCCGGTCGATGCCGTCTTCAACTGCATCAAGCGCCTGGTGCCGCACGAGGCCAAGCTGGAGCTCTATCAGGTGCACGCGGTGACCGAAGGCACCGACGCGCAGGCCGAGGTCTCGGTGCGTCTGGCCCATGAAGGTCGCTCGATGACGGCCCGCGCCGCCGATCCGGACACGCTGGTCGCCTCCGCAAAGGCCTATCTCGGCGCGCTGAACAAGATCGTGATGAAGCGCCAGCGCGACGTCCCGGCCAAGGCTGCGGGCTGACGAGCGCGGTCGACCGACAGGTTGAAACGCGGCGCCCTGGCGCCGCGTTTTTCGTGTGTGCCGAGCATGACCGGCAGCTTGGAGGTGGAAGTCCTCTATCCAGCCTGATGACGGTGAAGGATTAGCGAAGCGCAAGGGCGTCATCGCGAGGTGGGGTCTGAAGGAAGCGTGGAGCAAAGCCGCGGCCCGATGGACAAAAACCGGATAACGAGGCCTACCCGGCCGGACGAGCGAGCACGTGATCGCGAAGTCCACGGTCATCAAGGGCCGGGGTGGTAAATCCGGCGGGCGTGCGGCGAAGGCGGTCGATCTTACCTCGGGAGATCTGCGCTGCGTCTCGGCAACGAGACTGAGGTCGTCGTAAGGCGATCTGACCGCAGTGCAGAAGTCAGCAGAGGGCATAGTAGGCGGAACGAGTTTCGCCGAAGGCCTGAACGCTGGAAGTGACGAGTAGATGCAGCGATATCGCATCGGCCATGCGACTGAATTCCGGGCAACTGGCCTCGGAACGGCGGGAAGGGGTGAAACCCTGACTGACGCTGATCAGAGGAGTCGAAGCTGGCGCGACGATTGCTGACACCCAAACTACGGCGGCAACAGAACAACTCTTGCCGCTTAATCCAGCGAACCGCCGTATACGGACCCGTATGTACGGTGGTGTGGGAGGGGAGGGGCTGCGAGGCTCCCCCCTATCCCGATTTGGGCGTGCAGATCTAGAGCGAGAGTCCTCCGTCAGTGCGAGCGTAGCGAAGCAATCCATTTCTCCGATTCCTAATAGATGGATTGCTTCGTCGCTTCGCGCCTCGCAATGACGGCGGTAGTTGGCCAGATTGGAATAAAATTAGACCATTTCGGTTACCGTTGGAATCATTTACCAATATTCCGCTCCATCCCGCATTGCTTTGGAATCTTCCGCGCCATCTCCAGCGCTACGCTGCGTTCTTTCCCGGGGAACGCCGTCCATGCCGATCTCCTCCATCGTGACAGACCTTCCGCGCGCCGCCACGCCGGCGGAGACCGCGCTGACGCGCCGGGTCGACCTGACAACGCTTCGCCTGTTCGTCGCGGTCTGCGACGAACAGAACCTCACCCGCGCCGCGCAGCGCGAGGGGATCGCGGCGTCAGCGGTGTCGAAGCGGATGAACGATTTCGAGCTGGCGTTCGGCGTTACGCTGTTCAAGCGGCTCGCCAAGGGCATGGCGCTGACGCCGGCCGGCGAGGCGCTGCTGCACCACGCCCGGGTGACGCTGCTCAATGTCGAGAAGATCGCGGTCGAGCTGTCGGAATATTCGCAAGGCGTGCGCGGCCATGTCCGCATGCTCGCCAATCTCTCGGCGATCGTGCAATACCTGCCCGAGGATCTCTCCGCCTTCTTCGCCGCGCATGAATTGCTCCGCGTCGATCTGCAGGAGCGGCCGAGCGGGCAGGTGGTGCGCGGCATCGAGGAGGGCGCGGCCGAGATCGGCATCTGCTCGGCCGAGGCCGACAGCCGCGCGCTCGAGGCCTTCCATTATCGCTACGACAATCTGGTGGTGGTGATGCGCGCCGACCATCGGCTGGCCGGCCGCGAGACATTGCTGTTCACCGAGACGCTCGATTTCGACCATATCGGCTTGCACACCGCGAGCTCGATCTATCTGCGCTCGCAATATGCGGCGACGCAAGCCGGCAAGGCGATGCGGCTGCGCATCAATGTGCCCGGCTTCGATGCGGTCTGCCGCATGGTGCAGGCCAATATGGGGCTCGGGCTGATCCCCGACCGCGCCTTCGAGGTGGTCGGCGCCGGCATGGGCCTTCGCGCGATCCCGCTGCGCGACGATTGGGGACGGCGCGAGCTGAAGATCGTGGTCCGCGACACCGCGCATCTGTCAGCAACCAGCCGTCTGATGCTGGACTATCTGCGGGCGGCGGAGGCGGGGAGCGTGGCGCGGATAGGCGTGGCGCAGGTGCGCTGAGCCGGATATTGCACCAGCCTCACGATCTCCCTGCAGAATCTTCATGCAGCCGGGGCCTTCCGGTTGCCGCTTCGCGGGTTAGGTAGTGGTACGATTCACTGTAGCGGAGTGCCGGCGCGCATGAATCGTGACGCCATTGGCCGTCCAGTGCATGCATCCGGGACGCTACACAGGGCAGGAGTGCGATGATGGCGGACACGATTTCCGGCATTCGAATCCCGGACAGCAAGATCGCGCGGGAGGCCGCCGAGTTGGTGCGGCAATATGAGACCGAGATGTTGTTCAATCACTCGGTCCGCGTGTTTGTGTTCGGCGCGCTCAAGGGTGCCAGGCAAGGTCTGAAGTTCGACGCTGAACTGCTTTATGTTGCCGCGCTGTTTCATGATCTCGGCCTTGTCGAACATTTTCATACCGAGACCAAACGGTTTGAGGTCGACGGCGCCGATGCGGCGCGCAAATTTCTCAGGAGCCACGGCATCGCCGAGCCCAAAGCGGACCTGGTGTGGGAGGCGATCGCCTTGCACACCACGCCCGGCATTCCGCAATACATGCGGCCGGAGATCGCGCTCACCAATGCGGGCGTATTGGTCGATGCCGTCGGCGTCGGATACGATGACTACACCGCCGAGCAGCGCGACGGCGTCCTTGCCGCGTTGCCCCGCGGCGATTTCAAGAACGAGTTCATCGAGGTTCAGACCTGCTCGGCCCTGAAGAAGCCGCAGACCACGTTCGGCACTGTCAATTTCGACTTCGTCGCGGAGCGCGATCCCACATTTCACAGGCCGAACGCCTGCACCCGGATCCGCAACACGCCGTGGCCGAGCTGAGTGGGGCGGCGGACGTTAGAGCGTTTTCGAGCGAAGTGGACGCCGGTTCGCGTGAAGAAAACGCGTCAAAACAAGAATCTAGAGCTTCGGTTCTGATTCAATCAGAACCGATGCTCTATCCGCCGTCGAGCGCGGCGAGGCGGTCGGCTTCCGCGATGTCCTCGACGGTGTTGGCATTGAAGAACGGATCGAGCGGCTCGGTCGGCCACTCGACCGTTGCGAGCGGATAACGCGCGGTCCAGCGGTCGATCTTGCGCACGTCCTCGACGACCAGCGCCTTGCGCAACTCGTTCCGCAAGCGGACGCTCCAGAGACCGATGACGGGATGCGTCTGCCCGCCGGATGAAGCGACCGCGAGCTCGGCATTCACGGCCGCGCGCGCTTGCTCCAGGCGCGTGACGAGGTCGCGCGGCAGAAACGGACAGTCGCCCGCGGCGCTCAGCACCCATTGCGCATCCGGCCGGTTGGCGGCGGTCCAGTCGAGCGCGACCAGGATGCCGGCGAGCGGACCGGGATAGTCGGCGACATCGTCGGCGACGACCGGAAGGCCGAACGCGGCGAAGCGCGCCGGGTCGCCATTGGCGTTGATGATCAGCCCACTGCATTGCGGAGCGAGACGGTCGATCACCCGTTGCAGAATGGTGCGGCCCGCGATCTTGCGCATCGGCTTGTCGCCGCCGCCCATCCGGCGCGCGAGGCCGCCGGCGAGCAGCACGCCCGGGATGCTAGTCCCCGGAATGTCAGTCATTGTCGGTCTCGCCCTTGCGCTTGTGACGCATCGATTCCTCTTCGACATAGTCGAGGTTCTGGTCGTAGACGATCCGCTCCTCACCGGACAGCGCGATGAAGCGCTTGCCGCGGGCGCGACCGACCAGCGTCAATCCGACCTGCCGCGCCAGATCGACGCCCCACGCCGTGAATCCGGAGCGCGAGACCAGGATCGGGATCCCCATCCGCACCGTCTTGATCACCATCTCCGAGGTCAGCCGGCCGGTGGTGTAGAGAATCTTGTCGGCCGGATCGACATTGTGCCGGTAGATCCAGCCCGCGATCTTGTCGACGGCATTATGCCGGCCGACATCCTCGGTGTAGCACACCGGCGTCGCCTCCTTGCACAGCACGCAGCCGTGAATGGCGCCGGCTTCCAGATAGAGCGAGGGCATCGTGTTGATGGTGTGCGTCATCCGGTAGAGCCAGGAGGTTCGCAGTTCGGCCTTCGGCAGCGCGACCTTCTCGACGGCTTCGAGCAGGTCGCCGAACGCCGTGCCCTGGGCGCAGCCCGAGGTCTGGGTGCGCTTCTTCAGCTTGGCCTCGAAATTGGTGTGGTGCGCGGTACGCACCACGACGACCTCGAGATCGTCGTCATATTCGACCTCGGTGACGACGTCGTCGTATTTGAGCATGTTCTGGTTCAGCAGGTAGCCGAGCGCGAGGTATTCGGGGTAGTCGTTGATCGTCATCATCGTGACGATCTCCTGCGCGTTGAGGTACAGCGTCAGCGGCCGCTCGACCGGCACCTTGATCTCGGTCCGCGCGCCGGTCTGATCGACGCCGACCACGCGCTCCGTCAGGCGCGGATCGTCCGGATCAGGAACAATGATGGGAGCGGTGGTTTTCTCGGGCACTGCTTGACGTCCAGATGGGTTCACATGGCAACGCAGCTAGGGATATAAGCACGTTCGGAGACTGACTGGCGACTCTCCGCCGCGTCGCGGGAACTGCCATCGATCGGTCCGGCTTTAAGGATAACGCCGCAGTTCGCGATCCGGGTCGAACAAATCTTGTCGATGGCGAGGACTGAGGGAGATCATGGCGCAGCTTTCGGACGACTGCTTCGCATTCGGCGGACCGATGATGTCGGTCGATGAGGCCGTCGCGATCATCGCCGCGCGGGTCAAGCCTGTCGGCGAGACCGAAGCCGTTGCCCTGGTGGATGCGGACGGACGCATCCTGGCCGGCGACATTGTCGCGCCGCTTGCGCTGCCGCCGTTCAAGAATTCCGCCGTCGACGGCTACGCGGTATCCGGCGCGGACCTGCCGGCGAGCGGCGAGCGCGCGTTTCCCGTTGCCGGACGGGTGCAGGCGGGCGCGTCGGCGCAGCCGGCGCAGGCGGGCCAAGCGGTGCGGATCTTCACCGGCGCGCCGATGCCCGATGGCACCGACACCGTGTTCATGCAGGAAGACGTGCGGATCGACGATTCCGGGCGTGTGATCCTGCCGTCCGGCCTCAAGGTCGGCGCCAATGTGCGCCCCAGCGGCGAAGACATTCCGCGCGGCCACGTCGCGCTGGCGGCGGGCCGGCGGCTGCGCCCGCAGGATATCGCGGTCGCTGCGGCCTTTGGGCTCACCACGCTCGATGTGGTGCGTCGGCTTCGCGTCGGGGTGTTCTCGACCGGCGACGAACTAGCCGCGCCCGGCAGCGCGCGCGCCGAAGCGCAACTGTTCGATTCCAACCGTTTCATGCTGATGGCGATGCTGCGGCGGCTCGGTTGCGAGGTCGGCGATCTCGGCATCCTGCGCGACGAGCGGGCCGAGCTCGCCGCGGCGCTCAAGCAGGTCGCGCGGCGCTACGACCTGATCCTGACCACCGGCGGGGTCTCGACCGGCGAAGAGGACCACGTCAGGGCCGGTATCGAACAGGCCGGCTCGCTGGTGCTGTGGCGGATGGCGATCAAGCCCGGCCGCCCGGTGGCGATGGGAATCATCGACGGCACCCCGCTGATCGGCCTGCCCGGCAATCCGGTGGCGAGCTTCGTCACCTTCGTTCATGTCGTGCGGCCGACCGTGCTGGCGCTATCGGGCGCTGTGCCGTCCCCCTTGCTGTCGATGCCGGTGCGGGCGGCCTTCAGCTACAAGAAGAAGAGCGGGCGGCGCGAATATGTCCGCGTCTCGCTGCGACGGGCGACGGACGGTACGCTGGAAGCGAACAAGTTTCCTCGCGAGGGAGCCGGTCTGCTGTCGTCGCTGATCGAGACCGATGGACTGGTCGAACTCGGCGAGTCGGTGGTGCGGGTTGAACCTGGCGATGCCGTCGGCTTTCTCGGCTACGCCGACCTGCTGTGAGAGCTGAAACGCGGTCGGGACCGCGCAGCGCGACGGGTCGCGATAGCAAAATCAGATCGCCCGATAGGCAAACATAAACAATGGCCTACGCGGCAACCCGACGCTGCTAGAGGCGTTCTAAAACTGCTTGCCTCTGGCATACCAGAGAATAGAGTTCGTCGAAGCAGTGCAATTCGCGCAAAGCGTGGTTCCCAAGGCGAGGCTTCATGAGTCGAGACGACGTTCACAAGGTTCGTGCGTTCGAGCATCCCGGACAGGGCAGGAAGCGAGCGAAGGCCACGCCCAAGGGACGCCAGGTCGACCCCGTGGCCGCCCATGAGATCGAGACGCTGCTCGGCGATCGTCCGAGGCGGCGCGACCTCCTGATCGAGTATTTGCATCTGATCCAGGACAAATACCATCAGATCTCGGCGGCGCATCTTGCCGCGCTCGCCGACGAGATGAAGCTGTCGTTCGCCGAAGTGTTCGAGACCGCCACCTTCTACGCGCATTTCGACATCGTGAAGGAAGGCGAGGCTGACATCGCGCCGCTCACCGTACGTGTCTGCGATTCGCTGACCTGCGCGATGCTCGGCGGCGAACAGCTGTTGAAGGATCTGCAGAACCGCGCCGGCCCCGGCATCCGCGTCGTGCGCGCACCGTGCGTCGGCCGCTGCGACACCGCGCCCGCTGCCGAGGTCGGCCACAACTTCGTCGATCATGCGACCGTCACCAATGTGCTGGCGGCGGCGAAGAGCGGCGACACCCATGTGCACCTTCCGCCATATGTCGACTACGACGCCTATGTGGCGGGCGGCGGATACCGGCTGCTGGCGCGCCTGCGCTCGGGCGAGCTGCCGCGCGAAGACCTGCTGAAGGCGCTCGACGATGCGTCGCTGCGCGGCCTCGGCGGCGCCGGTTTTCCGACCGGCCGCAAGTGGCGCGCGGTGCTCGGCGAACCCGGTCCGCGCTTGATGGCGGTGAACGGCGACGAGGGCGAGCCCGGCACGTTCAAGGACCGCTATTATCTCGAGACCGATCCGCATCGCTTCCTCGAGGGCATGCTGATCGGCGCCCACGTGGTCGAGGCGCCCGAAGTCTACGTCTATATCCGCGACGAGTACCCGGCCTGCCGCGAGATACTCGCCCGCGAGATCGCGAAGCTTCCGCCGGGTGGTCCGACGCTGCATCTGCGGCGCGGCGCCGGTGCCTATATCTGCGGCGAGGAATCCTCGCTGCTGGAATCGATCGAGGGCAAGCGCGGCCTGCCGCGGCACAAGCCGCCATATCCATTCCAGGTTGGATTGTTCGGCCTGCCGACGCTGATCAACAACATCGAGACGTTGTGGTGGGTGCGCGACATCGTCGAGAAGGGCGCCGATTGGTGGAAGAGCCACGGCCGCAACGAACGCCACGGCCTGCGCAGCTTCTCGGTGTCGGGACGCGTCAAGGATCCTGGCGTCAAGCTCGCTCCCGCCGGCATCACGCTGCGCGAGTTGATCGACGAGTTCTGCGGCGGCATGGCCGATGGCCATACCTTGCAGGCCTATCTGCCGGGCGGTGCATCCGGCGGCATCCTGCCGGCGTCGATGGACGACATCCCGCTCGATTTCGGCACGCTGGAGAAATATGGCTGCTTCATCGGCTCCGCCGCCGTGGTCGTGCTCTCGCAGGTCGATGACGTCAGGGACGCCGCGCTGAACCTGATGAAGTTCTTCGAGGACGAGAGCTGCGGGCAGTGCACGCCGTGCCGCGCCGGAACCGAGAAGGCGGCGCTGTTGATGCAGCAGCCGGTCTGGAACAAGCAACTGCTCGACCAATTGAGCCAGGCGATGCGCGATGCGTCCATCTGTGGCCTCGGTCAGGCGGCCTCCAATCCGCTGACCTCCGTGATCAAATATTTTCCGGACGGCTTTCGTCCGCAGCAAGCCGCCGAGTAGGCGTGGCCGAGCAGACGAATTTCGACGAGGATTTGAATGAGCAACAATCAGAACTCAGGCCTGACGATTCAGTTCGAGCTCGACGGCCAGCAGGTCGAGGCGCGCGCCGGCGAGACGATCTGGCAGGTCGCCAAGCGCCAGGGCACCGAGATCCCGCATCTGTGCTATTCGCCCGCTCCGGACTACAGGCCGGACGGCAATTGCCGCGCCTGCATGGTCGAAATCGAAGGCGAGCGCGTGCTGGCGGCGTCCTGCAAGCGGACGCCGACGGTCGGCATGAAAGTGAAGTCGGCCAGCCAGCGCGCCGTCGCGGCGCAGAAGATGGTGATGGAGCTGCTGGTGGCGGACCAGCCGGCGCGCGACACCTCGCACGATCCGGACTCGAAATTCTGGCACTGGGCCGAGAAGACCGGCGTGACCGAAAGCCGCTTTCCCGCCACTGAACGCTGGCATGCCGACACCAGTCATCCGGCGATGAGCGTCAATCTCGACGCCTGCATCCAGTGCGGCCTCTGCGTGCGGGCGTGCCGCGAGGTGCAGGTCAACGACGTGATCGGCATGGCCTACCGCAACCACGATGCCAAGATCGTGTTCGACTTCGACGATCCGATGGGCGAATCGACCTGCGTCGCCTGCGGCGAGTGCGTGCAGGCCTGTCCGACCGGCGCGCTGATGCCGGCGGTCATGCTCGACGACAAGCAGACCCGCGTCACCTATCCGGACAAGAAAGTGGATTCGCTGTGCCCGTATTGCGGCGTCGGATGCCAGGTCACCTATCAGGTCAAGGACGAGAAGGTGATCTACGCGGAAGGCCGTGATGGTCCCGCCAATCGTAACCGGCTCTGCGTCAAGGGCCGCTTCGGCTTCGACTACATCCATCACCCCAATCGCCTGACCAAGCCGCTGGTGCGGCTGCCCGGCGTCAAGAAGGATGCCAACGACCAGGTCGATCCGGCCAATCCTTACACCCATTTCCGCGAGGCATCCTGGGATGAGGCGCTCGATCTGGCCGCCGCGGGCCTGCGCAAGATCCGCGACGAGAAGGGCGCCAAGGCGCTGGCCGGCTTCGGCTCGGCCAAGGGCTCGAACGAGGAAGCCTATCTGTTCCAGAAGCTGGTGCGCACCGGCTTCGGCTCCAACAATGTCGATCACTGCACGCGGCTGTGTCACGCCTCGTCGGTGGCGGCGCTGTTCGAGGGATTGAGCTCAGGCGCGGTGTCGGCGCCGTTCGCGGCCGCGGCCGACGCCGAGGTGATCTGGGTGATCGGCGCCAATCCGACCGTGAACCATCCGGTCGCCGCCACCTACATCAAGAACGCCGCCAAGCGCGGCGCCAAGCTCTATGTGATGGACCCGCGCCGGCAGACGCTGTCGCGCCACGCCACGCAGCACCTGCAATTCAAACCGGGCAGCGACGTCGCGATGCTGAACGCGATGATCCACACGATCATCACGGAAGGCCTGACCGACGAGCAGTACATCGCCGGCTATACCGAGGGCTATGACGAGCTGAAGGCGAAGATCCATGAGTTCACGCCGGAGCGCATGTCCCAGATTTGCGGCATTCCGGCGGAGACGCTGCGCGAGGTCGCGCGCGCCTATGCCCGCGCCAAATCGTCGATCATCTTCTGGGGCATGGGCATCAGCCAGCACGTCCACGGCACCGACAATGCGCGCTGCCTGATCGCGCTCGCGCTGATCACCGGCCAGGTCGGCCGCCCCGGCACCGGGCTGCATCCGCTGCGCGGGCAGAACAACGTGCAGGGCGCCTCCGACGCCGGCCTGATCCCGATGTTCCTTCCGGACTACCAGCCGGTCGGCCGCGACGACATGCGCGGCGCCTTCGAGAAACTCTGGGGGCAGGAGCTCGATCCGGTGCGCGGCCTGACCGTGGTCGAGATCATGAATGCGATCCACGCCGGCGAAATCCACGGCATGTATGTCGAGGGCGAGAATCCCGCGATGTCCGATCCCGACCTGCAGCACGCGCGCGAGGCGCTGGCCAAGCTCGATCATCTCGTCGTGCAGGATCTGTTCGTCACAGAGACCGCGTTCCACGCCGACGTCATCCTGCCGGCCTCGGCGTTCGCCGAAAAGTCCGGCTCCTTCACCAATACCGACCGCCGCGTGCAGCTGGCGCGCGAGGTGATCAAGCCGCCGGGCGATGCAAGGCAGGATCTCTGGATCATCCAGGAGATCGGTAAGCGGATGGGACTGCCCTGGAACTATGCGGGGCCGGGCGAGGTCTTCACCGAGATGGCCGAGTTGATGCCGTCACTGAAGAACATCAGCTGGGACCGCCTGGTGCGCGAGGGCGCGGTGACCTATCCGGTCGACGATCCCGACAAGCCCGGCAACGAGATCATCTTCACCACCGGCTTCCCGACCGAAAGCGGCCGCGGCAGGATCGTGCCGGCCAAGGTGATCCCGCCGGACGAACTGCCCGACGACGAGTACCCGATGGTGCTGTCGACCGGCCGCGTGCTCGAACATTGGCACACCGGCTCGATGACGCGCCGTGCCCAGGTGCTGGACCAGATCGAGCCCGAAGCGGTCGCGTTCATGACCCCGAAGGACATGCACAAGAAGGGACTCGCGCCCGGCGACTTCATCCGTCTCGAGACGCGCCGCGGCGCGGTCGAGGTCAAGGTGCGTGCCGACCGCGACGTGCCCGAGAACATGGTCTTCATGCCGTTCTGCTACGCGGAAGCGGCGGCCAACCTGTTGACCAACCCGGCGCTCGACCCGTTCGGCAAGATTCCGGAGTTCAAGTTCTGCGCGGTCCGCGCCGAGAAGATCGATATCCGGACCGCGGCGGAATAGCGGTCCGGGGACGAAGCGCGGAAAGCCGCCCGCCGGCTACTCGCTCGCCCGACACAGCACCGCAAGCACCGTCGATCGACGTCCGCTCAGAGCGTAAGAGCCGGACGTCGCTGCGGCGTGGACCCATGTTGCCCTTTGCCCCAAAGCGGACCTGTTTGAGAGCCCGGAAGTTGCCATTTCCACGAGAACTCGCGTATGCATGACGTGCAGGATCGCAGTGTGAGAAATTCAGATGACGATAGAGCTGAGGGGCGCGAGAGGCGAGGGATTTGCGACGATTGCCGCTGATGGGCGCGTGCTGGATTCCTGGTTTCTTCAGCTGCGCCTGGTCGCGGAGGCCGACAAGACGGCAACGGTCCCTCTCACGAAGGACGAGGTCAGCAGATCGTTGGGCGAGTCGGCGGACGGATATGCGCGACACGACGACATTCGCAATGTCGACATCGTTCCAATCCGTACAGAAATTGGCTCCCTTGCATCTGCGCCGACGGACGTGCACGACGCGTATCTTCGACTCCATCTGCTGAGCCACCGGCTCGTCCGGCCGAATTGTCTGAACCTCGAGGGTGTTTTCGGTCTCTTACCTAACGTTGCCTGGACGACCCTCGGTCCCTGTGAGTGCTCCCGTGTACCGGACGCGCGAATGGAGGCACGAAAGCGTGCCCTCGCATTCGAGGTGACAGGCGTGGATAAGTTTCCGCGCATGACCGATTATGTGACGCCAGCGGACGTGAGAATTGCTGATGCGGATCGCGTAAGGCTCGGCGCCCACTTGGCCCCGGGCACAACCGTCATGCATGAAGGCTTTTGCAATTTTAACGCGGGTACGCTCGGTCCCTGCATGGTCGAAGGCCGGATCAGCGCCGGCGTGGTTGTGGGAAGCGGCAGCGACGTTGGTGGCGGAGCGTCGATCATGGGCACTCTGTCCGGAGGAGGGAAAGAGAGGATTACAGTCGGTGAGCGCTGCCTGATCGGAGCCAACGCCGGTATCGGCATTTCATTGGGTGACGATTGTATCGTCGAAGCGGGCTGTTATGTCACGGCAGGCGCGCGCATCCTTTTGGAAGATGGCCGAGTCCTGAAAGCCAAAGAACTCTCGGGCCAGAAGGGCCTGCTTTTTCGTCGGAATTCCCAGAGCGGCGCTCTTGAGGCAACCAAGCGTACGCCAAATTGGGACGGCCTCAACGCGCAACTTCACAGCTAGTGTCCCGAATCCGAAGTTCGCATCATTTGCCGCACCTTCGGAGCGAACTTCGGATTTGATAAGGACACTAGCAGACTTATGATTCTAGTGTGCTTTATGAATGCGAAGTTCGTGAAAGTGGCTGCCGCGAAATCGCACGAACTTCGCATTCAGCACACTAGTCCCCGTCCGTCAGGGGACGATCACCACTCGGAATGTGATCTGTTTGGCGCGATCGCTGTTCACCACCAGTATGGCCACCGCCACGCCTCATAGAGGCGCCACGACGACACCAGGGGCGGGGCGTATGGATCGACCCGGTCGTCTTCAGGGCGATATTGATATCGTGGAACAATATAATAGTCCCACGGAGTTGGCCTTATCACGGGCGTCGGGATAATGACCCTCCTTGGTTCATGAACGACTTGTGCCTTCCGCGCCCGGGCTTCAGCACCAGACGTCCCGAGGTTGCACAGCACGAGGGCCGCTCCGAGAGCGCACGCGACGGTCATTATCTTCATGCATCGGCCTCCTTTGCCTGAGAGTGCAAAAGGACTCAAAGCAAGGCAAGCTAATTCGCTCTCGACCGGCTTGAATGACAGCTTGTGGGGCCCGTAGCCGACCTTTGCTCAGAAGGGCCGCGCGGAAGCCGGAGCCCGCACCCATGATCGATATGAGTACGCGCCCCGGTTCGGCTCTAACTCGACAAGGTCTCAGTAGTCCCAGAACACCGGCACCCAACGGAAGGCGTCACCCTCGACCGCGACATGTCCGACGGACGGGAACGGCATATGCGTGGCAACCAGCAGCTCGCGGTTCGCCGCCAGTTCCCGCATCAGACTGATCCGGGCGCGGGCCGCCTCTTCGGGATCGTGCTCGAAGCCATTGTGCCATTCGGGGTGCTCGAACCCGACCGCGAATACGAGGTCACCGGCGAATGTCAGCCGGTCGCCGCCGGACGCCAGACGAACGACGCTGTGGCCGGGAGTGTGGCCGCCGCTGCGACGGACGACCACTCCGGGCGCCACCTCGTGCTCCTCGTCGAACAGCCGCAGCTGGCTCTGGTATTCCTTCCTGAACCGCTTGGCCGTCGCACGAAGCGCGTCGGGGAAACCCGGCGGCATCGAGACGCGGGAGAAATCGGGCGCCTCCCAGAACTTGACCTCGGCAGCCGCCACATGGATCCGCAGGTCCGGACGCAGCCGCTCCTTCACGCCCTCGACGAGCAGCCCGCCAACGTGGTCCATGTGCATGTGGGTCAGCACCACGTCGGTCACGGACCCAAGATCGATACCGGCCGCCTCCAGTCGCTTGACCGTCTGCCCGGCCTTCGGCAGGTGCAGGTCCGGGTCCGACCCCAGCCCGGCGTCGACGAGGATGGTTTTCCCGCCGCTTCGCACCACGACCACGTTCAGCGCCCAGTCGAACGCGTCCGGCGGCAGGAACATGTCGTCCAGCCAGGCCGCGCGGACGGCCGGCTCGGCATTGTGCGCCAGCATCTTGGTCGGCAGCGGCAGCACCCCGTCGCTGACGACCAGCACGTCGATCTCGCCGATCTTCAGCGCGTAGCGCGATGGCACCAACTCGTTTGGCCCCGGCTGACCAGCGTGCGAGACATTGTCGAGGTTCATGCTTGTCTCCTGGGTATTGCGGATCATCTGGTTCATCGTTGAAAACTCCTGCGTTCGATCCTGATGTTCGATCCCGGCGGGCCGCATTGTTTCCGCCCGTGGATTGGACATGGTGGTGATCTAACGGATCGGGTGGGGCGCCGCCCCAGAGTGGTTGCCGTCGCTGTAGAGCGATTGCTGCCAACGCATGCGGGCCGCCGCACGCGAGCGCTGGGGACGAAACGGGAGGCAGCAGGCCATCGCCATGCCCCTAGCCACGTGCGACACTTCGGATTGGCGAAGCCGGTTCAACTCAGGACTAATATCTCCTCGTCGAGACCCCGGAATACGAACGTTCGGAGCAATTCATGGCCAAGCATCGGATCTATACAACGAGCTTCGCAAGCGTTTACCCGCTCTATGTCGCGAAAGCGGAGAAGAAGGGACGCACCAAAGCGGAGGTTGATCAGGTGATCTCCTGGTTGACCGGCTACGGTTCGAAGGAGCTGGAAGCTCAGTTGGAAAAACAAACCGACTTCGAAACGTTCTTCGCAAAGGCGCCTGAAATGAATCCTTCGCGGGCCTTGATCAAGGGCATGGTGTGCGGTGTCAGGGTTGAGGAAATCAAAGAGCCGACCATGCGGGAAATTCGTTACCTGGATAAACTGATCGATGAGCTGGCGCGTGGAAAGGCCATGGATAAAATCCTGCGGAGGGAATGACGCCTGATCGACCGGATTCCGTTCGCCGGCGAGGTAGGGCCGCTACCACTGAGTTGCCCGACGGCGCAAGCCTTCGCAGCAAAAATATTTCGCTTTATCCGAAGCGTGGCTCAGTGTATGGTCTGCCCGTCTCACCCGACACGAGGGGCGCTTCGCGGTCGTCACGAACGTGGGTCGAGATGCGGTGGACGCCGATTGCGCAGTTGACGAACGTGCATGAGGCGGACGGTGAAGTCGTGTGGTCCTGACGCCCTAGCGGCAGGTGTCTTTTCCGATTGCGCAGTGCGCGTTGCGAAGACGGTGACAACCAAGCCCAGTCTCGCCGGGGAGAGCACGAAGTAAGCCGTAGCCCATCGCGCAGGGAAAGCCGGGTTGTTTCCGGTTACACCTGTGGTCCTACCCCCGAGCTTTCTACCCATTGCTCGGGGCCCATGGGTGCGATCGGCACCCGGCTTTCCCTGCGCCCTCTGCTTGAGGTGAGGGCGGAACAAGATGCAAAGCTCGGACGCAATGCGCCGCGAGACTGCGGAAGCATGAGCCACACGTGGTCCAACACATTCAGTGTCGTCCTGGCGTCAGTGTCGTCTTGGCGAAAGCCAGGACCCATTACCCCAAATGAGACTTGTTGCGCGATGCTGGGGCCACGACCTCGTTCACAATCAAATGCGGTGGTTATGGGTCCTGGCTTTCGCCAGGACGACAACGAAGAGTCACATCTGCAAGATTTGCCGCGGCGTATGGATCTCTGTTTTCGCAGGGCGACAGCCGGCAAGAAACACGCGCAGCATTCGCGCCCGGCGAACCCGCCATTGCCAAACCTCGCATTGACCTCATTGCCGTGGCCGGGCACAGCGTGCGGGCGGTGTCATTGAACGGTCGCAAGAGCCGAAGGGGATACCGCCGCATCGAATTTTGCAGTGCAGCAATGGTGCAATTGGCCCCTGCTAAAGGGGCAATGGCAATCGTCTTTGCTTGTCTGTAATGGTGCGACCGGATGTCTCGGGGCCGGTATTCGCGCTCCGCAATTACGCGGGAGGAAACATGCGTAAACTCATATTGGCTGCGGCGTCGATCGCGGCTTTGACCTTTGTCGGGCCTGCGGCGGCGCAGTCGCCGATCGTTCTCAAATTCAGCCACGTGGTGGCCTCGGATACGCCGAAGGGCAAGGCGGCCGACAAGTTCAAGGAACTCGCCGAGAAGTACACCGGCGGCAAGGTGAAGGTCGAGGTCTACCCGAACTCGACGCTTTACAAGGACAAGGAAGAGCTCGAGGCGCTGCAGCTCGGCGCGGTGCAGATGCTGGCGCCGTCGAACTCGAAGTTCGGCCCGATCGGCATCAAGGAATTCGAAGTCTTCGATCTGCCCTACATCCTGCCCGACCTGAAGTCGCTGCGGAAGGTCACCGACGGGCCGCTCGGCGCCCAGCTGCTCAAGAAGCTGGATTCCAAGGGCATGACCGGTCTCGCCTATTGGGACAACGGCTTCAAGCAGATGAGCGCGAACAAGAAGCTGGTCGCGCCCGCCGACTACAAGGGGCTCAAGTTCCGCATCCAGTCGTCGAAGGTGCTGGAAGCCCAGTTCCGCGCGCTCGGCGCGATCCCGCAGGTGATGGCATTCTCCGACGTCTACCAGGCGCTGCAGACCGGCGTGGTCGACGGCCAGGAGAACACCTGGTCGAACATCTACACCCAGAAAATGCATGAGGTGCAGAAGTACGCCACCGTCACCAATCACGGCTACATCGGCTACGTCGTGGTCGTGAACAAGAAGTTCTGGGACGGCCTGCCGGCCGATATCCGCGAGCAGCTCTCCAAGGCAATGAAGGAAGCCACCGAGTTCGGCAACAGCCAGTCGGCCAAGGAAAACGACGACGCGCTCGCCGAGATCAAGAAGGCCGGCAAGACCGAGATCGTCGCGTTGACGCCGGAGCAGGACGAGGCGATGCGCAAGGCGATGATGCCGGTCTACAAGGACGTGGCATCGCGCGTCGGCCAGCCGTTGATCGACGAATTCCTCAAGGAAACCGGCCGCAGCCCGATGAACTAGCTGCGATGCTTCGCCGCTGAGGCGATGCCAGACGAGCTCCCTCTCCCGGTTCGTGCAGGGAGAGGGTTGGGGTGAGGGGCCTTCTCCGCGAACGCGGCTCCAGATGTGCTCGCGGAAGCTCCCCCTCACCGGAAATTCAAGCTGCGCTTGAATTTCGACCTCTCCCCGCACGCGGGGCGAGGTAGATCGGAGGCAGCTCCGATCGACGGCAACAGTCACGCGGGACTTGAACCGCAAACATAGTGAACGCCGCGGCCGCGTGAGGTCGCGGCCAGGGTGCCGTGGCCGGTTGCGGCATCAGGCCATGACAGGGGAGATCAATGCTGCTTAAAATTCTGGACCGGCTCGAGGAAATCATCATCGCGAGCCTGATGGGGGCCGCGACGCTGCTGACCTTCGTCACGGTCGTGCACCGTTTTCTGGTCGACGTTCCCGTGCTCTATCCGTACCTGTTCGGCATCAATCTCGCCTGGTCGCAGGAACTCTGCATCTACATGTTCATCTGGATGGCGAAGTTCGGCGCCGCCTATGGCGTGCGCGCCGGCGTCCATGTCGGCGTCGACGTCCTGATCAACCGCCTCAACGATTTCTGGCGCAAGCGCACCATCACCTTCGGCCTGCTCGGCGGCGCGCTATTCACAGGGATCGTCGGCACCATGGGTGCCAAATTCGTGTTCGAATTGATGCATACCGACCAGGTCTCGCCGGATCTCGAGATCCCGAGCTGGATCGTCTACGCCTGCATCCCGCTCGGCTCCTATCTGATGTGCTTCCGCTTCCTGCAGGTGTGCTGGAATTACTGGTGGACCGACGACCTGCCGCACCATGACGCCTCCCATGTCGATGGCGTCGAGACCAGCAAGACCGCGCCCGTCGCGCTTGGAGAAGCGTGATGAGCGCCGCACTTATTTTCGGACTGCTGTTTGCCCTGATGCTGACGGGCATGCCGATCTCGATTTCGCTCGGCCTTACCGTGCTCACCTTCCTGTTCACCATGACCGAGGTGCCGATCGAGAGCGTCGGCCTGAAGCTGTTTTCGGGTCTCGACAATTTCGGCATCATGGCGATCCCGTTCTTCATCCTGGCGGGCACCTTCCTGACCCGCGGCGGCGTCGCGCGGCGCATGATCGCGTTCACCACCTCGCTGGTCGGACATCTGCCCGGCGGCCTTGGGCTGGCCGGCGTCGCGGCCTGCGCGATGTTCGCGGCGATCTCGGGCTCGAGCGTCGCCACCGTGGTTGCTATCGGCTCGATCATGATGCCGGCGATGGTCGATCACGGCTATCCGAAGCGGTTCGGCGTCGGCGTGATCTCGACCTCGGGCGCGCTCGGCATCCTGGTGCCGCCCTCGATCATCCTGGTGCTCTACGGCGTCTCCACCAACACCTCGATCGGCGCGCTGTTCATGGCCGGCATCGTGCCGGGCGTCGTGCTCGCGCTGATGCTGGCGGCGGTGACTTTCTTCGTCGCACAGCGCAACGGCTATCCGAAGATGCCACGCGCGACCATCGGCCAGCAGTTCACGGCGTTCCGCGAAAGCATCTGGGGCCTGCTGCTGATCGTGATCGTGCTCGGCGGCATCTATGGCGGCATCTTCACGCCGACCGAAGCCGCAGCGGTCGCCGCGACCTACGCCTTCTTCATCACCGTATTCGTCTACAAGGAGCTGAAGCTCTCCGAGGTGCCGAAGGTGCTGCTGCAGGCGGCGAGCATGAGCTCGATGCTGCTCTACATCATCACCAACGCGGTGCTGTTCTCGTTCCTGATGACGCACGAGCAGATCCCGCAGGAGATGGCGGCCTGGATCATCGACAAGAACTTCTCGGTCTGGATGTTCCTGCTCGTCGTCAACATCATCCTGCTGCTCGCCGGCAACGTGATGGATCCGTCGTCGATCCTCCTGATCATGGCGCCGATCCTGTTTCCGCTGGCGACCAAGCTCGGCGTGCACCCGGTGCATCTCGGCATCCTGATGATCGTCAACACCGAGGTCGGGCTGTGCCACCCGCCGGTCGGGCTCAACCTCTACATTGCGAGCAGTATCGCCAAGATGGGCATCAGCGAGATCACCATCTCGGTGTTGCCATGGCTGTGCGCGATGCTGGTGTTCCTCGGCCTGATCACCTACGTGCCGGAGATCTCGCTGTGGCTGCCGCGCTTGCTCGGCATGATCTAGCGCAAACAACAGACATCCAAAGCGCGACCTCGCGCCTTGGATGTTTCTGCGGTGCAATGAAAGCGGATTACATCTTGGTAACAGAGCTCTCTCTGTCCAATCCGTAAGTTGAAGGCGCGGGCGGGCGGCATCATCTTCGAGCAACCTTCAAAGGAGGTTCGTATGAAGAAAGTTCTGCTCGCCGGCATCGCGGCGCTCACGATTGCCGGTTCGACCGCGGTCTATGCCCAGCATCGTCCCTGGTTCCACGGCCATATGCGGATGAGCCCCGAGGATCGGGCCGCCTTCCTCGACGCGCGGATCGCCGCCGTCCACGCCGGGCTGAAGCTCAACGCCGATCAGGAGAAGCTGTGGCCGCCGGTTGAGGCCGCGGTGCGCGACTTCGCGAAGATGCGGCTCGATCGTGCCAATGCGCGGATGGCCGCCGAGAAGACCGATGCGGACAAGTCGCAGAAGCCGGATGATCCGGTCGCCCGCCTGCGCGAGCGCGCCGGCAACATGGCGGCGACCGCGACGTCGCTGACGAAGATCGCCGATGCCGCCGACCCGCTCTACAAGACGCTCGACGACAACCAGAAGCGGCGGCTGAGCATGCTGACCCATATGGAAGGGCGCGGCTTCGGCGCCGAAGGCTGGCGCCGCCACCGCCTAGAGCGCGGCATGGACCGCTGGGAGCGCGGCGGCCGCGGCTTCGATCACGACCGTTTCGACCGCGACGATGGCCCTGATCAGGAGCGCTCCGGCCGGCTCTGAGCGCTGTCCGCCGGCACCCTCGCCAAGTCTATGAAAGGCCGCCGGATTCCGGCGGCCTTTCGGTTGTCAGAAAGTCGGGAAAACTTGCTTGAGCTTGCTGGACATCGGGGAATCGCTTTGCTAAACGACCGCTCTCTTGCGAGGGTCATTTCCGGACAAGTTCCGGGCGCATAGCTCAGTTGGTAGAGCAGCTGACTCTTAATCAGCGGGTCCCAGGTTCGAGCCCTGGTGCGCCCACCAAAGGAAAATCCTTATTTTCCAGGACCTTCGCGGGATGACGGCCGAGAACAAAACGAGTCTCGTGCGACGCTTTTTATGGTCGTACGTCGCACGCCATGCGACGAATCGAATGCTCTCTGAATGTTTTCGATGGAACCCGATCTGCAAGTGACTATCGAGGTAGACGGGCAATCGTCCGCACCTCGCCGCTAGGACGAATCGGAACGCCGCGCGAGCCGAGTATGCTGCCGTGTGGTCAGGCGTTGGCGGGGCTCGAAAGGGCCAACCAAGGAGGTAGCGTTCGTCATCATCACGACAGCGTCACCCTTGCAAGCCGTCGGGTTTTCGGCGATTAGCCCTTCATCCCTTCCTTGCGTACCTGCAATTCGAGCCGGTCGATACCGGCGTCGGCGCGATCTACATTGCGGGCGCGGTAATGCTTTACGATGGTTTGTGCACTTCGGTACGAGTGCCCGGTAATGTCGCAGATGGTCAGCAGATCGCAGCCGGCACGATCGAGCAGCATGACGCAAGTATCGCGCAGATCTTGATCGTGTTTCTGGTCCAGTTCGCCGGCGCCATTGACGAACATGAGGGATTGGCACGGTTTCAGCCGCCATGCTGCTTCATTGCCATTGCTGTCGCGCACCGTCTGCGCATCCAGCCATTGCGCCAACGCACGCGCGCGCTGATCGACCGCGCGGGCTCGCCGTGCCTTGTTCTCTTCGTCGAGCGGGAAAGTCGCAAATAGCCTGTCGACGGTCCTGATCAGCTCGGTGGTCAGTCGCTCCGCGCGGACGATCGCTTGTCGCGCGGTATCGCACGCCAGGAAGCCGAACACGGCGACGGCACGCGCGGTCGACACCCAATGCCGGTAAGTGCTCTCATCATAAGGTTCGCCGTTGTCCTCGCTGACGACCAGCTCGACCGGTACCGTCTCAAGCCGCAGCCGCAGCTTGAGTGCCTTTACCCGCGCGCGCGACGCATTTAGCCGTAGAGTGAGTTGTGGTGCTTCCTTGATGTCGACGAGTTCGCCAGTCTTGCTCTGTCTGAACGCGTGCCGTCCCTCGACGTTGCTTTCGTTGCGCATGATCAAGCGGTCCGTCTGGCGTTGTCCGGTGAACAGCGCGAGATAGAAACTGTCGCCGATCGACGAGCGTTCAATTGCATCCGCTGCAGCAACCCAGGCGGAAAATTCCGGCATCGCGACCAGCACGATACGGCCGTCTGGATGATCGAACTCCATTCCCTCTCGCGGGTTGGGCCCAAGGCGCCATAGGACGCTTTCCTGGCCCCATGTAAGTGCAGCTGATAGCGTCGCTATCATCGATAGCGCCATATGATGGCCGCGGACCGATTTCGCATAGTTGTAGAACGCTCGAAGCTCCGGTTTGCCGATTGAGGATGGTGTGGCGGTCGCAATCGCCTCCAGTTCGCGCGCGGGTTCGGCTACGCCTAGCAGCTTGGCGGCGCGGATCTCGGCACGCATCTTCGCAGCGGCTTCGCGCGTCTGCGGCCGGTATAGGATGGCGGAGATGCACTTGCGATATGAGGATTGCGACGCGGCCGAAAGCGCCTTGAACTCGGCCGATTTGCTCCAATCGTCTAGAAGATCCTCGATCGTGGTGCGCTTGCGGACCGTAATCTTTTTCGGCAGCTTACCAGCGCGGCGTGCCGCATCGATTTCCGATCGTCGTCTGTCAGAAAAATCGGACGCCTCCTGGAGATTGAACCACGCGCCGACCGGGCGGCCCTTTTCGTCGTGGGGAGGATGGCGCAGGTCGGTATCGACAAAGCCGAGCGCCCTAGCGTAAGCGCCATGTGATGAGCGCGGACGGCCGTCACGCCACTTCACGTATGGAAATTTCGGATCGGCCATTGAAAGCCTCGGTGCCGAAGTGAGAGGGCACCATTGGAATCTAGCACGACCTTGAATGTCAAGCGCCATGATCCCCATAGGCCATTCTCAGCCGCTCGCGATGTTCCTCATCGCTTGCTGCCGGCGGTGCGGCGAATGCGTCACCAGCGATCGTCTTCGGTCGCATGGGATGGTGTCGAGTCAGCCAGGCGTCAAAGCCAGTACGTTCCCATTTAAGCGGCCCACGTTGGCTGATCGGCGCTGGCAAGCCGTCGCGCTCGTGCCGGATTTGACGCGTGCGATAGAAGGTGTCCAGTGAGACGCCTATCGCAATTGCAACCTCGGTCGAAGAATAGGGCGCCATCATCCTATCTGGACCGTTCGGTACGTGCAAATGGATAAGTCCGCGACGACGTTGTGCATTCGCGCGCCGCCTCTATGCGATCCTGCAACCAGACCGTTATGCGCGGCAGCATATCCATCACTTTCGTTGATTTACTGCGTTTTCGTTTTGGTTCGATCTCGTTCGTGATGGCTTGTTCGCGCTGTTTCTGGTGCGACTGGTGCGGTTGAGTCTCGACCTTCAGTCACATAATTTGAAGATCGCAGGTTCAAGCCCTGTCCGCGGATTGCTCTGCATCGTGACAAGGATGACAAGTTGCGGCCGCAATGCAAGAGAGAGTGTCGAGCGATATCAACGTGTTGTATCGCTGTTGTGCGCGGCATCCGAGATGCCAAGCGTAGCCGATCGGGAAAGCGCAAAGTCGAGCGCACGAAGAACATTTTCGTGATCACTCCTTTGGAGCTGCAATTTATTTGACGCCGTAGAGGAAGAGTTAGCTACCATCGCAAGCGCTTTGGCCTGCTTCGAAATGAAGCTCATTTCTATGGAGTACAAGTCCGGCGTTGCGATCCCTACGCCGAGCCAAAGAGGTAAGAGGCCGATCTGGAGTTGGTGTTGCAGTTTCATCCTTTCATTTCTGCGCTGCTGTTGACGGGTGACGCCTACCGAACCGGCGTGAGTTGAGAGCCTTCAGCTCAAAGAACGCCTGCTCAGTTGCTTCGATTTCATTGGGCATCGCGCGGCGGTACATTTCATTAGATAGCGACCGCGCCTTCCGAGCGGATCAGCCGAACTGATTGGGCGACCCAAAGTAGACGCGGCTGTCACTAACAGTTGAAACAAGGCGCTCGACGTGAAAATATTTCTAAAGCTGCTCGCCGCCATCAACAATCCCCTCCCGTAACTCAGCACGGTTTCCCAACGGCTACTTCAGCGATCGCCTTCCGTATCACGACGCAACTCAAAGCGACGAGAATCTACCCTTGTCATCGCCCATGGCGAGCCGCTCAGTCTTGCGCATTTGCGGCTCTGCGGATTTGAGGGGAAAGCCTTCCCCTGCGCCCGAGCCTGAGGTCTCGGCCGACCCCTTCTGCGGGGAGAACCCCGCAACGCCCCCATCAGAGTGAGAGGGCGGATGGGCTTCGCCATGACGGGTTGAAGAACGGAGGAGAGGCCTCCGGCGCCTGTCGTGGAGATGACCCATGACCCAAGTGGAAGTTCTGATCAATGGCCGCGACCGCGCCGGCGGCTACAAGGTGGACGTGACCCGCGGCGAGCGCGTCGGCCGGGTATCGTCGGAATGGTTCTCGCGGCCAGCGGACGAGCGCTATCTGTCGCTTTCGGACCTCTATGCCGCGGTGCGTGGACGGACCGAACGAAGCCGCACCCGAACGGTCGAGAGCGCTGCGATCCGGGTTGAGGCCAGCCGCGACGATGCCGAGCGCCTGGCTATGGTACTGCCCGGTTCAGACACGCCGATTGCACCGACGCACTGGAGTTTCGGCCAACTCGCCGGCCTGGTCGGAGCGCCGGCGGCTTACCTTCGTCAGCTTCCAGCGTCGCTGGCCGGCATCAATCTGCAGTACGGCTTGACCTCCCATTCCGCCGAGCAGGTGAAGACGCTCGAGATCGAAGACGGTCGCGTTGAGCTTCGCGCGGTTACGGGTCCCGAATACGGGCGCATCTTTGACGACGAACTCGTCGCGGCCGTTCAGCGCATCGCCGGCAATGGCACGGGCGACACGCGTTGGAAGGTCCCGGGCGTACTTGACTGGTCGACCGGTGTCTATAATCCGCATGTCGACGTCAGTCAGGATACGACGACCCTCTACGCCTCCGACCGCGACGTTTTCCTGTTCCTGGTCGACGACCTCAACCCGATCGAGGCCGGCCGATTGGCCGACGGCTCGCCCGACCTTTATTTCCGCGGCTTCTACTGCTGGAATTCCGAGGTGGGTGCCAAGACGCTCGGCATGGCGAGCTTCTATCTCCGCGCCGTCTGCCAGAACCGGAATCTCTGGGTGCGCCGTGTCGGCGCGATCAATTGAGTGAAGGAGACTTCTCAGGAAACCAAGAACTGCCTGATGCCCACCCGACTTACCTTGGCCAGAAATGGCTGCGACCGGGAAACCGGCAGGGGACAATAGCATGCCGGGAAAAGGCGTCATCCGGGTCGAAACCATTGTAGGCCATCGGGACGTCAGGGCAAGACGTGCATGGTGAATGCTGGATTGCGTGAAGCCCAGATCAGGGACTTTTTTCGGGTCATGACGCAGCAATGGTTGACGCGTCATGCCGTGCGAAGGGTGGGGTACCCCATAAGACCCGCCTAAACTTGGTCACACGGCTCACCCCTCGTCGAGGGGCCAATGATCGAACGGGCCACCTAACCACGTCGTCTCTCACTGATCGCGTAAACACGGGATCGCCTAAGCGGGCATCTCTCCGATGTCCCGTAGGGCGACGGAGCCGCCATAGTAGCCAAACGCCCGGGGTAATGCCCGGGACAGCCATCCAAGGATGGACGAGCACGGGTGAAACCGACCGGGCAACCGGACGGGGAATCCCTACTGCGCGGGTGAAGGGCGGCGCGTTTGCTGGGTCTTTCAACTTCATGACGGAGGTTTGCTGATGCAACCGCACACCGTAGAGAAGAGACTGGACTCAATCATCGACCTGTCTCGTCAGGGAAAACGTATCAACGGCCTGTTCAGGCTGCTTTCGGCTCCAACCATATGGGAAAGGGCTTATGAGCAGATCGCTCCCAACAAAGGAGCACTGACACCGGGCGTCGACCCCCAAAACACCCTCGATGGCTTCTCGCTTGAAAGGATGCAGGAGGTAATGGCGTCCGTTCTGGACGGATCGTATCGTTTCTCTCCGGCGCGCAGGCAATACATCCCCAAGGCCAACGGGAAGAAACGCCCGTTGGGCATTCCCACTGCCGACGACAAGCTGGTGCAGGCGGCCGTGAAGATTCTGCTCGAACATGTCTACGAGCCGGTCTTCTCGGAACAATCGCACGGCTTCCGCCGGGGGCGGTCATGTCACACGGCCCTGACCGAAATCAGGCGCACATGGCATGGCATGAAATGGCTGGTTGAGGTCGATATCGTCGGATACTACGACAACATCGATCACGACATACTGCTTGGTCTGCTGCGCAAACGTATCGATGATGATCGATTGTTGCAGTTGATCGGGCGGATGCTCAAGGCCGGCTATCTCGAAGACTGGAAGTTCCACAGGACTTTCAGCGGAGCCCCACAAGGTGGCGTGATCTCGCCGATCCTCGCCAACGTCTACCTCCACGAACTCGATCTGTTCGTGGCGGAGATGAAAGCACGGTTCGACAGGGGGCAAGGAAGGCGACGCAGTGCCGCCTACCTTGAAACCTCAAAGCAGATCCAGATCCGGCGCAGAATGATCAATCGACGGCGTGCCAATGGCAACGAGGAAGAAATTCCCCGGCTGATCGAGGAAATCAGGGAATGGGAGCGGCGACGGCTCGAAAAACCGTCCGTCGATCAGTTCGATCCAAACTACCGCCGACTTCGCTACTGCCGGTATGCCGACGACTTCGTGATCGGCATTATCGGCAGCAAAGAGGACGCTCGCCGTGTCATGGCCGAGGTCAGAACGTATCTGGCCGAAACCCTGAAACTGGAAGTGTCTGCGGAGAAAAGCGGGATAAGGAAGGCTGACGAGGGAGCAATATTCCTCGGTTACGCATTGAAGACCTACGGCGATGGTCGGACAAAGCGGATGGTGAAGGGCGGTCGTGCCGTCACCATGCGAGTGCCGGATGATCGCATGCAGCTTCATGTGCCGATGGAAAAGCTCGCCCGCTTCGCAGAGAGAAATCGCCTCGGAAATCTCCATACCAACCGTGGCGAGGCTCGATGCGAAGTGATCAACAACTCTGACGTTGCTATCCTGACCGGGTACAATGCGATGTTGCGGGGACTGGCCGAGTATTACAAGCTCGGCACGCTCTGGAAACAGCAGGTCGGACGGCTTCACCATCTCTGGTGGTGGAGCTTTATGAAGACCCTGTCCCGTAAGCATAAGTCCTCGGTCAAGGTGACGGCAGGGAGGCTCCGAAATGGGGATTGCCTCGGCCTGTGGTATGACGGCCGCCACAAGCGGCGCTTCATGCCGATGTTCCGCCTGAAGGATGTTGAGCCAACACCGGCATCCTCACACGTTGATCGTGAAGCACAGACGCATATCCACTTTGCTGGCCGGACCGACATTGTCGACCGGCTTCGCGCACGGGTATGTCGGGCGTGCGGATCGGTGGACGTGCCGTTGGAGGTGCATCACGTTCGCAAGATGAGTGACATGACGGGGACCACGCTCTGGACCCGCGTCAAGGCGGCCCGGACGCGCAAGCGTGTGGTGCTCTGCCGCGACTGCCATGTCGCGCACCATGCCGGACGATTACAGGAAAGACTGGATCGTTGTGCAAACGTAGGAGCCGGATGATGGGAAACTATCACGTCCGGTTCCGTGGGAGGGGTAGAGGATCATCCCATCGGGAACCCTCGCCCCTACCCGACGGCGTCGAGGATTTCGAGGAGATCACGATCCGCCACTCCAAATACGCCGCCTCACGCTTTGCCCACGAGGCGGCGCCGGCACTCGCCAGCTTTGCCAATTCCTCACCGAGGCCCTTCATCAACGGCATCAGGACGGCGCGAGAAATGATCGTTGCCCGCACCGACGACGACCGCAGCGAGTTCCTGCGCAAGCGCGGCTTCTCGAAGGCGGAGACAGCGAAGATCATCGAAACGGTGCTATCCGAGGAAGGACGCAAGCCCGAGAGCGTGTTCGATTTCGTGCAAGGCATCACAGCGGTTGCGCGAGGCAAGACCCATCAGGACGCACGGCTCGATCTGGAGGGGCGCGCGAAGAGGCTACTCGATCAGGCAGCCTGATACCCGGAAAGCCGGAGATGCGGAACGGCGTGTCTGCGGCTTCGTGCCTTTCCGGTTTTCCTGATCGTCGGTTTGCGGCGCTGCCCTCAGAGGAAGAGGGCGGCGCTGCGCCTCGTGACGGGTTGGAGACCAGAGAGAGACTTTGGGTCGCCCGTCGTGGAGTATTACCTATGGCAACTGCCGTTCAGAAGATAACCCTGTCATCCTCGCGCGATATTCCCTTCAACAAGCTGGTGCTCAGCCAGTCAAACGTCCGCCGCGTGAAGGCCGGCATCTCCATCGAGGAACTGGCCGAGGACATCGCCCGGCGTACCTTGCTCCAAAGCCTCAATGTCCGGCCGGTCCTCGATGCCGAAGGCGCCGAGACCGGCATGTTCGAGATTCCGGCCGGCGGGCGCCGCTACCGGGCGCTGCAGCTGCTGGTGAAGCAGAAGCGCCTGGCCAAGACCGCGCCGGTGCCTTGCGTCGTGCGCGATCCTGGAACCACCGTTCTCGCCGAGGACGACTCACTGGCCGAGAATATCCAGCGCGCGCCGCTGCACCCGCTCGACCAATTCCGCGCCTTCCAGGCTCTGCGCGAGAAGGGCAAGAGCGAGGAGGACATCGCCGCGGCCTTCTTTACCTCGGTGAATGTGGTGAAGCAGCGCCTGCGCCTCGCCTCGGTCTCGCCCGCGCTGCTCGACGTCTATGCCGAGGACGGCATGTCTCTTGACCAGTTGATGGCGTTCACCGTCACCGCGGATCATGGACGCCAGGAGCAGGTCTGGCAGGCGATCTCCGGCTCCTGGCAGAAGGAGCCCTATCAGATCCGCCGCATGCTGACTGAGAAGACAGTGCGCGCCTCCGACCGGCGCGCCGTGTTTGTCGGCCTCGACGCCTACGAGGCGGCCGGTGGCATGGTGTTGCGCGATCTATTCCAGTCCGACGACGGCGGCTGGCTTGAGGACGTTGCTCTGCTCGACCGTCTTGTCGCTGAGAAGTTGAAGGCGGAGGCCGAGACAATCGCCGCCGAAGGTTGGAAGTGGATCGAGGTCGGGATCGACTTCCCCTACGGCCATACTCGTGGCTTGCGCGAGCTGGACGGCGTGCCTGCCGATCTTTCGGCCGAAGAGCAGGCGACCATCGAGGCGCTCAAGGCCGAATATGCCAGGCTCGAAGCCGAGCATGACGGCGCGGACGAGCTGCCCGACGAGGTTGACCAGCGACTTGGCGAAATAGAGACGGCTCTCGCCGCCTTCGATGATCGACCCATCACCTATCAGCCGGCCGACATCGCCCGCTCGGGTGTGTTCGTCGGCATCGACGCCGAAGGCGCACTCCTGGTTGATCGCGGCTACGTCCGTCCGGAGGACGAACTGCCCGTGGCCGAGCCAGGGAACAGCGATGCCGAACCCGCTGTCGCGGCTCTTGACGGCGCCGAACCATCAGCGCCGGTTATCCAGCGCGCCGTCATCACCATCGGCGGGCAAGTTGCGGAGCGTGAGGACGAGGATGATGATGGGGTGAAGCCGTTGCCGGACCGCATGCTGACCGAGCTCACGGCGGAGCGGACGTTGGCGCTGCGCGACAAGTTGGCGATCATGCCTTCGGTTGCCTTCCAGGCGGTGCTGCACAAGTTCTGCCTCGATGTCTTCTCCCGGTATTCCTCCTACGGGACCGCGATGGAGGTCTTGCTGCGCAGCGCCAGTTTCCCGGTTCAGGCGCAAGGGCTGAACGACACGCCAGCCGCCAAAGCGATCGACGCGCGCCACAAGACATGGGAGGAGCGCCTGCCGAAGGACAAGGCCGACCTTTGGGATTGGCTCACCGGCCTTACAGACGACGAGCAGGCGGCGCTCTTTGCGCACTGCGCCTCGTTCGGCGTGAACGCGCTCTACGAGAAGGGCGACCGCTATGGCGGTGGCGTTACGCCGCACATGATCGAGCAGCGGATCACTGAGGCCGATCGTATCGCGAGGGCCGTCGACCTCGATATGGTGGTGTCCGGTTGGCGCCCGACCGTCGAGAACTATCTCGGCCGCGTGCCGAAGCGCCGCATCCTTGAGGCGGTGCGCGAGGGTGCCGGCGAGCGCGCCGCCCAGCTCATCGACCATCTGAAGAAGGGCGAGATGGCCAAGGAGGCCGAACGACTCCTGGCCGAGACCGGCTGGCTGCCCGAGCCTCTGCGGATGGCCGGCGCCGACCAGACGGCGACAGCCGACGCCGCGGAGCCCGAGGGCGATAGCGAGGCGCT
Source organism: Bradyrhizobium sp. USDA 4541 (assembly GCF_024171085.1). Taxonomy (NCBI): domain Bacteria; kingdom Pseudomonadati; phylum Pseudomonadota; class Alphaproteobacteria; order Hyphomicrobiales; family Nitrobacteraceae; genus Bradyrhizobium; species Bradyrhizobium sp. USDA 4541. Next base: position 4,089,080 of record NZ_JALJZF010000001.1, read on the forward strand.
GCCGGAATTCCTCGCCGGCGATGACAAGGAAACTCCGGCGGATGACGCGGACGAGCCGCGCATGATCGCGGCCGAATAGCTCGAGCACGCGGGGCGGCTTCGGCCGTCCCGCGTCTTCGCTGCCAATCCACCCCAAGCCCGGCTTCCGCCGGGCATTTTGCATTAATATGGAGGCTCTCGTGCCCCTCTTCACCATCGAGACGACCTATCGCCTGCCGATCTATCGGCAGCGAACTTACGACGCCGAAACCCTCGACCAAGCCTGCGATCTCGCGATTGCCGACGAGGGCTGGGATGACAACAAGTCGGACGTCGAAAAGTCCGGCGCCACGTTTGTCACGGGCGTCTGGGAAGGCCGCGACGCTGCCTATGTCGGCCGGGCCCTTGCGTTCCCCTCACGTTTTGGCGAGCAGGTCCAACGCAGGGCCGACCATTTCGAGTTGCTGCTCGGTCTGCTCAAGATACTCGCCCACGCCCCGACAGAAGGCTCAGCGGATGTCGAGCTTTGGCGCCGACGGGCGGACGCCGCCATCGCGAAGGCCGAGGCTATTCTCGCGGGTGAAAACGATCCGATCGAGGAAGCTGCGTCATGACGAAATACATCGTCACCGTCGAAGGCGATGCGAGCTACCTCGCCGAAGCGGTCGCCGGCGACGACGGCCGAGCCTGGCCATCTTGGCGGTTTGGACACTGACGAACGCTCTCTGCGCGGCGCGCCGCCAGCCGGTGGGGCGCCGTTTCTCATGTTGGGCACGGCCTTGATGCAGAGAGGGAGAGGGCGGCCGGAACGAGTTTGAGCCGGTGCGGTCCGAGAGAGAGCGCCGTCCGGCTTGCCCGTTCCCGCTCTCCTTAAGGCTCACTTCATGAATGACCTTTCCCCGATCGCGGCCGATCAGGCCGCGCAGATCTCGCCTGATCGCGCTCCCGAGGGCGCCAGCGGCATCATCGCCGCTGCGGAGCAGCTCCTGCCGCATCTCGAGCGTGGTCGACGCATCGACGCCGCAATTCTACGCGCCGCCATGGAAGCAGCCTTCGGCGCTTCCGATGCGACCGGCGCGTGGGATTGGAAGATGGGCTATGATGCCTGTGAAGCGGCCACCGTGCTGTTCCTGCGCAAATACGGAAAAGCGCTTTTCCGCAAAGCGGCTTCTCCGGCTTCACGACTTTCCGCCTTGGACAAGATCGCGGGGCTTCTGCCGACCCACACGCGCCGCTCTGCCGAGAGCGAGGCTTTCCAGCAATTCTCGACGCCGATCCCGCTCGGCCTGGCTGCGTTGACCGCGGCGGCCATTACGCCGGCGGATCGCGTGCTGGAGCCGTCCGCAGGCACCGGGCTGCTTGCCATCCTCGCCGAGATCGCCGGCCGCGCCCTCGTGCTGAACGAACTGGCCGAGACCCGGGCCATGCTGCTCTCTTCCCTCTTTCCGGCCATTTCCGTCACGCGCGTCGACGCGGCCCAAATCGATGATCACCTCGATCCCGCCGTCGTGCCGAGTGTCGTGCTGATGAACCCACCGTTCTCGGCGATGGCGAACGTCTCCGGCCGCATGGCCGACACTGCGTACCGTCACGTCGCCTCGGCTCTGGCGCGTCTCGCCGATGGCGGCAGGCTGGTCACGATATCAGGCGCAAACTTCTCACCCGAAGCCCCAACCTGGCGCGACGCCTTCGCCCGATTGCAGGAACGCGGCCGCGTGGTGTTCACCGCCGCGATCGCCGGCGCGGTCTATGCCAAGCACGGCACCAGGATCGAGACGCGCCTCACCGTCATCGACAAGGCGCCGGCCGATGACCCGAACGCGTTCCCGGAGTCGCCAGGAATGGCGCCCGACGTCGCGACACTGCTCCGTTGGATCGACGAACACGTTCCACCTCGCCTGAGCGTCGCATCAACCGGCGCGCTTCCCATGTCAGCGTCACCGGCGCCGCGGACCGTGCGCAGCTATCTCGCACGGGCCGTCGCACCGTCGGTTAACGCGTCGGTCGCCGATCCCGAAGCCATCGACCTCGCCTATGAGACGATCGATTGGACGCCGCCCGAGTGCACGCATCTCAGCGATGCGATCTACGAGGAATACCGGCTCCAATCGATCCGAATCCCCGGCGCGCAGACGCACCCGACCAAGCTGGTGCAGTCGGCCGCGATGGCCTCGGTCGCGCCGCCGAAGCCAAGCCATCGGCCGCGCCTGCCGGCGAATCTCGTCAGCGACGGCATTCTGTCCGACGCACAACTCGAGACGGTCATCTATGCCGGCGAGGCCCATGGTAACTATCTCGCCGGGGCCTGGACGGTTGACGAGGCCTTCGACCTTGTCACGGCCGCCCGCGACGATGCGCCGAACGCCGTCCGCTTCCGTCGAGGCTTCATGCTCGGCGATGGCACCGGGGCCGGCAAGGGTCGTCAGTCTGCCGGCATCATTCTCGACAACTGGCTGCAGGGCCGGCGCAAGGCGGTCTGGATCTCGAAGTCCGACAAGCTGCTCGAGGACGCTCAGCGTGACTGGTCGGCGCTCGGCATGGAGCGTCTCTTGGTCACGCCGCTCTCGCGTTTCCCTCAAGGGCGCGAGATCCGGTTGGCCGAAGGCGTCCTATTTTTAACCTACGCTACGCTGCGGTCCGACGAGCGCGGCGAAAAGCTTTCGCGCGTCCGCCAGATTGTTCAATGGTTGGGCTCCGACTTCGACGGCGTCATCATTTTCGACGAGAGCCATGCCATGCAGAATGCCGGTGGCGGCAAGGGCGAGCGCGGCGATGTTGCCCCCTCGCAGCAGGGCCGTGCAGGCTTGCGCCTGCAGCACGCGCTGCCCAATGCCCGCGTCGTCTATGTCTCGGCGACGGGCGCCACCACGGTCCACAATCTCGCCTACGCGCAGCGCCTCGGGCTCTGGGGCGGCGAGGACTTCCCGTTCGCCACCCGCGCCGAGTTCGTCGAGGCGATCGAGGACGGCGGCGTCGCGGCGATGGAGGTGCTCTCCCGCGATCTTCGCTCGCTCGGCCTTTACACCGCGCGCTCACTTTCCTACGACGGCGTCGAATACGAGCTCGTCGAGCACCAGCTCACCGACGAGCAGCGGCGCATCTACGACGCCTACGCCGGCGCCTTCAGCGTCATCCACAATCACCTCGACGCGGCAATGCAGGCTGCCAACATCACCGGAGACACCGGCACGCTCAATCGCCAGGCGAAGTCCGCCGCGCGCTCGGCCTTCGAGTCCGCCAAGCAGCGCTTCTTCGGCCATCTGCTCACCAGCATGAAGACGCCGACCCTGGTCCGCTCGATCGAGCGGGACCTGGCCGACGGCCATGCCGCGGTGATTCAGATCGTGTCGACCGGCGAGGCGCTGATGGAGCGAAGGCTCGCCGAGATCCCACCCGAGGAATGGAACGACGTGCGCGTCGACATCACGCCGCGCGAGTATGTGCTGGATTACCTCGCCCATTCCTTCCCGGTGCAGCTCTATGAGCCCTTCACCGACACCGAGGGCAATCTTTCCTCCCGACCTGTCTTCCGCGACGGCCAGCCGGTCGAGAGTCGGGAAGCCGTCGCCCGCCGCAATGAGCTGATCGAGCGCCTCGCGTCGCTTCCGCCTGTTCCCGGCGCACTCGACCAGATCGTGCAGCGTTTCGGCACGGATTTCGTGGCGGAAGTGACCGGACGGTCGCGGCGAGTGGTGCGCAGGGGTGACCGCCTTGCGGTCGAGAACCGGGCCGCTTCCGCCAATCTCGCCGAGACCACCGCCTTCATGGACGACGCAAAGCGCGTGCTTGTCTTCTCGGAGGCTGGCGGCACGGGCCGCAGCTACCACGCCGAACTCTCGGTGCGGAATCGCCGGCTTCGCGTTCATTATTTGCTCGAGCCGGGCTGGAAGGCCGATGCCGCGATCCAGGGTCTCGGTCGAACGAACCGCACCAACCAAGCGCAGCCGCCGCTGTTCCGCCCCATTGCGACCGACGTGAAGGCGGAGAAGCGCTTCCTCTCGACGATCGCGCGCCGCCTCGACACGCTCGGTGCCATCACGCGCGGCCAACGCCAGACCGGCGGCCAGGGTCTGTTCCGGCCCGAGGACAATCTTGAGAGCCATTATGCCCGCGATGCGCTGCGTCAGCTCTATCTGCTGCTCGTGCGCGGCAAGGTGGAAGGCTGCTCGCTCGAGATGTTCGAGGATGCCACGGGCTTGAAGCTCACGGACGCGAACGGCATCAAGGACGAGCTGCCGCCGATCACCACGTTCCTGAACCGGCTGTTGGCGCTGACCATCGATCTGCAAGGTCTGCTGTTCACGGCCTTCGAGCAGTTACTGAACGCCAAGGTCGAGGGGGCCATCGCCAGCGGCGTGTACGACATCGGTCTCGAGACACTGCAGGCCGAGAGCTTCATCGTCACCGACCGCCGCTCGATCTACACGCACCCTGCGACTGGCGCGGAAACCCGGCTGCTCACGATCATCGAACGCCGGCGGAATCACCCCATGACGCTGGATCAAGCGCTCGATTATCTCGCCGATGCCCGCGCGGTGCTACTTGTCAACGAGCGCTCGGGCCGCGCCGCGGTGCAGCTTCCTGCGCCGAGCTTTATGCTCGACGACGGCGAGATCGAACGTCGCGTGCGGCTGATCCGTCCCATGGAGCACCATCATGCTTCGATGCAGATGATGGACGAGAGCCACTGGCAGCCTGCGGATCGCGAGACATTCGCCGCAGCATGGAACGGCGAAGTCGTCGATGTCCCGGAATTCGCCGAGAGCACGCTCCACATCGTCGCCGGCCTGCTGCTGCCGATCTGGAAGCGGCTTCCGAACGACTCGACCCGGGTCTATCGGCTCCAGACCGACGAGGGCGAGCGCATCATCGGTCGCAGGGTCTCGCCAGCCTGGGCCGCGAACGCTTGCGCGACCGAAACCTGCAGCTTGACGCCACAGGAGGCTTTCTCGGCGTTGATGGAGGGGCGCACCGTCCTCGACCTCACCGAGCACCTGCAGCTTCGTCGCGTCCGCGTGATGGGCGCCCATCGCATCGAGCTCACCGGCTTCACCGATGCGATGCCGCGACCGGCTGCGCGCCTTCGGCCTCTTCAGCGAGATCATCTCGTGGAAGCTGCGCATGTTCGTGCCATCAGATGGGACTGGTGTCTCGGTGTTGGCAAAGGTGCTCGACCACTACCCGGTCGCGCGCATCGACGAGCGGAAGGCCGCCTGATGGCCCGCGGAAATGCCTCCGAACTGGCCCGCCGTCTCGCGCGTGACGCCGAGGCGGTGTGCCGCCATTACCTGTCCAACGGAAGGCGCCAAGGTCGCTACTGGATGGTGGGGGACGTCCGCAATACGTCCGGTCGGTCGATGTTCGTCCGGCTCAGCGGACCGGACTCCGGTCCTGGCGCCGCCGGGCATTGGCGAGATGCCGCCTCGGCCGAACATGGCGATCTCCTCGACGTGATCCGCGAGAGTTGCGGTTTCGTGGACTTTCGCGATGTCGCCAATGAGGCGCGACGCTTTCTGAGTCTGCCGCGTCCAGAACCGGAGCCCGAGCCAAATCACCACCGGCCGAGAAAATCGCCCGCGCCCGCCGGATCGCCAGAGGCGGCGCAGCGGCTCTTCAGCATGTCGCGGTCGATCGCAGGCACACTAGTAGAAGCGTATCTCCGCAATCGCGGCATTACGGCTTTGCACGAAACCGGAAGTCTGCGCTTTCACCCACGTTGCTACTACCGGCCCGACGACCACAGCCCGACCGAGACCTGGCCGGCAATGATCGCCGCCGTCACCGATCTCTCCGGCCACCTGACTGGCGCGCATCGCACCTGGCTTGACCCCGATGGCTTCAGCGAGAGGACGCTCGGCAAGGCGATGCTCGACACGCCGAAACGGGCGATGGGCGACCTGCTTGGTCACGCGGTTCGATTTGGCGTAGCTGGTGAAGTCATGGCGGCCGGCGAGGGCATCGAGACGATGCTGTCCCTTCGGCGCGTTCTGCCCACCATGCCGATGGTCGCAGCCCTCTCGGCGGCGCATCTCTCGGCCATCCTTCTCCCGGACACGCTTCGCCGACTCTACATCGCTCGTGACGACGATCCCGCCGGTGACGGCGCCATGGCGACCTTGATCGATCGGACGACGGAGGTCGGGATCGAGGCGATCGTGATCTCGCCCCGGCTTGGCGACTTCAACGAGGACCTTCGCCTGCTCGGATTTGACGCCCTTCGGGCCGCGAGCCGCGTGCAGATCGCGACGCGGGACGTCGCGCGCTTTATGGAGCTGGCGGCATAGCCGAAACGGGATGAGGGGCGATGCGGCTGCTTCGCTACCGCGAGGCCGCCGGTCATGCTTCCCCTCGGCGCCGGAGAGGACCGCCCCCACGGCCTTCTTAAGAGGGCGATCGGGCGGCAAGCGGCCCGGACCGGCAACCTCGTGGGCCGACTATTTTCCGTCGACGGCGGAGCCGCCTTTACATCGCGAGGCAAAATAGTCGGCCCCCCTTCGGTCCTCCGCTCAGGCTCCGGCCCTCCGCTGCGCTGCGGGTGCAATTCCGTTCCGCCTGCCGCCTTCGTCGCCATGAAGGCCGCGATGGGCACGGTCGATCCGACGAGGGAAAACCGCAATGACCACCGACCACGACGACGATTTCGAGCCGCACCACAGCTCTTCCCCGACCGACCAGGTCCTCCAGGAACTTCAGCTCTATGGCTATCGCCCCTTCCACGATGAGCCCGATCCCCGGCGGCTTCCTGAAGCGCGAGTCCTCGCCGGCAGCATCGCCGACATCTTCGATGCCCTCGTGGTGGCGCTGTCCGATACCCGCCTCGAGCCCGACCTCGACGACCTGCTCTGGTCGACGGTGAACGTCTTCCATCGTGCCATCGCCAGGATCGAGCGCGAACTCGACGACAACGAGCTGGCGCAGCAGAGGTCGCAGCGGGAGCAGGACGGCAGCGAGATCAAATCCGTCGAGCTGGAGCGACTGACGGCGGAAGGGCAGACGCTGATCGAGCGACGCAACGCTTGCGAGCTGATGCGTGACCAGGCCGCCGACGAGTTCGAACGCCGCACCCATTCCGCCTGGCGGCCGCGCAACGGGTCGAAGGTCAACCACCGCCATCTGACCTCCGCAATGATCGACAGCCGCGATTTCCTGGCCGCGAAAAAGCGCGCCGACAATCAGGTGCTCGTGCCGCCCGGCCCGAAGGTCGTGCTGATTGGCGGGCTCGACTTCAACGACCACCGGTTGATCTGGGCCAAACTTGACCAGGTGCACGCCAAGCATGCGGACATGGTGCTGCTGCACGGCGGATCGCCCAAGGGCGCCGAACTGATCGCCGCCAAATGGGCCGACAATCGCAAGGTCCCGCAGATCGCCTTCAGGCCCGATTGGACGAAGCATGCGAAGGCCGCGCCGTTCAAGCGCAACGATGCGATGCTGGAGACGCTACCCATCGGCGTGATGCACTTCCCCGGCACCGGCATCCAGGACAACCTCGCCGACAAAGCTAAGAAACTCGGCATTCCGGTCTGGAGGTTTGGCGGCGCATGAGCGCCGCCTTTTGTTCTTCTGTCCTGCGCCTCGTTTCCTCAACGATTGCCCCAGCTTCTCTGGCAAGGCGTCGGCGTTCGTTCATTGGCATCGGGCAATACCGCACAATTTGACGACGTCAGGAACCGCCGCGCATTAACAGATCTATAAGGCCGCCTCAGTTCGCGGCGTCTTTGCGAATTGGTCAAACAAAGTCGGGTACCTCACCCGGTCGCTTTGCTCCCTGTTGGAGTACCGGATTCATAGGGGGACCGGAAAACCTGAACTTTTGGCGCGCTTCGTGCAGGTTCTTACGAGCTAGGATTTTGCCACGCCCCTGTCGGGGCTGGACCAACGCCGCACCTCGCATGTATTTCAAACAGGCGACGTTGTTGTTGGGCGTCCTTTTCGCGAGCGGTTTACGCTTTCGTAGCCACGCGGACACATCAAGAAACAGATGGTCCCCTCCGTCAGCTCGGCGTCAGCCGCCCGCGTTAGGGTTGCGGCGCGCCGGTTCACAGCACGGCGCCAAGCATGCCCTTGCTTGGAAAGCCTCATCAGATGGAAACATCTGGTGAGGCTTTTTGCTTGTCCTAATTTGCCCGTGCGAGCGTCCGAACCAGGACAGCACCCGCGATCGCATCACAAGTGAGGTCGTGATGCCGGTCACTTGATGATCATGCCAAGAGCTTTCGGGCAAAATCCGGGGCAATTAGCGGCCTGTGCGAGTGCATCTAATCTTTCGATTTGCCTTTCCTCACGAACTGATCCGCGGTGGGCAGTTGAAGCCGCGCTCTTAGGTCTCCGAGTTGCCGAATGCACCTGAAGGGTTTCGCGGGAATGTGGATCATGGCTGCGTCCAGATTGTCGATGCGGGTCGAAGGACTTGCAATTCGGATTTGAGTTTCCAACGTCTCATCTCCGTTCGATGCGAATGGCATTTTGACAGCGCCTATTTGCGGCTATACTCACGCTCGCGCCGTGGTGGTGGTGGAAGGCGCGACCGTCAAACCGTTATCTCACGGAGCCCACCACCATGATCATCCTAGGACCGCTACTCGTCATCTTCGGCATCGGTTTCTTCTGCTGGCTGCTGCTCATGCTTGCTGCTTTCGCACTGCCCCTCTTCGTTGGCTTGACGATCGGCGTCTGGGCCTTCCATACCGGCGCCGGCATGTTTGGCGGCATTGCAATGGGCCTCGTGGCGGGCGGTGCGACCTTTGGTGTCGGCCAGCTTGTGCTCGCTCTCGCGCCATGGGCTTGGCTTCGGCTCCTGATCATCCTCCTCTACGTTGCGCCCGCGACCGTCGCCGGTTACAGGGCCACACACGGAATCGCCCTGATGGCGGTGCCTTCACCGATCTGGCAGACTTTATTTGCCGTCGTCGGCGCCATTGCCGTCAGCATCACGGCATTCATGCGCTTCACGGGAATGGCCGCACCCGGACCTGTTGGGCTATGATTGCTGTGACTGATAGCGTCACATCAATTGCGGCGGGACTGGACAAGACCTCCAGCGTACTCGCGCTCCCCATCGTCGAAATTCGAACAAGAGCGGGCTGGCCGTTGAAGCTCCGATCGTCGAGCTTGCGCTCCGGCTTCGTCACGGCGATCATGGAGGCATGGACCAGGCGGTCGTATCTCAAGGATACGGCCGACAATAAATGTGAACGGGCCGCGCGGCCGACGTGTAATCACGACGCCAAATCCGTCCGTTGCTGAAGGGAGAGGGCGCGTGTCACCATCGAACTCAGTTGCCGGCCTCTCGGTGCGGTCGAACTCGCCACATTCTCCTTGACGTCAGTTCTGTAGGCCGAGCGCACCAACGACCTCTTCGATGGATTGATCTGCCCGAAGGACGGCTGACGCCTCGACCGCCTAAGGCGCAACAGCGGCGTCACAACTTTCTTCCCCTGCCGGCTGCGCCGTCATTCCTCGCGCGAGCCAAGAAAGTTGCTCCTTTGCTGTCAGGCCCCTTCGGGGTGCGCCGTCGGTCGCCTCCGGCCTGTCGATCACCATCGAGGCCGCAAGGTGCGGGCTCGGAAAACAGAGATCAAGGAGAACTACCATGGCGACCATCGGCACCTTCAAGAAGACCGGCAACGAACTGACCGGCGAAATCGTGACCCTCTCGCTCCAGGCCAGGAACGTCCGGATCGTCCCCGAAGCCAACCGCTCCGGCGAGAACGCACCGAGCCACCGGGTCTATGTCGGCCGAGTTGAGATCGGGGCCGGCTGGTCCAAGCGCTCCAACGAGGGCCGCGACTATCTGAGCCTCAAGCTCGACGATCCGAGCTTCACCGCTCCGATCTTCGCCAACCTCTTCGACGACGAGGATGGTGAGGGCTTCAGCCTGATCTGGTCCCGCCCCAGCCGCCGCAACGGCGACTGATCCGACCCACGATGCCTCGCCCGGCTGGTCCGGGCGGGGCATCACCCCGCTCGAGAATCGCGAAGGCACCTCGTTCGCCGTCCGGCCGCCAGCAGAGGGCGTAACAGATGCCGGTCAGCGCCCGCGTACCGGTTTGATCGGCCGTCCTTGATGGGCCTCCGCCAGGCTATCGACGATGTCATCCCAGTCGGGACAGATTGCGATGAGTCGGTCTATCACTGTAGGGTCTCGGTCGATCTGGCCGAGCGCCTGAGCGCGCCATTGATCGTTGAAGCTTATGCTCATCAGCCCCAGGCATTCGACGACCGAACTGTGGGGCGGCAAATGCTCCAACGTCGCCGTCACTATGCCCGTCCATTCTTGAATCAGACGCCAGCGCTCCGTCGCGGCGCTGGTGTCCAACTTTTCTTGGAGCAGATCAACTAGTGCGCGGAAGCGAATTGGCCAAGGTTGGGGCCTGAGTTCCGCAACGTAGGCATCCACCACTTCGCGGATGTCGTCTGGCAAGTGCTCGTATAGCGTCGTCATAGCACAGGCTCCGCTCTGCCAACCATCACCCCTTCGGTCCTTCGAACAGAGCAACAACCGTCGGGCCAGAGCAGATTTACGCCCAAAGCCGATCTTCTACCAGGCTTAGGTGATTTCCAACGCGCCGGTGCCGCAGCCTAGCACAAACGTACCTATCATCGACCGCGAGTGGAATGAACCGTCGTCCGCTTAATCAGGTCGCTTGCTTCGACGCCCAGCGCCTTCGCGATCCGACCCAGCACCGTCACGCTGGCCGACACGTCGGCGCGTTCGATTGAGCCGACGTAGCGGACGCTTAGTCCGGCGCTATCGGCCAATTCTTCCTGCGACATCTTCTTCACATGACGGATCCGACGCAGATTGACCGCCATGACCTCCTTGAGATCCATGGCGATAAGGGAACTCACATCGGAACGATCGTTCCAGGAACGATCGTTCCGATTCGTACGACGCAATATTATTCATAGGCTCTGTCTGGGGCCTGTTAGCCGTCTCTGGGGAGCACCGTGATGCAGTCTGCGCATCGCGACGCGGCATTTCGCGGCTTGCCAAGTTCCACGGCAAGTGGATGTCTGACGTTAGTTCGATTTTGAGGGGACGATTGCAATGAACGAATTGCCATTTCAGGACCGGCCGCCACAGACCGACCGTGTGAACGCCTATGATGAGCAACATCTCGCGATCTATGTTCAATTATTGATGGCTGAAGAAGAGGGGGCCGACTGGCGTGAGGTCGTGCAGGTGATCTTCCGTCTCGATCCCGCCCGAGAACCCGAGCGCGCCAAAATCGTCCATGAGAGCCATCTCGCGCGCGCCCAATGGATGACGAAAGCCGGATACCGGCATCTGTTGGATCCGCAAATGCAGTAACCGGGGTCGCCCGTCACACAAATTGTGGCCGTAGGTGATGCAACCTATGGGTCTAGTTTGCCGGGCCGTCTTTCCCGATCGTGGTGTGTCCCTCCTTCGGGAGGACAGAACAAGAAGAAGCAGGAGGACACACCATGCCCACACAGTATTGGCGCTCGCCGGAGACGATTGAGCGCCTGAAGCGGCTCGAGCGTCCGGGCTTCGCGCTTGAGTTCCTGCGCCGCAATGCTGAATATCGCCGCGATTTCGCCCGCACACAGCGGCAGATCGCGCGCGACGGCGTTGATCCCGAGACCGTCCGTTCAAGTCTCGCACGTCGTTGGGGGTTGCGATTTCGCCCATGACCCAGCCTCTCCGGTTGGGCCCGAACCAACCATATGGCTGCCCGAGGCATCACCTGGAACAGTGATCCTGGAACCTGCGCCGTCGGGCTTCAAAACTATCCATTCGATCGATCACAATGCCTTCGGACTGCCGCTCGTCGAGCGGACGGATGTTGACGGTCGCGAACTGGTGATTGCGGACGGATCGGGTGAACTTCATGTCCGCTTGCAAGACGAGCAGGCCGCACGACGTCCTGCTGTGCTTCTGCCGCTTGACGGCATGGCCGAGCTGCGGCTCGACGTCGCGCTATACTTCGTGCGCCATCTTGGCGGCCACGGTCTGGGCCTTCTTCCAGCGGCTCTGCGGCTGACGCCCTTTAAGAAGCGGCGATTGATTCAGCTCCTTCACGCCTTCGACGTGCATGAATCTGGGGGCAGCCCCCGAGACGTCGCAGCGAAGGTGCTCGCCTCCGACCACGCCCAGCGTCGTTCGGTCGAGTGGAAAGATTCGCATGCGCGCCGTGCTGCGAACCGCCTCATCCATGATTCGATCGCCCTGGTCGAGCGCGGCTATCTGAAACTCCTGCGCGGCCTCTGACCGGCCCTTCGATCGCTCCACGCATGCGCCGTGATGACGCTTCCCCGCGCTCCGCTGGTCACGCCCCGGTTCGCCTGGCTGCGACCGTGGGGGGACATGCATCTGCAAGAATTTTCGTCCACCCCCAACGCCTGAACTCTCCGCCACTCTGGCCCCGACATGCCGCGACTTGGCCGCGGCGCTTCGAGGCAAGACGGAGATCTCCCATGCTCGACCGGACCGCGCAGCTCACCACGCGCTACGTGCGCACCCCTGAGGCGGCGCGCCTCCTTGGCCTCTCGCCGCGCACGCTTGAGAAATACCGCTGCCATGGCAACGGCCCGACGTTCCGCAAGCTCGGAGGCCGCGTTGTCTACGCCGTTGGCGATCTAGAAGCCTGGGCAGATCAGGCTGCTTGCAGCTCGACCTCGGATCCTCGCTACGTCGAGGCCCGCGCAGCCGGCCACGCGCATCGCTAAGGCAACGCTTGCCATGCTGACGCGACGCCTCATCACGCCCAGCGAGCGAAGCAAGCTCGATCCGTTCGTTGTCGCCACTGGTGACGCCAGCCCGCGCGATCAGCGCGACCTGATGGAGCGGCCGTTCTTCTCGCTTGCCAAGGCGAGGCGTACCCGGCCGATCCTCTACCAGGCCGGCGATGTACGTGTCGAAGTCTATGCAGTCCCTGAGCACGGTATGGCGACCATTTGGGACGCCGACGTGCTGATTTGGGCGGCGAGCCAGATTGTCGAGGCCGAGAACCTTGGTCTGAAGACCTCGCGCTTCCTGCGCTTCACGCCCTACCAGCTTCTGATCGCGGTCGGCCGACAGACCGGGGCGCGGGATTACAAGCTCTTGAAGGGGGCACTGGCCCGTCTGCAGGCGACCGTCATCCGCACCACCATCCGGCAGGGCGAGCATTGGCGGCGCCACCAATTCTCCTGGATCAATGAATGGGAGGAATGCGCGAGGCGCGACGGTCGCGTGGAAGGCATGGAATTTGTCCTCCCCGACTGGTTCTACCGCGGCGTCATCGATCGCTCCCTCGTCCTTGCAATCGATCCGGCCTACTTCCGCCTGACCGGCGGGATCGAGCGCTGGCTCTACCGCGTCGCGCGCAAGCATGCCGGACGACAGCCACGAGGATGGTTGTTTGAGATCGCGCACCTCCACAAGAAGTCCGGCAGCCTGGTGCGAGCCTCCGATTTCGCGCGGCAGATGCGGCTTATCGCCGCACGCCAACCACTCCCCGGCTACAGCTTGTACGTCGAACGCGAGGGCCGCCGTGAGCTGCTGCGCATTCTGCCGGCGAAGTTGTCCACCGCCCCTGTGGATGGCGCTGTGGACGAGCTCGGGACTTCGCATGCAATCCTTGTCGGGACTCCGCACGCAGCCCCATCGGGACTTCGCACGCATGCATTAGAATCTAACTTAGAGTCTAACCTGGAATCTAACTATTGTAGTGGGCCCGTGCGTCATGCGGATAACGCCGACGCGAGCGCCGAGCCGTCGTCAACCGCGCCCCCAAGCCAACGATCGCTGCCGCTTCTCGATCACAAGGCGGGAGGCAAGCGATGATTGTCGCACTGCTCAACCAGAAAGGCGGCGTCGGCAAGACGACGCTCGCGCTGCACCTCGCCGGCGAATGGGCGCTCCGCGGAAAGCGTGTAACGCTGCTCGATGCCGACCCCCAAGGCTCGGCATTGGACTGGTCGCAGCAGCGGGCGCGGGAGAACCTCTCGCCGCTATTCGGCGTCATTGGCCTTGCGCGGGATACACTCCATCGCGAGGCGCCTGAGATCGCGCGCACTGCCGATCATGTCGTCATTGACGGGCCGCCGCGCGTCGCCCGATTGATACGATCGGCGCTGCTGGCCGCTGACCTGGTGCTGATTCCTGTGCAGCCGTCGCCATTCGACGGCTGGGCGTCGGCGGAGATGCTGGCTTTGCTGCGCGAGGCTCGCATCTACCATCCGAAGCTCGCCGCTCGCTTCGTGCTCAATCGCTGCGATACGCGCACAGGCATCGCCCGCGCGACAGCGGAGACGCTCGCCGATCACGATCCGCCAGTGCTCGCCACCACGATCGGGCAGCGTGTCGTCTTCGCAGACGCCGCGCAGTCGGGTCGGCTTGTCTTCGAGTTTGCCGAGCAGAGCACCGCATCCGGCGAGATAACGGCGCTCGGCGCCGAAGTCGCGAGGCTCGCGCCATGAGCGGGCGCTCCTCCAAGCGCGGCTTCGCGTCGCGACCTGGCGATGCCGAAGGCTGGATCAAGGCCAGCGATGCGTCGCGGCGTCGCACAGATAACACAGCAGCATTGACCGCGCGCCTGACAATCGACGTCTCGCCGGCGCTGCGCGGCCGCATCAAGGTCGCCGCGTTCCAACGCGGCGTCACCGTCGCCGACATGCTGCGCGAATTGCTGGCGCGAGAATTCCCACTGAGACCGGAGAGCCGTCATGAACGACAATGAGGCCTTGCCGCCGCGTGCCGTGCCGCCCTCCCATCGGCGGAGCGTTGCGCTCACCCATGTCGAGCTGACCTGGATCGAGAAGCGAATCGAGCATTGGCTGCGCTTCGGTCGTCGGGTCGAAGAGAAGATCCTCGACCGCCGCCGCAGCGTTTCAAGTTTTGCGCCCGGAAGCATTTTCGGCTTCGTCCGCTGGGCATCGAACGACTACGGTACCGTGGTGTCGCGCATGGACATCGTGCGCGCCGTGGAGGCGGGCCAGCGCTACCAGACGCTGCCATTCGTCCGACCGGGCGGCGAGATACTGCTGCGCGTCGATAGCTGGCCGAAGGTCGAGCGCGTGTTGCAGGCGATCGATGCCATCGAGGCGCTCGCCGTCAATCCGGCCGATGCCGCGCCCGATTACTGGCGGCATCTGCACAACCGTCTCGCCGCCGACCACGTGCCGCGCGCCTACACGCGCGAGCAGCATGTGGCCTGGCTCAAGCGCCGGAGCGTCACGCCATGACCCGCGCTGGTTACGTCCTGCTGACGTACATTGCTGCGCTTGCCACCGCTGGCCTGACGTTCTTTCAGCCTGCGCCGCGCCTGGTTTGGAACGCCACCGCAAGCACCCCGACGGGGCTCTATGCACTACAACCGGTCGGAGAGCTGCATGCCCTTGAACTGGTTCTGGTGCGGCTCCCGGAGCCGATCACGAAATATCTCGCCGATGGCGGGTTTCTTCCGAAAGGCGTGCCGTTGCTGAAGCATGTGATGGCGCTGCCCGGGCAAACCGTGTGCCGGTCCGGCGATGCGATTACCGTCGATGCCGTCGATGTCGGCGCCGCACACGATCGCGACCATCTCGGCCGTCCGCTGCCGCGTTGGAGCGGTTGCACCACCCTTCAGCCGGGTGAGGTCTTTCTCATGAACCCGACGGTCCCGGACAGCCTGGACGGCCGGTATTTCGGCTCACTGCCCGTCAGTTCGATCGTCGCGCGCGCGGTTCCGCTTTGGACCGATGAGGCCGCCGACGGCCGTTTCGTCTGGCGCGCCGCCACCCATTGACCCGCTCCTCAACCCGCTAACCAGGAGGTTTCCCATGGCGCAAATCGGTCAGTTCACCCGCGACAAGTCCGGCTTCACCGGGCGCATTCAAACGCTCTTCTTCGAGCGGATTCTCATCCTCACTCCAGCCGAATCCTCGGATGCCGAGAACGCGCCGGACTACCGCATCCGCCTCGGCGATGCCGACGGCCCGGAGATCGGCGCCGGTTGGAAGCGGACGGGCGAGAAGGCCGGCGACTATGTTTCGCTCATCATCGATGATCCCACGCTGCCGCGCCCGATCCGCGCCAATCTCTTCCAGTCGGGCGACGACAAATCGGCCTGGACGCTGACCTGGAATCGTCAACCCCAGCGTGCCGAGCGGGACTGATTGCATGCAGGGTCCCACCACGGTTGCCGCCGACAAGGCGCATGAAAGCTCCATCGCTTTGTTCGCGGCAAAGCCGTCTCATCCCTCCGTTTTGCGCAAGCGTCGGCCGGCCGCCGCGCACAGCGGTGGTCAAACCGGCGGTCCGCGCGCACCGCTGGTAGGCAGCACGACGCCTCGCCGTGATGGCGGAGCCACGGCGGGCTTTGCCGTTCTCCTCCTTACCGGCCTGCTGGTGATTGGCGGGTCAATGCCGGCGGTGTCAGCAGAAAAGGCGCCGGCGCGCGGTCAGCCGGCGAGCGACCACTATGCCACTCACATCGCGGAAGCCGCGCAGCGCTTTGGCATTCCGGCAGCATGGATACACGCCGTCATGCACATCGAGAGCCATGGCGAGCGGCGCGCCGTGTCACCCAAAGGCGCGCTGGGTCTGATGCAACTCATGCCCAAGACCTGGGCGGACATGCGTGCTCGCTATGGTCTCGGACGCGATCCCTTCGATCCCCGTGACAACATCCTCGCTGGTGCAGCCTTCCTGCGCGAGCTGCACGACCGCTACGGCTCGCCAGGCTTCCTTGCGGCCTACAATGCAGGCCCCGGCCGCTACGAGGATTTTCGCGATAGACATCGTCCACTACCCGCCGAGACCGTCGCCTATGTCGCGGCCATCATCCCTTTTGTCGATGCGGAGAGGGCGCCAGGACCTCTTCTCCTCGCGGCCTCTTCTCGTCCATCCTGGACGCGGGCGCCGCTCTTTTTCGGCCACGCTGAGGGACCGTCCTCTGCCGCGCGAGCGACAGTCGATCGACCGGCGCACGACAGGCCGGCTGCCGTTCCCGTGCACGACCTCTCGGCGATTGCGCCGCAGTCGGACGGCCTGTTCGTCGCGCTCTCGACAACGGGACGATCGCAATGACTGTGAGTCATGGTCAACATCAGTACCCAGATCGGTGCGCACCTGCGAGCACCTATGCTGCGGAGATCTGGACATCCCGCGTGCGATGGCGGCTCGCCACCGCAATCCATTGCGAATTCGTGCTCAGGCGTGTCTTAGCGCATTCCTGCGAGGGAGAAAGAGCAGGCGAGGGAGACGAGCAGGCAACGACCGAACGAAGGCCAGATAAAAGGCCGCAATGTGCGGCTCGGTCGGTCGGTTGTTGTTGCTCTTCTTTTCTGCCGATCCGGCAATGTGCAGCTTCGGCGCGCAATGTGCGCCGTACCATCAACTCATTGCAAGAACCCTATCTTTTGCACATTGCCGAGGCAGGCGATGACTGAGGAGAAGGAATTTCAGCCTCGGCCTGGCCGCATCCGCTCCTCAAGGAGCCAGCGGGCCAAGCCTTTCATCGCCCAGGCGCTTGCCGCCGCTCAGCGCGCTGGCGGTGTCCTTTCACGAGCCGGCCATCTCACCAGCCATCGTCATTCGCGTTTCGGCCGCGGCCGGCTCGCCAGTGAACGGGCGAACCGTCTGCTCACCGGCCGCTCGCGTCTGGTGACGGTCAAGACCCGCGTCGTCCGTCACACGGCGCACTCCGCGCCGCTCGCCGCGCACCTCGGCTATCTCCGGCGCGAGGGCGTCACCCGGGACGGGGAAAAGGCCCGGTTGTTCGGCCCCGACACCGACGATGCCGATCCCAAGGCGTTCGGTGAGCGCTGCCAGAATGACCGGCACCATTTCCGGTTCATCGTCTCACCGGAGGACGCGGCCGATATAACGGACCTCAAGGACTTCGCGCGCGAGCTCGTCAGCCGAATGGAAGTGGACCTCGGCACTAGGCTCGACTGGGTTGCCGTCGATCACTGGAATACGCAGCACCCGCACATCCACATCCTCGTGCGCGGCATCGCAGAGAATGGTCAAGACCTGGTCATCTCCCGCGACTACATCAAGGAAGGAATGCGCGCCCGTGCGCAGGACCTGGTCACACAAGAACTTGGACCGCGCTCTGATCTCGACATTCGCCGTTCGCTCGAGAGCCAGGTCGAAGCCGAGCGCTGGACACAGCTCGATCGCCAGCTTGTTCGCGACGCAGGTTGCCACGGCGTGATCGACCTTGCGCCCGATCCGGGGCAGCGGCCCGATCAGTTCCACGCGCTGAAAGTCGGCCGGCTGCGTCGCCTGGAGAGCCTTGGCCTTGCTCATCAACTCGGGCCAGGCCAATGGGTCATGGACGAGGGCGCCGAGACAACGTTGCGCGAACTCGGCGAGCGCGGCGACATCATCAAGCGTATTCACCGCAGCCTGACCGAACGCGGCATCGAGCGCGCGACCGCGAGCTACGTGCTATCAGGCGAAAGCCTCGACGTCCCCGTCATCGGACGCCTCGTCGACCGTGGTCTCGATGACGAACTCAAGGCGACCGCCTACGCCGTGGTCGACGGCGTCGATGGCCGTACCCACCACATCAGGCTCCCCGACCTCGACGCCGCCGGCGACAGCACCCCAGGTTCGATTGTCGAGCTCCGCAAATTCGATGACGCGCGAGGGAAGCGTCGCGTGGCGTTGGCCGTTCGCTCCGATCTCACGATCGAAGCGCAGGTGACCGCAAGTGGCGCGACATGGCTCGACCGGCAGGCGGTCGCCCGTGATCCGGTGGCGCTTGGCCAAGCCGGCTTCGGCGGCGAGGTCCGTGAAGCCATGGAACGCCGGGCGGAACAGCTTGTCGAGCAAGGTCTCGCTGAGCGCCGAGCGCGTGGAGTGGTGTTCGCGAAGAACCTCGTCGGCACACTTCGCCGCCGAGAGTTAGAGGCGCTCGGCCAGAAGCTCGCCGCCGAGACGGCCCAGCCGTTCAACCCGTCGGGCGCCGGCGAGTATGTCACTGGGACCTATCGGCAGCGCTTCGCGCTCGCCTCCGGCCGCTTCGCCATGATCGACGACGGTCTCGGCTTCCAGCTTGTGCCTTGGACCCCCTCACTCGAAAAGCAGCTCGGCCGCCACGTCTCCGGCGTCATGCGCGATGACGGTGGCGTCGATTGGGGTTTTGGGCGCAACCGGGGGATCGGTCTGTGAGCAATCTCCCCATCACCGAGTTTAAGGAAAGGACGGCCGCCATGTCCGCGACCAAGATACTCTGGGGCCAGGTCGTCACTGTGTTGGCGATCGTCCTGCTGACCTTTTGGACCGCGACGGAATGGACAGCCTGGCAACTGGGCTTCCAAGCGCAACTCGGGAGGCCTTGGTTCGAACTGTTCCATTTTCCGTTTTACCTGCCGCCCGCCTTCTTCTGGTGGTGGTACGCCTACGATGCCTATGCGCCACATATCTTCATCGAGGGCGCCTACATCGCGGCCTCCGGCGGCATCATCGCCGCGGCGGTCGCGATCGGCATGTCGGTCTGGCGCGCCCGCGAGGCCAAGAATGCCGAGACCTATGGCTCGGCGCGGTGGGCGGAGGCACAGGAGATCGAACAGGCTGGTCTGCTCGGGTCCGACGGCGTGGTTCTCGGCCGGTTCGAGCGCGCCTATCTCCGCCATGATGGGCCGGAGCATGTCCTGTGCTTCGCGCCGACCCGGAGCGGCAAGGGCGTTGGCCTTGTTATCCCGTCGCTGCTGACCTGGCCCGGCTCTGCGATCGTCCACGACATCAAGGGCGAGAACTGGCAGCTCACGGCCGGCTTCCGTGCCCGGCATGGCCGCGTGCTTCTGTTCGATCCGACCAACACGAAGTCGTCAGCCTACAACCCCTTGCTGGAAGTCCGGCACGGCGAGTGGGAGGTGCGCGATGTCCAGAATATCGCTGATATCCTTGTCGACCCCGAAGGCAGCCTCGAGAAGCGGAACCACTGGGAGAAGACCAGTCACGCGCTCCTGGTTGGCGCGATACTCCATGTCCTCTATGCCGAGGAGGACAAGACGCTCGCCGGCGTCGCGGCTTTCCTGTCCGATCCCAAGCGGCCGATCGAATCGACGCTCGCCGCGATGATGCGGACGGCACATCTCGGCGAGACCGGCGTCCATCCTGTCGTCGCCTCCGCCGCGCGGGAACTGCTGAACAAGTCCGGCAACGAGCGATCCGGGGTACTGAGCACCGCGATGTCGTTCCTGGGCCTCTACAGAGACCCCGTGGTGGCGGAGGTGACGCGACGCTGCGACTGGCGGATCACCGACATTCTCGGCGGAGACCGGGCCACCACCTTGTACCTCGTCGTGCCGCCATCGGACATCAATCGCACCAAGCCGCTGATCCGGTTGATCCTCAACCAGGTCGGCCGCCGCTTGACCGAGGATCTCCAGGCGAAGGCCGGCCAGCGGCGGCTCCTCTTGATGCTCGACGAATTCCCCGCGCTCGGCCGGCTCGACTTCTTCGAGTCGGCGCTCGCCTTCATGGCCGGCTACGGCATCAAGAGTTTCCTGATAGCGCAATCGCTGAACCAGATCGAGAAGGCCTACGGGCCAAACAACTCGATCCTCGACAACTGTCACGTTCGGGTCAGCTTCGCAACCAACGACGAAAGGACGGCGAAGCGGGTGTCCGACGCATTGGGCATGGCGACCGAGATGAAGGCAATGAAGAACTATGCCGGCAGCCGGCTGGCCCCTTGGCTCGGTCACCTCATGGTGTCGCGATCCGAGACCGCCCGGCCGCTGCTGACGCCTGGCGAGATGATGCAGCTCCCCCCATCAGACGAGATCGTCATGATGTCGGGTCTGCATCCGATCCGCGCCAAGAAGGCGCGCTATTACGAGGACAGCCGTTTCCAGGAGCGCATCCTGGCACCGCCGACGCTGACCAAGCCCATCGACAACCGGCCGGACGATTGGAGTTCACGGCCACTGCCGCCTCGCCCCAAGGCACCACCGGCGTCGACGGACGACCAGGCCGACGTAGAGGATCCGAAGACGGCTGACCGCCGGCAGCAGCCGGAACTGGATCGGGACACCGTGGAGAGGAAGGAACCGATCGACAACGAGTTCGCGCCCGATTTTGCCGACGAACTCGATGAAGACGCTCCGCGGCTCGGGCGCATGAACGACATGATGCAGGGCGTCGCGCGCCAAGCATCACTCGATCCCGGCGACGATCTCGGATTATGAGGCAGGCATGACCTCGCCGAAGAAGAAAGCCCAGATATCGGTCTATCTCGATCCAGACGTCATGAAAACGCTGTCGGCCTATGCCGCCCGGCGCGAGCAGTCGATGTCGCTCATCGCCGAAGCCGCGATCGCGTCCTTCCTGTCACCGGACGCAGACGAACGGCGGGAGGCTGCCGTTGCCAAGCGACTTGATCAGGTCGATCGCCGCATCGCGCGGCTCGAACGCGACATGGGGATCTCGGTCGAGACCCTGGCGTTGTTCGTTCGCTTCTGGCTGACGACGACACCACCACTCCCCGAGCCGGCTGCAAAGGCGGCGAGGGCGCAGGCGGCCGCGCGGTGGGATAATTTCGTCGCGGCGCTCGGGCGGCGGCTCAGTCAAGGTCCAAAGCTGCGGCAGGAGATACTGGAGGATAATCAGGAGCGCGAGCCGACGTGAGGGGCAGCTCGCCTAATAGGCCGATGAATCGCTAGCCGCGTAGGCGAAAATCCAATCGCGGCGGCGATTCAAGACCGTGCCTCGCAAGCAGTTCCAGCGCGAGAACCGATAGTGCGCAGCCGATCTCGTCAACGCATGCGGATGCATCCTTTTCGATAGACTCCGCTCAATCGCCTAGAGGCGTGTTCACATGTCGTAATTGCCGCTGACGGCTCCTCGAAGACACGAAGTTCGGTAGGATCGAGCCCAGCAGATTGACGAAAGGGAGCAACTTCATGAACCAGCACGTTGGTTTGGAATCTCTATGGAAGACACCGGCATTTGCGTTTTGAACCGGAGCGGCGCTGCCACATTTGAAGGTTGCGTGTCCACCAATCCAGAGGCTATCGCTCAACTCTTGCGGCGTCATGCAGGCAGTCCGCGCCTGGCGCGCGCCGGGTCCCTTCGACCCCGCGCGCGCATCTTGGATGGCTTCGCAAGCGTGTCGCGCCCGGGGACGGGAGCAGTCGTTCGCGCTCAATTTGTGGTCATTACAATGGCTGCCATTCTACATTCAAGAAGCCCTCAACGCCACAACTTAAATGCCGAAGAATCTCGTGTCTGCTTTTGGAGGCACTTCATCTTCTCGTGCTCTGCAATAAAGAGGTTGCCCTCTGTTTCACGAAGCGAGCGCTGAAAAGCGCGCGATGGGGTTTCTGCCTCGGCCAATCTCTGCGATAAGGCATCGAGTACTTGAAGGCAACAGCCGTCGAGTGACTTGCAAAACGAAATGGGAGACATTGGGTTGCGAACGGATTTTTCGCGTATCAATCGGTCTAAAGCTATCTTCGATGATATTTATGCTTTGGATGATCCAAGGGCATATTTCTCTGTCCTGGGAGACTTGGATTATATGATCCCGGACGTAGCTGAGCCGGTTGTGCGCCAAATTCTGGCAGCGAAAGCTTCGGCAACCGGCCTTAAGCCGGTCGTGCTTGATGTTGGCTGTTCATACGGCATCAACGCAGCGGTGCATCGGTTTCCGCTGACCTTTGGGGGCTTGCGTCACCGCTACGCCCGGCGCGAGATGAGGGCGATCAGTTCTGAGACACTGGTGCATCTCGATCGAAATTTTTATGCAGCTTGGCCTGATGTCGGTTCGGCGCGGTTTATCGGCCTCGATATGTCGGCACCGGCGATCAGCTATGCAACGGATGTTGGTCTCCTGGAGCAGGGCGTTGTCGCTGACCTTGAAAAGGAGGCGCTATCGACGGACAGCGCGCGCATTATCCGCTCCACGGATGTTATCATGTCGACGGGTTGCATCGGCTACGTTACCGAGAAAACGTTCAGCAAAATTCTCGATGCGACAGATCAGCGTCTATGGATCATCTCCTTCGTCCTACGAATGTTCCCATTTGATTCCTTGGCCGCGACGTTCGCGAGGCGTGGTCTTGTGACAGAACGTCTTGCGGGCGCGACATTTATCCAGCGTCGCTTCCGCGATGCTGACGAGTTTGAAAGTTGTTTGGCCAGCTTGGCGGCTCTTGGCGTCGATGCTACCGGTCTTGAATCAGAAGGGCTGTTTCACGCCGATCTGATCTTGTCCCGCCCTGAGGCGGATGCGCGCGCCACGCCTCTACAAGACATTGTCACAGTCGCCAGCGGCAGGGGTCGGCCGATCGGGCCCCGTTATGTTCATGTTGAGGGCAGCAAGGGCTTGCAGGTCGCGCTGGAGCCGTGACAGGTTCGTTTTCCGAAGATAGCCGTGGGTGTGATCCAGGGGGCTGTGCACCTAAGTGGATCACGCCCTCGCTCCCTGCACGGTTACGTTCCGTCCGGTCGGCAGGCTAGAGAGAAGCCGTGCTCATGACAGCTTTGCCGATTTCGAATCCATCTGTTTCCATGCCGTATGTCGAGATCGAGGGTGGGCATCGACAACTTAATCGACCGCTGAGCCGAAGAAGGGGATTCTCAGAGGTTGGAGATTCGGCGATAGCGCTTGTCGTGGAGATCTCGCGCCAAGTCGCAAAGGCTCGCTCGCGCGAAGCACGACGGAAGTCGGCAGCGACGGCTCCTGGATAGAGGATGCTGAAAAGCTTCGCGGCCTGATCGTGAACCGACAGAAACCGTTGAGCTTGGCGGGACGATTTGAAACGCTTCATGATCCGCTCGCGTCGCCGCGTCGGCCTGATGAGAATTCTCGGCCCGATTGCACCAGCGCGACCTCGGCCTTAAGGTCTCGACCTCCAATTTGTGCAGCGAAATTACCCTGCCGACCGGCATTGACGTTGTTCGCTATGGCTGGGCTTACGAGTTCTGGAAACGCCAGCAGCAGACCCATTGGATGGGCGAGGAGGTTCCGCTCGGCTCCGACCTCAAGGATTGGGCGTCGGATCGTGTCACTGCCAACGAGCGCGCGCTGCTCACCCAGATCTTCCGTTTCTTCACTCAGTCGGACATCGAGGTCGGCGACAACTATCTCAAGTGCTACATCCCGATCTTCCAGCCACTCACCGTCCAGATGATGATGGCCGCCTTCACCAACATGGAGACGGTCCACATCGACGCCTATGCGCTTCTGCTCAAGACGCTCGGCATGCCAAAGACTGAGTTCGAGGCATTCCGCGGCTATGCGGAGATGCGCGCCAAGGCGGACTACATGCACGAACTCGGCGTCCATACCGTGGCTGATGTCGCCCGCACCCTGGCGATGTTCGGCGCCTTCACCGAAGGCATGGCGTTGTTCGCGAGCTTCGCCATGCTGCTCAACTTCCCGCGTCATAACAAGAGATGAATGGCATGGGACAAATCGTAAGCTGGTCGGTGCGCGACGACAGTCTCCACTGCGAGGGCATCATCAAGCTATTTCACGAATGGCACAGTGAAACCGGCGCGGTGACGCCCTCCGTCCGCGATGACATCGTCGACGTTGCAAAGACCATGGTGAAGCTGGAGGAGAACTTCGTCGATCTCGCCTTCGGCCTCGGCAAGATCGAGGGCATGCTGCCTGAGCAGATCCACGCCTACGTCCGCTATGTGGCCGACTGGCGACTTAGCCAGCTCCGGATTGCCCCGGTCTTCGGCTTCTTTGAGGCCAAGGAGGGCGGATTCACCCAGCTCAAGGCGCATCCGCTGCCGTGGCTTGTCGAGATTCTCAATGGCGTCGAGCACGCCAATTTCTTCGAGCAGCGTGCCACGGAGTACTCCAAGGCGGCGAGCCGCGGCAGCTGGGACGCGAAGATGGGGTGTGGGCGGTTTTCGGCCGTATATAGGCGACCCGAGCCGCGGCTGGTGCGTCAGCTCGTGTGCATCTCGGACGCTCGCGGAAGTCCTCCCTGTTGCTGCTCTCTGGGGTACAGCGGACACCAAGCGGCATAATCGACGCCGCTCGAAATTATGATGGAGTGGACGCCCGCAGCCAAAGCGGAGGTGTTGAGCTCCACTTAAGGGGAGGCGTCCGTGTCAGAGGTTATCATAATCGGTCTGGATATCGCCAAGCACGTTTTTACGCTCACGGAGCGGATGAGCGCGTTCAGCAAGCGGATTAGCCGGGGAAAAGCTGCTGGATTTTTTCGCGGCCCAGCCGAGTTGCACGGTTAGGATATCACATTCCATACAGCAAGTATTTTCTCTCTGCTCTACGCTGGATCCCTACGACGTCTGAATACTTGTTGAACTAACCCATTTCCTGCCTTTTCTATCCATCCCCGTCGCCGACCGCTTACTGCGATTGGTGTTCGACGGGGGACGATCGTGGTGGGCACTTCAATCCATTCGGAAGCGTTCTCGCGTGGCGCACGCATGCTGCGCACCGCGCTTGGCCCGGCGATAGCGACGTTCCTCGAGGATCCCTCGATTGTTGAGGTGATGCTCAACCCCGACGGCCGGCTCTGGATCGACCGGCTGTCGGGCGGGCTGGAGGATAGCGGACGCACGATGTCCGCCGCCGATGGCGAGCGGATCGTGCGCCTGGTCGCGCACCATGTCGGCGCTGAGGTCCATGCCGAGAGGCCGCGCGTCTCGGCCGAGCTTCCCGAGACGGGAGAGAGGTTCGAGGGGCTTCTCCCGCCTGTCGTTGCGGCGCCGGCCTTTGCGATCCGCAAGCCAGCGGTCGCGGTCTTTACGCTCGAGGACTACGTCGCGGCCGGCACGATGACCTCCGGTCAAGCGACTGCGCTGAAGGCCGCTGTCGCCTCGCGCAAGAACATTCTGGTCGCTGGTGGCACCTCGACCGGCAAGACCACGCTCACCAATGCACTGCTCGCCGAAATCGCCGGCACCAGCGACCGGGTAGTGCTGATCGAGGACACGCGCGAGCTACAGTGCCGTGCTCCGAATCTGGTCGCGTTGCGCACTAAGGACGGCGTCGCGTCGCTGTCCGATCTGGTTCGATCGTCGCTGCGTTTGCGCCCCGACCGCATCCCGGTCGGTGAGGTGCGGGGCAGCGAAGCTTTGGAGCTTCTCAAAGCCTGGGGCACAGGCCACCCCGGCGGGATCGGAACGATTCACGCCGGCACCGCACTGGGCGCGCTCCGCCGCCTCGAACAGCTCATCCAGGAAGCCGTCCTCACCGTGCCCAAGGCGCTGATCGCCGAGACGATTGATGTCGTCGCGGTGCTGCGCGGCCGCGGCAGCGAACGCCGCCTTGCTGAACTTGCTCTCGTCGTCGGCCTCGATCCCGCCACCGGCGATTACCGCGTCAAATCCGCCGAGGCGGGCGGCGAAATCTCACTTTCCGGAGACCCATCATGATTCAGTTTCCTTCGGTCCATCGTGTTCGACGCCGCTTCACCGACGTCGCGACGATTGCCCTGATGTCCATTGCGTTCGCGCCGGCGGCCTACGCCTCCGGCTCCTCGATGCCCTGGGAGACGCCGCTCAATCAGATCCTGGAGTCGGTGCAGGGTCCGGTCGCCAAGATCATCTCAGTCATCATCATCACCGTGACCGGCCTGACGCTTGCGTTCGGCGATACCGCCGGCGGCTTCCGCCGGCTGATCCAGATCGTCTTCGGCCTGTCGATCGCCTTCGCCGCCTCGAGCTTCTTCCTGACGTTCTTCAGCTTCTCGGGTGGGGCGCTGGTCTGATGGCTGCGGTTGCCGATCCAGAGGTGCCGGGCTTTTTCGCGCCGGTCCATCGCGCGCTCACCGAGCCCATCCTGATGGGCGGCGCGCCGCGCTCCGTGGCGATCGCCAACGGCACGTTGGCGGCTGCCATCGCGCTCGGCCTTCGTCTCTGGATCCCCGGTGCGCTGATCTGGGCCGTGGGCCACACCGCGGCCGTCTGGGCAGCCAAGCGCGACCCAGAGTTCGTGGACGTCGTTCGCCGTCACCTCCGCTATCCGCCATACCTCGCCACATGAGGCCGCTATGCTGAACCTCGCTGAGTATCGCAATCGCCCCGCCAGCCTTCCAGACTTTCTACCCTGGGCCGCTTTGGTCGAACGCGGTGTGGTCCTCAACAAGGACGGATCGTTCCAGCGGACGGCGCGCTTCCGTGGTCCGGATCTCGACAGCGCGACGCCCGCGGAGCTGGTCGGTGTGACGGCCCGCCTCAACAACGCATTGCGCCGTCTCGGCTCAGGCTGGGCGATCTTCGTCGAAGCCCAGCGCAGTGCCGCGCAAACTTATCCTTATAGCGCCTTTCCCGACCCCGCATCGGCGCTGGTTGATCTGGAGCGGCGGGATGCTTTCGAGGAGGCCGGTGCGCATTTCGAGAGCCGTTATTTCCTGACCTTCGTCTGGCTCCCGCCAGCCGAGGACGCCTCGCGGATCGAAGGCTGGCTCTATGAGGGCCGTGTGCAGAGCGGCGTTGATCCCTACGAGCTGCTGCGCGGCTTCGTCGATCGGACCAACCGCGTCCTGCAACTGGTCGAAGGATTCATGCCCGAGGTGGAATGGCTGGATGACGGCGACACGCTCACTTACCTGCACTCGACCGTCTCGACCCGCCAACAGCGCGTCCGCGTCCCGGAGACGCCGATGTATCTCGACGCGCTGCTCGCGGACGAGCCGCTTGCTGGCGGCTTGGAGCCGCGTCTCGGCGACCACCACCTTCGCACCCTCACCGTGGTCGGCTTTCCGACGGCGACCCATCCGGGAATCCTCGACGAGCTGAATCGGCTTGCGTTCCCCTACCGCTGGTCGACACGCGCGATCCTCCTCGACAAGACCGAGGCCGTGAAGCTGCTGACCAGGATCCGCCGGCAGTGGTTCGCCAAACGAAAGTCGATCGCCGCCATCGTCAAGGAGGTGATGACGAACGAGGCCTCGACACTGGTCGACAGCGACGCCGCCAACAAGGCCACTGACGCCAATCTCGCGTTGCAGGAACTCGGCACCGATGATGTCGGCCAGGCCTACGTCACCGCGACCGTTACCGTCTGGGATGAGGACCCCGGCCGCGCCGCCGAAAAACTTCGCCTTGTCGAGAAAGTGATCCAGGGACGCGACTTCACCTGCATGGTGGAAGGGGTGAATGCGCTCGAAGCCTGGCTTGGCTCGCTGCCCGGACACACCTACGCCAATGTTCGCCAGCCGCCGCTCTCGACATTGAACCTGGCCCATATGATTCCGCTTTCGGCGGTCTGGGCTGGGCCGGCGAGCGACGAGCATTTTCGTGCCGCCCCGCTTTTCTTCGGCAAGACCGAGGGCTCGACGCCGTTCCGCTTCTCGCTGCATGTCGGCGACGTCGGACATACCCTGATCGTCGGCCCAACCGGCGCCGGCAAATCCGTGCTGCTGGCGCTGATGGCGATCCAGTTCCGCCGCTACCGCAAAAGCCAGATCTTTGCCTTTGATTTCGGCGGTTCGATCCGTACCGCGGCGCTCTCTATGGGCGGCGACTGGCACGACCTCGGCGGAAGCCTGTCAAACAGCGCCGATGATTCCGTCTCGCTTCAGCCGCTTGCACGGATCGGCGACGCAGCGGAGCGCGCCTGGGCTGCCGAATGGGTGGCCGCAATCCTCGCCAAGGAAGGCGTCACCATCGATCCTACCGCGAAGGAGCATGTCTGGTCGGCCCTGACGTCACTGGCATCCTCGCCGGTCGAGGAACGGACGATCACCGGCCTGAACGTCCTGTTGCAATCGACCGCGCTCAAGCAGGCGCTGCAACCCTATTGCGTCGGCGGCCCCTCCGGCAGGTTGCTCGATGCCGAAGTTGAGCAACTCGGCCTCGCATCAGTCCAGGCTTTCGAAACCGAAGGCCTAATTGGTGCCGGCGCGGCTCCCGCCGTCCTTACTTACCTCTTCCATCGCATCGAGGGACGGCTCGACGGGCGGCCGACACTCCTCATCATCGATGAGGGCTGGCTCGTCCTGGACGACCCGGCCTTCGCCCAGCAGCTTCGCGAGTGGCTGAAGACGTTGCGGAAGAAGAACGCGTCCGTCGTTTTCGCCACCCAATCGCTCTCCGACATCGACGGCAGCAACATCGCGCCCGCGATCGTCGAGAGCTGCCCGACGCGTATCTTCCTGCCGAATGAGCGCGCCATCGAGCCGCAGCTCACAGAAATCTACCGGCGCTTTGGTCTGAACGATCGCCAGATCGAGATCATCGCGCGAGCGACGCCGAAGCGGGACTACTACTGCCAATCGCGACGCGGCAACCGGCTGTTCGAGCTCGGCCTCGGGCCGATCGCGCTTGCCTTCTGCGCGGCATCGTCAAAGGCCGACCATGCCGCAATCGAACGGCTGCTGGCCGAGCACGGCCGCGAGGATTTTACGTCGGCCTGGCTCGCCGATCACGAGCTCCTTTGGGCCGCCGATCTCATCCCTGACCTGACAAACCTGGAGGTGCAATCATGATCGTTAGCAAGACGCGCCGTACCTTAATGGTCGCGAGGGTCTTGTCGCTGATCCTGTCGATCCCGCCGCTTTTGACGACGCGGGCGTCTGCGCAGGTGTTCGTCTACGACCCCAGCAACTTCAGCCAGAACGTTCTGACCGCGGCGCGCGAACTGCAGCAGATCAACAATCAGATCCAGATGCTGACCAATCAGGCGCAGAGCCTGGTGAACCAGTCGAAAAACCTCGCGAACCTGCCGATGTCAACGCTGGCCCAGCTTCAGTCGTCGATTGCTCAGACCCAATCGCTGCTGAGCCAAGCGCAGAATGTCGCATTCAACGTTCAGCGCATCCAGACCGCCTATTCCACCAATTACGGCGCGGCGCCAGTCACGGGATCCAACGCCACGCTGTTCGCTGCTGCCCAAACCCGGTGGCAGAATTCGGTGGGCGCTTTCGAGGATTCGCTGAAGGTGCAGGCCGGCGTCGTCGGCAATATCTCGACCAACTCCAGCGCGATGACGTCGCTGATCACCGCCAGCCAGTCCGCGAGTGGCGCGCTGCAGGCAGCTCAGGCCGGCAACCAGCTCCTTGCGCTGCAATCCCAGCAGCTTTCCGACCTCGTCGCGGTTCTCGCCGCGAAGGGACGGGCGGACGCGCTGGAGCAGGCGCGCGTGACGGCGACCGAGTCGCAGGGGCAGCAGCAATACAAGATCTTCGCGACGCGCAGCGGCTACCAGCCCGGGAACGTCACTATGTTCAGCGGCAACTAAAGGCGGGGACTATGGAGCGCTCGGATATCTTACGCGCCGTCGCGATGGTCGTTCTGATGGCCGTCTTCATGGCCACACTGTCCTTTATCCATCGGCGTCCCGCGCCGCGGACCATATCTGACGCTCCCGCCGTCTCCACGCCTGATGATCTGTCGGCCGAGTTGCGCCGTTGCCGCGCGCTTGGACCCCAGGATGCCGAAGATCCGCACTGCCAGGCGGTCTGGGAGGAGAACCGCGCGCGCTTCTTCGGCCGGCCGGCGCGGCCACTTCTGCCGCAGGCCGCGCCGGCCACACCTTCGACGACGAACGTGAGGCAAGGAGATCAGCGATGAACAACGTGGGCGTCATCGACACCTTCCTCAATACCTTCACCACCTATATCGATTCAGGATTCGGCCTGATCAAAGGCGAGGTCACCTATCTCGCCTCGACGCTGATCGTCATCGACGTCGCATTGGCCGGCCTGTTCTGGGCGTGGGGCGCAGACGAAGACATTCTCCAGCGGCTGGTAAAGAAGACGCTCTATATCGGGTTCTTCGCCTTCATCATCACTAACTTCAACAATCTCTCCGGTGTCATCTTCAATAGCTTCGCTGGCCTTGGACTGAAGGCCGGCGGCTCGTCCATCTCGACGGCGGACTTCCTGCGGCCCGGCCGGCTCGCGCAGGTCGGCTTGGATGCCGGGCAGCCACTGCTCGACGCCGCAAGCCAGATGATGGGTTTCACTAGCTTCTTTGCGAACTTTGTCCAGATCGCGGTGCTGATGGTGTCCTGGCTGTTGGTGCTGATCGCCTTCTTCATCCTGGCGGTGCAGCTGTTCGTCACGCTGATCGAGTTCAAGCTGACCACGCTCGCCGGCTTCATCCTGATTCCCTTCGCGCTGTTCAACAAGACCGCCTTTCTCGCGGAGAAGGTGCTCGGCAATGTCGTCGCCTCCGGCGTGAAGGTGATGGTGCTCGCTGTCATCGTCGGCATCGGCACCGGGCTCTTCTCCCAGTTCACCACAGCCTATGGGGGCGGCCAGCCGACGATCGAGCAGGCGCTCTCTGTCGTGCTCGCAGCGCTCGCCATGCTCGGCCTCGGCATCTTCGGACCCGGCATCGCAACCGGTCTTGTCTCTGGAGGGCCGCAGCTTGGCGCGGGTGCTGTGGTCGGCACCGGCCTTGCCGTCGCCGGCACGGCGATGGCGGGGGGAGCGGCGCTTGGGCTCGTCGGGAGCGGAGCGATGGCAGCCGCCTCCGGTACTGCCGCGGCCGCACGTGGTGGTGCGGCGATGGCGGGCGGAATGTCCTCCGCTTACAGCCTCGCATCGGCCGGTCAATCCGGCGCTGGCGGTGTCGCGTCAGGTCTCGGCGGCGCCGGCCGCGCGGCTGCCAGTGCGGCGGCAGCTCCCGTCAGACGTGCCGCTGCGCAAGCAACCGCGTCAATGACCGAAAGCTTCGCATCAGGCGCCCGGTCAGGCGTCGCGAATACCGGCGGCTCCTGGACCATGGGGACGGTTGAGCGCGGTGAGGCCGCAAACGGGGGAGCCGCCTCCCAAGCAGCGGGCGAGGGCGGTCCGCCCGCCTGGGCCCAGCGCGTCAAGCGTAATCAGGCGGTAGTTCACGGCGCGCAGACGGCCGCGCAAGCCCTCAAATCCGGCGATAGCCATGGCGGCGGCCACTCCGTCGACCTCTCGGAAGGAGAATAATCAATGTCAGTCTTTCGGCGATCGTCGGTCCGCTATGGCCGCACGCCCGAACCCGAAACCCCCTATCAGCGTGCGGCCCAAGTTTGGGACGATCGCATCGGCTCCGCCCGCGTGCAGGCCAAGAACTGGCGGCTGATGGCCTTCGGCTCGCTGATTCTCGCGTGCGGCCTCGCCGGCGGTCTCGTCTGGCAATCCACGCACGGCACCGTCGTTCCCTGGGTAGTGCAGGTCGACAAGCTCGGCGAGGCACAGGCCGTGGCGCCGGCCGTGGCTGACTACAGGCCGAGCGATCCACAGATCGCCTGGTATCTCGCCCACTTCGTCGCGATGGTGCGCTCGCTTCCAGCCGATCCAATCATCGTGCGGCAGAACTGGCTGAAGGCATACGATTTTACGACCACGGCGGGCGCGATGGCGCTGAACGACTACGCCCGCGCCAATGACCCCTTCGCCAGTCTCGGCAAGCAGCAGGTCGCAATCGACGTCTCCAGCGTCATCCGTGCCTCGCCGGACAGTTTTCGCGTAGCCTGGGTGGAGCACCGCTATCAGGACGGAGCGCTCGCCGGCACCACACGTTGGACCGCGATCCTCACCATCGCCATTCAGCCGCCCTCCGATGCCGACCGGCTGCGCAAGAATCCGCTCGGCATCTACGTCAACGCCATCAACTGGTCGAAGGAGCTGGGACAATGACCCCGCCGATCTCGTCAAACGCGGGCCGTCCGGCTTTGCGTCTCTTCATCGTTCGCCAAAACCGGAAAGACGCCGGTACGTGCCTCCATAAATCCGTACTTGTGGCTTTGCTGATGTCTGTCTCGACGCTCGGCGGCTGCGCACACAATTTCATCCCGCCCGACATCAACTACGACACCGCGGAGCCGGCAACACTCACCGCCGATCCGCCGCCGCCCGTCAAAATCGTGGAGTTGCCTAAGCCGCTGCCGCTGCCAGGCCAGCTGAAACCGCTCGCCGCCGGCAAACGCGTCCCGGAAGCCGCTGATCCGAAGATGCGTGTCAAACAGGCCAACGCCGCTGCACGGGTGCAGCCGGTCCGTAACGGCTTCATCAACGCGGTACAGGTCTATCCGTTCTCCGGCGGCGCCCTCTACCAGGTCTATACAGCGCCCGGCCAGATCACTGATGTCGCCCTCCAGGAGGGCGAGCAACTCACAGGTTCCGGTCCGGTCGCCGCCGGCGACACCGTGCGCTGGATCATCGGCGATACCGAGAGCGGCGCGGGCGCGACCAAGAAGATCCACATCCTCGTCAAACCGACGCGGTCGGAGTTGGTCACCAATCTCGTCATCAACACCGACCGGCGGACCTATCTCCTCGAGCTGCGCTCGACGGAGAAGACCTACATGGCCTCGGTCTCCTGGCAGTATCCCGAGGATCAACTCATTGCACTTCGGCGGCAGAATGCGGCGGCTGAAATTGCAGCGCCAATGGCGGCCGGCGTCGATCTCGCCTCGATCAACTTCCGCTACGCGATCGAGGGCGATGACCCGGCCTGGCGACCGCTGCGCGCCTTCGACGACGGCAACAAGGTCTACATCGAATTCCCCAGCGGGATCGCCCAGGGCGAAACGCCGCCGCTGTTCGTCATTGGACCAGCCGGCGGCTCCGAGCTGGTGAACTACCGCGTCAACCGCAACTACTACATCGTCGATCGCCTGTTCGCAGCCGCCGAATTGCGTCTTGGCGACAAGGATAGCGAGCGGCGCGTGCGCATCGTCCGCACCGACGGAAGGCCGCGCTCATGGCGATAGGTAGCGAAGACGAACGTCAGAACGACACCCAACCCGCCGCGCAGCCGGATCTTCGGCTCCGAGGTGAGCGGCCAACAGTCACACGTCTCTCGCGCAAGATCCTCATCGGCCTCGGCGCGGTGTCGGCCCTCGCGGTCGCCGGAGCGCTGGGCTACGCCCTGCAAACCCGCAACAAGCAGCAAGCGGGCCAAGAGTTGCTCAGCACCCAGAATAGCCCTTCGGCCGAGGGCCTCGCCGCCTTGCCGAAGGATTATACTGGTCTGCCGCGGCAGGCGCCGCCGCTCGGACCACCGCTGCCCGGCGATCTGGGCAAGCCGATCCTTAATGCTGGGGCTGCACCGAACACCATAGTCCCCGGAACGACGTCCGATCCGGAGGCGCAGCGGAGAAGCCAGGAGATCGAAGCGGCACGCGTCAGCCGGCTCTTCGCCCAGACGGTTCAGCAGCCGCAGAGCGTCGGCCAACCCATCCCGAATTCGGCGACCGGAGCAGCAACGCCGCCAGCCGCGACACCACCCGTCGACGCTGGATCGGCCCAGAACATGCAGGACCGCAAATCGGCCTTCCTCAATGCGTCGACGGACAAGCGCACGGTCAGTCCGGACCGGCTCGAGGCCAAGGTCTCGCCTTATGTTGTGCAGGCGGGTGCGGTGATCCCCGCTGCGCTCATCACCGGCATTCGCTCCGATCTGCCTGGCCAAGTCACCGCCCAGATCACGGAGGCGGTCTACGACAGTCCGTCCGGCAAATATCTTCTGATCCCCCAGGGTGCGAAGCTAATCGGCCAGTATGATAGCTCCGTCGCGTTCGGCCAAAGCAGAATCCTCCTGGTCTGGACCCGGATCATCATGCCGGATGGCAACTCGATCGTCTTGGAGCGCCAGCCCGGTGCCGACACCGGTGGTTATGCTGGGCTCGAGGACGAGGTCGACAACCATTGGGGCATGCTGTTCAAGGCCGCCGTTCTCTCGACCATGCTCAGTGTCGGCGCCGAGGCGGGTACGAGCCAGAATGAGAACAACCTTGTTCAAGCGATCCGCGGCGGTGCGTCCAACAGCATCAGCCAGACAGGCCAGCAGATCGTGCAGCGCCAGCTCAATATCCAGCCGACGCTGACCATCCGGCCAGGTTTTCCGGTCCGCGTCATGGTCACGCGCGATTTGGTACTGGTTCCCTACGGCAAGGGAGGAAGACCGTGACGAAGCTCAAGCTTGGGCCACTTGAAGACGACAAGCCGGTAAAGCTCACGATCGAACTGCCGGCGGCAGTCTTCAGGGATCTCAAAAGCTACGCCGAGATTCTGACGCGCAGCGGAGGTGCGACGACACCGGCCGAGCCTGCCAAATTGATCGCACCGATGATCGAGCGTTTTATGGCGACCGATCGCGCCTTTGCGAAAGCACGGCGAAGTGCTGCTCAACTCCCGCTCGGGTCGGCGGAAAGCTCTGGATAGCGTGCGCGAATCCAGTCGAGAAACGGACGTGCTGATGGATTGCCGTTGGACTCCCGCCAATAGACGCGGAAGCTCAGTCGCGTTGACCCCTCGGCATCATGCACCTCCCGGAAGGCGACACCGGGATAAGTCGCGCCAGAACTTTCCAGGGCGATGAGAATACCGAAGTCCATGCCCACCAGGGGGAGAAGCCGGTCGAGCCCACGTCATGGCGAAGCAGCCTGCAAGAATCGGAAGATCTTAATTTGCTAATGAGAAGCTTGAGAAGTTCCGGTTCGAGGCCACGCTGTGACATCAATCGCGGTTCGCGCCGCAGTTCGCCCCAGCATTCGTCGCACGATTACAGTCGTTGCACGGCCTGATATCTGAACACGCGTTACTCTGACAACTGCACCGAGGCGCTCGCGCCTGCACTTTGGACAACCGATGAACGCTGGCCTTGGCACGTCCCGTTCATCACGCGCCAGAGTCGCCGGCTTCGCGCGTCGACATCGTCATCACGCAAGTTGTGCTGCGGGAACATTCGACCGAGGCCGCGCCTGCACACTTGCACTGACACCCGGCGCATTCGCTCCTCCTGCCCGACTAGCCATCTTTGGCTCCATTGGCGACTCGGCGCCGGACACCTGGGGCCGCCGTCTCATGCAGCGCGCCGAGCGCCGCCTCGCCGAACACGAGGGCCGTGCCGTCCGCACCCTCGCGGAAAGCGACTACCTGCTAGGCGTCGCCGACGAGAGCCGGCTGGGCGCGCTCCGTTTCCGCCGGGTCGGCGACGGTGTTTTCCAGGCGCCGACCCGGGCCGGCGTTCCTGCCCTGATCGAACTCGGCCGGTTGCTCCAAATCACCGAGCGGATTCTCCGGGATGAAGAAACAGATGAGGAACTCCAACTCATCTTTGCCCCCGGCTCTTCACTCGGCGGCGGGCGTCCGAAGGCCTCAGTCATTGACCAGCATGGTCGCCTCTCCATCGCCAAATTCCCGAAGGAGACCGACGACTATAGCATGGAGACCTGGGAAGAGATCGCACTGCGGCTCGCTGGCCAGGCAGGTATCGCCACTCCGCAGCACGAACTGATCGACGTCGGCGGCGAGCCGGTCATGCTGTCGCGTATCCGGAGATCGTTGATGCCCTTGCTCAACACGGCGCACAAGGAAAAACGGATGCCCATGCCCTTTATCGGCGTGTCGTCTTCAACGTGCTGATCTCCAATGTCGACGATCACCTCCGCAACCACGGTTTCCTGTGGCTGGGAAAGACAGGATGGTCTCTCTCGCCGGCATAGGACCTCAATCCTGTTCCAACTGATCTCAAGGCCCGGGTGTTGTCGACGAACATCGATCTGGACGAGGGCACCTGCTCGCTCGATCTGCTGGAGGCCGCATCGGAGTTCTTCGCACTCACGCTGCCGCAGGCCCGCGCGATTATCAAAGAACTCGCGAGCGTGACGGCAACCTGGCGCGATGTCGCTAAGGCGGTCCGCGCCGGCTCGGCCGAAATCAACCGCATGGCCAGCGCCTTCGAGCATAACGATCTAAAACGGTCGCTGGCGCTATGACGAGAACGTTCCTTCACAGCTTCACGCCAGCGACAGTGGTCCGATTACCGGCCGCAGACAAAGCTCGAGGCAGCCGACATCAAGCGCTCGTCGCGATCTGCAAGGGCGATGCGGCGACCGCCTCGCTTGAGGCGAGCCATGTCAGGGTCCCTGTAGCCGGCCACACCACCCATCGCCTCGGCGCTCTTCGCAGCCTGTCTCATATCAACGCGCAGGCGCCGGGTGAACACCTCACGTTCAGAAAAAATGGACTTGAACGTCATTGAACGGTGGCGCCGACAGATTGTCGACAGTGAACGCATCAAAATGGCAGGGTGGCCTATCCACGATCGGAGACGAAATAGCGTCGCAACTGCCTCATTCGAAGCGATTTCGATTCAAGCCGGCATCGGCGCCGCCCGGCTCATAACGTTTCTGCAGCACATGCATTGGTCGGTGTCGCAAAGGACAACCATCCTTACCGACGCCGCAACTATTAATAGTTTGTGGCCCGCAACGCGCAAGACCCACCTACCCCAAACCGGACACAATGTGGGACATTTCCAATAGCCGTGCACACCGTATCGGGAGAGAATGCGAGGACCTGACTTTATTTCGGAGCAACTTATTCCAGGACAAGCAATTAATCAACTTTAGGCAGAACCGGATAGGATGCAGGGTACAATGCGTCACATCTGGAGATGGACATGTTCCGTGGTCATGTGATGAGCACACCGACCTTCGACGGCCAGATGCGCGCGGCGCAATACTTACGCATGTCATCTGAGAATCAAATCTATTCGACTGAAAACCAGCAGAACGCGATTTCCGAGTACGCCAACCAGCACGGCTATGTCGTGGTCGCATCCTACGTCGACGCGGGGAAGAGCGGCCTGTCACTAAAAGGCCGAGACGCACTGAAACAGCTGCTCAGCGACGCGCTTGCGACGCCGCGCGCCTTTGATGTCATCCTCGTTCTTGATGTCAGCCGCTGGGGTCGGTTCCAAAACCCCGACCAGGCCGCTCACTACGAGTTTTTGTGCCGACAGGCTGGCGTGCGTGTCGTCTACTGCGGCGAGCCATTCGGGGAGGATGTCGCTCCCATCACAACCATCGTCAAGCACCTGAAGCTGGTCATGGCGAGCGAATATAGCCGGGAGCTTTCGGCAAAACTGTCGCGAGCGCATCGGCAGCAAGCGCTACTGGGCTTCCGCCAGGGCGGC
Organism: Bradyrhizobium sp. USDA 4541; assembly: GCF_024171085.1. Taxonomy (NCBI): domain Bacteria; kingdom Pseudomonadati; phylum Pseudomonadota; class Alphaproteobacteria; order Hyphomicrobiales; family Nitrobacteraceae; genus Bradyrhizobium; species Bradyrhizobium sp. USDA 4541. The sequence continues at coordinate 4,126,845 of NZ_JALJZF010000001.1, forward strand.
GGGCTGCTTTACGGTTTCAGGCGGCTGCTTGTGGACACCAAGCGAAACCCGAGGCAGATCCTGAAGAGAGGCGAGTACAAGGCCCTCAGCCATGACAAGGTGGTGGTCGTCCCAGGTCCGGCCGAAGAACTTGAGGTCATCAGGCGCATATTCAGACTGTACGTACGTGACAAGTTGTCCATTTATGGGATCGCCCGGCGTCTGGCGAAAGCGGGCGTCAAGGGCTATGGCGGCAAAGTGCTTTCGGAGGTGACCATACACAACATTCTCGCTAGCGAACTCTGCGTTGGACGGATGACATACAATGTCACGACCAAGAGATTGCAGGGCCGCGCGATAAAGAATCCGGAATCGGCTTGGACGCGTTTTCAGGCATTCGAACCGATCGTTCAGCCGGCACAATTCCGCAAGGCGCAGGAGCGTCTGGCTGTCGGCAATCGTCCTTGGGACAAAGAGAAGATTCTCGCCTCACTGAAGAGACTGCTTGATAGAAACGGGCACCTATCCCAACGGCTACTCAACAGCACTAAGAGTGCTCCGTCTGCGGACACGGTCGATCGCCACTGGCTCGCTTTGTGCTGCCTACACCGCTGCGGGCTACGATCCCACGACCAGGATGTTTTTGGGGAACAACGGAAGATACGGGACGGAGGCTGCTGTCATCATGGGGCTACAGCAGCTTCATGCCGCCAAGGGCCGGATCTCGAACCGGCTTATCGAACGCTGCACCGACCTGCCAAGTCCCAGACATATCCGCCATCGCTTCGGATCTCTCGCGAATGCACTGCGCAAGGCGCGCCTGCCCGCACCAAACCATAGCGAGATACAGCGCGACGGATGGAAACGCAGGAAAGACGGCGGCGGCGACGAATATATCCTTGGTGTCCGCTGGAGCGACGCGGAGCTTCTGCTGGCCTTGCGTCGCCTGCATGGCGAGCATGGATATGTCACGCAAAATCTTCTCGACTGGGACGAGGATACCCCCGGCGCATATTATTTCGTTAAGCGATTTGGTTCATTCACCCGCGCCAAGGCCTTGGCCAAGCTGCCGCTCGAGACACATTCGCAGATCATGCTCAGTGCCTGTCGGCGCAAGCGAGAAGGCAAAACAATCAGGCGCCAGCGCCGCCATCCCGGCCAGCGCCCCAAACTTGCCTACCGCACGGATGATCTTTTGCTGGGGCTCAAGCGCCTGCTGGAACGCGAGGGCGCCATTTCCGCACGATTGATCGAGGACGATGCCCAATTGCCCTGCTCGGCAACCGTGGCTCACCATTTTGGCAAGCTCTCGAAGGCCTATCGGTTGCTCGGTCTCGTCCGCCTGAAGGGTAAGCCTGCGCGATTTGGCTTGCGGCGCCGATAGCCGGCGGTAGTCATATGCGACGGCCTCCTGGATTTTGGCCGCTCCAACAACGTGGGCCGATTCGGCCGTCGCGCAGCGCAGAGCCACAATTGGGCCTCTTGGAGCCGCTCTAATAGCCGCTGTCTTTTCGCGAGGAGTTCACGGACAATCGACGTCATTACCCTCCTCTCGTGTGGGATAAATGCCAGCTTCTGCAACTGGCTGGCATATTGGTAATGCCAGGTCCACGCGATCATGCCAACGCGTCTAGCATGACGTTGATCACGACTGAAAACCATCTCTTTTGGTGGCTGTAGGTGGCAAATTTATTCATGTCTCATCACCGCTTGCCACTCGAGACACGCGACTTGATTGCACCCTCGTGCATGTATCAAACACGCCTGTGTAAAGGGGCTGCGTCCGCTTGTCTGCCGTGGCTGATCGTAAGAGCACGCTCGATCTGAGAATGGCGCAAAAAAAGAGTTAGCCATTTTTATTGACCGTCAGAGCTGCCTGTCAGTGAGCAAGTTAGCGACGATGGGCGCGGGCGACACCGGCATTGCGCTTTTCACGACGTGACTCATGGTCAATTGGCATAGGTCTGAGTGGGCGCCCCGAGGTAACAGTATAGATCGGCTTACTCAGCTGAGCCATCGGACGAACGGGAGGGCGTGGCGCAGCAACCGATGCGTCGAAGCAGCCTGCGGCGGGAGAACTGGCTAGTAGGCTATCCCGAACGGGCTCAGGCGTGGCAGCGCTGCGGCGTCGCCGGGCCGTAGAAGTTCGAGCACATGTCGCCTCAGACGCACAAACTCGCTCTCGGTGACAAGCTCACTGTGCCGCGGCCGCCCAAATGATAGGCGAATGTCGTCGATCACCCGTCCCGGTCTTGCGCTCATTTTGATAACCCGATCGGCAAGGAACAGGCTTCCTCGCTTCGTGAGCGACGAACGAGGTCGTCGTCGGAACCTTGGTCCAATTGTCGAGTAGCACCTCCTGCATCAGGCTGCGTGTTGGGCATCGAGCGCGGTGAACGGCTTGTCCATCAACAGAACCCGCGGCTGATTGATGAGAACCCACGCGATCTCGACCCGCTGTTGCATGCCGCCCCAGAGCTGTGACGGGTAGAAATGCTCGAATCCTCAAGACCGACCAGCCTTAGAATTTCGATCCGCGGCTTGACGCCGCTCAGCCTTGCCGATGCTGTGCATCTTCGGCTGAACGCGACATTGTCGCGGACCCGCTTCCATGGAAACAGCGTGTGCGGTGGAACGTTATTCCACGATCCGCACTTGGACGCAGGATCGACTGATCGTCGACGTCAACCGCCCTCGCGTCGCCTGCAAATCTCCCCAAGAGCTCCGAGCAGGGTCCCCTTACCGCAGCCGGACGGACCGAGGATGCAGACGAGCTCGCTTGGTGTGACGGTGAAGTCAAAATCTCGTACAGTCTCAAAGCTCTCCGCTCGCTCGCCAAGCGAGATGGAGAGCTCGCCGACTTCACTCCGGCTTACCAGCTGTGCTGGAATGTCGGACATCCGATCGTTTATCTTGCGCCATCGCCGGACTCCGCCACGGCATCAGACATTGCCCGAGCGGTGTCAGGAGTCAGCTGCCGCACATACCGGGCATGCCCGCGATAGCGGACTGTCTCATCACCTGCCGCCGTGCCGGCATATCGAGCGACTGCGACACGCTCATCGTGCCTGGGACTACGGCGCAAACTTCCGGGCTCGCTCGACAGAGACGAAGCCACCGTCGATTCCGTCCATCAGGCACCCTTGCTGAAATTCCACGGCTGCTCCCACCGCGACCGTCTGGGCACTTTCGCAGCTTGACGATCCGACCATCTCGACCGCATTGCACGTAGCACCGTTTGGATGGCTGCCAACCTTCGACGGAAGGATCTGCTCGTCGTCGGCTTCTGGTCAGACTGGGAATATCTCAACGCCTTGTTCGGCGACTGATCGCTGTGCAGCCGTGTCGGTGACCGTGATCGACCTCTTGCCGACAAATGCGCTCGAGCAGAAGGTCCCGCAGCTCTGGGAGATACCGTACGCACAAAACGTGACGTTCGGGCATGGCCAAGTGTCCGGGGTTACGGCGCTCGCTACGGTAATCCAGTGTGACCCAGCTTGGCTGAGCGTCGGGGATTTTGATAGCAAGGGCTCTGTATGGTCTGCGGCGAGATGCCGAAGGCGCCTGGGCGGCGGAGCCAGCTAAGCTTCTGCGCCCAGCGAATCCGGAAGCCCTCGGCTTCTTTCACTTGCTGCTCCGTCAGGCCGGCGTCGTTCAACGCGCGCAATTTTTTGACTTAGGCCCATCGCAGAGACAACCGAACACTGTCGCGCCTATTGCCGATGGCCAGTTACAAAGTGTTCACTCTTCCTTAAGTCGCCTAACATCGCATAAAGTTATCGAAACTGATTAGAAATTCGAAGAAGCGACTTGATCTCACTCGTCATTGCCCAGAAAGTTAGTCAGTCTAAGTAGTTCGGCAGGAGGGACGAGTGCGCAATAACTTCCGTGGTTCTCACCCGAATTCAGCAAAGTGCTACTCGATATGGGCGGACGGTTCGACGCGTACTGCCGCTGCAAGACTTGAAGACGCTGCCAGAGGATCAGCAGAATCGCCTTCGCTCTGCTGGCAGCTTAACAGGTCGAGCGGGAGCTTCAGACAGGTTCCGGTACGATGCGACATTCCCACGATACGGTCACCACATGCTGGAGAGGAACAGGCTACGCGCAGGAAGCCACGACAACGCGACCGCGGGCGAGCAGCCGGGCGGAACAGTTAGGCAACTCGGCATGAACTTTCCAGGCATCTTGAAACTCTGATGCCAGCAGGATCGGTGCTCTCAACAGCTTGTAGAGCGACCGCCGACGATAACGTGCCCGACGCCCTCGCACCAAGAGGATGCTGAAGCCAAAGTGAGAAGCATCGGGGAGACCTGGTAGGCGAACTAGGCGTTCCGGTGGATCAATATGAGTGTGACAATCCGCCTCTCGCTGACGCTTTTTCCTACATTGCTGTGAAGCTACCGAGATCTGATGAAGAGAGCTTTGGTGAATACGTGCGCTGCCGATCGACGGACGTCACTCGCACATAGACAACGTCGACTCCCAGCGGGTCGGTAATCGGTTCATCGCTGGGAGGAGAAATTTAATCGAAAGTCTGAGGTCGCTCGGAGCCGAAGATAACCAAGGGCTGAATCGATGAGCCAGTCAATGAAGCACTCGGTCACAGCCACTCACCATAGTACTTCAACCACACCAATCGAATTCCGAGAACTGCGCTGGGCAATCGCCGCGTCTCAGCACCGGAGCTTGCGTCAAACAGCAGAGACGCTTCGAATCAAGCAGCCTACCCTTAGTCGTCGCCTAAGAAACCTCGAATACAAGTTAGGTGTCACGCTTTTCGAGCGCACAAAAGGCGGCACCCGTCCGACCGTCGAGGGGTACGAATTCCTCGATGCCGCTCGGCGCATAGTGGATGATACCGAAAGGATCGCGGCTCGCCTCAAGAGCCATTCGCGCGGCGAGAGCGGTCGATTGACCATCGGCATCCACACATCCCTCTCAGCTGGCAATTTACGAGCCACGCTCCTTGAGCACCGGCACCGTTTTCCGGGTGTCGAAACGCATCTCGTAGATGGAGCGAGCGATCATCTAATTTCCGACCTCACCAACTCAGCCATTGACGTCGCCTTCGTAGCCACCCCCAATGCGGGGGGGAACGAAAGGTCATTATTGCTCTGGAGCGAGCGTATCGTCGCCGCGCTGCCAGCGAGCCATCGGCTGACAGGCCGTGATGTGGTTCACTGGGGCGAACTATTGGGCGAACCGATTCTGACGTCACAACGCGGCCCCGGACCGGAATTTCACAAGCTACTCATCAGCAAATTGAAATCTTACGATCCTTCCCCGTTGCTACGCCATGATCTGTCGCTCGACCGGCTTCTCACCCTGGTCAGCGTAGGCTGGGGCATCTTGCTGGCATTGGAAAGCGCAACGGGCGCAGCCTATCCGGGTGTCATCTTCCGCGAGGTTCATGATGCCGACGGGCCGACGCGGCTGAACTTCCACGCACATTGGCGCCAGGCCAATTCGAATCCATCGCTGCGTTCCTTCCTCGATTTGCTTCGGGAGCGCTATCCCGACCTCTCGGCTAATCTGGAGACGAATTGAGGCGCGTTTCGCCGTATTTTCGCGAACGCATATGCACACTGGATCGGTCGAAATCAGCTGCTCGATCCTCCCGTGCGCTTCCGCATCGTCCTGGCCAAAGGCGGTTGCGATGGAGGCAGAGGCGACCGCTCTTGCCAGCGTGGGCCAGCGCCTTACGCATAAAGTGCACGCGCCAGCACCGAGAATCTCGCGCCGGCAATCGCTGTCGACGCCGACCGCGACGTTATCGCGACCGACGCGATTGCGCCCCTCTGGCGCACCTTTACGTAGGTGGTGTCGATCCACAGATAGGGCCAGTCGCTCTCGATCGGGCGAGCGAGGAATGTCTTCACCTTGTCGTCGATCTCCGCTCACAGCCGCGAGACCTGGCTCTTGGAGATCCTGCTAATCTTCATGACCTGGACAATTCGTCCACCGAGCGGGTTTTGAGACGCCTTGCACATAGGCTTCCTGCACCACGGCGATGAGCGCCTTCTCGGCCATCCGGAGCGGCTCTAAAAAGCCGGGGAAATAGGGAACCCCTTGCGCAGCTTGGGGAGACGAAGCTCGACCGCGCCGGCGAGGATCTCCCAGGTCCGGTCGCGGTAGCCGTTGCGCGCAGCTTTACGCTACCGAGCAACATCATCACTGGGGGACAAGACCCGAGCCCGAGACTGAAGTGGACCGGATTGATCTGTCATCGAGGATCACCGACCACCTCACACCGTCCCGTTGCGGCTGCTCCTCAATAAGCGGCAGTCGAGTCTCCCCTGGCGCTGCGGCCTCTCTCGTCCAACCTTCATGGCCTGCGTTGTAGGCGACTGCAGCGACTCATCGCGCATCACTTCCATATCTCTGAGCGAGTGCATCAGCCTGCCGGCACCGCATTTGACAGTGCCGTTTCGACTGCAAGGCGATCCTCTCTCTGAGATCGCCTGGGTAAGGTCTCACAGTCGAGGTCTATCGAGACTCCTAGTCTAGTCTGACTGAGTCACAAAACCGCCGGCCAGAATCAATGATGGTTGCAGCATGGACCATTAGCCGATGAGGCCGACATGAGCGGGCGTGGCACGAAGACGAGCGAGAAGCGATTTGAGGCATATTTGGAAGGGCTTGCCAACGTCATCGGTCATGCTGATCGGAAGGCGCCGCTGCGCGACTATTGCATCGGCCTGATGGCCTGTGGCGCTCGCAAGAGCGTGGAGCCGATGGCGGCGGTGACGGCTCCGGAGCGGACGGCGGCCCAGCATCAATCGCTGCTGCATTTCGTCGGCAGCGGCGCCTGGTCGGATGAGAAGGTGCTTGGCAAGGTACGCGAGATGGTCCTGCCGGCGATTGAACGCCAGGGCCCCATCGAAGCCTGGATCATCGATGACACCGGATTTCCTAAGCAGGGGCGACATTCGGTTGGAGTTGCACGGCAATATTGCGGGCAGCTCGGCAAGCAGGATAATTGCCAGGTGGCGGTGTCGCTGTCGATTGCCAACCACCACGCCAGCCTGCCTGTCGCTTACCGCCTTTATCTTCCGAAGGAATGGGCTGAGGACCGCGATCGGCGGCGCAAGGTGGGCATTCCTGCCGAAGTCGGCTTCCAGACCAAGCCGGAGATCGCGCTGGAGCAGTTGCGGTGGGCCTGTGCGAGCGGCCTTCCGCGCGGTGTCGTGCTGATGGACGCTGGCTATGGCAACAGCGACCTGCGCACTGAGATCACGGCGCTGGGATTGACCTATGTGGCGGGTCTTCTGTCGAGCACGACGGTATGGGCGCCTGGCACCGGTCCCTTGCCGCCGAAGCCATGGTCGGGCCGCGGCCGTCCACCAAAACTGATGCGCCGCAACGGTCAGCATCAGCCAGCCGCCGTCAAAGCGCTCGCGATCGGCTTGCCGGCCCAAGCTTGGCGCACCATAACATGGCGGCAAGGAATGAACGAAAAGCTGACCTCGCGCTTTGCCCGCGTGCGGGTTCGTGCCGCGCATCGTGATTATTGGCAAACCACCCGGCGAGCGCAGGAATGGTTGCTGATCGAATGGCCGAGAGGCGAGGACCAGCCTACCAAATACTGGCTCTCGACATTGCCGGAAGATGTGGCATTCCGGACGCTCGTTGAGACGGCTAAATCGCGCTGGCGCATCGAACGCGACTATCAAGACCTCAAGCAGGAGGTCGGGCTCGGCCACTTCGAGGGACGCGGCTGGCGCGGCTTTCATCATCACGCAACGATGTGCATTGCGGCCTACGGATTCCTGATCTCCGAGCGGGAGACGATTCCCCCCTCAGGCGCTCGGCGCGCCCGGCCGATCCCGCTCGCTCGCGTTCCCGCAGATTACAGACCCCGCGGATCTGCCGCTGCGGACCCAACGTCACATTCCAAATTCGATCGCGACGATGCGACGGCGGCTCGAACATGGGCTCGTCCGAATGCTGTCGAGATGTCCTTGTTGTGCGATCAAGTTCGACCACTACACAGATCATCGTTTGTGACGCAGTAAGACTAGTTCTATCCACCTGCTTTTACCCAGAGAGTTGCTGCTCAGCCCCTACACGCCTTTGCGACATGCCATTTCGGATGTTTTCCCCATCTGGAAACCCAACTCTCCGCGACATAGCCCCGGAACCTCAAAGCATGACCAATGACCGCATGAGCGCTATCCTTGCGTATTCAATTTTCGCAAAATCCACCACACAGTCTCGGCCGCCCAGATCGAGCTCCCCTTGAACTCGCTCCATGCAACCGATCTCGCATCAACCTGCTGCTCCTGCCTCTCGAACCAATCGCTGATTGAGCGCGATACGTCATTGTGGCGGCCTGCCGTTCGCGACCGACACAACTCGCGATCAGCGATCTGCTTCCCCTCGGCTCGCGTTACTATCGCCGCAGAATTGCCATCGGGGCACTTACCGGAATCTGGCAGACTGAATAATTCGCGGCCAGCACCGCTCACGTTGTATTTCGTAGTCAAGTCAGGTCCTTGCGATCGAAGCTACAAAAAGTGGCAGGTGTCGGATATTGAAGGTCGTGCTATCTTCTGCAGGTTAATCACAACTTTACAGTTCAGAGAGGAGAAGCAATATGGCATCGAACGTAGCTGAAGACGAGAAACGCCGTGTACAACAAGGGCCGCAAGTGGCCCAAGCATCGGCTCCTGGGCCAAGTGGCGCCGCCGAACATACTAAGGAGTCGACGACAGCCACGCGCGCTTCATTCGTGTTTCCAGAATGGCAGAAGTCGATCGAAGCAACGACAAACTTCTTCGCGGCGGCTTTGAAGGACAGTTTGAGGTTGACTGCTTCCTCTTTGCACGATCACGCCAATTTTCTAAGAGTCGTTGCCGAGGTAAAAACGCCCTCCGAGTTGCTAAAAAGCTATCTGGACTTGGCAGAGCGATCTTGGTCCAGATCGTTCAGTGAAGGCTCGAAGTTATTGGATAATCTCAAGATACAACAACATCAGCGGTGAGCAGTTGAATCAATGGATGTGATATGAGTGACGACGAGATTGGGGCGGTCGCCTAGGACTTTTGTCGCGCGCCATGGAAAACTGCCCCCTCGGCGCCATGAGGAATTGCCCCCTCCTTGGATTAGCCGAGGAGAGAGCGAATGAAGCAGGAACGAATCACTAGAGGCTCGTCGTGGAGTGATCCACGGGGGCAGGTGATGAAGACGCCGGATGACGTGGCGGAGATGTTGCGCCTGAGGGCGTGCGGATGGGGGGCTGAAGCGCATTGTGCGCCAGCTGGGCTGCAGCCATCACACGGTGAAGGATTATATTGCGGCGGGCGGGGTGAAGCCGTTCAAGTCGCCCGAGCGGCTGAAGCGGCTCGACGGCCTTGAGGGTTGGCTGCGCGAGAGGTTCATTCGCCATCGCGGCAATGCGGACGTGGTGCGCCAGGACCTGTTGGCCGAGAAAGGCGTGACAGTCAGCCGGCGAACGCTGCAACGCGCGGTACAGCCCTATCGTCAGGCGCTGAAGGCGGAGGCGCTGGCGACGATGCGGTTCGAGACGCCCCCTGGCCGGCAGCTGCAGATCGACTTCGGAGAGCGCCTGGTCGAGATCGGCGGCGCGAAGATCAAGGCATTCGTGTTCGTGGCGACGCTCGGGCATTCGCGGCGGGTACATGTGCGTGCGTTCCGGGCCGAGAAGCAGGAGCACTGGTTCGCTGGGCTCGAGAGCACATTCACCACCTTCAGCGGTGTCCCGGAGGAAGTGCTGATGGACAACCCACGCGCACTTGTGGTGCGCCACGACGTCGGCAGCCGGTCGGTTCAGTTCAACGACAGGCTGATTGCCTTCTCGAAGCACTGGGGCTTCCGGCCTCGCGCCTGCGCACCATATCGGGCACGCACGAAAGGCAAGACCGAGAATGGCGTCGGCTACGTGAAGAAGAACGCGATCGCGGGTCATTGCTTCGCGAGTTGGGAGGCGTTTGAGGCACATCTCGCCAAATGGGAGCGCGAGATTGCAAACGTTCGTATCCACGGCACAACCGGCGAGGCGCCCATCGTCCGCTTCGCGCGAGACGAAGCACACCGGTTAAAACCGCTCGGCGGGCAGCTCTCCTTCGGATCATTGCGCGAACTGACCCGGATCGTCGGCAACGATTGCGCCATCGAGATCGACACGAACAGCTACTCGGTGCCGTGGCGGCTAATTGGTGAGCGCGTGGCGGTGACCGTCGCAGCTGGCGAGGTGCGGATCCGCCATGGCTGCATCAGGTAGCGGTCCACGAGCAATCGAAGGGACGTCGGCTGCGTATTGTCGATCCCTCCCACCTCGACGGGGTCGTCGGGCGCAATGGTGCGGTCCGCCGATCAGAGATTGCGGCAACGCCGGCGCCTGGGTCGTCTCCATCACCCTCGTTGTTGCGTCCGCTTACTGAATATGAAGCCGTGATCGGAGGAAGCTTCTGATGACGCGCGCAAAGGCAACCGAAGTACCGACTGATCCCCTCGATGCTATGCTGGCGCGGTTACAGCTCTCCGGCATCCGCGATCAGCTCGATAGCCTGCTCGACGAGGCAGCGCGCGCGAACCTGTCGGCACGTGAGACGCTGATCCTGCTGTGCGAGCGCGAGATCGCACGCAAGGATCATCGCCGCATCGACATGGCGCTGAAGCTCGCGCACTTCCCAGCCGTGAAGGAGCTTGCTGGCTTCGACTTCGAGGCGCAGCCCTCGATCGATCCCAGGCAGATCCGCGACTTGGCCGCGTCACGTTGGATCGCCAACGGCGAGAACGTGCTACTGCTCGGCCCGCCGGGCGTCGGTAAGACGCACTTGTCGATCGCACTCGGGCGAGAAGCGATCCTGGCCGGTTACACGGTGCAGTTCACCACGGCGACGACACTGGTCGCTGGCCTCGCCAAGGCGCATGGCGAGCGGCGCCTGGACGAGAAACTGCTCGCGCTGGCGAAGCCAAAGCTGCTGATTGTCGACGAGCTCGGCTACCTGCCGCTGGAGCCCGATGCGGCGCATCTGTTCTTCCAGCTGGTCAGCCGCCGCTACGAAACCGGCGCCATGCTGATCACGTCGAACCGCAGCGTTGCCGAATGGGGCACCGTGTTCGCCGACCCGGTGGTCGCCACCGCGATCCTCGACCGGCTCTTGCATCACAGCCACGTGCTGACCATCCGCGGCGACAGCTACCGGCTCCGCGCCAAGCGAAAGAGCGGCCTCATCAAGCCGCCCGCCGCTGACGGCCCTCCGGTCGGCTCCGCCTCCCTCCGTCCCGTCAGCGGCGGAGCCAATCTTCAACCAACATCATGAACCCGAGGGTGGGGGCAGTTCTTCATGACGCAAAGGGGCAGTTCCGGATGGCGTTTGACACTTTCCCAAGATCGCCTGATCGGCCAGTTCCGATGGCAACGCGCCTTCAGAAAAAAAAAACGGCATTTTCGAGCGTCGGTGGTCAGCTCGTTGTCGCCGGTTGCTGAAGACGGATACGGTTGTTAAAGGCAGCAAAGCCCGGCTAAGCATTGGTGCGCGCGCGCAGAGTCCGCACCGCGGCTGCAGGCGCATCTCGAAAAAACTCGGAAGCCGCGAGAAGGTCGCTGGCGGGTGGTTGTTTTTTGTAAGCGGCAAGCTGAGCTTTCAATTACCCACATTTGACGTCGGATTTGAGCGAGGCGCCGCGGGCGAAATCTTGAATCGGCAGAATCTGTTGTGATTCATTGTTGAGCACCTGATTCGGAAGTGGGGTGCTCGATGGGGTTGGTGAAGGAACGCGCGGAGACGCGTGCTCAGCGATTGACGACCGGTATCGAGACGTGGGTTGATCGAGAAGCTGCGGGATGCGAGTTTAAGGATGAGCGGCTTGGTCGCCGGTTCTGCAAATTGCTCGCACAAGTCGGGAGCGACATGGGTCAAAGCATCCCGTTGGTTTGTCAGGACTGGGCCAACACAAAGGCCGCCTATCGCTTCTTCTCCAACGAGCGGGTCAATGAGGCGGATATTCTTTGCGGTCATTTCGAGGCGACGCGCGGGCGCGTAGCGGCGACGGAGGGACCGATCTCGTCCTCCATGACACGACGGAATTCAGCTTCAAGCGCGAGAAGCCGGATCTGATCGGCTTTACGGGCAAGACGGCAGGACGCACACAGTGCGGCATCCTGATGCATTCGAGTCTCGCCGTGACGACCGAGGGGCTTCCGCTCGGACTGTCGGCAATCAAGTTCTGGACCCGCAAGAAGTTCAAGGGGACGACGGCGCTGAAGCGAAAGATCAATCCGACACGGGTGCCGATCGAGCAGAAGGAGAGCATCCGCTGGCTCGAGAATTTACGGCAATCGACCGACCTTCTCGCTGCTCCTGGACGATGCGTTCATATTGGTGATCGCGAGAGCGACATCTATGAGCTGTTTTGCCTGGCCGAGGAGGTCGGAACGCATTTCCTGGTGCGAACCTGTGTTGATCGGCTTGCCGGGGACGGCAATCATACAATTGCCGACGAAATGGACGAGGTGACGATCAAGGGTCTACATCGGATCAAGGTCAAGGACGACAAAGGCGATCCCGACGACGCCGTTCTTGAGATCAGGTACCGCAAGATACGCGTCCTGCCGCCGATCGGCAAACAGACGAAATATCCCGCACTCACTCTGACCGTGATCCACGCTCAGGAGCGGGGAAGGCCGAAGCGGCGAAAGAAAATCGAGTGGAAGCTCCTCACCGATCTCCCGGTCCAATCGCGCAAGGACGCCATCAATAAGGCCGAATGGTATGCCTTGAGGTGGAAGATCGAAGTCTTCCATAAGATCCTCAAATCGGGCTGCAAAGCAGAGGACTCAAAATTGCGAACTGCTGAGCGTCTGGTCAATCTGATCGCGGTCTTCTGCATTGTGAGTTGGCGCGTCTTCTGGATGACGATGCTCAATCGCTCCTCGCCGAATACCCTACCGCAAACCGCGCTGACAGATCCTGAAATCAAGCTTCTTGATCATTTTGTGAAAGACAGGGGTGGCGATTGCTCTCGACGAAGCACGCTCTCGCACTATGTCGTCAAGATTGCGCGGCTCGGAGGATATTTAGCCCGAGCCAACGATCCGCCTCCAGGAAATACCGTGATCTGGCGCGGACTATCGCGCCTGACCGACATCGAACTGGGAGCTGCGATCGAGGCAAAAATTATGGGTAATTGAAAGCAAGCTGAGGCCATCAGTTGGCGTAATTCAAAGGCGTAAGCGCGTCGATTTCGCTGCTCGGCCAACCGTTAGCGATACGCTGACGTTTTACGGCGTGCCAATCGAACGGATTGACGTTGTTCATCTTCGCCGTCTGCAGCAGCGTTGCGATAGCCGCCCAGGTTTGCCCGCCGTCGTCGCGGCCAGCGAAGGGGCAATTTGTTTCTCGTACTCGTTTGTGGCCTGATGGCCCTTTCGATAATATTGGAGTCGAGCTAAATGCGAGTGTCGGCCAGCAAGTGTTCGAAGATGGCACGGCGTGAGACGGCATAGCGGATCGCCTCGGCCAGTTTTGATTTGCCGGAGATCCGCCGCAAGGTCTGCTGCTAGAGATCGAAGAGATTTGCGACGATCGCGGCGGAGGCTTGTCGGCGCGTGGCGAAGCTTGCGTCGGGGCTTGGACGGCGCACGGTCTTCTCGACTTGCCGAAGCTTCGTCATCCGCTCGACCAATGTGTTGCCATCGTTGCCGCGATCAGATCGCGCAAGCTTGTTATAGGCGGCATAGCCGATGGAGCGGAACGGCATCGATTGTGCCAAAATGTGGGTGTTCAAACCACGGCAAGGAGGACGTCCGTGGACGAGGTTAGCATCATTGGTTTGGTTGGGCCAAAGTTCTCGATTCACGGAGCTGGGCACGTCGAGACGGACGGCACCGTCGAGCGTTACGATCTCTTGGGCGGCAAGTGCTGCATCTACAAGCGAAGTGCCGACAGCAGTTCTGGCAGGTCGCCGCGGGCGTCGCGAACCGCAGCCATCGGACCAGCACTAAACTCGAAGGAATTTCGAACGCGAACCGATTCGCTGCGGAATGGTGCCTTCGAAGACGCCGCGGAACAATTCTCCACGAATTTCAGTGCTGACCGAGGGGCGTCACAGCCCCTCTATATCGCCGGTCGCGAACAACGCCGCAAGTATCTCATCTCACACATTCTTCGGCGACAAACTGCTCCATCACCCTCGGCATGATCGCGGAATACCGCATCGATCGCATAAGAAGGAGAGTTATCGCTATCAGGGCGAAGAAGGGTTGCGACTTCATCATCTTCACGGCGAATATCAGCTTGGGACCTGATGAGCAAAGCGACTAGAGTACCACGATGTTTCGATCGTCAACGATCGCGAAGCAGGTGAGCGCATTGTGGAAATTGAAGTCCGCGGCAAGCGCGGCGTCTACTACTGCAAGAGCATGCCTAGCATGCCGTTGCGCCCTTCCTGCGGCTCCGTACGCGAAACAAGGCCAAGCCGACCACCGCTTGTTCCCGAACAACCAGTATTTCCTCTTAATAGCATCCTTGAAAAGCAGGAGCTTAAGTTCGACCGCGGGGAAGCGCCGCGCGGCCTACAGTCCGCGGCACACGTACATCTGCTTGCGGCTGATGGAAGGTGCCGACAGAATTGCCGCACCAGCGTCGAGATGATCGAGAAATACTATTACTTCGCACATAAAAAATCAGCTGAGCGCAGCGGCAATCAACCTCAAACGTGTTTCCCGACATGAAGAGGAAGAAGGTCGCGCTAGAAGCGACGCAGGGTGCAAAGAGGCGCGCGCGACATGACCGAGGCGCTCGGCTCGCACGACTTTTGCGAGTCGCAGAAACTCACGTCACTCACAAGAACTGGGCGTGCAGATAACTAGGTTAGCCAAAGCAGAGCTGCGGCGCCAACAAGCGAAGCAGTTTCGGCAGGCTTTCACGGTGCGTTGCGACGCACCATATACCTTGCATAACTGTCGTAGGTAGCGAGCGTTTTGCTGAGAGTGGCGTCCTCGAACGTGTGGAAACCATGACGCTCCCAGAATTGTTCTGAATCATTCACCGCTACCAATGAGACATTCGGAAAGCGGGCTTCCGTTGCGTGGGCAATGAGTTGGCGCACTGCGTCGGAAGCCGCACCATTGGCCCGTGCCGCCGGCAACAGGGCGATGTCATGGACATAGTAGGTTGACCCAGGTACCGGCAGTTGCTTCAAAAGGGCGTTGAGCGCGGGTGGCTGCCTAAATTGCCACGGGTGGCTGACGACGTAGCCAACGATTCCGGCACGCCGGCCCTTGAGAACGAAGCATCCCTCGGGATAGAGCCGCAGACGTTCAGCCAAAACCTCCGCATCTTCGCGATAGTTCAGGTGAACACGACCCGCGACACTGTTCACCCCCTGAAGATCCCGAGTTTCCATCGCACACCAGGGCATTTACATGAGCTTCCGTTGAAATTCCAAGCGCCGAATAATCCATTAGCCTGCAACGCCTGTCCAGATCGACGTCCATTGAGGTGCCACGGCCGCGATCCAACCCTAACACCTTGGCGACAGGCACAGACCGGGTTATGAAGCCCTTGGCATGCGGGCGTGGCGAAGTTGGTAGACGCAACGGACTTAGGCCAAAACTTAAGTGCTCCCAGGGGAACCCGGGATGCAGAACTGCTCAAATTCGGCGAATCTTTCGCTAGTAATCCCGAGCCAAGCCTCGCACAACCTTGACAAACCACTCTCCACCACCTAATCGAAGTTTTGATGCTCAAAGGCGCTGCGCCGGAGCAGTCCCTAGTCAAGCATCAAGGTTCTCAGGTCTCCAGTTCTTCATCGAGATCCGCCTCAATTCCGGCCACTCGCTACCGTTCGACGTGGCCCTGACAATCCCAACAAGGTTGCCCGGACGCGCCACGCCCAAGGTGGCAGGCGATTGGTTGATGCCGGACGATCAATGGGACCATCCTGTACGTTAGATAGCGGACACACCATTGCTTCGCTCCGCCGGCTGGGTCGCATCTTGGATGGCAGCCTTCAGCTTGAGGAAATCAGCAGGCGTGGTGAACCTGTCCAGCATCGGCGACGCGGTGCGTGCCGGTGTAACCTGATCTTCTCGCCGCTCGAGCGCTTCAGATTTCTGTGGGACGCCGATCGTGAGACTGCGATCCACGCCCCTCTCTGAACCGGTAATCTAAGAGGGTGCTCGCAGGAGTGGGAACACAGCTGCTCCCCGAACTATCTCGATATCGCCCGCAGGACGCAAACGCCGTCGCGTGCGGACGTCAGCTTTCGTCAGCTCTTTCCAGCCTTCGCCGCGCAGGCGACCTTCGCGGATTGACTGTTTGTTTCCAGCACGAACAACTTCGTCGAGCGCGCGGCTGACCATGCCGCACTCCTCTTCAAGTTCTTTCACCGACTTCTTTAGTTCGGCCGCCCGAGGATGAATAGAGGATGAGTGGCCAGGGAGCGACGCCCCCCAGAGCAGGTAGGAGCCCGATCCAATGTTGATGCTGTACCGTCAAGCGTCGTTAGCCTTTCGGGCATTAGGATCTGACGATGTCTAAAAGGACCGCCAACTTGCGCCCCGAAGTTAAGAAGCGCATTGCCCAGATCGAAAGTATGACGCTGGTCCAGATTCAAGAGGTCATAATGGATTGTGTGTCCGAGCGGTCTGCTGGCAGGATGACGACATGTGAGGGCAATGCGTTGCGCCGAGCACTGAACAAACGGGGCAGCATCCTCAGACGAGACCTTGTCGCATAAGAGTTCGCGAGCTGGTCAGGCGAAGCACTGATGTCGCGCAGCCATAGGACACGCATTTAGCTGGGGAGAGCCTAGATAAATGAACGCTTCTAGGTGGGACTTGCCAGGCAAGCGATTTACCCGATGGTCTAAGCTGGACGACCAGCGGGTAATCGAACTGTGGGAAGCCGGGCGAGCTGCGAAAGAGATCGCGAGTGAGCTAAAGCGCAGTGAGTCGGCGATCAGGGCCCGGGTCGCCACCCTTGCACGCCTAAAGAAAGAACCCACGGTGGTGAGTTAGGATGAAGAGGAGCGGCGTCTTTTATTTGGACTCCCCTTACCCTCGGCGATTGTTGCCGGCTAGTGACGACATGGAGGCGAACTCGGCGCATTCCGCCCTTCGTCCGTCTCGCATTAGGTAGGCGACATGAAACAGCATGTCCGAGCGGCGTCTCAGCTGCGGTCGCGTTCGCTTACCATCGCCGCCGCGATGTCCTCGGCGTGTACGAACGCGTAACAAGCACGTGCAACGAGATTGGTGTTGCCCTCTGCGCAAAACAAGTGGACGGATATGACCACGACAGTGAATGCCAGGTCAGCGGTTTGTTACCGTACTTATATCACCACGGCGCGAAATCGCCTTGGATATTGAGCCCCGGGACGTCGGAGATATGCATCGGCTATGAGGAGCGACACATTGTCCTTCTTCTCGGTGAAAATCATCAGCGGTCACGTTCAGGTATTTGATTGCGGCCTAGTCCTAGCCTTTCACATACACAATATGGTGGAGAAGCGCGCAATCCGACAGCTGTTGATATCCCTTGGTTTGCTGAGCCGGGTGATTTCTACGGCGGAGTTAGGCTTGAACGACGTCGAACTGGAGAGCTGCGAGGCGGCCGGCGACGCTGAAGCTGGCGTGCGCGTCTCTCGTTTCCGGCACTCAATAGCTTTGACGGCAGAAGCGCTTCTGGCCCAGATCACCGTCGCCAAATATACACAATGGCGAGCCGCCTTACCGCCAGAAGTCGGCGAACCACATTCACGCTGTACCTCCTACAGAAGCGAGTTCACTTCCGTTCCGGCTCAATGCGCCGAACCGCACCAAGTTGCTGATCAACTGTTGTGAACTCTTGGCATTCGCGGCGGAGGCGAATGAACGCCTCCCGGTTTTGGTAGTGGTCCAAATGAGTGCCAGCAGCTAGCGTCTCAACGATCCGTAGAACACTACGGACCCCGGAGTTGCCGCGATACGCCAAAACGTATTTTCGACTCGAAGGACCCTAGAGTCCAGTGCTGCCGGAGCCCGTCTAAGTCAGGCCCGCGAACGACAGAAGGCAGAGAGGTTCGTCATCGACACCCGGTTTAGAAAGCTGGGGCATATTCAGTGTCCGGAGCCACGATACAAAACAACTGCGGACGAGCGACGCAAAACGCGACAAGCACAATCACCTGCGAATTGCGATACAAACCGCGGCGAACCGCGGAGGAGATTAGGTTATGGAGATCACCAACTTCGGACTCCCTGCCTTCATCGAGGACTTTCCGCCGAATAGTCCCGAATATGCCGACCTGAGCCATCGTTGGACCATCAACGTCAACGGCTGGATCCAGCAGGCGACTCCTGACCCAGCCTACTACTTCTACAATCCACTCTACACTGATATCCCTTTGGGCACGGAGGCAGTGTTGGTCGAATGGGTGGCGTTTCCGGGTCGACTTGACCAGTACTATTCCAAGACGCCGCCAGTCAGTCCACCGAACCCATACAATCTCCTCCAGACCCAGGTTTATGAACTGGCCGACACCGGCTATTACGATGCCGGTCGGAAAACGTTCGAGAACATTCCGGCGACGCTCTGTCCGCAGGCCGATTGGAGCGGAACGCTGAAGACGTTCGGACCATACGGCCCGCGCGGCTGGCTCGACGAATATTGCGAATGGTCGACGGTGCGCGATGGGGACGGCAATCTCGTCCGTGTCGATTTTGCCTGCGAAAACCCTGAGTACTGGAATACGATGTGGAAGGTGTCACAGGAGCGGGTGCGCGAGGTCTATGAACAGACGCTTAACCACGGGGCGCCAGTCGTAAACCAGATCAAGGTCACGCTCGACGAGCTTACGCTAATGGATTCGAGTGGCAATCCCGTGATTGATCCCGACACCGGCAAGCGCGCGTACAATCCGCTCAACAAATGGAATTCGGGGCCGATTGCAACGCGCGGCGGCGCCGATCCGTATGGCGGGGTTATGCATCTCACCAGTACGCCAAATACCTTGCAGACCGAGCTCGGCCTCGCCGGCGCCGCAACGGTGCAATACGTGCCGCCCCAGTTTCAAAGCGATCCGGCCAGCCGCAATAGCGATTCCCAGGCGCTGATCTGCTGCGGCAACTACGGCCAAGCATATCGTCACAGCGATCCAACCATCGGCCAGAGCGTCAATCAGGTGGTAGGCGGGCAATATGCTGGCGTGCCACTGCGCGCCTGCCTCGCCAATCCGGTCGGGCTCTATATCCAGGTGCCGGATTCGTCGAGATTCGCCTTTGGGCCCAACATCGAGGTCGGCGTCGACGTGCCCGGCGACGCCAAACCGATCGACATCTACCAGATTCTGCGTGGCTCGGCCGAGGTCGTCGATCCGGTCAGTCGGGCACCGTTCCGAGGCAACATGGTGCTACATGCGGCCGTGCAGATTCCAGGGAATTGGCTCGCCATGAATCCGAATCTCACGCTGGCCGACATGCTGATTAACGGTCAGCCAATTCAATGGGCCGGTCAAATTGCGAACCAATTTAAGATCGGCTTGTTCGCGCGGCCGCTGTCGGCGGACCGGGCTGCGCCGCTAGCCGATTGCTCCAGCACGACACCGACGCCCGGCGCGCCACTGCAGTGCGTGTGGGCAGGCTTGTGGGACGCAATGAGCGAAGTCAATGAGCCGTGTCCGACCGGCGCCAAGATGCCGCTCACCAGCAACAGCACCTTCATCGCGCCCTGGCTGCCGGCTGACGGTTCGGCGCAGAACCTCGTGCTGACCTGCAATCCGACCAGCGAGCCGGTCTCGGTACAGGTACAGCTTGCCGACGGCTCGGGGCCGGATCCAAGCATTGCGGTTATCCTTCACAGCGCGACGCCAACCTTCTACGCGGTGCCGGGCAATTCCTATCCGGGCAATTATACGGTACTTGCTGTCACCGTAACGGTGCCGAGCGGCGCCAACCGCGGCCTGCGCGGCATCCAGATCACCCAGATCACCAGCAAAACCGTACTGGCTCTTCCGGCCGCGGTCTACATCACGGGCTAGAGCCATGGCTTACTGTTCGCGGACACTCGTCCTCGCCGCCGCTCTGTTCGCATTCGCGCGCGGCGGTCCGGCGCTGGCCCAACCGACTGACACCAATCCCTGCGGTGCCATCGGCGTGACCCAGGTGCAGCCAAAGCCGATACTGCCAACTTATTTCAGCGCCGCCTCGAAGAATCAGATCGCAGCAGACTGCTTCGCCTGGCAGGAGTTCATTTACCTCAACTGGAAGGCCGACCCGAAGGTTTCGGGGACGCCCGATGCGAATACCCCGTGGGCGAGTTTCGGCATGCCGGGCCATACCTCGGCGACGGTCTGGGAAAGCTTCCTCTCGGCGAGCCAGGCGTTCACGCAATCGGACGCGCGCGCCAAATCGGCTTGGCATGACAAGCGTCCGTCAATGAAAATGCTGTTCAATGTGTCGAAGCTCGGAGACGCTGTGCTCGAAAACATCGGCCAGGCTGGCAATGGCAAATGGATCACCGACCAGCGCGGCGTTCCGGCGTTCTATGAG
This sequence comes from Bradyrhizobium sp. USDA 4541, assembly GCF_024171085.1. Classification (NCBI taxonomy): domain Bacteria; kingdom Pseudomonadati; phylum Pseudomonadota; class Alphaproteobacteria; order Hyphomicrobiales; family Nitrobacteraceae; genus Bradyrhizobium; species Bradyrhizobium sp. USDA 4541. The sequence goes on from NZ_JALJZF010000001.1 coordinate 4,147,327, forward strand.
ATCCTGTTGAACGAGGACGAGTACGCCTACATCACCACCAATGTGTTCGACGATTCGGATCTCACCACATTCGCCGGCCAGCGCGCCTGCGCCTCGCAGCAGGGCCAGGGCGGACGCGGAGGCTTCAATCTGCCAGCCGGAAATGCGCAAGGCAACACAGACGTCGATTGCAAGGGCAAGGTCGCTACCTATGGCCAAGGAGTCGGCGCCATCGAGATCAAGGCCGCCTGGGTCGCGCTGCCCTCGGACGGTTCGCTCAACTACCGTTACAAGACGACGTTGGCTGAATACACCCTGCCTGGCGGAAAGCCTGTTCAGGCGACCATGGGCCTCGTCGGCCTGCACATCATTCACAAGGTGCCTGGGGCCAACCAGTTCGTCTGGGCAACCTTCGAGCAGATTGACAATGATCCCGATGACAACAACGGCAATCCGGTCGCGCCAACCTTGCCGCGCAATCCCAACCAGAAACCACCTCCAGGCTATACTTTTTTCAATGCGAACTGCAATCCGCAGACCGACATCTATTATCGCTGCAAGCCCAACACTCCTCCGGGCGACGCGTGTCCGATTGGCAAGCCGCCGACGCTAGACTGCTTTCCCTATTCGGCGCCGATGCAGATCACCCGTATCACGCCAGTGGACTCGCAGGCGAATTCCGTCACTGATTTTGCTTGGAAAATCCTGCCGGCGGATTCGGTGTTCAACTATTACCGCCTGATCGACGTGCAATGGCCAAACAGCCCGCAGCCAGTACCGCCGCAGAGCAGTGTACCGCTCTCGACCGGCGACATCACGCCGTCGAGCGGCAGTCACATTGTGGCCAACACCACACTTGAGACCTACTTACAGACCCAGAAGTCATGCATGGATTGCCATCAATCCGCCAGGATAAGCAACCCATCGCAGCAAATAATCGCTAAAGTTGCCGGCCGCCGGCTGCGCCGCGTGCTGGTCGCGCCGCCCAAAGTGCGAATGGGTGCAACTGATAATCCGGACTACGCGTCCGATTATTCCTTCGTATTTACTGTGGAAACGAACCGATGAGCTGAGAGCAGTCCAAGCCCACACAGCGCCACGTCCAGGCAGGCCAGAGCAGCTCTGATGAAATCACCGAAGGCAGGCATGGGGCCGCCGGCACGACGATAGACGGCTTCGACAACTTCGGCCTGCCGGTTTATCGATGTGTCACCCGACGCGCGGGACTCGCGCGTGTCGCCATAGCTAGGAATGCTCGTTGTACACGGTTCGAAAGCGACCGCCCAACGGCACTTAGACCCGGCGTCAAGCCCTGAGTTCGGATCGTGCGCCAACCTTCAGTCTTCCCCTGTGGCCCGAAGACACTGCTCCGGGGATGTGCTCTTCCGGCAAAACTGGCTAGCGGTACAGCTTCCGTCAGCCTTCGTTACCTAAGAATATCGAACCATAAAGCCTTAACCTAGGGTATAAGATTCCTCGTCGGCTGAGGAGCGCCGCCCATGAGCATCAACCCGGCTCGAAACCATACCATTCTCATCGCCGACGCGGCGGTATCCGTCGTCAATGTGGCTTGCACAGCATGGCGGCTATATGTGCGGGCAAACAGAGCACCCCGAAACTTCGATCAAGAAAGGCGCGCGCAATGGCCTACTCCATCCGTCTTCGATGGCCTGATGCGCTCAGCGCACTTGCGCCGTGATGATTGAGGTGGTCCGTCACCATGTCGCCGCTCATCGTTATAGTCGCTTCGACTTTTTTATGGTCGCGAGCGACGCACTGGATGTTTGACGACAATCGATCTTAGGGTTGTCGATATTGTCCACATCATGCCCGGCATGATCCATCGCATTGAAGCCAAGGCTGACATCACTCTTGTGAAGGTCTCCACTCCGGAATTGGATGATGTAGTTCGACTTGAAGATGACTGGCACCGCGGAAACGGCCGCCTTGAATCCGAACATTCGAGCGAACGGTGAGTGGATCATTTGACCACTGCGGCCGCTCATGAGCTATCGTCAAATTTGGTGAGGCGAGGCCAGTCAGACGAGATGATCAGCCGGCTCCATTACAGCCACAAGACGGTCAACAATGCTTTCCTCGCACTTGGCGTCTTCCTCAACGGGCGCCTTGAAGGCGCGATGACGTTCGGCCCGTCGATGGACAAGAGCAATATTCAAGGGCTGGTGCGCGAGACGTCATGGAACGGCTTCCTCGAATTGAACCGGCTGGCGCTCTCGGAGGCGCTCCCGCGCAATAGCGAGAGCCGCGCGCTGGCAATCGCCATGCGGATAATCAGGAAGAATTACCCGCACATGGGTGAGTGATTTCGTTCGCCGATGGATGCCAGTGCGGCGATGGAACGATCTATCGCGCGGTGGCCTTCGTGCTGACCGGCATCAAATTGAACAAGAGTCTGTTGCGACTACCGGATGGCTCGGTCACGCACAAGACGGCAAGTGACGGGAAAGAACCGCGCCGCGCATTTCGCTAAGACTGGCGGGATCATGGTCGGGTTAGGGCGTGCCGCTCGACAGGCTATCGAAGTGATCACGACGTACTTCCGCTGAGCACATCATGCCATAGAAGTTTGACGGGGCCGGCCACTGCGCCGGCCTCTCGCTTTTGGTCGAATCACTCCGAACTGATAGAGTAGACGATCCGAACGATCGAGGAGTAAAGCATGATTGCCATGAGAGTTTTCGAGCGCAACGGGCACCAATGCCTAGAGAAGGTTCGACAAATCGGCCCAAAAACCCTTGAGCTCGTGGGACACACTGCCGAACCGTATGGCGGACCTTACGTGAAATGTCTGACATTGTGGGGCCTTCTGCAATGGGCGACCACATTTCCCGAGCAAGTAACATTGATCCCGGCGGTCGCCCGCTAATTTGTGTCGCGCGGTCGGACAGGACGCCACGTCCGCGACATCAGCGGATCATTTCGATCATCGTATACGGCCACAAGCTCGCCGGCCTTCAGCCCGAGGCCCTTCAAATCAGCTTCGCGGAGTTCCGAATTCACGATCGTTGCATCACCGGCGCTGGCAGCCAATGAGGCCTTCACGGCTTCCGCCAGATCAGCCATAGCGACGACATAAGTCACATATCGAAGCTTGCCGTCTTTGACGACGCCGACCGAAACCATCCACCCTCCTGCCATCTCAGTTCTAGCCTATGAAGAGAGCTTCTGTTTTCTAGGTGGCGGACCAGTCGCCATAAGCTCCGCAATCGCGGCGAGTACGGCGCCGGTTCCGATCTTCCCCTCCGACCACCCTCTGAGCGCTGCTATAGCGTTCTTCAAAGCCTCGTCACGGGTCATGCCATGATCTCCACGGCGTGCCGCTGTTAATGCGGCCTCAAGGGCGACGGAGAAGGAAGCGCGGGTGGAGGGAGGTCCACCCGCGCAGGCTTGACGGCTCGCAAGGTGCAGCGCGAATGCATGAGCAGCCAAGCCCGTACGTCTCCTCGCAATTCGCGTGCCAGACGATCATGATGCCACGCGCTCGGCTTATCATCGCGCCGTCAGAAAAGCGCACGGACGGCGGGGCCGCCGACCGTGCGAGTTGCGATGCGCGGCTTGGCCCTCACGAGGTCAGTCAGTCAGAGAGCCAAGCCATGCATGGCTCAGGAACCCGCGTGCCAGAAGATCAGAAAGAGGAGGGAAGCAAATTGCGCGCTATCACAGCACGCCAGCTTACTGCTCGTGGGAGCTTCCGGACATGCATGTCGTCAATCCGACGCGGTTGAACGAGATCGAACGTGCCCCTAGTCGCGCCGAGGCCGCCCAGGGATCGGATCAATCTCGTCATCATGCACAACGATGAGCTCTCCGGGCTCTAGGCCCAAAGTTTGCAACATCCCATTTTCGAGCGGGCAGTTGACCATTGCGGCCTTTGCGCCGCTATCTTTCAAGGCTAGCTTCACGGCTTTCCTTTGGTCTGCGACTGCGACCGCGTAAGTTATGTGCCTGTACTCGTCGTCGTCTTCGTCGTCTTCCTTGATGGCGACTGTTACTAACCAACCATCCATATTGCTGCGCTCCGGAAAGGATCGCCTCGGTCACCTCATTGCATGAATGTTGCGGCCGCAAGGACGGCCAGCGAAGCCAGTCCCAGCAAAATGACGCAAGCTATGTACGGGAGGTCGCCGCGCACTACACAGCTCCAGCACTAAACGGAGCGTGCATTCCAACACAAACCAACGATCTATGCTCCGCAACCTGACACGGAAATACAAGGCCCACACCTACCAGCTTGCGTAGGTATCGGTCGCACGGGTCAGCGATCCATTTGCTGGCGCACCACTAGCTAACGAAATCATCGAACGAAGACGACGGCCACTGAACCGGCGCGTCCTATGATGGGTCCCCGTCGAGATCGTAAAGTCTGGCAAGGTCTCTCGCGAATGCGCGTGCAGAGGTTCGAACGCGGGAACGTGTCATCCGCTTGTTTGAGGCTGAAGATCTACTCCATACCGACCTGCGTCCAAGAGAGGCTCCGTATCGTTACCGCCGTAGAGCCGCCACGTCCAGCTGACCGATGTCGCACTCAAGCTCCGGGAGCGCAGCGTGGCTGCGTTAAAGCGCCAGGCGGCCGCGTTGGAAGCCTTAATCGCATCTACCCAAAAGGCTCGGCCGGAATTTGGCGTCGACTTTGCCGCCACGGCGCCAACTCAAACAACGCCGCGGACGGTAACCGAAGCGCGCTTTTCATCATGCGAGGGCTGGCAGCGAGGGTTCGCGTCCGATAGTTAACCAGATGGCAACGTCGATAAGACGCGGCTGTGGACTGGCCTGAGTGCAGGGATCGGGACCTGACCATGTCGGAAAGTCGCTAAAACTAACACAAAAACACAACGAACCGCCGACTATCGGCTGGCACGAAGAATGCAGATCCTTGGGCGTGCCTGCGGGCCCTCCCTCAGGCATGGCTACCATCGCAACTTGAGGCCGTGGTTGGCCACCTAGGTTAGCGGCGCGTGACATGAGGACAGGGCGGCATCTGCTCGGCCGATGCCGACGAGCGCGTCGTCGCTAACTTTCAGTGCTGAGGACAGCGAAGTCGCGGTCCCCTTAGGATTGAGCCCGCCCAGAGAGAACAGGTAGATCCGGGCAGCAGGTGAGAAATGGCTGGAACAAGTGAGAAATGGCTGGAAAACGCGCGCGCTCGTTCTGTCTCGCCCTTCTGCTGATCTGGTGCGCTGACCTAGCCGTCACAAACAGCAGTGCTCGCGCCAACGAGATCCCTCTCGTGCATAACGTCAAATCAACCTGGCGGGCGCAAAACGGCGAGACCGTCGAACAAATCCTCTCCAAGGTCTCGAAAGTAGCGCACTTGGTCCCTCGAAGCTGGGGCGTCGCTCGAGGAGCCGACCGAAGCGAATATGTTTTCTTTTCGTGGACCAGGCACCGCGACAATCGATCACACGAAGTGTACGTCATAACTTGGAGGTTCTCTTCTGAGGGAACGCCAGAGATCGCCTCGACATACGCGAAGCCGCTGGAACTGGGCTGGCGCGCGTTCGCTCTCTCGCTGATTGCCGCTGAAGTCACGGACGGCATAAAGGACGTGAACCTTCGCTTTCTGCATGATCCGGCCAACTTCAACTTCGTGACCACCCCCCAAGGCAAGCTAGGCGATCTGCTCAGGCATGGCCGTTGCACAATCGTAGAACCTGTTGGCGTGGATTATTTACCGAAGGTGGATGAGACGCGGATTGCCAAAGGCGATCTGTGGCGCGTTCTCCTTTTGGTGAACTGCAATATTCCGGGGCCCGATTACTTCACCCGAAAAGGTGTCATCATCTTCGAGAAGCGCGAGGGACAAGCTTGGGAGCCGCAGTCGTTCTTTGCCCGGCGCATAGCGACATTCCCCCCGGGCTCCTGGTTCGATCACATAGAGCGGAATGAACGGGACGCGCTGGAAAGGGCGCGAAAGGCCTCGGAAAATGAACGCAGAGAACAATTTCGCGGCGCGGCTCCTTGACGCTGGGCGCCTCGCGGCAATCGCGCGTACGTGTGGCGTGCAGGCGGATGTTTCGTACTACGTCGACAAGGCGCTTAAGGAGCTTTGGCGAACGAGATCGCCCGAAGAGGCAAAAGCGATCGCAGAGCGGTGGGTGTTATGGGACGCGAAAGGGAAGCCTTGGCCGCGCATGCCTCCGCTGGAAAACGTTGTTTCGTTCAATCGCACCGACTCGACGGTGACATCAGTCGTGACGCGGCCTATGACGCCCTTGCAGACAATCCGCGACTGGTTCGAGAAGCAGGATGAACACGTGCGATACGAGATCGCCGGCATGGCGGCACTTTTGATCTTTGAAGGAAGCGGTCTCCTCGACTTCAGCAGCGAAGAGTGGTGTGACTATTTTCGGAAGTGGCTGAACGAACCCGCACTCCCCAACCATACGGTTATCGGCCGTGCTTTGACGTTCCGCACATGCCTCGAGTATTTTGGCGAGAGCAGGTTCACAGAGGCAGGGTGGGCACGATCCGAGCAGGCAGCTTTCAAAATCCTAGAAGATGCGAACCGCGATCCGGATTCCGAAGCCGCGCATCTCGCACCGATTGCACGACAAACATTGGCCACCTTACCCGCGCGGAAAAGCAATTGGATCGAAGTGGGGCGGTCCTGGAGAAAGCTGGCGAGCGCCAAGCTCACTGCCCAGGCTCTCAGGGTTTGGGGCGCCTCGCAGGCGAAGCCGAATCATAGGCTTTAGCCTGCGTCGAGGGTTCGGAAATGCGGTAGCGACATCGGCCCAAGAGCGGTCAATATTTGAAGAACCTTGTCGCGCAAGACTACGGTCAGCTCGTGGGCGAGGTCATGGAAATTGCTCCACACCGGAATGGCCTCGTTTGACGCGCCATCGTGCCTCTTCGCTGCCCCGGTTACGATCGCGCAGAGCTATTCGGACCAGGGAAGACGATCACGCACTTACATCCTTGCGTTCACGGAATGACGAGCCGAGCCGGCCACCGACGGGCAGTGCTATCGGCTTGACGTTAAAGCCCCTTCCCGTCGTCGTGAGGCCAGACACCGCCGGCCTTTGTCCAAAATGCAGTTTCGCCTTCGCCCGTCACGATGAAGGCTTCGCGACTGGGGTTCTTCGGTTTACCTTTGCGTGTCATGGAATACTCCCGTTGATCTTGCCGCGAAGCAGGCCGTTTGGGAGATAGAAAACGTAATCTGCCGGACGTGCCGGCAAGCGGTTGATGCCAGTATAGGAATGGCGGTTGACGGCGTAATCTCTTGACGCAACTGCTCGGCCAGAGGTGACGCAAGTGCGACACAATTTGTGTGATGAGACGGGGCGCACCGTAGTCGGATTGCGCGGGCGTCTCATATCGAGCCTCATCGGGTGCTGGTCAGAGAACTTCAACGGGCGTCGTCATCAAAGTCGGTGACGTGCGGTTACCGGAACCGGTTGCTCTAACCTATACCAAGCGTCCTGTGCGGTTGCCTTCTGTCTTGTCTGGTCAATGACGGCGGTGGTCGGAAACCTGACGTGACGCTGCTCGAAAATCGTCCTTAATTTACAGCGCCCCTTGCGGCACTGCGGCTAAAATCTACCAGATCCGGATAACGGTAGCGGTGGACACCTTGAGGAGCCGTGCTTTGCAATCACTGTTTGCACGCGCCGCTATCGGCGCGCGGATTGCACAGGCTGGTTACTGAATGCTCTAACTGCTATGTGCCGGAGAACTTGATGTGCTCTTCTTTCCCGGTCTCCCGCCGTGATCCAGTGACGGAGGCAGCTCCTCGCCGAGCCTATTTGGTCGGAACGGGAATTGCCTCTTTGGCAACTGCGGTCTACCTCCTCAAGGACGGCGGGCTATTAGGTCAGCATATCGTCTTGTTCGAGCAGCTAGAACAATTCGGCGGCAGCCTTGACGCACATGGTAACCCAAAGGACGGATATGTCATGCGCGGCGGACGCATGTTCGAGGAGAAGTTCAATTGCACCTACGATTTGCTATCGCTCATTCCGTCGATTGCTGATCCGTCCAGATCGGTAATGGAAGAACTGAAGGAATTCCATCAGGAGTTCTTCTGGAACGACAAGGCGCGCTTGGTATCTGGCGGTCAGATCGTCGATGTTTCCGATCTAGGGTTCAGCGAGAGAGATCGACTAGACTTGATCTCGCTTTGCGGGGCACCAGAGTCGTTGCTTAACTCCCGGACGATCCAGGACTGGTTCGGATATCATTTCTTCCAGAGCAACTTCTGGTTCATTTGGTCCACGACCTTCGCGTTTAAGCCTTGGCATAGCGCGACCGAGTTCAAGCGCTACTGTCTGCGGTTCCTGCATTTGTTCTCGACAATCGACACCATGGCGGGGATCTACCGGACGCCGTTCAATCAGTTTGACGCCATAGTGCGCCCGATCGTCGCATGGTTGAAGGCCGGCGGCGTACAGTTCGAGATGGCGGCGGAAGTGATCGATATTGAGGTTGTGATCGAAGGCCCGCAGAAGATTGCGACGCGGTTGCACTATCGGCAGGGTGGCAAGGATCGCGCTATCGATCTGGCTGAACGCGATCTGGTGTTTGTGACCAACGGTTCAATGACATCCGATACCAGCTACGGTTCGATGGATACGGTTCCAGTGCTGAAGACGGAGCGAAGCGGAGGTTCGTGGAAGCTGTGGGAGCTACTGGCCGGCAAAAGCCGAGACTTCGGTAACCCTACGGTTTTCGTCTCCAAAATCGATCGCTCCAAATGGGAGTCGTTCACTGTCACGGCGGACGACGCGTGCTTCTTCGACTGGCTTGAGGCCTTCTCCGGCAGTAAGGCGGGTAAGGGCGGACTGGTGACAATCAAGGACTCCAATTGGCTCTTGACTATCGTCCTTAATCGTCAACCGCACTATTACGAACAGCCGAAGAATGTCTGGGTGTGGTGGGGCTACGGGCTCTTCCCCGACAACCCTGGTAATTTCGTGCATAAGCCGATGTCGGAGTGCACGGGGCGTGAAATCCTCGTCGAACTGCTTTCGCACCTGCGATTCAACGAGATCATCCCGCACGTTCTAAAAACGTCGCGTGTGGTTATGGCAATGATGCCTTACATCACCGCGCAGTTCATGCCGCGCGCGAAGACCGACCGACCGAAGGTCATCCCGAAGGGATCGAGCAACCTGGCCTTTATCGGTCAATTCTGCGAGATTCCCGACGACGTTGTTTTTACGGTCGAATACTCAGTGCGCGCGGCACAGACCGCGGTGTTCGGCTTGCTCGATATTCAACGTCCGGTTTCGCCCTTCTACAAGGGCCAGCACGATTCCCGCGTCCTCTTCGACGCCTGGAAGACGTTGCATCGCCATTGATCCGCAGCACCAACCAAGGATCCGTCATGGGACGTGTGAATAACAAAGTCATCATTGTAACGGGCGCGGCTCGCGGTATGGGGGCGGCTCATGCCCGCCTGCTGGTGGCTGAGGGAGCCAAGGTTGTAATCACTGATATTCTTCATACCGAGGGAGAGGCTCTCGCCGCTGAACTCGGCAGTTCGGCCGTCTACGTCCATCAAGACGTTACCCGGCCAGAGGACTGGGCCAAGGCAATTGCAAGCGCGGAGCTTGGCTTCGGCCTGCTGCATGGCCTAGTCAACAATGCGGGGATCGCCAACATTGCGCCCCTCGAGCAGTTTCCGCTCGATCGGTGGAATGAGACCCTGGCTGTCAATCTCACCGGTGTATTTCTGGGAATGCAGGCGGCTCTGCCAGCCATCAGGCGTGCGGGCGGAGGTTCGATCGTTAACATCTCGTCGGTTGAGGGGTTGCGGGGCAGTGCCGGGCTTCATGCCTATGTTGCTTCCAAGTTCGGCGTGCGAGGCATAACCAAGTCCGCTGCGTTGGAGGCCGTAGCCTCATGCGTACGCGTCAACTCGATCCATCCCGGCCTCATCGCCAGCCCAATGACCGAGAGCTTCGATTCCTCGCTTTTCCCCATACCGCTTGGCCGAGCAGCCGAGCCGCAAGAGGTGTCGCAGGCTGTCCTGTTTCTGCTCAGCGACGAGTCGAGTTACGTTACCGGTTCCGAGATCGTCGTCGACGGCGGTCTGACGATCGGCGTCCCGCGTAAATGCCTGGCGCCCGAGAACATCTTTTGCTGAACCATCTCGTTAGTCGATTAATCCAGTGGGATGGAATGTCGCCATGTATTACTGTAGCGGCAATTACGAAGCATTCGCGCGCCCTCGCAAACCCAAAGGTGTGGATAACAAGACGGCGTGGTTTGTTGGTTCGGGTCTGGCCGCGCTTTCAGGCGCAGCTTTTCTGATCCGTGATGGCCATATGCGTGGCGATCGGATCACTATACTGGAGCGGCTGAAGATACCCGGCGGAGCGCTCGACGGTAGCCACGACCTGAAGCGAGGTTTCGTGATCCGGGGTGGCCGTGAAATGGAAGATCATTTCGAGTGTCTATGGGATTTGTACCGATCGATCCCGTCGCTGGAAATCGAGGGGGCCAGCGTACTCGACGAATTCTACTGGTTGAACAAGGATGATCCGAACTACTCACTGCAGCGGGTGACGGTGAACCAGGGACAGGATGCCCATACCGATGGCCTCTTCACGTTGAACGAAGCCGCGCAGAAGGAAATGATTTCTATCTTTCTGGCCTCCCGTGAGGAGATGCAAAATAAGCGGATCGACGAAGTATTCGGAACGGATTTCTTTATTAGCAATTTCTGGCTCTATTGGCGCACAATGTTCGCTTTCGAGGAATGGCATTCCGCACTTGAGATGAAGCTCTATCTGCATCGGTTCGTCCACCATATCGGCGGCCTGCCGGATTTCAGCGCGCTAAAGTTTACTAAGTACAATCAGTATGAATCCCTGGTTCTACCGCTGTGCAAATGGCTGCTCGAGGAGGGCGTCAACTTCCGCTACGACGTCGAAGTTACTGATGTCGATTTCGACCTAAAGGCCGGACGCAAGCAGGCCACCACCATTTACTGGTTGGAGGAAGGTGTCCCGGGCCGCGTCTCCCTTGGCGCCGATGATCTTGTATTCATGACGATCGGATCACTCACCGAGAACTCGGACAAGGGAGACCATCACACGCCCTCCAAACTCGATGAAGGCCCGGCGCCTGCATGGGATCTGTGGCGCCGCATAGCGGCCAAGGACGCGGCCTTCGGCCGCCCGGACGTCTTCGGAGGTAATATCCCCGCTACCAAATGGGAATCGGCGACTGTCACGACTCTGGACGCGCGCATTCCGGGATATATCCGCAAGATCGCCAAACGCGATCCGTTCAGCGGCAAGGTCGTCACAGGAGGCATCGTTACGGCGAAGGATTCGAGCTGGCTCCTCAGTTGGACCGTAAACCGCCAGCCGCATTTCAAGCACCAGCCCAGCGATCAGGTCGTCGTTTGGGTCTACTCACTTTTTGTCGACGAACCCGGAGACTACGTCAACAAACCGATGCAAGGTTGCACAGGCGAGGAAATCACCCAGGAATGGCTGTATCACCTCGGCGCGCCGGTCGAGGACATACCAGAACTCGCCGCAACGGCCGCCAGGACAGTGCCGGTGATGATGCCGTATGTCACCTCTTTCTTCATGCCGCGGCAGGCGGGGGACCGGCCAAACGTTGTGCCCACAGGGGCTGCTAACTTTGCTTTTATCGGCCAATTTGCCGAGTCGGCGGAGCGCGATTGCATCTTCACGACCGAATATTCGGTTCGCACGGCGATGGAGGCCGTCTACACGCTCCTGAACGTTGAACGTGGTGTGCCGGAGGTCTTCAATTCGACCTATGACATACGCAAGCTACTTATGGCAATCGGCAGGCTGCGCGACGGCAAGGAAGTCCCAATCCTCAACCCGGCGGTTTTGGGTGAGCTAATGCTGAACCATTTCGACACCACGAAAGCCGGCACAGCGGCTCGATAAATATCATCGTTCTCTGAGCGAGGCGCTTTGCTCCTATCCTGTGCAACCGGAAGGCTGCATTGTTAACTGTACGTGTTAGGCGTGTGAGTTGCAAGGAGCCGATCTCGGGCGAAATCGTCCATTCGCAAGGCTGCGCGAGACAGTTCCTTCACTGTTTGCACGTGCTCGCTGGTAGCCGCTCATGCTGGCACTCCCGCTGCGGCGGAACCTCTTCCGAAGCTAGAACTCCGCCATCTTGAGGAGGAGGCCATCGGCTCCGTCGTCGTGAAGGCGGAGTATGATTTCGTCCGGTGAGAAGGTGGGGGGAGACTTCTCCTCGATGCGCGGGAGATCTGAAGCTATCAGTGTCATTATGTATTGCGTTTTCTTCGTCGCAGTCTGCTCACGCACGACCTCCAACAGCGCTAGCTTCTTTCGGTCGTCCAAAGCCTCGAAGATGCCATCGTGGTACACAAAGTGAAAGAAATCGACGTCCTCATACACCTTCAGCAGAGCCAAATCGAAGAGGGCGCAGACCAGCTTTTTGTAGCTCGTCCCTTTCTGACTGGAAGTGTTGCCGGTTTGGCCGGGCAGGCCCAGGCCGATGGTGTAATCAAAGTTGCCGCTTTGTTGACGTAGAAATAGAAAATGCCTTCGTGATTTAACACGCGTAATAGCCGTTAAAAACACGCCGGAAGTTCTCGTAGATGGTTGTTGGTTTCGCGACCATGGCCTTGATTTCATCGACAACTTGACCACGTTCGCGTCACTCTCACGGACCTCCCGTGCGGTGGCGACCACCACGTCAACTTCTTGCGCTGCTCTTCCAGGTTATCGAATCGTCGAGCTCGTACTTGCGTTGAACTGAGGACTCGTTAAATCCAAAGAGATTAGCCACAAATGGCTTCCAATAGGGGTCTTTGCCCATCTCGAATTTCTGGAGCTGTAAGTCCGCCCTGGGCCCACAAAAAGTAAGTGATGGCCATGCGATAGTCGTAAGGCTTGAGAATCTCCAGGTCGAGCCATCCATCCATCAAATTGATGGCCTCGGCATTAGGAGTCCTCCGTGAAGAACGTGGACGACCGCTGATTTAGGCGATGTTTTGAGCCGGGACAGTTTCGGCGAGCGCCCGGATGATGACACGCAAGAGTTCTGCGAGCCATCGCAGGAGCAGGCCGAAGTTGTGGCCGGCCGCGGCGAGGACGGCATTGATGCGGTCGCCAACGCGGCCTTTGAGATAGTTGCGGTCCATGCGGTGCTCGGCCTTGACGTGGCCGATGACGGGCTCGACAGCCGCGCGACGCCTCATCTCGCGGCGGATGGAAGCTGTGACGCGGCGGACCTGACGTAATCCTTGCCGCTTACGACCTGACCCGAGATCCAGACTCTGAACCGATGCGGGTGATTGTGGCCGCGATACCCTTTGTCGACGTGGATACGGCGAGCCTCCACGCCGGTGAGCTTCTCCATGTCGGCGATCACGGGGCCGAGCGTGTGCCCATCGAAGGGATTGCCGTGCAGGGCCTTGGCGTGAAGCACGAACTGGCCGCCCTTCGGAGACGTCACGGGGGTGGCGATACTGTCCTTGCAGCCGAACTCGTAAGGCGCGCGGGCTTTTCCCTTGCCGATGCACTCGACCTCCGGGGCGTGCAACGCATAAACCTTTGGACCGCGCTGGTGCTGATCCTGGCTGCGCACCTGCTGCGCTAAGCCGAGCAACGGGCCGAAGCGAGCTTCCAGCACCACATCGCCATCAATCTTGCGGCGGATGTCGCGGATAATCCGGCCAAGCCGCGTCCGCAGGAACTTGAGTTGGCGCCGGGCGCGCTTGAACTGGTGAGCGTGGGTATAGCGGCCGACCATGATGGCGGCGCGCTTCGCCAGGCGCAGATAGCTCTGGCGCAGCCGCACACGGTTGCGTTTGGCGAGCCCGACGAGCTTGGTGATGGCCCGATGCATCAGCCGTGCGTCGGTCGGATGCGCAACGGCCTTTGGCTGCACCGTGGTATGTGCGCCATGACGGCGCGAAGAAGGAGGTTGAGTATGTAGACCATCTTCCGAGCACTTGCTGCGCAAGAGATGAGGGCAGGCCCCTCGGACTCGGATTGCAGGATCAGAGTCCAAACCGCCACAAGCTGCTTTAGCTCAATGGCTGAGGTGGTGAGCGTTGCTGGAAAAGGCGGGCAATCAGCCTGTCAGGTGAGCCACGGGAAGACGAACGCAAGTAAACCGCCGATGATGCATCGAAAGTACAGTTCAGGTGTTGTCGAAACCGGGGGCGATACCACCTCCTGGGATCAAGCGCGGCGAGAGCCTGTCTATTGGCCGGGCGGCAACCGGTGTAGAGGCGGCGTGATCCCGGTGGCAGGCTCTTGCGCGGAACATGGGAACCTGCGTCGCGATGCCAAGGGAGACCCCAAAGGCGGCGGACCCGCCGAGGGCAGAGTACCAATGCGCGACGCAGGGGCGGACGGGTTCGTAATAGTGATGAGGCCCGGTAATACGGGCGGAGCGAAGGGACCCGATCTTCCAGCCAAAGTCACAGGCCAACCGGAAACGGGAGGAGCCGATGACTGAGGCAAAGTCGTATCAGATCCCCAAACATCTCGTTTGGGAAGCTTGGAAACAGGTGAAAGCGAACCGCGGGTCAGCGGGTGTGGATGGGGTCTCCATCGAGGAATTCGAAAAGGACTTGAAGAGAAACCTCTACAAGATCTGGAATCGAATGTCGTCGGGGACATACTTTCCGCCTCCCGTCCGTCTCGTGGAAATTCCCAAGGCTAATGGAGGGAAGCGTCCGTTAGGAATACCCTCTATAGCTGACCGCGTGGCTCAGACGGTTGCAAAGATGGTTATGGAGCCGACGATGGAACGAATATTCCATCCCGACTCCTACGGCTATCGGCCCGGCCGTTCGGCGCTTGACGCAGTGGGGACAGCGCGAAAGCGTTGCTGGAAATTCGACTGGGTTATCGACCTTGATATCAAGTCGTTCTTCGACTCGATTCCTTGGCACCTGATCGAAAAGGCCGTCGCCCACCACACGGAACTGAGCTGGATTCGTCTCTACGTAAAGCGGTGGCTGCAAGCTCCCGTGGAGAAAGAAGACGGAATCCTAGTGGAGAGAACACGCGGAACCCCTCAGGGTTCAGTGGTTTCACCGCTGCTCGCAAATTTGGTTCTGCACTATGCATTCGATCGCTGGATGCAGCGGACCGTCCCTTGTTTGTGTTTCGAAAGATACGCTGACGATGTGATAGTCCATTGCAGAACTGAAAGCGAGGCTCGAACCGTGATGGAGGCGATCCGAAAACGTCTTGCGGAATGCGGTCTGGAGCTCCATCCGGAGAAAACCCGGATCGTCTACTGCAAGGATAATAAACGGAGAAAGGAATGCGAACACATCTCGTTCGACTTCCTTGGCTACACCTTCCAGCCGCGCAGCGCTCGCGATCGAAAGGGCGCGAAGTTCCTCAACTTCCTCCCGGCAATCAGCAACAAGGCTGCCAAAGGAATCCGACAAACCATTCGCTCATGGCGACTGGGTTCGACGCGAAACCACTGGAGTCTTGAAGAACTCGCCAAGCTGATTGATCCTGTCGTGCAAGGATGGCTGAACTATTACGGACGGTTTTACCGGACGGAATGTGTCAACGTCCTTCGTCACGTAAACGACGCGCTCGCCCGTTGGACGAGGCGGAAATACAAGCGGTTGAAAGGCCGGAAAGTCGCCTCAGTATATTGGTTGGGACGGCTTGCACAGCGCGATCCGAACCTACTCTATTTGTGGCGGGTCGGCATTCGACCTGCGGCTGGAAGATAGAAGCCGGATGAATCCAGAGGTTCACGTCCGGTTTCGTGAGAGCCTCGGGGTGCAAATCCCCGGGGCTACTCGACCGACCGCCACTCGCTCCAGGTCCTTGGGACCGATGGCGCCAGTCTTATGCGCCACTGACAGACTTTCCTGGATCAGCGCGACGAGCTGCTCCTCACCGAGCCGCTTGCGCCAGCGCGTCATCGACGATCGATCGAACGGCAGCCGGTGGCAGAAGCTCAACTCGCCGCAGAAGTATTGGTAATAGGGGTTCTCGATCCAGCGGGCGCACAGCACCTCATCCGAGAGATTGTGCATGTGCTTCAGAATGAACAGGCCGGCGACAAGCCGCGTCGGCAGGCCAGGCTGCCCCGGACCGGTTTGGCACACCGAACCAAAGCGGTCATCCAGAAACTTCCAGTCGATCAGCGTTGCCAGCCGCACCAGCGGGTGGCCCAGTCGATGATTTGATCGAGCGCAGGAAGCAACAGGTCTTTCTGGCGATCATCCCGCGGTTTGCTCATCGCCTTCCCCAATGCAGACGACCCGCCGTCAGGGAATCACGAATCGCTCGAAAGCAAAATCCCAAAACGCAAGAAAGCGCAGCCCAACAGCTGGCTTTCCTGCAAAATCGAATACTTTATCGAGACAACTTCTGCCTATCTCTCAGGCCGATCTGCATTCTTCACGGACGACCACGTAGGGCAAGCGGCCAACTCCGAGGCCGTCGATCACGAGGCCGCCAAGCAGGCCGCCGCCCGCCACCGCAAGAGATGATACCACGTGGAATCGGCTTGGTCATTCTCGACAGTTTGCATGACATTAATGATAGTGATGCTGACGACTTCCAAAGGCCGCAACCAGTGGATTCGGATCCGGCTCATTTGATCTACACTTCCGGTACAACCGGCGCTCCGAAGGCGGTCAGCATCGCAGAACTGACCATCGTGAATCAGCTTTTTTGGCTTGAGAGCGAGCATGTTTTGCGCGCAGGAGAAGTCGTCCTTCATAAGACGCCAGCAAGCTTCGATGCAGCACAATGGAATTGCGACCCGCTCATCAGAGCAACGCCAGATTTGCGAAAATGATTTGAGGTCGAGCCCTGGCGGACTGGCAGCGAACTGCTCTCCCGGTTGCAGGTGGAATATCCTGGAGCCTATCCGAACAAGCTTCTTCGAACGCTTCAACGTCGGCTTAAATCCTGGCGCAGCGAGCAAGCGAACGCGTTACTGTTCGTTCCTACGGAGAAAACGCCGCCGGGGTATGAGGTCACAACACCCCAATGATGTGCCACGTGCCAGCGGAGGAGGCCGGGCGCTCCGAAACCCCGGCCATCTCCGCACCCGGCCTCCTCCTCAACCCAAGCCGGGAGCAAAATAAATGAGGCAACCGACCGCACTCGGGAGCATCGATATGTGAGGCAATACGCGCCCTCATCCTGATTGTCGCGCTGTACGCAGCGCCTCCGCATCCCGCAACGTGGGGCAGCGCGTGATAAGATCCCAGGCGAAGCTATCGTTCTCTCTCAGCTGAACGCATTCGGCCGCCACCGCTCTGCGCGCCTGCGCAAAGTCATCACTTAGATCTATAGCAATCACCATTGCATGGCGGACGCAAGAATGGCCTCCACAGCGCTCCCGCCCGCTCGCGATCCGTTCGGCGCGGACCATCCCAATTGGTACGCATACGACGCATAGAGCCCGCCGCGCCCGCGCGCATGCGTCACTCAGGCGGTCTTCTGATGGCGTTGCGTGAAGGTCAGGCGGCCTGCTGACCGGCGGCTTGGCGCAGGAGTTTCCATTCCCAGGGCAGCAGTTCGTGCAGACGCGAAGCGGGAAGATCGGCGATACGGGCGAGGACGTCGGCAAGCCAGGCCTTGGGATCGACGTCGTTGAGGTGACAGGTCGTGATCACCGTCAGCATGATGGCGGCGCGGTCGGCGCCACGCTGGCTGCCGGCGAAGGTCCAGTTGCGCCTTCCCAATGCGATGCCTCTCTCAAGCAGATCCTGCCATCGTTGAGGAAGCGGGCGAAGTCGTCCCAGCGCCTGAGCATGTAGTTGATCGGCTTCAGGACCTCGGAGGAGCGCGAGAGGGTTTCGCGCTCACGCAGCAGCCAAGCGTGCATGTCCTCGAGAAGCGGCTTGCTGTTTTCCTGGCGCACGGCGCGCCGCTCGTCGGCGCCACGGCCGTTGATGGCGCGCTCGATCTCGAACAACGCATCGAGGCGCTTGACCGCCTCCAGCGCGATCGGAGAGACCGGCTTGCCCTTCTTGCCTTCCCGAGCATTTTTCTCGATGTCAGCCAGCTCGAAGAAGCCCCGCCGCGCATGGGCAAAGCAAAACGCCGGCGTCATCGGCTGCTCTTTCCGCTGCGGGTCGAACAGCGGCTCGAAGCCGCTGTAACAGTCGCACTGCAGGATGCCCGCGAAGGCGGCCAGATGCTTCTGGGGTGCTCGCCCCGTCGGTCGCTCGAGGCGTAATAGACCGCCGCCGGCGGCGCAGGCCCGGCGAAGGGCCGGTCATCCCGCACATAAGTCCAGATCCGCCCGGTCGTGCACTTGCCCTTCGCCAGGATGCGGATGGTGGTGTCATCGCCATGAAGGCGCTCGGCCGCGAGCACATGGCGTTCGATCAAGTGGAAGAGCGACGTGACGGCGAAGGTCCCGTGGCCGACCTGGTCGGCCAGCGTCGACAACGGCAGGTCGATCCCCTCGGCCTTGAAGCGCGCACTCTGGCGGTTGAGCGGGATATGCATGCCGAACTGTGCGTCCAGCGAAGGCTGGCATGTTCAGCAGGAGTTAGTCCTGCCGGGGAAAAAAGTTAGCTCCCCGTAGTGTGGATAGCAGAAAGGAGAGAAACCGAATTTCTGAAGCCTATCGACAAAGACTCCCTTGGGGAGCTCACGAGTCACCGGGCCGTATCAAAAGAGAACGCGCTGTGGCCTCGAAAATGCTCAGAACCGAAAGCCGAGCCCGCAGTTTAGGGGCGAAGGCAGCATGATCCGACGAATGCTAACTGATGCGACGGATCATTTCGGCGGGGTGAAAGCGACAGCACGGTGACAAGGACATGCAAAGCAACTGGAGAAGCCTTCCTCATTCCGGAGAGAAATCGCCGGAAGAAGGTAGGCCGTATAACCGGCGCCCCCGGGAAATCGGCCGAAGATGAGAAGGTGGCGGCCGGGTCCGCAGTAGCGCTGAAGCGGGGTAACACCCGTGGAGCGAAGGGACCCTGCCATTTGTGATGTCTCCAACGTAAGGAAGGCAAGGACGAGATGACAAAGGCGTCCATCGATTTGCAGGACCTGAGGCGGAGGCTATACGTCAAGGCGAAGGCTGAACCGTCTTGGCGTTTCTGGGGTCTATACGTCCACGTGTGTAAGATGGAGACGCTGCGCGCAGCGTATGAGATGGCGAAAGAAAACGACGGCGCTCCGGGAATAGACGGAGTGACGTTCGAAGCCATCGAAGCGCGAGGCGTGGAGTCGCTACTCGAACAATTACGGGACGAACTGATCGGGCGCAGCTATCAGCCACTCCCATCAAGGAAGCGGGAAATACCGAAGGACGGGGGCTCCAAGGTCCGCGTTCTGTCGATTCCGGCTATTCGCGACAGAGTGGTGCAAGGCGCGCTCAAGCTCGTACTCGAACCTGTATTCGAGGCGGATTTCCAACCGGGATCGTTTGGATATCGGCCCAAGCGTAGGCACATGAAGCGATCAAGCGAGTTGCCCAGGCGGTAGCCGAGCGGAAGACGCGGATTCTCGACGTTGATTTGCGCGCCTATTTCGACAACATCCGGCACGATCGGATGCTAGAGAAGGTGGCTCTGCGAATCGACGACAAGGAAATTCTGCATCTGCTGCGGCTGATGCTGAAAGCATCTGGCAAGAAGGGGGTTCCACAGGGCGGGGTAATTTCACCCTTGCTCAGTAATCTCTACCTCAACGAGGTGGATAAGATGCTGGAGCGAGCGCGTGAGGTAACTCGTCGCGGCAAGTACACCAACGTCGAATATGCACGAT
Source organism: Bradyrhizobium sp. USDA 4541 (assembly GCF_024171085.1). Classification (NCBI taxonomy): domain Bacteria; kingdom Pseudomonadati; phylum Pseudomonadota; class Alphaproteobacteria; order Hyphomicrobiales; family Nitrobacteraceae; genus Bradyrhizobium; species Bradyrhizobium sp. USDA 4541. Next base: position 4,167,024 of record NZ_JALJZF010000001.1, read on the forward strand.
TCGCTGACGATCTGGTGGTCTTGATCGACGCCCACAAGCGACATGACTGGCTGCTCGGTGCCATAGACAAGCGATTACGGGAAGAGTTCACCAAACTGCAGGTTGAAGTGAATGATGAGAAGAGCCGCATAGTCGACCTGGAACGAGGCGAGAGCTTCGGCTTTCTGGGATTCGACTTCCGCTACCTCCGCAGTCTGCGCGGAGTGATGCGGCCGTATTACACGCCCAAGCTCAAAAAGCGGACGGCGCTTCTGCGGGGGCTCAAGGAAGTGTTTCGCCGCCACCGGTCGCAACCGATTGGCCGGGTGATAAGCCTGATCAATCCAAGCTCCGAGGGTGGGCAAACTACTTCGCGATGGGCGATTCCGGTGAATGTTTCGCCTACATCAGAAAGTGGGTAGAGAACAAGGTCAGACGCCATCTGGCGAAGGCTCGGAAACGAAAAGGCTTCGGCTGGAAGCAGTGGAGTAGATCGTGGCTGTACGACACCTTGAAGCTGTTCAATGGCTACCGGGCGAGTACTGGCAAGGCGAAAGCCGCTCCAGCACGATAGGTCAAATAAGCCTTGGTGCGAAGCAAATGGGAGCGCGTAGTGCGGGAAAACCGCATGCTGCGTGCGATGTGGCGGGGGCTGCAAACGTGCGCGATCGAAAATTTGGTCGAGCGGCGCGCCAGTCCTCGACCCTACTGTCGAACAGGATCGTCGCCAGCAATTGTGGGCCGATGAAACCACGCGACGTGGCATGGAACGGCGCGGGGGGCTGGCTAATCTTCCCGCAATCGCGGCAGGTAAACTTCTCCCGTACCGTCTCGATCAGCTTGAAGCGCCGCGGGATCTCCTCCAGCGTCTCGGTTACATCCTCGCCCAGCTTCGCTAAACGCGATCCGCCGCAGCAGGCACAGCTCTTCGGGGCCTCGATAACGACGCGCTCGCGTTCGATGTCGTCCGGCCACGGCTTGCGCACCGGCCGCTTGCGCATGAAGGGGCGGACGTTCTGGGTCTTCGCCGCTGCGGCCTGCGCGGCAAGCTCATCCTCGCTCGCTGTGGTGACGAGCTCTTCCAGCTCCAGCTGCTCGAGCAGCCGTGCCGTGCGTTCGGAGCGTTGCCCGTACAGTTCGCGTTTCAGCTTCTCGATGCGCAACTCGAGATGCGCGATCAGCGCCTCGGTATCCGACAGTTGCGCCTGCGCATTCGCGGCTTGCGCCTGCCAGTTGGCAGCCACCGCCTCAGCTCGCAGCCGTGCCTCACGCTCGGCCTGCAGCGCCGCCAGGGCACTGACGAGGTCCGATGGAAGATCGTCCGGCTTCGATATCATGAAGAAGCAGCAGATTCAAACCGTAAAAGCGGCTATCCGACCCGCGTCGGCCGATGGGTTTCTTGAGGGTTACGCCAATCGATCCCGGACAGCAGATAGCTCAACTGCGCCGGCGAGATCGTTACCGATTCTCCGGTAACCGATGGCCAGATGAACTTTCCTCTCTCGAGTCTTTTTGTGAACAGGCAGGCTCCCTGGCCATCGTGCCAGATCGCCTTCACAAGATCGCTGCGGCGACCGCGGAAGACGAACAGATGACCGCTGAGCGGGTCTTTGTGCAGCACCTCCTGCACTTGGAGTGCCAGCGACGGAAAGCCCCTGCGCATATCCGTGTAGCCTGTCGCGAGCCACACTCGCACATTCCCCGGTATCGCAATCATCGGCGTCCAAGCACATCGAGGATCCGCGCCAACGCCTCCGGATCGACGTGCGCATCCACCCGGATGCACCGTCGGTTGCCGAGATCGATCTCTATCAATCCGGTACGCGCGGCTGCCACGGAGCGAACTCGGCCATCAACCGTAGGCAAAAGCTTCGGAGTTTCCTCAGCCGATGCCGCTACGGCGGAGATCTGCACCGGCGTAAAAGATGGTACAACTTGTTCCGATGTCCGTGCTTGTCGACGCCAGGTAAACACCAGGCTGGCCGCTACTCCGTTGCGACGCGCAACTTCAGTCACCTTCGCGCCCGGTGCCAATGTCTCCTCGACAATCCGTGCCTTGTCGTCCTGCGACCAGCGCCGCCGCCGCTCCAACCCGCCCAAAACCTCGACCCGCATCGCCTGATGACCTTAAAGCTAGACTTAAGGCCACAGGCTTCGCGAATTGCCACCCGTCACGCAAGACGGCCCCCGTCGGATGCGTAGTGCGCCAGTGAAACTGGCGAAGGATAGTCGATGAAAGTTCGATACAGGAAAGGAGTAGCGACCCACCCTGACCCCGAGTCATGCGGAGGCGTCCGTGAGGGCGACTTCGAAGCGTTGACAGGGGAAACCGCAGGCCAGCCATTGAGCCGCGAAATCGAAAGTCTGGAGCGCCGACGCAGTTATGCAATGCGGAAGGCAACACGTTGGACGGCGTCTATCGCAAGCCACCCAACGGCTCCACGCGGTCGGAGACCCTGAGCATGCGGGGAAATCCTTCGCACAGGAACTGGGAGATCTCGTCGTCGCCCGAGGGGGAACAATCTTCGGGCAGGCTGGGGAAGGCTGAATGCCGTAAGCCCAGCACCACCGTCGACGAGAAGTCGGATGTCTGCACAGTACCAATGAACGATCTGAACAAGAGCGACGGGTCCACACCGATGCTCGCGGAAGGTCCGGAGGGAAGGCGGGCAGCCAAGGGCAATAGCAAACATCCTCCCGTGCCCCGGACACAGAGCCGGACCAGCGCGTCGACGAGGTTGGATGTTGTACGTGAACTGGCAAGACGGAATAGGAAGACACGGTTCACAGCGCTGATGCACCATGTGACGCGCGAGCTGCTAACGGAAAGCTTCAGGGGACTGAAGCACTCCGCTGCATCCGGCGTCGACGGAGTGACATGGCGTGACTACGAGGAAGGACTCGACGAGCGAATCGAAGTGCTTTGGGACGCGGTCCAGTCAGGCCGCTATCGGGCACTCCCGTCTCGCCGAGTGTATATCCCAAGATAAATGGCAAACTGAGACCGCTCGGAATCGCAGCGCTGGAAGATAAAATCGTCCAGCACGCGGTGACGACGGTCTTGAATGCGATTTACGAGGTGGGCTTTCTCGGCTTTTCCTATGGATTCCGGGAGGGGCGGAGCCAGCACCAAGCGCTGGACGCACTGTGGATCGGCATTCATCAGAAAAGAGTGAACTGGGTGCTCGACGCTGACATCCGTTCGTTCTTCGATACGATCGATCACGGGTGGATGATGCAGTTCCTCGAGCACAGGATCGCAGACCGCCGACTCTTACGACTGATACGCAAGTGGTTAACCGCTGGCGTTGTCGAAGGTGGATTGAAGTCCGTAGCACGAGTAGGTACTCCGCAAGGAGCAGTGATCTCACCGCTTCTTGCTAACATTTACTTGCACTACGTCTTCGACCTCTGGACTCATCAGTGGCGAAGTAAGTCGGCAAAAGGGGATGTCATCGTCGTCCGCTATGCGGACGACAGTGTCATGGGCTTCGAAACAAAGTCCGAGGCCCTGCACTTTCTCGACGCACTGCGTGAGCGGATGGCGAAGTTCGGTCTGTCGCTGAATGAGGAGAAGACGCGCGTATTGGAATTTGGACGGTACGCGGCCGAGCGCCGCGCACGCCGGGGGCAACGCCGCCCGGAAACGTTCGACTTCCTCGGGTTCACGCACATCTGCGCGGTGACCCGGATAAACCCGCACTTCACAATCCGGCGCGTGACCATCGCCTCTCGCTTGCGGGCGACGCTGAGTGCGATAAGACACGACCTGATGAAACGCCGCCATGCGCCTATCGGTGAGACCGGCGTTTGGCTCCGTCGCGTGATGCAGGGATACCTGAACTACCACGCGATCCCGGGGAACCTGAAGCGGCTCGGCATGTTCCGCGCCGAGGTCTGCCGGGCCTGGCTGCACTCGCTTCGTCGACGCAGCCAGAGCTCTCGCATGACCTGGGAAAGGTTCCGACGATTCATTGGGCGATACATCCCGAAAGTCCGCGCATGTCATCCGCATCCCAACCCAAGGTATACGTCATGACCCAAGGCAGGAGCCGTATGCGGTAGTTCCGCACGTACGGATCTGGGCGGGGGGCACGGAGAAATCCGTGTCCCTACCGCGACCCCCAATTGTAACTCTGACTCCCCAGTAGTGCGGGCGAGATAGATCAACCAGGCGGTTAACAGATGTTCTGCACGATCACTGGGAGATAGCTCCGCCAACGCATGCGGCATGAGCCAAGCGCTCGACTGATATGTCGCCGGAGCCTTGCCTTCTAACGACCGAAAACGGAAGATGAACTATCTTGAACTGCTCTAGTCGCTGTCGCCAGAACTCTTCACGAAATGCCAATAACTCATGGGCAACTGTTGTGCTCCGCGCCCAGCTTCGCTTAAGGGCGGTAGGCAGTTGCCTATATCCATGCCGGAATTCCTCGCGAGTGCCCGCGCATCCACAGGCCGACCGCGGGAACGACCGTTTACGCAACGCGGAGCTAAACGGCTGCCTACCAAATTTGGTATGGGACATGAAGAGCGTTTGCATCGTGGGACCGACAGTCTGTCACGCTCGAGAGATATTGGTAGGGACGAAAACGTCTTGGCAGGCTTAACGCCTTGGCAGGCTTCATGCCCCTTCTTGTAAAGCCCCGCACACTGGGTCTGTTGACCAAACGCGAGCGTCTCCTACGAGCCTCATCATTTCGGTCTTCGCGATGTTCGACCTCGCCAACCCGCGCGCAGATCGTTTGCAAGGCGAGCAGGAACTTTGGGTCATGGCCGCGAAGGAGCTTCCGCCCGGCAACCCTCTCGACGTCGGCATGCCCAAGCCGCAAGCCGAAGTGCTCATCGGCGGACACGCGGCAGCACCTGAGGGACGGCCAACCGAGCGCATAGTGTTAGGCTTTGCGCTCGGAGCGATCCAGAAGCACCTTCTGGTGACCGGCGACCGCTATTGGCAGATGAACCGCCCCGGGTTTGCCGGAGGCCAATTGGTTTAAGTTATGCGGCCATGGCCGATTGTTCCAGCATGGCGTAGTAGCGTTGCTCGGCTTCGGCCGGCGGAATGTTGCCGATGGGCTCCAGGAGCCTACGGTTGTTGTGTCACCCATTCCAAGGTCGCGAACTCGACGGCTTCGAAGCTGCGCCGTGGCCCACGCCGATGGATCGCCTCGGCCTTGTAGAGACTGTTGATGGTTTCGGCGAGAGCATTGTCATAGGAATCTCCGACACTGCCGACAGACGGCTCAACGCCAGCTTCAGCCAAGCGCTCGGTGTACTTAATGGATACGTATTGACTCGAGCCCGCCGCGATGGACCGGCCGTCGATCATGCAGTGCCTGCTCCAGCGCATCGAGCACGAAGCCCGCATGCGCCGTGCGCGAGGCCCGCCAGCCCACTATCCTGCGGGCATAGGCGTCGATGACGAAGGTGACGTAGACAAAGCCGGTCCAGGTCGCGACATAGGTGAAGTCGGAGAGCCAAAGCACGTTCGGTCGGTCGTGGCGCCTTGAACTGGCGGTTGACGTGATCCAGCGAGCATGGTGCGGCCTTGTCGCTGATCGTGGTCTTGACGGGTCTGCCGCGGATCACCCCTTGCAAGCCTATATCCCGCATCATTCGCGACACTTGGCCACATGGGCGTGGTGGGTCGAGGGGGCGATCGGCAAGACCTTGCAGATCGGCTCGACCCCATGCGTCCCACGGTGATCGTCGATGAAGGCGATCATGGCTTGGACCGGCGGTCGAGCTCCGCCATCGCAAAATAGGCGCTCGCCTTGCGCAGGATCTCGTTGCCTGCCGAAGCTCACGGTTCTCCTGCTCCAGGGCCTTCAGCTTCTCGGCCATCTCAGTTGGAACGCCAGCCCGCTGCCCGCTGTCGACTTCGGCCCTCTTGACCCAGTCATGCAGCGTCTGCGGCGTGCAGCCGATCTTGGCCGCAATCGAGGTCACCGCCGCCCAGCGTGAAGGGTGCTCGCCGGCGTGATCCAGTACCATCCGAACCGCACGGTCGCGGACCTCAGGCGAAAACTTGTTCGTCGTCTTGCTTGTCATGGCTCCATCCTCTCAGGAGTTGGAGCCTCCGGCAAACCCGGGGCGGTTCAGTACTATGGTCGAGTGGTTATAGCGCGGAGGCTCACTCGCGCATTCTGGCTCGCCATATTCACCTTTGGGCGCAAATGACGAGGCGTTCATACCGGAGCCCTATCTAGTCAGGATTGATCGGCAATGACCTAACATGACCGCGTTCGGTTGAAGACGGTTATGTTCGGGGTCAGACAATGAACACGCCAGGCGCCGCGCCCGGCTGACGCAAAAGCACATTAACCCCTCCTTTGGCCAAGTTGGCACGTCTGATGCTGAGAGCTGGTGAGGTTCAGTTCACCGAGAGTCGGGCCGGCGGGCAGTTCGGACTCCCAACAAATTTCTAATCTAAGGGCCGCACAAGGTGATGAATGGCGGGACGCGTATGGCTACGGAAACTCGATCCGGCAAGAATCGGTTTGGGGAATGTCAGCCGATCGACGCGATCATGGCGATCGATCGCCTTGCAAGATCGGATCCAGAGAGGGTTGCGGGTCGGCGCGGACGAACTCACCTACAAGGCGCTGCGATCAAGATCGGATGCCCTCGCAAGGACGTTGCGAGAGCATGGCGCTCAGGGCGAGGTCGTCGGCTATTGGGTGAGCGGGACCTCGACTGGGCGGGCGGTCGTCGCAATTTTGAAGCCGGCATCGACGTACTTGCCGCTCGATCCATCGTTACCGGCCTCGCGTGCATCATTCATGATCGAGCAGAGCCGCTGCGCTCTGATTATTGGCCCACACCAGCTGGATTTGCTCGGCCTGTTCCAGGCGAATGGCAAAGGCGCCACGCAATTCATGCCGATGGAGGCGGCGTTACGACACAGGGCCAGACTTCGTCTGTCGTGCCATCATCGAACGAGGACGGACTCGCGTACATTCTGTTTACGTCTGGCTCGACGGGCCAGCCTAAGGGCGCGCAATGATCGACCGCGCGGCCCTAAATAATCATCTGGTGGAAAAGATTAATGCCCTGGCCCTCACTCGGACGGATTGCATCGCGCAGACGGCGTCGCACTGCTTCGACATCTCGTTGTGGCAGCTTCTGGCAGGGCTGTGCGTCGGAGAGAGTTTTCATCGTTTATGCGTCCGGCGGCATGCAGCGTCAGCCGGGGACGCGCCTTCATCACACAATTAACAGGGAGTGCATTCATGCTGACAACCTCGGCGGCGCCTGGCGTTTGCCTGCCTCAATTATCACCGACAGGATCGGACGTGCGGCCGTACGCCGCCGTCATGAACTTCATCGAAGGCGCGCGCATCGTTACCGAGGATGAGCTGCAGGCCAACGACATCACGCATTACCACGTCACGAACTTCTATCGCGAGCAGATTTCGGCCAGTGGCTACTACGACCAGCTCAAGCACATCGTGGAGCCCTCGCTCGCGGAGTTCGACAGTCGCGGCAGACTTGATACCAGCGGCGAGCACGATAACACGGTCGTGCCCGGCCTCCAGCACAAGTATTCCCAGACCGGGTTGCTGCTGGTAACAGACCGTTGCGCTTCATATTGCCGCTACTGCTTCCGCAAGCGCATCGTCGGCAAGGATTCCGATGAAATCGCCCCCGATCTTGCCTGCGTGGCGCAATACATAGGCGCACATCCAGAGATGACGAACGTGCTGCTGTCGGGAGGTGATCCATTTGTGCTCAGCACCAGCAAGCTCGACAAGATTGCCGATCACCTGCTGCCAATCCCCCATCTGACTTCGATCCGCTTCGGAACAAAAACGGTCGCCTTTGCGCCCAGGCGTTTCGAGGATCCGGCTCTGGCCGTTCTATTCCAGCGGATCCAAGACGCGGGCAAAACCGCAGTGATCGTCGCACATTTCGATCACATCGGCGAAATCTCGGTCGATGCAGAGCGCAACATCCGCTCCCTGCGCGCGCTAGGCGTGCAGTTTCTCAACCAATCCGTGCTCCTCTCAAGAGTCAACGATGATCCCGACGTCCTGGCGGCGACATTCGCCAAATGTCACGAAATGGGTGTCCGCCCCTATTATCTTTTTCAGGGCAGGCCGGTGAAGGGCGCATCGCATTTTCAAGTTTCATTGCGCCGCGGGATCGAGATCGCGCGCGGCATCAACCAACGTCTCAGCGGCATCCAGAAGACATTCAAATACATTATGTCCCACTACACCGGGAAGATCGAGATCCTCGACCTCGGAGCCGATGGCCGCGTGTACATGCGATATCATCAGAACAAGACTCCCGCAAAAATCGGAAAGATCTTTTCCCGGCCGCACGTCGGAGGCGCCTGCTGGTTGGACGATCTGCCTGAAGCATGAGATTGAAAGGCCCGCGATGCTGATCATCAACCCAGAGCGCGTGGAACTCGAAAATGCTGCCGTTCCGATGCGGCAACGCGACGGGGCGGTGGTGACGGCTTTCCCCCTCGCTACCAAAGCGGGATCGGAAATCCTGCGTGCCGGGGGCAATGCGATCGACGCGGCGGTGGCTGCGGCATGGACGCTGTGCGTCTGCGAACCGAGCGCGTCGGGTCTCGGCGGGCAAACCGTGTTGCTCGTCCGGTTTGCGGACGGTCGAACGCAATTTATCGACGGACATTCCCGGGCGCCCGCGGCCGCTTCGCTCGGTACGATCGAGGTGAATGAGCAGCGGCGCGGGTACCGCTCCTGCACGGTTCCATCGACTCCCGTGACGCTGGACTGGACACATCGCAAATACGGTGTGCTCAGCCGCGAAAGGGTGATGGCGTCAGCTATCCGCATCGCCGAAGAAGGCTATGCGATCACGCCGCTGCAGCAGCGACACACCCGGTGGGTAGCCGATTATCTGCGCGCGTCCCCGGCCGGCGAGCTGTTCCTGCACGAGGGCCTGCCGCCAGACATCGGTCGCACCTTTCGACAACCGAAGCTTGCCGCCACACTACGCCGGCTTGCGGATCTCGGCATCGAAGACTTCTATTGCGGCCAAATCGCCCGGCAGATCGCAGCTGACATGCGCGCCTGTGGAGGTCTCATAACTGAAGCAGATCTGGCAAGCTGCAGTGCGCCCGCGCAGGCAGACGCGGTTTCGGCGCTTTACGGAGGACATCGGATTGTCAGTGCCCCGCCGCCTGGCGGTGGGATGCAACTCCTGCTGGCATTTAATGTCCTCGCACAGACGCGAGCGCCAGGAGTCGCCTCCTCCGATGATGATTGGCGCGCTGCGATCGCGCTCGCCTCATCTGCCGTGTTTCGTGAGCGGGAGCTCAGCCCTTTGGCGCCAGATGACCTCACTCCGCATCTGCGCGACTTGCGGTTGGGCGAAAAGTATGCGCGGCGGGTCGCCGACACCGTCCTGAATTCACGAACCGGCACGCAGCTCGATAGCCCCGAAGAGCCGGGCGATACTACCCACCTATCGGTCTGCGATAGGGACGGGACCGTCGTGATGCTGACGCAATCCATTCAGTCGCTCTTCGGCGCCAAAGTGGCGCATCGTGAACTGGGATTCTTATACAACAATTATCTCTGCACGTGTCCCCGGCTGTCTCACCCCTATGGACTCGGGCCACGTTGTCGACCGCGCTCGAACATGGCCCCGACTCTGGTGTTGCAGGGCTCAACCGGCCTGCCCCTTCTCGCATTGGGCGCCGCCGGCAGTCGCCGGATTGTTTCGGCAATTCTTCAGGTCGTAAGTGGCGTGATCGACCGAGGCTTGGACATCGCCGAGGCCGTGGCGGCGCCTCGCGTCCACGGGCTGGTCGGTCGCAAGGTCTGGATCGAGCGACCGGCGGCCAGTGAGTCTTTGTTGGCAAAATTGCGTGCGCGCGGCCGCATGCCGATCGTCAAGTCACGGCACAGTTTTGCGATGGGCTCAGTCAATGCGCTGCAATTTGCTGCCGACGGCTGCGTGAAAGGCGCGGCCGATCCCCGGCGTGATGGCCTTGCGGAGGTGCTCTCTTGAACGGAACATGCAAGAACGACGATGCGCAAGCGGCCGCCGCGCTCAAGACAGACTGGTTGCTCGTCGGGCTCTTTGCCCTGCCGCTCGGGATCGCGCTCAGCAAGCTTCCGATGCTGCCGACCTCGTCCATTTGTTCGAGTTTTTTCTCCCTTACCGAGTTGCCTGCCCAGTTCTACAAGTCCGCGGAGAGCGTGCTGTTTGTTTCCCTGGGCGCCGTCGTGGTCGTGCTCTTTCGCCTCACGCTTGGCGTCAAGGTGCTGGGCCTCTTTCGGCCAATCTTGACGGCGATAGGCTTCGACATCATCGGCATCCCGATCGGCCTCGCATTCCTGCTCTTGGTGCTCCTTGTTACCGTGGCTTTGCTGCCACTGCTCAAGACGGACCACAGTTACGCGCGAATAGCCGTGCTGTTGAGTGTGGCGGCAGCGCTGCTGGACGCGCCTTTGCTGGCGGGGAATTGGTGGGATATTGCCTGGCTTCGCGAGATAGCGCTTTTCCCCGTGATCGCGCTGTGTTTGACCTGCGAGAGCTTCGCAAAAGTGCTTGGCGAGGACGGAGTCTACGAAGCGGTCTGGCGTACGTTTACCACGGTATTGGCAGCCCTCACCATCGTAACTGTAATGAGCCTGCCGGGTGCGCTGGGCATCTATCTGCGCTTCCCGGAACTGCTGCTGGTGCAGGCCGGCTGCATTTTGCTGATCAACGAGTATCTCGATTTCCGCCTCTTGGAGGGAGCAAACCCGCTTGCCGCTTGGCGGCGCGGCCAGTTGAGCGCGGTTCGTCCAGCGGAGCTGCTTCCCCTTCATCAAGCGGATCCAACCGAACGACTTGACAGCGGACAAACACAAGGGAGGAAGCAGTCATGCGGGTAGCCGTGGTGTGGAACAATGATCATACGGGCGTGATCAACCGGTTCGGCCAGCTTTGTCCGGAGAAATACGGCCGCAGAACGGTCGAATATGTGATGGCGGCACTGCGAGAAGGCGGACACGAGACGTTGCTGTGCGAAGGCGACAAGGGACTGCTTACTACTCTTGAGCGGTTCATGCCGGCCGATCCCCACGGCCGGCCCTCCGGCATCGTCTTCAACATGGCGTATGGAATTCAGGGCGAGTGCCGCTACACGCACGTTCCCGCCATGCTCGAATTGGCCGGCATTCCCTACACCGGCTCGAGCCCGCTCGGGCACGGTCTGGCGCTCGATAAGGTCATCACCAAACGGCTGATCCGCGATCGCGGGGTGCCGACTCCGAACTTTCGCGTGATGCGTCACGGGACCGAGAGTACCGGCGACCTCAGATTTCCGGTCGTGGTGAAGCCGGTTCACGAATCCACGAGTTTCGGATTGCAGCTCGTATATGAACCGGTTCGATTGAGGGAGGCCGTCGAACAGATCGTCACGGAATATGCGCAGGATGCGCTCGTGGAAGAATACGTTGAAGGTCGGGAAATCTGTGTCGCACTGCTCGGAAATGGGGAGCCTGAGACCTTGCCTTTGGTGGAGCAAGATTTTGGGGAGCGCGAAACCCGCCTTATCACCTGGGAAGACAAGATGCACATGGGAGCCGCGGAGCCACAGAAGATTTGCCCGGCTCAAATTGGGAGCAGCCTCGCGAAGCTCCTGCGGGATATTTCGGTTGCGACCTTCCGTGCCTGCCAATGCCGAGATTACGCCCGCGTCGACATCCGGATTGATCACTCGGGACGGCCCTTTGTCCTGGAGATCAACTCCATGGCGGCACTCGGCATGAGCGCCTCGTACATCCTGGCCGCGAAGACCGCCGGATACAGCTTCCCGGGCCTGGTCAATCGCATCTTGGATGTGGCCCACACGCGCTATTTCGGAATCGGCATCTCTGAGGCCGAACAAGCGGCGAGTCGTGACCGGATTTATTCTGCCGTTGGATAGTGGACCGCTGGGCTGTCGTTCCGGCAACTGACTGGACCACGTCTCCTGGCTTCGACAAAGCCGACCAAGCGCTCCGACCTGTTTTGCGCCTCGCTTTGATATTGAGGTCACGCAATACAGAGGTTTCGTTCTGGCTCTCGGCCGAAGCGGTGGTTCAGTCAGACGTCCGATTTGCGCGGCCAGAACCTGCCCACACTCAATCTAACCAGTCCGGCGAACGCTCGCGCCTAGCGCGCCAGCCGCAACCATCCGAAGTACGATGTCGTAGAGGATCGTAGGCTGGCCTGGAAACTCGTACGATTGGTAGCGGGGGAGCGTTTCAATCAAAGCCCCCCGGCAAATCGCTGCCGTTTTCGGCATTCGCGACCAAGATTGCTTAGGACGCGTAGAGCTAGCTCCACGTACTTTCGGAACGGCCCACCTAGGCCTTGTTACCGTTCTTTGGCTGCGGCCTAGAGCGGTCGCGCCATTCTTCTTTCGCGAGCAAATTCAGGAAATCCGCCAGTGCTCGCTCACCCGCATACTCTGCTGCCATCCTTGACCGAAATCCATCAGCCGTGATCCTGACTCCCATGGGCTTGCTATGGCGGCAAATTTCCCACGACCAGCGACTTGGTCGCTTATTCGTTTCAAAGGTCGCGATGTAGTAGTCTGAGGACACATGGATTAATCCGACACTATAACCGTCCGCCTGGAATACACGTCATAATCGTCAGCGCCGATCAACCCTACGTTCAGCACGGAATGAGAACAGTATGGCCAAATCCCGTGGAGTAGTCGAGCAGTGAGATCACAGTTGGCGTTAGCCGAAAAATGCGAACATCTGAGGGCGTCGGCAGCCGACCCAGCATGGAGTTCTGTTCTGGATACCTCTCGAATAGCAGGCGCAGCGCTTTTTCGCCCTCGGCGGGATCATCCACAACCTCGGCCCGCGCCGCAATTGACAGCCCGGTGATTTCCATCACCTGCGGGGTGTCATCGTCGATCGCGAGCGACACGCGGTTGTCTCGGGTCAGATTGTTTGATTTCTGACTGTCTTTCCCGCATAGGAAATAGATCGCAAAGCCGTCGTTGGCGTAGCCCACTGTAGTTACTTGGGGCCAGCCGCAGCGCATGATGCGATGCTGATCGAGCAATGCCTGTATCTTGCACCTAGATAAATCGTCCATGGGTCCACCTTCACGCTCGCCCGCAGTGTTGAACACAATAGCGAAGGTGGGCGAGCTATGACGGAAACTGGGTGATGACGGCCTGAGATAGGCGGCGTATCGAGGCGGGTGTCGAGCCTGCCAGAACCTCTCAAGGAGAGCGATACGCCATGAACGAGACTAGCAATATTGTTGCACTTCGTCAGCCCGATGAGATCGACGATCCACTGACCGATATTCTGCGCGCTGGTGCGCGGCAGCTTCTGGCGCAGGCGGTCGAGGTCGAAGTCGAGACCTTTCTTGCCACCGTGAAGGACTTGAAGCTTGCCGACGGGCGCGCCCGTGTGGTGCGGCATGGTTACAGGCCGGCGCGGAGCATCCAGACCGGGGTCGGCCCGGTCGAGGTCGCGCGGGCGAAGATTCGCGACCGCGGGACGTCCAGCGATGGCGAACGGATCCGGTTCAGCTCGGCGATCCTGCCGCTATGGGCACGGCGGACCAGAAGTCTGGATGCGCTGTTGCCGGTGCTCTATCTGCGCGGCATCTCGACCGGCGATTTCCAGGAGGCGCTGACGGCCTTGCTGGGCAAGGACGCGCCGAACCTGTCGCCCGCGGTGATTTCCCGGCTGACGGCCGAGTGGCAGGGCGAGTACGAGCGCTGGCAGAGGCGCGACTTGTCGGCGCGACGATACGTGTATGTGTGGGCCGATGGCGTCTTCCTGCAGGCCCGCATGGAAGATCACAGCGAATGCATGCTGGTGCTGATCGGCGCGACGCCGGAAGGCAAGAAGGAACTGATCGGCTTTCAGGTTGGCGTGCGGGAAAGCGCACAAAGCTGGCGCGAACTCCTGATCGACCTGCGGCAACGCGGGTTACGGATTGCCCCGCAACTCGCCATCGGCGACGGCGCCCTCGGCTTCTGGAAGGCACTGGACGAGGCCTTTCCCGGCACGCGGCACCAACGATGCTGGTGCCATAAAGTGAGCAACGTACTCGACAAAGTCGCCAAATCCGTGCAGGGCCCCATGAAGAACGACCTGCGGAACATCTATCTGGCCCCACACCGGGCCGAAGCTGAAACCGCGATCGACGTCTTCGTCGAGAAAAACCACGTCAAATACGAACGTGCGGTGGAGTGCCTGATCAAGGATCGCCACGCGCTGCTCGCCTTCTTCGACTTCCCCGCTGAGCACTGGATCCACCTAGGCAGCTCGAACCCGATCGAGAGCGTCTTCGCCACGGTGCGCCACCGAACGGTGCGGACCAAGGGATCGCTGTCGCAACAAACCGCGAAGCTGATGGTGTTCAAGCTCATCGACGCCGCGTCGAAGACCTGGCGGCGATTGAAGAGCACGAACCAGTTGCCGAAAGTCATCGCAGGTGTAAAGTTCATCGACGGAATCGACGTCATTCCGAACACTGAAAGCCACGCCGCCTGATCAGGCCGCGTCACCCAAAATCAGCCATAGCTCGTGTTTCGTATCGTGATTCTCTAGGGCCGAGATTTCACCGGGGGGCACGATGCGAGGAAGTGACGAACGGTCCGGCTCGCTTTTCAGCTATGTGGACCTGGAGGCTCGGGTTCGCGTCGACCACCCGCTACGGGTAATCCGGGACTTGGCGAATGCGACGCTGCGCGACCTTTCTGGTGAGTTCGGCAAGTTCTATACAGACTTCGGTCGCCCCTCGATCGCACCGGAAAAGTTGCTTCGGGCGATGCTCCTGCAGGCGTTTTATGGGGTTCGCTCGGAACGGCATCCAATGGAACGGATGGAGTTCGATCTTCTGCTCCGCTGGTTCGTTGGGCTTGGGGTGGACGATACGGTTTGGGACCATTCGACCTTCTCGAAGAACCGTGACCGGCTGCACGAAGGCGAGATTGCGGCCAAGTTCTTGAACGCGCTTTTGGCGCAGCCAAAGGTCAAGCGCCTGCTATCGAGCGATCACTTCTCGGTGGATGGTACGCTGATTGAAGCCTGGGCTGTCATTCGGCCTGCAATATTGGCTCTGTCGCAGTTTTGGTGCAGCTCCGATTATTCTGCGCGATTAGTCTGGCCTGAAGCAGATCGATTTTCCCGCGGCCATACATCTGACGCCTGACGAGCTTGAGGCGCGTGATCTGACCTTCAGTCTGTCCGTTGGACCAGGGCGAGGTGATTGCCGCCCGAACCGCCGCTTCGTCCCTGACGACGCCGCTCGCGAACGAGGCGACGAGACTGATGCGAGCGCGCTCGATCCATGCGGTAAGCCCTTCCTCAACCTTTCGCCGGATCATCACGTGGAATTCGGCGATGATGTCGCGGGCCTCGACCAAGCTTGGTACGCCAGCTTCGATCGCCGCGATCGTGACGGTCTCCGCTTTCGTCAGCAAGTCCCGGCCGATTGTCATGAGGCGAGCGATCGTTCTGGCCGACGGAGTCCGTTGAAGGTTTTGCGTGTCGGCCTTTTCAGCTCGTCGTCTGCGGGTCGCCCACTCGCTGATGACGCGAAGCGAGCCTCGGAAGCCTCGCGCTTTCAGGCGACGCCAAAGTTCAGCTCCGTTTCGACAGCCGGACGCCCACTGATCGTCGAGCCAAGGCAAATGAAGGTCCAACGAGCTTTGTCGGGTCCGGAAAACATCGTTGCGCTCGCCGCGGATCACGTGCCGAACCAGCTTCCTACTGTAGCCAGTTTGACGCACGATCTGCTTGATGGGTAAGCCATTCTTCGAAAGAGACAGGATGGCCGCGTTGGTCTCCTCGCGGCGAAGATAGCCCTCATACTGGAGGCGCTCGGCGGCTGTGAGCAGTTTGGGATCGATCGTGGTCGCACCGATGACGGTGCGTATCTGTCGCATCGATTTGCGGACGGCATCAAGGAAGGCTCGGCTGGCGTTCTCCATCAGATGCCAACGATCCGCGACCTGTACCGCGTGCGGCAAGGCCTTTGCTGTCGCTTCGCCATAGCCACCGCCACGATCGCGGGCGACGATCGAGATCGCAGGATGGGCAGCAAGCCAGGCTTGGGCGGTCGCAGGCTCCCGATCCGGCAGCAGGGTGACGACCCGGCGGCGTTCCAGATTGCAGATGATGCTGGCGTATCGGTGATTGCGGCGCCAAGCCCAATCATCAATGCCGATAACTCTAAGCGGATCAGCCGGCGGACGGCTACGGCGCCGGACGACGCGCAGACGTATCCTTGCTCACCGGCAGCATCAGCCTTTTTGCGAAGCCTGCCGCCAGTCGACCACCAAGCGCCAAGCCGAGGTGATGAACGATCGACTCCATCCTCGCCGTGCGCCGCGCCGACGGAGCCAGTACCCCTTCGGCGAAGCGCTCCGTGAAGATCTGACGCCCGCACAGGACGGCGTCGCAGCGGAAGCGGCGGGCAATTACCAGGAGCTGGACGATCCGCCCCGAGAGCGGCAGGTCGGTCACACGTCGCCGATATCGGCTATGGACACGCCGGGAAACCGTTCCGCACGATGGACACAGACCAAAGCTGCCCGACGCCCGGACCGCAATAACGGCCTTATCGCCTTCGAAGTACGCACTCTCTACAACAAACCCACTCGGCACCAGATTGGAGCGCTGGAGTGCCTGCTGCATGGCGCTGATTCTCCCCCAATCAATGCGCCAGACATCCCCCAAACTGCATCAAAAGTGAGTCAGAGCCCAAAATTGACCCCCTACAGTTAGGTCTGTTGTGCTGCCTGCTTTGGAATGAAGCAGGTGGATGGGGATGCTGGTCGTGGAGACGATTGCGCGGATTCGGCGCGAGCACTTCATCAAGGGCAAGACGATCAAGGAGATCGCCCGTGACCTGAAGGTGTCGCGGAACACGGTTCGGAAGGTGCTGAGGTCGGAAGAGACCTCCTTCGAGTACGAGCGGCAGGTGCAGCCGCGGCCAAAGCTGGGACGATGGGCAGTAGAGCTTGACGGATTGCTGGCGGCGAACGCGGCCAAATCGGCTCGTGAACAACAACTGACCTTGATCCGGATCTTCGAAGAGCTGCGCGGCCGCGGCTATGACGGCGGCTACGATGCCGTGCGGCGTTACGCCAGGCGGTAGAGCAAAGAACGCGGGCAATCGACCGCGGCCGCTTATGTCCCGCTGAGCTTTGCCCCAGGCGAAGCCTACCAGTTCGACTGGAGCCACGAGGTGGTCTTGCTGAGCGGCACCACGGTGATGGTGAAGGCCGCCCATGTCCGGCTCTGTCACAGCCGCATGCTGTTCGTGCGGGCCTATCCGCGGGAGACGCAGGAGATGGTGTTCGACGCCCACGACCGGGCGTTCGCCCTGTTCAATGGCACGCAGTAAAAGCACTGCGGCGAAGTGAATCAGTGAGCCGAAAGGGCAAGAGAACCGGGGCAAATGTGATCTTGTCGGGTCAATGACGCCGCCCGATCTCAGCCTCCCGAATGACGTAGAGCAGCTGAAGGCCATGGTTTTTGCCATGGCCGAAAAGGCAGCCCGCGCCAGATGCTCTGGCGAGCGAAGTCACCGATCTTGTCGAAGCACGGAATGCGACCAGATGTTGCCGGGCCGTCCCGGTGACGCTGGTTCGTGACTCGAATTTGTCGATTGGCCCGCGCGAGCTGATCGTGATCGCAGGTCCTTCCAAACCGGATCATTGCCGTCGCCTGGTAACGTTCTCCCTCAACCATCGGCGAACCGCCGTTCTAGTACCCACTATCCTTGACGTGGCGCGCGATTCAAAGTCGGGATGATGCCCGAATTAAGAGAAGTCCGCCTTTCGAGGCAAGATCGTAAGGTGCTTGAGGCGTGTTGTCGCTCACCGATGACATTCAGCGATTTGAAGCGAGCGCGGATAGTTCTATTGGCGAAGGCCGGGAGTAGGCCGCAGACAGGCGTGCACATGAGGACGGGGAGAAGCAGCGCAAGCACACCTGACCTGGAAACCTCCCACGCGTCGTCGCTGTGCTTGGTATTTGAGCCAGGATCGGGATCAGATCGATGCTTAGCCAGGCTGTTGCTCGACCACCTGTTTGTGCAAGCACCGCAACTCGCCACGGTGTCCGATCTGGCGAAGCGGTTTGTGTCCCTTCTCAGTGGTAGCGACATCGCCGAGCTCGATGAGAAGCAGGCATTAGGCTCGGTCTTTAAAGCGCTCACACGTCACCAACTCCCCAACGGACCACAACGTTTCGCGTGCGCCTGGCGCTCGACCTTGCCACCTCATTCAGTTGCAATACGAAATCATAATTCATTCATGCATCTGTTACGGACTCGGCCTATGCTTCAACGCCGTCAAATGACCGAGGGTTGATCATGAGCCATTTGTCAGACATGCTGCGAAGCCTGCGGTGGGATGACTACCGCTACTATCATCGGAGCAGAACTAACCAGACGCTGCATTTGATCAGCGCTTTCATCTTCCTCGGTTGCTATGCGCTCTTGTTCAAGGACCCGGCAATGGCCGGCATCCTCGGCTGGCTTGCGATGCTGACGCGGCAGACTGGACATTTCTTCTTCGAGCCGAACGGCTACGATGACGTGAACAAAGTCAGCAACGAGTACAAGGAGGCGGTCAAGGTCGGCTACAACCAGGCGCGCAAGATTGTGCTTTTGATAATCTGGGGCCTGGCGCCGGTCGCACTGTACGTCTTTCCGCTGTTTGGCATGTTCGATCCGCCTGCGGGGAGGCTTGACTTCATCTGGCAAGTCGGCACGGTATGGCTCGTCATCGGCATTGGCGGCGGCCTGTTTCGGATGATCCAGCTCTTCGTCACCCGTGACGGCCAGACCGCGATTGTATGGGTCTTCAAAGTCCTGACGGATCCCCTCCACAACGTCGCGCTGTACTACAAATCGCCGCTCGCGCTGTTGCGCGGCGAGCTGATCGACACATCGATCGCGGACGCTGGTTGGGGTGGTGACGACGCCGGAAAGGCGCCGCATCTCACCTGAGAGACGCACATTGAGCAGGTGCCCACGAGACGACCCAAGCGGCCGGCCGAGTGGGGAGGTCTGGCTTCTCAAAACACGCCGCATCTATCGCGAATTGGGCCTGCAATTGCGCAACAAGACGCCAAAGCGCCGGGTCAAGGCCAAACTGCGCGATGACCGCAGGCCGGCGACACGATCGAACGAGACCTGGGCAATGGACTTCGTCCATGACCAGCTGGCGACGGGACACAAGTTGCGCGTGCTTACGATCGATACCTTCTCCCGCTTCTCGCCGGCGCTGGCGCCTCGGTTCATCTTCCGCGGCAGCGACGTCGCGGCGATACTGGAAAGGGCCTGCAAGGAAGTGGGATTCCCGGCAACGATCCGGGTCGATCAAGGCAGCGAGTTCGTGTCGCGCGATCTTGATCTGTGGGCTTACCAGCGCGGGGTCACGCTGGACTTCTCGCGGCCCGGCAAGCCAACCGACAACGCGTTCATCGTGGCCTTCAATGGCCGCTTCCGGGCCGAATGCCTCAACGCCCACTGGTTCCTGTCCCTTGCGGACGCCCAGCAAAAAGTGGAGGATTGGCGCAGATACTACAATGAAGAACGGCCCCACGGGGCGATCGGCAATCGACCGCCGATTTTGCTGCAAAACCACGTCGGCGCAACCAGCCCGCCAACGTGACCAAAACGCAAAACTCTAGTTCTGGGTGGTCCAAAGTTCGGTCTCGCTGCACACGCCCGAGACTCTAACCGCCGGGATATCGGTACACCCGGGCGACTTCGTCGGAATCCGCATCCTTGCCGGCGCCTACTCAAACGAATAGGTGCCGGCCTTGGATTTGCTGTGTCAGGTTGGGGAACGCAGCGTGCCAGTCTGTGGCTTGCCGCGTTCCCGGAGTGGCGCGCTTCGTTCAATGCTGGAGTTTTGAGTGCGCGGCGCCGCCGCGTTCGGTTGGTGTGTCACATGGCTACGGAATTGCAGAGGCTCGTTAGCTCATAGGTGCATAGGTGTCGCCTCCCGGAGCGCAGCAAGATGGATGGTTGGATAGTAACAGTCGCGTTTTTCAAGGAGGGCGACGACGGTGAGTACAGGCACATAACTTATGCGGTCGCGATCGCAGACCCGGCGGAAGCCGTGAAAATGATTATAGAGGACAGTGGCGCCAAGGCCGCAATGCTCAACTGCCCGATCGAAGAGGGGCAGTTGCAAATGTTGGGCGTGAAGCCCGGTGAGTTTATAGTTGTAAGCGATGAAGAGGTTGGTCCAATCATCTCACGTCCCAAGCGCCATTAGTTCGGCGTCGGATCTCGTTCAACCGCGTCGGGTCAACGACATATATGTCCGCAAGCCGCTCGAGCAGTTAGTTAGCACGCTCTGATAGTGTACAGCTTTTCTCTCTGGCACGCGGATTGCTGAGCCATGCATGGCTTGGTCGCTTATCGAATGACCCTCGTGAGTGCTAAGCTGGTTGTCGGCGTGCGGGCGGCCAATCACAGGCGCCCGCACGCATTTCTATGTTCAGCCGCAGGCGTCGGTCACACGGGGCAATAGACGCTTTCGTTCTATGCAAACCTGCTTTTCAATGACCCGATTGCTGGTGATGAGCGAAAACTCCGAAGGATGGACGCGCGAGCAGGACGAGCTCTTCTGGCATTTGGTCGGGAAGCAAACTCCGGAGCAAGTCATCGCGGAGGCCCTGAACAAAACTTGTCAGGATCTCAGACGGCGCGGTTACCTGCTGGGCCTGCCACCGAAATGGTTCAAGTCCGCAAAGCGAGTGACTGATGATCTCGAGCGGGAGGGCGGCGGGTCACGTCTAGCGGAGAGATTACCAATTGCCGACCGACCTGTTGCTCCGATCCAGTTTTCGCGTGTCAATGATGCAATGACCGTCGGGTCTCGCGTGATAGTAGCGCGCTGGGCTGGTTCAAAATTGAAGCGACGGCGCGGCCTCATCGTTGGTCTTGGCACGACTAGGACAAGGGTGCGCGTCCTGTTGGACGGCAACATGCGCCCGATGACACTGCACGTGTGCCTCTTGGAGGTGGAGGAGGCGCAAGGCTCGCGGAAAGTACAAAACAGCCCAACGCCGCCCGCTAAAAATATACGCGGACGGCGTTGGTTCTAGCCCCAGGAGGAATGGCAAAATCCTGGCCCCACAGGTATGGCGTAGGGGGCACGTCTTCGCTATCCGGGTGAGTCCGGTACTCCGAATGCGTCTCTGCGACGGTTAACGGCCGCTCAGGAGGCGTGGTTCGCAAGCACAAACTTTATTCGTTCAGCCTCTTCCTTCGACAGTTTCTCGGCCCAGGTGCCGTTCCTTAAAAGAGCCGGCCCCTTGCGTTCTCGATCGTAAACCATCCAGCCGACGGTGCCCTGACGAACGATGAACCTTTGTGCAGCCAATGCCAAGACGGCCTCCAATTGCACCTAGAAAAGAAGCTTCGGCACGTGCTAAAAAGCTCCTCGGCTGAGGCGCCGGGCTGCGGTGAGCCAGAAACCAAACCAAGACTCGATCATGATGTGTGCAAAGATGTAGAGCAGCATCACGCACCAAAAGTTCGTTCGGGCTTTGAGGTGCACAAACACGCTTGAGGAAACGGCAGTTGCCACCCCCAGCCCCTAAGAAAACTCTCACATTCTAAAATAGCAATCAAACTACTGCCGCAATCAACGGCTGTCTATCGTCAAGAGAGCAACTTCACTCCGTAACTTTCCGGGGAAGGGCCGGTCGCTCGGGCAGTGATGCACCAAAGCAGATGAGGCCAACAATTAGCAGTGCGCCAGCGCATGCCTCTAAGACATTTGATCTATGCCGACGTGTGTACAAGGCGAGAGCTGATCCCAAAATCGTACTGAGGATACCTAGTTCGCCTATCATTTTCGATCCAAATTGCTGAACCTGATAAGTGGCTTTATCGGTGTGACTCTGGTACCCCAACGTAGTGGGGACGCTGTGGCACAATGCCCAAGGTCGGTTCTCGCGATCTCCAGCGCGCACCTTTCGACGTGCGCTCACGCGCTTTAACCCCCGTTGAAGATGGCAATGATATCCTCTTTTGAAAACCGGCCCGCGCTGAGCTTTGTGCGCATCGGCAAATAAGCCTTCAGCATCTTCCGATATCGCGGTAGGGATGTCTGCGTATGCGAGTTGTTCGAGGCGCCCGGAACATCCTTGAAGCGATGCAGATCCTGGACGAGGTAATTCGCAACTCCGTAATGAGGGTCATGATTGCTGTCAAAGCCCGGGAAGATGTCGAGCCCATGCGCGGTGTACCCAAGATCGTCACGCACCTGCTTTCGCTCTGATTGGTCTAACCGCTGAAACTGGTACATGGTCGAGCTGAACATTTCCAGGATCTCAACCGTTTCCGTGACGACTGGATTGGGCTTCTCTGATCGCTCAAAAGCGATGCCACTGAATTGCCAATCGAAGCCCCATAGTTGATCGGCATAGATTGTGTGCGCGACAAAGTCTGGATCAACTTCAGGTTTGCCTTGCAGGCGTTTCGAGATATCCGCGAGCATTAGGGCGATTAGCTTTTCACCATCGGTCATCTTCATGGAAACAGGTCTCCGCGCCGGAATGATCGCGGAGACTACCGAAGCCTGTTTGCGCCAAAAGCGCCCAAGAATGGTGGTTGCAACCACCCTGTCACTTTAGACAGTACGTCCTGACCTGAGATAGGCGCATGATCGCCGCTAACGGACAAGGGCCATTGCTATGCGGCGCTATTATTTCCCGATCATTCACAACGGGCATCTACACCCAGACGAGGAGGGTGAAATGTAAGCGGCAAGCTGAGGCCGTCAGGCTGCGTGGTTCCATGGCATAAGCGCGTCGATTTGGCTGCTCGGCCAGCCGTTGGCGATACGCTGAAGTGTTAAGGCGAGCCAGGCGAACGGATCGACGTTGTTCATTTTCGCCGTCTGCAGCAGCGTTGCGATGGTCGCCCAGGTTCGTCCGCCGCCGTCGCTGCCAGCGAAGAGGCTATTCTTTCTCGTGATTGTTAGTGGCCTGATGGCGCGTTCGACGACGTTGGAGTCGAGCTCGATGCGACCATCGGTCAGGAAGCGTTCGAAGATGGCACGGCGCGAGACGGCATAGCGGATCGCCTCAGCCAGTTTTGATTTGCCGGAGATCCGCCGCAAGGTCTGCTGCCAGAGATCGAAGAGATCTGCGACGATCGCCGCGGAGGCTTGCCGGCGCGCGGCAACGCGAGCGTCGGGGCTTTGACCGCGCACGGTCTTCTCGACCTGCCAGAGCCTTGCCATCCGCTCGACCGTCGCCGTTGCCACTTCCGAGCTCCCTGCAACATGCAGCTCGTAGAACTTGCGTCTGCAGTGTGACCAGCAGCCAGCCAATGTGATGCCATCATTGCCGCGATCGGATCGCGCGAGCTTGTTATAGGCGGCATAGCCATCCACTTGCAGGATGCCGCGATAACCATTGAGATGGCGGACCGCGCATTCGCCGGAGCGGCTGTCTTCGAAGCGATAAGCCACCATCGGGGGACCGCTGCGGCCAAAGGTTCGGTCATCCCGGGCATAGGCCCATAAGTAGGCCGTCTTTGTCGATCCGGAGCCCGGAGCGAGCGTCGGCAAAGTGGTTTCGTCGGCAAAGACCCGTTCGGCCTTCTTGACCTCGCTGAAGATGTAGTCGGCCACGATCTCGAGCTCGAAGCCGAGCTTGCCCATCCATTGCGCCATCAGCTGGCGGTCGAGCTCGACATGATCGCGGGCGTAGATAGCCTCCTGCCGGTAGAGCGGCAGGCCATCGGCATATTTGGCGACGGCTATCTGGGCCAGAAGCGCTTCCGTCGGAATGCCTCCTTCAATGATATGGGCCGGGGCCGGCGCCTGGATGACGCCGTCCGCGTTCTTGAAGGCATACCTGGGACGGCGCGTGACGATCACCCGGAACTTCGCCGGCACCACATCCAGGCGCTCCGACACGTCCTCGCCGATCAGCACCTTCTGCTTGCCGGCATGCTCAGCCAGCTCTTCCGGCTCAATGACGGTTTCGATCCGTTCCAGATGGGGCGCAAAGCCCTTGCGCCGACGCGGTGCACGCTTGCCATCCGCCTGCGCACGGCCCTTGCTGACCTGGGCCTTGATCGCGGCGATGCCGGTCTCGATCTCCTCGAAGACGAGGGCCTGCTGTTCATCGTCGCCGTTCGCCGAGCCGAGCTTCTCCGATCGTCGGCCGAACCGGGCGCGGTCGAAGGCCTTCAGGATTTGCGTCAGCCGCTCGATGCGCGCATCGGCATCGGCGTTGCGGGCCTTGAGATCGGCGACTTCGCTCTCCAGAGCATCGGCGCGGGCCGCTTTCTCGGCCATGGCAAGCACCATGGCTTTCAGCGTCTCTACGTCATTCGGGAGGCTGAGATCGGGCGGCGTCATTGACCCGACCAGAGCACATTTTGCCCCGGTTCTCTTGCCCTTTCAGGCCGCTGATTCACTTCGCCGCAGTGCTTTTACCCAACAATCTCCGGCGGCTTGACCGCCGCGGTCCGGACCCGCTTCCAGTCCATCCCATCCACCAGTGCCATCAACTGCGCAGCATTCAGCTGCACCCGATGATGCCCGATCCGCGGCCAGCAGAACCTCGCCTTCTCAAGCCGTTTTAAATAGAGGCACACGCCGGAGCCATCCCACCATACGATCTTTATTCGGTCGGCTCTTTTGGCGCGGAACACATAAAGCGCACCGTCGAACGGATCTGAGCCGGCATCGCGCACCAGCGCAACAAGGCCATCGATACCCTTGCGGAAGTCGACTGGATGGCTCGCCAGGAACACCTTCACGCCGGAGGGGATCATGCCGAACGGACCGCCCGGATCACCCGCTGCAACTGCGCCTCGTCGACGTCCACGCCGGCGCGCACGATCACCTCGCCAATGGCAATCTCGATCACCGCGCCTGCCACAGGCGCCACCACACCCTCGCAACTCGAGTGCCGTGAGCGATAACGCCGCCGCTCGGCCCGAGCGTCACGGCGCCAGGCGAACAGCTGCGACGGGTGAATGCCGATCCGGCGGGCGATCGCCGAGACGCTCGCGCCAGGCTCCAGCGCCTCCATCACGACTTGGGCCTTAAACTCGTCCGACCAGCGTCGGCGAAGCTGCCGCGGCGCTCCCTCAAGACGGTCGGCGACCGCTTCGATCATATGGAAGGTTCTAGTTCCAGAACTAGGCGCAGACATAGAAGCTCACATCGGCTCACAAACTTAGCAGCCGATAGCCGATCGTTCACCCCCTCCGCCAGACGGGGTCTCCTTGCCGCTTACGGTGAAATGTTCGGCTCGGCAGATCTCGCGGAGCAATACGGTGCCCGTGTTGCTCGAGATATCGGAAGCGATCCCGAGTACGATCACGCCAGCGGCACGGTCGTAAGGGTGGTTGATGGCGAAGGCGCGAACATCGCGCGGTATGGGGTTTGTGGGGTGTAGGCACATCACCAAAGCTTAGCGATATTCCTTGGTAACGCTGCGGGAGTTACCGTCCTTGTCTTGATGGGTATCGGTGAAGAGGACGGCAGACGGGCCTCCTGAGGGGAGATCCGGATTGACGCGCCCGCAACCAGTGTGCCAGTGCAGAGGTAGCTATCGTGTTCCTGCCCAGGCTTGCCGACGCCAGTAATAGGTGGCTTCTGCCCGTACACCTTCACTAAATGGCCGGCGACACTGATATTGAAACGGTGAATTTCCCTGCCGCCCGCTCCATAAGCTATTGCGAGCGTTTCGCCAGAGCCCGCCCCCTCGATGACAAAGGTCCTGTCGGTCATCGGCCTGATTTTGGCGATTGTTTCGCCGGCAGCTACTTTGATTTCACTGATAGAGTGGTCAAACGATACAACCTTGGTCTGCCCCGGCGCGAGTTCTATCGTGTCGTCGGAGGTAACCTCAACTGGCGGCTGAGCAAGCGCGGCTTCGCACAGCAGCATGAATACTGAAAGCAAAGCAAATCGTTTCATTGAAAGCCACTCCCTGAAATGTGGAGAGGGTATGCCGCAACCAGTGATCGAGCAAGACGGTTGTATTCCCGTGGTTTCCCGACCTTGGGGCGATCCCCCAGACCTCCCTGTTGATCGCGGGTGGCGCGGGAGGGGGTATTGGCTTCAGGGGGCGTCCGTGAAGAACGCAGATCGGCCCGAGAGATAGGCAGAAGTTGTCTCGATAAAGTATTCGATTTTGCAGGAAAGCCGGGTGTTGGGCTGCGCTTTCTTGCGTTTTGGGATTTTGCTTTCGAGCGATTCGTGACTGACGGTGCGTCGTCTGCATTGGGGAAGGCGATGAGCAAACCGCGGGATGATCGCCAGAAAGACCTGTTGCTTCCTGCGCTCGATCAAATCATCGACATGGGCCAACCCGCTGGTGCGGCGGCAACGCTGATCGACTGGAAGTTTCTGGATAACCGCTTTGGTTCGGTGTGCCAAACCGGTCCGGGGCAGCCTGGCCTGCCGACGCGGCTTTCGCCGGCCTGTTCATTCTGAAGCACATGCACAATCTCTCGGATGAGGTGCTGTGCGCCCGCTGGATCGAGAACCCCTATTACCGTGTGCCACGAACACCGGCGGCGACGCCGGTGATGCTGTGTTGAAGATGGGAGTTTGGCCTCCCGGAGCCGGCCTGCAGGGGCGGGCTTCAAACCACCTCATGCTGCCGCGTTCAAAAGGCGCGGTGGTGAGCGATGAGAAAAAAGGCGGTGAATGAAACCGTCAGGTAAGTGACAAGAAGATGAGTGCAAGCGAACCGCCGATGACGTATCGAAATGGGTTCAAGACGCTGTCAAAACGGGCGTGGGGTAGTAGGGCTCGGAGGAGTGTGGGCGAAGCCTGTTTACGGCCCACGCGGCAGCCGGTGCATAGGCGGCATGATCTCGTCACAGGCTTCAACACGGAACGTGGGAACCTGACGCAATGCGTCAGGGGCGGAGCAACCCGTAATAGTGACGAAGCGGCTGTAATGGCCGTGGAGCAAAGGGGTTGCGTTATCCTTGCCGGCGTCACTGAGCCAACCGGGAATACCGGGAGAAGCACGGTGAACTTCGGCAAACCATTGCCCATCACCAAGCGGATGGTGTGGGAGGCTTCTAAGCTTGTGAAGAAGAAGGGAAAGGCGGCGGGCGTCGATGGCCAGAGTCTAGAGGACTTTGCCGGCGATCTTGAGAACCACCTCTACCGGCTGTGGAATCGGTTGGCGTCAGGAAGTTACTTCCCGCCACCAGTGCGGCGGGTCGAGATTCCTAAGACCGGCGGTGGGGTTCGTCCTCTTGGCATACCGACGGTCGCGGACCGTATCGCCCATATGGTGGTCAAACGGTGTCTGGAGCCGGAGTTGGATGGAGAATTTGATCCGGACTCCTACGGCTACAGGCCCGGAAAGTCGGCCCATCAGGCCATAGAGCAGGTGCGTAAGCGGTGCTGGCAGCACGACTGGGTCGTAGATCTCGACATCAAGAGCTTTTTGGACGTGGCTTCATAATACCCCCTGGTTCATGCAGGTTGGTCAAAAAGGCTGGATTGCGGGGCTAAGACCTTGATGCGGAGTCCTTTTTGCTTCCCGCGTACAACGTGCACGGCTTCGAGTTCGCCGCGCTTGACTCGCTGCAAGACGGTTTGGCGCGACACCCCGAGCGCCCGCATCGCCTCGCGCATCGGCAGAAAGTCGTCGGCCGTTTCGCCGTTGAAGCGCGCCTTGAGTTCATCGGTCAGCCGAATGCGCCAGGGAGCGCCTTAGCGCACGGTCTTTGGCCCCATCGGCGCATCGTGGACAAAGGTGCGCTTACGCCACTTGGCGACCGTCTTTTGGTTGAGCCCGTGCTGGGCGGCTAGCTCTTTGAGCGGAGCCTTCGATCGCTGTATTGCCGCTCGGATCGCGTGCGTGGTCGTGGCGCTGCCATGGAGTATCTGGCCCATAGGTCCTCCCGGAATGAAGGACCAGTTTGGCTGATTCCCCCACACTCCGGGACCAGACATGCTCGCGGCCGGCATCGCTCTCGCGATCGTTGCCATCGTCTCCAGCGTCGGCGGAACGCTCGGCAACGCCTTCCAAAACATCGCTGCGTACCTGGGCTGAGGGCACCCCATGCAGAGCAATGAGATCATTCGGGTGACAGCAGCTGAGTTCATTGAGGCGGTTCGCGCCCGCCTCGTTCAGTACATCGAAAAGCACATAGGAGCGTCAATAGATGGCCGGTTCATTGGTGAATACGAGGCGACGATATCCGGGGCTCCTATCCGTGTCGTTTCGGCTTGAGGAGGGCAGGGACATGTCCATCACGCCAGAGCGCCAAGCGCTACTTGCTGAGGTCTGGACGGTTCTCACGGCGGCTCGCGATCTCGGCGATATCGTTACGCAGTTGGTTGCGCGCCGGATTGTGGACCCTCACTTGAACAACCGTCAGCCCCTTGAATCGGATATCGAAGTGACCACGACGTACTTCCGCTGAGCACATCAAGTCATTGAAGTTTGACGGGGCCGGCCACTGCGCCGGCCTCTCGTTTTTGGTCGAATCACTCCGAACTGATAGAGTGGACAATCCGAACGATCGAGGTGCGAAGCATGATTGCCATGAGAGTTTTCGAGCGCAACGGGCACCGATGCCTAGAGAAGGTCCGACAAACCGGCCCACAAAGCTTCGAGCTTATGGGGGACACTGCCGAGCCATACGGCGGACCTTACGTGCGAGGTCTGACTTTATGGGACCTTCTGATATGGGCCACTGCTCTTTCCGACCAAGTGACATTGATCCCGGCGGCTGCCCGCTAATTTGTGCCGCGCGGTCGGATAGGTCGCCACGTGCGCGACATCAGCGGATCGTTGCGATCATCGTATATGGGCACAAGCTCGCCAGCCTTCAGCCCAAGGCCCTTCAAATCGGCTTCGCTGAGTTCGGAATTCGCGATCGTTGCGTCACCGGCGCTGGCAGCCAATGAGGCTTTCACGGCTTCCGCCTGATCAGCCATAGCGACGGCATAAGTTACATATCGAACCTTGCCGTATTTGACGACGCCGACCGAAACCATCCATCCTGCTGCCATCTCAGTTCTGATCTATCAAAGAGAGCTTCCGTTTTCGAGGCGGCGGCCTAAGTGACGGCCTAGTGGCTTGAAGCTTCTCAATCGCGGCAAGTACGGCGCTCTTTGTGATTTTTCCCCGAGAGTACTGTTTGACTGCCGCTATGGCGTTCTTCAAAGCCTCTTCCCGTGTCATGCCATGATCTCCACAGTGCTTCGCCGTCAGACCCACGGCACGACAGAAGAGAAGCGCGGGTGTTTGGCGGAACTGCCCGCGCTAGCAGGCTTGACGGCTCGCAGGGGGGGCGCGAATGCATAAGTAGCCAAGCCCGTGTACGTCTCTGAGCAACTCGCGTGCCAGACGATCATGATGCCACGCGCTCGGCTGATCATCGCGCCGTCAGAAAAAGCGCACGGACGGCGGGGGCCGCCGCCGACCGTGCGAGTTGCGATGCGAGGCTTGGCCTTCACGAGGTCAGTCAGTAAGAGACCAAGCCATGCATGGCTCAGCAACCCGCGTGCCAAAAGATCAGAAAGAGGAGGGGAAGCAAATTGCGCGCTATCACAGCACGCCAGCTAACTACTCGTGCGGCTTCCGAACGCGCATGTCGTCAACCTGACCCGGTTGAACGGGATCGGACGTGTACGGCTAATGACGCCGCCGTACGCGGCTGAAAGCGAGGTCCCGCCGCGCGCCAGTCATTTCGGGAACCTCTTTCCTTTCCTCCGCGCCGCAGGTTGGGCTAGGATCGCAATCTCACGAGGGCGGACGGGTGACGAGGGAAATGCTGATCAGCGTTGAAGGGCGGCCGGCGATGCTGTCACGGCTCAAACGCATCGAGGAATGGCGCTGGACGCGTCTCCAGCGGTTGCTCGCTGATCCTGCCCGAGACGATGAGAGAGCAATTCGGGCCGCACGCCACTTTCGGGAAGTTGGGGCGCGTCGCGTGGCCGTTGAGCGCGGGGTCATCTAAGCCCTCATCGTGGCGCGCGTCCCGGACCGTCAACCCGAGCCTTTCGGTTTACGTGTCGGGCTTGGGTAACGCGCCGAGCCTTTAAGTGCATTTCGCTGCGCCCGGGCAAAGGTTCGGTCCAATAGCGGTCTCGCCGCGTCTCCGAAAAGAGCAATCGCCCGCTTCCGGAACGTCTTGAATGCTGTAAACGGTTCTTCCTTTTTGAGGCAGTCCGAGGCCAGTTTTTGAAGTCCCCGTTCGAGGTCATCCGTTTTGGCTCGAGAAAACGGCCGCAAGGGCTCGACCGGCGCCGCCATCACGGCTGCCGTCGAATTCACTGTCAATTGGCAGGAGCGGTAGGAATCGAACCCACGTTAACCGGTGTTGGAAGCCGGTGCCTTACCACTAGACGATACTCCCGTATTTGGTCCCGGGGGCCAGATTCGAACTGGCGATCACCGGTCCACAGCCGATCGCTTTGGGCCTCTAAGCTACCGCAGGGGAAAATGGAAACTGCAATCGAGCCAGCCGCATCAACTTACGACCGCTACAAGGCTGCCCGTCTTTCCGGGCTGTTCTCAGCGCCGGCGAGCCGTTCGATTGGCGTCTCGACCACTCGCGGATATCGCCTCGAGGAGCGGCTGAGAACGGAGTTGCCTCCGGGTCAATATGACGCGCTGATCTCGCCCGCCTCCAGACGGCACCGGAAGGACCCGACCTGTTGCCAAGTGCAAGAAGTTCGAAGCTGACGCGAAGTGGGGAGAGGCACACTGCGAGAGGAAAAGGCGGCAGTTCTGACTCAGCCGATGTCCGCTTGTTATCGAAGAGCGGCACAGCGACGGATGTTGCGCGAGGTCGCAGATGGGCCAGAGGACTAAACCGCTCGCGCGGTAGGACGCCGCTGCTGGCGGCACGGCCAAGACGATAGCGCAACGGGGCGTCCTGTCTTGAGATCGAGGGGTTCGACAACCTCACTCAAGACAGGAGCATCCCCATGACCGACGAGGCAATGAGCCCGTTGCGCCGGCGCATGATCGAAGACATGACGATCCGCAAGTTGGCCCCGAAGACCCACATGACTACGTGCAAAGGGTCAAGAACTTCGCCGCATTTCTCGGGCGATCACCGGATACGGCGACCTTCGAGGACGTGCGCTGCTATCAGCTACATCTGACGGCAAGCGGCGTTGGCGCGCCGACCATCAACCAGACCGTCTCGACGCTGCGGTTCTTCTTTCGGGTCACACTCAAGCGCCACGAGATCGTCGAGCATACCCATGTCATTCACGAGCCGCGCAAGCTGCCGGTGGTACTGAGCGTGGAGGAAGTGGCACGGCTGCTCGATGCCGCACCGGGGCTCAAATACAAGGCGGCGCTGAGCGCGGCCTACGGTGCCGGGCTGCGTGCCAACGAGGTCGTCTCGCTCAAGGTCTCCGATATCGACAGCAAGCGGATGATCATCCGCGTCGAGCAGGGCAAGGGCGGCAAGGACCGCAATGTCATGCTGTCGCCCAGCCTGCTCGCGCTGCTACGGGCCTGGTGGAAGATGGCTCGGCCGCAAGGCTGGTTGTTCCCTGGCCGTGACCCGGCCCAGCCAATGACCACACGCCAGCTCAACCGTGCCTGCCACGCCGCCGCCCAGATGGCGGAGATCAACAAGCGCGTCTCGCTGCACACCTTGCGGCACAGCTTCGCCACCCACCTGCTTGAGCAGAACATCGACGTCCGCGTCATCCAGGTGCTGCTCGGCCACGCCAAGCTCGACACCACCCCGCTCTATACCCGCGTCGCCACCAAGACGATCAGCGAGGTCATGAGCCCGCTGGAGCATATCACGCTGAAGCTCAAGGAGGTCCGACCGCCCGGCTGACGGCGCTTGTGTCGCGCCCGGCCTTGGAGGTTGCGGATATTTTCCGCAGCCATGGCGTAGCATGGGGCAAAGCCCATGCCGGCCATGTCAGCCTCGACCAGTTGAAGGTGATGTCGGCGATCGAGCGCTGCCGCACGGTGGCGCTCGGCGGCCATGTCGCGCGCTGCGCGGACTGCGCCTACACGACGATCGCCTACAACTCCTGCCTTATGGGCAAAGCTGGTAATGGGGAGCTGGCGGCAATTTGATCACGCTCCTGCACCAATCACCGCCAACCCCGCTCTCCATTATGAGGTACGCCTGAGGAGTTCGATCAGCTGGTCGGTGGGCTGGAAGACGCCGCGCCGCAGGTGGGGGCGGCACGATCGCCTCCATCGCATCGAGCTTCTCGGTTGGATCGCCGCGCGTGTAGACCTCGGTGGTCGTCAGCGTAGCGTAACCCAGCCACAGCGACACCTTCCGGATGTCCCCGGTCGCTTGCAGAACGACCATCGCGCAGGTGTGCCCGAGCACGTGGGGCGAGACGCGTTTCTTGGCGAGACCGGGCTGCTTGCGAGCCGCGGTCGCGGCGTGCTGCCTGAGCAGATAGGCAAAGCCCCATCGGCTCAGCGGCTCACCACGGGCGTTGACGAACACCTCGGGTGTCGCGACCTGCCCGCGGATGGCCAGCCAGGCACGCAGTGCAGCGGCCGCCGGCTTCCACAACGGCAGCGTCCGCTCCCGGCGTCCCTTGCCGAGCACGCGGATGTTCATCGAAGGCGGGTCGATGTCATCGACCTTGAGGCCCGTCAGTTCGGAGACGCGCAGCCCTGCGCAGACGGCCACGTGCAGCATTGCGCGATCGCGGATGCCATCGCGTGTCGCCGGATCGGGAGCGTCGAGCACGGCTTGGAGCTCTTCGCGCAGAAGGTAGGGCACCAGGCGCGTGTCAGTTTTCTTGAACGGGATCGCCAGTACACGGCGGATCTGCTCGAGCGCCGCCGGCTGCCGATACTCGAGGAAGCGGAAGAACGACTTGATCGCCGCCAGGCGAACGTTGCGCGTCACGGCCGCGTTTTTGCGCTCGTCCTCAAGATGCTCAAGGAAGGCGCTGACGAGCCCGGCATCGATCTGTTCGAGCGTCAGCGCCGAAGGTTTGACCTTGAGCCGGTCGGCGGCGAACACGAACAGCAGCTGGAAGCTCGAGGCATAGGAGTCCCTCGTGTGCCGGCTGGCGCCCCGCTGGCAAGCGAGGGTGTCGCGCAGGAACGTCTCGATGAGGGGAGCGATCGGCGTCATGCTGACCTCCCTTCGGACATGAACGCTTCGCCGGCCATGGCGACGTCGCGCAAGAGGTCGGGCGTGGCCTCGAGATACCAGTAGGTCGCATAGATGTTGACGTGACCCATGTAGGTCGCGAGTGCCGCCATGTGCGCCCCGCACCGGCCTCGGCCGGTAGGGCTGCCTTGCAGCGCGCGCACCGCAAACGTGTGCCGTAGATCGTGCAGGCGAGGACGGCGAGCCGACGTCGATCTGATGCCAGCCTTGTCGACCAGCCTGTCGAAGGTCTCCTTGACGGCAATGTAGCGTAGCTGCCGACCGCGCTTGTCGATGAAGACCGGATCATCGTCTGAGCCGGGCCCGCGATCGCTGCAAGCCGGCGGCCGCCGTGTCGTGCAGCGGCACCAGTCGCGTCTTGCGGAACTTGGTCTCGCGGATCAGCAGACCGTCGCGGGTCACGTCCGCGATCGTCAGCTTCAGGGCTTCGGAGATCCTGAGCCCGGTGGATGAGAGCAGCGCGATCAAGGTCGCTTGCGTGTGCGGGCGCAAGCCGCGCGTTGGCCGAAGCCGCAGCGCAGCTTCGACCAGCCGACTGACTCGTCTGTCGTGTAGATGTGCGGCGTGCGACGCTTCTTGCGGGCGCCGAAGTGATTTGCCGGGGGCAGCTCGTGCCCGACGTCCTCCACCCGGACATGGCGTACGAAGCGACAGACGGCTCTGAGCCGTGCATCGCGTTGCGCGACGGATGGTCCGAGCGCGGCCCAGTCGATCGCTGTTTTTGTCTCGACGTACGTTTGTCCGCGCTCGGCCGCGAAGGCGGCAAAGCTCTTCAGCAGGTACTCCGCGGTCGACATCGCGAAGCCCGTGGTGCGGCGGAGCGCGAGATAGGTCTCGATGGCGTCCAGCATCAGAGCGCCTCCGGCCAGGGCTGAGCAACCTGCTTCAGCAGCGCGACGTCGGCCTTTGCGTAATAGGCCGTCGTGTCGATGCCGCGATGCCGAAGGACGAGGCCGATCTTGTCGAGCGGCACGCCATGGCGCAGCATCTCGGTCGCCGCGGTGTGCCGCAGAGCGTGGGCCCCTTTGAGCGGCGCCACGATGTCGGCCCGCTTCATGATACGCTTGACCACCGACGAGATGCCGTCGCCTCGTCGGAATGGCCGGCACGGCGCGATCGTGCGCAGGAACAAGAGATCGTTCCGGCGGGTAGACGGCCGGCATTCGAGGTAGGCGGCGATCGCATCCCCGACGTCTTGCGGTAGCGGCAGCCGGACCTCGTAGCGCGACTTGCCGCAGACCCGCAGCGATCCCGTTTGCCACTCGATATCCGCGAGACGCAGTTGCGCCACGTCACCGGCCCGCAGGCCGAGGCGCACCAACAAAAGTACGATCGCACGATCACGCCGGCGCCCACCGACGTCGCCGTCACAGGCAGCGATCAGCCGGTCGACCTGCTCGGTCGACAGATACCGGGGCATGTCGGCAAGCTGCCAATGAGCGTAGGCTGGAACGGCGCCGTCGAGACCTGCCTGGCAACGGCCTGCGACTGCGAGATACCGCAGGAAGGCCCGCAGGCTCGTCGTCATCTTCTCGATCGTGCCACTCCCGCTATTGCTCGCCCGCTGCAGGAAGTAACTGCGGACATCGTTCGGCCTCCAGCCGGCCGGGTCAGATCGAAGTTCCATCATCAGGCCCGCGGCGTCGCGGGCGTAGAGCCTGACGGTGGCATCGGATGCGCCGCGATGCTTGCGCAGCCACGTCTTGAAGTCGGCGACCAGCTGCGGCTCGGCGGGTGCTGCCCCCACGGCCGCGGACCGGCAAAGGCCGAGCTCGACGAGGTGCCGACGAAAGAGCCTGGCACCGTAGATGGTGTGGTGGTTGCGCCGGCCGCCTTTGGCGCGTGGACACCGGCAAGTGCGCAGGTGCTCGCCGAACGCGGCGAGATCAACGTCCGCCAGGCCCGCGCCTTGCTCGGCCATAACATGGCCGATGTGAGCCGCCGCTCGCAAATAGCGTACCGCTGTCTCGGGGTCATAGCCCTGCCGCTCCAGCACCGCTGCAAACCCGTCAAGGTAAGGCCCGCTCGGCCCACTGCGCAGATGCCCCAGCATCTTCGCTGCCGAGAAGTACGTCTCCAACATGTCCGTCTCCGTATGTGACCGGCCATCAGTGGCCGACCCAACGGGGGCCGCACGGGCGACTTGTAATGGAGAGCTCGAGAGCGGCAATACACAGGAAAATACGGTGATCGCGATTGGCAGCTCCCCATTACCGGCTTTGCCCATAAGGCAGGTAATGGGTGACGCCCATTAGCTGCCGCAACCGGCATTGCCCGAAGTGCCAAGGCGCCGCCGCAAAGGAGTGGCTCGCCGATCGCGAGGCCGAGCTGTTGCCCGTGCCGTACTACCACCTGGTGTTCACACTCCCAGGAGCGATCGCCGACATCGCCTACCAGAACAAGGCCGTCCTCTACGACCTGCTGTTCAAGGTCTCGGCCGAGACCATGCTGACGATCGCCGCCGATCGCATCTGGGGGCCAGGATCGGCATCACCTCCGTGCTGCACACCTGGGGCTCGGCGCTGACCCATCACCCCCACGTGCACATGATTGTGCCGGGCAGCGGCATCTTGCCCGATGGTCAGCGCTGGGTGTCCTGCCGGCCCGGATTCTTCCTCCCCGTGCGCGTGCTCTCCCGCCTGTTCCGGCGATTGTTCCTTCAGAAGCTCGTCGCCGCCCATCAAGCCGGCCGCCTGAGCTTCTTTGGCGACAACAGCCAGCTCGCTGATACCCCATGCTTCGCAGCCTTCCTGGCGCCGCTGCGCAAAACCAAGTGGGTCGTCTATGCAAAGCGTCCGTTCGGTGGACCGGAGGCGGTGCTGGCCTATTTGTCGCGCTACACCCACCGGGTTGCCATCGCCAACAGCCGCTTGATCGCTTGCGACCAGCAGCGCGTCACCTTCAAATGGAAGGACTACCGCATCGAGGGCCGCGATCGATACAGGCAGATGACGCTCGCCACAGACGAGTTCATCCGCCGCTTCCTCATCCACGTGCTGCCCAAGGGCCTTCACCGCATCCGCCATTACGGCCTGTTCGCCAAAGGCGCTTGCGCCGACAACATCGCATGCGTCCGCGAGCTGCTCACCGGTGCAAAGCCTGAAGCCAATCCCACCGCGGCTGCCGTCGATGCCAACAAGCCGGCTTGCCCATGCTGCGGCGGTCGCATGATCATCATCGAGGTTTCGAGCGCGGTTGTACGCCACGGCATCGGCCGACAGCTCCAACGAACCGCATCAGGATCGACACCTCATGACCACGTCGCTGTCTTGCAAATCTATTCGTAGTACTCGCTGCCTCTCGGCCAGCCACGGCAGAGCGCGCTCAGATATCCACCGCCCGCCATAACGCGCTCGACAATTTGTAGAGCTCGACACCACCCGCCGCGCATTCGCCAGCCGATTCACCCTCGAACACCTCGTTGCATCGGCTCGATTCAAATCAGCCAATTCGCCCGCGGCAGTCAAATCCCCATAGCGCCTGCGGCACCGCCTACGTTTCCCTTAAGCGCGGTTTCCTCCCTTGGAGGCTTTCGGACGCCGGCCGCCAAATGTGCCGCGCCGTCAGTCATGCGGCCG
The DNA here is from genome assembly GCF_024171085.1 of Bradyrhizobium sp. USDA 4541. NCBI lineage: Bacteria > Pseudomonadati > Pseudomonadota > Alphaproteobacteria > Hyphomicrobiales > Nitrobacteraceae > Bradyrhizobium > Bradyrhizobium sp. USDA 4541. The sequence goes on from NZ_JALJZF010000001.1 coordinate 4,203,686, forward strand.
GCATCCGAAACCCTTCACACAAGGAGACCTCATGTCCCGGCAGGCGTGCTTCAACTCCCAAGGCTCGCGACGAACTGACGATGCTGTTCCAGCCATTCCGGGTGTCGGGTCGCGATAACTTGCACGCACACCGGAATGCATTCATCACAAATAGCAGCTGTGATTTCTCGGCCTTGCACATTCATTGAGGGCGCGACGATCATCGTCATAATCTCCGGCGACCCCTTTCCACAAAAAGAGCAGATTACATCTGAACTCATATTCGCTCCTCGTCCGTGTGCGGGATGGGCTTAGGCCCAGATGCTTAAGACGGCCACAGAGAACAGCGCAGGCGGCAGTCAGGTAATTGAAATGGCAATTCGAGCATCCCAGTCGACAAACGAACGGGTCCAACGTCATCGTCAAACTCGGTCATGTCCCATCGCCCGCTACCGCAAACAATCCGGACGGCTTTCCCCTTCAAAAGCTCCGACCTTTTGCTATAACTCAGTCTTATGAGTTCTCTGCTGATCGTGCCCACTACCCTTCGGATGTCTGCGTAAGCAGCCTTTCGCTCTGAGTTCACATCGATCCGTTGTTAGGGCGAGGTGCGTTTTGGATCACTCGCGACAGGAACGAAGCCAGCGGCAGGTGTTCATTCAAGAATTGCTCGTTCGGCTCATCATCGGGGCGCCCATCGTTGCGGTCGTGAAGAGAGTCTGGAGGCTGGCTACAGTGCGGCTTTTCAATTGAACTTGTAGCTGCCCTGAAAGAACGTCCCCCAGCGCTCCATGTTGTACTTCCCTGGCCCAGTGATCGTGCCCGCGCCAATGCAGCCGCTGCACGTGGACTCGCTGTCCTTTTTTGTCCACATTGCCCAATAGCGGCCACCGACGCCGACGCTGAAATTGCAAGTGATAAAGTAGGACAACACGCCTTCAACCTGTACACCCCCGCCACCATTCCCGCGTTGATCATTGAAGGTGGTCGTCGGGCGCAAGAGATGGTGGTCACGACCGCTGAAATCGGTCCAGGGCAGGTAGGCGACATCGGTGTTTAAGCGCCAGCGCTCGGTCAGAATCGTTTCGGCGCTCAGGCCGAGACGAGGTGCATTCCACTGGGTATTCTGGCTGCCAATTATCCTGTCGTCGCCGGGCGACAAGCATGCAAACATTGGGTTGGCGATCTGGACGCATCCCGTCGAATCGGAGCTCTGGCCGTAATAGGTCCAGCCGATGAATGCGCCGATCTTGTAGTTGGCGCTGTGCAGGAAATCGTATCCGGCATCAGCCGTGTAGTACGTGAATGTTCCGTTTGCCTGGCTTGATACGTTGTTGATGTAGGACAACCCGCGTTCGATGCCCCAATCTTCATTGTTGATGTTTCCTGTGTTGAAGCGTCCGATCCCAATATTGCTTTTCAGGAATACTCCCCAGGGGCTGTCAAGACGGCCAAATAATTCCCCGGAAAGTCCGTCCAGTCCGTGATAGGTGAGCCTCGATATGAGAATGCTTGGGTCGGTAGGTTTATCAGCAGCACTGTGATCCCATTGGAATCTTCCTCGGCTGAGCCAGAGCCGAGAGCCGCCTTCGATTGACCAACCGGCCGTGTAAGCAATCGGCGCGCCGGCGGGTGCTTTCGCGTACAGCCGCGCATCGGACCCTTGCGCCGTCCATGGGTCGGCGCCAAAATGGTAGTTCAAGCCGATCTTTCCGATGTGATAGTTGCTGGAGAGGTTGGTTGTGTTCGCCGGAAGAATTGCGAACGGCGGATCCTGCACCGTCGGAGGCGTTGCGACGCGCGGTCCGCCGAAATGCAGATAGTTATACTCAGCTTTAACCGACCATGCAGGCGTAAGCGCTTGCTCGACGCCCAGCCCGATGGTGGCACCGACGCGACCATAGTCGAAATGGGCTTTCTCCTGTGGCCGATCGCCAAACTCGTAGTTATTGAAGACGTCGCCCCGATTGTTTTGCCAAGCGATGCCTCCCTTGAGATAGGCCAGCGTGCGGCCCAGCACGCCAAACGCGTAACCGATGCGACCGGTCCCGGTGGCAAAGACGTTGGGACCTGCCTTGCAGTTTGCGCTCACGACAAAGCCGGACGCAGCGAGGCAGGTATTGGTGCCGTCGGAGACGGCACCGCTGGCCTCGAGTTCGACACCAAACACCCGGTTGTTCGTCTGCCAATTGTAGCCGATCTGGCCACCGGCGAGAAACACTGGAGTGTCGACGACATCGCCATAGATGGACGGACCGTAGGGATTGCTGAAGGAGGTCTGTCCGTAGCCTCCGCCGACGTGCCCGCCAATATAGCCTCCGGACCAGTCCCACACCGCCGGTGGCAGTTTCACTTCTGGCTCAAGGTCTGCCGAATTAGCTACACCGCTCGCGACGAGCGCAATTGTCGTGGCTCCCAACAGAAGAACTCCAGCTCGCATCCAACACGTCCCTGCATTATCTCGGTCCACGACCGATCGCCCTTAACTTATCGCAGCAGCAAACCGTCGGGGCGGACCAGGCGCTAACCGCGACGCACGCCGTGTCCGCCCCGAAGACCATCGCACTGCGATTGGTGATGATGCCGTGACGAAGCAAGCGGCGTGCCGAATGGAATTGCGGGTTCTGCCGGCACTCCGGAATAGTGTGTAGTGTCAGTGTAGTGTCAAGCTGCTTACATAGTCTCAAGGCCGACAACCGGCGCTGCTAGCGTCCCACAGGACGTTGCGCAGCAGGAAGCACCTTTTGAACGGTTTTCTATGGCGCGCCAATGTGCGGGCCGTGCCTGATGCACGGCGTTTATGCTCCGCGTGGCTGCGCGCGGTTACTTGTGCAGCTTCTGGGTGATTTAAACATCAGCCGGTGATAATCGCATTCGATTGTCGGAAGCGGCGCGACATCCAAGGTGGCTGCGGGTCAAAGGCAGCCCTCGGCAGCTTGCGGGCTCTGAGCTAAGGTCAGTCGCGGGCCATTCTCGGGCTCATGCATCGCAGCAAAGCAATCCCTATTCGATCACTCGGCGGGCGAGCACCGATGCCGGCGGATCGAGGCCGAGCGCCTTGGCGGTTTTCGATTGACCACCAGCCCGTACTTGGTCGGAGGTCTTCACCGGCAGATCAACTGGCTTCGCTCCAGCCCTTATGTGATACTCTTGTGACCCGTGGTCGGGGACCTGAGTTATGACGCTTCCGATTGCCTTCGGACGACATCGCTGAGCGAGACCTGCTGAGCCTTAGGTGTTTAGTCCCAAGCTTTTATGGTGCATTCTTATCGCACGATTCGAAGGATGCGCTATGGGACAAGTTCTACACGGCTGCGCCACCACGAACTGTCCGTCGAGCAATACAAAATAGTCAAGAGAGCCTGAGAGGCCTCGCCAAGCGCTACGGGATCAACCAGAAGACTGTCGCGAAGTGGAAGCAGTGAGCGAAGCCTTCGAGTCCCCTCGGTAAAGGCCGGCACATCCTAGAAACTGGTGCCCGGGGATGGATTCGAACCTGCACAGCGCCGTAGGCGACGGGTTACAGCGTCTGAGTTTACCGGCTCCCTCCATATCCGCGGGGTGTTTTTCGTTCGCCAACGTCTATATTGTCGCCGCATGGAACAAGACGAAAATGAAGGACTCGAGCGGCTCGCCGCCGCTGCTTTGGCGCGGACGGCCGAGACAATCGCCGACATCTTCGAGACCACCGAGGAAGACGGCCCGGCCAAACTCTTACTGTCTGCGCTCACATTGGTCGTGAAATTCAGTTTACGGGAGCACGACCGCGTCGTGACCATTGGCCGAGATCACCGGCCACCGGATAACATCTCCGACAGCACCTCGCTCTATGTGACAAAGCCTACTACGACCGATGGCCTGCCCAAGCTCGCGGTTTGGGCTTATGACCACACCGGAGACACCGGCGAAGTTCCGGGTGATCGTCACGCGCCGTCCCAGGTATGCCTTCAAGAACGCGGACGGCGTCATCCAGGCGCCGGCCCCGGCCCATATCATTGAAGGAGGCATTCCGACGGAAGCGCTTCTGGCCCAGATCGCTGTCGCCAAATATGCCGACGGCCTGCCGCTCTACCGGCAGGAGGCCATCTACGCCCGCGATCATGTCGAGCTCGACCGCCAGCTGATGGCGCAATGGATGGGCAAGCTCGGCTTCGAGCTCGAGATCGTGGCCGACTACATCTTCAGCGAGGTCAAGAAGGCCGAACGGGTCTTTGCCGACGAAACCACCTTGCCGACGCTCGCTCCGGGCTCCGGATCGACAAAGACGGCCTACTTATGGGCCTATGCCCGGGATGACCGAACCTTTGGCCGCAGCGGTCCCCCGATGGTGGCTTATCGCTTCGAAGACAGCCGCTCCGGCGAATGCGCGGTCCGCCATCTCAATGGTTATCGCGGCATCCTGCAAGTGGATGGCTATGCCGCCTATAACAAGCTCGCGCGATCCGATCGCGGCAATGATGGCATCACATTGGCTGGCTGCTGGTCACACTGCAGACGCAAGTTCTACGAGCTGCATGTTGCAGGGAGCTCGGAAGTGGCAACGGCGACGGTCGAGCGGATGGCAAGGCTCTGGCAGGTCGAGAAGACCGTGCGCGGTCAAAGCCCCGACGCTCGCGTTGCCGCGCGCCGGCAAGCCTCCGCGGCGATCGTCGCAGATCTCTTCGATCTCTGGCAGCAGACCTTGCGGCGGATCTCCGGCAAATCAAAACTGGCTGAGGCGATCCGCTATGCCGTCTCGCGCCGTGCCATCTTCGAACGCTTCCTGACCGATGGTCGCATCGAGCTCGACTCCAACGTCGTCGAACGCGCCATCAGGCCACTAATAATCACGAGAAAGAATAGCCTCTTCGCTGGCAGCGACGGCGGCGGACGAACCTGGGCGACCATCGCAACGCTGCTGCAGACGGCGAAAATGAACAACGTCGATCCGTTCGCCTGGCTCGCCTTAACGCTTCAGCGTATCGCCAACGGTTGGCCGAGCAGCAAACTCGACGCGCTTATGCCATGGAACCACGCCGCCTGACGGCCTCAGCTTGCTTTCAATTACCCATAATTTTTTGCCTCGACCGCGGCTCCCAGTTCGATGTCGGTCAGCCGCGATAGTGCGCGCCAGATCACGGTATTTCCTGGAGGCGGATCGTTGGCTCGGGCTAAATATCCTCCGAGCCGCGCGATCTTGACCACATAGTGCGAGAGCGTGCTTCGTCGAGAGCAATCGCCACCCCGGGCCAGTCAAGGTTGAGTTAAATCAAGACGTAATTCAGCGTACGCCGAGCTCGACCGCGTCGGTATTATTGTCAAGTCGGGCCACTGCCGTTCAATGTAGAAGCAGCCACTCTGAGGGTGCACGCCTATTCAAACGCCAGCGCGGACCTCCGCGCGGGCTCGGCCGCGGCGTGCGCTGCTGAGGTTGCAGACCGAAGAGTTGGAACAGGCGATGAACCGTGCCTTTGGCAATTCCCCTCTCTTTGGCATGGCGCGCACGCTCCAATGGGTTGCGGCTTTAGGCCTGCGAGCGTGCGTCTTGGTGATCACGGCCACAGCCTCATCCCCAATAGTGCGGGGCCTGCCGGCACGCATCTCGTCGTAGAGACCCTCGATGCTATTTGCGATGAAGCGATTGCGCCATTTTCCGATCCTATGTGGAACGACATCAGGCCGGGTTGCCGCGAGGGCGTTGCTCGGCTCACGTTCGCAGGCAAGCACGATCTTTGCTGGCAGCGCCAGTGCCGCAGGGAGCGACCGCGACCGTGTCATGGCCGTGAGTGCGTGCGTTCGTCACTGGAAATCGTCAGCATTCGCTTTCGGGCATTCGGGGCGCATCGGGTATCTCCTTCGATCGCGACACCCGAAACACTTGCAGTTATTACACTACGAACTAACGAGACAGAACACTAGCTAGTCTAGCTTTACATTTCTGGATCTGAAATGCGGGTCAGCATCTTCACGTGCGGTCCCGCCCGTTTGAAGATCGGCTCCCAAAAGGCATAGGCCTTCTCGGCGAAACTCGCGCTCACGGTGAACTTCGTGACCGCCCCCCGATATGCGGCTTGTCGTCCGCAGCCCTGCCCCTCGACAAGGTGCCAAACGAATTGAGCGACCTGACGCGTGTACGTGCTCGGACGACCTCGGTGGTTGGGTACGATCTCAAGCCGCATGGTCCCGGTGTCGCACGTCTCCGGTTCGGTGATATTGGCGAGCCAGATGAAGATTGATGGATCAATGCTCGCGGAATAGCCGTCGCGCTTGAGCTGCTGATTGATCATAGAGAACACGCTGGCGGCTTCTCTGAAGCATTCGCTCAGGATGAAGTGCGCCTCATTCTCCAGCTTGCCGCTCCGAAGATCGTCCAGCAATCTGACTGCCTCGTCAGTGAGTCGCCGCATGTATCGCGATTGCGGCTGCCCTGCGCTGTCGGCTGGTGGTTCCTTCTGCACAATCAATTCGACCGCATCCGCGCGGCACTCCGTTGCGGCTTTTTTAAGAACGGTCAAGAAATCGTTTTCAAGAATGGGACCGACTTTTGACGCCGCTTCACCTTCCACCCGGGTCTCGGCGAGGTCCTTTGCACGGTCCAGCGCAACATCCAGTCCGGCTTTGATGTTTTCAAAAGCTCTGTCTTGATTGTCCTTGGCAATCTCCACCATTCTCTCGATGGCAGTGTCGGAATCTGGGAGTTCGTACTTGCGCGGCACTGCCGCATTCCGAGATTCAAGCGCCGCAAAGGGACTCGGAGCCGTCGCTTGCCTTGCAAGGATTGTTTGATCAGACGTATTCGCGCCTGTGAGCTCCGATCGCGGATTGGAAGCAGCAACCCCGCCGGACAACACAAAGAGGCCATCGTCAACGGCTCGGCTCGCCGCCGCGGTAAGCTCCACGAGCGAGCGTCGCACGCAGCGCGTCCGCCTACCACGTCGCTTTTTCGTTTCTTGCGTGCGGCTCATGATCTGATGCCCCCTCGACAAGCTTCCTTAAGATCCAGCGCCATAGCTCGCGAACTTCCTCCGAGGCTCTTCCCTCTTGGGAAAACTCGGTCACGCCTAATCCTGCCCCAAGCGCATCCTGGTGGTCATTGCGCTGTCCGATACAGGGAAGCGCAAGCACCCCGAGCGAATTGAGCGACGTTGCAGCTTCACTCAAGCGGCAACCCCGCGGTGGCGTCTGATTGAGCACGAAAGCAAATCGGCGGTTGAGCCTTCGAATGGCAATCAGCGTAGGTATCGCAGCTTCGATGTCGGCCAGACTTGGACGCACCGGCATCAGGCAAAGATCAGCACTCGCGATGGCACGCATAGCCACTGCATTGTACGTGGGGGCGGTATCGATGACTGTAAGCCAGATCCCCTCAGATTCAAGACTGACGAGCGCCCCTTCTATTGTGGCGGGATCGGCGACCCGAACGACCCGCGGAAAGGGATGCCCGCGCCGCTCTGTCCATTTTGAGATCGTCCCTTGTGGATCCGCGTCGACAATTCCGACGCGCTCCCCGTTTCCCATCGCGGCCACTGCGATTCCGACCGCCAGCGTGCTCTTGCCGCTTCCTCCTTTTTGGGTGACTAGAGCAAGGACATACATCGCCTGCGCGTCCCGGACAACAACGACATGAAACACACGAGGTGAGCCTACCATTCCCTATCGCGAATCGCATCAATAGCGAGCGCGGAACTCACAATCAAATCGGAGCGCAGCCACTAACTATAGTAGCGCGCTATACGGCGCCCAACGCCGGCCGGTCCAAACATTGGGCCACGCGGACATTCCACGGCCAACCGGAACGTTTAAAGATGCCGGCCAGCGCTGCTACAAAGGCAGGACTCTCGCTTAATCCGACCCTTACTGTTTGCCGCTTTCGCGACGGCGCATCGAGTGATAAGCTGACCTTTCTCGTCAGGGGCAAGCCTGTTTGTGACGGAATCCGTTTGGCGGGCATACCGGAATCGTGAGTCCGCTGTTGCCATTTTGACGGATTCAGCGGGAGGTCGTGAGAGACACCGCGCCAGCTAAGTGCTGTTGCAGCTTCCGGACAGGCACGTCATCAATCCGACACCGTTGAACGCGATGGAGACGTGCGGCCGATGCCGAGGACGCAAGGTGATTGGATCAATCTCACCATCGTGTAAGACGATCAGCCCACCTGGCCTCAAGCCGAGACTTTGCAACATTTCAGGTTCAAGCGGGAAGTTGAGCATTGCGGCATTGGCGCCGTTGTCTTCAATAGTCAGCTGCACGGCTTCGATCTGGTCAGCGACTGCAACCGCGTTAGTTACGTGCCGGTACTCTTCATCGTCGTCGCCGTCTTTCTCGATGGCGACAGTCACTATCCAACTACGCATCCTGCTGCGCCTCGGGAAGCGTCGCCCACGAGCTATCGAGCCTCTGCAATTCCGCAGCCAGTGGACACGCTGGCTGTGAATCGGGTGGTGTGCCGGACGGTATTCCGGGAACCTTCTCCCTCCACACCGAACCTTGGGTGTCCGTCGTCAGAAAATTTGAGACTGATCAGGCGTTTCGAGAAGGGAGGCTCTGGCTCATCGGGGGTAGAGTTTAAGCCGCTTGCGATTGATGCACCGAGACTCTAACTGCCGCTGGATGAAAGTTCAGGGGCAGATCAGTTGTACGCCTTGCGGCGCGGTGGAAGCAACGGGCGATCGGCGGAGCTGGTCGGGGTTGCGCAGCCGAGCGCCCGTTGCGATGAGAGAGGCGGCGTAGGCCGCGGGCGTGAGGTATTGCAGCGAGGAATGGGGGCGTTCGCCATTGTAGTCGGCGACCCATGCCGCGAGTTTGGCCCAGGCATCGTCGAGACCGAAGAACAGCGTCTCATTCAGGAGCTCGTCACGCATCCGGCCGTTCCTAACGAAACTTGCTGGCGATTCCGACTTCGAATTGATGCCACACACTGTCTCGGCGCGATGATCAGGCCGTTCCGGGCGGCTTTTTCATGAGCCCCGTCGATAGCCCCACAAATCCTTGCCGCAGACCTTCGGAGAATTCTCCAATTCTCCGAAGCTCAGTGCCTTGCTGGACTACATCAAAGTCAGAGATCGTTACGTAGGCCCACCACCTATGGTGATGTGGTCCATATTCGAGGCTAAATTTAATGTCTGTCACCTGCGCATCTTTATCGTCCGGATCGTGATGGATTAAGCGGATGACAGGTAGCGCTCTCCCGAGCCTGACACCGATCAAGGTGTCGGCCAGATCGGCAATGCCCTTTATCTCTTCGAGCGCAGCCTTCGCGCCATCGATATCGTCATCCGTCTCCGATGCAGCGTTGAAAGTGCGGAGACGCTGGATTGCTCGAACGGGGTCCATTGCCAAGCCTCCCGACCGGGCGACGCTAGTCCCGAAGCTTACGATGGCTCATTAGCATGAACGTCGAAGGAGCTCCGCTCTAGCTGCCAGTATTGGTGGGGTCCACCGTGCGCAATCAGGGTTGATGACATGCCTATCCGATGGCTCCGAAATTGCTGGATGGTCGCTCACGGCCACTGCTAATATCGAAGAAGAAGCGCTGCTCGTCGGGCCACACATCGGTCGCCGCGAGATTGGTCTGGATCGGATCCGGGTTGATGAAGTGCTGCGGCGTCTGCACGACGCCGACGCTGCCGTCCTGCATCAGGCTCATCGCCCGGGTCAGGAAGTCCGGCATCGGGACGAAATCCGCGTCGAGGATCGAGATGAACTCCGGCCGCTCGGCCAGCCCGGAAACGTGCTGGAGCGCATGATTGATGTTGCCGGCCTTGGCGTGGCGGTTGTCCGGGCGGGCCAGATAGTTGCAGCCGAGCTCCTGGGCGAGCCGGCACAGCCACAGCCGCCGCCCGTCGTCGAGCACCCAGACGCGGTAGTTCGGATAGTTCAGCCCGGTCGCGCCGATGATGGTGCGCTCCAGGATCGCTTTCTCCTCGTTGTAGGTGCAGATGAAGACGTCGACGAGCGGCGCGTTTGCGGGCAACCTCGATCGGCGCAGGATCGCATTGACCTCAGGCGAACGGTCGATCGTGCGGCTGAGGAACAGTAGCGACAGGCACACCGCGATCATCGAGGCCGCCTCGGCCAGCATGAAGGGATAGCCGACCAGCGCGTCGGCGGTGAGGCCTGGAGGCGGCAGGGTGTGGGTCACCCGCCACGCGAAATAGTGGACCAGCAGGACGAACGACATGCCGGTCATCATGACGCGGGCCAGGGTCTGCTCGCGGCGGAGCAGGGGCAGGATGGCAAGGCAGGCGCCGAAGGCGACCAGCCCGGGCGCAAATGCCGCCATCATGACTTTGCCACGTCCGCGTTGAACACCACGCGCCCGGTGCGGCCGACCGCGCAATCCTTGCCCGTGGTATCGAGCGCCGGCATCGAGACCGTGACCCGATAGGGTTCCTTGTTCAGCGCATCCGGATTGATCGCAAGGTGTGAATCGGCGTGGGGTCCGGACGCCGATCGGCGTCCCAAGTGCTTGATTGACTTCGCGCGTGCGGGGTCAATGTTCAGCGTCGATCCACACACTACTGAACTCCCCTGGGTTTCGTCAGCTTTCCGAACTTGTCCGAAGAACAAGCTGTTGCAATGAGAATCAATTACGATAACGCGCCCTCCGACGGGCAGAGTCCGGCCCAACAGCGCGATGCGCTGGCCGGCGCTGCTACGACTGCTTACGGCCGCTTTGGCTGCTCAAGGACCAGCCTTTTTCGCTGCTGACGAGAAAGGGAGCGAGCCAGTCAGGCGCCCCCCGAGCGCGGCCCCAAGGGCAAACCCACCGGGAAAATATCTCGTCAATGCATGTAAGGAGCGCCGACTCGCGTAGTTGCTGCGCATGAAGCGCAAGGAGATCACAGAAAACGAGGCGACTGCTCGTCGGTCAGTGCATTGTCGGAGACTCCTCGGCAGCGATTCAAGTCACATCGTCGTCTTCGTCTCGGTCCGCCTCGAGTTGGTCGGCCTCGTCCGACGCCAGCACCGGAAACTCTCCCGCCAGCATTTTGTCCTTGCTGAGCAGGCCAGCCTCCTCGAGCATCTCCATGTCCGGAAGATCGCGCAGCGTCTGCAGGCCGAAGTGCGACAGGAACGCTTTTGTCGTCACGTAGGTGTAGGGGGCCCCTAGCTGCGGGCTGCGCGGCCCGGCAGCGATGAACTCGAGTGCGCGCAGACGGGCGATGGTATCGCGGCTGACCTCCTTGCCGAAGAAGGATGACAATTCGCTGCGATTGATCGGCTGGTAATAGGCGATGTTGGCGAGATGGCTCGCTGAGGAGCGGCCCAAGGCATCCACAGTTCGTCACTCTCCTTCGTCGATCCAGAATTCCCCATTCTCCATTCGCCATATCGCGACAGAATATGCCTCCGTGTACTGGTGGTTGGCAAAGTCGGTCATGGCGACTGCCGAGCCGCTAACTCAGCCTCAGCTGCGCGCAGTGAGGCTACACGCTTGCTCCTCCAGTGGAGCTGGCGGCTTTATGAGCATATCGAGCGTGGCGCGCTTCTCCGGTAGATGCGACGATCGCGGAAGTGTTGCTGATCAGATCCGCGCAATTAATTCCTTGGGTTTCCGGGCGCCGGCGAGCTCTAGTCGAAGCCTATCCGCGCGCCTCCGCCACGCTCGGTTCCGGCCGGTGCGAAGTATTCGAGGCGTCAAAGATTGGAGGCATTGGAAATCATTCGTCCCGTCGTTAACGGCCGAGCAGACGCCGTTCAGGCAGTGGTGTTCCTACTCAGCGACGAGTCCACTTACATTACCGGTTCAGAGATGGTCGTGGATGGCAGTCTCACGATCGGCGTCCCACACAAATCTGAAGTGCCCGATACAATTTTCTGATGGGTATCGACTGAATGACGCCAACACACCGTGTTCGTGCGCGGTTGTCAATTATGGCAGTTGCGATCACATATCCAAAGTACTATGTTGCTCGATCCAATTCCGCGCCTTGGAGAATGTGGGTTTATCGTGCCAGCCAGTATGGTAGTCGAATTCGCGGATGGGCTGTTCAGCAGTTCGTCCGCGAATCTCTTCGCGTCAGCCTCACTCGGAAAGGTTCTGTTTCTCGAATGGGGTATCGATTTGGCCCCTTCGACTGGTTGAAGGAAACATACCAAGTGTGTTTTAGCCCTATCCTTTTCGTGCTCATCGGCCGACGATGACTCTATGCCCAACGCATGTGATGCAGCCGGGTCAGCACAGTTTTTCAGTGACGATCATTACCTAGGGTGGTCATGCCTCCATCGGCAGTCAATTGCGAGTATTGGTAGTTGATCGTTTGCGGCAATTGTCGTCGATGGAGGGGCTTGACTATTTGGCAGGCCGTCGGAACCACCTAGCCCAGAAGGGGGCAAGAAGATCAGGTTACACCGGCAGACTTGACCACGCCCCGCGCCGCCGAAGCCTGGACAGGCTCAGGCCACGCCTGCTGATTTCTCAAGCTGAAAGTTGCCCACCAGGATGCGACGCAGCCTGCGGGAGCGAAGCAATGAGGTATCCGCAGTCTAACGCAGCCCCGATGCTTGGCTTGCTCGCGCCATGCGCGGCCCACGCTCAGGAACACACGCCCGAGCCGATCCTGCGGGTGACGCTCGATCCGCCGTGCGTCGTGGTGAGACAGGCTGCCACGCAGCGGATCGAGGTGCTGGCGCCGAACTACATGACGGCGCCGCCCAAGCTGCCAGACTTCCAACGGCGCAATGCCCTGACGCGCCAGCTACGCAGCTCCAATGAGAGCGAAGAGCGCGACGGCCTCACTTATGGCGGCGTCCGGTTCGAATTCGCGATCCATCCGCAGGAGCCGGGCAGCTATGCGATCTCTGGCCTGACGATCGTCGCCATTTGTGCGGCCGATCCGCCGGCCACACGCGAGGCAACGCTCACGCTCCCGCGGATCGCATTTCAGACCTTCATCCCGCATGTGGCATCCGATCTGCAGCCCTTCCTCGCTGCAGGCAGTCTGTCGATCGCGCAGACCATCAATCGCTCGTCGGATCAGCTCGAGACCGGGAATGCCGTGACGCGAACCGTCACTATCGAGGACCGAGGGCATTCCGACGATGCTGTTGTCGCCGGCGAAATTTGCTGTCCTAGACGGGCTCAAGCTCTATCCCGCTCAATCGTCGCTTCAGACGTCGGCGCGCAAAGAATCGACGTGACGCATTTCGATGCGGTGACCTGCATGTCGAGGCAAGCGCGACGTGTTCGCGCGCGACTGGCTGCAACGGTTCGAACCGGTCGCGCCACGCATGCGATCGAGGCATTGCGGCTCGCTGCCCACGATCCTGTACTCGACGCCGAGATCAGCGTGGTCGAGCGCGCGCTCTTCCGCGGCAGCCGTTCAAAGCGATTCTAGAGAAGGACAGCGGGGCGCTTGCCGCCAGCGGCGAGAAGGGCCTGGTGCAGATTGATGGCGGTGCCGTATGCCGGCATGACCACCGATGCGTTCGCAAGCTCAGTGCGCGGCTGGCTCGGACGGCTCAGTTGCGGTGCCAGTTTGGAGGCTACGACGGCAAGATCCAAAACTGCCTGCCGATCACCAAAGTCCGGAACTACACGGTTCGGCTCTACCGGGCGACGGTGGCAATTGCCCGAGGCAAAACCGGCGGACTGAATACGCAAGGAGGAGATGCGAAATGAAAGCGCTTATCTTCGAAGGTCCCGGTAAAACGTCTCTCGCGCAGCGACCGAAGCCGGCCATCCTGGAATCCGGAGACGCCATCGTGCGCATCGTGAAAACCACGATCTGCGGCACTGATCTCCACATCCTCAAGGGCGATGTAACGACCTGTCAGCCCGGCCGAATCCTAGGCCATGAGGGCGTGGGCGTCGTTGACCAGGTTGGCGGTGGCGTGACCGCTTTCAAGGCGGGTGACCGCGTCCTCATCTCCTGCATATCGTCCTGCGGCAAATGCGACTTCTGCCGGAGAGGTATGTATTCGCACTGTCGCACCGGCGGGTGGATCCTCGGCAACAAGATCGACGGCACGCAGGCCGAATATGTCCGGGCGCCGCATGCCGACACCAGCCTCCACCATTTGCCTGATGGGGTCGATGAGGAAGCTCTCGTCATGCTCAGCGACATCCTTCCCACCGGATTCGAGTGCGGCGTGCTCAACGGCAAGATCTCGCCCGGCTCCGCCGTCGCCATCGTCGGTGCCGGCCCCGTCGGCTTGGCTACGCTGCTGACCGCACAATTCTACTCGCCTGCCGAGATCATCGTGATCGATGTCAATGACAAGCGCCTCGCCATTGCGCGCCAGTTTGGCGCGACACAGACGGTCAACAGCGCCGACGGCAAAGCAGTTGAGAAGGTTCGCGCGCTGACGGGGGGAGAGGGCGTGGATGCCGCCGTTGAGGCCGTCGGTGTACCGGCGACTTTCAAACTCTGCACCGACATCGTCTCGCCGGGCGGCGTCGTGGCAAACGCTGGCGTACACGGCGTCAAGGTCGATCTGCACCTGGAACGGCTCTGGTTCCAGAACATATCGATCACCACGCGGCTGGTGGACACCGTCTCGACGCCCATGCTGCTGAAGACGGTCGTTTCCCACCGCATCGAACCGAAGCTGCTGATTACACACCGCTTCAAGCTCGACGAGATCATGGACGCCTACGACATGTTCTCGCGTGCGGCAGAGACCGGGGCCTTGAAGGTGATCATCGAGACATAACGCAACGAGGAAGGCGGTGGTGTCGGCAGGCGGAAGAGAGAGGTCCGACATAGCCCAGGACGAAAGCGTCTGAAGTTGCGACGAACGAAATCGAAGGGCGCGCATCGTCGCCGCGGCACAGGCGATAACAATTTACGAAAGGAGATGGTCGAGCAGCGCACAAGCCTCAGCACCTTGAGCTTTCAGCTGCTCCAGGCGTCAGGACGGCACCGTCAAGTTAACGAATTAGAGCGGCCGAGGGGTAGACGACGGGCCATGCCGACCACCCGGGACCCTCTTTATCTTATCGCCGCCATCGCTTCCCACCGGAAGTGAGATCAGCATGCCGTTTGGTTGTATTTCCAGTTTCCCTTAAGCTTGCGCATGGTCGAGGAAATGCTGGCGGCGCGTGGCATTGGCGTGACCTATGAAACCGTGCGCCAGTGGGGGCGGAAATCGGCAAGGCGTTCTCCGATCGGATCCGCCAGCGCGCACCCGCTCGCGGTGACAAATGGCATCTGGACGAAGTCATTATCTCGATCGCGGGCGAATAACATTGGCTTCGGCGCGCTGTCGACCAGAATGGCTTCGTTCTCGACGTCTTGATCCAGCGCCGAAGAGATTCGCGCACTGCGCAATGAAGAAGCTCTTGAAATCCGCCGGCACGCCGCCGCGCGTGATGATCACGGACAAGCTGCGTTCGTACGGCGCTGCGAGAGCGAAGATGGGCTTTCACGTCGAACATAGCCAGCACAAAGCTCTCAACAATCGGCCCGAGAATTCTCATCGGCCGACACGGCTGACGCGAGCGGATCATGAAGCGTTTCAAACGTCCCATCAGGCTCAACGGTTTCTGTCAGTTCATAATCAGGTCGAACCTTTTCCACTTCCCTATCCCGGAGCCGTCACGGCCGACTTCCGTCGCGCTTCGCGCGAGCGAGCCTTTGCGACTTGGCGCGAGATCTCCACGACAAGCGCTATCGCCGAATCTCGAACCTTTGAGTCGCGCCTCCTTCAGCTCGGCGGTCGATTAAGTTGACGATGCCTTTCGAAGTGTCTTTCGAGCTCTACAACCGCCCGGCGCTCCCACTCCTCAGCCTGCGTAAGCAGAGAGCAGCGCAGTACCGGTCGAAATGCCGCGGTCTGGCGGCATATCGAAGCTATTGCACGGTAGCGGCGCACATTTTCTATAACGGCCAGCCCGGTCATGTCTGGATCTTCCCTTTCTGTCCCGGCCGCGAACGTGCGGCAAAATTGTTTTCGATCCGTCGCCGCATTTGTATCCTCCCGCCGCAGATAGCTCTCGTACCGCAGCTTCTCTGCCGAGGTGAGCAGCTCTGGGGTGATTGTTGGCGAACCGATCGCGCTGCGGATTGCGTGCATGGACTTGCGCACCGCGTCGAGGAAGGCGCGCGGCTGGCGTTCTCCATCAGGTGCCAACGATCGGCGACCTGAACCGCATCGGGTAGTGCCTTGGCAACCGCCTCACCATAACCGCCACCGCGATCGCGTGACACGACCTTGATCCCAGGATGTTCAGCGAGCCAAGCTCGAACGGTCGCGACCTCCCGATCTGGCAACAACGTCACAATCCGTCGTCGCTCGAGATCGCAGACAATCGTTCCGTAGCGGCGATTGCGTCGAAAAGCCCAATCATCAATGCCGACAACCGTCAGCGGATCCGTTCGAAGCGCCGTCCGCCGTCGCACAACCCGAAGCAACGTATCGTTTCTGACCGGCAGCATCAGTCCTTTGGCAAAGCTCGCTGCAGGTCTGCCGCCCAGTACCAGCCCCAGATGGTGGACGATGCAATCCAGCCGTGCGGTCCGGCGCGAGCGGGACGGGAGAACATCGTCCCCGAACCGTTCAGCGAAAATCCGCCGCCGACAATGAGGCACCTCGCAAACGAACCTCCCGCGTGATCACGCGGAGGCGTATTTCCTTGCCAGCACAAGGCAAATCCGGAGCCTGTCGGTCGTATCGGCTATGGATTCGGCTTGATCTAGCCCCGCACAATGGGCATTCGGCCACGCCGCTTTCCGCTCGGACGGCTATAATAATCGAGTCAGATGAATCACTTACGCTCTCGATAGCCAACCCACTCGGCACAAGCGACGAAATTCGAATGCCGGCTCGCATGGTCCTGAGTCCCCCATTGGAGACCCGCAAGCTCGGCAGAGAACATCATCAGATCTGAGTCAGACCCGAACATTGGCCCCGCACGCGCGAAGTCAATCAAGCACTTGGGACGCCGATCGGCGTCCGGACCCCACGCCGATTCACAGCGTCGTCTGGCGCGAAACGAGGCTCGTCGACCGGGTACGCGACTGGGCGCCGTCCTCGTTTCATCGTCACGTGGAGAGCTCGGCAACTATCCAGCGGATTGGCGGACTTCCCTCATTTTTGGTGGGTCGCTTGTCCCGTTCAATTGCCCTACGGTTGTCCAATCACTGGCCTGTTGATTGGCGAGGCTTCCATGCACGTGACCATGTTGCGGCAACACGTTGTCGGCCTGATCTGTGCTATGGCCGTTGGAATATCGCCGCTCGCTGCCCAGCCTTCGGCATTGCGCAGTTATAATGCGCCGATCGGCGAGAGTTCGGTCTCCGGCATTTCATCCGGCGCCTTCATGGCAATCCAGTTCGGCACAGCCTGGTCTTCGATCATCAAGGGAGTCGGTGCGGTCGCTGGCGGCCCCTATTGGTGCGCGGAGGCGAACTACTGGTACGATGTCATCACCGGGTATTGGGGGCCGATCTGGCGGGCGACGGGTCAATGCATGAAAGGGCCTGCGTCGGACCTGAACATCAAGCACTTCACGAATCAAGCTGATGCGAAGGCGTCAGCCGGCGAGATCGATCCACTTAGCAATCTTGCCAGGCAGAAAATCTACCTCTTTCACGGCTACAACGACGCGGTCGTCTATAAAGCCGCGCCCGATGCGGCTGCCGAGTTCTACCGCCACTATTTGGGCGATGGCAAGCGCGGCAATCTCTTCTATCAGACCGTGCTTGGCGCGGGCCATTCTTTCGTCGTGACGAAACAGAACGACGCGGGACTGAACGACTGCAGCGCCAACAAGGAACCGTATCTCGACCAATGCGGCTACGATCAGGCCGGAATCATTCTGCAGCACATCTATGGCCGCCTGAACCCACTCAATCGCGGGCAACTCGCGGGTACACTCAAGAGCTTCGATCAGTCACTCTATACTAGGCCGTATACACCCGACGAGCTGAGCCTGGGCGATAACGGCTATGCTTTTGTACCTCAGGACTGCGAGCAGGGCGCTCCATGCCGCGTTCACGTGGCGCTGCATGGATGCAAGCAGGATGTCGATCAAATCGGGCCCAAGTTTGTCGACTATGCCGGCTACAATGCGTGGGCGGATACGAACAGTTTTATCATTCTCTATCCTCAAACCAAGCCCCACTCATATTGGCCGACCAATCCGGATGCCTGCTGGGACTGGTGGAGCTACGTCAATCACACCGATGACTATGTCACCAAGTCCGGACCGCAAATCAAGGCGATCAAGGCCATGCTAGACGCGCTCACCGGGGGGAACGCGACGCTCGTCAGTGAAAACGATCAATCGGTGTCAGCACCTCAAGGGCTCACGGCGAACGATGCTTCGGATAGCAGCGTTGATCTTGTCTGGTTTCCGGTATCGGGAGCAACGACTTACAAGGTCCAGCGTGCAGGCGCCGATCGTGCGTTTCAGACGGTTGGCGAGGTAGCCTGGCGCAAGCTTCGCTGACTCCGGCCTGACGCCGCAAACAGCCTTCCGCTGGCGCGTATCTGCCGTGCTCAATGGAACGGAGGGCCCCGCCTCCGAGGAAGTGATCGCTACTACGCGATCGAGGCCTCCCCCTTGCAACGATCCCGGGTCCTGCCCGGTAGGCCCGATAGGCAGGTAGGCGAAGGAGCAATGTATCTTTGCATCAGCTTCATTCATCTGCCGAGCGCGAGGATCATGGATGAGGCGAACATCCTCTCTCTCGGCCCAGGTGGCCGATTAGTGCTCCGGCACTGCCACGTCCTTGTCTGTGCTGAACGAGGTGGCCCCGGAAACAGTTCGCTATCCAGCCAGATATTTGTCAGTGCGCGTGCTCAGCTTGCCGCAACGCTAACAGGTGCCACGCTGGATGCGCTCAGAAACGAAATCGAACTCGCCGAGCAGCAATCTGCACGATGGTCGTCCCCGACCGCAGCTCCCGACGACAGCGTCCATCGGCACCGCGTTCATGTCCGTAACACGGCGCGAGATCATTCTTCCATTGGACGATATCCCATGGATCGGGCGCGCCGGGCCGGATGGCATATGCGCGGCAAGACGGCAGCATCTCCTTTCGTGTCGTTGGTTGAGAATCCCTCAAAACTGGTCGTTTCGCGCGACCCCTGGGCGCGAGCGATCGCCAACAATACGAACACCCTGCACACCTACCTACACCGTAAGCGGCAAGCTGATGCCGCCAGGCGGCGTGGTTCCATGGCATAAGCGCGTCGATTTCGCTACTCGGCCAGCCGTTGGCGATGCGCTGAAGCGTTAAGCTGAGCCAGGCGAACGGATCGACGTTATTCATCTTTGCTGTCTGCAGCAGTGTTGCGATGGTTGCCCAGGTCCGTCCGCTGCCGGCGAAGAGGAGGGCGCGGTGCACGCGGCTATCACGCAACCATGGTCCAATGGCCAAGTGGAAGCTCAGATCACCAAGCTCAAGCTGGTCAAACGGCAGATGTACGGGCGCGCTAAGCTCGATCTCCTTCAGGCTAGGCTGATTGGCGCGCCATAAAAACAAACACGATCATCGAATATGCGTTATAGCCGGACTGGGACCCCCGTATTGCCTCAGGAAGTAATGTTACCCGGGATGAAGGTCTACGAACTGCCCCAGACCGGTCTCGAGCCTCGGGCCGTATTTCATCCACGGGTATGGATACGATGGTTGTCTCCGCCACCTTCCGCCGGAGGGACCGAAGCAGGCGCTGAACATCGAAGGATCGATCGTGGCAAGCCTGCCCGCGATGGGCCAGTGCAGTGAGCTGCGGCTCGACGTCGAACCAGTTCTCGATGGTCGCGAGATGGGGATTGCGCGGCGGCGATCAGGGTGAGACTCCGCTCTCATCCTGATTGGGTTCTTCCGCATATTTGGTGCAGGGTGTGGGATTCACGGACGGTGCGAATAAGGTCATAAGGCTGGAATCGCAGTCGACGCCGTGATTCGCCTTGCACCAAGCATTCCGCTCGCTGATTTCGCCCGAGCTCTTAATTGTCCAGATACTTCCCCAAACTGACAGGGTGGTGCTCGTGGCTCGACCAAAGGCAGCGGTCTCGCTCTGTCCCTGTTGCAGTAACCAAACTCATCGGGTCCACAGCCATTACACGCGACGGTTGGCCGATCTGCCATGGCAGGGTCAAGTGGTCGAAATCCGTCTTCAGGCGCGACGGTTTCGGTGCGCGAATCCCAGATGCCTGCGCCGAATATTTACCGAGCGGCTACCAACGACAGCACGGCCGAGAGCGAGACGAACAATCCGTCTCGGCGAGAGCCAACTGGCGATCGGCTTTGCTGTGGGCGGAGAGCCCGGCTCGCGCCTATCGCACAAACGAGCTATGACGGAAACTGGGTGATGACGGCCTGAGATAGGCGGCGTATCGAGGCGGGTGTCGAGCCTGCCAGAACCTCTCAAGGAGAGCGATACGCCATGAACGAGACTAGCAATATTGTTGCACTTCGTCAGCCCGATGAGATCGACGATCCACTGACCGATATTCTGCGCGCTGGTGCGCGGCAGCTTCTGGCGCAGGCGGTCGAGGTCGAAGTCGAGACCTTTCTTGCCACCGTGAAGGACTTGAAGCTTGCCGACGGGCGCGCCCGTGTGGTGCGGCATGGTTACAGGCCGGCGCGGAGGATCCAGACCGGGGTCGGCTCGGTCGAGGTCGCGCGGGCGAAGAGTCGCGACCGCGGGACGTCCAGCGATGGCGAACGGATCCGGTTCAGCTCGGCGATCCTGCCGCTGTGGGCACGGCGGACCAGAAGTCTGGATGCGCTGTTGCCGGTGCTCTATCTGCGCGGCATCTCGACCGGCGATTTCCAGGAGGCGCTGACGGCCTTGCTGGGCAAGGACGCGCCGAACCTGTCGCCCGCGGTGATTTCCCGGCTGACGGCCGAGTGGCAGGGCGAGTACGAGCGCTGGCAGAGGCGCGACTTGTCGGCGCGACGATACGTGTATGTGTGGGCCGATGGCGTCTTCCTGCAGGCCCGCATGGAAGATCACAGCGAATGCATGCTGGTGCTGATCGGCGCGACGCCGGAAGGCAAGAAGGAACTGATCGGCTTTCAGGTTGGCGTGCGGGAAAGCGCACAAAGCTGGCGCGAACTCCTGATCGACGTCAAACGGCGCGGGTTGCCGATCGCCCCGGAAATTGCTGTCGGTGACGGCGCACTCGGCTTCTGGAAGGCGCTCGACGAGATCTGTCCCGACACGCGGCACCAGCGCTGCTGGGTGCACAAGACCGTGAATGTTCTGGATAAGGTCCCGCTCTCGGTGCAGGCCAACATGAAGACGGATTTGCGCGAGGTCCACCGGGCGCCGAACCGGGGGTCCGCCGAGGCGGCGATCGACGTCTTCGCCGAGAAATACCGCGCCAAGTACGGTCGGGCGGTTGAATGCCTTACCAAGGATAGCGACGAGCTGCTGACGTTCTACGACTTCCCTGCCGAGCATTGGGATCATTTGCGAACGACAAACCCAATCGAGCGCGTGTTCGCCACCGTGCGGCACAGGACGGTGCGCACCAAGGGCTCGTTGTCGCCGACCACGGCCACGCTGATGGTGTTCAACCTGGTCATCGCTGCAGCAAAGACCTGGCGGCGGCTCAAAGGCACAAATCAGTTGCCGAAGCTGATCGCAGGTGTCAGATTCAACGACGGCATCGAGGTCATCCAAATGCCGGCAAACCACGCCGCCTGATCACCTCGTCACCCAAAATCCCGCATAACTCCGCCACCCCTGTCTTTCACAAAATGATCAAGAAGCCTGATTTCGGGATTTGTCAGCGCGGTTTGCGGTAGGGCATTCGGTGAGGAGCGATTGAGCATCGTCATCCAGAAGACGCGCCAACTCACAATGCAGAAGACCGCGATCAGATTGACCAGACGCTCAGCGGTTCGCAATTTTGAGTCCTCTGCTTTGCAGCCAGATTTGAGGATCTTATGGAAGACTTCGATCTTCCACCTCAACGCGTACCATTCGATCTTCTCGATGGCGTCCTTGCGCGATCGGACCGGGAGATCGGTGAGGAGCTTCCACTCGATCTTCTTTCGCCGCTTCGGCCTTCCCCGCTCCTGAGCGTGG
This sequence comes from Bradyrhizobium sp. USDA 4541, assembly GCF_024171085.1. Taxonomy (NCBI): domain Bacteria; kingdom Pseudomonadati; phylum Pseudomonadota; class Alphaproteobacteria; order Hyphomicrobiales; family Nitrobacteraceae; genus Bradyrhizobium; species Bradyrhizobium sp. USDA 4541. The sequence continues at coordinate 4,225,640 of NZ_JALJZF010000001.1, forward strand.
ATTACGGTCAGAGTGAGTGCGGGATATTTCGTCTGTTTGCCGATCGGCGGCAGGACGCGTATCTTGCGGTACCTGATCTCAAGAACGGCGTCGTCGGGATCGCCTTTGTCGTCCTTGACCTTGATCCGATGTAGACCCTTGATCGTCACCTCGTCCATTTCGTCGGCAATTGTATGATTGCCGTCCCCGGCAAGCCGATCAACACAGGTTCGCACCAGGAAATGCGTTCCGACCTCCTCGGCCAGGCAAAACAGCTCATAGATGTCGCTCTCGCGATCACCAATATGAACGCATCGTCCAGGAGCAGCGAGAAGGTCGGTCGATTGCCGTAAATTCTCGAGCCAGCGGATGCTCTCCTTCTGCTCGATCGGCACCCGTGTCGGATTGATCTTTCGCTTCAGCGCCGTCGTCCCCTTGAACTTCTTGCGGGTCCAGAACTTGATTGCCGACAGTCCGAGCGGAAGCCCCTCGGTCGTCACGGCGAGACTAGAATGCATCAGGATGCCGCACTGTGTCCGTCCTGCCGTCTTGCCCGTAAAGCCGATCAGATCCTGCTTCTCGCGCTTGAAGCTGAACTCCGTCGTGTCATGGAGGACGAGGATCGGTCCCTCCGTCGCCGCTACGCGCCCGCGCGTCGCCTCGAAATGACCGCAAAGAATATCCGCCTCATTGACCCGCTCGTTGGAGAAGAAGCGATAGGCGGCCTTCGTGTTGGCCCAGTCCTGACAAACCAACGGGATGCTTTGACCCATGTCGCTCCCGACTTGTGCGAGCAATTTGCAGAACCGGCGACCAAGCCGCTCATCCTTAAACTCGCATCCCGCAGCTTCTCGATCAACCCACGTCTCGATGCCGGTCGTCAATCGCTGAGCACGTCTCCGCGCGTTCCTTCCAACCCCATCGAGCACCCCACTTCCGAATCAGGTGCTCAACAATGAATCACAACAGATTCTGCCGATTCAAGATTTCGCCCGCGGCGCCTCGCTCAAATCCGACGTCAAATGTGGATAATTGAAAGCTCAGCTTGCCGCTTACGCTACAAATCCTTCGCCTTCCAGAAGGCCTGCAAGCGCTTCGGCCTCAAGCACATCCGCACTAAGCCCTATACGCCCGAAACCAATGGTAAGGCCGAACGCTTCATTCAAACCAGCCTGCGAGAATGGGCCTACGCGCGGGGCTTACAAGACCTCAACAGAAAGAGCCGCGGAACTGCCACGATGGCTTCACTGCTACAACTGGCATCGTCCTCATGGCAGTATCGGTTCAAAGCCATCGATCAGCAGGCTCAGATCACTGGGAACAACCTCTTGAGGCTCCAAATCTAAATTGCCGACGCTGATTGCAGTACGCAGAAAAATGCAATCCGACGTCCCACTCTCATGGCAATCCTCGGAATCGTCATAACATACGGAGTAATCAGCAGCGCCGTCGCCAGCTCACGTAGCTCGCCAATTAGCCACCGCAGCGAGTTCGCTGTGCCTGACGTCAGATCTTGCGGAAAGCCTAGACGAAACTGCCGCTCGAACCTAAGAATCTGGTACCGTAGCGCTTTGAGGCGGGACGGATACAATCGCTTAGTTTGCCGCAGGCCAGCCGTGCCTCAGCAGTAGCTTATAACCGTGGTTGCTCATCCACTTCGCCCTTTCAAGGTGCGTTTCGTACGCAAGCCTGGCGCGATCAGGCTCGCGCTTGGGGTCGATGCGCAGCACGATTTCCACGACTTCTCGCCAGTCAGCGCCTTCAGCGTCAGCGTCCAGCATGCGTAGGTACGTGATCGCATGGTCATGGTCATATGGCGTCAGCATATCCTCTGCCGGTGCCGTAGCAGCGACTTTTGGATCAGACGGAAATTCGCCCATTTTGCTTTTCCTCGACCGTTGCACCAGCCGTATGTTGCACGGCATTTGGACCGATTGATGTCTCGGTCATCGGTGCAGAGGTAGCGCACAAGGGAGCATCGATTATTCCGCGTGGAAACCGCAGTGTTTGTACGAAACGGACCTTTGCTTCAACGAATCGCGGATGAGCGCGGCATGCGCGAGCGCAATACATTGATTTGGCAGTCTTTCGCGCGTTGCGCCTCGCGGCCCTGATCTGACCGGCCAGGCGCAGCATCGGTTGCTCCATGTAAGCTCTTGGGGACCGGCGGAGCCCAAGCTCACTGCTTGCCGCCAGGGATCACGATCGGCTTCCTTGGCTGGGTCTCCCTAATCGAAGCAATCATAGCCTCGATGCTATCGGCGACTAGGGGAGACAACTCGGCCGTGGCGGCATCACTATTGGCCGCTACGCCTTCAAGAAACTCGATGATGAGGTCTTTGCCGAGTATTCCCTTGTGATCGAGGAATTTGATCAGTCCCACCAGGGTAATCTTCTGCACAAGCAGTAGCGCGAATGTTTCGCTGTCCATCTTCAACTCCGATCTTGACCGCGACAGGACAGTATCAGCCAGCACGGCGGTTTAGCTATCGGCGTCGTTCGCGAGAACCACTTCCCCGGAGGCCTGGACCGAAATGTTCTTGCTCCGCTTCGGCGGCAGGCGAGTTTGGCTCTATGCAGCCCGTTTCCGCGATTGGCCTCTGGTTTAAATTGGGGTCTGTACGTCAGGGAGCCCTATCGGGCTCCCTGAACCTCGCCAATAGGCCAGCGGATTGATTTGTCGCGACGGCGGATGAAGAAGCCTGTTGAGTTGGTTGCGAAGAAGATGAGCTCTCGGCCGCTCGTCCTTCGTCTCCCGGTAGATCTTCTCATCCTCCGCGTCATAAGACGGTTCTGTTGCAGAGCTAGGATGTACCCTGTTCGTAACCCCGCCGCAGCATTATCCCGCGCGGTCTTCGCCGTCGACGCAGCAGCCCACATCTTTTCTCCGACAGCGCGATCGAGCTTTTCGGCAGCAGTCGCTGAGATGACACGAGCCAGCGCAGCACGCCGCGCGTGGGTGCCAAAGAAACGCACCCAACGATAGGCGCAGCGAAAGTTGTCTTTGGGCGACGCGAAAGCCGCCCGCTTGCGGAACATGTTCATTGGAGATGTCCCTCATGATTGAAGTGATCTCCTATGAACCTCGCCACCCCCACTTCCTGACATTTAGCTTCATGCCTTGAATTCCCGCGATCGGCGGCTCAGGTCATGAGCGCAGCGCTAACGCTCGGTCCTCCGAACCAGCCAGCGAGCGCCTCAAACGTCCGGCATTTCGTCGATCGCGGCCGAGACGGACGTCGCCGCGCGATATCGCCAGCTGAATGCCCGCTCTCCCGATCGCGGCCGGCCTTGCCCGTGTTGACCTGACGCAGAGCGCCATGCGCCGCAAGGGGCAAGCCCTCGCTCGCGCGCCCTTCGGGTTCGGCCCCTGTCTCTCCGCGTCTCTCCGGTCACCGGCAAGGCCGAGCGCCGCCAGAACAGGAGAGACCATGAGCAACAATCGCTTCGATATTCATCAGCACATCACCGACCGCATCGTCGCCGCTATCGAGGCCGGGACCGACAAATGGCAAATGCCGTGGCATCGCGGCAGCGGCAGTCGCCGGCCCGTCAACGTGGCGTCCGGCAATCCCTACAACGGCGTGAACATTCTGGCATTGTGGATCGAGGCGCAGGTCCACGGCTACGGCTCACATCTCTGGGGCAGCTACCGACAATGGGCCGCCAAGGGCGCCATTGTCAGGAAAGGCCAGAAAGCTTCCTACGTCATTTTCTACCGGCAGATTGAGATCGAAGCCGACGATACCGATCAAAACGATCCCAAACGGCGGTTAGTCGCCCGCGCAACGCCGGTATTCAACGCCGACCAGGTCGATAGCGACCGCACCGCTGAAGACAAGCCGCAAAGTGCGTTCCCATCCGTTGCTTCCGTCGACGGCTTTGTCGCCGCAACTGGCGCAATCGTGAGAAGCGGCGGTCGTCGCGCATGCTTTTTCCCCTCACGTGACGAGATCCATATGCCCGAACGCTCCATGTTTACCGGTTCGGCGACGTCATCTGCAAGTGAGGCATACTACTCGACGCTGCTACATGAACTCGTTCACTGGACGGCTCCTGCCCACCGCTGCAATCGCGACCTGTCCGGTCGCTTTGGTAGCGACGCCTACGCGCTGGAGGAACTGATCGCCGAACTCGGCGCAGCATTCCTATGCAGCGAGCTTAACGTCACGGTTGAGCCACGCGCGGACCACGCGCAGTATCTGGCGCACTGGCTCTCCGTGCTTAAAGCCGATAAGCGGGCGATTTTCACAGCCGCTTCAAAGGCGTCCGAAGCCAATGCCTACCTTGCCAATCTGGCGACACCAATTGCCCAGTCGACGTGAGCGCTCAAAGCGCGTGGCGCGCACTATCACCGAAGCAACGCGCCACGTTGCAGCGCACCAAGCCGACGAAGCCTCGTCTCGACGAGTGGTCTTGTCTTTACCCCGGCGCTGCACCTGTTACTTTGGCCGGATCAAGGTACCGGCGCGCGTCGCAGCGAGGAGGTCCTTTGCCGAACAAAAGCCGTGCTGACGAGGTGGCCCAAAGCGCCCGTCTCTTGAAAGCATCCGGTCGCTGCAGCATCCTGCCGACCGACGACGGGTAATCGAAATGGTTGAAGCCATGACGACAGCAAACGACGCGCAGAGCATGCCGCATCCACCCGCGGGCCAACGAGAGTCCTGAGCCTGCATCTTTGCCGTCTGCGCGTTTCTGACTTGTCTGAGGCAGTGCGCCCTACTTGAGCGGGCACCAGACCTCTGCGAACTCGACGCTCCATGGTATGGAGTTGCTGCGAGGCATGGCGCTAACATAACAACCACAACAAGAGGAGCGATGCCATGATCCTCGTGCGGCTCGCTCGTTTGGTGGCGTCGGATGCACGTCTTCTTTGCATCCAGCCTCTGTCTCAAATAACGAGAAGAAAAAGGAGCCGTACGAGCGACCCCTTCCTCCTATAACCGCGAGTGCGACGACCCTCTTGTGAGTCGATTGGACATGCCCCTCAACCGCGCTACTGAAACGACTTAAGACAAACACTTGCATTGCGATTTGGCGGCGTGTGCATCGCTACTCCTTCTTATGACGGAGACGCGGCTTCGGCCGCCTGGGCGAGGTCTTGAGAATGTCGGCACAGCCGGAGGGCTCGATAAAGAGCTCGGACGGCTCAACGGCGAGCGTTGCGGCAATACGATCGATGACATCAATCGTTGGGTTCTTCAATTGCCGCTCGAGACCCGCCAAGTAGGAACGGTTGATCCCGGCCGCGCGAGCCAACTCCTCTTGCGAAAGGCCCCTTTTTAGGCGGATCCGCCGGACGTTCCAGGCCAGTAACGCGCGAGGTTTCATGGTCAAAACATTACCATGCGCTCGGCCGGTTAAAACACTGGCTATAGCCCACCATTTAAACCCCAGTCCATATTCCTGCTACTTAGTGTCGACGACATCGAACATGGATGCCTGATCATGCATGTCTCCACCAGCGGCGAACCCGGCTCGACCGTGCGCTTGATCTAAACGTTTGTATGTATTGGATAGATGCCTCAGGTCGATTAGGAATATCAGCAGCCAAGGACAACTGCTGCGCAGCACGCCAGCCGCTGCGATAACTGTTTAAGTAAAGGTAATTCCTTGATCGCTGATGCGCACCGTACTTAGTCGCAAGAGCCGCAACCAGGCTATCTGATTGCAACTCAACCGACTGCGTTCCCAACCAGCGTTCGAAATTGACGTCGAAGAGATCCGCCCTGCAACTCGCTAGGCGCGAGGGCCAGCCGCGACCGGACTCGGCAGGAAGGTGCGGATTCTGGATGGAAGAACACCGACAGAGCCTTTCCGATGTCCGTTCACGTTGTCGCTGATAGCCGTGCCAAGCTTGGCGCCATTTCCGGTATCCTGGCCCACGAACACGGCGTTACGGCCGAATTGCTCGGCAACGGAGCTACCGTTCCCTCCGCCAACGAAGCGGTGGTTGTTAACGTCGATTTGCGTGTCGTCGAGAACATTGGAACATTGAAACCCTGAAGGGCATGCTGGCGATCATGTTGCGCGCGCCCAAGCGTGTCTTTGTTGTTGACCCACCCACACGGCTCGCGACGGTCCAAGCCTATGCGCTTGGCGCAACACACGTACTTGTGAGTCCAATCAAGCCGAAGCAACTCCTTGAGAAGCTCTCCACCCGAAATGCTCTGCCTGGCGATCCAACCAAGGTACTTTTTGGGCGGCGAAAAGATTGCTTCTGAAGGAGCTGATTGTCTTTCAGCGATGTTTCGAGCTGCCGCGGGCGGCCTTACGATCGACGTGGCGGAGACACGTTGCGCCGGCAATGCGATAGCCGACTACGTCACCGAGCACGGTCTTGCGAAATGGCTGACGGTCGTTCGTCGTCACCACGAAGGTACGTATCAGCACTGCCTTCTGATGACGGGCATTGCAGTGGACTTCGGCTTAGATCTTGGCATGGTCAGGCAAGACATTGATCGCCTGCATGCCGCGGCGATCTTCCACGATATCGGAAAAGCAACGATACCACTTGCGGTGCTCGACAAGCCCGGCAAACTCGACGACCGCGAGCGATCCCTGATCGAAACCCATCCCGCGGCTGGGTACGAGATGCTCTTGGGAACCGCCGAGGTCTCGCAGGAAATCCTCGATGCGGTACGGCATCACCATGAATATCTCGACGGCAGCGGCTATCCGGACCGTCTCTCCGCGGAGAATATTCCCGACATTGTCCGCATCCTGACGATTTCCGATATCTTTGCGGCGTTGATCGAGCACCGACCGTATCGGGCGACCATGTCTCGCGATACCGCTTACGAGGTCCTGGTCGGCATGAAGGGCAAACTGGAGAGCCCGCTGGTTGATGCGTTCCGGCATGTCGCGCTCAGCAGATGACTCCCGACTTCTCTCAACACTCGCGATGCAACGAGTGCGATTCGAATACGGGATCCTGATGGGGACGAAATCGGAATTCGATCACGAATGCCAAGCACATTTCGCCGACTTGCGGTGGGCGCGAGTGCCGGCTCAACGCCGGATGCTCTCGCACGATCGATGTCCGCGAGGCGGTTTATGACCGGAGATCAGGCCAGGCGATTGAAGCTAGGTGACTACGTTTGCTGGCAAGGCACTCCTGATATGGACCTTGGCGTCGTCAGCAGTGTGGGTCGCTTTGGCGTTGTCATCCGGTGGGCGAACGTCAACAAACCTCGCCGCTCTTCAACGACATGCGGCTGGTGAGCCAGACAGACCTCAATGGCTGCGTCAATCCGGGATAATGCTCAAAACGCTAGATAATAAGGTTCGCCGCGCACGGCCCACACCTGGCCCCGAGGATACTTGTTTGCTGGCTCCGTTGATAATGTGCTTGGTCGCATCGGTCGACCGATTCTGGAGATACAGTTGAGAATGCCGATCTCCGCGACGTCGATCTTCGCGGTGGTCGGCCCGTGTCGCTAGCCGTTTCGGTTCGAAGTAGCCATTCTGCAAAGCAGCTCCCAAACTTCAGTTCGGTCGCGACCTGCCATGTCCGGGACCTGCCATGTCTGGTTCGGTACCTTAATGTCGCAAGTCCGACCCACGCGAGCACGATCTTTATGAGTTTCGTGCTAAGCCTATTGTTTTTCCGTTCGAATACGGCCTCGCTTCACTTGCGATGGCACACCGCTTGCTGAACGAGCGAAGTGATCCGGGTCGTGCTGTCATTCCAGCTCGCAATCGCGAACCAACGCTCAGATAGGCCAACCCAGAGCCAAGGTGCTCGACGACCGGCCGCAGAAACTTAACGCATCAGAATTGAGAGGAACGTCATGGCTACCACGATCACAATCAACGTGCAGAACGACAGCCCCTCGCTTCAGAACTTCTTCTTCTTCCAGCAGCCGGCGGTCTACACGGGCGGCCTGAAGTCTATACCAACAGCTTATACGCGCAGGCGCTGTTGCCCTACGAGACGTCCGGAGCGATCCTAACGTTTTCTCTGGTTCTGCAAGATTACGCCGGCGTCCAACAACAAGTAACACCGCCGACTGTCGGAAAACCGTCGGGGCAACTCGCAGCCACGCAGCCGATCACCGTGACCCCTGCAGCCGGCGGGACGCCGGCGAGAAACACCACGACTATGTCGGTCACTCCATCGCTCGGGCTGTCGCCGCCGGTATCAAAGGCTGGTCCGCAGGCTGGATCTTCCGAATCATCACGCCGCTCTACAACCCGACCTTGGAAAACTACAATGCCGAATCGGCGCTACGGACGCTGACTGGTGGCGTCACATTCTCCAACTTCGTGACAGCCCAGCCTAACAACAATCTGGACTGCCAACCCATTCGCATCTTTTACGTCCAGACCGGCATCTACACGGCGGGCACGGTGATGAACTTTACCGCGTCGTCAGCCACCGCCGCCGTCTGCGACGCGACCCCAGGATACTCGTCCTTCAGCGTAGTGTATAATGCCAATGGTACATGGACGGTCGAACCATTTGCGCTCTTTCGCGGGTCGAATGGCCACGGCAGACTCGTTGCAGGCGCGACTGCTACAAGCGCAGAGGTTGTCAACGAAGCCGGCACAGCTACGATCTCCACCGGGTATGTTGCGGACAATAATTTCAGCCCACCCATCCTTGTGCAGAATCTCAGCAATGCTGCCGCGATAAATCTGCTTGGGGACTATCAAGTTGGCCACCATCGGTGGACCGAAGCTAGGAACGACGTGCATCGAAAAACAGGGAAATTCAGCGACTTTCGCGCCCTAACCCCTGTGACGGGTTGCCGCGAAGAGAGGGACATAAGTGCCCCACCAGGCACCTACTCGTCCTTAAACTCCAGACTCCTCGCTCTTTGATCTGAATTGCCCGGTATCTCCTTCCCGGGCATTGAGTTGCGATGATGTACGAGCATCACCATCAAGCGGTCGAGAGTACGCCGATGTCAAACACATATTGGTTCTCGTGGTGTTCATTCCCTTTCTTTGCGCCACTTAGCGGAGCCATGACCCTGGACATCGATAACGTCCTCAGAGTCTCAGAAAGCGAAAAGAAGAACCGTTTATACCCGCGGCGGCTCAGTCATCTCGGACTTTGGCGGCGAGCGGCCGATACCGATAGTCAACTCTTGGATACCGCCGAGCTGCAGCAAAAGGTTACCGGGCGCGACGCACCGCGTCAGCGTCCGGGTGCACACTATGAGCCCCGCCGGCCCGACCCGCGCTTTCTCCACGGCGGCGCACGCAGGAGCGGTCAAGGACGCGCGCATTGCGCACACGCAAGGGCTTGTCCCTGACGGCTCCGAGCACGCTACGAGGCTGAGGTGCGTTCGAGGGGCTCTGTAGCGTGCCGAACATGGCGCGTACCGCCTGGGCCATGAATGGTCGCGGTGGCGCATACCAAGCTCCAGCGCCTGGCGCTGCTTAAACTCGCGGCATAAGCCGAGAGACGTCGGGAATGTGGTGAGGTCAAACGGAGGGTTGTGGGCAATCGGTCAGGAATTGGTATTCGAAGAATCACCAGGTAGATGAGTGCCAGCGAACGCGCGTTCCGAATTGGATCCAATCCACGCATTCCGTAAGGGCCCGCTACGTGTCGAGGTCGCATCACGAGGCGGGACACACGTCAGCCCCCGACCACATGCATGGGCCGAAGTTATATCTTGCTTGCGTTTCGCTGGGGCGTCCGCCCGCAAATCGGGGAACCGTCCGCGGCCCAAACTTTCGGTCTGCTTGAGGAAGTCGACCGCTGCAGCCAAGGCGGCAACACTTGTCCGATCAAATGGCCCTGCGAGGAGCCGCCTGCGTCGGTGAATCCAGGCGGGAAAAGAAGGAAGCGGAGCACACGACGTTCTCGGGCATGTAGCGTTGGAATATCGCTCGGTGGTACGTGATAACGGTCCGTGCAAAGAGTGTTCGGGAAGCATGACTCCGGACGACTCCATGTAAGATCATAAGCAGCAACTGCGCCGCGTTGATCAGGAATAATCAAAGTCATGCCAGCAGAGCTTCGCAGCACGCAAAGAACCGATTGGAGGCCCTCCTCGAGTATGGAAGGGAAGAATAATCATGTCGGGTTGCTGACTTCGCCCTCTTCAACCAGACAGGGGCGATCAACACAAAAATTCATGTGCTGCCGGTGCCGGTGCCGAACTTTTATACCAACATTTCAGGGCGCCAGCTTGCCCAGTGCCAACTAAGCGGGGATGCCGGATTTCGGCAACATTGCGCGATTGGGCGCGCTTACAACGAAGCTGCGCCGCATTTTCTCTAGCAGGTTCTGACTATTAGCCGCCTACAAGATTTGGCAGGTCCTAGCTCAATTCGCTTTTGTATATAGCTGAACCTCTGTCCCGCGTTTCGGCGCGGGACCACCGGCAGATAACGGAGGCCACATGGCACACAAGAAACTCGTCAATCAAAGTGGGCTGACACTTACGGTGTTGCTCATCACGCGCGTCGGCTCAGAGCCGAACCAGTCCGGGCCGATCGTCCCAGCGGCGCTACCGGTGGGCGGGAAGCAGACGATTGAGTACGGTAATGCGCAGAATCCTTTTCTCAATGGGCTTGTGATCTCCTCATCGTCCGATGGTGCGTTTTCGAATGGGTCCCAGATCGTGACGGCTCGAGGCAGCAAGTGGGATACAGTACTAAACACGCACGATACGCTTACCTTTAGCGGAGCGGGTGGACTGAACGTTGTGGGTTCGAACACATGACCCGTCACGGCGCCAGCGCCGCGACGAAAATTTGCCGCTCGTGGATGGCAAGCTGATGTTTGTCGCTCCGCCGTCCTGCTGGTGCCGCAGATGGACCGAAAGGTGAAGCTCATGCCCTCCGCGCTCGTCAGCCGCGATCATTCGCGTCGGGCTGTTAGATGGCCCCCGGCGGAGACGAACCAGTGATATCTTCACCTTGCACAGCAGGAGCGGAAGGTATCTGAAAAAAAGCCCGGAGTTCATGAAAGGACCGCGTGGAGTCATCTTGGAATGACGGTATAGCATATGAGTACCAATCTCGCAGTGCATGGTCCGCCCAAAACGTTGCGGCTGGTCACAGAGGCCTATACGAGCCTGCTCATCATCGGCTTCGCCCTGCTGCCCACTCAGTTCATCGCTTATCTTTATTTCCAGCAAGATCCCGCGCTGAAGTTTGAGGATCACCTCTTCCACGAGTTCGCCATCGCCGTCGCAACCCTCGAGGGGCTGTTCGTCACATATGTGACTTGGCGTTGCTACCGGTCTTCAGGCGAGCCTCTGTTGCGTTGGTTGACGCTCGGTTTTCTGGCGTTCGCGCTGATCTATTCGCTACACGGTGCCTTCACCGGGATGGCACACCACAATATTTGGCTGTTTCTGCTCTATGGGCCGACTTCGCGTCTAGCAATGTCGATTTTGCTCTTGGTCGGGCTGCTCAGCTACAATCAGCCGTCAGACGAGTTCGAGAAGCGTTCGAACGCGCGCGCATGGTTGATGTGGATTGGCCTGTTCCTAGCTACGGACATCGGTGTCGCACTGATCGCCTATTCTTCATATGCGGGGCACCCAGCGGTCCGCTTGTCCATGGAGGGCGGCGCATTGCTATTCAGTGTGCTGAATGTCTTGGTCATGCTCATGCGACGGATTCACTCGCCTCTGATGCTTGTTTTTGGCGTTTCCGTCGCGTGGTTCGCGCTATCGTCGCTCGCATTCATTCTAGCGGCGCCATGGAATCATATGTGGTGGCTGGCCCACGCGATCTTTGCTGGCGGGTTCTTTTTGCTCAGCTACGGAGTTGTCCGGGCTTTCCGAACGACGCAATCGTTCGCGACCATCTATAGCCAGGAAGAAATGACGGCCCGCCTAGCTCAATCGATGGCCGATACTCAAAAGGCGCTCCAGCAAGTGCAGCTGAGCAATCAAAGGTTGGAGCGGCTTGCCGCCACCGATCCGCTGACTGGTGCCGGGAATCGGCGCCACTTCATCGAGCATATCGGCGCCGAGATCGCGCGGGCCAAGCGGACCGGTGCCCCATTGTCTCTGCTATCGCTCGATCTGGACCATTTCAAGGATATCAATGACTCGCGCGGCCACAGCGTCGGCGATGAAGTCCTGCGCATATTTGTACGAAAGTGTCTGGAGGCGATTCGGCCTTACGACTCCATCGCGCGCGTGGGTGGCGAAGAATTCATGGTGTTGCTTCCGGGGGCGACGCTCGATGCGGCTAGCGCGGTCGCCGAGCGCGTTCGGTCCGCGATCGAGCGAACTGCATTCGACGTCGGAGCCGAACCGCCGGTTGGCGTCACTATCAGTGTTGGAGTGTCGGAGTTCGGGCGCGATGGCGACACGCTCGACCAATTCTTGAACGTCGCCGACCAGCGGCTCTATCGCGCAAAATTTGAAGGTCGCAACCGTGTTGTAGTCGCTTAGGTTATCGTGGACCGTACACTTCGTCTCAATCCGCCTTGGCCCTACGCCGGTTCTCGCTGTCATTTCTCCGAGAAAGAGCCACGCCCCCACTAACAAGCATTCGGTCATGGTCTAGCAATTGAAATGTTTGCAGGTGAGTTCGCGCCGCAACAAGTTGCGGCCACTAGCTGCCGGGAGCTGCCATGTCGTTGCTTCTCAACGGCGCTCGATCGCCTTCGCTTCGTCGACCGCTCAGTTGCCGATCACCTCACGCTGCGAAGGTCAGCGTCCCGGGTGCGCGCCCGCAGTCATCGATCGGCTCGCCAGGCAATTGGAAGGAGGTCCGGCTCCGAAGCACTACTGGCAGAAACCCAGTCGCACTGATCGCTGTCGCACGTGAACTGGTGTTCGCCCATACGTTCTCCTCCAGGTGTTCAAGGTCTCGAAGCGGCATATCGAGGACGTAACTTGTTACTTCGGCCGCGTTAACAACGTGCGCGCTTCCTGGTCCCTTGAGCACGACTTTGCCGGGAGGCCTTCGCGCCGCCGATATCGCATCACAGCTCGCGATGACGTAATTGAAGCTCGGCACTCGACGCCCAACATCTGGTCCGGTCAAGATTCTTGCTGCGGGCGAGAACCTGACTGGGCCGTGCATCAGGTTTGACAAAGATGAGATTGTCGACATCACGATCGCGCCTATTGCGCTTCGTTTGGCGTAGTTCTGCCACGAGGGATTTCATTGCTCTCTTCAGTGGCCTCGTTCTCGCTTCAGTCTTAGCGCACCTCTATGGGCTTGTCCCTCGCTTGATCCGGTTGGGGCTGGGCTTAGAGTCTGCACTCGACGACATCGTATTCACAATATTCGTTGCGTTCTTGCTCAGTGTCTCGCTAACAATCTTTAGTGTTCGGCGTTGTCGACAACTCGTCCGCGAAACTGAAGCACGAATCATTGCAGAAGGAGAAGCCTGCGATTTTGGGCGACACGATCCGTTGACCGGCTTGCCGAACCGCCGCTTGTTCGATGAGGAACTTGATCTGTGCCTTGGCCTCGCCACCGACACGCATCAAGTCGCCATTCTGATGCTTGGCCTCGACGGCTTCAAGCGAATCAAGGACGCGCACGGCCTCGCAGCGGGGGACAAGGCACTCAGCGAATTTGCCAAGAGGCTTGCCGACATCTTGCGCAAGGACGGCGTCCTAGCGAGGATTGGAGGCGATGAATTCGGGATCGTCCTGCCAAACATTAGCTCCCTCGAAGATCCCGCCAATCTGGCGCGCCGCATCGTGGCGTCCGCCGCCGACACTTTCGCGATTGAGACTGGCGCAGCCGAGCTTGGTGTTGGAATTGGCATCGCGATCGCTCCGCTTGACGGCATCAATCGCCACGAATTGGTCAGGAGCGCAGAACGCGCGCTTTATCGCGCGCAACGCGAAGGCAGATCGCGTGTTCGCTTTTTCGAGCCAGACATGGACGCGCATCTCGAGCGGCGCGTTCAAATCGAGCGCGAGCTTCGTAGCGCTGTCGCGGCGGACATCATCGAGCCGCACTATCAGCCGCTGGTTTCACTCGCAAATAGTCGCATTATCGGGTTCGAGGCCTTGGCGCGTTGGGAAAACAGGACGTTTGGGAATATCCCGGCCGACGTGTTTATTCCGATTGCAGAAGAAACGGGTCTCATCAACGCACTTGGAGATCAGCTTCTTCGCCGCGCCTGTCTTGACGCAAATGCGTGGCCGAAGACGTTTTCGCTTGCCTTCAACATTTCGCCTGTTCAATTGCGGGATTGCGCGCTTCGAGAGCGCATTCTAGCAGCTCTTGCGCAAACCGGTTTCAGTCCATGCCGCCTCGAGATTGAAATTACCGAGAGCGCGTTTGTGGAGAAAACCGGCGTTGCGAAGGCCGTGATCGACGAACTTCGTCAAGCCGGCATCCGCGTCGCGCTCGATGATTTCGGAACAGGTTATGCTACGCTCAGCCAACTGCTTTCGTTTCGTCTTGACAAGATCAAGATCGACCGCAGCTTTGTGTCGGATCTCGACAATAGTACCGACAGCCGGGTGATCGTTCGTGCTATACTTAACCTTGCTAAAGGATTTGGTTTGACGACGACGGCCGAGGGGATCGAAGACGAAGGCCCGTTGGTCTATCTGGCGGCTAATGGTTGTACAGAAGGACAAGGCTATCTATTCAGTGGTGCCGTTCCAGCCGCGGGTATTCCCGCGCTGCTTGATCGAGAGGCCGGCCGCAGAGCGGTTACTGATGATGGAGCAGGAAGTCTGCTTGCCTGAGTCGACGTGCTGAGTTCTTGAGGAGCGTCCGCCACAAGTAAGCTGCGAAGAAGTCACGCTTGTCCCCAGAACACCTCGAACGTGCTCGGGGGGCTTAATCAGAAAGGGGCGTTAGATTCTCGACGCTACATTGCATACAGCATCCGAAATTGCATTGTTGCTCCGGGTAAGCGCATTCTCTTGGAGCGGCAGCTTTTAAGAAATCAGATCGGCCCGATCGTTGGGCGGGTGGCTCACCTTTTTCAACAACTCGCGTGAACGCGCAGGGACTCCGCGAGCGATCCTATTTCCTCAGGCCGCACGAGCGGCCGAGCCTGATCTTCGACCACTCTCTCTTCGCCCCGGCGGTGTACAGATGCGCAATGTTGGAGGACTACAGTCAGACATCTGTCGTTCGGACATCGTCTAACGCGCCGGATACCCCTCCGATTGAAGTGCCGGAGCTCAATGTTCCAGTCTGGTTCCTGACCGCGCCAAGCACTGTCGTACGCGCACCCGCTAAACACACTGCCATTTGCACCCGGTTGTGCGCAGGCGGAACCCTCCCGACGGGGCCATCGATAATCAGTGACGCCCGCGAGGCCGTATCACTCAACACCAAACGAACTAGTAGACAAGGCTCCCAATGCGAAACCTAATCTGACTTGCGGTCTCGCGGGAGGACATGACGTAGACTGTCCGATTTCTGACATGCTGTCGGTCTGGTCCGCGTACTCAGAAAATTTACTTTACTGATCAAGCCCTCGCAATTGGCACAAGGTTTGAAGGAAAGGGGCATCGGCCGCAGTCGCTCGCGGAGACCGAGGCTGCAACACCGCGTCTTCGGCTATGGCATTTCTTGCAATGATACGAGCTACCACATGGAGTCGGTCTCAATTGCACGTCACAAAGCCTGCCCTCAATGTAGCTCCGCATTGGTCCACCTTGAGTGGCATGAACGCGTCGGTGCGCGGGAGGTCCAGTATCTTTGGCGCTGCTGGAACTGTAGGAACGAATTCGTCACCGTTGTCAATTCTGACGAGAAGGATCCCCCTGTCGCTGAGATCACGAAGCTATTCTTTACCAGCCTGTTAGTCTGATCAATGACGCCTGAGCCGCTGGCACTCGCATCCGAGCGGCACTTGGCTTGCCAATCCAGATTGGGAGCGGAGGGTCGGTTAGAGGAGAACGTTTCGACCTCAAGCTGGTCAGTCTATGTTTGCGCCGGGTTGGCAATACGTCTGTGCGACCTTCCCATCATAGACGTAGTTGGAATGTCCTTATGAAGCTCCTACGTGCAATCGTCGGCTTGGCCATGTTAACAGTGGGATTGTACGTTGTCATCGGTGAACACTTCGCTGGAACATCGGCGGACGCAACGCTCAATGCTCGACTCAACATCGTTCGCGCCCCAATCGAAGGAAAAGTAACGCTTGCGATAAAGAGCATCGGTGCGCGCATTAGCCCCGGAGAGCTCATAGCAGAAATTAACGACCAACGCTTTGATATCGCGAGGCTACTCGAGCTCGATCGCGATCGCGCAAACCAGCATATCGAGCTCAACCGTCTTCTTGGCCAGCGAGAGGCCTTGTCGGCATCCAGGTCTCGCTTCGATACTCAAGCTACTGAATACCAGCGTGGCAGGGTTCGGCAGATCGAGGCCCGAATTGCTGAAACCAAAGCAGCTCAAGACGCTGCGGCCGCGCGCCTTCGTCAAGCTGACGCAGAATTCAAGCGAGCAAACGAACTGAGCACGCGTGGTGTACAGACGGCGGCGAATCTGGATCGCGCTCGCGCAACTTACGACGTCGCGCAACAAGAACTGGAGAGTGCGCAGCAGCGAGTAAATTACCTAGAGACGGAACTCACGTCCGCTCGCGACGGCGTCTTCATCGGGGAGTCGTATAACGACGCTCCCTCCTCGGCTCAACGTATCAGAGAGCTCCAGCAGCGACTGGCCGAACTAAATGTCGACAACGAACAGGTGAAAGCGCGTATTGTCCAGCTCGATCGGCAAATCGATGCCGAGCGTCTTCGTGTCAATAGTCTGAGCTTCGCTACGCTTAATGCCACCGTCGTTGGTCTAGTCTGGGACATATTAATAGACGATGGCCAATATGCGCGGCGCGGCCAGGATCTTGTCAAGGTCGTCGACTGCAATACGCTTATCGTCACCGCGGGCGTCAGCGAATCTCTATACGATAGTCTTTCGGTGGGAACGGCCGTACAATTTCGGTTGTTTGGAGATGATCGCATTTTCAATGGGACCATAACCCGCCTTGGGGGATCCGGTGCAGCTTCACTCTACACCAATCTTGCGGTTGGTCCGAGTGCACAACATCTCCAGCGCTTTGATGTCACCGTGACTATTTCAGACCTCGCAACAGAGCCAGATCTCACCTGCGCAATTGGGCGTACTGGACGCGTTATCTTCACAAGTGGCCCAATCGCTCAATTCCGTCGGTTTTTTACGCGGTACGGATTCTGATGCTTCTGCTGTCACCAATCGCTGCTGCCTTCGCAGGCGCCGCTTTCATAGGTGGCCTCTGCTTCACTGTCTTTCCGTTGCTTAATCCGATGAAGTGGTATTGGCGCACTCTCGTCCTAGGGACGGCTGCTTTACTGTCTTGGCGTTATACGACTTGGCGCTTCAGCGAAACGCTGGCGCCGCTCGACTGGACTGCTGACGCGTTGTTCAGTTGGGGATTCGCCGTGCTCGAAGCTCTGACCGTGCTGTCGTCTACCATCGCATTTTTTATATTGTCGCGGGTGAAAGACCGGACGGCCGAAGCAGACCAGTACTCCGAATGGTGGCTGCCGGGAGAAGCGCCGCACGTTGATGTTTTCATCACGACGTACAACGAGCCCTCGGAAGTACTCGAGCGCACGATCGTTGGTGCGACGGAAATCCGCTATCCACGCCTTCGGATTATCGTTCTCGACGACGGTGCCAGAAACTGGGTGCGGCAGCTTTGCGAACTGCACGAAATCAGATACCTCGCTCGCGCGAATAAAGAGCACGCTAAGGCAGGGAACATCAACCATGCACTTCGCGCGCGCGCTCGAGATCCCGCACCGCCAGCCTTTGTTGCTGTACTTGATGCCGATTTCGTTCCCCATGCGGACTTCATCGAGCGGACGCTAGCGTTGTTTCACGAGCCAAGCGTGGCGCTCGTGCAAACCCCGCAGCACTTCTTCAATCCCGACCCGATCCAACACAACCTGGGAATAAGCACCGCATATCCGGATGAGCAACGTCATTTCTTTGACAACGTTGAGCCGGCGCGGGATGCTTGGGGCATCGCCATCTGCTGCGGAACCTCATCCGTAATGCGGGTCCAGGCCGTCGAGCAGATTGGCTGGATTCCGACGCAAAGCGTAACCGAGGACTTCCTGCTCACGCTTAAGCTCGCGGAAAACGGCTGGCAAACAGTGTATCTTAACGAGCCCTTAAGTGAAGGCTTGGCTCCCGAAGGGCTGAAAGAATATATCACTCAGCGTGGACGGTGGTGCCTTGGTTTGATGCAAATCGTCCGCAACTCCTATAGCCCCTTTGGCATGCGCAGCCTTGGTCTGATGCATCGAATCGGCATCGTTGATTCCTTGCTCTACTGGATCAGTACCTTTCCCTTCCGGCTTGCCAGCCTGATTCTCCCTCTCTTGTACTGGTGGTTCGGCATCACTATCGTGAACGCGTCATTGGTGGACATCATCAAATATTACGTACCGTATTACCTCATGGTTCTGATGTCCCTGAACTGGCTTTCAAAGGGGTTGTTTGTCCCGCTTCTCAACGATACGGCTCAGCTGATTGCGGCCTGGCCCATCAGCCAGGCGGCTGCTCTCGGGTTGCTGACCGGAGGATCGCATAAATTCTCGGTGACGGCCAAAGGCGGCGACCGAACCAAAGTAGTTGTTCAATGGACTTTGATGCGACCATTTTTACTCCTGCTCGGACTGACGATCGGCGGCCTGATCGTGCCACTGAACTCCGATTTCATCTTCAATACGTCTGCGACAGCCGGCGACGGCACGGCTGTCGTGATGTTCTGGACGGTTTACAACATTCTGGTGTTGCTCGTGGCGGTCGTGGTGTGCATCGAACGACCGCGATACGATCGACCTCAGCGCCAGATCCCAGAACCGATCACCCTGGTGATCCAAGGTGAGAAGCACCGCGGATGGCTTCTTAATCTGGGCCGAGGAGGCGCGCGAATCAGTGGTCCGTCCGGACTATCCACCGGAGCAGCAGGGAAGCTCAACCTGCCTGGAATTGGCGGAGTAGACGCGCATGTTGCTGCGACAACGCGTGACGGCTATCGACTTAAGTTCTCTCCAACTCCCGCGCAAAGGGCGAAACTTATCAAGAAGCTTCATACCGAATCCGTCATGCCAGGAGCCGATCGGGGAAACATCTGGCAAATGATCCGGGAGTTGGCGCGAGCTCTAACGAGGTGAGGAGCGCGAGATGCCTAAAAGACCTAGCCTACTTTCCTTGGTGTTCTGTGGAGGCGCCTTGCTCATATTGGTCCCTGCGATGGTGACCGCAACGGTCTACACGGCTTTGCTACAGCAGCGGGGAGAGCAGCTGCAATTCGACGCGTTAAGGATTCGCGGCGAATTAAGCTCCGCGCTGCTGGCACGCCGGCTCTATGGCGTCTGGATGGATGTAGCTCGGTCCGCTCAGCTCATTGACCTAACGGATCTTAAAAATGCACGGGAACAAATAGACTTCTTGAGCCGCCTTGATGCGCGCTACGCCTGGCTCGGCGTGGCGGATATTGAAGGGACCATTCTTGTGGCTAAAGACGGCATGCTCGAAGGAGTGAGCGTTGCACAGCGACCCTGGTTTAGGCGGGGCCTTATCTCGCCGACGGCTATCGATGTCCATGCTGCTCAATTATTGGCCACCCAGTTGCCCGCAGCTCGTGAGCCATATCGGTTTATCGACCTGGCTGCGCCGTTGCACCACGCCGGCTCCGTTGCCGGAGTCATCGGCGCTCATCTTGACTGGAAATGGGTCGCAGAAGGCATGGACTCGTTACAGGTACCCGGCATTGACGTGCTGCTGCTTTCGGGTGATCGAACCATCCTATTTGGTCCGCCGGATCTCATCAACAAGCCGCTTAACATCGGCTCCGCGCTTGCGGCTAGCCGCGTCACGACTGCGTCTCTACGCGAACGCTGGCCTAACGGCAGGGACTACTTCACGGTGATCGTTCCGACGATCGGCTTCGCGAACCTTCCAAGCTTTGGCTGGTCTCTTCTGGTTCGGCAGAGTGCCGACGAGGCGCTTGCGTCCACCCGTGATTTGATACGATCGTTCTGGATTAGTTTCGGTGCTTGCGCCGCTGCCGCACTGGCGCTGCTCTTAGGTGCGGCGCAGTGGCTGAGGACGCCTATCGGCCGGCTCTCGAATACAGCGGAAGCGCTCGTGCACGACGCGTCCGCGCGCCCGCCATACCCGGAAACACGATTTAATGAAGCGGCGAGGCTCAGTGACGCTCTAGCTCGAATTCAGTCGAAGCTGATGGGCCACTCGGGTCACAATTGGACCCAATCACCGGATGGAGACGACTAGCTGAATGACGAGAGACTGTTTAGATAAATCGAAGTTTTGTATCGAAAAGGGATTTCTGGTTCATCGCAGCCACCGGTATCATAGACGAAACAGAACTCCGATCGGTATCGGGCGACGAAGCTTGCCACTCCGTGCCAGTATGAAATAGGAATGCGCGGGGCGTTGCGACGATAGCGAGCGTGGCCCATGGCACCAGCACCGCCAACACCCCAAGCGCAATAGGGCGTGGATCACCACCTTAATGATAGTCCAACCCATCCTGCTGATTTATGCTCTGCCAGCCATAATGGGGTGTCCACCCATGTCCATCAGGATAGTTCTCAATAACACGCCTCACCCAGCAAGGCGGCCTTCACCGGATCGTATGCCTCCTCCAATCGGTGGTATAGAGACCGTACCGACAAAGGGCGGAGAACAAACGCTAAGGGATATCCGGCGTCACATCCGCTTACTTCGGCCGGATGGATAGCGACGCTCGTGATGATCGTAATCGTGGCCCCCATCGCCGCCGTGGCGGCCCGGCTCATCGCGCGGCGAAAGCTGAGTCGATTTGACACCTGAAACCTGCGAGCCCCGATGCTTGCCAAAAGAACTACGGTCATCAAGTATGCTGCAACGGATGCGTAGTCTAGGCGCATTCATAGCTCGATGAGGCCACGCTCGGCGGCAATGCGGCGAGTGCTGACTTCAAGGTAGAGACCCGCACGGGTGGCTTGCTCACGAGCCCGAGGCCTTTGCCCTAGTAGCCGTTGGAGCCGTGACCTACGCCATTCCTCCACGCGACGAAGTCGTCCAAGGACCGCCGGCTCCACTACAACACAGAGCCGCTTCTTCCTCGTCACTTCGGCTGCTCGCAATGCTCAACTGCCCGTTCGACGCCGGGATGTTGCAAACTCTGGGCTTAGAGGTCGGAGAGCTCATCGTTATGCACAAAGACGAGATTGATCCGATTAGTGCGCGACATCGGCGTCATTTCCGGCATGTCCGATCCCGTTCAACCGCGTCGAATTGACGACATGCATGTCCGAAGCCCCACAAGCGGTTAGCTGGCGTGCGCTGATAGCGCGCCGCTTCTCCCCCTCGTCTTTCTCGAGTGATCTGGCACGTAGGCTGCTGAGCCTGGTATGGCTTGGTCACTTATCGAAATGACCCTCGTGAGGGCCAAACCTTGTTAGCGGCGCCACGGCGTGCGGGCGATCCAGCAGCCGTCCGCATGCGTTCGGGGCGCGTTGGCCTTAGCCGCTGTACCTTGGTTGCTCGCTGTTTGTATCGACTCCTGCACAGCGACCGTGTGGCACGCGAATTGCTGAGAGGCTTACGGCTCGGTTGTTTTATCCTCACGCAACCCCAGACAGCCAAGCTTGACGATCCAACTTAGCGCGGATGGATCCTCCCGATCCCCGCGCGCTTTTTTTCGTATCGGTAGGTCGCGCGGTTCGCAATGCCGCCTCGGGCCGGAAGCGGTCGCGCAGCGCGGCAAGATCGGGTAACTGTCCGGCGTCCAGATCCATCGCGATCGCCTCGGCGAGGTCTGCTTCGCAGGCGCGCTCGTGAGCCAGCGCCAGAAGCTCGACCGTCACCTTGCAGGCGCGCCGGTCATCACCATGCTCCCGCAAGGTCTCGAACAGACGTTTGTAAGCTGCACGCGGGAAGAGTTGGTCGCGATAAACGAGATTGAGGAGCGCCATCGGCTTGCGCCGCAGGGCATGGATGACATGCCGGTAATCCACGACATGACCGCCCTGGCTCTCGGACACAGGCCGACCGCGCCGCAGCGTCACGACCGGTGTGACGCCAAGGAAGCATTCGAGCCGGTCGTCGAAGATGCGCACACGCAGGCGATGGCCGATCAATCTTGAAGGCACGGTGTAGAACACGCGCCGCAGGATGAAGCCGCCTGACGACGTCACCGGGATCACTTTCTCCTCGAAGTCGGTCGTGCGGCCTTTTGGCAGCGGCGCCAATGCCTCCTTCTCGAGCGCGATCGGCTTGGCGAGGTTGGCGTTGCGCCGGCCGACAATCTCGTCGACAAAAGCCCGGTACGCATCGAGACTGGCGAAGTCGCGCGTCCCCCGCAGCAACAGCGCATCTTCCAGTGCCCGCTTGAGATGGCCGTGCGCGCTCTCGATCGAGCCGTTCTCATGTGCGATGCCCGCATTGTTGCGCGTTGGCGCCATGCCATAGTGGCCCATCAGCCCGGCGTAGCGCTGCGTCAGATCCTCCCGTGCGTCGGCGGCCAGATTGCGGAACGCTGCCGACAGGCTGCTGCGATGCTCCCGCGGCACGCCGCCAGGCGCCCACAGTGCGTTCTGCAAGCCCTCCGCCAGGGCGACGAAGCTTTCGCCGCCGAGCACGACATGGGCATGCTCGAAGCCGGAGAACGCCAACCGGAAGTGATTGAGCCGGTGATCGAGCGGCTCACCCGCGATGGTAATACCGAGCGCGCTCACGTCGGTGAAGTCGGACAGACCCAGGCGGCCGGGCTCGTGCTGCTGGCGGAAGATCACGTCCTGTTCGGGGCCGTTGAGCGCCCGCCAGGCGTTGATGCGCCGCTCCAGCGTGCGGCGGATGTTCGGGGTCAGGTCAGATGCCGTCGGCGCAGCTCGTCCAGCCTCGCGTCCTCTGCTGCTGCGGCATGTTTCTGCGTCTGGGGTTGCTGGGCCGCCGCGTCCAGCTTGCGAGACCGGCCTTACGATGGGAAGCTGACAGCCCGCGACCATCTGATCCCGATCGGGCATGAAAGCAATTTATTGCGTGCTGGGGGAGCTGGCCCGGCCTAGAAGCGCGGCAAAGTGGAGAGCCGGACGTGCAACCAACCCAGATCGAGCTATGCAATGACGCGACCATACTTGCGGTGACCTGGCCGGATTGCGGGACCCGACAGGTCGATGCGGGGGCGCTGCGCCGGGCAAGTCGCGCGGCTAGCGAAATCCGTCGCCAGATCGACGACATTGAACTGGCGCTCCCGACCGATCTGCACATCGCGGCGATCGAACCAATCGGAAACTACGCCCTGCGGCTCCATTTCTCCGATGGGTATGACCGCGGGATCTATCCGTGGTCGTATTTGCGCGAACTCGCCGGACAGCAGTCTGCCTGAGGCCGCAACATGGATGAGATCAAAAGTGGCCTGACCGAAGTCGTCTGCGACGTGCTGGTGATCGGCGGGGGTACGGCTGGGCCGATGGCGGCCTACAAGGCGAAGCGTCACAGTCCGGGCGCGCTCGTCGTTCTGCTCGAGAAGGCCAACGTCAAGCGGTCTGGTGCGATCGCGATGGGCATGGACGGGCTAAATAACGCGGTCGTCCCAGGCTACGCGACGCCGGAGCAGTACACCAAGGAGATTACGATCGCCAATGACGGCATCTGCGATCAGGCGCCGGTGTACAAATATGCGTCACGCTGCTTTGAAATCATTCAGGAACTCGACGGCTTTGGCATCAAGTTCCAGAAGAATGAGAACGGCGATTTCGACGTCAAGAAGGTTCACCATCTCGGCTCTTACGTGCTGCCGATGCCGAACGGCGATACCGTCAAGAAGGCGCTTTATCGCCAATTGCGTCGCGAGAAGGTGCTGATCTCGAACCGCTACATGGCGACACGGCTGTTGACCGGACGCGACGGACAGATCGCCGGTGCAATCGCCGTCAACACCCGCAGTGCCGAGTTTCTGGTGTTGCGTGCGAAGACCGTCATCCTGTGCGCCGGTGCCGCGGGCCGGTTGGGCTTGCCGCAATCGGGCTATCTCTGGGGCACATACGAGAACGCGACCAATTCCGGCGACGGTTACGCCATGGCCTACCATGCCGGCGCTGCTCTCGCGAACCTCGAATGCTACCAGATCAATCCGTTGATCAAGGACTACAACGGTCCCGCCTGCGCCTATGTGGCCGGTCCGTTTGGAGCCTATACCACCAACAGCGAAGGAAACCGCTTCATCGAGTGCGACTACTGGTCGGGACAGATGATGCAGGAGTTCTACAACGAGCTGCAATCCGGCAAGGGACCTGTATTCTTGAAACTCAATCACCTCCACAGCGAAACGATCGGCAAGATCGAGGCGATCCTGCATCAGGTCGAGCGGCCGACGCGCGGGCGTTTTCACCAGAACCGCGGCACGAATTATTGTGAACGTATGATCGAGATGCACATTTCCGAGATCGGATTTTGCTCCGGGCACAGTGCCTCGGGGGTCTATGTCGACGAATTTGCGCGTACCACGGTGCCGGGCCTCTATGCGGCCGGCGATATGGCAAGCGTGCCGCACAATTACATGCTCGGCGCCTTCACCAACGGAGCGGTCGCGGGCGAGCACGCGGCGCAAGTTGTGGCAAACATCGATCTCGCCGACTATGATGCGGCCGACGTCGTGCGCGAGCAGCAACGCGTGCTGGCCGCGACAAGACGGGAGGATGGCATCCCGCCAAACCAGCTCGAATACAAGACGCGACGCTTCGTGAATGACTATCTTCAGCCGCCGAAAGTGACCGCGAAGATGAAGCTGGGGCAGGCGCGTTTCGCCGAAATCCGCGAGGATCTGGAGAGCGCGATGGTGGTGCGTGACGCGCACGAGCTGATGCGTTCACTGGAGGCGGCGTCGATCCTGGATTGTGCCGAAATGGCGGCATCTGCGTCGCTGTTCCGTACTGAGAGCCGCTGGGGGCTCTATCATCACCGCGTTGAATATCCCGAGAAGAATGATGACGACTGGTTCTGCCACAGCATTCTGCGCAAGCGGGACGGACGGATGATCGCAGAGAAGCGGCCGGTCGCGCCCTATATTGTGCCAATCGACGAATCCGAGCGCTCGGCCTATGACCGCCAGCGCATCCGGCGGCACGCCTAGAGAGAAGGGGACGTCGCATGCCAATTGCTCATACGCCAACCGCTGTTCCAGTTATCGTTGACGAGGCCAAATGCATTGCCGACAAGGGATGCACGGTCTGCGTTGACGTCTGCCCGCTGGATGTGCTCCGGATCAGCGATCTCACCGGTAAGGCCTACATGAAGTACGACGAGTGCTGGTACTGCATGCCCTGCGAGACCGATTGCCCGACCGGCGCCGTGACGGTCAACATTCCCTATCTGTTACGCTGACATGACCGTGTTCGAGCCATTCGAAACCTTCGGGGATCTCGGGGAGATTGCTGAGCGGCTGGCGAGTGAAGATCCATCGGTGCGCCGATTAGCGGTGCTTGACCTCGTGGAGACGTCGAGTGGCGAGGCGGTTCCGTTGCTGGCGGGTGCCATCCTCGACGCTGAACCGATGGTCCGCCAGCAAGCCGCGCAGGCCCTTGGGGAGTTTGACGGCATTCAGGTTGCCAAGGCTTTGATTGGCGTGGTGCCCGACCCCGTGGCGGAGGTCGCGCAGGCGGCCGCTGACAGCCTTGCCGAGCTCCGCGATCCAGAGACGAGTGGCGTCCTCTTGGCGTTCGTCACTCACCCGGCCGCTTTTGTGCGTGCTGCGGTTTTTCGGGCACTGAAGGCACTGCAGGTCGATGCATCGCTGGGTCCCGCGATCACAGGGCTTGGTGACGACAATCCCGGCGTGCGCGTGCAGGCCGTGGGAGTAATCGGCTATCTCAAGAAGACTGAAACGCTGCCGTCCTTGATCGGCGCAACGCGAGACAAATCTGCTGATGTCAGGCTCGCCGCCGTCAACGCGCTGTCGTTCGCTCGCAACGAGATCGCGGCTCAGGCCGCGGCAACCGCGCTCTCGGATCCGGAGTGGCAGGTCCGGGCCGCCGCGGCGGAAGCGATTGGGCGGATCGGTCAGGTGTCAGCCGCTGGCGCGCTGGTCGCCTCGCTTACCGACCCATATTGGCAAGTTCGTCAGAAAGCGCTGCAGAACCTGGGCGGGCTAGGGGTTCGGGACGGGATCGAAGCCATCGTTGCCTTCCTTGACGACGAGCTGCCTTCGCTGCGCAAGGATGCCGCCGCCGCGCTCGGCGATATCGCCGATCCCCGCTCGCGCGATTATCTGGCGCGGCATACTGGCGATGCGGACCCCGATGTTCGAAAGACCGTGATCTGGGCACTTGAACAGATTGGCAGCGGATGACTAATCCTTGAACAGGATGTTCTCGAGAAGATCGAGTCGCCGGATCCTTATGACGCCGTCCTCGATCGCGATGATGCGCTTGGTCTGGAACCGCTTCAGCATCATGGTGATCCACTGACGGGTCGAGCCAACCATCGCGGCGATCTGGTCATGCGTGACCTTTCGGTTGATGAGGACTGTCTCGCCGTCGGCAAGTCCATACAGCTCGGCGAGATTCAAAAGATATTGAGCGAGCCGCTCAATCACCGAGCGGGTGCCGAGCATCTGCGCCATCGATGAATAGCACTTGCCCTTGGCGATGAGCCCATCGATCAACGCCAGTGCGAAAGTCGGCATCTCGGCCAGCATTCGTTGAAGCGCGGGGCTCGACAAGGCCAGGATCTCGCAGTCCTCCATGGCGACGCCGGACCACATGTGGGGACCGCCACCGGAGATCTCGGGACCTCCGATGAAGTGGCCAGCCGTCCAGTAGGCGAGGGTGATCTCCCGGCCGGATGGTGCGGTGTAGTAGACGCGGACCTGTCCTCGCCTGATGATGAAGATGCCGTTGTGATGCTCGCCCTGGCTGAACACCATTTCGCCCTGCGCGGTGAAAACGGTGCGACCGGCGGCCAGGACTTGGGCCTTCTGTTCGGTGGACAAGCGATCCAGGAACTGGGCGCCGACGTTGAGGCCGTCGATGCTCTCGCTCATGAAAAATGCGGAGTCGCTGGCCGTTGCGTGCGGTCCGCTGGAGACAGCAAGGCTCTTCCTTGTTCGATAGCTGCCGTCCACGGAGAGGCCTGTCTGCACCATCGGAGTGCGTGAGTAGCCTTCGGAAGCTTCCTTGATTGTGGTCATTGCGGCCCGGATATCCTGCGCTGTCGTCCCCTAGCTAAGTGTGAGGAGATCGCGAAGTCCACCTATTTGAATGCCCGTCAACGCACTTAGCAAAGATGATGCGAGAACGACATTCCGCTGGAATGGATTAACTGCGGATGCAGCTGGCGTGAGAAAATCATTTGAAGCGCTCGCCCCGCGTCCTAACGCGCGCCTTCCGGCGACTGACCTCCCCACCGCGATGCAAGTAATTGCTTATGTGATCGGCGCGCCGGCTCAATAGTTTCGTTCCGCATAATGCGGCGGCTGCTGGCCGCTGCCGATCTATCGTTGGAGACAGGCCAATGCGTTCGTTCGATCTTGTAAAGGTGGCGGCTGCGGTTGTTGCCAGTGTGTTGGGCTTAACCGGCGTAGCGCAGGCCGAAACGATCCGAGTCGCGGTTGGGACCCAGGACACGACCATCAATTGCGCGACCGGCGGCCTGTTGATTCGGGAGCTGAAGCTGCTGGAGAAATTCCTGCCGCATGACGGCAAGTACAAGGATGTGACGTACGACATCCAATGGAAGAACTTCACGAGCGGCGCCCCGCTGACCAACGAAATGGTCGCCGGTAAGCTGGACTTTGGCGCGATGGCGGATTTTCCGGGTTCGCTGAACGGAGTGGCGTTCCAGAAGGCAGGCCGCCGCAGCCTCTTCATCAGTGTCCTGTCCGGAAGCACGAAGGGCAGCGGCAACGGCATCGTGGTGCCCTCGAACTCTCCGGTTCAGTCGATCAAGGATCTCAAGGGCAAGACGATTTCCGTGCCCTTCGCATCGACGTCACACGGCATGTTGTTGCGCGCAATCGAGGCGGAGGGCTGGAATCCAGAGACGGACGTCCACATCATCACCCAGGCGCCTGAAGTCGCGGGTCCCGCGCTTCAGGCCAACAAGATCGAGGCGCACGCCGATTTCGTGCCGTTTGCCGAACTGTTCCCCTGGCGCGGATTTGCCCGCAAGATCTTTGATGGTTCACAGGCCAATGCGCCGACGTTTCACGGGGCGTTGGTCGATGCAGATTACGCGGAAAAGTATCCGGAGATCGTCGTTGCCTATCTGCGTGCCGCACTCGAGGCGAATCGCTTGATTGCGAACGAACCGGAGAAATACAGCGATCTGATCGCCAAGGTGACCGGTATCGAGGCGTAAGTCGTCTATCTGTTCCACGGACCGCTTGGCCTGCAGACACGTGACGTGACTTGGAAACCCGAATATCGTCAGGCAGTGGCGACCTCGATCAAGACGCTGACGCTGTTGAAGCGTGCCGATAGCGACCTCGATATCAATCAGTTCGTGACCGACAAATACATCCGGGCGGCCGTTGCGGAAGCCGGCGGAGACTACGAGGCGCAGCTGAAGGACTACGGCCAGCTTGGTCTCAAGGCCCAAGATGTGACGACCGGCGCCAGGATCACGGATTTCAGTCGTGTCGCTCAGATTTGGGTCAAGGACGAGCCGCTCGTTCAGCACTTCAGTTCACCGGAGGGCGCTTTGACGGCTCTTGCAGCCCTGGAGAAGCAAGGCAAGGCGATTCGCGTTATATATGTCCAGGATCGCGAGACCGGCATCAAACTGTTCGCAAATCAGGCGTGGTTTGTGCGGTCGCCAAAGGGAGAGCTCAGTGCGTTCCTGCTGAAGGATGGGGCGGAACGGTGGTCGAAGGCGCATGGTGGCGTAGTCGTGGACTATGCCGGCGCGCGGGAATCGCTCGTCGCGAGCCGGTGAGCAATGACAGCCGCACGCACCGCTGGCCAAGTGCCATGGTCACGCTGGCTGGTTCGGGGTCTCTCGATCGTCGCTTGCATCATGCTGTGGCAACTCGCCTCGGCTCAGCACCTGAGCCTAAGCTTCGTGATATTCCGCAATGGTAGCAGCCTGTGGAGGGTATTCGCTGGATATGGTGCAGCGGTCTTGTTGGGAATTGGCTTCGGCTTTGCGATCGGCCGCTCGCGCGCCGCAAGCGACCTGTTGCTGCCGCCACTCGAGCTGTTGCGGCCGATCCCGGCGGTGGCCTGGATACCTCTCTCGATCCTGATCTTTCCGTCGTCGGAAATGTCGATGATCTTCATCACATTCATTGGCGCGTTGTTTCCTATCATTCTCAACACCGTGCATGGTGTTGCGAATATTGACCAGCGGCTGGTTGCCTCCGCTCGCAGTCTCGGCGGCACACCGACCGCTATTCTGCGCGAGATCGTACTGCCGGGTGCTGCGCCGAGCATCGTGACCGGGCTCGCGATCGGCATGGGTACATCGTGGTTCTGCCTGGTCACAGCCGAAATGATCTCCGGCCAATTCGGCATTGGCTACTACACGTGGGAGGCTTACACGCTGCAGAATTATGCCGATATCATCGTCGGCATGCTCGTGATCGGGCTGCTTGGTATGGGCAGCAGCTGGCTCTTGACGACATTGGGACATTATCTGATGCCGTGGCGACAGCCGGCGGTCGCATGATGAACATTCGGGTATCTGATGCTTCTACGAGATCTGTTGGGCGTATCGGCATCGAGCGTGTTTCGATCTCGCTCGGCGACGGTGCCGACGCCTTTGAGGCGGTCCGCGATCTCCATTTTGCAATCGGGCCGGGTGAACTGGTTTGCGTGCTCGGCCCATCCGGCTGCGGCAAATCCACCTTGCTCGGTGCTTTGGCAGGCCATCTGCCGGTAACGGGCGGGCGCTTGACCGTGGATGACCAGACAGTTCTTGGTCCGAGTCCGGATCGCGGAATTGTATTTCAGCAACATACGCTGTTCCCGTGGAAGCGTGTTCGCGACAATGTCGCGTTCGGTCCGAAGATGCGCGGCCTGGGCAGGAGCGAGCGGCATCGGGCCGCCGACGAGATTCTGCGGTTGGTCGGCCTCGAAGGCTTCGAGCACTTCTATCCTTCGCAACTCTCCGGTGGGATGCAGCAGCGTGTCGAGATCGCGCGTGTTCTGATCAACCGGCCACGTGTGCTACTGATGGACGAGCCATTCGGTGCACTGGATGCGCAGACTCGCAGCATGATGCAGGAGGTTCTGCTCGACATCTGGACGAGAATCCCAACAACGACGATCTTCGTGACGCACGATATTGAGGAAGCGCTGTTTCTTGCGGACCGCGTCATTGTCATGAGCGCCAGACCGGGGCGGGTCATCGAGGATATCCGCCTCCCGTTCAGCCGGCCGCGCCGGGCAGAGCTTGTCACCGAGCCGGATTTTGTGCGTCTGAAGCGCTGGATCCTCGATCTTCTGAGACCGCCGGATTGCCCGGAGCCGCTGGCCCGGTTGAGCCCGCTTGGGATCAGGTCGGGATGAGTGAGACGCCCAGCCGGGCGACGAGGGCGGCGCATTACTTGCGGATATCGGGAATCGCTATGATCTCCCAGAGCCGTGCGCCTGAGCGGGCCTATTGCGAAGAGGCGCTGTGAGACCTACCCATCGCGGCCGATGATCGCACAGTTGCGATCGGTCTTGATGCCGATGCAGAGCGGGTCGATGTGCGATAGGCCCGGTCGAACAGGCCGCACACGGCCCGACTCGGCGTAGCGCACGGATCCTCGACGATGCCGGTGCAATCGACGAACACCTGCATGTCGAGGATTCTGGCATTTGTCGCGCCGGCGATAGTGGATACGGACTCCATCGTCGTTTGGCGCGACGCTTATCACCCTGGCCGCCATCAGGCACGATCGACAGTTCTCAGCATTTCGCCCTCATACTGGAGGCGCCGCTCCGCCGGATTGGATAGATCTCGATCTGCACTTTTGAGAGACGAGCGCTCTCTCGAATATCCCAAATGGGACTGGCCCTTTACGACTCTCGGTGCACCCAGGAGTGAGACCATTGCTGCCCTTTTGTATCGCTTTCCGCTGGGTGAAGCGCGGAGGACGCACGTGTTGGTCGATCCTTTTCCTCAAATACCTGGATTTCATCGGGGAAGATCCCCTCAATCAGTCCGCCATGAATTCTCGGGGGGCGACTATCCGCAGTGCGCTCGAGATAATGACCGCACTGCGATCTGACGTTGAGTGCAGCTCAGTCCTCGTTGCCGGCGATCGATTCCATCAGCGACACTAGCTGACGCTGGACGGTCTGATCCTTGATCGTGCTGTAGGCGCGCAGGAGCCGCAGGCTGAAGGCGCTGTCGAGGAACAGCAGGCTCTCGACTTCGCGAGCCTTGTTGTCGCCGTCGTAGAAGAAGGTGACCGGCACATCCAGCGCGCTCGCGATCTGCTGAAGGCGGGCGGCGCCGACGCGGTTGACGCCCTTTTCGTACTTCTGGACCTGCTGGAAGCTGACGCCGAGTTTGTCGCCGAGCTCGGCCTGCGAGATCTTCTGCTCGACACGGCGCAGGCGAATCCGCTTGCCCAACTCAATGTCCGGCTTGCCGGCACTGCGCTGCTTCATCTTCTTTGCTGCTGATCTGTTCATTCTGGTGGATCCTTCAAATCGAGATCCCTGGCCTTCTAGGTCAGGGGCCGTCCATGGTGTACCGCATTAAATCCGTCTGGATCGTCAGTTGGTCGTAGAAACCACGGCAATCCAGGAAGATCACGGGATGGTAGTCCAGACGCATTTACGCGCCGGAAGCAGCTGCCAACTACCTAAAGTCGATCGCGCCAAGGATGCCTCGCGACACTTTCGCCCTCCACATTTGGCAGAATATTGACCATACTGCAACTATCGCGAGTTTAATTGTCACTGATGTTGATGTGGCGCAGCCGCAGTCCCGTATCCCCACGGGAGTCTCCAACGTATGCTAGTTCTGTGCATTACGGTGAGCGCTTGGGCTTTAGAGAACAGGCTGCAGAACAGCTCGTCGACACAGACGCCGATAACGCAACAAAAGCTGACAGTTTGGTTGCCCTGGCACCGACATGTTACGAGTCGCGTTCAGCTCGGTCGGCCCAACGGTGAGGGGCTCCTGGCGGATGTCCTCGCCAGCGATCAAGCTTCGCCCTCGATAATCGTTGGCGGAGCGTACGTCGGCGCACAGGGTCGGGTATGAACGCATCCTTGATCTGCCAAATCAGGGCAAGGTTCGGACTAACGAACTCGCGATCAGTTAAGCCATGATCGCGAAGCAACGACGGATTTTGCGTGGAACATTCCAAAAGGCGCGCTCCACTCGCCGCGCGATGAGGAAGGGCAAGAGGGCATCGCGTATCGAAGTCTCCTCATTGTCGCCGCCTGGCATGCTGGCTCTCCACCTTTGCGACCGCCAGCGCTCATGCTACCCACGCCAGATATTGCTTTGTGCTGGGTGCGGATGCCGATTTCGATGCGATCAAATGAAAAAAGCAGAAGGAAGCGGCGTCCTCTTTGCCGGTCCGGTGGCTGTTACCCATCAACAACACCGGCTGAGTCGATTGAAGGTCCCGCTCGCT
This sequence comes from Bradyrhizobium sp. USDA 4541, assembly GCF_024171085.1. Classification (NCBI taxonomy): domain Bacteria; kingdom Pseudomonadati; phylum Pseudomonadota; class Alphaproteobacteria; order Hyphomicrobiales; family Nitrobacteraceae; genus Bradyrhizobium; species Bradyrhizobium sp. USDA 4541. The sequence goes on from NZ_JALJZF010000001.1 coordinate 4,258,116, forward strand.
GCCGAAAAGCCGTTCGGTACAGACACCTCTTGTAAGAACCTTGGCCGTCGTCGCGACCATGTAATGGCATTGCGGCAGAGACGACCTCAGCGGTGCCGCGAATGCGCTGAGGGCCAGATTGATGTCAGGAAGATCGAGGGCCAAACGCGACAAATCAGCTCGGCCTATTCCTGTTCGTACCGACGAGCCTATTCAACTCGGAGATCTTCAGCGGAAACCTTACCCGAACGGCCGCTCTTCGGTTCATAGCTAATGCGGGCGCCGTCCGCGAGGTCGTCATGGCCGGCTTTCTCAACGGCACTAATATGCACGAAGACGTCCGGTCCCCCATCGTCTGGCTTGATAAAGCCACATCCCTTGGTCGGATTGAACCACTTCACAGTACCCATCGCCACTGCAGTATCCCCAGTTTGAAGCCAGTCAATCTAGCCGAGATGTGAGGCTGACATCAAGACGAGTGGCTGGGAGGCTCTTCGTTTCAGTCGTCGGAGCTGATCCGAGCAGGACGTCGACAGGATCGAGCATAGCGGCTTGGGTGCACTTCGCATCAGCTTACGGCAGTTGAGGCATCGATCATTGGCCGTTTGCGGATCGCGAGTACCTCGGCATCGTACGTTTCGTACTAATCTGCACTCATCGCGACGCGGACAGCTGGCGAAAGAATTCCGAAAGTCCGTATCGCCGCTCGGAGGAGTTCATCCAGGTGCTCAAAGGTCTCTGGACGCAAGACCGTTTCACCTTCAAGGGGGACTTCTACAGCATCAACGACGCCTGGCTAAAACCGAGACCGATCTCGCAGCCACACCCGGAGATTTTCCAAGGGGGCAATTCCAAGGCCGCGCGCCGATGGCCGCGAAATACTCCGATTGGTATTTTCTCAATGGCGCCACGGTGGAGGGCGCCAAGCAGCAGATCGACGAGGTCCGCGCGCTCGCCAGGGCGGAAAGCCGCACCGTCAAGTTCGGGCTCAACGGCTTCGTCATCCAGCGGCCGACCGAGCGGGAAGCGCTCGAGCAGCTCGAAGCGATCATCGCCGGCGCCGACCCCGAGATCGTGCAGGCCTTCGCCGACCAGGTGAAGCAGGCCGGCGCATCGACAGCCGAGAAGATCGGGATGTGGGCGGATTCGAGCCACGCCAACCTGGTCCAACCCAACGACGGTTTCAAGACCTGTCTGTTTGGCCCGCCCGAGCTGATCGCAGAGCGTATCCGCACCTATGAGGGCATCGGCGTCGACATGATCCTCTGTGCCTTCCTGAACTTCACCGACGAGTTGCCGGCGTTCGGCAGAGAATTTCGCTCTTGAACCGGCCAAAGCCAACCGAACCGTCGAGCCTGCCTGAGACGACTGCAAGATGTAAAAAAAGGATGATCTGCATATAAGCCAACCAAACGGCAAAGCGCGGCAAACTCAAAAGCGCATGCACACGGCGCTTAGCCGAGAGCCGCAGGAGCAGCGATACGGCCGAGCATGTCAGCGAGGCACGCCTGCGGAACCTTTGAGACAACTTCCAGCCCAGAGACCTTCGGCATTCTCCATCACACCGCGTAAGGCGGCATTCGCCGGAAACTGAGCGCGACCAAGTGTCGATCAACTATCCTTTCCTCGGCGGTTTAACTCTCCTCGGTGGTTTAAGAGGCGGGCGCTTACGACCTTCATGCAACGTATTTGGAGCTTTGGCGCGTTTGGAATGCTGAACAACCAATTCGAATGGATGAACACCCAGCGCGTCGGCGATGCGATCGAGGATATCAATTGTCGGGCTTTTCGATTGCCGCTCGAGGCTCGCCAAGTAGGAGCAGTCAATCCCAGCCTCATAAGCCAGCTTCCGCTGCGAAATACCGCGATCCACGCGGATCCGACGCACATTCAGGGCCACAAGAGCACGAGCTTTCATGCGCCCATCATGTCTGCGCCCGGATATTTAAACCACTGGCTATAATCCAACTATTTGGGTCGACACACGATCCATCCAGCACACCGCATGATCGAGACATAGGAACGCTCGCAACGCGATCGAGCAAGTGCTTTATAAGAGGTTAGAATCTCTATGGGGAACCTGTAGGAACACTATAAAAAGCCCACAATCTCCAGCGATCCTTGCCAGCTTGAGCCGGGAAACTGCTATGCCATTCGACGCCGCCCCGAGCGATCCGACCCTGACCCCGTATGACCGCGAGCACGCCGTTACCTACATGCGTCTGTTGGATGCAGATGCGGACGGTGCCGACTGGCGGGAAGTCGCGGAGGTCGTGCTGCACATCGATTCCAAACGCGAGCCGGAGCGCGCCCGCCGCGCCTATGAGAGCCATCTCTCCCGCGCCAAGTGGATGAGCAGACACGGTTATCGGCAGCTCTTGCGGAGCGGCTGAACTTAATCTTCGATCAGGCCGCGCAGGACGGCTTCCGCGCGCATAGAGACGGCCATGCAATGCCGCGCGGCCTTGGTGGACTTGGGCCGATCCGGATCATTCTCGGCGATATCAGGATCTGCGAGAAGGCGCTGCAGTCGTGTTCGGCGCCAAGCCTGCACGCGACGTAGGCGCGGCAGAACCGCTTGCTTTACCGCGTGGGTCTGTTGAAACTTCCTCGCCATCGTTATTCCTTGCGCCGTGAGTTGCGAGATGAGCGCAATTTCCGGCTGCGTCGAGGGATAGCGAGCTGCGTGCATCCGGCGCGCTGGTGAAGGCGCGGCTGCTGCAGAGCTTCGAGAATTGCGACATCGCACATGCGCCGCTGCGCGCCGAAAGCGGTATAGAGGGGGCATCGCGCCTCCTGATCGGCGTGCGTCGCTCCGAAGTTGTGCTTGGAACACGGCCACGCGCGACGATCTCCTTGTCCGCGAAGATCGTCGACCAGGTAGGCAGGCCAGGTAAAGGTTGCAAGGCTCTTTGACAAAACCGAAGCGATTGGCCCGCTCGCACGTCCGAGGCGGCAGCCGCGTTCAATCATACGTTCGGCGTGCTTGCACGGTAGCTCGTGATTTGGGTTGCGAGGCCGGACTGAACAAAGTTTGTCGTGAATCTCCGATCGCCTCGGCCATCGGGAAAATCCCTAAGTTGAAGCGCGCTGCTAGTGTTTCTGTCCCGTTAGTTCGTAGCATAATAATTGCGTGTGTTTAGGGTGTCCCGATCGAAGGAGATACCCGATGCGCACCCGACGCCCGAAGGCCTTGCTGACGATTTCCAGCGACGAGCGCACGCAGCTCACGGCCATAACACGGTCGCGGTCGCTCCCTGCGGCGCCGACGCTGCGAGCAAAGATCGTGCTTGCCTGCGAACGTGAGCCGAGCAACGCCCTCGTGGCGACGCGGCTTGGTATACACATACGATCGGCAAATGGCGCAATCGCTTCATCGCAAGTCGATCGAGGGTCCCTACGACGAGATGCGTACCGGCAGGCCCCGCACGGTTGAGGATGAGGCTGTGGCCGAGCTGATCACCAAGACACTCGCTCGCAAGCCCAAAGCCGCAACCCATTGGAGCGTGCGCGCCATCGCCCAAGAGACGGGAATTGCCAAAACCACGGTTCATCGCCTGTTCCAACTCTTCGGTCTGCAACCTCACCGTACCCGCAGTTTTAAACTCTCGACCGATCCCTTCTTTGTCGACAAGTTGCGTGACGTCGTCGGGCTCTATCTCAATCTGCCTGACAAAGCTGTGGTGCTTTGCGTCGACGAGAAGAGCCAAATTCAGGCTCTCGAACGAACCCAGCCCATGCTTCCTATGGGGTTCGGCTACATCGAGGGCGTCACCCACGACTACCAGCGTCATGGCACGACCACCCTGTTCGCCGCCCTCAACGTGCTCGACGGCGAAATCATCGCTCAATGCAAACCCCGCCATCGCCACCAAGAGTTCCTCACCTTCCTGCGTCACATCGAAGGTAACGTGCCGGACCAACTGGACATCCATCTCGTCGTCGACAACTGCGCCACCCACAAGCATCCCAAGGTCAGGGCCTGGTTCGCCCGCCGGCCGCGTTGGCACATTCACTTCACGCCAACCTACGCCTCTTGGCTCAATCAGGTCGAACGCTTCTTCGCGCTCATCACCCAACGCGCCATTCGGCGAGGATCGTTCGATTCCACCACCGACCTCATCACAAAAATCGACCGCTTTATCCGCACCCACAATGCAAATTCACGTCCCTTCGTTTGGACCGCTACCGCGGATTCCATCCTGCAGAAACTCGCGCGACTTTGTCGACGAATTTCCGGGACAGAACACTGGTCTTGAGCGGCACTTGCTGCAAGGGGCACGCGCTTGATGCGCGTTCGTTTTGAGAGACTGCCGATTCCGGCGGAGGGCGGTGAGCCCGCGCCAAGTTGGCTTCAACGTGACCGATTCCACCGGCACGAGTTTTCGGAAACAGTTGTTGGCGATCAGCCGTTCAGGGGCCGTAGCATCCGACGGCCGACGTCGCTGCCTGCATTCTTCCGGGAGATTTGAAGTGCCGTCTCCGCCGTCGGTCTGGTCGGTGATCCCGCGTCGAAATCACTGGATAAGACGGAATGCAACGATTGAGACCTGAAAATGTCGGAATGCGGACAAAGCGAGCACAAAGTGGTGCTAACTGTCGAGTATTCGCTGGCACGAACAATGCACACCCTCGACGTGCCTGGGGCACCTTCCCTCCCTTAGGCATGGCTACCATCGCAAGTTGAGGCCGTGGCTGGCCAGTGAGGTTAGCGGCGCGTGACATAAGGCAGGGACGGCGCCTACTCGGCCGATACCGACGGACGTCTTGTCACGTCGCCGCTAACTTTCAACGCTGTGAACAGCGTGTTTGTGATCCGCGTAGAATTTGCGCGTCATAGAGAGAACAGATTGATCCGGGCGGCAGGTGAAAAATGGCAAGAAAACGCGCGCGGCCTGGCCCGTGGGCGCGACCAGGCTGGTATGGCTGGCCGATTGGGAGAGCAGTGGTGGCCGGCGCGGCGATTGGCTTTGTCGGAGCTGCGGCTGCGGCGACATGGGCGGGTGCGCCGCCGGCGCCGGGCATGTGCTGGTACTATACCGATCCGTCCAAGACGCAGGACTTCTGGGATTACTGTCCCCGATAAGCGTATGCGGGTGGACCGCCATCTTCCAGATCGACCTCGGGCGCGCTGAGCCTCCGCGGGATATTCGGACCGACGGGATGGTCTGGATTCCGGGCGGCACGTTCCGCACGGGCTCCGATCATCATTATCGGGAGGAAGCCCCGTCGCACCGGGTCAGGGTCGACGGCTTCTGGATTGACCGTACCCCGGTCACCAACGCGCAGTTTCGCTCGTTCGTGAAGGAGACCGGCCACATCACGGTGGCCGAGACAGCACCGGTTCCGGCACACTATCCCGGTGCGCTGCCGCATATGCTTTACGCCGGCTCGCTGGTGTTTGGGCCGCCGCACCGGGTGCACAACCTGCGGGACTTGGGCCAATGGTGGACCTTTATGCGGGGCGCAAACTGGCGCCGTCCTTACGGTCCGCGCAGCAACATCGATGTGCTCGGCGATCATCCCGTCGTCCACGTCGCATATTCGAACGCGCTCGCCTATGCCAAATGGGGAGGCAAGGAACTCCCCACTGAAGCCGAATGGGAATTCGCTGCACGCGGTGGGCTCGAAGCCGAGGAGTACGCCTGGGGCAATGCCCTGTCGCCCGGCGGCAAGCACATGGCTAACATTTGGCAGGGCAGCTTTCCGATCCAGAATCTCTGCGAAGGCGGCTTCGATCGCACCTCGCCGTTGACTGCATTCCCAGCGAACGGATACGGCGTATGCGACATGATCGGCAATGTCTGGGAGTGGACCGCCGACTGGTGGTCGGCCCGCCATGAGGCCGACGCCGCGAAGCCCTGCTGCATCCCGCAGAACCCGCGCGGCGGCCGCGAGGCGGCGAGCTACGATCCCTGCCAGCCCGCTATCAGGATTCCGGGCAAGCTCCTGAAGGGGGCTCGCATCTCTGTGCGCCGAACTACTGCCGGCGCTATCGCCCCGCGGCTCGGCAACCTGAGCCGATCGATACGTCAACCAGTCACCTCGGCTTCACTGCGTGGTGCGGTCGCCCGTCCCTTCTCAACCACCGCAAACGCCGTCTGAAAAGTAGAGGAAGTGTTGAATGAGCAGCGACAACGACAAGACCGTCGAAACGGAGCAGGTGATCAACCCCAAGAATAGCCGTTTCCGTGCGACCGTTCGTTCCTCCCTTGTTCTTATGCTGTGCGACCTTTTCCAGGGCCCGCGTCAAGGCGCGACAGCCGCCGACATGACCGATGCCTCCTCGCCTGTTGCGATGGGCCAGCGTTCAGTAAGGAGCTGACAGTGCCCGGCACCGGTGAAGCGCATCACTTGGGTCTGTTCCCGCCGACCAATGAAAGCACCCGCGCCGCTTTCGTCTACGCCATGCAGCGCGCCATAGATCACGTGATGGAAAGTTGGGACGAGCAATCTGCTCCGACCAGCGGCATCAAGTTTGACCAGCTCCAGCACCCGCTGGCGTCGCTCGAAGTGTGCCCGGCCGCGGGCCGCGGTCTCGATGCCGTCATGCTGGAGGTGCGCGAGCGGATCATGCCGCACTTCGTCTCAGTCTCGCATCCTCACTATGTCGCGCATATGCATTCCGCGCCGATATTGCCGTCGTTGGTTGCGGAGTTTCTGATCAGCGCGAGCAATCAGTCGCTGGATTCGTTCGACCAAGGCCCATCCGCAACGGCGTTGGAATGCCATGTGGTGCGCTGGCTGAGCAATCTCGTGGGGTTCGGTGCGGCCGGTGATGGCGTGTTCACGAGTGGAGGAACGCAGGCTAATCTCATGGGGCTGATGCTGGCGCGAGATCACGCCCAGGCGAACGAAAAGAATACTGTGAGGATATCCGGCTTGCCGGTCGAGGCACGGGCGTGGCGCATTCTGTGCTCGGAGCTTGCGCACTTCTCAGTCGCCAGAAGTGCCCACATCCTGGGTCTCGGCGAATCCGCGGTCGTGCCGATCGAGGCCGAGCGCGATGGCAAGTTGAGCGCGGACCGGCTCGACCGAGCGATACGGTCCGAGACCAGTCGAGGTCATCGTCCGATCGCGCTGGTGCTGACGGCCGGCACCACCGAATGCGGCTCAATCGATCGAATCGAGGAATGCACGCGTGTGGCCCACGGCGCGAACGTGTGGGTCCACCTGGATGCTGCCGCCGCCGGCGCGCTGCTGCTGAGCGATCACGCGCCGCTTTTGCGCGGTGTCGAACTCACCGATTCCGTCTCAATCGACTTCCACAAGCTGCTGTTCCAGTCCATCAGCTGCGGAGTCTTCATGGTTCGCAGGCGTGCGACGCTGTCGATCCTCGACCGGTCGATTGCTTACCTCAGCCCGAGCGATAAGGCCGATAGTCTCGGACCGAATCTGGTCGGGAAGTCGTTGCAAACGACGCGCCGGTTCGATGCCTTGAAGGTGTTCATGTCGCTGCGGGCGCTCGGCAGGGAACGTGTGGGCGAACTGCTCGACCTGATGCTTGAGCAAGCGCAATTTGCCGCGGACGAGATTGAGAAATCGACGGAGCTCGAATTGCTGGTCCGGCCCGAAACCAATGTCGTATTGTTCCGGTGGCGACCAGCTGGGCAGAGCCTGCCGGACGCGCTCATCAGCGAGGTCAATCGGCAGCTTCCTGGCCGCCTCTGGAATGATCGAATCACCGTCATCGGGAAGACAGTTTACCGGGGTCTCGCAGCTCTGAAGCTGACCCTGCTGCATCCCGAATGCGCGAAAGAGCGGGTCATCCCAGTGCTGGCCGCGATCGAAGCCAGCGCGGGCAAGCTCGGCGCAGAGTTGTGGTCCGGCGCTGATCGTCTGGACGAAATGCTATTGGTCGGAGCAGGCAGTGACGGCTCATGACGGTCTTCTTGTCGAGCGGGTAAATTGGGGCGACGCCCGATATGAGCATGCACGCCGGCGGAGTTCGAAACTTCGGTATCCCCAAGCGGTTTGCGACCCCGGACGACATAGCCGCGGGATAACGCGACGCGTGTCCAGCGCCTGACAGAAGGCTGGCGGGTGGACGTTCGAACGACAGGACAAGACATATCGCGCCAAGTGCCGTCTCCTGATCGATGTTGCCGGGCGAGGGGCGCGCCGGTTCACTACTGTCACCGGTGCTCATCACGTCGACGACAAGCTTGCCCGTGCATGGATCGTGCTCGAAACGTCGCGCTGCGGGCCGGCTGCGTGCAGGTCGAAGCCCAAGCTGACGGCTGGTGGTACGCTGCGCTGCTACCGGAGCAGGCGCGCCATTCCATACCGACGCCGATTCGCCGGCTGCCCGTGACGGTCGAACTCTCCCGGGCCTGCTAGCAAGGGCGCGACGATTGCCGATGCTTGGAGGCCTATTGCATGATGCCGGCTGGGATCAAGGCGAACGCGGCTGTTGCGCGGCGCAGGGTGCCTGGCTCGAAACCGCCGCTGGCGAAAACTGGCTGACCGCCGGCGACGCCGCGCCTGCGTTCGATCCGATCGCGGCGCAAGGCCTGTTCAATGCGCTGTATCTCGGCCTTGCCGCTGCCGAGGCGGCAGATCGCTGGTTCGACGGAGAAGATGTGGCGCTCTCGGAATACGCGGCCGAGATCGATCGTTTCGGAACACTTATGTCAATCTCGCGCGGCTTTCTAGCTCCTCCGGCTAACGCCAGTGTCCGGTCAAAACGAAGGGCAGTTCAGCTACGCTTACGAACGACCGCTCGACTTTGTGTCGGGATTAGCTTACCGACGAACGCCGCTTCCGCATCCTGACCGTCGTCTATGATTGTACCCGTGAGTGCCTGGGTGGCCGATACCTCGCTCTCCGGCGTCCGTGTGGCGCGCGAACTGGACCGGGCTGATGATCGAGCGCCGCCCAACCGGGCAAATCCAATGGCAGGGGCGAACTCAGGACTGGATAAAACTTAGGCGCAAGGTCAACGGCTATTTGCAGTGCACTCGATGTCTTTGCGGCTGGGCAACCCATTAGGGAGATGCTCTCGAAATTGTTGAGCGGCTCGGATCGGAGTTGAGACGACTCGAGGCCAACCACCGCTCGAGAACCGACGCGATGCGTGGAAGTAGCGCGAGGCCCTGGGTAAAGATCGACATCCGCGTCCCGGTCGCGCTCGGCCTGCTCGAAATTTTTGCACGGAGCGCGGCTGCGCTGCAATGTCGCTCGACACGCAGCACTTTCGTATCCTGAATCTCTCTACTTACCTAGACTTGGGAATGTAAGTACGGTCGTAAGCGGGAGTATTGGTGCTGGTGTGAGTGCGGCGGAAAGTCATTCAAGCCTCCAGAGCTGGGCGATGGCAGCAAGGATTTCCGCTTGGCGTTTCTTCAGCGTAGCGACGGTCCACTCTTTTTCTTTCAGGACGTTGCTTGTGATCGCGAAGTTCGCAACACCCGCTTTCATCGCAAAATACTTTTCCTTCTTCTCCACGAAATCAAAGTTACTCGCCTGAGAGTTCTTACGGCGAGTGAGAAGGACCAGGTTGGCGAGCTTGTGAACCCAGCGCTCACGTTCGGAAGCGTCAGGGAAATCTTCCAGCCATTTGCTGCCGACAGAGGGGCTCTGCGGAAGCACATGCTCGACGGTAACGATCGGCTGATTGTAGACGGCGCTTCCGCCTGACAACAACTCGTCAAGCCGGAGCAGAAGCGGCAGTCGGATGCGCGTAACCCTGTAGATGTCGCCGTCGAGAGCTGCTCGGACAAAGTTCTTTTCGTCACCGCTCAACTGCAGAGACGACTCGGCCGCGAAGAGGTCGTCACCGGCCTGAATTGATCCGAGCAGTTTTCCGTAACGTCGTATGCGGTCGGAGGGATCGCTCCTCATGAGGAAGAGGCCGTAAGCGAGCCGCTCCAGGTCCGACAAGAAGCGGAGAATGAATTCAGGGTTCTCCCTTCGTCGCGCGATGACCTCGATCGCGGGAGGTTGCCAGTCAAAGTTATCAAGGCGGGACAGGTGCGCCAACTGACGGTTGATTTCATCCGCGTGCTTGAAGCTTGCGAAGCTCTTGTCGGTAATTTCTTCGTAAGCGTCGGCGTATGGTGATAGCTCCTTGTTGATGAAATTGGCGGGATCCTTTCGTGTCGGGACGAACTCCCGAAACTCGGCAATGAGAGTGCCCTGCATCTTCTGCTTTCGATGAATCATCCGGATGTGGCCGAAGAGCTCGGCAAATCGCGATCGGCCCAGTTCGTCCTCAATGTCCTCCCAAATGTTGGTGAAATTGTCTTGTTTGTCGACGGGTAGGGCGCCGATGATTTCGGCCTTGAGAATATCGGCGGGAGACAGATCCAACCCGCGTGAATTCAGGACTGAGAATATCCGGAAGGCGGATTCCTGGTCAGACGCGGCCACAATCACCAGATAGCAGCGCTGCGCGATGTACATCGTGAGCCGCCGCCGCCGCTCGTCCGACACATCCTTCAGCTTCTCGCGAAAAAATGCGGCGTTTTCGAGCATGCGGGCGCGGGCGTCCGAAAACTGCCGGGGATCGGGCAGGTTCTGGGTTTGCGAAGCGGTCTGGATCGTCGAGCGGAAGAACTCGGCATCGCGCTCTCTGGGGCTTAAGCGGAAGACGTCGGCAGTTTCCTTGATCGGATCGCCGGTTTGGCAAATGTAGTTATGAATTGCCTGCCCGATTTTTGCATCCGCCAGGTCCCGAAGGACGCAAAGGAGGATCGTTATCGTCGTAAGGCGCTGCTGGCCGTCCACGACGTCGGCTTCGGGCGCCAGAGGATCCTTGATCAGGACAATACTGCCGAGAAAGTACGGGCTCGCGTTAGCGACATCCCCCGTCTCGCCAGAAGCGGTCGTTATGTCGTCAAGGAGTTCGCTGGCTTGCTCGGTGGTCCAGGCATACGGGCGCTGGTATGATGGGATGCTGAAAAGGTACTTGTCGCAAAAGATGTCAAGTATCGGCTTCTCGTTTGCTTCGATCGTATGACGAATCATCTGTTCCCCTCGGTATTCCTTTCCCGGTTGCCGCCTCATCGCACCGGATACCGGGAAAGGATACTATTTTCGGTTGTGAATGAAAATCGCAATATACGCGCGGAGAGGCCGAACGAGCCGCAATAATGCAGTTTTGGGGAAAGTAACGAAGTAAAACTGCACGGGGTAAAAGGGAGAGTCGGCTACGCAACACTGTAGCGTCTACGCTGCAAACGCGCTTGACGGCAGGCGCAAGGTCAATACCGTCAGGGGCGGAGATGCTGAGATGTCAAACTCGCCAAGCCGGCTACGACCCGAACGCGACGAGATTGGCTGCCAAGTTGGACAAGCTCGAGGAGTGCCTTTGTGATTAAAGCGCAGACGATCTCAATCTGGAGAGACGAGGAGGCGGATGGTGGAATGCCATCTCAACAGCTCGTCAAGGCGCTTGCCGACGTCGCGAAATCCGGCGCCACCCGGCAACTGATCCGTAAGGGCGAAGATCGCAACGTTGAATGCGAACTGCGCGTTCCCCTCCTCCAGGATTGTTATGTGCATTCGGACGAACTGGGCCGCGTTCTGCGTACCGTCTGTCGCGCGGCGATAGAGGCCGGTCAGGCTGGAGATCACTTCATAATTGACCTGCACGTCGGCCCGGATTCTCTGCTTGTGGTGCAAGCAAAGCGTGCAAATCCGCAGCTGGAGCAACGCTCTCGGAATTAGGCAGGGCATCGCCCGACGCGCTTCGAGCCCAACTTCCCGTCCTATAGGCCGTGCATTGGATGCTGCCTCCACACGAGAGTAGCCCTGTGACGCAACAGAACCGCGTCAGGATAAGTTATGCGGTCGAGGAGGGCCCGCGGGGCGGATGGATCCTGCCAGATAGCAGAAAAGGCACCGCCACGTGGCGAATCTCAGCGGCTCGGCAAAGCATAGCGGGTAGTGTGGGAGAAAGCGCGAGGTAGCGAAAGGCGAGGCACTTCTCGGTTGGCGCGTTTACTCTTGGAGCTCCCAAGTAAGGGCTGTCGCGCGATAGACGGTTGGGGGTTTTAGATGCGACCGCCTCGCCCCGAGTGCCGGGCTGGTGCTGGGAGACACGCAATGGCTTGGCGACGAGCACATCATCCTCGAAGAGTGGCTGCAGGAGAACCATCCGGATCTCGGCTTCTGCACACAGCTCGCGCATCCTCTTTTAGCCCATTATCATCTACGCCTAACGCCCATCGATAGCGAGGCCCGACGCAGATTCCAGCCTTATTGATCGGAATGGTGACGACACAGCCGACTTCCTGTTTCTGCCAATGAACAGTGCCGATCATCCTGATCAACGCGGCGACCATTGGTCGCTGCTGTTCGTTGATCGCAGCGATCGGCAAAGGCCGGTCGCCTATCACTACGACTCCATCCGCGGATACAATCACGGCCGCGCGGCAAAGCTCGCAAAGCGGCTGGGGTCAGCCTAAACCCCGCCAACATGGCGCACCAGCAGAACAGCTATGATTGCTGCGGTGGACGGCACGCGAGCGCTGGTCCGACGATTGGCCCAAGGAGAGCGGCCAGAGAACGAGCCGCTGCACCTCGATGATCCCGTCGCCAATCGGCAGTCCCTCCAGGACCTACTTCGGGCTCACCCCAGCTTGGGCTGATGGAGCCGGTTGGAGCGGCTCTCCCGGACACTAGATCGTTGGCTCGCCTCAGCGACTGAATCAGGACCACACCTCGCTCCGCTTTTGCATCACGTCCGACGTGATGTCTGCGGGTAGGCGGCACTGCGGGCGCATAGAGTCGACAAACGCCCGAACGGTTGTCCGGCACCGTAGGAGCCTCGCTCGATCGAGATCTCCGAACCAGAGCTTGTCTGATTGGCGGCAGAGGCTACAGTACCGCTTCGGGCGTCGAGAGGAGGCCCGTAAGGGTACCGGTTTGGCAGGGGGGCAGGTGCTAAAGGACGCTATCCATGCGATCGGCGAAGCGTTGTTGGAAGTCCTCCAGCTTCCAGTCAACGTTGCGGCAGGGCTTCTTAAGTTTGCCGATGTGATGGGACTCGCGATCCCGAACCAAGCGAGGCCGTGGTCCGCGGTATTGGTTGCCGTCTTTATCATCGTACTTCCATTCTTGCTCGACAAGTGCCGGTCGAAGGCGTCTCGCATTATCTGCGCCTACGGTGTACTCTGCCTCCTGTTCATGTTTCTGCTGATCGGATTCAGCAGCCTTACGCTCTTTGCGCGGTTCGATGCCGCTGGACAGTTCGAAATAAAAACGATCCAGAACGTCTCTGACACTGAGGCCTTCCCACCCATCCGCTATGGCAACGAATCGTGCGACGCAAACGAAAATCACACGAACCGGGTCTGCACGACCAGGCTGCAGCAGTTTGCAACGGCTTCGGCAACTATCACCAGCGCCAACTGCGGTTCACGTGTTACCAATGTCCAGGTCGATCCGTCCGACAGCAGATGCATCATAGCCAATAGTCATCTGCAGGGATGCGGCTATGACCGGTTGCCCTTTGGCATCAACAACTGCAGAGGACGAGGCTGGATCGAGTTTACGATCAATGGGGCTGGATCGTCTTTGGTCGAGCATTCGTCGGGCCTCAAACCATTGGCTGGATCCCTTTCCGCCCGAGAACCTTTGGTCGTGGATACTGGCAATCCCCTTGGGCCTGCCAATCGGCTAGAGTTCAAAGTGGAAGTTCGGGATGGATCGAAAGTGGTCGCCGAACTCACGAACCGAAATCCATCCCAAGGTGATTTTGCTGCTTCGGTGAGGCCGGATGGCAAGTTGCAGATCAGCTACGGACGACGTCAGGCTACGATCGACGGCCCTCGTGGTTGATGGGCGTTGGATCGGGCGAGGTCGACGTCGTCGTGGCCCTCGTTGATCGAAAAGGGGCGAAACTTCTAGGACCCGCCCAAGACGTCGTCCAGGATAGCCTTCAGGCGAGCCGCTCCCTTCGTCATCGCGTCATCCAGGTCGCCTTTAACCGCGTCGGCATATCCGGCGTCGATTTCGACGGCATGACCTGGGTCGTTGTGGTCGGGCGTCCCGGGCGGGAGAAGCGCGTAAGCTTTGATGCCAACTGCATGCGTTTCGTTTGCCCAAGCTGCGATACGAGCTTGGTCGTACGGCGGGGCCTCCGCCGACGGTAGCGGATTTGCATCGAGAGCGTCCACGTAGCTTCCCCAGGAATAGGCCTGCAGATCGATCAAAGAATCGTCCCACATGCTGTGAAACGTCGACGAGCGCGTGTACGCTTTCCCGTCGGAACACTTCGCACGCAGGACCACGTTCAACTTGTTGCCTCCCTGGTCGTCGTTCCGTTCGCTTGCGTGCAGCGGTTGTTCCAGATCGGCCGTCAAATGGACAACGAGCTTCAAGGCGCGCACCCTGTCTTCCTTCGGAAGCGTTCCGTCCTTCAGGATCGAAATCGCCGCCGGCAGCCCTTCGACGATGCACGTTCCTTGATGGTTCGATTCCTTGCAGTCGACGGCGGCGTCATAAGTCGAACGCGCGACATCAATGTCAACGAAGTGCCACCGATAGGTGCCTTTGCCTTCGGCCGTGAATTTGAAGTCGTCGGCCCAGTTCGAAAGAGCAGCTAAGGACGTGTCGCCGATGAGCTCCTTGAGCTTCGCTTGGGTGGCCGGGTTCAAGTGGCGCTGCGCGAACTCGGCGATCACGGAATGTCCAAGTTGCCCCCAGGCAAGGCAAGGTGAGGTACCGGCGAGAAACGCCGCCGAGCAAACGAAAAACATGCCTTTGCGTGATTGCACGGGTCATCTCCGATTTCTAAGAGCGATTCGCTACGCCCGGTTCATTCGCAGCGTTGCGATACTTAACGGCTCGGCGGCCAATGCGAAGTTCAGGTTGCGTCGGGACGCATCGACGTGTCCCTTTAGGCTGTCGACGATCTCGTCGTGATCCACCGTGAACTTGAGCTTGGCTCCGAGACAATCTTCGACCGCCTTCTTGTTCTTGATCGTACCCATCAAGCCGAGCGACAACAATTTCGGCAGCGCGACATCGACCTTCAAGCCGACCGTGGTCGCGCTCTCGTCGCCAAGGACGGCGTCTCTTGCCCAATATCCTTCGCGGTCGAAGAAGATCATGGGTGTCACCTGGTCGACTGTCGGCGCGTAGTAGTTGCGTTCGACATCCTGGAAGATTTCGCGCATGGTGCCTCCACCCCCGCGGCCGTAGATGATTCCGGCGCGCGAGTTGTTGATCAACGCATCCTCTCTGAGGCTGTTTTGGAAGTACTTCGCGTAGTGGGTTGCGAAAGGCATCGTCGGCTCCGCTCCGTACAGCCAGGTGGGGATAGCCAGGCTGATCGGAAGCGTAGAGGTGCTGAAGATCTCACGTCGAGCGCCACCTTCAGCCACTTGCGTGCATATTCTACGGCTGACACTTTGGCTTCCTTGATGGTTCCGTCACCCTCGAAAATCCCGTCCAGCCGTGGAGCTTCGGCAGCTTCCGCCAGGGCCTTCACGGCTTCCTGAAGCTGGCGTTCGCTCTCGAACGAAGAGAATGCGACGCCCAGATGCGCAGCCTCCATCACGCCGGGGCCACCTCCGGTGACGAGCAGGAAGCCGTCATGAGCAAGCCGGTAGGTCAACTTGGCAATGTCCGCATACGCCGGCGAAGTCCGGGAAACGCTGTGCCCACCCATGACACCTACCAATGGTCGCTGCAGATTCATCAAGAGCTGCCGAAGCGCGTCTGCGATGCCTGCGTCATGTTCGGCCTGGGCTCTTCGGATGTCGATCGACGACGGAACGGGGCCACCATCCGCGACGTATTGCCGAAAGATCGAGAAGTCCTTGGTGAGGGTGTAGCCCATCTGGTCCCAGGGATTAAAGCCGGTCAGCAGATCATCGGCCGTATAGAGGTGCTCTCGGTACGATCTTTGTCATTCGTCGAAATCCAATCGTCTGCTGGGGGAAGTCGTGACCGTTCACTGCTGACCGGAAGACCTCGGAAACTCGGTGCTCATTCGCAGAAATATTCCCGCTGAAGGGTCCGCCTGGTGCCCGGCTTGTAGAAGTCCCCGACCCAGTCTCCTGTCGTGTCCAGGAAAGAAATCTTGTTGAGCTCTTCCTTGCTCTTGCCTGCCGCCCAAGAGCGGAAGGACAGATGGTTATATATTCTCATGAATTCGCCGAGGTAGATGTCGACGACACGGCCGTCTCCTCGGATCACCAGCATGTTTTCGTCGTTTTGATTGGTGGAAGCCGTACTGAAGTTCGCGGAGCCCGCAACGACCCATGGATCGTCCCCGAGAGGATCCACGAGCATGAACTTCGTATGGATGTACTCGACGTTTTCGCTGAAGGGATTCTTGCGCTCCTCGAGCCAGTCGTCGAAGGCATTTAGCGAGAACCATTTCGGCGGACCGACGACGATCTGATTCGACCGCACCGCTCGAATTTGACTCAGGATAGCGGGGGCATCTGCTCCCTGTCCCGGCTTCTCCAGAAGAATGTACCTCACCACCTCGGTGTCGGTCATGAGCAGATCGACGAACGGCGCGGGAACGCCGAATGCTCCCGTGAGGAAGGCGGCCTGCCTAGCCTTGGCCATCAGGTCGACGTACCAGTCGAGCGCCTTGAGATTCGATCTGGGACTGAAAACGGCGACCGTCGCTCCAGAGCCGACTGTCGTGGGGGCCGGGCTCTTGTCCACGTTCTTCGGCTTGATATCCCGAGCCTCCGGATCGTCGGAAAGATCGGTCCAATACTCGAGGTATTGCGAGGCAATAGCCGTATCGCGGACGACGTGACCGGCGTTGAGGTGACCGAATATGCCGTTCGTCGTGACGTTGGTTGATCCCGTCCATACCTCGATCGGCGCGCCGTTCTTCAACAGGACGATGAATTTGTTGTGGGCTATGTAGCTCGGGTTGGCTGTTCGGGGGATGCACAGTGACTTAATCAGCTCGGCCTTGATTGCCTCTTCGTTGCGCTTTCTCGGCCCCTTCGGATTGCTCTTTGCGTCATAGATGATCTTGACGTCGGCGCCGGCCGCATCCGCGTTGTGAAACGCGTCGAGAACGTCAGGATATTGGAATTCGTAGATGGCAGCTCTGAGCGCGAAGCTCGGATCTTTTGCCTTGCCTATGAACTCGATGAGGGCCTCGTGAAGGCCGCGCGACAGCCATTGGTATGCTTCGGGACCGACTTCATCGGGATCGCGGTTTTCGAACCGCTGCGCGTACGCCTGCGATGCGATGGCGCCGCGGTTGAAGAACACGTCGTGGGTCTCGGCTGCATCATGCGCTTCCGTCTTCACTTGAAGCTCGACGAATTCGGTTTCTTTCGGTGCATCCGGAGTGCCGCGGATCGCGACCACCTTGTAGACGTAGTCGTGAGAGCCCTTGGCGGTGAAATCCGCCCAGAGGAAGGACTGTATCGGATGCTTGTTCGTCGGCACGCCTTTCCCGGGCGGGAGGCCTGGGTCCAA
Source organism: Bradyrhizobium sp. USDA 4541 (assembly GCF_024171085.1). Lineage (NCBI taxonomy): Bacteria > Pseudomonadati > Pseudomonadota > Alphaproteobacteria > Hyphomicrobiales > Nitrobacteraceae > Bradyrhizobium > Bradyrhizobium sp. USDA 4541. The sequence goes on from NZ_JALJZF010000001.1 coordinate 4,275,504, forward strand.
GATCTTAAAGCGTTTTTGGCCTTCGAGCCAATACGCTTCGTTTTCCGTCACGTCGGTTCGGTGGAAGCCGAAGCCGAGCAAATCTTCGGTCTCGCTCTTGTCCATGTTGACGCCGATCGTCACGACATGAATTCCCGCGATGGCCCTCGCCCGCATCGAGTGGGGGGAGGCTGCGCGCCCGTTCGCTCGCATGCTACCGAACTCCTTTGCTGAAATTCTGCTGGACTTGGCCGGATCGTCTACGGCTTCACGGTCAGGCTGCGAAATTGCTGAGATTTGCGTTGTGCGTCTTTGCACTCGGTCCCGTCCACTTCAACGGTGCCGTCGTCGCTGAGGATCTGCACTTCCTCGGTATTTGGGATCGCGAACAATGCCTCGGGGTTCAAGCCCGACAGGTCGACGTTTGGCACAATCGCCGGGTCGTCCGCCGATTTGCCTGACCAACGGTAAAGGTCGAAGCTGCCCTTGCCGTCGATAGGACCGGCCACGATGAGGTAAGATGTGCCAATACGCTCGAAGCTGCGTATGCCTCGACCGCCGAGTTTGATTTCGATGGGCTCGCCAAGCTTGGTAGGTGCGCCGGTTATTACTTCGTCCGGATTGTCGATCGAGACCACCAGAGCATTGTCGCCGGGAAGAGGATTGCGGAATCCAACCAGCAGTCTGCCGTCCGCCGTGGCCGCCAAGCCCTCTATATTGAGCGCTCCTTTCGTTTTGGGGGGCTTCGTTGCGGCCTCCGCCAACCCGTATTTGGCAAATCGTGGATCCGCTGCGAGGTCCTCGACGAGCTTCGAATAGGGTTTGCCTACGGCGCGCACGGTGGGGACGGTAGCCGTCACCAGTTCGGACGCGAACAGTCTTCGCCGACGGTCTTGAACCTTTCCGTCCTTGTTGGTCCCGTGCGACGAGATCCAGAAGATTCTGTTTCCAATGGCTGCGGCCCCTTCGAGGTCGGACTCCTTGTCGGGTTCTGTATCGAGGAAGGACGACAAATCGACTTGAGCAACGGAGTCTGGTTGGTCCCGCTTATAGATACGCATGACGTTCAGTTCGTCGTCCGCCACCACGAAATGATCCTTGTCGAGTGCCACAGCCGCGGAAGCATCGCACATGCCGCGATAGAGGGTCGCTGGTTCGGCGTCGGCCAGCTCCGCCAGCACGGTGAGAGCGAGGACGAGCGTGACGACTAGCGAACTCCTCATGTGACCTCTCCCGGATAGCTCTCGAATTCACTTCAGTAATGTCGACGGGTGCCGTGGCCGGTTGCGGTCTTTCGAATGCGTTTCTGGGACCGACGGCCAACTTGGAGCGCTCGGACGAGAGGGCCGGGCTTCGTTAGCATTTTTGGATTATCGCGGGAGGATGTTCGCTTGGTGCGATCGATCCGGTGAACGTTGGCTGCGTCTTCGCGCCGAAGATCCCGCCGGTTCGGACTTTGTGCTGCACGGGCCGTTGAAAACATGCGTCATCCTCCCGAAACGGGAGCCGTTCAATGAATAGAAAATCGGAAGTTGGTACAATTTTTAATTGAGCTCATCCTACACGTGTAAAGGCCGCGGTCAAGTTCGATCGCTCTGCCGCTCTTACGCAGGCAAACGGATAGCGTCGTTCGCGGAGAGGCTTCGACCATCGGCCTCGCTTCGGCCGACTCGTGACGTAGGTGCAGGGAAGGGCTGCGGGCGTATGGCCGGCCGCGCTGATTTGGCGCATGCGCCGAACGCCCCGCACAGGCGGCACCGATCAAACGTCGTAGACATAGGCATTGCGTCGGAAGGAGGATGATCGCATGGTGCAGCAGTTCGCTGACGTGCTCGGTATCAATCGCGATTGGCTCTACTATCTAGCGGGGGCGATTTCCTGAGGAGGTTCGAGTACGAAACCTCACAAAAAAAGAAGTGACCGACCCGATGCTTGCTTTCCGAGGCGGGCCGCCGAAAGGAAGGACTCGGCGATAGGGTGCGATACGTCCGGACAAGATTGGCAGGTTTTCCCAGCGCCGCACTTCAAGCCGCAGGAGCTTGAGCGGGAGTGCGAGAGCATCGTTGCCGGCATTCTGAGGGAGCGCCGTGGGGAGATCAGCTATCCTATTACTACCGATGAATTAACGGTGCTGATCGAGCGCGATACGGGAGTCCCTCGATCAATTCGCCGATCTTTCGGAGTACGGTCCCAATGTCGAAAAGCGCCGCTCGGCCAACTAATAGATCTTAGTCCACAGCGCGTTACGGGAGACGGTGTCGTGTGCGAGCCGTCTCAACTGCTTCCAAGATCTGCTCCCGTACACCAGGACTGCCCGGTATTCCTCTCGGGACCTGAACATTGGCCAGAAACCAGCGCGCTATTTCGATGCCTTCCGCGGCGTAGACTGGGTCATCACTTGCCAGACGGATCGAGTATCCGACGGATGATGACTGGATTGCTGGATGCAGTTCCTTCCGGCATCGGCCGATGTGCGATGTCCCGAGGTGCGAAGGGTAGGTTGAGGTTGAGTGCGGCCTGACGCAACGGCGTATCTTCGCGCGTGTCGATCAGATTATCGAGTGGCATACCCATTCGACCGTAGTAGTCGGGCTGGAGGGTGAGAATCTCGCGATGTGTGAGGGTCGGTAGATCAGGTTCGTCGCCCGTAAATACCCTGCCGTCGAGCTCGCAGACGAGCCGACGGATCGCGAACACCATGGCGTCGAGCATGTGGAGGTCCTGCGTGCTCGTAACATAGCCATAGATGGCGTAACGATTGTCCGCGTTCCCGTTGTCCAGAAGATGCGCCATGAATTCTTCGGCGGACCTTTCGCGCCAAAGGAAGATGTCGAGTTCGCCGGTTTTGCAAGTCGATCGGGCAAGAGCGCGCCGGCGAAGCCGTTTACATGCCGGTAGAGTCGAACGACATCGTGGCCATAGCCCCTCGTGTCATGCCCGTTCACGAGCAACACCGCCTTTAGATACTTTTCGAGCGCATGCACCGCGAGCCAAAGGAAATCGGTGTTCAGTCGGTTGTTGGCACACCAGCGGGCGCGGTGACATAGTTCTCGTCCGCGGTCCGCACAAAGAGCTCGCGGGCGAGGTTGTTCTTCGAAGCCTGGACGCTCACGAACGCGCCTCGTTCAGAAGCTTGCGCAGGTTGTTGAGAATCGCGCTTTTCATCGCCTCGATGCTGACGCCTCGCAATAGGGCAAGTTCAGCTACGGTTTGGGCCACGTCGCGTGGTCGCATGGGACGTCCCTCCACCTCTACAAACGGACCGTCAGTTTCGGTGATCAGGCGATCTGCAGGTAAACCGGCGACCAGCTGACGGTGTTTCGGCGACCGGAGCATTTCGCCGCTCACGGAAAAATAGCAGCCCAACGCGACGGCCCGACGCGCTTCTGCTGCCGTTCCGGTGAACCAGTGCAACACAACACGGCTCCGATCCGGCGGCAACTCGCGCTCGACATGGCCCAGGACCTTTCCGACCGCGCGCACGCTATGCACTGTGAGCACCTTGCCTCCCTGATCGGCACAGGCTCGCAGGATCCTTACGAAAACGCGTTCTTGGGCCGGAAAGCTCCGGTAGAAGCGGGGTCCCGCATCCAAGCCGATCTCGCCGACGTAACGAGCGTCCCGGAGATAGTGCTCGAGGAGCGGCAGCTCGCTTTCGCGTTCATCGAAAAGCTGTGGATGGAGGCCAAGAGCCACGCGCACGTGGTCGGATCGCGCTGCCAGCTCGCGGTTGCGAAGCCATGCCTTGGGTGTGGTGGTAACCGCAAGCGTTGCCACACGCTCATGATCACATTCGGCGATCAGCGCCACGTGATCTTTGTAGAGGTCAAGATGGCAGTGGAAGTCCACCCAACGGGCAGGCCGGTTCGGAGAAGTTGTCATTGGGGTCGCGCCCGTACGCCCTGCAGCAATCGGCCGACCTCTTGCAGCCCTGCGACATAGACGGCCTCATAGTCCTTCAGCCGGTCCGAATGATCAACCAGTGGGCCTGGACGATGAATATCGAACCGAGCTCGGTCGGGGTGCTGAGCGAGACGTGATAGCATAAGTTGGAAGGATCGCACATGCTCTCCTTCTGCCCTTTTTGTGTCGAGCACTCGCGCGCGCAGGTCAGCGATCCGATAGGGCGTGTCGTCGACGCCCCAGGCTTCGCGGCCGTCCAATGATGGATTGGAGCGAGGGTTCAAGTTCTTAAAGCAGTTAGTAGGCAGCGTGTGCACCGGGACATCAAAGAAATCTTGCGACACCGGCGTGAGCAGGCTGAACGTGCCGCGGTGTTAGCGGCTGGCCGAGGTTTCGGGAGTGGAATGATTTCGCTCGACAAGGCAGAAACCTGCGACGAACAACTGTCCAGAGCTGGTTTTTGAAACAGGCCGCAGCACTGCAACTAAGCGGGTGCTATTTTTTACGCCACGATACGCGCTTGCGTTGTTGCTCGTGCTGTTCGAGCTAGTAACTCCGCCGAGGCTGGATGCGCTCGCGGGCACGGGCCAGACTGAAAAATTTCCAGTTCAAACTGATCTAGTTTTGGGAGCGCTTAACAGGGCGCAAACGTCATGGCGACGGCATGTGCTTCTTAGATTCTACTGTACCGTAAAACCATGCTACTGTAAATTGAATCCAAAAACTGAAGTAAGGTCATTCGGAGAGTGCCATAGACGGTTTGCAACCGGATTTCTTCAGCACGGGTAACCCGCAAATCAATATCGGCTTTAAGCTAAACGTCGGCGGCATGCACGTCGCAACATATCTTTTTAAGTGCTTTGATGTCGATGCTTTCCAACCTCAAGCATCGTTTAGTGAACTCGTCACGCAGGCGATTACATCCACGAGAACCTCCGTAGATGAAATTCCCGACCGCGTGGAAGACGTTCAGGTCACCATCGGTGACTCGATCTCGACAATAGGAGTAACCACGCGAAATCCGCTTCAACTCCGCCTTGACGGTTTTATCTTTTTCGATGGGTGGGTCGAAGCGACAAGAGGGTGTCCTTCGGCGATTCTAAGCGGCACATGGACTCGAACTGTTTGACAGCTACAACTCTATTTGGCGACGCAATCCTTCGCAAAGCGGGCATTCGACAGATCACCCGCGACAGCTAAACGCCACAATGTGCCCCATGCCCAGCAAACACGACGTTGCGATTTCATGCGATTCGCCGACGGAAGTTTGGCAATGATCAGTCGGAAAAAACATCGAAAAACCTAGCGAAGAGTCTGACCTCCAAGCCAACACGATGATTCCCCTCTCCAAGTTTTTCAATGAGTTAGCTCGTCAAGAAGTTTGATTCAAGCGGCGCAGTTTGATTCCGACAAATGTTCACTTAGTGCTTGCTACGTTAATTTTGCACGCCGCTTGATGCGGACCGTAGGGCCGCAGCGATGGCCCTTCTCCGCAGCGCTTCTTGAGCTATCGCGGAAGTTGACATCGGCCGTTCTCGCAGATACGCGGAGCAACGCAAGCTGGGCTGCAAATGAGTGGATCGCGCTCGAGAGCGAGTTTGATGGTTACGACTACGTCATCGCTAAGCTTGATGTTGAGCGTCCGGTTGCCGACTGCAGTCCGCGCAAGATCGAACGACAGCGTCAGGCGGTCCGCTGCGGCGCTCACGATGCGAATATCGGTTACATCGGTTGCCGGATTGACCTCGAGCTGCGACGCGTTCAGCTGGGCGAGATTGATAAAGGAGGGCGATGAAGTGATTGTGAGGGTGGGCGACGTCCCCGCCTTGATCTCTCTCGGGAAAATGGTGATCGACTCAGCATTAGCCGCCAGACAAAATAGTGAGGCGAGAATGACCATGATAGGAGCAATCACAAATCGAGATTTCATTCTGTTCGTCATTTCGAAGGTCCTCTTACATTGCCTAAGGCATTTGTTTGATGGCTTGCAGACGAGGCGACGTTGTGCACGCCGCGATATGTATTTGGTCAATCCTGACAAGTGTTGCCGTAGAGCATCAGTGCCGGCCCGAACGTATTGGTAGTACGGCAGAAGGCCTGTGCGGGTATTGTAGACGCCGGCCTTCCGGGTTCCGTATGGCATTCGGTCAAAAAACAAGGGGAACGCTGCAGGATCTCCGTGCAGTCGAATCCTGTATGCCGTACCGGCTCACATACCTCCCGGTCCGGCGTGGCGGGCGTCGTCAATGGCGGAGGCGGTGATTTTGGATCGGTTGGACATATTCCGGAAACAAGGGATCGCTCCGTTCCCTGCATGATGAAAGCGAGATCGGCCTTGTTGTTGCCGTGCAGGGAGCTGCGCAACGGCGCCGCCATTGTCTGCAAGGTTCGGATTTCGAGATTCCGGAACAGGAGCTGCGAGGAGAAGGAAAATTCGGTGGCGATAGAGCTTGCGCCAAATGGCTGCGGCGGTATGTCCCCGGTTGGAACCGAGAATCTACCTTGGCCATCTCCTTGCAAGAGGAGGATTCCAATCTTTCCGTCCCGTATCACCGGAGCTGCGAGCGCGGGCCGTTCCGCGCCAAAGCCCGCGAGCACGTAGGCGGGCTGAGCGCCTTGAAAACTCGGATTGCTAGGCGAGGTTATTACCGGCGTCGAACTAAAGAGCTCGTCGCCATTGTTGACAAAAACCTTCAAGGTCATGTCGCGATCGAATGTGACGATATCGTCGAGTTTGTTGGACGCGCCGGCAGTGGCAATGTCGCCGACCAACAGCGAGTCGACGTTTCCGGCTCCGACCGAGAACCCGCCGTTTGAATTGTTCGCGGGCCGAAAATTGCCAGCCTCATCGATATTGAGTAGATAGAGGAATCGACTTGCATTGGCGTCACGGACCAGTAGATCGGTCTTGTGATCCGGTCTGAGGCGGTCCGATGCGACTATTGAGCTTGGCGCGAAGTCGAGCGGTTGAACATTTCCCTGCGTAAAGCGGCCAAGGCCGTCGTTGAATAGAAAAGTGAGCTGGCCACTGGCAGCGTTCGGATTATCGCTGGCGATGACGATATCGATCGGTTTTGCTGCGCCTCTGAAACGACCGGTTGCGATCGCACGGGGCCGACCGATTCCGGTCAGGTTCAGTTCGGAGCCCGGCCTGAAGCTTCCTTGACCTTCGCCAAAGAAGACCTTCAGCAGCGGCTGTCGCTGAAGGCCGCCCGTCTCATCGACAATCGCGATTGACAGAGGTCCTTGAGGAGTGAACCGCGCGGCAGTAATAAGCCCCGGGGTGTCTCCTGCCAGCACAGTTTGCCTTCCAAATGTCCTCCCGAAGCCGCCCGCACCATTGCTTGGCAAGACAGCCAGCACGTTTCGATCATTCACCTTGGTGACGAAAGCGATATCGAGCAGCGGGTTGTCGCCGTCGGTAGAATGGAAGTCTCCGGACACGAACAGCCGATCATCCGGCCCGAGGTCCGTCGCGACGCGCGTTGGCTGGACAAAAGCACCTAGACCGTTTCCGGTAAAAACCGACACCTTGTCGAGGTTTGGAGCATTGATTGCCGCAATACCCATGGGGGGCGACCCGTTGGGCCTGCTCCGGCCGAACCGGCCTGCTACGAGCGCACGGGGGCGTATCCCGGTGGTTTCGGGAATTGTGAACCAGGCGAAATTGGCATGAAAGCCGGGATCGGGCGCCGGTGCGGCGCGGCCCTGGAAAAACCGAATAGTGCCGTCGGCCGTGCTTGCAAGGTCGCCATAAGTGGAGACGATCAAATCGACCGTGCCATCATCATCGAGATCCACGATCCTGATCGAACGGGGCTGGGCGCCGAGATCGAAGGTTTGCGCAGGAGTATTGCGAAGCCCTCCATTGTCTTGACCAATCAGCACCGCGACCCTGCCGATGGCATTCCCTGATGGCGTGTGATCCAGGTAGGCGATTGCAAGGTCACGGAAGCGGCGTCCAGCGGAGCCTTCCGGCAGTCCGGAGAGATTGGCAGCCGCGATGCGGGAGCCTCTGCTGCCGACCTGTCCGACGGGCAGTACGGGCTTGCGATCGAATGTCCCTGCACTGTCCCTGGACACGATAGCAACGCCGACCCGGAGCGCCCCTCCGATATTCTCGGTGACGCCGATAGCGATGTCGTCGGTAGTGGAAGGGCCCGAGAATCTTCCGGTCGTGATGGATTCCGGAATGCCTCCGATGTTTGCAACAGATGCGGCTGCCGGCGCGAAGGTGCCCGTGCCGGTGCCGAACAATATCGTGAGGGAAGTGTTGCCCCTGTTGGCGACGGCCACATCAAGCCGGCCATCCCCGTTGAAGTCGCCGGTTGTGATAGCGACCGGGTCCGGCCCGACCGCAAAGACGGACGGTCCACTGTCCGGCAAACCATATTTTCCGTTTCCATCCGGAACGAACACCTGCGCGCGGCCATTTTCGCCCGGCCTGCTTGTGACCGCGACGATGCCGTCGAAAGCAACGTCTTGTCGAAAACGTCCGCTCGCCATAACGACGGGAGGGCCATCGAGGGTAAGCACCGCGCCCGGAAAGAGCGTAAACGTTCCGTCCTCGTTGCTGCGCATAAGTTCGACAAAACCTTCGCCGCTCTTGGCCGCCAGGCCAAGGGCGATGTCGCAACCGCAACCAGCCTTGATAAAGGTTCCAGCCTCGAGAGCCGTCATCACATCGATCTGAACGCCCGGTCTTGGCAGCGGCGGACTGAATGGCGAGGCGGGTGGAATGCGGAAGGTGGGATTGGCGCAGAGATTTTGCGATCGGCCGTCTGTCGAAAACGTTCCGGTTAGCAGAGTGATCGCGATGAGTGCCTGCGTTATTCGAGATGCCAGCATGGAAACATTCTCCGGTCGGATGCACTGTTGCGCACTTCAGAGGTGCTCTCGCTCCCCCTCTTGACTTCATTCTCCGGGATCGTCCGTCACGGATATGATATCGGCATAGACGAGCCTCCGGCTTGGTCCGCCTGTTGGTTCACTGGACCAGGCTTGGCCTGGCGGCGCATCGTTTCGTGGGAATTGTTCGAATTCCTTCACCACAATTCGCCGCTCCATGTCCGCGACCACCGGAAGAAAGATGTGACCCTTCCAGAGCGCCGGCTCCGGACTTGTCTCGAGAACGGGCACGACGGTGCTGCTGCGTTTCCAACCAAGGTCCTTGTCACGAGGATCGTCCAGGCCGCCGAGGGCGCGCTCTTCGATGCTTATCTCTATGCTGTAGGTCAGGTGCGAACCACTGGAGGGGGCGGCTGCCGGGGCACTGGTCCCGGAGACGGCAATATCGAACCGGCGCTTGTTCAGCTGGTCATCGATGCTGCGGGCAATCGAGACGGTGCGATCGGGGAGGAGCTGGTACAAGCCAGCTTCGACCACGGGCGATAGTTGCATTCGCGGCAGCGAGTGCTCCTGGAACCGCGCGAGCTTCAGTCCGATGAACTGAAAGTACTTGCCGGTCACGTCGAATGCGAGGTCCGCGTACCAGAGACCCAGTACGGGATCGTGATGCACCGGAAAAGGAAAGACCTGGACATTGGTCCCGTCGACGGTGGTGGCGGTTATCGGTTGCGGGCCCTTTGGCCTGATTGTATCGGAAGCACCGGAAGACGACGTCGCATGTACAGGATCTGCACCTGCGACGGGCTCACCGATGATGGCCAGCGACTCTCCCTCACCCGTGACGAACCAATAGCGTCCGAGATAGACCCGCAGCCATCCACCGGTCCGCGCACTTGATGTGAACTGGAAGTTTCGCTCCAGTTTAAAGGCGGGAATGATGCTCGTGATCTCGAGGCCGGGTGGGCGCGCCGAATTTTGGACGATGACGTCCTCGAAAGTTGACGTGCGAACAATGCTCGCGGTGTCCTTCGTGATGCTTTCGGGAAAGTACTCCTTGAAGCGCGTTGTCGCGACGACCTGATAGGTTATGCGGCGGTGTCTTGTGTCGCCGAACTCATGCCGTGCCAGCCAGGATCGCGAACGCGCGTCTTCCGCACGATCCGGCGCGTGGAATTCGAAGCGATCCGTGCCCTTGAAGTAGCTTCCGATCGGGACCGGGTCTCCGGCGAGGCTCGGAGGCGGCTGGTCGAGATGGATCGGCATTTCGAGCACGTGGGTCTGGATCGAGCGAGTGTCTTCAGTGTCCAGCAGCGGCTCGTGCCACGAAGCCAGTAGATCGAGCTTCTCCGTGCTGCGGCCATGAATTCTGAAGCTTCCGGCAATATTGGCTGCGGTCTGTCCGGGAAACTTTCGCGCCGCGAACGGAGTGCTTTCGTTCTCGTTCTGCGGTTCGATCAAAGGCCGCTGCACGGCATGCACCAGCGTGATCTTGCGCGCCGGACTCAGCGCGGCAAGCGCGCCATTCTGTGCCATGTTCATGAATTCGCGATTTGCCGCACTGGCACCGAGCCTGTCCCACCAGAAATGCAGCCCGAACAGCTCCACGTCCTCCGCTGCGGGATAGGTGCTGATCCAAACCATTTTCACCTCGGCCGGTGCCAGGCGGACGGTTAAAAGTCGCACACCATTCACTTCCGACCATTCCGGCGCCGCTCTAGCACCTGGATCCAGGCCATCGAGCCGCAGGCGGAAGCAACGAAGTTCCGGCCACTGTCCGTTCGCCGGGAAGCCGATCTTTGTGATGAGACCAAGTTCGTCGATTGCCCTCTGCGGCAGCAGCTGATCCTGACCGGTCTTTGATTGCAGCTGGCTCGGATTTCCCGGACCCGTGGCTTCTGCGAGGATCAAGCTCTCATTGTTGTCGATCATGCCAGGCAAGCCAAACAGCGCGGCGCCCTGCGCCAGGGGATCTGGCAAATATGGCAGCCGCAACTGCTCTTCGTAGTGGACCACGTATTTGCTTTTTGGTTGGCCCAGCAGTCCGGCAGCGGAGGCGGCACTCGAGGTGTTTACGTCGAAAGAGCCGAGCCCATGAAGGATACGCGTTTGTGCCCCTGTAACGGGATCGGTGCGGACGATGTCGGGGAGGTCCTCTTGCAGGCCGCTGTCAATATTCGTGACGAATGAATCGCTGAGCGAGCCGGGGCCTCGCCGACAGACGTTGAAAACCTTCTGCGGGTTCGCTGCAGGTCCGAACGCAGCATCGAGCCGACCGTGAAGCTCGGCCATGCCTTGCGACGATCTCGGCGGAACGACATGTCGCTCGGTGAAGCTTTTATATCTCTGGTCGCGGAGGCCGCTGGCATAACTCGCGGTCGTGGTTGGCGGTCCGTCGCTGCGGATCACCAGGATGTCACCCGACTCACCTTCCAGCAGTTCTTCCCGGGGCACCAGGACCGGGGATGTGATTGGCTCAAACCGCCGGAAAGGCATTTCTTCCGGCCGGAGCGGAAGATGAAGTTCCGGTCGATGATTTGCCGCGAGCGGAACCATGACGTTGTTGGTCGCGTCGTCGGCGGAGAGGCCGTTGCCTGCCAAGTCGACGGTTCGCACGCGCATCTGATAGCGGTGGCCGAAGCGTAGCGACGGGAGCGTCCCAAGGGGGGGCGTCATTGTTACGTCTAGATTGAGGATGCCCGCAGGCGGGACAATCGGATCCTGCTGCTCTGGCGTCAGCGCCATTGGATCGGCCGGAAACGGGACCGAAAGACCCCAACCCTGCCAACAGCCATAGGACTCGTGAATATAGACAGGGTTGGCCTCTCCCGAATTTGCCCTTGGATCCTGCGCCAGCACCGGCTGCACGAAACCTTCATCGTCGTGTTCCTTAACGATGTCATTCTGACCATTGCGCTTGAAACGGAAGGTGCCCTTGCGTTGGTGCAATGAAAGCCACGGCTGATCCGCAAGGATGGGTTGTTGTCCGCGCGGAAAACGGCGGACATCGATTCGGTATCCGCGGACGAGATCTTCGGAAAATAGGACGGCGCGTCGGCCGGCCGTTCGATCGTCTTCATGGCCTAGTGCCGTCGCAACGCCGGCCATCAACTGATCGGCCTGTCCGGTCCGAATCAGAGTGAAGCCGCTCGTGCGAATGACCGGCGGAGCTGCTTCGGACGCTGAATTGATCAGACCGTTCGAATTCTGTTCATCCCTGACGATCGCTTCAATGGCGTTGACAATCTTTTTCATGGCGCCGTCGACGTCGACTGTGATGATGTCGAACTGCAGGTCCTCCGCCGGTGGCGGCCGGCGAAGCAGGCGCAAGTTCAGCAAACCGCCTACAATCTCGAGTATCGAGGTTGGATCCGGCGGCTCGGCGGCTCGTCTCGGAGCGGCCACAAACACCGGAAACGGCAGCGGGCTGGTGACATCGTCATCGAGAATGTATTTGGTGACGGGGGTGTAGTGGGCAGCGCCGTCGGAAGGTGAGGAAAACCGCGGTCGGACCCTGAGCTGGCGCAAGGACCCTATCGGCGACTTGGGAACGACCGCTGCGTCGACCTGCAGATCGATGACCAGCCCCAAACGGCGCAGCAGCCAAGGATAGTCGCCGAGCGCCGACAAGATCCGGTGGAAGTCGATATCTTCGACAGGATTTTTGCGGGCGCCAGCGGGGGGCGCAACCTGTTGTTCCGCCCGTCGGCTGGAACGGCGATGAAAGGCGGCAAATTGTGCAAATGCGTCTTCGGTCTGGCCGGTATTCGGCACCAGCGGAACGACTTCGCCCGGCGCCGCCGATCGCGCGAGCACACCAGCGATCTCGGTCGCGTGGGCGAGCTTCTCGTCGAATGTAAAATCGCTGTCAATTTTTAGCAGTGACGTGGCGAGTTCGCGATGTACCTGGCCGAGTGCGGCGGCGCCCCTTGCCGCGTTCAAACTTGCGCGGATCGCGCCCACACGTTCCGGCCCATCGGGCTCGACCGCCTGAACAAGATCGGCGAAATTTCGTTTGAAGGTCGCTCTATCGGCAGGGCGGAAGGGAGCCTCCCCGCACATTTTGCCGTAGCTGGTGCTCAACTGAAGCGCGATGGTGCCGGTCGGATAGGTCGCGATAGGTTTTCGAATTCCTTCCAGCTTCTGCGAACGGACAGGCGTCGCTTCCGAGAACAACGCTCGCCATAGATCAGAATCGGGGGGATCGGCGGAAACGATCCTGGTCGGGAACGGGCGGGTCTCGTCGTCGTCGACGATGAGGTCGAAGCCGACGAGGCTTTGTCTCAGATGCGCGGGCCAGTCGACGAAATTCGGGAATGATCCCAGCACACCGGTTGCCCCACCATCCAGCCGCAGCCGCGGAGAGACAACCACAGACAAGTTGAGGTTCTCGCCGGTTGGAAGGCGCTTGCGGCCGTTGGGCAGCGTGGTCCAAATGATTTGCTGCTGTGACATGGCCGAATCCTCACTGCGCTCAAGCAAAGGCGCTGCAATACGTCACGAACTGATCCGCAGTCATTCCAGGCGCTTGGGTGCGGGCCGCCATGACGATCGGCGCCGCTAGCACGAGGGACTCTGTTCGCCCACCGATAGTCTCTGTCGGTGCTTCGCCAAATGCCGGAATTTCCTTCTTGATTTCAAAGCTGAAACTCTCGTGGAAGAACAGCAGCTTGACGCCGACCGTCAGTCGCCCCGTGCCGAAGAGCACCTTCCGTTCGCTAACGTAGGTCAGCGCGATGAAGACCTCGATCGATACACTGATCAGTCCGAGTACATCGACAAAGCCGCCGAGACGGAGATGCCCTTCGATCAGCAGGTTGCCGTTCGATATTGACAGATAGATGCCGGCCAGCAGGTAGACGCCACCCTTGACGACAATCAGATTGAGTGCGGCGACGCCGCCAAATTCCAATGCTGCCTCGATCCTGACGCCGCCATCGGTGGAAACCTCGAGCGCGAAGAAGCGGGTTCCACCAAAGATCGAGACGGAAACCAGGAAGGGGTCGTTTCGCTCGGAAAGCGCGAACCGTACGGCAGCCGGTTTGTCGGGGACAAAGCTAAGCGAAACCGATGTCGAGACGACAACATTCTGGATGTTCAGCAGACCGAGCGGAATCGCGGGAAGGGGGATTGCATAGCGTACCACCACGCCGTCGGGGAGCGTCTGGACGGACGCGCCCTTGGTGAGATTGCCCAGCGGCAGCGCGGTCTGCAGTTTCTGGACGAACGTCAGATCGCCTCGGAAAGCGATACCGCGCACGCCGAGTTTCAGGTCGACTTTCCGTGCAGCTTTCGAGATGAATTCCAGCGCATCGAACTGCACTGCCAGCACGTCTTTTCCCAACAGGCTGAATGAGAGTTCGAAATTTCTGAGCGCGCCGTTGACTTCGAATGCTGGCGAGTTGCCGCTTGCAAACTTGCTGATCCGGCCTTTGAGAACGAGCTCCATATTGCCGAGCGGTTTCAGGGGAGCTGGAAGCGTTCCCTTGATCGTGGGTTTCCAGACGAAGCGCGTTTCGTCGCCGCCTGCCGCGGCAGCGATCGTCGTCATGATGGGCCGCGGCAGGAAAAAGTTGGGATTATTGTCAACCTTGTCGTAGATCTGGCGTACGTCGCTAATGGTGAACGGCGCGACGTTAGTCTCACCTTCAATGATCGAAGCCAGACTGATGAAGCCGAGGAGCTTTGTGTCCTTGACGAGCTCATCGGCGCGCAGCATCCCGCCGTCGACCTTGGACACAGGTCCGGTGAGACGCGACAAGCCATCTATGGCTGGAAATGTCGGTGCCGCCAGGCCGCCGGCCCGTTCAGGCGGAATGGTGATTCCGGGAATCGGCTTGAGCTTCGCGTAGACGTGCCGGCTGTCGAAACCATTGGCGAGATAATTCGGATGATACTCGACCTCGGTGGCTCGCCGCTGCGCGGCAGGTGTCGCTGCTGCGGTCGTTCCGACCATCTGTTCAAGCGCGGGAATTCGGGCATCGGCTTTTGCCATGAACGGCAGGAACGCAGGAACAATGTTGCCGCGCAGCTCGGACGGCAAATTGACCCCAAACGTCAATGACTCGACGTTGAAGCTGGTGTCGCCGAGGCCGTCATGGTTCGCCGTCATCGCCATGCGCTGGCCGTCCAATGAAACGACTGACAGGCTGATAGGCTGGCCGGAGAGCGAAGTGCCGGACGGGTCGGTATAGCGCCGCTTGACCTCGCTTACTTGCTCTTCGGCGGTAGCCGCCGGCCCTACGGGCACGAACAATGCAGTCGCACTGCAGTTGATGCGATTGCCGGTGCGGTCCACCAAAACGAGATCGACCTGGATGGGAGCGTCGTTGCTGTCGATGTTTCGCGGCGCGGAGGCGATGCGAACTCTGGTGAACGGCATTTCACGCCCGGCTCCGGGATAAAGATCGCCCAGCGCTTCGTAATCTCGCTCGATGTCAAGAATCGTTAGAATCTTTTGCGTCTGGACGAGTTCTGCGACCGCAATGCCGAAGTGCGAGGTAAACTTGCGCTCCACGACGGTAGCAATTGTCGCCCGGTGACCGAACGGGAATATAAAGCCTTGTTCAAGCGTGTAGACGTAGTAATCGCGTCCGAGCTCCGCATTGTGCTCCCATGCAGCTAGGCTGATATCTGGAACCGCGACCCAGTTGCTCTTGAGTTTCGCAGTTGTGCCGAGTGATGTGAGCCTGAGCAGAGACGACGCGACGACATGTGGATCGGGGTTTCGCCGGGAAAGCTCAACGATGTTATCGCGATTGAGTTTTGTCAGGGAGCTGGTGAATGGGCGCGCAGCCGCTGCAGTATCCGCGGAATTGGCAACCGCCTTGAACAGGATGGAATCGCCGGGCGAGGGGGCTTGCAGGGTTGTATGCCAAAGCTCGGTAACGCCGGTCTTTGGCGAAGTGAATGATTTCGACCGGTGCACCGAGCGTATGAACGGCTGAGGGGTCAGCAGCAACCGGTCTGGAAACTCGATCACGGTTGCGGCGACGGCATCGGCCGATTCAAGTTCGGCGTCGTTAAGCTGCGCCAGCAGTGCGTCGAGGCGGTAGTCGACGTGAGTAAAGGAGTCAGGCAGGCGCCAGGCGAGGCGGCTCGGTCCGGAAAGGCCGGCTGGATATGGAAAATTCGGGGTTAGGCTATCCCGTGCAACTTGTTCGGCAATACTCTGTGGTGGCAATCGAATAACGATGAATGCCGGCCCTGCCGCAGCGCGCTCCAGCCGTTGCGCTCCCGTACTCGATGTGAGAAGCGCTAGATTCACGAACTCGAATTGGCAGTGTAAGAAATCCTCTGCCCTGATGATTGTCTCGAAGAGGCTAGACATGAATCATCCGCTCCGTCTGTGCAATCGGTGGCGGCTCTGCTGTTGCTGCTCCGGTTGCGGCATCTGGCGGCGAACCAAAACCAAAATTATAAGCCGCAGTCGCAGCGACATGCGTTGAAAGAAACTCCTGGTGCGGTCCTCGCGCGTCCTCGATTGGAGAGCAAGTGTATCGCATCATTCACAGGTTGTATTGTGAAAAACCTCACAATCGTATGCAGCCACCTGGCTGCGTAGTCAAACGTTGCGCCTCGCGTCAAAGCCCCCTTCAAAACATTCAATCAATAATTTTCGAAAGCAATGTCGGCTACTTCACAATCAGTCCGGGAAAGAACGACTACGCTTGAGCTTGGGCCGTGGGTTGCGCCCCTTAATTTTCGCAATGTACGACAGTTGCTGCGTTGGACCATTGTTGGGTCTTAGGAGACGGTCATGGCTATAGTGGTGCAATTGCATAACGCGGATTTAGACGA
This sequence comes from Bradyrhizobium sp. USDA 4541, assembly GCF_024171085.1. Classification (NCBI taxonomy): domain Bacteria; kingdom Pseudomonadati; phylum Pseudomonadota; class Alphaproteobacteria; order Hyphomicrobiales; family Nitrobacteraceae; genus Bradyrhizobium; species Bradyrhizobium sp. USDA 4541. The sequence goes on from NZ_JALJZF010000001.1 coordinate 4,292,031, forward strand.
TCTCTTCGTGAGCGTGCGGGATTTGAATCTTGCCGGACAGCCGTTCATCGTCGACGGACTGCGTCTGCCAGAAGATCAGCTTTTTGCGATCGCGGTACAGGAAAATACTAGCGGTTCCTCTGGCAACATTTTGTGGCGCGTCGCGCGTGTCAGCGATCCGGACAGGCCAGCGGAGCGGTCGGTTGAAGTGGAGGCGGCCACCACCGTCGACTTGTCGGCCAACTTTGAATAATTCGACGTCAAACGTCGGAACAACAGCCCTGTGCCCCGCCGGGACTAAGTAAATTCGTGAATGCCGAGGCCCGAATTCTCGCATGATGAAGGAAAATACGAACGCCCTGCAGAGAATGCTCGAGAAGGATTCTGAAGTTCCCCTTGGTCAAGGGTTGACGTTTAGGCACTCTGTCAGTTGCCGGAGATCAATATGGGTTCTGTATCAGTCGAAGGTCTCAATCTTTCTGCAGGCTGCCCGGGCAATGTGGTTGTCGGTGCAATCACGACCTCGCGGGGCACTGTCGATTACTCGCTGGTGAATACTACCAATTCGGAGGCGCTGGTCAGTTCGCTGGTCGAACTGATTGATAGCCAGGGTAATTCGACCACCGACTCTCAGACATTCATTCAGGTTGGCGCGGGTGGCAGCCAGCGCATCGAGCACGTCTTGAATCTCGTTGCCAGCTATGACCAACCTGGAGATGTCACCGTAACGGCAAAGCTGACGATCACCGGCGCAGTGAACCTGTCGGATTCCACATTCTGCACGTTTGTCGTGAATGAATGACGCTCGGTTGCCGGGCCGCTATGGGTCGGAACTCTCGCCCGACCAGCGATCAGCATCCCAGTGACTGGGACCGGCAGGCTCCGTCGCGTGAGGCGCGGCAGGTCAGCATCAGGCTGTAGACGACGGCACTGGCCTTGGCTCCATCCACGGTATCGCTGAACAACCAACTCTTCCTGCCAGTTGCAGCCGACTGCAACGCGCGACATTAACGACTTGATCAAGCGCGGCATTCTGCAAAAGGATACTGGTGGCGGCCGCAGCACCAGCTACTCCCTTGTACTTGGCGAGGCAGATCGAGCTGCTCGGCCTAATTAAGCGTACGTTGTTGGTATGAAACCAGAAGCATTCTGAACATGGCTGTGCCAGCAGGCAAAGCCTGTTTCGGAGCCGATGGTCCTCCTACAGCTCACGGCCACACTGGCAGTGTGCGCGGAGCCAGCAGCTGTGAGGAACGCTAATCATCTGGCCCACTTTGGTGCTCGATTGATGTAATTTTCCCTCGCGCTACTTTTGCTTCAATCATGCGGCTTGTCTCGAAAATGGCCTCGACGATTATTCTCTGAGCTTCTTTGCTCAAACCAGCCTTGTCCGCCAGTTCCACAGCGACTACCGCATTCTTCAAGCGCTTTTCGAGCACGTCTTGTCTCGCAGAGTCTCGGGCAATCTTGCGATCTTCACTAGCCACCCACTTGTCGATTATACCGGAAATAAACAGCCTCACTTCTTTTACGATACTGCCAAGCCCAGCTATGTCAGCAAATCCGGGGCTTGCGAACGACACTTGCCTAACCTGAAACGGCGTCTTCCTATCGAGAAACGCCGCAAGGAATAAATCTGAGGCTGAGTGAGCTGGGAATTCCCTAAGTACCTTATGATCCTTCCACCAAACCTCCAGAGCCGCTAGACGATTTATTCTATCAATTTCGGCTGCAGTTGTGGACTGTAGCGAATAGACCATGTGCAGAAATTCGAGTCCTGCGAAGAGATCTGCGAAATCTAATGTCGTCCACGAATTATCGATGTTGATTCTGAACGTTGTATAAGCAGGGTTCGTCGACATCACCCCTCCGTAGGATCTGTGTACTCGCCTATTGCAGCTGATCGGCGGCGCTCGTCAGCTCAGTCAAGGCATCCTGCAGATTGCCTGCGATGTTTCAAGGCTATCTGCGAAATGACCCGCTGTTACTACATCCAAGTAGAAACCAGCACCATTCCGGCCGCGTCAAGGCCAAGCCTTCGGCGCTTCGCGGCCTTGACTCATAGCGGCAGGCAATGCCTATCGCGTTGCAAGAAACCTGCGCAGCAGGGCCTTGTCTTCGTCCAATAGGAATATGCTGCTTGATGGATAGTCCGGCTGTATTTCCCGGCTCGTGCGCTCATCCGGGATGATGTTTAAAAGGAATTGGAAAGCCGGATTAAACCGTCGCTTTTCCCAGCCGCTGGCCGCGTGGAGGACAGATGTTCGTTCCCGCCCTTCGTCTTCCAAGAGGAGGTTGACCAACGTCCTGGCATCCTGCTCCGTCGTCGATTCCCAGTCCATGACTTGATGGTCGACCTGCTCGTAGAACATTTGGTTTAGCCGTAGCCACCAGTGCCCACCGAGTGCCCGCTGAATATCGGTCAAGCCAAGGGCATTCAGATCGAAAGCGGCTTTCTCGACATCTTTTGGGGCGGCTTCAGGCAGCAGTTTGCATAGATCGTCAAGGGTCAGGCCCCGTCCGGCCATACCGTCGCCGGGGGCGCGGGCGAGAGCCACGGCCAAGTCTACGCTCGTGCCAGACAGTCTCGTGCTCGGCGCTAGCATTTGCGCATGCCGGTCCAGCCGCTCGGAATGTTCGTTAGTCCGTTCCGAGATTGCGCCCTCCCATTCGTTACGGGCTTTCTGCGCCCGGGTCGGGACCAGATCACCAGCCAGTTTGACCACCATGCCGCCAAGCGGAACTTCGCTGGCCACCGCTTCTACGATGCTTCGCACCTTGTCGTCCGGATGGTTTTTCTCCGGGGGCGTGATCGGCTCACGATCGTCTTGGTCGATACTCATGGCTCTCCTACGGGATTTGGCCGGTGCCAGCAAACAGGCACTACGTTCCCTCGGGCGGCAGAATGGCCGCCAGGTTTTCCTCTATATCAACGCCGTACAAGTAGCCGAGCAGGGCAAGCTGCTGGCCGAAGACTGCGCGAAGCTTACCCAGTTCGATAAAGAACTGCTCCTGCTCCCACATATGATCACCGCGCATCATCCCGCGATCGTTTTCATACGCCTTCGCGCTTGTAAGCGTAAGGAAATCCCGGCAGGACGCCCGCATGATGCGGAAGGCATCCTTGGCAGGCGAATTGTCGCCGACCCGCTTGAGCCCGCCGGTCAGCTCGTCCCGAATTTTGAGGAGGGATTGCACAACATGGCTTGGCTCTTCCCAAACAGCCTGGGAGTACAGAGCCCGCTTGTCTTCAAGGGCCGTAATCACGTCACGCACAACCATGCGCTCCGGTTCGGGTGCTTTCCAGCTCATCCCGAAGCCGAGCGCCGAGATGCCCGCAATGCGGCTCATCAGGGACTGCGATTGGACCTTGGCTCGCTTGGCTCTCATCTTCACGTCCCCACAAGTCTGCCCGCACATATGCTCTTCAGCCTTGGCTCCGCCACGCCAACGATCTCGGGAAAATATCCGTCTTGGTCCTGGTTCGGGTCGGCAACCATCGGTTGACGGGAAGAAATTCACTATTAAGCTAGCGTAGCGCTGCCAGCATATTTTTCAAAGATTCATTTCATTCGAATTTGATGCGCGCAAAAAGGACCGACCGGGGGGATTACGTGACAGACGGAATTGGAAAGCGGCGGGTCCTCTTCGCGCGCATAGGCTGGATGCTTACCTACGGCGGCCCGCGCGAGAGTGACGAGCGGCCGATCGGTGGAGGTGGCTTCAACAAGAACGATATTGGCCACGAAGCTTATAACTTCCATGCCGTAGCCGGCAGTCTCTACGGCTACTTTCAGCCGAATATGAGGAGCGAAGTCGTCAACCTGGAACGTATCGATCCGAAGGTCGCAGGTAAAAACAGCACCGGGCAGGTCCTGGTCGTGTTTGTCGCGCCCGCACCCGGGGGCGGATGCAAGGTGGTCGGCTGGTACAAGGACGCCGAAGTCTGGCGTGAGCGGGTCCGGCCTGCGCCAGGCAAGCCAAGAGGGTATGGCTATCTCTGCCGAGCGGCTGTGGGGAATTGCGTTTTACTGCCGCCAGGCAAGCGCAAATACCCCATTCCATCGCAGGTGAAAGGCGCGTTCGGGAGATCCAACGTCTGCTACGTGCTTGAAACCGACGGCTCGCCGAAGGCGGGCCGCTGGATCAAAGATGCGGTCGACTACATTGACCACTACGACGGTCCGAACCTGCTCACCGCTCCCGAGTCCATCATCGAAGATGAGGTGGAGGCCGCAGCGGAGGAATCCTTGGCCCGCATTAGCGGTCAGGGTTTTGCGCGAACCGCCGCGCAGCGAAAGGCCATTGAAGATCATTCGATGGCTGTCGCCAAACGCTATTTCCGACGGAAAGACTACCAGGTCGAGGATGTCTCCACGAACCGAAGCTACGATCTTGCATGCAGAAAGGGCAGCCGGGTTCTGCATGTAGAGGTGAAGGGAACGACAACTGCCGGTGAACAAATCGTATTGACTGCGAATGAAGTCAGGCACGCCAAAAATCCGAGGAACCACTGCGTGCTGTTTGTTTTGCACGGTATCACCTTGCACGGACGCAAGGCCTCGGGGGGAACGATCGCGCTACAGCATCCGTGGAAACCGGCCGACGGGCGGTTGAAGCCCATCACCTTTGTTTATCGACTCGACAACTGACGACCTCTCAATGTGAGCCCAAGGCGATATTCGGCTTCGGCTCAATCATGATCGCTGCTAAACTATCCAAATGAAAACGACTTTTATTACGGCCCGGATCGACGCCATGGAGGGGCCGACCGACGGCGAGCAGCAATCAGTCGTTCCGTGGTGGAGTTTCACCAAAACGGCACTCGCTGCGGCAGCTCTGCGCCTCGTTGCTCAAGGGCGCTTGGTATTGGACGAACCTTTCGATGGTCGACCTTACACGCTGCGTCACTTGCTCCAGCACCGGGCTGGCGTGCCCGACTACGGTAGCCTTCCGTCGTACCGCGAGGCCGTTCGGCGCGGTGAAAGGCCATGGGATGTCGGTAAGCTACTTGAACAAGTCCAGCCTGACCGGTTGGAATTCGAGCCGGGGCGAGGTTGGCGATATTCGAACGTTGGCTACTTGTTCGTTCGCCAAAAAATTGAAGAGAAGACAGATCGTGATATCGGAAGCGCTCTTAACCAGCTCCTTTTTGACGAGCTGGGCCTGACATCGGTGCGCGCCGTCACTACGGCGGAGGATCTCGCTAGTACCGCATGGGGCAACAAGGGCGGTTACGATCCGGGCTGGGTGTACCATGGCCTGCTGGTTGGAACGGCAGACGAGGCGGTTCGCTTTCTGCACAGGTTGGTATTGGGCGACGTTCTGCCGGAGGCAATTCTAGCGGAGATGATCGACCCAGTTGGACTCGACGGACCTCTGCAGAATCGACCTTGGGAGACGACCGGCTATGGCCTGGGCCTGATGATTGGCCGATTTGCATCGGCTGGCTCTACCCTCGGCCATTCCGGAGCAGGTCCCCATAGCGTCAGCGCAGTTTATCACTTCAAAGATTTCGGCGAACCTCGCACGGTAGCTGCGTTCGCCGAAGGACAGGACGAAGGTCTAACCGAATATGAAGTCGTTCGTCTCGCCACTCTTTGACCGCTTGTGGCTCACCGCGATCATAATGCGTTGCCGCATGAACTCGACCGCCATACGGGCGAGCTGACATTGTGTCCCGCACGGCTTTAGCTTCATCAGTGTGGTCGTTAGCAGTCTTCCCTTGAAAGGTGGCGCCATCCGGCCGGTAAGGTCGGGTGAATAGGTCAGCAGCGCAACCCGTCAAGGCATCCACGCGGCGTTGCACGCGGAGCCTCCTTGACTGGTCGCTCAGGCCTGCTGCCCTCGAATTCTCCCGACCGGCCGCGATGGCGCAGCCGATAACCAACGGGAGAAGCTCAAATGCTCAACGACACCAATGCCGACAGAATCCGCGGCTTTAACGACGGCTTCAGGCGCAACCTGGTAGTTGGCGGCATCGTCCTGCTCACACCTGGTGTGACCAACCTCGAACCGGATCGCCTGGCCGAGTTGCTCGACGCGGTGCGCAAGTTCAACAACTTCACGCGCGACAACGACCCGCACGGCGAACACGACTTCGGCAGCATCGAGCTCGATGGCGCCCGCTACTTCTTCAAGATTGACTATTACGACCAGTCCGGCACTGCGGCATCGCCCGACCCGGCTGATCCGACCGTCACCCACCGCGTGATGACGATCATGCGGGCCGACGAGTACTAGGAGGCCCGCCATGACCAAGATACTCAACGTCAAAGATCTTTGCGATGCGATCGTGGGCTCCACGCTCGATGAACACGTCCAGCGGGCACTCATCGGCAGCATGGAGGCTGCCGTGGCGCGGGCGGCCAGCGTAGTGGCCGATCACTACGGCATCATCTCCGCACATGCCGAATACGAACGCGGCTTCGGCGGGCTCTGCGTCAATTTCCATCCCGCTCACGAGGGTCAGGAATGGCCGGCCGTAATCGATGCAGGCGACGAGGGCGGTGACTGGCCGTGAGGCCTGTTAAGCCACGATGACCTGTCGTGACCTCTGATCTCCCGTTCATCGACCCACGCCCGCGACCTGGATGTCGGTCATAGGCCGGCGGCGCCGACGCGCAAGGCATCCAACCGTATCCCAAACTTTTCGGGGCCCTTTCCCAAAAAGTGTCGGGGCCCGCGGCCGGACCCACCATTGCGCGTCGGCTCAGATACCGCGCGGCCTTGAAATTTCCCGACGGTCACGAAGGGCGTGGCCGAAAATCAGAGGGAGACAATGATATGAACGACAAGACGCCGGCACCAACAGCAGCGGCCGAAAGCCAACCGCCCAAAAAAGACCTACCGCGTCACCGTCAACACCTGGGACACCTACAGGATTTTCGTTGAGGCCAGTTCGCCCGAAGAAGCCGAGGAATCGGCTGAGGAGCTGATGGTCGAGAGTGGTCCCGACCACTTCAAGCGCAAGGGCGGTGGCATCGATTGCTTTGACGTCGAGGAGGCCTGAGTGCGAGCCTCTCATGCAAAGAGCGCCCGTAGGCGCTCTTTGCATTCACTTGACGATTCTTCTGCTGTCCCGCGCGTTCTTCAGCGCTACCGCGTCTCGATGATCTCAGAAACCTTGCCATCGACCAATCTGACCGTGCGTCCGGCGCCGTAGACGTAGAGTTCCTCAACGCCAGAGGTTGTGGTTCTCTTCACAACGTTCTTCGGACGGCGCCAGCAAGTTTCGGTCAGCTCAGTTGATGTCATTCCGACTTTGGGCGGGCCTCGACGTGCGCATTCCTCGGCTGCTTGCTTAGTTCGGGCAATTGGATCGTAATCAACAAGGAAGGGGCTGCCAGAACCGATCCACCCGCGTCTTCCGTCGCTCAGCTCAACATAATAATCATCGGAGGGGAAGACGGAGGCCTTGGTTAGATCTTTCACGAGAAAGGATGCGCCTGTCTTGAGCTTGAGAGTGGCGGAGGTGGTCCAGTCATTTTGCGTGAATGTCAACTCGACCACATTGGGGTTGCCCGGCGGAATGAGAACCCAAAGGCGCTTACCGATGTAGCTGCGGCAGCTGTTGTCGAAGGAGCAGAGGTAGGGATGTGCCAACGCGGGCTGAACGAACACAAGTAGCAAGGCGAGTGTCAGCTTCAATTTCATTTGGTGTCTATTCTTTCCAGGCCCAAAGTTCGGTTCTCGATCTGCTCGACCTTCAGCTTGCAAACCTTCTTCAGCAGTTGACTGAGGGAGCGCTGACCGACCCAGTTATCAGAAATGCCGGGGAATTCCTTCCCCAGGATATGGCCGAGCGTTGAAACGTTGACGCGATGTCCCGGCTCCGACTCGGCGAAGTATCGGTTCACTGCGTCCACGACCTTTTCGGGCGTGACCTGAGTGCTCGCTATGCTCGGCACGGGCGCACTCTCGCCCCCATCTGATACCTCATCTTCCTGCTGAAGCAGCTCGAGTGCTGATTCCGCTCGATGTCGCCCACGATTCCGGAATGATCTCGCCCACCATTCCGGGATGATGTCGCCCGGGGTGACGAGGCCTCTTCTGGCTCCGATACGGTCCCGCCTTTCGGCTTTGCGAAGGGGGACCTTGATGCCGACGGAGAGGTTTGCGATGCGCCATGTGCGCGATGTGATCAGATTGAAGTCGGCCGGGATGCCGACCCGCGAGATTGCGCGGCGGGTGGGGACAGCCCCTTCGACGGTGCGGTTGACGATCCACCGGTTCGAGGCAGCGGGGCTGACCTGGCCATTGCCCGACGACATCACCGACGCTGCGCTGGAAGCCCGGCTGTTCGCCAGCGCGGGAGCCGGTCCCGGCACCCGGCGGGGCCATCGCCGGAAGGCCGAGCCGGACTGGGCGGCGGTACACCGCGAACTCCGGCGCAAGCATGTGACGCTGTCGATCCTGTGGGACGAGTACATCGCGGGCGAACCCGGCGGATATCGTTATTCGCGGTTCTCGCTTGTCGGCTGCTGACGATCCGGTAGGGAAGATCGCCCGATGCGAACCTATGCCATTGGGCAGCGGATGAACTTCTCGACCACTCCGTCGAAAAACACCCGCTCGACATGGTGGCCTGCGCCTTCGACGAGACTGCGCGCCACCAGCGGTAGTTCCCGCACTGAGCGGGTCACATCGTCCATTGCGATCGGCGCGTCGCTTTCCGGTACATCGATCCGTGTGACGTTGTTCTTGCCAACCAGCAGATAGGCTTGGCCGAGAGCATTGCGCGACTGCGCGCGGGCGGCCGCATTGAAGGAGCGCAAGAACGCCCAATCCTTGATGCCGCCGTTGCGCGCTCGCTCATCGACAGTGAAGGTGGACTCACCCGTGCCCAGGCTTAGGATACGCACGTCCTCGCGCGCAATGAAGCAGGCGAGGGCGTCGACCAGGGCGTTCATGACGGGATTGTTGGCCCAGATGCCGCCATCGATCATGACGTAACCGTCGTCCTCGACACCGGGGTAATAGGACGGGGCCGCCGTCGTGTGGAGCGCCACATGCGCGAACTTCTTGTGGCGGTCCTTCTGGTAGTCCGGATGGTGCGGCGTTTTGTAGAGGAACGGCTCGCCGTGGCGCCCCTCGAAGCTCGGGATCACCAGCCGGGTGATGGCGTCGTCGAGCACCTTGTCGCCGAAGATCCGCAGCAGCTCCTCATTGAGGGCGGGTTGGTTGTGCTTCGGTCTGAACAGCCAGCGCAGCGCCCTTGAGACCTTGCCGAGCCCAACCGCCGGCGGAAAGATGCGCTCACCGCGCTCGAGGTAGATGTTCAACGCCTCTCGCGCAGTCATCCCGTGGGCAAGGGCGAGCGCGATGATGCCGCCCGTCGAGGTGCCGGCGATCATGTCGAAATGATTGGCGATCGACGCGCCGCCGAGGAAGCGGCTTTCGAGTTCGGCGAGGAAGGCCGCAGGGAAGACGCCGCGAATGCCGCCGCCATCGATAGACAGGATGCGGAACGGCCGGCCCTGCGGCCACGGCTGCTTCAGGCGAGCATATTGGATCGTGCCGTCGGATCGGCGCGGTGGAACATAGTTCATTGCGTGGTCTCCATTGCCTCTGCGGATCCTGGTCCGGCGTGCCGCCCGCCGCCGGTCCAGCGCCCGGTCATCAGCCAAAGTTCGTAGCAGGCGAGCCAGTCCAGCGCCCAAGGGACGGTCGTGCTGGCGATGGTCATCGCGGGCGACCATTCCCCCTCACGAGGATCGAACAGGCAAAGAGTCGGATCCTCCGCCGGGGGATAGACATGGGGCAACTGACCCTCGGTGTTTCCGGGCAGGCGGATCAACTCCGGTGAGAGCACTCGCACCTCGGGGAACGACCCGAGCTCGTATCGGATCTCCAGCGAGTAGCTCGCATATTGCGGTCTCACGCTTCCCAACCATCGAGCGGACTGGGCGCGGCGGTCGACACGGCGCGCCGCGAACTGCGGCCAGGTCGCCTTCATCGCCGCGGCCTGCTCGTCGATGGAAAGGATCGCCGCCATCATCAGATCTTGCCTCCAAAGAAGGTGTGAAGTCGCGCCGCCGCGACCGCCGGATTGACGGTCGGCGTGACGACCGCAGCGGTGGTAGGCAGCAGCACGCCGCCGCGCCGCGTGTAGAGCTGACGCGATTGCTGGATCCCGCCACCGACCTCGGTTGCGATCTGATCGGCGGCACGGGTCACGACGCGGTCGCCGAAATTGCCGCGCAAGACGTCCATCATCGCATTGGGGAACATCTCGCCCTTGCGCATCGTGTCGAGCGAACTGACGAGCTCGCGCAGATGTTCGGCAAATTCTTCCTGCTGAGCGATGGATTCCGGCCAGCGGTCGGTGAAGACATCGGTCTCGCAGACCGGATTGGCGACGTGCAGGAGCCGCCCATAAAGCGAGGCCTGCTCGATGTCGCGGATGATCCAGCTTGCGAGACGAACGAGCATGGCGCGGTTCTCACCCTGATCGGGTTCTTCCGCACATTTGGTGCAGCTTGAGCGATTGGGGTTGGATACGTTGCTCGGTCGTTCTCAGGCAGCCAGAAGGACGCGTCGACGCAATAGCGGGTAGCTTGCCCGGCCATACATTTGACGTTTGATGGCTTTGATCCTGCTAATCTGACCTTCGACTGGACTGGTTGTCCAGGAGGTCGTTATCGCCGCTCGAACCGCATCGATGTCGCGCGCGATGCCGTTGGCGAAGCTCTTCAGCTCGCTGTTGCCTGCTTGCGTGATCCATTCATCGAGCTCGGCGACGTCGCTACCGTTGAGAAGGGACACAAACCGCTTCGCCAAATCCGCCGCCGTTGCGAGTTCCGGAGCTTGCGCAAACAGGTGACCGAGGAACAGCCTGGCTTCAGCATCGATTTGATCCAGATCTTGGCTTAGATACCAAGCACAGCGACGGCGCGTGGGAGCTTTCCAGGTCGGGTGCGGTTGTGCTGCTCCTCCCGAGTCTGCATGTGCACGCCTGTCAGCGGCCCATCGCGCAACGGTCACCCGACTTCCAGTATAACCATATTGCTGAAGCTCCCGCCAAAGCTGCTGGCCCACCTGGCAGCCGGAGGCCCACCGCGCTTCGAGCCATGCCTCAAAGGGCGCGAGAAGATGCGAAGGTCTGTGAGGACGCGAGTGCTCCGGCTCGCCGCCGGCGGCCAGCCAGCGCTGAACGGTGCGCCTGTCGACGCCGAGCAGTTGGGCGATCCTGGATGTAGGGTAATCTTGATCGCGTAGGCGACAGATTTCATCCCATTGTTCGCATCGCGCAGCCTTTCGATCCGCCCGCAACTGTGCAAGGCCGGGCGGCCGCGTGGAACTGCCGGTCTTCGCTCGTTGCGCGGACGCCAGGATTTGCACGGCGGCGGCTACGTTGTGACGATGGCGGCCGACCGCGTGGCGCAGGGCCTCACCCAAACTGTTGAGCAGGTGCCAGCGGTCCGCCACCTGCACCGCGTCGGGCGCGCCGCAGCGTGTGCCATCAGCATAAAGTCCCGCACGATCACGCGCGACGACCTTGATTCCCGGCCAGCGCTTCAGCCAGCTCGCAACACTGTCGGCGTTACGATCGGGAAGCAGATCAAGCACGCAATTGCGCTCCAGATCGCAGATGATCGTTCCATATCGCTGGCCACGACGCCAAGCCCAATCGTCGATGCCAACGACGGTCGGGGCAACGAAATCCGGCAAGGGAGCCGAGTGAATCATTCGGAGCAAGGTGTCGCCGCTGATCGGCATGGCCAGTTTGCGCGACAGGCGCGCGCCAGGCTCACCGCCGACCGCAAAGCCGATCGCCAGTTGGCTCTCGCCGAGGCGGGTTGTGCGTCTTGCTTTCGGCCGCACTGTTGCCGGTAGCCGCTCGGTGAATATCCGACGCGGGCATTGCGGATTCGCGCATCGAAACCGTCGCGCGTGAAGCCGGATTTCGACAACACGACCCTGCCACGGCAGATCGGCTAAGCGTCGCACGTAATGGCTGTGGATGCGACCCGTCTGGCAGCCGCAACAGGGACAGAGCGAGACCGCCGACTTCGGCCGAGCCACGAGCACCACCCCATCCGCCCGCGGAAGGATCTGCACAATCGAAAGCTCGGGGGAAACCAGCGAGCGGAAGGCTTGGAGCAAGGCGAATCACGGGCGTCGACTGCGATTCCGACCTTATGCCCTTATTCGCACTGTCCGTGAATCCTGCACTCTGCACCAAATGTACAGAAGAACCCTTGATTGTCGCTGGAGTCTCACCCTGATCGCCGCCGCGCAGGCATTACAAGATCAGTGACCAGGCCGGTGAAATCAACGTCGTCCTGCGCGGCCACTATGCCTATTACGGCGTCGCCGGAAATCTCTGGAGTCTCGTAAAAGTTTATCGGGCCGTGGAGCGTTACTGGCGCGGAATGCTGCGCAGCCGCAGCTGGGCAGGCCGACGCCTCACTTGGGACGCCTTCAACCAAATCAAAGAACGGACACCGTTGCTGAAGCCTAAGCTGCGCCTCCCTTATCGGGAGCTGCAAGCGCTTGCAGTGCTGTGAACCAACTGTCGAAGAGCGTCGGTGCGGGAAATCCGCACGCTACGTTCTGTGGGAACCGGGGGCGGGCGACCGCCTCCGGTGACCCGGTGCTGAGGGTGAAACTCCCTCGGCCCACTCGACAGCTCCTCACCGGCGAAGAGTTCTTCCAGCACATCTTCCCGGGCCTCTCGACCGTGTCACGTTTCCAGCCCCCGCCACGTCGCACGCAGCATGCGGATTTCCCGCACTGCGCGCTCCCATTTGCTTCACTCCAAGGCTTATGGGACTTATCCGGCTGGGGCCGCTTTCGCTCCGTCGCGTCGCACTCGATAGCTTTTCGATCTGATCGACGCGATTGGGGATGATCCCCAAGTTACGAACTTCCCCGCCGCGCATCGCTTCGGCGACCGCAACCGAAACCGTCGCCTTGTGCACATCCAACCCCACGAAAATGCTATCGTTCATCAGGCCCGCTCCCCATGCTTGAGGCTCGGCGCCGGACCATCCGGCGCAACCCTCGATAGGAGCTTGCCGCGGGGCGGGCCGCCCGTCACCTCAGAGGGCGAACATAGGGTCTAGGAACTTGGCATTCGATCAATTGCAAGAATCGGCGGTTGCGAGCCCCCGCAACCACCGATGCCGGCGATTGCGTGCTGGCGCCCCCATTCCGCAGGGATCGGGTGTTGCGCCTCCCCGATTTGAACCTATCGATCGATGGCCTTGTAGTCGCAGCTGACCCCGTAAAGTCAGGGTAGTGCGTGTTCAGATATCAGGCAGTGCAATGACTATGATCGTGCGACGAATTCCCACTTTCGGTCGGATAAGCCCAGTGGTGCGACCAGTAAGTCATTGATTGTTCTCAACCCGGGGCTGTCTCTTAATCAGCGGGTCCCAGGTTCGAGCCCTGGTGCGCCCACCAAGCTTTTCAATAGCTTAGGTTAGCCCTCGTAGTTGTCATTCCGACAAACGGCCGCGTCTATTCCGACAAACCGGCTGCTTTTGTTCGCTTCTCGCGGCGCTTCCGGGTCCCCGAGATCAGCTGTTTACGGGTCCGCTTTGCATAGATCGGCAATTGCCGTGCAGACCTGTGGCGGCCGGCTGCGCGCAGTTCCGCGTCGGTCAGGTCGCTGTCGGCACCCTCGGTGAAGCCGCCGTGGCGGAACGAGGTGAATGAAAGCTCGGATCGAATGCCGGCCGCGGCGACAATGTCCTTCACGACGCTGCGCAGGTAGCGGAGGTCCTTGCGCTCAGTTATCCACGGTGGCGGAGTACGCGACTTGCGGTGCGCGCGATCGCGCCTGAAGACCAGACCCGAAACCGTGACCTGCTTGATGGCATTGAGCTCGGCCACCAGTTCGGGGAAAAGTGATTCGCCCCGATCATCGAAAAGCGGCCACCAGGCTTCCTCGCCGTTCTTCGGATGCACGATCTTCACGCTATTGGGCCGCTCCTTGGGGCGGTAGTGCGAAATCTCAAAAGCTCCGACGACATGCTCCTCGCGCTGCAACCACTCCGTCAGCCCGTGAGACCGCCAGCTGTCGAAGGCCGGCAGAAGAACGTACTCGGCGCGCTCAACGGCCGCATTGCAGTTCTCACCGAGTGCCTTCGCCTTGACGTGACACCCTTGCGCACGTGCTCACGTTGGAAGCTCGAAGAAGTAGGTCCATCGGCCGTTGCGCAACGGCTTTCGCCTGCAATACCGAGGCAATCTCAGAGCGGTCTTGGGAGGTTTCGTGCTAGCGCCCGAAGAAAGCTTGCGCGAGCGCGACGACTTACAGGCCGACGTTCCGCTGGCCGAGGCGGTGTCCCGCCTGCAGGCGAGGGCCCGGCCGGGCACCCTTGCGGCCGAAGCATGCGACGGTCGGGGCTTCGGTGGGTGTTGCCCCAAGTAAGCGTTTCGAGCATCTGCGCGATGAGCACCATGCCCAACCTCTCATGACCCAATTCCCTGGCATTCTCCCGCGAGCAAAATCAATCGCATCTGACGGAGCGAATGTTTTGCGCGAAATGCGCAATATGTCTTGAATACTGCGCGATATGAGCATATACGGCCAGCGTTTGCTCGTTTTTATAGCAAAATGCGCAAAATGATCGGAAGTGCGCGGGGTGCGGGAGGACAACAGAAATGCAGGTTCCAATTAAGCGGGCGATCGAGAGCGTGCCGGGCGGGTTGATGGTGGTTCCTCTGTTGGTCGGGGCGCTTATTGCCACCTTCTTTCCCGATACCCCGAAGTTTTTTGGCTCCTTCACCGGCGCACTGTTCTCTGGCGCGCTGACAATTCTCGCCGTGTTCTACGTTTGCATGGGCGCGAGCATCGACTTCCGCGCGACCCCCTATATTGTGAAGAAGGGCGGCACCCTGCTGATCGTGAAGGTTGGCGTGGCCGTTGTCCTCGGCCTGATCTTCGGCCGCATTTTGGGAGAGACGCCGGTCGCAGCTGGCATGTTCGCGGGTGTCTCGACGCTCGCGATCGTCGCCGCCATGAACGACACCAATGGCGGTCTCTATATGGCGTTGATGGGCCAATATGGACGTCCGCGTGACGTCGGCGCCTATACCGTCATGTCGCTGGAGAGCGGTCCTTTCCTCACCATGATCACTTTGGGCGTCGCCGGCCTCTCGGCATTTCCATGGCAGACCCTCGTGGGCGCTATCCTGCCTCTGGTGGTGGGTATGATCATCGGCAATCTCGACAGAGAGATGCGCGACTTCCTGAGCCGCGCGGTGCCTGTGATGATCCCGTTCTTCGCCTTCGCGCTCGGCGCCGGCCTCGATCTGTCGAAGGTTTGGCAGGCCGGCCTGCTCGGCCTCGGCATGGGAGTGGCCGTGGTGGTTGTGACCGGCATCCCGCTGTTCCTCGCCGATCGCATCACTGGCGGGAATGGTGTCGCGGGTGTTGCGGCGGCCTCAACGGCCGGTAATGCGGCGGCCGTCCCGGCGATTGTCGCCGCGGCGAATCCAGCCTATGCGGACGCGGCGCGGCCGGCGACTATCCTCGTCGCGGCGTGCGTCGTGGTTACCGCAATCCTCGTGCCGATCGTCACCGCCTGGACAGCCCGCGTTGTTGGTCGCGACGTCGAGGAGCCTGCAGAAGAGAACAACGTGGCTTCTGCCGGCAAGATGCCCCCCGCGGCGCGCTCGGTTGTCACTGAGGCAAGTCACTGAGGCAAAGTCACTGAAGCAGGTCGCTGAAGATGGCCCCTAAAGCGTTTTCGAGCGAAGTGGATACCGGTTCGCGTCAAGAAAACGCGTCAAGCCAAAGCTGGCTGATCGTCGCTGACGATCTCACCGGTGCCGCGGACTGTGCGATCGCCTTCGGCAGAAGGGGGCGTGCGGCTGCGGTGACGTGGGGTGAGGTGACCGACGCGTCGGGCTACCAGCTGCCCGTCCTGGCCTACGATGCCGCGAGTCGAGGCCTTTCGGCCGAGGCCGCTGCAGCCCGCCATGCCGATGTGCTGGCGCGCCTTTGCGAAGACGGACGTATTCTTTTCAAGAAGATTGACTCGACGCTGCGGGGGCAACCTGCAGCGGAGACTGCCGCCGCGCTTGCGCATCTCAAGTCACGGTCGGGTCCGGCCCTTGGCGTGTTCGCGTCGGCCTTTCCGGCCACCGGCCGGACCACCATCGACGGGCGTATCCTGGTCAGAGGCCGCCCCCTCGAGGAGGCCGAGGTCTGGCACCGCGACCACACCTACCCGAATGCCGATCTTGTCGACGTTCTCGCGACCGCGGGCGTTCGCGGTGAGAAGGTCAAGCTCGCTGCCGTGCGCGGTGGCGATCTCAAAGCCACATTCGCGAGGCTCGCCTGGGAGGGCGACGTGGTCGCGGCCTGTGACGCCGAGACTGAACACGATCTGCGTTTGATCGCGGAGGCGAGCCTGCATGCATCGCCCGCAACCTTCTTCATCGGCAGCGCCGGCCTCGCGCATGCGCTGGCCGGCCTCGAAGTCAGCCATGCCGTCGAGCCGCTGCGCATTCCGACGAGCGCATCCGGCACCCTGATCGTGGTGGGCTCGCTCGCCGGCGCATCTCGCGCCGCCGCGCGAGAGCTGGAGGCGACCGGCACCGTGGCGCATTTCCCGGTCGCGCCGGAAACGCTGCTCAACGATGGTGCCGGCCGGGCGGCGCTCGCCGCGGACGTGATGAAACGACTTGCCGGCGGCGGCGATACACTGGTTGAGATCATGATGGATGATCACCCCGACATGTCGCTCGGCCCGCAGCTCGCCAAGGGGCTCGCCGACGCTCTTGAGGCCGTCGCACCCGCGATCGGCGCCTTCGCTGCGACCGGCGGCGAAACCGCCGCGGCGATGCTGTCGCGCTTCGGTGTCAACGGTATCCGTCTTGCCGACGAAATCGAGCCGGGCGTGTCGCTCGGCCTTACTCTTGGCCGATTGTCTGTTCCGATCGCCACCAAAGCGGGCGCGTTCGGTGACGAGAACAGCCTCATCCGCATCAGCGAGCGGCTTCGCGCCGTCCGAACCAGAGGAAGTTTCATATGACTCGTCCGACCATTGCGATCACCATGGGAGATCCGGCCGGTATCGGGCCCGAGGTGATCATGAAGGCGCTGGCGCAGCCGCAGGTGCGGGCGATCTGCAATGCGCTGGTGATCGGCGACTCCAACCGTCTGCGCAAGGCCGGTCAGATCGTCGGCGTGCCGCTTGAGGTCGATGCGTTGAGCGACGCGAAGCAGGCGAATTTTGCGTCGAAGGCCGTGCAGTGCGTTGACCTGAAGCTGGTGCCGGACGATCTGCCGTTCGGCAAGGTGTCGGCGACGGCAGGTGAGGCGGCATATCGCTACATCGAGAAAGCCGTGCAGGTGGTGCAGGCAGGGCTCGCGCAGGGCATCTGCACCGCGCCGCTTTCCAAGGAAGCGCTGCATGCGGCCGGCCACAAATATCCCGGCCATACCGAGCTCCTGGCGCATCTGACCGGCACGCCGGAAGTATCGATGATGCTGGTGTCGCCGAAACTCCGCGTCATTCACGTGACCACGCATATCGGCCTGCTCGATGCGATCGAGAAGATCGAGCCCGGCCTCGTCGAGCGTGTCATCGCACGCGGGCATGACGTGCTGGTGCGCGCCGGCGTCGCCAATCCGAAGATCGGCGTCTGCGCCATCAATCCGCATGCCGGCGAGAACGGGTTGTTCGGTCGCGGCGAGGAAGCCGCGAAGATCGCGCCGGCCGTGGAAGCCTGTCAGCGCAAGGGCTGGGACGTGCACGGCCCCCTGCCTGCCGACACGCTGTTCTTCCTGGCCGGCCGCGGCGACTACGACATGGTGGTCGCGATGTATCACGATCAGGGCCATGGACCCATCAAGGTGCTGGGGCTGGAAGCCGGTGTGAACATCACTGTTGGTCTGCCGGTGATCCGCACCTCGGTCGATCACGGGACCGCCTTCGACATCGCCGGCAAGGGCATCGCCGACGAGCGCAGCCTGATCGAAGCGCTGCGGCAGGCGGTCGATCTCGCGCCGAAGAAGGCGGCTTGAGGGGGCTGCGCGGGCTCCTCAGGATGAGGAGCGAGATGCGCGTTAAGCGCTGACATTGCGCGGTCGATACATCGTGGTATGCATCGGCCGTGCCGCGAAGCCGATACGGTCGAGCTCGGCTGACGGCAATGAATCCGGGGGCTGAGGTTCGATGTCGATGCGCAGCAAGGAGCGTCACGCTCGTCTGTTGGAAGCACTGAACGCGGGAGAGATCGATGTCGACGATCTCGCGCGGCGCTTCGACGTTTCCGCTTCCACCGTGCGGCGCGACTTGCAGCATCTTTCCAAGAACAATGCCGTGCGCCGCACCTATGGCGGCGCCATTCTCACCGCCCACGCGAACGAGACAACGCTCGAGCAGCGCCTCGCGGTTCAGGGCAAACAGAAGCAGGCGATCGCGCGCGCGGCGATCGATCTGATCGAGGATGGCGACACGCTGATTCTCGATGCCGGCTCGACGGTCGCAGCCTTCGGCCGACTGCTGCAGCATCGGCGGCTGCGCATCATCACCAACAATCTTGCGCTGCTGCCCTTCTTCGCCAAGGCTCCGAGCATAGAGCTTGTGGTGTTGGGCGGCGCGCTGCGCACCACCAGCATGAGCACCATGGGGCCGCTCGCCAATGAGGCGTTGCGGCGCATGACCGCGGACCGCGCCGTCATGAGCGCCGACGGCGTGGTGAATGGCCGTGGCCTGTGCGAAGCGGATCTCGAACAGGTCGCACTGAAGTCGCTGATGATGCAGCAGTCGAAGGAAGTCATCGTTCTCGCCGACGCCAGCAAGCTCGGCCGCGCCGAACAGATGGCCTGGGCGCCGCTGCCGCCGCGCTGGACTCTGGTGACTGATGTCGGCGCATCTGAGGAGCAGTGCAAGCGTCTCGCCGACGCGGGAGCGCGCGTGATCGTTGCCGGCGTTCGCTGAGCCGGCATCGCAATTTTTCGCGTGATCGGAGAAAAATATCGACCGAGGCGGGGTTGCGGTAAGGAATCGCTGAACCGGGGCGCAATGCCGTCAACTTGAATCGCCATATGCTAGGTGGCGATCACCAAACGAGGTTCGCCATGGCGTGCAAGTCTTGGAGTGGTTCTTGGAACGGCACTTGGATCGGCTCTTGGATCAGCCGGCTTGGCGCGCCGCTCGTCGCTTTTGCTTTGACCGTCGCGCCGTTGGCTTCGCCGGTGCACGCCGTTGAGGACGCTCGCAAGGTGAGCGTGGTGTCGTTCGGCCTTTTCGGCGATCAGGGCGTGTTTAGAAGCGAGGCGACCGGCGCAGCACAGGTCGTAGCGGGTCGTTTCGGGAGCGGCCCAGTCAACGTGCAATTCAATTCGAAGAAAGGCGGAGGTGCAACGATTGAAGGCCTGGCTAAGTCCTTGCAGGCGGCGGCCAATGGGATGGACGCCGAGAATGATGTTCTGTTCTTGATTCTCACCTCGCACGGCTCCCCCGACGGGCTTGCAATCAAAGCCGGGCGGCTTACGCAAACGCTCACGCCGTCCCATCTCGCCGCCATGTTGGCGCGGACCGGCATGCGATACAAGGTGGTGGTCATCTCTGCCTGTTATTCCGGGGTCTTTATCCCTCGTCTCGCGAACCCCGATACGTTGGTCATCACCGCGGCCGATGCCGACCATTCATCGTTCGGCTGTCGGGACAAAGCCAAGTGGACCTACTTCGGCAACGCCTTTTTCAATATCGCACTCCGGCAAGCCAGAAGCCTGAAGAACGCCTTTGTCGTTGCACGCTCGCTCGTCCAGCAGCGAGAACTGCGCGCTCGCTTCGAGCCGTCGAATCCCCTGATGGCAGGCGGCGCAAACGTGCAGCCGTTGCTCATTGCGCGTCCTTGAGGACCGGCCGCGTTTGCGGCCGGCGCCGGTGGGTGCCGTCAACCTCGTCCATGTTGATCTGGTCACCGCATCGCGCCGCATGTCTGCTACGGGCCCCTTAGCGGACTTGATTGGCGTTATGGCTGACTTCCGCTTTGCCGGAGATAGCCGACTTCACCGCCAAAGGGAGAGACTGCTTCTGTCGGTGCCTCTCCGTCGGCCGAAGGCGAGGATCGTGGATGGCACTGTCACGTTCACTCATTTAGCAGGTGAGCTTGCCTGACGCCGTTGCGAACTTTGGTGTGAACGAAAACAGCACGTATCTGGTGCGGTTTCTGGTGCGGTCGTCGCGCTGCGGGCAACGAGAACGAAGTAAGTCTATTGATCTCATTGGTGGGCCCGGCAGGACTCGAACCTGCAACCAGACCGTTATGAGCGGTGGGACAATCGTCGCCGCTGTTAAGTTTCCTGCCTTTTCGTCGAATTCGACCACGTTCGCCGCCCTTCGTGCGAGTTGTTATTGGCGCGAAACTGGTACGGATTGTCAGTAGTCGAATCTTGGACCAGGACGTTGCGTTCTGTAGGTGATAACGTGAGAACGCACTCAAGCCCAGCGATCGACGGCAAGCGACCTCCATACGGCAGCGCGCCGGCAGATCGCCGCGGCTGGCCAAGGTCAGCCTCATAATGCAGGCTATGGGAAGGAATCAAAAGCGGTTCATGACAAGCCAGGCGAAACATAACGTGAGTTTCTGGGAGCGTCTAAAGACAGAGGCATCTGCTGAGTGGCGCGCCTACACCGAGCATCCCTTCACGAACGGATTGGCAGACGGCTCGCTCGCCGAACCGGCATTTCGTTATTATCTTGCTCAGGATTACTTGTTCCTCACCGAGTTCGCGCGCGCCTACGCGCTCTCGGTCTACAAATCGCCCAAGCTTGCCGACATGCGTGAAGCAGCGGCCGGTCTTTCGGCCATCCTTGATGTCGAGATGAACCTTCATGTGACACTCTGTGCCGGTTGGGGTCTGTCTGTCCCCAAGCGACCTTGAACAGACCCCTCCGGCGGCCGAGATGCTAGCCTATACTCGCTACGTGCTGGATGCTGGAATGCGCGGCGATCTGCTGGCACTCAAGGTGGCGCTGGCCCCATGCGTGATCGGGTACGCGGAGATCGCGAAGCGGCTGGCTGCCCAACCCGATGCGAACGCTGCGACGAACCCCTATCGCGTGTGGATTGCCGAGTACGCTGGTGCGCCATACCAAGAGGTCGCGGCGAAAGCGGGAGCACACTTGGAACATCTCGCTGATCTCTACGCCACCCCGGCCCGCGAGGCAGAGCTGATTGCGATCTTCAAGGAAGCTACTCGTCTCGAGGCAGACTTCTGGGAGATGGGCTGGCGCGCGGGCCAGCGTGTCGAATAGCGCTTCGGAAACTGTCATGCTTATAACCTGAAGGTCATCGGTTCGAATTTGTTGGCAAAGCTATCCGCAGATTTGGTCTCAATTGGGCTCTCTTTGATGATTTTGGTGGGTCCGGCAGGACTCGAACCTGCAACCAGACCGTTATGAGCGGCAGAATAGCGATCAGCTTCGTCGCCTTTGCCGCGCATTCGGTCGCTTCTGCTCGCGTTTGTTACGTTTTGATGATGTCGCTCCCGCTTTGGTCGCCAGCCAGCGATCAGTCAAAACGTCTCGGTAACCTTGCTCAGGCGAGGGGGACGATCCGGGTCAAATCCGCGCGCGCATGCCGCCTGCTCGATCATCCGGTAGGCCGGAACGAGCATGGTGATCGGGTCGGTGGCGGGGTCATCCTCGACCAACCAAGGCAGCGAGCCATGCGGTCCGCCGCAGAGATGCAGCGCGATCTTTTGCTCGCGCAATTCCTCTGCCAGTGCGTCCACCGTGGCCGCCGTTTCATCCATGAGGCGCATCATGACAACTGGCGTGCGCGACGATAACGCGGCACGTGGCCCATGCTGCAACTCGGCGGCGCTCAGTCCGATGGAGGGCAGGCGCATGATTTCCGAAAGCTTGAGCGCGATCTCCCTCGCCGAGCCCAGGCCCAGGCCCCGAGCCGCCACAAACACGGCTGATGCCTCGACGAGATCATCGGCAATCTCCGACCAGTCGAGCGCCAGCGCGCGGTGCAGGCGCTCGGGCAGCCGGTCGAGGGCTGACCGCAGCGCACGATCTTGCGCCAGCTCGGCAACCAGTCCGGCACTGGCGGCCATCGAGCCGATCACGGTCTTCGTGGCCGCTACGGAGTGTTCTTGGCCGGCTTCGATCGGAACGACGAATTCCGCTTCGTCAGCCACCGGCGACGACGTCGCATTGACGATGGCAATCGTGCGTGCGCCCGAGGCTCGTGCCGATCTGGTCGCTGCGACGAGATCCGGGCTGCGCCCCGATTGCGAGATTACGATGAACAGCGCATCGCGGAGCATCAAAGGTGTGCGAAATGCCGTGATCACCGAGGGAGCACTTGCTGAAACGGGAAGGCGAAGCCGCGTCTCGACAAGATATCTCAAGAAAACCCCGGCATGCCCGGAGCTTCCCCGACCACACACGACGCACAAAGGGGCGGAGTCAATCCCAATCCGCTGTGCGATGTCGCGCAGGGCGGGTCGGCTGCGAACAATGTTAGCGACAACATCCGCGCTTTCCCCGATTTCGCTCGCCATCGCGGATATCGTCACGGCTCAACCACTCCGCCTCGGCCGCGTCCCGCCGCTCCCTTTGGGAGTCGGTCACCATGCGAGTCACGATTCTTGGCAAGCTCGACAAACACTTGCCGAAGATTGCCGTCACAGTTCTCCAGAACGGTCTTCGCATCAACCCTGTCGACACCGAGCGCCAGAAGGACTGCAATCTTGATGTCTCCCTCGGCCTGCTCGAGCGAGCGTGCCGCGTGCGACGGATTACAGCGCGCGATTTGCGCCACCATGGCCTCGGCGCGCCGCTTCAGCTTGGCATTGGTCGGCGGCATGTTCACCATCATGCCGCGATATACCCGGCCAAGGCGCAGCATGATCCCCGAGGAGATCAGGTTGAGCACGACCTTCTGCGCGGTGCCCGCCTTCATCCGCGTGGAGCCGGCGATCAGCTCTCGGCCGGTCTCGACCAGGATCGGAAACTTTGCCAATGCCAGCAGTGCGGTGCCGGGATTGTTGGCGACACCAATCGTTACTGCATCGAAAGACCCTGCCTGCTGCAGCGCCGCGACCGTGAACGGCGTTGTGCCGCTGGCGGCTACCGCAATCACCACGTCGTGCGGCGTGAGCCGTGCGGCGCTGATCTGCGTGACTGCATCATCGACATCGTCCTCCGCGCCCTCGATGCTGGTGACGAACGCGCTGTCACCGCCGGCAACGACGAAGCGAACGCGCTCGCGGGGCCAAGCGAAGGTCGGCGTCAGCTCGGCGCCGTCCTGGACCGCCACGCGGCCTGACGTGCCCGCGCCGACATATACAATGCGTCCGCGGTCGCCCAGCACCGTCTTGGCCGCTTCGGCTGCCGCGGTGATCGCGGGAAGGGCATGGCCGATCGCGGCGACCGCCGCAAGCTGGCCCTCCCACATCGCTTCCATCGCTGACGTCAGCGACCATGCATCAAGGTCGGTAAATCTGGGATCGACTTCTTCGGTGGCCATATCGGTGATCCAAGCACCATCAAACGCGGAACTACGAAGCCTGTTCATGGTCAGTTTCTCTCTTGGGCGGGTCCAGCTTGCGCAGGTCGAGCCGCCCTCGGGCCACAAGCAGCGCGCCGGCCGCTGCGTCGGCGTCAGGACGCCTCAGGCGGGCGCGCAGGTCAGGGGTTAGCCAGGGCGTAATCGCATCCGCGAGCCCGCCCACCAGCGCGAGCCGGTCAATTCCTTTAGCCAGGAACAGATCAAGCAGATCGCCAATGGCATCGGCCGCGCGTTCGACAATGCGGCGGCCGACCGGATCGCCCTGATTGGCATGCCGCATCACGGTCGGCGCGAACGCGGCGTAGTCGGTGGCCCGGGCTTCTTCAGACCACGCCACGGCCTGATAAGGATCTTGATCGAATGCGCCCAGCACCTCTGCAAGCAATGGTGTCAGCTCGCCGCGGCGATCCGCGGCCCGCAGCGCCAGTCGAACGACCTGCAGGCCAATGTCGGCGCCGCTGCCTTCGTCCGAGACTGGGAAGCCGTAACCGGCGATGCGGATCTCGCTGCCGCCAATCAGGCCGACACCCACCGAGCCCGTGCCGGCCACCACGATGGCCCCGTCCGCGCCGCTATGGGCGCCGAGACAGGCAGCTAGGCCATCGCTGATGAAGATAACGGACGCAAAGGGATGCGGGATCTCTTTGAGCGCCGCTTCCGCGCCCCGGCGACCAATGCCGGCGAGGCCAATTCCGGCGTGCATCCGCGCGAAATCCTCGCGCGTCAGTTCGGACTGTGCGGCCGCCGCTTCGGTGGCCTCCATGATGGACCGCCAGGCCCTGTCGAAGCCAATCCGGGTCGTGGCAGGCCCCGAGCTCGCTTCACCGAGTACCCTGCCGTTTTCGTCCTCGATCCGGGCGCGGCAGCGGGTTCCGCCCCCATCGATGCCGAGATAGGTGGTACCTTTTGTTTCCATGAGAAGTTAACGCAAGGATTTAGCTCCGGGTCCCTGAAGCCCGTTGTGTACATATTGGGACCTGTACAACACGGGACTCGCCTCACGAGTCCGTGATTGCCATTCTCGGATCAGCACTTATGGGCCAAGCTGGGTCTTCCGTGGTTTTCTCGATTGCTGCGCAGCACATCTTTGACGGTGCCGACATGCGCGGGCCGGGGTTGGTCAGAATATCGCAGGGGCGGATCGAAGGCATTACCGAGGAAGCGCGCGCCTCGATCCACCTTCCCCGAGATGCGATACTTGCACCCGGATTCGTCGATGTTCAGGTGAACGGAGGCGGCGGCGTTCTTCTCAACGACCAGCCAACGGAGGCCGGCGTTCGCCGCATCGTCGAGGCGCACCGCAAGGCCGGCACCACGGGCTGTTTGCCAACCCTCATCACCGATCGAAGCGAGGTCATCGAACGATTGGCTGTAGCAGCTCAGGCGTGCCTCGAAATTCCTGGCGTGCTCGGCTTTCATCTGGAAGGTCCGGCCCTCAACAGATCTCGCAAGGGCATTCATCCGGAAGCCGAGATACGCGTGCCCGATCGGCGCGATCTCGCCGCCATCAAAAGCTTCGGGGACCGCGGTCGCTCCATGGTGACCTTGGCCCCGGAATGCGTGCCCGCGTCCATGATCGATGAATTGATCGGCGCCGGATTGCGTATCGCGGCCGGCCACAGCGACGCCACCGCAGCCGAAATCGGGCAGGCGGTCGATCGCGGTGTCTCGGGGGTGACCCATCTGTTCAATGCCATGTCGCAGTTGAACGCCCGAGAGCCGGGCTTGGTGGGCGCCGCGCTGGGAGATGACCGGTTGTTTGCAGGGATCATCTGCGACGGCATCCACGTTGACCGCGTCGGCTTGCGTGTTGCCTTGCGCTGCAAGGGACGCGATCGATTGATGCTGGTTACCGATGCCATGCCATTGGCGGGCACGAGCGACCGGCAATTCCTGCTACAGGGAAGGGAGATCACGTTGCACGACAATCGCCTGACTGACCGGGATGGCACGCTCGCGGGCGCTCACCTCACCATGATCGAGGCGGTGCGCAACGCTGTTGCGCTTATCGGAATCTCCCTTGTCGATGCTCTTATCATGGCTTCCCGGACGCCCGCGGCATTTCTAGGCCTTGGGTCCGAGCTTGGACGGATCGCGCCCGGATACCGCGCGGATCTTGTCGCCTTTAATCCGAACTTTGAGGTCATTGGTACATGGATAGGCGGTGTTGGTTCGATGGGCGAGGCGAACAAGGCTTCCGAGCGAGGTTAGATGCGCAACCAGCCCATCGTCGTGCAGAAATACGGTGGTGCCTGCCTTGAAACACTGGCGAAGATTCGCGCGGTTGCGCGCAGTCTCGCCGACCTGCACGGCAGTGGGAAAGGCACCTCTGACCGGGAAAAATGCGCCTTGTCCCTTCATCCTTCCAAGTAAGCTGTTGCAATCGCAGCAAATGCGAACGCCCTCCGAGCGCACCATAATTCCAGAGCGGGGATGCGACGTCGCTATTGGCTTCACACGGGCCGAGCATCCGGCTTGAGAATTGGTGAGAAATTGCGCGAAGTCACTTGCTACCATAAGGCGCGCGTTGCGCTGGTTAGTCAATGTTGCTGACGGTAATTCCCCGGAATTGCTGGCGCGCCAAACCCGGTCTGGGATACCTCATTCAACGCACCCGGTTCTTGTCAAGTCAACGTCCGCCCTGCATTCGCATCGAACATATTTGGAGATGATCATGCGTAGCATAGCCTTGATGATTGCATTCGTGATCTCGTTTACCGCCCCGGCGTTAGCTCAAAAAGCCGAGATCGAGGCCATCAATGCGAAATGGATTGAATTGTTCAACAAGGGCGACTTCTCGGGAGTTGCGTCACTCTACAGCACGGATGCGACCGCATTCCCGCCAGGTACCGCGATGGTTCACGGCCGATCAGCCATCGAGGTAATGTGGAAAAGCATGGCGGAACAAGTTGGCGATCCGAAGCTCGCAACCCTTGACGTTAAGCCCCTTGGTCCAACCGCGGCGCGCGAGATTGGGACGTTCGCCCTCAAGACCAAGGGACCGACACCGAAGGATGTGACTGGAAAGTATGTCGTGGTTTGGGAGAAGGTCGGCGATGATTGGAAGCTGACCACCGACATCTGGAACGACGGCAACTAGGCATCTCTGTTCATAGCTGTGCTTCGCGCTTACGTTGAGTTGGCTATTGCACGGTCGAAGGCGCGCGCGATCGGGGCCCCATGGCATCGCTTGGCAGCGCCCAGCTTTCGCCGGAGCCAATGTGTTAAACTGGCTGAGATGTCTCGCGATCGGTGCTTCCATTTGCAGATGTGCCTTCGCAGGTCTCTGCAATGTGCTACCCTTATCCCTATTGGCCATAGGTATACCATGACAGGTATTGCAGAGTGGCTGGCATCGATCGGTTTGGGAGAGTACGCCGATCGTTTCGCAGAGAACGCTATCGACCTCTCGGTCGTCGGCGATCTCACGGAGCAGGACCTCAAGGACCTCGGCGTCCTGCTTGGGCACCGGCGCAAGATGCTGCGCGCGATTGCGGCACTTGAGGATGATGTCGCTGCATCGGACCAAGCGGCTGCCAAACCAGCGCCGCGAGACGGCGCCGAGCGGCGCCAAATCACGGTCATGTTTTGCGATCTGGTGGGCTCGTCCGCACTTTCGGCCCGGCTGGACCCGGAGGACTTGCGCTCGATAATCGGCGACTATCACGCCTGCATCGCTGAGGTTATCGCCCGGAGTGAGGGCGTTATCGCGCGCTACATGGGGGATGGCGTGCTTGCCTATTTCGGCTACCCCCTGGCGCACGAGGACGATGCCGAGCAGGCGACACGTGCGGGGCTGTCACTGGTCGATGCCGTGGCCAACCTTCAGACAGATATCGGCACCAAGCTGCAGGTTCGCGTTGGCATCGCTACCGGTATGGTCGTCGTGGGCGATCTGATCGGCGAAGGCGCCGCCAAGGAGCAGGCGGTGATCGGTGAGACACCGAATCTGGCTGCTCGTCTGCAGCAGTTCGCCGAGCCCGGTACGGTGCTGATCTCCGAGAGTACGCGCCAGCTCACCGAAGGATATTTCGAATACTGCGATCTTGGCTCGATCGCGCTGAAAGGATGGGCGGAGCCAATACCTGCCTGGCAGGTGCTCGGGACGACTGGAGTCGAAAGCCGCTTTGAGGCTCAGCACAGGACTCGATTGACGCCCTTGATCGGGCGAGACGAGGAGATCGAGCTGCTGTTGCGGCGCTGGCAGCACGCCTCTTCGGGCGAAGGTTGCGTAGTGGTTCTAACTGGAGAGCCAGGTATCGGTAAGTCGCACATCGCGCTGGCGCTTCAAGAACGGCTCCAAGCGGAACCACACATTACGGTCCGCCATTTCTGCTCGGCGCACCATACCAACAGTGCGTTGTATCCGTTCATCGACAATCTCGAACGTGCTGCCCGTTTCGAAAGAGGTGAAGCGCCGACGGAGAAGTTTGCCAAGCTTGAAGCTCTGCTGTTGCGGTCTGGCGCCGACGCAGATCGTGTGGTGCCGGCTCTAGCAAACCTTCTGTCGCTACCGGTCAGTGACCGCTACCAGCTGCCCGAGCTCAGTCCGCAGAAACGCAAGGAGATGACGTTGGCGGCATTCTCGGCTCAGCTCGAAGTGTTGGCGGCGCGGCAGCCAGTGTTCATCATCTTTGAGGATGCCCATTGGTCGGACCCGACTTCGATGGAGCTGCTCACGATTACACTGGAAAAGGTACCACGACTCCGAGTGCTGCTGCTCATCACCGCGAGACCAGAGTTCACGCCGCCCTGGCCTGGTCATGCACATGTGACGACCGTCTCGCTTACACGGCTGAACCGGCGCAACGGGGCGGCCTTGATCGAGCGCGTCACGGCAGGCAAGACGCTCCCAGAGGAGGTCTTGGACCAAATCCTCGCTCGCACCGACGGCGTGCCCCTGTTCGTCGAGGAACTGACCAAGGCGGTGCTCGAAACCGGCTTGCTGCAGGAGCGAGACGACCATTACGTGGTCAGCGGTCCGCTACCCTCGTTGGCGATTCCAACGACATTGAACGCATCGCTGATGGCTAGGCTCGACCGATTGGCCCCCGTGAAGGAAGTTGCTCAGATCGGCGCCGTTGTGGGGCGCGAGTTCTCGTACGAACTGCTGAGCGTGGTCGCCAAGCTGCCAAGGCAACGGCTTGAGGAGGCGCTTGCCCAGTTGGTTCAGGCGGAGTTGATATTCTGCCGAGGCGAGATACCCCGGGCGGTCTACACCTTCAAGCATGCGCTCGTGCGGGACGCTGCCGAAGCGGGACTTCTGAAGAGCCGACGCGCAGCGCTGCATGCCGCCGTCGCCAACGCTTTCGAGCAACGATTCCCGGAAATTGTGGAGTCTCAACCCGAGACTCTCGCACTCCACCTTACCGAGGCGGGATTGTTCGAAAAGGCGGGAGAATATTGGCTCCAGGCAGGCAAGAAAGCGGCCATGCGCTCCGCCAACCTCGAAGCGATCGCACACTTGCGCAAAGGCATTGAGGTCTCGGCCCATTTGGCCGACGGTGCGCTTAAAGACCGGCTGGAGCTTGATTTCCAGTACGCGCTCGGGCCCTGCCTCATTGCCACCCAGGGGCCGGCCTCGCCCCAGGCGGTGGCGACCTTTGCGCGAGCGCGCGAGCTGTGCCAGCGGCTCGGAGATCCCCCCGAGCGACTACAAATCATGTTTTGGTTGACCACCGCGAGCGTCATTCGCGGCGAGTTGCCGGTCGCCGAGGAAATGATCTCGGTGTTGCTCGATCTTGCGGAGGGTCGGGGTGATCGACCAACGTTGCTCAACGCGATGCGTGGGCAAGGGATGATACGCCTTTTCATGGGAAATCTCGTAGGTGCCCAGGAGGTGATCGAACGGGCCTTCGAAGCGTTCGAAGCGAGCAGCGAGCATGACAGATTGGCGGCGCGTGCTGCCGGCCAGGATGCGGGTGTGGCCGACCTGGCTCTGATGTCATGGGCGCTCTGGCTGCAGGGCCGTGCTGATACGGCACTCGCGCGTGTAAATGCCGCCCTTCAGCGTGCCGACGTCATCAGTCATCCGCATTCGCAGGCCTATGGATGCTATTATGCATCCATTCTCCACGCTCTTCGGGGTGACTTCCGAAAGGCACACCGTTATGCCGATCGTTGTCTCGCCTTGTCGGAAGAACTCGGATTCCGGCAGTGGCGAGGATTGGCTCGCGCCATCCGGGGGATAAGCGCCACCTTCCTTGATCCTTCGTCCGCCGCGCTCGAGGAAATCCGTACGGCGATGAACGAATATCGCGGCGCGGGCTATCAGCTTGGCATCACAGCACTGTATGTGCTCCTGAGTGCCGCTTTGTTGTCGAGCCATCAAAGCGAAGCCGCGCTCGAACTGATTGAGCAGGGTCTCGCTACAACCGGCCGCAATAGCGAACGGATATTTGAGGCCGAGCTGTATCGATTGAAGGCGCGCGTATTGCTCGTCCGCGATGCACCGGAGGCCAGCACCGATGCACGATCACTGCTCGATCACGCATTGACAACTGCAAAAAGTCAGCGCGCCAAGGCCCTTGAACTTCGAGTAGCAGTAGACCTCGCCAACTTGTGGATCGATCAGGGCAGAACCAGCGAAGCGCTCGACCAGCTCGTGCCCATCTACGGCTGGTTCGTCGAGGGTCTTGAAACGCAGGATCTGAAGCAGGCAAAGGCATTACTCGACCGACTGCAGTAATTGCGCCTCGACTTGCGGATATTGGAGCTTGGCTCAGCAGGTCGGCCTCAAGGCTGCTTTACCTTGCCGTTACGCAGCCCGCCTTCGACATTCGTGATATGCCTCCTTAACCTCTCGCCATCCCGCCTCATCGCTTTCCGCAGGATTCTCATTTATGAAATGTGGCCCGTCATGCGGCGGACGTTTTCCGTGTTCGTAGTATGCCTTGATTGCTTGTTCAGCAGCGATCCTTCCCAACTGTCTCCCGCTGTCCAGGTTGCTGTGGTTCCATTTGAAACTGATGTGCCCCGGCACATGAATCTCGACGATCGTGCCCTTCCACGGATGCTCTTCGGATTTTGGCTTGTCGTACCGCACGTGGTATTTGAAGAGCTTGACGTCATCTTCGCCAACGGTCGCTGCGAACAATTGGCAGAGATTGGCCAGGGCATCGTGAAGGTTTTCCGGTTTGCGGACTTGCTTTGAATCGACGATCCTGCTCACCCATATCTCGTCCAGCTCATCGCCCGGCTTATGATGCTCCTGGAGCAAGCTCTCGAAGTTGACCGTATCGACCAGCGCTCCTTCGCAGTAGGTAACTCCGTCGATCTCTACGGTTTCTTCCACGAAGGGAAGGGCTGAACACGCACATAAGCTGGATGCGCTGATAGGCACTTTGTACTCTTTCCCGTCGACCTTCTTGTTCTCATCAACCTTCTTGGGCATCGGGCGGTTGGAAAACAACGCGAGTTTATGCTCATCGAGATTCCAGGCGTTGTGGAATATGAATGGCTTTTCGGGTCTTCCCAGCGCGTCGAAATTTATGCTCTTCATAAACTGGCTGTGTGGATAGTTAATCCTGGAGAGGCCGGTGACTTGGGACAGATACATCATTGACGTTAGGTAACGAACGAAAGGATTTGGTGCCAGCACCTGATTAAGAACCCATCTGTTTACGTCTCCCTCATCCGGGCTCGTGAACTTCTTCCCGCCGTCCGTGTCGGGCTGTTGAGCGAACCAGAGCGACATGGAGTCCCTGAAGGCATTCGCGACCCTGTTTGGGTCCCACAAATCCTTATAGGTATTGGGATCTGCGACGAAGTTGGTCAGAGCCTTGCCGATGCTTTCCCAATCCGGGCCGAACACCGTATTTATGGGAAAGCGCCTATAGCTTTCGTCGTCTCGAAACACGCCATTCTTGAAGAATTGATGGGTCTGTTTCGCCCTGTCTTTATTGTCAACGTTGTCAAACTGATTGTAGACGATCCCAACCCAGGCGCCGATGCAGGACAATGCCCACACGTCAAAGGTTACACCTGCGTTGGCAAGAGCTTCCAGAACTCCAATGTGCAGCCCTGCCGCCGGACCACCACCGCCGAGCGTAATCGCCCTCTTCACCATTGGTTCCTCCATCAAATTTTTTGCATGGCTTATTCTCTGATCAAGTTTCTGAACCGCGTAAAAGTAAAAGACTGGTCGTTCGCTGGGTCCGCGGGCTTTCGGCCGCACCGAATGCCGTTGAATCCAACTCGACAACTCATTGATCGCAGCGTTGCGAAACACAATACGTGCGACGGAACGGTGGACGTCGAGGTTCGGCGCCTTCTCGAGCCTGCTGATCGCACTGGGCGCACGCCGGCCAAGAGCTCGAGCAAGCATATCGCGGTCTGGCCCGCCCATTTGTGAACCAATTCACGGAAGATATTTATCGCTGACGTTAGTAGGGGAGATGTTGTCCAATTGTGGCTTTCGCTTCTGGCCCATCGCGACATATTGCGCTGCCGCACGAACCTGGTCGCTATAGGAGCAAAGCGGACGTAGTCACCAGTCACATGAGGCCGTCGGATTTATAGGCCACTCTATACGATGGGCAGGCCGAATGCGCCGCATGGCAAGCTCCATCTCTTCAGACAGACGGGTCGTGTTCGGCGTAGCAAGCAGTGGTCGGTTGGTTCGACGCCAGGGGAAAAAGAGATACCTCCCTTATCTGCCGTGTTTGCGATCCCGTCCCGTCGAGGTGAAAGCTCAAGTATGACAGTATGACGACCGGCTTCCGGCTTACTTCTTTGGCCGAGGGGCCGCGCGGAAGATAAAGCACGTCCAGCCTGTCGCAGACGTTGGCCAGACTGTTCCCGGTGACTCCGAATTCCTCGGCCGGCCGGATCATTCACCTAGCCATTGATGTAGAAGCAATAAAACATCAGCGCCAAGGCGTGGCGAGATCCCCCCTAACCTTCGCGGATCAGCCGCCTTCGCTTCTGGCAGATGCCCAGCTCGATACGTGTATAGGCCTGACGAACAAAATAAGCCGGGATTTCGAGAGGAAATCCCTGCCTAGACTAGAGCAACGTGACACCTGAAGTGCGTCGCCAAGGCAAATGGCGATCCAAGCGCCGTCGGCGAGCTCGCAGCGATGCTGATTTGACAATAGCAGAACAAGATCTTGCCGATCGAGAAACGTCAATTCTGTGTCCTGGTTTCGGACAGCAGCCAGTCGCGGAATGCAGCAATCTCCGGCCTGCCAACGTCGGTTTCGCGGCCGACGAGGTGGTAACTTTCGGCGGTTCGTACCACCAGCGGATGGATCACCAATAGTCGCCCCGCTTTGAGATCGTCCTGGACCAGTTCCAGATGCGCCACCGCGATGCCGAGCCCGTCGATCGCCGCTTGATAGGCTAGCGAGGAATTGCCGAACGACAGTCCTTCGCGAAAGCTCCCGGGTGTGACGTCCGCCGCCTCAAACCAGATCCGCCAATCGTGCGGGCGCTTCATTGAATGACGTAACGTACGGTCGAGCAGCTCTCGTGAATCGTGCACGGGTGGATGCTTGTTGAATTCGGCGGGGCTACAAACCGGCAGCAGCTCGATCGGAAACAGCGTGTCGTAACGCACGCCGGGCTTTGGAATGGCGGGAGTCTGAATGGTGAAGTCCACCTCGCCAGCGCTCACATCGACGAGATCGTTGGCGATCGTGACCTGCACATTGATGCTTGGGTAAAGGGTATGGAAGCGCGCGAGCCGCTTGACCAGCCATTTCATCGCCACCGTGGGAAACAGCCATATCCGCACCACGCGATTCTGCTTGTCCCGGCGGCTGACCTGGGTCGCGAGTTCGATGCGATCAAAGGCTTCGGCAATGGCCTGCGCGTACTGTTCGCCCTGCGTCGTCAGCTTGACGTCGCGTTGATTACGGACGAACAGGCGCAGGCCAAGGAAGGCTTCGAGTTGGGCGGTATGCCGGCTGACGGCGCCCTGCGAGACGTTGAGTATTTTGGCGGCGTGGGTGAAGTTCTCGGAGCGGGAGGCGACCTCGAAGACGCGAAGTGCATTCAGCGGGGGCAATTTTCGGGCCATCAGCGCCTCCCACTGAGGGCTGATCGCGTCCGCGCCGCATTCTCTGTGTTGCTCTGAAGATAAGTCATCGTCGTGATGAGTAAATTAGCATACTCGGCCCAAAGCATCCCGCTTATTTTGCCCGCATAAGCGGCGCTGAACGCCGCTACTTGCGGGAGAAACGCTTTCTATGACCACCCCCGTTAACGCCGCGGGCCGGCTTGACCGGCTCCCGATGGGCGCATTCCAGTGGCGGATTCTCAGCCTGATCGGCCTCGGGATGTTCTTCGACGGTTTCGACAACCAGATGGCCGCCGGCGTGTTGGGCGCCCTCGTTAAGGAGGGCTGGTCGAACATGGAGACCAATGCCCACTACATTTCCATCACCTTTGCCGGCCTCGCCATTGGCGCGCTGATGACGGGGTTGGTCGGTGACCGGTTCGGCCGGCGTTTTGCCTATCAGTTCAATCTTCTGATTTTCGGCAGCATGTGCCTGCTCTCGATGCTCGCGCCCTCGATGACCTGGCTGATGGCGATGCGTTTCTTCATGGGAGTAGGGATCGGCGCAGAATATGTCTGCGGTTACGGCATGGTCAGCGAGTTTGTGCCGCCGCAACGGCGCGGATGGGCGCTTGGCCTGATCAGCGTGGTGTCGATGGCATCGACATTCGCTGTGAATTTTACCGGACTATTCGTCATTCCGGCACTGGGATGGCGGCCGATGTATCTGATCGGCGGTTGCGGCGCATTATGGGTCTGGTTCCTGCGCCGCAAGCTTCCGGAGTCGCCGCGCTGGCTCGAAGCGCGCGGCCGTTATGAAGAAGCCGAAAAGATCATGCAGGATATCGAAGCTGAGGCCTCGAAGGCGGGGCCTCTCCCGCCGGTGATATCAGTGGCCGCGCCTGCGCCGGCCTGGGTACCGATCTCCATCCTGTTCTCGCGCGGCGTCGTCACCCGCACCTTGCTCGCGATGGCGGTTTGCATCACCTGCCTGGTCGGTTCCTACAGCTTCTCCTATTGGGTGCCGACCTTCTTCGTCAAACAGGGACTGAGTGTCACGAAGTCGCTCAGCTTTGCGACCGTCATGGCGCTGGGCAGTTCGCTCGGGCCGCTGGTCGGCATGCTGACCTCCGACTGGATTGGACGCCGTCGCGGCACCATGTTTGCGGCCTTATGGTGTGGCGTGTTCGCGCTGGCGTATTCGCAGCAGACCGACCCCGCCTGGGTGCTGATCTTTGGTTTCCTGTTGCAGGGCGGCATGAGCCTGATGATCGGCTTCACCATGCGATGCTAGTCGCCTTTGTGAACTTGCGCGCGAACGAAAAAGAAGCACGTATCTGTGCGGTCGCCGCGCTGGGGGACAACGAGTATCCAGTAAGATGTTGATCTTCTTGCACTCAATCCTGCGACCAGAACGTATGCGTGGCCGAACGAGGGTCGTTGACCTTTCGTTTCGGGGGCGAAGTCGCACTGACGGTCTCATGCTCCGAGCACCGGCTCCTTGCCGGTGAAGGCCCTGAGTATATTCGCCGTCAGGCGCGAAAGACCGTTGTCGCAGCCGTCCCAGGCCAGGGCGCCGGCATAGGCGATGGAGCCGACCGAAAACACCCAGCCGCCTCCATCGATCGGAAACAGGACCATGTCCGATCTCACCACGTCAGGCCGCTGTGCGCCTCCCTGATCCGGGAGCGAAAGAGTGAGATCCTCGATGACGAGCTGATACTCGTTGCCAAGCCCGGTCGAAGTCCCGAGCACATAGGCATGCTCGGGACTTCCGAGCGTAACGTCGTACCTGTCGACCTCGTCTCCCACCGCTCCACCCAGCACATAGCCGTAATCGCCGACGATTTCCTCAGTGATGCCGTCGAACAATTTCGCGGCGGGCGAATTGTAGCTCGCCTCCAGACGCCGATAGCCGCAGCCCTTCGACCATCCCTCCGATGCGAAGCCCACGCCCAGCATCTTGTTCGGGGCGCGGCCGCGCGTGCGCCAGATGCCGCCGGCTTCAGTCGTCGCAACATGGGTCCGTTCGCCATAGGGGGCATCCCAGCAGCGCGTGCCGCTGTTGTCGCGGCGCACCTCGATGACCCAGGGCTTTGCACCGAGCCGGCTCGTTACCCAGTAGAAGCCGTTGCCGCCAAGATACATGACCCGTCCGCCGTCATGCAGGTATCCGTCGAGGATATCGAGGCCGGTTCGTGTCCAGTATTCCGGGTGCGAGCCCGTGACGATCGCCGCGTACCGGTCGGCCAGGTTGCGGCCGCCACGTTCGAAATCCTCGTCGGTTGCGACATGATATTCGATGCCGAGGTGCTCCAGCCATTCGACGATGTACATGTCGACGGGAAAGTGACGGTATGAGCCCGTTAGCCAGTTCGGAAAACCAGGGCGGACGTTGAACAGCGGCCGTCTGCGGCCCGAATAGCGAACCGGCGTTCCGTCGGCATGGGTATCGTAGCAGGAGCGGCCCGGCTCGGGATGTGAGAACAGGTACTGTTCGTCCTCGGGCACCACCTTGTCATGAGGCATCACCGATGAGAAATCGAGCGAAGCCAGGTGGTCGTTCGCATAGGCCAGATAGGTGTTGGTCGGCACCAGGAACAGCACGGGTGCCGAGGTGCCCAGGACCGGTCTGACAAACAGCGGAAAATGATTGCGGCGTCCGCCGGCCTCGAGCCGAACTGCGTAGACTCCGCTTTGAAGGTCCTCCGGCAGGCGGAATTCGAGATTATACCTCCAGCCGGCATCCACCATGTCGTCGTCGTGGAATTGCAGCGCACAGTACTGCTCGGGAACTTCGACGAAGGAGTCGCTTCGCCCGTCCCAGTTACGTCCGGTCACACCGCGCTCGACGCCGTTGACAAGGTGCCCCTGTTCGCCTCCAGCGTCCGGCTCAATCGTCTCCGACGCGAAGTCCCTGCCGAGTTTCCATGCTGCCCATGCCGGCTGCGTGGAAGTCTTCCCCGCGTGCCATGCGGCGATCATCTCGGCGGATGGCTTCGCGAGGTACAGCGTTGGCGAGTCGATCTTGCCATTATATGGCTCCAGCGGCGACCCGGACCGGCCGATGCCGGCCGCCGCGAGCAGGAGCGTTGCCGCATTTGCCGTCGCGCCGGTTGCCGCGCGGAGCGTGCGTTGTGCCCCAACCTTGGCATCAAGACGCCTGAGGTCGATGCAGACCTCGCCGTCGCCGATGGTAGTCAGGATCGAATACCAGTGTTTGGCGATGATCGCATCCGGCAAGACTGCGAGCGTTGCGCTGCCCATTCGAAGCGCAAGACCGCCTGAGATGATGACGAGCGCGACGTCGCCAATCGACCAGATGGCCTGGGGCGCGCTCCGCTCGGGGACGGTCGGCCATGCCCAGCAATGGACGCTGATCGCCGCATCGTTGATCGGTGAGGGAAGCGGAAATTCGGCGTGCGAGCCGACCACCGTGGATTGCACGCCGCCGGAAACGGTGCGGTCGAGCACCGACGAGAAATCGACCACCTTGCCCTCGATCGCTTCGTCGCGCCCGGGACCCGAGACCAGTCGCACGAGGCTTGCGCGGACGGTGGCGTGCGGCGTGCTGATCGCGAGCCGGACGACATCGCCGGGCTCGCAGGACCACTCCTCGAAATAAGCCTGGATATCCATCTGACGCCGCCCACGCTCGCTGGTTAAGTCCGCTTCGGACGCGCAATGTCCGAGCGCGCCCATCATTCGCGGATCAAAGCCGGCGGGGAAACATCTGTTGCGGCATTCTGGAGTCCGGGAGCAACAACACTGGAGAAACGGACAGGCGCGCCGCGGCTGGTCCCGAAAGTCCGCGTCACGATCCGCGCAGGAACCGGTCGCCGAGCGCGACCGTTCCGTCGGTGTAGCCCGTACCCAGGCGTCGCGCGGTTTCGGTGTCAGAATGCGAAGCGAGCCAGGCCGTCAGCAGCATGCGCCTGAGCATCACGAACGCAGGCAGCATGGCCTCGTCGTCGCGCGAGACCGGTGCGACGGTCCGGTATCCCGCAAGCCACGACCGCTGGAGCAGGTCCATCACCGGCTCGTGCTCGATGAAGCTGACGGCCGCGGCGAAGTCATAGAAGAACCACGAGAAGCCGCAATCGTCGAAGTCGATGACGCCGAGCCGGTCGCCTTCGACGAGCAGGTTGGCGAGGCGGAGGTCGGCGTGAACGAGGCCAAACCGCTGCTCGCCCCGTCCGTAAGCCTCGACGCGCCGTTCAAGTTCGTCGGCGACCCTCTGCAGCAGCCTGCGGCCATCGTCGCGCAGGCCAAGACCGGCGCGCCAGTCACCCCATAGTGGCCGGCGGCCCAGCATGGCATCGAAATCCCAGACCTTGCGCTGGAACGTTGATGGCAATGTCCATCGGCGGCTGTGCGCGTGAAGCCGCGCGCTGGTCGCGCCGAGCTTGCCGAACCAGGTGGCCAGATCGTCCGAGGCGTCCGGCTCCCTGCCGCTGAGGAATTCGAATGCAACGACGTGTCGTGTCGCACCACTCAGGGGAATGGGGCATAACAGGTGTCCCTCCCGATCGGCGACCGGGCGCGGCGTGAGCACCACGTTGTCTGCGATCACGGCGTCGATCCAGGCGAGCTCGGACGCAATCTCGTCAGGTGAGTGATAGCCGGGCCGCTGCACGCGCAACACGAGTTTTTGCCGAGCGGCCGGATCTTGCGCGAGAAAGGTGGTGTTCTCGGAATGGCTGAGAAAGGCGAGCGTCGATTGCGATGATAGTCCCCAGCGCGGCAGGCTCGCGGCAAGAGAGGCCTGCATGCTCTCGATGAGGCCGGGAGTCATCATCGCCGCCAACCGACCGTCTCGGGCTCCGCGAGGTCAAGAAGGCTCGCGATGATGCGATCGGGAACGACGTCCGCCACCGCATTGAAAGGGACGTCGCTGGCGAGCAGGATCGACCGCATGCCGGCGGCCTTTCCTGCTGCGATATCGGTGCCGATCTGGTCGCCGACCATGACGGTCTCATGCCGGGCGGTGCCGAGATGCGCCAGCGCCTGTTCGATCAGGAACGGTTGCGGCTTGCCTAGCACGATCGGCTTCG
This sequence comes from Bradyrhizobium sp. USDA 4541, assembly GCF_024171085.1. Classification (NCBI taxonomy): domain Bacteria; kingdom Pseudomonadati; phylum Pseudomonadota; class Alphaproteobacteria; order Hyphomicrobiales; family Nitrobacteraceae; genus Bradyrhizobium; species Bradyrhizobium sp. USDA 4541. The sequence goes on from NZ_JALJZF010000001.1 coordinate 4,330,566, forward strand.
TATTGGGAACGGCCGCTGCAACCGCGGCCGTGATCACGCCGACGCAGGGATCGTAGCCGTCATGAACCGGCGTCAGGACATCGGGATTGGTGGCGATGACGGTTGCGCCGGCGAGTGCGGCCCTGACCGCGGTGCGCAGCTTGGCGTAGTCGAGCGTGGCATCGAAGCCGAGCACGACGATCTTGGGCTTGACGTCGGTCAGGTGATAGCCAATGTCCTCGATCGCCTCGAGCAGTGGTCGTTCGCCGATCGCAAACACGGGCGTGGTGCGCGGCCAGCGCCGTTCGAGCAGGGACGTGACCGCCGAAATCGTCGTGAAGACCTGTGACGGTTCGGCCGGAATGCCGATGCGGCTCAGCTTGGCGGCAAATTGCGCGGCGGATTTCGTCGAATTGTTGGTGACGAACGCATAGGGCAGGCCCCGCTCGCTCCATCCGCGAAACGCCTTGACGGAGTCGTCGATCGGAGTGTCGCCGCGATAGGCGACGCCGTCGAGATCCGAGATGACGCCGCGAATGGGATGGTTGGCCGGAGCAATGCGCTGTTCCAATGCTGGGATTCCGTTCAGTTCCGCGAGCGTGATCATATGGTTGCCTGCATGGCGTTGCTGCTCTGTGCATCCATGATTTGTGTGCTGCACATTGGAAAGGCGTCCTTGCCTTGCCGGTGTGCGCCATGCGTCCGGGAGCGGAACATCTCCGTGCGCGACTGCGGCGCCCCGGGAGTGTCAGCAACGGAATCGTGGAGCAGCAGGAATCGGGCGATTGCGGCCTTTGGTCTAGGCTTTGCAGGCGTGAAAGCCACGATTTGTGCAAGACGATCGAAACGGCTGAGTGCCTTGCGGCCTCGAGAGCAGTTTCAGCGTTGCCGAAATCATCGAGGGATTACCATATGATCAACCGCAGAGACTTGATGTTAGGGGGATTGGCCGGGGCCGCGGCGTTCGGCTTCGGGCGGGTCAATCCCGACTTTCTTGTGAATTCCGCCTTTGCCGCCGAAGGCAAGACACTGCGCTTTCTCGGCGCGGAAGCGCTGACCGGCAACTGGGACCCAACCACCCATACCAATCTCGGCCAGCTCATCGTCGAGGGCTTCGTGTTCGGCTACCTGACGCGGGCGCCGATGCGGCCGGAGAAGCCGGACGAGCTGATCTTCGAGCTGGCTGAATCGATGAAGCCCATCGACACCTATACGATGGAGGTGAAACTCAGGAAGGGCGTCAAATTTCATGACGGAACCCCGTTCACAGCGGCCGACGTCAAGGCGACCTATGAATATGGCTGCCAACCCGATCGTCCGGCGCAGTGGTACCCCGGTCTCGTCACCGTCGACGTCGTCGACGACTACACCTGCCACATCAACACGAAGGTGCAGGGCTATCCGGCGACGCTCTACTACTACCTGTCGTCCTTCCTGCCGATCATGTCGGCCAAGGACGTTGCCAATAAGGCGCAGCTCTCGGCGCGCATGAACGGCACGGGCCCCTACAAATATGTCGAGCAGAAAGGCGATACCACCGTTCTCGCCGCCAATCCCGACTTCTTCCTCGGCGCAGCGAAGATCCCGGGTGTCGAGTATCACTTCGTCGGTGACACCACGACGCGCACGCTGTCGCTGTTGAACGGCGAGGCCGACATCATCGAGCGGCTCGAGCAGGAGCAGGTCGAGACCATCTCGAAGGATGCCCGCTTCAGCATCCACAAGGCGGTTTCGGTCGAGAACAAATACCTGTTCTTCCGCTGCTCGAAGAAGCCGTTCGACGATCCGCGCATTCGCCTCGCCGCATGCTACTCGATCGACCGCAAGCAGGTGCTCGACGTGCTCGGCGTCTCCGGCATCTATTCCAAGGCGCACATCTCGCCGGTCAAGTTCGGCTATGCCGAGGTGGCCGACTATCCTGAATTCGATCCGGACAAGGCGCAGAAGCTGCTCGCGGAGGCCGGCTTCCCCAAAGGCCAGGGCCTGCCCGAGCTCACCTATTACACGTCGGTCGGTTTCTATCCGAAGACGAAGGAATATGCCGAGTTGATTACCGGCATGCTCCAGGAGCAGGGGTTTAAGGTCAATCTGCAGACGCTCGAAGTCGCGGCGTGGGGTAATTTGCTTTACGACAAGCCCGGCGGCGGTGAGGGCAACATGATCGACTGCGGCTGGTGCACCGGCTCGCCCGAGCCGGATCTCGTGCTGCGCACCCACTTCCACTCCTCCTCCAAGCGCATCACCGGCATCGTCGACAAGGACATCGACGCGGTGCTGGACAAGGAGCGCAACGCCACGACAATCGAGGAGCGCAAGAAGATCCTGCAGACCGAGACGCTGCCGACCATCGCCAAGAAGGCCCCGGCGCTCGCATTGTTCACCTCGGTCTTCATCCATGCCTACAGCAAGAAGCTGGATGGTCTGTACATCTATCCGAACGGCATGCAGGACATGACCAAGGCAACATTGGCATGATGATTGCTCGGCAGGCCGGGTACGCCCGGCCTGCCGGTTCGCGAACGCAGGCCGGATTGGTCGGGTCTGGTCCTCATGAATTGCAAGGGTAGCTCTTCTCGATGTTGATCCTGGAATTCCTGGTCAAGCGGATCGCGCAGGGCATCCTGATCGTCTTCATCACGTCGTTGATCATCTTCACGCTGCTGCGCGTGGTGCCGGGCGATCCCGTGCGCCTGATCGTCGGCGGCATGGCGCCGGCCGATGTGGTCGAGAAGGTCGCGACCAAGATGGGGCTGCGCGACCCCATCATCGTGCAATATGGTCGGTACATGCGCGGGCTGGTACAGGGCGATCTCGGGCAATCCTATTTGCGGCCGCGCAGCGGCATGATCGCGACCGGCGGGCAGTATGTTGACCCGACCAAGTCGGATATGGCGCCGGTGATCGATCTCATCCTCGAACGCTTGCCGTTCACGCTGCAACTGGGCGGAATGGCGCTCGTGTTCGCGCTGCTGCTGTCGTTTCCGATCGGCATCGCGGGCGGGCTGCACCAGCATCGTTGGCAGAATGCGTTGGCGTTCGGAATGCAGTCGCTGTTCGTCTCGATTCCGAATTTCTGGCTCGCGATCGTTCTGATCCTGTTTCTGTCGGTGAAGCTGAAGCTGCTGCCGGCGCTCGGTTACCAGGGGTTTTCCTATGTCATCCTGCCGGCCTTCGTGCTCGCGGTGGAGATCGCCCCCTTCATCATCCGCACGCTGACGACCTCGCTCGGCGAGGTCATGCAAGCGCCGTTCATCGATGAGGCGCGGGTGCGCGGCCTGTCTCGCCGCCGCATCGTCTATTCGCACGCCCTGCGCAACGCGGCAGTGCCGCTAGTCAACCTGCTCGGGATCCAGCTTTCGACGCTGATCGGCGGCGTTCTCGTAATTGAATACATTTTCGACTATCCTGGCCTCGGCAATCTGACCGTAGTCTCTGTCGTCGGGCGCGACTTTCCGGTCATCCAGGGCATCGCCATCACGACCAGCGCCGTCTTTGTCTTCATCAATATCATCGTGGATTTGGTCGCCTATCTGGTCGATCCCCGCGTGGAGATCTGAGCATGACGGCCACCACGATCATCGCCGAGGAGCCCGCCTTGCCGGCGGCCCCAATCCGTTCCGTCAACCGCCGCATCATGGCCGCCGCCTGGCGCATGCCGAGCTTCAAGATCGGTTTCTTCATCTTCATGGCGCTGGTGCTGGCCTCGGCCATCTATCCCGAGGTGTCCTCGATCAGTGCGACCAAGATGGTGGTGAAGGACAAGTTCATGTCGCCGGTCTTTCTCGGCGACAAATGGACCTGGGATCATCCGCTGGGTACGGATCAGCTCGGCCGCGACATGCTGATGCGCAGCCTGATCGGCCTGCGCTATTCGCTGCTGGTCGGCGTCGTCACGGTCCTGCTCATCTTTGTCATCGGCTGCGGCCTTGGCCTGTTCGCCGGCTTCAAGGGCAAATGGTGGGACACCGTCATCATGCGGATCACCGATGCCCAATTGTCGATTCCGATGATCATCCTGGCGATCACCATTCTCGGCGTGTCGCGGCCGACGGTGCCGACCATCATAATCGTGCTGGCGCTGTCCGGCTGGCCGCTCTACGCGCGCGTGGCGCGCAGCGCCGCGGTCACCGAGCGCGGCAAGGAATATGTCCGCGGCCTGCGCGTGCTCGGCGCCGGGGACTGGCGGATCCTGTTTCTGTTCGCCGCGCCGAACATCCTGCCGCCGATCGCATTCGTCGCCGTGCTCGACGTCGCACGCATGATGATCTTCGAAGCGATCCTCGGCTTCCTGGGGCTTGGCATCCAGCCGCCGACGCCGAGCTTCGGCAGCATCATCGCCGACTCCCGCAAATACCTGATCAATGCCTGGTGGATCGCGACCACGCCGGGCGTGTTCCTGGCTATCGCGCTTACCTCGATCAACCTGATGGGGTCGGCGCTCGAGAAGGCGCGCAACCGCATCTATGGGGGTCTCTGAGATGGATCTCTCGCTCATTCTGGAGGTTGACGACCTCACGGTCGGCGCTTCGGCACCGGGCGCCGCGCCGATCCTCGATCACATCTCCTTCCGCCTCAACACCTCGGAGATCTTCGGCATCTATGGCGAAAGCGGCGCCGGCAAAACCGTGCTCAGCCGCGCATTGGCGAACTGGCTGCCGGAAAGTCTGGCGTATCGCTCCGGACAGGTCACGTTCGCCGGCCACGACATTCTCGGCGCCGGGGCGCGCGAGGTGCGGATCGGCCGCGACATCGCCTATATCGGCTCCAAGCCGCAAAGCTCGCTCGATCCGACGATACCGGTCGGGACCCAGATCGCGGAAAAGCTGCACAGCGTCAGGCCCGAATGGAATCCGCGCGAATGCCGCGAGCGGGTCGTGCAGCTCCTCGGCGAGGTCCGGATTCCATCGCCGAAGGAGCGCTATTGGGACTACCCGGCAAAATTTTCCGGCGGCATGATGCAGCGCGCGATGATCGTGGACGCGATTTGCGCCGAGCCCGCCGTCCTGATCGCCGACAACATTACCCAGCCGCTCGATGTCACCATCGCGGCACAGATCGTGGCGCTGCTCCACGACCTGTGCCTGCGCCACAGGATGGCGACAATCTATCTGTCGTCTTCCTTGCCCACGCTCGGCCAGTTCGGCGACCGCACGGCCGTGCTTCATCAGGGCCGGTTCGTCGAGCAGCAAGCGTTTGCCGGCCTGCTCGCCTCGCCACAGACCGACTACACGCGCAAGGCCATTGCCAGTGTGCCGCGCATGTGGGCGACCACCGAGGGCCCGCTGGCCCGCCGCAAGGCGCAAGACGAAGTGCCGCTGATGAAGGTGGAGCACGTTGTTCGGACCTATCGCGCGCGCAAGCGGGGGACGTTCAATACCTACAGCAACGTGCAGGCGGTGCGCGGCGTAACGCTCGACATCATGCCGCGCGAGAATTTCGGTATCGTCGGGGAATCCGGCTGCGGCAAGTCGACCCTCACGCGCCTGCTGGCCTGGCTGGAGGTTCCCGACAACGGCAGCATCGTCCTCAACGGCACGTCGCTCGGGGCGTTGTCGCCGCGCGAGCTGATCCGCACCCGCAGCGAATTCCAGCTGCTGCTGCAGGATCCGTACAACGCGCTGCCGCCGCGCACCACCGTCGGCCGCATGATCGAGGAGAGCCTGCTGATCCGCGGCAATGTCGCCCGCGCGGACCTGCGCAGCCGGGTCATCGCAGCGATGGCCGAGGTCGGTCTTGCCGCCGAGCTCTATGACCAGCTCCCGAACACGCTCTCCACCGGCGAGCGCCAGCGCATCTCGATCGCGCGTGCCCTGATCCTCGATCCCAAGCTGCTGATCCTCGACGAAACCTTGTCCGCGCTGGATCAACGCGAGCAGTCAAGGCTGATCGACCTGTTCTCGAAGCTGCAGGAGAAGAACGACCTCACCTATGTCTTCATCTCCCATGATCTCGCAATGGTGCGCAGGGTCTGCACGCGCATTGCCGTGATGTATCTCGGTGAGATGGTCGAGATCGCCGACAACCGCGAGCTGTTCTTCGATCCCCAGCATCCCTACACCAAGGCATTGCTCTCGGCCGCCCCGACGCTGGAGGAGAAGCCGTTCAACCCGGCGGACTTCTTGCTGGAGGGCGAGCCGCCGAGCCCGATCGATATCCCGGCGGGATGCAGCTTTGCCTCGCGCTGTCCGAAGGCGTTCGGCCGCTGCCGGCTGGAGACGCCGAAGCTGGTCGAACACGCGCCGGGGCGCTTCGCCGCCTGCCACCTTCTCGACGGCGACCCGGCGCAGGCCGCGGCCTGAGCGCTCAGGGCCGTGGCTTGAACGGCCAGTCCATCGCGAACGAGCGCATGTCCTCCAGCGCCTTGGTCACCTGCAGCACGCCGAGATCGTCGAAGCGGTGCCCGGTCACTTGGACGCCGATCGGTAGATGGCGGGAATCGAATGCCATGCAGACGGTGGAGGCGGGCTGGCAGGTCTGGTTGAACATGGCGGTGAACAGCGTGTGCGCGAGCGGCGTCTCACGCGACACGCCGGGCTCCTCGGCCGGGAAATTCACCACCGGCAGCGTCGGGGCGATGACATAGTCCCAGCCCTCGAAGGCCGCGAGCAGCGCCGCCTTCATCTTGGCGATCCGGCCCAGCGCCCGGTAGAGGTCGGCGCCCGAATGTTTCGCCCCGCCAAGGCACCATGCGCGAACGTAGGGATTGATGTCGCGTGCGGTGTCGCCATGCGGCGGCAGCGCTGCATATTCGAGATAGCCGCGCACCTGGAGGAACAGGTCGATCGGCGCATAGGCGTCGTCGGTGAGCGGAGAGGTGAACGGCTCGACGATCGCGCCGGCGCCGGCGAGCAGCTTGCCGGCCGCATCGACCGCGCTGCGAACCGTAGCTTCGGCCTTCATGCCGAAGCCCATGTCGGTGAGGACGCCGATCTTCAGTCCCTTCACGTCGCGCTTCAGATGCTCGTGATAGCGCACGCCATCGGCGGGCAGGCTCCAGGTGTCGCGCTCGTCCTGCCGCGTCAGCACGGTCAGCAGGCGCGCGATATCATCCACGCTGCGACCCATCGGGCCTGCCATGCGCATGGTGTCGGCCGGCAAATGCGGCACACGGCCATGGGTCGGCTTCAGTCCGGCCAGTCCGCAATGGGCGGCCGGAAGGCGGACCGAGCCTGCGATATCCGTGCCGACGGAAACATAGCCGGCGCCAGCGGCGACGGAGGCGCCTGCGCCGGCCGACGAGCCGCCGGTATTCCAGGCGAGCCCCCAGGGGTTGCGGGTAACGCCGTGCAGCGAGCTGATGCCCGACGCCATCAGGCCGCAATCCGGCATCGTGGTCTTGGCAAAGATCACCGCGCCGGCCTCGCGGAGCGCGATCGCCGGCGGCGAATCGTAGTTGGACGGCGGCAGGGCACGGTTGGCGCCGATGCCGTGAAAATAGGGCCAGCCGATCATGGCGACGCTGTCCTTGACCGTCATGGGGACGCCGTCGAGCGGACCCAGCGCGGTTCCCGCCTTCCATCGCGCTTCCGAGCCTTGCGCGCTTGCGATGGCTTGCTCCGGACGGAAGCAGAACAGCGCATTGATCGCGGGATTGACCGCCTCGGCATGGCCGAGCACGGTTCGCAACACCTCCACCGGCGACAATGCGCGCGATGCGTAGGCCTCCGTCAGCCCCGCAAGGCTCATCCCGATCAGTTCCGCAGCAGACATATTGGCCTCGACAAATGGCGTTCTGGATCAGTGTCCGGATAGCGAAAGTCGCCCCTGTCGGGGTAGTGCCGCTGCCGTAAGGGCATGATTTGGTGGAGTGCGAGGCATCCCTTTTGCATCTGTCTTGATCGAATTTGTCATCAAACCGGGAGGCCCGCGACAGGCGGGCCGAACGACACCCGCGAGAGATCAGAAGTCGTCATGAGCCAATCTGGAACGCAAATCGCCACGGTCCGGAACTACATTGCCGGGCTCCCGGGATGGGGGACGGGCGATATCGTGATCGAGCCCGCCATTCCGGTCCTCGCCTCGCCAAGCTGGCGCGGGGTCGACGGCGCTCCCTGGCGCGCCACCAGGAACGGAAGCGGCGAGAGCATCTTCATCAAGAACATGGATGTGGATGCCAAGCTCTACATCGACGTTGCCTGCGCGTTCGAAGCGGCCCGGCGCGCATCCGATCTCGGTATCGGTCCCAAGGTGCTTGCGGCGGATCCGGACGCGGGACTTCTGGTCATGGAAGATCTCAACCGTGGCTGGCGGGTCGGCACGCTGGAGCGGATGCTGGAGCCGAAGATCGTCGACGCGGTCATCGCGGCGCGGCGCCTGTTCCAGGCAGGGGCGCCTCTGCCGCGGCGCATGGGAGTCTTCGACGAGATCGAGCATTTCTACGAGGCGGCAAAGGCCGCGAAGGCGCAACTGCCGTCTGATGCGGAATGGCTGGTCAAGGAGCTGCGTTTTGCGGCCGATGCCTTGAGGAAACTCGACATCAAACCGGTGCCAATCCATGGCGATGGCAATGTCTCGAACATCCTGATCAGCGACACCGGCGAAGTTCGCCTGATCGATTGGGATCGCGCCACGACGGCCGACCCGCTGGAGGACCTCGGCAGCTTCCTCGTCGAAGCCTTCGCGCAGGAGCCGGAGGCGCGCGACGCCTTCAGCCGCAACGCCGGCGGATTCGACGAGCGCGCATTCAGCCGCGCCCGCATCTACGGCATGGCGGATGATCTGCGCTGGGGCCTGATCGGCGCCGTGCTCGCCGCGCTGTCGGCGCGCAACACCTTTGAGTTTTACAAGTTCGCCAGCTGGCGCTTCGTACGTTGCCGCATGATGGTCCGGGAGCCGCGCTTTGGCGAGATGCTTCGGAGGATCGCATGACTGTCCGCAGGAAGCTCGGCGAGGGAGCGACAGTCCACGAGCGCAATATCGAGGCAGCGATCGCCCGCGTGCCGCAATGGCACGGCAAGGGGGCGGCCTATACCCCGCTGGTCGGCGGCCTCATGAATCAGAACTGGCTGGTCGAGATATCCGGCGATGGACGGCGCTACTTCATCAAGGTGCCCGGCGAGGGCTCGGAGATGTTCATCGATCGCGTGACCGCCAACGAGGCTGCGCGCAATGCCCACGCCATGGGCGTTGCGCCCGAGGTGATCTTTTTCGACGCCACGGACGGGCTCGAGATCAGCGAGTTTCTCGAAGGCTATCGCGCCTGCACCAATGCCGATTTCGGCGATGCCGCCATCCAGGCCGACGTTCTCGACCTTTACCGCCGCCTGCATGCCGGCCCGAAGCTCGGCCAGACCAAGACCATCTTCGACATGATCGAGGAACATATCGAGCAGGGCAGGGAGCTCGGCGCGCATTTCCCGCAGGACATGCCCTGGCTGATGCATCGCTACAATCAGGCCAAGTCGGCGTTCCTGGCGTCGGGTCTCGATCTCGTGCCGTGCTTCAACGATCCGATGCCGGGCAATTTCCTGATCTCGGCGGAATCAGGCGCCCCAAGGCCGATGAAGCTGATCGACTATGAGTTCGCTTCCAACAACGAGCGTAGCTATGAGCTCGGCGTCCTGTTCGCCGAGATGTTCTTCGACGAGCATCTGACGGAGGCCCTGATCGAGCAATATCTGGGCGAGGTGCGGCCGCAGATGGTCGCGCGCGTGATACTCAACCGGGCGCTCGCCGACCTGAAATGGGCGTCATGGGCGGTCGTGAACAGGAAGCTCAAGGACTGGGATTTCGACTATCAGAAGTACGGCGTCTGGAAATACATGCGTGCCCGCGACGTGATGTACGATCCCCGCTGGGATGGCTGGTTGCGGCTCGTCTGAGCCGCGCGACAGGAGGGCTTGCGCAGTTATTGATTGAGGATCGCGAGCGCCTGCTCGAGCAGGCTGTCGTTCGCGGCCGCGATGATCCGGCCATCGGATTCCGGCGACAGCGGCCGCCCCTGCCAGTCGCGGACGATGCCGCCAGCGCCCTCGACCACCGGAATCAGCGGCATGAAGTCGAACGACTTGAGGGAGGTTTCGACCACGAGATCGCAGTGGCCGGATGCGAGCAGGCCATATTGGTAGCAGTCGCCGCCAAATCGCCGGAACATGGCCTTCTGGCTGAGCGCATCGTAGCGGGCCCAGTCGCTCGGCGTGAAGAAGTCCGGCGATGACGTGTAGATCTGCGCGTCTTCCAGTCGCGTGGTGCGGCTCACCCTTGCCAGCTTGCCGTTGAAGGTGGTGCCTTGCCGGGTGCCGTACCACCGCTCGGCCAGCGCGGGCATATCGATCATGCCGGCGGTGATCGATCCATCTCTCTCGTCGGCGAGCGCGACGAGCGTGCCGAACAGCGGCATGCCGGAGATAAAGCTCTTCGTTCCGTCGATCGGATCGAGATACCATGTGTAGCGGTCCCCGGCCGTCGATCCCATCTCCTCGCCGAGGATGCCGTGATCGGGGAAGCGCGAACCGATCAGCTGCCGTAGCTCCATTTCGATCGCACGATCGGCGATCGTGACCGGCGTCAGGTCCGGCTTGCGCTCGAAATCGACGCGGGAACGGAAGTGCGTCACGGCGATCCGTCCGGCCACGTCGGCAAGCTCGTTGAAGAACGAAGCGAGCTCGCTTGCCGATAATCTGTCTTGAATGTCGTCCAATGGTCACTCCGGGCGGGAGGCGCGCCGACGTCGCGGGACGCACGACGCCTTGCCTTGGGATCGGGCGTTACGCGGTCTCGTGGACCGACTGCTTGTCGATCTCCCAATAGGGGGAGTCGAATCCGTTGCGCCGCGCCACTCGGGCGGCAGGGCTCCTCGGCTGCGGCACGCCAGCGGCCGGCTGCGGCGCCGACACGGGCGCCTGGCGAACGTCGCGCGGCGCCACCTTGAAGTGCCGGCTGAAGCAGCGGGAGAAATGCGACACGTTCTTGAAGCCGACTTCGTAGGCGACCTCCGAGACGGTCCGCCGGCCCTTCGGATCGGCGACTAGGATTTCATACGCCCGCTGCAGCCGCTTGGTCTGGACGAACTGGCTGACCGTGGTTTCGTTGTCGTTGAACAGGCTGTACAAATAACTGAGCGAGATGCGGCTCGACGCCGCGATCTTCTTCGGCGACAACGACTGGTCACCGAGATGGCTCTCGATGAAGTCGACGATCCGGCGGCGCAGGTGATAGCGCGCGTTGCGCACATCGGTTGCGGCGCCGCGATCCTCCGATCCGATGGTCAGCGCGACGAAGCTGATCATTTCGGTCGCGAGCGCCTGGGGGTTCGGCGGCGGCGAGGCGACGAACAGTTCGGCCACGCTGCGGATCATGCCCGCCAGCAGGTGCGTCATCTGTTCGTTTGGCTTGAAGCGGCGACTGATGTGATCTTCAACCGAGACGAGCCGGCCGCGCAGCTCGGCGGCCGGAATCCGCAACATCAGGAAGCGCGCGGTCTTGTCAGACGACAATTCGTAGAAGGCGAGCTCGCTGAGCAGGACATATTCGCCGGGACGTGCGATCCCGATGCGGCTGTCCTGGCTGAATGCGACGCATCCAGTCTGCGGAAACACCAGCACATAGGCGGCATCGTGGATGCAGGCAACGCGTTCCCAGTTGCGGGCAAAGGCGTGGTCCGGCCCGACGAGTTCGAGATCGAGGCGTCCGATCCGGGTCCGCCAATCCTGCGTGGGACCGGGGCCCTTGTCGTTGCCAGCATGAAGGCCGGTGTTTTCCTCGCGGGAAGCAACAGATGTCAGGCGTGCCATGGCTGGGCCTTTCTCAGGGTTGCGCAACGATGATCTCCGTTCCGGCTTCACGGAGAGCGGTTGCCAGAGCTCCCTCTGGCTGCCGATCGGTAACCAGGCGATCGATATCGGTCCAATGTGCGAAGACGGTGAGCGCACGCTGGTCGAATTTGCCGTGATCGGCTACCAGGATGGCTTCTGCGGCGCGCTTGGCCATCGCGCCATAGATGGCACCGGCCTCATCGTCGGCATCATTCGCGCCGCGCGCGCTGATGCCGGTCGCGCTCACGATGGCGCGGTTGGCCTCATAGCTGTTGATGTTCGCGATCGTCTGCGTGCCGAACACATAACCTTCGGTGGGGTGATAGCGGCCGGGACAGCAGAGCACGCGGATCGACGGATTGACGGCTAGCGCGGCCGCAATGGCGTAATCATGGGTGATCACGGTGATGTCTTGCGCGCGTGAGGCCAGCCGTCGCGCGATGTGAAACGTGGTCGCGCCCGCGCCAAGCATCAACACCTCGTTCGGCAGGATCAGGTCGGCGATCACCGCGGCCATCGCCTCGCGCTCGGCGATCATGATCGCCTTGCGATCGGTCAGCGCCGGCTCGAGCGCGAAGGGACGGGACGCCCCGCCATAGGTGCGGTTGATGAGCTTCTGCTCCTGAAGCTCCATCAGATCGCGCCGGATGGTCTCGCCGGAGACGCCGAGCACGGCGGCGAGCTCGGAAGCCCGCAGCGTCGGCGCGGCGGTGAGTTGCGAGATGATGTGCTTGTGGCGCGCGAGCTTCGAGAGGCGGTCGCCGTCGGCCTTTCGTGGCCGCTTGTCGGCCGCAGCAGGGGCGTCACTCGTCATTCGCTGTCTCTCCGGCTGCAAACCTCTCCAGCGTCGGTGCCATGATCGTTCCCCAAGTGATGTTGTGAGTCCACATCAATTGTGTGGCATATTCCTCATTTTTTGGGCGCCGTGGCTGCCTATGGAATTCGCAAAGGAATCATGGCGATCACATAAGGCACTGAAACATATGAAGTATGGCTTTGGAATGCGGAGCGCATGTCTGACGTTCTGGTGTCTCTTGCCTGCAATCTGCTTTTCAGTTGTGGGGATTCGCACATAGATCCAAGGTCGCAGTGGAACGGCTGGGGAATGATCGCCGCAGGGGACGGCTTTGGTCCGCGCAGGCCGCGGGCCAAAGGAAAGGCAGGCGATGCAGCAGGAAAAAGGGATTCTGGCGTTGAACGCCTTCGATCAGAGTCGGGTGTCGTCAATCGACCCAGCGCTCGGCGAGGCGGTGCAACGACGCCTGCGTTCGTTCGGAAAAGCCTCGGTGCTGTTCTATCAGGAGCCGATCAGGATGGCGCGCGCCGAAGGCGTCTATATGTTCGACGTCGATGGTCGGCGCTATCTCGATCTCTACAACAACGTGCCGTCGGTCGGGCATTCGCATCCGCGCGTTGTCGAGGCGATAAGCCGTCAGGCCGGCCTGCTCAGCACGCACACACGCTATCTCAACGACGTCGTCGATGGCTATGCGGAGCGTCTCCTGGCGACGTTTCCGCGCGGGATCGATCATCTGGTCCTGACTTGCACCGGCAGCGAGGCGAATGACCTTGCGCTACGGGTCGCGAAAGTGACAACCGGGCGGATGGGCTTCATTGTCACGGAGACCGCCTATCACGGCAATAGCGCCGCAGTGACCGATGTCTCGCCGTCCTCGCGTCCCGGTCAGCCGCTGCCGCCCCACGTGCGGGCAGTTCCCGCACCCGAGATGTATCGCAATCCGGTCGGCGATCCCGGCCAGCGCTTTGCCGACAGCGTTGCCGCAGCGATCACCGATCTCGAGCGAAGCGGCTTCGGCTTTGCTGCGCTGCTGGTGGACACGATCTTTTCGAGCGATGGCATCCATGCCGACCCTGCCGGCTTCCTGGCCCCCACCGTGAAGCTCGTGCACGAACGTCAGGGACTGTTCATCGCCGACGAGGTGCAGCCAGGCTTCGGACGAACCGGGGCGGCGATGTGGGGCTTCGCGCGCCATGGCGTCGTCCCCGACATCGTCACGATGGGCAAGCCCATGGGCAACGGCTTTCCGATGGGAGGCGTCGCCATGCGCGCCGCGCTGCTCGATCGCTTTGCCGCGGAAGTGAAGTACTTCAACACCTTCGGCGGCAACCCGGTGGCCGCGGCCGCAGGCCTTGCCGTGCTCGACGTCATCGAGGACGAGGGCTTGATGCAGAATGCGCGCGAGGTCAGCCGTCACCTGATGGATGGATTGCGCGAGATCGGCAATCGCCACATGACCATCGGAGACGTTCGTGGTGCCGGCCTGTTCATCGGGCTCGAGCTGGTGCGCGACCGCGACAGCAAGGAGCCCGCACCGGAGCTCGCTAGCCTGCTGATCAATCGCCTGCGCCGGCGCGGCATCCTGATCGGTGCTGCCGGTCCGTTCGGCAGCACGCTCAAGATTCGTCCGCCGCTGTGCTTCGGCAAGGACCACGCCGACATGTTCATCACCGCGTGCGACGAGGAGTTGCGCGAGGTGGCCGCGTCGTGACGCGATCGCCGATAGCCCGCGATGCCACAGAAGCCGAAGATTTGAAGATCATGGATGCAAGAAGCGTACGAACTATCGCCGAGGCGAAGGCCCTTGTCGAGGAGCGGGGCCTCTCCCACGTCAAGCTCGGCATCGTCGATCTCGACGGCGTCATTCGCGGAAAATATCTCGCGCGCGACAAGTTCGTCGGCGCGCTGGAGGCCGGCTTCAGCTTCTGTGACATCGTGTTCGGCTGGGACTCCAACGACCAGATGTACGACAATTGTGCATTCACCGGCTGGCATACGGCCTTTCCCGACGCGACCGCGCGCATCGATCCTTCGACCTGCCGCAATGTGCCGACGGAAGAGAACATGCTGTTCTTCCTCGGTGAATTCGAGGGCGCCGCGGCGGGGGTGTGTCCGCGCCGGCTGCTGCGGCGCGTCATTGACCGCGCCGAGGGCATGGGATTCTCGCCGTCCGTGGCCGCGGAGTTCGAGTTCTTCGTGTTCGACGAGACGCCGCACAGCGTGCGCGAGAAGGGCTTTCGCGGCTTGAAGAATCTCACGCCGGGCTGGTTCGGCTATTCTATGCTGCGCGCCTCCGTCGAGTCCGAATTTCATCGCTCGCTGCTCAAGCTCTGCAACGAGATGGACATGCCGGTCGAAGGCCTGCACACCGAGACCGGACCCGGCGTGCTGGAGGCCGCGATCCAATACACCGATGCGCTCGCGGCCGCCGACCGCGCCGTGCTGTTCAAGACCTTCTCCAAGGTCTGGGCCGAGCGTCAGGGCAAGATGCTCACCTTCATGGCCAAATGGTCGAACGCCTATCCCGGACAATCCGGGCATCTGCATCTGTCGCTGCGCGACCGGGACGGCAATCCGGTGTTTCACCAGGGCGGCAGGCCCGGCGACATGTCCGACATCATGCGCTGGTTCGTCGGCGGCCAGCAGGCGCTGCTTCCGGAGCTGCTCGCGATGGTGGCCTCGACCGTGAACAGCTACTCGCGCCTGATCCCCGGCTTCTGGGCACCGACCGACGCGACCTGGGGAATCGAGAACCGGACCTGCGCGTTGCGCGTCATTCCCGGCAAGCCGGCCAGCCAGCGCGTCGAGTACCGCGTCGCTGCCGCCGACATCAATCCGTATCTGGCGATCGCGGCCGCGCTCGGATCGGGCCTCTGGGGAATCGAGCACAGGATCGAACCGGACGAGCCGATCATCGGCAACGCCTATGAGCGCAGGCATCCGCCCGAGCGCGCGTTTCCGCGCACGTTGTCGGAGGCGGCCGACCGGCTGGTCGCCTCGCAGGCGGCGCGCAACCTGTTTGGCGACGTCTTCGTCGATCACTACGCGATGACGCGGCAGTGGGAGGAGCGCGAGTTCCGCAAGGCCATCACCGACTGGGAGCTCGCTCGCTACTTCGAGATCATTTGAGACGGATCCTCCCTTCCAAAACGAGTGACATCACGTGAACGATATCGTCTGCATTTCGCCGGTCGACGGCAGCGAGGTTGCCCGGCGGCCCGTCGCAACGGGTGCCGAGGTCGCCGCGGCTCTCGCGCAAGCACGGAAAGCGCAGCAGGAATGGTCGAGCATATCGCTCGCCGAGCGCAAGGCCATGATGCTCGCCTTCCTGCACGAGATGCGGGCGCAGAACGACGAGGTCGTTCCGGAGCTCGCGATGCAGATGGGCCGGCCGGTGCGCTATGGCGGCGAACTGCGCAGCCTGGAGGAGCGCGTCCGCGTGCTGGTCGAGCTCAGCGATGAAGCGCTGGCGCCGATCGTGCCGACCGGGCAGCCCGGATTCCGCCGCATGATCAAGCGCGTTCCTGCCGGCATCGTGCTGGTGATCGCGCCCTGGAACTATCCCTATCTCACCGCGGCCAACACCATCGTGCCGGCGCTGCTGGCCGGCAACGCCGTGATCTTGAAGCATGCCGCGCAGACCCTGCTGGTCGGTGAGCGCTTCCAGGCGGCACTGGACCGGGTCGGCCTGCCCAAGGGGGTGTTCAGGACGCTCACGCTCGACCATGTCATGACCAGTGAGCTGATCTCATCGCGCTCGGTCGACCATGTGAACTTCACCGGTTCGGTCGCCGGCGGCCGGACCGTCGAGCGAGCGGCGGCCGGGACATTCATCAGCCTCGGGCTAGAGCTCGGCGGCAAGGATCCGGCCTATGTGCGGCCGGATGCCGATTTCGATTTCGCGGTCGAGCAGCTCGTGGACGGCGCCTTCTACAATTCCGGCCAATGCTGCTGCGGCATCGAGCGGATTTACGTGCATGAGCGGATCTATGACTCCTTTGTAGACGCCTTTGCCGGCCTGACCGCGCGCTACCGGCTCGGCAACCCGCTGTCGCGGGACACGACGCTCGGCCCGATGGCGGCGACACGCTTTGCCGATACCGTCCGCGCCCACATCGGCGAGGCCGTCGCAAAAGGCGCGCAGCCTCTGATCGATCCGGCCCGGTTCCCGGCGGACAAGATCGGTACGGCCTATCTGATGCCTCAGGTCCTGGTCGGCGTCGATCACTCCATGCAGGTGATGATGGAGGAGAGCTTCGGGCCTGCGGTCGGCCTCATGAAGGTCTCCTCCGATCAGGAGGCGGTTGGCCTAATGAACGACAGCCCCTATGGCCTGACTGCATCGGTCTGGACCGAGGACGCCGCCGCAGCCGAACGTATCGGTGACGGCATCGCAACGGGCACCGTATTCATGAACCGCTGCGATTATGTCGATCCCGCCCTGGCGTGGACCGGCCTCAAGGACACCGGACGTGGTGTCGGCATGTCGCGCCTCGGCTTCGAGGCGTTGACCCGCCCAAGATCATTCCACCTTCGCATCGAGCATTGAGAGCAGCACATGGACGTTCAGATCACCGGCGCCTGGAATTTTCCGACGCGCGTCGTTACCGGCGCGGGCCGCATTGCCGAGCTTCCCGAGGCGTGCCAGACCAACGGCCTCACCAGGCCATTGCTGGTCACCGATCACGGGCTTGCCAAGACCGATCTCATCGCCAGCATCGTCGACCGTGTGCGCGAGGCGGGCATTCCGCTCGCCGTGTTTTCCGACGTGAAGACCAATCCGACCGAAACCAACCTGACGGCCGGCGTCGAAGCCTTCAAGGCCGGCGGTCATGACGGCGTGATTGCGGTGGGCGGAGGTTCGGCGCTGGACGTCGGCAAATGCGTGGCGTTCATGGTGGCGCAGTCGCGCCCGGTCTGGGATTTCGAGGACGTCGGCGATTGGTGGACGCGCGCCAACACCAAGGGCATCGCGCCGATCATTGCGGTGCCGACGACGGCAGGCACGGGGTCCGAGGTCGGCCGCGCCGGTGTGATCACTCGTGAGGATACCCATGAGAAGAAGATCATCTTCCATCCCATGATGATGCCCAGGATCGCAATCGAGGATCCCGAGCTCGCGGTCGGTCTCTCGCCGTTTCTCACCATGGCAACCGGCATGGATGCGCTGTCGCACTGCTTCGAGGCCTACTGCGTCAAGGCATTTCACCCGCTTGCCGACGGCATCGCACTGGAGGGGATGAAGATCGTCGATAACTATCTGTCGCGCGCGGTCGAGAACGGTCGCGACCTCGAAGCGCGCGCCTACATGTTCGCCGCGGCCTCGATGGGAGCCACCGCGTTCCAGAAGGGGTTGGGCGCGATCCACTCGATATCCCATCCGGTCGGCGCCCGATACGATACCCATCACGGGCTGACCAATGGTGTGGTCTTCCCTTATGTCCTGGTCTGCAACAAGGCTGCGATCGCCGACAAGATTCCGCACATTGCCCGCGCGCTCAACCTGCCGAGCCAAGACTTCGATGCCGTGCTGTCCTGGCTGCTGGCCTTCCGCAAGAAGCTCGGCGTGCCGCATACGCTCGCCGAGCTCGGGGTGAAGGAGACCGACGCCGGAACGATCGCGGCCGATGCCGTCAAGGATCCGACTGCGGGTGCCAATCCGCGGCCGTTGACCGAGCCGGAGTTCAAGCAGCTGACGCTGGCCGCCATTCGAGGCGATCTTGGAAGCTGAGCCGTGCTGAGGCTGCTCGTTCTCGAGGGCAACACGCTGGCCGGACGGCGACGGATCGCCGAGACGGCGGGCGCAATGCCTGCGGAGAGCTATGCGGCGGTCCTGCGGTCGCTTGCACCTCGCGTCGTCGTCGACATCGCGACACCGGCGGATGCGAGCTTCGCGCTGCCGCAACCGCTCGAAGCTTACCACGGCATCGCGATCACCGGGTCGGCCCTCAATATCTACCAGCGAGAGGTCGAAGCGCTGCGGCAGATCGACCTCGTGCGCGAGATCTTCGTTCGCGGAGTGCCAATGTTCGGCTCGTGCTGGGGCTTGCAGCTCGCCACGGTCGCAGCGGGCGGCGAGGTCGGTCTCAACCCGGCGGGGCGCGAGGTCGGGTTCGCGCGAAGGATCATGCTGACGGCTGAAGGCCGCGCTCATCCCATGCATGCTGGCCGTGCGGCGGTGTTCGACGCGCCGGCCATCCACAGCGATATTGTCACCCGCCTTCCGCAGTCCGCAACCGTCACCGCCTGGAATACCATGTGCGAGGTTCAGGCGGCGGAGATCCGTTTCGGTCGCGGGCTATTCTGGGGCGTGCAGTATCATCCCGAATATCGCTTGCACGACGTCGTCGCCGTCATCCGGCGCTACGGACAGCTCCTGGTTGACGAGGGTTTCTTTGCCGATCTGGACGCGCTCGCGCGTTATGCCGCCGACCTCTCGGCGCTCGAGGCGGACGAACGGCGTGGCGATCTCGCCTGGAAACTGGCACTTCACCGCGACATTCTGAGCCATGATTGCCGGCAGACCGAGCTGAGGAACTGGATCGCATCGCTGGAGCAGACATGACCGCATTGCATGACCTCATCGCGCGCTTTGCCAGGATCGGTGCGACCGACGACGGTGGCGTGTGTCGGCTGGCTGGAACGGCGCGCGACAAGCAGGCGAGGGACCTCTTCTTGCACGAGATCGCCGATCGCGGCCTTGTTCCGAGGATCGACGCGATCGGCAATCTATTTGGCGTGGCGATGCTGGCGCCGGCGTCCACGGACGTCGTCATGACCGGCTCGCACCTCGATTCCCAGCCGACCGGAGGACGATATGACGGGGTCTTCGGCGTGCTCGCCGGAATCCTCGCGGTCGAGGCCGTCAGGGAGCGTTGCCGTGCCAATCCCGGCGCCGCGCGACGCAACCTCGCCGTCGTGAACTGGACCAATGAGGAGGGGGCCCGCTTCCAGCCCAGCCTGACCGGCAGCTCGGTTTTCGCCGGCGCCCTGAGCCTGAAGGATGCATATGCGTGCAGCGACGCAGAGGGCGTCACCCTGGGCGAGGCGCTGTCCGCGATCGGCTATTGCGGGACGACGCCGCTCGAACACAATCCGGTGCGCTATGTCGAGTTGCATGTGGAGCAGGGCGATCGCCTGGAGCAGGCGGCTGGCGACATTGCCGCAGTGTCCGGCGCGTGGATGACGCGCAAGATATCGGTGATGTTCGAAGGCGACTACTCGCACACCGGACCGATGCCGATGGCGCTCCGCCGCGACGCACTGCGCGCAGCGGCCCGGGCTATCGAGGCGCTGTACCAGGAGGTCGCGAGGGAGACTGCGGGCGCCCATGCCTCCGCGGGGCGCATCAGCGTTTATCCCAACTCGCCGAATGTCGTGGCGGGCCGTGTTCGGGTCTGGTTCGAGATCCGGCATGAGGCCGAAGCCGTGGTCTCGGCGATCAGCGATCGCTTTCTGAAGCGAATCGCGCGTGAGTCGGGCGAGATCGGCGTTGGTATCTCGATCGCTGCCGACGAGAGGCGAGCGGGGACCGTGCTTGATCCCGGCGGCGTGGCACTGGTTCTTTCTGTCGCCGCGGATCTCGGTTTCAAGGCCATGACGTTCAAGACCATCACCGGCCACGACGCGCTGGCCATCCAGAAATCTGTTCCGTCCTCGCTGATCTTCGTCCCGAGCGAGGGCGGGCTCAGCCACAATCCGCGCGAGTTCACGGCGCCCGCGGCCCTCGACAAGGGCTACGCGGTGCTGACCGAGGTGCTGTGGAGAATGGTTACCGCGAAGGCGTGAGGCATTTCGGGTGGATGATCCTAAATGGGCGATGAAGGGACACCACCCGACAAGTAACTGATTTGCTGGTGGGTCCGGCGGGACTCGAATCTGCAACCAGACCGTATGAGCGACGATCGCGTTTCTTCGCGAGGAAAGCCGACCAAGGCGAAGCGGACCGCCGAGATCGGTTTGGACCCATATGACGGACCTCGTGCGCATTGAGCCCAGTTACGGAACCAGTATCGCAATCGATAAACTTCGATTTGCTCTGCAAGCCTTTCTTTTGAACGAGCCGATAAACGCTTCGGGCACGAAGGATTATTTCGGGATGATGTTGAGCAGGAATTCGGCGATGGTCTGCTCTTTGGCTTTGCCGGCGTAGACCGCAACGGCCGGCCACGGCGATGCCGCAGAAGAAGCCATAGCCGCGGCGGGCGGATAACGGTAGTCATCCCTTAATGATGAGGCGCCCCAGGAACGCATTGCAGGCCCGCTCGGCTTCAGCGAACGAACTGAAGGGAGACCCGGATACGTGAGCCGCTGGCATATTCAGAAAGTCGGGGCGATATGATGCAACAAAGCCCGGCTCTCCATGCAATCCAGGTCCACTCCGGCTCTCGTTGCTGATGACGAATGAATAGTCGTCGCTGCTTGCGATCCAAATCTCCAGTTCAGTATCGACTCGGCGGAAGTGCAGGGCCATTTCACCCTCACAAACTTTGGTCCTCCGTGATCATCCACATGGGACGCTTAGTCTGCTTTTGTGCGGTTGGCCGCTTCTGCCTCCCGCGCCAGCCGTTCGGCCTTTAGGCGCTCTCGATTATCATGGACCGCTTTTTGCGCTTTGGCGTAATCCGTCATAGCATCCTTCGGCCTGACAGTTTTGAATGCCTTGTTTGCTTCGCGTTCCGCAGCCGTCGGCGCCCGTCGGTCTCGCTCTTTAATCATTGTTGACCTCCCATTTGGGCTGACTCATTCAACGCGCGAAGCAAGCTTTCGATCCTATTATGGGGCAATGATCTTGAGGCTGTGATCATTTTAGATTTCTGTCGCGGCGTACCCTTGTGAAACCGCTCCGGCCTTTTGATGAGCTTGCGCTTGCGGCTGGCCTGATCGTCTTGGCTGGCTGTACTGTCGGTCACCTTGTGGATTGCGTCGCCTGCCAATTCGCGGGCGCGCTCCCTGGGGCTGTGCCGTTCAGCGCGCAGCGCCGTGGGCGATACAGTTAGCTCGAACTCGATGAGCCGGCGGACGTCCTCAGAGCGGCCGGGAGTATCGTCCTGCTTTGCCGCCCAGGCATCGACGACAGCCCGTAGGTCGGCTGGCAGGCGAATTACGACTGTCCGGCTTGTGCATCGTCCCGGGATGTCGAGACAGGCGATGGCGCGACAATCGCGGCGCACCCAGCATGGCATGAAATCACCCGGAGTTTGGCAGGATATCACCTTGCCGGATGTGGTCCGGATTCTAATGCTCGGAGCCTCGGAACAGAGACGTCCTGAGCCCCGAATCCCTGCGGCGCAACGCACGCGGAAGGACGCGACGGTCGGAAAATGTCTCTGAGGGAGGAATCGGATGCCACAACTGTCGCCCGAGCGCACGCGAAAAATCCTTGCCGATAGCGCGTTCAGAGAGCTCGTCTCAGGCCGCGCGAGGTTGCGATGGTGGCTCTCCATCCTGACGCTGGTCATGTTCTTCGGCTTCATTGCGCTGATCTCGACCGCAAAAGCCGCGCTCGGCGCGAGTTTCGCCGGCAGCGCGATGCCGCTCGGCTTCGCGCTCGCCCTTCTCATGGTTGCGGCGATCATCGCTTTCACCGCCTTCTATGTTCAGCGCTCGAACACGCGCTTCGACGAACTCGCGCGCAGAGTCAATCGGGAGCTCGGCCGATGATCGCCAGATGGCTGCTGATCGCACTTTGCGTGGTGTTTCCATTCGCGGCGATGGCCCGGGGCGCGCCCGCCGCGGCGGCGCGTGGGCCCGACTGGATCGCGATCGGAATGTTCCTGATTATCGTCGCCGTCACGCTCGTCATCACCTGGCGCTCGGCCGGCAGCACCGGATCGAAGGCGGGCTTCTACACCGCCGGACACGCGATCACGCCGGTGCAGAACGGTCTGGCGACCGCTGGCGATTTCCTGTCGGCGGCCGCATTTCTCGGCATATCCGCGCTGGTCTACGCCAACGGCTTCGACGGCTTCATTTACGCGCTCGGCTTTCTCACGGGATGGCCGATAGTGCTGTTCCTGATGTCGGAGCGCATGCGCAATCTGGGCAGCTACACCTTCGCGGATGCCGCCGCGTTTCGCCTGCAGCGGACGCCGGTCCGGCTCGTCGCCGCGACCGGAAGTCTCGTCGTTGTGCTGTTCTACCTGATCGCGCAGCTGATCGGCGCGGGCAAGGTGATCCAGCTGCTTTTCGGCATCAACTACATCTTCGCCGTGCTCGGCGTCGGCGTGCTGATGATCCTTTATGTGATCGTGGGTGGCATGCAGGCGACCACTTGGGTTCAGATCACCAAGGCGGTGCTGCTGCTGTGCGGCGGAACGCTGCTCGCGCTGGCTGCCCTGTGGCATTTCGAGTTCAGCCTCGGACGGCTGCTGGAGGCCGCAAGCCACGTCCATCCCAAGGGAGCCGCTATTCTGGTCCCCGGCGGACTGTTCGCCGAACCGGTGTCCGCCATCTCGCTCGGCCTCGCGCTAGTGTTCGGCACCGCCGGCCTGCCGCATATCCTTATGCGGTTCTTCACGGTGAAGGACGCCGCCGCGGCCCGCAAATCGGTGTTCTATGCGACGGCCTGCGTCGCGTATTTCTGCTGGATCATTCCGGTGCTGGGCTTTGCCGCCGCGGCGATCCTTATGACGGATCCGAGCTATTTCAATGTCGCGGCATCCGGGCAGTTCAACAAGATCGCCGATCTGGTCGGCGGGCCGAACATGGCGTCGATCCATCTCGCCCACGCGATGGGCGGTCCGCTGCTGCTCGGATTCATCTCCGCGGTGGCATTCGCGACCATCCTTGCCGTCGTCGCCGGCCTGACGCTCGCCGGCGCCTCCGCCGTCAGTCATGACATCTACGGCCAGGTGCTGGCCGGCGGCAAGGCATCCGAAGCGCGCGAACTGCTGGTCTCGAAGGTCTCGGCTGTGGCCATCGGCGTCGTTGCGGTTCTGCTGGCCTACGCCTTCGAGAACCAGAACGTGGCGTTCATGGCCGGACTTGCGTTGTCGGTGGCCGCGAGCTGCAATTTTCCGGTGCTGGCGATGGCGATGTTCTGGCGTGGCACCACGACGCGCGGCGCCGTCGCCGGCGGTCTCGCGGGCCTCGTCGCGTCGGTTGTGCTGGTCGTGCTGAGCAAGACGGTCTGGGTCGCCGTCCTCGGCTTTCCGACGGCGCTGTTCCCCTACGACAATCCGGCTCTGGTCTCGATGCCGCTCGCCTTCCTGTTCGTCTGGCTGTTCTCGGTAACGGATCGCAGCGAGCGCGCTGCGCGCGAACGCGAGGCGTTTGCGGCGCAGTTCATCCAATCCGAGATCGGAGCGGCTTTGGCCAGCGAGCGGCCGGCTCTCGCAGCCGCAGCCTCGTGACAATGGACGGCACGGATCGAGGAACCTGGAAGGCAGCATGACCAACGCAGTTCAACTCGACGAGACCCACGACCCGGCCCGGCGGAGTTTTGTCGAGACGGCTAACGGCGGCGCGACCGACTTCCCGATCCAGAATCTGCCGCTTGGCATCTTCAGCACCGCGGCCGATCCGCAGCCGCGGATCGGCACCGCGATCGGAGATTTCGTCTTCGACCTGAAGCAAGCGCTCGGTTCCGATGAGCACCTCGCGGCGCCGATCCGCCAGGCGCTCCAGCAAGGCACGCTCAATGCGCTGTTCGCGCTCGGACCTATGGCGATGCGGGAGCTGCGCCGCCGCGCCGCCGATCTGCTGGGGCAGGGCAGCGCGGCCAATGACACCAGGCGCCGCGCCTCCGAATTGCTGACGTCGATCGCGGATGCGACGCTGCATCTGCCCACACGCATCTCGAACTACACGGACTTCTACGCCGGCATCTATCATGCGCGGGCGGCGGGCGCGCTGCTGACGCCGGAAAATCCGCTTCCCGCGAACTACAAATGGGTGCCCATCGCCTATCACGGCCGTGCCTCGTCGGTGCAAGTGGGGCGCGGGATGGTGCGACGGCCACTCGGGCAACGCCCGCCCACGGTGGCGGGCGCAGCGCCGGGCTTTGGCCCGTGCGAACGGCTGGATTTCGAGCTCGAGATGGGCTTCTACCTCGCTGCCGGCAACCGGCTCGGCAATCCCGTCCCGATCGCCGAAGCATCGCAGCAGATCGTCGGCTATTCGCTGCTGAACGACTGGTCGGCGCGCGACATCCAGCGCTGGGAGATGTTTCCGCTCGGACCGTTCCTCAGCAAGAGTTTTGCTACCTCGGTGTCACCGTGGGTCGTCACGTCGGATGCGCTGGCGCCGTTCCGCGTCGCGGCGCTGGCGCGGCCGGACGGCGATCCGCGTCCACTCGACTATCTGTTCGACGCGGCCGATCAATCGCACGGCGGACTCGATGTCCACCTCGAGGTCCTGCTCTCGACCGCGCAGATGCGCGCCGCGAACCAGCCCGCCGCGGCGATTCTCACATCCAATGCCAAATACCTATACTGGACCCCGGCGCAGATGATCGCGCATCACAGCATCAAGGGCTGCAATCTGCTGCCGGGCGACCTGATCGGCACTGGCACCATTTCGGGGCCTAGGTGGTGTGGACACTTATCGCAGCCATAGGACGATGGCAGCGAGAGTGACGACGGCCCGGTAATTCCGGGCGGTCTTTTCGAAGCGGGTTGCGACGCGTCGGAACTGCTTGAGCTTGCTGAAGCAGCATTCCACGAGATGGCGCTGGGCATAGAGATGTTTGTCGAGCGGATATTTGAGGGCTCGCGAGGGGTTGTTGGGGATGACGGCGAGCGCCTTTTTGGCGGCGATGTCTTGGCGCAAACGATCGGCGTCATAAGCCGTATCGGCGATGACGACCTCGGCGGGCAGCCCCTCGATTAATGCAGCGGCTTGTGGTGCATCGCCCTTCTGGCCCGCGGTGAGCGTGAACCGCACGGGGCATCCCAAGCCGCGTACGGCCATATGTATCTTCGTGCTCAGGCCGCCGCGCGAGCGCCCGATCGCTTGATCTTCAGACCCCCTTTTTTCGCCCCGGCGGCGTGCTGATGCGCCCGGACAATGGTGGAATCGACGATCAGATATTCGAAGTCCGGATCCTCGGACATCGCCTCGAAGATGCGGCACCAGACACCCTTGCGGCTCCATCGACTGAACCGCCGGAACACGCTGTTCCAATCTCCAAAAGCCTCCGGAAGATCACGCCAAGGAGAGCCCGTACGCACGATCCAAAGCACACCTTCCACAAACATCCGGTTGTCCCGCCCGGTCGAGCCCTTCTGATCGGGCCGGCCTATGATCAGCGGCGCCATGCGCTCCCAGGCCGCGTCGCTCAACACCAAACGCTCCATCACACCCAAGGCCGCCTCCCAAAAAGAAGCCTTGAATCTGATTTGCTCTCAAAAGGGAATCCTTAGAGTCCACACCACCTAGCCCGGCGCAGCTTTCGAGCATGCTCGAGTTCACCGCCGCCGGATCACGGCCGGCCGTGCTTCCGAGCGGCGAGCGCCGCGGCTTCCTCGAGGACGGCGACGAGGTCACCTTCCGCGGCCGCTGCAGCCTGGAAGGTTTTGCGGGCATCGGCTTCGGCTCATGCGTCGGCAGGATCGGGCCCGCCGATGCCGTGATTGCCGAAAACAACCATGCCTGATGGCGGGAGGGTGATATGGAGTGTCAGTCGCTGCTAACCTACGCACAGCTCCAGAACGCGGCGCTCGATCCAGACGACTTCCGCTTCGGACAGCTCCTGACATTGGCGGTCGGGTTATCGCTGCTGCTGGTCACGCGTCTGGCGACGCTGCTGGCCGCTGCGCTGTAGGGTGACGGAAGTCCGACGGCGAGCGGTTGGTCCACTTCTTGAACGCCTTGCGGAAGCTGGTAGCGTCGGCAAAGCCGACACGCTCGGCGACCTGATCGATGGCCAGATGGGTGTTCTCGAGCAACTCTGTCGCAATCGACTGCCGCATCCCGTCGACGATCGACTGGAACGACTGCCCGTCCTCCGCCAGCCTGCGGTGGAACGTTCGCAACGACAGCCCGAGCTTGGATGCGATCTCCGGCGCGCCCGCAAATCGGCTGGGGCTGTTGAGGCAGGCGGCTCTGATCCGCCTTACTAGCTCCGATTCGCCGGGATGCTCGGTCAAGACGACGTCACAGAGCTGCTGGCAGATCTTCGCGGTGATCGGGTTTGCATTGGGGCAGCGCAGATCGAGCACCTTGGCATCGAAATGCCATTCCATGCGATCGGCGCCGAAGTCGATCGGGCAGTTGAACATCCGCTCGTAGTTGCGCCAGTGCACGGGTGCGGCAAACGGAAAGATCATCCTCTTGCTCGGGAACGGCGACTCGAGGATGCGGCTGAACACCGCGGTCATCGAGCTGCGCCAGAATTCCGCGGCGAACGGCAGCAGCTCGCCGAGCGGGTCGAGCCCATGGCTGCGAAGGATCGCGGTCGTCCCGTGCTCGATCCGGAAGCTGATCTGCCTGACCGCCGGCCCGGCCATGGTGATGTGATCGAGTGAGAACATCAGCGCTTCGCCGAATGTCCGGCTCGACACCAGCGCATAGCCGTAAATGCCGTAATCGCTGATGCGCTGCCGAGCGCCTGCGAGCAACCCTATATCAGAGCGCTTCGCCAACCGCATCGCGTTGCGGTAGATCGCCAGCCGCTGGCGGTGCGAGATGCGAGCGTGGGGATCCTCGAGCTGGGAGGCATCGAGACCGGTCCGTGCAAACAGCTCCCGAACCGACACGCCCTGCGCCGCCAGCTCGGCGGCCAGCGCGCCGAGTCCGAGCAGGCTCTGCGTCGGCGCATCGGGGTCGCTCGAGATCGGCATCACGATCTTGATCGGCTTCATGGCACTTCCTCCACGTCCGGCTGGCACAGATTGACAGGCCGACGAACGGCTCTTCCGGCCGTTTGGCAATCTTCGACATCATAATTGGCAGAGCTTGACGTTGTCACGTTTGTTATGACGGACGACATTCAAATCATCAGAACAGCGGGATCTGCGCCGGGCAGGCCCGCAGCTAGGAGACGTCTGACCGCCGTGACGCTGCGTCGAAAGCGCTGCCGGCCGGCTTTTGTATCGAGCGGAGGGAACCTGATGACGACAGTACTTCACGAGATGGACGGCAAGGTTGGCGTGGTGACGCTGGCGAAGCCGCCGCACAATTTGCTCGACGACCAGCTCATCAACGATGTGGTCGGCGCCTACCACGCGGTGGTTGCGGCCGGCTGCCGCGCTATCCTGCTGCGTAGCTCGATGCGGCACTTCTGCGCCGGCGCGGAGATGGCGTCCTGGGGAATCGGCACCAAGCTGCACACCGATCAGGCCGGTCTCGAAAAAATCTGGCGTAGTCTCGAGGATGTACCGGTTCCCACGGTTGCCGCCGTCAATGGCGGCGTGCTTGGCGGCGGGCTTGAGCTCGCGCTGACCTGCGACATGATTATCGCAGCGAACACCGCGTTCCTCGGCCAGGTCGAGGTTGCGGTCGGGTTGCTGCCGCTGCTCGGCGGCACGCAGCGCATCGCGCAACGCGCCGGCATCGCGCGGGCCAAGGAGATCGCGATGCTCGGCCGCCGTCACACTCCCGAGGCGTTCGAACGCTGGGGCATCATCAACCTCGTCGTCCCGGAAGCCGAATTGGGCGCTTCATCGATGACCATGGCCCGACAGCTCGCCGCTGGCCCGACCAAGGTCATCGCGGGCATCAAGATGCAGGCGAACCTGCAGGCGCGCGGCGGCGTCGCCGCTGCCGACGCGCGACAGGTCGAGATCAACGACATGATCTGGAAGGCCAGGGATCGCCAGCGCGGCGCCGACGCCTTCTTCGCGTCGGGCCCGGCAACAGCTGTCTTCGAGGGAGACTGACGATGTCGGCTGCGCCTCTTCAGGGATTGCGGGTGGTCGATTTCACTCGCGTGCTGGCCGGTCCGCATTGCACCAAGGCGCTGCGTGACCTCGGCGCCGAGGTCACCAAGATCGAGCCGCCGTCCGGCGACATTGGCCGCGCCGGACTGCCTTACGTCGGTGGTATGGGTCTGTATTTCGTGCAGCAGAACGCCGGCAAGCGGAATCTCAGCATCGACCTGAACTATGTTGAGGGACGCGAGATAGTCACCCGCCTGTGTAGGGGGGCCGACGTCATCGTCGAGAATTTCCGTCCCGGCACCTTGGCGCGGTTCGGCTTCAGCTACGACGACGTCCGTGCCTTCAACCCCGGCATCATCTATGTCTCGCTGAGCGGCTACGGGCAGTCGACCTCCTGGCGCAACCGGCCGGCCTTTGCGCCTACGGTGCAGGCCGAGACCGGCCTGACCTCGATCGTGCAGGACCATTTCGGTGCGGCATTGTCGGAGCCACGCGGCGATTCATGCAGCCATGCCGATGTCTATACCGGGCTGCAGGGCGTGATCGCCGTGCTCGCCGCGCTCCAGCATCGCAACCGCACCGGCGAGGGACAGCACGTCGACGTGTCGATGGCTGCGACGATGCTGTCGGTCAACGAGCGCGCCGGCGCGATGATGTCGGGGATCGACACCGACGGCGAGCCTATCGCGCTGTCGGCCAATGAGTCGCACATCTTCGAGATGTCCGACGGCACCCGCCTGACGATCGCCGCCA
The DNA here is from genome assembly GCF_024171085.1 of Bradyrhizobium sp. USDA 4541. Lineage (NCBI taxonomy): Bacteria > Pseudomonadati > Pseudomonadota > Alphaproteobacteria > Hyphomicrobiales > Nitrobacteraceae > Bradyrhizobium > Bradyrhizobium sp. USDA 4541. The sequence goes on from NZ_JALJZF010000001.1 coordinate 4,359,671, forward strand.
GCCCGATCTATTCACCGATGTTCACGCGCTACTGCGCGATGATGCGGCGAAGCGATTTGCTGGCCGATGCCCGCTACGCCACCGCTAGCCTGCGCCGGCAGAACCTCGCGCCGTTGCTCGCCGAAATTCGCGCCTGGATTACGACGTTCGAGAATCTCGAGCAGTTGCAGGTGCAAGTCAGTGAAGCCGGGCTCGCGGTTGGGCGCGTGCGCACCGTCAACGAGTTCGTGGAGACCGATTGGGCCAAGGAGTGGAATGCCGTGGTCGAGGTCGATGACCGGGCCGGCGGATTGGTCCGAATGCCGGGCAATCCCTGGATCTTCAGCCGCTCGGAACTGCCGTCGCCCGGCATGCCGGCCTATCAGGGCGAGCACAATGAAGACGTCCTTGGCCAGCTCGACTTTGCGCCCGAGAGGATCAAGGATCTGCAGTACCGCAACATCCTGCTCAGCCGGCGATAGGCGGAGCTTGTCCGGGCATGGCAAAAAGATTGCTTCAATTGGATGGAGGAGGAATCCGACGACATCGAGCGATCCGCTCCGACCTTCTCGGCACTTTCCGCAACCGACATTTCGCGACGCGAGCCTCCCGAGGCCGGCACCTAACTGGTTCCAACCCTCTGGCAGTGGAATTGCGGGCGAAAGGAGGCCTTTGACGGGGTATCAGGAGGCGACCTCGCGAGTTTGCCTGCCCGTAGGTAGAAAAGAGGGCTTCGAGAATAGTGGGCTTAGCGATGCAGCGGACCAGCGCCTCGAATTCCCGACGCCTTATCGTTTGTTGGTCCGGGCTCGCTCGAAATTTGCCTTGCCCCATTCCGACAAGAGGAAATCAAACTGGAGGTTCAATGCACGCGAGCCCTGGTGCGCCCACCAAGCTCTCATAGCTTAAGTCCGCCCTCGTAACGGTCATCCCGGCCAGCGGTCGCGTCTGTTCCGGCAACCGCTATCGCCTGCTTCCTCACGCCGCTTCCTGATCTCCGCCCTCAATTGCTTGCGCCTGCGTTTCGCACCGGCCGGCAAATCGTCGGGGCATGTCCGCTATCGCGCGCGGAATTTCGATCGCCGTTCGGCAGCGGTCTGAATCTGACGAAGTTCATCACGACAGGTCCGCGATCACTGCGCTGACAGGCGTTGGGGTGAAGGTGCGGGCTGAGCGCGGGGCGCCCTGCAGCGAGGGCGGTTGACAGGGGAGAGCGCCCACTTTAATCACCTGACTAATTAATCAATTAATTAAAGCCCAAAACCCTAGGGAAAGAATCCGCCTGATGCTGGCCGGCCAGAGACATCCGAAGCTGCTTGCCCCGCGCGGCCGCGGCCTCACTTGGCTGGAAAACAAGGTGCTCGTGCATTCCGTGCGCAGCGGCCTCGAACAGGCTGGGAATGACCTTGCCGAGCCCGCCGCACGCTTTGCCGAGCGCAACGTCAGTGTGATCACCGCGGGCAGACCGAACGCCGGAGCGACCGGCCATCGCGTCAAACCGTCGATCCCGGAAAAACCCGTGCAGCACCGCTGCAATCGCCCACGCGGTGCACGCCGCCGATCACTGCCGCCGAATCCCGCACATCAGTTCGGGCGCGCGAGCGATGCGCGCCCCGGCAGTGATGTCGCGGATCGGCGTCTGCCGCCCGAAGCAGAGTGGGCTTCGTTCACCCGTATGGAAAATGAGGAGTGAGGCGTAAACGATGGGACGTCGATCTGAGGTACTGATGGCGCAAGAGACCGCCGGCACGGACAACCGGCGCGTGATCCAGGTGGTGTCGCGCGCATTCGACATCGTGCGTTGCTTCGAAGGTCGAAGCATACGCCTGGGAAATCGCGAAATCGCCGACCGCTGTGGTCTTCCGCGATCGACGGTCTCGCGTCTCACCTTGACGCTTACCCAGATCGGCCAGCTGATCTATCTGCCGCAAGAGCAGAAATATGCTCTCGGTCCCCACGCCGCCGCGCCCGGCGCGCCGTTGTTTGCGCAGGGTTGCGACAAGCCTGCCTGCGCCGACGAGCAGCAACTCCGCCAAGTGCCGCGCTTCGGGTACTTCGAAGATCAGCGCAACTCGATTGCCGAGCCGCTTGCAGTGACGCCACACCGTTGATGCCTCGCGGAAACGGCTGGAACCACCGGCACGAGCGCAACTAACGATACATTCGAAGCAAAGGGAAACGCATGTCTGAAGCATACATCATTGACGCTGTTCGCACGCCGCGCGGCATCGGCAAGCCGGGCAAGGGGGCGCTGTCGCACCTGCATCCGCAGCATCTGGCCGCGACGGTGCTCGGCGCGCTCAAGGAGCGCAACAAGCTCGACACGTCGACCGTCGATGACATCATCTGGTCGACATCGACTCAGGAAGGCAAGCAGGGCGGCGATCTCGGACGCATGTCGGCGCTCGCGGCAGGCTACGATATCAACGCCAGCGGCACGACGCTGGATCGTTTCTGCGGCGGCGGCATCACGTCGGTGAACCTCGCGGCAGCGTCGGTGATGTCGGGGATGGAAGATTGCGTCATCGCCGGCGGCACCGAGATGATGAGCTACCAACAGACCTTGGCAGCCGAGCGCTCCAAGGCCGGGCAGCCGGCGCGGATGATGGGTTCGGGCAATCCGGCGCTCGACGAGATTCACCCGCAGTCGCACCAGGGCGTGTGCGGCGACGCCATCGCGACGCGCGAGGGGATCAGCCGCGAGGCCTGCGATGCCCTGGCGCTGACGAGCCAGCAGCGCGCCAAGCGGGCCATCGATGAAGGCCGCTTCGCCAAGTCGGTGATCCCCGTCCTCAACGACGACGGCAGCGTTGCGCTCAATCGCGAAGAATTCCCGCGCCCGGAAACCACGGCCGAAGGACTGGCTTCGCTGAAGCCGAGCTTCGAGCAGCTTGCCGATTTCGACCTCGGTAACGGCACGACGTTCAAGAAGCAGATCCAGCGCCGTTACCCGAACCTCGACTGGAAGGGCGTGCATCATGCCGGCAACAGCTCGGGCGTGGTGGACGGCGCCGCCGCGGTGCTGATCACGTCGAAGGAATATGCCGAGAAGCACGGCCTCAAGCCGCGCGGCCGCATCGTGGCCTATGCCAACCAGGGTGACGATCCGACCCTGATGCTCAACGCGCCGGTTCCGGCGGCCAAGAAGGTACTCGCCAAGGCCGGCCTGACCAAGAACGACATCGACGTCTGGGAGATCAACGAGGCCTTCGCGGTCGTCGCCGAGAAGTTCATCCGCGACCTCGAGCTGGACCGCGAGAAGGTCAACATCAATGGCGGCTCGATCGCGCTCGGCCATCCGATCGGCGCGACCGGATCGATCCTGATCGGCACGGCGCTCGACGAGCTCGAGCGCAGCGGCGGACGCTATGGCCTGGTCACCATGTGTGCCGCCGGCGGCATGGCACCAGCCATCATCATCGAACGCATGTGATCGCGAAAGGATATTGCCATGAAACTCGATTCATCGGTCGCCGCCGTCGTCACCGGTGGGGCTTCCGGCCTTGGTGCTGCCACCTCGCGCGCGCTGGCTGCGCAAGGCGTGAAAGTCGCGATCTTCGACTTCAACGAAGAGAAGGGTGAAGCAATCGCCAAGGAAATCGGCGGTGTGTTCTGCAAGGTCGATGTCACCTCGGACGAGCAGGTCGATGCGGGCTTTGCCAAGGCCCGCGCGGCGCATGGCCAGGAGCGCATCCTGGTGAACTGCGCCGGCACCGGCAATGCGGTGAAGACCGCCGGCCGCGACAAGAAGACCGGCGAGCCCACCCACTTCCCGATCGACGCCTTCAACCGCATCATCCAGATCAACCTCGTCGGCACCTTCCGTTGCATCGCCAAGTCGGCGCAGGGCATGCTGTCGCTGGCTCCGCTGGAGCACGGCGAGCGTGGTGCGGTCGTCAATACAGCCTCGGTCGCGGCCGAAGACGGCCAGATGGGGCAGGCGGCTTACTCAGCCTCGAAGGCCGGCGTCGTCGGCATGACCCTGCCGATCGCGCGCGATCTGATGGCCGAAGGCATCCGCGTCAACACCATCCTGCCGGGCATCTTCAACACCCCGCTGCTGCAGGGCGCACCGGAAAACGTCAAGGCCGCGCTCAGCGCGTCGGTGCCGTTCCCCAAGCGTCTCGGCATGCCGGAGGAATATGCGCATCTGGCGCTGACCATGATCACCAACGGCTACTTCAACGGTGAAGATGTCCGTCTCGACGGCGCCATCCGCATGGCTCCGCGTTGAGCGATCAGGAGACCAAAGCGATGTCCGAAGAAACTCCGGTCCTCACTGAAGTCCGCGGACCGATACTGATCATCACCCTGAACCGGCCGGAAGCCAAGAACGCGGCCAACCTCGCCCTCTCCAAGGGCGTGGCCGCGGCGATCGACCGGCTCGACGCCGACGATTCCCTGAGCGTCGGCATCATCACCGGCGCCGGCGGCACATTCTGCTCGGGCATGGACCTCAAGGGGTTCCTGAAAGGCGAGCGGCCGTCGATCCCCGGCCGCGGCTTCGCCGGCCTCACCGAGGCCCCGCCGAAGAAGCCGCTGATTGCGGCTGTCGACGGCTACGCGCTCGCCGGCGGGATGGAGATCGCGCTGTCGTGCGACATGATCGTCGCCAACCGCAACGCGAAGTTCGGGATCCCCGAGGTGAAGCGCGGACTTGCGGCCGCTGCCGGCGGGCTAATCCGCATGCCGCGCCAGATGCCGTTCCGTGTGGCGATGGAGTTCGCATTGACGGGCGAGTTCTTCGGCGCCGAGCGCGCCCATCAACTCGGCATCATCAATCGCGTGACCGATGGCCCGGCGCTCGACGCCGCGCTTGAGCTCGCGGCAGCGATCGGCGCCAACGGCCCGCTCGCCGTCAAGGCATCCAAGCAGGTGATCGTCGAATCCCGGCTCTGGCCGGAAGATGAGATGTGGAAGAGGCAGCAGGAGATCGTCGGTCCTGTCTTCGTATCCGAGGATGCCCGCGAGGGCGCGGCTGCCTTTGCCGAAAAGCGCGCGCCGAACTGGAAGGGCAAGTAGGGCATCGCCTGTTTCGATGACGGGGCGTCGGTTTTGATTGCAGCAGAACCGGCGCTCTAAACTTTTTACGATGCCTCGCCGTACGTCGGTGGGCTTCCACGAGAGCGCTATTGGGTGATTGATGCGCAGCTTTACCGAAGACCAGGTCATTTTCCGCGACTCCTACCGCAAGTTCCTCGCCAGCGAGATCACGCCTCACATGGAGGAGTGGCGGGAAGCCGGCATCGTCGACCGCAGCGCGTTCAAGAAGGCCGGCGACCTCGGCTTCCTGATGATCTGGCCCGAGGAAAAATATGGCGGAATGGGCGACGAGGACTTCCGCTATGAGCAGATCATCATCGAGGAGACCGCGCGCTCGGGCTGCAAGGGCTGGTTCAACACGCTGCACAGCCGACTGGTCGGTTCTTACTTCAAACGCTTCGGCACCGAGGAGCAGCGCGACCGGTTCCTGCCGAAATGCGTCAGCGGCGAGACCATCCTGGCGATCGCGATGACCGAGCCCGGCGCGGGCTCAGACCTCGCCGGCATGCGGTCGACCGCGGAAGACAAGGGCGATCATTTCCTGCTCAATGGCTCGAAGACCTATATTTCCAACGGCATCAATTCCGACGTGGTGATCGTCGCGGCCAAGCTCGCGGGCGCCGAGAAGAAGCATGCCATGGTGCTGCTGATCGTCGAGCGCGGCATGGAAGGTTTTGAGCGCGGCCGCAATCTCAAGAAGATGGGCATGCCGGCGCAGGACACTGCCGAACTGTTCTTCAACAATGTGAAGGTGCCCAAGGCCAACGTGCTGGGAGAACCCGGCAGGGGCTTCTACTGTCTCATGGAAGGCCTTGCCGAGGAGCGGCTGATCTCCGCGGTCGGATCGATCGCCAATGGCCGCAAGGCGTTCGACATCACGCGCGCTTACGTGATGGACCGCAAATTGTTCGGCCGGCCGCTCGCCGAACAGCAGAACACCCAGTTCCGCATGGCGGAGATGGATGCCGAAATCGATCTCGTGCAGCTCTATGTCGATCACTGCGTGGCCGAGCACAATGCCGGACGCCTGACCAGCAATATGGGCGCCAAGGCTAAGATGATGTCGTCGGAGGTCGAGTGGAAGATGCTCGATCTTGGCGTCCAGTTGCACGGCGGCGCAGGTTACATGGATGAATATCCGATCAGTCGCATGTTTACCGACGCGCGCGTCAATCGAATCCTCGCTGGAAGCTCCGAAGTGATGCGGCTGATCATCGGCCGCGATGTCTTCTCGGAGCACTACAAGAGCATTCTGGACTAGCCGGTCACCACGACCGGCTATCTGCCTCCGCTCCGCATCAGCCGCGGGCCTGCCGCAGTGGTTCGCGCGCATGCTCCTTCGAGCGCAGCAATGCATCGACGAAGATCGGCTCCCAGGAGCGGATGTGAGTGCGCAGCAGGGTGGTCAGCGCCTCGGTCTCGCCGGCGAGCGCGAGCTCGATCAACCGGTAATGTTCGGGCACTGACGCTTGCTGCCGCTCGTGGCCCGCGCGGGAGCTGATGCCGTAGAGCCGCATCTTGTCGCGCAGCCCCATCACCGTGTCGGTCAGCAGGTCGTTGCCGGCGGCGGCGATGAACTCGCGATGATAGTTGCGGTCGGCTTCCAGATAGAGCTGGACGTCGTCGGTCTCGACGGCCCTGGCGATCTGGTCGGCCCAGCCGCGCACGATTGTTAGATCCTTCGGCGGATTGGTGGCGACCAGCACGGCGGCGTGCAGCTCGAGCACTTCGCGCATGTCGAACAGATTGCGCAGTTCGGTCAGCGTCGGCTCGACCACCTTGAAGCCGCGGTTGCGCATCGGCTCGACCAGACCGCCGCGGCTGAGCTCGAGCAGCGCCTCGCGCACCGGCGTCGAGGAGACGCCGAGGCTCGCCGCGAGACTCGGCACCGAATACATCGTGCCCGGAAGGCTCTGCCCGGAAATGATCTCGGCCCGCACCCGCTGCAGCACCTGTTCTCGTAAATTCTGGTCCATCGGTGGTCGTGGCCGCCTCTCGCTGGGAACTCCGATTCGTCGCTGATTATTACTTAGCCTTGACGCCGCCGGTAGCGTATGACGTAAATGTGTAACGCATTACAAGAATGCGTCACAAGGGGCGATCGGATAGTGAGACGGCGGTGAAACAGCGGCTACCCGGCTATTGCACGCTTTGTCGTTCGCGCTGCGGTGCCGTCACCGTGGTCGAGGATGGGCGCCTTGTCGGCGTAGAGGTATTGAATAACCACCCGACAGGCGGCGCGCTTTGCGCCAAGGGCAGGGCGGCGCCCGAAATCGTCGCCAGCCCGCGCCGTCTGACCGTCCCGCTGAAGCGGACCCAGCCGCGCGGTGCTGCCGATCCGGGCTGGGTCGAGGTGTCGTGGGACGAGGCGTTGACCGAGATCGCCGCCCGGCTCGGTACAATCCGCGCCGAGAGCGGCGCCGAAGCGGTGGCGTTCGGCGTCACTACGCCGAGCGGCACGCCGATGGTCGACAGTTTCGAGTGGGTCGAGCGCTTCATCCGCGGCTTCGGCAGCCCCAATCTGATCTATGCGGTCGAGATCTGCGGCTGGCACAAGGACTATGCGCACGGGCTGACCTTCGGCCGCGGCATCGGCTTTCCCGATTACGACAATGCCGATGCGATTATCCTGTGGGGCCACAATCCGGCGCGGACCTGGCTTGCCCAGGCAACGCGGATTGCCGATGCGCGGCGGCGCGGCGCCAAGGTCGTGGTGATCGATCCCAAGCCGAACGGCTCGGGGCAGCAGGCCGATCTGTGGCTGCGCATTCGCCCGGGCGCCGATGGCGCGCTCGCGATGGGGGCGATCCGTCACCTCGTCGCAACCGGCGGCTTCGATGCGGATTTCGTCGGCGCATGGACCAATGGATCGCTGCTGGTCGATCGTGCGACCGGACGCTTCCTGCGCGCCGACGCATTGTGGCCGGATGGCGCGCCGGAGGCTTTCGTTCGTCTCGATGCGTCGGGCGCGCCCGTGCCTTGCGACACCCGCTACGCGCCGGAGAGCTGTGGCCAGCTGCGTGGCGCGCTGCAGGTCCGCACACGCGACGGCCGGCTGATGGCGGCGGCTACCGCGTTCGAACTGCTCGTCGAGCGAGCCGCGCCATACACGCCGGCGCGCGTCGCGGAGCTGACCTGGCTTCCTGTCGAGGACGTCGACGCGTTCAACACGCTGCTCGCTCGCCGGCCGCGGCTCGCCTACCATTCCTGGACCGGCGTCGGCCAGCACACCAACGCGACCGCGATCGAGCGCACGATTGCAACGTTGTATGCGCTGACCGGCGCTTGCGATCGGCCCGGCGGCAATCGCTGGCCGGTGCCGCTGCCGACCCGTGCCCTCAACGACTACAACATCCTGTCGCCGGAGCAGCAGGCTAAGGCGCTGGGCATTACTGAGATGCCGCTCGGCCCGCCGGCCAAGGGCTGGATCACGGCGCGCGATTTCAGCAGGGCGGTGCTCGACGGCGAGCCTTACCGGGTGCGCGCGCTGGTCGCCTTCGGCACCAACTTCGTCGTCTCGCAGGGCCATTCCGAGCGTAACCGCGCCGCGCTGAACGCGCTGGAATTCCAGGTTCATATCGACATGTTCATGAACCCGACCGCGGAGAGCGCCGATTTCGTGCTGCCCGCCAGCACGCCATGGGAGCGCGATGCGCTCAAGATCGGATTCGAGATCACGCAGGAAGCTGTCGAGACCGTGCAATTTCGCCCGCGCATGGTCGAGCCGGTCGGTGAGGTGAAGGCCGATTACGAGATCGCCGCCGCGCTCGCGCTCAAGCTCGGGATGGGCGACTTGTTCTTCGGCGGCGACATCAAGGCCGGGTGGAATTACCAGCTGGCGCCGCTCGGCATCGGTGTCGAGGATCTGCGCGCGCATCCCGAAGGCCGCCGCTTCCCGCAGATCTTCCGCGACGAAAAATACGCCGTGGCGCGCGAGGACCGAACGGTTGCCGGATTCTCAACGCCGACGCGCCGCGTCGAGCTTTATTCCGAGCTCATGCTGGGACACGGGTATGATCCCTTGCCCGACCATGTCGAGCCGGTCGGCAGCCCGCTCACGGCAGCGGCGGATGCACGCTTTCCGCTCGTGCTTTCCACCGCCAAGAGCGGCTGGTTCGTTCACTCCTCCTATCGGCACGTCGCCTCGCTGCGGCGCAAGTCGCCCGATCCGGCCGTCGAGATCAATCCGCAGCTCGCCAAGCGGCGTGGCCTTGCCGAAGGCGACTGGGCCGTGGTGGAGACGCATGGCGGTGCCGTGCGCCTGAAGGTACGCATCAATGCGGCGCTCGACGATCGCGTCGTCGTCGCCGAATTCGGCTGGTGGGAAGACTGTCCGCCGCTCGGCCGCGAGCGTTCCGCGATGGCAGGCATCCACACCCGCAACATCAACGCCGTGCTGCATGACGATGCGCGCGATCCGGTCAGCGGCTCCGTCCCGCTGCGCGCGATCGTCTGCGATATCAGGCGCGACGGAATTGCCAGTCGCGGCCTGTGGAGCGGTCAGCGGCGGTTCAGGGTCGGCGCGCGTCGCGCCGAGGCAGCTAATGTCATCGCGCTCAACCTGCTGCCGCTTGACGATGGTCCGCTGCCCGACTTCCTGCCGGGCCAGCACGTGATGGTCTCGCTGCCCGGCGCAACGCAGGCACGGGCCTATTCGCTGACCGGATCGGGCGATCGGCCGGATGTGCTCTCGATAGCGGTGAAGGGGCGCTTCTTCAATGAGGCGCCGAGTGGCGATGCGCCGTTCTTCATGCCGGATCGTCTGCACCATCTTGCCGTCGGAGACGAGGTCGTGCTGGAGCCGCCGGGCGGCATCTTCACGCCGCCATTGAAGGGGCAGCGGCCGCTGATCTTCCTCGCCGCCGGTATCGGCATCACGCCGTTCATCAGCCATCTCGAAACGCTGCAACGGATCGCACCACGAGATCGCGTTGGCGAAATCCTGCTGCTCCACGGCTGCCGCAGCAGTCGGGAGCATCCGTTTGCCGAGCGGCTTGCGGAGCTGGAAGCCGGTATTCCGGGGCTGAAGCGTGTGACGTTCTATTCCGCGCAGTTCGCGCAGGACCCGATCGACTCGCATGCGTTGCGCAAGGGGAGGGTTGATCTCGGACAGGTCAAGCCGCTGTTGCCGCGCCGGCCGCTGGTCTACATCTGCGGCTCGCCGGAATTCGTTGCGGCACAGATCGAGGCCGTGACGGCGCTTGGCGTGCCGCGCTTCGACATTTTCGCCGAAAGCTTCGTGTCGCCGCCGTCGGTACCGAGCAATCTTGCGCCGCGCACCGTCCGGCTTGCGGGCAGCAAGCAGAGTTTTTCTTGGCGGCCGGAGCAGGGGACGCTGCTTGATGCGGCGGGTGCGGCGGGCGTCGCGCTGCCGAGCGGCTGCCGTGTCGGGCAATGCGAAAGCTGCGCGGTTCAGGTCGTCGATGGCGAGTTCACCCATCTCGGCGCTGTCGATGGCAGTGAGGGACAGTGCCTTGCCTGCCAGGCCGTGCCGCTGACCGATCTTACGCTCGCGCTTTGATGACGAAACCCGATTGAAGGCAGTAACCGAATTACCGGAAGGGGATCAGATTGATGACGAATGCAACGCACGATCAAACCGTGAGCTTACGAAAACCTGTCGCGGACAACATCATCGCGCGATTTTCGCAAGCCCTGGTGGCATTCGCGGAGCGCTGGTTTCCGGATGCCTACGTCTTCGTCCTGATCGCGGTGATTGCGGTCGCAATCGGCGCGATCCTGCATGGCGGTTCGCCGCTCGCCGTCAGCCGCGCGTTTGGTGACGGGTTCTGGAACCTGATTCCCTTCACGATGCAGATGGCGCTGGTCGCGATCGGCGGCTATGTCGTGGCGATGTCGCCGCCGGTGGCGGCCGTGCTGGCGCGGCTCGCCAGCGTGCCGAAGACCGGGCGCGGCGCCGTGGTCTTTGTCGGCGTGCTCAGCATCTTCCTGTCGCTGCTGAACTGGGGCCTGAGCCTGATCTTCTCGGGTCTTCTGGTGCGGGAGATCGCTCGGCGCACCGACATCAGGCTCGACTACCGGGCGGCCGGCGCCGCCGGTTATCTCGGGCTCGGCTGCGGCTTCACCCTCGGCATCACCTCCTCGGCCGCGCAGCTGCAGGCCAATGCCGGCAGCATTCCGGCGTCGCTCCTGCCGATCACCGGCGTGATCGGTTTCTCCGAAACCATCTTGACCTGGCAGAACATGATCACCGTCGTGATGGTGACCGTCGTGTCCGCGGCGATCTGCTATTTCACGACGCCGGCGCCCGATCAGGCCAGGACGGCAGAAGACCTCGGCGTAGCGCTCGGCGATGATCGCATCGAGGCCAGGAAGCCGGCGCGTCCGGGCGACTGGCTCGAGTTCAGCCCGCTGCTGACGATCCTGATCGCCGTGCTTGCCGCCGGCTGGTTGTGGCAGACATTCCAGTCGGGCAATCCGTTGATCACGCTGTCGGGCCTCAACACCTATAATTTCGTCTTTCTCATCCTCGGCATCGTGCTGCACTGGCGACCGCGCAGCCTCATTGAGTCGTTCTCGAAGGCGATGCCGAGTGTCTCCGGCGTGCTGTTGCAGTTTCCGTTCTACGCCGGCATTGCGCAGATCCTGACCAAGGTCCCGAACAGCAGCGGCACGACGCTGTCGGACACGATCGCGCACTGGTTCGTCGGTGCCTCCAGCAATTCCACCGTGTTTTCGTTCCTGGTCGGAATCTATTCGGCGCTGCTCGGCTTCTTCGTGCCGTCGGCCGGCGGAAAGTGGATCATCGAGGCGCCCTACATCATGAAGGCGGCCAACGACATCGGCGCGCATCTCGGCTGGACGGTGATGGTCTACAACATCGCCGAGACGCTGCCGAACTTCATCAACCCGTTCTGGATGCTGCCGCTGCTCGGCATCCTCGGCCTGAAGTCGAAGGATCTGATCGGCTACACCTCGGTGCAGTTCTTCATCCATTTCCCGATCGTGATGCTGTTGGCGGCCATCCTGATGGCGACCTTCACCTATCACCCGCCGATCCTGCCCTGAGCGACCTTGGCCGGGCGCCGGGATGCACGGTGTCCGGCCAATTCAGCGCTCCACGACCGTCACCACCAAAACTGTGCTGTTTTTCCGCTGGCCGTGAATGAGGCGTCGCGCCGGGCTCTTATCTTTGGTCAGCCATTTCATTGACCGCCGCGCGGTTCGGCCGGATATTGATGCGCGATATCCGTGTCGTCCAAGGCCCCCGCAATGAGACATAACCACCGCAACTTGATGTGCGACATGCGAAGCCGCATGCAGCATCGCTGCGTCTCAGCGGCGACCGGCGTCTGTTGTTGTTGATCGCTTCGACAAATCCAAAGCATCCGACAATCTGACTGGAGCGCCGTCATTCGGCGATCGAACACGCATGTCCCAAACCCAAATGTCCCAAGCCTATGTCATCGAAGTATCGGATCGCACCGCTGGCATCGTCGTCAGCGATAGCCGCGGCTTCTGCTTCTTCTCCTCCGACCGCGCCTTTGACGTCCTCGACGGCGGCTATTTCGGCTCCGCGCGCGCCGCGGAGCGTGCTGTGAGGGCGCACTTGCAGCAGCGCCGCGAGGTTCGGGGCCGTGCGACGCGCGGTTGAGGCCGTGTCTCAGGAGGCCGCGGCGAGCGGCGGCGAGACCACCTGCGGCGCCCCGGGCGCCTGCGTGGTAGTCGTTTCCAGCTGGAAGCGGATGCCGTGCAGCGAGCAGGTCAGCGAGCAGGTCAGCGGGATGTCGCGAAAGTCGTCGTGGAAGGCGCGGATCCGGCGCGCCAGCTCACTGGGGTTGATGCCGGTGGGAAGCTCACACATCTCGCGGTACATCCGCCGCGTGCTCTTGATTCCGCACCAGGCGATCTCCAGTTCCGCCAGCGGCATGGGATTGCAGGCGAGATCGCGCGACATCCGCCAGAACAGATGGGCAAGCCGCACATAGGCGATCTGTTCGAGCCCGCGCACGCTGATCTTGTCGGGAATGATGAAGGTCTCGACCCCGACGATCGGGCCGGAATCGACGCGCGCGGCCATCACATGGGCCGTCGCGCCGAAGGTGCGGGCACCGTCATAGAGCGCGAAATGCGCCGGCGCCCAGCCGGGATATTGCGGCGGGCCGGGATGGAAATTGTAGGCGCCATGGCCGAGCGTCGCCAGAATGTGCTCCGGCACGATGACGCTGGTGGTGAAGGCCAGCAGCCGGGCCTCGCGCAAGACCTCCGGCTCGATCGCGGCGAGCTCGTCGGCCGTTACCGCGCAGCGGAATGACAGCGCCGGATTGTGTGCCTTCAACAGCTCGGTAAGCGCGAATTGCTGGTTGGCGACGCCGGTAAGAAGGATGATTGTCTTCACGTGTCGATGTCCTTCCCTTGCTCTGTCTTTCCGGCGTTCATCAGCCGCGCTGCCCGGCCATCACGACGACGCTCCCGGCATCGCGGGACTGGCCCACGGTGCGGAACAGGTCGGCCGGCAGCGTCTGCCACGGCGCGATCTCGATGATGCGGTTGTTTGCGCTTTTCGCGGCCGATTTCGCCGCGCGGATATCGTCCTGCCAGGGGCAGAGTGCGAGCTCGAGCCGGCCGAACCCGCCGCAATCGGCCGCGAACGCGCCGGTGACCGCCTCGATGCTGGCAGCCATTTCGCGCGCGTCGCTGGTCGCGATATCGCGCATGATGACGGTGATCGCATTATTCGAGGCCGCCTGCGACCGGATCACGATCATGGCGTCACGGCCGCCGCTGCGGCCGGCGCGCCGCGCGGCCCGCATCGCGACGCCGAATTCGGCATCCGGTCCAAGATCGCTGCTGTCGGTGGGCAGGTCGTGAACGACCGTGGTGTGGCGGGGCGTGCCGGCGTCTTCGGCCGGAGCGTGGTATGAGCGCGGCAGCCAGACGGTGTCGAGCGCCATCTGTGACGATGTCAGGCTCCAGGCCTGGTCGAGCAGATAGCCTTCCCAGACCGCGGGATAGGCGCTCGCGATGTGATGCCAGTTGCGCAGCACCGCTTCGGCGGCGGGCGAACGGGCGAGATAGAGGGTGCGCGCCGACATTTCCCACCGGTTCCATTTGTGAAGCGCGATGTCGCATGCGAGGGACGACGGCAGCATTGGCGGCTCGCTGAGGACCGCGTCGGCCTCGATGAACAGCAGCGGCTCGCGATGCTGCTCCCACATCCGCAGCAAGAAGGCGGATTTCTCGGCTGCGCGCATGTGCTCGCCGTCTGCGGTGTCGATCGGTGCGATATCGCAGGGGATCCGAAATTCGGCCAGCTTGTCGCGGAGAGCGCGGGCATGGTCGTCGCCGCAAGCGCGGGGATAGCAGGAGACCACGCGCAGCGATGCCTCGGACCTTGAGCCTTGCTCGGGCGCGATCGGGCGCCAATTGAGGCCGCCCCACCACATCTCATGCGGGCCATCGAAGCTCGGCCCGATGGTTCCGAAGTCGGTCAACTTGGATTTCAGGAAGTCGAAGGCGGGATTCTCGCCGAAGGGGACGACGACCGCGCAGTCGGCGCGAAGCGACCGGTAAAGCATCTCGGCGGCGGGGCCGCTCGGCGGCTCGACGAGGATGATGACGCCATGGTCCCTCGCCGGCACTGAGCTGGCCTGATGGACGACCGCGGGTCCGAGCCGCTCCGACAACCATGCGAGCCGCCGGCGCTGCGCCGCGCTCATCCGGATGCCGTTCGCCGCCAGCAAGTGGTCGAAGTTCGTCAGCAAGCCGTCCGCTTGCGCCGTGTCAACAGACATCATGCCCGCACTACCCCTCGTTAACCTTCTACGTGCGGGGCGGCCGGATCAGGCGGACAAATCAGCTGTCGTTGTTCGTTGTCGGCATGCCTCTGGCGCTGCGCCAGGTCAGTTTGGCCGAAGCGGCGCCGTTGCCGTCGCGGTCCGCGACCGCAAGGATGCGGTCATGGTCGAGGGCGGTCAGCGCGACCGTGTAGATGGCGACGTCGTCTTCGAAGCCGTCGACGGGGATGAGCAGCATGCCGTCGTCACTGGTGGCGCGGAAGTGACGGCCGCGCCGTTCGAGGCCGACATCGATGAGCCGTCCCTCGGCGATCGCTGTCACGTTCGAACCCTCGGCGGCTTTCGCGGCGCTCTCGCCATATTGGACCGTGATGCCGTGGAGCATCCCGTCGCGGGTGAGCTTGGCCAGCGGCAGCACGATAGTCGCGATTGCCATCCGGCGCGACAGCGGGATCCGCAGGCGAAGATCGCCGAGCCCGGTGTGATAGACGCTGATCGCCTCCAGCGACGCCTGGCCGTTCCGCTCGAACAGACCGACCTGCAGCGTCCCGCACAGCGCTTCGCCGAACACGCTAGCGGGCAGGCGATTGGCGCCGAACAGCGTGTAGAGATAGGCATGCGACGGCGACAGGGCGGCAAAGCTGCCCGCCAGCCACATCGGGGGCGCCGGAGCCGTGCAGGCGGTCATGAGGCCGCGGGCGATGATGCTATCATTGACGAAGTCGGCATCGAGCAATGGCGCCAGCGCCTGGGTGCCGAGATTGACGTCATGCTTGATGCCGCCGAGCAGCGCGAGCTCATCGTCGTCCGGCAACAGCAGGAGGCGGCCGAGCACGGCGGCGGTCCAGCGCGCCGCGACCGCAGGGTTGGCATCGGGCTGCAATCCGTAGCGTGGTGCCAGCTCGCGGGCGCGCGAAACATAGGAGAGCGTCCCGGATTGCACCTCGGTCGCCAGCGCCAGCTGGGCGGCCGGGCGCTGATCGCCCTCGCGCAACACGTCGCCGTCGCGATAATCCCGCGCCGATCCTTCCCTAGAACAGCACAGCTGCTCCAGCAATGCGACGTTGCGGATCAGCATGCGCTTGACGTGCGGCGTGACGACGCGATCCGAGATCAGGCCCTCCGCGGTGTCGTCATCGGCTAAATCGTCGAAGGCATCGTCAAGCGTCAGCAGATAGGCACCGTGCAGGCGGATGCGGATGCCCTCGCGATCGAAAATTCGCCGCAGCGATTTCTGTACGCTTGCGGAATAGCCGAGGTCGACCAGGATCAGATCGGTGCAGCCGTCGAAATCCCGGATATGCGCGCGAAGGTAGGCAAGCAAACGGGTCCGGACGCCGGCAGCGATATCGGTGATCTCGCGCGGGTCCATCAGATCGGGCAGGGCGTTGGCGAGTTCGCGGCCGCTGGCAATGCCGTCGGGATACTGCGCGAAGAACTTCATCACGGCGGACGGCTGCACCTTGACGATGTCGATAAAGGTCGCCGCGTCGATCTTGACGACCCGGCTCAGCAGCTCACAGAGTGGTTCGAGCGTATCGGCAGACCCGACCAGGCTGACGCGACGATTGATCTCGATATAGGCGCCGGTCTCGCCGTGGTTTGCCTGCCAGACGCGATGCGGCAGCAGGCCGTCGCGGCCGAGGAATCCGACCGCAACGCGCGCGCCCTCGCGAGCAAGCGTGCTGCGCCGCGCAGAAATGAATGCGTCGAACGCCGCCATCACGGGGCCGAGCACGGTCACGCCGAGGTTGAAGGCGGGAGAATGCTCCGCGCTCTTCGCCGTCACCGCGCGCCGCAGCGTGCGGGCGCCGCAGTCGAGCCGCGACGGCTGATCGGGGCACAGCAATTCAAAGATCGATGTCTCGCGTTGAAACTTGGAAGCCAGCGCCGCGCCGGCCTGCGGGTAGTAGCGCGGACGGATGCCGTGACGGCGCGCGCCGTTGACATCCGCGGCGTGGTTGTCGCCGACATGGAACGAGCTTGCCGCGTCGATGCCTTGCTCGGCGAGATAGGCCTCAAACAGCGCCTCGCTCTTGCTGCTGCCGTGATCGCAGGACGCATAAAGGAAATCCCAGCTCAGCCCGGGACTGCAGGAACGCAGCAGCTGCGCGAGCTGGTCGGTGCTCCAGTAGGTGTCGGAAATGAAGCCGACGCGAAAGCCGCCGCGCTTCATGTCCAGATATTGCTCGAGCATTTCGGGATTGACGCGGCAGAGCTGCAGTTCGATGTCGAACTCGATCTGCGCAAGATCGTGCAGCGCATCGCGGGTCAGGCCGAACAGCCTGAACGGAAAGTATTTGTAGATGTCGGCGATGCGCACTTCAGTTGAGCCGCGCTGCTCCTGCGATACTTTGCGCGCTCGCGCCTCCGCCTGGATTCGATGCTGAACGAAACTGGCGGACATGTTCGGAAAATTTTCAGCAATGCAGGAACGCTGAAAAACCCTTTCAAATACGCCATCCGGCGTCGTGCAGGCGCGCAACAGAAATGTATCGAAAACATCGAATGAACATGCAGAAACATTCTGCGCTCGACGCGTCGCGTCGACCGTCATGATTGTCATGCGCAAAATTCCCGCCAGTCCTCATGCGTTGAACGCGCGCGTGAGACAAATCAGGCGCGACAGTTCAAAAAAGTTGATGCGGGATTCGAAAACGCGCGCTTCGCGACTGACAGATTCAAAAAATCCGATAACGTCGAAACAGTGATTCGGAAAAAATTGCCTGGTCGCAATCGTCGAATGCAAGATGGCGACCAACGGCGGTGAGTCACTCGCATGCTCGGCGCATGCATGGGTTCGCGTGGCGTTAGTTGGTGTGACAACAGCGTTTTCCGACGCGACGATCTCTTCCGCGGAAATGCGAGGCGATGCTGAACGACTGCTCCGAACTCCGTCGCATTTTTCCCTGCGCCTGCGCGCAGCGGCAGCTTTTGCCGGGCGGTCGGCAAAAACATCCAGCTAAGCGTTTGAAAAATAACGAAAAAAATTCGCCTGGTTTGCTGGACCCCTCCGTTCAACGCTCAGAAGCCGCATGGAATGTGTGCCAGCGGCGTTGGTTGGAGAGCGGCGGATGAGTTACGCGCTTGATATGAGGGCACCGGCCGAAGTGGAGGCCACGCCGGCCGCGGTTGCACCGGCCGAAGCGGCTGCTCCGTGGAGCAACGTCCCCACCGTTGCCGATGCGGGCCCGCTCGACACCGTCGAGATCCACGACGAAGACAAGGACTTGCTCGACCGTCTCGCCGCCGGCGACGAGACGGCATTTCGTGCTCTGGTCGAACGCCACGTCGATCGCGCCTACGCGATCGCGCTGCGCATCGTCGGCAACGCCGCCGACGCCGAAGACGTCGTGCAGGACACGATGCTGAAAGTGTGGACGCATCGCGGCCGCTGGCAGCATGGCCGCGCAAAGTTCTCGACCTGGCTCTATCGCGTCGTCAGCAACCGCTGCATCGATCTGCGCCGCAAGCCGCGCACCGAGAATGTCGATGTCGTGCCCGAGGTCGCAGACACCCAGCTCGATGCCTCCGCCGTGATCGAGCGCAACGAGATCGGCAATCTGCTGGAGGTCGCGATGCAGCGCCTGCCCGAGCAGCAGCGCGTCGCAGTGATCCTGTCGTATCACGAGAACATGAGCAATGGCGAGATCGCCGAGGTCATGGACACGACCGTGGCCGCGGTGGAGTCGCTGTTGAAGCGAGGACGGCAGCAGCTGCGCGAGATGCTGAAGCGGCACGAGCGCGACCTGCGCGGCGCGTTTACCGACTGCTAACCATAAATTCCAGCTTCTGAAGATTTTGCGCCTGACCACCGGCGGCCGGCCCGTTTGATCGGGCGGACGGGGGCTGGATCCGCGTCACCTCTCTTTTTCACGATGCGGCATGCCATGCCCCATCAGCACAGGAGCTACTCATGCCGGCAATCTCCACCAACACCGCCGCGAACTCCGCGGTCCGTTACCTCAACATCAACTCGCAGCAGGAAACCAGCGCGCTGTCGAAGCTGTCGAGCGGCTCGCGCATCACCTCGGCTTCCGACGACGCGGCCGGTCTTGCGATCTCGACCCGCATCTCCTCCGACATCACGACGCTGCAGCAGGCCGCCACCAACGCGGCGCAGGCGACCTCGATCCTGCAGACCGCCGACGGCGGCGCCTCCAACATCTCGGACATCCTGGCCCGCATGAAGTCGCTGGCTTCCGAGTCCGCCTCGGGCACCGTGGCCGATTCCAGCCGCGCCTACATCAACTCGGAATTCACGCAGCTCAAGGGCGAAATCGACTCGATCGCCAGCGGAACCCGCTACAGCAGCCAGAGCTTGCTCGACGGTTCGAGCGTGTTCTCCTCGGGCGTCTCGGTGCTGGTCGGTTCGACCTCGGCCGACACCATCACGATCACGCTGACGAGCCTCACGGCCTCGTCGCTGTCCGTGACGTCGCTCGATGTGTCCAGCCTGTCGAGCGCCACCAGCGCGATGACGGCTCTCGACACCGCGATCGACAAGGTTTCGTCCGCACGCGCCGAGATCGGTGCTCAGGAATCCCGCTTCAACTTCAGCGCCGACTCGATCTCGACCCAGACCCAGAACCTGCAATCGGCCAACTCCGCGATCAAGGACGTCGATATCGCCTCCGAGCAGGCGACGCTGTCCTCGGCCGAGGTGAAGACCCAGGCCGCGGTCTCCGCTGAAACCGCGGCGAACCAGATGCCGCAGTACCTGCTGAAGCTGCTCGGCTAATTCGAAAGATCGATCGGGTCGGCATGATGCCGGCCCGGTTCCTATCGCGGCGGAAGTGTCGACATGACGGTTAGCAGCGCCACCTCGAGCACATCAAACACGACGTCGACCAGTTCCGCCAGCACGGTGACAACGACCGGCACGACCAATTCGACTAGCATCGATTGGGATGCCCTGATCGAGGCCGAGGTCAACGCCAAGCTCGCAGCGGCGACCTCGATCACCACGACGATCACCGCGAACCAGGCCAAGATCACGGCCTATCAATCGCTGCAGACCGAGCTGTCGACGCTGGCGACCGGGTTGTCGTCGCTCAGCACCTCGATCATCAATTCGATTGCCACCAACGCGTTCGCCACCCGGGCGGCGACGATCTCGTCCACCGGTGACGTCAGCGCCTCGTCGGCGCTCAACATGAGCGTCAACAGCGGCTCGGCGACCGGCGATCACACGCTCCAGATCACCCAGCTCGCAACCGCGCAGAAGGTGATCGGCTCCTCGCAGTCGAGCAGCTCGATGGCGCTGGGCCTGTCCGGCACTTTCTCGCTCGGCCTGTCCGGCGGCACCAGCACGGCGATCTCGATCACCAGCGGCATGTCGATGCAGGATATCGTCGACACCATCAACGCCCAGACCTCGACCACCAATGTCCAGGCCTCCATCGTCCAGGTGTCGAGCGGGTCCTACGAGATGGTGCTGACGGGGACGCAGGACGCCGCTGACATCGCCTATTCGTCGACGTCGGGCGATGACATCCTGAACGAGCTCGGCGTCACCGACACGTCCGGGGCGTTCACCGACGTGCTGCAGAAGTCGCAGTCCGCGGAGTTCACCCTCGACGGCATCGCGCTCACGCGTAACACCAACGACATTTCCGACGTCCTGTCCGGCGTCACGTTCGACCTGCTGCAGCCGACGCCGAGCGGCACCAGCCTCAACATCAGCATCGAGACCGACACCAGCCAGATCACGTCAGCGCTGCAGACCTTCGTCACCAACTACAACGCATTTCGCGACCAGGTGATCGCGCAGTCGGCGCAGAATTCCGACGGCACGGCCGCGTCGAGCGCGGTGCTGTTCGGCGACAGCACGATGCGCGATCTCATGACCCAGCTGCAGCAGGTGCTCAGCGGGACGGTCGGCGGCATGACGATGGCCGATCTCGGCCTGTCCTTCAATGAGAACAACGAGCTCCAGCTCGATACCGGAACGCTGTCGACGGTGCTGACGCAAAATCTCGCCGGCGTCACCCAGCTGCTGTCGGCGCAGACCGCCACTTCGTCCAGCCAGCTCAGTGTGGTCAATACCGGCACATCGCCGCAATCCTTCACGCTCGACCTCACGGTGGACTCCACCGGTACGCTGACCGGAGCCTCGGTCGGCGGCGACAGCTCCGGCTTTTCGGTGGTCGGCAACACCATCATCGGCAATTCAGGAACGATCTACGCCGGTATGGCCTTCACCTATACGGGCTCGACCTCGCAGTCGATCACGGTGACATCGTCGTCCGGTTTGGCGACGCAGCTCTACCAGCTCGCGCACACCAGTTCCGGAACCAGCGGTCAACTCCAGACCATGATCACCAACTTGCAGTCGCGCGACACCGACCTGCAGTCCCAGGTCAGCGACATTCAGAGCAATGCGGCGACGTTCAAGGCTCAGCTGCAGGTTCAATACGCCAATTACCAGGCGGCCATCGAAAGCGCGAACAATACGCTGGGCTACCTGAAAGCACTCCTAGACGCAGCATCGAGTAACTGATGACCCAGAACGCGACCGCCTACCACGCCAACAATGCCTATCGATCCGCCGCGGTGGCGGTTCCGCCGCTGAAGGCGGTGGTGATGCTGTGCGACGGCGCGATCACGCTGTTGCAGAAGGCGCTGGAAGCGCACGAGGCGAAGCGCTTCGAGGAAGGGCACATCTATCTGACACGGGCGACCGCGATCCTGCGCGGGCTGAGCCACAATCTCGACTTCACCCGTGGCGGCGCGATGGCCGATCGTCTCTACCGCACCTATAACGCCCTGATCATGGCGTGCCTGCGCTCCTATGGCCGGCCTCAGGCCAGGGAGAATTTCCGGCGCATCATCGCGAGCCTGGCGGAACTGCGCGACGCCTGGAAGTTCGTCGAGGCGACCGCCGGCAAGGCCGCCAAGGCCAGGGCACTCGACAAGACGCTCGAATCAGCCGCCGGCCGCTGAGCCCGGGGAGGGCCGCGAATCACCCGGCGAGGGCGGTTAGCGGGCGCAGCAAGGGGCCTGGGCGGGCGCCCTGGTTGGGGAAAATAGCCGTGCGGCAAGCACCATGCTGGACCTGATGCGGCAGCGGCGGAAATTGATTTCCGCCGTCCCGCGAATGCTTTATGACAGCCTTGGCGACGAGGCTGGATCTGCGCGCGCGATGGATGTTGCGACATTCGAAGACCTGATCGACCGGCTGGGGGAGGATCTGTCCCGCTGGCCCGACGATCAACGTCTTGCCGCCGCCCAGCTCCTGGCATCTTCGGCCGAGGCGCGGACGCTCTACGAGGAGGCGAGTGCGGTACGCCGCGCGCTCGCGGCGCCGCCGGTTCGCGCACCCAAGGGTCTTGCCGACCGCATCGTGACCGCGGCGGCGAAATTGCCCCAGAAGCCCGCGTCGGGGCCGGCCTCGGCTGACGATCAGCCGAACGATGCACAAGCACCGGACCAATCCGCACAGCAAGGCAAGGTGCTGCCTGCGCTGCTGCTGGCCCTCTGCCTGTTGCCCGCATTGACGCCGCCGGCATTGATGCTCGGCGAGCCGGATCTGCCGATCAGCCTTTCGCTCTAAAACGCTCCGCATTGCCTTTGCAGCTGTCCGCGTGCCTTCGCGGCGAGATGCTTGCGCACGCCTGCGAGCCGCGAACCCGCAACGGACACGGCAAGTTCTGCCGATTCTTCAAGTGATTCCGGGTGGATGAATCCGCGCCTGAAATCGGCGCGTCGTCCGTTTTATCTGCGAACGACATCACGACCCCAATGTTCCACCGCGTTCCGTCGCGCATTCCGCGGCGAAGAGAGCCTTGTCATGACCGTCTCCTCGGCAACCTCTGCTGCAACCTCCACCACGTCGAGCTCGTCGTCGAGCGCGTCGATGGGGATGAGCTCGACCGATTTCCTCAACCTTCTCGTCAGCGAGCTGCAAAACCAGGATCCGCTGAACGCCACCAGCACGACCGACTTCATCAACCAGCTCACCTCCTACGCCAACTTCACCGAGCAGCAGTCGACCAACGCCAGCATGACGTCGCTGGCGAGCTCGTTCTCGAGCCTCGTGACGCTCAACTCGGTCAACTATATCGGCCACACCGTCGAGGCGAAGACGAACACGGCGGAGCTGAGCAACGGCTCGGCGACCTTCGGCTACTCGCTCACCTCGGCTGCGTCCAACGTCGCGATCACGATCCAGGACTCCTCGGGCAACACGGTGTGGAGCGGCAAGGGGACCGGAACCGCCGGCTCCAACACCTTCACCTGGAACGGCCAGTCCGCCGACGGGACCCAGCTCAAGGACGGCGGCCAATACACGATTCAGGTGACCGCGACCGACTCCGCCGGAAACTCGCTGCTCAGCTACACCACGATGACGGGAACGGTGACCGGCATCGATGCCTCCGGCTCGACGCCCTCGTTGCTCGTGAACGGCGTTCCCGTCAGCGCCGCCAACATCATCGGCGTCACGTCCTGATTGCCTCCGGAGTTTTATCATGAGTCTCACTGGTGCTCTTTCCTCGGCGATCTCCGCGCTCAACGCGCAGAGCCAGTCGCTGGCAATGATTTCCGACAACATTTCCAACGCCGACACCACGGGTTACAAGACCACGTCGGCGATGTTCCAGGATCTGGTGACCGCGTCGAACAGCGCCACCTCATACACGTCCGGCGGCGTCACGGTGTCCGGCCGCGCCAACATCACCCAGCAGGGCTTGCTGTCCGCGACCACCAACGCCACCGACGTCGCGATCCAGGGCAGCGGCTTCTTCGTCACCACCAACGCGACGTCCGGCGGCACCACTTCCTATACGCGCAACGGCGCGTTCACCACCGACAATCTGGGTTACCTCGTCAACAACGGCAATTACCTCGAGGGCTGGCGCACCGACGCTGACGGCAACATCGTCGGCAATGCCTCTGCCGCGAGCCTCGGACCGATCAATACGCAGGTGGCGTCCACCAGCGGCAGCGCCACCACCAAGACCACCGTCGCGGCGAACCTGCCGGCCGATGCCGCGGTCGGTGCGACCTTCAACAGCTCGATGACGGTCTACGATTCGCTTGGCACGGCAAGCACGATCCAGATCGATTGGAAAAAGACCGCCGACAACAGCTGGCAGGCCAGTTTCGAGACGCCAAAGCTCGCCTCGGACTCCACGACAGACAGCGCCAACGCGATCACCGATACGGTGGATATCACCTTCAACAGCGACGGCTCGCTCGCCTCGACCAGCCCGAGCCCTCCCGTCATCTCGGTGACCGGCTGGAAGGATGGGGCGGCCGACAGTTCTGCCGCCAATGGCACGGCCATCACGCTCAATCTCGGTACGGCCGGCAAGACCGACGGCCTGACGCAGTATTCATCGGGTGAGACCACGCCAGCGGTCGATCTCACCAGCATCACGTCGGACGGTCTGCCCTATGGCAAGCTGAGCAGCATTTCGATCGGCAAGGGGGGCGTGGTCGACGCCACCTACTCCAACGGGCAGACGATCGCGATCTACAAGATTGCGGTCGCGACCTTCAGCGACCCCAACGGATTGAGCGCGGCCAGCGACGGCATGTACTCCGCGACGGCAGCTTCCGGCAACGCCACGCTGCAGACCTCGGGCACCAACGGCGCCGGCACGATCTACGGCAGCGAGCTGGAGTCGAG
This sequence comes from Bradyrhizobium sp. USDA 4541, assembly GCF_024171085.1. Taxonomy (NCBI): domain Bacteria; kingdom Pseudomonadati; phylum Pseudomonadota; class Alphaproteobacteria; order Hyphomicrobiales; family Nitrobacteraceae; genus Bradyrhizobium; species Bradyrhizobium sp. USDA 4541. Next base: position 4,384,085 of record NZ_JALJZF010000001.1, read on the forward strand.
CACTACCGATACCAGCGGCCAGTTCTCCAACATGATCTCGGCGCAGCAGGCCTATTCGGCGGCCTCGCAGGTGATCACCACCGTCGACAAGATGTTCGATACGCTGATCTCGGCGGTGTCGCGATGATGACCGAAAAGCAAAATGACCGCTTGCTGGTCAGGCTTCAGCGGCTGAAGGCGAAGGCCGCTGCGGTCCGGCCGGACGATCGCGCGCAGATTCGTGCGTTGCTCGACGATGTCGGAACGTTGCGGGACCAGCTAATGCGCGAATGCGCGCGGCTCGACCATGAACTCAACCGGGCCGCGGTCCGGGTAACGGCAATCACCGCGTACGGGCGCAGCGCACAATCGGTTCGCGCCCTGCGTCGCGGACACTAGCTTGAACGGGAGCGATGACATGACACCGGAACGCAACATCAAGATCAATCCCGCGGGAAATGACGAGCGCGCAAGGTCGTTGATCGCGCTGATCGACAATCTGATCGCGATCGTGAACGAGGAGAATGTCGAGCTCGCCAAGGGCTTGCCGGCCTCGCGGCTGAAGCAGGTCGACGAGAAGCATCGCCTTGCCACCCTGTTCGAGCAGTGTGTGGCGGAAGCGGTCGGCAAGACGGCAAATCTCAACGTCCAGGACCGCGTGCTGCGCGAGCAGCTGATGGACCGGATCCTGAAGCTGCGCATGGCGATGGACGAGAATGTGATGCGGCTACGCGCTGCGATCGATGCCAGCAATCGTAGGATCGAGGCGATCATGCAGGCGATCCGCGAGCAGATCGCCAACGTATCGCCTTATGGCGCCGGCGGTCGTCGCGTCACGCCGGCGATGTCCTATGGCACCAACGTGCGGGCCTGATCGGGCCGGCGCCGGAGGGAGTTGGTCGTGTCGTCGCTCGATATCGCACGAAGCATCGCATTCAGCGGGCTGTCAGCCACGCAGGTGCAGATCAGCGTAGCTTCGGCCAATATCTCCAATGCCGACACCAAGGGCTATACCGCGAAGACCGCCAACCAGAGCAGCAGCGTCACTTCCGGTGTCGGTACCGGCGTCACGATCACGGGGATCAGCAGCGCGGTCGACAAGCTGCTTTTGAAGTCGCTGGTCGGGGCCGATTCCGATCTCGGCGCCGCCGATACCACCAACAGCTTTCTGACCGAGCTCCAGCAGCTCTATGGCAGCACATCGAGCTCGGACAGCTCCACAACGGGCACCTCGCTGGCCAACACGATCGCGGCATTCGAGTCGGCGTTGTCGTCGCTGGCGAGCACGCCGAGCAGCGCGTCGCTGCAATCGAACGCCGTCAGCGCGCTTGCGGCGATAACGACGCAGCTGCAGCAGACCTCGAACGGCATCCAGACGCTGCGCTCCAATGCCGACCAGGACATCGCATCGTCGGTCACCGATATCAATTCCGACCTGCAGCAGATCTCCGACCTCAACAAGCAGATCAAGCAGCAGGCGGCAGCCGGGCAGTCGACGGCCGATCTGGAGGACCAGCGCAACAGTGCGCTCCAGGATCTCGCGTCGATGATGAATGTGAGCTATTTCACCACGTCGACCGGCGATCTGCAGGTCTATACCGGATCGGGACATGCGCTGGTCGATAGCACGGCGCATCCGCTGAGCTATACGGCGCTGCCCAGCGTCACGGCGTCGACGACGTACAGCGCGGGATCGTCAAGCGGTTTCAGCGGCATCACCGTCAATGGCGTCGACATCACCTCGCAGATCTCCTCGGGCAAGGTCAGCGCGCTGATCACGCTGCGCGACCAGACGCTGCCGGCCGCGCAGTCGCAGCTCGACGAGCTGGCCCGGCAGCTGACCGCGACCGTCAACGCGGTATCGAACCAGGGCACGTCGGTGCCGCCGCCGGCCAGCCTGACCGGAACTGCCACTGTGAGCAGCACGACGCCGTTCTCGGCGACCGGCACGGTGCGAATCGCCGTTGCGGACAAGAGCGGCAATCTGGTGTCCTACCGGGACCTCGATCTGTCGTCCTACGCTACGGTCGGTGATCTCGCCACCGCGATCAACGGCATCTCGGGGCTGTCAGCTTCGGTCGATGCTAACGGACACTTGTCGATCTCGACGACCACATCCAGCAACGGCGTTGCGATCAACGAGATGACGAGCTCGGTCGGCAGTTCGGGCGAGGGCTTTTCGGATTACTTCGGGTTCAACGACCTGATCACGGGGACCGGCGCGTTCGACATCGCCGTTCGCAGCGACATCCTCAACGGCACGGCGGCGCTGCCGACGGCGACGCTCGATGCGTCGTCCACGATGACGGCCGGAAACTCGGTGCTGTCACCGGGCTCGGCGACGGTGGTGAACGCGCTCTCGAGCGCGCTGACGGGGTCGACCGATTTCGGCATGGCCGGCGGCCTCGGCGCGACCACCGGCTCTTTCACGGACTACGCGGCCGCCATCGTCGCCAACGTCGCCGGCAAGGCGACCCAGGCGTCGGCGGCCTACACCGCCAAGCAAACCGCGCAGTCGACCTATGCGAATTCGCTGTCGTCGCAGTCTGGCGTCAACATTGACGAGGAATCCGCAAATCTGAGTGCGTTGCAAAATAAATACGCCGCAGCGTCCCAGATCATTACCGCCATCAATGCCATGTTCTCGGCGCTGATGACCGCGATGAGCGCCAGCTGAACCCGAGGCCGTCGTCATGATGATGCGCGTTGCCACCTTTGCACAGTCGGACCAGATGATATCAAACGCGTTGCGGGTGCAGGCGGTGATGGCCAACGAGCAGGTGCAGGAGTCCTCCGGGCTGCAATCCGAGGATTTCGGCGGCTACGGTTCCGGCGCCGGGCGCGTCATCAATTTGCAGGTGTCGGTGACGCGCGCGCAGTCCTATATCGATGCCAGCCAACTCGCCGATAACAAGGTGCAGGTGATGTATTCGGCGGTCGGGTCGATGACCGACATCATCACGCAGCTGCGGACCCAGCTCAGCGCGGCCACCACCGGCAGCAGCACGGCGACGGCATCGGTGATCAACTATGCGCAGCAGGCCATGGCGCAGATGCAGGGGCTGCTCAACACCCAGTATGACGGCGAATATGTCTTCAGCGGCGCCCGCACCGACACCGCGCCGGCGGACCTGTCGAGCTTCGATACCGGCACCGGATCGCTGACGACATCAGACACCAGCTACTACAGGGGCGACAGCGAGATCGCGTCCGTGCGCGTGTCGGACAGCCAGGCGATCTCCTACGGCGTCACCGCCGACAATCCGGCGTTCGAGCAGGTCATGCGGTTGTTGAAATACGTCGGCAACAGCACGACGCTGTCGTCGAGCGACATCACGCAGGCGCTCGACCTCGCGAGCAATGCGCTGGATGCCACATCCACCGTGCAGGCAAAGCTGTCGGCCGCGGCGTCGCAGATCGAGACCGCCAGCACCAACCAGAGCGATTACCAGAATTTTGCGAAGACGCTGTCGACGGACCTCACCAGCGTCGACGTTGCGGCCGTGACGGCGCAGCTTTCGACCTATCAGGCGCAGCTGACGGCGTCCTATTCGGCGATCTCCAAGATCCAGAGCATGAATCTGGCAAGCTATTTGCGATAGCTATCGCCGGCATCACCGGTTCAGGATCTTCAGCCAGACATCGCCGAGGATGATCGGCTCGCGCGGCGGAAGCCAGGTGAGGCCGGCAGCCTTGCCGAGCTCCGCGATGGTGCCCTTGGCCTGCAGGTCGGCAAGGACCTTGTTGACCGATTCCAGCAGCGCCTTGTCGGTCTCGAGCGCAACGTAGCCGCGGTTGGCGCCGATCGGATAATAGTAGCCCGAGGCCGTGATCCTGGTGTCGGGATGTTCAGCGCGGTAGGCGTCGAAGCGGCGCAGGTCGAGCAATGTGGCGTCGAATTCGCCGCGTTCCAACTCTCCGAGCAGGTCGCTGCGCCCCGGAACGAGGTGCGTGATGTCGTCGATCAGCTTTCCCTTGTCGAAGGTCATCAGGATGGCGTCGCCCAGCGTGCCGCTTTCGATCGTCAGGCGAAGGCCGGCGAGATCGCCGATATCCTTGATCTTGCGCTCCTTGATCTTGTCTTTGGCCTTGGGACCGAGCACGACGGTCATCGGCGAATAGATGTAGGGCTGGCTCGGCGCCAGCACGCCGATCGGGATCCGCCGGCGGCGATCCTCGCGGGTGGCGCCGTCGAAGTCCGGCAGCTTGGCCGTCGTGACGCCGGGCGCCTTCAGCGAGTCCGTGGTAAGCGCGTAGCCGCCGACCAACGAGCAGCGCCCGTCCGACAGCAGCGCATTGGCTTCGAGCGCCGGGCTTGCGGTGTCATCGAGCTTGCTTTCGAACCACTGGATCTCGAGCTTGCGGCCGAGCCGCCCGGTTATTGCCTGCGCGAGCGCAACGTCGAAGCCCGAGGCGGGCTTGCCGCGATGATGCACGGAAAACGGCGGCAGGTCCTCGTCGAGACAGACTCGGAGCGGCTCGTCGGCCGCGCGTGCCGCGGTCACGCCGGCAAGCGTCGAGATCAGTGCGAAGCCGAGAGCGGCGGCTAGTGCCGCGGTCCAGGCCCTCATGGCTTTCTCCGGCTTGCGACGAAGGCCCAGAGATCCGATATCTCCTCGTCGCTCAGGATGTCGCCCCACGGCGGCATCTTGCCGTTCTTGCCCTGCTTCACCGTGGTGACGAACCGTGTCTTGTCATCGGGATGGGTACGAAGGTCCGGCGTGACCGTGCCCGAATTGACCATGTTCGGACCATGGCAGTGCGAACACTTCTGGGCGTAGGTGACTTTGCCCTTGTCGATCGTGGCCTGATCGCCGTCGGCATTTGCTTGCTGTGCGATGGCAGGCATCGTCATAGTCGCGATGCCCGTCATCGCGGCGGCGGTGAACACCGCCGCCGTCCAGATCGATACTGTCTTCACGTGCGATCCGCGCTCACTGCTTGACGGCGAAGACCCAGAGGGACCCGCCCGTCGGCACTTTCGCAAGGCGCTCGTCGCCGGAGAAGATCGAGTACACTCCGCCGTAGCCGCTGGTGACGGCGATATACTGAACGCCATCTTGCTGCCAGGTCACCGGCTGGCCTTCGATGCCGGAGCCGGTCTGGAAGCTCCACAGCCTCTTGCCGTTCTCGGCGTCGAACGCATCGAATTCACCGGTCAGCTGGCCGGAGAACACGACGCCGCCGGCGGTCGAGAGCACACCCGAGAAGCGCGGGATGTCGCTCGCCACCTCCCACTTGCTCTTTCCAGTCATGGGCTCGATGGCCTTGAGATAGCCGCGCGGTCCGTTGGGCCAGGCCCAGGGATCGGTGAGGTCCATGCCGAGATACCATTCGCCCTGCTTGTAGGTCGCGGGCTCGGCCTTGTAGTTGCCGCCGATATTGAGCGTATTGGCGTAGGCTAGGCCGGTCTGCGGATTGTACGACATCGGCTCCCAGTTCTTGCCGCCAAGGATCGACGGTTGCACGAGAACTTTCTTGCCGTCGCGCGCATCCTTGGAGATGTCGGTCTCGATCGGACGGCCGGTTTTCAGATCGATGCCGCTCGCCCAGTTGACCGTCACGTAAGGATTGGCCGCGAGCAGCTTTCCATTGGTGCGATCGAGCACGTAGAAGAAGCCGTTGCGGTTGGCGTCCATCAGCACCTTGGTCGGCTTGCCCTCGACGGTCATGTCGGCGAGCACCATCTCGGCAACCGAGTCATAGTCGAACGGGTTGTTCGGCGAGAACTGGTAGTGCCACTTGATCTTGCCGGTCTTCGGATCCAGCGCGAGCACCGAGCAGGTGTAGAGGTTGTCGCCGGGACGTACCGCCGAATTGAACGGTCCGGGGTTGCCAATACCCCAATACACCGTGTTCAGCTCGGCATCGTAGGAGCCGGTGATCCAGGTCGATCCGCCGCCGAGCTTCCAGGTGTCGCCCTTCCAGGTGTCGCCACCGGGTTCGTCCGGGGACGGGATGGTATGGGTGCGCCATAGATGCTTGCCGGTTGCGGGATCCCAGCCGTCGATGAAGCCGCGGGTGCCGAACTCGGCGCCCGAGATGCCGGTGATCACGACGCCGTCGGCGACCAGCGGGGCCACCGTCATCGAGTAGCCTTCCTTGATATCCGCGGCCTTCTGGCGCCACAGCTCCTTGCCGGTCTTGGCATCGAGCGCGATCACATTGGCGTCGAGCGTGGTGCGGAACACCTTGCCATCGAACAGCGCCGCGCCGCGGTTGATGATGCCGCAGCAGACGATGCGCGGTGTTTCGGCGGGATATTCGACCTTGGTCTTCCACACCTGCTTGCCGGATTTGGCGTCAATCGCCATCGTGGCGTTGTGCGTGGTGAGATAGATGGTGCCCTGGTAGATCAACGGCTGCGATTGCTCGCTGCGATCGTCGGCGAGACTGTAATTCCAAACGGGAACGAGATTCTTGACCGTGTCCTTGTTGATCTGGTTCAGCGTCGAGAAGCGCTGAAGATTGTAGCCCATGCCGTAATTGAGAACGTTCGAAGTATCAGTCGCCCCCTTGACCAACTGCTCGTTGGTCTGGGCGCTTGCACCATACGATGCAAGAATCACGAGGCTTGCGGCCAGCGCAATGCGTCTCATCCTATCCTCCCAATGAACCTTTTTTCGCACGCCTATTCCTGACGTTGCGGACGGAACCATCCGCCTGAAACCAAAACGGGTCAATACGAAAACGTGAACGAGCGCCCGCTAACCGCAAGAGACTGATCGAAAGCGTCAGGTCTTTCGCAGATGCGTTCGTGGCTTGCCGTCGCGTGGAATACGCTACACCAGCGCGGCCCGCCGTGATGCCGCGGCGCGAACGGTCAGCTGGACGGCGTCGGGGGACAGACACTCGGCCGCGGTTTCGCGCCCCGCTTGTCCGGCGGCACATTGCAATTATCGATACGCTGCTCGTCGGTCCATTTGCGGCCGAGCCGTTCCTTGCCGGTGAGAACGCGCTGCTGGACCGCCTCCGCCGATGGGGCAGGGTGCCGGGTCTGCGCGGACACGGGCGCAAGCAGACCGAGCACAACCAGACAGCCCAATGCGCTCCTCCAAATGTCGCTCATGGCTCGCCTCGATCATCTTGGTGCGATACGTCGGAGCTTCACAGGTGACCAGTCGGGAGGTCTCTTTCCACCCGAAAACCGACAAGGGCTCACCGGTTGCGCCAGCTGTCGAAGGTTCGCCAAGGCTGTTATGGTGCGCTTTTCGTGGCGCACTTCGCCCCGTCGCCGGAGCGGCACGTAAGGGAGATGAATGATGATTTCGCGTCGATCGTTTGCTCTGACTTTGGCCATGGCCGTCCTGTCGGCGCCCGCCCTGGCGGCATCCGGCCGCAAGGGCGCGCTGAAGATGCTCGATCCTGACGATGACGGTACGGTCGATCTCGCCGAAGCCAAGAAGGCTGCCGCCAATCTGTTCGCGAAGCTCGATCCCGACCATGACGGCACGCTCGACGCGCGCGAATTGCGCGGACGGCTGACCGCCAAAGAACTGGCCGCTGCCGATCCCGATCACGACGGCACCCTGACGCTCGACGAATATCTCGCGGTCGTCGAGCAGCGCTTCAAGGCCGCAGATCCCGACAATGACGGAACGCTGGATGCGAAGGAGTTGAACTCGCGCGCCGGCCGGGCCCTGCTGCGCCTGCTCAAATAAGTTGCCAGCCGGCGAACTTTGCCGGGCGGATTTGCCGGATATTGACGCAGAATTCCGCGCATAACAAAAAAAGTTGCGATTTCGCTCTTGGGCAAGACGCGGCTGGATGAATCGGGTCTCCTTACCCACGCGTCGCCGCCCGGCAGCCGGAAAATGCCCGACAGATCAGTGTCGGAGTTCCCAATGCCGGGCAGATGTCAGCGAGCCGTCGTCCGCTTCGGCATGTCCAGCAGCGAAGTCGGGTCCTTACCCGGCCGGCTTGCGCCCTGGAAAAGGCAGCCCTAGCTTGCCGCGCGGCGCGAGGCTTGCGCCAACTTATGACTTGGGAGAAGGAAATGGCCTGGAAAACACCGAAGATCGTCGAAGTGCCGGTGGGCATGGAAATCAACATGTACGCCTGCGCAGCGCGCAAGTAATCTTAAGACAAGTAACGCGAGACAGCCTGCCCGGCTCGTGCAGCGCGCTGCATCGAGCCGGGCAGGCGTCTTTTGTCGAACGTGTCTTTCTCGGGCGCTGCGGCCGCTCGGACAGCTTCTCTCATACCCTTCCCACAAGACCTTGAGACCGACACCACCTGCGCGATTGGCGGGCCTAGCTGCTTTGTCCTACAGTGTGGCTTGAGGCGGTGGTGCGGGGACGATGAATCCAAAACTCAAGACCGGGCGTTGGGCGGGGATGCTGTGCGCGGCGATTGCCGGCATCGCGGCGGCGTTGCCGCCTGGCGCATATGCCGAGGACTTTGATACCGAGCACATCTTCGGCTTCATGATCGGCTCCGACGTGGGCAATGTCGGTGAGCGCGAATTCCAGAGCCAGACCACAGGGCGCTTCGCCAAGGACGGCGGCCGGTATCGCACGCTCAATCAGGAAATGGAGCTCGAGCTCGTGCCCGCGCCGAATTTTCGTGTCGAGCTCGGAACGTCATTCGGCGCATACGACATCAACCGCGTTCCGGGTCTTGACGATCGGCGCCAGCTGTCGTGGCAGAGCGTCTCGGTCGATTTCCGCTATCGCTTTCTGAATCGCGAGACGGCGCCCTTTGGCATGACGGTCGCGCTGGAGACGCGTGCCGATCGCGTCGACGAGACGACGGCCGCAGCCGTCCGTAGTTATGGCACCGAACTCACGGTCGCGTTCGACCGCGAGGTGATCCCGAATTTTGTCATCGCGGCCCTCAACCTAAGCTATGAGCCGGAATGGACGCGCACGCCGCGCACCGGCGCTGCGGATCAGGATGCCACCATCGGTGCCGCATTCGGCCTCATGGCCAGGGTGAAGCCGGATATCCTGATCGGCGGCGAAGCGCGCTATTTCAGGAAGTACGAGGGAATCGGCCTGGATGAACTGTCCGGGCAGGCGCTGTTCATCGGACCGACCGCCTATTTCCAGCTCTCCGAACGTTCACGCCTGACCGCGACATGGAGCGTCCAGGCCTGGGGGCAGCGGGCCGGAAGCAATGCCGCCCTCGACCTCGTCAATTTCGAGCGCCATCAGGCGCGGCTGGTGTACGGTTTGAACTTCTAGAGCGTGAGGCCTCCCGGACCGGGTTCCCCAACCTCTCACGGGGCTGTGAAACCCGGACGTGGCTGATTACGTATTTCGCCGTGTTATCTATTGCATGAGCACGCTTAGGGATCGCGCATGAACCCGATTGATCTGATCGTCACGGTATGTGCCGTGCTGTCGCCCGCCACCTGCGAGGAGCAGCATCTGGTGTTCAACTGGAACGGCTCGCTGCAGCAATGCGCCATGGCCGCGCCGCCTTACATCGCGCGGTGGGTCGGCGAACATCCGAAATGGACCGCGGTGCGCTGGCGTTGCGAATATCCGCACAGCAACGATCGGGCCGGCACGGGCGGCGAGCTGCCGGCGGGTTAGCCTTCCTATTTGTTGCAGTCCTTCAAGTCCTTGTCGGATACCGAAAACACGGCGTCGGCCTTGATCTCGATGTCGCGAACGAAGCACTGTTTGGCGCCGCTGTAGCCGACCTTGGCGTCGTAGCGGCCGGGCTCGACGCCGGTGATCCGCAGGCGCTCGTCATGGTCGACTTCCTTGTCCTTGTCGTTGAGCGTCTGGTTCGGACCCCACTCGTTCTTGCCTGCCGGCGACAGCTCGAAGCTCGAAATCGTGGCGCTGGTCAGATTCCACAGCCGAATGCCTTTGCCCTTGCTTTGGGCGAGCACCGTCGCCGGCAGCACAAGCGACGCAACACCAACAGCGATCAACGCGCGCGACATCCAGCCTCTCCTTTATGCTTCGTCCAAGGATGACGGCGTCTCACATATTTGCAAGGTCCAACTGTGAGAGTTGCCGCTTGATTTCGTCGATCTCGGGTTCGCCGCGCGTCGCGCGTGGTGTGGCAATGGTCTCGACGTGGAGGATTCGGGCCGGCCGCGATGACAGGAAGAACAGGCGATCGCCGAGGCGAACGGCGTCGTCGAGATCGTGGGTGACGAGCAAGGTCATCATTTTCCGGCTCGCCACCAGCGTCGCGACCTGGTCGCGCAGCCGCCCCGCGAGCGCATTGTCGAGCGAGGCCAGCGGCTCATCGAGGATCAGGAAATCGGGCTCGATGGCGAAGGCGCGGGCCAGCGCGACGCGGCGGGCGAGGCCGAGCGACAGCTCCGCGGGAAAATGGTTGCGGTGCGCGCCCAGTTCGAGCACCTCGAACAGCGCAGAGAGCGTGCTGTCGTCGACATGCGGCGCGGCCAGCCGCACATTTTCCTCGACCGTGCGCCAGGGCAACAGCCGCGGCTCCTGGAAGACCATGCCAAGGCGCATGCCCGGCGACCGCGCGACATGGCCCCGGTAGTTGGCGTCGAGCCCGGCGAGGATCCGGAGCAAGGTGCTCTTGCCGCAGCCTGACGGGCCGAACAGCACGCCGACCTCGCCAGCGTTTAGCGTGAAGGTGACGTTGTCGAGCACGTCGTGCCGCTTCCCGGCCGCGCTCTCAAAACTCTTGCCGGTGATATTGACTTCAAGCTGCACGGAGCCGCCACCGCGTTAGCCTGGTTTCAAACGGCTGCACCAGCAGGGTTTCGATGATGAGCACGACACCCGCAAAGCTCAGCGAATAGGCAAGCAGCAAGGGGATGTCGAACAGCTGGAAGGCAACCCCGATCTCGAAGCCGACGCCGTTCGGCCGGCCGAGATATTCGGCGACCAGCACGATCTTCCAGACCAGCGAGAGCCCGGAGCGCGCAGCGGCCGCGATGTAGGGCGCAAGCTGCGGCAGGATCACATGACGGAAGGCGCGGCCGCGCGGAAAAGAAAACGCCGTCGCCATTTCGTCGAGCGCAGGATCGAGCGCGCGGGCGCCTTCGCGCAGGGTGACGACGGCGGTCGGCAGCTTGTTGATGGCGATGGCGGCGATCGCGGCGACCTCGGTCAGCCCGGCCCAGATGTAAGCGAGCACGATGACGACGAGCGCCGGCAGGTTGAGCAGCAGGATCAGCCAGGGATCGCCAAGGCGATTGGCAAGCGAGACGCGGCCCATCAAATAGCCGATCGCCGAGCCGAGCGCCATGGCAAGGGTGAAGGCCAGCGCGACCCGGGCCAGGGTTGCGCCGAGATTGACGAACAGCGCGCCCGATCGGGCTTCGGCGACGAGCACCGACAGCACCGCCGGCGGCGCCGGCAGCTTCGCATCGCCGATCAGCAGCGAGGCGATCCACCAGGTCGCGATGAACAGCGTGAATGAGAGGAGACGCAGCACCGCTAGTCTCCCGGGATCGCTTGGTAGAAGGTGCCGGGATCGAGCTCGGTTGCCGTGCCGACCAGATCGCGGCCGCCGAGCTGCGCCAGCACCCGGTAGAGCACGCGCGCATCGGCCTCTTCGTCCGCGATCGGACGGCGCGGGATGCCTTCGCGGTAGCGCTCACGATAGGCATGCAGGGTTGCGGGATCCTGCGCGCCGGTGAGCGGCGCGATCGCGTCCCATTCGGCATCCGAGGTCGCCAGAATCTCTTTCGCCGCGCGGGTCACCGCGATGAAGCGGGCCACCAGATCCTTGTTGGCATTGGCCCAGGCTTCGTCGAACACGTAGCCGATCATGGCGATGCGGCCCTTGCTGCCGAGCTTTTGCAGGATCTCTTCCATCCCGGCGAGCCGGCGAAAGCCCTTGGCTTCGAGCGCGGCGCAGAAATTCCAGTAATTGAGCGTCGCGTCCATCTCGCCGCCGAGCGTCTTGGCGGCGAGCAGCGGCGGCGCGCCGTAGACGATGGTCGCCTGCGACTTCAGGTCGACGCCGTCCTGCTTCGATGCGGCTTGCAGCAACAGCCAGTTCTTGTCGATCGCCCCGCCGGCAATAGCAAGCTTCCGCCCCTTGAGGTCCGCGAGCGTCTTGACCGGCGAGGAGGCCGGGACCATCACGGCGCCGAGCGCGCTCGAATAGGGATAGAATTGCAGCTTGGCGCCGAGCGACCGCTCGCGCGACACCCAGGGCCAGTCCGATACCATCACGTCGGCCGTGCCGGCGCGCAGCGCGATCTTGCCGGCCTCGGGGCTGGCCAACTCGACGACGTCGATCGACAGATTGGCCTTCTTGTCGAGACCATGGGAGCGAATGACGGCCAGTTCCCAGGCCAGCGTTCCGGTCTTCTGCGCTGCAACGCGGATGGTCTGCGCGTAGCACGAGGTGCCGAACTGCATGACCGCCAGAACTGCCGCAGCCAACACCGTGCGTACAGAGATGATCATCGTTTCTTGAGCCACTTCCCCGAATGTTTTCTTTTCTGATCAACATCCATAGCATAGCTTGCGGAAAGAGAAGAGGAAGCAGGACGATGGCAGGAGCTGGCATGCTACGACCGATTGTCGCCATCCTGGTGCTTGCCGGGACGGCGGTCAGCGTGCGGGCCCAGGAGATCAACGACTATCCGACCTCGGCGCGGGCGGAATATGTGTTCGGCTGCATGAAGGCCAATGGCGAATCCCGGCAGTCGATCGAGCAATGTTCCTGCTCGATCGACGTCGTCGCCTCGATCATCCCCTATGATCGCTATGTCACCGCCGAGACCGTGCTGAGCATGGCGCAGGTGCGGGGCAATCTGGGCGGCCAGTTCCGCTCGTCCGAGCAAGCCGCGAACGCGCTCAACGACCTCAGGCGCGCCCAGGCCGAAGCCGAAGTCAGGTGCTTCTAGAGCATGATCCGGAAAAGTGCGAAGCGGTTTTCCGGAAACATCATGCTTAAATATCGGGCTAAGGCGCGATAGCGATCCAACCTGATCTCATTGCATTTTGCGTCCGTCGTGACGCGAGGCGTCAGGTGCCGGGATTCTCGACCTTCCATTCGTGCTCGAAGATATGCCCTTCGGTGTCCTTGGCTTCGGCACGGAAGCGCTTGGCGCCATTCGAGACGTAGGTGAAGCGGATATTGGGATCCTCGGAAATCGAGATTCCGCCCTCCATCGCCAGCACCGGACTGTCGTCCTGCCAGATGTGCAGCTCGTTGACGAAGAAGGCCGGGATATAGAGCTGCGTGACCTGGTCCATCTGCAGGCCTGAATTATTCGGATGCCCGATCATGATCTGGGCTTCCCGCGTGCCGGTCGCAGGTCCCTGTTCGGGCTTGGTGAATTGCCGGTAGCGCATCTGGCCGAGGCGGTTCTTGGCTTCCTCGACGTTCTTGCCGGCGGGCGCTGAGCAGCCGCCGGACGCCTTGACATAGACCTTGCTGACATAGAGCTTGCCGTCGCTGAGCTCCGCGACGGCGTGCACATTGGTGTAGTTGTTGACGCGGACACGGGTCGAGATCTCGGTGACGTTGGCAGCCGGCCCCAGCGTGAACTTCGCGGCCATCGGCGCCGGGTTCTCGTCGATCACAAGCGTGATCGCGACGACGCGGCGGCTGTCGCTGGGTTGCAGCTTGGTGCGCAGCGTTACCGGCACGATCGCGGCGTCTTCCGCACGCATCGGCATCTCGATGCCGATGACGTCATTGCCGTCATTCATCGGACGGTTGCTGAAGATGTCCTGGACGAGACCCGGCCAGGGATCATAGGCCTCCGCCGCGGGCGCAGCCGGTGTGCCCAGCGCGATCATGAGCAGGCTTGCGATGCAAAGCAGGCGGGCGCGTTGTCCGGTCATGGTCGCGAAATCCTATGCAGCCGCCTCACTATAGGACGAACAGCTACTCCCATTCAATTTCCGAGAATGCTGCAGTTGCGTTGCGGGCGTTGTAGTCGTCGAACAATTGCCAGCGCGGCCGCTCGGCGGCTGCGGCGTGCTCGGCCGCGGCCGTGATCGGTTTGCCGCTTGCGACCAGTGCGCGCACGTCCGCGGCCAGCACCCCAAGATAACGCCGCTCGTCGGCAAGCGCGGCCGGCCACGCGCTCACGGGCCCGTGACCGGGAACCACGCGCTCGGCGGTGATCGCCACGAGCTCGTCGAGCGCACGCAGCCAGCCCTTGAGGCTGCCGTCGACCACGGGAATATGGATGAGAAACACCATATCGCCGGCGAACAGGGTGCTGGTTTGCTCGTCGAGAACCGTGAGGTCGTTGTCGCTATGGGCGGGCGGCCACGCTTTCAGGGTGAGAGCCCGTCCGCCGAGGTCGAGCTTCAGCGTGTCCGCGACCAGCACGGTCGGGCGGATGATCTTCACCTCGTCGATCAGCTCATCGCCCATGCTCCGGCGAAACCCGTCGAGGTAGAATTGTCCGCGCGCGGCCAGCGCGCGTGGCAAAGACTTGTGGCCGACGAAGCTGGTCCCGTCGCCGACGAAAGCCGCATTGCCGAAGCTGTGATCCGGATGCGCGTGGGTGTTGATCACGTAGCGGATCGGTTTGTCGGTACGGCTGCGGATCGCGGCGAGCAGCTGTCGTCCTTCGCGGACGCTGCCGCCGGTGTCGATGACGGCGACGGCGCTGTCGCCGATCACGAATCCCACATTGGCGATGGCGCCTTCGTTCTCGCGCGTCATCAATGCGGTGACCCCGGTGTGAACGAATATTCCGGGAGCGACTTCGCTTACAGGCAATTCCGCCTCTTGCGCCCGCGCTATGGTCGGCGCCCAAAGCATCAGGAGCAGCGCAAGCACCGAACCGCCATGAGCCATGTTTCCGCCTCAGTTACTCCGCGACGCGCGATCGATGTCGTCGCGTTCCAGTTTGCGCTGCAGCAAGCAGCGCGGCGTGGTCGCGATCATTATTCCTGTTGCACGTCATGGTGCGCCGGGCAATTGCTGGATGGCGGCGATCGATCCGATCAAGAGGAGACCGCGTAATGAGAATTGTCGGATGCCGTCCTGTTCTGCTCGCGCTTGTCGGCTTCATCGCCTGTCTGGCCGGCCGCGACATCGCGCGCGCGCAGGTCAATGATCAGGGCGAACTTTCCATCGAGCTCATCGATGCCCGCGTGCTGCGCATCTGTGCCGATCCCCGCAACCTGCCGTTCTCGAATGACAAGGGCGAGGGGTTTGAGAACAAGATCGGCGAGCTGCTGGCCGGAAAGCTGCAAAAGAAGCTCGACTACATGTTCTTTCCGCAGGCGACCGGGTTCGTGCGGATGACGCTCGGTGCGCATCGCTGCGACGTGATCATGGGCTTTCCGCAAGGCGATGACCTCGCGCAGGGCACCAATCCCTATTACCGCACAGCCTATGCGATCGTCGCCAAGCCGGGCAGTGGGCTCGATGAGGTCACGACGCTCGAGGACCAGCGGCTGAAAGGCAAGCATATTGGCATCGTGGCGGGAACGCCGCCCGCGACCAACATGGCCATCAACGGTCTGATGACCAATGCGAAGCCTTATCCGCTGATGATCGATACGCGCTACGATTCGTCGGCCGAGGCGATGATGAACGATCTCGCCAAGGGTGAGATCGACGCCGGCATCCTGTGGGGACCGATGGCGGGCTTCTACGCCAAGAAGGCCAACCCGCCGCTGCACATCACGCCGCTGGTCAAGGAGACCACGGGACCGAAGCTGATCTATCGCATCGGCATGGGCGTGCGGGCGTCCGACCAGAACTGGAAGCGCCAGCTCAATCGCCTGATCCAGGAGAACCAGCCCGAGATCAACAAGATCCTGCTCGACTACGGCGTCCCGCTGCTCGACGAGAACGACCGTCCAATCGGGCCGGAGACCGCGACCAAATCACCATGATCAGGCTCGCGGCCATGCTTGCGGTGATGCTCGTCGCCGCTTCGCCTGTCCGCGCGCAAGACCCACCCGCAGAGCCGGAGGGCTATCGCACCGAGGACTACCGCGCTCCGGTGCCGGTGACGCTTGCCGGCGCACGGGTGCTCACCACCGCGGAAGCGGAAGCGATCTGGCGCGACAAGTCCGCCGCCTTCGTCGACGTGCTACCACGCGCGCCGAAGCCAAATCTGCCCGCCGGCACGGTGTGGCGCGAACGGCCGCACCTCAACATTCCCGGCAGCATCTGGCTGCCTGACACCGGCTACGGCAAGCTCGCCCCGCCCACGGAGGACTACCTGCGACGCGGGCTGGTCCGCGCCTCAGGCGGCGACGCGACCAGATTGCTCGTGATCTACTGCCAGGAGAATTGCTGGATGTCGTGGAACGCGGCCAAGCGCGTGCTGTCCTACGGCTACCGCAACGTGGCGTGGTATCCGGAGGGAACTGACGGATGGGAGCGTGCCAAATTGCCGCTGGCGGATGCCGAGCCCGAGCCGCGCGAGGGAGAGCAGTAAGCCCGGCCTCGCGCGCCACGCGAGCCGTTACTTCTGCTTGTCGAGCTTGTTGATGGTCTTGCCGCCGTCGCTGTCCGTTGTGGTGAACGAGACCTTGTCACCGGCGTGGAAGGCCTCCAGCGATTGTCCCTTCGGCACCTTGTATTCCTGGATCGCGCCACCGGACGCGCCCACCGTGCCGCCTTGCGTCTGCTGGATCGAGATGGTTCCACTCAGTCGGTCAATCTTGGTGACCATTCCCGACATGGATTGCTGGGCCAAAGCCGCTGTGGTGACCAGGCTCGCGGCGGCAAGGCTGGTCATGACGATCTTGGCTGCTTTCATGGAGGTCTCCCAAGTTCAGATATAGTTGGAGACAACGAGCGGGCAGTGCAGTTTGTTCCGGATCGGCGTGGCCCAACAGACTGTTACCCAAAAGACCGTCAAAACGGCGCGTTGACGATCCCGGGGCGTTCGGTCGCAGGCCTCAATCGAGCTCCTGCTGGATGGTGCGGCCGAGCGCGAACAGGCGCTGATCGATCGCGGTCGGCACCTCGCAGACGAATTTCACCACGCGCCCGCGGTCCTCGAAGATGCGGGTCTCCCAGACCAGTTGATTGCCGAGCTCGTCGACCTTGGCCTTGTCCGGCGGTGTCGCGTCCTGCAGCGCCTGCAGCTTGAGCGTGTCGTCGCGGATCTTCTCCGCGGCTTCGCGCTGCTTGCGCATCACGCGCTCGAGCCCGTTCATGACCGAGGCGCGCTGTCCGTTCAGCGTATCGAACAGACCGGCAAACAGCAGTTTTCCCGCATTCGCCTTGTCGGCCGCGGCAGCTGAAAGGAATTCGGTGATCTCCTTCTGCGCTTCTTCGAGCGGAACGCGGCGCGCCGCGAGCTTGATCGCGAGCGCGCTGACTTTCGGGTCGTCCTTCCATTTGGTCTCGGCATCGCCGAGCGGCGGCCCGGCCCAGACTGCGGCGAGCGAGATCTCGGGCACCTTGGCCTGTTGGCAGGGCCAGTCCGGATAGCGCGGGTCGGCAGCCGATGCGGCCTGGTTCGACAGAACCATCGCGAGCAGCGCGCCCAGTCCTGTTCGCCAGCCTGTCATGCCTCGCCTCCGCCGGGTCCGCGGCGCACCAGACCGCGCGATGGATCGTAAGCCAGGATCGCGCCGATCATGAAGACGACCGTGCAGCCGCCGACCACCGCGAGCGAAACCCAGTTCATCTTGCCGTACAGCGCAAACCGGATCAGCTCCACCGCATGCGTGAACGGATTGCACTGGCAAATATAATACAGCATCGGGCTGCCTTCCTGCACGCGCCACAGCGGGTAGAGGGCCGACGATGCGAAGAACATCGGGAAGATCACAAAGTTCATCACGCCGGCGAAATTTTCCAGCTGCTTGATGCTGGCCGAGATCAGCATGCCCAGTGCGCCGAGCATCAGGCCCGACAGCACCAGCGCCGGAAGCACGGTGAGGTAGCCGATGGTCGGCGGCGCGATGTCCCAGAACCACGCGATGACGAGGAAGGCATAGACCTGGAGCAGCGACACCGCCGTGCCGGCGAGCAGCTTGCAGAACAACAGATAGCCGCGCGGCAGCGGGCTGACCAGCAGCGTGCGCATGTTGCCCATCTCGCGGTCGTAGACCATCGACAGCGAGGACTGCATGCCGTTGAAGAGCTGGATCATCGCCATCAGGCCGGGCGCGATATAGACCTCGTAGAGGATGTAAGTCTCGTAGGGCGGGATGATCGAGATGCCGAGCACCTGCCGGAAGCCGGCCGCGAAGATGAACAGCCAGACCAGCGGCCTGACCAGCGCCGACACGAAGCGCTCGCGCTGATGCAGGAAGCGCAGCGCCTCGCGCCACACGATGCCGTTCAGGCAGACGATGTATTCCGACAGCGAGAAACCGCTTCGCTCAGGCGTAACCGTCGTGCTGGTCATGACGGCGGTCTCCCCGCGAGTGTTGCCGTTCCGGTCAGGCGCATGAACGCGGTGTTGACGTCCTGGGCGCCTGCGTCCGCGATCACGCGTGACATCGGGCCGTGCGCCAGCATTCGGCCCTGATGCAGCACGACGAGGTCGTCGTTTGGCATGATCTCGTCGAACAGATGCGTCGCCCAGAGCACGCCGATGCCCTGCTCGGCGACGAGCTGCCGGACATGGTCGAGAATGTCGGCGCGCGCCTTGACGTCGAGCCCGACCGTGGCCTCGTCGAGCAGCAGCAGCCGGGGCCGGTGCAGCAGCGCGCGGGCGATCTCAAGCCTTCGCATCTGGCCGCCCGAGAGATCGCGCACCTTGCTGGCGGCGCGGTCGGCAAGCCCGATGCGGCCGAGCACCTCGGCGCTGCGCAGCCGCGCCTCGCGCCGCGAGATGCCGTGCAGCGCGGCGTGATACAGCAGGTTCTGCGTCAGCGAGAGGTCGAGATCGAGCGTGCGCGGCTGGAACACCACGCCCATCAGCCGCAGCGCTTCACCCGGCGTCCGGCTGATGTCGTGGCCGAATATCTTGATCTGGCCGTTCTGGATGCCGAACAGCCGCGTCACCAGCGAGAACAGCGTGCTCTTGCCGGCGCCATTGAGACCCAGCAGCGCGGTGAAGCTCGCAGGCTGGACCGTGAAACTGACATCGATCAAAGCGCGGCGCAGACCGTAGCTGTGGCTGACATTGCCGATCGACAGGGCCGCCTGCACGGCCGCGACTGTTCCAGGGCCTGCATCCGGCGAGAGCTGGTTCGCGATATGGGCGTCGGTTGAGGTCATGGCTGCGCGATCGTGATCCCCCAGGGCAGTTCGCCGACCTGAATGGTCTTGATCACCTTCTGGGCCGAAACGTCGATGACCGAGACGTCGTTGGAGACGCCGTTGGTGACCAGCAAATATTTTTCGTCCGGGGTGAAATCCATGTGCCAGACCCGCTGGCCGACCAGCAGATATTTGAGGACCTTGTGGGTCACACCGTCGACGACAGCGACGCGGTTGGCGGGGCCGAGCGCAATGAATGCGGTCTTGCCGTCCTTGGTCATGCCGATGCCGACGGGCTGGATCGCCTCGTTGCGCAGGCCCGGAATTTCGAAGGTGATCTTGCCGGTCACCTCGCGCTTGACCGGATCGATGATCGACACGGTGCCGCCGATCTCGGAGGAGACCCACAATTCGGAGCCGTCACGCTTGAACTGGGCGAAGCGCGGCCGCGAATCGACCAGCACATTGGCGACGATCTGGCGCGTCGACGTGTCGATGAAGTGCGCCATGTTGGTGGTCTCGGAGGTGTTGATCAGGATCTTGCCGTCCGGGCTGATCGTCATGCCCTCAGGCTCGACGCCGACCTGGATGTCGCCGATCCGGGCGCGCTTTTCGAGGTCGATCACGGTGACCGTGTTGTCGTTCTCGTTGGCGACATACATGGTCTTGCCGGCGGCATCCTGGGTGAACAATTCAGGGTCGGGACCGGAGGGCAGGGTGTCGACGATCTCCTGGGTCTTGGCATCGATCACCTGGATCGTGTCGTCGTCGCCGACCGCAACCATCACGAACTTGCCGTCGCGCGAGAACTCGATGCCGCGCGGCCGCTGGCCGACCTTGATGGTTTTGGTCACCGTCCAGCTGCTGGTGTCGATCACCGTGACGGTGTTGCCCTTCTCGTTGGAGACGTAGGCAACGAAGGCGGACGCCGGTGTCGCGGCAAGCCAAACGAGCATCCCGGTCAACAGACAGCGGCGCCACATGCGTTTCATCTCCCTCACTGCAGCTTGCACTTCGTTTCAGGCCGGTCAACTCCGAGCGTGTCGAGTTCGGAGACCTGATGCAGGAAACCTTCCTGCGGCGAGACCGAAACGACCATACGACCATCGGCCAGCAGGATCGGCTGGCGAAGCTGCAGATTCCAGTCTCGCAGGGTCAAGCGCGTACCCTTGAAGGCGGCAATCGAGAAATCCTTGCCCTTGAGGAAGGCGATGACCTTCTTGAGGTCCCCCGAATTGGTGCGCGATGTGGCTTCCCCGATCATGCGCGCGGCGGTCCAGGCCTGCATGTCGAGTGCGGTCATGCGGCGCATGTTCAGCTTGACGAAGCGGTTCTGGATCTGGACCGCGCCCCACTGGTCATGCGCCGCGTCCCAGCTGGTCGGCACGAGGCCCGCCGAGCCCGCCACCGGCCGCGGGTCCCAGGTACGGTACGGCAGATAGTTCGCGAACACCTCGCTCTCGTCGGCGGCGACCAGCACGTCGTAAGCCGGCGCCTGCTGCGTGAACACCGGCATCTGGCGCTGGATCAAGGTCACGCCGCTGTCGGTGCGGCGCGCGCCGCCGGTGTCCTCGAAAGTCCGTTCCTGGACGATCTTGGCGCCGAAGCGGGTCGCGGCGCGGCGCAGCGCGTCGGCGTAAAGCTTGTCCTGATCATGCGAGCCGACCACCAGCAGCCAGCGTTTCCACTGCTTCCACACCAGATATTGGCCAAGCGCGTCCGCCAGCATCGAGCGGGTGGGTGCGATGTGGATGACGTTGGCGCGGCAGTCCTGCTCGCGCAGCCGATCGTCGATCGCGCCGGCATTGAGCAGCACGGTGCCGCGGTCGCGCAGCGCGTCGGCGACCTTGAGCAGGGCATCGGCCGGCAGGTCGGTGATGATATAGTCGTTGCGTCCGGCGAGGTCGGTCGCGACCTTGGCGACATCGTCGCTGTCCTTGACCTTGACCTCGTCGAGCACGAAGCGCTGGTTGAGGAATTTGCCGGTCGTGTTGTTGTCCTCGATCGCAAGGCGCGCGCCGGCGATGCCGTCATTGTCGGCGGGTTGCTCGACCAGCGAGAGCGTCGATTTGACGCCGGCATGACCGAGATAGCCGATATGAACCTCGACGGGATCAGCCGCCAGCGCGCCGGTCGCCACCATGCTGAGCGCGATCGTGCCGATCAGCCATCGCAACATAACTCCTCCCGCAGTCTTTTTTCACTCGGCATGGCGTTCGGAAATCCGGCCTCCATGCTGTTGACTTGCAAGATGCCGGAATTGGCCTAGCTTGCAACCCCGCTTTTTGTCGTTGCGACGTTACAAATTACGATTGGTTCACAATCATGAGATCAGCGTTTGCCTTCGCCGTTTCTTTGCTGGTGGTGTCTGCGGCGGCAGCGCGCGCCGAGCCGCCCAGGCTCGCGGTGTTCGACCTCGAGATGATCGACACCAGCCTGCAGGGGGAAGTGAGCGGGCCACGCAGTGATGAGCAGGCGCGGCTGCTCCGGGCCGGCGATCAGGTGCGCAAGGAGCTCGCGGACTCCGGCAAGTTCCGCGTGCTCGACATCGCGCCGGTCAATGCTGCGGCGCATGGCAGCAATCTTCAGGCCTGCGGTGGCTGCGATGTGAAGCTGGCCGGCGAGTTGGGCGCTGATCTCGTGATGACGGGCGTGGTGCAGAAGGTGTCCAACCTCATCCTCAACATCAATCTCTATTTGCGCGACGTGCACAGCGGGCAATTGTTGGCAGCGGCGAGCGCCGACATGCGCGGCAACACCGACGAATCCTGGTCGCGCGCCACCGACTACCTCGTGCGCAACCGCCTGCTCGCGCCGAACTACGGCGTGCCGAAGGCGCAGTAGCCTGCGCTCACGAATGGACCTCCGTTATCCTGAGGTGCGAGCCTTGCGGCGCAATTGCGCCGCTGGGCGAGCCTCGAAGCATGAATCGGCCCGGCTATCGCCACACGTAGAAATTCGGGCCGTGAATCCTTCGAGACTGGCCGCTTCGCGGCCTTCTCAGGATGATGGGATGAACGGACTGCGTGACGCTCACGCCTTCAACCGCGCGGCGTGCCAGCGCAGATGATCGGCCATGAAGGTCGAGATGAAATAGTAACTGTGGTCATAGCCCGGCTGACGCCGCAGGGTGAGGGGGATGTTGGCCTTCTCGCATGCCGCCTTCAGGAGTTCGGGCCGCAGCTGCTCGGTGAGAAAGCCGTCGGCATCGCCGTAGTCGACCAGCAGATCGGAGAAGCGGGCACCGTCCTCGATCAGGGCGACGGCGTCGTGCCTGCGCCACGCTTGCTTGTTGCTGCCGAGATAGCCGCCGAGCGCCTTGTTGCCCCATGGCACCTGCGACGGCGCCACGATCGGCGCGAACGCGCTCGCCGCCCGATAACGATCGGGGTAGCGCAGCGCGACCGTCAGCGCGCCATGGCCGCCCATGGAATGACCGAGGATCGACTGCCGCGTCGTGTCGACCGGGAATTGCTCGGCGATCAGCTTCGGCAATTCCTCGGTGATGTAGCTCCACATTCGGTAATTGGTCGCGAACGGCTGCTCCGTCGCATCGACATAGAAGCCGGCGCCGAGCCCGAAATCGTATGAGTTGGCGGGATCGCCGGGGACGCCTTCGCCGCGCGGGCTGGTGTCGGGCGCGACGAAGATCAGGCCGAGCTCGGCGCATGCCTGGCGGAATTCGCCCTTCTCGGTGACGTTGGCGTGGGTGCAAGTCAGGCCCGACAGGTAGGTGACGACGGGCAGCTTGGCGCCGGCCGCATGCTCAGGGACGAACACCGAAAAGGTCATGTCGGTCTTGGTCTCGCGGCTTGGATGCCGATAGACGCCTTGCGTGCCGCCATGCGACTTGTTCTGGGAAACCGTCTGCATTGTCGTATTCCTCTTGGTTGGAGCGCTGCGTCAGGCGACGCCGCTCTCGATCGCCAGCCGCACCAGCTCTGCCGAAGTGCGCACGCCAAGCTTCTGGCGCATGATCGATGACGTGTTTGCGACCGTCTTGTATGATGAATGCACCAGCCAGGCGATCTCCGACAGGCTCTTGCCGGAGCTGAGCAGGCGCAGGATCTCCATCTCGCGTGAAGTGAGCTTGGAGAGCGGATTTTGCGCAAAGCCCGGCCGCGCAAACGCCACGTTGCGCGCGATCGCTGGCGGCAGATAGACGCCGCCATTGCCGACCTCGCGCACTGCTTCCACCAGATCGTTGGGATCGCCGGTCTTCGAAACGTAACCCTTGGCGCCGATGTCGATGGCGCGGGCGGCGAACACCGGGTCATCGTTCATGCTGAACATGATGAGGCGCGCAGACGCATCATGCGTCAGGATGCGGCGCGCCAGCTCGAAGCCGGAGACCGTCGGCAGGTTGATGTCGATCACGCAGAGATCGGGCTTCTCCGCGACGAACGCCCGTTCGCCGCTTTCGGCATCCGCCGCTTCCAGCAGCGTGATCTCGGGATCGTCGGCGAACACGGTGCGGCAACCGGAGGCAACGATGGGATGATCATCAACGATCAGAATGCGCATGGCGTTGTTCCGGCGACCTGCTTCGATTCACTCATCATCACGTCGGTTTGCGCGAAGGACAGGTCGGTTCCGACCGGTTGTGCACCTCGTGCGGGATTGCGATAGGGTGCGATTAGATAGCCGGGCAAATTTGGCTGTCAACGATCCTCTCGGAGGAGGGATCGCGGTCGGGGGCAACGTCATGTGGCAAAAGCTATCTTTGCGCGCGCGGATCAACCTGCTGCTGGCGCTGATCCTGGCGCTTGGCCTCGGCATCAATATTGCGCGGCTCGTGCTGGAAGCGGGGCCGCGTGTCCAGGCCGAGGACCAGAGCGTGATCCGCCTGGCGCGTGAATTCGTTGCGACGATCGTGGCCGGTCTCGACGAGGCGCCGGATCCCGATGCGCGGCTCGATCAGATCGTCCAGGACCTGAGCCGGATGCGTCACGTCAGCATCACGCGGCAGGATGGCGCGACCGCAAAATCTCCTGATCGCCCCGAGGACGCCGGCGATCAACGCGCTCCGCCGCAGTGGTTCGTCGCGCTGGTTCATCCCGAGCAGACCTCGGTGCGGGTGCCGATCTCGGTGCACGGCAAGCCGCAATCGCTGGTCATCACCTCGCATCCCGACGACGAAGTCGCCGAGATCTGGGACGGCATCGTCACCCAGATCGAGGTCGGCTCCGCGATCGCAGTGGCGCTGCTTCTGGTCACCATGCTGGTGGTCGGCCGCGCGCTGGCGCCACTGGAGGCACTGTCGCAGGCCATGACCGGCATCGAGGCCGGGGATTACGATGCCCGCGTCGAGCCCGGCGGATCGCCGGAATTGGCCGCCATCTGTGCCAAACTGAACCATCTGGCGGCGACCCTTGGCGATGCCGTCGAGGGCAAGCGGCAGCTCGCCGAGCGCGCGGTCTCGCTGCAGGATTCCGAGCGCAAGGAGATCGCGCGCGAATTGCACGATGAGTTCGGGCCCTATCTGTTTGCCTTGCGCGCGCATGCCGGCGCGCTGACCCGGCTGGCGGAAGTCGAAAAGCCGGACCCTGCGGCATTGCGCAAGCACGGCAATGCCATCCTCGAGCAGGTCAACGCGCTCCAGCAGTTCACGCGCCGGATTCTGGAGCGATTGCGGCCGGTCGGCCTGGCCGAACTCGGGCTTGCGGAAGCGCTCGGCGCGCTGGTGCGGCTATGGAGCGAAACGCATCCGGAGGTGGAGATCGAGAGCCGCATCTCGCCGGCGCTCGGCGATACCGGCGAGATGGCCGACCTGACGATCTATCGCATCGTCCAGGAAGCGCTCACCAACGTATTCCGCCATGCCGGCGCGACGGCGGTCGATATCACGATCGAACCGGTGGACCGGCAGGCCGGCCTACGCGGCAGCCGCGACTGCGCGCTGGTGCGGGTTCGCGACAATGGCCGTGGCTTGCTGAGGGATCACAGGCTTGGCCGCGGATTGACCGGGATGCAGGAACGAATCCTCGCGCTCGGCGGCACGCTTAGCATCAATTCCAGCGATGATGGCGTGACGGTCGAGGCGCTCGTGCCAAAGGCCGCACAGTCCTAGACGATTGGCTGTCGCCAATATCTGAAAGCCGCCCAAGCCAGCGCCGCCGCGCCGGCGATCCAGAGCACGACGATCGCGATCATTCCCGGCCGGCTGGTCGGACGCTGCAAGACGGCGCCGGCCTTGGCACGGCATTCCGCCATCACCTCGTCCGGCACGAGCGAGATCGCAAGCCAGATGCCGAGCGGCAGCAGGATCAGATCGTCGAGATAGCCGATCACCGGAATGAAATCCGGGATCAGATCGATGGGAGACAGTGCATAGGCCGCGACGGCGACGGCAAGGGCCTTGGCATACCAGGGCACGCGCGGATCACGCGATGCGAGATACAGCGCAACGCTGTCCCGCTTGAGGTTGCGCGCCCAAACCTTGATCGAGGACAGCTTGATTGAGGACAACTTGGTTGGAGAAAGTCTGTCGGCGGACGGCATGGCGCAACGCCTGCGCGTCGGATGGAACCGCTATTCGAGTACCACATCCGCCGGCATACCGCCGTGCAGGCCCTTGTGGACGGAGGAGGGCGCGATGCCGAAATACTTCCGGAAGACGCGGCTGAAATGCGACGAACTCGAGAAGCCCCAGGAGAACGCGACGTCGGTGATGGTCTTGCCGTTCTGGGACTCCAGCTCCTGCCGGCAGTTCTGCAGCCGGGCCTTCCAGATGTAGTCGCTGACCGTCATGCCGCGATCGCTGAACAGCATGTGGAGATAGCGCTTCGAGCAACCAAGCGCCGCGGAAATGCGGTCGATGCAGAGATCCGGATCGCGCAGATGCTCGCGGATGAAGCCCTGGGCACGCACATAGGTGGCCTCGGCGCTGCCGCGGTCGAACATGGCGCCGGTCTCGCGCAGCGGCAACAGCAGCAAGTCGATCAGCGCATCAGCCACGCCGACGGCGTTGACCGGCGTCAGCGTCGGTGCCTCGCCGAAGGCGGCATGGACGAAATCATAGGCGATGCGGCCGGTGCCGTTGCGCGCCGACAGCTTGCACGGCGCCATCTTGGAGAGCTGGAAGCCGCGCTCCTTGAGCAGGTCCTTTGGAACGATGACAACCTCGTGCCGCGTCAGCGACGGGCTGATGATGGTGTGCGGACACGACACGTCGTAGGCGAAGCAGTCGCCCGGCATGATGTCGAAGTGCAGGCCGTCTTGCTCGAAATGCGAGACGCCGTGGGTCTGGAACACGATCTTGATATAGGGGTGCTCGCTCAGCTTGATGCGCGAGATGGTATGCGCGATCCGGTGCTGGCTTGCCTCGATCTGACACAGCTTCAGGCGCGATACCGTCGTGAAATTGACCCGGGCTTCGAGCGAGGATCCTTCCAGCGCATCGACGTCGAACTGGCCGCAAAGGTCAGTGAGCGCATCCGACCAGCGCTGAATCTGCCGCTTGGGCGTCAATCCGTTCGTGCTGAGAGAATGGACTGTATCGGACATCTTTCCAGCCACCGATTCGATCCCCACGTGACTGCTCACCGAGCTTAAGTCTGGCCCGGAATGATGCGCCTTCTCCCTGATTCTGAATAGCTTAGGGAGGCGGCGGGATTTCTTCCCGGTTAATGTCGGGTGATCCTCCGACTTAGTTCTGGGCGCGTCAAGCGCAACCTTAGCACGCGTCAATCTGGCATCCGGATCGCGCCGGCCGCGATTGATGCCCTGCAACATGAAGCAAGCTTTCCAGCCAATTCAGGGCCGGGCGACAAAAATCTGACGAAGCTTCGCTTTTGAGCAAACGGCTCTTCTCTTTTGGGCAAGTCAGCGCGCTTCGAGAGGACTACGACTGGGGCACCAAAATGGAAGAAGTGGGGCCGTTTCGGCGGAAACCCTTGAGCTCTTGAACCTGGGAGGAAATCCACGATGCGCAAGATGCTTTACGCGACCGGTCTTGGGGCAATGGCGGTATTTGCCGCCGGAGCGGCCAACGCCAATGACGAACTCCACAAGATGTCGCAGAACCCGAAGGACTGGGTGATGCCGGCCGGAGACTACGCCAATCAGCGTTACTCCAAGCTGAATCAGATCAACGCCTCGAACGTCGGAAAGTTGCAGGTCGCCTGGACGTTTTCGACCGGCGTGCTGCGCGGCCACGAGGGTGGCCCGCTGATCATCGGCAACATCATGTACGTCCACACCCCGTTCCCGAACAAGGTCTATGCTCTTGACCTTTCGCAGGACAACAAGATCGTCTGGAAGTACGAACCGAAGCAGGATCCGAACGTCATTCCGGTGATGTGCTGCGACACGGTCAACCGCGGCGTTGCCTATGGCGACGGCAAGATCTTCCTGCACCAGGCCGACACCACACTGGTGGCGCTCGATGCCAAGACCGGCAAGGTGGAGTGGACGGTGAAGAACGGCGATCCCAGCAAGGGCTCGACCGGTACCTCCGCGCCGCTGGTGGTCAAGGACAAGGTGCTGCTCGGCATCTCCGGCGGCGAGTTCGGCGTCCAGGCTCATGTGACCGCTTACGACATCAAGACCGGCAAGCAGGTCTGGCGCGGCTTCTCGGAAGGCCCGGATGACCAGCTCCTGGTCGACGACAAGACCACCGAGCTCGGCAAGCCGATCGGCAAGGATTCGAGCTTGAAGACCTGGCAGGGCGATCAGTGGAAGATCGGCGGCGGCGCGACCTGGGGCTGGATCTCCTACGATCCCGAACTGAACCTCGTCTATTATGGGTCGGGCAATCCCTCGACCTGGAATCCGAAGCAGCGTCCCGGCGACAACAAGTGGTCGATGACGATCTGGGCGCGCAACCCGGATACCGGCGTCGCCAAGTGGGTCTACCAGATGACGCCCCATGACGAATGGGACTATGACGGCGTCAACGAGATGATCCTCTCGGATCAGACGATCGACGGCAAGGCGCGCAAGCTGCTGACGCATTTCGATCGCAACGGCCTCGGCTACACGCTCGATCGCGCCACCGGCGAACTGCTGGTCGCCGAGAAGTACGATCCGAAGGTGAACTGGACCTCCGGCGTCGACATGAAGAAGGACTCGCCGACCTATGGTCGCCCGAAGGTTCTTGATGCCGCGTCGACCGACAAGGCGGGCGAGGACGTCAACGTGAAGGGCATCTGCCCGGCAGCGCTCGGCTCGAAGGACGAGCAGCCGGCAGCCTACTCGCCGGACACGCAGCTGTTCTACGTGCCGACCAACCACGTCTGCATGGACTACGAGCCGTTCAAGGTGAGCTACACCGCAGGTCAGCCCTATGTCGGCGCGACGCTGTCGATGTATCCGCCTCCCGGTGAGACCAACATGGGCAACTTCATCGCCTGGGACGGCAAGACCGGCAAGATCGTGTGGTCGAACAAGGAGCAGTTCTCGGTCTGGTCGGGTGCGCTCGCGACCGCCGGCGGCGTGGTGTTCTACGGCACGCTGGAAGGCTACCTGAAGGCTGTCGACGCCAAGACGGGCAAGGAGCTCTACAAGTTCAAGACCCCGTCCGGCATCATCGGCAACGTCACCACCTATGAACATGCCGGCAAGCAGTACGTCGCCATTCTGTCGGGTGTTGGCGGTTGGGCGGGCATCGGCCTCGCGGCCGGACTGACTGATCCGACGGCCGGTCTCGGCGCAGTCGGCGGCTATGCCGCGCTGAGCAACTACACTGCGCTCGGCGGAACGCTCACCGTGTTCTCGCTGCCGCAGCAGTGAGCTGAGCGACCTCGTTCCGGCGCATGGAGCGATCTCCATGCGCCGGTCCGTCTTCAATCTGCACGCGAGGATATGCTTTTGCGTAAGATCTGGTTTGTGAGTGCTGCGATCTTTGTCGTGGCAATGGGTGGAGTTGCCTCCGCCGAGGACGCTGGCGACCCGACCGCCGTCAAGTCCGAGGACGGCAAGTATCTCGACAAGGATGGAAACCCGACGTTCAAGGTTACGGCCGACGGCACGACGGACTGGTACACCTACTCCGGCTATCGCCGCTATCATTCGGAGTGCCATGTCTGCCATGGCCCCGACGGCATGGGATCGACCTATGCTCCGGCGCTGTCGAATTCGCTGAAGACCATGAGCTACGCGGATTTCATGGGCGTGGTCGCGAGCGGACGCAAGAACGTTTCCACGGCGCAGGAGAACGTGATGCCGGCGTTCGGCGATAACCCCAACGTTGCCTGCTACATGGACGACCTCTATGTCTACCTGCGCGCCCGCGCCAATGACGCGGTTGGGCGTGTTCGGCCGGCCAAGCACGAAGACAAGTCGGAAGCCTATGGAAAGGCGGAAGACGCCTGCATGGGGCACAACGACAAGAAGTGAGCCCGTCCGGTGCGAACGAGAAACCTGTTTGACGTTTTGTGGAGACCAAGATGAAGACCCGCGCCGCAGTCGCATTTGAAGCAAAGAAGCCGCTTGAGATCGTCGAGCTCGATCTGGAGGGTCCCAAGGCCGGCGAGGTCCTGGTCGAGATCAAGGCGACGGGCATCTGTCACACCGATGCCTACACGCTCGACGGCTTCGACAGCGAGGGCATCTTCCCCTCGATCCTCGGGCACGAAGGTGCGGGCATCGTTCGCGAGGTCGGCGCCGGCGTGACGTCGGTCAAGCCGGGCGATCATGTGATCCCGCTCTACACGCCGGAATGCCGGCAGTGCAAAAGCTGCCTGAGCCAGAAGACCAATCTCTGCACCGCGATCCGCGCCACCCAGGGCAAGGGCGTGATGCCCGACGGCACCTCGCGCTTCAGCTACAAGGGCAAGACGGTCTTCCACTATATGGGCTGCTCGACCTTCTCGAACTTCACCGTGCTGCCCGAGATCGCGGTGGCCAAGATTCGCGAGGACGCGCCGTTCGACAAGAGCTGCTACATCGGCTGCGGCGTCACCACCGGTGTCGGCGCGGTCGTCAACACCGCCAAGGTGACGCCGGGCTCCAACGTGGTCGTGTTCGGCCTCGGCGGCATCGGCCTCAACGTGATCCAGGGCGCCAAGATGGTCGGCGCCGACAAGATCATCGGCGTCGACATCAATGACTCCAAGGAGGCCTGGGGCAAGCAGTTCGGCATGACGCATTTCGTCAACCCGACCAAGGTGGGCGGCGACATCGTCCAGCACCTGGTGGGCCTGACCGATGGCGGCGCCGACTACACCTTCGACTGCACCGGCAACACCAACGTGATGCGGCAGGCGCTGGAAGCCTGCCATCGCGGCTGGGGCGTCTCGGTGGTGATCGGTGTCGCGGAATCCGGCAAGGAGATCGCGACCCGGCCGTTCCAGCTCGTCACCGGACGCGTCTGGAAGGGCACGGCCTTCGGCGGCGCGCGCGGCCGCACCGACGTGCCGAAGATCGTCGACTGGTACATGGGCGGAAAGATCCAGATCGATCCGATGATCACCCACGTGCTGAAACTCGACGAGATCAACAAGGGCTTCGACCTGATGCACGAGGGAAAATCGATCCGTTCGGTCGTCGTATTCTGAAATCAAAACACCAAGCACTAGGAGGATAGGTCAATGACTGTTCATATCCACCCGTCGGTCGACAATGGCGTCAAGCAAGGCTCCGGCAGTTTTGCTGGCGGCACGCTGGTCTGCAAATGCGCGGACAAGCCGGTCAAGGTCGGCATCAAGGGCGACGTCGCCCACAACCATGCCTGCGGCTGCACCAAGTGCTGGAAGCCTTCGGGCGCCACCTTCTCGGTGGTCGCGGTGGTGCCGCGCGAGAACGTCACCGTGTTGGAGAACGGCGACAAGCTGAAGATCGTCGATGCCGCGGCGGTGATCCAGCGCCATGCCTGCACCGGATGCGGCACCCACATGTACGGCCGGATCGAGAACAAGGGCCATCCGTTCTATGGCCTCGACTTCATCCATCCCGAGCTGTTCCAGGAGTCCGGCTCGGCTGCGCCCGGATTTGCCGCCTTCGTGTCGTCGGTGATCGAGTCCGGCGTCAAGCCGGCCGATATGGCCGGGATCAGGTCGCGGCTCAAGGAGCTTGGGCTCGAGCCCTATGACTGCTTGTCGCCGCCGCTGATGGATGCGATCGCTACCCACGTGGCGAAGTCCAAGGCGGCCTAACGACGGCACCGTGACAAAGGCGGCCTGACCAGCTCGCCTTGACGAGATCCTGCGCCGGCAGAGGGTCTGCCGGCGAGGGATATGCTGGTAGTACCCGTGACCTTGAACCTTGCATGCCCTGCGGACGACCACAGGGCATGCATTTTATTTTCCGCTTTGCCCTCGTCCTTTCCCCGTTCCTGCTGCTTTCGCCGGCCCGCGCCGCGTCACCGGAAGACCGCTATATCGCCGCGCGTGACGCCGCGATCGCCAAATTCGCCAAGCTGTCGAACGACAACAAGATCAATGAGGCCGTCGACAAGGCCGAGGTGGCCGCGCGCGACGAGCTGAAGGGGCAGCTGACGGCCATCCTGTCCCAGTCCGCCCGGCCGGGCTTTGCTCCGGCCCAGCTCAACCTCGAGACTCTATACAAGGGCGATATGGGGTTCGGCATGCTGGACGGCCTGCGCTTCGATGCCGACACCGGCAGGGACGGGGCGAAGATCGGAGAAAAACGCGCCGACGGCAGCTTCGTCGAGCCGAAAGCCCATATCATTGTCACCACCGAGCCTCTGTTCACGCGCTGGCTGCACGAACACAAGACCTGGTGGGACAAGGGCAGCAAGAACGTGCCGCAGCAGGTCGATGCCGCCCTGAAGTTCGAGGGCCTCTACACCCAGGCGATCTCGACCGATGCCGCGGTGGTCAATTTCGACGACCTGCCGATCGCCAAGCCGGCGTCCGTCACCGTGGCTTACGGCTTCCTGGCCGGCCGCACCCAGGATTCGTTCCCCGACAAGGCCGACGAGGTGTTCGTGGCGGCGCTCGCCGGCGGCAAGATGTATGTCGCCTATGGCGAGATCGAGCCGGCGGTGCAAGTGCCGGCCTGCACCGCGGTCCGCACCGACTACAACAAGAAGGCCGATGCGGCGGCCGAAAGGCTCGAGCGCAAGCAGATCACCAGGCAGGCCTATGACAAGCTCGGTGACCTGCGCCAGCAGGGCGAGGATGCGTTCAAGCGCTGCTTCACCGAGCGCGCGCCGCAACAGCCGGCCTTCGCCGCGGCCACCAGGCAGGCCCAGGCGCTGCTCGAGGTGGCGATCGGCAAATAGCTCGGCGAGCTATTGACCAGCGGCAATCCCAACTTCAGCACGGCATCTTGTCTGTCATGGATGCTAATCAGATAGATTGCCACAACAAGCTCCGTCCTCTGCGACATCAGCGCTTCGATCGCCTGCGCATGATGTCGATCTATTGTGGCCGATGTCTTAGCAAGATCGCGGTGCCGATGGTGGTTCTTGTCGTCAGATTTCGCGGCTAGTCGTGCAGGGCTCGTGCAGGCGAGGTTTGCGGCGCGGGGTTTGATCGGCGACCCGCGCCAGCCTATCTTTCCCCGAAAGTTCAGCATCCCCGTGGAGACGCCATGACCGCCATCAGCCCGTTCCGCATCGCCGTCAGCGACGATGTCCTCGAGGATCTGCGTAATCGGCTGCGCCGGATCCGCTGGCCGGAAGCCGAACTGGTCGACGACTGGAGCCAGGGCGCGCCGCTGCAATGGATCAAGGACGTCTGCCACTATTGGGCCGAGACCTATGACTGGCGGCAGCGCGAGGCGCGGCTCAATCGCTTCAGCCAGTTCACCACCGAAATCGACGGGCTCGACATCCACTTCATCCATGTCCGCTCGAAGCATCCGGAGGCGCGGCCCTTGATCATCACCCATGGCTGGCCGGGATCGGTGGTCGAATTCCACAAGGTGATCGAGCCGCTGACCGATCCGACCGCGCATGGCGGCCGCGCCGCCGATGCCTTCCACGTGGTGTGCCCGTCATTGCCGGGCTTCGGCTTCTCGGCCAAGCCTATAGCGACGGGCTGGGGCGTCGACCGGATCGCGACGGCCTGGGCCGTCCTGATGCAGCGGCTCGGCTACGCCAGCTATTTCGCGCAAGGCGGCGACTGGGGCTCCGCGGTGACGACCGCGATCGGCGGACAGGATGCTGCGCATTGCGCCGGCATTCACATCACGCTTGCGATGTCGACCCGGCCCAATGTCGAGGGGCAGCCGACGCCGGAGGAGACGAGGGCGCTCAACGGCATCAAATATTATGCCGACTGGGATTCCGGCTATTCCAAGCAGCAGTCCACCCGGCCGCAGACGCTAGGCTATGGCCTGACGGATTCCCCGAGCGGGCAGGCGGCCTGGATCCTGGAAAAATTCTGGGCCTGGACCGATTGCGACGGCCATCCGGAAAACATCCTCAGCCGCGACGAACTGCTCGACAACGTCATGCTGTACTGGGTCACCGCGACGGCTGCGTCATCGGCGCGGCTCTATTGGGAAAGTTTTGGGCCGGGCAAGCGAACCCCGCACAAGGTGAGCGTGCCGACCGGCGTTGCCGTGTTCCCCAAGGAGATCGTCACGCCGGTCCGCAAATGGATGGAGACAAACTTCACCAACATCCAGCACTGGAGCGAGATGCCGAAAGGCGGACATTTCTCGGCATTCGAGCAACCCGAGCTGTTCATCGGCGAGGTGCGCGAGTTCTTCGAGAAGCTGCGCTAAGCCTGACGCGTATGTTGGTCTGAAGCGGTTTGTGACAGAATGCGCCGTGCAACGGAGAACGTCGGCGTGCTGCTTGATCCCCGCCTCGGCGACTTTGAGGACAATGCCGCCAGCCCGGAACAGCGTTCGTTGTTCGCGATCTTGGGTAGCCTTCTGGTTGAGATAAGCCCGGCGAAACTGTTGTTCGCCTGGACGGTCTCGCTTCTGCTTCCGGGCGTACTGCTCGGCCTTGCGCCACTGGTCGCATCCGCCTGGATTTCGAGCCTTTCGCAACACGCTCTTGCCCTGTCCGAAGTGGGCGCCGTGCTGATGCTGATTGTGATCGCGGCCTTGGGATGGCTCGGCGGACGACCGCTGCTTCAAATCGCGGAAACAAGCTTCTGGTCGCTGAACGCGCTCGCGGTCCAACCGAGTTATGCCTTCACGCGCGAGGCGCTGGGCCATCTGGCGGAGCTGCTTTGGCGCACCGGCGCAACTCCTGCCTCTCGCACGAGGCTGCGCCGCGGTTGCTCGGTCGGCGCCGGCATACTGCTCTCCGCGGGGGCGGCATTGATCGCGGCCCTGGCCTGGCCTGCCTCGCAATGGACTGCGACCGTCAATGACCTTGTTCTGATCCATCATCTGGTGTTGCCGACGTTCGCGAATGCCGTGGTGCTGGTGTCCTGCTATCTTGCGGTCGCGTCACTGGCCTGGAGCGTGGCCGACGCCAGTATGGAACAACCGGCCGACCTGGCCGGATTCGACGCGACGCCGTCCGGAGGCCGCTGCTGGCGCGTTGCGCATCTGTCCGATCTTCACGTGGTCGGCGAGCGGTACGGCTTCCGCATCGAAAGCGGGACCGCCGGTCCGCGGGGAAACGAGCACTTCAAGCGCGTGTTGGCTCGCCTTGCCGAAATTCACACTATTGATCCGCTCGACCACGTGCTGATCAGCGGCGATATGACGGACGCCGGCCGGCCCGGCGAATGGGCGGAATTTCTCGATGCGTTGGCAGGTCATTCCGAGCTTGCAGCACGCATCATCATGCTTCCGGGCAATCATGACGTTAACGTCGTGGATCGTGCCAATCCTGCGCGCCTCGACCTCCCGTTCAGCCCAGGCAAGCGGCTACGGCAGATGCGTACCCTGTCGGCGATCGCGGCCGTCCAGGGCGATCGCGTGCGCGTCATCGACGGTTCCGGCAAACCGTCGGCCACGCTGAACCAGGCGCTCGCCCCTTATCATGATCGGATAACACAATTTGCGCAGCACGGAGGCGTGCGCCGCGCAGCGGCGCTCCGTGGCCTGTTCGATGATCAATTCCCGATGATCCTGCCGCCGGACCAGGACGGTGGCCTCGGGATCGCCATTCTCAACTCCAACGCCGAAACCCACTTCTCCTTCACCAACGCGCTCGGTTTGGTTTCGGAAGCGCAAACGCGGCGGTTGGAGGCTGCGATCCGTCATTTTCCGACGGCATGCTGGACCATCGCGCTACATCATCACGTGATGGAATATCCCATGCCGGTGAAGACATTTGCCGAGCGCATTGGGACAGCCTTGATCAACGGCAGCTGGTTTGTACGCAAATTGCAAAGGTTTTCCGATCGCTCGGTGGTGATGCACGGTCACAGGCATATCGACTGGATCGGTACATGTGGTGCGTCGAGGATCGTCTCGGCCCCGTCGCCGGTGATGGGGGCCGACGATGCAGCCAGCTATTTCTATATCCACAAAATGATGGTCGGCCCGGACCGGAAGCTCTGCCTCGTCGAGCCCGAGCGGGTTGAGATTGCCGCAAGCTAGGACGCTTCCGGCTTGTCATGGTGCAATCCGCCACACAGATCGGCTATCCATGCGGCCGACGGACTCTCGGCACAGAAGGTCAGAATAGCGAGCGTGATCGGCACGCCGATGAAGGTCCCAAACAGGCCCCAAAGCGAGCTCCAGAAGAAGATCGCAAACAGCACCAGAAACGGCGAGATCGACAATGTCGAACCGGCCACCCGCGGTTCGATATAGCTGCCGACCACGAACTGGATGACGTTGAGACAGGCGAACACGCCAAACACCGCGGGCCAGCTCTCGAACTGCGTCATGGCCAGCAGCGTGGGGAACAGCGTCGCGATGAAAGGACCGACGAAAGGAATGTAGTTGAGGACAAAGGCGATCACGCCCCATTCGAATGCGAATGGCAGCCCGGTCACGGCGGCGAACAGGCCGACCAAGAGACCCGTGACCGCGCTCATCTGCGTCCGCACCAGCATATATTTGCGAAACTTGGCGGCCGTCGCTTTGCTGCCCTTGAGCAGGACGCGGGCAGCTGTGCGATTCTCCAACCGCTGGATTCGTCGACCAGCGTCGTCGACCTCGAGAAGTCCCAGCACGACATAGACCAGCGCGATGAGCCAGAAACTCAACGTGGTGTTGACGCGGCCCGTGACGTATTGCGTGGTACGCAGCAGCCAGCCGACATTGAAATGCTCCGCCCAGACGCCGGCGAACGAGACGCCATGGCCGTCGAGCCAGATCACTGCGGCATCGTAGAAGGCCTGATACCGCGCCGCATCCGCGATCAAGGAGCGCCCGACGCGGCCGAACCCCCATGCTGCCAGCGAGGCAAACGCGATGCAGGTGGCAACCGTAACAACGACGGTAATGGCGAGCGCGAGGAGTTTCGGCAGCCACGACTGCAGCCGTTGCTGAACGGGCCAGACGATCGCGATGATGAACAGGGCGGCCGCAAGCGGGGCGAGCACGCTGCGCGCCTGAGCCACCGCCGCAATCACCAGCACCGCGGC
This sequence comes from Bradyrhizobium sp. USDA 4541, assembly GCF_024171085.1. NCBI lineage: Bacteria > Pseudomonadati > Pseudomonadota > Alphaproteobacteria > Hyphomicrobiales > Nitrobacteraceae > Bradyrhizobium > Bradyrhizobium sp. USDA 4541. Next base: position 4,420,528 of record NZ_JALJZF010000001.1, read on the forward strand.
GATGATGCCGGTCGTGATCTTCAACCCGCCAGCCATCCTTGGGTTACCCGATCTCCGTGAACGCAGACATTGTCAGTCTGTCTCGTAGCGCGACAAGACGGAAATGGACTTGCGGCGCAGCTACAGCAATCCTCGATAGATCCCCGGCGCGGAGCCTTCGATGGCCACCGCGCCGACAGCTTTCGCATAGAATTCCGCCGGCCCGACGCCGCCGATGATGGCGTAGCCGAAACCCTGGTGCTTCATGTCCTCGAGGCATGCAAACAGCAGCGCCTTGCCGATTCCGCCCTGCTGCGCCTTCGGCGCGACCCCGGTCGGACCGAAGAAGTTGCGACAGGCTGCGTCGTGGCAGGCGAATCCGAGGATCTTCTTTTGCTGGATCGCGATGAAGCAGGAGACGGGTTGGCGGCTGAACGCGACCTCGGCTTCGCCGGCCCACGCCTCGCTGAATGTCTCCCGCACCCAGGCCACGACCTTGTGCTTTTCAGGCGCGAGCGCGCGGCGCATGACAATTCCGGCCTTGAGCAATCGATCGTAGGCGGGCCGGGAATCGGGCAGGGCGTAGAGCTTGACGAGCATGTCCATCCGGTGAGCTTAGTTGAAAACGCATCCCGCGGGCAAATCACGGGAGCAAGGTCGAGGCGCCGGACTAGCATTTGCGTTGTTGCTTGTTCGCGGCCTTGTTCGCGGTCCTGGCTTCACGTGCAATTGCCCAGAAATACCCGCCGCAGAACGCAACAATCGCGACAATCACACCGGCGGCGATCAGCTCTTGCATATCAGCGGCTCTCCACGTAGACCTATCTCACTCGCGTGGGAATTATGCCCACGAATACGCCGACGAAGAGGCAAGTCGGTTTCGGGACGTAACGAGGCGGAGTGAATGCAATGGTGACGGTCAGCGCAGCAGACAGGCGTCTTCGGGCGATTGTTGCTCTCGTCGTCATGGTCGGCGTCGGTTCGGCGCAAGCCGCCCGAACTCCCGATGTGTCGGATGCCAGTGGGAGCACCGTCTCCATGCCGATCGACACACGGAGCCGGACGTCCGCGATGGACGGCGTGGTCCGCGCCGTCCAGCTTCCCAAGGGCGCTTTCCGCGATCAGCGAGACCTACGGAGACTGGATCGTCAAATGCCAGCTCGACGGCGGGGCCAAGCTGTGTACCCTCGGGCAGACACAGTTCGCCAAGGAAACCAATCAGCAAATCTTCGCCATCGAACTGATTCCCAGGGACGGAAAGGCCGAAGGCAACATCTTGATGCCGTTCGGGCTGAAGTTCGACGCCGGGGCCGTCCTCAAGCTTGACGGCAAGGATCTCGAACAGACGCGCTTCTCCACCTGCACGGCGCAAGGCTGCTTGCTGCCGGTATCCTTTCCCACGGCCGTGACCGACACCACCAGCAAGGCCAAAATGCTCACCGTTGCCGCACAGAGCATCAGCAACGGGCAGGCTGTCGTCTTTAACGTCCCCCTCAACGGCTTCGCCGCGGCGCTGGAGCGCACCATTCAGCTCGGAAGCTGAGCGGCACGACGTTCCGCGCTCACCGCACGATGGCTGCGACAGATCACCCCGACGGGCAAATCCCGCTTCCGTCGTCGGGCAAATCATTGATCCAATTCCGCCCGTCTCACCCGATTGAGGGGCGCTTCGCGGTCGTCACGAACGTGGGTCGAGATGCGGTGGACGCCGATTGCGCAACTGACGAGTGCGCATGACGTGGACGGTGAAGTCGTGTGGTCCTGATGCCAAGCCTTTTTTTCATGATCCAAAGAACGAATAAAGCCATGTCTGTCAATGGCTTAAACAGAGTCGCTTGAGCTGGGTCCCAATAGGCCCTTAGACCGTTCACCTTCAGGTGCCAGACCATAGCTTCGGCCCATCGTGTGACGGACAAATACCGGGCATTTACGGTGGATGACGTCCGTTGATGTCCGGCCTGATCTGGAAGATAGTTGGAAACGCGAACAAATGGTGGGGGCCGCGATGACGGAAGTAGCGTTGCCCGAGACGCAGTATGCGCAGAGCGGCGACTTCAACATCGCCTATCAAGTCATGGGCGACGGGCCCACCGACATTATCCTAGTTCCGGGCATTATATCCCACATCGATTTTCAGCACGAACTCCCGGGCTATACGCGCTTTCTTCGTCGCTTGGCGAAGTTCTCAAGGGTCGTCACGTTCGACAAGAGAGGTCAAGGACTATCAGATCGGTTGGCCGACGTACCGTCTCTTGAGGAACGTATCGACGATGTCCGCACGATCATGGACGCAATCAACTCCAAGCGTGCTGCGCTAGTTGGCTTCTCTGAAGGCGCGTCGATGAGCGTTCTATTCGCGACGACCTACCCAGAGCGCGTTTCCCACTTGGTCTTATTCGGAGGGCTGGCGCGGATATCAGACCTGCTCCCGCCCAACCTCACGCCATCCGAGGTTCAGGAACGGTTAGCTTACGTCGTAAAGAGTTGGGGAAACGGGGACTTCCTCAAGCGAGTTTTCGCGAGTGATGCTGGCAATCCGGAGATACTCGCTCGCATCGCAAAATTCGAAAAGTTGGGCAGCAGTCCTGGCGCACTGAAATCCTACATACTTTCGAACCGACGGATAGACATCAACCCCATCCTCCCAGTCGTCCGCACGCCAACCCTAGTGCTGCACCGAACAACCGACGCGCAGGTGCCTGTAACGTTAGGCCGCCAGCTCGCCGCCGGTATCCCGGGAGCGAAATACATTGAATATCCGTCGGGCGATCACGCGTTCTGGACGGGAGACATTGAGCGCGTTACCGGAGACATCGAAGAATTCATCACTGGACAACGCGCCAGCGAGGGAATTGATCTGGAGCGCATACTCGCTACCGTTCTCTTTACTGATATCGTTGGATCGACCAATCTCGCTTTGCAACTCGGCGATCACAGTTGGCGCGACCTCTTGGACAATCACGACGATCTTTCCGGCCGGATTGTCAGCAAGCATCGCGGCACTTTGGTGAAAAGCACAGGCGATGGCGTTCTGGCGACCTTTGACGGGCCGGGGCGGGCTGTGCGATGCGCCTTGGCGCTCAGTGAAGAGAGCAAGAGTATTGGCCTGCCCGTACGCGCAGGTCTTCATTGCGGCGAGGTCGAAATCAGAGGCAACGACATCGGTGGCATTGCCGTCCACGCAGCCGCGCGGGTGATGTCGCAGTCGGGAAGCAATGAGGTATTTGTCTCGCGGGTGGTCACCGACCTCGTAGCAGGCACCGATCTGAAGTTCTCCGAGCGAGGCTCATACGAATTAAAGGGGCTGCCCGGGAAATGGGATCTTTTCGCCGCGAGCAAATAGTAGGCCGCCTTGACGCCATAGACGGCGCTGCCATTCCGGCGCAGCACCGTTGCGCGCTCCTCGGCGCAATGCGACCGAAGCATCTCGATAGATCGCCGCCGGTCAAGCCGCGAAAGCGCCCGCCATGATCGCCATACCAGTTCCAAATCGCTCATCGCGCTATCCTACGGAAGTCGCAACGATAACCCGGCGCAGCAAAATCGCGAAAAGACGGGGCCAAATACGCGAAAGGCCCGGCGTCCCGCGTACCGCCTTTCGAGGGCAGCTCAAAGTACCTTAGCTTAGGTCCCGTTGCCGATTAGGCCACGAACTCGTTTGACGAGGTGCCATCAGATGTTCTGGCCCCATCAATTTCCATTGGACACCATCTGTTCTTACCCGTTTGGACTGCCGATGTTCTCCGGGGTGAACAGAGTTTCATATCTCGATTAGCGCAGGGTATTGACGTCCGCTAGCGCCCTCTTCAAATGGTTCCCGGCATCGGGGAACCTCAAATGAAGGACATGAAGGCGCACTTGGAGAAGCTTCGGGTCGAGGCCGAGGAGTGCGAACTCATCAGCAAGCTCGCGACCAACGAGACTAAGAAAGACTTGTTTGCCAAGCTAGCCGCCCATCATCGGGCGCTCGCTGATGAGGTGGAACGGACGATCAACGCTTCCAAACCGCAGAGCACATAGGAGTTTGGTTGCCGTGTTCGCGTCGTAGTTCTGCCGGTCCGGGGATCTCCGTGGGTGAACCGAGTGCCAGTCCCAGTTAGCGCGCTTTGTACGCCGTGATGACTTGGTGGAATTCGTCGTCATCGTCTACGGTCAATAAACCGATGACCATCCAGCCTGCGCACAAGCCGAGAACTATCAGCGCCATTTTTAGCCACGGTCTCATAAAGGCTAATATGCTCCGAGAACCAGCTATTTACCACCCCACGGTGCTTTGCCGTGGCACAAATTGCACCGGCGATCCCTAGCTCATCGTGGCGCTCGGGCTAAGCCCCATCGCAATCGTGGCTATTGCCCTGTTCATGTAGAAAAGAGAGGCCGCCCGTCGAATGCCCTGAAAGCCGGCCCGCTCGCGCACCGAAAACCTTAACGGGATCGGCAGTATCAAGCCTCTCGCGCGATATCACTGCCGGCAACCCAGACTGGCGTTGCCGATTAACGGTTTTCTACCAATTGGTGTCAGTCTAGGTCATTGCGGTTAGGTCGCGACGAGCGACAACGCATTCCGGAATGCTCAACCTGACCAGCCCGGTTGGCGGTCTCCCTATGGGGCCCACGATGATCAAAGGTTTTGCGATTGCAGCCCTCGCGCTGCTAGGTGCATCGCAGGTAGACCAGTATCTCACCCACGGCCGATACACCGACGCCACCATGATGATGGTGAGACAGATGAGGCACTCCTTTGGGATTTAGCAGTCCCGGGCTCTATGCAACCTTAGGGGTTCCGCTCTAGTGAGGACGAACGCAGGGGTGTACTGCGCCTTGGGCTTACCGGCGGCCCTAGCTACCTGAGCTAGGGCCGCTCCTCGGCTCGTCGATCCTCATATGACGTCGCTCAAGTTCATGCAGGCACCTTTTGCAATCGTCGCTCCCAAGGCAGCGCCGGCACCTTCAATGCGAAGGCGCCATCGCCGAGCAGTGCTTGGGCGAGTAGCATCACCGCCCAGACAAAGGGCATTTCCCATCCGCCTTCGACGAACCAGAAGTTCTTACGGACCATCCAGAAGTGCGTGGCACCGAGCATCATCGGCAGCGTGTACAAGCTCACCCAGCGGGTATAGACGCCGAGCAGCAATAGGATGCTCGCCGCGAATTCCGCGCTCAACGTGTATGTGAGCACCCATTCTGGATATCCGGCTTTCAAATAGGCCGTTCCACCAAAGACTGATCGGCTTCAAGATGAACTTGCCGTAGAGCGCCGCCAGGAACAGCCCGGCAATCGTAATCCGCAAAATGAACGCAGCGTAAGGCGCAGTCCTTTGGTCGATCATCGCATGCTCCCAATGAAGCGGAAGCGCATGGTCCGAAGGTCTACTGGCAGGAGATCGTCCGACGGAACGACGCGACCGCAAATACTAATAAAAGAATGCAACCATTGGAGGCGCTGCGCGCGATGCAGTCTATCGGTAAAAACCCGGACGACATGCCGGTAAACCGGAGCCACCGTATTCATCCGGAATGGAAGTTCGCCCCGCACCGCAGCATATACCCAGTGTTCATCGAGTTCATATTTGCATTTCGCCCGGCCGTCTTAATTGGCGGCCGGGCTTTTGTGTGCCGATCGGTGCTAGTTCTTCTTGAGATCGCGCAGTTTACGCATGTAGTAGCCGTGGCTCTGGACCGCCTGTCTGATCTCCTCGCTGACCCTGACGACCCTCCTTCTGCTCTTGCGCCACTTACCTTGAGCGCTGACAGCCGGCACCGGAAAACCCTTTCTCACGACGAGCAGATCATGTCTGACATTGAAATACACCTCGACCATGTAATCTCCCAAAACCGTTGAAAGTATGGGTCCAGAGCAGATCGCCGTTCGCCGAAATGCAACCGGGTCTTTGGCGCTCGCCTGTGAATATCAAGGACAAGCGGCGTGCTCGTCGATCCTGAGACGGTATTTTCTGTTTGGATGTTGTTCGTATGCCGCACCCAACGACCAACGACTATCTGGACGAATATGATCGGGAGCTAGACGAGATCGTTGCCGCCTGCGACGGCGATGTGCGCAGCGCTCTGAGGGCTCTCTTGCTGGTCAACGAGCAGTTGGAGCGCATCCTAAATTGTTTGAACGCGGAACTGATCGAGCACGTGTCGCGGCATCGACGGCAGACGGTGCACTAAGCCGCAAATGGGCTCGGGCGAAACATGACGCAGCCTAGAATGTCGCCATCTGTGTCGCAAACCCGGTGGCGCGGCTATGGCAAGTCCTTTGGACAGAGCGGAGACGTGCCAACATTCAACAGTTGAGAGACGGCAGTCACCAATTGGGCAGGCGCAAATGGCTTCGTCAAAAGGATGCTGTTGGGCACGCCGTTCGCAGTCCATTGCTCGGCGCTGGCGCCGGTCATGTAAACGATCGGAAAATCGGGATGCATTTCTCGGACACGGCGAGCAAGCTGCCAGCCATCCATCGTATTCGCGCCGAGATTTACATCGGTGACGAGGGCTCGGTACTTATCTCCACTGTCTCGCAACAAACTCAACGCCTCATCGCCGGACGAAACGCCAAATGGCGCAAAGCCCGCCTCGCTAAGAGGACCGCTAATGAAGCTGTGGACCAAATGCTCGTCATCGACGATTAAGATATCGATAGTGTCCAAGGGGCCACCTCCCGCCGCAGCGTTGAGCGAGTTCCAAATTGACGCCCTGGCAGGAAGATGGTTCCCTTCGGGACGCATAAAGTCACTCCCCTCGGTTCTTGCGTTTCATCATTCGAGGGGCCGGCGGTGTTCTCCCGTGTCGATCCAGATGGACATCTCATCTGCCGGAGGCCTTGCGTAAGCCAAATGGCTTCGCACCGCTTTACAAAGAAAGGGTCCCACACGTGCGGGCTCCCAAGACGCCCGTCTGGTATTCCGCACGTAATTCAGGCGACGAGACGTAGATTGGTCTCAGGTTGCTTTGCGAGGCTGCCAATGATCCGTCGCAACTCGGCCGCGACGCCGTCGATTCTCCTTCATTCGCGTCGAATGATTGTAGACCTTGCCGGTGACGGTGGGCACGGCGACCTCGGCCTTCTTGCTCGAGGAATGATCGAGGCAACGTGCGATCCACGCATCATCAAAGCCAAGATCACCGGCCAAGGTCGCCGCCGTCCGCGTAGATCGTGCTGATCGCCGAGCGGGCAGGCGAAGACGTATTGCTTGTTCGATGCCCTGAGCGCCTCGCGGGCAATCTCGACCGCCAGGTCGGACAGCGGCTGCTGGATCACTCGGCGCTTCTTCACCCGCTTGAAACGTCAAGTTCTACCCATTGCTCGGGGCCCATGGGTGCGATCGGCTCCCAACTTTCCCTACGCTCTCTTCAACAGGGAGGGCGGAACGAAGAGCAAAGCTCGGGCAGATGTGTCGCGAGAATGCGGATGTGTGACTCACAGATCGTGCAACAATTTCAGCGTTGTCCCGGCGAAGGCCGGACCCATTACCACGAATGCGAATTGTTGCGCGACGCTGGGGCCACGGCCTGTTTTTCAACAACGCTACCCTGTGGTTATGGGTCCCGGCCTTCGCCGGGCCTTCGCCGGGACGACGAATGGAGAAAGCCTGCGCCGGCTTTCGCTTTCAATCCCGATACGATGGATCCGTCCGGTCGAGCTTGCGCAGCAGAGCGGGCCAGGCGAGTTCGCCGTTGCGGGCGGCGCGGCCGGGCTTCGGCAGCATCCGCTCATAGGTGTCTTCGAGGATATTTTGCGGCGGATAGATCAGCTTGGTGTTGCAGGACAGCGCCATCACCTGGGTCTGGCAGGCGCGCTCGAGGCGAAACAGCACGTTGAAGGCGGCGGGCACGGTACGGCCGACGACCAGGAGACCATGATTGCGCAGGATCATCGCCTCGTTGTCACCGAGGTCGCGGACCAGGCGTTCGCGCTCGTCGACATTGTCGGCGATGCCCTCGAAGTCGTGATAGGCGATGTGCAGGAAGCGCATCGAGGTCTGCGCCAGCGGCAGCAGGCCGCATTCCATCGCCGAGACCGCCATGCCGGCCGGGGTATGGGTGTGCGCGACGCAATCCATGTCGTGCTTGGCCATGTGGATGGCGCTGTGAATGACGAAGCCGGCGACGTTGACGTCGTAGTCGGTGGCGTTGAGCAGCGTGTTGCCCTCGACGTCGACCTTGATCAGGCTGGAGGCGTCGATCTCCTCATACAGCATGCCGTAGGCGTTGATCAGGAACTGGTCGGTGGTGCCGGGCACGCGGCAGGAGATGTGGTTCGCGATCATCTCGGTCATGCCGTACATCGCCGTCAGCCGATAACAGGCGGCAAGATCGACGCGGGCCTGCCACTCCTCGGCGCTCACCTGCTCGCGAACCGATTTCACGACCTTGATCGCGGGCGAGCTGACGGGGGGATTCATGGCGTTCTCTCCTTGAGATATCTGCGGGGCCGCGGCCCGATTGTTGCGGCGACCATAGCAGAATCCGCGCGGCGTCAAGCTGTGCTGCGCCTGCTTATTTGCAGGTCTGGCGGGCAAAAACCGAATGCGGATTGGCGCGCCGCGCCTTCAATGCCACAATGCGAAAAACAGCCGAGGCGCACCAAAATGAGCGATCGCAAGATACGTATCGCCGTCCTGCATTTCTCCCACGAAACCGTCTCGTTCCTGCCGAACGAGACCACGCTCGACGACTTCATCTATCCGGGCTCGCCGGCCAAAGGCGAGGCGCTGCTGCAGTTCGATCCCATGAACTATATGGGCGGCTTCGTGCAGGTGGCGCGCGAGTTCTCCGAGGTCGAGCTGGTCGGCATCGAATCCCCGCTCTGGCCGAAGACTTACACCGGATCCGGCTGGATCACCGAGGAAGCCTATCGCACCTTCACCGGCAAGATGATCGCCGGATTGAAGGAGGAGGGACCGTTCGACGGCGTCTATCTGTGCTTGCATGGCGCGATGGCCGTGCGCGGCGTGCCGCGTCCCGAAGCCGATCTGGCGCGGCAGGTCCGCGAAGTGGTCGGCCGCTCCGCCTTCATTGCGGCGACGTTCGATCCTCACGGCAACGAGGATGAGGCGTTCCTCGAGCAGGCGGACATGGCATTCGCGGTCAAATATTTCCCGCATTATGACGCGCATCTGCAGGGCGAACGCGCGGCGCGAATGCTGGTGCGGGCGATCCGAGGCGATTACAAGCCGGCGCACAGGACGATCAAGGTTCCCGTGATCTCGCCCACGGTGCTGCAATGGACCGGGGCGCGGCCCTGGATGGACCTCGTGCAGCGCGCGCTGGTCTGGGAGGCGCGCGAGGTCGACGTCTATGTCAACATCTTCTTCGGCTTCCCGTTCGCCGACGTTCCCGATGTCGGCATGACCGTGCAGGTTCTGACCAACGACAATCCAAAGCTCGCCGAGCAAATCGCGCGCGATCTCGCCGGCACGATCTGGCGGCTGCGCGAAGCCTTGCTGCAATCGACCAAATTGCACAGCATCGCCGAGGGCGTCGCGCTGGCCAAGCAGGCCGTCGCCGCTGGCAACACACCGGTGGTGCTGGCCGATCACAGCGACCGGTCGGGGTCGGCGACCTGGCTGCTGCGTGAGATCATCGCGCAGGACCTCGCCAACACCGTGATCGCGACCATCGCCGACGCCGGGGCGACCGCAAGCCTGAAGGCCGCCGGCGCCAAGGCCGGCGACGCCTTCGACATGGAGATCGGCGGCCGCGCCGACGAGTCGGCAGGCGATCCGGTTCGGATCCAGGGCACGGTTTCGGCGGCGGGCGAGGGCTACGGCCAGTTCTGGGTCTGCGTGCGCTTCGGCCGCAACAATGTGCTGATCCTGTCCACCTATCTGGTGCAGGTCATGGAGCCGTTCTCGCTGAAGGCGCTGGTGCCCGACATCGGCGCCTTTGACGTGATGGCGATCAAGTCGCGGGTCCATTTCCGGCGCGGCTTCGACGACAATGGATTTGCCAAGACGATCCTCCTGGTCGAACCCGATGAGCCGTTCCTCGGTACCACGCGTCTCGACAAGCTGCCGTACAAGAACGTCGATCTCGCGCAGTTCTATCCGTACGGCAATCCGGCGTTTTTGGAGCAATCGTCATGACGGAGAACCGCTATCGCCTGATCGGCTCGACTGCGTCGCCCTATGCGATCAAGCTGCGCGCGCTGATGCGCTACCGCCGGATCCCGCACGACTGGGTGATCATGACCAAGGCTTTGCGCGAGGCAACCGCGCATCTGAAGCCGATGCTGATCCCGGTGCTGCAATATCCCGACGGCAGCTACCGCGGCGAGACCACGACGCTGGCCTATGATCTGGAAGCGCGGCATCAGGGACGGTCGGTGATCCCCGAAGACAAGGCCATCGCTTTCATCAGCGATCTGCTCGAGGACCTCGCCGACGAATGGGCGGTGAAGCCGTTGTTTCTCTATCGTTGGTGGGATCCGGAAGACCAGGCCTATGTCTCGCGCTGGGCCGGCGAGGAGTGGTCAACATCGCAGGCCGAGGCCGGCAGCCGCGAGGAGATCGAAGAGTTCCGGCAGCGGCAGATTTCGCGCATGGTCATTCTCGGCGCGACGGATGAGAACAGGCCGCTGCTGGAGGAGAGCTACCGGCGTACGCTTGCCGCGTTCGAGCCGCATGTCGGCATGAGGAGCTATCTGTTCGGCAGCCGGCCGTCGCTGGCGGATTTTGCCTGGTTCGGCCAGCTCAGCGAGATGGCGACCGACCCGACCCCGATGCGGATCATGCGCGAGCGCGCGCCGTTCACCGATCATTGGGTGCGGCGGCTCGATGATGCATCAGGTGTCGAGGGTGACTGGTATCCTCGTGAGCAGGCGCTTGGCGGGTTCGCGGAGGCGCTGCTGCGGATCGCCGGCGAACTTTATCTGCCGTTCCTTGCGGCCAACGCGGATGCATTCGCGAAAGGCCTCGAGCGGCTCGAAATCAAGGTCTGGGGACTGCCCTATGCACTGGCGCCGTTCAAATATCAGGTCAAATGCCTGCAGCAGCTGCGCGAGAAGTTTGCCGCGCTCGATGCCGGCGAGCGCGCGGCGTTGAAACCGGTGCTGGAACGCACCAGGTGCTGGGCGATCCTGAACGGAGGCTGATCGATCAGCGACGATAGGCAGATTCGAAACGGTCGGCGCCTACGTCCGGTGCCGGCTGCCAAGCGCGATCGCAATCGTCTCCGGCTGCTTGATCCGCTCGATCAGCATGTCGATGCGGTCGCCGCCCCAGAACAACTCGCCGTTGAACACCATGCTGGGCACGCCGAACACGCCGAGGGCTTCGGCCTCGTCGATGATGCGATCATGTTCGGCGCGGGCAGGGCCGCGAACATAGGCCTCGAAGGCGTCGGCGGAGCCACCGACCGCGGTGATCACGCCGGCAATCTCGGGCAGCTCGTCGATTTCCAGCTCGTGGTTCCAGAACTTCCGGAACACCGTATCGTGATAAGGCCGGAACAGCCCGTGACGCTGCGCGAACAGCATCCCGGCGCTGGCGTAGAAGGCGTCGTAGATCCGGCGCGGGCCCTTCATGGTCAGTCCCTGCGCGTTGGCGAACCGGCGCGCATCCATGTAGGCGTAGCGCACCTTGCGCCAGAAGTGCGGCGTACGCTCCTCGACCGTGCCCATGAATTCGGGAATGCGCAGCGTATAGGGCAGCCATTCCAGCTCGACGCCGTATCTCTCCTCGAGTTCGAACAGCCGCTTGTTGGCGACATAGGCATAGGGAGACTTGTAGTCGGTGTAGATTCGGACCCGCGGCTTTTCCATCATCATTCCTCATCTCGTCGCGACAATTGTTCCCGATCCTGTGCGGGGGCGCAATGCGGCGTGACGAAGGGGAGCTCGCGGGCAAACGAACGGGCCCCGGTGCAGTCAAGCATCGCGGGGCCCTGCTACTTCGTTTTAGCGAAGGATGTCTGGTATCGACCAGTCGTGTTTCGGGACCTAAAAGCGCGTGGCCTTTGCGCTCCTGTCCTGCGGATATGTTCAGATTGTCGGTGGCGCACGCGGCTAGCAGCTGCTGTTTGCCTCAACGTGCACCGGGACCTTGCCGCTGAGCAAGGTCGCTGGCTTGCGCCGGTGGCGTCATGCTCCTCTCCAAGGGTGGGCCGACGGACATCTGTCCGTTTCAGCTGCCTGACAGCCGATCCCATAATCGTCCGTCAATTCCTGCGACGCGAGGAGCAAGCGCTCCAGCACCCCAACAGGTGCAGTCAGCGAAATGCTGCGGCAGTTATAGCCATCTGTCAAGTTAACGAGCGAGGGAATTCAGGTCAGGAGTCCTGTCGCGACTTGGTCTTTCGATATTGGGTGAAGTCCGGATCGTGCGTCATCTTCCAGTAGTCGACGAACCGCCACGGCATCGCCGAGAACACCCGGCCGCTGCTGTTGCGGTAGTAGGTCGTCATGCCCGGATGCGTCCAGATCAATTGCTCGTGCTCGGCGTCGACGTCGCGGATATATGCGTCATGCGCGTCGGGATGCACGTCGATCGCGGCGATGTCATTCTCGATCATCTCGACAAGGCACGCGGAGATGTAGCGGCTCTGGCACTCCGACTGGAAGATGACGCTGCCGCCATGCGCGGGCCCCGAATTGGGGCCGAGCATCAGAAAGAGATTGGGAAAATCAGGCACGGTGAGGCCGAGATAGGCGGTCGGATTGTCGTCGCGCCACGCCTGCTTGAGGTTCTTGCCGTTACGCCCGGTGATGTTGAGCCGCGCCGCCATCTCGGAGACCTTGAAGCCGGTCGAGATCACGATGACGTCGTGCTGCCGCGACGTGCCATCGGCGGTGACGATTCCGTCTGCGGCGAAATGGTCGATCTTGTCGGTGACCAGCTCGACATTCGGTTTGGTCAGCGTCTTGAACCAGTTGTTGTCGAGCAGGATGCGCTTGCCGTAGGGCGGATAGGTCGGCATGCATTTCTCGATCAGGTCGGGGCGATTCTTCAGCTCGGACAGGATGAAGTCGGCGAGCTCCTGGCGATGCCGGTCGTTGCCCTTGTTGACGGCGCGGTCCGGATGCGGCCAGGCCGGATCCTTGCGCAGGAACGGCAGCAATCCGTCGCCGTAACGCCAGAACATGTTGAAGCGATACCACTGCACATAGAACGGCAGATGCGCGAGCAGCCACTGCGCACCTTCGGTGATCGGATCGGAATAGCCCTTCACCGGCCGCGCCCATTGCGCGGTGCGCTGGTAGACGGTGACCGAGGCGACGCGGTCGGCGATCGACGGCACCAGCTGCATCCCGGTTGCGCCGGTGCCGATCACGGCGACATGCCTGTCGTCGAGCTTGATGTCGTCGGACCACAGCGCCGAATGGACCTTCAGGCCTGTGAAGGCCTCGTCTCCCTCAAAGCGGGCAGGCAGGGGATCATTGAGCTGGCCGATCGCGCTGACCAGCGCGGTGGATTCAAAGGTTTCTTCGCCGCGGGCAGTCTTCAGCGTCGAGATCCAGCGTCGCTTGCCTTCGTCCCAGCGCGAGGCGACGAGCTCGGTATTGAGGCGGACATGCTTGCGGATGTCGTATTCGCGCACGACCTTGAGCAGATAATCGAGCAGCTCCTGGCGCTGCGCGAAATAGCGGGTCCACGGATTGCGGGCGCCGAACGAGAAGGAATAGGAGTGGTTCGGCGTATCGACGCCGCAGCCGGGATAGCGGTTGACGTACCAGGTGCCGCCGATCTCGTCCTGCCTCTCGACAATCGTATAGGGGATGCCGAGCCGGCCGAGCGCGACGCCAAGCGCGATCGCGCAGACCCCGGCGCCGACGATCAGCACATGCTGCTGCGCCAGCTTCTCGCCAGAAGGGCGCTCGCGCCAGCGCGCGTCGCGTGGGATGAAGCCCATCTCCTCCCGCATCAGCGGCGCATATTCCGGCGCGACATTGTCGCCGAGCGTCGCGCGCATCATCCGCAGCATCAGCTCATTGCCGGGATCGGTGATGACGGGCTTCGGGGTGCCGTTCGCGAACAGGTTCAGGACCGCCGCGCGAATCTCGTCCTGGATCTCCTGAGGCACACCGGCGTCGGGATCCGGGATCAGACGGACGTCGCGCTTCGGCTTGTAGGGCGGCTCGAGCCACTTCTCGTCGCCGGTCATGTGCACCAGCACCATCAGCAGCACGCGGATGTCGCCCTCGGCGATGGCGGAGGACAGATCGAGGTGTTTGCGCGGAAGCTCGATATTCATGCGTTGTCCTCAGCTGCGTGCGGCTTCCGGCAGGCCGCCATAGGCGGCCCAGGTGGTGCCTGCGATGTAGCCGGCATCGACCGGCAGGTTGATGCCGGTGATGCCGCTGCTCTGCGGCGAGAGCAGCCATGCGATCGCCTGCGCGACTTCGATCGGCTCGACCAGCCGGTTCAGCGCGGTCGGCCGCGCCAGCAGGTCCTTGTTGAGGGCGCCCGATGCGATGCCGGCCTCGAGCGCTGCCGTGCGGGTGAAGCCGGGCGACACTGCGTTGACGCGGACGCCGGAACGGCCCCATTCGGCGGCGAGCGTCTGCGTGATCTGGATGACGCCGGCCTTCGCCGCGGTATAGGCGTGGATCGGGCCCGACGTCATGCCGGCCACCGAGGCGACGTTGACGATCGCGCCATGCCGACGCTTCGCCATGGCGATGCCGACGCTGCGCGCGACCAGGAAGGTGCCGCGCAGGTCGATATTGACCTCGCGATCCCATTGCTCCATCCGCACCCGTTCGATCGTGTGCATCTTGCCGAACACGCCGGCGGCGTTGACGAGGCCGGTGATCGGACCATGCGCGGTCTCGATATCGGCAATGCCTGCGACAACGGCGCTCTCGCTCGCGACGTCGAACGGCGCCGGCCACAGCACGGCGGCTGTTCCAACCAGCGGCTCGGGCGCGATGTCGACGATGACGACGCGATGCCCCTGATCGGCGAGCAGTGTCGCGGTCGCCGCGCCGATGCCGCGGCTGCCGCCGGTAACGAGGATGGTGCCCTCAGCGCTCATGACTTTCTTCCCTTGTCGCTGGTGGTGAACAGGCCGCGGGTGACCAGCTTTTGATAGGCCGTGATCACATAGTCGGGCACCGCGGTGACGCCGCGCTCGGAATAGGAATAGCGGCGGCTGAGATAACCGCGCGCGCCCATCAGCACCTGGACGATGGCCTCGAATTCCTCGTCGCTGAAGGCGTTGGTCGCGCCCGCAGCCCGCGCGCGTTGCAGGATCCGCACATACGCGCTCGAGATGTTGTCAAAATGCTTCTGGTAGCCGATCGGCGCGAAGAATTCGGCCTCGTTGAGGATGCGCAGGAATTCCGGCACCTCGCGAATGAAATCGAAGAAGGCGCCGAAGCGCTCGACCTCCTGCCGGGCCTCGCTCGCGGTGCCGGTGCGCGCATGGATGAAGCGGACCATGTCGAGGCCGATCTTCGGCAGCAGCTGGTCGAGCAGCTCCTGGCGGTTCTCGAAATGATTGTAGAAGGTGCCCTGCGCGACGCCGGCAGCCTCGGTGATGCGCGCGACCGAGGCTTCGGCATAGCCGTATTTGCCGACGACCTTGGTCGCGGCGTCGAAGATCTTCTGCTTGGTCCAGGCGTTGCGCTCGATCCGGTTGAGTTTTGTCACTTTGGCGGATGTCGCTTGCGTCATGCGGTGGCCTCGAGTTCGGCACGGAGCACGCGTTTGAGCACCTTGCCGGATGGATTGCGCGGCAGGCTGTCGCGGATGACGAGCTGCCGCGGCACTTTGAAACCGGCGAGCCGTGTCCGGCAGTGGTCGGTGAGACCGGGCAGGTCGAGCTTGGCGTCGTCGGCCAGCACCACGATCGCGACCGGCTTCTCGCCCCAGCGCGGGTCCGGCAGGCCGATCACCGCGACCTCGCGCACTTCAGGCATTTCGTAGATGACGCGCTCGACCTCGGAGGAGGCGATGTTCTCGCCGCCGGAGATGATCATGTCCTTCTTGCGATCGGTCAGATACAGGAAGCCGTCGTCGTCGAGATAGCCGACATCGCCGGTACGGAACCAGTCGCCGAAGAACGCGGATGCGGTCTTCCCGGGATCCTTCCAGTAGCCCTGCGTGACCTTCGGGCCGCGCAGGCAGATCTCGCCGTTCTGGCCGGCCGGCAGGCGCTTGCCGGCATCGTCGCGGATCTCGATCTCGACATGGGCGATGGCGCGGCCGGTCGAGCCGATCTTCTCGATCTCGCGGCCCGCGTCCATGAAGGTATCGCCGCCGCAGCTTTCGGTGAGGCCGTAGGCATCGATGTAGCGCGCGTTCTTGAAATAGTCAGAGAAGGCGCGGATGCGGACTTCCGGTGTCTTCTCGCCGCCGCCGATCGCCCATTGCAGGCTGGAGACGTCGTAGCGCTCGCGGTTCGGATGGGTGAGGAGGGCCGTGGTCATGACCGGCGCGAACCACGCCGCGTTCAGCTTCTCCCGCTCGATCGCGGCGAGCGCAGGTTCAGGCTCGAAGGTCCGGTGAATGCACAGCATGCCGCCATGCCAGAGCACCGCGATGCCGGGCAGGTCGAGCGCGCCGACGTGATAGAGCGGACCGACGACGAGCAGCCGCGTGTCGGCGTTGAGCCCGAGCACCAGGGTCTGGTCGGCGGATTTCCAGTAGATGTTTTCGTAACTGAGCATCACCCCCTTGGGACGATCCGTCGTGCCCGAGGTGTACATCAGCCGCATCAGATCGCGCGGCCCGCACACATGGATCGGCGCCGGCGCGATGTCGGGCGCAAGGTTGGTGACGCTGGACTGCGCGACCTCATCGAGCAGCACGACTGGCGCGCCGCCGGCGGCGATCGCGGCAAACTCCTCGTCGGCGACCAAGAGGCGCGCGCCCGAATTGCCGACGATGTAGCCGACCTCATCGGCCGAGAGGCGATAGTTGATCGGCAGGAACACCGCGCCGATATGGCTGGTCGCAAACACCAGCTCGAGAAAGGCCGTGCTGTTCTTCATCAGCACGGCGACGACGTCGCCGGGCGCGATCCCGCGCGCCGCGAGCCAGCCGCCGACCTGCCGGATTCGCAGATCAAAGTCGGCGTAGGAGACGTCCTCGCCGCGATATTTCAGCGCACAGCGGTCCGGAGTCCGCCGGGCATGAAATGCGATGAAGCTGGAAAGGTTGATCATTTGCCGCCCGCGGGGCCGATTCCGGCGCCGTTTTCTCCCTAGATGAATTATGAGTCGTAATTCATCTTTGGCTTGACGTCACCCCCCTTGCTCTGAAAACATCGTGGCCATGGAGACGAAACGATCTCCGGCAGGGATTTTGGGAACGCGAACCCGACAGGGAGGGGAATGATGAAGAGGACCCGGAAACCGGGCATCACCCGGCGCTCGACCCTTGCGCTGATGGGCGCCGGTGCGGTGAGCTTTGCCGCGCCATGGGTGGCGCGCGCACAGGCCAAGACGATCAAGATCGGCATGCCGACCATTCTGTCGGGCCGCGTCGCGCAACTCGGAACGTCCTCGCGCAACGCAGTGCTGCTGGAGGTCGAGAAGGTCAATGCCGCCGGCGGCCTTGCCGGGCGGCAGATCGAGATGGTGATCCGCGACTCCAAGGGGCAGCCGCAGGAGGCCGCGCGCATCGCGCGCGAACTCGTCAACACCGACGGTTGCGAGATGCTGCTCGACGGCGAAGCGTCCTCGGGATCGTTCGCGGTTCACGAAGTGGCGCGGGATCTCGGGGTGCTCTGCATCCACACCTGCTCGGAAGCGTCGTCGCTGACCGCCGATCCCAAGCAGCACATCCCGAACGCCTTCCGCTGCGTGCGGCAAGGCATTCACGACTCGATCGTCGGCGCCAGCTACGCGGCAGGGATCGCCAAGGCCAAGGGCCTGAAGAAATGGGCGACCTGTTCGCCCGACTATGCCTATGGCCGCGACACCACCGGCGAGTTCGTGCTCTACCTGAAGAAGTTCGCGCCCGACGTCGAGATCATCAGCGAGTCCTGGCCAAAGCTGTTCCAGCCCGACTACACCGAGGTGGTGACGAAGATCCTGCAGGCCAAGCCGCAGGCGCTCTATTCCTGCCTGTGGGGCGGCGATCTCACTTCCTACATCGACCAGGCCAACATCTACGCGATGTTCACCCAGATGGAGGTGTTCGCGGTCAACATGGCCGACTACACCGCACTCACGGTGGTGAAGAACCTGCCCAAGGGCATCCACTCCGGCGATCGCTATATCAAGACATTCCCGCCGACGCCGGAAAATGCCGCCTGGGGCGATGCCTACAAGGCCAAGTACAACGAGTATCCGACCAACTGGTCGTGGCAGAACGCCACGGCGGTCATGTTCCTCAACGAGGCCGTCAAGAAGGCGAACTCGACCGACGGCAAGAAGGTCGCGGAAGCGCTCACCGGCCTCACCATCAAGTGCCCGTTCGGCGCTGACGGCACCGTCACAATGCGCGCCGACGATCACACGCTGGTCGGCTACGCCATCGGCTGGGGCACCACGATCCCGCAGGAGCCCTACGTGCCTGATGTGAAGGCCGGAGACTGGAAGACCATCTTCGAGCTCGAAGCCGAGTGGAAGAAGAGCAAGGGCTACACCTGATCCGCATGTGCGGCGGAGGCTGCCGCCGGCTGCCTCCGCCGCGCATCTGATGTTTGTCGCGCGCCGACGTTGCGGCCCGCCGTGATGGATGAGTTTCCGTGGACCTCGACGCGCTCGCCAGTTGCCTCGCCAGCCCTGCCTGCCTGGTAACGCAAACCACCAGCGGCCTGATCATCGGCATGCTGCTGCTCCTTGTCGCCGTTGGGCTGACGCTGATCTTCGGCGTGCTCAAGGTGGTCAATTTCAGCCACGGCGCCTTCTATATGTTCGGCGCCTATTTCGCGATGACGGCCTATCAGCTCACCGGCAGCTTCGCGCTGGCGATGCTGAGCGGCGCCGTCGGGACCGCGATCCTCGGCCTGATCTTCGAGCGCGTGTTCATGAGCCGGGTCTACGGGCGCGACGTCTTGATGCAGCTCCTGGTCTGCTACGCCTTCGTGCTGATCTTCGACGATGTTGTCCGCATGATCTGGGGGCCTGAGTTCAAGTCGATGGGCATGCCGGCTGCATTCCAGGTGCCGCCGCTGTTCATCGCCGGCGGCGTGGTGCCGCCGTACTATCTGCTCTTGATCGGGGTGGCGCTCGCCGCGGCCGTTGTTCTCGGCCTGGGGCTGGCGCGCTCCAGGATCGGCAAGGTGATCCGTGCGGCTGCGCATAATCCCGGAATGGTCTCGGCGCTGGGGATCAACACCGGGCTGATCTATGGCGGCGTATTTGCGCTTGGCGGCATGCTGGCGGGACTGGCGGGAGCGCTTGCCGCGCCGGTGCGCTCGCTGACACCGGGCATGGGCTTCTCGGTACTGATCGAGTCCTTCATCGTGACCGTGATCGGCGGCATGGGCTCGATCCTCGGCGCGTTGATCGGCGCGCTTTTGATCGGCCTGATCCGCTCCTTCGGATCGCTCGGCTTCCCGCTGTTCACCGAGGGGCTGATGTATCTGTTTATGGTGATTGTGCTGGTCTCGCGCCCGACCGGGCTGTTCGGCAAGGAGGTCGCATGACCGAATTGCAGGCCGGGCAGGGCACGCAGCCCCTCGATGTTGCCCGGATCGACGCCAGGCCGCAGCGCTACCGCGATGTGCTGATCGCGCTCGTGGCCTTTGTCCTGCTCGCGCTGCTGCCGTTCATCTTTGGCAGCAAGCAGCTGCTCGACTTCGTGATCCGCTGTGCGGCCTATGGATTGTTCGCGACGTCGCTCAACCTTCTGGTCGGCTATACCGGTTTGATCTCGTTCGGCCACGGCATGTTCTTCGGCCTCGGTGCCTATGGTTTCGGGCTGATGATGCAGAAGACCGGCGTGCCGATCCCGGTGGCCTTCGTCGCCACGCTGGCGATGACCCTGGTCGTCGCCGTCGTCATCGGCGCGATCTGCGTGCGGTTGAAGGAAATCTACTTCGCCTTCGTCACGCTGGCATTTCAGATGCTGATTCACTCAACCATCCTGTCGTGGCAATCGCTGACCGGCGGCGACCAGGGCCTGCGCGGCGGGATCCCGAGGCCGCCGTTTCTCGGCATCGATCTGTCGAATCATCTGCATCTCTACATCACGAGCTGTGCCCTGCTGGTGATCGGCCTGCTGCTCATGCGCCAGATCGCGCAATCGCCGTTCGGCTACACGCTGCGCATGATCCGCGACAACGCCACGCGGGCGAGCTTCATCGGCATCGATGTCTGGCGTGCCAAGCTGACGATCTTTGTGCTCGCCGCGCTGTTCGCCGCGACCGGCGGCATCATCATGGCGCTGTTCGTCTCCGGCGCCTATCCCGAGTTCGCCTATTGGACGATCTCGGGCGAGGGCATCTTCATCAACATGCTCGGCGGCGTGACAACCTTCCTCGGACCGATGGTCGGCACGGTGCTGCTGCTGATCCTCAACGATACCGTTACCCGCCTGACCGAGTATCACGGCATCGTGCTCGGCATCGTGATCCTGTTCTTTGCCATTGGCCTGCGAAAGGGCTTGATGGACTTTGTCGTCGAATGGTTCGCGCAGCGTCGCGGAGAGGCCGGGGAGCGCGCGCCATGAGTGCACAGACGCGGATCAGCGTCGTTACCGGCGGCGCCAGCGGCATCGGCGCGGCGTGCGTGCGTGAGCTCGCAGCAGCCGGCGATCTCGTCGCCGTTCTCGACCGCGATCTCGCCAAGGCGCAGACGGTTGCGGCGGAAGTTGGTGGCAAGGCGTTTGCGGCCGACGTGGCGGACGAGCGCAGCATCGAGGCCTGTGCGGCCGCGATCGAGCGCGACTGCGGCCCGGTCGCGGTGCTGGTCAACAGCGCCGGCATCATCCAGGTGCCGGCCCGGCCGCACGAGCTGCCGATGACCTCCTGGGACGACGTCGTGCGTGTCGACCAGCGCGGCACCTATGTCGCCTGCGTTGCCTTTGCGCGGCAGATGATCGCGCGCAAGCGCGGCAGCATCGTCAACATCGCCTCGATTGCCGGCATGCGCTCGATGCCGTTGCATGCCTATGCGCCCGCCAAGGCGGCGGTGATTGCCATCACCGAATGCCTCGCGGCCGAATGGGGGCCGTCCGGCATCCGCGTCAATGCCGTATCCCCCGGCTATACGCTGACGCCGGCGCTGAAGAATGCCATCGATCGCGGCGAGCGGGATGTCTCGGCGCTGGCTGCCAATGCAGCACTTCGCCGCCTCGTCGACCCCTCGGAGATCGGCCGCGTCGTCGCATTTCTGGCCTCCGACGCGGCCTCCGCGATGACCGGCGCCAACGTGCCGGTCGATTGCGGCTGGCTTGCCGGCACATCGTGGAGCACCTATGGCGGTCTGCGGGAGGCGAGCGGTTAGTCATGCTGGAAATTCGCGGGCTCTCGAAATCCTTTGGCGGCGTCAAGGCGACCGACAACGTCTCGCTCGACTTCGCTGACGGTTCGCTCATTGCCGTGATCGGCCCCAACGGCGCCGGCAAGAGCACATTCTTCAACCTGATCACGGGCGCGCTGCAGCCTGATGCCGGGCAGATCTTGCTCAACGGTGTCGACATGGCGGGCAAGGCCCCGCCGGAGATCGTGCGCCATGGCATCGGCCGCGCCTTCCAGGTCGCGAGCATCTTCCCGTCGCTGACGGTGGAGGAGACGATGCTCGCTGCAGTCTGTGCCGATCAGCGCCGCGCCGGCGTGATGCATCGCCGGTTTCCGCTGGCCGAGACGCGCGACCGCGCCGAGCATACGATGGAGCTGCTCGGCCTCGCCGGGAAGCGCAACCGGACCGCGGCGACGCTGTCGCATGGCGACCAGAAGCTGCTCGATATCGCGCTCGCGCTGGTGCTCGAGCCCAAGGTGCTGCTGCTTGACGAGCCGACCGCGGGCATGGGTACCGAGGAGCGCTGGCGCATGATCGACAAGGTGCGCGAGCTCTGGGAGAAGCAGAAGATCACCGTCGTGTTCATCGAGCACGATATGGACATCGTGTTCAAGATCGCGCCCCAAATCGTCGTGCTGTGCTACGGGCGGATCCTGGCGACCGGGACGCCGGACGCGATCCGCAGGAACGATGCCGTGATCGAGGCCTATCTCGGCAGCGACGACCACGCGGGAGCGGTGGCATGAGCGCGCAGCCGGTGGTGCAGGTCGAGGACCTCGACGTCTATTACGGCACCAGCCAGATCCTGTTCGGCGTCGGCCTGTCGGTGCGGCAGGGCGAGACCATGGCGCTGCTCGGCCGCAACGGCGCCGGCAAGTCGACCACCATGAAGGCCATCATGGGGCTGGCGCCGGCGCACCGCGGCAGGGTGACCCTGCGCGGCCAGGTGGTCTCGGGAATGCGGCCGCATCACATCGCGCGGGCCGGGCTCGGCTTCGTGCCGGAAGACCGCCAGATCTTTCCCGAGCACACGGTCGAGGACAATCTCGTCATCGGCCAGAAGAAGGGGCCGGATGGCGAGGACGAGTGGTCGATCCGCCGCGTCTATGACGTGTTCCCGCTGCTCGAGCCGTTGCGGCACCGGATCGCCGGAAGGCTCTCCGGCGGCGAGCAGCAGATGCTGGCGATCGCCCGCACGCTGATGGGCAATCCCGTGCTGCTGCTGCTGGATGAGCCGAGCGAGGGGCTGGCGCCGATCATCGTGCAGCGCATCGGCGAACTGCTGCGGCAGCTCCGCGGCACCGGTGCCACAGTATTGATCGCCGAGCAGAACATGCATTTTTGCCTTGGCCTTGCGAGCCACGCGACGGTTATCGATAAGGGACAGATCGTCTACACATCCTCGATCGAAGAGCTGAAGGCCAACGACAACATCCGGCAGCGCTATCTGGCGCTGTAGGGCATGATCCGCGAAAAGCGCGCAGCGGTTTTCCCTCGCGACAAGCGCGCAGCGTTTGCGCCGGGATCATGCCCAAAGGACAGGGCACTTCGACAGCGATGGGAGGACAAATGGCGGGCAAGCTGACGCCGACGCATGAAGCGCCGTATCGCGGGCTGAAGGTACTCGATTTCGGGCAGGGGATTGCCTCGCCCTATTGCGCGATGCTGCTTGGGGTCTACGGCGCCGACGTCATCAAGGTCGAACCGTCGGAGGGCGACTGGTCGCGCTATCTCGGCACGACCTACGGCAATCACACAACACTGTCGGCGGTCTACAACCGCGGCAAGCGCAGCCTGTGCCTCGACATGAAGCACAAGGACGGGATCGCGATCGCGCAGCGGCTGTCGCGCGAGGCCGACGTGCTCATCGAAGGATTTCGTCCCGGTGTCGCGGAGCGGCTCGGGCTCGGCTACGAGGGCCTGTCGCGCGACAATCCCGCCCTGGTCTATCTGTCGGTCAGCGGCTTCGGGCAGAGCGGCCCGTACGCCAAGCGGCCCGGCTCGGATTCGGTGGCGCAGGCGTTCTCGGGGCTGGTCTCGGTCAATCTCGGCGCCGATGGCGTGCCGCATCGGGTCGGCACCACGATTTCCGACGTCGTCACCGGCGTCTATGCGTTCCAGGCCATCGCCACGACGCTGTTCGCGCGTGCGACCGTCGGCACCGGCCGCTGGATCGACGTCAATCTCTGCCAGTCGACGTCGGCGCTGCTCGGCCACAAGGTGGCGGAGTTCATCCTCGAGGGCGGCGCGCCGCGCGCGCTGAACGTTCCGGCCGGCACCTACCAGACCCGGGACGGCTGGATGATGGTCACCCTGGTGAACGAGCCGCAATACAAGCGGCTGTGCGGTGCGATCGGCCGTGAGGATCTCGCCGCCGACCCGCGTTTTGCCGACTTCGCCCGGCGCGCCGATGCGGCCGACGCGCTGATCCCGCAATTGCGCGAGGTGTTCCTGACCCAGGCGACGGACGCCTGGCTGACCCGGCTGCATGCGGCCGATATCATCGCCGAGCGGATCCTCGATCCCGGCGAATGGCTGCGCAACGTCCATGTCGAGGCGACCAGGGCATCGGTGCGCCAGGACACACCCGGCGTCGGCGCGGTCTACACGCCACGCACGCCGGGGATCGCGAGCCTGTCCGAGGATCACCTTTGCCCCGCGCCTGACGTCGGGCAGGATAGCCGCGCCGTGCTGACGGAGGCCGGCTTCGGTTCCGCCGAGATCGATGGCCTGCTGCTCTCGGGCGCCGTGCGGCAGACCAAGAGCTAACGGGAGGCAATACATCATGAGCACTGACCTCGTTCGTTACTCGGTCACCGACCAGATTGCGGAGATCGTGCTGGATCGCGCGCCGGTCAACGCACTCAGCATTCCCCTGATCGATGCGCTGCTGGCGGCGCTGGCGAAAGCGCGCGACGACGACGCGGTGCGTGCCGTCATCATCAGCAGCGCTCACAAGGTGTTTTGCGCCGGCCTCGATCTCGACATCGTCAGGGGCAAGCCCGCGATCGAGACCAAGACATTTCTCGAGCGGCTATACTTTGCGTTGAACGATACGCAGTATCGCATGGGCAAGCCGACCATTGCGGCGATCGATGGCGCGGTGCGCGCCGGGGGCATGACGATCGCGATCTCCTGCGACATGATCGTCGCGGGCGACGGCTCGACCTTCGGCTATCCCGAGATCGATGTCGGCCTGATCCCGGCGATCCATTTCGTGCAGTTGCCGCGGCTGGTCGGAAAGCACCAGGCATTCGGCCCGCTGTTCCTTGGCGAGCCCTTCGATGCCGCGACCGCCTTTCGCATGGGGCTGCTCAGCGAGGTGGTGCCGAAGGGCACCGCGCTCGCGCGGGCTCGCGAGATCGCACGCAAGCTGGCGGCGAAATCGCCGATCGTGATGAAGATCGGCCGCGACGCCTTCATGCGCGCGGTCGATGCCGATTTCCGCCGCTCGGTGGAAAACACGGCGGAAAGCTTCGTTGTGGTCGCATCGACGGAAGATTGCCAGGAAGGGCTCAATGCGTTCGTCGAGAAGCGGACGCCCAACTACAAGGGACGGTAATGGCTGGATTGTATTTCGAGGAGTTCGAGATCGGACAGGAATTCCATCACGAATTCAGCCGAACCGTGACCGAGATGGACAACACCATGTTCAGCCTCCTGACCATGAACCCGCAGCCGTTGCATATCGACGCGCATTTCTCCGAGAAGACCGAGTTCGGCCAGCGGCTGTTCAACAGCCTCTATACGCTCGGCATCATGATCGGCATGAGCGTGTACGATACGACGCTGGGAACGACCGTCGGCAATCTCGGCATGACCGACGTCAAGTTCCCGAAGCCGGTGTTTCACGGCGACACGCTGAAGGCGCACACCAGGATCATCGGCAAGCGCGCCAGCAAGTCGCGGCCGACCCAGGGCATTGTCGAGTTCGAGCACACCATGACCAACCAGCGCGGCGAGGTGGTGGCGAGCTGCCGCCGCACCGGCCTGATGCACTGCAAGCCGAAGGCGTAAGCGATGCGATCGTTCCTGTTCGTTCCCGGTGATAGCACTCGGAAGTATGAAAGCGCGAAGAAGACCGCGGCCGACGCGCTGATTCTCGACCTCGAGGATTCCATCGCGCCGGACCAGAAGGTGGTTGCGCGGGGCATCACGCGCCAGATGCTCGATGCCCGCAATCCGGAGCAGAAGCTTTATGTCCGCGTCAACGCGCTCGACACCGATCTGACGCTCGGCGATCTTGCCGCCGTGATGCCCGGTAAACCCGATGGCATCGTGCTGCCGAAATGCGCCGGTGCCGCCGACGTCAACCGGCTCGCGCTCTATCTCGACGCATTCGAGGCCGCCTCTGACATCGCGCAGGGCACCACCCGGATCGTGACGGTCGCGACCGAGACGGCGCGGGCGGTGCTGAAAATCCTCGATTTCGAGAACATGAGCCCGCGGCTGTGGGGCATGATGTGGGGCGCGGAGGATCTCGCGGCCTCGCTCGGGGCAACGCGCAACCGCAGTGATGGCCGCTATCACTCGCCCTTCATCCTGGCGCGCGATCTCTGCCTGATCGGCGCGGCCGCCGCCGGCGTCGTCGCGATCGACACCATCGCGACCGACATCAACGATCTCGATGCTTTGAAGGCCGAGGCGGTCGCCGCGCGCCAGGATGGCTTCCTCGCCAAGGCCGTGATCCACCCCAAGCATGTCGACGTCGTCAATGCGGCCTTCATGCCGACAGATGAGGAAATCGCATGGTCGGAGCGGGTGATCGCCGCGTTCGCCAATAATCCATCGGGAGTCGCCAAGATGGACGGCAAGATGCTGGACAAGCCGCATCTGCGCGCCGCCGAGAAGATCCTGGCGTCGCGCAGGAAATAGTCGGGGAGGCGGGCCAGACACCGCGATGTTGCGCGATAGCGAGGCGCGGCTGCGACGGTCGCTGGCGATCGACTAAACCGCAGGAATCAGGAATGAGCGACGGCCGACTTGCCGTCCTGCTGCTTCGACCACGAGACGTAGTAGGCGACGGCCGTCATCGCCGCGATACCGGCGATGCTGACCGCGACCTGCCTTGCCAGTGAGTATGGGCCCGTAATCAAGATCAGGTGCGCAGCGAATGAGAGGAAGACGCCTGCACAGAACACGGCCAGCCATTCCTCGCCGCACTTGATGATCGGCTGCAAGGCGGGAGATCGCAGGTTTTCCCAATCGCGCGGCACCAGCCAGCTGAACAGGAATGTCAGGACCAGGAAGTGCAGGATGCGATGAGGCGCGATCTCCTCCCGGTCGTTTGGCAGCAGCACATCGCTCAGCCCACTCGGCATCATTTGCGCGAGTGCCGGGATATCGCTGATCGAGACAATTGTCAGGGCGAACAGCAGATACAGCAACGCCATGGCGCGCAGCGCGGGAGCCGCCTGCATCGCGCGGATCGCGGGCGCATATCGCGCGCCGATCAGCGCGAGCCAGCCGCCCATCACGAACAGCAATTGCCAGCAGAACGGATTGAGGTACCAGTCGCCATACGGATATGACGACAGGTTCCAGTTGAGCAGCCGGCCGGCCGCGTAGAGGGTCACGGACGCGACGACCGTCGCGTTCGGCACGTACAACAGCCCGAACACGATGACGGGCTGGAACGCCATCAAGGCAATGGTGAGTTGCAGCACGTCGAGATTGAGCGGCTTGGCCTGCAGGAACAGGCCGTAGATCAACGTCCGGATCGGGTGATCGATGAAGCCGGTGATGTTGAACTCGCTGATGATCTCGGGCGCCGCGGTCCGGGTGGCCACATAGCTGATCAACTCGACATAGATCACGAACAGAACGATATAGGCGGCATAGAGCTGCCATACGCGCTTGAAGATGCGGGTTGCGGCCACCAGGAATCCGCGTTCCAGCGTCATCCTGGCGTAGATGAGCGTCACGGCGTAGCCGCCGACGAATACAAAAAGGTCGGTTGCGCCGCTGAAGCCGAAGTTGCGCATGGTCAGCGCGCCGACGACGTTGTGCGGAATATGGTCCAGAAACAGAAACCAGTTTGCGATGCCAAGCAGCAGCGCGATCCTGAGATCGCCATCGGCTTTCGCGATCTCGGCGTTTGTTGTCGAAGTCATCTGAAGCTGAAATTTGCCGGCCCGAGAAACGAATCGCTAGTCTAGAGGGAACCCGCGCCTGGTCCGAATAGACTTTGCGTGAACCCTATCTAGTCCGTTTCGGGTTCCGGCCAAGTGGCCCGCTCAAGAAAGATCACGTTTTCGCAATCAACCCGTGAGCGGTGTCAGACCGGTTCGTGTTTGCGCAGGTCGCGGGTGTGATCCAGCGTATTGGCTTGCAGGTTCGCGCCGGTCACGGGGAGCTCCGGCAGGGCGGCCTCGGCCAGCAGGTCGTCCGTGACATCCTCGACCGAACGCTCGGCAATCTCGTGAATGAAGCTGATGTTCGTATATTCGCCCGAGGCGATTCGTGAGACGACGTCGCGTCGTGTCATTTTGGGATCGACGATCGCCTCGCGGCCACGGCGGCCATAGTCGATCATCACGACGAAATACTGCATTGCCTGATCGTTCGATGTTCTGACTGTTACTGCGCATTATTTCCGATAATCGGAAGTATGTCAAGGTGAATTGTCGAAAACCGAAATTCAGGCATGCATGGCCGGACCGATTCGTCCCGAAGGCGTCCGAATCGGTCCGGCCGGTCCCTGAAGCAGCGCGGTTACTTCTCGGACGATCGCCCGCCCTGCGTCCGGGCAGATTTGCGACCCTTCGCCACCGACTTGCCGCGCAGCCTTTCGATCTGGCCGCGAGGCAGGGTGACGCAGATTTCGCCGATCCATTCGAGCTTTACGCCGTTGATCGGCTTGGCATTAAAGCTCTTGAGGTTGACGGTGCCGGACGAACTGCCGCGTTCGATCGTCTTCAGATACCGCTCGCCGCTCTTCAGCCGGACCGCAGCTTCCTCTCCGTAGAAGCTCGACAGCGGATAGCGCTGCTCGCGATACACCACGATGACGTCGCCGTTCTCGTATTTCGGCAGCATCGAATCGCCTGAGACCTCGAAAGCGACGGTCTCCTCCGTCATCGGGAATGGAAGCTCGATTTCGCCGAGACCCTCCGGCGGGACCTGTTCAAGCTCCGGCTGGATCGAGGCGCCGGCGCCGACCCGGCCCACGATCGGCACCGAATTCAGCTCCAAATACTCCATGATCGGGGCAATCTCGGATGCCTTGATCAACCTTATTCCCGACAGGATTTCGGAGACCGCCCCGGCCCGAACCCCCATCGCGCGGGCAAGCCCGCCTTTGCTCTTCCCAGTCTTTTCCAGTGCTCGTTCGATCAGCGCCGCGTCCAGCATGTTTCATCCTTTCCCAAACCCGGAGAGACTATATCCGTTACGATTATCAGAAACAAGCTTGACTATTTTCTTCGGAATATCGGAAGGTATGCGAGGCGCCGGCGGAATGACAGAAATGGGAATTTGGAATGGAAATGATGAACCGGCTGCCGGAGCATTCGGCAGCCCTGCAGGATCTCCGCGCCCGCGGCTTGTCCTATTCGAAAATCGCTGACACGATCAACGCTACCTTCAATACGGCCTATACGCGCAACGCGGCGCTCAGCCGAGCGCAGCGCATGGGGTTGGCGGGCCTCGAAAGGCCCGAGCCGTCCCTGCCGGGCTCCGAAGGATCAGGCGGCTGCGTGAAGGGCGCGCCGAACTGACGCCGGATCTGCTTCGCGAGCCAAAGATCTTCACTGAAACGGTGGAGATGCCGCAGCTTCGTTGCGCGGCGGTCGTGCCGCGGCATCTTTCGCTGCTCGACCTCAAGCCCGGAGACTGCCGCTATCCCTATGGCGGGATAGCGACGGCGAGACCATTACCTTCTGCGGTCATCCGTGCCGGTCGGGCTTGAGCTACTGCACGCCGCATTTTCACACGAGTCGCGATCCTGAGGCCACGAGGCCGGTATTGAGCGCCGACTAGCTTCAAGCCCATCGGGGCCGGTTGAGGCAATTCATCACCTGACCGACGGACATTGGTCCGCAACTGCGATCGCGCGGAAGCCTCCGCGCGCCCATCATCAGACATTTTGGAGGTTACCAATGCCGCGAGCCAAGCGCCGGAAGCCGTACGATCCCGCCGGAGCGCACGATCGATGTGCCCAGGATCTGCCGTTTAATGCCGAGGTGGCGACCGTCGACGTCGACGATCCCCTTGCGCTCGAGCCAGGCGAGAAGATCGTTGCTTTTCGCTCGATCCGCAACGATCCGCTCGGCCGGTTGCACGCGCACCGCCTGATCGACGATACGCAATATCGGAGTGGCCGGGCGTTCCAAAACGACTGGCAAAAGGCCGAGCGCGGTGGATACGACGCGCGAATTCGTCGATCGCGGCCTGCGACGCAAGCCGATCACCGAGGGGCGGCGCCAGACGACGCTGCGCCTCAATCGCGCCGAGCATGAACTCGGCGCCGACGGTTCGGCGCCACTGCACGATGTCCTGGTTCTCGGCATGACCATGGAGCAGGTTGGACAGCGGCGCCGACTGTGTACGCAGCGCTGGCAGGACTATTTTGCGCGGCGTCTCAATGCTTGGATCGGCTGGCGCTGATGTACGGGCTTGCGACGGCAAGCAGGGTTCCGGTGAAGGACCATCAACGCTGATCTGACGTGATTGCTGACGTGCCGGTTTGCCGCGCAGGAATCCGGCACGGTAGCCCTCATCGCATGACTGTGCCTTGCCTCACACTGAACTCCTTCCTTGTGTGCGGTCGGGATTGGCCCGGCCAAGGCTGTGAAGATGGTCGACAGCGGCGCGGACTCTCATGTAACTTCGGTCGCGTCGACGACCGGACTGCATTCGAGCCTCTCGCGCGAGAAGGGTCTGGTACGTCCACGCAAGGGAGTTCGCCGCGGCTACGCACTGTCTACATCTTCTCTGCATCACGAACACCACGAGCAACGTGGATCGATGCCGACGCTGAGCCCAATCAAAATAACCCAAGGGAGAACCGACCGATGAATCACACTGGAAACTGCTTTTGTGGCGCCGTCGAACTCAAGGTCAGCGGAGAGCCTGAGGCAATGGGCTATTGCCACTGCCGTTCATGCCGCTCCTGGTCCGGTGGTCCGGTGAATGCGTTCAGCCTCTGGAAGCCCGAGGCGGTCGAGGTCACCAAGGGCGCCGACCACATCGCGACGTTCGAGAAGACCGCGATGAGCCAGCGCAAATATTGCACAAAGTGCGGCGGTCACCTGATGACCAACCACCCGACGCTCGGGCTCGTCGACGTGTTCACCGCAACGATCCCGACGCTGAAATTCAGCCCAGGGGTTCACGTCAACTATTCCGAGGCAGTGCTGCAGATACGCGACGGCCTGCCGAAGTTGAAGGATTTTCCGGCTGAGTTCGGCGGCTCCGGCGAAATGATCGCCGAATAGCTCGAAGGCTCCCCATCACGAAAGCGGGTGGCGGCGGCGTGCCGCCACCCGCTTGCGTATGGGCTCCGCCCCCACAAATCGGTATCCGGCAGGCTTGCTTCGCGTGCGAGGCGCCCGACCATGTCGGCGGCCGCCGGGTCGTCTTTGGCCATCGACAGCCATGTCGGACGAAGGTCCCGCCCTGCAAAATCCGGGTTTGGTTTTGCTGACGAGCTTCCGCTAAAAGGCGAGCAGTGCCGGTCTTGGCAGGGACCGTCGTATTTCGCCTGACAAAATAACAGAGGAAGCGTCAGATCATGACCAGACCAGAATTGCCGGGGCGCACGCCGCGCGGGGAGGGAGTTCCGACGGCGCTCGACGGCCTGCTGGTCGTCGACTTCACCCGCGTCGTGGCCGGCCCGGCCTGCACGCAAACGCTGGCCGACTTCGGGGCCGAAGTCATCAAGATCGAGAATCCGGACGGCGGTGATGACACGCGCGCCTATGAGCACGCCGAAATCGGCGGGGAGAGCGCGGCGTATCTGAGCCTCAACCGCAACAAGCGCGGCATTGCGCTCGATTTCAACAATCCGGCCGCGCTCGATGTCGCGCGCGCGTTGATTGCCAAGGCCGACGTCGTGGTCGAGAATTTCTCCGGCGGCGTGATGAAGAAATTCGGTCTCGATTATGCGTCGGTGGCGCCGACCAACCCGCGGCTGATTTATTGCTCGATCTCCGCCTATGGCCGCAAAGGCGATTTCGCGCTGCGCCCGGGCTTCGACCCGATCACGCAGGCCGAAAGCGGCTTCATGTCGCTCAACGGCTTTCCGGATGGCGAGCCGGTGCGCACCGGGCCGCCGATCGTCGACATGGCGACGGGCATGTCGGCCTGCAACGCCATTTTGCTGGCGCTGATTGCGCGCGATCGGCTCGGTCGCGGTCAGCAGGTCGAGGTCGCCTTGATCGACACCGCGGTGTCAATGACCGGCTTCTACGGCATGGCCTATCTCATCAATGGCAACAATCCCGGCCGTTTCGGCAACTCTCCGAACGGTTCGCCGACCGTCGGCGTCTACCGGGCCTCCGATGGTCCGCTCTACATGGCCTGCGCCAATGACCGGCTGTATCGCCGGCTTGTCACCGACGTGCTGGAACGCCCGGATCTCGTCACCGATCCCGAGTTTGCTCACCGCAAGGCGCGCACGGCCAACAAGGAGAAGCTGCGCGCGATCATTGCCAGCGTGTTTGCGGGCGACACGCTCGAGAACTGGATGGCGAAGATGAAGAAGGCGAACATTCCGGTTGGCTATCTGCGGACGGTCGAGGAGGGGTTCAACGCGCCCGAGGTGCGCGACCGGCATCGCCTGAGCAGGATTGCGCATCCAACCGCCGGCTCGGTTCCGAACATCGAGTCTCCGGTCAATATGAGCCTGACGCCGACCGTTGATCCTGTTGCGGCTCCGCTGCTCGGTCAGCATACCAAGGACGTGTTGAGCAAGACGCTTGGCTACGACGACCGGCGCATCGCCGCGCTGGCTGAGGCCGGCGCGTTCGGCAAGGCAGGCAACACCGGCTAGAGCCTTTTCCGTTCCGATGGAATCGGAACGGGGCTCTAGATTCCAGTTTGACGCGCTTCCTTGACGCGAACCGGTATCCGCTTCGCTTGAAAACGCTCCAGCGTGCTCAGCCTGCACAAAAGATCAACTATTCGCAAAACAACCTGACAGCAGGCGAGAGGAAAGCCTCTCGCCTGGCGAGATGTCTTTCAGGCGTCGCAGGCCCGGCGCGTCGCCGGCGGCCTTGAAGCTGGTCCGTTTCGGGAACTCAGTTCGGCTTGCTGCGCAAGTTGTTCCTTGGCATACTTTCAACTTCCTCGGGTTCCGCCCGATCAATCTCGAGGCGTGCCATCCGGAGGATGAGGGTTGCCGTGGTCAGGCCGAGGCGTTCGGCCTCTTGTGCTGCGGTGTCGACCTTCTGGGCCAAGCCTTCACGTTTACCTGGGTATGCCATTCGTAATCCTCACTTAAGGTGCGAGATGAAAAATCCCACATACGTTGCGGAGCTGCAGAAGAAGCTCGGAGCTCCATCGAGCGAAACACTGGAAAGCCTGCGACTGTTGAAGGCTTTCCTTCGACTTGCGCCCGACCAGCGTTCCGAGGTCATCGAGCTCGTCGAACGTTTGGCGGTTGAGCCGCCGCGCGATCCCTCACTGTCCTGAGGTGCTCGCAAATCTTTCCTGTGCGTCAGCTGTTCATTGGCTTGGCGGGCGCTTGCGTCGCGATCACGTAGATTGCGCCGCCCTCGAGCGCTTCGGATTGATGCCGGGTGCCGGCTGGCAGCAGGATGGTATCGCCGGCGCCGACCACCCGCTCGCCGCCATCCCAGATGAAGTTCAGCCGGCCGCTGATGATCATCAGGATCTCGTCGACCGGATGGGTATGGAACTGATGCACCTTGCCGGCCGCATCATGCTGCAGCTCGACCGAGCCCTGGGCCGGGAGCAGGTCCAGGATCTCCGGGGCGATGGCAAATTCAGTCTTCGTGCCTGCGATGATCTGGGTCATGCTGCCTGCTCCTTGTTCGCGATCGGTTGAGCCTTGTTCTGCGCGAGCTTGGCGAAGGGGCAGCCCGAGCTCGCATGGTTGTCGTCGTGCAGGAAGTACTGCAGATACTCGCGGCCGTCGGTTGCGCCGTAGCGGCCAAGAAGCGGAGAGGGGCTTGCGCTGTCGTACGGGATCAGGCGCTTTCGCACCGCCGCGAACGCAGCGTTCGCGGCCTTCTCCGTCCCGAGGATCTTGTCGAACACCCAGCGCGGCTGGAACGTGAGCATGAAGGCGCTGGACCGGCGGCTCTGCCGCATCACATGCGCGGGCGTCGTGCAGACCACGAAGATCGGCTCGCCCGCAAACGAGAACTCCCACATCGGATGGTCGATCTGTTCCGGAATCTCTGATGGCCACGGGTTCTTGTCCAGCCGCGCGAGCTGGTCGAGCGTCAGCCACATCTTGCGATAATAGGCATCGAGTGTCTGTACCGGGCGGGGCCGCGTGAACACGATCAACGAAGTGTTGGGACCGAACGAGCGCGCCTGCGAGACATACTGCCCGAGTTGCTCGCCCAGCACCGCCACATCATACGGATCGAGGAAAAGGTAGCGGAGCTGATCCTGGCGATGTCCGGTCACGCCGAACACGCAAGGGAACGGCCTTGCCTCGCTGCTCATCTGCGCTTCAAACTCGGAGAACATCACGCTCTGCCAGCTGCTGACCGGAAAGTTTGCCGCGACTTCGCCTTTTCTCAAGAACAAGCGCTCCATAACACCCCCTACACTCATAACGACACTAACGAGCTATCAACTTGCTTCTCATCAAGAGCGGCCCGGCAATGCCCGGCAGCGACATAAGAAGCAGAATGACAATCAAGGCGCTGTAGCCGCCGTCGCCGATCGCGGCCGTGTTGTGTACGGCGTCGGTCCCCGAGGCGTTGCTGGCGGCGAGCATCGCGAAGCCGATGATGGGCTGCGAGATGCCGGCGAAAATTCCGGCGGCTGTGGTGTTCACGGATGCGCCCACACCGATCAGATCGGCGGTGTAGAGCTTCTTGACGCATTTCAGTACCAGCGGGACGGTGCCCCCGGCGACGAGCCCCAAGGCAGTGAACGCGACGGTGACGTAGGCGAGTCCAAATGTCTGGGCGATCGGCGGCAGCAACATCGCGATCAGCAGCATGCGCAGCACGCAAATGCCGATCAGCGCGCGATCGAGCGCCGCCGCGGCGCGATCGGCGGCGTGACCCAGGAAGATCGAGCCGAGCGCATTGCCGATCATGAAGGCGAG
This sequence comes from Bradyrhizobium sp. USDA 4541, assembly GCF_024171085.1. Classification (NCBI taxonomy): domain Bacteria; kingdom Pseudomonadati; phylum Pseudomonadota; class Alphaproteobacteria; order Hyphomicrobiales; family Nitrobacteraceae; genus Bradyrhizobium; species Bradyrhizobium sp. USDA 4541. The sequence goes on from NZ_JALJZF010000001.1 coordinate 4,455,120, forward strand.
CAGGGGCGTGCCGGCGGCTGTCGGGGAGATATGGAAGAAGTGCGCGACCATCGGAATGCCCCAGACGCCCGACAGCGTCGTCACCACCGCGAAATGCGACGCAAACGTCATTGCGCAACCCCAGTTCGCGACATGGGCCAGCGATTGCCGCGCGGCGATCACCACGCCCTTCAGCGTCTTGTTGCTGTGCGAGGCCGGATCGGGCTTGAGCGCGAGCTTGGCGAAAGCCAGGTTGGCGAGGCCAATGCAGGCGATGAACAGGAAGCAGGCCCGCCAGCCGAACCCTGAGACCGCGGCTGCGAGCGGCGTGGTCGCGATCACGCCCCCGACATAGCCCGAGACCTGCGAGATGCCCGACATCATGCCGAACCGCTCATCCGCGAAGCTCTGTGCCACGAGCTTCAGGAGTGCGGTGAAGACCAGCGCATCGCCGCAGGCGACGATCAGGCGCGCAACAAAAACGTCGAGCAGGTTCGGTGCTAGCGCGAACGCGGCGCTGCCGAGCGAGGAGGCGATCATGCTGACGAGAACGACGCGCTTGACGCCGTAACGGTCGACCAGAAGGCCTGCCGGAATCTGCATCAAGGTGTAGCCCCAGAAGTAGCTTGAGGCGAGCATCGCAACGCCGGCCGCGTCGGTGTTGAAGTCGTGCATGAAGCTGAGGCTGACCGACTGCGGCGATACGCGCTGCAGGAAGGCGATGGCGTAGGCGATGGCCACCGCCGTCCACGCGAGATAGGCGCGATCGGTGAAGCGCGACGTCGGGGCATAAACAGCTTGTTGTCCGAGCATCGACATCACACCCTCGCGTAACCCACCGAGAAAAGGGCATCCGCTGAATTCGGAATCTTCCGCGACATCGCGGCATCGACCAGCGACGCGGTGCCATGATAGGCCTGCCGATGGTGCTTAATGTGGCCGTAAGCGCCACGCATGATCATGTCGGGCAGTTCGAGCGGCTTGCCCGGATAGAGCGAGGTGCACATCTCGATACAGGCCGCCTGCAGGGCGAGATCCTGCGTATCGTCGAGCAAAGATGGAGTCACTTTTTCGCAAATCTTAGCGTTCGCTGCCCAGACGATCGGGTTGCGGGTTCGCCAGCCGTAGAGCACGTTGCCCTCGGCTCTCGCGGCGGCGCCGGAGCATTTCAGGACTTCCGCTGTGAAGAAGCCGTAGAAGCCGCGGCCCTGGTGCGCCGGGAGCACTTCCGTGCCGCTGCGATAGATTCCGAGTCCGGCCGACATCTGCAGGATGCGGTAGACCGAGAAGGCAATGAGGCCAGACCGATCGTAGACAAGGATCAGGCTATACTTCTTGTCGAAGGGCGAGGAGGTTGTTGTCCAGTGCGGCTCGGTGGCCTGCCAGTTGACGGCAATGATGCCGTTCATGGCGTCCATCAGCGGCTGACGGTCGCAGGCTTCGACCCGGGAGGCATCGGGTAGACTGTAGATCGCGTAATCCGTCCAAGGCGATTTGATCGCCTCGTATCCGCTGCCCAGATTTCGCGACATGGCAGAACTCCAGAATTCCATTGCGAGCTATACAGGGCAGCCTCGAATGGCTTAAAGGACAATATGCCCTCGAAAACTGCCAAAGCGCCCCGGCCTGAGCCGCGCGACAAGAAAGCGACGCGGCGGATCGCGATCGTTGCCTTTCCGGGTGTGACCTTGCTCGACATCTCGGGACCGGCGCAGGTGTTTGCAGAACTGGAAGCAATCGAGCTGCCGGGACCGGACTACTCGCTGTCCTACCTGTCGACCTCCGGCGGGTTGGTCCCGACCGATGTCGGCATGATGATCGACACGGCGCCGATTGACAGTATTGCGCCCGGCGAGGTCGACACGCTGGTGATCCCCGGCGGGCCCGGCATCTGGAAGATTCGCAACGACGCGAAGTTGATGAACTGGATCGCGGAGGCGCTGCCCAAGGCGCGCCGTATCGCGTCGGTTTGCCTTGGCGCATTTGCGTTGGCCTGGACCGGGATTTTGGACGGCAAGCGGGCGGCAACGCACTGGCGTTATTGTCCTCGTCTGCAGGATGGCTTTCCCAATATCCGGGTTGAGCCCAACGCGATCTTCGTCAAGGACGGACGGGTCTGGTCATCGGCCGGGGTTAGCGCCGGCATCGATCTGGCGCTCGCCATGATCGAGGAGGATTTCGGCCACACCATCGCGCTCGATGTCGCGCGCAGACTTGTGGTGTTTCTGAAGCGGCCGGGCGGTCAGAGCCAGTTCTCGACCGTCCTTGCCGCCCAGGCATCGGACGTCGAGGGACGCTTCAGCGCGCTGCACGCCTGGATCATCGAGAACATCACGAGCGACCTCAAGGTCGAGACTCTCGCGGAAAAGGCGGGGATGTCGCCACGCACCTTTGCCCGGACCTATGTCAGCCGCACCGGCATGACACCCGCAAGCGGCGTCGAGGCGCTGCGGGTGGAGACGGCGCGCTTGCTGCTCGAAAGCCGCCAGATCGGCGGCGTGGTCGAGGTCGCCAAGCGCGCGGGATTTGGCGATGACGAGCGAATGCGGCGGGCCTTCCTGCGCCACCTCGGCGTATCGCCGACCGAGTACCGAAACCGGTTTTCGGGCAGCTAGCTCGCCTCGGGCGAGGTCGTCTGGATACGAACCGCGTCGCGTCGAGAACCGATCTATCTCACGAGCGAATAGCTGGCCTTCGCTGGCCGGATTCGTGGCGCAAGGTGGTAGCTTTTCCGGTTTGTCTGCGGCTAATGTGCCGGCCAAATCGGGAGAAGAAACACCATGAATGACGGGACCCCCATTCGACAGGCGCGCAATGTCGAACTCGGCGCCAGCGGCGAGGAATTCCAGAACCTGCACGAATTCGCGCGAAAGGCCCGCGCCAAGCTGAATCAGAACGCCTGGGACTACATCGTCGGCGCCTCGGAGACCGAGACCACGATGCGCCGCAACAGAATGGCGCTCGACGAGATCGCGTTCCGGCCGCGCGTCCTGCGCAACGTCATCAACGTCGATCCTTCTACCGCGGTATTCGGACGCAAGCTCCGGCTTCCCGTGATGATCGCCCCGGTCGGCGCGCTCGAGATCTTCGATCCGGATGCGGGCGCGGCCGTCGCGCGTGGAGCGGGAACGTTCGGCGCGGCGCACATGCTGAGTTCGGTTTCCGAGCCCGGGCTGGAGGACACCGCCAGGGCGGCACCGGATGCGCTTCGCATCTTCCAGCTCTATGTGCGTGGCGACGATGCCTTTGTCGAGGATGTGGTCAGCCGCAGCATCGACAACGGTTATGCCGCGTTCTGCCTCACGGTGGACACTGCCCATTACAGCCGGCGCGAGCGCGATATAGCCAAGCGCTATGTCCGCGAGAGCCGCATCCGCGCCACCGGCGGCGATTTCCAGAAGGGGCTGGAATGGCGGACGGTGAAGCTGATCAAGGACAAGTTCAAGATTCCACTTATCCTCAAGGGGATCGCCACCGCCGAAGACGCCAAGATCGCCCTCGACCACGGGGTCGACTGGATTTACGTCTCAAATCATGGCGGCCGACAGCTCGACCATGGCCGTGGGTCCATGCATGTCCTGCCCGAGATCGTTCAGGCGGTCGCGGGCCGTGCCAAGATCATGGTCGACGGCTCGTTCTGCCGCGGCACCGATATTGTGAAGGCTATCATTTCGGGCGCTGATCTTGTCGGCATCGGCCGGTTGCAGTGCTGGGCGCTCGCCGCGGCCGGTGAGGCCGGCATTGTCCGGATGCTTGAACTGCTGGAGGACGAGGTGATCCGCTGCCTCGGTCTGCTCGGCGTCACCAGCTTTGCCGAACTGGACAAATCCTACCTGCATCCGGCGATGCCGACCAATCTGCCGAGCGTGTTCAGCGCATTCCCGCTTCTCGATATCGATCCCTACCGCTACTGAGCCGCTGCGGGCAATGCATGAAGCGTTGGCGCGGTCGAGGCATTTGTGCGCCTCGATCGCGCCAGCCGCGATCAATCTGTGGTGTCCATGAAGCCGCCGCGGCAAGACAAAGTCTGATCCAAATGCCGCACTAGTCGAGGCGGATGGCAGATAATCCATTCGCGGAATTTTCACTCGAGCGCGCGATCGGCTTGCGCTGGACCTTGCGGGATATTCAGGCCGGCAGGCTCAAATTGTCACCGGTCAGCGACGAGGATCTGCACATCCTCGCTGAGCTCGGTCTCGTCGAACTGCATGACGACGAGCCCGGGCTGACGGAGGCGGGAGCCGCCGTGCTGAGCGATTGAACATGCGCGCAGCCTAGCGCGCATTCAGGAAGCTTTCACCGGAATTGCAAGGCGTGCACTGATAGGTCAGCACGTCGTAGACTTGGTCGCGCGGCTCGATCAAGGCAAGCCGCATTTGCGTGCCGCACTTCATGCACGGCATCTCTATGCTGGTCTTGAACCGGGTGCAGGTCGGTGTCGGACGAACGGCGCGCAGCATCGGATCCCCTTATTCCCCAGAGACGCGAACGCGACCGACGAAGAAGCCGAATCACTATGCCACAGTGCTGACATAATTGGAATCGGCTGTCGGTCGCGGCTAGGTAATTTTTCCTCAATTGGCCGGAGCGGGTGGGTCTTCATTGCTCGCGATCCGGCGCTGACGCCGTCACAATCTATGCTAACCTCACCGGACGCTTATTTCAGGGGGCGCGATCATGATTGAGCCTAAGCTTGAAGTTCCCGCCGAGTTGCGCGATCTCGCGGAAAAGACCATCGACCAGGCCGAACAGGCCTTCAGCCTGTTCTTTGATGCCGCGAGCAAGTCGATGACGTCGATGCCGGGCGCCGGTACCGAGATCTCCAAACAGGCGCTGTCGTTCACCGAGCAGAACATGAAGGCGGCGTTCGAGCATGCGCGCAAGCTCGTGCACGCAACGGATCTGCAGGAGGCGATGCGGATCCAGTCGGAATTCCTGCGCAGCCAGTTCACCAATGCCGGCGAACACATGCGCCAGATCAGCGGTAGCGTGATGTCGGCGACCAAGGACGCGACGAAGGGCAAGTTCTAGGACACGGCGTTCGCGGCCCCATCGACGCTTTAGCGCCGGCGCGCGACGGCGACGCCGAGCAGAAACGCGACGAACAGGCTTGCGAGCGGCGCTTCGCGCGTGACCGCACTCACGATGGCCAGGGCGCCGCCCGGTCGGCGCGAGGTCGCGATGGCATCGCTGAGGCGATCGGCGGCGGCTCGGAGTCCATCCGACACCTCCGTGATCGTACGCGAGACGTCCGTCGCGGTGTCGATCGCTCGTTCACCGAGTGTGGGTTGAAGCGGGAACTCGGGTGTTTCGGAGCTCATGTGCCGTGCCGCGATTTATTGAAGGCCAGGTGACCGACGTCAGGTGACCAACGCCTTTGCTATCCGCACGTTTTGCACGGCGATGGCGGCCACATATCGGAGAAATTCCGCAGCGGTGGATTGGTTCCACCGACATGTCTCGCTTTCACATCGGGGAACCGGAAACTTACGCGCGGGTCGCGGCTTGTTTCCGTGGAGGAGACGATGATGACAATGCAGGCGCATGGCATTGCAGATGGCGGTTCGGTCAAGCATCGAAATCGGCATGGTGGCACACCGCTGTTGGTGGCGGCCGTGGTTGCGATCCTCGGCGTGCTCGGCATGCTGATCGTGGATCACGGCCCGTGGAACAAGCCGAACGTGCAGCCGGCCGCTTCGGCTAACTACTCAACGACCGGCGAGGCGGCGCGAGCCGCTGGCGCAAAGGTCATACCGACCGAGCCCAAGGCACCGATCGAGCCTGATCCACCCGGCCCAAAGCCCGCTCATCCGGCAAACCCGAGCACGCCGCAATAGCTGCGGGCGTTCGTGGGATCACATCCCGACGCAGGGCGCGGGAATTGACACGTCGGGCAAATCAGCGGCACAAAATCATCGTCGGAATGTCGCGGGATGATCAGCGAATGCTGACCAGCATGCCCCACGCTGCTGCAAATCCTGCACCAACGAGAACCAGCACCGGGCTGTCGCAGAACATGCCGCCATACTTGCACATGGTGACGCCGAGAGAGCCGATCTGATGATGGCCCGCGGCGTAGAACAGGCCGGACAGGACCGCGAGCACGGCAGCAACGAAATACATCGACGCTTCCTCCTTGCAATCAAATGCGGCGCGGATCAGTTCGACCGACGCGAGCCAAAAGCTGTATTGATGTCGATCCAAATATTGTGAGCTGTCCGCTTGACGCGTCGGGCACACTGACATCATCGCAGCAAGCATAGGCGCTTGGCACCGGCCTGCGCTGCGATTCCGGATCAATGCCCAAACTTTCGCTCAAGGCGGTTTCTCACCATCGAAGCCGACGCATCGCATTTTACCGGTCGCATTCAGCCCGAAATAGGTTTGACACGTCGGGCAACTCAGGGTCATAATCCGAAAATCAGAAATTGTTAGCCCGCGCGGAGCAATCCGCGGCGGGCTTTTCCTTGTGTGCCGAGTATGAACGACGGCTTGGAGGTGGAAGTCCTCTATCCAGCCTGATGACGGCGAAGGATTAGCGAAGCGCAAGGGCGTCATCGCGAGGTGGGGTCTGAAGACAGCGTGGAGCAAAGCCGCGGCTCGATGGACAATTACCGGATAACGAGGCCTACCCGGCCGGACGAGCGAGCATGTGATCGCGAAGTCCATAGTCATCAAGGGTCGGGGTGGTAAATCCGGCGAGCGTGCGGTGAAGGCGGTCGGTCTTACCTCGGGAGGTCTGTGCTGTGTCCCGGTAACGGGACTGAGGTCGTCGTAAGGCGACTTGACCGCAGCGCAGAAGTCAGCAGCGGGCATAGTAGGCGGTGGCGTGCCGTCGAAGGCCCAAACGGTGGAAGTGGCCAGTAGAACGGTGATCTCGCGCGAGCCATGCGGCAGAAGAATCAGGTCGAGCTGAACTTGGGCACCGGAGCGAAGGGTGAAGCCCCGAACGCCGCCGCCCAAGAGTCCGAAGCGCGCGCGGCGGCCACCGCCCTCGAACGCCCGGCGGCCGCAGGGCCGTCGATGGAAGCGGTAATCGAGCGTGAGAACCTGAAGACGGCGTTGGCGCAAGTGACGCGCAACAAGGGCGCGGCGGGCGTCGATGGGATGACCGTCGATGAGTTGCCGGCCCACCTGAAGGAGCACTGGCTAGCGATCCGAGCCCAGTTGCTTGAGGGCACCTACAAGCCGCAGCCGGTGCGGCGGGTGGAGATACCGAAGACGTCGGGCGGCCTGCGGCCGCTCGGCATCCCGACGGTGCTCGACCGCTTGATCCAGCAGGCGGTGATGCAGGTGCTGCAGGCGGATTGGGACGGGACGTTCTCCGAGACCAGCTTCGGCTTCCGGCCGGGGCGCTCGGCGCATCAGGCGGTGGAACGGGCGCAGACGTATATTGCGGCCGGCCACAGCTTCGTGGTGGACATCCACCTGGAGAAGTTCTTCGACCGGGTCAACCACGACATCCTGATGAGGCTCGTTGCCAAGCGGGTGACTGACAAGCGCCTCCTGAAGCTGATCCGCGGATTCCTGAATGCGGGTGTGCTGGAGAGAGGGCTGGTCAGTCCGACGGAAGAGGGTACGCCGCAGGGCGGTCCGCTCTCGCCGCTATTGTCGAACCTGATGCTGGATGTGCTGGACAGGGAACTGGAAAGACGCGGCCATCGCTTCGTGCGCTACGCCGATGACTGCAACATCTATGTGCGCAGTCGGGAGGCGGGCGAGCGGGTGCTGGCGGGCATCGAACGGTTCCTCGAAAAGCGCCTCAAGCTCAAGGTCAACAAAGCCAAGAGCGCGGTCGCCAAACCGAGCGTTCGCAAGTTCTTGGGCTTCAGCTTTATCGGTGGGAAAGAACCGCGTCGGCGCATCGCGCCGCAGGCACTTGCCCGCTTCAAGGCGAAGGTCCGAGGACTGACACGACGCACCTGCGGCCGAAGCCTCGCGCAGATTGCCAAGGAACTATCGCGCTATCTGATCGGATGGCGCGGCTACTTCGGCATCTGCCAAACCCCGTCGGTGTTGCGCACACTTGACGAATGGCTCAGGCGGCGGTTGCGCGCCATCGCCTGGAAACAATGGAAGCGCGGTGACACTCGCTTTGCCGAGCTGCGACGCTGCGGCGTCGGCCGGGATCTGGCGGCACAAACCGCCGGCAGCCCGCATGGCCCTTGGCGGCTCGCGAACAGCCCCGCGCTCACCATCGCCATGCCAATCGCGTTCTTCAGGGCACTCGGCTTGGCTTCCGTCGCGGCACAGCAGCCCGCATAATCCACCGAACCGCCGGATACGGACCCGTATGTCCGGTGGTGTGGGAGGGGAGAAGCCGCGAGGCTTCCCCCTATCCCGATTGCCGTTTCACCAATCGGACGGTGACCGCACCGTCACGACGCCACATCCTCCCAGCCCGTCGCCTGAGTGTCGCAAACGCGCCGCCGTCCGGACCCCTTGAAAAGAGAACGAATTGGCTGGTGCGCGCGAACGCGCCGGTCCTGCGGCGCGGCGAAAGCCGGCGCCGCCCGCGGCCCCACTCGTCAGGGCGAAGGTTCGCGCCCCAAAGATCGCCGCCCACTGCGCGATCTGCCGCACATTCATGCCATGGCCGCATCGCGCGCTGACGGCCGATCAACGAGGTTTGCATGACCGCCTATCTGATATCGCTCGCGCTCGCGGGATCTGGTTGCCATCGCGTTGTGGGAGCTTGCATGAGCGCCGAGATCATCCAGTTCATTCAGAGCGCCCGCATCCCAAACGCGAGCAGACGGACGTTCCCACGGTCGCATTTTCGTGCGGTGTTGCCTGATCCTGATCCGGATTGCGACACGGCTCCGAGCGAGTACATCTTCTTGGCCAATGATTTTATCCGGCGAGGATATCGGCTGTTCGAACCTGTCTCGCCCTGGGCATGGCAGCACACGCTGTATTGGAGGAAGGAACTCGTCTAGATCCTGCGACGTGGGTTCGGGTTGTCGCGAACAATTCGATGACGTTGAGCGCCGGTGGCTTCGGCGATCGGGGTTTTTTGCGTTTCTGGCCATGGGTAACAAGCCGCGGTCGTAGCCGGCATCGAATTTTGGGCGTGGGGATGCTAGAATGGGCCTCTGCAGTGCGAACGAAGCATCGCTGGAAGCGTTTCCTCAAATGGGCGCCCTGCGGCAGTCGTGGATCCTGAGCGCTGAATTCGCGGAATGCAGGCTTGCGCGCCTTGATCTCTGGTGATCGATCGATAAACTGAGTTGACGGCTCGATCGCGCGCGCAAATGTCTTGGAGATCGAACGAAGGAAGAGACCATGGTTGAGGTTGGCCGCGGGCTCGACACGAAGGTACAGCCAGGCCCGGATATGGATCGTTATTCGGTCATGGTCGCACGAGCCAAAGCGCTTGTTCCGGCATTGCGCGAACGGGCATCGCGGACCGAAGAGCTGCGCAGATTGCCGCCGGAGACCGAGCGGGATTTGCTTGACAGCGGCCTTTTCCGGATCCTGCAGCCCAAGCGCGTCGGAGGCAGCGAGCTCGACTATGTTGCCCTGGTCGACTGCGCCGATGCGCTCGGGCAGGGAGACGCCTCGGTCTCCTGGAATTTTGCCAACCTTGCAAGTCACCACTGGATGCTGGCTATGTTCGCGCCCGAAGCGCAGAGCGCGGTGTGGGGAGAGGATCCGGATGCGCTGATCGCGTCTTCCTTTGTCTTCCCGGCAGGTCGTGCGAGGAAGGCAAGCGGCGGATATGTTCTGAATGGTCATTGGCCGTTTTCGTCCGGGGTGGAATCCTGCGGATGGAACATGCTCGCGAGCGTGGTCGCCTCGGATGATGAGGCCGACGGTGTCGAGTATCGGCTATTCCTGTTGAACAGGCGGGACTACAGTATCGACGACACCTGGAATGCGGCTGGCTTGCGCGGAACGGGATCGAACGACGTGCGGGTCACCGACGCATTCGTTCCCGAGCATATGACCGTTGCCGTCAGCGATCTTGCGGGAGGTGCGACGCCGGGCAGTATCGTCAATCCGAATGCGCTCTACATGCTTCCAGTCTTTTCGTTGTTTCCCTATGTGTTGTCCGGGGTTGGTTTGGGAAATGCGCAGGCTTGCCTTGATGACTATGTCGAGATCGCGCGACACCGCGCTTCGACATATAACCGGGCCAAGATCGGGGACCTGCAAAGCACACAGATCAAGATCGCCGAGGCGTCGGCGAAGATCGATGCCGCGCGGCTAATCATGCGCACGAACTGCGTTGAGGCACTTGCGCAGGTCCGGCGTGGCGATATTCCGGGCATTGCAGCGAAGACGAAGCTTCGGCGCGACGGTGCGTTCGCGGTCAATTTGTGCACCGAGGCGGTGTCTCTTCTATTTGCGGCGGGCGGCGCACGCAGCCTGTTTACCTCGGGAGCGTTGCAGCGCCAATTCCGCGACGCGCACGCGGTGAATTCGCATCTCGCGTTCAATTTTGACGCGGCGGGCACCAATTACGGGCGGGTGGCTCTGGGGCTGCCGTCTGAAAACCTGACGCTTTGAGGTAAGCCGGATGTCCGACTCGCCCAAACATCCGCTGGATCCCGCCAGTGAGCTCGCAAGCGATAGTTCGGCGATCGATCCCCGTGATTTCCGCAATGCGCTCGGTACGTTCGCAACAGGTGTGACGATAGTCACCGCGATGGCGGCTGAAGGTCGGCCCTATGGAATTACTTGTAATTCCTTTGCATCGGTGTCGCTCAATCCGCCACTTGTGTTGTGGAGCCTGGGCATGTTTTCGCAGGGACTGCCGATCTTCCAGAATGCCAGCCATTTTACGGTCAACGTTCTAGACGCGTCGCAACAGGCGCTGGCGGTGCAGTTTGCCAGATCGTCGGGTGACAAGTTCGCGGGTGTGAGCTGGACGCCGGGCCTCGGGAATGCTCCCGTGCTTGCCGATGTGGTCGCGAATTTCCAGTGCCGTGCCGCCAACCGCTACTATGGCGGGGATCACGTCATTTTCCTGGGCGCGGTGGAAGCCTACGCCTATAACCGGAACAATCCGCTGGTGTTCGCGCGCGGAGGTTTTGGCGGGTTTTTGGCTGAGGGTGGTGACAAGACATCATGAATCGAAAGACGCCCGTCAAGCGCGTTCGTGCCAAGCAGAGGCGACTATCAGCCGTCGATCGTCGCAGTGAATTCGTTACCAAGGCAACCGAGCTATTTGCGGAGGAGGGATTTGGCGGCGGCACGCGCGCCCTTGCTCACAAGCTCGGCGTAACGCAGCCGCTGCTTTACCGCTACTTTCCGAGCAAGGACGATCTCATCAAGGAGGTCTACCGCAAGGTATATCTCGAACCGCTTGAAATCGGCTGGGAGAAGGTGCTCTCGGATCGGTCACGTCCGCTCCGCGTGCGGCTTCAGGAATTTTACGAAATCTATACCGACGCGATCTTCAATCGAAGATGGCTCCGGATCTATCTCTACTCCGGCCTGAAGGGCCTCGATATCAATCGCTGGTATGTAGGCATGGTCAAGGACAAGATCCTGACGCGCATTCTCCGGGAATGCCGCCACGACGCCGGCCTCGCGACGCAAGGCAGGCCCAGCGCCGCAGAACTCGAGCTGGCCTGGGTATTTCACGGCGGCATCTTCTATTATGGCGTACGCAAGTACATCTACGAAGCGCCTGTCCTCGAGGACAAGGCGCAGATGATCAGTGATGCGCTGGATATCTTCCTCGCGGGATTTGAGAGGATGGCCGAGAGCGCGACCGATCGTCGACGGGCGCCGGTCAAGGTCGTCGGCTGACCCGCGCTACATTGTCGCCATCTGACCCCGATACCAATCCCCGATCTCGCTTGCCGTCATGAGGGCGACGCCGTCATGGCTGATGACGTAGTCGAGCAGGGCCTCCAGGTACTTGATACGGTGCGGCACGCCCGTGATGTAGGGATGCACCGAGATGGCCATGATCCGCGCATTCTCTGCGCCCTCGAGGTACAGCCGATCGAACTGGTCAGTGCAGCGCGTCAGGAACTGTTCCGACGGAAGGTGTTGCAGCGCGTGAATGACAATGTCGTTGGTCTCGACCGAATAGGGAATCGTCGTCACGGTGCCGTGCGGCGTGGCGATGTCCTGGGGGAGATCGTCAATCACCCAATCGGCCACGTATTCGATCCCATTGAGGCGCAGGAGATCGAGCGTTTCTTCTGTTTCGGTCAGGCCCGGGCTTTCCCATGATCGCGGCGGCTTGCCGGTAAATCCAGCAATCGTGTCGACAGCGCGCTTGATTGCGTCCGCCTGATTTTCGACCTTGTGCATCGGGCCCTGAACAAACCCATGTCCCATGAACTCGAAGCCCGCCTCGCGCGCCGCCGACGCCACACGCGGATAGCTGTTGCAAACATTGGCGTTCGCAGCCAGCGTCACCGGTATCTTTCGATCGGTCAAAGCTTTGAACTGCCGCCAGAAGCCGGCGCGCATGCCGTATTCATGCCACGACCAGTTCGGCACGTCGGGCAGCAGGGGCTGGCCCATCGGGGGGCTCAGCACGGTGCGTGGCATCGCATTGTCGATGCGCCATTCCTCGACATTGAGGATAACCCACACGGCAAGCTTCTTGCCGTCAGGTAATGTCAGTTTCGGTCGGTCGACCTGCGCCTGGTACGCAATGCGATCAGTAAAGGCCATGTCGAACCTCCTTCACGTCGATGATCCGGCAGCGGTGGCATTGATCCGCGGCAGGACCTTCTCGGCCATCAGGATCATCGATTGACGGCCAAGCTCGCGATCTTTCCAGTCCTTGCCGGCGTAAAGCAGGGTTCCGAAGGTGCCAATCTCTTCCTGGAACGCCAGCAACTGGTCAGCCACGCTTTCGGGCGTGCCGTAGATGATCAATTTGTCGCAGATCGATTCCAGTGTGACCTCGGCGTCGGCTTGATCCCGTCGCGTCTTGAACAACTCAAGCCGGCCACTGCGCTTCAGCTTCGTGAACAACTGGTGATAATAGTACACGTACGGACTGTCTGATGACGTGGCATAGGCCTTCGCGGTTGCTGCATCCTTTGCCACGAACACGCTCTTGGCGACACGCCAATTGGCAGGCTCGGCTACCCGGTTCACGCGGTCACAACCCTCGACATATTTCGGCCAGTGACTCTTCACCCAGGCCGGCATCAGGAAGTTGGCCGAGATCGGATCCCAGCCGCGCGCCGCCGCCTCCGTGACGCCCTTTGAGAATGGCGCAACCGCGGTCACCACGATTGGCGGGTGAGGGACCTGCAAGGGGCGAGCGACGATTCCCTGGCCGATGTCCTCGATCAGAGTCCGTTTGACCGAGACGTTCCAATATTTGCCCTGCAGATCATAGGGCGGTTTACCAGCCCAGATATCAAGAACCTGGTTGATGGCCTCAAGGAACATGGCATTGCGGTCGGCATCGAGATTGCCGAAAACCTCCGCGTCGGACAGCAATCCACCGGGGCTGATTCCAAGGATGAAACGGCCATCAAGCATGTGATCGAGCATGGCGACGGACGCTGCGATGGCTGCCGGATGCGTGTTTGGCATGTTGATCGTACCGGTTCCGAGCTTGATCTGTTTGGTTGCGGCTGCGAGCCAGGCAATGAAGGCGATGCTGGAGGTGATGTTCTCGGCCTTGTCGGTGACGTGTTCGCCGACATACGCCTCGGTGAACCCGAGCTCGTCCGCGAGCAGAAAGGCCTCGCGATCCTCCCGGAGCGATTGCCGCCAATCCTTGTCGAGAGGATGGATCGGCATCGTAAAAAAACCGAGCTTCATGATCCGCCTCCCCGCGATTTGAACTTTAGTTGGCAAGGAACCTGCGGCCTTCCCGAGGCGAAGACAAGTCCTGCCGCACAAATAATCACTCGATAAACAAGCTTGACCTTTGAAGAGGGCGGCCCTCTAATCGGGCAAACCAAAATTGGGCCCGGGAGGCCATGCCCACATGAAAGCTGCGGCTTTCGCCTACGCCCGCGCGACCAGCGTCGTGAACGCGCTGGAGTTGCTCGCCATGCACGGCGACAAGGCGAAGGTTCTGTCGGGTGGTCAGAGCCTGATGCCGGCGATGAACCTGCGGCTCCTGTCTCCGGACATTCTGGTCGATATCGGCTGCCTCGCCGAGTTGCGCGGCATCACCGTGAGGGGAGACGTGCTGGTCATTGGCGCGCTGACCCGGCACGTCGATCTGCTCAGATCGCCGGAGGTTGCACTGCACGCGCGGCTGTTGCGCGATGCCGTTGCCCACGTTGCCCATCCCGCAATTCGCAATCGCGGAACGATCGGCGGCAGCCTCGCTCACGCCGATCCTGCGTCGGAGCTGCCGGCCTGTGTTGTGGCGCTTGACGCCACGATCGTTGTTCGGGGCTCGGCCGGCGAACGCCGGATTGCTGCGACGGAGTTTTTCAGGGGAATCTACGAGACCGCGCTACTGCCGGACGAGTTGCTTGTCGCGGTCGAGGTGCCGGTCGCAGGCCAAGGCTCGACATTTTTCTTTCAGGAGTATGCCCGGCGGCATGGCGACTACGCTGTCGTTGGGCTCGCCGCCCATGCTGTCGTTGCGGCCGGCAGGTTTTCAGCTCTTCGGCTCGGCTTCTTTGCGGTTGGCGACCGGCCAATGCTCGCAGCGTCCGCCGGCAAACTGATCGATGCAAGGGTAACTCCCGCCTTGCTCGCAGAGGCGACGGCCGCACTGGCCGATGAACTCGATCCACAGGAGGACCAGCAGGCGACCGCGGCCATGCGTCGACACCTCGCGACGGTCTTGCTCCGGCGCTGCGTGGCAGCATTACTGGCACGGCCAGAACTGGAAACGGGAGTCGGCAAGTGAACGCTCCGGTACCGGTCTCGCTTCAGGTCAACGGCGAACCCATCGACGCCTTCGTCTTGCCGCGGCTCAATCTTGCTGATTTCCTCCGGGAAAATCTCAAGCTGACCGGAACCCACGTTGGGTGTGAGCACGGCGTTTGCGGCGCCTGCACGGTCCGGCTCGATGGCGAGATCGTTCGCTCCTGTCTGATGCTGACGGTCCAGGCGCAGGGCGCGTCAGTCGAGACAATCGAGGGGCTGTCTGATAGCGGTGAGATAGCCGATCTTCAGGCGGCATTTCGCGAACGCAATGCATTGCAATGTGGCTATTGCACGCCTGGGATGCTGATCACGGCGCAGGACCTGCTGAAGCATGTGTCCGTGCCTGATCGTCGAGCGATCCGCGAGCATCTTTCCGGCAACTATTGCCGCTGCACAGGCTATCAGGCCATCGTGGATGCGGTGGAGGCGACAGCCAGGACGCGCGCGGAGCGGGGCGCATGACGGTGACGCGGGCGCCAGCAGTCACGCTTTCGGTGCTTGATCGCCCGAATTCCTACATCGGCAAGACCGTACCGCGGCCGAACCTCGACAGGTTGCTGCAGGGGCGGGGCCAATATGTCAGTGATCTCGAATTGCCGCGGATGGCGCATGTGGTTTTTCTACGGTCGCCACATGCCCACGCCAAAATCGCAGCGATCGACGCCGAGGCGGCAAGGCGTATGCCCGGTGTCGTTTCCATCGTCACGGGTCGTGAACTTGAAGCGGTCATCACGCCGTGGGTCGGGGTGCTCTCGCACCTGAAGGGACTGAAGTCAGCGCCACAACACGCGATCGCGGTCGACCGCGTGTGCTGGCAGGGCGAGGCCGTTGCAGCGATTGTGGCGACCAGCCGTGCTGCAGCTGAAGATGCCATGGAGCAGATTTCAGTCGACTACGAGGAGCTCGAGGCGGTCACGGACATGCGTGCTGCGCTCGATCCGGCAGCTCCCGTCATTCATGCTGCGCTCGGCGACAATCTTGCCTTTGAGCGGACGCTCGACGCCGGCGACGTCGATCATGCATTGTCGGGGTCCGAACTCGTCGAGGCCGACTTCGTATTCGGGCGCCACACCGGCGTGACACTTGAGCCGCGGGCCGTCGTTGCCGATTGGAATGCGGCCGAGGCACGGCTCACGATCTATCAGGGCACGCAGGCGCCCCATATGGTGCAGAACATTGCGGCGCTGCATCTTGGGTTAAGGGAAGCGCAGGTCCGGGTGGTCTGCAAGGATGTCGGCGGCTCGTTCGGCATCAAGGTCCATATCTACGCCGACGAAATGGCGACCTACGCGCTGTCCAAGCTGCTGCGTCGGCCAGTCAAGTTCGTGGCGGACCGCGTCGAGAGTTTCAACACGGACATCCACGCCCGCGATCATCGATGCAGGGGACGGATCGGGGTCAGGCCGGACGGTATGATTACGGCCTTCGAGATCGACGACCTGACGGGGATCGGCCCGTACTCGATGTATCCGCGCACCAGCGCCATCGAGGCCAATCAGGTGGTCAATCTGGTCGGTGGGCCCTATGTCACGGCGAACTATCGGGCGCGGGCGCGCGTCGTTTTCCAGAACAAGAACGTAATGTGCCAGTACCGGGCGGTCGGACACCCGATCGCCTGTTCGGTCACCGAAGGCCTGGTCGATCTGGCGGCCGCGAGGATCGGCATGGACCCCGTCGAAATCCGGCGGCGCAATCTGATCGCCGACGATGCCTATCCGTGTGCATCACCCTCGGGCATGAAGTTCGAGCAACTCTCGCATCACGCCTCGTTGACCAAGCTGCTTCAGATGATGGATTACGACGCGTTGCGCGCTGAGCAAGCGGCCTTGCGCGCCAGAAACGTCCATCGAGGCATCGGAATCGCGAGCTTCATCGAGGTGACCAATCCCAGCGCTGCCTTTTACGGCGTGGGCGGCGCGAAAATTTCATCGCAGGATGGCGTTGCGGTCCGGCTCGACGCGCAAGGGTCGGTGATCTGCCAGACCAGCATCACCGAACAGGGGCAAGGGTCGGAATCGCTGACGGCCCAGATCGTCGGCAGCGTGCTTGGCGTTTCGATGGAACGCGTTCGCGTCATCCTGGGCGACACCGACCACACGCCCTATGGCGGTGGCACCTGGGCCTCGCGCGGTGCCGGCATCGGCGGCGAAGCTGCATTGCAGGCAGCCAAGGGCCTGCGAGAGAATATCCTAGACGTCGCCGCGGCCATCCTGCAATCGACGCCGGCCGAGCTCGATATCGTCGACAACGGTATCGTCAACGCCGCCGACGGCGCGCCGCGCATCGAACTGCACGAGCTTGCGCGGATCGTCTATTTTCGACCGGACACCCTGCCGCCCGGCATCCAGCCCGAATTGATGGCGACCCGGCATTTCGTTCCGCGCCAATATCCCTTTGCGTTCACCAACGGCGTTCAGGCCTCATGGCTCGAGGTCGATACCGAGAGCGGGTTCGTCAAGCTGCTGAAGCATTGGGTTGTCGAGGACTGCGGCACCATCATCAACCCGCGACTGGTCGACGAGCAGATCCGGGGCGGGGTCGTGCAGGGGCTCGGCGCGGCGCTGTTCGAGAAGTGCATCTACGACGAACGCGGTCAGCTGACCAATGCCAATATGGCGGACTATCTGGTCCCGATGTCCGGCGAGATGCCCGACATCGAGGTCGGCCACGTGGTGTCTCCGACGCAGGAATCGGAACTGGGAGCCAAAGGGGCTGGAGAGGCGGGGACGGCCGGCGCGGCAGCAGCGGTTGCCAACGCGGTCAATGACGCGCTCCGGCCGCTTGGCGCAACAATTACCGAGATTCCGCTCACGCCTCAGGTTATCCTGACCGCCCTGGGACGGATCTGAGTGGAGACGTTCCGGGCAACGATAATACCATAAGCAAAAACGCAGACAGTTCTTGGGGAGGAATAGTCATGACGAAGAAGGTCACCAAAGCTGGATCGATATCACGGCGTCGTCTGCTGACGACGGCAAGCGCCGGCGCCGTTCTCGCCGTCTCGCCTTTTCGCATCAATCTGCTTCAGGCCCAGGAAGCGCCCATCAAGATCGGCTTCCCGGTTCCTTTGACCGGTCCATACGGTGCCGAGGCCCAGGACCAGGTGCGGGCGGGTCAGCTTGCTGTCACCCAGTTCAATGATGCCGGCGGTCTCAACGGCCGCAAGGCCGAGCTCGTCGTGCGTGACGACAAGCTGAATCCTGGTGAGGCGGCGACGCGGACCCTGGAATTGGTCGAGAAGGAGAAGGTGAATTTCGTCGTCGGCAGTCTGTCCGCGGCGGTTCAGCTCGCGATCAACAACGTCACCAAGGAACGCGGCGTCATCTTCAATTCGATCAGCCAGTCCGACGCCATCAACGAAGCGGCAGATTTCAGCAAATACACGTTCCACGAAGCGCTGAACCCGCACATGACGTCAGGGGCGGTCGGGCGCTACGCCTTCACCAAATTCGGCAAGAAGGTGGCGTTTCTCACGGCGGACTATGCTTATGGTCACGAGATGGTTCGCGGCTTTCTCGAGGTCGGCAAGCAGTTCAACATCGAGAACCTCGGTGACATCCGTCATCCGCTTGGAACGACGGATTTCTCGACCCTGCTGCCGCGTCTCCAGGCGCTCAAGCCCGATATTCTATGCATCAGCAATTTCGGCCGCGATCAGCAGATCGCGCTGAAGCAGGCGACCGACTTCGGCATCAAGAAATCGATCCAGATCATCGCGCCGCTGCTGTCGCATGCCAGTCGCGTTGCGGCGGGCCCCCAGGCATTCGAAGGCGTCGTCGGGGGCTGCTCGTTCTTCTGGGGCATCGAGGACAAGTTCGCCTCGACCAAGGCGTTCAACGACGCGTTCCGCAAGATGTATGACGGCAAGTTGCCTACCGACTACGGTGCGCTAGGCTATGGCGGTGTTCGGACGGTGCTCGAGGCGGTCAGGGGCGCGGGCAGCGTGGAGACCGACAAGGTCGTCGCGGCACTGGAGGCTCTGAAGTACGACTACTACAAGGGGCCGCAATACTATCGCAAATGCGATCACCAATCGGTGCAATCGGTGCTCGTGATCAAGTCGAAGTCCAAGGACATGAAGAACGAGTCAGATGTGTTCGAGGTTCTATCGACCGAAGAGCCTAACGAGAAGAACCTGCGTACCTGCGACACGCTTGGCCACAAGAGCTGAGCCATGCGCCGGCGCGCACCGCGGAGCGGTGCGCGTGCTGAGGGGGGGGACAAATGGCGGGCCTGAGCTTTGATCTGATTGCACTGCAACTATTCGCTGGGCTGGCGCTCGGCGCGATCTACGTGCTGTTTGCGATCGGCCTCTCGCTGATCTTCGGGATGTTGACCGTCGTCAACTTCGCCCATGGCGCGTTCTACATGGTCGGCGCCTATGTCGGGCTGTACCTGATTTCGATCGGCGGCAATTTCTGGCTCTGCTTGCTGGCGGTACCGCTTCTGATCGGGCTGTTCGGCCTTGCCGTCGAGCGCGTGCTGATCCGGCCGCTTTACGGCCGCGGCATCGATTATCCGCTGCTGCTGACCTTCGGGCTGAGCTACGTCATGGTCGAATGCGTGCGCATTGCCTTCGGCAAGACCGGTTATCCCTTCGACACGCCTGAGCTTCTGCAGGGGGCTGTCGACATCGGTGTCGGATATTTTCCACTTTACCGCCTGTTCGTGATCGGCGCGACGGCCGTTGTCCTATTAGCGCTCTGGCTGTTTCTGGAGAAGACCAGCTTCGGACTCATTATCCGCGCCGGCGCGCGCGATCCGCAAATCGTCCGCGTCCTCGGGGTCGACGTTTCCAGGGTCTGGTTGATCGTGTTCGGGATAGGCACCGCGATTGCGGGCTTTGCCGGGCTGCTGGCTGCCCCGCTTCAAGGCGTCATTCCCGAGATGGGCGGCACGATTCTCGCCGAGGCTTTCGTGGTTACGGTCGTAGGAGGCATGGGTTCGATCGGTGGCGCCGTACTGGCGGGCCTCCTCGTCGGTGTGGTGGTCAGCATGACGTCGCTGTTTGCGCCCGAGATGGCCAAGGTTTCGATCTTTGCCCTGATGGCGATCGTCCTGATCGTTCGTCCCCAAGGCTTCTTCGGCCGCGCCGGATTGATGAGCTGAGAGCCAGGGATGACCGGAGCCACCGAATCCGTCAAACAGTCTCGTGCCACAACGGGCAGTTGGTACGAATTCGCAACGCGGCATCGCGCCAGCATCGTGGCCGCGGTGATCCTGATTTTCCCGTTGTTGATGCCGTTTACGGCTCTCGCGGTGAACATCCTGATCTATGGATTGTATGCCGTCGGCTTCAACCTCGTGTTTGGTTATCTCGGTCTGCTGTCGTTTGGTCACGCGGCGCTGTTCGGAACCGGTGCCTACCTCTGTGGCATCGCCATCGTGCATTTTGGCTGGCCATGGTATGCGGCCATCGCGGCCGGGATCGCCGGCGGCCTGTTGATGGCATCGTTGATTGGCGTGCTCGCGATCAGGACCCGCGGCATCTACTTCGCGATGGTAACGATGGCGCTGTCGCAA
This sequence comes from Bradyrhizobium sp. USDA 4541, assembly GCF_024171085.1. NCBI lineage: Bacteria > Pseudomonadati > Pseudomonadota > Alphaproteobacteria > Hyphomicrobiales > Nitrobacteraceae > Bradyrhizobium > Bradyrhizobium sp. USDA 4541. The sequence continues at coordinate 4,475,445 of NZ_JALJZF010000001.1, forward strand.
TGTGTCTACTACCTGTTCTATCAGGCGGTTGACCTGACCGGTGGCGAAAACGGCCTCCGCGGCATCAATGTCCGCACCATCGATCTGTTCGGCCTGCGGCTCGACTTCATCAATCCGATGATCCGTTACTATGTCATCGCGGCTTTTGTGATTGCCGCGTTTTTCGTGATGTCGCGCATTCTCGCCTCGCCATTTGGCGCCGTCATTGAGGCCGTGCGGGAGAATGAGATGCGCGCCCGCGCGTCAGGCTATGACGTCACCAAGACCCGATTGCTGACCTTCGTTTTGTCTGGCGGCTTCTGCGGTCTCGCGGGAGCCTTGCAGGCGCTGCATCTGTCGATCGTTCCGATCGAGATCCTGCACTACGAGACCTCGGGCCTGGTCGTGATGATTGCTCTCCTGGGCGGTATGGGGACATTCTTCGGGCCGATGATCGGTGCCGCCGTCTTCCTGGTCCTGGAGAACGTGGTCTCCGTGTGGACGGTTCATTGGCAACTGATCGTTGGCGCCATCTTCATTGCCTGCGTGTTGTTCTTCCCCGCCGGCATCTGGGGCACACTGATCGCGCGAGGCAGGCGATGAGCGCCGCGGAACGCCAAACCGAGGAAATCATTCTGCGTACCAGGGGCGTCGGCAAGACGTTCGGGAAGTTTGTTGCGCTGAACAATATCTCGGCGGAGTTTTCCAGAGGGGCGATCACCTCCATTATTGGTCCGAACGGGGCCGGTAAGAGCACCTATTTCAATTTGCTGTGCGGCGCGTTTGCGCCCACCAAAGGCAGCGTTGAATTCGAGGGGAAGGATGTCACCGGCCTGCCGCAGCATCGTTTTGCGCATATGGGGATCGCAAAGTCCTTTCAGATCACCAGCGTGTTTCCGCAGCTCACGACGCGTGAAAACATCCGCGTCGGTCTGCAGGCGCTGGTGTCGAGATACGATATCTGGCGTCCCCGCGCACGCCTGACCGAGCTGGTCGAGCGGGCAGACGAGCTGCTTGCCCTGGTCGGATTGTGGGAATCTCGCGAACGTGCCGCCAAGACGCTGGCCCATGGCGAGCAGCGGGCGCTGGAAATCGGCATGGCGCTTGCCAGCCAACCCCGGTTGCTGTTGCTGGACGAGCCGACGGCCGGCATGAGTCCGGAGGAGACCCGGACCATGATGGATCTGATCGTTAAGCTCGCAAAGGAGCGTACGGTTATCCTCGTCGAGCACAAGATGAAGCTTGTGCTCGGGATCAGCGATCGCATCCTCGTGCTGCATCACGGAGAACTTCTCGCCGAAGGAACGCCGCAGGAAGTCCGGCAGAACGAGGCGGTGAAGCGCGTCTATCTCGGCCAGCGGGAGCATTGACGAATGCTGCAGATCAGCAAGCTCAATGCCTGGTACGGCGCAAGTCACGCGCTGCAGGACATCACTCTCGAGGTGACCAAAGGCGAGATCGTCTGCCTTATCGGTCGCAATGGAGCCGGCAAGACGACGACGCTGAAATCGATCATGGGGTTGATGGGACGAACGCGCGGCTCGGTCACCTTCAAGGGCAAGGAGCTGCTGAGCCGGCCGGCGCATGTGCGCTTCGCGCTGGGACTTGCCTATGTTCCCGAAGAGCGGCGGATTGTGCAGGGATTGTCGGTCCGGGAAAATTTGCGGCTCGGGCTGGTAGCGTCGCCGGCGAAGAAGCGGGAAGCCGAGCTGATCGACGAGATCGCGATGATATTCCCACGGCTGGCCGAGCGCATGGACCAGGAGGCGGTCACGATGTCCGGCGGCGAGCAGCAGATGCTGGCGATCGCGCGGGCGATGATCGCAAAGCCCGACCTGATCATGCTGGATGAGCCTTCGGAGGGCATCATGCCGGTCCTGGTCGACGAGATGTTCGAGCTATTCCGCAACATGAAGGCACAGGGAACGACGGTGCTGCTGGTTGAGCAGAATGTCGAGCTCGCGCTTGGCATCGCCGATCGTGCCTACGTCCTTGATCAGGGGGCAGTGGTGCACCAGGCCTCGGCGCAGGCCCTGCTGGCCGACGACGAGATCAAGGAGCGATATTGTTCGGTGTGAGCGGGCTTTCCGGTCTCCCGCCGGCGCGAACGGACCTTACTCCGCAGCGCGCGCGATCGCGTCGACCTTGCGGGTGGTGACGACGACCTTGATCGCGTCATCCACGCGATCCCGTGCATATCTGAGCGCCGTCGGCAGGTCTTCCAGCGGAAACGTATGCGTGTGGATCCTTGTCGCGTCGAACCGCTTCGCTGCCATCAATTCCATGGCGCGGCGAGTGGCGCTGCGGCCCTCGCCGCGGATCCCGTAAGCGTAGATGTTGTTTCGCACGAGATGCGCGATGTCCAGCGTCGCAGCCTCGTGTGGGAAGGCGGCCAGACAAATCTTGCCGCCACGATTGGTCATGTGAATGGCCTGGTTGAGAGTCGCTTCGGTGCCGGCACATTCGACGACATAGTCCGCGCCGATTCCCCCTGTTAGTTGCTTCACGACCTCAACGGCGTCTTCGTCGTTGATGTTGATGACGCGGTCGGCCCCCAATTCCCCGCCGATCGCCAGCCGCTTGTTGCGCGTGCCTGTCAGAATCACCGGGCTTGCGCCAAGCGCCTTGGCCACGGCAACTGCGAGAAGTCCGATCGGCCCCGGGCCGATCACCACGACGCTCTCGCCGGCCACCAATCCTCCCAATTCCGTCAAGCCGTACATCGACGTGCCTGCGGTCACCACGAGCGTCGCCTCCGCATCGCTCATGCTATCCGGTACGCGCGCCAGCGTATTGATGTGGTTGACTGCGTACTCCGCGAATCCGCCGTCGGTCGTAAAGCCTCCGGCTTTCCATAGTTGAGACAGGATGTGTACATGCCCTGGCGGCAGCGTTTGCATTGACCGCAGCCGGCATGGATCTCGACGCTGACCCGCTCGCCGATCCTGAATTCGTCAACGTCCGGTCCGAGTGCGGCGACCGTGCCCATGTATTCGTGGCCCGGCGTGAAGTTCTTGTTGAAGGGCAGGCCGCCCTCAATGCTTGCCGGCGACCCGGCATGGATGATTTCGAGATCGGTGGCGCAGATCGCAACCGCATCGATGCGCACCAGCACCTCGGCACGCGCGGGGACCGGCGTCGGCTTTTCGCAAAGCAGGAGCTGGCCGGGGTCACCCAGGACCCAGGCCTGCATCAGGCCGGGAACGGGCAGATCAGGCGATGTGTTGACGCCGGGCGGCTGGTACATGGGCTTCCTCTTTCGGCCGTCAGCCTAGCGCGAAACCAGTGGCTGCCGCGAGCACCCGATGGTCGGCATCGGAGCCGTTGCATTTGCTGCACGGCAGCAAGCGCGTCGCAAAACATTCATACGCGGCCTATACTTGGTCGCCCGGTTGATGTTGAAATCCTCTTTGCATCCTCTCCCAGACCGGAGCCTCCCATGAAGACCGTCCGCCTTGTCCTTGCGTTGCTGGCGCTGATGCTGATCGCGCCGTGGCAATCCGCCAGGGCGGCGGACGTGATCTGCTACAATTGTCCGCCGGAATGGGCGGATTGGGCCTCGATGCTGAAGGCGATCAAGGCGGATCTCAACTACGATATCCCGCACGACAACAAGAATTCCGGCCAGGCGCTGGCTCAGATCCTGGCCGAGAAGAGCAATCCGGTCGGCGATATCGGCTATTTCGGCGTGACTTTCGGCATGAAGGCCAAGGCGCAGGACGCGCTCGAGCCCTACAAGCCGGCGCATTGGGATCAGGTCCCGGCCGGCCTCAAGGACGCGGATGGCTACTGGACCACGATCCACTCCGGCACGCTCGGCCTGTTCGTGAACAAGGATGCGCTTGGCGGCAAGCCGGTGCCGGCCTGCTGGAAGGATCTCCTGAAGCCCGACTACAAGGGGATGGTCGGCTATCTCGATCCGTCGTCGGCGGCGGTCGGCTATGTCGGCGCGGTCGCCGTCAATCTGGCGCTCGGCGGCTCGCCAGGCAACTTCGATCCGGCGATCAGCTTCTTCAAGGAGCTGCGCAAGAACGATCCGATCGTACCCAAGCAGACGTCGTATGCCCGCGTCGTCTCCGGTGAGATGCCGATCCTGTTCGACTACGACTTCAATGCCTATCGCGCGAAATATTCGGAGAAGGCCAACTTCGAGTTTGTGATTCCCTGCGAGGGATCGGTGGTGTTTCCCTATGTCGTTGGTCTCGTGAAGAACGCGCCCGACAAGGAGAAGGCCAAGAAGGTGATGGACTATCTCTTGTCCGACAAGGGGCAGGCGATCTGGACCAATGCCTATCTGCGTCCGGCCCGCCCGATCGAGCTGCCGGCTTCCGTGAAGGGGAAATTCCTCCCCGACAGCGACTATGCCCGCGCCAAGAGCGTCGACTGGGGCGAGATGGAAAACGTGCAAAAAGCCTTCGTCGACCGCTATCTCGCCGAGGTTCGCTGAGGCAATATGGTGCCCTTCGCCGGGGCACCATTCTTCCGATGTCGCAAAAATCCTTCGTTTGGCTCTGCCTGCTGCCGCTCGCGGTCGTGACCACGGCATTCTTCCTGCTGCCGATGGCACGGCTGGTTGTCGCAGGCGCCGAAGGGCCGCATGGGCTCGCCGGATATCTCGCCATCCTGACCGAATCTCGTTATCGCGCGACGCTGATCAATACCGTGCTCCTGGCGGCGGCAACGACCGTCGTCACGCTGATCGTGGCGACGATCGCCGGAATGTTTCTGCAGCGGCACCGCTTTCCAGGCCGGGCCGTGCTGATCGCGATGCTGACCTTTCCGCTGGCGTTTCCCGGCGTGGTGGTCGGCTTCATGATCATCCTGCTGGCGGGGCGGCAGGGGCTGATCGGCGATCTGTCGAACCGGATCTTCGGCGAGAAGTTCGTCTTCGCCTATTCGATCTACGGGCTGTTCCTCGGCTATCTCTACTTCTCGATCCCGCGCGTGATCCTGACCATCATGGCGGCCGTGCAGAAGCTCGATGTCGGTCTGGAAGAAGCCGCGCGTTCGCTCGGCGCCAGCCCCTGGGCGGTCCAGCGTGACGTCGTGCTGCCGGCGCTGGCGCCGGCCTTCGTTGCGTCCGGCGCGATCGCATTTGCAACCGCGATGGGCGCCTTCGGGACTGCGTTTACGCTGGCGACGAATATCGATGTGCTGCCGATGCTGATCTATACCGAGTTCACGCTGGCCGCCAATTTCGCGACCTCGGCCGCGCTGTCGGTGGGACTTGGCCTGATCACCTGGCTCATCCTCGCGCTCGCCCGCTCGTTCAGCGGCAGCGCGGTCGCGGCGGCCGGGTGAACGCATGCGCGATCGCTTGATCTTCACCGGCCAGTTCATCTTCACGCTGCTCGTGGCGGCATTCCTGGTGGTGCCTGCGGGGCTTTCGATCTCCGCCGGCGTCACCGTGAACTACTTCCGGGGCATCCAGTCCGGCGTGACCCTGCAATGGGTCGCGCAGGTCTGGGAGCTCTATGCCGGCACCATCCTGCTCTCTTTCGTGATCGCATTCGCGACCCTTGCCGTCACACTGCTTGCCGGCGTTCCCGCAGCCTATGCGCTGCATGCGCGGGGAGGCCGGCTTGCGCGCATCGTCGAGGAGATCATCACGTTGCCTTTGGCGATCCCCGGGCTTGCGATAGCGCTCGCACTGCTGCTCGCCTATGGCAGCTTCGGCGACTTTCGCCGTTCCTGGCTATTCATCCTGGTTGGACACGTGATCTTCACCATGCCGTTCATGGTGCGGTCGGTGATGGCGGTGTTCGCGACCGTGGACATCAAGACGCTGGATGAGGGGGCGGCCTCGCTCGGGGCATCGCCATGGCGACGCTTCCGCGACGTCATCGTGCCGAACGCGCTACCCGGAATTCTCGCCGGCGCGCTAATGGTGGTCACGCTGTCGCTCGGCGAATTCAACCTGACCTGGATGCTGCATACGCCGTTGACGAAGACACTGCCGATCGGGCTCGCCGACAGCTACGCCTCGATGCGGCTTGAAGTGGCGTCGGCCTATACGTTGATCTTCTTCGTGATGATCATTCCGCTGCTGGTCGCAATGCAGCTATTGGCCGACAGGGATCACAAGCGATGAGCACGGCCGGGCATGGCGCAGCGGTGCGGATTGAGGCGTGCGGCAAGACCTTTGCCGACGGCACGCGCGCGCTCGATCCCGCGACCCTCGACATTGCGCGTGGCGAGACGCTGGTGCTGCTTGGGCCGTCCGGCTGCGGCAAGACCACGATGCTGCGCATCATCGCGGGCCTCGAGCTGCCAGATGTCGGCGGCAAGGTCCTGTTCGACGGCAAGGACATGACCTCGGTCCCGATCGAGCGGCGCAATGTCGGGATGGTGTTCCAGTCCTACGCCCTGTTCCCCAACATGACGGTGGCGGACAATATCGCCTACGGGCTGAAGATCCGCGGTGTTGCCAGGGGCGAGCGTGCCGCACGCGTCGCCGAGCTGGTTGCTCTGACGAACATCACGGGATTGGAGAATCGCCGCATCGACCAGCTTTCGGGCGGCCAGCGTCAGCGCGTCGCCCTGGCGCGCGCCGTCGCGATCCGGCCCGGCATCTTGCTGCTCGACGAGCCCTTGACCGCGCTCGACGCCGCGTTGCGGGACCGGCTGCGCAGCGAGCTCAACCGGCTGTTGCGAGCGCTTGGGATCACGACGATCTATGTCACCCACGATCAGTCCGAAGCCATGGAATTGGGCGACCGGATTGTCGTGATGCGGAAAGGCGCAATCGCCCAGATCGGTACGCCCCGCGAGGTCTACTTCGCGCCGAAGGACCGGTTTGTGGCGGAGTTCATCGGAGCGGCGAACATTGTAGAGGCTCCGGTCGAGAACGGGGCATTGATCCTGCCCGGCGGGCGACTGCCGATCGAGGGTGCAGCGACGAGCGCGAACGCGACCGTCATGATCCGCCCCGAAACCATTCGCGTGACGGAGGCGGGCGCGGGTTTGCTCTCGGGACTCGTCGATTCCGTCAGCTTCATCGGCGACCGGCAGCGGCTCGTCGTGAGTGATGCATCGAGCAAGCCGCTCAATGTCGACGCTCCCAACACGATTCAAGCCAGGATCGGCGATCGTGTCGGGCTTTCGATCGCGCCCGACGCTGTCCGTCTGCTCCCTTCCGAACCACGAGATTGATCGATGCCGTCGAAACCGGTCCTCATCGCCCAGATTTCCGACCTCCACATCAAGCCGCCGGGAGCGTTGGCCTATGGCCGGGTCGATACCGCGAAGGCGCTTGAACGCTGCGTGGTGGCGATCAATGGATTCGAGCCGGCGCCCGATTTCGTCGTCATCTCGGGCGACCTTGTCGATACGCCGTCGGTCGAGGAATACGACCATCTCAAACGACTGCTCGCGCCGTTGCGCGTTCCGTTTGCCGGAATTCCCGGCAATCACGATTCGCGTGCGTGGATGCGCGCCGCGTTTCCTGCCGCACCCTATGTTCACGCGACAGGCCCGCTCGACCAGGAGATCGAGGTGAATGGCCTCGATCTGCTGCTGCTTGACTCAAGCGTTGCCGGGAAGCCTCATGGCATGCTCGAGCCGTCGACGCTGCAATGGCTGGACGCGACACTGGCGGCAGCAGACCGGCCCGCGCTGCTTTTCCTGCATCACCCGCCGTTCAAGGGCGGCATCTGGCACATGGACCGCCAGGACCTTTTCAATGCCGCAGAACTGGCAGCAATCGTCAGGCGCCATCCGCGGGTGCGTTTGATCGGCTGCGGGCACGTCCATCGTGCCATGCTGACCTCCTTCGCCGGGATTCCCGCGACATTGTGCCCCGCGCCGAACCATGCGGTTGACCTGGACCTCGGACAGCTCCGCGAACCGTCGTTCAAGGTGGAACCGCCGGCATTTCATTTGCACACGTGGTTTCCCGGTCCGGATTTTGGACAGTTGGTCACGCACCAGGTCCCGATCGGTCAGTTTGACGGGCCGCATCCGTTCTTTGGGCCGGACGGCAAGCTGCTGTGAGCTGGCCGCGTTGACCCCTCGCACCGACGGGATCTTGCCAGGCGAGATTGTCGCGGATCGGTCGGGCATGTCAGATCAAGGGCAGCCCGTCGCCTGCAATTGAGCGTTGCATCGACGCAGATTTATTCCAAATTGTACCTTGGATGCCTCCCAATGCGCCGGCTCGGTCCCTTTGTTGCTGTGGGCCCCCGGGGGGGCTATACTTCTGTCTGCTTTCATTGATCGATGGCTTTGTCGGCGTCCGCTGTGCTGGCGGGCCGATTGAACGCAACACAATCAGTCTGGATCACGATGACCGGAGCGCCGCCCATAGAACGAACTTCCGGCGCGCCGTTGTTTTCGAACAACAAGCTGTCGGTGTTGCGCAAGCATCCCTATTTCGCCGATCTCGAGCCCGAAGCATTCGATCAGCTCTGCCGCTACGCCAAGCACACCACGCTGAAGCGGGGCACGACGATCTTTTCCAAGGGCGATCCGGGCACCAGCCTGATTGCGGTGATCTCGGGCACGGTCAAGATCAGCATCTCGTCGCCGGATGGTCGCAACGCGATTTTGAACCTGATCGAGGCCGGAGAGATCTTCGGCGAGATCGCGCTGCTCGACGGCTTGTCGCGGACGGCCGATGCCACCGCCAACACCAATTGCGAGCTGTTCGTCATTGACCGGCGCGAGTTCATTCCGTTCGTGCGCAGCCAGCCGACGCTTGCGATGAAGTTCATCGAGCTGCTTTGCGAAAGACTGCGCCGGACCAGCGATCAGGTCGAGCAGGTCATCCTGCAGAACCTGCCCGGCCGTCTGGCCAGCGCGCTGCTGCGACTGAGCGACAAGCACAAGCCGCAGGGACGCACCATCTCGATCACCCAGCAGGAGATCAGCGAGATGGTCGGGATGACGCGCGAGAGCATCAACAAGCAGCTCCGGGCGTGGGCAATACGCGGTTGGGTCAGGCTCGAGCATGGCGCGATCGTCGTGTTGAAGCGCGAGACCCTCCAGGAGCTGGTCGACGCCGGGGCGAACGACGGCGAGTAGTCGCGCCGGCTGCCCGGTCGGTCGCGCATTTCACGAAACGGTGAGCTGAACAAGGCCTGTGAAGCCATTCACATCGGCCTTGCGTGCGCTGCGGTAAGTGACGCATCAGGGGAGCACAATATGGAGGAATCCATGCAGAGCTCTTTCGACAAGCGGCGGCAGAACCCACAGCACAATTACCAGAGCTTCAGCATCAAGCTTGTCGCGCTGCCGTTGCTCGTCATCGTTGCGCTGATCGGGATGCTGGTCAGTCGCCCGGCGGCGGTCAGATGGATATCGGACGCGGTGCAAGCGGAGTTCGTCGGAACCGACGCCGTCTACACTGATCCGATACCCAATATCGCGCAGGTGGCACCAACGGTGCGGCCGGGCAGCGAGATCCGGACGGTGAAGGCCTACTGATCGTTGATGCCGTCGTCGCGCAAGGCGCGACGACAGGCGCTTGTCCAACAGCAAGCCGTCCTCACGCGGCTACTCCAAGCAGCTTTGCTGCGGTCCGCCCGAGAATATTGGCCTTGTCATCGTCGCTCAGCGACGACGAGGCGAAGATGTGGTCGACCGGTGCCAGTTGCCATGGATAGGGATAGTCGCTTCCCAGCACGATCTGGCCGGCGCCGACCTGGGCGGCGAGGTGCCTGATCGCCTCCGGCGTGAAGATCAGAGAGTCGAAATAAATCTGTTTGAGATACTCTGCCGGCGCCTTCTGGAGCTTGATCTCCGGATTGCATCCCTTGGGTCCAACCAGACAGGCATGGTCCGAGCGGTCGGCGTACGAGCCGAGATAACCGCCGCCATGTGCGGCGATGATTTTCAGCCCCGGGAAGCGATCGAGCGTGCCCTCGAAGATCAAATGGGAGAGTGCGATCGTGGTCTCGAGCGGATTGCCGATCGTGTTGCCAAGCCACCCATTGCCGGAGAGCCGCTTGTTGAGCTCGGGCACGCCCTGCGGATGGATGAACAAGGGAACGCCGAGTTCCTCGGCCTTGGCCCATACCGGATGAAACTTCGGATTTGAGAATTCGGCGCCGTCGACGACACCGCCGATCGCAGCGCCCTTCAGCCCCTGCTTTTTCACCGCCGTTTCCAGCTCCTGCACCGCAAGGTCCGGTGCCTGCAGCGTCAGCGAGGCGAACGCCGCGAACCGGTCGGGCTTCGAGGCACAGAGTTCGGCGAGCTTTTCATTCTGGATTTTCACGATCTTTCCGGCCAGATCGCGGTCGCGGTCGTACCAGAACGGATTGATCGAAAGCACCTCCATGTCGATGGCCTGCGCGTCCATTGCAGCCAGTCGCTTGTCGATTTCGATGAAGGCCTCGCTGGCGCCGTTGACCGGCGGCAATTGATATTTTCCGGCGTCCGCGCCGAGCAGCGCGCCCGCCTCGCGGAAATGGCAATGCGCGTGAATGTCGATCGTCTTGACACGTTTGCCGTTGACCGTGACCGGCAACTGCTGGCGCGGTTGCTGCGCATTTGCGTTGTGGACGAGCCCGCAGCCGCAGAACACGACGCCTGCCGCCGCATTTGCTCCCGCTTTCAGGAAATCCCGCCTTGTAGTCATGACGATCGCCTCCCTAGTTGTTTTGTTATGGACGGGGAGCGTAGGGATGCTGGCTAGTGCTCGCAAGATCACACGCTGTGCGTGTCGCGCAATGTTGATCTGCTCAGACCGGCTTGATCCCCGCCTTTGCGATGATGTCGCGCCATTTCGGCACTTCGTCTGCAATACGCCTGCGCGTGCCATTGCGCTGTTTGCGGGCAAGTCGCCGTGTAATGGATAGCATTCAGTCAGATCGGCAATACGTCACCCTCGATCGACTTTGATCAGGTCGCGAACACGACAAATGCCAATATCACGACCGCACCGCACCGTTCAGCATGCAAGTGACGGCATTGATCACTATCGCCACTTTCGCGAGCGCTTTTCGAGCGGATTGGCGCCGCCAGCAATCTCGCCTTCTGGACCAAAGGCCACTCAGCCCTCTCGCGATTTCGCGCTGATGTGGGACATCAAAGGTTTTCTGGCGCTACCCCCAAAATCGTCTGTTCCCCGTCGGACTGAAACCGCGACAGACCGCCGTCGGTCGCCATCCGCTCGTTCATGATCCACTAATCTTGCTTTCACCGCATTTACTAGCTGTCAACGTAGATGCTTGGTCAATTGAGACGAATTTCCTGTTAACGACCAATAGCGGGATTTTCTCAAGAGCCGACGCGATCCAGCGGTGTGCGGCGGAGCCGCGTAGTCTGTTGGCGGAACGGAACGGCGATTTCATGCTAAGTTGAATGAAGCGAGGCGGAATAGGGTCTGCTTACGCCGAAGCCAAGCCGACGGTAGCACTGCCTCGTCTAGGCAACGAGGAAACGTCCTCGTGAGGAGACGGGTTCGATGGGAGGGAAAATGGACCGAAACCTGGTGATCCTGAATGTGACTGGTTCGGAGACGATGTTGCGTTCCGACGGACATGCTGCCATTCGACTGGAGACTAAGGAGATGGGCCCCGTCGCCTTCGAGGTGAGCCTTCAGGCAATTGCCGCACTTCGTCGGCACTTGGCGCGAGCAGAAATGCATATTCTTCAGAGTCAGAATCAGACCAAAAACTGATTATCTTCAGAAGACGTCACTAGACTAAGGTGGCTATCAAATTTCCCCTGAGGTCCGAGGGCGGGAATCCAATCGGAGGCGCCTGCAAGTCAATGGTGGTGTTACCGACGCAAATAGACCGGTGCCGTCTTGAAGACGACGGTACGTTCGCCGTGCGACTTCTTATCGTTTGACGAACGGCGTTGACCGCAGCGGATTTTTGATTCCGCCATTCGGAGGTTCGATTCCTCCCGCTATCAGGCAAGCGCCTGAAAATGCATGAGAATAGGCCCAAAATGGCTGACTTCTACGGATCGCGTCGGTCTCCGTCATCTCGGCGTTTACTGCTTCCGAGCCCAGACGGCCGAAAGTCTCCCGCCGTGTCCCCGGAAGTTCCCATTTTGGCGAGCGACCCGGCGGAGACTAATTCGATCAAGACTGCCACCCGACCCGGCAGTTGGCCGATCAGGTTGACCGACAATCTAGGGATATGACTCTCGTCCCTCGCATCGTGGAGGCGGTCAACACGAACTTGCCTAGCTACTATCGGACGCTGCAGAACATTGCGACAAGAAATGGCTTTGCTTACTCTGGCGAGTTGCGACGCGAAAACTACGAAGCGATGTATGCCGTTGCAGAAAAATACGGCAAGCTGAATCGTTGATCCCGAGATATGGTGTGCCGCTCTGGGAGCAGGGAATGACGGCCCACCTTAAGACATCGCCGCCGAACGACCGGCGCATATGCGGCGCCGGCTGCGTCGCATTAAAGAATGGCGCAGAGCGCACTTCTGTCGGTTATTGGACGGGCCAGACCGCGATACGTCGATCAGTGCGGCGCGGCTCTACCTTGAAGTTGGTGCGCGGCGCATGGCGGTGGAGCGGGGGCTTGTTTAGACGCACATCATCAGAAGTTTGAAAGTGAAATGCAGGCCCGTCTATTGGGTGTGGCAGGCATCATTCGGCGTCATGCCAATGCTGACTGCATCGGTGTACTGAGTGGCCCTCAATACGTGAGGTACGAGGCGCCCTACGGGGCGCTATTCTGTGTGTGCCGAGCATGACCGGCAGCTTGGAGGTGGAAGTCCTCTATCCAGCCTGATGACGGTGAAGGATTAGCGAAGCGCAAGGGCGTCATCGCGAGGTGGGGTCTGAAGGAAGCGTGGAGCAAAGCCGCGGCCCGATGGACAAAAACCGGATAACGAGGCCTACCCGGCCGGACGAGCGAGCACGTGATCGCGAAGTCCACGGTCATCAAGGGCCGGGGTGGTAAATCCGGCGGGCGTGCGGCGAAGGCGGTCGATCTTACCTCGGGAGATCTGCGCTGCGTCTCGGCAACGAGACTGAGGTCGTCGTAAGGCGATCTGACCGCAGTGCAGAAGTCAGCAGAGGGCATAGTAGGCGGAACGAGTTTCGCCGACATGCTCCAGCGGGCTCATGACCTCGCTGATCGTCTTGGTGGCGACGCGGGTATAGAGCGCGGTGGTGTCGAGCTTGGCGTGGCCGAGCAGCACCTGGATGACGCGGATGTCGATGTTCTGCTCAAGCAGGTGGGTGGCGAAGCTGTGCCGCAAGGTGTGCAGCGAGACGCGCTTGTTGATCTCCGCCATCTGGGCGGCGGCGTGGCAGGCACGGTTGAGCTGGCGTGTGGTCATTGGCTGGGCCGGGTCACGGCCAGGGAACAGCCAGCCTTGCGGCCGAGCCATCTTCCACCAGGCCCGTAGCAGCGCGAGCAGGCTGGGCGACAGCATGACATTGCGGTCCTTGCCGCCCTTGCCCTGCTCGACGCGGATGATCATCCGCTTGCTGTCGATATCGGAGACCTTGAGCGAGACGACCTCGTTGGCACGCAGCCCGGCACCGTAGGCCGCGCTCAGCGCCGCCTTGTATTTGAGCCCCGGTGCGGCATCGAGCAGCCGTGCCACTTCCTCCACGCTCAGTACCACCGGCAGCTTGCGCGGCTCGTGAATGACATGGGTATGCTCGACGATCTCGTGGCGCTTGAGTGTGACCCGAAAGAAGAACCGCAGCGTCGAGACGGTCTGGTTGATGGTCGGCGCGCCAACGCCGCTTGCCGTCAGATGTAGCTGATAGCGGCGCACGTCCTCGAAGGTCGCCGTATCCGGTGATCGCCCGAGAAATGCGGCGAAGTTCTTGACCCTTTGCACGTAGTCATGTTGGGTCTTCGGGGCCAACTTGCGGATCGTCATGTCTTCGATCATGCGCCGGCGCAACGGGCTCATTGCCTCGTCGGTCATGGCGATGCTCCTGTCTTGAGTGAGGTTGTCGAACCCCTCGATCTCAAGACAGGACGCCCCGTTGCGCTATCGTCTTGGCCGTGCCGCCAGCCGCGGCGTCCTATCGCGAGCGGTTTAGTCCTTTGTGCCTTCGCGACATATTGCGCCGCCACACGACTTCGGTCGCCAACGGGGTATAGCGGAAATCGACAAGCCACCGTCTATTGCAGAGGGCGACGTTCGTGACCCGAAGCCGAAGATCGGCGAACGCAAGGTCGCGCGCTATTTGGTCGGTCCTTCCGGTGGTCAAATTGAGGACACCAGATGGTGGACGTTTGCGTGTTGGCCCATCGAAAAGCTTTCTCCAGAAAGCGCTTGTGAGGGTTCTGGACTCGCGTACGCATCAAGGGGGCGATGACGTCGTGTTCGATTTCTCCATACGGGTACAGCACGCCGCCACGTCGGATGACGTCGAGGGCGCTTCGCGGTGGTGGCCCCGTCCTCTAGAGTGGCTAGTGCGCCTGAGACACCTGCCGCTCCAGGGCAGGGTTTGACGCAGAATGCGCTGTACGGCCGCGGGAACATGGTGTTCAATCCATGGAACTGTTTGCCCGAGCACAGGCCGCTCGGCAGCGTCAACCTGACGCGGCTTGCCGTCGACCTTGCCTCCCGGCACGGCGGAAACTGAACACGGTGGGTCATGAGCAGCCAGCCGAAGCCCGATCGTTCGGGCGGACTTCAGCGGACGCAGGCGCCGCCGAATGTCGAGAATGAAGCTCTGCATGCCGAACGCCGGCAGCTCACCGTGGTATTTATCGACATCGTCGGCTCGACACCCCTGAGCGAGCGGATCGATCCCGAGGAGTTCTTCGCGGTTATCAGAACTTACCGCGATATCTGCGACGAGCAGATTCGCCGCTACGGCGGTCATATCGCCAGAATGATTGGCGACGGATTGCTGGCGTATTTTGGCGTCCCGCAAGCCCACGAAAATGACCCTGAGCGCGCGGTCCGCGCTTCGCTGGCGGTCGCCGCGGCGATCAAGGATCACAACTTTCTGCTGTCGGATGGCAGTTTTGTCCGCCTCGGCGTGCGCGTCGGGGTCAATACCGGGGTCGTCGTCGTCGGCAGCGTGCCCGGCGAGCCGCCCGATCGGCGGGAAGTGTTCGGTAGTTCGGCACATGTCGCTGCCCGTCTGCAGGGGCTCGCCAGCGAGAACGGCGTCGTGGTTGGCTCAAGCACTTACGAGCTGACTCGCGGAACGTTCAGCTACGTGCCGCTTGGCAGACGACCACTCAAGGGCGTCGAGGAGCCTGTCGAAGCCTGGCGCGCAGAGGCGCTTGCGTCCAGCGAGAGCAGGTTCGACCGAGCGCGGAGGTCGCCTCTCGCCCCGATGATAGCCCGAACCGGCGAAAGTACGTTGCTTGCCGAGATGTGGCAGAAGAGCCTCGCCGGCTCGGGACAGGTCGGTGTGATTTCCGGTGAACCCGGCATCGGCAAGTCACGTTTGATCCGCCAGTTTCGCAGTTCCCTTGATGCGTCTCCGCGTGATGTTCTATCGCTGCAATGCTCACCATTCCACGTCAACACACCGCTTGCCCCGGAAATCGAGCGGCTCACACGTGCGACCGGCATCCAGGACACCGACGACGCTCAACTCGCATTGGCAAAATTGCGCTCGCTTTTGGCAAGAGCCGTCACTGATGTCGAGCAGGCGCTTCGTTACTACGGAGCAGTCCTATCAATACCCGCATGCCCGGGATACGAACCCGCGGATCTCGGATCTCCCGCGGAGCGCGAGCGTGCCTTGCAGATGTTCGTCGATGCTCTTCTCGCAGCCTCGCGCAAGCAGCCGATCCTCGGAATCGTCGAGGACGTCCAGTGGATGGACCCAACCACCATCGAACTGCTGGTGCGCGTGATCGCACGCTGTCCCGGCGAGCGGATCATGGTCCTGATCACGCATCGCGATGATTACAGGGCCGACTGGCTGACAGGGCCGGAAATTCGGCGGATTGCTCTGCAAAAGCTGGCAGTGCATGAATGCGAGCAGATGGTCGTGGCCGTGGCGGGCAGCGATCTGGTGCCGCGCAGGATTGCCAGCCAGATCGTGGAAAGAACCGACGGCGTGCCACTCTTTGTCGAGGAGTTCACACGCGCCATCGTCGATGCCGGCGCGATCCCGCGGCCGGCCGAGAGCCCTGCGCCGAGCGGGAAGTTGCCGGAGACCCTGGTGCCGGCAAGCATTCACGATTCACTGATGGAGCGCCTTGATCGTCTCGGTCCTGCCAAGCGCGTCGCCCAGATCGCCTCTGTTTTCGGAAGGCGCTTCAACTATGATGGCATTTTCAGCGTGCTTCCAGGCAAGGGCCAAACGCTGAAACTCGCGTTGCGGGCGCTCGAGACAGCCGGGATTGTGTA
This sequence comes from Bradyrhizobium sp. USDA 4541, assembly GCF_024171085.1. Classification (NCBI taxonomy): domain Bacteria; kingdom Pseudomonadati; phylum Pseudomonadota; class Alphaproteobacteria; order Hyphomicrobiales; family Nitrobacteraceae; genus Bradyrhizobium; species Bradyrhizobium sp. USDA 4541. The sequence goes on from NZ_JALJZF010000001.1 coordinate 4,491,683, forward strand.
TCGTAGCGAAGAGTCTCAAGGTAAGGTCTTCACGTTCAAGCACGCGATGATACAGGAAGTCGCCTACTCCTCATTGCTCAAGGAGGAAAGGCGTGAGCTCCATGCGCGCGTCGCATCGTGGCTGCTGCAGGAAGCCGCCATTGGAGAAAGCAGCCAGCCGGCGGTGTTAGGCTATCATTATGCACGCGCAGGCAACATTCCGGAAGCGATCGAGGCCTGGCTTCAGGCGGGCAAATCCGCGCTCCGCAGCTCTGCCACCAAGGAAGCCGTGGCTCATCTTCGCGAAGGTCTCTCGCTGATACCCAAGATGCCGGCGTCACCGCGGCGCTTCGAGGCTGAAATCGCGCTGCAATCCAATTTGGCGATGGCGTACACAGCCAATGCCGGGTGGTCCGATCCCAACGTCTATGGCCCCTACAGTCGTGCACTCAAGCTTTGCGCGAGCCATGGCACCATTCGCGAGAAGGCGACGGTGCTGTGGGGAAGTACCATAGCCAAGCTGGTCAACTGCGAGCTCACCAAAGGCCTCGAAAACGCGCACGATTTCGTCCGGCGGGCAGAAGAGTGGCGCGACGACGAGGCTGCCCTCATGGCCTACACCGCTGCCGTAATCGCCAATTTCTTTCTTGGTCGTTTGGAGCAGGCAAGTGAGCTCGCGGCTCTGGTCAGCGCTCGCTACGATCCGCGTGAGCACGGCAAGCTGGTCCAGATCTATCAGCATGATCCATTGATCGTATCGCTTGTCTATTCCGGACACATCGAATGGTTGTTGGGCCGCCCGGGGCGGGCCAGAGAGTGCTGTGTGACGGCGCGCCAGCTCGCGAACGAGATCGGACATCCGTTCATGCAAGCTTTTGCCTCCATTCTTGGCGTCGCCGACCACTGGTATGAGGGCGATCTCGCGGCCAACCTCGCCAGCGTCAAGCGCGGTCTGAAGGTCGCTGACGAGTATGGCTATCCGATGTACCGGGTCATCGGCCCATTGTGGGCCACCGCTGCGTTGGCGGCACGAGGCCCCGCGCCGGAAGTGCTCGAACAATTATGCGGCTTGCTCGGCAGACTACCCGCCGAGAACCGGTGCATTCAGATGCCACTCTATCGAATTCTGCTCGCCACAGAATTCGGACGGATCGGGCAGATGGAAAGGGCTCGAAGTTTCGCTGCTTCGGCTGAGTCCCTGATGAAGAAAACCGGCGAGCGCTGGGCGGCTCCCGAGATTTATCGGATTCACGGCTCGCTGCTGTGTCGGGAACCATCGCGAGACGACCGGGCTGCCATGCGCTTGTTCAAACGCTCGCTTGCCTCTGCCAGGAAGCTCGGGGCGGTCGGTTGGGAATTGCGCACGGCGATCAGCATCGCGCGCTTGGTCAGCGCCGGCGAGAGCGCATCCGGACGCGCCGAAGCACGAGACCTGCTGATATCGATCCGGGCGAAATTTGCATCCGCGGAAACGTCCCGCGATCTGCGCGAGGCTGATGACCTGGTGAGAGTGTTGAACTAGTGCCGAATGACCCCCGGCCTGTGGTCGACTCACATCATCTGCGATCCCAAAAAGCGGATCGCCGAAAGGCTCGGCAGGAACGTATAGGCGCCGCCCCGCGCCCAGACAAATTGCGGCAATCCCCGCAACCGGATCGTGCCGCCGGAATGCCGATCGTGTGAACCGGCCTCCCCCCGGGAACTGGCTCCGGCAGATTGTCGATGATGGCCTGGAGGAGCCGCTTTGCTACCGATGCATCGACCAAGTCCTCATCGCGCCGGGTCGGGCGGCAGCGGCGGGCCACGCCTCGGGGTATCGCCGGCCTCGAAGACGCGGCTGGAGCGGCTGGTTCGCTAGGCGCCCGAGGTGGTTGTGAAGGTGTCGGGGCGGACCAAGGATGCCGGACATCTGAGGGCACATTTGGATTACATCACCCGCAATGGCAAGGTGGAGATGCAATCCGATTACGGGCCGATGAAAGGGAAGGAAGCGGTCGGAGAGCTGCACGCGGACTGGGCCGATAGCGCGGAGGTGACGGCGCAGAACAAGAGCCTGCGAAAGGCGCCGATGTCGGTCAACATGGTGCTGTCGCTACCGAAGGGAAGTGACCGGGAAAAGTTCAGGGATGCGGTGACCGATTTTGTCGACAAGGAATTGCGGCCGCGGGTCGATATCGTGGTGTGCTTCCACGACGACACGGCGCATCCGCATGCCCATGTCACGGTGCGCGGCCGAGACCGGGAAGGGAAGACATTCAACCCGCGAAAGTCACAGCTGCACGAGTACCGGGAGAAGTTTGCGGCATGCCTGCGGCACCGCGGGATCGATGCCGAGGCCACACCGCGCTACGCGCGCGGGGTCGGGATGCGCGACTATGCGACGGCAATGCCACGCATGGAGCAGCGCGGGGAGGCTCGGGTGCGGCACGACATGATCCGCGAGCTCAGACAGGATTATGACTAACGGAAACAGAATCCAGGGCGGGACGAGCACCCCTGGGAGCAGAAGATGCGCGCGAAGCATCAGGGGGTGCGGACCGCCTATGCGACGGTGGCGCGGGCGCTGGCCAACAGTCCTGATGCGCGCGACCGGGCGCTGTCGGAAAACGTCACGCGGTTTCTTGATGTCAAACGCCATCCGGAACTGCCCCCTTTGCGTCATGAAGAACTGCCCCCACCATCGGGTTATGATCTTGGTTGAAGGTTGCTTCCGTCGGTGACGGGACGGAGGGAGGCGGAGCCGACCGGAGGGCCGTCACCGGCGGGCGGCGGCTTGATGAGGCCGCTCTTCCGTTTGGCGCGGAGCCGGTAGCTGTCGCCGCGGATAGTCAACACGTAGCTGTGGTGCAGGAGCCGGTCGAGGATCGCGGTGGCGACCACCGGATCGGCGAACACGGTGCCCCATTCGGCAACGCTGCGGTTCGACGTGATCAGCATGGCACCAGTTTCGTAGCGCCGGCTGACCAGTTGGAAGAACAGATGGGCCGCGTCGGGCTCCAGCGGCAGATAGCCGAGCTCGTCGACGATCAGTAGCTTTGGCTTCGACAGCGCGAGTAGTTCTCGTCCAGGCGCCGATCGCCATGCGCCTTGGCAAGGCCAGCGACCAGCGTCGTCGCCGTGGTGAACTGCACCGTATACCCGGCCAGGATTGCCTCTCGCCCGAGCGCGATCGACAAGTGCGTCTTACCGACGCCCGGCGGGCCGAGCAGCAGCACGTTCTCTCCGTTGGCGATCCAACGTGACGCGGCCAGGTCGCGGATCTGCTTCGGATCGATCGACGGCTGCGCCTCGAAGTCGAAGCCCGCAAGCTCCTTCACGGCCGGGAAGTGTGCAAGCTTCAGCGCCATGTCGATGCGGCGATGATCCTTGCGCGCGATCTCACGTTCGCACAGCAGGATCAGCGTCTCACGCGCCGACAAGTTTGCGCGCGCCGCCTCGTCGAGCAAGCTATCGAGCTGATCGCGGATGCCGGAGAGCTGCAATCGCGCCAGCATGGCATCAAGGGGATCAGTCGGTACTTCGGTTGCCTTCTTTGCGCGCGTCATCAGAAGCTTCCCCCGATCACGGCTTCATATTCGGCAAGAGGACGCAACAACGAAGGCGGTGGAGACGACCCCGGCACCGCCGCCGCAATCTCAGGCCGGCGGACCGCGCCATTGCGCCCGGCAACACCATCGAGATGGGCGGGATCGGCGATCCGCAGCCGGCGCCCCTCCGATTGCTTGTGGACCGCTACCTGGTGCAATCCATGGCGGATCCGCACCTCGCCGGCCGCGACCGTTACCGCCACGCGCTCGCCAATTAGGCGCCACGGCACTGAGTAACTGTTCGTGTCGATCTCGATGGCGCAATCGTTGCCGACGACCCGGGTTAGTTCGCGCAATGATCCGAACGAGGGCTGCCCGCCGAGCGGTTTTAACCGGTGTGCCTCGTCGCGTACGAAGCGAACCATCGGCGCCTCGCCGGTCGTGCCGTGGATACGCACGTTCGCCACCTCACGCTCCCACTTGGCGAGATGCGCCTCGAATGCCTCCCAACTTACGAAGGAATGCCCCGCGATCGCGTTCTTCTTCACGTAGCCGACGCCATTCTCCGTCTTGCCCTTCGTGCGTGCCCGATATGGCGCGCAGGCGCGTGGACGGAAGCCCCAATGCTTCGCAAACGCGATGAGTTTGTCGTTGAACTGAACCGACCGGCTCACCGCGTCGTGACGCACGACGAGCGCGCGTGGATTGTCCATCAGCACTTCCTCCGGCACGCCGCCGAAGGTCGTAAATGCGCTCTCGAGCCCGGCGAACCAGTGCTCTTGCTTCTCCGCCCGGAACGCACGCAAATGCAGCCGTCGCGAATGCCCGAGCGTTGCCACGAACACGAATGCTTTGACCTTCACCCTGCCGATCTCGACCAGACGCTCCCCGAAGTCGATCTGCAGCTGTCGGCCAGGAGGCGTCTCGAACCTCGTCGTCGCCAGCGCCTCCGCCTTCAGCGCCTGGCGATAGGGCTGCACGGCGCGTTGCAGCGTTCGCCGGCTTACCTCCACGCCTTTCTCGGCCAACAGATCTTGGCGAACCACGTCAGCATTACCGCGATGGCGAATGAACCTCTCGTGCAGCCAACCCTCAAGGCCGTCGAGCAGCTTCGGCCGCTCAGGCGACTTGAACGGCTTCACCCCGCCCGCCGCCACGTAGTCCTTCACCGTGTGATGGCTGCAGCCCAGCTGGCGCCCAATCCGCTTCAGACCCCACCCGCACGCCCTTAGGCGCAACATCTCCGCCACGTCATCCGGCGTCTTCATCACCTGCCCCCGTGGATCACTCCACGGCGAGCCTCTAGTGATTCGTTCCTCGTTCATTCGCTCTCTCCTCAGCTATCCGAGGAGGGGGCAATTCCTCATGACGCCGAGGGGGCAGTTTTCCATGGCGCGCGACACTTGAGGCGATGCCGAATGACCGGCCGCTGACGTTGCGCGACAGGGTCTATCTCGGCCACGAAAAGCGGCTGGCCAAGGAAAAGGAAACGGAACAGCCCGAGCCGGGCCGGGGCGCGCCGGAGCGTTAGCCGCGGCGGCATCGCGCCTCGCTGGATCCGTTTGGACAGTCCAGCAGTAAATGCTGTGTCGTCCCGTGCGACGCGCCAGGCGTGACAATTATCGCCCGGCCGGTCGGGCGCCCCGGTGAGGCATCGGCCAAGTTTTCGGCCAAGTACGGTCAGTCAGTCGGTGTCGTCATTTTCGATGACGTATTCGTCCCGCAGCCAAGGCATTTGACCTCAAGGTAGCGGTAGCCGGCGTTGAGCGCATCACCGAGGGCAGGGGATGGCTGGGCCGGCCCCTGGAAGGCGAGCATGCGGGCATTCCACGCGGCAGGCGACGGTGTCGGCCTCGAGCCGGGCTTCCTTGGCGCGCTCGGCTAGGTGCCTGACCGTTGCTCCGAACATGTACTCCCGAGATTTCGAGCCCATCCTGACTAGAGAGCAGGCCGAGGGTGGCCACGCAAATTATCAATGAGTTGAGGCGCGGAACAGGGCACGGCTATAGCGTGTCGTGGCTGTGGAGAAGTGGACGCGTCATGATGTCGGCAGTGATGCGGCGAGGCTACGGGGTTGCCGTCATTGCCAGAACCAAGTGACTCCGGAACAAACCGGAGATTGGATAGTTCTTCCATCTGTCCAAATCGGGGAACTTCTCATGACCGCCGATTCGTCAACGCCCGGCGATGCACAGGCGCGATCGTCGTTTCCGCTGCTCATAGCTGTTCTCGCCGTTATCGTCGCTTGCGGTGCGCTTTGGATGAGCTACAGCAACGCGACAAAGTTTGCAGCCTCGCAAGAGCGCGCGGCCGTCGCACCTCCACCGGATCCGGCCCTTGCGGAGATGAAGCAGACTTTAGCGTCTCTCCAACAGGCGGTGCAGGGGATTGAAGCCGGCCAAAAAAGGCAGGCTGCTCAGATCGGTGACGCTCAGCAGAAAACTTCCGCTCAGCAGGGCGAGCAGAAGCTAATATCCGACCAGCTCGGTGCGCTAAGCGCGCGAGTTAACTCGCTGGAATCTGCAAGGGCTGAAAGCCCAGCGCAGGCAACCCCAGCGGCTCCTTCTCCGCAAAGACGCACCAAAAGATAGGCGGTTCGGTCAGAGGCACGCGCGGCGCCGATCAGCCTCTGCCAAGTTGTGCTTGTCGCTGGCAATGACGCCCAAGACAACAATTAGGCTTGTTGTCACGCGGCCCGAGCCGCCGCGTGGGAACTGGCGTCAACGATTCCCACGACCGTTGCCGGCATCGCCGCCGTGCTCCGGTACGCGAACGAGATGGAAGATGAGGGCGACGAGTGGCCCGACACCGACACCATTGGCCCGGATGGCTGGCACTACCAACTGAGGCAGACGATCGCCCGTGCGGCAGTCAACTTAGGACCAGTATAAAGGTCCCAGGAAAAGACGCCGCCGGTCTCACGAATACACGCCCGGCGGCGTTTTCTTCCTGAACTGGGACACTGAAATCGCCAGCCTCAAGTGTGCTGCACGACCAATGCCACAGGGGAATGACAGGCTCGACGAAGCCGCCGCCTCAGTAAAGCGCTGCCTCAGGATCAAGTGCGCGTGAAATGTGAGGCCGTTCACACTCGATAATCGCGAGCTGATCTAACGCAAGCGCCGGGTGGCAGCTCGGTGTCGGAGAATCGTGATGCCGTTTTTCAAAAGCCAAAGCTGGTCGGCAACAGCCGCCGCTTCGGTGGTCAGTATTGTCATCGTGGCGGCGGTTGCTTTTGCGGTCGTTGGTTATGTGGAGTGGTCATCGGACGTTAATTTGACCCACTTCATGGGCGAGACTGCCGCGGATGCCTCAACGCCGAGTCTACCGCCCAAGGGGCGAACAGGTTGCGAGCAGGGCAATAAGCCGCTGCCGACACTTTCCCTACCGCTCGAATGAGTGGCCTGCAGCGCCCAACTAATCTCCCGAGAAACTACGCCGCTGGGCTCGAAATGTTTTGTCCCGGCCGCGGAATTTCAGCTGGTCAGCAATGCCAGCAACGGTAACAGCACTCTCGTCACGCCCGTATGACGCAGGTCAATGCTGCGCAGTGGTTGCGCGGTAGGTCGCTCCGAAGCCTAGCGGTCCCAAGAAAATCGAGGAGCTGACAAGCGGGGCGGCGCACCCGCTCCTCCGAAACGTTACCGTACTTATACTGTTGCCAACGGTCCCGTATTGGGCCTTGCGGGATGCCGCGCTGTCGAACTAGGCTGCCGCCATTCCTCAAAGGAGATTTGTCTAGTGGCGATTGGTACTGTGAAGTGGTTCAACCCGACGAAGGGCTACGGTTTCATCCAGCCTGACAACGGTGGCAAGGATGTCTTTGTGCATATTTCGGCCGTTGAGAAGGCGGGACTGAGCAGCCTCAACGAGGGTGCAAAGGTCAGTTACGAAGAGCGGGAAAACCGCGGCAAGACGTCAGCCGAAAATCTGCGGGTGGGCTGACACCGGGAACAAGTGGCAGCGCCCGGGTTCAATTCAATGCTTCCGTGGTTTCAGTTGCCCAACCCCGACTGCGGGAGATTGAAATGCGGCCCCGACGCGCCGGCGTCGGGGCCATTCTCATGTGTGCCGAGTATGAACGACAGCTTGGAGGTGGAAGTCCTCTATGCTCGGCGATGTTTGGCGTTCTATGAGCGAACCCCCAGCCGCCGAGTGCCAAACGATCTGACGATCGTTACAGCATAGACGCGCGAAAGCAGCCCTTTCGAACTTGCCGTTCGGCGGCGTGCGTTCACTGGATTTCGCCTTCAGCCCGATCTCGACCAGCCGGCGATTGGCCTCGGAGCGCCGGGGAGGTCAGCTTGGTTACGGCGCCGTTCGCGAGCCGCCCATCCTCGGGCCCATCCTCGGCGAGACGCCTATCCTCAGGTGGCCCCGATGGCGATTAACGAAAAACCAGCCGCCGTATGTTGAGTCCCACGTCGGAGCAGTTGCATCGTAGGCGAGAGCAGCCTCTTGGTCTGACCGACGCCTGAGTCGCTCGGCCTCGATTTGTCGCCTCTCAATCGCGAGCTGTTTTTCAATCTGAATCTTTTCAGAAGCCCGCTGGTTTCGTGCACGCATCTCGGCATCGTCGAGGACCTCACCACCAGGTCCGTATACATGCTCAAAGTCCCCGGTGATCACCCGCACCTGCTGGGCAACCGATGGCGACGCTGCAACTAGACAAGTCGTAATGAAGATTGCTCTCAGCACGGCAGACCTTCTCTGACTGACGATTAGTTGGTAGCCGAATTCTCTGGAGCCGGTAACGGCGCGGCTATCATCCTTCGATAATGAGGCGACCCAAGAACGCATTGCAGGCCCGCTCGGCTTCAGCGAACGTGCCGAAGGGCGACCCGGACACTTGAGCTGCGGGCATATTCAGAAAGTCGGGGCGATATGACGCAACAAAGCCCGGCTCTCCATGCAACCCGGGTCGACTCCGGCTCTCGTTGCTGATAACGAATGAGTAGTCGTCGCTGCTTGCGATCCACATCTCCAAATCGCCAGTCCAGACCTGGCTGAAGTGCAGGGCCATTTTACCCTCCACATTTGCCGGGCAAAGCACCCGCGGCTCCCCAATCGGCAGGTCGCGATTGTCTCAACATTCAAGCAGGATGAGCCGCTGGCTCGCTATTAATAGCAAGTATACTCCTGCTGGCTGGCTGTTGCGAGGCAATAGCCATAACTGGCGCTGTACGGGTAGCCGTAGCCATACGGATAACCGTAGCCATACCCGTAGTCGTAGCCATACCCATACGGGTAGCCGTATCCGTAGGGGTAACCGTAGGCAGCGTAGGCACCCGCCAAGCCCAGACCTATCCCAAGTCCAACAGCGGCCGCTCCAAACCCGCCTCCGCGCCAACCACCGCCGCGCCAGCCGCCGCCACCAAATCCGCCATGAAAACCACCATGAAAACCGCCGCCGCCGAAGCCTCCACGCGCAGAGGCAGCAGTCGGTGCAAACGCCACGGCGATAACTGCGATCAGTGAGATTAGGATTTTCCTAAACATCGGACTCTCCCAGCTTTTAGAAAGTCGCCCGATTCTAAAACACCTCACGTTCGTTTTGGTTGCTGAACTACCTGGTCCAACCGCCGACGTCGGGAGAGCTCCCTGGCCACGCTCATCAGTGTGTCCCGCCGAGCCCGGAATAGCCGACCATGAATACCTGTACGAACAAGCTAGCAGCCAAGACTGGCAGCAGAGAGCAATGGGATGAGCGAGCAACCGCAGGATTGGCGTCGCCGACAGGCAAGTCAGATTACCTGCCAGCTGCCAGAGTATCGCGAGGACGCGCTGGCGGTGCAGCGCTTCGCCGAGGAGTTGGTAACCGGCTTCCTGTCTGAATCTGAAACCACCTGGATGTGGTTCCGAATCTTCGCGTGCCTGAACGGCGCTCCCGAAAACCAACCTCGCGCAACTGTCCGCGATTTAGCGGAATCCCTGGCCCGGAATTACTGAAATCGCCGTCCGCGAATTACCGAAATCGGTGTCCGGAAATTGCCGAAACACGCAGCCTGTGCAGCGAAGACGGTGAGACGGGTGGTCTACGTTCGCCATATTGTCTGTCACGACAATCGGGTTTTACTTGTCAATCGCGACAAATGCTGGATAGGCGGCCATGAATGTAAGGTGGCGGCTGCTGCGCGTGTAGACGAAGCGCGTGACGAAGAACACAACTGCCGCACTCGGCGAATTGTGTCACATGCGCCGGACGGCGTGACGTTATGGGTGGTGCAGCTTGGTGGTTGCCAATCGGGTTTACTTTTCCTCGGCTGGCATCAGCGCCACTCACGACGAAAGCTACCAGTGTGGCGGCGCTCGCTGTCAGCCGAGGATGATGACGACTTGCTGGACTGACTTACCGGCCAAGATCGGTGACGGCGTCTCTCAGCAGCAAGGCTAGCCGGCTCTCGCATTCCGACATTGCGGCAGGATCGGATGTGTCGTCGACAACGATTTGTCCGCTGACATAGCCATCTCGCGACCTGACATCGAAGTTCCGGCAGATCACGGGCTGGTGGAGGGCATTCGTCGCTCTCTGGAGCGGTCCCCATTCGATAATTGAAGTCATCTTAGATGTCCCCGACTCACGTGGGCAGGCAAATTCTAGCACCGTTTGGTTTGCCGTGGTGGGAATTAACCTCGCGTCTCCAGCGACACGCCTAGGATAAACGCCTTAGCGATCGTAGCGCTCTTCGTGCGCTTTAGCCTTTTTGCGATTTTCGCTGCGCCCAACTTTTGCTTCGCTAACGCCTTAAGGTCGCGAACCTCGTCCGTTGTCCACTTGCGGCGAATTGCTTTTCTATTTTTGGCCACGTGGCGCTCCTTATTGAGAGGAGCGCCGTGTAGCACATTGCGCGATGTAGGCAACCCGGTCAGGACAAGTTCATCGACACTCCGGCAGGGCTAAGAGATTGTCGTTGTAGTAGCCGTCAGCATGGGTCCGAACATATTTGCCGTTCGGTCCATTTACGACTCCCACGTCGGCTCGCTTGCCGCCGACCATCGTGAAGAATGTGTTGGCCCCGCTTTCAATTGATTGGATGACTTGTGATCGCGGCCACTTCCAGTTGATGCCTCCGAGATGCGTGATGCCCTCGTGCGGATCGTTTCGTGGCTGCTTATTGATGCAGGTCACCTGTACGTCTGGCAATTTCCCCTCCCAATTAGCTCTTCTTCGAAAGCTCAATTTGGAGCCACAACTAGAGGGAGATGGAAATAGGACATTGGTATCAAAACGAGTGGTGCGTCGTTTCCCCCATTCTAATGTGTGCCGCAGCAGCGGCGTTTAAAATCGGAGTGCTCACTTATTGCATCTTCAACCTTTGGCTGCTCGACCGCTGGCGTGGTCTCATCCACCCCATGGCCTTCTGCAGCAGCCAGTCGGCCGCCTGGGAGGCGTAGGACGCAAGGCTGAAGATAGCCCGGTTGTCGCCCTTGAGGACTTCGAGCCAGCCTTGCTGCAAGCTGGGGACTGGGCTTCGATATAGCTGTAACCGAAGTGAGCCGCTATGAACGCACTACCGAGTTCGGCGACGCATTCCTCGGCCGCCTTGGCATTGCTGAACACCTTCGCGTTGAACTTGTGGTTCAATCGTAACTGGTGCCCAGTGGCGTGGATCGGTTCGTGGCCAACGTCGAGACAAAGTCGTCGTCCGAATCGAATGCGGAATAGGCCGGCATCATGACTTTGCCTCGTGCGGGGTAATAGGCCGGTTTGGTCTGTCGCCTCGTAGTGCACCGGAATGCCACTCGCTGGAAGAACCCTTTCGATCCTCGTCATCGGCACAAGCCGTTGAAATCGCAGCAGATGCGAACGCCCTGCGAGCGCACCATAAACCCACGATACAACGTCGGTGATGAACTCCACGCCGGACGATCGCGATACACCTCGGGAGCTTGGCGAACGCCAAGCGCCACTGCTGGCGTGGTGCGCACCGCCTCATGCACCGGCCACAGATTGTAGTGAGCCACGTACAGGCTCACGACTGCTGCGTGGTGATCCAGATTCTTTGAGAAGCCGTTCGTGAGGCGCGCAAAGCGCTTTTCCGTCCTCGCCAGCATTGTAGCCGCGGCGATCGGCAAAGGCTTCATTGGCGGCACCGATGCGCTGGAAGCGGTCTTTGCCCAAGCGCTGGTGGGTCGCACCGTCCTCGCGCTGGTGACGCATGCGATAATTCGGGTGGCGCTGGCAGGAGGCTTGCTGGTGGTGCTGCCGACGGTCGCCGGATTCCTATTTGTACTCTATCTCGCTCGCGCCGAGTCCTTCGTTTGAGTTGACGAGCGCAATGGTTTCATCCGGAATAGCCGCTGCCGGTATTGGCTCACACATTGGCGAAACCAAATGATGCTTAGCGCAGACGTGTCCAGCATGCTGGACCGCATTCTAGATGCAGCAACCGATAACCTCAGGTTCGCAAAGATTCTGGTTCAGATGGGGCTCGATCCCAACAACGTGACCTGGGACGCCATCTTCAGCCGGCTGCTGGAAATCGTTCTGCACAACATCACCCTGGCAAACATGTTCGCCCTGGTCGGCGCGATCTTCTTTGTCGCCACCCTGCTGACGCAGACCATGGTGCCGCTCCGGGTCGCTAACATGATCGGTTGCGTATTCTTCGCCATCTTCGGTGCGCTCACTGGAGCCGTCACGACATTTCTTCTTTATCTCCTGATGGTTCCCATCAACGCCTACCGCCTTCGTCAAATGCTCGCTCTCGTGAAGAAGGCGCGCGCTGCAACACAGGGCGACATGTCGATGGAGTGGCTCAAGCCGTTCATGACCCAGCGCAAGTATCGCAAGGGTGATATCTTGATGGAGAAAGGTGACGCAGCCAACGAAATGCTGCTGACAGTTACCGGCAGATTCCGGGTCGTCGAAATCAACGTCGATGTTCCGCCGGGCCGCCTGATGGGCGAACTCGGCTTCCTCACGCCTGACAACCGCCGGACCGCGACGATCGAATGTATCGAGGACGGCCACGTTCTAACCATCACCTATGAAAAGCTGCTCGAGATCTACTTCCAGAACCCGCAGTTCGGCTATTACTTCCTTGTCTTGACCAGCCAGCGCCTACTGGAAAATCTCGCGCGGGCCGAAGCCATCATTGCGCAGAACAGGATCGCGGTGCAGACGGGCTCCGCGAACTGACGGCGGTCCGGCTCGATAAACTCAATGGAGGCGGGTATCCAACAGACGGTTCCCCGACGGGTTAGTGCAGCGTACCAGGGCGCGCGAAAAGGCGAGAACCGGACGTCAGCGAGGCCCGGGACCGAGCGTGCGCCGCCTTAGTTCGGGCTTGGTCTCGGTTGCTCACTGCTCGCTGGTTTCGGCATGGCGGCGAACGCGGGGCGCAGTTGGATACATATGGTGATATTTGCAGGAACCCTGACGGTCGCGCTCTACATCGTCACGGACATGGAGTATCCGCGCCTCGGTCTCATTCGGATCGAGAGCTTCGACCATTTTCTTGCCGACGCTTATGAGCGGATGAACTGAGCCGCTAGGCGGGTGGAGGAACGGATCGTCGCTCCGTTCCCTTCGGGAATACGCGCGGCAGGCAGCCACGTTAATCTAAGTCAAGAACGCGTGACAGGGACACTGGATGCTGTTGCTGGTTCGCCGTTGTTATGAGGAGGGACGCGCGACATGCGGATCATCAGAACAATATGCTGGATATGCGCCTTCCTCGGATTATTGCATGTCGGCCTTCCTGCGCGAGCACAGACAAACGACCAGGGGCCGCAAACGCCGAGCAATGCACCCGCGCCGGTTCCCGAGCAGCCGGCGCTAAAGCCGGCTGAGCTCGAGGCGCTGGTAGCGCCCATTGCATTGTATCCCGATACGCTAATGTCGAATGTGCTGATGGCATCGACCTATCCGCTGGAAGTGGTGCACGCGGATCGCTGGATGAAGCAGAACAAGAACCTCAAGGGAGATGCCCTCAAGGCCGCGGCGGAGAAGCAGGATTGGGACGCGAGCGTCAAGGCGCTGATTGCGACACCGTCCGTACTTCAGATGATGAACGAGCGGCTCGAATGGACGCAAAAGCTCGGCGAAGCGTTTTTGGCTCAGCAACAGGACGTGATGGATGCCGTGCAGCGGTTGCGTTCAAAAGCCTACGACCGGAAGAAGCTGGTCACCACGAAAGAGCAGACAGTGACGGTAAAAGCAGAGCAGAACCGGCAGTTCATCTACATTGAGCCCGCCGTGGCTGACAGCATCTACGTTCCTTATTACGAACCGCAGGTGGTTTTCGGCGATTGGCCTTACTCCGACTATCCCGCTTATCCCTATTATTGGGGCTATCCCGACTACATCGGTGCCGGCATCATCGCAGCCGGCGTTGCCTTCGGCACAGCCTACGCACTGGGGCGGTGGGCCACCGGTGGCTACTGGGGCGGCGGCGGATGGTGGGGCGGCAGCCGGGTCAACTGGGTTGGTGGAGCTAATCGACATCAATCGCGGCGCTCGCGTCGAGCACTGGCAACACGACGTAAGGCATCGACAGGGTGCACGCTACAACAATTCGAGCCTGCAACAGAGGTTCGGCAGCGACAATCAGAGGCCCGGTGGCGATCGGCAGAGAGTGCGGGCAGGCGCCGATCGTCCGAACGTCGGAGACCGGGCCCAGCGCGCCGACCGCGCTCAACGCTCCGACCGCGGCCGAGCAACAAACAGGCAGGCAGGCGCGGGCAGGACGGCCGGCAACCGCCAAGCGCGTAACCGCTCGACGGCTGCCAGGAACGCAAGATCTGGTGGTCGTGTGGCGCACCGTGGAGTTTCCAGAGCTGCCCATTTCAGGCCAGCGGCGGGCCGCGGCGGCGGTGCGCGGTTCGCTGGCGCTGGACATCGAGCTGCAGCATTCCGAGGCGGCGGTGGTCGCGGAGGCGGGGGATTTCGTGGGGCTGGGTTTCGCGGTGGCGGCGGGTTCAGGGGTGGTGGCGGCCGTGGCGGCGGGCGGCGATCGGACATCAATCTCAAGCACGACGTGGTGCTGCTCGGTCGGCTCGACAACGGTCTCGGTTACTACCGCTTCGCATACAACGGCAGCGACAAAACCTATGTCGGAGTGATCGCTCAGGAAGTGGAGGCGGTGAGACCCGACGCGGTCACACGCGGCCGCGACGGATATCTGCGTGTCTACTATTCCCGGCTCGGCCTCAAGTTTCGGTCGTATGGTGGTTGGGCCGCGTCCGGAGGCGTGCTGCCGAACACTGGCGCGCTGCCGCGCTGAAGACCGCGCCCACGGTCGGCTGCTCCAAGCGCGGATTCGCTGGCCCTAAACTAGCCAGCGGATCGGGGCTGGATCGCCGAACCAACCGGCAACCCCAGCTTTGAACGTGCTGGCCTGTTTCCATCCACAGTGGTCCGCTTTGATTTTTTGGAGCGACCTAGTTTGGGTTTTAGCCCTGTGGCAACCAAGCCTAGGCCGATGCTCTCATTAGAGATATCGAGAAGCCTATTCAGTGTTGTGGGTGTATAAATTCCTGCGTTGCAATTCGCGCTCATTTCGCGCATGCGCGTTTGATCCAGACAAGTTTGTTTCTCCAATTGAGGTGGCGGTGATTGCACTATGCAACCGCGTTCGATCGGATGTGTAGAGTCCCAACCGCAACGCAGGAGTTGCGGTCATGGGCAGTGATCTCCTTAGAAGCTTTTGTATTGTACTCTTTGGACTAAGCCCGCTCGTCATCATCGGCATCGCGATGTTCTTGCCGTAAGGCACTTGGCGCACATGCGCCGCCGCCCGGGCCGGTAGACGCCCCAGCACGCGCGCCCAACTTTTTGAGTTAAACAGCACGGCCGCCTCAGTTGGCGGCCTTATTCGTGCAGGAAACCCGGATGCATTCGCGTCCAAATGTCCGGCACGGAATGACAAGAACTGATGGCACGCAAGGGCTAGACTCGCGGCTTCTTGAGAAGGGGTTGCCAAGTGCCGTTCTCGCGGAGCCAGTCAGTCAAGTTGAAGGTCGCACAGTCCCAGATCTCGATGCTCGGTTGAATGGCATTTGTTTCCAATGTGTCGCGTGTTTCGGTGCGGCGGACGATCGGGGGGCTGCTCTTGGCTCGATCGTCTGTAGGCGCTTTCCTCATGGCAAGTTCCTTCGGGGTCACTGAGCAGTTTGCGGGCGGCATCGTCGGCTTACAACCCTCGGCGAAGAGCCTCGCGCTTACAGCGGTAGCGCCAAACAAATGACCTGGGGATCCCTTCCGCGTCGGACTTGAAAGCCAAATTTGGCGAAAACCCTTCGCATCGCCGTGTTCTCTGGCAGGACTTCGGCGACGAGCTGCTCGAGCCCAGCCGTGCGCGCCAGGATGAGGAGGTGGTGCATGAGCAAGGTGCCGACGCCCTGTCCCTGATAGTCGTCGATGGTCACGAAGGCGATCTCGGCCATTCCGGGATCCATGACGACGTAGCGACCGCCGCCGATGATCACCTCGTGTTCGTCCTCGTCGGCAAGCGCGATCAAGGCGACGTGATTGGCGAAATCGATGTTCATGAAGAAATCGACCTCCTTCTTTGAGAAGCTTCGCTTGGGGCCGAAGAAGCGACGTTGCAGCGACTGGCTACTCGTGCGGCCAACGGCGGCCAACATGTCGTCCTGGTCGTCCGCTCGTAACATGCGGATCTCGACGCTCCGGCCATCGCGCAGGCGTTCGCTCGCTGCATAATTCTCAGGCACGGGCATCAGCCTATCCTCCCGGCGCAAGAAAGACGTACGGCTGGGGCTCGTGGCTTGACCTAAATCAACGATCCGGTGCGCGTGACGCTTTCAATCGGACTGTCGGCGGAAGGACCGAAACGATGTCGCTGGACAATCTGCAACTCCCGGGCGGCCCGATGTCAGGGGTCGTCGCCAAGGCCGTGGAATATATGGTGGATGCCGGGCAGCGTAGCGTACTGCTGCTGGACATACTGCGGCAGCGCGGCGATCAGTATCGCGAGCATGTTGCCCAGACGGCGCCCCACGTCCTGAGCTATGCAGCCGAGCTCATCCTGGACGGTCGCACGCTCGAGCAGCCGGTCAACTATGCGTTGGTGCGCATCATCCCGCCCAAGGGTGTGGAAATCGACCTCAAGCGGCGGCCATTCGTTGTCGTCGACCCGCGTGCGGGCCATGGACCGGGGATCGGCGGCTTCAAAGCCGATAGTGAGATCGGCGTCGCAATGAAGGCGGGGCATCCCTGCTATTTCATCGGCTTCCTGCCCGAGCCAATGCCGGGCCAGACCATCGAGCGCATTGCCCACGCTGAAGCAATCTTCATCGAAAAGGTCATCGAGCGGCATCCCGAGGCTGATGGGAAACCATGTGTGATCGGGAACTGCCAGGCCGGCTGGGCGATCATGATCCTCGCCTCGTTACGGCCGGAACTGTTCGGTCCGGTGATCGTGGCGGGCGCGCCGCTCGCTTATTGGGCTGGCGTACACGGCAAATACCCGATGCGCTACTCCGGCGGACTGCTCGGCGGAAGCTGGCTGACCGCGCTTTCCAGCGACCTCGGCGCCGGCAAGTTTGACGGTGCCTGGCTGGTGCAGAACTTCGAGAATCAGAATCCGTCGAACACGCTCTGGACCAAGCAGTACAACGTCTACTCCAAGGTCGACACCGAGGCCGACCGCTATCTCGAATTCGAGCGCTGGTGGGGCGGGCACGTCAACCTCAATGCCGAGGAGATCCAGTTCATCGTCGATGAACTCTTCATCGGCAACAACCTGGGTGCCGGCCGGGTCAAGATGTCCGACGGGACCACGGTCGATCTGCGCAAGATTCGTTCGCCGATCGTGGTGTTCTGCTCGAAAGGGGACAACATCACGCCTCCGCAACAGGCGCTGCACTGGATTCTGGACCTTTATGCTGATGTCGACGAGATCAGGGCACATGGGCAGACCATCGTCTATACCGTGCATGAGACGGTCGGCCATCTCGGCATCTTCGTTTCCGGTGGCGTGGCCAAGAAGGAGCACGCGGAGTTCTCAAGCAACATCGACCTGATCGACGTGCTGCCGCCCGGCCTTTACGAAGCGACGTTCGAGGCGAGGGGATCCGACACGCTCAATGATGAGCTTGCGGTCGGGCAGTGGGTGATGCGCTGCGAGGCCCGCACACTCGACGACATCCGGGCGATGGGCGGGAACTCGCCGGAGGATGAGCGGCGTTTCGAGACTGCCAAGCGTGTCTCGGAAATGAATCTCGCCGCCTATCAGAAATACGTGCAGCCCTGGGTCAAATCGATGGTGACGCCACAGATGGCGGAGATGATGCGCAACTGGCATCCGCTCCGCCTGCAATACGAGGCGTTCAGCAGCGAGAACCCCTGGATGAAGATGGTGGAGAGCGCCGCGGAGAAAGCGCGCGACGACCGCAAACCCGTCGCCAAGGACAATCCGTTCCTGGCGTTCCAGGAGCGGGTATCGCAGCAGATCGTCAGTTCGCTCGATCAGTGGCGTGACTCGCAGGAGGCACTAAGCGAGGCGATGTTCCTTGCCGTTTACGGCTCGCCGGCGCTGCAGGCCGCGGTCGGGGTCGATCCGCAGTCGACACCCTCCCAACGCCGCGACATGGATCCAAAGCACCGCGAGCTCTTGCAAGCTCGCGTAGCGGAGCTGACTTCCAGGATCGGCTCCGGTGGTATGCGAGAGGCCGGCATTCGGGCCTTGCTTTACGTCGGATCGGCCCGGGGCATGGTGGACGAGCGCAGCCTCGAAGCGCTGCGGCGGCTTCGCCAGGCCGATGAGGCCGCGCGCGTGACGCTCGCGGAGTTCAAGATGTTGGTCCGCGAGCAGTTCTTCATGCTGCTGCTTGATCGGGAGGCCGCACTTGCGGCCATTCCAAGGCTATTGCCGGACAGCATGGACGAGCGCCGCAGGGCGTTTGCCGCCATTCAGGACGTGTTGTCGGCAAGCGCAGAGATATCCGGTGAAGTGGCCAGGCGATTGAAGCAGGTCGCCGGGCTGTTCGGGCTCGACGGTTACGACAACACCGTCCCTTTCGATCCGAAAGCCCGGGCATCATAGCAATTCAGAGCGGAGCGATGGGTGTCATGGCAGCCGGACCGAACGAAGCCCAGCCGGGATCGAAATATGATCGCCTCATCGTCGCCGCGAAGGGCGTTCCCTCGGTCTCCACCATCGTGGTGCATCCCTGCGATGAAAGCTCGCTGCGAGGGGCGATCGACTCCGCCGAGGCTGGAATCATCAAGGCGGTTCTGATCGGTCCGGCCGCGCGAATCCGGGATACCGCGACAAAGCACAATATTGATATTGCGGGCTATGAGATCGTTGATACGCCGCCAACTGAGGCTGCTGCCGCGGCCAGGGGCGTCGAGTTGATTCATGAGGGGCGAGGCGAAGTCCTGATGAAGGGCAGCCTCCACACCGATGAACTGATGCGCAGCGTGACGGCAAAGGTCGGTGGGCTGCGCACCGACCGGCGCATCAGCCACGTGTTCGTGATGGACGTGCCGGCCTACGCCGAAACGGTGTTCGTCACCGATGCCGCCATCAACATCTTCCCGGACCTCGACGCCAAGCGCGATATCATCCAGAATGCCGTCGATCTCTACAATGAGGCCGGTTTCGGCACGACACCGCGGGTGGCGATCCTGTCGGCGGTCGAGACCGTCACGTCAAAGATTCCATCGACCATCGAAGCGGCCGCGCTCTGCAAAATGGCGGACCGCAAACAGATCACCGGCGCGCTGCTCGATGGTCCGCTGGCCTTTGACAATGCGATCGACCTGGAAGCGGCGCGGATCAAGGGGATCAGGTCGGAGGTCGCCGGCCGGGCGCAAATCTTGGTCGTGCCCGACCTCGAGTCCGGCAACATGCTGGCGAAGAATCTGGCCTATTTTGCCAAGGCCGATGGCGCCGGCATCGTGCTCGGCGCGCGGGTGCCGGTGGTGCTGACGTCGCGTGCCGATTCGGCGCGGTCACGGATGGCGTCAGCCGCGGTTGCATGCCTTTACGCGGATGCCCGGCGTCGCCGTGCTCCGATCGCCGCCGCGTGACTGCCATGGATACGATCCTCGTCGTCAATGCCGGCTCCTCAAGCGTGAAATTCCAGGTCTTCGCGGTGGAAGGCGAGGGCCGGCTGCGGCGGCAGCTGAAGGGCCAGATGGACGGCATCGGCAGCCGGCCGCGAATGCGCGCCAGCGGCTCAAGTGGCGAACCGCTGGCCGACCGCGCCTATCCGATCGAAGCGGTTGCCGACGTTCCTGCCGCCATGTCCGTCGCGGGAGCCTGGCTGAGGGAGGAACTCAACATCAACCCTGTGGCCGTAGGCCATCGGGTTGTTCACGGCGGCCCGGATTACGCGCACCCGGTGCTGATCGATCCTGTGGTCGTGTCGCGGCTGGAACGCTACGCGCAGCTGGCGCCGCTGCATCAGCCGCACAATCTGGCGCCCATCAAATCCCTGCTGACCAATTTTCCGGCCCTGCCGCAGGTGGCCTGCTTCGATACGGCGTTCCACCGTGATCATGACCCGCTGGCGGATCATTATGCCATTCCGCACCAGCTGTACGCCGAAGGCGTCAGGCGCTACGGCTTCCATGGCCTGTCATACGAATATGTGGCCAAGCGGCTGCCGCAGGTGGCGCCGGAGGTCGCGGTTGGACGTGTGATCGTGGCCCATCTCGGCAGTGGCGCCTCGATGTGTGCGATGCGGGCAGGCCGGAGCGTCGAGAGCACGATGGGATTTACGGCGCTCGACGGCCTCGCGATGGGAACGCGGCCCGGCCAGATCGATCCCGGTGTCGTCCTGCACCTGCTCACCGAGAAGGGAATGTCGGCCTCCAAGGTGCAGGATTTTCTCTACCGCGACTGCGGCTTAAAGGGACTGTCCGGCGTCAGCAACGACATGCGCGAGCTCGAGACAAGCGGAGACCCGCAAGCTGCATTTGCGATCGATTATTTCGTCTACCGTGTTGGCCTTAACGCCGGCATGCTGGCAGCCGCGCTGGAGGGACTCGACGGCTTCGTCTTCACCGCGGGGATCGGTGAGAACTCCGTTTCGATCCGTGCTCGCATTGCCGAGAGGCTGTCCTGGCTTGGGATCGCGCTGGATCCCGCCGAGAATGCGCGGCACGCGACCAGGATCTCCGGACCCGAAAGCCGAATCCCCGTATTCGTCGTGCCGACCGATGAGGAACTGATGATCGCGCAGCATACGCTGACGCTGCTCATGAACCAGCCATCGCCCAATCCTAAACGCGAGAGAGTGTCATGACCATCCCGGTTTATCCTGAGACCAGTGTCGCGCTGAAGGGCAAGAAGGGATTGATCGTCGGCATCGCCAATGACCAATCGATCGCCTGGGGCTGTGCCAAGGCGTTTCGGGCGCTCGGCGCCGAACTCGCCGTCACCTACCTGAACGAAAAGGCCAAGAAGCACGTCGAACCGCTGGCCAAGGCGCTGGAATCGCCGATCTTCATGCCGCTTGACGTGATGGTCGAGGGCGAGACCGAGAAAGTGTTCGAGCGGATCCAGAAGGAGTGGGGTCAGCTCGACTTCCTGCTTCACTCGATCGCGTTCTCACCGAAGGACGCCTTGCATGGCCGTGTGGTCGATGTGGATCGCGCCGGCTTCCAGAAGACCATGGACGTGTCCTGTTGGTCGTTCATGCGCATGGCCCATCTCGCCGAACCGCTGATGAAGAACGGCGGTACGATGTTCACCATGACCTATTACGGCAGCCAGATGGTGGTGAAGAACTACAATGTGATGGGCGTCGCGAAGGCGGCGCTTGAGGCAGCCGTGCGCTACATCGCGGCCGAGCTTGGGCCGAAAGGCATTCGGGTCCACGCCATCTCGCCAGGACCACTTGCCACGCGCGCAGCATCCGGCATTCCCGAATTCGATGAGCTGATGGACAAGGCGCAGTCGCAGGCACCGACGCGCAGCCTCGTCAGCATCGACGACGTCGGCAAGGCCACGGCGTTCCTCGCCCTCGACGGCGCAAAGCTGATCACGGGAGACGTGCTCTACGTCGATGGAGGCTACCATATCATCGATTGACGCACGTAAGCTCGGGGTCAGCTGTAGTGCAGGCCGATGACCTCCGCTACGCAGGCAGGGCGGGCACCGCCCTCCATCTCGATCACAACGCGGTAGTGCACTCTCAGCCCATTCGGCGGCACGTCTTCGGCTTCCGCGATGCCGACGCGACCGCGCAACTTTGATCCGGCGGGCACCGGTGCCAGGTAGCGGATCCGGTCCGCGCCATAGTTGAGCGTGTTCTTCAACCCCTTCAGGCCCATCACCGAGCGGATGAACATCGGCGTCAGGCTCAGCGACAAGAGGCCGTGGGCGATGGTCTTACCTCCGGGCATTTCGGCCTTCGCGCGTTCCTGATCGACGTGAATCCACTGCTCGTCGCAGGTCGCGTCGGCGAATTTGTTGATGCGTTCCTGGGTGATCTCAATCCATTCGCTGATGCCGACCTCGGTGCCGACCGCCGACTTGAGTTCGCCAAATCCGTTGAATATCCGCATAGTCCTTCTCGCTCTGTTCTGGCTCGCTTTCGTCAGAATGCCATTTCGGGAACGGCATCGGGAATTGCGAGTTCCGCCTCCGTCACCGCCAGTACCTCGGCGACCGTCAGGCCCGGCGCCGTTTCCAGCAGGGTCGCCTTGCCGCCGGGGAAGGCGATGACCGCCATATCTGTCACGACAAGGTCGACAGGTCGCGCTGACGTCAGCGGCAGGTTACATCTGGCCACGATCTTCGACTTTCCTTTTGCCGCATGTTGCATGGCGACGATGACCCGCTTGGCACCGCTGACGAGGTCCATGGCTCCGCCCATGCCCGGCACCATTTTGCCCGGGATCATCCAGTTAGCCAGATGCCCCGTGGCGTCGACCTGCAGGCCGCCGAGCACCGTGATGTCGACATGACCGCCACGGATCAGGCCGAACGACATGGCGCTATCGAAGGTCGCCGCGCCCGGCAAGGCGCTGATCGGCTTGCCGCCGGCATCGGTCAGCAGCGGATGAGCCATGCCCTGCTCGGGAATTGGGCCCGTGCCGATCAGGCCGTTCTCGGACTGGAAGTACACGTTGAGCCCTGCAGGAACGTAGTTCGCAACCAGGGTCGGAATTCCGATGCCGAGATTGACGAGGTTACCCGGCCGCAGTTCTTTCGCTACGCGACGCGCAATGATGGTCTGTGCATCCATGGCTCACCCGTTCGCAACGAGATAGTCGACCAGCGGTCCCGGCGTGATTACGTGATCCGGAGCAATCACGCCGACCGGAACAATATGTTCGGCGGTCACGATCACCGTGTCGGCCGCCATCGCCATCACTGGATTGAAATTTCGCGCGGTGAGGGCATAGGACAGGTTGCCGGCGTAGTCGGCCAGGAAGGCGTGGACGAGCGCGAAATCGGCGCGCAGCGCGGTCTCCAGTAGATATGGTTTGCCGTCGACTTCGATCTTCTGCTTGCCTTCCTCGACAAGCGTGCCGACGCCGGTGGGCGTCAGGACGCCGCCAAGACCGCATCCGCCGGCGCGGATCCGCTCGACAAAGGTGCCCTGCGGAATAAGGTCGACCGTGATCTGCTTGCCCAGCATCTGTTGCTGGGCTTTCGGATTCAGCCCGATATGAGTTCCTATCATGCTCGACACCTGGGTGCCGTCGAACAGCTTGCCGACACCCTTGCCGGGAGTGGCCGCATCATTGCTGATGAGTGACAGGCCCGATTTCTTCTGTCGGACCAGTTCATCCAGCAGGCGCTCCGGCGTGCCCACGCCCATGAAGCCGCCGACCATGATGCGCGCGTTGTTCGGAATCATCGCAACAGCTTCTTCGGCGGATACGGCCTTCATGATTGGGCTCCGGCAATTGATCCGAGGCGGGATATCCCGGTGAACACTGTCGTTTGGCGAAGCGGCTACGTTGATCTGGGTCAAGGCCCGCGTCATTCGCCGTCGGCGCGGTGGCTAATCCCAATGCTATCCAGCATCTCCGCCCACAATTTGCGCACCTGTCGATGCCGATCGTTCACGGCCGCGCTGACGGCGTCGCGGACGGGCTTGAGATCGTCACCTTTCAGAAAATGGATCTGGGCCTGGATCAGCCGGCTGCTTTCAAATTCGATCCGGCGCAACGCCACGACAAAAGGATCATCTGCCGACGCCTCGACCGGCAACAGGGCGGCGGGCCGGATGGCGCCGTGCGCGGCATGCCCGAGGGCCGCAATGTCGATTGTCGTGGCAAGCCGGCGATCGGCAACTCTGGAAACCGGGTTGGGCGCCCAAGCCAGTTCCCATATCAGCGTGTTGTAGAAGGCCATGACATCAGGCGTCCACGAGGTGGCGCGCAGGAGAAGGGAAACGATCTCCGTCTCGCGATGCAACTGTGTGTTCAATTCGGTTTGCCAGCCGGCCTTGAACTGGCCCGGCAAGGCGAGGGCCAACTGTCGTGCAAGCGCGCCATGCACCGAGACCAGGAATGATGCCACCCGAGTTTGCTGTAGCGGCGGTACGCGACCGGAGGAATCGAGCGGGCCAAGGAACTGGTTCATGACGTAGCCCTTGGCACCGGAATCGCACGCAGGTGGTCGAAGCCGGCCGGGAAGGGCATCATCTCGCCACCGGCGTCGTCGGGTGCGATCCATACCGTCTGCTTACCCTGCCAGCGCCCCGCTAGGACGTCTTCGGCGAAGCGTGCGAGCAGGTCGGCCGTCAGTGCGGCCTTCTCGAGGGTGAAGGCGTGGTAAGCGTTGGGGATGATGACTAGTGAGCTGTCGGCAATGTGAGTGCGCAGGGTTTCGTGAAGCGAACGCGGCGTGAGGAAGTCAAATTCTCCGTTGAGGATCATCGTTGGCGTCCTGATCGACGCCAGTTGTGGTGTCAGCGGCTGGAAGTCGAGGAAGGATTCCATCAAGTTTTGCACCGCATAAACGTCATTGATTAGCCAGCCCTGTCGCTTCACCGCGTCGAGATTGCCGAGCAGAGGCTTGAGCCAGGAGTCCGAGAGATTCATCGGAAGCAACAAATCCTGCAAATAGCTGGTTCCGCCCAAGATCAGCCCGGTGCGCAGCGCATTGCCAAGCAGCAGAAGTTGCGGCGACATTTCTGCGAAGGCACTCATAGGCACCAGGCCCGACAGCCTGTTGCTGTGCAAGATCGCGTAGCGCAGCGCGATCAGTGCGCCGAAACTGATGCCGCTGAGGAATATCGGGCCATCACCGAGTTCATCAATCAGGAGCCGAAGCGCCTTAACCTGATCATCCTGGCTGATAAACAGTTCTGGTTTGGCCGAGGCGCCCTGACCGAGCAGATCGAAAGTGGCGACACGAAATCCTTTGCCAACCAGCGTGT
The DNA here is from genome assembly GCF_024171085.1 of Bradyrhizobium sp. USDA 4541. Classification (NCBI taxonomy): domain Bacteria; kingdom Pseudomonadati; phylum Pseudomonadota; class Alphaproteobacteria; order Hyphomicrobiales; family Nitrobacteraceae; genus Bradyrhizobium; species Bradyrhizobium sp. USDA 4541. Next base: position 4,516,507 of record NZ_JALJZF010000001.1, read on the forward strand.
GCCGATAGGCCGCCCAGAGCTCCGAATATTGAGTAAGCCCGTTGACGAGCACATAGGCCGGCGCGTTCGTGGCACCGTCTAGTTCATAACGGATGCGGTGCGAGCCATGCGAGAGAAACGGCATTCGCTTCACTTGCTCAATGCTTTCGGGTGTCAAATTGTGGTGCGCGCCCAGCCGCACCCTTGACCTAGGTCAACGTCGGCCGCGCGGTCCCGACGGAACCTTCCCAAAATCGGTCAGGGAGGCATTCCATGAGGCGTCTTTTCATTGGCCTGCTATTGCTTGCCGTAAGCGCATCCGTTGCGGCTGCCCAACCGTTCACGCGCCGCTCGTCGCAAGTCCAGCATGATGGCCTGAAGCAATATTACGAGATTGCCGACTTCAAGCTCGGCGGCAAGTATGACCTGGCCAATCCGTCCAAGTGGGAAAATGGCGGCGAGGGTGGCGTGACCCTTGAATCGCTCGGTGGCGGTAAGCTGCGCACTGCCTACATCGCGGTCGGTAAGCCGCGGCGCAACGCCGCAGGCGAGATCACCAATGCCGTTGTCATCAATTCATATTACTCGGGCGACTCCACCGACATGTATGAGCAGTGGGTCAAGGGCGCCGCGCTGTCGGGTGGCGTTCCGATCATCGGACCCGGCCGTCCGATCGACACCGACCGCTATTATGTCGTGATGGTCGATCCGCTCGGGACCTGGGGCGCAAGCAAGCCATCGGATGGCCTCGGGATCAAGTTTCCGCAGTACACCTACTACGACATGGTGCAGGCGAATTACCGGATGCTTCGCGATCATTTGAAGATCGCCAGGGTCGCGCTCGCGGCCGGCGTCTCGATGGGTGGCACGCAGACCTATGTCTGGGGCGTCATGCATCCGGAATATGTCAGTGCGCTGATGCCGATCGGCGGCACGACACAATCGGACGCCGGAGATCCCGTCGGCAACTGGACATTCCAATTGATGACGGCGGCGATCGAGTCGGATCCGGTCTGGCAGCAGACCAAGGGCGACTACTACAACCTGCCCAAGGAGAAGCACCCGCTGATGGGCATGGCGTTCGGCTGGTCGGTATTGGGTCTGACCGGTTACGATCTTTCATACCGGACTACGCAGGCGTTCACCGCGGTGCAGCCGGAAATTTTCTATTGGGATCCGCCGAACGAGAAGGCCGGGCTCAACGTGATCAATCGTTCCAAGCTCTATGACGCTGTTGACCTCGTATGGCGCAACCGCGTGGGCGAGCTTCACAACATCAACAATGACCTCGGTCGCATCCAGTCGCGCACTCTGGTCATGCACATCAAGAACGACCTGTGGCTCAACTTCAAGCTTGCCGAGAAAGCGGTCGAAAACATCCCGGGCGCCGACCTGATCGCCGAAGAGAGCCCGGTCGCGCATTACGGCGTGTTCTCGATCATCAATGGCCACAAGAACGACCCGAAATTCGTGGCGTTCATGGATGACGTCGCCAGCCTCGACAAGGCGCAGCAGTTCGTCGACAAGAACTTCCGCACGCCGGGCGTGGCGTCCGACATTGATCCGAAGAAATCCTTCTGGAAGGACTACGTCACCTATCCCTATCCGGTGAAATACGCGAATGCTAAGGACGCCAAAGGAACGATCTGGCAGATCGGCTACATGGATGAATACTACGGCAGCGAGAAGGATCCGAAGGTCCTCGTCATCATCCACGGCAAGGGAGCGTTCGCCGGCCACTACGGCAATATCATGCAGTACGCCCTGCGCAGTGGGTTGCGCGTGATCGCGCCGGACCTGCCGCACTACGGCATGTCGGGCCCGGGCAATCTCGACAAGAGCCCAGCGCGGACCATGCAGGACATGCGTGAAGTGGTCTATGACGTGATCGTCAACCAGCTCAAGGTCAAGCAAGCGGCCTACCTTGGCCATTCCCTGGGCGGCCAATTGATCCTCGGCTACGCGCTGACATATCCGGACGCGGTGAAGAGCCTCATTCTCGAGGCGCCCGCGGGCCTCGAGGAATATCCGCGCGAGGTAACGATTGCACCGGGCAAGACGGCTAAGCTGTTCGACGCCTCGCTCGCGGGTAACTTCGACAAGTGGAAGGATGTCTGGGGGCCGACCCAGGTATTAGCCAACGAAATCGCGCGGCCGGAGCAGAACATTCGCGACTTCTTCTATTTCAAGAAGCGCGATCCCGCTACCGGCGTGGTCGGGCGCAGCAAGAGTGGCTACTTCATGAACGACAGCGAGTATGCGCGGTTGCATACCGAGCAGCGTATCGGCCTCATCAAGGGCAACCCGAAGGAGCTCGAGCAATGGGCCAACGTGTACATTCTCGACATCTACGGTATGGTATCGGAGTTGCAGCAGGATGATCCGAAGAACCTGTATCGGCGGCTGACCGACATCAAGGTGCCCATTTTCCTGGCCTTCGGCGACAAGGAGCCGTTCATTCCCGGAACGCCCTTTAATGGGTTGAAGGACCTCGGTCGCGACATCATCACCCCGTTCATGACGCGGATGACGCGCGCGAACAACCGGCCGATCCTGAAAATCTATCCTGACACCGGTCATTTCATCCACACCGACAATCCGGTGGAATTTCCGGCTGACGTGACCGATTTCGTGATGACCGGCAATCTCGACACCAGTTCGCCGCTCGAGACGGACAGAATTATCAACGGCGTGGTGTCGGCGATGGCTGTTGCGCCGACGCCGGACGGACCGAATCCGACAGCCGGATTGAATAAGTGACCAGCAGGCTGAGTTGCAACGAGAGGATCAAACTGTAGCAATGCCCAAAGTGCGTGCCGGAGAGGTCGACCTTGGCTGGCGGGAGTGGGGCGAAGGCGAAACCACGGTCGTCTTCATCCACGGCAATCTCGCCAGCAAGGACTGGATCGAGCTCGCCGCCCCCTTGTTCCCGAGCGGCCTTCGGGTCATCGGAATCGACTGGCGCGGTTGTGGCGACAGCGATCGCCCGGCCGCGACGCCGGGCTATACCAACTACTCGATGCAGCAACATGCGCTCGACATGCTGGCGGCGCTGGATGCTCTGCAGATCCCATTCTGTCATCTCGCGACGCATTCCACCGGCGGCATCATCGCGGCGCGCATGTTGCTGATGCGGCCGGAGCGGTTTGGCCGGGTATTCGCGCTCGATCCCGTGACGCCACTCGGGCTCGCGTTCAACGCGGAGCAGATCGGGCTGTTCCGCGCGATGATGGCGAGCCGCGAGGTGACGCGCGCTATGATGGCGACGGCTGCTTCTTCCTTGTTCCTTCCGGACAGCATGGCGCCGAATGCGGTGCCGGTGTTCCGAGAGGGGTTGGGCGCGATCCCAGCCCTGTTCGAGCGTATCCTGGAGCAGACGTTTGGCGTCTCCGAGGGAATATGGATCGGCACGCCCGTCAATCTGACACGCGAGCGGGAAAGCCGCGAGCTCGAGCGGCGGATGCCCGAAATCCGGCATCCACATCTCGTCGTCTGGGGCGAAGGTGACGGCTGGATCGCGCCCGCCGACCTCCGGACCATGGCGGCGGCGATGCCGAACTGCCGGTTGGTCGTCGTCCCGGGCGTCGGCCACTCAATGAACCTGGAAATGCCGCCACTCTATGCCGGCTATTTTGGCGCCTGGTTTGGTGGCCTGAACGACCAGCGATGGTGAAACTCGTGAAGATCCGAAATCCTTGGTTCGGTCGACGGGCGATTAGAAGCGGCATGCCGCAGAAGAAGGCCTGCTCGCTTCGAACCTCAACTGACTGTTGCTAGCTCCAATTTGAATCGAAGGGATCGCTTCGGAGGATCAATGGCTGACACCCCAAAACTCTCGGTCGAAAAGGCGCTAAAGAAATTGCGAAATAGCGATGAGCCGAAGTCGAAGAACGAACGTCATGACGAGAAAATGAGCGCGCTCGACGAAGAAATAAGGCGCATGAGAGCGCAGAGGCTGCGCCTGGATCGGCTCAAACGCACCCGCGACTAGGGGAACTCGTTGTTGTGGTAGCCCGAACGAACCCCCGTGACGTCGCCGGCTCCTGAGCTTTTGGCCGGAAACGAGTCAGCGATGCTCAACGCGGTTGACAGACCCGCTGCGCTCGGGCGAGTGAACTGACGATCCGGCAAGGTTCGAACCTGCAACCCGCAGTAGAAATCCGCTGCTCGGCCATTTGGCCTACGGCGCGTTGAGCGGGCGGGTGCGGTGGTGGGTCGGTTTGAAAACCCACCCCGAAAGATTTCCCTTGGTTAATTCAAGGCCGCGTCCATCCCACCCGTAGAACTACGGGCTCCGGGCAATTGGGCCAGGTTGTATTCTCCAGCAGCCAGCCCTGCGATTTCGGCCTAAAAGGCACCCAAACGCCGGAAATGCTCCCTGCGACGTCGCCGCTTCCGGCAAAGCACTGAAATCGCGGCAAATGCGAACGCCCTCCGAGCGCACCATAGACCCAGAATACAGCCACGTCATCGCGACGTGGCCCCGCCAGGCGATCGGGATGCGCCTTGGGAGCTCGGCAAAGTGACCCGACGCTCGTGCGGGGTGCGGTATCGAGCGACATTTGGACGGAAACGCGGACTTGGTTTGTGACATCGCGATGGCGTTGCCTGCCGGGTGCGAGTGGGTCGGACCGGCGCCATCCCCTCAAGGCTGGCGCTTCGCGTCCCCGCTTTGGCGGCCTTGACCGGATATCGCCGGCCCGGCATCGGCCGGCCAGGCAGGTAAGGCTCGGTGCGAGCTGAGCACCCCTCGCGACGGAGCCTTCGCTCCTCGGAGCGTTTAGGTCACCCGATTCCCTAATTGGAGTTTCCGCCGCGCAGCAGCTGCCGGTATCCACACTCAGACATCCATTTGGCACGGGCCAAATGGCTCTCAAATGCTTTGCGTGCACGGTCTGGCTCTTGGCCGGGGTCGATGCGCAGCAAGGTCTGTGTGATTTCGCGCCAATCAGTGCCGCCCGCATCAGCATCGAGTAAACGAAGATAGGTGTGCAGATCTGCTCATCGTAGACCGTGAGCGTTGCGTCGACCGGAGCGACGTCAGCGATAGTGGGATCGATCGGCGGTTTTCGCATTGGGATCCTCGTTGAATGCGCATCCATTCAGAGATGTTCGTCACGAGCACAGAAGCTTGGCGAGTCGCTTAAGACGGCACTCGACGCAGGCAACGGAGCTCATACGAAAAACGCAAAATATGGACTATATTCCCTAGAGACTATATACCCGGCAATGCCCGATCCTACAATGCAGGATTGGCGCGCAATTGTTGGCAGGAACGTTCGCAAATTTCGCAAACAGCGAGGAATGACTCAGGAAGAACTGGCCTTTGAATCCGAGATCGATCTGACTTACGTGGGCGGAATTGAACGCGGCAAGCGTAACCCGAGTTTATTGGTGATGGCGCGCATCGCAGACGTTCTTGCGATACCGCTGTCTAGACTACTGTCGGATTGAAGCTCCCAAAGCCTCTTTCAAAACAAGCAGTACTTCCTTGAACGGCATTGTGCTGCTCGTCCCATATTCCTGCAATTGGCGCCATTGGCCGCCTAGCGTTTTGCTGGGGGTGGCTAACCGGGAAGAGGACTTCATTTCCGCTGCACCGGCAAAGGGCGGACCCCTGCAATCCAACCCCGTAACCTTCCGGGTGAATGGGAAATCAGCCTCACGCCGCTTGTACACTACCATCGGTTGCGGCTAGGTTTTTAGCATTTTCGACAGTTGTTCTATTCTCCTCCGATTTCGCGATTTCCATGTCATCCATTTCCTCTCCGCCGTCGCCGTCCTTAGAACACGCTCTGCTCCTGCTTTCGTCAGGGCAAACGCTGAAGGTGCGTGCCATCGAACTCTATCCAGCCGAACAACTCGCAAAGATCGCGGGCTTGCGCGCGCAAGCCGCGCAAAAAATGGGCGGCGTATCCACCGGCTTGGGTTTCATTGGATCGCCAGCATGGGCCGTTGGAGCCGGTGCCGTGCTCGGAGTTCTTGAGGCCGCCCTGTCCGAGAGCAGCAGGAAGCAAGCCCTCCCGACGATCAAATACGCGGAAGAGTTGGTAATGTCTCTTCGCGCTACGGGGCAGGTCTTCGGCATCGAGAACATCAAGCATATCGAGCATCCGGACCCGAGCGTATGGGCAGCGAGCACCGTTGCTATTAAGCGCATTACAGAAAACGGCAGCTGGGGTCGATAAATTCATACCGATACAGAAGTTACGACCAACTTCATTCATTCTGGCGACGACTTTTTACGCGTCCAGACCGCTGACGGTTTGATTAATGTCAGATGGTCAGGTGTGATCGGTTACGTTGCTCCGAGCCACGCACAGCCGACTGATGCGCGGTTGGCGTCGGGCACCGCGATCAACGACTAACGTCGGAGGAGGCGATGCCGACAGTACCGAACCCGTACCGGCAACACCTAGTGCTATTGATCGCGTTGTCCGGCCTTGCGGGAGTAGTAGCGGCTGGCTCACTGATGATGAGCCTGTCCATCGGCGGAAATCTCAGCGCGGCATTGATTGGCTTAGTCGGCACGATCGTTGGCAGTGCCGTTAGCTTCGGCGCGGTTACGTTTCACGACAAAAGGCGCCAGGAACAAGAGATCAAGGCTATGAGAGCAAGTCTCTATGCCGAGATCGTCGATCGCGCCGCACGATGCGCCAACGACTATATCATCCCGCTGCTACCGAACCTTGCGTGACCAGCACGCTTTCCCGTCCGCGCAGCCGAGCGGATCGAATGCGATCAACCTGGTGCCCGTCTCCGTTTCGACCTCGAGCAAAGCGCCCGTTGGTAATGTGTTAAGGTGACGGCTAGACCAGAGCCTGCCGCTGACGCGCGCTCTAATCATTCGATTGTCCTTTCGACGGCCGACGCAAATTCTCACGCGCTGCGCCATGTGAGGTCGCCACTGTCCGTTTCGGCAAATCCGGCCTGCAAAACCTCTTCGCGCTTGTGGCGGAGATGGGCGCGCAGGATGTGGGAGAGGCCTGTGCCGTCGCGCCGCTGCAAGGCATTGAGGATCGCTTCGTGCTCCATGACGGCGAGCGCCCAGCGCTGCGGCGTCATCGGCGTGACGTAGCGGGCGCGGCGAATGCGGGCCGTGACAGAAGCATAGAGTCCGGCCAGCACAGGATTGCCGGCGGCGGTGACGATCGCTTCGTGGATGGCGCGATTGCAGCGGTAGTACTCGATCAAATCGCCGCCGCGATAATGCTGCGCCATCGCCGCTTGCGCGGCGGCAATCTGTTCGATCTCGCCGTCCGTGATGCGCTCGCAGGCGAGTTCACCGGCGAGCGCCTCGAGGCCCTGGCAGACCTCAAAGAGGTCACGCATGTCCTTGTCGGTCAGCTTTGCCGCACGCGAGCCGCGATTGGGCAGCAGTTGCACGAGACCCTCGGCGGCGAGCACCTTGAGAGCCTCGCGCAGCGGTGTGCGCGCGATCTGGAGCCGTTCGCACAGGTCGCGCTCGGGAAGGCTGTGCTGGCAACGGTGCGTGACGATGCCGTCTGTCGTCGGCTGATGACCGTGCCAGGTGTTGGTCCCCTGGTGGCCATTACCTACAAATCGGCGATTGATGACCCTCATCGCCTCGGGAAATCGAAGGCGGCAGGCGCGCTGTTCGGGCTCACGCCAAAGAAATACCAATCGGGAGAAAAGGACGTCACGGGCGGAATTACGCTGGCCGGCGACGAAACAGTGCGCACAGTGCTGTATGAAGCCGCCAACGTTCTGCTATCGCGCATAACGCGGTTCTCAAAACTCAAGCGTTGGGGGATGGACGTCGCCAAGCGGCGAGGTTCGAAGCGTGCAAAAGTCGCCCTGGCACGCAAGCTTGCAGTGATCCTGCATCGGATCTGGGTCGACGGCACAACTTACCGATGGACCGAAGCGAGGCCGATCGCAGCATAGAAGACGTGGAGGAGATCAGGAACGCAACCGGGCTGAACTGAAGTCCGGTGCCCGAAGTCCCGTCGCCGGGACGGTGGATCCGGTGAAGCCGTTACACGCCCAGTGGTCGTCATCTGACGACGAACCACGCGCATCTAGATAGGCTCACCGCGCCCTCTGACAGCATGATGTGGCGGCCAGGCGTTGACCACGGACAGAAGCATGAGCTCGGCGGCGTGACGTTCATTCGGGAGGCTTGACATCATCGGGCCCATTACAGAAGGACGTGTACTCGTTGAATCGAGCGCACGTTTGATGTCTGCTGTGGCCCACAGCGGTGCGAAAGCGGACATCGCTGCAGATCCGAGTCGGGCCAATAGTAGAGACGGAAGGGCAATGCCTCTCACAGGTTCGAACGACTTTCGTGCAAATCGGCCGGACCGACCCTAATGCCCGCTACGGCTCAATTCGAGGGTGACAAGCCTCGCCAATAGCGTAGCTGGATAGAGCTGACCAATTATGCTTTCGATGTTGCACAGGCTTCGCGCTATCGGATGCACCGGAACAATATCGCCGTATCCCGTCGACGTTAGAGTGACCAAACTCAAATAGAAGGCCGAACTGGCAAGAGCTGGATTGTCTTCGAACTTGATTTCCTTGAACGCATCCGGAAGCGTGAACCCGGCGAATATGAACAGCGTCCCAAAAGCGAGCGCGATAAGGAGATACAGCAGGATCGCGCCAACGATTCGATGATAGGTGACGGGGCCGCCTCTGAATACGGCTTGTGCGACAACCGCGCCGAGCGTGACCGCGATGACGAGCCATGCAGCAGCCAAAGACAATACGTTATAGGGCCATGGGGGATAAAACAGACGTACCAGAAAGACCGCGACATTGGCGGCGAAGCAGACCGACATAATGGCGAGCGCCGCTGGATGGTCGGAAATGACGATCATGCTGGCTATGATACCCAGCAACGCAACAATCGCCAGACCTTGAAAGGCAAAGATGCCCACGGCGTGAAGCGGCGCAACCACAAACATCTCGAACGCGAGCAGTAGGGCCAGCAGCGTCAGCAGCCGGTCGGTATATGTTTCCCGTAGTCGGCTCATCTCGCTTTTGGGGCCGGCGACCATTCTATGCTCTAATGGCGTGAGACGTGTAACGCCCTCTGTCACTTCACGCGGTGTACGCAAATATGCGCGTCTCGCGCGCGGTCACGAACCCGGCTGCCGTCTGCCGCCAAGGTCGTGACCTGCAAACGAGTGCTTTACCGCCGCACCCCAACGCGATTGACGCCGCCATTTAGATTGCCGCCGGCGTTGTGGCGGACCGCAGCTCGCGCCACTGGACGCGGCGCGAGCACGACGCCGGCCCTCGCCACGCAACCATGCGGATAACCGACGTACTGGCAGTAAATGACGGCTTTGGCCGGTGCTGAACTGAGAGTGAGACTTCCAAATCCCAGCATGAGGCTGGCTGCAATTCCCGCAACTGTCATTGGTTTGGTCGAAAGATGCATGGCGCTCCTCCTCGCGAACCGAAAGGGAATGGGCCGCTTCAGGTGCGGCCAAAGGTTATCGTGAGTGGCAAAGGATGAGTGACGTTGACGTAGATCAATGTCGTTGCCTGATTGCGCTCCACGGACTGAACTTCATCCAATTCTGTCCGCTCGCGCGACATTCGACGCATGGCGTGCGATCGCACACCGTTTGCACGACTTTGAGCAAGGGCTTCACGTCAAGGCACCCGCCTAGAGATCATTTGCTCGATCTTGGCGATGCGGTTCGCGACTTTGTTAGCCGCACGGATTGATCTGCTCTCGGGATCAACTCGACGCCGATACAAGCTTCCCCAGCCGTCGTGTGGCACAAAAGTCTGCACAGTAGCGTGCATATGATTGCTGAAAAGCCGCAACTGTTGCAGTCCTGGCACACGTCGTCGGCTCCAAATCGATTAGGCTGACAGGTGGAATGGGAATGCAAGCACAACCTTTGCAACATAGTTAGCGGCCGTCGTCCGGGCAGTCATTGCAACGACGCCGGAAGGGGACAATGCGATGAAGAAACTGTTGATGGGTACTGCAGGTTTGATTGCGCTCGGCATGGCAACTTCCGCGTCGGCAGCCGATATGGCTGTCAAGGCGCCGCCACCGGCCCCGCTTCCCGTGATCTACAACTGGAGCGGTTTTTACATTGGTGCCAATGGCGGCTGGGGTGAAAGCCACAATTGTGTGGATTTCGTCACGCTCGCAGGAACAGTCGCAAGCGGTTGCCGTGATCGTTCGGGCGGCCTCGCCGGTGGGCAAATTGGCTATCGCTGGCAATCCAATCAGTTTGTGTTCGGATTGGAAGCGCAGGGTGATTGGGCCGACCTCAGCAACACGCGCGTCAGCCTGTTCAATCCGACGCTTTCAACCACGGTTAAAACTGACGGCATCGGCCTCTTCACGGCCCAACTCGGTTGGGCATGGAACGCGTCACTGCTCTACGTGAAGGGCGGCGCGGCCGTGACGAGCAATCGCCTCACGATATTCGACAACACCACCGGGATCGGCCTGGTCTCGGTGGATAACACGCGCTGGGGCGGCGCACTGGGTGTCGGCTGGGAGTATGGCTTCGCACCGAACTGGTCGGTCGGTGTTGAATACGACCATCTGTGGATGGGACACGCCAATAACTCCTTCTCCGTGGCCGATCCGCGCCTTGCGGCCGTACTCAACGACCGTATCAGCCAAGACGTGGACATGGTCACGGTGCGCATCAACTACCGCTTTGGTGGATACGCGGCGCCGGTTACGGCGCGTTACTGACCAACTGGTGGTCTTCAGCAAACTCGAAGCCCCGGCGTCGTCCGGGGCTTTTTTGTCAATTCGATGATCAGAAGATCAAGAGGGCGGCTCAGGGAGCCGCCCTCTTGCCGTGCCGTTGTGCCGACGTCACTGGCAGACGTACATGTGGCCGTCAGCCATCTTCGTCATCGTACCGGGTTCGCAGCCGATGCCATTAGCTGCCTTGTATTCCGTCCATCCGGCATAGCCGTAGTACGGGCTGATCCCATGATAGGCCCGTGCCGGGTAGTAAGGTTGGCCGAAGTGAGGATCAGTCTGGGCGGCATAGGCATTGCCCCAATCGCCTGTGCCCCATCCGGAATAGGCCGGCGCGGCAGCGGCGGCCGTGGCGACTGCTGCGGTCGCGGCGATTCCCGCGCCATAACCATAGTGCCGATGCCCGTACCCATATCCGTACACGGCGCGCCGCGTGTGACGACGGGCAACTCCCGCAACGCTCATGGGTGTCAGCGGTCGGCCCACGCGCGCCTGGGCACTTTCGACTGACGCCGAAATGCCACCTTGCTCAGACCAGGTGATGGAGAGCAGTGTCGCACAAGCGAACGTCGAGAGCGCAATTGCAGTATTTCTGACAAGTCTCTGCGTCATGTCGAATCTCCAGCGTTAGTTACTCCATTGGCTCCACTCCAAAATCAGCGATCCGCTAATACGACGTACGCCGTGAGCGCGGCTGAAAGAAACCCGCCGCCCACCGCGACCGCCCTAAAGAAGGCTTCGCGGTCGAGTGCCGCGAGAAACCAGCGCTGGGCTGCCTTCAACCGGAGTTCAACCGGATACTTCCGCGGAATTCCGAATGCCGCCGCGGGTTTGTTGAGCACGTCAAGCACCCGCTCAGGAGATACGGGCTGTCTGCTGTGCTTCGTGCCGGACGCGCGCGGTGAGCGGCCGCGAACCTGTGCTTGTGTGCTGGCTGAAGGTACAAGACCGCGCTTGGGGGCGACCGGACTGATGCCGGAAGTCCCGTGCAACCGGTACCCAATGTTGGCCCCCGGCATACGCATGACAACTTCCCTTGCGAGAAGTATGCACCCGCGGCAGTAATCCTGCCAGCAAATTTGCAACCGCCGTGCCGATTGGCACAACTGCATGTCATCGAGACAACGGTTCTGACCGATTTGCCAGTTTCGGTCAGCAGAAGGATTCCATAAAGTTGTTGGGGGATGGAGCAGGGAAGCGACGATGTTAATTCTGACGCCCCGCGAAGAGCTGCTTTTGCGAAGAATGGCCCAGCACAAGACCGACCGTGAAATCGCCGTGCAGATCGGCGGTACTCCGCTGCAAGTCTGTGGCCAGCGCAAACGGTTGATCGAGAAGTTACAAATTCAATCGGAAGCTGACCTTGCATCGTGGGCGAGCCAGCATGCGCGCTGGCCCAAACCTTAGATTATCGACTTCACTTGGACGCATCGACGGCGAGTGACGTCCCGCTTCGGCATCCTTACGTTCGAACTCCACCCGTGGGTTCGCTTCGATCATGAGAACACTTGATCCATGTCAACGGTGCTGAAGTTATCGAATATGAAATTGGTACCGACCATGCGCATCTCGGAGCGATCTTGCGGCCCATCGCCGCTTGACGCGGTGCCATGAGCCACGCTTCAGGTGGCCCCCTCGGATCATGAAGCCTGGCAATGTGCACAATGGCCAATGGAGCGATCCATGCCACTGGCGCGATATTTCCTGCATGTCGGCGGAGCGCTGCTCGCGCTCCTCTTTCTCTTGGGTGCCTATCTGCCGAATTCGCCGGTGGCAGAGCGATCCAACTCCGTTCGCCCGGCCATTCGCATCCATTCGATGGAGAAGCTGCCCGACCTCGTCGTGTACGATACGAGCCGGCCGATCATCGTTCCCGAGCACGTCGCGCAGGATGATCCTGATCCAGCCCAAGCCCCAGTCCCAGTCGAGATTGCCGAGGCGTCGCCGGGAAATCGAGCGGCCTTCGCCCAGATGCGGCCATCCGGTATCGAGCGGCCAAAGTTGTCAGTTCCCAAATCGAAAGCAGCCAAGCCGTCCCAAAAGTACGCACATGCAAGGAGACACGCACCGCCGAATTACGCATTCTTTGCGGAGCGGCGGCCGCGATATGGGTGGTTTGACAGCTATGTCTGGTGACCCAGCTACATGATGGCGATGAATGACGGCTGCGTCATCGCGCGAAACCTTGACCAACCTCAAGAACAACCGATGTGGTGGACGCGCAATCGTTTGACTTAAATCAAGGGCGAAAGCGCGCAGTCCTCCAATCTTGTCAACTTTCTTGCGGTGCAGGAGGTTCGTATCATGAGCGAAAATAGCGTCTCCCGCCGAAAGGTTCTCACCTTGGTCGCGGCCGCGTTTGGCGCGGGAACAATGCTTCCGGTCATTATGATCTCTGATGCCGAGGCCCAGACTGCTGGGATGGAACGCCGTCAGGAACGGCGCAGCGGCCGCCATGAACGGCGGGAAACCCGGCGTACAGGTCGTCACGAGCGACGTGAGACACGGCGGGGTGGAGGCTCAGACACGACGACCGGGGCTGCGAGCACTGGGTCAAAGTAAGCTCTGATCGAGGAGCCAGCGCAGCACGCTAACAAGCTGGATCATCTCGCGGCTGGCGCTGCGTGATTTCGCTGTTTTACGAATGGGGCGGCGTCGGTCGCACCTTTTCGGTGACACTCGGCCGCGGCGGGGCGATAACTCTGGGAGGAGTCGATGAACAGCGGAACAATTCAGAAGTGTGCAGCGGAGGCGACCGGGACGTTCTGGTTGACGTTTGGTGGCTGTGGCAGCGCGGTGATTGCGGCGCATTTCCCTGAGGTCGGCATCGGCCTTTTGGGTGTGTCGCTCGCCTTCGGACTAACAGTGCTGACAATGGCCTATGCCATCGGTCATATTTCCGGATGCCATCTGAATCCCGCCGTGACCGTCGGGTTATGGGCGGGCGGCCGCTTTCCGGCGCATGACATTGGCCCGTATGTCCTGTCCCAGCTTGTTGGCGCCATCATTGCGGCAGCTGTTTTGTATGTAATTGCCAGTGGTAGCCCGGACTTCGACCTCGCTAAGGGCTTCGCGGCCAATGGGTATGGACCGCACTCACCAGGTCACTACGGCCTGTTCTCCTGCCTTCTTGCTGAGGTGGTGCTGACCATGATGTTCCTGTTCATCATCATGGGCTCGACGCACGGAAAGGCACCGGTCGGCTTCGCTCCTATTGCGATCGGACTCGGGCTCACGCTGATCCACCTCATCGGTATTCCCATCACGAATACGTCGGTGAACCCGGCCCGCAGCACCGGGCCGGCCTTGTTTGTGGGCGGATGGGCGCTGGCGCAGCTCTGGCTGTTCTGGGTGGCGCCGCTGGTGGGTGGTGCACTCGGCGGTTTTGCATATCGCCGACTGAGCGAGCAGCCTTCCGCAGAGATCACCGGCATTGCCCCGACGGCACCCGCGGAATGAAGCAGCAGGTGTTTGTGGTGTTAAACGGTGCGAGAAAGCGCGCCCGGGCGGACTCTCGTTCACGGCAGTCATCTCGCCGGGAGGGCTCGAGAGGACCGAGACACAGGTGTAACCTTTTTACGCAGGGAGCGCGTCTGTGTGGTCGCGGCCACCGCCGGACCGAGCGATTAAGGAAGAGCCCGGCATCAGACATAACCGGAGGCAACCATGGCCGAGCCCGAGGGCAATGGCATTTCCGCGCGGTTGTGGAGGCTCCCTGCGCAGTTGCTGCTGGCGCTGATCAATGCGACGGCAATCCTGGTGATTGTCGCTGCGATTGTTGCGCTAGTCGCGATTGCGCGCATCAACCAATTCGCTGAAAACGTCGTCGCAACAATGACCGAAGCCGCACTGTCGAAGGTCGATCTGCCAGCGAAAGACGTACTGGCGAATCTGCGAAACCTGACGGCGGAAGTCCGCACGCTTGGCAATACCCTTCGGGAGATCAAGGCAGGAGAACACCCAGCGCTTCAACACGAGATGGGGCAGCTGAGGGACGCGCTGACCGACTTGAATGTCAGCGTCGATCGGCTCGGAAGCGCGAAGTCGATCCTCACTGACCAAGCGATCGAACAATTAGGTCGGACGGTGACCGACGGACTGGCGAAGCTGAGGAACTGCTCTTCCAGCGCTCGCCAAGTGGCGCCTGTCCGTAGCCCCAGAAAGACGGTCGCCTTGACAAGCCCGTGAACGAAAATCGACTACCCCCGCTATGGGTCATGAGCGCCAAAGCTCCAAGCGAGCATAAGACGTCTGCTTTTGGGCGGATAGCGTCCGAACTTCCTTTTGACGAGCGAAGTTGAGCCTTCCCCCCGAGCCGTGGTTCAAGCCGGTGATCGAGAGGGTGTTATGCGCTACAAACTCAGTGACGAAGAATGGGCCGCCATCAAGCCAATGCTGCCGAACAAGCCGCGCGGCGTACCGCGGGTGAATGACCGTCGTGTCCTTAATGGCATCCGGCTTGCTCGAACCAGGGTAGGATAATGAAGTTCGTAAGGTGACTGCTTGCGGCAGCGCTCCTGCTTGCGGGTGTCGGGGCAAGTCACGCGGCAGTCCGCATTGCCGATGATCGGGGCGGTCAAATCGGAGGCTACATCACCAAATTTCAACGCCTGCGCTCATCCGGACAATCCGTGATCATTGATGGTCTCTGTGCCTCGGCCTGCACCATCGTCCTCGGCGCCAGTCCCTCACGACAAAATCTGCGTGACCTCGCGTGCGGCGCTTGGTTTCCATGCCGCCTATGATTTCGGCACCAACGGCCGCACCTTCATCAATCGCGAAGCAACTATGATGCTGTATTCGATGTATCCAACATCGGTGCAGCGGTGGATCGCCGCGCGCGGCGGGTTAACGCCGCAGATGATCTTCCTGCGCGGCAAGCAACTGCAGGCGATGTACCAACCGTGTTACCTCGATGCGTTAGGATCGGTTGGGCGCTGAACCTTCTCGGTCGGCTCCAATACGGTCCCGCCCACGCCGACGAGATGATCGAGTAGTCGGGCAGTTTGCCGCGGCGCATGAGGCCGGAAGTGACCCGAATGCGAAGTCCGGGCGCCCCCTGAATTGTCAGCTCGTCGGGTAGACCGGAAGCGGGTGGCCGAGCTTCCGAACGGCGCTTTTGACCCAGATCGGAAGTTCACAGATCGTCCTGCTTAAGCGGTGCGACGCGTTGCTCCGCCTGCCGATAGCCCTTCAGGGCCTGGCGTAGCGTGGGGAAGATCCATGTTTCATGTTCCGGCCGGTAGAGACCGGCTTCCCGAAACCAGTCGAGAAACTCGGCCTTGCGCCCGGCTAGTATCAGGGACGCTCCGCGCGCTTCCAGCCTTTCCCGCAAATCGCGAAGCGCATACAGACCGTTTATGTCGATCTGGCTGACTGGAATTGCATCAATCACAAACCATCGAAGTTCCGGGCCTGCGGCCTCGGCTGCCGCAAGCGCTCTCGTCTTGAAGTAATCGGAATTGAAGAAGGTAAGCGGGCCATCGAAGCGGTAGAGCACGAGACCCGGAAACGTCCTGGCGTCCGGATGTCGGTCGATCGAATGCAGGCCGGGAAGCCCGTCGACTGTTCCCAGGACTTCGTCTCTGGGCCGTGCGGTCAACTTGACGAAGCGGACCAGGGCCAACCCCACCGCGATGAGGATTCCGTTGATGGCCCCCAGCGCGACCACTCCCAGCGTAGTGATCACGGCCAAGCCGACCTCGGTACGATCGATGCTCCAGATTTCGCGTAGCGTTCGTGTGTCGAATAGCGAAATTGAAGCGAAAACAAGCAGTGCGCCCAAGGCCGCAATCGGCACATATCGTAAGGGGCCGGTCAAAAACAGCAACACTGCAGTGATCGTCACCGCAGCCACTAGGCCAGTCACCTGGGTGCGGCCGCCGGCTGCAGCGGCTACCGCCGTGCGCGAGTCAGCGCCGGTTACGGCGAACCCTTGAGATAAGGCAGAGGCGAGATTCGCAGCACCAAAAGCTGCCAATTCACGATCTGCGTCGACGTTGTACCCACCCTTCGATGCAAAGCTGCGCGCTGTCAACATGCCGCTCGAAAACAGCACGAGAGCCAACCCCGCCGCGCTGCCAAGTAGGGATGGTATGTCGTCTTGAGGAAATCTGGGCAATCGCAACGGCGGCGCACCGCCGGGGACCGGCCCTAGAATTGCAACTCCATATCGGTCCAGCCCGAACAGGGCGACCGCCGCGCCGGCAGCGATCAATATGAGTGGAGCAGTCGGAAGTCGCGGCGCCCAGCGCGCCAGCCCAAGCAATATTGCCAGGCTTGCCGCTCCCACGATCAGCGTCGGAACCTGCGTCTGAGGCAGCTTGGTGAAGATTTCGAACAGCTGCGGAATGATCCGTTTGGACTCGATGGAAAAGCCGAGAAGCTTGCCGACTTGCCCGAGGCAAATCGAAATTGCGACTCCATTCAAGAGTCCGACAAGGATTGGCTTGGAGAGAAATTCCGCCAGCGCTCCGAGCCGAAAAAAACTCGCTGCAATGCAGAATATGCCGGCCAGAAACGTAACTGCGACCGCCAGCGACCAGTATAATTCGGAATTTCCGCCCGCCAGCGGAGCTACAGCGGCAGCGACCATAGCGCACCCCGCTGCATCGGGATTCACGATCATTTGCCGTGAAGTGCCGAAGATGGCGTACGCGACTAGCGGCAGAATGCTCGAATAAAGCCCCACGACTGGATTGAAGCCCGCCAGCTGCGCGTAGGCGATCGCGACCGGCAAGGCCACTGCGGCAACGGAGACTCCTGCCAACAGATCATGCCGAAAGTCTTCGGCAAATCTGTAGGACAAGAGTTTGATCAATCCGGGCGCAATACGCGTTAGACGATCCATCATGCCGGGTCACGGGTAGAGGTGCGCCGGGGCGCAAGCCACACAAGTCAAGCTGCGCAGGTGAATGTCCCGCAACGTTGATTTGGGTCAATGTCGCCCATCCCAAGGTGCCCACGTTCCAATCACTCGGACCCGACCGGGATCTGTACCACGGCGATGGATTAACAGATGAGAAAGCCAGCAATCTTCCTAGCGCTGTTGCTCCTAGCGGTGTCTGGAGCGCGAGCACAACCTGATCTCCCAGCTCCTCTATCGAAATTTGCGGGCTCACTTGTTGATTTGCCGCGCGAGCCTTCAACACTTCGAGGAAGAATTTACGTCCCAGCGCATTCAAGCCTATTGGTCCGGGACGGATCCTCCAGGCTCGACCTGTCCGTGACGCTTTCGGTTCAAAATACGTCGGAAACGGGAACGCTTGTCATCGAGCGGATCGACTATTTCAATGTTGATGGTCAGGTGATCGACAGATATCTGCCACGGGCGATCGCGCTAAAGCCCTACGGCGCAATCCAAATTGTGATCCCACAACAAGACATTCGCGGTGGCTTGGGCGCAAATTTCGTAATCGATTGGTCGTCGCCGGAAGCAATTGATGAGCCTTATTTGGAAGCGATCATGATCGGAGGCCCGGGCACTCAGGGCCACAGTTTCGTTTCAGTCGGTCGAAAGGTGAGCCGTCCCTGAGAGGGACTTGGATCGGTGCCCGGCATGTCGCCTATCGGTCCTAATGCGAAGTGGGGGCGGACTGCGAGATGCCCGCTTATCGGGGTAAAGCGGAATTCAGCTTGCACGGCGCTGTCTACGACGCGGAGTGCGCCGGACAAGCAGCGCGAATGGAACCGGACCGCGCCATTGCTGATCCCGAGGCGGGGCGCTTCTTGGATCAGTTCTGCCTAGATAAAGCCACGAACTAGAAGGACGGTTTTGCTGTTTCGCGCATCACGCAAAACGATCAAATCGGCTTGCTCGAACCAGGGTAGGGATAATGAAGTTCGTAAGGTGTCTGCTTGCGGCAGCGCTCCTGCTTGCGGGTGTCGGGGCAAGTCACGCGGCAGTCCGCATTGCTGATGATCGGGGTGGTCAAATCGGAGGCTACATCACCAAATTTCAACGCCTGCGCTCATCCGGACAATCCGTGATCATTGATGGTCTCTGTGCCTCGGCCTGCACCATCGTCCTCGGCGCAGTCCCTCACGACAAAATCTGCGTGACCTCGCGTGCGGCGCTTGGTTTCCATGCCGCCTATGATTTCGGCATCAACGGCCGCACCTTCACCAATCGCGAAGCAACTATGATGCTGTATTCGATGTATCCAACATCGGTGCGGCGGTGGATCGCCGCGCGCGGCGGGTTAACGCCGCAGATGATCTTCCTGCGCGGCAAGCAACTGCAGGCGATGTACCAACCGTGTTACCTCGATGCGTTAGGATCGGTTGGGCGCTGAACCTTCTCGGTCGGCTCCAATACGGTCCCGCCCACGTCGACGAGATGATCGAGTAGTCGGGCAGTTTGCTGTGGCGCATGAGGCCGGAAGTGACCCGAATGCGAAGTTCCGGGCGCCCCCTGAATTGTCAGCTTGTCGGGGTAGACCGGAAGCGGGTGCCGAGCTTCCGAACGGCGCTTTTGTGAAGGGTTTCGGATGCCGGCCGCATGACTGACGGCGCGGCACATTCGGCGGCCGGCGTCCGAAAGCCTCCAAGGGAGGAAACCGCGCTTAAGGGAAACGTAGGCGGTGCCGCAGGCGCTATGGGGATTTGACTGCCGCGGGCGAATTGGCTGATTTGAATCGAGCCGATGCAACGAGGTGTTCGAGGGTGAATCGGCTGGCGAATGCGCGGCGGGTGGTGTCGAGCTCGACAAATTGTCGAGCGCGTTGTGGCGGGCGGTGGATATCTGAGCGCGCTCTGCCGTGGCTGGCCGAGAGGCAGCGAGCACTACGAATAGATTTGCAGGACAGCGACGTGGTCATGAGGTGTCGATCCTGATGCGGTTCGTTGGAGCTGTCGGCCGATGCCGTGGCGTACAACCGCGCTCGAAGACCTCGATGATGATCATGCGACCGCCGCAGCATGGGCAAGCCGGCTTGTTGGCATCGACGGCAGCCGCGGTGGGATTGGCTTCAGGCTTTGCACCGGTGAGCAGCTCGCGGACGCGTGCGATGTTGTCGGCGCAAGCGCCTTTGGCGAACAGGCCGTAATGGCGGATGCGGTGAAGGCCCTTGGGCAGCACGTGGATGAGGAAGCGGCGGATGAACTCGTCTGTGGCGAGCGTCATCTGCCTGTATCGATCGCGGCCCTCGATGCGGTAGTCCTTCCATTTGAAGGTGACGCGCTGCTGGTCGCAAGCGATCAAGCGGCTGTTGGCGATGGCAACCCGGTGGGTGTAGCGCGACAAATAGGCCAGCACCGCCTCCGGTCCACCGAACGGACGCTTTGCATAGACGACCCACTCGGTTTTGCGCAGCGGCGCCAGGAAGGCTGCGAAGCATGGGGTATCAGCGAGCTGGCTGTTGTCGCCAAAGAAGCTCAGGCGGCCGGCTTGATGGGCGGCGACGAGCTTCTGAAGGAACAATCGCCGGAACAGGCGGGAGAGCACGCGCACGGGGAGGAAGAATCCGGGCCGGCAGGACACCCAGCGCTGACCATCGGGCGAGATGCCGCCGCCCGGCACGATCATGTGCACGTGGGGGTGATGGGTCAGCGCCGAGCCCCAGGTGTGCAGCACGGAGGTGATGCCGATCCTGGCCCCCAGATGCTTCGGATCGGCGGCGATCGTCAGCATGGTCTCGGCCGAGACCTTGAACAGCAGGTCGTAGAGGACGGCCTTGTTCTGGCAGGCGATGTCGGCGATCGCTCCTGGGAGTGTGAACACCAGGTGGTAGTACGGCACGGGCAACAGCTCGGCCTCGCGATCGGCGAGCCACTCCTTTGCGGCGGCGCCTTGGCACTTCGGGCAATGCCGGTTGCGGCAGGAGTTGTAGGCGATCGTCGTGTAGGCGCAGTCCGGGTCACGGCCAGGGAACAGCCAGCCTTGCGGCCGAGCCATCTTCCACCAGGCCCGTAGCAGCGCGAGCAGGCTGGGCGACAGCATGACATTGCGGTCCTTGCCGCCCTTGCCCTGCTCGCGCGGATGATCATCCGCTTGCTGTCGATATCGGAGACCTTGAGCGAGACGACCTCGTTGGCACGCAGCCCGGCACCGTAGGCCGCGCTCAGCGCCGCCTTGTATTTGAGCCCCGGTGCGGCATCGAGCAGCCGTGCCACTTCCTCCACGCTCAGTACCACCGGCAGCTTGCGCGGCTCGTGAATGACATGGGTATGCTCGACGATCTCGTGGCGCTTGAGTGTGACCCGAAAGAAGAACCGCAGCGTCGAGACGGTCTGGTTGATGGTCGGCGCGCCAACGCCGCTTGCCGTCAGATGTAGCTGATAGCGGCGCACGTCCTCGAAGGTCGCCGTATCCGGTGATCGCCCGAGAAATGCGGCGAAGTTCTTGACCCTTTGCACGTAGTCATGTTGGGTCTTCGGGGCCAACTTGCGGATCGTCATGTCTTCGATCATGCGCCGGCGCAACGGGCTCATTGCCTCGTCGGTCATGGCGATGCTCCTGTCTTGAGTGAGAACCCCTCGATCTCAAGACAGGACGCCCCGTTGCGCTATCGTCTTGGCCGTGCCGCCAGCCGCGGCGTCCTACCGCGCGAGCGGTTTAGTCCTCTGACCCATCTGCGAAATTGCGGCTGGCGGGGAGGGGTTTTGCCGGTCATCCTGATTTGTGGTACTTTGAGCCCAGGAAGAGCACAAGCTAACTCAAGCCGGCCCGGCGGAAGGCTTCCAGATAGTGCTCGCGGTCGGCCTCGTATTTGAACGGCAAGTTCTTCCCGATCCAGGCTAGGGAGAAATCGGGCTGTCTGCGGAGCAGTTCCTGCAATGCAGCCGTGGCGATTTCGCCTCGTCCGGCCATCGCAGCCGCCGCAGTCAGCATGCGGTAGCCGGAGACATGATCGGTGCGAAGCCGAATGCTGGCTCCGGCCAGGCGCATCGCCTCCTCGTAATTTCGTCCGACCAACTGGGCATGGGCGGCGATGCCGTTGTAGATCGCCGCAAATGGATCGCGCGGGCTGAGGCGCAACGCCTTCGTGGTGGCGACGCCGGCTTCCTCCCAGTGGCCGCTGAACGTCAGCGCCAGGCCGTACACGCTAAGTGCCAGCGCAAAGCTTGGATTGAGCTTCAGCGCCAGCTCAAACTCGCCAAGCGCTTCGTCGAAACGTCGCAGCAGCACATGAACGCAACCCAGCGCATGATGCGCCCAGGGATCCTCGCTGTCGGCGCGGACTGCCGCCAGCGCCGCGCGTTCCGCAATCGGCACCGACGTCGCCATCTCGCTCCAGCCATTGTAGGCGCAAAAGGTGTGGCTGGCGGACAGAACGGCAAGCGCTTGTCCGTAGTACGGATCGATCGCAATAGCCTTCTCCAGCAGCTCCTGGGCTTTGACATAGTCGGCTGGCGTGATCCGCCAGAAATGCGACATCGCCCGCATCACCAGACCCCAGGCGTCCATGCTGTCCGGGGTCTTGCGTTTGGAGTGAAAATGCTCCGCCGCATAGAGCTGCGGCTCGATCGACGCAACGATCGCCTCGGTGATCTCGTCCTGCACGGCAAACACATCGGCGAGGCTGCGATCGTAACGTTCCGCCCACAGGTGGCTTCCGGTGGCGACGTCGTTGAGCTGCGCGGTGATGCGCACGCGATCGCCTTCCTTGCGCACGCTGCCTTCGATGACATAACCGACGCCGAGCGTCTCCCCGACCTCTTTGATGTTGACCGACTTGCCCTTGTAAGCGAACGACGAGTTGCGCGCGATCACGAAGAACCAGCGCAGCTTCGAGAGCGCGGTAATGAGGTCCTCGCTGATGCCGTCGGAGAAATAATCCTGGTCCGGATCGTCGCTCATGTTGGTAAAAGGCAGCACGGCGATGGCGGGACGGTCAGGCAGAGGTAATGCCGCAATTCGCTCGCTGGATTTGTTCAAGTCCGGCTCCGCGCAAAGCTCTCCGAGCTCGTCGTCCATCGGCGGCGTGCGCACTTCGCCGACGAAGCGCAGACCCTTGCGCGAAATGGTGCGGATCAGCTTCTGCTGCTGGCCGCTGTCGCCGACCGCCTTGCGCACGGCATAGACGCGGCTGGTCAGCGTCGCATCCGAGGTGACGCGGCCGCCCCACACCGAAGCGACTAGATCGTCCTTGGTGACGACGCGATCGCGATTCTCGATCAGGTAGAGCAGAAGGTCGTAGACCTGGGGCTCGACTGCAATCAGTTCAGACCTGAGCCGCAGCTCGCGGGCGCTGGTATCAAGCACGTAATCGGCGAAATGAAACTGCATGCTCGTATCCTGGACCGGACTGCCGCAACGGCCTGTCGCGATTTGGACCGCATCGACCGTGGTTGCAACCGTCTTTGGTGCGCCGCGGCGTTTGCCGCGTCCGGCTGGGGGCTCAGGCGATCACGGCCCGATCACGGCCCGATCACAATAGCACAATCAGGAAATCAGCAGGGCTTCTTCAGGCAAATCACGGCGTTCTCAAGACCGGCTTCAAGCCTGTCATCCTCTTCGCGGCTAAGTATCGGTCAAGGGGCATGAAACCTCTGGAAGGATGACGACCATGGCTATCAAAGCTGGCTTTTCTCCGACCACCGGCCTGCTGTCGGTGTTCGACGACAATCTCAACAACTCGATCACCGTGAGTCGCTCCGCGGCCGGAACGATCCTCGTGAATGGCGGCGCGGTCCCGGTCACGGGGGGCACCTCGACGGTCGCTAACACCTCCTTGATCCAGGTGTTCGGCACGGGCGGCAACGACACAATCGCGCTGGACGAGGCCAACGGTGCACTCCCGGCAGCTCAGCTGTTCGGCGGCGCCGGCAACGACGTCATCACCGGCGGCTCCGGCAACGATCGGCTGTTCGGCGGCGCGGGCGACGACACCCTGATCGGCAAGGGCGGCAACGACCTGCTGTTCGGCGGCGGAGGCAGCGACACGCTGGTTGGCGGCGCGGGCGACGACCAGATGTTCGGCGGCGCCGGCAACGATCTCATGGTTTGGAATCCGGGCGATGGCACCGACCTGATGGAAGGTGGCGACGGCATCGACACCGCCCAGGTCAACGGCGGCAACGGCGCCGAAAGCTTCACCCTCACCGCCAACGGCTCCCGCGTACGATTCGATCGCATCAGCCCGGCGCCGTTCTCGCTCGATATCGGCACCACCGAGAACATCGTGCTCGACATGAATGGCGGCGACGACGTCTTCACCGCCGGAAACGGCCTTTCCAGCTTGATCAAGCTAACCGTAGACGGCGGTGCGGGCAACGACTCCATCACCGGTGGCGACGGCAACGACACGCTGCTCGGCGGTGACGGCAACGACACCATCATCGGCGGCCGCGGCAACGATCAGCTGTTCGGCGGCGCGGGCGACGACACCTTCGTCTGGAATCCGGGTGACGGCAGCGACAAAGTCGACGGCGGTGACGGCAACGACACCCTGGTGTTCAACGGCGCCAATGTGACCGAGAACATGACCGTCTCGGCCAAGGGCAGCGGCGCCACCCTAACCCGCGACGTCGGCACGGTCTCGATGAACCTCGCCGGCATCGAGACCATCGATGTCAATGCGCTAGCTGGTGCGGACACCATCACCGTCAACGACCTGACCGGCACCAGCGTCAGTCAGGTCAACATCGACCTCGGCGGTAATGACGCGCAGCCGGACACGGTTGTGCTCAATGCGACCAACGGTGACGACGCGATCAATGTCACGGAAAGCAACGGCGTCATCACGGTGACGGGACTTGCGACGGACGTGACCATCTCCAATGTCGGCGCCGGCGACCGTCTCGTCATCAACGGCCTCGGCGGCGACGATGTGATCTCGGCTTCCGGACTGCGCAACGGCATCCTGCTCACTGCCAATGGCGGCGGCGGCGACGATGTCCTGATCGGCGGGAACGGCAGCGAGATCCTCAGTGGCGGCGCGGACGATGACATTCTGCTCGGCGGCAGCCCGCAGAATGTCCTCGATGGCGGTGCGGGACACAACGTCGTGATCCCGGGCGCGGCGCCAGGCCTCGCGCATACGGCGGCGGCAAGCGCGAGCCTGCTCGGCCAGTTCATGGCGTCGAGCTTCGTCTCGGCGGGAGCGGATCACGGCGCGATGCCCGTCGCCGAGCCGCCGTTGAGCCAGCAGCCGCAGCTCGCTCAGCCGCACGCCGCCTGAGGCCGACGGCGTCGTCCTGGAGAACAACCATGAGCATCGAAACCAATGGTGCGAGACCGACCGACCCGGGTCTCGAAATCCTCGTAACGCTGCTGCATCTCCAGGGCGTTGCGGCCGATGCCGGACAGATCGGGCATCGGCTGGGAACGGACAGGATCGGCGCAGCGGATATGCTCCGCTGCGCCAGGGATCTCGGCCTCAAGGCCCGTGCCTACCGAACCGATTGGTCACGGCTCGGCAGCACGCCCTTGCCCGCCATCGCGTCCCTGCGCGATGGCGGATTCCTTCTCCTTGCCAAGGCAGATGCGGACCGGGTGCTGGTGCAGTCGCCGCTTGCGCCTCGGCCAGCATTGATGTCACGGGACGAACTCCTCGCCATCTGGGATGGGCAGCTGATCCTGATGACCCGACGTGCCGGATTGTCCGACATGGCGCGGCGATTCGACATCAGCTGGTTCGTCGCCGCGATCCAGAAATACCGGCATCTGCTGGGTGAAGTGCTGGTTGCCTCATTCTTCCTGCAACTGCTCGGCCTGGCTTCGCCGCTGTTCTTCCAGGTGGTTATCGACAAGGTGCTGGTGCATCGATCGCTGAGCACGCTCGATGTCCTCGTGCTCGGGCTGGTGACGATCTCGGCTTTCGAGACCGTGCTGGGAATTCTGAGGACCTATTTGTTCGCGCACACCACCAACCGCATCGACGTCGAACTCGGCGCACGGCTGTTTCGGCAATTGCTGGCTTTGCCGATGGCCTATTTTCAGGCGCGTCGCGTCGGCGATTCGGTGGCCAGAGTTCGCGAGCTGGAAAACATCCGGAGCTTCCTCACCAGTTCGGCGCTGACGCTGCTCATCGACCTGTTCTTCACCTTCGTCTTCGTCGGCGTGATGTTCTTCTACTCGCCGCTGCTCAGCTGGATCGTGCTGGGCTCGTTCCCATTCTATATCGCGATCTCCGCCGGAGCGACGCCGCTGTTCCGGCAGCGGCTGGACGAGAAATTCCGCCGCGGCGCCGAGAACCAGGCCTTCCTGGTCGAGAGCGTCACCGGGATCGAGACGGTCAAGGCCATGGCGGTCGAGCCGCAGATGCAGCGGCGCTGGGAAGAGCAGCTGGCGGGCTATGTGGCTGCGAGTTTCCGGGTCCTGAGCCTCGGCAACAGTGTAAGCCAGACGGTGCAGCTCGTCAGCAAACTCGTCACCGCAAGTATCCTCTACTGTGGCGCAAGGCTCGTGATCGACGGCAGCCTTTCCGTGGGCGAGCTGGTCGCCTTCAATATCCTCGCCGGCAGGGTGAGTACGCCGGTGCTGCGTCTTGCTCAGCTCTGGCAGGATTTCCACCAGACGCGCCTGTCGATCGCACGGCTCGGTGATATTCTTAACACCGCCGCCGAGCCGACCTATTCGGCGGCGCGGGCGCGGCTGCCGGCGATTCGGGGGGACATCAAGTTCGACCACGTCTCGTTCCGCTATCGCGTGGACGGGCAGGAAGTCCTGCGCGACGTCTCGTTCGAGGTGCCGGCAGGCCAGATCGTCGGCGTTGTCGGACCTTCCGGGTCCGGCAAGAGCACGTTCGCCAAGCTGGTCCAGCGGCTTTACGTTCCGGAACGCGGACGCGTGCTGGTCGACGGAATGGATCTCGCGATGGCCGAGCCCACCTGGCTGCACCGCCAGATCGGCGTCGTGCTGCAGGAAAACATGCTGTTCAACCGCTCGGTGCGCGACAACATCGCGCTTGCCGATCCGGCGATGCCGATGGAGCGCGTGATCGCGGCGGCGCGGCTTGCAGGCGCGCATGAATTCATCCTCGAACTCGCAGAAGGCTATGACACCATGGTGGGCGAACGCGGTTCGACTCTATCCGGCGGCCAGCGCCAGCGGATCGCCATTGCGCGGGCCCTCGTCACCGACCCGCGCATCCTGATCTTCGACGAAGCGACCAGCGCGCTGGACTATGAGAGCGAACGAATCATTCAACAGAACATGAAGGATATCGCCAACGGGCGGACCGTGCTGGTGATCGCGCACCGGCTGTCGACCGTGCGGACGGCGGACCGCATCGTGACGCTCGATCGCGGCCGCCTGGTCGAGGATGGCAGCCACGACACATTGATCAAGACCGGCGGCCGCTATGCGTCGCTGCATCGGCTGCAGGGAGGATTCCATGAGGTCGGCTGAACTCGCGGCGCCTAAACCGTCAACGCAACACGTGATCGCGTTCCGCAGTCCGCGAGGGAGGCGCCGCGATGAGCTGGCGTTTCTCCCCGCCGCGCTTGAAATCGTGGAGACGCCGCCATCGCCGCTCGGTCGCACGATCGGCAGTACGATCGTCGTCTTGTTCTGCCTGGCTCTGGCTTGGGCCTGGTGGGGCACGATCGATATTGTCGCGTCGGCCACGGGAAAAGTCCTTCCCAGCAGTCGCGTCAAGATCATCCAGCCGTTCGAGACCGCCGTCGTGCGCTCCATTCGGGTACAGGACGGCCAGGTGGTCAGGGCCGGCGATGTCCTGATCGAGCTCGATCCGACCGCGAACGAGGCGGAGCGAGATCATCTGCGCAACGACCTCCTTGCCGAGCGGCTCAATATCGAACGTTTGCGCGCGGCGCTTTCGGAGAATCCAGCGGCCGATTTCATGCCGTCGGCCGGCGTAGATCCGGAGCTGATCAACACGCAGCGTCAGCTGCTGCTCAATCAGGTGACGGAGCATCGCGCCAAGATCGCCGCGCTCGCGCGACAGCAAGCTCAGAAGGAAGCTGAACTGGCCACGACAGGGGCGACGATCCACAAGCTGGAGACCATCATTCCGGTCATTCAATCACGCGTCGATATCCGCAAGATGCTTGTGGAGAAGGAACTGGGCTCGAAGCTGACCTATTTCGAGGTGTTCCAGCTCCTGGTCGAGCAGCAGGAGGAACTCGTGGTTCAGACCAGTCGCTTGCACGAGACGGAAGCGGCCATCGCAGCGATTCGCGAGACGCGCAGCCAAGTGGCAGCGGAGTATCGGCACACGATCTCCGACGACCTCGCCAAGGCCGAACAGAAAGCGAGTGGGCTCACCCAGGACCTGATCAAGGCCGAGCAAAGAACGAAGCTGCAGCAGTTGACGGCGCCGGTGGACGGCGTGGTGCAGCAGCTTGCGGTTCACACCGTTGGCGGCGTAGTGACGCCGGCGCAGCAGCTGCTTGTGGTGGTGCCGAGCGAGAGCCGGCTCGAGATCGAGGCCATGGTGTCGAACGGCGATATCGGCTTCATCCATGCCGGACAACAAGCCGAAATCAAGGTCGATACTTTCAATTTCACCCGCTACGGCCTGTTGCATGGCGAGGTGCTGTCGGTGTCACAGGACGCCGTGATCCGCGACCGCCCGCAGGATCGCGCCGGCGATCGGGCGCTGGGTACGGCACGCGAGAGCAGCGAGCTGAAAGGCCAGGAACTGAACTACAGCGCGCGAATCTCGCTCGATTCTACCCAAATGCAGATCGACGACAGAATGGTCAATCTGTCGCCCGGCATGGCCGTCACGGTGGAGATCAAGACGGGATCGCGGACCATCCTGAGCTATCTGTTGTCGCCGCTCCGCCGCTATCGGCAGGAAACTTTGCGGGAGCGCTAGTAGGCAGGGTAATGTTCGCACTGATTTCGGCAAGGCCGTTCAAACGCTGGAATAGCTCGATCTGGTGTTGTCGGCGGCGCTGTTTGGCTAGACCAACCGGCTGATGCACGCGCTCGGCGAACCGCGGGCGTGACGACGGCCTGCTGGAGCATGATGAGGTCGGGTTGAATCGGTCTCTCGACCGCCGCGCTGCACTCCTTGCGAGCGGGAGCCCACCGACTTCGCTATGACCATTCAACCTGATCGCATCGCGCTCTACGCACGCACTCATAAATCCGGGATGTCCGCCCTTGAGGCAGAGCAGACTCGCAGCCCTGACCGCATGGGCTCGTCTTGTGGCCCTGGCCGTGTGAAAACGTCGATGCTTTTCTAAGATTCCCTGGTCATTGTGTGGGGGGAAGCTGATGAGGCGCTTCGTGAAGCAGGCGGATCGTGGGCAGTGGACGCTACCGACCTTTCTTAGAATGCCCCAATGTCCGCAGCCGGGAGGGAAGCCGACCAAAGTCGAGCGGGGCGTCGTGGTCGGCTTTTGACCATCCCGGACGTCGTCCCCAACCCGCAAGCGCCAGCGAAACCTTCATTTGAATATCGGCTATGTCCGACCACTATGCTCCCTTCACCGCACTGGCGAGGTGTGCCTTTATCGGAAACTTTAACCCATCATCGGCGACATGAGACGTCAGCGCGTCTTCTACCTCGCTGACCAAGACCCTACGGGTTTCATCCGAGACTTTGGCCACATGGCCTGAGAGCGGCGATCCGCGCACATAGTCCTGCACGAACCGCGAAACTGACGGAAAACGAACGGTTCCTGCAGCCGACTCAATCGTTATGTCGCTGAAACCTTCCGCAGCCACAAGCGCGCGTAGCTGTTTGGCATCGGCGAGCGCAAAAGGAGCGCGCATTATGCTCGCCGCCTCAGTGCTGACGTGCCGCGAAAGCGCACCGGCTAAGGCGCTGAACCCAGGACTGTATTGGATGTCCTGCCACACCATAAAGCCGAGGCGGCCGCCAGGTACCAGCACGCGATACATCTCGCGCAGTGCGGCGGGTCGATCTGGAAAGAACTGGAGTCCCAATTGGCAGTACACGACATCGAATGTCCCCGCAGGCAGAGGCATGTTCGTCGCGCTGGCCTCTTGCCACGTGATCGGTGCGCTTGTGGTCGGGCGGGCAGCTGCGATTGAGGCGGCGACCGCCAGCATACCGGGATTCAGGTCGAGACCGGTCACGCTCCCGGCGGGGCCTACTCGCTGCGCGGCGAGCCGCGCCACCACGCCGGTACCGCATGCGACGTCCAATACGCGCTCACCTGCTCGCGGGTCTGCGAGTGCAACTACGAGCGGTGCCCAAGGTGCGAAGACAGCCGGAACAAGGGCGTCCTCGTATGTCTCAGCGGCATTTCCAGCTACTTGCCATTGTCCTTGGTCAACCATGGCCTATCCTTGATAGCCACGTCCCCCGCTCGCTTCCGTGTGAAGCTAGCACATCGAGGGGGGCAGCAGTCGCGGCCCTTTAGCGCACGTGAACATCGCAAAGTGCTCGATCTGAGGCGTGTACTCATAAACGTTGGCTTGCGGTCATAAAGCGGAAGTCGCCCGGTCTGACCGCCAAGGGCGGCTTTTGACCCAGCGGAAACGTCGCAGCTCTTTGCATTTGGTGTTATGATTGGGCACCAACGGCGGTGCAGCATCTGGGTTTCGGGGAGCGGCCATTGGGGCCTAAAAACGAGTCGGGATTTCAACTCAAGCCGTTGGCCAGCGAGCGGGCTCTGGAGCGCGCTGAGCGATTGGCCAATCTTCTGGCCTCCATCGTCGAGTCCAGCGACGATGGAATTGTGAGCAAGAATCTAGATGGCATTATTACGAGTTGGAACAAGGCGGCCGAGCGCATTTTCGGTTACTCGGCCACGGAGGCTATTGGTCAGCCCATTACACTCGTGATTCCGCAAGACCGGCTCAGCGAAGAACGGGAGATTTTAACCCGCATTCGACGAGGTGAGCGCATCGACCATTTCGAGACTGTCCGGCGACGTCGGGATGGTAGCTCAATCATCGTTTCGCTAACTGTTTCTCCTGTCAAAGACGCCCACGGCAACATCGTCGGCGCATCAAAAATTGCTAGAGATATTACCCAGCAGAAGCGAACTCAGGAGCAGATTAGCATTCTGGCTCGCGAGGCGGAGCATCGAAGCAAGAACATCCTTTCTAACGTACAGGCAATTATCAACCTTTCTCAGTCCGACACCTCCGAGGGCCTCAAGGAAGTGATCAGCGGGCGCATCCAAGCGATGGCAAATGTTCACTCGCTGTTTGTTGAAACGCGGTGGATAGGAGCCGAAGTCTCGGCGATCGCCAAGCAGGAGTTTGCCCCTTACCTCGAAGAGAGTCACCAGAAGCGGATTGTGATGGAGGGGCTGCAGACGGTGTTAGAACCCATCGCTGCGCAGGCGATTGCTGTTGTCCTGCATGAGTTAGCAACCAATGCTATCAAGTATGGAGCGCTATCCAACACAAGAGGCCGGATAGAATTGGCCTGGTCGCGCGCCGAGGATGGACAGCTGGTGCTCCGCTGGACCGAACTGGGCGGACCGAGGGTAAAGGCGCCCCAACGTAAGGGTTTTGGTAGTCGGCTCATCGAAGGGACGATCAATCCACTTGGCGGGAAGGTGCTGTTTGACTGGCGCGCGGAAGGGCTGGTTTGCGAAATCGCCGTTCCGACGTGAGATGCCAATCGAGCTTCGCTGCTCTCGCCGCTACAACTTTTGCTTATGGCCGATTCTGTTGAAAATGGCGGCTGTTGCGACGCAGAAGTATCAGTGATTCAGTCTGTCTAATTGGCAGGACTGAAGATCATGATGGGACATCGGCAACTCGACCAGGCTGCGTTGTTCTATGAGTTCTCGCTCGAAAGGCATATCCTCGCCGACCACTTGCTCCGGTCGATCGACAGGTTTGTCAACCTTGAACGGGTCAGGCAGGAGCTGGCGCCTTTCTACAGCAGCATCGGCCGACCTTCGATCGATCCCGAGCTGATGATCCGGATACTCTTGATCGGTTACTGCTTCGGGATCCGATCGGAGCGGCGGCTGTGCGATGAGGTCCACCTCAATCTGGCCTATCGGTGGTTCTGCCGGCTCGGTCTGGATGGGGCGGTGCCGGATCACTCGACATTCTCCAAGAACAGGCATGGCCGCTTCCGGGAGAGCGACCTCTTCCGTCACGTGTTCGAGAGCGTCTTGTGCCGCTGCATCGAGGAGCGACTGGTCGGCGGTGAAGGATT
Source organism: Bradyrhizobium sp. USDA 4541 (assembly GCF_024171085.1). Classification (NCBI taxonomy): domain Bacteria; kingdom Pseudomonadati; phylum Pseudomonadota; class Alphaproteobacteria; order Hyphomicrobiales; family Nitrobacteraceae; genus Bradyrhizobium; species Bradyrhizobium sp. USDA 4541. The sequence goes on from NZ_JALJZF010000001.1 coordinate 4,548,214, forward strand.
TGCAGTTGATGCGAGCCTGATCAAGGCCGATGCCAATCGGCAGAAGGGGATCGAAGGCGATAAGGGACTTCTGCCGCATGCTGCCGGTCGAGCAATCGATGAGCGTCTGGCTATGCAGCTTTCGGAGCCGCGACCGAGGTCACCCCGAAGTTCATATCGCTCTCCGATCCGGCAGCGCGCTGGACGGGGCGCGCGGCGGCCAAGCGTTTTTCTCCTATTCGACGAACTACCTGGTCGACATCGAGAACGCGATCATCGTCGATGTTGAGGCAACGACGGCAATCCGGCAGGCGGAGATATTGACCGCTAAGCGCATGATTGAGCGCTCGCTGGAGCGCTTTGATCTCTATCCGAGCCGGCTCCTCGGCGACAGCGGCTATGGCTCGGCCGAGATGCTCGCCTGGCTAGTCTATGAGCACGGCATCAAGCCGCACGTTACAGTCTTCGACAAGTCGGCCCCGCACAGACGGGATCTTCTCGCGCGAAGACTTCACCTATGACCATGCTGGGGACATCTATCGTTGCCCTGGTGGCAAAGTTCTTACCACGACGGGAACGTTGGTGAATGATGGTGCCACCATGCTTTACCTCGCCAGCAAGCGCGATTGTGATCGATGCGCATTGAAGGCTCGGTGTTGCCCCAAACAGGCTTCACGGAGAGTGCCGCGCTCAATCTACGAGGGCGCTCGCGACATGGCGCGCCAGATCGCGAGATCGTGGGAGGGAGGCACCTCGCGCCGGCTCCGCAAGAAAATCGAGACGTTGTTCGCGCACCTCAAGCGCATTCTCAAGCTCGACCGTTTGCGTTTGCGAGGTCCAAACGGCGCGCGCGACGAGTTCATCCTCGCAGCCACCGCCCACAAACCTTCGAAAGATGGCCAAGCTGATCCCGATGCCCACCCGGAGGCTCGCATAGGGTCGGTAGAGCAGTTCGGCCACGTCGCGGCGGAGCTACTAAAACGAAATACTGCCAGCCTTTTTCAACGGAATCGACCATATGCAGACATTCGTCACCCCGGCCCGCGCCCTCTCGGCTTGGGCTCGGCCAACGGTGCGACCTCGACCGTGACGCTCTCTGTGGCGCGCTCTCGCTCAATAGTCAGCCGCACTTGCTGACCGACCGCGCTCAGCCCGATGAGGTTGCGCATTTGCGTGGCGCTGCGGATCGGGATTTCGTTGGCCTTCAGAATGATGTCGCCTCGGCGAAGGCCCGCGCGCTCTGCGGGCGAGCCGGGGCTGACCTCCTTGACACGGGCACCCTGCGTCACACCCGCAGCGGGCGCCTCGAGATCCTCCAGCGCAACGCCGATGCGGCCACGCTCGACCCGCCCTGTCTGCGCGAGCTGCTCCATCACCTTGCGGGCCATGCTGATGGGTACCGCAAAGCCAATTCCCACATTGCCGCCTCCCGGAGAGATGATCGCCGTGTTGATGCCAACGAGTTCGCCGCGCAGATTGATCAAGCCGCCACCGGAGTTGCCGGGGTTGATCGCAGCATCAGTCTGGATGAAGTCTTCATAGCCGTGCTTACCAAGGCCGGTGCGCCCGAGCGCGCTGACAAGGCCTGACGTGACGGTCTGGCCCAGGCCGAAGGGATTGCCCACCGCAATGACGAAGTCGCCGACCTGAAGCGCGTCGCTGTCGCCCAGCGCGATGGCTTTCAATCCGACGGGCCCCTTGACCTGTAGTAGCGCGATATCGGTCGGCGCATCGCGGCCGACCACGCGACCGGCAAACTTTCGGCCATCCTTGGTTCTGATTTGCACCGCGGTCGCGTTGGCAACAACGTGGTTTGCCGTCAATACATAGCCGCGCTGGGCGTCGACAATCACGCCCGATCCGGTGGCGTTGATTTCCTTCTCCAGCTGCTTCGGAACGTCGAAGAACTCCCGGAAAAACGGATCCTGGTACAGCGGATTGTCCTCGCGCACGCGTCCCTGCACCGAGATGTTGACGACGCTCGGCGTCACCTCCTTGACCAACGGCGCAAGGGTTGGCACGCGGCCGGTGTTAACGTCTGGAATTTGGGCGAGAACTGGCGGTCCGGAAAGGGTTAATGCCAGCGTCGAACCGAGCCCGAGTCGCGCAAGCCCACGCAAGTATCGCATCATTTCTCTCCGGTAGCACACGCGTTTATCGCCCCGTCCTCCGGGGGCGGTGGCGGCGATTAACTGGTTGACTCAAGTCGACTGTTCAAGAGCCCTCAGTGCATCGTTCGGATGAGCCGCCAAAATTTTCGTAGAAGCTCTTGAACGGATTTTGTCCGTTACCTAAGTCGCTTCCGCCCGGGGGCCGGTTTCCGGACCCGGATTTTTGACATCGCTGACCTAATCAGGAGGATGTGCATGCATTTCCGTCCATTGCACGACCGCGTGCTCGTGCGCCGCATTGATGCCGAAGAAAAGACCGCTGGCGGCATCATCATTCCCGACACCGCAAAGGAGAAACCGCAGGAAGGCGAAATCGTCGCCGCGGGCCCTGGCGGTCGGAATGAGCAAGGACAATTGGTGCCGCTCGACGTTGGTCCCGGCGACCGCGTGCTTTTCGGCAAGTGGTCCGGCACCGAAGTGAAAATCGAGGGCCAGGACTACCTCATCATGAAGGAAAGCGATCTTCTGGGCGTGGTCGACAAAGCCGGCTCGCTCAAGAAGGCCGCCTGAGCAAGCTGGAAGCTGACAGTCATTCGAGAAAGGAGCAGATAATATGGCTGCCAAAGACGTGAAATTCTCAACTGAGGCCCGCGAGCGGATGCTGCGCGGCGTCGATACGCTCGCCAATGCGGTCAAGGTGACGCTTGGTCCCAAGGGACGCAACGTCGTCATCGAAAAATCCTTCGGCGCCCCGCGCATCACCAAGGATGGCGTCACTGTTGCCAAGGAAATCGAGCTCGAAGACAAGTTCGAGAACATGGGCGCACAGATGGTGCGCGAAGTCGCCTCGAAGACAAACGACCTCGCCGGTGACGGTACCACGACGGCGACCGTGCTAGCCCAAGCCATCGTCAAGGAAGGCGCAAAATCGGTCGCCGCCGGCATGAACCCGATGGACCTCAAGCGCGGTATCGATCTAGCGGTTGAAGTCATCGTCAAGGACCTGCAGGTGCATGCCAAGAAGGTCACCTCCAACGAGGAAATCGCGCAGATCGGCACCATTTCCGCCAACGGCGACACCGAGATCGGCCGTTTCCTTGCCGATGCCATGCAGAAGGTCGGCAATGAGGGCGTGATCACCGTGGAGGAAGCCAAGAGCCTCGATACCGAGCTCGAAGTGGTCGAAGGCATGCAGTTCGATCGCGGTTATGTCTCGCCCTACTTCGTGACCAACGCAGAGAAGATGCGGGTCGAGCTCGAGGATCCCTACATCTTGATCCACGAGAAAAAGCTCTCCGGGCTCCAGACCATGCTGCCGCTACTGGAGGCGGTGGTGCAGTCGGGCAAGCCACTGCTCATCGTCGCCGAGGACGTCGAGGGCGAAGCACTCGCGACTCTTGTCGTCAATCGGCTCCGCGGTGGCTTGAAAGTGGCAGCCGTCAAGGCGCCCGGGTTCGGCGACCGCCGCAAGGCCATGCTCGAGGACATTGCGATCCTCAGCGGCGGAACGGCGATATCGGAGGATCTCGGAATCAAGCTCGAGAACGTAACCCTCAACATGCTCGGGCGCGCCACGAAGGTCGTCATCGACAAGGAGAACACGACCATCGTCAACGGCGCAGGCGCCAAGAAGGACATCGAGGCCCGCGTCACCCAGATCAAGGCGCAGATCGAGGAGACTACCTCCGACTACGATCGCGAGAAACTCCAGGAGCGTTTGGCGAAACTCGCTGGCGGCGTCGCCGTGATCCGCGTCGGCGGTGCCACCGAGGTCGAAGTCAAGGAGAAAAAGGATCGCGTCGACGATGCAATGCACGCAACGCGCGCCGCGGTCGAGGAGGGTATCCTGCCCGGAGGCGGCGTGGCGCTCCTGCGCGCGTTGAAGGCGCTCGATGGTCTCAAAGCTTCTAATGCAGATCAGAAGGCCGGCATCGATATCGTGCGTCGCGCCATCCAGGTTCCTGCCCGGCAGATCGTCCAGAACGCCGGTGAAGACGGCTCGCTCGTCGTCGGCAAGCTGATCGAGAACGCCGACTACAATTGGGGCTTCAACGCAGCCACGGGAGAGTACCAGGACATGGTCAAAGCGGGCGTGATCGATCCTGCCAAGGTCGTCCGCACCGCGCTGCAGGACGCGGCTTCAGTCGCCGCCTTGCTCATCACGACGGAGGCCCTGGTGGCCGACAAGCCGAAGAAGGCGGAGACGGCGCCTGCCGCGCCGTCCATGGACTTCTGATCAACCCTGAGCCCGGTCGGCGACGGCCGGGCTCATCCGATCCACCACGAGAAAGCAACGGTAGCACCAAGGAGCTTCAGATGAGCAGGCGCATGCAATCTCCACCACCCAACGGCGGGGCGGCTGTAATGCATTGGCTCATGTTCGCCCTCAGCCTTCTCACCATCGCTTGGATCGGCTTGCCGAAATTAGGAGGATGAGATGACAGGAAATGATACCCTTTCCGCTCGTGCTGAGACTTCAGCCCGCCGGGCCCGAATGATGATTGCGGGCGCGTTCGCTTATGCGGCAATGCTGCTCCCGGTGGGTGCCTGGGGCCTGGACGGTCCCCCAAGACAGATCCCCGAGCGCGCGAACCACCTTCTGCCGCTTCCGCCCATCCCCTATCTGGATTCGATGCAGTGGATGAGCTGGAAACCGAGCCCGCCGCTGTTCAAGATGGACACGCTGCTGTTGCCAGACAGCAATGAACCCAACGTCCTTCGTCTTCCGTCCGACCTGGAAGGGACTGCCCCCCAAGTGAGCTAATGCTCCACGCGCGGCCCGTCTATGGGTCACGCAGCTTCCCTGGCGCTCGAGGACGGCGAACCTGCGCCTCAACCGCGCTGTCCGAATTGCGGGCCCGGGTGCATAACTCGCTTGTTAACGAAACGGACGTCAGGTCAGGTTACTGGGGACCAAAAGCCCTAAAAAATTTTTGGCCCCCTCTTGAAACCAAAAACGACTTTGCTAATTTTTTTGTCGCCACCGAACGGTGGTGTCCGGGCGCCTCAGGGGTCCGGCCGTTGAGACGGGCACCGGTCGTGTCCGGTGCCGCTCGTAACCATCTTGCTCTTTGGAGGATTTGGCTATGCGCACTTATGATTTCTCGCCCCTTTGGCGTTCGACCATTGGCTTCGATCGCCTTTTTGACCTCGCGGAAATGGCCCAGCGGGCCGGCGAGGACAACTATCCGCCCTACAATATCGAACGGCTGTCTGAGGACCGCTACCAGATTTCGTTGGCGGTTGCAGGTTTTGCGCCCAACGAGATCGCGATCACGGCCGAACAGAACGTGATCACCATTGAGGGCAGCAAGTCGGAGAAGGCTGAGCGCGATTTTCTCTATCGCGGCATCTCCACCCGCAGCTTCAAGCGGCAGTTCAACCTGGCGGATTACGTTCAGGTCAAGAGCGCCGCATTCGACAACGGCTTACTCAAGATCGAGCTGGTCCGGGAAATTCCGGAAGCCATGAAGCCGCGCCGTATCGCAATCAACGGCGTATCGGCCGACAATGTCCAGAAATTGGAAGCCAAGGCAGCCTAAGCAGGCTCCGACCGGCGCCGCGCGAGGCTTCGCGCGGCTGCAGCTCGTCGTCAATGCAAAGGAGGATACCATGCGGCCGACGACCGCTGACGACAACGTGTTTGACTTCAACGCGCTCCTGCATCCCGGCACCGCTTTCGAACATCCCAGGGATGTCGTGTGCCACGCCGGCCTGACGACGGCCGAGAAGCGGGCAATTCTGGCATCCTGGGCGTCCGACGCATCGGCGATAACATCATGCCCGTCGCTCCGCTCGCCCGCCGGACTGAAGAAGCCCGTATCGATCGACGAAATCCTCGAGGCCCTGTGCGAACTCGACGGCGGACCCCGGAATCCTCCGGGTGGAAAGCCTTGTCGGTTGCGCTCAACCGAGCGTGCCTTGGCCGCCTGAGCCGGAAGGGGACGAATGATGATCGAGGGAAATCTTGAACGCCTGCGTGCCCATTGCGCCAATATTCGGCGCTACCGCAGGCTCCTCGAGACGCGGCTGTCGGACCTGGAGCGAGCGTATATCGCACGCCGGATGAGCGAAGAGCAGCGTTCCGTGGAGGCTCTTTTGCACGAGACGTTTCCCGATCGCCTCTCGCTGCAGACGGATCGCCGACGAACAACGAACCTGGAGATGGCCGGGCTGCTGCATCCAGCCGAGGCGTTCGCTCATCCAATGGACGTTGTCGAAGATTTCGACCTCACATCGTACGAGAAACGGGCCATTCTATCGCTTTGGGCCGCGGATGCTTGCGCCGTGAAAGACGATCCAGAATTGAACCAGACAATCGATGGAGCCGTGAGCTTCGACGACATCGTGGATGCCCTGTGCCTTCTGGAGTCCGATTCGGATCGAAGGACCGATGGTTCCAACCGAAAAGGCCGACGTTTTGGCAGCCATGAGGCGGACGATAGTCCCGCCCTGTAGACCGATGCTTTTGTTGCTCTGCCGCGACTCTGACGAGCGCGGCAGAGGCGGGAATTTGTTGAGCGCTGCGAGGGGGAAATGTCTCAAACTGTCTCTCAGAAATTGCCGTCGCTCGGCACCGGGCTGACGAAGTATTTAACGGAAATTAGACAATTTCCGATTCTCACTCAGGAGGAAGAGACCACCCTTGGTCGGCGATGGCGAAACCACGGCGATCGTGAAGCGGCTTATCGCCTGGTGACAAGCCACCTGCGTCTCGTTGCGAAAATCGCCATGCGATATCGAGGTTATGGCCTACCCATTGCCGATATCATTTCCGAGGGCAATGTCGGCCTGATGCAGGCCGTGCGGCGATTCGATCCGGAGCGGGGCATCCGCCTTTCCACCTATGCCATGTGGTGGATCAAGGCAACGATCCAGGATTTTGTTCTTCGCTCCTGGTCGCTGGTGAAGATCACGGCGAACGCTGCCCAGAAGAAGTTATTCTTCAAACTGAGGCAATCGAAGAGTGCGATCGCCGCCTTGGAGGACGGGGATCTGAGGCCAGAACAGGTCAAGACGATCGCCACTCACCTCAAGGTACCCGAACGTGAAGTCGTGAATATGGACCGTCGCCTGCGTGGCGACCTGTCCCTGAATTTACGACACAACGATGCCGGCGACGTCGGCGATGCCCTCGAACGACTGGTAGATCCGTCGCCTACTCATGACGTGACGTTGGCCGAGCACCAGGAACTGGCTCAACGGCGCCAAGCATTGACAGCAGCCATTGAGAAGCTAAGCCCCCGTGAAAGGCATATCTTCACAGCACGCTATTTGAGTGAAGATCCCCCGAAGCTCGAAGCGCTCGCCTTGGAGTACGAAATATCGCGCGAGCGTGTCCGCCAAATCGAGCAACGGTCATTTGAAAAGGTACAGTCCGCGATGCTGGCAGGAGGAGCCTGTCTGAAAAGTCCAGACAACATTCGAAGGAACGGTAAGCACACTTTCGGCTCAGGCGCTTGACTGTACGATGCTAACGCCATTCATTCTTTGTCTGATGGCGCGAATAGCATGGCCGCGGCAGGAGCCAACTGCGCGGCACGACATATCTCCGCATTTGAAACTGCTCGCCTGCGTTCAACGTCATTAACTACAAAGGCATCAGAAGACGCGTGTGCTGACGCCAGCTCGTTCGCCGAAGACACGGAGATTCGCGACGCCGCCTGAAGCGCTCCCACGCATTTCAAAAATAGGGATTCGGGGCGCACCGTGGTGGGGCTCCCTCTTCTAGGTGCCTGGTAAGCGCCCGACGCAGAAATTTTTGCATCGAACCCAGAATTTTTCTTAGACCCCTCTTGAAGCCCAACTCGTTTTTTCTAACCAAGGTCCCAGCCGTGGCCCGTGGTCCCGCCTGATAGACGCCGATAGTGTGAGAAACAGCGGTACTGACAAAGGTCATGCCGGACGCAGCAACAATGCTCAGTCGTAGCTCGGAAAATCCAACTCGTCCCTCAAGCAGAGAGAGCATGAGCAGTGCTCTGAAGCCGTAGATTGCTAAATCGTTTTGGATCATACCAAGCCGTTCCCGCAAACCGGCGCAAACTACGCGGTCCCTGATATTCGGAGTTGGCGGAGAAGCATCAGGGACTTGCGCTCCGCGCTGGCGTATTCCCTAAGTCGTGAATAGCGGAAATGGTCCAGCCCGACACCACTGTTGGTCGGCTGCGTTCCGCGGCAACATTAGCTTTGAGATGGGATATGATCGGTGGGCGAAGTCGTGCGCCCCAATGCGCTGTAATATTCCTGCTGAAAATTAGAAAAAAGCGGCCCGGCCTTTGGGGTAGCTCTGGGGTGGGCCGGGCCGTCAGGACATGCCGAAGTGTGAGTTTCCGGCCGCGCCATGAGCGGCTCCGATTCGGGCAGCAAGAGGGCGCGCAATTCGATGTCGAGGGGCGATCATTTTGCCAACTCTGCCAGATTTAGTATTTCGGCGACGATTTTACGCCGCTCCGATGTGTCGTTTGATCGATTGAACTTATCTTCCAGCACTTGGAAGGTTGTTCTGATCAGCGTGTCATCGAGCACGACCGGCAATTTATCCACGGCATCAAATCCGGCAGCAGCTGCCTCCTCAAACCCAGCCACGAATGCCTTCTTAAAGGCCTCGCGATCGTGCAGAAGATGCACGATCTTCGGCTCAATGGACGCGTTGAAGGCATGTCCGAAAACAAGAAACATACTCATGCCGCCACCGCCGTTTCAGCCTCGAGCGACGCAAAGAACACGCGGGGAATTCCAGTGAATGGTACGACAACTGATCCTGGCATTACGAAGGTGCGATCTCGACCTTGGGGATAGGGGTCAACCAGGCCGAGATCGCGCTGCCTCGCCGCTGCTGACATCGCGATCATTGTTCGCCTTCATGGCCGCGTTCTGGCCGGATGGTGGCTCGATCTTGGTTGTCCGCGATGTTCACCGTGTCGGCATTGTCGTCGGGAGCCTCGCGGCGATCCGCCATCGCCTCGACGGCTTCGATCACATGCCGTCTTACTACCCGGTCCCGGATCGAGCGAAAGGCTCTGCCGCTTGACGTAGGGCTTCACATAGGCCTGAGCCATCAACCGCACCGCATGCCCCATCGTCCGCAAGCTCGCGTGACCAATGATGCAATGATGCGCAAGCCTCGATCCCCACCAGGCGTGGCGGCAGCTTCTGGAAAAATGTCAGGACGTGCCGGCGCTTCAACTGTCGGCGTATGACCACCTGGCCGGCTGCATCAACGCCGTGCACTTGGAAGACCGACTTCGCGATATCCAGACCGATCGTCGAAATTGACTGCATAGGCTGCTAGTCCGAATCGTGGGAACCTCAAACGGCGCCCACTCCTTGGCACTCTCGTGCCTGTGGAGGAGCCGTCCAGCGTTAGGAGCTGACCTTCCGGCCCAGCTTCCAGAGCACTTCTTGCATGATCATCGCGCCGGCTTGTCCGCACGCTCTTGGCAGCATCCCCGCCGTGTCCACACGTAAAGGGCGATATTGTCATTGTCCTATCAAAATAGGTGTGCGGGATGCGCGTTACCCCATAGGTGGTACTGCTTCTTCACCCTTTACCTTGAATTTTCTCACTCCTTTACTGGCAAAGTTCCATTGGGAGGCATGGCCTCGAAATTGTTGGACGGTGTTTGCTTCTCCACTTGCGTTCGCAGCAATTTGCAGCAGATCGAGGGAGAATAGCGTGCAAAAACATCTGATCATTCGATTGCAGGTACTTCTCTCCGCGTCTGATCATTCAGGCAGCGTTGGAGGGGCGTGCGCGAAGTAACGACAGGCTTCCGCTGCGTCCCATCTTAATGGACTTCCAGAAACTGACGTCCCCTCCCGGCGAGCGCCACAGATCGCCGAAGAGCTGACGCTTGGATTGCGCATTGTTTTGCAGCGAAACCGTCGGGCGATTGCGAGCCCGGGGCGGCGACCGCCTGTTCCGAAGAAGGTACGAACGAGCGCCGCCTTTCGAAGGGAGGAAATCATGGCATCAGTATTGACCATCAACGGCAATCTCATCATCGACGAAGCCGCGAGCTTGCAGACCAGTGGCACTGACAATGACACGGGTGTTCAGGCGGGGCCCGACAACGAAGTTGCCTGGTCTTTCCTGCTTGCGAACATGAGCGCGGCTCTCAAGACCAGTCTGGGCATTGTGGCTGGCTCCACCGGCGAAGAGTCGGGTGATACGAGCGTGGTGTTTCCGCAAGCTGCGGCGCGGACGATCGGCAGTGCCGGCACCGATTTCATCCAGCTCGGCACGACCACCGTCACCGACCTGCAATTCTCGAACTCCACGGGGGGGACGATCACCAACGGCACGCCGACCCAGATTTTCGCCACCGGCGACGGCGCGCAGGTCTTCCTCTACACCGATTCCAACAGCCACATCCTGCTCGGGCGCGAGGGCACAACGTCGGACGGTGGCCAGACCTGGCAAGCCAGTTCCACAGGCACCGTCGCCTTCGCTATCGTGCTGGACGAGACCATCACCTCCGGCAACGTGACAGGCGGCAACGTCTGGACCATCCAGTACGAGGCGCTGAAGCACACCAACACCAGCGGGATCGACGACGCCGATACGCTTAACCTTTCCGGCCTTGTCGATGTCAAGGCCTTCTTCACAACAACGACGGAAGTCGGCTTCAGCAATTTCGGCAACGTGCCCTCCGGGCAGGACGCCTGGGCGGCGATCGAGCAGACTGTGACCGCAGGGACGGACACCAACGATCCCGATATCATCGTCAGCGGCTTGCTGCCGGGGTCAACGGTCAATGTCTCTACAACCGGCTTGGGCAACAATGCGCAGCACATCGATCCCGGGGAGGGGCTGCGAGTCGACTTGGTTGATCACGTGAACTATCCGCACTTCCCGCTAACCAGTACGGACGTGCATGATCAAGCCGCGCTCAGCTACAGTGACGGCTCGGATGCTAACACTGAGAAGCACGTTACCTCGGTCGTTAAGGCGAGCTTTTCGCTGGTACAGGTGAATCCGGGCAACGCGGACACCACCACAAGCCTGAAACTGTGGGCCCTCGACGATACGGCGGACGCTCAAAACGCAGCCTTTTTCTCAACGACGAACCTCGGTGCCGACGGTTTGAGCGGCAACCAGACCAAGCTGCCAATCACCTCGATCAAGGTGTATTCGGACCTGACCAAAACGACCGTGGTCCAAACCATCAACAATCCCACTCAGCAGAGTGACGGATCCTACATCATTTCCGGCCTGAAGGACGATTACACCGTCGAATTCACGGTCGCGGAAAGCAGTCACATGGACCGCTTCGTGGTCAAGAACAATCAACCGGTGAGCGGGGCCGGCTCCAACGTCACCTTCGATCTCGGCAATTTCTTATTCACTGTGGCGAACACGACCAGTGGGACGGAGCACACCGGCGTCGGCGGCAACCTGTTGTTTGAGGATGACGGTCCGACTCTGCTTGCGAACGGCACCGCCACCGCGCTGCAGCTCGACGAGAGCTATCTCGCGGCCGGCTCAACCCCCACCCCGGCGAACACCAGCACGTCTGGCAGCTTCAGCGGCCTGTTCACGCCCAATTACGGCGCCGACGGGGCTGGATCCGTCGGCGGCTATACGCTCGGCGTCAAGTCTGCCAATGTCGATTCCGGGCTGGTCGATTCGCTGTCTGGACAGGCTGTTCTGCTCAGCATTGCGAGTGCCAACGACCCCAGCCACAACATCGTCACCGGGGACGTTGTCGGCAAGACGAGCTCGGGTGGTGATCTCGTTTTCGGTGTTCACGTCGATTCGGCAGGAACCGTCACGTTCTCGGAGTTTCGGGCCGTCAAGGAAGCGACCGCCGACACCACCAGCACTGATGGGGCGGTCGGCGACAGTTCCGAAGCCAGCGCCAGCATGGCCGCGGACCTGATCACGCTCTCGGCCACTGCCACCGACAAGGACGGTGACACGAGCGCCGCCGCGGCGGCTAACATCGGAAACAAGTTCCAGCTGCTCGACGATGGTCCAAGCCTCAGCGGGGTGCAGAGCCTCTCCGGGCAGGACGCCCAGCATCCGGCCGTCGGCTTCACTGCCGGCTCCTCGGGATCGGACTCGTTCACGTCACCCGACGGCGCCGACGGGGCCAAGGTCACGATCGATGCCGCCGCTGCCATCACTGGGCTCACGCAGTCATACAACACCGATCATACAGTCCTGACCTACAAGGATTCCGGCGGCAACGGTGTCTACCAGCTGAGCGTATCCGACACAGGTTACACCTTCACGGTGCTGCAGACGCTCGCCAACCCGCCGGAGACGCTCAACTTCAGCGCCATCAAGTCGGGGAGCCCGGTCGAGACGCTCAATGTCAGCACCAGCGGCGGCCACAACATCGTCTTCAACGGACTGCTGTTCCCCGCCGCCGATACAGGTGCCCTCGGACTGCAAACCCAGGCCCAGTTGCTGACCGCGGATCTCGGCACCTCGAACCCGGCCGACGACCTCAACCCCGACAATATCGGATTCGGAGTGAAGAACGGGCAGGCGTCGCAGATCAACATGAACGAGGGCTTCTTCTTCAATGAAGGCAGCGGCCTCAACCTCAAGAATCTGGCCTTCGACGTGGCGGGAATCGGCAACGTCACCAGCATCAAGGCGGAGTATTGGCTGTTCAACTCCGCCGGCGATTTGATCGACTACGAGAACCCAACCATCAGCGGTCTCAAGCAAGGCAACGTCCACGTCACCGTTGCGGACTTGGGCAATACTATCGTGCCCGGCAGCAATCACGATGCCGCCGGAGAAACATTCTCGACCGGCTACATCCGGTTCTTCTTCACCCCGGTCGACACCAATGCGGGTGTCCGCATCATCAACTTCACCACCCAGGTGGCCGCCCCGGTGAACGATCAGGACATCCAGTTCCGGATCGTCAACACCGACGCCGATGGCGATACCGCCAAGGCCACCTTCAACGTGCTGGTGGACAACCCGGACTCGACGACCGTGAGCCACTGGCCGTTGGCCTAGTTCCGTCGCGCGGAGACGCATCCGACATGGATGCGCCTCCGCGCCAAAGTCTCTTGAGGTCGAGAGCCCCTAGGAATCGATACGCGTGTTGGACATTCTCTCGGAGTGCTGGTCTCAAGTCGCCGCCAACGCGCAAGCCTGGTTCGGCCCGGCTCTCGACGGGCCGCGCGATTTCATGCTCCGCGCGGCGCTGCCTATCGTGGCGGCAATCATCCTTCTCCGGCTGGCGCGAAGGCGGCGGGGGCGCGCGCGGCCTGCTCCCGCCGGCGATCACGACGGGTCACCGACCGCACACGATCTTCCGTCGCTGCTCCGGGCCTGCCGCGGCGTGCTGATCGGCATCGGCTTGATCACGGCCATGCTGAACGTGCTATATCTCACCAGTTCATTCTTCATGCTGGAAGTCTATGACCGCGTGGTGCCGAGCCACAGCGTGCCGACGCTCGTGGGCCTCGTCGTCCTGGCCTGCGGCCTCTACCTCTTCCATGCATTCCTTGACATCTTGCGCGGGCGCATCCTGATCCGCATCGGCGACTGGCTCGATCGCGCATTCTCGGAGCGGGCTTATGACATTGTTGCCCGCTGGCCGCTGCGGGCGCGCATCAGCGGCGACGGGCTGCAGCCGATGCGCGACCTCGATCAGGTCCGCAGCTATCTCTCGGGGCTCGGGCCGACCGCGTTGTTCGACCTGCCGTGGATCCCGTTCTATCTCACAATCTGTTACCTGTTCCACCCGCTGCTGGGGCTCACCGCGTTGATCGGCGCGCTGCTGCTCGTTTTGCTGACGCTAGTCACCGATCGGCTGACGCGTGCGCACGCCAGGGACATCACCGGGCGGGTAGCACAGCGCAATGCCCTGGCCGAGGCCAGCCGCCGCAATGCCGAGGTGTTGCACGCCATGGGCATGCGTGGGCGCCTCGCCGCGCGTTGGGCGGCGGCCAACGACGGTTACATGGCCAGCCAGAGGCGCGCCGCCGACATCGCCGGCGGCTTCGGCTCCGCCTCCAAGGTGCTGCGCATGGCCTTGCAATCGGCGGTGCTCGGCGTCGGTGGCTATCTGGTCATCCGACAGGAGGCGAGTGGCGGGATCATCATTGCCGGCGCCATCCTCACGTCGCGCGCGCTCGCTCCGGTCGAGCTCGCCATCGCGCACTGGAAAAGCCTGGTCGCCGCCCGGCAGAGCTGGAAACGTCTGCAGCAATACTGGGCGCAGCTCCCGGACGAGTCGGAGAAGACTCCGCTGCCGCCGCCGTGCAAGGGCCTCGCGGTCGAGACCATCTCCGTGGCGCCGCCGGGCGATCGGCGCGCGGTGGTGCTCGAGGTTTCCTTCACGCTAAAGCCCGGACAAGGGCTAGGGATTGTCGGCCCGAGTGCGTCGGGTAAATCATCGCTGGTGCGCGCCATCGTCGGTGTGTGGATACCGGCAAGCGGCAAGGTGCGGCTCGACGGTGCCGCCCTCGAACAATGGAATTCGGAAGCACTCGGCAGGCACATCGGCTATCTGCCACAGGATGTCGAGCTGTTCGCCGGCACGGTGGCCCAGAACATCGCCCGATTTGATCCCGAACCCGACGTGCCGGCGACCATCGCCGCCGCGACAGCGGCCGGTGTGCATGAAACAATCCTGCAACTGCCTGATGGCTACGACACGCAGATCGGCGAGGCTGGAGCGGCGCTCTCGGCCGGGCAGCGCCAGCGCATCGCGCTCGCCCGTGCGCTATACCGCGATCCGTTCCTGGTGGTTCTCGATGAGCCCAACTCCAACCTGGACATGGAGGGCGACCAGGCCCTGACGCAAGCCATCATGGGCGTGCGCGCACGCGGCGGCATTGTCATCGTCGTCGCGCACCGAACCAGCGCGCTTTCCGGCGTCGACCAGTTGATGGTGATGTCGCAGGGACGTGTGCAGGCGCTCGGGCCGAAGGATGCGCTGCTGGCCAAGATGATGCAGCCGCGGCCGGCTCCGGTACCGCTCAAGGTCGTGAGCGAGGGAGCGAGCCCATGAACCGCGAGCCGGTCAACGTCGTGCCGCTCTCGATCCGCCGGCACCTCGGCGCGGGACTGGTGGGTGTCATCCTTCTCGCCGGCGCCGTCGGCGGCTGGGCTGCCACGACGGAACTCGCGGGCGCCGTCATCGGCGCAGGTACGCTGGTGGTCGACAGCTACAGCAAGAAGGTGCAGCACCCGACTGGCGGCGTGGTGGGCGAACTCAATGTCCGAGAGGGCTCGAGGGTGAAGGCTGGAGACGTGCTGCTGCGCCTCGACGAGACGGTGACGCGGGCCAACCTTCTGGTCATTCTCAAGAGCCTCGACGAGCTAGCGGCGCGCCAGGCCCGGCTCGAGGCGGAGCGCGACGACCAAAAGCGCGTCGACTTTCCGGCGGACCTTATCGCGCGTATCTCCGACACGGATGTGGCGCGCGTGCTCGTCGGCGAGCACAAGCTGTTCGAGCTCCGCGGCACCGCCCGAGCAGGCAAGAAGGCCCAGCTCAACGAGCGCATCGGCCAATTGCGAGAGCAGATCGGCGGTTTGGAAGAGCAGATCGCCGCGAAAGACGGCGAGACGAGGTTTGTCGACCAGGAGCTCGTCGGCGTGCGCGATCTGTGGCGCAAGAACCTGGTCCAGATCACGCGCGTGACCACACTTGAGCGCGATGCGGTGCGCCTGCACGGCGAACGCGGCGCTCTGGTCGCCTCCATCGCCGAAGCGAGGGGCCGGATCACCGAGACCGCGCTGCAAATCATTCAGGTCGATCAGGATCTCCGCACCGAGGTGGGAAAGGAGCTTGCCGAGATTCGCGCGAAGACCTCGGAACTGGTCGAGAAGCGGGTGGCCGCCGACGATCAGCTCAAGCGCATCGATATCCGGGCGCCGCAGGATGGCACCGTGCAGCAGCTCGCGCTGCACACGATAGGCGGCGTCGTCACCGCCGGCGAGCCGATCATGCTGATCGTCCCCGCCCACGACCTGCTGGTCGTCGAAGTGCGCATCGCCCCGCATGAGATCGATCGCGTATCGGTCGGCCAGCCGGTGCTGCTGCGCTTCACCGCCTTCAACCAGCGGACCACGCCGCAGCTCAACGGTGAAGTGAACCACGTGTCCGCTGATGTCACGAACGACCAAAAGACTGGAACCAGTTTCTATGTCACCCGCATTGCGGTGACGGAGGCGGAGATGGCCCGCCTCGGCGACGTGAAGCTGATCGCGGGCATGCCAGTCGAAGCCTTTATTCAGACCGGGCAGCGCACAGTGATGTCTTACCTCTTCAAGCCGTTCTCCGATCAGCTGATGCGCGCCTGGCGCGAGCGCTAGCGGCTCACGAACTCTGCTTCACCTCGACCGGCTTCTGCGCGAACTGCGGAAATGTCTCGGCCACGACCGGTCCACCCAGCCGCCAGGAATAGCAGTCGCCGACGAAGAATGGCTGCTCTCGCTGCTCAAACAGTTTGCGTACGACCTGCGCCATGTCGTCAGCCGGCAGACCCTGCCGGGTTATGAACTCGTGATCAGTCACGATTCGAGCGGCGCTGAGTGACCGAACTTCAAACCCGTCCCTCTTGACGGGCTCACCGCGCGACTTCGCTGGCGCGGCCTCATTGCGCGTTCGGAGGACAGCCGATCGTCAGCTTGATGTGGTCCGAACTGCCAAATCTTGCGTTTTTAGGGGCGTGTTATCCGAAATGAAATCAAGGTCTTGTGCGGGCGGGGCTGCCCATGCGCACTCATGGGAGAGAAGGGTGCGCATCCCCGAGTCGTGAAATGGGTGCGGCAAATTTTGGTAGAGACTTTCGATTTTTGCGCAGATCGGTTGTTCGCATTGGAGTGAGGGTCTTAGCCCATCATAACCTTGTCGGCCCGGCTACGTCCGGTTCTTCGATCAACCCCGAGTTCGAAAGTAACACGATCACCTGGCCTAGGTGTTACTCCAGGCAGAAGGGACGTGACATGGAAGAAGATATCTTCCCCACCGGTATCCGGCTTTATGAATCCGAAGCCTTTGTCTTCCTTAAACAGCTTGACCATGCCCTTGGGCATTTCACTATTTCTCCGCTCAAAGACCGCATAATCGCACCTCCCTGTTAACGAGTTGCTTAGGCTGCGAACAGCAAGTGGTTAACGCGTCCGTAGGAATCCGGGGAAAGCGGCAAGCTCGGTATCCTCGCTGAGGCCCGTTCCTCCTGCCGATGTTTTTGTTCCACGCGCGGAAAGTAATAGAGGTTGCTGAGGGGCGGCGGATATCGAGAGAGAGCACTCGAAAGATTGTAGCAGGCGATCCGTGCCAGCCCGCACGATCTGCTGATGTGGCTTTGGTTGATCTGGCGTGGGCTCTTGCAGTTCCTTCCACGGGCCTGCGCTGCAGGCAATGCGCCAAGCTGCTCGCCTGCATCCGGGTTATGTAGTTACCTTCCAATGCATTGCCGCGCCGCTTATCTTGGGCGTTTGACGAGGCGCGCCCAGTCGCTGGAGCAGCTAGAGCGCTGGCCGGAAAAGCGACCGTGGATGCGGCCTGACGGTTATGTGCTTCTCGTCGAAGGTATCCGCCTCGCAGCCATCGAGTGACACCGCGATCCTAACCGAACCGGACAGCGGAAATCCTCTTTTGAAGATTTAGCAAGTCAACCGCCTTCGGCGTCAGAGCTGCGACGCTCGCCAGTTGTCCGGATTGCGAAATATGGTCCTGCGTCAAAGAAATAGCTCCATCGGAATTCCCAGAGCATCTAGCGCTCGGGCCCAGGCCACGAAGGCATATCAGACGGTTTGAGCGCGGCGCGCTCCAGTCTGCGAAGCGGTCAAACACGCGGGAGCCCCGCGCCAAGGCAGCTAAGGCCAGCAATCAGCAGCACGCCTGCGCACGCCTCCAGGATGATCGAACGACGCCGGCTTGCATACAAGGCGAGCATAGATCCCACGATCGTGGTCACGATACCGAATTCCAGGATCATCGATTCAAATCGCTGAACTTTGAAATTGGCTTTTGACGAAGAGAGAATGAAATATCTCAGAGACTGCCACGCTGGGCGCGCTCATCGTTTTTCGGTTTAACGTTAAGGTCGCGATCCGTGGACGGATGCGCCGCCGAGCGCGCGAACGCCGGCTTGCTCAATAGGGGAGGGAGGTCCGAGCGAGAAACCTCTACCGACGCGGACGAGGCTTCATTCCGACGCAAAAGCAGGGTCCGCTCTTTTGAAGCCAAAGCGGCGACGCGAAATGACGGACGTCAGGGCGTGCCTCGATCAATCGGGCCGTCGCACGCTGAGAAGCCGCTAGACGTCGCGATGAGTGGACGCCAGCGAACCGCTCTAGCGCGGTTGGTCAGGGATTTCTTGCCACGTCTTCGAGTGCTCTGAAATCCACTTCGCGGCGTCGTGCTCAGTAGTAAAACCCTTGATGACTTCCGTTTCGCCATCGGGCCACAGAATGTCGATCCTCCAGCCGGGGCCGGGATTTTTGCAAGCCATGAAAGCTGGTCGCTGCTCGATCATTTGTTGACTATGCGCCGACGGTGGCTAGCTACAAGCCAGTGATCCTGCCACACCTCCATCTTTTTCGCTCGTGCGACCCTTAGATCTCACGCCGATCCTTTCGTGGTCGTGAGTTAAGAAGATCCGGCAGCGGTGACAGTTGGGGGCGTGGCTCGGAACTTGGCTCTGTGGTTGCTTCGTCCTGGACATTGGTCCGGCGCCGGCGGCTAATCACAAGGCCAATCAGGCCGACCGCTATCAGCGCGGCCCCTGCGATTATCAGCCAATGCGGCAATTGCAATGAGAGCAGCAAGGCCTTTGCCATTTTCACTCCAGGACAGCGTACTCAAATGCCACGCCCTCGGGGGCGTTTTCCTCGAACCATTTCTCGGCGGCCTCGATCGAAGCGAAGACCTTGATGTGGTCCTCGTCGCCGATTTTCTTGGCCGTGTCCGTGTAGATCCAGACAGTTTTCATCGCATCAACTCAAATAATCCTTGACCTCGGTCAACCCGCAGCTTGGTGCCCCACGGCATCTGCCCCAGCAGCATATGCTTCGTGCCGACCGCGACCCGATCGCGTTAGATGTTGTCCTGTTCTGCGTGATAACCCTTCATGTCCGCGGCGAACCGGTGTGCGACCTCGGGCGGGATTTCCAGCAGCTTTCGGTTGATCGGCATGGCATTGGCATGAAATTACGACAACACTGCCAAGTTTAAAATACGCGCAGCCGGCGTGGGTGCCATGGTTCATCTTCCAAACGGATTACTGCGGCGGAGGCATGCAGAAGCTCCCGCTCTTCCAGCCGCCATGTTTTGACGGATAGGCGATGGCTGAAATCTTATTGGCCCGCATCGCCGGTGCGAGTGCAATGATGGGTTTTGACCGACGTCTTGTGCGCCAAGCTGCCATCCTTGCGCTAACGCTTGCGGGATCGCGGGGCGCAGCGAGCGGTGAAATCACGCGTATGAAGGACGATCCGACCAAAATCACGCTCGGCAAAATGCGACAAACAGGCGCAACTCGCACATTGTTCTCTGCAAAGATTATCGGCGCTCCCACAATGTCCGGCTAGGCGCAGCGATAGCACGACGGGATGTGCCTATCCGATCTTGATTTAATTGCACGGCCTTGAAAGGCAGGGCTCGATCATTCGATCGCTCGACGTGCCGCCCGAAATGGATCCTAATTAGCTGCGCCGGCAGACCGCGTTGGTGTACGTCGCTCGGCAATTACGCCGTAGTCAGTGCCCAGAAAACAACCACAGCAGGATGATCACAGGAATTGGCACGCCCAAAAGCCAAAGCAAAACGCCTCGTCCCATCTCGCTTCCCTCCCTTATTTATTCACGCCAATGGCAACTCCGGAGACGCGGCCATGTTCCTAGCCCACCGATCGCGTCGTCCTTGCCGCCGCTACGAAACCGGCGCCATGCTAATCACGTCGAACCGCAGCGTTGCCGAATGGGGCACCGTGTTCGCCGATCCCGTGGTCGCCATCCTCGATCGACTCCTGCACCACAGCCACGTGCTGACGATCCGCGGCGACAGCTATCGTCTCCGCGCCAAGCGCATGAGCGGCCTCATCAAGCCGCCGCCCGACGGTGACGGCTCCGGTCGGCTCCGCCTCCCTCCGGCCCATTAACGTCGGAAACAACCTTCAACCGAGATCATAATCCAGACGGTGGGGGCAGTTCTTCATGACGCAAAGGGGGGCAGTTCCGGATGGCGTTTGACACTCTCGTTGCTGATGACGAATGAACAGTCGCCGCTGCTTGCGATCCATATCTCCAGTTCAGTATCGACTCGGCGAAAGTGCAGGGCCATATCACCCGCCACAAACTTTGGTCGTCCGTGATCGTCCACATGGGACGCTCAACCTCCTTTGGTGCAGTTGGCCGCTTCGGCCTCCCGCGCCAGCCGTTCGGCTTTTAGGCGCTCCCGATTATCGTGGATCGCTTTTTGCGCTTTGGCGTAATCCGTCATGGCTTCCGTCGGCCTGACAGTTTTGAATGCTTTGTTTGCTTCGCGCTCCGCAGCCGTCGGCGCCCGTTGGTTTCGGTCTTTAATTATGGTTAGTCGAATCCAATCGGCAGCATCCGTA
Organism: Bradyrhizobium sp. USDA 4541; assembly: GCF_024171085.1. Taxonomy (NCBI): domain Bacteria; kingdom Pseudomonadati; phylum Pseudomonadota; class Alphaproteobacteria; order Hyphomicrobiales; family Nitrobacteraceae; genus Bradyrhizobium; species Bradyrhizobium sp. USDA 4541. The sequence continues at coordinate 4,568,850 of NZ_JALJZF010000001.1, forward strand.
CTTGAGGCCGATGACCGGACAGTGGTCGTTGCGGCTTCGCGCTCTTGTTGTGGGGGCTGCGGCGGCCGCAAATAGGATCCATCTGGGATTCGTTGGCTATCGCTCTGCAACCAATGACTACTGTATCAACGCGAGCAGCGTGCAGGGTGACCCGAAGACTGCTTTCATGTGGCGCTTCAGCAAGAGCGGAGCGCTCACGGGCAGGCGCGGGGCAGGATCAGTTCTTGTTCGCGCCGAACGCGTCCGTGCCTGTGCAGCACACGATCACGAACTTCGCGCTGGGGATCGACAAGCTCGACGTTCGTCAATTCAGCAATCTCTTCCCTTGGATCGCTTCCGACCGAGAACCAGGTTGGCAACGACACGACAATTACCTCTGGATGTCGACGACGCAATTCTTCTTAAGAATGTGATTGCAGCGAATTTGCAGGTCCTCTTATGCATCCATAAGCGATGCATCGTGCTGATGCATTCTGTCGACCTAGCGATAACGCTTGAACATATTTCATCGCACTTTAGGTGGTCTGGGCTCATCTACGACGTCAGGCCAGAAACAAAGCCAGTCTGGCTGCGTAGCGCAGATGTTTCCGGCGACGTCAGCAATGCGATCAGGCGTTGCGCCTGCGACGCCGACGATGCCTGTGTCGGAATGGCCGCCGTATACATCGTCGCGAGCCCGCACTCCGGCGGCAGGCTGCCCGACAGCACGATGCCCTTGGTGCTGATGATCTCGGTCGATTGCGTACAGCCGATCGGCCGCCGATCTCCGGATTCGGCCAGATGTCGCATGGCCGTCGTACCGTTTGGAAAGATCTTCAGGCGGTCCGCGACGACATCAGCGATGTCCAGCTGCGCGAGCACCCTGCCGACATGAATTCCGGCCGTCGACACCTTCGTATCGGGCACGAAGATCGCGTCCGCCGCGAGCAATGCCGCGCGCAGGCTGGCCGCGTCGTCGGCGGTGACCGACGGATCGCCGGCCCGGACGGCGAGGGCGGTTTCAACCCGGCCGATGTCCGTGATCGAGCTGCGCAAAACCAGCCCTTCGTCGGCCAGCTTCGCGATCAGAGCGGCGGTCAGGATGACAATGTCGGTTGCAGCGCCAGTGCGTAACTTGTCGGCCATGGCGCCGACCGCGCCAAAATCGCCGGCAATGCTGAGCCCGGTCTCAGCTTCAAACGCTGGCGCGAGGCTGCGCACCAGGCCCAGCGCCGCCCCGCCGCTCAGGATGTTCAACGTCTTCATGCGCACTGTTCCTTCACTCGCGGACTCGCCGGTGCGTGCCTATTGGGGCTTGTCCAATCTCTTGACGACGTCTGCCCACTTCACGATATCGGCGCGCAGGAATGCGTCGAACGCCGCCGGCGTCATGGTCATCGGCGCCGCGCCCTGCGCGGCCCAGAGCTTCTCGACCTCTGGCCGCTTGATTGCGGCGTTCACTGCCGCGTTGAGCTTGTCGATGATCGGCGTCGGCGTGTCCGCCGGGGCCATCAGGCCGAGCCAGATCGTTGCCTCATAGCCGGACACGCCCGCCTCGGTCACCGTCGGAACGTTGGGCAGCACCGTCGAACGAATCTTGCCGGTCGTTGCGAGCGCGCGCACCTGATTTTCGGCGACATTCGGCGCCATCGCCGGAACGGCATCGATCATCATCTGGACCTGGCCGCCGATGACGCCGCCGCGGGCTTCGCCGCTGTTGCGGTAGGGCACGTGCACGACGTCGATGCCGGCCATGGCTTTGAACAGCTCGCCCGCCATGTGATACGGCGTACCCTGACCTGACGAGGCATAGTTCAGCTGTCCGGGCTGCGCCTTTGCGAGGGCGATGAACTCCTGCAAGGTCTTTGCCTGCACGGCGGGGTGGACCACGATCACGAGATCCGAGGTATTCAACGACGCGATCGGCGTCAGGTCGCGCATCAGCGCATATTTGCGCTGCGGCACCAGCGATTCGTTCGCAGTCTGGGTGTTCGACATCATCAGGAGGGTGTAGCCGTCGGCCGGCGCCTTGGCGACCTCGAGGGTGCCGATCACGCCGCCGGCGCCGGTGCGGTTCTCCACCACGAAGGGCTGGCCGAGGCTTTCCTGCAAGATGCCGCCGATCTGTCGCGCGACGACGTCGGCCGGACCGCCGGGACCGAAGGGAACGATGATCCTGACCGGCCGCGCGGGATAGTCTTCGGCGTCAGCATATGAGCCTGACATGGACACGGTCAGCAACGCCGCGACAAACACCAAGGCGTATCGCAGGCTTGCCATTGACTGAATCCCCCAACTTTAGTCTTGTTTCTTGATCAGAAGTCTAGCTGCAACCTGAAGCCTCTGTCGACGACAGACTCCGTTTTCGCGCATTGGAATAAGAGCGGGAGGACGGTGTACAACTTCGCCATCGCGTGCGGGGAATCATATGAGGAAACATCCTGGGCTATCGCGCCGCGACATGCTGAAGGGCTCGGGCGCCATGCTCACCGGGGCCGCCCTTTCAACGCGCGTGACGGCCGCCGCGCCACCGGCGGAACCGGTGACGCCGACGCTGATCGAGGCAGCGAAGAAAGAGGGACAGGTCGTCTATTACACCTCCACCGATCTGCCGGTCGCGGAGAAGCTGGCGAGGGCGTTCGAAGCGAAATATCCCGATATCACGGTGCGCGTCGAACGCACCGGCGCGGAGCGCGTGTTCCAGCGGGTCGGCCAGGAATATTCCAGCAACATTCATGCCGTCGACGTCGTCAACTCGTCCGACGCCGCGCATTTCATCGTGTGGAAGCGCGACGGCATTCTCGCGCCCTATGTTCCGGAGGAGGTCGCAAAATACTATCCCGAGGAGCATCGCGACGCGGACGGGCAATTCGCAAGCTTCCGGGTCTGGCTTTCGATCATTGCCTACAACACCAATCTCGTGAAGGCCGAGGAGGCGCCCACGAGCTTTGCCGATCTGCTCGATCCGAAATGGAAGGGCAAAATCGTGAAGGCGCATCCCGGCTATAGCGGCACCATCATGACCGCGACCTATCAGATGCAGCGCGATCTCGGCTGGAGCTTTTTCGAGCAACTCGCCAAGCAGAACATCATGCAGGTGCAATCCTCGACGGATCCACCCAAGAAGCTCGATCTCGGCGAGCGTGCTGTGATGGCCGACGGCAACGAATACAACATCTTTCAGATGAAGGAGGCCGGCCGCCCGGTCGAGCCGGTCTATGCCACCGAGGGGTCGCCGATCATCGTCGGCCCGAACGGGATCTTCAAGGACGCTCCGCATCCGAATGCCGCCAGGCTGTTCCAGTCCTTCGCGCTCGGGCGTGAGGGCCAGCAGCTCAATGTCGAGATCGGCGGCCTCAGGTCCGTCCATGCACAGGCCAAGGAGAAGGCTGGACGCAGGCCGCTAAAGGACATCAAGACGATGAAGGACGATCCGGTGGCGGTAGAGCGGGAAGGGGAATCGATCAAATCGCACTACACCCGCATCTTCCGCGTCTGATGGGACGGCTCAGGCCAATAGCTGCCCGTCCCGGCGCCTGTCGCATGGCACGTGAGCAGATTTCGCGCCGGCTGGGTCAATAATGCCCCTCGGCGGAGGCGGCATTTGATGTTACCAATTTGGCCATGAACCAGCATGCCAAGGTCGACATCCGCCATTCCACCTGTCCGCACGACTGCCCGTCGGCATGTGCGCTCGACGTCGAGGTGATCGAGGGACGCTCGATCGGTCGCGTCAGGGGCTCCAAACAGCAGACCTATACGGCCGGCGTGGTCTGCGCCAAGGTCGCGCGTTATGCCGAGCGGATTCATCATGCCGAACGGCTGATGTATCCGCTGCGCCGGACCGGCCCGAAGGGCTCGGGCCAGTTCGCGCGGATCGCCTGGGACGAGGCGCTGGATGAGATCGCGGCGCGGTTCGATGCGGCCGAGCGGGAGTTCGGCGCCGAGTCGGTCTGGCCCTATTACTACGCCGGCACCATGGGGCTCGTGATGCGCGACGGCCTCAACCGTCTGTCGCATGTGAAGAAGTATTCGCGCTTCTACGGCACGATCTGCGCAACCATCGCGCGCATCGGCTTTGCCGCCGGGACCGGCAAGATCGCCGGCGTCGATCCGCGCGAGATGGGCGTCTCCGACCTCGTCGTGATCTGGGGCACCAATCCGGTGAACACCCAGGTCAATGTGATGACGCATGCATCCCGCGCGCGCAAGGAGCGCGGCGCGAAGATCGCGGCGGTCGACGTCTACAACAACGAGACCATGAAGCAAGCCGACATCAAGATCCTGCTGCGGCCGGGGACGGACGGCGCGTTCGCCTGCGCTGTGATGCATGTGCTGTTCCGCGAGGGATTTGCCGATCGCGATTATCTTGCGCGCTATACCGACTGCCCGGACGAGTTGGAGGCGCATCTGAAGACGCGCACGCCGGAATGGGCTTCAGCGATCTCGGGCGTGCCGGTCGACGAGATCGAGGCGTTCGCGCGGCTGGTCGGACAGACCAAGCGCTCGTTCTTCCGTCTTGGCTACGGCTTCACCCGCAGCCGCAACGGTGCCGCCCAGATGCACGCTGCCTCGTGCATCCCCGCGGTCACCGGTGCCTGGCAATATGAGGGCGGCGGCGCGTTCTTCAACAACGCCGCAATCTGGCGTTTCGACGAGTCGATCATCGAAGGCCACGACGCGATCGATCCCTCGACGCGGGTGCTCGATCAGTCCAAGATCGGCCGCATCCTCACCGGCGATCCCGAAGCGCTGCGCGGCGGCGGCCCGGTCAAGGCAATGCTGATCCAGAACACCAACCCAATGACGGTGGCGCCCGAGCAGGCGCTGGTGCGCCGGGGCTTTGCCCGCGAGGATCTGTTCGTCGCGGTGCACGAGCAGTTCATGACCGAGACGGCGCAGATGGCCGATATCGTGCTGCCGGCAACGATGTTTATGGAGCACGACGACCTCTATTACGGCGGCGGTCATCAGCACATCTCGGTCGGCCCGAAGCTGATCGATCCGCCCGGCGAGTGCCGTTCCAATCATGAGGTGATGCAGGGGCTGGGCCGCCGGCTCAATGCCGTGCATCCCGGCTTCGACATGACGCCGCGCCAGCTGATCGATGCGACGTTGAAGAAGAGCGGCCACGGCACGATCGAGGCGCTGGAGGCCGATATCTGGCGCGACCTGCAGCCTGATTTCCACACCTCGCATTATCTCGACGGCTTCGCTCATGCCGACAAGAAGTTCCACTTCAAGGTCGATTGGGGCAAGGTGCCCGTTGGCACCGGCGGGCTGATGGGGGCGTGGGACAAGATGCCCTCGCTGCCCGACCACTGGACCATCATTGAGGAGGCGGATGCGCAGCATCCGTTCCGGCTTGCGACCTCGCCGTCCCGCAGCTTCCTCAACACCAGCTTCAACGAAACGCCGTCGTCGCAGGCCCGCGAGGGCGCGCCGACCGTGATGATCCATCCCGACGATGCGGCTGATCTCTTGATCGCCGATGGCGACGCGGTGACGCTCGGCAACACGCGCGGCGAGACCACGCTGACCGCGAAACTGTTCGACGGCGTTCGCCGCGGCGTGCTGATCGCCGAGTCGATCCATCCGAACAAGTCCCATATCGGCGGGCGTGGCATCAACATGCTGACCGGGGCGGAGGCCGTCGCGCCGCTCGGCGGCGCCGCGTTCCACGACAACAAGGTCTGGGTCCGGAAGGCATCGACCGGCGCATAAATCCTGCTTGCAGTCGGCGCCGATCCTGCCGCAAATGTCGGCTGACACCGGCACATTGGCCAAGAAAAACAGGCAGGAAACATGACCGACAACAGCGTTCTTCTCGAAAAGCGCGGGCAGGCGTTCTGGATCACCATCAACCGCCCGGACAAGCGCAACGCGCTCAATGCCGCTGTGATCGCGGGTATCGCCAAGGGCTATCGCGAGGCGCATGACGACAAGGACGTCCGCGTCATCGTGCTGACCGGCGCGGGTGACAAGGCGTTCTGCGCCGGCGCCGATCTGCAGAACAGCGGCGCGGCGTTCTCGATGGATTTCTCGCGCCCTAATGTCGATTATGCCGACCTGTTGCGGCTGTCGCAGAACGCGACCAAGCCTGCGATCGCGCGGGTCGGCGGCGTCTGCATGGCCGGCGGCATGGGACTGTTGTGCATGACCGACATGGCGGTCGCCGGCGATGGCGTGATCTTCGGTCTGCCTGAGGTGAAGGTCGGCGTGTTTCCGATGCAGGTGCTGAGCCTGCTGCAGTCGATCGCGCCCGCCCGCCTCGTCAACGAATGGGCGCTGACCGGCGAGCCGTTCGACGCCGCGACGGCCAAGGCTGCGGGTCTTCTCAACTACGTTGTGCCGGCGGCCGAGCTCGACGCCAAGGTCGATTGGCTGATCGGCCGCATCGCCGACAAGTCGCCGACGGCGATCCGTCGCGGCAAATACGCGATGCGGGCGATCGCCTCGATGTCGTTCGATGAAAGCATCGCCTACACCGAAAGCCAGATCGCGCTGCTCGCGATGACCGAGGACGCCAAGGAAGGCCTCAAGGCCTTCGGCGAGAAGCGCAAGCCGACATGGACCGGGCGTTAGGTGGAAACCTAATCCTGGTCTTCCGCCCGGTATCTCGCGCCGGCGTGACTTATGAAAATCAAGCGTGTCGATTGCTCGAAACGATTGAAGAATGAGGAGCGAGCACGCCTTCTGACAAGAGGGTCGTCCTGGCTCGCTCCTCGCGGCGCTTCTTGGCGGCCACGATCAATTGCTTCCGCGTGCGTTTGGCGTAGGTGGGTAGTTGTAGTCTCGAGCGATGGCGGCCGGCGGCACGCAGTTCAGCGTCCGTAAGATCGCTGTCTGCGCCTTCGGTGAAGCCGCCGTGGCGAAAGGACGTAAATGAGAGCTCGTTCCGAAGTCCCGCTGCTATGATTATCTTTTTAACGACATGCCGAAGGTAGCGCAGATCCTTGCGCTCGGTGATCCACGGCAGAGGAGTAGGCGACCTGCGATGAGCATGATCGCGGCGAAACGCCAGTCCTGAAGCGACTGAGTCTTTGAGAGCATCAAGCTCCGCCATCAACTCGGGGAAGAGCAGCACACTGTTCTCATCGACCAAAGGCCACCAGGCTTCTTCGCCATTCTTTGGGTGCATAATCCTCACGCTGTTGGGGCGTTCTTTCGGTCGATAGTGCTCGATTTCGAAGACTCCGAATATATGTTCCTCGCGCTGCAGCCACTCCCAGGTCAGCAATGCAGCAGTTGCGATCGAGTGGTACCCCAGTCTCTTTGCGGCTTGCCTGAAGGCGACAAGCTCTTCCCAGGTCGCGGTAGGCGTCTCTCGCACGGCCTGACCAGGAGCCCGCGATTTTAAGCCCATCCGCGAGAATGGGTTGATGGCTGGCACTTTCGTTTCCTGGGCGCGCTGACCAACGAACCAGGCGCGCCTGCATGCGGTCATGGCAGCGTTTGCGAAACGCCGACGTTCGCGCTTGACGATGTTTCCATCCGCGTCGTTGTATTGAACGACGAGCAGATTTGCATAAACCGCATCGACAAATGCTTTGGAAAAATCAGCAATCTGTTTCGAGCCCGCGCGGCTACCGTCGTTCAATTCGTGGTTGGCGAATAGCGCCAGGCCTTGGTCGTATAAGCGTTGGGTCTTGAAATCGATTTCACGCCATCGGTGGTTGGCTTTGAATACGCCGACAAGCCAATCAAAAGTGCCAGGCACGGGAGACGCCGGGACCATGTCGGTCAATCCGCCCGAACGCCAGCTGTCGAAGGCAGGCAGCAGAATATTCTTGGTTCTGTTGAGAGCGGTTGCATAGTCTTCTCCCAGTGCTTCAGCTGTGACAGGGCAGCCTTCATTGCGAGCCCAGGTTGGCGGCTCGAAGAAATATCCGCGTCGACCATTCTTCAATGACTTTAGCCTGCAGTAGCGCGGAAGCTTCATTGCAGCGCGACCTTAACGTCTTGCCAGGGAGGCCAAATCCTCGCCTTCTGATCTGTCCAAATTGGTAGTTCTACGGGGCGCGGCAAAATCATCAATCGCGGCCCTTGACCAGACCGGTTGCCGCGCCCGCCCAATTCCACGATAGCCGATTGGAGGCGGCGCCTCGCCGCGGCCTACGGCTCGCGCGAGTTCATGGCTATTTGCGAGATCCAAATAGGCGGCGGCCATGTCGGCGAGCATGAGTGCAGGCCAGGCGCCGATGGGTGGATAACGAGCAGGAAGAGCGGAGCGGGATGTCATAGGCGTTAGCTCGCGCGTCAATGCTGCAACGATCTCGGTGCCGAATTCAGTAGAATGGCGTCATCATCCCTGGAGAGGGTCCTTATTCGTGCAACGCCTCGGAAAGCACGAAACCGGATATTCAAAGTCAAATTCGCCGCTACCTTGTGGCCTTCTGGCATGCCGCCCTCCAGTCACATGGATGCTCTCTCGGAGCACGAGAAGGCTGCGAGGAAAAGAGCCATCAACAATTGGTGCGGTAATCGGCGGGCCTAGAGTGCGAAAAGGTGCCGGGCATCGATTGAGCCAGTATTCAGCGGCGCCTCAAGTCATTGAGGCCCTGCTTGAGGTTCTGAAAAATGCTCGATGGCAATTCGTCGAGAGAAATTTCGGCGGCGCGCGCGGATAATCCGCTCGTTGAGAGGCATATGATTCTTGCGGGCTGTCAGTTCGAATTCCGACAAGTCCTATCGCTGATCCGACGTTTGGGCCTCTTAACAAGTGCTCCTTTGTCGGAATGGCGGGACCGTCTGACGGTAGCTGCTCCAATCGAGGAGATCCTTCTCGGGGGACAGATTGGAATGTGGGTCAGAGCATGAGTACCGAGCGCTACGTACTGCAGACTGACTGACGATGAATCCTCTTGTGTCGGTCCGGCTGGGCGTCGCCCTTTCGGGCCGGGCTGTCGGCTGCGCTGAAACCCCGGGCTTCGCCCGGTTTTCACCCTTCGGGCTTCCATCCCTGACGCGATGGAGGCACCGGAGACACCAACCTGCGCCGCGCAAGCGCGAAAACGAACATAGAGAGGGAGAGTGCGGCCGCTAGAGGCCGTGACGGGTTGAAAGTTGCGAGAGAGGCTCGCGGCGCCCGTCGCGGAGGCCCACGATGTCCAAATATCATCCCTCGGTGCGCGCCAGCCAGAACCGGGTGAGCCTGCATGACGAAATTACCAACAGAATCATCGCCGAACTGGAGGCCGGCCATGTACCCTGGGTTCAGCCTTGGGACGCTGGGGCTGGGACGGCGCCGCTAGCCATGCCCGAGAATGCCGCGTCACATCGTCCCTATAGCGGAGTTAATATACTAATACTCTGGAGTGCAGCCCGGGAGCGCCGATTTTCAAGCCAACGCTGGCTGACCTATCGTCAGGCGCTTGCAATCGGTGGCCATGTGCGCAAAGGCGAGCAGGGTACTACTGTCGTTTATGCCGATCGCTTCGTACCATCTGATGAAAAGCGCCGTGTGTCCGAGACCGGCGAGGAGGCGCACGCTGTTCCATTCCTGAAGCGCTTTACCGTCTTCAATACCGATCAATGCGTACTCCCAGCGGAAATTGCGACCACGGCACCGCCGTGGCGACCTGGCATGATCGAGCCGACGGTCGAGGCGTTGATCAGAGCGAGTGGTATCGATTTTCGCATCGGAGGCACTCGAGCGTTCTATGCACCGGTGGAGGACTACGTCCAGGTGCCGCCGCCAGCGGCCTTTTTCGAGCCGATCAACTGGCACCGCACGGCGCTCCATGAGCTTGGCCACGCTAGCGGCCATGCTTCCCGCCTCGATCGCGACCTTGGCGGTTCCTTTGACACCAAGAGATACGCTTTCGAGGAATTGATCGCCGAACTCTGTGCCGCATTCTGCTGCACATCACTTGGCATCGCGCCCACCGTGCGGCACGCTGATTATATCGGTTCGTGGCTCGAGGTTCTGCGTGAGGATAACCGCGCGATTCTGCGAGCAGCGTCGCAGGCGAGCAAGGCCGCTGACTATCTGCTCGGCTTCCTTCCTGAAATCACGGCGGTCCCATCGACCAGCCAGGCCGGCGCGAATGAGGAGGTGGCGTCATGAGGCCCTGCTGACGGACGAGAGGAAGAGGCGCGCGAGAAACGCCATGACGGGTTGGAGGCCGAGAGAGAGGCTCTCGGTCGCTCGTCGTGGTGAACTCAGATGACAGAGACTTCCGAAAGAGCAAAGCCGTTTCGCTCCGGTGATATTTCCGAAGATAGAAGGTTGCCTGATGCTTCCGAGTTGGCGCATCGCCTGTCGCGTGATGCCGAGGCGGTTTGTCGACACTATCTGTCCAATGGCCGACGCCAAGGACGTTATTGGGTGGTGGGAGACTGCAGAAACACTCCCGGTCGATCCCTGTTCGTACGGTTGAACGAAACGCTCCAGGGACTTGCAGGCAAGTGGACGGATGCCGCCACCGGAGAGCATGGTGACCTTCTCGACATCATTCGGCAAAGCTGCGGATTGGTTCATTTTCGTGATGTGGCGAAAGAGGCGCGACGATTTCTCGGTATGCCGAGGCCCAATCCCCAACCGACATCGATTCCTGGTCGCGGGGCGATCCGAGCCAGATCCGCGGAGGCCGCTCGTCGCCTGTTTGCCAAGTCGCAGCCGATTGATCGGACCATCGCCCAACTTTACTTGCGAGAACGCGGTATCGAACCCGTCCATGACGAAGGCGCGCTCCGTTTCCATGCGCGATGCTATTATCGGCCCAACGAAGACTCGCAGATCGAGGTCGGCCCGGCGATGATTGCCCGAGTGACCGATCTCAAGGGGCAAATCACAGGCGTACACCGCACCTGGCTTCATCCCTCGGGGCGCAGCTTGGCACTCGTCGATACGCCGCGACGCGCATTGGGTAATCTCTTGGGCAACGCAGTGCGCTTTGGCACGCTTGATGACGTCCTGGTGGCGGGCGAGGGGATCGAGACCATGCTGTCGCTTCGCTGCGTATTGCCGACCATGCCGATGGTGGCAGCCCTTTCGGCCAATCACCTTGCCGGCATCCTCCTCCCGCCGTCGCTGCGGCGGCTCTATATCGCTCGCGATGCGGATGCGGCCGGAAGAGTCGCGGCGACGAGCCTGACGACCCGCGCCGAGGCCGCAGGCATTGAAGCGCTCACTTTGTCGCCGAGGCTCGACGATTTCAACGATGATCTACGCGCCATGGCCGCCGTGGAATTTCGAGCAACGTTGTGCGAGCAACTCGTTCCAGAGGACGCCGTCCGCTTCTTGTCTTTAGCTGCGAGCAAGCGGGGATAGCGGCGGCGAGTTCGGTCCCGATGCCTTCATGCCGATCGGCTCAAGTTCGGTGTCGCTGGAAGCGGTCGCCCCCAGCCTTCTAGAGGGCGATCGGACAGCAAGCGCACCGACCCGGCAATGGCCGCGCCCGGCTATTTTCCGCCGGCCCTGCGGGCCTTTGCATCGCGAAGCAAAATAGCCGGGTTTTGGCCATCCTCCGCTCCGCTTCGGCGCCCTCGGCTTAGGCCTCCGGGGTTCTGGCTCGGACCGCGTGCCGTCTGGTGATCGCCACGAAGGCCGCGATGGGTGCGGCTGATCCGGCAAAGGACCTCTCACCATGACGACCGACCATGACGACATCGAGTTCGAACCCCGACATAACTCATCACCGACCGACCGCATTCTTAGTGAACTTCAGCTTTACGGGTACCGTCCGTTCCACGGCGAGCCCGACCCGAGGCCGTTGCCCGAAGGTAAAGCGATCGCAGGCGCCGTCGCCGATATCTTCGACGCCTTCGTGGCAACTTTAAGCGACACCCGACTTGAGCCCGATCTGGAAGGCCTGCTCTGGTCGACCGTCAATCTCTTACATCGCGCGGTGGGCCGTATCGAGCACGGGCTCGACGACAATGAGCAGGCGCAGCAGAGGAGCCAACGCGAGCAGAACGGCTCGGAAGTGCGATCTGTTGAGCTCGAAAGGCTGACCGCCGACGGCATTTCACTGGTCGAACGCCGCAACGCCATGGAGCTGTTCCGCGACCTGGCTACTGAGCAATTTGAGCTTCACACTGGCTCGCCCTGGCGGCCTCGCGCCGGATCACTGGTCAGCCATCGCACGCCCACTGCCGCGATGATCGACAGCCGCGACTTCCTAGCCGCCAAGCATCGCGCAGAAACCCTGGCGATGCCGCCATCGGGGCCCAAGATCGCCCTTACCGGCGGACTCGATTTCAACGACGTTTCGCTCGTCTGGGGCCGGCTCGACAAGGTCCACGCGAAGTATCCCGACATGGTGCTGCTTCACGGCGGCTCGCCGAAGGGGGCTGAATTGATCGCTGCAAAATGGGCCAGCAATCGCAGGGTGTCGCAGATCACCTTCAAACCGGACTGGACGAAGCATGCCAAGGCTGCACCATTCAAACGCAACGACGCCATGCTGGCAGTCATGCCGATGGGAATCATGTGCTTTCCGGGGACCGGCATACAGGATAACCTCGCCGACAAGGCGAAGAAACTCGGGATTCCGGTCTGGAAATTCGGCAAGGACGGCGCGTGAGCGCCGTCTTACTCGACTCTTGCCGAAAATCGGTTCGCGCAAGCAACGCGAGAGGTCGATAGCCCGCTCATCGAAGCGAACTTCATGCGAAATGGTTCTTGTCTCGCGTTTGGATCTATGTGTCGAAATGCGCCGTGATGGTGGAAGGCATAATCGGTCATCTTTGAGTGCGAGACCGCCACCATGCTGGCCCCTGGATTTATCCTCAAGGTCATTGGGCTCGGTGCTTTTCTGGCTGACCTTTGCTCTCGTGCCCCTCTCATTCTTCGCTGCAGTTATGATTGACTCCATAAGATACCCGCCTCGACTCGGTGACGAGTGTCTTCCTTTGCCAGCGCCAGATCGAGAATCGCTCGGATCGAGATGTCGAGCTGGATAGAGATATTCTTCGCAAGCCGCGCCTCCGAATCTAATCTGATGTACCATCAGTTACTCTCCGGTTTGGCCGAACGAATCTGCATATAGTTGTTCTATCTTTGAGACCTCGTCCTCCGTAAGCGCAGCGAATTCATCCTCTCTTGCGCGCTTCGACAGCTTGCCCTGATTTTGTCTGAGGAAGCCGAATAGATTGTTCAGTGTCCGCTCCGGCATGTCGATCATGTTCTCGATGCCGGCGCGGAACATATCGAAGCTGACAAGGAAGTTGGTTTCGTCCGGAAGATCCCGCTCAATCGTCTGACGCACGCAGGCGTACAGAAACTCCGCGTGCGGTGTCGCATCGAAGAATCGGTAGAAATCTGCCGTATCGTTGAGAACCCTGACGTTGCCCCTTGGCGTTGCCTCCCACTGGATGCAGGAAAGCAGCCTGCCCGAATAGCTCCCAAGCACGCTCTTGTACTCGGCGATCCGATCGAGGATGGCCGAGGACACAGGAAAATGCACGCCCGCCGGGTTGAACCCCCGACGTGCGAGAACATGATGCATCAGATAGCGATGAATGCGCCCGTTGCCGTCCTCAAATGGGTGGATATAGACGAACCCGAATGCGAGCACGGCCGCCGCGATAACGGCATCGAGGTCATTCTCGGCGCTGTGGTCGAAAGCGATCAATCCGGCCATGAGCGATGCGATGTCTTCATGCCGCGCGCTGATATGGTCCGGAATGGGGCGTTGGGTGTCGCGGTCGTGCTCGCCGACGAAGCCGCCATCCTTGCGAAAGCCGAGCTTGACGAAACGTTCGTCCCCGATCAGGAGGCGCTGCAGGCGATAAAACTCCTGCTCGTCGAGCGGTGCGCGACCAGCTTCCCCAATAGCGCGGCCCCATCGCTGGATTCGATCCTGCGGCGGCCTTTCGCCTTCTATCACGTAGCTGGACTTCGAGTCCTTCAGCAGAAGGAAGGCGGCCGTGCGGGCGAGCAGATCCTTCGGCACTTGGCTCACGACGGCGCGCGCGCGATCTTCCCAGTCCTGCGCGATGAATTCGTTCAGCGCAGATGTCTTGAAGACGAGCGGACAAAATTCCGGCGTGCCGGGAAGGTTGTTGCGGACACGATGCCGGGCCGAATTCTGCGGCGCACCTGCGAACTGGATGTCGGTGTCGACAGCATCCACATACGAGACCTTGTCTGCGGCAGGCAACCTCAGCTCATGACCGAGCAGCCACTCGTACAAGAACCAGATGCGGCGCGTGTAGATCCCTGTAGGCTTCTGCCGCACAATTTCGGCGACGTCTTCGTCCTTGACGGCGAGGAAAAGCCGCTTCAGGAGGGCGAGATCCAAGCCCTCGTATTTGAGCGCAAAGGTCAGATGCCCCTCAAGCGAGGCCTCGGGCGCGTGGCGCGGCGTATAGATGTGCCAGTGGTCCTTTTCAATAATGCGATGCCTGGTGCCGATCGCCGAAAGCGTCCGGGGAACCGGGACGGGCAGATCATAGGCGTCGATCAGGGCGGCGTAGCCGACCGGAACCGCTGTCTCGGGGAGCCGCCGGTCATGAAAAACGCTCACTTGCCCTGAAAATCGTGCATTTTTGCTAGATCCCATGAAAAATACTCTCAATTCCTGAATTTTCTTCGCTGAAAGCTCCAAAATCATTAGAGTCTGAGCATTCCATGAAAAATACTCAAAAATTGTTATTTATGTGAAAATTATTCACTGGCTGCTCCGCATGCCAATCTGGCGATCCAGTCCCTGCTGGAATAGGCCATTGGCCGGCGATGCCGAGCGTGCCGCAGGTGCGCTGCTCTTTCGAAGGCGTCATCTCCAGAGCAGCTACTCCCCTGGAGTTTGAAGACGGCCAGATCGAAAGAACATGCGAACGACACGTTCCCACGACGGCGCTGTCGCCCGCGGCCCTGGCGGCACCGTCATTGCGACCCGGCGACAACCCCGCGAAGTTCCGCATAGGTACGCGGCAGGCCAAGGGAATGCAGTGTCGCGCTGGTCAATCAGCAGCATTGAGGTCGGATGCCTTGTTCGTGTGATGACTGCGAACATCGAGATCGCTTTCTGGCGACCAACTCCGCCTTTGCCTTCGATCCCGTACGCTGCGGATGCGATTGGGTTCGCTGGCGTTTTCCCAGGTGCGCCTTCCTTGCCGTTAATGCGTCACCGTCAGCATATGTCCGATCTCCAGCCTGGGTCCTTGTGCTGTGTCGGTGTCGGCCGCCATGGTTGTCTTCGTCAGTTCGTTCATGGCGCGCGTCCAACGCAACCTCGAATGGGCTGATCAGGCCCGAGGGACGGCCAAGGCCTCGATCGCCTTCCCGCAACGGCTACGCCTGCTTTTTTCCCCTGCCGCGAAGTGGGCGGCATTCCTCGCGGGAGACAAAAAAGCAGGCTTGTCGCCGTCCTCCGCTGGCGCTGCGGGCCTGACGGCTGCGGGCCGATCGCTCCCCGGGCCAGGGATCGCCATCGAGGCCGCGATGGGCGCGGCCCGAGCAACCAACGGAGAGTACTATGGCTACTATCGGCACCTTCACCGCTTCGGACAACGGCTACGTCGGCTTCATCAAGACGCTGACGCTGAACATCAAGGCACGGTTCGCCGCATCCGAGAAGGATAATGACAAGGCGCCCGACTACCGCATCTTTGCCGGTGTGACCGAGTTCGGCGCCGCCTGGAAGAAGACCGCCCGCGACAGCGATCGCGAATACCTCTCGGTCAAGCTCGACGATCCGAGCTTTCCGGCCCCGATCTACGCCTCGCTGGTGAAGGTCGACGGCGACGAGGGCTTCACCCTGATCTGGTCGCGCCGCAACGGCGACTGATCCCATAGGGGTCATCGGCCCCGCCTCTTCCGAGGCGGGGCCTTTTCCATCTATGTTGCCGCTTTGCGGGAAGGCAGGAAGAGCATCCAAATCCGAGGCCTCGAAAATCATCGAAACCGTTCTGGGCGAGGAAAATCGCAAGCCGGAAAGCATGTTCGATTTCGTACAGGGCATTACTGCGTTTGCTCGCAGCAAGGTCCATCAGGACAAGCGCCTTGAGCTGGAAGGCAAAGCAAGGCGCTTGATGGAGGGCGCAATCTGAAGAACTGGGCCGCGTAACCGGGCGCCGGTTGCGCGGCTTCGCTCGATCCATGATGCGCCGCCGCCGATCCGACTTGTCGGATCGGCGGCGACGCGTGTCCGCGTCCGGCGCTCGCCGGGCCTCCGGCCCGGCTCGCGGCATATCACGGTATTATATCTTTCAGATCTTACGCCTCTATCAACCGCGGCCCTTTTTCGACGGCAAAGGACGCTTAAGAAGATCCGCCGCCTCAACGCCCAATACTTGGGCCAAGTTATCGACAACATCGATACTGGCTGCGTAGAGACTTCGTTCTAGAGCGCTAATGTAGGTCCGATCAACATCCGCGCGGTGTGCCAGCTCCTCTTGCGACAGGCTCTTTGCCTGGCGGAGTTTTCTCAGATTGAGAGCCAGTACTTCGCGGATGTTCATGCCCGGGAGGGCATCGTCTTGCAGAGTATTTCACCACGGAGTATTTTCGACAAAAGAATGAGGCGCTATACTGCTGTGCAGTTCCCGCCGGGTGTTCTGGCGTCGGCTGAATGCAACCAGGGGGCAGCTTTCAACGACACTCGCTCCAAACTATTGGGGCCACAGCGCAAGCTTTTGGAAGGACTTATGCAAACACCGCCGCTCGATCCTGATATAGCTGACTTAGCTCCAGCCGGGCCAGCGCTGACATCTTACGATGAACAGCACGTTGTAACGTACATCCGCCTCCTGCAGGCCGACAGCGAGGGCGCGGACTGGCGAGAAGTCGCTCGAATAGTGCTGCACGTCGACCCAGAGCGTGAGCCGGACCGCGCGCGGAACGCATACCAGAGTCATCTTGCGCGCGCTAAGTGGATGACCGAACAGGGGCGTCTCCTACGGGGCACGCGGTCGAATTAGAAGAAGCCCATCGACCAAACATCCATTCGGAAATCGGCTTCTTCAGCCAACACGTGTCATTCGGCAGCACCACGTGGAGCCAAACTAGGGGCTTCCCGCAACCCATTCGATCACAACTATTGTACCACAATCCATGTTAGTTGCGTGCAATGAGACGAACGCAATGCCTGACTTCGACTGGCGGTCGCCGGAATCCTACAAAAGCCTACAGGACGCCGAAATCACCGACATCGCCTGGGAATGTCTTTGTCGCAGCATGGACTACCGACGCGACTACGAAGCGATGATCGCCAACGGCCCGGATGACGAAGTGACGCCCGAATTCAAGAGGAGATGGGGCATCTGCTTTCGCCGATGACCTGTTGAGGTCATTCAAGCAACAGACGGCCTTTTGGGCGCCCAAGGTTCTGCCGACCGTCGTTCCGATCGAAATGACCGCGTCGCCCATTGGCAGTGACGCAGCGTCTCATCCGTTGATTGATCTCGCAGCTGGCCAGGTTCGGCGCGCAGCCGACGGCTGGCATGCGGGGGTACGCAGCCGGATCGGCGGTGACTACGCGCACTTGCGCCCGGCGCTCGCCGAGTCTTTGGCTCGGTTCGCGAGTTGGGCCACGCCTATTTAGCGCGACCTCTCTTTGCCGTCCGTTTTAGGAACTCATCAGGCTCGACATCGAGCTTATCGGCAAGGCGACCAATGACCTTTATGCTGACATAGTATACGCCCTTCTCAAGCTGGCTCAGATAGCTCCGGCTTATCTCAGCCTCCAAAGCAAGTTCGTCTTGAGACCATCCCCTCGCATTGCGTAGACGACGCAAGTTAGTGGCGAATGTCTCCCGCAAATCCATGCGGGCAAAGATGCCGCTTGTTCAGTATATTGCACCTCGATATACTTAACAAAGTGCGGCCCTATGAATCCTTAGACAGTAAACTCCGCGACCGTAAGATCATGCAGATCCCTCCGCTCGATCCTAACGTGGCAGACCTGGCTCCCGCCGGGCCAGTGCCGACATCTTACGATGAGGAGCACGTTGTGACGTACATTCGTCTTCTACAAGCCGAGGGTGAGGGTGCAGACTGGCGGGAAGTCGCTCGAATCGTCCTGCATATCGATCCGGAGTGTGAGCCGGACCGGGCGCGCAACGCATACCAGAGTCACCTCGCGCGCGCGAAGTGGATGACCGAACATGGACGTCTGTTGCGTGGCACTGGGTTGAACTAGAAGAAATTCATTGACCAAGGCATTCCTTGAGAAATCGCCTTCTCCCGCCGAAGCGTGGTCATCTGGGAGCACCACGTGGTGCCAAACTAGGGACTTCCTGCAACTCGCCCGTTCACGATTATTGCACCGCAATCCTTGTTAGCTGCGTGCATGCGGGTGGAAGCAATGCCTGAGTTCGAATGGCGGTCGCCGGAATCCTACAATAGTCTTCAGGATGCAGAGATCACCGACATCGCTTGGGAATGTCTTCGTCGCAACGCGGATTATAGACGCGAGTACGAAGCGATGATCGCCAACAGCCCGGATGGCGAGGTGACACCCGAGTTCAGGAGGAAATGGGGCATCTGCTTTCGCCCATGACCCGCTGAGGTCGTTTACGGAGCAGACGATCTTTTGGGCGCCCGAGGTTCTGCCGACCGTCGTTCCGATCGCAATGACGTCGTCCATTGACCGTGACGCAGCGTCTCATCCGTTGATTGATCTCGCAGCTGGCAAGGTTCGCTGTGCAGCCGACGGCTGGCATGCGGTGCTGCGCATCGGCGCGGTGGAACACCGCGTTTGGTCAAGAGAAGCGCCAAGCGTAGCTGCCCACTACGTCGTCGAGTTGTCGTTCGACGGCGACTTCGACGCGCGGGCGTACGCTGCGCGACGGCTGTGGCGAACCATGAGCGGGCGTGCGCCAGGTCCCGCCTTTCACGAGTTATCCAAACAGCGACGCGAGCGGTTGAGCGCGGCGCTTCGCGCGCTCGATGCGCGTGGGGACGGCGGCACGTATCGCGCCATCGCAGAAGCATTGTTCGGCAAGAAGCGCATCCCAGACCGCGCCTGGAAAACGCACGATCTGCGCAACCGGACCGTTCGCCTGGTGCAAACCGGCCTCGCACTGGTGCGCGGCGGTTATCGCCAAGTTCTGCGGCGCGGGCGCACGGGCAAATAGCATAACCCGCCTGGGGTATCGAAAATCGCCCCCTCAATCTTCGGCATCCCCCTCCGACATCGCGCTTCTCCATGATGACCGCACACACGCCGGCGCCGAAATCGGCTCCGTGCTGTCACCCTGGAGTTCTCAAATGTCCGATCCAATGGCCGGCCTGCCGCCGCGCTTCCTGCGTACACCGGAGGCCGCACGCTACCTTGGCCTCTCCGGTCGCACGCTGGAAAAGCACCGCACATACGGCACGGGGCCAATGTATCGGAAGATCGGCGGGCGCGTCGTTTACGCGTTGGACGACCTGAAAGCCTGGGCCGACCTCGGCGCCAAAACGTCGACGTCTGATCCGGGCAAAGGGACTGTACCGCCGGCCAAGAAGCACCCGACGCTGCGCCCGTATGCGGGCCAGGAACGTCGCTGACGTCAGCGTGAGGACAGTGACAATGCGGCGCACACATCGCTCCGAGCGCGACGAGCTTGAGCTCTTTCGGGCGCAGCCCGGCGATCTCGTGTCACGCGACGCGCAGGATCTGATGGCTTATCCGTTGTTCTCGCTCGCCAAAACAAAGCGCATCGTGCCAATCGATTTCCGCGCGGGCGCAATCTCCATTCGCGACGAGGCCGTGCCGGAACACGGCATGGCGACCATCAGGGATGCGGACATCCTGATCTGGGCGGCTTCCCAGATCGTCGA
This sequence comes from Bradyrhizobium sp. USDA 4541, assembly GCF_024171085.1. Classification (NCBI taxonomy): domain Bacteria; kingdom Pseudomonadati; phylum Pseudomonadota; class Alphaproteobacteria; order Hyphomicrobiales; family Nitrobacteraceae; genus Bradyrhizobium; species Bradyrhizobium sp. USDA 4541. The sequence goes on from NZ_JALJZF010000001.1 coordinate 4,588,543, forward strand.
AGGACGCGACGCAGGCTTGAAGACCTCACGCCTGATGACTGCAACGCCTTACGAGAGCCTGACGTTTGTCGGCCGCGGAACCGGTGCGCGAGACTATGACCGGCTGAAGGCCGGTCTCGACAGGTTTCCGATCAGAAACCCGGTTTGTGAATCACGGAGCGCGGGCATGAACGATCTCACCCAAGTCGAAGTCTTTTGGCTCGAAAAGCGTATCGAAAATCGGATTCGGTTCGGTCGCGCCGTCGAAGACAGGATGATCGACCGACACCGCCGCGTGCTGTCATTTGCTCCGGGCAGCATCTTCGCCCTCGTTCGCTGGACATCCAACGACTTCGGAACAGTCATTTCGCGCATCGACATCCTGCGCGCGGTCGCTCCAGGCGAGCGCTGCTCGACGGTCCCCTATGTCAAGCCAGGCGGCGAGAGTTTGCTGCGGTTGTCGGGCTCGCCCAAGGTCGAGCGCGTGCTGCAACTGATCGACGTTGTCGAGGGACTTGGGATCGATCCGGCGGATGCCGCCCCCGACCATTGGCATCACGTTCATAACCGCCTCTCTGTCAACGAGACGCCACGCGCGTACACAAAAGGGCGTCATCGGGCCTGGCTGCATCGGCAGAGGTTCGTGCGATGACGCCCAGCTCAAAGGCGCTGATCGCGACGGTTTGCGGTGTCGCCACACTTGTTGCTCCGGTCGCTCTGGGGTCGAATCCGCTCTACATCTGGAATGCTTCCACGAGCGTGCCGATCGGACTCTATCGCCTGGAGCCAGCGGGCGACTTCTTCGTCACGGAATTGGTTGCGGTTCGGCCGCCCGAGCCGCTTGCGACCTTTTTGGACCTGAATGGGTATTTGCCCGGAGGCGTCCCAATGCTCAAGCGGGTGCTGGCGCTTCCAGGGCAGACGGTCTGCAGAAGCGGGCTTGCAATTTCTGTCGACGAGATTGTGGTGGGCGAGGCGAGGGATCGTGACGGACGCGGGCGACTGCTGCCGAAGTGGGAAGGATGCGCCGTGGTCGGCGACGGTGAGCTCTTTCTCATGAATTGGCAGTCAAGCGACTCTCTGGACGGCCGATACTTCGGATTTTTGCCTGCGTCGGCGGTCATTGGCCGTGCACTGCCCGTGTGGACGTGGGAGGAGTGAGCGTGCCTTGCTGGTGCTTCCGTTCTGCCACTGCTCTGTTCGATCAGTTGCCGGGCCATTCCTCCGTCCCGACCAAGGATCGCGCGGTTATTGCGCGCAGCGGCGGTCCAGGGCGGCCCAACGGCCGGCGCGAAGCAGCTTTACCCTGGATGGGCGCGAGCACGACGGCGTGCTTCCGTCTGTCGGGAGCGTGTTTTCGGCCTGTCGGAACGCTGCTTTTCGCCCTGACGGTTTGGAGCTGTGCCGCTCTCGCCGCGGAGCAATCGGCGCTCCCGTCAGTGAACGATCATGGCGACAACGCATTTGCTCCCTTCATTGCACAGGCTTCGCAAAGATTCGTCGTGCCTGCGCGCTGGATCAGGTCAATCATCCGGCTGGAGAGCGCTGGAAACGTGCGCGCCAAATCGCCGAAGGGCGCAATGGGGCTGATGCAAATCATGCCGGGGACATGGGCTGACCTAAGCCATCGGTACAGCCTCGGCAACGATCCCTACGACGCGCGCGACAATATCCTGGCTGGCACGGCGTATCTGCATGAGCTGAGCGACCGCTACGGGGTGCCCGGCGCGTTTGCAGCATACAACGCCGGACCAGCACGTTACGAAAAGCACCTCGCCGGTGTTTCCTTGCCAGCCGAGACGCAAGCCTATGTCACGAATCTCGCGAGCTTGCTGGGAATTGGGTACGCTTCTGGTCGGTCCGGTGGCCAGTTCTCCTGGACCGCCGCACCGTTCTTCGTCGCGCGATCGGAACGCAATAGCATTCCAGATCGGCGGCAGGCTGGATTCGTCGCGAGCAGCGCTCTCGCTTCGTCGGGCGCTCGCGTCCTGTCGTCGATGATTCCTAGGGGGACTGGCCTGTTCATCGCGAAATCGGAAGCCGGAGACATGCGATGAGCATCTACGTGAACCGGCGAGCGCTGGGGTGCGCTAGAGGGGAGTTGGCGGAAACCCGGGAGCCGTGGAAAAGTACGACGGGACGACTGCGAGATAAAAGAGCGCAATGTGCGCCTCGGTCGGTTCGTCGTGTTGTTCGGAGTTCTCCGCCTTCCGCGCAAGGTGCTCGCGCCGACCGCAATGTGCGCCCCGCACGCAACTCTCTGACGTTCTGCGATCTTTCGCACATTGCCGAGGTCGACGATGGCCGATGATCGGGAGTTTCGCATCCGCACCGGCCGCATCCGCTCATCCACTTCGCAGCGGGCGCGGCCCTTTATTGCGCAGGCGATCGCAGCGGCGCAGAAGGCCGGCGGGCAGGTGTCCCGCTCGGGCCGAATCATCCCGGGCAACCGGTCGCGCTTTGGACGCGGCCGGGTCGCCAGCGTGCAGGCCAACCATCTGCTGACGGGACGCTCGCGCCTCGTCGTAATCAAGACCCGCGTCGTCCGTCATACCGCGCGCGCCGCGCCGCTCGCCGCGCACCTCAATTATCTCCGTCGTGAGGGGGTGACCCGCGACGGGGGCAAGGCGCGCCTGTTCGGGCCGCAGACCGAGGACGCTGATGGCCGTGGCTTCGCCGCGCGGTGCGAGGGCGACCGTCATCACTTCCGTTTCATCGTGTCGCCCGAGGACGCGGTGGACTTGGCGGACCTTAAATCCTTCGCCTGCGAGCTGATGGGCCAGGTGGCCACGGATCTCGGCACGAAGCTCGATTGGGGCGGTGTCGATCATTGGAACACCGACAATCCCCACGTTCACGTCATCCTCCGCGGCCGGGGTGACGATGGCCAGGACCTCGTGATCTCGCGCGACTACATCAGGGAGGGAATGCGTGCCCGCGCGCAGGATCTGGTCACCCAGGAACTCGGTCCGCGCACCGAGCTCGACATCCGTCGCAATCTCGAGCGCCAGGTTGAAGCCGAACGCTGGACCAAGCTGGATAGTCAGCTTGTGCGCGATGGTTGGTCCACCGGCGTCATCGATCTCGCGCCCCATCGCGAGCGGCAGCCGGACGAATATCACGCCTTGAAGGTCGGTCGCTTGCGCAAGCTCGAATCCCTCGGCCTCGCCGATCAGGTCGATCCAGGCCAGTGGGTGATCCGCGACCGGGCGGAGACCACGCTACGCGATTTGGAGGAGCGCGATGACATCATCAGGCGCATGCACCGGGCATTAGCCGAACGCGGCATTGAGCGCGGCGCGGCGAGTTATGTGCTCGCGGCTGAAAGCCTCGATGCGCCGATCATCGGCCGGCTGGTCGATCGCGGCCTCGACGACGAGCTGAAGGGCACGGCCTATGCCGTGGTCGACGGCGTGGACGGGCGAACCCATCACTTGAGGTTGCCCGATCTCGACGCCGCCGGCGACGGCGCGCCGGGCGCAATCGTCGAGCTGCGCAAGTTCGACGACCCGCAAGGACGTCGCCGCGTGGCGCTCGCCGTCCGGTCGGATCTCAACCTCGCTGCGCAGGTCTCGGCATCGGGGGCGACTTGGCTCGACCGGCAGGCGGTCGCTCGCACGCCGGCCGCGCTTTCGGATGGCGGCTTCGGCGCCGAGGTGCGGCAGGCCATGGAGCGGCGCGCCGAGCATTTGGTCGAACGCGGTTATGCCGAGCGGCGGGGCCAGCGCATCATCTTCTCGCGCAACCTGATCGACACCTTGCGTTGCCGGGAGCTGGAGGCCTTGGGCGATAGGCTCGCGTCCCGAACCGGCCAGCCATTCCATCAAGCCGGCAGCGGCGACCATGTCGCCGGCAGCTACCGCCGGCGCTTCACGCTCGCCTCCGGCCGCTTCGCCATGATCGACGACGGACTCGGCTTCCAGCTCGTGCCCTGGACGCCCTCGCTCGAGAAACAGCTCGGCCGCCACGTCACCGGAACGATGCGCAACGACGGTGGCATCGACTGGAGCTTTGGCCGAAAGCGGGGACTTGGACTGTAGATCGCGCAGAAAGGACCAACGCCATGTCCGCGACCACCATCCTCTGGGGACAGATCCTGACCGTGCTCGCGATCGTGCTTCTGACGACCTGGGGTGCGACGGAATATGTCGCCTGGCAGCTCGGATTTCAGGGGCAGTTGGGCACCCCATGGTTCAGCGTCTTTGGCTGGCCGATCTATTATCCGCCGGCGTTTTTCTGGTGGTGGTTCTTCTACGACGCCTATGCGCCCGACATCTTCGTGCGCGGCGCGTTCATCGCGGCCTCGGGCGGATTCATCTCGATCGTTGCCGCCATCGGCATGTCGGTCTGGCGGGCGCGCGAGGCGAAGAACGTCGAGACCTACGGCTCTGCCCGCTGGGCCAAGACGGGGGAAGTGAAGGCGGCCGGGCTCCTTGGCGCCGATGGGGTGGTGCTCGGCCGCTACGAGCGTGACTATCTCCGTCATGACGGGCCGGAGCATGTGCTGTGCTTCGCCCCGACCCGTTCGGGCAAGGGCGTCGGCCTGGTCGTGCCCTCGCTCCTGACCTGGCCGGGCTCGGCGATCGTTCACGATATCAAGGGCGAGAACTGGCAGCTGACCGCGGGCTTCCGCGCAAAACATGGGCGGGTCCTATTGTTCGACCCGACCAATCCGAAGTCAGCGGCGTATAATCCGCTGCTCGAGGTTCGCCGCGGCGAATGGGAGGTCCGCGACGTCCAGAACATCGCCGACATCCTGGTCGATCCCGAGGGGAGCCTGGAGAAGCGGAACCATTGGGAGAAGACCAGTCACGCGCTGCTGGTCGGCGCCATCCTCCATGTCCTCTATGCCGAAGAGGACAAGACGCTGGCGGGCGTCGCCGTGTTCCTCTCTAATCCGAAGCGGTCGATCGAATCGACGCTTGTCGCGATGATGAAGACCGCGCATCTCGGCGAAGCCGGTCCACATCCCGTCATCGCTAGCGCAGCGCGCGAGCTGCTCAACAAGTCCGACAACGAACGGTCGGGCGTGCTGTCGACCGCCATGTCGTTCCTCGGGCTCTACCGTGATCCCATCGTCGCCGCGGTGACCCGGCGCTGCGATTGGCGCATCACCGACATCGTGGGCGACCAGCAACCGGCGACCCTCTACCTCGTCGTGCCGCCCTCCGACATCAACCGGACCAAGCCGCTGATCCGTCTGATCCTCAACCAGATCGGCCGGCGTCTCACGGAGGACCTGCAGGCCAAGGCAAAGCGCCACCGGCTGCTCCTGATGCTCGATGAGTTTCCCGCGTTGGGGCGGCTGGATTTCTTCGAGTCGGCGCTGGCGTTCATGGCAGGATATGGACTGAAGGGCTTTCTGATTGCCCAATCGCTGAACCAGATCGAGAAGGCGTACGGCCCGAACAATTCGATCCTCGACAACTGCCATGTCCGCGTCAGCTTCGCCACCAACGACGAGCGCACCGCCAGGCGTGTCTCCGATGCCTTGGGTACCGCGACCGAAATGCGCGCCATGAAGAACTATGCCGGCCACCGACTAAACCCGTGGCTTGGTCATTTGATGGTCTCCCGGCAGGAAACGGCCCGGCCGCTGCTCACCCCAGGCGAAGTCATGCAACTGCCACCGACGGACGAGATCGTCATGGTTGCGGGCGCTTCGCCGATCCGGGCGAAGAAGGCGCGCTATTACGACGACGCGCGCCTCCTGCAACGCATTCTGCCGGTGCCGGCACTCACTATTCCCAACCAGGGGCGGCCGAATGACTGGACGGGCCGGCCATTGCCGCCGAAAGCGGAAATCGGCAATGCCGGCTCGACGACCGCGACCGAAGATGACGATCCGACCGGATCCGAACGCCGCCAGCAGCCCGAGCTCAGCCGCGTGACGCTGGTCGAGAGGAGGGCGCCGATCGAGAACGAGTTCGAAGCCGATCCCGTCGATGATGCGGACGATGAGGCCGTCCGCAACAGCCGCATAACCCGGATCATGCAAGGCGTAGCGCGGCAGGTCTCGCTGGACTCCGGCGATGGCACGGAGCTGTGACCGCCATGACCGTCCGCAAGAAGAAGGTCCAGATTTCGGTCTACCTCGACCCGGCCGTTATGACGGCGCTGACGGACTATGCCGCGCGCCGAGACCAACCTCAATCGCTGATCGCTGAGGCCGCGATCGCCTCCTTTCTGTCTCCGGATGCGGCCGAACGACGGGAAGCGGTGATCGCGAAGCGCCTCGACCAGCTCGATCGCCGCATGATCCGGCTTGAGCGCGACGTCGGCATCGCGGTCGAGACGCTTGCCGTATTCGTCCGGTTCTGGTTGACCACGACCCCGGCATTGCCGGAGCCGGCCGCGCAAGCCGCGCGCGCCAAGGGAGGTGAACGCTACGATTCCTTCGTCACCGCACTTGGCCGCAGGCTCGCCAGGGGACCGAAGCTGCTGCAGGAGATTGCGGAGGATCTCGGTGGCGACGATCATTCGGGCCAGGCACACTCCTAGGTCTGTACCTGAGAATTTGTGGGTGCGCGACGATGGCGTGTCCGTTTAGTCCCGTCCGCACCGAAGTCGTGTGGCGGTGCAATAAGTCGCGAGGGCCCAGATCGGACATAGACACTGCTGGCGGCCTATTGCTTCGCCCGGCAGCGATCGTCGCCGGCATTCCCCTCCGAGAGCAAAGTTGCAGCCAAATATCACAGGCGGACGCTCTTGCGCCCAACTGTCACAGGTATAAGTGAGCTGCGATTAGCACTCGCTCATTGTGGGTGCCAATCCCGAGTTGTGCACAAGGCCAGGGAGGATCACATGAAATTCCGTCCGCTTCACGACCGCGTCGTGGTCAAGCGCATCGACGCCGAAGAGAAGACCGCTGGCGGCATCATCGTTCCCGACACGGCCAAGGAAAAGCCCTCGCAGGGCGAAGTGATCGCCGTCGGCCCCGGCGGCCGCGACGAGAGCGGCAAGCTGATCCCGATTGACCTTCAGGTCGGCGACCGCGTGCTGTTCGGCAAATGGTCGGGCACCGAAGTCAAGATCGACGGCAAGGAGCTGTTGATCATGAAGGAGAGCGACATCATGGGTGTTCTTACTGGCACCTCCGCCAGCAAGAAGGCCGCTTAAGCCGTACGCCCGCTCCCTTGAGGAGCAGGCGCTGCCGGCGTCTCGAAAGATGAGCCAAGAGCCAACTGTCTCGTTCTTCGAGACGCCCACTTCAAGAGCACGCACTTCAGGACGAGGAGCAGAGATCAACTCAGGGGAGACAGACATGTCAGCCAAAGAACTCAAATTCGGCGTCGATGCCCGCGACCGGATGCTGCGCGGCGTCGATATCCTTGCCAATGCGGTGAAGGTCACCCTCGGTCCGAAGGGCCGCAACGTGGTGCTCGAGAGGTCGTTCGGCGCTCCCCGCATCACCAAGGACGGCGTCGCTGTCGCCAAAGAGATCGAGCTCGAGGACAAGTTCGAGAACATGGGCGCCCAGATGGTGCGCGAAGTCGCCTCCAAGTCCGCTGACGCGGCCGGTGACGGCACCACCACCGCGACCGTGCTCGCGGCCGCGATCGTGAAGGAAGGCGCCAAGTCGGTCGCCGCCGGCATGAACCCGATGGATTTGAAGCGCGGTATCGACATGGCGGTGGAAGCCGTGGTCGCCGACCTTCAGAAGAACTCGAAGAAGGTCACCTCGAACGAGGAGATCGCCCAGGTCGGCACCATTTCGGCCAACGGCGATGCCGAGATCGGCAAGTTCCTCGCCGACGCCATGAAGAAGGTCGGCAACGAGGGCGTGATCACGGTCGAGGAAGCCAAGTCGCTCGAGACCGAGCTCGACGTCGTCGAGGGCATGCAGTTCGACCGCGGCTACATCTCGCCCTATTTCGTCACCAACGCCGACAAGATGCGTGCCGAGTTGGACGATGCCTATATCCTGATCAACGAGAAGAAGCTCTCCTCGCTGAACGAGCTGCTGCCGCTGCTCGAGGCCGTGGTACAGAGCGGCAAGCCGCTGGTCATCGTCGCCGAAGACGTCGAAGGCGAAGCTCTCGCCACCCTCGTCGTCAACCGCCTGCGTGGCGGCCTGAAGGTCGCGGCCGTCAAGGCTCCGGGCTTCGGCGATCGCCGCAAGGCCATGCTGCAGGACATCGCGATCCTGACCGGCGGTCAGGCCATCTCGGAAGACCTCGGCATCAAGCTCGAGAACGTCACGCTGCAGATGCTCGGTCGCGCCAAGAAGGTGATGATCGACAAGGAGAACACCACGATCGTCAACGGTGCCGGCAAGAAGGCCGACATCGACGCCCGCGTTGCCCAGATCAAGGCGCAGATCGAGGAGACCACCTCGGACTACGACCGTGAGAAGCTGCAGGAGCGTCTCGCCAAGCTCGCGGGCGGCGTCGCGGTGATCCGCGTCGGCGGCGCGACCGAGGTCGAGGTGAAGGAGCGCAAGGATCGCGTTGATGACGCGATGCATGCGACCCGTGCGGCTGTCGAGGAAGGCATCCTCCCGGGCGGCGGCGTCGCCCTGCTCCGTGCCTCCGAGCAGCTCAAGGGCCTGCGCACCAAGAACGACGACCAGAAGACCGGCGTCGAGATCGTGCGCAAGGCGCTGTCGGCTCCCGCTCGCCAGATCGCGATCAACGCCGGTGAAGACGGTTCGGTCATCGTCGGCAAGATCCTGGAGAACAAGACCTACAATTACGGCTTCGACGGCCAGACCGGCGACTATGCCGACCTCGTCAAGAAGGGCATCATCGACCCGACCAAGGTCGTGCGCACCGCGATCCAGAACGCCGCCTCCATCGCGGCACTCCTAATCACCACGGAAGCCATGGTCGCCGAGCTGCCGAAGAAGAACGCACCCGGCGGCATGCCAGGGGGTGGTGGCATGGGCGGCATGGGTGGTGTGGACTTCTAGGTCCAAAGTTCAGCGTTCAAAGAAAGAGAGGCCCAGCATCGCCGCCTGGCTTTTCTGTACTGGTTATATGTCGGACACGAATCGTGCCGGTCGCTGGGCGAACCACTTCCGGTCTGGCCCGATGACCGAACGACCTCAGAGGTGGTCCGGCCTTCGCGTTTGGGTCAGCAGCGGACGTGCCGACGCTCCCGCCTGACGAAAAAGACTAAGTCCGCGCGTGCTCGTCGACAACGACCTTCAGCACGTATGGCTTCTCGCGCCTTAGCTCCACATCGAACTCTGAGCGGCTCGTGCAATTGATATGCCGGCCATACATGTGCAGTGACATTGAAACGTTTTGCCGAACGCCAAAGCAGCTTCTTGACGCCATGCTCGCTCCCCTCGCTGATTAGCGGCGCTTGCGATCAACTACGCATCAGATTCTATGTTCACCAAGACTTCCCCTGCGATAATTTCGGGCGCGCCAAGATGAAGGTCATGCATGCTTGCTTGAACAAACTGCAGGACCTTTTCGTTCGCCGCATTGGCGCTTTCGCGGTCCTCGAATATCATCACAGCGACACCAACGCCTTGGCCCCCATCCAATACATAATAAGATTTAAATCCGGGCGAATCCTTCAGGATCTGGCCGATGCCGCTCTTCGCGCGGCGGGCAGCATCCGCAACCGAACGAACCTTGGTGTACTTTCTAACGAACATATACATCTGGCCACCTTTGCATCTCAATTCCGGTCCTGCGCATCAAAGCATATAGGGCCGCTGCTGGACTAGGGCCTGCTTCCGCGATGGTCCAATCGCGTCATTCCAGGCATGCCACTTCCAGACGAGCTCAGTTAGACAACCTCGGAGGCGGTGGGGAGTTGGTATTCGGCCATCTCTGAAGCGAACGTAATCATTCGATCGCTCGTCAGCGCCAGCTGGCAGGGAATGGCGGAATAGCGAGCCCTGGGCCGCACGTCACCGGCCTCGATGCGACCGAGCATCTCAGGACCCAGGACGGTCCAAACAGTGCAGATCACGTCCACTGTGGAATCGTTATGAGCGGTGAACCGGCTTATACTGGGAGTATCCGGACTGGACATCCATGAAATCAGTCCAACCGCGAAGGAGGATCCGATGAAAGCGCTTTTGCTGCTAACGGCGAGCGGTCCTCTGCTCATTCTCACGTCGCACGAGTCCGTACACGATCAGGAGCTTCTCGAGAAGCTCAAGCACAAGGGAATTGGCAAGTTCGTCGCATTTGAGGTTCCCGTGCCACTCGCCAGGGAGCGCTACGGCGGGCATTTCCAAGCCGTTGAGAGCGATCTTCACGAGACTGATGATTTGAGAGTGCTCGACTTCAACGGTCAGCGGGCGTTTCAGCTCTTTCGTTTCGATGAACTCGGAGTACCGATTCTTCAAGAACAGCGGTGATCCCGCCCAAACTGCGGAGCGGGTTCATGAGCAAACGCGCTAGCCGAGGTGGATGGTCTAGTGTGCTCGTTGATGATCGGCGCTACGAAGTTCGAATCGGGAGGAGGATTAGCCTGGGCGGCCGTCATATCCTTAACGGATCCCTCGGACGCTTAAACCACTCTGGAAGCGTTCAACCCAGAAAGCAGTCGAACGGCCAAGCGTTGAAAAAGGGACGGATATTGGGTCGGTAGATCCGATCGATGCAGCAGCACCACTGCTTCCTCTCAATTATTGTTCAACGAAGGCCTTCCATCTGTTCAACTGGAGGGGCCTCAGGGCGGTCAGTTCATCGTCCAGCTCGGCAATGCGTTTTGCGGCAGCGATCATTGCCGCCGCTGCACGATTGTAGTTGTCTGCAGTCATTTGAAACGGGAACACGAACTGACCGTCTTTCACTTTGTAGATGCCAAATTCCCTCAGCAGGAGCGTTACACACTTGTCATAGGTCTTGTAATATTCGGCGTATGCGGTCGACAATTCGGCCGCTACGGCAATTGTTTCGGTGTGCTGCGCATCGATCATGCTCATGAATCTGCGAATTGTGTCGTTTCCAACAAGGAGTGAGCGGGCCTCGTCTTCCAGTTTGTCGCGCTCGAATTTTGCGAGAGCGATATAGCGGGGCTCAAAGGTAGCGATACGACCCTCGGCGGCCTTCAGATCGCGAAGAATTGCGTCTAGATCACTGCGGCTGAAAGTCGGATCGATTGCTTTCGGGAGTTCCTTTTGCTCGGCGCCGGTTAGTAGCCTTCGAGCGGCAGCATTCATCTCGATCGCATCCAGGTTTGCGAGTGCGATCATTTTCAGAATCACGTTCGAGGGATGTCGCTTTAGAGCTTGATCCAGTTGTTCAGGATTGCTCACGTCGCGCATGGCAACATAGGCGTCACTTTTTGAGATAGCTTCCTGATATCTCGACAAATCGCCCACAAAGTACAGCCCGCTGAAGCCAAGAATCGTGAACGCAAACAGCAACAATAGGCCGAGTGCCAGCCGTCTCGGCGTCTTCGCGCTTTGATGTACCGGCGATCCCACTCCTCAGACTCCCGTCCGGGCAACGTTCGTTCATTTCATCGGTCGACTCCGAGGAGGTCAAGGTGACCAATGAAGTGAACCCCAGTCAACATCATCGACTTCACCGGGAAAATACGGTCACCGCAGTGAGCTCGTGACGCAGCGCTCTATTGAGGTATTCGATAGCCGTCTTGTCGCCCTTCATGCTCAGCTCCTTTCGCGGGTGTCGAACCGCCTGGTGGTGCGGGCGGCTGGAACTTAATGCCTGATCAGGACGATGGAGAGTTTAGCGCGTCTGTGCTTGCGGTTCGAGCAGTGTGGGGCACCTACCGTTCGCCGTCGGTGGAGTCCCGCCACGGTTCGCTACCTTGCAGGACCTAATGTGAAGCTGAACAATAGCAAGAGCGCGCTTGCGCAACTCTCTTCCGTGGGCTGGCTATGACGCCATCGACGGCTCGACTCGAGCTGTGTCACCACCGTCTGCTTGGCGTAGAAAACTGCCTGGAGCGCAAACGGCGTCACTCGCGCACCCAATATCGACCAATCTCCGACGTAGCGCCAGGCGCGGCGGCGGGAGCCAGTTTGGTCCTGATTTGATCGGTAAGCACCCTTATTTGATCAACCGCCCGCTTTCGTAAACAAGTAGTCTCGCTCCGTTGGCATCCCCCACGTTCCCAACGTGGTGGTCCCGTCTGATGTGCTGCTCAGGCCTAATAGCCCCGGCTGGCGCACGTCAGGCGGGTTCTGCTGTTAATGGTCAGGCTCCACAGATGGCGGCCCCGACTGCCGGACGCCGGCGATCGCCCCGTGCCCCTGGCTTGGGCTATGTGCGGGCCTTGCGTCCGCTGAAGTCTTCGGCTTGCCAGCTCTTTCCCGCTTCAATACGGGGCGCGTCGTCGCAGCCTTTGCCGGGCAATTACCTGACCGAAGCGAACTCTCGTAGACTCGGTCATGTGTGTCTCTCTCTCTCTCTCTCTCTCTCTCTCTCTCTCTCTCTCGATGCGTTGACGCGGCGCACGCAAGATCCTCGCGATGACGCCTGCGGGAGTTCAGGGGCAAGAGGTTGCTTCGGCGCCGGCAATGCTGAGGGGTATCCGGTGGTGCGCAACGCGGTTGCAGACTGCCGCGATCGCCCGACCTGCGTCGATCAGGTTGTGTCTCCGCGCCAATGCGTCCGGCCGATTGGAGGGCATGGTCCCGTCTCTGATCGACCTCATGGCTTCCGCAGGGTTTTCTTTTTCCACGCTACGCTACGATCGTCGCGAGCGCCTTGTTGCACGAAGGGAGTGGTGGCTCTTCTATCCATCCCCATCTGAGGGCGCGGTCTAATCCGTCCTCGATAGATGGGTGTGGCAGTGACATTCCAGTCCTTTCAGTCGGAGGCGGTTTCGCGCGGCGCACGCATGCTCCGCAGCGCGCTGGGGCCCGCGATCGCGCGCTATCTCGACGACACTGCGGTCATCGAGGTGATGTTGAACCCGGATGGTCGGCTATGGATCGACCGGCTGGCGAGCGGACTGTCGGAAACCGGCGAGCAGCTCTCGGCCGCCGATGGCGAGCGCATCATTCGCCTGGTGGCGCACCATGTCGGCAGCGAGGTCCACGCCGCATCGCCGCGCATTTCTGCAGAATTGCCTGAAACTGGAGAACGGTTTGAAGGTCTGTTGCCGCCTGTCGTGGCTGCGCCCGCCTTCGCAATTCGCAAACCTGCAGTCGCCGTATTTACACTCGATGACTATGCGGCCTCGCGCATCATGACCTCAGACCAGGCCGAAGCACTGCGGCGGGCGGTGGCCGCGCGGAGGAACATCCTGGTCGCGGGCGGCACCTCAACGGGCAAAACGACGCTCACCAATGCGCTTCTTGCGGAAGTCGCCAAGACCAGCGATCGCGTGGTGCTGATCGAGGATACTCGGGAACTGCAGTGCAAGGCGCCGAATTTGGTTGCGCTGCGCACCAAGGACGGGGTGGTCTCGCTCTCGGATCTCGTGCGGTCGTCGCTCCGCTTGCGGCCGGATCGCATTCCGATAGGCGAGGTCCGCGGCGCCGAAGCGCTCGACCTACTCAAGGCCTGGGGCACTGGTCACCCCGGCGGCATTGGCACCATTCACGCCGGTACCGCGCTCGGCGCGCTGCGGCGACTGGAGCAGCTGATCCAGGAAGCTGTCATCACGGTACCGCGCGCCCTGATTGCCGAGACCATCAACATCATTGCCGTGCTTTCCGGCCGCGGCGCCGACCGTCGCCTCGCCGAGCTCGCGCGCGTCGACGGGCTCGGAGCAACCGGCGACTACAGCCTCTCACCAGCAGGAGATCTCATATGAGCTTTCGAATCTCGCTTCCACCGCGTGCGCTCCCGGTGGCTGTAACGGCAACGGTCCTGTTCGCGACTGCGCCAGCCTGGGCAGCCGGCTCCAACATGCCCTGGGAGCAGCCGCTTAATCAGATCCTGCAATCGGTGGAGGGACCGGTCGCGAAGATCATCGCCGTGATCATCATCATCGTCACGGGGCTGACGCTTGCTTTTGGCGATACGTCCGGCGGTTTTCGCAGGATGATCCAGATCGTATTCGGGCTGTCGATCGCCTTTGCGGCATCGAGCTTCTTCCTCTCGTTCTTCTCCTTTGGCGGCGGGCTGGTGGTCTGATGGATCAACTCGTCGCAGGCTTTGTCGCGCCCGTGCATCGCTCGCTGACCGAACCGATCCTGATGGGCGGTGCACCGCGGTCGGTTGCGATCGTGAATGGAACGCTTGCCGTCGCAGTTGGGCTTGGCCTGCGGCTCTGGATTGCCGGCCTTCTCCTCTGGTTCATCGGCCACTTGGCAGCGGTCTGGGCCGCCAAACGCGATCCGGCCTTCGTTGAGGTCGTGCGCCGCCACCTTCGTGTTCCCGGACATCTTTGCGTTTGAGCTCGCTCCATGATGAATCTTTCCGAGTATCGCCGGTCCAGCACCCGTCTTGCCGATTTCCTGCCCTGGGCAGCTCTGGTCGGCGAGAGCGTCATCCTGAACAAGGACGGCTCGTTGCAGCGGACCGCCGGATTCCGCGGGCCGGATCTCGAAAGCGCCGTACCCGCCGAACTCGTGGCTATCGCCGGCCGCCTCAACAACGCCTTGCGCCGCCTGGGCTCGGGCTGGGCCGTCTTCGTCGAGGCGCAGCGCCATGCGGCTGGAGCCTATCCCTCATGCTCCTTTCCGGATGTGGCATCCGCGCTGGTTGATGCCGAGCGCCGGGCACAGTTCGAGGAGGAGGGCGTTCACTACGAATCCGGCTACTTCCTGACGTTCGTGTATCTGCCCCCGCCAGAGGATGCGGCGCGTGCCGAGCGATTTCTGTATGAGGGGCGCGATCCCGCCGAAACAGCTGACGCGCGCGAGGTGCTGCGGGCTTTTGTCGATCGCACCGACCGGGTGCTGCAACTCCTCGAAGGATTTATGCCGGACTGCGGCTGGCTCGATGATGCCGGGACGTTGACCTACCTCCATTCAACCATCTCGACCAATCGGCATCGGGTCCGCGTGCCCGAAATCCCGATGTATCTCGATGCGTTGCTCGCAGACCAGCCGCTGACCGCAGGTCTCGAGCTGACGCTGGGGGAAGCCAGCTTGCGCGTTCTGACCGTGGTTGGATTTCCGACAGCGACCACGCCCGGGATTCTCGACGACCTGAACCGCCTCGCGTTCCCGTATCGCTGGTCGACCCGGGCCATCATGCTCGACAGGCTGGAGGCCACAAGGCTCCTGACCAGGATCCGGCGTCAGTGGTTCGCCAAACGGAAATCGATTGCCGCAATCCTGAACGAGGTGATGACCAACGAGGCGTCATCGCTGCTCGACACCGATGCCCACAACAAGGCAATGGATGCCGACGCCGCGCTTCAGGATCTGGGGTCAGATCAGATCGGCCAGGCCTTTGTCACGGCGTCGGTAACGGTCTGGGACACCGATCCGCGCGCGGCCGACGAGAAACTTCGCTTGGTCGAAAAGATCATCCAGGGCCGCGATTTTACCTGCATGACCGAGACGGTCAATGCGGCCGAAGCGTGGCTCGGCAGCCTGCCTGGACATGTCTACGCCAACGTCCGGCAGCCGCCGGTCTCGACGCTCAACCTCGCGCACATGATTCCGCTATCGGCAGTGTGGGCGGGAGAGGCGAGGGATCATCACCTCGATGCGCCACCGCTGCTCCATGGCAGGACCGAAGGCGCGACCCCGTTCCGGTTCTCGCTTCATGTCGGGGACGTCGGCCATACGCTTGTGGTCGGGCCGACCGGCGCCGGCAAGTCGGTGCTGCTGGCACTGATGGCATTGCAATTTCGCCGTTACCGCAATTCCCGGGTGTTCGCGTTTGATTTCGGCGGCTCCATTCGCGCGGCCGCGATCGCAATGGGCGGCGACTGGCACGATCTGGGCGGAGCCCTGTCTCATGATGCGGCCGAGCGTATCGCCCTGCAGCCGCTGCTCTGGATCAACGACTCATCGGAGAGGGCCTGGGCTACGGAATGGGTAGCGGCCATCCTGGCGCGGGAAAAGGTCGAGATCACACCGGATGCGAAGGACTATCTGTGGTCGGCGCTGACGTCCCTTGCGTCGGCGCCGGTCCAGGAGCGGACGCTGACGGGCCTGTCGGTTCTGCTCCAGTCGACGGCTCTCAAGCGCGCCCTGCAACCCTATTGTCTGGGCGGACCTTATGGCGGCCTGCTCGATGCCGAGTTCGAGCGCCCTGGCGAAGCTTCTGTCCAGGCATTCGAGACCGAAGGATTGATCGGCACCGGTGCCGCGCCAGCTGTGCTGACGTATCTCTTTCACCGGATTGGTGATCGTCTCGACGGCCGGCCCACGCTCATCATTGTCGATGAAGGCTGGCTTGCGCTGGATGATGCGGATTTCGCCGGTCAGCTTCGCGAATGGCTGAAGACGCTGCGGAAGAAGAATGCCTCCGTTGTGTTCGCCACCCAGTCGCTGTCGGACATCGACGGCTCGGCAATCGCGCCCGCCATCATCGAGAGCTGCCCGACGCGCCTGCTGCTGCCAAATGAACGGGCGCTCGAACCCCAGATCACGGCGATCTATCGCCGCTTCGGGCTCAATGATCGGCAGATCGAGCTCTTGAGCCGCGCCACCCCGAAGCGCGACTACTACTGCCAGTCCCGCCGGGGCAACCGGATGTTCGAGCTCGGCCTTGGCGAGGTCGCGCTCGCCTTTGCCGCTGTCTCCACCAGGTCCGACCAGGCCGCAATCGACCGGGTGCTCGCCGAGCATGGTCGCGAGGATTTTGTGTTGGCCTGGCTGCACCACCGCGGCGTGGGCTGGGCCGCGGATCTCATTCCCAACCTCAAGAATCTGGAGAAGTCGCAATGAGCCGTTATCGCTCGTTCCTGGCCGCCAGTATCGTTGCCTTGTCACTGGTGGCCAGCAGGCCAGCGCTGGCACTGATCGTCTTCGATCCCAACAAC
The DNA here is from genome assembly GCF_024171085.1 of Bradyrhizobium sp. USDA 4541. Taxonomy (NCBI): domain Bacteria; kingdom Pseudomonadati; phylum Pseudomonadota; class Alphaproteobacteria; order Hyphomicrobiales; family Nitrobacteraceae; genus Bradyrhizobium; species Bradyrhizobium sp. USDA 4541. Next base: position 4,605,355 of record NZ_JALJZF010000001.1, read on the forward strand.
TACGTTCAGAATGTTCTGACCGCTGCGCGCGAGCTGCAGCAGATCAACAATCAGATCACCTCGTTGCAGAACGAGGCGCAGATGCTGGTCAATCAGACAAGGAACCTGGCGAGCTTGCCATACTCCTCGCTGCAGCAGCTTCAGTCATCGATCCAGCGCACCCAGCAGCTCCTAGCTCAGGCCCAGCGCATTGCCTATGACGTGCAGCAGATCGATCGGGCCTTCGCCACCAGCTATGCGCCGGCAACAGGGAGCCAGGCCAATGCTGCGCTGATCGCCGGTGCGCAAGGACGTTGGCAGAACTCGGTGGCAGCCCTTCAGGACGCCCTTCGCGTGCAAGCCGGCGTCGTCGGTAATCTCGATACCAACCGGATCCAGAGCGCGGCCCTGGTGACCTCAAGCCAGAGTGCGAGCGGCGCCCTTCAGGCAACCCAGGCCGGCAATCAGATCCTTGCGCTTCAGGCACAGCAGCTTGCCGATCTCACTGCAACTATCGCATCGCAGGGCAGGGCCCAGGCTCTGGAGTCCGCCCAACGCGCCGCCGCGCAGGACCAGGGACGTGAGCAGCTCCGGCGCTTCCTGACGCCGGGCCAGGGTTATCAATCCTCCAATGTGCAGATGTTTCACTGATGGGCATCCGTGTCACCAAGTGGCTTCCGGCCTCCATGGCACTGGGAGCAACGCTCGTCGCTGCCGCCTGTGCGATTCAATTGCGCGGAGCCGACAAGGACGCAGCGCAGACGCAGGCGGATGCGCAGATGACAGGAGCCTTCTCTCCTGATCTCGCCCGTTGCCGTACCGTGACGCCAGAGCAAGCGACGGAGTTTGAGCGTTGCCGAAGACTTTGGGCTGAAAACCGCCGGCGGTTCTTCGGTCAAAAGGCCGGGCCGGTGCGTGGCGCGGATGGGGATCCAGGCGGTTCGTCACAGCAATTGGCGCCCAAGGACCAGGGTCGGATTCCACAAGCCTATCCCTCCATCGGGATATCGGGAGAGGGCGATCAATGACGGGCACCGGAGTTATCGACCAGTTCCTCGAAACCTTCACCCGCTATATCGACAACGGCTTTGGCCTTGTCGGCGGCGAGGTCGGATATCTTGCGACCACGCTGGCTGCGATCGACATTACGATTGCAGCCCTGTTCTGGAGCTGGGGCTCGGAGGACGATGTCATCGCGCGGCTGGTCAAGAAGACGCTGTTCGTCGGTGTCTTCGCCTATCTGATCGGCAACTGGAACAATCTTGCGCGCATCGTTTTCGAAAGCTTCGCTGGCCTTGGGCTGAAGGTCTCAGGCACGAGCCTTTCCGCAGGCGATTTCGTTCGCCCTGGCAAGATCGCGCAGGTGGGTCTCGATGCGGGCCGGCCGATCCTCGAGTCGATCTCGAATCTGATGGGCTACATCAGCTTCTTCGAAAATTTCGTCCAGATCGTCGTTCTGCTGTTCGCCTGGGCGGTCGTCCTGCTCGCTTTCTTCATTCTGGCAATCCAGCTGTTTGTCACCTTGATCGAGTTCAAGCTGACGACGCTGGCTGGCTTTGTGCTGATCCCGTTCGGCCTATTCGGCAAGACCGCGTTTGCCGCCGAACGGGTTCTCGGCAATATCGTCTCATCAGGCATCAAGGTCCTGGTACTGGCCGTCATTGTCGGCATCGGCTCGACCCTGTTCGCGCAGTTCACCTCCGGCTTCAACGGCGGGCAGCCGACCATCGAAGATGCCATGACGCTGGTGCTGGCGGCGTTGTCGCTCCTGGGTCTTGGCATCTTTGGACCCGGTATTGCCAACGGGCTCGTATCTGGCGGGCCGCAACTCGGAGCCGGCGCTGCGGTTGGGACCGGTCTTGCTGCCGGCGGCATCGCTGCCGCTGGAGCAGGCCTCGCCGCGGGCGGAGCCGGGCTTGCCGGGGGAGCGGTCGCAGGCGCTGTGCGCGGTGGCAGCGCGATCGCAAGCGGCGCAGCTGCGGCCTACCGCAGCGGCGGCGTGGCCGGCGTTGCCGAGGCTGGCCTATCGGCCGCCGCGAGTCCGCTGCGTCGGGTCGCGGGCGCAGCTGGCGGCGGCGCTCAGTCCGGCTCTCAGGCATCGCAGGGCTTGACCGAGCATCCGCCCGCATGGGCACAGCGCATGAAGCGGGCGCAAACCATCAGCCACGGCGTATCCGCCGCGAGCCACGCTGTTCGATCCGGCGATCACGGCGGTGCCGGGAGCTCGGTCGATGTCTCCGAGGGAGGGCGGTGAACGACCGCCGACTTCGGTTCAGCAGGGGGCCGGAATCTGAATTCTGTTTCTTTCGGGGAAAGTGGTGATGTTCAAACGATCTTCCGTTCATTACGGGCGCACACCCGAGCCGGTGACACCGTATCAGAAGGCGGCGCAGGTCTGGGATGAGCGAATCGGGACGGCGCGCGTCCAGGCCAGGAACTGGAGGATGATGGCCTTTGGCTGTCTCATTCTGTCGTGTGGCCTTGGCGGAGGCCTGATCTTGCAGTCGACGCAGGGCACAATCACGCCCTGGATCGTAGAGGTCGATCAACTCGGTCAGGCCCAGAGAGTTGCTCCGGCCAATTCGGAGTACGACCCGACCGATCCGCAGATCGCCTATCATCTGGCACGCTTCATCGAGGACGTTCGTGGCCTGCCATCCGACGCAATCGTCCTGCGGCAGAATTGGCTCCGCGCCTATGACTTCACGACTGATCGCGGCGCTGCGGCACTCAACGAATATGCGCGGAGCAACGATCCCTTCGCGAAGCTCGGCAAGGCGCAGGTCTCAATCGAGGTCTCAAGCGTCATCCGCGCATCACCGGACAGTTTTCGGGTGGCGTGGGTGCAGCGCGCTTACGACAACGGATCGCTAGCCTCGACCGAGCGGTGGACCGCCATTCTGTCGGTGGTCATCCGGACGCCGCACGATGCCGATCGGCTGCGCAAAAACCCGCTCGGTATCTACGTGAATTCGATCAACTGGTCGAAGGAGCTGGGGCAATGAGCTGGAAAATCGTCGATACTCAGGCAACCGGTTTCAGAGCCGCATTGCAAACAAGCGGTCTCGTCTCCGTGATGGTTATTCTCAGCTGCATGCTGGGTGGTTGCTCGACATTCATCCCGCCCGAAATCACCTACGACGCCGATGTGCCGCCATTACCTGCAGCGCCAGCACCGAACAGTGAGCGGCCCTGGCCGCTCCACGTTCCGCCATCCTGGAAGCCGGCGCTTGGCGGCAAGTCAGGGGCGAAGGAAGAGGCCGAGCCGGTCAGCAGAATCGAGACGGCGAACAGCGCGGCCCGGGTTGAACCCCGCAGGACGGGGTATTTCAATGCGGCGCAGATTTACAGCTTTAGTCCCGGGGCGCTCTACCAGGTCTACGCAGCACCGGGACAGATTACCGACATCGCGCTGGAGGAGGGGGAGCTGCTGACAGGCAGCGGGCCAATCGCCGCAGGCGACACGGTGCGCTGGGTGGTCGGCGACACGGAGAGCGGCAGCGGGGAAACGCGACGTGTTCACGTCCTCGTCAAACCGACGCGCGCCTCGATCGAAACGAACCTCGTCATCAATACCGCCCGGCGGACGTATTTGATCGAACTCCGCTCCCGAGAAAAACCCTATATGCCCTCGGTTGCCTGGTACTATCCGGAAGAGAGGCAAGGCAAGGCGCGATCGGCACCGCCGACGCCGGTTCTGCCCGACGCGTCGCAACGCCGCTTTCGCTACGCCATCGAAGGTGACAGCCCGCCCTGGCGTCCCCTTGTGGCTTACGACGACGGCCGGAAAGTCTATGTCGAGTTCCCGCGGGGGATCGTTCAGGGCGAGATGCCGCCGCTGTTTGTGCTCGGTGCCGACGGCAACACCGAAATCGTCAACTACCGCGCTTACAATAACGTGTTGATCGTCGATCGGCTGTTCGCGGCTGCTGAATTGCGTTTGGGAGGCGAGCACCAGCAGAAGGTCAGAATTGTCCGGACTGAAGGGAGGCCGTCGTCATGATGACCCAGAATCAGGACGGTGCATCATCCGCCGGGGAACGAACGTCAGATGAACTGGTGAGGGGTTTCCGACTGAGGCCCGAATACCCGCGCGTCACGCGGCTTTCGCGAAAAGTCCTGGCGACAGCAAGTGCGCTCGGGCTGGCCATCGTTGGCGGGGCTACAGTGTGGGCACTGCAGAAGAACAGATCCGTTAGCCCAACGTCCGATGAGCCTTATGGCACCGAGCACCACAACGTTGCCGAAGGTCTTGGGACGCTGCCGCGCGATTATTCGGCCGTTCAGCGCCAGGTGCCGCAACTCGGCCCGCCTCTCCCCGGCGATCTCGGCAGGCCGATCCTTTCCGCTCAGGGGCAATTGCCAGTAACCGCCGCGGCCGTGCCTGACCAGGAGCAGCAGCGCCGGGAGCAGGAGACCGAGGCGGCGCGCGTCAGCCGTCTGTTTGCGTCAACCAATATCCGGGAACAGCCGGCCGCCACTTCGGTACAGGCAGACGGCCGCGGTACCGCACCGACGACGACAGCATTCAACAATGACGAGGCAGGCCCGCGGAACGAGCAGGAGCGAAAGCTCACCTTCGTCAATGCTCCAGTCGACCGCCGCACCACGAGCCCGGATCGGGTCACGAGGGCAGCGTCACCCTACGTGGTCCAGGCCGGGACAGTCATTCCCGGCGCCCTCATCACGGGTATTCGCTCGGATCTGCCAGGCCAGATCACAACGCCGTTACTCCTCACGGAATATGTGAGAGGTATCGAACCCAAGGCAGACTTCATCGTTGCGGGAGGGACGGACTTTCTGCGTGTCGATCCGGAGTACGATCACGGGATCACGGGGGCGCTGCGCGTAGCCCGTCTTGGCGAAGCGTTTGGCCTCGATGTCGAAATACATGCATGTGGCCCAGCACACCGCCACCTGATGTCGGCCATGCGCAACAGCAACTATTATGAGCTCGCCCTCGTCGGACCGGAATGCCCCAACGTGATCGCTCCGGTCTTTACCTGCGGCTATAGCGATCAGCTCGATTGCGTGGGCCAGGACGGATGCGTGCCGGTACCGACCGGGCCGGGCCTCGGCGTGTCCTACGACTGGGATTTTATCAGGAAGAATGCCGTGGCGAACCGGGTGTTCGCATAAAAGAGTTGGTCGCTCAACCCGGCGATCGCTGTCGTGTAGTCGAAGTCCGGAGAGACGTGCGCGTTCTGACGCCTGGAACGCCACCGCTCGAGAGATGGAAGGAGGAAGACCGTGTCACACAAGCCGTCCGAATCGGCGCCACAAGCGTCTGTGACCAAAGGCGATCGTCGAACCGACTCATGCGGTGGAGGCGGGCAAGCGACGTTCGCCCCAAATCCGACGATGGCTGTCGAGGTGATCGCCTACAATCGAGCTTCTCGCGCGCTGCGGAAGGAATTCGACTTGCTGCAGTGTCGCGTCTACGCGGAACCGGAGCAGGACGCAGATCCAGCGCCTCTTCACGATCCGGCTCTCGATGCACTCTCGTTCTACATCTGCGCGGACGACGGCAGGGTCATCAGCTATGCGGCCGTGGTCAGCAAGACAATCCGGCATGGTGTGCACACATTCAGCATCACCGGCTTGAGCCACGTGATGACGGACCCCGCCTATCGGGGGCGACATCTGGGTTTGCGCACCGTTGCTGCAGCAACCCGATGTATTGAGCGAAGCAGTGCAGATATCGGCCTCTTCACATGCGATCCACCATTGGCGCAGTTCTACGAACGGGCGGGCGCCTGGCCCGTCGTTCCGGATGTCGTGTTGATTGGTAGCCGGGATGAGGAAGCACTTTCCAGCGCGACCTTGAAAAAAGTTGTCCTCATGCGGCTCCTTTCGACGAAGGCCCGCGGTCTAGGGTCGATTTTCACGAATGCGACCATCGATCTCGATCTACCCGTCGGTCAATTTCTATGAGGCTCCCGTGATTGTAGGATGAAGCAACCGTTTGCTGTCTTTACTGGGCATGATGCAACTGGGCTGAAGCGGGTGTCCAACTCTCCCGGTTGCGGTATTCCGCGCTTGGTCCCATGGCTTTGGACGCTTATCGAGCCCCGCGAAGCTGGCGCGCGCGGCGCCGTTGCAGGTTGCAGGCGGTGCCCACGCAATCCTGCAGGAACGGCGCTCGGCCGCGCGGCGCTTGTCGGTACGGGTCCACACTGCGCGCTCAACTCTGCGCCACATACGAGCAGCAAACCATGAGGCGGATAGAGCATTGGTTTCAGGAGTTCGTCGACGCCATCCAGATGGCCAATGGCGCGGCCGACTTCGAGCGTGTCGCGAGGCGGATCACGGAGCGGCTGGGCTTCGAATGGTTCGCCTATCTGCGCTTGAGCGACAATGTACCGACGCTAATCTCCTCTTATCCGAAATCCTGGACCGGGCGGTATTTCGATCTTCGTTATCAGGATCTGGATCCGGTGGTGCGGCGGGCGCGCCGCGAGCATGATGTCTTTAACTGGGGAGGCGGGAGCCCGCAGGCAATGGGTACGCCCGAGCAGCGCCGGTTCTTCGATGAAGCCATGACGTTTGGCATCAACTCTGGCGTCACGGTGCCGATCAGAGGCGGCTTCGGACGAATGGCCGCATTTACGCTCGCAACCGGCGAATCGGCTGCCCAAAGCGAGCAATTGATTGCGGAAGTCCGGGACGTCATTCAGCTCGTTGGGCTCTATTTCGATACCCACGTGACGGCGAAGCTCACTGTTGGCGCCGAGGCACCGCTCATCAAGACGGTTTTGACGCTGCGCGAGCGGCAGTGTCTCGCATGGGCGTCGCGGGGAAAGACCGTCGCCGACATAGCGTTGCTGGTCGGGACGGCGCCGCGCACCGTGGTCTTCCATCTCGAAAACGCGCGCCGCAAACTTGACGCAGCATCGATCGCGCAATGCGTGGCGGAAGCGCTGCGCCGGGGCCTGTTGCCCTGATCGAGCTCGCCGGCTACCACCGCTCGGTGGTGACCGAGGTTATTGATGTACCTGTTCGCAGTCAGGACCCATGTTTGCTGGCCGTTGCACCCATGCTCCGGTTCGCCGCGACGTCATTTCCATGGCCTCGACCCGCAAAATTCGACAGGCGAAGCCGCTGCGACGCTTTGATTTGGTGACCGCTCCCGTCAAGCAGGAGGTCACCCATGTACGTTATTGCGCTAAGTTGTTCCCGGTTTGGCCAGCATCTCGATCTTCTGAAGGCGATGTTCCGGTTGCGTCGGCGTGTGTTCAAAGATCGCCTTGATTGGAATGTCTCCGTGTCAGGCGAGTTTGAGCTCGATATTTACGATGTGCTCAAGCCCGTCTATCTGCTGTGCATATCGGAAGAACGTAACGTTGTGGGAAGTGTTCGCCTGCTTCCGACCACCGGCCCGACAATGCTCGCCGACACGTTTCCAAGTCTGCTCGGTGGTCGGCCGGCGCCGCGCAACGAGAAGGTGCTGGAGAGCTCTCGGTATTGCATTGACGCCAATCAGGCGGGCGAGCTTGCGCGGAACGGTCTCAATCGTGCGACCCTCATGCTGTTCGCCGCGATGATCGAGTACCTGCAAATCGCGAATGCCGAGGCTATTGTAACCGTCACGGACACCAGGCTGGAGCGTATCTTGCGGCGTGCCGGATGGCCACTTGAGCGCATCGCGGCTCCGCATCCGCTGGGGAGCAGCATGGCGCTTGCAGGCTTCTTGCATCGTTGCGACGAGGCGCTGGCCGCGATGCGTCGGAGCGCTGGTGTCGAGGGGCCGGTTCTGGTAGACCCGGATTGGCTGGGGCACGTGCGGTGACCCGCAGCCGCTCCCCCAATTTCTGCCACTGAGCTAATTCGGCTGTAACGATTTTCCGTCGACGGAACCGGTGCCGAAATCCTTGTGGCTGCACATGCGGGTGTTCAGCCTATCATCTTGCTAGCCGTGGGCGTTAATGCCCGAAAGGTGGTTAGCGGAAGGGGCGGATCCCGAAGAGAAATCATGGGTGAGGCAAACCTCAGTGGGCGGACGTTTGCGGAGATGCTGGCCAACAGACAGGGCCGCATCTACCGCGCCGGTCAGAATGCGACCACGAGCATGCAAGCAGCGACATTCCCTTAAGATTGCGGGCCGACGCAAAGAGCGCGCTGAGTGTTAACCCGGCGATCAGGGAATCACCACGCTCGGTCGGGGCGGCGGCGACACCGCGGCCGTTGCGATGGCGGCGGCACTGAAAGCCGAGCGCTGCGAAATCATCAAAGAGGTCGACGGCATTTGCTCGGCCGATCCGCGTATCGTACCGGATGCAAAGCCATTGCGGCGAGCGGCACGAAACGCTTGCCCGGGATCATTGGTGAGGCCGAGGCGGTCGAGATGATTCTTCTGAGGTTGACCGTGACGGGACCGCGTGCCCACCAAATCGGGACCGTGCATGAAGTCGTCGTCGACCCGCTCGCTCGCGCCGAGGAGATTGGTGCTGAGCTATCGCTATCAGCTTGAGCAAACCTACGGCACGCGGCGTCCGACGATGACTGATACGAGGTCCTCGAGGGGGGCTTACGTTTGCTCTTGAGTTCGGACGGCCAATGCTCGGCCTAAAAACGGTATTGTCGATATTGAATCGACCGGCCCTCTGCCAATCGCTTCTCTTTCTACGCCAATCTACGACCGACATCGACGTCTCGTTGCAATCAGTAAAATTCTGCTCTCTCTAATCATCCCCATCGAAGGGCATTCCTTGCCCTTTTCAGTGAGGATGGCGATGAGTTCTATTCACTTAGCTTGGAAGCGATCTCGCGCGGCGCGCGGACGATTTGTCCCGCGCTCAATCCTGCGATTTCTCTCAATCGCGCACGCGTCAATCGTCGAGGCGACGCTCAGACTGAATGGTCGATCGCCGGATCGATCAAATGCGCTGCGGTTCGACGGATAACCCCAAACGTTTCGCAATTGCTTATGGCGCACGAGCTGCTTGGCGAACTGCCCATCACATGAGCGGTCAAGGCCGCGCCGCGCTGTAGAGCGCGAGCGCTCGGCGACGTGACTTCGCGGCCATGTGCGCCGAGCTCAGCCGCATTTGTAATTCTTCACGCGAAAGGAGATCGTGACATGTTGAGACCGGTATTGGGATCCGCCCTGTTCCTGTCGGGGGTGGCTATTTGGCTTTCTGCACCGGCAATGGCGCAGGTCCAACACGGCGTGGTAACACCGGCAGTGCAGAAATTTCGGCCGCCCGGCGGCTGCACAGACCAGCTCAGGCAGCAGTGGAAGGCGATGGGCGGCGAACTGGACTGCGCCGAACAGAAGCCGGTGCCGGTGCCGGCCCCACCCGCGACTGCACAATCGATCCCGGCCCCGCAGCCGGTGTCGACGCCGCAGCCGGTGATCCAACCTCCAAGTCCGAAGGACATTGTCACGTCCAATAATGATAATCTCGGCAGATCGACAGCTTCGACCTTCGGAGGAGGGGCCATCTTTGACCCCACGACCGGACAGGTTACTCACTTTTCGACACTCGTGAATGGAATGCCCTCCACCAATGTCGGCGGCGCGCTCGAAACGATCGAGCAGCAGATTGCCACGATGAGCTCCTCCATGATCAACGACATCGGAAGCGGCGCGGTCGGGCTGGTCCGGCAGAGGGACCCAACAGCGGCCGTGACCATAGCTGCCAAGACGGGTGGCAAGCTCGTCGATCTGACCGGCAGCGACGGCCGTCGGACCTTGACGGGCATCACAAATGGCATTGTCTCAGCGCAATCGTCTGATGCGCTCACGGGGCAGCAGCTGTACCGGTCAGCCGATTCGGTCGCGACCTGGCTTGGCGGGGGCTCGCACGTCAATTCCGACGGAACCGTGTCGCAGCCCTCGTATACGATCCTCGGGAGCACCTATCATGACGTCGCCTCTGCCTTGAATGCTGCGTCTATGAACAGCATCCGATATGACGTCGCAGCAGACGGTCATCGCCTGAATTCGGTAACTTTGCAGGGCGGCTCTCCCGGCGCTGTAGCACTGCACAATGTGGCCGCGGGTACCGCGGCGAACGATGCGACCAACCTGAAGCAACTGAATGATGGTCTCGCCGCGCTGGGCACTGAAGACCGGATGTATACAGATCGAAAGGTGGCCGCGGTGGACCGGCGCGCGCGAGCGGCTGGTTCGGCAGCGATGGCAGCGGCGGGACTTGCGTTCTCGGATGAGGCCAAAGGCGACCGCTCCGTAGCAATCGCGGTCGGCGCCTTCCGGGACTCAGTCTCATTGGCGGGAGGCCTTGCCTACCGCGCGAGTGATGCGGTGCGCCTCAAGGCAAGTGTGTCCTACACGCCGGACACGGGCGACGTTGGAGCTTCCGGCTCAATCGGCGTCAGATTCTGACCTCCTCGGCGCAGCACCATTGTCGCTCGAATCCGCCGCCATCAATCCGGAAACAAGCCATGCCCAGATCACGCTTGCCTCGTGTTGCTGCTTGGCTCTTGCCATTGGCCTTGGCCGGCTTGTCGGCGGCGATCGCGTCCGACCCTGTACCCCGGCCTTCGAGCCTGACTGGAGCGGCCCCTGCCAGCATTGTATCCGAGCCGACAAAGGCAACTTCGCTTGGATTCGAGTGGGCGAGCGTCTTCGCGCCAGGAAAACCGGCCGCGGCGGGCGACTACACCCGCACGATCAGGCCTTTCCTCGATTGGATCCAGGTTTGCGATGAGGTCCGCAACGCGCGGCGCGTCTGTTATCTGGAAACGATCTCGCACGGTGATGCCGCGCGATTGAACTGGCGTATCGCGCTCACCAAGGATGGACGATCAATGGCGCTGATCATGCTGCCACGCGACAGCAGTGTGGAGGTCGGTGTCACAGTCTCCTTTGGCGGCTTCACGCGCGTCATCAAGCCGCTGATCTGCGACCAGGCGCTATGCGCCGCAACGTTTCCTGCGGACGCCGCTTTGATCTCGTTGCTGGGACGTGAGGACCGCGCCACGATCGTGTTCGAGCGAGTTGGCAAGCCCATCACGATAATGGCGAGCTTGCGGGGCCTTATGTTGGCACTGACGGATCTTTCGCAGGCGGTGGCTCCTGCCACCCCGGCACGCCCTCCAGCAGCGAAGCCCGTTGCGCGCCGGACATCGACCGAAGCCGTTGCTGCCACCCAAGGCGCCGGCGGCCCCTGGAAGGGCATCCGATAACGCTTCGCCTGGTAACTCCCACATGGTCAACGTTCGGGCTGGAGCGTTTTTTGCGCTCGAAAGCGCCCTATGCCCTCGCCGAAAAGCGGTCGAATGCGGTGAGTGTCTGGATCCGCACCTCAACTTCCTTTTGATAGATCGTGCTCTGCAGATATTCGATCTCGGCTGTCTGATTGGGCTCATCGACGTCAATGTACCAGGACCGCGGCCGGCCATCGGCGCCGTCGCTCCAGCGATAGCCGCGGCGCTTGAGCTCGTCCTTGAGCTCGAACGGCGACTGCTCAGCCCAGATCCGGATCGTCTTGCGGCGGGCTCGCTCGAGCAGCAGGGAGAGCACGGTGCGATCGAGCTGGGGCAGGGTCATGGCGAGGATTTCGAGCAGCGCCAGGCAATCGTCGACCGCCCGGTGCGCCTCGTGAAACAGCCCGGCTTTCATCAGGAGATAGGACAGGCGCGATCCCTCGAAGCCAAGGCCGCGCCATTCGACCTCGCTCACCGAGCAGGCCCAGGCCTTGTGCGTGAACAGGGGTGCATAGCGCTCCATGAACTTGCGGTCGAAGCCGGCATTGTGGGCGATGACCACGACCGCATCGGAGACGAAGGCGTTGATGCGCTCCTTATCGAGGCCGTGGTCCCTGACCATCTCGTCGGTGATACCGGTCAGCGCAGTGATCTCGATGGGAATTGCGATCGACGGCTGATTGAAGCAACTGAAAGTATCGATGACCCGGCCGATCCTTCCGTCGGACAGATAGGTGAACTTGACCATCCCGAGCTCGATGATCTCGTCTTTGGCCGTATCTAGTCCGGTGGTTTCGACATCGAGCAGGATTGCGATCTTGGTCGATTGCCCGTCGCTTGGAGCAAATTCGGAGCGGGGAACCAGCCGCCGCAGCACCCGGTAATCGGGTGACTGCTCCAGCATGCCGGCGATGTCGGCAAGAGTCGGTTGAACGGTCATATTGGGCCGTCTGAGAACATTGAGCTTGTTTGGTAGCTCGCAAGTCTATCCGATCGGATCGGGCCTCGCATCGCAGCCCCTGTGGATAGGTCATTGGTGCGCGGAGATTCCCGGCGGCGGGAAGGACTTCTCCCGTGGAACCGGATTGACGATCCGGTCGGTCATCGTCCTAAAATTGAAGCTGTACTTGTTTGAACCAAGCGGCGAGAGCGGCGAAGACCAAACAGTTGTTGTCATCCGATGTTGGCCTTCAGGCCGGCAGCTTCGATGCCCGCGACGGCGCAGATCTCGTCATTGTCCGAGGTGTCGCCGCTGACGCCGACGGCGCCGAGCAGGGTAGTGCCGTCCATGATCAGGACACCGCCGGGGACCGGCACCATCCGGCCCTGCGCCAGCGTGTTCACGGCGTCGACGAAATAGGCCTGCTCCTGGGCGCGCTGAAACAGCGCCCGCGATCCCATCCCGAGCGCCAGCGCGCCATAGGCCTTGCCATGGGCGATCTCGGCCCGCATCAGGCTGGTGCCGTCCTGTGCCGCCGTCACCTTCACCGCGCCGCGCGCGTCGAGGATGGTGACGACCAGCGGCTTGAACTTCTTCTCGACCCCCTTGGCCAGCGCGGCATCCAGAATCTTGCGGGCAGTTTCGAGAGTGAGCTCAGCCATAGGCCTCTTCCTTTGTCGGTAACAATCTGTCGGAATTCGATTTCGCACGTTTCAGGCTCATCGCCAATACGCTGGCGACATGCAGCGGCGTGCGGCCGCTGCCGTCCTTGATCTGGTGCCGGCATGAGGTCCCGTCAGCCACGATCAGCGTGTCCTGATCGGCGCCTCTGACAGCCGGCAGCAGCGACAGTTCGGCCATCTCGATCGAGGCCTGGTAGGTTTCGGCGCCATAGCCGAACGCGCCGGCCATGCCGCAGCAACTCGACTCGATGGTCTTGACATCGAGGCCCGGCACCAAGCGCAGCACCTTCTCCACCGGCTTGAACGCGCCGAAGGATTTTTGGTGGCAATGACCGTGCACCACGGCCTTGCCGGCGACCGCGCCGAGCGGCAAAGCGAGCCGCCCGGCCTCGGCCTCGCGCACCAGAAATTCCTCGAACAGCAGCGCGTGCGCACTGACGGTCTTGGCGGCCTCATCCGAACGCAGCGACAGCAGCTCGTCGCGCAAGGTCAGCAGGCAGCTTGGCTCGAGACCAATGATCGGCACGCCGCGGGCCGCGAACGGGACGTAGGTCGCAACCAGCCGGTCAAGCTCGGCGCGGGCCTGCTCCACCAGTCCGGCCGACAGGAAGGTTCGCCCGCAGCACGGCGGCCGTCCGCCGTCCGATGGCCTCGGCAGATGCACGCGATAGCCGCCGGCGACCAGGACTTCGATCGCGGCGTCGAGATTTTCCCGCTCATAGCCGCGGTTGAATGTATCGGCGAACAGCACCACTTCGCGGCCGTCGGCTGGACCCAGCACCTCGGCGTCCGGCCGGAAGGTGTCGCGGCGAAACGCCGGCAGCGCGCGCTTGGCGCTGATCCCGGCGAGCCTCTCGAACAGGCTGCGCAACAGTGGGCTGCGGTTGCGCCAGTTCGCGATCGGCGCAAAGCGCGAGGCGAGATCGACGTAGCGCGGCAGATAGCCGACCAGCCGGTCGCGCAGCGTTAGACCATGCGTCGCAGCGCGCGCGGCCAGCACCTCGATCTTCATCTTGGCCATATCGACGCCGGTCGGGCATTCATGGCGGCACGCCTTGCAGGAAACGCAGAGCTTCAGCGTCTCCATCATCTCGTCGGAGGCGAGCGCGTCCGCACCCAGCTGGCCCGAGATCGCGAGCCGCAGCGTATTGGCGCGGCCGCGGGTGACGTCCTTCTCGTTACGCGTGGCACGATAAGACGGGCACATCACGCCGCCTTCGAGCTTGCGGCAGGCGCCGTTGTTGTTGCACATCTCGACGGCGCCCTGGAAACCGCGGCCGGCGCCGGGATAGGCCGACCAGTCCAGCGCCGTCTTCAATTCGCCGACGCGATAATCCGGCGAAAAACGAAACAGCGAACGGTCGTCCATCCTGGGCGGATCGACGATCTTGCCCGGGTTGAGCGTGTTGGTCGGATCGAAGCGTCGCTTGACCTCGCGGAAGTCGGCCACGATGCGCTGCCCGAACATCGCTTCGTGGAATTCCGAGCGCACCAGGCCGTCGCCGTGCTCGCCGGAATGCGAGCCCTTGTATTCGCGCACCATCGCGAAGGCTTCCTCGGCAATGGCGCGCATCGCCTTGACGTCCTTCTCGAGCTTGAGATTGAGCACCGGGCGCACATGCAGGCAGCCTTCGGAGGCATGCGCATACATCGTGCCGCGGGTGCCGTGCCTGGCGAACACGGCATTGAGCCGCTCGGTGTAGTCGGCGAGATGCGGCAGCGGCACCGCGCAATCCTCGACGAACGAGACCGGCTTGCCCTCCTGCTTCATCGACATCATGACGTTGAGGCCGGCGGCACGGAAATCGGCGATGCCGGTCTGCAGCGCGGGCTCGACGATCTCGACCACGCCGCCCCATTTGCGCTGCGGCTTGTCCCAGCCGAAGCCGAGGTCGGCCATCAGCTCGCCGAGCTGCTTGAGACGGGTGAGGTTGTCGGCCTGGTCCTCTTCGGCGAACTCGACCACCAGGATGGCGTCCGGATCGCCGCGCACGGCTGCCGAGATGATCGGCTGGAACATCGCGATCTCGCGGCCGAGCGCAATCATGGTGCGATCGACCAGCTCCACGGCAATGGGCCGCAGCTTGACCAGATGCTGGGCCGCGTCCATCGCCTCGTAGAAGCTGCCGAAATGGCAGACGCCGAGCGCCTTGTTGCGGATCACAGGCCACAGCTTGAGTTCGACCTGCGTCGTGAAGGCAAGGGTGCCCTCCGAGCCGACCAACAGATGCGCCAGGTTGTTCGGCGCGTTGCGCGGCGCCAGCGCGTCGAGATTATAGCCGCCGACGCGGCGCTGCACCTTGGGGAATTTGTCGGCGATCTCGAGCGCCTCGCGCTCGCCGAGATCGAGCATGTCGCGAAACAGCTTCAATCCGCTGTCGGACGGATTGACCCGCGTCAGGTCGCGCGGCACCTCGCCGAAATGCAGCAGCGTGCCGTCGGCGAGCGCGGCATCCATCGACAGCGTGTTATCGCGCATCGTGCCGTAGCGCAGCGAACGGCCGCCGCAGGAATTGTTGCCGGCCATGCCGCCGATCGTGGCGCGCGATGCAGTCGAGACGTCGACCGGAAACCACAGCCCGTGCTTCCTGAGCTGGCGGTTGAGATCGTCGAGCACGATGCCGGGCTCGACCACGCAGGTCCGATGCTCGACGTCGAGCGAGAGGACCCGATTCAGGTGCTTGGACAGGTCGACCACGATGCCGTCATTGACGGTCTGGCCGCATTGCGAGGTGCCGCCGCCGCGCGGGGTGACGATCCGCCCGGCGTCGCGGACGATCGCAAGCGCCCGCAATGCCTCGTCGACGGTTCGCGGCACCACCACGCCGGCCGGCATGATCTGGTAGAACGAGGCGTCGGTCGCGTAGCGGCCGCGGTTGAAGGCGTCGAAAAAGACGTCGCCGGCCAGTTCGGACCGCAGGCGCTGTTCGAGCGAGGAGGCGTTCTTCATCCCAGATCCGATGTGATCCATGACGCCACGTTGATTGCTCATGGATTATGCATTCTCTCGACGTGAGAATTATATTATGAATTCATAATGGGCAAGGATGGCTGCCCTCCAATCATCCTTGTCCCGGCCCCTTCAGTCGTTCTGGGGCGTTGTCTCCAGGCCGCTGTCCGGCCCCTCCGCGAGGTGATCGATGGCGGCGGCCCGCTTGTTGCGCAGGTGCTGGAACAGGATGTCGCTGAGCTCGCTTGCCGCGCGCCGGCGCAGCGCATCGAGGATCGCCTCGTGCTCGCGCATCGCCTCGGCCCAGCGCTGCCGCTTGCGGGCGAAATTGGCGGAATAGCGCACGCGGCGGATCCGGCCGGCGAAGTTGGCGTAGGTCGCCTTCAGCGTCTCGTTGCGCGCGGCCGCAACAATGCTCTCGTGGATTTGCTGGTTGGTCTGGAAATAGCCGTGCATATCGCGATGCAGATAATGACCGTACATCTCGTAGTGCAGGCGCTCGATCGCGACGATTTCCTCGTCGGTGATGATCTCGCATGCCAGCCGTCCGGCGAGGCTCTCGAGCCCGGCCATGACGTCGAACAGTTCCTCGAGGTCGCGCGGGCTGAGCCGGCGCACCCGCGCGCCGCGGTTGGGCAAGAGCTCGATCAGGCCCTCGGCGGCCAGCACCTTGAGTGCCTCGCGCAGCGGCGTCCTTGAGATCCCCAGCATCTCGCAGAGCTGGCGCTCTGGAACGCGGGCGCCCTCGGGAATGTTGCCCTCCACCACATAGTCGCGGAGCCGCAGCAGGATCTCGCCGTGTAGCGAGGCCTCCTGGCGGTCGCTGCCATTGCCGGCGGCGGGCGGGGTGATTGGAACCCCGGCTTCGGGAATCGCGGATTTCATATTCTGAACAATAATTTGCCGGCGCGGTCGCGTCGATGCTCTCGATCGAATACCAAAATTGGATTGAAAAGACAAAAAATGAATGCAAAATAGCTCTCCGAGGAGCCGAAATCCGGCGATTGGGAGGTTCTCATGCATCAAGGGCGCCATTTTCTGCAGATTCCAGGGCCAAGCCCGGTCCCGGATCGCATTCTTCGGGCGATGGACATGCCGGTCATCGACCACCGCAGCGCCGAATTCGCCGCGCTCGGCCGTGCCGTGCTCGAGGGCAGCCAGAAGGTGTTTCAGACCAAAGGGCCGGTGGTGATCTTCCCGTCGTCCGGGACCGGCGCCTGGGAGGCCGCGATCGTCAACACCCTGTCGCCGGGCGACACGGTCCTGATGGTCGAGACCGGCCACTTCGCCACACTGTGGCGGCAGATGGCCGGCCGCTTCGGCATCGAGGTGGATTTCATACCCGGCGACTGGCGCCGCGGCGCGGACCCCGCGCAGATCGAAGCAAGGCTTGCCGCCGACACCGCGCACAGCATCAAGGCGGTGATGGTCGTCCACAACGAGACCTCGACCGGTGCGACCAGCCGGATCGCGGACATCCGTACTGCCATCGACCGCACCGCGCATCCGGCGCTCCTGATGGTCGACACCATTTCCTCACTCGGCTCGGTCGATTACCGGCACGACGAGTGGAAGGTCGACGTCAGCGTCAGCTGCTCGCAGAAGGGCTTCATGCTGCCGCCCGGCCTTGGCTTCAACGCCATCTCGGAGAAGGCGCGCGCCGCGTCGCGCACCAATAAGATGCCGCGCTCTTATTTCGACTGGGAGGAAATGCTAAAGCCGAACGCCAAGGGCTTCTTCCCCTATACGCCGGCGACGAATCTGCTCTACGGGCTGCGCGAGGCGATCGCGATGTTGCTGGAGGAGGGGCTCGACAACGTGTTCGCCCGCCATCTGCGGCTGGCCGCCGCCACGCGCGCCGCCGTCAATCAGTGGGGGCTCGAGGTGCTGTGCCAGGAGCCCTCGGAATTCTCGCCGGTGCTGACCGCGGTGATGATGCCGCCCGGACATGATGCCGATCAGTTCCGCAAGGTCGTGCTCGACAATTTCAACATGTCGCTCGGTGCCGGCCTGTCGAAGGTCGCAGGCAAGGTGTTCCGCATCGGTCATCTCGGCGAGTGCAACGAGCTGACGCTGCTTGGCGCGCTGACGGGAGTCGAGATGGGATTGTCGGTCGCCGGTGTGCCGCACCGCTCGGGCGGCGTCGAGGCGGCGATGAAGCTTCTCGAACAGCGCGACCAGCGCAATACACCGCCGCATCTGAAAGTCGTCGGCACCTAGCAGCCAGCGCCTCAACAAACTCAAAAAAATCGCGGGGGAGGGGATATGAGGCTTCGGTTCAAGGCCACCCATGTCGTGTTGGCCATGCTCTGCGTGATGTATTTCATCACCTATGTGGACCGGGTGAACATCGGCACCGCGGCCGGCGAGATCCAGAAGGAGCTCGGCCTGTCCAACACCGAACTCGGCCTGGTGTTCTCGGCCTTTGCCTATCCATACCTGCTGTTCCAGGTGATCGGCGGCTGGGTCGGCGATCGCTTCGGGCCGCGCCAGACCTTGTTCTGGTGCGGCATGATCTGGGCCGCGGCGACCATCATGACCGGCTTTGTCCATGGCCTTGCCGCGCTGTTCGTCGCGCGTTTCGCGCTGGGGTTCGGCGAAGGCGCGACGTTTCCGACCGCGACGCGCGCGATGCAGTACTGGACGCCGGCGAACCGCCGCGGTTTCGCGCAAGGCCTGACGCATTCATTCGCGCGGCTCGGCAATGCCATCACTCCGCCGGTGGTCGCGCTGCTGATCCTCTGGCTGACCTGGCGCGGCGCGTTCGTCGTGCTTGGCTTTGTCAGTCTGATCTGGGGCGTTGCGTGGGTCTGGTACTTCCGCAACGAGCCGCGGGACCATGGCTCGATCACCGCGGCCGAGCTTGCGACCTTGCCGCCGCGGCCGAAAGGCGAGCGGCCGAAGGTGCCGTGGGGACCGCTGCTGCAGCGGATGTGGCCGGTGACGCTGACCTATTTCTGCTACGGCTGGTGCCTGTGGCTCTATCTCAACTGGCTGCCGCTGTTCTTCAAAAACAACTACAGCCTTGATCTGAAGAACTCGGCGCTGTTCGCATCCGGCGTGTTCTTTGCCGGCGTCGTCGGGGACAGCATCGGCGGCGTCATCTCCGATCGCATTCTCGAGCGCACCGGCAATATACGGCTGGCGCGACTCAGCGTGACGGTCGTGGGCTTCGCCGGCGCGCTGCTGTCGCTGATGCCGATCCTGTTCGTCCACGACATCACGCTGGTGGCGCTCTGCCTGTCGGCCGGCTTCTTCTGCGCCGAACTCGTGATCGGGCCGATGTGGTCGATCCCGATGGACATCGCGGCGAAATATTCCGGCACCGCCGCCGGGATCATGAACACCGGCTCGGCCTTCGCGGCCATCGTCTCGCCGCTGGTCGCCGGCTTCGTCATCGACGCCACCGGAAACTGGTACCTGCCGTTCCTGATGTCGATGGGACTGCTGCTGGTCGGCGGCTTCTCGGCGTTTCTGATGCATCCCGAAAGGCCGTTCGAGGAGACGAACGAATCGGTGGTGCCGGGCAAGGTGGTAGCCGCCGAATGAGGCGCTGCCGGCCCGGCGGAGCGCCGTCAGATATGCATGACGGACCCCCGCCGGGCCTAGGACAAACCCGGCGAATAGTGATATGCGAGCGGCTCACCACGACCAAGACGAGACCGGGAAAGACGCTCATGACCGTGCATACTGGAAGGCATTTTCTGCAGATTCCGGGACCGACCAACGTGCCGGACCGGGTGCTGCGGGCCATGGATATGCCGACCATGGACCATCGCGGTCCCGAGTTTGCCGAGATCGGTTTTGCCGTGCTTTCTGCGATGCAGCGCGTGTTCCGCACCAAGCAACCCGTGATCATCTACCCGTCGTCGGGGACCGGCGCCTGGGAGGCTGCGATCGTCAACACGCTGCAGCCCGGCGACAAGGTCCTGATGTGCGAGACCGGCCAGTTCGCGGTGCTGTGGCATGGCATTGCCGACAAGTTCAAGCTCGACGTCGATTTCATCTCGGGCGACTGGCGCCACGGCGCCGACCTCGAGCAGATCGAGGCGAGGCTGTCCGCCGACAAGGCGCACAAGATCAAGGCGGTCTGCGTGGTCCATAACGAGACCTCGACCGCCTGCGTCACCTATCCGCGCGACGTCCGCAAGATCCTCGACACGCTGAAGCATCCGGCACTCTTGATGGTCGACACCATCTCCGGCCTCGGCTCGTTGGAATATGAGCATGATGCCTGGGGCATCGATGTCTCCATCGCCGGCTCCCAGAAGGGCCTGATGCTGCCGCCCGGCCTCGGCTTTAATGCCGTGTCGGAGAAGGCGCTCGCCGTGGCCAAGGCCAATCCGGGCATGCGCTCCTATTGGGATTGGCAGGAAGTCATCAACATCAACAAGGCCGGCACCTGGCCCTATACGCCCGCCACCAACCTCCTGTTCGGCCTGCGCGAGGCCGTGAATATGCTGGAGGAAGAGGGCCTCGAGAACGTCTTCGCCCGCCACAAGCGCCACAGCGAGGCGACGCGCGCGGCGATCAAGGTCTGGGGCCTCGAGACACAGTGCCAGGAGCAGGGTGCACACTCGCCGGCGCTGACCGCGGTGCGGGTGCCTGACGGCCACGACGCCGACCACTTCCGCAAGGTCGTGCTGGAGAATTTCGACATGTCGCTCGGCACCGGCCTCAACAAGGTCAAGGGCAAGGTGTTCCGGATCGGGCATATCGGGCACTTCAACGACCTGATGCTGATGGGCACGCTATCCGGCGTCGAGATGGGCCTTGATCTGGCCAAGGTGCCGCATCGCGGCGGCGGCGTGCTGGCGGCGATGGAGGTCCTGAAGGGTCACGACGCCGCGCAGTCGAAGGCTGTCGCTTGAAAAGCCTGTCGCCTGAAATCGAATCGCAAACAACAGAAAGAGCGAGACATGAACGCGCCCGTCATTTCGACCGAAGACCTGATCTATTCCGTCGAGGACGGGATCGCGCGCATCACGTTCAACCGCCCGCAGGCGCGCAATGCGCTGACCTTTGCGATGTACGAGCAGATGGCGGCGATCTGCGAGAACATCAATCAGGATCACTCCATCAAGGCACTGATCATGACCGGCGCCGGCGACAAGGCGTTCGCCTCGGGCACCGACATCTCGCAGTTCCGCGCGTTCAAGACCGCGCAGGATGCGCTGGACTATGAGGCGCGGATCGACCGCGTGCTGGGTACGCTCGAGCAGTGCCGTGTGCCCGTGATCGCGGCGATCGCCGGCGCCTGCACCGGCGGCGGTGCCGGCATCGCCGCCTGTTGCGATATCCGGATCGGCACCGAGGCGACGCGGATCGGCTTTCCGATCGCCCGCACGCTCGGCAACTGCCTCTCGATGTCCAACATCTCGCGGCTGGTCTCGCTGATCGGTCCGGCGCGCACCAAGGATCTGATCTTCAAGGCGCGCCTCGTCGAGGCACCCGAAGCGCTGGCGCTCGGGCTGTTGAATGAAGTCGTCCCCGATGTGGAGACGTTGCAGCGCCGCGCCAACGAGACGGCGAAGCTTGTCGCCGGCCATGCGCCGATCACGCTCGAAGTGACCAAGGAAGCGGTGCGCCGCATCCGCCGCACGCTGTCGCGCGAGGAGGGCGAGGACCTGATCCTGCGCGCCTATATGAGCGAGGATTTCCGCGAGGGCATGGACGCCTTCCTCAACAAGCGCGCGCCCAACTTCAAAGGGAAGTAACGGTCGTCCTGGATTCCTGGCGGAAAGCGCGCTTTTCGCATTGATCCCCGTTGTCAGAAAGCATGGGCCCGAGACAGACTCCGCGCTGTTTTGATTGTTGGTCCTGAGCGTCCCCACCTCATTCCAAAGTCATAGGCCATGCGGCAGTTCGCTGCTTGAACTCACCTTCATTCTCGGCACAATGACGCGAGCCCGGCACCTCGCAGGTTTTACCAAGCCGAACAAATAGATAGGGAAGAAACACGTGGGACAGATTGTAAAAACCACGGCTGCAATCGCGGCCCTCTTGCTGAGCACGCCGGCCTTTGCCGGCTGGGAGCCGAGCAAGCCGGTCGAAATCGTGGTCGCGGCCGGTGCCGGCGGCGCCTCAGACCAGATGGCGCGCATGATGCAGGCGGCGATCCAGAAGAACAATCTGATGAAGCAGCCGATGGTGGTATCGCTGAAGGGCGGCGCGTCGGGTGCGGAAGCGCTGATGTACATGAAGTCCAGCGAGGGTGATCCCAACAAGGTGCTGATCGCCTATTCGCTGATCTACATGCTGCCGCTGTCGGCTAAGATTCCGTTCAACTGGCGCGACCTCACCCCGGTGTCGGTGATCGCACTCGACCAGTTCGTGCTGTGGGACAACGCCTCCGGTCCGAAGACCGTGAAGGAGTTCGTCGCTGCCGCGAAGGCGGCCAGTGCGCCGTTCAAGATGGGCGGCACCGGCTCCAAGCGTGAGGATCACGTGCTGACCGTGTTCATGGAGCAGAAGACCGGCGCAAAATTCTCCTACCTGCCGTACAAGTCCGGCGGCGAGGCCGCGACCCAGCTGGTCGGCGGCCACACCGAGTCCAACGTCAACAATCCCAGCGAGAACCTCGAAGTCTGGCGCGCCGGACAGGTTCGCGCGCTCTGCGTGTTCGACAAGGAGCGGATCTCCTACAAGAGCAAGGTCACCGACACGCAATCCTGGAACGACATCCCGACCTGCAAGGAGGAGGGGCTCGACGTGCAGTACCTGATGCTGCGCGCGATGTTCCTGCCGGGCAAGGTCACGCAGGAGCAGCAGGCGTTCTATGTCGACCTGTTTCAGAAGGTGACGCAGACGGCTGAATACAAGGACTACATGGAGAAGCAGGCGCTGAAGCCGATCTTCCTCACCGGCAAGGACATGGTCGAGTTCCTCGAGGATGACGACAAGCAGAATGCCTCGCTGATGAATGCGGCAGGGTTCGTCGCAAAATAGCGGATTCGCCGTCATTCCGGGGCGATGCGAAGCAGCGAACCTCAGATGCGCAATTGCGCATCGGGGAATCGCGAGATTCCGGGTTCACCCTTCGGGTGCCTGGGCCGGCTGCTTTCCTGTTAGCTTGGAATTGCCTTGCAAGCGGCAGCCGTGCAGTGATTACTGCGCCGCAATATGGCCGAACGTCCGGCGAGCCCGATCGGGCTGGGTCACCCCTCCGGCGCCGTGCGGGACCGTGAGGAGCGATCATGACCAAAGCCGTGTTAGGGATCATCGGTGGATCCGGCATCTACGATCTGCCGGGCCTGGAAAATGTCCGCGAGGAGGCGATCACAAGCCCTTGGGGCGAGCCGTCCGCGCCGCTCCGCCGCGGCGAGATGGCGGGACTCCCGATCGTGTTCCTGCCGCGCCACGGCCATGGACACGCGCTGTCGCCGTCCGACATCAACTATCGCGCCAATATCGACGTGCTGAAGCGGGCGGGGGTCACCGACCTCGTCGCGCTGTCCGCGTGCGGCTCGTTCAAGGAAGAGCTGCCGCCGGGCACGTTCGTATTGGTCGACCAGTTCGTCGATCGCACCCACAAGCGCGAGAGCTCGTTCTTCGGCAAGGGCTGCGTCGCGCATGTCTCGATGGCGCATCCGGTGTCGCCGTTGCTGGCAAGCCATCTCGCCGCCGCTGCCGAGGCCGAAGACATCGCGTTCGCCCGCGGCGGCACCTACCTCTGCATGGAGGGGCCGCAGTTCTCCTCGCTCGCCGAAAGCCTGACCTACAAGGCGCAGGGCTATTCGGTGATCGGCATGACCAACATGCCGGAAGCCAAGCTCGCCCGCGAGGCCGAGATCTGCTACGCCAGCGTGGCGATGGTCACCGATTTCGATTGCTGGCATCCGGCGCATGATGCCGTGACGGTGCAGGATATCATCCGTGTGCTGAATTCGAACGCCGAGAAGGCAAAGGCGCTGGTCGCGCGGCTGGCGCGGGATTTCCCGCGCGAGCACGAGCCGTGTCCGGTCGGTTCGGATCGGGTGCTGGATACCGCGCTGATCACGGCGCCCGCGGCCCGCGATCCGCAGCTGCTGGCCAAGCTCGATGCCGTCGCCGGACGGGTGCTGCGGTCGTGAGCAAGTCCTCCAGCGAGCGCGCGACGCGAAGGGCGTAGGACATGAAAGTCGATGGACGACATTTTCGCAGCATCTGGCTCGAGCCCGACGGCTGGTCGGTCGGCGCGATCGATCAGCGCCGGTTGCCGCATGAATTCATCGTCGCCAAACTCACCACCGCGGACGAGGCCGGCGAGGCGATCCGCTCGATGCTGGTCCGCGGCGCGCCGCTGATCGGCGCAACCGCAGCCTATGGCATGGCGCTTGCGATGCGCGCCGATGCCTCCGACGCGGCGCTCGAGCGCGCCGGCAGGATGTTCCTGGCGACCCGGCCGACCGCGGTCAATCTGAAATGGGCTGTTGACGAGATGCACCGCGCGCTGGCGCCGCTCGCGGCTTCGGCCCGCGCCGAGGCGGCCTATGCCCGCGCGCGCGAGATCGCCGATGAGGACGTCGAGATCAACCGCGAGATCGGCCGTCACGGGTTCGGTCTGATCGAGACGATCGCCGCGACCAAGAAGGCGGGCGAGGTGGTGAACGTCCTGACGCATTGCAACGCCGGATGGCTTGCAACCGTGGATTGGGGAACGGCGACATCGCCGATCTATCAGGCGCACGATCGCGGCATTCCGGTCCATGTCTGGGTCGACGAGACCCGGCCGCGCAATCAGGGCGCTTCGCTCACCGCCTGGGAACTCGGGCACCACGGCGTGCCACACACCGTGATCCCCGACAACACCGGTGGCCATCTGATGCAGCATCGCATGGTCGATCTCGCGATCGTCGGGACCGATCGCGTCGCCGCCAATGGCGATGTCTGCAACAAGATCGGGACCTATCTGAAAGCGCTCGCGGCCCGCGACAACAGCGTGCCGTTCTATGTTGCGCTGCCGTCGCCGACCATCGACTTTAGTATCGATGACGGTGTCAGGCAGATTCCGATCGAGCAGCGCGCGGCCGCTGAGGTGACGCACCTCACGGGACGCACGGCGGATGGCCGGATCGAGACCGTGCGCGTGGTTCCGGACGGCTCGTCGGTGGCCAATTTCGGCTTCGACGTCACGCCGGCGCGGCTGGTGACCGGATTGATCACCGAGCGCGGCGTTCTCAAGCCGGAGCGTGCTGCACTTGCGAGCGCCTTTCCCGAACGTTCCACCGTTTAACTGAAGGCTGCATTGACGGTGGTTGCATCTGCACGCTATCCCAATCGTTGCCCTCGCAACCCAGACCGTCTCATCCATGTCCAATACCGAACTTGAGATCGTCGTCGACGATCCGACCGCACCTGAAGATAACTCGCCGGCGGTCGTCAGCACCGGCGTCGTCGACGTCGTCGTGTCGCTGCTTCTGCTTGCGCTCGCCGTGGTGCTCGGCTGGGACAATTGGCGCACCGGTGCGTCGTGGGACTCGACTGGGCCGCAGCCGGGCTATTTTCCGTTCTACCTCTCGGTCATCCTCGGCGGTGCGAGCCTTTATGGTCTCGGCGCCGCCTTTCTTTCGCGCCGGGAAGCCGCCGAGACCTTTGTCACCCGGGCCCAGCTTCGCCGGGTGATGGCGGTGTTCGTGCCGACATTGCTGTTCTGCCTCGCCACCCAATATCTCGGCCTCTACGTCGCGAGCTTTCTCTTGATCGCTGGCTTCATGCGCCTCGTCGGCAAGATCGCGCTGTGGAAGTCACTGCTGACCGCCTTCGTCTTCACCGCCGCGATGTTCATAACGTTCGACGTCGCGTTCGACGTCATCATGCCAAAGGGGCCGCTCGAAGCGGCTCTCGGCCGCTAGCGAACCGAGTCGAACCATGGAAGCTTTCGGTCTCCTGCTGCACGGCTTTGCCGTCCTTTTGACGTGGAAGACGCTGCTGTTGATGATGGTCGGACTGGTGCTCGGCATCTTCGTCGGCGTGCTGCCCGGGCTTGGGGGCCCCAACGGCGTCGCGATCCTACTGCCGCTGACCTTCACGATGGATCCGACCTCCGCCATCGTGATGCTGTCGTGCATCTACTGGGGCGCGCTGTTCGGCGGCGCCATCACCTCGATCCTGTTCAATATTCCGGGCGAGGCCTGGTCGGTCGCGACCACCTTCGACGGCTATCCGATGGCGCAGCAGGGCAGGGCGGCCGAAGCGCTCACCGCGGCGTTCACCTCGTCTTTCGTCGGTTCGCTGGTCGCGGTGCTGCTGATCACCTTCCTGGCGCCGATGATCTCGTCGTTTGCGCTGAGGTTCGGCCCGCCGGAATTCTTCGCCGTCTATCTCCTGACCTTCTGTTCCTTCGTCGGCCTCGGCCGCGAAGCCAAGCACAAGACTGTCATCTCGATGTCGCTCGGGCTGCTGCTCGCCGGCGTCGGCATGGATACGGTGTCCGGGCAGCTGCGCATGACGTTCGGCTCCGCGGAGCTCTTGCGCGGCATCAACTTCCTTGTCGCGGTCATCGGCCTGTTCGGCATCAGCGAGATCCTGCTCACGATGGAGGAGCGCCTCGCGCTGCGCGGACACGCCGCCGGCATCAGCCTGCGCGTCGTGCTCTCGGTGTGGAAGGACCTACCTAAATACTGGGTGACGCTGCTGCGCTCGTCGGTGATCGGCTGCTGGCTCGGCATCACGCCGGGCGGCGCGATCGCGGCCTCCTTCATGGGCTACAACCTCGCCAAGCGCTTCGCCAAGGATCAGGAGAGCTTTGGCAAGGGCCGGATCGAGGGCGTATTCGCGCCGGAGACCGCCGCGCATGCCTCAGGCACCTCGGCCTTGTTGCCGATGCTGGCGCTCGGCATTCCCGGCTCGGGGACTGCTGCGATCCTGCTCGGCGGCCTGATGGTGTGGGGCCTCAACCCGGGGCCGCTGCTGTTCGTCGAGCACAAGGATTTCGTCTGGGGCCTGATCGCCTCGATGTATCTCGGCAATGTCGTCGGCCTGGTGCTTGTGCTGACCACGGTGCCGATCTTCGCTTCGATCCTGCGCGTGCCGTTCGCGGCCGTAGCCCCGATGATCGTGGTGTCCTGCGCGATCGGCGCCTATGCGATCCAGAACGCGATGTTCGATATCTGGCTCATGCTGGGCTTCGGCGTCGTCGGCTATGTCTTCAAGAAGATCGGGATCCCGCTCGCGCCGTTCACCCTCGCATTGGTGCTCGGCAACCGCGCCGAGGATGCGTTCCGCCTTTCGATGATCGGCTCCGGCGGCGACATGAAGGTGTTCTGGTCGAACGGACTGGTCGGCTCGATCACGACGTTGGCAATCGTGCTGCTGTTTTGGCCCTTGATCGATGGTTTGGTCGGCCGTGTCAGTTGGAGGCAGCGGAGCAAAACGGAGACACCATGAGAACTGAATTAGATCAGTGTCCCAGTTCTCTTATGTCGCCATAGTCTTATCCAGGCGCCTCGTCATTGGTTCCAAATGTTGCCGCTGCGCGATGCCGGCCAGACAAGCTGTGGATACGTATAGTCCTTCCTGCTCAGATGGTTGGTGATGACGCAGCCTGGGCCACCACTAAACCGAACCACCTTCTGCCCCACACGAAACATAACTCATCTCCTGTATGAATTATTGGCCAGGCTCGTGGGTTTGGCGGAAGATCACCTCCTGCTCCTCGCCGTGGATCGCCCGCCAGGCGCGGATCCGACGCTCCAGGGTGCGACGGATACGAGTGCCGAGATCCGGATGACGTCGGAGCATCTCCTCGAAGACCGGGACCGGGCGTAAGCCAGGTGCCGACTTCAGGATCGGGACGATCTCGGTCTCGAACACCTCGCTCAACGGATCCGGCCGTCGTCGGCCGCGAGGAGCTTTCTTTTGCGATGGACGTCGGGATCTCTCTCGATCCGATAACCGGTCGACGCACTGAACGACGCCTTGGCCGCCGCCACTGGCGGGCTATCGGTCTGACGGTACTTCATGTAGAGCCTCATTTGGTGATCTGTGATGTGTCGGCCGGGCAAGCGAGTGATTCCTCTTGGCGGAAGAACCACTTGCATAACCTGCCGGCCGCGATCACCAATCGGCGCGGTCCCTCGTGGATCGCGCCGACGCCGGGCTCGTAACTCCGGTCGGGCTACGCCCTCCCTACGTCACGAGCCCGGCGAAACTCTCTCTCCTTGATTGACGCGCTCTTCCATCCTGATCGCCGCGCGACAGGTGGATCGCTTATTATGGGATACACGCGCTCAGCGCTTTATCCTTTGGCACGCTACATCAACCAGACGTTAGCTATTTGGCTGAAGCGAAAGTAGAAGCGCTTCCATCACCGTTTAGGGCGCGCGCGTCTCTTCCTGGAGAAGATCGCGCGTGAGAAGCGCAGGCTCTTTGTGCATTGGCAGCTCGGCGATGGCGGAAAGCTTGCCTGATGGGAGCCGGGTGAGGCGAGAGTCTCACGCCCGGTTCTGCGAGAGTTGCGCCTTGCAAGCGCGTTGAAGTCTGCCGTCTGAGATGACGGCCGCGGCAAAGCCTAGCGAGCAGCCGCGAACCGAGTCTTGCGTGGCGTCCGGTAACGGCCGTTGCGAAGCGTAGACAGGGAGGTTGTAGGCCGGAATGAAGTGAACGGGAAAATAGCCCCGAAATCGAACGTGATCGGAGTAGCCGACCCTGTCTCTCAAAGGGGAAGGCGGAACCGCAGGCCGCGACAACGCGAGCGGTCAGAGGTGCTCCCGGGGTTCGTACCGCCAGCATGCAATCAAAGGAAGCAGCGTGAACAAGGGAGATCCATCCGGTTCAAGCACAAGCTTGTAAGACCTGCCAAGCCGCTGAGGTGAGAAGGGTCTGACGACCGGGTGGAAGTCAGACTGACCGATAGTACTCCGAGGACGGGAGAGCCGGCCACATGGGGAAGCGGTCAGCGGTAGTTGAATTGTTCTTGGGCGACATGGGCTCCATTCAACGGGAGTTACGGCCTTCTATGCAAAGAGAAGATCAGCTGACCATGGAAACGAAACTTGAACAAATAGCAGTGAAAGCTCGGCGCGAGACAAATCTTCGCTTCACCTCGTTGGCCCATCACATCACGCGCGACCGAGTGCAAAAGAATCTATTACAGATTCCGAAGCGCTCCGCCGCCGGGGTGGACGGACAGACGGTGGAGGCGGCGAAGGAGAGCTTCGAGGACTGGATAGGGCCAATGCTCCAATCCATCCATCGCCAGGGATATCGGGCGCCGAACATTCGGCGGGTCTATATCCCCAAGCCCGGTAAGACGGAGAAGCGCCCCCTCGGGGTTCCAACTGTCGCCGACCGGGCGCTCCAGCGCAGCACGGCTGAGGTGCTGGCCGCTATTACGAGCAGGACTTCTTACCCTGCTCGTTCGGCGGCAGGCCGAAGCTCAGCGCCCATCATGCCTTGGCGACCCTCAATGAGGTGATCGCCGGCGGCATGATCAGCTGGGTGTTGGAGGCGGATTTGAAGAACTTCTTCGGGAGTCTCGATCATGATCGGGTCCTCCGGTTTGTCGAACATCGAGTCGGTGATCCGCGCCTGATCAGCTTGATCCGGCGCTGGTTGAAAGCGGGCATCCTGGAAGACGGAGCGGTGCACCCGAGCGAACAAGGAACGCCACAAGGCGGATCGATCAGTGTGCTTTTGAGCAACCTCTACCTTCATTACGTTCTCGACCTCTGGTTCGAACGCGTGGTGAAGGGTCGGTTGCGGGGCGAAGCCCGACTGGTGCGCTATATCGACGACTTTGTGATCTGCTTCCAATATCGATCGGACGCCACCCGCGTACAGGAGGCCTTGCGTCTTCGGTTGGGGAAGTTCGGCCTCACTCTAGAGCCGACCAAGACCAAGTTGGTCGAGTTTGGTCGGTTCGCGCAAAGACATGCGGGCAAACGCGGCAGAAACCGCCCGGAAACAATCTACTTTCTGGGGCTGACGCTCTATTGCACGCGAAACCAAAAAGGCAACTTCAAGGTTGGGATGCGCACCGAGAAATCTCGGCTAAAGCGCAGCCTTATGTCTCTGCAGGAGCTGATGCGGCAAATACGGCATTACAAGATCAGTGACCAGGCCGATGAAATCAACCTCGTCCTGCGCGGCCACTATGGCTATTACGGCGTCGCCGGAAATCTCCGGAGCCTCGTAAAAGTCTATCGGGCCGTGGAGCGTTACTGGCGCGGAATGCTGCGCAGCCGCAGCTGGGCAGGCCGACGCCTCACTTGGGACGCCTTCAACCAAATCAAAGAACGGACACCGTTGCTGAAGCCTAAGCTGCGCCTCCCTTATCGGGAGCTGCAAGCGCTTGCAGTGCTGTGAACCAACTGTCGAAGAGCGTCGGTGCGGGAAATCCGCACGCCACGTTCTGTGGGAACCGGGGGCGGGCGACCGCCTCCGGTGACCCGGTGCTGGAGGTGAGATCCCTCCGGCCTACTCACCCGACGGTGCCGGTACTGGCCAAGCTTAAGACGGTTACCGGCCGGATCTGGACTTATGTTCGCGATGACCGGCCGTTTGGCGGCACGGATCCGCCGGCGGCCTTGTTCTACTACTCACGCAACCGGGCTGGAGAGCATCCGCAAAGCCATCTTGCCGGCTACGTCGGCCTTATGCAGGCCGACGCCTTTGATGGATATAACCAGCTCTACAAGGCCCAAAGGAAGCCGGCTCCGATCCTGGAAGCGGCGTGTTGGAGCCACGGCCGCAGAAAGTTCTTCGACCTGGCGAAATCTGGAGAGGCGCCGATTGCCAGCGAGGCGGTGCGGCGCATCGATATCCTGTTCGAGATCGAGCGCACCATCAACGGCCAAACGCCGGAACAGCGGCTTGCGGCACGTCGTGATAAGTCGAGGCCGATCGTCGCCGATCCCGAAATCTGGATGCGCCAGCAGCGAACCTTGCTCTCATCAGGCAACGATACTGCAAAGGCGATCAACTACCTGCTCAACCGCTGGGCGGCGTTCACCCGCTTCCTGGACGATGGCCGCATCTGCCTCTCGAACAACGCTGCCGAACGAGCGTTACGCGGTGTGGCTGTCGGAAGACGAAATTGGACCTTCGCCGGTTCAGATGCTAGCGGCAATCGTGCCGCCGCTGTCTATACCCTGATCGAAACCTGCAAGATGAACGACGTTGATCCGCAAGCCTGGCTCGCTGACGTGTTGGCCAGGCTTCCAGATCACCCCCTCAACAGAGTCGCCGACCTGCTCCCGTGGAATTGGAAGGCGACCCAACAGTCCCAAGCGGCTGCTGCCTGAGGCGCCGCGGCAGACCGGCGCGACTGCCCGGGGTGCTGGCCGGATGCGTACGGTGGAACCGCGGTGCCGATCAATGCTGCGTCAATTTCGACAACGGGTTTCCAGATCAATAACCCTGGCGCTTCAACGGTTCTCGTTGCGTGGAGTGCGAAGGGATATATCTAATCTTGAGATGCGGAGCTAATCTGGTTGTTGAGAGCGGCAGGAAGGCCGATTAGCCCTGCGAGTTCATGCAGGGTTTCCGGCTCCAGATTGCGCCTGATATGGCTTGCATCGCGGTAGATAAATTCATCGTTGATGTAGGTTTTGCAACTAACGGAATCGCACATCGCGTCTCGTGGGATAAGAGTAGTCACATTGGCGTGTCTTTTTGCGATACCCTCTAGCATCCGGTCGGTTTGAATCGTGTACGTTTTCATAAAGCCGACAGTTGTTGCGTCAAGGTTACATGGCCGTCGTAAGAGACCGGACAGCGAGTTCACTGCACACGGAACAGGGTCCTTGTTGAGTTGCGGGACGCTGCCGACAAGGAGAAAGCGGCGGCCTGGAATTGAGGTCTCATCGATCAAGTCCTCAAGTCCTGAGGCGACCAGAGATATTCTCTTTTCTGGGCTCAGATTGGCATCGCCGATCATCTGATGTGACATCGGGCTCCAAGAAGAAGCCAGGATCACAAGGTTGATAGATGGATCATCGCGCAACAGTCGAATGGCTCGCTTGCGCTGGTCAGTACAATATTCGGCAAAATTCGGGAAGCCCTCGAAGTCTAGGCGCTGAACACGGCCACCAAAGGAGGCGGGGCAGTTCGTGTACAGCAAAATTCCTTCGTTGGGCTGAGCCGCGGCCTGAACTACCGGCGCTAGATGCCCAGCGTGACTATCGCCCCACAGAAGGGCTTTCGTCTTTGCAGTCGCCCACTCGTGGCCGAAGGAGCAGTATTGGCCGTTTAGTTGCGGGAGTTGTTCGTACTTGGGGCAGTCCCATCCCCACATCGCATCTAGGCTGCGTAGAGGGTAGATGGCGGGCGACATGCGCTCCGGAAGCCCATCAGCACTGTGCACGTACATGCCGAAGCAGAAGACAGCCGCGCCGGTCGCGAGGCCGGTTTGCACGGTGCGAGTCGGCGACCATCGGCGTTGTCGGAAAGGCTTCTCAACGAAGCGGAATGAAAGGACTGCCAAGGCGATCGAGATGCCGGCGAGCGCGACTGCCTCAAGGCGGCTGGGCTCTCCGTTGTTGATGTAGTGGCGAAACAGCACCCACACCGGCCAGTGCCAGAGATACAGACTGTAGGAAATCAGCCCGATCGGGCGCAGCTTGCCGAGCCAATGGCTGAGCCATGGTTCGTTCCGGCGCGGCCAGATTACGAGCGCGGCACCAGCGCACGGATATAATGCTGCTGCGCCGGGGAACGCGTCGGCGTGGGCGAAGACAAAGCCGGCGCCAATCAACGCGAGGCCTGTCGCGATTGCCACGGCGCCGAGGCGTTGCGAAAGAGGAGTCAGGAACACCAGCAGCGCGCCGAGTGCAAGCTCCCACGCCCGCGGCAGTACCAAATAGAATGCGCCCTTAGAATCGGCGCCGAGCCAAAACAGACTAGTCACGAAGCCGAGCGCGGCCACAGCTCCGATGCCGAACGCAACGGTGCGATTCCTGACCGCTGGGGCGAATGCGGCGAGCAGAATAGGCCACGCAAGATAGAATTGTTCCTCGACGCCGAGCGACCATGTGTGCAGGAGCGGCATCAGCTCCGAGGTCTGATCGAAATAGCTCGTGTTGAACAGGAAGAAGAAGTTTGAGGCGCCGAACGCCGCGTAGGCCGCGCTCGCAGCTGTCGCCTTGTAGTCGCCTGGCAACAGCAGGAACTTGCCGAGCCACAGAGTCGTCAGCAGTACGACGGCAAGCGCAGGCACGATGCGTCGAATGCGACGGTCGTAGAAGTTGAGGATAGAGAAGGTTCCGTTCGCGATCTCGCCAGCGAGTTGCTGCGTTATCAGGAACCCGCTGATTACGAAGAAAACATCGACGCCAGTAAAGCCGCCCGCCAGAGCTAAATTGTAATGGAAGGCCAACACAGACAGTACGGCGATGGATCGCAAGCCATCGATGTCAGCGCGGTATTTCAAGATTAGTGCCCGCCCGTTCCTAACTGGGTGCGGCAACTTACTCGGCACAACCCGCCCGAGCAAGCGCTGAGCGTGACCACTAAGACACACCAAGCCGCCTTTCGAGCGGCTTTTTCTTTGACAGGTGCATCAATGACCGACCTCGCAGCCTTGAAGGCGGCGAATGAGGCTCGCTGGGCCAAAGCCAAGCTGATCCGGAACTTTACCGGCGTGGCGAAGCGGCTTGTCGCTCCGGGAGGCGAAGGCTCGTTACCAAGCTGTCGAGGTGAAGACCGGAGTTCCCTGGGCCTTCATCTCGGTCGCCCACGAGCGGGAGAGTTCGCAGGACTGGTCCGGTTCTCTCGCCCAAGGCGATCCATGGAACAAGGTCTCAACGCATGTGCCGGCGGGGAGAGGGCCGTTCTCGTCGTGGGAAGAGGCTGCCATTGATGCGCTGGTCAACTGCGCGCCGCGGGCGGGGAAGAACAAGGATTGGTCGATCGGCGGCACATTGACGATGGTCGAGCAATACAATGGGCTCGGCTACGCGAATGGCCGCGGTTGAGTTGGTAATAGGCGCTATGTGGCTGTTCGGTACTGTCAACCCGGCGGTTTTCGCCGTGCTGACGATTGGTCTGCCGGTACTGGCTCTGATGGTTGCTCTGACAATAGTATTGTTGATCCGGTCAAATCGCTCGTCTCAAAACAAGCCGACTTCAAATTTGAACTAGGCCAAGTGCTCCCGCCGGGGTGACACGATTCTTTGGCTTGTGGCGTTTGCGCCATAATACGCGCTTCTAGCGGTGCCGTTAGTGCTTCGCTTCGATATTGACCTTCAAGAATGAAAATGGATCTTTTCTAGCAGCCAGAAGATCCAGGGCTTACGCGGAGGAATTCTAATCGACTGGAACGGGTCAACATCTGCCGGTTCTACGGCGCGATATATGCGGCCATTTGTGTTTGGATTACTGTTGTCGCTTGTCGAGAAATAGAGAAAAACCCAATCATCCTTCCGGTAGGAAAACCGACCGTGTCCTATGTCTCCAATTTCGATGTCCGCGCAGTGGGCCGGCCCGAGGGGACGGCCATCCTCGGTCAGTTCAAGTCGCGATTGATGGGGTGCTTCAGCGGTATCGGCTATTGCTCGCGAAACGGATGGCTGGTAGCGCCAAGCGTAGCCGCCATAGTACTCGAACGGCCCGTACATGATTGTTGGATCGGTGGGCGGTAGAGTGTCCAGATAGAGCCCGATCGGGATGTACATGATCAGCACCGCGGCGAGCGCGTGCCATTTGTTGAGTTTCAGTATCCGCGTCGTCACGTCCTGAAGAGGGGGGGGCACGGGATTTCCAGAGTGGTCCGTAGACGAAAGGCTTTGAATCGTCGGATCAAGTGCCCTGAAAATGGTCTGCCCCGAAGTTCTTCAGGCGTGTTCATGATCCGTGTCGTCATCTGAGTGCTATGCAAGCTGCGCGATAAGCCAAGTCAGATACATTGCGCCGACCGGCGGGAAGAGCATGGCAGAGCTTTTCAGTAGAACGCCGGTGCATGTTAGCCCACTGCACATTTCCCAATTAGAAAACAAAAATTGTCCTGCCGCAAATAATCCAACTCCGAACGAAAGTGTCGCTCGCTCGTCCGTTCCTATGGTCGCGTCTGAAATGACGTCAATAGTCTCTCGGACACTATGCTCCAGGAACCACCAAGCCGGCCAAAAGAGTACGCACAAGGTCTGGCGTGCACCTAAGCGTCCTTCGTGCTTGCGGTAGAAGTGCCCCGCCGTGGCCAGTATGCCCAGCGCGTAGATAAGGAAAAATGGCGCGAGCAGCTTGAATGAAGGCATTGTTTTCCACCCCTTGAACAACAATAACTTTGGTCTATCAACACCTGCGCCGGTGGTCCCGTATCCGGCCCGGATTGCTCGTAACACGATGCAACTTAGAGAAGCATCTCCGTGAAATTACGAGAACGGGAAAAAATGGCAATTTACTCGCCCCGGTCCCGTTGAGTGGATAGCAGGCGCGGCAGTGGCGCCATCCGGGGGCGCGGCGCTGCAGCTTCCCCGTCTTCCCAAGTCTTCTCCGATCGCTTGTGCCGGGCCGCGGCAATAGACCCTATCAGCACCAGCGCGAGGCCCGCGGCGATCATGAGAGCCGGAACCATCTTCTCCCAATCAAAAAGCAGGGCACTCACTTGATAGCTATTTGGCATCATTTACGGCTTGCGCCCTCGCCTGAAGGCCGAGCAATTGAGCTTGGATCATGCTAATGCGATTGTTGACCTCTGCAACCAATTTGTAGGTTCGGTCCAACTCAATGCTCTGCTGGGCTAGCCGCTGTTGCTCAATTCGACGCAGCTCGAGTGTGGCATCTATCGCTGTCGAGCCCAATTGCCTTCGCTGCACCTCAGAGAAGCCAATCGAGATGATATTAATAACGACGGCAGCAGTAACGATAGCTCGCGTAGAAATTGTCATGAACAGTTTCCTTGCCCGAGGCAGAAGATGCGCAATGACGGCAATCGAGGGCAGCAAGGCGATCAGGTAGACCACAGCAGCAAAAGCGAACGGTGTGAGCCGGTCGCCACCAGCGCTGTATGACATACCGTGAAATTTTAGAGAACGACACCTCAATCAGGATCTCGCTGTGGGGGAGCCTTGTCGAGTGCCCGCCGGGTACCTCCGTAGAGTTGAAACGACTCCGACAAACCCTGCTCGCGGCCCTCGCGAAAGGCAAATCGATATGTCGCCCGGACGCACAGTGCGAGGATCAAAATCGAAATTGCCGCGAGAATGAGCCAAGTTATCATGCAGGCCAGCCAATGGTAAGGCGTCGACCAACGTCGACGGCAGCTCGAACATAATAGCGGTGAAAGAGTTTTTTGAATATAAGGACTCCTATCCCTTGGCGGAGGCGGTCACTACCGTATTTTTACGGTGAATCGGTGAGCGGGAGTAAGAGTATGAGTGGGCGTGCGACTACTCGAAAAGAGTTTTATTATTGGGCATCGTTGTTGTTCAGTTTCTCTCCCCTCTGGATTCTTGTGGGACTTCTTATCTTTTTCAAATGGTGATTTCTATCTAGTCCGCAGACTCTCTGGTATGCGACCGGTGGTCTCGCTGTTGGGGAGCTCAAGTATTCGTCCGCGGTCAACCTTGGGATCCAAGTCTTCGGGGCGGATCTCGGCGGCACGACTCCGTTCGGCGCGTTCAGCTTTTCAATCGGTGCGGCGGTGAGTAGCACCGATACCCGAGTCGGTTCGATCGGACGTCGAGCGCAAGTTCACCCGGAATTGGTCGGCGAAGCTCGAATACGCATTTCGGAAGTAAGACTTACTTCGTCGGAGCCGCTAACCAGGCGGACGTCAGCTTTCCACAATCATATTCTGCGTGTCGGCTTCAACTATGCGTTCACTCCAACACCGGTCGTTGCAAAATACTGAGCTGCGCAGCGCGAACTCCCTTCGATGCCCGACAATCTTGCCGGGCATTGTTGTTTCTGACCTGGCTCACACCACCTTGGCGTCCCTGAGCTTGGCAATCTCGTCGGAGCCGAAGCCGAATTCTTTCAGCACCTCGTCGGTCTGTTCGCCGAATTCCGGCGGCCGCACCACCATCTTGCTCGGCGTGCGCGACAGCGTCACGGGCTGGCCGACCAGGCGGATGGGGCGGTCTTCATCGTTCGGCACGTCTTGCGCGATCCCGAGATGCTTGACCTGCGCGTCCTCGAACATCTGGTCGATGGCATAGATCGGCCCGCAGGGCACGCCGGCCTCGTTGAGCTCGCGGACCCAGGTCTCGGTCGACTTCGTCACGGTGCACCTCTCGATCTCGGCGTTGAGCGCGTCGCGGTTTTTTGAGCGGGCAGAGGCCGTCGCGTAGTCGGGATGGCCAAAGAGCTCCGGCGCACCGATCGCCTGCGCGCAACGCTCCCAGATCCGCCCGCCCGTGGTGGCGATGTTGATGTAGCCGTCCGAGGTCTTGAACACGCCGGTCGGGATGCTGGTCGGGTGGTTGTTGCCGGCCTGCTTGGCCACCTCTCTCTCCATCAGCCAGCGTGCGGCCTGGAAGTCGAGCATGAAGATCTGTGCCTGGAGCAGCGAGGTCTGCACCCACTGGCCCTTGCCGGAGACCTCGCGCTCGAGGAGCGCGGTGAGAATGCCCATGGCGCAGAACAGGCCCGCCGTGAGGTCGGCGACGGGAATGCCGACCCGCATCGGTCCGCCGCCGGGCGCGCCGGTCACCGACATCAAGCCGCCCATGCCCTGCGCGATCTGATCGAAGCCCGGCCGCTTGTGATAGGGGCCGTCCTGGCCGAAGCCGGAGATGCTGCCATAGACGATGCGCGGGTTGATCGCGGCGAGGCTCTCATAGTCGATGCCGAGCTTCTTCTTCACGTCGGGGCGGAAATTCTCGACCACGACGTCGGCCTTGGCGGCGAGGCGCTTGAACACGGCGAGCCCGCGCTCGTCTTTCAGGTTCAGCGTCATGGCCCGCTTGTTGCGGTGCAGATTCTGAAAGTCGGAACCCCGCCGGGGGCCGCCCGGCTGCTCGCCACCGGCATCCTCGGTCAGCGCGTCGATCTTGATGACATTGGCGCCCCAATCCGCGAGCTGCCGCACGCAGGTCGGCCCGGAGCGGACCCGGGTCAGATCGAGCACGGTTAAACGCGACAGGGCTTCCGAGGCATGCGGAAAGGGCATTGTGAAAGGGCTCCGGGACAGATTGCGGGCCTACCATAGCGCCGAAAGACCCTGCGGCAAGTCTGGGCCAGCGCGGATGCCGCCTGTCGAAATGCAATGGCTGGCGCGGTTTGCTGCGCTGCGTGAAGGGATCAGCGCGACAGGCGCTTCAGTTCCAAGCGCGCCTTCTCGGCCAGCGGGTCATCGCCGTAGCGCGCAATGAAAAGCTCAAAGGCCTCCCGCGTTCCTTTCCGGCGGGCGGCTTCGTATTCCTCGGCCACCGCGGCAGCAGGATCGCGGGCCATTGGCATGGTGGGCGAGCGTCCCGCCTTGCCGCTGTCATCCGCATTGGCCTTCTCCACCATGACGGGCAGTCCTCCGAAGGGCGTGTGATTGTATCCGGCGAGCGCCGCAAGGGCGCCAAACAGGCCGGCCGCGAGTGAAGATCGTTTCATGAAACCCTGCAAATTACCGGCGCCGCGGGAACCGAGGTTCTTGCTTGCGCCTCGTATGAGTACGGGGTTTGATAGCTAACCGCGCATTATGGCAGAGGTCCGGGCGCTCTCGCCGCATTTAAACCAAACGTTCAACTCTCTAGCTAGAATCATCTGTTAACGCCTCGCATCGGATGGGCTTGCTGCTTCGGAGTTTCCCTTTGGCTACCGCTGTCACGGTCACCAAGACCAACGACGCCGACATAGACGGCCTGCTGTCGGGCTACAAATGGTCGGGCCCGATAACCTATAGTTTCCCGGATTCGCCCAGCGACTACGCCAATCCGTACGCTGGCGGCAGCAGCGAG
Source organism: Bradyrhizobium sp. USDA 4541 (assembly GCF_024171085.1). Lineage (NCBI taxonomy): Bacteria > Pseudomonadati > Pseudomonadota > Alphaproteobacteria > Hyphomicrobiales > Nitrobacteraceae > Bradyrhizobium > Bradyrhizobium sp. USDA 4541. The sequence goes on from NZ_JALJZF010000001.1 coordinate 4,643,890, forward strand.
CCGACCACGTCGGGCTTTGCCTCGGCGCCGACCCAAATGCAGGCTGCGGTCAACTACGCCATTGGATTGATCAACGGCTACGCCAACGCCAACATCCAATACGCGGGCACGAACGGCGCCGACATCATGATCGCGCAATCGCCGTCGGCTAACCCGACTTCCTACGCCTACTACCCCGGCAATTATGCGTCCGGCGGCGACATCTGGTTCGGGACCCAATACAATTACTCGCTCGCCAAGCTTGGCAACTACTATTTCACGACCGCGCTCCACGAACTCGGCCACGCCGTTGGTCTCAAGCACAGCCAGGAGACCGGCGGAGTTGCCAACGTGGCCGTGCCGAGCGCACATGACGACAGCGAATACACGGTCATGAGCTATCGCAGCTATGTCGGGGCGTCCGCGACGAGCGGCTACACCAATGAGGCCTATGGATATCCTCAGACCTTTATGGCCAACGATATCCTCGCGCTCCAGACGATGTACGGCGCGAACTTCACGACCCAGAGCAGCAACACTGTCTACACCTGGAATCCGACCACGGGGCAGGAGTTCATCAACGGTGTCGGGCAGCTCGCGCCCGGCGGGGGCGTCGGCGGCTCGGCCAACCGGATCTACGAGACTGTGTGGGACGGCGGCGGCGTCGACACCTACGATCTGTCGAACTACACGACGAACCTGAGCATCAACCTCAACCCCGGTGCGTCGTCGGTATTCTCCTCCGTTCAACTAGCCTATCTCGGCGATGGCCATTACGCATCGGGCAACGTCTACAACGCCTATCTCTATAACGGCGACGCGCGTTCCTACATCGACAATGCCAACGGCGGGTCCGGCAACGACACGATCTTGGGCAACGCAATTGGCAACGTCCTGAACGGCGGCTCGGGCAACGATACGATCACCGGCGGCGGCGGCAACGACACCATCTTCGGCGGCTCCGGCACCGACACCGCTGTGTATTTGGGCAACAGGGCGAACTACACAGTTAGCTACAACGCAAGTTCGCAGACCTTCACGATAAGCGACCAGCGCGCCGGTTCACCGGAGGGCATTGATGACGTCACTGGCGTTGAGTATTTCCAGTTTGCCGATCGCACGATCGCGGGCTCCTCGGTGATCCCGCCGATCGTCATCGAAGCCGCGGGCTCGACCAAACTGGACCAGATCGGCAGCAACTATTTTCTCGATCCGGTCAGCGGCGGTACGGGCCCATCAGTCAAATATGCCGGGACGCCTTTTGATGCATCCACTCAGGTCGGAGCCTGGACGCCGATCGGGGCGGAGCAGACGGCAAACGGATATCAGATTGCGTGGAAGGTGATCGGTTCGGATCAGTACTTGGTCTGGAACGCCGACAGCAACGGCAACTATGTCTCCTCTGCGACCGCGGTTGTCTCAGGAAGCAGTACAATCCTTGAAGCATTTGAGAGCAGCTTCCATCAGGACCTCAACGCCGACGGCGTGAGCGGCATACCTGCGGCGAGCGTAACCGTGGTCGAAGCCGCCGGCTCGACCAAACTGGACCAGGTCGGCAGCTACTATTTTCTCGATGCGGTCAGCGGCGGTACGGGCCCATCAGTCAAATATGCCGGGACGCCTTTTGATGCATCCACTCAGGTCGGAGCCTGGACGCCGATCGGGGCGGAGCAGACGGCAAGCGGATATCAGATTGCGTGGAAGGTGATCGGTTCGGATCAGTACTTGGTCTGGAACGCCGACAGCAACGGCAACTATGTCTCCTCTGCGACCGCGGTTGTCTCAGGAAGCAGTACAATCCTTGAAGCATTTGAGAGCAGCTTCCATCAGGACCTCAACGCCGACGGCGTGAGCGGCATACCTGCGGCGAGCGTAACCGTGGTCGAAGCCGCCGGCTCGACCAAACTGGACCAGATCGGCAGCTACTATTTTCTCGATGCGGTCAGCGGCGGTACGGGCCCATCAGTCAAATATGCCGGGACGCCTTTTGATGCATCCACTCAGGTCGGAGCCTGGACGCCGATCGGGGCGGAGCAGACGGCAAACGGATATCAGATTGCGTGGAAGGTGATCGGTTCGGATCAGTACTTGGTCTGGAACGCCGACAGCAACGGCAACTATGTCTCCTCTGCGACCGCGGTTGTCTCAGGAAGCAGTACAATCCTTGAAGCATTTGAGAGCAGCTTCCATCAGGACCTCAACGCCGACGGCGTGAGCGGCATACCTGCGGCGAGCGTAACCGTGGTCGAAGCCGCCGGCTCGACCAAACTGGACCAGATCGGCAGCTACTATTTTCTCGATGCGGTCAGCGGCGGTACGGGCCCATCAGTCAAACATGCCGGGACGCCTTTTGCTGCATCCACTCAGGTCGGAGCCTGGACGCCGACCGGGGCGGAGCAGACGGCAAACGGATATGAAATTGCTTGGAAAGTTTCGGGCGCCGATCGGCATACCGTTTGGAACACGGACAGCAGCGGCAACGCTATCTCCGATACTATTGGTGTGGTGTCCGGAAGTAGCGCCGCGCTGGAACACTTGGAGCCAAATGTCCAACAGCACTTGGATGGCAACGGAGTGATTGGCATTTCCACGCTTATGATTGCTGTAACCGGCCAGACATCGGTGACTCCATGTCCTGCATCGCAAGGGGCCTGGATCGCAGCTAGCAATGATAGTTTCGTATTTCACCGGGACATCGATGGGGGCGGTGTAGTGAATGCCGGAAGCGCGGAAATTGTCGCACCTGATGGATTTTCTTTGGTTACTACCTGTAAACAGCTGATGGAGCTCTTGCACGAAACGCCGAGCGATCAATCCCACGCCATGTCCGAGTTAGGGAGCGATTTTCATGATGCCGTCATGGGGCGGGATACAACCAACGTACGTATGGCCGACCTGAACACGGGCTACTTCATTGTCCATTAGGCCGTGTGGACAGTTGCCTTAGCCAGAGCGGAGCGGTAGCGATCGTTAAGATGGCGAAGTAATTTCGGGAGGTTTTTCGTAGCGCGTTGCGATGCGTCTGAACCGCTGCAGTTTTGAGAAGCAGCGTTCGATCACGTGACGCTCGGCATGGAGAGGCTTGTTGAACGGATGTTTGATTGCCCATGAGGGGGCACGATGGCTTGTGTGCCTTTTGCGCCGATGGCGGATCGCAACGCATCCGAATCGTAGGTCGCATCGCCGTCAGCACATTGGCTGAGAGCCCCTCGATGAGCGGTTGGGCTTGAGGCGCTTCGCCAGCTTGACCTGCCGTTAGGCCGATGGCCGTTCTGCTGCGCGCGCTCGCGTCAGCGCGCGGCTACGACAATTGGCGTACAGGCGCGTCCTGGGATGCGACCGGGCTCGAACCCGGTCACTTCTCGTTCTATCTCTGCATCATCCGGCGGCCTCTACGGCCTCACGGCGGTCCTTGCGCGGCGGCCGAGAGACCTTCGTCACGCGCGCAGGCCCGCCGCGTGATGACGGTGCTCGAGCTGGCGCACGCAGTGAGCCCGGAACGTGCCTGGGTCAGATCGAGCATGCCGAAGCCCGACAGGCTCGGGATGTGGCGGAAAGGGCATTTAGATACCTCTTGTTTGAACGGGCGGCTTTGGGTCTGTGCTTATCTGCTTTAGAATTTAGACAGGCCTTTCCAATTGTTGCTTGAACGACAAGCCAGGCCGCAAGCAACCAGCCATGGTTCCGTGGAGATCGGCTCGTGCCTTTGCTGCGGCCCTGGCCTGGTCCCACGGCTCCCCGCCGTCTGCCAACCCTCGACAATCACCGCGCCGGCTGCTAGCCCGTCGTCATGCCGAATGGGTTTTGCCCTTACGGAAGAGGCACTTGAGGCGTATCGGAGCGATGGACCGAAAGCGGGCATGGCGGTGAAAAAGGGTCCATCCCATCTGCTCGGTAACTCGGCATGGAACGCGACCGCCTTCGCGGTTGCGGTGCTGCTGAACCTCGCGATCCTGCCGTTCGTGATTTTCCGGCTCGGTCTCGCCGCGTTCGGCGTTGCGGGTCTGGTGACGGCCTGTGTCGCGCCGGCGCTGATGTTCAGCAATGCGCTCGGCCTTTCGACGGCGCGGGAACTCGCGCAAAGGCTGGAACCGTCCGACCACGACCAGGCGCGGCGATTTTTCGCGACTGCTTTCGCGCTTGCCATCGTCCTTGGCGGCCTGATCGCGGCGTTGCTTGCCTTTGCCGGCGCGCCGCTCGCACGGCTGGGATTCCACCTCGGCGGCCCGGCCGCCGACGACCTCGGGCTCGCCTTCGCATTGGCGGGCGCCGGTTGGCTGTTCCAGTGCCTGTTCGCCGTCTTCCTCTCGCTGTTCACGGCGCGTCAGGACTATCGGCGGATCGCGTCGATCAGCATCACGGGCACGGTGGTGACGACGATGTCGATGCTGCTGCTGATCCCGCACGCACCGCGCGCCTCGACCTTCATCGGCTGTCAGGCCTTGGGCTTTGCAACCAATCTCCTGATGGTCGTCGCCTGGTCGCGACGCGCAATCAGTGACTGGCTGGCACGGCCGGAGCTCGATCGCGGCGCGTTGCGTGCACTGGTGAAGCTTGGCGGCTGGCAGGTCGTGGCGCAAAGCGGCGCGCTGTTCGCAGGCCAGGCGGACCGTTATCTGCTCGGCGCGCTGCTGCAACCGCAATTCGTCGGTTTCTACAGCGTCGCGCAGCGGCTGGAGGAGGCTGTCTATATCGGTGTGCTGAAGATCGGCGAGATCTTGTTCCCGTTCTTCAGCACCCTGCAGAGAGAGGATGACGATCGCAAGGTCGACCTCCTGCTTCGCTCGTCCTGGATTCTCAATGTGCTTGCCGCGAGCGCGCTGGGTGGCCTGATCCCGGTCGCAGGCGCATTGCTGCATCGATGGACCGGCGCCGAGGTCGCCGCCGAGGCCCAGCTGGTGCTGGTGGTGCTTGCGATCAGCGGAATATTGGGGTCCAGCGCCAATGTGTTTGCGTTCTATCTGCTGTCGCAGGGGCGCTCCAGTTCCAACGCGCTGATCTCGCTCGTCACGGGCATCTTCACGCTGGCGACCAGCGCCATTGCGCTGCCGTATTTCGGCTGGCAGGCGGCCGGCTGGAGTTCCTGTGTCGGGATGGTTGCGCAGATGGTGATCACGGTGCTGCTGTTGCGGCGTACCTTCAGGCTTTCGGGGATGTGGTCACGGATGCTGCATTTCGTCCTGATCCCGCTCGGGACGGGGATCGCCGTTGCGCTGGCGCTGCGCTCGCAGCTCGGCCATGTGCCATTCGACCAGGCGCCGTCATGGTGGTATGTGGTGTCGCTGTACGGTATGTCGGCGGCGGCGATCTTTGTTGCCGCCGTTGCCGTGTCGCAACTGGGTCCCTACCGCGCCGTCTGCTGGCGCGATCTCCACGTCATCATCACTCGCTTCTTGCCCTTCAAGGCCGTCTAGACATGTGCGGTATCGCAGGCATCGTCAATCTGCGCGGCGCTCCCGTGGAGCCGGCTGACATCTCGCGGCTCACCAATTTGATCGCGCATCGCGGTCCGTTCGGCGAGGGCACCTGGTTCAATGCCAAGCGAAACGTCGCCTTCGGCCATCGCCGGCTCGCCATCATCGATCCAGGCGAGGGTGGCTATCAGCCAATGGCATCAGGCGACGGCCGCCATGTGATCGTCTACAATGGCGAGATCTACAACTTCCTCGAATTGCGCCGCGAACTCGAGGCGAAGGGCGCAGCCTTTCGCAGCCAGTCCGATACCGAAGTGATCCTCGCCGCCTGGCAGGCGTGGGGCGAGGACATGCTGCTGCGCTTCAACGGCATGTGGGCGCTGGCGATCTACGACACGGCCACGGATGATTTGTTCCTGGCGCGCGATCGCTTCGGCATCAAGCCGATGCTGTATGCGTTTTCATCCGAGCGGTTCGTGTTCGCGTCCGAGCAGCGCGCGCTGGCGCGGAGTGGGCTGGTTGAGACGTCGCTCGATGTCGACGTGGCGCGGCGGCTGTTGCTTGATCCGTTCGGGATCGAAGGCAGCGAGCGGACGCTGTTCGCGCAACTGCGCCGCCTGCAGGGCGGCCACTGCATGTGGTTGCGCCAGGGGCGTGTGCAGGTGCGCCGCTGGTGGCGAACCGTGGACCATCTGCCGGCAATCCCGGACACCGAGACCGCGCGCGTCGAGCGCTTTCGCGACCTGTTTCAGGATTCCGTCGCGCTGCGGATGCGCAGCGACGTTCCGATCGGGACCTGCCTGTCCGGCGGCTTCGATTCGTCCGCGGTGATCTGCGCCATGGCGACCCATGAGAAAGCCGGCATGGGGCCGCGTGACTCGACCGCCTGGCGGCACGCCTTTGTCGCGACCTTTCCCGGCGCCAGCAATGACGAGCGGCCGATGGCGGAGGAAGCGGCCGCGTGGGCCGAGGTGGCACCGAGCTTCCTCGAGATCGGGCGCTCCGACGCGCTCACCGACCTTGACCGCATCCTCGACGACAATGACGACGTCTATATCGGACTGCCGAGCGCGCCGTGGTTGATCTATCGCGAACTCCGGCGCCAGAACGTCACCGTGTCACTCGACGGCCACGGCGCGGACGAATTGATGGGCGCCTACCTGCAGGAGGGACAGTCGGCCGCATTCCGGATCCGGAACGCAGCAGCCGCGCTCACCTCACGATCGCAGCTGGCGCAACGCGGCATCGACTTCCTGCGCGCGCAGATGATCAGGCGCGAGGGGCACTACTTCCTGCGCGGAGGCGCTACGGCCGCGCCCGCGCCGCTGCCGCTGGTCGCCGAGGATGACGAATTGCCTGATACATGGGGTGCGTTGAACCGGCGCCTCTACCGCATGTTCCATTCGACCACGCTGCCCACCATCCTGCGCAATTTCGACCGGCTCTCGATGGCGCACGGGATCGAGGTCCGCATGCCGTTCATGGACTGGCGGTTGGTCACCTACACGATGGCGCTGCCGGAAACGAGCAAGTCGGCAGACGGCCAGACCAAGGTGGTGGCGCGGCAGGCGATGGCGAACCTGATGCCCGAAAGCATCCGCACCGCGCGCCGCAAGGTAGGCTTCAACTCGCCGATGCCGGAATGGCTGAACGGGCCATTGGCGGGCTGGACAGCAGAGCTGCTCGAGCGGAATGTTCCGGCATTTGCCGAGTTCGTCGACGAAACGCCCCTTCGAAAGGCGGTCGGCCGCTTGACGGCGTCGCAGAGCTGGGATTGGAAGAGTGTCGGCCGGATCTGGCCTTATCTGAACATGAAATGGATGTTGGCAAGGTCCGCGTAACCAATGCGTCTGTTCCAGAATAGCGGTCTCTATCCGTCCTATTTGCCGAGGCTGAACCAGCTCGCGGCAAAGGCGTCAAGTTTCGACGCGCGCCGCGACGTGTTTCTGCACGATCGGTTTGGCGCCGCGCATTTTCTCAAGCCCGTGCTCGACGGCGCAGCTGAAGCCTTCTTCACGAATGGCGACGACGAAGTGCTGCAGCGCCAGTGGGCGCGTGAGCAGGGCATGAAGGAATCGCCGACGCTCGAGGCCATTCTGCTCGCGCAGATCGAGCATCATAGAACCGAGGTGTTCTACAATCTCGATCCGGTGCGCTATCCGAGTGCGTTTGTCGCCAAGCTTCCCGGCTGCGTGAAGAAGACGCTGTGCTGGCGCGCCGCGCCTTCCGGAAATGCTGATCTCACCGCCTATGGCGCGGTGCTTGGAAACTTCCCCTCGATCCTCGAGGCGTGGCGCAGCAAGGGGTGCCGGGCGGAGCTCTTCTTTCCCGCGATCGACCCCGTCATGGAGCAGTACGGCCACGGCGAACGGCCGATCGACGTGGCGTTTGTCGGGGGATATTCGCGGCATCATAGCGCGCGGGGCAGGACCCTCGAACAGGTCGCCGCCCTGGCGACCAATCGCAACATCGTGTTCTGCCTCGATGCCTCGCGGCTGACACGGCTTGCCGAGAGCGCGGTCGGGCGATTGCTGCCGCTGGGGAAGCACCGCCGCCCCGACGCCATCGCGCGAATCGCAAGGATGCCGCTGTTCGGCCGGGACCTCTACGAGCTGTTCGGATCGGCGAAGATCGTGCTCAACGGTGCAATCGACATGGCCGGCAACGATCGCGGCAACATGCGCTGCTTCGAGGCGATGGGGTGCGGGTCGCTGCTGGTGTCGGATGCCGGTAATTATCCGGAGGCGATGCGGGACGGGGTCACGATGCGTACCTACGACGCGCCGGAAAAGGCCGCCGCCACGATTTCAAGCAGCCTGCAGGATTGGCCGCAATGGGCCGGGATCGCTGGTTCCGGCCGGCGCCGCGTGCAGGAGACCTACAGCAAGGCCTCGCAATGGGCCCAGTTTATCGATCTCGTCGCGCGGATTGAGCCGTGCTAGACGGTGCAGGGTGGCCGTCCCGCTTGCCCTGCCGCATTGTACAGGTTACGCGGCGGTGGGAGGCGATGTTTCCGATGCAAGTCCGTTTGACCCGCACGCGGGCGTTCGACGAGAGAGCAAACCATGCTGACGCCTTTGCGTAGATCGAGCTGAGCAAATGAATCTCGACTATTGCCTGCAGCGGCTGGTGGGGCGTGCGACGTGCCGGCTTGGAGCGGGCGCGAAATTGATGCGGACTGCGCGCATCCGCAACACTCGTCGCGACAGCGATCGGATTGTCATTGGCGAAAATAGCATCATCCGCGGGGAGTTGATGACCTTCGCGCACGGTGGCGAGCTGAGAATCGGCGAGTGGTGCTACGTCGGAGAGGGAACCCGGATCTGGTCTGCTGCCTCGATCGAGATCGGCAACCGCGTTTTGATCTCGCATTCGGCAAATGTCTTCGACAATCTCACGCATCCGCTGCGCGCGGCGGAGCGGCACCGGCAGGTCCAGCAGATTTTCACGCGTGGGCATCCGAGCGATATCTCGCTTAACGAGAGCCCGGTTAGAATTGGCGATGACGCTTGGATCGGAGCGGGTGCGATGGTGTTGCGCGGAGTGACGGTCGGGCAGGGCGCTATCGTCGCGGCCGGCGCGGTCGTGACGAAGGACGTCGCAGCGTTTTCGATCGTGGCGGGCAATCCGGCCGTGCAGGTAAGGGAGCTTGGCCCCGATGAGCGGTGAGCGCAAGTTTGCCACCTGGGAGGAAGCGGTCGTCTGGCTGCGCAATCAGCCCGACCAGGGCCAGCTTGTGCTCGACGCATTTTACGACGATCCCCTGGCTGGCGCTGCTGAACGCTATTTCCTGAGCTCCGAGTGGCAGGCGGTCGCCGCGCTGCTGGCTGGCCGGACCGGCACCGCACTCGACGTCGGCGCCGGCCGTGGCATTGCAAGCTACGCGCTTGCCCGAAGCGGCTTTGCCGTGACGGCGCTCGAGCCGGATCCCAGCGCAATCGTGGGGGCTGCGGCGATCCGGGGGCTGGCGCAACAGGCGCAATTGCCGATCCAGGTGGTTGAGGAGTTTTCCGAGCGGTTGCCGTTCGCCGATGCGACGTTCGATCTCGTCTTTGCCCGGGCCGTGCTGCATCACACGCGCGATCTCGAGGGCGCGTGCCGGGAGATGTTTCGCGTGCTGCGCCCCGGCGGCATGATGATCGCGGCGCGCGAGCACGTCATCAGCAAGGAGGCCGATCTTCCGCAGTTCCTTGCACAGCATCCGTTGCACCACCTTTACGGCGGCGAGCATGCCTTCCTGCTCGATCGCTACACCGGCGCGCTGGCCACCGCAGGATTTTCCTCGGTCGACACACTGGCGCCGCTCCAAAGCCCGATCAACCTGTTTCCCTATACGCTGGAGAGCCTGAGGACGGCGATCGTGACGAAGCTGACGCAGAAGATTCCAGTGGCGCCGCTGTGGCGAACCGCGCTCGGGTCACGCTCGATCTTTATCTCGCTGCTATCGATGGCCGAACGTTTCGACAATCGGCCGGGCCGGCTCTACTCCTTTGTCTGTCGCAAGGCCTGAGGATGATCGTCTGGGTTACAGGCGCGAAAGGATTCATCGGCCGCTATCTCGCGCACGCGTTGGCGGGGGCGGACCGTGCGGTGCATGGCGTCGGACACGGGGCGCTTGACGCAGCGGAAGCCCGGCGGCTTGGCTTGGCGAGCTGGACCAATGGTGAAATCGACGCGGCCAATCTTAACGCGCTTGCGGCTGCGCACGGGCTGCCGACGCACGTCTTTCATCTGGCCGGCGCATCGTCCGTCGGCGTCTCGATCGAACGCCCATTCGAGGATTTCTCGCGGACTGTCGTGAGCACGGCGCGGCTGCTCGAATGGCTACGCGGATCCGCGCCGAACTGCGCAGTGATCGCGGCGTCGAGTGCGGCCGTTTATGGCGCCGACCATTTTGGCCCAATCCCTGAAAGTGTCATCCCGACTCCGATGTCGCCCTATGGGCAGCACAAGTTCATGATGGAGCAATTGTGCCGGAGCTACGCGCAGTCGTTTGGCATCCGCTGCACCATCGTGCGGCTGTTCTCGGTCTATGGCCCCAATTTGCGCAAACAATTGCTCTGGGACATCTGCTCACGGCTGGAAGCGAGGGAGCAGGTGCTCACGCTCGGCGGGACGGGCAACGAAATCCGCGACTGGACCGACGTGCGCGATGTCGCGAGGCTGCTTGCGAGCGTCGCGGACCCGTCGCAAGAGAGCTTCCGGGTCATCAATGGCGGTTCAGGCCGAGGGACCAGCGTTGCCGATATCGCCGCCGGCCTTATCCGGCAGTGGGGCAGCAACACCGTTGTGCGGCACTCCGGAGTGAGCCGGCCCGGTGATCCCGTGAGCCTGTTGGCCGACGATGCAATGCTGCGTCAGGTCGGGTTCGATTGGCGCGTTTCGCTCGATCAGGGCCTTGCCGATTACGTGGCGTGGTTCAAGGGCCAAGCTTCGTGACGCCGCGCCCATTGCGGTTCGCGTTCAGTCACATTTCGCGACGGCTATGGGCCGGCGGCTACAATTATCAGCGCAATCTGTTTGCGGCGCTTGCCAGGTTTCTGCCCGGCGAATTTGTTCCGATCGTCTTTGCCGGGAACAGGGCCGAGGAGAATGAGCTCGCGGAGCTTGCCGCAATACCGGGTGTCGAGGTCGTTCGATCGGAGGCATTCGATGGACAGCCAGGGTTGGCCGCGGCACTCGGGATCGGTCTGGATCGGGGAGCCGCGGCGGCGTTTCGAGGCGCCGGGATTGATGTCGTCGTCGAATCGGCACGTTTCTTTGGTTGGCGGCTCGCGCATCCGGCAGTGGCGTGGATTCCGGATCTGCAGCACCGCTCGCTGCCGCAACTGTTTCCAACGACGGCACGCTGGCGCCGCGAGCTTGGCTTTCGCATGCAAATCGCCTCGGGCCGAACCATCATGCTGAGCAGCGAGAGCGCGCTGCGTGATTTCAAGGCCTACTATCCAGGCGCAAGAAACAAGGTCTGCGTCGTTCGCTTCGCGACCCAGCCACCGGCCGCGTTCCTGAACACCGACCCGTCGGACGTAATCGCGGAATATAATCTGCCAGCGAACTATTTCTACCTGCCCAATCAGTTTTATCGCCACAAGAACCACCAGCTCGTCGTCGACGCCTTGACGATCCTGAAGGGGCGGGCGATCGACGTGGTGATCTGTGCATCCGGCAGCAAGGAAGACCGGCGCGAGCCGGGCTACTATGATCTGGTAAACTCCGAGATCCAAAAACGCGGCCTTGAAGCGCAGTTCCGCCACCTTGGCGTTATCCCGCTGCCGCATGTCTACGCGCTGCTGCGCGCTTCAACAGCCCTGATCAACCCATCGCGCTTCGAGGGCTGGAGCACGACCGTCGAGGAGGCGAAGTCGTTTGGCGTTCCAGTGATCCTGTCGGATATCGACGTGCACCGCGAGCAGACCTCAGGTGCCGCCCGCTATTTCGGCGTCGATGACCCGGTCGCGCTGGCGGATCATCTGATGCAGATTTCGGAGATGAATAGCCCTCCGACGGTACGAAACATTGTCCCGCATCAGGACGACAATGTCCGTGCGTTCGCGCGAAGCTTTTCGGACGCTATCCGGCAAACCGCCGTGAGTTGAAGGCCAGCTTCCTGGGGGCGGCAAGACGTGACCCCACGCTACCTCATAAGCGACCACCATGATCGCCGAGCCGGCCATAGACGCTGCTGAGCTTCGCAATTCAGGAAGATAGCTTGCCCTTCATCGATTGATATTTGAGTTGCGCTCGGCAGCAATCCTTGCTGCCTGCTAGCCCTCCACGATTTTCCAAGCGCGCCGGCAGAGTCACCAAGCGCTCCGTCACCTGGTTAGCCAATGTGGTTCTTGGGTTTCAGATTGCACCAGTGTTTCTGTAGGTTTCTGGCTGGCCAATTCTGCACGGTGAATAGCTCAATTGAGCTATTCACGCTTTCACCGTTTGAAAATAATGTGTTCAAGCACAAGAAGCGTCTTGCGTCTCATGCGGGTGCAGTACGGAGCTTAAGAGCGCCCCCAACAAAGAGCGTCGCCGGCGATGAACTGGCTGAGGACCCTGCCGAGGCTCAGAAGGCCGACCCTGCTGCGGACCGTCGTCGCTATCTTGCTGGTGGCCGTCTCTGCTTCGCAGCTTCTGCCTAGGCAATCGCGAGGCAGGCAAGTTGGTGTACCCGGATACGACTATGTGAGCGGGCGCACACTTAGCGAGATTCCGGACGCCGAACTCATCCGACGTCCTTCTGAGACCGACGATGTCGCCTACGCGAACCGGATCGCGCTCGCGGTGCACTACACTAGCTACAACTGCGAACCGGGCGACTTCTCGTTGACACCGATTGAGCGTGTTCTTTCTGCAACTCTTGCTCAGTTAGCACTAATCGACGCGAGCCTAATTTGGAGCGAGGGCCTTCTTCGGAAACGTACGCTGATATGCGGCTTCTGTGGCCAGCGCGCAGTGATCACTTCCGAGATTCTTCGCAAAAATGGAATTCAAGCGTGGGCGTTTGGTGTCGGTGGCCATGTGCTCGTAAAGTTTGCTGCCGGTGGGCACGACTACCTGGTTGATCCAGACTATGGGATTTCGGCTTACAGGTACGACGTGCGGCGCGGCGTCTTGCGAGCGGAGATTGCCGCGAAGTACACAAAAGCAGGTTGGGCGAACGCCAACGAGATCTACCGCTACGTATCGAGTCGATCCGACAATGAGGACTATTTGAATCCCGAGTACGTTTTGCACATTGAGAACATGCAGGACGTCGTTTTCCACTATGCCAATGCAATCGCAATAGGACTGATCTTGCTGGCTCCGTGCGCTGCTTTTGGTGTTCGGTCAAAGATCGCTCGATCCGCTTCTTGGTCACCTCGTGTTCTGACCGCTCGTGAATATCTGCTTCCATATGCAAAACGCGCAAGTTGGAGGGGCGAGCGGTTCAGTGATCGAACCTCGATGGGAATAGCCGGCTCAACAAACTTGGACGATGAGGAATTCGGAGCGAAACGAAGGGGTCCTTCGCGTCTGGATCAATGACTCGGTAGGCTCGCCCGTTTGTATTCGGGTCGCTGTTGTCGCTCGTCGAGAAAATCAAGGACGATTGCCAATGAGAGTATCGTCCGTTTCCTTTCTCGGCGATATCGACGTGCGTCGTATGAGCTGGTCCGAGAGCGTGACGATCTTCTGTCACTTCAAGCCGAGACCGACTGGGTGCCTCATTGCTGTCCGAGACGGCGCCTGGGATAAGTGTCAGATATTGCCAAGCGTTGCCGCCAAAATGTTTGAATGGCGGGCGGATGAGGCCCGGGTCCGGCTCACGCCAAGGCGGAAGCGTATCGAGGTAGAGCCCGAGCGGAATGTATAAGATCGCTCCAAAAATGGTCGCGAGAACGAGCCTCCGCTGAAATCGCTTCGACATGTCGTGTCCAGTTTGCAGATCAGGATGCGGCGTGGATCAGGGCAAAATGCAGTGTTGGCTCGCACCAAATGCGATCGCTAACCAACATCGACCGCTTGATGGTCATGCGAGGTGCTCTTCAAGCTTCCTCTCGACGGCGACAGACCCACTCTGCGATGCAAAGACTGAGCGCGGCGTCAGATACCATAGCAGAAAAAGTACGGCGGCGCCGTGAGAGAGGAGGGTTGTCGTGAATGGCACGTTCAAGAGGATCTGAGGAAGGATCGCACCAGATACAAGGACGAAGCGAGGAGGAAGGCCCGAGGAAAATCGATTGACGAGAGCGATTACAAGTCCGCATGCCAAAACCGGGATCGGCGCCAGGAGAACGCCGACCGAAGCGATCCCTTCGGTCGCGAAAAGGGAGGCATTGAAATTACCGAGCCGGTAGGCCTGCTGCATCACTTCTCCCAACTGAACCGGATAGGGACAAGAGACGAGGGTTTTGACAAATGTAATCTGGCAGAAGGATGTGAGAGGGTGGTTGAAGAAGAAGTCGTTGTAGATATCCATCGCATTTGAAGGCGTAGCAATCATTCGAAGATTGACGATATCGAGATAGCGCGTGTCGCTTATGCCGAGGATGGCGTACAAGACGACGCCGATAATCAGCGGTACGAATAGCGAGAGCACAACTGCAATTCGGCAATCGAGCAGGCGCGTCAGTACAGCCATGGCCAGAAGCCACACTGGTGTGAAGAACGCGATCTTGTTGAGCGTGATTGGGTAGACAAGCAGCAATAGGACAAGCGTCAGTCCAGCTCGCCAGTAATTCCGCCGCTCCACAAAGCAGGCAAAGGTGAAGGGCAACAGGGCGTTCGAAACGACGCCAATGCAGTAGACGAGCGGGGAGGGCATGTTGATCTTGTCGCGGAAGTCGTACATCTGCCCGAGCGAGACCATTTTGAAGCTATAGCTTGCGGCTATCAGGATCGTGGCCACGCCGACTGCCAAGATAATTGTCAATGCGCGGTAGAAGGTTGTTTCGCTAATCGTGAACACTCGTCGGATCGGAGATGTCACGAGGAGTGATGGCGCCATGAATGCTATCATGGACGCGACGGCAGAGGCTCCGCTGAGCCAGTGATTGTACTCGAAGCGGGAGAAACAATTTAGCCAGAGGTATCCAAGGATCATGGTGTAAAAATAAAAGCTGAGAAAATAACCAAAGCTGAATGGAACGAGGAGGAAAAGGTAGGAGAGAGCAGCAAACGCGGCGATCGTTGCAATCGCCCCGTTGAGCAGTTCGGCATCATAAAAAATATGGAAGTTGCCGTAGCTGCGGCTGAGATAGCCGAGCGAGATGCAGCAGGCGACGATATGGAAGCTGATCAATACGCCCAAGCTCACGCGCGTTGAAATCTTGCCCGCTACCGCGATCTCGTTCGTATTCATGCTGCCAGTCCCGTTGCAGGTCATACGCGGCCGGTGAGTGTGGCTGGCGGCCTGCGGATTCGAAGATTCGAGAACTTAACCTGCTTGGTGCCAAGAGTAAGCCTCTGTTATCTCAACGAAGCAACAATTGCCAACAATTGCCGTGATGACGTTCGTCATCTTTCGCGGATGCGGAGCCTTGCGAACATGGTGCAGCGTATCTTGAGTTCGGCCGGCGCCGCTGCGCGGCTGGGCCGGATCAACGAACCGCGCCGCAATTCCGCGGCGACGCCGTGCTTGCTTCGTTCGCTTGGGCTCTCCCGGTCATCACAGGTATGGCTGGTCCCAGGACCGAAGGCACCCAAGATTTCGAGTGAGCCGAGTTGCTTCCAGAGCGGAACTCTCTGGTCGTGCTTGACGATTGCGTTGTCCTGTAAACACTAGGAAGCAGGTTGACAAGTCGCCAATTGTCGAACGAGCAGCAAAGCAATTCAGCCAGCCTCCGCTTGCGCGGGCGTTTCTGTGGGCGAGTCCCATGGAGGAGTTCATGAGATTTCCTTGGCAACTGCCGCATTCACAGGCCGGCCGCCGGCGCTGGAGCCCGGAGAATAGTGGTGATATCAAGCACGGCACGACACGTTGGCCGCAGCCAGTGAGGGACATCGCTTTGACGCCGGCTGCGTCAGTTCGCTTGTTCAGTGGGCCGCGATCGGCGAGGTCGCGGTTATCGATCGGTTCGGGCGTTCGAAGCGGTCAGTGGTGTCTCACTGCGCGCCAATATGTCACCGTAGAGCTGAGTGATCGTGTAGCCGATGATCCTTGCAGAGAATCGCTCCGACACGCGTCGTCTCGCCGCAGCACCGAACCTCGCCCGCAACTCAGGCGCTTCAGCAAGCCGCAGAATTGCGCTTGCCAGGGCTATTGGGTCCTCGAGTGGTACCAAGAGGCCGGTTTGATCAGCAAGCACAATCTCGCGGCAGCCAGGCGTGTCCGTCGCAATCAGGGGCCTGCCGCAGGCGGCTGCTTCCATCAACGATCCCGGAAGCCCTTCACGATACGAAGGCAATGCCGCGATGTGTGAAGCGCGCCACAGCGAGGCGATGTTGTCGATGTGCCCGAGCCACGTGATGCCCGGTCGTGCGATCCAGGCTTCGATCTCTTCGTGTGACACGGACGATGGATTCGCCGGGTCAGGATTTCCTGCGATGATAAGGTTGATATCGTGTCCTTGATCGCGCAGTAGACCGTGGGCGCGAACCAGAGTGCGGATGCCTTTGTCGACCAGCAGCCGCCCCGCGAATCCGATCGTGATCGGGCCTGCCGGCTCAGGTAGCGGCTGCAATGATTCATCATCAACGCCAGATCCCGGAATCAACGTCATGCGGTCGGGCTTGGCACCGAGCGCCATCAGCGCCTCGCGGTCGTCGGGATTTTGCACGATTGTGTAGCTGCGATTTCGATTGAGCAGCCAAGGCAGCAGTCGGGTCAGGACGCGCTTCAGCAGACGTGACTGCGAACTCGATGACGTGAAGATATAGCCGAGCCCGGTGATCGCATTGACGACGGGGAATCCCCGGTCGAGCGCAGCCAGCGAACCAAAGACGCAGCATTGCACCCCGGAATGGTGCACGATGCTTGGCTTGATCGCGCGCTCCACCTCCCGGATAGCTTTCAGCGCCGCAGCAGCCGTGAGCATCGCCCGTTGACCACGTTGGAAGGGGATCTGGTGAAGTACAAAGTCCTCCGCCTTGATGGAGGCGGCGCCGCTGCTTACATTGGTCGCCACATGAACCTCAAGGCCGGCGTCACGCGCTGCCCGCGCCATTGGCAGGCGATTGAGCAAGAACGCCCAGTCCTCGTTAGCGATGTAGAGGATGCGACCCTTCAGCTTGATTTCTAGGGGATTCATTGATCAGTCGAAGCAGGATTGTCGGAAGCCCGGATGTCATGGGTAATCGGGAGCATGAAAAATCTGTGTCGTCTCGAAGGGAGCGGCAGGACCGCAAGTAGGCCATCAGCATCGTCGCCAACGTCACGAAGGGCCGCAGTCATACCACGGGATGACGCACGTCCACCAGCAGTGCGGCGGCCTGCCGCATGGTTCGGGTGCAACATCATCAGATGGGTACGAAGTTCGAGCGATGCGCTGCTTGTGCCGCCTGGGTCTATCACAGCAGCCGGCTGCTGCTGCGCGGACGATTCGACGCGGTTGCTCTTGATTTGCGCAAGCTCCAACCGCCCAGTACAGGCACCTATCGGATGTGGTGACCGCTCATTCCGAGGCGTCGTTGTTCGTCGACATTGCGGTCAGCGCACTCTGGAATGTTATTCATCGAACGCAACTACTGGGGGCAGGGGTATGGTCAGTCCATTTGGCGGCGTTCGAACGCGGCCGGTGGCAGCGCCGAGCGAATACTATCGGTACGCCGTAGTGAGTGGGCATTTGCATCCAGGCTAAGAAAAGGCGCCCGTCCGAACATGCCAATTTGCAGGCTCAATTAGCTAGCCATAAAATTCTTCAACAAATTCAATGGATTGAATTGTTCACATCGTGAACGTTCGACTTGACGTTCACGGCATGAACGGACTATCTGTCGCCGGCGGAGGGGGAGTCTCAATGGACCACACGTTGCCGGATTCTAGCGGGGAGGATGAACGGATCGTCCTTAATTTGCTGAATTCCGTCGATGATGGCGCGCAATCGCAGCGCCGCATTGCGGAGGAGCTTGGTATCGCGCTTGGCCTCGTTAACGCCTACCTCAAGCGATGCATCAAGAAGGGCCTTGTCAAAGTCAGCCAGGCGCCGGCGCGTCGCTACGCCTATTACCTGACGCCAAAGGGCTTCGCTGAGAAATCGCGCCTGACCGTGGAATATCTGTCGTCCTCTTTCTCGTTTTTTCGTCAGGCCAAGGCCGATTGTGCGCAGGTCCTTCAATTGGCGAAGGCGCAGCATTTCCAGAATCTGGTGCTTTGTGGAAGGTCGGACTTGGCCGAGATTGCCATGCTGTCGGCTGTCGATTGCGGTGTCTCGATCGTCGCAATTGTTGATGAAAATGCAGGCGACACGCGTTTCGTCGGGGTCCAGGTCGTTGCTGGCTACGATCGTGTTGCCATTCCATTTGATGCTGTGATGATCACCGATGTAGCCAATCCCAGTCGGGCTTTCGATGAAGCGGTACGCCTCTACGGACCAGGCCGTGTACTGGCTCCAAGCTTGCTGGGCTTGAATCACCGGGAGCATCAGGATGCAGCGCAATGATTGCGTCAAATACACGTTCCTTGCTGCTCTGCTTTTTTCAGTGATCTGAACAGTGTCTACGGCCAGGGGGAGAGGGGCGCAGTAATGTGCGGCATTGCGGGTTTCATGCGACTTCGGCCAGGCGGCCGCGGGCCTCTATCGCAGCGGGTCCTCGACGAAATGACCGATAGCCTTGCATATCGTGGGCCGGATTCGCGCGGCACTTGGCTCGACAGCGAACGAGGTGTGGGCTTCGGTCACCGACGTCTGGCGATCCGTGATTTGACCCCCACGGGCGCTCAACCGATGACGTCGGGATGTGGGCGGTTCGTCATCGTCTACAATGGTGAGGTTTACTCCCATAACGAGATTGCGGCCGATCTTGAGCGGACCAATCGTCGGCTCAAAGGTCACTCGGATACTGAAATTATCCTCGAGGCCTGCGCGGAATGGGGCATCGAAAACGTGGTGCCGCGCCTGATCGGCATGTTCGCCATCGCGCTCTATGACAAGCAGACTGGCGATCTGACTCTTGTGCGCGACCGCCTTGGAATCAAGCCGCTTTACTGGAGCGTAATTGACGGGGTGCTGACCTTCGGCTCGGAATTGAAAGCGCTGCGCGCTGTTCCGGGCTGGGCGCCAGCCCTGGATCGCAACGCGATGGCTTCGTTCATGCGCCACAACTATATCCCGGCGCCTTTTACGATCTATAAGGATACCTACAAGCTTGAACCGGGCACCATGCTCAAGACCAAGCTTGGCGGCGAAGTTTCGACTGAGTGTTTCTGGAATCTCAGAGGCCTCGTTGAGACGTCGGTAGGCGGCAAATCGAAAATCGACGAGGGCGAGGCGATCAATCGCCTTGATGCTCTGCTGTCCGATGCGGTGAGGCGCCGGCTGGTTGCCGACGTGCCGATTGGTTCGCTGTTGTCGGGAGGGATAGACTCCTCGCTCGTGACTGCGCTGATGGCAGAGACCGCAGATCGAAAGATCAATACATTCTCGATCGGTTTTGCGGAGAAGGGATTTGACGAGGCGCCCTTTGCGCGCGAGGTCGCGCGCCATCTCGGAACTGACCACACCGAATTGTATGCTGATGCCTCGCATGCCTTGGATATGGTTGAGCATCTCCCGCAATGGTACGACGAACCGTTCGCCGACTCCTCTCAACTGCCGACCGCCTTGGTGTGCGAGCTGACCCGTCAGCATGTTAAGGTCGTGCTTTCGGGAGATGGTGGCGATGAATTGTTCGCGGGCTACTCCCGCTATGCCTACGCGCTGGATATGCGAAAGGTCGCCAGCCCCGCCCCAGGGGCTTTGCGCAATGTGTTGGCTCGAGGTCTCCGTGCTGTTCCAAGGCGTGCCTTGGATCAGATCGGCGAGGTGCTGCCGGGCCGCTGGCGGATAAACGGTCTTGGTTCGAAGGTTGAACGGTACGCCCCGGCCATTCTCGAGGGTGATCCCGACACGCTCTATCGCGGGATGCTGAGCCATTGGCACACGCCGGACGATCTGGTGATCGGAGCTTCCGAGACCAAGGGGGTGCTTTGGGATACGCATCTCCCGGCCAGCGTTCCGAATTTTCTCGACCGGATGATGCTTATCGACACTCTCACCTATCTACCTGACGACATTCTGACGAAGGTCGATCGCGCCAGCATGATCGTCGGCCTCGAAGCGCGGGTTCCGCTACTGGATCACCGGGTCGTGGAATTCTCCTGGACCCTTCCAAGGCATATGAAGTATCGCGATGGCGTTGCCAAATGGGCGTTGCGCGAGGTGCTCTATCGCCGTGTCCCGCGTGCACTGCTTGACCGTCCAAAGATGGGATTTGGCGTGCCGCTGGCGGAGTGGCTGAGGGGACCGCTGAGGGACTGGGCGGAAGAATTGTTGGCTGAGAAAAGATTGAAGGACCAGGAATTGTTCACTCCCGCACCGATCCGAGAGCGATGGCAAGCGCATCTGGCTGGCGCGAACTGGGCCTATCCGCTGTGGAATGTCTTGATGGCGCAAGCGTGGCTGTCGGCCAATCCGGAGGTCTCGCTGTGATCGCGGCGCAGTCACTTCTTGGTTCGGTGTACGGACACCGCGAGCTCGTTGCTGAACTCGTGAAGCGTGAGTTGCGTGATCGTCACACCGGACAGCTGCTGGGCGCACTGTGGGCTTATGGCCATCCGCTGCTGCTCATGCTGATGTACTCGCTCCTGTTCGCCTACGTATTCCCGACCCGCGTCGGTAGCAGCGGCGGGCATCCCGATTTTGCCGTCAATGTCTTGATCGGAATAGTCTCCTGGCTGGCGTTTCAGGATTTGCTGGCGCGCTCCACCACGATATTGACCGCTCATGCAAGCCTCGTGAAGCAGATCATTTTTCCGGTCGTGGTATTGCCGATCAAGACTGCGATCGCTTCGGCGCTTCCATACTCAATCGCGCTTCTGTTCACGATCGGCTACGCTGCGGTCAGCGGAACCCTGACCTTCATGGTTCTGGCCGTCCCGTTCCTGATTGCGATCCAACTCATTGCGATGACCGGCGTTGCTCTCATGCTATCGGCCCTCGGTATCTTCTTTCGCGATTTGCGCGACATCGTGACGATCTTCTGTGCGGTCAACCTGTTCGCACAACCCATCTTGTTCAACCCGTATGTGACGCCGAGCTGGATGAATTGGGTTTTCCATTTCAATCCGTTCAGCTACCAGGTTTGGTGCTGGCAGGACGCGCTCTATTTCGGAGCCTTTCAACATCCGGCGGCTTGGATTGTTTTTCCCTTTGGGGCGGTCTCCTGCCTGGCAATCGGCTACGCGGTATTCTCTCGCCTGCAGCACGGCTTTGGTGACGCGCTATGACCGGATCCGAAATCGCCATCCGTGCGCGCGGGCTGCGAAAGGCGTACCGCGTCTATGAGCATGCAATCGATCCGCTGGTGGAAGTTATTCGCCGCGTTCCGCGCCACACCGAGCGCGTGGCCCTTCAGGCCGTCGATCTCGATCTCAAGCGTGGAGAGATTGTCGGAATTCTTGGGCGCAATGGGGCCGGAAAATCGACGCTGCTCAAGATCATCGCTGGAACACTCGAGCGCTCGTCGGGTGATTTGGACGTCAACGGCCGGATCACCGCCATCCTCGAACTGGGAACCGGCTTTCACCCGGACTACACCGGCCGAGAGAACATTTTCATGGGTGGGCTGTGCCTCGGCATGCCCAAGGCGGAAATCGAACGCAAGCTCGATTCGATCATCGAATTTAGCGAGTTGCGGGACGTGATCGACCAGCCATTCAAGACCTATTCGACCGGGATGCAGGCGCGTCTCACGTTCGCCACGGCGATCAGCGTCGAGCCTGATATCCTGATCGTTGACGAAGCTCTATCGGTTGGCGACGCGCGGTTTCAAATGAAGTGCTTCGGCTGGATCCAGCGGCTGAAGCAGAAGAACGCGACGATCTTGCTCGTGTCCCATGATACCAACACGATTACGACTTTCTGCGATCGCGCCCTGATTCTGGAAGGCGGACGAGTCTTCGCGGAAGGCGAGGCCGGGCCGATATCGGTGGTCTATCACAATCTGCTGTTTGGCAAATCGGAAGCGAGCACGGCGACCGCGGCCGAAGAGGCGCCGTCGCCGGGGCTGGAGAACGCGATCAGTCAAAGAACCGTCGAGAATGCCGACGATTCCGAGCTGCCGGCGGAGGAGATCGCGCCGAAGGTTCGATATGGATCGGGTGAGGGGCGTTTGCTCGATTGGGGGGTATTCGATGAGCACGGACGGCGCGCAACGCTCCTTCAGAGTGGAAGTAACTATCGCTTTTCGATGCGGTTTCGGTGCGATGCGGACATTCCGGCACTGTCCTGTGGTTTTGCAATCAAGGACCGCAGGGGAACTGTCGTATGGGGGGCAACCAACCTGACCAGCCATGGCGTGGCGTGGCAAGCCCGTGCCGGTGATGTTCTGACGATAGCGTGCGATTGCACGATGTGGTTGGCGGCGGGCGACTTCTTTCTGACGCTCGGCGCCGCGCATCTCCACGATGGTGCAAAAATCGATTTCGTCGAGGATGCCATTCAATTCCGGGTTGTTGGCACAAAAGGGGCTTTCACGACAGCCTTGGTCAATCTGGAGAGTGAAATCGTGATCTCCTCTGAACAAGAGGATGTCGCCCGGGTAAGCGGAGCTGTCGCAGGATGTTGAAGCGAATAATGGCGCCGTTGCTGGGACAGCGCGCGAAGACCGAGAGCGCGGCCCCGGTGCAACCCGCTCCGGCCCCGGTCTACAGTTCTGATGCTGCGCGGCTGGCGGCGGAGATCGAGAGCCTTGCGCCGGACAAGGCTGTTCAGCTCCTTACGCTCTTGAAGCGTGGGCTGGAGTTTCAATCCTCCGAATTCGAACGCTATCTTTCGGCGGAGGCGCTGACGACAGCCATCTATCCGAAGTTCAAATTCTCCGAATTTGCTCGGATATTCCTCGAGGATGAAGCATTCCTTGCCTACTACATGAGGTTCATGGATGTAGGGAACTGGCATTCGCTTGATCGCAAATATGCGATGAACGAGTTGCTGAAGCTCGTGCTTCATCTCGAAGGCGATGCCGCCGAATGCGGCACGTACAGGGGCGCTACGGCCTACTTGCTGTGCCAGGCCTTCAGGAAGATACCGATGTTGATTCATCTCTTCGACAGTTTCGAGGGGTTGTCCGAGCCGGCTTCCGTCGATGGCACGTACTGGCGAAAGGGCTCTCTGACCGCGGCCGAAGATGAGTTGACGCAGAGCTTGCGAGAGTTCGACAACTATCGGATTTACAAGGGCTGGATTCCCACGCGATTTGCCGAAGCGGCCGACTGCAGGTTTCGCTTTGTGCACGTCGATGTCGATCTCTACCAGCCCACGCTCGACTCGCTTCAGTTCTTCTATCCTCGCATGGTTGCGGGTGGCATTATCCTGCTTGATGACCACGGGTTCAAATCATGCCCAGGTGCGAAACAAGCAGCTGACGAATTCTTCGAATCGAAGGCCGAGAATCTCGCGCTTTTGCCAACGGGGCAGGCCTTCACGATCAAGCAGTAGGGTGGGGCTTAACTGCTTCGTACAATGGTGAGAAAGCTCTGACATGGCTGCGGAACGCTTGAAGTGGACCCCCGAACTGGTCAACCGGTTCTGGGACAATGTGGGGCAAACCCGGCTGACCGAACTCAGTTTCGCGAAGCTTGGCGGCCGTAGTGTCATTACGGCTATTGATCACATACTTCCAAAGCACGGACGCATTCTCGATTTCGGTGCCGGCGATGGCCACCTTCTTCGCTTCATGGCCCAGCGGGGCCTGACCGTGGCGGGATACGAGCCGTCGAAAGGACGCGCGGCAAATCTGCAGCGTGCGCTGGAGAATTTCGATGGATTCCTGGGCGTCGTGGGCGACGACTCGACGGAGACCTTTGATGTCGTAATCATGTCCGAGGTCATCGAGCATGTTCTGGACGAGGTCATGGACGTCACGCTCGATCGTCTGGCGCGCTTTGTGCGGCCCGGGGGCGTGTTGGTCATCACGACGCCCAACAACGAAGATCTCGATTTGGACATGGCGTACTGTCCAGTCAGCAATTTGCTGTTCCATCGCTGGCAGCACGTTCGCTCACTCGATCAATCGTCACTGAAAGCGCTTCTCTCCCGGTTCGGCTTCGATGAGGTGGTGACGCATCAGGTGGGGTTCGACGACAACATCTTTGTCCCGAACGATGCCTTCTGGAGCGGAAAGCCGCTCGTTGATCCTCTGCCGGATTGGCTTGAGAACATGCGCCAGAACAAGCCAACTCAGGCTGGGGCGGGGAATCGACTTCTGTACATTGGGCAGAAGGGGCGAGCGACCGACTATCAGGAGCAAT
The DNA here is from genome assembly GCF_024171085.1 of Bradyrhizobium sp. USDA 4541. Taxonomy (NCBI): domain Bacteria; kingdom Pseudomonadati; phylum Pseudomonadota; class Alphaproteobacteria; order Hyphomicrobiales; family Nitrobacteraceae; genus Bradyrhizobium; species Bradyrhizobium sp. USDA 4541. The sequence continues at coordinate 4,668,205 of NZ_JALJZF010000001.1, forward strand.
TAACGGCCTTTCAGGCCCTTGCTGCGCAGGCGATGTCGAGCGCGTCGGCAAAGGCGTCGCCGCATCGCAGTGGAATCCTGATGATCATTGGTTCGTTGGGCCCGGGTGGCGCCGAACGGCAAATGGTCGCCTTGGTCGAACAGATCGTATCGAGAGGGATTGATTCAGTTACTGTGGCGCTCGTCCATCCGCCGGCGACGGAACGGGAGAATTTCTTCAGAGCCAGGCTGCAGAAGGCGGGCGTCAAAATCATCGACGGCTTCTCTGCCGCCAAATCTCCGACCGGATCCGGGAAGACGGCGGATCCCGATCCATTTGAAGTGTTGTCGCCGGAGCTCGCTGACGTAAGGGCCTACTACGACGTTCTCTCGGGTGTAAATCCCGAGACGGTGTATCTCTGGATGGACGAAGTGTGCATCAAAGGAGGCATTGCAGCGACCGTACTGCAGATCCCCCGAACATTGCTCTGCTTTCGCAATATGCCATCCTACAATTTCCCTTACTATCACGGGTACCATCGTGATTGTTATCGGTTCTTGGCAGAGCAACCGAACCTGCAGATGCTAAATAACAGCCATGCTGGTGCGCGCGCGTATGCCGCGTGGCTGGAGCTCCCAGAGGGAGCGATCAAGGTCGTGCACAACGGAATTGACCTCGACAATGATGCTGCACCCAAGGTCCTGAGAAAACAATACCGAGCCGCGTTGGGCATCGATGAGAAGATGCTGATTGTTGGCGGTGTCTTCAGGATGATGACGGAGAAACGTCCGTTCCTCTGGCTCGATGTCGCTGCGATGATACGTGAGAAGATGCCGAATGTGCGCTTCCTGCTGGTGGGCAATGGTGCGCGGTTCGATGATGTTCGCGCTCGCGCCGAGCAGCTTGGGTTGACCGGCGCATTGATATTTGCCGATCTGGAACTGCGCCCGGCCGCGGCAATCGCAGCAATGGACCTGTTCTTTCTGGCGTCTCGTATCGAGGGTCTTCCAAACGTCATTCTCGAAGCTCAGGCCCTTGGGGTTCCCGTCGCTACGACCTCCGCTGGAGGCGCTCCCGAGGCTGTGCTGGATGGCAAGACGGGGCAGATATTCAAGCCCGATGCGACAGCGCGGGTTATGGCTGATACTATCGTTGACTTGCTAGGCAACTTGCGCTGGAGAGAAAAAGCTGCGCAACTGGCCCCGCGACAGGTCAAGACTTCTTTTAATATAGAGCTCATGACCGACGGGATGCTGGCCGCCCGCGATGAAATTGCGGTCGGTTCGGCAGTTGATAGCGAGGTTGTTGAGGCGGGTCCGTCGGCTGATCCTGTTGTGGAGAAGGCAGATCGACCGCAACGACCTTGGGCGCTGCGGTGGTTTGCAGCCAAGCTCCCGTCCTGGATCTATCGATCGTGAGCGGGCGACCGGGCCGAAGGTAGTGCCGAACCCATCGTGCGTATTAAGCAGGATCGAGCAAACCCATGACCGCAAGATTTGAACGGGGGCCGGCCAGGCCATTTGTCTAGGGGGCGAAGAACGTGGGCAAGGAGGAACAAGCGACATCGAAGGGCAATGCTGCATGGCGGCCGCCGGCGCGGACCGTTTCTTCCATGTTTGCAATGGGTCCAAAAATCGTGGCGAGGGCATTCGCCGCGGCGGTCCGTCGCAATCTGCCGCACCGCACGATTGCATTTATTCGGCAGTACCGGCCGCGTCGACCTCCAACCGTCACGTTCAAAGATGCGTATTTGTTCGCCTGGTCGAAGATGGCTCGTATTCGGCAGTACCGGCCGCGTCGACCTCCAACCGTCACGTTCAAAGATGCGTATTTGTTCGCTTGGTCGAAGATGGCTCGCTGTCGTCCCTTGTTGGCGCGCGATCCGGCAGAACTCAGCATGGTGGAGCGGGTCGAGCGTGGAATTCTCAAGCTCGTCCTGGCGATGCCTGATGGACGACATCGTCGCGCGCTCAGGCAGTTCGGTATCCAGCTGGAGAGGCAAGGTGTCTCGGCCGCGGGGAGATCGATTGCGCAGCAGCACGGTGTGACGATGATGATCGGCACGCTTGGCCCAGGCGGTGCAGAGCGCCAATTGGTGGTCACGGCGCGGGGGCTTCGCGAAGGCCGGAAGCCAAGCATCCGCGTGGCATGCGTCAATCTATCCTCCCCAGTCAGCAGGTTTTTTCTGCCGGAGCTGGAGTCCAGGGATATTGCAGCCAGCGTCATCGGCACTGAGGTGGACAGCAACCTCGAACCGGCGCGGCGGGCCGTCGTCGATGCCTTACCGCCGGAACTGCGGGACGACGTGGCCCTCTATGCCAAGACATTGGCGGCGCAGAACCCCGAGATTGCCCATCTGTGGCTCGACGAAGTCAACATCAAAGGGGGTATCGCGGCGGTGCTGACCGGCGTGCCAAAGATCATCATCTCGCAACGTAGTTTGCCGCCGATCAATTTCGTTTTTCATCAGCCATACATGCGTGAAAGCTACCGCTGGCTCGCGCGTCAGCCGGGTGTCAAGATGATCAACAACAGTGCGGCCGGCGCGAGGGCTTACGAGGCGTGGCTTGGATTGGCCAAGGACTCGATTGGCGTTGTCCGCAATGGTTATGCCTTTGATGAGTCCGAGCTGGCGGGGTACAAGGCGGATTGCGCCAAGCTCCGACAGCGCGTCGGGATTGAACCCGGCGCGCAGGTTGTGGGGACCGTGATGCGCTTCACCGAGGAAAAGTGCCCCATGCTGTGGCTGGAGATCGCAGCGCTCATCCGCCGGGAACTGCCTGATGTGCGCTTTCTGATCGTTGGAGATGGACCTTTGCGCGCGGTCATGGAGGCTCGCGCGGCTGCTGACGATTTGGCAGGAACCGTGTTTTTCGCGGGCCATCTGAAGGAGTCGATGGCCGCTATTGCCAGCATGGACCTGATGCTTCTGACCTCCCGTGCGGAGGGGCTTCCGAACGTTTTGGTCGAAGCGCAGTTCCTGGGGGTGCCCGCCGTGACGACGCCCGCCGGCGGCGCGCCAGAGGCTGTCAATCACGGCAAGTCAGGGTGGGTTCTCCAAGGCTGGGACGCGGCATCGAGTGCTTGCCAAATCGTGCGCCTTTTGCGAGACGGCCACTGGCGAGAAGCCGCGGCGAAAGATGGTCCTGAGTTCGCGTTCAAGCGCTTCGGGGTTCAGCGTGCGATCGATGAAACGCTCGCGGTGTATGGTTAAACGGATTCCAGAGGACAATTTGATGGACCAGGTAGAAGAGAAGCGCTTCGAGTTCGGAAAGAATTGGCATGACTTCATTCAGAAGAATTTTGACGCGGAGAAGGTTCAGACTTCGAAGCGTCATATCCTTCAGTTCATGGGGCGTTCCGATCTCAATGGCCTGACGGTTATCGATATTGGCTGTGGCAGCGGGCTGCATTCGATTGCCATGCTGGATGCAGGCGCCGCCCGGGTGGACGGCTTCGACTATGATCCGGATTCGGTCCGGGCCAGCAAATTTGTCCAGTCGCAAGCTGGCAACCCTGCCAATTGGACCGCGGAGCAGGGGTCGGTTCTCGACGATGCCTACGTCGCCAAATTGCCGCTCTACGATCTGGTCTATTCGTGGGGTGTGCTGCATCACACGGGCGAGGTCTGGCATGCGATTCAAAATGCAGCCAGCCGAGTGAAGCCGGGAGGACTGTTCTACATCGCACTCTACTCGGCCGACGTGCAGAAAGACCCGACTCCGGAGTTCTGGCTTGATGTGAAGCGCCGATACGTTGCTTCCGGTTGGCTGCGGCGCAGGCTCATGGACGGTTGGTACGTCTGGCGTTTCGAGATGTACCGAGATCCGCGCAATTTGCCCGCGTTCCTGCGGCGGGTGCGGGAATACAAGAAAATGCGCGGCATGAACAAGTTTACCGACATCCGCGATTGGCTCGGCGGCTGGCCCATGGAGTTCGTCTACGACAAGGACGCCATCGATTTTGTCGAGAAGATGGGCTTCAAGCTCGAGAAGATCGCAACCGGCGAAGCAAATTCCGAATTCCTGTTTGTTCGGAATGCGTAGAGGAACGATGCTACGTGCTCTGCCGCATGGGATCGCGACAAGGCGTTCGCGGTCGCGGCGAGGATGTCATTGATTTTCAGACAATGAGCCCACTCCCGATCATATACGTGATCGGCTCCCTCGATGTCGGGGGAGCCGAGCGGCATCTGGCACAGATCATCCCGAGACTTGATCGCGGCCGATGGAAGCCGGTCGTTTGTTGCATGACCGAAAGAGGCAAGCTCGCAGACGGTCTGGAGGCGGCCGGCTTCGAGGTGATAGCCCGTCCGGTCGCGCGGCGTTCCGGCGGCGCGTCTCGGATACGAAGCTTCGTGCGTCTCGCTGAGACGGTACTCTGGCTTTGCCGGGTCATGCGCCGATTTCGTCCGGCAATCGCTCATTTCTTTTTGCCTGGGGCATACATCCTGGGGGCTCCGGCGTCGATTCTGGCTCGCGTTCCCGTTCGGATCATGAGCCGACGAAGCCTCAATTACTATCAGCGCAACATTCGCTTTAGTCCTGCGATCGAAGGCTGGCTGCATCCCCATATGACGGCCATTCTCGGCAATTCAAACAGCGTGGTGCGCCAACTGCATGATGACGAAAACGTCCAGGCAGATCGGCTCGGCCTGATCTACAACGGCATCGATTTCGCAAAGTATCAAAAGTCTTCGATGGTGCGGCAGGGCGTGCGTGCCTCCCTCGAAATCGATCAAGACGCGCTTGTTTTCATTATGGTGGCAAACCTCATCCCTTACAAAGGACATCAGGATTTGCTCGTGGCCTTTTCGATGGCTTGCCCTCATTTGCCCGCCGGCTGGAGGCTCTTAGTGGTGGGGCGCGACGACGGAATCGGCGGGGCGCTGCGTGAGCAAGCGACGAATCTCAAAATAGCCGACAACGTGCTCTTTCTCGATTCAAGAAGCGACGTGCCTGATCTCCTGTGTGGCGCGGACATCGGTGTTCTGTCCTCGCACGAGGAGGGGTTCTCGAACGCGGTGCTCGAGAGCATGGCGGCCGGACTTCCGGTGATCGCAACCGACGTGGGAGGAAATCCCGAGGCGAATATCAACGGAGAAACCGGGTTCATCGTGCCGCCGCGTGATCCCAAAGCGATGAGCAAGGCAATACTTCTTCTCTCCGCGGACGGGGCATTGCGCGCCAGAATGGGCATGAAGGCGGCAGACCGGGCTGAAAAGACCTTCAGCCTGGATGCTTGTGTGTCGCGCTATGAGGATCTTTATCGCGGCTTGCTGGAGGGCAAGATTCCGAATGATATCCCGAGCATCCGGCTTTCGAAGTAATCTATCCCCACCGTTCACGCCAGGCTTCGAACATCAAGACGTCCCAGAGCGCGTATTGCCAGTTGCGCTTGCGCGACAGATGCTCGGTCCAGTGCCGGCGAATGAGCGCGACGTCGAAGAAATCCGTCTCCCGCAACCGCTTCTCGGAAAGCAGATTTTCCGCCCACTGCCGCAACGGCCCGCGCAGCCATTCGTCGAGTGGAACAGAAAAGCCCATCTTTGGACGCTCGACGAGATTTCTCGGGACGTGACGGTACAGAACCTGACGTAACAGCCATTTGCTGACGCCGCGCCGGATCTTGACGGAGTGCGGGAGCCGCCAGGCCATTTCGACAACGCGGTGATCGAGCAGCGGCACTCTCGCTTCAAGAGCGACCGCCATGCTCGCACGATCGACCTTCGTCAGGATATCGTCGGGAAGATAGGTCACCGAGTCGAGGAATTGCATTCGATCGAGCAAGTTCGGAAAGTCGGTCCGTACGGAATTGTCCCACAAGACCCCACGGGCTTCCGCCACGCCGGGCGCAATGCTATCCGGGTCCCAATGGCTGATCAGCTTTCTGTACAGCTCATCGGCATCGTTCAACCCGAGCACGTTCGCGAATTTATGAAGCTTGTCGCCCGGCAGTCGTGGATAGCTGTGCTCCGGAAGGTAGTCGAAAATCGCGTTCCATCGCTCCGAGCTTACCGAAGTCAGGCCCGCTGCGAGTGCCTTTCGCGCGGGGGTCGGCACCAGCGAAAGCATCCTCCAGGAACGCCGGGTCAGCTGATATCGATTGTAGCCCGAGAAGAGTTCGTCGCCGCCATCGCCCGAAAGTGCGACGGTGACGTGCTTGCGTGTCATCGCCGAAACCAGGTAGGTCGGAATCTGTGACGAGTCAGCGAACGGCTCGTCGAAGATTTCGGAAAGCTTCGGTACGACCTCGAGCGCTTGCTGCGAGGTTGCGATGAGTTCGGTGTGCTCGGTTCCGAGATGCTTGGCGATCGCAGCGGCGTGAGGTGCCTCGTTAAAGGCCTTTTGCTCAAAGCCGATCGAGAACGTCTTTACCGGTCCGACGTTTGCGGCCTTCATCAACGCGACGACGGTCGATGAATCGATTCCGCCGGAAAGGAATGCGCCGAGCGGCACGTCCGCCATCGTTCGCTTGCGGATGGCATCGACAAGAAGCGTCTCGAGTTGTTCGACCAGCGACGCCTCGTCTCCGGAGAGCGGGTTGCTCAGGCCGTCGAGAGCCACCTGCCGGGCATCCCAGAACTTATCAATTTGTTGTTCGCGGCCGAATTCCAGGGTCAGAATAGTCCCCGGCTCGAGTTTGTAGACATCCCGATAGATGGTGTGCGGAGCCGGAATATAGTTGTGTCGCATGAACGAGGCGACCGCCGCCGGTTCGATCCGCGGCGTCCATCCCGGATGCCGGCGCAGCGCCTTGAGCTCCGAGCCGAACATGAACAGCCCGCCGACCTTGGCCCAATAGATCGGTTTGATGCCGAGTCGATCGCGAATGAGCTTCAGGGTTCGCTCTTGCCTGTCCCAGATCGCGATCGCAAACATGCCGATCAGTCGGTCAGCCGTGGCGCGGATTCCGTATCGCGCGAACGATTCGAGCAGGACCTCGGTGTCCGAGTGTCCGCGAAAACGGTGGCCGGTCGCTTCGATCTCGGCTCGGATTGGAAGGTGGCTGTAGACCTCGCCATTGTAGACCATCACGAAGCGGCCATCGGCCGAGTGCATGGGCTGGTGTCCGGCGGGCGAAAGATCCACGATCGACAGGCGGCGGTGAACGAGGGCAACACCAGCTTCGGCATCGACCCATATGCCGTGGTCGTCGGGACCGCGATGTTCCAGGCTGACGTCCATGGCGTCGGCGATGGATTTAAGCTGTTCGACCGATGTCCGACTGCTGGGGTCCGCGAGAAATCCGGCGATTCCGCACATCGTGCCCTACTGGAAGGCTTGCAAATCGGTCAGCGGGCAGGGGCCGAGCCAGGAAGATTGCCCGTCCAGCAGAATTAGCTCATATCGCATCTAAACCACGACAATAAGACGGCATCCACGGTTGATGACCTGGCTCAGGCGCGAACCAATAGGCGCGAAGGTTATCCCGAGGGAACCGGATAAGGCAAAGTTGGCGACGCCGGTATTGGGTCGACGAAGCTCAGAGGTTAATACGCCTTCGTATTCTCTTTAGGTCGCCCTGGCAATAGCGCTCATCTTTTGCGGCAGAATCCTTGGTATCTTAAGGACTTTCGCTCTTGCGACGTCGGCTGTATGGCGGCTAAACAACCGGCCTCGATGGTACGCCTGAGCCGGAACTTCCTTTATGTCACATTTCCGAAAGATTGCAGTTATTGGGTTGGGCTATGTCGGCCTTCCCGTTGCGGTTGCCTTCGCCCGCAAAAGAATACCCGTCGTTGGTTTTGACGTGGACCGCAGCCGTGTTGCCGAGCTCAGCAAGGGATATGACCGTACGCGTGAAGTCGACGCCGAAGATCTTCGCCATCCGTCGCTGACGTTCTCCGTGGATTCGGTGGCCATCCGGGACTCGGATTTCTTCATCGTCACTGTGCCGACGCCAATCGACGATGCGCACCGGCCGGATTTGGGGGCAATGATTGCCGCATCGCGCACGGTCGGCGGTGCGCTCAAGAAGGGTGACATCGTCGTCTACGAATCGACGGTTTATCCGGGCGCGATCGAGGAGGAATGTATCCCCATCCTGGCCGAGGTCTCCCATTTGAAGCCGGGCGTGGACTTCACGGTCGGGTACTCTCCCGAGCGGATCAATCCCGGTGACAAACTGCACCGTTTCGAGACCATCATGAAGGTCGTCTCTGCTCAGGATCCGAAAACGCTCGACATCGTTGCTAATGTCTATGGGTCCGTCGTAACGGCCGGCATCCATCGCGCACCTTCCATCAAGGTGGCCGAGGCTGCCAAGGTCATCGAGAACACGCAGCGCGATCTGAACATCGCGTTTATGAACGAGCTATCGCTGATCTTTCAGGTGCTGAATATCGACACTGGCGACGTTTTGGCGGCCGCGGGCACAAAATGGAATTTTCTGCCGTTTCAGCCCGGCCTCGTTGGCGGCCACTGCATCGGCGTCGACCCCTACTATCTGACTTTTCGTGCCGAGCGGGCGGGCTACCATCCGGAGGTGATTCTGGCCGGTCGCCGGATCAATGACGGCATGGGTCAGCGCATTGCGCGTGAATGTGTTCGAATGCTGCTTCGCGGGAAGGGCAAGGGGGGCAAAAGCACCGTCACGGTACTTGGCCTGACCTTCAAGGAAAATGTCCCGGATACGCGCAACTCCCGTGTGGTCGACATCATTCGTGAGCTTGAGACATTTGGTATTCACGTTCAGGTGCACGATCCTCTCGCGAATGCGGAGGATGCAAGCCATGAATATGGGCTGACGCTGACTGATCTCGATGACCTGCGCCCGGCGGATGCGGTTATCCTGGCCGTCGCGCATGATAGCTATCTCGCCGGTGGCTGGCCGCTCTTTCAGCGCCTATTGGATGGCGGCACGGGCCTCATTCTGGATGTCAAAGCGAAGCTCGACCGTAGCGTAGCTCCCGCCGGCATCGAGCTCTGGCGGCTATAGAACAATGGCTGAGAAAGCGATGTCGCACGATACACCACTGGTCACTGGAGCTGCCGGGTTCATTGGCTTTCATGTTGCCCAGCGCCTCTTGGCGGCGGGCCGCAAGGTCGTCGGCCTGGACATCGTCAACGACTATTACGATCCTCAACTGAAGGAAGCACGTCTCGAGATCCTGAAGCGCGACCCGAACTTCACTTTTGTGAAGCTCGATTTGACTGATCGCGCGGGTATCAAGTCGCTCTTTGCCGCGTATCGTTTTCCTGTCGTTGTCCATCTCGCCGCCCAAGCCGGCGTGCGCTACTCGCTGGAGCATCCACATGCCTATGTGGATGCAAACCTGGAAGGCTTCATCAATATTCTTGAAGGATGTCGCCACAACGGGTGCGGACACTTGCTGTTTGCATCATCGTCATCGGTCTACGGCAGCAATACAAAACTGCCCTTCTCGGTGCATGACAATGTCGACCATCCGATCAGCCTGTACGCCGCGTCAAAGAAGGCCAATGAGTTGATGGCGCACTCGTACAGCCATCTGTACGGCATCCCTGCTACCGGCCTGCGGTTCTTCACGGTCTATGGTCCGTGGGGCCGCCCGGATATGGCCATGTTCATTTTCGCGAAAGCGATTTTGAGTGAAACGCCGATCAAATTGTTCAACAACGGTGATATGCGCCGTGACTTCACTTTTGTTGACGATATCGCCGAAGCGATCATCCGCCTCATGGCGCGGCCACCTCAGGGGCAATCAATCCCCCCCACAGCCACGCCCGATCCTTCGAGCAGCAGGGCGCCCTGGAAGATCTACAATATCGGCAACAATAACCCCGAGGAGCTCTTGCACGTCGTCTCTCTGCTGGAGAAGGAGCTCGGCCGGAAAGCAATCAGGGAACTGCTTCCGATGCAGCCCGGCGATGTGCCGGCGACCTATGCAGACATTGAAGATCTGGCGCGGGACATCGGATTTCGGCCTGCGACCAGCATCGAGGATGGGATCGCGCGATTTATCAAGTGGTACCGCGAGTACCACAAGGTTTGACAGGGAGCCGACATTCGGGCGTCGGCGCGGATCGGGCTTGCTCCCCACTGCCCGGCGACGAACATGGCGGAATCGGCGTGCCGTCCGCCACCTGATCGGCGCATGGCCTTGCTTTATCCCGGGTTTTCTGGGTAATGGAACGCTACCGTGCGGCTCGCAAGGCCGCTTGTTCCCTCGGCTCTTCGGCTGGTTGCACTGGCCAGCCACGAGACAAGACAGGGCCTGTTGCATGATCAGATTTGGCCTGCTCGGGTGCGGGCGTATCGCCAAGCGTCACTCGGATCTCCTGGGTGGCAATCACATCGAAGGAGCGAGCCTGGTCGCGGTCTGCGATCCGATCCGCGCGCGCGCCGATGCGGTTGCCGGGAAGTTCGGCGTTGCGGCCCATTACGACATGGACGAATTCCTGGCGCGGAAGGACATCGATGCCATCGCCGTGCTGACGCCGAGCGGTCAGCACCCCGCGCATGTGATCGCCTGCGCGAGGGCCGGCAAGCACGTCGTGGTCGAGAAGCCGATGGCGCTGCGTCTGCAGGACGCCGACGACATGATCCGGGCCTGCGACCAGGCCGGCGTCAAGATGTTCATCGTCAAGCAGAACCGCTTCAACGTGCCGGTAGTCAAGGCGCGCGAGGCGCTCGACGCCGGCCGCTTCGGCAAGCTCATCCTGGGGACGGTCAGGGTGCGCTGGTGCCGCGACCAGGCCTATTACGACCAGGACGATTGGCGCGGCACCTGGGCCTATGACGGCGGCGTGCTGACCAATCAGGCGAGCCACCATGTCGACATGCTAGAGTGGTTCTTCGGCGACGTCGTGAGCGTGCATGCGCGCGCGGCAACGGCGCTGGCCAACATCGAAACCGAAGATACGGCCGTCGCAACGCTGAAGTTCCGCAACGGCGCGCTCGGGATCATCGAGGCGACCACCGCGGCGCGCCCGACCGATCTCGAGGGCTCGCTGTCGATCCTGGGCGAAAAGGGCACGGTCGAGATTTCGGGCTTTGCGGTCAACCAGATCCGGCACTGGCGCTTTGTCGACGAGCTGCCGTCCGACAAGGACGTCGTGGAGAAGTTCTCGGTCAACCCGCCCAACGTCTACGGCTTCGGCCATCAGGCCTATTATCACCATGTGGTCGATTGCCTCGAGAACCAGCGCGCCGCGCTGGTCGACGGGCTCGAGGGCCGCAAGAGCCTGGAGCTGATCTCGGCCCTCTACGAGTCGATCGAGACCGGCGAGGAAGTCGCGCTGCGCTTCACGCCACGGCTAAGCCGGCTGGGCGTCGTTTCGTGAACCGGCCGGACGTGCATCAGGCCAACGTGCGCGATGTCGCGTTCGGCGAACGCGTCAAGATCGTCGAGCCCTGCAACCTCTATGGCTGCAAGCTCGGCGACGACTGCTTCGTTGGCCCCTTCACCGAAATCCAGAAGGGCGTGATCGTCGGGGCGCGCACCCGCGTGCAGTCGCATGCCTTCGTCTGCGAGCTCGTCACCATCGGCGAGGATTGTTTCATCGGGCACGGTGTGATGTTCGTCAACGACACGTTCTCCACCGGCGGCCCGGCGCGTGGACGCAAGGAGCTGTGGCGCGAGACGGTGATCGGCAACCGGGTGTCGATCGGCTCCAATGCGACGATCATGCCGGTCAGGATCGTCGACGACGTCGTCATCGGCGCCGGATCGGTGGTGACCAAGCACATCACGACGCCTGGCACCTATGCCGGCAATCCGGCGCGCCGGCTGCTGACAAGCCAATAGGGCAATAGGGGAATATCGATGGCGGTGCCGTATGCCGACCTGCAACTGCAATACCAGTCCATCAAGGGCGAGATCGACGCTGCGATCGCCGGCGTGATCCGTGACAACGCCTTCATTCGCGGCAGCTATGTCGACGCCTTCGAGCGCGAATTTGCGGCGGCGGCCGAGGTCGCTCATTGCGTGTCCTGCGCCAACGGCACCGACGCGCTTTACCTCGCCATGCGCGCGCTGAAGGTGAAGCCGGGCGACGAGGTGATCACGACGGCGCATTCCTGGATCTCGACCGCTGCGATGATCACCCACTCCGGTGCCACCGTCGTCTTCTGCGACACCGACGAGGCGACGTTCACGATCGATCCGGCGGCCATTGAGGCCGCCATCACGCCGCGCACGGTCGGCATCATCCCGGTGCATCTCTATGGCCAGCCCGCGGATATGGACGCGATCATGGCGATCGCGCAGAAGCACAAGCTGTGGGTGATCGAGGATTGCGCCCAAGCCCATCTCGCGCGCTACAAGGGCCGCATGGTCGGCACCTTCGGCGAGGCCGCGACCTATTCCTTCTATCCAGGCAAGAATCTCGGCGCGATGGGCGATGCCGGCGCGGTCGTCACCAACGACGCGGCGCTCGCCGAGCAGATGGCCATGCTGGCGCGCCATGGTGGACTGGTGAAGCACCAGCACCACATCGAAGGCATCAACAGCCGGCTCGACGGCATGCAGGCCGCGATCCTCTCGGCCAAGCTGCCGCATCTTGCCGCCTGGACCGAGGCCCGGCAGGCCGCCGCCGAGATCTATGATGCCGGCCTCAATCAGATCGAGGATGTCGTGGTGCCCGAAGTCGCGCCGGCGCGCAGCCACGTCTATCACCTCTACACGATCAGGCATCCGCGCCGCGACGCGCTCGCCGCTCATCTCAACGCCAATGGCGTGCAGACCGCCATCAACTATCCCACTGCGCTGCCGTTCCTGCCGGCCTATGCGCGGTTCGATCATCGGCCGGAGCAGTTCCCTAACGCGCATCGCGATCAGGGCCGGATTCTCTCGCTGCCGATGTTCGCCGAGATCACGCGCCGGCAGCAGGACGAGGTGATTGAGCTGATCCGGAAGTTCTGACCGCGATCGCGCGGCCACGCGCTTGACGCTGTGGTCTTCAGCTCCCGAGCAGCAGAGGCCTCAGGAACTTTTCCAGATTGGAGCCTGAGAACAGGTAGCTCTTCAGCCCGGCCGCTCGTGCCGCCTCGAGATCCGTCGGCTGATCGCCGACCAGGAAGCTGCGTTCGAGGTCGACCGGAAAGCGTTCCAGCAGATCATTGATCATGCCCGGCGACGGTTTGCGCCGGTGGCTGACCTGCCGATATCGTTCAACCGTCCCTTCAGGATGGAACGGGCAGTATTCAAAGGCGTCGATATGCGCGCCGATCCTGCGAAGCTCATCGGCCATCCAGCCGTGAAGCTCCTGGACATGTGTCTCCTCGTAGAGACCCCTTGCGACGCCTGACTGGTTGGTTACGACGAACGCAAAATACCCCATGTCGTTGACCGCCTTGACCGCCTCGCGCGCGCCGTCGATCCAGACCAGCCTGTGGCTTTCAAACAGGTAACCGATGTCCTGGTTCAGGACGCCGTCCCGATCGAAGAAGACGGCCGGCTTTCGCGGCTGATCTCCGGAAGCGCTGCTCATGAGGTGATGATCCGTCCATCTCCACGGGGCACGAGCTAGCTCAATAGTTCACAACGCCGCGCGCGACAAATGCGGACTGATCAAACGCCGGGTGATCTCAAGGCCTAACGCTCGTCTGCAATCACCTTGCCGTCGTTTGGCAGCGAGCCGGTGCCGACCAGCTCGACGGTGCCGCCGAGCTTTGTCACGGCACGCAGCGTTGCCGCGACCTCGCTCTGCAGGGCATCCGCCGCCGAGGCGCATTCGGCCCTCAGCGTCATGGCGTCGGCCTCGCCGGCGCGCGTGACGACAAGGCGCAGCCGTCCGAGCTCGGGATGGCGCTTGCCGATCTCCGCGATCTGGTCGGGTCGCACGAACATCCCCTTCACCTTGGTGGTCTGGTCGGCGCGGCCCATCCAGCCCTTGATTCGCATGTTGGTGCGTCCGCAGCGGCTTGGGCCGGTCAGGGCGGCGGTCAGATCGCCGAGCGCGAGGCGAATCCAGGGATGGTGCGGATCGAGCGAGGTCACCACGATCTCGCCGACGTCCCCCGGCGCAACCGGATCGCCGGTGCCGGGCTTGACGATCTCCAGGATCAGGTCCTCGTTGACCGTCATTCCCTCGCGCGCCGCCGTCTCGAACGCGATCAAGCCGAGATCGGCAGTACCGAAGGCCTGGTAAGCCTCGACGCCGCGCGACTTAATCTCCTCCTGCAATGATTTCGGAAATGCCGCGCCTGAGACCAGCGCGCGCTTGATCGAGGACACATCGCGGCCGGCGGTAGCGGCGGCGTCGAGCAGGATCTTCAGGAAGTCCGGGGTGCCGCTATAGCCGATCGGGCGATAGGCCTCGATCAGCTCGAATTGCTGCTCGGTATTGCCGGGGCCTGCCGGGATCACCGCGCAGCCGAGCGCCCGCGCCGCGGCGTCGAAGATGAAGCCGCCGGGGGTGAGGTGATAGCTGAAGGTGTTCAGCACCACATCCCCCTCGCGAAAGCCCGCCGCAAAGAGCGCCCGGGCGCCGCGCCAGGGGTCCGCCTGACGGCCCTCGGGCTCGAAGATCGGTCCGGGCGAGGTGAACAGCCGAGCGAACGAGCCAGGCGTGTCGGCCACGAAGCCGCCGAACGGCGGGGCGGCCTTGTGCAGGGCCGGCAGTTCCGACTTGCGCAGCACCGGCAGCCCGGCCAGCGCCTCCCGGCTGGTGATGGAGGCGGGGTCGGTGCCCCTCAACAGGTTGGCATAGGCCGGCGCCGCCATCGCCTTGCGCAGCACCTCGGGCAGCCGGGCGAACAACGCGGCCTCGCGCTCGGCCGGATCGAGCGTTTCAAGGGCGTCGTAATGGTCGGTCATGGCAGGTCCTTGAGAGGCTGTGCGCGGGTTGCGTGCCGGTCCGCCCGTGCTATCAGACGATGACCGCTGACATTGGGACGGTTCCAGGGAGCACAATGGCTGAGGCAGAGAGCGTTGCGGCGGACGGGGCCGCCGACGTCGTCGCGAGGCTGAAGCGCCGCATCGTCGACCAGGCCCTGCCGCTGTGGTCGACCGCAGGCTGGGACAGCAGCGCCGGCGGCTTTGTCGACCGGCTGCACCAGGACGGGACAGCGGACCGCGCCGCCCCGCGCCGGATCATGGTGCAGGCCCGCCAGATCTATTGCTACGCCAAGGCGGCCCAGCTCGGCTGGTATCCGGAAGGACGCGCGATCGCGCTGAAGGGGCTGGACTACCTGCTGGCCAAGGCCAAGGCGCCGGACGGCCGGCCCGGCTTCGTCTACAGCCTGACCGCGGAGGGCGGCGTGCACGATCCGCTGCGCGACACCTACAGCCACGCCTTCGTGTTGCTCGCGCTCGCGACCGTCTACGGCCTCGACCAGGACGCCCAGATCCGCGCCGAGATCGACGCGCTGCTGTCGTTCCTCGATACCCAGCTGCGCTCGCCCCATGGCGGCTTCCACGAGGGCCTGCCGCCCTCGATGCCGCGCCGGCAGAACCCGCAGATGCATCTGTTCGAGGCGATGATCGCCTGCTTCGACGCGACCCACGATTTGTCGTTCCAGAACCGCGCCGGCGATTTCTTCGCGCTGTTCCTCGCCAACCTCTACGACAAGCAGACGCGCACCCTCGGCGAATATTTCGAGGAGGACTGGTCGAAGATCCCGCCGGTCAGCGTCGAGCCTGGACACCTCGCGGAATGGGTCTGGCTGCTGAAGGGATTCGAGCGCATCACCGGCTGCCCGACCGGGCGCCCGCGCGGCGAGCTGCTGGCGTCGGCGCTGCGCTATCGCGATGCGGCCACCGGCTGCCTGGTCGACGAGGGCGACGCAGAGGGCAATATCCGCCGCTACACACGGCGGCTGTGGCCGCAGAGCGAGCTGGCGAAGGCGTGGATCGCGCAAGCCGAGTCGGGCGAAGCCGGCGCGGCGGACGAGGTGCGTGCGGCGCTGGTGCTGCTCGAGCGGCACTATCTCGGCCATGCCGTGGCCGGCGGCTGGTACGATCAGTTCGACCGCGACGGCAATTCGCTGGTCGCCACGATCCCGGCGTCGTCGTTCTATCATGTGCTTTGCGCGGTCACTGAAGCCGAGCAGGTGCTCGGATAGAACCGCCTTCCTGGTCTGACGCGTTTTCTGCACACGCAACTCCGCCCGAAAACGCTCGCTATCCTCACAGCCAGCGCTTGCGCCGCTTGAAGCTCTTCAGGTTCTTGAAGCTCTTGCGCTGGTCGCCGGCGCCGCCGAGGTAGAATTCCTTGACGTCCTCATTGTCGCGCAGCTCGTCGGCGGAGCCGTCGAGCACGACCTTGCCCTGTTCCATGATGTAGCCATGGCTCGCGACCGAGAGCGCGGCGCGCGCATTCTGCTCGACCAGGAGGATCGTGACGCCGAGGTCGCGGTTGATCTCCTTGATGATCGCGAACACTTCCTTGACGAGCAGAGGCGATAGCCCCATCGACGGCTCGTCCATCAGGATCATCTTCGGGCGCGCCATCAGCGCGCGGCCGATCGCGAGCATCTGCTGCTCGCCGCCGGAGAGATAGCCGGCGAGGCCGGTGCGCTCCTTCAGGCGCGGGAAATACTTGAACACCATGTCGATGTCATCGGAGACCTCGCCGTCGCGCCGGGTGAAGGCGCCAAGCCGCAGGTTCTCCAGCGACGTCATATCGGCGACGATGCGGCGGCCTTCCATCACCTGGAAGATGCCGCGGCGGACGATCTTGTCCGGATCGATGCCGTTGATGCGCTGGCCCTCGAACAGGATTTCGCCGCGGGTGACCTCGCCGTCCTCGGTCTTGAGCAGGCCGGAGATCGCCTTCAGCGTGGTCGACTTGCCGGCGCCGTTGGCACCGAGCAGCGCCACGATCGCGCCCTTCGGCACCTCGAGGCTGAGGCCGCGCAACACCAGGATGACGTCGTCATAGACGACCTCGATGTTGTTGACGCTGAGCAGCGGCGGCGGCGGGACTGCCGTCGGCCCCGGGCGGGTGGCTTCGAGGGTTTCGTTCATGGCCTGTGTTACCCTTCGACATCATTGCCGAGCATAGCCGTCAGAAGGACGGCGTCGCTTCCGCTCGCCTTTGACCCGGCAATCCATCGATCGGAATACGTCTTCGCTTGATGGATGCGCGGGTCGAGCCCGCGCATGACGATGTGTGGACGTGTTCGGCTGCCGCCTCACCACCCAAACCATTCGGGCTTGCGCGGCAGGTCGACGGTCTTCACCTTCTCGAGCTTGATCGTGCCCTTGCCCATCAGGTCGTTGATGTCGCCATCGGTCGCGCCCGAGACCTTCGAGCGATACAGGTCGACCTTCGTGGTCGGGCGGTGATCCTTTTCGGTCCAGGTCGACGGATTGCAGACGCCGTCCATGCCGGCCGGCACCCAATCCTTCTTCTGGTAGAAGCCCTTGGCGACGTTCTCGCCGGTGGCGCCGCCGTTCTTGGCGGCCCAGTCGAGCGCTTCCTTCAGATAGAGCGCGCTGCAGACCGCGGCGATGTAATGCACCGGCCGATAGACCTTGCCGGACGGGTCGGACATCTTGGAGATTTCCATCACCGTCTTCATGCCGGGCGCGTTGCCGCCCCAACTCACCGCCGTGCGGAGCGGGAAGATCACGCCGTCGGCCGCATCGCCGGCGGTCTTGGCCGCGTTCTCGTCCATGCCCCAGACATTGCCGAGGAACTGGACATCGACGCCGGCGGTCTTGCAGGCCTTCAGCACCGAGATGTTGGAGGCCGCCGTGTTGCCGAGATAGGCATAATTTGCGCCCGAGCTCTTCAGGCTGAGACACTGCGCCGAGTAGTCGCCGGGCGACAGCGCGAACACCAGCGGCGGCAGCACCTCGAAGCCGAGCTCGGTCGCCAGCGCTTCACCAGCCGCCTTCGGTGCGTTCGGATACGGATGGTTGGCGCCCATGTGGACGAATTTCGGCTTGCCGGGCTTGCCCTTGGCCTTCCAGTCCTCCGCGGCCCAGGTCAGCATCGCGCGCATCGAGTCCGAATAGCTCGGGCCGTAGAAGAAATTGTAGGGTGCGGGCTTGGCCTTGCCGCTGGTGCCTTCCGGATCGGTCAGCGCGGCGGCGTAGGAGCCGGAGATGTCCGGGATCTTGTCCTGCGCCAGGAAGCCGGTGAGGGCTTCGGTATCCGCCGTGCCCCAGCCCATGATCGCCGCGACCTTGCCGTCGGGCGCCGACCACTTCTTGTACAGCGCGATGGCGCGCGGCACCTGGTAGCCATAGTCGTTGCTGTCGACATTGAGCTGCTTGCCGCCGATGCCGCCGTTCTTGTTCACCCAGGCGAAGGTGTCCGCGACGCCCTGGCCATAGGGGGTGCCGACGTCGGACGTGCCGCCCGAGAGGTCCTGCAGATGGCCGATGGCGATCTGCGCCTGCGCGGTGGTGGCCGCGCTGCTGATCAGCAGCGCAACGGAGACCGAGCTCAAAAGGGATCTAATCGTCATTTTTTCTTTCCTCCTGCCTATTCGTTGAACCGAATTTTGAGTTGCGTTCCGTGCCTTGCGTCAATGCGAGAACGGGTAGAGCTTCCAGTAAGCCTTGATCTGCCGCCAGCGATGCGCGAGGCCGTCCGGCTCGAACATCAAGAAACCGATGATGATCAGGCCGATCGCGATCTCGCGCAGGAAGGTGATGTTGTTGTTGAGCTGCAGCGCCTTGTCGATGGCGCCGCCCTTCAGCCAGGCGCTCAGCCATTCCATCGATTCCGGCAGCAGCACCACGAAGGCCGTGCCCATCAGCGTGCCCATCACCGAGCCGGTGCCGCCGATGATGACCATGGCGAGGAACAGCACCGAGCGCTCGATGCCAAAGCCTTCCTGCGAGACCACGAGCTGATAGTGTGCGTAGAGCGCGCCGGCGATGCCGGCAAAGAAGGCGGCAAGCCCGAACGACAGCGTCCGGTACTTGGTGAGGTTGATGCCCATGATCTCGGCGGAGAGATAGTGATCGCGGATCGCGACCAGCGCGCGGCCGTCGCGGGTGCGCATCAGATTGGTGACGAGCAAATAGCTGACCACCATGTAGGCGAGCACGACGTAGAAATACTGGCGGTCGCCGCGCAGGGTGTAGCCGAAGATCGAGAACGGGTTGGCGCTGGCGGGCACCGAGCCGCCCGAGAACCATTCGGCGCGCGAGAAGAAGTCGAGCAGGATGTACTGCGCGGCGAGCGTTGCGATCACGAGATAGAGTCCCTTCAGCCGCGCCGCCGGCACGCCGAAGATCAGCCCGACCAGTGCCGTGACGACGCCGGCGAGGGGAATGGCGAAGAACACCGGGATCGGCGCGTTGTTGGAAATGTAGGCCGAGGTAAACGCGCCGAACAGGAAGAACGCGGCGTGGCCGATCGAGATCTGGCCGGTGAAGCCGACCAGGACGTTGAGGCCGAGGGCCGCGATCGCGAAGATGCCGATCTGGATCGCGATCGAGAGCAGGTAGTTGGACAGCAGCATCGGCGCGAAGCAGGCGAGCACGATGCCGAGGATCGCGAAATTGCGGCTGGTCGCGGTCGGGAAGATCGTGGTGTCGGCCGCATAGCTGGTGCGGAAATCGCCCGAGGGGATGAGTGTGCTTGTCGCCATTGATCAGACCCGCTCAATATCCTTGGTGCCGAACAGGCCGTACGGCTTGATCATCAGAATGATGATCAGGACGTAGAACGGCGCGATCTCGTAGAGATTGCCCCAGTGCAGGTACTGGCTGTCGACATACTGGGCGACGTTTTCCAACAGCCCGATGATGATGCCGCCGAGCACGGCGCCGCCGACCGAGTCGAGCCCGCCCAGGATCGCGGCCGGAAACACCTTGATGCCGTAGGCGGAGAGGCCGGACGACACGCCGTTGACCACCGCGACCACGACACCGGCGACCGCCGAGACCGTGGCCGAGATCGCCCACGCCATCGCGAACACGCTCTTGACGGAAATGCCGAGTGACTGCGCGACCTGCTGGTTGAAGGCGGTGGCGCGCATCGCAAGGCCATATTTGGAGGCGCGGAAGAACCAGGCCATGCCGACCATCATGGCGAGCGAGACCACGAGGCTCATGACATAGACGGTCTGGATCTGCAGCCCGAACAGGCTGACTGACTGGCTCTGAAACACGCGCGGGAACGGCTGCGGGTTGACGCCGAAGATCCACTTCAGCGCGGCCTGGAACACCGTCGACAGGCCGATCGTCACCATGATCACGGAGATGATCGGCTCACCGATCATCGGGCGCAGGATCACGACCTGGATCGCGATGCCGAAGATGAACATGAAGACCAGCGTGATCGGCATGCCGACCCAGAACGGCACCTGATACTTCGTCAGCAGCGCCCAGCACACCCAGGCGCCGACCAGCAGCAATTCGCCCTGCGCGAAGTTCACGACCTGTGTCGCCTTGTAGATCAGCACGAACGACATTGCGACCACGCCATACAGCGTGCCGACCACGAGGCCGTTGACGATCAGCTGAATCAGGAACTGGGTGTTCATGGGGTCTCGCCGAATTTGTGGCTCGTCATCGCCTGGCTTGACCCGGCGATCCATCGCGCAAGAAAGCCGTCCTCGCGAAGAGGATGGATGCGCGGGTCAAGCCCGCGCATGACGATCGAGCTTGCTATCATCGACGGTCTCATTCCGCGGCCTCCGCGAGCACGGCGCGGCCGAGATCGACGACCTCGAGCGTGGTGCGGACGCGCTGGGTCGAGCCGTCCTGGAAGCGGATCACGGTGTCGACGGGGATGCTGGCCTTGCCGCGGTAGATCGCATCGATGATGTCGGCGTATTTCTCATTGATGACGCCGCGGCGGACTTTTCGGGTCCGGGTCAGCTCGCCGTCGTCGGCATCGAGCTCCTTGTAGAGCAGCAGGAAGCGCGAGATGCGTTGCGCCGACGGCAGGGTGGCATTGACCGTCTCGACCTCTTTCTTCAGCAGCGCATAGACTTCGGGCCGCGAGGACAGGTCGGTGTAGGTCGTGAACGAGATCCGGTTCTTCTCCGCCCATTTCGAGATGATCGAGTAGCGGATGCAGATCATCGCGGCGAGCGCGTCGCGGCCGGCGCCGAGCACCACCGCCTCGGCGACATAGGGCGAGAACTTCAGCTTGTTCTCGATATATTGCGGCGAGAAGCGCTCGCCGCGCGAGGTCTCTGCGAGATCCTTGATGCGGTCGATCACGACAAGCTGCCGGTTGTCGTTGTAGTAGCCGGCATCGCCCGAATGCATCCAGCCGTCCTTGATGTCGGCGACCGATGCTTCGAGGTTCTTGTAATAGCCATGGAACATGTTGGGATGCCGCACCACGATCTCGCCGACGCCGTTGACGTCGGCATTGTCGATGCGGATCTCGATGTTGTCGGCCATCGGCACGCCGGTGGTGTCGGGATCGACCTTGCCTTCGGGATGCAGCGTGTAGGCGCCGAGCAGCTCGGTCTGGCCGTACAGCGTGCGCAGCGGCACGCCCATCGCCTGGAAGAACTTGAAGGTATCCGGTCCGAGCGCCGCGCCGCCGGTCGCCGCCGAGCGCAGCCGCGTGAAGCCGAGCCGGTCGCGCAGCGCACGGAACAAGAGCTGGTCGGCGAACACAGAACGCTTGCCCTCGGCAAGCGCCGCCAGCCCGGTCTTCATGCCGAGGTCATAGAGCCGCTGCTTGAACGGCGAGGCGTCCATCACCCCGGCGCGGACGTCGGCCGCGATCGATTCCCAAACCCGCGGCGCGAACAGCACGAAGGTCGGCGCGATTTCGCGGAAATCGTGCATCATGGTGTCGGGCTCTTCGACGAAGTTGACCTTCATCCGGGAGAGCAGCCCTTTGCCTAGCGCGTAGATCTGTTCCATGATCCAGGGCAGCGGCAGCACCGAGACATATTCGTCGTCCGGCCCCTTCGGATCGAAGGCGAGATAGGTCGCGCAGTGCCGCAGCACGCGCCCGGCCGAGAGCATCGCAAGCTTCGGGTTGGCCGTCGTGCCCGAGGTGGTGCAGAGGATCGCGACGTCCTCGCCCTTCGTAGTGTCGACCAGTCGCTCGTAGAGCCCAGGCTCGCGCGCGGCGCGGTCGCGGCCCAGCGCAACGAGCTTGCTCGCCTCCATCAATCGCGGATCGTCGTATTTGCGCATGCCGCGCGGGTCGGAATAGACGATGTGCTTGAGGTGGGGCACGCGATCGGCCAGGCCGAGCAGCTTGTCGACCTGTTCCTCGTCCTCGGCGAAGACCAGCTTGGCCTCGCCATAGGTCAGGAGATAGGCGGCTTCCTCGTCCAGCACGTCGCGATAAAGACCGAGGCTCATCGCGCCGATCGCGTGGGCCGCGATCTCGGCGGCGACCCAGTCCGGCCGGTTGTCGCCGATGATGCCGATCACGTCGCCGCGGCCAAGCCCGAGCTCGACCATGCCGAGCGCGAAATCATGGGTGCGGGTCTGGTAGTCGTTCCAGGTGAATTCGCGCCACAGCCCGAAATCCTTCTCGCGCAGCGCGATCTCGCTGCCATGCTCCTTGGCGTTGAGGCGCAGCATCTTGGGAAAGGTGTCGGCCTGCGCGGCGCGACCGGCATAGTCCATCATGCCGCGCTCTCCTGCACCGCCGGCTTGTCGTCGGGATCGACCAGCGCCTCATCCTCTTCGCCGAGATAGGCGCGCTTGACATGGGGATCGGCGAGCACGGTGGCCGGATCGCCCTCGGCGATCTTGCGGCCGAAGTCGAGCACCATGACGCGGTGGGAGATGTCCATCACGACGCCCATGTCGTGCTCGATCATCATCACCGTCATGCCGAACTCTTCGTTGAGATCGACGATGTAGCGCGCCATGTCTTCCTTCTCTTCGAAGTTCATGCCGGCCATCGGCTCGTCGAGCAGGATCAGTTGCGGCTCGAGCGCCATCGCGCGGGCGAGCTCGACGCGCTTGCGCAGGCCGTAGGGCAGGGTGCCGGCGGTCGCCTTGCGCACCGATTGCAGATCGAGGAAGTCGATGATCTCCTCGACCTTGCGCCGGTGCTCGAGCTCCTCGCGGCGCGCGCCGGTCAGCCAGTACAGCGATCCCGTGATGAAGTTGTTCTTCAGGAGGTGATGGCGGCCGACCATGATGTTGTCGAGCACGCTCATGTGGTGAAACAGCGCGAGATTCTGGAAGGTCCGGCCGATGCCGAGCCGGGGCCGCGCGTTCGGGTTGAGGCCGGTAATGTCCTGGCCGCGATAGAACAGCTGGCCTTCGGTCGGCCGGTAGCGGCCGGAGATACAGTTGACGATCGAGGTCTTGCCGGCGCCGTTCGGGCCGATGATGGAGAACAGCTCGCCCTCGTTGACGCCGAAGCTCACCTCGGTCAGCGCGCCGACGCCGCCAAAGCGCAATGAGACTCCGCGCACCTCGAGACTATTAGCCACCCTGTTCCCTCCAGATACGGGCGCTTTGGCGCGCTCTTTATCTTCGCTTCGATCTTACTCTTCGATCTTACATGGGCCGCCGAAGGGAGACCATCCGACTAATGATGCCGGCGTTCGGGAGCATCGCTTGACCCGATCGCCTGCGTCATGCGCGGTAACGCCGCACCCGCCTGCAAGCCCGTCCCTCGCGTCGTCCGCCTTCAGCGATCCATCAAGGAGCTGCGCGACGTTACGCGAGGTGGCTCTGAATACGAGAAAGCGATAGGTTGAATTGTCATGTGCCCGACATTTGGTCAGGAATTTTCGCTGGCATTCCAGGCCTCGGGTCCCTGGCTTCGTGCACGGCGTTGCTGCGGTGCAATATCGTTGCAGTCTCTTCGGGTAGGACGCCGTCGCTAGAATGATTGCTGCTGATTACTTGAGGCGCATCGCGGCCTGGTCGCGCGAACTGAGCGAGCAAGAAATCGAAATCGCGCGCGCCGGCATTTCCGAGAAATCCTATCGCGCCAACGAATTCATCTTCATGCGCGGCGACAATTTTCAGTACTGGACCGGCATCGTCACCGGCCTGGCGCGCATGGGCATCGTCTCGCGCGGTGGCAAGGCGGCGAGTTTCGCGGGTCTCACCGCAGGCGCGTGGTTCGGCGAGGGGACCGTGCTCAAGAATGAGCCCCGGCGCTACGATGTGGTCGCGCTGCGCGACACGCGCCTCGCGATGATGGATCGCCGGACCTTCGTCTGGCTGTTCGAGAATAGTGTCGGCTTCAACCGGTTCCTGGTCGGCTCGCTCAATGAGCGGCTCGGCCAGTTCATTGCGCTGCTCGAATATGGCCGCACGCTGGACGCCACGGCACGGCTGGCGCGCTCGATCGCCTCGCTGTTCAATCCGATTCTCTATCCCGATCTGACGCTGCACCTTGAGATCACCCAGGAGGAGATCGGGGCGCTGTCGGGAATCTCCCGGCAGAATGCCAACCAGTGCCTGAAGCGGCTTGAGCGGGAAGGGCTGTTGCGGCTCGAATATGGCGGGGTGACCATCCTCAACCTCGACCGGCTGCGGCACTACGGCGAGTGACGGGTTCCGGGCGCATTGAGCCGTTTTCGCTGTCCTAAAGTCCTGATTTCAAACGATTAAGCCATTAGACTTGGGGCAGGCTGGATGCTACAGACCGGCCTCGTCGGGATCGCGCGGTTTTCGCGCTCTCTGGAGATGACATGGCGGTTAAAGATTCGGCGGCTCAGGATTCAAAGCGGCGCGTTGCGCTGATCACCGGCGTGACCGGGCAGGACGGCGCGTATCTCGCCGAATATCTGCTCGGTCTCGGCTACACCGTGCACGGGATCAAGCGGCGGTCGTCCTCGTTCAACACCGCGCGCGTCGACCATCTCTACCAGGATCCGCATGCCGGCAACGTGCCGTTCGTGATGCACTACGGCGACATGACGGATTCGACCAATCTGATCCGCCTGGTGCAGCAGATCCGGCCGACCGAGATCTATAACCTCGCCGCCCAGAGCCACGTCCAGGTCAGTTTCGAGAGCCCGGAATACACCGCCAACGCCGACGCGATCGGCGTGCTGCGGCTGCTGGAGGCGATTCGCATCCTCGGCATGGAAAAGGAAACGCGGTTCTACCAGGCCTCGACCTCGGAGCTTTACGGGCTCGTGCAGGAGGTGCCGCAAAAGGAGACCACGCCGTTCTATCCGCGCTCGCCCTATGGCGTCGCCAAGCTCTACGGCTACTGGATCACGGTGAACTACCGCGAGGCCTATGGCATGTTCGCCAGCAACGGCATCCTGTTCAACCATGAGAGCCCGATCCGCGGCGAGACCTTCGTGACGCGCAAGATCACCCGCGCCGTCGCCCGCATCGAGGTCGGCCTCGAGAACAAGCTCTATCTGGGCAATCTCGACGCCAAGCGCGACTGGGGCCACGCCCGCGACTATGTCGAAGGCATGCACAGGATCCTGCAGGTCGACGAGCCCGGCGACTTCGTGCTCGCGACCGGCGAGACGCGGTCGGTCCGCGAGTTCGTCGAGCTGGCGTTTGCCGAGGTCGGCCGCAGCATCGAATGGCGCGGCAAGGGCGTCGAGGAGATCGGTGTCGACAAGGCGTCCGGCAACACCCTGGTGCAGATCGATCCGACCTATTTCCGCCCGACCGAGGTCGATCTTCTGATCGGCGACGCAAGCAAGGCGCGCGCCAAGCTCGGCTGGACGCCGAAGACGCCGTTCGCGCAGCTGGTGAAGGAAATGGTCGCCAGCGATCTCGTCGAGGCCAGGCAGGACGCGGCCAATGGCAAGCACGGCCTTTGAGCTGAAGGGCAAGACGGTCTTCGTCGCCGGCCATCGCGGCATGGTCGGCTCGGCGCTGATGCGCCGGCTGGCGCGCGAGGAGTCCGATCTCCTGACGGTGTCGCGCAACGAGGTCGATTTGCGCGACCAAACCGCGGTCAACGCCTGGTTTGCCGCGAAGCGGCCGCAGGCCGTGTTCCTCGCCGCGGCCAAGGTCGGCGGCATCGTCGCCAACAACACGCTGCGGGCCGAATTCCTCTACGACAATCTGGCGATATCGAGCAACGTGATCCAGGCAGCGCACGCCAATGGCTGCGAGAAGCTGATGTTCTTCGGCTCGTCCTGCATCTATCCGCGCCTGGCGCCGCAGCCGCTGCGCGAGGATTCGATGCTGACCGGCCCGCTGGAGCCGACCAACGAGCCCTATGCCATCGCCAAGATCGCCGGCATCAAGATGGCCGAGGCCTATCGCAGCCAGTACGGCGCCGATTTCATCAGCGTGATGCCCACCAATCTCTACGGCCCCGGCGACAATTATCACCCCGAATACAGCCACGTCGTCGCCGCGCTGATCCGCCGCTTCCACGAGGCCAAGGTTTCGGGCGCCGGCAACGTCGCGGTGTGGGGCACCGGCACGCCGCGCCGCGAATTCCTCTATGTCGACGATCTCGCCGACGCCTGCGTCCATCTGATGAAGACCTATTCCTCGCCCGAGCTGGTCAATATCGGCACCGGCGAGGACATCACCATCGCCGAGTTCGCGCGCGTCGTCGCGGCCGCCGTCGGCTATCGCGGCGAGATCAGCTTCGACACGTCGCGCCCGGACGGCACGCCGCGCAAGCTGCTCGACGTCGGCCGGCTGGCGAGGCTCGGCTGGCGCGCCACCACCTCGCTCGAGGATGGCATCGCCCTCGCGTACCAGGCCTATCTGCGCGAGACGAAGTGACGCGGTGAACCTCCCGCCCTCCGACCGAGAATATCTGTCGGCTTGGCGACGCCGCGCGGCTAGGATGCCCGTGCCCAAGCGTGCCGCAAGAGCCGCCAGTGCGTCGGAGGAGACATTATGAAGGTTCTACGCCGCCAGTTCCTGCAACTTGCAGCCGCTACGGCTGCGCTTCCGCTCACATTTGGGAATGCGAATGCCGAGGCCTATCCGGCGCGGCCGGTTCGCCTCGTGATCGGCTATACGCCCGGCGGTTCGGCGGACCTGACGGCGCGCCTGATGGGACAGTGGCTGTCGGAAAAGCTCGGGCAATCCTTCATTGTCGAGAACCGGCCGGGCGGCGGGACCAACATCGCCACCGAGCAGGCGCTGCGCGCGGCGCCCGACGGCTACACGCTGCTGCTGGTCGCGCCGGCCAATGCGATCAACGCGACGCTCTACCAGAAGCTGCCGTTCGATTTCATGCGCGAGATGGAGCCGATCGCGGGCATCATTCGCTTTCCCAACGTCGTGGTGGTGCATCCCTCGCTGCCGATCAAGTCGATTCCCGAATTGATCGCCTATGCAAAGGCCAATCCCGGCAAGCTCAACATGGCGTCCTCAGGCAACGGTTCGACGATCCACATGTCGGGCGAACTGTTCAAGATGCTGACCGGCATCAACATGCAGCACGTGCCCTACCGGGGCGGCGCGCCGGCGCTCACCGACATGCTGTCCGGCGTGATGCAGGTGATGTTCGACAATCTTCCGACCTGCGCCGAGCACGTCAAATCCGGCAAGCTGCGCGGACTGGCGGTCACCAGCACGACCCGTTCGGACGTGCTTCCGGACCTGCCGCCGGTCGGCGACTTCCTGCCGGGTTACGAGGCGAGCGCCTGGTACGGCCTCGCGGCGCCGAAGAACACGCCGCCTGAAATCGTCGACAGGCTCAACAAGGCCGTCAATGAAATCCTCGCCGATCCCAAGGCCAAGGCGCGCTTTACCGAGATCGGCGCGATCATGCTGCCGGGCTCGGCTGCCGACTTCGGCAGACTGGTGGCCGACGAGACCGAGAAATGGGGCAAGGTGGTCAAGTTCGCCGGCGCCAAGGTTGATTAGAGCGTTTTCGAGCGAAGTGGACGCCGGTTCGCGTGAAGAAAGCGCGTCAAAACTAGAATCTAGAACTCCGTTCCGATTCGATCGGAACGGAAAAGGCTCTAGCTTCGCGCCGTCGCGCGCGGCGGATTCTTTGAAAGCGCCGCCGCCATCGCCGATATCAGCGGCCGCATGAAGAAGGCGTCTTCGGCCGGGTAGATGTCGGTGCGCAGGCCTTGGGACTTGAGTTCGTCCGATACGGCCGGTCCGACCGACGCGATCCGCGTACGCTCGAACCCCTCGCGTAACCTGTCCTCGCAACCGCGCGCCCGTGCCACCTCGATCAGGCGGCGGACCTGGCCGAGATTGGTCAGAGCGATCGCGTCGATGCGGCCCTGCGCCATCTCCTCGATCGCGGTGACGATGTTGGCGTCGGCGGCCTGCGCATCATAGACGTAGGGCAGCACCGTATCGACCTCGGCGCCCTGTGCCTTGATCGCGCCGATCAGGCTGGCGTGATCCTTGTCCGGATAGAGCTGCAGGCCGAGCCGATGGCCGGTCAGGTCGAGCTTCGACAGCATCCCGGCGACGCCTTCGGAGGTCGGCTTCTCGGTCGTCATTTGCGGTTCCAGGCCGATCTCGCGCAGTGCCCGGCCGGGTTTGGGGCCACGGGCGAATTTGCGCGCCTTGGCGAGGCTATCGACAAACTCCCGCTCGACGCCGATCCGGCGCACGACTTTCATCAGCCGGCGCAGGCCTTCGCCGGTCATCAGCACGAGGTCGTCGAGCGGCCGTTCGATGGCGCGGCGAATCCAGGCCTCGATCGGCACCGGATCAGGCGCATCGTGGATCGTGAACATCGGGCATTGCAGCACGTCGGCGCCCTGTTCGGCGAGCAGGCGGGAAAACTGCGCCTCCTCGCGCGTCTCGAGGATCAGGATGCGGTAGCCGTTCAGCCGTTCAGCCATGATGGATCCTAACAAACATTGTCGTCATTTGTTCGATTTGACCCCCGCGCCGGGATTGGCGCAAGGCCGCCTGCGGTGTAGACGGGGGCCGAAAATGACCGTTCCATCAATCTGCTCAAGCTTTGGTCAATTGGCATGCCCGACCATCAGTTCGTTTTGACCCTGTCGTGTCCGGACCGTCCAGGGATCGTCTCGGCGGTCTCGACGTTTCTCGCCCATAACGGCCAGAACATCCTGGACGCCCAACAGTTCGATGATGTGGAGACCGGCAAGTTCTTCATGCGCGTGGTGTTCACCGCGGCCGACCTCGCGGTCGAGCTCGCGGCGCTGCAGACCGGCTTTGCCGCGATCGCCGAACGTTTCGGGATGGAATGGCAGATGCGCGACCGCGCCAGCCGCCGCCGGGTGATGCTATTGGTGTCGAAATCCGATCACTGCCTGGTCGACATCCTCTACCGATGGCGCACCGGCGAGCTCGAGATGATTCCGACCGCGATCGTCTCCAACCATCCGCGCGAGACCTATGGCTCGCTCGATTTCGGCGATATCCCGTTCCATCATCTGCCGGTGACCAAGGAGGCCAAGCGGCAGCAGGAAGACGCGGTGTGGAAGCTGGCCCAGGACACCAAGACCGATCTCGTGGTGCTGGCCCGCTACATGCAGATCCTGTCGGACGAGATGTCGGCGCGGCTGTCGGGTCGCTGCATCAACATACATCATTCCTTCCTGCCGGGCTTCAAGGGCGCCAAGCCCTACCACCAGGCCCATGAGCGCGGCGTCAAGCTGATCGGCGCCACCGCGCATTACGTCACGAGCGATCTCGACGAAGGCCCGATCATCGATCAGGACGTCGAGCGCATCAGCCATCGCGATACGCCTGAGGATCTCGTGCGCAAGGGGCGCGACATCGAGCGCCGGGTGCTGGCGCGCGCGATCCGCTACCATCTCGCCGATCGCGTCATCCTCAACGGACGCAAGACCGTGGTATTCGTGGATTGATCCGCGTTCACCCCGGTTGTCGCGCTTTGACGGCTAGGGTGTCGCCCTGCATCGAGGTGCTGCATGAAACTCATCCACATGAGCGACATCCTTTGACGACGTCGGGGAGAACGATCTTTGGCCGTGATCCCATGCAGAACTTCGAGCGCGCTGGATCAGGTGATTGCCGATCACCGCGACGCCGAGCTGATGGTGATCTCGGGCGATCTTTCGGGTATCGGCGAGCTCGCTGACTATCACTTGCCGCGCGAACGCCTGAACGGGTTCCCAATCCCGGTGCGGCCCTGCATCGGCAATCATGATCATAGCGAGAGGTGTCTCAGCGTGTTTCCCAAATGCGCCGACGCGGACGGGTTCGCGCAAGGCGTTCACGACACCTCGTTCGGCCGCTGCCTGCTGCTTGACACCTACGACCTGCAGACGGCAGCCGGCAGCTTTTGCCCGGCGCGGCCGGCCTGGCTGGAACGCCAGCTATCGGAGCATGACGGCCCGTTCTTCCTGGTCATGCATCACAATCTATTCCCGACCCGCATCGCGCCGGTGGACCGGATCGGCCTGCTCGATGATGCAGGTTCCGATCGATCGTCACGAAGCAACGGAGCAAGATCAGGCACATCTTCTTCGGTCACTGCCACATCGTGCCGGGCGGTTCGGTGCGGGCGTTCCCATGACCCTCGCTGCGCCGAACCACGACAGCTATCTAGTATTCGCCGAGGTGCTGACCGTCGCCGAATTGCCGGAGTCCTGCGGACCGCGTTCGTCGGCGACGACTACGTCACTGTCCACATGGTGGAGTTCGGCTACCGCGGCGAAATCATCCGCGAGGATCGCTCCAGCTAGTCTGTCGGGCTGTCGCTTATCCCGTGCACGGCACAACCCGGTGCCTGTCCTGGTCCGGCCGTACGCTCAGTGGGCAGCGTTCTGCGGTGGCGTTGCCGGCTTGGCGTCATCGCCGCGCTCGGCCGCAGGCATCAGGCGCTTGCGCTCCCGCTCCTGCATGAACTTGTCGTATTCGGGAGTACCTGCCCGCGGCGGCGCGTCGGCGGGCAGGCCGCCGGCCCAGGCCGGAATGTAGTCGGCCATGCCGGCCGAGAGCTTCCGGTTCACGGTGCCGCATCCTCCGAGCGTACAGGCCGCGAACGCGAGGGCAGTCAGGACAGAGATAGGGCGCGAGAAGATCGGCATGTGAGGCAGGATACAGCCTTGGTCTTTATGGATGATGATCTTGGGCGCGACCGTTCGGCTGCAATTGTGCTTGTTTGTTGACATCGCGGCGCTGTTTGCACGATCGTACAAATGAATCGGGGCCGCCAAGGTGCTCTGGTGGCGCGTGAGCGGTTCTTGGGCATTGAGTTTCGTGGCGTTCTTGGTATTTTAATACCATCTTCTGAGTTGGGTCCGATCGCGTCCCGCGCGGCACACATCCATCGTCCGATTGACAGAGGGCACGGGGAGACGCCTTGTCGCGTTGCGGCTTGGCGGTGACATGGTTGGGTTAAGATAAGCCAACAACCGGAACTAAAGCTCAGCGCCGAAGATCAAAAGGGGGAGGGGGATGTCGATGTTCAATCGTCGCAAAATGTTGCTGTGGGGCGCCGCTTCCGCCGTGCTTCCCGGGTTGTGTGCCAGCGTGCCGGCGTGGGCGGGCGACGTCGTCAAGATCGGGCTGATCCTGCCGATGACCGGTGGTCAGGCGTCGACCGGCAAGCAGATCGATAACGCCATCAAGCTCTACATGCAGCAGAAGGGCGACACCGTCGCCGGCAAGAAGATCGAGATCATCCTGAAGGACGACGCCGCGGTGCCGGACAACACCAAGCGGCTCGCGCAGGAACTGATCGTCAACGACAAGGTCAATTTCATCGCCGGCTTCGGCGTGACGCCCGCGGCGCTCGCCGCGGCGCCGCTGGCGACGCAGGCCAAGATCCCGGAAGTCGTGATGGCGGCCGGCACCTCCATCATCACCGAGCGTTCGCCCTATATCGTGCGTACCAGCTTCACGCTGGCGCAGTCCTCCACCATCATCGGCGACTGGGCGGTAAAGAACGGCATCAAGAAGGTCGCGACGCTGACCTCCGACTACGCGCCCGGCAACGATGCGCTGACCTTCTTCAAGCAGCACTTCACCGCCGGCGGCGGCGAGATCGTCGAAGAGGTCAAGGTCCCGCTCGCCAATCCGGACTTCGCGCCGTTCCTGCAGCGCATGAAGGATTCCAAGCCCGACGCGATGTTCGTATTCGTGCCGGCCGGGCAGGGCGGCAACTTCATGAAGCAATATGCCGAGCGCGGGCTCGACAAGAGCGGCATCAGGGTGATCGGACCCGGCGACGTCATGGATGACGATCTGCTCAACAACATGGGCGATGCCGCGCTCGGCGCGGTGACGGCGCATCTCTATTCGGCCGCGCATCCGTCCGCGATGAACAAGGAGTTCGTCGCCGCCTACAAGAAGGCGTTCGGCAACCGCCCCGGCTTCATGGCGGTCAGCGGCTATGATGGCATCCATCTGATCTATGAGGCGCTCAAGAAGACCAATGGTACGACCGATGGCGACAAGCTGATCGAGGCGATGAAGGGCATGAAGTGGGAGAGCCCGCGCGGCCCGATCTCGATCGATCCGGAAACCCGCGACATCGTGCAGAACATCTATATTCGCAAGGTCGAGAAGGTCGACGGCGAGCTCTACAATGTCGAATTCGCGGCCTTCGAGGCCGTCAAGGATTCCGGCAAGACCAAGAAGTAACGCGCGAAAGTGCGTCATCCCGGGGCGCGCATTAGCGCGAACCCGGGATCTCGAAATTGGTGAAAAAGATTCCGGGTTCAGTGCATGCGCGCTGGCCCGGAATGGCGCGTAAATATCGGGATTCCTCCTCTTTCCATGGCCTCTATCCTCACCAACCTGTTCGACGGCGTCGCCTACGGCATGCTGCTGTTCGTGCTCGCCTGCGGGCTTGCGGTGACGCTCGGGTTGATGAATTTCGTCAATCTCGCGCATGGCGCCTTCGCCATGGCAGGCGGCTATATCTGCGCCGTGCTGGTGAACAATTCCGGCTGGCCGTTCTTCGCAGGCCTGCCGCTCGCCTTTGTCGGCAGCGCGGTGATCGGCATCGCGCTAGAGCGCACGCTGTACCGCCATCTCTATAGCCGCAGCCATCTCGACCAGGTGCTGTTCTCGATCGGCCTGGTGTTCATGTCGGTCGCGGCGGTCGACTACATCATGGGATCGTCGCGGGTGTTCATCAAGCTGCCGGCGGCGCTGGAAGGCCAGATCGACCTGTTCGGCGTCGGCATCGGCCGTTACCGGCTGATGATCGTGGTGATCTGCGGCCTGCTCACGCTGGCGCTGCAACTGATCCTCGCCAAGACCCGGTTCGGCAGCCGGCTGCGCGCCGCGGTCGACGATTCGCGCGCTGCGATCGGGCTCGGCATCAACGTGCCGCAGGTGTTCGCCTTCACCTTTGCCTTCGGCTGCGGCCTCGCCGGCCTCGGCGGTGCGCTGAGTACGGAGATCCTCGGGCTCGATCCGTATTTCCCGCTGAAATTCATGATCTACTTCCTGATCGTCGTCACCGTCGGGGGCTCGTCCTCGATCACCGGTCCGTTCCTGGCGTCGCTGCTGCTTGGCATCGCCGATGTCGCCAGCAAGTATTACGTGCCCAAGCTCGGTCCGTTCGTGATCAACACCGTCATGATCGTGATCCTGCTCTGGCGTCCGAACGGCCTGTTCGGCCGCACCGCTGCGCGGTGAGGCGCTCATGACGGCGCTATCAGACGTTTCCACTCACGCGATGGCCAGCGCCCGCTGGCGGGTCAGCGAGGTCGCGTTCTGGGCGCTGGCGCTCGCCTGCGCCTTCGTGTTCCCGTCGCGCTATTTGATCATGACCGACATCGTACGGCTCGGTTTGTTCGCGCTGTCGCTCGACCTGATCCTCGGCTACGCCGGGATCGTTTCGCTCGGCCACGCGGCCTTCTTCGGCGTCGGCGCCTATTCGGCCGGCTTGCTGGCGCTGCACGGCATCATCAACGAGCCCGTGATCGCGCTGGTCGCCGCCGGTCTGGTTGCGGCGGTTCTTGGCTTCCTGACCAGCTTCCTGGTCATCCGCGGCGTCGACCTGACGCGGCTGATGGTGACGCTCGGCATCGCGTTGCTGCTGGAAGCGCTCGCCGAACGCTTCTCGAACATCACCGGCGGCACTGACGGGCTGCAAGGCATCGAGATGCAGCCGATCCTCGGTCTGTTCACCTTCGACATGTTCGGCAAGACCGGGTTCTTCTATTCGCTGATCGTGCTGTTCATCCTGTTCCTGCTCGCCCGACGCATTGTGCATTCGCCGTTCGGCCTGTCGCTGCGCGCGATCCGGAACAATCCGCTGCGCGCGGCCGCGATCGGCGTGCCGGTCAACCGCCGCCTGATCGCGGTCTATACGCTTGCCGCCTTCTATGCCGGGATCGCCGGCGCGCTGTTCACCCAGACCACGGCGCTTGCCTCGCTCGACGTGTTTTCCTTCGAGCGCTCGGCCGACCTGATGCTGGTGCTCGTGATCGGCGGCACCGGCTATCTCTATGGCGGCCTCATCGGCGCCGTCGTGTTCAAGATGCTGCAGGAGTTGTTTCAGAGCATCACCCCGCAATACTGGCTGTTCTGGATCGGCCTCGTGCTGGTCGTGATCGTGCTGGTCGGCCGCGCGCGCATCCATCGCTGGGTGCTGTTCGTGCCCAACCTGATCATCCGCCAGTTCGCCGGCCGCAAGGCCGCCGTTGCCGTGCCGGAGAGCGACGCGTCATGACGATCGCGCTGGAAACACGCGGCCTCGAAAAATCCTTCGGCGCTCTTCGCGTCACCCGCGATCTTTCGCTCAAGGTGATGCAGGGCGCGCGCCACGCGCTGATCGGGCCGAACGGCGCGGGCAAGACCACTGTGATCAATCAGCTGACCGGCGTGCTGACGCCGAACAGCGGGCGCATTCTCCTCGAAGGCAGCGACATCACCGGCCTGTCCGTCCACAAGCGGGTGCTGCGCGGGCTGTCGCGCACCTTCCAGATCAACCAGCTCTATCCCGACCTGACCCCGCTCGAGACCATCGGGCTTGCGGTCTCCGAACGGATGGGCCGCGGCGGCGACTGGTGGCGGCGGATGGGGACCCGGAGCGACGTCAATGCCGAGATCGCCGAGATCCTGTCGCGCTTCCATCTGCTCGACGTGATGACGGAACTCACCTCGACCTTGCCCTATGGCAAGCAGCGACTGCTCGAGATCGCGGTCGCGATCGCCGCCAAGCCGCGGGTGCTGCTGCTCGACGAGCCCGCGGCCGGCGTGCCCGAGAGCGAGCGCCACGACATCCTGGCGGCGGTGGCGGCATTGCCGCGCGACGTCGCCGTGCTGCTGATCGAGCACGACATGGACCTCGTATTCTCCTTCGCCGACCGCATCTCTGTGCTGGTCAATGGCGGCCTGCTCACCGAGGGCGCGCCCGACGAGGTCGCGCGCGATCCGCAGGTGAGGGCGGTCTATCTCGGCGAGGCCGCCGATGCCTGAGCTTCTTTCGATCCAGGGCCTGCGTGCCGGATACGGCGAGGCGGTGGTGCTGCCCGACATGTCGCTGGCGCTTACGGAGGGCCAGGTGCTCGCACTGCTCGGCCGCAACGGCACCGGCAAGACCACGCTGATCAATTCGATCGTCGGCATCGTCAGGCGCTTCGGCGGCAGCGTCGCGCTCGCAGGCCGCGACATCACGGCGATGCGGCCCGACCAGCGCGCCCGCGCCGGGATCGGCTGGGTGCCGCAGGAGCGCAACATCTTCCGCTCGCTGACGGTGGAAGAGAACATGACCGCGGTGGCGCAGCCCGGGCCGTGGACGGTCGAGCGGGTTTACGAGATGTTTCCGCGGCTGAAGGAGCGGCGACGCAATTTCGGCAACCAGCTGTCCGGCGGCGAGCAGCAGATGCTGGCGATCGGCCGCGCGCTGACCCTGAATCCGAAAGTGCTGCTGCTCGACGAGCCGACCGAAGGCCTCGCGCCGATCATCGTTGAGGAATTGTTAAGGGCGATCGGAACCATCACGCGCTCAGGCGGCATCTGCTCGATCATCGTCGAGCAGAACGCGCAAAAGATTCTGGGGCTGGCCGACCGCGTTGTGATATTGGAACGCGGCACGATCGTGCATGATGCCGCAAGCAGCGCGCTGAAAGCCGATCCCTCCGTCCTCGAGCGCCACCTCGGCGTCTCCGGGGCCAAGGCACATTAGAAGGCACGTTAGAAACGTCCGGGAGTTGACCATGCAGCGAACCAAGCCTCCGTTCCGCGCCGACGAGGTCGGCAGCCTGTTACGGCCGCCGAAGATCAAGGAGGCCCGCGCCAGATTGGAAAAGGGCGAGATTTCCGCCGACGAGCTGCGCAAGGTCGAGGACATGGAGATCGAGAAGGTTGTGCACAAGCAGGCCTCGGTCGGCCTGAAGCTTGCGACCGACGGCGAGTTCCGCCGCTCCTGGTGGCACTTCGATTTCCTCAGCCATCTGACCGGCTGCGAGCTGTTCCATCCCGACATGGGCATCCAGTTCGCCGGCGTGCAGACCCGGCACGACGCCATCAGGGTGATCGGCAAGCTGGATTTCTCCGATCATCACCCGATGCTCGATCACTTCGGGTTCCTGAAGAAGTACGCCGACCAGGCGCACGTCACGCCGAAGATGACGATCCCCTCGCCGGCGGTGCTGCATTTCCGCGGCGGCCGCAAGCTGATCTCGAAGGAGGTCTATCCGGACCTCGAGGAATTCTATCAGGACCTCGGCAAGACCTACCGCAAGGCGGTCAAGGCGTTCTACGATGCCGGTTGCCGCTATTTGCAGTTCGACGACACGGTGTGGGCCTATCTGTGCTCGCAGGAGGAATTGCAGAAGTCGCGCGACCGCGGCGATAATCCGGACGGCCTGCAGGAGATCTACGCCCGCGTCATCAACTACGCGATCGCCGACCGTCCGTCCGACATGGTGATCACGACCCATGTATGCCGCGGCAATTTCCGTTCGACCTGGATCTCCTCCGGCGGTTACGAGCCGGTCGGCGAGACGCTGCTCGCCGGCACCAATTACGACGGCTATTTCCTCGAATATGATTCCGACCGCGCCGGTGGCTTCGAGCCGCTGCGCTTCCTGCCCAAGGGCAACAAGGTCGTGGTGGTCGGCGTCATCACCTCGAAGTTCGGCGAGCTCGAGAAGAAGGACGACATCAAGCGGCGGCTGGAAGAGGCATCCAAATTTGCCCCGATCGAGCAGCTCGCAGTGTCGCCGCAATGCGGCTTTGCCTCGACTGAAGAAGGCAACATCCTCTCCGAGGAAGAGCAGTGGGCCAAGCTGCGGCTCGCGGTCGAGGTCGCGAACGAAGTGTGGGGGAAGTGACGCGCTAGGACCGATCGACATTCAGGATTCCCAAGCGGTTTGATCGCTGATTCATAGAGTTCCGTGATTCGAGACACGGAGCAGATGGTGGCGGCGAAACGATATGAGCTGACGGAGGCGCAATGGGCGAGGATTGCGCCACTGCTGCCGGGGAAAGCTGGCGACCCGGGACGTACGGCTGCGGACAATCGACTGTTCGTCAACGGATGTTTGTGGGTTTTGCGATCGGGCGCACACTGGAGCGACCTGCCGGAACGGTACGGCAAGTGGAAAACGGTGCATCAGCGCTTCAGCCGCTGGTGCCATGCCGGCGTCTGGGAGCGCGTGTTCGCTGCTCTGACCGCCGATCGCGACAACCAGTATCTGATGATCGACAGCACCATCGTTCGCGCCCACCAGCAGGCGACGAGCGGAAAAGGGGGGCCAAAGATCAGGCGCTGGGGCGTTCCCGAGGTGGACTGACCACCAAGATCCACATGCTGGCTGATGCGCTCGGCCGTCCGCTCCGCTTCATCGTCACGGCTGGGCAAGTTAGTGACATCACCCAGGCGCCCGCACTGCTCCACGGCCAGAGCGGCGATGCCGTGCTCGCCGACAAGGCCTATGACAGCAACGCCCTGCGTGCGATCATCGCGGAAATCGGCGCAACGGCGGTGATCCCGTCAAACCGCACCCGCAGGATCATCATTCCGCACGACGCCGACGCATACAAACAGCGCAACCGCATCGAGCGCTGCTTTTGCCAGCTCAAACACTTCCGACGCTTGGCAACCCGTTATGACAGGCGATCTGACAACTTTACCGGCTTCATCCATCTCGCTGCCGCAATGATCTGGATGCAATGAATGTCGATCGGTCCTAGCGTCATTCCGGGATGGTGCGCGAGCACCAGACCCGGAATCTCGAGATTCCCCGGGGCATAATCGCGCCCCTGAGGTTCGACGCTGCGCGTCGCCCGGAGTGACGCTGTCGCGTCGCACCCTCACTGCTCCGCCAGATAGACCTCACCGAGCAGCGACGAGTTCGACCACGGCACCTGCTTGCCCTTGGTCGCGGCGACGACCTCGGCGCGGACCCGGGTCAGCATCTGCTGTACCTCGAGGCCGGGCGTGCCGACGTGGCGCGACAGCGCCGCCGAGAACGGGCTGTTGGCGCCTTCGCCGTCGAGCGCGACTTGGCCCGGCGCGGTCGCAAACGCGATCAGCGTGCCGGCGCCGAGCGTCGAGCCCGATCCGAGCGAGGCGGGCGCGGCGAGGCCGGAGCCCGCTTCGATGCCGCGGCTTGGACCGGCGGAGGCCAGCTGCGGCGCCATCGGATTGTTGCGGCAGGCATCGAGGATCAGGATGTTGGTGCGGATCTGGTCGTCGAGCCCGGCCATGATGGTGTCCATGTCGACCATCGCGTCGGTGGCGCGGCTGCCCGGCTTAGCTCGATGTCGACCGGCACGAGATAGTTGCGGCCGTCGACCTGCACGCCGTGACCGGCATAGTAGACCACGGCGATCTGCGAGCGCGCCGCCTCGCGCAGGAAATCGTGGATCGTCTTCTGCATCGTGCCGCGATCGAGATCTAGCCCCTCGGAGACGGTGAAGCCGATGTCGCGCAGGCTCCTGGCGATCGCGCGCGCATCGTTGGGCGGATTGGGCAGCGCCTTGACATGCGCATAGGCGCCGTTGCCGATCACCAGCGCGACGCGCCGGCCGGTTGCTGCCGCCGGGGCCGCCGCGGCGGGCGGCGCCGGTGCCGGTGTCTTGACGGAAGCGGCCGGTGGCGCGGCCGGGCTGCTCTCGGCGGCCGGCGCTGCCGCGGTCTTGCGCGGTGCCGCGTCGGCCTCCTTGAGCAGCGCGAGCCGTACCTTCGCGGTGGCCTGGTTGGCCTTGCTGCCGGCATCGGATGCCACGCCTTCGAGCACCGAGGCGTAATCTTCCTTGGCATGCGCAGCATCACCCTTCGCTTCATAGCTGAGGCCGCGCTGGGTATAGGCCGAGATCAGCACGCTGCCGGGCGGCGTCATGACGTTGACGGGCGCCTTGGCTTTGGCGAGCCGGATCGCTTCCGTCGTGTCCGCAATCGCGCGCTCGATCTCGCCCTTGGCGCGCCAGATCACGGCGCGGCTGATCAGCGGCTGCGGCAGCGACGGGTCGATCCTGACCGCCTCGTTGATGTCGGCGAGCGCGCCGTCGAGATCGCCGAGCGCCCGCTTCGAGGCGCCGCGGTTCTGATAGGAGAAGGCTGACTTCGGACCGGCCTTGATCGCGGCGTCATAGTCGGCGATCGCCTTGGCATAGTCGCCCTTGCTGCGAAAGGCGTTGCCGCGGTTGTGAAAGATGATGCCGCTCGGCGGCCCCAGGCGCAGCGCATCGTTGAAGTCGGCGATCGCGATGTCGTACTCGCCTTTGTCGAAATAGGCTGAGCCGCGCAAATTGTAGACGGCGGTGCTGGGCTTGAGGCGCAGCGCCTCGGTGGCGTCGGATATCACCTGGGCGTAGTTGCCCTTCTTGTTCCAGCCGACCGCGCGCCAGAAATAGATGGTCGCGAGCTTCTCGCCGGAAAGCACCTTCAAAGCGATGATCTTGGTGCAGGCGTCGATCATCTGGTCGGCCGGCGTGGTCTCGGTCGTGCAGAGCGGACCGAGCTGGGAGCGCGCCTGGGCGAAACAGGGCGCCGACCAGAGCAAAGCGGTAAGGAGGGTGGGGATCAGGAGCAGGCGGCGCATCGGTCATCCGGGTAAGGCCGTCATGGCGATCGATGACGGCACGGCGGTCCAAGAGACCGGTCCAGGGACGGTCCATGACTGTTTGGTGATCGGGCAGCAGAGGGGGTTCAACTGGTGGGAAAATGGTGATAAGACGCTGCCAGTCATCATTTCTGCCCACTCTCGTCCCACTCGCCGCTGCCCACCCAAGGCGCCATGAAGAACGACGAAATCCTCAGCCAGATCACGGATTTCTGCCGCCGCTCCGACATGGCGGAGACGACGTTCGGCCGCCGCGCCGTCAATGACGGCAAGCTGGTGTACCGGCTGCGGGAGGGCAAGCGCATCACCATCGATACGCTCGACCGTATCAACGCCTTCATCGCGACCTCGACGCCGGGCGGCGTGGCGCCGCCGCGCGGCCTCGTGGTGCCGCCGGAAAAGCGCGATCCGCGGGGCAATTTCCGGTTCTTCGAGAACCGCCAGCGCTATTTGCTGTTCGTCCACACCTGCAGCGAGAAGCGGGTGATCGCCGACCGGGTTGCGCTGGAATTGGCGGCCATCCACCCGCGGCCGCCGGCGCTGCGGGTGTTCGATGCCGGGATGGGCGACGGCACGGTACTGGCCCGGGTCCTGCGCGCCATGCATGGCCGCTTCCCACATATGCCGTTCTATGTCGCCGGCAAGGAACTGAGCCTCGAGGACGTCCGCCTCACCCTCGACAAGGTCCCCGACCGCCTGTTCGAGCATCCGGCCAGCGTCTTCGTGTTCACCAACATGTATTACGCCGAGGCGCCGTGGCTGACGCCCAAGAACTCCGCGGCGGCCGCCAGCATGATCTGGCACGAGGTGGCCCTGCGAGGCGCTTCCTCGGGTGAGTTCGAGGCCCAGATCGCCGAACTCGGTCCGTTTCTGGAGCAGAACTGGCGCGCCAATCTCAGCCCCGGCAATGCGATGCCGATCTATGAGCGGCCGGTGGCGCTGGTCCTGTACCGGGACGATCACCGGTTCCTGCTCGATTCCATCATTCCGCGGGCCGGCCGCACCGAAGCCAATTTCGATCTTGTGATCGCCTCGCAACCTTACCGTGCCAAATCCTCGGTGAACTTCCGCGCCAAGCGGATTATCGCGCCGCTGGCCCGCGCGCTGCGCGGCGGCGGGCGGCTGATAGGAATCCACTCCCACGGCGGCGATCCCGGGCTTGAAATAATTCAAGCCGTCTGGCCCGGAGAAAATCCTTTCGCCGTCAGCCGCCATGAGATACTGCGCGCGGTGAAATACGAACTGGGCTCCGCCGGCCGCGAGCTGAACTTCAACGCCTACGCCGATAACCGTTCGATCTTCCGATATGATATGGAAGCGCTGCCCAATGAGGTAACCGGCTCGATCGGAACCTCGACGGCCTTTGCTGCGTGGAATGCGGCGGTGTATGTCGCGCAGATCGAAGATGAGCGGTTGACCGAAACGACCGAAAACGGACGAGCTCTCGAGGCCACGCGCGAAGTTCTCCGCAAACACAACGGGCTGTGGTTCTACGACGAATCCTACGTCATCTCGCGGCGACGAGACTGACATGCCGGGGACATATTCACCAACCAACGTCGGACTTCGACTTAACAAGGGGTTTGCTTGATGCGCGCGTCTTACCTGTTCACCAGCGAGTCGGTCTCGGAAGGCCATCCGGACAAGGTCTGTGATCGTATTTCGGATGAGATCGTCGATCTGT
Organism: Bradyrhizobium sp. USDA 4541; assembly: GCF_024171085.1. Classification (NCBI taxonomy): domain Bacteria; kingdom Pseudomonadati; phylum Pseudomonadota; class Alphaproteobacteria; order Hyphomicrobiales; family Nitrobacteraceae; genus Bradyrhizobium; species Bradyrhizobium sp. USDA 4541. The sequence goes on from NZ_JALJZF010000001.1 coordinate 4,709,540, forward strand.
TCTATCGCGAGGGACCGAAAGCGGGCATCGACCCGTGGCAGATCCGCGCGGCGTGCGAGACGCTCGCGACCACCAACAAGGTGGTGATCGCCGGCGAAACGCGCGGCCCGAGCTCGGTCACCAACGACCACATCGAGAGCGTGGTTCGCTCTGCAATCAAGGACATCGGCTACGAGCAGGACGGCTTCCACTGGAAGAACTGCGACATCGAGATCCTGCTGCATCCGCAGTCGGCCGACATCGCGCAGGGCGTCGACGCGCTGCAACCGGGCGAGGTCAAGGAAGAGGGTGCCGGCGACCAGGGCATCATGTTCGGTTACGCCACCAACGAGACGCCGGACCTGATGCCGGCGCCGATCTTCTACGCCCACAAGATCCTGCGGCTGATCTCCGAAGCGCGCCACTCCGGCCGCGAGAAGGTGCTGGGTCCGGACTCCAAGAGCCAGGTCACGGTGCAGTACGAGAACGGCAAGCCGGTCGGCGTCCGCGAGATCGTGGTCTCGCACCAGCATCTGGTCGAGGACCTGTCGTCCAAGCAGATCCGCGACATCGTCGAGCCCTACGTCCGCGAGGCGCTGCCGAAGGAGTGGATCACCGACAAGACGATCTGGCACATCAATCCGACCGGCAAGTTCTTCATCGGCGGTCCCGACGGCGACTCCGGCCTGACCGGCCGCAAGATCATCGTCGACACCTATGGCGGCGCGGCTCCGCATGGCGGCGGCGCGTTCTCCGGCAAGGATCCGACCAAGGTCGACCGCTCGGCCGCCTATGCCGCGCGCTATGTCGCCAAGAACATCGTCGCGGCCGGTCTTGCCGAGCGCTGCACGCTGCAGCTCGCCTATGCCATCGGCGTGGCGCGTCCGCTGTCGATCTACATCGACACCCACGGCACCGGTAAGGTGTCGGAGGATCAGCTCGAGAAGGCGGCGGCCAAGGCGATGGATCTGACGCCGCGCGGCATCCGCAGCCATCTCGATCTCAACCGCCCGATCTACGCGCGCACCTCGGCCTACGGTCATTTCGGCCGCACGCCCGACAATGAGGGCGGCTTCTCCTGGGAGAAGACCGATCTCGTCGAGCAGCTGAAGCGCGCGCTCTGATACTTGCGTCATTCCGGGGCGCCCGCGGGAGCGAGCGAACCCGGAATCCCTAATCATCACCTCGAGATTCCGGGTTCGCCTCTTCGAGGCGCCCCGGAACGACCAGTTCAACAACAGGACGCTCAAATGAACGCCCCCACGAAGCCCGGCTTCACCGACTACATCGTCAAGGACATTGCGCTCGCCGATTTCGGCCGCAAGGAGATCTCGCTGGCCGAGACCGAGATGCCCGGCCTGATGGCCACCCGCGAGGAGTTCGGCCCCAAGCAACCGCTGAAGGGCGCGCGCATCGCGGGCTCGCTGCACATGACGATCCAGACCGCAGTGCTGATCGAAACGCTCGCTGCGCTCGGCGCCGACATCCGCTGGGTCTCCTGCAACATCTATTCGACCCAGGATCACGCCGCCGCCGCGATCGCCGCGGCCGGCATTCCGGTGTTCGCCGTCAAGGGCGAGACGCTGACCGAGTACTGGGACTACACAGCCAAGCTGTTCGACTGGCACGGCGGCGGCACGCCCAACATGATCCTCGATGATGGCGGCGACGCCACCATGCTGGTGCATGCCGGCTACCGCGCCGAGCAGGGCGACACCGCCTTCCTCGACAAGCCGGGCTCCGAGGAAGAGGAAATCTTCTACGCGCTGGTCAAGCGCCTCTTGAAGGAGAAGCCGAAGGGCTGCTTCGCCGAGATCGCCAAGAACATCAAGGGCGTCTCGGAGGAGACCACCACGGGCGTGCATCGCCTCTACGAGATGGCGAACAAGGGCACGCTCCTGTTCCCGGCGATCAACGTCAACGACAGCGTCACCAAATCGAAGTTCGACAACCTCTATGGCTGCCGCGAGTCGCTGGTCGACGGCATCCGCCGCGGCACCGACGTGATGCTGTCGGGCAAGGTCGCGATGGTTGCCGGCTTCGGCGACGTCGGCAAGGGCTCGGCCGCCTCGCTGCGCCAGGCCGGCTGCCGCGTCATGGTCTCCGAGGTCGATCCGATCTGCGCGCTGCAGGCGGCGATGGAAGGCTATGAGGTCGTGACCATGGAAGACGCGGCGCCGCGCGCCGACATCTTCGTCACCGCCACCGGCAACAAGGACATCATCACCATCGAGCACATGCGCGCGATGAAGGATCGCGCCATCGTCTGCAACATCGGTCACTTCGACAACGAGATTCAGATCGCGAGCCTTCGCAATCTGAAGTGGACCAACATCAAGCCGCAGGTCGACGAGATCGAATTCCCCGACAAGCACCGCATCATCATGCTGTCGGAAGGCCGCCTCGTGAACCTCGGCAATGCGATGGGCCATCCGTCCTTCGTGATGTCGGCGTCCTTCACCAACCAGACGCTGGCGCAGATCGAGCTGTTCGCCAACAACAAGGACGGCAAGTACGCCAAGAAGGTCTACGTGCTGCCGAAGACGCTCGACGAGAAGGTCGCCCGCTTGCACCTCGCCAAGATCGGCGTCAAGCTGACCGAGCTGCGCAAGGATCAGGCCGACTATATCGGCGTGAAGCAGGAAGGTCCGTACAAATCGGATCACTACCGCTACTGATCCGCGCCCGCAGCAATCGATCACGTGAAGAGCCCCGGCCTCGCCCGGGGCTTTTTGCTAGGCAGGCTCGTGCATCAAGCTGGGATGCCGCACGCAATTTGACTGATCGCCCGTGCACCGGTCGAGGACCGGTCATACCAAAATGGGCCGTGCAATAAGGTCCTTTTCGGATTCGGGAAATCAGAGATGGCCTGCCAAGGCTCGGGTTGCTAGGGTCGGCTCTCTCGGGTTACAGAGCTACTTGCCCTGCGGCTCTTGCCCCGCAATCGGCTAGTCAGTAGGGGAGGCAAATGCGCTGCCCCTCCAAAGTGAGGCATCATCATGGGTTTGGCGCTCAACGTTGCAGTCCTATTGCGCGGGTGGCTTTTGGCACACCATGCCAACGGGCCGGTCGCAACGCTTGGTGTGATGGACTGCGGCTTCTCAGAGAAGGCCTTTACTAAAGCCATAGAGAAGGTTTCGCTATGGGCATCCGCCGATCGCCCTATGAGCGCGGCTCGTTATTTTCAAATGTGCGGAGGGCTAAATGATCTGTCAAGCATCGACATCAGCAAATACGAGGGCGCCGATTTCGAGTTTGATCTAAACAATGAAAGTCTTCCACCTGAATTGATCGGCCGCTTCGGCGTGGTGCTTAACGGCGGGACGCTGGAGCACGTCTTTCACGTTCCGAACGCGCTCACCAACATCTCGCGCATGCTGCGTCCCGGCGGCCTTGCCGTCCATATCTTGCCGATGAGCAATTGCGTTGACCATGGCTTCTATCAATTCAGCCCTACGCTCATGCTTGACTATTATGCGGCGGCGAAATTCGACCTGCTCAACTCGATTTCGCTTCACTTCTCTCCGCAGTCGCCGCGCTGGCTCGTTAAACCAGCCCTGCTCGGCTCGTACGGCGAAGGCCTTATCGGCACCTTCGACCAAAGAATCGCCTTCCACATGCTCGTCGCCCGCAAGCGTCCCGATTCCCTCGATTGGGCAATCCCAATCCAAAGCCTGTACGGCCGGAAATTTACAGGTCAACGCCATCTATCCGACGCGATCGAGTGGTTCAGTCCCTTCGAGATTGAGAACGGTCGCCGGATCGAGTCCGGTAAACCGACCGAGTTTCGTATCGAGTCGTTTGCGAGCAACGGCGGCTTAATGTGGGGTGCGACACTGCCGGATTATCTTCCGCGGGGTGACGACAGTACGAGCCCCATAAGTTCTAGCCTCGCATTGTTCGAGGATGGTAAGCTCCTTGGACCACCCCACTCAGCTCATGACACGATCCAGAAAATTGGGCGAGGCGCATATTCGCATTGGGGTGGAGCGCTCTTCTTGTCGTCTAGCGACGGATCCGATCCAAATACGAATGGACGTCAATACCTCTGCAAGCTGTGAGCGAGTCGGCTATATATTGGTCACGCGGACGAGTTTACTGGAAGAACCTGATGAAGCACCGTCTCTGGCTGCGGACGTATCGATATTGCTTCCCGATCCGTTCGCAGTCCTAATCTAAATAGCTTGAACAGAGCATGAGTGAACGGCAGCACAGCTCGCTCATGAACCTGGTGATGGTCGCTGATTTCATCAATCGTGTCATTTCGTCACCGGTCGGTGTCGTGTTTCGCTGTTGGATGCAGCCGCGCAGTATCCCGGGAGGTCGTGGAGGCTGGAGTGCCGCGCGCCGATTCGGAGAGTTTTGCCGCAAGTCTTAAATCTGGTTCGATGTTAGCTTGATGCGCCGATCGGACGTACTTTCTTTCGTAAAGGCGCTGCGCGCTTTGAAGACACCAGCCACTACGCGCGCTCGGGCGTCAACCGCATCTCAGCGTAACATCCGTGACGATGCGCAGCCCCCCTCGATCGGGTGAGACGGACACATCATACACTGAGTTGTGCTCCGGATAAGCACCGGAGGACTTGCCATGTAGGGCAACTCAGTGGTCACTTGCGCGCGAGGAGGGAGCCGGACGAGCGTGTTTAGGTCACGGTCTTTCGGTCGCCGGCGCTGTGCCGTGCCCCAGTTGCCGTGAGATCTCGCCCGCACAATCGCGCAGCGCAGTTGCAATTGCGCTGTCCCAGCTGGCGTCGAAGGTGCCCTCCGGGCCCATCGCTGTGATGACCAGCGCGACGTGGCGGGCGTGATCGAACACCGGCGCGGCGAAGGCGTTGACGCCGGGCAAGGGATCGCCGATCGCCCGCGCCAGCCCGCGGCTGCGGACCTCGGCGAGGATATCGGCCGTCTTCGCGTCCGCCGGCGGACGCTTCGGATTGTAGCCGACGCCGAGGCGATCGAGGCCACTGTCGAGCGCAGTCCTGATCGCGTTCGGCGGCATGAAGGCGGCGAAGGCGCGGCCGGTCGCGGTCTCGAGCAGCGCCACCACCGATCCGACGCGCATCGCGATATGCACCGGATGGCTCGGCTCCTCGAGCCGCACCACGGTCGCACCGTGGGTGCCCCAGACCGACAGCGACACCGCGTGATTGATGCTGTCGGCGAGCGCTGCGATCCGCGGCGTTGCGATCCGTACCGCCGACTGCCGGCGCAGGCTGATCAGGCCGAGCTCGAGCGCCAGCGCCCCGATCTCGTAACGGCCAGTGGTCTCGTCCTGCTCGATCAGGCCGATGCGGGAAAAGCTGACGAGATAGGGATGCGCCTTGGCCGGCGGCATGCCGGCTTCGCGGGCGAGATCGCGCAGCATCATCGGTTCGCCGCTGCGGGCCAGCGCGCGGAGCAATTCTCCGCCGACCTCGATCGACTGTATGCCGCGGCTCTCTCTCGTCATGTGGCCCTGCCAGCTCCGACAATGTGCTTATACGGCGAGAAACCCTCCGTCGACCGGCATGGTCACGCCGTTCACATAAGATGCCAGCTCCGATGCGAGGAACACCACCGGGCCGACCAGCTCCTCCGGCTGCCCGACGCGGCCGAGCGGTGTGCGGCCCAGAAATCCGGCGAGCCGGCCAGGGTCGTTGCGGGTCGCTTCGGTCATCGCCGTTTCGATCACGCCGGGCGCGATCGCATTGACACGAATGCCGTCGGCGGCAAGCTCGCGGGCGAGCGCCTGGGTGAGGAGCTTGACGCCCCCCTTGGACGGCGCATAGCCCAGCGTATCGGCAACGCCGAGGAAGGACGCGATCGAGCCGAGATTGATGATCGTGCCGCGCGTCTCGCGCAATGCCGACAGGAAGGCGTGGGTGACGTTGAATGTGCCGGTCAGGTTGACGTCGAGCACCCGCCGCCAATTCTCGCGTGCACGGGGCGAGCCGATGCCCTCACGGATGATGATGCCGGCATTGTTGACCAGGATCGCGATCGGCCCGACCTCGCGCGCCGCACGCTGCGCCAGCGCGGAGCACGCCTCCGCATCGGTGACATCGAGCTCGAACGGCCATGCCGCGCGGCCGTGCTGGCGAATGTCGGCCGCGGTTTGCTCGGCGCCGGCGCGATCGATGTCGGTCACTACAACGTCCGCGCCATGCGCCGCGAGGCCAAGCGCGATGGCGCGACCGTTGCCGTGCGCAGCGCCGGTCACCAGCGCGCGCTTGCCTGCGAGCAGAGTCGCCATTGCGCTCATGGCGCGCTTCCTTCCGCCGCCACGCCGGCGATGTGCCTGCCCGCGATGTAGCCGAAGGTCAGCGCAGGCCCGAGTGTGATGCCGGCGCCGGGATAGTTGCCGCCCATGATGCTCGCCATGTCGTTGCCGGCGGCATAGAGGCCGACGATCGGCCGGCCGTCGGCGTCGAGCGCGCGGGCATTGGCATCGGTCCTTATGCCGGCATAGGTGCCGAGATCGCCGATCACCATCTTGATGGCGTAGAACGGCCCGTGCTGGATCGGCGCGATGCAGGGATTGGGCCCGTGCAGCGCATCGCCCTGGTAGCGGTTATAGGCGCGCGAGCCCTTGCCGAAGGCGGGATCGCGTCCCTCCGCCGCGGTGGTGTTGAACTTCGCGACGGTCGCCTCGAGCGCCTTGGCGTCGATGCCGGCCTGCGCGGCGAGCTCCGCCAGCGTCGCGCCGCGCTTGAGATAGCCGGTCTTCAGATGATGGCCGAGCGGCATCGGGCGCGGCGGCACGCAGCCGAGGCCGTATTTGCGCAGCGTCTCGTGATCGCAAATGAGATGCGCCGCGATCTCCTCGCCGGGCTTCGCCGCCTTGATCATCGCCTGCACGAAGTCGTGGTAGGAATTGCCTTCATTGGCAAAGCGCCTGCCATCGGCCATCACCGCGATCACGCCCGGCTTGGCGCGATCGATGAAATGCGGCATCACGCCCTTCGAGCCGTCCTTGCGCGTCGTGACCGAGACCGGCACCCAGGCCGCGGCGTTCGGCAGCGAGTCGTCGACGCGGCCGCCGGCGGATTCCGCAAGGCGCAAGCCGTCGCCGGTGTTGCCGGTCGGGCCCGGCGAATAATGCTCTTTTCCAGTGGGGGCGTGCGGAAACATCTTCTGCCGTCGCGCGACGTCATGCGGGAAGCCGCCGCAGGCGAGCACCACGCCACGCTTGGCGTTGACGCGGATCGTGCGCCCTTCACGCACGACGACCGCGCCGCGCACCGCGCCGTTCTCGACGATCAATTCGCGCACCGGCGAGTTGAGCCAAAGCGGGATCTTGAGGTCGAAGGCGGATTTCGCCAGCCGTCCGGCGAGCGCGTTGCCGTTGGTCAGCGTCATGCCGCGGCCGTTGCGCATCACGTCGATGGCGTGCTTCGACAGCCGTTTGGCGACATAGGCCGCCGAGGTCAGCGATCTCGTCGCGCGCATGAAATGCACAATCTCCTTGCCGGAGCCGAGCATCATGCCGAACACGGTGAGCTCGGGCAGGGGGCTGCCGAGATTCTTAAGGGCGTCGCCGAGCTCGTGGGCGTCGAACGGCCGCGTCACCATCGAGCGGCCGCCCTGCGCGCCGCCCGGCGCTTCCGCATGATAGTCCGGGAAGGTCAGCGGCATGTCGAAGCGCACCGCGGTGCTGGTGGTGAAGAATTCGACCGCCTTCGGCCCTTCGGTCAGGAACGCATCGACGCGCGCGGCATCAAAGCTGTTGCCGGCCTCGTGGCGCAGATAGGTTTTGGCCTGATCGGGGCTCTCCTCGATGCCCCAGGCCTTGGCCAGCGAGGTGCCGGGGATCCACAGCCAGCCGCCGGAGCGCGCGGTGGTGCCGCCGAATCGCGGCTCCTTTTCGACCACCAGGACCTTGAGGCCGTGATGGCCGGCGGTGACCGCCGCCGACAGCCCGGCGCAGCCGGAGCCGACGACCAGCGCGTCGCAATGATACGTTTCCTGGGTTCGTTCGTTGGCCACGCGATCGATCCTATTTCTTGAGCAGCGGGCACTTCGACTCGGAGATCGGACGATAGGCATCGTCGCCCTTCACCGTCTTGACGATGTCGAGATAATCCCACGGCTCCTTGGACTCCGAAGGCTTCTTCACCTTCGCCAGATACATGTCGCGGATCACGCGGCCGTCCTCGCGCAGCTTGCCGCCATGCACGAAGGTGTCCTCGATCGGCAGCTCGCGCATCTTGGCCATCGCCGCCTTCGGATCGTCGGTGCCGGCGGCCTGGATCGCCTTGAGATAATGCAGCACCGAGCCGTAGACGCCGGTCTGGATCATGGTCGGCATCACATTGGCGCGGGCGTAGAACTTCTTCGACCAGGCGCGCGTCTTCTCGTCCATGTTCCAGTATGACGCCGTCGTCATGTAGGTGCCCTGCGCGGCGTTGAGGCCGATCGCATGCACGTCGGTATCGAACATCAAGAGCCCGACCAGCTTCTGGCCGCCCTGCACGAGGCCGAACTCGCCGGACTGCTTGATCGAATTGTCGGTGTCCTGGCCGGCATTGGCGAACGCCACCACGTCGGCCTTCGAGCTCTGCGCCTGCAGCGCAAAGGAGGAGAAGTCGGCGGTGTTGGTCGGATGCTTGACGCTGCCGAGCACCTTGCCGCCCATCTCGTTGATGAAGCGCGTCGCGTCCTTCTCGAGCTGCTGGCCGAAGGCGTAATCCGCGGTGACGAAGAACCAGGACTTGCCGCCTTCCTTGATCACGGCCGAGGCCGTCACCTTGGAGAGCGCGTAGGTGTCGTAGGCGAAATGCACCGTGTTGGAGCTGCACAGTTCGTCGGTCAGCGAGCTCGCGCCGGGACCGGACAAGAGCGCGATCTTGTTGCGCTCGCGCACCATGTTGTGCACGGCGATCGCGATACCGGAATTCGGGATGTCGACGACCGCGTCGACCTTGCCGTTGTCGAACCAGCCGCGCACGACCTGCACGCCGACATCGGTCTTCATCTGGTGGTCGGCGGAGATGATCTCGATCGGCTTACCGAGCACGGTGGGGCCGAATTCCTCGACCGCCATCCTGGCCGCCTCGACCGAGCCCGGGCCCGAATTGTCGCGTCCCCAGCTCGACAGGTCGGTCAGCACGCCGATGCGCACGACGTCATCGGAAACCTGGGCGTGAGCGGCCGTGGTCATCGCCGCGACAAGGGCTGCCGCCAGAAACTGTCTCATCATTCCTCCCTTTGGATGTCCGCGCTCTTCGGCGGGTCACTCAGGATTAGGAATTGTCTAATCAGTTTGTCAATGGCGAATTAGGTGTGTGAATAGTGTCACAAGGTTGGCACCAGTGCGGCGCGATGCTTCACATTTGGTGAGCGAACGCTTACATTGGGTCGTCCGGGACGGCACCGCGGCAACGAGTCCGGCTCATTTGCCAGACCGCGCCGCAGTGCCAAGTCACTATGAAACAGGGGAATTTTCGCGGACGGCGACGCGTTTCGCCGCCCGGACTGGGCCACCCGTGAAGGGCAAGGCTCCTGCGGGGCGGGGCATGAAGGGCGTCGGCGGGCAGCGATCATAGACGGATCATGTTGAGACAGCTCTTCGCGCCGCAGCTCGTCATTCTTTACGTGCTGGTGGCCTCTACGCTCTACGTCCACTTCCGCGGCAAGCATCGGTTGCGCTTCGCTCGCCAGCTCGGCGATCACTCGACCTACCTCGCGCCCTACAATGTGCTGATGTATGCCGGCTCCGCCGTGCCCAACACGCCGGTGATTCCGGTCGAGCAGTTTCCCGAGCTCAAGAAGCTCTCCGACAATTGGGAGACGATCCGCGACGAGGCCACGCGCCTGTTCGACGAAGGCTTCATCCGTGCCGCGGCCAAGAACAACGACTGGGGCTTCTACTCCTTCTTCAAGAGCGGCTGGAAGCGCTTCTATCTGAAATGGTACGACGACTTCCTGCCGTCGGCGCGGACGCTGTGCCCGAAGACGGTGGAGCTGCTCAACTCGATTCCGAACGTGCATGGCGCGATGTTCGCGATGCTGCCGCCGGGCGGTAAGCTCGGGGCGCACCGCGATCCCTTCGCCGGCTCGCTGCGCTATCACCTCGGCCTCGTGACGCCGAACTCGAACCAGTGCCGCATCCTCGTCGACGGCGTCGAATGCGTCTGGCGCGACGGCGAGGCCTTCATGTTCGACGAAACCTTCATCCACAGTGCCGAGAACAAGACCGACGTCAACCGCATCATCCTGTTCTGCGACGTCGAGCGCCCGATGAAGTTCGGCTTCATGACGGCGATGAACCGCTGGGTCAGCCACAACATCGTCAAGGCGTCGGCGACCCAGAACGTTGACGGCGAGCACGTCGGCGCGCTGAACAAGGTGTTCGGCAAGCTCTACGAGATCCATCTCGCCAGCCGCAAGGTGAAGGAGTGGAATCGGAACGTGTACTACACGCTCAAATATTCCGCGACCGCGCTGATCCTCGGCCTGATCGTGATGTCGGCGCTGCACTGACCGCGGCGGCGTTGCCGCGTTGGAAGCAAAAGCCCCGAAGCATGCTCCGGGGCTTTTTGTCTGGGACGAGAGCTGTGAGGCGGAACAGCGTCAGTCGCGCTCGAAAACCTTGGCGCCAGGGTAAATTCGCCTGGCATAGGCGACGACCCACTCCCTGTCCTGGGTCTCCAGGAACGGAGTTCGGATCTTGCACGACCCGACGATCAGGTGCCACAGGCCGTTCAGCTTCTGAATGTTGACGATCATCTGAGTGGTCCTCGAAACCCGCGTTCCAGTCGACACCTGCCACGCGTGACAGTCTTGCGATTGACGGCTCGGAGCAGTGATCCTGATCACGTTGGAGTAGCCGCGAGTGTAAAAATCTCTCGCCATCGCTCAACTGTACGGGCGTAAGCACGGGCCATCACAAGGAATCAGGCGGGCTATACCAAGGTATGTTGGTGTCGATCAGGAGGTGCAGCCGCAGCGTCGGGGCCGTTCAACTTTGCGCGGCGGCGCGCCTTCGCGCTCCGATCCGTTACGTGGGCGTGATAACGTCGATCTGGCGTTTCGCATTGAGGGGACCTTGCCATGTCGGAGTCATCAGGAGCTTTTGCGACCACTGCGCTGAGCGGCTACGAGCTGCTGGCCGATCCGCAGCTGAACAAGGGCACAGCGTTCTCCGAGGCCGAGCGCGAGGCGTTCGACCTGCATGGCCTGTTGCCGCCCAATATTTTGACGCTGGACGAGCAGGTCTCGCGCCGCCTCGAGGCGCTGCGCGGTTTTGAGACCGACATCGAGCGCTATGCCTTTCTGCGCGAGCTGCAGGACACCAACGAGACGCTGTTCTACGCGCTCCTGGTCGGCAACCTGGAAGAGCTGTTGCCGATCGTCTACACGCCGACCGTCGGCGAGGGCTGCCAAAAATTCAGTCGGCTGTTCCGCAAGCCGCGCGGGCTGTTCCTCAGCATCCCACATCAGCACCGGATCGACCGCATTTTCGCCCATCCGCGCTTCGATCACGTCGAGGCGATCGTGGTGACCGACGGCGAGCGCATCCTCGGCCTCGGCGACCAGGGCGCCGGCGGCATGGGCATCCCGATCGGCAAGCTCGCGCTCTATACCGGCTGCGGCGGCCTGCATCCGGCGACGACGCTGCCGATCATGCTCGACGTCGGCACCGACAATCCCGATTGCCTCGCCGATCCGCTCTATGTCGGCTGGCGCAACGAGCGCGTCCGCGGCCAGGCCTATGACGACTTCATCGAGGCTTTCGTCGCGGCGGTGGTGAAGCGCTGGCCGCGCGTCCTGCTGCAGTGGGAGGATTTCGCCAAGAGCAACGCGACGCGCATGCTCGAGCGCTATCGCGACCGGCTCCTGACCTTCAACGACGACATTCAGGGCACCGCGGCGGTGGCGACCGGCGCCTTGCTCTCCGCGATCAACGTCACCGGCGTGCCGCTCACCGAGCAGCGCGTCGCCGTGCTGGGCGCAGGCTCGGCCGGCTGCGGCATCGCCAGCCTGATCCGCGCCGCGATGGTCGATGCCGGCCTGTCGGAGAGCGAGGCGGCGAAGCGCTTCTTCATGGTCGACCGCGACGGGCTGCTGCTCGAGGCTATGGGCGGGCTCGCCCCGTTCCAGCTTCCGTTCGTGCAGGACAGGCAGGCGATCGCGGGCTGGCAGCTCAGCCATCCCGACAAGATCGCGCTGCTCGACGTCGTGCGCAATGCCAGGCCGACCGTGCTGATCGGCGTTTCCGGCCAGGCCGGCGCGTTCTCCGAACCGATCGTCCGCGCGATGGCCGAGTGCAACAAGCGGCCGGTGATCTTCCCGCTGTCCAACCCGACCTCGCGCGAGGAGGCGACGCCGGTCGATATCGAGGCGTGGACCGAGGGGCGGGCGTTGATCGGTGTCGGCAGCCCGTTCCCGCCGATCATGCGCGACGGCGCGCGCTTCAAGGTCGACCAGACCAACAACTCCTACATCTTCCCGGGGGTCGGCGTCGGCGCGCTCGCGGTCGGTGCCAGCCGGGTCAGCGACGGCATGTTCATGGCCGCCGCCAAGGCGCTGGCCAGCGTCTCGCCGGCGCGCGACAACCCGAAGCACAATCTGCTGCCGCCGGTCAGCGCGTTGCGCGACGTCTCGCAGACCGTGGCGCTTGCGGTCGCGCTGCAGGCGCACAAGGAGGGATTGGCGAGCAACGTTCCGATCGACCAGGTCGAGGCGCGGATTCACGCCAAGGTCTGGACGCCGCGCTACGTGCCGTACCGCCGCAGCGATCGGGCTTAGAGCTCGGCGCGTCGGCGCGGGGCGATCCTCCGGGCCGCGCGCGGCCCCGCATCGATTTTATGACCATCATGATCGGGTCAGGATGGGCTCGACCTCGCTTACGCCTTCTCAACGGGCTTGACCGAAGTAAGAATTTTCTTCAATCTTGGTATGCCAAATGCCAGTGGCGGTGCTTCGGGGATTTGGACGTCGCGGTGTCCGCAGCCCGCGATCGCACAACATCGACACAACGAGGAAACGGGGAGGGAAGTCGAATGGCCAATCTTGGCATGTCGCGCAGGGAGTTGCTGATCGGGTCCATGCTCGCGGCGGTCGCCGCGGCGGCGCCGCGACCGCTCCGGGCCCTCGACAATACGGGCGCGCTGGCGCGATCGAAGACTGGCATGGTGACGAGCCCGCACGAGCTCGCCACGCAGGCAGGGCTCGAGGTGCTGCGCAAGGGCGGCAATGCGATCGAGGCGGTCATCGCCATCGGTGCCACGCTGTGCGTGACCTATCCGCATTTCAGCGGCCTCGGCGGCGACAGCTTCATGGTGATCAGCGACCGCAAGGGAAATGTCCGGACGCTGTCCGGTGCAGGTCAGGCTGCGCTCAACCTGCCGAACTACAGCGGCTCGGTCCCGATCCGGGGGCCTGGGTCGGCGCTGACCGCGGCCACGACCGTCGACGTCTGGGACCAGGCGTTCGATTTCAGCCGCAAGTCCTGGGCCGGAAAGCAGAGCTGGGCGTCGCTGTTCGAGCGCCCGATCGAATACGCCGGCAAGGGCTTCCCGGTCACGCCGTCGCAGCGCTTCTGGCAGGACATGGAAGCGAAGAACCTGAAGGACTGGCCCGACATCCAGCGCATCTTCATGCCCGCCGGCCGGATGCCTGAAATCGGCGAGCCGCTGGTCCAGCCTGAACTCGCGAAATCGCTGGAGATGCTGGCGGCAAATGGCGGGCGTGATTTCTACGAAGGAAAGCTCGCCGCGCACATTGCGGCCGGACTGAAGCAGATCGGCTCGCCGCTGACCGCCGACGATCTGGCACGCTGCCGCGCGCGCGACGAGACGCCGTTGCGCGTCGGCTATCGCGGCGGCGAGCTGCTCGGGCTGCGCCCGCCGACGCAGGGTCTCACGACACTCGAGATCATGGGTATCCTCGACCGCTTCGAGCTCGCGAAATATCCGGAAGGGAGCGCGGACTACTATCACCTGCTGGTCGAAGCGGTGAAGCAGGCCTTCATCGACCGCAGCCGCTACATCGGCGATCCGGAATTCGTCGACGTTCCGGTCAATCAGCTGCTCTCGGCGAGCTACCTCGACGCGCGCGCGAAGGCGATCAACCTCGAGAAGGCGATGCCGTGGCCGCACGTGTTCAAGAAGGGCGACACGGTTTATCTCGCCGCGACCGACCGGGACGGCAATTGCGTCAGCATGCTGCAAACCGTCTACTACGATTGGGGAAGCGGCATGGTGGCCGGCGACACCGGCATCATCTGGCACAACCGCGGTGCCTCGTTCAACCTCGACCCGGCGAGCCCCAACTGCCTCAAGCCAGGCAAGCGGCCGTTCCACACGCTCAATCCGGGAATCTATCTCAAGGGCGGACGGCCGCATCTGCTGTACGGCACGCAGGGAGCCGACGGCCAGCCGCAGACGCTCGCGGCGGTGCTGACCAGGCTGATTGACTACAACATGGATCCGCTCACCGCGCTGTCGCGACCGCGCTTCCTGCTCGGCAAGACGTTCTCCGATGCGCGCGACAGCTTGAAGCTGGAGAAGGATGCCGGTGAAGAGGTGTTCAAGGCGCTCGCCGGGCGCGGCCACGAAATCAGTCCGATACCAGCCCAGAGCCCGCTCGCAGGACATCCGGGTGCGATCCGGATCGACGCTGACGGAAGCATCACCGGGGCGCATGATCCACGCAGCGACGGGCGGGCGCTCGGGCTGTCATGAGACGAAGCGCGGTGGATTGACGAAGCCGCCCGGCGGCTGCCGGGCGCATCCGGCAGCCATATGCGAAGCATGGTCCGCCGGTGGGCGAGCGGTGGCGGACGACGCCCTCGACGCGTTGCGATCCGTCGCTCGCCGTGGCCGACTGAAGGCCGACTAAAGTTCAAGCCTCGACGGTCCGTTCCGGTGGAACTTTCCGGCGCGCCTTATCGTTTGTGCTCAAACAAACCACAGTCAATATCCGTCCGGGGGCCTGCGAGGGAGACACCTCCATGGCAAGATTTGGCCCAATGCTTGGTCCGACCCCCGGCCTCGACGCCAACCGGCTCACACCATCCGAGCATCAGCTGCAGATGCGCCGTGCGGTGATCGCCTCTACCGTCGGGACCGCGATCGAGTGGTATGACTTCTTTCTCTACAGCACCGTCACCGGCCTGGTTTTCGCAAAACTGTTCTTTCCGCATTCCGATCCCTGGGTCGGCACGCTCGAGGCCTTCGCCATCTATGCGGTCGGCTTCGTCGCGCGGCCGATCGGGGCTGCGATCTTCGGGCACTATGGCGACCGCATCGGCCGCAAGTCGACGCTGATCGCGACGCTGCTGTTGATGGGACTGGCGACCGCGGCGGTCGCATTGGTGCCGACCTATTCCAGCATCGGCATCTGGGGCGCGGTGATCCTGACCGTGTTGCGCTTCATCCAGGGCGTCGGCGTCGGCGGCGAATGGGGCGGCTCGGTGCTGATGTCGATGGAATGGGCGCGCAACGATCGCTCCCGCGGCCTGATCGCGTCATGGCCGCAATTCGGCGTGCCCTGCGGACTGTTCCTCGCCAATCTCGCGGTGCTGGCTTTCAGCCAGATGTCGGGCGACCAGTTCCTGGCGTGGGGCTGGCGCATTCCGTTCGCGCTCAGCATCGTCCTGGTCGGTGTCGGCCTCTACATCCGGCTCGGCATTCTGGAAACGCCTGTGTTCAGCAAGCTGCTGGCCGAGCGTCAGCTCGACCGCACGCCGATGCTGACGGTGATCCGCGATCATCCGAAGGAGATCCTGCTGTCCGCCTTCGCGCGGATGTCCGAGCAGGCGCCGTTCTACATCTTCACCGCCTTCGTGTTCTCCTACGGCGTCGGAACGCTGCACGTCTCGCGTGACTTCCTGCTGACCGCGGTGCTCGCGGCCTCGGTGCTGTCGTTCGTCTCGATCCCGCTGTGCGGGCACATCTCCGATCAGATCGGCCGCAAGAACATGTACATGATCGGCGCTGCCGTGACCGGCGTGTTCGGCTTCATCTATTTCGCGATGCTTAACACCGGATCGGAAACGATCATCTTCCTTGCGATCTTCCTGTCGCTGATTCCGCACGACATGCAGTACGGCCCGCAGGCGGCCCTGATCGCAGAGAGCTTTACTGGTCGCCTGCGCTACAGCGGCGCCTCGCTCGGCTATCAGCTTGCTTCCGTGATCGCCGGCGGTCCGGCACCGCTGATCGCGACCTGGCTGTTCGGCACGTTCCATTCGGCGACCGCGATCGCGGCCTATATCGCGGCTTGCGCAATCATCACGCTGGTCGCGACCGCGATGATGACCGACTACACGGGCAGGGACATCAATGCGCCCGAGGCGCATCAGCAGCGGGTTTGAGTAGCAAGGGAGCAATCGATGATGAAGTGGCGAAAAGAATCCGCGCTCGATCTCTATAACCTCATCGCAGCGATTTTCCTGCTCGCTGCGCCGTGGCTGTTCGTGCGGGCCAATCCGACGGCGGCGATCGATCTCAGGATCAGCGGCGCGGCGATCGCGATCATGTCTCTGGCGGCGATCGTCGCGTTCTCGATCTGGGAACAATGGATCAACCTGGCCGTCGGATGCTGGCTGATCGTCTCGCCCTGGCTGCTCGGCTTCACGCATACCCGCGCGATGCATTTTGCCATCGCCGCCGGCGCGGTGGTGGCATTCATGGCGCTGCTCGAACTGTGGCTCGAGTACGAGAAGACGCATCTCGGCCCGGCGGCGCCGCAGGCCGCCGAAAGGCAGTAGGATCCGCCGCTGGCGAGACCGAGGTGTGGCTCCTTGTCTTTAAGCATGACCTGCTCGGAAAACCGCTTCGCACTTTTCCGGATCATGCTCTAGCAGCCGCGGCAAATGCCCTTGATCTTGCGGTCGACGATCGCGTCCTCCTGATCGATCATCTGCTGCGATGTCGATGTCGTCGCCGGAATATCGGCGGCGCGCGGCTGGCGATGGCCGACCGGCGCCGACCACGGCCTGCTCGCGGTTTCGTTTGACGCGTAGGCGCGGGGCTGCTGGACCGCTGCCTGTGCGAAGCAAGCGGTCGCCATCGTCGCGGACATAATCGCAGCCAAGCCAAGCCGTACGCCGGGTCGTCGAAGATCGATCATGAAAATCTCCATGCCGTCATCGCCGCGTTTGCGCGCGGCCTTGATGACATGGAGTGCCCCGGTCGTTCCGGTATTCCCCGCTCCATCTGAAGTGATCAGGCGCTCGCGGCGCGGTGATCGCGCGTGATGAAATAATTTCCGGGCGCTCGCGGTCCTTGATCACAGGAGCCGAGCTAGGTCGGCTTCACCCACCGTACGGAGAAATCCCATGACCAAATTGACCTTCGCGGCGCTTGCGCTGGTTGCCGCAGCCGCCTGTTCGGCGCAGGCGTCGGCCGCCGGCAACAACGCTGCGGTGCGGCGCGCCAATGCTTCGATGACGACAACGACGGTCAGCAGCAAGACCACCGATTGTGTGCGCGCGCCGAAGGTCGGATCGTTCGCGACCGCCCCGTTCACCGAGCCGCCCTGCATGCCCGGCACGATGCGCTGACCGCGCACAGCAAAAAGCCCCGGACTCGAGGTCCGGGGCTTTGGGCCTTGCCTCGTCTGCTGAGGCGGTTATTCCGGCTTGCCGATCGTCACCGCGAGCTTGCCGACGCCGTCGACACCGCATTCGAGCTTGTCGCCCACCTGCAGCTGCGAGACGCCGGCGGGCGTGCCGGTCATGATGATGTCGCCGGCGGCGAGCTTCACCTGCTGCGAGAGCTGCCAGATGATCTCAGGCACGTTCCAGATCAGCTCGGTGAGGTCGCCCTTCTGCGCTTCCTTGCCGTTGACGGTGAGCCAGATCTTGCCCGCGGTCGGGTGGCCGATCTTCGCGGCCGGCTGGATCGCCGAGCAGGGCGCGGAATAGTCGAACGACTTGCCGATCTCCCAGGGCCGCTCCTTCTTGCGCGAGGCGATCTGCAGGTCGCGGCGGGTCAGGTCGATGCCGACGGCATAGCCGTAGACATGCTCGAGCGCCTTGTCGGCGGGAATGTTCAGCCCGCCACTCTTCATCGCCACCACCAGCTCGACCTCGTGATGCAGGTCCTTGGTCAGCGGCGGATAGGGGATGGTCGCGCCGTCGGGCACCAGCATGTCGGCATGCTTGCCGAAGAAGAACGGCGGCGCGCGCTCGTCATTGCCCATCTCCCTGATATGCTCGAGATAGTTGCGGCCAACGCACCAGATGCGGCGGACCGGATAGGTGCCGGATTCACCGACGACGGGAAGCGAGGGCTGCGGGGGAAGCGGAATGACGGTGGATGCGGCGTTCATGAACGGGTCCCGGAGGGTTGAAGGAGGGAGCGCGGGCGGTATTTACGCGCTTACGCCGCTCAGGGCTAGTGGCCGCGGCTGCATCCGGCGCAGAGGTGAGGCCAGCTTTCCGCCGAGCGCGGCCGCCTTTGGTCGACAATGGCGGTGGGGCCCATGAGGAAATGGCTTTCGATCGGCGTGGTGCTGATCGTTGTGGCCCTGATCGCCGCCGCCGTTCGGTTTTTCACGGTCGCCCCGGAGCGGATCGACCGGGCGCAGAACAGGGTCCAGCGCGTGGCGCAGGATATCACGCCCGCCGCAACGGCCTTGCAGGCGACGCTCGACGTGGCGGACATGCATGCGGACAGCCTGCTGTGGAAGCGTGACCTGATCGCGCGATCCGATCGCGGCCATATCGATCTGCCGCGCCTGATCGAGGGACACTACGCGCTGCAGGTGTTCTCGTCTGTCACCAAGTCGCCCAAGGGCCAGAACTATGATGCCAACGGCGCCGATACCGACACTATCACCAACCTCGCCATCATCGATCTGCAGCCGCCGCGGACGTGGTTCTCGTTGCTGCAGCGCTCGCTGTGGCATGCCGAGAAACTGCGGAGCTTCGCCGAACAGTCCGCCGGGCGGCTGCGCCTGATCGCAACGCCGGCCGACCTCGACCGCCTGCTCGCCGACCGCAAAAGCGGCGCGACGGTGGTTGGCGGCATGCTTTCGATCGAAGGTTTGCAGGACATCGAGGGCAACATCGCCAATCTCGACGTGCTCTATGCCGCCGGATTCAGAATGGCCGGTCTCGCGCATTTCTTCGATAATGATGTCGCAGGCTCAATGCACGGCGTCGCAAAGGGCGGGCTGACGCCGCTCGGCCGGCAGGTGGTGCAGCGGATGGAGGCGATGGGCATGATCGTCGACCTCGCGCATGCGAGCCACGCGGCGGTCGCCGAGGTGCTGGCGATGGCGACGCGTCCGGTGGTCTCGAGCCACGGCGGCGTTCAGGCGACCTGCAAGGTCAACCGCAACCTCACCGACGACGAAGTCCGCGGCGTCGCGCGGACCGGCGGCGTGGTCGGCATCGGTTTCTGGCAAGGCGCGGTCTGCTCGCTCGATCCGAACAACGTGGCGCGGGCGATCGCGTATGTCCGCGACCTGGTCGGAATCGACCATGTCGGCCTCGGCTCGGATTTCGACGGCTCGACCACCACGGGCTTCGATGCCAGCGAGATCGTAGCCGTGACCCAGGCGCTGATGTCGCGCGGGTTCTCGGAGGACGACATCCGCAAGGTCATGGGCGGCAATGTCCTGCGCGTGCTGCGCGCAGGCATGGCCCCGAAGGGGTGAGACGCCCTAGCCGGTGGCGCTGATCGGCGCCAGCGCCAGCGGCGACGGGTCGTGGTGGTGCTGCAGGCGGAAAAACGAGGCGTAGCGGCCGCCGCGGCGCAGCAGCTCCTCGTGCCGTCCGCGCTCGACGATCTCGCCGCCCTCGACCACCAGGATCGCGTCGGCATGCATGATGGTGTGCAGGCGGTGCGCGATCACGATCGTGGTGCGGCCCTGGCAGAGATGCTCGATCGCTTCCTGCACCTGCTTTTCGGACTCCGAGTCGAGCGCGGCGGTGGCCTCGTCGAGCAGGATGATCGGCGCGTTCTTGATCAGCGCGCGGGCGACCGCGATGCGCTGGCGTTGCCCGCCGGACAGCTGGGTGCCGTGCTCGCCGACCGGCGTGTCGTAGCCGAGCGGGAAGCTCATGATGAAGTCGTGCGCGCAGGCGGCCTTGGCGGCGTCGACGATCTCTTGCTCGCTGGCGCCCTGCTTGCCGAAGGCGATGTTGGCACGGATGGTATCGCGGAACAGATAGACGTCCTGTCCGACATAGGCGGTCTGCTGCCGCAGCGACTTGCGAGACACTGACGAGATCGGCTGTCCGTCGATCAGGATGTCGCCCTCGCGCGTCTCGTAGAAGCGCAGCAGCAAGGCCAGCACGGTCGATTTGCCGCCGCCGGAGGGGCCGACCAGCGCAGTCACTTTGCCGGGCTCGGCCACGAAGCTCATGCGGTTCAGCACCGGCTCGCCCGGCCGATAGGCGAAGCTGACGTCGCGCAGTTCGATCCGCGCGTCGGAGAGTTTCAGCGCCGGCTTGCCGTCATCGGACTGTTCGCTCGCCGGGCTATCGACCACCTCGAGCAGCATCCGCGCGCCGACCAGCTGGCTGTTGAGATCGATGTTGAGCCGCGCCAGCCGCTTGGCCGGCTCGGTCGCCATCAGGAAGGCGGTCAGGAACGTGAAGAACTGGCCCGGCGTGGAACCGAGCGCCACCACGCTGTAGCCGCCATACATCAGGCAGCCGGCGACCGCGAAGCCGCCGAGCATTTCCATCAGCGGATTGGAACGGTTGGCGACGCGCGCCATCTTGTTGGCATTGCTCTCGACGGTTGCGATGTGCTCGTCGATCCGCTGCTGCATGGCGCCTTCCAGCGTGAACGCCTTCACGGTGCGGATGCCCTGCAGCGATTCCTGCATCGTCTCCATGATGTCGGCGGTGCCGGTGAACTGGTTGTAGGCGAGCCCCTTGATCCGCTTCACCAGCCTGCGCAGCATCAGCATCGCCGGCGGCACCGCCACGAGCCCGATGAACGACATCAGCGGGTCCTGCCAGACCATGACGGCGACCATGCTGATCAGCATCAGGAAGTCGCGGCCGATCGCATTGACCAGCATGTTGAGTACGTCGGTGATCGACTTGGCGCCGGCGGTCAGCCGCGCCAGGAATTCCGACGAGTGCCGCTGCGAGAAGAAGCCGATGCTCTCGCTCATCAGCTTGGCGAATAGCTGCCGCTGGTTGCTGGCGAGGATGGCGTTGGAGATCTTGTTCAGGATCACCATGTGGCCGTAGGTCGCCACGCCCTTGATGAACAGCAACACCACCGTGATCCCGGCGAACATCGCGATGCCGGGGATGTTCTTGTCGACATAGGCCTGGTTGATCACCTGGCCGAGCACGTAGGTGGCGCCGGCCGTCGAGCCGGCCGCAACGGCCATCAGGGCGAACGCCGTCAGATAGCGCCGCCAATAGGTAATCCCTTGTTCCATGACGAGGCGGCGAATCAGGATCGCCGCGCCATAGGGATCGTCGGTAATTTTCTTTGGAAACTGGGCCATCCGCGTTCCATTGACGGCGGGCAGCGCCGGCCGTCAGGGTTGCGGGACCTCCTTGCCCGCTTGGCGGGGCTTTTTCAAGCACAATAACTGCTTGATAACGGTTTGTTTTTTAGGCCGATTCCGCCTGTCGCGCGGAGCCCGCGCGCTCCCGGAACAGCTTCTCCTCCCAGGCCAGCGCGTGGCTCGCGATGGTCTCGAGATCGTCGAAGCGCGGCGTCCAGTCGAGCAGCGAGCGGATCCTTGTCGTGTCGGCCACCATGGTCATGATGTCGCCGGGCCGGCGCGCGGCGTAGGCGACCGCGAAGTTGCGCATCGAGACCCGGCGCACCGCCTCGATCGTCTCGAGCACGGAATAGCCGCGGCCATAACCGCAATTCATCGTCACCGATTGCCCGCCGGCGCGCAGATAGGACAGCGCCGAGCGGTGCGCCTCGACGAGGTCGCTGACATGGATGAAGTCTCGGATGCAGCTGCCGTCCTGGGTCGGATAGTCGGTGCCGAACACGTCGATCTTGGCGCGCTGGCCGGTCGCGGCCTCGACCGCGATCTTGAGCAGATGGGTGGCGCCGATGGTGGCAAGGCCGACGCGGCCCTTCGGGTCGGCGCCTGCGACGTTGAAGTAGCGCAGCACGACGTAGCTCATGCCGTGAGCGGATGCGACGTCGTGCAGCATGATCTCGGTCATCAGCTTCGACGAACCGTAGGGCGATAGCGGACGCGTCGGTGCGATCTCCGGCACCGGCACCTGGTCCGGGTTGCCGTAGACGGCCGCGGTCGAGGAGAAGATGAAGCGGCTGACGCCGCCCTTCACCGCCGCGTTGAGCAGGCTGCGCGTCGTCATGGTGTTGTTGCGGTAGTAGCCGAGCGGATCGCGCATCGAGTCCGGCACCACGACGGAGCCCGCGAAATGGATGATGCTGTCGATGCCGTGCTGGGCGATCACGCCCTCGACGAGATTTTCGTCGCCGGCATCGCCGATGAACAGCGGCACGCCTTCGGGCAGGAACGCGGAGAAGCCGGTGGAAAGGTTGTCGACCACGACGACGCTCTCGCCGGCATCGACCAGCGCATGAACCATGTGACTTCCGATATAGCCGGCGCCGCCGGTCACGAGCACGGTCATGGATAGAGCTCTCCCGATGTTCTTTAACCGGTGATGCTAGCGGGAGTGCGGTGAAGAGGGGGTTTCGCCGCGGCCGAACTGGCCACTATGCTTAATGTTGCGTATAGGAACAGGCACGAAACGGAGACTTGAGTGCCGATCGAGAACACACCTGCCGGCGAGCTCGAGCTCATCGTGCCCAATCTGCACCGACGCTATTCGGGTGTCACCGCGACCAACCGCATGGTCGCGCCGAAGCTCGCCAAGATGCTTCGCGCAGCCTGGCTCGGCTCGCATCGGCCCGACGGCATCGACGCGATCGGATTCGCCGATCTCCTGCACCTGTGGCGGCGCGCATCGCCGCTGATCTGGCATGCGCGGCGCAACGACGAGATGATCGTCGGGCTCGCGCTGCGCGCGCTCGGCTGGCCGCTGAAACTGATCTTCACCTCGGCCGCGCAGCGCCATCACACCTGGCTGACGCGCTGGCTGATTCGCAACATGGATGCGATCATCGCCACCAGTCCGCTGTCGGCCTCCTATCTGAAGCGCGACGCGACAGTGGTGATGCACGGCGTCGACACCGACCGCTATGCGCCGCCGGCCGATCGCGCGAGCGCCTTCGCCGAGAGCGGATTGCCGGGACGCTATGCGATCGGCTGTTTCGGGCGGGTGCGCGCGCAGAAGGGCAGCGACGTCTTCGTCGAGGCGATGTGCAGGCTGCTGCCGCGCTATCCCGATTTCACCGCCGTCATTGTCGGCGCCGTGGTGCCGGAGCAACTCGCCTTTGCCAACGAGCTGAAGCGGAAGATCGGGGCCGCCGGCCTGCAATCGCGCATCATCATCACGGGCGAACTGCCCATCGAGGACGTCATGCGCTGGTATCAGCGGCTGACGATCTACGCCTTCACCTCGCGCAATGAAGGTTTCGGCCTGACCCTGATCGAGGCGATGTCTGCGGGCGCGGCGCTGGTGGCAGCGCGCGCGGGCGCCGCCGAGTTCGTCGTCGAGGACGGCGTCACCGGCGTGCTGACGCCGCCTGGCGACGCCGATGCGCTGGTGGCCGCGCTGGAGCCCTTGATGCGCGATCCGGCTACGGCCGCGGCGATGGGGGCGCGGGCGCGGCAACGAGTTGTGGATAAGTTCAGCCTCGATGCCGAGGCGAACGCGATCGCCAAGGTCTACCGCGCGCTGACCTGAGCCAGCACGCGCTGCGCAATCTCCACGACCTCTTCGGGGGCGATGTCGCGCATGCAGCGATGATCGTTCATGGTGCAGACCGTGCGCTGGCAGGGCTGGCACGACAGCTTGCTCCTGGTCTGTAGCACCGTCGCGGCGAGGCCGTTGAGGGGCGCCCAGAGATAAGGATCGGTCGGGCCGAAGATGCCCATGGTCGGCGTGCCGATTGCGGCGGCGATGTGCATCAGGCCGGAGTCGTTGGTCACAGCGACGCTGGCCGCGGCCATCGCAACGATGCCGTTGCGCAGATCGCTGCCGGTGAGGTCGCGGACCCGCGCGCCGCCGACGGCCGCGATCTCCTGCGCCAGCGCCTTCTCGCCGGGGCCGCCGACCACCCAGACGTCGAAGCCATGTTCGGCGAACAGCCGCGCGGCCTCCGGATAATAGGTCCAGCGTTTCGAGGCGCCGACCGAGCCGGGGCCGAGCGCGATGGCGGGACCGCGGCCGAGGCCGTTAGCCTGCCGCCAGCGTTCGATTTCGTCCGTGGGAACCCGAAGCTGCGGCACCGGCCATTCCGGCGGGCGGGCAGTGCCGTCAGGCAGTGCCAGGATCGCGTTCTTGTCGATGAAGCGCGGCTGCTGCTTTTCACCCCATCGCATCGCGTTGATCAGGCCGAATCGCACCTCGCCAAAGAAGCCGACCCGTTCCGGGATGCCCGCCAGCGCCGGCGCGAGAGCGGCCTTCCAGGTCCGCGGCAGCACCAGCGCGGTGGCGTAGTTCCGTCGGCGAAGCTCGGCCGCGAGGGCCTGCTGCTGGGCCAGCGCCAGCCGGCTGCGCGGCAGGTCAGACACGATCCCGGCGCGAACATCGGGCATATAATCGACCAAAGGGGCGCAAAGCCTGGACGTCAGAAGGTCGATCGGCCGGTTCGGCCAACGCTTGCGGAGCACCCTGACCACGGTGTGGCCGCGCACGAAATCGCCGATCCAAACATAGGGCACGACGAGGATAGGTCTGGTATCCCCGGTATCCTGTGTTTCGATATCAGATATTGAATCAATATTCATTTCTAAATAGGCCAAGGCCGATCGGGTGCGGCCAAGTCGGTAACCGGTTCGCGATGAGAGGTAAAGCCGTCGTTGCCTGCGACGCGGGAGTGGGGCAAAGCTGACGGCTGCAAAGGAATCTGGCGGGATTTCATCATGTTTCTGGTAACCGGGGGCGCCGGTTTTATCGGATCGAACGTCGTGGCCGCGTTGAACGACGCCGGGCGCAGCGACGTCGCGGTCTGCGATCTGCTTGGGCAGGATGGCAAGTGGCGGAACCTGGCCAAGCGCCAGCTTGCCGATGTCGTTCCGCCGGCCGAGCTTGGCGACTGGCTGAAGGGGCGGCGGCTCACCGCCGTGATCCATCTCGGCGCCATCTCCGAGACCACGGCAACCGACGGCGACCTGGTGATCGAGACCAATTTCCGTCTCTCGATGCGGCTGCTCGACTGGTGCACGGCAAATGCCACGCCGTTCATCTATGCCTCCTCGGCCGCGACCTATGGTGACGGCGAACGGGGGTTTGACGATGACGCATCGGTCGAGGCGCTGAAGCGGTTGCGGCCGATGAACCTGTACGGCTGGAGCAAGAACCTGTTCGACCTTGCGGTCGCCGAGCGCGCGGCGAAGGGCGAGCCTCTGCCGCCGCAATGGGCCGGGCTGAAATTCTTCAACGTGTTCGGCCCTAATGAATATCACAAGGGCCCGATGATGAGCGTGCTCGCGCGCCGCTTCGACGACATCAAGGCGGGCCGCGTCGTGCAGCTGTTCAAGTCGCATCGCGAGGGCATCGCGGACGGCGATCAGCGTCGCGACTTCATCTATGTGGACGACGTCGTGCGGGTGATGATGTGGCTGATCGCGACGCCGCGGGTCTCCGGGCTGTTCAATGTCGGTACCGGCAAGGCGCGCAGCTTCAAGGACCTGATCGTCTCGGCCTATGGCGCGCTCGGGCTGCAGCCGAACATCCAGTATGTCGACATGCCCGAGCAGATTCGCGGCAGCTACCAGTACTTCACCCAGAGCGTCGTCGATCGTCTCGGGCGCGCTGGATACAATGGCGGTTTCACCCGCCTGGAAGACGCAGTCGGGGCCTATGTGAAGGGCTTTCTCGACCGCGCGGATCGCTATCGCTAGAGCGGATGACGGTGACTGATGTTCGATTTTGAAGCGATCTCGCGTGCGATGTCCGGCCAGACCGTGCTGTGCGTCGGCGACCTCATGCTCGACGAGTTCGTCTACGGCGAGGTGTCGCGGATCTCGCCGGAGGCGCCGGCCCCGGTGATCGCGGTCAGGCGCAGCGAGACCAATATCGGCGGCGCCGGCAACGTCGCGCGCAACATCGCCGCGCTTGGCGGGCGCTGCATCTTCGTCGGCCTGATCGGCGAGGACGCCGCCGGCGCGGTGCTGGCCGAAGCGCTGGCGAAGGAGCCCGCCATCGAGACCGTGCTGGTGCGCGACGCCGCGCGTCCGACCACGCGCAAGGTGCGCTTCGTCTCCGAGCAATTTTCGACCCACATGCTGCGCTCCGACTGGGAGTTCGCCGCGCCGGCCGCGCCGGCCATCGAGCAGCAGTTGATCGACGCGATCCTGCCGCGGCTTGCGCGGGCCGACATCGTGCTGCTGTCGGACTACGCCAAGGGCGTGCTCACCGCGCGCGTGATCCGCAACGTGATCGACGCGGCGCGCCAGGCGCAAAAGCGCGTCATCGTCGACCCCAAGAGCGCCAATCTCGCGATCTATCGCGGCGCGACCGTGCTGACGCCGAACCGCAAGGAATTCGCCGAGGCGACCCGCAGCCGCGCCGACAGCCAGGGCAGCATCGCGCAGGCCGCGCCCGATGCGATGTACCTCGCGGATTGCGAGGCGATGCTGGTGACGCAGGGCGAGCGCGGCATGACGCTGGTGACGCGGGGCGGCGAGTCGATCCATGTGCCGGCGCTGCCGGTCAAGGTACGCGACGTCTCCGGCGCCGGCGATACCGTTGCCGCGGCGCTGGCGCTGGCGCTGGCGGGCGGCGCCGACTGGGAGGGCGCGCTGCGGATCGCGAGCGCGGCGGCGGCGGTTGCGGTCGGCAAGACCGGTACCGCGATCGTCAAGTCCGCCGAATTGCGCCGAAGGATCCTGCCGCACGCTTCGCTGGCGGCCGAGGAGAAGATCGTCCCGGCCGGCGGCGACATCGATGCATGCCTCGAGGAGTGGCGCAGGCAGGATCTGCGCATCGGCTTCACCAATGGCTGCTTCGACATCCTGCACCCCGGCCACGTCAAGGTGCTGACCGCCGCGCGCGGCGCCTGTGATCGCCTCGTCGTCGGGCTGAACAACGACGCCTCGGTGAAGCGGCTGAAGGGCGAGGGGCGTCCGGTGCAGGACGAGCGCGCCCGCGCCGAGGTGCTGGCGGCGCTGGAAGCCGTCGACCTCGTCGCGATCTTCGAGGAGGACACCCCGATCAATCTGATCACGCAGGTGCGGCCGAGCGTGCTGGTCAAGGGCGGCGACTATACCCGCGAGCAGGTGGTCGGCCACGAGATCGTCGAAGCCGCCGGCGGCGAGGTGGTGCTGGTCGAGATCCTGCCCGGCCACAGCACGACGTCGCTGGTTGCGCGGGCCCGTGAGGGCAAGGCGTGAGCGCAAGCATGGCATCCCCGGCAGGCGCCGCGGCGTGTCCGGCCTGGCGCGATCCGGCGCGCTGGCAGACCGCGACCGATGTGGTCGCGGTCCTGATCGCGCTGTCGCTGCCGTGGTCGACCTCGCTGGTCGGCATCTTCGGCGTGGTGCTGCTGATCGCGATTGCGCCGACGGTCGATCTGAAGGCGTTCTGGGCGCTGCTGAAGCGGCCGATCTGCCTGGCGCCAGTCGCGTTGTTTTGCCTCGCGCTTGTCGGCACGCTCTGGTCGGACGCGGCCTGGGGCGCGCGATTCTACGCGGTCGGGCCGACCGCAAAGCTCCTCGTGCTGCCGGTCCTGCTCTATCATTTTCAGCGCTCGGCCCGCGGGACCTGGGTGTTCGTCGCTTTCCTGGTCTCCTGCACGCTGTTGATGCTGATGTCCTGGCTGGTGCTTGCCTATCCGCACCTCGCGCTGAGGGCGCCTGCGCCGGGTGAGCAGGGAGTTTTCGTCAAGAACTACATCGACCAGAGCCAGGAATTCACCTTGTGCGCGGTCGCGCTGGCCTATCCGGTCGTGATGCTGCTGCGGGCCAAACGCATCCTGCCGGCCATGTTGCTGATTGCGATTGCGCTCAGCCTGTTCGCCAACATGGCGATGGTGGTGGTGTCGCGGACTGCATTGGTGACGGTTCCGATTATGTTCGCGGTGTTTGCGCTGCTCCATCTGCGCTGGCGCAGCATCGTCCTGATCCTTTGCGCGACCGCCGCGTTAGCCGTGGTGGCGTGGTATGGCTCGCCGCAATTGCGCTGGACGGCCGATTCATTCCAGCGCGACTACAAGCTCTACATGGAGCGCAACGAGCCGACCTCGGTCGGTCTGCGGCTCGAATTCTGGCGAAAGTCGCTCGGCTTCTTCGCCGAGGCCCCGGTCATCGGCCATGGCACCGGAGCGACCCGGGGCCTATTCGAGCGCGTGGCAACGGGTGGTGTGACCCAGGCCTCAGGCGAAGTGATCGGCAACCCTCACAATCAAACGTTGAACGTCGCCGTGCAGTGGGGCATTGTGGGTGTGGCGATCCTGTATGCGATGTGGCTGCTGCACCTCTTGCTGTTCCGCGGCGACGGTCTCGTCAACTGGATCGGGCTTCTCGTCGTAGTACAGAATATTACGAGTTCGTTGTTTAATTCACACATCTTCGACTTTCACGAAGGCTGGATGTATGTGCTGGGTGTCGGGGTCGCGGGCGGCATGGCGTTGAAGGGGCAATTGGGGGCCGATATGGAACCCGAACCTCCTGCTCGTCCATGATCGCTGGCAAGGGCGCTGCAGATACGCTATCAGCCTGCCAAATGTCTCACCGCAAACTCCCAGTTTCCGGCAACCCGTCCGTTAGATGACGCGTCTTTCACAATTTACCCTGCGCAACTTCCTGATTTTGCTGCATGACGCGCTCGCGACGACGTTTGCGTTGCTGGCGAGCTTCTATCTGCGTTTTGAGGGCAGCCTCCTTACCGATCGACTGCCGCATCTGCTGCTGATTCTGCCCTGGTTCGTGCTGTTCAGCATTTTCGTCAGCTATTTCTCCAATCTGACCACGGCGAAATGGCGCTTCACCTCGCTGCCGGACGCGGTGAATATCCTGCGGGTCGCATCCGTGCTGACGCTGGCACTGGTCGTGCTGGACTACGTCTACTTCTTCACCGGAACGAATTCGCAAAGCCCGGTGTTCCTCGGCCGGGTCACGATCATCCTGTTCTTCTTCCTCGAGGTGTTCGCGCTGAGCGCGTTGCGCCTCGGCTACCGTTATTTCCGTTATTCGCGCACGCGGCTGCATGCCCGATCCGACAACGCCGCGCCGGCGCTGCTGGTCGGACGTACGGCCGATGCCGAAGTCGTGCTGCGCGGCATCGAGAATGGTGCCATCAAGCGGCTCTGGCCGGTCGGCGTGCTCTCGCCGTCGGACGCGGACCGCGGCCAGATGATCCGCAATATTCCCGTGGTCGGCGGCGTCGACGACATCGAGGCCGTGATTCGGGATTTCGAGACCCGCCAGCGGCCGATCAAGCGCGTGGTCATGACACCGTCGGCCTTCGAACCCGAAGCGCATCCGGAAAGCGTGCTGATGCGCGCCAGGCGGCTCGGCGTGATGGTCAGTCGCCTGCCGTCGCTGGAGGGCGGCGACGCGCCGCGACTGACCAACGTCGCCGTCGAGGACCTGCTGCTGCGCCCAAGCCAGAAGATCGACTACGCGCGGCTCGAGACGCTGGTGAGGGGCAAGTCGGTCATCGTGACCGGCGGCGGCGGCTCGATCGGTGCCGAAATCTGCGAACGGGTCGCGACCTTCGGCGCCGCGCGCCTCCTGGTCGTGGAGAATTCCGAGCCGGCGCTCTATGCGGTTACCGAGGCGCTGTCCGCGCGCGACTCCGGCCCCGAGATCGAGGGCCGGATCGCCGATATCCGGGATCGCGAGCGCATCACGCGGTTGATGAGCGAGTTCAAGCCCGACATCGTGTTCCATGCCGCGGCGCTCAAGCATGTGCCGATCCTGGAGCGCGACTGGAGCGAAGGGGTCAAGACCAACATCTTCGGGTCGGTGAACGTGGCCGACGCCGCGCATGCCGCGGGCGCGAGCGCGATGGTGATGATCTCGACCGACAAGGCGATCGAGCCGGTGTCGATGCTGGGCCTGACCAAGCGGTTCGCCGAGATGTATTGCCAGGCGCTGGACCATGACCTGATGACAGAGGCAAAGGGCAAGCCGCACATGCGGCTGATCTCGGTGCGGTTCGGCAATGTGCTGGCGTCCAACGGATCGGTGGTGCCGAAATTCAAGGCGCAGATCGAGGCCGGCGGACCGATCACGGTGACCCATCCGGACATGGTTCGCTACTTCATGACGATCCGCGAGGCCTGCGATCTCGTGATCACCGCGGCGACGCACGCCGTGACGCCGGCGCGGCCTGACGTCTCGGTCTATGTGCTGAACATGGGGCAACCGGTGAAGATCGTCGATCTCGCCGAGCGGATGATCCGTCTGTCGGGCCTGCAACCCGGCGTCGACGTCGAGATCGTATTCAGCGGCATCCGCCCCGGCGAGCGGCTGAACGAGATCCTGTTCGCAAGCCAGGAGCCGACGCTCGAGATCGGGGTCGCCGGCGTCATGGCGGCCAAGCCGAACCAGCCTCCGATGTCGACGCTGCGCAAGTGGCTCGCGGCGCTGGAGGATGCGATCGAGAGAGATGACCGTGTGACCATCCGCGCCGTCCTTCAGGACGCCGTGCCCGAGTTCGGATCGAATGCCGCCTGACCGCGCCGTTCTGCGGACGCCGAGACAGGACCGTTTCGAAAGCCATTGATGCGTAGTTCTCGAAAAGTCGTGGTCGTCAGCCAGCACTATCCGCCGGACCACAGCACGACCGCCGCGATCATGTCTGCGATCGCCGAACGGATCGCGCAGGAGTCGGAGGTGATGGTGGTCTCCGGGATGCCGGGCTCGGCGCGGGCGCCGGCGCCCGGGCGTCCCGCCGTCGTCGAGATCAGGAACTGGCTGCCTGGAAAGGCGGCGCTGATCAAGCGCGCGCTGGCTGAGGCGCTGTTCACCGGCCGGATCTTTTTTGCGCTGTTGTCGCGCCTGAAGCGGGGTGATGTGGCGTTGACGGTGACCGCTCCCTTCGCGCTGCCCTATGCGGTTGCCGCCGCGGCAAGGTTGAAGGGGGCCAAGTCGGCGCTGATCCTGCACGACCTGTTTCCCGATGTGCTCGTGATGGCCGGGCTGCTGCGGCCGTCCTCGCTGGTCGCGCGGGCGATGCGCGCGATCAACGCGCTGATGTTCCGGGCCCTGAACGCTGTCATCGTGATCGGCCGCGACGCCGAGAAGCTGCTGCTGCGCTATGGCGGAATGACACAGGACAAGATCAGGTTCATCCCGAACTGGGCCACGCTCGCGCCCGGCAACCGTCCCGTGAGCCCCGACAATCCGTTTCGCAAGGCCATCGCCGCGCGCTTCGTCGTCGGGCTGTCCGGCAATCTCGGCTTCACCCACGATCCGGACATCGTGTTCGAGGCCGCGCGGCTGTTGCGTGACGAAGGCGAGATCCATTTTCTGCTCTCGGGATGGGGCATCGGCTTCGCGCGGCTCAAGGAGCTCCGGGCCACCGCGCGGCTTGCCAACGTCACGCTGGTCGACCGCGTCGCGGACAGCGAGCTGGATGCGCTGCTCTCCAGCGCGGACGTCTGGCTCATTCCCTATCGCAAGGACGTCGCCGGCGTGTCGGTGCCGAGCCGGTTCTACAATCTGCTCGCTGCCGGCCGGCCCGTCATTCTCGTCTCCGAGCCCGAGGCCGAGGCTGCGCTCACCGTCAGCGAAAACCGGCTCGGTTGGGTCGTCACGCCGGGAAGGCCCGATCAACTCGCCGAAGCCATCCGCCAGGCGTCGCGATCGCGGGACGCCGCGATGGCCGAGCGCGCCGTCGCGACCGCGCGGAACTTCAGTCCCGAGCGGGCGCTCGCGAGCTACGCTGCGCTGGTCCGGGAGCTGCTATCCAATCGCGATGTGGAGCGGACGGTATGAATAATGGTCACCGGACGGTTCTGGTCACGGGCGCCAGCGGCTTTGTCGGCCGCCATGTGGTGCCCGCGCTGGCGCGCGGCGGCTGGGTGGTGCGACGCGCGGTGCGAACTCCACCGCGCGATGCAAACGACGTGATGATCGGCTCGCTCAGTCCCGCCACCGATTGGCGCGCCGCGCTCGACGGGGTGGAGGCGGTTGTGCATCTTGCGGCCCGCGTTCATCAGCAGTCCGACGAACGCGCGATAGAGCTCTATCGCAACGTCAATATCGAGGGCACGCTGCATTTGGCGCGGTCCGCGGTCGCTGCGGGCATTCGCGATTTCATTTTCGTCAGCACGATCCTGGTGCATGGGCGCAGCAATTACGGGCGTCCTCCGTTTCGCGAGGACGATGTCCTGACGCCGCGCGGCCTCTACGGAAACTCGAAGGCGGCCGCCGAGGTCGGCTTGAAGGAAATTGTGCCGGGCAGCGGCATGAGGGTGACCGTCATCAGGCCGCCGCTAATCTACGGGGCCGGTGCGAAGGGAAATTTCGCCCTGCTCAAGCGCGCGGTGCTCAATGGCTTGCCGCTGCCGCTCGCTTATGTGAAGAATCGCCGCGCGTTCCTGTCGGCGGAAAACCTCGCGTCGTTCATCTTGCACCGGTTGTCGCACCCGGGAGATGATTTCGACGTGTTCCTGGTGGCTGACCGCGAGCAGGTCTCGACGCGGGAATTCGTCGAGCGTCTGGCCCGGGCGGCGGACACCTCGCCGCGTCTGTTTTGGCTGCCGCCGCTGCTGTTGAAGATGGCGCTCGGGATCAGCGGCCGCAAGGAAGCCTATGACAGCCTGTTCGCCTCGCTCGAGCTTGATCTTTCCAAGATCGCGGGCACCGGATGGCAGCAGCCGATCAGCCTCGACGAGGGGCTGCGGCGCGCGCTGCGTCAAATGGACAGCTGAGGCGATCAGAGCGGTCGGGAGAACCGCCGCAGCTGCCAGGCGACGGCGAGCGCGCCGGCCAGCAGCAGCGCGATGTCCGCAGTGAGCGAATTGAGGGCGACCGAGGTGAATGCGAGCAGCGCCAGCACCGCGTTAAGCGCAAACACCTCGCCGACGACGCGCCACACCGTGAATCTATTGTCGGTCGCGCGCTGGTAGAAGTGCGAGCGATGCGCGGCCCAGAATGGCTCGCGCCGCGCCATGCGGCGAAACAGCGTGACCGTCGCATCCGTCAAATAGTACAGTGGCAGCAGCAGCGCGGCGGCGAACTGCCGGTGCAGGGCGAGCTCGAGCAGGCACCAGCCGAGCAGCAGGCCGATCGGCAGGCTGCCGACATCGCCGAGGAATATCCTTGCGACTGGTCGGTTGAACGGCGCGAAGCCGAGCAGCGCGCCGCACAGCGCCGCCGCGACCAGCGCGGGAGCTGCGGGGAGATAGCCGAAGCTGCCGAGCAGGGCGATCGCCACGGTGATCGGCACGGCCTCGGCCGCGGTCATCAGGTCGAGCCCGTCCATGAAGTTGACGAGGTTCACGAACCAAAGGCCGGCGATCAGCAGCAGGCCGCGTTCGAGCCAGACCGGGCCGGCCGGAACCAGTCTGAGACCATCAGGCGCGGAAAACACCACGGCCGCAACGGCGGCGGCCTGCAGCAGCAGCCGCGGGACGACGGGCAGCGAGCGGATGTCGTCGGCAAAACCCACCACCGCGATGAACAGGCAGGCCGCGAAGACGATGAAGGGAATCGTCAGGTTCTGCGATCCGGCCAGGACGATGACGATTCCGCCCGCCAGCAGCGTCGCCGCCGTGACCGCGATGCCGGCACCCTGCGGCGTTGGAATACGGTGCGACGAGCGCGCATTCGGCTTCGCCAGCGCCACACGCAGCAGCAGCGGCCGCGTCGCCTGGATCAGGACAGCCGAGATCGACGCAGCCAGAACCGCCGCGATCAATGACAGGAGGATTTCGAAAGCGCTCATTCTGGTCCGGCTATTGCGATCCCGGGACTCGCGATTGCGATCCCGGGACTTCGATCGGTTTTGTGCCCTTGGCGGCCTTTTCCGGGCTCAGGATCCAGACCAGGCCGCCAAACACGCCAACCACGAACGATACCGCGCCGAATAACAGCGAGATGTTGACGCCTTCATTGGCGATCAATCCGGCGTAGCCGAAGGCCAGCGCCATCGTGGCCTCGCGTACGCCCCAGCCTGCGATCGAGATCGGCATCATCGTGATCAGCATCACCGGCGGCAACAACTGGAAGATCTGGCCGAAGGTGACGGGCGCGGTGATCGATTTCACCACGCACCAGGCGATCACGACGGTCACGACGTGAATGGCGATCGAGAGAATTGCGACCCTCAATCCGCGCTTGCGGCTGAACAACACCCGGTTCGCGATGACCGCGCAGGCGTGGATGTGATGCGTCGCCCACCATTGCTTCAGCCAGACCCAAGGCAACACGCCGATCAGCAGGAAGCCAAATCCGGCCGCGAGTGCGGCGAGGTCGAGAAGCAGCAACGCCATCCAGCCGTGGGAATCAGAAATCAGCCGATAGCTCCAGGGCAGGGTGGCGGCGATGACGACGGCGAGGGCGATCAGCCCGATCGCGCGGTCGACGAAAATCGAATAGGTGGCTGCGCGCCAGCCCGCACCGGCGTGCGCGACGAGCCAAAGCCGGACCGCGTCGCCGCCGATCGAGGACGGCAGTGTCTGGTTGAAGAAGGTGCCGATCACGTTGAAGCGCATGGCCTGGCCTGTCTCCAGCGGGGCTCCGCACTCCACGCTGATCTCCCGCCAGCGCAACACCCCGAGGAAGATCTGCAGGAACGTGACCGCGATCGCGAGGCCGAGCCAGCCCAGGCTCTCGACCTGGATACGAAAGGCAAGGTCGTACAGATTGACCTTGCGCAGCGAGAAATAGAGCAGCGCTGCCGAGATCAGGATCTTGACGGTCGAAAGCAGGATTCGGCGCATTTCCGTTCGGCTGCCAGGTTTCAGAATGTGTCAAAAACAGCGCAAAACGCTTTCGCGCGCCCAAATTCGCCGCCTTGGTATGGTTTCCGCGCCGATCTGGCAATACCCGTACTGGTCCCTATTGCGGCAGGCGCGAAGGGGTGGCTAAAGAGGCCGGAACGGGGGACGGCCGGCCACTCACCGGGGGTTTACGTTACCGGTAAAATCCGACCAGACGCGCGGGGGGCGCGTGCTACTGCTTGGATAGTGCTTCCGAGGCGACAGGGCCGCCGGCCGCGACAGCCCGGGCCGATTTGGTGTGTCGTCCGCAGGCGGATACGACAGGACTTGCACGACAGGATTTGAGGCATCGATGGATCGACGAATTATTCCCCTGATCATGTGCGGCGGCGCAGGCACGCGATTGTGGCCGGCGTCACGCGAGGTGCATCCGAAACAGTTCCTGTCGCTGTTCGGGGCCCGCTCGACCTTCCAGGAGACGCTGCTGCGGGTTTCCGACGCCGACCTGTTCGAGCGTCCGATCGTGATCACCAACGAGGCCTATCGCTTCATGGTGCTGGAGCAGCTGGCCGAGATCGGCCGCGAGGCCGACGTGCTGCTCGAGCCGATGCGCCGCGACTCGGGGCCGGCGATTGCGGCCGGTGCGACGTTCGCGCAGAGCCGCGACAGCGAAGCGATCGTGCTGGCGCTGGCCGCCGACCATCTTGTGCGGGACACCGCGGCCTTCGTCGCCGCGTGCCGCGGCGGATTGGTGGCTGCGGACGCCGGCCGCATCGTGACGTTCGGCGTCAAGCCGGAGCGGCCGGCCACCGAATACGGCTACATCAACCCGGGTGAGGTGGTCGCCGGCGAGGTGCGCGCGGTGGCGAAATTCGTCGAGAAGCCGGATGCCGCGACGGCGGCGGGCTATATCGATGCGGGTTATCTCTGGAACAGCGGCAACTTCATGTTCCGCGCCGGCGTGCTGCTCGACGAGTACCGCAATGTCGATGCGGACAGCGTGGCCTCGGTGGAGCAGTCGGTTGCGTCGGCGGCGCGCGATCTCGGCTTCGTCAAGCTCGATGCGCAGGCCTTCGGCGCGGCAAAGGCGATCTCGATCGATTACGCGGTCATGGAGAAGACATCGCGTGCCGCGGTGGTGCCGGTGGCGTGCGGCTGGTCCGACATCGGCTCGTGGCGCCAGGTCTGGGAGCTGTCGGACAAGGACAGCCTCGGCAACGCTGCGCGCGGCACTGCGGTGTTCGAGGACTCCCGCAATTGTAACGTCTCAACCGACCGGGCGCTGGTTGCGCTCGAAGGCGTCGACGATCTCGTCGTGGTCGCGACCCAGGACGCCGTGCTGGTGTCACGCCAGAAGGACGCCAACGGGCTGAAGCGGCTGGTCGCGAAATTGAAAGTGGCGGCGCCGGAGGTGACCGAGAATCACATCAAGGTGCATCGCCCCTGGGGCTCCTATCAGTCGGTCGACAATGGCGATCGCCACCAGGTCAAGCGTATCGTCGTCAAGCCCGGCGGACGGCTGTCCCTGCAGAAGCACCATCACCGCTCCGAGCACTGGATCGTGGTGCGCGGCACCGCGCAGGTCACCGTCAACGAGCTGATCAAGACGGTGCACGAGAACGAATCGATCTACATCCCGATCGGCGCGGTGCACCGGCTGGAGAACCCGGGCAAGATCCAGCTCGAGCTGATCGAGGTGCAGACCGGCAGCTATCTTGGCGAGGACGACATCATCCGCATCGAGGATGACTATCGGCGCACCTGAGGCGAACGGGCCCCGCGCTCAAGATCGAGTCGCGGGCGATGTAACTCTTTGAATCAAAACGTGTCCGGATTTCGCCGTTGGCATTCGCCACATTTGTGACGCCGTGCTATAGCGGCTGCCAACGAAGCGGGTCGTGATTTGCGCCAAAGGCGCGGATCGGGCAGAGGGGCCTTGGTGCTGATTCTCTCGGAGCCGGGATGGCTCCCTGAGAAGCCGGGACAACCGCCAGAACGTTACTTGGGGTCTACGATATGAATGCAAAAGTGTCCGCAGCCGGCGCGAAGGCCGATATCGGCCGCGCATTGCGCGTCGGCGTGATCGGCGCCGGCGTGATGGGCAGCAACCATGCCCGCGTGCTGGCCGGACTGCCCGGGGTGCTGTTGATCGGCATCGTCGATCCGCTGCCGGAACATCGCACCCGCGCCATCGACCTGGTCGGCTGCCGCGCCTTCGAAAGCCTCGATCAGCTGTTCGCCGAGGGCATCGATGCGGTGACGATCGCAGCTCCCACCCATCTGCATCACGAGATCGCGCTCGCCTGCATCGCGCGCAACATTCACATCCTGGTCGAGAAGCCGGTCGCATCCACGGTCGAAGAGGGCCGCGAGATCGTTGCGGCCGCCGAGCGGGCCGGCGTCACACTGATGGTCGGCCATGTCGAGCGTTTCAATCCGGCGGTCGCCGCGATCAAGAAGGCGATCTCGGGCGAGGACATCCTGTCGATCGGCATCACTCGGGTCGGCCCGTTCCCGCCGCGAATGTCCAATGTCGGCGTCGTGATCGATCTTGCCGTGCACGACATCGACCTGATCCGCTGGTTCACCGAGTCCGACATCGTCGAGGTGCAGCCGCAGCTCTCGAGCGCCGTCGCCGAGCGCGAGGATATCGCGCTGCTGCAGTTCCGCACCGCTTCCGGCGTGCTCGCCCACATCAACACCAACTGGCTGACGCCGTTCAAGGCGCGCAACGTGACGGTCGCAACCCGCGGCAAGTATGTGATGGGCGATCTGCTCACGCGTCAGGTCACCGAATGTTTCGGCTTCAAGCCGGACGGCAGCTATTCGATGCGTCACCTGCCGGTCGGGCATGACGAGCCGCTGCGCGCCGAACTGATCGCCTTCCTCGACGCCGTACGCGGCGGCAAGCTGCCGGCGGTGTCCGGCGACGAGGGCGTGGCGAGCCTCGAGATCGCGATCCGCTGCCTGGAATCACCCGCCAGGCCCGCCGCCTCGACGATGCGCAAGGGGCCGCGCCGCGTTGCCAGCTAATTGCAACTTGAAAACACGCGCGAAAGCTTCATGAACCAGCACATGCGTCCAGAGCCTGTTCCCTTCATAGACATTGCCGCGCAGCGCCAGCGGCTCGGCAAATCGGTCGATGATGCAGTCGCCCGCGTGCTCAACCATTGCCAATTCGTCAATGGCCCGGAAGTGACCGCGCTGGAGAAGGCGCTGGCGGACTATAGCGGCGCAAAGCATGTGGTGAGCTGTTCCAGCGGCACTGACGCGCTCTTGATGGTCCTGATGGCGAAGAATGTCGGGCCGGGTGACGCCGTGCTGTGCCCGTCTTTCACGTTCTGCGCGACCGGCGAAGCGGTGGCGCTCACCGGCGCGACACCCCTCTTCGTCGATGTGGACGAGACGACATTCAATATCGATATCAATTCGCTCAAGCGCGGGGTCGCCACCGCGATGTCGCGTGGCCTAAAGCCGGTTGGTGTCATTCCAGTGGATTTGTTCGGCCAGAGCGCCGATCATGACGCGGTGGCTGCGGTTGCCGAAGCCGAAGGCCTGTTCGTGCTCGACGACGCCGCCCAGGGCTTTGGCGCGAGTTACAAGGGCCGCAAGCTCGGCACCTTCGGGCTTGCGACCGCGACCAGTTTCTTCCCGGCAAAGCCGCTCGGCTGTTTCGGCGATGGCGGCGCGATCTTTACCAATGACGACGAACTTGCGAACGCGCTACGCAGCATCCGTGTGCACGGGCAAGGGTCGGACAAATATGACAATGTCCGCCTCGGCCTCACCGGGCGGCTCGATACCATGCAGGCCGCGATCCTGCTCGAGAAGCTGAAGATTTTTGACGACGAGATCGTGGCACGCAACCAAGTGGCGGAGCGCTACGCGCGCGGACTCGGCAATATCGTGACCGTGCCTCGCCTTGCGCCAGGTTGCACCTCGGTGTGGGCGCAATACACAATCCGCCTGCCGAAAGGGGCCGACCGCGATGCCTTTGCCTCGACGCTGAAGACCCAAGGCATTCCGACGGCGATCTACTACACGAAGTCGATGCACCAGCAGACCGCTTACCGTGATTTCCCGGTCGCCGACGGCGGCCTAGCGATCAGCGAAAGCCTCTCCGACGACGTCATCAGCCTGCCGATGCACGCCTATCTCGACGAGGCGGCCCAGGACCGCGTCATCGCGGCTGTGCGCAGCGCGCTTTCAGCCTGATAGGAAACTTTTTCAGACCGCAATCATGCGCTAGAAGCAGCGCATGCTTGGACGCATCTTCACCGTCGGCGGCTATACCCTGCTATCGCGGGTCACCGGGTTCGCGCGCGACATCATGCTCGCGGCGATCCTCGGTGCCGGGCCGGTTGCCGACGCCTTCTTCGTGGCGCTGCGGCTGCCCAACCATTTCCGCGCGATCTTCGCCGAAGGCGCCTTCAACGCCGCCTTCGTGCCGGCCTATGCCCATGTCCATGGCGAGAAGGGCGAAGCGTCGGCGCGGCTGTTCGCCGACCGCATCTTCACGCTGCTGTTCGCCTCGCAGGTGATCCTGCTGGCGGTGGCGATGGCGTTCATGCCGCAGGCGATGAGCATCCTCGCGCCGGGCTTCACCGAGGACGCGGCGCAGCGCAAGCTCGCGATCGAGCTGACGCGGATCACGTTTCCCTATCTGCTGCTGATCACGCTGGTGACGCTTTATGGCGGCATGCTCAACGTGATGCATCGCTTCGCCAGCGCCGCCGCGGCGCCGATCTTCCTCAACCTCGCCATGATGATGACGCTGGCGCTTGCGGCGTTCTTCCCGAGCGCGGGCCATGCCGCGGCCTGGGGCGTCCTGATCTCGGGCTTCCTGCAATTCTTCCTGCTCGCCGGCGACCTCGCGCGCCATGGCGGCCTGCCGCGGTTCGCGCCCTTGAGGCTCGACGAGGACGTCCGCGGCTTCTTTCGCGCGCTGGGACCGGCGACGCTGGGCTCGATGGGCACCCAGGTGGCGCTGTTCGCCGACACCATCATCGCGACCTTCCTGCCCGCCGGCGCGCTGTCGGCGCTGTATTATGCCGACCGCCTCAATCAATTGCCGATCGGCGTGATCGGGATCGCGATCGGCACCGTGCTGCTGCCGGAGATGTCGCGGCGCCTGAGCGCCGACGATCACGCCGGCGCGATGGCGGCGCAGCGCCGCGCCTTCGATTTCACGCTGCTGTTCTCGGTGCCGTTCGTGGCGGCGTTCCTGACGGTCGCCGATCCGATCATGCGCGCGATGTTCGCCCGCGGCGCGTTCTCCAAGGCCGATGCGGCAAGCGCCGGGGCCACGCTCGCGGCCTATGCGGTGGGGCTCATTCCCTTCGTGATGATCCGCAGCGCGGTCGCGACCTTCTACGCTCGCAAGGACACCGCAACGCCGGTGAAAGCGGCGCTGACCGGGGTCGCGGTCAACGTCGCGCTGAAGATCGCGCTGGTCGGCTCGCTGGCGCAGGTCGGCCTCGCGCTCGCGACCGCGGTCGGGGCCTGGGTCAATCTGCTGCTGGTGCTGACGTTTGCCGTGCGCCGCGGCTACCTCGCGCTCGATCGGGCGCTGATCCGCTCGTTCGGCACCTTCGCGCTGTGCGGCGTGCTGCTCGCGGTCGCACTGTGGCTGACCTCGCATTTCGCTTATGTGTGGTTCGCGCCGATGCAGATCTTTCGCGACGAACTGATCCTGCTGCTGCTGATTGCGGTCGGCGTCTTCGTCTACGCCCTCCTGATCCTCATGCTGTTCGGCCGCGGCTGGCTGTTCGCGCTCCGCCGCGTATAGTTTTACCTGTCAAATCAAATGCATAGGAGGCCGCTGTGTGATAGCGCCGCGCGCGGCGGAAAGCGGTTTGCGCTTCGGCGACAACCACGCCAATATGCGCAAAACACACCAAGGCAATTGGAGAGACGATGGCAGCTCCCATCAAATTCGGCGTCGGACAAAGTGTGCGGCGCAAGGAGGACGACGCTCTGATTCGCGGCAAGGGCCGCTACACCGACGACGTTGCACCGTCTCCCGCATTGCACGCGCTGATGCTGCGCTCGCCGCACGCGCACGCGACCTACACGATCGATGCCGGCAAGGCCCGCGGCATGCCCGGCGTGGCGCTGATCCTGACCGCCGCCGACGTCGCCGAACTCGGCGGCCTGCCGTGCCTGTTCAATCTCGAAACCGATCCGTTCACCGCACCGCCTTATCCGATCCTCGCCAAGGACGAGGTGCGCCATGTCGGCGACGCGGTGGCCTTTGTGGTCGCCGACACCGTCGATCATGCCCGTGACGCGATCGAGGCGATCGACGTCAAATGGACGCCGCTGCCGGCGGCGGTCGGCCTCGTCAATGCGGTGAAGAAGGACGCGCCGCAGGTCTGGCCGGACAAGCCTGGCAATGTGCTGTTCGACGTCTCGATCGGCGACAAGAAGGCCGCCGAGGACGCGTTCGCCAAGGCGCATGCGGTGGCCGAGATCACCATCGTCAATCCGCGCGTCATCACAAATTTTATGGAGACGCGCGCCGCGGTCGCCGAATACGACGCCAAGAAGGATCATCTGACGCTGACGATCGGCAGCCAGGGCAGCCACCGCCTGCGCGAGATCCTCTGCGACATGGTCCTGAAGATGCCGAAGGAGAACATGCGGGTGATCTGCCCGGATGTCGGCGGCGGCTTCGGCACCAAGCTGTTTCCCTATCGCGAATATGCGCTGATCTCGGTGGCCGCGCGCAAGCTCAAGAAGAGCATCAAATGGACGGCCGAGCGCTCCGACCATTTCATGGGCGACGCGCAGGGCCGCGACAATCTCACCACCGCGAAGATGGCGCTCGCCGAGGACGGCAAATTCCTCGGCATGGATGTCGACCTGATGGGCGACATGGGCGCCTACCTCTCGACCTTCGCGCCCTACATCCCGCATGGCGGCGCCGGCATGCTGCCGGGCCTCTATGACATCCAGGCCTTCCACTGCCGGGTCCGCACCGTATTCACCAACACGGTGCCGGTCGATGCCTATCGCGGCGCCGGCCGCCCGGAGGCCGCCTATGTCATCGAGCGCCTCGTCGATGCCGCTGCGCGCAAGCTCGGCATGACGCCGGACGCCATCCGGCGGAAGAACTTCATTCCGCCGAAGTCGCTGCCCTACACGACCGCGACCGGCAAGGTCTACGACTCCGGCGACTTCGTCGCGCATATGAAGCGCGCGATGGAGATTGCCAACTGGAAGGAATTTCCGAAGCGCGCCAAGGCCGCCAGGAAGGAGGGCCTGGTGCGGGGCATCGGCATGGCAAGCTATGTCGAGGTCTGCGGCACGATGGGCGAGGAGACCGCCAATGTGGCGCTCGATCCCAACGGCGACATCTCGATCCTGATCGGCACGCAGTCGAGCGGGCAGGGCCACCAGACCGCCTATGCGCAGATCGTCGCCGAGCAGTTCGGCGTGCCGCCCGAGCGCGTCCATGTGCTGCAGGGCGATACCGACAAGATCGCGACCGGCCTCGGCACCGGCGGCTCGGCATCGATTCCGTCCGGCGGCGTCAGCGTGCAGCGGGCGACGCATGATCTCGGCAACAAGCTGAAGGAGCTCGCGGCGCAGGCGCTGGAAGCCGGCGCCGGCGACCTCGAATTCGCCGACGGCCGCATCCGCATCGCCGGCACAGACCGCTCGATCAGCTTTGCCGATCTCGCCAAACGTCCGGGCGGCGATACGTCGAAGATGAATGCCAGCGCGACCTTCGCCAGCGCCGACGGCACCTATCCGAACGGCACCCATCTCGCCGAGGTCGAGATCGATCCCTCAACCGGCATCATCAAGATCGTCAGCTACGTCATCGTCGACGATTTCGGCGTCACGCTCAATCCGCTGATGCTCGCCGGCCAGGTTCACGGCGGCGCGATGCAGGGCATCGGGCAGGCGCTGATGGAGCAGGCGGTGTACAGCCCGACCGATGGTCAGCTCGTCACCGGCACCTTCATGGACTATGCGCTGCCGCGCGCCTCCGACGGGCCGTCCTTCGTGTTCGAGACCCATAACGTGCCTTGCACGACCAACCCAATGGGCGTGAAGGGCGCGGGCGAGGCCGGCGCGATCGGCTCGTGCCCGGCGGTCGTCAACGCGATCGTCGAGGGGCTGCATCGCGAGTACAAGATCGACCACATCGACATGCCCGCCACGCCGGAACGGGTCTGGATCGCGATCCGCGAGGCGCAGCGCCGCCATAATCTCTGAAAAATTGTCGCAGGCGGAATGAAGATTCCGCCTGCGGTGTTTTGCAAACCAGGCCGGCCGCAGATCGCGGACCGGGACAGAGCGGAATTGAGGGGTTTTGCCGATGAAGCGGATTGTCGTCGTTGCTGCGGTGCTGGCGTTCGGTGCCGGTGCAGTCGTTGCACAGCAGGATCAAGTCAAGAAGACCCAGGCCATGATGAAGGACAATGGCAAGAATGC
Source organism: Bradyrhizobium sp. USDA 4541 (assembly GCF_024171085.1). Classification (NCBI taxonomy): domain Bacteria; kingdom Pseudomonadati; phylum Pseudomonadota; class Alphaproteobacteria; order Hyphomicrobiales; family Nitrobacteraceae; genus Bradyrhizobium; species Bradyrhizobium sp. USDA 4541. The sequence continues at coordinate 4,752,832 of NZ_JALJZF010000001.1, forward strand.
GGCTGCGCTGTCGGCGATCATCAAGGGCGAAAAGCCCTACGACCAGGCGACCGTCAATGCCGCGCTGGCCCAGTTCGAGGATACCGCCAAGCAGCTTCCGACGCTGTTCCCCGAGAGCATGAAAGGCGTCAAGCTGGAAGGCGATTACGCCCCTTCGCCGAAAATCTGGGAAGACAAGGCGGGCTTCGCGCAGCAGTCCGCGAGCTTCGCGAAGGTCGTCACCGATGCCAAGGGCAAGATCAAGGACGTCGATACGCTGAAGGCCGAGCTGGGCGTGATCGGCAAGCAGTGCGGCGGCTGCCACGAGACCTATCGCGTCAAGAAGGGCTGATCGCCATTCCATCAACGAAAAGGGCGGACGCTTTAGGGCGTCCGCCCTTTTTGTGTCGGCCGTTTCTTGTTGGCGTTGCGTCGCGAACGATTACTTCGTCACTTGTTATTTGGTCACCTGGCCGCGGATCTCGCCGCCCGGATTGGCCGCAGTGTGAACGTTGACATAGTACTTGCCGGCGAGCAGATCGGCGGCCTGCGCGTCGGTCAGCGTGGCGCTGCCTTCGACCGGGCTCGACGTCGCGTTCGGGATCGCGACTGCGACACCGGAATTCTTGCCGGCCTCGGCGGGGCCGTGGAAATGCGCGGCGGTAGCCGGACCCGACAGGCCGGAATAGGTCAGCTTCCAGCTCAGCTTCTTGCTGGCGGCATCGTAGTCGATGTCGGCGGTGCCGGTGGCGGCGCTGGTATTCGGCGGCACTTCGCTCTTGCCATCCAGCTTCGCCGTGAACTTCTCGGCAAAGGCCGGACCGGCGAAGGCGATGGCGGCGCCGAGCGTCAGCGTGGCAAGCAAGGTCTTGTTCGACATGGTTCTCTCCCCTTTGACGTCACAGGATGGTTGCAATCTTCAAACAGCAGCTTTTCGGATTTATTCCCCAAATGATCGTGGGTGCGGCAAATTTGATGCGAGCTTGTCCGACTGGTTGCCATCATACTGGTCCATGAATTGACGCGACCAATGACGGATCGGTGAATGCTGCGACGAATTTTCCTCCTGGCGATTCTGGCCGGCGTAATGGGCTTTGGCGTGTTCTGGTGGCTGACGATCCCCGCGACCGTTGCCGCCGACGCGCTGCCTGCCTATCAGCCTGACCTGGCCAATGGCCTCACAACGTTCAATGCGGGGGGATGTTCCTCCTGCCATGCCGTGCCGAAGCAGGACGACCGCACGAAGCTCGGCGGCGGGCTCGCGATCCCCTCGCCATTCGGTACCTTTTATGCGCCGAACATCTCGCCCGACCCGAACGACGGCATCGGCCGCTGGAGCGAGGCCGATTTCGTCACCGCGGTCATGAAGGGCACCTCGCCATCGGGCGCGCACTATTTCCCGGCGTTTCCGTATCCGTCCTATCAGCACGCCAGGGTCAGCGATGTGCGCGACCTGTTCGCCTATCTGAAGACCTTGCCGCCGGTCGCCGGCAAGGTGCGCGACCACGATTTGCCGTTTCCCTTCAACATCAGGCGCAATGTCGGGGTCTGGAAATTCCTGTTCATGAACGGCAAGCCGTTCATCGCGGATGCAAGTCGCTCGGCGCATTGGTACCGCGGCGCCTATCTCGTCAACAGCTTCGGCCATTGCGCCGAGTGCCACAGCCCGCGCAATGTCCTCGGCGGCATCGTCACCGCGCAGCGCTTCGCCGGTGGTCCGAATCCGGAGGGCGAAGGCTGGGTGCCCAACATCACGCCGAGGGGGATCTCGGACTGGAGTGTGAAGGATATCGCCTATTTTCTCGAGAGCGGCCAGACGCCGGACGGCGACTCGGCCGGTGGGTCGATGGTGCGCGTGATCCGCAACACCTCGCAACTGTCGTCGTCCGACCGCGACGCGATCGCCGAGTACATCAAGTCGCTGCCGCCGGTCGAGGGACCGCCGAAGCCGGTCAAGAAGGAGAAGGAATTGTAAAGCGGGATGGGTTTGGTTGAACCGGCTCGCCGCGGTTTCGGTTCACCTCTCCCAAGGGAGAGGTGAACTTTCGACGCCGTTCAAGCTCGACCTGATCTCATCATACTCTCGCGGGCGCGTCCTACTTCGCGCCGAACGCCTTGAAGGTGATGATCGTGAGGGTGTCCTGGATGCCCGGGATCACCTGAACCTTCTCGTTGATGAAATGGCCGATGTCGGTGTCGTGGTCGACGTAGAACTTGACCAGGAGGTCGTAGTTGCCCGCGGTGGAATAGATCTCGGACGCAATCTCGGCCTCCGCCAGTGCGTTGGCGACGGTGTAGGACTGGCCGAGCTTGCATTTGATCTGGACGAAGAAAGGAACCATCAAAGTCGTCTCCGGGGATTTCCGCGACTATAGGCCCAAAACGGGCGGCCAAGGCAAGGGGGCGAGGCAGGGGGTCAAGGTGAGGCCAACTTGCGGTAAAGTCAGGCGAACTTGCTGCCGATCGGCGGCTGGGCTAGGACAGGCCATGGTCTTGTTCGTGATGGTCTCATTCGTATCAACCACTGGCGCTGCAAGATGACGCCGGTCGCGCTCACCATTGCCGGCTCGGACTCCTCGGGCGGGGCGGGCATCCAGGCCGACCTCAAGAGCTTTGCCGCGCTCGGGGTCTATGGCGCCGCCGCGATCACGGCGCTGACCGCGCAGAACACCATGGGGGTCAGCGGCATCCATCCGGTGCCCGCGTCATTCGTCACCGCCCAGATCGATGCGGTGTTCTCCGACCTCGAGGTCGGCGCGGTCAAGATCGGCATGGTGGCACAGGCCGACACGATCGCTGTGATCGCCGGTGGGCTGAGGCGCTGGGCGCCGCGCCATGTCGTGCTCGATCCGGTGATGGTCGCAACCTCCGGTGATCGGCTGCTTGCCGCCGAGGCGGTCGATGCGCTGAAGGTCCTGCTGTTTCCGCTGGCCTCGCTGATCACGCCGAACCTGCCGGAAGCGGCGGCGCTCTTGAACGAGCCGGTTGCCTCAAGCGAGGCCGACGTCGAGCGACAAGGCAAGCGATTGCTGGCAATGGGATGTCGCGCGGTGCTGCTCAAGGGCGGCCATGGGCACGGCGCCGAGAGCATCGACTATCTGATCGATGCCGAGCACAGCATCGCGCTGGCTGCGCCGCGGATTGCGACCGCCAATACGCATGGCACCGGCTGCTCGCTGTCCTCGGCAATCGCAGCAGGGCTCGCGAGGGGCGAGAGCATGGAGACCTCCGTGCGCAACGCCAAGGCCTGGATCACGCAGGCGATCGCCGAAGCCGATCGCTTCGCCGTCGGCCACGGCCATGGGCCGGTGCATCACTTCCACAAGTACTACTGAAGCTTCGTAGCTCTGTAGCCCGGATGAAGCGCAGCGAAATCCGGGAAAGCGCCAACCGCTGAAACGGTCTCCCGGATTGCGCTGCGCTTCATCCGGGCTACGCACCGCGCGTTGTTCCATCGCGCTGTGCAGGCAACACAACGCCTCTTCCCCACAGCCTGATGTCGCCAGATTGTCGCACGCTGCTGTTATCCGCAGAGAAGCGGCGTACTGCTGATTCTCGTTAACTATTTGTGGGGCCTCGGGTCGCGGGGATCGTCATCGCCTTGTCACAGGAATCTGTTAGGTGCACAGGCATGGGAAGTGACTCCTTGAGTGAAGAAAGTCCCGAGCGGCACTTTCGCACTTTGTTTATCTCCGATGTCCATCTCGGAGCCCGCGGTTCGCAAGCCGACCGCCTGCTGGACTTCCTCCGCGCTCACGATGCCGACACGATCTACCTCGTTGGTGATATCGTCGACGGCTGGGCGCTGAAGTCGAACTGGTACTGGCCGCAGACCCATAACGATTTCGTGCAGAAGATGCTGCGCAAGGCGCGCAAGGGCGCCAAGGTGATCTACGTCCCGGGCAACCACGACGAGTTCCTGCGCAAATATTACGGCACGCATTTCGGCGGCATCGACGTGGTGGAGAACACCGTTCACACCGGCGCCGACGGCAAGCGCTACCTCGTGATCCACGGCGACATTTTCGATCTCGTGGTGCAGAACGCGCGCTGGCTCGCCCATCTCGGCGACAAGGCCTACGATTTCGCGATCCAGATGAATCGCTTCGTCAACTTCTTCCGCAAGATGTTCGGCGTGCCGTACTGGTCGCTGTCGCAATGGGCCAAGCTGAAGGTCAAGAAGGCGGTGAACTATATCGGCGCGTTCGAGGCGACGCTCGCCGGCGAGGCGCGGCGCCACGGCTGCGACGGCGTGATCTGCGGCCACATCCACTACGCGACGATCCATGACGAGCACGGCATCCGCTACATGAATTGCGGCGACTGGGTGGAGAGTTGCACCGCGCTCGCCGAGCATGAGGACGGCCATTTCGAGATCATCACCTGGACCGACCCGGTGCGCCGGATCGCGCCGGTTCCGCGAGTGACGGCACGCGCTGCATGACGCATATCCTGGTCGCGACCGATGCGTGGCATCCCCAGGTCAACGGGGTTGTCCGCACGCTGACCATGATGGCACAGGCGGCGAAATCGCTCGGCGTCGAGGTGAGCTTCCTGACGCCGGACGAGTTCCGCACCTTCGCGATGCCGAGCTATCGCGATCTCCGGCTGGCGCTGCCCTACCGGGCCAAGGTCGCAAGTCTGATCGAGGCGGCGCAGCCCGACAGCATACATATCGCGACCGAGGGCCCGATCGGGCTTGCGGTTCGCCGCTACTGCCGCAAGCGCGGCCTGCCGTTCACGACGAGCTTCCACACCCGCTTCCCCGAATACGTCTCGGCGCGGACGCCCGTCCCCGAAGCCTGGGTGTGGCGGGCGCTGCGCTGGTTCCACAGGCCGAGCCGGGCGGTGATGGCGGCGACCCCGGCGCTGGCGGCCGAGTTGCGTCAGCGCGGCTTCCGCAACGTGGTGCTGTGGTCGCGCGGCGTCGATACCTCACTGTTCCATCCGCGCGACGTCGATCTCTGCCTGCCGCAGCCGGTCTATCTCAGCGTCGGCCGGGTGGCGGTGGAGAAGAATCTCGAGGCCTTCCTCGATCTCGATCTGCCGGGAACCAAGGTCGTGGTCGGCGACGGCCCGGCGCGGGCGGCGCTGGAGCGGAAATATCCGGATGCCGTGTTCCTTGGCGCCCGCCATGGGGAAGAATTGGCTGAGATCTACGCCGCGGCCGATGTGTTCGTTTTCCCGAGCCGGACCGATACGTTCGGTCTGGTCTTGCTCGAGGCGTTGGCGAGCGGCCTGCCGGTTGCCGCTTTTCCGGTCACCGGTCCCCGCGACGTGATCGGCGCGGCGCCGGTCGGCGTGCTCGACGAGGATCTGCGCCATGCCTGCCTGGAGGCGCTCAGCATCCCGCGGCAGGCCTGCGTCGATTTTGCCGCGCTCCACACCTGGCAGGCGTCGGCCCGGGTGTTCATCGATCGCTGCATGAACGTCCGCCCCGCGCCGCCGGACGGCGAGGGGGAGGCGCTCGAATTCGGTGCCGAGGAGCACCATTTTGTGGCCCTGCCGGCCAGCCAGCCGATCTCGCACTAGACAAACTCACGCTAAATCGTCTTGCCGGGCTGCGCCCCGCCGCGATACAAATCGCGAATGACGGACACCGTTCTCAATCCACCCGTCGCTGCCGCGGACATCGATGCCGCCGCAAGGGTGGTCGCGCCGTTCGCGGTGCGCACGCCGCTCCTGACCTTCCCCGTTCTCAACGAACGCGTCGGCAGCCAGGTTTTCCTCAAGCCCGAAATGCTGCAGCGGACCGGATCGTTCAAGTTTCGCGGCGCCTTCAACAAGCTCGCCTCGATCCCGCAGGACAAGCGGAGCGGCGGCGTCGTCGCGTTCTCCTCGGGCAACCACGCCCAAGGCGTTGCCGCGGCGGCCAAGATCCTCAACATGCAGGCGACCATCGTGATGCCTGCGGACTCGCCGATCACCAAGCGCGAGCGCACCAAATCCTACGGCGCCGAAGTCGTGCTCTACGACCGCGATCGCGACGACCGCGAAGCGATCGCCAACGGCATTGCCGGCAAGCGCGGCGCGACCCTGGTGCGCCCCTACGACGATCCCTTCGTGATCGCGGGCCAGGGGACCGCCGGCCGTGAGATCGCCGAGGACATGGCCGCGCTCGGACTGACGCCCGACATCGTGGTCGCGCCGGCTTCAGGTGGCGGATTGATCGCGGGTGTTGCGACCGCTGTGAAGGCGAAATATCCGCAGGCCCAGGTGATCGTCGCCGAGCCCGCGGGCTATGACGATCATGCGCTTTCGCTCAAGGTCGGCCATCGCGAGGCGCATGCGGTTGCGCCGCGCACCATCTGCGATGCGCTGATGGCGATGATGCCGGGCGAACTGACCTTCGCCATCAACAGCAAGCTGCTCGCGAATGGCGTCAGCGCCTCAGACGACGAGGTCGGCGCTGCCGTCGCCTTTGCCTACCGCGAACTCAAGCTCGTGGTCGAGCCCGGCGGCGCGGTCGGGCTCGCCGCGCTGCTCGCCGGGCGGATCGACGCCAAGGGCAAGAACGTCGTCATCGTGCTGTCGGGCGGCAATGTCGACGCCGACCTGTTCGCGAAACTCGTCGCCTGACGCCAGCATGTTGAGAAGAGGCGCGGGCAGGGCGGTGGTCGCTTCTGCCCCGTTTCGTTGCGCTGCACGACGGATCAGTGCCTGAAGCCGCCACGATGGCCGCCGCCAACTCGGCCGAAGTGCGAGCTTGATGAACTTGAACGGACGGCGGTGTGGCCGTCACCTGATCTCGTCCGGCTGATTGGTGTGCCTGCCGCGGTATCGCCGAAGAAATAGAAATCAGAAGTCAGCGACGAGCTTTCCCACGGCGCATGCCGACCGTCGGTCGTTGAGTTGACCTCGAGGCGAACGCGCTTGAACGGCTGCTCGATCGGCAGATTGGGCTTGCGCGCCAGCGGCAGGGCGCGTTGGTGATCCGCGTTGTTGTTCGAATCTCGTTAGCGCCTAGATCGAAACGTCGTTGGGCTTCTTTTGTTTGGAAATGTCTTTGCCAGTTCAATCCTGGCAGTGGCAGCCACGATGACGGCCGACCGCAAGTGATCAGTCGGCTGGCTAGAGCGCGATGAGATTGGGTTGAATCATCATCGCGCTTTAGCTCTTTGTTTGAGCGTGATCTTTTCGGAAAACCGCTTCGCACTTTTCCGGATCATGCTTAGTTTGAAGGACGCTTGAATGCCGGATCAGTTAGCGCCCGGCTAAATGCGCTGACCATTGCTGCCGCCTCATGATCTCCACGATCATCGAGGATCCGATGAAGCGCCTTCGCACTCTCCTGCAATCCAGACAAGAGCGATGGATCGCGTTCGCACAAGACCCCTGCGATACACAGCGCAAGGGCCTCCGTGCCTATCTTTGCTTGGGCTAATGGATCTGCCGCCATCTCTCTCGCCTTTCATCGGACAGTGTCGAAGTCACGCCGCCTTGTCGATCGTCCGCTGTCGACTCCGGGCTTCAGTTTGTATGATGATGTTCGCTCTTGGAGGCGATCAACCCTTTTAATTCCTCGACAAGACGCCGCTTGATGAAGCTACGTTCGGCGTCCGTCAGTTGAGTGTCTAACAGCCTTCGGTACCGCCGTACATTTGCTTCGCGGGTCCACCGAGCATTCGCGCGAGATATCCTCAGCGGGCCGTGCCGCCTCGACGCAGCATGTCGTTCGGAATCGGAAACGGCACATACAGGCTTGCTGAAACGAGGTGTCCGCATGGCCATACCGGCGCGCGGCGGCGGATCACTTTCGTCGTCCAGACGTTTCAGCGCCGCCAGGATCTCGGCAAGGCGCAACCGGTGCGGAATGCCGGGCACCTCCCGAAGAGCCGGTTGGGATTCGACGACGTACATATCCGACGCCCAGGACGAGAGGATGACACGCTTCTCGTCCGTCGAGAGCCCAGAGTCATTCAATACATCGCCCGGTGAATTGTAGTGGGATACTGAATGAAAAAGCGGTTCATTGATGTTGGCGTTACGATTGACCTGGCTCATGGCAGTGTCTCCTGCTTTCTCCTTTCGTCCAGAGACGGGGTTGATAGAGGCCGGGATAGAGGTCGGCGACGGTTATGCGCCGCCGACTTCTGGCTTCAGTTGCTGTTGATCGCGATACGCTTGACATTCGACTTTGACTGCTCAGACTTCGGCAGCGTCACGGTGAGGACGCCGTTCTTGAAGTCGGCCTTCGCCTTGTCTTCCTCGACGCCATTTAGCGGAATCTGGCGCTCGAAAGCGCCGTAGTACCGCTCGCTGACGAACTTTGAATCGTCGCTGCGTTCGGCTTTCCTCTCGCCCCGGATCGAAAGGACGCCATTGGTGATTTCAACCCGAACATCCTTTTCGTTGAGGCCTGGGAGTTCGGCGGAAACCGTGACCTCCTTATCGGTCTCATTCAGTTCTAGGCGTGGCCAGTTAAACTGGCCCTCCATCAACGGAGTGTTGACGCGACCGAATGAGCCGAAGCCGCGGAAGGCGTCATCGAACAGGCGATTCATCTCGCGGTGAAGCGTGAGAAACGGATCGAACGCCTCACGTCCCGTTGAGAGTTCTTGACCTTTCGTCCAGGGAACAAGATCCCGAATACCCATGATATCCTCCTTGACATGCAGCTGATCACGGCACGGACGGCTATCGTCCGTGCGTAACTTGACCCAACATCATGAAGCGGGCTCAGGCCGCCTTCTGCGTGATTTGTCCGGCAGGAGCGCCACTTCCGATGGCAATGCGCCGAGGCTTCATGGCCTCAGGGATTTCGCGCACGAGCTCGATCCGTAGCAGACCGTTGTCGAACGTTGCCGTCTTTACTTGCACGTAGTCGGCAAGGTTGAACTGTCGCTTGAACGGACGCGCCGAGATACCCTGATAGAGGTATTCGTGCTGGTCCTTGTCGCCCCTGCGACCTTCCACGGTCAGGACGTTCTGCTCGGCCGTCACAAGAATCTCATCCTGACTAAAGCCAGCCAGCGCCACCGAGATCTGGTAACGGTCCTCTCCGAGCCGCTCGATATTGTAAGGCGGGTAAGTGTCTTCGGACCGATGCTGGGTCTCGTCGAGAAGACCGAAGAGGCGGTCGAATCCAATGCTCGAACGCCACAGGGGAGTGAAATCGTACGTCCTCATAGCCAAATCCTCCTGAGAGCAAGATGGGTACGAAGGAGCGCAAGACATTCGGTGCAAGACACCTGTCCGGCGCCCTGTTCGCTCTGCCGAGCCCGACCTGGCGCCCGGCACCGCCGTAAGCGGCAGAAATCCAATTAGAAAAGCGGCAATCAGTTTCAAGGGCGCCAGCAAAATTTTTTTGGATTGGCTTAGCTCGGCTATTTTGACCCGCACCAGAACTGAGTTCGTGCAGTTTGCCCCAAGTTCCTCTTGTGAGTTGACGATTTCGGTTTTGTCGGGACGCGAGCGAGTTCACTAAAGCCGCTTCAATTCGTCGAGCTGCTTGTTGCAAGCGTCGTTCGCGCCAGCCGTGGACTCAAGGGAAGCGGCTGATGATCTCGATTGGACCGACAATCGCAGCATTGAACGCCGGCAAGTCCTCCGCGGGGATCCAGTATTCGAGCGCGCGGCCGCCGGTTACTTTGCATGGGGTTGTTTTTTCGATATTTTGGCAAAGCGCCCCTGCGACGGCAGGCCCTCGCATTGCCCATCTGCCCACATTCCATAGCTCGTCATGCCCGGGCTTGTGCCGCAGGGAGATGTGGATGGCTAGGACAAGCCCGGCCATGACGACGTAGACATGTGAGCTGCAGAAGGTCGCAAGTGCGTATGCGATGGCTCTGCGCTATGTGAGGGACGAACGCCACCGCCTTACGAGAAGAACGCGATCTTCTCGGCCTGACTCATGCGACGGATCGGCGCGAGTGGATCGTTGGCCGCGACGCTCGGCCTTTTCAGGAGGCCGCTGGCGATGATGGTCGAGCCGAGCGAAACCGCCGCTGCAGCAGGGGCCGCTTCAACGACGGGCGGGAGAGGCGGCGGCACGGGTGCTGCCGCTTCGGCAACCGCCGCTACAGCGACCGGTGCGGGCTCGACCTTGACCTTCGGCGCGGGCGCCGGTGCAGGCTCGGGCTGAATGGCCGGCGCAACCATTTCGGGCTCGGCCGCCATCGCCTCAGCGACGCGCATCTCCTCGGCGGCGCGCATTTCCTCGGCGATCGCCTCTTCGTCGATCGGATCGGGCGCGCCCATCTCCATCGCAATCAGGTCGAGCACCGCTTCGTCGTGGGCGTCGGCCGTCGCTTCGTCGGTGACGCGGGCGAGTTCCGCGGCTTCGGCTTCGGCCAGCGCGGCTTCAGCCTTGAGCCATGCTTCGCTCTGCTGCGGCATCACGGCCGTAGCGGCCTCAGTGCCGGGCACAGCGGCGGGAATCGCGGCTTCGACGATCGGCGCCGCAGCGGCCTCCTGAGGCGGCGCTGGCGGCGTAGCGGCCGTATCGGGAGCTGCACTTTCGGCCACCGGTGGCGGTACAGGGGCGGCTGCCGGCGGCTCCGCAACCGACGCCTCGGCCACATCTGGCTCGGCCGCAGGCGTCGCCGCCTTGTCCGGATCGAACTCGCTGAGGCGGCGGGCCAGCGCAGCGAAAGCGGCATCCAGCACGGCCTTGGCGTCGTCCATCGAGACCTCGGCAGCACCGGCCTCGATCGCGCTGACCTGCGAATCGATGATGTCGCAGATCCGGCCGTCATTGCCGATCTCGCGCAGCCGCCAGGAGATCTCCCTGATCACCCGCACGCCCTTGCGCACCGGCGCGAGATTCTGCTCGAAGCTGATGCCGTCGAGCGCGGCGATAGCGGAGGCCTGGGCGGCCTCGATCGCGCCGCGCAGGGCGGCCAGCGCCTGCGCCAGCTGCTCGTCCCTGATCGCCGCCGCGGCGGCTTGCCGCTGCGCGCTGAGGCTTTCCTCGATCCGCGCCACGGCATCGAGCACCATGCGGGTATCGGCATTGCGGTTGCGCTTGGCGTATTCGCCGAGGAACCAGCGGCCCCGCGAGGTCTCCATGAAGGCCGCGCTGATCGCGGCATAGTCCTCCTCGCTCGGCAGGGCCGCGCGGGCGGATATCGGCGACAGGGCGAATGCTTCTTCGGCCATCACAATCTCTCCGCGCAAATCACTGCGCGTTACGGTAACGATCACCACGATATCGCGCGAATCGCAATTGAATTGATGTCTTCCGAATCACAAATCCCCATTGCAGCAAAGGTTGCATCGCGGCGATTCGCGCGCAGCCTTGCGGCATTCTATGCCACGCTGTTCGGCATGACCGGGGTTCACCTGCCGTTTTTCACGGTGTGGCTGAAGGCGGTCGGCATCGACGCCACCTGGATCGGCATCATCACCGCGGTGCCGCCGGTGACGCGCTTCACCGTGCTGCCGCTGGTCACTGCGGCGGCGGAGCGGCGCCAGATGCTGCGCGGGGCGATCATCGCCACCGGATTCGCCACGGCGTTCGGTTTTGCCGTGATCGGCACCCAGCACCAGCCGTTCGTGCTGCTGGCGATCTATGCGCTGACCTGCTGCGTCTGGACGCCAATGGTGCCGCTCACAGACGCCTATGCGCTGCGCGGCGTCAGGCAATTCGGCCTCAGCTACGGACCGCTGCGGCTCTGGGGCTCGGCCGCCTTCGCGGTCAGCGCGCTGCTGAGCGGCTTCCTGCTCCGCTATGTCGCGGAGGTCGACCTGATCTGGATCATCACGGCCGTGACGGTGCTCGGCGCGCTGGTCGGGTTGACGCTGCGGCCGCTGGGCCGCCCGGTGGCAGCCGCCACACCTGCGGCCGGCGCGCCAAAACTGCTGCGTAATCCCACCTTCCTCGCTATCATCGTCTCCTCGGCGCTGATCCAGGGCAGCCACGGCGCCTATTATATCTTCGCATCGATTGCCTGGCAGCAGGCCGGCTTCAGCGGCCTGACGATCGCGTGTCTCTGGGTGCTCGGCGTGATCGCCGAGATCGTGCTGTTTGCGGCCTCGCCGCGCTTCACGCTGCCGTCGGCTGTGCTGGTGATGATCGCGGCCGCCAGTGCCGCGGCGCGCTGGGCGATCACCGCGCAGGACCCGCCGCTTGCGGTGCTTGCAGTTGTGCAGCTCGGACATGGACTGAGCTTCGGCCTGACCCAGGTCGGCATCATGGGCCTGATGGTGCATCACGTGCCGGTTCACGTGATGGCGCGCGCGCAGGGCTATCTCACCGCCTGCGGCGGCATTGTCGCGAGCACCACGGCCATCGTCAGCGGCATGGTCTATGCGCGCTTCGGGCTCGGCGTCTACGACATGATGGCCGCGATGGCGGCCACGGGCGGGCTCGTGATGTGGCTGGCGCGCAAGCGTCTCACCGATTAGCCCCAGAGTGCGGCGTCGGGCGGATAGACCAGGCTGCCCTCGTAGGGCAGGCCGTGGTCGCGGTCCTTCGCCAGCAGCAACGGGCCGTCGAGATCGACGAAGCGCGCGGCTTGCGCGATCAGCATCGCCGGCGCCATCGCGAGCGAGGTCGCGACCATGCAGCCGATCATGATCTCGAAGCCGTGCGCGCGGGCGGCGTCCGCCATCGCCAGCGCTTCGGTCAATCCGCCGGTCTTGTCGAGCTTGATGTTGACGGCGTCGTAGCGGCCGCGCAGGCCGGCGAGCGAGCCGCGGTCATGCACGCTCTCGTCGGCGCAGACCGCAACCGGGCGCCTGATCCGCGCCAGCGCCGCGTCCTTGCCCGCGGGCAGCGGCTGCTCGATCAGGGTGACGCCGGCATCGGCGCAGGCAGCGAGATTGGCGGCGAGGTTGTCCTCCGTCCAGGCCTCGTTGGCGTCGACGATCAGCTCGGATCGAGGCGCCGCCTTGCGCACGGCGGCGATCCGCGCGCCGTCGCCTTCGCCGCCGAGCTTGATCTTGAGCAACTGACGATGCGCGGCCTTCGCGGTGGCCTCCGCCATCGCCTCTGATGTCCCGAGCGAGATCGTATAGGCGGTGGTCCGCGGCTCCGGCGCGGGCCGGCCGAGCAGGTTCCAGATCCGTTTGCCGGCGCGTTTGGCCTCAAGGTCCGCCAGCGCGCAATCCAGCGCATTGCGGGCGGCGCCGGCAGCCATCCCGGCCTGCAAGGCGATCCGGTCCATGCCATTGGCGAGTGGCGCCTGTAGGGCCTGGATCGCCTGCAGTGTCGCCTCGGGCGTTTCGCCATAGCGCGGGTAGGGTACGCATTCGCCGCGGCCGGTGAGGCCGCCCTGGCTCACCTCGGCCACCACGACGACAGCCTCGGTCTTGGTGCCGCGGCTGATCGTGAAGGTCCCCGCGATCGGCCAGCGCTCGATCCGACTGCTCAGGGAAATCGCTCCGGGAGGGGTGGAAGTCATTTTAAAGTCTACTATTTCCTGAACCGTAGCTTGCGACGCGCAACCAACTATGGCTGTTTAGCGACAGATTCGACAAGCCGATCCGGCAGCGCCGGAGATCAGCGTTAGCGGCAGCCAGCCGGCTTGAGGGGTGGGTTAGAGGTGAGCGGCGACCCGACACTGGAGCGGATAGCCCAAGGCGAAGGACTGGCGTTGTGCGCGGCAGGCAACTGGACGGCCCGCTTTGCTCCTGCGCTTGAGCGGATCGTCTCCGACGCGGAGAAGCTGCGCGGCAGCCGGCCGCACATCTTCATCGACGTGTCGCAGGTCGCGAGCCTCGACACCTTCGGCGCCTGGCTGATCGAGCGGCTGCGCCGCAGCCTGAGCGACGCCACCGCCGAAGCCGAGATCGCGGGCCTGTCGGCCAATTATTCCAGCCTGGTCGACGAGGTCCGCCGCGTCGGCCCCGCGCCCGGGGTCGTCAGCGACCGGCTGTCGATCTCAGGCATGCTCGGGCAGATCGGGCGCACCGTGGCCGGGATCGGCGGCACCATCATCGGCCTCGTCGACATGCTCGGCGCGGTGCTGGCAGCCGCCGGGAAGGTGCTGATCCATCCGCGCAGCTTCCGCCTGACCTCGACGGTGCATCACCTCGAGCAGGTGTGCTGGCGCGCGGTGCCGATCGTGGTGCTGATCACCTTCCTGATCGGCTGCATCATCTCGCAGCAGGGCATCTTCCATTTCCGCAGGTTCGGCGCCGACATCTTCGTGGTCGACATGCTGGGCGTCTTGGTGCTGCGCGAGATCGGCGTGCTGCTGGTCGCGATCATGGTCGCGGGCCGTTCAGGCTCGGCCTATACCGCCGAGCTCGGCTCGATGAAGATGCGCGAGGAGATCGACGCGCTGCGCACTATGGGCTTCGATCCGATTGAGGTCCTGATCCTGCCGCGCATGCTGGCGCTGGTGCTGGCGCTGCCGATCCTGGCCTTCCTCGGCGCGATGGCCGCGCTCTATGGCGGCGGCCTGGTGGCCTGGCTCTATGGCGGCGTCGATCCGGAGGCCTTCCTGCTCCGCCTTCGTGATGCCATATCGATCGACCATTTCATCGTCGGCATGGTCAAGGCGCCGGTCATGGCGGCGGTGATCGGTATCGTCGCCTGCGTCGAAGGCCTAGCGGTACAGGGTTCGGCGGAGTCGCTCGGACAGCACACCACCGCATCGGTGGTGAAAGGAATCTTCTTCGTGATCGTGATGGACGGCGTGTTCGCGATCTTCTTCGCCTCGATCGGGATGTGATCATGGCGGAAGAGGACAACGACGCCATCATCCGGGTCCGCGACATCACGGTTCAATTCGGCAACACGCGGGTGCTCGACGGCCTCAACCTCGACGTCAGGCGCGGCGAGATCCTCGGCTTCGTCGGGCCCTCGGGCGCCGGCAAGTCGGTGCTGACGCGCACCATCATCGGGCTCGTGCCGAAGGTCGCCGGCCGCATCGAAGTGTTCGGTGTCGATCTCGACGCCGCGAGCACCTCGCAGCGCCGCGCCGTCGAACGCCGCTGGGGCATCCTGTTCCAGCAGGGCGCGCTGTTCTCCTCGCTCACGGTGCGCCAGAACATCCAGTTTCCGGCGCGCGAATATCTGCGCGTCTCGCAGCGGCTGCTCGACGAGATCATGGTGGCAAAACTCGTGATGGTCGGGCTGAAGCCGGAAGTCGCCGATCGTTATCCGTCGGAATTGTCGGGCGGCATGATCAAGCGCGTCGCGCTGGCGCGCGCACTCGCGCTCGATCCCGAGCTCGTGTTTCTCGACGAGCCGACCTCGGGTCTCGATCCGATCGGCGCCGGCGAGTTTGACGAGCTGGTGCGCACCCTGCAGCGCACTTTGGGGCTGACCGTTTTCATGGTAACCCACGATCTCGACAGTCTTTACACCGCGTGCGACCGTATCGCCGTTTTAGGGAACGGTAAGATCATTGCTGCAGGATCGATCGCCGACATGAAGGCGTCGCAGCATCCATGGCTGCAGCAATATTTCAACGGCAAGCGCGCCCGTGCCGTTGTGGCCTAGGTGGTGTGGACACTTATCGCAGCCATAGGACGATGGCAGCGAGAGTGACGACGGCCCGGTAATTCCGGGCGGTCTTTTCGAAGCGGGTTGCGACGCGTCGGAACTGCTTGAGCTTGCTGAAGCAGCATTCCACGAGATGGCGCTGGGCATAGAGATGTTTGTCGAGCGGATATTTGAGGGCTCGCGAGGGGTTGTTGGGGATGACGGCGAGCGCCTTTTTGGCGGCGATGTCTTGGCGCAAACGATCGGCGTCATAAGCCGTATCGGCGATGACGACCTCGGCGGGCAGCCCCTCGATTAATGCAGCGGCTTGTGGTGCATCGCCCTTCTGGCCCGCGGTGAGCGTGAACCGCACGGGGCATCCCAAGCCGCGTACGGCCATATGTATCTTCGTGCTCAGGCCGCCGCGCGAGCGCCCGATCGCTTGATCTTCAGACCCCCTTTTTTCGCCCCGGCGGCGTGCTGATGCGCCCGGACAATGGTGGAATCGACGATCAGATATTCGAAGTCCGGATCCTCGGACATCGCCTCGAAGATGCGGCACCAGACACCCTTGCGGCTCCATCGACTGAACCGCCGGAACACGCTGTTCCAATCTCCAAAAGCCTCCGGAAGATCACGCCAAGGAGAGCCCGTACGCACGATCCAAAGCACACCTTCCACGAACATCCGGTTGTCCCGCCCGGTCGAGCCCTTCTGATCGGGCCGGCCTATGATCAGCGGCGCCATGCGCTCCCAGGCCGCGTCGCTCAACACCAAACGCTCCATCACACCCAAGGCCGCCTCCCAAAAAGAAGCCTTGAATCTGATTTGCTCTCAAAAGGGAATCCTTAGAGTCCACACCACCTAGCCCATGATCCCGAAACCTGGAGCCGATTTTCGGACGAGATCATGCGCCAACAGGAATTCGACCGGCTCGAGCGCAGCCGGCTGCGCGAGGGCCCAAGAGTGATTAACGCGAGTAATTGATGGAAACGCGGGCGAACTACGTCTTGATCGGGGCTTTCACGCTGGCGGTGATCGCCGCCGCATTCGGCTTCGTGCTGTGGTTCCAGAGCCTCCACACCACCAAGCAGCGCAGCCCCTTGCGGGTGATCTTCGAAGGGCCCGCGTCAGGCCTGCGCAACGGCGGCAATGTCAATTTTAACGGTATTCGGATAGGGGAAGTGGTCTCGGTGAAGCTCGACAACCCGCGGCGCGTGGTTGCGCTGGCGATGATCGAGAACAACGCACCGCTCCGCAAGGACACCCTGGTCGGTCTCGAGTTCCAGGGCCTCACCGGCGTCGCCGCGATTTCGCTCAAGGGCGGCGAGGAGGCCGCCCCGCCGGTGCCGCTGGACGAGGATGGCATCCCGGTTCTGACCGCCGACCCGAATGCGCTGCAGGACGTCACCGAGGCGATCCGCGCCACCCTGCAAAACGTCAACCGCATCGTCGCCGACAATCAGCAGTCGGTGAAGAATTCACTGAAGAATCTCGAGGTCTTCACCCAGGCCTTAGCGCGCAATTCCGAGAAGATCGACAACGTCATGCTCAAGGTCGACGGCGTGATGGGCAAGGCCGACAGCCTGATGCTTGGCCTCAATGCGATCGCGGGCGGCAACAATGGCAGCGAGCTGAACCTGATGGTGAAGTCGATCCGCGAACTCGCCGAGGATCTCGACAAGCGCTCCAATCTCCTGATCAACGACGGCCGCAGGACGCTGTCCGACATCAGCCGCGCCGTGAACAATTTCGACCGCAACCCGAGCCGGGTGATCTTCGGCGGCAGCAACAACGCCGCACCCGAGCCCGCGCCGGCTCCGGCGACCGCGCCCGGGCCGCGGCGGCGGCAATAAAGGGCGAATGGCGAACAGGTTCGCTGCCCTCTGGTCGCACAGTCATTCCGGGGCGGTCCGTAGGACCGAACCGGAATCTCGAGATTCCGGGCTCGATGCTTCGCATCGCCCCGGAATGACCCTGTCGAGTCTTCGTCGACGCGAATTTTCCAATCCCACCCAAAACAAAACGGAGGCCGTGAGGCCTCCGTTTCCATTCGCTACACGCTTACTTTGCCGGCTTACCCCAGCCGTCCCGCGGCGTGCGCGAGCAGGGTGTAGACCAGCCCGGTCTCCGAGGTCAGGTGGCTGCTCAGCTCCTGCTGGCCGCGGCCGTCGCGGGCGACTTCGTCGAGCAGGCGCTCGAACTCCGCGATGTAGCGGTCGACCGTCTGCTTGAAGCCGCGGTCGGCGCGATACTTGCGGGCCACCTCATCGAAGGCCTTCTGGCCGGCCGGCGTGTAGAGGCGCTTGGAGAACGCCTTGTTCTCGCCGCGCTGGTAGCGATCCCACATCTCGGCCGCAAGCGTGCGGTCCATCAGCCGGCCGATGTCGAGCGACAGCGACTCCAGCGGATTGACCGGCTGCTGCTGCGGACGCGGGCGCTGCTGGGCGTCGCGGCTCTGCGGGGCAGGCGGCGGTGCGTCGCTGCGGTTGAGCAGGTCGGACAGCCAGCCGTCGCCGTTGTTGTCGGAGCCTGCCGGGCTGACCGACGGGGCCTCGGTGCGGCGCGAGCTCGCCATGCCGAGATCCGGCGGCGGCAGCGTCGAGGCGCTGTTGCCGTTGTCCCGCATGCGCACATCGCCGCGGCCGCCGGCGGCAGCCACCACCGGCTCCTCGTGGCGAACGCTGGCGCGGTTGGTCGAGACCACGTCGAGTCCGCGGCCGTGATGAGCGACGATGCGGTTCAGCTCGGCCAGCGCCTCGATCTGGTCGACGATCACCTTGCGCATCTGCGCGGTGTTCTCGGCGGCCTCCTGCGGCATCTCGAGCACGCCGCGGCGAAGCTCGTTGCGGGTGGCCTCGAGCTCGTTATGCATCTCGCTCGCCATCTGCTTCATCGCCGTGACCATCGCGGAGAACTTCTCCGTCGATTCCTTGAACATCGCATCGGTCTCGGCGTTGCTCTGCTGGTAGAGGTCGTTCATGGCGTCGACGGTCTGCTGACGCTCGTTCTCGGCCGCCAGGCGCACCGCCTCGAACTGCCTGCTGATCGCAGCCGAACCGGCGCCTGCGGTCTCCGCCACCACGCGGGCGATGTCGCGGGCGCGTTCCTCGGCCGCTCCGAGCGATTCATCGAGCAGCCCGGTGAAGCGCGACAGCCGCTGGTCGAGATCGGTGGTGCGAAGGTCGATGGTCGTGACCAGCGCTTCCAGCGCCGACTTGCGCTCGCTGACGGAGGCCGTCGTCGAGCGGTTGGCCTGCTCGACCACGGCAGCCGCATCGATCAGCGCCTTGCCATGGGTCTCGAACTGGCTCGACAGCGCGCCGAGATCTTCCAGCGCCTTGCCGGTCTTGCTGTTGAACACCGTCAGTTGGTCTTCCAGCGTCTGGGTTGCCACGCCGTTGCGCGAGGTGACGTCGTTCATGGCGGACACGAAGTCGGCCACGCGGGTCACCAGCGCGCGCTCCAGCGAGTTGAGGTTGTCGTGGGCGCCGGTCAACACTTCCTGCAAGAGGATGTTGCCTTCGCGCAGCCGCTCGAACAGCGCGACCGTATCGGTGCGCAGGATCTTGCTGGTCTCCTGCATCTCCGTGACGGCCGAGATCGAGACCTGGCGCGACTGGTCGATCGCCGCGCGCGAAGCCTGCTCGAGCTCCTTGAGCGACTTCGCCACCGCGCCGGTCGCCTGATCGCCGGCCGAGGTGATGTTGCGCGCGACATCGCTGCCGTGGGCCGACATCGACTGCGAGAAGGCGAGGCCGCGGGTTTCGATCGCCTTCAGCGCATCCGCGGTGGCGCGATCCATGTCGCTCGACAGCTGCGTGGTCTTGGCGGTCAGCGCCTCGACCAGCGAGCCGCGGCGGCCGTCGACCATCTGCGACAGACGCTCGGTCTGCTGCTGCACATAGGTGACGATCTCGTCGGTCTTGCCGGTCATCGCCGAGCCGAAGGCGCTGGAGGCCGACAGCACCGAACGTTCGATGTCGGCGGAGGTCGTCTTGACCTTGGTCGAGACCTCGTTGGACATGGTGATCAGCGCGGCCTGCGCGTTCTGCGCCGAGGTCTGGATGTTGTCGGTTGTCTTGGCCGTGACCGCACCCAGCGCGCGCTCGATATCGGTCGAGAGCGTGCGGATCTGGGCGGCGGCATCGGCGGAGGTCGCCGCAAACGAGCTCTGGGCCTCGCGGGCGCTGCCCAGGATGGTCTGCGCAGTCTCCGCGCTGGCCGTGGTCAGTGACCGCTCGATCTCGGCGGAGATCTCGCGGATCTGGCTTGCGGCCTCGCTGGAGGTCGCCACGAACGAGCTCTGGGCATCGCGGGCGCTGCCGAGGATCGCCTGCGCGGTGTTGGTGCCGACCGAGGTCAGGGTGCGCTCGACATCGACGGCCAGCGACTTGACATGGTTGGCTGCTTCCGTCGACGCGGTGACGAGGGTGTTCTGCGCCTCGCGGGCGCCGGCCGTCAGCATCTCGACGGTGCCGGAGCCGGCCATCGACAGTGCACGCTGGATGTCGGCGGCAAGCGCCGACACCTTGGTCGCGGCCTCGGTCGACGCGTTGACCAGGGTGCTCTGGGCCTCACGCGCGCCTGACGTGATCGATTCCGCGGTGGCGGAGCCGGCCATCGACAGCGAACGCTCCATATCGGCCGCCAGCGAGCGGACCAGATCGGCGGCCTCGGTGGATGCGCCTGCCAGCGTGCTCTGGGCCTCGCGAGCGGAGGCGACGACGGCTTCCGCGGTGGCGGAGCCCGCCATCGACAGCGAGCGCTCGATGTCGGCCGACAGCGTGCGGGCCAGGTTGGTGGCTTCGGTCGACGCGCCCGCCAGCGTGCTCTGGGCCTCGCGGGCGGAGGCGACGACGGCTTCCGCGGTTGCGGTGCCGGCCATCGAGAGCGAGCGCTCGACGTCGCTGGCGAGCGACTTGACCTGGCCGGTGACGTCGGTCGACGTCGAGATCAGCGTGGTCTGGGCCTCGCGGGCGCCGGTCATGATTGCCTCGGCGGCGGCAGAGCCGGCGGTCGAGAGCGAGTGCTGCACGTCGGCCGCGAGCGTGCGGACCAGGTTGGCGGCTTCGGTGGAAGCACCGGCAAGCGTGCTCTGGGCTTCGCGAGCGGAGGCGACGACGGCTTCCGCGGTGGCGGAGCCGGCCATCGACAGCGAACGCTCGACGTCGCTGGCGAGCGACTTGACCTGGCCGGTGACGTCGGTCGACGTCGAGATCAGCGTGGTCTGGGCCTCGCGGGCACCGGTCATGATCGCCTCGGCGGCGGCAGAGCCGGCCATCGACAGCGACTGCTCGACATCGCTGGCCAGCGACTTGACCTGGCTTGCGGCCTCGACAGAGGCGCTGACCAGCGTGGTCTGCGCGTCACGGGCGCCCGACAGCACGGAGGCTGCGGTGGCGCTGCCGGCCGCCTGCAGCGTGCGTTCGACATCCTCGGACAGTGCCTTGATCTGCGAGGCAACGTCGCCGGAGGCCGAGACCAGCGACACCTGGGCGTCGCGGGCACTGGTGAGGATCGAGTTGGCGGCGCTGGTGCCGACGGCGGTCAGCACGCTCTCAACCTCGGCCGAGCTCAGCTTGAGCTGGTTGCCGACGTCCGCGGACACGGTGAGCAGCGCCTGCTGCGCCGTGCGCGCGCCGGTCTGGATGGTTTCGCTGGTGTTGACCACGAGGTTGGTCAGCGAACGCTCGGCGTCCTCGACATGGGACTTGATGCTCGACGACAACAGCTCGGCGCGGGACATCAGGTCCTCGCTCGCCTGGCGGCCGCTGCTCTCGATGCGGCCGGCGACGGCCTCGACGCGCGAGCCCAGCAGGTCCTCGAATTGCGCGACGCGGGTGTCGATGTCGCTGGCGATGACGCCGACGCGGCTCTCGATGCCCTGCTGGATGTCGGCGAAGCGCGCCGAAATGGTGTCGGTCAGGTTCGCGCTGTGACCATTGATGGTGTCGGCGAGGCGGGTGCTGTGGCCGTTGAGGGTGTCGACCAGGCGGACGCTGTGGCCGTCGATGGTCTCGGTGACGCCGTTGATGCGATGGTCGACCGCGGCGATCGCCTGCACGGTGCCTTCGGTCAGGGTGGTGGTGAGCAGGCCAAGCCGCGAGTCGATCGACTGGATCGCCTGGGAGGCGCCGTCGGTCAGCTGGGTCGCGAGCGTGCCGAGATGGCCGTCGATGGTCTCGGTGACCGACTTGGCGCGGCTCTCGAAGGTGACCTCGAGGGACTTCATGCGGCCGTCGATCGCGTCATCGAGCGATTGCAGACGGCCGTCGAACGAGCCGATCTTGCTGGCGAGCGAACTGTCGAACGACGACAGCTTGTCGGTCAGCGAGGCGTCGAGATTGGTGACGCGGCTGCCGAGCGTGGTCTCGAACTGCAGCAGGCGCTGGTCGAGCGAGGCGGTGATCTCGCCGCTGTTGCTGGTGACACGGTGGTCGAAGGTGTCGACATAGGTCTTCAGGCTGTCGGCGATGTCCTGGGTCCGCTGGCCCATGCGCTCGACGATGTCGCCGCCGAAGGTCTTCACCGTGCGGTCGAATTCCGAGATGTGGCGGGTGATCAGCGCGCCGAGCGTGCCGGAGTCGCGGGCGAATTTCTCGGCGAGCTCGCTGCCGTGGTTCTTCACCAGGTCGTCGAACGCGCTCATCTGCAGCGACAGCGAGTCGTGCGCGGTCTCGGTCTGGCCCACCACCTTGGCGACCAGCGAATTGACGGTGACGTCGAGCGCCTCGCTTGCCTTGTCGCCGGACGTCAGGATCTGGCCGGCGAGGCGGTTGCCGGCATCGTCGATCTTGCTGACGAGGTCGTTGCTGCGCAGCTCGAGCTCGAGCAGCAGCGAGTCGGCGGAGTTCTTCAGGGAGTCGTGGACCTCTTCGGTGCGGTCGGAGATGCCGTCGACGATGACGGACGAGCGCTGCTCGAACTCGCCGGTGATGCGGTCGATGCGCTCGTTCAGCAACTCGTGGACGCGATCGGCCAGATCGACGAACTCGTCATGGACATGGCCGGTCTTGAAGTTGAGGCTGGTGGTCAGCCGTTCTGAGGCGTCCATCACCGCGCGCGTGGTCTCGGCGCTGGCCTCCTCGAGACGGTCGAGCAGGTCGCCGCCGCGCTCGCCGAGCGCGAGGATCATGTTGTCGCCGGCATGGCTCAGCGCGGTGGTGATGTGCTGGCCGCGCTCTTCCAGCGCGCCGGTGATGCTCTTGGCGACCTCGTCGACGCGCGAGGCGATCGCGTCCGAGATCAGCGCGATGTCGTGGCGCAGGTCGATCTGCACGCCGGAGATCGCGCTGCGCACCTGCTCGGCCTGGCCGACCAGGTTGTCGCGCTGGTGGGCGATGTCCTGCAGCAGCGCGCGGATGCGCACCTCGTTGTCGGAATAAGCGCGTTCCAGCGCCGCGACCTCGTTGGCAACGAGGGTCTCGAGTTCGCCGGCGCGCGCGATCGCGCGCTCGACGCCGTCGCCCATCGCCGCGACCTCGCGGCGGATCGCCTGGCCGACCGTCACCATGGAATCGGCGGCGGCGTTTTCCGGCTCGGAGAATCGCATCGCGACCTGCGCCATCGATTGCGCGATCATCTGCATGCGCTGACCGTGCGCGGCGAGGCTGGCGAGATAGTAGAACAGGAGGATCGGCACGGCGAACAGCGCGGCCAGGCCGGCGAGCACCAGGACGCCGGTGCCCTGAGCCATCGAGGCCTGCAGGGCCGGCCAGAACGCGATGGTGAGGATGACGCCGCCCAGCAGCCAGGCGCCAGAGCAGACAAAGAACAGCGTGAAGGCGTTGCGCGCGCGTCCTCCCTGCAGCGTCTGCAGCATCTGGCCGATGGTTTCGCGATCATCATTGGCGGCGCGGCGCGGCGCGCGCGGTTCTTCGATCGGCTCGAACGCGGAACGATCGGTATTACTCGGACGGGACTCGAACGATGAGGCTGAAAAATCGGCGGCGGGCGGCAGGTTCGGCGGCGCGGCGCCTTCGTTGAGGGGGCTGCGATTCTCCGCGCCCTGTTCGCTGATGTTGAGGGCTTCCTGGATGGCAGAAAGCGCGACTTCGGTGGGATCTTTGACCTTCTTGGGAGTGTTCGCCATGTTCAGTCTGAGCCCTCTCACTATTTTACGCGTCGGCGAGCCTGCGATCGTCCCCACGCAAGCTCGAAGCCGGTGCCCACAAGCGGAGCGCAAGCCGGCCCCCTGGGCGGCTTGTCCGCTACATCCGCAAACATCCTATTGGGAGAGCGATGCGAATGAAATGCTTGCGATTAATACTTTCTTAATCATCGTTAACAGCTTTGCGCCATAAGGCCTTATGGGCACTCGAAATTCCGGCTGTAGAGCGCCGATTGTGTCCGGAAATTGTCCAGAATCGGGCGGTTTTGCCGATCATCCCAACAACAATCCGTTAACCAGTTTCGTGATTGGCTGGGGCAACGATCCGCCGGCGAGGGCCCGGCGGAGACGACAGGGACAGGCCATGCCGCTTCACCTCGAACGGGTCGAATGGACGCAATCGCCGCCGCTGGCTCCCGGCGCCGGGCCGATCGACGTCGATCATCTTCAGCGCATGACGCTGGGTGATCCGGGCCTCGAGCGGGAAGTGCTGGCCATGTTCTCGACCCAGTCGGCCCGGATCCTCGGTGAACTGGCCGCCTTGCCGCCCGAGGCGGCGACCCATGCCCATACCCTGAAAGGATCGGCGCGGGCGATCGGCGCCTTCGGCGTCGCCGAGGCTGCTGCCCAGCTGGAGACCGCGCTGAGCGGCGGTTCCGATGCGGCCCAGCCGCTTGCCGCGCTCGGCGCCGCGATTGCCGAGGCGCGCACGGCGATCGAGCTGATCCTGGGCCGCTCCTAGGCGTCCGGCGTCTCGGCGGTCCGCCGCGACAGCTTGGGCGGCATCCCAACCGGCGGGCAGGTTTTCGGTCTCCGCGCTAGCGCTGTGCGGACCGACCCGTTATACGACTGCCCGGGACCTTTCCATCCATCGTCCGGCGCATTCCGGCAGCACGAGCAATCATGGCCAAAATCCACTTTATCGACCATTCCGGCGAGAAACGCACAGTTGACATCGAGAACGGCGCGACGGTGATGGAAGGCGCGATCCGCAACGCCATTCCCGGCATTGAAGCCGAATGCGGCGGCGCCTGCGCCTGTGCGACCTGCCATGTCTATGTCGATGAAGCCTGGCGCGAGAAGGTCGGCGCGCCGTCACCGATGGAAGAGGACATGCTGGATTTCGGCTTCGACGTGCGTCCGAATTCGCGGCTGTCCTGCCAGATCAAGGTGACCGACGATCTCGACGGATTGGTCGTGTCGACGCCGGAGCGACAGGCCTAAGATCTCTTATTCGCCGTCCGGATTCACTCCGCGACGGACCCAGCGGCGGAAGTTCTGCTTGACCTCCGCCGGCAGCGGCGTCGGCCTGCGCGTGGCCTCATCGATCATCACCGTGACCGCCTTCGCCGACGCCACGCATCTGCCTTCCGAAAACACCACCTGGTCGAAGGTGGTCGATGTGCGTCCAAACTTGACGAGACCGAGCCCGAGCTCGATCTGACCCGGCCAGTGCAGCTCGGCGCGGAAATGGATGTCGAGGCGCACCATGATCCAGCCGAGCCCCGCCGGCATCAGCCCCATGCTGCGGTCCTTCACCAGCGTGACGCGGCCGGTTTCAAAATAGCTCGCATAGACGGCGTTGTTGACGTGCCCGTTGGGGTCGAGATCGGCAAAGCGCACATTGTCGGACAGGCGGTAGGGAAAGTCTTCCAGGCGCGGCGCATCGTCAGCACGAACAGGGGCATTCACGAGGGGGATCTCCGTCGGTTTCCCGCCCATACAGCCGACTTGCGCAGGCTCGGCAAGGGGTTGCCGCGCCAGCCGCTGTCCCTATTATGCATGTCGCGATCCGGCCCACTTGGCTGGACAGGCGAAAAAGCCGTCCAGTCGATTTCAACTGAAAAGAAGCGGACATGAGCGAAGCGATCAAGACCGATGTGCTGATTATTGGCGCGGGCCCCTGCGGACTGTTCGCCGTGTTCGAACTGGGCCTGCTCGACATGAAGGTGCATCTGGTCGACATCCTCGACAAGATCGGTGGGCAGTGTGCCGAGCTCTATCCCGAGAAGCCGATCTACGACATTCCCGGAATTCCCTTCGTCACCGGTCAGGGCCTCACCGAACAGCTGCTGGAGCAGATCAAGCCGTTCAATCCGACCTTCCATCTCAACGAGATGGTGGAGAGCATCGAGAAGATCGGCGATCCCTTGTTCCGCGTGAAGACCGATGCCGGCAAGGAGTTCGAGTGCAAGGTCGTCGTGATCTCGGCCGGCGGCGGCTCGTTCCAGCCGAAGCGCCCGCCGGTGCCGGGCATCGAGGCCTATGAAGGCACGTCGGTGTTTTATGCCGTGCGCAAGATGGAGCAATTCCGAGACAAGAACATCCTGATCGTCGGCGGCGGCGACTCCGCGCTCGACTGGACGCTCAATCTGCATCCGATCGCCAAGCGCATCACGCTGCTGCACCGGCGCGACGATTTCCGCGCGGCGCCGCACAGCGTCGAGCAGATGCGTGCGCTCGTTGCCGACGGCAGGATGGATCTGAAGATCGGCCAGGTCACGGGGCTCGAAGGCGCCAACGGCCAGCTCTCGGGCGCGGCGCTCAAGGGCAACGACAATGCGGTCTCGACGATCGCCTGCGATACGATGCTGCCGTTCTTCGGACTCACCATGAAGCTCGGCCCGGTCGCGAACTGGGGCGTGGCGCTGGAGAACAATCTGGTGCCGGTCGACACCGCGGCGTTCGAGACCAACGTGTCAGGCATCTTCGCGATCGGCGACATCAACACCTATCCGGGCAAGCTCAAGCTCATTCTCTCCGGCTTCCACGAGGGTGCGCTGATGGCGCAGAAGGCGCACCGCTACGTGTATCCGGACAAGCGGCTGGTGTTCCAATACACAACCTCGTCATCGAGTCTGCAGAAGAAGCTCGGGGTGAACTGATTCACTCGGGCAGAGACCAATGCCAGGGGCATGGGCCACTTCCTGCGCGGCTCCTGCGCGGCGCGGGCACTGGAACGCTCCGTGAAATGGCCGTAGTCTGCTTGTAGTCGAGTTGGTCGATTGATCAGGTGATGATGATGCGGAACACGCTATCCAGACTTCGGCTGATCCTCGCGATCGCCACGGCCTTTGCGCTAGCTGCTCCGCTTGCGGCCTCGGCGGCCGACCCGTCGGCTGCCGGTCTGTGGCAAAAGATCGAAGACGGCAAGCCCGAGGGCTGGTTCCTGGTGATCGAGCGCAATGGCCTGTTCGAAGGCATGATCGCAAAGATGTTCTTATCGCCCGGCGACCCGCCCAATCCGGTTTGCTCGAAATGCACCGACGATCGCAAGGACATGCCGTGGCTCGGCATTCCCCTCATCCGCGACATGAAGCGCAACGGGCTCGCCTATGAAGGCGGCAACGTGCTCGATCCGCGCAACGGCAAGGTCTATAAGGCCAAGATGACGTTGAGCGCCGATGGTCAGACGCTGACCATGCGCGGCTTTCTCGGCATCTCGCTGTTCGGCAAGGATGAGGTCTGGACCCGGCTGCCTGACACCGCGGTGGCCCAACTCGATCCCGCGATCGTCGCCAAATATCTGCCGGCGCAAGCCGCCGTGGCGAAGCCGGCGGCGCCGGTGCCCGCGACGAAGCGGCACTAAGGCGCGATGAGATTAGGTTGAATCGTCATCGCGCTTTAGTTCTTTGTTTGAGCATGATCTTTTCGGAAAACCGCTTCGCACTTTTCCGGACCATGCTTTAGCACTTCTCTCTAACGCTCCGATCTGCGCACGCTCGTGCTCCGCTCTTGCGTGGCAACGTGAGCGTTCAGCGCTGTCCCGTCGGTGCAATCGGCATCGGCAGTGGCGCGACCGGCTCGGTAATCACCTCGGGCACCGCGGTGTTCAGCTGCAGCACGGTGGCGGCCGCGGGGACCGCGGCATCGGCCATCGCGGCATGGCCTTCGGCGCTCGGATGCACCGCGCCGCCATACACCGCCGACAGGATGCCCCATGTCGCGTCGTGGATGTCGCTTGGCTGCATCGAGGACGGCAGGCCCTGCGGGTAGGTCATCGCCGTGAAGTAGCTGTCATTGGCGTCGCGGATCCAGCGCGCGCGGGGCAGATAGGCGCGGTATTCACCGGCGCTGCGGCCGCATTTCAGCGGCTGGTTGGCCGCGGCGACGATGTCCGAGACGAAGCTGTCGCCGTTGGCGGCGAAGCAGTCGCGGTCGAGTTCCGGATCGGTCGAGGCGCGTGCGCAGAAGCCATGGCTCGCAAACGCGTCCTGATGCGCATCGACGAAGGTCATGCGGTCGGCCTGCGGATTGCGGCAGATGATGCCGGACTGGCACTGCGCGATCGCCTTGAGCTGCGGCAGGAACTCGTTCTGCACGAAGCTCGAGACCGACGCGAGGCGGTTGGGATCCGCATTGAACGAGGGATGGATCTCGAAGCCGGCGCGGCCGCCGGGGCAGGGCGCGCCGCCATTGGCCAGCGCCGGATTGGCATAGGCCGTGTAGATCACGTGCGAGAGATCGCCGCCGACCAGCGGCTTCAGCGCATCGCGCAGCTTGGCAAAATCGGCCGGCAGGTCGCGCGCCAGCGCCGAACGGGCATCCTCGACGCTGGCCATCGAGCCGCCGCGGCTGAATAGCGTGCGCTCGGTCGGAGTATCGACGATCACGTTGGCGACCAGGCCGGAGAAGTAGATGTCGTTGGCGCCGATCGACAGCAGCACGAGGTCGAGGGTGCGGTCGGGCTGACGGCGCTTGGCGGCGGCGAGTGCCGTGCGCAGCTCCGCGATCTGGCCGTTGACGGTGCCCGAGCAGGTGTTGGCTGTCTTCGTCGGCAGGCATTCCCGCGCCTGCTGCGAGCCGAGCAGGCCGTCGGCGATGGTGGCCCCGGTGCAGGCCAGCGGCAGATAGGTCACCGCGATGTGCGGATATTGCACGGCGAGCGCGAGCGCCGTGCGGGTCTGGTAGCTGTACAGCGACCGGTGACAGGCCGAGTTGAGCCACAGCGCGCTCTGGCGCTGCCAGTTGGTCAGGGTGTCCGGTGCTTCGCAGGCGCGGCCGCCTTTGTAGCCGGCGCGGCTCGGCCGGTAATATTGCGCTCCGCCGAGATAGGAGCGGAAGCAGAACCCCTCGTCGGAGAGCGCAATCGCGCGGTCGGGATTGCCCTCGCCGGACGCGATGCTGTCGCCGAGGCCCGCGATCAGCAAGTCGCGTACCTCGATCTGCGTCGTCACGCGCTGGTTGGCGTCCGAGCCGCTTGCGACGTCGACGGTCGCGACCGTGGTGCGGCCGTAGCGGACGCGCAGGTTGATCGGCTCGGCGCAATCGAATGTCGAGGATTGCGGCCCGTCGCCGTCGTCGAACGACCAGGCGCAGGTCGCGCCGACCGGAACCGGCCCGGTGAGCCGTACGACGATCGGATGATCGATCGGCGTCAGATAGCTTTCCTTGACGTTGTCGCGCGTGCAGGGTTCGCTGACGCGGCCCTGCAGGTCGATGCAGAGCCGGTTCACGGTGTTGCGCGCCCAGCCGCGGCCGTCGCTTTGCAGTTCCAGCGTTTGTTCCGAGGCCAGCACGCTGCGGCCAAGCCCGCTCTCGACATGCAGGCGGAAGTCGCGTTCCTCGCGGAACAGGCGGAAGCGGTTGCGGACCTCCCAGGAGATCTGCAGCTGGTTGTCCTGCGCCTCCGCGGCCGATGCGAAGACCGCGGCCAGCGCGCTGCCGAGCAGCACGCTGCAGACCGTCACCCGAAACGAAAATCTAACCAAAAAGCCAATCATGGCGCGGTTTGACGCGAGCGGTACGGCGAAAATAAGAGAAGCGGCCGCGAGGATCGAAAATCCGGGGTCGAGGGGCCCGCACAGGGCCGATAACGTTGTCCGTTACCGTTTCAGCTGCCTGACCCGCTGCTGCCGGCTTTCGATCGGTTGCCGCACGGTCGCCGAAGCCGTGCAGGCTTGGCTTAGTCGTTTCCGCTCTTGCCAGGGCTGCACCACGTTGAGCCAGAGCTCGCGCATGCCCATGATCGAGATCGAAATCCCGAACGGGATCAGGAAGTAGAGGATGCGGAACACGACCAGCGTCGCCAGCAATTGTTCCTTGCTGAACTCCGGCAGCGCCACCAGCATCGCGGCGTCGAACACGCCGATCGAGCCGGGGGCGTGGCTGGCGAAGCCGAGCAGCGTCGCCAGGATGAACACGACCGCCAGCGAGACGAAGTCGATATGCGGCTCGGTCGGCATCAGCAGGTACATTGCGAGCGCGCAGAAACCGAGGTCGACCACTCCGATCAGGATCTGCAGCAGCGTCAACTTGGCCGAGGGCAGCACCACCTTCCAGCCGTTCTGGCCGAGCTCGCGGCGCTTCACGCCGGTCAGGAGCCAGACGAAATAGGCGCCGATGCCGGCAAGGCAGCCGAGCGCGATCAGCCGGTTCATCGCCGGCGGCAGCAGGTCCATCGCCGACGCCGCCGCCGGGTGCCAGGCCATGCCGAAGCCGAGCACGAACAAATTGCCGAGCCAGAAGGTCAGGCCCGACAGAAAGCAGATCTTGGCGACGTCGATCGCGGAGAGGCCATAATCGGAATAGATCCGGAAGCGGATCGCGCCGCCGGTGAAAACCGTGGCGCCGATATTGTGGCCGATCGTGTAGCTCGTGAAGCTCGACAGCGCTGCGATGCGGTAGGGGACATGGATCTTGCCGATCGTGCGCAGCGCGAAGAAGTCGTAGAAGGTCAGCGTGCAGAACGCCCCGACCACGCAGAGCGCCGCCAGCGCGATCCGGTGCGGCGCGATGTTGGTGAGCGCGGTGAGAATGATGCCGGTATCGACGCCCTTCAGGGTGTGAACAAGCGACGTGATCGCGAACGCGATGATCAACACGCTCGCGGCGATCCCGAGCCGTTTCCAGCCGATCTTTTCCTTGAAACCACGCCCAAGCGTGGTCAGCAGCCGAAGCATTCATCCTCCCGGCGGGGCGGCAAATTTCAGTGGGACCCGGTCACGGACGGCGACGGGTGACGGGCAAACGCACCGTACGCGATGACCCATAAGGCAAAACCGATGCGTTGTGCAGCCCTTGACAAGCCAACCTTCGGCCCTCGTCCAGCGTCATTGTCATATTGGCTACATATGTTCTCGCTCTGCGGAATGTACATATGTTCTCGCTCTGCGGAATGTGAGTCGCAGGACCGCGATGGGGCCACTGCATGTTCCGCCGCTTAGGCGGTTTCGCAGGCTTTTTTGCCGATTTTGCGGCCGTCCCGGCGTCGATGCGGGTTCATTGGCGCGAGGCGAATGGACGATATGCGTCAGCGTGGGACGGCTGAGCCGGCTGTGACGTTTACCAAAGTGTGAAGTCGACGCGCGCATGCGCATGATGCGCCCTGCGCTCGGGCCAGTGAGCCGCGCGAGGGCGGTCCGTAGGTCTATTGAGGCAAAACGCCGCGCAAGCGGGCCGCCGTCGGATAGACGGCCAGGCACGCGATTTCACACTTCGATCCGTGGCGAAGTGTTGCGGCGAAACGAAGGCCTATGTCTCGCATTGGTTGCCGAGAGCAAGGACAAGACCATGCAACAGACATCCCTGAACGTCCGGCACATGCCGGGCCGCCGCGCAACGTCGCATCAGCAAACGAGCGGGCTCGCGGCGACGTTGACGCTCGCCGCGATGAGTCTCGGCTATGGCGTCGTGCAGCTCGACGTCACCATCGTCAACACGGCGCTCAACGCGATCGGCGCCTCGCTCGGCGGCGGCGTTGTCGAACTGCAATGGGTGGTCAGCGCCTACACGATTGCCTTTGCGGCCTTCATCCTGACCGCGGGCGCGCTCGGCGACCGGATCGGCGCCAAGCGCATCTTCATGGCCGGGTTTGCGATCTTCACCGCGGCATCGGTTGCCTGCGCGGTCGCGCCTGATGCGGCGACGCTGATCGCCGCCCGCTGCGCGCAGGGGCTGGCCGCGGCCATCCTGGTGCCGAACTCGCTGGCGCTGCTCCGCCATGCCTATGAAGACGAGAAGGCGCGGGGACGCGCGGTCGGTGTCTGGGCCGCGGGCGCGAGCCTTGCGCTGACCGCCGGCCCGTTCGTCGGCGGCGGACTGATCGCGCTGGTCGGCTGGCGCGCGATCTTTCTGGTCAACCTGCCGATCGGCCTCGCCGGCTTGTGGCTCGCCTGGCGCTTTGCCAGCGAAACCGCGCGTCATCAGCAACACCGGCTCGATCTGCCGGGGCAGGTCGCGGCGATCGCCGCGCTCGGCATGTTGGCCGGCGCGCTGATCGAAGGCGGCGCGCTCGGCTGGGGCAACCCGTTCGTGATCGCAGGCTTCGCTCTCGCCGCCGTCTTCTCCGTGCTGTTCGTCTGGCGTGAGGCGCGCGCGCCGCAGCCGATGCTGCCGCTCTCGCTGTTCCGCCACCGGATGTTTGCCCTGACCTCGCTGGTCGGCCTCCTGGTCAATGTCGCGTTCTACGGCCTGATCTTCGTGCTCAGCCTCTACTTCCAGCAGGTCAACGGGCTGTCGGCGTTCGCCACTGGCCTCGCGTTCGTGCCGATGCTCGGCGCCGTGCTGCCCGCCAACCTGATCGCACCGCATGTCGCGGAGCGGATCGGCGCGCCGGCGACAATCGCGCTCGGCGCCGCTCTCTCCGTCACCGGATGTCTTGCGATGCTGTTCATCGGCCCCGGCACCAGCTACCTCGCGATCTGCCTGCAATTGCTGGCCATGAGCGGCGGCCTCGGCCTGCTGGTGCCGCCCCTGACATCGGCGCTGCTCGGCAGTGCCGGGCCACAGCATGCCGGCATCGCGGCCGGGGTGTTGAACGCGACCCGGCAGACCGGCAGCGTGCTCGGTGTCGCGCTGTTCGGCTCGATGGTCAGCCGGTCCGCGGCCTTCATCACCGGCCTGCATGCGGCCCTCGTCATCTCCGCCGGCGTGTTGCTGGCGGCGGCTGCGCTGATCTGGATCGGCGCATGGTCAGAGGCTCGGCGCTGAGACGAACCGCAGCGAGGCATCTCCGCGTTGCCCTGACCCGATCGCCTGCATTCAAGGCTTCTTCACCATGCGTGGAACCTTGCTGCGGTGCGGTTACCGTTCCTACACGAATGCGTCTGTTCTTATAGGTCCATAAAGGGGGCCTATATGTATCGCGTTCTGACCTGTCTCACTTTGGAACATGACTGGCGGTTGGTCGTCCTCGGCGGGGTGATCTGCCTGCTCGCCAGCGCCGTCGCGATCAGCCTGTTTCACCGTGCCCGCGCTGCGCAGGGGCGGGCCCGCGAGATCTGGATCGGCCTCGATGCGGCGGTCGGCGGTTGCGGTATCTGGGCCACCCATTTCGTTGCCATGCTGGCGTACGATCCCGGCATCGAGGCCGGGTACAACATTCCCATCACGCTGCTGTCGCTGGTGCTCGCGGTTGCGATCCTGGCGGTCGGATTGGCCGTCGCCACGCTCGATGGACGCTGGCAGACGGTTGCGGCCGGTGGCGCGATCGTCGGCGCCGGTGTCGCGGCGATGCATTACACCGGCATGCTCGGGCTGGAGCTGCCCGCGCGCATCGTCTGGTCGCCCGGCATCGTCGCCTCGTCGATCGCGTTCGGAAGCCTGTTCGGCGCGCTCGCGCTCGTCGTTGCCACCCGTGGCGAACGTTTCGGCACCACCGCCGCCGCGACCGGTCTTCTGACCGTCGCGATCGTCTCGCATCATTTCACCGCGATGGGCGCGGTGACGCTCGTCCCGGATCCGACCATCGTTTCCGGCGGACTTACGGTCTCGCCGCGCGTGCTCTCGTTCATGACCGCCGTTGCGGCCTTCGCGATCCTCGGCCTCTCGCTGATCGCCTCGATCCTCGACCGTCGCGCCAAGACCGAACTTCACAAGCAGAAGGTGGTGCTCGATACCGCGCTCGAGAACATGTCGCAGGGGCTGTGCATGTTCGATGCCGACGGCCGCATCATGCTGTTCAACGAGCGCTACAGCGAGATGATGGGGCGCAGTCGCATACCGCTGCAGGGACGCCTGCTGATCGATGTCCTGCAGGACCTCCATTCCATCGGCGAGTGGGACGGCGATCCCGAGGAGTTCTGCAATGCTCTCGTCGCCGAGGCAAAGGCCGGCCACAGCGCGACGCGGATCGTCAGCCGCAACGAGCGCGCGATCCGTGTCGTCGACCAGCCGATGAAGGGCGGCGGCTGGGTTGCGACCTTCGAGGACATCACCGAATGGCAGCAGGCCCAGGAACAGATTTCACACATGGCGCGGCATGACGCGCTGACCAATTTGCCGAACCGGACGCTGTTCCGCGAGCAGCTCGAGAAGGCCTCGAGACTGGCCAAGCGTTCCGACCAGCTGGCCGTGCTCTGTCTCGATCTCGATCATTTCAAGGAAATCAACGACACGCTCGGACATCCGATCGGCGACGCGCTGCTCCGCGAAGTGGCGCGCCGGCTGGGCGAATGCGTCACCGAGCACGACACCGTGGCGCGGCTTGGCGGCGACGAATTCGCCATCGTGCAGTTCTGCAGCAATTGCGAGCCGTCCGTCGTGTCGTCGCTGGCAAGTCTCGTGGTCGAGCGGATCGCCGCGCCCTACGAGATCAGCGGCCATCAGCTCGTGATCGGCGTCAGCATCGGCATCTCGCTCGCGCCCGAGGACGGCAAGGATCCCGACGAATTGCTGCAAAAGGCCGATCTCGCGCTGTACCGCGCCAAGGCCGACGGCCGCGGCACCTATCGCTTCTTCGAGACCGGGATGGATGCGCGTGCGCAGGCGCGCCGCCTGCTGGAGCGCGACCTGCGGCTCGCGCTCGAGCATGACGAGTTCGAGGTCTACTACCAGCCGATCCGCGATGTCGCGGGCGATCGGATCGTCGCCTTCGAGGCGCTGGCGCGCTGGAACCATTCGCTGCGCGGCCTGATCGCGCCGAACAATTTCATTCCTGTCGCCGAGGAAACCGGGCTGATCGTTCCGCTTGGCGAGATCGTGTTGCGCAAGGCCTGCGCGGATGCCGCGGGCTGGCCCGAGGCCGTCGCGGTTGCCGTCAATCTCTCGCCGGTGCAGTTCAAGAACCCGAACCTGGTGTCGTCGGTGAAGGCGGCGCTGCAAGCATCGGGCCTGTCGGCGGATCGGCTTGAGCTCGAGATCACCGAATCGGTGCTGCTGCAGAACAGCGAGGCGACGCTCGCGGTGCTGCATGAGCTGCGCGGCTTCGGCGTCCGCATCTCGCTGGACGATTTCGGCACCGGCTATTCCTCGCTGAGCTATCTGCGCAGCTTCCCGTTCGACAAGATCAAGATCGACCGGTCCTTCGTCACCGACCTTGCGACACGCGAGGACTCGATGGCGATCGTGCGCGCGGTCACCGGCCTCGGCAAGAGCCTCGGCATCGTCACGACAGCCGAAGGGGTCGAGACCGATACCCAGTTCGATCTGCTGCGTCGGGAGGGCTGCACGCAGGCGCAGGGCTATCTGTTCAGCCCGCCGCGACCGGCAGCCGACGTCGCCAAGATGTTGCGCAGGGTGCCGGAACGGTCGGTCGCCTGAGTTGGAGGGCTAGCTCAGCTCTTGCGCAGGGCAAAATAGGCGCCGCAGAACGCCATCAATGCGCCGAGGCACAGGGCGGCAAGGCCTGCGAGCACGGCGGATATGGTCGAGACCATGCTCGGCGCCGACGCGGCCTGGCCGGCACCGGCCAGCATCAGCACGCCGACGACGATCAGGAAGTTACGCATCCGCTGCGGGATCTGGCCGGCCACCGCGCTGTGCATCAGATTGGCGGTGAAGTAGCCGCCCGAAAATCCGACGGTCGCGATCAGCCACCACGCAATCGCGGCGCCCGCCGGCATGAACTCGTGGCTGTCGGAGCGCCACAGGCCGCCGAGATCGAGCCCGTAGCGCGCGCCGAGCATGTGCACGGCAAGCGCCAGCAGCACGCCGGATATCATCGCGCCGCCGAGGATAAGGTAGCGCGGAAAATAGGTCGTCTCGGGCATGGCTCGCTTGTAGGATAGCCGTGACGTCCCGCGCAAGCGCGTGGATGGATTTGGACGGGTGGAACGGCGGCTTGCCAACAACGTTGCAGGATCGATCGGAGGCAGGCGAGGGCTCGCCGCTGCGCTACGCCTACAAGGCCTCATTGATCGGCTCGGCGCACCAGTTCGAGCTGACCGAGGACGGGCTGTCGTGGCGGATCGCCGGCAGGTCGGGCGTGTGGGACTATGCCGACATCTCCGCGGTGAAATTGTCCTATCGCCCGGTCTCGATGCAGCAGCAGCGGTTTCGCGCCGACATCGACAACGCCAGGGGCGGGCGGATCGCGATCCTCTCGACCACCTGGCAGACCGCGACGCTGGTGGCGCCGCAGGGCCATCTCTACCGCGACTTCATCGTCGAACTGCATCGCCGGATGCAGGCGGCGGGCAGCACGGCCAGGCTGGTCGGAGGCCTCGGACCGAAGACGTACACC
Source organism: Bradyrhizobium sp. USDA 4541 (assembly GCF_024171085.1). Taxonomy (NCBI): domain Bacteria; kingdom Pseudomonadati; phylum Pseudomonadota; class Alphaproteobacteria; order Hyphomicrobiales; family Nitrobacteraceae; genus Bradyrhizobium; species Bradyrhizobium sp. USDA 4541. The sequence continues at coordinate 4,788,703 of NZ_JALJZF010000001.1, forward strand.
GCCGCGCTGGCGCTGCTGGCCTGCCTTGCGGTGGCAATGATCGGATTGCTGCTGACGGCGCTGCTGACCTCGAACTGGATGGGGGCGCTGTTCCTGGTCGGCTTTGCGGCGCTGTTCACCTGGCAGGTCGGCGGTTTCGTCACGCGCAATCGGCCGCGGCGCTACAGCTTCGATCAATTGCCCGATGCGCTGCTGCCGAAGGCGGTTCGCAATCGGTGAAGCGGTTCGCGCGGCCGGACTGTAAGCGGGTTGTAAGCAACGCGCTGTAAACTCGGCGACGGATTTGCTTTTGGCTGGAGCGTCAGATGACAATCCGGACCCCATTTTTGGCTCTGTGCCTTGTGCTCCTGAGCATCCCGCCGGCTCTTTCCAAGGGCAGCGTGGGCAACAAACATGATCCGCTTGATCCCAATCACGTCGACAATCTGCCGCCCGACGTGCGGCGATACGTTGCCGGAATCTGCAGGGGAACGCCGGTCGCGCAGCACGACTTTGCGACCTACTCGCCGCAAGAAAAGCGCTGGCGGATAAACCTCGAATATCTGCAGTGCGGCGTGATCGGGGAGTATCGCAAAGGTAACCAGTGCATGGATGTGGACTTCGTAGCCGAGGGCGCGCATTTTCGTCTCGTGAGAAAGACGTATGCGGCCTGTGGCTTTTGATGCCCTGGCGCTCACTGGAAATGGGCCGCTGCGAGTGCCACTCCTATCCAATTCTGGACTGCGGCGCTGCTTCGGAGTGAAGGTGCGATGTCACTCCGTCGAGTCAAAATCCTCTTCGGTCGCGCTCAGCATTCCCGCCAGTGTCCGCAGGCCGAGGTCGAGTTGCTCCATCGGCGGTGCGGCGAGTGCGAGCCGCACCGCATTGGGCGCGTGCCCCGGCGTGGCCGCAAAGGTGGTCGACGGCGTCAGCGCGATGTCGCGGCGCGCCGCGGCCGCGACCAATGTCTGCGAGCGCCAATGCGGCGGCAAGGTCAGCCAGAGATGATACGACTTCGGATTGGTCTGGATTTCGAAATCGGCCAGATGCTTGGCCGCCAGAAGCTGGCGGCGGCCGGCATCGATCCGCTTCAGCCGTGACAATTCGGCGGCGGTGCCGTCGGCCATCAGCCGCTGCCCCGCGGCGAAGGCGTAGCCCGACGCGGTCCAGCCGCCCGAGCGCACCGCGGCCATGATGCTCTCGCGCAGCCGCGGCGGCGACACGATGAAGCCGAGCGCAAGGCCCGGCGCGACCTTCTTCGACAGGCTGTCGAGCATGATGCAGCTGTCGGGCGCCAGCGCGGCGAGCGGCGCCTCATCGTCGAGAAATCCGTAGACGCCGTCCTCGATGACGATGAGGCCGAGCTTCTCCACCACGCGCAGCAGCTCGGCGCGGCGTTCGGGCGGCATGGTGATGCTGAGCGGGTTCTGGATCGTGGGCTGGACGTAGATCGCGGAGAGATGCGCCTCGCGATGCGCCTTCTGCACCGCATCCGGCCGCACGCCGTGTTCGTCCATCGCGAGCGGCACCAGCGAGATGCCGAGCCGCGCCGCGATGCCCTTGACGAACGGGTAGGTCAGCGCCTCGACGCCGCAGCGTCCGCCGGGCGGCACCACGGCGGCGAGCGCGGCGGCGATGCATTGCCGGCCATTGGCGGTGAACACGATCTGGTCGGGATTTGGCGTCCAGCTTTTGCGCGCCAGAAATTCCGAGGAGATGGTGCGTGCCGCCCGCGTGCCAAAGCTGGTCGCCGGCCGCAGCGCGCCCTCGAGCACCTCGGGCCGCTCCAGTCCTTCGAGGCTCTTGGCGATCATCGTCGCCTGGTGCGGCAGCAGCGGATAGTTGAACTCAAGGTCGATGCGGACCCCGCGCGGTTCGGTCGGGGCCGTGATGCCGCGGCGTGCCTCGCCGGACACGAAAGTGCCGCGGCCGACTTCACCGACCACCAACCCGCGCCGCAACAGCTCGGTATAGACCCGGCTCGCCGTCGAGACGGCGATGTTGCGGTCATAGGCGAAATGACGCTGCGGCGGCAGCCGGTCGCCCGCCTTCAGCGCGCCGCTGGCGATCTCGGCGGCCACCGCATCCGCCAGCTTCAGATACTCGAACCTCGACATTATTGCACCGAGAGCAATGTTTTACTTGCTCCGAGCAATGTACCGGATCATTTAAGAGGGAACAAGCCCATGATTGCACCGAGGAGTGCGCAAGCAGTCCGAGGTCCCGGCGACGCAGGCGCTGAAACAGCATTTGCGTCAACGGCGTAGCTTTGTCTATGGGCAGCGAAGGAGAGATGACAATGTCAGCGATATCCTCAGCCGCCGCAGCGCCCGCGCGGCCTAGTACATTGAGCGGATTGCTCCGATTGCTCCGAGTGTGGGGCGATGCGCTCGCGACCTATTGGGTGCGCCGCGAGGCGATCAAGACGCTGCGCCAGCTCGATGACCGGGCGTTGCGCGATATCGGACTCTCGCGCTGCCAGATCGAGACCGCCGTCACCGGCGACTTCGACCTGGAGCTGGTGCGGATCCGTTAAGATGCCGGTGCTGCGCTAATGCATGATCCGGAAAAGTGCGAAGCGGTTTTCCCTCGCGACAAACGCGGGACGCGTTTGCGCGGAGGTCATGCTCAAACAAAGAGCTAAAGCGCGATGACGATTCAACCCAATCACGTCGCGCTTTAGGGCCGGGCGCCGACTGCCGGTTGCAGAATTCACCGAAACTACACCAAAGAAGCGGAAGAGCCCCATCTCGTCACCGCCGTCGCTCCAAGGTTGTGACGCTCTATGCTAGCCTGTTAGCTGCGTACGCTAGCGTTGAGTTGGGGACCGATGGCCGCTCGCAAATTGTCGCAAGGGCAGGCCCCGACCCGGGAAGCGCGTCGCCGCTGGCATGAGGAGCGATCGCTGCGCTGTGCGATCCGGTTGGCCCGCATGGGCTACTGGGAGTCGCAGAGTGCCGCCGCGACCGATCTCTGGATATCGCCCGAGCTCGCCGCCTTCTACGAATTCGACACCGCCGACGGCTACATCCCCATCGCCACGGTGCGCGAGCGCTATTTGCCCGAAAGCCGGAAGCTCCTGGAGGCGCATTACGCGGCTTGCTGGGCGGAGGGGCGGCCCTATGCGGTGCGCGCGAGACTCCGCAGTTTCGATGGCAGCCTGCTCGACTGCGTGGTGCATGGCGAGCCGGAATTCGACGCGGACGGCCAGGTTCGACGCGTGTCCGGCATCGTCCGCGACGTCACGGAGGAGACCTCCGCGCTGCGGCGCCTGGCGGAGAGCGAGCAACGGCTGGCCGATTTTGTCTCGACCGCCTCGGACTGGTGCTGGGAGACCGACGCCGAGCATCGGCTGCTGCCCTATCCCAAATCGCTTGCCGGCAATGCGGCGTTCCAGACGGTGGCCGCTGGCAGGAAGGCGCGCTGGGAGCTGACTTATGCACCCGAGGACGGGGAGGCGATGGCGCGGCACCGGGCCGATATGGAGGCCCATCGCCCTTTTCGCGACTTCACCTATACGCTGATCGGCAAGGACGGCTCGCGCGTCAGTATCTGCACCAGCGGCAAGCCCATCTTCGCCGATGACGGCAGCTTTCTCGGCTATCGCGGCACCTCCAGCGACATCACCCAGCTCAGGGCGGCCAAGGCGCTGCTCGACCAGCGCACGCGGGCGCTGGAGGAGGCCCACCGCCTCGGCAAGATCGGCACCTGGAGCTTTCGGCTGGACAGCGGCCGCACGATCTGGGCGCCCGAGCTCTACCAGCTTCTCGGCCTGCCCGACACGTTCGAGCCGACCGACGAGAACATGGGACCTTATTTCCTGGACGGCGACGCCGACCGCTTCCGGGACGTGCAGAAACGGGTGCTGCGCACCCGCCGGACCGAGGCCACCGACCTGCGCATCCTGCACGCGGACGGCATGCCCCGCGATCTGGCTGTGATCTGCAAGGCGGAGGTTGCCCACGACAAGGTCATCGGCATCATCGGTACCGTGCAGGACGTCACCGAGCGCAAGGAAGCCGAGCGCCAGCTCGAGCAGCTCGCCTACAGCGATCCGTTGACCGGCCTTGCCAATCGCGCGCTGTTCACGCGCCAGCTCGCCGCCCTGACCGAAGGCTGCGCCCGGGGAGGCCGGACCGGTGCGCTGCTGCTCATAGACCTCGATCGCTTCAAGGAGGTCAATGATTCCCTCGGCCATGCCGCCGGTGACGAATTGCTGATCAAGGTGGCGGCTGCGTTGCGGCAGGACTTGGGGCCGCGCGCCTTCATCGCCCGGCTCGGCGGCGACGAATTCGCCGTGCTGGCGGAAGGATGCGACACGTCCGACGCCGCGCTGACCGGGCTTGCCGACCGGCTCGTCGGCAAACTGTCCGGCCCTGTCGATCTCGCCGAGGGCGAGGCCTCGGTCGGCGCCACCATCGGCATCGCCCGCCTGCCGGAGCACGGCGCGACCGCGGAGACCGCCGTGCGCAACGCGGACCTCGCGCTCTACATGGCCAAGGAGGCCGGGCGCGGCCGGGCGCAACTGTTCGAGCCGGTCTACGCGCAGGCGGTCGATGAAAGGCTCGATCTCGGGCGCCATCTGCGTCACGCCGTGGAGGCCGGCGCCCTCGAGGCCCATTACCAGCCGCAGGTCGATCTGAAGACCGGCCGCGTCACCGGTTTCGAGGCGCTGTTGCGCTGGACCCATCCCGAGCGCGGGCCGATCTCGCCGGCGGAGTTCATTCCGATCGCCGAAAGCTCCGGCCTCATCGTCGACCTCGGCCTGTGGGTGCTGCGCGAGGCCTGCCGGCAGGGCCGCGCCTGGCTGGATGCCGGGCTGCCGCCGCGCTCCATCTCGGTCAATGTCTCGCCGGCGCAGATCTGGAGCGTGGATTTCGAGACCGCGGTCTCGGCCATCCTGGCGGAGACTGGCTTTCCGGCGGAGCTGCTCTGCCTGGAGCTGACCGAAAGCCTGTTTGTGGATCATACCGAGCAACGGATCAGTCGCACGCTCACGGCGCTGTCCGGCTTGGGCGCCCGGCTGGCGCTGGACGATTTCGGCTCGGGCTATTCCTCGCTCGGCTATCTGACGCGCCTGCCGTTCGACTGCCTGAAAGTGGACCGGGCCTTCGTGGATGGCATTTCCACCGCGCCGGAGAAGCGCAAGCTGCTCGGCGGCATCATCGCCCTGTCGCACGGGCTCGGCATGACGGTCGTGGCGGAGGGCGCCGAATTGTCCGCCGAATTGGACGTGCTCGGCGGGCTCGATTGCGATTTGGTGCAGGGCTTCGTGTTTTCCCCGCCCATCGCCGCCGACAAGGCGCCGCTGGTCGCCGCCAGTATCGAGCGCGAGGTGCGTCGGATGCAGCCGCAACGGAATCGCCTCTAGCCGAACATCGCTTTGGCCGCATTCTTTTGCCCGCGGCTTTGCCTCGATGGTGGCACCTGACCAATCAGGTGGACCGTGTACTCACAAATCGGTGCTGGATGAGGGACGCTTGATGTCCGTTCTCACCCCGACAGCCGCGAGAAGGCGGACCTCGCCGGAGGTTCGAGGAGGGGGGCCACAAGCCGACATGGACCGCGACCCAACAAACCTCCTGACTTTCGCTTCGATCTCATCGATCCCTATTCGATGGCTGACCGAGCAGCCAACTCCGCTTTGCGGATCGTTTTGATGTCGTTTTCGGTGTGGTTCACCGGGGCGAGGTGAATCTCCACTTTTCGGAGTTTGCCGGTATAGGGATTTGGCGACGCGTAATCATCGCTGACCGCCGATCCCGTATCCAACCCGATGTCGAAAGTTTCATCGGCCGAGAACCGGCCCAAGACACTCTTTTCGACCCGACCTTCTCCGACCTTCTTGTCGTTGACAAAAAGCGTGACCGCGCCACCCTTTCCAACCCCACCGCCGTCGTACTTGAAATCCACGCGAATGGTTGCGGGGCCGGGTGCGAGCTTCTCCGAACTCGTGATTTTGTAGCGCTGCAGGGAAAACCAGTTGTATTCGTACGTTGGCTTACCGTCCTTGACGTAGAGAGCGTAGCCGGCAACGAGGCCGCCGGCCGCGACCAACACGCCATCACCGCCTGCTTGCGGGACATCGACATACGCCGTGATGCTGTGCGAGCGATTTTTTACGTTGGGCGATGAGCTTTCGGGAATCCGCGTGGCGCCGGGGTAATAGGTGAAATCGGTGCGGCCCGCGATCAGGCTCGGACGCAAGCTCGGGTCGGCGCGCTCGATGAACCGGTCGTCCAGCGGGAGCACCTCGTACTTTGCTGCCTCGACCCAGAACAGGTCCTGCATGTCGCGCAGACGCTTGGGCTCCTGAGCCGCCAAGTCGTTGGCCTCGCTGAAGTCGCTCTCAATTCGGTAAAGCTCCCACTTGTCGTTGGCGAAATCATACGAGCCGATGTTTTGCCAAGGCAGCCGTCCATGGCGGACGCACGCAACCCATCCGTCGCTGTAGATCGCACGGTTGCCGAACATCTCGAAATATTGAACGCGACGCTGCTCTTCGGCCTTCGGGTTGTCGAAGGTGTAAACCATGCTGACGCCTTCGATCGGCTTTTGGGCAACGCCGTTGACCGACGACGGCTGCTCGATCTGAGCAGCCTCCAGGATCGTTGGAACGATGTCGATCGCGTGATGGAATTGAGTGCGAATGCCGCCTTTGTCCTTGATCCTGTTGGGCCATGAGATGACGAGCGGATTGCGCGTACCGCCGAAATGCGAGGCGACCTGCTTGCCCCATTGGAACGGTGTGTCCATCGCCCACGCCCATCCCACGGGAAAATGATTGTAGGACTTGGGACCGCCGATCTCGTCGAGATGCGCCAGGATATAGCTCGGGTCCTCCTGCTGACCGTTAACGCCGACCATCTCGTTAAAGGTGCCATTGAGGGTACCTTCCATCGAGGAGCCGTTGTCGCCAATCTCCCAAAAGATCAGCGTGTTGTCCGTTTGGCCGACTGCTTCCAGAGCATCGAGGACGCGCCCAACATGAAAGTCGGTTTGGGCCGTGTAGGCGGCGAAGGTCTCCATCAGCCGCGAGGCGATGCGCTTCTGATCAGCGGAAAGGGAATCCCAGGCAGGAATCTCCGCCGGCCGCGGGGTCAGCTTGGTGCCGGCAGGGATCACGCCGAGGCCCAATTGCCGCTGGAATGTTTCTTCCCGATATCTGTCCCACCCCTGATCGAACTGTCCCTTGAACTTGTCGATCCATTCCTTCGGCACGTGATGAGGCGCGTGCGTGGCACCGGGCGCGTAATAGATGAAGAATGGCCGGTCCGGTGTCACCGACTTTTGCTTGTTGATGTGACTGATCACCTCGTCGGCGAGGGCTTCATTCAGGGTGTAATCGGCTTTCCGGCCGCTCGGGACCTCCATCTCGATGGGCGTATTGTCGCGATAGAGCGCCGGCGTCCACTGGTTCGCTTCGCCCCCCAAGAAACCGTAGAAGTGATCAAATCCCTGCCGGGTTGGCCAGCGGTCATAGGGGCCCGACACACTGGTCTCCCAATCCGGAACGTTGTGGTTCTTGCCGAACCAGGCTGTGCTGTAGCCATGCTGGCGCAACGGCTCGGCCACCATGGCGGCGCTGTTTGGAATTTGTCCGCTGTAGCCGGGGTAGCCGTCGCCCAATTCGGTGATGTTGCCTGTTGCGGCGGAATGATGATTACGGCCGGTGAGCAGCGCGGCCCGCGTTGGAGAACATAGCGCCGTGGTATGGAAGCGCGTGTAGCGCAATCCGGCCTTTGCGAGCCGGTCCAGGTTCGGGGTGGGGATTTGGCCGCCGAAAGTCCCCCATTGTCCGAAGCCGCAATCGTCGATCAGAACGAGCAGGACGTTCGGCGCGCCGCTTGGTGCACTAATGATCGGTATCTTGTCTGGAAACGAGTCCTTATAGGTGGTGCCGATTTTTCCCTTGAATGGCGGCTGCGGAAGCGGCAGCACTTCCTGAGCCTGCGCCGACTCGCGAAGCCAGGACCAACCGAGTGCCGACGCAAGCGCGCCCTTTGCGGTGGAAAGAAAAAGCTGACGACGATTCATCGATGCCTCTCCTTCTGTTACCCGCTTGGGCTTTCGGACGCCTCCGCTAACGTGTGGTACGGAGAGGTGTCACCCCGCTCACCCGACGCTGTACAACCATTGGGGGATCGAAATGGAAGCGCCGCTTTGTTCCCTTGATCTAGATCAACGGAGAGCCCCTTGGTACTTCGGGCCAAAACCGGGTCTCGCGACCGCTTTGGTCAGAAGCTGAAGAACTCGATGTGAACACAATGCATCCGCTTTGGGGGCATAGCGACCAATCGCCGTCGGTCAGCGCCTGATTGAGCCGGACTGCCGAGCCGATGCTGCCCAACAAGCCGCGCGGCGTGCGACGAGCGAATGACCGCCGCGTCCTCAATGGCATCGTGCGCAATTTCGGAACATTAGAAGAATGTCCCTGAGCTGCCCCCACGTGTCAAATCGCCTGGTCGAACGCCGGCCGAAAGGCGAGACGGTGTTGGGCGGCATGGACGCCGCCCAACACGATCATGAATCTCATTTTGCCATTGCCGTCCTGGCGGCCTCGATTTTCGCCTTCACAGCATCGAGGTTGAAGCTCGCGCCCTTCTGCATCGGCGGAAACTCGATTGCGGTCATGGCCAGCTTCTCGACCTCCTGTTGAACGAACACGAAGCGCCAGAATTCATATTTGAACCAGTCGAAATATTGTTGGGCGCCGTATTTGGTCCCGCTATCGGGCCAGCCCGTTCGCTCGAACGGATCCAGGCGGAGGTTGATCAGGTAGGGCACGTCAACCTTGGCTTTTTCGCCCAGCCAACCCCCGGGCTGGTCGATGAAGCGATACTTGTAGTCGTCGATGCGCACGGCCCCCAGCTCGCTCTCGCCGAAGTACCAGATTTCGTGCCGGTTCGACGGCCCCTTGCCGGTGATCATGTCCATCTGATTATAGCCATCCAGATGGCACTTGTAGGTGCGATCCCCGATCTGCTTGCCCTTCTTCAGTTCCTCGGCAATGTTCGGATTGCCGGCAGCCGCCAGCAAGGTCGGGAACCAGTCCAGACCGGAGATGATTCCGTTCTCGACCTTGCCCGCCGGCACCTTGCCCGGCCAGCGGATCATCGCCGGCGCGCGGAAGCCGCCTTCCATGACCGTACCTTTGCTTTGCGCGAAAGGCGTCTGTCCGCCATCCGGCCAAGTGAAGACCTCGGTGCCGTTATCCGTGGTGAAGATGACAATGGTGTTGTCATCCACGCCCATGTCCTTGAGTTTTTTCATGACGAGGCCGACATCGTCGTCGAGCTGCGCCATGCCGGCTTCATGAATCGACCAGCCGTTCTTGGAGTTGCGCATCGCCTCGTACTTCGGCGACAAATGCGTGACGATGTGCATGCGGGTCGGATTGAGCCACAAGAAGAACGGCTTGTTGTCTGCTTTAGCCTTTTCAATGAAACTCAACGCAAAGTCTCGGATTTCATCGTCCACCGTTTCCATCCGCTTGGGATAGAGCGTTCCGGCGTCTTCAATCCTCTGCTTGCCGACCTTGCCCCAGCGGGGATCCACGGTGGCGTCGTCCACATTGGTCGCCCATGAATGGATCATGTTGCGCGGGCCGACCTTGTTCAACAGCTCCTGCGGATAGGCAGGGTGAGCCGGATCTTCCATCGCGTCGAGGTGATACAAATAGCCGAAGAACTCGTCGAAGCCGTGCACGGTCGGCAGAAATTCGTTCTTGTCGCCAAGGTGGTTCTTGCCGAATTGGCCGGTGGTATAGCCCATGCCCTTGAGCGCGGTGGCAATGGTCACAGCCTCCGCCGGCAAGCCTGTGGGGGCGCCGGCCTGGCCGACCGTTGTCATGCCGGTACGGATCGGTAGCTCGCCGGTGATGAAGTTGGCGCGGCCTGCGGTGCAACTCGCCTCGGCGTAATAATCGGTAAACAGCATGCCTTCTGCGGCGATCTTGTCGAGGTTCGGCGTCCGGCCGGCCATCATGCCACGATGGTAAGCACCGATATTCCAGATGCCGATATCGTCCCCCATGATGACGACGATATTGGGCCGCTGTCCGCTCGGTGCCTGCTGCGCCTGGGCCAGAGCCTTTTCGACCGATGCGGCGGCGCCTAATGCGGATGCCGCCGCCAGGCTTGTCGTCGCGAGCAAAACATTTCGACGGCTCATATCGCGTGAGGCGTTATCCTTGTCGTCGCTCATCACTTGCTCCTTATGATGCATCGAAAGCCAACATGGCTCGTGGACGTATCCACCGCTTCCGCATGGCGCGCAGCCGGGCGATAGCGACGGCAGTAGTTCGGCGCGCAGAGATGCGAGCCGCCTTTGAGAACCTTGCGGGGAATCTTGATCTTGGGCAGAGACGGATCGTGGCTGTCTTGCTCTCGCCCGCCGCGTGGATCCTGAGGAACGCAACACGCCTTGGCCGCGTCGGGCGCATGCCTGGTGGACCACCAATCGGTGGTCCACTCCCAGACGTTGCCGATCATGTCATGAAGGCCGTAGCCATTCGGCGGGAACGCCGTCACCGGCGAGGTGCGCGCGTGACCATCGTCAGTAAGATTCTGGTATGGAAAAACACCTTGCCAGGTATTCGCCATTGGCCTGCCGCCGGGCATCAGCTCGTCGCCCCAGGCGAACTCGGCTCCGTCGGGGCCGCCGCGCGCGGCAAACTCCCATTCGGCTTCGGTCGGCAAGTCCTTGCCAGCCCATATCGCGTAGGCCTCGGCATCGCGATAGGCAATGTGGACCACGGGATGATCGTCGAGGCCGCTGATCGAACTGCGGGGGCCATATGGCCGGCGCCAGTTGGCGCCAAATTTGAAATTCCACCATTGCGACCAATCGCGCAAATCGACCGGACGCTTCGGTGGCGTGAAAACCAGCGAGCCTGCCTTGAGCATGTGCGGCAGTGCGCCTGGATAGTCCCTGGCGTCAGGCCGCGTCTCCGCTGACGTCACGTAGCCGGTTGCGTTGACGAACTTGCGAAAATCGCGATTGGTGACCGGCGTCCGGTCCATCCAGAAGCCGCTCGCCGAGACGCGATGGACCGGCGCCTCTTCGGCATAGTGCCTGTCTGAGCCCATGCGGAACGTGCCGCCCGGAATCCAGATCATGCCCCTTTGGCTGGGCCCATCCGACAGAGGTATGCCTGCCGCAACGCCAACGTCGTGCATGGGCTACTCGCAATGAACGAGTTTTCAAAATTACGAGCGTCGCCCCCCGGAATCTCTCGGCAGCTTCCTAGCGTCGATTCTGCCGGGGAGGAGCGCGGCTTAACACCTTAGTTAGTCAACATGACAATCGAACATCTGAGGCGGTGGCACGTTCGCAGCGGCACAACCTTCTCCCATTGATCTAGATCAATCGAGCCAGGCCGCCCGTTCCTTGTGGAGAGTCCTGATGACTATGCAAAAAGTGCCAAGGTTGTGGCGTCATAGACACAACCTTCCAATAAACCTCCGGCTGAACTCAAGTGTGCCGAATTCGCGTGGACGAACGGCGGCGTCAGCTTATTCTTTCCGAATTTCTACCCCGCCGGCAATGGTGGGATCGCGAGAGTCGGGGAATCGGCGATGCGGCGCTTTAAACCGAATTTGGGACGCAGATTTTTTTCGCGGTGGCGTTTGAGTGTTGGGGCGCTTGCCGCTCTGCTGGTGCTTTCCACCCAACCGGCTCGCGCCGATGAAAATGGCATCAGCTTTTGGATACCCGGATTTTTTGGCAGCCTCGCGGCCGTTCCGCAGCAGGCGCCGGGCTGGTCGGTGACCACGGTTTATTATCACACCTCCGTTTCCGCCGGCGGCGACGTGGCGCGGTCGCGCGAAATCACGCTTGGTCGCTTTCCCGCGAATCTGACGGCCAACGTCAACGCGAGCGTCAATGCGAATGTGAACCTTGGACTTGTCGCCGGGACCTATACCTTTGCAACGCCGGTGCTGGGCGGTCAGGCCTCTGCCAGCCTGTTGGCGACCTACGGCTCCAACTCCACGTCGCTGGCGGGATCGCTCGTTGGGACGTTGACAGGACCGGGCGGCGGCACGTTCCCCTTCTCCCGGTTTGACAGCATCGACAGCTCGCTCATTGCATTCGGCGACCTGATCCCGCAGTTCGCGCTGCGCTGGAATGCCGGTGTCAACAATTACATGACGTACGTTACCGCCGACCTTCCGGTCGGCGCCTATCAGTCGGGCCGCCTGGCGAATCTGGGGCTTGGGCACTGGGCGGTCGACGCGGGCGGCGGCTACACCTATTTCGATCCAAAGACCGGGCATGAATTTTCGACGGTGCTGGGATTCACCTACAACTTCGTCAACCCCTCCACCCAATATCAAAGCGGCGTCGACATGCACCTCGACTGGGGCGCATCGCAATTCCTGACCAAGCAGTGGCAGGTCGGCCTCGTCGGTTACCTCTATCAGCAGCTCGGCTGCGACAGCGGCTCCGGCGATCGCGTCGGCTGCTTCCGGTCGCGCGTGGCCGGTGTCGGCCCGCAGGTCGGCTACATTTTCCCGGTCGGAGACATGCAGGGATATCTGAACCTGAAGGGCTATGGCGAATTCGCCAATGAAAATCGGCCAGCAGGCTGGAACGTCTGGCTGACGTTCAATCTTCAGCCCGCGGCGCCAACGCCGCCCACATCCACAAGGCCGAGATTCACGAAATAGCAGCGCCGGTAACGCTGCCACCGGCGCCGTGCTGAAGGCTCAATCTCGCGCGGCGGTAGCGACGCAATCAGCCAATGGACACTCCGCGAGCGTGCGGACATGTCCGGGTTGGGGCCAAAACAGGGACATCAACAGGACGATGCCAAAGCCACGGCAGCTTGTCGGCGGCCATAGCCTGATGCGCTTTTCGCTTGCCTTGATTGCGGCGCTTCAAACCCGATTCACTGTCCCGGCCATAAAGCCGATAAACGATCCGGTGAAGAAAGAGGCACTAAGCATCATTAGACTGCCCGTCACGGAGAGAACAAGCTTGTCTTGAACAAAATGAAGTACGATCCACCCCAGCAGCATGCAGATTAGCCCGCAGCCTGCCGGCCACGTCGCACGCCGCCGAACTGCGAGCCGCTGGGCCGGGCCAAGCAGCTCGGAGTTCCGTGATAGATTCCAGGATCGGCGAAACGACACCTCGAAACTCAAGGCTACCACGATCAGACAAGCCGTGAGGAAGTAACCAGACATTACCCTTGGTGCCAACCGTTACCATCTTGAAGGACACGGGCGAGACAATAGCGTGGCTTGATTGCCTCAACCTTAAGGAGATAGCATCGGACCACTATTCCAAACTCGTCAGCGAAGTCCGCTCAAGCACTGCCGGCGTGTGGCAACGCGCTACGACAAACGCGCTGCCAACTGCCTCGGGTTCGTCCAACTCGCGTCAATCCGGCTGTGGCTACGCGCTAATGAGTCCACGTCCTGGTTGGATTAAAGCAGGCTGAGATTAGGCTGCGCCCGCAAATTGGGCGCGTTCCCTTTCCCGCCTGCGACGTGTAGGGCGAGGGGACGTGGGCGCAATTTCGGAATATTAGAAGAATATTCCTGAGTTGCCCGACGTGTCAAGTCGCCCTGGCCGAGCGCCGGCAGCCGCCGGCTACTTTGCATGGGGTTGTTTTCGATATTTTGGCAGCGCCTCCTGCGACGGCCCCATAACTCATTCTGCTTTAGTGCCGCACCACCAGCACCGAGCATTTGGCGTAGCGCACCACGTGCCCGGCATTCGAGCCGAGGAAGTAGGTGCGCATCGCCGGCCGGTGCGAGGTCATCACGATCAGGTCGGCCTTCATGGTCGCCGCCTCTTCGAGGATCTCGTGATAGATGCCGCCTTGGCGGACCACGCCCGAGATGCGGGAGGGTGCGATGCCGGATTCGCGCGCGACGATCGCAAGCGCCTCTTCCGACGTCTCACGCTGCTGGCTGTCGAAATCCGCCGGCACGTATTCGGCGAGCATCACTGGCGTCATCGGCAGCACGTTGAGCAGACGCACCGTCCCGTTCCATGTTTGCGACAATGTTGCAGCGGTTGCGATCGCCGGTTTCGCCAGGTCGGTATCGGCGAGGTCGATCGGAACGAGAATGGACTTGTACATCTGCGCCTCCTGTCCGCGATTGGTCTGGAGCCGTTTGGTCCCTGTGCCCGGGACGCGCGCCTTCTTTTTCTTGAAGTCGGTCTGGTATCGACGCGAACCGGTCCCCCTGTCGCGCAGACGTCAATATAGCATGGCGGCGCGGCGCTGTCCGCTTGCGTCAGCTGCGCGAGGCCTGCTTCAACAGTTTAGGGCTGACGAACAAGACGAGCTTGCCGCGCCGGAACGAGACGTCGTTCCAGTCGTCGGTCGCGAAGTCGAAGACGGCGAGCCCCGAGGTCGGCAGATTGTCGCCGAGCGCGCGCTTTGCGGCCTCGTCGCCGCTGCCGGTCAAGGTCAGCGCGAGTTCGTGCATGCCGGGATTATGGCCGATCAGCATCAGCCGCTTCGGATCGGTGACCGAAGCCATCCGGATCGCGGTCAGCAATTGCGCCGGATCGGCGCCGTAGAGGTCTGGCACGAATTCGACTTTCGGCGCAGGCCCGGCGCCCTTCAGCACCTCGCGCACGATCTCCCAGGTCTGCCTGGTGCGGGCTGCCGGCGAGACCAGCGCCAGATTGGGCAGGGGTGGATGACGGGCGATCCAGCCGCCGATCTCCGCTGCGTCGCGGTGGCCGCGCTCGTCGAGACGGCGGTCCTGGTCGTGCCCCGAAGGCGCGTCGTGTTCGGTCTTGGCGTGACGCAGCAGCAGCAAACGGCGCATGGACTTCCATTCTCGATTCGGTCAGGTCGAATTAATTCTACAGGCTCATGCCCTGGACAAGGTGACAAGCGCCGCAGCGGTCCGTAAGAAACGCCATGAGCGAGAGTTCCACAAGTGCGGCGGACGGCCCCGATCAGGCGGCCTCGCCGTTCCGCGACCGTCTGGCGTTCGACCTCGACGTCGACATTTGCGTGGTCGGGGCCGGGCTTGCCGGCCTGACCGTGGCGCGTGAGGCGGCGCGGCTCGGTGCGAGCGTTGCGGTGCTCGAGGGCCGCCAGATCGGCTGGAACGCCTCCGGTCATCATCTCGGCACCGTGATGCCGGGATTCGGCCTGCCGATATCAGATGTGATCGAGCGCGTCGGCCTCGACGATGCCCGCGAATTGTGGGCGCTGTCGAAGGAGGGCGCCGACTATGTCCGCGCCACCGCTACCGAAGATTTGATCCCGGGCATCAAGCCGAGCGATGGCGCGCTGGAAGTCTCCAATGTCGATGTCGGCGAGGCGCTGATCGGCCGTCTGCAGACGCTGGGCGAGGATTTCGCGACCGAGGTCGAGGGCTGGCAGGTCGATCGCGTGCGCAGCGTGCTCAGGACCGGCCGCTATTTCCACGGCATCTATTATCCGAAGGCGTTCCAGATCGATGGCCGCAAATATGTGCACGGCCTCGCCGCGCTGGCGACGCGGGCTGGCGTGCGGATCTTCGAGGAGACGCCGGTCGTCAGCATCGATTTTTCCGGCATCCGCAAACGCATCGTGACGCCGACGGCGCGGCTGCGGGCCAACCATATTGTCCTCGCCGGCAATATCCATCTCGGTGCGCCGTTGAAGCGGCTGTCCGATACGCTGCTGCCGGTGTGGCGCTACGCGGCATTGACCGAGCCGCTCGGGGAGCGGCTGGCGGAGTCCATCGCCTTTCCCGGCTCGGTCGTCGACAGCGACGGCATCGACCATTTCCGTGTCGTCGATGGCGATCGGCTGCTGTGGGCCAGCCCCGAGACCACCTGGGACGCACGGCCGGAGCGCCTCAGCTCGGCGGTGCAGCGCCGCGTCGCCACGGTGTTTCCGCAACTCGGCAAGGTTCCGGTCGCGGAGATGTTCGGCGGCGCGGTCGGCGTTACCGTGCACGGTATGCCGCAGATCGGCCAGTTGCGCCGAGGCCTGTGGGTGGCGAGCGGCTTCGGCCGGCAGGGACTCAACACCTCGGCGCTCGCCGGGCAGCTGATCGCGCGCAGCATCCTGTGGGGTGACGATCGTTGGCGGCTGTTTTCGCCGTTCGAGCTGGTCTGGGCCGGCGGCACCACCGGCCGCGTCGCCGGTCATTTCGTCAGCCTGTGGGCGAGGGGGGCCTCGTCCGTGGCGGGTGTTCTGGCGCGCTACCGCGAGGGTGCGCGTGCGAAGGAGCGCCTGCGCGAGGCGCGGCTCGCCGAGGCCAATCTCAGGGCGGGAACCCGGGGACCCGCACTCCGCCGTCCACCCCCGTCGGCTGTGCGGCCGGCGCGTCCGCCCGCGCCCAGGCAGATCGAGGACGGCGAGGCGCCGTATCCGGATGCCTCGCAAGAAAGTGAGCGGATCTCCGACGGGCGGATGTAACGTCCGCCGGCGGGATTCGTATCTGTTGACGAACCTCGGGGCACGCCCCCTGAGCCGTCCGCACCGGAGATGATTGATGATCGATCGCCGCATCCTGCTTGCTTCCGTCGCCGGCCTGTTCGGCTTCGCCGCCTTCCGCTGGCTGCGCGCCTCGCCGGCGCAGGCCGCCGAGAAATTCGAGATCGAGAAGACCGACGCCGAATGGCGCGCCCAGCTGACGCCGCAGCAATACGAGATCCTGCGCAACCAGGGCACCGAGCGGCCGGGATCGAGCCCGCTGCTCAAGGAGCACCGCAAGGGCACCTTCGCCTGCGCCGGTTGCGACCTGCCGCTGTTCTCGTCCGAGACCAAGTATGAGAGCGGCACCGGCTGGCCGAGCTTCTACAAGCCGCTGGACAATGCGGTCGGCACGACGTCGGACCGCACCTTCGGCATGGTGCGCACCGAGGTGCATTGCCGCCGCTGCGGCGGCCATCTCGGCCACGTCTTCGACGACGGCCCGAAACCGACCGGGCTGCGCTACTGCATGGACGGTTTCGCGCTGGTATTTCACCCGGCGGCGCCATCGGCGACCTGACATTCCTTCCCGGCAATTGTTGCCGCTCCCGGCAAATGTGCCCCGGTCGAACGACCGGGGCATTTTTTTCAAGCGGATGATTTTGTTACGTTTTGTTTCGTGGCACGACCTTTGCGACATGCTCCGCCGATGCGGCCATTCCTGTGATTGCCAGCCGCCGGGAATCGAATTGGAGAACATGTCATGGGTATCTTCGGCGCTCTCACGACGGCTGTCGGTGGCTTGCGCGCGGGGTCGTACGCGCTCGAAAACATCTCCGGCAACATCGCCAACTCGCAGACCACCGCCTTCAAGCGCATCGATACCTCATTCCTTGACCTCGTGCCGCAGACCGCGCTGACCGCGCAACTTGCCGGCGGCGTCACCGCGCAGTCCCGTTCGACCAACTCGGTGCAGGGCGACGTCCAGTCGGCATCGGTCGCGACCTTCATGGCGATCAACGGCAACGGTTTCTTCGCGGTGCAGAAGCCCGGCAGCTTCACCGACGGCGCCCCGGTGTTCGACGGCGTCGACCGCTATACCCGCCGCGGCGATTTCCAGCTCAACAAGGACGGCTATCTCGTCAACGGTGCCGGCTACTATCTCGAGGGCGTGCCGATCGACCCGACCACCGGCAACCCGGCGGGCTCATCGCCGCAGGTGCTGCAATTCAAGAACGACTTCCTGCCGGCGCAGCAGACCACCAAGATCGACTATCGCGCCAACCTCGCGTCCTATCCCTTGACCACCGCGCACGACACTTCGGTTCCCGGTTCCGAGCTGATCCGGCCGGGCGCGTTCAGCAGTGGAAACAATCCGTTGGTGCTGGGCACGCCGGCTGCGCCGTATACCGATTCCGCGATCACCGGCACCGCGCAAAACAACAAGGCGACGCCGTCGGTGGCCATTACCGCCGCGACCCTGCTTTCGGGCGCAGCCGGCACCGATTCGATCAATACCAACTTCAGCGCCGGCTCTGCGGGCCCGCCCGTCGTGCCCGCCGACACGATCACGGTCAACGGCACCGTCATCAC
This sequence comes from Bradyrhizobium sp. USDA 4541, assembly GCF_024171085.1. Taxonomy (NCBI): domain Bacteria; kingdom Pseudomonadati; phylum Pseudomonadota; class Alphaproteobacteria; order Hyphomicrobiales; family Nitrobacteraceae; genus Bradyrhizobium; species Bradyrhizobium sp. USDA 4541. Next base: position 4,806,659 of record NZ_JALJZF010000001.1, read on the forward strand.
CTTTGTGGCGTCGGGGGCGACCGGCAACCAGCTCAACGTCACCGATAGCATCGGAACGCTGCTTGCGAAGATCGACGCGATCACCGGTACCACGACGCCATCGACGATCAGCGGCGGCAAGATCACCCTGCACTCCGGCAAATTGGCCGATCTCAACGTGACGAGCTCGAACGCGACCGCCTTTGCGGCGCTCGGCTTCACCGGGTCGGCGGTTGCGGTTCGCGGCGGCGGCGGCACGGTCGGCACCGGCCAGGTTATCGGCAACGACAACTCGACCTTCCTGAACGAATCCGTCTCGGGCGGCGCCGTCACGGCCTACGACGTGTCGGGCGCGCCGGTGAACCTGCAATTCCGCTGGGCCAAGACCGACAGCTCCTCGCTGGGCAGCGGACATACCGACACCTGGAACCTGTTCTATCAGGTCAATCCCAATGCGACCGGCACGCAGGTCTCGTGGCAGAACGTCAACGTCAACTTCACCTTCGCCTCGAACGGCCAGATGTCGCCGGCGATCTCCTCGGTGGCGCTCACCAATGCCGTCGTCAACGGCGTGTCGCTCGGCAGCCCCGTGATCAATTTCGGCTCCGGTGGCGTGACCCAGTTCGCCGACGCCAACGGCAACGTTCAGGTGAACCAGATCCAGCAGGACGGTTTCCCCGCCGGCCAGCTGCAGTCGGTCAGCGTCTCGACTAACGGTCGCATCGTCGGCAACTACACCAACGGCCGCAACATCGACCTCGCTGAAATCTCGGTGGCGACCTTCAACGGCACCAACTTCCTCAAGCGCATCGACGGCGGTGCGTTCGAGGCAACCGACGAGTCCGGCGCGGCGCTGTTCGGCAAGGCCGGCACCATCGTCGGCTCCTCGCTCGAGAGCTCGAACACCGATATTGCCGACGAATTCACCAAGCTGATCGTGACCCAGCAGGCCTATTCGGCGAACACCAAGGTGATCACCACAACCAATTCGATGGTGCAGGATCTCCTGAACGTGGTGCGCTGATCGCATCGTTGCTGCACGTGTGAAGAAGTAAAGGCGAGTACACATCATGGGTTTGAGCCAAGCCCTCTCCACCGCGATGTCGGGCCTGCGCGCCACGCAGGCCTCGCTCTCGCTCGTGTCGTCGAACGTCGCCAACGCGGAGACGCCCGGCTACGTCAGGAAGACGCTCAACCAGGTCACCGGCACCACCGGCCAGTACGGATCGAGCGTCCTCATTACCGGCGTCAACCGCCAGCTCGACGAATTCCTGCAGACCCAGCTTCGCACCGAGACGTCGGGCGCGGCCTATGCCGACGTCCGCTCGGATTTCCTGGCCAATCTGCAGGGCGTGTACGGCAATCCCGACTCCACCGGCACGATCGAGGACGCCTACAACAAGTTCCTGACCGCGCTGCAGGGGCTGTCGACCAGCCCGGAATCGCAGTCGGCCCGCATCGGCGTGATCAATGCCGCGCAATCGATGGCGCAGCAGCTCAACGCGACTTCGCAGGGAATCCAGACGCTGCGCGCCAACGCCGAGGCCGGCATCAGCGACTCCATCAACAGCGCCAACAATGCGTTGCAGCAGATTGCGCGCCTCAATGTCCAGCTGGCGGCCAATGGCGGCACGACCGATGCCTCGACCGCGGCATTGCTCGATCAGCGCGACCGTTACGTCACGCAGCTCTCGCAGCTGATGGACATCCGTACCGTCACCAACAGCCAGAACCAGGTGAGCGTGTTCACCAATTCCGGCGTGCAGCTGGTCGGCACCGAGGCCGCGACGCTCAGCTTCAACGCCCAGGGCACGATGACGCCCAACACGTTGTACAATACCGACCCGACCAAGAGCACGGTCGGCACCATCACCATCACGTTCCCGCATGGCGGCACCTATGACATGGTGTCGACCAACTCGATTCGCTCCGGCAAGATCGCCGCCTATCTCGAGTTGCGCGACAACACGCTGGCGCAGGCCCAGACACAGATCGATCAGTTCGCGGCCGCGATGTCGAGCGCGTTGTCGGACAAGACGACCGCGGGCACCGCGGCGACGGCGGGGGCGCAGTCCGGCTTCGACCTCGACCTCTCGGGGCTGCAGAACGGCAACACCATCCACGTCTCCTACAAGGACAACACCACCGGCCTCACGCATAATCTGTCGATCATTCGCGTCGACGATCCGAACGTGCTGCCGCTGAGCAATACCGCGACCGTCGATCCGAACGACGAGGTGCTGGGCATCGATTTCTCAGGCGGCATGAGCTCGGTGCTGTCGCAGCTCAACGGCGCACTCGGCGGAACCGGCCTGCAATTCTCCAATCCGTCCGGGTCGACGCTGCGCGTGCTCGACGACGGCGCCGTCAACAAGGCCGATGTGACCGCGGCGTCGGTCACGTCGACGGTTTCGTCGCTGACCTCGGGCGATCCGCACCTTCCGCTGTTCACCGACAATGGCGGACTCTACACCGGCGCGATCACCGCGAACGGCTCGCAGACCACCGGCCTTGCCGCGCGCATCAGCGTCAACACCGGCCTGATCGGCGATCCCTCGCGCATGGTGGTGTACTCGACCAATCCGCAGACGCCGGCCGGCGACACCACGCGCGCCAACCTCGTTCTGAACCAGCTGTCGAACGCCTCGTACAGCTATTCGCCGCAGACCGGCCTTGGCACGTCAGGCGCGCCGTTCACCGGCACGCTGCTCAACTTTGCCAAGCAGTTCATCAGCCAGCAGGGCGAGTCGGCGACCGCCGCCAAGCAACTGGCTGACGGCCAGGACGTCGTGCTGAACACGCTGCAGACCAAGATGGACTCGACCTCCGGCGTCAACATGGACGAGGAGATGGCGCATCTGCTTTCGCTGCAGAACGCCTATTCCGCCAATGCGCGCGTGATGTCGTCGATCAAGCAGATGTACGACGCGCTGCTGCAGCTCACGTGAGGGTAACATGTCGATCGACGGCGTAAGCGGCAGAACTTCCTATATCGGCACCACGATCCTCAACCTGCGGAATCAGCTCAATGACCTGACGACGCAGCTTGCGACCGGCAAGGTATCGACGACCTATGCGGGGCAGGGGCTCGATCGCGGTTTCGCGCTCAGCCTGCGCGCGCAGATCAGCGGCATCAACGCATTCTCCGATACCGCCACCAACCTCAACACGCGCCTGAGTGTCGCTAACCTCACCCTGCAGGGCCTGTCCGACGTCGGGACCCAGGTGAAGAACGCCGCGACGACGGCGACGCTGACGCTCAACGACAGCGGCCAGACCTCGGGCCAGATCACGGCGCAGGCGGCCTTCGCCAACGCGGTCGCGATGCTGAACAGCCAGTCGGGCGACCGCTATCTGTTCTCCGGCCGCGCGATGGATACGCCGGCCACGGTGTCCGCCGATACCATGCTCAAGGGCACGGCTACCCAGGCCGGCCTCACGCAGCTCATCAATGAGCGCAAGCAGGCCGATCAGGGCGCCGGCATGATGGGGCGCCTGAGCGTCTCGTCGCCGCCGGCGACCACGACGGTCACGAGTATCGCCGAGGACGGCTCGCCGTTCGGCCTGAACCTCTTGTCGGTGCAGTCGTCGTTGACGGGTGGCGCCACGGTGACGCAGCCGACCGGCACGCCGAAGTCGGCGTCGGTCGATCTCGGCGCCGTCAATCCGAAGGACGGCGACAAGATCAAGTTCAACTTCACGCTGCCCGACGGCACCACCGAAGCGATCGAACTCACGGCGACGACGACGAACCCGCCGCCCGCCGGTTCGTTCCTGATCGGCGCCGACACCGCGGCGACGACGGCCAACCTGCAATCGACGCTGACCTCGTCGATCAAGACGTTGAGCGACACGTCGCTGGTCGCGGCGTCCGCGGTGGCGGCGTCGAACAATTTCTTCAATCCGGTCGCAACCGTCTCGGGTGCGGCGGTCAACAACCAGAACACGCCGCCGGCGCCGATCAGCGGCGCCACGGCGCTGTCGGGGACGGCGGGCACCGACTCGCTGTCGACGAGCTTTGCCGCCGGCGATACCATCACGGTGAACGGCACGCCGATCACCTTCGTGGCCTCGGGCGCCACCGGCAACCAGGTCAACGTCACCGACAGCGTGCAGACGCTGATGGCCAAGATCGACCAGATCAGCGGCACCAAGAACCCGTCGACCATCAGCAACGGCGCGATCACCCTGCACGGCGCCGACGGCGAGAGCCTGTCGATCTCGAGCTCCAACACCGCCGCGCTCGGCGCGCTCGGCATCGCCAACAACACCACCGCAGCGCCGGCGCCGCTCAGGGTAGGAGGACCGCCGTTCGACACCGCGACCAACCTGGTCGCGGGCACGCCCGGCAACACCGTCTACTGGTACACCGGCGAGAATGGCCCGGGGTCGGCGCGCGGCACCGCGGTCGCCCAGGTCGATCAGTCGATCACCGTGCAGTATGGCGCGCGCGCCAACGAGCAGGCCTTCCGCTATTTGCTGCAGAACGTCGCGGTGTACGCAGCCGTCACCACCAATGCCAGCAACCCGAATGCGAGCGCGCAGGTGACGGCGCTCGCGCAGCGCGTGAGCGGCAACCTCGCCCCGCAAAACGGTCAGCAGCAGATCCAGGACGTGCAGGCCGAGTTCGCCGGTGCCCAGACCGCGACCAAGGCGGCCACCGATCGGCAGACCCAGCTGAAGGGGATGGCGGAAACGATGCTCGACTCGGTCGAGGGCGTCAATCAGGACGAGGTCGCGACCAAGATCCTGGCGCTGCAAACCAGCTTGCAGGCGTCGTACCAGACCACGTCGATGCTGTATCAGACGACGCTCCTGAAATACCTGCCGATCAGCTGATCGCGCGCTCCTGAACTCCAGCCAGCAAAAAGGCCTCCGCGCGGAGGCCTTTTTCGTTGAGGCGAGTGGGGCTGGAGCGTTTTCAAGCGAAGCGGACGCCGGTTCGCGCAAAGAAAACGCGTCAAAACAAGAAGCTCTACGCGCTCTTGCGTGTGTCGTCCCGCTCGGCGTTCTGCTGGTCGCGCGCGGTTTCCAGCAGCTTCTCTTCGTGTGCGATCAGCTTCTTGGATTCCTTCAGCGCGTGATAGAGGTCGCCGTTGAGGATGAAGTTGTTGACGCTTTCGATGAAGGGCCATGCGCTCGGCATCGCGGTGATGATGTCGCGCACCAGACTGAAATAGGTCGGGTGGTGCGCCATCGGGTCCGGCGATAGATACATCAGCTGCACGGCGAGATAGATCAGCTTCGCCGGCGTGTCCGCGGTCTCGGGCGTCAGGATATCCTTCTCGCGCAGGATCGGGATGCGGTCGCCGTCGATCAGCAGGCGGGCGCGCTGGTCGGTGTTGGTGATCACGCAATTGCCGACGATGATGCGTTCGTTCGGTTTGAGTTCGACCTTCAGGGCCATGACCGTTCTCCTTTGCCTGCAGTCGCGCGATGTCTTCGCTGGCGGAGCGAAGTGGTTCGGCACTGCTTAGCAGCCGCCGTTGCGGGCAGGGGCCGATGCGACAGCGATCCTTTCCCATGATGGTTAATGCTTGGTGAACGAGGGGCGGGCGCTAGCGTCGTTATCTAGCCGGAATTGTCAGTCGTCTCAGTAGTTTTCGGGGCGAACCTCGCCCAATGGTGACAATTTTATTCTTCGGCTTTTGTCTCAAATACCGTGCCGGAGATTTCTTTTTCCTTCGCGGCCAGACCGCAGGATCGGCCATCCGCCCGATCAGAAAGGATTGGAGCGGCTTTTTCCTCAGTTTCACACCAGAAAGGTATGAAAATGTCCGATATCATTCTCTCCTCCTCCGTTCGCCAGAACCTCCTCTCCCTCCAGTCCACCGCCGATCTGCTCTCCACGACGCAGAACCGCCTTGCCACCGGCAAGAAGGTCAACACGGCGCTCGACAACCCGACCAACTTCTTCACCGCGCAATCGCTCGACAACCGCGCCAGCGACATCAACAACCTGCTCGATGGCATCGGCAACGGCGTGCAGGTGCTGCAGGCCGCCAACACCGGCATCACCTCGCTGCAGAAGCTGGTCGATACCGCGAAGTCGATCGCCAACCAGGTGCTGCAGAGCCCGACCGGCTACACCACCAGGTCGCAGGTCACTTCGACTGCGGCGCTCGGCGGCACGTCTGCCAACCTCGTCGACGGCACCACGATCAAGAGCGGTGACGTGCTGGCGATCGCGGCTTCGGCCGGCCAACCCGCCTTCAGCTTCACCTTCGGGGCCAGCACGTCGCTGGCGCAGCTGAACACGTCGCTGGCGGCCAGCAACCTGACGGCGAGCCTCGACAGCTCCAACAAGCTTGTCATCACCACGACCAATGACGCGGCGTCCTCGACGATCGGTGCGGTGACCTTCACCAACACCGGCGGCGGCACCGCGACGTTCAGCGCGGCCGGCACGGCCCCGGTCGCCGACCAGGCCTCGCAGTCGGCGCGTGCCGCTCTGGTGACGCAGTACAACAACACCATCGCGCAGATCACGACCACGGCGCAGGACGCCTCGTTCAACGGCATCAACCTGTTGAACGGCGACAGCCTGAAGCTGACCTTCAACGAGACCGGAAGGTCGACGCTGAGCATCACCGGCGTCACCTTCAATGCCAGCGGCCTCGGACTGAAGGCGCTGACCGCCGGCACCGACTTCCTCGACAACAACTCGGCGAACAGCGTCATCTCGTCGCTGAGCTCGGCGAGCTCCGCGTTGCGCAGCGAAGCCTCGACGCTGGGTTCGAACCTGTCGATCGTGCAGATCCGTCAGGACTTCTCGAAGAACCTGATCAACGTGCTGCAGACCGGTTCGTCCAACCTGACGCTGGCCGACACCAACGAGGAAGCGGCCAACAGCCAGGCGCTGTCGACCCGCCAGTCGATCGCGGTCTCCGCGCTGGCGCTCGCCAACCAGAGCCAGCAGAGCGTGCTGCAGCTGCTCCGCTAAGCGCGCCGGCAAGTGCTTCGAGAACGGCGGGGGAAACCCCGCCGTTTTCTTTTGTCTCCGGGATATTACGGTGTCTGTCCATGCCGTCAGAACGACGCATTTCGTAACGCCTGCTAACCATATTTAAAGGCGCCGGATGCATAAATATCGGGCGCTAGAATTGCGTCTTCGCGGCTCGAGAAATCCGCATCCCATCGAGGTCATTGAATGTCGAATGCAGCCCAGGCCTACGCTCGTACCTCCACGACGACGGCGTCCCCACGTGAAATCGAAGCGCAGGCGCTGTTGAAGGCCGCGCGGCAGCTGCAGGAAGTCCAGACGAACTGGAACGGTCCCGACAAGGCGCTCGATCACGCGTTGCTGTTCAACCGCCGGCTGTGGTCGATCTTTCTCAGTGCCGCGCAGGGCGACGACAATCCGCAGCCGCTCGAGATTCGCCAGAACATCGCCAATATCGGCGTGTTCGTGATGAAGCAGACCGTCGACATCCAGATGAATCCGGATCCGGCGAAACTGAAGTCGCTGATCGATATCAACTGCAATATCGCTGCCGGCCTCTCGGGTCGCGGCTGATCGATCGATTCCTGACGGAGCCCTCGGCATGGCCGACGTGTTGAGCATCCTGTCGGCCAACTACAAGGCCGCCGGCCTGACGGTCCCGTCGAAGACGCCCTATGTGGCCGTCGATCCGAACCTCTATGAGGGCAGCTGGAGCGGCAAGTACGCCAACAACAAGTCGTTCAACATCTCGGTGTCGAACGTCGATGGCTTCCGCGCCAAGGTCCACTACCAGAGCGACGGCACCAGCAAGTATCAGGACGTGCTGATCAAGGATGGCGGGTTCCGGATCGGCGATACCAAGTTCGCGCTGGTGCAGCAGGGGACGGCGTTGATCGCCAATGTCGTCACCGATCCGGCCACCGGGGCGACCTATCTCGACAAGGCCTACGCCACGCAGAAGACCTGAGCGGTCGTTGCTCCGCGTCTAGGCGCGACGATCGGTGGCGCGCACCCGCGTCGGCGCGTCCTTGCTGAGATCGAGCGCGTGGAAATAGGCGCGGCGGCGCAATACGGCTTCTTCCGGAAACTGCCTCACCACCAAATTCGTGCGATTATCGACCACCTGATAGACCACGGCGCGCGCGTCGCGGTCGATGATGACCTGGTCGCTGACCGACGGAGCCTGGTTTGAAATCGATGCGTTGACGGCGTCGGGATCGATGGTGACGCGCACGCTCGGCTCCGGAGCGGTGACGCTCTGGCTCGCCGGCAGTTCAGTCTTGACCGCCTTCTGCGCCGTATCGCTCGTGGGAGAGACCATCGGCGCCGCGACCGGTGCCCCCACCGGCTTGATGTTGAAATCTGTACTCATGGCAGCCTCGTAGTGCACAGGCACTAGTTTGCTTGAGTCAAATCCCAACCCCTCACGGTCCGCAACTCTACGGGGAACCTCTCAACAGGCTGTTAGAAAACACGCTGAATGCCGCGCTGCCTGGGCGGCGTCGAATTGAGCTAAATTGTAGGCGTAGGCGTCAGAGCGTGCGGCTGACCGCGATCGGCGTCATGTTGCGCGGGCCCGGCGTGGCGCGCTGTCCGCTTGCGGTATAGGTGTTCGGAATGTTGCGGCGCTGCACCTCGGCATTGACGCCGCGCACGATGCCTTCGGAGACGGCGTGCGCCGTTGCGAGCACGGTCAAATTGACCTGCAGCATGGCGCGGAATGTCTCGTGATGACGGCGCAGTGTCGCGAGCAGCTCGGGATCGGTCTGCGACAGCATCTTCTGCATCGATTTCAGATGCTCCACCGCGAGCATGTAGCGCCGCGACAGCTCGGACTTCTGCGGCTCGAGCCGCATGCTCTCGCGGATCTTGCCGGCGCGGACGAACTCGGTCTCCTGCTCGATCACGGCAAGCAGGCCGCTCATCACCTCGGTCAGCTCGTTGGCGAGACGCGCGACGTCCGGCGGCGTCGACGTCGCGGACCGCGCGGCGGGGGCGGATGCTACTGGCCGCGGCTGCTGTGGACGCTGGTTCATCGCGCTGCTCCTTGAAACCCTAGCCCTTGTTCGCCTGCTGCAGGATCAGCGAGCGGAACACTTCGTTGGAAATGCCGACGCCGCCAGCCTTGGCGAAATTCTTCGAGTATTCGTCGGTCAGCATCGACCGCCATGCGCCGGTGCCGACGGTGTCGCCGTACGGGCCATCGCCCTTCAGGCCGGTCGTCATCTGCGAGAACATCGAATTCAGGAACATCGATTCGAAATCGGTCGCGGTCGCCTTCGCCTTGGCGGCCTGCTGCGGCGTCACCTTCTTCAGCGCGTCCTGCAGTACGGGATCGGGGCGGCCGTTGAACATCGGCATCAACGCCTTGTTCGGCATGCTGCCGGTGGTGCTGTTGATCAGGCTCGCCATCACATCACCTCGATGTCGGCTTCGATCGCGCCGGCGGCCTTGATCGCCTGCAGGATGCTGATGAGGTCGCGCGGTCCGATGCCGAGGCCATTGAGGCCGTCGACCAGCTGCTGCAGCGAGACGCCGTCCTTGACCACTGCGAACTTCTTGCCGTCCTCGCTGACGCCGACGCTGGTGCGCGGCGTCACGACTGTCCGGCCGCGCGACAGCGGATTGGGCTGGCTGACCTGCGGACTCTCGGAGATCGAGACGGTGAGATTGCCCTGCGCGACCGCGACGGTGGCGACGCGAACGTCGCGGCCCATCACGATGATGCCGGAGCGCTCGTCGATCACGATCTTGGCCACCAGATCGGGATCGACCTGCAGCTGCTCGATCTCGGTCAGGAAGGCGACGACGTTGCCCTTGAACTCCGTCGGGATCGCAAGCTGCACCGTGGAGGGATCGATCGGCTCGGCGGTCTTGACGCCGAGATAGTCATTGACCGCAGCGGCGATCCGCTTGGCGGTGGTGAAGTCGGCGTTGCGCAGCGCGAGGCGCACATTGGGCAGGCGGTTGAGCGCGAACTCGATCTCGCGCTCGATGATGGCGCCGTTGGCGATCCGGCCGACGGTCGGCACGCCGCGCACGACGCTGGCGGCGGCACCTTCGGCCGCGAAGCCGGCGACCGCCACCGATCCCTGCGCCACCGCATAGACATTGCCGTCGGCGCCGAGCAGCGGGGTGACGAGCAGGGTGCCGCCCTGCAGGTTCTTGGCATCGCCGAGCGCCGAGACGGTGACGTCCATGCGCGTGCCCTGGGTGCCGAACGCCGGCAGATTGCCGGTCACCATCACCGCGGCGACGTTGCCGGTGCGGATGGTGGCGCCGCGGATGTTGACGCCCATGCGCTCGAGCATCGCTTGCAGCGATTGCTTGGTGAAGGGGATGTTGTTGAGCGTATCGCCGGTGCCGTTGAGGCCGACCACGAGGCCGTAGCCGATCAGCTGGTTCTGGCGCACGCCCTCGATATTGGCGAGATCCTTGATCCGCGACGTCGCGGCCGCCGGCATGACGGAGGCCGCCAGCGCCAGCAGCGCGGCGCAGGCCACTCCGAACAGATTTGCGATGCGGATGCCGGGCATCCCGATGCTCCCCTCGAACTGAACTCGCGGATCGCGCGACACTCCCATGACGGCGATCCGCCATTAACCATGCGAGCTGCGTGCCACTCTGCTTCGCTTGGGCAATGTGTTGATATATTTATCGAAATTGTCGGGTCGTCATTTTGCTCCGGTTCGCCAGGGAGCGCGAAACTGCCGCGCGGCGGCAGAAATTGCCGGGTCGTTTACGCGCCGTTAACCATAAAACAGCGATGCTCGGCCCATTCAGGCCTGCGGGATCATCACGACGATGCGCATCTACGGACCGAACGGCACCACGCTTGGCACGTCCACCAGCGCCTCGCGGCGCGCCTCGTCGAGCGGCTTCTCGCTGCCGGATGCGACGACCGCGCAGGAGGAGGTCCGCTCCACCGCGGCGCCGAAGGCCGCCGCCAGCCTCGATGCGCTGCTCGCGCTGCAGGGCGTCGAGGACCCGACCGAGCGCCGCAAGCGCTCGGTGGCCCGCGGCAAGGGCGCGCTCGACGTGCTCGATGCGCTCAAGCTCGGTCTGCTGTCCGGCAATTTCGATTCCTCCACGGTGAACCGGCTGCGTGACGCCGCGGCGAGCCTGAAGGAATCCTCCGGCGACCCCGGCCTCGATGCCGTGCTCGGCGAGATCGAACTGCGCGTCGAGGTCGAGCTCGCCAAGGCCGGGCAATACTAGGCTCCTCCCGATCAACTCACCTGTCCGACGCCGCCGGTGCCTGCAGGTGCCTCAGGCCGCCAGCGCCTTGCGCTGCGCGTCGTAGCGGCGCTGCGCGGCCAGCACGTCCTTCAGATTCCGTTCGGCCCAGTCGCGCAGCGGATCGACGGCTTCGGCGAGCGTCGATCCGAGCGGCGTGATTGAATACTCCACCGTCACCGGCACCGTTGCGATCGCCCGGCGGCGCAGCAGCCCGTCGCGCTCCAGGCTTTTCAGCACCTGCGACAGCATCTTCTGCGAGATGCCTTCGATCGCGCGTCGGAGCTGGTTGAAGCGCATCGGCTCGCTGCGCAGCAGCAGCAGGATCAGCACCGCCCATTTGTCGCCGACCCGGTCGAGGATCTGGCGCGTCGGGCAATTGGCGGCATAGGCGTCCGGCTTGAGGCTCGTGGCTTTCATCGCGGTTACTCCGGCGTGATCAGGTGAGGCGAGAGTGCCTTCTTCACACCTACATCCTTTTCGCTATCTAGTCACCATTGGAAACCATCAATCGGAGACTTGAGATGAAGATCGCCATCGCCGGCGCGTCCGGCCAGGCCGGCTCGCGCATCACCGCGGAACTCGCCCGCCGCGGCCACGCCGTCACCGCCATCGCCCGCAACCCTGAGAAGATCGCCAGCCTGCCCAATGTCGCCGCCCGCAAGGGTGACGCGAACGACCAGGCCGCCCTGGCCGCGCTGTGGGCCGGCCACGATGCCGCGATCAGCTCGATCCATTTCCTGGTCAGCGACCCCGCCAAGCTGATCGGGGCGGCCAAGGCATCCGGGGTCGGCCGCTATCTCGTGGTCGGCGGCGCCGGCAGCCTCGAGGTGGCGCCGGGCGTCCGCCTGGTGACCACCCCCAACTTTCCGCCCCAATACAAGGCCGAGGCCTCCAAGGGGGCTGAATTCCTCGACCTGCTGCGCCAGGAGAAGGACCTGAACTGGACCTTCTTGTCGCCCTCGGCGCTGTTCGTGGCCGGCGAGCGGACCGGCAAGTTCCGCCTCGGAACCGACCAGCTCCTGACCGCCGCCGACGGCAAAAGCTCGATCTCCTTCGAGGATTTCGCAGTTGCACTCGCCGACGAAATCGAGCGCCCGGCCCATATTCGCCGGCGTTTCACGGTCGGCTATTGAGGGGCAGGGCCGTCCCCGGGCAGGGCGGATAAGTTTGCCTGTGCAAGGCCTTGGGGGCGGCCCGCCTTTCGCGGTGGCAGATATTGTCTGTCACATGACGTGGCTATATAAGGCGCCGCGCGGAGGAGTTGTGTTCCCTCCGCCTGACAGGGACATGGCTGCCTTTGGAAAAGCTGAAGAACTACCGGCCGACTGAAAAAGAGCCTTTCATGAATGAGCGGCAGCGCGATTATTTCCGCGCCAAGCTGCTGGCCTGGAAGGATGAAATCCTCCGCGAATCGAAGGTCACGTTGCAGACGTTGCAGGAAGAGAACGTCAATCATCCCGACCTCGCGGACCGAGCGTCCTCGGAAACCGACCGCGCGATCGAACTTCGTGCCCGCGACCGTCAGCGCAAGCTGATCTCCAAGATCGACGCGGCGCTCCAGCGCATCGAAGACAACACCTACGGCTATTGCGAAGAGACCGGTGAACCGATCTCGCTGAAGCGGCTCGAAGCCCGCCCGATCGCAACGCTGTCGGTGGAGGCGCAGGAACGCCACGAGAAGCGCGAGAAGGTCTATCGCGACGAATAGTGGCGACGGATCGCCACGGATTGCTGCCGGCGCGTACCGGTTGTACGTTCGCGCCGCCATGATGACACGCACTCTCAGCATCGCTTCGGTGTTTTTGCTGGGCTGATCCCGCTTCCTCCTGGAAGCGCCGAGCGGCCCCACGAGCTTTCGCTCCTGGGATTCCAGTGAAACCGAATGAGCCGGTCAGGTTCCGCGCATCGCGGAGCATCGATGGCTGGCGACAGTTTGAGAGACAATCATGACCCATCGAAACGACGCGCGTGCGCTTGACGGCGCGCAGATCGAGCAATTCATCCAACAGGGCTTTGTCCGGATCGACAGCGCCTTTCCCCGGGAACTCGCCGACCGGGGACGCGCCATCATGTGGCGCGACCTGCCATGCAGCGAGCACGACCCTTTGACTTGGACCCAACCGGTGATCCGGTTGCCGGGCTACGGCGGTACGCCGTTTCGCGAAGCGATCAACACGCCGCTACTGCACCGGGCGTTCGATCAGATCGCCGGTCCCGGCCGCTGGCGTCCGCGCGACGACATCGGAACCTTTCCGGTGCGCTTCCCGCATCCGGACGATCCCGGCGATGCTGGCTGGCACATCGACGTCAGCTTCCCCGGCGAGGATTGCGACCCGAACGAGCGCAGCGACTTCTCCGCCTGGCGGGCCAATGTCGTCTCGCGCGGTCGGGCGCTGCTGATGCTGTTCCTGTTCTCCGACGTCGGCGAGGACGACGCGCCGACCCGGATCAGGGTCGGCTCGCATTGGCCGATGGCGCGCCACCTCGCGCCGGCGGGCGAGGCCGGGCGCGCACGCATGGTGCTCGACGATGTCGGCGCCGACTGCGAGGTCGCGCTCGCGACCGGGGAGGCCGGCACGGTCTATCTGTGCCATCCGTTGCTGGTGCATGCCGCGCAGAAGCATCGGGGCACGACGCCGCGCTTCATGGCCCAGCCGTCGCTCGCTGCCGGCGAACCGTACCGGCTGGAACGTGCGGACGGCGCGTATTCGCCGGTCGAGATCGCGATCCGAAAGGCGCTTGGCATGGAGTGATCGGACGCCGATCTGAAGGCGAGGCGATATTCAGGCCAACCCGGCTCCGAGTATCGCCTCGCTTGCCTCCGCCTGACGGCGCGGGCCGAACGTCTTCGACCATGCCAGCAATTCGCGGAAAGCCGGCGTCAGGCTCCAGGCCGAATCCGTCAGCTCGTATTCGACCTGCAGCGGCTTCTCGGCGAGCACCCTGCGCGCCACCAGGCCGTCGCGCTCGAGCTCGCGCAGCTGCGCAGTCAGCATGTGCTGGGTGATCGGCGCGAGCGCGCGGCGCAGCGCGCCGAACCGCACACGCCATTCATCAGCGTGAACAGGATCTCGAGCTTCCATTTCCCCCCGAGCGCATGGATCGCGTGCTTGAATTCGATCAGCACATTGGGGTCGGTGGGGCAGCTCTCGCATTCACCGCCGTCACACATATCGCTGGTATTGTTTTCCATACCGGTCTCGAATTTCATCCTACTTGTCCAAGATCAGATAGTGACCAGATGCGGCCTGTGCAGGGCGGGCAGTGCAATGTTGGGCCGATCCGCCGAACCATGAAGAGGGCAGGGACATGAGCACGGTTTTGGTCACAGGCGGATCGGGATTCATCGGCGTGCATACGATTCTGCAGCTGCTCGCCAACGGGCATGCGGTGCGAACGACGGTGCGCAATCCGGGTCGCAGCAACGACGTGATCGCGATGCTGCGCGAGGGTGGCGCGCTGGCGCCCGACCAGGTCGGCTTCGTCACCGCCGACCTGCTGCGCGACGACGGTTGGCGCGAAGCGGTCACCGGGTGCGACTACGTGCTGCATGTCGCATCACCGCTCGGCGCCCGTGTGCCCGAGGACGAGAACGAGCTGATCGTCCCGGCGCGGGAAGGCACGCTGCGGGTGTTGCGCGCCGCGCGCGACGCCGGCGTCAAGCGCGTGGTCGTGACGTCGTCGTTCGCGGCAATCGGTTACGGCCATCCGCCGCAGGCGGCGCCGTTCAACGAGACCGTATGGTCCAATCTCGATGGCGAGGGCGTGCAGGCCTATCCGAAATCCAAGACGCTGGCCGAGCGCGCCGCCTGGGATTTCGTGGCGCGCCAGGGCAATGGCCTCGAGCTTGCCGTGGTCAACCCCACCGCGGTGTTCGGCCCGGCGCTCGGTGCCGATTTCTCCGAGTCGATCGGCATCATCAAGGCGCTGCTCGACGGCGCGATGCCGGCGGTGCCGCGGATCCATTTCGGCCTCGTCGACGTCCGCGATGTCGCCGACCTGCATCTGCGCGCCATGATGTCGCCCGAGGCCAGCGGTGAGCGCTTCCTGGCGGTCGCCGGCGAGACCATGTCGATCCTCGGGGTCGCCCGAGTGCTGCGCGCAAAACTCGGCAGCAAGGCGCGGCGCGTGCCGCGGTTCCAGGCGCCGGACTGGATGATGCGGCTCGCCGCACGGCGCAACCCGATGGCCCGTGCCGCGCTGCCGCTGCTCGGCAAGGTGCGCCGCGCGACCAGCGCCAAGGCGCAGCACCTGCTCGGCTGGCGCCCGCGCGGCAATGAGGAGATGATCGTCGCGACCGCGGAGAGCCTGATCCGGCTCGGCCTCGTCAAGGCCTGACGGCAGCTCCCGTGCAGCGTGCTTGCCAGACGCGTCGGCGAGTGCTGAATTGCAGCGAGCAGACGGAGGCGCCACCGCGCCGCCGAGAACACCAGGGAGGCTGCGCAGATGGATCGGGTCCTCGCGGCCGCAAAGGCGATTGCCAGCGCGCGCCGCAGCCGGGCGCCGCTCAAGGCGCTTCCGAAGGACGTGGTGCCGCGCGACGAGGCCGAAGGCTATCAGGTGCAGTACGCGTTGCACGCTCTGATGCAGCCACACGTCGGCAGCCTCGTCGGCTACAAGATCGGCTGCACCAGCGCGGTGATGCAGGAATATATCAACATCCCGCACCCCTGCGTCGGTGGCGTGTTCGAGAAGGTCGTGCATGACAGCGGCGTGCGGCTGCCGGCGGCCGAGTTCGTCCATGTCGGCGTCGAGTGCGAGATCGCGGTGCGGCTCGCCCGCAATCTCGCTCCCAGCGAGGCGCCGTTCACCGCCGAATGGGTCGCGGAAGCGATCGATGCCTACTATCCCGCGATCGAGATCGTCGACGACCGCTACGTCAAATGGGAGACATTGGGCGCGCCGACGCTGATTGCCGACGACTTCTTCGCCGCCGGTTGCGTGCTCGGGGAGGAGGTGCCGCGCATCACCGTGCCCGATTTGCGCGCGGTCGCGGGACGCGCGATCGTCAACGGCAAGGAAGAAGGCCGCGGCACCGGCGCCGACGTGCTCGGGCATCCCCACAACGCGCTCGCCTGGCTCGCCAATCATCTCGCCACTGAAGGCCGTGGCTTGCATGCCGGCCAGATCGTACTGACTGGCAGCCTGGTCAAGACGGTGTGGCTGAACGCGGGCGACACGGTCGTGATGGAGCTCGACGGCCTCGGCAAGGTGGAAGCGGCCTTTACGTGAGGTGACGTTGTGCGAGCCTGCCTCCACATAAGGACGTCGTCCGTGCGAAAGCAGGGACGACACCGAGTGTGTTGCGCGACCTTGACCTGACTTTACTGAATTCACCTGACTTTCAAGTCGCCGGGCGCTTGGCGTCCGTGACCAGTTCGACCTTGCCGTCGGTCAGCCGATAGACCGCGCCGACCACCCTGAGCTTGCCCTGATCGACCGCGGCGCTAAGGATCGGCGTCGCCGATTTCAGTTTCGCGACGTTGTCGATGACGTTCTGCCTGATGGCGTTGGCGAGCCGGTCGCCTCCCTTGCCCTCGGTCGCCTTCACCGCCGGTGCGATCGCATTGACCAGCGAGGGCAGATGGCCGGGCAGGGTGGTGTTGTCCTTCAGCGACTTGATGGCGGCGTCGACCGCCCCACAACTGTCGTGGCCGAGCACCATGAACAGCGGCACGTTGAGCACGGCCGATGCATATTCCAGGCTCGCGATGGTCTCGTCGCTGGCAAAATTGCCCGCGATGCGGCAGACGAACAGATCGCCGCGGCCGGTGTCGAAGGCGTATTCCGGTGCGATGCGGGAGTCCGCGCAACTCAGGATGCCGGCGAACGGATTCTGTCCGCCGGCCAGCGCCTCGCGCTCGTGCTTGAAATCATGCCGCCGCGAGACGCCTTCGACATAGCGCAGATTGCCCTTCACCAGCCGCTCCAGCGCCGCGTCCGGCGCCAGCACATTCTGCGGCTTCGGCGGCGATTTGGTTTCCCTGGCGGAAACCGGCGGGGCAAGGGCGAGGCTGGCGGCGGTGCAGGCCGCGGCAGCGAGGAAGCGGCGCCGGGAGGTCTGGGTGGGAGCTGCGATTTCGCAAAGCTGGCACATCAAGAATCTCCGTAAAATTATCCGAGAATAGCAATCGCGTCCGTGCAAAGGTTGTAGATCATGCGCAGTGCCACCGCAACGACACGGTTTCATGCTCGGTCCCTGCTCCCATGTGCAATTGCGCACAAGGCAGGGATGACGGTGAGGACGACTCGCAATTCAAGATGTCAAACAGCGCGGTGTGATGACCCGCTAAAGCGAAAGCGGGTGATCCAGTATTGCAGAGACGGCTATGCTTGAGCCGAGCGGCCGCGGCGTACTGGATCGCCCGGTCCCGTCTTCGCCAAGGCTTCGACGAGGCCATGCACCCTTGGCGCGCCGAAGCTTCAGCGGAGGCGGCGAGCCGGGTGATGACAGAGCGGATTCCACACACACACGATCGTCGTCCTGGCGAAAGCCAGGATCCATAACCACCGCACTTGATGATGAGCGGGATCGTGGCCCCAGCATCGCGCAACAACGCTCATTTGGGGTAATGGGTCCTGGCTTTCGCCAGGACGACATGGAATGTGTTGCGCGATCTGTGAGTCAAACTTCCGCATTCTCGCGACATGATTTGCCCGAGCTTTGCTCTTCGTTCCGCCCTGAGTTGCCCGACGGGCCGATCGGTGCCACCGGATAACCTGCTGGTTATGAAAGGCGCGGGCGGTCTTGGTGTGCCATCGCGCGAAGTTTGCGATTGACTCATCCATAGCTGGTTGGTTATACGTCAATCCATAACCAATGGGTTATTGATCGCAAATGCCCGACGCTCACGACATCCTGTTTCGAACCCTTGCAGACCCGACCCGCCGGGCCATCTTCGAGCGCCTGTGCCGCGAGGGCGAGCAGACCGTCGGCGCGCTGACGGCCCGCGCCAGGATCTCGCAGCCGGCGGTGTCGAAGCATCTCGGCGTGCTGAAGCAGGCCGGGCTGGTGCGCGACCGCCATGAAGGCAGGCAGACCCATTACAGCGCGCAACTCGGCGCGCTGGCGCCGCTGATCGACTGGACCAGCCAGATGGCGGGCTTCTGGCAGAACCGGTTCGACCACCTCGAAGATCTCCTCAAAAGGATGGACCAATGAACAAGACCACCGCTGAAACGCGTTCCGCGATCGTCGAGCGTGAATTTCCTCATCCGCCGGAAAAGCTCTGGCGCGCGCTGACCCAACCGCATCTGATGGAGGAGTGGCTGATGAAGAACGACTTCAAGCCCGAGGTCGGGCACAGCTTCAACCTGCGCGGCGAGTGGGGCGGCGTGCTGGACTGCAAGGTGCTCGCTGTGGAGCCGCACAGGACGCTGTCCTACACCTGGAATTTCGTGCATGCGGATGCCGCCTACAATCTCGAGAGCGTTGTGGTCTTCACGCTGACGCCGACGGCGACCGGCACCCATCTGCGCGTCGAGCAGTCCGGCTTCCAGCCGCATCAGAAGCAGGCCTATGGCGGCGCTCATGCCGGATGGAAGCAGTTCCTCGAGAATCTCGATCAGCTGATGGCGCGGCAAGGTTGACGGCCTCTCTCTCTCGTCATTGCGAGCCAACGGGTCGGCGCATAGCGCCGCCCGATGACAGGCTCCGCGAAGCAATCCATCGTGCCGCATACACGGATAGATGGATTGCTTCGTCGCTTCAGCGCAAAATTGCTCTGCAATTTTGTCGGAAGCTCCTCGCAATGACGCTGGATCATTCACTCACCAACAGGAGGTCACATTGAACTGGAACAACTGGATCCGGCAATCGCACCGCTGGCTCTCGATCGCCTTCACGGTCGCCGTCATCATCAACATCGTCGCCATGGTCCTGCAGCAGCAGGCGGTCTGGATCGGCTTGCTAGCGCTGTTCCCGCTGATCTTCATGCTGCTCAGCGGCCTTTATCTGTTCGCGTTGCCATATCTGTCGCCGCGGCGTCAGCATGGGGGATCGACGTCCGCGTCCCAAGTGTGATTGCATGACGTGACGACTTGGGGCGGATGAGGCGCGAGAGACAGCAATGACGGCATCGGAACGTATCGACCGGATGATCGAGGACCTCACCGACTGGCGCGGCAAGACGCTCGCCAGCCTGCGCAAGAGCATCCTCGCCGCCGATCCTGAGATCATCGAGGAGTGGAAGTGGATGGGCAGCCCGGTGTGGTCGCGCGACGGCATCATTGCGGTCGGCAACGCCCACAAGGGCAAGGTCAAGCTGACCTTCATGTATGGCGCGCAGCTGCCCGACCCCGACAAGCTGTTCAACACCGGCTTCGAGGGCAATGCGCGGCGCGCGATCGATCTGTTCGAGGGCGACAAGATCAACGCCCCTGCGCTGAAGACGCTCATTCGTGCTGCGATCGAACTCAACCAGGCCAAATCCAGGAAATCTGCGAAGAAGCCGGCAAAGAAGGCCGCGGGTACCCGCGCGACCGCAAAGAAGAAGGCGTGAGCTGCGCCGCCATGGTGCTCGCGATCCATCCGCGATGATCAAGACCAGGCTCGCCACATTGTCCGATGCGGACGCCATCTCCGCGCTGTTGACGGCCAACAACGGGGAGCACGGTGGCATGCTGCTCGGGCAATGGCCGCGCGACGTGATCGAGACGCGCATTGCAAGCGGGCAATCGATCGTCGTCGCGACCGACGATGAGGGCAGACTGCTCGGCGCGCTCCTGACATCGGAGAAGGGATATGGCGAGGCGCCGCCGGTGCAGGCCATGCTGAAGGCCTGGCCGGGGCGGGCAGATGCGTATGTTTATGGTCCGGTGTGCGTCTCGCGGGACGCGCGCGGCCTTGGCGTGCTGGATGCGTTGTACGCGAAGCTTCAGGCGACGTTCCCCGGCCGCGAGGCAATCCTGTTCATCAGGGAAGACAACCCGCGTTCGCTCAAGGCGCATCTGCGGCTCGGCATGCGCGAGGTCGCGCGATACGACTTCGGCGGCAAGGTCTTCATTGTCCTGAGCGACAGGCCCGACGCGTGAATGCGGCCGTCGCGCTCCCGCGCAGGCAAGCTAGGCCGAGATGTCGACCGCCTGGCCGGCCTTGCCGGCGTTCTTCTGGAACGCCTGCTCGATCAGCTCCTTGATCTTCTGCTCGACCGTGGCGCGCTGATCCGGCGTCATGTTCTTGAGATCTTCTTCCGACATGCCCATGCTTTTGAGGATGTTCGCGCGCATCCGGTCCATCGGGCTCATCTGCGCATATTTGAGAAACTTCTGCTCGACGGTGTCGCCGAGCGAGCTGCCGCCGGTGGCGTCGGCGGTCAGCGGTTTCTTCAATGTGCCAGTCGTCATGCTGGCGGTGACCGATCCAAGGGCCGAGATCGACGTCATCTGCGCGCGCAGTCCCCATTGCAATGCTGCAATCGTGGAGCAAATGGCGTGCCATCCGTTGCAGCCGTGATTTCAACGGGATCGCGACGCCGCCACGCGCGCACGACGCGCCGCCGGCAGCTTCTGCCGGGCGAAGTTTGCCGGGCGCTGCCGTCAGGCTATGGTGTGCACGATCACGGGACCAGCAACCCGGTTGCGGCCGTTATGCCTTGGTATGCACGATCACCGGACCCGCAACCCGGTTGCGGCCGTTATGCCTTGGTATGCACGATCACTGGACCCGCAACCGCGGTGGCCTGGCCGACCAGCAATGGGCCGAGATTGTCATCGATCCAGGCCAGCGCGCGGCGGTTGGCCTCTTCGGCGCCGGCATGGTTGTTGAAGACGCTGATCGCGGTGACGGTATCGTCGCCGGCATAGACCACGTAATAGGCCATGAAGCCTTCAACGTCGCTGATGATCGGGATTGCGCCTTCCTTGATCCGGCGCGCGAGTTCCTCGGCGCTACCAGTCTTCGCCTTGGCGTGACGGATGGCGGCATACATGCGTTCCTCCTTCCGGCTGCATCGATCGGGCTGCGCTTCGCGCATGCGCGATCGTACGCCGGACCGGGTGGCGACGCCATCGGGATTGCGGACGGATTAGCTGAAACGCCTGCTCACGACCGTCGTGCGCCGGCCGGGGAGCTTCGGCAGCCTCGCCACATCCGCGCGCGTAGTCGTGGTCCTTGGGCCGGGGGCGGGCTCCGGCTCCTGTTGCTGCAGAAACAGCGTGGCTTCGAACAGCACGCCGGGGGCCTGCTTGGCCGTGCCCGAGCACACCGCCCGGTTGCCGTTGAACGAGCCGGTCAGCTGCGCCTCGACCTCGTCACATCCGAACACGGTGGTGAACGGGCCGTCGGCATAGCGATGCGTCGTCAGCGTCGCCGTGAAGCGGTCCTGATCGAGCTGGTAGGTGCCGCCATAAATGAACATGGCGTCACCGCCCGAGATCCTGCCATTTGCAAGCTGGACTATTCCGGTGCCTTCGCCCCGCGGCGTCCGGAACCACGCCGCATATCGTCCGTCTCTTTGCATGACCGTCATACAAACAGAAAACCCTGCGTTGTCGTCTCCCTACGTTGCAAGCGCCGGGACTTCTACTGCGCGCTGCTGCGAGGGTTAACGAACCGACAAGGCGATGGCGCGACTTTCGTGAAGCGGTATCGGACTGCGCGCGGCGACCGCGCCGGCGCACGCCACCGGTCACAAAAAGCCACGGCCCTCGCCAGGGGAGCTAGCGAGGGCCGTGTTGGTACACCGCGCCGCGCCTAGGTTCGCGACGAGATGTGGGAGCTCGTAAAAGTCCTACTCAGGCATGATCCGTTTCCGAAAACCGGTTTCCACTCTTCGGGATCATGCCGTTAGAAGGGCAGCAGCACGTCGAGAACCTGCTGGCCGTAGCGCGGCTGTTGCACGTCGGTGATCTGGCCGCGGCCGCCATAGGCGATGCGGGCCTGGGCGATCTTCGAGGAATCGATCGTGTTGTCGCTCTGGATGTCCTCCGGGCGCACGATGCCGGCCACGATCAGCTCGCGGATTTCGAAATTGACCCGGATCTCCTGCTTGCCCTCGACTACGAGATTGCCGTTCGGGAGCACTTGGGTGACGACCGCGGCGACGTTGGTCTGCAACGCTTCCTGGCGGTTCACCGAGCCCTTGCCGTCGCTGGAGGCGGTGGAGTCGGCGGTCAGGATGCGGCCGGGCAGGATCTTGTTCGGCTGCGTGATGGTCTGCGAGCCCAGGAAGTTGGTGACGCCCGAATCCTCGGAGTTGGTACGGCTGCGCTGGGTCTCGTTGGCGATCGCGGCCTTGTCGGTGAAGTTCACCGTGATGGTCAGGATGTCGCCGACGCGCGCGGCGCGCTGATCCTTGAAGAAGGCGCGGGAGCCGCTGCGCCACAGCGAGTTCGGGCTGTAGGAGGCGACCTCGGGCTTCGGCATCGGCATCTGCACCGGCTTGTAGCCGGGCTGGGTGGTCGGATTGTCGATCGACGACAGCTTCGGCTGCTCGCCGATCTGGGAGAGACGGTCGATCGACGAGCAACCGCTGGCGATCGTTCCGAGCGCGAGCAGCGCACCGGTCAGGACGAGGCGGTTGATGCGGTACTGGGACATGAACTTTACTCGGCGTTTGGTGCGACTGAACTCAGCTTGACGGAAGCGGAATTGGATTCGGTGGCGTCGGCGGTCGGCGCCGCGCGCGGGGTCGCGACCGAGATCGAGACCTCGCCGCGGCCGGTGACGACGCCGGAGACGGCACGCTTGGACTGCAGATTCATCACGCTGACGGTGTCGCCCTCGGCGCCGCCATCCATCGCCTTGCCGCGGATCGTCAGGTAGAGGCCAGCGGTGCGGTAGATCAGCGTGACGTTCTGGTCGCGGGTGACGAGATCGGGCTTCGCGAGGTCGGCGACGCGCAGCGCCTGGCCGGGGCGGAGCTGGCGGCGGACCTGCATGCCGACGGCGCTGTCGCGCACCGCCGCGTCGTTGCCGATTTCGGCCTTCGGACGGCGCTCGACGATCACGTCGGAGGCCTTCAACACGTCGCCGCGCTCGACATTGCGCGTCAGCACGGCGGCCTCGATGGTTTCGATCGCGGTTCCGGTGAAGCGCAGCTTCGACGGCGCGGCGCCGGCGTCGTTGCCGATCTCGAAGGTCAGGTCGAAACGCGTCGAGCGCGGGTCGTAGCGCACGGCGATCGGCTGCATCACGCCGGTATTGGTTGCCTCGAGGCGGATGTCGCCGGGATCGCGGTCGAAGGTCAGCGCGATGTTGCCGGCCCTGCCGAGCCCGTGGCGGCCCTCCAGCGCGCGCGACACCTGCTGCTCGATCTCCCTGCTGTCGATGGTGCGCGCCAGCCGGGTGACGGTGATCTCCTTCAGCTCGCGGGTGTCGACGCCGATCACCTGGTGCGAGCGCAACACGTTGAGCACTTGCGCGACCGGCAGCGTGCCTGTGGTGCCGAGGTCCGGCGCGCGGTAGACCGCGACGCTGCCGGCGCTGCCGGCATTGTCGATGAGGTCGCCGACCCGCACGATGTCGTCGGCGACCGTGATGCTGGCGCGCAGCGTCGGCACCGCGATGGTCTCGCGGCGGCTTTGCGCGGCCGACGGCGCCACGGTGACCGCGAGGAGCGCGGCTGCGATCAGGAGGGAGCGGGCGATCATCGACATCATCCTCAGCGGAATAGGTTGGAGGTCGACTGCATCATCTGGTCGGCGGCGGAGACCACCTTCGAGTTCATCTCATAGGCGCGCTGTGCGGCGATCAGGTCGGAGATTTCCGAGACCACCTCGACATTGGCCTGTTCGAGGTTGCTCTGCTGCATGTCGCCATAGCCGTCGGTGTTGGCGGTGCCGTCCTGCGGCTGGCCGGAGGCCGGCGTTTCCTGGAACAGATTGTCGCCGATCGGCATCAGGCCGGCCTTGTTGATGAATCGGGTCAGGCCGATCTGGCCGATGTTGGTCGATGCGGTCTGGCCCGGCAGGGTCACCGAGACCTGGCCTTGCGCATTGATGGTGAGGCCGGACGCGTTCTGCGGGATCGTGATCGTCGGCTGCAGCAAATTGCCCTGCGCATTGACGATGCGGCCCTGATTGTCCATCTGGAACGAGCCGTCGCGGGTGTAGGTGAAGGTGCCGTCCGGCATCAGGATCTTGAAGAAGCCTTCGCCGCGGATCGCGATGTCGAGATCGTTGCCGGTCGGCGACAGCGTGCCCTGGGTCATCATGCGCGGCGTGCCGACGGTCTTGACGCCGCCGCCGAGGTCGATGCCCATCGGCATGATGGTGTTCTGGTCGGAGGCCTGCGCGCCGACCCGGCGCACATGGTCGTAGATCAGGTCCTGGAACGCGGCGCGCTGCTTCTTGTAGCCGGTGGTGCGCAGGTTCGCGATGTTGTTGGAGATCACCTGAACGCTGAGTTCCTGTGCCGCCATTCCGGTCGCAGCTGTATAAAGTGCGCGCATCGGTCAATCCCCTGGATCAGTTCGGCACGTCGGCGAGTTTCTCGATCGCCGATTTGTGCAGGTCGCTCTGCTGCTGCAGCAGCGAGGCGATTTGGGTGTAGGTCCGCGTGATCTCGATCATGCGGCTCATCTCGACGACGGAATTGACGTTCGACTTCTCGATGAAGCCCTGGCGGATCTGGGCCTTGGTGTCCGGCAGAGCCTGCGTGCCTTCGCCCGGCGCGTAGAGGTTGGAGCCTTCCTTCAGCAGGCGCTGGGCCTGCGCGAACGAGACGAGGCGCAGCTTGCCGCGGATCGAGTCGAGACGGGAGGTGCCCTCGAGCACGGTGATGTTGCCGTCGGCGGCGATCGAGACGTCGTGGTCGGTCTGCTGGAAGGTGATCGGGCCGGCGGTGCCGAGCACCTGGTAGCCCGAAGCAGTGACCAACTGGCCGCGATTGTTGATCTGCAGGCTGCCTTCGCGGGTGTAGCGCTCGCCGCCCGGCGTCTGCACCACCAGGAAGGCATTGCCGTCGATCGCGACGTCGAGCGGGTTCTTGGTCTCTTCGGTCGGGCCCTGCGCGAAATCGTGGAAGGTCGCGCGGTCCTGCACGAAGGAGACGCGGCGGTCGGAGGAGGCGAAATTGTCCTCATGCGCGTTCGAGGACAGATATTCCTGGAACAGCGACCGGTCGGCCTTGTAGCCGTTGGTGTTCATGTTCGCGATGTTGTTGGAGACGACATCCATCTGCCGTTCCAGCACCATCTGCTTCGATAGGCCGACCAGAAGCGTATTCTGCATCGGTGGTTCTCCCCTGTGAGGCGATCCGAATGCAGGTTCTCCCAAACCTCCACGCCGGACCCGTCGGTAACCATTGGGTTCTCCCAAACCCGCGGGTTACGCCGTCCTCTCAGCGAAAGCCGTGCCAACTTGGAATAGTGTGTTATTTGAATGGTTTAGTTGTTTTACCGGGTGTGGCCCGGGGCGGCAGAAAGGTCTTGTTGACCATGTTTGCCCGGCAGTTTTTTCCTAGTGGATGGTAAATCCTAAGCTTCCGTTAACCATTATGACCCCAGTGTTGCCGGCATTGGGGCGCGTGTGCGCCGGCGGCATTTGTATCGCGTCTTCAGGCCAAGGCTGGGGCAAATCGCGTTCGCATCCTTCAGAGTGAAGCGAGCGGACGATGGCGGACGAGGAAAAGGCGGACAGCGGCGAGGGCGCGGCCGCACCGAAGAAGGGCAAGCTCAAGCTGATCATTGCCGTCGTCGGCCTCGTCGTGCTCGGCGCGGGCGCCGGCGGCTGGTTCGTCTTCATGCGCGGCCACGGCGAGGAGCAGCACGCCGAAGCGCCGCCGCCGAAGCCGCCGAGCTTCGTCGACGTGCCGGACATGCTGGTCAATCTGGTCGGCGCGCCCGGCGAGCGCGTGCAATATCTCAAGCTGAAGCTCGTGCTCGAGGTCAAGGAAGAGAAGCAGGTCGAGGCGATCAAGCCGGCGCTGCCGCGCGTCACCGACCTGTTCCAGACCTACATGCGCGAGCTGCGCCCGAGCGACCTCAACGGCTCGGCCGGCCTGTTCCGCCTCAAGGAAGAACTGACCAAGCGCGTCAACCTTGCGCTGGCACCTAACCAGGTCAACGCGGTGCTGTTCAAGGAAGTCGTGATCCAGTGACGGGGTGGATGTAAAGCCATGGCCGGCAACGACCAGATGGACCAGGACGCCATTGCGGCGCAGTGGGAAGCCTCGCTCGATTCCGAGGATCCCGCGGCGGCCGCGGCGGAAGCCGCAAAGAACGAGCTCACCGAGAACATGGCGCTGCAATGGGCCGCCATGGTCGAGGACGGCAGCCGCGACTTCGGCAGCAAGAGCACCAATGGCGAGCGCGTGCTGTCGCAGGAGGAGATCGACAATCTCCTCGGCTTCACGGTCGGCGACGTTAGCCTCGACGACCATTCCGGCATCCGCGCCATCATCGATTCCGCGATGGTGTCCTACGAGCGTCTGCCGATGCTCGAAATCGTGTTCGACCGCCTGGTGCGGTTGATGACGACCAGTTTGCGCAATTTCACCTCCGACAACGTCGAGGTCTCGCTCGACCGCATCACCTCGGTGCGCTTCGGCGACTACATGAACTCGATCCCGTTGCCGGCGGTGCTCTCGGTGTTCAAGGCGGAGGAGTGGGAGAACTTCGGGCTCGCTACCGTCGATTCCAGCCTGATCTATTCGATGATCGACGTGCTGCTCGGCGGCCGCCGCGGCCAGACCCAGCTGCGCATCGAGGGCCGGCCCTACACCACGATCGAGACCAACCTCGTCAAGCGGCTGGTCGAAGTGGTGCTGTCGGATGCCGAGCAGGCGTTCCGGCCGCTGTCGCCGGTGACCTTCACGATCGACCGGCTCGAGACCAACCCGCGCTTTGCCGCGATCAGCCGCCCGGCCAATGCCGCGATCCTGGTGCGCTTGCGCATCGACATGGAAGACCGCGGCGGCAATGTCGAATTGCTGCTGCCCTACGCCACCATCGAACCGATCCGCAACGTGCTGTTGCAGATGTTCATGGGCGAAAAGTTCGGCCGCGACCCGATCTGGGAAGGCCATTTCGCCACCGAAGTGGCGCAGGCCGAGATCGCGGTCGATGCGGTGCTCTATGAAGCCGATATCCCGCTGAAGGAGCTGATGAAGCTCAAGGTCGGCGACACGCTGCCGCTGGATATCCGCTCCGACGCGCTGGTCTCGGTGCGCTGCGGCAACGTCACCCTGACCGAAGGGCGCATGGGCCGGGTCGGCGACCGTGTCGCGATCCGCGTCACCAAGAATTTGCGTAAACCCCAAACCACCTTCGCGATGTTCGAGAAGGCGGACGAGCGGACCAAGATGATGGAGGCACCATGAGTCATGTGCTTGGACTAGCAATCGAGAGTCTGGTAGCCGTGCTGCTGATGCTGACGATCGGCTATTGCTGGCTGCTCAACAAGCGCCTGCAGCGGCTGAAGGCCGACGAGCATTCGCTGAAGGCGACGATCGCCGAACTGATCACCGCGACCGAGATCGCCGAGCGGGCGATCGGCGGGTTGAAGCATGCGGTCCGCGACGTCAACGAGAACCTCGGCAACCAGCTCGATGCGGCGACGCAGATGTCGGCGCTGCTGAAGAACCAGCTGGCGGAGGGCGACCACGTGGTGCGCCGCCTGTCCAAGATCGCGATGGCCGCGCGGCCGTCCGAGCCCGCGCATGCACCGGCACCGGCGGCTGCGCCCGCCGCGCCAGTGGCGCCGGCGCCCAGGGTCTCGGCCGCACACGCGGTTGCCGCGGCGGCTGAAGCCTTCACCGAGCGCAGGAGGGCCGGCGGCCTCGCTGCATGAAGTTGCTTCGTGACATCAGAGTGATGCCCGTGGTGCTGGTCGCGATCTTCGGCCTGATGGTGCTGAAGGTCGCCGGCCTCGTGCTCGATGGCGGTTACGTGTTTGCCGACGATACGCCGCCGGCCGGCCCGGCTGGCCCATCTTGGGCGCAACAGAATTTCAACTTCCCCGGCGCCGGCAAGGCGGTGGTGGACAGCAAGATCAAGGCCGATCCCGGCGACATCACGGGATCGGTCGAGCACAAGGACGCCAAGAAGGACGAGGCGCCGAAGCCGGCCGCACCGGCCGCGGAGCCGTCCAAGCCCGATGGCGTCGTCGTCAACCTGGATGCGCCGCCGCAAGTGTCGGCATCCGAGCGCGCGATCCTGGAGCGGCTGCAGGCGCGCCGCCAGGAGCTCGAGACGCGTGCGCGCGAGGTCGAGATCCGCGAAAGCCTGCTGAAGGCCGCCGAGAAGCGCATCGAGGCCAAGGTCGAGGAGGCCAAGGCCAATGACGCCAAGACGAATGCCGATGCCGCGGCAAAGGCGGAAGCCGATGCCGCGCGCTTCAAGGGCATCGTCACCATGTACGAGAACATGAAGCCGAAGGACGCCGCGAAGGTGTTCGATCGTCTGGAAATGAACGTGCTCTACCAGATCGCCTCGCAGATCCAGCCGCGCAAGATGTCCGACATCCTCGGCCTGATGCAGCCGGAAGCCGCCGAACGGCTCACGGTCGAACTCGCCCGCCGTGCCGGCGGCGACAAGTCGGCCTCGACCGACGATCTTCCCAAGATCGAAGGCAAGATGCTCACCCCGAAGACGAATTGATGGGGTCTGTCGTCAGGTTTTCGGGAGTGGAGACCGGTGCAGATGGACAATCTTCCAATCCGAGCCTTGCTTCGCGATCACGAATGTGACGCGGCCGAGGCTGCTATAAGGCTGGCCATCCTTCATGACGCCGGAGATGGTGTCGAACCCGGCAAGCACCACCGTCCTCTCGTCGATCAGGAGAGCCTCTGCGCTTTGCAGCGCCACAGTGTTGGGGGGCGAATTGAGGATTGTCGCTTCGAAGTATTTGCGGATTTGCTCCGGCTTCGTCATGACGACCTTGCCGAACGTCCCGATCATGGTCGCTTCCGGGGCATAGAAACCGACGATACCGTCAAGGTCGGCGTCAGCGAAGGCTTTGCTCCCTCAACGAGCTGCGCTGCGTCCTCCTTCGGACCGGCTTGGGCAATCGAGACACTCATTAAGAGAGCAAGAATTGATAGTGGCTTTCGCATGGGCGATCCTCTCAAAAAGAAATTATTGCAGAACAATCGGAAATCGAGTGAGGCAGCAGTGCTGCTTCCGCGTTGCGATAAATCATTATTACCAATCAACGGGGCGGCTTGACCGCTCCGATGTCCGTCCGGCCGAGTTCGCCAAGTCGCCCCGATCCGGTGCAAATGGACAAGCGGGCACAAGGCGGCCTGATGGTCACGATCCTTTGCCGACATAAGCGGAGCAGGGCGGCTTGTGGCCCCCTCTCGTGGCGCCTCGGCGTACATCCGTGCCGAACGGCGCCAAGGCCATTGCAACAGAGCCATCGCAGACATTGCCAAAGTGCTTGATGCGGGTCTAGCATTGGCGTGAGGAAGGCCAGCGTGACTTCGCTGCTTTGGAGCCTTCCGCGATTGCGGTCGCATGGACCGCCGCTTGAGTTGATTGATTGAATTGCTCTTGTGCCGGGCGCGAAGCTGCGCCCGATCAGAAATTGAATTTTTCATCACCGAGAAATTTCGAGGAAACCAATATGCGTAGCCTGTTCATGATGCTTGTCGTCATCGCCACCACCAATCTGGCATGGGCCCAACCCGAACTCGTCAAGCGGGGCGATTACCTTGTCAACGGCATTCTGGCTTGCGGCAATTGCCACACGCCCAAAGGACCGAACGGCGATGTTTTGGAGAAGGCGTTCTCGGGCGGGGGATACTGGGACGAGCCGCCGTTCACAGTGCATGCCGCCAACATCACGCAAGACAAGGAAACAGGCATCGGAAGCTGGAGCGACGCCGATATCAAGAAACTGCTGCGGACCGGGCAAACCCCAAAGGGCGTGCACACCGCGATGATCATGCCGACCAGCTTCTATCACATCCTGACGGAAAATGATCTCGACGCGGTCGTCGCATATTTGCGTACGATCACGCCGGTCCACAACAAGGTGCCCGATCCGATCTACAAGGTGCCTCAAGTCGAGAACGTTCCGCCGGGCGGCGAGAACCCATTCGCCGAACCGATGATGAGCGACAAGGTGCAGAAGGGATTCTATCTCGTCACGATCGCGCATTGCATGGCGTGCCATACGCCGATTGGACCGAGGGGACGAGAATACAAGAGCAGTCTTGGCGCGGGTGGCGTCAAATTCTCCGGGCCGTGGGGTATCTCGGTCTCACGCAACATCACGCAGAACAAGACCAATGGGATCGGCACATGGAGCGACGACGAGATCAAGCGTGCGATCACCGACGGTGTCAGCCGCGATGGCAGCCGTCTCGGTCGACCGATGGGATACCACTACTACGCCCGGATCAGTTCCGATGACCTCGATGCCATCGTGGCGTATTTGCGCACGGTACCCGGCAGCGCGGAGTAAGGCTCGTTGCAAGGCCAAATCCTGTCCGGTCACAGCCGCGCAGCGGGCCCCTGGCTGACTCCAATTCTGCGAGGATACCGCGCACCGCTATCTGCGCAGCTAGGCGGCGCTCGGAACAAGCTTCAGCTTCAAACCGAGCGCTTTTGTCGCCTTGTTCAGGGTTTCAATAGTCGGATTGCCGCCGGGCCGGAATGACTTGTAGATCACTTCGCGGCTCAAGCCAGTTTCGCGCGAAAACTGCGATACGCCGCGAGCTCTGGCGATGTCGCCGATAGCTGTCGCGATGAACGAGGGATCGTCCTCTTCCAGCGCCGCTTCGAGATAGGCGATCTGCTGCTCTAGCGTCTTCAGATGATCCTTGATGTCGAACTTGGTCGTCTTGAGCGGCATCTCAAATCTCCTTCACCATCGTCTGGGCCGCCTTGACGTCCTTGCTTTGGGTTCGCTTGTCGCCACCGCAGAGCAGGAGCACGATGGTTTTGCCTCGACGCGTGAAATAGAGACGCCGGATGCGTGCGCAGATCCGGGCGACCGCTTTTATGTCGGCTAGCGAGTTGAGCCCGTGCGCAAAAGCGTCGGTCTGAACGACCTGGATCATACACAACGCGGTCGATTTGTCAACTATAGTACACAGTCATTCCGTGGCAGGGGCCGGTCCGAAACAATCCGTTGACGTTAACAGCTCCTTAACGCCGCCCGATCCAAGATCGGGAAGCGTGGGCGAGGGCGCTTCGCGCTTGGTATGGCTGGGGTCCCGAGAAAACGTTTCGAGATGGCGCGAACGGCTGCCGCTGGAACATGGTCGCTAGGCCGCGCCTTGGCGCGGACCGCGCGTCTGTGCCTGCTTGCCACCGCCCTTGCGCTTACAACCCTTACCTATCCGACTGCGGCGCGGGCCGAAGACGCGGTGCCAGGTGAGGCGACATTCTCTGCCGCGAACGGCTATGCCCGGCTGGTGCTGAAGCTGAAGGAGGATGTCGAGTCGGAGGTCACGACCGCCGGCTCGATCATCGTGATCCGCTTCAAACGTCCGGTCGATATCCCCGTCGAGAAACTGCAGGATGCGGTGCCCGATTATGTCGGCGCCGCACGCCGCGATCCCGACGGCTCGGCGATCCGTCTCTCGCTGGCGCGCCGCGTCTCCGTCAACACCATGACCGCCGGCGAGCGCATCTTCATCGACTTCCTGCCCGACAGCTGGACCGGCCCGCCGCCGTCGCTGCCGCAGGAGGTGATCCGCGAGCTTGCCGAGCGCGCCCGCGCCGCCGAGCGCCTGCTGCGCATGCAGCGTGCCGCCGACGCCGCCAAGAAGAAGCCGCCGGTGCGGGTTCGCGCGCTGGTGCAACCCACCTTCGTCCGTTTCGTGTTCGAGGTGCCCGACGGGGTCAGTGTCTCCTCGGTGCTGAACGAGCAGAAGTTGACACTGTCCTTCAACTCGGTCCTGACCTTCGACCTTGCCGATGCCAAGGTCGCCGCCCCACCGAATGTCGCGTCGATCAGCGCGCGCGCCGACACGGACACGTCGGCAGTCGATGTGTCGCTGATGGGCGATGTCGACGTGCATTCGTTCCGCGACGAGAAGAACTACATCGTCGACGTCGCCTTCCAGCAGAACGAGCAGCAGGCGGCAAAGCCCTCGCTGAGCTCATTGTTGCCGACGCCGCGCGCCAAACCGAAAGGCGCCGCGGCGATCGCGCCGGTGACGTCGGAAAGCATCGCCCAGCAGGCCAAGATCGAGATCAAGCCTGAACAGTCCAAAACCGAACCGCCGAAGTCCGAGCCTGCCAAGTCCGAACCGCTGCGCTCCGAGCCGCTCAAGCCGGAGCAAGCCACGAGCGAGCAACCGGCGGCCGCGCCCGCCAAAACGGAGCAGCCCCGATCGGAACCGTCCGATCCCGAGCTGCCGAAAATCGCGGCGGCACCTGCGGCCAACGCCGAGAACGCTGCTGCGCCGACCCCGCCGCACGACGGTGGTGCCGGCTCTGCGGCGGAACAGAACACGGCGCCCGTGACCGACGCACCACGGCCGGTGCCTGCTGTCGCCGCCGCGCCGGCGATGGAAGCGCCGGAGGCGGCTGCGGCGCCATCGCCGCCCGCTGCGGAGGCCCGTGCCGGCGGCAAGCCCGCGGTCGAGGCCCAGCGCGACAGCGACGGCCTGCGCGTGACGTTCTCATTCCCCGGCGCGACGCCGGCGGCGCTGTTCCGCCGCGCCGACACGGTTTGGATGGTGTTCGACACGGCTGAGGCAATCGACGTCGATCCGGTCCGCGCCAAGGCCGGCTCGCTGATATCAGATGTCAGCCGGATCGCGCTGGAGAAAGGCCAGGCGGTGCGCTTCCGCCTCAACCGGCCGCAGATGCCGTCGCTCGAAAGCGACGACCGCTCGCGCGGCGTGAGCTGGACGCTGACCTTTGCCGACCGCGTGCAGAAGCCGCCATTGCCGCTCACCGTGGTGCGCAACATCTCGGAGCCCTCGCTCGCCAATGTCAGCGTACCGCTCGCCAATCCCGGCCAGCTCCACAGACTGGTCGATCCCGACGCCGGCGATACGCTCTGGGTGGTGACCGCGCCGCCGCCGACCCGCGGCATCATCAAGCGGCAGGATTTCGTCGAGCTCTCGCTGCTGGAATCGATCCACGGCGTCGTGGTTCATCCGAACGCGGACGACGTCAAGGCCGAGGTCGGCGCCGACAAGGTGATGCTGGGCCGGCCGGGCGGCCTGACGCTGTCATCGGCCGACGTCGCCGCCGAGCGCGCGACCGCGGCGGTGAAGCCGTTGTTCGATCCGGACGAGTGGCGCAAGAACCAGTCAGACACGTTCCTCAAGCAGCTCGACGGCCTGATTGCGGCGACCGCGTCGGCCAATGCCGAGCAGCTGCCGCAGGCGCGGCTCGATCTCGCCGACTTCTACATGGCGCGCGGCATGTACCAGGAAGCCCATGGTGTCGCCAATCTGATCCTGTCCGAGAGCAAGCGCGGCAGCGAGACGGCGTCGGTGGTGATGGTGCACGCGGTCGCCAGCATCCTGATCGGCCACCCGGCGCAGGGCCTGAAGGATCTCGCCAATCCCGTGATCGGCAACGGCTACGATTCCCAATTGTGGAAGGGGCTCGCCTTCGCCCGCGAGGGCAAATGGGCCGAGGCGCGCGAGAAGTTCAAAAACGCCGAATTCGCGGTGGCGACGCTGCCGCCCGATTTGCAGCGCATCGTCACCATGGACTCGATGAAGGCCTCGCTCGAGGTCAAGGACTATGCCGGCGCCGCGCGGCGCAAGAGCGATCTCGACGTAGTCGGCGTTCCCGGCGAACTGAAGCCCGCGGTTGCGGTGCTGCGCGGCCGGCTGGCCGAGGCGCTCGGCCAGGAGAAGGATGCGCTCGACGCCTATCGCTTCGCCGCCAATTCGGCCGATCGCCAGGCTGCCGCCGAAGGCAGGTTGCTGGAGACGCTGCTCAAGCAGAAGCGCGGCGAGATCGGCCGCGACGATGTGCTGAAGGAGCTCGAGCTGCTGTCGATGCTGTGGCGCGGCGACAATATCGAGCTGAAGACGCTGTATGTGCTGTCGAAGATCTACGCCGAGACGGCGCGCTATGCCGACGCCTTCGCGGTGACGCGTGCGGCGACCCGGCTGCAGCCGAATGCGCCGGAATCGCGCCAGGCGCAGGATGGCGCCTCGGCCTTGTTCGTGCAGCTCTACCTCGGCCCCAGGGGCGTCGAGATGTCGCCGATCGATGCGCTCGGCACCTTCTACGAATATCGCGAACTGACGCCGATCGGCCGCCGCGGCGACGAGATGATCCGCCGTCTCGCCGACCGCCTGGTCGGCGTCGATCTGCTCGACCAGGCCGCCGACCTCCTGCAATACCAGGTCGACAAGCGGCTTGAAGGCGCGGCCCGCGCCCAGGTCGCGGCGCGCCTTGCGATGATCTATCTGATGAACCGCAAGCCCGACCGCGCCATTGCCGCGCTGCGCTCGACGCGGATCGCGGATCTCTCCGGCGAGCTGCGCCAGCAGCGGCTGCTGCTCGAGGCGCGCGCGCAGAGCGACGTTGGCCGGCACGATCTAGCGCTCGACATCATCTCGAACATCACCGGCCGCGAGGCAATCCGGCTGCGCTCCGACATCTATTGGGCGTCGCGGCGCTGGCGCGAGGCGTCCGAGCAGATCGAGCTCTATTATGGCGACCGCTGGCGCGACTTCACCCCGCTCAATCCGGGCGAGAAGGCCGATATCATCCGCGCCGTGGTCGGCTACGCGCTTGCCGAGGACGCCATCGGGCTGTCCCGGTTCCGCGAGAAATACGCGCCGCTGATGTCCGGCGATGCCGACAAGCTCGCCTTCGACTCGGCCAGCAAGCCGGTGGCGACGTCCAGCGCCGAATTCGCCCAGATCGCGCGAATGGCCGCCAGCGTCGACACGCTCGACGGCTTCATCCGCGAGATGAAGACCCGCTTCCCCGACGCCACCGCCCGCGCGCCATTGCCCGATCCGGTCGCGACCGGATCGGTGACTGACAACCCAAAGGTCGCGCCGGTGAGCGCGCTGCCGGCGATCAAGGGCGAGCGCCGCGCCAGCGCGGCGCCGTAGCCGCGCTGGGTCTCACGGCCCGGCAGACACCCACGCGGTCGAAATGATCCCGGTGGCGTCGAGCGCGATCCGCCAATGCGAGGCGCCGTTGGCGTGCCGCACACTGTAGACATCCTCGCCCTGCGCGCCGACGCCGAGGAAGCGGGTGGCTTCGATCGCGCCGAGGTCGGCGAGGAAAGGCTGCAGGTGTGGCAATTGCTCGCGGGTCGCCGCGGCGAGCGCAGGGGTCATGTCCGCATAGTCGGGCTGTCCCGATGCGACCCCCTCGATCAGGCGGCGGACCGCAGCCTCGGTTCCTGGAGCCGGCGACTGTTTCTTCACACGCTCTGCGGTGCGATCCGCAATCTGTTTCGCACTTGCAGCGTCAATGCGCGGCATCGGCTTGTCGCCATTTTGATGCAGGATCAGTGACGTCGCCTGACCGTCAGCCGCGATGACAAAGCTGATCTGCGCGTCGACCTCCCTGGCGAAAAACTCGGTCTGGCTCTCCGCAAAGAACGGTACGGCACGCTGCCCGGTGAGCTGTACAGCCAAGTGGTGATCCTCGCGCATCACACTGAGGACGGCCTGCTCGCTGAACTGGTAGAAGCCGGCATAGCGGTCGAGCACCGCCACAGCGACTGCGATCTCTTGCCGCATGACGTCCGGCGGCGATTGCTGAGCGGAAGGCAGCACATCGGCGGATCCGCCGGCGGCCCGTATCCGTGCCGCCAGCGTGTTCCAGTCGCGCTGGCCGAATAGTTTGGCGATCACTTCCAGGCTGTCGCTGTGGGTGAGGGGGATCGATTTGGCGCCGAGCGCTTCGCGCAGCGTCTGAGCCATGGCCTTGGCATCACGAAAGTCGCGCATGGGATCAACCTTTGCATCGACGAACGGAAAGCGTCAGGGGCTTGCGTTGCTGACCCGTTCGTGCGGGCAAAGGAAGCCTGAAGCTTGGCTTGATACCTTCACCGTCCCCGGGCGGGGTGCAAGCGGCGGGTGGTATCGACCCTGCCAAATGTTCGCCGGGGACGAGTATTTTGTCAATTGCAACTGGTTGTGATCGCACGCGATGTTCTCGACATCGTGCCGTCAAATCGGCAACCATGGCGTCCGTTGCACAGCGCCGGGAGGACGTCGTTACATGAGCAAGCCGATCAAGACCGAAGCCGAACTGATCGCGATGGCGCGGGCCGAGTTGAAGGCCCATGCCGACTGCCCCGACAGCATCGACATCTCCGTGCTGCGCGACGGCGACAGCTGGGAGTTTCGCGCCAGCGCCGATGACGCCACGGTGGCGAGGCCCGGCTATCCCGAATGCGTCGCGATGCTGGTGCAGATCGGCGACCATCTCAGCAAGCAGTATGACGTGGAGGCCGACTAAGGCCTGCATCGACGAATGCCTGTGGCCGCTTGCCCCGAGAGCGGCGCCAGGCAGCCACGCCTATGTTGACGCCATGGGCCAACCGGCGACATTCCCGATCTCGATCATTCAACCGAATCCATGGTATCGCTAAGGGCTCGTTGAACCCAAGCATTCCCGACCAATGCTTTCAGTCTTGAGCAGCAGAATAGCAATGGTCCTCCTCGCTTTGGCATGTTCGCTGGCGATCTCGGCCGATCACGCCTTTGGCGATGACGAACAGGCCTGGGTGGCATTGAAGCGAGGCGGCATGGTTGTCCTGCTGCGCCATACCCACGTCGATATGCGAGAAGGTATCGGGCACCTCGCGCCCGGAAACTGCTCCGAGGAAGTAAACCTTTCCGCCCGCGGCATTGAGCAAGCCAAGCGGATCGGCGAAGCGTTCCGTGCCCACGGGATTGCGGTCGGAGAGGTCCTGACCAGCCCGTATTGCCGTTGCATCGACACTGGGAAGCTTGCATTCGGTCGCGCGACGCCTGTCCAATATCTGATGCCTCCAGGTGTGTTGTCCGAAAGCCAGGCGAATTCGGATCAGGAGCGGGTCTTGCAAGACATCCTTGAGTATCGGTCTTCCGCAAACCTGGTGATGATTACCCACGATCTCAACATCTCAAACATCGTTCTTGAACCATCGATCGCCATGGGAGATTTCTTTGTACTTCGGCCCAATGGGACGAATTTCGATGTCATCGGCAAGATACAGTTCGGCGACAAGTGAGAGATCGACGTCAATGTCGTCCAAGGTGTCTCCAGCGAAGGAGCCGTCATGGACCGCATCGACGCCATGAAAGTTTTCGTTGCGGCGGTCGACGAGGGCAGCCTCGCCGGTGCCGGCCGGAAACTGCGGCGCTCGCCGGCGGCGGTCAGCCGGGCGATCGCTTTCCTTGAGCACTATGTCGGCGCCGAGCTGCTACATCGCACGACGCGCTCGCTGAAGCTGAGCGATGCCGGCCAGCGCTATGCGGCCGCATGCCGTCGTATCCTCAGCGAGCTCGAGGAAGCCGACATCTCGGCGGGTGGCGAGCGGTCGGTGCCGCGCGGCACGCTGACCGTCACCGCGCCCGTCGTGGTCGGCGAGGATTTGCTGCGGCCGGTGCTCGATGCCTTCATGACGGACTATCCGGCGGTGTCGGTGCGGCTCGTGATGCTCGATCGCACCGTCAATCTGATCGACGAGGGGATCGACGTCGCGCTGCGCATCGCCCATCTCGCCGATTCCAGTTTCATCGCGATCAAGCTCGGCGAGGTGCGCCGCGTGGTGGCGGCATCGCCGGGCTATCTCGCGCAGCATCCGCTGATCGCCGAGCCGGCTGATCTGGCGAAGCACCAGATCATCGCCATGACGCATTTCGGGCTCGACTCCTGGAGCTTCCCGCCGGCCGCGAAGTCGAAGATCGCGCGCGCGGTCCAGTTCACGCCGCGGCTGGTCGTCAACACGGTGCGCGCGGCGGTGGCCTCCGCCAGCGAAGGACACGGCGTCACCCGGCTGTTCTCGTATCACATCGCCGACGAAATCCGTGACGGGCGGTTGCAGATCCTGCTCCCCGGCGACGAGCATCCGCCGCTGCCGGTGCATCTTTTGGCGCCGCAGGGCCGCTTCGACGTGCCCAAGGTGCGCGCCTTCGTCGATTTCGCGACGCCGCGGCTGAAACGCTATTTCGAGCGGCTGTCGCGCGAGGCCAGCAGGGCCGGCGCCATTCGTTCGCGCCGCGGAAGAGTGTCTGCCGAATAGCGGGCATTCGCGCGGAAAGCGGATGTATCTAGCTTGCTCTCCATCGAAGCGGCGCTGGGTCGCTTCAGCAACAGATGGAGAGAGATCATGGGTGCAGAGCAGAAGGTTGCCATTGTCACCGGTGCGTCGCAGGGCCTCGGCGAGGCCATCGTCAAGGGCTATCGCGACCGCAACTGGCGCGTCGTCGCCAATTCCCGCAGCATCAAGCCGTCGACCGACAGCGACGTTCTGACCGTCACAGGCGACATCGGCGATCCCGAAGTCGCCGACCGCATCGTCAAGCAGGCGCTCGGGCGCTTCGGCCGCATCGACACGCTGGTCAACAATGCCGGCATCTTCCTGGCCAAGCCGTTCACCGACTACACCGACCAGGACTACGCGCAGGTGCTCGCGACCAACCTCAACGGCTTCTTCTACATCACCCGCCGCGCCGCCAGGGAGATGGAGAAGCAGGGATCCGGGCACATCGTGCAGATCACGACCAGCCTGGTCGATCACGCCAACAGCAACGTTCCCTCGGTGCTGGCCTCGCTGACCAAGGGCGGCCTGAACGCCGCCACCAAGTCGCTCGCCATCGAATATGCCGCCAAGGGCATCCGCGTGAACGCGGTGGCGCCCGGTGTGATCAAGACCCCGATGCACGCGCCGGCGACGCACGACTTCCTCGCCAAGCTGCATCCGGTCGGACGAATGGGTGAAGCCAAGGACATCGTCGACGCCGTGCTGTTCCTGGAAGGCGCGGGCTTCGTCACCGGCGAGATCCTGCATGTCGACGGCGGCCAGAGCGCCGGTCATTAACGAGCACGATCCGGAGAGTGCCATGCCTATCGTCACCATCCAGGTCACGCGTGAGGGGACGGCGCCGGGGGCGTCGTCTACCACGCCGGAGCAGAAGGCGGCATTGATCAAGGGCGCCAGCGAACTGCTGCGCGACGTGCTTGGCAAGCCCATGGAGTCGACGTTCGTCGTCATCGAGGAAGTTGATACCGATAATTGGGGCTGGGGCGGGCTGCCCGCGCTGGACTATCGCAAGAAGCTCGCTGCCGCTGCGGCGTCCAAATCTTCCCGCTGAAGGCTTTCCCCAAACCGAATGTGCACCTCTCCCGATCGGGAGAGGTGAGCCGTGATCGCTGCGAGCGATTGCTGCGATCGCAACTAATCATTTTTCATGAACGGCCGGAGGGCCTACTGCGATGTCCATGTCAGCCAATGTCGATCATCACAGGCGCCATCATCACGCCGCGCCGGATCGCGATGCGGGCGGGCCGCTGTGGCTGTCCGCGGCCGCGGGGCTGTGCGCCTCGCTGGTCGGGCTCGGACTGGCGCGCTTCGCCTACACACCGCTGATCCCGGCTTTGATCGCCGCAAAGTGGTTCACGCCGGCGGAAGCGGTCTATCTCGGTGCGGCCAACCTTGCCGGCTATCTCGCCGGCGCGCTGCTCGCCCGCGATCTCGGCGCGCGCATCGGCTCGGTGTGGGCGCTGCGCGGCATGATGGTGCTGGCCGCGATCACCTGCTTTGCCTGCGCGGTGCCGATCTCCTTCATCTGGTTCTTCGGTTTTCGCTTTCTCGCTGGCGTCAGCGGCGGCGTGATCATGGTGCTGGCGGCAACGGCGATCCTGCCGCATACCGCACCCAGCAAGCGCGGCCTGATCGGCGGCGTGATCTTTGCCGGTGTTGGCCTCGGCGTCGCCGCGTCCGGCACGCTGGTGCCGCTGTTGCTGCAGCAGGGCGTCAAGCAGGCCTGGTACGGTCTTGGCGTGCTGTCGGCGGTGCTGACACTGGTCAGCTGGAAGGCGTGGCCTGCCGAAGCTCCCGCCGCACGTGGCGTGGTCGAGCAGCCCGTCGCGTCGCATGGCCTGCGCTCGCCGCTGGTGATCGCGCTGTGCCTGGAATACGGCCTCAACGCGCTGGCGCTGGTGCCGCACATGGTGTTCCTGGTCGATTTCGTCGCCCGCGGGCTTGGGCAGGGGATCGCGGCGGGATCGCATTACTGGGTGCTGTACGGCATTGGCGCCGTGGTCGGACCGTTGCTCACGGGACACCTCGCCGATCGCGCCGGCTTCGCCGCGGCGCTCCGCGCGGCGTTCCTGATCGAGGCGGTTGTGGTGGCGCTGCCGGCCGTGACGACATCGCCTGCCGCGCTGATCGTGTCGAGCCTGATCGTCGGCGGCTTCACGCCCGGCATCGTGCCGCTGGTGATCGGCCGCATCCACGAGCTGATCCCGCATTCCGCGGCGAGCCAGCGTTCAGCCTGGGCGCAGGCCACCACGACCTTCGCGCTGTTCCAGGCGGCGGGGGCGTACGGCCTGTCCTGGCTGTTCGCGCGCAGCGGCGGCGACTATGCGCTGCTGTTCGTGATCGGCGCGGCCGGAGTGGCCGTCGCGTTAGCGATCGAACTGTTCGGCGTCGTCGGACTGCGGCACAAGTCCAGCTAACCGCGCAGCGCTTTGGTCAAGACAGCGACGAGGCGATCGACATCGGCCTCGTCGTTGAAAACGTGCGGCGAGATCCGCATCCGGCCGAGCCGCAGCGCGACATGGATGTTCTCGGCGGCGAGCCGCGCGATCAATTCTTTCGGGATGCCGCCCGCCATGCCGAGGCTCAGGATGTGCGGCGCACGTAGGTCGCGCGCCAGCATATCGAGCTTGAGATCACGCACGCCGCCCGCGATCCGCTCGTTGAGCATCGCGAGCCGCGTGCTGACGGCAGCGGCGCCCCATTCCGCCATCATCTCCATGCCGATCGAGGCCATCTCCAGCGTGATGAAATGATCGCGCTCGCCCATGTCGTAACGCGTGGCGTTGTCGACATAGGCGAGATCGCCGAAATAGACCGGATTCTCGGAGTTGACGTTGCGGCGGCCGCTGGAGGTCTGCTCCAGCGGCACGCCGTTCTGGTGGCGTTTTGCAATGTAGAGGAAGGCGCGCCCGTAGGGCCCGATCAGCCATTTGTAGGTCGGAAACATCACGGCGTCGGGGTCGAGCCTCGTCACGTCCATCGCCACGACACCCGCACTCTGCGTGGCGTCGATGACGAACATTGCGCCGTGCCGCCGCAGCGCGGCCTGCACCTTGTCGACGTCGATCATGCCGCCGTCCGACCAGTGCACCGAGGAGATCGAGGCGAGGCCGACCGGCGGCGCGCCTGACCGCTCGATCGTTGCCAGCACTGCCGATGTCCAGTCGCCGTCGGCGGGCTGGCGTACGGTGTCGACGACGAACCCCTGCGCCTCGGCGCGGGCGTGCCATTCGAGGACCGGCGAGGAATGGTCGTTCTCCAGCACGATGACGCGTGAGCCGCGCGGAATGCTCAGCGCCTTCGCCACCGTCGCGACGCCGTAGCTGATCGCGGGGATCAGCGCGACATCGTCGGGCGCGGCCTTGATCAGGCGGGCCGCCGCGCTACGGGCGCGCTCATGCTGCCGGCCGGCGAAGCCGGGATCGATCGTCCAGGGCTGGCCTTTGCGTCCGACCGCTGTGCGGCCGGCCTCGAGCGTCTTCAGCGGCAGCGGGCTGTAGGACGCCGAATTCAGGTAGCAGACCTCGCGTGGAATCTCGAACAGATGGCGCTGGGAGGGAAGCATGTCGTCTCGTTTGCTGGAATTTGCGGATCATGACGTGACGCCGAAGAGCGCGCGCTCAGCCGTCATACTGGTCCGGCCCCATCGCCCACGGCGCCTGGTCGTAGCCGTTGGCGAAGGTGGGGTTGGTCTGCGCCGGATTGCGATTGACCAGTGGCCGCAGATACATCGGGTGGGTAGCGCTGCGCACCTCGTGCTCGACGGTGAACAGATGCCGGCCGTCGGCCGGATCGACGATGTCGCAGAAGCGGTACTGGTATTGATTGTCCTCGCGTGAGACCAGATTACGCTCGCGCAGTCGCCGGTAGGGGCCCGAGAAGTCCGTGATGTAGATCTGGATGTGATGGCCGTCGAATTCGCCCTGCGCAGCGTCGCTCTCGCGGAATTGCAGATACTGATCCTTGCCGACTTTTGCGCGCGCGACGACGTCGTCGCCGTTCACGACGCTGGCGGGGATGCCCATGATCTCAGGATAGAACCGGCTGATCGCCTCAGCCGTGCCGCGCGGCACCTCGAACTCGACATAGGGCATGCCGAGCGCGATGCGCCCGAACCGTTCGGCGTCCGGTTCGAAGCAGCGTAGCCGGTTGCCCCAGGGGCAGGTGGCCTCGACGTGATCGTTGCGCTCGCGATAGCTGAACGCGGTGCCCTCGAGCTTGGGCGCGACCGCGGCGAGCCGCTGCAGCAGGGCCTGCCGCCCGGCGATCACGATGCCGGTGTGGCCGCGCAGCACCTGCTGGCGGCCGCTCGGCAGGTGAAACTGGCTGCGGCCGACATTCACCCACATGTTGCTGTCGGAGACCATCAGATAGGGATCGCGCGTCAGCCCGATGCCGGCGACGTAGAACAGCGTGGCGAGGCGCTGGTCCGGCACCTGCACGTTGACATGTTCGAGATGGATGGCGTTGCCGAGATCTTCTGCGGCGCGGTCGAATGGCTGCTGCACGGCGCGGCTCCCTGGATGCGGTGCCGCGCATGATAGTGCAACGGTGTGGCCGATCCAGCTGACGGGCCATGAATGTTTCGCAGGGCGCTACCCGCCGTAACTCTGCACCAGGCTGCCGGCGACCAGGGCCCAGCCGTCGACCAGCACGAAGAAGATCAGCTTGAACGGCAGCGAGACCACTACCGGCGGCAGCATCATCATGCCCATCGACATCAGGACCGAGGCGACCACGAGGTCGATGATCAAAAACGGCAGGAACAGCAGGAAGCCGATCTCGAAGGCGCGTTTCAGCTCGGAGATCATGAAGGCCGGCACCAGGATGCGCAGCGACATCTCCTCCGGCGTCGCCGGCGGCGGCTCGCCCGAGAGGTCCATGAACAGCTTCAAATCCTTCTCGCGGACGTTCTTCTGCATGAAGCCGCGCAAGGGGACCGAGGCGCGCTGCAACGCGTCCTCAACGCCGATCTGGTTGGCGACCAGCGGCTTGATGCCGTCGTCATAGGATTTCTGCAGCACCGGCCCCATCACGAAGGCGGTGAGGAACATCGCAAGCGCGATCATCACCGAGTTCGGCGGCGCGGTGGCGGTGCCGAGCGCGGTGCGCAGCAGCGACAGCACGACCACGATGCGCGTGAACGACGTCATCATGATCAGGATCGACGGCGCGATCGACAGCACCGTCAGCAGCGCAATCAGCTGGATCGCGCGCTCGGTCACGCCGCCATTGCCGCCGCCGAGATTGATGCTGATATCCTGCGCCATCGCCGGATCAGCGAGGGATCCGGCGGCGATCAGGACAGCGATGAAAAAAACTCTACGCGGGACTGCCCTTGGCCTCACGAAGGATTCTTCGGTCGGCCGAGCAGCGAGGCCATCTCGTCCTCGAGATTTTCGAACCCGCTCTTCTGTCCGCCGGCGGGCGGGGCGGGCGGCTCGCTGCGCTGCGGGCGCGCCGGCGGCGCCTCGGGCGCAACCGGCGGCGCGACGGTCTCGCCGGCGCCGGTCGGGCGGCGCAGCGCCGCTTCGAGCCGTTGCGCCATCTCGGCGAGATTGGCGTCGGCGTTCGATGGAGGCGGCGGAGCCGGAGGCGCCTGCGTTGCAGCCGGCGGCGGTGCCTGGGGAGGCGGTGGCGGCGGCGTCACGGCGCGCTCGGTTGTGCGCAGCGGTGGCGGCGCCTTCGGCGGCTCGGCGG
The DNA here is from genome assembly GCF_024171085.1 of Bradyrhizobium sp. USDA 4541. Lineage (NCBI taxonomy): Bacteria > Pseudomonadati > Pseudomonadota > Alphaproteobacteria > Hyphomicrobiales > Nitrobacteraceae > Bradyrhizobium > Bradyrhizobium sp. USDA 4541. The sequence goes on from NZ_JALJZF010000001.1 coordinate 4,850,610, forward strand.
TGCCGCGCGGCGGACGCGGGACGACCGGCTCGGAGCGCGGCGGCAGGCGTGGCGGCATCGGATCGGGCCGCGGCTCGCCGCGTTCGGGCGTGAAGCCCGCGAGCGGATCGCTGCGACGCTCGGCGATCGGCGGCGCGGGCCGGCGCAGCTCGTCGGCGAAGGAGGGCCGTGTCTGACGCGGCGGCAGCTCCGGCTCGGGAAGGTCGAAATTGTCGGAGCGGGCGGCTTCGCTCTCGTTCCAGGCTGCATCCGGAAGCGGCGCCACGCGCGGCGGCGCGGCATCGGCTGCGACCGCGGGGCGGGTCGACATTTGATCGCGCGCGGGCATCGCGCGGACGATATTCGGCTCGACGACGATATCGGTGGGGCCGCCGATCATCAGGAGATGCTCGATGTTGTCGCGGCGGACCAGCACCAGGCGGCGCCGCCCGTCAACGGCGGCAGCGTCGATCACCGCCAGGCGCGGCATGCGCCCGCGGTTGGCGTTGGCCCCGAGGCGGTTTCCGGCGAAGCGGCGGACGAGCCATGCGGTCACGCCGATCAGCGCCAGCACGACAACGAATGCCAAGACGAATGTAATGACCTGCATATTGGAGTCCCCGGCCATCTTGGCCTTCCTCAGCTTTCGCCATCAACGGGCGCGGATTGATAGGTGCGGTTTGCGCAGCGAATCGCGCCGGAGATTCGCCTTATTTCTTAATTCCCAGCGGCTTGCAGCCCACTGTTCTATTAATAAACCAAGAATCGCTTGTCCCAAAACGACTTCTCAGCGCCCCACGCTGTCTTGGTTTGTGCTGGTTAACGCAGCATTCGTGGCGAAAATGCGCTCGCAGGCCGCAGTTGCGGCGTTCTCCACGGATCCGTCCGGCATTTTAACCACCCGTTAACCATACACCGGGCAAATTCTGCCTACCTCGGAAGAGCCCTGAGGTTAACGGAGCCGCGGCGATGGCCATGAACGATCTCCCGATCCTGTCGGCGTTGCGCACCAAGATGCAGTGGCACCAGGAGCGCCAGCGGGTGCTCGCCGAGAACATTTCCAATTCCGACACGCCGAACTTCCGGCCGCGGGACCTGGCCGAGCCGAAGTTCGACCGGGCCGGCGCCACGGTTGGCGGCGGCGTGGGGACGCTGCCGATGATGCAGACCAGCGCTACCCACATGGCGGCGTCCGGCGCGCCCGACAGCTTCGACAACGATCGCGGCAAGAGCGGGTTCCAGACCCGTCCGGCCGGCAACGCGGTCAATCTCGAGGAGCAGATGCTGAAAGTGTCGGCCAACCAGATGGACTATGCGGCCGTCACCTCGCTCTACAGCCGCAGCCTGCATCTGCTGAAGACTGCGATCGGCAAGGGCTAGAGCAAGGGTTAGCCCGCCTGACGGCGGCAGGAGGATCCCATGGCAGATGGAACAAGCGATTTCGCCCGCTCGATGAGCATCGCAACCTCAGGCCTGCGGGCGCAGGCGGGGCGCATGCGGGTGATCTCGGAAAATATCGCCAATGCCGATTCGACGGCGCAGACCGCGGGCGGCGACCCTTACCGCCGCAAGGTGCCGACCTTCTCCTCCACGCTCGATCGCACGCTCGACGCCCAGGTCGTGGCGCTGGGCCGGATCCGCCCCGACCAGTCTTCGTTCCGGGTCAAGCACGAGCCGGGCAATCCGGCGGCGGACGCCTCGGGCAACGTCAAATATCCGAACGTCAATGCGATGGTCGAAATGACCGACATGCGCGACGCCCAGCGCTCCTACGAGGCCAACCTCAACATCATCAGCGCGACGCGGCGGATGATCCAGCGCACGCTCGACATCCTCAAGTCCTGACGCAACAAGAACAGGGAACGTAAATCATGGCTTCACCGACAGTCGCCGCCAACGCCTACGCCAACCTCGCCAAGATGATGGAGCGCGGCGGCGCCGAGAAGGCCGGGCAGGCCGTCGCCGGCCCATCCTTCAGCGCGCTGCTGAAGGACTCCGTCGGCAGCGTCCTGGAGGCGGGCAAGAAGTCCGACGCGCAGACCATGGCGATGACCTCGGGCAAGGCGAACGTGATGGATGTGGTGACGGCGGTCGCCGACACCGACGTTGCGGTGTCGACGCTGGTCTCGGTGCGCGACCGCGTGATCCAGGCCTATGAAGACATCATGAAGATGCCGATCTGACGTCGCTTGCGACGTCATCCCGGGGCGATGCGCAGCATCGAGCCTCAGATGTGCAATTGCACATCAAAGATCTCGAGGTTCCGGGTTCGATGCGTTGCATCGCCCCGGAACGACGGTGCAAACAACTGACAGCGAGAACTCAACAATGACCGGCCCCGAAACCCTCGACGTGGCGCGCGATGCGATCTGGACCATCGTGGTGGTGTCATCGCCCCTGATGGTGGTCGGCCTCGTGGTCGGCGTCGTGGTGTCGCTGTTCCAGGCGCTGACGCAGATCCAGGAGCAGACCCTGATTTTCGTGCCGAAGATCCTCGCGATCTTCGTCACATTGCTGCTGGCGCTGCCGTTCATGGCGGACTCGCTCAGTAGCCACATGATGCGGATTTCATCGCGAATCATCGGCGGTTGATGCACTAATGCCGCGGTCATGCGCATCGATGTCTCCCTGCTGCCGGCGCTGGCCGCGATCTTCGTGCTGGTCTTCGCGCGCGTGGGCGCGATGGTGATGCTGCTGCCCGGTTTCGGCGAGAGCAACATCCCGGCGCGGGTCAAACTGTCGATCGCGCTGTTGCTGACGCTGATCATCCTTCCCCTGCATCGCAACGCCTATCATGTCGACCTGACGTCGATCTCCTCGCTCGGCGTCCTGATGGTGCATGAGCTCATCATCGGCATCGTGCTCGGCGCGACCGCGCGGGTGACGCTGTCGGCGCTCAACGTCGCGGGCTCCGTGATCGCGCAGCAGCTCGGCCTCGGCTTCGTCACCGCGGTCGATCCGACCCAGGGGCAGCAGGGCCAGATTATCGGCAACTTCCTCACCATCCTCGGCCTCACGCTGCTGTTTGCGACCGACAGCCACTATCTCGTCATTGCGGCGCTGAGCGAGAGCTACCGCATCTTCTCGCCGGGCGAGATCATGCCGACCGGCGATGTCGCAGCGCTTGCGACCTCGGCCTTCTCCGCCGCCTTCAAGATCGGCCTGCAGCTGTCCGCGCCGTTCCTGGTGTTCGGCCTGGTCTTCAACATCGGGCTTGGCGTGCTGGCGCGGCTGATGCCGCAGATGCAGGTCTATTTCGTCGGCGTGCCGCTCTCGATCATGGTCGGGTTCCTGATCTTCGGCGTCGTGCTCGCCGCGATGATGAACACCTATCTCGACTATTTCCTCGGCGTCATGCGCCAGCTCGCTCCGATGAACTAGGTGGAGAAGCAGTGGCGGACGATACCGAAGACAAAACAGAAGACCCTACGCAAAAACGTCTCGATGAAGCCCTCGAGAAAGGTGACGTCGCCAAGAGCCAGGAGGTCAACACCTGGTTCGTGATCGCCGGCGGCACCTTGGTGTTGTCGACCTTCTCGGGTTCGATCGGCAGCGGCATCCTGATGCCGCTGCGTAACCTGATTGCCAATTCATGGATGATCCGCACCGACGGTGCCGGCCTGCTGGCGCTGACCCAGTCGCTCGGCTACGCGGTGGTCGCCGCGATCGGCGTGCCGTTCCTGTTGCTGGCGCTGGCCGCGATCGCGGGCAACATGGTGCAGCATCAGCTGGTGTGGTCGGGCGAGCAGCTGAAGCCGAAATTCTCCAAGATCTCGCCGGCTGCCGGCTTCAAGCGGCTGTTCGGCAAGCAGGCGGTGGCGAATTTCCTGAAGGGCCTGTTCAAGCTGATTGCGCTCGGCGCCGTGATGGTCGCGGTGCTGTGGCCCGACCGGATGCGGATGGAATCCTTCCTGCGGGTCGATCCGGCCGAGCTGCTGCCCGCCATCACCGGCATGACGGTGCATCTGCTGGCGGCGGTGGTGGCCATCCTCGCTGCGGTCGCGATCGCCGATTACTTCTTCCAGTACCGGACCTGGTACGAGCGTCACAAGATGTCGCTGCAGGAGATGAAGGAGGAGTTCAAGCAGTCGGAAGGCGACCCGCACGTCAAGGGCAGGATCAAGCAATTGCGGGTCCAGCGCGCCAAGAAGCGCATGATGGCCCAGGTTCCGAAGGCCTCGGTGATCATCACCAACCCGACCCACTATTCGGTGGCGCTGGCCTACGACCGCAGCATGTCGGCGCCGATCTGCGTCGCCAAGGGCGTCGACAATCTTGCCTTCAAGATCCGCGAGATCGCCAAGGAGCACGACATTCCGATCGTGGAGAACGTGGCGCTGGCCCGGGCGCTCTATGCGACGGTCGAGCTCGACCGGGAGATCCCGGTCGAGCACTATCACGCGGTTGCCGAAATCATCGGCTACGTGATGCGGCTGAGGCGCGGCCTGTCCGGCCTGCGGCAGTAAGGGGCGGAAAACCCGCTTGAATGCGCGTAACTTGCGAAATTGCCGCCTGTTGGACTTGCGTTTTCGGGTCCGATTCAGGCACTCAGGGGCGAGGTGGCCGGCCGGTCGCCTTCGTGATGCAGACGAGCCATGTCTCTCCAGATGACCGCCGATAGCAACGATCCTTCCGTGACCGAGCCTTTCGTGGCCCACGGGCCAGCGCGGCGGAACGGCAGCATCCTGCTGGTGGTCCTGATCGCCGCCGGCATCGTCGCGGTGGCGGTCTGGCTGATGACCATCGGCCGCACCGAGGCGCAGCCCTATATTCTCGGCGTGCTGGCGCTGCTCGCCACCGTCGGGCTGTTCAACCTGTTCGCCCTTGCCGCCGGCATCATCCGCTTCTCCGACCGCGCCACCGATGATCCGGTGATGGCGCGGATCGCCGACCAGGCCCAGGAAGGGCTCGTCGTCACCGACTCCCGCGGCCACGTGGTCTATTCCAACGCCGCCTATCTCACGCTGACCGGCGCGGCCGGGCCGCAGGAGGTCCGTCCGGTCGAGCGCGTCTTCATCGGCAACCCCGACGTCTCCGAGGCCGTGTTCCGCCTTTTGAAGGCTGCGCGCGAGGGCAAGCGGCAGCAGGAGGAGGTCCGCCTCGCCGGCCACGAGGCCGGCCAGGGCCGCTGGCTGCGCCTGCGGGTACGCCCGCTCGGCGAGGGCAAGCGCGATGCGAAATATGCGGTTTGGTCGATCGCCGACGTCACCCGCGACCGCGAGCGCCAGGAAGACGTGTTCCAGGAGTTGCGGCACGCGATCGAATATCTCGATCACGCGCCATGCGGCTTCTTCTCGGTCAATCCGGCCGGCGAGATCGCCTATGTCAACGCCACGCTGGCCAACTGGCTGGACTACGATCTGGCCGAGATCGGCTCGGGCGGCCTGAAACTGACCGACATCGTCTCGGGCGACGGCGCGGCGCTGTTGACCTCGATTGCGGCGGTGCCGGGCGAGGTCAAGACCGAGGTGTTCGACATCGACCTGCGGATGCGCGGCGGCAAGACCGTGCCGGTGCGGCTCTATCACAAGCTCGCTTTCGGCTCCGACGGCGCGGCGGGCGCCTCGCGCACGCTGGTGATCAGCCGCGCCCGCGACGAGCATTCTGATCCGGAGCGCGCCGCCGAGGTGCGCTTCATGCGTTTCTTCGACCATACGCCGATGGCGATCGCGACCGTCGATCGCGGCGGCAATGTGGTCGGCGCCAATGCGCGCTATGCCAAGCTGGCGCAGGGCCTGAACGGCGACGGCGGCGCCGCCAAGTCGATCTTCCGCGCCGTCAATCCGCGCGACCGCGGCCTGCTGATCGCCGCGATCAACCAGGCGGCCGAGGGCCAGGGCGACATCGCGCCGGTCGAGGTGATGCTCGACGGGCCCAAGGAGCGCTTTGCCCAGTTCTTCGTCACCACCGTCGAGAAGGACGAGCGCGACGCCGAGACAGCGATCGTCTACATGCTCGAAACCACCGAGCGGCGCGCGCTGGAAAACCAGATCAACCAGTCGCAGAAGATGGAGATGGTCGGCCAGCTCGCCGGCGGCATCGCGCACGACTTCAACAACGTGCTGTCGGCCATCATGATGGCCAACGACTTCCTGCTGAACGCGCACAAGCCGACCGACCCGTCGTTCCAGGACATCATGCAGATCAAGCAGAACGCCACCCGCGCCGCGACGCTGGTGCGGCAGCTGCTTGCATTCTCGCGCCGCCAGACGCTGCGGCCGCAGGTGCTCGATCTCGGCGATGCATTGAGCGACCTCACAATGCTGCTGCGCCGGCTGATCGGCGAGAAGGTCAAACTCGACCTCGTGCATGGCCGCGACCTGTGGCCGGTGAAGGTCGACGTCTCGCAGTTCGAGCAGGTGGTGGTCAATCTCGCGGTCAACGCGCGCGATGCGATGCCCGACGGCGGCAAGCTGATCATCCGCACCGCCAATGTGCCGACCGAGGAAGCCGCCCAACTCGCGAACAAGGGCATGCCGGCGGCGGACTATGTGAAGATCGAGATCGCCGACACCGGCACCGGCATTCCGGCCGAGATCATCGACAAGATCTTCGAGCCGTTCTTCTCGACCAAGGAAGTCGGCAAGGGGACCGGTCTCGGCCTGTCCACGGTCTACGGCATCGTCAAGCAGACCGGCGGCTTCGTCTATGTCGATTCCGTGCCGGGCGGCGGCACCACGTTCCGGATCTATCTGCCGCGGCATCGCCAGCAGCAGGAGGTCGCACCGGAGGCCCAGGCCGGCAACGGTGCGGCCAAGGAAACCGCCGCCGTCACGGAAGCCGCCAAGCCGAAGCCGGACCTGACCGGGCAGGGCACCATCCTGCTGGTCGAGGACGAGGACGGTTTGCGCTCGCTCAATGCGCGCGGCCTGCGTTCGCGCGGCTACAGCGTGATCGAGGCGGCGAACGGCGTCGAGGCGCTGGAGGCGTTCGAGGAGAAGAACGGCGCCGTCGATCTCGTCGTCTCCGACGTCGTGATGCCGGAGATGGACGGCCCGACGCTGCTGAAGGAAATGCGCAGCCGCAACGCGGAGCTGAAGATCATCTTCGTCTCAGGCTATGCCGAGGACGCCTTCGAGAAGAGCCTGCCGGAGAACCAGCAGTTCGCGTTCCTGCCGAAACCCTTCACGTTGACGCAGCTGGTCGCCGCGGTGAAGGAAACCATGACGGCGAACTAGCCGGTTGCCGCGGCAACCGGCTTTACTTCTCGCAAGTGCGAGGCGAAATTCCGCGGTAACTGTGGTTGAAACCGGGCCTCATCCCGCGGTAGGACGCGCGTCGCATCCACAAGGACCATAGTGTCACATCTCCGCGACCGAGGGCCGCAGCCGCGGTTCCCGTTTCCCGCTTCACTTTTAACCGTCCCTGCCCATCTTAGGGGCGTTTCCCCATGCCGGGGAATCCTTTGAGGAAACCAACATGAATTTCTCGCAACGCACGCGTGGAATTGTTCGGGCGATCGCTGTCGCGATGGCACTGGCGCTGCCCGTGATGATGACCGTTTCGGCGGCCGACGCCCGCGTTGGCGGCGGCGGCTCGCGCGGCTCGCGGACATTCTCCGCGCCGCCCTCGACCAACACGGCGCCGGGCTCGGTTGCGCCGATGAACCGCACCTTCAGCCAGCCTGGTAGCCCGAACATGGGCTCGCCGGCGGCGGCGAATTCCGGCGGCCTGTTCGGTCGCGGTGGAATGGGCCGCGGCCTGCTCGGCGGCCTGGCCGCGGGCTTCCTTGGCGCCGGCCTGTTCGGCATGCTGTTCGGCGGCGGGCTGTTCTCGGGTCTCGGCGGCCTGTCGTCGATGCTCGGCCTCTTGCTGCAGATCGGTCTGATCGTGCTCGTGGTTCGCCTTGCGATGTCGTGGTGGCAGCGCCGCAACACGCCGGCGGCCGCCTATGCCGGTGGCCCCGACGTCGGCCCCGGTCCGCAGGCGAACGCCCGCTCGGGCTTCGGGCTCGGCGGCGGATCGAATGCGCCGGTCGAGATCGCGCCGGGCGACTATGAGACGTTCGAACGGCTGCTCGGCGACATCCAGACCGCGTGGTCGAACGAGGACATCGCGAAGCTGCACACGCTCGCGACGCCGGAGATGGTGTCGTACTTCTCGAAGGATCTCGAGGAGAACAAGGCGCGCAACGTCACCAACAAGGTGACCAATGTGAAGCTGCTGCAGGGCGATCTGGCGGAAGCCTGGCGCGAAGGCGACAGCGAGTATGCGACGGTCGCGATGCGCTACTCGCTGGTCGACACCACGCTCGAGCGCGGCACCGGCCGTCAGGTCGGCGGCAGCACGCAGCCGGAGGAGGTCACTGAGGTCTGGACCTTCGTACGCCAGCGCGGCGGCAATTGGGAGCTTTCGGCGATCCAGCAGACCAACTGATCGGTTGCCGGAGAATGACAGATACAAGGCGCCGCGGCCTCGTCCGCGGCGCCTTTGTTTTGTGCCTTCATTCACATGTCGCGGCGCCGGAATATCCGGAGGGCCTGCGGGTTGATCTCAGCGGACCATAACAACCATCGGGAGGATTGAGATGAAGATCGTTGCGCATATCGCGGTTCCGGCCTGTCTTGCGTTCGTCGTCGTGGCCGCGCCGCCGGCGGCGGCGCAGACCGCCGACACCAGCTTCTTCCTGACCAGCAACGGCATCGGCAACGGCGGCAATCTCGGCGGGCTCGCCGGCGCCGACAATCATTGCCAGACGCTGGCGCAGGCCGCCGGCTTCGGCGCGCCGAAGACCTGGCGCGCCTATCTCTCGACCCAGGCGGCCGACGGCAAGGCAGCGGAGAATGCGCGCGATCGTATCGGCAAGGGACCGTGGAAGAATGTAAAGGGCGTCGTGGTCGCCAAGGACGTCGCCGACCTGCACAGCGCCGGCAACAATCTCACCAAGCAGACCGCCCTGTCCGAGAAGGGCGAGGTCGTCAACGGTGCCGGCGACACGCCGAACCGCCACGACGTGCTGACGGGGTCGCAAGCAGACGGTACGGCATTTGCGGCCGGCGAGGACCGCACCTGCAAGAACTGGACAAGCAGCACACAAGGCGCCGCCATGCTCGGGCACTTCGACCGCAAGGGCCTGCGCGACGACGAGCCGTCAAAATCCTGGAACACGTCGCATCCCTCGCGCGGTCCCGACGGCGGCTGCTCGCAGGCTGACCTGAAGAGCACCGGCGGCGACGGCCTGCTGTACTGCTTCGCGGCGAACTGAGAGAGCGCATCTGCTTCGTCATTGCGAGTGCAGCGACGCAATCCATCCTACCATAGGCCCGGAGCGATGGATTGCTTCGTCGCCTCGCGCCTCGCAATGACGGGATAGCACGATCGCGCTCAGCTCTTTTTGCGCTTGACGGTCTTCTTTGCGGTCTTCTTCGCGGCCTTCTTTTTCTTCGCGGTTTTTTTCTTCGCCGCGAAATAGGCTTCGACCTTCTTCGAGGAATGTCCGACCGCGGCGACCGCGGTCTTGAGCCGGGCAGGGGTCACCTTGAACTTCTTCGACCAGTAGCGGACCTCGTAGGGCTCGCTGATCGCGATCCGCGCGCGGTCGGCGGCCTTGTGGCGCTGCTCCTTGAAATGGCCTTCCACCTTCTTGGCGGAATGCCCGACCTTCTTGACCGCGGCCTTCAGCTTCGCCGGCGTGACCTTGAACTTCTTGGACCAGTACGCAACTTCGTAGGACTCGCTCAACGCGATCAGAGCGCGGTCTGCCGCGCCCCGCTTCTTCTTGCTGTCCGCCATAAGATGATCCCTCATCGAAAGATTCGACGTTGGAACCTTAGCAGCCTCTGTGCGGTTCGCACAGGCAGCGGTGCGCGATGGACGATCTGACCGCGGCGTGGCTACGATCGAGGTGAAGCGAAGCGATGCGGCGAAGTTTTCGGAGGTATGTGCATGCACTATCAGCTTTACTACTGGCCGATGATCCAGGGCCGCGGCGAATATGTCCGCCTCGCGCTCGAGGATGCGGGCGCCGGCTACACCGATGTCGCGCGCGCCAAGGGCGGCATGGGTGCCATGACGAAGATGATGGAGGCACACAAGGGCACGCCGCCCTTCGCGCCGCCGTTCCTCAAGGCCGGCAGTCTCGTGATCGGGCAGACCGCCAATATCCTGCTCTATCTCGGCGCGCGCCACGGCCTGGCGCCGAAGGCGGAGGGCGGAAAGCTCTGGGTGCACCAGCTGCAGCTGACGATCGCGGACTTCGTGCTGGAGATCCACGATACCCATCATCCGCTCGGGCCATCGCTGTATTACGAGGACCAGAAGGCGCCGGCGAAGAAACGCTCCGAGGAGTTCTGGGATTCGCGGGTGCCGAAATATCTCGGCTATTTCGAGGATCTCGTGCAGGCCAACCGAGGTGCGTTCGTCACCGGCCGCCGGCTGACCTACGCCGACCTGTCGCTGTTCCAGATCGTGGACGGCCTGCGCTACGCGTTTCCGAAGCGGATGGCGGCATTCGAGAAGAATATCCCGCGCCTGATCGCGCTGCGCGATCGCGTCGCCGAGCGGCCGAACATCCAGACGTATCTGGCCAGCGAGCGGCGGATTCCTTTCAACGAAGAGGGCATTTTCCGGCGCTACAAGGCGCTGGATTTGTGATCGCCGTCATTCCGGGGCGCGAAGCGAACCCGGAATCTCGCGCCACAATCTCTGGATTCCGGGTTCACGCTCCGCGTGCCCCGGAATGACGGCGTGGAAGGCTACCGGCTCCGCCCATCCACCGGCGTCATCGCGATCCTCGACAGATCGATGCCATCGATGCAGCTGACATTCAGCGCCACGATGTCGGTGCCGTCGGGCTTCTTGCCGCGCGCGAACACGTCGACGCCGCAATCGACGCAAAGTTGATGGCGGATCGCATGGCGGTTGAAGAGATATTCCTTGAGGTTCTCGGCGCCGGCGCGAAGCTGGAAGCTCGACGGCGGCATGAACACGAAGTGCAGGCCCTTCTTGGTGCAGATCGAGCAGTTGCAGGCCGTCACCATGGCCATATCGGTGGTGCATTCGAAGCGGACCTGTCCGCAATGGCAACCGCCGGTGTAGGTCTTCTCCGCCATGATGATCCCTCACCACAGCCCGGGCACGAGGCGGTAGCGCACCCGTGCCGTATAATCGGCGTAGCCTGACAATCCCGTCACCAGCGTGCGCTCCTCAATCCGGGTGCGGATCGCAAACATCACGAAGAACACCGGCACGAAGGCGAGGCCCCACCAGGAGCCGAGCGTCAGCGGCACGCCGATGAAGAACAGCATCACGCTCGTATACATCGGATGGCGGACCAGCGCGTAGGGACCGGTCGAGATGACGTGATGGTCGCGCTCGGTCTGCACCTTCACGACTGGCGCGGCGAACGAGTTGGTGCGGAACACCCACAGGATCGCCACGGTCGAGACCAGATACAGCACAAGGCCGAGCACGATCAGCGGCACGCCGTCATTGACGCCGCCAAAGCGCCGCTCGAGCCCCATCGCGACGAACCACAGCACGGCAACGACCAGGAACACCAGCATGAACCGCTTGTCCTCGGTGGGCTGGCCTTCACGCGCGGTGAGGCGCATGCGCTCGGCCAGCAGCCCGGGATCGACCTTGGCGAGCCAGAGCCCGCAGGCCGGGCCGATCACGGCCGAGGCGATCAGATAGACCCACGCGCCGGGCCAGTGCAGCGTACCTGCGAAGGCAAACAGCAGCACGGCCATGGTGATGACGAAGAAGGTATTCTGCAGAAGGAGCTTTGCGATCATGGGCGGCTCCGCACGATTCCAGTCGATATTATCGCACCCTTTTCCCGGCAAACATGCGACCGCAGCGATCAACTTTCGGAGCAGGCGAGACGTTCCAGCGTCGCGACTGTATTGACAGTCATATAAGCAATTGCTTATATATTTTCATGCCCGCCGCCACGCAGCTGACCGATGTGTTGAAGACCCTCGCGGACCCGACGCGGCGGGCGGTGTTTGAGCGGATTGCGCGGGAAGGCGAGATCGCCGCGACCGGCCTGGTGCAGGGTTCAAAGGTGTCGCAGCCGGCGGTGTCGCAACATCTGCGCGCGCTGCGCGATGCCGGGCTGGTCGCCGAGCGCCGCGAGGGCCGGCATATCCATTATCGCATCGCGCCGAAGGGGCTCGGTCCGCTGATCGACTGGCTCGGCCACTACGAGACGTTCTGGGCCGAGCGCTTCGCAAATCTGGAACGGCTGTTGAAGGAGAGTGAGTGATGGGTGAGACGCACGCGATCACGGTCGAGAAAATGCTGCCCTACGCGGCCGAGAAGATCTGGCAAACGCTGACGACGAGCGATCGGATCGCGAAATGGCTGATGCCGAACGATTTCGTGCCGGCCGTTGGCCATCGCTTCAATTTCCACACCAAGCCGATGGGCGACTGGGACGGTGTCGTGCATTGCGAGGTGCTGGATTGCGATCCGCCGCGCCTGTTGCGCTACTCCTGGAAGGGCGGTGCTGATACCAATCCGGAATACGGCTCGAAGCTCGACACGATCGTCACCTGGACGCTGACGCCGGTCGAGGGCGGCACCCATCTGCGGATGGTGCATGACGGCTTCGTGCTGCCGGGCAACCGCTTCGCCTTCGACATGATGAGCCCGGGATGGGGCCGGGTGCTCGACGCCATCGCGCGCATCACCAGCGAAGGCTGATCACTCGTTGTTGCCGCGGCGAACCGTGATCGAGGCGTCGGTCTTGTTGCGGGTGCATTCGAGGTTGAGGCGGCGATAGCGCATCGTGATGGTGTTGCCGCGCAAGATGCCCATGCGCTTCAGGCAGCGCGAGGTGCCGGTGACGGCGTCGTCCTTCGGCACGGTGAAGATCAGCGCGGTGGCGGAGCCGACCAGGTTGAAGAACTCCGGCTTCATCTTGCGATCGGTCTTGGCGTAGAGCTCGATCGAATAATCCTTGCCGCGGCAGCCGAGCGACAATTCCTTTGCCGCCGGATGCGTGAGGTAGGTGATGTTGGCGGCGCTGAAATTGACCTTCAGTCCGTCGATCTGGCCGGCGAGCTGCTTGGCGATATCAACGCAGGGATCGGCATGCGCGGTCGCTGCGACGAAAACCGTCGCCAGCGCGATCAGCGCGGCCGGCAGAGTGGAGCGGATGCTCAAAGGCAAGCGTCGGCGCAACGATGCTGTCACGAAATACCCCCCGCGGTATGAAAGTACGCGAAGCTACATGCAGGCTCCCGCGGAGCGCGTCAATATGGCCACGTCAGGACGCGCACCTGCCGTCCTGCACTTTGGAAGCCCCGGCGGCCCGGCGCTCGCAATCATTGCCATAGGTCTTGCCGTCGCAGCCGCATACGGGCTTGAAGATCTTGTTGCAGATCGTCGGGCGGAACGCGCAGGTGCCGGTCTGGTCGAAGCGGCCGCAGGTCCCGGGCTTGAAGTGGCAGAACTGGCCGCGACTGCCGCATTGCAGTCCGGCAAGGCCGCCGCAGGGCCTGCCGAGGCGGGCGGCATTGGCGCCGGTCGGGATCGCGATCAACAAGGCCAGCGCCGCGAACCAGACGAAAAGCGCTGTCTTCATGAAGGTCTCCTGATGGCTTCCTGATGGTTTCCTTGGCCGTTCCGCGGCTTGCCGGCGTTGTGGCAACTTGGGATTACGATGGCATGAAACATAGCACGCGGATTGCCGGTCCCGCGCATGGCTGGAAGGCGGCCCGCTTCCCTTTCCTTTGTCGGAAAAAGGCTTAGAACGGCTCTACATTGCCGGCGGCCCCGCGGCCGGCACCGGCCTTTCGAAACCGACGAGCAGCTCATGAACGCCCCCTCAGCTTTTCCCGACCAGCAGAAGCCCGTTCCGCCCTACAAGCACACGCCTCTGTTCCCGCTTGGTGCCGACACCACGCCCTACAAGAAGGTGACGAGCGAGGGCGTCCGGGTCGAGAAGGTGTTGGGCAAGGAAATGCTTGTGGTGTCGCGGGAGGCGCTGCGGGCGCTTTCCGAGGCAGCCTTCGGCGACATCAACCACTATCTGCGGCCGGGCCACCTGAAGCAGCTCCGCTCGATCCTCGAGGACAAGGAAGCCAGCGACAACGACAAGTTCGTCGCCTTCGACTTCCTGAAGAATGCCAACATCGCGGCCGGAGGCGTGCTGCCGATGTGCCAGGACACCGGCACCGCGATCATCATGGGCAAGAAGGGATGCAACGTCATCACCGACGGTGACGACGAGGCCGCGCTGTCCGAAGGCGCGCGCGATGCCTATCTGCGCCGCAATCTGCGCTACTCGCAGGTAGCTCCCTTGTCGATGTATGAGGAGAAGAACACCGCCAACAACATGCCGGCGCAGTGCGAGATTTACGCCGAGGGCGATGATGCCTACAAGTTCATGTTCATGGCCAAGGGCGGCGGAAGCGCCAACAAGAGCTTCCTGTTCCAGGCGACGCCCTCGGTGCTGACCAAGGACCGGCTGCTGGCCTTCCTGAAGGAGAAGGTGCTGACGCTCGGCACCGCGGCGTGTCCCCCGTACCACCTTGCGATCGTGATCGGCGGCACCTCGGCCGAGCTCTGCATGAAGACCGTGAAGCTTGCCTCGGCCCGCTATCTCGACGCGCTGCCGACCCACGGCTCGGCCGACGGCAATGCGTTCCGCGATCTCGAGATGGAGCAGGAAATCCTCAAGATGACGCAGTCGCTCGGCGTCGGCGCGCAGTTCGGCGGCAAGTATTTCTGCCATGACGTGCGCGTGATCCGCATGCCGCGCCACGGCGCCTCGCTGCCGATTGGGCTCGGCGTCTCCTGTTCGGCGGACCGCCAGGTGCTCGGCAAGATCACCAGGGACGGCGTCTATCTCGAGGAGCTCGAGCACAACCCGGCGCAGTATCTGCCTGCGGTGGAGCAGTCGCTCGGCGGTGAGGTCGTCAAGATCGACCTCAACAAGCCGATGAAGGAGATCCTGGCGACGCTGTCGCAATATCCGATCAAGACCCGCGTCTCGATGACCGGCACCATGATCGTGGCGCGCGACTCGGCGCACGCCAAGCTGCGCGAGCGGCTGGAGAAGGGCGAGCCGTTGCCGGATTATTTCAAGAACCATCCGGTCTATTACGCCGGTCCCGCCAAGACGCCCGATGGCTACGCCTCCGGTGCATTCGGCCCGACCACGGCGGGACGCATGGATTCCTTCGTCGACCAGTTCCAGGCGGCCGGCGGCTCGATGGTGATGGTTGCCAAGGGCAACCGCGCGGTCGCTGTGCGCGAGGCTTGCAAGAAGCATGGCGGCTTCTACCTCGGCTCGATCGGCGGCGCCGCGGCGAACCTCGCCGAGCACTGCATCAAGAAGGTCGAGGTGGTCGAGTATCCCGAGCTCGGCATGGAAGCGATCTGGCGCATCGAAGTGGTCGACTTCCCGGCCTTCATCATCATCGACGACAAGGGCAACGACTTCTTCAAGGAACTGAACCTGGGTTGATTGCGGTCGGCCTCGACGGGTTTTCCAAGGGCTGGGTCGCCGTCACCATCGACGGCGACCGGCGTACGATTTTCTTTCACAGCGACATCGCGGACGCGCTTTCGCGTCCGTTCGATCGCGCCGGGATCGATATCCCGATCGGCATGACCGATAACGGCGAGCGCGATTGCGACCTTCTCGCGCGCGTAAGATTGCGCCCGCACATCTCGCGCGTCTTCACCGGCGCGCGGCGCTGGCTGTGGCAGGAGTTTGATGATCCGGATGCGGCGAACGAGGAAGCGCGGCGCCGCGGCCAGACCCGTGTGTCGCGCCAGCTCTGGCACATTGGGCCGAAGATCATGGAGGTCGATGCGTTCGTGCGCGCGAACGCCACGCGCGATATCCGCGAGGTGCATCCCGAACTGGTGTTCCTGCGGCTGAACGGCGATGCGTCTCTGCCGCGCAAGAAGTCGGAGGAGGGCGATGCGCTCCGACGCAGGCTGCTGAAGCGATCAGGCTTCCGCGAGATCGATCGCTGGCTGACGGAAGTTCGGACCGGCACCGGCGCGAAGCGCGACGATGTGCTGGATGCGTGTGCAGTGGCGCTGGCTGCGCGCGAACCATGCGGAAGCGTTCCCGAAGCGCCGCCGCGAGACGCGTACGATCTGCCGATGCAGATCTGGTTCTAGTGTCCTGAACCAGAAGTTCGCAACATCGGGGCTTGTTTTGCCGGGGCATTGTAACGGCAGAAGCGCTCGATGGAAGCAAGGATATCATCGGCGGATTTGGTCCATCGGAACGGTTTTGGATCGGCGTTGTGTCGTTCGATGAACGAGGCGATGTCCGCCCTGAGGGCGGCTACGCTGCGATAGACGCCGCGCCTGATCTTCTTATCGGTGAGGAGCGCGAAGAAGCGCTCGACTTGGTTGAGCCATGACGAACTGGTCGGGGTCAGGTGCACGTGCCAACGCGGCCTTTTGGCGAGCCATCTCCGGATCATTGGGGTCTTGTGCGTGACGTAATTGTCCATGACGAGATGGACGTCGAGTTCGCGCGGTACGGCAGCCTCGATCTCGTCAAGGAACTTGCGGAACTCGGCGGTGCGGTGGCGCCCGTAGCATTTGCCGATGACCCGTCCCGTCGCAATATCGAGGGCGGCGAACAACGATGTGGTGCCATGCCTTTTGTAGTCATGGCTCCTTCGGGCCGCCTGGCCGGGACGCATCGGCAGCAACGGCTGGCTGCGGTCCAGCGCCTGGATTTGGGACTTCTCATCCACACACAGAACGATGGCGTGCTCGGGTGGTGAGACGTAGAGGCCCACGACATCGCGCACTTTGGCCACGAAGTTCGGATCGGTCGAGAGCTTGAACGTCTCCATCCGGTGCGGCTGGAGCCCGAAGGCCCGCCAGATGCGTTGGACCGTCGATACCGATAGGCCGCTGGTCTTGGCCATGTCGCGGGAGCTCCAATGAGTGGCGTTCTCAGGGCAACTCTCCAACGTCCTCACGATCACGGCTTCGATGCGGGCATCGTCAATCGTGCGCGGCGCGCCGGAACGCGGCTCGTCGTGCAGCCCGGCCACACGCTGTGCCATAAAGCGCCGCCGCCACTTGCCTACGGTCTGCCGGTCCAGCCCGAGCTTGACCGCCACTTCCGTGTTCTGACCACCTTCCGCACAGGTCAGCACGATCCGGGCTCTCAGAGCCAGCGCCTGAGCCGTCTTCCGCCGCATCGTCAGCGACGTCAGTTCAGCCCGCTCATCATCACTCAATATCAGGGGGGCAAGTTGCTGGACCGCCATTGGAGACTCCGCCGCTGTTTGCCTCCATCCTTGGCACAGCGACGCGAATCTACTGCGAATCTATGATTGCGAACTTGTGACTCGGGACACTAGCTGCAGTTCGTCACCTGGTTGGAGCACAGGCTGCGCCACCAGCCGCGCACGCCGTCATGGCTCTCCACCAGCGCCCAGTGCCCGCTGCAGGCGAGGATGCGTTTCGGACCATCGTCGGTATCGAACTCACCGCCGAGCTTGCGCAGCGCCGGCGTCCATTTGGCGTCGACGAAGGGGGCCTGGAACAGCCCGCCCATGCGGGTGTAGCCGTTGGCGTAGCTCGCGCCGACCTTGTTGGCGGCAACCCATCCGCGCCCGGCATAAGGCTTTGGCGCGTTGCGCGGATAGCGCTTGTCATCTTCATAGGCCTTGCCCGGCGGCATCGCGCCTTCGATCAGAAACCAGCCGTCCTTGAAGCCGATGATACGAAACTCGGTGAGCCAGCCGCCCTCCGGCGTGTTCTCGGCCCCGCCCATCTTGAGATGGTAGGGTGGCGGCAGCTTGCCGAGCACGCGTGCCTTCACCGACGGCTCGGCGCGCACGTTGAGGCCTGCGAGGTCCTTGTCCTCCGACCAGGCGCCGAGGTCGCATGGCTCGGTGCCAGCGGGCAGTGCGTTTCGGTTCGCGTCAAGCTCGGCCTGGCGCGCGGCAAAGTCATTGTCCGCCCCGTCGGCATTTCCGGCAGCGATGTCGCTCGGACCGCGCGGCTTCAATTCGGCCGACAGCGCGCGCGTACCATCCTTGCTTAGCGTCAGGACCATCATCTGACGCGGCGCGAAGACGCTTGCCGGCGTCTTCGGGTCGTCCGCGCTCGCGGCATAGACCGCGAGGTAGCCGGTGGTGCGGGTGGCATCCGTGCTGGAAGAGGTGCCCGCAACATATCCGGCCGGCACCAGCGCGACCGCGCTCGCGCGCCACGCCGGTTCGGCTTCGCTTGCTTGCTGCGCGGAAGCCGTCGTGGCTGATAACGCCATGACGGCAACGGATGCCAAGATGCGCATGCGTGTGCGTGTGCCGCGGTTATGCCCGCGTGCCGGTGAAGGGGAAGCTGCCCATCGGGCCGATGCCCATCTCGCCGGAGATGCCGTCGCCGGAGACCTTGCCGGTGAATTCGAGCGTCAGCGGCATCGGATTGGTGATGGAAACCTTCCAGGCGACGTCGTCGCCGTTCACGGTGCCGTCGAAGATTTCGGTGGAGTTGCCCTCGGCGCCCTGCGTGCCGGTGAGCGTGCCGCCCGAGCTTGCCAGCGACAGCGTCGCCTTGCGCTCGCCCATCGGCGTCGTCATCGTGAGATTCCAGTTTCCGTCCACCGCCATTGATGTCTCCCCTCCAGGTAAGGCGCCTTCAAGCGAAATGGCTACCGTTCGCGCGAAGAAAACGCGTGCGCGGGTATAGCCCATCTTGCCGCGCGCGCCTAGTTCGCGGCTGCGGCGATCAGGCGCGGGCGGCGGCGCGCAGCCGGCTTCCGACCAGGACGCGGAAGGCGACATACTGGATCGCGAAGGCGGCGATCTTGGCGCCGACCAGCACCACCGACACGTAGAACGCCCACAGCTTCATGTCGCCGGTCGCCGCGATCGCAACGGTGCCGGCGGCGAGAATGAACATCAGCCCGGCCCAGGCGTAGCCGGCGAGGGTGGCGTATTCCGGAATTGTCTCGGTCACGATCGGCGGCAGATAGCGCAGCATCCAGCCGCGCTTGAGCATGATCGCGCCGATCGCGATGTGGCCGATCGCGGGCTTCGCCAGCACGAAGCGCGGATCGTTGGTGAAAAGCGTCGCACCGCCGAGCACGATCACCAGCCCAAGGCTCGCCCAGGTCATGTAGCCGAGCGCCTGTCCCTTGACGCGCGCATAGACCACTTGCGCGATCGCGCCCGCGATCGCAACGCCGGTGGCGATCAGGACATTGTCGGTGGCGAAATAGACCACCAGGAAGACGATGGTGGAGAGGAAGTCGCTCGCAAGCCTGGCAAATACGCTCTTCATCGTCGTGGTTTCCGTTTCCTCGGGATGATTGTGGTGATGTTGTTATGGCAGCGTCTAGCGTGAGGGCAGCGCGCCGGCTGGCGGCGTCGCGTCCTTGGCCGCGCGATAGTGCGGATACCAGTGGGTAAAGCCGACCGCGGCATTGCGCGCGGCGAAGGCGATCAAGAGGCCGGTCCACAGCGGCAGCGCCGGCACGTAAAGCACCGCAATGTTGCCGATCAGCATGAGCAGCATCGCGGCGGTCCAGGCGCCGGTGATCAGGTAGTTGGCATGGAGGAAGCCGGGCAGCTTCGCGGTCTCGGCATCGACCTGCTCCAGCGCATATTGCCGCGTGAAGGGACGGCCGATCATGATCGAGCCGAGCGACACCAGCAGGATGCCGGCATCGACCGCGATCTTCACCGCGGTGTTGCTCAGCGTCGCATCGACGAAGGTGAGGTAGGAGCCGATCGCGGCGAAGATGACGACCGAACCGACGCCGAGGATCTTGATGCTGCGGCCGCGCGCGACATCGAACGCGATGGCAGCGAGGCAGATCAGGGCGGCACTGAGCAGGCTCACCGTGGCCGAGGTCACCAGCATCAGCATGGCGAAGGCGCCGTAGGGAGCGAGGATCAGGAAGATCGTCATGGTGAGCCTCATAGGCTTATCTTTACAGTGTAAAGATACCCTAATGGTGGGCAACGGAGGCGTCAAGCGAAATCTTTACAGTGTCAAAATCGTGAGGTGACGGGAAAATCCAAGGTTTGCCAATGGCATAAAGTGGCGACCGCTCGTTTTCGGTCGGTGGCGACAAAGACGTGGATGCCCGGGACAAGCCCGGGCATGACGCGTGGAGAGGTTGGCGCACTGACGTCCGGGGTGATCGTTGGCTACTCCGCCCCAACCCAATTGCCGTGGAATCCATCCGGCACGCGGTGGGCGAGATGGACCAGCGCGGTCGGGCCCGCTTCGACATCTTGCGCGTTGAACACGGCGAGGTCGCTGCGGTTTTCGCGGGCGCGCCAGACCACCGCGAGCAGCCAGCCGTCGCCTTCCGCGGCGTCAGCGCCGCGCTCGACGAACACAGGCTCGGAGATCGTATCGCCGGCGGGCAGCAGATAGTGGCCGAGCCGCTTGCCGCGGCCGTCGACATGCACGATGCCCGACAGCGCACCGAACATCGGCAGATCGGGGTTGGCGCAGGCGTACCAGCCGTGATTGCTGGCAAATCCGGCGCGGCGATCGTCGACGCGCGGAAATTCGCCGGTGAGGTCGTCGAGATAGGTTTGCGTGAAGCGGTCGGTGTTGCCGGAGAGGCCGAAGGTCCAGCGGCAATAGCGCGCGCGGTTCTTCTGCGGGTCCGTCGGCGAGCCGTCGGGATGATTGAACAGCGGCGCTTCCTCGAACTGCATCACGTCGGCGATGATGCGGTTGCCATCTTCCCACGCGTTCATCACGTGGAAAACGTAGCAGGTCTCGGCGCGGAACCAGACGATGTCCTTTGACGCGCCGCTGCGCTTCATCACGCCGACATAGGCGCCTTTCTCCGGCTCCCAGGCGTACGGCGCCTGTCCGCGCATCGCGCGCTGCATGCTGCCGGTGATCGGCAGGATCGGAAACAGCACATGATTCTCGGTGACGATGAAGTCGTGCACCATGCTGGCATAAGGCGCCTCGAAGCGTTCGAACCGCGTCACCACGCCGGACGAGCTCACCGCACCGAACGACAGCGCCGGCGTCAGCGGGCCCGCGGCGTTGTAGCCGAAGAACACCATCTCGCCGGTCGCCGGATCGATCTTGGGATGCGCGGTGAAGGGGCCTGTGATCGCGCCCTTGTAGTCGCAATAGCCGAGGCGATTGAGCGTGCCGGGCTCGATCTCGGTCGGCAGATGGCCTTCCTCCAGCGCGAGCAGGCGGCCGCCATGGAAGATGATGTTGGTGTTGGCGACGCCGCCGTCGGTCGTTGTGGTGGCCGGCGCATCCGGCATCTTGCGGCCGAAGCCGCCGAACAGCGCGCGACCGGCGTCGTGCTCGGCCTGCCATTTCGGCGTGCGGACCCAGCGGTTGCGGTAGCTGGCGCGGCCGTTCTCGAGATGGAAGGCGTGCAGCATGCCGTCGCCGACGAACCAGTGCGCACCCGGCGCCTCGAACTGCGGATTGGGGCCGTTGCGATAGAGCGTGCCGTTCAGCTCGCGCGGCAATTCGCCCGAGATCTTCAGGAACGGCGCGTCGGCTTCGAATGGGATCGGCGCCAGATTGGTGCGCGCCGCGTTGGATGTGACCTGGTCGAGCATTCCGCATCTCCCTGCATTATAATCTTTACATCGTAAAGATATCAGTAGGGATGACGCCGCCGATCGTCAAGCAAAATCTTTACAGTGTAAAAATTGCGACCTATAAGGCCGCATGGCAAGAATCTCCAAAGAAAACAAGGCGACTCGCCCGGCACGGGCTCCGACCCGCCGGGTTGCACGGACTGCGGCAGCTCGTCCGGCCCGACGGCGCCGCGCCAATGACACGCCGTATCACCATGGCGATCTGCATGAGGCGCTATTGAAGGCCGCCGAGCGCGTGCTCGAGCGTGATGGATTGGCGGGGCTGACATTGCGTGCGGTGGCGCGCGAGGCCGGCGTGTCGCACGCCGCGCCGACGCATCATTTCGGCGATCTCACCGGTTTGCTCAGCGAACTTGCGGCGATCGGTTTCCGGCAATTCGGCCTGGCAATGGCGGCTGCGGACGCTTCGGCGGCCACGACGCCCGAGAAGGGCGTGGCGAGCGCCAAGGCTTATGTTGCCTATGCCCAGGCACATCCCGGCATATACGGGCTGATGTTCCGCAGCGAGCGGCTTGATCACTCGCGCCCGTCGCTGCACGAGGCGTCCGAGGCTTCGTTCGCAGGGCTGACCCGCGGCGTCGGCGCCAGCCGGCACGAGCAGATTTCCAAGGAGCAGCTTACGCTGGATCAGGCCGCCGCGATCGCGTCGGCCTGGTCGCTGGTGCATGGTTTCACCATGCTGCTGCTCGACGGACGCCTCAAGACGATTCTGGATCGGTCGCCCGAGGGCACATCCGCGGAAACGCTATTGACCGCGATGCTGCGATTGTCCGCGGGCCGCTCGGCGCGGCAATAACCAGTGCTGCCCTGGGCTAGCGTCCCGAATCCGAAGTTCGCATCATTTGCCGCACCTTCGGAGCGAACTTCGGATTCGATAAGGACACTAGCAAACTTATGATTCTAGTGTGCTTTATGAATGCGAAGTTCGTGAAAGTGGTTGCCGCGAAATCGCACGAACTTCGCATTCAGCACACTAGCGCCTCACAAGCGACGTGGTCCGGCCGCTCTGTCCGATCGTCTTCACCGTATCCGTGCCGCATTTGAAATCGCGGGCGAAATCATCGGCAGCCTGCCGCGCCAGCTCGTTGGCGTTGGGATTGGCCGCGACGTCGACATAGGCGACATGACAGACATCGCCCGGCGGCAGCCGGGTCACGGCGAGCATTGCCCGCGAGACAGGACCGCCGCGCTTGTCCTGTTCGCTGTTGTCGGCGATCTGCCAGCGCTGGATGATCGCAAACGGTTTGCCGCCGGCTGCACGCCATTCGACCCTGTCGCCGGTCGAACTGAACGGGCCGAACCAGGCCCGCGCCGCCGGTTCCCTGGCTGCCGCCTCGCGGTTTCGGCCCACCGAGACCACTTCACGCAGATCGCCCTCGTTGATCAGCACCACAAGCCCGGATTTTCCCGGGCAGACCCTGGTGGTGCTGCCGTCCTCTTCGCTGGGCTTGCCGATCATGCGGCAGGCCTTGGGCGCGGTCGATGTGTAGCTGCTGCTGATCGTCTCGGAGCCGGCATGACCGGGATTTGCGCCGGCAGCCGTCATAAAGACTGTTGCAAAAGCAAGGTATTTCATCGGGGGAAACCTGCGATCCGGACGTTACTTTGTCTCTGACATATGCAATCTGGGGAAGGTTCAATAGACACGCGGGAAACACCTGACAGGCGCGCGGAATCGTCCTAGAAGGGCGGCTTCGCAACTTCTGTCGCGTGCACCTGCGTGCCGTAACCTCGATCGTCATGCCCACGATATCATCCAACAAGCCCTATCGCGTCGGCCGTTCCCGGACCGGTCTTGGCCTTTTCGCCACCAAGCCGATCAAGAAAGGCACCAAGATCATCCGTTATTTCGGGCCGTTGCTCGACTCGAAGAAGAAGGATGAGGACGCGATCGAGAACAAATATCTGTTCGAGCTCACCAACCGCTGGACCATCGACGGCTCGATCCGCGAGAACGTCGCGCGCTACATCAACCATGCCTGCAGGCCGAACGCGGAATCCGACGTTCGCCCACGCAAGCGCAAGGTGTTCATCCGCGCCATCAAGGACATCGAGCCGGGCGACGAAATCAATTACGACTACGGAACCGACTATTTCAAAGCCTATCTGAAGCCGATCGGCTGCAAGTGCGATGCCTGCGAGAAGAAGCGCAAGAAGAAGCGCGCGGAGGCGAGGGCGGAGCGGGTGCGGCTGAAGGAAAGGGCCGAGCGGAAGGCACAGCGCAAGGCCGAGAAACTGGCCGAGGAGCGGGCCAGGCAGCGGCAGGCGAAGAAGGCAGCCAAAGCAAACGGCAAGCTCGCCAACGGCACGGCGCTGAACGGCAAGCACCTGAATGGCCACAGCCTGATCAACACGGCGGGCAAGAAGGCCGCCTCGTCGAAGCGCGGCACCGCTCGGGCGCTGAACGCCTGAGACTCACGTCGCTCGAAAACGCTCTAGGTGGTGTGGACTCTAAGGATTCCCTTTTAGGCGCAAATCAGATTCAAGGCTGCTTTTGGGGAGGCCGCCTTGGGTGTGATGGACCGCTTGGTATTGAGCGACGCGACATGGGAGCGGATGGCGCCGCTGATCATCGGCCGGCCTGACCAGAAGGGTTCGACCGGACGGGACAACCGGATGTTTGTGGAGGGCGTACTTTGGATCGTGCGCACTGGCTCTCCCTGGCGTGATCTTCCGGAGGTGTTTGGAGACTGGAACAGCGTGTTTCGGCGCTTCAGTCGATGGAGCATCAAGGGGGTCTGGTGGCGCATATTCGAAGCGATGTCCGGTGATCCGGACTTCGAGTATCTGATCGTCGACTCCACCATCGTCCGGGCGCACCAGCACGCCGCTGGGGCGAAAAAAGGGGGTCTGAAGATCAGGCGATCGGTCGCTCGCGCGGTGGCCTGAGCACCAAGATACATATGGCCGTTCGCGGCCTGGGATGTCCCGTACGGTTCAAGCTCACCGCAGGTCAGAAGAGCGACGTACCGCAAGCCGCCGAATTGATCGAGGGATTACCTGCCCAGGTCGTCATGGCGGATACGGCTTATGACGCCGATCACTTGCGCCAGGCGATCGCTGCCAAAGGCGCGCTCGCCGTCATCCCCAACAACCCGTCACGTGCGCTCAAATATCCGCTGGACAAGCATCTCTATGCCCAGCGTCATCTCGTCGAATGCTGCTTCTCAAAACTCAAGCAGTTCCGCCGCGTCGCAACCCGCTTCGAAAAGACCGCCCGAAATTACCTGGCCGTCGTTACTCTCGCAGCCATCGTCTTATGGATGCGATAAATGTCCACACCACCTAGCACTACTTTGGGTGCGCCGGGAGACCGGCAAGGAGTAGATGGTGAAAGTCCATTGCGATGAAGGTGTAGCGAACCACATCGGCCCCGAGCCGTGCGCAGGCCTCCGCGAGGGGGTCGGCGAAGCGTCGGTAGGGGAGCATGCAGGCCAGCCATTGAGCCGCGAAACAGTGTTATCCCGGGCGTCGACGCTGTCCAAAGAGCGGAAGGCAACATGGGCGAGTGCGCAAACGCGAGCACCCGTCCAGCCCGGCGTGGTCGTAGACCCTGGCATGCATGGAAGCTCCTTGTACGGGAACCGGGATATCTCCGGGTCGGCCACCTTCCTCCTCCGAGGATATGGTCCGCAGCGGGAAGGCGAGGAGCCGTAGCCGCTGATGCACGACACGGAGAAGTCTGACTCTGGCATAGTAGCTGAGAAGCCGACGAACAAAGCCGGATTACCGGCGGAGGAGTGGGTGGAGCCAAGGCTGGGGACCAAGGGAAACGCGGAACAGCGGCGCATACACCGGACACAGGGCCGGGCTCGCATGACCCAGTCGCTGGACCGCGTACGGGCAGCCGCAAGGCTGAGGAAGAAGGACCGGTTCACCGCGCTCCTTCACCACATCAATGTCGATACACTGCGGGCGGCGTTCTTTGCGCTCAGGCGTAGGGCCGCTCCCGGAGTGGATGGCATGACGTGGCAGGACTACGAGGAAGATCTCGAGCCCCAGCTCGCCGATCTGCACAAACGGGTCCAACGAGGAACATACCGCCCGCAACCGTCTCGCCGGACGTACATACCAAAGGCAGACGGCAAGCAGCGGCCGTTAGCGATCGCGGCTCTCGAGGACAAAATCGTCCAGGGCGCCACCGTCATCGTGCTCAACGCCATCTACGAAGGAGACTTCTGTGGCTTTTCCTACGGGTTTCGGCCCGGCAGAGGGCCACATGATGCGTTGGACGCGCTCTGCACAGCGATCGAGACGCGGCAGGTGAACTGGATCGTTGACGCCGACATCCAAAATTTCTTTGGCGCAGTCAGTCAATCTTGGCTGGCGCGCTTCTTGGAACATAGGATCGGCGACAAGCGCATCATCCGCCTCATCCAGAAATGGCTGAAGGCAGGTATTCTCGAAGACGGCGTCGTAACCGTTGATGACAGGGGAACGGGTCAAGGTTCGGTGATTTCACCGCTCCTCGGCAACATCTACCTACACTACGCTCTCGACCTGTGGGCCAAGCGCTGGCGACAACGCGAGGCCTCCGGCGGCATGATCATCGTGCGTTACGCGGACGATGTAGTGGTCGGCTTTGAGCGCGAGGACGACGCACGTCGTTTCCTCGATGCGATGCGCGCGAGACTGGAGGAGTTCGA
Source organism: Bradyrhizobium sp. USDA 4541 (assembly GCF_024171085.1). Taxonomy (NCBI): domain Bacteria; kingdom Pseudomonadati; phylum Pseudomonadota; class Alphaproteobacteria; order Hyphomicrobiales; family Nitrobacteraceae; genus Bradyrhizobium; species Bradyrhizobium sp. USDA 4541. The sequence goes on from NZ_JALJZF010000001.1 coordinate 4,876,777, forward strand.
GCTGACGCTCCATCCGGCCAAGACCCGCCTGATTGAGTTTGGTCGCCATGCGGCGGCTCAACGTAAGCAGCGCGGACTCGGAAAGCCGGAAACCTTTGCGTTCATGGGGTTCACATTCATCTGCGGCAAATCACGCCAAGGGCGCTTCCAGCTTCAACGGAAGACCCGTAGCGACCGCATGCGAACCAAACTCCGCGAGATCAAGGAGGAGCTGAGGCGCCGAATGCACTGGCCGATCCCTGCACAGGGGAGATGGCTCAGGCAGGTCGTGACCGGCCACTTTGCGTACTTTGCTGTCCCGACGAATGGCCGAGCGCTCAATGCGTTTCGGTTCTATCTGACCGACCTCTGGAGGCGTACGCTTCGGCGGCGCAGTCAGCGGAACTGTCTGACCTGGGATCGCATAACGCAGATCACCGACGACTGGCTCCCCAAGGTTCGCATCCTTCATCCATGGCCGAAGCTGCGCTTCGCCGTCAAACACCCGAGGTAGGAGCCCGGTGCCTTAATTGGGCTCGCCGGGATCTGCGCGGGGGGCGCCCAGTGATGGGGGTCCCTACCGCGAACAGATTGTTTTTTCGCCGCTGTTTTTCACGGATTTGCTTTCGGCAATATGGGCACTGCTGAGACGGCGGCCGAAGGATGAGATCGACGATGGCGTGACGTACGGCTGGCATGGTTGGCTGAGGCGGAGGCCCGTTGATTCTTTTTTTTCCGCCCCGCGTATGCGAGGCGACGATGTTGCAGGAAGGCGTAGGCAATCATTGTCATCAAGGCGTGACGATGAAGACCTTGCCATGATCGCCCTTCGAAGTGATCAAGTCCAAGTTCCTCCTTCAACTGCTGATGCGCCTGCTCACAAATCCACCGTGCCTTGATGGTGGCGGCCAGCGTGCGCAGATCCGTCGCCGCCGGAAGGTTGGCCAGATAGTATTTCTTCTCCCCGGACGCACGTTGCTCGCCAATGAGCCAGGCTTCGTCGCCTGGGAGATGCTGCTGACCTTTATCCCATATCCGCTGCGGAGGGCCGTCGGCGGTCCGGACACGGAGAGCAGCAAATTGGGCTTTCAGCCGACCTTTCGTCCCGCTACGCCAACTCACGGTTTTCCATTTGGCGCTGGCGAGCATTTGTTCTGCGGCAATCGATAAGATATCGGGCACGTGGTGCTTTCGTGGTTTTCCGCGGACCTTGGTAATCGGCCAAATGAGCTTCACATCGACCGGATACACTTTCTGGTGCCGAGGGATGCCGACAGCCCAGGTCAGCCCGCGCTCTGTTAGCCCTTGTCGAAACGGTGCGCTGAGGCCGTATCCTGCATCCGCCAGCACACATCCAAAGCGCACGTTGGCTGCCATCGCGCGGTCAATCTCGGCTAGAGCAATCTCGGGCTTGGACCGTGCCGTTCGATGTTCGACTGGCACGCGAGCGCGCTTCAAACGAGATATGTCGCTTGTCCAACTGTCAGGCAGAAAGAGACGTAACGCGACCATCACGGGCACTTCGCCGCGAGCAAGCGTCAAAGACACCAGCGTTTGGCAATTTGCCGTTTTACCGAGAGCCGAGGCGTATTGAGCCGCAACACCGACCGAGCGCTCACCCTTCTTGGGAAGTGAGGTGTCATCAATAACCAGCACCGCATCCCTGCCGCCGACAAGTCGGTCCGCCTGGTTGAGCAGCTCTGTCTCCAGCGGCGTCGCGTCCCAGACACCGTCCGCAATGAAATGGTGCAACTGGTCGTAGTTGCCCGTGGCAAGGCGTTCCGCCATCGGCTGAACGCTCTTGCGATCGCCCGGACCGATCAATCCCGCAACATACAGAGGACACATCCGCTGCCGGGTCTTATGACCCAGCCGGTCCAAGAACGGCATCAGCCAACGTTCGAGTTCGTCTTCCCATCCGGGCATGGTCAGCCCTCCCAGAGCCGACCACCCATGAATCATTGAAAAATTGATTCGGGAATCCTATAAAACGCGGCAAAATCAACAATCTGCCAAAGTAGTGCTAGTGTCCCGAATCCGAAGTTCGCATCATTTGCCGCACCTTCGGAGCGAACTTCGGATTCGATAAGGACACTAGCAAACTTATGATTCTAGTGTGCTTTATGAATGCGAAGTTCGTGAAAGTGGCTGCTGCGAAATCGCACGAACTTCGCATTCAGCACACTAGCCGCTCGGCCGGTGCGCCGCGCGTGGCAACGGTGAATTGCCGAAATCCAGCGTCGAGCGTTGGATGATCGTGCCGTGCTCGTCGATGACGAGACGGAAACGCTTGCTCCCCGAGAAGAATGTGAGGCGATGCCGCCCCTGATCGGCGTCAAGCCCGCGCTCCGAGCGCGTCGTGATTGCGCCCGAGCGCATCCCGGCCTGCAGCAGCGGAACCGCGATGCCGAGGCCTTCGGCGACGATATTGGCGTCGACCTCGAACGCGCCGTCCGCGAATGTGATCGTCGTCATGATGCCCTCGCGGGATGGCGGCCGGGACGCGGCAGGTACGCGCATTCGGCGAGCGTCGTTCCGTCGAGCTCGCGCATGAAGGCCTCGCGTGCCGCCGCAAGCTTCGCCTTCAGCCGGCAGCGCGGCAGCAGCAGACAATCTCCGCCATCATCCCTGAAACATTCGACCAGCGCACTGTCGCCTTCCAGCGCACGGACAACCTGGCCGAGGGTGATGGTCTCCGCCGGCCGTGCCAGCGAAAACCCGCCACCGGCGCCGCGCTGGGTGGCAATGAAGCCGGCGTCGGCAAGGTCGCGCACCACCTTGGCAAGGTGATTGCGGGAAATGTCGAACTCGGCCGCGATCTCGCTGGTCGCAAACGACCGGTCCGGCTCGCCGGCCAGCCGCATCAGGGCGCGGAGCGCAAAATCCGTGAACGATGTCAGGCGCATGGAAGCCCTTCGAAATCAGCACTTGGCGGATCAGCTATAGCAGCCTAAATAGGCATTTGAAATACCTATTTAGGATGTATGCCATGACAGCAGCAGAGCGCCGCGAGCAGATCACCGCCGGGATTGTCGCGCGGACCGGGATCACCGAGGCCATGATCGAGCAGCTGGTGCATGCCTTCTACGCCAAGGTCCGCAAGGACCCGATGATCGGACCGGTGTTCGAGACCAGGATCAGCAATTGGGAGCCGCATCTGGCGCAGATGTGCGCGTTCTGGTCTTCGGTTGCGCTGATGACCGGGCGCTATCACGGCACGCCGATGGTCAAGCATATGCCGCTGCCGATCGACGCCGCGCATTTCGACCGCTGGCTCGAACTGTTCGAGGCGACCGCGGCCGAGCTGTGCCCGCCTGACGCGGCGGCGCATTTCATCGATCGCGCGCGGCGCATCGCCTCGAGCCTCGAGATGGGCGTCGCCGGCGGACAGGGCGTGATGCTGGCGGTCGGCGAGCGTTACAGGCGAAGCGAAGCAGGAGCAGCAGTGCAATGAGGAACAGAGCGAAAGCGATCGCGCGTGCCATCGACGGCGCGTGGTTTCATCAGGATCAGGCCGATCCGTTTGCCGGCAGCAGTCTGGTGCCGATGCTGATCATCGGCCTGGCGCTGACCTTTGCCGGTATGATCGTCGCGGTCGTGCTGAGCTGACGGAAACGGCCGCCGCGTTTGCCGCGACGGCCGCTCGTCACATCCGGCATTCGATTTACGCCGCGACCGTCTCGCCGCTGCGGCGCAGCCCGACATATTGCAGCTCGCCGAACACGCCGGTGGCGATCGCCTGGGCCAGGATCACGAGGGTCCCGAAGAGGTTCGGCGACACCGCGCCCGACAGCAGCAGCGCGATGCTGGCGAGCGTCCAGGCCGCGTTGCCGACGACCACCAGCATCACCAGCAGCTTCGGCACCGACATGCGCGTGCCGAGCCAGCCGACCAGCGCGGTATAGGCGATCAGGAACAGCCCGGTCTCGCGCAGCAGCGCTTCCGGCAGGCCGAGCAGCGATGCCAGCGCGCCGGCGTCGAGCACCATGGCTATGGCGGATACGCCGCTGAAGACGGCGTCGGCAAGCAAGGCGCGGCGCAGCAGCTGGGACGAATGGATCATGGCAGTGTCTCCTCGGGTTGGGATGGGGTGGTCAGCGGAACAGCGACTGCAGCTGACGCCACAGCCGGAGCGGACACAGCGCCTTGCCGACCCTCATCTCGGCCGCATAGACGTGCGCGAACACGAACACGCCGGTCGCGTGCACGAGCGGCTGCGGCATGTTGAGCGAGCGCGCCAGCAGCCAGGTGGCCAGATGGACCAGCCACGGCAGCAGGACGGCGAGGGCGCGGACAAGGGATAGCATCAGCATGGTCATCTCCTGTGCCGTGGAGGATGAGCCGGCCAGCGCGCCAATTCGATTACCTCAGGCGTAATGGAACGGGCGAATTCCGCATGGTAGGTTTCGCATCATGAACGCACATGCATCCATGGCGCGGGCCGAGCCCGCAAAACCCGTTCCGATCGGCGAGCACCTGCGCGAGTGGCGGCAGCGCCGTCATCTCAGCCAGCTCGACCTTGCCGTCGATGCCGAGATCTCGGCGCGGCATTTGAGCTTCGTCGAGACCGGCCGCTCGGCACCGTCGCGTGACATGGTCCTCAAACTGGCGGAGCGCCTCGACGTGCCCCTACGCGAACGCAACGTGCTGCTGGTCGCCGCGGGTTTCGCGCCCGCATTCCCGCAACGCTCGCTGGACGATCCGGCGCTGAAATCGGCGCGCGAGGCCATCAACCTGGTGCTGAAGGCGCACGAGCCCAATCCGGCGCTGGCCTATGACCGGCACTGGAATCTGGTCTCCGCCAACCGCATGGTGGCGCCGCTGCTCGAGGGCGTGCCGCAGCGGCTGCTCGGCCAGCCCTTCAACATCCTGCGGCTTGCCTTCCATCCCGAGGGCCTCGCCCCGCGCACCGTGAACCTCGCGGAATGGGCCGCGCATCTTCTGGAGCGGCTGCATCGGCAATGCGAGGCAACGGCCGATCCGGAGCTGCTCAAGCTCTACCAGGATCTGAAGTCCTATCCGATCCCGGCGCGGTCGGCCCCGATCACCACCGACAACAACGTCGCGCTCCCCTTCAAGCTCCGCCTCAATGGCGAGATCCTGAGCTTCATCTCGACCACCATGGTGTTCGGCACGCCGGTCGACATCACGCTGCAGGAACTGGCGCTGGAGACCTTCTTCCCGGCCGATGAGCTGACCGCCGAGCGGATGCGGCAGATGGCAGCCAGTATGAAATAGCGGCTTGTCTCGGAGCGCTTTCGGCCTACCTTTGGGGTTCCATTTTCCGCCGGGAACCCCGCCATGAGCGATCTGAAGCCGCTTCGCCTCGACATCGTCTCCGACGTCGTTTGCCCCTGGTGCTATATCGGCAAGCATCGCATCGAGGATGCGCTCAAGCTGGTGCCCGATGTGCCGGTCGAGGTGCATTGGCGGCCGTTCTTCCTCAACAATTGGGTGCCGCGCGAAGGCATCAGCCGCGAGGAATATCTCACCGCCAAGTTCGGCTCGGTCGAGGCCTACAAGGGCATTGCCGGCCGCGTGGTCGCCGCCGCCAATGAGGAGGGGCTCACCTACCATCCCGAGCTCGTCAAGCGGCAGCCCAACACGATCGACTGCCATCGCCTGATCCACTGGGCCGAGGCCAAAGGCAAGGCGGCCGAGATGAAGCAGCGGCTGATGGAGCTGTATTTCCGCGACGGCGGCGATCTCACCGACAGCAACGTGCTGGTGCAGGCGGCAAGCGATGTCGGGCTCGATGCCGACGACGTGCGCAAGCGTCTTGCCACCGACGAGGATGTCGCCCTGGTCTCGGCGCAGGCCCAGGAGGCCGCCGAGAAGGGTATTTCCGGCGTGCCGACCTTCGTGTTCGCGCAGAAATACGCGGTGTCCGGCGCCCAGCCGGCCGAGCAGCTCGCCCGCGCCATCCGCCAGGTCTCGGCCGAGATCAACGCAGAGGCTGCGGAGTAGTCCGCAATCCCTATCCAGCGAACCGCCGTATACGGACCCGTATGTACGGTGGTGTGGGAGGGGAGGGGCTGCGAGGCTCCCCCCTATCCCGAGCCCACATCATCCATCGGAAACAATCAGGGGAGACCACCATGATCTATGAGCTGCGCACCTATACAGTCCGTCCAGGCGCCGTCGGCGAGATGGTGAAGGCGGCGAGCACGATCTCGCGCGATATCCGCGCCGACAATTTCGGTAAGCTGGAAGGCTACTGGATCACCGAGATCGGTCCGCTCAATCAGGTCATGCATATGTGGAGCTACGCCGATCTCAACGAGCGGACCCGGCTGCGCGCCGAGCTCGCCAAGAATCCGCGCTGGACCGGCGAGTATATTCCGGTGATCCGTCCGCTGCTGGTGCGGCAGGAGGTGCGGCTGCTCAATCCAATCATCCCGCCGGTGGCGCCGGCGACATCAGGCAACATCTACGAATTCCGCAACTATCGTGCCAAGCCGGTCGGCGGCGCCAAGCAATGGCTCGATCTGATCACCGGCGTGATGCCGGAGCGCGAGAAATACTCCAAGATCGTCGGCCTCTGGACCACCGAGGCCGGGCAGCCCAACGAAGTCTGCCACATCTGGGCCTATCCCGATCTCAACGCCCGCGCCGCCGCACGCGGCAACGCGATGAAGGATCCGGCCTGGCTGGAATTTTTGAGCAAGGGCACGCAGGTGCTCGAGGAGATGCACTCGACCATCATGCTGCCGGCACCGCACTCGCCGTTGCAGTAAGGGGAGGCGCTGGTCGCGCCGCGTTTCCCAATGATGCGCGGAGCGCAAGACAGAGAGGCCGCCGGTTGAGGCGGCCTTGTCGTTTGCCGTCAGGATGTCGCGAGCGCCGGCAAAAAGCCCCATCCGATGTTTCCATCAGATGAGGCTTTCGAAGCAAGGGCGCGCGCCGTCTGAGAACCAGCGCGCCGCAACGCTAGTCGGGCCAGCTGACACCAACCTGACGGCGGCAGCCCGTTGTTTCCCGATGTGTCTGCATGCCTACGAAAGGGTAAACCGCATTATCCGGGCTTGCCGCGCCGGCTGCGGATGAAGCGGACGGCGCCGCGCGCCGCTTCGTAGGCGAGTTTGTTCAGGGTCAGCGCGGCGTGAATGGCCGGCACCAGCGGATCGCGGCGCCGCAGCGGCAGCAAGACGTCGCCGATCGCGAAGCGGCCGCGCCAGATCGGGTCGATCATGGGGTGGCCGGGCGCCGCGGTGGAATCGGCCGAATTGATCGCGGGATCGGCGCAGAGATGGCGCGTCAGCTCCAGCGTCAACTGCGTGCCGGGCGAATGTTTCGCAAAGCGCTCGTCGACGCCGATCTTGAAGAAGAAGGCGCGGTCCTGGTGACGCACCACGATGCCGCCCGCGACCGGCGTGTCGCCCGCATGCAGCGTGATGATCTCGCAGCGGCCGGCTTCGGCCATCGTCGACGTCGCGCGGCGGATGAAGGCCGCATCGCCGGCATGCTGGCTCAGCGCCGTGCCGCGCTTTCCCTTCCAGCCACCGGCTTCGAGGACAAGGAAAGTCTCGAGCGCCGTCGCAACCTCGCGCGGCGTGCGGGCGACATCGAAGCGCACCGCGCCGTGGTCGGACAGGCGATGGTGCTGGCGGCGCAGCTCCTTCAGCTTCTTGGGCCCGAGCGCGTCGCGCAACAATTCGTCGGCATCGCGCGTCGCATCCAGCTGGGCGCGCTGATAGGCGCTCACCATGCGCGGCTGCAACCCGTCTCGGGCCAGCACCGCGCGGATCGCCGCGATGGCCGGCCCCTCGAGCGACATGGTGCGCAGGATCAGCGCATGCGCGCCCGCATTGCGCGCCTGCCGCAGCATCTTGCCCACCGCTTCCTCGGCGGCGTCGCGGTCGAGCAATGGCGTGCACAGCGTGCCATAGGGTTCGGCGCCGACCAAAGCGGGCAGGGGAATCCGGTAGATCCGGCGCATCGGAACCACCGGCAACAGCCCGATCAGTTGCCCGGCATCGCCGGCGGCACTGAGCAGCGCCGCGCCGGTGCGGCCGCGCGCGGAGGCATCGACCGCCAATTCCCAGTCTGGCTGATAGTAGCCATTGGCCTCGATCGCGCGCGCGGCAAGCGCGCGCCATGCATTGAGCGGCGCGGCCGACAGCGGCGGCAAGGTGCGATCGTCCGTGGCATCCTTGCGCGATGCACGGTGGATCATTGCCCGGTCAGCAATATCGGCCACGTCCCTGTTTCCCCACTCCGCGAGGCTGATTGGGCCTTGCGTTCGTCAGGGCAACGCTAGCGGAAAGAAATGGAAAATGCCGTTGAGGCCATCAGGCAATTTGAGCGGTCGTGTTAACGGACCGTTCAGCATACCCGGTGCGCAGCGGCTTGGCCGGCTCGCCGGTTCAAGCGCTAGGGTTTGGTGGTCCGTTGCGTTTCTACCGCAACGGTGCTCTCGACCGGCTCGTAAGTCTCCGTCACGCAATTGTCGTCGGCTCCGACCTGCCGGCGATCGAAAATCGAGCCTTCATTGATGAACACGCGATAGGTCTGCGTCCCCAGCGGCTTGCCGATCACCGATGTCAGCTCGGCGCGTACGCATGCCGTCCAGCCGGTGCCGCGCGGGTCGTGCAGCGGGGCGGAGACCCGCACATGGGTTGGCTGTGAACCGGCCGTGAACACCGAATCCAGCTTGCCCGCGACCAGCCGTTTGACGTCCGGAGGCATCTCGAGCGGCGCCGGCTCGGCGGCCTTGACCTTCAAGGCCTCCGGCCACACCGCATGGCTGTCCGCCAGGCCGCAGCCACTCAATATTAAGGCGGCGCCGGCCAGCAGCGCCGCCAGATGTACTTGTCCCTGTCCCATTCAGTGCATTTAATGTGCCGCCGTCAGGATTGCGCCCCCTGGTGGCGCTGAATTCGCGTGAGGCGGCGCTTTGTCGATCAACAAATGTCGAGCGACAAGTTATCGTTGGGGTAGAGGTATTACCGGATGTTGCTGCGGCGGCGGGGGAGACAGACTGACATGAAACGCTTCACGGTTGCTGCCGTCATCCTGGCGCTGCTCGCGACACCCACCCTGGCCCAGGGCCGGCGAGGGGGCGGTGGAGGCGATACGAAGACGGAGCAGAAGCCCAAGGTCGACGAGAAGGCCTACAAGGCCGCGCTCGATCGGATCCCCGAGCCCAAGGAGAAATACGATCCCTGGGGCGTCACCAAGCCGGCAGCGGATCCGGCCAAGAAACCGAAATAGCCGGGCTCACGAGTCGGCAGCCATTTGACCGGCGTCGGTCGGCAGCACATTTGCCGCAAGGCATGAACCTTGGCCTGACGGCCTCCGACCCATCTTCGATGTCATTGTCGGAGGCCGCCATGCTTCGCCGTTCGCTCCTCAGCCTGATCGTTCCGGCAGCGATCCTGCTCGGCGCCGTGCCGGCGTCGGCGGAAAACCGGCTGGCGCTGGTGATCGGGCAGTCGGCCTACAAGTCGGTGCCCGCGCTGCCGAATCCGGCCAACGACGCCAAGGCTGTGTCGCAAATGCTGACCGATGCCGGATTTGCGGTGACGGCCGCATCGGACCTGTCGCAGGACGAGATGCGCGCACGGCTCAGCGATTTCGCTGGCCAGGTGGCGGCGAAAGGCGCCGATACCGTGGCGCTGGTGTTTTATGCCGGGCATGGCCTGCAGATCGACGGCGAGAACTATCTGGTGCCGGTCGATGTCGATCCGAAGCGCGAGGCTGATATCCCGATCCAGGCGGTTCGGCTCAACGACGTCCTGAATACGCTCACCTCGGTTCCGAGTCGGATGCGCATGGTGCTGCTCGATGCCTGCCGCAACAATCCATTCCCGGAACTCAGCAAGACCGCGGGGCACGGGCTCGCCATCGTCGATGCCAGGGTCGGCGCGCCCGGCACGTTTGTGTCGTTCTCGACCTCGCCGGGAGCGGAAGCCGAGGACGGCAGCGGCGCCAACAGCCCCTACACCACCGCGTTGCTGGCCTCGGCCAAGGAGCCGGGCATCCCGATCGAGGACACCTTCAAGCGCGTTCGCCTGGCGGTGAACAGGGCAACTGACGGTCGCCAGACGCCGTGGGACTCGTCCTCGCTCACCGACGACTTCCGTTTCATGGTGGGTGCGGCGGCATCGCCCGCAGTGACGCCGCCACCGGCCGCGGCCAAACGCACCGTCGACGAATGGAAGCGCGAGTTGCAGGGCAAGCCGATCGAGGCCGCGAATGAACTGATGGTGGTCGATGGCTCCGACGAATCCTATGAGGCCTTCGCCGCGATCTTCGCCGGCACGCCGCGTGGCCTGCAGGCGCGCGACTGGCTCGACCGGCATCGCCGCATGGTGGCGTGGAATAACGCTGTTCTCGCCAACACGGCCGCGGCCTATCGCGGTTTCCTCGCGCAATATCCTGACACCGACCTGACAGCGACCGCGCGCAAGATGATCGAACGGCTGCGCTACCGTCCCGATCCGGCGCCCGCCGTCGCGCTCAGCGTGCCCGCGACCAGCGTCGCGCTGGCGGCACCGACCTGTCCCTGCAACGCCGCGCCGCCGCAACAGCCGCTGCAGCAGAGGGCCAACGTACCGGTGAAAAAGCGTGCCGATCCCGATCCGCCGCGGCGCGCGGGCAAGCGCCCGCCGCGCGTCGTCGTTGAGGACGACGTCGTGGTGGTGCGCCGTCCGCCTCCAACCGTGGTCTACGAGCCTGCCGGACCGCCGATCGGAATCGGAATCGGGATCGGCATCGGCGGCGGCGGTGGTGGTTATCGCGGTAACTACGGCGGCGGCTATCGCCGGGGTGGATACTGACGCGACGATCGCGTAAATGCTTTCCCGCATGAGATGCGGCGCCCGGTGATCGCATCCTGGGGGAGGACGCGATGCGGTCGCTGTTTTGCCTGCTTGCCGCGCTGCTGCTGTGTGGTCAGCCGGCGCGCGCCTGGGAGTATTGGGGCGGCGACCGCGGCGGACAACGCTTCTCGCCGCTGACGCAGATCACATCAGACAATGTCGGCAAGCTGCTGCGCGGCTGGGAATTCCGCACCGGCGATCTCGATACGCGCCCGCCCGAGGTCATGAAGCGCACCAAGTTCGAGGTGACGCCGCTGTTCGTCGAGGACAGCCTGATCCTCTGCACGCCGTTCAACGAAGTGATCGCGCTCGATCCCGGCACCGGTGCGCAGAAATGGCGTTTCGATCCGAAGATCAGCATGGCGCAACGGCCGGCCAATCGCTTTGTCTGCCGCGGCGTCGCGTACTGGACGGATGATCGCGCGGCGGAAGGCGCCGCCTGCAAGTCACGCATCTTCACCGGCACCAACGACAGGCGCCTGATCGCGCTCGACGCCAGAACCGGCAAGCCTTGCGCCGATTTCGGCAACGGTGGCGAGATCAGGATCGACATTGGCATGAAGCTGGAATGGCCGGGCGAGTTTCAGATCACGTCGGCGCCGGTGACGGGACGCGGCGTGGTCGTGGTCGGGTCCGCGATCGGCGACAACCGGCGGGTCGACGCGCCGCTCGGCGCGGTGCGCGCCTTCGATGCGCGAACCGGACAGCCGCGCTGGAGCTTCGATCCGCTCGTGCACAATGGCGTCGAGGCCGGCCACAGCAATGTCTGGGCGCCGATGTCGGTGGACGAGGAGCGCGGCCTGGTGTTCCTGCCGACGACTTCGCCCAGTCCGGACTTCTGGGGCGGCAAGCGCCCCGGCAATGACGAGCACGCCAATTCCGTGGTCGCGCTGCGGATCGAAACCGGCGAACTCGCATGGGCATTCCAGACCGTGCATCACGACGTCTGGGACTACGACCTGCCGGCGCAGCCGACGCTGGCGCGGATCGACACCGTCGATGGTCAGCGCGACGTCGTGATCCAGCCGACCAAGCAGGGCTTTGTGTTCGTGCTCGATCGCGACACCGGCAAGCCGGTGTGGCCGGTCGAGGAGCGCGCGGTGCCGCAGAACGGTGCCGTGGGCGAGAGGCTGTCGCCGACGCAGCCGTTCCCGACCCATGTGCCGCCGCTGCTGACGCAGCGGATGAGGGCCGATGATGTCGCCGGCCTGCTGCCGGGCACCGGGAGCTCGGCTTGCGAGACGCTGCTCGCGCAATCCCGTAATGAGGGCCTTTACACGCCGCCGTCGACGCAAGGCACCGTGATCTATCCGATGACAGGCGGCGGGGTGAACTGGGGCGGCGCGGCGTTCGATCCGGTCAATCAGCTCCTCTACGCCAATGTCAGTCATGCGGCGCACATCGTCACACTGATTCCGCGCGACCAGGCCAAGGGCTTCAATCCGCCGCCGGGTCATGAATTCGGCCAGCAGGAAGGGGCGCCGTTCGCGATGTCGCGGGCGCTGGCGAAGTCGGCGGTCGGGTCGCCCTGCAACAAGCCGCCATGGGGCGAGACGGTGGCGGTCGATCTCAAGGCCGGCAAGATCCTCTGGCATTCGTCGGTCGGCACCAGCGAGGATCTCGCGCCGCTCGGCATCGCGCTCAATACCGGCACGCCGCTGGTCAACGGCGTCGCGATCACCGCGGGCGGCCTGGTGTTCACCGGCGCGATGGATGCCTATCTGCGCGCGTTCGATGCCAGGTCGGGAAAGCAGCTGTGGCTCGGCCGGCTTCCGGTGCCGGGCGTCGCCAATCCGATGACCTATCTCTGGAAGGGCGAGCAGTACGTCGTGATCGGCGCCGGCGGCCATTCCGAAGCCGGCACCTCAATCGGCGATAGCGTGGTGGCGTTTCGCCTGCCGCGTCAGGGCGAGGGGGCATCGTTGTGGACCCGCCTGATCGATCGGCCCGGCGGGCGGTTCACCGCCAAGGCTGTGGCCGCCGGTCTCGTGCTCGTCGCCCTCGTTGCGCTGTTCTGGCGCTGGCGGCGGAGCCGTCGCTCGCGATCCGCTTAGGTGCTCGCTGCCGCAGGTGCGCGCCGCCAAAATATCGAAAACAACCCCATGCAAAGGTGCCGGCAGCTGCCGGCGTACGAAAAGCAACTTGACACGTCGGGCAACTCAGGGTTACTTTTCTACTATTCCGAAATGGTGCAAGCGTCGCCTCGCTCCGCTAAAGCGCGATGAATTCAGGTTGAATCGGCCTGGCGGCATTCGCTGCATCTCCTCCCGCAACCGGAGAGGGAGCGCAGGTTGTTCGCGGATGCAATTGAACCTGGGGCGTGGACCCGTAAATCCGGGACGAAATGCGGACGCGCCGCGCAGACCGGGGATGTCACCTTGCGGACCAACTTCGCCGCCTCCGATTGGTCCGGTGTTGGGTGCAGTCCGGACTTCTCATCAACGATCCTCGATCGCCACATTTGACCCATCTCGGACATTCGGTAGGGTTGCCGCGGGTCGGTTACAGGCTTCTCGCACGAGCGTTCGCGCGCCATCGCTCGGGGAGGCTCTGCGGCGAGGCGGCCGGTTTCCACTGCAGGGACACGACCCAGTTGTCGAAGACCGTGTTGAAGCTCCCGGACTGGTACGAGAAGTTCTCGCCCGCCGGCCAAAAGTAGCCGGCATCGGCTGCGTAGGTGAAGAGCGTCCAGGTATGGGGTTTCTTCCAGAACGCGTTGCCGCCGTCCGGGTCCCCGTCGAGGGCGCTGAAGTCGAGGAAGAGCCAGAGAGGTGCATTCTTGGTGCCGAGGTTCGTATCCGGCGAGTTGAACTGCAGCGCGTTCCAGTAGATCCCAGGTCCGGCTCCGGGATCAGCATCGTCCACGAGCTTCTGCAGCCGCCAATAGAAGCTCGCGTCGCCGGTCATAGTGGTCTCGCCGGTGAACGTGATTAGGCCAGCCTGCGGGCCTGACTGGATGATGCCGCTGATGGAGGTGGTCCCGCTGATTGTTCCGCTCCCTTGTAGCATGCCGCCGGGAGCAGGCGAATCGGTGCCGGTCGCTGCAATGGTGACCGGGCCCGAGACCGTCCCACCGTTCATGAACAGTGTGCCCGACTCGCCGACAACAACCGCGCCGGTCACCGTGCCGGCGACCTCCAGCGTCGCCGCGTAGGATACCAGCACCTCGCCGGCACCCGTTGCTGATCCACCGGTACCGCCGGCAATCAGCGTACCCCCATTGACCCTGATCAGACCGGAAAGCATGCGGCTGCTGTCTGCGCTCAGGGTCAGCGTGCCGGGACCGAAGATCGTCAGGCCCGCCGATCCCTCGATGGCGGCTGCGATCTGCGAACTACCGCCGGTAGCATTGGTGTAGATCAGGCCTTCTGCCGCGCCGAACGAAAGGCTCGCAGTAGCGATGCTGCCGCCGTTCATGATGAGGCCCGCGGCGTCGCCGCTCGCCTGGCTTCCGACCAGAATGCTCGCATCGCCGCCCGTAATCGCCCCGCCGTTCACTTCGAGCGCCGCCACCTGCGGCACACCGCCGCTCTCGACCGCCTGGCTGTCGACGACCTCGTAGACGGCATCGGCCGGAACGTCGTTGATGCTGACATCGGTCGACGACACGGTCGCCGCGCTCGCGAAGCCCTCGGAGGGCGAATAGGTCAGGAACTTGCCCGAGCTGGCCGCGTCGTCGTCCTCTCCGAGAATGTAGGGAGCGACGATCCCGTTCATGACGATGGGCAGGTTTGCTCCCGTTCCTGCCACGAACACCTGTTGCGTCAGCCCAAGCTGGGCCATGCCGCCGCCCGGCACGATAACAAGAGTTCCGCCGGAGTTGCGGACAATGTTCGTCAGGGTACCGTCGTCATTGCCCCCGATTACGACGCGATAGTTGCCGCTTCCGGAAAGCTGCAAGGCGCCTCCCGTAGAGCCGATGACGAACGTCGCCAGAGATCCCGAGGCGATCTGCACATCGACCGTCGCGCCGTCCGAACGAAGCTCGAGTATTCCGCCGTTCGTCACCGTCACCCTGAAGCTGCCAAATGGTGTGCCGGATGTCCGGGTACTTGCCAGCGTCCCAGCGCCTACGGTGTTGTGTCCTATCAGCTGGTTCGTGTTGGTGAGCAGGAGCGTGCCTTCGCCGTATTTGTGGAGGCCGCCCAGCCCGGAGATCGGCGCGACGACGGTCAGCGTGCCGCCGTTCGTGTTGATGACCTTAGGCTGGTTGATCGTCCAAGTGCTGGGTTCATATCCGGATGTCGAGGGCAGCGCCGACGGCGAGATCGCCCAAGCTTGCCCCTGCCAGAGCACGGCGTAGACGCCCCACCCGGTGAGCGCGTCGGTGACGACCTGGCTGTAGTCTTCGGAGGGTAGCGGCAGATTTTCCAGCGTCCATCCGCTGGGCATTTGCGCGATCTGGACGGTCTGCGGATTGCTAGACGGGAGGTTGGGTACGTTCTCGAACGAGGCGGGGAAAGCGTTGTTGATGGTGATCGTGCCACCCGTCAGGTTCACCGTGAGCGGCGCGAGGACGTGGCCGCCGTTATTTTCCACGTATCCCTTCGTCGTCTGGGAAACGGAATACCAGCCAACCGCGAAATTGGCCAAGACGATCGTCTGCGGACTCTCGGACACGTTCGGGGCCAACTGATCGGCGAGCCACGCGAGGCCCGGATTGGAAGTGCTCGTCAAATTATAAAGATCAGGCCCGATTCCGCAGGCCGACAGATAGTCGGCCATCCCGCTCGTCATGCCGTCCACGAAGCTGCCGCTCTCGCTCGACGTCCGCATCAAGCCCGCGACCACCCTTTCCAGGTTGATCGCCACGGGGTCGTCCTCGCCGTTGTAGACCACAGGAGCAACCTGCGTGAAGCCGTTTGCCGACAGCCAGTAAAGGCCCATGACCATCGACGTCGGGCCGCAATAGGCTTCACCGTCCCCCGGCAGGCTCTGCCCGAAGGGCCCGAAATCGGTCTGGATGATCGAAGGCGTGCTCTTGATGGGGTCTTTCCACATGGGGCTGGTCCACTCCTGTCCGACAAAGGCCACGGTACGCGCTTGACCCGCAGGTTAATGTCCCGTTAATTGCGGGACACAACTTATGAATACTTCAGCGAGTCGATACACTCCAAGAGTGTAGAGCGGAATCTTGAAAGTACGCAAGCTGGGTCTCCAGCTTGGCCGGCAGGGACGGCTTAGGAGTTCAAGCGCGGGCGCCGAGCGGCAGCATGTTCATCGTGAGTGGCGCATATCTGCCACCAGCGGCCGATGTCCTGCGGCAGAGCCTGATACCAGGTGGTGTCGCGGCCGGTCCGTGTAACGCGAACGTCTACTTCTGAGGCGTGCTGCGAATCCTGGAAGTGGCACCTTTGAGATATGGCGACCGGATCTGAAGACGTCCGTTCATTGGGGTAGACCGGAAGTACCCGACTGATTGCTAAAACGGCGCCTTTGACCCGAAGCGGACTATCAATGTTTGACGCGCTCGATAGCTAGCGACTGGAGAAGCGAGATGTCGCTCATTTTATGCCTACTCGCCATTGTGCTAATCGGCATTGCCGGATGGGGTTTCATGTCCGTCATGAGCGAGCTGGGAAAGTGGTATCCCCAAGAGCCGGTGGATACGATTTCCCGCAGGTTCGAGGTTGATGGCTTCGTCTGGAGCTCCCGCGCTCCGCGGGCACTGCGCCGCCGGTTTGTTGTGACACAGGCGTGCGCAATCCCTGCGTTTCTGTGCTTGGCGGCACTTGTTTGGCTGAATGAGACAAGCCCTAATGTCCGTGTCTGGGGGACGATAGCATTCTGTTCTATGTCACTTTTCCTTGCCGGCTCTCTTACCTGGAAGGTCATTCGGCGCGGAGTGTGATCGCGCCATTTTTGAACCGCAGGACTGGTATTGGGCCCTGAGCGGACATTCACCACGGCATCGCCGGTATCGGCTTTTGAGAGCGACACCGACCTCGCTATCCCCGCTCGCATACACTGGATTCTCGACTACACGCCCTGTTCTCATCACGCTTTAGCGCGGGCGCCGTCGCAAATCAGAAACACGAATTCTCAAGCCGTGCAGCGAAACGATGTGCGGGCTGATCCGCGCGATGCAGTGCTTGCGTTCGATGTAACGCATCGCTTACGAGGTCGCGGACGGAGCCGCCGGGCTTCCGGCGACCGGTTCATTCCAAATCATTGCCCAAGGAGATTGCGATGAAGATCACTGCCTCGATCATGCTTGCCGCCGCGCTCGCGCTGTTGTCGGCACCAGCCAGCGCCACCGTCCTCGATCTCTCGACCATGACCTGCAAACAGTTCGTCGACGGTGGCGACGACACCATCAAAATGGTGCTGGTCTGGATGGACGGCTGGTATAAGGGCGACTCCGACGAGGCGATCATCGACACCGACGTGTTCACCGAGAACGCCAAGAAGTTCGGCACCTATTGCGGAAAGAATCCGACCGTCAGCATCGTCAACGCGGCGGAGGCCGTGCTCGGCAAGTAAATCTTGCAGCGTGGTTGGTCTGAACCTTCATTGTGAGACGCGCGGTACGCGCGTCTCTGTACGATGCTTCGCATCGCCAGGCGAACCGTGAGGCCGGGCTGGTAACCTCATCCTTCGAGACGCCTGCTGCGCAAGCTCCTCAGGATGACGGGATTGAAGGCGGGACAACATGTCCGACGTCGTCCCTGCGAAAGCAGGGACCCATAACCACAGGGTTTAATTGTTGAGGAAGGCTGTGGCCGCAGCCCTGCGCAACAATGGTCTTCGGTGGTTATGGGTCCCGGCTTTCGCCGGGACGACACTGAATGTTTGGCGCCGCTCCTCGGTCATACATTCACATCCTTCAGGATGAGATAGACCGGCCATGATGCGAGAGGCCTATCCCGGCAGCATCGCGAACGCGCTCGACACCATCGCCACCGGCTTGTTGTCGGTGGCAGAAGATAGCGTGACGCGACCGAAGCTCATGGTGCGGCCGAGCCGGACCACGCGAGCGTCGGCCAGCACGTCGGACGCCGTCACCGCGCGCATGAAATGCGTGGTCTGGTCGACCGTCGTCATCGGCCGGTAGCCCTTGTTGGCCGCGAGGTTGGCGAGCACCATTGCGGTGTCGGCGAACGCCATCAAGGCCTGGCCGCAGACGATGCCGCCATTGCGGCACAACCGCTCGGAAAACGGCATGCGCAGGATGGCGCCGGGCTGCCAGTCGGCATCGCCGGCAGGCGGCGTGATGTCGAACTGCTCGATCGACAGATTGAGGTCCTGCACCCATGGCGCAAAGACGTCGCCGAGCACGCGTTTCGCGTCGTCGATCCCGAATTCCCCGGCTTGCTGCTGCATGACGTCCCGTTCCCTCTGTTGATGCTATCTATCTTGTTCTAGTTGCGCGTGACATGCACGGCCGGCGTGTTGCCCGCATTCCACTTGCCGTCGATCGCCCGTTCGATCTGGGCGGCGAGCTGCAGCAACAGCCCGTCATTCGCTTGCTTTCCGATCGCCTGAATGCCGAGCGGCAGGCCGTGCTCGTTGGTCGCGAGCGGCAGCGAGATCGCGGGGATGCCGCAGAGATTGGCGAGCGGCGTGAAGGCGAAGTTGCGCCAGAGATTGCCGAACCAGTCCAGCACCGACGGATTGTCGCTGATGGTGAGATATTCCGTGGTGCCGACCTTCGGCGTCGGCAGTGCCGTGATCGGCGTCAGGATGATGTCCCAGTCCTCGAAGAAGGCGCCGAAGCCGCGCGAGGTGGTGTTGAAGACGGCCTGCATGCGTGCGCGATCGGCGAAGCTGAAGTCGCGGCCATGCTCCCAGATGCGGATGTTGATCGGCTCGATCAGCTCCGCCGGCGGCCGCTCCAGCCCGCGCGCGGCGAGCATGTTGCCGATCACGACGGCGAAATTGCTGATGTAGCAGGTGGTCTGCGCCGCGAAGGCTTCCCGATAGTCGATCGCCGGCAGTGCATAATCGACTTGATGGCCGAAGCCTTCGAGGAAACGTCCGACCCGCTCGAGCTCGGCTGTGATGTGCG
Organism: Bradyrhizobium sp. USDA 4541; assembly: GCF_024171085.1. Taxonomy (NCBI): domain Bacteria; kingdom Pseudomonadati; phylum Pseudomonadota; class Alphaproteobacteria; order Hyphomicrobiales; family Nitrobacteraceae; genus Bradyrhizobium; species Bradyrhizobium sp. USDA 4541. The sequence continues at coordinate 4,895,587 of NZ_JALJZF010000001.1, forward strand.
GCGTCGCGCGATAGTCGCCCCATGTGTGCGACAGCGCGATTCTGAGCCGGCCGGGATCACGCGCGATCATCGCGGCATATGGCTCGGGCGAGGTCCAGAACGGCATGAACTCGCCGGGCGCAGGTCCCCGGCAGGCATCGACGAAGCCAGCGGTGTCGCGCACCGTGCGCGACTGGCAGCCCTGGATCGAGACCAGCCCGGTGAGATCGGACAGATGCGGCGCGAGCGAGAACACGCCGCGCGAGACTTTCAGGCCGATATTGCCGTTGACCCCGGCGGGAATGCGGATCGAGCCGCCGCCGTCGGTCGCATGCGCGATCGGCACCGCACCGGCGGCGACCATCGCCGCGCTGCCTGCCGACGAGCCGCAGGTGGTGTAGTCGGTGTTCCAGGGATTGCGCGTGACATAGACCGCGGGATTTTCCGCCGAGCTGCAGACCCCGAACTCCGGCGTCGTGGTGCGGCCGATCAAATTGAGCCCGGCCCTGCGCATCTTCGCGGTCAGGAAGGTATCCGCCGCGGCGCGATTGCCGCGCATCATCAGCGAGCCCATCTCCTGCAGCCGTCCCTTCAGGGTCGGGCCGAGGTCCTTCATCAGGAAGGGCAGGCCGGCGAACGGGCCGTCGAGGTCGGCGCCGTCGCGCGCCGGATCGGCGATCACATCGTCGAACAGCTCGACGACGCCGCAGAGCGCGGGATCGACCTTGGTGACGGCGCTGGCTGCCTGCGACGCCAGCTCACGGGGCGTCAGCTCGCCGGACCTGACGCGCTCCGCGAGCGCCGTCCCGTCGTGCTGCGTCCACTCGTCCCAGCTCATCGCCAAAGTCATTTGATCGATTCCTTTTCTGCTTTGTTGCGCAGTGTAATTTGCGCGGCCGCCCGGTCAAACCAGTGCGCGCCGGCAGCCCGTCCGACGCGCGCTTGCGCTCCGACGCGCACTGCGCTGCGCTCCGACGCGCACTGCGCTGCGCTACAAGCGCCGTGTCCGGCTTGAAAATGCCCCAGTTTCGGCGCCCAGTCGCCTGCTCGCGAGTGGTGGGGGCGTACATGTTCCGCAGGTTGGTGGTGCTCGGCGGCGTGATTGCGATCGGACTTGCGCTCAGCGGTTGCACGCGCTGCGGTCCGATCTGGGACGACTGGATGCAGTCGCCGAAATCCTGCAAGTCAGACCATCTCTAAGGGCATGATCCGGAAAAGTGGAAACCGGTTTTCCGAAAAAGATCATGCTCAAACAAAGAGATGAGAACATGATGCGATTCCGCGGAAACGCATCATGTTCGGGGCCGGGGCAGGCGCGCTTGGCGGCGGCTTTCTTGCGGTGATATACCGCCGACGAAAACGCAGGGAGTGTTCTTATGAGAGTTTTGAGCGCAGTTGCGGTTGCGGTGCTGTTGTCGGCGCCGGCCTATGCGCAGATGCCGAACGTCAACCTGATGCCTGAGGTCAAGACCAGGACCCAGGAGGAGAAGGAGCAGGACGCGGTCAGGGACAAGGCCTACAAGGACTCGCTCAGCAAGATTCCCGATGCCAAGGGATCGTCCGATCCCTGGGGCGTCGTGCGCAGCGATCCGCCGAAAGCGGCCGCCCATCCCGCCAAGCCGAAGACCAAGACCGGAAGCTCGGCGCAGCCGGGAAGCGCCGCGCCGCGCAGCCAGTAACGCCCATTCGGGGCGACGTCGTCCGTCTCCCGCAGACTCGGATTCTCCCGCCGCCGCCCCTATATTGGGGTGTCGTCAGTTGGTCCGGAGTTGCGGCATGGTGTCTCGTCCGCGCGATCTCGCCAGCCGGATGGCCGAGCGGCGAAAGCCGGACGACGGCTATCTGCGCGAGACCTTCAGCCTGCCACGCGATCAGGCCCGCGTGAGGGCGCGTGACTTTCTCAAGCGCTACCCGAAGGCGGCCTATATGAGCGCCGTCGAGAGCTGGCGCGAGCTTCCCGGCGGCGACATCGAGTTCACGATGCGGCGGCTGGCCAGCGCGGATTGAAGCGTTTTCGAGCGAAGCGGGCGCCGGTTCGTGTGTTCTAATTTTAATTAGAACCGAAGCTCTGCAGGCCAGCGCGTCAGGGCACCGGGGCGTGCACGATAGACTGTGCCTCAGTCCCCATTGCTGCCGCGGGTCCGTTCCCGCCCCAGATTGTTCAGCTCGCGATCGATCCGCAGCTGCACGCGGCGGATCGCCAGAAGATCGAGCTTTGCTTCGGTCTTGCCCGTGAAGACGCGATCGCCGATCTGGAAGCGCCACGTCCAGACGCCGGCCATCAGCTGAGTGACGCTGAACTCGATGCCCCTGTGGATCATCTGTATCGGTTCCGCGAAGGAAGGGCGGTCGTCGATATTTAAACCATTAGTTGTAGTAATGATTAGCGCCCGTAAAAAGATCGTGTGAAAGGCCGCGCCCGTTCGGGCCGTCGTTGTGGATTCCGGAAAGGATTCGTCCGCCGGCAGCGTCGCCACGGAACGGTCGCCAGCCATGTTGCCTGCCCAGCGCCGCCCAATTCGCGTTGCTTGGAGCAGGCCAATGTTACGAACACTGGCGGAACCCGAGTCTTCCCGTCGAACGCTACGGAGTTTTTCCAGGGCTCAGGAGGGGTACGAAGGTAGTATGCAGATTGTGCCAAGCCGTTATCGGACGCCGTCGCGCCTGTCAGGTTAACTTGTTGATTATCAGGGGAACTTCGGGCGCAAGGCGCGTCGCATGGCCGGAACTTTGTTCTTGGCCGGAGAACTACGGAATTTTAAACGGCCCCAACAGGGGGCCGCCAACCCGTCCCGGAGGCGGGTTTTCCTCCAGCAGTCGGGGGGCTACCTGTCTGGCTGGGGGCCCCCAAATAAGGGCACTGCCGGGTCAATTGTTCCAGTAAACATTCCGCGAGAACAGATCGCGACCCGCAGGAAATTATGGGGCCAGAACATCTGAGGGCCTTCTCAATAGTCCTACCGAGAACATCGGCTAGCCCTTGGTTACGCCGGGGTTAAAGCCAAGCCGGCCACTCGAAAAATCAAAGCTGTCGCGCGCCATGGAAAACTGCCCCCTCGGCGCCATGGAGGTTCTAGCTTGAGGTGGGGGCGTCCAGAATCTTTCCCTACCCCACGGGCGCTCCTCGGCCTCAGCCTCCCTGTCGGGGTGCTGGGGCCGTTTGTTTATGTAGAATCCAGTTTGGCTGGGGCCGCAACACTCGGAGCCCCTGCCCAGTAGCGGCGCGGTGAGGCGGTCTCAGCGTTCGTTCCAACGCGCTGGGGCCGTTTCTTCAGGACACCTGATGCCGGCGCACTTCTCCGGCCGCCATGTTGAGAACTGGGATGTGATCGGCGGCCAGCTGTCGCCGAATGAGGCTAACAGCCCATCCCTCCGGGATTGCATCCAGCACTCGGTCAACGGCTTCTTCGCGCGAGGTCGCGGCGAGCCAGATTTGGACCTCGCCGTCATCGGTCGTCACTCGGACTAGATGAACCTCGGTCGCCTGTTGCATGAGCAATAAAAGCGGCATCGAGGGAATCGTTTCAAAAATCTTCGCTTAAGTTAAGCCTGGAACCGCAATTAGGGCGCTATCGCTGACATGCCTACTTTAATGCGGACACGAAGACCGTGGCGCAAGCTCTCTGTATGTTCAGGCTCAGTCACCACGACGGCGTCGAGTACGGCTTCATGGCGTTCGCGGCGATATCGTTCGTAGCGCTCATCGTAGGCATAGGCGCCCTGTTTATGTGATGAGCCTGTCATCTCATGGATGATCCAACCGCCTTGGCCTCGGCGTGTACCCCCTCGCTGGGGCCGTTCTTTGGGCCAAGAAAAATCCCGGCTCGCGCCGGGCTTCATAGTTCAAGCTGACCTGCGAGATAGCGCCGCTTCTCGACTGCCGCGATGTCGAGAGCCTTTCAGCACCTCATTCACGCGACCGGATTCACGTCATATGTCGCAGCGATTCGACGGGAAGGGCCCGTAATGAAAGAGGCCGCCAAGTGAGGCGGCCGCTTTCTCACATGAATATTGCAATCGCAGCGATAGCAATGGGGCACAGCCCCAGCACCACAATGCTCGCTCTAAAAAGTAGGTCACTGGTCATGACACAACCTCTGCGTGAGGTTGGAATCTAACTCGGGATGACCACCAAAACAAAGTGCAGTTTGTGCCACGCTAGGAAATTAATCGTGCGCTAGATGAGAATAGGCCGTCAACTGAGGTGGCCCTTTACTCTCCCAGCTCTCTGCGGATTCGGTCGCGGTGCTGAACGTGCAAAACCTGGCATGAGTAGAAGTTATCCAGAAGCTTCTTCGCTTCCGCTAGATCGTGCCCGTGATTGGCAAGGTGCTCGATCAGTCCCTCTTGCTCGGCAATGTGTCGTTCGCCTTGGGCAATATGCCGCTCGGCTTGCTCCAGATGGCGAAGCTGCATCTCGCGGTGCGCTATTGTGGAATGGTTCGGCATGGCCGCGCTCCCTTCCTATGCAGGCGGGAGCGCTGTTGGTCTCTCAGCCACCGACGCCTACGGGCAAAGCCTTGGCCGGTGATGATGATATCGTATCACGTTCCGTTGCCCCCGGTTCGTTCTCTCAAGATTAAATTCCCTGATCTCGGTCAAAGGCGGGACGGGGATAGAACATCCGATGGGTCGCCTCGGTAGTCCTACTGAGAACACCGGCCAAGCTACGGTTTCCGTTCGCTTAATCCGAACATTCAAACTAGGATACGGGGACTTAAATACGGCCAGTACCGATCTGTTGGTACTGGCCGAAAACCGCTGTCCCGTTTTTGCGAAATACGCACTATTGAGCGGCCCCAGCAACTTTGGGGGCTGTAGGGGCCGTTGCTGGGGCCATCTACCGGGCGGCCCGATGCACCGAGCCAGGTTTGCGAAAGACTACTGTAGGCCAACTAGCCAATCTTTCCGCCGCGTCCACGATCTGAGCTTGAGAGTGGATGTGGAGCTTCCTGAGTAAGCGAAGGCGCTGGACCGATATTTGCGCTTCTGTTCCGCCGATCTGCGTGGCGATCTGAGTATCACGCCGCCCGAGAGCCATGCGCCTCAGGAGTTTCTTTTCACGCGGGCTCAGTATCAGCGCCGTCACGGCGCGAACATTGCAATACCGACGATGATGAGTGGACTTAGTCCGAACAGGACAATGCACGCGCTTATAAGTATGTCACTGCCCATGACACAACTCCTGCGTTGGAGCTGGAACTTACACCCGCCGGCAATAAGTTGTGTAGTGCAGTTTGTGCCATTGGGCTGGCACGCTCCATTCACCAACGGAGAACCCCGGTAACGCTTCTCCCTTGTGGAGGGAGAACACTTGGCGGACCATAACGATTGCTAAAGCCAGAACATCCGATGGGCGACTCAGTAGTCCTACCGAGAACATCGGCCAACCCTTGGTTGCCACAGGATTAAATCCAAACTAGGCCACTCGAAATTTCAAAGCAGGCCACTAAGGATGGAAACAGGCCAGTACCGATCTGCTCGAAAGAACATATTGCGAACATAGAACAAACGTGGTACGAGGTTCCAATCAACAACGCATTCCGCCCGATCTCTTCGCCCGTTTTCCCGCTAGCGAATCCCCGCCATAAGGAGCACATCCCAAATGTCCGCCACCGCACTGCGTATCGTCGAAGGATCCTCCATGGACAAGTCCAAGGCCCTCTCAGCCGCGCTCTCCCAGATCGAGCGCCAGTTCGGCAAGGGCTCGGTGATGAAGCTCGGCAAGAACGACCGTTCGATGGATGTCGAGACGGTGTCGTCGGGGTCGCTCGGGCTCGATATCGCGCTCGGCGTCGGCGGCCTGCCGAAGGGGCGCATCGTCGAAATCTACGGGCCGGAATCGTCGGGCAAGACCACGCTGGCGCTGCACACGGTGGCGGAAGGCCAGAAGAAGGGCGGCATCTGCGCCTTCATCGACGCTGAACACGCGCTCGACCCGGTCTATGCGCGCAAGCTCGGCGTCAACATCGACGAGCTCTTGATCTCGCAGCCGGACACCGGCGAGCAGGCACTCGAGATCGCCGACACGCTGGTGCGCTCCGGCGCGGTCGACGTGCTGGTGATCGATTCGGTCGCGGCTCTGGTGCCGAAGGCCGAGCTCGAGGGCGAGATGGGCGATGCGCTGCCGGGTCTGCAGGCCCGCCTGATGAGCCAGGCGCTGCGCAAGCTCACCGCCTCGATCAACAAGTCGAACACGATGGTGATCTTCATCAACCAGATCCGCATGAAGATCGGTGTGATGTACGGTTCGCCGGAGACCACCACCGGCGGCAACGCGCTGAAGTTCTATGCCTCGGTCCGCCTCGACATCCGCCGCATCGGCGCGATCAAGGAGCGCGACGAGGTGGTCGGCAACACCACCCGCGTCAAGGTGGTGAAGAACAAGCTGGCGCCGCCCTTCAAGCAGGTCGAGTTCGACATCATGTATGGCGAGGGCGTTTCCAAGATGGGCGAGATCCTCGACCTCGGCGTCAAGGCCGGCATCGTCGAGAAGTCCGGCGCCTGGTTCTCCTATGACAGCCAGCGGCTCGGCCAGGGTCGCGAGAATTCCAAGGCATTCCTGAAGTCGAATCCCGACATCACCGCCAAGATCGAAGCCGCGATCCGGCAGAACTCCGGCCTGATCTCCGAGCAGATCCTCGCCGGCACGCCCGAACGCGACGCCGAGGGCGAGGAGCCGACCGAAGAGTAAGCCTCCAGCATGATCCGGAAAAGTGCGAAGCGGTTTTCCCTCGCGACAAACGCGAAGCGTTTGTCCGGAGATCATGCTCAAATCATCACATGACTTCGCTGCAAGCGGGCGCTGAGGACGTTGGGTTGCCGACGTCTTCGGCGCCCGTTTGGTTTTGTGTGTCTTTTGTAAAGCAGTTGATCCTCAGCTTGCGGTGCTGATGCCATCGCGCGTAGCCGGAGAGCATCGTGACAAGTCTGATCCTGGCGACAAGTGAACTCGCGAGCTATCGCCCGAGGTAGGCGGGAAGGGCGGACATCGTCGTCGGGTTGAGGCCGCGCTTCGTTTGGGGGAAAATGCCCTCGTCGGATGACCTCACGACCCTGCTGGAACCGCGTTCCGCAAAGCATGTCGATTTCGACACGCACTGGCTCGACTTCGCCAGTTCAAGATGGACCGGCTCGATCGGTCGGGACATTGGGCTTGTCGAGTTGTGCGAGCGTTGCGATAGCGTCGAGCTATGGGCTGATCCCCAGCCGAATGACCAGTTGGTGCTGGCCTGGTTGCTCGACGTGCTCCGCCCGCACCGCCACATCGTAGCGAAGCTCAAGCTGGTCCAGACCGATGTCGAGATCGGCGGGTACCGAGGCGAGAGCTTGGCGAAATGGCGGTTGCCTGCACTTGCGGTGACCGATGATCGGCTGGAATTGGCCGGTCGCGCCTGGACTGCCTATCGCGCTCCGACGCCCGAGCCCTGTTTCGACCTTCTCATGCAGGATCTGTCGGCCATCCCGCAGCTCCGCGCGGCACTGATTGCGTTGCTCGAGGAGCTACCCGGGCAAGACACCGGCCTCGGCGCGTCCGAACTGCGGATGCTGGATCTCGTCGCCGACGGCGAGACAAGCCCACAGGTCCTTTCAAGCGAGCTGAACAGGGAACGCGGCGTGTTCGATTTTCAGGAAGCGGAGCTGATCCTGGACCGGCTCGCCTATTGTCCATCACCGGTCCTGACCGGATTCCCCGCGGAGATCGAAGCGCCCGACGATCTGAAGGCCCGAAACAACCGACTCCTGCACAGTCGGCTGTCGCTCACCGATTTCGGCCAGGAAGTGTCGGATCGCGAGCTCGACTTCAGCCAATACAACACGATCCATCGCTGGTGGGGCGGCACCGAACTGACCAATGAGCGGCTGTGGCGCTGGGACGCCGAAAGCCGGGCCTTGGTTGCCCCGTAAGCCTGATCCGCACCTGTGTGCGCAATCAGCCTATGCCAGCGTCTTCTCCCGGCTTGCGATCAGTGCCCGCAAATCCTCGGTCACCGCGACCGACTGATGGGTCTTCTGATCGGTCGCGACCCAGATGATCTCGCCGGTGGCGCGCAAATCATCGGAGCCTTTGGCGAAGATCGCGAGCGCAAGATTGATCGAGGAGCGGCCGATCTTGGCGACCCGCACGCAGACCTCGATGTCCTCGTCGAACCGGATCGGCGCCTTGTACTCGACGACCGATTTGACAGTGTGGAAGTCGATGCCGGTCCGCGCCACCTCGCCGAGATAGTCGTAGCCGAGCGCGCGGAAATATTCGGTGATCGCGGTGTCGAAATAGGTGAGGTAGTGCGCGTTGAACACCACGGCCTGCGCGTCGACCTCCGAATAGCGGACGCGAAACGGGAAATGGAACCAGAATTCCTCGCGCATGTTTCCTCCTGCCGCGGGCCGGACCATTCCGTCATTCCGGGGCGCGACGCAGTCGCGAATCCGGAATCCGGAAGTCGTGGATCGAGATTCCGGGTTCTCGCTTCGCGAGCCCCGGAATGACACCGAGTGAATCACGCGTCAGAGACGCAGCACGACGTAGCTGCAACAATGGTGCGCTTTACTCCGCCGCCTGCGCATAATCCTCGACCGGCGGGCACGAGCACACCAGATTGCGGTCGCCATAGACGTTGTCGACGCGGCCGACCGGGCTCCAGTATTTGTCCGAGCGCGACACGCCGGCCGGGAAGCAGCCCTCGGCGCGGGTGTAGGCCCGGTTCCAGACATCGTCGGCGATGTCGTGCACGGTATGCGGCGCGTGGCGCAGGGGCGAGGCCTCGACCTTCCAGCGGCCCTTCTCGATCTCCGCGATTTCGTCGCGGATCGCGATCATGGCGTCGCAGAACCGGTCGATCTCGAACTTCGATTCCGATTCCGTCGGTTCGATCATCAGCGTGCCCGCCACCGGGAAGCTCATGGTCGGCGCGTGGAAGCCGTAGTCGATCAGGCGTTTTGCGATGTCGTCGACGGTGACGCCGCTGGTCGTCTTCAGCGGCCGCGGATCGACGATGCACTCATGCGCAACGCGGCCGCGCTCGTTGCGGTACAGCACCGGAAAGTGCGGCTTCAGCCGTGCGGCGATGTAGTTGGCGTTGAGGATCGCGATCTCGGTGGCGCGCGTCAGACCTTCGCCGCCCATCATCAGGATGTAGATGTAGGAGATGGTCAGGATCGACGCCGAGCCAAACGGCGCGGCCGACACCGGGCCGATGGCGTGCGCAGTTGCCCCGTCGGTTGCGGGATGGCCCGGCAGATAGGGCGCAAGATGCGCCTTCACGCCGATCGGGCCCATGCCGGGGCCGCCGCCGCCATGCGGAATGCAGAAGGTCTTGTGCAAATTGAGATGGCTGACATCGGCGCCGTAATCGCCGGGCCGCGACAGTCCGACCTGCGCGTTCATGTTGGCGCCGTCGAGATAGACCTGGCCGCCATGGGCATGCACGATGTCGCAGATCTCGCGGATATGCTCCTCGAACACGCCGTGGGTCGACGGATAGGTGATCATGACCGCGGCAAGGTTGGCGGAGTGCTTCTCCGCCTTGGCGCGAAGATCATTGACGTCGACGTCGCCGCGCGCATCGCACGCGACGACCACGACCTCCATGCCGACCATCGCAGCCGAGGCCGGATTGGTGCCGTGCGCGGAGGAGGGGATCAGGCACACCTTGCGGTGCGGCTCGCCGCGCGCGAGGTGATAGCCTCGGATCGCCAGCAATCCGGCATATTCGCCCTGCGCGCCGGAGTTCGGCTGCAGCGAGACCGCGTCATAGCCGGTGATGTCGCACAGCCATTGCTCCAGCCGCTTGAACAGCGCGTGATAGCCCTTGGCCTGATCCGCGGGCGCGAACGGATGCAGATTGCCGAACGCCGGCCAGGTCAGCGGGATCATCTCCGTGGTGGCGTTGAGCTTCATCGTGCAGGAGCCGAGCGGGATCATCGCGCGGTCGAGCGCGAGGTCACGATCGCTGAGCTTGCGCATGTAGCGCAGCAGCTCGGTCTCGGAACGATGCGTGTTGAATACCGGATGGCTGAGGAAGGCGCTGGTGCGCCGCAGCTCCTTCGGCAGCGCCTCGTGCGCACCGGCCTCGATCTCGGCATAGCTGAGCTTGCCGCCGAACACGCGCCACACCGCCTCGACCGTCTCCGGCGTCGAGGTCTCGTCGAGCGCGATGCCGAGCGTGGTCGCGCCGATGCGCAGATTGATCCGCTCCGCCTGCGCGCGGGTGACGAGCTCGATCTGCTTGCTACCAGCCTCGACGGTTACGGTATCGAAGAACGCTTCGCTGGTCGGCGCGAAGCCGAGCTTGCGCAGGCCGGCCGCGAGCACGGTGGCGCGGCGATGCACGCTGCGTGCGATATGGGTCAGGCCCTCGGGACCGTGATAGACCGCATACATCGAGGCGATCACGGCGAGCAGCACCTGCGCGGTGCAGATGTTCGAGGTCGCCTTCTCGCGGCGGATATGCTGCTCGCGGGTCTGCAGCGCGAGGCGATAGGCGGGCTGCCCACGCGAATCCACCGAGAGGCCGACGATGCGGCCGGGCAGCGAGCGCTTCAGCGTGTCGCGCACCGCCATATAGGCGGCGTGCGGTCCGCCATACCCCATCGGCACGCCGAACCGCTGCGCCGAGCCGATCGCGATGTCGGCGCCGAGCTCGCCGGGCGAGGCGAGCAGCGTCAGCGACAGCAGGTCCGCCGCGACGATCGCAAGCGCGCCCTTGGCGCGCAGCGACGCGATGGCAGGCTTGAGGTCGCGTACCGCGCCCGATGTGCCCGGATATTGCAGCAGCGCACCGAGCACATCGGCGTTGTCGAGCTCGGTCAAGGGATCGCCGACCACCAGCGCCCAGCCCAGCGGCGCGGCGCGCGTGCGCATTACCGCCAGCGTCTGCGGATGCACCTCCTTGTCGACGAAGAACACCTTCGCCTTGACCTGCGAGTGCCGCTCGGCGAGCGCCATCGCTTCCGCCGCTGCCGTCGCCTCGTCGAGCAGCGAGGCGTTGGCGACGTCGAGCCCGGTGAGATCGCAAATCATGGTCTGGAAGTTGAACAGCGCCTCGAGCCGGCCCTGGCTGATCTCCGGCTGGTACGGCGTATAGGCGGTGTACCAGGCCGGGTTCTCCAGAATGTTGCGCTGGATCACGGCGGGCAGGATGGTGCCGGAATAGCCCTGGCCGATCAGCGAGGTGAACACCTGGTTCTGCGCGGCGAGCTCGCCCATATGCGCGAGCGCCTCGGTCTCGCTCAGCGCCCGGCCGAGATCGAGCGGCGCCTTCTGCCGGATCGACGCCGGCAGCGTCTCGTTCATCAGCGCCTGCAGGCTCGCGGCGCCGACCGTCTCCAGCATCGCGTTGACGTCGCGCGGCGACGGTCCGATGTGGCGGCGGACGAAATCGGTGGCGGCTTCGTTGATCGGCTTGAAGGGCGCGTTCATGACGTGATCCTCGGAGTGATCCTTTAGGCGGTGTGCGCGGCGTAGGCGGCCTCGTCCATCAGGCCGCCGAGCTCGCCCTTGTCGGCAATCTTCAGCTTGAAGAACCAGGCCTTGCCGCCGGCGTCGGAATTGACCAGCGCGGGCTCGGCGGCGAGCGCGTCGTTGACCTCGACCACCTCGCCGGAGATCGGCGCGTAAACGTCGGAGGCGGCCTTGACGGATTCGACGACAGCGGCGGCCTCGGCCTGCTTCAGGCTGCGGCCGACCTTGGGCAGTTCGACGAACACGACGTCGCCGAGCTGCGACTGCGCATAGTCGGTGATCCCGATTGTGGCGACGTCGCCCTCGATGCGGAGCCATTCGTGGTCGGACGTGTACAGCGTCGTCATGGGGTCGATCCTTTGGCGTTCAGCGTTTGTAGGTATTGGGGACGAAGGGCGTAGCGGCGACTTTCAGCGGCAGCCGCTGGCCGCGCACTTCGGCGAAAACGGTGGTGCCGACGGCGGAAAGGGCCGTGGGCAGGTAGCCCATCGCAACCGGCGCATTGAGGCTCGGGCCGAAGCCGCCCGAGGTCACCTTGCCGATCTGCTCGGTCGAGCCGGCATCGGCGAACAGCGCGGCGCCTTCGCGCACCGGTGCGCGGCCGTCAGGCTTCAGGCCGACCCGTCGGCGCGCAGCGCCATCTGCGAATTGCGCGAGAATTTTGTCGGCGCCGGAGAAGCCGCCGGCGCGGGCGCCGCCGCTGCGGCGAACCTTCTGCACCGACCATTCCAGCGCGCCTTCGACCGGCGTCGTCGTGGTGTCGATGTCATGGCCATAGAGGCACAGCCCGGCTTCGAGCCGCAGGCTGTCGCGCGCGCCGAGCCCGATCGGCAACACGTCGGGATTGTCGAGCAGCGCGGTGACCAGGGCTTCCACCTTGTCTGCGGGCACGGAAATCTCAAAGCCGTCCTCGCCGGTATAGCCGGAGCGCGAGACGAAGCAGTCGACGTCACTGAGCCGGCGCGGACCGGCATCCATGAATTTCATCGAACCGACATCTGCACAAAGTTTCGCCAACGCCGATTCCGCTTTCGGGCCCTGCAGCGCGATCAGCGCGCGGTCGGCCAGCGAGATGATCTCGCAGGCGTCGGAGAGATTCGCGCGCAGATGCGCCTCGTCCTCGGCCTTGCAAGCGGCGTTGACCACCAGGAACAGGTGATCGCCGAAATTCGCCACCATCAGGTCGTCGAGCAGGCCACCGTCATTATTGGTGAATTGCGCGTAGCGCTGCCGTCCCGGCGCGATGCCGACGATGTCCTGCGGCACCAGTTTTTCCAGTGCGAGCGCGGCATCCGCGACCTTGCCGGATTTGGCCTTCAGCACGAGCTGGCCCATGTGCGACACATCGAACAGGCCGGCTTCCTTGCGGGTGTGCAGGTGCTCCTTCAGCACGCCAGCCGCGTATTGCACCGGCATGTCATAGCCGGCGAACGGCACCATCTTGGCGCCCCGCGCAAGGTGCAGCGCGTGCAGCGGGGTCTGTTTCAGCGGGGAGGTTTCGCGCGCAAGCATCACAGGGCCCTCGCGGTTCCCGCCGGGGACCTATTTCCCCTTGAGAAACCTGCAGAAAGCCCCATCTGTCGCTGTGCCTGAGAGTATTATCCCGTCGGCGGACGCATCGGGGCGAACCCCAGCGTCTCTTTCCAGATGTCAGACGTCACGCGGTCCTTTTGCCTGAGAGTTTCCGGGGCGGTTGCTCCTTCGGCGCCGGCGGTAAGGCCGGTCTCTCCCGACGTGACTAGGTATAGGTAGGTAGAAAACACGGCGCCACCAAGACTGTCAACGCAGCTGCAGCAACTATCCAATGGGCTTTGTGCTGCCGCGGCAAGCCCATGATCCGCCTGCACAGTTTCTGGACACCGCAGCTGGCAATGTCTAAAAGCGTTCGGCCGGAAAATGACGCCTTTTTGCGGCTGGCCGGCCACTTTTTCCGATTGGATGAACATGAGCAGCGTCAACGACATCAGGTCGACATTTCTGAACTACTTCAAGGCGAACGGGCACGAGATCGTGGCCTCGTCGCCGCTGGTGCCGCGCAACGACCCGACCTTGATGTTCAACAATGCCGGCATGGTGCAGTTCAAGAACGTCTTCACCGGGATCGAGAAGCGTCCCTATCAGCGTGCCACCACGGCGCAGAAATGCGTGCGCGCCGGCGGCAAGCACAACGACCTCGACAATGTCGGCTACACCGCGCGCCATCTCACCTTCTTCGAGATGCTCGGCAACTTCTCGTTCGGCGATTACTTCAAGGAGCGCGCGATCGAGCTGGCCTGGAACCTGATCACGAAGGAGTTCGGGCTGAAGAAGGACAAGCTGCTCGTCACCGTCTACCACGACGACGACGAGGCGGCGGGCCACTGGAAGAAGATCGCCGGCTTCTCGGATGACCGCATCATACGGATCGCGACCTCGGACAATTTCTGGGCGATGGGCGATACCGGCCCGTGCGGGCCGTGCTCCGAAATCTTCATCGATCGCGGCGAGCACATCTGGGGCGGTCCGCCGGGCACGCCTGAGGAGGACGGCGACCGCTTCCTGGAGTTCTGGAACCTGGTGTTCATGCAGTACGAGCAGGTGACGAAGGAGGAGCGCGTGGCGCTGCCGCGTCCCTCGATCGATACCGGCATGGGCCTGGAGCGCATGGCGTCGATCTTGCAGGGCGTCGAAAGCGTGTTCGAGAGCGACCTGTTCCGCAACCTGATCGATGCGGCATCGTCGGCGCTCGGCCATGGGCCGAACGCGCGGAACGTGGCGTCGTACCGGGTGATCGCGGACCATCTGCGTTCGTCGGCTTTCCTGATCGCCGATGGCGTGCTGCCGTCGAACGAGGGCCGCGGCTATGTGCTGCGCCGGATCATGCGCCGCGCGATGCGCCATGCGCAGCTGCTCGGCGCGAGCGAGCCGCTGATGCATCGGCTGGTCTGGGCGCTGGTCCGCGAGATGGGCCAGGCTTATCCGGACTTAGTGCGCGCTGAGAAGCTGATCGAGGAGACGCTGCGGCTGGAAGAGACGCGGTTCCGCAAGACCCTGGTGCGCGGATTGTCGCTGCTCGACGAGAAGAGCGCCGGCCTCAAGAAGGGCGACATGTTCGACGGCGACACCGCCTTCACCCTGTACGACACCTTTGGTTTCCCGCTGGACCTGACCCAGGACGCGTTGAAGTCGCGCGGTATCAGCGTCGACCAGGCGGCGTTCACCGACGCGATGGAGCGCCAGCGCATCAAGGCGCGTGCGTCCTGGGCGGGCTCCGGCGAGGCGGCGAGCGAAGCGATCTGGTTCCCGCTGCGCGAGAAGCTCGGCGCGACCGAGTTTCTGGGCTACGAGACCGAGAGCGCGGAAGGCGCGGTGACGGCGCTGATCAAGGACGGCGCCGAAGTCGCGAGCCTCAAGGCCGGCGAGAGCGGCGCGATCGTCTTGAACCAGACGCCGTTCTACGGCGAGTCCGGCGGCCAGGTCGGCGACACCGGCGTGCTGACCGGGGAGGGCGTTAAGTTCCGCGTCACCGACACGCAGAAGAAGGCCGGCGATCTCTTTGTGCATCTCGGCACGGTGGAGCAGGGCACGCTCGGTGTCGGCACCGCATTACAGCTCGAGGTCGACCACACCAGGCGCTCGTCGATCCGCGCCAACCATTCGGCGACGCATCTGTTGCACGAGGCGCTCCGCCAGGTGCTCGGCGATCACATCGCGCAGCGCGGCTCGCTGGTGACGCCGGACCGGCTGCGCTTCGACTTCGTGCATCCGAAGCAGATCACGCCGGAAGAGCTCGCCCGGATCGAGGACATCGCCAACGATGTCGTGCTGGAGAATGACGAGGTCACGACCCGGGTCATGGGCGTCGACGATGCCCGCGAGGCCGGCGCCCGCGCGCTGTTCGGCGAGAAATACGGCGACGAGGTTCGCGTCGTGTCGATGGGCAAGGGCGCCCGCGATCACGGCCAGAACGCGCTTGGCTGGTCGGTCGAGCTCTGCGGCGGCACCCATGTCCGCCGCACCGGTGACATCGGCATGATTTCCGTGACCAGCGAGGGCGCGGTCGCGTCCGGCGTGCGCCGTATCGAGGCGCTGACCGGGCATCATGCGCGCAAGCACGCCAACGACACCATCGCGCTGGCCAAGACCGCGGCGCTGGAGCTGCGCACCACGATCGACGACGTGCCGGCGCGCATCACAGCTCTGATGGAAGAGCGCAAGAAGCTCGAGCGCGATTTGTCCGACGCCCGCAAGAAGCTCGCGATGGGCGGCGGCGGTGCGTCGAACGGCGCCGCCTCAGCCGTTCGCGAGGTCGGCAATGTCAAGCTGCTGGCGCGCGCGGTCGAGGGCGTCGAGACCAAGGATCTCAAGAGTCTCGTCGACGACGGCAAGAAGCAGATCGGCTCGGGCGTGGTCGCGATCGTTGGCGTCACCGAGGACGGCAAGGCCGGCATCGTGGTCGGCGTCACTGCCGATCTGACCGCGCGGTTCAACGCGGTCGAGCTCGTGCGCAAGGGCTCCGAGGTGCTCGGCGGCAAGGGCGGCGGCGGCCGGCCCGACATGGCGCAGGCCGGCGGGCCCGACGGCGCCAAGGCCGACGCCGCGCTGTCGGCGATCGAACAGGCCATGACCCAACAGGCATCGGCTGGCGCCTGACGGAGAGGCTGATCGTGGCGACGGCTCCGCTTAAGCCCACGATCGGCGATCCCGGGCTGCGCGACCGTCTCTACGAGCTGCTCGAACGCGATGATCTGCCGCATTCGGGCGGCTTGCGCTTTGCCCGGGTCATCGTCGCCATCATCGCCGTCGATGTGCTGGCGGCGATCCTGGCCTCCGTGCCCGAGATCGACGCGCAGTTCGGCTGGCTGCTGACGACCATCGAGATCGCGGCGGTCATCGCCTTCGCGCTGGAATATGCCGCGCGGCTCTGGAGCGTGGTCGGCCACTCGCTGCGCGACATGACGCCGGCGCGGGCGCGGCTGGAATACGCCTTCTCGGCGCTCGGCGTGATCGACCTGCTGGCCTTCCTGCCGTCGGCCGTCGCGCTTGCGACCGGCGACAAGACCGCGCTGGTGCTGTTCGGCATGCTGCCGTTCCTCAAGCTGGTGCGCTATTCGACCGCGATGCGCTCGCTGCTGGCGGCGCTACATGCCGAGCGGCGCACGCTGTTCGGCTGCGTGGTGATCCTGACCGGCGCCGTGCTGCTGTTTGCCTCGCTGCTCTATGCCATCGAGCACAGGGTGCAGCCGGACAAGTTCGGCACCATGCCGCAGGCGATGTGGTGGGCGATCGTGACGCTCGGCACCGTCGGTTACGGCGACGTCGTCCCGATTACGCCGCTCGGCCGGACCGTCACGGTGGTCGCGATCGTGGTCGGCTTCGCGATGATCGCGCTGCCGGTCGC
Organism: Bradyrhizobium sp. USDA 4541; assembly: GCF_024171085.1. NCBI lineage: Bacteria > Pseudomonadati > Pseudomonadota > Alphaproteobacteria > Hyphomicrobiales > Nitrobacteraceae > Bradyrhizobium > Bradyrhizobium sp. USDA 4541. The sequence continues at coordinate 4,912,410 of NZ_JALJZF010000001.1, forward strand.
GATCATCTCGACCGCGTTCGCCGACGAGGTCCGGCGCCGCGACTTCGTCGTGACCTGGGGCATGCTGGCGCGGGTGCCGCTGTTCTCACATCTTGGCGCTGCCGATATTTCCGACATCATGCGCTTGCTGCGGTCGCAGACCATCGAGGCCGGCGAGGTCTTGGTGCGGCGCGGCGATGCGGCGTCATCGATGTATTTCATCACCGCGGGCGAGGTCGAGATCGACCTGCCGAGCCAGCTTGTGCGGCTTTCCGACGGCGCGTTCTTCGGCGAGATCGCGCTGCTGCGGCGGACCAGCCGCTCCGGCACGGTGACGGCGGCGCGCAAGACCAAGCTCCTGGTGCTCGATGCGCAGGACTTCCATGCCCTGATCGAGCGCATGCCGGCGCTCGCCGCGCATGTCCGGGAGACCGCCGAGGCGCGGCTTGCCGACCCGATCGCGGCCGGCGGCGACCTTGCCGCCGCAGAGATCGCCCAGGCGCCGCGCGAAATCGACGGCGGCATCCGCGACTAGAACCTCATTCCGATTGAATCGGAACGAGGCCTCGATTCTTCGTTTGGCGCGTTTTCTGCACGCGAACCGGTATCCACTTCGCTCGAAAACGCTTAGTCCCGTCGCAGGAACACGTAATCCGCCGAGTAGGCCGCTCCCTTCAGCGCGCCTGATTTGTCGCAAGCGCCGCTGAGCTCGCCGCCCGAGGTGTTGATCCGCTGCACGGTTGCGACGCCGGAGAAGAGGCCGTTGCCGCGATGGGCGATCACCTCGAGCTTCAGCCAGGGAATATCGGCGGCGGTGGCGCCGGGTGTGCTGCCGGCGGTGCGGGCGGTCACGACGCTGCCGTCGACATGCTCCCAGTTCGGACCCGCATAATGCCGGCCGACCGTGCGGCCGTCGGCGATCAGGGTGGCGATCGGTTCGCGGAACGACCAGGCGAGCTTGCCGTCGGTGACCGGCTTGCACTCATAGACCTGCACGCCCTCGGCATGGACGGTGAGGATCTTGGACTCGCCAGGCGCCGCGACGGCGTCGGGCAGGGGATCGGCAGCGAATGCCGCCGACGTGGTGAGCGAGAACGATGCGAGCACGACGGCTCTGACAAGGGCCACGGTCATGCTCGCACCTGTCTTCCCAGGATGACGGCCTCAGGCCGCGATCGCCTTCACGAGGTTGTCGGATACCTTGTCGAGGAATCCGGTGGTCGAGAGCCAGCGCTGGTCGGCGCCGACCAGGAGCGCGAGGTCCTTGGTCATGTAGCCCTCTTCGACGGTCGCGACGCAGACCTTCTCCAGGGTGGTGGCGAACTTTGCCAGCGCCTCGTTGTTGTCGAGCTTGGCGCGATGGGCGAGGCCACGGGTCCAGGCGAAGATCGACGCGATCGAGTTGGTCGAGGTCTCCTTGCCCTTCTGGTGCTCGCGGTAGTGGCGGGTCACGGTACCGTGCGCGGCCTCGGCTTCCACGGTCTTGCCGTCCGGGGTGAGCAGCACCGAGGTCATCAGGCCGAGCGAGCCGTAGCCCTGGGCCACGGTGTCGGACTGCACGTCGCCGTCATAGTTCTTGCAGGCCCAGACATAGCCGCCGGACCATTTTAGCGCCGAGGCCACCATGTCGTCGATCAGGCGGTGCTCGTAGGTCAGGCCCTTGGCGTCGAATTCCTTCTTGAACTCGCGGTCGAAGACGTCCTGGAAGATGTCCTTGAAGCGGCCGTCATAGACCTTCAGAATCGTGTTCTTGGTCGACAGATAGACCGGGTAGTTGCGCATCAGGCCGTAATTGAACGAGGCGCGGGCGAAATCGGTGATGGAGTCGTCGAGATTGTACATCTCCATCGCGACGCCGGCGCCGGGCGCCTTGAACACTTCCTTCTCGATCACGGTGCCGTCCTCGCCGACGAACTTCAGCGACAGCGTGCCCTTGCCGGGGAACTTGATGTCGGTGGCGCGGTACTGGTCGCCATAGGCATGGCGGCCGATGATGATCGGCTTGGTCCAGCCGGGAACCAGGCGCGGCACGTTCTTGCAGATGATCGGCTCGCGGAAGATGCAGCCGCCGAGGATGTTGCGGATGGTGCCGTTCGGCGACTTCCACATCTGCTTCAGGCCGAACTCCTTCACCCGGGCCTCGTCGGGGGTGATGGTGGCGCATTTGACGCCGACGCCGACCTTCTTGATGGCTTCGGCGGCGTCGATGGTCACCTGGTCGTTGGTCTCATCGCGGTATTCCATGCCCAGATCGAAATAGAGCAGTTCGACATCCAGGAACGGGTTGATCAGCTTGTCCTTGATGTACTGCCAGATGATCCGGGTCATCTCGTCGCCATCGAGTTCGACGACGGGGTTGGATACCTTGATTTTTGCCATGACGGGGAGGCCCTCTTGGGAACGGCGCGCTTTTGACGGCGGGGGTGGAAAATACGCCTGCGCTATAGCACCGCCCGGGGGCGGGCGGAAGCGGAGGGGTTATGCACTTTCAGCCCATCTTTTCACCGAGAACCGCCACTCTGGACGGACCAGAATAGCGCCTCTCGGCCCTTGTTCTTGACGGGTTTTCTTCACGCGAACCGGTGCCCGCTTCGCTTGAAAACCCTCTAAAACGCCGCCTGCGTCGCGGTCCCGGCCACGATGTACCAGGTCACGAACAGGCCCGCGATCAGGGCCCCCGGCAGGCTCGATCCGGTCCGCCGCCAGGTGAAGGTCGCGATCACGGCGACGATCGCGAGCAGGGGCACGAACTGGATCGCGACGATGGTCGAGAGCGGCACGAAACCGGGGTCCGGGACCGGGTTGAACAGCTTCCCCGTCAGCCACAGCGTGCCGTATTGCAGCACCAACAACACGATGAAACCGAACGTCAGCACCAGGATGTTGGTCAGGTACAGCGCCCCGCGCGGCGCATCCATGGTCGAGAAATTCCGGTGCAGCACGTGCAGCGCCACGACGAAAAACGCCGTGAACGGAATCAGATAGATCAGGAAGATGAGGAATTGCTTCGCGCTCATCAACTTGAGTGCGACGATCCAGAAGCGGAAGTCGATCTTGAAGGCGAGGTCGGCAAGCCACAGCGCGGCGTAGCCGACCGCGACCGAAGCCAGCGCGATCACGATGGATTGACCGACGAGGCCGGCCCGGGTGGTGCGCCTTGGGGCGAAGGGCATCAGCGCCAGCGTGATCAGGCCGTTGATGATGGCCCAGACCAGGATCTGGTTGGTGATGCCCTGCGGCAGGAATGCGCTGGGGGCCACGAAGGTGCCGCCCAGCGCGAAGGCCGGATAATAGGTCAGCGCCGGGATGAAGGCGGACAGGATGAACGCCGTGGTCCAGCGCCGGCCCTTGGCAGCCTCATGCGGCGGCATGGTGCCGTCGGCAACCGCCGGCAGCCGGAGGCGGGAGAACGTCTTGGCTTCCAGCAGCCCGTCGAACGTCCCGATGACAAGGGCAATGAAACCGATGAGGGCGATGAGCGTGCCGATCTCCTTGCGGAACCAGATCTGATCGTCGACCGGGCGCGGGGTGCCGCCCTTCAACGTCTTGGCGAACCAGTCCAGGCTGTAGCCGATCGTTTCATGCGAGATGTGCTCCGCCGGATGGGTCATCGCCGGGGTGTACAGCGCCCGCGCGGTGCCGTTGGCTGGATCGCCATAGACCTTGCCCGGCTCGACCGCGCCTTGGGTGCCGAACAGCGCCCAGAGCTTTGGGCTCGTGGTGACGTCGCGGGCCAGCTGGACGCCCCACATCAGGTCGGGGAATTCCTCATACTGGGCGAACACCAGCGCGGTGTTGCGCGGCCACGACGTGGTGCCCTCGGCCGCGAACGGCTTGCCGGTGGACGAGCCCTCCAGCACCATCGACTTGTAGTCGTTGGGCTGAGCTGCGGCGGCCGCCAGCACGGTCCAGCCGCCCATCGAATGGCCCTCGAGCCCGATATTCTCCTTGTCGACGAATTGGAGGCTGCGGAGATAGGCAAGGCCGTCAGGTCCGCCAAAACCGTTGGCGAAGGAGGGCGGGTCGCTGTAGCCATGGCCGGTCTGGTCGAGCGCCAGCACGACATAGCCACGGCGGGCGAACTCGATGGCGAAGCCGTCCTGGGTCTCGCGAGAATTGATGTAGCCGTGAACGGCGAGGATGCCGGGCGCCGGAATTTGCGCGGTCGCGTTCGGCGGGACATAGAGCAGGGCACTCATGGTGTTGCCCTTGGCGCCCTTGAACCTGACATCCTCGATCCGGATGCCGCCTGCGGTCTGCGTGAGGTGGGCGAGCAGGCCCCCCGCCACGATCAAGATCAGGCCCACAATCGCCAGCGTCCATCTGCCCCGCATCGTCGTCCCCCCAATGTGCTTTGACCCAAGTGCTTCGACCTAAAGTGCTTCGGTCCAAAGTGCCTCGCCGTTCAACCGGCGTCTCAAGCGTGCCTTTACAGCTTCGCTTTGGTTGTGGTTGATAGCCTATCCGAAGGCCAAGCGCGCACAAGCGGCGGGCCTCGTTCTGTGCGATCGGGATTCCGATTCAGGATTCGCAATCGCCGCTAACCCTGTTATCTGCTTGGAGAAATTGGTCCCGCACAAAACCGGTGCAAAGCTGGTTGCGGGGACCAGTATGAGACTTTGAATCAGCCGCTTCGGAAGCTGATTCAAAATCTTCAGATGTTGAATCAGAAAGTGAAGTGAGATGTCCGGCACCGACAAGACCAAGGCAGGGCACGACCTTGCCGGTCCCGTCGTCATCCTGGTCGAGCCGCAGCTTGGCGAGAACATCGGCATGGCCGCGCGCGCGATGGGCAACTTCGCGCTGTCGAGGATGCGCATCGTCAACCCGCGCGACGGCTGGCCGAACATTGCCGCCCAGCGCGCGGCCGCAGGCGCCGACCACATCATCGGTTCCGTCGAGCTGTTCGACACCGTCGAGCAGGCGATCGCCGATCTCACGCTGGTGTTTGCGACCACCGCCCGGGCCCACGACCAGGCCAAGCCGGTGGTCGGGCCGGAGGGCGCGGCGGGTGAGATCGTCGGCCATGTCGCATCCGGCGGCGGCGCCGGCATCCTGTTCGGGCGCGAGCGCGCCGGCCTGACCAATGAGGAGGTCGCGCTCGCCAACCGCATCATCACCTTCCCGGTCAATCCGGGCTTCGCCTCGCTCAATCTGGCGCAGGCGGTGCTGTTGATGGGCTACGAGTGGTTCAAGCTCTCGACCGCGGGTGCGCTGCCGTTCGCGATGCCCGAGCGGTCCGAGCCGGCCTCCCAGCACCAGATGCAGGCGTTCTTCGACAACCTCGTCGCCGAGCTCGATAAGGTCGAGTTCCTGCGGCCGGCGGAGAAGCGCGACACCATGCTGGTGAACCTGCGCAACATCTTCACCCGGATGGATCCGACCAAGCAGGACATGCACACGCTGCACGGCGTGGTGATGGCGATCGCCGAGGGCCGCAAGGGCCCGGCCAAGGGCGGGGTGCTCGACGGCGCCCAGGCGACGCGCTTGCGGGCGCTGCTCGCCGAGCAGGGGCAGGGCGGCGCGACCGCTGACAGTAGCAGCACGGTGCGCGGCCTCGCCCGGCTGCTTCGCCGCAACCCGACCGACGCCGAACGGATCCTGTGGCAGGCGCTGACGCGGGACCGCCGCTTCGCCGGCCAGTTCAAGCGCCAGACCCCGGTCGGCCGCCACATCCCCGACTTTGTCTCCTTCGTGCACCGGCTTGCGATCGAGCTGGTCAACCCGAACGAGAGCGAGGCCATCGGGGCCGACCGCGCCAAGCGCAGAGCCTGGCTCGAAGCGCGCGACTATCGGGTGGTCGACATGCGGGTGGCCGATGTCGAGCGCGACCTCGACGCCGAGCTCGCCCGGCTGGAGGCGGGGCTGCGGCAGGAGCGGTAGCTTACGCAATTGCTCTGTCCGCGGAGCAAGATCGGGATTCGAGTAAGCATCTCTTTCCACACGTCGTCCTGGCGAAAGCCAAGACCCATAACCACCGCATTGGATTGTGAAAGGGATCGAGGCCGCAGCGTCGCGCAACAATTGAGATTTGGGGTAATGGGTCCTGGCTTTCGCCAGGACGACACCGTGTTGGTGCGCCGCAGATGGCACGATTTCTGCCGTCACAATCCCGAAGGCAGCATCTCGCTAGGCTCGTGCCGACACGAGCCACAGACCCACATGCAGGTCGCGCCCATCCGCTCCGAGGCTTGCGGCGAGCGCGTTGCGTACCGCTTCCATGGCGCGATGACGTTGATCGTCCGTGGCATTCTCGAGCAGCGCAGGCAGCGGGCCGGCCTGCGTGATGAAGGCCATGCTTTGCGTGATGTCGCCGCCATGGATCGGCACGTCGGTGGCCTTGAGCGCAATCTCGTGAAACCCGGCCTCGGTCAGGATGCCGCGAACGCGATCCTCGCGCGCGAACGAAAACATCCCGGGCGCCAATGGATCGAGCGGCGGCTGTGGCGGCACGTGCGGTCGGGCCGCCTCGATGGGTACGCGAAACCACGGCGACTCCGGCATGGTGCGAAAACAGACGAACACCAGCCGCCCGCCCGCTTTCATGCCGCTACGGATGTTGGTGAAGGCCCTGACCGGGTCATCGAAGAACATCAGGCCAAAACGCGAATACACCAGATCCGCCCAGCGCGGTTCGAAGCCGTAGATCGTTGCGTCGGCCAGCGCACAGGTCACGTTGCCAAATCCCGCCTCGGCGACACGATGCTTGGCCAGATCCAGCATCGGGACCGAGATATCGACACCCAGCACAGCACCCGACGGACCAACAGCCTTGGCGAACGCCAACACTGTGTCACCGGTGCCGCATCCGATATCGATGACACGCTCACCCGGCTTTGCCGCCGCGGCACCCAGGCTGACGTTGGTGACCGACGTGAAGACTTCGCTGATCACGGCTTGCTGCGAAACCCATGAGTGCCCCATGGTGCTGTTCCAGAACTCTGCTCCTCGGGGGTTTGGCGTGGGCGTCTGCATTTGATCAATCTCCTGGTGCTGAAAATGGAGTGTCGTCTGAAACAAACTGCACAAAATTCCGGATCGAACGCGAAGCTGAAATCTCCGTACCGGGCATTAGCGAATTGCAGCCGACGTGCTTTGCATCTCGGCTCTAGGCCATCAGGACGTCTTCGCGCGATCCGCATCCGATCGATGCTGGACGGCGCTCAGGTGGTGGATTCATTGCCGCCGCCCCTCGGCTTGGAAATCGGAGGGATGCAGCTACCGAAGCGTGAATCGAGCGGATCGTAGCGCGACCTCATTCTCGCAAAAATATAGAGCGCCGCCAGTGCGAAGGCGCCGAGCAACAGCAGGCCCCATGCAGGTGGCGGACCTGCAACCAAAAGCACTGCTGCTCCAACGAGGACTAACGCGATAATGCCCGAAGACAGTTTTGAAGCCATGACCGGCTCCGCAGTTAGCGCAGTGACGGGATACTATCCCTGAAATCGATCCATTTGTGAGAGGCCAACTGCGACACGCCAGCGCAGATATTTCCACCTGGGGGGACTGAGCGACGGCCTGTTCGCTCACGGCCGCGAACGTCACTATTGCGAGTTAGAGGTTGAGTTGGCCCGGGCTCACTTGCTCACTGCCGCGTGGATGGCGCGGCAATGTTGTACCAGGGCATCGTGCGAGACCACGAATTGCTTCAACGGCGTCTCGATGTCGTAGAAGTAGATGTTGGCCACGAAGCCATAGATGCCGGCATCGACGGTCGTCGGTTTGTCGCCATGCACATAGCCACGGCTCGGGATCAGGCTCGCCAGTGCAGCGAGATCGGCGAGCCCGCGGGCCATCGCGGCGTCGGGCTCGAAGCGGCCGATGCCCTGGTAATAATAGCGCTGCGCGTTGAACTCCTTGGCCTTCATCAAGCCGTCGTCGGTGAGGGCTGGATGCTCGCGCTTGAGCGCGTCGCGGAATTGGGGCCAATTGCGCGCGTCCTGCCAGCGCGAATAGGACATCACCCAGTAGAGATCGTCGAGCGTCCGCGTGACGAGGAGGTTGGTCGTGCGCTGCGCCGGCGTCAGCGCGGTATCCAGCGTCACGTCATATTTTCCGGTGACATAGGCGAGGATGGTCTCGCTGTCGCCGACAGTGTCGTCGCCGTCGACGACATAGGGCAATTGCTTGCGCGGTGCCTTCGATGCATCGAAAATATGTTCGTGCCGGAACGGTACGCCGGCGAGCTTCAGAAAAGCGAATACCTTCAGACCATAGCCATTGTTGTCGGCAACGCCGAACAACGGCGGATAGGAATAGAGCGTGAGCATGATGGCTCGCCACGTTCGAGGTCGCTACACGCTACCTCAGAATCCGTCGGCTGGATACGTCGGGCAGGCAGGCCCGCCTGTTGCGCCGCAACGCCTGAAACGATTGCCTACAATCCGTAGTTGATGTCTTATTGTCGTCCTCGTCCCGGGTCGGGCGATTTTTACGGACATTTTTCAGGGAGGAATTGCGATGCTGCGGACGTACTTCTCATGCCTGTTCGTGACTGCCTTTTCGCTGTCTGCAATGGCCGCCGACGGTGATCCAAAGCAGAAGGCCGAAGCGATTGCTTCCGAATATGCGGCGAGTTTCAACAAGCAGGATGGTGCGGGAATTGCCGCGCTGTTCGCGGCCGGTGGCATCCACGTCAATCCCGCGGGGCCGCGCTCCGACATTGCGGAGTTTTATCAAGGCGCCTTCAAGGCCGGGTTCGACCATGAGGAAATAACGGTGGACCAGGCATGGCCATTGGGCTCGGACATGGCGCTCGCCATCGGCGGGTATCGTCTCTCGGGCAAGAACCAAAGCGGGGCGCCTATCGAGACAGGGGGCATCTGGACAGCAACTTACGTGACCGAGGGAGGCAAGCTCAAAATTCGCTTGCTGTCGGCGATGCCCAAGCCGCCGCCGAAGTAGCAGGGGCATCCGGACGGACGATACCGCCGCGCGCTTCGGCGCGCGGCTTCGATGAAGTCTACCGGCGCAGTTCGCGCCAGCGGTGCACGCCCGGGACGATCACGCCTTCGAGATCCCGCCGTCGATCACCGGTCCCATCGGCTCGTAGCGCTCGCCGCTGAAACGCACCAGTTGCAGCTGCTCGAGCGGATAATAGTCTGATGGCGAGGTGTTGATCCGGATGCCGGGCAGCAGCATGTCGGATTCGAAATCCTTCAGGTTGGCCGCCTGCTTGATGATGCTTTCGGACGAGACGTCGTCGCCGCACTGCTTGAGCACCTGGACCAGGATCTGGCTGGTGAGATAGCCGGTGACCGCGTAGATGTCGTTCTTGGCGGCGGCCGGATCATATTTGTCGAGGAACGCGCGCCATTTCTGGATGGCGGGATCGCTGTCCCAGGCGGCGTCGACGGGATCCTTCAGGTAGGCGCTCGAAATGATCCCCTTGGAGACGTCGAAGCCCGCGGCTTTCAGCGTCGAGCCGGCGGAGGAGGCGTTGTTGCCGATGTAGTGCGCCGGTTGCCAGCCGAGCTCGGCGATCTTCTTGATGCCTTGGGCGGCGAATTTCGGCGTGGTCATGCTCATGAAGACGTTGGCGCCGGCGGATTTGCAGCGGACCACCTGGCTGTCGATGGTCGGGTCGGCGGTCTCATAGGACAGCTCCGCGACGATTGCGGACGTCCTGGCGCCAAGTCCGTCCTTGAAGCCCTTCAGCACGTCGCGGCCGAAATCGTCGTTCTGGTAGACGATGCCGATTTTGGGATCGTTCTGTGTCGACAGCACATGCTGCGCGAAGGCGCGGCCCTCGATCTGGTAGCAGGGCTGGAAACCCATGGTGTAGGGGAAATTCTTGTAGTCGCCGAACTTGGTCGCGCCCGAGGCAATGAAGAGGTGCGGGACCTTCTTCTGGTTCATGTACTTCATGATCGCCGCGTTGGTCGGCGCGCCGAGCGGCGCAAACAGCACGTCGATCTCGTCGCCTTCGACCAGCTTGCGCGCCTGCTCGACAGTCTTGGCCGGGCTGTAGGCATCGTCATAGGTGATATACTTGATCATGCGGCCATTGATGCCGCCTTGCTCGTTGATCATCTTGAAATAGCCGCCGGGGGTGCGGCCGATCGACGAATAGACCGCGGCCGGTCCCGAATAGGCGTCGATGTTGCCGATGACGATCTCGGTCTTGCCCTCCGTCTTGCCTCTGGCGATCGCGGGCCTGCCGAGCAGCAGCGCGGCTGACGTGGCCGCGGCGCCCTTGATGAGATGACGGCGCGATAGCCGGGGCGAACGGTTCCTTGTCATTGCAGTCCTCCGCTTCTTCTTGTTGGCCGTTTTGGCATTATTGGCCGTTTGGCAGCCTCTGACGGGCATGTCGGCGCGCAGCATTCCACAGCGGTGCTTTGGGACTTGTGTGCAGTCGCTACCATCTGAAATTTTCGCGCGATGTCAGCCGCGGAGGCCGCGTTCCCCATCCTCGGTTACCGACATGCCGCGCCGGATTGCTATACTGCGGCGGATGTCTTGGTGATCTCAGCAGGGTGGACCGATGGCGAAAGTGTTGGAAGGCAAGGTGGCGGCCGTGACCGGGGCGGCGTCGGGGATTGGACTGGCGAGCAGCGCGGCGATGCTGGCCGCGGGGGCGCGCGTGGTGATGGTCGACCGCGATGCCGTCGCGCTGCAAGCGCTCGCCCGCAACCACGGCGATGCGGTGGTCCCGCTGGTGATCGACCTGCTCGATCCCGGGGAGTGTGCGAGCTTGCTGCCCAAGGTGCTCGAGAAGACCGGCCGGCTCGACATCCTGCACGCCAATGCCGGCATCTATGTCGGCGGCGACCTCGTCGATGCCGACACCGCGGCGATCGACCGGATGCTGAACCTGAACGTCAACGTCGTGATGAAGAACGTGCGCGACGTGCTGCCGCACATGATCGCGCGCGGGACCGGCGACATCATCGTCACAAGCTCGCTCGCCGCGCATTTCCCGACGCCGTGGGAGCCGGTCTATGCGTCGTCGAAATGGGCGGTCAACTGCTTCGTGCAGACGGTGCGGCGCCAGGTGTTCAAGCACGGCATCCGCGTCGGCTCGATCTCGCCCGGGCCCGTGATCAGCGCGCTGCTGGCGGACTGGCCGCCCGAGAAGCTTGCGGAGGCCAAGGCGGCCGGAAGCCTGCTGGAGGCCAGCGAAGTCGCCGAGGTCGTGATGTTCATGCTGACCCGGCCGCGCGGCATGACCATCCGCGACGTCGTGATGCTGCCGACGAATTTCGACCTGTAACGGCGAGCGCCGCGCCTCAGGCGGCGCTGCGATCGGTGGCGGGCGCCGGGCTGTGCTGCGTGAGGCGGCGCAGTGCGGCGACATTGGTCGCGACGGAAGCCATCCGGCACCGCGCCTTGCCTTCGGATTTCGCCTCGTACAGCGCGGCGTCGGCGGACGCCAGCAGCTGTTCGGCCTCGGTGCCGTGCTCAGGCGACACCGCGATGCCGACGCTGACGCCGACCTCGGCCGAGATGCCGCCCGCGAGCTGATAGGGCATCGTGACGGTCTGGATGATGCGCTGGCCGGCCGTGAGCGCCTGTTCCGCCGTGACGCCGCTGACCAGCACCACGAACTCGTCGCCGCCGAGCCGTGCGATTACCGCGGTTTCGGGCAGCGCGCGCCGCAGCCGCTCCGCGGTCAGCATCAGCACCTGGTCGCCGGCGGCGTGGCCATAGGTGTCGTTGACCGGCTTGAAATTGTCGAGGTCGAAGAACAGCAGCGCAAAGGGCCTGCCATTCCCGGCGGGAGCCGCCAGCTTCGTGTTCAGCGCCGCGACGAAGCCGGCGCGATTGCGCAGGCCGGTCAGGGTGTCGTGATGGGCAAGATGGCCGTTCTCGCGCTCGGCGCGCATGGTGGCGATCAGCATCTTGTCGAGACGGAAGGCCGCCACCGTCATCGCCGTGAGATACAGCGGCACCTGCATGACGACGATGAAGAGCAGCGGCTCGCCGGCAAGGGCCGCGCCCGGAACAATCGGGCCGAGGCTGAGCAGGATCATGGTGCCGGCAAGGCGCGGGGCGCTGAAATTGCGGAAGCAGATGCCGCCGACCATCGCTGCCGCCGATAGCGAAGCCAGCAGCGCAACCACCCAATCGCCGCTTGCGAGGCTGATCAGGATGCCGAAGCCGACGCTGGCGCTCCAGGCGACTGCAAGCAAGAGATGCAGATCGGTCGGGGTCGGCCGCTGCTCGCGCGCGGCGCGATGCGCAACCACGAGCACGGCGAGGCGCGAGAGGCAGATGACGAGTTCGAGGACGACCCAGGTGATGAACAGCGCGGTCGGCTCGCGGATCGCAATCACGGCTGCGACTGCGACCGTATTGACCGCGCCAGCCGCAAACACCGGCAGCGAGCCGTAGAGATCCCCGATCAGCGCCGCGCGGATGTCCTCAGGTACGCCTGGTCCGGCGTCGGCGAGCCAGCGCATCACGCCCCAGCGCGGCTGGCTGTATCGTCCTTTTTCGGACTGCATTGTTCTTGCCTCGTACTTTCACCGCGCAACTGACCCGGCCGGACCTAACAGGCGTTTAAGGCCGGCGCCGATCGCGCGGCGTGATTGACGGCAGGTAAACCCGGCGGGCGATCGCGCCGCAGAAATACCGACGCCGGAGGTCGCGACGATCGGTTCGGCCGGCGGCGAGAAGGATGAAGTCTGCGCCAATGCCGGCCTTGCCAGGGTGGCGGACGCGCTGAAACAGCGCGGACGCCGCGTCGGCAGACAATCACATGTGAAAAGGGCAGAACTGCTGCGGATTGCGGCGGCCGTTGCGTTACACGGCGAGGAGCTGTTGTTCGGCCGCGCCGCCGGCGCGCTTCGGCTTCTTCGCCTTGGCCGGCGCGAACAGATTGCTGGCGGCAAGGCCCGCGGTGTCGGCGACAGCCGGATCGCACGACACCATGGCGGCGACGATGGCGCCGTCGATCAAGAGCGCGAGCTGGTGCGCAAGCACGGCCGGCTCGGCCGCGCCCATCTCGCCGGCGAGCTTCTCGATATGCGCCAGCACCACCTTCTTGTGCTTCAGCGCGATGTTGCGGAACTGCTTGGCGTCCTTGTCGTGCTCGGCGACCGCGTTGATGAAGGGGCAGCCGTAGAAGCGCTCCTCGGCGAACCAGGTCTTCAGGGCAGGGAAGATCCGCGACAGCTTGGTCTGCGGATCGCCGCCGCCGGCCTCGATCGCGCCGATGAACCATTCGCGCCACTGGCGGCCTTCGCTCTCCAGCACCGCATGCACGAGGTTGGTCTTCGAGCCGAACAGCTTGTAGAGCGTCGTCTTCGCGGTTCCGGCCTCGTCGATGATCGCATCGATGCCGGTGGCGTTGATGCCGTTCTTGCAGAACAAATGGGTTGCGGCGTTCAGCAGGCGCCCGCGCGCCGATTCATCGTCGCCGGCGGTGAACGCTGCGGCAGATTTTTTCTTCGCAAGCGATTTGGCCATGCGCGGCAGTAAATCGGAGCGCGCCGAAATCATCAAGCCGCATCTTCACGGGGGCGGGCATGTGCGCCGTCCTGCGCTCAAAATAATCGCGGCGGCGCCGCAGATGCACCGCGTTTGAGCAGCCGCGCCCTGATCAATCCGCAGGCAGCCCCGCTTAAGCGCCTGCGGGATTTCGGCTTTTGTTTTGGGGCAGGACTGGCACGCTTCGTGCAGGAAACAGACCGTTCGGTATCCTGACCAATTCCATCGCTCCCAGGGAGAAAACTGATGACCGCTGTCGCCCAGAAAACCGCACTGACCGGCTGCCTCGCGCCGATCGACAGAGGCGGGCTCGAGCAGCTGATTGCCAACGGCAAGGCCAACCCGAAGGTGATCAAGACCTTGAAGTGCAAGACGGTGGCCGAGGGCAAGTTCCGCCACGCCAACTACATCCGCAACCTCGCGCCCTACATCGTCGACGAGCCGCCGGGCCTGCTCGGCGACGACACCGCGCCCAATCCCTCCGAGGCCTCGCTCGCCGCGCTTGGCTCCTGCCTCGCTGTCGGCCTGCACGCCAACGCCGTGCATCGCGGCTGGATCGTCAACAAGCTCGAGCTCGAGCTCGAGGGCGATCTCAACATCACCGCGGTGTGGGGCACCGGCGACGTCAGCGAGAAGCCGGTCGGCTTCACCGACGTCCGCGTCAAGGTCGACATGGAGTGCGAGGGGGTCTCGCAGGCCGAGATCGACGCGCTGGTGGCGCATGTGAAGAAGTGGTCGCCGGTCGCCAACACCTTCACCCGTCCCGTCAATCTCGAGGTCAGCGCGTAAACGCCCGACCGGCAATTCAAGGTGCGGAGATCATCCATGGGTTCACTGGCTTTGTCGCGGGTCGCAGCTCAAGATCCCGCACCGACCATTGCGGACGAGGTTGCCCGCCTTGCCCGTCAGGAGCTGGCGCCGATCGCAGCCGCGGTCGATGCCGGCTCGGTCTATCCCGGCGAATTCCTGCGCCGGCTCGGCAAGGTCGGCGCCTGGAGCAGCCATGTGCCGCAGGAGGGGCCTGCCGACCTGCGCTGGGCCATCCAGTCGATGGCCGCGCTCGGCGAGGTCTGCGGCGCCACCGCCTTCATGGCGTGGTGCCAGAACACGCTGGTCTGGTACGTCGCCAATTCCACCAACATGAAGCTCGCCGCGCGCTTCGGTGACTGCTTTGCCCGCGGGCGCGCGCTCGGCGGCACCGGGCTCTCCAACCCGATGAAGAGCTTCTTCGGCATCGAGCGGCTGAAGCTGAAGGGCCGCAAGGTCGATGGCGGCTACATCGTCCGCGGTGCGCTGCCCTGGGTGTCGAACCTCGGGCCCGGCCATTACTTCGGCACGATCTTCGAGCGCGAGGACGAGGGCACCAAGGGCGAGCCGGGCGGCATCGCAAGCGGCGAGCTGGGCAGCACCGTGATGTTCCTCGCCGACTGCTCCGATCCCGCGATCACGCTGACGCCCTGCAAGCCGTTCCTGGCGATGGACGGCACCGGCACCTATGGCGTCCAGTTTCGCGACGTGTTCGTGCCGGACGAACTGATCCTGGCCGAGCCGGCTGCGCCGTTCGTCAAGAAAATCCGCGCCGGCTTCATCCTGTTGCAGGCCGGCATGGGCCTTGGGCTGATGAAGGATTGCATCAACATCATGGACGAGGTCCATGCGCCGCTCGGACACGTCAACCGCTATCTGCCGCAACAGCCGCTGCAATTCCGCGAGCTCCATGCCGAGTTCGAGAAGGAGGCGATGGCGCTGGCAAGCGACCCCTACAATGCCGATGACAGCTACTGGCGCCGCGTCGTCGCACTGCGACTGCGGATCGGCGATGCCAGCGTCGCGTTCGCGCATGCCGCGATGCTCCATTGCGGCGCGCGCGGCTACCTGATGAGCCACCGCGCCCAGCGCCGGCTGCGCGAGGCCTATTTCGTCGCCATCGTCACGCCCGCAACCAAGCAGCTGCGCAAGATGCTGGCGGACGGCTGAAGCATGATCCGGAAAAGTGGAAACCGGCTTTCCCTCGCGACAAACGCGGAACGCGTTTGCGCGGAGATCATGCTCAAACAAGTTCGGGACCACCACAACTGCAACCACAGACAGGAGAGGCTGCCATGACGGACGTTCTGATCACCGCCGGCGAACTTGCCGAGCTCGTCAAGAAAGACCCGTGTGTCATCATCGACACGCGAAATCCGGATGCCTATGCGGCCGGCCATTTGCCCGGTGCCGTCAATGTGCATGACATCTTCACCTTCCTCGCGACTTCGACGCCGGAGGGTATCCACGAGCTCAAGACAAAATTCGCCGACGCGTTCGGCGCCGCCGGTCTCTCCGGCAAGGAGACCGCGGTGATCTACGAGCAGTCGATGAATTCCGGCTTCGGTCAGTCCTGCCGCGGCTACTACCTGCTGACGATGCTGGGCTATCCCAGGATCAAGGTGCTGCATGGCGGCTTCGATGCCTGGAAAGCGGCCGACCTGGCGGTGACCACCGACGTTGCGGTGCCGGCGAAGGCCGCCTTTGCGATCGTACCGGAGGCCGGCGATATCATGATCGACGCCAAGGCGATGCTGGCGGCGGTCGGCAAGCCCGGCGTTGCGATCCTCGACGTGCGCGACGTCGACGAGTGGATCGGCGAAAGCTCCTCGCCCTATGGCAAGGATTTCTGCCCGCGCAAGGGCCGCATTCCCGGCGCGGTGTGGCTGGAATGGTACCGCATGATGAAGCCGACCGCCGAGGGCCCGCGCTTCAAGTCGAAGGACGAGATCCTGGCGGAATGCGCCACCGTCGGCATCTCGCAGACCACGCCGGTCTATCTCTACTGCTTCAAGGGCGCGCGCGCCTCGAACACCTTCCTGGCGCTGAAGAACGCCGGCGTGAAGGACGTGCGGATGTACTTCGGCTCCTGGAACGAGTGGTCGCGCGACCCGTCGCTGCCGATCGATGAGGGCTTGCCGACCGCGGCCGTCGTCACCGGCAAGGCGGCATAGAACCTGCATGTTTGTTGGTGTCCGGCGGCGCAAAACGCGGCCGGACGCCGATCAATGAACCGGATCGCGGAGTTCTCCGCGTTTCGGTGCGACAATGGGGCGCAGCATGCCGACGTCAGATGATCCCTTCGATACCGACCGCGTGCGCACGCGATCGGGTTGCGCCTGCGGCTGGCATCGCTCAGCCGCCGAGCATGAGCAGGCCGCGCGCACGCTGCGCTGCGAGCCGGTCGCCGATCTCAGCGAACAGAAGCGTTACGAAGGCATCGTCGCGTCGGCGGTGATGCGGGCGGTGTTTCCGCAGAATGTCGCGCGCCGCGCTTTCCTGAAATCGGTGGGCGCCGCGACGGCGCTCGCCGCGCTGTCACAGTTCTTCCCGCTGAAGACGGCGACAGAGGCGTTCGCCGACGCCGGACCGCCGGAGAAGAAGGACCTCAAGGTCGGCTTCATCCCGATCACCTGCGCGACCCCGATCATCATGGCGGCGCCGCTCGGCTTCTATGCCAAGCAGGGCCTCAACGTCGAGGTGGTGAAGACCGCCGGCTGGGCGGTCATTCGCGACAAGACCATCAACAAGGAATACGACGCCGCCCACATGCTGGCGCCGATGCCGATCGCGATCTCGCTCGGCCTTGGCGCCAACGCCATCCCGTTCACGGTCCCTGCGATCGAGAACATCAACGGGCAGGGCATCACGCTGGCCATGAAGCACAAGGACAGGCGCGATCCGAAGGACTGGAAGGGCATGAAGTTCGCCATTCCGTTCGACTACTCCATGCACAATTATCTGCTGCGCTATTACCTCGCCGAGCACGGGCTCGACCCGGATACCGACGTGCAGCTTCGCTCGGTGCCGCCGCCGGAGATGGTCGCCAATCTGCGCGCCGACAACATCGACGGTTTCCTCGCGCCCGACAATATCTGCCAGCGCGCGATCTATGACGGGGTCGGCTTCCTGCACATCCTCTCCAAGGAGATCTGGGACGGCCATCCCTGCTGCAGCTTTGCCGCCAGCCGCGAGTTCATCACGACAGCGCCGAATTCCTTCGCGGCGCTGACCCGCGCGATCGTGGATGCCACCGGCTACGCGGCGAAGGCCGAGAACCGCAAGCAGATCGCGGAAGCGATTGCGCCGGCCAACTACATCAACGCGCCGGTGACGGTGCTGGAGCAGGTGCTGACCGGCACCTATGCCGACGGGCTCGGTGGCGTGAAGACCGATCCGAAGCGCGTCGATTTCGATCCGTTCCCCTGGCAGTCCTTTGCGGTGTGGATGCTGACGCAGATGAAGCGCTGGGGCCAGATCAAGGGCGACGTCGACTACAAGGCGGTCGCCGAGCAGGTCTATCTCGCCACCGATACCAAGAAGGTGATGGCCGAGATGGGCCTCGCGCCACCCGCCACCTCGTACAAGTCGTTCTCGGTGATGGGCAAGAGCTTCGATCCGGCCAAGCCCGACGATTATCTCGCGAGCTTCAAGATCAGGAAATCGTCGTGACGGGCGAGGCTTTCTCCACGGTGTCGTCCCTGCGAAAGCAGGGACCCATACGCCGTGCTCTCTCGGTTAGGCGCGCGGGGAGACACTCAGCGCAACAATTGGGGCCGGTGGTTATGGGTCCCTGCTTTCGCAGGGACGACGCGGGGAGGGAGTGCGCGTGACCTTCTCCCTTCGCCTTCGCGCCGCCATCGTCTCGATCGCGCTGCTTGCCGCCTTCCTCGGCGCCTGGCACCTCGCCACCCGCAGCAGCGGCACGACGGCGGCCATGAGCCCCGAATACGCCAGGCTGATGGGGCTGACCGCGACGCAGGGCAAGTCGGCGATGCCCGGACCGCTCGATGTCGGCGCCAAGCTGTGGGAGCATCTGAAGCGGCCGTTCTACGACAATGGCCCGAACGACAAGGGGCTCGGCATCCAGCTCGCCTATTCGATCGGGCGCGTCGGGCTCGGCTATCTGATCGCGGTCGTCGTCGCGATCCCGCTCGGCTTCATGATCGGCATGTCGCCGCTGATCAGCAGGGCGCTTGATCCGTTCATCCAGGTGCTGAAGCCGATCTCGCCGCTGGCCTGGATGCCGCTCGCGCTCTACACGATCAAGGATTCCTCGATCTCGGCGATCTTTGTCATTTTCATCTGCTCGGTGTGGCCGATGCTGCTCAACACCGCGTTTGGGGTCGCGGGTGTGCGCAAGGAGTGGATCAACGTCGCGCGCACGCTCGAGGTCGGCACCATCAGGCGCGCCTTCACCGTGATCCTGCCGGCGGCGGCGCCGACGATCCTGACGGGCATGCGGATCTCGATCGGGATCGCCTGGCTCGTGATCGTCGCCGCCGAGATGCTCGTCGGCGGTACCGGCATCGGCTATTTCGTCTGGAACGAGTGGAATAACCTGTCGATCACCAATGTGATCATCGCAATCCTCTTGATCGGCCTCGTCGGCATGCTGCTCGACCAGGTGCTGGCGCGGTTCACGCGCATGGTGACGTTTCCGGAGTAGCGATGACCGACAGCCGCATTGCGGCCCCTTCACCTCGCCCCGCCTGCGGGGAGAGGTCGATTGCGAAGCGATCGGGTGAGGGGGAGTTTCCGCGAGTCTATCTGCCGCCGTGCTCGCGGAGGAAGCCCCTCCCAACCCTCTCCCGGCGAAGAGCGGGGCGAGGGAGCGCAGTCCATTCGTGGAGCTACCGCGGATGACCGACAAGTTCATTTCGATCGAGGGCATTGCGCGGCGCTATCCCGGCGCCGGCGGCGGCGTCACCACGGTGTTCGAGAATTTCTGGCTGTCGATGGCGCGCGGCGAGTTCGGCTGCGTGATCGGCCATTCCGGCTGCGGCAAGACCACGGTGCTGAACATCCTCGCCGGCCTCGACGAGCCGAGCGAGGGCACGGTGATCGTCGACGGGCAGGGGATCGAGGGCACCAGCCTCGACCGCGCTGTGATCTTCCAAAGCCATGCGCTGCTGCCGTGGCGCACCGTGTCGGGCAATGTCGCCTATGCTGTCAGCTCGAAATGGCGCAAATGGGACCGTGCGCGGGTGAAGGCGCATGCGCAGAAGTTCATCGATCTCGTCGGGCTCACCGGCTCCGAGCACAAGCATCCGTCCGAGCTCTCCGGCGGCATGAAACAGCGCGTCGGCATCGCGCGGGCGCTGTCGATCACCCCGAAGATCATGCTGATGGACGAGCCGTTCTCGGCGCTGGATGCGTTGACCCGCGGCACGCTGCAGGACGAGGTGCGGCGGATCTGCCTGGAGACCGGGCAGACCACCTTCATGATCACCCATGATGTCGATGAGGCGATCTTCCTCGCCGACAGGATATTCCTGATGACCAACGGTCCCGGCGCCGTGCTGGCCGAGATCGTCGAGAACCCGCTGCCGAAGGAGCGCGGCCGTATCGATCTGCACCGCCATCCCTATTACTATGCGCTGCGCAACCATATCGTCGATTTCCTGGTCAGCCGCAGCAAGAGCTTTGCCGCCGAGGTGACCGGTCACGATCCGCGCCACGTGCCGACGGTGCGGCCCGGCGTCGGCGAGCCCGTGATCGTCTCGCCGCCACGCGCCATCGAACTCAATCCCGCGCAGAGCGCTGCGCGCTGAAGCCCAAGGAGGAAACCTGATGAAACGCGAAGACCTCACCGAGAAGCTGCTCGACATCAAGCGCGAGAAGGGCTGGAGCTGGAAATACATCTGCGAGAAGATCGGCGGCTATTCCGATGTGCTGATCACGGGCGCGATCCTCGGCCAGATGAAATTGACAAAGCCGCAGGCGGCGAATGCCGGCGAATTGTTCGGGCTGTCGAAGGCCGAGATCGCGATGCTCAACGAGGTGCCGACGCGCGGCACCGGCACGCCGATGCCGCCGACCGATCCGCTGATCTACCGCTTCTACGAGATGGTGATGGTCAACGGCCCAGCCTGGAAGGCGCTGATCGAAGAAGAATTCGGCGACGGCATCATGTCGGCGATCGACTTCGACATGGCGCTGGAGCGCGTCGCCAATCCGAAGGGCGACCGCGTCAAGATCACCATGAGCGGCAAGTTCCTGCCGTACAAATATTACGGCGCCAGCGGCAACGTGCCTGAATACGGCTTCAAGGAAGAGTAAGGCGAGGGGGCGAATGGCGAGTAGCGAATGGATTCCTGCCCATTCGCTACTCGCACCTCACCAATCGCTACAGGATCGTGCCCGGGTTGTAGCGAGCCGCCTCAGGCTTGGCCTTGGCCAAAGCCTCGACCTGCTCGGCGAAGAAATCGACCTGGGCGCCGGCGTCGCCGGAGTTGGCGCGACCCTGGTCGAGCACGTGCTGCAGTTCGGCTGCGCTCAAGCCAAGACGCTTGTCGGCGGCGAGGCGCTGCAGCAGATCGTTCTGCACGATCTTGCCGGTGCGCAGGTCGCCGATGGCCGCGACGGCATGCTCCTTGATCGCCTCGTGGGCGCCTTCACGGCCCGCACCCTTCTTGACCGCTTCCATCATCACCGTGGTGGTCAGCAGGAAAGGCAGATAACGGTTGAGCTCGGTCTCGACGACGGCTTCGAACACCTCCATCTGGTCAAGCACCGTGAGCAAAGTTTCGAGCAGGCCATCCATGGCGAGGAAGGCATCGGGCAGCATGACGCGGCGGACGACCGAGCAGGAGACGTCGCCTTCGTTCCACTGATCGCCGGCAAGGCCTGCGGCCATCGCGAGATAGCCCTTCAGGATCACATGCAGGCCGTTGATGCGCTCGCAGGAGCGGCTGTTCATCTTGTGCGGCATCGCGGAGGAGCCGACCTGGCCCTTGGCAAAACCTTCGCTGGCGAGTTCGTGGCCTGCCATCAGGCGGATGGTCTTGGCGAAATTGCCGGGCCCGCTGGCGAGCTCGGTGAGCACGCTGACCGCACGGAAGTCGAGGCTGCGCGGATAGACCTGGCCGACGGCATCGAGGGCCTTCGGCAGGCCGAGGTGAACGAGGACGCGCTGCTCGAGCGCGCGCGCCTTGCCGGCATCTCCGTTGAACAGGGTGATCTGATCGAGACGGGTGCCGACCGCGCCCTTCAGGCCGCGGGCGGGATAGGTCTGCAGCACATTGACCAGGCTCTGATGCGCCAGCAGCATCTCCTCGCCGGACATGGCGATGCGCTTGCCGAGCGTCGTGACCTGCGCGGCCACGTTATGGGTGCGCGCGGTGAACGGGATGTCGCGCAATTGCTTCGCGCGCGTGGCAAAGCGGATGAGTGCGGCGATGCTCTTGGTCTCGATGAGCTGCAGCGCGCGGTAGACCTGCAATTGCTCGACGTTCTCGGTGAGGTCGCGGCTGGTCATGCCCTTGTGCAGGTGCTCGTGACCAGCGAGCTCGCAGAACTCCTCGATGCGCGCCTTGACGTCGTGGCGGGTGACGCGCTCCCGCTTCATGATGGAGGCCAGGTTGATCTGGTCCTTGACGCGCTCGTAGCTTTCGATCACGCCATCCGGCACCGCGATGCCGAGATCGCGCTGGGCCTTCAGCACGGCGATCCAGTAGTCGCGTTCGAGGCGGACCTTGCCTTCGCCACTCCAGATGGCGCGCATGGCGGGCGAGGCGTAACGTTCGGCGAGGACGTTGGAAATGTGATCTTGGGACATCCCGCTCTCTTGGCATTGCCTGAGACTGGCTGCAAGCCGCGACCTGCGATGAATCGTCAGGTCTGGTAACGCTCGGCCGGGCTTGCGGTGCTGGCGCCAGCATACCAGATTCAGGAAGGCGCCGCCTCGGGCAATCCGGGGCGGCGCAGGCATGCTTCGCCCCGCGTCAGAGCGAGAAGGTCACTGCGGCGGGTCCGCAGCTCAGGCCGGCCGTGTTCGGCACGGCCGTGTCGCTGGTCCAGTTGTCCTCGCCGTCGGTCGTCTTGTACAGGAACTGGCCGTTAGGCCCCTGGTGCGGGACGTACAATGTGTCGTTGAACACGACCGGCGCGGCATTGCCGAAATTGCCCGGCGTGTCGGGGACCTGGCGGTCGGCTCCCCAGCTGCCAATGCCGTCGAACCGCTTGAAGAAGAAGAGACCCGTGGGGTCGTTGAAGAACAGGTAGATCCAGTCCTTGTAGGAAGCTGCGCCCGGACCGTTCCGTGCCGGCAACCGGATTGCTTCGCCAGGTGCTGCGGTCGAAGGTCGCGTACCAGAAGCGGTTCATGTTGCCGGGTTCGCTATAGCCGGGCCCGCGGCCGAACACGTAGAGCGTGTCGCCGCGCACGACCGCGGCCGGGGTGTCGACGTTCTGGTAGGCGACGGAGATGAGATGGTTGGTTCCGGATGTGTTGATCTCGGGTCCGAAGCTGGTGCCGTCGTAGGTCTTGTACATCAGGTCGGACTGGCCGGGATTCGAGTACAGCAGATAGATCAGGCCGTCATACACGGCGGCCGCCACGCCGCCGCCGACGCCGGCCATGTTGGGCACCTGGGCTGCCGCCGTCCACAGCTCGCCGTCATAGACCCTGTAATAGAGGGACTGGTTGATCGGATAGAACACATACAGGTTGGTGTTGAAGACGACGGCTGCCGGCGTGTTGCTGATCCAGGTGTTCCCTGGCATCGGGACATCGCCGCTCCAGGCCTCGCCGTTGAAGACGTTCGTAAAAAATTGCGGACTGTTTCCAACGCCCTTGTGCAGGGAAAACAACCAGCTCTTCATTTTGGAAATCCCCCACGGCGACGAGACGCCGCCTCTGATCATCGGTGTAGATTGGATCGATGTGCGCAGGATCGATTGGAATGAACTGATCGTACGCCTGCGCCCGTCGTGTTCTACGTCCGATTCACCGATGGTTGTGTGAAGCTGTTCACTCACCCTGGAGGAGGAGACCATATATGTCGTGCGCAGACTGAGAATCGCGGCCGCTCAAGGCACGCCGCGACGTGAGTGGCGACTTGTCGGAAGACGGATTTCGAGGAGATGAGAGAAGCGCGAATAGCGAATGGATGCTTTCCGATTAGCTATTCGCTGCGCCCTATTCGCCTTTCGCTGCGGCGAATGCCGCGCGGACCTCCTTCACCGGCGCCATGTCGCGGACGAAGCCGAATGCGCCGTTGTCCTTCATCTCGCGGGCACAGCGCAGGAACGCAGCCAGCGCGTGGCGCTGCATCGCGCCGCCGACGCTGATGCGCTTGACGCCGGCGGCGGCGAGTTGCTCGACGGTCAGGGTCGGATCGGCAAAGCCCATCACGAGGTTGAACGGCTTGTTGATCGATGACACCACGGTCTTGATGGTGGCGAGATCGTAGAGGCCCGGCGAATACAGCACGTCGGCGCCGGCGGCCTCGAACGCCTGTAGCCGCTTGATGGTGTCGTCGAGGTCCTTGCGGCCGTGCAGGAAGTTTTCCGCCCGCGCCGTCAGCGTGAACGGGAACGGCAGCGCCCGTGCGGCCTCGACCGCGGCCTGGACCCGCTCGACCGCCAGCGAGAAGTCATAGATCGGGCGCTGCGGGTCGCCGGTCGAGTCCTCGATCGAGCCGCCGACCGCGCCGGCCTCGGCGGCGAAGCGGATCGCCTCGGCCGCGAGCTTCGGCATGTCGGCGCCGCATTTTTCCAGATCGGCATTGACGGGCAGGTCGGTGGCCTCGGCGATCACCCGGCAATTCTCGATGATCTCATCGAGGCTGACCGTCGAACGGCCGAGCGTATTGGCGAGCCCGAGGCTGGTGGTTGCGAGCGCCTCGAAGCCCATGGATGCGAGCAGCTTCGCCGTTCCGGCGTCCCACGGATTTGGAATGATGAAGGTGCCGGGCCGCTGATGCAGCTCGCGAAACCGTGCTGCCTTGTCCGCCTGGGTGCGCATGTGAACTCCTGCTGTTGTCAAAAGCGACTGAAAGCAGCGATAGGGCGGTATCGCCCATCAGACAAATTTGTTATTTCTCTCGATATCATCAGCTTTTTGCATGGGGAGGGCGATGGACAGCGACGCGCTCAACACGTTCCTGGTGGTGCATCGGCGCGGCGGGATCTCGCATGCCGCCAAGGCGCTGCACCGCTCGCAGCCGGCGATTTCGCGGCGCATAGGGCTGCTCGAGCAGGAGCTCGGGGTGCCCCTGTTCGAGCGGATCGCGGGCAAGACGCGGCTGAGCGATGCCGGGCGGGTGATGGTGCCCTATGCCGAACGGGCGGTGGCGGCGGCGCAGGATGCCGAGAACGCGGTGCGCGCGCTGCTGCGCGGCAATTCCGGCCCGGTGGCGCTGGCGGTGACCGGTACCCTCGCCGGCGAGCGGCTCTCGAACGTATTGAAGCGCTTTGCCCGCCGGCACCCGGACGTTGCGCTGACGCTGCGCACCGCGACCAGCGCCGAGGTCAGCGACCTGATCCGGCGCGGCGAGGCGACGATCGGGTTGCGTTACGACCGCGACCGCTCGCGCGACCTCGATTGCGAGGTGCTGTTTGCCGAGCCGCTCGGGGTGGTCTGCGCGCCGGACCATCCGCTGGCGGGACGCCGGGTCGGCAAGCTTGCCGATCTCAGGGATGAGCGCTGGATCGCCTTCCCGGAGGTGCCGGGACGCCGCGAAATCACCGCCTCGCACGTCTTCGCCCTGTTCCTGACGCACGGGCTCGGCGAGGTCGCCTGGACGCCGGTCGACAGCCTGACGGCGCAGAAGCGCCTGGTCGAGGCCGGGCTCGGGATCGCGCTGCTGTCACAAAGCAATGCGGCGGAGGAATTGGGTAGCTCGAGGATCGCGACGATCCGCGTCGGCGATCTCGCCGCAAGCCACGAGGTCGTCGCCGTGACACGGCACGGCGGCTTCCTCAGCGCCGCCTCACGCCGTCTGCTCGACATCCTCCGTGCCGACTTCACCAAGACGAGGGGCACAAACACGTCGCGCCGGAACGGTGTCCGGCGCGCGTAAAGGTCGACTTGGTAGGATGTCCGGGGAACTCAGCTTCCCGCCTTGACCTGCGCCGCGGCCATCGCCAGCAGCTCGTCCATCTTGGCGCGGATATCGCGCTCGGTGGCGGGTTGCCCCTTGGCCGTGAGGTCCTTCAGAACCTTGTGCAGCACGTCATTGTCGCCGGCTTCCTCGAAGTCGGCGGCGACCACTTCCTTGGCATAGGCGCTGGCGGCATCGCCCGTGATGCCGAGCTTCTCGGCCGCCCACAGGCCGAGCAGCTTGTTCCGGCGGGCTTCAGCCTTGAACTTCTGCTCCTCGTCGAGGGCGAACTTCTTCTCGAAACCTTCCTCGCGCTTGTTGAATTCGCTCATGGCTGAAGTTCCAATTCCCTTGCTGAATGAGGGCCGCCGCGCGTTGCGGCAACCCCGATGCCTGCCTAGATAGGTGGGAGGAATCGGCAAGACAACGAGCCGTTAAGCCGCAGGCAAAACTGGCGGAATCGGCCCTTTATGATAGGGCGGTATAAGTGCCCTCAAGGGGGCACTATCGATTGTGCTGGATGGGCCAATCGGATAGGTTGCCAACAGGCATGGTTCTTGTTCTGTTTCCAGTTGGATTGCCCAGGTTCCAGGCCTCCGCGGCAGCTCCGTCGTGGGTCGTAACCCCAAGTCATCCGGAGCACCCAAATCCATGGATTTCAACAAAACACGGTACATCCCAATGAGCCGTCGACGCCGTATTTATGAAGGCAAGGCCAAGGTGCTTTACGAAGGCCCCGAGCCGGGAACCCTGATCCAGCACTTCAAGGACGACGCGACCGCGTTCAACGCCAAGAAACACCAGGTGATCGAAGGCAAGGGCGTCCTCAACAACCGGATTTCGGAGTACCTGTTTCAGCACCTCAACGACATCGGGGTGCCGACCCACTTCATCCGCCGCCTCAACATGCGCGAGCAGCTGATTCGCGAGGTCGAGATCGTGCCGCTCGAGGTGGTGGTGCGGAACGTCGCCGCCGGCTCGCTGTCGCAGCGGCTCGGGATCGAGGAGGGCACCCAGCTGCCGCGCTCGATCATCGAGTTCTATTACAAGAACGACCAGCTCAACGACCCCATGGTGTCGGAAGAGCACATCACCGCCTTCGGCTGGGCGACGCCGCAGGAGATCGACGACATCATGGCGCTGGCCATCCGCGTCAACGACTTCCTGACCGGCCTCTTCCTCGGCATCGGTATCCGCCTCGTCGACTTCAAGATGGAGTGCGGACGGCTGTTCGAGAACGAGATGATGCGGATCATCGTCGCCGACGAGATCTCGCCGGACTCCTGCCGGCTGTGGGACATCAAGTCGAACGAGAAGCTCGACAAGGACCGTTTCCGCAGGGATCTGGGTGGCCTGCTCGAGGCCTACACCGAGGTCGCCAAGCGGCTCGGCATTCTGATTGAAAACGAGCGGCCGGCCGGTAGCGGCCCGGTGCTGGTGAAGAGCTAAGCTGAAGGGACGACCGTGAAGGCACGTGTGACTGTGACATTGAAGTCGGGCATCCTCGATCCGCAGGGCAAGGCGATCGAGGGTGCGCTGAAATCGCTCGGCGTCGACGGCGTCGCCAGCGTTCGCCAGGGCAAGGTGTTCGACATCGAGCTCGCCGCGACCGACAAGGCCAAGGCGGAAGCGGCGCTGAAGGCCGCCGCCGACAAGTTGTTGGCGAATACCGTGATCGAGAATTATGCCATCGAACTGAAGGCGTAAGGGGCGAGCAAATGGCCGACGTGACGATGGAGCTGATGTTCGAAGTGATGAAATCGGTCCAGGCGCGTTTGGCTCAGGTCGACGGCAAGATCGATGAGTTGAAGCAGGAAATGCAGGCATCGCGAACGTCTCAGAATGGTATCCGCCAGGAAATTACCGGCGTGTTCCAGGAGATTTCCGGTATTCACGCGACGCTGGTTCGCCACGAAGGGCGTCTTGACCGCATAGAGACACGTCTCGAATTGAACGAAGTACCAACTCCATGAAATCAGCCGTCCTCGTCTTCCCCGGCATCAACCGCGAGCGCGACATGGCGCGCGCGCTCAAGCTCGCATCCGGCAATGAGACCGCGATGGTCTGGCACGCCGAGACCGCGCTGCCCAAAGGCACGGACCTCGTGGTGGTGCCCGGCGGCTTCTCCTATGGCGATTACCTGCGCTGCGGCGCGATCGCGGCGCGCGCGCCGGTGATGGACGCGGTGCGCGACTTCGCCGCCAAGGGCGGGCTCGTGCTCGGCGTCTGCAACGGCTTCCAGATCCTCTGCGAGTCGGGGCTGCTACCGGGCGTGCTGATGCGCAATGCCGGGCTGAAGTTCATCTGCCGCGACGTGCATATGCGCGTCGAGCGTTCCGACACGCCCTTCACCCGCGGCTACAATGCCGGCCAGGTGATCCGCGTGCCGGTGGCTCACGGCGAAGGCAATTACGAGGCGGACGAAGAGACGCTGAAGCGGCTCGAAGGCGACGCGCGGGTGCTGTACCGCTACTGCTCGCCGGAGGGCGTGGTCGACGAGGCCTCCAATCTGAACGGCGCCGCGCATTCGATCGCCGGCATCGTCAATGAGCGCGGCAACGTGCTCGGCATGATGCCGCATCCGGAAAACCACGTCGAAGAGATCATGGGCTGCACCGACGGCCGCGGCCTGTTCGCAGGCCTGGTCCAGCAGTTCGAAAAGGCGGCGTAATCACCATAGCGTTTTCGAGCGAAGTGGGGACCGGTTCGCGTGAAGAAAACGCGTCAGAATAAAATGCTGCGGCGGTGGTGCGTTGCCGCGGCTGCGGCGCTTCTGCTTGCGACGTCGGCCTACGCCCAGGACTTCCCGAAGCGTCCGATCACGATGATCGTGCCGTTCACGGCCGGCGGCACCTCCGACGTCATCGCCCGCGCGGTCGCCGACCAGATGGGCACGGCGCTCGGCCAGAGCATCATCATCGAGAATGTCGGCGGCGCCGGCGGCTCGACCGCGCTCGCCCGCGCCGCGCGCGCCGAGCCGGACGGCTACACCATCGCGATCGGCAATGCCGGCACCAACGCCGCGACCTACACGATCTATCCGAAGCTGCCGTTTACGCCTGACTCCTTCGCGCCGATCGCCGTGGTCGCCAAGACCTTCGGCATCGTCGCGCTGCGCAAGGATTTTCCGGCCAAGGACCTCAAGGAATTCATCGACTACGCCAGGAACAATCCGGGCAAGGTCAATCTCGGCCATGCCGGCGTGGGCTCCTCGAATTACCTGATCTGCAAGAGTTTTGTTCATGCCGCCGGCATCGACGTGCAGCTGGTCGGCTATCGCGGCGCGGCGCTTGCGCTGACGGACGCGATCGGCAGTCAGATCGACGGCGTCTGCGATGCCGCGGCCTCGGTGTCGCAGGCGGTCGACGACAAGCTGGTGAAAGCGGTCGTCGTCGGCTCGACGGTACGGCTTGCGTCGTTGCCGGAACTGCCGACCTCGGCCGAGGCCGGACTGCCCGAGTTCGAGGCGCAGGGCTGGAACGGCCTGTTCGCGCCGAAGGGCACACCGCCCGAGATCATCGCCAAGCTCAACGCCGCCGCGCGCACCGCGGTTGCGAGCGAGGCGGTGAAGAAGCGCTTCGCCGACCTGTCGACCGTCGCCCCCGACGCCAATGAGCTCGCGCCCGAGGCGCTGCAGCAGCTCGTGACCCGCGACGTCGCGAAATACCGCACGCTGCTGGCGGACGATAAGAAGTAGAGGGTCATCGTCGCTGCGTTGGCTCTGCCCTCGACGCGGTCGCCGAGGCGGCGAGCCTTGCGTCAGCCGCTCTCCAGACTGGCCTGAAATTTGCTGGTGATCTCCCGATCGATCAGGACGGGAGCGCATCATGCTCATTCGCAAGGCTCACTGCACGATTGCGTTCCTATGCGCGCTGCTGTGGTCGCATTGGGCGATGGCCGAGACCACGTTGCGCATCGCCATGACGGCGTCCGATATCCCGACGGCCACCGGGCTGCCGAATAACGGCTTCGAAGGCATGCGCTTTCTCGGTTATCCGATCTTTGAAGGTTTGGTGCTGTGGAATCTGAGCGGAACCGACCGCTTGGCGACTTTGCGTCCCGGACTCGCGGAGAAATGGGAACAGGACCCCGTCGACAACAAGACCTGGATTTTCCATCTGCGCCAGGGCGTCAAATTCCACGATGGTACCGATTTCAATGCCGATGCCGTGATCTGGAATCTCGATCGCTACTTCAACAGCGAGAGCCCGCAATTTGAGCCGCCGAGTTCGGCGATGTCGCGGGCGCGGGTCCCGGTGATGGGCAGTTACCGGAAGATCGATGACGCAACGGTGGCGATCTCGACGACGAAGCCGGCATCCTATTTTCCCTATATGGCGGTCTATCTTCTGT
Source organism: Bradyrhizobium sp. USDA 4541 (assembly GCF_024171085.1). Classification (NCBI taxonomy): domain Bacteria; kingdom Pseudomonadati; phylum Pseudomonadota; class Alphaproteobacteria; order Hyphomicrobiales; family Nitrobacteraceae; genus Bradyrhizobium; species Bradyrhizobium sp. USDA 4541. The sequence continues at coordinate 4,942,031 of NZ_JALJZF010000001.1, forward strand.
TCACCTCGCCCGCCTCATTCGAAAAGGCCGGCCGCGACTGGGCCAAGGTCGCGACGTTGCCGGCTGCCGGCACCGGGCCGTTCCGCATCACCAGGATTGTGCCGCGGCAAGAGGCAGATCTGGCGCGTTGGGACAAGTATTGGGACACGAGCAAGACAGCGAAGGTCGACAATGTCGTGTTGCTGCCGATCCCCGAGGCCAATTCGCGGCTGGCCGCCTTGCGTGCCGGCCAGGTCGACTGGATCGAAGTGCCGCCGGCCGATGGCGTCGACTCGCTGAAATCCGCCGGCTTCACCATTACCACCGGCTCCTATCCGCATGTCTGGCCGTGGTTCTACAACATCGGCGCCGCCAACAGCCCGTTCAAGGACGTCAGGGTTCGCCAGGCCCTGAACTACTGCATCGATCGGGACGGGCTGGTGTCCCTGCTCAACGGGACCGCAGAGCCGTCGGTCGGCTGGCTCAAGGCCAGCGATCCCGATTTCGGCGCGCCGGTCAATCACTACAAGTTCGATCCGACCAAGGGCAAGGCGCTGCTTGCCGAGGCGGGTTACACGTCGGCGAAGCCATTGGCGTTCAAGGTGCTGATCTCGAATTCAGGCTCGGGGCAGATGCTGCCCCTGCCGATGAACGAATTCCTGCAGCAGAACCTGAAGGAAGCCTGCGGGGTCGATGTGGAATTCGACGTCATCGAGTGGCAGGTGCTCCTGACGGCGGCCCGGGCCACGCCCGACAGCTCAACTTTGCGCGGCGCCATGGCGCTCAATATCAGCTCGCCTTCGTCGGACGCCGGCGTGATGGCGCGCTATTTCCTGGCCGCCAATTTTTCACCGAACGGTTTCAATTTCGAGCAATGGAAGGACGACGAGTTCGAAGCCGCACTCAAGACGATTTCGGAAGCGACCGATCCGAAAGTGATCTCGGCGGCTTACCGCAAGGCGCATGAGCGCCTCGTCGACGATCCGCCCTGGCTCTATATTGTCCACGATCTGAACCCTCGCGCGATGAGTCCGAAGGTGAAGGGTTTTGTGTCGCCCCAATCGTGGTTCGTCGACCTCACGCTGGTCAGCGTGCAATAAGCCGGGGTCCAGCATCGTCGCCCGCATGGCTGCGCCCGAGTGCGAGCGAAGCGGTGAAGAAGCGGTTCGTCGACCTGTCGACGGTCGTACCCGACGCCAATGAACTCGCGCGCCGAGGTGCTGCAGCAACTCGTGACCCGCGACGTTGCGAAGGACGACAAGAAGTAGCATTTCTGCGGCGTGCAACGCCCTGATGCGGACACAGTCCGCGACGAGCCTGAGTTCAGGTCTGATCGGGGAAAGCGGCCATGCGCCGTGTGATCTTGCGTTGCTGCGCCGGCATGGCGCTTGCTTGGCTGGTTGCCGGCCCAGTAGCCGGCGAACAGGCTACGTTGACTTATCCCCCCTGGACGAAGTTCTGCATAGCCGACACCTGCATTGTCGGGCGAGAGGGGCGATCGAAGATAGAGAACATAGACTGCGGGGCAGTCGTGGCAGCCGCGCTGATCGCGCGCACCGGAGATTCCAGGAAGACGTTGCGCGTTTTCTTGCCGACCCGGGTGATAGTCGAACGTGGTGTTCGGATCATTATCGATCAGGAACAAGCGATTGAGCGGCCCTACGCGGGCTGCTTTGCCTACGGTTGCACGGCTGACTACGACGCCGGACCGGAAATGGTCGATCAGCTCAAGCAAGCGCATGCGCTCACTCTGGAAGCCTTCGATAAGGCCAATTCGCCGATCAGCCTGACCGTGCCGCTCGCCGGATTCGCTGATGCCTACGATGGACCCGCACAAGAGACGAAGGTTATCGAGGAGGTGCTTTCGGCGGAGGAAAAGCAGGCGAGATCGGAGCGTGCGAAGCGCGCCGAAGAGGAGCGCAAAGCGCGCTGTGAAGCGAGATAGGCGACCGCAAATAGCGGGTCTGTCAGATTCGATGAGCAGCAGCTAAAGCCTGCGCAGCCACCGTTTGACTGCTTCGCCCGGCACCGTCATCGCGGCGACGCCGGCCATGACCAGCACGAGGCCGAGCGCGAGATTCGACGGCACGGATTCCCCGAGCAGGATCACCGACAGCGCGACGCCGATCGGAATGCGAAGATAACCTTGCGCATTCGTCGTCAGCGTGCCGAGCCGCGTCAGGCACATGTAGAACAGCATCAGGCCGAACGCGCTGGAGAAGATGCCCATCACGACGGTGGCGACCAGCGCCTGCGGCGTCGGGTGCAGGGTCCAGGGATGGTCGACGATCAGGGCGACCGGCAGCAGCACGGTGCCGCCGAACAACAGCGAGCCGGCCGCCACGACCATCGGATCATAGTCCGACAGCCGAAGCCCGAAGATCGTGGCGCAGGCGAACGAGACGGTGGCGAGCAGGATCGCGATCTCGGCGAAGATCTCCTTGCCGAAGCCTGAGAGTGCGTCGAGGCCGATGATCGCGACCGTGCCGGCGAGGCCGAGGATCGCGCCGACCAGCTTGAGCAGCGAGGCCGGCTCGTGTCGCGTGATCGCCCAGGTGATGAGGAAGGCGAAGATCGGCGTCGTCGAGGCCAGCACCACGGTGTTGGATGCCGGCACGTAAAGCTGCGCCCAGGTGATCACCAAAAACGGGATCGTGGAGTTGATGGTCTGCTGGAAGGCGAACAGCTTCCAGGCCTTGAGGTCGGTCGGGATGCGGATGCCGCGGATGCGCAGCACGATGAGCAGGAAGGCGGCGGCCACCAGCGAGCGCGCGGAAATGAAGGTGACCGGCGGGATCGAGCCGAGCCCGATCTTGGTCAATGGATAGGTGGAGCTCCAGCAGCAGGCCAGCGCCAGCAGCAGCGCATAGTCGCGCCAGCCGCGCGCGCCCGGCGCTGACGTGGACGAGGTGGGCACTTTCTCGGGAGCCGTCACGCCGCCCGTTTTCGCTGTGCTCTTCGGCACCTTGATTTGGCTCCCTTCGCGCATTGGCGCGCGAAGCAGCAATCTAGCGCGGCGGCGCGATGCAAGGCTAGGGTATTGAATTTACGCCGATATCCCGCTTGGAGGAATTGGCGGGCTGCGTCTGTGGGACTGAGGCTGGCGTCGTCCGGGTGCCAATCCGACGCCTCCGGCGTATGCTACCGTTTTGTGACTTGGCCCACACGGGCGTCTGGCTCGTCCTGCTAGGCTCAACAGCATGACGAAGCATTTCAAATTACCGATCATTTTCACTGCACTCGTCGTCGCAACGCAATGCTTTGCTGCGGAGACCAAGGGCGCGGGCTCAACCTTCGTGTCGCCTGTGGTGGCGAAATGGATCGATGCCTACAAGGCCAAGACCGGCAACACGGTCAGCTATCAATCGGTGGGCTCGAGCATCGGCGTCGGCCTGATCAAGAAGGCCGCCGTCGATTTCGGGACGAGCGATATGCCGCTCGATCCGAAAGAGCTGGACAGGCTCGGCATGGTGCAATTCCCGATCGTGATCGGAGGCGTCGTGCCGGTGGTCAACATCGCGGGCGTCAAGCCCGGCCAGATCCAGTTCACCGGACAGCTGCTCGCCGACATCTATCTCGGCAAGGTCAAATCGTGGAACGATCCGGCCATCCAGGCGGTCAATCCCGATCTGAAGCTGCCGCGCACGGCGATCACCGTCGTGCATCGCCTCGATGGGTCGGGGACGACGTTCAATTGGTCGAACTATCTTGCGAAGGTCAGTGCGCAGTGGAAGGCAAGCGTCGGAGAGGGCTCGTCGGTCGAGTGGCCGGTAGGGCTCGGCGGCAAGGGTAATGATGGCGTCGCCTCGCTCGTCAGTTTGATTCCCGGGGCGATCGGCTATCTCGAATATGCCTACGCGCTGCAACGGCTTGACCGGATTTCCTTCGGTCTGGTGCAGAACAGTGCCGGCAATTTCGTCACCCCCGACGCCGCATCGTTCCAGGCTGCGGCGTCGAGTGCGGACTGGACGACGACGCAGGATTTTTACAAGGTCCTCACCAACGCTCCCGGCGAGGACGCATACCCGATCACGGCCACGACCTTCGTCCTGATGCACAAGCAGCCGAAATCACCCGACGGGTCGGCAACCGCGATCGACTTCCTGCGCTGGTCATTGCAGAGCGGCAAGCCGCAGGCTCAATTGCTCAACTACGTTCCCCTGCCGGCCACGCTGGTCGAGCAGATCGAGCAGTATTGGCAGCATAATTTCGAGGCGCTTACGGCGTCGGCTGCGGCGTCCGGAAAGCGGACTGATCGGTAGACCACGCGGATACGCTACTTAAATCCGATCACCATCGAATCCGGGCCAACGAGCGGTTCGACCCGCGTTCGGGAAAATCCGACGTCGCGCATCCAAGCCTGACAGTCTTCGCCTGTGTAGTCAAACCCACCGGCGGTTTCGATCAGCATATTCAAGCTCATCAGAAGCCCGAAAGCGTTTTCGCGGCGATCGTCATCGATGATGGCGTCATAAACAATGATTGCGCCACCTTTCGGAAGCGCATCGAATGCCTTGCCGAGAAGCGCCCGTTTCTTGGCAAGGTCCCAATCATGAAGGATGTGACCCATGATGATGACGTCAACCTCCGGCAGCGGGTCCTCGAAGAAGTTTCCTCCCCGAAACCGCACCCGATCCTCCAGCCCGCGCTGAGCGATAAATTCCTCGAACACCGGCTTGACCGCGGGAAGGTCGAAGCCGATGCCGGTGAGGTGCGGATGGTCGTGTGCGAGCGTGGCAGGCACCATGCCCTGAGCCGAACCGAGATCCATGAAAGTCTTGTACTCGCTCCAAGGGAACTTGCCGGCAATAGCATGCGCCGCACCCGCGCTTATTGCGCTCATCGCGGTCAGAAATCCCCGCAACCGATCCGGATCGGCATACAATGCCGCAAATAAGTCTTCTCCTCCGCCCTTGCCCTCGTTCTGCAATTCGCCGCTGCGCAGGGCCTCCGTGAGCGATCCCCAAAAGCCATAGAGCCGGGCATTCGCCATCTCCAGAATGCCTCCGATGTAGGATGGCTTGGCGCGATCGAGATACAGGTCCGTGTCCGGGGTGTTGCTGTAGATGCCGTTCTCGCGCTCAAGCAATCTGAGCGCCACCAGCGAATCGAGGAAGTCGCGGGCCGATCGCTGATGCAACGCAAGCGTCCTTTGCAGCGTCGGCAGGTCAGCGGGGCCATCGGCCAACGTACTGAACACGCCCAGTTCGACGGCGCTCAAGAGCGTTTTGGACGCCCAAAAGCCCAGACCAATCTGCATAATATGTTCCGGTGTTGCCGCGCTCATGACTTGATCCCAATTGGTTGTCACTGCTGGTGCAGCCGGGTGAACATGTCGCCCCTGGTTCGGGCCTGGTGCGCCGGGAGGGTGGCAGGGGTTCACCACGGCGTCATTTCAAATAACGGCGAATAAATTTGATTTTGACACTTCCGTTCGGTGAACGCCAGTGGCGCAGGATTGGCGAGAACGAATCAGCGATGGACGCCGCTCCGGCGTCCATCGCGTGAGCTGTGCCTGAAATGCCGGACCATGCTCTAGCGCAGGACCTGGCCCAGCACCTCGCCGTCGACCTGCTGCGGTGCCGAACCGAGGATCCGCATGATGGTCGGCGCCACGTCGATATTGCGCATGTGCCGCACCACGGTGTCCTTGCGGATCTGCGGGCCCGCGGCGATGAACGTCGCGCTCATCACCGGAAGCTCGGGATCGTGACCGTGGGCGCCATGGAAGTTCGGCATCGACAGCATGGTGGTTGCCGCGTTGAACGGCGCGTCGCCCTGGCGCGCGACGCCAGGGTTCTGGATGCCGTCGAAATTGTAGCCGGGCGCCATCAGCGCGAACACGTCGCCATAGTCCTGGCCGATGGTCTTGCTGATGCATTGTCCGGTTCCGGCGTCGCATTGCAGCGGCCGGGTCTCGACGACGGTGAAGATGCGCTGGTCCTTCAGTGAGTAGTTGAAGCGGGCATTGGGGTCGACCGCGTTCTTCACCGCGTCAGTGATCTGCGCCACCAGGGTGCGGTAGGTCGCCAGATCAACGGTGCCGCCGAGCTCGCGGTTCTGCAGGTTGACGTAGATGTCGGCGGCGGGGCCGGAGGTGCGGATCCCGACCTTGCTGGTGTCGATCCCGGCGTTGCGCAGGATGTTGGTGAGATTGACCGAGGTGTGGAACGGCGCGAAGCCGTGGTCCGACACCACGATCACGTTGCTGTCGCGGCCCGCCGCATCGGCGATCTGCTTCACCGCCTTGTCGGCCGTCTGGTAGGCGAAACGGATGTAGGACGCGTAGCGCTTGACCTTGGCAGCATCCTGGTTGGCGCCGATCGAATTCGGATCGGTCGGGTTGGTGCCCTGGCGGGGATCGGTCAGCAGTGGTGCTCGGAGCCGTCGGGCTGCTCGATATAGACCATGACGAGGTCGGCGTCCGGATGGGTCTTGATCGCGCGCTCGCCGATATTGGCCTGGTAGCGCACGAAGGTCTTCACCATGTCCTCGAACATCGTCTCGATCTCGACGTCGGAGAAGCTGGTGAAGCCGGGGCTCAGGCGCTCCGGAATGCGGAAGTCGGCCTGCGGACGCCAGAACCCGATGTTGTTGTTGATGTCGTCGACGTCGGCGAGCACAGGCGTGTTGCGCGGGATGTAGTTGGCGCCGTAGCGGGCGAAGCGCACCACCGAGAGATCGGGAGACAGCGCAGAGACGAAGTACGCGGCACCAACCTTCGCCCCGCTGCCTTCAAAGAAGAACGGTGCGTTCTCGCCACCGAACTTGACATAGGCCGGTCCGGTCGACGGCGCGTGGAACGGTCCTGCGGTGATGCCGCGGTTGGCGTCGAAGAACACCAGCGTGTCGTAGTTCACCTTCCGATCGTTGGTGGTGTCGATCGCGGCGACGCGGATCGAATATTTGACATCGAGCGTCGAGGCATTGGTGCAGGTCGCGGTTGCCGCGGCCGAGCAGGAGAACGTCTCGATCGGTGCCGAGGTCACCAGCATTGGGCTGAACGAGAAATGGCCGGCAGCCTGCAGCGCCGTCACGATGCTCGGGTCGGCCGTGAAGTCGCCTCGCGACAGCGAGAAGCCCTGGGCCCCGATGCCGCCGAACGCGCCGAACGGGACCGTGAAGTCGGTGATGCGGGTCGGCTGGGCCGGCTGCACCACGGTCTTGTTGATGGAGATGTCGGCGCCGTCGCCGCCGGGCCAGGTCGCCGTGACAACCTTCTTGCCCTGCTGGCGCAGCTGCACCCACAACGGCACCGCGGTCGGGTGCGGCGACGGCCCGAGCGGATTCTCGCTGTAGCCGCCGATCGGCGCCGCAAAGCCGCTGATGCTGCCGGAGATCGGCCCGACGATCGGCTCGAACGTGTTCGAGGGGATGTCGTTGTGGACCGCCGTCGAACCGGTCGCGATGGCAATATGAGACACCGCGGTGAGCGACGGTGACGCCGTCACGTTCTGCAACGCCACCGCGCCGCGCCGGCTCAGCCGGGCGAGGCCGCCGTCGCGCGGCAGTACGCCTTCCTCGATGAATTTCTGGATGAAATCGGGCTTGGCACCGTCAAGCGAGATCATCACCACGCGCGGCTTGCGGCCGTGATGACCGCCGTCATGATCCTGGTCTTGATCCTGATCATGACCGCGAGCATCGCCAACGCCGCGATCACCATTATCGCCGTCTTGACCGGCGCGCACCGGAGTTGCAGTCCACACCAGCGATGCGACAAGCGACATCGCCGTCGTAACGGAAACGAACGTCTTCAATTTCATGAGAATGCCCCAACTTCGCTGCGCGAACGCACAAACGGAAACGGTTCAGCAATCTTCGGGGGCTTGCCTGACGCGCATGTGACGCGCGCGCGACGACGCAACGACAGTGCGTCGATGCGTCACAACCGCAGTTCGTATTGCCTCACGCGAAGAACGCGCGTGAACACAACGCGCTAGAGCTGCGCTGTCGATTCAATCCGTGGCGATGTAACGGCTGGATGACGGCGTGCGTCCACAGACGTCACACGCTTTACGCCGTTGCCTGCGCCGGCGTCCTGCGCTTCACCCGCTTGATGGTGCCGGAGAAGGTGAACAGCGGCCGCTCCGCCGATGTCAGTATGCCCCGCACGAAGATCAGCGACATGCCGGCGCGGGTGACCTCGCCGGTGCACTCGATCAGGTCGCCCTCGCGGGCGGCGTCGAGGAATTCCGAGGCGAACGACACCGTGACGCCGGGGCCCTGCAGCACCGAGCCGGCGAGCGCGAACAGGCAGTAATCCGCGAAGGTCATGAAGCAGCCGCCGTGGACGTTGCCGGAGCCGTTGAGATGCTTCTTGCCGACCCGGAACGCGCAGGTGATGCGGCCGTTCTCGTCCATGCGGTGGTAGAACGGGCCGGTATGGGTCTCGAAATTGTCCCGGGTCCAGGTTCGCCAGCCGGTGAATTCGCCCTCGGTTTCGACGTGCAGGTCGGGGCGGCGGTTGAATGCAGTTTTGGCGAGCTCGTTCACGAAATATGGCCTTCAATTATCGGGTTCGGGTCCTTAAATCCGATCCATCCCCATTGTGCAAATCCCGGGAGCAGATCTCGGGCCGCGGCCAGCTGCCGCAAAGCTCTGGACAGGCCGGAAATGGGCCCTAAAAGGCCTTTTCGCCCCCGTTCTATCTACCTATTAAGGGTCCCATGAACGCGCCCAAGAACGACCCCAAGAACGAGCCCCAAATCACCCCCGAACTCGTCGCCGCCCACGGGCTGAAGCCGGACGAGTACGAGCGCATCCTGAAGCTGATCGGGCGGGTTCCGACCTTCACAGAACTCGGCATCTTCTCGGCGATGTGGAACGAGCATTGCTCGTACAAGTCGTCGCGCATCCATCTGCGCGGGCTGCCGACCAAGGCCCCCTGGGTGATCCAGGGCCCCGGCGAGAATGCCGGCGTGATCGACATCGGCGACGGGCAGGCCGTGGTCTTCAAGATGGAGAGCCACAATCACCCGAGCTACATCGAGCCCTACCAGGGCGCGACCACCGGCGTCGGTGGCATCCTGCGCGACGTCTTCACCATGGGCGCGCGGCCGATCGCCTGCCTGAACGCGCTGAGCTTCGGTGCGCCCGAGCATCCCAAGACCCGGCATCTGGTGTCCGGCGTGGTCGCGGGCGTCGGCGGCTACGGCAATTCCTTCGGCGTGCCGACGGTCGGCGGCCAGGTGCGTTTCCACACCCGCTATGACGGCAACATCTTGGTCAACGCCATGGCGGTCGGCCTCGCCGACGCCGACAAGATCTTCTACGCGGCGGCCTCCGGCGTGAACATGCCGATCGTCTATCTCGGCTCCAAGACCGGCCGCGACGGCATCCACGGCGCCTCGATGGCCTCAGCCGAATTCGACGACGCCTCCGAGGAGAAGCGCCCGACCGTGCAGGTCGGCGATCCCTTCGCCGAGAAGCTCTTGCTGGAAGCCTGCCTCGAGATCATGGAAAAGGGTTGCGTGATCGCGATCCAGGACATGGGCGCGGCGGGCCTGACCTGCTCGGCGGTCGAGATGGGCGCCAAGGGCGATCTCGGCGTCGAGCTCGACCTCAGCGCGGTGCCGACCCGCGAGACCGGGATGAGCGCCTACGAGATGATGCTCTCGGAAAGCCAGGAGCGCATGCTCATGGTGCTCAAGCCCGAGAAGGAAAAAGAGGCCGAGGCGATATTCCGCAAATGGGGGCTCGATTTCGCCATCGTCGGCTACACCACGCCGACCAAGCGTTTCGTCGTCAAGCATGGCGGCGACGTGATGGCCGATCTGCCGATCAAGGAGCTCGGTGACGAGGCGCCGGTCTACGACCGTCCGCACGTCGCCTCGAATGCGCTGCCGGTGATCCGCGGGCAGGACGTCAAGCCGCCGCTCGGTATCGCGGATGCGCTGGAAAAGCTGATCGGCACGCCCGAATTGTGCTCGAAGCGCTGGGTGTGGGAGCAGTACGACCACGTCATCCTCGGCAATACCATGCAGCGCCCCGGCGGCGATGCCGCGGTGGTTCGCGTCGAGGACGGACCGAAGGGCCTTGCGCTCACCGTCGACGTCACGCCGCGCTATTGCGAGGCCGATCCGTTCGAGGGCGGCAAGCAGGCGGTCGCGGAAGCCTGGCGCAACATCACTGCGGTCGGCGGCCGGCCGCTCGCGATCACCGACAATCTCAACTTCGGCAATCCGGAGCGGCCCGAGATCATGGGCCAGTTCGTCGGCTGCCTGAAGGGCATTTCGGAGGCCTGCCGCGCGCTGGACTTCCCGGTCGTGTCCGGCAACGTCTCGCTCTACAACGAGACCAACGGCCGCGGCATCCTGCCGACGCCCTCGATCGGCGGCGTCGGCCTGCTCGACGACTTCACCAAGTCCGCGACCCTGGCGTTCAAGGCGGCCGGCGAGGCGATCCTTCTGGTTGGCGACACGCAGGGCTGGCTCGGCCAGTCGGTCTATCTGCGCGACGTCTGCGGCCGCGAGGAGGGCGCTCCGCCGCCGGTCGATCTCGCTGCCGAGAAGCGCAATGGCGACGTGGTGCGCGGCATGATCCACGCCGGCACCGCGACCGCGGTGCACGACGTCTCCGACGGCGGTCTTTTGATCGCGCTCGCCGAAATGGCGATCGCAAGCGGCATCGGCGCGCAACTCCTGGCCGCGCCGTCCTCGATCGTGCCGCACGCCTATTGGTACGGCGAGGATCAGGCCCGCTACATCGTCACCGTGCCGGCCGCCGACGCAGGCCTCGTGCTGGCCAAGATGAAGGGCGCCGGCGTGCCCTGCGCGCGCATCGGCACCACCGGCGGCGACGCGATTGCGGTGGCTGGGGAGTCGCCGGTTGCGGTCGAAAGCCTGTCGCGCGCCTTCGAGCACTGGCTGCCGAACTACATGCACGGCACTGCCGCCTGATCCGGCTGGATCAGGCGCCGCGAGCAACGATTCAATGGCGCGATGAACCCATCATCGCGCCATTTCTATTCCGAACGTGATCCCTTCGGATCATGCCTTATGTCGCGCCGCGGACCGCGCGCCAGGCAAAGATGATGATGCAGGCGCCGATGAAGCCGGCGACGAGATAGCTGAGCCAGCCTCCGCCGAGCGATACGCCGAGCAGACCCAACAGCCAGTTCGCCAGCGCGGCGCCGACAATGCCGAGGATGATATTCATGAAGATGCCGGTTCCGGATTTCATGAACATCTCGGCGAGCCAGCCCGCCAGTCCGCCGACGATGATGGCGGCGATCCATCCAACTTGAGGGTCGTTCATCTCAGGACTCCCTAGGGTCAAGAAGTCCGGCCAGCATACCTGAGAATCACCTGGCGGGATGTGACCAAAGGCAGGTTGTGCGCAACTTGTCAGCCGCGAAAATGCCGTCAGCCCCGCCGCTTGCGCCGCGCCCGGCGTTCGGCCGCGGTGATCAGGATGCGCGGGCCCGGCCCCTGGGCGCCGAGCTTGTCGTCGCAGTTGCGCAGCGGGCAATCGGTCACCGACAGGCAGCCGCAACCGATGCAGTTGAACAGCTTGTCGCGGAGATCGGTGAGATCGTTGATGCGCTGCTCGAGCGTCTCGGTCCAGGCCCGCATCGCGCGCTCCCATTCGCGCACGGTCGGCGCGCGATCGAGCGGTATCGCGGCGAAGGTCTGCCTGATCTCCTCGAGCGGGATCCCGGCGCGCTGCGCGATCCTGATCACGGCGATCCGCCGCAGCACCCCGCGCATGTAGCGCCGCTGGTTGCCGCCGGTGCGCCGGCTCGCGATCAGTCCCTTGCTCTCGTAGAAGTGAAGGGTGGAGACAGCAAGTCCGCTGCGCCGCGCCACCTCGCCGACAGAAAGCTCCTGCGCAAGCGTCATTGCAAATCCTGGATTAGAAGTCCTGCAAGCTGCCAGCCTTGACCTCAACCGTACTTGAGGTTCTATATCAGTTGCGGGCTTGCAGGGGCAAGCTTCCGGCCGACACGCCGGGGTTTGTTCTTGGAAACAATATGCCGTCCGCATCATTTTCGTCGCGCCGCTGGCTCGGGCTTCGTGCCAGGCCGTTCGGCATCACCGTTCTGTTGCTCGCCTGTGCCGCGGCCGGCTTGTTTGCCTGGCGTGCAGGCGGATCCAGCGCCTCGGCCAAGCCCACCGCCGAGGCCCCGCCGACGCCGGTCGCGGCGATGGTGGTGCGGACCGAAACCCTGCCGCGGTCGATCGAGGCGATCGGCTCGCTGCAGGCGGTGCGTCAGGTGATTCTGGCGCCGGAGGTTGCCGGCCGCGTCACCGCGATCAATTTCGATGCCGGCATCGATGTCGCCGAGGGCGCGCCGCTGGTGCAGCTCTATGACGCGCCGCTGCGCGCCGCGCGTGCGGTTGCGGTCTCCAAGGGACGCTTCGCGCAATTGCAGGAGAAGCGCTCGCAGGGCCTCGCGCCGTCCGGCTTCGTGACCCAGGAGACGCTGCAGCAGCGGCAGGAAGATCTGAAGCAGGCCGACGCCTCGCTCGACCAGCTCGATGCCCAGATCGCGCAGATGACGATCCGCGCGCCGTTCGCGGGCCAGATCGGTCTGCGCAAGGTCAATCTCGGCCAATACGTCAATGCCGGCGATGCGCTCGCGACGCTGACCGCGCTCGACCAACTCTATGCCAATTTCACCGTTCCGCAGCAGCGCCTGTCAAATCTGAAGGTGGGAGGCGCGGTGACGATCCGTACCGATGCTTTCCCCGATCGGGTGTTCGAGGCCAAGATCAACGCCATCGAGCCGCAGGTCGCCGAGGACACCCGCAATGTCCTCGTGCAAGCCCTGTTTCCTAATCCCGACCGGCTGCTGCGGCCGGGCCTCTTCGTGATGGTAAGCGTGGTGCTGCCGCCGCAGGCGGACGCCATCGTGGTGCCGGTGACCGCGATCCAGACCAGCGCATCCGGCGAGAGCGTGCTGGTCGTGCGCGACAACAAGGCGGTCGGCGTCGCTGTCAAGACCGGGCAACGGATCGGCGAGCGTGTCGTGGTGGAGCAGGGGCTTGCGCCCGGCGATCACATCGTCACCGCGGGCCAGCTCCGCGTCATGCCCGGCGCGGCCGTCCAGACGACCATGGCGGAGACGCCGGAGAAGGGGCGCTGACCCGCGAGCGGTAGGCGACCAAAGGCAAGCATCATGCATTTCACCGACATCTTCATCCGCCGGCCGATTCTGGCGACGGTCGTCAGCCTGCTGATCCTGTTGATCGGCACCGCAGCGATGGTCTCGCTGCCGGTGCGGCAATATCCCAACATGGAGAGCGCGACGATCCAGGTCGACGTCTCGTTCCCCGGTGCGACCCAGGACGTGATGCAGGGCTTCGTCACGTCCGTCATCGCGCAGTCGATCGCGACCGCCAACGGCATCGAGTACATGACCTCGAACTCGACGCTTGGCCTCAGCCAGATCAAGGCCAAGCTGGTGCTCAACGCCAATGCCGACCGCGCCATGACCGAGGTGCTCGCCAAGGTGCAGCAGGTCAAGTACCGGATGCCGACCGGCGTGTTCGACCCTGTCATCACCAAGATCACCGACGGCGCCTCGGCGGTGCAGTACATCGCCTTCACCAGCGACACGCTGACGCCGGCGCAGATCACCGACTTCGCGACCCGCGTGGCGCAGCCGCTGCTCACCTCGGTGCCCGGCGTGGCGTCGGCCGACACCTCGGGCGGATCGTCGCTGGCGATGCGGGTGTGGATCGATCCGTTCAAGCTCGCGGCACGCGGGCTGACCGCGGCCGATATCTCCGCCGCGCTGCGGTCCAACAACGTGCAGGCGGCGCCGGGGCGGCTGCGCGGCGAGATGACCGTCACCAACATCTCCGCGGCGACCGATCTGCGCAATCTCGACGATTTCCGCAAGATGGTGATCAAGACCGGCGCCGGCGGCGGCGGCCTGGTGCGGCTCGGCGACGTCGCCACCCTCGAGATCGGCGGCGAGAACTACGATTCCAACGCACGCGACAGCGGCAGGCCCACCGTCTACATCGCGGTGCAGCCGACCCCCGACGGCAACCCACTGGAGATTGTCGCCGCCACCGCCAAGGTGATCGAGGACCTCAACCGCGTGGCGCCGCCCGGCTTGAAGGTCGCCGACGTCTTCAACATCGTGCACTTCGTCAAGGCCTCGATATCGGAGGTGCAGCATTCGCTGGCCGAGGCGATCGCGATCGTGGTGGTGGTGATCCTGCTGTTCCTGGGCTCGTTCCGTTCGGTGCTGATCCCTGTGGTCACCGTGCCGCTGTCGCTGGTCGGCACCGCCGCGATGATGCTGGCGCTCGGCTTTTCGATCAATCTGCTGACCCTGCTCGCGATGGTGCTGGCGATCGGGCTCGTGGTCGACGACGCCATCGTGGTGGTGGAAAACATCCATCGTCACATCGAGGAAGGGCGGAGCCCCAGCGACGCCGCCTTGATTGGCGCGCGCGAGATCATCGGTCCCGTGATCGCGATGACGATCACGCTCGCCGCGGTCTATGCGCCGATCGGCCTGATGGGCGGCCTGACCGGCAGCCTGTTCCGCGAATTCGCCTTCACACTGGCGGGCTCGGTGGTGGTCTCGGGCGTCATCGCCCTGACCTTGTCGCCGATGATGAGCGCGCAGCTGCTCGGCGAAGCCAACTCGCACGGCCGATTTGCCCGTTTCGTCGAGCATCAGTTCTCAAGGCTGTCGCGTGGCTACGGCCGGCTGCTGGCCGCGACGCTCAAGATGCGCGCAGCGGTGCTGCTGGTGGCATTCGGCGTGCTGGCGGCGATCGTGGTGCTGTTCCTCGGCAGCCAGCGCGAGCTCGCGCCCTCCGAGGACCAGGGCTATGTGTTCACCGTGCTCCGCGCGCCGCAATATGCCAGCGTCGATTACACCACGCGCTCCTCCGACCAGATCGAGCAGCTGTTTCGCTCGTTTCCCGAATACCATGCGAGCTGGTTCATCAACGGTACCGACGGGCAGAACCATGCCTTCGGCGGCATCACCCTGACCGATTGGGACAAGCGCAAGCGCTCGGCCAACGACATCCAGAACCAGCTCTACGGCATGTCCTACGGCGTGCTCGGCGCCAGCGTGACGCCGTTCCAGCCGGCGGCGCTGCCGGCGGCGACCGGCGGCCTGCCGTTTCAGATGGTGGTGCGCTCGGCCGGCGATTTCGCCACCATCTATCAGGAGGTCGAGACGCTGAAGGGGGCCGCATGGAAGAGCGGGCTGTTCGCCTTCGTCGACAGCGATCTTGCCTTCGACAGCCCGACCGCGCGGATCACCATCGATCACGCCAAGGCGGCCGAGGCCGGCGTCAGCATGCAGACCATCGCCGACACGCTCGCGGTGCTGGTCGGCGAGAATTATGTCAACCGCTTCAATTTCTTTGAACGCTCCTACGAGGTGATCCCGCAGGTGCGCCAGGCCGACCGGATCACGCCGGAAGGGCTCGGAAACTTCAACGTCCGTTCGAGCTCGGGGCAGATGTTTCCGCTGTCGACGGTGATCAAGGTCAACGTCAAGCCGGAGCCGAACCGGCTGCCGCAGTTCAATCAGATGAACGCGGCGACGATCTCGGCAGTGCTGAAGCCCGGCGTCACCATGGGGCAGGCGGTGTCGTTCATGCAGGGGCAGAAACTGTCGCCGGGGATGACCGTCGACTGGCTGTCGGACAGCCGGCAATATGTCCAGGAGGGCAACCGCCTGATCGTGACCTTCGGCATGGCGCTGATCGTGATCTTCCTGGTGCTGGCGGCGCAGTTCGAGAGTTTTCGCGATCCGCTGGTGATCATGGTCACGGTGCCGCTCGCGGTCTGCGGTGCGCTGCTGCCGCTGTATTTCGGCTTCACCACGCTGAACATCTATACCCAGATCGGCCTCGTCACCCTGATCGGGCTGATCTCCAAGCACGGCATCCTGATGGTGAGCTTTGCCAACGAGATCCAGCACCATGAAGGGCTCGACCGGGTCGCCGCGATCCAGAAGGCGGCCGCGGTGCGGATGCGGCCGGTGCTGATGACGACAGCCGCGATGGTTGCGGGCCTCGCCCCGCTGCTCTATGCCGACGGCGCCGGCGCGGCGAGCCGCTTCGCGATCGGCATCGTCGTGGTGATGGGCATGCTGATCGGCACGCTGTTCACGCTGTTCGTGCTGCCGACCTTCTACATCCTGATCGCCCGCGACCATCGCGCGGCGGCCGCCCCGCGGCTGGAAAGCGTGGCGGCGAGGGGCGAGATCGCTGCGTAGGCGTAGGGTGGGTAGAGCGCAGCGAAACCCACCATCTCGATGCACGGCACGAAAGTGATGGGTTTCGCTGCGCTCTACCCATCCTACGGGTTCATCGAACTAAAGCACGTATCTCGAGCCGGGAATCTTGCGCAACACGGCCGTGACCGCCCAGCTCAGCGCCACAGTGGCGAAGAACGCGATCGCGGCCTTGGCGAAGGCCGGCAGATCCATATCAAACAGCCAGTATTGCAGCCACAGCACGATCGGATAGTGCACCAGGAACATGCCGTAGGCGTCGCCCTGCATCCGGTCGAGCAGCGTCGGGCCCGACGATTTCGATTGCAGGAAGTAGGCCAGGATTGCGAACAGGATCGAGGCGCTGAACAGCACATAGAAGGTACCGTAGATCCCGAGATACCAGCCCGGCAGCGGATCGGGGTTACCGATGATCATGCGCTTGATGTAGATCATCACCCACATCAAACAGTAGGGGATCAGCGTGATGCCGGTCCAGAACCAGCGGCGCTCGGTCAGCCGTCCGTGCGCGCTGAGCACGCCACCCTCGAGGTTCGCCGCCCCGATTCCCGCTCCGATGAAGAAATAGGACGCGTACAGCAGCACGCGACTCGCCTGCACCGAAAACGGTCCGAACTCGAACCAGTAGTTCTGGCCGTAATGGACCAGCATCGGCAGGTAGGCGGCGACACTGACGATGACGAGGAACAGCCAGAACTTCGAGGGACGTTGAAATCCCTTGATCGATAGGCGGTTGATCGGATCGAGCAGACGCGGCGACACCCGGTACAGCAGGCTCGCCGTGAGGTCGAAAGCCATCAGGACGTAGACGAACCAGATCGGTCCGCTTGGCCACGGCCCGACCGTCATGGTTTTCCACCAGAATTCGGAGAAGCTCAGCCCCGGCGTCGCGCGCAGCGCGATCGCGTAATAGGCGATCGGAATGACCGTGACAGCGCAGATCACGAACGGCAGGCCGAGCCGCAGCAGCCGGTCGCGCAGGAAGATCAGCCATGGCTTGTTGCCGAGCCCCGGCCAGACGAACAGCCCCGACAGGAAAAAGAACATCGCCATGAAGAAGCTGTCGGTGGCGAGCACCACGCAGTCGAAGCCGATCCACGATGTCGGGTCGGTGTGCCCGAAATAGGTGTAGGGGATCACCGCGTGGTGCAGCAGCACGACCAGGGTCAGGAAGGTGCGCGCGCGGTCCAGCGCGACATTGCGCTTGTGGAGCTTCGGTGCTGCCTGGATGTCGACGGCCGGAGCCGCGTGAGCAATCGATTTCATGGTGCCACCAGCCGGGTCTGCATCCTGATGTTGCAGTCGGGAACCTGATTCAGCAAGGCCCAATCGGCTGGACGGGGGAGTATCGAGGTCGGTCATCTCGGCGAAGCCGTTTCGTCTTTGGAACTGCGGTCGGGTGCGGGCGTTCTCGTTCGACCTGGCGGACACGCGCGGTTATGAGGAGCGGGTAATGACAATTCTGAAATGGGCGCTGATCTTCCTTGTCGTATCGATCATCGCGGGTTTGCTTGGCTTCACCGGCATTTCCGCCGCCTCCGCCGACATCGCGCGCTTTCTGTTCTATGTGTTCGTCGTGATCTTCCTGGTGCTCCTGATCCTCGGGCTCACGATATTCAGGGTATAGCTGGGATCGGGGCCAAGCGCTCCCGACGTCATGCCCGGGCCTCGCCCGGGCATTGCCGTTTTGCAGGCTGACTCAGCGCGCGACCAAAGGCCGGGAGAGGCCCGGCGCTTGCGGCAGGCGACCCTAGGCGACTTCCTCGATCTTCACCTTGTCCGGATAGAAGGCGAGGTGGCCGGCGATCTCGGTCATCGCCGGGAAGGGCTCCTCATAGGTCCAGATCGCGTTGTCCAGCGTCTTGCCGTTGGCCTTGATGCTGAAGTAGTTCGCGTCCCCCTTGTACGGGCAATGCGTGGTCCGCTCGGTGCGGGTCAACAGCTCCATGTTGGCGTCCTGCCGGGGGACGTATTGCACGGCCGGATAGCTCGCTTCCTTCAAGGTCAGCGCATGGGTAGTCTCGGCGATCACGACGCCGTCCGCGATGACGCGGACGCGCTTGGCGTTGGGCGTGATCGTAATGGGATGATCGGGGCCGGGGAGCTTCATGATTCTGCGCCTCTTCTGGTCATTTCGGTGTGATGGCTTGTGACCGATTGATGCAGGTTTAAATCGCTGGGAATGGGAATATAGTGTGCCCGGGATGACCTAGAAGACCCCAAGGGCTAGGTTTTATCCTTAGGTTTATCTGGCCGATCTGGCCCTGATTCGAACGACCTGACGGAGGTGGACTGGGATGCCGATGGACGCCCGTGATATCGAATCGATGATCAAGGCAGCGATTCCCGATGCCGAGGTGACGATCCGCGATCTGGCCGGCGACGGCGACCACTACGCCGCCACTGTTATTTCCGAGTCCTTCCGCGGCAAGTCCCGCGTCCAGCAGCACCAGATCGTCTACCAGTCGCTGAAGGGCCAGATGGGCGGCGTGCTGCACGCGCTGGCCCTGCAGACCGGCGTGCCGGAAGGCTAGGCCCGGCAAAGCTGCGGGCGGGGGCCTCAAGCATGGTGGACAATCCACGCGGTGCGATGTTTCGCGTCATCGTGCCGAACCAGCACAGCCGCGTCACCAATGCCGAGCTGTTCTTCGACCTCGTCTTCGTCTTCGCCGTCACGCAGCTGTCGCATACGCTGCTGCACCACTTCACCCCGCTTGGGGCGGTGCAGGTCACGCTGCTGTTCCTCGCGGTGTGGTGGGTGTGGGTCTACACCACCTGGGTCACCAACTGGCTCAATCCCGAGCTGACGCCGGTCCGCCTGCTGCTGTTCGTGCTGATGCTGGGCGGGCTGTTGCTGTCGACCTCCATACCGACCGCCTTCGAGGGCCGCGGGCTGTGGTTTGCCGGGACCTATGCGGCAATGCAGGTCGGCCGCACCACGTTCTGGCTGCTGGCGACGCCGCGGCGCCGGACGGCGGTGCGCCACAACGCCATCCGCATCCTGACCTGGCTGTCCTGCTCGGCCGTGCTGTGGATTCTCGGCGGATTCGCCGAGCACGAGACACGGATGTGGCTCTGGATTGCGGCGCTGACCATCGAATATATCGCGCCGGCCGCGCGGTTCTGGACCCCTGGGCTCGGCTTTTCCTCGATCGAGGCGTGGTCGGTCGAGGGCGGCCACATGGCCGAGCGCTGCGCCGGCTTCATCATCATTGCGCTCGGCGAGGCCATCGTGGTCGATGGCGCGACCTTTGCCGAGCTGACCTGGACGCCGGAGAATGTCACCGCGTTCATCTCGGCGCTGGTCGGCAGCATCGCGATGTGGTGGATCTATTTCCACAAGGGCGCCGAAGCCGGCTCGGATATGATCTCCAAGTCAGAGGAATCCGGGCGCGTGGCGCGGATCGCCTATACCTATCTGCACATGCCGATCGTCGGCGGCATCATCCTCACCGCGGTGGCCGACGAACTGGTGCTGAAGCACCCGTCCGGTCATTCCGATCTGAACACGATCGTCAGCTCGGTCGGCGGGCCCATGCTGTTCCTGGTCGGAACCATCCTGTTCAAATATGTGATCCGCAACTTCCTCCAGCTGTCGCACGGCGTCGGCATCGTCGCGCTGGCGATCACGGCCTATTTCGCCCGCGAGATGTCGCCGCTGGTGCTCTCGATCGTCACCACCGCGATCATGATCGTGGTCGCCGCGTGGGAGTCGATCTCGCTGCGGTCGACGGGGGAAGAGGAATAGCGGCGGCCGTTACTTGCGGCCGGCCTTTGCTACCAGGTGCTGCCAATAGACGAACAGCGGTGCGCCGATCACTTCGAGCGCGGTGAAGCCCACGAAGGGCAGCGGCGGCAAGCCGACCATCAGCATCGACAGCAGCCTGCCGATGCCGCCGAGGAAGATGCCGCCCCAGACCACCCGAAACAGCACGCTCTCGCTTTCGATCCGCGGTACCAGCCAGAGCAGCGCGAGGCCGAGACCAAGCCAGACCCCGCCGAAGAAGCGCAGATTGCTGTCGAGCACCGGCAGCGCCGGAACGCCCGCTGAGGCGTAGAGCGGATCGCTGACGCCCAGCATGGTGATGATGCCGGTCAGGATCGGGACCAGGGCGAGCAACGCCGTCGCGATCTGCAGCGGACGCCTGCCCATGATTTGCCCCGTCCTGGTTTGGGCGCTAGTCCGCGACCAGTGCGTGCACCGAGAACATCGTGTTGGCGTCGGTCCAGCTTTCGCGCACCGTCCAGCCCGCGCTGCGGGCGAGCGCGGTGAAGCGCTCGAGCGAGTATTTGTAGCTGTTCTCGGTGTGGATGCTCTCGCCCGGACGGAACGCAAAGGTGTTGCCGAGGATGCGCACGGTCTGCGCCTTGCGACTGATCAGGTGCATCTCGATGCGATGGCGATCGCGGTTGTAGATCGAGCGGTGCGTGAATCCCGACAGATCGAAATTGCCGCCGAGCTCGCGGTTGATGCGAACCAGCACATTGAGGTTGAACCGCGCGGTGACACCGGCTGCGTCGTTATAGGCGTCGTACAGCACGCGCTCGTCCTTCTCGAGGTCGACGCCGATGATCATCTGCGCGCCGTGGCCGAGGATTTTTCGCGCGCTGCGCAGGAAGGCCAAGGCCTCGCTCGGCTCGAAATTGCCGAGCGTCGAGCCGGGGAAGAAGCCGACCTTCGGCATCGCGGCGACGGCCTCGGGCAGCGTGAACGGCGTGGTGAAATCGGCAGCGACCGGGTAGATGCCGAGGCGAGGGAAATCCTTCCGCAGCCCGTCGGCCTGGGCTTTCAGGAAATCGCCTGAGATATCGACCGGCACATAGGCTGCGAATTCGCAATGCTCGAGCAGCAGGCGCACCTTGGTGGTCGCGCCAGCGCCGAACTCGACCAGCGCCGCGCCGTCAGGGATGATCGCGGCGATTCCGTCGCCGCGGTCGCGCAGGATGCCAAGCTCGGTGCGCGTTGGATAATATTCCGGCAGCACCGTGATCTGCTCGAACAGCTCGGAGCCGGTGGCGTCGTAGAAATATTTCGGCGACAGCCGTTTCGGGTGACGGGCGAGATCGCCAATCACGTCGCCGGCAAACACCGATGTCGCTTCGTCGAACGGATACGCTTTGGCCAAAGCGGCGGCATGCACATTCATGATACTCTCCCGAACGCGCTTACCGACGCGTTATTGATGTCGACAGGACTCAATCAGGCATAGTCTGCGAGGCGTAACCCCGTGAATTGCCAGCGATGGTGTGGATAGAAGAAGTTGCGATAGGTGACGCGGCTGTGACCTGAAGGCGTCGCCAGCGACGAGCCGCGCAGCACGAGCTGGTTGACCATGAACTTGCCGTTGTACTCACCGAGCGCGCCTTCGATCGCGCGGTAGCCCGGATAGGGCGAATAGGAGCTACGGGTCCATTGCCAGACGATGCCGTAGGCGTCGTTGAGCAGGCCGGCGCGCGCGGCGACCTCCCATTCCATCTCGGTCGGCAGGTGCCTGCCGGCCCATCGGGCGAAGGCGTCGGCCTCGTAATAGCTGACGTGGCAAACCGGCGCTGACGGATCGATCGGCTGCAGGCCGCCGAGCGTCATGAGCTTCCATTCGCCGTCGATCTCGCGCCAATGGCCGGGTGCCTGCCAGCCCTCGTTGCTCACGGTGCCGAAGCCATCCATCAGCCACAGCGTGGCGGTGGAATAGCCGCCGTCCTTCATGAAGGCGAGCCAGTCGGCATTGGTGACGAGGTTCTTCGCGAGCTTGACCGGGCCGACCAAGGCGCGATGCGCGGGCTTCTCATTGTCGAAATGGAAGCTGTCCTCGCCATGGCCGACGGTGTGGATGCCTTCGTTGAGCGTCACCCATTCCTCAGGCCCGTGCTGCGACGCCGGGAAGCGCCACGCCGGATCGTAGGCCGGCGGGATCGGGTTCTGCGCGAAGGCATGCAGGATGTCGGTGTACATCAGCTCCTGATGCTGCTGCTCGTGATTGAGCCCGACCTCGACCAGCGGCACCAGCGCCTCGAGCGTGTCGGCGCCGGCAGTCTGGAAGAATTTCACCACCTCGGCATCGACATGGCGGCGGTAGGCGGTGACTTCGTCGGCGGTCGGGCGGGTCAAATGGCCGCGCTGGTGGCGGGCGTGCCGCGGACCGGCGCTGACGTAATAAGAATTGAACAGATAAGCGTAGTCGGGATGGAATGGCGTGTAGCCCTTGACGTGCTCGCCGAGCAGGAACTGCTCGAAGAACCAGGTGGTATGGGCGCGGTGCCATTTGGCTGGGCTCGCGTCCGGCATCGACTGGATCAGCTGGTCTTCGGGCGACAGCGGTGCGGCCCGCCGTTCGGTCTCGTCGCGGACGGCGCGATAGGCGTCCACCAAGCGCTGGGCGAGCGGGCCGGATTCGGAGGATAGTGACGGGGGGACGGCGGGAAGGGCGGCCGCGGCAGAGGCTGGTTTCGTCACAGGGGTCTCCGATTCAATGGAGAGAACGTTGCTTCGGCAAACTGGTTCCCAACGGACAGTTCGTCCTAGATAGGGGCTCCGTTACGGGAAAAAAGCCTCCCCCCGCGATGATATTGGGGCCGTCAGATAATCCCGGCCCATTTTGGGCGCCCGCAGCGCCCGGTGCATGCCAGATTTCCGCCATTTTGCTTTGGATGCACAATGGTTTGAGCTACATATATAGTTAGTCACGGGTTAGAAGGGTGGGCCGGCCCGTCAAGGCCTGAGAGCGCCGCCCCCGAAGGAAGCGAAAATGAGCATCGAGCAATTCATCGACAACGAAGTGAAGTCGAACGACGTCGTGCTGTTCATGAAGGGCACGCCGCAATTCCCGCAGTGCGGGTTTTCCGGTCAGGTCGTGCAGATCCTCGACCACATCGGCGTCGGCTACAAAGGCCTCAACGTTCTCGAATCCGCCGAGCTGCGCAACGGCATCAAGGTCTATTCGAACTGGCCGACGATTCCGCAGCTCTATGTGAAGGGCGAGTTCGTCGGCGGTTGCGACATCATCCGCGAGATGTTCCAGGCCGGCGAATTGCAGCAGCTGTTTGCCGACAAGGGCATACCGGTTGACGTGGCTGCCTGACCTTGACGGCGCGCCAGATCGGCAAGGCGCGGCTCGAAGTCATCGTTACCGACATCACGACCCTGCGCGTTGACGCCATCGTCAACGCGGCCAATTCATCGCTGCTCGGCGGTGGCGGCGTTGACGGTGCGATCCATCGTGCCGCGGGGCCCGAGCTGCTCGCTGAGTGCCGCACCTTGCACGGCTGCAAGACCGGCGATGCCAAGATCACCAAAGGCTATCGGCTCCCGGCCAAGCACGTGATCCACGCCGTCGGCCCGATCTGGCACGGCGGCATTCAAAACGAGGATGCGCTGCTCGCATCCTGCTATCGCCGCGGCATCGAGCTGTGCCACGCCAATCAGCTGGGCTCCATCGCATTTCCCGCCATCTCGACCGGCGTCTATCACTTCCCGCCGGATCGCGCCGCCGACATCGCGGTCAAGGCCGTCGTCGATGCCCTGGCCGCCGCACCCGGCCTCGCGCAGGTGATCTTTTGCTGCTTTTCTGCCCAAAGCGGCGAGCTTCATCAGAAGGTCCTGGGGGCCTTTGGCAGCCCTTGTGCCTGATGATACCGCCGCTACACTTCCCCGTGATTTCCGGGGAGGGATAATCCAAATGCATTCATTTCGTTTGACGTGCGCGGCCGCGGCCGCCGCGGTGGTGCTGGCGGCGCCGGCGTACCCGCACACCGAGGGCACCTACGAGATTCCGGCGGGTGCGCATTTCAACCGCGACAAGCTCGCCAAGATCAGCGAGTTCTTTAAGAACGAGGTCGCGACCGGGAAGATTCCCGGCGCCATCGTCTTGATCCAGCAGCGCGGCAAGCCGGTCTATCACGAGGCCTTCGGCGTGCAGGATGTGGTCAGCAAGGTGCCGATCACGGACAAGACCATCTTCCGGCTGGCCTCGATGTCCAAGTCGATCACCGCCGTGGTGTCGATGCAGTTGCTGCAGGAAGGGAAATACAAGCTCGACGATCCGGTCTCGAAATACATCCCGTCCTTTGCCAACGTGAAGGTCGGCGTCGAGAAGAAGGCCGAGGACGGCACCAAGACGCTGGAGCTGGTGCCGCCAAAGCGGCCGCTCACGATCCTCGATCTGATGACGCATACGTCGGGTATCACCTACGGCTTCTATGGCGACAGCCTGGTCCGCAAGGCCTACAAGGAAGCCAATATCTACGGCGGAGATTTTGATCTCGCCGAATTCGCCGAGCGGATCGCCAAGCTGCCGCTGCACAACCAGCCCGGCGCGCTCTGGCAATACGGCCATTCCACCGACATTCTGGCGCGCGTGATGGAGGTGACCACCGGCGAGAAGCTCTCGACGATCGAGCGCGAAAGGCTGCTCGATCCGCTCGGCATGAAGGACACCGGCTTCTTCGTCACCGATCCCGAGAAGCAGAAGCTGATGGCCGAGCCGATGCCGAACGACAGCGACTTCCGGGTCGGCCGGGTCAACGATCCGACCAAGGTCAAGAAATGGGAGTCCGCCAGCGGCGGCATGGTCTCGACCATGGCGGATTATTCGCGCTTCGCGCAGATGCTGCTCAATGGCGGCACCCTCGACGGCAAGACCATCCTGAAGCCCGAGACGTTCAAGGAGCTGACGACCGACCGCGTCGGACCGGGCTCCGGCGTCGAGCGCGACTTTTTTTACTTCCCCGGCGACGGCTTCGGCTTCGGGCTTGGGATCGCGGTGCGCACCGATCCCGGCACTGCGAAGCCACCACCGCCCGGCGATCTCGGCGAGCTGAAATGGGACGGCGCCAGCGGCTGCTATTATGTCATCGACCGCAAGCAGGACTTCTTCTTCGTTCTGCTGGAGCAGACGCCGACCGAGCGTCAGCGCATCCAGCGGACGCTGAAGCAGCTCGTCTATGAAGCCATGGAAAACTAGAGCGTTTTCGAGCGAAGTGGATACCGGTTCGCGTGAAGCAGCGCGTTGAAAAGAAGGGAATGACGGCATGATCCGATTCAGGCGGATCGGCTCATGCGCTTGCATGCGTGGGGGCCGCGCGTTCGTCGCGGCACTAGCGTTCGCGTTGGTCGCAACGATTGCGAAGGCCGGCTCCGCGGGGCCGGCCGCGCACAGCTTCTCGGCGGAGGGCCTCGCCAGGGTCTCCGACTATGTCAGGAACGAGGTCGCGACCGGAAAGATCCCGGGCGCGATCCTGCTGCTGCAGCAGCATGGCAAGCCGGTCTACTACGAGAAGTTCGGGGTTCGCGACGTCGCCACCGAGCTCTCGATGAGCGCGGATACCATCTTCCGCCTCTATTCGATGTCGAAGCCGATCACCACGGTCATCGCGATGATGCTGGTCGAGGAAGGCAAGCTCGCCCTCGGCGATCCGGTGTCGAAATATATCCCGTCCTTTGCCGACATGAAGGTCGGGGTGGAAAAGCGCGGCGATGAGGGCAAGATGGCGATGACGCTGGAGCCGCTGAGGCGCCCCATCACCATCGAAGACCTGATGCGCCACACCGCCGGCCTGCCTTACGGCTATTACGGCGGTGGTATCGTGAACAAGACCTACGCCGATGCCGGCCTGTTCAACAACGATCCCGACAATGCCGAATTCGTCGCGCGGCTCACGGCGCTGCCGCTCGCCGAACAACCCGGCACGCAATGGGACTACGGCCATTCCACCGACGTGCTCGGCCGCATCATCGAGGTGATCACAGGGAAGTCGCTGTTTCAGGTCGAGCAGGAGCGACTGCTCGGCCCGCTCGGGATGAACGAGACCGCGTTCTACGTCGCCGACCGGGCGAAATGGCCGCTGATCGCCGAGCCGATGCCGAAGGATCGCACCATCAGTCCGGTCGCCGACGTCCGCAATCCGCGCAAGCGGCTGCGATGGGAATCCGGCGGCGGCGGCATGGTCGGCACCATCGGCGACTATGCGCGCTTCTCGCAGATGCTGCTGAACGGCGGCAGCTATGAGGGCAGGCGCTATCTGAAGCCGGAGACCATCGCGCTGATGGCGAGGGACCATATCGGTCCGGAGACCGGCGTCGTGCGCGACCAGAACTACTATCCTGGTCCGAATTCCGGCTTCGGCCTCGGCTTCGCGGTCCGCACCTCGGTGCCGGCGAACACAGACTGGCCGCTGGGCGAGTATCGCTGGGACGGCGTCGGCGGCACCTTCTTCTTCATCGATCCCGCGGACGACCTGTTCGGGATCTTCATGGTGCAGACGCCGTCGCAGCGCGGCCGGATCCAGCAGGAGCTGAAGACGCTGATCTACCAGGCGATGGGGCGGTAGAATTCAGCTTCGAAGCCCGGATGAAGCGAAGCGCAATCTGGGCTACGGGAGTTACGCCGCGCGCACGATGTCCCTGACGTGTCCGACCGCTTCCTCGATCATCGCCGCGGTGACATCGAGATGCGTGCAGGCCCTGATCCGGCCGTCCATCATCGCCAGGGTCACGCCGCGCTTGCGCAGCTCGGCGACCATCTTGTCGCCTGAGACGCCGGCGCCGTCGGGCTTGAAGAAGACGAGGTTGGTCTCCGGCGCCTGCACCGCGATGCCGTTGATCTGCGACAGGCCGCGCGCCAGCGCCCGCGCATTGGCATGGTCGTCGGCGAGGCGGTCGACATGGTGATCGAGCGCATGGATGCAGGCGGCGGCGCAGACGCCGGACTGCCGCATCGAGCCGCCGAGCCGCTGCTTCCAGCGCCAGACATCGTCGATGAAGGCGCGGGTGCCGGCGATCACGCCGCCGATCGGCGCGCCGAGGCCCTTGGAGAAATCGATCCAGGCGGAATCCCAGCCCGCCGTCATGTCGCGCGGCGTGATGCCGGACGCCACAGTCGCATTGAGCAGCCGCGCGCCGTCCATGTGGGTGACAAGGCCGTGGGCCTTGGCGGTACGCACGACTTCGTCGAGCGCCGCCTTCTTCCAGATCGTGCCGCCACCGATATTGGCGGTCTGCTCGACGCTGACGAGCACCTGCGGCGGCTGGTAGCGGGTGCGCGGATGCAGCGCGGCCTGGAAGGTCTCAGGCGTGAACTGGCCGTCATCGCCCGGTAGCTGCGTGATCTGGAAACCGCCGAGCGCGGCATGGGCGCCGCCCTCGCGCGCAATGATATGCGCGGTCGCATGCGCCAAAATCTCGTCGCCGGGGCGGCAATAGGCCAGCGTCGCCGCGACGTTGCACATGGTGCCCGACGGCATGAAGACGGCAGCCTCCTTGCCGAGCAGATCGGCGACGCGGGCGCAGAGCTCATTGGTGGTCGGATCGTCGCCGACCTGCTCGTCGCCGACCTCCGCCTTCGCCATCGCCTCGCGCATCGCCGGCGTCGGCCTGGTCTGCGTATCGGACAGAAGGTTGATGCGGACGGGCGGGGCCTTGGGATCGGGCCGGGCAGGGGTGTAGTGCATGGGCTTTCCTCATCGCTCCGCTGGCGTGCGGAATCGCCGCTAGCGTATAGGCCTCCGGGCAGCGTGACGAAACCGCATAATGATGATCTCGGTGGGCGTCACGCGATAGTCGATCAGGTAGGGATAAGGTGTCGCCGAAAGCCGGCGGACGCCTGAGCGGCTTGTCGGGCGCCCTGCGCGCGGCTGCTCTTGCAGCAGCGTGACAAGTGCCAAGATGCGGTCCCGCACGTCGACCGCCCCCTGGGGCGATCGTGTCTCGATATAGGAGAGTGCCTGATCAATCTGAACAAGAGCGCGTCGCGTGTAACGGACGCTCACAGCCCGTGCTTTGCCCACATCGCACGGACTTCCTCGGCCGTTGCCAGCTCGCCGCGTGCAATCTCGGAGTCGGCTTCAGCCAGATCGGCGTCTTCTTCCGGCGCGAGCTGAAGCGGTGGTTGGTCGACGCCGGCAAGCTGCAGCATGATGCGCGCGAGCTCGTCCTGCTCTGTGTCAGGCAAGTTTGAAACTGTCTCGAAGGCCTGTTCCAGTAACCGGGTCATCGGCAAGAAACCTCAGCGGGCAGTCATCTGCCAAGTCTCGAATATCATAGTCGTCTTGTGGGCAAACAAAAAGGCCCCGGCAAAACCGGGGCCTTTCGGATATCGCAATGCTGCAGTGATCAGCGCGAATAGAATTCGACGATCAGATGCGGCTCCATCTGCACCGGGAATGGCACGTCCGAGAGGCCGGGGGTGCGCGCGAACGTCGCGGTCATCTTGGAGTGATCGACCTCGATGAAGTCGGGCACGTCACGCTCAGGGAGCTGGGCCGCTTCCAGCACCGGCGTCAGCTGCTTGGAGGAGTCCTTGACCTCGATGAGGTCGCCGACCTTCAGCTTGTAGCTGCCGATGTTGACCTTGCGGCCGTTCACCTTGATGTGGCCGTGGTTGATGAACTGGCGCGCGGCGAACATCGTGGAGACGAACTTGGCGCGGTAGACCACGGTGTCGAGACGGCGCTCCAGGAGGCCGATCAGGTTCTCGCCGGTGTCGCCCTTCAGGCGGCTGGCTTCGACATAGATGCCGTGGAACTGGCGCTCGGAAATGTTGGCGTAGTAGCCCTTGAGCTTCTGCTTGGCGCGCAGCTGCACGCCGAAGTCGGAGAGCTTGCCCTTGCGGCGCTGGCCGTGCTGGCCGGGGCCGTATTCGCGGCGGTTCACGGGGCTCTTCGGGCGGCCCCAGATATTCTGGCCCATGCGGCGATCGATCTTGTACTTCGCCTCACTGCGCTTTGTCATCGCGTCCTCTTTGTACAGCCGTCGCACCCAGCGCCCGGCGTTTTGTCAGTCTAGGGTTTGAGGAGACGCGCCCTCCTGTGTACCGGCCAAAAGGCCTGTACCGACAGGTCCGCCTCGAAAGCTCGGGGAGGACCACGGGTCGCGAAACGCATCGCGGGCCGAAAACCGGCCCGCGAGCAAGGTGGTCTTAAGGAGAAAGTCCGGTTCTGTCAAACAAAACGCAGGGCATTTTGGGCCGAATTGGCGTCAAAATTCGCCGATTTTGCCCCTCAGAGGCGGCTTCCGGCCGCCCGGACCAGCCGGGCATCGGCTTGCGGCCGGCCCGCGCCCAGTTCCGCGGCGATTTCGCCGCCCAGCACCTGCTCGAGGCGGATCAAGGTCTGCGCGATCAGGGCGGCGTCGCAGACCAGATGGTCCCAGCGCAGCACCAAGTCGACAGTGTGGTCCGGCCTGATCACGCCGTAGCTCAACAGGAATGGCCCTGGGCTCAGCGCGTGCAACTCGCCGGGGCCATAGGCCGCGACCGAGGTCACGCCAAAACTGCCGCAGAAATTGGCGCGCTGCCGGCCAAAATTCATCCCGATCGTCCACGCCAGGCGGCGCAGCGGAAGCGGCAGGCGCGTCACGCAGAGCATTTTGCGGAACGAGGGGATTTCGTGCAGCGGCGCGGTCTTGGCGCGGCGGATCAGCGCGTCGACCTCGGCGAGCGGCATCTCGTCGGCGGCACAGATGCGCTCGAACAGCACGCAATCCTCGCCCTTCTCAACGCGGGCAATCGCCACCATGCCGACGCTGCGCGGCAACTCGTAGAGGCAAGGCCACGGCCATTTGACGTGCAGCGTGCGTAACGTCGGCTCGGTCCTGGCGACCAGCGCGAATGCCTTGACGAAGATGGCGGCCCAGCCCGGTGCCTGCGCCGCACGTGCACGAGCCTCGACGATTGCCCGCACGTTCAGGGTGCGCTTCAGGGAGACCAGCGGCACGCCGGCCGATGCATGCATCAGATCGGCGACGAGACGGCGCGGCAATGAAATCTGACGAAATTTACCGCGCATCCGTTCGGTTCAGTTCCTTAGCAAACAGGCAAAAAATCAAAGGCCCGGCGAGCTCAAATGGTTGCTCGCCGCATTGGAGCTCAGATGAACCAACTGGTCGGAGACCAAAGGGTTCTGCTCACGGCGCGGGTTTTGCCAACGGCTCGCCGGCCTTGACCACATAGACGCCGAGCACCTTGAGCGGCTTGTCGCCGGACGTCTTGGCGTCGTGCACCGCGCCTTCCGGGATCTGGTAGGAATCGCCCGCCTTCAGCTCAGCGGCGGTTTGCCGTCGGTCAGAAGCTCGAGCTCGCCTTCGAGCACATAGCCGGTTTCAGCGCCGGGATGGGTGTGACGCCCCGACGCACCTACGGCCGGAACCTCGGCGATCGCGGTGATCGTGTTGTAGCCTGTCGGAAAATCGACCTTCTGCAGCGGCGTCCGCTTGATGCCGCTCTGCTGCGCCAGCGCAGCGCCGGCACCGGCAAGGGCAATCACAGTGAGACCAAGCAATAATTTCCTGAACATGGATTTTCCTCCCAACCCGCGAATCTCTAGCAGCGCGGAATCGCGGCGGAAAGCGGGCGATATGTGATGTGCACTTGCGACGTTGGGATTAGTCCGTTCATCGAACAGCGCGGGTTTGTGCCGCTTATTCATGAGCTACTCAGGCGAACGAGCCGTATCGGCGACACGCATCGTTCACTCCGTCGCAGGCGCGATGCAGGAAGTTGCGCCCGCGGTTCCTTCACGACGTGACTGGAACCTGCTCGCCGGCAGCTGTGAACAAGCGGAGCGCCGCGCGGCCGCGTTTGACGCCTACCGCTTGATCCCCGCGAACACAGCCGCAATGCCGCGCTGGAACAGCGACCAGTCGAAGCCGAGTGCGAGCGCGAGGTAGCCGCGGTCGATCATCGCATTGGCCTGTTCGGCGGTGCGCGCGACGCCGCCGATCGGCACGCCGCTCTTCATGATGCCTTGTTCGGCGCGCTGCATCAGCGCGACCACTTCGGGATCGTCGGGCAGGCCGCGCTTGTTGATCGAGGTGGCGAGATCGCCGGGGCCAATCACCGCGAGGTCGATGCCCGGTGTCGCCATGATCTCGTCGATGCGGTTGACGGCATCGACGTGCTCGATCGTGATCATGCAGATCATGTCGTCGTCAGCGGTCGCCATATAGTCGTTCATCGAGACGCCCCAGCGGAACGGCGCATGGAACGGTCCCCAGAGCCGGTCGCCTTGCGGCGGATAGCGCACGCTGCGCACCGCCTTCACCGCATCGCTTGCGTTGCAGATCATCGGAAAATTGATGCCGAGCGCGCCGATGTCCATCGGTGCCTTGGCGAGATGCGGCTCGTTGGCGGCGATCCGCACCATCGGCACGCAGGGCGTGCCCGAGGTCGCCACGATCATCGCATGGGCGGTGCCGAGATCGATCGGGCCGTGCTCGAGATCGACGATGATCCAGTCCAACGACTGCGCCATGATCTGCACGGTCTGGATGCTCGGAATGGTCGCGATCGCGCCGAAGGTCGGGCGCTTGTCGCGCCACGCCTCGCGCAGGCGATTGAGCGGTGTCAGCGGGGCTGCGGTCAAATTTGGCCTCCCTCGAAGGAGAGCAGAGGCTAGCAGCGCGTTGTGACGGCGAAAAGGATCAGGCCGGCACGCGGCCGCCGAAGAATGGCGTCAGCGCTTCCGTCAGCGCGTGCGGGCGCTTCGATGTGAAGATCATCTCGGCGCCGGCCTGGTCACTCTCCGAGCCTGCCGGGCCGAGCAGGTCGGCGACGCGGCGTGCGATCGCCGGCGCCGGATCGATCCAGTCGACCGGCCAGGGCGCGAGCCTCCTGAGGCGCTCCAGCAGCAGCGGATAATGCGTGCAGGCGAGCACGACGGTGTCAGTGCGGGCGGGGTCATGGGCGCCATCGCCGACGAAGCAGGGCGCGAGCTCGGCCGCGATATCCTCGTCGCGCACCCTCTCGCCGCTGAGGGCGGCCTCCGCCAGCGAAGCGAGCTCGCCGGAGCCGACCAGCGTCACCTCGCAGCCTTGCGCAAAGTCCGAGATCAGCTTGCGGGTATATTCGCGCTTCACGGTGCCCCTTGTGCCGAGCACCGACACGCGCTTCGTTTTCGACGAGGCGCAGGCCGGCTTGATCGCCGGCACGGTGCCGACGAAGGGCAAAGGATAGGCGTCGCGCAAATGCGCCATGACCAGCGTGGACGCCGTGTTGCAGGCGATCACGACGAGGTCGGGCGCGTGGGCCGCGATCAGCTCACCGACCAGCGGCACCACGCGGGCGATGATCTCGTCCTCGCCGTGATGGCCATAGGGGAAGAAGGCGTCGTCGGCGACATAGACGTAATGCGCGTCGGGCCGGGCGCGGACGATCTCGCGCAGCACGGTGAGGCCGCCGAGACCGGAATCGAACACAAGGATGGTCGGGGGAGTGGACACGCGAAAACTCTATCCGAAGCAGGGTTACCATTCAGTTGTTTTTGGCTATCCGGCCGCTTCGGCCGACAAAAGGCGGTGAAGCCGGGAATTTCACATGGCCTTGACCGATAGCTGCAAGTATCACGGCAAACTATTGCTGCGACGTGTGAAATCCAAAAATGCGGCCGCAAGGGGGCCACGCGACATGATCCGCAATACCGCCGCGAGCTGGGGCTCGCTCGCCCGCGCGTTCCACTGGGTGCTCGGCATCGCCATCATCGGCATGCTGGCCTATGGCTGGTGGATGAACCACGTCCCGGCGCGGGCGGACAAGTTCTTCTACCGCTCGATCCACGCCGATATCGGCTACCTGGTGCTGCTGCTCACCGTGCTGCGGCTGGTCTGGCGCGGCGTCAACCCGACGCCGGCGCTGCCGGCCGAGATGCCCTCCTGGCAGCGGATCGCCGCCCGGGTCAGCCACGGCGCGCTCTACGCCGTCACCCTCCTGGTGGCGATGCTGGGGTGGGCGCATTCCGGCGCCCGCGCCCAGGATTATTCGAGCTTCTTCGGCCTGTTTCACGTTCCCCAGATCACCTCGCCCGACAAGGCGGCGGCGGATGCCTTTGAGGATCGCCACATCTTCTTCGCCTATGTCTTGCTGGCGCTGATCGTGCTGCACCTCGCCGCGGTCGCCTTCCACCACTTCGTCAAGCGCGACCGTGTCGCCGCGCGGATGGTGGGGACGGGCGCGGCGGACCAAGCCGGTTTGTCCACATGAGAAACTCCGCACCGGACGCTGACCGCCGTTGGCGGATGCCGGACGAGAGCGCTTTGCATGTCGCCACCTGGATGGCGTTCGCGCACGACACTAAGATCTGGCGCAAGCAGCGGCTGCTTCCGGTGGTCAGGGAAAACCTCGCCCTGGTCGCGAAGGAGATCGCGGCTCATGAGCCCGTGAACATGCTGGTGCGCAAGGAAGACTACGATATTGCCGCGCGGCTATGCGGCCCTCGGGTGAACCTCGTTGTTCAACCGCTCGACGACATCTGGATCAGGGACACCGGACCGGTCTTTGTAACGAACCCGTCAGGGCAACTCGGAGCCGTCGGCTTCAACTTCAACGGCTGGGGCGGGAAACAAAGGCATGCGCATGATGCCAAGATCGCGGAACGTGTGGCCGAGCTTGCGCAAGCTGAGTTCATCAAGGCCGGCCCGAAGCTGGAGGGCGGCGGCATCGAAGTCGACGGCGAGGGGACAGCGATCATCACCAAAAGCTGTGTTCTCAACGACAATCGCAATCCTGGTTTGACGAAGGATGAATGCGAGGCTGAACTCTTCCGCCTGCTCGGGCTGCAGGAGATCATCTGGCTACCCGGCTGTCACAACAAAGACGACATTACCGACGGCCATACCGATTTCTACGCGCGCTTCACCAGCCCGGGCGTCGTTGTCGCGGGCCTGGAGATGGATACGTCGTTCGACGATTACGAGGTGACGAGAGAACACCTGGCAATCCTGCGCAAGTCGACAGACGCAAGAGGTCGACACCTGAAGGTCGTGGAGTTGCAGGGACCGTCGACGGTCCGTCCAAAGTACGGAAACGACGACGGCTTCGCCGCCGGCTACATCAATTTCTACGTTTGCAACGGTGCCGTGATCGCGCCGGAATTCGGTGATGCGGCAGCGGACCGCAACGCGCGCGACAAGCTGCGCGACCTGTACCCCGACCGGGAAATCATCCAGCTCGATATCGACGGCATCGCCGCCGGTGGCGGCGGCATCCACTGCGTGACGCAGCAGCAGCCGCGCTTGTGAAAGCTGGCGGCCCGGTCGCGAAGCGGGCGACCGGGCCGTGGCTGCACGAGCGGCGCTAGCCCGCCGGCATCTGCTTCTCGACCAGCCGCACCCAGTAGGAGGCGCCGTGGCCGAGGATGTTGTCGTTGAACTTGTAGGCGGGGTGGTGGCACATCGGACCGTCGCCCATGCCGAGGAAGACGAACGCGCCGGGTCGCGCTTCCAGCATGAAGGCGAAATCCTCGGCGCCCATCACCGGCACCAGATTGTCGTTGACGCGGTCGGCGCCGACCACATCGCGGGCGACCTCGGCGGCGACGCCGGCCTCGCGCGCGTGGTTCAACGTCACCGGATACATGCGTCCATAATCCGTCTCGGCCGAGCCGCCATAGGCCTTGGCGATGCTGGAGGCGACCTCGCCGATCCGGCGCTCGACCAGGTCGCGCACACCGGGATCGAGCGTGCGCACGGTGCCGCCCAGCGTCACGGTCTCCGGGATCACGTTGAACGCGGTGCCGGCCTCGAACATGGTGATCGAGATGACCGCCGATTTCAGCGGGTCGACATTGCGCGATACGATCGACTGCAACGCATTGATGATCTGGGCGCCGATCAGCACGCTGTCGACCGCCTCGTGCGGGGCGGCGCCGGCGTGGCCGCCCTTGCCGTGGACCACGATCTTCAACGTGTCTGACGAGGCCAGCATCGGGCCCGGCGTCGTCGCGAAGTAACCCTCGGGCAGGCCGGGCATGTTGTGCAGGCCGTAGACCTCCTGGATGCCCCACCGGGTCATCAGCCCGTCGTCGACCATCGCCTTGCCGCCGGCGCCGCCTTCCTCGGCGGGCTGGAAGATCACGACCGCGGTGCCGTCGAAATTGCGCGTCTCGGTGAGATATTTGGCGGCGCCGAGCAGCATTGCGGTGTGGCCGTCATGGCCGCACGCGTGCATCTTGCCGGGAATCTTCGAGGCGTAGGCGACGCCCGAGGCCTCCGCGATCGGCAGCGCGTCCATGTCGGCGCGCAGGCCGATGGTCTTTCCCGAAGTGGACTTGCGGCCGCGGATCACGCCGACCACGCCGGTGCGCCCGATCCCCGTCGCCACCTCGTCGCAGCCGAACTCGCGCAGTCTGTCGGCGACGATGCCGGCGGTGCGGTGGACTTCGTAGAGCAGTTCGGGATTCTCATGGAAGTCATGGCGCCAGGCGGCCATTTCATCCGAGAGGGCGGCAACGCGATTGACGATGGGCATGGGGAGCGTCCGTTTCTTGTGAACTTTGGTGGGCGGGTCAGCGTAGCGTAACCCGCCGACTTGTCACGCGGGAATGGCGTCAGTATCCCGGATGAGCGCAAGCGATATCCGGGGATATGCACAACCAGCCCCGGGTGTCGCTGCGCTCACCCGGGCTACGGGAGCGGGCTACAAATTCGCCAGCCCGCATTCGACGGCGAGGCGGACCAGCTGGGCGTCGGTCCGCATGCCGGTCTTGGCCTTGATGAGGTAGTGATAGTTCTGCACGGTCTTGGTGCTGAGGTTGAGGTTGGCGGCGATCTGCTCCTTGGTGCTGCCGGCGGCCAGCTGCCGGAGGATTTCGATCTCGCGCTCGCCGAGCTGGTCGAGCGCCGATCGGGTCGGCACCAGGCTTTCCATCGCCAGCACGCGGGCGACGTCGTCGCTCATCGCATGCTCGCCGCGCGCCACCGAGCGGATCGCCGCGATCAGCTCGGCCGGTTCGCTGCCCTTGGTGACGAAGCCACTGGCGCCGGAGCCGAATGCCGCTTTCACCTGGGCCGCCTCGCTATGCATGCTGAAGACGAGGATGCGCGCGTCAGGGTCGCGCGCGCGGATGTTGCGGATCGCCTCCAGCCCGCTGGCACCCGGCATCGAGATATCCATCACCACCACGTCCGGCTGGTGCGACTTGAACGCGCGATAGGCACTGGCGGCGTTGTCGGCTTCGGCGACCACGTGGAAATCGTCCTGATGCTCGAGCACGCGCCGATAGCCCTGGCGGACCACCGGATGATCGTCCACCAGCAGGATCGAGATGCCCCGAATCTTCGCCGTTGTCGTCGTCACGGTTGTCATCTCAGGCGGCGAGCGGGATCGTGGCGGCGACCGACAGGCCGCGGCTGGCGCGCGCGATCGACAGCGAGCCGCCGAGGGCTGTGACGCGTTCGCTGACGCCGGTGAGGCCGAAGCCCGCGGATTGCGCCACCTTGGCCGCATCGCCGCCGCCGTCGTCCTCGACGCGCACCAGCAGGGCGTTCTCGCTTCCGGTGCGCCGCTCGATCCGCAGCACGATCTCGCGCGCCGAGCTGTGGCGCAGCGCATTGGTCAGGCATTCCTGCGCGACGCGATAGGCGGTGGCGGCGACCGTGCCGCTGATGTCGGCAAGGTCGCCCTGCAGATCGAGCTGGATCATCGGCTGCGCCGTGCGCGACCGCCAGCTGTCGACGAGATCGACGAGGCTTGCCTCCAGCCCGAGCTCTTCGGCCGGCGGATGGCGCAGCCGGTTCAGTGTATCGCGCAGGCACGCCATGATGCGGCGCGTCGCCTGCGAGATCATCCGTGCATCCTGTGCAATTTCGGTGCCGGCGGCGTACTTGTCTCCGGCGCTTGCCTCGATCGTGTTGGCGAAGGCGAGGATCGCGGTGAGATTCTGGCCGAACTCATCGTGCAGCTCGCGCGCCAGCGTGCGGCGTTCGTCGTTGCGGATTTCGAGCAGCCGCCTGGTCAGCACCGTGCGTTCCTCCTCGGCAAGCGCGAGGCGGTCGCCGAGATCGCTGACGGCGCGCCCGATCATCGCGAGCTCCATCGAGCGGACGCGCGGCAGCGGCGTACGGTACTCGCCGTCGGCCATCCGCCGCAGCGCGGACACGATCGAGTGGGCGGGCGCCAGCGTGTGCGCGATCGCAAGCGAAGCGAGCAGCGCGATGGCGAGGGCCATCAACAGCGCGACATGGATGTTGTCGAGGATGTGCTGCCAGGCGAGCGCGATCGCGGCGTCCGGATCGGCGATGGCGCGGACGGTTCCCGCGGTCGCGGCGCGGGCGCTGATCGGCCGCTCCACGGTGGCGTGATCGCCGAGTATCATCTGCACGGTGGCCGCCAACCAGCGTGGCGGCGCCTTGCCGATCCCCTTGCTCTGGCCGCAGAGCGGCTTCTCGAAGGCGCCGGCCGGTTCGAACTGCACGCAGATCCCGGGCGCGATCAGGCCCATGGTTTCGATGGTGCGCCAGTCCGGTGCCGGCAGCAATTGCTCGCGCATCCGGTTGCTGCGCAGCAGCAATTCGCGCCAGTACAGCGCCTCGAGCGATTGCGAAACCCGCTCGGCGGATGCCTGCGTGGCACGATCGACACTGCGATAGGCGTCGATCGTGGCCCAGACGGTGGCCGCGCCGAGGCATAGCGCGACGATCACGAGCAGGCGGGCGACCAGTTGAAGCACAAGGCGCATGCGATCACTCCACGGCCAGAGCATGATCCGGAACGGAGAGAAGCGGCTGGTCATGCTCAAACGAGAGGTGCGATGCTAACAGCACCGCTGTTCCCCGCCAATCGCAAGCATGCGAAGCTACGCAGGTCGGGAAATTTGCCTGACGGAATCTGGGCAGATGTCTTTGGACGGCGCAGGCCGGCTCTGCTCTAACGGAAGGTGAGGCCCGCGCCGCGCCTCACGGAACACAGGGAGCTCACGCAGCATGGATGCCAAGGTCGATGTCGCGGCCGCATCGGCCGGCACGGACGCGGCAGAGCGCAGCGCCCTGCTGCTCTGGATGATCTTCACCGGCCTTTCGGTGTTCGCCGCATTCCTGCTGTGGCGCTACGGGCTGATCCGCCTCATGATCAGTTCCGACCGCACCTACATTTCCAGCGTCATCGCCGTCCTTTACATCGTCACCTGCATCCATTGCTTCTGGCGGACGCGGGCGATCGCGCGGGAAGGCGAGGTCGCGCGCTCCTGCCGCACCATCCTCGCCGCGCCCGATGGCGCCAAGATCCTTGCATCGGGGGCGCTCGCATCAAATGCCCGCGGCCTGCCCGGCGGGCTCGTCACCGATCACATCAAGAGCCTGGTGCAGAAGGCCGAGGCGCAGGCCAAGGGGCGCATCGACCAGACCCTGCTGCTGCGGACGCTGGCGGACCGGCTGCGCGGGTCCAACGGCTTCGGCGCCTTCGTCTCCGACACGCTGATGAAGCTCGGCCTGCTCGGCACCATCATCGGCTTCATCATCATGCTGGCGCCGATCGCTTCGCTGGATGCCGCCGACAAGGTCGCGATGAAATCGTCGATGGGCCTGATGAGCGACGGCATGGCGGTCGCGATGTACACGACGCTGGCCGGGCTGATCGGATCGATCCTGGTCCGGATCCAGTATTACATGCTCGATTCCGCGACCCAGCGGGTGTTTTCCGACGCAGTCGTGCTGACCGAGACGCACGTCACGCCGGCCCTCGAACGTCGCCTTGGTACGCCGTCATGATGGATGAGTTCGGGCTCTATCCGCGCGAGGAGCCGTTCGATCCGCTCGGCGTGATGTTGTTCAAGGCGCTGCAGGTCATCGCCTTCCTGTTCTTCTTGGCGCTGCTTGCGGTGTCGCCGGACTCCAAGGAAGGCAAGATCGAATCCAAGGCGGAGTTCATCATCACGATGGACTGGCCGGACAACCATCCTGACGATCTCGACTTGTTCGTGCAGGATCCGGCCGGCAACATCGCCTGGTACCGGCATCGCGAGGCCGGCTTCCTGACGCTCGATCGCGACGACCGCGGCGGCGCCAACGACTTCATCGTGGTCAACGGCAAAAAGATCGCATCGCCGATCCGCGAGGAGATCGTCACGCTGCGCGGCGTCGTCGCCGGCGAATACACCGTCAACGTCTCGCATTTCCAGGCGACGACCGGCCAGCCAGTGCAGGCCAATGTGAAGGTGCAGAAGCTCAATCCGACCGCGCAGGTGATCTTCGACGACAAGCTGACCGTCGATCACACCGGCGACGAGAAGACCGCGGTCAGGTTTCGTCTCGATGCCGAGGGCAAGGTGATCAACGTCGACCGGCGGCCGAAATCGCTGCTCGAGACCTTCCGCAGCAGCTGGCGCAACGGCGGCGACCTCGATCCTAACACCGGCGTCCCGAAATCCGGCGTCAGGGTGCTCCGCAATGATTAGCTTGCAGTCGGCGATCCTCACGCTTGCGGTCGCATACGCGGTGGTCGGTGCGCTGCTCTTGATCGTGCTGGTCTATGCGCGGCTGCACTGGTCGCTGAAGGCTGTCGTCATCGTCGTGACCAGCGCGTTCTATTTCGTCAGCTTCGGCGGCATGCGCGATCTGCTCGGCTGGGCGTCCGCGGAAAAATTGCCGGCGAATTTCAAGCTGCTGTCGACGCGGATCGTGGAGCCGCATTCGCTGGAGGGCGACCCCGGCTCGATCTATCTCTGGGTCGAGGAGCTTGACGAGGACAACCGGCCGAGCGCGATCCCGCGCGCCTTCCGCATTCCCTATAGCGACGCGCTGGCGGCGCAGACCCACACCGCCGAGAACGAGATCAAGGCCGGGCACCCGCAAGGCGGACGGGCGGCGGATTTCGGCGGCGGCGACGGCACCATCATCGACTTCGTCAGGGAGTACATCACGCCGAAGACGATCCTGGAGACGACCGGCGGTGATTCCACGACGGGGACGTTCGTGGCCCCGCCGGCCGGCGCGCAAGGGTCGGTGTTCACGCCGCTGCCGCCGCCCCGGATGCCGCCCAAGGACGAGCAGCGATAGCAGGATGCCTCCCCGGGAGGGTGGCACAAAAATAGGGATCGGGAATAATCAGTCAGCGGGATGGACAGTAATCATCCGGAATTCCTCAATTCCCTGAAGTGTGTAGTCTTGGGGCTAACCGGGGCTAGATTTCATCCCGAAGCGATTTTCCCGGCAAAGGGGCCGCTGCGTGAAGCGGCCCCTTTCGATTCCGTCGCCAAGCCCGGTGAGGGGCCGGCGCGGTGAGGCGGGCTCACAGCACCGTCAGGAATGCGATCGCAAGAACCATCAGCCACCCGACAATGACGAGCGAGACCACCGCGCCCGCGGTGATCTTGGCGATCTCCTTCAAGGTCATTGGCCGGTCCATGCAAGTCTCTCCCAGGTAGCCCCGAGCGAGAGATAGGCGCGGATTGGCAGATCGCCCCCGCTGCTCACGGAACGTTGTAGCGCCCATCAGCCGGGGGCTTTCCCGGGAGGACCGCTGTCATTTCACAAAATATTGTCTGACAGATATTGAAATCTGTCAGCGGGATGGTGTATATATTCATCAGCCCAAGGGAGGAGGGCGCCCAGTGGCTGTTCCGGCGTTTGGCCGGGGAGCCGGACTTAATTTGACTACCTCGAAGGACTACCTCCATGACCATAGAAATCTTTCAATTGACCGCCCAGATTCAACAGTGGCTCAATCTTCGCGTCGCTCGCCACTTGGCCGCCCAGGCCGCCAAGTTCACCCGCGGGCAGGACAGCGATAACCAGACGGTAAACGCATGAACGAGGCGGTGGTTTTGACACCCGAGCGGATCCTTGAGGCAACTGAGGATGTCTTGAGGCGCTTCGGGTTGACCAAGGCCACCGTTGTCGACGTTGCCCGTGCGCTGGATGTCAGCCACGGCAGCGTCTACCGTCACTTCCCCAGCAAAGCCTCGCTGCGCGATGCCGTCGCCAAGCGCTGGCTCGACCGCGCCAACGAGCCGCTGTGCAAGATCGCAGCCGGCGAAGGCCCGGCGCCGGAGCGGCTGGAGCAATGGTTGCGCACCGCCTTCACGATCAAGCAGAAGAAGGTCTGCGACGATCCCGAGATGTTCGCGACCTACCTGGCGCTGGCGCAGGACGCGCGCGAGGTGGTGGAAGCCTACAAGGACAAGCAGGTCGACCTGATCGCGAAAATCCTCTCCGACGGTGTCGCGCAGGGCGTGTTCGAGATCGACAATGTGAAGGCGACCGCCCGTGCCGTGTTCGACGCCACCGTCCGCTACCATCACCCGGCGCATGCTGAGGAATGGGCCAAGCCGGAATGCCCGGGGCGGATCGATGCGCTGCTGGCCCTGCTGCTGAAGGGCCTGCGGGTCTGCAAGCCCTAGCTGAGCTTTCTGCCGACATCCCCTGACCACCTGATGCCTTTGGCCCGATTGCGAGCCCGGGGCCGCATGTGCTTGATATCGGATAGGGATCAGCAACGCGGACCACGATGCGGCTTGCACTGTTTGCCGATATTCACGCCAACCGGCAGGCCTTCGCCGCCTGCCTCGACGCTGCGCATGCGCGCGGCGCCGAGCGGCTGATCTGCCTCGGCGATATCGTCGGCTACGGTGCCGATCCCGAATGGGCCGTCGACACGGTGATGGACCTCGTCGCCAAGGGCGCGATCGCGGTGCGCGGCAATCATGACAATGCGATCGGCGTGCCGAGCGACAGCATGAATGCCGAGGCGCAGGCTGCGATCGACTGGACCCGCGGCCGGCTCAGCGGCGAGCAGAAGGCGTTCCTTGCCGAGCTTCCGATGTCGCGGGAGGAGGACAATCGGCTCTACGTGCACTCCGAAGCTTCGGAGCCCGCGAAATGGCGCTACGTGCGCGACACCGCGGACGCCGCGCGCAGCATGATGGCCACCGAGCTGCAGATCACGTTCTGCGGCCACATCCATCGTCCCGGCCTCTATTCGATGTCCTCGACCGCCAAGATGACGAGCTTCGTTCCGACTTCGGGCATCGCCGTTCAGTTGCTGCCGGGGCGGCGCTGGCTTGCGGTGCTCGGCTCGGTCGGCCAGCCGCGCGACGGCGATCCCGCGGCGTCGTTTGCGATGTTCGATACCATAAGCCGCGAGATCACCTTTCATCGCGTGCCCTACGACGTCGCAACCGCGGCGGCGCGGATCAAGGCGAACGGCCTGCCGCACTGGCTCGCCGACCGCCTGCCGCTCGGCCGGTGACGCCGATGGCGGCGCTGGCGATGCAGGCGGGCGCCGAGATCGATGGCTTCACCATCGGCGAACGCGTGCACCGCGGCGGCATGGCGACGCTGTGGAGCGTCACCCATCCCGGCATCACCGTGCCGCTGCTGATGAAGGTGCCGCTCACCTCGGAGGGCGAGGATCCGGCCGCGATCGTCAGCTTCGAGATGGAGCAGATGATCCTGCCGCGGCTGTCGGGGCCGCACGTGCCGGCCTGTTTCGGCACCGGCGACTTCGAACGCCAGGCCTATGTGGTGATGGAGCGCATCCCCGGTCAGACGCTCTACAAGCGGCTCGGCGAGCTGCCGATGCCGTATGAGGAGGTGAGGGTGATCGGCGGCAAGGTCGCCACCGCGCTCGCCAGCCTGCACCGGCAGAACGTCATCCATCACGACATCAAGCCGAGCAGCATCATGTTCCGCGAGCGCGGCGAGGCGGTGCTGATCGATTTCGGCCTCTCGCATCACCGGCATCTGCCCGACCTGTTGCAGGAGGAGTTTCGGCTGCCTTACGGCACCGCGCCCTACATGGCGCCGGAGCGCTTGCTCGGCGTCCGCGACGATCCGCGCAGCGATCTGTTTTCGCTCGGCGTGCTGCTCTACTTCTTCACCACCGGCGTCCGCCCCTTCGGCGAGACCGAAAGCCTGCGCGGCATGCGCCGGCGGCTGTGGCGCGATCCCTATCCGCCGCGCGAGCTGAAGCCCGACTATCCGCCTTGGCTGCAGGAAATCGTGCTGCGCTGCCTGGAGATCGACCCCGCCGCGCGCTATCCGACCGCGGCGCAGCTTGCCTTCGATCTCGGCCATCCCGATCAGGTGAAGCTGACGGCGCGGGCGCAGCGGCTGCGCCGCGATCCGCTCAGCACGGTCTGGCGCCGCCGCTTCAATCTCGGCGCGGTGCCGCCGCGGCCGAAGTCCGATGTCGCGGCCCAGCTCGCCTCGAGCCCGATCGTGGCCGTCGCGCTCGATATCGGCGAGGGTGCCGAGGCGCTGAACGACACCATCCGCGTCACCGCCGAGCGGGTGCTGTCGACCTCGCCCTCGGCGCGGCTCGCCTGCGTGAATGTGCTGAAGCTCAATCGCCTGGCGATCGACCGCACCCATGACGAGCAGGGCCAGAACAAGCATGTCGACCGCCTGGTGGCGCTGCAGCACTGGGCGCGGCCGTTCGGGCTCGAGGAAGGGCGGTTGACCGTGCATGTGCTGGAGGCGATCGATCCGGCGGCCGCGATCCTCGAGTTCGCCGCGGTCAACCTGGTCGACCACATCATCATCGGCGCGCGGCAGAACTCGCTGCGGCGCGCGCTGCTCGGCAGCGTGTCCGCCAGGGTCGCGGGGGAAGCGCCGTGCACGGTGACCGTGGTGCGGCCGTCGCGGCTGGCGTCGCAAGCGGACGACGGCGAGAGCGATGAGGCGGCCGAGCAAGCGGCGAATGCCGCGGCCACGCCGCCCGCACTGTTCTAGTTTCCCCGGATCGTCAGATCGCCTCGCCGCGAGCTTCGGCCGCCGCATGGCGGATCGCGGCGATGTTGGTCTTGTAAGCCTCGACCGTGCCGCCCTTGAACACGGCGGACCCCGCGACAAAGGCGTTGGCGCCGGCGGCCGCGAGCTGGCCCGCGACGTCGGGTGCAACGCCGCCGTCGACCTCGATGTCGATCGGCCGGCCCGCGATCATCGCCCTGACATCGCTGATTTTGCCGATCGCCGAGCGGATGAAGGCCTGGCCGCCGAAGCCGGGATTGACCGACATGACCAGCACGAGGTCGATCAGGTCGAGCACATATTCGATCGCGCTCGCCGGCGTTGCCGGATTGAGCGAGACGCCGGCCTTCTTGCCGAGCGCGCGGATCGCCTGCAGCGAGCGGTGCAAATGCGGGCCGGCCTCGGCATGCACCGTGATATGGTCGCAGCCCGCCTTGGCGAACGCCTCCAGGTAGGGATCGCAGGGCGAGATCATCAGATGGGCGTCGAAGATCTTTTTGGTGTGCGGCCGCATCGCCTTGATGACGTCGGGGCCATAGGAAATGTTCGGCACAAAGTGTCCGTCCATCACGTCGAGATGGATCCAGTCGGCGCCGGCCTGGTCGACGGCGCGGACCTCCTCGCCGAGCTTTGAGAAATCCGACGCCAGGATCGACGGAGCGATAACGAGGGGACGCGGGGTGAATGACTGAGTCATGTCAGCTGTTCCGGAACACTTCAGGGGGCGACGGGTGAGTCCGCCTAACATGCGGACGCGTGGCGGGCAATGACGAGCGGACGGCGCTCTGCGACCGGAAAATTCTTCCGCCGGCGGCAGCTCTTGCCGGGTGCGCGGAACCCGCTTCGATGCGGGAACGCCTGGTTTTGCTGGGTTTTTGCCATGGCACGCCCTTTGCTCAGCCATTGACCAGCGTTTGAGCCGCCAGGCGCGGCCCTGTTGGAGTATTGCCATGCTGTTCGCCCTTGG
The DNA here is from genome assembly GCF_024171085.1 of Bradyrhizobium sp. USDA 4541. NCBI lineage: Bacteria > Pseudomonadati > Pseudomonadota > Alphaproteobacteria > Hyphomicrobiales > Nitrobacteraceae > Bradyrhizobium > Bradyrhizobium sp. USDA 4541. The sequence continues at coordinate 4,986,647 of NZ_JALJZF010000001.1, forward strand.
CGCTGCGTCGTCGGCCATTGACCTCTTGAGCTCGCTGATGTCGTCGAAGTCGACGACCAAGACCGGCAGCTCTGGTCAGGGGAATCAGACCACCGGCCTGTTCGCCCCTTCGACCGGTACATCGACGTCGGCCGGCAGCAGCACCGGTACCGGCTCGGGCAGCGGCTCTCCGCAGATTTCGCCCCTGACGATGGGCGCGCTGATTTCCGCGCAAAGCCAGTCCCAGACCGCGGTTTCAAACAGCCCGACGGCGGCCAGCCGCTCGGATGCGCTCAAGGACCTGTTCTCGCAGATCGATGCCGACGGCAACGGCAAGATCACCCAGTCGGAATTCGAGAACGCGCTCGGCGCCGGCGGCACCAATACGGCGCAGGCCGACGACGTGTTCTCCAAGCTCGACAGCAATGGCGACGGTAACGTCAGCCTCGACGAGATGTCCCAGGCCTTGCAGGGCCACAAGGGCGGTGGCCATCATCGCCATCACATGGCCAGTGGCTCGACCGACGAATCCAGCAGCGGCGCGGGCGGATCGAGCTCCGATCCCTTGATGCAGGCGCTGGACGGCGCGACCTCGACGTCGGTGACCAACAGCGACGGCTCGACCACCACGACGACGACCTATGCCGACGGCTCGAAGGTGGCTATGACGACGCCGGCCACATCCTCCGCGACCCTCAACGCGGCTTCGTCCTACAATATCGTCGAGCAGCTGATCCAGCGCCAGGCGAAGGCGATCTCGGCGCAGGACTTCGCTGCGATTTCGGTCAGCGCTTAAGACGAGACTGGTAATTTCCGTCATTGCGAGGAGCTCGGCGACAAAATTGCAAAGCAATTTTGCGCTGGAGCGACGAAGCAATCCATCTGTCCACATGTGCGGACAGATGGATTGCTTCGCTTCGCTCGCAATGACGGCAGAGCCAGAAGCGCGATGATCTAACCGAATCTGTCCCGCCAGCTCGGTAGCGCGCCGGCGAATGGCAGCGCGGCCGCTGAATGGACGCCGCGGGCGATGGCGCGCGCCACCGTGTTGGCGGCGAGCGCACCGAGCCTGGTGAGGCCGAACAGCGGATCGATCGGCCTGGCGCCGGTCGCGGCGGCAAACACCACGTCGCCGTCGAGCGGGGCGTGCACCGGATAGATCGCGCGCGCCATGCCGGTCTGCGCGATCATCGCAAGCCGCCGTGCCTGCGGCTTCGTCAACTGCGCATCGGTCACCACGACGACGAGGGTGGTGTTCTCGACGGCGCGCGCGTCGGCGCCGCCCTTCAGCCGCGCCTTTAGCATGTCCGGCGTGAACGAGGGCGGCAGGCCGCGCCCGCCGAATTCACCGCCGACCTCGAACGGCGCCGCCCAGAACCAGGGGCCGCTGCCGACCGTGACGCTGCCGACCGCGTTGACCACCGCGAGCGCCGCGACCGTCACGCCGTCGTCGGTCATGTCGGACGCCGAGCCGAGGCCGCCCTTCAGGTTGGCCGTGGTCGCGCCCATGCCGGCGCCGACGCTGCCGAGCTCGAAGTCATCGGAGGCGGCATTGGCCGCCGCGTAGCCGAGGTCGCGATAGGGCGGAAAGCGTCCCCACGCCTTGTTGCCGCCGTTGAGCAGGTCGAAGCAGATCGCGCCCGGCACGATCGGGATCACCGCGTCGCGGATACGGAAGCCGCGGCCGCGCTCGGCGAGCCAGGCCTGCACGCCGCCGGCGGCATCGAGCCCGTGCGCCGAGCCGCCGGACAGCGCGATGGCGTCGATCGCCTCGACGACGTTGTGCGGCGAAAGCAGCGCTTCCTCGCGGGTCCCGGGACCGCCACCGCGGACATCGATCGAGGCGACCGCCGGCCGCTCGAACAGGATGGCGGTGACACCGGAGGCGACCGTGGGATCGTCGGCATGGCCGACGGCAACGCCGGCAATATCGGTGAGAAGGTTTTTCACGATGGGTCCATCCGCCTGCTGTCCGATCGATCCGGTATAGCAGCCGCAACGGATGCATCAACCGTCGGGCATGGGCGGGCAAGCACCTGCGGTAAGACTTGCAGGCAACAGGTCAAGAAAACGCCCCGGCGGACCGGGGCGTTCTCGTACTCTGATTGGATCAGACGCGAGAGAGGCTCAGGAGCCCTTCGGATTGATCTCGGTGTAGTTGCCCTTGGCGTCCCACTTGTAGACGACGTAATCGATCGCCTTGATGTCGCCCTTGGCGTCGAAGGCCATCTTGCCGAGCACGGTGTCCCACTCGCCGGCCTTGATGGTGTCCATCACCTTCTTGGCGTCGGTCGAACCGGCCTTGGCGACGGCCTGCGTCCAGACCTGCATCGCGGCGTAGGTGTAAAGCGTGTAGCCCTCGGGGTCGATGTTCTTGGCCTTGAACTTCTCGACGATCGCCTTCGCGGTCGGCTTGTTGCGCGGGTCGGGGCCGAAGGTGAACAGCGTGCCTTCGGCGGCGGGGCCGGTGATCGAGGCGAATTCCTTGTCGTTCATGGCATCGCCGGCCATCAGCACGGTCTGCAGGCCCTGGTCGCGCATCTGGCGCAGGATCAGGCCGGCTTCCTGATGGTAGCCGCCGACATAGACCAGATCGATGTTGTCGCGCTTCAGGCGCGAGACGATCGAGTTGAAGTCCTTGTCGCCCTTGTTGTAGGACTCGAACATCTTCTCCTGGAAGCCGGCCTTGTTCAGCGCCTTCTTGGTCTCGTCGGCGAGGCCTTTGCCGTAGGTGGTCTTGTCGTTCAGGATCGCGACGTTCTTGCCCTTGTAATTCTTCATGATGTAGTCGGCTGCGACCAGGCCCTGCTGGTCGTCACGGCCGCAGACGCGCGCCACGTTCCAGAGCTTGCGCTCGGTGAACAGCGGGTTGGTCGAGGCCGGGGTGATCTGCAGCACGTTGGCGTCGGCATAGGCCTCGGAGGCCGGGATCGAGGACGACGAGCAGAAATGGCCGGCCACGAACGGGATCTTCGAAGAGCCGATCTTTTCCGCGATCGAGCGCGCCTGCTTCGGATCGCAGGCGTCGTCGTCGGCTTCCAGCGCGAGCTTCTTGCCGAGCACGCCGCCGGCGGCGTTGATGTCGGCGACCGCCTGCTCGGCGCCGTTCTTCATCTGCCGGCCGAAAGCGGATTCGGAGCCCGTCATCGGGCCCGCGACGGCGATGGTGATGTCTTGCGCGAACGCGCTCGCCGATAATGCGAACGAAGCGCCAAGTGCCAGGCCGATCAGCTTCAGTGATTTCATGAGACGTCCCTCGTGGTCGTTGCCTCTTGCGGAAGGGCCCGGCACGCCGGGCCCCAAAACCGCGGGCATTCTCAGCTGATTTCGCGGCGAAGTCACCGGCAATTTTCAGGCAAATCGACGCTGCATCCGCCGCGTCTTGCTTGCGGGGACGGCACGGAACGTCAAGCTAGCCGCGGCGGCCGCCTTCCAGATAGGCGGCGCGGATTTCCGGGCGCTGCAGCAATTCGGCGCCGGTTCCGGCCAGCGTGATCAGCCCGTTGACCATGACATAGCCGCGATGGGCGAGCTTCAGCGCATGGTTGGCGTTCTGCTCCACGATCAGCACGGTGAGGCCGTCCTGCCGGTTCAGCGTGCGGATGGCGTCGAAGATCTGCCGCGCGATCAGCGGCGCGAGCCCGAGCGAGGGCTCGTCCAGCATCAACAGCCGCGGCCGGCTCATCAGGGCGCGGCCGATCGCCAGCATCTGCTGCTCGCCGCCCGACAGCGTGCCGCCGCGTTGTGCGACGCGTTCCTTCAGGCGCGGGAACAGCGCGAACACCCGCTCCAGCCCGGCTGCGCGCTCGGCCTCGCTGCATTCGGTGGCATCGGCGCCCATCTGCAGGTTTTCCGCGACGCTCATGCGCGGAAAGATCCGCCGGCCCTCCGGCGATTGTGCGATGCGCAGCCGCGCGATCTCGTGGGTCGGCACGCCGGTGATGTCACGGCCGTCGAACTCGATGGCGCCGGCGCGGGCGCGCGGCCTGCCGAAGATCGTCATCATCAGCGTCGACTTGCCGGCGCCGTTGGCGCCGATCAGGGCGACGATCTCCCCGCGATTGATCTCGATATCGACGCCCTTCAGCGCCTCGATCTTGCCATACGCCGCGCGCACGCCGCGCACCGCGAGCAGGGGTGTCGTTGCCTGTGCCGCGCTCACGTGCCGCTCTCCATCACGGCGATCGCCTCTTCCTCGTCGGCGCCGAGATAGGCGGCGATCACCTTGGGGTCGTCGCGCACCGTCTGCGGCGTGCCTTCGGCGATCTTGACGCCGTAATCCATGACCACGACGTGATCGGAGATCTCCATCACGACCGACATGTCGTGCTCGATCAGGAGGATCGAGGTGCCCTGTTCGTTGCGGATCGACAGCAGCAGCTCGTTGAGCCCGCCGCTCTCGCGCGCGTTCAGACCGGCCGCCGGCTCGTCGAGACAGAGCAGCACCGGTTCAGTGCACATCGCGCGCGCGATCTCGAGCCTGCGCTGGTCGCCATAGGGCAGATTTCCCGCGGCATCGTCGGCGCGGTCGAGCAGGCCGACGCGCGCGAGCCAGGTCCGCGCCAGATCGATGGCGCGCTGCTCGGCCTCGCGCCAGGACGGCAGGCCGAGCAGCCCGAGCAGGGTCAGGCCCGAGGCGCGCATCAGCGCGTTGTGCTGGGCGACCATCAGATTTTCCAGCGCGGTCATGCCGGGAAACAGCCGGATGTTCTGGAAGGTGCGCGCCACCTTGGCCTGCTTGGAGATGCGGAAATCGTTCAGCCGCTCGAGCTGGATGGTGCGGCCGTCGTCATGGGCGAGGCGGATCGCGCCCCCGCTCGGCCGGTAGAACCCGGTGATGCAGTTGAACACGGTGGTCTTGCCGGCGCCGTTCGGCCCGATCAGCGCGGTGATCTTGCGCCGCTCGGCCGCAAAGGACAGCTCGTTGACCGCGACGATGCCGCCGAAGCGCATCATCAGGCGGTCGACGGTGAGGATGGGGTCGCCGCTCATCCGTGGCCCTCCTTGACGAGGTCGGACGAGATCGCCAGGTTGCGTTCCAGGAACACGGTCGGCGCGCGATGGCCGATCAGCCCGCGCGGCCGCCAGATCATCAGCAGCACCATCGCCATGCCGAACACCAGCATGCGGTATTGATCGAGGCCGCGGAACAGCTCGAAGCCGCCGATCATGGTCAGCGCGGCGAGCGCCACGCCAAGCTGCGAGCCCATGCCGCCGAGCACCACAATCGCCAGCACCAGCGCCGATTCCTGGAAGGTGAAGGATTCCGGGCTGATGAAGCCCTGCCGGGTGGCGAAGAACGCGCCGGCGAGGCCGCCGAACATCGCGCCGGTCGCGAACGCCGTCAGCTTGGTGGTCGTGGTGTTGATGCCGAGCGCGCGGCAGGCGACCTCGTCCTCGCGCAACGCTTCCCAGGCGCGGCCGATCGGCAGCCGCCGTAGCCGGATCGTCACCCAGTTGGTGATCAGCGCCATCGCCAGGATCAGATAGAACAGGAAGACGAGGCGGTGGGTCGGCGAGAATTCGATGCCGAGCTTGGCGGCGAGCCCGTCGTCACCCGCCGTCAGCGGAATGCCGAACATGGTCGGGCGGGGAATTCCCGAGACGCCGTTGGGGCCGCCGGTCAGGCTCTGCCAGTTGATGATGACGAGGCGGATGATCTCGCCGAAGGCGAGCGTCACGATCGCAAGATAGTCGCCGCGCAGCCGCAGCACCGGGAAGCCGAGCAGCACGCCCCAGAACGCCGCCAGGATGCCGGCAAGCGGCAGGCAGACCCAGAACGACAATCCGAAATTGGTCGCAAGCAACGCATAGGAATAGGCGCCGACCGCGTAAAACGCGACATAGCCGAGGTCGAGCAGGCCGGCGAGGCCGACCACGACGTTCAATCCCCATCCCAGCATCACATAGGTCAGGACCAGGATCGACAGGTCGAGAATGTAGCGCTGGTTGTAGAAGATGACAGGCACGAGGAAGGTGAACACCAGGAGCGCCGGCGCCAGCCAGCGGCCGGCGAACGACATCGCCGATTGCACCGGCTTCGGCACGATGCGGTCCTTGTCGACCGGTCCCCACCATTGCCGCAGCAACTCGACGACGATGCTGCCGCCGAACACGGTAGCGACAAGGGCTGCGAGGTCGCCGAACCGCGTCCAGTAGATCAAGCCGCCCTGCGGCCCGGCCTCGGTGCGAATGCCGATCATCAGCGAGAACAGCACCAGCGCGACAAGGGCGCTGATCAGGGCCTTCTTGAGAATGAAGGCGCTGCCCGAGGGCTGCGCGGCGTGCGAGGGGCGGGCTGAGGTCGCGCTCACGAAGTGCCTGTCAGACTTTTTCGACTTCGGGACGGCCGAGCAGGCCGGTCGGCATGAAGATCAGCACCACGATCAGGATCGAGAACGCGGCGACGTCCTTGTACTCAACCGAGAAATAGGCCGACCAGAACGTCTCGATCAGGCCGATTGCGAGCCCGCCGAGCATCGCGCCCGGCAGCGAGCCGATGCCGCCGAGCACGGCGGCGGTGAACGCCTTGATGCCAGCGACGAAGCCCATGAAGAAATCGACCAGGCCGTAATACAAGAGATACATCATGCCTGCGACCGCGGCGAGCGCGGCGCCGATCACGAAGGTCATCGAGATGGTGTAGTCGACGTCGACGCCGAGCAGCGCGGCCATGGTCTGGTCCTGCTCGCAGGCGCGCATGTCGCGTCCGAGCCGGGTGCGCGAGACCAGCCAGGTGAACAGCGCCAGCACGACGATGGTGGCGAGCACGACCATGATCTGGATGTTGGAGAGCTGCACGGCGAAGCCCGACGAGCCTTCATGCAGCGTGTAGCCGCCGGTGATGATCGGCGGCACCGGCTTCACCCGCGCGCCCTGCGACACCTGTGAGAAATTGGTCAGCACGAATGACATGCCGATCGCCGAGAGCATCGGCGCCAGGCGGAATGAATGCCGCAGCGGCCGGTAGGCGATGCGCTCGATGGTCCAGCCGTAGAGCGCCGTGATCGCCATCGAGACCAGCAGCACGATCAGCAGGATCAGGGGGATCGCGGTGAGGCCGAGCGACACCAGCACCAGGAACGAGATCAGCGCGATGAAGCCGCCGATCATGAAGATGTCGCCATGGGCGAAGTTGATCATGCCGACGATGCCGTAGACCATCGTGTAGCCGATGGCGATCAGGCCGTAGATCGAACCGAGCACGAGGCCGTTGATCAATTGCTGGGCGAAATAATCCATACGCTGCCGTCAGAGCCTGTTCGGTTGAGAACCGACCAGGCTCTCGTGTTGATCTGGACGCGCTTTCTTCACGCGAACCGGTTCCCACTTCGCTCGAAAACGCTACGTCGAGGGTGACGCGGCGAGGGCCCCGGCAGCCTGATCCGTCGCGTCGTGTCGTTTTCTAACAGTGGAACCCCGGCCGCGGCAACAGCGTGGCAGCAGCAGAAAGGGCTTGTACATAACTAGTTTGGCGGATGCGGTTCCGATGTCACAGGGCCGACATGGCCTTGCCTTGCAATGATCACGCCGGAACCCGTGTTCCCCGAGCAACCGCGCTTCCGACGCGCGCGTTGTCCCCAGCTTGATGAAAGCAAGGGAGTAGCTGAATGAGCAACCCAAATCAGAATCCGGGACAGCCGAACCAGAACCCCAATCAGAAGCCCGGCCAGCAGCAGCAGGGCGGCGGCCAGAAGCCCGGCCAGCAACAGCAGGATCAGGGCCGGCAGGGTCAGAAGCCCAATCCGGAGCGCTAATTCGGACAATTGAGCCGAACTAGCAGGGAGGCCTCGCCGAAAGGCGAGGCCTCCCTTGTGTGTGCCGAGCATGACCGGCAGCTTGGAGGTGGAAGTCCTCTATCCAGCCTGATGACGGTGAAGGATTAGCGAAGCGCAAGGGCGTCATCGCGAGGTGGGGTCTGAAGGAAGCGTGGAGCAAAGCCGCGGCCCGATGGACAAAAACCGGATAACGAGGCCTACCCGGCCGGACGAGCGAGCACGTGATCGCGAAGTCCACGGTCATCAAGGGCCGGGGTGGTAAATCCGGCGGGCGTGCGGCGAAGGCGGTCGATCTTACCTCGGGAGATCTGCGCTGCGTCTCGGCAACGAGACTGAGGTCGTCGTAAGGCGATCTGACCGCAGTGCAGAAGTCAGCAGAGGGCATAGTAGGCGGAACGAGTTTCGCCGAAGGCCTGAACGCTGGAAGTGACGAGTAGATGCAGCGATATCGCATCGGCCATGCGACTGAATTCCGGGCAACTGGCCTCGGAACGGCGGGAAGGGGTGAAACCCTGACTGACGCTGATCAGAGGAGTCGAAGCTGGCGCGACGATTGCTGACACCCAAACTACGGCGGCAACAGAACAACTCTTGCCGCTTAATCCAGCGAACCGCCGTATACGGACCCGTATGTACGGTGGTGTGGGAGGGGAGGGGCTGCGAGGCTCCCCCCTATCCCGATTCAGGCTGGACCCTTTTCGCTTGGGCTGTCTTGTTCAGGCCAACTGGTCGGCGAAGCGGCCGCGGAAGGCGTACGAACCGAAATGCGTGAGCTCGCTTCGAAGGTCGAGCCAGATTTTGCCGCCGAGATCGATCCAGCGCCGGCAGAACGCGTAATCTTCGGACAGATACTCGCCGGTTGTCTTGTCGATCATGCATTCGAACAGCGAGACGCGGTCGAGGTCGGCGCGAACCAGGTCGCCGGTGTTCAAGTCGTTGCTTTTGTGGTTCGCCCGATATTTGAGTTCGGGATGGGCGTCGCACAGCCTGACGAGGGCGGATCGCTTCATCATGAGAAAGCCGGTTCCGGCATATCGGACCTTGGCGAAGCCGTCGCCGCGAGATGTGATCTGGTCGCCCTCCCATGTGACGACATAGTCCAGCGAGGATGACGCGAGGTTCTTGCGCTTGGCGTCCGCAGCCCGCTGCACCTTTGCCCAATCGATGTGCTTGAGCGGATAGGCCGCGGCGGAAACGTCGGTGCCGCAATCCAGCAGCCGGAACACGGACTCGGGTTCGAACCCGATATCGGCATCGATGAACAGGAGATGGCTGGCGCCGGATGCAAGGAATTGGTGGGCCAGTTCGTTCCGGGCGCGGACGATCAGCGATTCGTTTCCGATCAGATGAAACTGGATGTCGATGCCCCGGGCGGTGGCCGCAGCTTGAAGCTTCAGGGCGGACAACACATAGGCCATCTTCAGATCGCCGCCGTAGCAGGGCGTTGCGACGAAAACGCGCGCTCTTTCGGTCATTTTACCCCCTTTATCCCCGGCCGGCGCCGATCTTGCGCAGATCCCGGCCTCGATCCGGAATCATCGCATCGCGCTTAACCTTAACAAAGGGTTTAAATTGCTGCCGGCAATTGATCGGCGTTAGCTCGCAAGCTGAACCGTCGCCGGTCTGAAAGGCGCGGGATGCACGGGAAGCGGCAATGTCGAACAACTGGCGGATCAGCTCCTTCAACGGCGCGCTGCTTGCGGCCTATTTCATTCCGGTCTGGACCATCATCGCCTTCAGCATCATGGTGTCGCCGATCCACGGCCTCTATGAGCGGCCGAGCGTGTCGATCGCGTTCTATGCCAGCGACTATCTGCACCTCGGCAAGATGGCGACGGTGCGCCTCGCATGGCTGCTCGCGCTGGCGCGGATCACCGTGGTGGCGTTCTTCGCAGTCTTCCTCGCGATGGCCGCCTTCTCACCGCTGCGCAAGAGCAGCAGCGGCGCCGACGAGGCGCTGGCGGTGGCGCTCTGCCTCGGCAGCGTGCTGAGCTTCGCCAGCATGATGATGGCCTCCAAGGTCGGCGAGGTCGAAGCGTTGCGCATGCATGCGGCCGAGCTCCTGATGCTGCTCGGGACCGCGATCGTGATGTTGTTCGAGACTGCGCCGAAACGGGCCGTCGAGCCGCCCGTCGCCGAGGCGGGCGCGCCTGCGAGCGAGCTATCCCTTCAGCAGCCCTAGCTCGGCAATGATCGCGCCGGCTTCCTTGACGGCGTGGTTGGCCGCTGGCACGCCGCAATAGATCGCCTGCTGCAGCAGGATCTCCTTGATGTCCTCGGGCGTGAAGCCGCCCTCGGCGAGCGCGGCGCGCACATGCAGGCGGAATTCGTCCCACTGGCCGAGCGCGACCATGGTGCCGATCACAAGCACACGCCGGGTGCGGTGATCGAAATGCGGCCGGGTCCAGATGTCGCCCCACGCATAGCGCGTGATCAGGTCTTGGAAGTCGGTGTTGAACGCGTTGCGGTTCTTGATCGACTTGTCGACCCATTCATTGCCGAGCACCTTGCGGCGCTGCGTCATGCCGTCGTCGCGGCGCTGATTGTCGTCCATGGATGTCTCCTCATGAAATCGTAGCCCGGATGGAGCGCAGCGCAATCCGGGGCTTCAGCGTTGGCCGAAGGACTTGTCCCGGATTTCGCTTCGCTGCATCCGGGCTACGTGCTGATTGTGGCCCATAGAGCATCTTTCCCGGTTACGTCATTCCGGGGCGGTCCGCAGGACCGAACCCGGAATCTCGAAGTTATGGATGCGGATCGAGATTCCGGGTTCGATGCTTCGCATCGCCCCGGAATGACGATGACCGTTACCGTTGCGTCAGGAAGCCGACCACGGCCTCGGTGAAGGCGTGCGACTGCTCGACGTTGGAAATGTGCGCGGCATCGAGCAGCGTCATGCTGGCGCCGGGAATGCCGCTGCGGATCATTTCGCCTGCCGACACCGGCGTCGCCATGTCCTGCTTTCCTGCAATCACCAGGGTCGGGCTCTTGATCTTCGGCAGCAGGGCGCGCTGGTCGAGTGTCGACAGCGCCTCGCAACAGGCGAGATAGCCTTCGACCGGCGAGGCAACCAGCATCGCTTTCATGCGCGCCGCGGTCTCCGGCTCGCGCTCGCGGAAATCGGCGGTCAGCCAGCCCGCGATCACGGTATCGGCGACGGCGGCGATGCCGCCTTCCTTCACTACCTTGATGCGGTTCAGCCAGTTGGTCGGATCGGGGTAGTAGCAGGCGGTGTTGGCGAGGATGATCTTGCCGAATCTTTCCGGGGCATTCGCTCCCAGCCACTGTCCGACCATGCCGCCCATCGACAGGCCGCACCAGTGCACCTTCTCGATGTTGAGGTCGTCGAGGATCGCCAGCACGTCGCGGCCGAAGCGCTCCATGGAGTAGGGGCCCGCCGGCACGCCGGACTTGCCGTGACCGCGGCGGTCGTAGCGGATGACGCGGAACAGCTGCGTCAGCGCCCGCATCTGCGGCTCCCACATCTGCAAGGTGCAGCCGAGTGAGTTCGACAGCATCAAGGTCGGTCCGCCGTCGCGGCCGTCCACCTGGACGTTGAGCAGGCACCCGTCGGCGTTGATCATCGGCATCGTCTTGTCCCTCTCGTCATGCGCTTGCCGGGTCATCTGCGCGAACATGCGCTTCGCGCTGTTGCCCGGCAATGACATCGTCGCTATTTGTGATCCAGTGAAGCCAGCAGGCGGTCGATCAGCGCTTGCGAGGCGCCCTGATAGGCCATCGGCTCGAACAGCTCCGCGATTCGTTTCGCGTCGAGATGCGCGGTGATCTTGGCGTCCGCCGACAGCACCTCGCGCAGGTGCTTCTTCTCCGCGACCGCGCGCTTGCTGGCGGCCTCGATCAGATGATGGGCGTCGCTCTTTCCGATCTTGTCGGCGAGCGCAAAGGTGACGGCTTCCGCCATGATCAACCCTTGAGTCGCATCGAGATTGACGCGCATCCGCGCCGCATCGACCTCAAGCCCTTCGGCGAGATCGACGATGGCAGCAAGCGCGCCCGAGGTTACCAGCATCAGGCCCGGCAAGGTCGGCCATTCCGCATGCCACGGACCGGCGCTGCGCTCATGATCCTGCACCTGCGCGGCGAAGATCGTCGCGGCGAGATTCGGCGCCATGGTCGCAGCCCCCAGCGCGCTCGCGGCGGCGACCGGATTGCGCTTGTGCGGCATGGTGGAGGAGCCGCCGCGGCCGGCGCCGGCCGGCTCGAAGGCCTCGCCGACATCGGTCTGCATCATCAGCGACACGTCGCGCGCGATCTTGCCGCAGCTGCCGGCGAGGATGGCGAACACCGACGCGGCCTCGGCGATGCGGTCGCGATGGGTATGCCAGGGCGCATCCGGCAGCGGCAGATCGAGCTCTCGCGCAAGGGCGGCGGCGACCGCCAGCCCCTTATCGCCGAGCGCGGCGAGCGTCCCGGCGGCGCCGCCGAATTGCAGCGCCAGCGTCTCGCGGCGCAGGCGCAGCAAGCGCTTGCGGGAGCGATGCAGCGCCGCGGCATATTCGGCGAGTTTGAGGGCGAACGGCATCGGCAGCGCATGCTGCAGCCAGGTCCGCGCCACCACGGCGGTGTTGCGATGGGCGCGCGCAAGCCCGGCGAAGCCGGCGACGGCGCGGTCGAGGTCGGCCAGCAGCGCGTCGATCCCCGCACGCAACGACAGCATGGTCGCGGTGTCGATGACGTCCTGGCTGGTCGCGCCCCAATGCACGTAGCGCGCCGCCTCGGCGTCCGCCCTGGCGACATTGGCGGTCAGGGCCTTCACCAGCGGGATCGCCAGATTGCCGGACCGCGTCGCGGCGTCGGCCAGCGCGGCCAGGTCGAATGATTCGGCCTTGCAGGCGGCGCCGATTGGTCCTGCGCCAGCTGCGGGAATCACCCCGCAGGCCACCTCGGCGCGGGCCAGCGCGGCCTCGAAATCCAGCATGTTCTGCAGCGTAGCGGCGTCGTTGCACACCGCGCGCATCGCGGCGCTCGACAGCATCGGCGCAAGCAGGGGAGAAAGGGCTGTGCTCATGGCCGGCGACCTAACCACTGTCGCGCGTCGATGCCAATGCCCCGGGGCTGCCTGCATTTTCAACACCGGGGATTGCGCGATTTCGTGAACGATCGGCTTGGCTTGCTGCGGTTGCGAATATGCATCGCTCATCCTCCGAAGGTGCCCTTTCCTTTGCGCCCCGGCTGCTTTACTTGGGGGAAAAGGTTCTAGCGATCGAGGAGATCCCCCATGGCCATGACAATGACCGGCGAAGTCCAGCTTGCAGCGCCGCGCCAGGCTGTGTGGGACAAGCTCAACGATCCCGAAGTGTTGAAGGCCTGCATTCCCGGCTGCGAAGAGCTGGAGAAGACCGACGAGGGCGGCTTCCGCGCCACCGCCAAGATGAAGGTCGGCCCGGTCTCCGCCCGCTTCAAGGGCAAGGTCACCTTGAGCGATCTCGACCCGCCGAACGGCTACAAGATCTCAGGCGAAGGCGAGGGCGGGGTCGCCGGCTTTGCCAAGGGCGGCGCCACCGTGGGCCTTGCAGACAAGGATGGCGGTACGCTTCTGAGCTACAATGTGGAGGCGCAGATCGGCGGCAAGCTCGCCCAGCTCGGCCAGCGCCTGATCAACGGCGCCGCCAAGAAGCTGGCCGATGAATTCTTTGCAAATTTCGCCAAGGCGGTGCAGGGTTAGCCTCGCCTTTCGGCTGGATTATTCAGGTCCGGCCATGTCCTGGATGGGTGGCTCGAAAGGTTGCCCATCGCGGGGCGCGCCCATATTATGCCGTCTGGAATGATTTAAAACCGCCTGCTTCGCCGATATGCGGTGGCGCAGATAAGAGAGTGCTGATGGCCAAGATTTCAATGATCGTGAACGGCAACCCCGTGAACGCGAATGTCGACCCCCGTACCCTTCTGGTCCAGTTTCTGCGCGAAAACCTGCGGCTGACAGGCACCCATGTCGGCTGCGACACCTCGCAGTGCGGCGCCTGCGTCGTGCATCTGGACGGCAGGGCGGTGAAATCCTGCACGACGCTTGCGGTGATGGCCGACGGTCACGAGGTCAAGACCATCGAGGGGCTGGCGGCCGATGGCGCGCCGCTGCATCCGATGCAGGAGGCCTTCCGCGAGCATCACGGCCTGCAGTGCGGCTTCTGCACGCCGGGCATGATCATGACCGCGGTCGACCTGGTCCATCGCAAGGGCCACGAGCTCTCCGACGAGGTGATCCGCGAGGAGCTGGAAGGCAATCTGTGCCGCTGCACCGGCTACCAGAACATCGTTGCTTCGATCGCCGCCGGCGCCAAGGCGATGGCGAAGTCGGACCTCGCCTAGTCAGCAATTCATCGCGAGCGCGATCAGGACATTCCAATGTACGAATTCAAATATCACCGTCCCGGCACCGTGCGGCAGGCCGCCAATTTGCTGGTGAAGAACGAGGACGCCAAGCTGATTGCCGGCGGTCACACGCTGGTGCCGGTCATGAAGCAGCGGCTCGCCAGCCCGCCGCATCTGGTCGATCTCTCCCACATCGAAGGTCTCGATACGATCGAGATGAAAGGCCGCTCGCTGGTCATTGGCGCCACCGCCAAGCATGCCGAAGTCGCGAACTCCGCGGTCGTGGGCGAGGCGGTCCCGGCGCTGGCCGAGCTTGCCGGCCTGATCGGCGATCCCGCCGTGCGCCACCGCGGCACCATCGGCGGCTCGCTCGCCAACAACGACCCGACCGCCGACTATCCGGCCGCGGTGCTGGCGCTGGGCGCGACCATCGTCACCAACAAGCGCCGCCTCAAGGCCGAGGAATATTTCCAGGGCCTGTTCTCGACCGCGCTGGAGGCCGACGAGATCATCACCAAGGTGATGTTCCCGGTGCCGAAGAAGGCGGCCTACGTCAAGTTCCGCAACCAGGCCTCGCGTTATGCGTTGGTTGGCGTGTTCGTGGCCAAGCGTCCGTCCGACGTGCGCGTCGCGGTCACCGGTGCGGGCTCCGACGGCGTCTTCCGCGTCACTGCGTTCGAGGACGCGCTGAAGAAGCGCTTCTCGCACAAGGTGCTCGACGGCATCGCAGTTTCGGCTGACGGGCTGAACAGCGACCTGCACGGCAGTGCAGAATACCGCGCGCATCTGATCGGCGTTTTGACGCGCCGGGCGGTGGAAGCCGCGAACGCCAAGGACTAAGTACCAAGGCGTGACTTTGCTGACCTCTGTTCGAAGACTGGCTGTTCCATGAGTGCATCGGCGTTACCCACTTCCGTCGATGCGCTCGAGGATCTCCTGACCTCGCGCGGCTACCTCGCCGAGCGGTCGCTCGCGACCGTGACCTATCTCGCGCTGCGGATGGGCCGGCCGCTGTTCCTCGAAGGCGAGGCCGGTGTCGGCAAGACCGAGATCGCAAAAGTGCTGTCGGCGGCGCTCGGGCGCAAGCTGATCCGCCTGCAATGCTATGAAGGCCTCGACGTCGCCTCCGCGGTCTACGAGTGGAGCAGTGCGGCGCAGATGATCGCGATCCGCCTTGCGGAGGCTTCCGGCGATACCGATCGCGACCAGCTCGCCAGCGACATTTTCGCCGAACGCTTCCTGATCAAGCGGCCGCTGCTGCAGGCGCTCGAGCCCGATGTCGCGGGTCCTCCGGTGCTGCTGATCGACGAGCTCGACCGCGCCGACGAGGCGTTCGAGGCGTACCTGCTGGAAATCCTCAGCGACTTCCAGGTCACGATTCCCGAGCTCGGCACCGTGAAGGCGCCGGCGCCGCCGATCGTGATCATCACCTCGAACCGCACGCGCGAGATTCATGACGCGCTGAAGCGGCGCTGTCTCTATCACTGGGTTGATTATCCCACAGCCGAGCGCGAGCTTGCGATCGTCAAGTCGCGGGTGCCGAACATCTCCGCCAAGCTGTCGCAGCAGGTCGTCCGCTTCGTGCAGGCGCTGCGCAACCAGGATTTCTACAAGTCGCCGGGCGTCGCCGAGACCATCGACTGGGCCATCGCGCTGTCCGAGCTCGACGCCCGCTCTCTGACCCCGCAGGTCGTCGGCGACACGCTGGGCGCGCTCTTGAAGTATCAGGACGACATCGCGCGCATGCAGGGCGATGCGTTGCAGAAGACATTGAAGGAAGCGACGAGCGACTAGCCGTCATTCCGGGGCACGCGAAGCGTGAACCCGGAATCTCGCGCCGCAATCTCCAGATTCCGGATCCGCACTTCGTGCGGTCCGGAATGACGAGGCCAAACAACAATGGCGATCAACCACCTCGCGCCTCCGACCGGCCACATGGCCGACAACGTGATTGGCTTTGCCCGCGCGCTGCGGGCGGCCGGGCTTCCCGTCGGGCCGGGCTCGGTGATCGATGCGCTCGACGCGCTGCAGCTGATCGAGGTCGGCCACCGCTCCGATTTCTACGCCACGCTGGAAGCGATCTTCGTCAAGCGCCACGAGCACGCGCTGATCTTCCGCCAGGCCTTTATGCTGTTCTTCCGCGCCGCCGAGGAGTGGAAGAGCATGCTGGATTCGGTGCCGCTGCCGGACCACGCCAGGAAGAAGCCGCCGCCGGCCTCGCGCCGCGTCCAGGAGGCGATGGCGCAGCCGGCGCGGAGCGAGGAGCGCCCGCAGGCCCAGGAGCAGGAGCTCAAGCTCTCGGTCTCCGACAAGGAGATCCTGCAGAAGAAGGATTTTGCGCAGATGACCGCGGCGGAGATCGCCGAGGTGACGCGCGAGATCGCCAAGATGCGGCTGCCGCAGGCCGAGCTCGTGACCCGCCGCTACCAGCCGGATGCGCGGGGCCTGCGGCTCGACATGCGCCGCACCGTGCGCAACTCGCTGCGCACCGGCGGCGAGATCATCGACATCCGAAAGCTCGGCCGGATCGAGAAGCCGGCGCCGATCGTGGCGTTGCTCGATATCTCCGGCTCGATGAGCGAGTACACCCGCCTGTTCCTGCACTTCCTGCACGCCATCACCGACGCCCGCAAGCGGGTCTCGGTGTTCCTGTTCGGTACCCGCCTGACCAATGTGACGCGCGCGTTGCGGGAGCGTGACCCCGACGAAGCGCTGGCGAATTGCTCGTCCGCGGTCGAGGACTGGGCCGGCGGGACGCGGATCGCGACCTCGCTGCACAGCTTCAACCAGCTCTGGGCCCGCCGGGTGCTCGGGCAGGGCGCCATCGTCCTCCTTATATCCGATGGACTAGAACGGGAGGCTGATGCCAAACTGGCCTTCGAGATGGACCGATTGCACCGTTCCTGCCGCCGCCTGATCTGGCTCAATCCGCTGCTGCGCTACTCCGGCTTTGAGGCCAAGGCGCAGGGCATCAAAATGATGTTGCCCCACGTTGACGAATTTCGCCCGGTGCATAACTTGACGTCCATCAAGGGCTTGATCGGGGCGCTGTCATCCCCGCCGCCGGCGCACCACCGCAGCCTGATCCGCTCCGTAGCCTAAGAAGCCTGACCCGATAGCAGGAGGCCACCATGCTGAACCGCGACGAAGACATCCTGCAGGCCGCCGAGACCTGGCAGAAGGAGGGCCATGGCGTGGCGCTTGCCACCGTGGTCGAGACCTGGGGCTCGGCGCCGCGCCCGGCCGGCTCGAGCCTGGTCATCAATGACGACGGCACCTTCCTCGGCTCGGTCTCCGGCGGCTGCGTCGAGGGCGCCGTCGTGACGGAAGCGCTCGACGTCATCGCGAGCGGCCAGCCAAAGATGCTTGAATTCGGCGTTGCCGACGAGACGGCCTGGAATGTCGGCCTGTCCTGCGGCGGCACCATCCGCGTCTTCGTCGAGAAGGTTGGTTAGCCGTGAAACTCGAGATCCTGAAAGAGCTGAACGCCGAGCGCGCCGCGCGCCGCCCGGTGATCATCGTCACCGACACCGCCAATGGCGATCAGCGTCTGGTCAAGGCCGCGGACATCGCCGCCGATCCGCTGCGCGCCGAGCTTTCAAAGCAGCTGCGGATG
The DNA here is from genome assembly GCF_024171085.1 of Bradyrhizobium sp. USDA 4541. Classification (NCBI taxonomy): domain Bacteria; kingdom Pseudomonadati; phylum Pseudomonadota; class Alphaproteobacteria; order Hyphomicrobiales; family Nitrobacteraceae; genus Bradyrhizobium; species Bradyrhizobium sp. USDA 4541. The sequence continues at coordinate 5,004,350 of NZ_JALJZF010000001.1, forward strand.
GGCAAGAGCGGCAATGTCGAGGTCGGGACCAAGAAGCTGTTCCTCAATGTCTACGCGCCGACCGCAAAGCTCGTGATCATCGGCGCGGTCCATATCAGCCAGGCGCTGGCGCCGCTGGCGCGCTCGCTCGACTATGACGTCACGGTGGTCGATCCGCGCACCGCGTTTGCGAGCCCGGAGCGCTTCCCCGACGTGCCGCTGGTCGCCGAATGGCCCGACGTCGCACTGCCGCCGCTCAACGTCGATCACTACACCGCCTTCGTCGCGGTGACGCATGATCCGAAGATCGACGATCCGGCGCTGCTGCACGCCTTCGACCGCAACTGCTTCTATATCGGCGCGCTCGGATCGCGAAAGACCCACGCCAAGCGCGCCGAGCGGCTGCGCGCGCAGGGCGCCAGGGACAGCGACATCGCGCGCATCCACGCGCCGATCGGCCTCGATATCGGCGCGGTGTCGCCGTCGGAGATCGCGGTCGCGATCATGGCCGAGATCACCGCGCAGCTGCGCTTGCCCCCCAAAGAAAAAGAAGAAGCGGCATGAAATTCGGTCCCGCCAGTCCGGCCGACGCGATTGGCGGCGTCACCGTGCATACCCTCCGCCAGGGCGCGCTGGTGCTCAAGAAGGGCACCACGATCGGCCTCGCCGAGGTCGAGGCGCTGACCAAGGCGGGCGTCGACGAGATCGTCGTGGTGCGGCTCGACGAGGGCGACGTCTCCGAGGACGCCGCGGCCGCCAGCATCGCGCAGGCGGTGGCCGGCGACGGCGTCAACGTCGAGCGCGCCTTCACCGGCCGCGCCAATCTGTTCGCGGCCCGTCCCGGTGTGCTGGTGATCGATCGCGCCGCGGTCGACCGTATCAACGACGTCGACGAGGCCATCACCTTCGCAACGCTCGCCGCGTTCAAGCCGGTGGTCGAAGGCGAGATGATCGCGACCGTCAAGCTGATCCCGTTCGGCGTCGAGGGGCGCTTACGCGATGCCGCCGTCGCGGTCGCCGGCAAGGATACGCTGCGGATCGCGCCCTATGTGATCCAGAAGGTCGGCGTGGTCTCGACGCTGCTGCCGGGTCTTGCGCCGAAGGTGATCGACAAGACGCTGCGCGTCACCGCCGAGCGGCTCGCGCCGGCCGGCGCCACCATCATCGCCGAGCGCCGCGTGCCGCATGACGAGACGGTGCTCGCCGCCTCGATCAAGGAATTGCTCGGCTTAGGGGCCGAGCTCGTCATCGTGTTCGGCGCGTCCGCGATCGCCGACCGTCGTGATGTCATTCCTGCTGCAATCACCGAGATCGGCGGCGCGGTCGAGCATTTCGGCATGCCGGTCGATCCGGGCAATCTGCTGCTGATCGGCAGCGCCGGCGGCGTGCCGGTCCTGGGCGCGCCAGGCTGCGCGCGCTCGCCGGTCGAGAACGGCTTCGACTGGGTCTTGATGCGGCTGCTCGCCGGCATCAAGGTGACGCGATCGGATCTCACCGGCATGGGCGTCGGCGGCCTGTTGATGGAGATCGTGACGCGGCCGCAGCCGCGCACGGTGCCGGACACCGAAGGCAACCGCAACGTCGCCGCGATCGTGCTTGCCGCCGGCCGCTCGACCCGGATGGGCGGCCCGAACAAGCTGCTCGCCGAGCTCGACGGCAAGAAGCTCGCGCGCATCGTCGCCGAGCAGGCGCTGGCCTCGAAGGCTTCCGAGGTGATCGTGGTCACCGGGCATCAGGCCGAGCTGGTCGAGCAGGCGCTCGATGGCCTCAAGGTCAAATTCGTCCGCAACCCGGATTTCGCCGGCGGCCTCGCCAGCTCGGTGAAGGCGGGCATTGCGGCGGTGTCCGACAGCGCCGACGGCGCGATCGTCTGCCTCGGCGACATGCCGCTGATCGATGCGAAGCTGATCGATCGCCTGATCGAGACCTTCGCGCCGGACCGCGGCCATCTGATCGCGGTCCCGGTCAGTGAGGGCCGCCGCGGCAATCCGGTGCTGTGGTCGCGGCGCTTTTTCAAGGAGCTGATGACGCTCGACGGCGACATCGGCGCGCGTCACTTGATCACCAAGCATGCCGAGGTAGTCGCCGAGGTCCCGGTCGACGGCGACAGCGCCTTCCTCGACATCGACACGCCGCAGGCGCTGGAAGCGGCAAGACAGGGCTGAACATTCTCCGCGTCGTCCCGGCGAAGGCCGGGACCCATTACCACCAATCGTTGTTGTTGGTGGGACAGCGGCCAGAGCCTCGCGCAATCATCACCATCGGTGGCTATGCGTCCCGGCCTTCGCCGGGACGACGAGTGGATAGAATTCGCTCTCAACCCGTCATTCACCATCTGGAAACGACCCCTGCGTACAGTCCGCGCCGGGCTTTGGGGGATTTCCGCTTGATCATTTCGACCGCCGTCGCGCAGCGTCGCGCGTTGACGATTCTCGTCCTGACATTGCTGCTCGGCGCCACGCGTTTCTCCGTGGAAACCTTCGTGCCCAAGGCGCGCGCGGCCGGCGCGTTCGCGGTCGGCAAGTGCGGGGCCTATGGCCAGGCCTACGACTATCCGGCGGAAGGCGCGGCGCGCGCCGCCGCGCTGAAGCAGTGCAAGGGCGATTGCACCACCGTCACCATGAAGCGGGCCTGCGCCGCGCTCTCGATCGACATGAAGAATCCCTGCGGCGCCCATGGCTATGCCGTGGCGCCGAAGATCTCGAGCTCGCTCAATGCCGCGACCAGGAAGTGCTACGACTATGGCGGCAAGGAATGCGTGATCCGCGCCTGGGCCTGCGACGCCAAGGGGTAAGGCAGTCGCCGCAATCCGCCTGGTGGGCAAAGCGCGCTGCCGAGTTCAGACGGCGCCATAAAAGTGCCGGTATTGCCAGGCGGCGTCGCGCTCCAATTGGTCTTCGGACCACGATTGGTCTTTGAACCGCATGACCGACATCGGCGATAGATCGATGGGCGGCTTGCCGTCCACGATCCAGGCCGCAAGCGCCTCGCCGACGGTCGGCGAGATCGACAGACCGGCGACGTTGCACCCGCTCGCAAAATAGAAGCCGGTCACGCCGGCGGCCGGACCGAGAATATGATGGCCGTCGGCGGTCATCGTCGGAATGCCGCCGCGAAACTCCCGCACCTTGGCGGTTTGCAGGAACGGGAGCTGGTCCTTGACCTCATCGGCGGCTGCATGAAGCACGCCGATATCGAGCGGCATGTCCTTGACGTCGAAGCCGGCCCCAAGCGACTGCATATCGAAGAAGCGCGGCGTTTCCTCGTAGACACCCCACAGGAAGCCGCCCTGACATGGGCGGGCATACACCGCAGCGTCCATGATGCGGATCATCGGCAGGTCGGCACGGACGCCATCCAAAGGCTCGGTGACGATCAACTGCTGCCGGGTCGGCACCAGCGGCACGCGGATCCCGCTCGCCTCCGCGACCTGCCGCGTCCACGCGCCGGCCGCATCGACGACAACCGGACTTTCAATGACGCCGTTCGCGGTGGTCAGGCCGATCACGGTGCCGCCGACGATGTTGACGGCGCGCACGTCGGTCTTCGGCAGCAAGATTGCACCGTTGGCCGCCGCGGCTGTGGCGAAACCGACGGCAACCTGCGCCGGGTCGAAATACCGGTCGTCGCCGATCCGCATCGCCGCAACGACGCCCGTCGGCTGCAAGAACGGATTGAGACTGCTCGCCTCTTGCGGAGAGATCAGTTCGACGTCGAGGCCGGTGCGGCGTCCGCGCGCGAAATCGTCCTCGATCACTTCGGCGTCCTGTGGCCGGCGCGCAATCTTGAGGCTGCCCGAATGCACCCAGTCGAGCGGCTGGCCGGTTTCTTCCGTGAACGCCTCGATCTTGCGGCATGCGTCCTTGATGAGGCCAATCATCAAGTCGCTCTTGCGCGCACAACTCACCATGCCTGCCGCGCGGGGCGAGGTTTGCGATCCGATCTCATGCTTGTCGACAAGGGCGACGCTGAGACCTCCACGCTTGCTCAGGTAATAGGCTGTGGCCGCGCCCAATCCGCCCGAACCAATAACAACAACATCGGCCTTGCTGATCATGATGCAATGCCCTGAAATATGCTGATGGTCATCGAACGCCCGAAGCCTACTACGCGGCGCAGGAGCTGACTATCGCTTTCCGTCCCGGCAGGGATCGGGCCCTTGCGACGTGGCACGACTAGCGGTCGACGTGTGGGTTGAGCTTCTTCGCCGCAGCGATATCAGCTTCGCCAGCCGCGACGTCGCCCTTCAGGCGGGCAGGGTCCGCCCGTGGGTTGCTCAAGAAACTAACGTCAGCGCCTGGCGGGCAGATGAGGGATGCGCGGTCAGAACTGGCGTTTGTCGTCAACCTGCGGATAGATTTATCGCCATGCAGTTCGACACCAAGATCGCGGTCGTGATCCGCACCGACTTGGAAGTCTGGCAGAAGCTCAACGTGGCGTCGTTTCTTGCCGGCGGCATCGCGGCTTCCTTCCCCGAATGTATCGGCGAGAATTACCAGGACGGGTCGGGGACCAGATATCTCTCTTTGATCGGCCAGCCGATCCTGATCTACGGCGCCGACGGGCCCGCGCTGTCGCGGGCGCTGGAGCGCGCGCTGGCGCGCAACGTGCAGCCGGCGCTCTACACCGAGGACATGTTCAAGACCACGCATGACGCCGCCAACCGCGAGGTGGTGAGGGCGGTCGCGCGCAGCGAGCTCAACCTGGTCGGCCTCGCTATTCGCGCCGAGCGCAAGGTGGTCGACAAGATCCTCGATGGGCTGAAGTTTCACACCTAGCGGACAGCGCGCGTGTGCGGTCCGGCGCTTATCGGCTCGCCTCCTTGTCCGGCATGATCTGCAGCAACGGCGTCGGCGCAATCGATATCTGGCCGGTGAATGGTCGATCATGCGCGGCAATCAGCAGAACCGATGTGGCCACGCCGGTCGCGAATAGTCCCATCGCGATGGCGGATCCCAACCGGTTGTCGCAGTGAACAAGGGCAATGACCAATAGCTCGCAGATGGCCTGAAGGTAGAGGCACCACCATTTGATCGAGTCGACTTCCGTCTGGCTGACGATGATCCGTTGTCGTCGCGCATCGAGTGCCGAATTCAGATTGGTGATGATCTCGTGCTGCGTCGTCTGCTGGCCCGGGTTTTGCGCGGGCGTTGATACGACAAGCCGCAACGCCGCGGTCAGCGCAGGAGGAGCTGCCTTGAGCGATGCAGCCTGGCGCGCCATCATCGGCCATTCCACGGCGACCGTTTCCTCGACGTAGTCGCGAACGAGGCCGCGCAGGCGCGCCTCCTGCTCCGGCGGCAGGCCGCCGGCGAGCAGGATGACCGCCCGCAACGAACTGGCTTCGCGGCTCACCGCCGCGGTGGCGCGGTCGCTGTCACTCCAGACCTGTGCCGCGGTGAATGCGACAAACAGGCCGAAAAGGATGCCGAGCACCGGCAACATGCCGGGAGAGATCGATTTGAAAGACGTTGCGCGCTCCTTGGTCGACAGGATCGCAACGCCTGCGAAAATGAGAATGGCAACAAGGTAGGTGAAGCCGAAGACGATGAAGGCCATCCACGGCACAGAAAGGTTGTGTAACCAATCGCTCATTGGTGTTCCCCCAGCGGACCGCTTGTATCAAATTCCCCCCAATCTCGCCGGGGAGAGCACGAAGTGAGCCGTAGCGCATCGCGCAGGGAAAGCCGGATTGCTCCGGTTACACCTGTGGTGCCACCCCTGTGCCTTTTTGTTGCACAGGGCCCGCGGGTGCGATCGGCACCCGGCTTTCCCAGCGCCCACTGTTCCCCATAGGGCGGACATAAGCAGCAAATTCGGGCATTTGCGCCGCGAGATCGCGAATCTATGCGCACCCTGAGGGGCCGGGAAGGCCGACAGGAACGCTTCCGGCCGGCAGGCGTTTTCTCTGAACATATTGACAATGACTGACTGGTCAGTCATATTATGGCCATGACAAAGCGCATCGAAAAGACGACCCGCTCCCGGCCCGCCAAGCGCCGGACCACCGCGATCCGGGCTGCCGCGGCGAGGATCCCGAAGGTGGCCTCGGCAAAGCTGCCCGAGGCCAAGCCTGCTGCGAACCGCGCCGAGAAATCGGCGGAGCGGCGCGCTGCGATCGTCGAGGCGGCGATGGACGAGTTCATTGCGCGCGGCTTCGCCGCGACGCGGCTCGACGATGTCGCCAGGCGGGCGGGCGTCGCGAAGGGCACGCTCTATCTGTACTTCAAGGACAAGGAGTCGATGTTCGAGGAGTTGATCCGCACCGCAGTCGTGCCCTTGGTCAATCGCATGGCCGCGCCGCCCACCATCACCGGCCCGGTGCGCGATGCGGTGGAGAGGTTTGCCGAGACCTTCATCCGCGAGATCGTGTCGACCCGGCGCGGCGACATCGTCCGTTTGATCGTCTCCGAAGGGCCGCGCTTCCCGACGATCGCCGACTTCTATTTCCGCGAGGTGGTGTCGAAGGGGATGGCCGCGATGCAGGCGCTGATCCAGCTTGCGATCACGCGCGGCGAGATCAGGCAGCGCCAACTCGCGCAGTTTCCGCAACTCGTCGTGGCGCCCGCGATCGTCGCGGTGATCTGGCAGGGCCTGTTTGCCCGGCACGCGCCGCTCGATGCCCTCGCGATGTTCAAGGTTCATCTCGATCTGATCTTCGGCGAACGGAGCAAGCCATGACCGGCTCGCGCATGATGAAGCTCGTGACCGCAGTCGTGCTGGCGGCGGCGCTGGCCGGTTGCCAGGAGAAGCGTGATCCCGGCTTCCAGGGCTGGGTCGAGGCCGACATGATCTTCGTCAGCCCCGATGAATCCGGCCGCGTCATCAAGCTCAATGTGCGCGAAGGCGACGAGGTCAAGCCCGGCGATCTGCTCTATTCGGTCGACGACGATTTGCAGCGCGCCGATCTCAACCAGAACAATGCGACCCTCGCCAATGCGCGGCAGAGCTATGACCGCGCGGCCTCGCTGCGCGGCACCGGCGCCGGCACCCAGGCCAATCTGGATTCCGCGGTCTCGGCGCTGCGCGTCGCGGAGGCGCGGGTCAACACCTCGCAGACCCGGCTCGACCGTCGCAAGGGCTTTGCGCCGATCGCGGGCTCGATCCAGCAGATCTATTTCCGCGAGGGCGAGATGGTGCAGGCGCAGCGCCCGGTGCTGTCGATCATGCCGCCCGGCAACATGAAGCTGCGCTTCTTCGTGCCGGAGGCCGAGCTGCCGAAGCTTGCGCTCGGCGACGAGGTGAGGGTGACCTGCGACAATTGCGCCGCCGACCTCACGGCAAAGATCTACTTCATCGCCACCACGGCGGAGTACACGCCGCCGGTCATCTACAGCCTCGATGAGCGCAACAAGCTGGTCTATCTGATCCAGGCGCGGCCGAGCCGGCCCGATGTGCTGCGCGTCGGTCAGCCGATCAGCATCTACCTCAATCCCAAGACGCCGGTGGCGGAGCGCAGATGAACGGCGGCTCCACCAGCGCGCGGTCCGACGCACCCTCCATCGCGATCGATGTGAAGGGGCTGACCAAGTCGTTTGGCGGACGCGAGGTCGTCCATGACCTGTCGATGCAGGTCAAGCGCGGCTCGATCTACGGCTTCCTCGGTCCCAACGGCAGCGGCAAGACCACGACCATCCGCATCCTGTGCGGCCTGCTGACGCCCGACAGCGGCGAGGGCACCTGCCTCGGCTACGACATCCGGCGCGATGCCGACAAGATCAAGCGCAAGGTCGGCTACATGACGCAGCGCTTCAGCCTCTACCAGGATCTGTCGGTGCGCGAGAATCTCGAATTCGTGGCGCGGCTCTATGGCATGCCGGACGCGCGCGGCGCCGCGGCCGACATGATCGCGCGGATCGGGCTGAAGGGCCGCGAGGAGCAGCTCGCCGCCAACCTTTCCGGCGGCTGGAAGCAGCGGCTGGCGCTCGGCGCCTGCACGTTGCCCAATCCGCAATTGCTGCTGCTCGACGAGCCGACCGCCGGCGTCGATCCCAAGGCGCGGCGCGATTTCTGGAACGAGATCCACGCGCTCGCCGCCGAAGGCCTCACCGTGCTGGTCTCGACCCATTACATGGACGAGGCCGAGCGCTGTCACGAGATCGCCTACATCGCCTACGGTCATCTCTTGGCCCATGGCACGGTGGACGAGGTGATCGCGGCGTCCGCGCTGTCGACCTGGACGGTGACGGGCGAGGATTTCAACGGCCTGATGGCCGAGCTCACGGACAAGCCCGGCGTCGACATGGTGGCGCCGTTCGGCACCAGCCTGCACGTCTCCGGCCGCGACAAGGCGGCGGTCGAGGCCGCGATCGCGCCCTATCGGGACAATTCGAAGTGGCATTGGCAGGCCAGCGAGCCGTCGCTCGAAGACGTCTTCATCGATCTGATGGGGCGCTCCAAGGATAATTTCCAAGGATAATCTCCAGGGATAATTGCGATGAGCGCAACGGAATCGATCCAGAACAGCGAGGCGAGGGAGCCGGCGTTCGGCTTCTGGCGGCGCAGCTACGCGATGCTGGTCAAGGAGTTCATCCAGCTTCGCCGCGACCGCGTCTCTTTCGCCATGATCATCATGCTGCCGGTCATGCAGCTGACGTTGTTCGGCTACGCCATCAACACCACGCCGCGCAATCTGCCGACCGCGGTGCTGACCCAGGAAGACAGCGATCTCGGCCGTTCGATCCTGAAGGCAATGGAGAACACCGCCTATTTCCATTTTGTCCGCGAGGTCCACACCGTCGAGGAATTCGACGAGCTGCTGCAATCCGGCAAGGTGCTGTTCGGCGTCGAAATCCCGCGCGGCTTCGAGCGCGCGGTGCGGCGCGGCGACAGACCGGCGCTGCTGGTCGCCGCCGATGCCACCGACCCGGTCGCGTCGGGCTCGGCGCTCGGAGCACTCGGGCCGCTGGTGCAATCGGCGCTGGCGCATGATCTGCACGTCGGCGATCCCCCGGATATGCCGTTCGAAATCCGCGCCCACGCCCGTTACAACCCGGCGGCGGACTCGCGCCTCAATATCGTGCCCGGTCTGGTCGGAACTATCCTGACCATGACCATGCTGATCTTCACCGCGCTCTCGGTGACGCGCGAAATCGAGCGCGGCACCATGGAGAGCCTGCTGTCGATGCCGATCAAGCCGGTCGAGGTGATGTTCGGCAAGATCATCCCCTATGTGCTGGTCGGCTTCATCCAGGCCACGCTGATCATCGCCATCGGCATTTTGCTGTTCGGCGTGCCGGTCCTCGGCAGCCTCACGCTGCTGGCGCTGCTCACCACGCTGTTCATTACCACCAATCTGTCGATCGGCTACACCTTCTCGACCATCGTCCAGAACCAGCTGCAGGCGATGCAGCTCTCGATGATGTTCTTCCTGCCGAGCATCCTGCTGTCCGGCTTCATGTTTCCGTTCGCGGGCATGCCGGTCTGGGCGCAATATATCGGCGAGGGGCTGCCGCTGACCCATTTCGTGCGCATCGTGCGGGCCATCATGCTGAAGGGCGCGGCGATGCAGAACCTGCAATACGACACCGCCGCATTGGTCGCCCTGATGCTGTTCGCCATGACGATCGCGGTGACGCGCTTCCGCCGTACGCTCGATTGAGGCTATGATGGATGCCATCAATGATCGTCATTTCGGGGCGATGCGAAGCATCGAACCCGGAATCTCGAGATTCCGGGTTCGCTTCGCGCCCCGGAATGACGGGGTGGGAGGCATGGCGGAATCTTCGGACAAAAACAGCGTAGCGGCAGACACAACCGTATCCGCCGACTTCCATCACGCCCTGATGCGCGAGGTGATGACCACCGAGTTGCTCCGCATCAAGGTGCTGATCGCTACCGCCGCTGCCCTCGCGGCGATCAGTCTGCTGGTGTATTTCTTTGCGCCCGATGCGGTCAGCTGCGTCTGGCACGGCAACCTCAGCCCCGTCTACGTCTTCTACGTCACCATTCCGCTGATCCTGTTCGAGTTCTGGGTGCACGGGGCGATCAGCTGGCACATGCGCAAGGGGCGCGACCTGCCGGTGGTCCGGCGCTACATCGGCGTGCTCGTCGAGACGTCGCTGCCGACCGTCGTGCTGGCGCTGCACATGAATAGCATGGGGCCGCAAGAGGCGCTCGGATTCGTGGCGCCGCTGATCTATTTCGTCTTCATCATCCTGTCGACGCTGCGGCTCGACTTCTGGCTCTCGACCTTCACCGGCTTCGTCGCGGCGGTCGAGCTGTTCTATATGGCGGTGTTCTTCCATCCCTCGGGCGGCGGCGCGGCCGAGACCAGCATCTACTATCACGCCGCGCGCAGCGCGATCATCCTGATCTGCGGCATGCTGGCCGGCGCAGTCGGCATGCAGCTGCGCCGGCAGTTCGCGGCCAGCATCGCGGCCGCCACCGCGCGCGATCGCATCACCAACCTGTTTGGCCAGCACGTCTCGCCGCAGGTGGTCGAACGTCTGATGACGGAGGGGGCCGGCACCGGCAGCGACATCCGCCGTGTTGCGGTGATGTTCGTGGATTTCCGCAGCTTCACGGCCGGTGCGCGCACCCGCTCGCCGCAGGAGGTGGTCGACAGGCTCGATGGCGCCTTTGCCGTGCTGGTCGATATCCTCGATCGCCATGGCGGCATCGTGAACAAGTTTTTGGGCGACGGCTTTCTCGCGCTGTTCGGTGCCCCGTTCGAGACCAACGACGCCGCGCATCAGGCGGTCGCCGCCGCGCGTGAAATGCTCGCCGCGAACGAGCGCACCAACGCGGCGACGAGCTGGCCGCTGCGCATCGGCATCGGCGTCCACATCGGCGAGGTCGTCGCCGGCAATATCGGCTCGCCCCGGCGCAAGGAGTACACCGTGATCGGCGACACCGTGAATTTTGCCGCGCGGCTCGAGGCGCTGAACAAGGAGCTCGGCTCGCAGTTTTTAATTTCCTCCGCGGTGCGCGAGGCGCTCGGCGATGACTGCAAGGACGCGGTGTCGCGCGGCGAGATCCCGGTGCGGGGCTACGAGCACCCGGTGCACGTCTGGCAGTTGGGGTAGGCGGCGACGCTCACATGATCCGAGGCAATCACGCACGGCTCCTCAAGCCGCGCGAGCTGCCTGCATGTGACTTGCCCGCGATTGTACCGAGTGCTCTGAAGGGCATCGCTCGGGCCGTGGTACGGTGACGTCATCGGAATGACCGGAGCACGAGGACAAGCAGGATGCAGCGGCGCTATATCACCGTCGACGTTTTCACCGACCGCGCCTTCGGCGGCAACCCGCTCGGCGTGGTGCTCGACGCCGAAGGGCTCTCGACCGAAGAGATGCAGGCGATCGCGACCGAGTTCAACTATTCCGAGACGACCTTCGTGCTGCCGCCGCAGGACAAGGTCAACGACGCCCAGGTTCGCATCTTCACGGTGCGCTCGGAAATTCCGTTCGCCGGCCATCCCAATGTCGGCACCGCCTTCGTGCTGGCAAGCCGGGCCGCGAAGGCGCCGGCGCGCTTGAGGTTCGAGGAGAAGGCGGGCCTCGTGCCGGTCGAGATCCTGTCCGACGGCGGCAATGTGGTCGGGGCCGAGCTGACCGCGCCGCAGGCGCTACAGCGGACCAATGAGGTCAGCGCGGCCGCCGCCGCCGCGTGCCTGTCGCTGACGGCGGCTGATGTGAAGACCAATCGGCACGCGCCGCAGGTCGTCTCGGTCGGGCTGCCATTCCTGGTGGTCGAGATCGCCTCGCGCGAGGCGCTGAGGCGCGCCCGGCCGGATGCTGCGGCGTTCGCCAGGACGCTGGCCGAGATCGGCCGCGACGTGGTCTATTTCTACACGCGCGACGTGCCGGCGAGCGAGCAGCCGCTCGACCTGCAGGCGCGCATGTTCCATCCGGGCGCCAGCGGCCTGTCCGAGGATCCCGCCACCGGCAGCGCGACCGCGGCTTGCGCGGCGCTGCTCGCCGATATTGATCCCGCGCGCGATGGCGAATTGCGGCTGCGGATCGGGCAGGGCGTCGACATGGGCCGGCCGAGCCTGTTGCTGACGCGCGTGCGCAAGCAAGGCGGCGTGATCACTTCGGTGCATGTCGGCGGCGGCTGCGTGACGATGATGGAGGGAACGCTGAACGTGCCGGGCGAGGCAGGCTAGAGCTGCGGTGCCGCCAGGTTCTCGATCCTGACGCCGTCGCGCTCTTCAATGATCTCGGCGATCCATCGACGGTGGCAGTGCTGGTGGTCGCGCTCGTAGCAGAGGATGCAGACCGGGCCGGACTGCTTGACCAGCGCCGACAGCTCGTCGAGCTCTTCCTTGGCCTGCGCCGTCTTTAGGTGCGCCGAATAGATCTTGTGCAGCAGCGCATATTGCCCGCTGCGTGCCGCTTCCCGTCCGCTTTTCGGGGTGCCGAGACCGCGCAGATGGACGTAGCCGATGCCGCGCTCGTCGAGACCGGCGGCGAGCTGGGTCTTGGAGAAGCCGGGCCGGCGCGAGGAGGCGATGGCGCGGACGTCGACCAGCAGCTTGACGCCGGCCTGCTCGAGCTCGTCGAGCACCGCCTTCGACGGCGTCTGCTCGTAGCCGATGGTGAACAGCTTCCTGGCCTTCGCCATCGGTTCTCGCTCACTTCACCCGTTCGATCAGTTCCATCGCGCCGGCCGGCGCGCGGACCTTGCCCTCGTGGATCACATAGGCGAACACGTCGCGCGGCGCCTTCTTGGGCGCGGTCTTCTCGACCTTCGGCAGGTCGTCGGGCTCGCTGCCGGCGGCCCAGTCCTGAAACCGCTTGGCCCAGGCGTCGAGCTGCTTCGGCGGATAGCAGGTCTTCAATTCGTCATTGCCCTTCTGCAGCCGCGCATAGACGAAGTCGCTCGCGACGTCGGCGATCGCCGGATATTTGCCGTGCTCGGCGAACACCACCGGTACCTCGTGCTCGCGAATCAGGGCGACGAATTCGGGCACGCAAAAACTGTCGTGGCGGACCTCGACGACGTGGCGCAGCGCGCGGCCGTCGAGCTTGCGCGGCAGCAGCTCGAGGAACTTGCCGAAATCGGCGCCGTCGAACTTCTTGGTCGGCGCGAACTGCCAGAGCACCGGCCCGAGCCGGTCCTTCAGCTCCAGCACGCCTGAATCATAGAACCGCTTCACCGAATCGCCGGCTTCGGCGAGCACGCGGCGGTTGGTGGCGAAGCGCGGCCCCTTCAGCGAGAAGATGAAGCCGTCGGGTACTTCGCTGGCCCATTTGCGAAAGCTCTCCGGCTTCTGCGAGCCGTAATAGGTGCCGTTGATCTCGATCGAGGTCAGCTTGGAGGCGGCGTAGGACAGCTCCTTCGCTTGCGCGAGCTTCTCCGGATAGAACACCCCGCGCCACGGCTCGAAGGTCCAGCCGCCGATGCCGATATAGATGTTGCCTGCGTCGGTCTTGGTTTTGGTCGCCTTGGTGGGAGCTTTGGCCACGACTGCACTCATCGTGAGGGAGGGAACAGGAAGCAAGACTAATCAAAATAATCGTGATTGGCCAGTTTGCCAGATCGGCACGGCGGCGCTTATCGTCGCTGTCGCTCTTCGCTACGATGCGCCGAAATGGAGAACAACAATGCGCATGCTGGTTGCGGCCGCCCTCTTGATCATGTCCTCCGCCGCCATATCCTCCGCTGCAATGGCCGATGAGGTCGACGATGCGCACAAGCTCGCGATCACCGGCCGCGACGCCTACTGGAATTGTCTCGCCCGCGAATATCCCCGCGACAGCAACAAGGCGATGTCCGACCAGGAGTTCACCTCGCTGATCGCCAATGTCTGTCCGTCGGAGCGGCAGAACTTCCGTGTGTCGCTGATCGACTTCCTGTCGCTGCAATTTCCGAAGCAGGACGCCGACGCGAATCTGACGACCGCCAACCGTGCGATCGAGCTCGCGCAGAAGGACATCGTGACCGCCTTCACCCGGCGCAGGGCCGCGGCCAAATAGGTTCCCAAATCCTGTTGCGGCCGGCCGATTTTTGATATCAATCCGCGCAGGCGAGGGGATCATCGGCATGAGATCACAATCGACGGCAGGTTTCTTGGGCGCACTGGTCGCGGCCGTCGCGCTGGCGGCGGCGTTCATCTACGGGCCGTCGCCGAGCCAGCTCCGTAACCCGACCCGGTCCGCCGCACAGCCGCAGGCGGCTCCAGCTGCCGAGGCCGCGCCGGCAGCCCCGGCGCCACGCGGCCCGGTGATCCGGGAAGTCCCGAACAACTAGCGCCTCCTGCGCCCCTTGCGGACCGCCTGGGACCTTCCTATCTTGCTTCCAACGGCGACGTTGCAGCTTCAGGGCTCCGGCGCCGGACGACCACGACATTGATTGGCTGCGCCGGATGTACGCGCGCCCCTTGTTCGTGGTCGTTGGCATTTTCAGGGGTGTTTTGCCCCGTTTTCCCGCTTTCCGAGCGTGCGTTTGGGTCGGCCTGCCTTGGCAGCGGGAGAGGCTGCGGCTATACGCTGGCGCTCATGAACCAAGCCATCAAGCCGAGCCCCGAAACCTCATCGCAGGCAGCAAGCTTGCCGCTGCTTTCGGTGGTCGTCCCGACCTTCAACGAACGCGACAATGTCACGGTGCTGTACCGCCGGCTCGACGCGATCCTGAAGGACGTGTCCTGGGAAGTCATCTTCGTCGACGACAATTCGCCCGACGGAACCTGGGACGTGGTGCGCGCGCTGGCGCGGAAGGATTCCCGCGTGCGCTGCATCCGCCGGATTGGCCGGCGCGGCCTGTCCGGCGCCTGCATCGAGGGCATTCTGGCCTCGAGCGCGCCCTATGCCGCGGTGATGGACGCCGACCTGCAGCATGACGAGACCCAGCTGCCGAAGATGGTGGCGCTGCTGCAGAGCGGCGAGGCCGAGCTCGTGGTCGGCAGCCGCTACATCGAGGGCTACAAGGCCGACGGCTTCAACAAGCAGCGCGCCGGTGCCAGCGCGTTCGCCACCGAGATCGCGCGCCGCGCGCTGAAGGTCGAGATCGCCGACCCCATGAGCGGCTTCTTCATGATCCGCCGCGACCGTTTCGAGCAGCTCGCGCCGCAGCTGTCGACGCAGGGCTTCAAGATTCTGCTCGACGTCGTAGCGACTGCGGAGGGCAAGCTGCGCGCGGTCGAGATTCCCTACACGTTCGGTGCCCGCCAGCATGGCGAGAGCAAGCTCGACTCCATGGTCGCGCTCGACTTCCTCGGTTTGGTGCTGGCGAAGCTGACCAATGATCTGATCTCGCTGCGCTTCATTTTGTTCGCGGCGGTCGGCGGGCTCGGCCTGGTGGTGCACCTCACCGTGCTGTTCATCGCGCTCGAACTGTTCAAGGCGCCATTCCCGGAGGCCCAGGCCACCGGTGCGATCGTCGCCATGACCAGCAATTTCATCCTCAACAATTTCCTGACCTATCGCGATCAGCGGCTGAAGGGCTTTGGCATCCTGCGCGGCCTGCTGCTGTTCTATCTGGTCTGCAGCGTCGGCCTGCTCGCCAATGTCGGCGTCGCGTTCTCGGTCTACGACCAGGAGCCGATCTGGTGGCTGGCGGGCGCAGCCGGCGCGCTGATGGGCGTGGTGTGGAATTACGCGATGTCCGGGCTGTTCGTCTGGCGCAAGCGATGACGGTGGCATGAACGCGGACGAGGCGCGGCTGGCCCGAAACACCGCGCTTGCGGTGTGCGCGCTGGTCGTGTTGCGGCTGGCCGCCGCTGCATGGACGCCGCTGACTTTCGACGAAGCCTATTACTGGATGTGGTCGAAGTCGCTCGCCGGCGGCTATTACGACCATCCGCCGATGGTGGCGGTGGTGATCCGGCTCGGCACCATGATCGCGGGCGATACGCCGTTCGGCGTGCGGCTGGTGTCGATCCTGCTCGCACTGCCGATGAGCTGGGCGATCTACCGGGCGGCCGAGATCCTGTTCGGCGGCCGGCGCATCGCCGCGAGCGCAACCATCCTGCTCAATGTCACGCTGATGGCCGCCGTCGGCACGCTGGTCGTGACGCCAGATGCGCCGCTGCTGGTCGCTGCCAGCCTCCTGCTGTACGCGCTGGCAAAGGTGCTGGAGAGCGGTCGCGGCGAATGGTGGCTTGCGGTCGGCGCCAGCGCCGGCGCGGCGCTGCTGTCGAAATACTCGGCGCTGTTCTTTGGTCCGGCGATCCTGATCTGGCTTGCGATGGTGCCGAAGCTGCGGCGCTGGTTTCTGTCGCCCTGGCTCTATCTCGGCGGCCTGGTCGCGCTCGGCCTGTTCAGCCCGGTCATCCGCTGGAATGCCGACCATCACTGGGTGTCGTTCATCAAGCAGATGGGCCGCGCGCGGATCGAGGATTTCCGGCCGACCTACATCGCCGAGCTGATCCCGACCCAGTTTGCGTTCGCAACGCCATTGGTCTTCATCCTCGGCGTGATGGGCCTCTACGCGCTCTATCGGCGCCGCGCCGGCGCGCTGGAGGCGCGCGTGCTGGTCAACACGATGTTCTGGACCATCGTCGTCTACTTCACCTGGCACGCATTGCATGCGCGGGTCGAGGCCAACTGGTTCGCGCCGGTCTATCCCGCCTTTGCCGTAGCGGCCGCGGTCGCGGCAGTCCAGGTGCAGTGGGCGCCGCGCGAGCAGCGCACGGTCGATTTCTGCCGCCGCTGGGCCGCGCCCCTCGGCGTCGTGCTGTTCGCGCTGCTGATCGTGCAGGCCAACACCGGTTTGCTCTCGGGCTACCGCCGCGACGCCACCGTGCGCAGCGTCGGTGTCGGCTGGCCGGAGCTTGCGGACGAGATCGAGGCGACCCGCGTGCGGACCGGCGCGAGCTGCGTGCTGGCGGCGGATTACGGCACCACCGGCTGGCTCGCCTTCTATCTCCCCAAGGGCACCTGCGTCGCCCAGCAGGGCCAGCGCATTCGCTGGGTCAACATGTCAGAGCCGAGCCCTGAGCAGTTGTCCGGCAAGCTGCTCTATGTGCATGAGGTCGAGCAGGCGATGCCGGCCTCGCTGCGCGACAATTTCGCCCATATCGAAACGGTGGCCGAAGCCAAGCGCATGCGGGGGCCGCTGACCATCGAGACCTACGCGCTCGACCTGCTGGAAGGCGCAAAGGGCGAGATCCTCGACCGTTCCTCGCCGCCGGAACTGCAATAAATCCTCGCCGTTGAGTGTCGGATCGTCCGGGGCCGGCTCGTCTTCCAGACAGCCCGTCAACCACGCGAGGTTCCAACCATGACCAGTTCCGTCCTCAAGCCCGCCACCGAGCTCGCCACGACCAATGTTAGGCGCTTTCCCAATGAGAGCGCCGAGTATCGCCGCGCCCGCCAGGAATTGCTCGTCGAAGAGATCGAGCTGCGCCGGCATATCGAGCGCGTCGCCGCGCTGCGCCGCGCATTGCCGCCGGGCGGCGAGGTGGCCAAGTCCTATGAGTTCATCGGAGAGGCCGGTGCGACATCGCTCGCCGATCTGTTCGGCAGCAAGCCGACCCTCATCATCTACAGCTACATGTACGGCCCGCAGCGCGAGAAGCCGTGTCCGATGTGCACATCGTTCATGGGCACGTGGGAGGAGAAGCTGCCCGATATCGAGCAGCGCGTGTCGTTCGTGTTCGTGGCGCGCTCGCCGATCGCACGCCTGATCGAGGCGAAGAAGGCGCGCGGCTGGACGCGTCACAGGATCTACTCGGATGCATCGGGCGATTACACGCGCGACTATGTCAACAAGGATGACAGCGACCTGCCGGGCTACAATGTCTTCACACGCCACAACGGCACGATCCGTCATTTCTGGGCCGGCGAAATGGGGGCGGGCACGATGGACCCCGGCCAGGACCCGCGCGGCGCGCCGGACATGGATCCGCTGTGGACCTTGCTCGACACGACGCCTGAAGGACGCGGCAAGGACTGGTATCCGAAGCTCAGCTACTGAGAGATGGTTTTTGCTCGATCCCCGCGCGATTACGGGGCGATCTGCAAGGAAATTCTCCCCTGAATATATTCCGGTATGCCGCGCTGGAGCGGCATACCGGAATGTCCCATGATGGGACAGAAAAGCCGCTTTGGCGGTCCAATGTCATCTTAAAAAAGCCCTACGCCACAGGCACTTCCCGCGCTGCAGGGGATCGCATCCGGTTAAGTCGCATTTAACTAAAAGTCGCCTTAATGGCCGTCTGTGCCCCCGCGCGACGTTGAGCCGAACACCCGTTCGACCCCGCGTCGAGTGAGGGACAAAGGTGGACCTGTTTTGAGCGCCGGGCGTATGGGTACGAGTGCGTATGTTCTTGGGGCGCCAAGCCGCAAGAAATCCTCCCGAAAAATTCTCCCACAGCATTTCCTCGGCAGCGCCGCGGTGGCGGGGCTGGTGCTTGGCTGCGCCTGGACCGTTTACGCCAACATTTTTGCTGCGAGCGTCTATCCCTCCGTGGGCAATGCGTCGTTCGATGCGCCGGTGGTGAAGCGGCCCGTCGCGGTCGCTGCGCGGCCGACGCCTGCCTTCAACGAGGTGTTCGCGTCCCTGACGCCAGCACCGGCGGCGCCCGCGAAGACCGAGGTCGCGAAGTCGGAAGCCCCGGCATCGTCGCTTATGTTTAACGATCGGTTTGCGGCCGCCTCGCCCGAGGGCGTCGCATCCAGCGTCGTGGCTGACGCCGCATCGCAGATCGACCCGATCAAGCAGGCCGCTGCGCCCAAGGTCGCCGAAGCGGCGAGGGCGGTCGCCTCCGCGGAGCTTGCCGAGACATCGAAGGCGTTGCCGGCGCCGAAGTCGGTCGAGACCGCCAAGAAGCAGGCCGCCGCCAATCTGAAGGTGGCGCTCAACGATCCCGCTGCGGACGTTCAGCCCAAGGGGACCGATAAGGCGTCCGAGGCGAAGCCTGCCGAGTCCAAGCAGGCTGCGAAATCCGGCGGCGTTCGCGACATGGCCGCGCGCGCCAAGGCCGCGGTGATGTCGATCGCATCGAACGACCGGCAGACCATGGTCGAAAAACTGTGGGGCAAGCGGGAGTCGAGCGGCGGACTGCTCTCCTTCGCTTCAGCCGACGCGAACGTGACCGGCAGCATCCCCTCGACGTTGGACCAGAACCCGATGCTCGGCGGCTCGCCGCCCTATGACCGTCAGACCGCAGTCTACGACATCTCGGCCAAGACCGTGTACCTGCCCGATGGCACGCGCCTCGAGGCGCATTCGGGCCTCGGCTCCAGGCTCGACGACCCCAGATCCTCGCATCTGAAGATGGTCGGCGTGACGCCACCGCACATTTACGAACTCAAGCCGCGCGAGGCGCTGTTCCACGGCGTGCCGGCACTGCGGCTCAATCCGATCGGCGGCGAGGGCAAGATCTTCAACCGCGACGGCCTGCTCGCGCACACCTTCATGCTCGGTCCGAACGGCGACTCCAACGGCTGCGTCTCGTTCAAGGATTATTACGCGTTCCTCGACGCCTACCGTAACAAGGGCATCCGCCGTCTCGCGGTGCTCGCGCGGATTCAGTAGTCAGAGCGGGCAGCGGCCCACCGTTGCGGCCTGATCGACGTCTGGAACCCGATGCCATAGTCGCTATATTGTGCTGATCCAGGGCGAGTCCAAGCTCGGCAACGGATCTGGTGCAAGCGAACATGTCTCCTACACCCTCCATCGAAACCCCGCCGCCGATCACGACCGAAGCGTTCGTCGATGCCGCCGCGGCCGTTGCCCGCCTCGAAGAGATCTACGTGCGCAACACTGAATTCCTGCGCAATCGCTTTGAGGCCTATGTCAACGGCGTGCCGTTCACGACGCGGGTGCGGGCACATTACCCGTTCGTCCGCATCACGACCTCGTCGCATGCGCGGCTCGACTCGCGGCTTGCCTACGGCTTCGTCGCAGGACCCGGCGTCCACGAGACCAGCATCACGCGCCCCGATATCTTCCGGACCTATCTCACCGAGCAGATCGGGCTTCTGATCAAGAACCATGGCGTGGCGGTCGAGATCGGCGAGTCGAACGAATCTATCCCGATCCATTTCGCCTATCGCCGCGACATCAATATCGAGGCGGCGCTGACCATCGCCGACAGTTCGGCGTTCACAAGGTCGCTGCGCGACATCTTCGATACGCCCGATCTCGCGGCGATGGACGATGCGATCGCCGACGGGACCTTTGAGCTGACGCCGGGCGTGCCGGAGCCGCTGGCGCTGTTCCGCGCGGCGCGGGTCGATTACTCGCTGCGCCGGCTCTACCACTACACCGGCACCGACCCGGAGCACTTCCAGAATTTCGTGATCTTCACGAACTACCAGTTCTATGTCGATGCCTTCGTGCAGCTTTCCCAGGAGCGCCTTGCGTCGGGCGAGGCCGGTCTCGAGGCCTTCGTCGCGCCCGGCAATGTGATGACGCACAATGCGCGGCTCGGCGGCGGCATCACCGGGACCCCGTCCGAACGCGTCCCGCAGATGCCGGCCTTTCATCTGGTCCGGCCCGGCTATCGCGGCATTACCCTTATCAATATCGGAATCGGTCCGTCCAATGCGCGCAACATCACCGATCACGTCGCGGTGCTGCGGCCGCATGCCTGGCTGATGATCGGGCACTGCGCCGGACTGCGCAACACGCAGCGGCTCGGCGATTATGTGCTCGCCCATGGCTATGTGCGCGAGGACCACGTGCTCGATCACGAGCTGCCGCTCTGGGTGCCGATCCCGGCGCTTGCGGAGATGCAGGTCGCGCTTGAGGAAGCCGTCGGCGAGGTGACCGGGCTCACCGGCTTCGAGCTCAAGCGGCTGATGCGCACCGGCACGGTCGCCAGCGTCGACAACCGCAACTGGGAGATCAGCGGGCCGCAGGTGATCCGGCGCATGTCGCAGTCGCGCGCGGTCGCGCTCGACATGGAATCGGCGGCGATCGCCGCCAACGGCTATCGCTTCCGCGTACCCTACGGCACGCTGCTATGCGTCTCCGACAAGCCGCTGCACGGCGAGATCAAACTCGCAGGCATGGCCAGCGAATTCTACCGCCAGCGCGTCGGCCAGCACCTTGAGATCGGTCTCAAGGCGCTGGAGCGGCTCAAGCAGCAGGAATCCGAACGCCTGCATTCGCGCAAGCTGCGCAGCTTCGCCGAGGTCGCGTTTCAGTAGCGCAACGCCGGGCGGGGCGGCCCTCAGGCAAGCGCGTTGCCGCGGGCGATGATCGCGAAGCGGTCGGACAGTTCGGCGAGCGCGACGTCGTGAATCAGCCTTGCGGCAATCGTGCCGCCGACGCCGTCGGGCAGGTCGCGGGTGGCGCAGCTGTCGGCGTCGATCGTGGTGCGGAAGCCGAGATCGAGCGCGGCGCGGGCCGTCGAGCTCACGCACATATGCGTCATGAAGCCGGCCAGCACCAGCTCCTTGCGGCCGGTCGCGGCAAGCTGCGCGTTGAGGTCGGTGCCGGCGAACGCGTTCGGCAATTGCTTCTCGATCACGATCTCGCCCGGCCGCGGCGCCAGCGGCGCGACGATCGCGCCACGCTCCGCGCTGCGGTCGAACAGGCTGCCCGGCTGGCCCTTGTGCGCGATGTGGATGATCGCGGCGCCGCTTTCACGGGCGCGCGCGAGCAATGCGGTGGCGCGCGCAATCGCCGGGTTGGCGTCGGGCAGCGCCAGCGGACCGGCCAGATATTCGTTCTGGATATCGATCAGCACCAGGCAGCTGTCGCCGAGGCGGGGCGGGGTGAGGTCGATACCGGCAAGCTGCATCAATGTCTTGGCTGACGTCATGGTCGTTCTCCAGCGGATGTATCGCCGAAAACATAGCCCGGGATCGGCCTGCCGTTATGCAGGGATACTGCAGCCAGTGGCTGCGTTATTGCAGGTGGCCGCCGCAGGATGTAGCCTGCCGCCATGAACTGGGACGATCTTCGCATCATCGCGGCCGTCAGGGATGAGGGCACTTACGCGGGCGCCAGCGCGCGGCTGCGCATCGACGAGACCACGGTCGGGCGCAGGCTGGCGCGGATCGAGCGCGCGCTCGGCCTGCGCCTGTTCGAGGCCGTCGATGGCGTTCGCAAGCCGACCCGGCAGTGCGACATGGTGCTCGCGCATATTGAGGCGATGGCCGCGCATGCCGAGGAGATCGGCCGGATCGGCGAAAGCCTGCCTGGTCCGGTCGGGCGGCTGCGCATCGCCTCCACCAGCGCGATCGCCGAGGAGGTGCTGGCGCCGCGCACAAGTGAATTCCTGCGCGCCCATCCAGGCCTGACGCTGCAGTTTCTGACGTCGAGCGACAATGTAAAATTCTCGCGCTGGGAGGCCGATCTCGCGATCCGCTTGCGCAAGCCGGACAAGGGCGACTTTGCGATCTCGAAGCTTGCCGAGGTCAGGTTGTATTTCTTCGAGCCGGCCGCGACGACAGCGGGCGAAGCGATGCTGTGCGCCTATCCCGACGAGCTTGGAGGGATTCCGGAAATGCAGTTCCTGCGCGCGAAGCGGCTTCGCGCGCGCTGCGTCACCGACAATGTCCGGATCATCCACACGCTGATTCAGTCGCATCACGCGGTCGGCGTGTTGCCGGAGCACAGCTGTGCCGACCTGCTGACCGACCAGCGTTTGCGCGCCACGCTGCTGCCGAAGCGACGCGACGTCTGGCTCCTGGTGCAGAACCATCTCAAGCGCGACGCGGCGACGCGCGTCACCATCGACTGGCTGCGCGCCTGCTTGCAGGATGCCACGCAGAGGGGGTGAGGTGCCCTCGCAATGACGGGACGTGCCGCGACGCGTGGGTCACAGCAGCGCCCCGTCATGAAAAAATCACACGCAGCCCTCTTGCAACCCGGACGTGCTTCGTCTATTAGCCCGCTCCTTCGCTTCGGCCACGGGTTCGGGCTCGTTGAGATCCCGACTGGCGCGAGCCGCTTTGCGGTGTCGTGTTCCGCCGAAATGAAGATCGCGAGATGAAGCTCATGGTCGAGCGTCGGGGATGAAGTCCCGAAGGCATCGGTTCGAATCCGGTCTCTCACAAAGGATAGCTCAGTTGGTTAGAGCAGGTGAATGATACTCATCGGGTCGCGGGTTCGATTCCCGCTCCAAGCGCTCCGTTTCAGCCTGTAAAGCTGATACCTCTGAAGGGGACCGGACGCGCGTTTCAGTCGCAGTCCGGCCGTCCTGCCGCAAGGCATTTCGTCCGAACATCGACACTGTGAGACCGGCTTTGCGCCGCGGTGGATACCGCTTGCGCTGATGCCGGGTGGCTCCGCTCGGCCGCGCGACATTCGTCGCGCGAACGCGCGCGTGCGCCCGTCATCGCGCAAGCCTTAAGCCACGGCCCGCTTGGCTGACAGGAAGCCGCGTTCGCGTCCTCACGTCCTTTGCCAAATGCAACCCGCTCTCAGGCCCATGGGCCTGATGGCAAACGATGGAGGCGTGTCATGACCTGGCACTTCTTGACGACCAATTTGACGGTGAAGGATGGCGAGCGCGCGTTGCTGACGCGCAACGGCCGGCTCGAGCAGGTGCTCGCGCCCGGACGTCACCGCCTGTTCGATCCCCTGCATCAGCTCAAGGCCGAGCTGTTCAGCGTCGTGCGGACCGAATTCCCCGCGGATCGCTTCGCGGTGATCAAGGCCGCGCGGCCTGATCTCGCCGACGAGCTGTTCGAGGCGGTGGAAACCCGCGCGAACGAGATCGCGATCGTCAGCCTCGACGGCCGTCCCGTGCAACTGATGACGCCTTGGCAGACGCGCGTGTACTGGAAGATCGCGACGTCGGTCGAGGTCGAGCGCATCGACGTCACCAGCGATCCCAGGGTCACGGCACGCCACCTCGCGATGATCCAGCCCAACCGGGCCGGCGTCATCACCGAGGCGGTGGTCGAGAACCACGAGGCCGGTCTGCTCACGGTCGAGGGCAAGCTGGTCGAGCGGCTCGCGCCCGGCCGGCACGCGTTCTGGATCGCGGGCCGCAAGATCGAGGTCAAGCGCCTCGATTTGCGTCCCCAGGCGGTCGAGATCACGGCGCAGGAGATGCTGACCAAGGATCGCATCGCGCTGCGCGTAACGCTGACCGCGTTCCGCCGGATCGTCGATCCCGAGCGGGTCGTGGCAACGGTGCCCGACGTGGATGCGTGGCTGTACCGCCTGGTGCAGTTCGCGATCCGCGAGGCGGTGGCCGGCCGCACGCTGGACGAGGTGCTGTCCGCGAAGACGGCGCTCGATACGGAGCTTCGCGACTTCGTCCGCGATCGTGTCGCGGACAGCGGCGTCGAGGTCACCGAGCTCGGCGTGAAGGACGTGATCCTGCCCGGCGAGATCCGCGAGCTGGTCAACAAGGTGGTGGAGGCGGAGCGGGTGGCGAAGGCCAACCTGATCCGCCGCCAGGAGGAGACCGCGGCGACGCGTTCGCTCCTGAACACCGCCAGGCTGATGGAGGAGAACCCTCTGCTGCTCCGGCTCAAGGAGCTGGAGTCGCTCGAGCGTCTGGTCGAGAAGGTCGGCCGCATCGACCTGCATGCGGGGGAGGGCCAGGGCCTCGATGCGCTGCTGACCAAGCTGGTGCGTCTCAAGGCGCCCGAGAGCGCGTAAGACAGGAAGGGCCGCCCACGGGCGGCCCTTCGATTTTTTCGCCGGGACGGACCGCCGGCACTCGTACGAATGTTAGCGTGCAGACGGCTGTAACCGGGCACCGCCACTGCACAATTCGCATCTCCTGCGTCACGCCGCAAAACAGAGGTGCCACTCCGGTCAGATTGCGATAACGTTCATGCACCGTGGTCCATTCGGCCAGCCGTCAACCCGTCGGTGAAGCCAGTGCAGCAGATTGCGGAATGGCTCGAGAAGCTGGGACTTGGGCAATACGCGCTGCGTTTTGCCGAGAACGGGATCGACCTCGGCGTTCTTCCCGAACTGACGGATGAAGACTTCGACAGGCTCGGCGTCCTGCTCGGCCATCGCCGCAAGATGCTGCGCGCGATCGCCGATCTCAATCAAGCCGAACTGATCGCCGCGCCGGTTTCACCGCACGATGCCGAGCGCCGCCACCTCACCGTGATGTTCTGCGACCTGGTCGGCTCGACGGCGTTATCGGCACGTCTCGATCCCGAGGACATGTGGGAGGTGATCCGCGCCTATCGCGCGGCCTGCGCGCAGGTGATCACGACATATGACGGCGCCGTTGCCAGATTTATCGGCGATGGGATCCTTGCTTATTTCGGCTATCCCCGCGCCCACGAGGATGATGCGGAGCGCGCGGTGCGCGCCGGCCTCGACGTCATCGCCGCAATCGGCAAGCTCGAGACCCGCGCGGACGAGGGGGTTGCGGTGCGGATCGCAATCGCGAGCGGGCTCGTCGTGGTCGGCGACCTCGTCTCCGGCGGCGCGTCGGAGGAGCAGGCGCTGGTCGGCGATGCGCCGAACATCGCCGCGCGGCTGCAAAGCCTGGCGGAGCCGGGCGTGGTCGTCGTGGCGGCCTCGACCCGCCGGCTGCTCGGCAATTTGTTCACGCTGCGCAACCTCGGCCGCCGCGAGGTCAAGGGCATCTCCGAGCCGATCGCGGTGTGGGCCGTCGAAGGCGAGCCGGCATCGGAAAGCCGTTTCGAGGCGGTGCGCACCGCGCGCTCGATCGGCTTCGTCGGCCGCAAGGCGGAGATCGAATTTGCGCTGTCGCGCCAGCAACTGGCGTGGCAGGGCCAGGGCCAGGCCGTGCTGATATCGGGCGAAGCGGGTATCGGCAAATCGCGCATCGTGGCGATGCTCTCCGACAGCCTGGCGCCCGGAACACACCGCCGTGTGCGGTATCAATGCTCGCCCTATCACACCAACAGCGCGCTGCACCCCTTTGTCGGCCAGCTCGAGCGTGCCGCCGGCATCAGGTCGGAAGATGCGCCGGAGCAGAAGCTGGACAAGCTCGAAGCCATGCTGGCGCTCGGCACGCAGCACGTGCCCACCGTGACACCGCTGATCGCAGCGCTGCTGTCGATCCCGACCGGCGAGCGCTATCCGCCGCTCGGCCTCAGCCCGGCGCAGCAGCGGCGGCAGACATTCGCAGCGCTGCTCGACCAGCTCGAGGGCCTCGCCCGGCAGCAGCCGGTGCTTGTCGTCTGCGAAGACGTGCATTGGGCCGATGCCACGTCGCTCGAGCTGCTCGACCTCGCGGTCGACCGGATCAGGGGGCTGCCGATCCTGATGCTCATGACGTTCAGGCCGGAGTTCGAGCCGCCATGGGCGGGGCTCGCCAATGTCAGCCTGCTGCGGCTCGATCGGCTCGACCGGCAGGATACGCGCGCGCTGATCGAGCAGGTGACCGTCGGCCGGTTGCTGCCCGGCGAGATGATGGCGCAGATCGTCGAGCGGACGGACGGTGTCCCGCTGTTCGTCGAGGAGCTGACCAAGATGGTCATGGAGTCGGGGCTGCTGGTCGAGAATGCCGGGCGCTATCGCCTCGACAATCCGCTGCCGCCGCTGGCGATCCCGGCAACGCTGCAGGACTCGCTGATGGCACGGCTCGACCGGCTGGCGCCGGTCAAGGAGGTGGCGCAGATCGGTGCCGCGATCGGCCGTGAGTTCTCATATGCGCTGCTGCGCAGCGTGGCAGGGCGCGACGATCTGACGCTTGCCGCGGCGCTTGCCCAGCTCGAAGAGGCCGAGCTGCTGCTGCGCCGGGGCGTGCCGCCGGACGCAAGCTACAGCTTCAAGCACGCGTTGGTCCAGGAAGCGGCTTACGAGAGCTTGCTCAAGAGCCGCCGGCAATTGCTTCACAAGCATATCGGCGATGTGTTGCGCGACAAGTTTGCCGAGATGGCCGAGATCGAGCCGGAAGTCGTCGCCTACCATTTCACCGAGGCAGGGCTCGGCGAGACCGCGCTGGCGTGGTGGCGCAAGGCCGGTCAGCAGGCGCTGAAGCGCTCGGCCTATTGCGAGGCGATCGCGCATCTCGGCAAGGCGGTCGCCATCGCCGATGAACTGCCCGACGAGCCGGATCGGATGATCGGCCGGCTCCATCTGCAAATCGCCTACGGCCGCGCGCTACGGGGCAGTCTCGGGCACAGCGCCCCCGAGACGGTCGCCGCCTGGACCCGCGCCCGGCAGTTCGCCTCCGATATCGATGATCCGATCGAAATGGCGCCGATCCAGTCGGGCCTCTTCAACGCCTGCTTGACCCACGGCGAGCTCGCGCCGATGCGGGAGTTGGCGGAGGCGATCATGGGCGCAGCGGAGCGGCACCCGCAGTCGCCGGTGGCGAGCGTCGTCGCGCGCTGGACCAGCGGGGTAACCTGCTGGTTCGCGGGCGAGTACCTGAACGCGGGCATCCATCTCGAGCAGGCCTTCGCGGCCTATGCGACCGAGCCGGATCCGGCAACCTTCAAGGCGTCGACGCTCGACTTGCCGTTCGTCATCATGAGATTTCTCGCCCTGGTGCTTTGGCCGCGCGGCGAGATCGATCGGGCCCGGCAGCTCGCGGGCGCCGCGGTGGACGTCGCCGGGAAACAGCGCGCGCTCGCGCGCGCCAATGCGCTGGTTCACAAGGCCGTCTTCGACGGGCTGTGCGGCAGCAGGTTGCGTCAGACCGAGACGATCCTGGCCCTGGGCCTGGCGCGCGACCACACGATGCCGTTGTATGTCGCCGCCGGCACCTATCTCAACGGTCTGGAGAAGTGGCGTGCCGGCGACCGCGCCGCAGGTCTCGCGGAGATGCAGCGTGGCTGGTCGTTGCTTCACGAGAACGACTGCTACCTCTGTGAACCGTTCTGGGGATTGCAGATTGCCGTGGCGAATGCGGAGGCCGGGCATGTCGATGCCGGGCTCGACATCATCAATGAGTTGATCGAGGCGACGGAGCAGTCCGGGCAGCACTGGCTGGATGCCGAGCTGTACCGCGTGCAGGCTGGGCTGCTGTCGCATCGTCACAGCCCCGACATGTCCAGCGCCGAGGATGCCTTCCGTCGTGCCCTCGAGATTGCTCGAAGGCAGCAGACCAGGACGTTCGAGCTGCGCAGCGCGCTGGGACTTGCACGTCTTTACAGCCGCAGCGGCCGCGCAGAGGAGATATCTCAATTGCTGGCGCCGGTGCTCGCCGGTTTCGATCCGGCGCTTGATCTCGCCGAGATCAAGGACGCGCAGGAACTGCTCACGCAGGCGCATCGGTGGCCGGACCGCCACTCGCGCGCGTCTTGACGGGTGCCGCAGCGGCGGCGCGGTCGCACCGCGTCCGCCCACGCCCGCGCAGATGGTGAAAGAGAAGGGTCGGATCTGGCGCGCGGCGCGAGCGATGCGAAACTGGAACTGTTGGGTTCCCGAAGTTCTACGGTGTAACGATGCGCATTTTGCTATTGCGTCCGGCGGCGCATTTGCATCTAACTTTAAGGACGCCGCCGCGGAGAATTCCGCCTTGCGGTCAAGCGTTTGGAATATGTTTTTGATCCCGTGTTCGAGTGAGTATGCTGTGCGACCCTTGACGTTCCCGCAGGTGAGCATTTCCGGTGGAACTTGTAATCGCCTTCTCGCGACATTGTCGCCGGCGGATCTGGACCTCCTGAGACCCGAACTTGAGACCGTTGCGCTCGAACAGGATGCAGTCCTGGCGCGCGCCGGTGACGAGATCGACCACGTCTTCTTTCCTCACAGCGGCGCGATCCTGTTGATGATCGACATGGCGGATGGGCAGACGGTCGCAACCGGCGTGGTCGGATGCGACGGGGCCGTGGGCAGTCTTTCGGTTCTCGGAGCCTCGCCGTCAGGCATTACCGCCGTCGTTCGTGCGGCTGGTACCGCCTCGCGGGTTCCGGCGGCGCGCTTTCACGCCGCTTTCGGGCGCAGTCCGGGGATTCGGCAGGCAATCCAGAAGCACGTCAGATCGATGCTGATCCAGTTTCAGCTCGGCTCCGCTTGCAATGCGCTCCACCCGGTCGAGGCGCGGATGGCGCGCTGGCTGCTTCAGCTTCGCGACCGCGTCGACAGCGACGTCCTCCCGCTGACCCAGCAAGCGCTGTCGCAAATCCTCGGCGTGCGACGAACGACGGTGACCTTGCTGATGGGCAATCTGCGCAAGCGCGGTGCGATCAGGTCAGATCAACGAGGCCAGATCGAGATCGACCGGGCGCGGCTATTGGCGGCGGCGTGCGAATGCCATCGCGTCATGCGTATCGAGGCCGAGGAGATCTTCTCGGGCGACAGGGTTCGAACGCGAGGAATGGCGCCGGCTAACGATCCGGGTATCCCGGAAATCGAGGCTGACGACGCCGTGTGAGCGCGTTCCCTGCTGCGATCAGCTTCCCGGCCGCCGATCAAGCTCCCGCGTCGGGGAGGATACCCTTTCGAGCTCCGCAATCTCACGCAGCACCTTTGCGGTCTCGCGCAACTCATTGCGCTTCGGACCGGGCTTCAGCCGTCGTGCTTCATCGAGAAAGTCCTTGGCCTGCAGCAGCCAGGCAGATGTTTCGGTCGAGATCTGTACCTGCGCCATGGTGTCCCTCCATCGCGGTCGTCAAAAGTGGTGGCCATTTCAGGCCGGTGAACCGCCGCCGCGGCGCCGCCGCACGCGGATGCTCGGCTCATCGACCCAGGCGTCCCGCGCAAACCAGGCGTGATCCGCGCGGCAAAATGGACAGGGCGTGCGCGAGAAGAACACGGTACTGCGTCGAAAGCTCTCGCGATCGGTCTTGATTCCGGTGGAAATCGCGTGCCCGGTTTGCGGACATCTGACCATCACCATGCCCATGAGCGCCTCCCTCCCATATTGCCTTTTGCTTTTTGCCTGTTGCCTTGCAGAATAGTCCGGCCGGTTGGATTGGCCTGACCGGTGCGCGGGGTAGTTGGGGGGCATCGCGCACCTGCGGCGGTTGACGGAGCATCGGGCAGTGGGGGCTGCATGCTCTCGTCACTGGGCTTCTTCCAACCGGCCAGGTCCCTCCTTGAACGAATCCTCGATGTGACTTCAACGCCGCTTCTTCAGGCGGCTCGGCTGAAAACCTTGTCGCTTTCGCTCACTGCACTGCCTCCCTCGCAAGTGAAAGCATTCTCCGCAACGCTTGCCCGCGTCACGGGAGCTGACGCTCCGTGCTCAATTCAGATTGTTGGAGTGAACTTCGATCTTGTCCCGAAGCTACTGTGGGGGACGAAGATGACGCTGTCGGTTCGGTTTGCGACTCTCGCACGAAATTTTTTTTGAAATTGTCAACTCAGACCAACGTATGTTTACGGAGAGTGTTGTGCATAACCTGCATGCCGTGAGCAATGTGAGGCGCTTGCATCAGCGCGAGGTTGTGGAAGTATTCGCATTGGCCGCGCTGCGGTAAGTCGCCCGGCGAGCCTGCCCCAAACAAAAACCCCGGCATCGCTGCCGGGGTTTTGCGTGTGTGCCGAGCATGACCGGCAGCTTGGAGGTGGAAGTCCTCTATCCAGCCTGATGACGGTGAAGGATTAGCGAAGCGCAAGGGCGTCATCGCGAGGTGGGGTCTGAAGGAAGCGTGGAGCAAAGCCGCGGCCCGATGGACAAAAACCGGATAAACGAGGCCTACCCGGCCGGACGAGCGAGCACGTGATCGCGAAGTCCACGGTCATCGGGGCCGGGGTGGTAAATCCGGCGGGCGTGCGGCGAAGGCGGTCGATCTTACCTCGGGAGATCTGCGCTGCGTCTCGGCAACGAGACTGAGGTCGTCGTAAGGCGATCTGACCGCAGTGCAGAAGTCAGCAGAGGGCATAGTAGGCGGAACGAGTTTCGCCGAAGGCCTGAACGCTGGAAGTGACGAGTAGATGCAGCGATATCGCATCGGCCATGCGACTGAATTCCGGGCAACTGGCCTCGGAACGGCGGGAAGGGGTGAAACCCTGACTGACGCTGATCAGAGGAGTCGAAGCTGGCGCGACGATTGCTGACACCCAAACTACGGCGGCAACAGAACAACTCTTGCCGCTTAATCCAGCGAACCGCCGTATACGGACCCGTATGTACGGTGGTGTGGGAGGGGAGGGGCTGCGAGGCTCCCCCCTATCCCGATTTCGTTGTCGTTGAGCGAGATCCCGGCTCTGCGGTGCACCGCTTCGCGCTGCACCGCGTCCGGGACGACTTCGTCGCTTAGAAGTCCATGCCGCCCATGCCGCCGCCCGGAGGCATCGCGGGGCCGCCGGCGTTCTTCTTCGGCAGCTCGGCAACCATCGCTTCCGTGGTGATCAGGAGCGCGGCAACCGAGGCAGCGTTCTGGATCGCGGTGCGCACGACCTTGGTCGGGTCGATGATGCCCTTCTTGACGAGGTCGGCATAGTCGCCGGTCTGGGAGTCGAAGCCGTAATTGTAGGTCTTGTTCTCCAGGATCTTGCCGACGATGACCGAACCGTCTTCACCGGCGTTGATCGCGATCTGGCGAGCGGGAGCCGACAGCGCCTTGCGCACGATCTCGACGCCGGTCTTCTGGTCGTCGTTCTTGGTGCGCAGGCCCTTGAGCTGCTCGGAGGCACGGAGCAGGGCGACGCCGCCGCCCGGGACGATGCCTTCCTCGACAGCCGCACGGGTCGCATGCATCGCGTCATCAACGCGATCCTTGCGCTCCTTCACCTCGACCTCGGTCGCGCCGCCGACGCGGATCACCGCGACGCCGCCCGCGAGCTTGGCGAGACGCTCCTGCAGCTTCTCACGGTCGTAGTCCGAGGTGGTCTCCTCGATCTGCGCCTTGATCTGGGCAACGCGGGCGTCGATGTCGGCCTTCTTGCCGGCACCGTTGACGATCGTGGTGTTCTCCTTGTCGATCATCACCTTCTTGGCGCGACCGAGCATCTGCAGCGTGACGTTCTCGAGCTTGATGCCGAGGTCTTCCGAGATGGCCTGGCCGCCGGTCAGGATCGCGATGTCCTGCAGCATGGCCTTGCGGCGATCGCCGAAGCCCGGAGCCTTGACGGCCGCGACCTTCAGGCCGCCACGCAGGCGGTTGACGACGAGAGTGGCGAGAGCTTCGCCTTCGACGTCCTCGGCGACGATGACCAGCGGCTTGCCGGTCTGCACCACGGCCTCGAGCAGCGGCAGCAGCTCGTTCAGCGAGGAGAGCTTCTTCTCGTTGATCAGGATGTAGGCGTCGTCCATCTCAACGCGCATCTTGTCGGCGTTGGTGACGAAGTAGGGCGAGATGTAGCCGCGGTCGAACTGCATGCCCTCGACGACGTCGAGCTCGGTCTCGAGCGACTTGGCTTCCTCGACCGTGATCACGCCCTCGTTGCCGACCTTCTTCATGGCGTCGGCGAGGAACTTGCCGATCTCGGCATCGCCATTGGCCGAAATGGTGCCGACCTGGGCGATCTCCTCGTTCGAGGTGACCTTCTTCGAGTTCTTCTGGAGGTCCGCAACGACGGCTTCGACCGCGAGGTCGATACCGCGCTTCAGGTCCATCGGGTTCATGCCGGCGGCGACCGACTTGGCGCCTTCCTTCACGATCGCCTGGGCGAGCACGGTTGCCGTGGTGGTGCCGTCGCCGGCCGCGTCAGCGGACTTGGAGGCGACTTCGCGCACCATCTGGGCGCCCATGTTCTCGAACTTGTCGTCGAGCTCGATCTCCTTGGCGACGGTGACGCCGTCCTTGGTGATGCGGGGAGCGCCGAACGACTTCTCGAGCACCACGTTGCGGCCCTTCGGACCGAGGGTGACCTTCACCGCGTTGGCGAGAACGTCGACGCCGCGCAGCATCTTGTCGCGCGCCTCGACGGAGAATTTGACTTCTTTAGCTGCCATCTGAGTTTTTCCTTGAGAGATTTAACCTGGGAGGGAGGGAGGCGCTTAGGCCGCCTTCTTCTTGGAAGCGGGGACGTCGAGCACGCCCATGATGTCGCTTTCCTTCATGATCAGCAGGTCTTCGCCGTCGATCTTGACCTCGGTGCCCGACCACTTGCCGAACAGGACGCGGTCGCCGACCTTGACGTCGATCGGGATCAGCTTGCCAGCTTCATCGCGGCCGCCCGGGCCAACGGCGATGACTTCGCCCTGGGAGGGCTTTTCCTTGGCACTGTCCGGAATGATGATGCCGCCAGCGGTCTTCTCTTCGGCGTCGATACGCTTGACCACGACGCGGTCGTGAAGCGGACGGAATTTCATGCAGTCCTCCTAAACATTTGTAGATGCTCTAGATTTTTGGAGAGTTAGCAGTCCAGTCCAGCGAGTGCCAGACTGGTTGGGCAGGAGATAGGCCAAGCCTTGGCGGCGGGCAAGTGCCTCTAGCAGAAAAATTGGCACTCGTGAGTACCGCCTGCCAAGAGGATGCCGAGATCATTTCGGCATCCTTAATGCCGCCCAAGAGGGGTTGCCGGGGCTATTAGCAGATGCGGTAAGCTGCTGCCAACGCAAGAAATTTCAACAACCTATTAAACATTTAGGCTTGAGATGGGTTAGTCGCGTGCGTCACATTTCTCTCATGTGAGCGCATCCATTGCCGGTGGTCCGGCGGGGGAGGTCGGCCACCACGTGAATGCGCTCCGTCACAGGAGGTTGGCATGGTCTCGCGAGTTGGTGGGGTTGTTTCCGACGATTTCCGGAAGCAGTTGCTGGGGTACGGGCTGACGACGGCGCAAATCCTCTATCGGATGCCGGATCACCCCTCGTTGCTGCAGACCTATGTCTGGCAGAACTACGACCTGTTTCCGAAATTTCCGGCGCTGCAGGATTTCCTCGCGTTCTGGCAGGCGAAGCTCGAAGGCCCGCTGTTTTCGGTGACGGTGGCGCATTCCAAGCTGGTTAAGCCGGCCGAGCTGCGTGCCGTCGACGGCGTGTTCCGGCTGCATTGATCAGCAAACGTAGCAGGGCGCGGCTCTGCGCCTTTGCTCGCCTCGCGGCGCGCGACTTGTGTTAGCCTCTCTCCGTCACAAAAAGACGGGAGGCGAAACAATGGCCAAGAAGACGGCATCAAGATCGGCAGCCAAGACCGCGGTGAAGAAGAAATGGTCGGGGCTTGGCGCAGGCGCCAAGAAGACGTCCGCGAAATCGTCCGCGCGCAAGACCATCAAGTCGAAAGGCCGCGTCCCGGCGGCCAAGAAGAGCGCGCCGAAAGCCGCAGCCAAGGCGTGGCCGAAGCAGCGCGTCGCGATCAGCCATCACCGCGAAGAGGACTTCAAGGCCGACGGGCTGCGCGCCTACGCCAAGTACCGCGACCTCGGCATATCAGCCGCGTCGCATGGCCTCGCGCAGGCACATGTCATCCGGCTGCAGGGACCGTGCAATCCCGATGAAGTGTCGAAGCTGCACTTCCACGATGTCGACTTCCAGATGGTCTATGTGCTCAAGGGCTGGGTGAAGACCTACATGGAAGGCGAGGGCGAGACGCTGATGCAGCAAGGCAGTGCCTGGACCCAGCCGCCGCGCATCCGGCACATGATCCTGGACTATTCCGACGACGTCGAACTGCTGGAAGTGATCCTGCCGGCCGAGTTCAAGACGGTGGAGCTGAAGGCGTAGTGCTCACGCACTCGTCGTGGCCGGGCTTGACCCGGCCATCCAGCTTGCTTCGCAAGATTCTCCTTGGTCGATGGATGCCCGGGTCAAGCCCGGGCATGACGATTTTCTAGCTAGGGCTGTGTACCCATAAAACCGTCGGCGTGACTCTACGTCCGCTTTGCCCCGATAGCGACCAAGTTCGTGCGGCAACGCAAGATGTCGCGATGGGCCAACTGCCGACGTTCCAAAGTGAATGAGACCACCAACAGTTATTCTGTCGGCGCTATTGGAGGAGCGGCGTCAAGTAGCCCGAAACAGACTATCCCCGCAATCAGACTGCAAGACGATCCAAAGGAATCGAAACCCTTAACCTGAGCCCGCTCGGTAACCAATCATATTCCACCTTGCCGCCCAGTTGAGCGGCAATGCTGCGCTCCGCAAGCACACTCCCAAAACCCTTTGCCGAAGGCGCAGCAACAATCACTGGGCCGCCTGTCTCTTCCCATTCAAGATGCAAGTCCCCGCCTTGCGTGTCCCATGCGATGTTTATTGAACCGGTTGGTTCCGACAACGCCCCATACTTGGCCGCATTCGTAGTGGTTTCATGCAGCGCGAGTGCGAGGCTTGTAACGGCCATAGCACCCACGGGGACAGCTGGTCCTCTTACCATGATGCGTTCGCTGGACGCGTCATCTTCATACGGCCGCAAGACCGTTCGCACCACGTCTCCCACCGTCGTTCGCTCGCTATGCGCCTCCGTACCCATGATTCCAGGACGGATTAGGTCCTTGGCCTGCATTAGAGCGTCGAGACGGCCTCGTAACGATTGAGCCATCTCTTGCGGAGTTCTGGCTGACCGAGCGCTCAGACTTATGATGCCATGGAAAACGGCAAACATGTTCTTCACGCGATGGTTTGCCTCCCGAGCGAGCAACCGTTGGCGTTCTTGCGCAATTACACGTTCGGTAGTCTCACTAACGATGCAGAGTACACCGCCAGTTTCGCCAGCCTCGTTCTGAACTGGAGAATACGAGATGTCGAAATAAACTGTCTCTGGGTAGCCGTGCCGCTCAATGTAGAAGGGGCGGTCCTTCGCGAAGACTGTTTCGCCGGTGTCGAGGACGCGCCTGAGAAGCGGTCCTAAATCGTCCCACAGCTCGGCCCAATTATCGCGTGCTGGTCGCCCAAGTGCCTTTGGATGCTTCTGACCTATCGTAGGAGCATAGGCGTCGTTGTAGAGAGCGACAAATTCGGCTCCCCAAAACAGCACGATTTGTGCTTTGGCCGGCAGCATAAGGCTCACCGCGCTCCTGAGGTGCGTTGGCCACCCAACGATTGGTCCCAAGCTGGTGCTGGACCAGTCGAAAGACCGGATGAGTGCGGCAGCTTCGCCCTCAGCCCGCGGAAAATCGCCTTTTACTTCTCGAACAGTGCCCATGGCGATCAACAAAGCAAACATTGGAATCGGGAACAATGGCCCACGAAACACTGATGTCAACAGAGCAACGACGAGATGGGCATAACGAGCTGTCGCAACGGGCCATAAGCAGTCATCAACCGCCGCTGTAGGTCGGCGGTCGGCCGAGAATGTTCCCGCCACGACGCCAAATTAGCAAAAGAACTCAATGGCTTGGAACGTTGCGCCCCTCTGTAGGTTGGCTGACCAGCATCCGAGGAGCCAACGATGGTCCCCCAAGCGCAGCAAAAGAGCGAACGGATCAGGGTTTTGTTCGTGGAGGACGAATGGTTCATCCGATTTGACGTAGCTGAGCAGCTTCGAGGCGCGGGGTTTGAGGTTATTGAGGCGAGGACCGCCGATGACGCGATGGACTACATCTCATCAGGCGAGCGGATTGACGCGCTGATAACCGATATCCGGATGCCCGGAACCCTTGATGGTCTGGAGTTGGCTGGGAAGGTCCGCGTCATGCAACCGATGCTCCTTATCCTCGTTGCCTCTGGAAGCACAGAATTGGAGAGCGCAGCGAGCCGCGTAGGTAGGTTCATCAGCAAGCCCTACGATCCCAGGCAGATCGCGATGCTGATCGCGGAGATGCTCGGCCCGGCGCTGTAGTAAGCATGCAAGCAACAACTGTATTGATCGTCGAGCAGGACGTGCTCGTGCGCCATCCGCTGGCGGAGTACCTTCGTGAGTGCGGCTATCGCGTGATGGAAGCAACTCAACACGATGAGGCACGTGAATGCCTCGAAGGCGGGAAACACTGTATTGAA
The DNA here is from genome assembly GCF_024171085.1 of Bradyrhizobium sp. USDA 4541. Taxonomy (NCBI): domain Bacteria; kingdom Pseudomonadati; phylum Pseudomonadota; class Alphaproteobacteria; order Hyphomicrobiales; family Nitrobacteraceae; genus Bradyrhizobium; species Bradyrhizobium sp. USDA 4541. The sequence goes on from NZ_JALJZF010000001.1 coordinate 5,040,840, forward strand.
GTCGCCCTGATCGACGTAGGCGGCGCCACCGGCTCTGGGTTTGCTCTTTCTGCGTGGATACGGAGCAACTACCCAACTGTGAAGACAATGCTGGGCGCGACGGTCGGCAAGGTCCTCGCGCTCGCGGGTGACCTTTGCGAGGAAGGCCCGCAGGCAGCGAAGAAGCTGAATTATCGCCCCGTGTTGGATCACATTCGCCAACTGCTCGCGACCCGGAAGCCGCCGAAAATCACCAGCCGCGATACCCGCGCAGGATAGGTGGCTGCAAACAGTGCGCTCATCGCGCTGCCTTCGGAATTCCCCATGATCACCGCTTGTGATGCGCCAATTGTTGTATCCATGATGGCGCGAACGTCGTCCATGCGTTGCTCAAGGGAAGGAGCAGCGGAATCCGGTCGGATAGTCCGTCGCCCCTTTTGTCGAATGTAGTGACACGCGCAAAGGCTGAAAGCCGCTGCAAGAATGCCGTATATCCGGACGTTTCGTGCTGAAAATCGACGTGCGAGAACCCACCAAGAACCATGATGATGTCGATAGGTCCTTCACCCATCACTTGACAGGCGATATTGACCTCGCCGCTCAGAGCATATCTGGTTTCGGCTAAGGCGAACTCTGACATCCGGTCGTCGCGAGACCCGACAATTCTCCTCGGCTGAACTATGGGGGTCAGCGGATAAAGTCACCTCAGAAGTATGGCAATGTCCACAGCGGGTCATTCACGTCGAATCGCATCGGGCGGAGCCGCCGGTCGATGTCCGCAATGCTCCGTTTGCGTCCACGCCGGCACTGCGCGGCAAACGACGCTAGGGGCCAATAGCTGCCCCGCAATGTTAAGACGGCGGCGCGCACTTCGAAACTAACACCGGCACGTCCGGTCGAATCTTCCGTGCCAACGCGACGCGCTCGTCCAACCGCAAGTAAAATGGCGAAAACCCTCTGAGAAATCTGCTACACTCGATTTATGAAAACCTTTTCAGATAAGGTCCGCGACATCGTGCGCAAGATCCCAAAGGGGAAGGCCATGACGTACAAAGCTGTCGCTGCTAAAGCCGGCAATCCGAAGGCTGCGCGCGCGGTCGGTGCCATAATGCGCACGAATGACGACCCATCGATCCCCTGTCATCGCGTTATTGCAAGCGACGGCTCAATGCGCGGCTACGTGCGCCCGCGCCGTCGGCCGGCCCAACAATGATCCGCTTGGCAGGGAGCTTCACCGCGTCAGCACCGCCCCGGATTGCGCGGAGCCTGTCATCGCGCGACCCGTTGGCTCCATCCGGGCTACTGCGACTACGGCTGCGTCAGCATCCCCACGATCGCGCCCATCAGGCAGGTCGTCAGCGTGCCCGAGACGATCGACTTCAGCCCGAGCGCGTTGATCTCGTCGCGCCGCTCGGGCGCCATGATGCCGAGGCCGCCGATCATGATGCCGAGGCTCGCGAAGTTCGCAAAGCCGCACATCGCGTAGAGCATGATCAGCCGCGAGCGCGGATCGAGCGCGTCGGGGCCGAGCTTCGACAGGTCGACATAGGCGATCAACTCGTTCAGCACGGTCTTGGTGCCCATCAGGCTTCCGGCCGTGATCGCCTGCGGCCAGGGCAGGCCCATCAGCCAGCACACCGGCGCCATGACGTAACCAAGCAGGCGCTGCAGCGAAATCTTCGCGCCGCCGATCTCCGGCAGCAGGCCGATGATCGCGTTTGCCAGATACACCAGCGCGACCAGCACGAGCAGCATCGCGATGATGTTCATCAAGAGCTCGAGCCCGGCTGCCGTGCCCTTCACGATGGCGTCCATCGTCGACGACACCTGGATATCGGGATTGTCGAGCGATCCGCCGGTGCGCTTGCCGGACGTTTCCGGCACCATGATCAGGCTCACTAAAATAGCGGCCGGCGCGCCGAGCACCGAGGCGATGACGAAATGCGCGGCCGCATCCGGGATCAGCGGCGCCAGCAGCGTGGCGTACAGCACAAGCACCGTGCCGGCGATCCCGGCCATGCCGCCGGTCATCACCAGAAACAATTCGGAGCGCGTCAGCTGTGCGAGATAGGGGCGGATGAAGAGCGGCGCTTCGACCATGCCGAGGAAGATATTGGCCGCGGTCGAGAGCCCGACCGCGCCGCCGACGCCGAGTGTGCGCTCCAGGATCCAGGCCATGCCGCGCACGACAGGCGGCAGCACGCGCCAATAGAACAACAGCGTCGTCAGCACGCTCATCACAAGCACGATCGGCAGCGCCTGGAAGGCGAGGATGAAATCCGAGCCGGGCGCCTTGGGATCGAACGGCGCCGGGCCGCCGCCGACATAGCCGAACACGAAGGCAGTGCCGGCGCGCGTCGCGGCGGCGATGGTGCCGACGGCGTCATTGATCGCGCCGAAGGCCTGCGTCACCAGCGGCACTTTGATCAGCACCAGAGCCGTGACGATCGTGACGACAAGCCCGATCGCCGCCTGGCGCAGCGACACCTTCAGGCGATTCTCGCTCAGCGCCCAGGCGATCAAGAGCAACGCCACCACGCCGAACGCCGATTGCAACTGCAGCATCACGCCCCCAAGAACTCTCGCGGGATTATGGGCAGGGGCCTCGCGCAGCGCAATGCTGTTGCGCGTTCATCTCGTATCCATTGACAAGTTGCAGGCGCTCGGCCACGCAATCATCCATGTCCTCCGCCACGCCGGCCGGCGCCCGCGATCTGCTCGGCCACAGACCGTTCCTGTTCTTCTTGTCGTCGCGCAGCCTGTCGCGCTTCTCCAGCCAGATCGGCGCGGTGGCGATCGGCTGGCAGATCTATGATCTGACCGGCAGCGCGTTCGACCTCGGCATGGTCGGACTTGTGCAGTTTTTGCCGACGGCGCTCCTGGTATTCGTCGCCGGCCACGCCGCCGACCGCTTCGAGCGCAAGCGCGTGGTGCAGGCCTGCCAGATCGCGGAGGCGCTGACCGCATTGTTTCTCGCCGGAAGCACCTTTGCCGGCACCATCTCCGAGATCCAGATCTTCGTCGCGACCTTCGTGCTCGGGATCGCCGGCGCGTTCGAGAGTCCGGCGACCGCCGCGCTGTTGCCGCTGATCGCGCCGCAAGGCTCGCTGCAGCGGGCGACCGCGATCTCGAGCGGCGCGGCGCAGGTCGCGACCATCACCGGACCCGCGCTCGGCGGCTTCGCCTATGCCCTGATGCCGGGCGCGCCCTACGGCATCATGATGGTGTTCTGGCTGTTCGGTGCGCTGCTCACCGGCGGCATCGGCCGGCTGCAGCAGGCGCCGGTGAAGAACGGCGGGTCGTCGGACGACCTGTTTGCCGGCGTCACCTTCGTTCGCAGCAATCCGGCAATCCTCGGCACCATCTCGCTCGATCTGTTCGCGGTGCTGTTCGGCGGCGTCACCGCGCTGCTGCCGATCTATGCGCGCGATATCCTGCAAGCCGGTCCGCTCGGCCTCGGCATCCTGCGCGCCGCGCCCGCGGTCGGTGCGCTGCTGATGACGATGGTGCTGGCGCGGCACACCATCAACCGCCGCGTCGGCATGCGGATGTTCCAGGCGGTGATCGTGTTCGGCGTTGCGACGGTGGTGTTCGCGCTGTCGCACTGGATGTGGCTGTCGGCGCTGGCGCTCGCGGTGCTCGGCGCCGCGGACACGATCAGCGTCGTGATCCGCTTCTCGCTGGTGCAGCTCGCCACCCCCGACGAGATGCGCGGCCGTGTCGGCGCGGTGAACTTCCTGTTCATCAACGCGTCGAACCAGCTCGGCCAGTTCGAGAGCGGCGTCACCGCGGCGCTGCTCGGCACCGTGCCGTCGGCCGTGCTCGGCGGCGTCGCCACGGTCGCGGTCGCGCTGCTCTGGATGAAGTTGTTCCCGACGCTGCGGGACGTCGAGAAGCTGGAGTAGGGCGCTTCCCTTACCTCGCCCCGCTTGCGGGGAGAGGTCGGATTGCGCAGCAATCCGGGTGAGGGGGACTCTCCGCGCGTTTGTCTCTCACCGTCCTTGTGGAGACTCCCCCTCATCCCGACCTTCTCCCCGCGCGCGGGGAGAAGGGGAGGATGAGCCCCGGGGCAAGCTTTTCATGATTTCGGAATAATGGAAAAGTATCGCTGATTTGCCCGACGTGTCAAGTTGCCGTGTCGGACGCCGACAGCTGCCGGCTCCTTTGCATGGGGTTGTTTTCGATATTTTGGCAGCGCACCCCGCGACGGCCGGCCGGGACAGGCCCGGCCGGGCGTCGTGAGGGTCCTGCCGCAAGCAGGGAGGAGAAGATCAGCCCCGGCCGACGAACGGCATCTTGGTCGCCATCACAGTCATGAACAGCACGTTGGCGTCGAGCGGCAGGCCGGCCATGTAGGCCACGGCGTCGCCGACCGCCTTGGCGTCCATGCGCGGCTCGTGCTTGGTGGTGCCGTCCGGCTGCAGCACGCCGGGGCCGTTGACCATGCGGTCGGTCATCGGGGTCGCGGCATTGCCGATATCGACCTGGCCGACCGCGATGTCATACATGCGGCCGTCGAGGTTGGACGACTTGGTGAGGCCGGTGATGGCGTGCTTGGTCGAGGTGTAGGCGGCCGAGAACGGCCGCGGCGCATGCGCCGAGATCGAGCCGTTGTTGATGATGCGGCCGCCGCGCGGCGCCTGGTCCTTCATGATGCGGAAGGCGTGCTGGGTGCACAGGAACGGCGCGGTCAGGTTGGTGTTGACCACGGCCTGCCACTGCTCGAGCGGCAGATCCTCGAAGTTCACCGGCGGCGCGCCCATGCCGGCGTTGTTGAAGAGAACGTCGAGCCGGCCATAGGTCGCCTTCACCTTGTCGAACAGGGCTGCGATCGCGGCCGGATTGGCCATGTCGGCCGAAACGCACAGGCTCTTGCCGGCGGGGCCGAGCTTGGCGGTCTCTTCCAGCATCTCCATGCGGCGCCCGGCGAGCACCACGGTGTAGCCCTTGTCCATCAAAGCGAGCGACGCGGCGCGTCCGACGCCGGTGCCGGCGCCGGTCACGAGTGCGAGCTTGCTGGTTGCCTCAGTCATCCGAGTTTCCTCTTACTTGGTTTTTGCTTCGGTTTCGTTCTTGTAGGGGGGCCGTGGAATGTTCTGGTGCGCCGCGCGCAGCGCCGCCGACCAGCGTGAGCGCAGGTCGTGGAAATAGGGCTCGCCGGCCTCGATGCGGTGGTTGAGGTCGGCCTCGCAGGCGTCCGTGCGCACCACCAGCACGTCGATCGGCAGGCCGACGCCGAGGTTGGAGCGCATCGTCGAATCCATCGAGATCAGCCCGGTCTTCAGCGCCTCGTAGAGCTCGACGTCGTAGTGCATGGCGCGGTCGAGCACCGGCTTGCCGTATTTGTGCTCGCCGATCTGCAGGTACGGCGTGTCGGTGGTGCACTCGATGAAGTTGCCGGCGGTGTAGACCATGAACAGGCGCATCCGCGAGCCCTTGATCTGGCCGCCGAACAGGAACGAGACGTCGAAGGAGATGTCCTCGGCGCGCAGCGCGTCGCCCTCGGTGGCGTGCACCGAGCGGATGGCGCGGCCGATCCGCTGCGCCGCCTGGAACATGGTCGGGGCGTTCATCAGCGTCTCGAGCTCGCCGGTGTCCGGATTTTCCATGCCCTCGGTCAGGGTCGACAGCACCGACTGGCTGATCGCGAGATTCCCGGCGCTGGCGATCGCCATGATGCGGTCGCCAGGCTTTTCGAAGATGTGCAGCTTGCGGAAGGTCGAGACGTTGTCGAGGCCGGCATTGGTGCGGGTATCGGCGATCATGACGAGCCCGTCGCGCACCAGGATTCCGCAGCAATAGGTCATTTAAAGCCCTCAGACGGTCCGAGTTTCTCGGCGGGAAACGTGTAGCCAATTTCGAGGATGCATCCAACCCCAATTCCCCGTGACGGGACGTGCGATGGCCGGTCGCGCGGGTCGGGGCCGCCGGTCCCGGCGGTGGTCCGTCCGGGTGCCCTGTTCCGGCCATCGAGGTCGCGAGCATTCCGGTCTCGCTCTGCGTGGCGCGCAGCCGGCAATGATCTTCGCCTTGCGTCGTTGCGGGGGGCGGGGTGTTGTGCTCGACTGCCTGCAACCGACGACAACAAGAAATTTCGGGAGGCGGGAATGTCGTTCAAACTGGCCGCGTGCATTGTGGCATTGGGCATCGCCGCGATGGCCGCGAGCCCTACATCGGCGCAGAAGAAGGGCGGCACCCTGCGGCTCTATCACAACGACAACCCGCCCTCGACCTCGCTGCTCGAGGAATCCACCATCGCCTCGGTGATGCCGTTCGCGGCCGTCTTCAACAACCTCGTGGTGTTCAATCCGGCCAAGGTGCACGAAAGCATCGACACCGTGATCCCCGATCTCGCCGAGAGCTGGTCGTGGGACCAGACCAACACAAAGCTTACCTTCAAGCTGCGGCACGGCGTGAAGTGGCATGACGGCCAGCCGTTCACGGCCAAGGACGTGCAGTGCACCTGGCGGATGCTGATCGGCAAGAGCGAGACCCAAGACGTCAAAACACCGGACTTCAAGCGCAACCCGCGCAAGGTCTGGTACTCGAAGCTCAGGGACGTCAGCATCAATGGCGACAACGAGGCGACCTTCGAGCTGACCGAGCCGCAGCCAGGTCTCTTGGCGCTGCTCGCCAGCGCCTTCTCGGTTGTCTATCCCTGCCACGTGCCGCAGCAGGTGATGCGCACCAAGCCGGTCGGCACCGGGCCGTTCAAGCTCGTCGAGTTCCGGCGCGGCGACTCTATCCGTCTGGTCCGTAACCCCGATTACTTCAAGAAGGACCGGCCGTATCTCGACGAGATCACGGTGCGCTCGATCGATAGCCGCGCCACCCGCATGCTGGCGTTCGCGACCGGCGACTACGACATCACCTTTCCGTCCGACGTCAGCATTCCCCTGATGAAGGACGTCAAGGCGCGGGCGCCGAACGCGATCTGCGAGATGACGTCGACCAATCTGCAGATCAATCTTCTGGTCAACCGCGTCAATCCGCCGTTCGACAATCCGGATATCCGCAAGGCGATGTCGCTGGCGCTGGATCGGAAGGCCTTCAACAGCATCCTGTTCGAAGGCAGCGGGCGGCTCGGGGGCGCGATGCAGGCCAAGCCCGAAGGCGAGTGGGGCATGCCGCCGGAGATCCTGTCGACGCTGATGGGTTACGGTCCCGATACCGGGAAGAACCTCGCCGAGGCGCAGGCGATCATGCAGAAGCTCGGCTACAGCGACGCCAAGCCGCTGTCGATCAAGATCCAGACCCGGAACCTGCCGACCTATCGCGACCCGGCGGTGATCCTCGCCGACCAGCTCAAGAAGATCTATATCACGGCCGAGCTCGACATTCTGGACACGCCGCGCTGGTACTCGCGGCTGCAGCGCAAGGACTACACCATCGGCCTCAATGTCACCGGCGTCAGCGTCGACGATCCCGACGGCAATCTGGTGGAGAACTATTCCTGCAACTCCGAGCGCAACTACACCCAGTATTGCAACGCCGAAGTCGACAAGCTGCTGGCGGCGCAGTCGCGCGAGGTCGACAGGGACAAGCGCCGCAAGATCGTGTTCGACATCGAGCACCTGCTGGTCGACGATGCCGCGCGGCCGGTCATCCTGCACTCATCGGCCGGCAATTGCTGGCAGCCCTATGTGAGGAATTTCCATCCGCACGACAACAGCCAGTACAACAATCTGCGCTTCGAGGATGTCTGGCTGGATAAGTAGCGCGTGGTGGCCCGCCGGCGACGACGTGTGCCGTTGCCCTCGTGCGCTTCGTATCCTCATTTATTCACACGACCAAAGCGGTGGCTGGTCCTGCGCATGCGCGCACTCCCGCGCCGATCGCCGGGGCAAGTCTGCGACGGCGCCCGTCAGTCAGGCCGCGCAGAGATCCATCGGGATATCCGACGTAGCTACGGGAGCTCGGATATCAGCTTGGTCCACTCCGCCTCGGGCCAGGCCCGTGAGGTGCAAGTCCGTATGTTTCCCAGAGAGCTGAGGGCAAGCGCGAGTTTTGTGATGTTGTCGCCGAGCGGTGCTTCGGCGAGGAGAAGGATGTCATGCTCGCCGGAGGTGAGATAGACCTCCTTGATTTCGACACCTAGCGTCTTGGCGAGTTCTTTCGCCGCTCGGCTGCGCTTGGGAGCTTCCTTGACATTACGAATTCCCTGGTCGGTCCAGTCGATCCTCAATATGAATGTCGCCATGTCGTCCTCCAAGGGTTAAGCACTGCCCTTGTCTGCCGCGCGCGCGGCAGGCCAACCTGTTTCATGTTGAAGTTGAGGGAGCGCCACATAAGGCAGGCGCTGCTTTCAGACTGCGATGCCTGCCGACGGCCTGACCGCTGCCCGTTCCTTCAAACGGCGACGTCGGCCCGTCCCGTCTAAGGGCAGCTCGCTGCAGATTACGCCATGTCCCTTGCTCGAGAAAGAGGGCTCCCCGCGTTGTGATCGGGACCGCGGTGGCCTCGCGTAAGCGAGGGCGCCGCGTCAAGATCACACCCTCTGCGCAAGGATGCGGCCGCAGACCTTCGCGCGCCGGGCAGCTATCCGATGCAAGTCAGCTGTGGGTGTAGTCACCGGGTTTCAACCCGAGCGCCTTGACAGCTGCTTCGGGAAGCGGCCCCCACGCTTCGACTGTTTCATTCGGGGCCATCATGTCCGCAATAATGGCCGTGGCCTTTGCCGCGTCTCCTTCAGCCACGAAGAAGACCGAGCGAACAGGCGGGCCGCCGTCCAACGGCGCAGTTGTTACGAGGACAACCTGACCATTTGCCATGCTCTCTTATACCGCAGTCGCGGCGCTGTTCCACGGATCCTGTCGATCGATCCTTACGACCCGGCCGCTGACGCGTGCGCCAAGAGCGATGCTGCTACGGTATTGCATCGTCGCGGCCCTAACACCAAATAACTGAATGTGGGAGGCAGAACCGCTCCAGGAATGAGCGCGTGGCCAGCAAAAGAGCAAACGAAGAGCTCCCCGTCATTGCGCGCTTTGAGGTGCGCCGCCGCAATTACCTCGCGCCCGACGGCTCGATAGAGCGGCCGCTTCCTGCCTTCGCCACCGATGCCAAGCTGCTGGTCGAACTTTACCGGTCGATGGTGCTCTTGCGTCTGTTCGACCGAAAGGCTGTTGCATTGCAGCGCACCGGTCGGCTGGGAACCTATGCCATTTCGCTCGGCCAGGAGGCGGTGTCGGTCGGGATTGCGAGTGCTATGCGGGAGGATGACGTTCTGTTGCCCTCCTATCGCGACAACGGCGCGTTGCTCTGGCGTGGCGTCGCGCTGGAGGAGATCCTGCTGTTCTGGGGCGGCGATGAACGCGGCAATCAATTCTCCGGTCCGGTGCACGATTTCCCGTTCTGCGTTCCCGTCGGATCACAGGCGCCGCATGCCGCCGGCGTTGCCTACGCCCTGAAGTTGCGCAAGGAGCCGCGCGTGGCCGTCTGCATGTTCGGCGACGGCGCCACCTCGAAAGGCGATGTCTACGAGGCCATGAATTTCGCCGGCGTTCACAAATTGCCGCTCGTGTTCGTCGCCACCAACAATCAATGGGCCATATCGGTGCCGTTGCGTCTGCAGACGGGTTCCGAGACGCTGGCGCAGAAGGCCATCGGCGCCGGGTTCAGCGGCGAGCAGGTGGACGGGAGTGACGTGGTGGCGATGCGTGCCGCGGCCGAGGAGGCCATTGCCACTGCCCGCGACGGCAAGGGCCCTCACTTCATCGAAGCGGTCACCTATCGGCTCGGCGATCACACGACGTCAGATGATGCATTGCGCTATCGTTCGGCCGAAGAAGTCCAGGCGCATTGGAAGGAAGAGCCGATCGCGCGCCTCCGGTCCTATCTTGTGGGTCAGAAGATGTGGACCAAGGCGGATGAGGAGCGGCTTGCCGCCGAGTGCCATGAGCGCATCGAGGCGGCGGTGGAGCGCTATCTGAAGACGCCGCCACGCCGAGCAGAAACCATGTTCGACAACCTTTATGCCGATCTGCCCGAGGCGTATGCCGCGCAGCGTCGCGAACTTGCAGGAGAGGACGATGCCTGAACTCACGTTGGTCGAAGCCATCAATCTGGCGCTCGGCCGCGCGATGGCGGATGATCCCGATGTGGTCGTGCTCGGCGAGGATGTCGGCGTCAATGGCGGCGTCTTCCGCGCGACCGTCGGCTTGCAGGAGCGCTTCGGTCCGGAGCGCGTCCTCGATACGCCGCTTGCCGAACTCCTGATCAGCGGGCTTTGCGTCGGCATGGCCGCGCAGGGACTGAAGCCCGTGGGCGAAATCCAGTTCATGGGATTTATTTATCCCTGTCTCGATCAGCTGGTGAACCACGCATCACGGCTGCGCAACCGTACCCAGGGACGGCTCACTTGTCCGATGGTCCTGCGGACGCCGCATGGTGCCGGCATTCGCGCGCCCGAGCATCATTCCGAAAGCACCGAGGCGATGCTGGCCCACATTCCGGGCTTGCGTGTCGTGGTGCCTTCGTCGCCGGAGCGCGCCTATGGACTTCTCCTCGCCGCGATCCGCGATCCCGATCCGGTGGTGTTCCTGGAGCCGACGCGGTTGTACCGCGCCGTGAAAGGCGAGGTGGAGGACAACGGCGAAGCCTTGCCGATGGATCGCGCCTTTGTCGAGAGGGAAGGTCGCGACGTCACGCTGATCAGCTGGGGTGCGATGCTGAAGGAAACGATGGCCGCAGCGGACGCGCTCGCCGACGAGGGCATCGCTGCCGAGGTTATCGACCTCGCCACGCTCAAGCCCTACGATGAAAACACCGTGCTCAGGTCGGTCACAAAGACCGGGCGCTGCGTCATCGTGCACGAGGCCGCGCACACCGGCGGATTTGGGGCGGAGATCGCGGCCATGATCGCCGAGCGCGGACTGTCCTCGCTGCTCGCACCCGTGACCCGCGTCACCGGCTACGACACGATCATTCCGATGGCCCGCCTCGAGCAACGCTACATGCCGTCGGTCGGACGCATCGTGACCGCAGCCCGAAAGGCGCAACAGTACAACTGAACACCGACGGACCTTGTGCCATGCGCCAGTTCACGTTGCCGGACCTTGGTGAAGGTCTTGAAGAAGCCGAGATCGTCACCTGGTACGTCAACGAGGGCGATCACGTCGTGACCGATCAGCCGCTCGTTTCGGTCGAGACCGACAAGGCGGTGGTCGAGATACCGGCGCCGTCGAGCGGACGCATCGCGCGCCTGTTCGGTGCCAAGGGCGATATCGTGAAGGTCGGCGCGCCGCTCGTCGAGTTTGCCGAGGACGCCGGGCAGGACACCGGCACGATTGTGGGCGAACTCGACACCGGCGAGCAACGGCCGGCGCCAGCAACTGCCTCGCCGCCCAGCGGGCAGGGAGCCCGAGTGTTTCCGGCAGTGCGCGCCCTTGCGCGCAAGCTTGACGTCGCGCTCGATCTCGTCGAGGCGACCGGGCCCGGCGGCACCATCACGCGGGCCGATGTCGAGAGGGCGGCGAAGCGGATGTCTCACAGCGGACCCGCCGAGCCGCTGCGCGGCTTGCGCCGCGCGATGGCCCAACGCATGACGGCAGCGCATGCGGAAATCGTCCCCGCGACGGTCACCGATGAAGCCGACATCGACGATTGGCGGCAGGGCGAGGACGTGACAATCCGCCTGGCGCGGGCGATCGCCGCTGCCTGCAAGGCAGAGCCCGCGCTCAATGCCTGGTATCATTCCGGTACGGGAGAACGGCGCCTGATCGAGCGCATCGATCTCGGCATCGCTGTCGACACCGGCGGCGGCCTGATCGTCCCCGTGCTGCGCAATGTCGCGGAGCGGAGCGTATCGGACCTGCGGGCCGGACTCGACCGTCTGCGAGCCGACGCAATCGCGCGCGCGATACCCCCGGGGGAACTGCGCGGTGCGACGATCACGTTGTCGAACTTCGGCATGATCGGAGGCCGGTTTGCTAATCTCATCATCGTGCCGCCACAGACGGCGATCGTCGGCGCCGGGCGGATTTCGCAGCGCGTGGTCGCGCTTCGCGGGCAGGTTGCGGTCCGACGCACGCTGCCGCTATCGCTGACCTTCGATCATCGGGTGGTGACGGGCGGCGAAGCTGCCCGTTTCCTGGTTGTCCTCAAATCCGACGTTGAGCGCATTTCGTGACATCACTCATCCGCGGGACAGGCAGGAGCGTCACGGCTCCTGGCTTCGTCCCGCAGGTGCATCGACGAGGAAGGCCTCGTCGACCGGCACGCCAAGCGCCGTGACCAGCCGGTTGGTCTCGGCGGCCATGCCGACGATTGCCAGCATTTCCTGATATTCGGCGTCGGTCATGCCCTTGGCGCGGGCGCTCGCGGTGTGCGAGTGAATGCAATAGCTGCAGCCGTGGGCCACCGAGACGGCGACGTAGAGCATCTCCTTGACCTTCGGGTCGAGCGCGCCGGGTGCCATCACCTCCTTGATGCTCTCCCAGGTCCGCCGCAGGGTCTTCGGATCATGCGCCAGCGCGCGCCAGAAATTGTTGACGAAGTCCGAGTTCCGCGTCTTGCGGATGTCGTCGAAGACGGCGCGTGCTTCCGCCGAGAGCTCGTCGTCGGAAAGCAGTTTTACGGTGGCCATGGCTTGTCCCGCTGGTTTGGTTTGAAGCAGCGATCATAGCACCCCTGCGGACATTGCGAGGAGCGAAGCGGCGAAGCAATCCATGCCTCCGCAAGCGATCAGATGGATTGCTTCGCGGAGCCTGGCCTCGGGCGCGCGTTCGCGCGACCCGTTGGCTCGCAATGACGGACGCGGAGAGGGATCAGCGCTACGACTGCGTCTGGCTCTGCCACTGTCCGGGGCGGCCGGCCTGGTCGACCTTGACCGCGACCGTCAGCGTCTCGTTGCCGCCGCCATAGCGGGTGCCGCGGACCGGGGCGGCGCCGAGATAGTCGAGCCCGATCGCGACGCGGGCATGGGCGTCGGTGGTGCAGATGCCGTTGGCGGCGTCGAAGCCGATCCAGCCGAGATCGGGCACGAAGGCCTCGGCCCAGGCGTGGCCGGCCTGCTGGTTGACCATGCCGTCGGAGCGCAGGAAGTGGCCGGAGACGAATCGCGCCGGAACGCCGCCGGCGCGCGCGCAGGCGATCAGGATGTGCGCGTAGTCCTGGCAGACGCCGCGCTTCAGCGCGAACGCCTCGGCGGCCGAGGTGGCGCTGTTGGTCGGGTCCTCGTCGAAGGTCATGTGCTCGTAGATCTGCACCATCAGCGCGTGCAGGAAACCGAGCACGTCGGCGCCGGCTTCCGCGCGCAGCTCGCGCACGATGGCCGTCATTGCCGGGTTGAGATCAGTCAGCGGTGTGGGACGCAGGAACAGGCTCGGCGGAAACCGCTCGTCGCTGCCGCGCAGCACGCCGCCGGTATCCTGGGTCTCGATCAGGCCCTCGCAATGGATCGTGAGGTCACTGATCGAACCATGCGTCAGCACATGGGTGACGTTGCCGAAGGCGTCCTCATGGGTGTCGAGCCGGGAATCGGTCGAGACGTCGATCTGCCAATCCGCGACATACTGGCCGTCATGGCTGCCGGGCGTCATCCGCAGAATCTGGATCACGCCCGAGGCCGCCGGCTCGTAACGATAGGTGGTGGTGTGGGCTATCCGCAGGCGCATGGCTCAACCGGTGTTCAATCGGTTTTTTCAGGGCAGGAGTGTCATGCCCGGACCCTTCCCGGGCACCCACGTCTTTCTTCCTAATCGGCCGCGAAAGCAAGATGTCGATGGCGGTCACCTACGTCACGAAAGACGCGCTTCGCGCTTTTGCCCGGCCATGACGAGATTTTGCCTCAAAACCGGTCAGATCAGGTACTGCTTGGTGATGATCTCACCCAGCCGTGAGTTGTCCGCGATGAACTCCTGGATGAATTCGTGCACGCCGTGCTGGAAGATATCGTCCATGTTGCTGTGCTCGAGCCGGTTCCTGATGCCGCGGGCATGGCGTTGCGAGGCGCCCTGGCGGCCATAGGCGACGCCGATCTGGTCGAGGTTGCGCACGAGGTTGCTGTAGCAGCTCGCAAGCGAGCGCGGCAGCGTATCGTTGAGGATCAGCAGGTCGGCGATCAGCCAGGGCTTCAGGGTTTCCCGGTAGACCCAGTGATAGGCGGTCGTTGCCGACACCGAGCGCAGGATCGAGGTCCACTGGTAGTAATCCAGCGGGCCGCCGACATGCTCCTCCTCGGGCAGGAGCATGTGATATTTCACGTCGAGAATCCGTGCGGTATTGTCGGCGCGCTCGAGATGGACCCCGAGCCGCGAGAACCAGTAGGCGTCGTTGCGCAGCATGGTGCGGTAGGCCGAGCCGTCGAAACGCAGCGAGGTCTCCTGCACGAAGCGCAGGAATTTGGCGAGCTCCTCGCGGTTGGCGGGACCCTTGTTCCAGACCGCCTGCAGCTCGATCCACGCCGAATTGATGGTGTCCCACATCTCCGACGTCAGCGCTGTCCGTACCGAGCGTGAATTGAGCCGCGCCGCCTCGATGCAGTTCTTGATCGAGGACGGATTTTCCGACGAGAAGGAGAGATACTCGATGACGTTCCGCTCGTCGGCTTCCTCATAGTGATCGTAGAAGCTTGCGCCGACGCCGGCGGTGAGCAGTGCGGAATCCCACTCATTGGTCTTGCCGACATAGGCCGCGGGCAGTGCGGTGACGCGCAACGTCGCATCGATGGTGCGCGCCAGATATTCGGCGCGTTCGACATAACGGGCCAGCCAGAACAGGTTTTCGGCGGTGCGCGACAGCATGCTTTCAACTACTCGCTCAGTATCCAGGTGTCCTTGGTGCCGCCGCCCTGGCTCGAATTGACGACGAGCGAGCCTTCCTTCAGCGCGACGCGGGTCAGCCCGCCGGGCACGATGGTGGTGTGGCTGGAGCCGGTCAGCACGAACGGGCGGAGGTCGACATGACGCGGCGCCAGCCCCTTGTCGGTGCAGGTCGGGCAGGTCGACAGCGCCAGCGTCGGCTGGGCGATGAAGCCTTCCGGCTCGCGCTTGAGCTTGTCGCGGAACGCCTCGATCGTCGCCTTGGTTGCGGCGGGGCCGATCAGCATGCCGTAGCCGCCCGAGCCGTGCACCTCCTTGACGACGAGGTCGGCGAGGTTGTCGAGCACGTAGGACAGATCCTGCGCTTCCCGGCAGCGCCAGGTCTGCACGTTCTTCAGGATCGGCTCCTCGCTGAGGTAGAACTTCACGATATCAGGCATGTAGGAATAGATCGCCTTGTCGTCGGCGATGCCGGTGCCGACCGCATTGGCGAGCGTGATGTTGCCGGCGGCGTAGGCTGACATCAGCCCGGGGACGCCGAGCGCGGAGTCCGGCCGGAAGGTGAGGGGATCGAGGAAATCGTCGTCGACGCGGCGATAGATCACGTCGACCCGCTTCAGCCCTTCGGTGGTGCGCATGAACACCTCGTCGTTCTTGACGATGAGGTCGCGCCCCTCGACCAGCTCGATGCCGAGCTTGTCGGCGAGGAAGGAGTGCTCGTAATAGGCCGAGTTGTAGACGCCGGGCGTCATCAGCGCGACCGTCGGCTCGGCAGAGGCGCTGTGCGGCGCCACCGACCGCAGCGCCGACAGCAGCTCGTCCGGATAACGGTCCACCGGCGCGACGCGGTGCCGCGCGAACAGGTCCGGAAACAACCGCATCATGATCTCGCGGTTTTCCAGCATGTAGGACACGCCGGATGGCGTGCGCGCATTGTCCTCCAGCACAATGAAATTGTCGGGATCGGTGCGGATGATGTCGATGCCGGCGATGTGGACGTAGATGTCGTGCGGCACGTCCTGGCCGTTCATCTCCGGACGGAACACCGGGTTCTGGAAGATCAGGTCCTCGGGGATGACGTTGGCGCGCAGGATGTCGCGGCCGTGATAGATGTCCTTCAAGAACATGTTGAGCGCGAGCACGCGCTGCTTGAGGCCCTTCTCCAGCAGCGTCCACTCGGTCGCCGACATGATGCGGGGGATGACGTCGAACGGGATCAGCCGCTCCTGGGCCTCGGCATCGCCATAGACCGCGAAGGTGATGCCGATCCGGCGGAACAAGAGCTCCGCTTCCTGGCGTCGATATTCGAGCGCATCCGGCGGCGTCTCTTTGAGCCAGCGGGAGAGCTCCTGGTAGGCCGGGCGGAGATCCTCGCCGAGGCCATTCATCTCATCGAACGCGACTGCCATATAGCCCGACTGCCCTCCCAAGCCATGTGACACAGTGCATGACTTGATGGGATGGTAGCAAGGGGCGGGCCAGCGCGATATGCATTGGCTTGCGGCATTTGCTATGGGTGAAGTGGAAGGCCTGCCCGAAAAACCGGCTGAGGTCTGCTTAATTCGGCGGCAAAACCCCGTGACATCAAGGCATTGGATCGGCAATGTCAGGGGATCAAGTTAGGGAATGAGACCATGAGCGAGATCGTCACGGCGGGGATATTGGTGATCGGCGACGAGATCCTGTCCGGCCGGACCAAGGACAAGAACATCGGCTTCATCGCCGAATACCTGACCAACATCGGCATCGACCTGAAGGAGGTCCGCGTCGTCGCCGATGACGAGGCCGACATCGTCTCTGCCCTTGATGCGCTGCGGCATAGGTACACCTACGTGTTCACCACCGGCGGCATCGGGCCGACCCATGACGACATCACCGCCGACAGCGTGGCGAAGGCGTTCGGGGTCGATATCCATCATCACCCCGAGGTGGTGGCGCGGTTCAGGGAGCGCTGGAGCGAGCAGGACCTCAACGAGGCGCGGCTCCGCATGGCCCGGGTGCCTGACGGCGCCGAGCTGATCCAGAGCGCGACCATCCTGGCGCCGGGCTTCAAGCTCGGGAATGTTATCGTGATGGCCGGCATCCCCAGCATCATGCAGGCGATGATGGACATCGTGGCGCCGACCCTGAAATCCGGCGTGCGGATGTTGTCGGACTCGGTCAGGGCCGACGCGCGGGAAGGCGACATCGGCGGCCCGCTGCGGGCGATCGCGGAAGCCAATCCCGACACCATCATCGGCAGCTATCCGTTCCAGGACGAGAACCAGAAGCCGAACACCAATCTCGTGGTCCGCTCGCGCGATCCGGAAAAGCTCGCCGCGGCGATGATCGCGGTGAAGGAGATGCTGAAGCAAGTGCAGGCCGCGCAGAAGAAGCCGGCGGGTTGAGACGATATGGCTGAACGAAATTCCGAACCGAGTGCACTGGAGCGAGCCGGCAGGCCGTTTCCGGTCTCGTGGGATCAATTCCATCGGGACTGCCGGGCGCTGACCTGGCGGCTCAATGAGGTCGGCCCGTTCCAAGCGGTGATCGCGATCACCCGCGGTGGGCTGGTGCCCGCAGCGATCGTGGCGCGCGAGCTCGGCTTGCGGGTGATCGATACCGTCTGCGTCGCCAGCTACGACCACGACAAGCAGGGCGATCTGAAAGTGCTCAAGGGCATTTCGGAGCAGACTGCCAAGCTCGGCGGCGGCACCGGCAAGGGGCTCTTGATCGTCGACGACCTCGTCGATACCGGCAAGACCGGCAGGCTGGTGCGCCAATTGCTGCCCGATGCGCATTTCGCGACCGTGTACGCCAAGCCGAAGGGCCGGCCGCTGGTCGACACCTACATCACCGAGGTGTCGCAGGACACCTGGATCTACTTTCCCTGGGATACCGCGCTGTCGTTCCAGCCGCCGATCCGCGACGGGGCGGCATGAGGAGTCACCTCGCCCCGCTTGCGGGGAGAGGTCGATCGCGGAGCGATCGGGTGAGGGGGAGTCACCGCGAGTTCATCTCTCACTATCTTTGCGGACAAGCCCCTCACCCCAACCCTCTCCCCGCAAGAGCGGGGCGAGGGGGAAGTAAGAAACATGCCCCTGCAAAACCGCGTCACGCCCACCGGCGACATCGTCGCCTCAGACCATCGCGGCACCTTCACCGGCAATCGCGGCATCATCCACGATCCGGCGACGCGCACGCTGCTGAACAAGCGCTGGTCGAGCCCGGCCTGGCTCACCTGCGCCTGCGAGTTCAGGGGACGGCGGCGCAAGGTGATGAGCCGTCAGAGCTGGACCGAGCTGTTCTTCCTCGATGAGGCCACCGCGTTTGCGGCCGGACACCGGCCCTGCTTCTACTGCCGCCGTGACGATGCCAAGCGGTTTCGCAGCTGCTGGGAGCAGGGCAACGGCGTGAGCGATCTCAGCGCCAAGGCGATGGATGCGGTGCTGCATGCCGAGCGGCTCGACCGCGGCAAGAAGCGGCTGCATCCGCTGCCGACGCGATTGCGCGACTTGCCCGACGGGACGATGGTGCAGGCGAGCGGGGACAGCTACCTCGTCGCCGACGGCGCCATGTTGCGCTGGTCGTTTGCCGGTTACGGCCGGGCCGACGTACCGGAGCCGGCCATGCTGCTGACGCCGCCATCGACGTTGCGCGCCTTCCAGGCCGGCTACCGGCCGGTGTTGCATCCGAGCGCGATGGCCGTTCTGGGTTGATCGGCCGGCGTCATCCTTACGCCAGCCGCTGCCGAGCCAGCTTGGCACCGGCGCCCAGCGCGATCAGCTTGGCTTCCGCGATGTCCCGCCGCATCGGCGCCATGCCGCAATTGGTGGTCGCGATGATGTTGCCCTTCGGCACGTGCCTCGCGACCGCCTCGATCACCTTGACGACGTCCTCAGCGGTCTCGATCTCGTCGCTGGCGACGTCGATCACGCCGGCCTGCACGATCTTGCCGGGAAGCGCCGCGAGCAGTTCGATCGGCACCTTCGAGTTGCGGCATTCGATCGCGACCTGCTGGATCGTGCTCTTGTCGATGACGGGGAAGGTCTCCTCGTATTGCCGCCACTCGCCGCCAAGCGTCTGCTTCCAGTCGGTGTTGGCCTTGATGCCGTAGCCGTAACAGATGTGCACGGCGGTGGCGCAGGTCAGGCCTTCGGCGGCGCGCTCCAGCGCCTTGATGCCCCAGTCGCGCACTTGGTCCATGTAGACGTTGAAGGCGGGCTCGTCGAACTGGATCATGTCGACGCCGTCGGCCTGCAACGCCTTCGCCTCCTGATTCAAAAGCTCGGCGAAAGCGAAGGCCATCTTCACACGGTCGCCGTAATACTTGTCGGCGATGGTATCGATGATCGTCATCGGGCCGGGCATGGTGAATTTCAGCCGGTTCCTGGTGTGCGCGCGGGCCGCACGGGCCTCGCTCTCGTGGACGCGTCCCTTGAGCTGCAGCGGTGCGACCACCTGCGGCACCATCGCCTTATAGCGGTCCTTGCGGATGCCCATCTCGACCTTGTGGGCGAAATCGATGCCCTCGATCCGCTCCAGGAAGCCGTGCACGAAATGCTGGCGCGCCTGCTCGCCCTCGGTGACGATGTCGACGCCGGCATCTTCCTGCAGCTTGACCGCCAGCACCGTGGCATCGCGCTTGGCGCGGGCGAGCTCGGCGCCCTCCGACTTCCAGGGTGCCCACAGCATGTTCGGCTCCGCCAGCCATTCCGGCTTCGGCAGCGAGCCTGCGATCGTGGTTGGAAACAGCATGGGTGCCTCCTGTTGGGTTCTGATTGAGCGCTTGTGTGCCATGTCCTAAGGTGGAGGTACAGAACAACAAAAGTCTTTGTGACGGGGAATAGAACGCCGATGATCGATTTGCACTACGCGCCGACGCCGAACGGCTGGAAGATCTCGATCATGCTGGAGGAACTGGGGCTGCCCTACAAGGTGATCCCGGTGAACATCCGCGCCGGTGAGCAGTTTCGGCCCGAATTCCTAGCGATCAGCCCGAACAACCGGATCCCCGCCATCGTCGACCATGCGCCTGCCGACGGCGGCGGGCCGTTCTCGGTGTTCGAGACCGGCGCGATCCTGATCTATCTCGCCGACAAGGCCGGCCGTTTCCTGTCCAGGGAGCTACGTGCGCGGTCGAACGTCATCCAATGGGTGATGTGGCAGATGGGCGGCCTCGGGCCGATGCTCGGCCAGCACGGCCATTTCGCGCTCTATGCGGCCGAGAAGATTCCCTACGCGATCGAGCGCTACCGCGACGAGACCGCGCGGCTCTATGGCGTGCTCGACCGCCAGCTCGGCAGGACCGGCGCCTATATCGCCGGCGACGACTATTCGATCGCCGACATCGCCTGTTTTCCCTGGACCATGACCCACAAGGCGCAGGGTTTTACCCTCGACGATTTCCCGAACATCAAGCGCTGGTACGCCACCGTGCGCGCCCGCCCGCAGGTGCAGGCGGGGCTTGCGATCGGAAAATTCGTCAAGGAGCCGTTTGACGAGGAATCACGCAAGAACATGTTCGGCCAGCGTGCGAAGGAATTGGTCGAGAAGAAATGATGCCCGTTATTCCGCGGCGCGACACAGTCGCGAGCCCTGCGCCTTGCGGTGCATCCCGGAATGACGAGAATGAATGTGGAAAAGACAAAGGGAAACGCCATGATCGAATTCTTCTTCGACTGCTCGAGCCCGTGGACCTATCTCGCCTGGCACAACATCCAGCCGCTCGCGAAGGAGTTCGACGCTCCGATAATCACCTGGCGGCCGATCTTGGTCGGCGGCATCTTCAACACCGTCAACCCGTCGGTCTACGCGCAGCGCGAGAAGCCGGTGCCGCTGAAGGCGCGCTACATGAAGAAGGATCTCACCGACTGGGCACGCTCGGCCGGCCTTGCGATCAAGATGCCGCCGACCGTGTTCCCGGTGAACAGCGTCAAGGCGATGCGCGGCTGCATCCTTCTCGGCAACGAGAAGATGGTACCGTTCGCCCGCGCGGTGTTCGAGGCCTATTGGGGTGACGACAAGGACATTTCGCAGGATGCGGTGCTGACCGAGATCTGCACTAAACTCGGGATCGATCCGGCGCAATTCCTTGCCGGCATCGGCGACCAGGCGATCAAGGATCAACTCAAGGCCAACACCGAGGAGGTGATGGCGCGCGGCGGCTTCGGCTCGCCGACGATCTATCTCGACAAGACCGACATGTATTTCGGCAACGACCGCTTGCCGCTGATCCGCGAGGCGCTGGCACGCCTCAAGGCGCGGGCCGCCTGATGCCGAAAGCCGTCGTTTGCCGCGAGCTCGGCCCGCCCGAGCGTCTGCAGCTCGAGAACTTTGCCTCGGTGCCCTTGCAGCCGGGCCAGGTGCGGGTTGCGATCCGGGCCGCCGGGATCAACTTTCCCGACATCCTGATGGCCGCGGGCGAGTACCAGCTCAAGCCGCCGCTGCCGTTCACGCCGGGCTCGGAAGCCGCCGGCGATGTCGTCGAGGTCAATGGAGCATCCGGTGTCGCCGTCGGCGACAAAGTGATCGTCAAGATGCGCTTCGGCGCCTATTGCGACGAGACGGTTGCAACGCCGTCGCAGCTCGTGCCGGTGCCGTCGACTTTCGACTACGCGGAAGGCGCGACCTTCCTGGCCGCGCATGGCACCGCCTATCACGCGCTGATCGACCGCGGGCAGATCAAGCCGGGCGAGGTGCTGCTGGTGCATGGCGCCGGCGGCGGTGTCGGGCTTGCCGCGGTCGAGATCGGCAAGCTGCTTGGCGCCACCGTGATCGCTGCGGCTTCGAGCGAGGAGAAGCTTGCGATCGCCAGGGCGCGCGGCGCGGACCACCTCGTGCTCTATACGCGCGAGCCGTTCCGCGATGCGGTCAAGCGTCTCACCGACGGTCGCGGCGCCGATGTGGTGTTCGATCCTGTCGGCGGCGAGGCGTTCGAGAACTCGATGCGCTGCATCAACTGGGGCGCGCGGATTCTTGTCGTCGGCTTCACCGGCGGCATCGGTCTGGCCCGCACCAATCTGTTGATGATCAAGGGCGCGAGCGTGCTCGGCGTTCGCGCCGGCGAGGCGGTGCGCAAGGATCCCGCGCTCGGCGAGATCAGGTTCAAGGCGCTGAGCGAATGGGCCGAGGCCGGCCGGGTGCGGCCGAATATCTCGCACCGGCTGCCGCTGGAAGATTATGCGAAGGCGATGCGGCTGTTGATCGAGCGCAAGGCGATCGGGCGTGTGGCGCTGCTGACGAGGCCGTGAAACCACAGCGTCCAAATTCTGCAGTGCAGCCAAATGACGCGATGGGCCCGGCGTTCAGGGAATCGAACCCGGGTCCGTCGCGTGATATCCTCTGCCGGCTGAGTGTCGTTGCAGGGGGAGGATGTGACATGCGTATCGCTGTGATGGCGGCCGGTGCCCTCGGCGGTTATTTCGGAGCACGTATGGCCGCGGCAGGGCACGACGTGTTCTTTATCGCACGCGGCTCCAACCTCGAGGCGATCAGAAAGAACGGTCTCAAGGTCGAGAGTGTGCTCGGCAATCTTCATTTGCCCGAACCCAACGTGGCCGATGATCCTGCCACGGTCGGTCCGGTCGATATCGTGCTGTTCGCGGTCAAGCTTTGGGACAGCGAGACGGCAGCCAGGTCGTCTCTCCCCCTGGTCGGACCGCGCACCCGGGTGATCCCGTTGCAAAACGGGGTCGATAGCGCGGAGAGGATCGCCCCGATTCTCGGCGCCGACAACGTGGTCGCTGGAAGTGCCTACATTGCTACAGTGCTGTCCGCGCCTGGCGTCGTCACCCACACGAGCCAGTTCGCGCGCATGGTCTGCGGCAGAACCGACGGTAAGCCCGATGACGGCCTCAAGGCCTTTGCCGACGCCGCTCAAGCGGCCGGCATCGACATCTCGGTGTCCGACGGGATTGACCGCGAGCGCTGGCAGAAATTTGTATTCCTCGTCGGACTATCAGGCGCGACCGCAACGACTCGCCAGCCGCTAGGGCCGATCCTGGCCGACCCGGATACGCGAGCGTTCTTTTACAGCCTGATGAGCGAGGTGGTGGCGGTCGGCCGTGCCAGGGGCGTTCCCATTCCGGAGAATTTTGCCGAGGACCGAATGAAATTCGCGGAAGCCTCGCCGCCCACCTTCAAGGCTTCCATGCTGCACGATCTCGAACGCGGCAACCGGCTCGAACTCGACTGGCTCGCCGGAAAGGTGGTGGAGTTCGCCCGCCCGCTTGGCATTCCTACGCCAGCCAACAATGCGGTCTATGCCATGCTCAAGCTGCACAGGATGGGTAACGCCCGCGCCTAGTCCACCCGACGATTTGTGCTGAATTTCCCCTCTTGCAAGAACGCGATGGTCTGCGCGATCGCTTCCTTGTTGCGCACCAGCCAGGGATGCGAGGTGCGGATCACGATGTGATCGGCCATGCCCTCGAGCCTGGTGTTGGTAACCGACACCCGGCCGTCATGCGGCCGCGGCAGGGCCATGGAGGTGATCGGATAGACCGAACGGTTGCCGGCGATGATGCCGGCGGAATAGTCGAGCGGCGGCAGCAGCGCGCTGGTTGCGGCATCGCGGCGGGTGACGAGCTGCTGGCCGGCCGGACCGAAATAGGCGCGATAAGCCGCGAGGTACTTCAGGCGGTCGGCGATCTCGCTACCGCCGTTCGGTGTGCCCAGCATCACGACGCGGCCGAGCCGCGCCGGGCGATGCCTTGCCAGATAGACGCGTGCCAGAAGCCCGCCCATGGAATGGCAGACGAAATGCACGGAGCCGTCGAGGCTGCGCGCGAATTGATCAAGCGAGAGGTGGATGTCCTCGGCCAGCGCGTCGAGCGGCTTGCGCCGGCTGTCATAGTCGAGATTGAGGGTGGCAAAGCCGGCCGCCCTCAGCGCCAGCTCCATCCTGCGAAACGAGCGCGCCGTCCTGCTGATGCCGTGCAGCAGGACGACGCCGTCAAGTGTGGACGCCGCTTGACGCCGGTCGCTCACTTATAGTCGCGCTCTTGCCACCACGGGAAATAGTCGGGCATGTCCGACGACACCTTGTTCTTGAACTGCGCGGGGCGCTTCTCCAGGAACGACACCACGCCTTCCTTGACGTCGTCGGAGCGGCCGCGGGCATAGATGCCGCGGCTGTCGACCTTGTGCGCCTCCATCGGATCGTCAGCGCCCATCATGCGCCACATCATCTGGCGGATCAGCGCCACCGACACCGGCGCGGTCTTGGCCGCGAACTCCTTGGCGAGCGCACGCGCGGTCGGCAGCAGATCGTCCGGCGGCACCACCTTGCTGACGAGCCGGCCGGCAAGCGCTTCCTGCGCCGGGAAGACGCGGCCGGAATAGCACCATTCCAGCGCCTGCGAGATGCCTACGATGCGCGGCAGGAACCAGCTCGATGCGGCCTCCGGCACGATGCCGCGCTGGGAGAACACGAAGCCGAAGCGCGCGGCGTCGGAGGCGATGCGGATATCCATCGCAAGCTGCATGGTGACGCCGATGCCGACCGCCGGGCCGTTCACGGCAGCGATCACCGGCTTCAGGCACTTGAAGATGCGCAGCGTCACTTGTCCGCCGCCGTCGCGCACCTGCGGATCGCTGTAGTCGACGCTGCCGTCGGCATTGCGCTTGACCGGACCGCGCCGCGCATCGCGGTCGAACGTGTTGGCGCCGGAGGAGAGATCGGCGCCGGCGCAGAAGCCGCGGCCCGCACCCGTCACGATGATGGCCCTGACATCGTCGTCCTTGTCGGCTTTGTCGAACGCGTCGATCAGCTCCCGCTGCATCGTGGCGTTGAAGGCGTTGAGCTTGTCGGGCCGGTTCAGCGTGATGGTCAGGATTTGCTCGGCGACCTCGTACTTGATCGTCTCATACGCCATGGGGATGATTTCCTCTCGGTTTTCTTGAATGAACGGCGCTGGCGCGCGTCTCCATCCAGTTAACCCGGCAATTATCCGTTGTGAAGAAGAGGGATGCGCGGGCCTGGCTCCGCGCATCCTGACTTGCGTTGAGGCGCTGCTTTACTTCTTCGGCGGCGCGGGCCACGGCTTCTGCGGGCCGCGCAGGCCTTCGAACGCCTTGCCCATGCCGAGCACGCCGATGTCGTCGAAGCGGCGGCCGATGATCTGGACGCCGATCGGAAAGCCCTTCTTGTCGTAGCCGCCGTTGATCGACAGCGCCGGGTTCTCCGACATATTCCACGGCACGGTAAAGCAGATGTGCTCGAACGGCTTTGCCGGGTCGTTGAGCGGCGCGGCGAACTCGGCCGGGAAGTTCACCACCGGCGATACCGGCGAGACCACGTAGTCGACCTCGCAGAACAATTTCGCGGCGGCCGCGCGGATCGCCATCGTCATGTTGAAGCCGCGCACCACATCGACGCCGGAGAGCTTTGCGCCGGCCTCGGCCCAGTTGAGGATGTAGGGCAGGGTCTTGCCGCGGTCGGCCTGCGACAGTTTCGACAGCTCGTCCCAGGTCCTAGCGCGCCAGAAATTGTCGAGCCCTTCGAGCATCTCGGGCGTCAGGATGCCGTCGATCTCGGTGATGACGGCGCCGGCGGATTCGAACGCCTTCGCAGCCTTCACGACGACCTCGCGAACCTCCTTCTCGACCTTCTGGCCGGAGCCGGCGTCGAGCATCAGCCCGATGCGCAGCTTGCGTGGCGACTTCTCCAGCGCCTTCCAGTTCACCTCGAGCGCCGGCAGGCTCATGCCGTCGCGGCGATCGGGACGCGACAATACGCTCATCATCAGCGCGGCGTCGTCGACGGTGCGGGTCATCGGACCGGCGACGCGGCCGACATAGGGCGGGTCGATCGGCACGCGGCCGAGGCTCGGCTTCAATGCGACGAGGCCGCACCAGTTGGCCGGCAGCCGCACCGAGCCGCCGATATCGGTGCCGAGATGCAAGGGACCATAGCCGGCAGCACCTGCCGCGCCAGCGCCGGCGCTCGAGCCGCCGGGGTTCTTGCTGACATCCCAGGGATTGCGGGTCAGGGGATGGAACGAGGACAGGCCCGACGACAGCATGCCGTAGTCCGGCATCGTGGTCTTGGAGAAGATCACGCAGCCGGCCTCGCGCAGCCGCGCCGCAGGCGGTGCATCCTTCTCCGCGGGCGCCAGCTTGACGCTCGCCGCGCCCAGCGGCACCGGCTGCCCCTTGGTCGCGACATTGTCCTTGATGGTGGCGGGAACGCCATCGAGCGTGCCGGCCGGCTCGGCCTGCTGCCAGCGCTCGGTCGAGGTCCTGGCGACCTTCCGCGCCCCTTCCGGGTCGTACAAATACAGCGCCTTGATGTGCGGCTCCCAGGTCGCGACCTGGGAGATGATTTCCTCCAGCACCTCGGACGGCGAGAATTGCTTGGCACGATAGCCGGCGAGCAGGTCGACGGCGGAGAGATCGTGCAGCGACGTGATGGCGTCCCCTTTGGGCTTATGCATGCGCACCTGCCGGCATGCGTTTCTCGATGATGCGGGCGAACATGCTGGCGCCGATCGGCAGGATCTTGTCGTCGAGAACGTAACCGGGATTGTGAACGGGCACGGAGCCGTCATGGCCGACCCAGAAATACGCGCCGGGAATGGCCTGCATCATGTCGGCGAAATCCTCGCTGCCCATCTTGGGTGTCGAGCGGGTGATCACCTTGGCCGGATCGACGACGGTGCGCGCGACTTCCTCGACCACGCGGGACTGCTCTTCCTGGTTCACCAGTACGCTGAAGCCGTCGCGGATCTCGACCGAGATTTCGGCGCCATATGCCGCCGCAAAGCCGGCGGAGATTTCGCGCATGCGCTTGCGGATCAGCTCACGGATCTCGTCGGAGAAGCAGCGCACCGTGCCGCACATCCAGGCTTCGCCGGGAATGACGTTGTACGCCGACCCGGAATGGATCTGCGTGATCGACAGCACCGCAGCCTGCAGCGGATCGACGTTGCGGCTGACGATCGACTGCAACGCCTGTCCGAGCGTCATTGCGATCACGACCGCGTCCTTGGAGCGCTCCGGCATCGCGCCATGCGCGCCGTAGCCCTGGATCCTGATGTCGAAGAAGTCGGCTGCGGCCATTGCCGGGCCCGGCAGGATCGCGATCTCGCCATGGTTGAGGTCGGGCGCGTTGTGCAGGCCATAGACCTCGTCGCAGGGGAACTGCTTGAACAGGCCGTCCTTGATCATGGCGCGCGCGCCGCCGAGGCCTTCCTCGGCCGGCTGGAAGATGAAATGCACGGTGCCGTCGAAATTGCGGGTCTCGGCGAGATAGCGCGCCGAGCCGAGCAGCATCGTGGTGTGGCCGTCATGGCCGCAGCCATGGAAGCGTCCGGGAATGGTCGAGCGCCACTTCAGATTGGTGTTCTCCTCCATCGGCAGCGCGTCCATGTCGGCGCGCAGGCCGATCTTCTTGGTGCCGTTGCCCTTGCCCTTGAGCACGCCGACCACGCCGGTGCCGCCGAGGCCGCGATGCACCTCGATACCCCAGCTCGTCAGCTTGTCGGCGACGATGCCCGAGGTGCGGACCTCCTCGAAGCCGATCTCGGGATGCGCATGCAGATCCCGTCTGATGGCGGTGAGTTCGTCGGCAAAACTGTCGATGCGCTCAATGGTCGGCATGGCTCTCTATCCGTTTGTGCGTGATGGGGAGGTGGGTGTGAAAGTAGGGCCGTTCGGCTTGATACGAATGCCGGGACGCAAATGTTTCCACGGCAGCGTGGCGGTATCGGCGGGCATCGCGCCGGGAGCGGCGCAAATCAAGAGCTTCTCGGCGATCGGCTCGAAATCGGCGCGGAAATGCACCGAGCTCTTGTTGACCAAAATCTTCTGTGCCGTCGGCTCGATGCCGACATAGCGGTACATCGCCTGGTCGGCAAGCTGGGCCTTGTAGGAGCCGACCACGACGCGCACGTTGCCGACCCGCAGGCAGGCCGAGGGGCCCATGTCCATGTCGCGGCCGCCGAAATAGGGACCGGGAGCCACGAATTTTCCATCCGAGAGCTGCTCGACGACAAAAGTCTCCCGGTATGGCGCGTCGCCGGGAATGCCGGACTTGCCACCGAGCTCGAGCGTGACTGATGCCCCGACCCCGGCGGTGTGCGCGGCCTTCGCGGATTGCGGGTCGTAGATCACGCCGGTTGCGGCACTCGCCTTGTTGCGCACCAGCGCGCGCAGCATGCCGGTGGTGTCGGAATCGCCGCCGGCGCCGGGATTGTCCTGGGTGTCGGCGATGATGATCGGCTTGCTGGCCGATTTCGCCAGTTCCATCGCCAGCCGCACGCCTTCGTCGGGCGAATAGATCCGGCCGTCGAAATCATCCTCATGGCTCGCGACCAGGGCGACGACCTTGTCGGCGGCGGCATCCGCATCGGCCTGGGTCCGGCCGTAAGCGAATACGCTCGGCCCGCAATCCCTGAAATCGGCGGCCGGGAAGCCCGGCGCAAACGACAGCGTCGGCACCGCGTCGCTCTCGAGAGCGGCGAGCTTCTGATAGATGCCTTTGGTCGGCTGGTCGTTGGTGCATTGCCAGCTGATCGGGATCAGGAACGGCAATTGCCGGAACGCCTTTGCGAAGCGCTGCCTGGACTTGAGCATCAGCGCCAGATGCCGGGCGCAGGCGCGGCCGGTTTCGGCCATGTCGACATGCGGATAGGTGCGGTAGGCAATCAGCGCATCGGCATGCTCGATCATCTTTGGCGAGACATTCGCATGCAGATCGAGGCTCGCCACCAGCGGCAGGTCGTTGCCGATCGCCTTGCGCACGCGGGCCAGCGTTTCGCCTTCACCGTCGTCATAATGCTCGGTGACCATGGCGCCGTGCAGGTCGAGATAGACGGCATCGATCGGTCCGGCCGCGGCGATGCCGTCGACCATTTCCGTCACGATCCGCTCATACGCATCCTTGCTGACATGCGCCGACGGGCTCGCCGCGGCGAAGATCGTCGGCACCAGCTCCCAGCCATTGGCTTCCGCCGCCTCGACAAAGCCGGCGAGGCCGACATTGATCTTGCGCATGACCTTGAGCACGTCGGCGCCATGCGTCATCGACGGCCAGCCGCCGCCATGCACGAAATCGTCATAGGTTGCCTTCGTCGGTGCGAAGGTATTGGTCTCGTGCAGGAAGCCGCCAACGGCAATGCGGGTCATCAAGTCGGTCTCGATACGTTTCTTCGATCATAACGACGCGCGTCATGATCTCATCTCGTTGGTTGGAGCGTGATCTCCGGGGAAGACCGGCGTCCACCTTCAGGGCCACGCTCTAGCGCGCGACGTTAAGCGTGTCGTCGCGCCCAGCGCAAGCCGGGGAGCACCAGCGGATTTGCATGCCCTGTGGGCGGAAAGGCTTGAGGCTAAAGACCTAGGCCGTCGCCACAATGCCTTCCGAAACGGGGCGGAAGTTGGCGAAGTCCCAGCCGCGTCCGGGCGCCGCATCGAGCAGCGCGCGGGTATAGGCTTGCTGCGGATTGGTCAGCACCTCGGCGGCCGGTCCCTGTTCCACGACGCGGCCATGCTGCATCACGGCGACGTCGTCGCAGATTTGTGCGGCGACGCGCAAATCATGCGTGATGAACAGCAGCGCGATGCCCAGCCGGCGCTGGATTTCGTCAAGCAGATCCAGAACCTGCGCCTGCACCGAGACGTCGAGCGCGGACACCGCCTCATCCGCGACGAGCACGTCGGGATCGAGCGCCAGCGCGCGCGCGATCGCGATGCGCTGGCGCTGGCCGCCGGAGAACTGGTGCGGATAGCGCGAGATCGCGTCGGGCGGCAGATGGACGAGCTCGAGCAGCTCGCGCGCCCGCGCCAGCGCGTCCTTGCGCGGCATGCCGTAATTGACCGGGCCTTCCGCGATGCTCTCGCCGACGGTGACGCGCGGATTGAGCGAGCGGTAGGGGTCCTGGAAGATGATCTGGATCTTCTGGCGATGCGGCTGCAACAGCCGGCGCGACAGGTCGGAGATCTCGCGGCCGGCGAGGCGTACCCCGCCCGAGGTCGGATCGATCAGGCGGACGATGCAGCGCGCCACCGTCGACTTGCCGGAACCGCTTTCGCCGACGATGCCGAGCGTGCGGCCCTTGCGCAGAGTGAGCGTGACGTTGCTGGCGGCGGCGACCTCGCGGGCTTTGCCGTACAGCGACCGCTCCCGGTAGACCTTGCTGAGCTCGTTGGCTTCCAGCACCACGGGCTCGGTCGTCTCCGGGCGCGGCGCGCGCGGCACCAGGCTCGGCACCGAGGACAGGAGGTTGCGGGTGTACTCCATCTTCGGATTGCGCAGCACGTCCTGCAGCGGGCCGGTTTCGACCAGGCGGCCGTGCCGCATCACCGCGACGCGGTCGGCGATCTCGGCCACCACGCCCATGTCGTGGGTGATAAACAGAACCGCGGTGCCGTGATCGCGTTGCAGGTCGCGGATCAAGGTGAGGATCTGCTTCTGAGTGGTGACGTCGAGCGCGGTGGTCGGCTCGTCCGCGATCAGGAGCTTCGGCTCCAGCACCAGCGCCATCGCGATCATGATGCGCTGGCGCTGACCGCCCGAGAGGCGGTGCGGGTAGGAGGAGAAGATGCGCTCCACGTCCGGCAGCCGCACATGCTCCATCATCGCCAAAATCCTCTGGCGCCGTGCGCGGGCATCGAGATCTGTGTGGGCGCGCAGCACCTCGTCGATCTGGCGGCCTACCGGCACCACGGGATTGAGCGCGGTCATCGGCTCCTGGAAGATCATCGCCATCCGCGTGGCGCGGAGTTGCCGCAGCCGCCGGTCGCTGGCGGTGAGCAGTTCCTCGCCGACCAGTTTGACGCTGCCGCCAGACGGCACCAGCGTGCCCTTCTGCTGCAGGCCCATCACGGTGAGCGATGTCACCGACTTGCCCGAGCCGCTTTCGCCGACCAGGCACAGCGTCTCGCTTTCACGTACCTGCAGCGAGAGGTCGTCGATGATGCGATGCGCATCCGCCTTGCGGCCGAGGCCGACGACGAGATTGCTGATGTCGAGGACGACGTTGGTCATGTCAGGGTCTCTTGGCGCTGCGAAGGAATTTACCCACTGTCATTCCGGGATGGTGCGCCAGCACCAGACCCGGAATCTCGAGATTCCGGGTTCGATGCTTCGCATCGCCCCGGAATGACGGCTTCAGAAGAGCTGAAGCCGTCACTTGCCCTCACGCTGCTTCATGCGGGGATCGAGCGCGTCGCGGGCGGCGTCGCCGATCAGGTTGACGCTGAGAATGGCGATCGAGAGCAGCAGCCCCGGCCAGAAGATCAGCGACGGCTTGACCTGGAAATAGGCGCGGCCCTCGGCCATGATGTTGCCCCATGTCGGCGTTTCCGGCGAGATGCCGGCGCCGAGGAACGACAGGATCGCCTCGGTCAAGATCGCGGACGCGCAGACATAGGTGCCTTGCACGATCAGCGGCGCGATGGTGTTCGGCATCAAATGCCGCCACATGATCTTCGGCAGGCTGGTGCCGAGCGAGATCGCGGCCTCGACATAAGGTTCCTCGCGTGCGGTCAGCACCACCGAGCGCACCAGCCGCGCCACGCGCGGGATCTCGGGGATGGTGATCGCGACCATCACGGTCCAGATGCTGGCGCCCGAAAGCGACACCACGGCGATCGCGAGCAGGATGGCGGGGATCGCCATCAAGCCGTCCATCACGCGCATCAGCACCGCATCGACCCAGCGGAAGAAGCCGGCGACGAGGCCGATCAGAAGGCCGATGGCGATCGAGCAGACGGCGGCGCCGAGCCCGATCACCAGCGAGATCCGTGCGCCGTAGATGATGCGCGACAACAGGTCGCGGCCATAAGCGTCGGTGCCGAGCAGATATTGCGCGCTCGACGGCTTCAGCCGCTGCGACGGCGTCAGCAGCAGAGGATCGTGCGGCGCAAGCAGCGGCGCGAAGATCGCCATCAGGATGATGAGGGCGAGGCTGATCGTCGCAACCGCGATGATCGGCGTCGACGTCAGGAAGCCGAACTTGACGCGGAACGGCCGGGTGACGGGAAGCGAGGATTCGGGAAGGGTTTCGATCGCCATTGCTCAGTACCGGATACGAGGATCGAGCAGGGTGTAGGCGAGGTCGATCAACAGATTGACCGCGACGTAGATACCCGACGTCAACAGGATCATCGCCTGGATCACCGGATAGTCGCGCGCCAGCACCGCATCGACGGTGAGGCGGCCGATGCCGGGCAGATTGAACACGCTCTCGGTGACGACGACGCCGGAGATTAGCAGCGCGAAGCCGGAACCGATCACCGTGATGACCGGCACGGCGGCGTTGCGCAGCGCATGGCGCAGCAGCACACCGGTCTCGCCGATGCCCTTGGCCCGCGCCGTGCGCACGTAATCCTCGCCGAGCACATCGAGCATCGAGGCCCGCGTCATGCGTGCGATCAGCGCGACATAGATGAAGGAGAGTGTGCAGGTCGGCAGGATGAGGCGCTGGAAGAACGGACCGAAGCCGGCCGAGATGCTCTTGAAGCCCTGTACCGGAACCCAGCGCAGATCAATCGCAAAGATCTGGATCAGCACATAGCCGATGACGAACACCGGCACCGAGAAGCCGAGCACGGAAAGCCCCATCACGAAGCGGTCGATCCAGGTGCCGTGCTTCCACGCCGCGATCACGCCGAGCGGCACCGCCACCAGGATCGAGAGGATGATGGTGGCCAGCGCGACCGAGATCGAGGGCTCGAGGCGCGGGACGATCATTTCGAGGATCGGCTTGTTCGAGATCAGGGAGACGCCGAGGTCGCCGTGCAGCAACTTGGCGATCCAGGTGTAGAACTGGATGTAGATCGGCTCGTTCAGACCAAGCGAGGTCCGAATGCGTTCGAGCTGTTCGGGAGTCGCGTTGTCGCCGGCGAGGATGGCGGCCGGGTCGCCCGGCGTCAGCCGCAGCAACAGGAACACGAACAGAGCCACCACGCCCATCACGGGAATGGCGGCGAGGATGCGGCGAAGCAGATATCCGAGCAAATTTGATCCGTTGGGTTGTGGTCGATGAAGTCCCCAGCGGGACCGTTGCACACCAGACCGTAGCACAGATGGTAGCAGACTCACGGTAGAACTTGAGCAAGTCCCATGCCATCGGTGCTGCGGATTTTGCGGTGCAGCTAATCAGTCCTGTTGGCCGCGATTATTCCTCCGGTGAAGTTTGAAGCAGTCCACTGGAAGGTGGATTGATTTCAGCTTTGCGCGCGTCGGCGGGCACGTCGAGCCCGGCACCGAACGTCGGCGCCATCGGCGGCGTGTCGAGGTCGCGCCAATCGTCGATCGCCTGGGCCACCATCTGCGCCGTCGCCGCCGACAGTGTCCAGCCAAGATGACCGTGGCCCGTATTGTAGAACACGCCCGGAATCCGTCCGGCGCGAACCACCGGCATCATGTTCGGCATCATCGGGCGCAAGCCCGCCCATGGCACGACTTTCGACGTGTCGATCTCCGGGAAATGATGCCGCACCCAGTCCACCAGCGGTTGAATGCGATCGGCGCGAATGTCGCGGTTGAAGCCGTTGAACTCGGCGGTGCCGGCGACGCGGAAGCGGTCGGCGCCGAGCCGGCTGGTGACGATCTTCGCAGCTTCATCGAGCAGGCTGACGGTTGGGGCCGCATTCCGGCTTTGCGGCGCATCGAGCTGCACCGTGATCGAATAGCCCTTCACCGGATAGACATTGACGCGGTCGTTGAGCAGGCTGGCGAAGTGGCGGCTCGCCACGCCGGCGCAAATCACGATCCCGTCCGCCTGTAGCTGCTGGCGCGTCGCGACCGCAGCATCATGTGAAGCAGCTTCGTTCCAGCCGATGCGGAAGCCGTCATCGCCGTGTGCGATCGTGTCGACGTCGGCTTCATGGACGAAGCTCGCGCCACGGCGGATGCAGGCGTCGGCAAGCCCACGCGTGAATTTGTGAATATCGCCGGTCGCGTCCGACGGCGTGAAGAAGCCGCCATAGCAGGTTGTCTGCAGCGCGGGTTCGATGACGCGGATCTCGTCCGGGGTCACCGGCCGGCGGTCGAGCCCGCCTTGCTGCAGCAGCGTGTTGACCTTGAGGCCGGCTTCGAAGCCGGCCCTGTCGTGATAGACGTGCAGGATGCCGCGGCGTTCGAGATCGAAGGCGATGTTTTCGCGCTCTGCGATCGAGAACAGATGCTTGCGCGCTTCGATGGCGAGCTTCGTGGTCTCGATGGTGTTGCCGCGATAGCGCGTGATGTGGCCTACGAACTCGCCGATCCAGGAATATTTGTGCCAGCTCGGCTTCGGGTTCATCAGCAGCGGCGCGTCGCTTCTCAGCATCCAGCGCAGCCCCTTGAGGATGGTCGCGGCGCTGTTCCACACCTCGGCGTTGCTGGCGGAGAGTTGTCCGCCATTGGCGAACGAGGTTTCCATCGCGGCGTAGCGATGCCTGTCGAGGACAGTCACCTTGTAGCCGCGTTCAAGCAGGGCATAGGCCGTCGTTACGCCGGTGATGCCGGCGCCGATGATCGCGATGTGTGGCATGATAGTTGTCAGGCTCCCGTGGGTAAGAGTCGCCGAACCGCCGGTGAAACCGGCATCGGCGCCCCATCTGTCACGGTACCTGAGAGCTTGATCCGCATCGGGCTGTGGCCAGAAGCGAACTATCCCCTTCGGTGGACGTCATGGCCCTTGATGTGCGGCCATGTTCGTCTCTCTCCAGATCGTCCTGACGATACAGTCCTTTTGCCTGAGAGTTTCCGGGGCGGTTGCTCCGTCGGCGCCGAAGCCAACAACACGATTGTTGTCGCTTCGATCTCTCCCGCATCGTCGCGTTGGACGGCCGGACCGTAGGCGAAGCCTCAAAAATGGACAAGGCTAAATTTCGATCCGGCAGTGCCAACGTGTTGTGCAGTGCAAATCGATGTCAGTCCAGCGTCGCCAGCAGTGCCGCCATCAGGCGGCCGCGTTCGGCGAGGCTGTCGACCTCGATGTGCTCGTTGAGCGTATGTGCATCGGCGCCGCGAACGCCAAGGCCGTCGAGCGTGGGGATGCCCATCGCGCCGGTGAAGTTGCCGTCTGAGCCGCCGCCGGCGCTGCCGTGCGGCAGATCGAGACCCATCGCTGCAGCAAGGCCTTTTGCCTTTTCATAGAGCGCCATGGTGCCCGCATCGGGCTCCCACACCGGGCGGGTGACGCCGCGCGTCACCTTGAAGGTCACGTCGTTGGCGGTGCCCGACAGTGCCAGCATGCGCTCGACGCCACGGTCGAGATCGGCCTGGCGCTTGGCCATGCTGAGCGCTTCGCCGGTACAGGTCGTCGCGACGCAATTGACCCACTGGCCGCCATGCACGATGCCGACCGAGAAGGTGCAGTCCTCGGTGGTCATGCCGTCGATGGCGATGATCTGCCGCGCCATCTCGCGGATCGCGGAGCGGCCGGAAGACAGCGTTGCGCCGGCATGGCTGGGCTTGCCGGTGGCTTCCAGGTTGAAGCGCGCGATCGCATAGCGGCCGGTGACGACGCCGTTGTTCGGACGGCCGGGCTCCGGCACCAGCACATATTTGTTGCGCGCGGCTTCCGCCTCGATGATGTCGCGCGTCGACGGCGTGCCGACCTCTTCGTCGGGGGTGAACAGCACGGTGATCGGCAGCGGAGTCGTAAAGGAGGCGCGCGCCAATTGCCTGATCGCCTCGATCGACAGGTAGTTGCCGCCCTTCATGTCGAAGATGCCCGGCCCGAAGCACTTGTTGCCTTCGCGCCGCCACTTCAGCTTCTCGATGGTGCCGACGGGGTGAACGGTGTCCAGATGGCCGGCGATCAGGATGCCGGGCTGGCCTTGTTTCGGATGGGGAAAACGGGCGCGGACGCAGCCCGCGAAGCCCTGGCGTCCGGCGATGCGCTCGATCGTCGCACCCATGATCGCCATCTCGCGGGCGGCGAGATCGAGCATGCGTTCGACCGCGGCGGCGTCCCAGGTCGGGCTTTCGCATTCCACCCAGCTGCGCAGGCCCTGCAGCATCGTTTCGGAATCAAAGGGGAGATTGGCGGGGTTCATCGTTGTTCTCTCTTGTTGTTCTGACGGCGCCGGCATCGCGCGCGCGTTACGAAAATCTCAGCCGACGATTTTGTAAAGCCAAAATCTGGCGCGCGGCCTCATTCGTTTGTGTACGTCCGATGCGACCTGAAACCGATTGACGCGCTTGGCGCTTGGTGCAAGTCTCGATTTCACAAGCCATACAGCATGTTAGTTCGCCTAAATAACGAACCACATGCATAACGAATAAGCCGGCTTTGACCAGTTACACGTCAGGAGAGATTGCATGTTCCCTATCTCGCGTTGGAAACACCGCACGCTAGCGGCCGCGTTGACGGCGCTCGCGCTGTCGTTCGCGCCGCAGGAATTGTCATTCGCGCCGCAGGCGATGGCCGCGGGCAAGACCATCACCGCGGTGATGCACTCGGATCTGCGCGTCATCGATCCGATCATGACCACGGCCTACATCACCCGCGATCATGGCTACATGATCTATGACACGCTGCTGGCGACGGATTCCAATTTCAAGATCCAGCCGCAGATGGCGGACTGGAAGGTTTCCGACGACAAGCTGACCTACACGTTCACGCTGCGCGACGGTCTGAAGTGGCACGACGGCGCGCCGGTCACCGCGGAAGACTGCGTCGCCTCGCTGCAGCGTTGGGGCAAGGTCGACGGCATGGGCCAGAAGCTGATGGACTTCGTCGCGAGCCTGGAGGCGACCGACGCCAAGACCATCACGCTGAAGCTGAAGGAACCCTACGGCCTCGTGCTGGAATCGATCGGCAAGCCGTCATCGCGCGTGCCGTTCATGATGCCGAAGCGTCTGGCCGAGACGCCGCCGGACAAGCCGATCCCGGAACAGATCGGCTCCGGACCGTTCAAATTCGTGCAGGCGGAATTCCAGCCGGGCGTGAAGGCGGTCTATGAGAAGAACAAGGACTACGTGCCGCGCAAGGAGCCGGCGAGCTGGACCGCAGGCGGCAAGGTGGTCAAGGTCGACCGCGTCGAGTGGGTCACGATGGCCGATGCGCAGACCGCGGTGAACGCGTTGCAATCCGGCGACATCGATTTCATGGAGAACCTTCCGTTCGACATGCTGCCGGTGCTCGAAGCCAATCCGGATCTCAAGATCGACGTCCTCAACAAGTTCGGCTTCCAGACCCTCGGACGCATGAACTTCCTCTATCCGCCGTTCGACAATCCGAAGGTGCGCCGGGCTGCGTTCCTGGCGATGAACCAGAAGGACGTGCTCGACGCGCTGGTCGGCAACGCCAAGTACCAGAGGATCTGCGGCGCCTTCTTCGTCTGCGGCACGCCGCTCGAGACCGACGTCGGGGCCGAAACGCTGGTGAAGGGCAACGGCCTGGCGGAAGCCAAGAAGGCGCTTGCCGCATCCGGCTATGACGGCACCCCCGTGGTGATCATGGCGCCGGGCGACGTCACGACGTTGAAAGCCCAACCGGTCGTGGCTGCGCAGCAGTTGCGCGAGGCCGGCTTCAAGGTCGACCTGCAGGCCACCGACTGGCAGACCGTGGTGACCCGCCGCGCCAGCCAGAAGCCGCCGAAGGAAGGCGGCTGGAACATGTTCTTCACCAACTGGGTCGCGGCCGACGTTTCCGATCCGATCGTCAACGCGTCGATCACCGGTCGCGGCAAGAATGGCGGCTGGTTCGGCTGGGCCGAAGACCCGAAGATCGAGGAGCTGCGTGACAAGTTCGCGCGCGCCGGCTCGGCTGAGGAAAAGAAGAAGATCGCCGCGGAAATCCAGACCGAGGCCTACGATCAGGTGATCTACGTTCCGCTCGGCCAGTACACCATTCCGAGCGCGTGGCGGAAGTCGCTGACCGGTGTGCTCGACGGCCCGGCGACGCCGATCTTCTGGAATATCGACAAGTCCGAGTAAGCTTGCGGCTTGACGCAAAAACAAATGGCCGGGACTTGTCCCGGCCATTTTCTTTTCGCGCTGTCGCGTGTCAGGTGTGGCTGTCGCGGAGCTGCTCCAATCCGTCGCTGAGCGGTGGTCCGCCTTGTGGTGCGTGCTGCGGCGGGGAGGGGCGCTCCTTGCGCTGATCGGGTTGGTCGGTTGCGCGCTGCGCGGATGGATCGTCGTTCGGCATCGTCATGCTCCAATTGCGGCATGACAACGAATACGCAGTGCACGGGTTCCGAACCGGCGACCGCTAATCGCCGTGATCTGGTGTCATGCTGCTTGGGCTCGACAGGCTCGTGAGCTGCGTCGGTCCGATGCCGGTTCCGCTCATCCAGACCGCCGCTCCAGCGGCAAACGCGAGCAGTCCGTACACCATGATCGCGCCGCGGATCCATCGCCGGTAGATCGCGCGGTCGTCGGGCGCAGCGTCGCGGAATTTCTGTGCATCGAGCCCGTTGCTGCAATGAGCCGCATCGTCGCCATGCTCGAGAGTAAAGGCACCATGATCGCGCGCCGTTTCGCTGGCAATCCGATTGCCCTTCGCAATCCGATTGCAGTTTGCAATCTCCATCGCCGCCTCCGACCAAAATTGATTTCGAAATGCAACAGCCGCGAAAATGCGCGGCCGGAATTTCCAATCCGGGCAAGACTACGACAGACAGCGACCGCGGTGTGTGAACTGCGCCACAGCCGGAAAACACGACGCTGGCCCGCTCGGGTGCGCGTGGCATGCGAAGGTTGGTGCGGGCGGTGGGACTCGAACCCACACGACGTTGCCATCGAGGGATTTTAAGTCCCTTGCGTCTACCAGTTCCGCCACGTCCGCGTTGCGCCAGGCGCGCCGATTTCTAGCGCGTTTGGGCGCGGAGTGGAATTGTCATTATCCGGTGCTAACAGGTGAGCTTTCAAAGGCTTAAGCGGCGGCCCGCAATTCCATTTGCCTCGGCGGCCGAGCACTGGGATAAGCAGCGCGCCGCCGCGATTGAGCCTCAATCCGGACACCGGTGGCTGCTTTAGGCAATCTCAACACTGTCCGGTTAAGAAAGCTGAATGTCCGTTCGTTTCCCACGCCGCCTGAAGCTGTCGCGCGCGGCGGCCGTCATTGCGCTGCTCGCCTCGGCCGCGGGCGTTTCCGGCTGCGCGCAGATCGGCGACACCGTGCCGTCGGCATTCGCCGATCCCGCCAAGTACGAGCTTTATGATTGCAAGCAGCTCGAGAACGAGCGCAGCAATCTCAAGACCCGCGCGGCGGATCAGGAAAAATTGATGGCCAAGGCGGAGACCGGCGTCGGCGGTACTGTCGTCTCCGAGATGGTCTATCGCAACGAGCTGATCTCGATCCACTCCCAGCAGAAGCTGGCGGATGAGGCCTGGCGCAAAGGCAGGTGCCATGAAAGCACGCCGGACACGCCTGCGGCCGCGGCCCCCGCGGCTTCCACGCCGGCGGCGAAGGGCCCGCGCGCGCCACGGGGCCTCGTCCACTAAGCTTGCGTTTCCAGACGGGTCGGTCGTGATTGGCCGAGCTCAGGCGCGCCAGTCGTAAATCCAGTCCTGCCGCGCCAGCATCCGCTCCGGACCGATGGCGCGGATCGCCAGATCGCGCGCGATCGCCGCCGGCCCGCGCAAATGATAGATGCGGCCCTGCTGTCGCGCCAGGCGCTGCACTTTCAGCACGCGCCCGCGCCGCACCCGTGCGTAGCGCGTCAACGCGGCGGGAATGCCCGCGGTGTTTTCCCCGGTGCTGTCGCTCAAGGCCTTGGCGAGCACGGCCGCATCCTCGATCGCCATGCCGGCGCCTTGCGCGGCGAACGGCAGCATCGCATGCGCGGCATCGCCGAGCAGCGTCACCGCGCCTTCGCTCCAGCGGCCGATGTCGGGCAGGGTGAACAGCGCCCATTTGCGCCAGCCGTCGACCGCGCCGATCAGCATCCGCGCCGTCGCGGGCCAGCGCGCGGTGGCGAATGCAGCCTTGATCTCGTTGATGTCGCCGGGCTCGCTCCAGCCCGGCCGGTTCCAGGTGCCCGATACGATCGCGACCACGTTGATCTGGCGTCCGGCCGAGATGGGATAGGCGACGAGATGCGCGTCCGGTCCCATCCAGAGCTGGACGCGCGGTGCGGTGTATTCACGCGGCAGGGCGGTGGCGTCCAGCGTGCCGCGCCAGGCGATCAGGCCGGAGAATTGCGGCTGTACATCCGGAAACAAATGCCCGCGCACCGACGACCAGATGCCGTCGGCGCCGATCAGCGCGACGGCCAATTCCTCCTGCCGTGAATTGCCGCGGCGTTGCACGACGGTGAGGCCTCGCGCATGCTTGGTCACATCCTCGAACTGGCAGCCGAGCCGCAGATCGATATCGGGATGGTCGCTCGCGGCGGCCTGCAGCGCCGCCTGCAAATCGGCGCGGTGGATCACCCAATAGGGTGCGCCGGCGCGGAACTCGGCGGCCTGGCCAAGCGGCATCCGTGCGATCTCGCCACCGGCCCGCGCGCTCAGGATGTTGACGGATTCAGGCGTGACCGCGCGCCGCGCAAGCGGTTCCTTGAGCCCGAGCTCGACCAGGATGCGGCTGGCATTGGGAGAGAGCTGGATGCCGGCGCCGGCTTCCTCGAGCCGTTCGGCCTTCTCCAGCACGACGACACGAAAGCCCTGTGCCGCCAGTGTCAGCGATGCCGTCAGTCCTCCGATCCCGGCGCCTGCAACGATGACGGTTCGCGTCAGCGCCACGGAGCGGTCAGGCGACCTTGTCTTTCAGCACGCATTCCGGCGGCCGTGCTTCGCCGGCCGCGAGGTCGGATGCGAAGCGATAAAGCGTCGAGCAGTACGGGCAGATAATCTCGTTGTCATTGCCGAGGTCGAGGAACACGTGCGGATGGTCGAACGGCGGGTTGGCGCCGACGCACATGAACTCCTGCGATCCGATTTCGATCACCGAGACACCGGCATCGTTATGGAAGTGCGGGACGACGTGGTCGGACATATTCTCACCTTGATGGCAACGATGGGCAGACGCAATCAACAGCATGCGGCATCGCGAAATGCCGCGCACCATACTGGCGGGAACAGTTGATTCCTAGAGCCCCGATGGCTCATTTGCTCATGCAAATTCGACACAATCTTGTCGTCCCAGAGAAGCCCTCCTTTGGTCGGAGCCGTTGTGTCGCAAAAACGGCACACTATCTCCAAGGCGAATAAAACTAGAGGTTTTATCGGGATGAATCGGGTGCGCGTCAGCTTGGCGATGGTCGGCGTGGCAGCAAGTGCTGCCGTGGGCGCGGCTATTTGGCCGCACGCCCGTGATGCCGGCACCGTGCTGGCGGCGCGGGACGATCCCGCTGCGCTCGCCGACATCAGGCTCAATTCCGTGCTGCGCAACAACCCGGCGTTGATCTCCGACAATATCGAGGCGGCGCTGGCCTCCGGTGATGCCGACCTTGCGGCCAGCTTTGTCGAACTCGCCGGCGAGAAGAACATCGCACTTGGTGATGATCTCACAAAGCGCGTCGATGACGCGCGCGTCGAGCAATCATCCACCATTCATTTCGCCAAAGGCTTCGCCACCGGCCTGGTGACCGGCAATGCCGACGATGTCGCAAGCCTGTCCGGCACGGTCGCCGGCGACCTGTTCGTATTCGGTGATGTCCGGGACGTCGTGCGCGAGGGCAAGCACCTCGTGATGGGCGAGGACACCGACCAGCTGGTGCTCGGCCTCGCGGCCGCCGGGCTCGCGGTGACCGCGGCCACCTATGTGTCGGTCGGCGGCGCCGGGCCG
The DNA here is from genome assembly GCF_024171085.1 of Bradyrhizobium sp. USDA 4541. NCBI lineage: Bacteria > Pseudomonadati > Pseudomonadota > Alphaproteobacteria > Hyphomicrobiales > Nitrobacteraceae > Bradyrhizobium > Bradyrhizobium sp. USDA 4541. Next base: position 5,082,241 of record NZ_JALJZF010000001.1, read on the forward strand.
CTGCGCGCCGGGCTGACGCTGGTCAAGGATACGCGCAAGGCCGGACGGCTGAGCGAGGGGATGATCGAATGGGCCGGGCGTTCGACCCGCGAGGTGGTCGACCAGCCGGCGCTGCGCGAGGCGGTCGCATCCGGCTCGGTGCTGCGGCCGGTGGAAACCGCAACCGCGATCCGCGCGGCCTTCCGCGCCGAGAAGGCCGGCGCGCTGGTGCGCGTCGCCAAGGACGTCGGGCGCATCGGCGAGGCGGCCGGGGTTCGCGCTGCGCGGGATACGCTGAAGGTCGCCGAGAACCCGAAGGAGATCGCGCGGGCGGCGCGGATAGCCGAGATCAAGGGCGGCCAGACCCGCGCGATCCTGAAGCTGCTCGGCCGCGGCGCGCTGCTGCTGGCGGCCGGCGCATTCAATCTCACCATGTGGCTGTTCGGCGCGCTGCTGGCGCTGTTCGGCTTCCTGTCGTCGATCAAGGCCACCACCGAACGGGCCACCGCCTGGTGGCTCAGACGAAGCAAGGTGCTGCGCCTGAAGCAGCAGATGGCCGCTCAGGCTACCTTGGCGAGTATGCCCGCCCAGGGTTAGGCTTGCGGTCGCCTGTCGATCGCCAATCGCAAATCCCAAGAACAAACGGAATGGATGATGCCGAGTTTCCATCACGGCGATGTTGAAATTGCCTTTATCGACGAAGGCGCGGGCGAACCGATCGTGCTGGTGCACGGCTTTGCCTCGAGCAAGAACGTCAACTGGATCTACCCGACCTGGGTGTCCGATCTCGTCAAGGCCGGCCGTCGGGTGATCGCGCTCGACAATCGCGGCCACGGCGAATCCGCCAAGCTCTACGATGCCGCGCAGTACGAGATCGCGACCATGGCCGGCGACGTGATTGCGCTGATGGACCATCTCGGAATCGCGCGCGCCGACATCATGGGCTATTCGCTGGGCTCGCGGATGACGGCGATCCTGGCGCGAGAGAATTCCGATCGGGTGCGCTCGGCGATCCTTGGCGGGATCGGCATCGGGCTGATCGAGGGCGGCGGCCCCGGCGAGGCGGTCGCGCTGGCGCTGGAGGCGCCGTCGCTCGACGATGTCACCGACCCGGTCGGCCGTACCTTCCGCGCCTTTGCCGATCAGACCCGCTCCGACCGCCGCGCGCTCGCCGCCTGCCTGCGCGGCTCGCGCCGCCTGATGACGCGCGAGGAGGCGGCCGGCATCCGCGTGCCGGTTCTGATCGCGGTCGGCAGCAAGGACGAGATCGCGGGCTCGGCGTCAGCGCTCGGCCGGATCATTCCGGGTTCGGAGGTGCTCGACATTCCGAACCGCGATCACATGCGGGCGGTCGGCGACAAGGTCTACAAGACCGGGGTCATCGACTTCCTGTCGCGGCGAAAATAGATCGTCGGCTTCATCCCTGGCGAAGGCGCGCGCGGCCGCGATCAGCACCACGAAGGTCGCGACCCACACCATGCGCGCGCCGTAGCGGTCGTGCGGTCCCGAGATCACGCCGCAGACAAAGGCATTGCCGAGCAGGGCGAGCGTGACCGTGCCCGCCAGCAACGTCAGATCGTCGAGCCGCCGCTGCCACAGTCCGCGGCCGAACAGGATGACGACCAGGAGCATCGAGCCCAGCGCGACCGGCACGTGGATGCGGTTGATCGCGGTGAAGTCGAGGTGCCAGCGTTGCTGCCGCGCCGCGCGCATCGGCCGGACCTGTTTGGGAATGTAACGCTCGATGATGCCGTAGGTATGCGGGATCCAGCCATTGGTGCCTTCACCGGTCGCGACATGCATGAGCTGGTCGGCGGTTGCCGTCAGCGCCGCCTTTGCCTGCCATTCCGGATATTCGGCCAGCGAGCGCAGCACGATGGTGCCCATCTCGTCATTCAGTCCCTTGAAGCGGCCGAGCGTGTTGAACATGCTGTGGCCCCACAGGAAGTCGTCCGCGGTCGGCGGCAACTCGTTGCGATAGGGGCAGAGCTTCAGCTTCTCCGTCGCGCAATGATCGTGCAGGTATTGCGCGACGATGCCATCCTGCAGCATGCGGCCGAAGGCGACGCCATAGCCGCCGGGCGTCCAGGCCAGCTGTCCGGACAGCGCAAAGTTCGCCGCCAGCAGCATCGCCGCGCCGGCGACGGTGGTCAGGCTGCCTTGCACGAGGCCCGCGAACGGGATGCGCTGCCCGAGCCATGGACGCAGCATCCAGCCGACGCAGCACAGGCCGAGCAGCACCGCCAGCGTCGCGCTGTGCGTGGCGGCCGAAAACGCGATGAACCCGAACAGCACCGCCTTCTCCAGCGTCGAGATCCGTTCGCCGTGCAGGATGAGGATGAAGAGCGCGAGCACCGAAAGGCCGGCGAAGATGTCGGTCAGCAGCATGCTGGCCAGCCAGGGCAGGGCGGTGGTTGCGATCAGCGCGAGGCTGATCGCGATCAGCCGGACCGGCCGGGCGAGGCCGAGCACGCGCAGCGTCAGCTGCAGGATCCACAGCGTCGCCAGGGTCTGGATGCCGAGGTTGAGCCAGAAATCCGATGTCTCGCCGACATGGAGGTAGATGCCGAATACCGTGGACCGGCTCGGCACCAGGTAGCCCTCATACCAGCGCGCCAGATAGCCGCCGGTATCCCATTGAAGCAGCGGATAGCCGTTCCAGAAGGCAGGGGCGAGCAGCAGGAGTGGGATGGCAATGGTCGCGATCCAGACCGACCGCGCGTCGGTCAGGCGGGCACCTAAACTCCGGGTATTGATGATGTTTCCCCCTTTTATTGGGGCCGACCATGCCCAAAACCATACGGGGGACGAAATCCGCCAATAGTTGCAGAAGCACGGCTTGATTTCGGCAAAATCCCGACCAATTGCCCTAGACGCCGGCCCGGGGTGTTCGGCTGGGGTTTACCGTACTGAGCCATCCCGGGACGCGCTGGGTCCATCGTGCTATAACGCACATCAGAACAACCGAATTGCGAGAGCAGCTATGGCAGTTCATCAGGTCAATCCGCAGGGAGGCAAGCTTGCGGCGCTCGATCCGATCTGGGATCGAATCCGCGGCGAGGCGGAGGACATCCTGCGGCGCGAGCCGGAACTCGCATCCTTCATCTATGCGACCGTGCTGCATCATGAGCGGCTGGAAGATTCGGTAGTCCATCGCATTGCCGAGCGGCTCGATCACGCCGCGCTGTCGGGCGATTTGATCCGCCAGACCTATGGCGAGGCACTGCGCGACGAGCCCGATATCGGCAACGCGTTCCGCGCCGATCTCGTCGCCGTCTATGACCGCGATCCGGCGACCTCGCGCTTCATCGATCCCTTGCTCTACTTCAAGGGCTTTCACGCGCTGCAGACCCACCGTCTCGCGCACTGGCTCTATCAGAAAGGCCGCAAGGATTTTGCCTTCTACCTGCAGAGCCGCTCCTCGGCCGTGTTCCAGACCGACATCAACCCGGCCGCCAGGATCGGCCGCGGCATCTTCCTCGATCATGCCACCGGTTTCGTCTGCGGCGAGACGGCGGTCATCGAGGACGATGTCTCGATCCTGCATGGCGTCACGCTCGGCGGCACCGGCAAGGAGAACGAGGATCGCCATCCGAAGATCCGCCACGGCGTGCTGATCGGCGCCGGCGCCAAGATCCTCGGCAATATCGAGATCGGTCATTGCGCGCGCATCGCGGCCGGCTCGGTCGTGGTCAAGCCGGTGCCGCACAACGTCACGGTCGCGGGCGTGCCGGCGAAAATCGTCGGCGAGGCCGGCTGTGCCGAGCCGTCGCGTACCATGGACCAGATGCTCAGCGCGATCGGGCTTTGATTTCACTCGCTTTCTGATCGCGGCGAAAAAGCGCCCAAGCAAGAGTCGTGTGCGCAACATCACGTCGCCAAAGCCTGAAAAGGCTCTGGCGATCTTTGCCGTCTCGTCCTAAAACTCCCCCGAAAATCATCGACCCGATTGGAGACGGCCGTGGACGTTCAGGAAGTCAGGAAGCTCGACGCGTATCTCAAACGCGTGTTCAGCAATCCCAAGATCCGCGTGGTGCCGCGGCCCAAGAAGGACGACTCGGCCGAGGTCTATATCGGCGAGGAGTTCATCGGCGTGCTGTTCGTCGACGACGAGGACGATGATCGCTCGTTCCAGTTCCAGATGGCGATCCTGGAAGAGGATCTGGCCGAGTAAGGCGGAACAGCCTCGCCTTCACACGTCGTTACGACGAACTCGCGACAAAATTGCAGAGCGATTTTGCGCTGGAGCGACCGTCCTTCGCGGACACGTCGCTCCGCTTGCAATGACAGTGTCATCCCTTCGCGCTGTGCATCTGCGCGGAGAGACGGTTCATCGCGGTGGCGATGTCGCGCCACTGCGCGAGCCAGCTGCGCGGAAAGCGAAAGATCAGGTCGGCGCCGTCGATGCGCCGCTCACTCAGGCACATGCCGGGCGTCGAGGTGTCGCGCGTGCAGCGCGCGGTCAGCTGCGGCTCGCTCGCGGTGAACAGGTCCTCGCCGCCATAGGGCGTGCCGTCGCGGAACGCGCGCGCCGTCAGGCCGTCATCAATGTTTGCGCGCTCGTCGAGATAGCGCGGATAGATCGTGCGCAGGCGCATGTCCGGCGCGAGTGAATCGTGGTGCGCCGCGATCGATACGAAGATCCTGTCGATCGGCTGCACCTTGTCATCGACCGTATCGGCGCTGTAGTGCTTCGGCGCGGCGGGCGCGTCCAGCGACGGATAGAGGAAGCTCAGATCGACGCGCTCCTGCGGCCCGGAGTGGCGCTGGATCTTCATGCGCACCGCCATCGTCGGCACGTTGAACAGCGTGCCGCCGACGCTCACCGGCAGCCGCGACGGATCGCTCGGCGGGATGGTCGTGTAGGTCGGCCACAGCAGATAGGCGACAAGCGCGACCGCGCCCGCCGCGATCGCCGCCGAGGCGATGATCGGAACGAGATGCGCGCGCGGGTTGCGGCGGGTGTCGCGGGCGAGATGCTGGGCGGTCGAGAGAAGCGTCATGAGCGAGGCTGAGATCAGGTCGGGAGTGGCCGAATCATCTGCCGAATATGCCACGTAGCGGGGAATTTCCGTACGATACCAATGGAATCCGGGACCGAATGGCCATGCGCAAACGCCGCGCCTGATGTGTCCGGTTAACCTTTCCTTAAGGATGATGTGGCGGCAGGCTGCCAATTCTGCGAAGCAGGGCGGGTGGCCTGTTGCGTAGCGGAAGTTCCGATGTCGCCCGATACCTTGAATTCCCTGTTCTCGCTCTTGATCGGTTTCGCGCTCGCGGGCGCGCTGGCCAACGGTTACCAGGCGATGGCGGAGCGCCCGGCCGGTTTCGGTCTGCTGCAGGAGGGCGCCGCGCCGAAGACCTTCGCCGCGGTCCCGTTCCTCGTCTTCGCCGCACCGTTCATCATCATGCGCAACACGCTGCGCGGGGCGCGCATCGAGCGCCGCCGCTTCGAATTCGTGATGATGGCAACCGTCATCTCCGGCTTCTGGAGCCTGATGTCGGGCACCTTCTTCGTGATGACGCTGCGCGCTGCGGGCGTGCTGGCCTGATCCGATCATGATCCGCGGCCGATCACGGTCGCGCTTGCTTGAAACCATGTCGGCCGTCGTGCCAAGGTCTCCTGCGATCAGGGCTTCGGTTCTGATTGAATCAGAAACCGAAGCTCTGGATTTTCGTTTCGACGCGTTTTCTTCACGCGAACCGGTGTCCACTTCGCTCGAAAACGCTCCAGGGAGACCTCAATGGCGATCTACGAACTCGACGGGCAGGCGCCCGATCTTCCCGCCGACGGCAGCTATTTCATCGCCGACAATGCCGTGGTGATCGGCAAGGTCCGCCTCAAGTCCGCCGCGAGCGTCTGGTTCGGCGCCGTGCTGCGCGGCGACAATGAGTGGATCGAGATCGGCGAGGGCTCCAACGTCCAGGACAATTCCACCCTGCACGTCGATCCCGGCTTTCCCCTCAGCATCGGCAACAACGTCACCATCGGCCACAATGCGATCGTGCACGGCTGCACGCTGGAAGACGGCGTGCTGATCGGGATGGGATCGATCGTGATGAACGGTGCGCGGATCCGGCGCGGCAGCGTGGTCGGTGCCGGCTCTGTCATCACCGAGGGCAAGGAGTTTCCGGAAAATTCCCTGATCATCGGTGCGCCCGCCCGCGTGGTGCGTACGCTTGACGCAGCGCAGGCCGAGGCGTTGTCGAGGCCGGCGAAGTCGTACGCGATCAGGGGTCCGCAATACAAAGCGGGACTGAAGAAGATCGGCTGAGGCCTCAGCGCTTGCGGCCGCGCTTGCGCGCGGCGTTCGCTGCCGTGGTGCGAGGCTTCGCTGCGTCTTGGGGTCTCGTTGCCTGTTGAAGTCTTGTTGCTTCCTGAAGTCTTGCGCTCTTGCGCAGCGCATCCTTCAGGTCGATCGGAATGCCGTGCTTCTTGAGCAGGTCGGCGAAAGCTTCGTCGGCGAGCTCCTGCAAGGTCGCCATCCGGTCGCGCCCGAGTTGCTTCAGCTTGTCGAAAGTGTCGTCGTCAAACTCGATCAGCTTGCGCAAATTGCATTGCTCCCAAACTGTATTGCTCCAACGCCTGCGGGAACCGGCGTTTTGCGGACTCGTTGACGTCCGCAAGGGAGAATTGCCATGCGCAAATTATCTGTCACCACCGCGCTCGCGACAATCGCGATTGTGCTGACGCCCGCGGTTACCGTCGCCCAAGGTACCGGGAGCGGCGCCGGGACCGGCAGCCCTTCGTCAGCCAGCCCGACATCGCCGCAAGCCACGTCGCCGCCGGCCGGGACCAACAGCGCCGGGACCGCGCAATCCTCCGGCGGCCCCAATACCGGCAGAGGCGTTACCACCGGATCGGCAACGACGACCGAGAGCGTCGACAAGGCCATCGCCGACGAGAACGAAAAAGTCGAGCGCCGTACGAAAGGCATCTGCCGCGGCTGTTAACTTCTGAAGGCCGTGCTTTGATGAACGCGGGTCGCGCAGATGTGAGCGCGACATAGGCGCGCGGTAGAAGCCGCGGTCCTAGATTGAGCTAGCATACGCAGGACGCGGCGGAGGAGGCTTGAAAACAAAGCCTTTGAAAAGAGGAGTAACGGGTAATGTTGCGTAAAACGATGATTGCCTTGCTGGCGACGGCCTCGGTCGGTCTGTTCACCGTCGATGCTGCGTCGGCACGCGGTGGCTTCGGTGGCGGCGGCTTTCATGGTGGTGGCGGCTTCCGCGGCGGCGGCGCTGCATTCCGGGCGATGGGCGGAGGCGGTGGCTTCCGGTCGGCTGCGATCGGCGGCGGCGGTTGGGCCGGCCGCGGCTGGCACGGCGGAGGCTGGCGTGGTGGCGGCTGGAACGGTGGCTACTATCGGCGCGGCTGGGGCGGCGGCTGGGGCTATCCGCTCGCGGCGGCAGCGGTCGGCTTCGGGCTGGGCTATGGCGCCTACGATTACTATGACGGCTACTACGGCAATCCATACTACGCCGGCTACGGCTATGACGACGGCTACGGCTACGGTTACGGCGGCTGTTACGTCGTTCGCCGCGGCGTGATGACACCGTATGGCTGGCGCGTTCGGCCGGTGCAGGTTTGCAATTGAGCCATTCGCTCGCGCATGGCCGGTCCGTTCGCTCGCCATGCTGATGGTCTTGCAATGATCGGCGCGGCCGGCGTTTCGATGCCCGGCCGCCGCGTTGTCTGTCGCGCACTAGTGTGCTGAATGCGAAGTTCGTGCGATTTCGCGGCAGCCACTTTCACGAACTTCGCATTCATAAAGCACACTAGAATCATAAGTTTGCTAGTGTCCTTATCGAATCCGAAGTTCGCTCCGAAGGTGCGGCAAATGATGCGAACTTCGGATTCGGGACACTGGTATGCAGCTTGCACCGCCTTGCAGCAGTCCGTGCGTGAGCGCGCCGCGAAAACCAATGGTCCGGCTGCGATTGAAGCCGAGCCCAGAGGACATCCAAGATGCTGACCATTCCTGACCTGACATTGCTGCTCATGGTGGTTGTTGCGAGCCTCGCCGTTGCGCTGATCTACATGCTCCGCGAGCTCGAGCCGAAGCTTGCGCGGCTGCGAGGTGGTCGCGCCGCCTTGCGCGATCGCACCGAATAAGGCGGCAATTCCGTTCGCCGCGGCTTTGGCCGCGGCGGTGCTGCGCATCCAAAGTCGTCAGCCGAGCACGCCGTATTTCTTCAGCCGGTCTGCATCCTTCGCGCGGCGAGGGCACCTTCGGGATCTCGAGCCGGAGCTTTCCTGTCGGGCGGTCCCGAGCGGGATTCAAGGACCCAAAAAACAAGGCCGTCGACGTAGTATACCGTCAACGACCTTGCCAGCCCCGGATATTGAAATCGGCTCACGCCATCCGGTCATTCGAAGATGACTCGGATTCGAAGGCCGATATGTGAACCAGTTCACAAAGTCAGGATTAATTCACGGTAACGGGCACTCGTGATCGGCCGCCGCCGGCAGCCCTCGAGCGCGAAAGTTCCCCGTTAGATGATGATCTTGCTGGGGATTTGGCGCATTTTTATGGCTGGTTACCTTGGGTGGGCGGGGTCTGCGGGCGCGTCAACCGCGCGACCTGTGGCGCTTCCGGTTGGCGCTACGGGTGGCCTTCGAGCGCTTGCGCGGCGCGGGCTCGGCGGCCGGCTCGTTGGCCTGCGCGCTCGCCAGCGATTGGCGCAAACCCTCGACCTGTTCGGTCAGCGCGGCGACCTGGTCGGAGAGCCTCTTGGCATCGGCCGCCTGCAAGGCGAACTGCTTGCGCATGGTCTGCAGCTGGTCCTGTACCTCCTGCAGTTGGTCGATGGATTCCTGCTGGGTCGCCTCCATGCCCTTGGTCTTTTCCACCAGGGCCTCGGAGACCTGCGCGGTCCGCGCCTGCAACTGCCGCGCGGCCACCATGCGGTCGGTCTCCGGCACGTTGCCGGTGTAGGCACGCCACAGCGCGATCGAGCCGATTCCGAACAGCACGAGCACCAGCGCCACGGCGCCGATCGCGATCGGCTGCACGCCAATCAGGCTGCTGGCTTGTGAATTCCGGGGGGCAAGTTCGACCATGCGACCAACAACCGGACATCAATTGAAAGGTTCGAAATAGCACAAACCCCGGCGCGGGCAAAACCGGGGGGTGTGTAGACCACTGCGGCAGCAGCGAAATTTGTATCATATGTTAGTTTTCGGCCGTGCTGCCCGGCCCGCTCGAGGCACGATCGGCCTCTGGCCGACCCGAACTCAACCTCCCCGAATTCAGCCTCTGGGAGCGATCAGGCCGACCCGCATGTCCTTTGCCAGATAGACGCAAGCGCCGTCTGCGAGCACCCGGCCGTCGGCGATGCCCAGCACCAGCCGGCCGCGCCTGGCCTGGCGTATGTCGACCTCATAGCGCACCAGCCTGACATCCGGCGTGATGTGCCCCCTGAACTTGACCTCGCCGACCCCGAGCGCGCGGCCCTTGCCGGGCGAGCCCGACCAGCCGAGCCAGAAGCCGATGATCTGCCACATGGCGTCGAGGCCGAGGCATCCGGGCATCACGGGGTCGGCGGCAAAGTGACAGGCGAAGAACCAGTGGTCCGGCGCAATCTCGAGTTCGCCGACGACGTGGCCCTTGCCGAACGCGCCGCCGTCCAGGCTGATCTCGGTAATGCGGTCCATCATCAGCATCGGCGGTGCCGGCAGCTGCGCATTGCCCGGGCCGAAATAGCCGCCTTCGCTCGAGCGCAGCAGATCCGGCTTGCTGTAGGACGATTGCGGTGCGTGAAAATCGTGCGGATTGAACAAGATGGCCACCGATGTTCGGGTTCTGGCTGAAGCTTAGCTGCGGCTGCGCCGCGTGGCTCTTGGCCGCGCGGACAGGGGTTTGGCAGGCAAGCCCAGCGCGGCGGCCATGAAGGCCCAGATGTCGCCGGTCAGCCTTGCCGGATCCGGCCGTCTTTCGCTCGTGAGTGCGCCGATCAGCGCCTGGCGGATGCCGCCGATCATCAGCGCGATGGTGAGGTGAGGGTCGATGCCGCCGGGCACGATCCCGTCGCGCTGGGCCATCTCGAGCATGCGGGTGCCGGCTGCAAGCTGCCGGCCGGTGAAGGCGGTCTCGACATCGAGCACCTCGGGCGCGCGGCTGAGCGGTCCGATCACGAGGGGTGCAAACGGGTGATCGTAGTGAAAGGCGACATAGGCGCCGATCCGCGCCTTCTCCCGGTCCGCCCAGTCCGTGGCGGACAGCTTGGCACCGCCGAACGCCGCCGCATCAAGTTGTTCATAGAAGCCTTCGACCACGGCGGCGATCAGGCCGGCCTTCGATCCGAAGTGATGGTAGGCGAGCCCGACCGAGACCTGCGCCCGCCTTGCGACGGCCTGCATCTCGAGGTGCCCATGGCCCTCGATGAGCTCGGTCTGCGCTGCCCAGAGCAATCGTTCCCGTGTCCCGAGGCTCGCCGCGTCCATCGTGGGCCCCTTCGCTGAATTGAATTCAATTCAATCGCGCCGATGCTAGGATGTCAAGCCGCCGACGCGGATGGCAAAGCGAGCCGGTGAAGGAAGGCGATGGCGTTTGCGATCAAGACCGAGATCCGAAATCCGCGGGCGAAGGTGTTCACCTTCACCGCGCAGAAGACCATGTATGGCGGCAAGCACATCGCGGCCGATGACATCGTGTTCGTGTTCGCGAGCGAGAACGAGGGCGGCAACGGTCTGATCGCCCGCGCGATCGTCGCGTCGGCCGACGCGACACCGCGCAAGGTCGGCGTCATCAGGCAGACGCCGCGCGTCAGCATCACGGTCAGACGCACCGCATCCGCGGCGCGGCTGCTCGGGCGCGACCAACTCAGGCGCTTCAAGGATTGGGGCGACGGCCGGCCCGAGACCGAGCTGAATTTCAAATTCTATCGCCAGGCCACCAACAAGATCGTCGGCATCTCAGACGAGACCGCGGCGTTTCTCGAGCGGTTCTTCTAGTGTCCCGAATCCGAAGTTCGCATCATTTGCCGCACCTTCGGCGCGAACTTCGGATTCGAAGGACACTAGCAAACTTACGATTCTAGTGTGCTTTGTGAATGCGAAGTTCGTGAAAGTGGCTGCCGCGAAATCGCACGAACTTCGCATTCAGCACACTAGGCGTCGATCGACGCCGCTCAAAAAGGTGCGGCCACCCTTTGGGGGAAGGGTGGCCGCGCGCGAACCGGTCTGGGACGGGGAGGGGTGGGGATGTGACCGGATCGCGAACTCGAAATTTCCTGTTCTGCTCAGCGCGAGCTTGCCGTTGCAACTGCCGGGCGGTTGTCACCGAGCGAGACCCACACATTGGGATCGCCCTGCGACTGCCGCTTGACGAAGCGGTAGCCAGTGTCGGTCCAGGCGACGATGTTCTCGTTCTGGTTATCGAGCACGAACTCGCCCTTGTCGGTCTTCACCGTCAGCACTGCGTGGCCTTCGCCCTTCTTGTCGCGGACCACCGTGATCAACAGCGCCTCGCGGGGCCAGCCGGCGTCCATCAGCATCTTGCGCTTCAGGAGCACGTAGTCCTCGCAGTCGCCGTAACCGTCTGATGGCAACGACCATTTCTCGATCACGCCCCAATGATCCATGTCGGTCATCGGCTTGATGGATTCGTTGACCCACTTGTTGACCCGTACGAGGTCCCGCCAAGCGGTCTGCGACAACACGATGTCGCGTGGTTGCGTCGCGCCGCCGCGGCATTCGCCCGGATTGTCGGCACAGAATTCGACCCAGCCGATCGGCGAACGCGCAACGTCACCCAGGCTGGCGTAGACCACGTCGCCGGCCTTGGCCGACACGCACGTCGCAAACAGGATGGCGGCAACCGCCAAACCTTTCCCCTGTCCCCTGAACCCAAACATCGTGGCCCCCGTTCTTCTTGTTGGGACCACGTTTCGCACAAAGCTTTTGCGCCGCCGCTAAGTACGCAAAGTAGATTTGACGCGAATACTGGTAAAAGCTGCGGCGAATTCGAACTGTACTTGAATCGAATTCGCGTAAAATTTGAAACAACTGCAATTGATTCAAATTTTATGCATTAACGCCGCGCGCGCTGCGCCAGCGCGGTTTGTTGCGCCAAACGCTGCGGCCGTTAACCGCCGATTTTCACCGGGCCAAACGCGCCGAAGGCGGCCACCGGTGCACCGGTGGCCGCCTTCGCGGGCCAAAAAAGGGGTCTTGAGCGGTTTTCGCTTTACCTCGCGGTAACGCTCTCTTCGAGCGTTTCCGCCGATTGCTCGTGGACGAACTCGAGCGCGAAGCCTTCCTCGAGATTTCGCACCACGCGGGACTGTACCCGCCCGAGCATCACGAGCGATTTCAGCGGCGGGCGGTTCTCGGCGGCAATCGCAGCACCGGACAAGGAAAGGTCGATGATGCGGCAGGTCATCCGCGTGCCGTCTTCCTGGGTCAGCAGGGCGATCGGGTTGCGCGGCACGATACGGTCGTGGCGGCGATCCTCGGGCAGATTGAGGATGTCGCGGTTGGCGAGCCAGGTCAGCTGTGCGGCGAGCTTGTCGCGCTTGCGCGCGGTGGCGCCGATCGTCATCGCAAAGCCGTTGTCGATGATGCGGGTGATGCGTCCCTCGACCCGGCCGATATGGTCGAGATAGGCGATCACACGGTCGCCGACATTGCCGATGCCCGGCGCCAGCAAAGCGAGGCCGCCCGGCGACATGTTGATAATCTGGCAGGGAAACTCGCGCCGGTCGGGCAGCATGTAGCGGCCGAGCAGGTGCACCTTGACGCGCTGGAAGCGCCGCCGCTCCTCGGCTACGGGGACGACGGTAGTTTTCTTCTGTGCAAACGACATCACGACAAACCCGGCCACCGTCCATTCGGAGCCCCGACGACCCTAAGGCTGATAGGGTTAACGGGGCGTTACGGTTGAGGCGGGGAACCCGCACACGGTGCAAGAGAAGTGTGAGTGGAAGGGGCAGGGCCGCGCATCAGGTTCGCCGAACCACCGCGACATGACCTGAGCGGCTTCATCGAGGTGGGGGGCGGTGTCGGCGGCCCATGCGACGAAGCCGTCGGGGCGTACGAGCACGGCATTAAGGCCCAGCCGATCGCCGACCTCGCATGCGACATAGCCGATCCGCCCATGCCAGCGATCGGCAAGCGTTTGCAGGGGCGCGCGCCGATCAAAGTCCAGCAGCAGGCCGCGACCATCTCTGAGCAGCTCGCCGAGCTCCATGGCGCAGGCGAGCTCGAAGTCGGGCGCGCTGCGGCCCGCCAGCGGATGGTTGCTGCCAAGATCGTAGCGCAGCGTAACGCCCCACACGCGCTCGGCAAAGTAGGTCGCGCCGTCTGATGTCGCGATCAGGTCGCGGATGATGGCTTCGAGCGCGCGCGAACTTCGGCTTGGCCGCATCAGCGCGACCTGGGCGCGCGACCAGTCCAGCACCTGCGCGCCCACCGGATGCCGCTCACGCGAGTAGCTGTCGAGCAGGTCCACCGGTGTGTCGCCGCGGATCGTGGCCGCGAGCTTCCAGCCTAGGTTCATCGCATCGCCAAGCCCGAGATTGAGCCCTTGGCCGCCGAGCGGAGAATGAATATGCGCGGCATCGCCCGCGAGCAGCACGCGGCCCTTGCGGTAATCCGTCGCCTGACAGGCGCGATCGGTCCAGGTGGTGGCAAGCCGGACCGCCGTCAACGTGATGTCTGTGCCGGAGACGCGGCGCAGCACCGCCTGCACGTGCTCGCGCGTGATCGGCCGGGTTCGGTGGAAGGCGCCGCCGTCGAACTCCACCATCGCGATCGTGCCGGGCCGTGCGTAGGTATACATGCCCGTCGGCGTGTAGTGACGGCCGGTGCGGAGCTTGTCCGGATCTGATATATCGACCTCGACCGAATAGCCGGTGAACTCGGGATCGGTGCCGACGAATTCAAAGCCGCCGGCCTTGCGCACCATGCTGCGGCCGCCGTCACAGCCGACCAGCCATGGCGCATGGAACGTCTCGGCACCGGCGCGAACGGTGACGCCGTCGTCCGACTGATCGAACGCATCGACACTCAGGCCGCGCCTGATCTCAACCCCCATCGCGGTTGCGCGCGCGGCGAGGGCGGATTCGAGCGCCTCCATCTCGACCGCCATGCTGGTGCCTGCCGGGCTCGGCAGACGAAACGGCCATTTCGACGTGTCGAGATCATCGTGAAAGAACTGGATGCCGGCAAAATGGCCGGCCGGGCGTGGCCGTTGCATCCAATGCGCGCCATTCGATGCGCTGCTGCCCGAGCCATCTCTTGCGTGCTGTCGTGCCGCGATGTCATCCAGCATCCCGCGACGATAGAACGCCTCGATGCTGGGCGCCGAAAGGCCGCGCATACCGAAGGGCAGCCGCTTCAGCGGCGAATGCGGGTCGGCGGCCTGCTCCAGCACCAGGACCGAGCACCCGGCGAGCCGCAGCTCGCAGGCGAGCATCAAGCCGACGGGGCCGGCACCGGAAATCACGACATCATGGGGAAGGGGGCGGCTGGCGTGCATGAACTGCTCCTTTGTCGGTGTTCGACCGGAGCGGTTCGTCGGGTTGGACGAACATTGGGCGCCTGGACTGCGTCCGGTGTTCGTCGTGGGGATCTCATGCACGAGGCAGGAGACCAGAGCTTTCGCTTTCGAAAGGACTTCGTTTCCGAAAGGACTTTCGTTCTCGAAAGGACTTGGGCTTACCAAACCAAGTCTGCCTTTTCCGACGCGGCGTATATAGCTGCGTGGCGTTCGATCCGCAACGGAAGATGCGCGGCTGCGGATTACTGGAACAATGCGCGGCCGCGATGTCGCGGCGCGACTGTATCGGCGTTGCCTGGTTCGTCGACGCGGCGCGCGCCCGGGCGGGGCGCAAGATCGTCCGGCGTCTTGATGTTGCTCGCGAGTCCTGCGGCTTCGAATGCCTTGATCAACCACCAGCCGAGGTCGATCTGACCCGGCAGCAGCCCGAGCTTCGCGGAGCCGGGATAGGCGTGGTGATTGTTGTGCCAGCTTTCGCCCATGCTGATCAGGCCCGCGATGCCGACATTGTAGCCCTGGGCCGCGACGCCTTCGATGATCCAGGTCTGTCCGCCCTTGCGATGCGAGTAATGACCGATCAGCCAGTGACCGGTTGACGCAGACGGCGACGCGGACGCAGATGCCCCAGACCAGCCAGCTCCACGAGCCGATCGCGAGGAACAGGATCGCCCAGGGCAATTGCTGCCACATCCAGGTTCGCTCGACGAAGGCGTAGAAGGGGTCATCGGCGAGCCGCCGTTCGAGCCGGAATTCGGGCGGGTGTTTCAGCACCAGCGTGCAGTGCAGTTGCCACCACGCGTCGCGCCAGAAACCGGCGCGGTGGCAGGAGTAGTCGTGACACGCCGTCTGGCGCTGCGCCCAGTCGCGGAAATCGTGCAGCCGCACCATGCCGTAGGGGCCGGCCATCCCGACCAGCGTGCCGAGATAGACGCAGAGCCGCTCCAGCCACAGCGGACAGTCGAAGCTCGCATGGATCAGGCGGCGGTGCATGCCGACCGAATGCCCGAAGCACAGCGTGATCGCGCTGGTGACGATGAATAATGCGAACGCGCTCCACGTGAACAGCAGCGGCCCGAGGACGATCGCGACCGCGGTCATGCCGCCAAGCCACAGCGACTTCGCCGGCGCCCATCGCACGCGCCCGTCCAGCGGATCGGTGCTGGCGTCCACGGAGATTCGCTCCGAGCCGGGTTGCGGCTTCATCCCGTCACCTGAGGTTGCATCGCAGGTTGCGGTGAAGCGATCGTCGCTGTCAATCGGCCGCGCACGTCCGTCATGTCGCAGCCCATATTGGCGTCTGCGGCGGATTCACCTAGGTGACGGCGCCCGGCGGATACGGGGTGTGCGGAAGCGGCGCGGTGAGGTTATTTGGCCTCGGCGTCCATTTCCGGTTCGACAGCCGTTTCCGGTTCGACTGCCACCGCTGGTGGTTCAACAGCCACGGCTTTCAGCATCTTTCGTTTCGCCGCGCGGACCTCAATCTGCAGCGGCGGCTGATAGGATTCGCTTGGCGGCACGAAGACGAAGGCATGGTGTCCATCGCCCTTGTTGAGCTTGAGAAGATCGTTGCGGAACTGATCGGCGACGACTTCGCCAACGAGATTGCCGTTGAAGTAGATATCGATCGCGACCCTCTTGTCGGGGTGTTGGTTGTACAGCGCCCAGCCAGAAATCCTTTTTTCGTTGACGACGTCGACATGGCCGGTGATCTCGCCATACAGACTCTCGATGCCGGCCTCGATCACCTCGAGGTCGCTCCTGTAGATCGATCTCGTCACATCGAAGCTGAAATTCGCCGTATCGACGCATTGGTCCAGCAAGCCCTGTCGATGCTCCTTCATCCGTTGCAGCGTGTCCAGTTCGCCCAACTTGACGTACATGCCGACGATACCTTCGATACCAGGATTCATGGTGTCATTCCCCGCAATGCTACCAGCCAATTCGCCCTCGGCTGCTTTCACAATCGATGCCTCCTTGCGGAAAATACTCCGCCAGGACGAGAAGCGCCTCGTTCCGCCAAGGTCTGTCATCAAGACCTTCATGACAGGCCTTCATGACATCCCAATCGTCCTGACTTAAAGTCGGCTCGGCCGAACCCGGCCCAACGACAAGGACAGGGAGAGCGAACCGATGGAGCAGATCCGCGTCTGCACGCATGATGGACCTGGAGCCAAGCCGGTAATCCGGACAGTGCCATGGCCGGAAATCGGCAAAAAGGCGGCCTTGATCAAGGTGGGTGCCTGTGGCGTTTGCGGAACCGATCTGCACATCCTGAAGGGACATTGGCCGAAGCCGTTGCCGTGGCCGTTCACGCTCGGCCATGAGCTCGGCGGCGTGATCGTGGAATGCGGCGCGGAGTTCACCGAGGATTTCATGAGCAAGCCGCTGCAGGTGGGATCGAAGGTGATGATCCCGCCCTTGATGCCGTGCGGCCGCTGCTACTACTGCATCCATTATCCCGAGAGCGCCAACAAATGCCTGACGCCGGTCTATTACGGCCGCTATCTCGGTTTCGACAAGGCGCCGCACATGTGGGGCGGCTGGGCTGAATATGTCTATGTCGATCTCGACATGCTGCCCGGCACCAAGATCTACAAATTGCCCGACGACATGTCGCTGCGGCTCGGCGCGCTCTCCGAGCCTCTGACCTCCTGCATCCGCGCCTTCAACCGCGCCACCCGCGCCGGCGGCTTCAGCTGGGGCGACACCGTGGTGATCCAGGGCTCCGGGCCGATCGGCATCCTCGCGGTCGCCGCCGCGCAGGAAATGGGCGCGGGGCGCGTGATCTGCGTCGGCGCGCCGGAGGCGCCGCGCCTTGCGCTGGCGCGCAAGTTCGGCGCCGAGGCGACCGTCGATATCGAGCAGCTCAAGACGCCGGAGCAGCGCATCAAGGCGGTGCGTGATATCGTCGGCGGTTTCGGCGCCGACCTCGTCATGGACTGCTCGGGCCACCCGACCGCCGGCCCCGAGGGCATCGAGATGCTGCGCGACGGCGGCACCTATGTCGAGATGGGGCAGTTCACCGATGCCGGCTCGATCAACACCTCGTGGCACCGCATCTGCACCAAGGATCTCAACGTGCTCGGCTCCTGGGGCTTTACCGGCAACGACCTGCCGCTCGGCGTCGACATGCTCTACCGCACGCGCAACAAATATCCCTGGCTCGACATGCAGACGATCTATCCGTTCACCGAGGACGGCGTCGCCCGCGCGGTTGCCGACGCAATGGCGATGAAGACGGTGAAGTCGACCATCGTGCCGTGGCCGGAATTGGTCGGGTGAAGCAGATCGCGGATGCTGCAAATCCTGCTGCAGTGCTCCCAAGGATTTGTGTTCAGGGTGCGGCCGTTTGGGCCCTGATATCGCTCGCCGGGACGATGGCCCGGCGCTAACATCGGATCATGCATTCGAACCGTGTGCCGCCGAGCGCGACGTTTGCGTGGGGAAATGTATCCGAGGACTTCGCGCTGTTCAGAACCCTCAGCGCGGAGCAACGGCTGATCGCCTTTGGCGCAATGACCCGGCGCGACCTTGTGCGCGGCGAGCTGCTGGTCGAGCAGGGCGGCGCCTCCGACGCGCTGTTCCTGGTGCTGCATGGCGCGCTCGCGGTGTACCGGACCAGTCATCCCGAGCCGATCGCGGAACTTCGCGCCGGCGAGCTGGTCGGCGAGATCGGGTTCTTTGCCAACATCCCGCGCACCGCCAATGTGATTGCGATCCGCGACACCAGCGTGCTGGTGTTGACGCGCGCCGCCTATACGACGCTGGCGCGGGAAACGCCCGAGATCGTCGAGGCGCTGCTGGCTGCGCTCGCGCGGCGGTTTGCCACCGAGACCGCGCGCCTGTTGCCGCTCCGGGCGTCGCCGAAGGCGCGCACGGTCGCGCTGATCCCGGGCGGACGGGAACCGGTGCCTGCCGCCTTTGAGCGCAGGCTGCGCGAAGGCCTTGCCGCTGCGGGTGCCGAAATCGTCGACCTCGCGCGGGTCCAGGCGATGTTTCCCGGCCGCGCGCTCGACGCATCCGAGGTCGCCGACTGGCTCAACAGGATCGAGTACGACGCACCGCTGGTGGCCTATTTCGGTGGTCCCGACGCATCGGAGTGGGCGCGGAAAACCATCCGCCAGGCCGACCTTGTCGTGCTCGCCTGCCGTGGCCATGCGCCGACGCCCGATCTGACCGAGATCGAACGCTTCGCCTGCGCCGTGCATCCGGCGTCGACGCGGCGCCTCGTCCGGGTTCATGACGTCAGGCGCCACGAGGTCAGCGGCACCGCGGCGTGGCTGGCGCGGCTGCCCTGCTTCATGCATCATCACGTCGCGCTCGAGGACCAGCTCGACATCGACAGCCTGGTTCGCTTCCTGTGCGGTCGCGCCGTCGGATTTGTCGCCGGCGGCGGCGGCAGCCTCGGCACGGCGCATGTCGGCGTCTACAAGGCGTTTCGCGAGCGCGGCGCGATGTTCGACATCTTTGTCGGCACCAGCGTCGGCTCGGCGATGGCGGCGGGCTTTGCCAAGAACTACGACGCCGAGCATCTCGAGCGCGGCACGCATGAGATCTTCGTCTCCAGCCGCAGCTTCCGCCGCCCGACCTGGCCGCGCTACGCCTTGCTGGACCACAAGGCGTTCGATGCCGCGCTCGCCGATCAGTACGGCCACAATTGCCGGATCGAGGACTGCTGGCGGCCGTTCGCGGCGGTCGCGACCAATCTGTCGACGCACAGTCTCGAATTGATCCGCACCGGTCTGCTGTGGCACGCGGTGCGGGCGTCGAGCGCCATCCCCGGTCTGCTGCCGCCGTTCTATACAAAGGACGGCTCGATGCTGGTCGACGGATGCCTCGTCGACAACGTTCCGCTGGCGCAGATGCACCAGATGAAGAGCGGACCGAATCTGGTGGTCCATTTCGGCGACCCGGCAACCGAGATGTTCGACGTCGACTATGCCGCGCTGCCGGGGCGACTTGAGCTGCTTGCGTCGCTGCTGACGCCGTTCCGCAAGAAATTGCTTCCGGCCGCGCCGAGCGCCGTCAACGTGCTGTGGCGAAGCCTCGTTGCGCATCAGCGCTATGATACGCTGCCGACCACGCCGCTCGACATGGTGATGCGTCCCCCGACGCCCGACGGCATCGACGTCACCGATTTCGACCGCCATCAGGAAATCTTCGAATCCTCGTACCGCTGGGCCCGCGAGACCATTGCTGCCTCGGAGGCGGCGCATAATCCCGCCATTGCGGCCATCGTCGCGTCGGCCAACGAAGCGGACAAGGGATCGGACATGGTCGCCGACGAGGGCGCGGATCGCGCGACAGCGACCGCGCCGGTTTCTGAGCAGGCCCGAGTCGGTTGAGCGGCTTGCGGGCGCCGGCGAAGTCGACCATCGTGCCGGACCGAATCCGGAGAACACGATGCCTTTCGATTTGATCCTGCGCGGCGGACGGGTGATCGACCCGTCGCAGAAACTCGATGCCGTGACCGATGTCGGCTTTGCCGCGGGCAAGGTCGCTGCGCTCGGCCGTGAGTTGCAAGCCGATCCCGCCACCGAGGTCCGCGACGTCTCGGGGCTGATCGTCTCACCGGGCATCATCGACCTGCACACTCATGTCTATTGGGGCGGCACCTCGCTCGGCATCGATGCGGAGGAGTTTTGCCGCAACTCCGGCGTCACCACCTCGGTCGACACCGGCAGCGCCGGCCCCGGCAACTTTGCCGGCTTCCGCAAGCATGTGATCGAGCCGAGCCAGGTCCGTATCCTCGCCTATCTGCACGTCTCGCACGCCGGCATCTTCGGCTTCTCGGATCGCGTGATGGTCGGCGAGAGCGAGGAGCTGCGGCTGATGAATCCAATCGATGCGGCGCGCGTCGCCGACGAGAACCGCGACCTGATCGTCGGCATCAAGGTGCGGGTCGGCCTGTTCGCCTCGGGCACCTCGGGGCTGGTGCCGCTCGAGATCGCGCTCGAAGTTGCCGAGCAGGTCGGCATGCCCCTGATGGCGCATATCGACCATCCGCCGCCGAGCTATGAGGAGGTGCTCGCGCGCCTGCGTCCGGGCGACGTGCTGACCCATGCGTTCCGTCCGTTCCCCAACACGCCCGCGACCGCGCAGGGCACGGTGAAGAAGGTCGTCCTGGAGGCGCGCGAGCGCGGCGTGCTGTTCGACATCGGCCATGGCAAGGGCTCGTTCGCCTTCAGGACGGCGCGCGCGATGCTCGCCAACGGCTTCTATCCCGACACCATCTCCTCCGACATCCATCAGCTCTGCATCGACGGCCCGGCATTCGACCAGGTGACGACGATGTCGAAATTCCTCTGCATGGGGATGCCGCTGCCGGACGTGATCGCGGCGTCCACCGTCAATGCCGCGATGGCATTGCGGCGGCCCGAGCTCGGCAGCCTCAAGCCGGGCAGCGTCGGCGACGCCACGCTGCTCTTGGTCCGGCAGGGGACGTTCGACTATGTCGATGTGGTCGGCGAGCACCTGACCGGCGATCGCAAGATCGCATCCGAAGGCGTCGTGATCGGCGGACGCTGGTGGCATCCGCGTTAGGATTGATCGCCGCCGCGGGCATCGAGGTGACTGGCATGATCTTCTGGATCGCGGGTGTGGCTGGACTGGCGATCGCCTATCTGCTCGGTTCGACGCCGACGGGGTATCTGGCGGGGAAGCTGCTGAGGGGCATCGATATCCGCCAGCATGGCTCCAAATCCACCGGGGCAACGAACGTATTGCGAACCCTGGGGAAGTGGCCCGCGTTGGCGGTGCTCCTTGTCGACGTGCTGAAAGGCGTAGCGGCAATCCTGTTCGCCCGCTGGTTTTATCCCTGGTTGTACACCTTGCCATCCGTCACGCCGCCGGCAGCGCTTGATCCGCAAACCTGCGTGTCCTGGGCTGTCTGCCTGGCCGGGCTTGCCGTGTTGCTAGGGCACGGCCGTTCGATCTGGCTGAATTTCACCGGCGGCAAATCCGCTGCGACCGGGCTCGGCGTGTTGCTGGCGATGTCCTGGCCGGTAGGCCTCGGCGCTGCGGCGGCCTTTGGCGCTGTGGTGGCTGTCTTTCGGATTGTCTCCCTCGGCTCGATGCTGGCGGCATTGACGGCGATCGTCCTCGTCTGCGGCCTGGAGCAACCGTTGCCCTATCGCTTGCTGGTGATCGCAGGCGGCATCTACGTGATCGTGCGCCATCGTGCCAACATTCAGCGGCTGCTGGCCGGCACGGAGGCGCGGCTCGGGCATTGATAAGTGGTTCGGATTTCCTCAGGGAAGGCCGGTCGATCAATCCGATGATCCGGCCTCGAGCGCTCCGGAGCGAAGCCGGTACCGGTTCGCGTTAAGAAAACACGTCAAAACAAGAGTCTAGAGCCCCGTTCCGATTCAATCGGAACGGGGAAGGCTCTAGTCGGCGACGACCGGCCCGAAAGGCTGCCATCGCTCACCGGTGAAGCGCATCATCCGGAACTCCTTCACCACGCGATAGTCGGCGCGGCTGGTATTGATGGCGAGGCCGGGCAATGTCGTCCCTTGCCAAATTTCAACTAGATCAGCGAATGCAGAGCCATGACCGCGGCCTCTCGGCTCTCCATCGGAACAAAGAAGCTTACCGAATGCGATGACAAAACATACTTGTCGGCGATGATTCCGTGGCGTTGCAGAATCTGAACCGCCTTGTACGGCAGGTCCGAGGAAATACCGCCGAAGCAAGTGAGGCTCACCGAACTCAGCGTCTCGCGCTGTTTGCGCAGGTCTTTGCTCCGTTCCAGTGTGCGCAGCAACGCGTCGAGTGTCTCAGAATCGCAAGTCATCATGATGCGGGTTTTTTCGGCGGTGAAAGCCGAGGCGAGGAGTTGCGGCCAAGGCAAGCCATTTTGCTGGAGATGCTGCGCGAACTTCTCAAAGCCTTGATTGAGGTCCGCCGAATCGATCTCCACATGCTCGATGCGAGCCATCGAGTTGACGGCCAGGACTTTTCCGTTCTCCATGTCTGCGACCTCCTTCATCACTTGCGTGCTGTGTCGCGCGCCGCCCCACTTTCTCAGGACCAAAGGCACGTTTTGGCTGTGGGCCAGCTCCACGCTGCGAAAGTGCAGGACCTTGGCGCCCCAGAAGCACATTTCGGACAGGGATGCGAAATCCAGCTGACGCAAGGGCTTTGCGTCCGCGACGATGCGCGGGTCAGCCGAGCAAACTCCGTCGACCTCCTTGATGATCTCGCAGCACTCCGCCTTGAGCGCCGCAGCCATGGCGACCGCGGTGGTATCGCTGCCACCTCGGCCAAGCGTCGTGATTTCCTTGGTCAGCGGGTTCACGCCCTGAAAGCCCGCCAAAACCACGATGCGTCCACGATCGAGTTCTTCGCGCACGCGAATGGGCCGCACGTCCAGAATGCGTGCGGAGGAATGGGACCCGTCGGTCATGACACCGGCCTGACTGCCGGTAAAGCTGATCGCCGGCACGCCGAGATCAGACAGCGCCATGCTCATCAAGGACATGCTGATGCGCTCGCCGGTGGTCAAGAGCATATCGAGTTCGCGGCGATTGGGGTGCGGGCTGACCTGATAGGCCATCCTGACGAGTTCATCGGTGGTCTTGCCCATCGCTGAAACGATCGCCACGACACGATGACCACGGCCATGCAAATCGGCGACACTGCTCGCGGCCGCGCGGATTCTTGCCGGTGTTTCGAGACAGACGCCTCCGTATTTTTGCACGATGATGGGATTGCTAGGCATTGTTGCCCGCGTCGTGTTGGAAGGCGCAGCTGAACCCGATCAGATCGTTCTCCCCTTCGACGCCTTTGCGGTCTTTGATCGTTTTGCCACGACCCGCACAGCGCCCCGGTCGCGCTTCTTGCGATCCGCTTCCGCGTGCTGAGCTTTCGTCCCGCCGCGGTGAGCGGCGTATTCCTTGCCGTCGATCGGCGCGACATGTGGTGGATCTCGATCGAGATACGGTCGCCCGATTCCAAAATCCGGTCCACGCGCATCGATCCATTTCCAAAGGGCCTCGGTGGAGACCCAACGCTCCGCCCGCGTCGCGCCTCTGACGCTCACGACATCGACGGCAAGCCCGTGGCCATAGCCGCCGCGGAAGCTCCCGCCATGGTATGACTTGTCGGACGCCGCCTTCAGGCCGCTCGCGATCGATTGACGGTAGTCATCGCGGAACGCGCTGGTGATGCCAGGCGCCAACCCGGCCTGCTCCGCCGCGTAGAGCGCGTGAAACAGCTTGAGTTTGAAGCTCCGATCCACCCCTCCAATCACGTAGTCGATCATCGGCATGCCCATTCGCTCCGCCGCCTTCGGATCCTTCCACGTGAAATCGTTATCGACGCGCCTGGTGAACGTCCTGGTGACAGTCACCGTCTTGCGCTTCTTCTTGACGGTCACTTTCCGCTGCTCTTGTACGCTGATGGTGTCTTGCTTCGGCGTCCGCTGGTAGAGCGCCCACAGGTACCGGTCGATGCAGACATCGACGACGAGGCACTCCTCGAAAATATCCAGGGGTCTCGCGGCCTCCTCGGTGTCACCAGACACTGGAGGCGGGCTCGCCGTCGCCGCTTGCACCGGCGATGTTTCGACCGGCAGCGTCTGCGACGAATCCGGCAAGGCAGCCACGACGATTGACTTCGGCTCGCTCGAGGTTGCTGTCGCATCAGGGGGCGTCGCCGGCACCGATTCAACCGCCATCGCCGCATCGGCGTTGGCGACAGCGTTACCCATGACGCCTGCCTGCGGCGGGGCCATCGTGTCGGACGCCGGCCCCGTTAGGGGTTCTGCAGCCATCGCTGCTTCAGCATTCACTTTGCTGACGTTGTCGACTGCCGTGGCCTGTCGCGTATCAGCCAGTTCGGCGTTGGCGGCGAGAGATGGTGCGAGGTCCTCGATGGACACTGCGCCGCTGTTCCCGATGCCGGCAGAGCCGGCAAGCCAGGCAAGGAGCCAACCTGCGAGAACGACCGTCCCGCACAACTCCGGAGTCGCAATTCGCCGCGGGTTCATCACCCCGTAGCCTCCAAAGGCTCGATCCGAGCCCTGTTGCACCGCCCAGCACGCGACGGCATCGATCATTCGGATCAAAATGGAAATGCGCAATGGGCGGAAGCCGTAGGCGCTACGCTTTTCCAGAAAGTGTTGCCCGACCGCAACGCGCGGCCGCGAGCAACCCGGCACGGCGCGTGCTGCTGCGTTCGGTGATTCACCTGCGCTCGAGCTTTGATTCCCATTTTGGGTCAAAAGCCGCCCATAGCGACCGAGCCGGGTGACTTCCGGTTCACCTCGAAGAGCCGACGTTCGCGATCGTCATGCAGACCGTCAGCTATGCGCCAAAACCGGAAGTGCTCGCATTCACCCCATTTCTAAAAATTGCCTTACCTCCTCGAGAAATTGGGCCATTCCGGGATCGTTTTCCAACAGTACGTGATTTTTGCCAGGGAGAGATACAAACCTCGAACCAGGAATAGCTGCGGCTAGGCGGCGGCCTTCTTCTATGGGCTGCATAATTTCTTCTCGGCCATGTAAGACGAGCGTGGGTACAGAAACTTCGGGCAATAGCTCAGTAATGTCGAAATTGCTCACTGTCTCGTAGTAGCGAACAGCGTTCTCTGGCGAGGTAGATTTTCGCTGCATGATGTTGAAGGCGGCTGCCTGTTCAACGGTCGCTGTCGGAGCGAGCTGTGATGTCAGCAATTGTCTGAAAGTTGGCTCATCTGAATTCCAACCCACTCGTATTAACGTTCTAGTGGCATTGTAGCGATCGAGGTCTGCTTCGGTCACGGATGGCCGCTTGCAGCGTCCGGTAGCGAAACCTCCATAGAGGATCAACTTTGATACACGGTTTGGGTAGCGGTTTGCGAAAGCCACACTGACCGCGCAGCCTTGTGAATAGCCGAAGAGTGGAAAACGTTCCAACCCGGACGCATCAACAACAGCTTTTAGATCAATCACCCAAGCATCAAGCGACATTTCACTTACGTCCCAATCGGACAAGCCGCTTCCTCGTGCGTCGTAGCGAACAAGAGTGTTTCGCCTCGCAAGCTCTACCAGCATGTGGCGGTAAATTGGCAATTCCCAATCGAGCTCCAGATGGCTAAGCCAGTTTGCGGTTTTTACCAAAGGCGGCCCGGTCCCAACTCGCGAGTAAGCCAGTCGCACACCGTCAATTGATCTACAATATTGTACCTGCTGGGCCGAGGGGACGCTCCGACTAGCGTCGACCGCCTCGTTAAGTACGGCAAAATAGATGTCCACCGGTCGCTCAATATTTTTCAGTTTTTGCAGACCCCGCGACGCAAAAGAGACATCGATCTTGCGATCCACCTGATCATAGACGACAGCTGATACGCAAATTCCACCAGGGTCACAAATACCTTCCAATCGCGCGGCGATGTTTACACCGTCCCCGAAAATGTCGTTGTCATCGAATATGATGTCACCAACGTGGATGCCTATACGAAATTCGATACGCCGATCCTGTGGCCCATTAGGATTATGCTCAGCCATGCTACGTTGGATTTCAACTGCACTGCGGATCGCATCGACTGAGCTGCCAAACTCAACCAACATACCGTCGCCGGTCGTCTTGACGATACGGCCTCGGTGAGAAGCTATAGACGGATCAACGATCACTTTTCTGACGGTCTTTAAGCCGGCGAGCGTCCCTTCCTCGTCAATTCCCATCAGGCGGCTGTACCCAGCAACATCCGCCGCCAGCACGGCCGCCAGCCGTCGTTCCATCCGTTCGCCCGTCAAGGACTTGCTCCCAGATTGGTGATTTCGGCATCAAAGCATATTGGGTTGGCGTCGGGCTAGGTCCCATATCGGCTGTGGGTCAAAAGCCGTCCACGGCGGCCGAGCCAAGGGACTTCCGGTTACTCTCGAAGAGCCGACCTTCCCGGTGGTCATGCAGACCGTCAGCTTAGGGGCCAAAAGCCGACTTCATCGACTTTCCCCGGCAGATCTAAGGCAGCATCGCCCCGTCCGGCCAAACTAGGGCAGCTATAATGTGAAACGCGGATCGGCTGAGAGCGCCGATCGGGCGACGTAGTCGAGTTCGCCCCGTGCAATCCCGATATCCATCAACTCTCTGTCGCTCAGATCGTCCAGCGCAGCACGCAGCCTCTCGCGTTTGCGCCACTCACGAAATGCATTCCAATATGCCTCGAGGGGACTGTAAAACTGCCGCCTTGCCGTTGCTGGTCCAAACTCACTGGTTCCGTGGATGGTGCTCATTGGAATGTCCAGGTTCGTCTATTTCTGCCAAGCGAGATTGCGGGCACATCCCCTGGCGCGCTTAACAGTTGGCTTACATTTCCCTTACGGGCAGCTTATTCTTGGGGTTTCAGAGGTGGCCGCGAGAGGGAATGCAGCTTGCGTTTTCTTTTTGAGGATTACGCATTGGATACCGACAGGCGCGAACTGCAGCGCGCAACGGAAGAGGTCGTTGTCGCACCCCAAGTATTCGACCTGATTGAATACCTGATCCGGAACAGGGAGCGCGTCGTCAGCAAAGACGACCTCGTCGGCGCCGTTTGGAAGGGTCGCGTCGTCTCGGATGCCGCGCTAACGACTCGCCTGAACGCCGCCCGGAGCGCAATCGGCGACACGGGCGAGAAACAGCACTTGATCAAAACATTGCCGCGCAAAGGTTTCCGCTTCGTTGGCGCAGTGAAGGAAGACCGGAGGCCCGCAAATGAGACGATTGGCCCAATTGAGCGAACCGGCGAAGCGCCGCCGCGCCTATCCATCGTCGTGCTACCCTTCGCGAACCTGAGCGGTGATCGTGAGCAGGACTATTTCGCGGACGGTATAACCGAGAGTCTGACCACGGACCTGTCGCGCATCGGTGGTTCATTCGTAATGGCACAGAACAGCGCCGTCTCATACAAGGGCAGAGCTGTCGATGTCCGCCAAGTCGGCCGCGAATTGAATGTTCGCTACGTGCTCGAAGGCTCAGTGCAACGCAGCGGCAAGCGACTTCGGATGAATGTTCAGCTGATCGATGCCAGGAGCGGCCAGCATCTTTGGGCCGATCGCTTCGAGAAGCCTGTCGTCGACCTGTTCGATATGCAGGACGAAATCGTGTCGAGGCTCGCCGGTGCATTAGGTGCCCAGCTCATCGAGGCTGAGGCGCGACGAGCCGAGCGTACGCTGCATCCCGATGCGATGGACTTGTACTTCCAGGGTCGGGCCTGGTTCATGAAGGGGATTAGCCTTGAATGCGTGACGCAAGCGCGGGGCTTCTTCGAACGCTCGCTGGAGTTCGATCCCGGCAACGTCGAAGCAATGATTGGCCTGGCAAATGTTGATACGGTAGTTGGAGGTAGCTTTACGACGGATGATGGGCCCGCGCGGCTTGCGGCGGCCGAGGCGATGATGAACAAGGTATTGTCGATTAGGCCGAACAGTGCCTCAGCCCACATGGCTCGGGGTTGGGTCCAGACCTTTACGAACCGGGCCGCCCAAGGCATCCGTGAGTTCGAACATGCGTTGGCGCTGGCTCCGAATTTGGTCCACGCTCATGCTGCCCTTGGTTTCGCCAAATCCTACATAGGTCGCGCTACCGAGACCGAAGGCCATATACTCGAAGCTTTACGGCTCTCTCCTCGCGACGTTTTCGCTTACCAGTGGGCGTGTTTTGCGGGCGTGGCCAAGCTGCTGCTTGGTTCAGACGTCGAAGCCGTCAGTTGGCTGCGACGAAGCACCGAGGCGAACCGTAACTTTCATCTCGCTCATATATCGCTCGCCGCTGCCTTGGCCTTGACCGGCGCGCTCGATGAGGCGCGAACTGCTGCGAGAACGGGACTTGCGCTCAACTCAGGTTTCACCATTCGTCGCTTGCTCGCAGCTCAACAAAGCGACGATCCAATTTACCTTGCCGGGCTGCAGCGCTTGTGTGAAGGCTGGCGCCTCGCTGGCGTGCCGGAAGGGTGATGAGCGCTTCGGGCCGACTTCGGTGCTTTACTGCCCTACGTCGGCTTTGGGCTCAAAGTGCGACATCTGGGCCTTCGGGGCCGGTATCAGTTGTACTCTCGTATCCGGACATCTCCGCGATGGCCCGGAGGTCAGGAACGATGACAGAAGCCGACATCTGAGCTGGCCTTCGGCACGTCTGCGTTGGTTGGCTGGACAATCGAACTACCCACCAAGCGAACGGAAACTCAATTCCTAGTTGCTTTCGAGCTCCTGTAGTTGACAACGGAGTTCGTTGTCGACAGTTGCTGCATAACGGCTGTCACTTTGATACCAGTCGGGAGCAAAGTCGGTGCATCGTAGTCTCATCTCGATCGCCTTGTGGCTATTCTTCTGCATGTCTACTGCAAGGCTGCTTCGAGAAAACGGACTGGAATAGGACGAGCTATCCTTTCGCGTGTGGGAGCGCGCGCTGAACGAGGATAAGACGACGACGCACATGCAAGAGGCGTTTGCGCGATTTCGGAATATTGGAAATGTATCCCTGAGTTGCCCGACGTGTCAAGTTGCCTTGTCGAACGTGTCAGTAGCTCGTGATCTGTCGCCTGTTTGTAGCTCGTGAAGTGTCGTGTTTTCGGTGCTCCGGAACAAGGGGGGCACGATGGGCACGGCATCCATTCACGAGGGTGTACGACGGATGCGGTTTTCAGATTTGCTGGATCGGACGGAGGCGAAGGAACTGACGCAGGAGGCAGCTTCGGAGGTTCTTGGGATCAGTGTTCGGACGTTTCAACGCTGGGCGGAGCGCTATGAGGCGGAGGGCGACGACGGGCTTGTCGACCGCCGGCTGGGGCGTCGTTCGCCACGGCGGGCGCCGGAGGAGGAGCTGGAACGGATGCTTGCGCTGTACCGGGACAAGTACGCGGACTTCACGGTGAAGCACTTCCACGAGCAGATGCAAAAGCGGCACGACTATGTGCTGGGCTATACGGTGACGAAGCTGGCGCTGCACGCGGCAGGGCTGGTGCGGAAGGCACCGAAGCGTTCGGCGCACCGCAAGAAGCGGCCGCGGCGGCCGCTTCGGGGCATGCTGCTGCACCAGGACGGATCGCGCCACGTTTGGATCGAAGGCCTGCCCGCGAGGGACCTGATCGTCACGATGGACGATGCGACCAGCGAGGTCTACTCGATGGTGCTGGTCGAGGAAGAAGGAACGGCCTCGACCTTCCAGGCCCTGCGCGAAGTGATTGGCGAGCATGGCCTGTTCTGCGCGCTCTACACCGACCGCGGCAGCCATTATTTCCTGACCCCAAAAGCTGGCGAGAAGATCTCGAAGACGCAACAAACCCAGGTGGGACGGGCTTTGTCGCATCTTGGGATCGAGCATATCGCAGCCTATTCGCCGCAGGCGCGCGGGCGCTCCGAGCGGGTGTTCGGCACCTTGCAGGACCGGCTGCCGAAGGAGCTGCGGCTTGCCGGGATCACGACGGTTGAGGCTGCCAACGCGTGGCTGAAGGCGCATTACATCCCCGGGCACAACGCCGCGTTTGCGATCAAGCCCGAACAGGAAGGCACGGCATTCGTGGCCGACCGGCATGAGGCCTGGCGCGAGGCGCTGTGCGTGATCGAGGAGCGAACCGTCGCCAACGACAATACCGTTGCATGGAACGGTCGGCGGCTGCAGTTGCCGGAGAGCCGGCTCAGGCCTCACTTCGTCAAGGCTGTGGTGCGCCTCCATGAGTATCCCGATGGCACCGTCAGCGTGTTCCTCGGACCGCATCGATTGGCGAGGTTTGCGCCTGACGGACAGCAGATCAGCCCCGACGCGCCTCAGCCTGGCGGCGTGCTCGGAGCCGTCAAGGACAAGCCCTGGCGGGCGCGCAAGCGCGCGTCCTTGACCGCTCCTGCGCGCGCCGCCGTCGAGAAAGCGCGGGTCGGGACGGAGAAACGGGCTTCAAGTCGAACAAAGAAACTCACCCACAGGGCTAAAACCGCCACAACAGCCGTGGCATGATCAATCAGGGAAAGCCGTCCCCGCCTTCCGGCTCCCCTGCAAATCAGAAACGAAGGCGACAGATCACGAGCTACAAAAACACGACATCTTCACCCGCTACGGACAGTTGCCTTGTCGAACGCCGGCAGCCGCCAGCTCCTTTGCATGGGGTTGTTTTCGATATTTTGGCCGCGCGCAGCTGCGGCGGTCGCTTGGGGGCGAAGGGGGTCTGCGGACAAGCCGATTGCTTATTCGGTCTTGTCGACGTTCCAGAACACCGGCGGCGCCGGGCCTTCCAGCACGCCGGCGAGCGATTTGCGCCAGGCGCTCGGCAAGCGGAACTGGCCGAGCGGGATATAGATCACCTGCTCGTAGGCTTGCTTTTGAATCTCGACCGCGACCTTCTTCTGCTCTTCAGGGGAGGTGGCGCGCGCATAGGCGTCGCGCATCTGCTCGAGCTTGGCGTCTTCGGGCCAGCCGAACCACGCCCGCTTGCCGTTGGCGGCGATCTGGTTGTTGACGATCGGGTTCATCACCTCGGTCGCGCCAGTGAAGGTGAAGAACAGGTTCCAGCCGCCTTCCTTGGGCGGCTTCTGGCTGGCGCGGCGGCTCACTACGGTCTGCCAGTCCGTCACCTGCGCGTCGACGTTGAAGCCGGCCGCGCGCAACAGCTGCGCCGCGACCGTCGGCGGCCCCTTCAGCGTCTGCACGTCGCCGGGGATCATGATCACGACGGGCGTGCCGTCATAGCCCGAGGCGGCGAGCGCCTTCTTCGCCTCGGCCATGCCGTTGCCCTTGATCAGCGCCTCGGCGCCGGCGTCGCTGGCGAGCGGCGTGTCGCAGGCGAAATAGGAGCCGCAGATCTCGTAATATTTCGCGTTGCCGACGGTGGCGTCGAGCACGTCCTTCTGGTTCATCGCCAGGAATGCGGCGCGGCGGACCTTGGCGTTGTCGAATGGCGGGTGCAGGAAATTCATCCGGCCCTCGATCTGGAAGCCGAACTTGTTCAGCACGGCCACGGTGAGGTCGGAGTTCGCCTCGAGCACCGGCAGCAGGTCGACCGACGGCTGTTCCAGGAAGTCGATCTCGCCGGATTGCAGCGCGTTGATCGCGGTCTGCGCGTCGGGCATCGTGACCCATTCGACGCGATCGACCTTCGCGACCTTGCCGCCCGACAGCCAATCCGGCTTGTCCTTGCGCGGCACGTAGTCGGCGTTGCGCTCATAGACGGCCTTCACGCCCGGCTGGAATTCCGCCTGTATGAATTTAAACGGCCCGCAACCGATCTGCTCGGCGATCTGCTTGCCCGGCGCCGTCTCCGCGAGCCGCTTCGGCATCATGAAGGCGACATAGGAGGAAGGCTTTGCCAGCGACTCCAGCACGAGGCCGTACGGCTCCTTGAGCTTGAGCACGATCGTCTTCGGCCCGCTCGCCTCGAGGGAAGCGGTGAATTCGGCCAGCTTCTGCGCCATGCCGTCGACGGCGGTCCAGCGCTTCAGCGAGGCGATGCAGTCCTCCGCGGTGACGGGCGCGCCGTCATGCCATTTCAGGCCGTCGCGCAGCGTGAAGGTGTAGGTGAGCTTGTCGTCCGAGATCGTCCACTCCGCCATTTGCGGGCGGACCTTGAAGCTTGAATCGATGCCGAGCAGCGTGTCGTAGACCATGTAGCCATGGTCGCGGGTGATGTAGGCGGTGGTGAAACCGGGATCGATGATGCGCAGGTCCGAATGCATCACGGCGGTGATGGTCTTGCCCTTGCCCGCGGCAAGGGCGCGTGATGACAGGATGGCAGGCGCCGCGATGGCCGGCGGCACGCCGGCCGCAAGCTTGAGGAGCGTTCTGCGCGAAACTTCGACCATTCGCCGTCTCCCGATCTGTCATTGCGCCGGCATGCTTCACCAATCCGTTGTTGAAAGCAAGCAAGAGCCGCGCCATCGCGTTCGGTCCGGTTGCGAGGTTGCAAAGCCGTGTGCGCTCACTGCTTGAGCACGTCGCCGAGCAGGCGCTGGTTCCGAGCTTCGCCGCGCTCAGCACGTCCCGACGAGGTTGAGGAGGACTTAACCGGCTGCTGACACTTGTATCGCCTGGGTTAGCCGGGGTTGGACACCTTTCCGGTAGCTTGTTTGATGAGTGTTCGGCGGTCGAACCGCCGCGTCCCTTTGAGAGGCAAGACGTTGAGAGGCAAGACGCCATGCGCCGCGGTCTGTTCGTTCTTCTCGTGTTCATCGGCGTGGCGGTGTCCGGTCAGGACGTACGCGCCGCGGAGTTCGGCACGCGATACAGCTACCAGCAGCTGCAGGACCTGACCGCGAAGGGGCCCAAGGGCGAAGCCCTCGCTCTAGGCTATGTGAGCCTCACGCACTCCTTCATCCTGCCCTACAAGATGACGGGCTACTATGCCCTGATGGTCAAGGGCTCCGGCAAAGACCTCAACGGCCGCCCGCTCAACGTTTACCACGAGCTCTCGCAGGAGAAGATCGAGCAGATGCAGCGTGCCGGCGCGCTGCCCAATCCGCTTCCCCCTTACCGGCGCACGATCTTCGAATACATGTTCGGCTACGTGTTGTGGTGGTGCATTCCGGCGGCGCTGCTCGTCATCGGGATGTTCTCGATGCTTGGGATCGGCTCCGGCAAACGCGGTCAGGCCTGACCGATCTGGTTGGCGGCCTCGTCGCGGCGGGTCGCGAGCGCGCCCCAAAGCAAAGGCCGCGCGCCGCCGCCGGCACCGCACAAGTCCGCATCCTGCATAGGAGCCTGCGCTTCCTGCCGCACCTCGCAGGCTGTTCGGACCCCGATCCGCCGTGTAGGCTTGCGGTCTGCCGGCCAGCGATAAGGCCACATCCCGCAAATCCTAAGGGAACAAGCAGTCGAGGGAGACCGAAAGAACCGTCATGACCGATATCCGATACGTAGCACCGCGCACGCTTGACGAAGCGATTGGCGCATTTGCTGCCGCCGGGAGTGCCGCCCGCATTATGGCAGGGGGCACCGACTTATTGGTGCAAATGCGCTCCGGCCTGGTGCGGCCGGGACTGATCGTCGACATCAAGAAGATCGGCGAGATGACCGAAATCAGCGAAACCGCCGATGGCGGTTTCCGCGTGGGTGCCGCCGTCTCCGGCATGGAGCTCGCCGAGCATGCGCGCTTTGGCAAGGTATGGCCCGGCGTGCTCGAGGCCGTGAACCTGATCGGCTCCAAGCAGGTGCAAGGCCGCGCTTCCGCCGGCGGCAATCTCTGCAACGGCTCGCCAGCGGGCGACAGCGTGCCGGCGATGATTGCGGCGGGTGCCGTCGTCACCGTGCAGGGTCCGAACGGCCGGCGGGACATGAAGGTTGAGGATGTGCCGGCCGGACCTGGCCGTACCAACCTCAAGCCGGGCGAGATCCTCGTCAGCTTCACCTTGCCGCCGCGGCCGAAAGGCTCGGGTGACGCGTACCTGCGGATGATCCCGCGCACCGAGATGGACATCGCGGTGGTCGGCATCGGCGTCAGCCTGACCTTGAAGGATCGCGTCTGTACCGCGGCCCGCGTCGGCCTCGGTGCAGTGGCACCGACCGCGCTGCTGGTTGAGCCTGCCGCCCAGGCGCTGATCGGCTCGAAGCTCGACGATGCCGCGCTCGAAGCCGCCGCTGCCGCATGCCGCGCCGCCTGTCGTCCGATCGACGACAAGCGCGGCACCATCGCCTACAGGACCAAAACCGCCGGCGTGCTGCTCAAGCGCACCGCCGCGATCGCCGCACAGCGCGCGGGAGGACACTAGCACCATGGCGAAACTGCACGTCACCACCTCAGTCAATGGCGAGCCGGTCGAATTCCTGTGCGAGCCGTACGAGACCATGCTCGACGCGCTGCGCGGGCAATTGGGGCTCACCGGCTCGAAGGAGGGCTGCGCGTCCGGCGATTGCGGCGCCTGCTCGATCACGCTCGACGGCCGCCTGGTCTGCTCCTGCCTGATGCTCGCGGCTGAGGCCGAGGGCCACGAGATCGGGACCATCGAGGGCATGGCCAGAGGCGAGAAGCTGCATCCGTTGCAGCAGAAGTTCCTCGAGCACGCCGCGCTCCAGTGCGGCATCTGCACCTCTGGCATGCTGGTCGCCTCCGAGGCGCTGCTCGCCAAAAATTCCAACCCGACCGAAGAGGAAGTCCGCTTCTGGCTCGCCGGCAATCTCTGCCGGTGCACCGGTTACGACAAGATCGTCCGCGCGGTGATGGAGACCGCTGCCGAAATGCGGGAGGCTCGCCCATGAACGTCGTCAACAACAAATGGATCGGCCAGCGCACCATCCGGCCCGATGGCGTCGACAAGGTGACCGGCCGCGCGGCGTTTGCCGCCGACACCACCATGCCCGGCATGATCTGGGGCAAGGTGCTGCGCAGCCCGCATCCGCACGCCCGCATCAGGTCGATCAACACCGCCAAGGCCGAGGCGCTGCCCGGCGTCAAGGCGGTGGTCACCGCGCGCGACATCGTCGACTTCACGATCGAGAAGGGCGCCGTCGTGCTCGGCATCCAGGACATGCGCTGGATGTGCCGCAACGTGATGGCGCGCGACAAGGCGCTGTTCCCCGGCCATCCCGTCGCCGCCGTCGCCGCGACCACGGAGGCGATCGCGACCGAGGCCTGCAAGCTGATCGAGGTCGACTACGAGGTGCTGCCCTGGGCGATCGAGATCGACGACGCGCTGAAGGCTGATGCGCCGATCCTGCACGAGTTCAACAAATTCGACGGCAAGCCCTCGAACATCATGGGCCGCCTCGAATCCAAGAAGGGCGACATCGCGCAGGGCTTCAAGGATGCTGAAGTCATCATCGAGCGTTCCTTCACCACACGCCCGGTGCATCAGGGCTATATCGAGCCGCATGCCTGCCTGATCTCGGTTGCGGCCGACGGCAAGACCACGATCTGGTCGTCGAGCCAGGGCCAATTCATGGTGCGCGCGATGACCTCGATGCTGACCGGCATCCCGCAGAGCGACATCCGCGCCATCCCCGCCGAGATCGGCGGCGGTTTTGGCGGCAAGACCATCGTCTATCTCGAGCCGCTCGCCACCCTGCTCGCCAAAAAATCCGGCCGCCCGGTGAAGATGGTGATGACCCGCGAGGAGGTGATGCGTGCCACCGGGCCGACCTCGGGCTCGAAGAGCACGGTGAAGATCGGCGCGAAGAAGGACGGCACCATCGTCGCCGCCCATGGCAGCTTCTATCTGCAGGCCGGCGCCTTCCCGGGCTCGCCGATCCGCGGTGCGGTCGGGTGCAGCTTCGCGCCCTATGACATCCCGCATGTGCTGTCGGAGGGGTTCGACGTCTGCTCCAACCGCTCCAAGGTCGCGGCCTATCGCGCGCCCGGCGCGCCGATCGGCGCTTATGCGGTGGAGTGCGTGCTCGACGAGCTTGCCGAGGCGCTCAAGATGGACCCCTTGGCGCTGCGGCTGAAGAACGCGGCGAAGGAAGGCACCAAGGCGGCGCACGGCCCGGTGTTCCCACGCATCGGCTATATCGAGACGCTGGAAGCCGCCAGGAACCATCCGCATTATGCCGCGCCGCTCGGCAAGCTGCAGGGCAGGGGCGTCGCCTCCGGCTTCTGGTTCAATGCCGGCGGTGAATCCTCCGCGCAGGTCAACATCACCGAGGAC
Source organism: Bradyrhizobium sp. USDA 4541 (assembly GCF_024171085.1). Classification (NCBI taxonomy): domain Bacteria; kingdom Pseudomonadati; phylum Pseudomonadota; class Alphaproteobacteria; order Hyphomicrobiales; family Nitrobacteraceae; genus Bradyrhizobium; species Bradyrhizobium sp. USDA 4541. The sequence goes on from NZ_JALJZF010000001.1 coordinate 5,118,250, forward strand.
GGCAACGTCGTCGTCACGACAGGGCACCCCGATATCGGCGGCTCGCGCGCCGGCATCGCCAATATCTGCGCCGAGTTGCTCGGCATCGACTACAAGCGCGTCTCCGTCATCATCGGCGACACCCAGACGGTCGGATTCTCCAACCTCACCGGCGGCAGCCGCGTGCTGTTCGCCTCCTCGATGGTGGTGACGCAGGCCGCCGACAAGGTGATCGCGACCTTGCGCGAGCGCGCGGCGAAGGTCTGGGAGATCGACCCTGAAGCCGTGAAGTGGGAGAACGGCGCCGCGCATCCGGTGAGCCCGAATGCCGGCCAGTTCGAACCGCTGACGCTCGCCGACCTCGCCGAGAAGGCGCCGTCGCAGGGCGGTCCGATCGGCGCCAGCGTGCAGCTCAACACCCAGGGCGCCGAGGGCGGCTTCGGCACCCATATCTGCGACGTCGAGGTCGATGTCGATCTCGGCATCGTCCGCGTCGTTCGCTACACCGCCGTGCAGGATGTCGGCCGCGCCGTGCATCCGAGCTATGTCGAGGGCCAGCTGCAGGGCGGCGTCGCGCAGGGCATCGGCTGGGCGCTGAACGAGGAATACGTCTACAACAAGGACGGCAAGGTCGATAATCCCGGCTTCCTCGATTATCGCATGCCGGTCTGCTCCGACCTGCCGATGCTCGACTGCGCGCTGGTCGAGGTGCCGAACCCGAAGCATCCGCAGGGCGTCAAGGGCGTCGGCGAGGTGCCGCTGGTGCCTGTGATGGCCGCGGTCGCCAACGCCGTCCACAACGCGCTCGGCAAACGCTTCTACAGCCTGCCGATGTCGCCGCCGAAGGTGTCGGAGGCGCTGGACGCACCGACGCAGCAGGCCGCGGAGTAGGGAGCGTAGGGCGGGTTACGCCAACGCAAACCCGCCCTACGGTTCTACTACGGTCGCCGCGTAGCCCGGATGAGCGAAGCGATATCCGGGGGGAGACCGGCCCCGCATGTCGCTGCGCTCATGCGGGCTACTCGTTGCCATCGCCGCCGCAAAGCGCGATTGACGTAACCGGCATTGCCTCGGCAAGATCGATCGGACGCATCAGGCTCACCGTGAACGGCTGAGATGACCCACCCCGACGAGCTGTCAGCCTACATGATCTTCGGCCGCAGCGATTGGGCGGCCTTGCGCGCCAGCACGTCGCTGACGCTCTCGGACGCCGATCTCGCGGCGTTGCGCGGCTTGAACGAGCCGATCAATTCCGCCGAAGTCAGCGACGTGTATCTGCCGCTGACGCGCTTGTTGAACCTGCATTTCGCGGCGGCGCGCAACCTTGCGCACGTCAAGGCGGAGTTTCTCGGCCGCCCGGCACGCCGTTCGCCCTACATCGTTGCATTGGCCGGCAGCGTCGGCGTCGGCAAGAGCACCTTTGCCCGCGTGCTGTGCGCGCTGCTGGCCCGCTGGGCCGATCATCCGCGGGTCGAGCTGGTGACGACCGACGGCTTCCTGCATGCCAACGGCGTTCTCGAAGAGCGCGGGCTGATGCGGCGCAAGGGTTTTCCCGAGAGCTACGACCTGCCGCGCATGCTGCGATTTCTCGCAGCGGCGAAGGCGGGCGAACGCGAGCTCGAGCTGCCGGTCTATTCGCATCTGATCGGCGATATCGTGCCGTCGGAACGCCAGGTCATCCAGCAGCCGGACATCCTGGTCTTCGAGGGCCTCAACGTGCTGCTGGCGCGCGGCACGGCGCCGGTGGTGGTGTCGGATTTCTTCGACTTCTCGATCTATCTCGATGCCGATGAGGCCGACATCCAGTCCTGGTATGTCGAACGCTTCCTCAGGTTGCAGCCGACAGCGTTCCGGAATCCCGCCTCCTATTTCCACCACTACAGGGACCTGCCGCCGGGTGACGCGCGCGAGGTCGCGGAGCGGCTGTGGCGCGAGCATCATCGCGCCAATCTCAGGGAGAACATCTTGCCGACGCGGACGCGGGCCGACGTCGTGCTGCGCAAGCGCGCCGATCACTCGATCGGCGAGGTCTGGCTGCGCGAGACGTAGAAGTAGCCCGGATGAGCGAAGCGATATCCGGGGGAGGCTGATCCCGCATGTTGCGGAGCCCGTCATCGGGCGCGCATTCGTGCGACCCGTTGGCTCATGCGGGCTACAGAACAGTTCCGCTTACCGCAGCTCCTTCCCCAGCTGCGCAAGCACCGTCTCGCAGGTCATCAGATCCAGATGCCCGCCGCCGGCGTTCTTGAAGAAGGTGATGTCGCTATCCGACAGCCGCCCGGCGACCTTGCCGCCGGCGAGGTCGTAGTGGTCGCCGAGCACGTCGCTCTCGGTGATCGCGCCGCTCGCGATCGGTTGCAGGATGTCGCCGACGCCGTCGAAGGCGGATTCGCGGCGGTCGACGAAGATGCGCGAACGCCGCGCCGCCTCGTCGTCGGACTCGCGGGTCTCCGGGGTGAAGCCGCCGACCAGATCGAGATGGGTGCCGGGCCTTAAATTGGCGCCCTTGACCAGCGGCTCGCGCGAGCGGGTGCAGGTGGTGATGATGTCGGCCTCGCGTGTCGCGGCGTCGAGATCGGTGACGGCCTTGGCCGCGATGCCGTCGCCTTCCAGCAGCGCGGCGAGCTCCTGGGCGCGTTCCACCGTCCGGTTCCAGACCCGCACCCGTTTCAGCTGCGGCCGCACGGTGCGGTGGCCGCGCACCAGCCAGCGCGCCATCTCGCCGGCGCCGACCACCAGCAGCGTCTCGGCATCCGGCCGCGCCAGGTGTTTTGCGCCGAGGGCGGAGTCCGCGGCGGTCTTCCAATGGGTGATCTCGGCGGCGTCCATCACCGCGAGCGGACGCCCGTCATTGCCGTCGAACAGCACGCAGACCGCCTGCACCGCCGGCAGCTTGCCGTGGGCGAGGTTGCCGGGAAAGCTGGTGTAGAGCTTGGTCATCATGAAGCGGCCGGCATCGACCGCGCTGCGCGTCACCAACTGCTGGCCCTTGTCGTCGCCGAGATAACCGTCGTGGACCGCGATCTTCGGCCGCCGGTGCGCGGCCTCGATCGCCTCGATCAGGACCGGAAAGCTCAGGACGCGGTTGACCTCGCTGTCGTCGACGATATGCACGTGGTATCTCCTCTGGAGCGCCCCTCGCGCTCTCGCCGGGCGTCCCCCCAAACCTGTGCGGACTGGATAGCGCGTGGGGGCGGCTAGTCAACCGGACATGCACCGCCGGGCGTCCCTTGCTATCCTGCGGACCTGATTCTCTCGCAGGTTTTCGCAAGCCGTGGTTGCATTCATCGTCGCCGTCCTGATCTTCATCCTGCTCGGCGGCGCCGCGCTTGCGACCATGGCGATCCATGCCCGGCTCGCCGATCATCACCGCAGCGACGAGACCAATACCTCGGTACGCCTGGTCGCGACGCTGTTCGTCACCATGCCGTCGCTACTGCTCGGCCTGATGATGAACAGTGCCGCCAACACCTATGTGGCGGTCGATCGCAATCTGCATGTCTTCGCCACCGACCTCATCCTGCTCGATCGCAGCCTGCGGCCGCTCGGGCCGAGCGCCGACGAGCCGCGCAAGCGGCTGCTCGCCTATGTCGAGCAAGTGCTCAAGGATGTTCCGATCTCAAGGGCAAGCGCGGTGTCGGAGCGCCTGCTCGACGAGGTCGGCACCAGTCTCCGCGAACTGCGGTTCGACGACGAGCAGAAGGTGGCGCTGTGGAACGACGCGCGCTCGGTCTATCGGCAGGCAGTGCAGCAGCGCTGGACCTTTGTCGAGCAGTCCGACGGCTCGTTTCCGTCGCCGCTGATCTGCATCCTGGTCGGGTGGCTGACGCTGATGTTCGCAACCCTCGGCTTTCGCGCGCCGCGCAACGCAGTGGTGATCTCGACCACCGTCGCCGCCGCGGCGCTGATCTCGGCCGCGATTTACCTGATCCTCGAAATGAGCACGCCGTTCTCCGGCCCGATCCAGCTCTCCGACCGCCCGCTGGTGCGCGCGGTCGAGGAAATCAGGCGGTAGCATATTCGGTGTTGTAGCCCGGATGAGCCAACGGGTCGCGCGAACGCGCGCCCGATGACAGGCTCCGCGATATCCGGGGCGGCTCCCGCATGTCGCTCCGCTCATGCGGGCTACGGGACGGTATCGGCACGCGCCTGCGGCTTTATTCCCCTCGCATTGATCGCCGTCCCGAAAATTCTTCGCGCGCCGTCAGCGGAATAGTGCGCGCCCTTCGGCGTCCTTACGCATGCAAGCCATTTGCATTCGAACAGGAGACATCATGAAGACATCGATCTCGCTCGCGCTCGCCACCGCCGTGTCGCTTGCGTTCGCCTCGGCGGCCTTTGCCGCGCCGCCGACCAAGACCGGAACCACCGCGAAGGGCTCCGTCCTCACCGACGCCAAGGGCATGACGCTCTACACCTTCGACAAGGATTCCGAAGGCAAGTCGGCCTGCAACGGCCCGTGCGCGACGAACTGGCCGGTCTTGAAGGCGGACGCCAGCGACAAGGCCGAAGGCGGCTACACCATCATCTCGCGTGACGACGGCTCCAAGCAGTGGGCCTACAAGGGCAAGCCGCTCTATACCTTCGCCAAGGACCAGAAGGCCGGCGACATCACCGGCGACGGTTTTCTCAACGGCGCCTGGCACCTCGCGCAGCCCTGAGGCTTGCAGGTGGATTGAGGGTATGGCGGGTTAGCGTAAGCGTAACCCGCCATCTCTCCGCGCATGAAACGTGCGGCGCGTCACGCGGAGCTTGCCATCGGGCCGCCCTGCGAGCGGACCCGTTGGCTAACCCACCCGTCGATCGTGCCTGAGGCGACGATCGCGCCTCACGCCCTGCGCTTCAGCGCCATGCCCATGCTGATCCAGCTCACGCCGGCGCAGATCAGGTCGACGCTGAGGAAGATGCCGAGCACGTAGAGGCTCGAGACCGGCCAGCGCGCCAGGATCATGGCGCCGAGCACCAGCGTGATCAGGCCGGAGATCGCGACCATTCCCCACGGCGCTTCCGAGTTCATGCCGAACGCGAGGAAGATGCGGACGATGCCCGACACCACCAGCGCGATGCCGAGGAACAGCGTCAGCGTCGCCGCGGCGAGCAGCGGGTTCTCGAAGGTGATGAAGCCCGCCACGACATAGAGCGCGCCGAGCAGCAGCCAGAACAGGAATTTGCCCCAGGTCTTGAACTGGAACGCGTTGATGATCTCGGCGACGCCGGCGACGATCATCATGGCGCCGACGAACAGCACGCTGACGACGGTGGCGAAGAAGACGCTGCCGAAGGCGAGCACGCCGGCGATCAGGTAGATCACCCCGAGGGCGACGATCCAGCCCCACTTGGCGCGGAGGTTGGAAAGCCCGGATCCGAGGCTGTGAGGAGGTGTGGCGGGTGAGCTGGACGCAGTGGACATCGTATCGCTCCCGAATACTTGATGAAACCATGCTACCATAGGTCAAGGCCCGGACAAGGGCGGGTGCGCAGCTGGCACGAAATGCATGCTGGCACCAAAGGCGCCGCGACACGTTTATTCAATTCGTCCGGCGTGTTGCCGCGCAGCATTCGTCGGTTTTGACGATGGCCGGCCCGCATCGGACGATGGACTGTCCGAACCGCAGCGCAAGCGGTCCGGATCGCGCATCCACAGAGGAGGTCGACATGCCCGCCACGCACGACAAGGATCACGTCTACAAAATCCTGGAACTGGTCGGATCATCGGACAAGAGCATCGAGGCGGCGATCGAGAACGCCGTGAGCCGCGCGTCAAAGACGATCCGGGAAATGAAGTGGTTCGAGGTGGTGCAGACGCGGGGCCATATCGAGGACGGCAAGATCCGGCACTATCAGGTGGCGCTGCGGGTCGGCTTTACGCTGGAGTAGGGCGTTCAGGTCGCTTGCGCCTTGCAGCCTGCAGGATTACTCGGGACCCATGGGTGCGATCGGCATCCGGCTTTCCCTGCGCCCTCTGTCATCAGAGCGGCGAAACGAAATGCAAAACTCGCGCTGCAGAGGCCGCGAGAATGTCGGTGTATGACTCACCGGCCGCGCAACACATTCGCTGTCGTCCCGGCCTAGTGCGCAATAGCGCACGGGGGGCCGGGACCCATAACCACCGAAGGTGATTATTGCGCGACGCTGGGGCCACAGCCTTCCTTGCCAATCCAATCCTGTGGTTATGGGTCCCGGCCTTCGCCGGGACGACGAATGGAAAGTGTCGTGCCCATCACCGTCGCGACAGCGGCGCGGGGGGCGGCGGGGCGGTGGCGCCGGCGGCGAGCGAGCGCTGCACCATCATGGTGTCGGACCAGCGGCCATAGCGATAGGCGACACCGGGCAAATGCCCGACGCGGGCGAAGCCGAAGCGGTCGTGCAGCGCGAGCGAGGCGGCGTTGTCGCTGTCGATGTAGCCGATCATCTGGCGGAAGCCGGCGGCGGCGCAGGTGTCGATTAACTCCTGCAGCAGCCGGCCGCCAACGCGCTGGCCGGTGAAGCGGTGATGCACATAGATCGAATGCTTCACCGTGTAGCGGTAGGCCGGACGCTTGCGAAACAGCACGACATAGGCATAGCCGACCACCTCGCTGTCGCAGATCGCGACGAGGTGGGGCAGGCGGGTGTTGCGCAGATTCTTGCGGCGGTCGCGCAGATCGTCGGGCTCCGGCGTGCCGCTGTCGTCGACGCTTTCCTCGACGCCGCGGCGGATGTGGTGGCGGTAGATCGACAGCATGGCGTCGACGTCGCTGTCGCGGGACGGGCGGACGGTGATCTTGTAATCATTCTCCATTGTGTTGCGTCCGTTCGCCTATTCGGACACGACATAGGTGTAGAAGCGGACGCGGCCGGAGTCGTCGATCTCCTTGTAGATGCCCTGGACCTCGACCTCGAAGCCCGGGAACGCATTGAAGCTCGCCTCGAACATCTTCAGGTAATCGATCATCGGCTTGCTGCGTTCCGACAGCCGCTCGCCGGGCACGATGGTGGCGATGCCGGGCGGGTAGACCACGAACGGCGTCGCGGCGACGCGGCCGAAGATCTGGTCGATCGGCAGATAGTCGACATCGTTGCGGATGAGATATTGTGCGGCCTGGCGCGGCGACATCGCGATCTCGGGCAGGTGCTCGGGCAGGAATTGCCTGGCCTGCAGCGTGCTGACGCCGCCGTCGCGGAAGAAGCGGTGCATGTCGCCGCAGAGGTCGCGCAGCCGCACCCCGGCATAGCGGCCCGGACGGCGGCGGTAGAATTCCGGGATGACGTCCTCGAGCAGCGCGTTGTCGTCGTGCAGCTTCTTGAAGGCGACGAGCCCGGAGACCAGCGTGCCGGCCTTGCTGGCCTCGACGCCGGGCGTCAGCAGGAACAGCAGGGAATTGAGGTCGTTCTTTTCGGCGACGATGCGGTTCTCCCGCAAATATTGCGCCACCACCGGTGCGGGGATGCCGTGATCGGCATAGGCGCCGGTGGCGTGATCGAAGCCCGGCGTCAGCAATGTGAGCTTGTTCGGATCGGTCATGGCAAAGCCGGCCGTCAGCTCGGGGAAGCCGTGCCAGGTCTCGCCGGGATTGAGCTGCCAGTAGGACGGGTTGGTCGCGAGCTGGTCGGTCGAGATCGTCTCCCAGGCGACATTGTGCACGCCGTTCTCGCGCGCGACGTCGGGGATCATGACGCGATCCGGCACGAACGGCTCGAAGAACCAGCGCCGCTCGGGGCGCGTCTCCTTCTCCTCGAACTCGCGCTTCACGGCGCGGATTTTCTTGCGCAGCTCGATGCCGAGCCGGATCGTGTCGTCCCACAAGACTTCGCCGGAGCGGCCCTTCATCATCTGCGCGCCGACATCGAGCGAGGCGAAGATCGGATAGAATGGCGAGGTCGAGGCGTGCTGCATGAAGCTTTCGTTGAAGCGGCGGTGCTCGACCCGGCGCTTCTGGCCCTTGATGTGGCGGTCGCGGATGTGGATCTGCGAGGCCTGCGAGAAGCTCGCGAGCTGCTTGTGGGTCGATTGGGTCGCAATGATGCCGGGGGCCTCGGGGCCGAGATCGGACAGCCCCATCGCGAAGCGGCCGGCATAGATCGGGTGGAATTTCATGAAGCCGGCCCAGGCCTCGTCGAACAGGATGTAGTCGCAGAGATGGCCGATCCGCTTGAGGATCATCTCGGCCGAGTGGATGGTGCCGTCATAGGTGCACTGCTCGACCACGGCGACGCGGAACGGACGCTCCTTCTTCCAGGCGTTCTCGTCCTTGACCAGCGGGTGCTTGCGGATGTGGTCGCGCAGCGTGCCCTCGTCGAGCAGGTCCCAGCGCATCGGCCCGATCAGGCCCCAGGCGTTGCGCACCGTCGGCACGTAGACCGGGATGCCGCCGCCGATCAGCAGCGCGCCGTGATGCGCGGCCTTGTGATTGTTGCGGTCGAACAGCACGAGGTCGCCGTCGGTGACCAGCGAGCCGAGCGCGACCTTGTTGGAGGTCGAGGTGCCGTTGAGCACGAAATAGGTTTTCTCGGCGCCGAAGATCCGCGCCGCCTCCTTCTGCGCCCGCAGCGCCGGCCCCTCATGGGTGAGGAGGTCGCCGAGGTCGAGCACGGAATTGTCGAGGTCGTCGCGGAACACGGCTTCGCCAAGGTGTTCGACGAACACCCGTCCGATTGGGCTGCGGCTGTAGAACACGCCGCCATTGTGGCCCGGGCAGGTCCAGAGCTGGTTGCCTTCCTCGGCATAGTCGACCAGCGCGCCGAAGAACGGCGTCTTCAAATTCTCGGCATATTGCTTCAGCCTGGAGATCAGGTTCTTGGCGATGAAGGGCGGGGTTTCCTCGGACAGGAACACGTAGCCGTCGATGAAATCGAGCACCTCGACCGGCAGGTCCTCGAACCGCTTGCGCCGGATCAACAGGATGATCGGGAAGTCGAGGCCGCGCCGGCGCATCAGGTTGATCAGCGCCGCGGTCTTGCCCTCAAGGCCCTTCTTGCCCCAATCGACCACCATGCAGCCGATCGCGGCGTCGGTCTGCACCGCGATCTCGGCATCTTCCAGCTTGCGGGCGCGAACCACCTCGAAGCCGGAGCGCTCGATCTCGGCGATGATCTGGTTGAAGCGGATGCCCTCGAGGTCGTCGGCCTCGAACACCGGCGCAGCGAACAGGAAGTTGAAGCGTTTGAAATAGTCCATGCGTGTCCCCGAACTGGTCCGGCGCTGACGTGTCGGCACAATTCATGACAGGCAGATGACAATGGTGCGGATGGAGGATCGAATACGTTGTTGGGGACGCAATCCCTCACTGCACGGCGTCAGCCCGTGGGTATTCGAGCTGCATGGCGACGAAGTCCGCCGTATCACGGCCATAGCGTGTTTCGATCCCGGCAAGCGCCCGGTCGAGCGCCTGCACGGGCGGCGCGGTGCCGACCGCGGGCGGCAGACGATCTGCGGACCAATCCGGCGCTACGACCTGCGGATAGACGCGCAGGCCGTTGCGGGTCGTGACGACGTCGTCGGTCGCGGCGAAGGTCACGGCATGCGAGCGGTAGGTGCGCGACCAGCTGTCGGCGACCAGCGCCAGCGAGACCTCGTCGACGCCGGGGGCAAGCGCGAGGCCGAGCTGTTCCCGGTTCCAGAACGCCAGCGTGTTCCGGATGGCGGTCAGCGCGAAGGGACGCGTGAACTTGAAGGCGTTGCTGTCATGCCGCGCGTCCCAGCCGGGCAGGCCGATCTCGCGCGCGACGGCCTCAGCCCTGGTACGGCCGGCGATCGCCTCGATCAGGGTCAGCGACATCGGCATCGAGGCCGAAATCCCGGTCGTCGTCGCGACGCCGTGGTCGACCACGATGCGGCGGTCGGCGACATAGCGGATCTCAGGATGTTTGCTGCGCCAGTTCTTCAGGTAAAACCAGTGCGTGGTGGCGCGCCTGCCGTCGAGCAGGCCGGTCGAGGCGAGCACCTTGGCGCCGGCGCAGACGGCGACGATCACGGCGCCTTTCTCCGCCTGCTGCCGGACCCATTGCATGACCGCCGGATCGTCGTCGCGGCTCATCGCCGGCACGATAACGTAGTCGGCGCCGTCGCCATGTGCGGCATCGAATGCGGCGATGGTCGCATCAGGCTCGACCTTCAGCACCGGGAACAGCGCGACCGGACCGGGTCCCGTCGCCAGCGTGACGACATCGGCAACATCGGCGCGCTTGAGGATGCCGTAGGGCATCAGATAGTCGGTGGTCTCGGTCATGTCGTTGATGCCGAGCATCGCGATCAGCGGGCGCGACCGCTTCGGCGGCTTCAGCGCCGCGAGCGTTGCATCCTGCTCGGCCTTGGCGATCGGAGGCGGAACCCGGAACGCCGATGCGGCGGGCAGGGTGAAGAGCCAGATGCCGCCGATGATTGGAACCAGCGCGGCAACGGCGATGCCGCTCCACGCGAGAAGCCGCCAGGTCATGATGATCGATCTCAACGTATCCGCGTGCGTCGCCCGGCACGCAAGCTACTCGCCGGCCACGTCGACCAAAACGGCGAAATTCCCGCAAAAACGGACACGCGAACAAAGCGGCTCACAGGCATAGCCCGGACGAGCGACAGCGACATCCGGGGCCGGTCCTTCCCCGCATGTCGCTCCGCTCATGCGGGCTACGCGACGCGCTCAGTAGACGAGGTTCGTGCCCGGCGGCTTTTCCAGTGCCGCCGCCAGCGTCCGATACTCCTCGCAGTCGGTGCCACAGATCTCGGCGATCCGCTGCAGATGATACTGCGCCTGGTCGCGGTTTCCCTGTTCGATCTGCCACAGGCCGTAGTAGTTCCACGTCAGGACGTGGTTCGGATCGGCCTTGAGCGCACGTTCGTACCAGACTTGCGATTGCTTGTAGTCGCCGAGCTTGCGATAGGAGTAGCCGATCAGGTTCGCGACGTTCGGCTGATCATCGCGGCCGAGTGCGTGCAACTGATCGATCGCGGCGGTGTAGTCGTTGCGTTCGTAGATTGTCGCATAGGCTGCGCGATAGCCGTCGCGGAACGCCGGGTCTTCGAAGCCGGACTGCTTGACGGGCTTCTTGATCTTGTGCGTGGTCTTTCTGTCCTTTTGCTGGGGATAGGACGGCGCGGGAGTGCCGTAGCTCGACCCGTATGGGTCGCCACCACCACCACCGCCGCCACCACCGCCAGCCGCGACGGCGGTCTGCGGTGGGAACAGAATGATCGGCGCTGTCAGGAATGCCGCAAGCATCATCGGTGACTTGATCATGTACGCCTCCGATTTGACAAGGACAGTTATTGACCTGAAGCACTAACTCCCGATCGCGGGAGACATTCCGCGCGTTTTGAGAAATTGTTTGCCGAAGCGGCAATCGCACTGTCGCTTCGGGACGTCGCGCCTTCACGTGCACGCCGGCTGAGTGTTTTGTTCGCGCCATCGGACATCGGAATCGAAACTGACATCGGTGTTAGAATCGCACTCAGATGCTCAATGGCCATCTGGACCCGCGGCAAGGAGGACGATCGATGATGAAAACGGACCTCGCCGAGATCTACCGGAACTACATTGCCTGTTTGAATCGCCAGGACTGGCTGCAACTCGGTCAGTTCGTTGACGAGGATGTGTGCCACAACGGCCGGCGGCTCGGGTTATCCGGCTATCGCGCGATGCTGGAAGGGGACTTTCGCGACATCCCGGACCTTCGCTTCAACATCGTTCTGCTGGTGTCGGATGCGTCCCATGTCGCGAGCCGGCTGGCGTTCGACTGTTCGCCGAACGGCGCGTTCCTCGGTCTCGGCGTCAACGGCAAGCGCGTCTCCTTCGCCGAGAACGTGTTCTACGAATTCCGCGACGGGAAGATCGTGCAGGTCTGGTCGGTGATCGACAAGGTTGCGATCGAGGCCCAGCTGTAGCGGCGGAGCCTGGATACGGGTGACGCGGTTACTTCCGCTCCAGATGCCAGGCGCCGTCCCAATCGGCCGCCGGCGGATCTTGCCTGAGCGCTGCGACGCGCGCCTTCATGGCGATCGACGGGCCGTCGCCGGGCGCCGCCGCCAGCGCCGTGGTGAAGGCTTGCTCGGCGTCATCCCAGCGGCGCTCGCGATAGGCGGCGAGGCCGTCGACGTAACGCTGCCGCAACTCGGTCTGCGCCGGCGTCAGTTCGTCCTTCTTGCCGAGGATCTCGAACACCGCGACCGGCTGGGTCTGCCCCATCACGACGAGGCGGTCGATCTCGCGCAGCTCGATGGTTGCGGCGCAGGCCGCGGCGGTGGCCTCCGAGATCAGGCTGCGGCTGCCGTAGAACTTGTTGGCGCCTTCCAGCCGCGAGGCTAGGTTCACGGTGTCGCCGAGCACGGTGTAGCTCATCATGAACTCGGAGCCGATGCTGCCGACCAGGGCCTCGCCGGTGGCGATCCCGATCCGGATGTCGCAATCGGCCGGAATCACGCGGACGCCGAGCAGTTCCGGCAGATCCTTGCGCAGCTGGTTGACCTGGCCGATCATGTCGATGGCGGCAAGCGCGGCCAGATGGGTCTGCTCGGCCTCCTCGACGAAGGGCGCGCCCCAATAGGCCATGATGGCGTCGCCGATATATTTGTCGATGATGCCGCGATGCGCATGGACCGGCGCCGACATCGTCGACAGGTAGAGGTTCATGATCTTGACGAGGCCGCTCGGCGTCACGCCCTCGCTCAGGCTGGTGAAGCCCTTCATGTCGCAGAACATCACCGTCATGACGCGGCGCTGTCCTTCGGTCGCGGCGATCGCGGGCTGTTCGAGCAGGCCCTCGGCGATCCGCGGATTGATGTAGCGGCCAAACGTCTCGCGGATGCGCTGGTTGTGGCGCAGCGTCTCGATCATGCGGTTGAAGGCGGCCGAGAGCTGGCCGATCTCGTCCTGGGTTGTAATGGTGATGGCGCCGTCGAGGCGGCCGGCCTCGACCTCGCGGGTGCTTTCGAGCAGGCGCATCACCGGACGCGTGATGCCGCTGCCGACCAGCATCGCGAACACGAAGCCGAGGATCGCGGCAATGGCGGTCACGACGCCGGAGATGATGATCGCCCGCTGCTGGGCACTCATCACCTTTGCGGCGGCCGAAGCGACCTGCGCCAGCATGTCGGCACGGATGCCCTCGATCCTGGTGTTGAAGTCGTCGCGCAGGGCGTCGGCGCGCAGCGTGGTCGCTTTCGCCGCCGCAAAGTCCTTGGCGTCGATTTGCTCGAGCAGCGTCTTGTTCTCTGCGTTCAGGCGCATCAAGAGGTCGTTCACGGCATTGTCGATGCGGTCATCGAGGCGTCCGAGCGCGGCGTTGTCGGATGGCGTCGAGGGATCGGCGATGATCGCATCGATCAGCGTGCGCGCGGCGTCGGCCTCGCGCTTGATCAGGGGCTCGATCTCGTCGAAGGCCTTGCGCGCGCTTTCGTAGCCGGAGTCTTCGCCCGGCGCCTGCATCTTCGCCATCATCATCCGGCGCATGGCGAGCGACCGCTCCAGCGCGCGGATGTTGACGCGGGCGAGGTGGCCATAGGCGGGGATGTAGCGGTTGGTGAGTTCGTCGAGGAGATGGCCGACCTGGCCCGCCATCACCATCGACAGCAGCGAGGTGACCACCGCGAGGATGATGAGTCCCGCGGCAATGCCGACGATCTTCTGCCTGATCGAATTCCGAAACATGCCCAACCCGGCCGCAGCTGCAATGAGCGGGTCCACCCCGCCGTGGCGGCCAGACAGCTAATAGAGTTCCGCGGGGCGCGGTGCAAGCGACCGGCGCCTGCCATCCCGTCCCGAGGCGGGCGCCGGCGGCTAGCGCAGGCCTTCGTAGACCATCAGGCCGCGCGCGATGGCGAGCTTGCGCAGGGTCCGCGGCACGAACCGCTCCTGGGGATGCAGGTAACGCCACGAGGTCAGCACCAGGTCGTGCAGCCGGCCGACGTCGTCCTCGAACGGGGCGAGCAGGCCGGTGAGGCTCGCCGGCATGTGGACGCGGCTCGTGAAGGGCAGCAGCAGCAGCTCGAGATGCGCCTTGGCGCCGCTCTCGGTCGTGGCGGTGATGCCGGCGATGGCCGGCAGGGTCTCTTCGACGACGCAGGTGATGATGTCTTCGATCTCGCCGCGGCTCGCACCGGTGAACAGGGCGGAAAAGCTCCGGTTCTTGAGGTCGCAACCGAGCAGGGCGGAGGTGCGGGTGCCGGCGACGCGGAACGGAAATCGGGTCTCGCCGTCATAGGACAGCACGAAGATGTCGGACAGTAGTTCGCGTACCGCGGACGGCTCGAACTCACTCCGGTCAGGTGCACGTGCGGTGCCGCGCTTCGCATTCCAATATGCGAAGAACTCGCGGCTCGAGCTGTGTTTCATCTAAACCTTGCCCGGCACCTGTCTCGGCGGGACACATCTGTCCCGGTTTTGCTCAGGCGCCTTCCCTTCTCTGTTGTGCAGGGAAGGCTGTGCAGCGTCCATGCCGTGGCCGCGCTTTGGGCGGCTTATCGGCAGCTTTGTGTTGTTAACGTAAATTTAACTATGTCCTTGGCCCCCGCGGAACCAGTGGGTAGGGTCCGCGCGTTCTCGTTCGCGCCGGCTGCCCCAAGCGCCGGCGCCTTTGGTACACAGGTGGCGTCAAACAGTTTGGTCACCGTGCGGGGAGGGGTGGGGATTTTCTCCCGATCCCTCCGGGGCACGAGAAGACCAGCAGACCAGGGAGGGCGTTCTCAGCGCCCTCCCTTTTCTTTTGTCCCGATTCCGCACTGCGCGACACCCGGTGTCCGATTTTGGGATTGTGCACTTGCACAGGGGTGCGAAAGCCGCCTATCTCTGATCCACCGCCGCATCGAGGTCGCCGACCCCTTGGACTCCCATCCCGAATCCCCGCTCGCGCCGCCGCCGGAGGCGCCGCGCGAGCCGATCCTGACCTTGCCGCCGGCGCTCACCGCCTACATCCTCCTGATCGCGGTGATTCATCTGCGGGTGCTGCTGCCGCCGGAGCTGGAGAACTGGACCATCGACGTCTTCGGCTTCATCCCGAAGCGCTACGATTCGACGCTGCTCGACATCACCTTTCCGGGCGGCGAAGGCGCCAAGGTCTGGACCTTCGTCACCTATTCGCTGCTGCACGCCAACCTCACCCATATCGGCTTCAACGTGCTGTGGTTGCTGCCGTTCGGCAGCGCGCTGGCGCGGCGCTTCGGCGCGCTGCGTTTCTTCGTCTTCATGGCGGTGACGGCGGCCGCCGGGGCGCTTGCGCATCTGTTGACCCATGAGCACGCGATCGCGCCGATGATCGGAGCGTCGGCTTCGGTGTCGGGGACGATGGCGGCGGCGATCCGCTTTGCCTTCGTGAAGGGCAGCTTCCTGTCGTTCAGCCGTGGCGATGCCGAGGCGGCGGCCAAGGTGCCTGCGCTGTCGCTGTGGCGGGCGCTGCGCAACGGACGGGTGCTCGCCTTCCTGGCGATATGGTTCGGCGTCAACATCCTGTTCGGCGCCACCTCGCTGTCGCTCGGCGGCGAGGGCGCGAGCGTCGCCTGGCAGGCGCATATCGGCGGCTTCCTTGCCGGACTGCTGCTGTTCTCGTTGTTCGATCCGGTGCCGCGCACGCGGGACGATGCTGCAGATGCGTCGTCGGTGGATCAGTCGGGGCGCGTCTGATCGCCGCTTGCGGCCTGGATCGAATTCCTCCATCATCTTTGTGACGCAGAAACAAAGCGGGCCGACAAATCGAGCCCTGCTACTCGCCGCGCCCCGGAACCGAAATCGGCGCGGAACTGTTGATTGAAGACTCTGGCGAACAGGCTCGGCTCCGCTCAAGCGGGGCGCGAGCGGATTCAGGGAGGCCGACAATGACGGTACGTTCCATTCTCGATGCAAAAGGCCATCAGGTCATGAGCGTCGCGCCCGGC
The DNA here is from genome assembly GCF_024171085.1 of Bradyrhizobium sp. USDA 4541. Classification (NCBI taxonomy): domain Bacteria; kingdom Pseudomonadati; phylum Pseudomonadota; class Alphaproteobacteria; order Hyphomicrobiales; family Nitrobacteraceae; genus Bradyrhizobium; species Bradyrhizobium sp. USDA 4541. The sequence continues at coordinate 5,134,067 of NZ_JALJZF010000001.1, forward strand.
GCGAAGCTCTCGGCCGCGGTCAAGCTGCTCGGCGAGCGTAGGATCGGCGCGGTGCTGGTGATGGAGCAGAGCCGCATGGAGGGCATCCTGTCGGAGCGCGACATCGTGCGCGTGCTCTCTGAGCGCGGCGCGGGCGCGCTGGACGAACCGGTCAGCGCGGTCATGACCAAGAAGGTCGTGAGCTGCCGCGAGTCCGATACGGTCAGCGGCATCATGGAGATGATGACCACGGGGAAATTCCGCCATCTTCCTGTCGTCGAGGACGGCAAGGTGGTCGGGCTGATCTCGATCGGCGACATCGTCAAGCGGCGCGTCGAGGAATATGAGCGCGAGCAGGAGGCGCTGCGCGACTACATCAAGACCGCCTGAGCGCTACTTCCCGGTGCTGCCCGCGCCGCTCGACGGCGGCGCCAGGATGTCGATCGCTTCCTCGATTGCGCTGATGGAGCGTTCGGCGGCGCGTATCCCGTGCGCGATCAGGTCGTCGGCGCGGTGGAAGTCGAACCAGCCGATCTGACCGACCCGCGGCGAGATCAGCATGTCAGGCGGATCGCCGGCAAGGCGTGCGCGGGTGATGCGGTCCTGCATGATGTTGAAGGCGTCGACCATGACGCTCGAGATGCCGGGCCGGCTGGCGCTGCCGAAAAACTCCCGCTTCACGGTACGTTCGGCGGAGAAGAAGCGGCCAAACCGGCGCTTCGGCGGCTCCGGCTCGAGTTCGGCCTCGGCGGTCACCGCAACCGTCACCTCCGGCGCGGCGGACGGGCCGTGATTGTAGATCGTGGTCGAGTGCGCGAACACGTCGCTGGAGAGGTTCGCCGCAATGACGATCTCGGCGCCGAGCGCGCGCGCGGCCGAGACCGGCACCGGATTGACCAGCGCGCCGTCGACCAACCAGCGGTCGCCGATCAGGACCGGCGCGAAGATGCCGGGCAGGGCGTAGGAGGCGCGCATGGCGTCGACCACGCGACCCTGGGTCAGCCAGATCTCGTGCCCGGTGCGCACTTCGGTGGCGACGCTGGCGAACTTGACCGTGAGGTCCTCGATCATGACCTGGCCCAACGCAGCCTCGATCTCGGCGGCCAGCTTGGCGCCGCGGATCAGGCCGGAGCCGTTGAGGCGGATGTCGAGGTAGCCGAGCACGCTGCGCGGCTGCAGGCCGCGCGCCCATTGCTCCAGCGTCTCGATATGGCCGGCCGCATAGGCGCCACCGACCACGGAGCCGATCGAGGTGCCGACCACCACATTGGGGACGATGCCGTGGGCCAGCAGGGTCTTGATGATGCCGATATGGGCAAAGCCGCGCGCGGCGCCGCCGCCGAGCGCAAGCCCGATGACCGGCCGGCGAACCGTTCCCAAGCCTACCTTGTCGGGGCCGTCGGAGCTCTTGTGGCCTCGGCCCATCCAGCTATCCAACACGACAAATCTCCTGCCAGCGCGAGACTAGGCTGCGCAGCATGGCTGCGCCAGCGTCGTCCGTCTTCATGGTTAGTCCCACAGGCACGATTCATGCCCCGGGTAGTCCGCGGTAGGCAGGGAATGTGACTGGACCGCGACGATAGGGCTAACATCGGCTTGATCGCGCGGTTCCAAATGGCGGACACCGCCCACCCGGACTGTGACAAAGCCTTGGACGCCCCCTGGATCCCCTTGGACGAAGGCTTGAATTTGCCGCGTTTTCGTTGAAAACCATGATGATGACTTCGAGGGGCAACGGCATCGGCGGATGCGGACGGGGCATGCGGCTCCTTCCGCTGTTGACGCTTGCGGCATTTTTGCTCGCCCTGATCCCCGGTTCCGTATCTGCACAGTTCTTCAGCGACCGGCCGCCGCCGATTCCGCCCGCCTCGGTCCCGGAGGTGCCGTCCGGTCCGGCGCTCAACCTGGCGCCGCCATCGGGCGGCGGTTCAGGGCCCGTTCTGCCTGGTCCGCTGAACCAGCCGACCATCGTCCAGCCCTCGATTGCGACCGTGCCGCCGGTGGTAGCAGCGCCGCCGGCCGGGTCGCCGGCCGCGGGGCAGGCGGTGCTGTCGCTGACGGCGCGGTACGGCAAGGACCTGCCGGTCATCAATGCCGGGCTGGTGTGGCGGGTGTTCGCCGACAAGCCTGACGACAACGGTACCTACAAGCTGGTCCGCGAAGAGCGCGGGGCGACGCCCAACGTGGTGCTGCCGCCCGGCAACTATGTCGTCCATGTCGCGCTCGGCCTCGTCAGCGCAGTGCGCGCCGTCAGCCTGAAGTCGGAGACCGACCGCGAGTCCTTCGTGCTGCCGGCCGGGGGCCTGCGGATCGAGGGTCGGGTCGGCAGCAGCAAGATCCCCGCCAACCAGATCTCGTTTGCGATCTACAAGGGCAGCCAGTTCGACGGTTCGGACCGTGGACCGATGGTGCCGAACGTTGCCGCCGGCGACGTCGCGCTGCTGCCCGAGGGCACCTACTACATCGTCTCCAACTATGGCGACGCCAACTCGGTGGTGCGCTCCGACATTCGCGTCGGGGCGGGCAAGCTGACCGACGTCACCGTCACCCATCGCGCCGCCGTCATCACCCTCAAGCTGGTCAGCGAGCGGGGCGGCGAGGCGCTTGCCAACACCGCCTGGTCGGTGATCACGCCGGGCGGCGACGTGATCAAGGAATCGATCGGCGCGTTCCCGCGCGTCGTGCTCTCCGAGGGCGAGTATCGCGCGATCGCCAAGAACGAAGGCAAGGTGTTCGAGCGCCCCTTCAATGTCGTCAACGGTGTCGATGGCGAAGTCGAGGTCGTGGCGCGCTGACGTCCGGCCGGTCCTGCATTTCATGCAGCTGTCATAGTCTCTAATGTGAACTAACCATCGCGCGAATTTGAGCCGTCATAATCGCTCGCGGCGATACCGGGCCTACCTATTTTTACATGACGTTAAGCCGCGGCATGACTTGGATGCCGTGGGGACTAGTGTTTGCGTGGGGCGCGCCATGGTCATGGCCAACAAGAAATCAGCTAAAGCATCGGCCAAATTCAATTCCGAGATGTTCGCCGACGTACCGGTTCTGCAACGCAAGTGGCAGGCCGCGGTCCGTCCCGGCGAAAAGCTGCCGCACTATGAAGACGTGATGCTCGGCAGTCTCGGCCGGCTCGCCGATCATATCGTGCTGCTGCGGAGCGTCGATGGCATGCTCAGCGTCTCGCACGCCGGCCGCTATGTCCAGACATGGCTGAACGACGAGCGCTGGGACATTCCGCTCAGCGCCCTGCCGCCTGATTGCGCCACCGCGTTGACCGAGGCGGCCGCAAACGCGCGCGAGAACTGCCGGCCCTATCTGGCGTCGGCGCATTGCGTCCGCGACGGGCTGGTGCGGACCTTCGACGTGCTGGCGCTGCCGACGCGGTCGCGCTGGGGCGGTATCCTGGTCGGTGTCTATGTCAACGAGCGCAATGCGCAGTACAATCTGCTCGATACGATTTTCTCGGCCACCGACGAGGGCGTGCTGTCGCTCGCCGCGATCCGCGATGCGCGCGGCGAGCCGGCCGACTTCCAGATCGTGCATCTCAACCAGGGCGCCGCAAAGCTGCTGATGCAGCCTGCGACCGAATTGCTGTGGCGCCGGCTCAGCGCCGGCGGCAATCCGCTTGCGGCGTCAGCGGTGATGAGCCGTCTGCGTGGATTTGTCGGCGGCGGCCCGGGCGGGCAGTTCGAGATCGACAGCGGCGATCGCTGCCTGCGGCTCGGCGTCACGGCGTTCGGCGACATGCTGTCGCTGACCGTCTCCGACGTCACCGCGCTGAAGCAGCGCGAGCTGTCGTTCCGCCTGCTGTTCGAGAACAACCCGATGCCGATGTGGGTGTTCGACGCCAGCACGATGGAATTCCTCAGCGTCAACGACGCCGCCGTTCAGCACTATGGATACAGCCGGGAAAAGTTTCTCGGCATGACGCTGCGCCAGATCTGGCCGGTGGATGAGTGGAGCGTGTACAGCGCCGCCTTGCGCGAGATCGGCGACGTCTATCAATCGAGCCGCGACTGGCGGCACATCAGGGCCGATGGCAGCGAGATCCATGTGCTGACCTTCGGACGCAAGGTGGCGTTCGAGGGCCGCGACGGCTATCTGGTCGCGGTGGTCGACATCACCGAGCGCCGCGCCGCCGAAGCGCGGATCGCGCATATGGCGCACCATGACGGGCTCACCAATCTGCCGAACCGCGATTTCTACCAGGAGCGCCTGCGCGAGGCGCTGGAGCGCGGCCGCAGCGGCAACAAGCGCGTCGCGGTGATGTGCATCGACCTCGACCTGTTCAAGAACGTCAACGACTCCTTCGGGCATCCGATGGGCGACCGGCTGCTCAAGCTGGTGGCGGAGCGGCTGCGCGAGGTGGTCCGCGACGACAATGTGGCGGCCCGCCTCGGCGGCGACGAATTCGCGATCGTGCTTGCGGCCGACGTTTCGCCGAACGAGGCGAGCGCTTTCGCCGAACGGCTGATCGAAGCGCTGAGCGCGCCCTACAACATCGACGGGCTCGAGGTCGTGGTCGGCGCCAGCGTCGGCATCGCGCTGTCACCGGGCGACGGCACGACGTCGGAAGAATTGATGCGCAATGCCGACATGGCGCTGTACCGCGCCAAGTCCGAGGGCGGCGGCGTGCATCATTTCTTCGAACCGGAGATGGATCAGCAGGCGCAGAAGCGCCGCGACATGGAGCGCGATCTGCGCGCGGCCTTCAGCAACGGCGAATTCGAGCTGCACTACCAGCCGCTGGTCGATATCGCGGCCGACCGCATCTCTGGCTTCGAGTCGCTGCTGCGCTGGCGGCACCCGCACAAGGGCATGGTCTCACCTGCGGAGTTCATCCCGGTTGCCGAAGACATCGGCCTGATCGTCGCGCTCGGCGAATGGGTGCTGCGCGAAGCCTGCTCGGAGGCGATCAAGTGGCCCGCCGACGTCAAGGTCGCCGTCAATCTGTCGCCGGTGCAGTTCCGCAGCCGCAATCTGGTCCAGGCCGTGATCTCGGCGCTGGCGCATTCCGGCCTGTCGGCGCGGCGGCTCGAGCTCGAGATCACCGAGTCGGTGTTCCTGGCGGAAACCGAGGCCAACCTCGCGATCCTGCATCAGCTGCGCGAGCTGGGCGTCAGCATCTCGATGGACGATTTCGGCACCGGCTATTCCTCGCTGAGCTATCTGCGCAGCTTCCCGTTCGACAAGATCAAGATCGACCGCTCCTTCGTGAAGGATCTGGCGCGGCGCTCCGATTGCCTCGCGATCGTGCGCGCGATCTCGGGCCTTGGCCGCAGCCTCAGGATCACCACGACCGCGGAAGGGGTCGAGACGACAGACCAGCTCGACTGGTTGCGCGCCGAAGGTTGCAACGAGGTGCAGGGATTTCTGTTCAGCGCGGCGCGGCCGGCCGGCGAGATCGCGGCCTTGCTGAGCGGCTTTGCGGAGCGTGCGTCGAAGGCGGCGTAGTCGTCATGCCCGACAATGGCGAGGGCTTTTGTAGCCCGGGTGAGCGAAGCGACACCCGGGACGAGTGTCCCGCATATCGCTCCACTCATGCGGGCTACAAGGCTGTACCCTAGAACCGCGTCACGATATCCGACAGGGCCGGGCGCGGGCGGTCCTCGCTCGGCCTGGTCGGGGTGCCGATGTGAATGAGCCCGGCGAGCTTCTCGTCCGGCTTCAGGCCGAGGCCGTCGAGCACGTCGCGGTCGAAGGCAAACCAGCCGGTCAGCCAGCAGGCGCCGTAGCCGAGCGCGGTCGCCGCGGTAACGATGTTCATCGCGCTGGCGCCCGCCGACAATTCCTGCTCCCACGGCGGCACCTTCGGGTGCCGCTTGGTGAAGGAGACCACGCCGATCACCAGCGGCGCGTCGGTCAGGCGCTTCTTCTCGACCTCGATGTCGGAGGCCGGCGCCCCGGGATTCTTCCGGGCGAAGACCTTTGCGATCACGTCGCCGGCCCGCGCGCGGGCATCGCCCTCGAACACGATGAAGCGCCAGGGCGCGAGCTTGCCGTGGTCAGGCACGCGTGCGCCGATCGTCAAAATGGTCTCGAGCTCGGCCGCGGACGGGCCCGGGCCGGTCATCTCGCGCGGTTTCATCGAGCGGCGCGTCTTCAGGAGTTCAATGGCATCGGGCACGGAAATGTCCTTCAAGGGGAGTCGTGCCCCCAAGATGGGGACACGACCGAGCCAATGAAAGCCAGTTTAGACCGATTGTGAAGATCAGGCGACGGATCGCGCCCGCTTCACGTCGGGCGGCGTCGCCTCATCCACCAGCGCGGCGATCGCCTCATCGGTCGGCATCACCGTCTGCCGCTCGCTGCCGAGGCGGCGGACCGAGACCGAGTGGGTCTCGGCTTCCTTCTTGCCGACGACGAGCAGGGCCGGGATCTTGGCCAGCGAGTGCTCGCGGACCTTGTAGTTGATCTTCTCGTTGCGCAGGTCGATCTCGACCCGGAGCCCGGCGCGGCGCGCGGCGGCCGCCACCACCTTGGCGTACTCGTCGCCTTCGGAGGTGATGGTCGTGACGACGAGCTGGGTCGGCGCCAGCCAGAGCGGGAAGTTGCCGGCATAGTGCTCGATCAGGATGCCGATGAAGCGCTCCATCGAACCGCAGATCGCGCGGTGCACCATGACGGGTGCCTTCTTCGAGCCATCATGATCGATGTAGAACGCGCCGAACCGTTCCGGCAGGTTGAAGTCGACCTGGGTCGTGCCGCACTGCCAGTCGCGGCCGATGGCGTCGCGCAGCACATACTCGAACTTCGGTCCGTAGAACGCGCCTTCGCCCGGATTGATCTCGGTCCGGATGCGGTTGCTGCCCTTGGCCTTGATCTCCGACAGCACCGTCGCCATCACGCGCTCGGCGTGATCCCACATCTCGTCGGTGCCGACGCGCTTCTCCGGCCGCGTCGAGAGCTTGACCGTGAGCTCGCCGTCGAAACCGAAATCGGCGTAGGTCGACAGGATCAGGTCGTTGATCTTGAGGCACTCGTCGGCGAGCTGCTGCTCGGTGCAGAACACATGGGCGTCGTCCTGGGTGAAGCCGCGCACCCGCATCAGGCCGTGCATCGCGCCCGACGGCTCGTAGCGATGCACGACGCCGAACTCGGCGAGCCGCAACGGCAGGTCGCGGTAGCTCTTCAGCCCGTGCTTGAAGATCTGCACATGGCCCGGGCAGTTCATCGGCTTCAGCGCGAACCAGCGCTTGTCCTCGGCCTCGTCGCCGGCGGACTGCGCCGCGAACATGTTCTCGCGGTACCAGTCCCAATGGCCCGAGGTCTCCCACAGCGCCTTGTCGAGGATCTGCGGAGCGTTGACCTCGTTGTAGTCGCCGAGCAGCCGGCGCCGCATATAGGCGATCAGCTGCTGGAAGATGGTCCAGCCCTTGGGGTGCCAGAACACCACGCCCGGGCCTTCCTCCTGGAAGTGGAACAGGTCGAGCTCGCGGCCGAGCTTGCGGTGGTCGCGCTTCTCGGCTTCCTCGATCTGCTTGAGATAGGCGTCGAGGTCTTCCTGCCTGGCGAATGCCGTGCCGTAGATGCGGGTCAGCATCGGATTGTTGGAATCGCCGCGCCAATACGCGCCCGCCACCTTCATCAGCTTGAAGGCGTTGCCGATCTTGCCGGTCGAGGTCATGTGCGGGCCGCGGCAGAGGTCGAACCAGTCGCCCTGGAAGTAGATCTTGATCGGCTCGTTGCCGGGAATGGCGTCGACCAGCTCGACCTTGAAGGCCTCGCCCTTGTCGCGGAACACCTGCTTGGTCTTCTCGCGATCCCAGACTTCCTTGGTGAACGGCTTGTCGCGCGCGACGATCTCGCGCATCCGCTTCTCGATCGCGGCAAAATCTTCCGGGGTGAACGGCTCGTTGCGGAAGAAGTCGTAGTAGAAGCCGTTCTCGATCACCGGGCCGATCGTGACCTGGGTGCCCGGCCACAGCGACTGCACGGCCTCCGCCAGCACATGCGCGGCATCGTGCCGGATCAGTTCCAGCGCGCGCGGGTCTTCGCGGCCGATCAGCTCGATCTTGGCGTCGGCCTCGATCGGATCATTGAGGTCGGCAAGCGTGCCGTCGAGCGCCATCGCGACGGTGCGCTTGGCGAGCGAGGGCGAAATGCCTTTGGCGATGTCGAGACCGGTGGTCCCTCTCGGGAAATCGCGCCTCGCTCCATCAGGGAAGGTGAGGGCGATCTTGTTCACGGGTTCTGCGGGTTTGAGGTTAGAGAGGCTGTACTGGAATCCGGATTCGGATTTGGGTGGCGTTTCTGCCATGGTGACTCCTGTAGCTCACTCCTGCGAACGAGCGCAGGTAAGCGGAAAGCAGCGGTATAGCAGGGGATTTGACGCCTGCAATCCGGCAATATCAAGAAAATGGGCCACCGGCCGCACGGATTTGAACAAGGCTCGGCTGCAGGCGACGCCACGGATCGTTGCGACGCTGCCGATCATCGTCTAACGTCCGGCGTCCGTTTTCCGCCATCGCGCGATCCGCAAGGTTCATGTTTTCCCGTCTCCTGTTTTTCGTGGCGTTGCTTCTGATCCCGGGCGTGTTGCGGGCGGAAGAAACACCGGTCCAGAAGGCCGGATTTGCGAAGAAGCTGACCATCTATCTCGCCCATGGGCCAGCGAACGCCTGCGGCGCCGGCTGCGATCGCTGGATCGCGATCGAAGGCGAGATCGATCGGGAAGCCGCTCAGCGGATTCGCACCTTCCTGTTTGCCGTCAAGGACAGGCAGCTTCCGATCTACCTTCATTCGCCGGGCGGAAACGTCGAGCAGTCCTATGGGATCGCGCGGTTCCTGCGCGCGCACAAGGCAATCGCCCGAGTCGGCCGTACCATCGTGCCGGCCTGTTCCACCGGCACGCAGATCGACGCCGCATGCCTGAAGATCAAGGCTGCCAAGGGCGAGGTCGAGGCCGAGCTCGCCACGCGCAACGCGATGTGCGTGTCGGCCTGCGCCTATCTGTTCCTGGGCGCGACCAGCCGCGAAGTGGCGCCCGATTCGGTGCTCGCGGTGCATAACTCCAAGCTGATGTTCGTCGTGCACGGACATCCGCCTGCGCAGGTCGTCGCGGACTTCAGGCGGCGCGAGATGGTGAGCGCCGATCGCGACCGCAATGTATTCCTCGCGGCGATGGGCATCAGCCATGAGCTCAGCGACCTCATCAAGTCCGTGAAGTTCGAGGACCTGCACGTGCTGACGCGGCCGGAGCTCTATCGATTCAGCATCGATACGCGGCCGCTGCCGGAAACCCTGTGGGCGGTGGAGAAGGAGACACGGCCCTATGTTCGCAAGATCGTGCAGCAGAAAAGGGCCGACGGCAGCGCGTTCCGCATGATGGAGTGGCGGCTGTTCTGCGAGAGCAAGGATCGCGGGCGGCTGATGTTCGTGCGCGAGTTCGAGGAGGGGGCAGCCGGCAAGACCACGGTGCTGATGATGGCCGGCGCGACCAAGACCGTTGCATTCGGCCGGTCGGCGCGGTTCGGCAAATACGAGGTCTGGAGCGAGGCGGTGACCTCGGACATCGTCAAGGCGATGCTCGCAGCCCCGCATCTGCAGATCGGCGAAAGCCCGCCGGCAGCCGACGCCAAGCTTGACGCCAAGCCTGACGCCAAGTCCGACGTCAAGTCTGACACCAAGTCCGGCCTTGCGACATTCGATATCGGCACCATCGGGCTGGAGCAGGGGTGGACGCAGCTTCTGGCATCATGCCCGGCGGCGACCACCGGTCCGAAGCCTGCGAGCCCGTTGCCGGCCGCCGCGTCGCCGAGCGTCAGCGCCGTGCCGGCGGCGTCACCGTCGCCATGAGCGCAAGAGGCGCCGTTCGATCAGGTGCCATGCATTTAGATGCAGTTGCATCGATCTCGGCGTCTGCTAACAACGCGGCGTGAAACGCTTCGCTCCCACCGCATTGATGCTCGGCAACATCGTCACCGGCTGCTCGGTGCTGGCGCCGGCCGGCATGCTGGCGGAGTTGTCCGACGGACTCGGCGTCACGATCCACACCGCGGGTCTCCTGATCACCTTCGGCGCGATCGTGCTGTGCGTGGGCTCGCCGGCGACGGCGTGGCTGACCAGCCGGATCGAGCGGCGGGCCTTGCTGACGGCGACGCTGCTGGTGCTGACGCTGACCAATGCGGCATCCGCCTTTGTGCCGAACTACGACAGCCTCCTGATCATTCGGCTGGTGATGCTCGCGGTCGGCGTGCTCTACACGCCGCAGGCGGCGGGCACCGCGGCACTGATCGTGCCGGTGGAGAAGCGCGGCAGCACGATTGCCTACATCTTCCTCGGCTGGTCGCTTGCTGCCGCGATCGGGCTGCCGCTGATCACCTTCATCACAAGCCGCTACGGCTTTCGCGCGACCTATGGCGCGATCGCGCTGACCGGGCTCGTCAGCTCCCTGCTGCTGTGGTGGCGGCTGCCAGGCGGACTGCGCGGCGCGCCGGTTGACCTCAGAACCTGGGTCGATCTCGGCCGCAATCCGATGGTCATTCTGCTGCTGTCGATCACGACGCTGCAGATGTCCGGCCAGTTCGTGGTGTTCACCTTCATGGGACCGCTGCTCGCCAAACTGACCGGCGCCAATGCGGACGCCGTCGGGATCGTGTTCGCGCTCTACGGCATCTTCGGGTTCGTCGGCATCGTGATCGCAACGCGCGTGGTGGACTCGTGGGGCGCCTGGAAAACCTCGGTCCTGTTCACCGTGCTGCTGCTCGCAGGCGTCGCCGGCTGGGCGCTGAGCGCCGGCGCCTACGCCCTGATGGCCGCCTCCGTCGCGGTGTGGGGCCTCGGCTTTGCATCGACCAATTCGATGCAGCAGGTACGCCTGGTCGGTGCGGCGCCGGCGCTCGCTTCGGCGTCGGTCTCGCTCAATACCTCGGTGCTGTATATCGGCCAGGCCATCGGCTCCGCGATCGGCGGCTTGCTGTTCGCCCGCGAATGGCTGCACAGCGCAGGCTACGTGGCTACGGCCTTCGTCGCGGCGGCGCTCGCGGTCGTGGTCGTCACGCGGCCGCGACGGACGGCCGCCACCGCCGCAGCCGAGTGAACGGTTGGCTTTCACGTTTGTGTTCGCGAGAGCATCCCAACAACGATCCGCGTGCGGAACATCAGGGAGCTCGACTGCGCGTCACCACCTCACGCTTTGGCTGGGCACAATGAACGCCGTCGTGCTCGGCTTGTTCGGATTGTGGGTGAAGTAGCCGTAGGCGGCGACGATCACGACGAGCAAGGCAAGCACGGCCAGCAAGTCGATCTGCCGGGGATCATGACCGTTGTGGCTGATTTTCCAGCGCATTGTTGTTTCCTCCCCAAAAGGGGGGGGCAATGAAACAAATGCGCCAACTATCGCCACAGTTCCGCCGGGCAGCAATGCGCGCTGCGCTTGGACGTGCCGCAGCAACCGATCAATTGTCGTTGACGCCGCCGCGTCAACCGTTGTTGGCGCCGCGTCAGCCTTCGTTGACGCCGCGCCAGCGGCCATAGCGCCAGGGCAAGTACCAGCGTGCCCCGGGCGGCTTCGTCAGCGGGACATTATCGATCCCGGATGTTCCCCAGGGCTGGCAGCGCAGCAGCCGCGCCAGCGTCATCCAGCCGCCGCCCCACAGGCCGAAGCGTTCGATCGCCTCGTCGCCATAGACCGAGCAGGTCGGCAGATGCCGGCAGTTGTAGCCGACCAGCGGCGACAGCGTGTGCCGGTAGATCCAGATCAAAGCGCGGCCGAGGTTGCGCGGCAAGCGGCGCATGGTGCTGGCACAGTCCATGCATCGTGGATGGTGTGTCGTTGAATGGTCTGTCGGCGGCATACGCAAGTATGTACGTAGTCTTGCGGGGGTTCCAAGCCAAGGAACTGTTTTCTTGCAGATATTTACGCCACAGTTCGTTATTATTGCACAGCACCGATGGCGCTGCAGCAAGGGCTCTATGGACGGTCCGGGTCAGCAACGCTACCGTTCCCATAACGCGCCGCTGACAGAATCGTGGCGCATTGCCATGGGGCCATTGCCACCGCTCGCATCACCAAGGGCTTGGGGGAAGGAACCAAATTGAGGCTCGTCAGGTCGCTCTCGTTGCGCAGTTGGGCGCTTACCGGCGCCGTTGCTCTTTGCTTCGCGGTTTCCGGCACCGCCGCCATGGCGGGCGGTTCCGCGCAGGCCAATTCGACCCTCGAAGAGCGCAAGCTGCCGATGAAGTTCAGCTGGATCGCCTGCCAGCCGAATTGCCGTGGCTGGGTGTCCGCGGTCGGCATCATCACGGCCGATAGTCCGAGGGAATTCGACGAGTTCGCGCGCGGCCGCCAGCTCAACGGCGCCACCATCGTGCTCGACTCCAGCGGCGGCTCGGTCAACGACGCGATCGCGCTCGGCCGCCGCTTCCGCGGTCTCGGCGTGCTGACCACGGTCGGCACCAGCGTCGTCAATCAGGCCGCGCAAGGCGGCCGCGCGAGCGTTCTGCCCGATGCTTATTGCGAGTCGATGTGCGTGTTCCTGCTGTTGTCGGGCAAGACGCGCTACGTTCCGCCGGCCGCCCATGTTCGCGTACATCAGATCTGGATGGGCGATCGCGCCGACGACGCCAAGGCGGCGAGCTACACCGCGCAGGACCTGATGATCGTCGAGCGCGATATCGGCCGTCTTGCCAAGTACACCTTCGATATGGGCGGCGCGGGTGATCTGCTGGCGCTCTCGCTCAGCGTGCCGCCGTGGGAAGACCTGCACGAATTGTCGGCGGCCGAATTGCGGCTGACCAATCTCATCACCACCGATGCGGTTGCCGACGTGCTGCCGCGGCAGGACAACAGCAAGGACAACGCAATTCCCGTCGCCGAGGCGAAGCCGAAGAACAACGATCGCTTCGTGAGCAGCGCGATGGAGGGCGAGGCGTCGCAGGCGAGAGCGACCAAGACCGCCGAGGTCGTGGTGCCGACCGGCGGCAGCGCAGCGCCGGCGCCGGTCCAGCCCGCGCAGTAAGAACGCACATTGTCGCGTCGTTCCGGGACGCGTAAGCGGACCACAGATGCGCAATTGCGCATCGGGGAACCTTGAGATTCCGGGTTCGATGCTGCGCATCGCCCCGGAATGACCTGACATGCAATTTTACGCCGGCTGCTTTGCCTTGGCCTCGATCTGGCCGATCGCATCGACCACTGCATCGAAGGTCAGCAGGGTCGAGGCATGGCGGGCCTTGTAGTCGCGCACCGGCTCGAGCAGCGCGATATCGGCCCATTTGCCGCCCTGCGGGGGCTGGCCATTTTCCTTCAGCATCTTGCGGACCGTCTCGCGCAATTCGCGCAGCTCATCAGCGGTCGAGCCCACCACCTGGCTCGCCATGATCGAGGAGGAGGCCTGGCCGAGCGCACAGGCCTTCACGTCATGGGCGAAGTCCGTCACCACAGGACCGTCCATCTTGAGGTCGACCTTGACGGTCGAACCGCACAATTTGGAGTGTGCGGTGGCGCTGGCGTCCGGGTCGGCCAGCCGTCCGAGGCGCGGAATATTGCCGGCCAACTCGATGATCCGCTTGTTGTAAATGTCGTTCAGCATGGGGACAGATGCCTGGTTCCGGCGGTGCCGGGCGCTCTTGGCGGCTGGGTTGCACCGTCCTATATATGGACGGCAACGCCGGAAACATAGCCCGGCCATGCAGCCACCGCGGCCCACCTGCGCCGCGGCGGTGCTACAATTGTGGGACTCAGGCGCCCGGCGGTCGAACGATCCGCCCCGTCTGCCCGGTGACACATCCGGACCAAGGTCAAATCCGAGGGCCGGTCGAACGGAGAAGACATGGACGCCTTGATCAAATCGATTCGCCCCAACAAGCCGGCCGACGCGAAGCCCGGCGAGCTCGACCCCTCAGAATTCATGACGGCGGCCGTTCGCGCCGACCAGCCGCGCCCGTCGCGGGCGGAGGCGGAGGACGCCGTGAAGACGCTGCTCGCCTATATCGGCGAGAACACCGGCCGCGAGGGCCTGCTCGACACGCCGCGCCGCGTCGTCGAGGCCTATGACGAGCTCTATCAGGGCTACCACCAGTGCCCGGCCGAGGTGCTGAACCGCACCTTCGGCGAGACCGCCGGCTACGACGATTTCGTCCTCGTCCGCGACATCGAGTTCACCTCGCAGTGCGAGCATCACATGATGCCGTTCTACGGCAAGGCGCATATTGCCTATACGCCGGTGGAGCGCGTCGTCGGCCTCTCCAAGCTGGCGCGGCTGACCGATATCTTCGCCCGCCGTCTGCAGACCCAGGAGCATCTCACCGCGCAGGTCGCGGCTGCGATCGACGAGGTGCTGAAGCCCCGCGGCGTTGCCGTGCTGATCGAGGCGGAGCATACCTGCATGTCGGTGCGCGGCGTTGCCAAGCATGGTGCATCGACCTTCACCAGCCGCTTCACTGGCATGTTCCGCGACAATCCGGCGGAGCAGCAGCGTTTCTTGTCCCTGGTGCGAGGACCGAACTGGTAACCTCGCATTTTCCTGAGCGAGGTTTTCCGTGTCCGCAGCGACCCACGATCACGACCGCGAGGAGGGGCTGGCCTTCCAGCCCAAATTCGACGCGGCAGGCCTTGTGACCTGCGTCGCGACCGATGCCGCGACCGGCGATGTGCTGATGGTCGCGCACATGAATGACGAGGCCCTGCGCAAGACGATCGCGACCGGCGAAGGCTGGTACTTCAGCCGCTCGCGCAATGCGCTGTGGCGCAAGGGCGAGAGCTCGGGCCAGACCCAGCGCGTGGTCGAGATCCGGATGGATTGCGATCAGGACGCGGTGTGGATCAAGGTCGAGCAGATCGGCGCCGCCTGCCACACCGGACGGCGCTCCTGCTTCTATCGCGCGGTGAAGGACGAGGGCGGGCATGTCAGCCTGTCCTTTGTCGACGCCGAGAAGCTGTTCGATCCGGCGCAGGTCTATCGCAAATAGATCATTGATCTGAATCAAGTACAGCGCGGCGAAGTCGTGTACTTCGTGGCCCCTGTTACGCCATGCGCAAGCCGTTGCGCATGGTCGTCACTGGGGGTGAACTGTGGCGCATCGCCTGATACCGCTTCTTGGGTTTTTTGCCTGGGCTGTGTGGCCGATCGGCGCGGCGCAATCGCAAACCACCGAGCGTGCGCCCGATACGATGGCCGCGCGCGTCCTTGCCTGTGCGCCGTGTCACGGCGCCGAAGGCGAGGGCACCAGCGACGCCTATTTCCCGCGGCTGGCCGGCAAGCCGGCAGGCTATCTCTACAACCAGCTCATCGCATTCCGGGATGGACGGCGGAAATATCCGCCGATGAACTACCTGCTGGAGTTTCAGACCGACGATTACCTGAAGAAGATCGCCGAATATTTCGCCTCGCTCAGGCCGGCATTTCCGCCGCCGGTCCCGCCGGTCGACAGCAAGGAGATTCTGGCGCGCGGCGAGACGATCGTGAAGAACGGCGATCCGCAGCACGGCATTCCGCCCTGTTCGGCCTGTCATGGTCCTACATTGGGGGGCATGGAGCCCGGCATTCCCGGCCTGCTTGGCCTGCGCGCCGCCTATATCAGCGGCCAGCTCGGCGGCTGGCGCTACGGCACGCGGACCGCGTTCGCTCCCGATTGCATGCAGATCGTCGCGGGCCTGCTGACGGAGGACGACGTGAAGGCGGTGGCCGCCTATCTGTCCTCGCGTCCGGCGCCGGCGGATCCATCCTTCGCGCCGCGAGGCAGCCTTCCGATGCCGCTCGAATGCGGCAGCGAACCGCATTGAAGGGATCGTGCCGATGTCGCGAACCTTAACAGGACTGCTTGTCGGACTGATGCTGGCACTGTCGCCGATTGGGGCATCGGCGCAGCAGAAGGCGGCCGATCCGGCCGTGCTCGCCAAGGGCGAGTATCTCGCACGCGCCGGCGATTGCATCGCCTGCCACACCGCGCGCGAAGGCAAGACCTTCGCCGGCGGGCTGCCGATGAAGACGCCATTCGGCACGCTCTACACGTCGAACATCACGCCCGACCCGCAGACCGGGATCGGCACATGGACGTCGGATCAGTTCTACCAGATGATGCACAATGGCCGCTTCCCCGATGGCGGCCTGGTCTATCCGGCGATGCCGTTCGCCTCCTATACCAAGGTGACGCGCGAGGACAGCGACGCGATCTACGCCTATTTGCGCACGGTGCCGCCGGTCAGGCAGCTCAACAAGCCGCATGACCTGACATTCCCGTTCAACAACCGCTCGCTGATCATTGGCTGGCGCACGCTGTTCTTCAGGGAAGGCGAGTTCAAGCCTGATCCGACGAAGTCGGCGGAGTGGAACAGAGGTAACTATCTGGTCGAGGGGCTAGGGCATTGCGGGATGTGTCATACCCCGATCAATGCGCTCGGCGGCAGCAAGCAGTCGCAGGCCTTCGAGGGCGGCCTGATCCCGATGCAGAACTGGTACGCGCCGTCGCTGACCTCCAACAAGGAGACGGGGCTCGGCGACTGGACGATCGAGGAGATCGTCGACTATCTGCGCAAGGGCGTGTCCGCCAAGGGCGCCGTGTACGGACCGATGGCCGAGGTCGTCTACAACAGCCTGCAATATCTCAATGATGATGATGCGCGCGCGATGGCGGTCTACCTGAAGGGCCTTGCGCAGGGCGGTCCTCCGGAGAAGGCGTCGACTTCGCTGCCGTCGGCCGAGAGCAGTCTGCTGCTGTCCTTTGGCAAGTCGATCTATGACCGCGACTGCGCAAGCTGTCATGGCGCGACCGGGCAGGGCATGCCGCCGGATTATCCGCCGCTTGCCGGCAATCAGTCGATCCAGATGGTCTCCGCGGTGAACCCGATCCGGATGGTGCTCAATGGCGGGTATCCGCCGGGCACGTCGGGCAATCCGATGCCCCACGGCATGCCGCCGTTCGCGCAGAAGCTGTCGGATGACGAGGTCGCGGCTGTCGTCACCTACATTCGAACGGCTTGGGGCAATCGCGGCGAGCCGGTGTCGGCGCGGCAGGCCAACGAACTGCGGGCAGCAACGCTGAACTAAAGCATGATCCGGAAAAGTGCGAAGCGGTTTTCCGAAACGATCATGCTCAAACAGAGGAGCTAAAGCGCGATGACTAGTCAACCTCGTCTCGTCGCGCGTTAAGGGGAGCGCGATCATGATCAACTCGTCTTCGCCGCAACCGCCGGCATCGGGCTCGGAAGACGATGATGTCGAGACCATCGTACGCGCCGGTCCGGGCGGCGCGGTCGCGGTCGCGGGCATTGCGACGGCCGTCGTGGTCGGGTTGTGGTTTGCATTCTATCTACTGGTCTTCCTGCCGCGGAGCGTTCCCTGATGACGAGCGAGACTGACCACAGCCTCGGCGAGGCCGTTGCCGCACGGATCGAGCGGCGCTGGGCGACGCTGTCGATCGTCATTGTCGGCGTCCTGGTCGGCATGGCGGCCTATATCGGCATCCATCAGGCGACGATGCCGCAGGGCCGGGTCGAAACCGCCGATCCCAAGATGCTGCATCTGTCGGGCGAATTCGTCGAAAGCAATCTCGGCAGCGAAATGCAAGCCGACGGATCGGTCACCGTGCGCGCGATTGGCCAGCAATATTCCTTCACACCGCAATGCATCGTGGTGCCCGCGGAGACTCCGATCACCTTCCGCGCCACCAGCGCCGATGTCGTCCACGGTTTCCTGATCGAGGGCACCAACATCAACACGATGCTGGTGCCGGGCTACGTCACGGACCTGCCGGTGCGCTTCAAGGTGCCGGGCGATCATGTGATGCCGTGCCAGGAATTCTGCGGCATCGGCCACCAGGGCATGTGGGGCAAGGTCAAGGTGGTCGACAAGGCTGCGTTCCGTGACATGGCGGCAGCGAAGCGGAGGCTGACCTGTGTTGATTAACAAGCGGCTGATCGCGGTGCATTTCTGGCTTGCCTTCATCGTGTTCGGCGTCGCGCTGGTGCTCGGCGCCTGGCAGATGTTCGTGCGCAGCCCGTTGAACGCCTGGCATTTCAATCCGGAATTCTACTATCGCTCGGTCACCGCCCATGGCTCGGCGATGGGATACGTATTCCCGACACTGATCGCGATGGGATTCGGTTACGCGATCACCGAAGCCTCGCTCGAGAAAGAGCTGGTTGGACGGCGCTGGGCCTGGGTGGGCTTCTTCCTGGTCGCCGTCGGCGCCGTTGTCGCGATGATCCCGGTGTCGCTCGGGCTCGCCTCGGTGCTCTACACCTTCTATCCGCCGATGGTCGGCAATCCCTTCTATTACATCGGCGTCGTCATGGTCGTGGTCGGCTCATGGATCTGGGTCGCGCTGATGGTGACCAATTTCGTGATCTGGAAGCGCGAGAACCCGGGCAAGCCGGTGCCGCTTGCGATGTATGCCAATGTTGCGGGCTCACTGCTCTGGGGCTGGACCGCGGTCGGCGCGGCGCTTGAGATCCTGTTCCAGATCCTGCCCGTGGCGCTTGGGCTGAAGTCGACGATCGATGCGGGGCTGGCCCGTGTCTTCTTCTCCTGGACGCTGCACGCCATCGTCTATTTCTGGCTGATCCCGACCTACATCGCCTATTACACGATCTTCCCGCGGGCGATCGGCGGCCGGCTCTTTAGCGACCCGATGGCGCGGATTTCGTTCATCCTGTTCGTCGTGGTGGCGATGCCGATCGGCGTGCATCACCTGTTTGCCGATCCGCAGGTCGGCGCCGGATTCAAGTTCATGCACTCCGTGTTCACCGGCCTCGTCGCGCTGCCGACGCTGCTCACGGTATTCACGATCTGCGCCTCGGCGGAGATTGCCAGCCGCCTGCGCGGTGGCCGCGGCGCATTCGGCTGGATCGGCGCGCTGCCATGGTCCAATCCGATCATGCTGGCGACGGCGCTGTCGCTGGTCATGCTCGGCTTCGGAGGCGCCGGCGGTCTGATCAACATGAGCTATCAGCTCGACGCCACCGTGCACAACACGCAGTGGATCACCGGCCATTTCCACCTGATCTTCGGTGGCGCCATCGTGATCATGTATTTTGCCATCGCCTATGATCTGTGGCCGCATCTGACCGACCGTGCGCTGGACAGTTTTGGCCTGATGCGCACGCAGCTCTGGCTGTGGTTCATCGGTATGATCGTGACCACCTTCCCGTGGCACTATGTCGGTATTCTCGGCATGCCGCGCCGCATGGCGTATTACGACTATGCCAACCCGGCGATCTCGCCACAGGCCTTGTCGGTCACGATGTCGGCGATCGGCGGGCTCATTCTTCTGATATCGGGCCTGCTGTTCCTGCTGGTGCTGATCCGCGGGCAGTTCGGTGCGCGAGGCGAGGCGGGTGCGTACCGCTTCGCGGTGCCGTTGCACATGCCCGCGCGGATTCCGGTCGCGCTCAACTCATTCGGCCTGTGGCTCGCGTTGATGGTCGGTCTCACCGTGGTGAACTATGGTTTCCCGATTGCGCAGTTGATGGCGCTGAACGAGACCAGCGTGCCTGCGGTCTATGTCGGAGCCGGCCGATGAGCGACCAGCCGCTGTTCTCGCTGCGCAATCCGTGGTTCGGCGCCAGCGTCGGCATCACGGCCGCGATCGCCGTGTTGTCGGCCGTCGCCGGCCTGATCTGGTTGCCGTTGGCGCAGCCCAACCTGAAGCTTGCGGGGGTCTGGGATGCGATCTGCAGCGCGGCCGGCGTTCCGCGTGCCGCCGTGCAGGAGCCCGGCATCAAGCCGGATTTCAAGACGTCCAATGTCATCATGACGTCGGAGATGCTGACCAAGGCAGATCAGGTCTCGATCGGGCGGGGCGCAACGCTGGCGCAGCGCTGCGCGATCTGCCACGGACCGCAGGGCGTCAGCGACGCTCATTCACCGAACCTCGCCGGGCAATTTGCCGCGGTGACGTACAAGGAGCTGAATGACTTCAAGACCGGCGCGCGGGTCAGCGTGGTGATGAGCCCGTTCGCAGCGGCGATGAGCGATCAGGACATGAAGGATGTCGCGGCCTATTACGCCTATCTGCCGCGGGTGCCTTCGAACAATCTGGATACCGCGCGTCCCGCGCCGGCGATCGTGGTGACGGGCGCCCCGATGCGCAACATCGCGCCTTGCGGCTCCTGCCACGGCGATGTCGACAACAAGGCGGGAAGCCCCTGGCTGGGCGGCCAGTCGGCAGTCTACATCAAGGCACAGCTCGAGGCCTTTGCATCCGGGGCCCGCCGCAACGACATCAGCCAGCAGATGCGCAACATCGCGCGCCAGATGACGGCCGAGGAGATCGACCAGGTCGCGCACTACTACGAGGCCCAGCCCTGAATCGGCGCTATTAACGCGCCATTAACCATAATTACGGCACCTTGACGGGACATGGGTGCCGATTGCCGGCGCCCGGCAAGGCACCCGGACAGATGGCGGTCGACCTCTTCAATGCGACGGCTTCGGCAGGTGTCGATTCCTCGCGCCTGAAGGTGGCGAGCTCGATCAAGCAGGCGGCCGCGACCACCGGCACGAGCTTCGAATATCTGCTCACCACCGCGAAGATGGAATCCAATTTCAATCCGCGGGCCGGCGCCACGACCTCGTCGGCGCATGGACTTTATCAATTCATCGACCAAACCTGGCTCGGCACCGTCAAGGAGGCCGGAAGCCAGCTCGGCTATGGCCAGTACGCCGACGCCATCACCAGGAATTCCGACGGCAGCTATTCGGTCAGCGATCCCTCGGCGCGCGCCGCGGTTATGAAGCTGCGCGACGATCCGGACGCGGCGTCCTCGATGGCGGCGGTGCTGACGCAGTCCAACAGCTTCAAGCTTACCGGCAAGCTCGGCCGCCGTCCGACCGATGCCGAACTCTACATGGCCCACTTCATGGGCGTCGGCGGCGCCGGCAAGTTGATCTCGAGTGCCGAGGACAGCGCGAGCGCCAATGCGGCCACGATGTTTCCGAAGGCGGCGGCCGCCAACCAGTCGATCTTCTACGACAAGTCGGGCAGCGCGCGCAGCGTCAGCCAGGTCTATTCGGTGCTGACCACGCGCTACGCCGCGGCCGCGAACTCCAAGGATACACGCACCGCCTTCGCCGCGGCGGGCGGCGACACCATGTCGCCTTACGCGGTCGCAGGCGCGGCGCCCACACAAGCGCTGACCATGGACACCGCGTCCTATCTCTCGACCTTCCCCCACTCCCGGTCGGCGACGCCCGTCGCTGCGACCTCGGCCGTCGCATCGGCGCAGCCGGCGCCGACCTTCCGCTCGCTCTACCAGGCCGGCGACCGCTCGGAGCCGATCTCGCCGGCGGTGCAGGAGCTGTGGGGCAATTCCTCCTCGCTGACGTCATCGGCGGCGCCGAAGGTCCGCGCGCCCGGGCGGCTTGACCTGTTCAGCGATCCGAGCGGCACCTACAGCAACGGCTAGCGCTGCCCTGCTGCGCGCGCGAAGCTGCACGCCGTTGCCGTCTTAACGAAACGTCAATAATCCCAAACGTTTATGGTGAACCCTTTATTAAGCGTCATGGTTTATTTTTCCTTGCGTGGCGTCGTATGTCGATGCCGTTTCGTTGCGTAAGCCGGAAGGACCATGATCGTTCGGCAGTTTATTAGTTGGATTAGGACCGCTCCAGCAGGTGAGCGAGCAGAGGCGACACGGGCGTTGGCCCGGGCCTGGCTCATCTCGGATCTCACCGAGGACGACCGCATCGCAGCCGAAGGCGCGCTGCTGATGCTGCTCGACGACCCGTCGCCGCTGGTGCGGCAGGCGATGGCCGAGGTGTTCGCGCGCAGCGCGGACGCGCCCGCCGCGATCGTGCAGGCGCTGTCGGCCGACCAGCCAGCGATCGCGCTGCTGGTGCTGGAACATTCACCGCTTCTGATCGATGCCGACCTCGTCGACATCGTCGCCACCGGTTCCGACGAGATGCAGTGCGCGATCGCGCGCCGCATCAATCTGCCGGCCTCCGTCGCCGCCGCGATTGCCGAGGTCGGCTCGGCCGCGGCCGCGCTCGAGCTGATCGAAAATCCTTACGCCGGCCTCGCGCCGTTCTCCTGGGATCGCATCGTCGAACGCCACGGCCATCTCGCCGCCATCAGGGAATCGATGCTGCAGCTGGAAGACCTGCCGTCGGCGACGCAGCTGGCGCTGGTCGCAAAGCTCTCCGACACGCTGGCGCAGTTCGTCGTCACGCGAAACTGGCTCGGTGCCGATCGCGCCGACCGGATTGCCGGCGAGGCCAGGGAACGCTCCACGGTGAACATCGCCGCGCGCGCCTTCGGCGACGACATGCAGAACCTGATCACGCATCTGCGCGCCACCGGGCAATTGACCGCCGGGTTGATCCTGCGCGCGCTGCTGTCGGGCAATCTCGATCTGTTCGGGGCGGCGCTCGCTGAACTCTCCGGACTGCCCTATGGCCGCGTCTCCGCGTTGTTGAACGACCGCGGCGGCAACGGCCTGCAGGCGCTGCTGCGCCGCGCCGGCTTGCCGGAATCCACCTACGCCGCGTTCCGCGTCGCGCTCGAGGCCAGCCACGAGGTCGGCTATGTCGACAGCGGTGACGGCGCGGCGCGGCTGCATCGCCGCATGGTGGAGCGGGTGCTGACGCATTGCGAGACCGATCATTCGGCGGCCGAGCCGCTCCTGATCCTGCTGCGCCGCTTTGCGACCGAATCGGCCCGCGAGGACGCACGGATGTTCTGCGAGGAGCTCGCCGCGGAAGACGCCATCGCGGTGCTGCCCTACGACGACGATCTCATCGCGGCCTGAGGGCCGCGCTTCCTTCCCATCGATGGATGCTTGAGTGGGCTGCGCAACGCGAGCAGCCGGCCGCGCGGCTATTCGCCGGGCACGATGCTCGGCGCGAGGATCGCCTCGAGGTGTTCGGGACGGTCGCGGTTGGCGTGGGTCAGGAATTCATCGGCGATGCCGCGGAGCTGCTTGCTCAGCACTCCGGCGACGACCGCGGTGTCGAGCTTGGTGCGGTTGCGCACGATCGCCTGCACGGCGTTGATGTGGTGGGCGATCAGCTGCGGCGGCACGGCGCCGAGATCCGGCGCGTGCTCGATGATGCGGCACAGGCTCTCCGCGGCTGCGGCGGCCGACGGATAGCCGAATGTCGCGGCATCGCCCTTGATGTCATGCGCGGCGCGGAACAGCTCCTCGCGCGTCTTGTCGCTGAAGCCCTCGCGCAGCACGGTGGCGTGCGCGGCGGAGAGGCGGTCGGCCTCGATCGTCATCCACTCCTTGAACTCGCCCGACAGCCCGGCGAGCGCCTTTTCGGCGCGGCCGACCGGATCGTCGAGATCGCTCTCGGGGACGCGCAGCAGCATCTTGCGCAGCGGATTGGGCTGCGTGATCACGTGGTGCGTGCCGAAACTCTTGACTTCGATCGTCCCGGGTTTGTCTTTCGCCATGGCGGTATCCTAGATGGCCGAGCGCGCCTTTTCGAGCAGCGATGGCTGTTGCAGCACCTCGACCTCGCCGCTGCCGCGGCGTTCGGGGCCGATATAGGTGTTGGTGGTGTTGCGGCGGCGGTCGGGGCCGAAATAGGTCTTGGTCTTGATGAACGGGCGCGGGTTGGCGACCACGTTCATGATGCGCTGGTAGAGGCCCTTGGCCGAGATCGGCTTGGCCAAGAATTCGGTGACGCCGGCATCGCGCGCCACCGTGACGCGACGCTTCTCGGAATGCCCGGTCAGCATGATGATCGGCGCGTAGGGATTACCCTTGGATTCCGGCTGCCGGATCATCTGCGCAAGTTCGAGCCCGTCGAAGATCGGCATCGACCAGTCGGTGATGACGATGTCGGGCACGTAGTGCGTGTACATCTCGAGCGCGGTGGCGCCGTCCTCGGCCTCATACACCTCGCGCGCGCCGAACGAATGCAAAAGCGTCCGCAGGATGCGGCGCATGTGCGGATTGTCGTCGCAAATCAAAAATCGCAGCTTGTTGAAATCGATGCGATACATGGTCCGGCCCTGATAGGGCATACCGGGCCAATGCGGTATTACCCGACGTTAACCATATCCCGCCCGGGGTTAATGATTGGTTGCCGGGCAAGGAGGCAGACGCCGTCAGTAGCCGAACTGCTCGCGCAGGATGCGTTCTTCCAGCGAGTGGCCGGGGTCGAACAGCATCCGCATCGCGATCGTCTTGTCGGACAGCACCTCGACCCGGCGGACGTCGCGGACCTCGTCATGGTCGGCGACCGCGGCGACCGGGCGCTTCTCGCCCTCGATCACCTCGATCACCACGAAGGCGGAATTCGGCAGCAGCGCGCCGCGCCAGCGCCGCGGCCGGAACGCGCTGATCGGGGTCAGCGCCAACAGCGCCGCGTTGA
Source organism: Bradyrhizobium sp. USDA 4541 (assembly GCF_024171085.1). Taxonomy (NCBI): domain Bacteria; kingdom Pseudomonadati; phylum Pseudomonadota; class Alphaproteobacteria; order Hyphomicrobiales; family Nitrobacteraceae; genus Bradyrhizobium; species Bradyrhizobium sp. USDA 4541. The sequence continues at coordinate 5,158,315 of NZ_JALJZF010000001.1, forward strand.
TCGGCAGGATCGGCCCCTGGGCGGAGAGGTTGTAGGCGGTCGATCCGGCCGGCGTCGCCACCAGGATGCCGTCGGCCATCAGCTCGGGCATCCGCTCGTGCTCGTCGATCAGGATGCGCAGCTTGGCGACCTGGTAGGTCTGCCGGAACAGCGCCACCTCGTTGATGGCGTGATGCAGATGCACGGCGCCGTGGATGTCGGTCGCGCGCATCAGCAGCGGATTGATCAGCGACTCCCGCGCGGCGGCAAGCCGGGTGCGCAGATCATGCGTCGAATATTCGTTCATCAGGAACCCGACGGTGCCGCGGTGCATGCCGTAGATCGGCTTGCCGCTGCGCATGTTGGCGTGCAGCGTCTGCAGCATCAAACCGTCGCCGCCGAGCGCGACCACGACGTCGGCATCCGCGGGTAGATGGTTGCCGTACATTGCCGTCAGCTGCTCGAGCGCCGACTGCGCTTCCACGCTCGCGCTGGCGACGAAGGCGATCTTGTCATACCGCTTGGAGCTGGCCATTCGCTCACGAACTCGTTTGGCACGGAACACGCCGCGCTCGTCTATACATCCCGGGCGGCCTTGTCGAGATGGTCCGGGAACGGACCGCATGCCAGGCCGGCGCCGCCAAACTAGCGCAGTTTGTTGCTGGATTGCGTAAATCGGGGCGCAGGGAGTGAACGATATGGCTAACAGTCTTGCGACACGGCTCGCCGCGGCGTTGCTGGTGGCCTGTCTTGCGACCGTGGCGCGAGCCGACGATGACGTCCCGCAGCCATCGCCGTCGCCGAGCGCGCAGGCCCCAAGCGGCCAGAACCCAAGCGGCCAGAGCCCAGGTGGCCAGAACCCGAGCGGCCAGAAGGGGCGGGCAGGACGCGGCGGCGAGGCCGGCTCCGGCGCCAACGCTGCGGCCAGCGGCTCGACCGCCGAGCAGCACCGCCTGCCGCCGGACTCCACGACCAAGCAATCGGTCGCGCTGCCTTCCCGCACGCTGAACTTCAGCGCGACCGCGGGCTCGATCCGCGTGTTCGACGACAAGGGCGAGCCGCTCGCCGACATCGCCTATACATCCTACCAACTCGACGGTGCCGAGAAGGCGAATCGGCCGGTAACCTTCCTGTTCAACGGCGGTCCGGGCTCCGCGTCGGCCTGGCTGCAATTGGGCAATGTCGGGCCGTGGCGGCTGCCGTTCGACGGCGCGGTGTCCTCGGCCGCGCCCGAGCTGCAGGCCAATGCCGATACCTGGCTCGATTTCACCGATCTCGTCTTCATCGACCCTGTCGGCACCGGCTACAGCCGCTTTGTCACCACCTCGGAGGAGGCGCGCAAGCGCTTCTTCACCGTCGACGGCGACGCCAATTCGGTCGCGCTGGTGATCCGCCGCTGGCTGGAGAAATACGACCGGCTGACCTCGCCGAAATATCTCGTCGGCGAAAGCTATGGCGGCATTCGCGGGCCCAAGGTGGTGCGCAATCTGCAAATGCAGCAGGGCGTCGGCGTCCGTGGCCTGGTGCTGATCTCGCCGGTGCTCGATTTCCGCGAATATACCGGCTCCAGCCTCCTGCAATATGTCGCAAGCCTGCCGACCATGGCGGCGGTCGCGCGACAGGCAAAGGGCCCGGTGACGCGTGAGGATCTCGCCGACGTCGAGAGCTACGCGCGCGGCGATTTCCTGCTCGACCTCGTCAAGGGGCAGGCCGACACCGAGGCCACCACGCGGCTCGCCGACAAGGTCGCTAGCCTGACCGGCATCGATCAGGTGGTGAGCCGCAGGCTCGCCGGCCGTTTCGACATCGGCGAATTCCGCCGCGAGTTCGATCGCAAGAACGGCAAGGTGACCGGCCGCTACGACGCCTCCATCGAGGGCTTCGATCCTTATCCGGATTCCAGCTATTTCCGTTTCAACGATCCGTCCGGCGATCCGCTGATGGCGCCCTTGACCAGCGCCGCCGTCGACCTCACCACGCGCAAGCTGAACTGGCGGCCGGACGGCTCCTATCATCTGCTCAGCGAAAGCGTGAACAAGGCCTGGGAGTTCGGTCACGGCATCAGTCCGGCGGAGTCGGTGACGCAGCTTCGCCAGGCGCTGGCGCTCGACCCCAACCTGAAACTCCTGGTCGGCCACGGCCTGTTCGATCTCGCCACGCCGTACTTCGCCTCGAAGATCATCCTCGATCAGTTGCCGGCCTTCGCGGGCCCGGGCCGCACCAGGCTCGCGGTCTATCCCGGCGGCCACATGTTCTACTCCCGCGACGGCTCGCGCCAGGCGTTCCGCAAGGAGGTCGAGGCGCTGATGAGGTAAGGGGATGTGGCGGTGTGGATTGCGCCGTCGCTGCAAATACGGTCGTCGTCCTGGCGAAGCCAGGACCTATAACCACCAAATTCGATTGTGAACGGGATCGCGGCCCCGGCGTCGCGCAACAAATTCCGTTTGGGGTAATGGGTCCTGGCTTTCGCCAGGACGACATCGATAGTGTGACACGGCCGACATCCACCTTCGTCGTCCCGGCCCCCGTGCGCAATTGCGCACTAGGCCGGGACGACACTGAATTGCGCGACATGCTTCGCGCGAAAACGCTTAGCGCTCACGGCTCCACGGGAAGAGGGAGGCCGGGAAATCGGCCGCGTAGCGGTGACCGATCGGCGGGCGGGGCTCTTCTTGCGGAGGATTCCGGTCAGGCTCGACCACCTTCCTGTAAAGATGCCAGGTCGCATGACCAAGCACCGGCAGAACGACGCAGAGACCGACGAAGAATGGCAGTGAGCCCACCGCCAGCAATACCGCAACGATCAATCCCCACGCGGCCATCTCAATTGGATTCATCATCACGGCCCGTATCGAGGTGCGGATCGCATCGATCGCGGTCGCATGACGGTCGAGCATCAGTGGAAAGGAGACGACGCTGACGCATAGGGCAACCAAGGCGAAAAGGAAGCCGACGCCGCATCCGACGATGATGAGCGACCAGCCTTCGGGCGTCGTCAACACGCGCTTTGCGAAATCAGGGATGCTCGCAGCCGGCGCATAGCCGAACGTCATGATGTAGATCGCGTCCGCGGTGGCGATCCAGACCCCGAACAGAACGAACAGAAGAACGCCAAGTTCGAACATGGCGCCGAACGACGGCGCGCGCAGCACCTGCATTGCATCCCAGGCTCCTGGCTCCTCTCCGCGTTCGCGCCGTCGGCTCAGTTCGTAGAGGCCGAGGCCGGCGAAAGGACCGATCAGGGCGAAGCCGGCGGCGAGCGGAAACAGCAGCGGCAGCACCGAATAGCCAAGCACAAGTCTGAACAGGACAAGTCCGAGCACGGGATACATCACGCACAGGACGATTGCGTGGGTCGGGATGGCCTTGAAGTCTTCCCAGCCGAGGCGCAACGCGTCGCCCAGGTCGGAAAGGCTGATCTTGCGAACGACGAAGGCGGTAGAGACGCCAAACAATTGCAGCTTGGGTCGTGCGAACACCGTGGTCATGGTTCCGGTCTCCTTGCTTGTGGCCGCAGGGGAACGGAGCGCCATCAACACACGCACATCCGCCTCATGCGCGAAAATCGCGACTGAGTCCGGCAAATCAGATTCAACCAGAAGGAGCTTGCCGGACGACGCCTGTCGCAACCGGTCAAGTAAAACTAGTCCGATGCGCGGCAGAAGCAAGGTGGCGAATGCGGTCGGGAGAATTGTGCAGATGCACAAACGAGGTCTTGCGATGCACCATGCGATTGGGGAGGGCCGATCAGTGTTCGCGGCATCCAATGCATTCCCGCCAACACGCGCCGGACAGCGGCGGGCATTACTCCTCTATTGACGTCTGGCTCGATGGGTACCATGTTGATGCTTGACGCCCCCAGCTCCGATGAGGTTGCGGCCGTGACGTTGAGTTTTTGTCATGTCCCAGCATCGCGACCGGCAGAATGGGCGAGGCAAAAGCCACGGTGATGGTGAATGTGAGACCATCCCTCTGACGTGAGCTCCGCCCTTTCGTTCGTCTCCGCAGCCTTCAATGGCAAGGAGGAATGAGGGATGGCTGTAGCGATTTTACTGCTCCTGGTTGCCGTCGCCTCGGTGCTGTTCCACCTCTACAGCCCCTGGTGGTGGACCCCGATTGCCTCGAACTGGAGCTATATCGACCACACGATCAACCTGACATTCTGGATCACCGGAGCGGTGTTCTGCGCGGTGATCGTGTTCATGGCCTATTGCGTCCTGCGCTTTCACCACACCGAGGGACGGCGCGCCCACTACAATCCCGAGAACAAGAAGCTCGAATGGTGGCTCAGCATCGGCACCGCGATCGGCGTCGTCGCCATGCTGGCGCCGGGCCTCATCGTCTGGCACCAGTTCGTCACCGTTCCCGCCGACGCGACCGACGTCGAGGTCGTCGGACAACAGTGGATGTGGAGTTATCGGCTTCCGGGAAAGGACGGCCGGCTCGGCACGTCAGATGCGCGCCTGATCAGCTCCGACAATCCACTCGGGTTGAATCCCAATGATCCGAACGGGCAGGACGACATCGTCGTGCAAAACGAGGATCTGCATCTGCCGGTCGGGAAGCCGGTGAAGGTGCTGCTCCGCTCGATCGACGTCCTGCATGATTTCTACGTGCCCGAGTTCCGGGCGAAGATGGATATGATCCCTGGCTCGGTGACCTACTACTGGCTCACGCCGACCCGGACCGGAACCTTCGACGTCCTCTGCGCGGAGCTTTGCGGTGCCGCGCACGCACAGATGCGCAGCAAGGTCGTCGTGGAAGAAGAGAAGGAATATCACGCGTGGCTGGACAAGCAGCACACGTTCGCCGCCTTGTCCGGCCAGCGGAACGTCGCGAAGGCCGCGTACAAGACTGGCAGCGAATGAACATGCCGACGAGGATCGGCCGGATGTTCGGCCGGATATGAAGTGAACTCGTCGCTGAGCGGAAGACCAAGGAGGGTATTCCGATGGTCGATATCCCGTTTGATGAGGTCGCAGGCATCCCGCCCGCCGAAGTAGGTGAGGTCGAGCTGTATCATCCGCACAGCTGGTGGACGAGGTACGTCTTTTCGCAAGACGCCAAGGTGATCGCCGTCCAGTACTCGATCACGGCGATGTCGATCGGAATGGTTGCGCTGGTGCTGTCGTGGATGATGCGGCTGCAACTGGGGTTTCCCGGCACGTTCTCCTTTATCGATGCCAACCAGTACCTTCAGTTCATCACCATGCACGGCATGATCATGGTGATCTACCTGCTCACGGCGTTGTTCCTTGGCGGCTTCGGCAACTACCTCATCCCGCTGATGGTTGGCGCGCGGGACATGGTCTTCCCTTACGTGAACATGCTGAGCTATTGGGTCTACCTGCTCGCGGTGCTGGTGCTGGCCGCGACGTTCTTCGTGCCGGGCGGGCCGACCGGCGCCGGTTGGACGCTTTATCCACCCCAGGCGATTCTCTCCGGTACCCCCGGGCAGGACTGGGGCATCGTTCTCATGCTGGCCTCGCTGATCCTGTTCATCATCGGCTTCACGATGGGCGGGCTCAATTACGTGGTAACAGTATTGCAGGCCCGCACACGCGGCATGACCTTGATGCGCATGCCCTTGACGGTGTGGGGCATCTTCACCGCGACCGTGATGGCCCTGCTGGCGTTCCCGGCGCTGTTCGTGGCCTCGGTGATGCTGCTGCTGGACCGCCTCCTTGGAACCAGCTTCTTCATGCCGACACTGGTCGAGATGGGCCAGCTGACCAAGTATGGCGGCGGCAGCCCGATCCTGTTCCAGCATTTGTTCTGGTTCTTCGGCCACCCCGAAGTCTACATCGTCGCGCTGCCGGCGTTCGGCATCATCTCGGATCTGATCAGTACGCACGCGCGCAAGAACATCTTCGGCTATCGCATGATGGTCTGGGCGATCGTGGCGATCGGGGCGCTGAGCTTCGTCGTGTGGGCGCACCACATGTATGTCAGCGGCATGCACCCGTATTTCGGGTTCTTCTTCGCCACCACGACGCTCATCATCGCGGTCCCGACCGCGATCAAGGTCTACAACTGGGTGTTGACCCTTTGGCGCGGTGACATCCATCTAACCGTGCCGATGCTGTTTGCGCTCGGCTTCATCGTCACCTTCGTCAATGGCGGCCTGACCGGGCTGTTCCTCGGCAACGTTGTCGTCGACGTTCCACTGTCGGATACGATGTTCGTCGTCGCGCACTTCCACATGGTGATGGGGATTGCGCCGATCATGGCCGTGTTCGGCGGGATCTATCATTGGTATCCGAAGGTCACCGGGCGGATGCTCAATGACGCGCTCGGACGCTTCCACTTCTGGGTGACGTTCATCGGGGCCTATGCGGTGTTCTTCCCGATGCACTATCTCGGCCTGCTCGGGATGCCGCGCCGCTATCACGACATCGGCGAGACCTCGTTCGTCCCGGCCTCCGCCCATGACCTCAATGCGTTCATGAGCGTGGCGGCGCTGATTGTCGGCTTCGCTCAGCTCGTCTTCCTGTTCAATCTGGTCTGGAGCCTGTTCAAGGGAAAAGAGGCGGGCGGCAATCCCTGGGGTGCCACCTCGCTGGAATGGCAGACGCCGGAGACCCCGCCGGGGCACGGCAACTGGGGCAAGGAGCTCCCCGTCGTCTATCGCTGGGCCTACGATTACAGCGTGCCCGGTTCCGCGAGGGACTTCATCCCGCAGAATGAACCGCCGGCCAAGGTGCTGGCCCAGGGAGCCCATCCGTGAGTGCCATCGTCCTGTTCATTGCTACGATTGCAGCGATCACGGGATGGTGGCTCTCGCAGCAACGGCTGGCCGCCAAGCCGTGGCTGGAGCAGGGCATTGCGGTGGATCTTCGCGGCGATCTCGGCTCTTCGGTGCCGGCGGCGAAAATCGGCCTCGGTGTTTTTCTCGCGGTGGTCGGTTCGCTGTTCGCGCTCCTGATCAGCGCCTACTCGATGCGCACCACCATGGTGGACTGGCGCGAGTTGCCGCTGCCGAGGCTGGTGTGGTTCAACACCGGCGTCCTCGTCATCAGCAGCATGGCGCTGCAATGGGCGCTGATGGCCGCGCGCCGCGACGACCATGAGGGCCTGATCGCGGGCCTGTTGGTCGGCGGTGCATCGGCCGTGATGTTCCTGATCGGGCAGCTCGTGGTGTGGCAGCAGCTCAACATCGCCGGCTATGCCATGGCGTCGAATCCGGCCAATTCCTTCTTCTATCTGATCACCGCGCTCCACGGGCTGCACCTGACCGGCGGCCTGGTGGCGCTCGGCAGGGCGACCGTAAAACTGTGGCGTGGCGCGCCGATGACGCAGATGCGCCTGAGCGTCGAGCTTTGTACCATCTACTGGCATTTCCTGTTGTTGGTCTGGCTGGTCCTGCTCGGTCTGCTGACGGGCTGGACAGACAATTTCGTCGACATCTGTCGCCAGTTGCTCACCTAGCGAGGCAGGAAGCGATGACCGAAACCACACTCGCAACCCCCAAGGCGCTGCCCGGAACGATACCCGGATTGCGCGGCATCGCCGCCGACTGGGCCTCGGACCAGCGCGCGTTCAAGAACGTGTCCTGGGGGAAGGCCATGATGTGGATCTTCCTTCTGAGCGACACCTTCATCTTCAGCTGCTTCCTGCTGTCGTACATGACGGCGCGAATGTCGACGACCGTGCCGTGGCCCAACCCCAGCGAAGTATTCGCGCTCAATATCGGCGGTCAGCACATCCCGCTCATCCTGATCGCGATCATGACCTTCATCCTGATCAGCAGCAGCGGGACGATGGCGATGGCCGTCAACTTCGGTTACCGCCGGGATCGCGTCAAAACGGCAGCCTTGATGCTGGCCACCGCGGCATTTGGCGCGACGTTCGTCGGAATGCAGGCTTTCGAATGGACCAAGCTGATCATGGAGGGCGTGCGGCCCTGGGGCAACCCGTGGGGCGCACCGCAATTTGGCGCTTCCTTCTTCATGATCACCGGCTTCCACGGCACGCACGTGACCATCGGCGTGATCTTCCTGATCGCCATCGCGCGAAAGGTTTGGCGGGGAGACTTCGACGTCGAGCGGCGCGGCTTTTTCACGAGCCGCAAGGGCTATTACGAGATCGTCGAAATCATGGGCCTGTACTGGCATTTCGTCGATCTGGTCTGGGTGTTCATCTTTGCCTTCTTTTATCTCTGGTGAGGTCGCGCATGACAGAAGCAGCGGTACATGTGGAAGGGCAGGCAGCACAGCATACGCTACGCAGCTATGTGCATGGTGCGGTGGCATCGGGCGCCGCGCATGCAGAGGGCCAGCAGCACCCGATCAAGCTCTATCTCGTGGTCTGGGGATGGTTGTTCGTGCTCAGCACCTGCTCCTATCTCGTCGACTATTTTGGTATCCACGGCCACCTGCGATGGTCGCTGATCCTGCTGTTCATGGTGCTGAAGGCCGGCCTGATCGTCGCTGTGTTCATGCACATGGCCTGGGAGCGGTTGGCGTTGGCCTACGCCATCCTGTTGCCGCCGGTGCTGGTGCTGGTTTTTGTCGGGATCATGATGTTCGAATCCGACTATACGCATCTGCTTCGGGTGATGTTCTTCGCGTCAGCAAGCTAAGAAATGGACGGCCACGACCGCGTGGGTCATGCTGGACAAGGCAAAGCGTCCTGAAGGCGGAGGACTCGCCACATCGTCCGGAACCCTGCGAAGCAGGCCTTTGGCCGATGGCTTTTTCGAACCGACGAGGAATTAGTCTCGTGCAAATCAATCGTTCAATTCTTCGCCGGAGCTATGCCAACATCGGAGATTACGTCGCACTGACGAAACCGCGCGTGATGTCGCTGGTCGTCTTTACCGCACTGGTCGGTCTCATGGTCGCACCAGGCGGCATCGATCCCTTCACCGGTTTCGCTGCTCTTCTCTGCATAGCCGCGGGAGCTGGCGCCGCAGCTGCGCTCAATATGTGGTACGACGCCGACATCGATGCGGTGATGGCGCGTACCGCCATCCGTCCAATTCCCAGCGGCCGCGTATCGCGCCCGGAAGCATTGGCCTTCGGATTGATGCTCGGCACGTGCGCCGTCCTGGCCCTCGGCACCTTGCTGAACATGGCCGCTGCTGCGCTGCTTGCTTTCACTATCTTCTTCTACGTCGTCGTCTACACGATGTGGCTCAAACGCCGAACGCCGCAGAATATCGTCATTGGCGGTGCCGCCGGCGCGCTCCCTCCGGTGATTGGCTGGGCTGCGGTCACCGGATATGTCGGGCTCGAGCCGCTCATCCTGTTTCTGATCATCTTCCTTTGGACGCCACCCCACTTCTGGGCACTGTCGCTCAATCTTGCTGGAGAATATGCCCGTGCCGGTGTGCCGATGTTGCCGGTCGTGGCTGGCAAGACAGAAACAAAGCGCCAGATTCTTCTCTATTGCGTGCTTTTGGTTCCGATCTCACTGCTGCCTTGTGCGCTGGGGTTCGCGGGAGCCGTCTACGGCGCGGCCGCGGCGACGCTGGGAGCGATCATGATTTTTCTCGCATGGCAGTTGCGCCGGAGCGACGACAAGGAAAGGCGGCCTGCTCGTCGCTTGTTCGTGTTTTCGATGCTCTATCTGGTCCTGCTTTTTGGGGGGCTGCTGATGAATGCTGCACCCTACGCTCAGTCCCACTGACTGGACGCATTCGAATCGACAGCCGCTGGGCGTTGTTCGGAAAAATCGAATGTTGTTGCCGAGCGGGCTTGCGCTGCCGGGCAGCTCAGTGATTGAAGTTCGCAGGCACCCGCCAGGAACGGCCCTAGCGCTCGTCCCGCATATATGGACTTCGCTGGGAGACGAGTCTCAAGTCTTGGTCTGCCGACATCGTCTGGAGCCCGTGCATATGTGGCCCGCTCGCCGGGTTGCCCAACAGGATCCAGGCGATGGCGCCCGTGGCCAGCATTCCGCCGCAAATAACCAAAAGGTCCCGCCTCATCGCGCGTCCTCCGTATGCGGCCATTTCCAAGCATAAATCAGGCCAATCCATTTGGCCCGGGCAGGTGCGGCGCACGGGATAGCGTTGGACAAGTAGGACAGGCTCGCCCTAAGCTTCGGCCGTTGCAGCAACCAGGCGCGGTTCAAGAATGGACTGGTCCTACTATCTCGGGGGCACTGCCATTGTCCTGCTCCTTCTTGCCTATCGGCTGCATGGCGGGCTGTTTAGGAAGAATTCACGGCGGGACGAGAAACTAAATCGACTGATTGATGAACGCATCGGACGCTTGGACCTGAAGCGCCGCAACGATTGAACCGCCCTGAAGCGGCACCTCGAGGCCAACGCAACGCCACTCTCCGGAATTATCCTCACGGCGACGGCAGAGCTACCTTGGTCTCCCGAGATGACCATCTCGGCAGATGATGCTTTTTTGTGATTTGAAAAGAGATATTTGAGCAATCGAATGAAGGTCTGGGTCTATACCGACACAAGCAAGCCCGTTGGCGAGCCGGAGCATCTGAAGATTTTCGCGACCAATGATGCCGCGCAGTCGTGGTTCAAGCGAAACGTCCCGGGGGGCGCCGCATTTGCTTACGAGATTATTCTGGGGCCACGTTACCTCGCCAAGACGCTCCTCGTGCTGTCCGTCCTGCTTCTTGGCATCGCCGATCTCTACACCACCAACACGATCCTGAATCTCGGCCTCGGCGAGTTGAACCCGTTCATGCATGTCGCTCAGACATGGCTCGGCCCCTGGTGGCTTATTCCGAAGCTCGGTCTGACCTATTTCATGATGTGGCTGCTTTGGCGCAGCAACAACCCCTACAATATCGCGATCGTAGCGGCGTTTTGCTCCACGCCCGTACTCAATAATCTTCTGATCATCGCAAGCACGAAGTAGCGAGGAACACCAGTGGTGCCTCCGCCAGGGCAGGCGCGAGACATCGCTGGCTTCATATCGGTTCGCTCGCTACGGCGATTACTGGCAGTAGTCCCAGAATCCTTGCGTGCGGGACGGATCGGTATAGTACCAGCACATGCCGGGCGCCGGCGCGGCACCGGCCCATGCCGCGGCCGTTGCCGCCGTCACGACCCCGATGGCAGCGCCGGCTGCGATTGCGCCGCCCCTTGGCCAGTAATACCGGCCCGGACGCGCCCATCCGCCGCCTCCCACCACCGTCCGGCCGCGAACCGCGACGTTGCCGCGGGGCCCGACGACGGCGGTGCGGCCGCGATAGGCGCCACCGCGCGGCCCAACGGCTGCGCCACCACGGTGAACGACGGCACCGCCGCGGGGACCGACCGCTGCGCCGCCACGGCGGCCGGCCGCGCGGACTGCAACGACGTCGGATGATTGCGCGACGTGATTACCGATCGGCATCGCGCCGAGCAGTACTGCGGACGCCGATTCAAGCGGTATTGCCGCAATGATCGAGGCGGTGAGGATGGACGCTGCAAGCATCGTAGTACGCTTCAAGTCAAGCATCAGTGTATCTCCTGCTAAATTCGGCTACGTCCACCGGTCGATCCGGTGGGCGCGGCGCTGTGCTCCGTCGATCAGCCCGCTGTACTCGATGCCGTCCGAGTTCGAAAAGACGAGACTGCCCGAGAGATGACCGCTGGACATCTGGGTCGCGTCAAGGCCCGCGCCGCGAACGGCGTCGCTCGGATCTTCAATTCTCGAAATGGGAAGGCGCGTCCAAACCTCGGCAGGCAGCATGTCGCGCCTCACTTGAACGGAAGCCGCCCGGCATCGGCGCGACGGCCTCATTGCACGTTCTCATCCTACGCGCTCCGTCGCGACGTCACAACCTTGGCCAGTCGCGTTGAGCGGTTTGGCCGCGGCGATCTGTCTCAGCCGTACGTCTCCACGATGAAGTCGATCAGCGCGCGCAGCTTCGGCGTCATCTTGCGATGCTTCGGCCACAGGATCTGGCGCGCGCGGCTCTGCGTCGTGTAGTTCGGCAGCAGGACCTGCAGCCGTCCCGCGGCGATATCGTCAGCCAGCAGCTCGTCGCGCATCAGCACGATGCCGGCGCCCGCCAGCGCCGCATAGCGGATGCCGAACGCGCTGTTGATGAAGAGGCGGCTCGCGACATCGACATGCACTTCGCCCTCCGGCCCCGAGAATGTCCATCGCTGCCCGTCCGACCAGCCGGGGTAGCGCAGGCATTCATGGCGGGCGAGATCGGCCGGATGGGTTGGCGTGCCGCGTTCGGCGAGATAGCTCGGCGCGGCGCACACCACGCCTGTATAGGGCGACAGCGAGCGCGACATCATGGTGGAGTCGGTCAGCGTGCCGACCCGGATCGCCGCATCCAGCCCTTCCTCGAGCAGATCGACCATCCTGTCGCTGAGGATGAGGTCGACCGAGACTTCCGGATATTTCTTCATGAAGCGCACCAGCGCGGGCGCCAGGCTGTACGACCCGAAGGCGACCGAGGTCGCGATGCGGAGCTTGCCGCGCGGCGCGCTCAGGGCTTCCTCGACCAGCGCATCGCCGGCCTCGGCCTGTTCAAGCAATTGCTTGCAGTGATCGAGATAGCTGCGGCCGAGCTCGGTGAGGCCCTGCCGCCGGGTCGACCGGTTGATCAATTGCGAGCCGAGCCGGTCCTCGAGAAATCGGATATGCTTGCCGATCATGGTCGGCGACATCCGCAGCTCCTTGGCCGCCGCGGTGAAGGAGCCGAGATCGGCGACGCGGGCGAACACGGACATGCTGGTCAGTCGATCCATGATTATAAACCAATGGTTATTTCATTGCGCATCAAGGCGCTACTTATGGGGTGCCGGAACTATATTTATTACCATAAGTAAGCAATCGGCGCGATGATGCGTCCGGTTGCTTCGAAATGCTGCCGATTTCGCCCGGAGGGACGCAATCCCGCCGGAGCCTGAACCAGACAGGAGTGTCACGATGCCCTTCCAGATCACGATCAATGGGACCAGTCATTCGGTCGATGCCGATGGCGACACGCCGCTGCTCTGGGTGCTGCGCGACGTGCTCGGCATGACCGGCACCAAGTTCGGCTGCGGCATGGCGCTGTGCGGCGCCTGCACGGTGCATCTCGACGACACGGCGGTGCGCTCCTGCATCACGACCATCGACAGCATCGGCGACTCCAGGATCACGACCATCGAGGCGGTCGGCATGACGCCGGCGGGCAAGAAGATCCAGGACGCCTGGCTCGCGCATGAGGTGCCGCAATGCGGTTACTGCCAGTCGGGGCAGATCATGTCGGCCTCCGCGCTGCTCGCGGGCAAGCCGAAGCCGACCGATGCCGATATCGATGAAGCGATGTCGGGCAATATCTGCCGCTGCGGCACCTATGTGCGCATTCGCGAAGCCATCAAGCAAGCCGCGCAGTCGGGAGGTTGAGCCATGACGCTGATCGACAATCTGTCTGAGCGCGCTGCCGACCTGTCGCGGCGCAATTTCCTCCGCGCCGGCGCGATCGCGGGCGGCGGTCTGCTGCTCAGCGTGAGCCTGCCGTTCGCGGGCCGCGAGAGCGAGGCGGCGGCCTCCGACGGCTTCGCGCCGAACGCCTTCGTCCGGATTGGCGGCGACGGCAAGGTCGTGTTGACCATGCCCTATGTCGAGATGGGGCAGGGCACCTACACCTCGATCCCGATGTTGATCGCCGAGGAGCTCGAGATCGGCCTGACGCAGGTCCGGCTCGAACACGCGCCGCCGAGCGACAAGCTCTACGCCAACCCGCTGCTCGGCGTGCAGGCCACCGGCAATTCGAACGCAATGCGCGGCGCCTGGCAGCCGATGCGGAAAGCCGGCGCCACCGCGAAGGCGATGCTGGTCGCGGCCGCGGCGAAACGCTGGAACGTCGAGCCGGGGACATGCCGCGCCGAGAACGGCGAGGTGCATCACGCGGCCTCCGGACGCAAGCTGGGTTACGGTGAACTCGCGACTGACGCGGCGCAGATGCCGGTGCCGGAGAATGTCACGCTGAAGAGCCCGTCCGAGTTCAAGCTGATCGGCACGCCGGCCAAGCGGCTCGATACACCCTCCAAGATCAACGGCACGGCGGTCTACGGCATCGACGCACGGCCGCCCGGGGTGAAGGTCGCGACGCTGGCGCAGTCGCCGGTGTTCGGCGGGCGGGTGAAGCGCGTCGATGATGCGGCGGCAAAAGCCGTCAAGGGCGTGCGCCAGATCGTGACGCTCGACGACGCCGTCGCGGTGGTGGCCGACCACATGGGGGCGGCGAAAAAGGGTCTGGCGGCGCTCACGATCGAGTGGGACGAGGGCCCTCACGCCAAGCTCGCCACATCGGACATCGCGCGCGAGCTCGAAGCCGCCACCACCAAGCCGGGCACGGTCGCGCAAAATATCGGCGACGCCGACAAGGCGATGGCGGGCGCGGCGACGAAAGTCGAGGCGACCTATCAACTGCCGTTCCTCGCCCATGCCACGATGGAGCCGATGAACTGCACCGTGCATGTGCGTTCCGACGGTTGCGAGATCTGGGTCGGCAGCCAGGCGCTCTCGCGTGCGCAGGCGGTGGCCGCGAAGGTGCTGAACATGCCACCGGAGAAGGTGGTGGTGCACAATCATCTGCTCGGCGGCGGCTTCGGCCGCAGGCTCGAGGTCGACGGTGTCATTCGCGCCGTGCAGATCGCCAAGCAGGTCGATACGCCGGTCAAGGTGGTGTGGACCCGCGAGGAGGACATCCAGCACGACATGTACCGGCCCTACTGGTGCGACCGGATTGCGGTCGGCCTCGATGCATCTGGCAAGCCGGTTGCCTGGAACAACCGCTTCGCCGGCTCGTCGGTGCTGGCGCGATGGGCGCCGCCGGCGTTCCGCAACGGGCTCGATCCCGACACGACCGAGGGCGCGATCGATCTCGTCTACGACATTCCGAACTTCCATGTCGAATATGTCCGGGTCGAACCACCGGGCATCCCGACGGCGTTCTGGCGCAGCGTCGGGCCCTCGCACAACGTGTTCGTCACCGAAAGCGTGATCGACGAGCTGGCGGCGGCGGCGAAGCAGGATCCGGTCGACTACCGCCGCGCGCTGCTCGGCAAATCGCCGCGCGCCAAGGCGGCGCTCGAGCTCGCGGCGGCCAAGGCAGGCTGGGGTGGCAAGCTGCCGGCCGGGCGCGGACGCGGCGTGTCGCTGCAATTCGTGTTCGGCAGCTACCTCGCGCAGGTCGCCGAGGTCGAGGTCGCCAAGGACGGCTCGGTCCGTGTCCACCGCGTCGTCTGTGCGATGGATTGCGGCACCGTGGTCAATCCCGACACGGTGCAGGCGCAGCTCCAGAGTGGCATCAATTTCGGCGTCACGGCGGCGCTCTACGGCGAGATCACGCTCAAGGACGGCCGCGTCGAGCAGAGCAATTTCGACAGCTACCAGATGCTGCGCATCGATCAGGCGCCGGCGATCGAGGTCCATATCGTGCCGAGCACTGAGCCGCCGGGCGGCATGGGCGAGACCGGAACCTCGGGCATCGTGCCGGCGATCAGCAACGCGATCTTCGCGGCGACCGGCAAGCGGCTGCGCAAGATGCCGGTCGATCCGGCGGTATTGAAGCAGACCTAGGGGCGAGTGAGAGCCTCCCCCGGGTGCTGGCGCGATCGTGAAGCCGGACGGATTTGCGCCGTGCACTGATCCGTGCGAGAAGCGGGCATGCATCTGAGGCGGCTCGCCAATCTCTGGATTCTGCTGCTCGTCGCGGCCGGGCTGTTGCTCGCGCCCGTGGCGCAGGCATTTGCCCGGATGATGCCGGATGCCTCGGCCGCTGCGATGCAGGCGATGCCGGACGATCACGCCATGTCTGGACAGGCGATGTCCGAGCAGGCGCTGGCCGACGACATGCCGTGCTGTCCGGACCAGGGCAAGAGCAAGGGCTGCGACGACTGTCCGTTCCTCGCGCTCTGCATGTTGAGCGTTTCGCTGCCGGTGCCCGCCGGCGCCATGTCGCTGATCGAGCGCGATCCGCTGCGCAGCCGGATCGCCGCCCATGACGACCGTCTGCTCGACGGCCTTGGCGCCAAACCTCCCGACCATCCGCCTCGAACCACCGTCTGACGGGCGCGCCAGCGCCTGATCGCTGACGCGTGCGCCAATGGCGCGCGTGCCTTTGCATGCCGCTCACGCGGCTCATCAGACGTATCGAGGATCATCACCATGAAGTCTTTCCACCTGGCGCGCGCCACCGCCGCCGCGCTGATCGGCGTTGCCATGACGGGCATGTCTGCCCACGCCGAGATCAAGAACTACGAATTCCAGCTGGTGCAGCCGACCGTCAAGGCGGGTGCCGACCGCATCGTCACGGTGCGGCTGGTCGACAAGACGAGCGGGAAAGCCGTGCCCGATGCGGTCATCTTCTCGACCCGGCTCGACATGGCGCCCGACGGCATGCAGGAGATGGCCACCAAGGTGACGCCGATGCCGGGCACCGAGCCCGGCACCTACCGGTTCAAGGCGACTTTCGGCATGGCCGGCCGCTGGCAATTGTCGCTCGGCGCCAAGGTGCAGGGCGAGACCGGCGCGCTCGAGAACAAGCTCGTCGTCACGGCCGAGCAATGAGCCGCCGAGCAATGGGCGCCTTAACATGGGCCGGCGCTGCCGCTGCGATCGCGGCAGCGGCAGGCGCCGCATGGATTGGCCGCAACCTGCCGCCGCGGCCGGTGACCGCTGCGATCGTCGCCGTCGCGCGGGCGGCGGAGACTGCTGCGCCGATCTACTACCGCGATCCCGACGGCAAGTCGCTCTATTCGGCGACACCGAAGAAGACGCCTGACGGGCGCGACTATCTGCCGGTGTTTGCCGATGACGACGGCGGTGCCGGCGGGCCCGGGCAATCGGCAGACGTGAGCGCGCCCGCCGCGAAAGGCGAGCGCAAGGTGAAATATTATCGCAATCCCATGGGACTTCCCGACACCTCGCCGGTGCCGAAGAAGGACTCCATGGGGATGGATTACATCGCCGTCTATGACGGCGATGACAGCGACGACGGTTCGATCACGCTGTCGCCCGGCAGGATCCAGCGCAGCGGCGTCAAGTCCGAGCCCGCGCAGATGCGCCGCATCCGTACGCTGGTCCGCGCACCCGGCACGATCCAGCTCGACGAACGGCGGGTGTCGGTGATCGCAATGCGCGCCGAGAGCTATGTGCAGAAAGTCGCCGACGTCACGACCGGCAGCCGTGTGACGAAGGGCCAGCCGTTGATGGAGATCTACAGCCCGGCAATATCGTCCGCTGCGGCCGAATATGTCGCGACCATCACGTCGAAGGCGACTGCGAACATCGAGCCCTACGGACGCGGCTCCAAGCAGCGGCTGACCAATCTCGACGTTCCCGAACCCGTCATCGCCGAGATGGAGAAGAGCCGGACCGTTCCGATCGCGATCCAGTGGCTGTCGCCGCGCGACGGCATCGTGCTTCAGCGTGCCGCCATCGAGGGCATGCGCGCGCAGCAAGGCGACGTGCTGTTTCGGATTGCCGACGTCTCTGTCGTGTGGGCATTGGTCGACGTTGCCGAGCGCGATCTCGGCAATATCGTGGTCGGGCAGAACGTGTCCGTGCGGGCGCGCAGCTATCCCGGCCGTAGTTTCGTCGGCCGGATCAGCGTGATCTATCCGCAGGTCAACAAGGAGACGCGCACCGCGCGGGTGCGGATCGAATTGCAGAATGCCGACCTCGCACTGCTGCCGGACATGTATGTCGACGCGGAGATCGACACCGGCAGCCCGGCGCCGGTACTTGCGGTAGCTGATAATTCCATCCTCGACACCGGGAGCCGCCAGAGCGTGCTGATCGACCGCGGCAACGGGCGGTTCGAGCCGCGCGAGGTCAAGCTCGGGCGGCGCGGCGAGGGCTATGTCGAAATCCGCGACGGCATCGCCGAAGGCGATGCGGTCGTGACATCAGCGACGTTTCTGATCGATGCCGAAAGCAACCTGAAGGCGGCGATCAAGGGCTTTGCCGAGGCCGGTGCTGCCCAGGCGGGCGAGGGCGACAAGACGGGAGACCGGCGATGATTGCCCGTGTCATCGCCTGGTCGGCGCGTAACCTGCTGCTGGTGCTGTTCGGCACCGGCTTCGCGGCAGCCGCGGGCCTCTACGCGCTGCTGCATCTGCCGCTCGATGCGATCCCCGATCTCTCCGACACCCAGGTCATCGTCTACACCGAATATCCCGGCCAGGCGCCGCAGGTGATCGAGGACCAGGTCACCTATCCCCTGACCACGGCGATGCTGACGGTGCCGAAGTCGAAGGTCGTGCGCGGCTTCTCGTTCTTCGGCGTCTCCTTCGTCTATGTCATCTTCGAGGACGGCACGGATATCTACTGGGCGCGCTCGCGCGTGCTCGAATTCCTCAACGGCGCGGCGTCGCGGCTGCCGGCCGGCGTCTCACCGACCATCGGGCCCGATGCGACCGGGGTCGGCTGGGTCTACCAGTATGCCGTGATGTCGAAAGAGCTGAACCTTGCCGACACCCGCACGATCCAGGACTGGAACCTGAAATTCGCGCTTGCCAAGGCCGAAGGCGTGGCCGAGGTCGCCAGCGTCGGCGGCTTCGTCAAGCAGTACAATGTGATCCTCGATCCGCAGCGGATGCGCGATCGCGGCATCACCATGCAGCGGATGCGCGACGCGATTCGTGCCAGCAACGCCGATGTCGGCGGCCGCACCGTCGAGCTCTCCGAGTTCGAATATGTCATCCGCGGCAAGGGCTATCTGAAGGACATCAACGATCTCGGCAACATCGTGCTGAAGACCGATAGCGGCACGCCGGTGCTGCTGCGCGACGTCGCCCGCGTCGAGCTCGGCCCCGACGAGCGGCGCGGCATCACTGAACTGAACGGCGAGGGCGAGGTCGCGAGCGGTATCGTGCTGCAACGCTTCGGCGTCAACGCGCTCGACGTGATCGAGAACGTCAAGAAGCGTTTCAGGGAGATCGCGAGCAGCTTGCCGAAGTCGGTCGAGATCGTGCCGGTCTACGACCGGTCCAATCTGATCTATGCGGCGATCGACACGCTGAAGCGCACATTGCTGGAGGAGAGCGCGGTGGTCGCGCTGGTCTGCATCCTGTTCCTGCTGCATGTCCGCAGCGCGCTGGTCGCGATCCTGATGCTGCCGGTCGGCGTCTTGATGGCGTTCGGCGCGATGAAGCTGCTCGGCATCGGCTCCAACATCATGAGCCTCGGCGGCATCGCGATCGCGATCGGCGCCATGATCGATGCGGCGATCGTGATGATCGAGAACGCGCACAAGCACCTGGAGCGAGCCGAGCCCGACAGGTCGCGGGTCGCGATCCTGATCGAGGCCGCGGCGGAGGTGGGGCCGGCGCTGTTCTTCAGCCTGCTGATCATCACCGTGTCCTTCATGCCGATCTTCACGCTGGAATCGCAGGAGGGGCGGCTGTTCTCGCCGCTTGCGTTCACCAAGACGTTTGCGATGGCGGCGGCGGCGCTGTTGTCGGTGACGCTGGTGCCGGCGCTGATGGTGATCTTCGTCCGCGGCAGGATCGTCCCTGAGCACAGAAATCCGATCAACCGTTTCCTGATCTGGATCTACCGTCCGGTCATCCACGCCGTGTTGCGGGCGAAGACGCTGGTGATCCTGCTGGCGCTCGGCGCCGTCGCCGTCTCGATCTGGCCGGCGCGGCAGCTCGGCACCGAGTTCATGCCCGACCTCAATGAGGGCACGCTGCTCTATATGCCGACCACGCTGCCGGGGATTTCGGTGACCAAGGCGGCCGAGCTGCTGCAGATGCAGGACCGCATCATCCGCAGCTTTCCGGAGGTCGCCTCGGTCTACGGCAAGGCCGGCCGCGCCGCGACCGCAACCGATCCGGCGCCGTCGGAGATGTTCGAGACCATCATCAATCTGAAGCCGAAACAGCAATGGCGCGCCGGCCTCACGCTCGACCGCCTGATCGCGGAGATGGACAAGGCGCTGCAATTCCCCGGCGTCTCCAACGCCTGGACCATGCCGATCAAGGCGCGCATCGACATGCTCTCGACCGGGATTCGGACGCCGGTCGGCGTCAAGGTGATCGGTGCCGATCTTGCCGTGATCGACAAGCTCGCCCGCCAGGTCGAGCAGGTGGTGAGGGGCGTGCCCGGCACCTCGTCGGCCTATGCCGAGCGCAGCCTCGGCGGCTACTATCTCGAGATCACGCCGAAGCGTGAGGCCTTGTCGCGCTACGGCATCGCGGTGCAGGACGTGCAGGACACCATCGCGACCGCGCTCGGCGGGCAGAGCGTGACGACGACGGTCGAGGGACGCCAGCGCTTCACCGTCAACATGCGCTATCCGCGCGATTTGCGCGACAATCCGGGCGCGATCGCCAGCGACATCCTGGTGCCGATGCCGGCGGGCGGCGCGGTGCCGCTCGGCGAGGTCGCCGACATCGCGCCGGCGCGCGGGCCGACCACGATCCGGACCGAGAACGGGCAACTCGCGACCTACATCTATGTCGACATCCGCGATCGCGATCTCGGCGGCTATGTCGCGGACGCGGAGCGCGCGGTGCAGGCCGGCGTGCAGTTTCCGCCCGGAACCTACGTGGTCTGGAGCGGGCAGTACGAATATCTCGAACGCGCCGCTGCGCGGCTCAGGATCGTGGTGCCGGTGACGCTGTCGATCATCTTCCTGCTGCTCTACCTCAATTTCCGCTCGGTGGCGGAGACGATGATCGTGATGCTGTCGCTGCCGTTCGCGCTGGTCGGCGGCTTCTGGCTGATGTGGGCGCTCGGCTTCAACCTGTCGGTTGCGGTCGCGGTCGGCTTCATCGCGCTCGCCGGCGTTGCCGCCGAGACCGGCGTCGTGATGCTGATGTATCTCAACCAGGCGCTGGGCGAGGTCACGGCGCGCCGCGCGGCCGAGGGACGCACGATCGATCGTGACGACCTCAATCGCGCGATCATCGCGGGCGCGGTCGAGCGCGTCCGGCCGAAGATGATGACGGTGGTCGCGATCATGGCCGGGCTGTTGCCGATCATGTGGAGCACCGGCACCGGCTCGGAGATCATGCAGCGCATCGCGGTGCCCATGATCGGCGGTATGATCTCGTCGACGCTGCTGACGCTGATCGTGATTCCCGCGATCTTCGCCGTCGTGAAGGGCATCAAGATCGAAGCGAGAGTGTCGGCACGCGAAGTTGCTTCCTGGGCCGCGCGCCAGCAGGCAAGGATGTGATGGAAACATGACGCCTGTTGGTAGTTTCAGATCGGGTTGAATGATACCCCGAGGGGGTATATAGCTGATGGCGGTTTGCAGCTGATTTGCGGTTAGCTTGCGGCGGTCGGAGACGCGAAGCGGGTGCTGGTGCGATTGACGAGGACAGGGCGGGTTCGGGCGGGATGTTCCATCATCCTGGCCTATCTGTTCTGCGTGCTCGCGCCGTCCTTTGCGCTCGCGTTCGGCGCGCCGTTTCCGTGCCTGACCGATGAGGTCCAGCCCGCCGCCGCGGCGCATGTTCACGCGGCGTCGATGGCGCATGCCGAAGCCGTCACGCACGATCATGCCGCCCACGATCTTGGCGGCATGCACATGCAACACGCAGCCGATGATGCTGCGCCGCCTGTGAAGCATAGCCACGACGGCAAGAGTTCGCCGGGGCCGTGCTGCGCGCTGATGTGCGTGTCGGCGCTGCCGGCCGATCTTCCATTCGTCGCTGCTCCCTTGCACCCGATCGCCACGCGTCTTTCCGAGGCTTATCAGAGCCTGCGGAGCGAGGCGCCTCCGCGCCTCTATCGTCCCCCCATCGCCTGATCGTTCGCTGACATCGTGGCGGTGCCGCACGCTTGCGTGCGCACGCCTGTTATTCATCGGATGATCGGGACAGATCCATGTATTCGCATCTCGGGGCGAGGCTCGCCGCCGTGGCCACCAGGCTTGGCAACAGGCTCGGCTGGCGCGCGCCACCCACATTGCTGCCGCGGATGGCCGCCGCCATCCTCGCATCTGCACCGCTCGCCGGCTGCATGGCCGACGGCCGGCCGGTCGTCGTCGGAGGCGATCCGGCAAACCCGGCGGCGGGGACGGCCGGCGTCGGCTACCGCTCGACGATCGCGCCCTACAGCAGCCTGCGTCCATCGACGCCGCAGCCCTGGCGCGAGCGCAATGACGGCGTGACGCCGCCGGCCAAGCCGGACCAGTAGGAGGGCGCCATGCGACATCGGATCATCGTGCCGATCCTGCTGCTTGCGTCATCCGCGCTCGCGGGATGCGCGTCGTTCTCGCCCGACAGCGGTATGGGCGTCGTCTCCGAGGTGACCGAGCAGGCGATCGGCAAGGACGTCGCCTTCGTGCGGTCGGTGGATGAGGCCGCGACCGTCGACGCCGCAGTGAAGCGGCTGCTCGCGCGCAATTTGACGGCGGATGCCGCCGTGCAGGTTGCGCTCTTGAACAACAAGGGGCTGCAGGCCGCCTATAACGAACTGGCGCTGGCGGAGACCGATTACGTCGCCGACAGCCTGCCGCCGAACCCGACCTTCTCGGTCTCCCGCATCAGCGGCAACGGCGCCAGCGAGGTCGAGCGGCAGGTGGTCGGCGACATCCTGGCGCTCGCGACCCTTCCGGCCCGCTCCGAGATCGCGCGCGAGCGCTTCCGCCAGGCGCAGCTCAAGGCCGCGCTCGCCACCTTGCGGCTTGCCGCCGAGGTGCGGCGCAGCCAAGTCGCGGCGGTGGCCGCGAACGAGACGGTCGCGCTGCTGACGGATGCGAAGGCGACCGCGGAGTCGACCGCGCAGCTTGCGAAAAAGCTCGGCGAGACCGGCGGCATGAACAAGCTCGACCAGGCCCGCGAGCAGGTGTTCTACGCCGAGATCACCGCCGACCTCGCCAGCGCGCGGCAGAATGCGGCGAGTTCGCGCGAGCGGCTGGCGCGCCTGCTCGGATTGTGGGACGGCGATCTCGGATTCCGAATCCCCGGCAAGTTGCCATTGCTGCCGAAGCTGCCATTGGAACAGCCGTCGATCGAGATCGCCGCGGTCGGCCATCGCGTCGACCTGCAGATCGCACGGATGGAAATCGTCGCGCTCGCCAAGGCGCTCGATCTCACCGAGGCGACGCGTTTCGTCACGCTGCTCGATGTCGCCGGCATCGACAAGCGTACGCACGATCCCGAAGCCCCGCCGTTCAGGGAGCGCGGCTTCGACGTCCAGTTCCAGATTCCGATCTTCGACGGCGGCGAGGTGCGAGTACGGCAGGCGGCGGAGACCTACCGCCAGGCGATGAACCGCCTGACCGAGAAGGCGGTCAACGTCCGCTCCGAGGCGCGCGACGCCTACCGCGTTTATCGCTCGACCTACGACATCGCGCGCCATTACCAGCGCGAGGTGCTGCCGTTGCGGCAGATCATCACCGAGGAGATGCAGCTGCGCTTCTCCAGCATGCAGGTCGACGTGTTCGCGCTGCTGACCGAAGCGCGGCAGCGGCTCGCCTCGCTGCGCGCGGCGATCGACGCCAGGCGCGACTTCCTTCTGGCGCAATCCGAGCTGCAGACCGCGATCAACGGCGGCGGCTCGGCCGGCGCAGCATCGACACCGTCTTCCATCGCCTCGGCCGCGCAGCCCGCGGCCGGCGGCGGTCATTGAATGGAGCAGCACATGTTTTCTCGACGAGGATTTCTGGGCGGCGCGGCGCTGGTCACGGCGAGCGCGGTCAGCGGCCGCGTCCAGGCCGCCGCCATTCCCGAAGCGCCGACCATGGACAAGGTGGTGATGCAGCCGCCGCTACATCCCGCCAGCGGGCCGGACTACCGGCCGGTGGTCACGCTCAATGGCTGGTCGCTGCCGTGGCGGATGAACGGCGACTGGAAGGAATTCCATCTCGTCGCCGAGCCCGTGGTGCGCGAATTCGCCGACGGCATGAAGGCCAATCTCTGGGGCTATAACGGCCAGGCACCGGGGCCAACCATCGAGGCGGTCGAGGGCGACAAGGTCCGCATCTTCGTCACCAACAAACTGCCGGAGCACACCACGGTGCACTGGCACGGCATGATCGTGCCGTCAGGCATGGATGGCGTCGGCGGACTCAACCAGCCGCACATCAAGCCGGGCAAGACCTTCGTCTACGAGTTCGAGATGAAGCACAGCGGGACCTTCATGTACCACCCGCATTCCGACGAGATGGTGCAGATGGCGATGGGCATGATGGGCATGTTCATCGTGCACCCGCGCGATCCGGCATTCCGGCCAGTCGACCGCGACTTCGTCTTCATCATGAGCAGCTACCTGATCGACCCCGGCACCTATCTGCCGAAGGTCAATGAGATGACCGACTTCAACATGTGGACCTGGAACAGCCGCGTCTATCCCGGCATCGATCCGATGCCGATCCGTCTCGGCGACAGGATCCGCGTGCGGATCGGCAACCTGACCATGACCAACCATCCGATCCATGTGCATGGGCATAATTTCGCGGTGACCTGCACCGACGGCGGCTGGGTGCCGGAGAGCGCGCAGTATCCGGAGACCACGACCGACGTGCCGGTCGGCGCGGTCAGGGCGTTCGACATGCTCGCCGACAATCCGGGCGACTGGGCGTTCCACTGCCACAAGTCGCACCACACCATGAACGCGATGGGCCACGACGTCAGAAACTTCATCGGCGTGTCGCGCCAGGATCTGGCCAAGGCGGTCGGCAAGCTCGCGCCCGACGCGATGGTGATGGGATCGACCGGCATGGCGATGGGCAACATGGAGATGCCCGCGCCCGACAACACGCTGCCGATGATGACCGGCACCGGACAATTCGGGCCGATCGAGATGGGCGGCATGTTCACGGTGATGAAGATCCGCGAGGGGCTCGGCCGCGACGATTACGCCGACCCCGGACCGTACAAATATCCGCCGGGCACGGTTGCCTATGAGGTCGAGGCGCCCGCCACCGAGCCCGCGCCCCAGCCGCCGGCGGCGCCCGGGCGAAAAGGCAAGCCATCGATGAAGGGAATGAAGATGTAGCGGATCCAGCTCACTCACCAACGACAAGCATCAAACACAGAATGGAGAATCCAGTGAAGCAACTCACCAGCATCGGCATCGCGCTGATTGCGCTGTCGGTCACCGCAGTGCCGTCGCGTGGTCACGAGAAGCACGGCCACGAATCCTATTCGGCCGGCGAGCCCGGCGATCCGAGCAAGCCCTCGCGCACGGTCGAGGTCGAGATGAAGGAGATGGAGTTCACGCCGTTCCGCATCGAGGTCAAGCGCGGCGAGCAGATCCGCTTCGTGATCCGCAATGCCGGCACCGAGGATCACGAATTCCTGCTCGCGACCACCGAAGAGAATCTGAAGCATGCCGAAGTGATGAAGAAGCATCCGCACATGGAGCATGACGATCCGAACGGCGTTCGCCTCGCACCGAAGAAGAGCGCGGAGATCGTCTGGAAGTTCACCAAGGCCGGAACGTTTGAATATTCCTGCCTGATCCCGGATCACCGCGACTACGGGATGACCGGCCGCGTCATCGTGAAATGAAACCTGCAACGAAAGAAAGCACAACAATGATGAACAGGATGATCCAACTTGCCGGCGCCGCGTTCGCGCTGGCTCTGACCCTGGGCGCGGCGCTCGCGCAGGCCGCCGCGATCAATGGCGAGGTCAAGAAGATCGACGAGGGCGCGGGCAAGATCACGCTCAAGCACGGTCCGGCCAAGAGCCTTGGCATGGACGAGCCGATGACGATGGTTTACCGGGTCAAGGATCCGGCGCTGCTGAAGCAGGTCAAGGTCGGCGACAAGGTCCGGTTCGAGGCCCAGGAGGGCGACGGCGGCTACACCGTCACCGCGATCCAGAAGGCGAAGTGAGGCGACGGCCCGCATCAACAGGTTGGGCTGTCGGATAAACGCAGCCGGCAGCCCTTGAACCCGCGACGCATGATCGCCGGAGTTGTGCCGGATGGATCGGCTTGAATGCGTTGCGTGGCTGGCCTTATCCTGTCGTCTGCAAGGACGAGCCATGAACGATTGCTGCGGGCAGAACACGACCGAATGCTGCGCACCACCGCCGCTGACGCTGCCGATCAAGGCTCGCGTGCGGGCAGGGGACCGCGATCGCGCGGCCGATTCGTGCGGCTGCTCAGGCGGCGTTCCCGTCTTTGACGGTCTCGATCCGCGCTACAAGCGCGTGCTCTGGACGGTGATTGGCATCAATGGCGCGATGTTCCTGACCGAGATGATCGCGGGTCAGCTTGCCGGATCGCAGGCGCTCAAGGCCGATGCGCTCGACTTCCTTGCCGATACGGTCACCTATGGACTGAGCCTTGCGGTGATCGGTGCCAGCCTGCGCGTGCGCGCCTCGGCCGCGCTATTGAAGGGCGCGTCGCTGAGCTTGATGGCGCTGTGGGTGTTCGGCTCGACCGTCTACCAGACGTTCGTGCTCGGCGTGCCGAAGGCCGAGGTGATGGGCGCCATCGGCGCGTTGGCACTCGCGGCCAATCTAGGCTCGGTTCTGCTTCTGCTGCCGTACAAGGACGGCGATGCCAATATCCGCTCGGTCTGGCTCTGCTCGCGCAACGACGCGATCGGAAATCTCATCGTGATGGCGGCGGCTCTCGGCGTGTGGGGATCGGTCTCGGCCTGGCCTGACCTTGCCGTCGCCACCGTGATGGCGACGATATTCCTCACCTCGTCGGTGCAAATCCTGCGGCAGGCATGGGCCGAATATCGCGAGGCGGCGCTATGCAACCCGTCAGCGGCGCATGGCTGAGGAGGCCGCAAGCGCGCGGTGCTTCCTGCGACAGGCCGCGGCAGGGCGGAAATTCGCCGCGCATTTACCTTAAATGATGGCTCCGTGGGAACGTCCATGGCAGCGGCGCGTTGCTGTGCATCATTCGCGCGCACAGAAGGCCCGCTCCATGACAATCAACGCGGCAATACTGATGGCGGCATTGGTGCTATCGGGAACCGTGTTGGCGCAAAGCTCCGGCCCTTCGGCCGGCTCGGCGGGGGCCGGGCAGGCCGCCAACGTGACCACCACCGGCGAGGCGCTGAACAGCGCCAAGAAGACCGGCAACAGCGGGCCGCCGGTCGAGAAGGCCGCGCGTCCGGCCAAGCCGGATGCCGGCGCCGCGGGCAACACAGTGGGGGCGAGCCGCCCGCAAAAGCCCGATCGTCGCCTCGAGCATTATCCGTAATCTCCATCCGTAACGATTATGCTGATCCGTGGGATGGGTGGAGCGAAGCGATACCTATCACCTCTGATCCGCGCGGAAGCAGGATGGGTTTCGCTGCGCTCCACCCATCCTATGGCGCAGCAAAAAGCCGGCGCAGTCGTCGTGACCACGCCGGCTCGATGTAGGAAGCGGTTGCCTTAACTCAGTAAACCAGGCCGGTGCCCGGGGGCTTCTCCAGCGCTGCGGCGAGCGAGCGATATTCGTCGCTGTTGGTGCCGGCGAGCTGGGCGATGCGGTTCAGGTGGTACTGCGCCTGATCGCGGTTGCCCTGTTCGACCTGCCAGAGGCCGTAATACTGCCAGGTGCGGACATGGGCCGGATCGGCCTTCAGCGCGCGCTCGTACCAGATCTGCGAGACCTTGTAGTCGCCGAGCTTGCGATAGGAGTAGCCGATCAGGTTGGCGACGTCGGCGCGATCATCCTGGCTGAGCGCCTTCAGCTGCTCGATCGCGGCGGTATAGTCGTGCTTGTCGTAGATCGTGGTGTAGGCGGCGCGATAGCCGGCCAGGAACTTCTGATCGTCGATCGCGGAGCTCTTGTCCTTCTTCGCCTTCTTGCCCTTGCTGCTGCCGCTGTCGGAAGCCGGCGGCGAGGGATTGTCGCTGCCCGCGGCGTAGGCCGAGATGACCGGCCCGGAGGCGAGCGTCATCGAGAGCACTGCGAGGCCCAAAAACTTCGTCTTCCTGCTCATTCCTGGTTGCTCCTGATCGTTCCTGATCGTGCTCGGTAATCTTACACCGAAGCCTGATGACTTGAACACCCAGGGGTGCAGAACATTCCCGGCCGATTCCACGATTGCGTGATCCTGCTTTTCCGGCGGAGAGGAGAACATGACAGAGATGTCATGCACATGAATGAAGTCCGTCAGGGTCCTTCAGAACGGGTTCAGTGCGCGGCCCATAAGGTCACGTGCATTGATCGGTGAGGCCGACCATCCGGCCGGAGACCTCTCGATCCCGACGAGGAGGACCATCATGCTGAAGACGATTTCCGCCGCGCTGCTCGCCATGTCCGTGATCGCAGCGCCCGCGCTCGCCGTCGAGACCGGCAAGGCCGCAACGCCCGCGCCGGCGACCACGACTGCCCCGGCAACCAAGGCCGCTCCCGTGATCAAGAGCGAGCAGCTGCCGTCGAAGGTGCGCAACGCCAACGCCATGATGCACCACAAGCACTATCGCCATCACCGCCACCACAAGCACATGGGCATGCTGAAGGTGAAGTCGCCGAAGCATGCGACCAAGCACGTCCACGCGAAGGTCGCGACCAAGCACGTCGCGCCGGCCAAACGCGGCTGACCCAAGCGCGGTTGAATCTGATCCGAGGGGCGTAGTTTCGATCCACATTGCCCCGCTGCGCCTTTTGGATGCAGAACCGGCCCGTCCGTCCATTGCTTCCCCAATGGCGACGGGCCGGAGTGCGTCTGGCTCCGGTTGTGAACCCGGGCGAGGAATAACCGAGTTGCGAATTCCCTTCGGCCGCCCGGCAGTCTATGAGACGGCCTCCGGGGACACAGGGAACAGCGTCGTTTGCGGATTTCATCACAACTGGCAGCCATCCTGCTGCTCTCGCTTCCGCTCGCCGGCTGCCTCACCAGCGACGACGGCGGCGGGCCGACCACCTTCACCGATGACCGTGGCGTCGCCAACCAGCCGTTCCCGGACCGCTACCGCGACCAGATCCTAGCCTTCATGCGGACCTACCTGAACAATCCGGTCGGGGTCCGCGAGGCTGCTATCGCCGAGCCGGCGCAGCGTACGGTCGGCGGCCGGCTGCGCTACGTCGTGTGCCTGCGCTACAGCGCGAAGGATACCGACGGCAATTACCGCGCCGCCCGGGAGCGCGGTGTCCTGTTTGTCGACGGCCGGCTCGACCGCATCCTCGACAACCCCGCCGAGCCCTGCGCCGGCGCGTCCTACGCGGCATTTCCGGAACTGGAAAAGATGCCGCGCTAAGGCATGATCCGGAAAAGTGTGAAGCGGTTTTTCCGAAAGGATGATGCCCGAACAAGAAGCAGGAGCGCGATCTGATCTCGCTTCTGCGCGGCGGCTTGTCGCAAGCCTGATCGAAACGTTAGCGAACTCCGATCACTTTTCGGGGAGCGTTGAACTTCACTTTAGCCGTCTGCGACTTACATCCAGCCGAGATGCGGCTGCTTAACCGGTGAAAAAAACCTTCTGTGCCAGGGAACAAACGGGCGTTGTTGCGACCCTGTCACAGCTCGGAAACATCACGGGTGCGGCATTGCCCCAAAGCAACCTAATTGAGGTCACGTTGTTTGGCTTTACAGCGCAGCGTTAGTAACGGGGATCAGAAATGAAGAAGTTTTTGCTCGGCACAGTCGCGCTGGGCGCCCTTGCGGGCCCTGCGTTTGCGGCTGACATGCCGGCCCGCACCTATACCAAGGCACCGCCGCCCTATACCGCCCCCGCCGTCGTCTACAACTGGACCGGTTTCTATATTGGCGGCCATGTCGGCGGCGCGTTCACCGACGGCAACAACCTGATGGGCAGCGACGCGCGCTTCATGGGTGGCGTGCAGGGCGGCTTCGACTATCAGTTCGCCCCGAACTGGGTGATGGGCGCCGAGGCGCAGTATTCCTGGCTGCCCAGCTCCTCGAACAATGGCGTGCTGCTCCCGGGCGGAACGCTGGTGACCGGCAACACCGACCAGATCGGTTCGGTGACCGGCCGCCTCGGCTACACCTGGGGTCCGGCGCTGCTCTACGCCAAGGGCGGTTATGCCTGGCGCGACAACAACAACATCACCGCGTCGGTCGGCGGCGTGCCGGCGTCCTTCACCACCGATGGCGGCCACAAGGACGGCTACACGGTCGGCGCGGGCCTCGAATACATGTTCGCCCCGAACTGGTCGGCGAAGGCCGAGTACCAGTACTACAATTTCGGCAAGACCAACTTCACCAGCGGCCCGGCCGACCTCGTCGGGACGAGCTTCCGGAACGACGAACATACCGTCAAGCTCGGGGTCAACTACCGCTTCGGCTGGGGTGGCCCGGTCGGCTCCCGCTACTGATCGCGGCTTGATCGCATCAATGAAAGGCCGGCCTTCGGGTCGGCCTTTTTTGTTGGCCAGCCGCTCGCCCCGGAATGACGACGGATGCGGTGAACCCGTAGCCCGGATGGAGCGCAGTGTAACCGGGGCAGCCGATCCGACGAACGAAGTCCCGGATTTCGCTCCGCTCCATCCGGGCTACGACCCCACATTCACCTGATGTTCAGGCCTGATCGTGCAATGCAAAAAATAATTCCTGCATTGCACGGAACTTTCATCGTGCTGCGCTATTATGCGATCGCCGGGCTGGTGGACAAACGAACATGCGTAGTTTTGCGTTAGGGCTGATCCTCTCTGCGGTCTCCGTGCCGTGCCTTGCCCAGACTATCCTCAAATCCGAACCCCTGGCGCTCGCGCCCTATGAGGTCGTGTTCGTGCAGGATGCGTCCTGCTCGGCTGGCAAGGTGCTCAAGGTGACCGGCGCGATCCGGGGTCTGCATCGGCGGAAGATTTGCGTTTCGGTCGCCGCCGAACAGGCCTCGCTGGCGACGGCCACGCCGTAGGCGCGGGCGACCGCACCGATTGCATCCTCGGCCCGCCGCTGCGCGCCGGCCAGCCTGCCGTCTGATCAGTTCAACCGCGGCTCCAGGCGTGCTTCGCGATCGGCATCGGCCTTGTTCTTGGCCGGATCCTCGTTCGGCTCGAGCTGACAGGGCCGGATTTCGTAGTCGTTATCCAGCACCGGGCGCGGCGCGGACTCCTCCTCTCCGGAGATGGCATCCA
The DNA here is from genome assembly GCF_024171085.1 of Bradyrhizobium sp. USDA 4541. Lineage (NCBI taxonomy): Bacteria > Pseudomonadati > Pseudomonadota > Alphaproteobacteria > Hyphomicrobiales > Nitrobacteraceae > Bradyrhizobium > Bradyrhizobium sp. USDA 4541. The sequence goes on from NZ_JALJZF010000001.1 coordinate 5,189,166, forward strand.
CCACCAGGCCGGATTTCCTGGCCAGTGTCCAGACATCCGCCTCGGTCGGGTAGGCCTTGCTCAGCTTGGCGTCCTGATAAAACAGCGCGTACGGCATTCGTCGTTCCCCAAACAACCGACAACGCCAGCCCCCGTTTTGGGTTTCAGGCAATATCGCCGTTCCGGTCACGGAACCGTGAGCGAGCATCCGCGGCAAGCATCTGAAAATATGAGTCATTTCGGTTCTTTCGCGGAAGGGCCTTGAGTCCTTAACGGGTGGTAAACCCCCGAAAAAAGAATCCCCGGGACTCTCCGGGTAGAATCGCCGGATGCTCCGGCCCATGAGAGCAATCCACCAGCCCCCTTACGAACGCGTGCAGCTCGCGCTTGCGGTTGCGCTGCTCGCGGCCTGCGCCGCCAATGTGGCGCTGGTCTGGTCCTGGCTTTAGATATCCTGGCTTTAGATCACCCGGCTCTCGCCAAAATCTGTATGTGGCGGCCACGCGAAAACGCCGGAGCCGCGCGGCGCCGCTGGAGATTGACGGCACCGGCATTCCTCCCATCATTGCCGGCAGAACAAGCGCCCGCCGCGCCCTGCGCGGACGGGCCGCGATCGGGGGGAGCTGATATGATCGACACGCTGAAGGAACGGGTCAACGGCGACGCCGGCCTGGTGCGGCGCGGCCGCTACCTCACCACGACATTCCTGCTCGAGATCGGCGCGGCCGCCTGGCTGATCGCGATCCATGAGGGCCGGATCGTCGCGGTGACGAAGGGCCCGTTCGTGATGCCCTCGTCGTCGTTTGCGCTGCGCACCTCGCAGGCGGAGTGGGACCGGTTCTGCGAAAAGCGGCCGCCGCCGGGCTCGAACGACCTGATGGCGCTGATCAAGCGCCGCGTGCTGAAGGCTGAGGGCGAGCTGCAGATCTTCATGGCGAACCTGCGCTACTTCAAGGAGGCGCTCGGCAAGCTGCGCCGCGAGGGAGTGGCCGCATGAGCGCCAGGTTCGAACCGATCGTCGGCCGCTACATGCATCTGGAGCTGTTCGGCCGGGCCCACCGCGTCTATGTCGAGGAGGCGGGCGAGGGCACGCCGCTGCTCTGCCTGCACACCGCGGGCGCGGACGGGCGGCAATATCGCGGCCTGATGAACGATGCGCGCGTCACGCGCAACCATCGCGTCATCGCCTTCGACATGCCCTGGCACGGCAAGTCGTCGCCGCCGCAGGGCTGGCACGACGAGGAGTACCAGCTCACCTCCGCGCAATATACGACCATGATCCTGGCGGTGATGGACGCGCTCGACCTCGACAGGCCGATCGTGATCGGCTGCTCGATCGGCGGCCGGATCGCGCTGCATCTCGCGCTCGAGCATCCCGAACGTTTCCGCGCCATCATCGGCCTGCAGGCCGGCGCGCATGTCGATCCCTATTACGACCTGAATTTCCTGCACCGGCCGGACGTGCATGGCGGCGAGGTCGCCGCCGCCATCGTCTCGGGCCTCCTCGGCCCCGACGCGCCCGACAAGGAGCGGTGGGAGACGCTGTGGCATTACATGCAGAGCGGGCCCGGCGTGTTCAAGGGCGACCTCTATTTCTACAAGGTCGACGGCGACATCCGCGCCCGCATCGCCGACATCGACACCAGACGTTGCCCGCTGTTTCTGTTGTCGGGCGAGTACGACTATTCCTGCACGCCGGAAGAGACGCTGGCGGTGGCGAACAGCATTGCGGGAGCTGAGGCCACCATCATGAAGGGCCTCGGCCATTTCCCGATGAGCGAGAATCCGGGCGAATTTCTCACGCACCTGCTGCCGGCGCTGGAGAAGATCGGCGGCCGCTAGGACCGATCGACATTCAGGATTCCCAAGCGGTTTGATCGCTGATTCATAGAGTTCCGTGATTCGAGACACGGAGCAGATGGTGGCGGCGAAACGATATGAGCTGACGGAGGCGCAATGGGCGAGGATTGCGCCACTGCTGCCGGGGAAAGCTGGCGACCCGGGACGTACGGCTGCGGACAATCGACTGTTCGTCAACGGATGTTTGTGGGTTTTGCGATCGGGCGCACACTGGAGCGACCTGCCGGAACGGTACGGCAAGTGGAAAACGGTGCATCAGCGCTTCAGCCGCTGGTGCCATGCCGGCGTCTGGGAGCGCGTGTTCGCTGCTCTGACCGCCGATCGCGACAACCAGTATCTGATGATCGACAGCACCATCGTTCGCGCCCACCAGCAGGCGACGAGCGGAAAAGGGGGGCCAAAGATCAGGCGCTGGGGCGTTCCCGAGGTGGACTGACCACCAAGATCCACATGCTGGCTGATGCGCTCGGCCGTCCGCTCCGCTTCATCGTCACGGCTGGGCAAGTTAATGACATCACCCAGGCGCCGGCACTGCTCCACGGCCAAAGCGGCGATGCCGTGCTCGCCGACAAGGCCTATGACAGCAACGCCCTGCGTGCGATCATCGCGGAAATCGGCGCAACGGCGGTGATCCCGTCAAACCGCACCCGCAGGATCATCATTCCGCACGACGCCGACGCATACAAACAGCGCAACCGCATCGAGCGCTGCTTTTGCCAGCTCAAACACTTCCGACGCTTGGCAACCCGTTATGACAGGCGATCTGACAACTTTACCGGCTTCATCCATCTCGCTGCCGCAATGATCTGGATGCAATGAATGTCGATCGGTCCTAGCGCACGCCCAGGGTTGCTTTGGTCCTCGACCTCGGGCGGCGCGGTATGACAGACTGCGCGTCCGCCCGATTGGGCGTGAACCGGTTGCGCAGGAGGTCCCCATGCTTCCGAAGGCTGAAGCGGCCTATTTCGCGATTGCCGACATCTCCGGCTATACCAACTTCCTCGCGGCGGTCGAGCTCGACCATGCGCAGGATATCATCGCCGATTTCATGGATACGGTGGTGAAAGCGCTGCGCCCGCCGTTCCGCCTCGCCAAGTTCGAAGGCGACGCCGCGTTCGTCTACACCACCGCCGAGACGATCGACGGCTCGCTGCTGCAGGACGCGATCGAGGGCGCCTATTTCAAATTCCGCCGGCGCCTGCGCAGCGTGCGCCAGGCCTCGACTTGCGAGTGTCAGGCCTGCGTCGCGATGGGCGATCTCGATTTCAAGTTCGTTATCCATCATGGCGAGATGGTGAAGCAGAAGATGGGCGGCAGGGAGGAGCTCGCCGGGCGCGACGTCATTCTGGTCCACCGGCTGCTCAAGAACACGGTTGCTGAGAAGATCGGCGGGCGCGCCTACGCGCTCTACAGCGACGCGGCCATCCGCGCGATGGGTGTCGATCCGGTCGCGCAGGGTCTCATCGCCCATCGCGAAACCATCGACGTCATCGGCGACGTGACGCTGTGGGCGCGCGATCTGGAAGCGGCGTGGCGGCAGGAAGACGCGCAAACCCGGATGCAGGTGACGCGCGACGATGCCTACGTCATGCTGGAATTCGACATCGCCGCGCCGCGGCAGACGGTTTGGGAGTTTTTCACCGTGCCCGGGCAATGGCAGAAATGGTGGGACGCCGACACCATCGTCGAGGATTCCGGCAAGGGACGACGCGGTCCCGGCACCAGGAACCACTGCATGCACGGCAACCATACCGTCGTTGAGGAGATGCTCGATTGGCGCCCGCCCGATTATTTCACGGTGGGCATCACGCTTCCGATTCCCGGCGCGCCGCGGATCGTGATGACTCGCGCCGTTCTGGACGGTCCAAACGGAATGACGCATCTGGAGCTGCGGGTCGCCAAACCTAAGCCAAAGGATCGAGAGTTCGTCGACGGCGCCGCGGTGAAATACGCCGAACGCATGACCAAGGCGATCGCCGGATTGCGATCCATGCTGGAAGGGGAGCAGCCCGCCCTCGATGCAGTGGAGGAGCCGGCATTGACGCGATCGAGCGGACGCTTCCTGACCGAGCCGGTGAAGTCGGGCGCGCGCGGCTGATGCCCAACGCACAGTCCGGGGTCTCATGGGGCTGCGTTACTTGCCCGAGCGCGGCAGCTCGTTGATCGCGGCGCGGACCTTGGCCATGGTCGTGGTGCAATATTCCTCGCGCTCCTTCAGGAAGCGCTGCTGCTGGGCGCGGAAATTCGCAACCCGCTCCCGCACCTCGGATCCGAAGTCGCCGCTGATGTCGAGCCTGGCAAAGTGCGGCAGCTGCGCCGGTTGAGGCGGGACTTCGACGACCGTCACCGCCAAAGGCGACGGAGCGGGGGGCAGGCCCTCGATCACGGTCGGCGCCGGAAGCGGAGGCGGCACGACCGCAGCCCGCACCTCAGCCTTGACGCTGAGCGTGGCGACCGCCTCGGCCAAGGCCTGTTCAGCGGCGATCGGCAACGCGGCGGCGGGGGCAGGTGTAGCGGCAGGCGGCGTGGCGGTCGGCTGGGCGGCAGGCGCCGCCGCCGTCCGTGGGGCAGGCGCCGGCAGCTCGGCGTCGGGCAGCTTGCCCTTCACCGACTGTACGAAAGCCATTGTCTGCGCGATCAGGAGATCGCGTTCTTTCATCCACTTCATGGCGCACCCTGAGCGCGCGGATTCCAGCAAAGCAACCGCGCGGAATCAAGCGCTCGCCATCATGATGGTTGACGAAGACGCCTGTTTGGTAGGCGCGGTGACATAATTGTGACACGCCGCGCGGGCGTGGACGGTCAGCGTTGACGGGGATTGGTGTTCGGGACGAACGGGGTACCGACGATCCGGACCGGAGGCTGACCGTCCGCCGATGCTTGATTCGCGGCCGGCCGGGGTGCGGGGTTCGCCGGCGCGGGCGCCGGATCGAACAGGGCGACGAGGCCGGCAGCGGCCACGCTGAGCAGCGTGAACGTGCCCAGAAGCAGCAGATTGCGGTCGGATTCGCGGACCCTCATGCGAGGAAAATCGCGTGAAAGGGCATAACGTTCCGAACAAATCCTCAGGGCGTTGTCGAGCGGATTTGGCCTCACCTTGAGGACGAGCATCAGGAGAGGACGAACCGGTAAGCCGTCCGGAACGGGGCGGGGGCCAGCCTAATGGGCCGCTACCGCAGCGGGTACCCGCTCGATGCTGCGGGCCTCGATCAGGTCGGCGTAGCGGCCATATTCCTCGGCCATTTCGAGCAGCTTCTCGCGCACCGCGGCGTCGGTCACCTGCCGGGCCAGCCGTCGCGCCTGATCGGATTGGAAGCGGTAATGTGCTGTGTCGGACATGGTGGCGGCTCCTCACATATCTGTAAGGGCCACCCGGCAAAGGTTCATCAAAGCGTCATTGCAGCGTCGGTGGACGATCCGCCGGGGGAGCCGACGTGACCGGCGCCGTCTTGTCCTCGCGGACCTCGACTTCGAACCAGCCCATCTCCTTCAGCTCGCGAGCCTTCTTCTCGGCCGCGTCTTCGCTGTCGCGCTTCAGCACGATTCGGCTGGTGCCATCTCGGGCAAGGATCAAATAGGTCATTGGCAGAGTCCCACCCCGCATTCTGCATACCCCGTTTGGGGCCGCAAGAACAGAAGCAAGGCGAGGGATGGGTGATCCTACGGGAAGGATCCCACGATTCCTGCCAGGGGAGTGTCGCAGCGGCTTTCCGAACCGGCCCTGCGGCGCAGCGCCGGTTCGGAAAGGGCGAACTGCCTCAGCGCTTCACCACCACGTCGATGTGGCGATTCCTGTCGTCCCACCGGCCGCTCTGCAGGCAGCTCTCGCGGTAGCTGTCGCAGATGGCGAGGTCGCCGCCATGGGTGCGATTCCAGGTCTTGCAGGTCGACGCGATGTAGGTGCAGGTGCATTTGCCCGACGCGCATTGGCGCTCGACAGCGGTTTCGGCGGTGGCCGCCGAAATGGTGGCGGCGAAAGTTGCGAGCAAGATCAGCAATCTCATGGTGATTCCTCAAAATGGTGAAGTCTGGTCGGCGATAATTTCAGGCCGATCAGGATTGGCGATGTGCCTTAGCGTTGGGTGCAGACGAAGCGGGTGCCGTTCTTCGTCGTGCCGGTGGCCCGGCTGCCCTTCTTCGCGACAGGATAGTTGTTGCCGTTCGGGAAGCCGGTGAGATGGATGTAGGCGCTATCGCCGCCATCGTACGACCCGGAGATCAGACCCGGGGCGGAGCAGGTCCAGCCTGCGGCGCTTGCCGGGATGCAGCCGATGGCAAGGAAAGCGAGGGCGAGTCCGATTTTCATCTCACCCTCGAGCATCATCGATAGCCCGCGCTGAAGTTATGGTTGCGAATGCCGATCGCCTTGGCCTGTGCCGCGGACACCCGATCCTGACACTGAATGTACCTCAGGACCTGCGCGTCGGTGCCCGCGGAGTGAGCGCGCCACATGTCGAGATTGAAGCCGTTCTTGGCCATGCAGGCCTGGGAGTGAGGGCTGTCATTGCGCTCCCTGGCGCTCGCCGGAGCGACGGCCAGTGTGGACAGGACAATCACGGTGCAGAAAACAATCTTCATTCTGAAATTCCCAAAGATGAAAGTGCCGGAACAATAGCCAGCGGGAACAAAATCACAAGTAGTCGTTGCGAGATGACTCAACGTTCTCGCTAGCGCTTCCTGCAAAACATTGCGAAGCGCAGGGTCGTTGCATTGGCTAGCGGTGAGCGCGATCGACGACGTGGCACTCCCGGCGACCGGAATACTACGGCTCGCTCTGTACATTGTGGGCAATCAGGCGATGCGCTTTGATTGAATCGCGACGACGTGTTCGAATCGCACCGGGAACGACGCGGCGTAGGCCGCGCATATCTGATGGAGGACGCGATGCCCAGGCACTTCGGTTTGAAGGCAGCATCGGCCGCAGGACGGTCGGCGTTCACGGGGTCATCAAGGGATTTGCAGCAGCGGACTGCTTCGGCGTCGGCATCGAAGAAGCATGCTCTGGACAGCGCTGCAGCGTCGAAGCACGCTTCCCCATGCTCGGAACTGCCGTATTCGCCTGCGAGCTGGCGGGGCTGCTGCGGTCGACGGTCGATCTCGGCAGACTGAAGCTGTGTCGCGGCGGCCAGATGGCGGAAATCCAAGCCAGCGGAAATCCAAGCCAATTGGTGCCGGCTGAGGGGATTGAACCCCCGACCTTCAGTTTACAAAACTGCTGCTCTACCGCTGAGCTAAGCCGGCGAATTGGGAATGATTTGCGCGCTCGCATAGCAGACTTGGCGCGCCAGAGCCAGAACCAAGGTTGAACCGAGCAGGCGAGAAGCGATCGCGCCCCCGTATCGGCCCGACAACAAAAGGCGGCCCGCGGGCCGCCTTTTGCGCCGTCGGCCTAATCAGCTGAGCTACTGGCAGGGATGCTGGCGGCCGTCGCTGCCGCGGAACCAGGTGCCGGGGGTGCAGACAAAGCCGTTCTGCCGCGCATATTCGGCGCCGCCGATCGGGGCGCGGGCATAGTCGGGGCCGCCGAACGGGGCGGTGGCGACCGCAGCCGCCGTGCCGACCGCGCCGCCGACGACGCCACCGGCCACGCGGGCCGCTGCGTCGACAGGCGCGAACGGGCCGGGGTCATAGCGGTTGTAGCTGCCCTGCCAGCCTCGGTCCCGCCGATCGATGCGCTGGTGATAGGCGGTGCGGGTGGTGGCCGGTGCCATCGCCTGGCATCGGGCGTCCGGCCAGGCGTTCGAGCAGCGCGCGGGGGTGCCGATCGTCTGTTGCGCCATCGCCGGGCTCGCCAGCGCCGAGGCGAGCAGGGCTGCTGCGCCGAGGATTTTGAATTGTGTCATGCGAAATCTCCTCTCGTCGTCGAGAGCTAATCTCGCGGTGCCGTGCCTGTTCCAGCGCGGCCTTGCCCTGTGTTCAAAGCAGTGTGAAGTTCACCAGGTTCGTGCGCATGATGCGTTCCGGAGCATGCTGCCTTTGACGAGAATTGCGTGTACAGCGGTGAACGGACTGATGTCGGTGCCGACGCGGGGGATTGATGTTCGGAATTTTGAGTCTTGGCTTTCTGCTCGGCATGCAGCATGCGCTGGAGCCGGATCATATCGCGGCGGTATCGAGCATCGCGGCCCGCCGCAGCCATGTCGGTGACATCGTCAAGCACGGGCTGACCTGGGGACTTGGCCACACGCTCACTTTGTTCATCTTTGCCGGCGCCGCGATCCTGCTCGGGCGCGCGATCCCGGAAACGGTCGCACAGCCGATCGAGACCGCGGTCGGTATCATGCTGGTCGGCCTCGGCGCGCATGTGTGGTGGCGGCTGTGGCGCGACCGCGTGCACTTCCACACCCATTCGCACGGCGACGGCACCACGCACTTCCACGCCCACAGCCATGCCGGTGAAGCCGCATCCACCGTGGCGCTTGCGTCCACCGTGGCGCGTGCGTCCACCGTGCCGCACGTCCGCGCCGCGCACAGCCATGCGCACGGCTTCCGCTGGCGCACGCTCCTGGTCGGCCTGATGCACGGCATGGCCGGCTCGGCGGCGCTCCTGGTGCTGACGGTGTCGCAGGCCCCAAGTCCGGTGATCGGGCTCGGCTATGTCGCGCTGTTCGGCATCGGCTCCATGATCGGCATGGGCGTGCTGTCCAGCGTGATCGCGGTGCCGCTGGCAGCTTCGGCGCGCTGGCTGACCTGGGCCAATCGCGGCCTGCAAATGGCGGTCGGCGCGGTCACGATCGCGATCGGCGTCCACGCGATCGTCGAGAACGCCTTCACCTGACGGGTCGGCGGCTTCCCGAAGCAAGATGACGTTGCGTCGATTTGAGCGACAGAGTCTGCGTCACCTCGCCCCGCGTGCGGGGAGAGGTCGGAACGCATCGTCAGATGCGTTCCGGGTGAGGGGGACTCTCCGTAAACGTAGCTATCACCGTATCCGCGGAGCCCCTCACCCCAACCCTCTCCCCGTAAGAACGGGGAGAGGGGGCACTTCGGCGCCCGTTAACGATTTCTGATTCCGCACGGCCGCATTGACCGGATGCCGATGCTTACGCGTTAGGCTTACCGGCAGTTTGGCCGGCGTCCTTAACCCTTCCGCCAAGCCGTTGGATTAGGTTGTGGTGGAACAATTCGGGACGCTGGGTGAACATGCGCGCAAGTCTTGCGCTGGCGATATTGGCTGCGATGAGCTCGACGGCGCTGGCCGGCGGCGGCTTCGACATTGTCGTGCCGGTGCGGCCCGGCGTGCCGATCATCATTAACGGCGTCGACGCCTCCTACGCCGTGGTCGAAAGCGCGATGGGGCTCGCTCGCAACGAGTCGATGGTGCCGACCGTCTATGGCGGCCGCCCGATCGATCCCCAGCCGAATGTCGGCCACTATTATCCGAGCCTCGGCCGCATGCCGGGTTACGGCCGCCTCGAGATCGAGCCGCCGGCCAACCGCCGCCTGCCCAAGCCGGCCGAGAGCTACCATCAATCGTGGGGCGCGGAATCGGCTCCGCTGCCGGCACAGTCCAACGTGCCGGTCGATCCGCCGCCGGTGATCTACGCGCCGGAGTTCAACGGGCCGCGGCCGCTGCCGCGCCCGTTCCCGCGGCCACCGCGACCCCGAGGATTCTGAAATCGACTGCCCGAAATCAAGAGCCCCGCGAAACGGGGATCCTGAATAGCCATCAAGAGCTACGCGACGAACAGAGAGACCTACAGGAGAGAGTAATGCGTCAAATGATCAAAGGACTGATTGCGGCGGTGGCCGTCATGGTGGCCGCGCCCGCAATGGCGTGCGGTTTCAACCCTTGCGGCTATTCCGCGCCCGTCGTGAATTACGGCTGCGGTGGTTGCGGTGGCTACGGCTACGGTTACGGTTACGGCGCCGTCGAACGTCTGCCCGACCCGGATGCCGCTTATCCCAGCGCGGCGCAGCAATACTATTACGTCAACCAGGGACCGACCTACACCGGTCCGGGCAACTGGGCACCGCGTCCGTACTACCGCGAAGGCTATGGTCGCCCGTATTACGGCTATCGCCGCTATGGCTACCGTCACTACGGTTACCGCCATCACTACGGCTATCGTTCGCACTACGGCTATCGCTACGGCCGCTACGGCCATCCGGTGCTGCGCCGCTACTACTGATCCGATCGTCAGTTCGAGACATCAGCGCCCGTTCGCGTCACGCGAGCGGGCGTTTGTCGTGTGTGCCGAGCATGACCGGCAGCTTGGAGGTGGAAGTCCTCTATCCAGCCTGATGACGGTGAAGGATTAGCGAAGCGCAAGGGCGTCATCGCGAGGTGGGGTCTGAAGGAAGCGTGGAGCAAAGCCGCGGCCCGATGGACAAAAACCGGATAACGAGGCCTACCCGGCCGGACGAGCGAGCACGTGATCGCGAAGTCCACGGTCATCAAGGGCCGGGGTGGTAAATCCGGCGGGCGTGCGGCGAAGGCGGTCGATCTTACCTCGGGAGATCTGCGCTGCGTCTCGGCAACGAGACTGAGGTCGTCGTAAGGCGATCTGACCGCAGTGCAGAAGTCAGCAGAGGGCATAGTAGGCGGAACGAGTTTCGCCGAAGGCCTGAACGCTGGAAGTGACGAGTAGATGCAGCGATATCGCATCGGCCATGCGACTGAATTCCGGGCAACTGGCCTCGGAACGGCGGGAAGGGGTGAAACCCTGACTGACGCTGATCAGAGGAGTCGAAGCTGGCGCGACGATTGCTGACACCCAAACTACGGCGGCAACAGAACAACTCTTGCCGCTTAATCCAGCGAACCGCCGTATACGGACCCGTATGTACGGTGGTGTGGGAGGGGAGGGGCTGCGAGGCTCCCCCCTATCCCGATTCACATCAGCCCGAGCCGGCTGGCGCCGATATAGAGCGCGAGCACACACGCGTTCGAGACGTTGAGGCTCTTGATCTCGCCGGGCATGTCGAGGCGGGCGACGAGGCGGCAGGTCTCGCGCGTCAATTGCCGCAAGCCCTTGCCTTCGGCGCCGAGCACCAGCGCGAGCGGCGCTTGCAGCGCGGCCTTGCCGAGATCCTCGGTGCCCTCGCTGTCGAGGCCGACGGTCTGGAAGCCGCGCTCGTTCAACTCGTTCAGCGCGCGCGCCAGGTTCTGCACGGTGACCATTGGCACCAGCTCGAGCGCGCCGGAGGCGGACTTCGCCAGCACGCCGGTCGCCTCCGGGCTGTGACGGGCGGTGGTGACGATCGCCTTCACCGCGAACGCCGCGGCCGAGCGCAGGATAGCGCCGACATTGTGCGGATCGGTGATCTGGTCGAGCACCAGCACGATGCCCTCCAGCGCCAGCGTGTCGATGCCGGGCGAGGGCAGGGGATCGGCCTCCGCCAGGAGGCCCTGATGCACCGCATCGGGGGTGAGGCGCCGGTCGATCTCGCTGGGCCGGACGATCTCGGGGGTGACGCGGGTCGCGATGTCTTCGTCGGCGAGGCGCTTGGCCGCGTTCTCGGTGAGGTAAAGCTTGCGGATATGGCGGTCGGGGTTGGCAAGTGCGGCCGACACGGTGTGCCAGCCGTACAGAATCACCGGCCCGTCGGAACCGGATTCGCGTTCCCGCCGGGCCGGCGGGCGGCCGAATTTCGGCCCTTTTTGGAAGGGTTTACCGCCCTTGCCTCGGAAATTGGGTTTGCGGTCGCGATCGCTCATGTGAGGCTTGTGTCACGGCTCCTGAATATTGGCAATTTTACACAGCGTTTTCGAGCGAAGTGGGGGCCGGTTCGCGTGAAGAAAACGCGACAAAACAAGAATCTAGCCGCAAGGCTCACGACTTTGGAACAGAGATCGCCCGAGCCTGCAAAAGTATCCCAAATAGGCGGTTGGCTTGGTTGACTTTGGGGACCGCCTTCCCCCATAAACGCGCCCGACCGCGCACCCGCTTCGGGTCGGCCGGTTATCAGCGTCATTTCGATGACCGGTCCGCCGCCACTCGCGCGGCCGGTCTGATGCTGTTGGACGGGGGAGTGTCCCGAGTGGCAAAGGGAGCTGACTGTAAATCAGCCGCCTCATGGCTTCGCAGGTTCGAGTCCTGCCTCCCCCACCAGCCTTCGCTCGCTTCGCGAGCTACGGCTCGGCGGGCCGGGAAAACTCCATCGTAGCGAAGTGAGCGAAGGCTGCCACGCCATAGCCCGAAGGGCGATGGCGGGCTGTATCGGCGAGGCATGAGTCGCTTCGCGAGCTACGGCTCGGCAGGCCGGGAAAACTCCATCGTAGTGAAGTGAGTGAAGGCTGCCACGCCATAGCCCGAAGGGCGACGGCGGGCTGTATCGGCGAGGCATGAGGCGCTTCGCGACCCACGGCTCGGCAAGCCCGGAAAACTCCATCGTAGCGACGTGAGCGAAGCTAGGCCACAGCCCTCTCATCCATTCGACACCCGCTTCTTCACCCTATCCGCGCAAACAGCTCCAGCCGCCGCCGGCGTTCCGTTGCTCGGCCCGCGAGTGCAATGGTAGATTGCGCCATTTCATGATTGAGACGTTTCAGAGGATATGAAGAAAATTTTGCACTGGGACGCTTCTGCAGGAGATGACCCGGCGCTGATGGTTGCCTGCGCTGTCTTGCTCGGGGTCTCGATCCTGGTTTCGATACCGGCATTTGTCGGTGGTGGCGGCCAGGCCGGAATCGATTTTTCATGTTTCTGGGGCGCGGGCGCGATGGCGCTCGAAGGCCATGCGGCGGCGGCCTACGATTGGGAGCAGCTGCATCAGCAACTCGTTCTCCGGCTGCAATCCCTCAATCACGCTCCGTATCCTTACGATCAGGTACCGGTTCCGTTCTTTTATCCTCCGGTGTTTTTCCTGGTTGTGGCGCCGCTGGCGCTGCTGCCGTTTCCGATCGCGTTCTGGGTGTGGAGCGCAGCGAAGCTGTCTTGCTGGCTGCTCGTCGTTCATGCCATCCGGCCGCGCTCCGCCGCGCTGCTGCTGGCACTCGCTGCTCCGCCAGTATTCTACGACTTCATTTCCGGCCAAAGCGCACTGCTCGCCGCATCGCTGCTCGGCGGCATCCTGCTGACATTGGACAGGCGTCCGCTTCTCAGTGGAATCCTGATCGCGCTGCTCATCTTCAAACCTCAGTATGGCGTGCTGCTTCCCTTCGTGCTGATCGCCACCGGACGTTGGCGCGTCGTCATCACCGCCGCTCTGGTAATTCCGGTCCTCCTGCTGCTCGCCGGGCTGATCTTCGGTTGGGATACCTTCGATGGATTCCGCGCCGCCGCCACCTTCGCCACGACGCAATTCCACCTCAGTGGCGCGCTGCCATGGTACAAACTGCAGAGTGTGTACGGGCTCTTGAGAGACGCCGGCCTTGGCTACGGTTTGGCGATGGCGGTCCACGTCGCCATCGCATCGGTAGTTGCGATCGGGGTGCTGATCATTTGGCGCAGCCATGTCAGCTTCGCCGTAAAGGCCGCGAGCCTCCTGGCGGCAACGCCGCTGATTTCTCCTTACTTCGCGATCTACGATATGCCGATCCTGGTGGTCGCGTTGCTCTTTCTCATGAACGCCAGCGCGGGCCGCCTCGCGTCGCGTTCGGGTCGAAGCGCCTTCCGGATCGCTGTCAGCGTCGTCTTCGTATTGGGATACGCTTTCCCGTTCGTGCGCATGCCTCTCGGCCCCATGATGTGCGCAACCGTGATCGCGCTGATCTGGACGAGATACCGGCAAGAGGCCGGCGAGACAGCTACAGGCGAGGGATTGCGAAAATCTGCAACCGTTGGAGGCTAGTGTCCTGATCGCGAACAGTCCGCGGCGAAGATCATCACGATCAGCCGTCCTGGTGCGCCGGCGGCGTTGCCGTGCCGGGCACAGCCTCCGCGCCAACCGGGCGCCTGGTGCCCGACGGATCGTCGCGCTTGAGCATCGAGGCCCAGGCGAAAAATGGATAGGCCAAAAGCGCCAGGTATCTCGTGGGCATCGGATGATCGACGCCGAATGCCGTCGGCTTCTGCCCTTCCGGAAGATAGAGGCTGCCGAACAGCACATCGTAGAACGAGAACAGCCCGGCGTAGTTCTTGTCCCTGGCTTCCTGCTCGCTGCTGTGGTGCCAGTGATGAAACTCCGGCGATACCAGGACGTGGCGTAGCGGGCCGTAGCCCAGGCGCAGGTTGGCGTGCGCGAGCCAGGACTGCCAGTAGTAGATCGCAAGATAGGTCCCGATCGCCTCCGCGGAGAAACCGAGCGCGAACAGCGGAAACAGCGAACCAACCTTCATGAAGGTCACGTCAAGCGGGTGCTGGTGGATCGCGGCGAGCCAGTCCAGCTCTTCGACGGCGTGATGAACGGCATGGATGCGCCACATGGCGGGCACGACATGCAGGATGCGGTGGGTCCAGTAGATGCCGAGGTCCCCGATCACGATCGCGATGGGCGCCTGAGCCCAATACGGGAGATCGCTGACCGCCTGCTTGACGGCCGAGGGCAGGATCGATTGATTGACCAGCGTCGCCAGTGCGATGATCGCGGTCACGCCGACGAACACCAGCCAGCCGTTGAGAAACAGGAAGGCCATATCGGTCGAAAGACCACGCCTGAAGATCTTCTGCTGCCTCGCTGCAAAGAGTTGCTCGAACGGCACGAAGATCAGGGGCGCCAGCAAAAGCTGATATTGTTCCAATAACTCGCGCATTCAAATGGCCACATGAAATGGCGACAGCCTACCACCCCGGTCCCCGATGGCGTCAATCGGAAACCAAACCCGGGTTGTGGGAGCGTTAATCAGCATCCCCGTGCCGCTACGGGGATCACCGGTGTCCGGGAGCCGGGTTCGTCCGCATGCCCCAAGCCCACCGCGTCACTCCATCCTTGCGAACATCTCCACCAGCGTCTCGCGCAGCCAGCGTTGCGCGGGGACGGTGTCGTTGCGCTGGTGCCAGAACAGGCTGACGATGCGCGGCGGCGCCGGCAGCGGCACCGGCATGGCGTGCAGATGGGGCGCGTGGCGGGACTGGGCGCTGAGATCGCGCGGCAGCACGGCGATCAGGTCGGACTGGCGCACGATCTCGTAGGCGGCATTGTAGTGGTTGACGGTCGCGACCAGATTGCGCGACAGCCCGCGCGAGGCGAGAAACTGGTCGTAGGTCGGCAGCGTCTTGCCGGCGAGGCTGACATCGACATGCTTGGCGGCAAGGAAGCTCCGGGTGTTGAGCCGCTTCTGCCTGGCCAGCGGATGGTCCCGCCGCATCATGCAGGCATATTCGACGGTCCACAGCGAGCGGGAGCGGATCACGGCCGGCGGCTGCTGCGCCTCGTTGACATAGACGCTCAGCACGCAATCGACCCGGTTGTCCTCGAGCCGATCGCCGATCTCCAGGATGGTGTTGGGCACGGTGTGGATGCGCGCGGACGGCGCCACTTCGCTGAAGCGGTTGAGCAGCCGCGGCATCACCAGCGAGGCCACGTAGTCGGACATCGACAGGATGAATTCGGCCTGGGTCTGTCGCGGATCGAAGGCGTCCTCATCGAGGGCGTGGCGGACATGTTCAAGGGCATCGCCGATCGGCTGCCACAGCGCCACGGCGCGCTGCGTCGGGCGGATCCCGCTCGAGCTGCGCACGAACAGGGGATCGCCCAGCGCGTCGCGCAGCCGCGCGAGCGCGTTGCTGACCGCGGGCTGCGTCATGGTCAGCGCGCTGGCGGCGCGCGTGACGCTGCCCTCGGTCATCAGCGCCTCGAAGACTTTCAGCAGGTTGAGGTCGAGCGTGCGGAAGGACACGAGCAATATTCACAAGAGTGATGTGCCAGATAACGATTATAAATTATTCGGATAATATTGGTTTGTCTATCATTCCCCGGCTGCCCCTGTGGCGCGTGCCGCTGCGGGGCGAGGGGGACTTTCATGTCGATGATCTCGGCGCGCATCGAGCGCCTGCCGTTCGCGCGGTTCCACGTGCACCTGCTGCTGATGGGCGGCCTCGGCTATCTCTTTGACGCGATGGATGCCGCGGTGCTGGCGTTCATCCTGCCGGTGCTGCGCACCGCCTGGGGGCTGACCAATGTCGAGACCGGCGTGCTCGGCAGCAGCACCTTCGTCGGTTATCTGTTCGGCGCGCTGCTCGCGGGGACGCTGGGCGACCTGATCGGCCGCCGCGCGGTGATGATGTCGGCGCTCGCGCTCTACAGCGCGGCCTCGCTGGTCAGCGCGGCGGTGGATAGCTGGCCGGCGTTCTTTGCCGCCCGCGTCGTCGCCGGCATGGGCACCGGCGCGGAGAGCGCGATCATCGCGCCGTACCTCGCCGAGTTCGTGGCGCGGCGTTACCGCGGCGCCTTCACCGGCACGCTGGCGGGCTTCTTCTCGTTCGGCTTCGTCGCCGCCGCCTTGCTCGGCTATTTCATCGTGCCCGCCTATGAGAACGGCTGGCGCATCGTGCTCGTCATCACGGCTATACCGGTCGTGATGCTGCTGTGGTGGCGGAGATCGCTGCCGGAATCGCCGCGCTGGCTGGAAAGCCGGGGCAGGGCGAAGGAGGCCGAAGCGGTGCTCGACAGGATCGAGGCCGGCTTCGCGCGCGAGGGCCGCGCGCTGCCGCCGGCGGTAGCCGAGCCAGCCGCGCCAGTCGCCTCGTCGGGAACGCTGGTGAGCAATTTTGCCGCGCTGCTCGCCGGCCGGCAGGCGCGCATCACCACCATGACCTGGATCATGTGGCTGTCGATCACCTTCAGCTACTATTCCTTCTTCGTCTGGATTCCCGGCCTCTTGGTGCAGAACGGCATGAGCATCACCAAGAGTTTTGGCTATTCGCTCGCGATGTATTGTGCGCAGGTGCCGGGCTATTTCACCGCCGCCATTTTCAATGAGCGGATCGGACGGCAGGCGACGATTGCGACCTATATGCTGCTCGGCGGCGTCAGCGCGCTCGGGCTCGCCTTTGCCAAGAGCGATGCGGAGATCATGGCGGCCGGCCTGCTGCTGTCGTTCTTCATGAACGGCACCTATGCGGGCGTCTATGCCTACACGGCCGAAGTGTTTCCGACATCGATCCGGACCACGGGTGCCGGGCTTGCCTCCGCGATCGGCCGCATCGGCGCGATCGTGGCGCCGATCCTGGTCGGCTACCTCTACCCGAATTTCGGCTTTGCCGGCGTGTTCGGCGTCACCACGTCCGTCCTCCTGATTGGCGCGCTGACCGTGGTGCTGATGGGCGTGCCGACGCGCGGCCGGTCGCTGGAAGACATCGCAAGCGAAGCCGCGTGATCGCGGCGCCTGGGAGATCATCATGGCTACGACCCTCTTCAAGAATGCCGCGCTGCTCGATCCGCTGCGGTCCGATCTGCTTGAAGGCCACCACGTGTTGGTGGAGGACCGCCTGATCAAGGAGGTGTCGGACCGGCCGATCGAGGCTTCCGCCGATCGGGTCATCGACCTCAAGGGCAAGACGCTGATGCCCGGCCTGATCGACCTGCATGTGCATGCGGTCGCGGTCGAGCTCGATTTGTCGCAGCAGGCGCGGATGGCCAACGTGCTGGTGACGCTGCGCTCGACCATGCTGTTGCGCGGGATGCTGAAGCGCGGCTTCACCACCGTGCGCGATGCCGGCGGCGCCGGCTATGCGCTGAAGCAGGCGATCGACACCGGTCTCACTGATGGCCCGCGGCTGTTCGTCTCCGGCCGCGCGCTCAGCCAGACCGGCGGCCACGGCGACGGGCGCGCCCGCTCGGACTATCTTGCCGACCCGACCTGCTCCTGCTGCGTGCGGGTCGGCGCCATCGCGCGCGTCGTCGACGGCGTCGATGCGGTGCGCAAGGCGGTGCGCGAGGAGCTGCAGATGGGCGCCGACCAGATCAAGATCATGGCGTCCGGCGGCGTTGCGTCGCCGACCGATCCGATCGGCGCCTACGGCTATTCCGAGGACGAGATCCGCGCCATCGTCGCGGAGGCGAGAGCGCGGCACACCTATGTGCTGGCGCATGCCTACACGGCGGAGGCGATCGAGCGGGCAATACGCTGCGGCGTGCGCACCATCGAGCACGGCAATCTGATCGACCTTCCGACCGCGCGGTTGATGGCCGAGCAGGGCGCCTATGTGGTGCCGACCCTGGTCACCTATGAGGCGCTGGCCAATGAGGGCGCGAAGTACGGCCTGCCTGCGGCGAGCGTCGCCAAGATCGCCGACGTTCGCGACGCCGGGCTGCGCTCGCTCGCGATCTACCGCGAGGCCGGGGTCAAGATGGGATTTGGCACCGATCTGCTCGGACCGTCGCAGCGGCTGCAGAGCGACGAGTTCCGGATCCGCGCCGAGCTGATCGGCCCGCAGGCAGTGATCGCCAGCGCGACCATCATCGGCGCCGAGGTGCTCGGCATGGAAGGCAAGCTCGGCCGCATCGCGCCGGAGGCGTTCGCCGACCTGCTGGTAGTCGAGGGCAACCCGCTGCGCGACGTGGGTTGCCTGCTCGGCCAAGGCGAGCACATCCCGCTGGTGATGAAGGCCGGCAAGGCCGAGGTCGACCGGCTGGACGGGTAGGGCGGGAAGGGGGTAGGCTGAATCGATACGATTTCTGAATAATGGAATCGTACCGCTGATTTGCCCGACGAGTCAAGTTGCGGTGTCGCCGGACAGTTGCCGTGTCCGCCGGCACCTTTGCATGGGGTTGTTCTCGATATTTTGGCAGTGCGTCCGTCCTCACCACACCACGCGCAGTGCAGGACAGGGCGGGCATTCCTGACCACCGGTACGCCCGATCACGTTACCGCTGGTGGCGTTGACGTTGCCGGGCAGAAGCACGACATATCGCGTGCCGATCCCACCTGCCGCTCCGGAGCAAGCCATGAACGCCCCCACCATCGAGTCCGTCACGCCGCAGTCTGGCGGCGACGTGGTGGCCTGGCTGACCAACGAGACCCGCGACGAGCGCTTCATCGACAATATCTTCGCCGAGCTTTGCATCCGGTTGCAGGGCAGGGGCATCCCGCTCAAGCGGGCGACGATGAATCTGCTGATCCAGCATCCGCAATGGCTCGGCGCCCGGATCATCTGGGGCGACGGCAAGCGCGAGGCCGAGATCACGCGGGTCGACTACGAGGTCAGGGAGCGCTCGGAATATATCGGCAGCCCGGTCTACGAAATCCACCAGGGCGCTGGCGAAGTGCGCGAGCGGCTCGAACGGGCGCCTGGCCGCACGCATGCGCTCTTTGACGAGATGCGCGCGCAAGGCCTGACCGACTATGTGGCGTGGCCGCTGCTGCATACGCTCGGCAAGCGGCATGTCGTGACCTTCGCGACCGACCGGTCCGGCGGTTTCGATGACGCTGACATCGCCGAGCTGCGCAAGGTGCTGCCGGTGCTGGCGCTGGTCAGCGAAATCCGGATGAAGAACCGCCTGGCGCGGACGCTGCTCGAGACCTATGTCGGCACCCATGCTGGCGAGATGATCCTGGCGGGTGCGACGCGGCGGGGCAGCGGCACCACGGTCCGCGCCGCGATCATGATCTGCGACCTCAGGGACTTCACCCGGATCTCGGACTCCTGGCCGCGCGACGATGTCATCGATCTCCTCAACGACTATTTCGACGCGATGTCGGAGCCGATTGCGCGGCACGGCGGGGAAATCCTGAAATTCATCGGCGACGGTCTGCTTGCGATTTTCCCGCTCAGCGATCCCAGGGCCTGCGCCAACCTGCTGCACGCGGTGTCCGAGGCGCGGCAGGCGATGGCGGCGCTGAGCGAAAAGAACAGCATGATGGGCCGGGCGCCGATGAATTACGGCATCGGCGTCCATGTCGGCGACGTCATGTACGGCAATATCGGATCGCGCAGCCGGCTCGACTTCACGGTGATCGGCCCCGCGGTGAACATGGCCTCGCGGCTCGAGGCTCTGACCAAGCAGTTGGGACGAAACGTGCTGCTGTCGCGCGCCTTCGCCGATCTGGTCTCGCACGATATCGCGCTCGAGCATGTCGGCGAGCATTTGGTGCGCGGTTTCAGCGAGCCGATCGAGCTGTTTGCGTATCGCGGCTGAGGCGCCATTGGCCGAAAGCAGCGTGACGTGCGGCGCACGCACCCGGCTAAGACGGCCCAATGTCCAAAGGCTCCTGCCGTTAAAGAGATCGGCCGGACAGGTTTACTGTCGGTGCGCGCAGTAATTGCTGCTCGGCATAGTTGGCCAGACGATCGTACTCTTCGGCGATCTTCAGAAGATTCGCGCGTGAGTTTTGGTATCTGAACAACTCCGCCTTGGCACGTGTCTTGGCGGCTCGATCCCGCCAATAGCCGGCGTTGGTCATGACGTTCTCGACCATGGTGCTTCCCCCTTTCTCAGGGATTGCCCATAGACCAACGTCGCCGCGACAAGTCCGCTCCCCGAGGAACCCGGAACTGGCGTTCACGCATGAAGAGTCACTGAAACATTCCGTTTGTTCCAGACGAAATTTATTCAAGCTGGATTCACACGTGTTGTTTTCCGGAACGCCGGATAGCGTGAATCTTCGAATGCTGGGCAGGCTTTTTCATTAAGGAAATTTTTCAAGGCCCAGAGGGCTCCGCCCTGATTATCGACACCGGCGGTTCGCCGTGAGCATGGGAATCGGACGGCCCCGGCAACGCGAGATGCCGGGGCCGTTTTCCCGTGGTGCCGGGAATTCAGATCGAGGTGATCTTCTGCGCCGGCGCAGCGCGCTCGACGAAGCCCTTGGCGAGGGCGTGATAGACGCCTTCCTTGCAGATCAGGCGCGAGCTCGCGTGCGCAATCAGGGCCGCGGTCATCAAGGGCACGACCATCGCGTGATTGTCGGTCATCTCGGTGACGATCACGAAGGCGGTGATCGGTGCCTGAACTACGCCGGCGAAATAGGAGACCATGCCGAGCAGCATGATGGCCGACAGCGGCGCGCCGTGAAACAGCGGCGCGATGTTGGAGCCGAGCCCGGCACCGACCGCGAGCGAGGGCGCGAAGATGCCGCCCGGCATGCCGCTGATCGAGGCGAACGTGGTCGCGAGGAATTTCCAGACGCTGAAGCTCGCCGGCAATTGTGCGCCGGCTTCGAGCGCGGATTTGACCTGCTGATATCCCGTGCCATAGATCGCACCGTCGGACGCAATCCCGCAAATCGCAGCCGCTAATCCGCAGATTGCGGCAAAACCGACTGGATAACGCTTGATCGCGCTTCCGACCGGAGTGGCAAACCCGCGTGCCATTGTGATCAGGATGCGACTGAACAGGCCGCCCGCAAGACCTCCGGCAATGCCGCAGAGCGGGACCGCGAGCCAGTCGGTGCCGTTGCGCAGGGCCGTCGCGCTGGTGCCGAAATACGTATAGTTGCCCATCAGCGCGAGCGAGGTCAGGCCGGCGGCGATCACCGCGCCGATGATCAGGCTGCTGGTTCTCGTCTCGAAGGCACGGCTCATTTCCTCGATGCCGAACACGATCCCGGCCAGCGGGGTGTTGAAGGCGGCCGCGACACCTGCGGCCGCGCCGGCAAGGATCAGGCCGGGTTGGCGCCGCGGCGAGAAGCGGCCGAGCGCAAACATGATCGAGGCGCCGATCTGCACCGTCGGTCCCTCGCGCCCGACCGACGCGCCACACAACAGGCCAAACAGCGTCAGCAGGATCTTGCCGGCCGCAACGCGCAGCGAAACCAGGCTTTCGCGCGCGGTCTGATCGGTCAGATGGCGTGCGGCGATCGCCTGCGGGATTCCGCTGCCTTGCGCGTTCTGAAAGAAGCGGTTGGTCAGAAACACCGACAGCGCGAACCCGGCCGGCGTCAGCACCAGCGAGGCATAATGGAAACGGGATACCACCGCGCCGAACGCGATCTGCGCCAGATCGGCGAGCTGTGCCAGCGCGACGGCCGCCGCGCCGACCGCAATGCCGCCCAGCAAGAACAGGGCGCGGCGCTGCCAACGCGCGGAGACCAGTCTGAACAGCCGCCTCTGGCGGTTGGAGGGGAAGGTCATTCTGACGAGTTCTGGCTCATGTCGTGGTCCGATATGCAGCGGATCACGTCATTCCTAGCACGCGTCGGCGGTATGCGAAGCTGAAGAAATCAGCACGGTGTGCCGGCGCAGCCGCCAAACTCCAGGGCCGAAATCCGCGATACCGCCTGAGGCCTCACTTTTCGGCGATCTCCAGGAGGCTCGCGCGTGAGTTTTGCTGTCTCAACGACTCCGCCTTGGCGCGTACTTTCCCCCCGTGACGCATGATTGAGGGACGCGGAAAATCTGGCACAAACTGCACTTTGCGCGGCTTCCGCTGCGGCGTATTTTGATCGCCCCATTGAAGGGCGCATGTCATGTCCGAAGTGATTGTTCGAGCGGGCATCGTCGTATTGGGACTTTGCCCAATCGCAATGGTTGCCGTTGCTCTGTTCATTTGATGGAAGCTCACCTGGCCCGACTGCGCCAACCGGGCCGGTAGACGGCCCCAGCGCCTGCCCTCCCAGGCCCCCATAGGTTGCTGGGGCCACTCAACAAGGAGGCCGCCGGTTGGCGGCCTCGTTCTTTGCCTGGTACCGATTTGGGTGCGTCACCGGGATCATTGCCGCGCGAAGACATGGGCACTGAATCGAAAAGGGCCGTCGCATCGGCGGCCCTTTTCTGCCGGTCATAATAGGTCTGTAAAAACTCAGCCGTGAAAAAATGCTCTGCAAAGAACGGTAACGCCGGCAGGGTTGGTATTACGACCGTCCTATCTGTCCAGAAATCCGGATCAGTACGGTGTTCCTGCGGTGGAACTCTTGGTCTGCGGATGCGTATCCGACGATCATGATGGGGCACCAGAGAGGGGGCCGCACCCATCAGGACATTCGCCTTGGGGAATCAGGACATCCCATGTCGCCGCGCTTCGCCAAGCATCATGTTGAGCACCGAGATGTGCTCGGCCGTGAGCTGCCGCTGCATGAGGCTCACGGCCCATCCTTCCGGGATCGCGTCCAGGCGCGCCGTCCAGGAACCGACGCGGCGGAGCATGATTGTCACAGGTTCGGTGCTGTCCCTGCCGGCAGTGTCTGGACGATCAAGGTAAACTCGCGGCCCCAGCTTGTACCCCCTCGCTGGGGCCGTTTCTTTGGGGTGGAAGCGCGGCGCTTTCAAGCAGCGATGACCCCGCCGCTATCTCCGGCGGCGCTGCTTTCTCGGAAACAGCCGGTCGCGGATGTAGCGCGAGGTCGGTGTCAGGCGAAGGCCCCGCGGCTTCTGCCAGGCGGCGCGGTCGATCTCCTTCTTGTCGCCGATCGCCAGTCGGCCCTTGGCGTTCTTGGCGATGAAGATCGCGTCGCTCATCCTGCGGCCAGAACGCTTGTTCCTGGCCGTCACTTCCTTCCACAGGCTAAGCCTGCCGAGCTTGAGCTTCGGCAGCTCCTCCTTGATCTCGCGCTTGAGGCAATCCTTCCCGGTTTCTCGCGCGCGCCTGCGCCCGCCGGGAAACATCCACAGCCCGTCAGATCGGCGTCTAACCAGTAGAACCTTGCCGCGCTTCGCGGCTACCAGCTTGGAGGACTTGGGCATTGGAGTACTTGGGCATTTGCTGCGCAATGATCGAAATAGAATCGACCCATTTTAACTTGTCTATTTGTGTAGACAAGTTCGATGCCACATTGTTCCACAGTCGTATATCGGCTGTTTGTCTTTGACGGCTGCGATCTTCGCTGCGCGCGGTCGGCCGCGGCTTCTTGATCTCGCTTGATGTCCGGTACCTCACGTTGAATTCGTGAAAGCTGTTACGGCCGGTGACTGCAACTCACCCGGGTGCGTCGTGATAACGATAACCATGGCGGGCAGCTTTCACTGCTTGACTTGATGTTCTTGTTTTGTTCTAATTGCCCTCCACCGGGAATTGGAGGACGCCATGGACAACCGCATCAGCGAAATTCGCAGGCAGATCAGGGCGCTGCGCGTCAGCATGCTCGAGGCCGAAGCCATCATGCGCCAGCAGATCAACCGCGATGAGGACTGCGCCTTCGTCGCCGGGGACCTCTTGAAGATGCGGCTGGTCATGAGCCGCCTGGTCGAGGAGCGGGAGGTCCTGGGCGACCGCGATCCGATCATCGTGCATGCGAGCGTTGCACCGCGCCGTCGCGCCGCGACGTCAGCCTTCATTCGCCCGGCGAAGCGGGAGCTGGCCGCCGGCGAAGCGCGTGCATGACCGAGTGCTCGGGACGCGGCGGCTGCGCGCCGAGCTGCAAGACGTGATGTGCCGGAGGAAAAGATGAGAGAGCCGCTTCGGTATTTCCACGACAGCGATGACCACGCGCCCTGGATCAAGGCGCTGGCCGAGGTCCGGCACATGGCGACGCGGGAAGGCTGGTGCTTTCACCACGTGCAGGCGATCATCGTGGCGATCGACCAGTATGCGGAGGCCGCGCTCGGCAATCGCGAGTTCTTCCTCAACCGGCCGCAGACCGTCGGTCCAGTGAGAAGAGGCGACGTGCCTTAACATGCTGACCGGCAGGCACGCGTGTTCGACGTCGCGGCAGCTCGACGCGCTGTCCGCGGCGGCGAAAAGCCTCGCTCAGGAAGTGCCGACTATTTCGCGTAGCCTTGACTGCTGCAGTACCACCAGGATTCGGCGGGCGATGCGCCATGCTCGATCACGTATTTCCGGCAGGCTTCGTAGTTGACCGCATACCGCTTCCCGCACGGTACTGCAGAGATGCCGAAATTGCTGGTCGAGCATGTGGATGCGGCGTGGCTCGTCGACATCGACAGGACGCCGATAAAGGGCAGGACCGCTAGAAGTGACAGGGTCTTCATCATAGCCATCGCCTCCCAAGTTGGAGGACAGCGGGACCGCCGTCCCCGCCGAGAACCTACTACATCGCACGCCGTTCACCACCGGATTTCGCGGGTCTCATGCGCGATCCGCATCGTCACGCACGCCGTGTTCGTCGTCATGCCCGGCGCGTGACGCCTTCCGGGCGCAGGGGCCAAATGTCCCGGCCTGCCTGAGGCGGGCGGGATGGCCAATCCGCTGCCAGCGACATATCGTGACGGTCCGAGGCCGAATCTGAGGCGGGCCGTTCATCGCCGGGTCATGTCCATCCGGCCATCGTCAGCGCCGCGCCCGCGAGGGCGGCGGCATATTTGCGGAGGAGGTTTCGGATGATCAGGGGCTGGCAGGTTGCGACGTCGGCGCTCGCCATCGTCGTGATGGTTGCAACGCTGGGGGCTGAGGCGAACGCGGCGCAGTGCGGCAACGGGCCCGGCGGGTTCGAAGCCTGGAAGCAGCAGTTCTCGGGCGAGGCGAGCGCCAAGGGCATCGGCGCCACCGCGATCGCCGCGCTGATGCAGACCCATTATGCCAGTGCGACGATTGCCGCGGATCGCGGCCAGCGCAGCTTCGGCCTGTCGCTCGAGCAGTTCATGGCCAAGCGGGGATCTGCGACCATCGTGGCGCGCGGCCGATCGCTGAAGCAGTCGCAGGCGGCGCTGTTCGCCTCGATCCAGCAGCGCTATGGCGTGCCGCCGGGACCGTTGATCGCGATCTGGGGCATGGAGAGCGGTTTTGGCAGCCAGCGCGGCAACCAGAACATGCTGTCCTCGATCGCGACGCTTGCCTATGACTGCCGCCGTCCGGAGTTCTTCACCGACCAGCTCTATGCAGCGCTGAAGCTCGTCGACCGCGGCACGTTGTCCGGAAGCACGCGCGGCTCGATGCATGGCGAGATCGGCCAGACCCAGTTCATGCCGAAGAACGTCCTCGCCTACGGCACCGGCAATCTCGACGTCGCGGCCAACGCGCTGAGCTCGACGGCGAACTTCCTGCGCGCCCATGGCTGGCGCGCCGGCGCCGGCTATCAGCCCGGGGAACCCAACTTCGCCGCGATCGAGGCGTGGAACGCGGCAGGCGTCTACCAGAAGGCGATCGCCATCATGGGACGGCAGATTGACGGCCAATGAGCGCAGGCGCGAGTTCCTTCATCGCCTGTTAACGCAACGGTGCCCAGATCGTGCGCTGTGAAACGGAGCAGATGGAGACCGGCTCCATGCTCAAGAACGGCACCTACGCGGCGTGGTTTCGAACGTCGCTTGCGGACGGCACCGGCATCGTGCACGTCGCCGATGGCAGGCTGTGGGGCAGCGACGCGGTCATGCTCTACAGCGGCACCTATGAGGTCGACGGTGAGCGCTTCTCCGCGGTGCTCACCACGCAGCGGCACTCCAGGGACGGCACGACCGTGTTCGGCACCGACGACCTCGTGGTGCGGCTCGAGGGCATCTGGACCGGCGCGATCGCGACCTGCACGGGCAGGGCGGATGCCGTGCCCGATCTCGCCTTCGAGGTGACGCTGATTCCGAGCCAGGAGGTGGCACCCGAGCCGCCGCCGGATCTGCCGCTGCCGAAGTTCGACCCGAGCAAACTCCCGAAGCTGCCGAAGCGCTCCAGCCGCTAAGGCATGATCCGGAAACGTGCGAAGCGGTTTTCCCTCGCGACAAGCGCCAAAGCCGTTTGCGCGGGGACACGCGCTACGCGTCTCGCGGGCCCGCGGTCTCCGGAAATGGCGCGCCGGGGATGTAGAGCTTCAGCGCGCGGATCTCGTAGACCGCCGACGGGTTGACGCTGCGCAGGTCGCGCGCCGCGGCGATCGCCTCCGCCTCATCGGTGCAATCGATCACGTAGAAGCCGAGCAATTGCTCCTTGGTTTCGGAGAACGGCCCGTCGATCACCATGCCGTGGCCGGGCCCACGCAGCGTGCTGGCATTGCGGGTATCGCCGAGCCGCGCAGCCGGACCGAGCTTGCCCTTCAGCCGTTGATGGACCTCGCGCAGACCCGTCATCACGGCAGCGTCCTCCTCGGCGTTCCACGATTTGACCTCGGCTTCGACGTGATAGGCCAGGATGGCATAAAGCATCTGATGTGCTCCTTATTTCTGATGCGACTGGCCCAAGGACGTCCCGCGGCGATCCGAGCCGACATTTCATCTGTAGCGGATCGGACGGTCTCTGTGTTGCGACAAGGTATCCCGCCGTCCGGCATGGCGGCGGCGAATCGCACAGGCCAAGACAGCAAAAAGGCGCGGCGGATGAGCTTCCGCCGCGCCCCCGATTTTGATGTCTCGCTGGTCCAGGGCTGAGAGCGCCCCGATGCCAGGCTGATTGCTCAGGGCCTAGCGGGCGATCCCAGCGAGGTGACAGCGCTTGAGACAAGACACTAGATCACCTCCTTTCTTTGTTGATGGGACTTCGAATATAGGTGCCGAATCCGCGCTGTTAAGGCCGCCTCCGGCCCGGCCGCGCCGGAAAACCGGCCGGATTGCGGCGAAATGGTTTCGTTTACCGGAGAACAGAACGCACGCCGGGGCAGTTGAGGCCGCCGCCCGGCCGTGTTAGGTGAACCCGAGATGCGGGTGTAGCTCAATGGTAGAGCAGCAGCCTTCCAAGCTGAATACCCGGGTTCGATTCCCGGTACCCGCTCCAAGCACTTAGCTCACTTTTGCCCCGTTGGTTTTGCTGTCGGTTTTCCAAGTTAAGTTCTCTTTTCATCCCCGCGACGAGCAGCGTTGATCTGCTCTATGAGGGCCCTGGTTGCCGCCTCACGCCCTACATATCGGCGGATGATCTTCTCGACCTGCTTCTCCTCCCACGCCACGATCTCAGCGATGACGCGGATCGGCAGATTGGCGATGTAGAGCTTGGTGACTGCGGTGCCGCGCAGGTCATGGAAGTGCAGGTCCAACTCGCCCATGCCCGCGGCTTTCTTGGCGCGATCGAAAGCACTTCCGAAGCCCGCCCATGGGCGTCGGTGGCTGCTGGTCAGCACCGTGGTCGATACCTTGGGGATGCGCGCCAGCACGGCGCGCAAGTCGTCGTAGAGCGGGATATAGGCCGTTCGGCGGTGCTTGGATTTGCCGGTGGTGATTTCGATATGGTTTTGCCGGATATGCGACCATGAGAGGCGCAACAGATCGCCCTGGCGCAAGCCGGTGTGAGCTGCAAGATCTACGGCGAGGGCGATCTCCGGCGAGCATTTCGCCTTGAGTTGGATGATGTCCGCGTCGGTCCAGATAATCTCCGACCGGTCTGCTGTGTAGAGTTGCTTGATACCTTCGCAGGGATTGGACGCGATCTTCGCGAGCGGGTCGACGGCATAGCTCAACACCCGCGACAAAACCTGCATGCCGTAGTCGGCAGTTCGCGGCTTGTCGGTCCACTGATTACGCCATCGGCGAATGATAGGCCGGATTTTCTCTGGGCGGTCAAACTGCGCGATGCGCAGATCCCCGAAGTAGAGGGAAATTCGATCAAGCCACGGAGACCAATTCGACTTGGTCGAATCCGCGAGCTTCTTATAGTCGCCGGACGCCTTGTACTGCACTACGACGGAGCTAAACCTATCGGTGCTGACTGCCTTGCGGCTCTCGATTGCCTCGTTATAGGAGGCGATGAATTCGGGTGTGCCCGGCTGGCCGGTGAGACGAGGGCCGCCGCGCCATGCATAGTAGTAGATCTTTCCCTTCGACTTGGCCTTCTTAATTCCCTTGAGATCAACCTTCATGGCGAGCCTCGAATTCAGCTAGCTCCCGGTCGAGATCATTTTCTGGCGTGCTGTCCATCGTTTTCCCAACGGAAAGATGAAAGCGGATTGTGCCGCTCGGCAGAATGTCAACGGCGGACGGTTTCAGGCCTCGAGCTTCGAGTGCAGCCGCGCACGCGCCAAGGCGACGACGGAGAGGGGGGTTGCGGGCTGCTGCCATTGTGTCAGCTCACTCGTTGCTTTCGTTAAAGAGCTGCTTCGCCCGAACCGCCAGATCAAGCATGTCGCGACCATGCGGGAGAACAATCGCATTGCCGAAGTCTATGATTGCTTCGCCTAGGTTTTCACGGCTCACTGCAATGGAGCGGCCGAATGCATAAAGGGCCCAGTAGCGCTCAAGCCGATCCCAATCGACAGGATACCGCTCTTCTTCGGCCGCGCCTTCCGGGATGATGCCCTCGAAGAATTGCTTGAGGACGTTGACCCACGCCAACTCGCAAACAAGCATCGCATGAACAGGTTGAAGCTTGAACTCGGTGATCAAACGATGCCCGAAAACAATTCGCGCAGTCGCCAGCGAATCAAAATAGCGACGCCCTCGCTCTTCCTTCATCTGGAGAAGAGCATTCACCACATCTCTATTCGCCCAGTTTTGGAGCGTCGTCGCAGTAAGGCCCGGCGCCAGCTTGATGACGTTGGCGGGAGTGAAGAGGGGCTTCCGCCCGAAGGACAAAAACCAATAGAAAGGATGCTCGCTTTTTTCTGATTTCGCGAGGAAACGCTCAACTGGTTGTTGGACCTTAGACATAGTCCGGCAAGTCCTATTAAATGTCAGATGACATTAATGGTTGCCTGCTTCGCGATTAGATGTCAAATGAATGCAAAGAGCCGCCGGGGGATAATCCGGGCGGTTCCAGCAGGGCAACGCGAGCGCTTTGGATGCCCGGGGCTGGCCCGGGCATCTCCAGCGTGCGGCGCGCCGCTGTCAGTTCACGGTACCGAGGTACGGCAGGCCGAGCTTGGTCGGCTCCGGATTAGCGTCAGGGTCCGCCGCGATCGCGCGCACGGCGTCGACGGCGAAGGCGAAGTTGCTGGCGATCGAGACACAGGGCATCTCGATAACCGCCCGGTCGTCCCAGGTGCCGTCCTGCTCGACGGCGAAGTACAGCCTCACCATTCCTGCGCCCATCGGCTCGACCTTCCTGATCGTGGTGGCGAGGCACTGCGGCGCGCGCCGGCGGGTTGCGGTCCTCATGACAGCAGCCCTCCCAGATCCTCCGCAAGCGACAGGGCGATCTCCTGCGAGCGGTAAACGTCGTCCATGACGCTCCGGACCTGCAACGTCCTGGCCTTCGCCAGAAGGCCGGCGGTGCCGATCGCAGGCACCGTGGCGAGCATTTCGAGGTGGCCATAACGCTCCTTCTCAGAGGCCAGATAGTCGGAGCGGTCGACGGCGTCGTCCCCATGGGCGTCGAGCAGCGCGCTCATGGCGCGATCCGCCTCTGGGACCGCCGCTGCAGCGGCCTCCAAGGCAGCGTCCGCCGACGCTGCTACGGCCGCCGTGGGGACAATGGCGGCGCCGGCCGCGGCGGCGAGAAAGCGTCTTCGGGATGTGGTATCTGTGGTCTTAGCCTGTGTCATAGGACCTCAACTCCTGTGCTGGGTTAGGCCCGCTTCGGCGCTGCAATCGCCGTTGCGGGCCGCTTCGTCTTGCCGTACACTACGTACAATACGATGTACGTACATTACGGTCAAGGCCCCATGGTTGACGAAAAAACTGAACGCTTCGAGATGCGGGTCCCGAGCGCGTTTCTGAACGCAATCGACGACTGGCGCCGGAAGCAGCCCGATCTTCCATCACGAGCAGAGGCGATTCGACGTTTAGTTGAGTCGGCACTTCCGGCGCCGCCACCTGCGCGGGGACGGCGCAAGGTGCACATTCCTACAGCGGAAGAGGTAGCGCGGCCGACGCCTCGAATCCGGCGACGGCCTCGGATTGTCCGTCTTGATCAATAAAACCGGCCAACGAGGATACGGAAGGAAGAGGAAATGTCCGCCAGCAAATACAAGATTTGGGCGGTTGGAAGTCCACTCAACGACGGCGTATCTGACTCAGTCCACGTCGGATTGGCCACGGTCGCGAAGAAGGCCAATGCAGACGAACCCAACATCGTGAGAAACGAAGTGCTTTGCAATTTGCTCGCGCGTGGGCTGTTTCTCCCGTGCCCGCCCGGAGCTCTGATCGAAAATGGAGGGGAAGACTACTTTTGCTCGCTCAATTTTAATCTAGTGGGGCAATCACTTCCGCCAACACCGATCGGTACGCTCGTTGCTACCAACACGGAGCTTTGCTGGGGTATCTTGATGTTTGACGTGCTGGTCATGAACCCAGACCGGCACAAAAGGAACTTAGCTTACGATCGGACGACCGGTCGCGTTCAGATATTTGACCACAGTCGGGCGTTTCTGCCCCTGAAAACAACAATCGACCCAATGATCGCCCTCAATTCGGGAGGCCTGGGCTTCACGTTTCATTGCTTGAAAGCAGAGATCTCAAGCATGAGCGGTTTCGAGTATTGGGCGGCCCGATTTAAAGCGCTGCCAGACTACTTTATCGAACAAGCGGTAGCAGAAATCTGCGCGATCGGGTACCCAGCCGACAAGAGAACGGTAACCATAGATTTTCTTAAACACCGCCGCAACAATATAGATTCAATCATCAAGAACAACATTGGACAATTTCCTAAACTGCCACAGCCCGCGCCGTTGCCTCCGCTTCCTCCGATTCCAATATCAAATCCAGTCGCGCCACCTCAGACGGGACGATGAAGATGAGCACGCAAGCGAAATACTGGGTAGCAAAATACGTCGAGGACCCCATTCGGAACGAGCCGAAGAACGTGGGCGTGATAGTTCGCGCCAACGGAACATGGGCAGCACGTTTTGCAGGCGAGCGTGATGATGGCACCGTCGACGGGCGAAGACTTCAGAATTTCAAGTACGCCGATGTCTATCGGCAGTGGCTGCAGTACTGGCGTGAGCAAATCGATGCTGAAGACATTGATGATATTCTAGCTGCGACAACCTCGAATTACTTAGTTGTGCCAGGCGGTGATGTTTCTGACATTGGTGATGACGACGCCAAATCAGTCAGCAAGTTCCTCTACGACCTTCTCGTTTCTGACGCCCCTGTCATGGAGGCATTTGAACTGGCGATTGAGAGCGAGGTCGAGCGCGATCTATCTCTCGACTTAGACAAGGCCTTCCGCGCTTGGGAAATTCTGGGAGAGCAGCCGACACTCTCTGTGAGGCATCCGATCAGAAAGAAGCAGCAAATTCGAGGTTCGCACACTGTCTATGAGCCAAGCTTCTCACAGCAGAACGGGAAGCTCTATTTGTTCGAGGCGATTGACTTCAATACGCAACGGCCAAAACTGCTCAGAGAGAGGGCCGGATTCATGGCTTATATGTTTAGTGACATTCGACATGCTCTGATAGCTCGCGGCTCGGGTCCACAACCTTGCGAAGCCTATTCGATCATCCGCCCGAGAACAGCGGGTGACGCCGAGGCTGTCGATTTTGCTCGAGAT
This sequence comes from Bradyrhizobium sp. USDA 4541, assembly GCF_024171085.1. NCBI lineage: Bacteria > Pseudomonadati > Pseudomonadota > Alphaproteobacteria > Hyphomicrobiales > Nitrobacteraceae > Bradyrhizobium > Bradyrhizobium sp. USDA 4541. Next base: position 5,221,008 of record NZ_JALJZF010000001.1, read on the forward strand.
GTACTTTCGGGCGAATCGCACATCGTAAACTGGGCCGATGACGAGGAGCGACAGAACTTCCTCCGAGAGCGGAAGTACGTTGCTGAGCATATAGACCCGCTCTAAGGCCACGAGTTAGCTTTCGGCCGTTAACGTCTAAGGCAAAGCAAGCTCGCTTGGCGCCGGCGGCGCTCCATTTTCGCGGCTATTCCGACTCGATCAGAACACCCAGCCGACGCGATTCAGGATTCGGCTCCCGTGTGCGCATTCCGCGCACGATGGAGGAAAGTCTCATGTCTAAGTCGCACTGCAACTACGGCCACGCGATGACGCCCGAGAATACGAGGATCGTGCAGCCCAGAGGGCACAAGTATCCTTGGCGGCAGTGTCGCATCTGCATGGAGCTAACCCCTGCGGACGTCTTAGACATCGACGCGAAAATGCAGGCCGGCGCCGTGATCAAAGATCTCGGATTGAGCTACGCCAAGCAGATGGGACTTGAGGCCTACCGAAAAAAAAATCCAGAGTGGTCGGCGCGCTTCGAGCAGGTGGCGTTGCTCAACGCCAACAAGAAGAAAGCCGCTGCTCCGGCGTTTTCGCGACAGACACGCTCTCATTGCACGCGCGGACATGAACTGACACCAGAGACATTCGACAAGAGCTTGATGCCTGAAGGCGTGACGAGCTGGAATCCTCGCGCGTGCCTGGTCTGTCGCAACGACCTTGAATGGCGCCCCCGTCGCTTCACCGCCGAGGAGGTTCCCACTGCGAAAAAGCTGGCCGTGCACGTCGGCATCAGCGTTGGACGGCCGCAGAGGACACATTGCAAGGCCGGCCACCGGCTGACGCCGGAGAACATCGCGGTGATGCTCACAGGCAAAGGGTTTCGACACCACATCTGCAGGCTATGCAAAGACCTTTCCGAGGTCGAAGCTGCGGAAATTCTACGGAAGCTTACAGAGGGGCAGACCCTTAAGACTATCGTGATGCCAGTCGGCAAGCAGCATCATTCATTTGATCGGTACCGCGCGGAGCACCCGGATTGGGATGCGATCGTCACGCCACTGCTGCACACCAACAAACACGCTGCGCGGTTAGCCGGGTTTAAGGCAAAGATGGCTGCCAGGACACACTGCAAGCGGGGGCACGAATATACGATCGGCAACACTTATTACCGGTTCAACGGCACACGCCAATGCAAGACCTGCAACCTGCTAAGCCAAAAGACGGTCAAGCCGATTGCGCCAAAAATGATCGAGTTGGCAAAGCGCGCGCTAATCACAAACGTGTCAGTTGAGAATATCACACGGGGCCCGAACCGGGCAATGAACAGCGTGCAATGGCGGCACCTACGCCTGACCGATCCGGAGTTCAACCGTTTTGTCCTCGAGAACGTGAACGGAAGGAGTTTGGGAACGATGCAGAGCAGAATGGGCATAGCGCCGCTGATGGACATCACGCGCTCCGCTCGTATCGAAAACGTCGGAGCGGATGCTTCTATCCCGGTTTATGTAGAGCAGCCGGGTGATTTTTCTTTGTTCTACAGCCTCACTCCACGATATCTGTCGGATCAAGACCGTTTCGACGTGGTCGCCAACATCTACATTGCACTGGGGGAGCGCCGCGTGCGGAGAGAGGATGTACCGCAGCGGATCCGGGAGTTCACCAAGCAGCACACCGAAATATTCCCAACAGGTGAGTACGGCAGCGCCAAGTCGCCGTACTCTCTCGATGTGGCGGTCTTCGATGACGGGAAAATGACCCGGCACGAGACCGCGCACATCGGCTTATGGTCAGAGGATTCAATGTACGCCTGACACTCACCACCGGCAGGCGGCTCCGTCCTGCCTAGCCCCAGCGAGTGAATCGCCGGGGCTACTCCGCTCTTTCGAAGCCAAAGAAATGGTCACGGGTTGGAAACCCTTCTCTTTGAACTACTTTTTGAACCAACGCTCTTCTGTTGCGAGGGAGAATAAGGAGCCACCTTAGGGGGGACAACTTTCGCGACCTGCACGCTGATCCAGGCGGTGCCGTGCACGCGTCCCTGTTGGCTACTAAGATGCCACCAAACTTTTGCGCACGCGCTCCTAGAAGTTACTGAAGGATGGTGCCCGGCATAATCGAAAAGGATCGAGCCCATATTGTTCTCGACGTAGTTGAAATGAGTCGCAAAACTATCCGGGATTATCGCAGCGTCTTGTTCCTCGTTTGGTAGATTGATGCAAAGGTCGTGGCTTAGATCAGAAGACCCTCCGTAAACGTCCCCGTCCTGATGCGTGGATTCGCGACGATGAACCGCTATTGAAGCTGGGACGGGTGGGAGATCGATACTCTGATAGTCGCCGTCACCCACTTTCACCGAGATGATGGTTTCTTGGCTTAGATCTCTGCGAATTTTAAGCTGAGCGCTTTTGGTGCTTGTGATAAACTTGTCACCGCCAATGTGTTCGCCGTGAGTCACTTCGACAGAGATCGGTTGTCTAAGCGGCAGCGGCTGCCTTGGCGTAGAATTTATTTGCACGAAAAATTCATCGGTTTTCATCGCGTCACCGACAATAGCGAGGTAGAAATTATCGCGCGAGTCTCGTAAGCATCCTAGATATGCGTCCTTTCCCGTGCTGGAAAGCTTGGAGATCGTGTACCACGTCTTCTCCGAATTGGAGAAATCAATGCGTAGCTGTTTACTCAACGACGAGGCAACGTCCACCGTTGCGTGTCCATTCATTGGTATCCCGTCGTATACAAATCCTCCGCCCGTATCGACCTTATCGCGCTCCGCTTTCGATAGAGTGTCCAAGTAGAAAAACTGGGTCGCGATATCCTTTGAATACTTGATTTCTTCATACTTGAGAAATTTTGCTGGGTCACACTCCGCTAACGCGGGAGCGGCGGTTGCGAAAATCGACGAGATGGCGGCGACTGCGATAGAGCAATTCCGGGACATAATCATCTCTCCCTGTTCTATGGACACATTTGAAATATTACCTCACGAAGCACGGCCCCCGATTGCACCCTTGAAGCCATACACTCAACCGGTGCGCGAACCTAGGGGCGATAAATACGGTCAGCGCTATTGCCGCTTATTCCGCTCGGTGACCATCTTTATGTCCCACCTCAAGCCTTCGCGCGAAGCTGCCCCAAGACGAACCTGCGGCTCTTTGGAACGCCGCCGCGAGGGGCATCTTTTTCTCGGACCATATGAGCGCGGCGAGATCAGCCCAGACGTCTTCCGCAAGGTCTGCGAGTTCGGATTCGAGGGCCTGGTTTCCAAGCGTGCTGACCGGCCTTACCGCGGCGGCCGCTCCCCGCACTGGATTAAAGTCAAAAACCGCACACATCCGGCCATGAGCCGCGTGATGGATGCTCTGAGATGACTAGGCCTTTTGAAAAAGCTACGCCGCCGGGCTCGAAATGAGCTGTCCCGACGGCGCCTGTGACTGGGCCCCTGAAATCCCCCAGCGCGATACGATCTAGCAGCCGGGCCGCCGGCCATTTGTGAACCAGTTCACACTTTCGGGCCCCGTAAAACTCCGGCTCTTGCTCTCGCCTGAAGCTTGAGAAAAGCTAGGGCGAAACGATCCGCAGGCCCAGTTGAGATCGGGCTTAAGGATAAAGGGAAACTAAAACCGTGACTGAGATCGCCGAACGGCGAATGCAGAAGCGCGTCTACCCCTCTGTGGGGCAATGCATCTATTGCAGTTCAGACGGCGAAGGTCTCGGTCTCCGAACAGAGCACATAATCCCTGGTGGCCTCGGTGGTCGGCTCGAATTACCGGGTGCTAGTTGTCACTCGTGCGAACAACAGACTAGCGCGCTAGAAGGACGAGTTCTCAGCGGAGTATATGGCTAGTAAGCGGCAAGGAGACCCCGTCTGGCGGAGGGGGTGAACGATCGGCTATCGGCTGCTAAGTTTGTGAGCCGATGTGAGCTTCTATGTCTGCGCCTAGTTCTGGAACTAGAACCTTCCATATGATCGAAGCGGTCGCCGACCGTCTTGAGGGAGCGCCGCGGCAGCTTCGCCGACGCTGGTCGGACGAGTTTAAGGCCCAAGTCGTGATGGAGGCGCTGGAGCCTGGCGCGAGCGTCTCGGCGATCGCCCGCCGGATCGGCATTCACCCGTCGCAGCTGTTCGCCTGGCGCCGTGACGCTCGGGCCGAGCGGCGGCGTTATCGCTCACGGCACTCGAGTTGCGAGGGTGTGGTGGCGCCTGTGGCAGGCGCGGTGATCGAGATTGCCATTGGCGAGGTGATCGTGCGCGCCGGCGTGGACGTCGACGAGGCGCAGTTGCAGCGGGTGATCCGGGCGGTCCGTTCGGCATGATCCCCTCCGGCGTGAAGGTGTTCCTGGCGAGCCATCCAGTCGACTTCCGCAAGGGTATCGATGGCCTTGTTGCGCTGGTGCGCGATGCCGGCTCAGATCCGTTCGACGGTGCGCTTTATGTGTTCCGCGCCAAAAGAGCCGACCGAATAAAGATCGTATGGTGGGATGGCTCCGGCGTGTGCCTCTATTTAAAACGGCTTGAGAAGGCGAGGTTCTGCTGGCCGCGGATCGGGCATCATCGGGTGCAGCTGAATGCTGCGCAGTTGATGGCACTGGTGGATGGGATGGACTGGAAGCGGGTCCGGACCGCGGCGGTCAAGCCGCCGGAGATTGTTGGGTAAAAGCACTGCGGCGAAGTGAATCAGCGGCCTGAAAGGGCAAGAGAACCGGGGCAAAATGTGCTCTGGTCGGGTCAATGACGCCGCCCGATCTCAGCCTCCCGAATGACGTAGAGACGCTGAAAGCCATGGTGCTTGCCATGGCCGAGAAAGCGGCCCGCGCCGATGCTCTGGAGAGCGAAGTCGCCGATCTCAAGGCCCGCAACGCCGATGCCGATGCGCGCATCGAGCGGCTGACGCAAATCCTGAAGGCCTTCGACCGCGCCCGGTTCGGCCGACGATCGGAGAAGCTCGGCTCGGCGAACGGCGACGATGAACAGCAGGCCCTCGTCTTCGAGGAGATCGAGACCGGCATCGCCGCGATCAAGGCCCAGGTCAGCAAGGGCCGTGCGCAGGCGGATGGCAAGCGTGCACCGCGTCGGCGCAAGGGCTTTGCGCCCCATCTGGAACGGATCGAAACCGTCATTGAGCCGGAAGAGCTGGCTGAGCATGCCGGCAAGCAGAAGGTGCTGATCGGCGAGGACGTGTCGGAGCGCCTGGATGTGGTGCCGGCGAAGTTCCGGGTGATCGTCACGCGCCGTCCCAGGTATGCCTTCAAGAACGCGGACGGCGTCATCCAGGCGCCGGCCCCGGCCCATATCATTGAAGGAGGCATTCCGACGGAAGCGCTTCTGGCCCAGATAGCCGTCGCCAAATATGCCGATGGCCTGCCGCTCTACCGGCAGGAGGCTATCTACGCCCGCGATCATGTCGAGCTCGACCGCCAGCTGATGGCGCAATGGATGGGCAAGCTCGGCTTCGAGCTCGAGATCGTGGCCGACTACATCTTCAGCGAGGTCAAGAAGGCCGAACGGGTCTTTGCCGACGAAACCACTTTGCCGACGCTCGCTCCGGGCTCCGGATCGACAAAGACGGCCTACTTATGGGCCTATGCCCGGGATGACCGAACCTTTGGCCGCAGCGGTCCCCCGATGGTGGCTTATCGCTTCGAAGACAGCCGCTCCGGCGAATGCGCGGTCCGCCATCTCAATGGTTATCGCGGCATCCTGCAAGTGGATGGCTATGCCGCCTATAACAAGCTCGCGCGATCCGATCGCGGCAATGATGGCATCACATTGGCTGGCTGCTGGTCACACTGCAGACGCAAGTTCTACGAGCTGCATGTTGCAGGGAGCTCGGAAGTGGCAACGGCGACGGTCGAGCGGATGGCAAGGCTCTGGCAGGTCGAGAAGACCGTGCGCGGTCAAAGCCCCGACGCTCGCGTTGCCGCGCGCCGGCAAGCCTCCGCGGCGATCGTCGCAGATCTCTTCGATCTCTGGCAGCAGACCTTGCGGCGGATCTCCGGCAAATCAAAACTGGCTGAGGCGATCCGCTATGCCGTCTCGCGCCGTGCCATCTTCGAACGCTTCCTGACCGATGGTCGCATCGAGCTCGACTCCAACGTCGTCGAACGCGCCATCAGGCCACTAACAATCACGAGAAAGAATAGCCTCTTCGCTGGCAGCGACGGCGGCGGACGAACCTGGGCGACCATCGCAACGCTGCTGCAGACGGCGAAAATGAACAACGTCGATCCGTTCGCCTGGCTCGCCTTAACACTTCAGCGTATCGCCAACGGCTGGCCGAGCAGCCAAATCGACGCGCTTATGCCATGGAACCACGCAGCCTGACGGCCTCAGCTTGCCGCTTACTATGGCTATTCTCGAGCTCATCTGGGCGTTCGTCGAGAGCAACACTCGAAGAAGAAATGGCCCGCTACTTTGCCGGTCATCACCTTGGATGACGAAGGTGGTAGGGAGAAAGTCGACGTTCCTATAGAGGCACATCCGAATTTGATCACCGTGATCAAATGGCGGCCCCCCGAGATCTACTTCCATCGACATCCTGACGACAACGGTATCAAGGACGCGTTCATGGATGGAATGAGCGACGGACGGATGTGGACGAAGGCGCGAAACGTCGCGAGAGCGGCTCGCAAAAAGCGCATTGGCCTCAATCAGGGCGGCGTCCACGTCGATGAATTTGCGCGATTCCTAGCGAAGATCGGCCACTCCTTCGCTGTCGCTGAGCGAGGCCTTGGCGAATTTACCCCCTTCCTCTTGAATGCAATCTTGGGCAAGCGACCAATGTTCCTTTCGTACTTAATAGGGAACTCCATCGTTAGCGATACATCGCCGACACCAGACGTCCACGAGATCAAGTTGCGTGAGGAGAGCATCCGAGGTCGAACATTCCTCGTCGCGCGCATCCAGCTATTTGCCGATATTGGAGTTGTCGACAAACATCGCAATACAATCACAGGCATGCAAGCCTATGACGTGATCGCTGGTGAAGTTGCTTGAAGGTTGCTTCTACCCGTAAAACACCTCGCTTGCACTCCCACCGTTGCATGAGACTTAAGCCCTTTCCGGAGAGGCAACGAACACAAAATGACAGCCACATACAGCACAATACTCGATGAGGCGCTCGCAAATTGGGCCGCCATTCAGCCGTTCAAATTTCCGCCCCCCGACGATCTACTCCTTGCAGAACGAGGAACGTGTCGGCTGGTGATCGACAAGGGTTGGGCTCCCCCGGTTGGTTACTGGCGCTACGTCCATCTTAAGGGACACCTTGAGCTCGTGGATACAATACCTGAAGTTCGTCATTGGCCGGAGTTGGCGGACGCGCTGCGTTTGCTTAATGATGCGTCGACCATGGTCGAGACGCTCGGTTGCGACGTGGCGTCCGAAGAAGATCGAAGCGGCGATGCAGCAGTAATGGTGAACTCATACACCGATCTGTTTTTCTCATCGCCAGAGCTACAATCAGATCCGACGCATTCGATCCGGTTAGCTGTAAGAATGCTCCAGGCGGTTGAAGGTTGCGAGCAATGGTGGGCCCAGGTTTCGATTAGCCTGCAGCAGATGAAGAAACCGGCCAGCCAGAATGATGATCGATGGGCGCTGATGGTCGCTGTCAGAAATCACGGAAGGTCCAAAGCCAATGCCCGAGACCTATGGGGCAAAACGCTCGAAAGGATCGTGCGAGCGGCGGCTGAATATCGACTCTCTTGAGAGGGTTACGCTCGACCATCCTCAGCTTATTATCTTGTGCAATTTATCGAGGCCCCAATCAGTGAGAGCTTTCGTGGCAATTGCCTGGATCACGTTGAGCGGCATCGTAATGAGCTTTTCTGGACCAAGCGCGGCCTTAACTTTCTCCCAAGTGGAGTCGTCAGACAGGATTGCGCCTGCAAACTCATGGCCTTCCCAGGTAAGGTCCCGGACCGGCACGAATGGCATTCCGTTCGTGATCTTTGGGTCCGGACCGTCGACGTATCCAGCCTTGCGAAGCAGCATGAGATGATACCCGACCGTGAAATCATCGAGACCCCCGACCTTCAGCGTTCGCACCTCCAAATCCTTTTTCTGTTGGATAGCCCGGAGGACTTTCCGAATGACTTCCATGTCACGCTGCATCTTGATCCCCCTGAGAAGTTCAGCGGAGATCGTAAATGTCTGAGGTAGGCCTTCAACCTGAACAAAAGTGGATTCGGGAGCGTGACCTGGCATTTTCAAGCGCTCCCAGCCGGTGCGATCCGCTGCAGCGATTGCTTCGCTTCCGCTTGCTGTGCCGCCTGGATGGCGTCACACCATTCAAGGCAGTCGGTAACGAACCTGTCTGCTGATTGAACGAGATCGGCGCTAACCTTCACCGCCTCGCCGATCTGCCGGATCTCCTCTCGAAGCGTCAGCTCCATTTCGCGAGAGCCGTTTCGTTCGCGCTCAACGATGAAGCACTCCGCGAGCCCGCGAGGATGCGACAGAATGATCGACTTCAAGACAAACAATCGTTCCCCGAGCAGTCGCCAAGTCTCGATGAATTGCTGATGGTCAAGATTGTCCATTCGTCACGTCCCAACCCACGACGGCGCAGTCCCGCCACTAGCGAGTTGCGACATCGCCGCCTCGCGCTTTAGATCGTCGACCACACTTCTGCGTGCAGATAGGCCGCCAATGGACCGACCATCCGAAAAGTGGATGTTAACGGGGTGTGAGGCCTCTTCTGCACCGCCGGCACCGACGACATCGCGCGCACTGACGTGGGGCAATCCGACATCGTCCATGAATCCGACCGGGCCGCCGACCGCGAGATGCTTGAATCCGATCTCTTTCCCATTGTTGATCGCGTGCAGCAGCCCAAGGTGTTTCTGCGCCGCATCCGCGTTCACTACGAACTCATCTCTCGACAACATCGCCGGAATTGAATCTGATGTCCTCGATCCAGGGCCCGTGATCAGACCGCCCGTCGCTGCATAGGTCGGCTCATCGGTTACAGCATCGCTCTTGATCGTGTTGGCAGCCTCTGAGACCGCTTGAGCCAGATCGTCCAAGCTCTGCTCGACTTTGTCTGTGGTCTCGCCGAGACCAGCTACATCTTCCGATCCGCTGCCATTCTCACCCTCGCCGCGGATGCCCATAGCCTCCGGATTGGTGACAGCGTTGTCCTGCTGCTTGGCGCTGTTGATCGATGAAGCGATGCCCTCGATCAGGCTTCGGAACGCATCGCCGAGCGCTGCCACTTCCTGCGTCGATGGCAGCGAGCTTTGCTGTCCGGGACCGGCTTCCGGCGGCCGCGGTTGCGGGAGCGGCACCGGAAGCGTGTCGCGCCGATACTGATTGTATTGCGGGAAAGTGATTGGCTGGTTCTGTCCGGTATCGTAGATCGGCGCAGAATCGCCCTGCGTACCCGACCCTTTGAAATCGAACGTGTCTTCCAAGGGACTGTACGGTCTATCTGAGAAGAACGGCTTCTCGCGCAAGCGTGGATATGGCTGATCCTTGTTTGGCTTCGCGCGAAAGAAGGGCGTCCCGTCAGCGCCATAGCCGCCCAGAGTGGGCGGCTCGTAATTCGGGCTAGGCTCATATCGATAGCGATACGGCCCCTCTTCACCTTCCGCGAACGGGATAGTCATCCGCTCGCTGAGGTCGGCTTTTCCTCCTTTCGGGTGAGGAACAATCCCGCGCTGAGGCTTAATCGGAACGAGCTTGTCCTCGTCCGGGCTGTACGGCCTGTCGCTGAACAGCGGATGATTGGTGGTGTAGCCATCGACACCCATCTGTCGACGGATGCCTTTGGTGAAATCCTGATGAACCTTGCCATCAGCAGCCGAGAACTCCTGCGCGTCGAGCTTCTCCTTCTCAAACTCGTATTGGTTTCTCGGCTCGCTGGGCTGCTCTGGTATCGGATACTCTGGCTGGCCAGGCCCTACACAATAGAACCCTGGCCGAGTGGCTTCAGTGGGCGCGATCGGTGCCCGTGGCTGGGCGGCGCGCTGCTTCGCGAATGCCTTGTTGATCTCTTCCTGGGTCGCGCCTTGGGGGATGTTGACGACGCCATCAGAACCAACTAGATCGCGACCCGCCGGCGGCGCCGAGCTGGACTGCGCAGAACTTGCCGAGCCTGTGCTGCTGCGAGCATCGCCTGATTGCGTCTGAGTGCTGGTTGATTTTGCCGAAGACGATTGCCCCTCTGACTTCTGCGAGCCGTTCTGGCCCTTCTCCAGCGTCGAAAGAAATTTAGCGAGAATGTCCTTCTGATCAGCGGTAAGCTCAGCAATCGTAGTTTCCTGCTTCAGCTGCGCGTCCATATAGCGCAGCGACGTCACTTCGCTCGAGAGCTTGCGGCCCTCGTTGTCCTTCGTGAACTTGAGGTCAGATTCGCGCTGGAGATAGTCAGCAGACGTCAGATCTGTCTGCGCCTTCTGCTGTGCCAGTTCCGCTTTTTGTGGCTCTAAATAGGCGTACCGACGATTGACGTCGGCTACCCTCCGAGCCGTGTCAGCGTCCCTCAGCTCGTTGCGGGCGTCCTTGAGCGGATCATCCTGGATTGCGCTTGTGTCGTATCCCTCAAGTTGGCGAAGGTTTTTCAGCGCCTTTGAATATCGACTTTCGGCGTTGCGCGCGGCATTTTCTGCCTGCTCCGGAGCAAGATCGGCCAGCTCCTTATTCTTCGTTGCATCTTGTACGCCGATCTGAGCACTCTGCTTGGCAAGGGCAGCATTCTGGACGGCGAGCTGATCTCGACCTAACTGAAGGTCCAACGCTTCCGGCTGGTACTTTTCATCCAGGCCAGCTTGCTCTGCTGCGAGCTTTGCATTTGCGGCGGCAATGGCCTTGTCCTGGTTTAACGCATTATCTCGATTCGTGACCGCGTCAGCGCTGTCAGCGGTCCTATCCAGCGCGCTGGAGAGGTTTTCTGCAGACTTGGCCGCATGATCCATGTTCGCGGCTGCGACGGTTTGGTCACCTTCACCGCCTAAGATCTTGTTGACTGGCTGAGCGATGACACCAGGCGTCCCAAGTTCATCCGGCGACAATGGCACATCACCCGGGCCGCGGTATCGACTGGTTGCCCGTACAGCCTGAGGGTTTGGCCTGAGATCGTCCTTGAAATCGCTTTCGTGCCGGGCTTCTTTGACTGCCTTGATACCCTCTGCCGTGGCACCCAGGAATTTCGCCGCACCGTCGATCGCTGTCGATACGATCTGCGTGCCGTTCAGCGAGTCGCCGAGCTTTGACGCTTCCGCTTTGAGGTGCGCGATCGCCTGGCTGATGCCGGTGCCGAAGGTGCTCTGTGTGGTCCGCTGATCTTCTTCAAGCTGAGGCAGGATGTTGCCCAGCGATCTCAATGTCTCAGGAGCACTATAAACGTTTGCGTTGGGCAGCCTGGTTTGCAGATCCTGCAGCAGACGTTTCATCAGCGTCGGCATGATGTCGCCCAGCCCAGTCGCCAGCTCCGGCGTCAGCCGGCCACCCTCGCGCAATCCGGTCAGAAACGTCCTAATAGCCGGGTTGGCCTGCTCATCTTCGACGCGGTCGGCTTCGGCGCCAGTAAACAATGACTTAAGCGCGTTCGTCTGCTCGGCGCCGGAAAGCTTGCCGCCGAAACGCTGGTGGGTGCGCGTGATCTGCTCGAAGGGATTGGTCAAGGTCGACGTGGGAACCTTCAACTCCCCAGCCGTCTTTTGCAACTCTTTATAAGCCGCCACGCCATTTTGCGCCGAGCCGGTGAACGCGCCGAGCCGCTGCGCCTGCGACCGCGCGGTATCTCCAGCCTTTTCCATCGCCGTAACGAACGTGGTGGTGATGGCTGCGCCCAAGGCAATGATATTGCCGCGGCCGAGCTTGCCGAACTCACCGAGGCCATCGAGCTCCAGGCCGGCTTTTTCGGCCGCCGGCCGGATGGTTTCGACCACCTTTTTTACGCGCTCGATGTTCTGTTTCGATCCCTCCGTCTTGCCGTTGAGAGAGGCGAACACGTCGCCGTACTTCCCGAGGCCGGAGTTGGAGTCCTCGATCGTCCGGTTGGTCGCGGCGAGTGCCTTCGCGCCGACCTCTCCCGTTTTCTTGAGCTTGGCCTGTACATCCTCCGCTCCTTCGAGCGAGATGCGTTGAACAATGCGGTCAGCCAATGATGCCTCCTATTGCGGCCGGCTATCGAGCAAGGCACGGCCTGCGTCGGTAATCGTGTAGGTGTTGAGGGTTTCGCCATGGTCGATCTCGACATTGCCGTCGATCGCCATGGCGGTGAGCATCGTGAGTAACTTGATGGTATCGATGTCGGTGTCTTCGTCGGCCTCGGGAAAGGAGAGCGAGCCGCCGGCGCGGATCAGTCCCTCAAGGATGATGCGTTCGGCAGGGACCAAAGGCTGGCGCCATGTCGGAGGGATGACGAGCATCAATCGCGCTCTATTGCTTCTTCGACCTTGGCTCGCACCTCGGCCGCGGTAGAGATCTCGGTCAAATGCTGACGGACATACTTTTCAAGCGCGATCATGGTCACGACCGGATCGCTGCCGATTTCGTGAGCAAGCATTGCTCCGATTTGGCTCGGCCAATTCATCAGAGCGTCCCGGTATTCCCGGGCGAACCCGAACGCCGACTCCTTGACGACATTGGCGTCGACCAGGCGCTTCGCCTGATGCTCTATTTCTATGTACCGGGCCCGCGCCTTCAGGATGAGTTCGGCGGTTCTGGCCGCATTGAAATCGATCTTGCCGTGGTATGCGCCCTCAGTCTCCAGCACCTCCTGGATCATGGTCACGGCCTGTTTGGCTTCCTTCTTGGAGCGGAGTGCCGAGCTGTTCACCTGTTCACCTGGATCAACCGAATTTTGTTCACCCTGAGAACGCTTCGCCCGGCTGGGCTCAAGATTGCCGTCGAGTGCCCGCTGGACAGCCGCGAGATCGTAGCGACCGTTCGGAAGTTGCGGGATTTTCCCGGTTTTCGCGAGTTTATGGAGACCGCTTTTGGCGCGGCGAAGCACCTTGGCCAATGCGCTCAAACTCAGGCCTGCATCGTTCATCGTTCACCTTCGAAAACATCTGCCGCGCTAGGCCAATCGAGCCCTGAGCTCCCCCGCACTAAGCGAGCGCCAGGGAGGACCCGCGATCATCGGGGCGAGCCCACTTTGAACTCGGCGTTGACGCCTGCGATCGCCCGAGCCCAGTTTCCGGCGTCGGCCGGGCGCGGCGTGGTGATCAGTTCCGCCGAGCTCGATGGGGCGGCGGCCTTTCTCGGTGCCACCGAGCAAGGCTTGCTGGCGACGGCCTGCTGCACTCGCTTGATCGCCTCGGAGAGCGAGATGCCTTCACGTTTCACGAGCCTGTGCAATTCCTGGTCCTTGCCGCTGCCGATCAACCGCTCGGCCGTCTGCGTCGAGATAACGGCTGGTCTTTTCTTGCCACCTTGCCAGATCGTCTGCGCCATGGTGCGGAGCCAGCCGCGTGTGACGTTACGGTTCACTGGATCGCTCGTCATTTGGACTTCCTCCTTTGGTGATGGCCGCCGCGCGCCAACCGGTCAGAAAAGGCGCGCGGCGGCTTTGGGCCGACGACCATGACATCGACCGAAATTTGCGCGGGGACCGACGGCACCACCAAGAACGCGCCGACCCCGCGCAGGTTGAAAGCCACAGGCGCGCCCGCACCATGTCTCCCAACCTAAGCCTGCTCATCGGATGTAACCGGCCGCGCGACCGCGCTCCTGCGCTTCCTGCCGGCGCCTAGCGTAGATCGCTCGGCGATCGAGACCGACGGCGGCGTGACTGCTAGACGGAGGTGACGCCGCTCTGACGATGCCCAGTCCCACGTCAAGACTGGTGCTGCCGGCTCGGCGAGCTTCGGCGTTCGCCCGTCGCTGAGCGTAGATCTGACCTGCCGATGGCATCTGCTGGTTCATGGCTGTTTCCTTTGTCGTGCTGTGAGATCAGGCGGCTTTGTCTGCTTTGGCCTGGGCGGCCTGCTCGGCCTCCCACGCCTTCAGCTCCTCGACGGTGCTGAAGACCGGGCTGACCGGCTCGAGCAGCTCCTTAACTTCGGGCGCACGTTCCGCCGGCGCCTCGGCGCTTTCGATTCGGTCCAGCTCCTGCAGGATGCTCTCGGGCGATGCCCGATCCATCGGCCGCCAACCGGGAACGCCACCGCGAAGGCCCGGCAACGCCAAGACCTCTGCTAGGGACGACGCGCCAGTGCCGCGCACCCAATCGGAAAAGCGGACGCGGTCGAAGTACTGGCGTTTGGTGATGTTTGTGGTGTGGCCCGCGCTGTAGTCGGTGCCGGGACTCGAGAGGTACGCGGTGCCGTTGCCATTGTCCTTGATCTTGCGGGCGAATTCCGGACCGTAAGGCCTGCCGCCGTGAGGGTTGAGCCAATGCAATTCGCGGGTCCGGGAAATATCCTGCCGCGGAATTGTCGGCGACATCAGCACCGCCAGCTCGAACGGCTCAATCCGCTGATCTTCAGGCAGCTTTTTGTTGAGCTCTTCGCGCGCGAGCTCGGCCTGCGCCATCGTGCGCAGCACCTTCTGCGCTTCCTTATTGGTCGAGGCGAGGAAAGCCTCGAGCAGCTTCTGTGCATTGGCGCCCATGGCGTTGACGCGAGCCAGGCTTTCCCGGCGCTCTTTCTCCGCGGCTGCCGCGCGCGCTTCGCTGAGCGCGACTTCGGTACGGCGGACGGAAGCTCGAGCTTTGACCAAGCGGACCTCGGCCAAGTTCTTGACGCTGACGAGATCGCCAACCTGGTCGTCCGAAAGCTCGATCGGCGGCTGCTCCATCGCCTGCATTGCGCTGCTAAACGCGGCCTCGGCTGCCGCCAACTCCTCCTGCGCGTTCTGCGCTTGAGTTTCCAACGTTGCGATCGAACTCTTGAAGAGCGCCATGCTCACCTCCGATTTGTTGGGCGAGATGATGCACGGTCGCGGCGCGGCGGCTTATGGCACAATGCCTGATTATTTTGATCGCGATTGTGCCTCCTGTGGAATTTCACGATGCGGTTGCCGATCGCGTCGGCCAGCGGCTGAGGCTCACCATTCCGGCCTATGAACTCGGAAAGGCCGAGATGGCTCCATGCGGCCACAACGAAGTCGACGAATGGGCCCGACGCGCCGCCGGGCGCGGGCCGGTTGGTGTAGCGCGACCAGATCCGGGCCAGCCGCTCGATCAGAACGGCCGCGAGCCGGTCTTGGTCGGATCCTCCGCCGGCAGACAGCCGGGCATGGGCGCGCTGGACATGCACCTCGCGGAGGTTGGTTGAGAAATCCACCGACTGCTGAATGGTGATCTCGAGCAGTTCGAGGTTGGCGGCTTGGCCATCCCTGGACACGGTGCTCTTTGCGAGAGCCTCCGCCTTCAGCCGGGAAACCTGCCGGGCGCTCCGTTCTGCCTGCAGGATGACTTTCAGCCATCGCTTGCCGTCGGCTACAGCCTTGCGGTCGTCCCGCCGGATCGCCACCGCGAGGAGCGCATGGTCGGCCGCGGTCCGGACATCCTGCCGCAAAGCGGCGACGTCGACCCTTAGCACCGCGGCGAACCGATCGACCGATTTTACCTCGCCGATTTTACCAGCCTGAAACTCAGGTGAAATTTCACCAGCACCCCAATGCGCAAATTCCCCTTTCCCGCTAGCGGTTTCGCTCCCACTCTTCACAGCTTCAGTTTCAATTTCACCCTTTTGCAAACCCCGCCTGACTGGAGATGGCGCTTGCTCAGTCCTGCCGCGTTGCTCCGGCGGTGTGACAGGACCCGGAACAACAGGCGAGGGGAGCGCCTGCGGCCCGCCCAAAGGGCCGCGTTGGGCGCTTCCAACGCCCTTAGGGGTGTGGGGGGATTGAACACATCCGATCGAAGGGGGGATCGAAGGCGTTTGAATGGGGGATACAACACCTGATCGAAGGGGGGATCGAACCGATTGAAGGGGGATCGAAGGGGGGATCGAAGTGCAGCGGGATACCATCACCGCACCCGCTCAATGTGGCTCGTGGCTCGGCTCTTGGGGCCCGTGGTGATGGTGGTGATCTTACCGGCGGTGTACAGACGTTCCATCGCGGCGACGAAGGCCTTATCTGCAACGCCTGCAGCATCCGGATCGTTCACGAACTCGGCTGGCGCGTATCCGCGTCCTGGGTGAGGGCGCACCGGACGGCGCTGCGCATTGCGCTTATCAAGGATCCGCAGGAACAGCTCGTCGACGTCCCGTTCAGCGGCCGCGCGATGGTGCGAGGGAGCACCGCTCAAACCTTCAGGAACGAAGGTGAGGCCATCCCAGCGCAGGTTGATCTTCTCGCCCTTGCGCCCGCGATTACTCTTTGTCACCTCGAGCAAGCGCGCGTCCCGGTCATCCTTGTCCGGCTCGGTCAGGCTCAACATCGACCGCACGGAGTTCCGCCAGTCGACCGAGTTTGCAGTGCCGGACCCATCCGCCATGCCGCGCACGCTCGGGTGATCTAAGAGGACGATGGCGGTGTCGTGCTCTCTGGCGATCTTTCGCAGCATTGCGAGGAAAGCTCGCACTTGCCGGCGAGCGATGGCTTCGCCATCGAAAACGGCCGCGATGGAGTCAATCACGACTAGTGCAGGGCGATATTTTCTGATCCAGCTTTCCAAACTATCGAGCAGTGGAGCTCTGGTCAGGCGGCCATCCCCGCCAGCATGAACCAGCCAGGTTTGTTCTAGGTCTGGAAAGACCAGATGCAGGTTTTCAAGGCTGTGAGGATCAACTCCCCGGTGCTTGCAAATGCGCTCAACGCGGTCGCGGATGTTGCTTTCGGGCTCCTCGCAGGAAAGGAACAGTGCCACGCCGTTCTCGATCGTGCAGCCGAGCCAATCAGCCAAGCCCGCGGCAACATAGACCAGGAGCTGCACGAAGATTTCAGTCTTGCCAGCACCACCATTGCCGGCGCCGATCGTCAAATCCCCCGATGGAATTCTCGCGTGAGCAAGCCATCGTTGCTTAACGGGCTCGGTGCCCTTCCATGCTACTGGCGTGATGGTGCTGAGTTGGGCCAACTGCACTGGAGCGGCGGTTTCTAAGGTGAATATCTTTTCTCCGGGGATGATGTTCACGCGGCAGCGTCCTTTTCAGGGAACGTTGCAAGCAATCGATCTCCATCTCCGTCATAGTCAGCCAACGCCAGCAGGAAATCGTTGTAATCCTTGAACGCGTCCGGCGGAGTTCGAATAAGGACACGCCGGTCGCCTCGCTGATATGCCTCAGCTGCACGTTTGGCGGCCGCGATGCCGGGCTGATCATTGTCCGCGAAGATGTGCAATTCGCGAACCGTTTCTGGAACTTCGACCCGATGAAGTCGTGAAGCGCCGAGGGATGCCCACACCGGCAT
The DNA here is from genome assembly GCF_024171085.1 of Bradyrhizobium sp. USDA 4541. Taxonomy (NCBI): domain Bacteria; kingdom Pseudomonadati; phylum Pseudomonadota; class Alphaproteobacteria; order Hyphomicrobiales; family Nitrobacteraceae; genus Bradyrhizobium; species Bradyrhizobium sp. USDA 4541. The sequence goes on from NZ_JALJZF010000001.1 coordinate 5,238,304, forward strand.
TCCCGCCAGGATCTGTGCGGAGAGTGCCGTCTCGACGCCTTCGGCAAGGCCCATCGTCTCTGCGGCAGGACCGAGCCGAACAGCACCGGCGCCGAGGGCGCCCATCGTGATCTTGCAGGGGTTAATCCGACGTTCCCAAAGAGAACATCGGGAAGGCACCGAGGCCTTTTCCCCATCCGGCGTCAGCATTGTACGCTGCAAAGCTACGGCTAATCCGTCCGGGCGCTGAACTACGGCCACCAGCGAAAGCGACGGCCGATGAAACAGGAGCGATTTCGGCAGGACGGGAAGGCCACGCCGCTGCAGATATTCCTCCGCGGGGGTGTCCTGCGGTGGCTCGCAGTCGTCGATGATGTGCAGGGCAGCAGGATCGGGTTTATGCTCAGCCGGCTCAGGCGCCACGCGGGCCAAGGCTGCGCGCGCGGTGCTGATCCGGGGCGCATCGACCAGGTTGCGGGCCCGCAGTTCGTCGAGGATGTCATCGAACGAACAGCCGGCAAAACATTTCAGCAACAGCTTGCCGTCGCCGCCATGGATCGACAGCGAAGGAGAACGGTCCCCGCGGCCCTTTCCGTGGGTCGGGACGGGGCAGCATACCATCCAGCCTGCGCCGGTCCTGCGGCCCTTCAGGGCGGTGCCGATGCGATCGGCTTCGTCGCGCGTGCTCATCGCTGGCGTCCCGCGTCGAAGGCCAGCCCGGCGAGCAGTGTCGCGGTGGCAGCGGATAGGCCGAATTGGTGCTGGAGGTGTTGCGCTTGGGCGGCTGCTATGTCACGTTCCGGGGGCGAGCATTCCAAGACGATCCCGCCGGTGCAGAGGTTGGCCCCTCGGCGCCGGCTTCGCTTTTCTAGGCCCGGTGGTGCTGCGGAAAATCGATCTGAGCGGTTTTGCGAATTGGCTGTAACCGATTGAGTTGATTGGTGCGATAAAGTGCCGGTTTTGCAGCTATGGCATTGAATGTTCTCAATTGCCTGTAGCCTTCCAAGCTGAATACGAGGGTTCGATTCCCTTCACCCGCTCCAATAATTTCAGGCACTTATCGGAATATTTGATTTCCATTCCGACAAGAGCGCAGGAATCCATTCCGACAAACGTTCACTTTCCGGCCGCCTGCTTGCGCCGCTTCATCTGTGCGTCCAGCTTGGCCTCGTCGTCATGATGAAGGTCGTGCGCCATCGCTTTGGTCGATGACCATTGGCCGTTCTTCATCAGTCGCGTTCTTGTGGGGCCGGACGTGCTCGCCTCGGTGGTCCCGCCATGCCGGCCAAACGACGTGAAGGTCAGCTCAGGGCGCAAGCCCGCAGCCGGAAAGATCTTCTTCGAAATGCGCTCCACTTGAGTCGGCATTCGCCCTTGCTGCTCAACGACACCAAGCGAAATCAACTGCCTCGCAAGGCCAATTTCCGCTATCTTGCTCGCTCAACCGGACACGATGATCCCGATGGACCGGGCGAGATCCCGTCCGTGGATCAGGGGTGGGGGGAGCCATGCCGAGCTTCGTTCAGTTCCTGCAGAATTCGGGTGTGTACCCTGCGCAAAATTTCATGATCGTTCCTCGGGGAGGCTTCAACCTGGTCTGCCTTCGCGACAGCAAGGACGTTGGCCTGTCGTATGATCGCAATCGATTACTGGTCGAGGATGTGCGGCTCGATGACGTCGAACGTGTCGCTCAGGAATACATTAAGACCCGCTTCAGGGAGCAAAAAGGCCAGGAGCGCGACGACCAGTTGCTGCGTCTGCGTACAGCGCTGTATGCCACTGCACGGCCGGACGGCCCTGCGCGCGGCCTCAAGGTCTCGCCCAAGGATAAAGGCATTCCCGAGCTTAAAGCCGTACGCGGCAGCACAAGCATCAAGTTGGATGTCGCCATTCTGCCGCGCAAGGATTTCACGATCGCGTTCAAATTCCTCAAGTACCTCGATCAATCCGGCAATCTGATCAACGCCACGAAATGGACGCCGGACGACGTGCCCTGGTTCCTCACCAAGCTGAACTGGACGTTCGGGGCTCAGGCAAATATCTTCTTCACCCCGGCAGAGGCGACTTGGATGACGGTCCGGAAAGCCCTGGGGCCAAAAATCTCGCGGGATGTTTTCCGCAAGGAGATCGTCCCGTTCAAGGTGCGCGGCGCCGATCTCACGTGTTTTCTCGTCGGCGACTATGACGCAATGGATAACGAGGCGGCTGGAGAGTATCTGCCCGACGAACTGGTCTTCGTGGTTGTCGATCAGGGCAATCCACCCGTGTTCGACTATGGCGAGGCGTTCATTGGCGTCATGGCGCACGAGGTCGGTCACTTCCTGCACCACAAGCGGAACATTCCCGGGAGTGGGCACCATAATCGAAGGGGCATTTTGCTTTCCAGCGGCATGGAAAGCTTGTCCCTGGACAAGCAACTCGTCACCGACCTCAACGCGTGGTGAGAGCGCTTGTTCTCCACTCACGCTTTGGCAGCAATGTACCCGTAATAATTCATAAGGAAGTCCCCAATCGAGAGAGGCTTCCGAGCGCCACCCTTGCCCGGATGCGGGATCGCGTAATCTCCTTTGCCCCATGTGAAGATCGTTGTCGTCACGTTTCCGTTCGACACTTGTATCCTGTCACGCAAGACGACCCAGTGCCGCGTCAACACCGAGCCTTCATCCGACTGGTCGTCATATTCGATCATGTTGGCGCTTATGAACAGGCATACGCGGTATCCACTGGCGAGCAGGGCGTTGGCTTCGTTGACGCTGTCGATGCCTTTGCTGAATTTCAGATTGGTCTCCTCGCGCACGTCCTGGTATCCGGCCTTGCGGAACCATTGCTCCATTTCGCTCGGCAAGGTGATCCCCGCGACGTCGCTTATTCTGCCGGTGTCGTCAAAATCGAGGAACCAATTTTCGGAGTCGCGAATGGAGGCGCAAGTCAGCCAATCGACGTGGTCCAGCGAGTAGGGCGGCGTGTAGTTTTTCACGTCCTTTCCCGGCTTGATCAGCAGGCGGCCGAGGTTCGCCTGCCCCTTCTGATACAGATCGATGGCGAACCGCGCATATTGCCCCGGCTTGTCGGATGCGTAGCTGAACATCAGCGCGGAGGGGCCGCACATGCTCGCTTGATCCTGATCTATGAGGCTCGGCTTCGCAATTCGCCTGAGAATGCCTATCCCGACGCGGTGCGGGTCGAGCTTCGGAAAGAATGTGGTCCTCGTGTTCTTGAGGAAATCGCAGACCATCTCCGCGGCGAGCTTCTTTTGATCCGAGTTGAGGTCGTACGGTCCAACCCCGAGCCACTTCTTCTTTTCGTCGCCGACGAAGAGCGTGATGAGCTTCTTCGAAGTCGGAGAAAGCGTTCTGGAGGTGTTTGCAATAGTGGTCAGGTCGTCCAGCTCGAATGCGGTGACCATGCCGTCCGTGACGGTCGCCCTGATAATGTCGACGACTTCCCCATAGTCCAGCTTGGAATCGTCGAGCAGACCCTTGCGAAGTGCGGCATCGACGGATGGCGTCGCGATCCCGTCCCATTGACCCTTGGGAGGAGGAGGCTTGGCGGCTGCCTTGGTCGCGAGATCAACGAGCCGAGTGAAGGTTGGCCCACCAGGCCGGATATAGCCGTCCGGCGTGCCCGGGAAGTTCTTTTTCTGGAAATACAGGATCGAGTTGTAAAGGCTGTCGCTGGCGTGACCCGTCACGACCATTTGCGGTTTGAGCGTGGTCTCGGCTCCTCCGTCGGAAATGGCGATCTTGTTGAGCAGCGAGATGACCAGTTCCTGGTCCTGCTTCCAGTTTTGGCAGCTGCGACCCGTGGCGGCAAACCGTCCTACTTTGTCTTTCAATTGCGGCATGAGCAATCACCAGCAATATGATCGTTTTCAGTGGCGGATTGCGGGCTCAACTATCGCATTGGTGGTCGGCTGAAGCGTCCACGCTAGCTTGTCGATGAACTCGTACTCAAATAGCGCCTGCGGATCGGTTCCGAAATAGTATCCATACTGATGCAGAATCTTGGAGCCCTTGGCGACCATCTCGCGCTTCCATTTCAGGTCCTTGGCAGAGCTGAACTGAAATCCAATCACCACCGCATAGTTTTCGTACGCTTCGGCCACTTGCAGAATGGTTGCGCGCGTCAGGATGCCAGCAGGGTCTTCCAGACCTTGAACTCTGAACGCGGTGATGCGGTTCATCAGATTTGATGCAACTTCCTCCTCGGATCAACCCATGATGCCCGCTGCAACGCCCTTTGCAAACCCCTCCTTGATGAACTTGACTTGAATGTTCTTGAGTGCCTCTCGGGCCGCGACCTTGTCAGCCACCATAAGGACCAGATCGGGGATCATCGCAGCGATGTTCTCGGCCTTGAAAGCCTCCTTTAAACCCGCCTTGAAGCCGGCCTTGGCCGCGCTCCAAAATCCTCCGCCAGCGACGGAGCCTGCCGGCGGCGGCGGGACCTCTGGCGGGGTCGGTGTGTTCCGCGGGACCTTCAATCTCACCTCCGGTGCCCGGAAGTCGAGCGCTTGAACGCCTCTCCTGCGCATCGCAATGAGCGTTCCTCCGCTGTCCCTGGTCAGCAACACCGGATTCTTGATGCCGCGAGCCACTCCGCCTGCCCTGACCTGGGCAACAACATCGGAATCGAACGCGGAAAGCCCGTGATTCAAACCCTCATTGCCCCACTTCCAAACTTGCGCGCGGGGCACCTGGGTCATCATTTTGTCTTCGACGATCCGCAAGTCAGTGAGCAATTTTTCGCCGGACTGAGCACGCGCTCCCTTTAGAAATTCAAACTTGACCCGCGGTGAGATCAGAACCTCGTGACCGTCCTTGGCCAGATTGAGAATTTCATTCTCGAAGCGTCGGCTGAGCGCTTTCTCGGCGGTGCTCGCCGCAGCTCTTTGCCCGTTCTGTATGTCTATAAGAATATTGGTATCGAGCCAGACGGGGGGCTTTAAGGGCGCCATTGCAACAACACCATTGGCATAAACTGTAGGACGCATTTTGCGTCGGCGAGCCTATCCCTCAGTCGCGTCTGCTGAAGCGCCGGTTCAAGCGGCTCTGCCGCACCCTCGATCGCAGACATGCGATCGTCAGCGCGCGCCTTTCGGCTTGGAGCCAAGCAGATCATGCGTTCCACTGACGCTTAACGTTCCCGAGCACTCGAATCCTCCGAAAATGCCGCAGGAGCCGGTGACGGTGACGCGCAAGTCCTTGCGTTGATACAGGTCGACCGAAACGCCAAATCGCGAAAAATCGTTGGCGCTGTTCGGCAGGATCAGGTCGATGTGATCGATCGCCCAGCGCGGCAGGTGAGGATTGCTCTTCCAGAACAGTTCATTGACGGCGTGGTGGCCGAAATTCGGTCCGACCGTGAGGGCGCCGTCTGCGCCCTCAAACACGAAGCCGGTCTCGTCGATGTGAACATTGACCCGGTCCGGCGCTACCGCGAAATGCAGCGACGTGATGTCCTGCGGCTGCGGGTCCTTGCCGAACTGCGCGCTATAGTCGTCGCTCCATTGCCCTCGGCCGCGCCCGAGCCCGAAGCCGTGCCGGCCCGGAAGGTCTCGCGTCGAGAGCGGCCGGTCGGATAGTTTTGGGCGCCAGATCTCCCGGAATCCCTTGCCGATTGTGGCTGCCATCGACAGGTCGAGGGCCCAATGCGACGGCTTCTCCGGGCTTTTGCCTTCGGCGAAGGCGTCGAATCCGTCCGATGTCTTGGCAATGCGCAGCGTCTTGATCAGGTCTTCCCAGTCCTTGGGCAGGAACGTGACGCCGTCGAGCGTGCTCGTCGCGGCCGCGACGCCATACTTCTCCAATTGGCGTCGGATATAGGCCTTCTCGTCATAGAGGCGGACATTGGGATTCGGCCCCGCGAAATATTTCGACAGATCGATCTGCGGCCGGAGCATGGTCAGCCGCGCCGCGATCTTGCGGTAAGTGTCGGTCGTGGTCGGGTCGGTGGTCGTCACGGGGCTGCCCTCCGAGTGAAAGCCAGTCCCCGATTTGTCTGATCCGGCCGGGGCCGGGTTCAACTGAACCTCCCAACCGGAAACGCCGACCACCATTCGTGGAGCAGTGTCAACAGCAAGGACGATCCGATGTCACTTCGGAGCAGGGTGCTAGACGTACTCAATGGCCCGGCGGTCGCACGCATTCGCTTCCGGTTTCCGATCCGTGGCAGCCACGTGACGATTGCACCGCAAACGTTCCATCACGTCGCTCGCGCGATCCGGTTGGGACAGGTCAGCGTCAGAGTTCCGACGGACCTCGCGGCAAATGTTGCGGCACAATATAACGACGTCGCGCGGACCCGGGCGGACGGTACGGTCGTCGCGGCGAATACGCTGGAGGTCGTGTCGGCGACGGGGCGAATGGACGAAGCCTATATCGTCCACGAGGCCTTGCATGCGGCTTACGATCTGCTGCGTACCGGCCTTGACGGCAATGCGGAGGAGGCGTCCGCCTATGTCTGTACCGCGCTCTACTGCCGCATGACGGGCCTGCCGCGACCCCGCTGGGCGAACGGCCCGATCTACGCCAATGCCGCGGAAGTCGCCCGAACGTTGCTGTCGCAATATCAGAAGGGTGATCCCGGCATTCCCTGGGTCGGCGAGCATGAATGGCAGATGCTGCGCGCCGGTGTCGGCCTTAGCGCGGTCTATGCCAGCGGACCCGGCGGCATTCTCACCGGGTGGCTGCTCGGCCAACAATACACCCACGACGGCTGATGGGACGTGGGGCGTCCGCTCCACAAAATGACGGGCCGGCTCCTTGCCGCCCGTCCTCAGGCCACCAGCAAACCCAGTTTGCCGACCGTCGCCAGCGAACGGTCAACGCTTTGTCGGGTTGACAGCAGCAACGGCTCGGCGGGCTGCCCGGCATCATCCAATTGCTTGACCTGGATGGTCGGTCCGAAGATTTCAGTCATTTCGGCTGTGATTTGCTCGATCGTCCGGGAGCCGTCGAGCAGTTGCAGAAAGTGGCGCGTCCTGTCGTCCTCCAACTGCACGGTTTGGTGAAGCAGATTGGTGACCAGCGGGCCGCTCTGCGCCTGTCTGCGGGCGAGCAGACTCGCCTGCGGACAATCCGTGACTTCTTTCACGAGAAACGGCCGTGATTTCAGAAAGGAGACCTCGCCGCTGCAGGCCAGGATATAGAGCGCTTCCGTCAATATCCGTTGGTCATCGGCTGTTTGCCGGCCTTCCAGCAGCGTCCGGGCGCCATCGAGCAGTTCAGTGAACGAGAGTGCGCGCGGCCAGGCCCGGCCGAGACAAAGATGTGCGGCCTTCAGGAGCGGATTGGTCACGGTGATTCGGCTGCCGTCCTGATTTTCAAATTCCATCTCGGAATCGTCGGTCAGGCAGGCGTCGGGGCGACGTGGGCTGGTGGTGCTCAGCAGATAGAAGGCGGTGATGAAGTCGAGATCGACCTTGCGGTCAAGGGAGATGCCTTCGTGGCAGAGCAACGTACGCCGAAACCCGTTGCCGTCGATGAAGTCCTGATACTGATCGCGCGCCATGAACTCGCTTTCGGGAAAGCGCTGCAGCGTGGCGCGGACCTCTTCGGTGTAACCGGCAAGATAGCGTCGTGAGAAATCGGCGTCGCTCAGATATTGCAGCCCATGTCGGCCGGCGTCTTCGACGACTTCGTGCAGCAGGAACGCCGTCGCGCCAGAATCGAGATCATCGTGAAAAAGCAACTCGTCCGGAGCCTTGAGCACGCGGTTGCACTGGTCGCGCATGACTGTACCGTGCACCGAGCTGGACTTCGATCCTTCGCTGAGAAATTTCACGATGGCGCGAGCTTGTCCCACTTTCTCCTTCATCCCGGTGATGCGCCGGGTGTGGTAGCGCATCATGTCGCGGACCATGTCGCGAAGATGCGAGAACGGGTGCGCGTTGTAACTGACGTAGCAGAGCCCCTGTGGCGCCAAATTCCGTTTGAAGATGGACATCATCTTCTCGCGCACGATCGGTGGTACCCATGAATACACGCCATGGGCGATGATGTAGTCGAACTGTCCGAAGGCCGCGTCGACATCCATGATGTCGCAATGCAGAAGCCTGATGTTGCTCAAGCCCAATGCGGCGATGTTCCGCTGTCCGCGTTCGATCGTGACGCCGCTCAGGTCGATACCGATGAACTCGCTGTCCGGATATTGAAAAGCCATCGGCAACAGATTGCCGCCAACGCCGCAGCCGAGCTCCAGGACCCTGCAGCGCTCGACCGGAGCCGGCTGCATGCCGTAGACCGTAGCGATCGTTGCCAGATGGTTCGGGTGCGTGAGCCCGTAGACATGCCCGGGATAATACACCTCATCGTATGGTGTGGTGCCGGTGGTCGGCTGGCGGTGCTCGGTCTGGATGTTCATCGCAGTCAGTTCCACGAATATGCAAACTTGTCGTTCACGATCGAGACGCGCGTCTGCTTGACCTCCTCCTTGGCGAGAGACTTGCTCAGGAATTCGCGCGACAGTTCGGGCAGCAACGTGTTGGTGATGATGTTGTCGATCATCCGCCCGCCGGAGTCCGGATCGTTGCAGCGGGATACGATGTGCTCGACGACTGCATCGTCGTAGCCGAAGGCAGCCTTGTGATTATCGCGGAGGCGCTGTCCGATCCGGTCGAGCTGCAATCTGACGATGCCGGCAAGCATCTCGTCCGAAAGCGGAAAGTAGGGGATCGAGACGATGCGCCCAAGCAACGCGGCAGGGAACACCTTCAGCAATTCCGGCCGCAGCAGCCTGGCGAGTTCTTCCGGCTCGTTGCGATACTTCGGATCGCGCGCCAGGCTCATGATGAGATCGGTGCCGACGTTCGTGGTCAGAATGATCAATGTGTTCTTGAAATCGATTCGCCGACCGTTGCCGTCCTCCATGACTCCCTTGTCGAACACCTGGAAGAAGATCTCATGGACGTCGGGATGGGCCTTCTCCACCTCGTCGAGCAGGATAACGCTGTAGGGCTTGCGCCGGACCGCTTCGGTGAGCCGGCCGCCTTCACCATAGCCGACGTAACCCGGAGGTGCGCCCTTCAAGGTCGAGACCGTATGGGCCTCCTGGAACTCCGACATGTTGATCGTGATCATGTTCTGCTCACCGCCATAAAGGGTTTCGGCAAGCGCGAGGGCGGTTTCTGTCTTACCCACGCCGGACGGTCCGGCCAGCATGAAAACGCCGATCGGCTTGGACGGGTTGTCCAACTTGGCGCGGCTGGTCTCGATTCGTTTCGCAATCATCGTCAGCCCGTGGGACTGGCCGACCACGCGTCGATTGAGAATTTCGGGTAGCTTCAGGACGGTTTCGATCTCGTCGCGCATCATTCTGCCGGTCGGGATACCGGTCCAGTCGGACACGACAGAGGCCACCGACTGCTGGTCGACATGGGCATAGATCATCCGCTTTTCCGGATTGATGCCTTCCAGTGTCTCGAACTTGCCGCGCAACTCGACGCGCTTCGTCGCTCGATCTTCGTCGCCGTTCTCGGAGAGGATTTCGCGAATGCTGCGGATGTCCTTGACGAGCTCCTGTTCCTTGGCCCAGTCGGCCTCCAGGCCGGACAGCTTGGCCTTCAGCGTCGCTATGTCGCCGTCGATTGTGGTGATGCGCTCGCTGTTCTCGTCCCCGAGATCGCCGTCGCTGACCAGCGCCGATCGCTCGGCCTCGCGGGCCGCGATCGCGACGCGAGCGTCCTCGATCAGGGCCGGCGTCGCGCTTTGACTGATGGCTACTCGGGCCGAAGCCGTGTCCAGCAAGCTGACCGCCTTGTCCGGCAGCTGTCGGGACGGAATGTAGCGATGCGACAGGTTGACCGCAGTCACGATCGCGGCGTCCGAGATGCGAACGCCGTGGTGCTTCTCCATCGGGCCCAGGAGACCGCGCAGCATGATGCAACAGGTCTCGACATCCGGCTCATCGACCTGGATCGGCTGAAAGCGCCGTGTGAGTGCGGGGTCCTTTTCGATGTACTGGCGATACTCTGCCCAGGTGGTGGCGGCGATGGTCCGCAGCGTGCCGCGGGCGAGGGGAGGCTTGAGGAGATTGGCCGCGTCGCCGGTGCCGGCGGCGCCACCGGCCCCGATCAGCGTGTGCGCTTCGTCGATGAACAGGATAATCGGGGTAGGCGAGTTCTGTACCTCGTCGATCACCGAGCGCAGGCGCTGCTCGAACTCGCCCTTCATCGAGGCACCGGCCTGCATCAGGCCGATATCCAGCGCGCAGAGCCTGACGTTGCGCAGCGGCGGCGGCACCTCGCCGGCGGCAATGCGCTGGGCAAATCCCTCGACCACGGCGGTCTTGCCGACGCCGGCCTCGCCGGTGAGGATCGGATTGTTTTGCCTCCGGCGCATCAGCACGTCGATCAATTGGCGGATTTCGTCGTCTCGACCGAGGATCGGGTCCATCTGGCCCGATCGGGCCTTGGCGGTCAGATCCTGGGAGAACCGGTCGAGCGGCGTCGTCCCCTTGGGATTCGCCCGGTCCGTACCGTCAGTACCGGCACCGGCCAATCCGGAGCCGTCCATCGGACGCATGGTCTCCTCCTCGGAGCCTGCCCAGATGGCGCGGTGCTCCGCAGCCAATGCGTCGACATTTATCTTGGCGAATTCCTGCGAGATGTTGTTGAGCGCACGACGGATCTCGTTCGATTTCAATCCGGCGACCAGGAGATGTCCGGTGCGGATCTGGGTCTCGCCGAAGAACAGCGTGGCGTAGTGCCAGCCACGGTCGAGAATATCGATGACCGAATTGGCGACGCCCGGCATGTCGGTTTCGTTCTTGCGGAAACCGTTGATGACGCCTGCGAGGTCCGACAGCAGCCGCGCGCGGTCGAGCTTGTAGTGATCCACCGACAGGCTGAGGTCGGTCCGCTCCTGTTGCAGGATGTGAAACAGCCAGTGCGCAAGCTCCACGTTACGGTTGCTGACGCTCTTGGCGTGGCGCAGGGCCTGTATGAAGGCATCGTAGCCGGCCCGGTTCAGTTTGCCAGTCACGGCCTCAAGGCTGATATCGGTCACGATGGCGCCTCCTGCTCAATCCCCGGGCGATGCCGGGTCGTCGCGGAAATCGGCTCGAATTCCCATGATGTTAGGACAATCGGAGCGATGCTTAGGTTCAAATCGGCTGCTGAACAGTCGCAGCGTTGCGCCGGGCTCTGAGACGCTCGGCAAGGTGAAAGCGTGCATCGCGCCGATACTCCTCGGTCGAGGCCCAGTTCGGCGAAACCCAGCTGGTCCATCCAAGGCGTCCGCTCTGCCCGAGCTTCATCGGGACAACCGCTCCCGCCGGAATGGCAAGTTCCACCTCCCACTCGAGTTCGTCGCCGATGTAGAAGTAGATGGCGTCAGCCAGGGGCTCGGACAGGTTCGGCGCTTCGGTGGGCAGGAACTGCTCGTATTGAGCAAAATCCTTCACGAACACGCGAACCCTGATCTTGTCTTCGACGCTGAACACACGCGAGCCCAGGAGCGCGTCGTGACCAAGCTTGGCGTGCGTCCCGCCGAGCCGGCTGCAATGGCTTGGGTCGAATGGGAGCCACGTGCCGACGAACTCGTCGATCTCGACCCTGACATCGAACAGCCCTTGCAGCAGCCGCGCCAGTCGTGATGCGGATTTCGCTCTCGGTGAAACCAGCCCGGCGAAGCTCAGCTTCGCCATGTCAGGCACGGTATCCCGATTGGCAAAAATATCGGAGCCGAGGCCGGCGAAGGAGCCGACATAAGCGATGAAGCGGTCGTCTGATGGCCGATCATGCTGGGCGATCGGCCGTGCGTCTGCCCAGGCTCGAAAGAACAACTGCAGAAAGCGTCCGTTCAGCAGGTCGAGAAAACGGGGGAAAGCGTCGTCCCGCATCAACTGCCAGCCGACGCTCTCATCGGTGGTAGCCAGCGGCAGCGCGCCCTGCGGTCCGAGCAGGCCGAGGAATTTGACCAGAATTTTGAGCCTGCCATCACGATCGTCGACCGAGCTCAGATTGGAGGCGGGAAATTCCAGATAGGGGGTTTGACCGAGGTCCACAAACTCCTCGCGACGCGCTGCACTGTCGCCGATCCGCGGTCGATCCGGATTGCATCGCTCGAGCTGGCGGAGCGTCTGAAAGAAATCGAACCGCCAGGGCTCGGCCTTCATCTGGTCGATCAGCGTCACAGCGGCCTCCGGGTGCCCATGCGGGCCGGCCAACGCATGATCTCGCCGCGCTCCGGGGTCGAGATGACGGTCTGGGTGAAGGTGTTGAAGCCTGAATAGTCGGCGAAGAAGCGTTCCAGCACAGCTCCGAGCAGGAACACGCCGCTGCCCTCGAATGCCTTCTCGTCAAGCGTGACCGTGATCTCCAGGCCGCGCGCCGCGCCGCTGCCGGTACGCTCACGCACCCGCCGCACCACGGGCCTGCTCTCGACGCTGCGCACGCCACGAATCTTTCGTTCCGTCGCATCGTCGAACTGGTCGGCGAATAAGGACAGCATCTCCCGCAGTGCTCCGGCGTTCTTGCCGCCGCTGCGTTCCACGAGGCCGAGATAGTTCAAACTCAGCATGTTGATCAGGCGCCAGCTGACGACGCCGCTATTGGCGATCTCGCTGCGGCTGCGCAACTGCGCCACCACCGGCTCGCGTGGTCGGGTGGGGCCGGCGATGCACATCAGCTCGAGCGAGGTGTCGTCCAGCAGGCGAAAGTCGGCTCCGCCCTGGCCGACCGGCAGATGTTCCGTGAGATGCCGGTTGGAGCACAGCGCGCGGACGCTCAGCTCGGCGGCGGATCCGTCGCCGCTCGGGTCGCCGGGCTCGAGCAGCGAGAGGAACATGTCCGTCCCGGTATAGTCCGAGGCCGCGCCATAGGTCTTCTCTTCGACGGTGCGCCGCCGCGGCAGCCGACGAACCGTGTAATAAAGTCCCTCGACCAATCCGGCCGTCCTGTCGACGGCGGCGGAGTACAGCGGACGCACGCGCCGCTTGTCCTTTTCCGCCGGAAAGTGCGCGTAAACCTCCAGCACCTGGTGCGGCTCGTATTCGAGGTAGCGGCTTCGGTCGGGCACCACGTGGTATTCGTAGGTGTTCGACTTGATCGGGATGCGATCACTGGTCTTTTCGAACAGGTTGATCGCCGGGGCGGTGTAGAGACTGAACGTATCCGCCCGGACCGAGGCGGCGAGACGCGAGTTGTGTTCATCGAACGCGAAGACGATATCGATGGATTTGCTGCGCAACCGCGGCATCACAGCGCGAAGCTGCGCCAGATTGACGCCAAGGAACTTGCGCGGAAACACGAAATATTCCCGCAACAACTCCGAGCCGCGAAAGACCCGGTTGTCGTTCGGAAACAGGGATTCGTTCTCGCTGAAGCCGACCTGCTGCACACAGTCGTTCGGAGCCCGGATGACGACCGGATCGCCGAAATCGTCGAGATAGCGAAAATAAAGCCCGACGCAATTCGAGGTCAGTTGTTCGTAGAGTGCGATGGCATCCGACTCGGCGCCGGTCAGGTAGATGGGCAGTTCGCTGGTGCGGCAGCCGGCGAACCAGGTCTCCGGTTTGTTGCGAGTCTCCGCGTCCGCCGGCTCCTCGTCGAGCCGCGCGGCGGTACGGTGTGTCAAGGAGAGCCTGAGTCCGGCGATGACCTCTCCGCCGACTGGAATCCCGAGGGCCTGCAACGCGCCCGCGGTCGCAAAATATTCGGCGCCGGTGACGTCAAAGGGCCAAAGCACGATATCGCGGCAAAGCCGGAATCGACAGGCGAGGCTCCGTTCCCTTTCGCGATAGCTCGCGTCGAAATAGGCGCCTCGCGCGATCTTCTTGCCGTCGCGCAACGCCGGATCGGCGTAGGTCGGCTGAATCTTGACCAGCATGGCGGACGGAGTCGGCGCGAGATAATTCGGAACCAACTGCTCAAGCAGGTTCGCGGTGAATTCCGGAAACTCGTGCTTGAGCTTGAGCTGGACACGCGCGGCGAGAAATGCAGCGCCCTCTAGCAGGCCTGAGATCATCGGATCCGAGCGGTCGCGGACCAGACCGCCGAGGCGCTCGGCGATACCAGGATATTCCTCGGCAAAACCTTCCGCGTGCTCGTACAGCAGCGACAGTTCACGATTGTAGAAGTCGAGGAATTCGCGGTTCATGCTATAATCGGTTGATCTGTATATCGCCGCTGTCGAGGTCGACGTCTGCGACGAATTCCACGGGCACGTTGAGCGGTTCGCATTTCAGGTCGGAATGCACGACAAAGCGCAGTTTGAGCTGCTCGGCGCCCACGGAGGTGTCGCGCCGCACCCGGATGGACTTGCGATCGAGTCTCGGCTCGTAGGTCGTGAGCGACATGCGCAGGGCATCGCTAAGCTCCTCGTCGGTGACTTCGTCGATCGAACGGTTTGCGATATCGGGGAAACCATAGTTCAGGATCGAGGTGCGGACGCAGCCGCGACCGGTCAGGTCAAGCGTCGATTCGAGGGCAATGGTATTGAGGAGTGTTTCGACGTCCTGCGAAACCTCGCGCCTTAGCAGCGTCTCCGAGATCGGGAAACGACCAGCGCTGCGCCGTCCCGCTATCACTCGCTCGCCGAACTGATCGCGCAGTTCGAGTGCCTTGCGCGCATCGCGAGCATCATGAGCCGCACGAAAGGCCAGCATCAATGGCGGAGAGAGCCGGTCCTTCCTTGGCGTAACGGTCATTGACGGTCCCCGTACAGCCGGCGCCGATTGCCGCTATTGGCAACCGGCGCCGGGCAGGAAGCCTGCGATCAGGCCCATTCCTTGTTGGCCGCAACGTCCCATCCGAACACCGGAGACGCGCCGGCGCCGCCTTTTTCGGTCTGGGTCTTGTAGGTCATTTTGACCTTCTGGAAGTTCAGGCTGACGTTTTCGGTGAGGCGATCCTCGCCGTGCGATCCGCCCGTCGAGACGCTGGAAACCAGAACGTGCTTCATCTCGATCTTGAGATATTCGAGCGGGTGTTCACCGGCCTTGCGTACCGTGAGGATGGCGCTGTCGATGTGCTTTCCATTGGCGCAGACCTTGAAAAGCTCGGGTGTCGCCTTGTCCACGAAGTGCGTGAAGTGGAGGTCTTGAACCGCGACCTTGCCGGCGCCGCCGCCCGACCCGCTGTGGAACGTGCCGCTTTGGCTCTCGCCGAACGACCAGCTCAAAATGTCGATTTCGTCCTTGTGTTTGTCGTCGAGCGACTCGCCCTTGATCGGATCGAGTTTCAAAAAGATGTCGACAGCCATAGCATAGCCCTTTCAAAATTCTCTGATGAGTGACGGTTGCAATAGCGCGGCGTCAGGAGCTCGGGCCTGGCAGGCGCGAAACGAGACTGAGACCGACGTCCATCGCTTCCAGTTGAAAGTGTGGACGGAGAAAGAAGCGCGCGTTGTAATATCCCGGGTTCTCCTCGTTTGCTATGACCTCAACCTTCGCAGCGGCCAGCGGCTTGCGCGCTTTCTGAGCTTCTGACGACAAGGCCGGATTGGCATCAACGTATTCGTTGATCCAGGTCTGCAGCCAGACCGTCAGCTCATCCTTTTCCTTCATGGATCCGATCTTGTCGCGAACCATGCACTTCAGATAATGCGCAAAGCGGGATACTGCGAACATGTAGGGCAGGCGTGACGACAGGTTGTCGGACGCGGTTGCATCCACGCCCTTGTCGCCGAAATACTTCTTCGGCTTATAGAGCGACTGGGCGCCGATGAAGGCGGCCTTGTCGGTGTTCTTGCGATGGATCAGCGGGATCAGTCCCGCCTTTGCAAGCTCGTGCTCGCGACGATCGCTGATGGCGATCTCGGTCGGGCATTTCAGGTCGACGCCACCGTCGTCGGTCGGGAACGTATGCGTCGGCAGGTTGATGACCTCGCCGCCGGACTGGACGCCGCGGATGCGCGTGCACCAGCCGAACTCCTTGAAGGCGCGGTTGATGTTGACCGCCATCGCATAGGCGGCGTTGATCCAGCCGTATTTGTCACCGGTGTGCCCGTCCGTCTCTTCTTCGAAGGCGAACTCTTCCACCGGCTCCGATTTGGCGCCGTAGGGGAGGCGGCCCAGTGCGCGCGGCATGCACAGACCGAGATAGCGCGAGTCGTCCTGATCGCGCAGTCCCTTCCATGCGGCGTATTCCGGCGTGTCGAACACCTTGCCGATGTCGCGAGGGTTGGACAGTTCGGTCCACGAGTCCATTCCCATCAGCGTAGGCTCGGCGCCGCTGAAGAAGGGGGCGTGCGCGGCGCCGGCGATCTTGCTGAGATCGCGGAGCAACTGCACGTCGGTGGGGAGGTGGCTGAAATAGTAGTCGCCGATCAGGCAGCCGAACGGCTCGCCGCCCAACTGGCCAAATTCGTACTCGTAGATCTGCTTGAACAGCGGGCTCTGGTCCCAGCGCGCATCGGGATAGAGCCGCAGGTTCCGATACAGCTCGTTCTTGGAGACGTTCATCACCCGGATCTTGAGGTTGGCGTCGGTCTCGGAGTTGAAGACGAGGTAGTGGAGGCCGCGCCAGGCACTTTCGATCGCCTGGAATTCGGGCGCGTGCAGGATCTCGTTCATCTGCGCGGTCAGCTTCTGATCGATCCGCGCGATCATCTCCTCGATGGTGTCGAGCACGTCCGACTTGATGACGCTCGTATCCTTCAGCGCTTCCTGAACGAGCGTGGACACCGCGTTCTCGACTTCGGTCGCCGCACGTTCGGTGCGCGGCTTGAAGCTTTGCTTCAGCAGGGCGGCGAACTCGTCAGCCTCGACGGTCCCGACCTTGGCGGTGGTCTCTTTGTGGATTGCTTCTTTTGCCATGGTCCCCATTCCTTCCCTTAGCTGTTGCTGTCGGATTCGGTGGACTGGCTGGTCGCGCGCTCGCGCAGTGCGGCCATCAGTTGAGGATCGGCGAGGAGCTTCTTCAGCTGGTCCTCGGCACCCACCTTGCCATCCATGTAGCGCAGCAGGTTGGCGAGCTGTTCACGCGCTTCGAGCAGCTTGGCCGTCGCCGGCACCTGGCGGGCGACCGCCACCGGCGTGAAGTCGGATATCTTGTTGAAGCGCAGGTTGACGGAGATCTTTTCGTCGGACCCGTCGCTGAGACGGTTGGCGACGCGCGCCGTCACGCCGGGCTGGATCGCCGCCATGCGGTTGTCGAAATTGTCCATGTCGAACTCGAGGAACTTGCGCTCCTCGACCTTCGCCTTCTCGATGCCGGGGTTGTTGCCGGAAAGATCGGACAGGACGCCCATGACGAACGGCAGTTCGATCAGCCGCTCGGCGTCGTAGGGATCTTCGTAAGTGATGTGCACGCGCGGTGCGCGGTTTCGGCGAATGAATTTTTGACCGCTGTCGGTTGCCATTGGGTTGCCCTCTTCACAAAAAAATCTCTGCGGAAGCCGACTTGCGCGACGCAGGCAGGGAAGTGCCTCGGTGTTTCGTCGGCGGAGCTTCCTTCCGTTCAGTTAGTCCCGTCGAACGGAAGGCGGGTTCAATTCGATTTAGCGATCGCCTTCAGAGCGCCCTCCGGCAGCACTTCGTTCAGCAGGCTGAGGAAGTCTCGCTGTGCGAGTTCACGTGCGCGATCGACCAGGAACGGGATCGGGCTGGACGGCTCCGCGGCCCGGAAGAACGACGCGACTTTGCTCAGTAAGTCCAACGCCTGGGCTCTGTTTTCGGCTGCAAAAACAGTACCTTGAGCCTCATTTTCGGCCGCGGATGGGAGCGAGGTGGCGAATTCCGCCATGCGCTCGATCGGCAGGTCGAAGACTTTGTCGCGACCGATATTGATGGCGGCGGTTTCCACGTGGGCCGGCATCAGCATCCGCATCACTTCGATAAACGATTTGCCAACCATGTCCTGCGCCTGCCGCACCAGCAACAGCGCCGGGCTCGACGGTTCCTTCCGAGCGAAGTAGTCGGCAGCCGCCGCCAGCGCCGCGGATGCCTGTCCGGGTGACGTGACTGCGCCGGCGATTTCGATCGGAGGCTGTGGGCCGTCTTGGGCGGTCTCCTCCGGGGATGAGGCAGCTGCGGCCGGATCGCGTGCGGTCACCAGAGCTGCGAGCCAGCTGGACAAGCCGTTCGCGACGCCCGCCAGCCTGTCGAGACTGATGGGTTGCCCCGAGTTCAACTTTTCGTGCCAAACCGATTTGATGCCGGCAATCTCGGCAGCGACCGCCGAACAGCGGGCGCTCACCGCCTTGAGGGTGTCGAGATCGGTCTCGGCGACGATGCGCTCGATGGTTCCGAGATCTGGCATGTCGACATCGGCATCGCCGGCGGGAATTTCGCCCTTGGCAATCTGATAGGCTCGGTAGTTGAGGCTGCCGTGCCGTCGATTTTCGATCAGGGGAAGGAATTGGAGCGGGTTGATCACCGTCGGAAACACGTCGATCGCCTCGATGGTGACCGCACGAAAGGCATAGTCGCCGTCCTCGCCCCTCGGGTGAACCGCTTCCCATTGTTCGCGGAGCAGCAGGCTGGTTGCCCGCAGGCAGCTGAGGAAGCCGTCGAGATCGCGGTTCAGGATGGAAAATTTGGCGAGCAGCATGGTCAGGCGCAGATCGCGGGTGCGAGCCAACAGGGGCTGCGCAGCGGCGAACTGGCCGGCAATATCGATGGCCTTCGGGTCGAAGCGTCCGCGCTCTCCATTCGCGTTGACGACCTCGAAATACGACATCGGCAGCAGCGATTCCGCAGCTGCGAAGAAGTTCAGGTACTGGACGTCGCCGGCCGCATCGAGGTCGGGCCCGCAGGGATCGTCGGGGCCGATGGGCTGGGTCAGGGATGCGACGTCGAGCATGCAAAGAGGATCCGTCTGCGAGGCCCTGGCCCCTCGACCAGGTCATGACATCTCGCGGATCACGCGGGGGATCATGATCCGATTGACTGGTAGGTCAGATCAACGCCGGCCTCGGTTCATTCCCGCGATGGTGGCGGTTTCCCGTGAACCAGCAAGCGCTTGGAACCGACTACATGAGTGCCGCAGTGGCTTCCCCGGGCGGGTGCGTTGCCGCGTCAGGAGAGTGACACCGAGCGGACTTGCCGGCCATCCCACCGATGGACGGCTCGGATTTCGGTCGTTCGTGCTTGACCGCCTGATGCGCCGATTGCGCAGCTCGTGCGGTCAACGAGGGAGTTTAACGCCCACATGGGCCAGCTTACCCAGGATACCCGCCTCTGCGAGCTCAAGACCCCCCTTGGCAAGGACGTTCTGGTTTTTGCCCGGTTCGAGGCCGCCGAAGGTCTGAGTGAACTGTTCGAATACCGCATCGAATGTCTCAGCGAGGAAGCCGATCTCGACTTCGATCGGGCCATCGGCAAGCAGTGCACCCTCACCATCAAATTGCACGAGAAGGAACGCGAGTTCAGCGGCATTCTCACGGAAGCCCAATGGCTGGGGGTGAAGAACGACTATTTCAGCTACCGGATCGTGCTGAGGCCCTGGTTGTGGCTGCTGTCGCGGACCACCGATTGCCGGATCTTTCAGGACAAGAAGGCGCCCGACATCATCAAGGAGGTCTTCAACGAGCGCGGCTTCACGGATTATGAGTCCAAGCTTACCGAAGAGGGCTCATGTCCAAAGCTCGAATACTGCGTTCAATATCGCGAGACCGATCTGGATTTCGTGTGCCGGTTGATGGAGCAGCACGGGATCTACTACTTCTTCAAGCATGAAGGCGGCAAGCACACGCTGGTGCTGGCCGATTCCAAGTCCTCGCACAGTCCAATCAACGGTCTCGCGAAGATCCCCTACATCCCGCTTACCGGCTCCGATCGTCGCGGCGAGCAGCATATTTATGAATGGGCGTCCGAGCGCCGGTTCCGCACCGGGAAGATCGAGCTCAACGATTACAACTACCAGAAGCCCAACGCACAGATGATCAGCGACGCCAAGGGCTCCGAGCACTACACACGATCCGAGATGGAGTTCTACGACTATCCCGGCAAGTTCAAGGAAAAATCCGACGGCGAGCGATACGCGAAGATCCAGCTCCAGGCCGAGCAGGCGATGGATCGGCGCCGCCGGGGCAACGGCGACGCCGTCAATCTGTTTCCGGGCGGACTAACCAAGCTCGAGAAGCACTCGAAAGACTCGCAGAACGTCGAATATCTCGTGGTACGGGCAGCTCACTCGTTTTCCATCGAATCCTATCGCACTGGCGGCCCCGGCGACGCCGGGCAGCACGTCTACTTCGGCAGCTACGAATTTCTGCCGAGCGATCGGCCGTTTCGATCTCCCATGACGACGCCGAAGCCGAGGATCAACGGCATTCAGACAGCCAAGGTGGTGACCAAGGACGACAATTCGAGCGAGGAAATCGACGTCGAGTCGCTGGGCGAAATCTATGTTCGCTTTTTCTGGGATCGGAAGAAGAAGCGGTCGTGCCGGTTGCGCGTGGCGCAAGTCTGGTCCGGCAAGCGCTGGGGCGGTCAGATCATCCCGCGCGTCGGGCAGGAGGTGGTGGTGGAATTCCTGGAAGGGGATCCCGACCGGCCCCTGGTGATAGGGACCGTATACAACGATGAATACAAGCTGCCGTACGACCTGCCGTCCAAGAAGACGATCGCGGGTCTGAAATCCGACTCGACCAAGGGAGGAGGCGGCTACAACGAATGGAACTTCGAGGACAAGAAGGGGTCCGAGAAGATCACCCTGCACGCCGAGAAGGACTACGACGTCACGGTCCGCGACACCGAGACCAGGACCATCGGTGAGGCGGCGTTCGGCGGCGATACCCGCAAGACCACGCTCAAGAACGGCAACGACAAGCTTGATATCCAATTGGGCGGTCAGCACGTCAAGCTGGCGATGGATCAGTCCGTCGATGCGGGCCTGAGCATCACCCTTTCGGCCAACGTCAATATCACCCTGCAGGTTGGTCCAAGCCAGATCATCCTGTCTCCAGCCGGCATCGTCATCAACGCCCCAACCATCACCATGACCGCGCAGGCCGCCATGGCGCTCGCCGCCGGCGGCCCATTGGTTGCCCACGGCACGCCAACCATTGTCGGCTGACAGCCATGAATCAGGTTCGGTTCAGCACAGTCCGCGATCTCTTCGAAGCCTATCCGCTGGCGCGCTACGACGTCGGCAAAGCCGCTCCGGACAAACTGTCGTTGGATTTCCTGCAGGAGGCGGCCGATGCGAGCAACTGGCACCAGGCTGTGTCCTTCTGCGCGTATCTGCTCCCCAGGCGCGTGGCCGTCGCCTGGGGCTGTCGCTCGTTGCGCCAGATGTTCGACCATTTCGACGGCAATGAAGGCAGGTCGCTCAATTTCGCCGAGACCTGGGTCCGGCAGCCGGACGAGCAATCGCGCAACAAGGCTTTGGCGGTCGGCAATGCCAACGATCTCGAGCAGCCGGCGACCTGGCTGGCGCTGGCGGCGGGTTGGTCCGGCGGAAGCGTGGTTCCCGCGGAATTTGCGCCGGTCGAAGCCAAGCCGGATCAGACGGCGCGAGCGGTTCGCGCAGCCCTTTTGATCGGCCTCTGCCGGCTTACCCGTGAGTCCAGGGACCGGATAATGACGGCCTGCCTGGAGGATGGTATTCAATTGGCACGCGGCGAACCGCGCCCTCCACGCTGACGAGACGATGTGATGGTGCTTCGCTTCAACATCGAGAACGAGCCGAACCTTCCAGACGGCGGCCCTGTGTCATTTACCGTCACCGGAAGGCGTTCGGTCGACATTGGCCGGGACCGCCATCTCGATTGGACATTGCCCGATCCGGCACGGATGATTTCGGGGAAGCATTGCGAGGTCCATTATCGCGACGGCGGCTACTGGCTGCACGACGTCTCGACCAACGGCACCTTTCTCAATGGTGCCGACCAGCGTATGCGGGGAGCGCATCGGCTGCGCAACGGCGATCGGCTCGTCATCGGCCACTATGTCATTGGCGTTTCGCTGGACCTGGATGAGCCTGCCGAGGACACTCCGAGCCATGGTGCGCAGCAGCAAGCTCCGCTCGCTCAGCAGCACGCCGATTACTACGAACTGTGGGCTCCCGGTCGCGACGTGCCGCCGCCAATCGACCCGCAGCAGTTGCGAAAACCGCGCGAGGCCGCGCGGCCCGTCAATCCGGAATTCCTGGACTGGGCAGCGAGCGTTCCCGCGGCGGGTGTGGATCCTGTCCGCCATTCGTCGCAGATGCCTCAACGCGAGCCGCCGCTGCACGACGACATGAGCTGGGCAGCCGGTCCGGTCGCCACGCCAAAACCGCCGGTCGACGTGCTGCACGCGATGCCGACGCCGCGCCGACCGTCGGTATGGGCCGACGACGAAGCGGCTGCCCCGCCACCGCCGGCGCCTTCACCGGCAGGGCATGTGGGAGCGCCGCCGCCGCAACTGGCCGAGCCGGCACCGGCCACGGCCGCGTCGATCGGCAATCCGGAGTTTGCGCGCCAGGTCGCACGTGCTGCCGGGCTGCCGGACGGTTTCTTTGCCGACAAGACCGAAGCTGAACTCGCGGAACAGCTCGGCGTCATCCTGCGCATGACGGTGGAAAATTTGATGGCCCTGCTGCAGGCGCGCACCCAGGCCAAGCAGCTGACGCGCAGCACCAGCCAAACCACCATCCAGGCCATCGAGAACAATCCGCTGAAATTCTCGCCGACCGCGGAAGACGCGATGCGTATCCTGTTCGGGCCGCCGACCCGCAGTTACCTCGATGCGCCGCATGCCTTCGCCCAGGGCTTCAAGGACCTCAAATCCCATCAATTGAAGACCTATGCGGCAATGCAGCATGCCGTCCGGGGACTAATCGCCAGCATCGATCCGACGCTGATGGCGCGCGAGCTCGAGCTTCAGCGCGGCGCAAGGTCCTTGTTTGGCTCGAACAAGAGCAAGCTCTGGGATGAATTTTTGACGCGCTGGAACGCGCATCTCGGTCGCGACGAGAGCGCGCCGATCGATACCTTCATGCTGCATTTCTCCGAATATTACGACCGCGCAGACAAGTCGGGGTCAAAGTGAACTGTCGGTGACGATGCAGTCGCCGATCATTGCCAAGTGGATGTAGGAATGTCTTGGTACAGCAAAGTTTTCTGGTCGGAAGGCCTGTTCCTGCGGCCGCATCATCTGCAGCAGAACGATCGCTATCTCGAGCATCTGCTGGAAAAGCGCGTTCGTTACACGACACCGTACCCCTGGGGCTTTGCCCAGCTCGAGATCGATAACGATCTTACCCAGCAGAGCAAATTCGCCGTGCGCAGTGCGACCGGCGTCATGCCGGATGGAACGCCGTTCGATATTCCTGCCGACAGTCCGATCCCGGAAGCCATCGAAGTGCCGGATTCGGCCGCAGGCCAGATCGTCTGGCTGATGATGCCGGTCGCGGCTCCCAATACGCGGGAGGTGGATGAGGATCGCACCGACAGCGCAAGTCGCTACGTTCGGACTGCCGAAACGTTTATCGATTCAACCTCGGCGCTGCGCATCGAAGAAGAAATTGACGTTGTCTATCCACGCCTGTCGTTCGAGCTGCGCAAGACGAGCAAGCCGGGATACATGGGTCTCGGCATCGCTCGCATCCTCGAAGTGCGCGACAAGAACATCCTGTTCGACGACAAGTTTGTGCCGCCGATGCTGGTCTGCGCCGCGCATCCGGTTGTCGATGGCTGGCTCAATCGAATCATCGGCTGGGTCGAGACCAAGCTCGACGAGCTTGCGCGCTACGCAGTCGATCCGTCGTCCGGCGGCGGTTTGCAGAGCGTCGACTATCTGGTGCTGCAGGTACTGAACCGGACCATTCCGGTGCTGACTCATTTCAAACGATCCGGCAGTGTACATCCGGAACGGCTCTACGAGGAATTGCTGAGGTTTGCCGGTGAGCTTGCGACCTTCGCGACCACCGAACGACGCGCACGGGACTACCCGGCATACGATCACGACAACCTCGAATACGTCTTCACGCCCCTGGTCCGCGACATCCAGGATTTCCTGAGCGCGCGGCTGGGCAGGCGGGCGATTCGTCTGGAGATCATCGAACGCGCCCAGAACGCATTTGTATCGCCGATCCGCGATCGCGCGTTGTTCCGAAATGCGACCTTGGTGCTGGAGGTCGCCGCGCGGCGGCCTCTCGTGGAGATTCAGAATGAATTCCCGCACCTGTTCAAGGTCGGGCCCAACACAAAAATGACCGAGATCGTGCACGCAAACCTGCCGGGTTTGACCCTGGTGCATCTGCCGACACCGCCACCGCACATCCGAGCCATCACAGACCACGTCTATTTCTATCTCGATCGCAAGTCGCCGCTGTGGCCCGAGTTCAGCACCGCGGCCTCGATCGGCATGCATTTTTCCGGCGACTGGCCGGAGCTTGAGTTGTACCTTTGGGCCATCCTGGAAGAGCGGCCATGACCGACAGGGACAAGCCGGTTAATCCTTTCGGTCGGGGTGAGCGGACCATCATCCGTCCGAACCCTGGCGGGAAGATGCCGCCGGCTCCGGCCCCTCAACCTCCAGCAGGCGAGGGACCTGCCAGCCGTCCGGCGTACTCGCCATCGCCCATGGCTTCGCCGGGTGGCCCTTCGCCACCGCCCTCGTTTTCTCCCACACCGCAGGGCGCAAGCTACGCCGCCCCGCCGACCAGCCAGCCCTCGGAGGAATGGATTTCGACACCGGCGCAGGCTCAGGCGCCGCAACCGATGCTGCCGCCCGGACCGCCGTTGCGTGTCGACGATCTGGTTGCGCCAAACGCCAATCCGGTAATGCGCGCCGGCGGCCCTTTGCTGCAGTTGCTCGGCCGGCTGCGCGTCGCGCTGATGCGGGCGTCATTCGCGAGCCTGATGGAGCAGGTCGCCGACGCCATCAAGTTCTTCGAGAAGGATATCCGCTCGGCGGGCATTTCCGAGCACCAGGCCAATACGGCGAAGTATATCCTGTGCGCGACCGCCGACGATATTGTGCAGCACATTCCGACCGACGACCGGCACGTCT
This sequence comes from Bradyrhizobium sp. USDA 4541, assembly GCF_024171085.1. NCBI lineage: Bacteria > Pseudomonadati > Pseudomonadota > Alphaproteobacteria > Hyphomicrobiales > Nitrobacteraceae > Bradyrhizobium > Bradyrhizobium sp. USDA 4541. Next base: position 5,263,168 of record NZ_JALJZF010000001.1, read on the forward strand.
GGGCCCAATACTCGATGCTCAGCCGGTTCTTCGGCGAGCGCGTGGGCGGCGTACGCTTCTTCGAGATTCTCGACCATTTGAAGACTGATCCGCTCGTCAACTATCCGGTGCTCGAGCTTCAGCACGCCTGCCTTGCGCTCGGATTCCAGGGAATCCACCGGACGTCGCCGGGCGGACTTGCGAACCTCCAGGTGATCCAGCGCAACCTCTATGAAACGCTGCGCCGGGTTCGGCCCAAGCCGACCAACGATCTGTCGCCGCACTGGCGCGGACAGGCCTTGGCCGGTCGGCGGAAGCACTTGCGCATTCCGGTTTGGCTGGTGGCGGCGGTGGTCGCTGCGCTGTTAACCGGATCCTATTTCGTTCTGCGAACGTTGCTGGCTGGCCGTGCGGAGAATGCTGCGCAAGTCGCGCTGGCACTGCATCCCGGCGATCCGATCGAGCTCAAGCGCCGCGTCGTTGCGCCGCCGCCACCACCGCCTCCGCCGCCACCGCCGGACCGCATCACCCAGCTGCAGCGCATTCGCAACGCGCTTGCACAGGAGAAGACGGCGTGCGCCATGACCGCGGATCAGACGGCGAGCTTCATCGTGATCAGGGTGTGCGATCTCGCACTGTTTGCATCGGGCCAGGCAACCATCCTGGATGGTTTCAAGCCGATCGCGGCCCGCGTCGCGGCGACGCTCGACAAGGAGCCGGGGCGAATCCGGGTGGTTGGCCATACCGACAGCTCGCCGATCCGCACCGTGCGTTTCCCCTCGAATTTCGAATTGTCGGTCGAGCGCGCCAAGGCGGTTGCCGCCGCGCTGAAGCCCGGCTTGGCCGATGGTTCGCGCGTCGATGTCGACGGCAAGGGGTCGGATTCACCAATTGCCAGCAATTCGACACCCGAGGGGCGTGCCAAAAACCGTCGGGTCGAAATCTTCATCGAACGTAGCGAATAGGCGGACGCCAGAAGCTCACGCGATAAGCGACAGGTACCGGTCAATATGCTCGCCAAGGACATTCTACGCATCGTTCTCTATGGAGTCGGGCTCAGCTCGCTTGGAGCAGTGATCTACCTTGCCGGTCCCTTCGTTGCTTTCGGCGACTGGCATCCGTTGGAAAATCACATCGTTCGCCAGATCGCGATCCTGCTGCTCGGCGCGGCGGCGGCAGGCATCACCGGCCTTCATTTCTTCAAGCGACGCAAGAATGCCAAAGAGATCGCCGACGGCGTCAGCGCTGCGGACCAGGCTGTCAGCGACGAGCCGGTGCTCAAGGAGCGCATGAAGGATGCGCTCGCAACGCTCAAGACCGCGAGCGGCAACAAGTCCGGATATCTCTACGATCTACCCTGGTACGTCATTATCGGCCCGCCCGGTGCGGGAAAGACCACCGCGCTGGTCAATTCGGGACTCAAGTTTCCGCTCGCGCGCGGGGCGACGCCGGCGGCGATCGCCGGCGTCGGCGGGACTCGCTACTGCGATTGGTGGTTTACCGAGGAAGCGGTGCTGATCGATACCGCCGGTCGCTACACGACCCAGGATTCGAACAGCAAAGCCGACAAGGAAAGCTGGCTGTCCTTCCTGGACATCCTGAAAAAAAATCGGTCGCGCCAGCCGATCAACGGCGTTCTCGTCGCGATCAGTCTGGAGGACGTGCTGACGCTGCCGAAGCAGGAACTCGCGCTTCATGCCGATGCCATCAGGATGCGGCTCCTCGAACTGCATCAAAGGCTGAAAGTGAGCTTCCCGGTCTACGCGCTGTTCACCAAGGCCGATCTCGTTGCCGGTTTCACCGAATATTTCGCCTATCTCGGCGAGGCCGGCCGGCGCCAGGTCTGGGGGGCCACGTTCCAGACCGCCGACAAGACCCAGAATCTGGTGGGGCAGGTCCCGGTCGAGTTCGATCGCCTGCTGGAGCGTCTGAGCGAGGAAACACTCGATCGTCTGCAGGACGAGCCGACGCCGCAGCACCGGGTGCAGTTGTTCGGCTTCCCGGCGCAGATGGCGCGGCTCAAGCCGCAAATCCACGATTTCCTCAACCAGATTTTTGAGCCGACACGGTATCACGTGAATGCCAATCTGCGTGGGTTCTATTTCACGTCGGGCACCCAGCAGGGTACGCCGATCGATCAATTGATCGGATCGTTGGCGCGTACGTTCGGCGCGGAGGAAGTCGGTGCCGGATCGTACTCCGGAACCGGCAAGAGCTTTTTCCTTGCCGATTTGATTTCGAAGGTCATCATCGGCGAGGCCGACTGGGTCTCGACTGACCGCGCTGCGGTGCGCCGCGCCTTGATCCTCAAGACCGCGGCGCTGTCGCTGATAGGTTTGGTGGCGATCGGACTGGTCGGTGCGTGGCTGACCAGCTACAAGCGCAACTCCGACCTGATCGAGCAGAGCTTGCAGGCGGACAACGAGTATGCGGCCGCCGGGGCGCCGCTCATCAAGCAAACGCTGATCGCCGATCACGATCTCGACAAGGTGCTGCCGCTGCTCTATCGGCTGCGGAACGCCCCGGCCGGCTATGCCTCACGGAATGAGCCGGTAGCACTGTCGGCGCGCTACGGGCTCAGTCAGCACGCGCGCCTGTTGTCGCCCGCGAAGGCGGCCTATCACACCGCGCTTGAGCGCATGTTCCGGCCTCGCTTGCTGTACCGGTTGGAAGAGCAGCTCAATGCGCGCATCAACGAGCCTGCCTTCGTCTATGAGGCGCTGAAGGTCTACCTGATGCTCGGCGGCCTGCAATCCCCGGACCGCGAGCTCATCCGTTCCTGGATGCAGCGCGACTGGGCGGACAACCTCTATCCCGGCGCGACCAACGCGGAGGGACGGCGTCTGCTCGATGAAAATCTCGTCGCCATGTTCGACCTCGAAACCGAGCAGCCGCCGCTGGTCGAGCTTGACGGACGCCTGATCAAGCAGGCCCAGAATTCATTGGCGCGCCTCAGCGTGTCGCAACGCGCCTACGAGTTCCTGAAGTCGGAGGCTCGTGGATCGACCGCCGGCGACTGGATCGCCAGCCGCCGAGGTGGTCCGGACGTGGCAGTTGTCTTCGAAACCACGACTGGGCAGCCCCTGGACAATGTGCGGGTGCCCGAGTTCTTCACCTACAACGGCTTCAATCAGAAGTTCATCGCTCGACTGCCCGGATTGTCAGAGCGCATGAAGCGGGAGCGCTGGGTCTTGGGTGACGCCGGCCAGCAGTCGGCAATCGACCAGCAGTATGACAATCTGGCTGGCGATCTGCTCAGCATCTACTCCAATGAGTTCGTGACGACGTGGCGGACCGCGCTCGGCAGTCTGCGTCTGAAGAAATTGCTCGCGGACAAGCCGAAATACGAGGTGCTGAGGGCGCTTTCGGCGCCGACTTCGCCGATGCGGCAAATCCTGGAGTCGGTGCGCGATGAGACGATGCTGACCAAGGAACGCCCGAAGCCGGCGAGCGGCGGCACGCCGGCCGCGCCGCCCGCAGTGACCGCGCCGGCGCTGTTCAACAACGCCCAGGATGGTACGCCCGGTGCGGCGATCGAGTCGCAGTTCAAACCCTACCATGCAGTGCTTGAAGGGGAGAGCACCCGCCGGCCGATCGACTCGACGATCGCAAACCTGAACGACATCGCGCAGAATCTGACGCTGATGGTCGAGAATCCGCAGCTGACGGCGCAAGCAACGGCGGGGCTTCAGACCCAGGTTGCGGCGCTGCGCAACAATGCCTCGCGTATGCCGCCACCATTTTCCGATATGCTGCGGGCGGCGGCTGGGGAGTTCGAAGGCAGCATCGCCGCCTCCACGGCCGGTCAGATCCTGCAGTCGTTGCGCGATCAGGTCACGCCGGTCTGTCAGCAGACGGTGACCAACCGCTACCCGTTCGTACGGAGCAGCGGTCAGGAAGTCCCGCTCGCGGACTTTGCCAAACTGTTCAGCCCGAACGGTGTCATGGACAAGTTCTTTACTCAGTTCCTGGCGCCTTATGCGGATACGTCGCGATCCGAATGGGTCTGGCGGAAGGAGAGCCCCGTCGGCCGATCGTTCTCGCCTGATACGCTAAAGCAGTTCCAGAACGCCGCCTATATCCGCGATGCCTTTTTCCAGACTGGCGGCGGTGTGCCGGCGGTGTCCTTTGCGATCCGGCCGCCGGCTGCGGCGGGACCGGGCATTACAGTGAAGACCGAGATCGGCGGTACGACGATCACGAGCCCAACCACACCAGGACCAGCCACAACCCCCTCCATGTTTGGCGCGCCGCAACCCGCTCCTCCGCCGCCGCCACCGCAGAGCAATTCACCGACGACGGTGCTCTGGCCCGGCCCATCGCCGCGGACGGCAATTTCGGTCAGCAACGAGACCGGCTCGCCATCCGTACTCGAGCGCATCGGTCCCTGGTCATTGTTCCGAATGCTGGAGGCTGGTTCGCTGGTCGCCAAGGCGGAATCCGCCAGCGCAACGTTCATTGTTGCCGGACGCGAGCTCAACTATCAGATTTCGACCGGATCGCTGCGCAATCCGTTAAACCTGTCAGTGCTCCGCGAGTTTCGTTGCCCGACCGGAATATGACCATGCGATGCGGCTTATTCGGCAAGATCGGCGCGAAGCGTGATTTCATCGCGATCGCGACGCCGCGCAGCTTCCTGGAAGTCTGGGAGCCGTGGGTGCAGGCAGCCATCTCCGCGAGCCGCCATCAACTCGGCGCCGGCTGGCAGGAAGCATTCCTGACCGCGCCGATTTGGCGATTCTGGCTTGGCGCCGCGATCTGCGGCACCACCGTCGCAGGAGCGATCATGCCCTCGCTTGACGGTGTGGGGCGATACTATCCGTTGACGCTGCATGCGGTGCCGGATGGTGACGCCGCGCTGTCGCCGCCGCACATCGATCCGCAGGACGAGTGGTATGGGCAAGTGGAGACGTTCCTGCTCTCGACCCTGGACCGGGCTGCGACGTTCGAGCAGATCTCCGATGCACTGGATCGTCTCGCGCTTCCGCGTCTGCGGACGCCGGGGACTGATGGACCGCCGGTCGTGTCGCTGAGCGACGCGACGCTGGGAATGGTTTCGACGGTCGACGGGTTTGCCGGGTCGTTCGGCAGGCTCTGCGGCGCCAACCCTCAAGTCTATGCCGCGGCTAGCTTCTGGTGGACCGCCGGGGGCGAAGGGTTTTCGCCGGTCGCACTCTGTTGCCGCGGATTGCCGGATCCGTTTCGCTATTCGACGCTGCTGACCGGCGACGTTGGCCGCGAAGTGGCCGGGACGGGATGACACGCGATGGCACACGTCCCCTCCTTGTTCGATGTCGGTAGCGTCACTCACGCCGGGCGGGTGCGGGCGCGGAACGAGGATGCGTGCCTGGTAAGGACCGACGTCGGCCTGTGGGCCGTCGCTGACGGCATGGGCGGTCACGAGGCGGGCGATCTTGCCAGCCGCATCGTGGTGGAGGCGCTTGATTCCATCGGCGCGCCGGACTCCGCGGCGGACCTGTTGGCGCAATGCGAGGCGCGTCTGTTCAGCGCCAACCAGCAGATCCTGGCACTCAGCCATGAAAGGCAGGGTGCCATTGTAGGGACCACAACGGCAGTCCTGCTCGTACGCGACGGCCATTATGCCTGCATCTGGGCGGGTGACAGCCGGGTGTACCTGGTCAACCGCCACGGCATCACACAGGTGTCGCACGATCACAGCGAGTTGGAGGAGCTGATCGCCGATGGCGCGCTGTCGCGCGAAGAGGTCCAGGACTGGCCGAGCAATGCCATCACCCGTGCTGTCGGTGTCGTCGCCGACCCCGAGCTCGAGGTGGTGACCGGTCCGGCCGAACCGGAAGATATCTTCGTGATTTGCAGTGACGGCTTGACCCGGCACGTGCGGGACGACGAGATCGAGCAGCACGCGGCCACCCGCCTTGCCCAGGCCGCCTGCGACGACATGCTCGCGCTCGCACTTGATCGCGGCGGACTCGACAACGTCACGATCGTGATCGTGCGATTGCTCGCGCCACGATCCTCAGAGCCGACGAGGACGCCGCTTGATCAGGAGCCGCGACCATGACCGCGAACGATCCGTTTCGGTCATCCTACCGCGGTGTGCCGGCCGGCACCCGGCTCAACGGCATTTACGAGATCGAGGCGATGATCGGGGCAGGCGGCATGGGGGAGGTCTACCGATGCCGCGAGATCCAGACCGGATCGCCCGTCGCGGTCAAGATGCTGCTCCCCGACATGGTCGACAACGAGGCGGCGCTTGCGCTGTTCCGCCGGGAGGCGGCTGCGCTTCACAATCTTCCGCACGAAGCAATCGTTCGCTACTTCCTGTTCACGGTCGAGCCCGCACTGCAGCGCCCGTATCTGGCGATGGAGTTTGTGAACGGACGCTCGCTGTCGAACATGCTCGACGATGGGCCGCTGACCTTCGAAGCGCTGATCAAATTGATGCGGCGGGTCGCATCGGGCCTTCAGGCCGCTCACGAGCACGGCATTATCCATCGCGATGTCTCCCCCGACAACATCATCGTGCCGCTCGATGATGTAAGGCGGGCCAAGATCATCGACTTCGGGATCGCCCGGTCGACGCAGATGGGTGACAAAACCATCATCGGCTCCGGCTTCGCCGGCAAGGACAATTACGCGTCGCCGGAACAGGTCGGCTTGTACGGCAATGATGTCACCGCGAAATCCGACGTCTACAGCTTTGGTCTCGTGCTGTTCCATGCCCTGACCGGACAGAAGCTCGATATGGGCGGGAGCCAGTTTCAACTGGTCGAGAAGCGTCGGCGCGTGCCCGATCTCGGCGCGGTGGATATGCGCATCAGGCCGCTTCTCGAGAGGATGCTGCAGCCGGACCCGGCGTTGCGCCCGACCATGGCGGAAGTCGCCAACTGGACGCCGGCGGGTTCGGCGCAGCCGTCCGCCGCGCCGCTCTACGGCTTCGATCCATTGGGGAAGCCGGAAGCCGGGACGTCTGCGCAGCAGGAGCGGGTGCCATCAACCACGCGGAACTCCCGCCGCATCTGGCTCAGCGCTTGCGTCGCGGGGCTGCTGCTTCTGCTGGGGGGCGGCGGGTACACCTTCTATAAATTCGTCTGGAGGACATCGGGCTTGGCGGCTTTGCCGCCGCCTCCGAAACTCGCCGGGACATCCGCGCCGCCGAGCGAGCCTGCTCCGCCACCGCCGGCGCGTCAGGAGCCGGTGAAGTTGCCGTCTCAGCCGACGGTGACGCCGTCTCCGTCCCCCGACGGGCCGGGTCGAGCCGAGCGCATCCGCAAATATGTTGCCCAATATGCGGGCGGCGACTGCTTCTTCATCCTGCCTGTTGCCGTGAGCTCAAGCGCAGCCGTCATTGAAGGCTTCGGCGCCTCGACCGCCCCGTTCGATACCTTCGACAAGGCGTTTCGAAAGGAGCAGGGATTTGAGGCGTCGGTCGGCGTCAGGCAGGTGAATCAGGCACAATGTCCGGCCGTCAAATTCCTCAGTCAGGTCGGAAGCGATCAAGCGCGTGCGCCCCGCATCAACCTGTCGGCGACGGAGCTGAAGGCCGGCGAGACCCTTAATGGGACCGTCGAGAATTTTGCCAACCGGGTGGTTGAACTGCTCATGGTCTCGGATCGCGGCGAGGTGCGGAGCCTGTCCTACCTCCTGAAGCCGGGCGTCGACTCGCTTTCCTTTGCCCTGCCGATGGAGCGTACGACCGGTCCGCAACTCCTGTTGGCCGTCGCAGCCCCGCGGGTTCTGGATTCATTGCGCCAGCCGCGACCGATGGCTGCCGACACATTCTTCCTGCAGGCAACCAGCGAAGCTCAACGCGGCAACGTGACCATCACCGCGGCTGGACGCTATGTGATGCTCACCAATTGAGCTGCCGTTCAGAACTTGCCGATCATCAAGATCTTCAGGTCGGCATCCGGCTTGAAGTCGCTCGCCGTGAACTGCCGCGAATTGTCGGCAGATGCCGGCTTGAGTCGCCCTGGACAAAAACTGACCAGGCGATCGTCGCCGCCCGGATCGATCGTCAACGTGAAGGACCGGATTGGACCCGCCCAGTTCGCACCCGTCTTGAGCACGTAGGAAATGCGCCGCTCCTGCAGTTTTGCGGTATTGGCCTGGCTGTCGCCTGTGCGCTTGTCCAATTCGGCAAGGAACGCATCCGTAATGCAATAGTCTCTCCGGTATCGCTCGACCTCCGGGCCTAGCGCCGCGCTGCGACGTAGGCCCGCGCGCAGGACCGTGTCAGGGCTGGAGCCGACGCTCGGGCGATATTGATGTTCGACCGTGACGGTATGCGCTGCTGGGAACACTTGCTCGCGAACAGCCGACGTCCTGGTTATCCAGCCGGGCGTGTATTGCTGGCGACCGTTGTCGCTCATGCCGGCAGGCATCAGAAGGCCATCATCGATCAGCTTCGTGCGGGTTGTCGCCGGCAGGTCGGCCACCCGTATCTCCCGATCACCGAGCGGCAGCAAAGGCAGCTTGAACTGACGGAGGAGGGCGGTGACATCCTTGTTGCCGACCATGGCGCGCTGGTCGATGGCCAGCGGCACCGGGTTGCCGTCGATCCTCGTCTCGAACTCGACGAAGTTGACCGGATCGCTCGATGGAAGCGCAATGCTCTCGGCTTCGGACAGGTCGATGTCCGGCAGCGGAAAGGCGACAGTGAGCGCAACCGGCTTGCTCGTCTGGTTGACGAATTGGTAGCGAACGCTGACCCGGTCCAGCCCGATACGAAGCTCCTCGCTCGCCATGGCCACGTCCTTGGTGCGGACGAATTGCAGCCCGCCGATGGACAATTCGGCTGCCGAATCGTTCGCCCGCGCAGGCCAGCCGGTTGCGGCCAACAGGACGATCATCAAGGCTCGCGACCTCAACGACAGCCCGCTTAACGCTCCATTTGCCATGCCGGCCTCCATGCGGCGCCGCAGCGTCTGCCCGTGCGGGTCAATCGATCGCCTGATAAAGGTCGCCCCATTCCGGCTTCCAGACGCCATCGGGGTCGCAAACCACGATCGCGAGCTTCATGTCATTGGCGAGACGGATTGCGCCGCGAAAGGCATCCTGGGCGGGCATATGGGCGCTGACCTGGTCGCTGCTCAGGCGACCTCCGCTTGCGGCGGCCGGCAACACGATTGACCCGGAGGCGCCGGCATTGTCGCGTCTCAAAACCAGCGTAATCGCGTCGGGCTGGATTTCGCTGACTTGCTCAAATCTGTTTCTGGCCATGATTTTGCACTGCAGGCTGAAGGAGTTCGGACTATCACCGTCCAGTGAAAGAGTTGAACGGGATCGGGGTTGCTCGCCACCAATTGACACTGCACTCGCGCAGTCTTGGATTAGGCAGTCTTGGATTAGTCGGACTGACGCCGCATTCGGTTCGGTTACATTGAGGCGGATATGCTTCGTCGATCTAGCTGGATCTGGCTCTCTATCGTTGGCACTGCCATAGCGGCCACCGGGGCACGGGCCGACGATGCGGTCGTGCGAAGCTTTGCCGGCGGTTCGGCTGCATCCATGGTGGGGATCGTCGCGGCCAGCCAGGACGTCGAACTCGCGGGCCCGCAAGCGCTCAGCGCTGACGGACAGGGAAATCTGTTTGTGCTCGATCAAATCAATGGCCGCATTCTGCAGTTCGACCCCAAGCAACCGAACACTGCTCCCGACATCCTGAAGATGCCTGGCGACGTCCAGCCCACCGACCTCGTCGTCCATAACGACGACATCATGGTTTGGGACGGCGGTGTGCGAATGCTGAAGGCGGCACCAGGACAGTCCACACGCGGGCTGGGCGGCGACGAGATCCAACTGGAGGAAGTCTCATCCCGCGGAACCGACGACCAGGTCGCCATTTCGGCCTTCGCACAGATGGGCTCGCAGGCGCTGAGCAGCCCGACCGACTTGCTGGATCAGAATACGCGCGCGGCCATCGTGAGGACGACGCGACAGCCCGATCGGCAATATATCGCCTCGCGCAGCAAGGGATCGGTGATCGCCGATATCATTCCCGACAAGGGCAATGCCGGCGTTCGGGTCGAAATCCAGACCATGGTCTCCAACGAGACCATCGGTCAGCTCGGCCTGCGCGTCCGCAACCAGCTCGGCACCGTGGAGTTTCTCGAGATCGACAACAGCGACCGCTTCTACGTGCTGGCCGAGGACATTCCGCCGTCGGGCAAGAATGCCTCCACCTTCGTCGCACGCTATGCCGCGAACGGACGCCTTGAGGGTATCTACGAGCTGCCGCTGGAGAACACGCCCGTGACCCGGCGGTTCGTCACCGTCTCGGGCGACGGCGACGTCTATTTTCTGCGTACCAAGCCGGATGGCGTCGAGGTGGTTGGTGTCGGCTTCCGCCCCCTGGGGAAGGTATCCGTCATTGACGTCAGGCCGTCGCGCACGGCGGCCGCGCCGGCGGCGGCGCGGCCGGATATCAAGTTCAATGCGACCGCCGCCGTGCGGCCGTCCAATCGTCAGCAGGCGATCGAGACGGCCTTCGCCTTTGAGGGCATCCAGTGGAAGCTGACACCGGCGAACTACGGCAGCGATCCCGACAGCCAATGCTCCGGTTTCAGCCGTATTCGCCGGCCGTGGTATCTGCAGGGCAAGGTAAACCAGGAAGTGCGGGGTGTGCCCTATTGCTGGGGCTGCCACGGTTCGCTCGCGAATTTCCGGCAGCGGATCGACGGCGGGACCCTGGCGGGCAATGTCTGCACCCGTAACGAGCCACGGCCGGATGTGGCGGGTGTCGACTGTTCGGCGTTCGTCAGTGCCACGTGGGGACTATCCGTCCATTACACGACCGCTGCCATTCCCGCGATCGCCGCGCCGGTGACCAACCCCTGGGACCTCAAGCCTGGTGACGCCCTGAACAAACCGGGTTCCCACGTGATGTTGTTCCTGCGGTTCACCCCGGATCGCAAGGCCGAGGTCATGGAATCCTCGACGGGTGGCTGCAACGGTCGGGTCTGCCGCAACGTCTACCCGCTCGCGAGCCTGCTTGCGCGCGGTTACGTTCCGGTCCGCTTTCGGGCGTTCGCAGACGATCAGACGACCGTTTCCGCGAACGCCTATCAGGAGACCGAGGCGCCGACAGGCCGCAAGACGGCGAACAAACGGCGCTGAACCTGAGGTCTTGCCAAGGCTACAGATGAACATGGATCACCGCCTGCGCGCTGGTTTCCGGAGGTCCGGACGGCATTCCTGCCGCTCTGCCTTGCCGGTGCGGTTCCAGGGCGGACCTGCTTGATATCGAGGTGGATCGCGATGCGAACGCTCAGGGGCTTTGATCGAAGGACCGGTTGGCTGTGTGCCGCCATCCTGCTCGCCGCGTTGATCGGCCTGCCACTCCAGCGCGCGCATGCGGCGGGTGAACTGTCGATAAGCAATCCCGACGGTGCGGCGCTCCGGGCGCTCGTCATCGGGATCGACGACTACCAGCATGTACGCAAATTGAAGGGCGCGGTCGCCGACGCCAATGACATCGTGTCGAGCCTGAGGACCATGGGCGTCAGCGATGTGGTCGAGCTGACTAATGCACAGGCGGACAGGGCGAGCGTGCTGCGCGAAATCAGCTCACTGGTGGAGCGGACCAAGAGCAACGATCTCGTCTTCCTGTCGATCGCAGGCCACGGCACGCAGGAGCCGGAGCGGATCAAGGGCTCCGAACCGGACGGAATGGAGAACGTGTTCTTGCTGCCCGAATTCGCGACCACGCCGGCAGGATCTGTCGAGCGCATTCTGGGAAGCGAATTCAACCATTTCATCCGGCAGTTCGAATTGCGCGGCGCAAGGGTGATTTTCGTCGCGGATACCTGCCATGGCGGCGGAATGGTGCGCGATATCGATCCGCGGGCGGCTGAGATGAGTTTTCGGCAGGTGCCCCGCTACACGCTGCTGGTCGATGAATTGAAGCCGGTGTCGAGCAGCGACGACCCGAAGTCCGAACTCGATCTCGACCACACCGCGTTCATCGCCGCGGTCGATCGGCACACCAAAGCGCCGGAAGTGCGGATTCCGGGGATCGATGGCCTGCGCGGCGCCCTGAGTTATGCCGTTGCGCGCGCCGTGGAGGGCAACGCGGACATCAATCATGATGGCAAGGTGACCCTGAAAGAGCTTTTCAGCAATGTTCGGCAGGTGGTCTATCAACTGTCCGACCAGCGCCAGAATATCGTGACGGTATCGTCGCCGGCACAGATGCCGGAAACCGAGGTCGCGTTCGAACTGACCCGCGGCGTGGTGCTGATCCAGGGGACGGCGGCGAGAGCTGCCTCCGGCCAGGTCGCTACCGTCGCGTCCGCCGAGAAGCAGACCCCTCCGCCGCCGGCCGTTACGGCCAAGTCGCAAACCGGTCCAACCAGTGCCGCTGCGACCGCCCCGGCCGCGCCCAGTGCCGCACTGCCGCCCTTCCGCCTCACCACGCCGATCCGCTTGGCAGCGCTTGACGGCAAGATGGGCTATTTCACCAGCGTCAAGCCGCAGGACGCCAGCGTGCAGGCCGTTCAACCGACTGATAATCCCGACCTGATCTGGGACCCCGTATCCCATGATGTGATCGCCTGGGGCGACGTGGTCGCCTATGGCGTCGACGTTGGCGGTTTGACGACAGTGGTCAACCGAACCGCGGCAATTCGGGAGCTGAAGCGCATGGCGACGCAGTCGCCGCAGCTGATGCGTATTTGGCCGGATGACCGACAGCAGCGCAGCGGACAGACCGTCGAGGTCGAATTGTCCGACGTCGGTTCGCGGGCGGTGCTGCTATTCAACGTGTCCGGTGATGGAACCATCCAGATGCTGTATCCGGTGGGTTCCGATGCCGCGATGGCTCGGTCAGCAAATCTGCGGCTGCCTCTTCGGGTAGGCGAGCCGTTCGGCGCCGAGCAGATCGTCGCGGTAACCTCGCAGCAGCGGATGGTTGATCTGGAGACGGTCCTGATGCAGCTCAACCGGCGCCGTGCCTCGGGGCAGGTGATCAAGAGTCTGGAGCGCTACCTGCCGGCGGACGCGCGGATCGCGTCAATCGGCTTTTTCAGCGTTCCCTGACGAAGCTGTGACAGCCCGGTCATGTCGCCAGCGAAACTGGTTTCCCGCAAGCAATCCTGGTTCGCGATCGTGCTGCTGCTGGCAGGAGGCGGGGCCGCGTGGGCGACGCCGCCGCCATCGGCCGCTCCATCGGCAGGTGCGACGAATGCTCCGTTGCTCTGGCGCGTACAGGCCCCGCGCGGCCCGGCAAATGCCGCCGGCGTGGCGCTTGAAATCCTGCCGGGTCCAACCGTCAACATTGGCGGCAAGGTGTCATTCGGCGTAACCGCCAGGAAGCCGGGCTATCTGATGCTGGTGGATGTTGATGCGGAAGGGCGGATGTCCCAGATCTTCCCGACTGCCGAGCTATTGGCGCAGTCGGTCGGACCCGACATGAATCTTGTCAAGCCTGGCGTCCAATTCATCGTTCCGACCCCGGCGGCACAGCAACGTGGATTTGAATATGTCGTCGCGCCGCCGGCCGGGTCCGCCGTCATCGTTGCGATCCTGAGCGAGCGACGCGTGCAATTGCTCGATCTGCCGGACATTCAGCGCAAGCTTCAGGGGCCGGCCGACACGTTGAGCTATCTGTCGGATTGGACCAGTCAGCTGCGGATACCGGACAGCGGCGGCGGAAGACTATTGCCGAACAATTGGTCGTTCGACATCAAATCATACTCCATCAAGTAGGTCAGCGATCGCATTGCTCAGGCTGCCCGGGCGGTCGAGGAGACCGTCCCGCGCGATCATGTGGTGAATATCCTTGTGGCGGAGGCTGCTGTTCGGCTTCTTGCATGCAGGGCCCTGCGGTTTGGCTCCGTTGCCCCCGGGCATGAGGCCCGATCTCGAGCGCGCCGCCGTGGCCGTCCTAGTTGCAGACCTCAACATTGCCGGTACCGCCGCCGGGACCTCCGCCGCCACGGTAATCGAGATGACATCCGCGACGGACCGGGCGGCATAGATAAGCATCACACACGATCTGGCCGCTGCCACCCGAGGGTCTCGCAGTCGCCTGTCGTCGGGGAGTGTCGGCTTGCGGCTCGGGCCTCTCACGGACCGGACGATCGGCGCGCGACGGCCGCTCATCCGTGTTGCGCTTCGCCACCGGCTTTTTCCCGCGCCGCTTCTCGCATTCGTTATCCTCGTTCAGGAACGAGCCCTCGGCGCAGGTGATCTTGCGGCACTGGTCGCCGTCGGCCTTGTAGCCATGTTCGCAGATCAGCGGGCAAACCCGGGCCGGCTTCAGCTTGATCGCATCGAGCGCATCGAGGCTTGCAAGCTTGACGTCAAATTTGGTTCCGGCGTGCCGGTTGAACAAGGTCAGGGAGCGACGCGAGGCCGCGTTCCACTCACCGTCGATGGAGCCTGTGAAACAACCAACCCGGCTCAATTCGCTCTGCACCGATTTGGCAAGATCCTCCTGCGGCGGCGCCGTGTTCAGGGCGGCAACCTTCGCGCCCTCGCTATTCTGCGATGGGGTAGCGGTTGCAATATTATCCGGCTTGGCGCTGTCGGGCGCGGGTCCGTTCGCGGAAAGCATGGCGACCGTTGAGGTTTGGGATGCGGTCCGCTTCCGTTCAGCCTCGGCAGCTTGGTCCTGCGCCGCCTGCTTTGTTCTTTCTGCCGCGATACGGGCATCCTCCGCGGCCTTGAATTCTGCGGCCGCCTTTTCCTGCTCCGCTCGCTGGGCACCTTCGGACGCAAGCCGAGCCTTCTGCTGCTCCGCTTCCTGCGCTTTCCGGGTGGCGGTAACGCGTGCGTCCTCCGCGTCGATCTGATTGAGCTGAAGCTTGGCCAGATTTGAGTAATAGCCGTCGGGGTGCTGGGCGAGGAACGCGCTCATAGCGGCCTTGTTACCCAGTTGCAGGGCCAATTCGTAGTCGCGACGAATCTCCGACGAGGCGTTAGCCGGCGGCGGCGCCGGCTCTTCTGCCTTTGGCACGAGGGCAACGTCCTCACCGCCCAGTGAGCCGTAAACATAAGGCTCCTGTCGGTTGCCGGTCGCTTGCAAGACATCATCGCGGACGAAGCCGAAAGCCCTGCGCAGGTCCAGTCCAGGCTTTGCGATATATTTCACCAGCGCTGTCGCGTAGGGACTGTTCGTGCTGTTGCCGTCGAGCGCGGTCAGTCCGGCCTTCGCCGCAAACGCGATCAGCGTATTGGATACGGCGGGTTCTACCCGGGCGAGCCCGCGGCTGATCGCGCGCGAAGCGACGGTTCGTTTCATCGTGTCGGCGAATGGATTGTTGCGGCAGGCGTCAACGATCACGACGCGGAGCTGTTTGGCGGGCTCGATGGCCAGCAGGACGCGATCGAGCGAGAAGGCCTCGTCATAGATATCAGTGTCGCGTTCAAGCCTGGCATCCGTCGGAATAAGGTAATTCGTCCCGTCGATCTCGATTCCGTGACCTGCATAGTAGACGATGGCGATGTCTGCATCGCGAGCTTGATCGGCGAAATCCCTCAGTGCCCGCCGCATGTCGCTCGAGGTCAGGTTCAGCCGAGACTCCACCAAATCGAACCCGGCGCCCTTCAAGGTCGCGGCGATAGCGGTGGCATCATTGGCAGGATTCGGAAGTAGTGGCGCATTTTGATAGTTCGAATTGCCGACCACCAAAGCCACTCGCTTCGTTGCCCAGGCTGGCTGAGACGCCAGGAGAACCGAAGCAGCAAGAACAACAAGAACTCGGAGGAGCGTGTAGCGCATGGCGAACGTCCAAAAATCGGCTCGAAACAACGGCAGCTTTATCGAAGGTGGCCGCGCGCAAACTCCACTGCGTCAAGCGTTACGGGCGCCGGCATACCTCCGTAGAGAACAAACTTGAGTCCAATCCATTCCTGATGTTGTCGTCCGGGGCAGCGAGATTGTTCAAGGATACACCGAAGCGTGTAGGGCCGGTGGTGCACGGCCGAACAAATGCCGATTGACCTGTAAGATATTGAAATATCTGTCTTTTATCGTTAGCGCCGGAATGGCTGGCAGTGCCGGCATCCGCCTGGGCTTCGCCAAGCGAAGTTCCATCTCTCGATAGTGATCTCGGAATTGAACTCGCATGCTCAAGCGATGCTCGTGCCGGATCGTCAGCGTGTGACGGCCGCGTTGTTAGTCTCGGTGGCGTCGACAAGGTTCAGCCCGGTCGTCTCGGCCGTTTGTCGCAGCCTCGGGCCTCTTCCATAGGAGCGCGAACTGCGTCTATCTGGAAGCAACGCCGATCCGTTCGAGCTGAGACGTGCGAGTCCCGAAAGAATCGAAATCTGCGTCCTCGGGATCCGGACGTCGACGTGTGGACGCCCACCGCAGGTGTCGTCGAAATCTCTGGAGACGCACATGTCTATTCCGCTGAAAATCTACATTACGCCATTTGCCGAGAAAGGTGTCGCCGAGCCGCAAAAATGGACTGGCGAGACCGCCAAAAAGGCACTGGATGTAGTCAATAAGATCTGGGCGAAGGCCAAGATCGCGTTCGTGATCAATGATTACGTGGAAGATAAGCCGCTCGATATGGCGAAGAGCGCGCGCAACAATGATCAGCGCGTGCTGGATGTTCTCAGTTTCCGGCATGCTCCCGACAATGCGGTCCACATCTATCTCGTCAATCCGATAGTCAATCTCTCGGCCGGTGGCGGCTCGTACCTTCATAGCGATCCCGAGCCGGCAAGCTTTGTCCAATGGTATGGCAATGACTTTGCCAACGGACGCGCGTGGGCCCATGAACTTGGGCATTTGATGAGTCTCGACCACGTCGACGTAGATTACGCCGATGAGAAGCAGGCCGCCCTGCGCAGCAACTTGATGACGAAGGGATTGAGCGTGGGAAGCGATTTGACCGGTCAGCAGATAAGCACGGCCAAAGGTTCAAAACTGGTGCAGCGATTTGGCGGCTGACCTCGGAACTTCCTGCTGCCGCCTTCCATGAAACCAATTGCAGTCGGCCCGATCGCTCGTTCGCCCGCCAACCGCCGGAGAGACGCCATGCCCAGGGTCGACCTTGCAAACGTGCCGGAACGCAACGGGACCGGCTATCCGGCGGAGTTCGCCGCGCCGTGCGCCGAGCGGGTGCGGCAGCGTCTCGGTGATGCCGGCGGGCTCGCCGACTTCGGCGTCAACCTGATGCGGCTGCCGCCCGGCAACTGGTCGAGCCAGCGCCACTGGCATTCGGATGAGGACGAGTTCGTCTATGTGCTCGCGGGCGAAGTGGTTCTGGTGGAGGACGGCGGTGAGACGGTGCTGCGGGCCGGCGATTGCGCGGCGTTTCCGAAGAACTCCGGCAACGGGCATCATCTGATCAACAGGTCGCAGATGACGGCGACCTATCTCGAGGTCGGCTCGCGCTCGCGCGCCGACGTCATCACCTGCTCCGACATCGACATGATGAGCCCGAGCTCCGACGGCCGCTTCCTGCACAAGGACGGCACGCCGTACGAATAGCCCCACCTGTCGCGCCGCGTACGAAATCGGGCGTTGCGGATTGGCCGGCGAAGGACCAATGTTCCGGCGAGGAGCTTTGGTCGCCTCCATGGCGGAATGGTATTTCATCTGGGTCGACGGTCCGCGCGGACCCGAGCCGCAGAAATGGTCGTCGGATGCGCTGTGGGGCCAGCTGGCGCGTCAGGACGTGATCGTGCGTTTTCCCCTGAGCGATCGCGAGGCCGAATTGTCGCTCGACCAGCTCGCAAGGCTGCACCCGGTGCCGCAGTGAGCTGCGCCGCAGTTTCCGTCGACGTTCGATCCGCCGGGTTGAACGTCAGACCGAAAGATCGAAACCGGGCGTCGCGACCTCGGTCAGGAACGAGGCGACGAACATCTTGCCCAGCACGTGCTTGGCCGCCGGCGTGCCGGCCTTGAGCCGGCCGGCGCGTGTGGCCTCTGCGAGCTCGGCGAGCGTCGGTGCGGCAAGGCTCGTATCGGGTATGGTGCGCGGCGCCGTCGCGGATGCGCTGAGCAGCACGCCGGCATAGTAGAGCCGGGTGAGCGCGCGGACATGTGCGAACCGTGCGCGGAGCGGCTCGTCGAGCGGGCGGCCGAGCCAGGCACGATGCAAGATGCTTTCCAGCTCCGGCGTCCGCGCCAGGCTATCGCCGACAATCGCAAGATCGACCAGCGGATCGGTGCGATAGAACGGATTCCCAGTCGATCATCCAGAGCCTATTGCCGTCGAACAGGATGTTGGCGGGGAGCGAGTCGTTGTGGCTCGACACCGAGTTGGCCTCATCCCAGGCATAGGCCGCGCGGATGCGCGCGAGGTGCGCGTTGCAGCGCTCAAGCACGCCGGGCGCGAACAGGCCGGTGCGGCCGACATGGGCCCAGAGCCGGGCCACGATGTCGGGGTAGCGCACGAAAGCGGGAAAGGTCGGCGTCGCCTGCAGGCGCGCCAGCAATTCGCCGAGCGCCTTCGCCAGCGCCGGCAGGCCGCCGGGATAGCGGCCGAGCGGCTGCCGCTGCACAAAATCCATCACCGCGACGCGCGAGGCCTCGTCGACATGATGGAGTCGCGGCGCGATGCCGGCCTCGGCGGCGATCCTGAGCGACACATACTGAAACGGATTGCGCAGCGGGTTCGGCATTCCTTCGAATTCGGAGCAAATCATTCTCGCCGCCTGCATCGATCCGGAACAATTGCGCCGACGTTGCGCCGCCCGAGACCGAACTGACCGCGTCGATCGCCGCGGTGCCGATCACCTGACGCAGTGCGGCATGTGCTGCGTCGCGCTGTGCCGGCGGAAGTTTATCGAGCACTCATGCGCAGGAAGTTAGCATGGCCGCTATGCGTGCCCAAAATCGCGTTGATGCAGCGTTCGCGATCTATTGCTGGCAGCGCACGACGAAGCATGAAACAATGCTGCAAAAATCATGTTGGGAGAGAACTTGATGTCGTTCGAGCGGGAGTTGCATTGCGCCGTTGCGTGCCGATCATGGATCGCGTTGCCATTATTCTGCCTGATCAGCACGTTCGGAGTGGTGCATAACGCCGCCGCGAACGAGTCCTTGCAGATTGTGGACGCGCGCGTGCCGGCGGTCGACAAAGCGGGCGGGGACCTACCGTTGACGATGACGATCAAGAACGAGGCCGACAGCGCCGATGCGCTGCTTCGTGTCCGCTGCCCGGTTGCGAATTTTTCCGAGCGTCATACTGTGGATCGCGGCGAAGGCGCACCGGCGATGCGCTCGATATCCAATATACCAGTGCCGGCAAAGGCAATGCTCGAGCTGAAGCGTGACGGTTATCACGTCATGCTGCTGCAGATGCGTCAGGCGCTCACGCCGGGCGAGACCTTCAAATGCGCGATCGTTTTTCAGAAAGCAGGCACCATCGAGACGGAGGTACAGGTCCAGAAGTGACCTCACGCAAGTGACCCAACAAGACGGCGGGTGGTGCACAGCCATGCGCCGGGACTCAAGGCTTCTCGCGTGATCGCCCGTGTGTGACGGGCGGTTCGATCAATGAAGAATGCTAGATCCGGAGGAAATGAACTCATGACAAGGTTGAATTGGGTAAAGTCGCATATCCTCGCCGCGGCAGTAGCATCCGCAGCGACCTTCGCGGGCTCTTTCGCGCTCGCCGACGATGTCGGCCAGGACCGTCTGCTCAATGCTGACAAGGAAGCAGGCAACTGGCTGCACCACCACAAGAACTATTCGGCGACGCGCTTCTCGTCGCTGGCCGATATCAACAAGGACAACGTCAAGAACCTCAAGGTCGCCTGGACCATGCATCTCGGCGGCGTCGAGGGCGGCGGAATCTGGTCGCATGGCGGCCTGGAGGGGACGCCGATCGTCGAGAACGGCTTCATGTACGTCACCGACGGCTGGGGTTCGGTCTACAAGATCGATGCGCATGGCGGCAAAGGCGTGCTGCTCTGGAAGATGGATCCGAAGACCGACCATGACTGGGCCGGCGCAGTCGCCTGCTGCGGCGTCGACAACCGCGGCGTCGCATTGTGGGGCAACCTCGTCGTCTCGCACACGCTCGACGGCCGCCTGATCGCGACCAACAAGGAGACCGGGCAGGTCGCCTGGCAGCGCCAGGTCGCCGATCCCGACAAGGGCGAGGTGATCACCGGCGCACCGCTGATCGTCAAGGACATGGCGATCACGGGCGTGGCCGGCGCCGAATACGGCATTCGCGGCTGGATCGCGGCGACCGACCTGAAGAGCCAGAAGGAAGTGTGGCGCACCCACACGATCCCGGGCAAGGACGAGGCGGGTCACGAGACCTGGAAGGACGACAAGGACGCCAAGGCGAGCGGCGGCGGATCGACCTGGGTCACCGGCAGCTTTGACCCCTCGACCAACACCATCGTCTGGGGCGTCGGCAATCCCGGACCGGACTGGGACAACGAGTATCGGCCCGGCGACAACCTCTACACCGACTCCTCGCTTGGTCTCGATGCCGACACCGGCAAGATCAAGTGGCACTACCAGCACACGCCGAACGATCCCTACGACTATGACAGCGTGGCGGAGAACGTGCTGGTCGACGTCCCCGGTCCGAACAACACGACGCAGAAGCTCGCGCTCGAGGCCGACCGCAACGGCTTTGCCTACGCGATCGACCGCAACAGCGGCAAGTTCATCTGGGGTCTGCCGTTCGTCAAGAAGGTGACCTGGACCAAGGGTCTCGACCCCGAATCCGGCAAGCCGGTGGAGTATGATCCGAAGCAGGGCGTGCAGCGCTACAACGCGGCGGTGACGCCAAGCCGCACCAACAAGGTGACGGACATCTGCCCCGGCAACATGGGCGGCAAGAACTGGCCGCCGACCGCGTATAATCCGAACCTGAAGCTCTGGTACATCCCGGTGATCGAGAGCTGCAACCGGATCACGGTCGAGGAGACGACGCCGGACAAGTTGAAGAAGCGCGAGTTCTTCACGGGCGGCGGACCGAGCCAGCCGGTCAAGATCACCGGCAGCGTCACCGCGATCGACGTCACCACCGGCAAGGTGGCAGGGAAGGCGGAGACCGAATTCCCGAACCTCGGCGGCATCCTGGCGACGCCCGACCTCGTGTTCTCCGGACAGCCGTCCGGCGAGGTGATCGCCTACGACGCGAAATCGCTGCAGCAGCTCTGGCAGTTCAACACCGGCGGCGGCGTCAATGCGCCTCCGATGACGTTCTCGGTGGACGGCAAGCAGTATGTCGCGATCCTGGTCGGCCTCGGCGGTGCCTGGGACAAGTGGTTCATCGATGCCACGCCCGAGCTGAAGCGGATGCAGCCGGGCTCGATGCTCTACGTGTTCGCCCTTTGACGTCGCAAGCGCGGGAGGCCTCTCACCGAGGCCTCCCGCGTCGATTTGGCCGAGAAAGACAAGAAAAAAGACAAGAAACAAGACAAATGAAAAAAATATCGCTGGTTGGCACGTGGCTCGGCTGCGCGCTGGTGATGGGATTTATCGGTACCGCGCAAGCGCAGTCGGCGAGCGATCCGACCGATGCGGGCAAGGCGGTGTTCAAGCGCGGCAATTGCGTCGGCTGCCACAAATGGCACGGCAATGGCGGCGGCGGCTATGGCGGCGACGCGCTGTCGCTGCGCAAGACCGAGCTGACCCGCGAGCAGATCATCGAGACCGTGACGTGCGGCCGGCCGGGCACCGGCATGCCGTTCTTCGTGCGCGGCTCCTACGACACCACGAAATGCTACGAGATGACCCGGCAGGACGTCGCGGACCGCATGCCGCCCGAAGCGAATGTGTTCCTGCGGCCGAACGAGATCGAGGCCGTCGCCGACTACGTGCTCGCCCGCGTCAAGGGCAAGGGCGAGCCGACCTACGATGAATGCATCGCGTTCTTCGGCGATGGCTCGCGGGTCTGCAACATCTACAAGGAGGCCGGCCACGCCGCCGCGCCGTCCGATCAGAGCGAGAAGGCAAAGCCATGAGCAAGCAAGGATCGGCAATCCGTGGCTTGGTCTTCGCTGTCACCGTCATGGCAGCGGTGCCGGCGATGGCGACCGCGGGAGACCTGCGCGACATCAGCGTCGGAATGGCGATCAGCAGCGTGCCGGACGCGGGCTACATCAACCTGACTTGCGTCGGCGAGAAGACCCACAGATTGGCTGACTGGGCGCAATGGCAGGCTTGCCAGGCCGGACGGGACCAGCTGCGCGGCATCCGCTTCGAGTACGATCGCGAGAGTGGGCGGGAAGGCACCATGGTCGGCGGCCATCCCGCGATCCTCACCGTCATGATCGACAAGGACGCCAAGATCGCGGCGCTGATGATCGAGACCGATCCGAAGGCGCGGCTCTATCTGCGCAAGAAGGCCTTCCTGCTCGGCCTGCAGGCGAGGTCGCGCTATGGCGAGGACGGCTGGACCTGTTCCAAGGCACAGCCGGGCGCCGACAAGCAGGAGGTCGGCGGCGTATTTGTCGACGAGAAATGCACCAAGACGATCGACGGCCGCACGGTCGAGATCGAGCGCCATCTCTACCGCGAGCCGAACAAGGAGCTCAAGGACATGACCGACGAGACCCGCATCACGATCCGCCGCGCCGGGTCCTGAGCTGCAAACTGAAATAGCCAAATTTCAGCTGCCTAACTGATCTAAAATGACTCTCTTTCTTTTCGTCATGGCCGGGCTTGTCCCGGCCATCCACGTCTTTTCTTACGCGATTGCAGCGAAGACGTGGATGCCCGGCACAAGGCCGGGCATGACGGAGCTAGTCTAATGCCGAGCCAGCAGCACCACGACGATCAGGGCCAGGATCGCGCACAGCACCTTCCAGAAGGTCACGGGATCGCGGTCGTGCAGCGATTTGCGGGTGGTGACGGCGGGGCCGGCCCAGGTCGCGCCGTTTTCCAGTTCGTGCGCGAATTCGATGGCATCGCCGAAGCGTTGTGCCGGGTCGACGCTGAGCGCCTTGCCGATCACCGCGTCGAGCCAGGCCGGCAGATCCGGCCGGTAGCGCGACAGCGGCGCGGGCTTGCCGAAGCGCGGCCGCGAGAACGGCTCGATCTCGCCGAACGGATAGTTCGCGGTGAACATGCGGTAGACCGTGACGCCGAGCGCGAACAGGTCGGAGGCCTCGTCGCCGGCCTTGCCGCCGAACAGTTCGGGCGCCATGTAGCTCGCGGTGCCCGGAATGTCCTCGGCGGGAAAATCCTCCAAGAGCGGCACCCGCGCGACGCCGAGATCGACAAGGCGCAACCCGCCGTCCTTCAGCAGGATCACGTTGTCCGGCTTGATGTCGCGATGGATGATGCCGGCGCGGTGCAGCGCGGTGGCCGCACGCACCAGCTTGGTTGCGATCGCGATGCCGTCGGTGAGCGACAGCCGCGGCGCGCGACCAAGCCGTTGCTCCAGTGTTTCGCCCTGGTAGAGCGGCATCGCCGAATAGAGCCTGGTCTGCCGCTCCGCCGGCACCTCGATGATTTCGCCGATCCAGAGGCTGCGCACACGCGCGGCGACCCAGGCCTCGCGCACGAAGGCGAGGCGGTAGGAGCCTTCGCTCGCGACCCGCGGATGTGGAAACTTCAGCACCACTTCGCGGCTGGCGCGCTTGTCGATCGCCTTGAACAGGCGGCTGTAGCGCCCGTCGGACAAGACGTCGCCGAGGCTGAAATCGTCGATCGTATCGCCGGTCACCGGCAAATCGAGGATCGGCAGCGTCGCGATCGCGTGGGTAAGGTCGTCGCGGTCCGCCGGCGGCAGGTCGACGACGTCGAGCACCAGCGCGGTCGTGTTGTCGCTGCTGCCGGCCGCGAGGGCGGCGTCGACGATGCTGCGCGCGGACTCGTCGGGCGGCGTGCGTTCCTCCAGCAATTGCTGGAGACGCAAATCGCCGAGCGCGCCGTGAACCCCGTCGCTGCAGATCAGCAGGCGATCATGCTGCCGGAGCCCGAGGGACGTGTAGTCGAAGCGGGCGAACTCCTCGAAACCGATGGCGCGGCTTAGCATGTGGGCGAGGTCGCCGCGGCCGGCGATATGGTCCTGCGTCAGGCGTTCCAGCCGGCCGTCGCTCAGGCGATAGGCACGGGTGTCGCCGATATGGATCACATGGCATTGCCGCCGTGACAGGATGATCGAGGAGAACGCGCAGGCCATGCCGCTGCGCGCGGCATCGACGCGGCCCTGGCCGTGGATCCAGCTGTTGGCGGCTTCCAGCGCCCGCGCGGCGCGGCGGCGGACGCCGAGCGTCTCGGGCAACGAATAATAGGCGTCGATGAAGCTGCGGACCGCGACCTCCGCGGCCTCGCGTCCGCCCTTGTGGCCGCCGACGCCGTCGGCGACCGCGGCAACCACGTCGCGATGCAGCGAGCCCGGCTGGCCCAAGCAGGCCGCGACATAGTCCTCATTGGCGGCGCGCTTGCCGGTCTCGCTGGCGAAGCCGACGCGCACCCCCAAGTCCCGTTGCGAACCGTTCGCCACGTCCGAGCCCCGTCACGTTGCGGAGCGGAGTCCTCAGACGCGCGCTCCCGATACCGCGCCCCAGGTGGTGCGCCAGCGAACCTTGACCATGGCAAGTCCGATGAAGCCAAGCAACGCCAGCCCGCCGAAGAACAGGAAGCCGGCGCCGAAGCCGCCGGTCATGCCCTTGGCGGCGCCGAGCGTCTGGGCGAGGAAGAAGCCGCCGACGCCGCCGGCGCAACCGACCAGCCCGGTCATCAGGCCGATCTCGTGACGGAAGCGCAGCGGGATCAGCTGGAATACCGCGCCGTTGCCCATGCCGAGCGCCAGCACGCCGATCGAGAACAGCAGCACCGAGATCCAGGCGATGCGCGGCAGTTCGGTCAACGCCCAACCGGCCTGCGTCGGCGCCGTCGGGCCCTCCGGCATGAAGGCAATGACGAGATAGGCCGCGACCACGACACCGAACAGGATCGACAGCGAACGGATGCCGCCGATCCGGTCGGCGATCATGCCGCCGACGGGACGGAATCCCGAGCCGAACGCGACGATCAGCGCGACCAGCATGCCGGCCGCGACGCCGGAGACATGATACTGCACGGTGAAATAGAGCGGCAGCGCGTTGGCGAGGCCGACGAAGCCGCCGAAGGTGATGAAGTAGAAGAACATGAACCAGCGGCTGTCGGAATCCTTCAGCAGTGCGCCGTAGGCCTGCAGCGAGACCTTCTTGCGCTCGCCCGGCGCGTCCTTGGCTGCGACCGCGTAATAGGCGAGCACCATCAGCATCGGAATAAGCAGGCAGCCGAACACGGCCTGCCAGCCCCAATGCTCGGCAATGGTCGGCGCGAGCAGCGTGTCGAGCACGACGCCCATATTGCCGGCACCGGCAATCCCCATCACCACGCCCTGATATTGCGGCGGATACCAGCGGCTCGCCTGGGGCAGGGCGACGGCGAACGAGGCGCCGCCGACGCCGAGCGCAAGCCCGAACAGCTCGATCGCGAGCTTGCTGGTCAGCCCGAAGTGCCACACCGCAGCAGTCGCGGCGATCACGACGAGCTGGGCGATGATGCCGGTGCGCTTGGCGCCGATGATGTCGGCGAGAATGCCCATCGGCACGCGCAGCAGCGCGCCGGCCAGCACGGGAATGGCGACCAGGGTGAACTTCTCGTTCACGGCCAGATTCATGTCTCGCGCGATGTAGACGATCAGCGGTCCGAGCGCGACCCACGCCATGAAACTGATGTCGAAGTACAGGAACGCGGCAAGCAGTGTCGGCCAGTGACCTGCCTTCTTGAACTCGGCTAGCTTCATCGCAAGCATCTCGCGTTGATGCGGCGGAGGCAGCCGCGAAAGCGCGGCCACCTCAGGCGCAGACAAATGGAATGTTGGTGAATGGGAGTGCGCTCGTCGTTGAGACGCACTCCGTCAACAGCTGGGGTCAGCAATTACCGTGCCATCGATCAGGTCGTGTCGCTTTGCCGTGCAGTCGCAAGACGTTGCCGCGCAATCGCGAACAGCGTTCCGCCGCCGCGCGTGGCGTGGCTTGCGGCAAGTGCCGCCGCGCAAACGTGCATGCTGGTGCTTTTTTGTGCGATGCGCCAAGTCCCTGCGATCGCGCATCAAATGCGATTTCGCGATCGCATCGCGGCCGGCGATGCTGTGATGCACAAGAGATCATCGGCGTGGCTAAAATTTCGGCCGGCTGTCGGCGCGGCGCGCGGACCGGTGGATTTTGATCGGCCGGAAACCTTTTGATTTTGCAGCCGGATTAGCCCGCCACGAGTTGGCACGCGTTTTGAATATCAATCAATAACGGAACATCGGTCGTCATCGAAGACGGTCTGCGCCCGCGGCTGGGCTTCCTACAACTCCAAACCTTTATCGGTGCCCATCAACGACGCACGCCGCGTCGCTGCGCAGCGCCGTCGGAATTGAAAGGCAGACCATGCTCGACAAAGTGACCAAGCAGAAGCTCGTGGTGATCGGCAACGGGATGGCCGGCATCCGGACGGTCGAGGCGCTGCTGGAGCGCGCGCCCGATCTCTACGACATCACGGTGTTCGGCTCCGAGCCCTACGGCAATTACAACCGCATCCTGCTGTCGCCGGTGCTCGCCGGCGAGAAGACCGTCGACGACATCATGCTCAACACCGTCGACTGGTACGAGGACAACAACATCACGCTGCGCAAGGGCGAGACGATCACCATGATCGATCGCCGGACCTGCGAAGTCGTCACCGAGGCCGGCGAGCGGGTGCCCTATGACCGCCTCTTGATCGCGACGGGCTCAAACCCGATCATGCTGCCGCTGCCGGGCAAGGACCTGCCGGGCGTGATCGGCTTCCGCGACATCTATGACGTCGATCGCATGATCAAGGCCTCGACCGACTATCGCAACGCGGTGGTGATCGGCGGCGGCCTGTTGGGCCTCGAGGCCGCCAATGGGCTGATGAAGCGCGGCATGAACGTCACGGTCGTGCATCTGCTCGACACGCTGATGGAGCGTCAGCTCGATCCGGTGGCCGGCGGCCTGTTGCGCAAGTCGCTGGAAGAGCGCGGCATGGTGTTCAAGATGCCGGCGCAGACCCAGGCCATCCTGGGCGAGGACCGCGTCACCGGCGTGCGGTTCGGCGACGGCACCGAGCTGCCGGCCGATCTCGTGGTGATGGCGGTCGGCATCCGTCCGAATTTTGAGCTCGCCAAGAAGGCCGGGCTCTACTGCGAGCGCGGCATCGTCGTTTCCGACACCATGCAGACCTATGACGGCCGCATCTACGCGGTCGGCGAGTGCGTGCAGCACCGCCGCCAGACCTACGGTCTCGTCGCGCCGCTGTTCGACCAGGCCAAGGTCTGCGCCAACCACCTCGCGATGAAGGGGTTTGCCACCTATGACGGCTCGGTCACCTCGACCAAGCTGAAGGTCACCGGCATCGACCTGTTCTCCGCCGGCGACTTCGCGCCGGGGCCGGACAAGGAGGAGATCGTGCTGCAGGACGCCAACCGCGGCGTCTACAAGCGCATCATCCTGAAGGACAAGAAGATCGTCGGCGCCGTGCTCTATGGCGACACCATCGACGGCCCCTGGTACTTCCAGCACCTGCGTGACGGCACCGACGTCTCGCATATGCGCGAGCGCCTGGTGTTCGGCGCCGCCAATCTCGGCGATGGCGGCGTCAGCGGCCAGAGCTCGGTTGCCGCGATGAGCGACGAGACCGAGATCTGCGGCTGCAACGGCGTCTGCAAAGGTGCCATCGTCAAGGCGATCAGCGAGAAGAAGCTGTTCACGCTCGACGACGTCCGCGCCCATACCAAGGCATCGTCGTCCTGCGGCTCCTGCACCGGCCTTGTCGAGCAGGTGCTGGCGTTCACGCTCGGCGGCGACTATTCGGCGGCGCCGAAGGTCAAGCCGCTGTGCAAATGCACCGATCACAGCCACGACGACGTTCGCCGCGTGATCGTCGAGCAGCAGCTCAAGACCATTCCCGCGGTCATGCGCTTCATGGAGTGGAAGACCCTGAACGGCTGCCACTCCTGCCGTCCGGCGCTGAATTACTATCTGCTCGCGACCTGGCCCGGCGAATATCGCGACGACCAGCAGTCGCGCTTCATCAACGAGCGCGTCCACGCCAACATCCAGAAGGACGGCACCTATTCGGTCGTGCCGCGGATGTGGGGCGGCGTCACGACGCCGAGCGAGCTGCGCGCGATCGCCGACGTCGCCGAGAAGTTCAACATCCCGACGGTGAAGGTCACCGGCGGCCAGCGCATCGACCTGCTCGGCGTCAAGAAGGAGGACCTGCCGGCGGTGTGGGCCGACCTCAACGACGCCGGCATGGTGTCGGGCCACGCCTACGCCAAGGGCCTGCGCACGGTGAAGACCTGCGTCGGCTCCGAATGGTGTCGCTTCGGCACCCAGGATTCCACCGGCCTCGGCGTCAAGCTCGAGAAGTTCATGTGGGGCTCGTGGACGCCGGCCAAGGTCAAGCTCGGCGTCTCCGGCTGCCCGCGCAACTGCGCGGAAGCGACCTGCAAGGACGTCGGCGTGGTCTGCGTCGATTCCGGTTACGAGATCCATTTCGCCGGTGCCGCCGGACTGCACATCAAGGGCACCGAGTTCCTGACCAAGGTCGAGACCGAGGACGAATGCCTCGAGGTGATCGTGGCGCTGACCCAGTTCTACCGCGAGGAGGGCTGGTATCTCGAGCGCATGTACAAATGGTGCGACCGCGTCGGTCTCGAGCAGATCAGGAAGCGGGTGATCGACGACGTTGCGAACCGCAAGGCGCTGTTCGCCCGCTTTGCCTATTCGCAGCAGTTCGCGCAGACCGATCCGTGGGCCGAGCGTGCCAGCCGCGGCGTCGATCGCAACGAGTTCGCGCCTCTCGCCGAATTGGAGCTCGCATGACCCAGTGGATCGAAATCGGCGCATTGACCGACATTCCGCGGCTCGGCTCGCGCGTGGTGCGCACGCCGGGCGGTAACATCGCGGTGTTCCGGACCGAGAGCGACGAGGTGTTCGCGCTCGACGACCGCTGCCCGCACAAGGGCGGGCCGCTGTCGCAGGGCATCGTGCACAACAAGCGCGTGACCTGTCCGCTGCATAACTTCGTCATCGAGCTGGCGAGCGGGCAGGCGGTCGCGCCCGACGAAGGCTGCACGTATACCCACCCGGCCAAGGTCGAGAACGGCGTTGTCTGGCTGTCGGTGCGGCAGGCGGCGGCGGTGAGCTGAGCGGTCAGGCAATGTCCGTCAAGACCACGTGTCCCTATTGCGGTGTCGGCTGTGGCGTCATCGTGTCGAAAGACGCGGCGGGCGCCGTCCAGGTCGAGGGCGACAAGCAGCATCCGGCCAATTTCGGCCGGCTCTGCAGCAAGGGCTCGGCGCTCGCCGAGACCATCGATCTCGATGGGCGTCTGCTCGAGCCGATGGTGGACGGCGCGCCGGCGGCGTGGGACGACGCGCTCGATCGTGTCGCCGATGGCTTTAGCAGGATCATCAGGGAGCACGGGCCCGACGCGGTCGCGTTCTATGTTTCCGGCCAACTGCTGACCGAGGACTATTACGTCATCAACAAGCTCACCAAGGGCTTCGTCGGCACCGCCAATATCGACACCAATTCGCGGCTGTGCATGGCCTCCAGCGTCGCGGGGCACAAGCGCGCGTTCGGCAGCGACACCGTGCCGGGCTGCTATGAGGATCTCGAGCAGGCGGACTTACTCGTGCTGGTGGGCTCCAACGCCGCCTGGTGCCATCCGATCCTGCACCAGCGCATGCTGGCGGCGAAGGAGAAGAATCCGGCCTGCAAGATCGTGGTGATCGATCCGCGCCGCACCGCGACCTGCGAGGGCGCCGATCTGCATCTGCCGCTGCGCTCGGGCAGCGATTCCGTGCTGTTCAACGGCCTGTTCGCCTTTCTCGCCGGCAGCAACGCGGTCGACCGTGGCTTTGTCGGCAATTGCACGACGGGTGTGGTCGACGCGCTGAAGCAGGTCGGCGGCCAGACCGTGGCGCAGACCGCGGCGACCTGCGGCCTGACCGAAGGCGCGGTCGGGCTGTTCTTCGACTGGTTCACGCGCACCGAGCGCGTCGTCACGCTGTATTCGCAAGGCATCAACCAGTCGTCGAGCGGCGTCGACAAGGTCAACGCCATCATCAATTGCCATCTCTTGACTGGACGCATCGGCCGTCCCGGCATGGGGCCGTTCTCGCTGACCGGCCAGCCCAACGCGATGGGCGGCCGCGAGGTCGGCGGGCTCGCCAACCAGCTCGCCGCGCATATGGAGATCGAGAATCCCGCGCATCGCGAGCTGGTGCAGCGGTTCTGGCGTGCGCCAGTGATCGCGGAGAAGGCCGGGCTGAAAGCGGTCGACATGTTCGACGCGATCGCCGACGGCCGCATCAAGGCGGTGTGGATCATCTCGACCAATCCGGTGGTGAGCCTGCCGGATGCCGATCGCGCGCGCGCCGCGCTCGACGCCTGCGAGCTCGTCGTGGTGACGGATTGCATGCGCGACACCGACACCACGCGCCATGCGGACGTGCTGCTGCCGGCACTGGCGTGGGGCGAGAAGGACGGCACCGTCACCAATTCTGAGCGCCGGATCTCGCGGCAGCGGCCGTTTCTCGCAGCGCCGGGCGAGGCGCGCGCCGACTGGCGCATCATCTGCGACGTCGCCGCCCGGATGGGATATTCCGGCTTCGATTATGCCTCGGTGGCCGAGGTGTTCCGCGAGCACGCCGAACTGTCCGGCTTCGAGAATAGCGGCCGGCGCGATTTCGACATCTCGGCGCTGGCGGCGCTGGACGATACCGCCTATGACGCGCTGGCGCCGGTGCAGTGGCCGGTGACGTCGGACCATCCGGCCGGCACGTCGCGGATGTTCGAGAGCCAGCAATTCTTCACGCCGGACCGCAAGGCGCGCTTCGTACCGGTGGCGCCGCGCGCGGCGCGCCACGCCACCAGCCGCGACTTTCCCCTGGTGCTCAACACCGGCCGCGTGCGCGATCAGTGGCACACCATGACCCGGACCGGCAAAACCGGCCGGCTGCTGGCGCATGTGTTCGAGCCCTATGCCGAGTTTCACCCCGAGGATGCGCGGCAGGCCGGGCTGCAAAACGAGGGATTGGTGCGGCTGACCAGCAGCTGGGGCGAGATGATCGCGCGCGTCGTGGTCAGCGCCGACCAGCGCCGCGGCTGCGTGTTCGTGCCGATGCACTGGAACGCGGAGTTCGCCGGCGAGGGGCGCGTCAACGCGCTGGTCAATCCGGCGACAGATCCAGTGTCCGGCCAGCCGGAGTCCAAGCACACGCCGGTCAAGGCCGATCCCTATACGCCGAAATGGCACGCCTTCATCCTGAGCCGCGACGCGATCAGGCGTCCGGCAAGCGGCTATTGGGTTTACGGCAAGGCCGGTGATTGCACGCGGCTGGAGCTCGCGCTCGACACTCGCCCGGAGAGCTGGCGCGACTGGGCGAGGGCGCAGCTCGGCCTCGACGGTGTCGAGATCGAGTGGATCGCCTATCGCGATCCCGCGGCGGGACGCTTTCGCTACGCGGCGGTGCGCGACGGCGGGCTCGAGGGCTGCGTGTTCATCGCGCCCGATCACGCGCTGCCGTCGCGCGCCTGGCTGACCGGGCTGTTCGCCGAGCAGCAATTGTCGGCCAATGCGCGGATGTCGCTGCTCGCGGGAAGGCCGTTCGGCGCGGGCGAGGATGTCGGCCCGATCGTCTGCTCCTGTTTCAGCGTCGGACGGCACCAGATCACCGCCGAGATCAAAAAGGGCGCCGACAGCGTCGATGCGATCGGCCGCTGTCTGAAGGCCGGCACCAATTGCGGCGGCTGCAAGCCCGAGATCGGCAAGCTGATCGGCGCCACCGCGCAGCCGCGGCAGGCGATCGCGTCGTAGGTCGCCGCGCCAGGGCCCAGCCGAGAAATGCGCGATTCAAGATTGTTGCGGCGCAAATTGACCGTGAGCCCTATTTCTACGGCCGCAATTTCCTGATGTGATCTTCAATATTGCGAGCCAGTTTGCGGTTACCCCTGCTGAGGCGCGCCGTGCCGATCACCATCATGTCGTGACCAAAGCCATAGAACAGGAAGGACATTACATGCCTTCACGCCGTCATCTTCTGACCGGCGCCGTCGCGACCGGTGTCGCGCTGTCAATGCAACGCGCCACTGTAGCAGTCGCGCAGCAAAAACGAGTGATCGTCGATTCGCAGGTTCACCTGTGGCCGGCAAGCACTCCGGAGAGACCCTGGCTCCCCGGTGCCAAGCCGCAGCTCCCGGAGCCCTTCACCATCGAGCGAGTCATTCCACTGATGGACGAGGCTGGCGTCGATCGCGTTGTCATCGTTCCGCCAGTGTCGCTTGAAGGTGAGCGCATCGATTATGCCCAGGAGGCAGTCAGACGGTACCCGGGCCGCTTCGCCATCATGGCGCGTGTCGCCCTCGACAAGCCCGACCGCGCGGCACGGCTTGCGACTTGGCGCGACCAGCCCGGCGTACTGGGCGTGAGGTTGAACGTCGGCCCCGGCGAAGCGGCGTGGCTGACAGACGGAACCGCGGACTGGTTCTGGCCGGCGGCGGAGAAGGCCCGCCTGCCGGTGATGTTTCTCACTGAGGGGCAGACGTCGCTGTTCGCCCGCATCGCCGAGCGGCACCCGCAACTTACGCTCATCATCGATCACATGGGCGTCGGCGCGGGACTTCGCCCTCGTCCCGGCTCATCGGAAAACAACATGGTGCCGGAGGCTATCGTCCAGGCGGCCGCGCTCGCAAAATATGCGAATGTATCGGTGAAGTTGTCGTCGGTCCCGCTGATTTCGACTGAGCGATATCCATTCCGCGACGTGATCCCGCACATCCACCGCCTGTTCGACGCCTACGGCCCGGAGCGCTGCCACTGGGGGACCGATCTAACCAACTCATTCGCCCGGGCCACTTACCGGCAGCGCGTGACGCAATTCACCGAGGAGCTTCCGTTCCTCAGCGATAGCGACAAGGACTGGATCATGGGCCGCGCGATCCTGGCGCGGCTTCGCTGGACGTCGTCCTAGCAGCCGCGGCAGATGCTCTTCAGCTTGCTGTTGAGCAGGCGGTCCTCTTCGTCGGAGGCCGCCTTGGTGTAGGGGTCGTTGCCGTGGCGCTTGTCGTCGGCAAAACTGCCGGCGCCAGTGGCGCCGCCCACGTGCATGCCGTGCATCGCGTGCCCGCCGCCATGGCCGTGGCCGCCGCGCGCGTCCACCGCCGGCATCGCGACCGCAAGCAGCGTCAGCAGCAGCCCGACTGTCGTGATCGTCCGCATGTTTTCCTCCTCGTCGCGGCAAAATACCGCTGACGCTGAGGCAAATCGGTGTCGGTCATCTTCACAATTTCGCGTGGCGGCAATCGGAGCCGCACCGCTCTGGCCCGCGATCCGGGCCGGCCGGTTCCGGCCAAATACCGCCGGTGCGCCGCACATAGGCCGCCCGGGGATGGCTTCATGCCGACAATGCAGTGCTCGTCACACCAAAATGGTGTATCGGCAGGCTTGAGCGCGCGCGGGCAGCGGCCCGGTGCGACACAATCAAGATATCGCAAGATTTGGAGGAAGGTTCATGTCGGCTCTGCCACTCTCGGGCATCAAGATTCTCGACCTGACGCGGGTGCTCGCGGGCCCGCTGTCGGCCCAGATGCTGGCGGATCTCGGCGCCGAGGTGATCAAGATCGAGCGGCCCGGCGGCGGCGACGACGCCCGCGCCTTCGGCCCGCCCTATCTCACCGATCCCGAAGGCAAGCAGAACAACAACAACTCGTTCTACCTCTGCGCCAACCGCAACAAGAAGTCGGTCACCGTCAACATCGCCAAGCCGGAAGGGCAGGCGATCATCCGCGAGCTCGCCAAGACGGCCGACGTGATGATGGAGAACTACAAGGTCGGCGACCTCAAGCGTTACGGTCTCGACTACGAGACCATCAAGCAGCTCAACCCCGGTATCATCTATTGCTCGGTGACAGGTTTCGGCCAGACCGGACCTTACGCGCCGCGCGCGGGCTATGATGCGATCCTGCAGGCGATGGGCGGCCTGATGAGCGTCACCGGCCATATCGACGGCGAGCCCGGCGAGGGCCCGATGAAGGTCGGCCCCTCGATCGTCGACTACATGACCGGCATGAACACCTCGATCGGCATCCTCTCGGCGCTCTACCATCGCGACGCCAACAACGGGGAAGGACAGCATATCGACGTCTGCCTGTTCGACACGGTGATCGCATCGCTGTCGCACTGGCTGCAGATCTACCTCGTCAATGGCAAGACCCCGCCGCGCCGCGGCACCTGGGGCAATGGCGGCATGCCGGCCGGCGTGTTCCGCTGCACTGATGGCGAGCTGATGCTGGTGGTCGGCAATGACGGCCAGTTCCAGCGCACCTGCGCCGTGCTCGGCGAGCCCGAGCTCGCGAACGACAAGCGCTTCGTCAAGAACAACGACCGCGTCGTGCACGGCAAGGAGATCATGGCGATCTTCGCCGGGCTGTTCCTGAAGCATCCGGTGGCCTACTGGCTGGAGAAGCTCGAGGAGGCCGGCGTGCCGTCGGGCCCGATCAACAATTTCGAGCAGGTGTTCAGCGATCCGCACGTGCAGTCGCGCGGCATGCGGGTCAAGGTCGATCATCCGTTCGAGCCGAACCTGTCGCTGATCCGCAACGCGCTGACCTTCTCGGGCACGCCGATCACCGAATACCGCGCCCCGCCGCTGTTGGGGGCCGACACCAAGGAGATCCTGGCGACCATCGGCTATGACGACGCCAAGATCGAGGGACTGAAGGCGCAGGGGATTCTGTAGGCACTGACTTCGAGGCCGCGGGCGGTGGAGTTTCTCCGTCATCCTGAGGTGCGATCTCTTGCGAGCCTCGAAGGATGAACGGCCCCGCTGGTGGCCGTCGACCCTTCGAGACGCGCGCAAGGGCGCGCTCCTCAGGGTGACGGGACCAGGGTCGTCATTCCGCAACAACACTTCGACCAGCATCGAAGCATCATTGACATCCGCCTGCTAGGTTGGCGCCATCGATCCTCATCGAAGGTGCCAATCATGAAACGTGAAGTGGTCCGCGTCGAACCGATCTCGAGTTGGCTGGAGCGCTGGAAGGCGCCGGCATCGCCGGTGACCCGGGCCGGCAACATGGTGTTCGTCTCCGGCCTGCCGCCGTTCGATCCCGCGACCGGCGAGTTCGCCGCCGGCGCGTCGATCGAGCGGCAAAGCGAGCTGGTCATGGAGCAGCTCAAGCAATGCCTCGAGGCGGCCGGCGCCACGCTCGACAATGTGATGAAGTGCAACGTGCCGGCGCGGATCTTCGTCTGCATCCCGGAATGGACCGGGCCGTTCGACGTCGAGATCGACTGCATCGCGATGGTGTAAGGGCAGAGCGCCGCAGCGGCGCCCTCGCTTCACAAATCCTGCCGCGTCAGCCGCCCGTGCATCGCGACCGGTCGCGGCGCCGGCTTGCTCGGCACGTCGCCCATCGTCAGCGCCATCACCGAGACCGTGACCACGCGATCGATGATGCCGCGGACGTCGTCCAGATCGCATTTGCCTTCCGACAGCCGCAGCAGGCGTTCCTTCTCGCGGATGGTGTGATGCGCCATCGCGAGCGCGAAGTGCAGGCCCCAATAGAGCTCGGTGTCGCTGCTGGCCGGCATCGCGCGGCGCATCGCCGCGGCGAACTTGCGCAGGTGATCGACCTCGCGATTCTTGATGCGGCGGATCGGCGGCACGGATTCGATCGAGGCGCGGATCATGAACCGCGCCGCGGTCGAGCCCTCGCGATCCGGCCCGAGGCAGCCGCGCAGGGTGGGGCCGACGAGGGCGCGCATGATGTCCTCGATCGCGGCGCGGCCGCCGCCTTTTTCCTCCGCCGCCCGCAGTTCGTTGAGGCGCTCGCGGTTGGTCTGGATGCTGCGGGTGACGAACAGCTCCGCGATCAATTCGTCCTTGGAGCCGAAATGATAGTTCACCGCCGCGAGGTTGACGTTCGCTTCCGCGACGATGTCGCGCAGCGTGACGTCGCCGAAGCCGCGGTCGGCATAGAGCCGCTCGGCGGCGGCGAGAATGGCGGATCGGGTCTGGTCGCTGGCCATGGCTGAGAGCCTCCGGTCATTCCGGGGCGATGCGCAGCATCGAACCCGGAATCTCGCTCCA
The DNA here is from genome assembly GCF_024171085.1 of Bradyrhizobium sp. USDA 4541. Classification (NCBI taxonomy): domain Bacteria; kingdom Pseudomonadati; phylum Pseudomonadota; class Alphaproteobacteria; order Hyphomicrobiales; family Nitrobacteraceae; genus Bradyrhizobium; species Bradyrhizobium sp. USDA 4541. Next base: position 5,299,173 of record NZ_JALJZF010000001.1, read on the forward strand.
CAATTTCCGGATTCCGGGTTCAGCCCTGCGGGCTGCCCCGGAATGACGAACGCAAGGTTGCATTTCAAACATTTGTATGAAACTATCGTTTGAACGGTCGGAAATGTCAATCCGCAGATCGCGGGGCAGCATTCTGGCACACCGCCGCCGCCCTTTCGCGAACGCCCTTGCGAGCCGCGGAGGCGGGGTCAACAATGTCGGCAAATGGCTACGGCCCAGGTCATCGGCCCAGGTCAGCGGCCCAAGTCTAGGAAACGAGGAGCGTCCCATGGATTTCACGATGTCGCCCAAACAGAAGGAGTGGCTGGAGCGCGTTCAGGCCTTCATGAAAACGCACGTTCGGCCCGCCGTGCCGATCTACGACAAGCAGGATGCCGAGGGCCCGCGCTGGAAGGTGATCCCGATCCTCGAGGATCTGAAGAAGAAGGCGAAGGCCGAAGGCCTCTGGAACATGTTCATGCCGCCGTCCTCGCATGAGGACGATGAATTCCACGGCGCGGGATTGACCAATCTCGAATACGCGCTGCTGTCGGAAGAGATGGGTCGCATCTCCTGGGCTTCGGAAGTGTTCAACTGCTCCGCTCCCGATACCGGCAACATGGAAGTGTTCATCCGCTACGGCACCAAGGAGCAGAAGCGCAAATGGCTGCGCCCGCTGATGGACGGCGAGATCCGCTCCGCCTTCCTGATGACCGAGCCGGCGGTCGCTTCGTCCGACGCCACCAACATCGAGACCCGGATCGAGAAGGACGGCGATCACTACGTCATCAACGGCCGCAAATGGTGGTCGTCGGGCGTCGGCGATCCTCGTTGCAAGATCGCGATCCTGATGGGCAAGACCGACTTCAACGCCGCCAAGCATCAGCAGCAGTCGCAGATCCTGGTGCCGCTCGATACCCCCGGCATCAAGGTCGAGAAGATGCTGCCGGTGTTCGGCTTCGACGATGCGCCGCACGGCCACGCCCAGGTGCTGCTCGAGAACGTCCGCGTGCCGAAGGAAAACATCCTGCTCGGCGAAGGCCGCGGCTTCGAGATCGCCCAGGGCCGTCTCGGTCCGGGCCGCATCCATCACTGCATGCGCACCATCGGCCAGGCCGAGGAGGCGCTGGAGAAGATGGTGAAGCGGCTCGCCTCGCGCACCGCGTTCGGCAAGAAGATCATCGAGCATTCGGTCTGGGAGCAGCGCATCGGCGATGCCCGCACCGACATCGAGATGAACCGTCTGCTCTGCCTTAAGGCCGCCGACATGATGGACAAGGTCGGCAACAAGACCGCACAGGCCGAGATCGCGATGATCAAGGTCGCAGCTCCCAACATGGCGCTCAAGATCATCGACCAGGCGATCCAGGCCTTTGGCGGCGGCGGCGTCTCCGACGACGCAGGCCTCGCCCGCGCCTATGCCCACATCCGCACGCTCCGTCTCGCCGACGGTCCGGACGAGGTGCACAACCGCGCCATTGCCAGACTTGAACTTCGGAAGTATGCAAACACGTCGCACTGAGCATGATGCGGAACGCATGGCGTTCACGCGCACATCGTGCTCAGAATGAAAAAGAGAGATCAGGCTGGCGTGCCAGCCTGATTGAGGGAGCGCCCCGACGCGCTCCTTGAAAAATCGAGTTGAGGGAGCGTCATCGTGGCGGACGGCGTCAGGAAAGACGAAGAATTTTCCGGCACAAGGGAAGTCGAGGAGCGCCATCGTATCAACGAGGCCAGTCTCGACGCCTGGATGAGGGAACACGTCGAAGGCTATCAGGGCCCGCTCACGGTCCTGCAGTTCAAGGGTGGCCAGTCCAACCCGACCTACAAGCTCGAGACCCCCGGCCGCAACTACGTGATGCGGCGCAAGCCGTTCGGTAAATTGTTGCCGTCGGCGCATGCGGTCGATCGCGAGTTCCGCGTGATCGCGGCGCTTGGCAAGCAGAATTTCCCGGTCGCGAAAGCCTACGCCCTGTGCACCGACGATGCGGTGATCGGCTCGGCCTTCTACATCATGTCGATGGAAGAGGGGCGGGTGTTCTGGGATCCGACGCTGCCGAGCCAGGAGCCCGACGCGCGCCGAAAGATCTTCGCCAGCAAGATCGAGACGCTGGCCAAGCTTCATCTGTTCAATCCCGAGACGATCGGCCTCGGCGATTTCGGCAAGCCCGGCAATTATTTTGCGCGGCAGGTCGATCGCTGGACCAAGCAGTACCGCGCCTCCGAAACCCAGCACATTCCCGAATTCGAGAAGCTCGCCGAGTGGCTGCCGAAAACCGTTCCGGAGCAGAAGCGCGTCTCGATCGTTCATGGCGACTATCGCCTCGACAACATGATCTTCCACGCCACCGAGCCGCGGGTGCAGGCGGTGCTGGACTGGGAATTGTCGACGCTCGGCGATCCCATGGCCGACTTCACCTACCTGTTGATGCAGTGGACCATGCCGGGCCTCGTCAATGCCGATCTCAAGGCATTGAACATTCCGAGCCAGGATGAAGCGGCGCAGATCTATTGCGACGTGACCGGCATCCCGGTGCCGGACCTGAACTGGTATTTCTCCTACAATCTGTTCCGCCTTGCCGGCATCACGCAGGGCATCGCGGGCCGGGTTCGCGACGGCACCGCGGCGAATGCCAAGGCCCTCGAGTCGGCCAAGCGCACCGTGCCGCTGTCGCAGGCGTCATGGGAATACGCGCAGAAGGCCGGCGCAACCTGATTCAGGAAAGCGGCGCGATCCCGCAGGGTTCGCGCCGCCTTGCGTCCGCTTCACCTCGCCCCGCCTGCGGGGAGAGGTAGGATCGCATCGCCAGATGCGATCCGCGTGAGGGGAGTCTCCGCAAACACATTTGTCGCCGTTGATGCGGCGCCGCCGCTGCAAGGTGCGGCATGTTTCCGCATTGTAGCCATCTGTGACTTGAGTTCGCGCTGCCGCTTTGGCAAGTCAGTCCGGTCAACGCCCGCCCTGGTCCTGATCGGACATCTTCATTTTGACCCTTTCCTCCAATCTTCGCGGCAGCCTGTTCATGGCTGCGGCCATGGCCAGCTTCACGGTCAACGACACCATCACCAAGGCGGTGTCGGCGGAGCTCAACATCGGCGAGATCCTGCTGGTGCGCGGCCTGGTTGCGATGGTGCTGGTCGCGGCGCTCGCCTGGTACCGTGACGCGCTGCGCAGTTTCAGCGTGCTGCTGATCTGGCCGGTCGGGCTGCGCGTCCTTGGCGAGATCGGCGGCACGCTAACCTATCTCTCCGCGATCGCGCAGATCCCGCTCGCCAACGCCTCGGCGATCTTCCAGGCGCTGCCGCTGGTCATCACGCTCGGTGCGGCGCTGGTGTTCGGCGAGCCGGTCGGCTGGCGGCGCTGGCTTGCGATTGCGGCCGGCTTCATCGGCGTGCTTGTCATCGTTCGGCCCGGTGCGGAAGGCTTTAGCCAGGCTGCGCTCTTGGCGCTGGCGTCGGTCGGCTTCTGCGCGGTGCGCGATCTCGCCACCCGCCGTATCCCGAAAGAGCTGCCGACCGTGTTCATCACGCTGCTCACCACCGTGACCGTGACGACGGCGGGTGCTGTCGTCCTTGTCCCGCTCGGCGGCTGGCGGCCGCCGTCCGGCACCGCGCTCGGCCTGCTCATATTGGCCGCGGTCCTGATCCTGATCGGTTATCAGTGCATCATCGTGTCGCTGCGCACCGGCGACATCTCGGCGGTGGCGCCGTTCCGCTATACCGCGCTGCCGTGGGCGATGCTGACAGGCTATCTCGCCTTCGGCCACAAGCCCGATGGTCCAATGCTCGCGGGCGCCGCGATCATCGTGGCCTCCGGCCTCTATGCCTTCTACCGCGAGCGCAAGCGCGACAAGCTCCGTCCGGCCGCGACCGGACCGGGCCTGCCGCCGGATGGGCTGTGAGGCATCCGTGATCCTACGCAATCATTTGCAAATCACTTCGCGCAATGCGCGATCAGCCGTGCGACGAATGCGCCGCACGCCTCGAGCTGCGACATCTCGACGAACTCATCCGGCGTATGCGCCTGTGCGATCGAGCCGGGGCCGACCACAACGGACGGCACGTCCGCCATGCTGACGAACAGGCTGGCCTCGGTGCCGAAGGCAACCTTGGCGTGGTCGTTGCGGCCGGCAAATTGCTTGGCGAGCGTGACGATCGCGGCGTCCGCCGCGGTGTCGAGTGCGGGGTAGTCGAGGATCTCCTCGAAGTCGATGCCGCAGTCCGGATGCCGCTTGCGCATGTCAGGCTCGATCTCGGCCTTGGCCCAGGCGATGATCGCGTCCGTCACCTCTCTCGACTCGGTGATGCCGATGCCGCGGCACTCGAATTCCACCACGCATTGGTCCGGCACGATGTTCAGCGCGGCGCCGCCATGCACGATGCTGGTGAGCAGGGTCGAGTGCGGGACATCGTAGAGGCTGTCTCGCTCGGCATCCGCCGCCAGCAGCACGGCGCGACGGCGGATTTCGGCGATCAGGTCGGCGGCATATTCGATGGCGTTGACGCCGTCGGGCGCGATCGAGGAATGGCGGGCGAGCCCGCGGAACGTGGCGCGCACGCCATGCTTGCCCTTGTGACCGATGATCACCTGCATCTGGGTCGGCTCGCCGACGAAACAGCCGAGCGGCTTGATCGGCTTGCGCGCGACCTCGCGCAGCATCGGACGCACGCCGACGCAACCGATCTCCTCGTCATAGGAGATCGCAAGATTGATCGGCGTCTTCAGATCGGCCGCGAGCATCTCGGGAACCATCGCGAGGCAGACGGCGACAAAGCCCTTCATGTCGGTGGTGCCGCGGCCGTACAGCCGGCCGTCGCGCTCGATGAGCTCGAACGGGTTGTGGCTCCAGTCCTGTCCCACAACCGGCACGACATCGGTATGCCCCGACAGCACCAGTCCGGCCTTGTCCTCGGGGCCGACCGTGACCCACAACGAGGACTTCTGCCCGGTTTCATCGACGATGCGCTGTCCCGTGAGGCCAAGCGAGGCGAGGTAGCGCTCGATGTAGTCGATCAGGGGCAGATTGCTGCGGTCGCTGACGGTGTCGAAGGCGACGAGGTCGGCCAAGAGCTTGCGGATGCGGTCGGGACGTTGATTTTGCATTGCCTGTTCGTTTGCGAGGGGATTGTGCGAGGAATGACGAGTGTGCGGGCGATCCTACCAGCGAAGTATAACAGCTGGTGGGCCTGCCGAGGCCAAGCAATATTCGGACCGTTGCCAGCGGTTATTGGAGGTCCAGGCGTGTAGATGGGTAGAGCGAAGCGAAACCCATCAAACATATCCGCGCGGCGCGGTGAGATGATGGGTTTCGTGGAGCTATCAGTCGCGCGCGTTGCGCGGACCTAGCGCGGAACGAAAGGCAAGACTCGGACGATTTATGTCGCGAGAATGCGAAACTGTTCCCCATTCTCGGCTGTCATCGCCCGGCTCGGACCGGGCGATTCAGTACGCCGCGGCCTCTCGGCTCAAGCACAGACGTCTCTGGAGTACTGGATCACCCGCATGCGTATGCGCAGGTGATGACACCGCATTGTTTGGCACTTGAATGCGAACCATCTCCAGCGTCGTCCCGGCGAAGGCCGGGACCCATTACCCCAAATGCCAATGAATGCGCGACGCTGGGGCAACAGCCTTCTTCAACTACTCGACCCTGTGGTTATGGGTCCCGGCCTTCGCCGGGACGACGGTCGTGAATGTGGAGCCATCGGGGCCGCAGCCGGGATAACCACTGGAGACTGCCCTCGCTAGATCGGCTTGCCCGTATAGGGCATCGATGCGGTGAGGCCGCCGTCGACCGGGATGGCCTGGCCGTTGACGTAGGACGCATCATCGCTTGCCAGGAACAATCCCATCGCGGCGAGCTCGTGCGGCTGGCCGGCGCGCTTGAGCGGATTGAGCTGGCCGATCTTGTCGGCGGTGCCGCGCTCCTTGGCGCGATCGAACACCGGTTTGGTCATGCCGGTTTCAATCAGGCCCGGGCACACCGCATTGATGCGCACGCCGGTGCCGGAGAGCGAGTAGGCGGTGGTCTGCACCAGGCTGATGACGCCGGCCTTGCTCGCGCCGTAGGGATGTCCGCTGGCCCCCGACTTCAGGCCCGCGACGGAGGCGGTGCAGACGATCGAGCCGGAGCCTTGCTTCGTCATATGCGGAATCGAATGCTTGATCGCGAGGAACGGGCCGATCAGATTGACGCGCAGCACTTCCTGCCAATGTTCGACGGTCTGGTCGGCGAGCGGGACGAGGCCGCCGCTGACGCCGGCATTGGCCCAGATCGCATCGAGCTTGCCATACTTCGAAACCGCCTTCTCGATGAAGGCCTTCACGTCGCTCTCCGAGCCGGCATCGGCGGTGACGGCCTCGACAGTGCCGCCGGCATCGCGCACCAGCTTGGCGGTCTCGTTGACGCCCTCGGTGCGATCGACCGCGATCAGCTTGGCGCCTTCCCTGGTGAACAGCAGCGAGGCGGCGCGGCCGATGCCGCTGCCTGCGCCGGTGATGATGACGGATTTGCCTTCGAGGCGGCCCATGGGTTTCTCCCTGTTCACGTGATTAGTTCGGGTGGTCCTTGGCGCGTCTGCCGCGCGACGGAATTCAAACAAAATTTCAAACGTCCGAAGCACTTGAGACGATGTGCGGCGTGACGTACAGCGAGACGGGACACTATTGAAGGGCTCATCCGATGTCCAATCCAGACAAGCCTGACGTGACGGTGACGCGGTGGTGGTGGGTTCGCCACGCGCCGGTGCGCAGCGACGGCGGCAACATCTACGGACAGGAGGATATCGACTGCGACACCGGCGATGTCGAAGTGTTCGAGGCGGTCGCCAAGATGCTGCCGCGCGATGCGGTCTGGTATTCGAGCAATTTGAAACGCACGCACAAGACCGCGGACGCGATCTGGGCTGCCGGGTTTCCAAAACCGGAAAGCATGACGCAGGAACGCGACTTCGCCGAGCAGCATCTCGGCCAATGGCAGGGCATGAACCGCGCCGCGTTTCTCGCCAGCCGTCCGCCGGGTACGGCCTGGTTCGCCGACGTCAACGATCCCGCGCCCGGCGGCGAGAGCTACATGGATCTCTACACTCGCGTCTGCCGCACCATTGTGCGGATCACCGCGGCGGAAGCGGGCAGGAATATCATCGCCGTCGGCCATGGCGGCGTGATCAAGGCCGCGGTCGGGCTGGCGCTCGGCGGCCAGCCGGACAGGGGGCTGTCGTTCGATATCGATAATGTCTCGGTGACGCGGCTCGATCACATCGCAAGCGCAGGCCTGTCGACCTGGCGCTTGCCGATGGTGAACCAGCAGCCTTGGATTGCCGATCCGCGCCACGCCGCTATGCATCAGCCGTCCGGGCCTGAAGTCAGGCCGGCGAGCAAGCTTGCGTGATTGCTGCTATCGCAACCCCACGACGCTGCTTAAGCTCACCGCAGAATTTAAACACCGTAACATCAGGGAGAGAAACATGACCTTGTTCGACATGAAGGGAAAAGTCGCCGTCATCACCGGCTCGACGCGCGGCATCGGACGCGCGATCGCCGAGCGCATGGCCGAGCACGGCGCCAAGGTCGTGATCTCCTCGCGCAAGGCTGACGTCTGCGAGCAGGTGGCGAAGGAGATCAACGACAGCTACGGCAAGGGCACCGCGGTTGCGATCGCGGCCAACATCTCGTCGAAGGAAAACCTGCAGAACCTGGTCGACGAGAGCAACCGCGCCTTCGGCAAGATCGACGTGCTGGTCTGCAACGCGGCGTCCAATCCTTACTACGGTCCGCTCGCCGGCATCTCCGACGATCAGTTCCGCAAGATTCTCGACAACAACATCGTCGCCAACAACTGGCTGATCTCGATGGTGGTGCCGCAGATGATCGAGCGCAAGGACGGCTCGATCATCATCGTGTCCTCGATCGGCGGCCTGAAGGGCTCGACCATCCTCGGCGCCTACGCGATCTCCAAGGCTGCCGACATGCAGCTCGCGCGCAACCTCGCCTGCGAATATGGCAAGCACAATATCCGCGTGAACTGCATCGCGCCGGGCCTGATCAAGACCGACTTTGCGAAAGCGCTGTGGGACAATCCGGACAATCTGAAGGCCTCGACCGCGCGCTCGCCGCTGCTGCGGATCGGCGTGCCGGACGAGATCGCTGGCGCCGCCGTGATGATGGGCTCGCGGGCCGGCGACTTCATGACCGGCCAGACCATCGTGATCGACGGCGGCGCGACGATCAGCTGAGCATCACTCGTCATTCCGGGGCAGCCCGCAGGGCTGAACCCGGAATCTCGATGTTGTTTCGCGAGATTCCCCGATGCGCGATTGCGCATCTTAGGTTCGCGCCCCGGAATGACGGACTACTCCACCGCCGCGTACACCCCGTTGCGCACCAGCGAGCGGGTATATTCGCGCTGGCCCGGGCCCTGCATCATGAAGACCGCGATCAGGTCTTCGCTCGGATCGATCCAGAAGAACGTGCCGGCCATGCCGCTCCAGAAGTACTGGCCGACCGAGCCGGAGAACGGCGCGATGCCCTGCTGCATGCGCACGGCGAAGCCGAGGCCAAAACTGTGGCCGGGCGACACCAGCGTGCCCTGGATCTTCACGCCGCCGCCGAGGTGATCGGAGGCCATGAATTCGAGCGTCTTGCGGCCGATGATCCTGGTACCGTCGAGCGAGCCGCCGTTCAGCAGCATCTGCGCGAAGCGGGCATAATCCATCGTGGTCGAAACCAGGCCGCCGCCGCCGGATTCCATCGCCGGCTTCTCCAGCATGTTGAACAGCTGCACCTTGTCGTTGGTCCAGGGATCGTTGGCAAAGGCCTCGGCGAGGCGGCCGGCATTGGCTTCCCCGGTGTGGAAGGCGGTCTCGGTCATCTGCAGCGGCGAGAGGATGTGCTCAGTGAGGTACGCGCCGAGCGTCTTGCCGCTGACGACCTCGATGATGCGGCCGAGTATGTCGGTGGAGCGGCTGTAATTCCACTCGGCGCCGGGCTGGCAAACCAGCGGCATGCCGGCGAGCATGGTGGCGTGCTCGGCATTGGTGATCTTGCGGCTGCGCAGCCGCGACTGCTGGTAGAGCTGCTGCACCGGGCCGTTGCCGGTGTGGTCATAAGTAAGCCCAGACGTGTGGCGAAGCAGGTCCTGGATCGTCATCTGCCGCTGCACGGGTACCAGCTCGAGCTTGCCGTTGTTCTCGACGCCGACCTTGGTCTCGGCGAATTCGGGGATGAACCTCGCCACGGGGTCGTTGAGCAGGAAGTGGCCGTCCTCCAGCAGCTGCATGATGCCGATCGAGACGATCGGCTTGGTCATCGAGAAGATGCGGAAGATCGTGTCATGCGCCATCGGCGCCGAGGCGGTCGGGCTTTGCCGGCCGATCGCGTCGAACCAGCCGATCTGGCCGCGCCGCGCCACCAGCACCGTCACGCCGGGCACGGTTCCCTTGTCGACCTCGCGGCGGAAGGTGTCGGACATCGCCTGCAGCCGCACGCTCGACAGCCCGATCGATTCGGGCTTGGCGAGGGGAAGGGACGGGGTGGTCGGGCTGGCGGCGTGCTTGGTGGCGGTTTGAGCGTTCATGGTCTCTCCCTGGTTCTTGATTCTTGCGGCGAGGTGCCGACACGGGGTGATCGCCGAAGTCTGGCGCAGAAGTTTTGCAATGAACAGAAGCTTCACCGCTTCGCCCTTGCAAACCGGCCATGCCCTGTGCTTGAAACGGCGCGAACCGGCGGCGACGCGGGTTCCCTGCAGGAGTGTAGCTCAATTGGTAGAGCACCGGTCTCCAAAACCGGGGGTCGCAGGTTCGAGCCCTGCCACTCCTGCCAGCCTTTTCCCAATCATTTGAATGCCTTGGCCGAGGTCCCGGACCCCGGCCATAATCCTGTTCGCCTACTTGATGAGCGGGCAGCCGCCGTCCTTCAGCGGCCGGAACGCCTGGTCGCCGGGCACTTCGGCGAGCACCTTGTAGTAATCCCACGGCGCCTTCGATTCCTCGGGCTTCTTGACCTCGAACAGGAACATCGAGTGCACCATGCGGCCGTCCTCGCGCACCACGCCGTTGTCAGTGAAGGCGTCGCGGACCGGGGTCGCGCGCATCTTGGCCAGCACCGGCCTGGTCTCCTTGGTGCCGGCGGCCTTCACCGCGTTGAGGTAGTGCAGGGTGGCGCTGTAGGTCGCGGCCTGGTTCATCGTCGGCATCCGCTTCATGCGCTCGAAGAAGCGCTTGCCGAAGGCGCGGGTGCGGTCGTTGAGATCCCAGTAGTAGGCCTCGGTGATGATCAGGCCCTGCGCGAGCTTGAGCCCGAGGCTGTGGATATCCGAGATGAACATCACGATGCCGGCGAGGTTCTGCCCGCCCGCGACGATGCCGAATTCGGAGGCCTGCTTGATGGTGTTGATGGTGTCGGCGCCGCCATTGGCCATGCCGATGATCTTGGCCTTCGAGGCCTGCGCCTGCAGCAGAAAGGACGAGAAGTCCGGCGTGTTGAGCGGATGCCGCGCGCTGCCGAGCACCTTGCCGCCGGCGGCGCGGACCACGTCGCCGGTGTCGCGTTCGATCGAATGGCCGAACAGATAGTCGGCGGTGATGAAGAACCAGGTATCGCCGCCGTTCTTCACGATCGCGCTGCCGACGGTGTGGGCGTTGGCGTAGGTGTCGTAAGTCCAGTGCAGCGTGTAGGGCGAGCAGGACTTGCCGGTGATGTCGGAGCTCGCCGCATCCGTCACGATCATGATCTTCTCGAACTGCTTCGACATCTCCATGCCGGCGAGCGCGGTCGCCGAGGTCGGCATGTCGATGATCATGTCGACATTCTCGGCCTCGTACCATTTGCGGGTGATGGTGGCGGCGACGTCGGCCTTGTTGAGGGCGTCGGCGGTGACGAGCTCGATCGGCTTGCCGAACATCGACCCGCCGAACTCCTCGATCGCCATCTTGGTGGCCTCGACATTGCCGGCGCCGCCGATGTCCGAATAGACCGACTGGAAATCCGTGAGCACGCCGATCTTGAGCGGCGCCTGCTGGGCGAGCGCCGGCCCTGCCAGCACAGCCGCGATCAGGCCGGCGGCGGACAGACTCGTGACGATGGATTTCATGATGGTGTGCCTCCCCGAGGTGTTCTTGTCAGTTTGTCCGACAAAGCTAGATTTGCCCGGTTCCGGTGTCAATTCCGACCGCTCGGGTGCGACAATCAGGCCGAATTTTGCCCGTTTGACGCCCCAAGGGCCTTCGCCTATCTTTTGTCCGACAAACGACAATCGGGGTCCGGGGGAGCTGAAGATGCCCACCACGCCGCTGTTCCGGCGTATCGATGTCGCGCCGGCCTATCAGAAGGTCGCCGACGCGATCGAACGCGAGATCATCAACGGGCGGATCAAGCCGGGCGAGCCGATCGGCACCGAGCAGCAGCTGGTTGCGCAGTTCGGCGTCAACCGCTCGACGGTGCGCGAGGGCATTCGCGTGCTCGAGGAGGGCGGGCTGATCCGCCGCGATTCCAGCCGCCGGCTGCAGGCCTGCCTGCCGCGCTACAACAAGCTCGCGACGCGACTGTCCCGCGCGCTGATTCTGCACGAGGTGACGTTCCGCGAATTGTTCGAGACCTCGATGACGCTGGAGGTCGCGAGCGTCGAGGGCGCGGTGGAGCGCGCGACCGAGGAGAACATCGCCGAGCTCGCCGGCAATCTCGAGCGCAGCGCAGCTGTCGTCGGCAATCCCGCTGCGCTTGCCGAGCTCGATGCGGAATTCCATGCGCTGATGGCCAAGGCCTCGCAGAACCGCGTGCTGCAGCTGGCGCGCGAGCCCGCCGCGCAACTGTTCTTTCCGACCACCGAGATGATCGTGGGCGGCGTGCCTGAGGGCGGCGCGCGGCTGGTCGAGGCGCACCATCATCTGCTCGACGCGATCAAGCGGCGCGACAAGGAGGCCGGCGTGCTGTGGACGCGGCGGCACCTGCAGGACTGGCGGCGCGGTTTCGAGAAGATCGCCTCGCTCGATCGCTCGGTCGAGCACACCTACATGGAACACGCTTACGCCGCCCGGCAATAGCGACGGCGCGGCCAAGACAAGACGAAAACAACGACAACAAGCACATTCAGGAGGGACAAATGAGCGGAGACATCGCAGCAACCATCCAGCGCGCCCGCGGGCACAGCATCGGCGATCTGCTGCGCCGGTCGGCGAAGCGCTACCCCGGCAAGACCGCGCTGATCTGCGGCGAGGTGAGCTGGAGCTTTGCGGAGATGGACGCGATCTGCAATCGGCTCGGCCGCGGCTTGCTCGCGCTCGGCGTTGCGAAGGGCGATCGCGTCGCGGTGCTGTCGCGCAACTCGCACGGCTTCGCCGCGCTACGCTTTGCGGTGGCCCGGATCGGCGCCATCCTGGTGCCGATCAACTTCATGCTCAATCCGGACGAGATCAATTTCATCCTCGCCAATTCCGGCGCCAAGCTGCTCGCGGTCGGCCCCGATTTCGTGAAGACGGCGCACGCTGCGGCCGCCAAGGGCTCGGCGGTCGAGACCCTGGTCTGGCTGCCCGGCGAGGATCCGGCCACCGCGCCCAACGGCATCACGACGTTCGACAGCCTGTTGCACGGCGACGCGTCGGCGCCGGAGGCATCGGTGGACAGCCGAGATCCCGCGCAGGTCATCTACACCAGCGGCACCGAGTCGCTGCCGAAGGGCGCGATCCTCACCCACGAAGCCGTCATGTGGCAGTATGTCAGCTGCATCATCGACGGCGGCATGGTGACCGACGACACGGTGCTGCACGCGCTGCCGCTCTATCACTGCGCGCAGCTCGACGTTTTCCTCGGGCCCGCGATCTATCTCGGCGCCACCAGCCTCATTACCGGCAAGCCGGTGCCCGACAATGTCCTGGCGCTGATCGCGGCCCACAAGATCAATTCGTTCTTCGCGCCGCCGACGATCTGGATCGCGATGCTGCGCTCGGGCGCGTTCGACCGCACCGACCTGTCGACCCTGCGCAAGGGCTATTACGGCGCCTCGATCATGCCGGTCGAGGTGCTGCTCGAATTGCAGCGCCGGCTGCCCGAGGTGAAGTTCTGGAATTTCTACGGCCAGACCGAGATCGCGCCGCTCGCGACCGTGCTTTCGCCGGAGGACCAGCTGCCGAAGGCGGGCTCGGCCGGCAAGCCCGCGATCAATGTCGAGACGCGGGTGGTCAGGCCCGATATGACCGACGTCGAGGTCGCGGAGGTCGGCGAGATCGTGCACCGCTCGCCGCATCTGTTGTCCGGCTATTACAACGATCCGGTCAAGACCGCGGCCGCGTTCGCCGGCGGCTGGTTTCATTCCGGCGACCTCGCGACCGTCGATGCCGACGGCTACGTCACCGTCGTCGATCGGGTGAAGGACATGATCAAGAGCGGCGGCGAGAATGTCGCGAGCCGCGAGGTCGAGGAGATGATCTACCGGCTGCCTTCGGTGTCGGAGGTCGCGGTGGTCGGGCTGCCAGATCCGCGCTGGATCGAGGCGGTGACCGCGATCGTCGTGGTCAAGGCCGGCGCGAGCCTCGAGGCCGAGGCGGTCATCAAGCATTGCGCGGCGTCGATGGCCCATTTCAAGGTGCCGAAGCAGGTCATCTTCGTGGATGCCTTGCCGAAGAATCCGAGCGGCAAGCTGCTCAAGCGCGAGCTGCGCCAGCGCTATGTCGGTGGCGCCACGCTCGATCAGGCGGTGCAGAAGAGCTTCGCCGGCTAGGCTGTCTATTGGCCAGCTGTCGCCGGCGCGTTGTCCGACCATTCCGGCGGCAAGCCAAGCTTGCCGGCGGCCATTCCGACCAGGCCGGGACTGCGGCCGAACGCCTCGCAGGCCGCGTATTTCGGCTTGCCGCCGAACGTTGCGCCAATCTTGTCGAACGATGGCGGCTCCGGCGCCTTTCCGAATGGCGTCGCGCCGGTGACGACGAGCTTGCTGAAGTCGTCGCTGAAGGAAGGGGCGAGATCGTAGGCGTCACCGGCGCTCGAGACCATCGGTGAGTTGGTGAACGAATTCGCCCCGCGGGCCCAGATCATCGCCGCCTGCTGGCGGCTGACCTGATCGCGCACCTCGGCTTCGACGGTCAAGCTGCCAAGCCCGACCGGCAACCGCGGCACCGGCACCGGCACGCCTGCGCCGAACGCGCTCGGCAGGAAGCTGACCACCTTGGAAGTGCCCGCCGCGACCTCGTCGGTGGGCGCCGCCTGGGTGACAAGCGCGTGCACGGACAAATCCGCAGGCTGATCGGGACGAACGACCTGAAGGCGCTCGCTCAGGCCGACGCACAGCGAACGATCGATCGCGTTGGCCACCAGGTGCCGCTGCTCCTGGGACAGCGTCGGCGACGCTGCCTGCGAGAAGGTCGTCGGGACGATCCGCACCGTCTTCGCAGCGAGGACCTCGTCCTTGTTGACGCGAACCAGCGATTTCGCCAGCACTCCGTCGGACGGCGTGAGATTGTCGTAGGATGCCAATGACCCGCCCCGCGTCATCGGTGCGCTGGCACAGCCCGACAACAACGCCACCAGAACCGCAGCGCCCGGCAGAAATTCGATTCTCATGTACCCCTCGAACGACCGCTCATCCCACGAACGATCGAAGGTCACGATAGAGCAGGGCCGCCGGGGTCGGGATTAAGAGATATTAAGTCAGATGTAGCTCGCGAAACCGCGCGACCTATTTGAGCCACATTTGGCCGTGCAGGCTTAACAAAACGCTATATTTGCGCACTGCGCATCCGGGGCCGAGGCCTCTAAAATGCCGTGATGCAAATCCTGGAATACGACCTCGTGGCTTTCCCCGTCACCAACGCACGCATCCTCTGCGTCGAGGACGATGCCGATATCGCGCGCATGCTGGCCGAGGTGCTTGAGGACAACGGCTTCCGACCGGTGCTGGTCGGCTCGGCCGTGGAGATGGATGCGCTGCAAGCGCGAGAGCTTTGATCTCGTCGTACTCGACGTGATGCTGCCGGGCGAGGATGGGCTGAGCATCTGCCGGCGCCTGCGCATGTCGTCTTCGATTCCGATCATCATGCTCACCGCGCGGGGCGAGGACATCGACCGCATCCTCGGCCTCGAGCTCGGTGCCGATGACTACGTCACCAAGCCGTTCAATTCGCGCGAACTGGTCGCCCGCATCCGGGCGCTGCTGCGCCGCGTCGAGAGCGGCGCCACGTCGCGGTCACGGCCGCGTCCGCTGACCTTTGCCGGATGGCGCATCAACCCCACCACCCGTGAGCTGCATGACCCCGCGGGCGTCCGGATCACGCTGACCGGCGCCGAGTTCGATCTGCTGCTGGCGTTCTGCCGCATCCTGGGCAGGTGCTGTCACGCGAGCAATTGATCGAGCAGGCCTTCGGCGGCCTGATCGCCTCAGTCGAGCGCAGCGTCGACGTTCATATCAGCCGCATCAGGCAGAAGATCGAACCGGATCCGAAGGACCGCTCGATGATCAAGACGGTGCGGCTCGGCGGCTACCTCTTCACGCCTGCGGTCGAGCAGATATGATGGGATGGGCGCAGCGGCTGATGCCGCGCAGCGTCGCTGCGCAACTCATGAGCCTCTTCGCGCTCTCGGAACTGATCGGCATCACGCTCGCGGCGGTGACCATCATTTTCATTCGATTCTCCCTCGATCACCGACACGCAGAAGTTTCTTGCCGGGCGGGTCGCGGAGATCACGCAGCTTGTGCGTTCCACGAAGACGCCGGCAGACGCGGATGAACTGCTGGCCGCAGCCAGGCGCGGCGGTCTCGACGTCAGGCGCGTCGCCTTGGGCGAACTGGTGCCTCGAACAGCCGCAGAGACGCGGTCGTTTTCCATGCGAGCGTTCCGGCAAGTGGCTGCCGAGCCCCGAATTGAATTGATGGAGGATCTGCGCCATCCCGCAGGCTCGTCGTCACAGGTGATCGTGAGACTCGACGATGGCCACGCGCTGATGGCCGACGTTGCGGTCAAAGGCGGCCTTTGGTCCACTTTGCTCCGCCCGCTGGCCGGGGGCACGATCATCGTGCTGATCTCGATGCTGCTGCTGTCGGTCTATGCGGTGCGTTGGGTGATCGCGCCGCTGGCCGATGTCGCGCGTGCCGCGACCTCGTTCGGCCGCTCGCCGCGGGCTCCCGAGGTGTTGCGCCGGCGCGGTCCGCTCGAGATCGCCCAGGTCGCCGACGCGCTGAACGACATGCGCACACGTATCGCAGCGCTGCTCGACGACCGCACCCGCATGCTCGCCGCCATCAGTCATGACCTGCGGACGCCGCTGACCCGGCTCAGGCTGCGCACCGAGCGCGTCGGCGACGACACCCTGCGCCCGGCGATGCTGGGCGATATCGCCAAGATGACGCGCATGATCAACGAGACCCTGGAGTATCTGCGCGAGGATGCCCGCTCGGAGGCGGCGTCGTTCATCGACCTGCCGAGCTTCCTGCAGACCATCTGTTCGGACTTCGCCGACATGGGCCACGCGGTATCCTATGCCGGGCCGGCGCGTCTGCCTTATGCCTGCCGGCCCCGCGCGCTGTCGCGCGCCGCCACCAAAATCGTGGAGAATGCGGTCAAGCACGGCAGCAAGGTCGCGGTGACGCTTCGCCCCATGGAGGCTGGCCACATCGAGATCGAGGTGGCGGATGACGGTCCGGGCATCCCACCTGCGCTGCACGACAAGGTGTTCGAGCCCTTCTTCAAGGCCGACAGCGCCCGGCAGGAGGGGGGCTTCGGGCTGGGACTATCGATCGCGCAGGATATCGCCAAGCGCCATGGCGGCAGCATCGCGTTGAGCCTGCGGGAGCCGAGCGGACTGCTCGTATCGATGCTGCTGCCGCCAAAACCCGGCCTGGCCTAGAGGGGCGAGACGAACGACGCTGATCCCGCCAGGACGCCAGGGGATCGCAGGGCGCCGGCTAAGCCCTTGATTTGGAGAGACCAATGCCCGATTTGCCCGAACCGGGCGGGAGCCGGACCCGACCCCGCCGACCTTGACGTTTGGCCGGTCTCGCAGTAGATACTCGCCACTCGCAGCCGGCCCGCTTTGATGGCGGATATCCGGCGCGGCCTAATTCCCCGAACATTCGAGCTCGTTTATCGGCTCAACCTTCCAAACGAGGGCTGGGTCCGCAAGGTCGGCTGTTCGGATTCCTTGAAACGTTGCAATCGTCCGGAGACGGACGCGGATCTCACGATGGCTTTCAGCCCGTTCAAATTCCTGCAGGAAGTGCGCTCGGAGACCGCCAAGGTCACCTGGCCGACGCGCCGCGAGACGACCATCACCACCATCATGGTGTTCGTGATGGTGGCGCTGGCCTCAGTCTTCTTCTTCGCCGCAGATCAGATCATCCGCTATCTGATTACCCTGATACTGGGCATCCACTGATGAGCATGGGAACTCAATTGATGGACAAGCGCTGGTACATCGTCCACGCCTATTCGAACTTCGAGAAGAAGGTTCAGGAATCGATCCGCGAGCAGGCCAAGCAGCGTGGGCTGGAAGAACTGTTCGAGCAGATTCTAGTGCCGACCGAGAAGGTCACAGAGGTGCGCCGCGGCCGCAAGATCGACGCC
This sequence comes from Bradyrhizobium sp. USDA 4541, assembly GCF_024171085.1. Lineage (NCBI taxonomy): Bacteria > Pseudomonadati > Pseudomonadota > Alphaproteobacteria > Hyphomicrobiales > Nitrobacteraceae > Bradyrhizobium > Bradyrhizobium sp. USDA 4541. The sequence continues at coordinate 5,316,699 of NZ_JALJZF010000001.1, forward strand.
GAGCGCAAGTTCTTCCCGGGCTATGTACTGGTGAAGATGAAGCTGACCGACGAGGCGTTCCATCTGATCAAGAACACCCCGAAGGTGACCGGCTTCCTCGGCGCGGAAAACAAGCCGATGCCGATCTCGGAAGCGGAGGCGATGCGGATCCTGCACCAGGTGCAGGAGGGCGTGGAGCGTCCGAAGGCGTCGGTGTCGTTCGAGATCGGGGAGAACGTACGCGTGGCCGACGGCCCGTTCGCTTCGTTCTCCGGCGTGGTGGAAGAAATCGACGAGGCGCGCTCGCGCGTCAAGGTCGCGGTGTCGATCTTCGGCCGCGCGACGCCCGTGGAACTGGAATTCGGTCAGGTCGAAAAGGTGGTCTGACCGGACGGCGCGGGGTATCTGCCTCGCGTCAAGTCGAGAGGCCGTGGGAGGGAGGAGGCGGTCGCCAGCCCCTTCAACCGAACCACGGAACCTGAAACCGCCGGCACGTCCGGCACAACAGGAGTGATAAATGGCAAAGAAAGTGACCGGATACCTGAAGCTTCAGGTCCCGGCCGGTGCGGCGAATCCTTCGCCCCCGATCGGCCCCGCGCTTGGTCAGCGCGGTCTCAACATCATGGAGTTCTGCAAGGCGTTCAACGCGCAGACCCAGAAGGAAGAGAAGAACACCCCGATCCCGGTGATCATCACCATCTATGCGGACCGGTCCTTCACCTTCGAGATGAAGACCCCTCCGATGTCCTACTTCCTCAAGCAGGCCGCCAAGATCCAGTCCGGATCGAAGGCGCCGGGCCGTGACAAGGCCGGCCAGGTGACCAAGGCGCAAGTGCGCGAGATCGCCGAGAAGAAGATGAAGGACTTGAATTGCGACACCATCGAATCGGCCATGAAGATGGTCGAGGGCTCTGCCCGTTCGATGGGTCTGGAAGTTGCGGGGTAACGGGCCATGTCAATCGGAAAGCGTTTGAAGAAGGCCCGCGAGGGCGTCGATCGCGAGAAGCTCTATCCGCTCGCGGATGCCATCAAGATGGTCAAGGAGCGCGCCAAGTCGAAGTTCGACGAGACGATCGAGATCGCGATCAATCTCGGCGTCGACCCGCGCCACGCCGACCAGATGGTCCGCGGCGTCGTCAACCTGCCGAACGGAACCGGCCGTACGCTTCGTGTCGGCGTGTTCGCGCGCGGCGCCAAGGCTGAGGAAGCCAAGGCCGCCGGTGCTGACGTCGTCGGTGCGGAAGACCTGGTCGAGAAGGTGCAGGGCGGCGCGATCGATTTCGATCGTTGTATCGCCACGCCCGACATGATGCCCCTGGTCGGCCGCCTCGGTAAGGTGCTCGGTCCGCGCGGCATGATGCCGAACCCGAAGATCGGCACCGTGACCATGGACGTCACCAACGCCGTGAAGGGCGCCAAGGGCGGCTCGGTCGAGTTCCGCGTCGAGAAGGCCGGCATCGTGCAGGCCGGCATCGGCAAGGCCTCGTTCTCCGAGGACAAGCTGGTCGAGAACGTCAAGGCGCTTGCGGACGCGGTCTCCAAGGCGAAGCCGGCGGGTTCCAAGGGCACCTACATCCAGCGCGTGGCGGTTTCCTCCACCATGGGCCCGGGCGTGAAGGTCGAGCCGGGCACGATCCTCGGCTGAGGTCTCTGGCCGTGACGAGATAAAGAGGGGCGGGACCGGGCAACCGGTTCCGCCCTTTGTTTTGCCAAAGCGTTTTCGAGCGAAGTGGCTACCGGTTCGCGTGAAAAAAACGCGCCAAGACAAGATCTGAAGCCTCTCGCAAGAAAGAACAACAATGCCCGATAAGGTCCTGGTCTATTCACGCTTTCCCAAGGCCCAGCTGATCCGCTTCGGCGAGCGCTATGAGCTGCTGAATGCGGCGGGCAAACGATTGGACGAAGCGTTCCCGGCGGCCGAGCTCGCCGATATCCGCGCCATGATCACCGCGGGCGGCACCGCGCTCGGCGCGGAGGCCATCGACATGCTGCCGAAGCTCGCCGCGATCGTCTGCTACGGCACCGGCTATGACGGCGTCGATCTCGCCGCTGCCGCCAGGCGCGGCATCGCGGTCGGCCACAGCCCGGGGGCCAATGCGGCCTCCGTCGCCGACACGGCGGTGACCTTGATGCTGGCGTCGGTGCGGCGGTTGCTGGTGGCTGACAATTACGTGCGGAGCGGCGACTGGGCCGGTGCAAAGCCGTCGCCGATGATGCGGCCGCAGGCCGGCATGCGCGGCCGCAAGGTCGGCGTCTACGGCATGGGCGAGATCGGCCGCAAGATCGCCGCCCGCGTCGCGGCCTTCGAGACCGAGGTCGGCTATTTCAGCCGCTCGAAGCACGACGTGCCCTATCAATCCTTTCCGACGCTGGAAGCGCTCGCCGATTGGTGCAGCGTGCTGCTGGTGGCCGTCCGCGCCGGCGCCGAGACCGAGCATGCGGTCAATGCCGACATCCTGCGCCGGCTCGGCAGCGACGGGTTCGTCGTCAACATCGCGCGCGGCTCGGTCATCGACGAGAAGGCGCTGGTCGCAGCGTTGACCGACGGCGTGATCGCCGGTGCCGGCCTCGACGTGTTCGCGAGGGAGCCGCATGCGCCCGATGCGCTGACGGCGTTGCCGAACGTGGTGCTGTCGCCGCATCTCGGCGGCCACACGCTGGAATCGCACGTCGCCATGCAGGATTGCGTGCTGGCCAATCTCGACGCGTTCTTTGCCGGCAAGCCGCTCGCCTATCCGGTGGCGACGGCGGCCTGACCGGAGCTTCAGCTCCGGCGCGGCGCGTGGCGCAGCTTGTCCGGGTTGCGGACGATGTAGATCGCCGCGATCCGGCCGGTCTCGCCCTCGATCGCCATGCTCAGTGTGTGGTCGACTTCGCCATCGAGGAAGATCAGCGCGCCCGCGCTGCCATTGACCATCATCGGTTCGACGCGAACCTCGCTGCCGGCGTTCTTGCCGGCGATACCGATGATGAAGCGGACGATCTTCTCTGCCCCCTTGATCGGCTTCAGCGCCGCCAGCTTGCGGCCGCCGCCGTCGGTGATCGCGATGGCATCCTCGCGCAGCAGGTTGGCGAGGGCGGAGACGTCGCCGCTGGCCGCGGCCTTGCAGAATGCCGTCAGCAGCCGTGCGTGGCCTTCGGGCGGCTCGGCGGGAACAGGGCGGTTGTCGCGGACCGATCGGCGGGCGCGCGCGGCGAGCTGCCGGCAGGCCGCCTCGCTGCGCTCGAGGGTGCGGGCGACTTCCGCGAACGGCCGGTCGAACACGTCGTGCAGCAGGAACGCGGCGCGCTCGAGCGGCGTCAGGGCGTCGAGCGCCAGCATCAGCGCGAAGGAGAGATCGTCGGCGAGTTCGGTCGCCGCCTCGGCCGACAGCGCCTCGTCGAACACCGGCTCGGGCAACCAGGCACCGACATAGACCTCGCGCTGGGCGCGGGCGCTCTTCAGCCGGTCAAGACAAAGCCGGGTCACCACCGTGACGAGGAACGCCTCGGGATTGCGAACGTCGTCGACCGCGGCGAACCGCAGCCAGGCGTCCTGGACCACATCGTCGGCATCGCCGCGGCTACCGAGCATGCGATAGGCAAGCCCGGTCAGCCGCGCCCGATACGGCGCCAGCGGGTCGCGCTCAGGCAGCCTGCTTGATGACATCGATCTGATGGCCGGCCACGGTCACGCGGCGACACTCCCTGGCATATCCCAGCGCCAGCTTCATCATGGGGAATATCCGGCCGATTTGTAGGGCCATGGCGAGCTCGATCACGCCTTTTTCGCCCCAGCGCGCGCGAACGGCGTCGCGGCAGGCGTCATCGTCGGTCGAGCGCTGCACGATGGCGTCGGCGAAGTGGAAGCCGAGCGCGGTGTCCGCGGTCATGGCGGCAACGTCACGACGGAGCACGGCGGTGACCTGCTGTTCCGCCATTTCCGCTCCGATCGCCATGTCCACGACCAGTTGCGCACAGGGACCGCAATCTTCCGCCAGCGCGCCGGTCAGCTTGGCGGCATAGAAGGCCTCAACCGGCGCGACCGCGCGGTAGGCGGCGGCCTTCATCGCGCCGGCGAATTTGAAGAACGCGGCGGGCGATTCCTTCAGCATGATCTCGAGATAGGTGGTGTCGTAGCCGTAGCGCCTGGAATAGGCGCGCAGCATGCGGCGCGCGATGAAGCTACGCATGTCGTTCTCCTTGATTTGGCAGGGCGGAATAGAGGGCGAGCGCCGCCGGCAGGACGACCGCCACCAGATCGGATGCGGCATGGTGGTCGTGGCCGCCGGCGATCATCACGAGATGCAGCAGGCCGTGGCCGGCCAGGAACGCGGCGCCCGCGACCGCTGCCGGCCACCAGGCCGGCCACAAGGCTCGCGCCGCCAGGCCGAGCCCGGCCGCGATGAAGGCAATGCCGACGTCCTGGACCAAATGAGGGTTGAACGGACCGGTATCGGCTGCGCGGGGCACGAGCGACCACCAGAGGGAACCGGCCGACAGCATCACCAGCCCATTGGCGAGGTTGAAGAGGGCGAGAATTCCTGCAATCCATCGTTTCATGCGAGCCTCCAGCGCCAGACGAGCGACGGCATTGGAGCGTGACGCCTCGGGGAAGAAATTTTTCGCTGGGCCGGGCAGATCGCCGAACTGGTCTGAAATTTGCCCTTGGCAAGCAGGGCAGGACGGGCTACATAGCGCCTTCCGGGCGTGCTGGCACTTGCTGGCATGTCCGTGCTCGCAATCCGAAAACCTGTGATGATAGGAGATCATTCCTTTCCGCATGCCCGCAAGGATGCTCGAAAGGAAGGAGACCCATCGCCTTCAGAGGAATGAGAGCAGGGGCCTTCAGCGTGCTGAAGTGCCTCGATCCTGTCCAAGACTGCAGGCGCCCGCGAGAGCTTCGTGTTTTCAACGGCTTAATCGCATGGCCTGCATAGACGGGTGAAGACCGGATTTTGCACTCCACGTCGCGATCAGTTCGCGGCCGGGAGGCTGGTTTGGTTCGAACCTCGACAGCCCATGGCCGCAAGGCTCTGGGAGGGCAGGCTTCTAGATGTCGTCTTGCCCGGCATGTCCGAAGGGTCTTGCGCCCCAAGGATCAGGTTTAGGGCGGGACGATGGGTGCAACCCGGCGGTCCTGCCTTCGCGGAAAGGCCGCCAACCGGAAAGAGCTTGCTGTGGAACGAGCGGCAAAAAAAGAGTCGGTCGAACAACTTAACGAGGTCTTCAAGACCACGTCGGTTGCGATCGTTGCTCACTATTCCGGCCTCACCGTGGCCCAGATGCAGAAGCTGCGCATGCAGATGAAGCAGGCGGGCGCGTCGGTGAAGGTCTCGAAGAACCGTCTCGCCAAAATTGCTCTTGAAGGCACTGACGTCGCTGCCATCGGCTCCCTGCTGAAGGGACCGACCGTGATCGCTACTTCGAACGATCCGGTTGCGGCGCCAAAGGTTGCCATCGAATTCGCCAAGGCGAACGAGAAGTTCGTCATCCTCGGCGGCTCGATGGGTAAAACCGTCCTGAATGTCGACAGCGTGAAGGCGCTTGCCTCACTGCCGTCGCTCGACGAACTGCGCGGCAAGATCGTTGGCCTCCTCGTGGCGCCGGCGACCAAGCTTGCTCAGCTCTCCAACGCGCCCGCGGCCAAGCTCGCACGCGTCATTCAGGCTCATGCCTCAAAGGGCGAAGCGGCCTGACCCTTCGCTAATCTCAAACCTGGTTCGAACCAAACGTTTAAGGAACTGAACAATGGCTGACTTGCAGAAAATCGTCGACGACCTCTCGAGCCTCACCGTGCTCGAAGCGGCCGAACTCGCCAAGCTCCTCGAAGAAAAGTGGGGCGTGTCCGCCGCTGCCGCCGTTGCGGTTGCCGGCCCGGCTGCTGGTGGTGGCGGTGCCGCTGCTCCGGCTGAAGAGAAGACCGACTTCACCGTCGTGCTGGCTGGGGCCGGCGACAAGAAGATCGAAGTCATCAAGGAAGTCCGCGCCATCACCGGCCTGGGCCTGAAGGAAGCCAAGGACCTCGTCGAAGGCGCTCCGAAGCCCGTCAAGGAAGGCGTCAACAAGGAAGAAGCCGACAAGATCAAGGCCCAGCTCGAGAAGGCTGGCGCCAAGGTCGAGCTCAAGTAATGCGCGATCCGGGAGCGCCGCAGGGCGCTCCCGGGCCATGCAAACGGCGTGCGACAGGTTGTCGCGTGGCGCGCCGGACACAAAAAAGTGTGGGGATCCGTGGACTTAACCCTCGAATCTCCTTTATTGCCATCCCATATCGGGTTGGCAGCGGAAAAACACGGTAGGCGGCGGGGACGGCAGGGTCCTCGGCGGAAGCCGTTGGGAGACAGTCAGATTTCGGGCTTTTTCAGTCCGTAAAGCGGAGCGTTTGGACGAGCGGGTGCAGTGATGCGCCCCGCGCGTTGTTTTGCGTTTTGGAGGTGGTCGGGGCCGGGACGGGGATTTAATTCCTGACTTTGCGCTTCGTTCCTTCGAGACGATTCGAAATTCAACCCGGGGCCGATGGCAGTCGCTCCCGGAAGGTTCGCCCCACAAAGGCGACGAAAATGAGAGGCCACGATGGCGCAGCAGACATTCACCGGTCGCAAACGCGTACGCAAGTTTTTCGGTCACATCAAGGAAGTCGCCGAGATGCCGAACCTCATCGAGGTTCAGAAGGCGTCCTATGACCAGTTCCTGATGGTCGACGAGCCGACCGGCGGTCGGCTCGACGAGGGCCTGCAGGCGGTGTTCCGCTCGGTGTTCCCGATCTCGGATTTCTCCGGCACCTCGATGCTCGAATTCGTCCGCTACGAGTTCGAACAGCCGAAATATGACGTCGACGAGTGCCGCCAGCGCGGCATGACCTTCGCTGCGCCGCTCAAGGTGACGCTGCGCCTCATCGTGTTCGATATCGACGAGGAAACCGGCGCCAAGTCGGTGAAGGACATCAAGGAGCAGGACGTCTACATGGGCGATATCCCGCTCATGACGATGAACGGCACCTTCGTCGTCAACGGCACCGAGCGCGTCATCGTCTCGCAGATGCACCGTTCGCCGGGCGTGTTCTTCGACCACGACAAGGGCAAGACCCATTCGTCCGGCAAGCTGCTGTTTGCCGCGCGCGTGATTCCGTATCGCGGTTCCTGGCTCGACATCGAGTTCGACGCCAAGGACATCGTGTTCGCGCGCATCGACCGCCGCCGCAAGCTGCCCGTGACCTCGCTGATGTACGCGCTCGGTCTCGACGGCGAGCAGATCCTGTCGACCTTCTACAAGAAGATCACCTACAAGCGGACCAAGGACGGATGGCGCGTGCCGTTCGATGCCAACCGCTTCCGCGGCTATTCGACCGTCAACGACCTGATCGACGCCGACACCGGCAAGGTGGTGCTCGAGGCCGGCAAGAAGCTGACCGTGCGCCAGGCGCGCCAGCTTCAGGAGAAGGGCCTGAAGGCGCTGCGCATGTCGGACGAGGAGCTCGTCGGCAACTATCTCGCCGAGGATCTCGTCAATCCAAAGACCGGTGAGATCTACGCCGAAGCCGGCGAGGAGATCACCGAGAAGTCGCTCAAGGTGCTGAACGAGCAGGGTTACAAGGACCTGCCGCTGCTCGACATCGACCACGTCAATGTCGGCGCCTACATCCGCAACACGCTGTCTGCCGACAAGAACATGACGCGCGAGGACGCGCTGTTCGACATCTACCGGGTGATGCGTCCGGGCGAGCCGCCGACGCTGGATTCGGCGCAGGCGATGTTCCAGTCGCTGTTCTTCGACGCCGAGCGCTACGACCTCTCCGCGGTCGGCCGCGTCAAGATGAACATGCGCCTCGAGCTCGATGCGCCCGATACCCATCGCACGCTGCGCAAGGAAGACATCCTGGCGGTCATCAAGACGCTGGTCGACCTGCGCGACGGCAAGGGCGAGATCGACGACATCGACCACCTTGGCAACCGCCGGGTGCGCTCGGTCGGCGAGCTCATGGAGAACCAGTACCGGATCGGCCTGCTCCGCATGGAGCGCGCGATCAAGGAGCGCATGTCGAGCGTCGATATCGACACCGTGATGCCGCAGGACCTGATCAACGCCAAGCCCGCGGCTGCCGCGGTGCGCGAGTTCTTCGGCTCCTCGCAGCTGTCGCAGTTCATGGACCAGACCAACCCGCTGTCGGAGATCACCCACAAGCGGCGCCTGTCGGCGCTTGGCCCGGGCGGCCTGACCCGCGAGCGCGCCGGCTTCGAAGTCCGCGACGTGCATCCGACGCATTACGGCCGCATCTGCCCGATCGAGACGCCGGAAGGTCCGAACATCGGCCTGATCAACTCGCTGGCGACGTTCGCGCGCGTCAACAAGTACGGCTTTGTCGAGACGCCCTATCGCAAGATCAAGGACGGCCGGGTCACCGACGAGGTGATCTATCTGTCGGCGATGGAAGAGGGCCGCTACCGCGTCGCGCAGGCCAACGTGCCGCTCGATGCCAAGGGCCGCTTCACCGACGACCTCGTGGTCTGCCGTCACGCCGGCGAAGTGCTGCCGGTGACGCCGGACAAGGTCGACTACATGGACGTGTCGCCGAAGCAGCTGGTTTCGGTCGCCGCGGCGCTGATCCCGTTCCTCGAGAACGACGACGCCAACCGCGCGCTGATGGGCTCGAACATGCAGCGCCAGGCGGTGCCGCTGGTTCGCGCCGAGGCGCCGTTCGTCGGCACCGGCATGGAAGGCGTGGTCGCCCGTGACTCGGGCGCGGCGATTGCCGCGCGCCGCTCCGGCGTGATCGACCAGATCGACGCCACCCGCGTCGTGATCCGCGCCACCGAGGATCTCGATCCGACCAAGTCGGGCGTCGATATCTACCGGCTGATGAAGTACCAGCGCTCCAACCAGTCGACCTGCATCAACCAGCGTCCGCTGGTGAAGGTCGGCGACATCGTCAAGAAGGGCGACATCATCGCCGACGGTCCGTCGACCGATCTCGGCGAGCTCGCGCTCGGCCGCAACGTGCTGGTCGCGTTCATGCCGTGGAACGGCTACAACTTCGAAGACTCGATCCTGCTCTCCGAGCGGATCGTGAAGGACGACGTCTTCACCTCGATTCACATCGAAGAGTTCGAGGTGATGGCCCGCGACACCAAGCTCGGTCCTGAGGAAATCACCCGCGACATCCCGAACGTCTCGGAAGAAGCGCTGAAGAACCTCGACGAAGCCGGTATCGTCTACATCGGTGCGGAAGTCCGCGCTGGCGACATCCTGGTCGGCAAGATCACGCCGAAGGGCGAGAGCCCGATGACGCCGGAAGAGAAGCTGCTGCGCGCCATCTTCGGCGAGAAGGCCTCCGACGTCCGCGACACCTCGCTGCGCGTGCCTCCGGGCGTGCAGGGCACCATCGTGGAAGTCCGCGTGTTCAACCGCCACGGCGTCGACAAGGACGAGCGTGCGCTGGCGATCGAGCGCGAGGAGATCGAGCGTCTGGCCAAGGACCGCGACGACGAGCAGGCGATCCTGGACCGCAACGTCTACAACCGCCTCGCCGAGCTGCTGGAGAACCGCCAGGGCATCGCCGGCCCGAAGGGCTTCAAGAAGGATACCAAGATCACCCGCGCGGTGCTCGACGAGTATCCGAAGTCGCAGTGGTGGCTGTTCGCCTCGCCGAACGACAAGCTGATGGCCGAGATCGAGGCCATGCGGAAGCAGTACGACGAGTCGAAGAAGGGCCTCGAGCAGCGCTTCCTCGACAAGGTCGAGAAGCTGCAGCGTGGCGACGAGCTGCCGCCCGGCGTGATGAAGATGGTCAAGGTCTTCGTCGCGGTGAAGCGCAAGATCCAGCCCGGCGACAAGATGGCCGGCCGTCACGGCAATAAGGGTGTGGTGTCGAAGATCGTGCCGATCGAGGACATGCCGTTCCTCGAGGACGGAACGCACGCCGACATCGTGCTCAATCCGCTCGGCGTGCCTTCGCGCATGAACGTCGGTCAGATCCTTGAGACCCATCTCGGTTGGGCCTGCGCCGGCCTCGGCAAGCGCATCGGGCAGACCATCGACGCCTATTATCACAAGCAGGATCTCAAGCCGCTGCGCGAGACCCTGAAGAAGATCTACGGCGAGGATGAAACCATCAAGTCGCTGAACGACAACGAGCTGGTCGAACTCGGCCGCAATCTGAGCCACGGCGTGCCGATCGCAACGCCGGTGTTCGACGGCGCCAAGGAAGCCGACATCGAGGAGATGCTGAAGCTCGCGGGCTTCGACGCCTCCGGCCAGTCGACCGTTTATGACGGCCGTACCGGCGATCAGTTCGATCGTAAGGTGACGATGGGCTACATCTACATGCTCAAGCTGCACCATCTCGTGGACGACAAGATCCACGCGCGTTCGATCGGTCCGTACTCGCTCGTCACCCAGCAGCCGCTGGGCGGCAAGGCGCAGTTCGGCGGCCAGCGCTTCGGCGAAATGGAGGTCTGGGCGCTGGAAGCCTACGGCGCCGCCTACACGCTGCAGGAGATGCTGACCGTGAAGTCGGACGACGTCGCCGGCCGTACCAAGGTGTACGAGGCGATCGTGCGCGGCGACGACACCTTCGAGGCCGGTATTCCGGAATCGTTCAACGTGCTGGTCAAGGAAATGCGCTCGCTCGGCCTCAACGTCGACCTGCACAATTCCAAGGTGGGACCGGCGTCGACGTCGGAAGCGGCCGAGTAACGCTGTGATCATGCCCGGCGCCAAACGCGCCGGGCCTTCGCACTCCGCTCGGACGTTGGGCGGGGCGCGCGCTGAATAAAAGTTTCGAATTTGCTGCCGGTGACGATCGGCACGCGAGGAGAAGACCATGAATCAAGAGATTATGAATCTTTTCAATCCGACGACCCCGGCCCAGGTCTTCGACCAGATCCGGATTTCGATCGCGTCTCCGGAGAAGATTCTGTCCTGGTCCTACGGCGAGATCAAGAAGCCGGAGACCATCAACTACCGCACCTTCAAGCCGGAGCGTGACGGCCTGTTCTGCGCGCGCATCTTCGGGCCGATCAAGGACTACGAGTGCTTGTGCGGCAAGTACAAGCGGATGAAGTACAAGGGCATCATCTGCGAGAAGTGCTCGGTCGAGGTGACGCTGTCGCGCGTCCGGCGCGAGCGCATGGGCCATATCGAGCTGGCGGCGCCGGTCGCCCACATCTGGTTCCTGAAGTCGCTGCCCTCGCGCATCGGCCTCCTGCTCGACATGACGCTGAAGGATCTCGAGCGGATCCTGTACTTCGAATACTACGTCGTGCTCGAGCCGGGTCTCACCGCGCTGAAGGACCGTCAGCTGCTGTCGGAAGACGAGTATCTGAAGGCGCAGGACGAGTACGGCCAGGATTCCTTCACCGCCATGATCGGCGCGGAGGCGATCCGCGAGCTGCTCAAGGGGCTCGAGCTCGAGAAGCTCGAGGCGACGCTGCGTGCCGACATGGCGGAGACCGACTCCGACATCAAGCACAAGAAGCTCGCCAAGCGTCTGAAGATCGTCGAGGCTTTCCGCGTTTCCGGCAACAAGCCGGAATGGATGATCATGACGGTCGTGCCGGTGATTCCGCCGGACCTGCGTCCGCTGGTGCCGCTCGACGGTGGCCGGTTTGCGACCTCGGACCTCAACGACCTGTACCGCCGCGTCATCAACCGCAACAACCGCCTGAAGCGGCTGATGGAGCTGCGTGCGCCCGACATCATCATCCGCAACGAAAAGCGCATGCTGCAGGAGGCCGTCGACGCACTGTTCGACAACGGCCGCCGCGGCCGCGTCATCACCGGCGCCAACAAGCGTCCGCTGAAGTCGCTCGCCGACATGCTGAAGGGCAAGCAGGGCCGGTTCCGCCAGAACCTGCTCGGCAAGCGCGTCGACTATTCCGGCCGTTCGGTGATCGTGGTCGGTCCCGAGCTGCGCCTGCATCAGTGCGGCCTGCCGAAGAAGATGGCGCTCGAGCTGTTCAAGCCGTTCATCTACTCGCGGCTCGACGCCAAGGGTCTGTCCACCACGGTGAAGCAGGCCAAGAAGCTGGTCGAGAAGGAGCGTCCGGAGGTCTGGGATATCCTCGACGAGGTGATCCGCGAGCATCCGGTGCTGCTCAACCGCGCGCCGACGCTGCATCGCCTGGGCATCCAGGCGTTCGAGCCGGTGCTGATCGAGGGCAAGGCGATCCAGCTGCATCCGCTGGTCTGCGCCGCCTTCAACGCCGACTTCGACGGCGACCAGATGGCCGTGCACGTTCCGCTGTCGCTCGAAGCGCAGCTGGAAGCGCGCGTCCTGATGATGTCGACCAACAACATCCTGCATCCGGCGAACGGCCAGCCGATCATCGTGCCGTCGCAGGACATCGTGCTCGGCCTCTACTACGTCTCGATCATGCGCGAAGGCCTGCCCGGCGAGGGCAAGATCTTCGGCGACATGGCCGAGCTCGAGCACGCCCTGCATTCGAAGGTCATCCACCTCCACACCAAGATCAAGTACCGGTGGGAAGGCCTCGACGAGGAAGGCAAGCACTCCAAGCGCTGGATCGAAACCACCGCGGGCCGCGTCATGCTCGGCAACCTGCTGCCGAAGAACCCGAAGATCTCGTACGACATCATCAACAAGCTGATGACCAAGCGCGAGATCTCCGGCGTGATCGATCAGGTCTACCGGCACTGCGGTCAGAAGGAGACGGTGATCTTCTGCGACCGAATCATGGCGCTCGGCTTCTACAACGCCTTCAAGGCGGGCATCTCGTTCGGCAAGGACGACATGGTCGTGCCGGCGTCGAAGTGGAAGATCGTCGATCAGACCCGTACGCTGGCGAAGGATTTCGAGCAGCAGTACAATGACGGCCTGATCACCCACGGCGAGAAGTACAACAAGGTCGTCGACGCCTGGTCGAAGGCCGGTGAAGAAGTCGCCAAGGCGATGATGAAGGAGATCTCGTCCACCAAGAAGACGGCGGCGGGCGCGGATGCCGACATCAACTCGATCTACATGATGGCGCACTCCGGTGCGCGTGGTTCGCCGGCCCAGATGCGCCAGCTCGCCGGCATGCGCGGCCTGATGGCCAAGCCGTCGGGCGAGATCATCGAGACGCCGATCATTTCCAACTTCAAGGAAGGTCTGTCGGTGCTCGAGTACTTCAACTCGACCCACGGCGCCCGCAAGGGCCTCGCGGACACCGCGTTGAAGACCGCGAACTCGGGCTACCTGACCCGCCGTCTGGTCGACGTCGCGCAGGACTGCATCATCACGCAGACCGACTGCGGCACCACGCTCGGCATCAAGATGCGCGCCATCGTCGACGCCGGCACCGTGGTCGCCTCGCTCGGCTCGCGCATCCTGGGCCGCGTGGCCTGCGATGACGTGCGCGATCCCGCCACCAACGAGGTCGTCATCAAGCGTGACACCTTGATGGAGGAGAGCCACGTCGACGCGATCCAGCAGGCCGGCATCCAGGAAGTGAAGATCCGCTCGGCGCTGACCTGCGAGCTGATCAACGGCATCTGCGCCAAGTGCTACGGCCGCGACCTGGCCCGCGGCACCCCGGTCAACCACGGTGAGGCCGTCGGCGTCATCGCGGCACAATCGATCGGTGAGCCCGGCACGCAGCTGACGATGCGCACGTTCCACATCGGCGGCGCCGCCCAGCTCAACGAGCAGTCGTTCGTCGAATCGAACTTCGACGGCAAGATCGTGATCAAGAACAAGGCGATCGCCCGCAACAGCGAAGGCAGCCTGATCGCGATGGTGCGCAACATGGTCGTTGCGATCGTCGATGCCGACGGCACCGAGCGTGCGACCCACCGTATTCAGTACGGTTCGAAGATGCACGTCGACGAAGGCGATATGGTCAAGCGCGGCCAGCGCATCGCCGAGTGGGATCCCTATACCCGCCCGGTGCTGAGCGAGGTCGAGGGCACGATCGGTTTCGAGGATCTGGTCGAGGGACAGTCGATCTCGGAAACGCTCGACGAGTCGACCGGTATCGCCAAGCGCGTGGTCATCGACTGGCGCACGACGCGCGGCGGTTCGGACCTGCGTCCGGCCATCGTGGTCAAGGGCAAGGACGGCAAGGTGATGAAGCTCGCGCGTGGCGGCGATGCCCGCTACATGCTGTCGGTCGACGCCATTCTGTCGGTCGACACCGGCGGGAAGGTGATGCCGGGCGACATCCTGGCGCGTATCTCGACCGAGAGCGCCAAGACGCGTGACATCACCGGCGGTCTGCCGCGGGTGGCGGAACTGTTCGAGGCTCGCAAGCCGAAGGATGCGGCGATCATCGCGGAGACCGCGGGAACGATCCGCTTCGGCCGCGACTACAAGAACAAGCGCCGCATCTCGATCGAGCCGATGGACAAGACCGAGGAGCCGCGCGAGTACCTGATCCCGAAGGGCAAGCACATCCACCTTCAGGACGGCGACATCGTCGAAAAGGGCGATTTCATCGTCGAAGGCAATCCGGCGCCGCACGACATCCTGGCGATCAAGGGCATCGAGGAGCTCGCTGCCTATCTGGTCAACGAAATCCAGGAGGTCTACCGGTTGCAGGGCGTGCTCATCAACGACAAGCACATCGAGGTGATTGTCCGTCAGATGCTGCAGAAGGTCGAGGTCACCGATCAGGGCGACACCGACATGATCTCGGGCGAGCAGGTCGACAAGATCGAGTTCGACGCGCTCAACACCAAGGCCAAGGAGGAGGGCAAGAAGCCCGCCACGGGTACGCCGGTTCTGCTCGGCATCACCAAGGCGAGCCTGCAGACCCGCTCCTTCTTCTCGGCGGCGTCGTTCCAGGAGACCACGCGCGTGCTCACCGAAGCTGCCGTCAACGGCAAGGTGGACCCGCTCGAGGGCCTCAAGGAGAACGTCATTGTCGGCCGCCTGATCCCGGCCGGCACCGGCGCCTCGATGGCGCGGATCCGCGAGGTCGCGGTCAAGCGCGACAAGCTGATCCTCGACGAGCGCGAGAAGCAGCAGGCGGCGATCGTGCCGACGGCTCCGGAAGCGGAGCCGCTGGCGCTGCCGCCCGCCGAATAGGCATCCGCAAGACTACGGGTATGGCGAGAAGGCCGGCGTTTAGCCGGCCTTTTTGCTGCTTTCTTTGCTTGCTGCGGTGCAGGGACGCAGTTTGTTCATCTTTCCTTCAGGCAAAAAAGTGCCTTTGCTGGGATGACTTAGACCGGCTGTTTGGCTCGCGCCGGAGACGACGGAATCCATATGCTCGACTTGGCTATCGTAGGCGGCGGCCCCGGGGGGCTGATGAGCGCCTGGTATTTGAAGCGCAAACTCGGCGACCTCTGCCGCGTTACCATCTTCGAGGCGTCGAACCGCCTCGGCGGCAAGATCGTCACGCGCAAATTCGACACCGCGCCCGCGATGTATGAGGCCGGCGTCGCCGAGATCTATGATTACTCGATGACGGGGCCGGACCCGCTGCGCGAGCTGATCCAGCATTTCGGCCTGCAGACGATCCCGATGGACGCCGAGCAGGTGCAGCTCGACGGCGAGTTGCTTGCCGACGTTCCCGGCATGCGCCGCAAATACGGGGCGAAGACCGCGGCCGCGATCGAGGCGTTCCGCAAGCGCTGCAGCGACCTGGTGTCGCCGATCGAATATTACGAGGGCGTCGGCGCCCACGACAACGAACACCCGTGGGCCTACAAGACCGCCGAGCAGGTCCTCGACGAGGAGGTCGAGGACGCGACCGCCAAGCGTTTCTTCAAGGTGATGGCGCGTTCCGACATCGCGACCGAGAGCCACAACACCAACGGCCTCAACGCGCTGAAGAACTACGTGATGGACGTCGACGGCTATATCGGCCTGTATTCGATCCAGAACGGCAACGAGCAGCTGATCGATTGTCTACGCTCGGAAGTCAGCGCCGACATCCAGCTCAACCATCGTGTGCTCAAGGTCGGCAAGACCGCTGGCGGCCGCTACCAGCTCAACATGATGAACGGCAAGGGGCCGGAGACGCGCGACTTCGATCTCGTGCTGGTCTGCCTGCCGCACTCCTGGCTCGCGACCATGCGCTGGGACGGCGAACAGCTGCGCAAGTCGATGGTCAAGCACGTCGCCTATTTCGACCGGCCCGCGCATTATCTGCGGGTCTCGATCCTGTTCGACGAGCCGTTCTGGGGCGAGAAGATCCCGGGCGCCTGGTTCATGTCGGAAGCGTTCGGCGGCTGCTGCGTCTACAATGAGGGCGCGCGCCACGATGTCGGCAAGCACGGCGTGCTGAACTGGCTGATCGCGGGCTCGGATGCGCTGGCCTTCGCCAATCTCAGCGACCAGGAGCTGATCGATGCCGCGTTGAAGTCGCTGCCGGCCTCGCTCGGCGATGCGCGCGAGCATTTCCTGGAAGGCAAGATCCATCGCTGGCTGTCGTCGGTCAACGCGCTGCCGGGCGGCCTGCCGGTGCGCGACGTCATGACCAACCACCGGCCCGAGCCGAAGGAGCATCCCGGCATCGTGGTGGTCGGCGACTATCTGTTCGATTCGACGCTGAATGGACTGCTCGATTCCTCCGATGCCGCGACCGACATCATCGTCACCGAGATGATGCGGCTGCGCCGTACCCGCGCGCAGGACGAGAACTCGCTGTCCGACAGGATCGACCGCAGCTATTTCGACAATTATCGTGGCGTCGGCCCCTACAGCGAGGTCTGGCGCAACTTCACCGACCCGGCCTATCTGACGGACCTGATCAAGACGGTCTGGGGCAGGGCGAAGGGCTACAAGCTGCTGATCGCCGGCTCCGCCAGCGGCGAACTGGTCGGCGCGCTGCGCGAACGTGGCATCGATGCCTGGGGCATCGAGAACAACCGCTACATCCACGGCAAGACGCCGAAGGCGCTCAAGAAGTACAACAAGCTCGGCTCGATCGCCGACATGCCGTTCAAGACCAACGAGTTCGACTTCGTGTTCGAGACCTCGCTGTGCCATCTTGGCGAGAAGCAGGTCGTGCGCGGGGTGCGCGAGCTCAACCGCGTGGTCAAGACCGGCGTCGTGTTCGCGTCGGTGACCTCCGACATGGCGGCGGCAGTGATCGATCGCTACGACCTGCTGCGCGGGGTGAAGAAGCTCGGCACCTGGTGGGAGTGGTCGGAATTGTTCTTCGGCAACGGCTTCGACCTGTCGATGCATCGCCGCGACTGCACCGATGCGCTGTGGACATTGACGCTGGCCGCGAACAAGGGGCCGGGGCAGTGGTACGCCGACTCCGACAGCCTGCGCTATTCCTTCTTCGACAAGGTCGAAGCCGACCTCGACGACTAGCGGGACCGACCGGAAGCTTTTGCCGCGAGCCGACCGGCCTCGTGTCAACCAGCTGTCAAACGGCGGCAATGCTTTGCTCCGCGAATCCGCGCGAGCGCGCCGCGACGCGTCGGCCGTTCCAAACGCTTTGCCGAATTCGTCGTGATCGCATAGGATTACGGGCGCAGTGTTATCAGCTGCGGTTTCGATTTGCGGTCATGCCGGCCGTGGAGCATCGGTTGGTTTCATGGCGCCAAGACCTCCTGCATCAGACGATCCGACGAGAGCGGCGGCCGACGATCCCGAGCTGAAGAAGAAGCCCGCGTCCGGTCCGCCCGCGGCGGCCGCCTCCACGAAGCCGTCCGCGGCGCCGGCTGACGACGAAGAGGAAGACGACGCGGACGACGAGTTCGAGCTCGATGACGACGATGATGACGAGGACCTCGTCGTCTTCACCGCCAAGGAAGCCGCCGGCGCGCTCTCCACGATCTTTGGCTTCGTCAGGCCGATCCTGGCGAACTACAGGAAGCCGTTCGCCTGCGTCGCCTTCGGCGTGCTGGTCGAGACGTTGTTCAATGTCATCATGCCGCTCAGCCTGAAATTCCTGATCGACGACGCGCTCGGCGAGGAGGATTTCGGGGCCCTCTACAAGATCCTCGGCGTGCTCGCGGTTGCCGGCATCGTCACCTCGATCATCGCGGTCTGGTACGAGCGCTGGGATGCGCGGCTGGGCGCCGGCATCATCGCCGACGTGCGGACGCGGCTGTTCGACCATGTCCAGAACCTGCCGTCGGCCTATTTCGCGCGCACCAAGCGCGGCGAGATCCTGTCGCGCTTCTCGATCGATCTGTCGGCGTTCGAGGGCTCGGTCAAGACCTTCGCCAACAGCGCGGCGCTGCCGGGCCTCGAGCTGGTCGCAGGCATCATCCTGATGCTGTTCCTGAACTGGCAGCTTGCCGTGGTCGCCTTGCTGGTGTTTCCGATCACCCTGATCGGGCCGCGCATCCTGACGCCGAAGGCGGTGCAAGCCAATTACGAGCAGAAGCAGAACGAGGCCGCGCTGCTCGGAACCGTGCAGGAGAACGTCGCCGCGCAGGCGGTGGTGAAGGCGTTCAATCTGCAGCGCCGGGCGCTCGGCTGGTTCACGATGCGCAACCGCGACGTCCGGGCCAAGGCCGCGTCAGCCATGTTCCTGTCGACCATGGTGGAGCGCACCGTCACCATCGCGGTGCTGCTGCTCCACCTCGTGGTGCTGGCGATCGGCGCCTATCTCGCCACCAAGGGGCAGATCACCGTCGGCACCTTCGTGACCTTCGAGAGTGCGTTCTGGGAGGTGTCGTACAACATCGCCCATCTGATGCATTTCATCCCGGTGTCGATCCAGTCGGCGGCGGCGGTGCGGCACATCCAGGAACTGCTCGACGAGCCGACCCGCGGCGCCGACCGTCCC
This sequence comes from Bradyrhizobium sp. USDA 4541, assembly GCF_024171085.1. NCBI lineage: Bacteria > Pseudomonadati > Pseudomonadota > Alphaproteobacteria > Hyphomicrobiales > Nitrobacteraceae > Bradyrhizobium > Bradyrhizobium sp. USDA 4541. The sequence continues at coordinate 5,335,349 of NZ_JALJZF010000001.1, forward strand.
GGCGCGCCGGATCTGCCGCGCATCACCAACGACATCTCCTTCGATCGCGTCACCTTCCAGTATGAGGGGGCACAGACGCCGGTGCTCGACAATCTCAGCCTCAAGCTCAATGCCGGCAAGAGCATTGCGATCGTCGGTCCCAGCGGCTCGGGCAAGAGCACGCTGATCAACCTGATCCTGCGGCTCTACGTGCCGGACGAGGGCCGCGTCGCCGTCGACGGCGTCGATATCCGCCGGGTGACGCGCGAGTCGCTGCGGGCCAACATGGCGGTCGTGTTCCAGGAGAACATGCTGTTCAACATGTCGATCCGCGAGAACATCCGGCTCGGCAAGGAAGGCGCGACCGACGCGGAGGTCGAGGACGCTGCCCGCAAGGCCGAGATCCATCGCTACATCATGAGCCTGCCGCAGCGCTACGACACGCCGGTCGGCGAGCGCGGCGATACCTTGTCGGGCGGCCAGCGCCAGCGCATCGCGATCGCGCGCGCGATCATCCGTAACCCGTCCGTGCTGCTGCTCGACGAGGCGACTTCGGCGCTCGACCAGACCACGGAGGCTGCGATCAATCGCACGCTGCTCAAGGTCGCCGAGGGCCGCACCATGATCTGGTCGACGCATCGCCTGACTTCGGTGGTCGAGATGGACGAGATCATCGTGATCTCCGGCGGCAGGGCGATCGAACGCGGCTCGCACGAGGAGCTGCTGGCCCGCAATGGCGTCTATCGCAAGCTGTGGGACGACCAGGGACATCTGAATCACGACGAGGACGCCGACGACGCGGATGATGACGATGATGACGATGATGATGAGGAGGACGAAGACGAGGATGAGGAGGCGTGAGGCCCGCGTCGCGGGCGATGGTCGAGCGCCAGATTTTTCGTTACGCCCGGTCCGCGGCGTGCGGACGTTGCCGGAAGTGGTTGGCCGGCTGCGTCGTTGACGCCGCCGCCGCAGGGTTGTGCAGCCGGCGCAGCCAGCCGCGGCCGAGATAGCCGAAAAAGCGCGCCCAGCGCTGGGCCTGCCACGAGGGCCCGCTGCCGACCGACACCTCGCGGAAGCTGAATGCCTTGGCGTTCGACCAGGCGTCGCAGGCGGTCTTGACCGGATCGTCGTAGAACGCGGTGATCTTCTCCTCGCCCATGCCGTCGGTCGACAGCCAGGCCGGGATGTGGACGTTGCAGAGCTGGGTGACGTCGGTGAACACCTTGTCGGTACCGGTGCCGGTGACGGGGCAGGTGCTGGCGAAGGCATCACCGACCAGCACCACGCCGGCCTGCCGATAGCCGGTGCTGACAAAGATGTCGGCGGGCCTGATCTTGATATCGCCGGCGATGTCGAACTCGCCGGTGAGCCGGCGCAGCCGCGGCAGTGCGGCGTTCAGCGTCTCCACCGGATTGCGCCGCATCGCCCGCAGCCAGGGATCGTCGGCCTTGCGATAGGTGAAGAGGTTGGCGCGCATCCGGCTTCCGATCGGAAACAGCGTGATGTAGGGGATGCGATCGCTCGGCCGCTCCGAGAAGTAGGTCATGGCCGCGAACGGGAAGGCGGGGCGGCCGACGGGGACGAAATCGAAGCCGAGCGAGATCGAATGGCAGAAGCTCGTGACCAGCCGCTCGATGCCGAGCATCCGGCGCAACCCGACGTTCAGGCCGTTGGCAAGCACCACAAGGCGCGCCGAGATCTCCTCGCCATTGGCAAGCACGAGCCGCTGCCGCTCGGAACTGGTCGCGACATTGATCACCTTGTCGCAGATGAATTCCGCCGGCCCGGCGATTTCGTTCCGAATCGCCGCAATCAGCGCGTCGTACATGATGCCGTATTGCCGGCTCGGCTGCCGGTCGAGCAACCGGCCGAATCGCGCGATCCAGTTCTCGCCGTCCAGCGTCGCCGAGCGGAGCACCGACTCGGCGAGGCCGGTCCTGGCGAATCGCTCGAGCTGGAGGTCGCCGCCGATCTTTTCGACACGGAAATCGAACGGGTAGACCCGGTGGGGGTCGATCAGGATCGTCGGTATCCCGGCACGGCCGAGCATGGCGGTTGCGGTCGAGCCCGCAAGACCGCCGCCGATGATCGCGATGTCGGTGTACCGCATGAGAATTCCGTGGCTGTGACCCCGATTTTTGCGCTGCGAATGGCAAATAAAGGCTTAGTTTCGAAGTTTGCCTTCGGGACTAACTTGGGGAGAGTTGTTTCTATTCATATTTTACCCGGATGTAATATGATTCCGCGCGCGCCCGAAGATTCGGATGAAGTGCGCGGGAGGTCGGTCGGCCGTCACATTTCGCCTTGCGCCGAACCTCGGTGAAATGCGAAATCCGCAAGTGCCAGAGGCGTTTCTTTGCTTGTCGTTTTGCTTGACTTCACTATCTCTCGATTATACAAGGCGCCCACTTAACGACAGGCGGTGAGCTACGCCAGCGTCGGAACGGAACACCCGAAGGTCCTTTTTGAGGAGCCGGACGGGCACCAACCTCGACGAATGCCGCTCAAACGCTGTCGATGATAGCTAGGCAATGCCAGGACGATATTAGTTCTCTTGAGCACGTCCTCTTGAGAGTGAATTCGGATGCATGACCTCGGTGGCGGACCGAACAGCGAACGCTGAACGGTTCGGGATCGCGGTCCTCTGTGGCGTCGATGCGCTTTCCGCTCAGCGATGAGTGGTTGGCGCGATTTCGCTTTGCGCGGTTGATTGTTCCGTGTCGAGCGGGCCGTGCGGGACGGCTAGTCCTGAGAAGAAATTTGCGGAGCCATTCAAGGTTTTCGCGCGAACTAAAGGGTGAAGGCTGCATGCCGACGATCAACCAGCTGATCGCAAATCCGCGTGAAGTGCAGAAGTCGCGTAAGAAGGTGCCGGCGCTGCAGCAGTCGCCGCAGAAGCGCGGCGTGTGCACGCGCGTCTACACCACGACCCCGAAGAAGCCGAACTCGGCGCTTCGTAAGGTCGCCAAGGTGCGCCTGACCAACGGCTTCGAGGTGATCGGCTACATCCCGGGTGAGGGCCATAATCTGCAGGAGCACTCGGTGGTCATGATCCGCGGCGGCCGCGTCAAGGACTTGCCCGGTGTGCGCTACCACATCCTCCGCGGCGTGCTGGATACCCAGGGCGTCAAGAACCGTAAGCAGCGTCGTTCGAAGTACGGCGCGAAGCGTCCGAAGTAAGCGGGAACCGATCAGATGTCGCGTCGCCATTCTGCCGAGAAGCGTGAAGTTCTTCCGGATCCGAAGTTCGGGAACATCATCATTACGAAGTTCATGAACTCGGTGATGTACGCCGGGAAGAAGTCGGTTGCCGAAAACATCGTCTACGGTGCGCTCGGCATGATCGAGGCCAAGACCAAGCAGAACCCGCTCGGCGTGTTCGAGCAGGCGCTCGAGAACGTGATGCCGACCATCGAGGTTCGTTCCCGCCGCGTCGGCGGCGCGACCTACCAGGTTCCGGTCGAAGTCCGTTCGGTGCGCCGTCAGGCGCTCGGCATCCGCTGGCTGATCTCGGCCGCCCGCGAGCGCAACGAGAAGACCATGACGGAGCGTCTCTCGGCTGAGCTGCTCGACGCCTCGAACAATCGCGGCAATGCCGTCAAGAAGCGGGAAGACGTGCACCGGATGGCGGAAGCCAACCGCGCGTTCTCGCACTATCGCTGGTAAGGCGAACAACGGAATTTAAGGAACAGTCTCATGCCCCGCCAACATGCCATCGAGGACTACCGCAACTTCGGTATCATGGCGCATATCGACGCCGGCAAGACCACGACCACCGAGCGTATCCTGTATTACACCGGCAAGAGCCACAAGATCGGCGAAGTGCACGAAGGTGCCGCGACGATGGACTGGATGGAGCAGGAGCAGGAGCGTGGCATCACGATCACCTCGGCTGCGACTACCGCGTTCTGGAACGGCAAGCGCCTGAACATCATCGACACCCCCGGCCACGTCGACTTCACCATCGAGGTCGAGCGTTCGCTGCGCGTGCTCGACGGCGCCGTTTGCGTTCTCGACTCCAACCAGGGCGTCGAGCCGCAGACCGAGACCGTCTGGCGCCAGGGCGACAAGTACAAGGTTCCGCGCATCGTCTTCGCCAACAAGATGGACAAGACCGGCGCCGACTTCTTCAAGTGCCTGTCCGACATCGTCGACCGCCTCGGCGCCAAGCCGATCGCGATCCAGCTGCCGATCGGTGCCGAGAACAACTTCAAGGGTCTCGTCGACCTCGTGAAGATGAAGGGCGTCATCTGGAACGATGAATCGCTCGGCGCCAAGTTCGACTATGTCGACATTCCGGAAGATCTGGTCGAGCAGGCCAAGGAATATCGCGAGAAGATGGTGGAAGCCGCCGTCGAGCTCGACGACGACGCTTTGGCTGCCTTCCTCGACGGCAAGGAGCCGGACGAGGCGACCCTGAAGCGCCTGATCCGCAAGGCCGTGCTGACCGGCGCGTTCTATCCCGTGCTGTGCGGCTCCGCGTTCAAGAACAAGGGCGTGCAGCCGCTGCTCGACGCCGTCGTCGACTATCTGCCGTCGCCGATCGACGTGCCCGCGATCAAGGGCACCGACGATGAGGGCAACGAAGTCGTGCGCAAGGCGGACGACAAGGAGCCGCTGGCGCTGCTCGCGTTCAAGATCATGGACGACCCCTTCGTCGGCACCATCACCTTCTGCCGCATCTATTCCGGCATCCTGCAGTCGGGCACCGGCGTGGTGAACTCGACCCGCGAGAAGAAAGAGCGTATCGGCCGCATGCTGCTGATGCATGCGAACAACCGCGAAGACATCAAGGAAGCCTATGCCGGCGACATCGTCGCGCTGGCTGGCCTGAAGGAAGCGCGCACCGGTGACACGCTGTGCGATCCCGACAAGCCGGTGATCCTCGAGAAGATGGAATTCCCGGAGCCGGTGATCGAGATCGCGATCGAGCCGAAGTCGAAGGCCGACCAGGAAAAGCTCGGCGTGGCGCTTGCCAAGCTCGCCGCGGAAGATCCGTCGTTCCGCGTGTCGACCGACCAGGAGTCCGGCCAGACCATTCTCAAGGGCATGGGCGAACTGCATCTCGACATCAAGGTCGACATTCTCAAGCGCACCTACAAGGTCGACGCCAACATCGGCGCGCCGCAGGTGGCGTTCCGCGAGCGCGTGACCAAGAAGGCCGAAGTCAAGTACACCCACAAGAAGCAGACCGGCGGTACCGGTCAGTTCGCCGAAGTGTCGATCGTCGTCGAGCCGAACGAGCCCGGCAAGGGCTATGAGTTCGAATCGAAGATCGTCGGCGGCGCGGTGCCGAAGGAATACATCCCCGGCGTCGAAAAGGGCCTCAACAGCGTGATGGGCTCCGGTGTCGTTGCCGGCTTCCCGGTGGTGGACGTCAAGGTGCAGCTGGTCGACGGCAAGTATCACGACGTCGACTCGTCGGCACTGGCGTTCGAAATCGCATCGCGGGCTGCGTTCCGCGAAGCGTTGACGAAGGGCAAGTCCGTTCTGCTCGAGCCGATCATGAAGGTCGAGGTGGTGACCCCGGAAGACTACACCGGTTCGGTCATCGGCGACCTGAATTCCCGGCGTGGCCAGATCCAGGGCCAAGACATGCGCGGCAACGCCAACGTCATCAACGCGATGGTGCCGCTCATGAACATGTTCGGTTACGTGAACAACCTGCGCTCGATGAGCCAGGGTCGCGCGACCTTCACCATGCAGTTCGATCACTACGCCGAAGCCCCGGCGAACGTGTCGGCTGAAGTCCAGAAGAAGTTTGCCTGATTGTCGTTGATGGCAGTCAACGATTGAACGGAGAGTCAAATGGCCAAAGCTAAATTCGAACGTAACAAGCCCCACTGCAACATCGGCACCATCGGTCACGTCGACCATGGCAAGACCTCGCTGACCGCAGCGATCACCAAGGTGCTCGCAGAAACCGGCGGCGCGACGTTCACCGCGTACGACCAGATCGACAAGGCGCCGGAAGAGAAGGCCCGCGGCATCACGATCTCGACCGCTCACGTCGAGTACGAGACGACCAACCGCCACTACGCCCACGTCGACTGCCCCGGCCACGCCGACTACGTGAAGAACATGATCACCGGTGCCGCCCAGATGGACGGCGCGATCCTGGTCGTGTCGGCTGCTGACGGCCCGATGCCGCAGACCCGCGAGCACATCCTGCTCGCCCGCCAGGTCGGCGTGCCCGCGCTCGTCGTGTTCCTCAACAAGTGCGACATGGTCGACGATCCGGAGCTGCTCGAGCTCGTCGAGCTCGAAGTCCGCGAGCTGCTCTCGAAGTACGAATTCCCGGGCGACAAGATCCCGATCATCAAGGGCTCGGCGCTCGCCGCCCTCGAAGACAAGGACAAGAAGCTCGGCCACGACGCCATCCTCGAGCTGATGCGCAACGTCGACGAGTACATCCCGCAGCCGGAGCGTCCGATCGACCAGCCGTTCCTGATGCCGGTTGAAGACGTGTTCTCGATCTCGGGCCGCGGCACCGTCGTCACCGGCCGTGTCGAGCGCGGCGTGATCAAGGTCGGCGAGGAAATCGAAATCGTCGGTATCCGCGACACCCAGAAGACCATCGTCACCGGCGTCGAAATGTTCCGCAAGCTGCTCGATCAGGGCCAGGCCGGCGACAACATCGGTGCGCTGCTCCGCGGCACCAAGCGCGAGGAAGTCGAGCGTGGCCAGGTGCTGTGCAAGCCCGGTTCGGTCAAGCCGCACACCAAGTTCAAGGCTGAGGCTTACATCCTCACCAAGGAAGAGGGCGGTCGCCACACCCCGTTCTTCACCAACTACCGTCCGCAGTTCTACTTCCGCACCACCGACGTGACCGGTGTCGTGCACCTGCCGGAAGGCACCGAGATGGTGATGCCGGGCGACAACATCGCGATGGAAGTGCACCTGATCGTGCCGATCGCGATGGAAGAGAAGCTGCGCTTCGCGATCCGCGAAGGCGGCCGCACCGTCGGCGCCGGCGTCGTCGCCGCGATCATCGAGTAACTACGCGAATAGGGAATGGCGAGTAGCGAGTGGGTCACTCCATTCGCTATTCGCTACTCGCCACTCACTAAAGAAAGAATACGGCAATGAACGGCCAAAATATTCGCATCCGTCTCAAGGCGTTCGACCATCGAATCCTCGATACGTCGACCCGCGAGATCGTGAACACGGCGAAGCGCACCGGTGCGCAGGTTCGCGGACCGATTCCGCTGCCGACCCGCATCGAGAAGTTCACCGTCAACCGTTCGCCGCACGTTGACAAGAAGAGCCGCGAGCAATTCGAGATGCGCACCCACAAGCGCCTCCTCGACATTGTCGACCCGACCCCGCAGACCGTCGATGCGCTGATGAAGCTCGACCTGGCCGCCGGTGTCGACGTCGAGATCAAGCTCTAAGGTTTTGGATTTTTACGTCCGCCGCTTGCGGACAGAAAGACAGGAAGCACGCCGATGCGCTCCGGAGTGATCGCACAAAAGGTCGGGATGACGCGGGTCTTTACGGAGACCGGCGAGCATATCCCTGTGACCGTGCTGAAGTTGGGCAACTGCCAGGTGCTGGGCCACCGCACGACCGAGAAGAACGGCTATGTCGCTCTTCAGCTCGGCTCGGGCGCCCGCAAGACCGTGTACATGCCCAAGGCCGAACGTGGCCAGTTCGCGGTCTCCAAGGTCGAGCCGAAGCGCAAGGTCGCCGAGTTCCGCGTGTCCGAGGACGCGCTGATCCCGGTCGGCGCGGAAATCCAGGCGGACCATTTCGTGGTCGGCCAGTTCGTCGACGTGACCGGTACCTCGATCGGTAAGGGCTTCGCCGGCGGCATGAAGCGCTGGAATTTCGGCGGTCTGCGCGCCACCCACGGTGTGTCGATCTCGCACCGTTCGATCGGTTCGACCGGTGGCCGTCAGGACCCCGGCAAGACCTTCAAGAACAAGAAGATGCCCGGTCACATGGGCGTCGACCGCATCACCACGCTCAATCTGCGCGTGGTTTCGACCGACGTCGAGCGCGGCCTGATCCTCGTCGAAGGCGCCGTTCCCGGCTCCAAGGGCGGCTGGATCTCGGTGCGCGACGCGGTCAAGAAGCCGCTGCCGAAGGACGCCCCGAAGCCCGGCAAGTTCAAGGTTGCAGGTGGCGAAGCTGCCGAGGCTGTGGCCGAGAAGGAGGGCGTGTGAGATGGAATTGAAAGTCACGACCCTTGAAGGCAAGGACGCCGGATCCGTCGAGCTCTCGGACGCGATCTTCGGTCTCGAGCCGCGCGCCGACATCATCCAGCGCTGCGTGCAGTGGCAGCTGAACAAGCGTCAGGCCGGCACCCACAAGGCCAAGGGCCGCGCCGAGATCTGGCGCACCGGCAAGAAGATGTACAAGCAGAAGGGCACCGGCGGCGCCCGTCACGGCTCGGCCCGCGTGCCGCAGTTCCGCGGCGGTGGCCGTGCGTTCGGTCCGGTCGTTCGCTCCCATGCGACCGACCTTCCGAAGAAGGTGCGCGCGCTCGCGCTCAAGCATGCGCTCTCGGCCAAGGCCAAGGACGGCGGGCTGATCGTGATCGACAATGCGCAGCTCGAGGCCGCCAAGACCAAGGCGCTGCTCGGCCACTTCTCCGGCCTCGGACTGACCAACGCGCTGATCATCGACGGCGCCGAGCTGAACGCCGGTTTCGCGACCGCGGCCCGGAACATTCCGAACATCGACGTGCTGCCGATCCAGGGCATCAACGTCTACGACATTCTCCGCCGCCAGAAGCTGGTGCTGACCAAGGCTGCGGTTGATGCGCTGGAGGCGCGCTTCAAATGAAGAACATCGATCCGCGCCACTACGACGTCATCATCTCTCCCGTCGTGACGGAAAAGGCGACGCTCGCCTCCGAGCACAACAAGGTGATGTTCAAGGTCGCAGGCAAGGCGACCAAGCCGCAGATCAAGGAAGCGGTCGAGAAGCTGTTCGACGTCAAGGTGAAGAGCGTCAACACTCTCGTTCGCAAGGGCAAGACCAAGGTGTTCCGCGGCAATCTCGGCTCGCAGTCGGACACCAAGCGCGCGATCGTGACCCTGGAAGAGGGCCACCGCATCGACGTGACTACCGGACTATAAGGCGCAACGACGATGGCATTGAAAACCTACAATCCCACGACGCCGGGCCAGCGCCAGCTGGTCATGGTCGATCGTTCGGCGCTCTACAAGGGCAAGCCGGTGAAGACCCTGACCGAGGGCAAGCTCGGCAACGGCGGTCGCAACAACACCGGTCGCATCACCGTGCGTTTCCGCGGCGGCGGCCACAAGAAGGCCTACCGCACCGTCGACTTCCGCCGCGACAAGGTGGACATGCCGGCGGTCGTGGAGCGGCTCGAGTATGATCCGAACCGCACCGCGTTCATCGCGCTGATCAAGTATCAGGACGGTGAGCTGGCCTACATCCTGGCGCCGCAGCGCCTGGCGGCAGGCGACACCGTCGTCGCCGGCAACTATGTCGACGTCAAGCCGGGCAACGTCATGCCGCTCGGCAACATGCCGGTCGGCACGATCGTGCACAACATCGAGCTGAAGATCGGCAAGGGCGGTCAGCTGGCGCGCTCCGCCGGCACCTACGCCCAGATCGTCGGCCGCGACCAGGACTACGTGATCGTCCGCCTGAACTCGGGCGAGCAGCGTCTGGTGCACGGCCGTTGCCGCGGCACGATCGGCGCGGTCTCCAACCCCGATCACATGAACATCTCGATCGGCAAGGCCGGTCGTACCCGCTGGCTCGGCTGGCGTCCGCACAACCGCGGCGTCGTCATGAACCCGATCGATCACCCGCACGGCGGTGGTGAAGGTCGTACCTCGGGCGGTCGCCACCCGGTTACTCCGTGGGGCAAGCCGACCAAGGGCAAGAAGACCCGCACCAACAAGTCGACCAACAAATTCATTCTCCTCAGCCGCCACAAGCGGAAGAAGTAAGGAACGCCGGACATGGTTCGTTCAGTCTGGAAAGGCCCGTTCGTCGAGGGTTCTCTGCTCAAGAAGGCAGATGCCGCGCGCTCGTCCGGCCGTCACGACGTCATCAAGATCTGGAGCCGCCGCTCGACCATCCTGCCGCAGTTCGTCGGCCTGACGTTCGGCGTCTATAACGGCCACAAGCACGTGCCGGTGGCAATCAACGAGGAAATGGTGGGTCACAAGTTCGGCGAGTTCTCGCCGACTCGGACCTTCCACGGCCATTCGGGCGACAAGAAAGCCAAGAAGGCTTGAGGATTAACCGATGAGCAAACCAAAGCGCGAACGTAGCCTCGCGGACAATGAGGCCAAGGCCGTCGCCCGCATGCTGCGCGTCAGCCCGCAGAAGCTCAACCTGGTGGCGCAGCTGATCCGCGGCCGCAAGGCGTCCGCTGCGCTCGCCGACCTGCAGTTCTCGCGCAAGCGGATCGCGGTCGATGTCAAGAAGTGCCTGGAATCGGCGATCGCGAACGCCGAGAACAACCATGACCTCGAGGTTGACGATCTGGTCGTCGCCGAGGCGCATGTCGGCAATGGCATCGTGATGAAGCGTTTTGCTCCGCGCGGCCGTGGCCGTTCGGGCCGTGTGTTCAAACCGTTCTCGCACCTGACCATCGTGGTTCGTCAGGTCGAGGCCGAGGCAAGCGCCTAAGAAGGGCGCAGGAGAAGACGATGGGTCAAAAGATCAATCCAATCGGGCTGCGTCTCGGCATCAACCGGACCTGGGACTCCCGTTGGTTCGCCGGCAAGCAGGAATACGGCAAGCTGCTGCACGAGGACGTCAAGATCCGCGAGATCCTGCACAAGGAGCTCAAGCAGGCGGCCGTCGCCCGCATCGTGATCGAGCGTCCGCACAAGAAGTGCCGCGTGACGATCCATTCGGCCCGTCCGGGCGTCGTGATCGGCAAGAAGGGCGCCGACATCGACAAGCTGCGCAAGAAGGTTGCCGACATCACCTCGTCGGACGTCGTGATCAACATCGTCGAAATCCGCAAGCCTGAGCTCGACGCGACCCTGGTCGCTGAATCGATCGCCCAGCAGCTCGAGCGCCGCGTCGCGTTCCGCCGCGCCATGAAGCGCGCCGTGCAGTCGGCGATGCGTCTCGGTGCCGGTGGCATCCGCATCAACTGCTCGGGCCGTCTCGGCGGCGCCGAAATCGCGCGCATGGAGTGGTACCGCGAAGGTCGCGTGCCGCTGCACACGCTGCGCGCCGACGTCGACTACGGCGTTGCCACTGCGTTCACGACCTTCGGCACCTGCGGCGTCAAGGTCTGGATCTTCAAGGGCGAGATCCTCGAGCACGATCCGATGGCCCAGGACAAGAAGATGGCCGAAGGCGACAGCACGCCGCGTTCGCGCCGCGACGCCGCTTGAGGCAAAGCAGGAATTTGAGGGCTTAAAGCCATGATGCAACCTAAGAAAACGAAGTTCCGGAAGGCGCATAAGGGCCGTATCCACGGCGTTGCGACCTCTGGCGCGACGTTGGCGTTCGGCCAGTTCGGCCTGAAGGCGATGGAGCCTGAGCGCGTCACCGCCCGTCAGATCGAAGCCGCCCGCCGCGCGCTGACCCGTCACATGAAGCGCGCCGGCCGCGTCTGGATCCGCGTGTTCCCGGACGTGCCGGTGTCGAAGAAGCCCGCCGAAGTCCGCATGGGCTCCGGCAAGGGTGCCCCGGAATTGTGGGTGGTCCGGATCAAGCCGGGCCGCGTGATGTTCGAGATCGACGGCGTGCCGGTGCAGACCGCGAAGGAAGCGCTGTCGCTCGCCGCCGCCAAGCTGCCGATCAAGACGCGCTTCGTTGCGCGCATTGCGGAGTAATCGCCATGGCCGAGATGAAAGTTGAAGACATTCGCGCGATGAGCGACGACCAGCGGGAAGACGCGATCCTGAATTTGAAGAAGGAACGCTTCAACCTGCGTTTCCAGCGCGCCACCGGGCAGCTGGAGAACACCTCGCGGATGCGGGAAGCCCGCCGCGATATCGCTCGTATCAAGACCATCGCTGCCCAGCAGCGCGCGAAGAAGAAGTAAGGGGCCAGCTATGCCGAAACGTACTCTGCAGGGCGTGGTCGTCAGCGACAAGCAAGCCAAGACCATCGTGGTGCGCGTCGATCGCCGCTTCACCCACCCGATCTACAAGAAGACGATCCGCCGTTCCAAGAACTACCACGCGCACGACGAGAACAACCAGTTCAAGCCGGGCGACATGGTCTGGATCGAGGAATCGAAGCCGATCTCGAAGCTGAAGCGCTGGACCGTGGTCCGGGGCGAACACAAGAAAACGGCCTGATTACTTCGGCCTGGCCGAGGGAATTCAGGGAAATTTTGAGCGCGCTAAAGCGCAGAAAGAGGACGAGGTGCATCAATGATTCAGATGCAGACCAACCTCGACGTGGCCGATAATTCAGGCGCACGCCGTGTCATGTGCATCAAGGTTCTTGGAGGTTCCAAGCGCCGCTATGCCACCGTGGGCGACGTTATCGTTGTGTCGATCAAGGAAGCCATTCCGCGTGGCAAGGTGAAGAAGGGCGACGTGATGAAGGCCGTCGTGGTCCGGGTCCGCAAGGACATCCGCCGCGCCGACGGTTCGGTCATCCGCTTCGACCGCAACGCCGCCGTGCTGATCAACAATCAGTCCGAGCCGGTCGGCACCCGTATCTTCGGGCCGGTGCCGCGCGAGCTGCGCGCCAAGAACCACATGAAGATCATTTCGCTCGCGCCGGAGGTGCTGTGATGGCTGCCAAGATCCGCAAGGGCGACAAGGTGATGGTGCTCACCGGCCGCGACAAGGGTCGCACCGGCGAGGTGTTCGAGGTGCGTCCGGACGAGAACAAGGCTCTCGTTCGCGGCATCAACATGGTGAAGCGTCACCAGAAGCAGACCCAGACCCAGGAAGGCGGCATCATCTCCAAGGAGATGCCGATCGACCTTTCGAACATTGCGTATGTCGGCAAGGACGGAAAGCCGACCCGCATCGGGTTCAAGATTCAGGCCGATGGCAAGAAGGTTCGTGTTGCCAAGAGCTCGGGAGCAGAGATCGATGGCTGATACAGCTTACACGCCGCGTCTGCGCGCGGAGTATGACAAGAAGATCCGCGGCATGATGACCGAGAAGTTCGGTTATGCCAACGTGATGCAGGTGCCGCGCCTCGACAAGGTCGTGCTCAACATGGGCGTGGGCGACTCCGTCAACGATCGCAAGAAGGCCGAGACCGCCGCCGCCGAGCTGACCCAGATCGCCGGCCAGAAGGCGATCGTGACCTATTCGCGGATCGCGATCGCGACCTTCAAGCTGCGTGAGAACCAGCCGATCGGCTGCAAGGTCACGCTGCGCAAGACCCATATGTACGAGTTCATCGACCGCCTGGTGAACGTGGCGCTGCCCCGCGTCCGCGACTTCCGCGGCCTGAACCCGAAGAGCTTCGACGGCCGTGGCAACTATTCGCTCGGCATCAAGGAGCACATCATTTTCCCCGAGATCGACTTCGACAAGGTCTCGGAAGCGCGTGGCATGGACATCACGGTCTGCACCACCGCCAAGACCGACGACGAGGCGCGTGCCTTGTTGACCGCTTTCAATTTCCCGTTCCGGCAGTGAGTAGCTGAGCCAAAGCCACTCAAACGCGGATACCCAGGAGCCAAGCATGGCAAAGAAGAGTTCAGTCGAGAAGAACAACCGGCGCAAGCGGATGGCGAAGAACGCCGGCCCGCGCCGCGAGAAGCTGAAGGCGATCATCGCCGACAAGACCAAGCCGATGGAAGAGCGCTTCGCGGCGACGCTGAAGCTCGCCGAGATGCCGCGCAACTCGTCGCCGACGCGCATCCGCAACCGTTGCGAGCTGACCGGGCGTCCGCGCTCGAACTATCGCAAGAACAAGCTCTCGCGCATCGCGCTGCGTGAACTCGGCTCCAAGGGCCTGGTTCCCGGCCTCGTGAAGTCGAGCTGGTAAGGGAGGGTCGGAACAATGTCTACGCACGATCCGATCAGCGATCTCATCACCCGCATCCGCAACGCGCAGATGCGCTCCAAGTCCAAGGTCTCGAGCCCCGGCTCGAAGATGCGCGCCAACGTGCTCGAGGTGCTGAAGTCCGAGGGTTACATCCGCGGCTACGCCAGCGTCGAGCATGCCTCGGGCCGCAGCGAGCTCGAGATCGAGCTGAAGTATTTCGACGGCGAGCCCGTCATCCGCGAGATCGAGCGGGTGTCGAAGCCGGGCCGCCGCGTTTACGCCTCGGTGAAGAACCTGCCGCGCGTGAACAACGGTCTCGGCATTTCGGTGTTGTCGACGCCGAAGGGAATCATGGCTGACCACCAGGCGCGCGACGCCAACGTGGGCGGCGAAGTTCTCTTCACGGTGTTCTGAGGAAGGATTTTACGATGTCACGTATCGGCAAAAGGCCGGTGGCGATCCCGTCGGGTGTGACGGCAAGCGTCGAGGGCCAGACCGTGAAGGTGAAGGGGCCGAAGGGCCAGCTTCAGTTCGTCGTGCATGACGACGTCGAGGTGAAGTTCGAGAACGGCCAGGTCAAGGTCGCTCCGCGGGTCAAGACCAACCGCGCGCAGGCGATGTACGGCACCGCGCGCGCGCAGGTCGCCAACCTCGTCGAGGGCGTCACCAAGGGCTTCGAGAAGAAGCTCGAGATCACCGGCGTCGGCTACCGCGCCGCGATGCAGGGCAAGAACCTGCAGCTCGCGCTCGGCTACAGCCACGACGTGGTGTACGCGATCCCGGAAGGCATCACCATCGCGGTGCCGAAGCCGACCGAGATCACGATCACCGGCAACGATCCGCAGCGCGTCGGCCAGGTCGCCGCCGAGATCCGCGCCTACCGTCCGCCGGAGCCCTACAAGGGCAAGGGCGTGAAGTACGCCAACGAATTCATCTTCCGCAAGGAAGGCAAGAAGAAGTAACGGAGCCGGTCATGTCACTCAAGGTTACGAATGCCCGGCGCAAGCAGCGCGTGCGCCTTGCGCTTCGCCGCTCGGCAGGCGGCCGTCCGCGGCTGTCGGTGTTCCGCTCGTCCAAGCACATCTACGCCCAGGTCATCGACGACCAGAAGGGCGAGACGCTCGCCTCCGCCTCGTCGCTGGAGAAGACCATGCGCGACGCCGGCAAGACCGGCGCCGACATCGATGCGGCGAAGGCGGTCGGCAAGTTGCTCGCCGAGCGCGCGGCGCAGAAGGGTGTCAAGGAAGTCGTGTTCGATCGCGGCGCCTACATCTATCACGGGCGCGTCAAGGCGCTCGCGGATGCGGCGCGCGAAGGCGGATTGAGCTTCTAAACTTTACGAACGATGACGAGGAAAGAGGCGCAAGGCCTCCTAGAGATTGGAAAACACCATGGCAGGTGAACGCGAACGCGGCGGACGCGAACGGAGCAGGGAGCGCGAGGAGCGCGACAGCGAGTTCGTCGACAAGCTCGTCCACATCAATCGCGTGGCGAAAGTCGTCAAGGGCGGCAAGCGTTTCGGCTTTGCGGCGCTGGTCGTGATCGGCGACCAGAAGGGCCGGGTCGGGTTCGGCCACGGCAAGGCGCGCGAAGTTCCGGAAGCGATCCGCAAGGCGACCGAATCGGCGAAGCGCAACCTGACGCGCGTCGCGCTTCGCGAAGGCCGCACGCTGCATCACGACATCGCCGGCCGCCACGGCGCCGGCCGCGTCTACCTGCGTGCCGCTCCGGCCGGTACCGGCATCATCGCCGGCGGCCCGATGCGCGCGGTGTTCGAGACGCTCGGCATCCAGGACGTGGTGGCGAAGTCGATCGGCTCGTCGAATCCCTACAACATGGTTCGCGCGACGTTCGACGCGCTGAAGCATCAGGATTCGCCGCGCTCGGTGGCGGCACGCCGCAACATCAAGGTCTCCACCCTGCAGTCGCGCCGCGTCGGCGGCGACGCCGAAGTGGTGGCGGAATAACAACGCGCGCTTCTCGAAGCGCTATTCGGAGTTACTGTCATGGCCAAGGCCAGCAAGACCATCAAGGTCGAGCAGATCGGCAGCGCAATCCGCCGCCATCACTCGCAGCGTTCGACGCTGATCGGCCTCAAGCTCAACAAGATCGGCCGGGTTGCCGAGCTGCAGGATACCCCTGAAGTTCGCGGCATGATCAGCAAGGTTCAGCATCTCGTCCGCGTCGTCGGCGAGTAAGCAGAGATAAGGAGAAGGGCGATGAAGCTCAGCGATATCGCCGACAACGCCGGCTCGCGCAAGAAGCGCATGCGTGTCGGCCGTGGCATCGGTTCCGGCAAGGGCAAGACCTCGGGCCGCGGCGGCAAGGGCCAGACCGCGCGTTCGGGCGTCCGCATCAAGGGTTTCGAAGGCGGCCAGATGCCGATGCATCGCCGTCTGCCGAAGCGCGGCTTCAACAACATCTTCCGGCTCGACTTCGCCGAGATCAATCTCGACCGTCTGCAGGAAGCGATCGACAACAAGCTGGTCGATGCGAGCGCGACGGTGAACGCCGAATCGCTGGTCAAGGCCGGCGTGCTGCGCCGCGCCAAGGACGGCCTGCGGCTGCTCGGCCGCGGCGAGATCAAGACCAAGCTGACCATCGAGGTGCACGGCGCTTCCAAGTCGGCCATTGCCGCGGTCGAGAAGGCCGGCGGCTCGGTCAAGATCCTGGCCCCCGCCAAGGAAGAAGGCGAGGCGGCGTAACATCTGCGTCATTGCCCGCGACGCGCGGGCAATCCGCAGATCGAATGATGGACTTATCGAGGCCGAGCACCAGATAATGTCCGGTGTCTGCCGGCGCCCAGGGAATTGGTCTCTTTGGGGCGCCGGCGAATGGGGCTCCGGGAGAAAGCCGAAACATGGTCTCAGCAGCCGAACAACTTGCCGCCAACCTCAATTTCGGACAGCTGGCGAAAGCCGACGAGCTGAAGAAGCGCATCTGGTTCACCCTGGGTGCGCTGCTTGTTTATCGGCTCGGCACCTACATCCCGCTGCCCGGCATCGATCCCAACATCTGGGAGCAGGTGTTCCGCAGCCAGTCCGGCGGCATCCTCGGCATGTTCAACATGTTCGCCGGCGGCGGCATCCACCGCATGGCGATCTTCGCGCTGAATATCATGCCGTACATCTCGGCATCGATCATCGTGCAGCTGCTGACCACCGTGTCGCCGCAGCTCGAGGCGCTCAAGAAGGAAGGCGAGGCGGGCCGCAAGACGCTGAACCAGTACACCCGCTATCTGACGGTGATCTTGGCGCTGTTCCAGTCCTACGGCATCGCGATCGGCCTCGAAGGTGCCGGCAATGTCGTCAGCGACCCCGGCATGTTCTTCCGGATCTCGACCGCGATCACGCTGACCGGCGGCACCATGTTCCTGATGTGGCTCGGCGAGCAGATCACCTCGCGCGGCATCGGCAACGGTATCTCGCTGATCATCCTGGCCGGCATCGTCGCCGAGCTGCCGTCGGCGCTCGCCAACATGCTGGAACTGGGCCGCCAGGGTGCGATGTCGACCGGGCTGATCCTGATCGTCATCGTGATGGCGGTCGCCGTGATCGCCTTCATCGTGTTCATGGAGCGCGCGCAGCGCCGGCTTTTGATCCAGTACCCGAAGCGCCAGGTCGGCAACAAGATGTTCGAGGGCCAGTCCTCGCATCTGCCGCTCAAGCTCAACACCTCGGGCGTGATTCCGCCGATCTTCGCCTCGTCGCTGCTACTGCTGCCGACCACGGTGGCGAACTTCAACGCCGGCAAGGGGCCGGAATGGTTCCAGTGGATCACGACCCAGCTCAGCCACGGCCGGCCGCTGTTCCTGTTCATGTATCTCGCGCTGATCGTGTTCTTCGCGTTCTTCTACACCGCGATCGTGTTCAATCCGACCGAGACCGCGGACAATCTGAAGAAGCATGGCGGCTTCATCCCGGGCATCCGGCCCGGCGAGCGCACCGCCGAGTACATCGACTATGTGCTGTCGCGCATCACGGTGCTCGGCGCGGTCTATCTCGCGATCGTCTGCCTGATTCCTGAAATTCTGATTTCCTACGCATCGGTCCCGTTCTACTTTGGCGGCACCTCGCTGTTGATCGTCGTCAGCGTGACGATGGATACGGTGTCGCAGGTGCAGGGCTATCTGCTCGCTCATCAGTATGAGGGGTTGATCAGGAAGTCGAAGCTCAGGGGAGGCCGCCGCCGCTGATCGCGGCTCGGCTTCGAACTCAAAACACAGGTGTGCGAACGTCGCCCACCTAGCCGGGGGGCGAAACAGATATGAGATTGATCCTTTTGGGGCCGCCGGGCTCGGGCAAGGGAACCCAGGCGCAGCGGCTGGTGCACAAGCACGGCATCGTCCAGCTCTCGACCGGTGAGATGCTGCGCGCTGCGGTGGCCGCGGGCACGCCGGTCGGCCTACAGGCCAAGGAGATCATGGCCAATGGCGGCCTGGTTCCAGACGAGGTCGTGGTGGGAATCATCGCCGACCGGATCGAGGAGCCCGATGCCAAGAAGGGGTTCATTCTCGACGGCTTCCCGCGCACTGTGCCGCAGGCCGAGGCGCTCGACGATCTGCTCCGGAAAAAGCACCTCAAGCTCGACGCGGTGGTTGAGCTCCGCGTCAACGAGAGCGCGCTGCTCGCCCGCGTTGAGAAGCGTGCCGAGGAAACCCGCGCGCGCGGCGAGGAAGTCCGCCTCGACGACACGCCGGAAGTGCTGACCAAGCGCCTGGCGCAGTACCGTTCGCTGACGGAGCCGCTGATTCACTATTATTCGGAGCGGCGGAAGCTCCTGACGGTCGATGGCATGATGACCATCGAGCACGTCACGCGCGAGATCAACCGGATCCTGACCGCACTCGGCGCGCTGGAACCGAAGGATCACGAGGATCACGCCCCGAAGGCGGGTAAAAAGGCCGCCAAGGCGGCCATGAAGGCCAGCAAGAAGCCGGCCCGGAAGGCAGCTAAACCAGCCCAAAAGGCCGCCAAATCGGCCCGGAAGGCTGCCAAGGCGCCCTCCAAGGCCAAAGCGGCCAAGAAAACCGTGAAGAAAGCCGCGAAGAAGGCGGTAAAGAAGGCCGCCCGCGCCGCGAAAGCCCGCAAGGGAGCAAAGACCGCCAAAAAGGTGGCAAAAAAGCTCACGAAAAAGCGAGCTAAACGCTAGGAGCGGTTGACGAAACCGACATGAATCCTTTAATAAGCCCCGCATCCAAGTTGGATAGTTTGATGACGATGCCGGGCCCCGAAGGACATGAGGGGAGGGCGTCGTGTTCGCGTTTGTGGACACAAGCCCGAGAGAGCAAGCACTTGAGAAGCCCGTATCCGTGATGGATCGGCGACAGGAGAGAAGTCCGTGGCCCGTATTGCCGGCGTCAACATTCCCACCAACAAGCGCGTCCTGATCGCGCTTCAGTACATCCATGGCATCGGCCAGAAGAACGCGGCCGACATCATCGAGAAGGTCAAGATCCCGCTGGACCGTCGCGTCAACCAGTTGACCGACCAGGAAGTCCTGCAGATCCGCGAAGTGATCGACCGCGACTACCTGGTCGAGGGCGACCTCCGTCGCGAGGTCGGCATCAACATCAAGCGGCTGATGGACCTCGGCTGCTACCGCGGCCTGCGTCATCGCCGCGGTCTGCCGGTGCGCGGCCAGCGCACCCACACCAATGCGCGCACGCGCAAGGGGCCGGCCAAGGCGATCGCCGGCAAGAAGAAATAAGTTTTGCGAATTGCTAGTGAGGAGTAGCGAATGGAAATTCGCTACTCGCCATTTGCGTTTTGAGGTGTAGCCGCTGGCACTACGGCGGCGTCGAGATCACAGGAAAGGTTTGAAATGGGCAAGGAAGCCACCCGCGTACGCCGCCGCGAACGCAAGAACATCGCCTCCGGCATCGCGCACGTGAATTCGTCGTTCAACAACACGACCATCACCATCACCGACGCGCAGGGCAACACCATTGCCTGGTCGTCGGCCGGCACCATGGGCTTCAAGGGCTCGCGCAAGTCGACCCCCTATGCCGCGCAGGTCGCGGCCGAAGACGTCTCCAAGAAGGCGCAGGAACACGGCATGCGCACGCTGGAGGTTGAAGTGGCCGGCCCGGGTTCGGGCCGTGAGTCGGCGCTCCGTGCGCTGCAGGCTGCGGGCTTCACCGTCACCTCGATCCGCGACGTGACCACCATCCCGCACAATGGCTGCCGTCCGCGCAAGCGTCGGCGCGTTTGATCTGTAAGTCGTGGGCGGCCTCTGGCCGCCCTGCGATGGTTTTTGGAATTGACCGCGCGGACTGATCCGCGATCTCCAACGCCGGGTTCGGCCATTCGATTTGGCCCTGTGACCGGCAAATGGGTGAAACAGTGACGATCCAGAAAAATTGGCAAGAACTCATTCGACCGAACAAGCTGCAGGTGACGCCGGGCTCGGACGCGAGCCGGTTCGCCACCGTGGTCGCCGAACCGCTCGAGCGTGGCTTCGGCCAGACGCTCGGCAACGCGCTGCGCCGCATCCTGTTGTCCTCGCTGCAGGGCGCGGCGGTGCAGTCGGTGCATATCGACGGCGTGTTGCACGAGTTCTCCTCGATCGCCGGTGTCCGTGAAGACGTCACCGACATCGTCCTCAACATCAAGGACATCTCGATCAAGATGCAGGGCGAAGGCCCGAAGCGCATGGTCGTGAAGAAGCAGGGCCCGGGCGCCGTCACCGCCGGCGACATCCAGACCGTCGGCGATGTCACGGTGCTCAACCCCGACCTGCAGCTCTGCACGCTGGACGACGGCGCCGAGATCCGCATGGAGTTCACGGTCACGACCGGCAAGGGCTATGTCGCCGCCGAGCGCAACCGTCCCGAGGATGCTCCGATCGGCCTGATCCCGGTCGACAGCCTGTTCTCGCCGGTCCGCAAGGTGTCCTACAAGGTCGAGAACACCCGCGAGGGCCAGATCCTCGACTACGACAAGCTGACCATGACGATCGAGACCAACGGCGCGATCACGCCGGAGGACGCGGTGGCCTACGCCGCGCGCATCCTGCAGGATCAGCTCAACGTGTTCGTCAATTTCGAAGAGCCGCGCAAGGAAGTCACGCAGGAGATCATCCCCGATCTCGCGTTCAACCCGGCGTTCCTCAAGAAGGTCGACGAGCTCGAGCTGTCGGTGCGTTCGGCAAACTGCCTGAAGAACGACAACATCGTCTACATCGGCGACCTCGTGCAGAAGTCGGAAGCGGAAATGCTCCGCACCCCGAACTTCGGCCGCAAGTCGCTGAACGAGATCAAGGAAGTGCTGGCCCAGATGGGTCTGCACCTCGGCATGGAAGTGCCGGGCTGGCCGCCGGAGAACATCGACGAGCTCGCCAAGCGCTTCGAGGATCACTACTGATCCGATTCCACCGTCGTGGCCGGAAAACTTCCGGCCACGATTTTTTACGCAGCATGATCCCGGAAAAGTGCGGAGCGGTTTTCCGGCGAGGATCATGCTCAAACGAGATAGCAAAAGCGCGCTAAGGCGCTTTTGCGGGCGAACGCAGGATGCCCACCTGCAAAACTTGTCGCTGAACCACCGCGGCAGAATTGAAGAAGGAATAAGTCAATGCGTCACGGCAAGGTTCATCGGAAGCTCAACCGCACCGCCGAGCACCGGCGTGCGATGTTCGCCAACATGGCGGCCGCGTTGATCAAGCACGAGCAGATCGTCACCACGCTGCCGAAGGCCAAGGAGCTGCGGCCGATCGTCGAGAAGCTCGTCACCCTCGGCAAGAAGGGCGGCCTCGCCCTGCGCCGCCAGGCGATTTCGGAGCTGCGCGACGTCGACCAGGTCAAGAAGCTGTTCGACACGCTGGCGACCCGCTACAAGGACCGCCAGGGCGGCTACACCCGCATCATCAAGGCCGGCTTCCGCTACGGCGACAACGCGGCGATGGCCGTGATCGAGTTCGTCGACCGCGACGTCGACGCCAAGGGCCAGGACTCCGGTCCGGCGCAGGACAAGGAAGCCGAGGCGGCGTAAGCCCCGCTTCGAGCCAGGTTTTGAAAGCGGCGCCTTCGGGCGCCGTTTTTATTTGGTGGCCACGCTCCATCCCCGTCGTCCTGGCGAAAGCCAGGACCCATTACCCCAAATCTAAATTGTTGCGCGACGCTGGGGCTCAAATCCTTCTCATAATCACCTGCGGTGGTAATGGGTCCCCTGGCTTTCGCCAGGACGACGAGGTGTGTTCTGCTTCCTCACGCATCGGTGAGATGCAATTGCGGCGCTGCATGCCGCGCCCGATATGTCCGTCGACATCAATGGAGATGACAGATGAAAATCGACCTTTCCGGAAAGACTGCGCTGGTGACCGGCTCGACCGCGGGCATTGGCAATGCCATCGCAAGGGGGCTGGCCGAGACCGGCGCCGAGGTCGTCGTCAACGGCCGCGGTCAGGCCAAGGTCGATGCCGCGATTGCCGCGATCACGAAGGCAGTACCGGACGCAAAGCTCCGCGGCATTGCCGCCGACGTCTCGACCGCGGCGGGCTGCAAGGCGCTGCTCGCGGCGCTGCCGGACGTCGACATCCTCGTCAACAATGCCGGCATCTTCGAGCCGAAGCCGTTCTTCGACATTCCCGACGAGGACTGGAGCCGCTTCTACGAGGTCAATGTGATGTCGGGCGTGCGGCTGTCGCGCGGCTACATGCAGGGCATGCTGAAGCGCAACTGGGGCCGCATCGTCTTCATCTCCTCCGAGTCCGGCCTCAACATTCCGATCGAGATGATCCATTACGGCATGACCAAGACCGCGCAGCTTGCGATCGCGCGCGGGCTCGCCGAGCTGACCAAAGGCACCGCCGTGACCGTCAACTCGGTGCTGCCCGGACCGACCATGTCCGAAGGCGTCGAGACCTTCGTCAAGGATCTCGCCAAGCAGAACGGCCAATCGGTCGAGGAGGCGGCCTCCAACTTCGTCAAGCAGCACCGGCCGACCTCGCTGCTGCAGCGCTTTGCCAGCACCGAGGAGATCGCCAATCTCGTGGTCTATGTCTGCTCCAGGCAGGCATCGGCGACCAACGGCGCCGCGTTGCGCGCCGAAGGCGGCATCGTCAACACCATCGCATGAGGCCGCATGCCGGCCTATGTGATCTCCGAGGTCGAGATGCGCGACGCCGCGGCGTTCGAGGCCTATCGGACGCTGGCGGCGAACACCATCGCACAATTTGGCGGGCGCTACGTCGTGCGCGGCGGCACGGTCGAGGTGGTGGAGGGCGGTCCACCACCGAACGCGATCGTCATCGTCGAATTTCCGACCATGGCGCGCCTGCGCGAATGGTATGCGTCACCGGAATATGCCGAAGCGTTGAAGCTTCGCGCAACCGCGCTGGAGCGACGCCTGCTGTTCGTCGAGGGCGTGCCGGCGATCTAGAGCTTTTCCCGTTCCGATGGAATCGGAACGGGGCTCTAGATTCTTGTTTTGACGCGTTTTCTTCACGCGAACCGGTATCCACTTCGCTCGAAAACGCTCTAGCTATCCCTTCGCGCCGTCCAGGAATTCGCTGAAGCCTGCGGGACGGTAGGGACCGAAGCAAACCTGCTCCAGCACGCCAATTCCGGTCTGGCCGCCCTGGCGGGCGCGGACCACCTGCTGGACGTGCACATTCTCGCGGGCCAGCGGGTCGAGCGTCGATGGATCGAACGACTCGCCGCCGATCTCGAGCTCGCCCTTCCACATGCCCTGGCCCCACTGCGGATGGCCGTAGCCGAGCCCCTTCATCTGGAATTTGAGGATCGGGTCGAGCGCGATGGTCGTGGTGTGGCCGTCGATATCGACGAGGTCGATTTCAGCCGACTGCGCGAGCCGGGTGTGCGGCACGTATTTGACGCGATGCTGCGCGGTCGCCATGCGGCGGTCGAGGCCGTCGACCACGCCGGGAATCTCGGCCTCGCATCGGTAGAGCGGCGCGGTGATGCCCTCGCGGACCAGCGCCTCGCCCTGCGTCCCGTCGAAGAAGATCGTGTGCGAGATGTGGTCGTCCCAGACCAGCGGCGCCCAGAGGAAGAACACGCTCGGCGGCGGCATCGGCGCGCCTCCGACGTCGCGTTCGCCGACATTGCGCACGCCCCAGGAGCGATCCTTGGTGCCGTAGCAGGTGCGATCGTCGACCTTGATCCCGCCGTCGGGGTGGCTGATGACGCCGCTCCAGCGGCCGAACTGGTCGAACCGGGTCGAATCCATCGCGCGGCGGTCGCCCGACCAAAGCGTCTGGCGCGCTTCCTGGATCGCGGCGGTGCGCGCGGAGAAGGTCAGGTCGCAGGCGAGGCCCGTCGCATTGTCGTCGAGCACGACCCGGGTCCGCAGCATCGGCTCGAGCACTTCGAGCCTGAACGGACCGACCTGCATCTCGGTGCGCTCGAGCGGGGCGCGCCGCGAACCGTAAAAGCAGTGCTGCCGTCCGCCGCGCTCCACGACGCTGAAGGCGCAATCGAGGATCTTGCGGTGCGGGTAGATCGCAATGCCGATCCCGAAATAATACGCGCCGTCGGCGGTGTAGCCGTTGAACCAGGTCCGGTCATAGACATTGCGGTCGCTGGTCGAGGGAACCGCGATCGGCTCCGGCGTCTGGTGGATGGGGAAGTCGTCCAGTTTGTTGAGCACGCCGATCCCTTTCGATGTCCTGACGGGTTGTATCCACTTCGCTCGAAAGCGCGTCAGTCCTGCCAGTATGAAAAGCTGTCGTGGTCCAGCGCTTGCGCGCAGGCGCCGCGGGTCATTTTCAGGAACAGCGCGTCGCCTCGCTCGGAGCGCTGGACGCTGAGCGCGGAGACGACGCCCATCATGATGCCGTGCAGCGTGTAGCGCCGGTAATCCCGCCAGCAACGATCCCAGTCATAGTCCCGCACGCCGCGCCGGATCAGTTCCGAATGATAGAACCGCACCAGGTCGGCTTCATGAAGCCGCCGTTCGATCGGGTCGATGCCGGCCGAGAGGAAATAGGCGACGTCGACGATTGCCGGGCCCACTGTCAGCGTCTGCCAGTCCAGCGTCGCCATCGGATGGGTATTGCCGCGGACGTCGAACAGCATGTTGTCGAGCCGGAAATCTGCGTGCTGGAGCGTTCGCGGCGCCGATCGATCGGACTGGTAGCGCAATAGCGCGTCCGGAAGCCGGTCGATCAGATCAAGGAATTCCGGCTCGATCACGCCGCGATATCGCTCCTTGTAGTGACCGATGATGCCGGGCAGCACCGAGCGAAGGTCTCTGCGCCGGCTTGCGGCCATCACGAAGCATTGCACCGCATCGAGGCTCGGGTCATTCCATCGCGGCGCATGCAACGCCGCGGCCTCGGTCATGGCGATCTGGCTGTCGGCGATCGAGCATCCGGCGAGCTGATCGCCCGGACGTGCGGGCGCGAGGTCCTCCAGGATCAGGGTGAAGTCGTCGGTCGCCGGATCGATTTCGGCAAGAATCGGCCGCGGGGTGTGAATGGCGACGGTCGCCGCCAGTTCGCGATAGAACGCGACCTCGCGGACGTAAAGCGTGTGCGCGGAACCGGAGCGGCGGCTGTCGGGATCTGCGGCCGGGAATTTGCCGACGACGCTCAAAGGAGCGTTCGGCTCGTCGCCGTCATAGGTCAGACGAAATCGATAGCTGTCGCCGACGAGGCCATTGCCGACCGGCTTGCAGGCGAGATCGACGACCCTGACCTGGTCGATCACACCGGCTTCGCGCAGCGCCCGCGTCATCCACTCCGGATCGATCCGCGACGGATCGGCCGTGAGCAAACTCATCGGTTTCCTCCCATGCCCGTGGGCGTCACCACCGCTCCGGCCGCGTCCTGCGCGGCCGGATTGAGGACGGGGTGATCGTTGCGCAAATCATACAGGCGCTGGCGGCTTTGGCAAAAACCACCCGCCGGCCTGTGGGGATATCATGCCCGGGATGTTGCCCGGGCATGAGGAAGCGGACGTGAGGAGCCTTACCAGCCCTCGAGCACGATCTTGCCGCGTGACTTGCCGCTTTCCAGCAGAGCGTGGGCGCGCTTGAGGTTGGCGGCGTTGATGGTACCGAAGGTCTGGTCGAGCGTGCTGCGCAGCACGCCCTTGTCGATCAGGTCGGCGACATCGTTGAGCAGATGGTGCTGCGCGATCATGTCGGGTGTCTGGAACGAGGAGCGCGTGAACATCGATTCCCAGTGCACCGAGACCGCCTTGCCCTTGAACGCGGCGACGTTGAATTCCGGCGGATCGTCGATCAGGCCGAACTTGCCCTGCGGCGCGATGAAGTCGGCGATCGACTTGTAGTGCTGGTCGGTGAAGGTGAGGCTGGCGACGAGGCCGACCGGCGGCAGCCTCAAGCTCTCGATCTGCTCCTTCATCGGCTGCGAGTGGTCGATCACCGCATGGGCGCCGAGATCGCGGCACCACTTTTGCGACTCCGGCCGCGTTGCTGTCGCAACCACGGTCAGTCCGGTGAGGCGGCGCGCAAGCTGGATCAGGATCGAGCCGACACCGCCGGCGCCGCCGATGATCAGAAGCGTGCGCGGATCGAGGCTCTTGCCCGGCACCGCGCCGAGCCGGTCGAACAGCAGCTCCCACGCGGTGATCGAGGTCAGGGGCAGGGCGGCGGCCTGCGCGAAGGACAGCGACGCCGGCTTGTTGCCGACGATGCGTTCATCGACCAGATGAAATTCCGAATTGGTGCCCTGGCGTAGGATCGAGCCCGCGTAAAACACCTCGTCGCCGGGCTTGAAGAGCGAGACGTCGGGCCCGACCGCGTCGACCACGCCGGCCGCGTCGAAGCCGAGGATCTTGTATCCGCCGTCGGTCGGCGCCGCGCGCTTGCGCACCTTGTAGTCGACCGGATTGGCCGAGATGGCCTTCACCGCGACGCGGATGTCGCGCCCCTTCGGCTCGGGCTTGGCGATCTCGAAATCGACGAGCGAATCCGCCGCCTCGATCGGCAGCGATTTTTGGTATCCGACGGCCTTCATGCCTGGTCTCCGTGGTGGGCGATTGCCTGCCGATTAACTGTCGCGCTGGCGTCCATTTGGCAAGTACTGTAAAAACAGGGAACTAGTCCCTGTTTGTATACTATTGGGAAAATACTGCATGAAACGGAAGAATTTCGCGCGCCGGCCGGGCTGCGCGGTCGAGGCGGCGCTCGACCTGATCGACGGCAAATGGAAGGGCGTGATCCTGTATCATTTGCAGGCCGGCACCCAGCGCTTCGGCGAGTTGCGGCGGCGCATGCCCGGCATCACCCAGCGCATGCTGACCAAGCAGCTGCGTGCGCTCGAGGACGATGGCCTCGTGATCCGCAAGGTCTATGCCGAAGTGCCGCCGCGGGTCGAATACACGCTTTCCGAACTCGGCGAGAGCCTGCGCCCGGTGATCGGTATTCTGAAAGCCTGGGGCGAGGGCCATCAGGAGCGGCTGTCCTGCGCGCCGGCGCCGGAGGTCATTGTGAAGAAGTCGAAGCGCGCGGCCTGAAAGCATGTTCGCGCGACGCGCTCCGCTTCACCTCGCCCTGCGTGCGGGGAGAGGCATAGGCCGCCTACGGCGGCCGTTCTCAAGAACGCCGAAGCGGTGCTTCGGCTATGACGCATCGTCAGATGCGTTCCGGGTGAGGGGGAGCCTCAGCAAGCGCAGCTGCTGCCGAATACGCGGAGAGGGCCCCTCACCCCAACCTTCTCCCCGTAAGAACGGGGAGAGGGAGCGCGGCGCCGTCCTGGTCAATATTCGACCGATCTCATTCAGCTAGAAACGCGTGAACCAAACGCTCGATGAAAACGGCCGGAGCGATGCCCCGGCCGTCTATGAGTTGGTCTCAGCTCCGATCAGATCAGAACGCAACCTGCGTACGCAGCGCGACCGCGTCGAACTTCGAGCCGACGTCCGCAGCCGAGGTCGCCGAGGCCTGCTTGGCGATATCGCCGTGCAGATAGTTCAGCATGAAGCGGACGTTGTTGTTGACGTACCAGTTCAGCGCGGCGGTGTAGACGGTCTGCCGTCCACCCGCGATGCCGACCGCCTGCGCGATCTGATCGTTGAGGTCCATCGTGCTGACGCGGCCGGCGATTTCCCAGGCGCCCCAGCCGCCGCCCGCGAGCGAGAACGGATCATGCGGCTTGATCCCGCTATAGGAGGCCGTCGCCGGGTTGTAGGCGTGGCTCTCGCCGGTCAGCACATAGCCGACCTGCGCGTAACCGCCGTCGAACTTCAGGCTCGGCGCGCCGAACGGCGGCAGTCCGGTGTTCGCGGAGCGATCGACATTGAACCAGTAATATTCGCCCTGCGCGATGAACGGGCCATAGGTCGCCGCCGCCTCGACGCCGTAGACCTGCGCGCCGGAGACATTGGCGATCGCACCGGTCGAGATCAGCGTGGTCGGATCGATGCGCAGCTCGGGCCGGTCGCTGAGCGTGAGCGTCTGCGCCTGCGTGAGCTGGTTGCGCGGCGGCTGCACCAGCCATTCCGCATCGGCGCCAATGTGCACCGAATAATTCTTGCCGCTGATCGGATTGCCGGCGACGCGGATGACCCCGCCATACTGCTCGGACGTGCCGGCCGGCGAGGCGGAGGACGCGGAGTGGATGGCGCCCGACGTCGGTCCGGTGACATAGCCGCCGATCCAGAACTGGTCGTTCCACCAGCGGGTGCCGGCGGCCGAACGGAAGTCACCGGCGGCGATGTTCTGTGCGATGATGCCGACCGAGGCGCGCTCCATGAACAGGATGTCGTTGGAGCTGGTCGCTTCGTCGAGTGTCCACGGCACGTCCATGATGCCGCCTTCGATCGCCATCTTGCCGCCGAACGGCTTGAAGCCGGTGTAGCTCAGATACGCGTTCTCGATGCCCGAGGTGCCGCCGCCGGGCAGCGATCCCGGCGCCGCGCCGCCGAAGCCGTCGGACGAGCCGCCGAAATCGTAGATCAGTGAGTAATTCCAGTCACCGAAGAACTTGCCGACGATGCCGATGCGCGCGCGGCGGACGTTCTCGCCGCTGTCGAGCTTCTGCGGTGAGGTGCCTGCGGTGTTCGGGCGATAGTCGTAGCCGCCGACATCCCAGTGCACGCGGCTCGTGATCGCAACGCAGTTCTGTTCGTCCGCGGTGCAGATCGTCGGCCGGTTGTTCGGCATCGTCACCACGACGCCGGACGGCGCGACCGGGCCCTTCACCGGGATCGCGGCGTTGGCGGTCGCCACCCGCGCGGCCTTGGCATCCGCCGCCTTCGCATTGGCGTTTGCGCTGGCTGCGCTTGCAGTATTGGCGTTGGTCTGCTTCTGCAGTTTGTCGAGCTTCTGCTCGAGCATCTTCAGCTGCTGCTTCAGCAGCGCGATCTCCGCATCGCTGCCGCCTCCGGCCGATTGCGAATAGGCCGGCGAGGCGGCAAGCGCCCCTGCCAGGCCTATGGCGATTGCACTGACTTTTGTTGCACCCATTGTGCACCCCTGTTGTGTTTGAATTCCCCACTCACTCACTGAACGGTCCTAGGAGCGTATCGTGACTGACGCACGACAGTGCTTCCGGGCATCGCAGTTCCGCTTGTGGTCCGCAGGCAACAAGCGGAGCGGCGCAGTGAGATGACAGCTATCATAGAAGCTTGGCGGCGCGCTTCAACGCGGCCGCTGCGGGTTGTGCACCGGTACGGCGGGGGGCCAGTTATCCGGCCGGGCGCCCTTCAATTGCCCGGCGAACACGCCTATATTCCGGCGTTTCCACGAGAGGTGAGAATGCTCCGACCTGTCCGCTTTGCTGCCGTATCCGCTCTGTGCACGTTGGCCTTCATGGGGAATCTTTCCGCAGCCGCGGCCCAGGACCGCCGCGTGCCGTCCTCGCAGGCCGAGCTGCAATTGTCCTATGCGCCGATCGTGCAGCGGGTGCAGCCGGCGGTGGTCAATGTTTACGCCGCCAAGACCGTGCAAAACCGCAATCCATTTCTGGATGACCCGATTTTTCGCCGCTTCTTCGGCGTGCCGGGACAGCAGCCCGAGCAGATGCAGCGCTCGCTGGGCTCCGGCGTGATGGTCGACGGCTCCGGCCTCGTAGTCACAAACAATCACGTGATCGAGGGCGCCGATCAGGTGAAGGTCTCGCTCGCCGACAAGCGCGAATACGAGGCCGAGATCGTGCTGAAGGACAGCCGTACCGACCTCGCGGTGCTGCGCCTGAAGGACACCAACAAGGAGAAGTTCGCGACCCTCGACTTCGCCAATTCCGACCAACTGCAGGTCGGTGACGTCGTGCTCGCGATCGGCAATCCGTTCGGCGTCGGCCAGACCGTGACGCACGGCATCATCTCGGCCCTGGCGCGCACTCAAGTCGGGATCACGGATTATCAATTCTTCATTCAGACCGACGCCGCGATCAATCCCGGCAATTCCGGCGGCGCGCTGGTCGACATGACCGGCCGGCTCGCCGGCATCAACACTGCGATCTTCTCGCGCTCCGGCGGCTCGCAGGGCATCGGCTTTGCGATCCCCGCCAACATGGTGCGCGTCGTGGTGGCCTCCGCCAAGAGCGGCGGCAAGAATGTGAAGCGGCCATGGCTCGGCGCGCGGCTGCAGGCGGTGACGCCGGAGATTGCCGAGACGCTCGGGCTGAAGCTGCCGTCTGGCGCGCTGGTCGCCAACGTCGCGCCGAACAGCCCGGCGGCGAAGGCCGGACTGAAGCTCTCCGACCTGATCGTCGGGATCGACGGCACGCCGATCGACGATCCCAACGCGTTCGACTACCGCTTCGCGACCCGTCCGCTCGGCGGCAACGCGGAGATCGAGGTGCAGCGCGCCGGCAAGCCGGTGAAGCTCACCATACCGCTGGAGACCGCGCCCGACACCAACCGCGACGAGATCGTGCTGACCGCGCGCTCGCCGTTCCAGGGCGCGAGGGTCGCCAACATCTCGCCGGCGCTGGCCGACGAACTGCATCTCGACGCCGGTGCCGAGGGCGTGGTGGTGACTGATCTCGCCGGTGACGGCACCGCGGCCAATGTCGGCTTCCAGAAGGGTGACATCATCCTCGCGGTCAACAACGAGAAGATCGTGCGGACCAGCGACCTCGAGAAGGCATCGAAGACGGGGACGCGGGTCTGGCGCATCACGCTGGTGCGCGGCGGCCAGCAGATCAACGTGACGCTCGGCGGATGAGCCCCAAGCAACCGCGAGAGGCCGGCAACCTCTTTGCTGCGGCGGGGATGGAGCAGGACGCGCCGCACCCGCTGCCGGACCGGCTGCGTCCGCGCACGCTGGCCGATGTCGTCGGCCAGGATCACATCCTCGGCCCTGACGGCGCGCTGACGCGGATGCTGGAAACGCGCACGCTGGGCTCGCTGGTGTTCTGGGGGCCGCCCGGCACCGGCAAGACCACGGTGGCGCGGCTTCTGGCCGACGCCACCGAGCTGCATTTCGAGCAGATCTCCGCGGTGTTCTCCGGCGTCGCCGATCTCAAGAAGGCGTTCGATGCCGCGCGTGCACGCCGCGAGACCGGCAAGGGCACGCTCCTGTTCGTCGACGAGGTGCATCGTTTCAACCGCGCGCAGCAGGATTCCTTCCTGCCCGTGATGGAGGACGGCACGGTGGTGCTGGTCGGCGCCACCACGGAGAACCCGTCCTTCGAGCTCAACGCGGCGTTGCTGTCGCGCGCCCGCGTGCTGGTGTTTCACTCGCTCGATACGGCGGCGATCGAGAAACTGTTCGCCAATGCCGAGAAGATCGAGGGCAAGCCGCTGCCGCTCGATGCCGAAGCCCGCGCCGTGCTGGTGCGGATGGCCGATGGCGATGGCCGCGCCTCGCTGACATTGGCCGAAGAGGTCTGGCGCGCCGCCCGCAAGGGCGAGGTGTTCAACGCCGAGCAGTTGCAGGCCATCCTGCAACGCCGGGCGCCGATCTACGACAAATCGGCCGACGGCCATTACAATCTGATCTCGGCGCTGCACAAGTCAGTGCGCGGCTCCGATCCGGATGCGGCGCTGTATTATCTGGCGCGCATGTTCGATGCCGGCGAGGATCCGCTGTTCCTGGCGCGGCGCGTGGTGCGCATGGCGGTCGAGGACATCGGCCTTGCCGATCCGCAGGCGCTGGCGGTCTGCAACGCCGCCAAGGATGCTTACGACTTCCTCGGCTCGCCGGAGGGTGAGCTCGCGATCGCGCAGGCCGTGGTCTATCTCGCCACCGCGCCGAAATCGAACGCGGTCTACACCGCGTTCGGCGCGGCGATGCAGACCGCGAAGCAGGGCGGCTCGCTGCTGCCGCCCAAGCACATTTTGAATTCGCCGACCAAGCTGATGAAGTCGGAGGGCTACGGCTCCGGCTATCAATATGATCACGACATGCCGGACGCATTCTCCGGCCAGGACTATTTCCCGGAAGCGCTGGGCCGCCAGACCTTCTACGATCCGCCCGACCGCGGCTTCGAACGCGAGATCCGCAAGCGGCTGGATTACTGGCAGCGGCTGCGCAAGGAACGGGGCGGGAGCTAGAGCAAGACGAGATTGGGCCGCGGCCGCGAATAACGCACGTTCCCGTTTCCACCTGCGGCGTGGAAGCGTCAGTTGCGGAGGCTCGCCAATGCCATATGCAACACCTTCAGGCGAGGAATACTTACGTAACTTCGGAATATTAGAAATATATTCCTGATTTGCCCGACGTGTCAAGTTGCTTGGTGCCAGTTGCTTGGTGCCACGCCGATCGCCGCCGGCTCCTTTGCATTTGTTTTCGATATTTTGCCAGCGCCCGCTGCGACGGCCCATAACCTCATATTGCGCTGGCGCGTCACTTGACGCTCTTCACGAACTCCAAAATCTCGTCCGTCAGCCGCGTGTCCGGCGTGTTGATCGCATAGACCTCCGACATGTGGCTGTGCTGCGGCAGCATGAAGCTGCGGGCGCAGCCGCTCGGCCGCTTGCAGTTGGCCTGCTTCATGAGCTCGAACTGCTCGACGAAGCGCGGCGGATCGAGCTCCGCCGCCGTGATCAGGAACGGGATTGGGCTCGCGACCAGCCCTTGCAGCGAGGAGCGTTCGGCATAGCGCGAGGGGTCGGAGCCGTAATAGGCGAGCTCGGCGTCGCCGGCCGGCGAGGCCGTCAGATCATAGATGCCCGACACCATGATCGCGCCGGCAAGTCCGCCGCCCTTCACCTTGTGGAATTCGCCATGGGAGACATAGCTCGCGACATGGATCGCGCCGGCCGATTGGCCCATCAGGAAGATGCGCCTCGGCTCGCCGCCGCGGGAGGCGATGTTTTCCGCAACCCACTGCACGATCGCACCCATGTCCTCCGGGCCTGCCGGCCACGGAAAGGCCGGCGCGAGGCGATAGGTGGCATTGACGCCAACGAAGCCGTTCTTGACCGCCCACAGCATGATGTTGTCGTAGAACGGGCTGCCGGGCGCGCGCTTGTTGCCCGCGACGAAGCCCCCGCCATGGATGTAGATCAGCACGGGTCGTGCGGGCGCCGCCGTCTCCGGCGTGAACACGTCGAGCAGATGCCGGTCGGCGGGGCCGTATTTGAGGTCGCGCTCGACCTTGACGCCCTGATAGGGCTCCTTCTGTTGCAGCGGCGCGTAGAGTGCAGCGGTCTTGGGCGGGTCGATGACGCGGCCGAGTTCCAGGAGCTTCCAGGCCAGATCTTCCGGCATCGCGGCTTCGGGCATCGGACTTTGCTGGGCGAGCGCAGGGTCCGTGAGCATCAGGGCCGCCGCCAAAGCCGATATCGCCAGTCTCATTCCAGGGCCCCCGTCGATTGTCGTATGCGGCCGAACATGGCCGATGTTGCACCGGATTCACACCGATTTCGCCGTGACGATTCGCGGCATTTGCGCTAGGCACAATGCAGGTCTGGAGCCGAAAAATCACCATGAGCCGCCGCATCAAGAGAACTACATCGCCGGGCGACCGCGCCAAAGGGCGCGACAAGGGCCGCGACCGGGACCGCGCCGGCGATCGCGGCAAGGATCGTGGTAAGGATCGTGGCAAGAGCGGATCGGCGCAGCGCACCCGCAAACCGGACGATCGCAAGTTCGGTGAGCGCAAGTCTGGAGAGCGTCCGTTCGCGCATCGTGCGGCCGGAAAGCCGCCGCGCTTTGCCGAGTCGCGTCGCGACCGGCAGGAGCGGGCTGAGCCCGCCGCTACGAAGCCCGCGGCCGAGCAGCCGCTGCCGACCAAGGTACAGACCGTCGTCGTCACCGCCGACGAGAACGGCATGCGCGTCGACCGTTTCCTCGAGGCACGCTTTCCCGGCCTGTCGTTCTCCCACATCCAGCGCATCGTCCGGAAGGGCGAACTCAGGGTCAACGGCAAGCGCGCCGATTCCAAGGACCGGCTGGAGGAGGGCCAGAGCGTGCGCATCCCGCCGTTGCGGCTCGATACGCCGAAGACATCAGGCACGCTCTCCGAGGCCGAGGCGAAGACGCTGCAGGCGCTGAAGGACATGACGCTGTACGAGGACGACGACGTGCTGGTGCTGAACAAGCCGTCCGGTCTCGCCGTGCAGGGCGGCTCCGGCATGACGCGCCATGTCGACCAGATGCTCGAGGTGATGCGCGACGCCAAGGGGCAGAAGCCGCGGCTGGTGCATCGGCTCGACCGGGAGACCTCCGGCTGCCTTCTGGTCGCCAAGACGCGTTTCGCTGCCACGCACCTCACCGGCGCATTCCGCCATCGCTCCGCGCGCAAGATCTACTGGGCGCTGGTCGCCGGCGTGCCGAAGCCGAAGCAGGGCCGCATCTCGACCTATCTCGCCAAGGAGGAGAGCGAGGAGGACAGCATCATGCGGATCGCCGAGCATGGTGACGAGGGCGCGAGCCACGCCGTGACCTATTATGCCGTGGTCGAGACCTCGGCGACCAAGCTCGCCTGGGTCTCGCTCAAGCCGGTGACCGGCCGCACCCATCAATTGCGCGCCCACATGGCGCATATCGATCATGCCATCGTCGGTGATCCGAAATATTTCAACAAGGAGAACTGGCAGCTGCCCGGCGGCTTGCAGAACCGGCTGCATCTGCTCGCCCGCCGTATCGTGATTCCGCACCCGAGGGGCGGCGTGATCGATGCCACCGCGCCGCTGCCGCCGCACATGCTGCAATCCTGGAATCTGCTCGGGCTCGAGGCCGATCGGTTCGACCCGATAGAGAACGCGCCGGAGGAGTGACGGACGGGGCGCGGCCTCCAATATCCGTCGCGGACAGCAACAACGATCAAACGGCTCCGCGCTTTGCGGCTATCTTCGCGCGCCGGCTTTTTGCCGGCCTGCAACGGAGACTCTCCATGATCGGCACCTGGCTGCGCGTCATGCTTTTCCTGATCAGCTCAGCTGTCGCCGCGGTGACGGCACAGGCCGAGACCATCGTGCTCCGCGGCGGCACGCTCTACGCATCGGCCGATGCGCAAGCGCTGCCGGATGCGGTGATCGTGGTGACCGACGGCGTCATCAGCGCGGTCGGCAAGTCCGGCGACATCCAGGTGCCGCCGGATGCCCGCGTGATCGATTGCAGCGGCAAGACCATCGTCGCCGGCTTCTGGAACAGCCATGTCCATTTCACGCAGAAAGTCTGGCGCAACGCCGGCGCAGCGCCGGCCGCGGCGCTGACGCAGCACATGCAGGAGATGCTGACGCGCTGGGGTTTTACCACGGTCTGGGATCTCGGCTCCGATCCGAGCGACACGTTGCCGCTGCGCAAGCGCATCGTCGTGGGCGAAGTCGCCGGCCCCAACATCCTGCTCGCCGGCAACATCTTCCCGAAGGGCGGGCACCCCGTCTACATCCCGCGTGAAGTGCAGCTTCCTGAAGTCGCAACGCCGGAGGAAGCCACGAAATGGGCACGCGACTGGCTCGGCATGGGTGAGGACGGCATCAAGCTGTTCACCGGGGCGTTCATGGGCGACAAGCCCGTTGTCAACATGGACCCTGCAATCGCCAAAGCGGCTGTCGACGTCGCGCATGCGCAGGGCAGGCCGGTGTTCGCACATCCGCAGAACAAGGTCGGCGTCGAAACGGTGATCGAGTCCGGCGTCGACGTGCTCGCGCACACCACGCCCGGCGAACCCAGCTACACCGCGGATCAGCTGGCGCGTTTCAAGGCACAGGGGACTGCGCTCGTTCCCACACTGTCGCTGTTCACCACCGTGGTGCTCGATCCGAACGTCACCAACCGTCTGGTGGCCTCGACCGTCAACCAGCTCAAGCAGTTTTCCGAGAATGGCGGCACGGTACTGTTCGGCACCGATGTCGGTTTCACCACGCTGTACGACACCACGCAGGAATTTCAGCTGATGCACCGCGTGTTGTCGGAGCGGCAGGTGCTGGCCACGCTGACGACCAATCCGGCGCGGTTCTTCAAGGCCGCGAAGAAGGGACGGGTGGAGCAGGGCTTCGACGCCGATCTCGTGGTGCTCGACGGCGATCCGCTCGGCGACGTCGGCAATCTTGTGAAAGTGAGCAGCACGATCCGTGCCGGTCACGTGATCTACCAGAAACCGTGACGAGGGCGGGGAACTCGCATCTCGGGGACAGTATTGACGCTTGGTGCGTTCACTTGAACCGTTGCTGCCGCGTCACGACATATAGGCTATGAAGCGATCCCTGATTGTTGCCGGCATTCTGCTCTGGGCCATGGGTCTGGCAAGCGCGCAAATCCTTGCGCCCGGCCGCTCGACGTGGGATCCGCCGGTCCCCCAACCCCCGCCGCCGCCGCGGATCGAGGTGCCCGCCATCCCCAGGATGGACGCGCCGACGCAGCCGAGCCTGCGTTCGCGGCCGCGCAGCTCGTTCGGCGACCGCGTCAGCCGGTGCCTCGACGAGGCCGCCGCCGCCGGCCTGAACCAGGCCGAGCGTGCCGCCTATTCGCGATCCTGCGCCAACCACCGGGATTAGGGCAGGGCGTGGTCTGCTAGACAAGCCTTGCTGACGCATGGACGGAATTGTCGTCGCGCCGGCGCGAGTACGAACAGGCAAGCGGCATCGGCCGGCGGAGCCGCGGCGATCCGGTTCAAGGCTGTCGACCGTGCGAATCTGTCTGGCTATCCAAACGGACCGCTTTGATTTCGTCTCATGATCTTGAGCGTGAGCAGGGCCGCCCCGAGCACAAGAAGCAAGACACCGACGACAGTTGTGCTTGTCGATTCGAATGTCACACCGACTGCTGTCAGCAAGCAGCCGACAACGATAGCAATAAGCCCACCAAGCTTCTTTACCAACAGAAGCTGTCCGTCGCTTGCGCGCGCCACCATGATCAACCTCACTCTGTAAGTGATGCGGTCATTCCACCGTCGCCGCGGGCCGGTGTTGCTTGGACAAGCGGCGGGCTCACATCCGCACACGATGATCGTACTCTCGCGTGCCAATGATGGAAATCGCTCGTTGCTGCCATGATGACTTCTCTTTTGATTCAATTGCGCCGCGGGCGATTGGACAATCTTGCTTACCTAGCCGCGCCGAAACGTCGCATGACTATATCGAAGGTGCATCGCGCAACGGCGCTGCGATTCCGCGATACGCAATGCGTTCAGCGCATTTGTCGTAAAGTGTTCTGGACCAACGCAAGCATTGCAAAGGCTGTGGGAGTGGATCGTTGACTCCGTGGTTTTTTGGGCGCCTACTTCTGGTTGCCGACTAGAAGACCTGAAGCAATAAGGTCGAAATCCGGAAGGACAGCCAATGCGGCCGCCTTCGATCGCGGAACAAGCGGAGCGGCCCTACATCTCGACCGGGCACTTGCCCGAACCCGAGATGGTGCAGGAGCTCGTGTCTCAAGCGCATCAGCGCTTCAAGTCGAACAGCGAAGGGACCAATTCGCAGGTTTATCCGGCCCTGGCCAGAGTGCCGAGTGAACTGTTCGGCGTCTGTGTGGCCGGTACCAGCGGGCGTGTCTACGGCGCGGGCGATGTCGAATACGAATTCTCGATCATGAGTGTATCGAAGCCATTCGTATTCGCATTGGTGTGCGAGGCCATCGGCCCTGAAGAGGCTCGTGCAAAACTGGGCGCGAACGCGACCGGGCTGCCGTTCAATTCACTGGCGGCGATCGAGCATGGAGCCGGGCGCACCAACCCCATGGTGAACGCAGGCGCGATCGCGACCACAAGCCTTGTGCCGGGCTCGAGCGCTGACGAGCAATGGCGGTTCATCCATGACGGTCTCTCGCGCTTCGCGGGCCGCAAGCTTTCGCTCAACGAGGAAGTCTACGCATCGGCATCCAAGACCAATTTTCGCAATCGAAGCATCGCGCGGTTGCTGGAGAGCTACGACCAGATCTATTGCGACGCCAGGCAGGCGACCGATCTCTACACCCGGCAGTGTTCGCTGAATGTGAGCGCCAGGGATCTCGCCGTGATGGGTGCGACGCTGGCCGACGGCGGGGTGAACCCCGTGACCCGGCAGCGGGTGGTCGATGCGGCCGTGTGCCACTATGCGTTGGCGGTCATGGTCACTGCTGGACTGTACGAGACGTCGGGCGACTGGCTGTACGACATCGGTCTGCCCGGCAAAAGCGGCATTGGTGGAGGCATCGTCGCGGTGTCTCCGGGAAAGGGTGGTTTCGGCACTTTCGGGCCGCCACTGGATGCGGCCGGCAACAGCGTGCGAGGGCAGCTCGCCGCGAAGTTCCTGTCGCAAAGACTGGGCATGGATCTGTTCGTGTCCCAACCGGACGAGTGAACAAGAGGCACTGAAGATCGGTCGAGCCGTGGCCCGATCGATCGCAACGTCGGGCAGGTTGGAGGACGCGATGGCAACGCAAGCAATCTCGATCGGCGACATTCATCAGGAAGAGCGCGCATCATGGGTGCCCATGGTCGCGATTGCGTTCGGCCAGATGATCATGTCGTTCAACGTCGCGTCGTTGCCGGTTGCGATGGGGGGAATGGTGGCCAGCTTCGGCGTGCCGCCGACCACGGTCGCGACTGGAATCGTGGCGTACTCGATGCTTGTCGCCGGGTTCGTGATGCTTGGCGCCAAGCTCGCCCAAAGGTTCGGGGCGGTGCAGGTATTTCGCGGTGCCGTCGTGCTTTTCCTGATAGCGCAGATTGCGATGACGTTCAGCCCTACGGCCTCCGTCATGATTTCCGCTCAGGCGCTTTGCGGCGCTGCGGGCGCGGTGATCGTGCCCTCGCTCGTCGCGCTGATTGCCGAGAATTATGCCGGACGCCAGCAGGCGACGGCCCTTGGCGCGTTGGGCTCGGCGCGGGCTGCCGCCGGCGTGCTGGCATTCGTCGTCGGCGGGTTGCTCGGCACCTATATCGGCTGGCGCCCCGCGTTTGGAGTTATCATCGTTGCCTCGGCGATCGCTTTCGCTCTGAGTTTCAGCCTGCGGCCGGACCGCGGTCGCGCGGATGTCCAGATCGACCTGATCGGGGTCGCTCTTGCCGCGAGCGCGATCATCTTCATCAGCTTCGGCTTCAATAATCTGAACAGTTGGGGCGTGATCCTGGCGACCCCTAACGCGCCATTCGACTTGCTGGGCGTCTCGCCGGCACCGGTCCTGATCGTGCTTGGCATAGTGCTCGGGCAGGCATTCCTGATGTGGACGCATCGCCAGCAGGCCGCGGGGAGGACGCCTTTGCTGGCGTTGGAGGTGATCGATTCGCCGGAGGAGAGGTGTGCGGTCTACGCGCTGTTCGCGGTCGTGGCGCTCGAGGCCGCGCTGAACTTCACGGTGCCGCTCTATATCCAGATCGTGCAGGGACGTTCGCCAATCGCGACGGCGATCGCGATGATGCCGTTCAATCTGACCGTCTTTCTCTCGGCGATGCTGATCGTCAATCTCTACGACAAGCTGAGGCCCCGCCAGATCGGACGCTTCGGTTTTGGGCTCTGCACCGTTGCGTTGCTGTGGCTCGCGTTCGTCGTGCGCAACGACTGGAGCGAGATTCCCGTTCTCCTTGGCCTCGTGCTGTTCGGTATCGGCCAGGGCTCGCTGGTGACACTGCTGTTCAACGTTCTGGTCACTGCTTCGCCCAAGGCGTTGGCGGGGGATGTCGGGTCTTTGCGCGGAACCACGCAGAATCTGGCGGCTGCCGTTGGCACCGCGGTGGCCGGAGCTCTTCTGGTCGGTCTTTTGAGCACGATCGCGCTCGGCAGGATTGCGGCCAGTCCGGTGCTGACCAAGGAGCTTCAGAGCCAGGTTGATCTCGGCAACATCACTTTCGTCAGCAATGATCGGCTGCGCAGCGTACTCGAAGGCACGAGCGGTACGCCACAGCAGGTCGAGGAAGCCGTCCGGGTCAACACCGAAGCTCGCCTGCGCGCTTTGAAGATCGGGTTGCTGATCATGGCCGGCCTCGCACTGCTTGCGGTCATTCCCGCGGGACGGCTGCCGAATTATCGGCCAGGCGAAATACCGGACGACGGAGCGACCGGCGAGGGCGAGCGATCGGCCTGATCGGACGTCGGGCGCCGCGGGGCAAGAAGGTCTCTGCAATAACGAGGTGCCAGATGCGCGACCGTGCCATGGCTGCCAGGGATCAAGGAGGACGACATGGCTACCTATGAGAACAGTTCCACGATGCTCCGCGGCCTGCCTGGCCCGCCTTTATGGGTCTGCGTTCTGCTGGGCCTCGTCATGATCGCCGCGGGCCTTCTTGTCCTGGGAGATGTCGTGCTTTTCACCGTGATCAGCGCCATCTTTATCGGCTGGACGGCCATCGTTGCCGGCGGGTTCGAAATCCTGCACGCCTTCTGGACCAAGGGCTGGGGTGGATTCGTGTGGCAGCTTGTGCTGGGGGTGCTCTACCTTGCCTGCGGAATCGTTCTGCTCAGCCAACCGGTGGCGAGCGCGCTGCTCCTGACCTATGCCCTCGGTCTCATGCTTTTGGTCTCCGGGATTGTGCGCATGCTGGTCGGCATCGGCCATTGGCAGCAGTCCGGCTGGATCATGCTCGCATCCGGGCTGTTTGGCGTTCTGGCCGGCCTCGTCATTCTGACGGGATTTCCGGCGACCGGACTGTGGGTGCTCGGGCTGCTGCTGGGGATCGATCTGCTGTCTCATGGCATCGGATGGCTGAGTTACGCTTTACAGCCTGCCGCCAGAGCGGCTCAATAAGCCGTCGATCCTCCAGGGAGCAGCAGAACTCTCATTAATCGTCTGAAATCAAGTCGGCTCCTCGCGAGATCAATGACGGTCTCGCG
Organism: Bradyrhizobium sp. USDA 4541; assembly: GCF_024171085.1. NCBI lineage: Bacteria > Pseudomonadati > Pseudomonadota > Alphaproteobacteria > Hyphomicrobiales > Nitrobacteraceae > Bradyrhizobium > Bradyrhizobium sp. USDA 4541. The sequence goes on from NZ_JALJZF010000001.1 coordinate 5,376,321, forward strand.
CGATGCGCCATCGGCGGAGAGTGGACATGTCAGGTTTGAGGAAGGGCGTGAGAGTTTCGGCGCTGGTTGCGTCGATTGTGATGAGCCTCATCGCCTTGCTGCCAGCGCAAGCTCAGCAGGATGGCGACGTGCTGTTTCAGAACGTGCGAATTTTCGATGGCAGGAATGGCGCGCTGTCCGGGCCGTCCAATGTGCTGATCCGGAAAAACAAGATCGAGAAAATTTCGACTGGGCCGATCGCGGCCGACGCTCAGGTGATTGCCGGCGACGGACGGGTGCTGATGCCCGGGCTGATCGACGCGCACTGGCATGCATTGCTGGTACGCCCGACGCCGGCGGCCGTGATGGCCAGCGACATCGGTTACATCAATCTTCTTGCGGCCGCCGAGGCAACGGCCACCCTCATGCGTGGCTTCACCACCATTCGCGACATGGGCGGCCCGGCCTTTTCCCTCAAGCGCGCGATCGACGAAGGTCTCGTCGTCGGTCCTCGCATCTACCCATCCGGTGCCATGATCACCATCACCGGCGGCCATGGCGACTTCCGGCCGCTGTCCGATCTGCCCAGAACAATCGGCGGCATGCTCAGCCGCATGGAGAGGATAGGCGGCGCCATGGTCGCGGACAGCCCGGATGAAGTTCGCGTGCGCGCGCGCGAGCAGCTCATGCAAGGGGCTACGCAGGTCAAGCTCACGGCGGGCGGTGGGGTGGCGTCGCCGTTCAGCCCGCTCGATGTGTCCACGTTCACTGAACCGGAGTTGCGCGCCGCGGTCGAGGCTGCGGAGAATTGGGGTACTTATGCCGTCGTACACGCCTACACGACGGTCGCGATCCAGCGATCGATCGCAGCGGGGGTCAAGTGTATCGAGCATGGTCATTTGATGGACGACGCGTCGGCCCGCCTGATGGCCGAGAAGGGAATTTGGCTGAGCACCCAGCCCTTCCTCGATATGTCGGGCGCCAGCGCCCTTGGACCTGCGGAGCAGGACAAGATGCGGCAGGTTGTTGCCGGCACCGACAGGGTCTACGGCTTTGCGAAGAAGTACAAGTTGAAGACGGCATTCGGTACCGACGTCTTGTTCTCGAAAGCGCTCGCTGACCGGCAAGGCGCCATGCTGACGACCCTCACGCGATGGTACACGCCGGCTGAAGCGCTCATCATGGCGACATCGACGAATGCCGAATTGCTCAGTCTGTCCGGGCTTCGAAATCCATATCCAGGCATGCTGGGCGTGGTGGAGGAAGGCGCGTTGGCCGACCTTCTGCTGGTCGATGGCAATCCAATCGACAACATCAAGCTGATAGAGGATCCGGCGAAGAATTTCCTGGTCATCATGAAAGATGGGAAGGTCTACAAGAATCTTCTTGGTGGTGACCGGAACAGGTAGGCGGACATAGTCACAAGGCGGGCCAAGCGGCAGCGTCAAAGCATCGGCTTGTAGCCGATATGGCTGCCGACGTGGCCGGTGGAGCAGCGATCGCCGGAAGGGCAAGGGCAGCTACTACCGCCGAAACTGCGTCAGAAACGTCCGCAAGGAATCGTGCGGGCTCTCGACATCCGAAATCACCCAGCCGTCGGGACCATTGACGACGATGAAGTTGAGCGTGACGGCGCGGCCTTCATTGTCGAATGTCACCGTCACGTCGGCCTTGTCGAACTGCCGGCGCGGGATTGCGATCGAGATCGGGCCGAGCCGCCAGGTCGGGCTCTGCACCAGAAAATCGTAGGGCGCATCGTGCAGCGCGGTCCAGGCACCGCGCAGGGTGGGATCGAAGAATCGGCGAGCCGTTTCCTCGTCGCGCGGCAGGCCGTTGGAATATTCGGCGCTGCCTCGCCCATAATGAGCGTAGACGTTGCGGATCAGGGATTCCGGCGAACGGAACCCGGCACAGGCTGTGGCGGAGGCGAAAACCACCGCAACCAGCGAAAAACCCGCAAGGAATTTGCCGCGTCCCATCAGCTTTATTTGCCGTTGCCCCTGACATATCTTGCAGGGAAATCCCTATGAACGAAAGCTACCCGGCGCGATGCGCGAACTTTTCGACGATGTCCCAGAACAATCTCCGTTCGATCCGCAGGAGGCGGTGCGGCGCCACATCCGCACGCCCCAGCGCAAGCGATTCTACACCGGCGCCGGCGTCGCCGAGGCCGATGGCGGATTTTCGATCACGCTCGACGGCAAGCCGATCCGCACGCCGTCCGGCAAGCCGATCGCGGTGCCGACGCGGGCCATTGCGGACACGGTGGCGGCGGAATGGAATGCGCAGCGCGAGACCATCGATCCCATGACCATGCCGCTGACGCGGCTTGCCAACAGCGTGATCGAGGGGGTGATCGATCGCATCGACGAGGTCGCCGACGATGCGGCCAAGTTCCTCGGCAGCGACCTCTTGTTCTACCGGGCCGGCCATCCAGAGACGCTGGTGGCGCGCGAGGCCCAGCACTGGGATCCGATCCTGTTCTGGGCCGCCGACGCGCTCGGCGCCCATTTCGTGATGGCCGAGGGGGTGATGCATGTCGGCCAGCCCGAGCCTGCGATCAAGGCGGCGCGGGCGGCGTTCCCGACCGACCCATGGTCGGTCGCGGCGCTCCATGTGGTGACGACGCTGACCGGCTCGGCGCTGCTGGCGCTGGCGCTCGCCCATGGCGTCCGCGACGAGGACCAGGTCTGGGCCGCCGCCCATGTCGACGAGGACTGGAACATCGAGAAATGGGGCGTCGACGAGGAGGTCGCCGTCCGCCGCGCCGCCCGCCAGCTCGATTTCAAGGCCGCCGCCGGCGTGCTCAGGGAGCTCAAGCCGGCCGCCGGTTAACGAGGGGTTTACGGCGCCGGGCTAGCCTGCGGCACGTTCCTCGCGCAGGGCCGAGACCTCCGACATGGCACTCGCCATCAATCCCGTGCTGCCGGTGCTCGCCTCGAAGGAGGTGGACGGCGTTGCGCCGGACCTCAAGCTTGAGGCCGGCAGCGTCGTCAATGCGCAGGTGCTGAAAGTGCTGTCCGCCGATCTGGTGCGGATCGCGATCGCGAGCCTGTCGATCGACGTCCAGACCGAGGTGCCGCTGCAGCAGGGCCAGAACCTGCAGCTCGCAGTGTCGCAGACCAATGACGGCATCCGCCTGCAGCTGGTCGGGCCGGGGCCGGACACCGGCGATGCCGTACGGCTGTCGCCGGCAGCGGCCAACGCCACCGATGCCGCCCAGCCGGTCGCCACGGCACCGAAGGCTGTATTGACGCCGCTGGAGCGCGTCACCATCACCGCGACGGCGCAGACCGCGGCGGCGGTGCAGGGAAGCCAGGCGCCGCTGTTCGCCAATCTCGCCGCGGTCGCCTCGGCCAATCTGCCGCCGAAGCTGCAGGCCGCGATCGCGCAGGTGCTGGCGCAGCAGACCGGTCTCGACGAGAATTTGAGCGGCGATGCGGTCAAGACCGGCTTGCAGAAATCCGGCCTGCTGTTCGAGGCGACGGTGGCGGCGGGCATTGCGCCCGCGAGCGGCAGCGCGCCCGATCTAAAGGCCGCGCTGATCGTGCTGCGCCAGGCGCTGACCTCGCTTGGTACCGCTGATGCCGGCAGGCCCGCGTCCGCCACACCGCTCCAGCAACCGGCGCAGGCCAGCGCCGCGACGGCGCCGAGCCTCATGCCATCCGGCACGCCAGACCTCGACGTTCAGGAGATCTTGCTGCCGCAGGCCCGCCTGCCGGTCGCCGAGGATGTCACCCGCGGCACCACAGGGTTCGCAGGGGCGCTCGCGGATGCGCTCGATGCCGGCCCGTCCTCCGGCGGCGCGCTCAATCTCATTCAGCAAGCGCTGCACGAACTCGGCAACCCCGCACGGCAAGGCGCCGCGCCGAGGGAGATGCTGCCGGGCGAGGTGCCGGTACGCGACAACACACCGCCACCGCCGTTTCACGGTGCGCTGCCGTCGGCGCAGGCCGTCGCCGAGCCGTCGATCGCCCCAAACGCGCCACTCGCGACCGCCGCGCATCGCCTGCTGGAAAACACCGACGCCGCGCTGGCGCGGCAGACGCTGCTGCAGGTCGCCTCGCTGCCGGACCGCGGCGACGCTACGCGGCCGCAGCTCGACGCCATGCTGCCGCGCTGGAATTTCGAGATCCCGTTCCTGACCCCGCAGGGCACGGCGATGGCGCAGTTCGAGATTTCCCGCGACGGCGGCGGCAATGAGGTCGAAGCCGCCAAGCGGGTGTGGCGCGCGCGCTTCACGCTCGATATCGAGCCGGCCGGCCCGGTGCACGCGCTGGTGTCGCTGAACGGCGAGCGCACCTCGGTGCGGATGTGGGCCGAGCGTCCCTCGACCGCCGCGCAACTGCGCGCCGGCGCTTCCGAGCTGAGCCGGGCGCTGACCAGGGCCGAGCTCACGCCCGGCGACATCGAGATCCGCGACGGCACCCCGCCGCAACCCGCACCCGCCCGCGCCGGCCATTTCCTGGACCGCGCATCATGAGCGAGGCCAACAACCAGCTCGCGGTCGCGCTGCATTACGACCACGCCGGTGCGCCGCGCGTGGTGGCAAAAGGCAAGGGCGCGATCGGCGCCAAGATCATCGAGGTCGCCAAGGCCAACGACATCCCGATCGAGGAGAACGAGGTGTTGGCCGGCGCGCTCTCCAATGTCGAGCTCGGCGACGAGATTCCGGCCGAGCTCTACAAGGCCGTCGCCGAGGTGCTGGTGTTCGTGCTGCGGATGTCGGGCCGGGCGCGCTAGCGGGCGCGTTTTCGAGCGAAGCGGGCACCGGTTCGCGTGAAGAAAACGCGACAGACAAGTGAGTCTTCTTGCCATCCTTTCACCACGATGGCATCCACCATCGTCGTCAATGCGAACCTGCCCAGGACTTGTCGTGATCCATCGCCGCCATGCGCTCGGTCTGCTTGCTGCCGCTACGATCCTGCCATCGCGCAGCTTCGCCAATGTGTCCTACCAGCGCAGCGAGTTTCGCGAGGAGCTGCAAAAGCGGTTCTTCGAGCTCGGCACCGAGGGCACCTTCGTCGGCTACAAGGTCGAGGACTATCTGATCATCGCCAGCGACAAGGTCCGCTCGGGCGAGGGCAGGCTGCCGGCCTCGACCTTCAAGATCCCGAACGCGCTGATCGCGCTCGAGACGGGGGTGGTGCAGGACGCCGACAAGGACGTCTTCAAGTGGGACGGCACAACCCGCAGCATCGAGGCCTGGAACAAGGATCACACGCTGCGCTCCGCGCTCGCGGTGTCGGCCTTTCCGGTGTTCCAGGAGATCGCCCGCCGAATCGGCGAGGAGCGGATGAAGAAATATCTCGAGATCATCGACTACGGCAACCGCGACATCGGCGGCGGCATCGACCAGTTCTGGGTGACCGGCAATTTGCGGATCGATCCAGTGCAGCAGATCGATTTCCTCGACCGGCTGCGCCGCGGCGTGCTGCCGGTCGACAAGCGCAGCCAGCAGCTGGTGTGCGACATTCTCCCGGTGACGAAAGTCGGCGACGCCGTCATTCGCGCCAAGACCGGCCTCACCGACAAGGAGCACGGCTCGCTCGGCTGGCTGGTCGGCTGGGCCGAGAAGGGCACCGACATCACGGTGTTCGCGATGAACATGGACTGCAAGACGCAGGCGCAGACCGATGCGCGGATGAGCGTCACGCAGCAATGCCTCACCGATATCGTCGCGCTGTGATGACCTGATCTGCGTGTTCATCGCTGGCTGGCGCTACGTAGCTCGACTAGCATCCTCCGATAAAATCAAGCGGAGGAATCATGCATTCAGCAACAGTCTGGCTCTCGTCGCTCACGCTGGCCGCGGCCGGCGGCTGGCTCGCGGCGACGGTGTTCTCGGTGCCGGCCACCAGCAAGGAGCCGCGCTTCCCGCAGCTCACGATGGAGCAGCTCAGCGACCTGCAAAAACCGCTCGGCGAGCAGATCATGAAGGTGTCGAGCGTCGGCATCGGCGGTCCCTACAATCCGATGATCCGGAGCCCGGTGCTCGGCCAGCGGCTCTACGATCTGTTCTATTATCTGCGCTGGCAGACCTCGGTGCCGACACGGCTGAACGAGTTCGCGATCCTGATCATCGGCCGGCAGTGGCGCTCGCAGGTCGAGTGGTTCGCGCACGCGCCGCTCGCCGCCAAGGCCGGCCTGCCACCCGACGTCATCGCGGAGCTCAAGGCCGGCAACCGGCCGTCGAAGATGGCCGACGACGAGGCGGTCGTGTACGACTTCGTCACCGAGCTGACCACGACCAAGAAGGTCTCCGACGAGACCTATGCGCGGGCCAAGAAGATTTTCAACGATCAGCAGATCGTCGACCTCACCGCGGTCGCCGGCAATTACGTGATGGTGGCGATGATCCTGGCGATGGCGGAGGAGACCGTGCCGCCTGGCAAGGAGGAGCCGTTCAAGGTTGGTGAGAAGTAGGGGCGGCGCGGACTCCGTTCACCTCGCCCCGCGTGCGGGGAGAGGTCGGAACGCATCGCAGATGCGTTCCGGGTGAGGGGACTCTCCTCAGGCACAGCTATCACCGTGCAAGAGGAAGCAGCCCCTCATCCCAACCCTCTCCCCGTAAGAGCGGGAGAGGGAGTAGGGCGCCGTCGCTATTGGCGCCCGATCGCTCGCTGCAAGGTCGGCATCAGCTTCGGGTCGCGGCATTGCGCGACGTTGAAGCGCATGAAGGCGGCGGCCGTCTGCGAGGCGCTGAACACGTTGCCGGGCGCCAGCACGACATTGTCCGTTAGCGCCAGCCGCGCCACGTCGGCGGAGTCGCACCCGTCGGGCAGATGGCACCACAGATAGAAGCCGCCGCGCGGCATCAGCCAGGGTGTGACGCCGATGCGCTGCAGTTTGTCGCCGACGTCGCGGCGGGCGCGGGCAAGGCGCCGGCGCAGCTCCTCGACATGCTTGCGATAGAAACCGCTCGACAGCACGCTGGCGATGATCTCGGTGGCGACCGCGCTCGGGCCGCCGAAGCCGGTCGCGACCTGGAGATCGACGAGATCCTCGATCCAGTCCGCCCGCGCGGCGATGAAGCCGCAGCGCACCGATGCCGACAGCGTCTTGGAGAAGCTGCCGATCCGGATCACGCGGCTCAGGCCATCGAGCGCGGCGAGCCGCGCCGAAGGCTCCGGCTCGAAGTCCGCAAAGATGTCGTCCTCGACGATGGTGAGATCATGGGCGGTGGCGGCATTCAGCACGCGGTGCGCGGTCTGCGGCGACAGCGTCGCACCGGTCGGATTATGCAGCGCCGAGTTGGTGACATAGAGCCGCGGCCGCTCGGCGGCCAGTGTCGCCTCGAAGCTTGCGACATCGGGGCCCGATGCCGTGTAGGGCACGCTGACGATGCGAACCTGATGCGCGCGCAGCAGCGCCCGGAAATTGAAATAGCAGGGATCGTCGACCAGCACAGTGTCGCCCGGCCGCAGCAGGAAGCGGCAGACGAGGTCGATCGCCTGCGTGCCGGACGCGGTCAGCAAGAGCTGCTCGGGTGGCACCTCGAGGCCCTCGTCGGCAAACCGCGCCATCAGGATCCGACGCAGCGTGAGCGAGCCGCGCGTCGCGCCGTAGTCGGAGAGCACCGCGTCGTCGGCCCGCGCGAGGCCGCGCAGCGCGCGCCGCAGCGCCTCGGTCGGCATCCACTCGGCGGGCAGCCAGCCGCAGCCGGGTTTGAGCGCGCCAGTCTCGGCATCGAGCGATTGCCGCGACACCCAGAACGGATCCACCGCGCGGTCGCGCTGCGGCTCGTCCTTTGCGAGCGCGAGCGGCGGCAGCGCCGTGGACGAGACATAGAAGCCGGAGCCGGGCCGGGCGCGGATCAGGCCCTCGGCCACCAGCCGGTCATAGGCCTCGACGACGGTGGAGGGCGACACGCCCATGGTCGTGGCCAGGCCGCGGATCGAGGGCAGGCGGTCGTCGGCGACCAGCGCGCGGCTCGCCACCTTGGCGCGGATCGCGTTCATCACGTCGGTGGTCCGCGTCGCCTTTGGCGCATCGGATTGCTGTTGCAAGTGTATGCCTACCTTTGCCCATACAGTTTTACGATATTGTACTGATCTGTAGCTGCCTTGGCGAGCCTCCGCCGGCTATGGTCGGTGCGAGGTCGGACTCGGCTTCACCTCGCCCCGCCTGCGGGGAGAGGTCGGAACGCATCGCCAGATGCGTTCCGGGTGAGGGGGAGTCCCCACGGGTTCGGCCGTTACCGAGTATGCGGGGCGGCCCCTCACCCCAACCCTCTAAGAGCGAGCTTCGCTCGTCTCGGCCCCGCAAGAGCGGGGCGAGGGGGCGCAGTTACGTTTTGGGAAGCAAAGTACGATGGACAAGGCTTCGATCGACGGCTGGGGCAGCGGCCTGCTCGGCGTGATTATCTTCAGCGGCTCGCTGCCGGCGACCCGCGTGGCCGTGGCAGGGTTCTCGCCGCTGTTCTTGACTTCGGCGCGGGCGGCGATCGCGGCGCTGCTCGGCGCCGCGCTGCTTGCGGCGCTGCGGCAGCCCTGGCCGCAGCGCAAGGATCTGGTGTCGCTGACCATCGTCGCACTCGGCGTCGTGATCGGCTTTCCGCTGCTCACCGCGCTCGCGCTCCAGCACATCACCTCGGCGCATTCGATCGTGTTCATCGGGCTGCTGCCGCTGTCGACCGCCGTGTTCGGCGTGCTGCGCGGCGGCGAGCGGCCTCAGCCGCTGTTCTGGCTGTTCTCCTGCATCGGCAGCGCGACGGTCGGCGCGTTCGCCCTGTCGAGCGGCGGATCGGCGTCGCTGACCGGCGACCTCCTGATGGTCGCCGCCATCATCGTCTGCGGCCTCGGCTATGCCGAAGGCGCGGCGCTGTCGCGGCGTCTCGGCGGCTGGCAGGTGATCTCCTGGGCACTGGTGCTCTCAGTGCCGGTGGTGCTCTTGATGACGATCATGACGCTGCCGCCGAGCTGGCAGGGCATCGGTGCGCCGGCCTGGCTCGGGCTCGCTTATGTCTCGATCTTCAGCATGCTGGTCGGTTTCGTGTTCTGGTATCGCGGCCTTGCGATCGGCGGCATCGCCAGCGTCGGCCAATTGCAGCTGCTGCAACCGTTCTTCGGCCTCGCGCTGGCCGGCCTGTTGCTGCACGAGCAGGTGCCGTGGTCGATGATCGTGGCGACCATGCTCGTCGTCGTCTGCGTGGTGTTCGCGCGCCGCTTTGCTTGACGTCTGTCTCTCCTCACGGTGAGGAGCGCGGAACGCGCGTCTCGAACCATGAGGCCACAGGCGGGCCTGCATCCTTCGAGACGCCAGCAATCGACGCGCACGCTGTCAATTTGACCGGCCGTGCGTGGCGTCAGGAAGCGGGCGCTAGGCGGGCTCTTGCGCTTTCCCGATCCGCCCGAGATGGGTGAAGCCGAAGCCCTTGGAATATTTCAGCCCGTAGCCGAGCGCGCGGTCGATCCCGATATGGGCGAGCCAGATCATCGCGATCGACAGCACCAGCGGCGCCGCGGCGGCAAAGCCCAGCGTCATCAGCGCGACCGGCGCCAGATAGCTGTGGGCGGCGTTGTAGACGATGGCGCCGACCCGCGGGCCGGCGAGATAGGCCGCGAAACTCAAATCCGGCACCAGGAACAGCAGGACATAGACCAGCCACGAGCCCTCCCATTGGGCATAGAGCACGGTCATGCCGAGGAACAGCACGAGGCCCTCCAGCCGGAGCAGGGTGCGCACCCCGCCGGTCGGTGCGCCGGTCTCGACCGTGGCCGTGCTCGTGTCGGTCATCGCCTTCTCCCCAGATATCGGAAAATCCTACCGTTTTTGCGCCCGAACCCGTCCACAACCGCCTTTCCGGTTCCGAAATGGCCGTGCTAAGCCATTTCCGAACGAAGCGGACCTCGGCTCGCGCCGGGACGCGGACTGTAGCTAACACGGGCGGAAACAAATGAAAGATATCCTCGATACCCTCGAAGAGCGGCGCGCCGGCGCCAAGCTGGGCGGCGGCGAAAAGCGCATCGAGGCGCAGCACGCCCGCGGCAAGCTGACCGCCCGCGAGCGGATCGAGCTCCTGCTGGACAAGGGCTCGTTCGAGGAATTCGACATGTTCGTCGAGCACCGCTCGATCGAATTCGGCATGGAGAAGACCAGGATCCCCGGCGACGGTGTCGTCACCGGTTGGGGCACGGTCAACGGCCGCAAGACGTTCGTCTTTGCCAAGGATTTTACGGTGTTCGGCGGCTCGCTTTCCGAAACCCACGCGCTGAAAATCACGAAACTGCAGGACATGGCGATGAAGGCGAGGGCGCCGATCATCGGCCTCTATGACGCCGGCGGCGCGCGCATCCAAGAGGGCGTCGCGGCGCTCGCGGGCTATTCCTATGTGTTCCGCCGCAACGTGCAGGCTTCGGGCGTGATCCCGCAGATCTCCGTTATCATGGGGCCGTGCGCCGGCGGCGACGTCTATTCGCCGGCAATGACGGACTTCATCTTCATGGTGAAGAACACCAGCTACATGTTCGTCACCGGCCCCGACGTGGTGAAGACCGTCACCAACGAGGTGGTGACCGCCGAGGAACTCGGCGGCGCCTCGGTGCACGCGACGCGCTCCTCAATCGCCGACGGCGCGTTCGAGAACGACGTCGACGCGCTGCTGCAGATGCGCCGCCTGATCGACTTCCTGCCCTCGAACAACAGCGACGGCGTGCCGGAATGGCCGAGCTTCGACGATATCGGGCGGGTCGACATGTCGCTGGACACGCTGATCCCCGACAATCCGAACAAGCCCTACGACATGAAGGAATTGATCCTCAAGGTCGTCGACGAGGGCGACTTCTTCGAGATCTCGGAGACCTTTGCGAAAAACATCGTCACCGGCTTCGGCCGCATCGCCGGCCGCACCGTCGGCTTCGTCGCCAACCAACCGATGGTGCTGGCGGGCGTGCTTGACAGCGACGCCTCACGCAAGGCCGCGCGCTTCGTTCGGTTCTGCGATGCTTTCAACATCCCGATCGTCACCTTCGTCGACGTGCCGGGCTTCCTGCCGGGCACCGCGCAGGAATATGGCGGCCTGATCAAGCACGGCGCAAAGCTGCTGTTCGCCTATTCGCAATGCACGGTGCCGCTCGTCACCATCATCACCCGCAAGGCCTATGGCGGCGCCTTCGACGTCATGGCCTCGAAGGAAATCGGCGCCGACATGAACTACGCCTGGCCGACCGCCCAGATCGCCGTGATGGGCGCCAAGGGCGCGGTGGAGATCATCTTCCGCTCTGACATCGGCGACCCAGACAAGATCGCCGCGCGCACCAAGGAATACGAAGACCGCTTCCTGTCCCCTTTCATCGCCGCCGAACGCGGCTACATTGACGACGTCATCATGCCGCATTCGACCAGGCGGCGGATCGCGCGGGCACTGGCGATGCTGAAGGACAAGAAGGTCGAGATCCCCGCGAAGAAGCACGACAATCTGCCGTTGTGAGGTGAGTGTAGGGTGGGTTAGCGCAAGCGTAACCCACCATCTTCGCCCGCACGATCCGTGGCGGGTTGCGGCTTCCGCCTTCGCTCGCTGCGCTACGCGGACGCAGTCGCGTAACCGGCCCTGCGAACAGAGAGCTGAGCTCAGCCCCATTCCAACCCTTTACGCTGAAAGGGGCGGACAGTCCGTCACGGCAGGCAGGACAAACTAGTTGAGGATGGCGTTTGAGATGGCATCGTGGTCGAAGGCGTTCACGACGACCACCAGATCGAGCCCGGGCACGATGAAAAGGCGTTGGCCGCCGCTGCCGTACGCGGCGATCCAGATCAGGTCGTGACCGTTCAGCAAGGAACGGCCAAGCCACCAGTGATAACCATAGTAGACGGCCACGTGCCCTCCGGCGTTAACCCGCGGCTTGGTCGACTCGGCGATCCACGCGGCGGGCAGGACCTGTCTGCCGTTCCAGCGTCCATCATTCGCGACGAGTTGGCCAAGCTTGGCGACGTCGCGCGGCCGTAGCCGCAATCCGGCAAAGGCCACGAGTTCGGCACTGCCGGTAAAGCTGAGCCACTCGACATCAGTGATGCCGAGCGGTTCGAACAGCTTGTCTCTGACAAAAGCATCGATCCGTTGGCCGACGCTCTTGGCAAGGGCCGCAGCCAGGAGGCTGGTGGCGCCGCCGCTATAGTTGAACGATACGCCGGGCGGGAGCGCCATCCGCTGTTGCAGAACATAGCGGTAGGGATCTTTCGCTTCGAGCAGATGCCGTTCGTTGTTCGCCTGACTGTTCCAGCCGCGCGCTTCATCCCACCGTAGACCGTGCGACATGGTGAGCAGGTGCCGGAACGTGATGCGAGCGTTCCTCGTCGTACGAAGATCGGCGTATTCGGGGAAGTAGTCGATAACACGGGAATCTAGCGGCGGAAATTGTCCCTCGCTGATCGCCAAGCCGATCAGAAGTGAGGTTACGCTCTTCGAGATGGAGCGGATGTCGTGCTTCGTTTCCGCCGAAAATTGAACCGGTGCCGACCACTCCATCCACCGCCGCTCCCGGCCGGCGAAATAGCGCTCGAACACAAGCTTGCCGCGCCGCACGATGACAACGGCGTGAACGTTGCGCTTGGGCCATTGTTTGAGAAACGCGTCGAGTCCGGAGAGGCTTTCGGCATCGAAGCCGACCTCGGCGGGAGCCGCAACGACCCATCCGTCGTCGAGCGTTGAACAGGCTAACATTTGATTTGAGCCCGAATCGGATGACCAAGAGCTAGCGCGCGCCTGAAGCGTAGCGATTTCTTGCGAAAATGAACACGGCGGGTTACGGCTTCCGCCTGACCCGCCCTACAGGTCCGAACCCGATGACCGAAGACCAGCCGACCGACGAGATCTCCGAGATCGAGGCGCAGATCGAGGAGCTTGCCGAGAGCGCCGAGCGCTCCCGGCGGATCATTCTCGGCTCGAAGGTCGCGATCGCAGGCGGGTTCGCGTTGCTGGCCGTCGCGCTGCTCGGGCTGTTGGGCGCCGGTCAGACTGCGGCACTCGGATCGATCGCACTGGTGCTCGGCGGTATCGTGTCGCTCGGCTCGAATGTCAGCACGTTGCGGCAGACCGAGGCAGCGATCAGCACCGCCGAGGCGCGCCGCGCGCGGCTGATCGGCAATATCGACCTGCGGCTGGTTCACGACGCGCCGCTGAAGCTGATGTGAGGCGCGGCGGGCGCGCAAAGCGGCGCCGCAAACTCAGTCTCGTCCTGACGAAAGCCAGGACTCATTATCCCAAGTCTCAATTGTTGCGCGACGCTGGGGCCGCGATCCCGTTCATCACCGAAATGCGGTGGTAATGGGTCCCGGCTTTCGCCGGGACGACAGCGGAGGGAGTTACTTCGACGCCAGCGGTACGTAGTCGTATTCGCCGACGCCTTGCAGGATCAGGAACGTCAGCGACGTCGTGCCGGCGTTGGTGACGAGGTGAGGGCGGGTCGGGCGGACGGCGTAGACTTCGCCGACCTTCAGGTTCACTTCCTCCTTGGGCTCCTGCAGGAACAGCCGCATCTGGCCCTCCAGCACGTAGAAGGTGTCCGAGATGTTGCTGTGGGTGTGCCACGGCACCTTCTGGGTCGGCGAGAGTTGCAGCTCCATGATGCGGAAGCCGGGGCGGGCGGCGTGCTGGGCGCGGCGCTCGACTTCGTAGAGATGGCTGGCGTCCTTGACCGGTTGTCCTGGCTTCATGGCGGCCTCCCTGTGGTGTTGTCCCGTCGGGCGGGAAGGCGATGATGCTAGTCCCGTTCTGCCGCGCGCGGAACGGCCGGAATGGTCATGGCGGGCGCGCACAGTGCGTAGGGCGGGGCAGCCGTAACGCGCCCGGCAAGACCTCACTTCATCCCCATGCAGTTCGCATAGAATGTGGTCGTCGCCGGCCAGTCGGAAAACATCGCGCGGACGCCGACCTGTCTTGCCAGCACGTCGAGCACGGTCAACGTGTCGCCGTCGCGGTCGATCGCCGCCTTCACCGACTTGTGGTAGAACGCACCGCCTCGGTTGAGCGGCCCGTCGCGCTCCAGCGACCAGCCGATCAGATCGAGGCCGGCGGCCTTCGCTGCCCTGGCGTAAGCCGACGGGACGATCTCGCCCTTGTCGTTCAGCGCCAGCATCGCGAAGATCGGCGGTCCCAGGATCGCGACGCCGGAGGCCTTCAATTCCTGCATCGACGGCTTCCAGGTCTCCGGCCGGTTCGGATCGAGGCCCGCTTTCTCGTAGCGGTCCTCGAGATAGAGCGCCTGGCTGGCAAAGTCGGGTTCGGTCTTCACCCAATAGAGGATGTCCTTAAGGCTGAAGCTCTGTGGGAACACGTCGCTCGGCGGAATGCCGGCGGCCTTGTAGGCGGCGAGCATCTGGGTCGCATATGTCTCCTGGGTGTAGTCGCCGTCGAACGGCATCGCCACCTCCGGCGCCTTCAGCTCGGGCGTGAATTTTGCGCCGAGACTTTTGATCAAGGCGATGCTCTCGTCATGGCTCATCAGCGTGCCGGAATTGGCGTAGAGGTCGGTGCGCCAGCGCGGCGTGCCGTTCTGGTACTCCTCGGGCGTCCTCGCATCCGGATTGAAGCCGTCCATTTTCGCGGTGAGCCGCTTGAATTCGGCGAGCGTGATGTCGCTGGTGCAGCACTTCGCCGAGGCCTTCCTGCCGGCGGCGGGATCGGCCGGGCTGAAGGGTTGCGTGCATTTTGAAGCGAGATCCGGCACCGTCAGGATGTTGGTCGTGGTGTGCAGGTCGCATTGCGAGTGCCGGCACACCAGCTGGCGGTCCCTGGTGAAGGTGACGTCGCATTCGATCACGCCGGCGCCCATCCGTGCGGCGGCGAGATAGGATTCGCGGCTATGCTCGGGAAATTGCAGCGCGGCGCCGCGATGGCCAATCGAAAAATCGGTCTTGTGGAACGGCCCGGTGCATTGGCTGAGCTGCTGCTTCAGGGGCCCGTCCTTCATCTTGTCGACCAGATAGAACGGGCGCGGCCCGAGCTGCGCCTCGCGCGGCAGCGCGATCTCCCCGGCGGCGACGGGCAGCGCGGCGCCGAGGGCGAGCAGGAACGAGAGCAGGGCGGTGCGGTGACGGGCAAGCATGGGTGATCCCCCTGATCAGGCATTGTCAGCAGGCCGACATATCACGGAGCATATGCCGACCGCCTGTGCGAATGAAACCATGGAGGAAAACCAATGCCCGCAGCCTATTTCGTCGTCCGCGCCACCGTCACGGACATCGCCCGGCGTGCCGCCTTCGACGCCTGGTATTCGCGCGAGCATCTGCCGGACGCGATGAAATCGTTCGGCGCCGAGCGCGCCTGGCGATGCTGGAGCCTGAGCGATCCCTCGCTGCACCAGGCGACTTATCAGTTCGCCGACGAGAAGGCGCTCGAGCGCGCGGTGAGCAGCGATCACATGAAGCGGTTGGTCGCCGACTTCAACCGTGACTGGCCGGAGGTGACACGCACGCGCGATCTCCTGGTGCTGGCGGAGGAGGCGACGGCGGCATGATGGTTGCGTGACGTCACGACGTCGACAACGCTCGAGTTCCATGAAACGTGAACGCGCGGTTCAGCGAGCGTTCAGCTCGCGAGGCAAAAACTTACTGCTGCAGTTGGTCCAACTCGGCAACAAAGGGAAACGCTCATGGAACGCCGGGATTTTCTGAAGATGGCCTTCGGTGTCGCCGCCGGAGCCGTCACCTTCGCAGCGACGGCGCAGGCGGCGCCGCTCGCGCCGCTTCCCCTCAACCAGGATGCACGCGCACCAGCGGCTGGCGAAGCGCATCCCGCCGTCACCACGGCCGAGGAGGTCGGCCGCATGAAGCCCGAGCAAGTACGCTGGCATCATCGCCATTGGGGTTGGCGTCACCGGCACTGGCACCGCAGGCATTGGGGCTGGCGTCGCCACCATTGGCGCCGTCATCACTGGCGCCGCTGGTGATATCGACTCCATGACGAAAAGAAAAACCCCGCGCCAGGCGGGGTTTTGTTAGTTCGGAATCTGCCGCGATCAGATCGGGCGGCAACGGCCGTAGCGCCAGACGAAGCCGTACGGGCAGGCGCGGACACGCGGCGCCACCACGACGGGGCGCTCGACCACGACCGGCGGGCGCACGACAACGGCGCCCGGCGCGACGACGACGCCGCGATTCCTGACGCAGCCGCCATAGGGGCCACGGTGCCAGCCGGGGCCGCAGCCACCGGCCGCATCAGCGGCGCTGATGCCGGCGAATGCGGTCGTCACCAGAACTGCTGCAGCAAAAAGATACTTCATGTCTTCTCCTTTTTTATTTTGGGCCGCGCTGCGGCACCGCAACAAACTTTCGTCTACCGATTCGCCCGGCCGGATCATTGCAGACGGCGTGCCCGATGTCGCCGACCATAATGTTGCGGCCTGAATGCGACATGAATGTTGCAGCTCACGGCTGCGTCAGCACGCCGCAAGCCGGCTCAGCATCACTTCGAAATATTTCGCGGACGCCGGGCAGCCGCGCGCTGTTGGCGAGCGTAGGAGAATACATCGGAAGGCGAGGCAAACGAGACCGGCGGTTCATCGACGCTTGCCCGAAGGCGCACCGCTACTGGTCTGGGCCGAACAGCGCGGCAAATCGCTTCTCGCCGTTGCGCGAAAAATTGACCACGCGGCTGCCCGGTGCAGCGTCGCGCGCGGCCCATTTCAGTTCCGTGAAGCGGTCCATCATGGCAGCGCCCAGCGTGCCGGCGAGATGATGCCGCCGCTCGCTCCAGTCGAGGCAGGCCTTGCACACCGGCCGGCGCGGATGCGTCAGCGCATCGGCGTCGATCTGCAGCTCCTCGGCCATGAAGCGCTTGCCTTCGCCGGTGAGCTCGATCGCCTGCTTGCTCTGGCGGACCAGCTTCTGCCGCTTCATGCTGTCGAGCATCTGAACGCCGAGATCGCCCGCGAGATGGTCGTAGCAGATGCGGGCGCGGCGCAGCGCCGGATCCTTCGGCCCGGTGCGCACCCGCATATGGCCGGCGCGGGCGGCAATGCCCTGCAGGCCTTCCAGCACGTCGGCGACGTCGGGGTCGGAGAGGCGGTAGTAGCGGTGGCGGCCCTGCTTCTCGGGCTCGATCAGCCCGCCGGCCTCGAGCTTGGAGAGATGCGAGCTCGCCGTCTGCGGCGTGATGCCGGCCTCCTGCGCCAGCTCACTCGCGGTCAGCGCCCGGCCGGTCATCAGCGCGGTCAGCATGTTGCAGCGCGCGGGATCGCCGACCAGAGCGGCGATCCGGGAGATGTCGGGTCCTGCTTTCATAGTTCGATGATAGCCGAAGCATCGAGGTCGGACAAGCCGCTATTGTTCACCGGGCCGTCATTGCGAGGATTGCTTCGCTGACGCTCGCAATAACGGAAACATGACTGGAGGCCATCAATGACCGTCACCGTCTTCATCCGCTACCAGCTCGATCCGTTCAAGCGCGCGATGTTCGAGGAGTATTCGCGGAACTGGCTCTCGATCATCCCGCGCTGCGGCGGCGACCTCATCGGCTACTGGATGCCGCATGAGGGAACCAACAACATCGCCTTTGCGCTGATCTCGTTCGACAGCCTTGCCGCCTATGAGGCCTATCGCGCGCGGCTGCGCCAGGACAAGGAGGGAGTGGCGAACTTCAACTTCGCGGAAGAAAACCGCTTCATCCTCGCCGAGGAACGGACATTTCTCCGCAAGGTCGAGGTATAGTAGGGCCACAACAGCAATGTGCGGGAGGCGCCCATGATCGCAGTGATCTTCGAAGTCTGGCCCAAGCCTGAGCAACGGGATCTCTATTTCGACCTCGCCGCCGAGCTGAAGCCGATCCTGCAGGAGATCGACGGCTTCATCTCGGTCGAGCGGTTCGAGAGCATCACCGAGAAGGGCAAGTTCGTGTCGCTGTCATTCTTTCGCGACGAGGCTGCGGTGGAAGCCTGGCGCAACACGATCGAACATCGCCGTACCCAGGCCAAGGGCCGCGCGCGGATCTTCGAGAACTACCGGCTGCGGGTGGCAAGCGTGATCCGTGATTACGGCCTGAACGAACGCGATCAGGCGCCGAAGGACAGCCGCGCGGCGCATGAGCCGCACTAGCGGGCGGATGCGTGGGTGCCTATCTGTGCGCGGCCAATGACTCCAGGGAGCGACCAATGCCACTGCCAACTGCTGACAAACGCGCCGCCTTCAGGAAGCTGCATGAGAGCGGGTGCTTCATCATTCCGAATCCGTTCGATGTCGGCAGCGCCCGCGCCTTGCAGCATCTCGGCTTCAAGGCGCTGGCGTCGACCAGCGCGGGCTTTGCATGGACCATCGCCAAGGCCGACAACCGCGTCACCGTCGATGACGTCTGCGACCACCTGACCGCACTGTGCGCGGCGGTCGATATTCCCGTCAATGCGGATTTCGAGGGCGGCTTCGCGGTCGAGCCCGACAAGGTCGCCGCCAATGTCGCGCGCGGCGTCAAGACCGGCGTCGCCGGGCTTTCCATTGAGGATTCCACCGGAGACGCCGCCAACCCGCTGTTCGAGCACAAGCTTGCGGTGGAGCGCATCAAGGCGGCGCGCAAGGCCATCGATGCCGACAACAGCGGTGCGTTGCTCACCGGCCGCTGTGAGGCATTCCTGTGGGGCAAGAAGGACATCAATCTGGTGATCGAACGGCTGCAGGCCTATTCGGAAGCAGGAGCGGACGTCCTTTATTCGCCGGGCATCGCGACCAAGGAGGAGATTTCCGCGGTTGTGAAGGCGGTGGCGCCAAAGCCGGTCAATCTGTTGATCGGCGGCGCGTCGGAGCTGACGCTGCAATCGGTCGCCGATCTCGGCGTGCGCCGGATCAGCGTCGGCGGAGCGCTTGCGCGGATGGCCTGGACCGGCGTGATGAAGGCGGCCAAGGAGATGGCCGAGAAGGGCACCTTCACGGAATTCGCCAACGGCTATCCCGGCGGCGAGCTCAACAAGATGTTCAAGTAGACTCACACGCAAAAAAGCAGCGGGCCGCCGGGGCCCGCTGCTTCATCGCTCACGATAGCGAGCGGATTACTTGTTCTTGTCGCCGGTCGAGTCGGCCGGCGCCGCCGAGCGGTCGATTTCCTGTCCAGTCGGCTTGTTGGCCGATGGAGAGGCCGGCTGCGCAGGTGCCGCGCCCGTGGTCGTGCCGGGCTGGCTGTTCGGCTTCGGCGTCACGTCGCGCATGCCCGGAGGCGGCGCGGCCGGATTGGCCGGCTGCTGCTGCGCGGTCTGCGCTGACGGCGTGGTACCCGCCTCATGCACCGAGGTATTGTTCAAGCCGTAGAACAACGCACCGAGCACCACGGCCACCGCGACGGCGAACATCGCGATCTTGGTGGTGCTGGCCGGTCCCTCCTGGAGTTCCGGGTCCGGCTGCAGCTCGTTGTCCAGGCTGTTGAAGCGCGCCTGACGGCGCATTTCGTCCTCGGTCAGGTTGGCGCGATACGGATCGTCAGGTTGATGGGCCATTGCAAAGTTCCTCCGTTAGCACCTGAAAGCTAAACGCAGAGGACAATGGCTGGCGCGCGAGGATGTTCCGCGCCAATGTTGCAACCTGTTCATGCAGGAACCGCCGATTCCTCGGGTTCCAACCTGTTTCATGAGGCCTTTTCAATGTGGACCATGCCGCCCACCGATTCGGTGCTGCACTTGCTCTCGTTCATTGCGGTTGCGGCGCAGTCGATGACGGCGGCGCTGGCGGCAGGCAGGCGCAGCATGGATTGGGCCGGCGTCTGCATGCTCGGCGCGATCACCGCGCTCGGCGGCGGCACCATCCGCGACGTGCTGCTCGGACATTATCCGCTGCTCTGGGTCGCGCACCCGATCTACCTTGCGGTCGCGGCGGCGGGCGCCTTCGCCACCATCCTGCTGGCGCGGCTCGTGCACCGGCTCAACCTCGCATTCCTGGTGCTCGATGCGATCGGACTTGTGGTGTTCACCATGGCCGGTTGCGACGTGGCCTCACAAGTCGACGTCCCGCTGCCGATCGTGATCGTCGCCGGCATGATCACCGGCTGCGCCGGCGGCGTGCTGCGCGACATCCTCTGCAACGAGGTGCCGCTGTTGTTTCGCAGCGAGCTCTACGCCAGCGTCTCCGTGGTGACCGGACTGTTTTATGTGACCGGCTCCGGGCTGCAGGTGAACGCCCAGCTCTGGACCGCGCTGACCTTCGCACTCGGGCTGACGTTCCGCATGCTCGCAATCCGCTACCGATGGGAGATGCCGAAATTCGTGTTCAGCGACGAGGAGCGCTGAACGGCTATTTCGCCGTCCGCGCCTTGGCGACCTCGTCCGCGGTGACGGCCGGCGCCGCGTTACCCCAGGCATTGCGGATGTAGGTCGCAACGTCCGCGACCTCCTGGTCGGTGAGCTTGGGATAGGCCGGCATCGAGCCGCCGTTCGGGGCGCGCGGCGTGGTCACGGTCTGCGCGCCGTCGAGGATGATGCGCAGCGTGCTCGCCGGATTGGCCGATTGCAGATTGGCGTTGCCGGGCAGAGGCGGATAGATCCGCGGCGCGCCGGAGCCGTCGAGTTCATGGCAGGCGATGCAGGCCCCGCGGTAGATGCGTTCGCCATTGCTCATCTGCGCCGGCGAGGGCGGGGTGACCTCCGGCTCCGGCGCGCCGGCAGGCAGGCTCTTCAGATAGACCGCAATCGCGTACACATCGGCGTCGCGCATCTTCGAGGTCGAATTGAGCACCACCTCGGACATCAGGGGGCCGGCATGGCTGTGCCCGTTGCGGCCGTTCTGCAGATATTCGGCGATGTCAGCCACGCTCCATGATTCCAACCCGCCGCGCGCGGCGCCATCGAGCCTTGGCGCGAACATGCCTTGCACCATGCTGCCACCGAGCGCCTGGTCGCGCCTGTCGGCGCCGAAGGCGTTCTTGGGCGTGTGGCAGGCGCCGCAATGGGCGAGGGCCTCGACGAGATAGCGTCCGCGATTCCATTCCGCACCCTTGCCCTGGTCCGGCTGGATGATGCCCGGTGTGAAGAACAGCGCGTTCCACGCCCGCATCAGCACGCGGTAGCTCAACGGCCAGCGCAGCTCCGGCGGCGGCGCCTTGTTGTTGACCGGCGCCAGCGTCGCGAGATAGGCACGGATCGCCAGGATGTCGTCGCGGATCAGCTTCGTGAAGTAGGGGTAGGGGAAGGCGGGATAATAATGCGCGCCGCTCGGCGCGACGCCGATCCGCAGCGCGCGGAGGAAATCGTCGTCGCTCCAGCCGCCGATGCCGGTATCGCGGTCGGGGGTGAGGTTCGGCGAGAACACCGCACCGAACGGCGTGTCGATCCGCTTCCCCCCGGCAAAAGGCTTTGCCGGATCGGCCGTGTGGCAGCTGGCGCAGTCGCCGGCGATCGTGAGCGCCTTGCCGCGGGCGATGACGTCGTCGGTCGGCGCGGCGGCGCATTCGCGGGTCGCGAGCGCGCCGCACAACAGCGCTGCAACCAGAATCGCACCCGTCGTTCGAAATCGTCGCCGCATCCGATCACCTTCCGGTCCACAAGACGCGTCACGCCATTTCGCCACGGGCCTGTCCTGCGACAGAAACCGAAACGGCCCTGCAATATTCCCGGCACGAAATTGCGATTTTTGAGCCACGGGCCTGGTCGCCCAGAATTGTGCTGCGCGGGCCGGAAAATCCGACATAGACTGGTTCCAACAAGCTCGGATGACTAGCTAAAAAGCAGTCGTCGCGACCAGCGAAAAGAGGGCTAAATGGGAATCAACCAAGGGCCTATCAGCCTCGACCAGAAATACACCCAGGACACCGGCCACGTTTTCATGACCGGCATCCAGGCGCTGGTCCGCCTGCCGATGGCGCAGATCAGGCGCGACCGCGCCGCGGGCCTCAACACGGCAGGCTTCATCTCCGGCTATCGCGGTTCCCCCCTCGGCGGCTACGACCAGCAGCTGTTCGCCGCCCGCAAGCATCTCGAGCAGTACAACATTAAATTCCAGCCCGGCGTGAACGAGGACCTCGCGGCCACCGCGATCTGGGGCTCGCAGCAGCTCGCCCTGTCGCCGGGCGCCAAATATGATGGCGCGGTCGGCATCTGGTACGGCAAGGGCCCCGGCGTCGACCGCTGCGGCGACGTGTTCCGCCACGGCAATGCGGCCGGCTCCGCCAAGCATGGCGGCGTACTCTGCCTTGCCGGCGACGACCATGGCGCGAAATCCTCCACCGTCCCGCATCAGTCCGACCACGCCTTCATCTCCGCGCTGATGCCCTACCTCTACCCCTCCAGCATCCACGAAATGATCGAGATGGGCCTCCTGGGTATCGCGATGTCGCGCTACTCCGGCTGCTGGGTCGGCATGAAGGTGATCACCGAGACGGTCGAGACGACCGCCGAGATCGACCTCACCGACGAGATGACGCCGTTCGTGATCCCGACCGATTTCGAATTGCCGCCGGGCGGCCTCAACATCCGCTGGCCCGACGACCGCTTCGAGCAGGACCGCCGGTTGCAGGACTACAAGGGCTTTGCCGCGATCGCCTTCGCCCGCGCCAACAAGGTCAACCGCATCACGATGGATTCGCCGAACGCGCGCTACGGCATCATGGCCTCGGGCAAGAGCTACGAGGACATCCGCCAGGCGTTGCGCGAGCTCGGCATCACGCCCGAGATCGCCGCCAAGATCGGCATCCGCCTCTACAAGATCGGCATGCCCTGGCCGCTGGAGCCGGAAGGCGTGCGCAACTTCGCCGTCGGCCTCGAGGAGATCTTCATTGTCGAGGAGCGCCGCGAGATCGTCGAGAACCAGGTCAAGCAGGAGCTGTTCAACTGGCGCGACGACGTGCGTCCGCGCATCGTCGGCAAGATGGACGATCACGACAAGCGCTTCCTGACCTTCGCCGCCGAGCTCAGCGTGGCCTCGCTTGCGAGCTCGCTCACCGAACGGCTGCTTCGACTTAATCTCAATCCTGAAATCGCCGAGATGCTGCGCGCCAAGGCCGACTGGTTCAACGGCCGTCAGTCGACGCAGATGCAGGCGACCGCGCCTGTCAGCCGCACGCCGTATTTCTGCTCGGGCTGCCCGCACAACACCTCGACCAAGGTGCCGGAAGGCAGCCGCGCGCTGGCAGGCATCGGCTGCCACTTCATGGCACTGTGGATGAACCGGTCAACCGAGACCTTCACCCATATGGGCGGCGAGGGCGTGCCGTGGGTCGGCATCGCGCCGTTCACCAACGAGAACCACATCTTCGCCAATCTCGGCGACGGCACCTATTTCCACTCCGGCATTCTCGCGATCCGCCAGTCGATCGCTTCCAAGGCCAACATCACCTACAAGATCCTCTACAACGACGCGGTCGCCATGACCGGCGGCCAGCGCCACGACGGCGATCTCTCGCCGCAGCAGATCACCTTCCAGCTCCATGCCGAAGGCATCCGCGAGATCTATCTGGTCTCGGAGAATCCGGACGCCTATCCGGCCGACACCATCGCGCCCGGCGTCAAGCTGTATCACCGCGACGAGCTCGAGAACGTCCAGAAGATGTGCCGCGACACCAAGGGCACGTCGGCGATCGTGTTCGTGCAGACCTGCGCCGCCGAAAAGCGCCGTCGCCGCAAGCGCGGCCTGATGGAGGATCCGCAGCGCCGCGTGCTGATCAATCCCGCGGTCTGCGAAGGCTGCGGCGACTGCTCGGTGCAGTCGAACTGCATCTCGGTCGAGCCGCTGGAGACGGAGCTCGGGCGCAAGCGCACCATCAACCAGTCGACCTGCAACAAGGATTATTCCTGCGTGAAGGGCTTTTGCCCGTCCTTCGTCACGGTCGACGGCGGCAAGCTCAGGCGGCGCGCGCCGCCCGAGCTCGGCAGCATCGATAATCTGCCGGAGCCGGCCTCCAAGCCCGCGCTCGACCGGCCCTACAACATCGCGGTCGGCGGCGTCGGCGGCACCGGCGTGCTGACGATCGGCGCGCTGCTCGGCATGGCCGCCCATATCGAGGGCAAGGCCTCGATGATCCTCGACATGTCAGGTCTCGCGCAAAAGGGCGGCGCGGTGCTGAGCCACGTCCGGCTCTCCGAGCACACCGCCGACGTGACCTGCTCGCGCATCGTGACCGGAACGGCCGATCTGGTGCTTGCGGCCGACGAGGTCGTGGCGGCGTCGAAGGACACCATCACGCTGTGCGATGCGAGCCGCACCGTCGGCATCATCAACAGCCACGTGATCCCGACCGCGGACTTTATCCTGAACCGCGACTTCAACTTCCAGAGCCGCAAGGTCAACAGCGTGCTGGAGACCGAGCTGCGCAAGGACTCCGCGTTCTTCGACTTCACCAAGCCGGCCGAAGCGCTGCTCGGTGACTCCATCGCCACCAACATCATGATGATGGGCTTTGCCTATCAGCGCGGGTTGCTGCCGCTGTCGGCGGAGGCGATTCTGCAGGCGATCGAAGTCAACGGCGTATCGATCAAGATGAACACCCAGGCGTTCCAGCTCGGGCGCCTGGCCGCCGCCGATCCGGCACGGCTGAGCGGCATGATGAAGGGCGACGACGAAATCGCGCCACCGAAATCGCTGGATGCGATGTCGCTGGACGAGATCATCACCCATCGCATGGCGTTCCTGACCGACTACCAGAATGCACGTCTGGCAAAGCGCTATCGCAAGCTGGTCGACCAGGTGCGCGACGCCGCCACCAAGGGCGGCTATGGCGAGGCGCTGCCGCGCGCGGTCGCGATCAACTACGCAAAGCTGCTCGCCTACAAGGACGAGTATGAGGTGGCGCGGCTGTTCACCGACGGCCGTTTCGAGAAGCAGCTGCGCGATCAGTTTGAGGGCGAGTTCAAGTTCAACTTCAATCTGGCGCCGCCGATCCTCGGCGGCGGGCTCGACGCGCAGGGCAGGCCGAAAAAGCGCGCCTTCGGTTCGTGGATGATGTCGGCCTTCAGGGTGCTGGCGAGATTCCGCTTTCTGCGCGGCACGCCGCTCGACATCTTCGGCTACAACGCCGACCGCAAGCTGGAGCGCGATCTGATCGCGGGCTACGAGAAGGATGTCGCGACCGTGCTCGGCCTGCTGTCGCCGCTCAATCACGACATCGCGGTCGAATTGCTGGCGCTGCCCGATCGCATCCGCGGCTACGGTCCGGTGAAGGACAAGGCGATCAAGGAGGCGAAGGTTCGCTACGCGCAACTCGCCGCCGACCTCGCCAACCCGCCGTCCGCGCCGCGGCAGATGGCGGCGGAGTAGGTTAGCCACAAATTCGGTGTCGTCCCGGCCTAGTGCGCAATTGCGCACGGGAGCCGGGACCCATAACCACCGCACTTTGTTGTAGCGCGACGCTGGGGCCACAGCTCACTCTCACCACACAATCCTGTGGTTATGGGTCCCGGCTTTCACCGGGACGACATCTGTGTTTTGGGCGCGCGCACTGTGCACATGCTACAGTCTCGCCTGACGGAATATTTCCGCGCTTGCCAAGGTCGCGTCGTCGGTTCAGAAAAACGCTCGAGCGAAGAAACGCCAGCGGAGAGCGATTTGACCATCAAGGGCAAGGCCTACATTGCCGGGATCTACGAACATCCCACCCGGCACGCACCCGATAAATCAACAGCACAGCTGCACGCCGAGGTCGCCAAGGGCGCGATCGAGGACGCCGGGCTCACGAAGGACGACATCGACGGCTATTTCTGCGCCGGCGACGCGCCGGGCGGGCTGTGGCCGATGGTCGATTATCTCGGCCTCAACACCAAGAAGCTGCGTCATGTCGACTCCACCGAGACCGGTGGCTGTTCCTATCTGATCCATCTCGGCCACGCCGCCGAGGCGATCGCCGCGGGCAAATGCTCGGTCGGGCTGGTCACGCTGGCGGGCAAACCGCGCACCGGCCCGATGCCGCCGCGCGCCTCGGGCGCCGAGGCCGATTTCGAATCCGCCTACGGGGCTACCACGCACAATGCCTATGGCATGTGTGCCATGCGTCATATGCACGACTACGGCACCACCTCCGAGCAACTCGCCTGGATCAAGGTCGCGGCCTCGCATCATGCGCAATACAATCCGCATGCGATGCTGAAAGAGGTCGTCACCGTCGAGGACGTGCTGAACTCGCCGATGATCTCCGATCCGCTGCATCGGATGGATTGCTGCGTCGTCACCGACGGCGGCGGCGCGATGATCGTCACGACGCCCGAGATCGCCAAGAGCCTGAAGAAGCCGCTGGTGCGCCTGATCGGCCATGGCGAGGCGATGAAGGGCCCGCGCGGCGGCAAGGATCTCGATCTGACCTACTCCGCCGGCGTGTGGTCCGGTCCGCGTGCCTTCGAGGAAGCGGGCGTGACGCCGAAGGACATCAAATACGCCTCGATCTATGACAGCTTCACCATCACGGTGCTGATGCAGCTCGAGGACCTCGGCTTCTGCAAGAAGGGCGAGGGCGGCAAGTTCGTCGCCGACGGCAATCTGATCTCGGGCGTCGGCAAGCTGCCGTTCAACACCGACGGCGGCGGTCTGTGCAGTAACCATCCCGTCAATCGCG
Source organism: Bradyrhizobium sp. USDA 4541 (assembly GCF_024171085.1). NCBI lineage: Bacteria > Pseudomonadati > Pseudomonadota > Alphaproteobacteria > Hyphomicrobiales > Nitrobacteraceae > Bradyrhizobium > Bradyrhizobium sp. USDA 4541. The sequence continues at coordinate 5,402,743 of NZ_JALJZF010000001.1, forward strand.
GCGGTATGACGAAAATCCTCGAGGCTGTGCGCCAGTTGCGCGGCGAGGCGCATCCGAAGGTGCAGGTGAAGAACTGCGACCTCGCGATCGCCCACGGCACCGGCGGTCTGCTCGGCGTTCGCCACGCCGCCTCAACCTGCATTCTGGAGCGTGCGTGATGTCTGAAGCGAAGAAGTACAATGCCCCGGTGACCAACCCGGAGACCGCGCCGTTCTGGGAGGCGGCGAAGGCGGGCAAGTTCATGATCAAGCGCTGTAACACCTGCGGCGAAGCGCACTACTTCCCGCGCGCGATCTGCCCGTTCTGCTTCTCGGACAAGACGGTGTGGGAAGAGTCGAGCGGCGAGGCCACGGTCTACACCTACAGCCTGATGCGGAAGTCGCCGACCGGTCCCTATGCGATCGCCTATGTGACGCTGAAGGAAGGTCCGTCGCTGCAGACCAACATCGTCGATTGCGATCTGGAGAAGGTGAAGATCGGCCAGAAGGTGAAGGTGGTGTGGAAGCCGACCGACGGCGCCCCGCTGCCGTTCTTCACGCCGGCCTGATTTTACCCTCTCCCCTTGTGGGAGAGGGTGCCTTCGCTGAAAGCGAAGGCGGGTGAGGGGTCTCTCTCCGCGTAGAGAATCTCTCTGTGGCGCGAACCCCTCACCGAAACGAGTTTGAGACGACTGCCGGTGCTGCCCTCTCCCACAAGGGGAGAGGGCGCAGTAATGGGCACCGTGCCGTTAAGAATACATTCGGGGAGAAAACAACAATGCCGATCGTGTACGAACAGCTGATGGCCCTGAAGAATCTCGGCCAGAAATACAGCTACGCCGACCGCGACGTGATGCTCTATGCCTATGGCATCGGCCTGGGTGCCGATCCGATGGACGAGAAGGAGCTCGCTTTCGTCAATGAGGGCGTGCTGACGCCGCGCCCGCTCAAGGTGGTGCCGACGTTTGCCTCGGTCGCGGCCTGGGGCGCCGGTCCCGGCGAGATGAATCTTAACCGCGTCATGGTGGTCGACGGCGAGCGCGACATCACCTTCCACAAGCCGTTCGCGACCGCCGCGCACATCACGGCCGACTCGACCGTGCTCGACGTGTTCGACAAGGGCAAGGACAAGGGCGCGGTGATCCGCCACCAGACCGTGCTGAAGGACGAGAAGGGCGACAAGCTCGCCACGCTGGTCGCCTCGCGCTTCGCCCGCGGCGATGGCGGCTTCGGCGGCCCGTCCGACGGCCAGCCCGAGCCGCACAAGGTGCCGGAGCGCGCGCCGGACAAGGTGGTCGACATCACGACGCGGCCCGACCAGGCGCTGGTCTATCGGTTGTGCGGCGACCGCAACCCGCTGCATTCCGATCCGGAGTTCGCCAGGAAGGCCGGCTTCCCGCGGCCGATCCTGCACGGCATGTGCACCTACGGCATCACCTGCCGCGGCGTGCTGCAGACCTATGCCGACTACGATCCGTCCGCCTTCAAGCAGCACGTGGCGCGGTTCTCCTCGCCGGTGTTCCCCGGTGAGACCGTGACCATGGAGCTGTGGAAGGACGGCAATGTGGTGTCGTTCGAGGCCAAGGTGAAGTCGCGCGGCGTTACCGTGATCAAGAGCGGCAAGACGGTGCTGGCGTAGCAACGCTCGACGGCCGTCGACTCCCTCGCCCCGCTCTTGCGGGGAGAGGGTGGGGTGAGGGGCTTTCTCCGCAACGGTGGTCTTGCGGACAGACCTGTACCCCTCACCCGGATCGCAAGGGCGATCCGACCTCTCCCCGCAGGCGGGGAGAGGTGAAGAAGAAAGAACAAAACGGAGAAAACAACCATGGGATTACTCGACGGCAAGGTGGCGCTGATCACGGGCGCCGGCGGCGGGCTTGGTGAAGCCTATGCGAAGCTGTTTGCGCGCGAGGGCGCGGCCGTGGTGGTCAACGATCTCGGCGGCCCGCGCGACGGCTCGGGCTCCGACAAGTCGATGGCCGACAAGGTGGTCGACGCGATCAAGGCCGAGGGCGGCCGCGCCGTCGCCAACGGCGCCGACATCTCGACGCTCGCCGGCGGCCAGTCGGTGTTCGACGACGCCATCAAGCATTTCGGCCGCGCCGACATCCTGGTCAACAATGCCGGCATCCTGCTCGACGAGACCTTCCACAAGGCCAAGGAAGCGAACTGGGACAAGGTGATGAAGGTGCATCTGAAGGGCACCTTCTGCTGCACCCAGCCGGTGTTCAAATGGATGCGTGACAATGGCGGCGGCGTCATCGTCAACACGTCCTCGACCTCGGGCCTGATCGGCAATTTCGGCCAGACCAATTACGGCGCCGCCAAGGGCGGCATCTGGGGCCTCTCCAACGTGCTGGCGATCGAGGGCCGCAAGTACAACATCCGGATCTGGACCCTGGCGCCGGGCGCGCTGACCCGCATGACCGCGGACCTGCCGCGCTACAAGGAGAACCCGGGTGCGGCGCTCGGGCCCGATGGCATCGCGCCGGCCGTGCTCTACATGGTCAGCGATCTGTCGGGCGACCAGACCGGCAAGGTGCTTGGCGTCTCCGGCCCGCGCGGCGTCCGCGAAATGCGGATGATGGAAATGGAGGGCTGGACGCCGCCGTTCACGGGATGGAAGGCGGAGGACATCGTCACCCACGCCAAGGAGATCTTCTTCTCCGAGGAGGAGATCAAGAAGTCGGCGCGGCGGTTCAAGTAAGGATTGGCACCCGCGACCGCGGGACGGCTTCCCGATGCGCAATGGCGCATCGGGAAATGACGCTGTATAGAGGGCGAAACAGACGAGGCACCCATGACCAAACTCACCGCCCAGGCCGCAGGAACCTTTGCGATCGCGCCGACCCCGTTCCACGACGACGGCCGCATCGACGAGGCATCGATCGACCGGCTGACCGATTTCTACACCGAGGTCGGCTGCGACGGCGTCACCGTGCTCGGCATCCTGGGCGAGGCGCCGAAGCTCGACGCCGCGGAGGCCGAGCAGGTCGCGCTGCGCTTCGTCAAGCGCGCCAAGAAGCTCCAGGTCATCGTCGGTGTCTCGGCGCCGGGCTTTGCCACGATGCGCTCGCTGGCGAAGAAGTCGATGGATGCGGGCGCCGCCGGCGTCATGATCGCACCGCCGCCGCATCTGCGTACCGACGACCAGATCATCGGCTATTTCAAGCAGGCGCAGGAAGCGATCGGCGACGATATTCCCTGGGTGCTGCAGGACTATCCGCTGACGCTGACCGTCGTGTTCACGCCGGCCGTGATCCGCAAGATCGTGATGGATTCGCCGTCCTGCGTGATGCTCAAGCACGAGGACTGGCCGGGCCTGGAGAAGATTTCGACCTTGCGCAACTTCCAGAAGGACGGCTCGCTGCGGCCGCTGTCGATCCTGGTCGGCAATGGCGGCCTTTTCCTCGATTTCGAGATGGAGCGCGGCGCCGACGGTGCGATGACCGGCTATGCCTTCCCCGAGCTGCTGATCGATGTCGTCAACCTGTCCAAGGCCGGCAAGCGTGATGCCGCGCATGATCTGTTCGACGCGCATCTGCCGCTGATCCGCTACGAGCAGCAGCCCGGCGTCGGTCTCACCGTGCGCAAATACGTGCTGCAGAAGCGCGGCATCATCTCCTCCAGCGCGCAGCGCAAGCCCGGAGCCGTCATCACGCCGCAGGCAAGGGCGGAGGTCGACTATCTCTTGTCCCGTGTGGCGCGCGTCGACCGTCGCGCCAATCTGCAACCGCAATCCAGTGCAGCAGGCTAATCATGACCGAGATCGTTGCCCCGCGCCTTGCGTCGACCGTGCTGCTGCTGCGTGACGGCAGCTCATCGGGCGAAATCGAAGTCTTCATGATGGTCCGCCATCACCAGATCGAGTTCAACTCGGGTGCGCTGGTGTTTCCGGGCGGCAGCGTCGACAAGAACGACAAGGAGATCGCCGCCGATCCCGCGCTCTATTCCGGCGGCGAAGGGCTCGACGGCGACGCGCTCGGCTTCCGCATCGCGGCGATCCGCGAGACCTTCGAGGAGAGCGGCATCCTGCTGGCGCGGCCGGTAGGCTCGAAAGACCTGGTCGATGCGAAGCGCGCGAACGAGATCGCGACCGCGCATCGCACGGCGCTGAACGAAGGCAAGATCAGCTTCCTCAAGGTGCTGACCGACAACGGCATGGTGCTCGCGCTCGATGCACTCGTGCCGTATGCGCACTGGATCACGCCGGAGGGCATGCCGAAGCGCTTCGACACCTGGTTCTTCCTGGCCGCCGCGCCGCCCGAGCAGCTCGGCGCCCATGACGGCAAGGAATCGACCGACTCGATCTGGGTGTCGACGCGCGAGGCGCTGGAGGGCGGCGAGAGCGGCCGCTTCAAGCTGCCGTTCCCGACCACGCGCAATTTGATCAGGCTCGGCAAGCAGCCGAACGTCGGCGCCGCGCTCGCCGACAGCAAGGGCAAGCCGATCGTCGCCGTAATGCCCGTGATGACCAAGACCGCCACCGGCCGTCAGCTCCGCATCCCCAAGGAAGCGGGGTACGATGGCGAGGTGTTCGACGTCGGGGCGCTGGGGTAGGTCCGTCGTCCTGAGAGACGTCGAGTGCGTGACTCACAGGCAGCGCTATGTCGTCCCGGCGAAGGCCGGGACCCATAACCACCGAACTGCATTGCTGCGCGACGCCGAGGCTGCAGCTTTTTCCAACAACACAACCCTGTGGTAATGGGTCCCGGCCTTCGCCGGGACGACGGGGAAGGAGAGTCGCTTCTCCACATTTCGGCTTATATCGAAATATCATCACCTCGCAGCGATGTAGCTTCCGTCTCAACCATCGAGACGGAATCCCGCCAATGACCACCGCCCCACGACAGCCGAGCATGGCCTTCGAGCTCGCCTTGCTGCTCGCGCTCGCCACCCTGTGGGGCGGCTCCTATACCTTCATCAAGCTTGGTGTCGCGACCATCCCGCCGATCACGCTGATCGCGGCGCGCACCACGATCGCGGGGCTGCTGCTGCTCGTCATCATGCGGATGCGCGGCGTATCGATGCCGGCCGATCGCGCGACCTGGCGCCGCTTCATCTTTCAGGCCTGCCTCAACAGCGTGATCCCGTGGACGCTGATCGCCTGGGGCGAGCGCTTCGTCGATGCCGGGCTCGCCACCATCCTCAATTCGGCCTCGCCGATCTTCACCTTCCTGTTCACCGCCGCGATCACCCGCCATGAGGGGGCGAGCCCGCGCAAGCTGTTCGGGGTGATATCAGGCATGGCCGGCATCTGCCTGATCGTCGGCGTCGATGCGTTCCGCGATCTCGGGCAGGGGATCGTGGCCGAGGTCGCGATCGTCGCCGCCACCATCTGCTACGCCTGTGCCGCGATCTTCAGCCGCGGCTTCAAGGAGCTCGATCCGATGGCGCCGGCGGCGGGTTCGCTGCTCGCGGGCGCCGCGATCCTCGTTCCGCTCAGCCTTGTCGTCGAGCGGCCCTGGACGCTTTCGCCGTCGACGACATCGCTCACCGCATTGCTGGCGCTTGCCGTGTTCTCGACCGCGATCGCGTTCGTGATCTACTTCCACCTGATCCAGACCCTCGGCTCGGTCGGCACCACCGCGCAAGCTTACTTGCGGGTGCCGATCGGGGTGGCGCTCAGCGTCATGGTGCTGGGCGAACGGCTGAGCCCGACGGCGTGGATCGGCCTCGCCTGCGTCGTGATCGGCGTCGCCGCGATGACGATTCCTGCACGAAGGATCGCCACGGCCTGACGTCATCGCCGCGATGACGATTCCTGGGCGCAAGATCGCCCCGCCTGAAGTTTCGCCCGCTGAAACCGGCGCCTTGCTGCCGCCGGCCAATGCCTGCATGCTGCCCGCAACGAGATCGCAGGGCGGGAAACGGGACGATGTTGCGGCGGATCAGCCTCATTGCCGGTGCGTGCATGGCGTTGCTGGCGATGGCCGGCACGGTGCGCGCGCAGGACTTCCCGAGCCGGCCGATCCGCATCGTCATTCCCTACGCGCCGGGCAGCGTCGCCGACGTGTTCGCGCGCATCATGGCGCAGGACATGCAGGAGCAATGGAAGGGGACTATCGTCGTCGAGGCCAAATCCGGCGCCAATGGCTCGATCGCGGCCGAGGAGGTCGCCCGCGCCGCTCCCGACGGTTACACATGGCTGTTGGTGACGACCTTCTTTACCGCAAGCCCGGCGCTGAACACGCAGCTGCGCTGGGATCCCGTGAAGGATTTCGTGTCGGTCGGGCAGATCTGTCTCGCCCCGAACTTCTTCATCGTGCCGACCTCGCTGCCGGTGAAGACCGTCGCCGACTATGTCGCGCTGGCCAAGGCCAAGCCGGGGACGCTGAACTACAGCCATCCCGGCAAGGGCTCGACCGGCCATCTCGGCTTCGAGCTGTTCAAGCGGCTCGCCGGCATCGACGTCACCGCGATCGGCTATCGCGGCTATCCGCAGATGGTGCCCGATATCGCGAGCGGCCTGATCACCTCGAGCTTCCTGTCGGCCAACCAGGCGCTGGCCCAGGTGCAGTCCGGCAGCATCCGGATCATCGGGGCGATCAGCGACGGCCGCTCGAAGTATTTCCCCGACGTGCCGACCATGGCCGAGCAGGGCTTTGCCGAGGCGCAGGTGACGCCGTGGTTCGGCTTCGTGGTGCCGGCCGGCACGCCGCAGCCGGTGGTCGAACGCATCAGCGGGGCGCTCGAAACCGCGCTGGCTTCCACCGAGGTGCGCAAGAAGCTGGATGTCGCCGGTTGCGACGCCCGTAGCGCGCCGCTGAGGCAGTTCGCCGATATCATCAAGGCGGACGTTGCGCTCTGGGCAAGGGTGGTCAAGGAGGCCGGCATCCCGCCGGACTGAGCCCCGCCGCCCTGTGCCGGAATCGGCCACCGGCACCCGCCCGGGGTGACGCCGGTCACACCGCCCGCGGGTTGGGCCGTGCAGCATGTTTCCCCAAAGCCCGTAATTTCCCGTATATTAGGGCGCATTGGACCCCGGCCTTGATGACATGACCGCTGAATTGCCGCCGAATTCGCAAGCGCCGCGTGCGTTCTCCCTCTCCATTGGCCAGCTCACGTTCGGCAGCTTCCTGCTGGTCCTGGCTGTGATCATCATCACATCCACCGCCAGCGTGATCGCGATCCGCCACATCGATACCACCTTCGCCGAGCTGCAGCGGCTGCAGAGTGTCGGCGACATCGCCGAGGATATCGACCGCCGCATGAACGAGCTGCGGCTCGCGGCGCGCGATTTCGTCACCGAGCCGGGCAGCCAGTCGGTCCAGGTCGCGGAGGCGGCCCAGTCGCTGAGCGAGATCCTGAAAAAGACCCGCATCAAGCTGGCGCCCGAGCAGCAGGACATGATCGACGGCGTCACCCAACGGCTGGCGACCTATCGCAACGGCATCGAGCGCATCTCGGCGCTGCTCAGCCGCCGCGCCGAGCTGGTCGCCGGGCTGCCGCCGCTGCGCGACGCCTTCGACAAGGCGGTCGCCGCGAGCAACGATGCGGCGCTGGCCAATGCGCTGTCGCAATCCCAGAGCCGGATTGCCACCGCATTGCTGGCGCACAACACGTCCGCTGCCGAGCAGGCCGCGCAGAGCATGCGGGCGATGACCATCTCCGATCCCGCGCTGCGCGGCGCCGTCGATAATTATGCCGAGGCGATCATCGCGGTCTCGGTGCGCGAGGGCCAGATCGCCGACATCGACAAGGAGGTGCTCGGCGCCGAAGGCCGGTTGATCCAGAAGGTCACCGAGCTGCTCCGCGAGCTCAGCTCTCGCCGCGGCCACGTGCTGTCGCGCGATTTTGCCCGGACGCTGGCCGAAGCAAAATGGCAGAGCATCGTGCTCGGCACGGCGGGTGTGCTGATCGGCCTGTTCGCGTCGGTGTTGGTGGTTCGCCGCACCGTCCGCCCGCTCGCCAGGATCGCGGGCTCGATCCGCAAGGTCGCCGGCGGCGAGAAGAGCGCGTTCATTCCCGGCGCCGACCTCGACAACGAGATCGGCGACATCGCACGCGCCGCCGAAGTGTTCCGCCAGACCCTGGTCGACGCCGACAGCGCGCGCGAGGCTGCGCTGCGCGCGCTCGCCGAGCAGCGGCTCGCCGAGGAGAGCTACCACAAGCTGTTCGAGGCGTCGGTCGAGGGCATCTACGTCACGACGCCGGGCGGCGCGCTGCTCAACGCCAATCCGGCGCTGGCGCGGATGATGGGCTATGCCGCGCCGCAGGACCTGATCAAGGGCATCGACGACATCGCCACCACCGTCTACGTGGATCCGGCGGCGCGCGAGCAGTACCAGCAGCTAATGCAGCGCGACGGCACGGTGCGCGACTACGAGTACCAGGTGCGCGCGAGCGACGGCACCGTGCTGTGGCTGTCCGATTCGGCGACCGTCGTCCGCAACGACGAGGGCGAAGTGATCCGCTACGAGGGCACGGTGCGCGACATCACCGACCAGAAGCGCGCCGAAGACGCGATCGCCGAAGGCCGTCGGCTGTTGCAGATGGTCATCGATACCGTGCCCGCCGTCATCAACGTCAAGGACCGCGACCTGCGCTACGTGCTGATGAACCGCTACATGGCGGGAATCTTCGGCATCGAGCCGCAGGACGCGATCGGCCAGACCACCGGCGAGCTGATGTCGCGCTATGGCGCGGCGAAGACCGATGAGAACGACAAGCGCGTCCTGTCGGCGCGCCGCGAGCTCGGCTTCTATGAAGAGGAGTACAAGGACGTCGCCGGCAACATGCGGCAATGGCTGGTCAACAAGCTGCCGATCCTCGATGCGCAAGGCGAGATCGAGAACATCGTCACGGTCGCGCTCGACATCGGCGAGCGCAAGCGCTCCGAGCAGGAGATGCGCAAGGCGAGGGATTCCGCGGAGGCCGCGTTGCGCAATCTGCGGGAAACCCAGAATTCGCTGATCGAGGCCGAAAAGCTCGCCGCGCTCGGCCGCCTGGTGGCCGGCGTCGCCCATGAGGTCAACAATCCCGTCGGCATCAGCCTGACGGTGGCGTCCGCGCTGGAGCGCAAGACCGCGAATTTCGCCACCCAGGTCGAGCGCGGCGACCTGCGCCGCTCCAGCCTCAACGATTTCCTGAACACGGCGCGCGATGCCTCCTCGCAACTCGTCGCCAATCTCAACCGCGCCGCGGAGCTGATCCAGTCGTTCAAGCAGGTCGCCGCCGACCGCAACTATTCGGACCAGCGCACCTTCGACCTCGGCGATCTCACCGAGCAGGTGGTGATGAGTCTGAGGCCCGGCCTGCGCAAGCACAATCTGACGCTCAATGTCGATTGTGAGCCGAACCTGATCATGAATTCCTATCCGGGACCGTATGGCCAGGTGCTGACCAATCTGTTCCTCAACGCGGTCGCGCATGCGTTCCCCGACGGCAAGGCCGGCGAGGTCGAGATCCAGGTCCACGCCGCCGGCGGCGACAATGTCGAGGTGATCTTCGCCGACAATGGCTGCGGCATGAGCCTCGACGTGCGCCGCCGTGCCTTCGATCCGTTCTTCACGACGCGGCGCGATCAGGGCGGCACCGGGCTCGGCCTGCACATCGTCTACAGCATCGTCACCACGCGGCTCGGCGGCCGGCTCTCGCTGGATTCCGCACCGGGCAACGGCACACGCATCCAGATGATCCTGCCGCGCGTCGCGCCGCTGGAGCAGGCCGCGGAATAGCGCGAAGCGTAGTGGCCAACCACGCGTTTGCTTTCGATCCGTCATCCTGAGGAGCGGCGAAGCCGCGTCTCGAAGGATGCACGGCCCGGCTCGTGGCCGTCGATCCTTCGAGGCTCGCTGTGCTCGCGCCTCCAGCGACAAAGGCGAAGCCTTTGCGCGGGGATGACGGGTCTAATGGTTTCAAACCGCTAATTGATATCCGCGAGCTTGTGCAGCGTGGCGCCGAAGATCAGGCTCGCCTTGCCGACCAGCGCGGTCCCGCTCATGGTGCCGCGGGTGTCGGTGAAGGTGCCGGAGACGCCGATGCCGACGGGCGCGGGCCCGCCGAACAGCGGGTTGTCGGTGTCGCGCGGCGTCGTGTGGCGTTGCACAAGGATTTCGCCCTTGAAGGCATCGCCCTTCACCGTGTAGCTGCCGGTGTAGTAAAGATAGGCGTCGCCGCCCAGTATCTGGCCGTCGCGGAAGAGAATGACGCCGCTGCCCTTGCCGACGCGACCGTCCAGCAGGGTGACGTGAATTGAGTAAAGTCCGTTCTTCATGACGTCCCGATTGCTGGCCGCCACGCCCACGGCAAGCCAGTTGGTTTTTTATGCCAAAGCGAGCAACCTCGTGCAATGCGGCAGGTTGATTCCCGGGTGTCCCGCGTTCGGGTGACCCTCGGTTCCTGCCAGGCAGTGTGACGGCGCAATGACAGCGGACCGTACGCGCGAATCAAAGTGGCCCGCGAAATGCATAGCTCTGGTTGCACTGGCCGGTGAGTGCTGGAGCAAACACATGTCTGACTGGATTGAATCCGGCGGCCATTGGGCACGCCCTCGCAGGCTCAATGGAACTTCGGCCCGTTATGCGAGCCACATGATCGCATCCCTCGTGCTGATAACGCTGGTGTTGGTTGCGGCCGTGCGAATCGCGCAGGCGCGCGATCCCGACGGCCGCTACGCCAATTCGCCGCTGAAGGAATGGTTCGACGGCCTGCGCAGCGGCAAAGGGCCGTGCTGTTCGGATGCCGACGGCACAGCGGTCAGCGATGTCGACTGGGAATCCAAGGACGGGCACTATCGTGTGCGCCTCGACGGGGCGTGGATCGATGTCCCCGACGAGGCCGTGGTCACCGAGCCCAACCGGGTCGGTCGCGCCATGGTCTGGCCGATTCCGAGCTACATGGGCGTGACGATCCGCTGCTTCATGCCCGGCAGCATGACTTAGCGCCGCACGCGTAGCTCAGACGTATTTCGGGTCGCGCTCGAGCAGTTCGATCGAGATGCCCTGCGGGCCGCGGATGAAGCAGATCCGCACGCCCGGACGGATCGTGGTTGGCTCCTTGGAGAATTCGACGCCCTTGGCCTTGATCTCGGCCGCGACCGCGTCGATGTCCTTCACCGTGAGCCCGAAATGATCGAGCCCCTGATAGGGCGTCACCGGCGCGGCGTTGACGCCGTCGCCCTGGGTCACCTCCGCAATGAACACCCTGGCGCCGCCGAGCTGGACGTCGATGCGGCCGGGGCCGCGGATGATCTCGCCGCCGAGAATGTCGCGCAGCCAGGTCGCGGTGGCCTCGGGATCGGGACTGCGCAGGTGGACGTGGTCCCAGGTGACGACAGGCATTGCGATCTCCTTGTTGTTGTCGTGCCGCTGTTCGGTGCGCGGCACTCGCTCTCGGGCGGCGCAAATCTAGCGAGCGGTTCGCTGGGATACCATCCCTCGTTATGCCTGCCCAAGATTGTCGTCAGGAATGAAACCATTGCGGCCGTCAGCGATTGTTTTTGCGTGGCCGCTCGACCTGCGGCCGTCCCGGAAGCCGCGCGGTGCGGCTTCCTCTCTGTGTGGGGGCGGCCCGATCAGGCTGCCAGGGTGAGGGCACGACGATGCGGATCGGCTTGGCGTCGTTTCGGAGGTTGGCCGCCGGACGTCTCGGTGAAGGGGGCTTCTACGCCAGCCTGCTGCTGCCGCTGATTGCGCTCGCCGGGATCGCCGCATGGTTCATGCTCCCCGAGCCGAGCGACGCCGGGGACCAGGACGTCTGGCCGGTGTCGTCCATGATCCGCACCGCGCAGAATGCCCCGACCGGCGAGCAACCAGCCCAAATCACAAATCAGACCGCGAGGGATGCGCTTGCCGCACCGACGGACGAGCCGACCACCGTCGGTGTGGCCATCGCTCCACAGGGGGCAGAGGAGGCCAAGCCGTCCGGGCCCGGCGCTGAAAGGTCGCCGCTGGATAAGCTGCGGATCGCCTCGCAATCGTGGCGGCGCGGCGGGCTGGGTTCGAAGGCGCTGGTCACCCTGACGCTGCGCAATGCCAATGATTTCGCCGTCAAGGATATCGAGATCGCCTGCGCCTTCATCCGCCGGGACGGTCGGCCGCTGACCGAGCGCAAGCGGCTGATCTCCGACACCATCGCCATGAAGAGCCGCAAGACTTACTCGCAAATGTTGGTCGGGTTCGTCAACGTGAACGCAAACAAGGCGAAATGTTCGGTCGTGACGGCGAGCCGCCTCTAATTCCCGGCATCTCGAAAAAGTGACCGCGAATTGACTTGTCGGGTGAACCGTAACGGCCGGACAGGAACTAACTAATAAACCAGCCGTTAGCGAACGACCCGGGAGCGCGGACAGCGTCCGGGTGATCATGCGCAGACGATGAAATCGCCCGCGCGATGACTGATGTCGTCGCGCCGAGATGAACCGCGCCCTGCTGCGCGGGGGGAGCTACCAAAATGCCTGTGGCGCGTTATTTCCTGTTCGTTGGTGGAGTGCTGCTCGCGCTGCTCTTCGTCGTCAATGCCATCGTGCCGCAGGAGGCCGTGGTCGCCGGCCAGAACCAGGGACTGTCGTCGCCGGGCGTCGACAAGACCATGGTGCGCATCAAGTCGACCCAGAAATTGCCCGAGCGGGTGGTGTACGACACCAATTTGCCGACCATTGTTCCGGCGCAGGTCAACGCGGTCGCCGCGGCTATCCCGTCGGCTACGGGCGATGCGTCGGCGCAAGCCCGCGTCCGCAATACGTTCGCCCAGTTCATTCCGCCGGAGAAGGCTGATGCGCAGAAGGTCGCGGCTGAGGCAAAATCGGCTGAACAACCGGCGCAGGCCCAGCCTCAGGCGCCGAAGAAGCGCAAGGTCGCGCGCTACCATGCCCATCCCCAGCAGCCGATGCGGCTGGCACAGCCCGGCATGTATCAGCCCTACCGCGTCGCGCAGCAGCAGCAGCAGCGCATGGGCTTCTTCGGCGGCTTCGGCACCTGGTAAGAAAGGGCTGCCGCAGCCGGCAATCAATCCGCCGCCGCAAACACTTGCGGCGGCTTTTTCATGTCCGCGATCAGGCGGGTGGCCGGATCCGGGACGGCGTCCGAGCGGCGCTCGCTACCTTTAGCGCGGCAGGCGCGGAATCTTGTCCGCGAAGCCGTTGTAGCAGGTCAGCCGCTCGTCCTCTTCCTTCACGAAGCGGCAATCGTTGACGCCCTTGGCCGGGGCAGCCTTCGGCTTCGGCTGCGGCTTGAAAATCTCGTCGTAGCAGATCAGTCGCTCCTTGGTGGCGTCGTCGATGTCCTGACAGGCCTGAAGCTTCTGAGCGACCGATTGAGGCTTGCCGGGCGCGGCAGGCTTCTCGCCCTTCTTGGCGGCCGACTTCTTGCCGACCTGGACCAGCGGCTTGTCGCCGACCATCGGCTGCGAGGTCGCCGCCGCCGGCTTGTCTGCGTCGGCGGGGGCCGGCGTGGTGCCTTGGGCAAGCGCGGCAGCCGGGCAGAAGAGCGCCAGCGCGAGGATGATATGTCTCATGTCGAAAATGTCCGAAATGGCGTGATGACCGGAAGGATGGCGCCGGGGATCGGAAAAGCCCGGCAAGCGCCGAGACTTAACGCAAGTCTTGCCCGAATCCTACCCCCAGAGGTGACCCGCCCGGCACCGATCCACCGGCAAAAGTGAGGGCAATTCGTCGCCGTTCGACCCGCGGGAGAGCGTGAATTGCCTTTGCCCGGCGGGGCGGCTATGACCACGCCATCTGCGCGACTGGCGCTTGGATGGACCACCATCGGGGAGCGCAGAGACTGAACGCCGCGCGCCTGGGCACCGCTTCGAAACGGAGGTGCCATGACGGCGAACATTCTCGATGGGCATGCACATGCCCAAATTGTCATCGACAAGATTGCTGGCGAACTCGACCGGCTGCCCCGCGCGCCGGGGCTTGCGGTCGTGCTGGTCGGCTGCGACCCGGCGAGCCAGATCTATGTGCAGAGCAAGGTCAGGATGGCCGAGCGGCTCGGCCTGCGCGGCGAGGTCGCACGCCTGCCGGATGATGCCAGCGAGTCCGATCTGCTTGCCGGAGTAGAGGCGCTCAATGCGCGCGACGATATCGACGGCATCCTGGTGCAGCTGCCGTTGCCGGCGCATATCGACGCCTTGCGCGTGATGGCGGCGGTCGATCCCGCCAAGGATGTCGACGGCCTGCACGCCCTGAACGCCGGCCGGCTGTTTCACGGCGATGACGCGCTGGTGCCGTGCACGCCGCTCGGCTGTCTCCGGCTGATCAAGTCGGTCCGATCAGACCTCACCGGCGCCCATGCCGTGGTGATCGGCAGCTCCAACATCGTCGGCAAGCCGATGGCCGCGTTGCTGCTGCAGGAGCACGCGACCGTGACGCAGACCCATATCCACACCCGCGGCATCAGCAGGATCTGCCGCGAGGCCGACATCCTGGTGAGTGCGGTGGGCAAGGCCGGCCTCGTGCGCGGCGACTGGATCAAGCCCCAGGCCATCGTCATCGACGTCGGCACAACGCGCGTCGAGAGGCCGGACGGCGGCTATGCGGTGTGCGGCGACGTCTCGTTCGACGAGGCGGTGCAGGTCGCCGGCGCCATCACGCCGGTGCCGCGCGGCGTCGGCCCGATGACGATCGCCTGCCTGATGGAGAACACGCTGAAGGCGGCAAAGGCGAGGGCGGCGCGGCTGCAATAGCGCGGGATACCTGCGGCGATATGCGAGCGGTGGGTGTCGCTCGCGCATCACGCGCGAAGTTCATGACGTCCGGGGTAATGGAAAGCCCGCATCATTCGTCTATCGTCGCGCGACAGATGGAGGCGCGCGATGCTGTATGCGGAAGATCTCGCCGAGGGCCAGACGTTCAGGCTTGGCAGCTACACGATTGGCGAGGCCGAGATCCTGGAGTTCGCTGGCAAATATGATCCGGTGCCAATCCATGCCGATCCCGTCGCGGCTGCGGCAGGCCCGTTCGGCGGACTGATCGCAAGCGGCTTCAACACCATTGCGATCTATCAGCGGCTCGTCGTGGAGGCGATCTGGACCAAGGTGGCGGGGATCGTCGGGCGGAGCTTCGAAATCCGCCTGCGGAGCCCGGTTCGGCCCGGCGCCACGCTCACCGGCCAATCCCAGATCCAGAAGATCACCATCAGGCCGGAGCGGCGCGACGCTGTCGTGATCTTCAAGACGGAGCTGGTCAACGACGAGCAGCGCCCGGTTCTTGTCCTCGTGCTCGACGCGCTGATCCGCATGCGGCCGACGGAGCAGGGGCCGGCATAGGCGCGGCCTGAGGGGCATCCCGAAGTCATCCGCCTCGGACGGCCGTCAGCGCCTCTACGTGTTCCCGCACGCGACCTTGTCGTCGCGCAATGTTGCGGCAATTATGACAAGCCGGCGGCTGAACGGCAGCGCATCAATGACGTCATCATCGACGAGGTCGTGCTGCCCGGTATTTGCTTCGTCGATGCGCCGAACGCATTCGATCCAGACGGATGTGCCGCCGTGAAACGCAGCAAGCAGATGAACGGAGAGATCGAAGCCAGGCGGCGCAAGGCCGAGGAATGGCTCCGCATGCAGACCCGACGCGCCGCTGAACGGCAACGGCTTCGCGACTACAAGATTGCGCTGGCGCGCGACGAGGTTGGCGTCGATACGACGCGGCTTGCGCCCTCGAACAGTTATTCGACCCCCGACTTCGTGCTGCGCGGAACCTATCGACCGGAGCCCTTCATCTGCAAGGACTGCGGCGTTGCCGAGGTCTGGACGCCGTTGCAGCAGAAATGGTGGTACGAGACCGCCAAGGGCGATGTATTTACCGCGGCGGTGCGCTGCCGGGCCTGCCGCACCAGGGAGCGCGCGCGCAAATCCGCCGCACGCCGCGTGCATCTGGAGGGACTCGCAAGGAAGAAGCCTCCCGTCTCGTAGCGATGGGCGTGACTTCAGGGTCGCACTTAACATCTGATACGCGGGGAACCGCTGCGCAGGCGGTCAATGCGTCGCGCGTGCG
Organism: Bradyrhizobium sp. USDA 4541; assembly: GCF_024171085.1. Lineage (NCBI taxonomy): Bacteria > Pseudomonadati > Pseudomonadota > Alphaproteobacteria > Hyphomicrobiales > Nitrobacteraceae > Bradyrhizobium > Bradyrhizobium sp. USDA 4541. The sequence goes on from NZ_JALJZF010000001.1 coordinate 5,418,664, forward strand.
GAACGTTTCGGTGCCTGATCGGTTCGAGACCTTGAAGCCCCCGATGTGGGGTGCGGGCGGGGAGGAACCAGCCAAGGAAAACTTGTCAAGGAAACCTGTCAAGGAAGCCATCGCGGCCGGAACCAACGAGAAGGAGCAGCGGATGAAACTCAATTCCACGCAAGTCAAGCAGACCATGACGCAACTGAATGCCCAGGTGCTTCCGGACGATCACCCGGCCGTGGCGCAACTGAACAGCGTGTTCGGTGAGCACACATTCTTCGTCGACACCAGCGGGCTCAAGGTGCTTGAACCGGCCCAGACCTCCGACATGCCGGGGCAGACCGGCGAAGTCGTCAGTCTCGCCGAGTGGAGCGATCCGGAGCTGACCTCGCTTCGGCCGCACGAGCCCGAGCCGACCGGCGTGCTCATCGCGCTTGAACCCAGCAAGCACTGAAGCGTTCCAGCGCGAAGTGAATACCGGTGGTTCGCGCAACCAAAACGCCATCAAGCAAGGGGATTGAGAGCATGATCCGATTCAATCGGATCATGCTCTTTGTGCTGCATCGTGCGACACCGCGATCGGCCGTCCTGATGGCGACAGCCCCGACGTCGCATCAAGAGGTGCCGAAAGTCACATGGCAAATCAGCGCCGCCTGCGTATGCATCGGTTTGAGATGGGTATCCAGGCGGTGAGGGGCAGATGGGGATCGTGCGGCGCTGGAGCCCTGACGAGGACGAGAAGCTCAGAGAACTCGCCAGGGCCGGCAAGAACGCTCTCGAGATCAGTAACGAACTGACCCGCAGCGCGTCGGCCGTGCGCCGGCGCGCCGAGGTCCTGTCGGTCCTGATCATGGCAAAGGCGTTTCGCGCGCGCCCCTCGCATGTCGCCACCCATCTCGAGCGGGTCGCGATCGACGCGATCCGCAACCGCCGTCCGTTTCCCGCGGGCGTCGGCCCGAGCACCATTGCCGGAATGATCGAGAAGGGCTGGATCGTCCAGGAGATGGGGCGCAGATACAACGTGACCGATGCCGGCGTGGAGGCGGTGCGGCGGAAGATTCCGAGCGGCTGAAGGGAATGCCGGCTGCACGCCGGGCGCGCCATGCCGAAGCGGCTTACGCATGCGGTGGGGAAGGCGGACCATTCGCGACCGAATGCAAGATTTCGCGCCCGAGACGGACGTCCCATCCGTTCAATCATCGGGGGCGCGACGACCTGCGGCCTCTTTGTGTCCTCGTCAGCCCACCGATCTGATTGCGCCGATGCTCAACGCCCAGCTAGCCCAAGCCGACCGATATCAAGCCGACCGATACCAGCGTTTCGCCGATCTCGCTGTCACCGTCGGTGACGCGATCAATGCGATCGCCGGGTTGAATCCGGCTCAGCGTACAGACGTGGACTTCCTCGAACGCGAATTCATCCCGGCGCTGGGGCTCAATGACGAACTGCTTCATGAGCAGCCGCCGGAGCTGGCGCCGAACTTCGGCAAGGGCCTCCACCTTTGGCAATACCCGAACCAGCTTGCGCCATACCTCGCCTGGCTTGCGCGCAATTCGTCCGGCGTTTCCTCGTACATGGAAATCGGCTGCCGCTGGGGCGGCATGTTCGTCCTGGTTACGGAGTGGCTCAGGAACAGCGGCGCCGACCTCAAGACCGTGATTGCACTCGATCCGATCGCGCCGACGCCCTTTATCTCGACCTATTTCGATCTGCTGCAGCAGCAGGCCGCTATCGAGCCGATCTACATCCAGGATTTTTCGACCTCGCCGCTGGTCGGTGCGCATGTCGACCGGCTGAAGCCGGACTTCGTCTTTATCGACGGCGATCACAGCCTGCGCGGTGCGCTACAGGATCATCTGCTGGTGCGTTCCCACGCCCGCATCATCGTGCATCATGACATCCATTCCCAAGCCTGTCCGGATACCACGCTGCTCTGGAAGGCGCTGAAGCAGTTCGAGGCGCCGAGCTTCGATACGTTCGAATTCACCAGCCAGTATCTGTCGATCAATGGCTCATTCCTCGGCATCGGTGCCATGAAGCGGCGCTCGGCCCAGATGTAGGACCGGGAGCCGGGCAATCGCCGCGATCACGAGCTCGCGGGCCGATCGCGGAGGTTCAGCTTGCTCTTGTCGCCGCCGGCCCAGGCCAGGGTCTTCGGGTCCATCACGCGGAACCAGAGCGGCGGGATTGCCGCCAGCCCGAACATGCCGGTGTAGCCGTTCGGTAGCCGCGGGATGTCGTCGAAATCGCGCAGCGACTGGTAGGGGCGCATCGGGTTGGCGTGGTGGTCGGAGTGACGTTGCAGGTGGAACGTCATCAGGTTCGAGACGATGTGGTTGGTATTCCATGAGTGGCGCGGCTCGACCGCCTGGTAGCGGCCGTTCGGCAGCTTCTCGCGCAGCAGCCCGTAATGCTCGACATAGTTGGCCTGGGTCAGCGCGTACCAGCCGAGGAAATGGTGCGCGACGATGAACGGCGCGACCTTCCAGCCGAACAGCGCAATCAGCACGGCGGCGACGACGAGCGTCAGCGCAAAGCCTTGCAGGATCTCGTTGTTGACCGACCAGACCGGCTCGCCGCGCCGGGTCAGCCGTTCGGCCTCGTTGCGCCAGCCACGCTTGAATGCACCCGGCAACTCGCGCGTCGCGAACGCATAGATCGATTCACCGAAGCGCGCGCTGGCGGGGTCCTCGGGGGTTGCGACCCAAGTGTGATGGCCGCGATTGTGCTCGACGCGGAAATGCGCGTAGCCCACCGCGCAGTTGGCGAGCATGCCGAACAGGATGTTGAGCCTGTCCGGCTTGTGGCCGAGCTCGTGCCCGATCAGGAGCGCGCCGCCATTGATGGTGCCGACGCCGAGCAGCAAGGCGACATAGGACCACCACGGCAGATCCTGGGTGCCGAAGAAGGCGATCAGCGCGACGTAGTTGATCCAGGGAAATACCACGGTGATGCGCGCGAGCCGCATGTAATAGGGATCGGCCTCCATCGCGGCGACCACTTCCGCCGGCGGATTGTGGGTGTCTTCGCCGAACACGACGTCGAGCAACGGGATCAGGATGAAGATGAAGACGAAGGGGATCAGCGTCACCAGCGGATTGTGTGTCCGCAGGAACAGCCAGTAGGACAACAGCGGGATCAGCGGCGGAATGAACGAGAGCATCCAGAGATAGCGTTTGCCGTCCCGGTAGGTGATCGTTTCGCCAGCAGCATTGGTGCCCGTGAAGATCATCGCATTCCCTCCAGCATCTCTTGCGAGGCGGCGTTCGCCATTGTTGGGCCAAGCATGCCGCCAGGCGGGCCTGCGCCGCCAGTTCACAACAGGCCAATTTTGTGGCATTTTGCGCCAAGCTTGTTCGGCCGGACGTTCGCGAGGGGGAGGTCGCCGACGCCATGCACGGATCGGAATCCGATGCCCTTCGCACGCCGGTCTCCGCGGTCTATGCGCGGGCCCTGGTGCGGGCATTTGGCCAGACGCGAGGCGATCGCGACGAGCTGCTGAAGGGCACTGGAATTCGGCTCGAGGCGCTCGACCAGCCCGGCGCTCACATGCCGGTATCCTCGCTGGTGGTGCTGGCGGCCAACATCACCCGCCGGCATGGCGAGCTGTGGCCGTTGTCGGCCGCGGCGGTGTGGTCGACATCGCTGCAAGGCGCGCTCGATGTCGCGACCAGGACGGCGCCGACCATCGCGGATGCGTTGGCGACCGGCGCGCGCTTCGGGTCGACCCGCGCGCCCTTCGTCCGCAACCGGCTGCGCAAGACAGCGCGCGCGATCCAGATCGAAATCTCTCCCGCCGTCGCGATGGACGAAGCGCTGTGGCACGCCGTGGCGCTGGCGGTCAGCCTCAACGTGCACGCCGTGTACGTGCAGCTGCTCGAGGATGCGATCGGTGAGGCGACACTGCAATTTCCCTGGTCGCCGCCTGCGGGCGCGGAGCGGCTGCTCGAGCATTATTCCTGCGCGGTGAAGTTCAACGCCGCCGCCTTCATCTTCGAGGTACCGAAAGCGCTCGGCGCACGGCCGTCGCCGTTTGCCGATCCACAATTGCACGCCAAGGCCATTGAAGCGCTCGAGGCGATCGAAAATCCGCAGCCCGACACCGCGGCGCTGGCGGGGATCGTCGAGCGCCTGATCGCGGCGCGCCTGCCGCGGCGCCTCGCCGAGGCGGAGGCCGCGCGCCTCGTCGGCACTTCGCGGCGAACGCTGGTGCGGCGGCTCGCCGAGACCGGCTGCGCCTTCCGCCCGCTGCTCGACGGCGTGCTACGCGAGCGCGCGAGGATCATGCTCGCGGCAGGTACCCAATCGCGCGACCAAATGGCGGCCGCGCTCGGCTATACCGACGCGACGAGCTTCAGCCGGGCGTGCCGGCGGTGGTTCGGAGAGAAGGGCGGGCGGGATTAGGGCGCGGTCGATGGCTCGCGCAAGCCCACAGACCCTGGTGGACGATACGCAGACTTAAGCGATGCCGAACCCGTCAATGCGTATGCAGGGCGTCGTAGGCGTGCGCAAAAAACACAGCGGCGCTGAGGAGCAGCAGCGCGACAATGGTCGCTTCCATCATGACACTTCCCCATTATTGTTTGGGAGAAGTGGTACCGGTCAATTGTTTCCGCCCGGTTTCGTCCGCTGATGAAAATGGTTTCGTGGCAGGATCGCTGCAACAATCGGCTGCCGGATCGAGCTCGCGCGGTGCTCGGATCGCTCGGCATCGATACTGTGACGCCGACCTAAAAGCTACGCCGCCGGGCCCGAAATGGTTTGTCCCGGCGGCGCCCTGTCATTCCCAGCGCTGGGGCCCTGAAATTCCCAGTGTCATTTCCTTAGCAGATCCGCGGAGAGACGGCTGTTGCCGAACTCACACAAGCTTCTAAGAGAGGAGCCGACGCCAGGGCCTACACGTCAGCTCCTCCGAAACGTGACCGTGCTGCGTCCCCAACGGTCCCGTCCCTCTGAGAAGCCTGCGCCGATCTAGTTGCCGATTTGCTAACCGTCCCTCTCGTCGGCAGGGCGGCCGATACCATCACTCCAATTCTGATATCGTTTTTCGGCGAGCCTGGCCGGGAGGTAATCCCTATTGGTGCTATTGGCGGCAGGAACGAGCGGTGGTTTTGGAAGTAGTGTCTTCCGGCTCCCGGCTCTCATACCCCCAATCCGGCTGGGAGCCACAGGGGCGGCCTCGGCGCGCGGCGTCGGGGTCGTTCTCATCTTGCAGCATCGCTTCAGAACAGACGCAACGCGAAACGCTCACTCAGAACGAAATGAGCGCGGCTTAAAATATTGATCTATCGGTAAAATCGCTGGCGCGCTCGGAGAGATTCGAACTCCCGACCCTCGGAATCGAAATCCGATGCTCTATCCAGCTGAGCTACGAGCGCGTAGCGGGTCGATTATCAGACTTGGGCGGGGAGGGCCAGCAGGCAGGCACGGAGCGCGGCACCCAGCGGTGCCGGCACGTCCCGCCGTCTCCCTTATAGCCGTCAGAAGCAGGGATGCCGTCGGTGGTCCTGGCCGATATAGGCGGCCGCGCTCTGGTAGCACTTGTTGCGCGGGGAGCCGTCGTAATAGGCGAAGCTGCCGGCAGTCGGGCCGGGGCCGTAATTGTGCAGATAGCTGATGTGGTAGGGCAGGCCCCAATGGGCGTGGTGGTGATGCCGGTGGTGGCGCGGATGGGCCGTGAGGTCGGCCGCAGCCGCCGGGGTCAGGGCCATCACGGCCAGAGCGAGGGCGGCGAAAAGCTTGGTCTTGGTCATGGGCGGCCTCCGGTCATTTACGGGAATCGGCATTGTGGGCCGCCCCGGGGTCCATTTAACCCGGAATCGGGGCCAAAAGCTGCGGGAAATCAGCCACAGCGCGCCAAATTTTGCCTTTTTGCGGATGCTTAACGGATTGCCAACACAGTCCGGCCAGAGTCTTGCGGTCAGGTCCGCCCGGGCCCGGCCTTTCCCGCGGTTTCGAACGATCCATGCGCATCACGCCCCTTGTCGCCTTGCTGCTCTCGGTTCTGGCTGCGACGCCCGCGCGGGCGGTGCTGCACATCACGCGCGACCATGGCGGCTATGTCGAGGAGTACAAGGCCAAGTACAAGCAGATCCGCGAGCGCCGCGAGCGCGTCGTGATCGACGGCATCTGCAACTCGGCCTGCACGCTTGTGTTCGGCATCGTGCCGCTGAACAAGATCTGCGTCACGCCGCGAGCCAGCATCGGCTTCCACCAGGCCTATTACGACAAGGCCTTCACCTTCGGCATCAAGGTCACCAGCCTCGAGGGCACCTCCGACCTGATGTCCTACTACCCCGATACGGTGAAGGACTGGATCCGCCGCAATGGCGGGCTCACCACCGAGATGAAGAAGATCAAGAACGGGATCGATCTCTGGAAGATCGTCGATCCCTGTCCGGAAGAGTGGTAGGCGCGGACGCGCTCGCGCTTCGAACCTCCTTCCTCAGGTCCTTGTTCTAGGTCTTCGGGCTTCAAGTCTTCGGGTTTCAGGTCTTGGGCCTGACGTCGCCATCCGACACCAGCAGCACGGACGCCTTCGACTTGCCGAGCACGGCCGCTGCGATGCTGCCGAAATTCAGGCTGTCGCCCTGGATGCGGTCGACGCCGATCACGACGAGGTCGGCCCAGCTTGACGCGATTTCCTGCAGGATCGCGACCTCAGGTGCGGTGTTGGCACGTAGCCGCGTCGTTACGTTGATGTCGTAGCGCGCCGCGGTCGCCGCGATGTCCTTCAGGATGGCTTCCTCATGCGCCAGCGACATGCTGGGGCTGGTGCGGCGGGCGCCCTTGTCGCGCGTGGTCGAGACGTAGACCACCTGCAGCGGCTCGCTCGAAAGGCGCGCCAGCGCGATCGCGACCTCGGCGCCGCGCCGCGAGACGTTGCTGCCCGAGACCGGCACCAGGATCTTCCGCGCATTCGCCGTCGGCTCCTTCTCGTGCGCGCCCTTGGCGGCCGCGATCGCCAGCGGGCCGTCGAAGCCTGAGGTCAGGTCGTCGAGCCGCCGGTCGAAGCCGCCGTCGGGACCGGCGACCGCGTCCATGCCGACCACCAGCAGGTCGAAACCTTTTTTGGCTTCCTCGGCGATCGCCTCCGCCGCCGTCTCCTCGCGGGCGCGGCTGATGACGTCGACATTGCCGCCGCCGTCGGCACCTGCTTCGGCGCTCGCCTTGGCCGCGTTGATGACCGCCGCCTCGGGGCTCTCCTCATCGGCACGGTTCTTCTCCTGCAGCTTGGCGTTGGCGCCGACATGCAGCACCGTGTCCGCGCCCGCCGGCGAGCTGGCCGGCGAGATGCGCGGCGAATGTCGCATTGCCGCTCTCGTCGACCGCGAGCAGCAGCCGCTCGAGATTGGCGACGAAGCCGCGCTGCTCATATTCCTCGCGCTCCAGCCGCTCCTTCTCGTCCCGGCCGAGCGGCAGCCGCGCCAGCGCGCTGCGCAGCATCGGCGGCATCGCCATCGTGGTCAGGATCGCCATGGTCACGATCATCGAGAACATGGTCTGGCTCAGCACCCCCATCGACAGGCCGATGGTGGCGATGATCACCTCGGTCGAGCCGCGCGCATTCATGCCGCTCGCCAGCGCATAGGACTCCTGCCGGGTCAGCCCGCCGAGCGCACCGCCGACAAAGGCGCCGCCGAACTTGCCGATGCTCGCAATCAGCACCAGCGCCGCGGTCAGCCCCAGCACCGACGGATCCTTCAGCACCGTGAGGTCGGCGCTGAGGCCGGCAAGCCCGAAGAATACCGGCAAGAACAGGCTCGAGATCAGCCCGCGCAGCCGCTCGTCGGTCTGCCGGGTCAGGATCGGGGATTCCCCGACAAGCACGCCGGCGATGAAGGCGCCGAGCACGGTGTGCACGCCGATCAGATGCGTGATCATCGCCATCCCGCTCATCAACAGCAGGATCACGGTGATCACCGCCGCCGAAGAGACCAGATTGTCGTTGGCCCAGCGGATCAGCCGGAACACCAGCCGCCGGCCGATCGTGAAGCTGACCGCGAGGAAGGCGAGGGTGCCGAACTGCGCCTGCGCGACCGAGAGGATGTCGAGGCTGCCGCGCGAGGCAAGGCTGAAGATGACAGCGATGATGATCCAGCCGAGGGTGTCCCCCAGCGGATCACCATGGCATCTCCGATTTCCAATTCCGGCGCGGCTCGGCCGGCTTGCCGCATGCGGTCAACGCCCGGGTTCCGAAAGCGATCCCCTGGGTCAGATTTTGGAACAGAGGCGCCGGCGGTTCGTTTTGCTCAGGATGCGTTCATCCTGGTGATGCGAATGTCTCCATGAGCGAGCCTGACCGCCGGAGCGGCTGTGGCTCAGCTCGCGCGAACGGGAGGCTGCAATGGCAACCAGATCCAATCTTTCGAAGGCTGAACTCGCGCGTAGCGTTGCCGGCGCTACGTCGGCATTGGTGCTTAGTGCGCTCGTCCTGTTCGTCGCCGCGCATCACTTGAGTGGCGGGTAGGAAGGCGGCGCGTGCCGCGCTGATCCATCAAAGCAGGAAGGTCCCGATCAGGAGGCCGGCCGCAAATGCCCAAAGCCCGAGGGTGCAGGCCGATATGACGCGGACGAGATTGCGCAGATCCACGTCCTGCCAGCTGCTATGGGACCGATACGTCAATTGCAGGCACCCCCTGCGGTGGCCGCCTTTGCTTCGCTTTTGCTTCCTGGGCCGACAGCCTGTTCCCGATAGGTGCCGAAATGAAGGCAACCGGTGGTGGCGCCCGATCACGCATTTGCGAGCCGTCGCCTAACGCGCGATGAGATCGGGTGCCGTCGTCATCGTGTTCTAGCTCGTTGTTTGAGCATGGTTTTCTCGAAAAATCGCTGCGCACTTTCCCGGATCATGCTCGGGCGTGCGGTATTGTCTTGCTGTCTGTGGGGGCGCCCGCGGCCGGTCAGGCGGCCCGGCGCTTGCGGGTACGTGCCGCCTTTTTCGCCGAGCGCGACCGCTCCGCCGCGGGGCGGCTCGCGGCCGCCTTGCCGCCGAGCTTGCCGCCCTTGCGCGACGGGGAATGATCCTCGCGCGTGCCGCGGCCGGAACCGCTCTTCTTGCCGCCGTGGGTCTCCTTGTTGACGGTCGCCCATGCGCGCCGCTCGGCCTCGCGATCCGGAACGCCACGCGTCTCGTAGCCTTCCTCGATGTGCTCGGCCTGCCGTTTCTGCTTGTCGGTATAGCTCGACTTGTCGCCTCTGGGCATCGCGCTCTCCTGTCTATTTTGATCGAGACGTCCGCCGGACTTCGGCCGTGTCGTCGTTCGGCTCGACGACCTCGAATCTGGACCGGCTGAAGCGGCCCAATCCGCTGAGCTCGTAATAGCCGTCACGTTCGATATCCTTTGTCACCTCGTAGACGCGTCCGAGCGAGAGCGTGTCCCGCTGCAACGTGTTGTCGACGCAGCGAACGTGAAAAATTTTGCCGGTTTCGGCCATGCGCTCATCCTGAATTGTTGGTCTGGTTCGGCGTTACTTATCGCGCAACGTCACGATCGCAACCGGCAACCCTGCCGCGGGCCGATCACGAAATTTCGTTCGGTAACTTCCATTCGGGCGCCGGTTCGAACACTTCGCTGTCGCCGGGAATTCGCTTCATGTGATAGCCGGCCGGCAGCACCTGGCCCGGCGCTTCATCCGCCACCGGAACGTCGAAGATCAGTCCGCAGATCAGTGCATGTTCCCACGCTTGCTTCTCCGTCGGAAAAGCCTTGTCGATCTGTCTGTCGCGATCGAACAGCGCGTAGGGCATCTGGCATCCTCGCTGCATTGGCTTGGCGTAGGCGGCTCGCTTGTCGTTCGCCCGATATGTCGAAAACGTCCGTTGCCGACCGGTGTTCCTAAATTCGCCCGCCAGCCGCGAACGCCGAGCCGCTCCCTTGCATGATATCGCTGAGATATTTCGCCGGTGGCTTGCCGAGCGCCTTCTTGAACATGGTGATGAAGGCTGTGACGGATTCATAACCGAGCTCGGACGAGACCTGCTGAACGCTCGCGCCGGCGGAGAGTTCGCGCAACGCGACGATCAAATGCAGTTGCTGACGCCAGCGTCCGAATGTCAGGCCGGTTTCCCTCAGGATGAGACGCGCGAGACTGCTCTCGCTCAGCGCCAAGCGTTCGGCCCATTCGGCGATCGTGCGGCGATCGGCCGGATCGTCGGCGAGCGCTGCCGCGATCCGTCGCAAGCGTGGCTCGGGCGAGATCGGCAGATGCAGCTGCTGCAGCGGCATACGCGGCAATTCGCTCAGCAGCAATTGCGCAACGAGGGTTTCAGTGCCGTGGTCCTGCTGCATACGGTCGGAAAGCGCGATGATCAGCTCTCGCAGCAAGGGTGAGATCGACAATGCGCAGCAGCGGTCGGGCAGGTCGGCGGCACCGGGCTCGATGAAGACGAAGAAGATTCGTGCATTGGCGGTTGCGATATTGGTGTGGCGCGTGCCGCCGGGAAGCCAGACGCCGCAATGCGGCGGCACCATCCACAATCCGTTCGGAACGCGGCACATCACGCCGCCGCCGAGCGCGAAGACGAGCTGTCCCTTCCGGTGCGCATGCTCGGCCGCCTCGACCTTGTTTTCGGTGACGTCGAGGCGCACGGCGATGGCCGCCGCCGCGACGTCATCCGGATCAAGGTCCGGCCAGGGATAGCGAAGTTGAAAGCCCATAACGGAGCTGGAAACCCGTTGAGTGACCGAATTTAGCGATCGATAGAATAGATATGTAAATTCTTCCGACAGCCAAGTCGATAGCTTGGCGCATTCAGATGGGCAGGAGCATGCGATGACGATGATAGCACCGATGCGCACGCTGGGCGGGCAGGGGCTGTTGTTGACGGGGATCCTGCTGATCGCCTCGACGCTCCGCGCGCCCATTACCGGCGTCGCGCCGATGCTCGGCATGATCAGTGAGACCAGCGGGATCAGCGCGGCGGAGGCCGGAATCCTGACGACGCTGCCCTTGCTGGCGTTCGCCGCGATCTCACCGGTTGCAGCTGTGCTCGGGCGCGAATGGGGCATCGAGCGGTCGCTGTTCGGTGCGCTGCTTGTCATCGCGGCCGGGATCGCGCTGCGCTCGTCCGGTCCGGTCTGGGCGCTGTTCGCGGGCACCGCCTCCATAGGTGCCGGAATCGCCGTTGGAAATGTGCTGCTGCCGAGCCTGCTCAAGCGGGACTTTCCGACTCGCATCGCCAGCCTGACCGGCGCTTACGCGATCACGTCCGCATTGGCCCAGGCGCTCGCATCGGTCGTGGCAATCCCGCTCGCCCAAATCCCGGGATCGAACTGGCATCTCTCGCTTGCGAGCACGCTGATCTTTCCGTTGGTGGCGCTGATAGCCTGGGCACCCCAGCTGGGGGCGCACTCGGCCCCGACGGTCGAGCTGGCCTCGTCGCCGCATCGCGGGCGCATCTGGCACTCGCTGCTCGCCTGGCAGGTGACGGGCTTCCTCGGCCTGACCTCGCTGGTGTTCTACATCATCGTCGGATGGTTGCCCGCCATCCTCGTGCAGGCAAGCTACCCGGCGGCGACGGCGGGTACGCTGCACGGTCTGTTGCAATTGGCGACCGCGCTTCCCGGCCTGATCCTCGGGCCGATGGTCCGGCGCATGAAGGACCAGCGCGGGATTGCGATTGCCGTGTCGCTTGCAACCTGCGTCTCGCTGCTGGGATTGTGGCAGTGTCCGTCGCTCGCAATGCTGTGGGTCGCGCTGTTCGGCTTCGGGGCGGGTGCAGCCTTCATCCTCGGCTTGACATTCGTCAGCCTGCGAACCTCGCATAGCCACCAGGCGGCCGCGCTGGCCGGCATGGCGCAGTGCCTCGGCTACTCGCTCGCCGCTGCGGGTCCGCCGCTCGCCGGACTTGCCCATGATGCGACCGGAGGCTGGGAGGTTGCGCTCGCGTGCTGCGCCGTCGCGACGGTGTTGATGGCAGTCCTGGGCCGATCAGCCGGCCGCGCGGCGACAATCTGATTGTCGTTCGATGCGGAAATATCGCGAGCCAGATCCGGCTCGCAACAAGGCGTGGCGGCGGGCGGTCGGTTGTCTGCGCCGCAGGCGCGCGCTACAGAAGGCGGGAAGCCTCGCAAGCAAGAGCCAAGGGAAAAGTATCGTTGAGGACATCTGCCAGCACGCGCATCGCGATCGGATCGACGCTCTTTGCCTTGGCGTCGAGCGCATTCCTTTTTCTGGTTCCTCCGAGTCCGATCGACAGGAACCTGTTGCGTGGCGCCTTCCGTCTTTACAAGGGATATGCGTATCTCATCCCCGTCAAATACGTGGACGGCACGCTCGAGACTGCCCGATTGTACGAAGACGACCGGCTTCTCGGGCCCGCGAACACCGCCCAGCAAGAGATCATCGACAAGGGTGCCGGCCGCTTCGCATTTTACCGGGACACCTGGAATTACTTCGGCCCGGCCTTGATGTTCTCGACCAGCGACAACACAGACCCGAATACCAACGGCAGGAAGTATCACCTGAGATGACGAGCTGACCTGCGCTGTGTCCGGCTGTCGTCACGTCGTGCGTATCACGCCCAGTTCCTTCGACCGTTGGAGAAGAGCCGGCCGGTAAGGCGGGGAGGGATCGTCGTCGTCAGGGATGGCGCAATGGCCGAACTCCTGCTGGATGCGCTGGATCTCCATGACCCGATCGTTCAACCGCTGCAGATGCTCAAGCGATGTTGCCTTCCAGTAGCGGAAGGTGTCGAGCGTAATCGGCACGAAGGCGGTGCCGAACAGCGTTGGATCGGGCACGATGGTCCGCCCGAGCAGCAGGTAGCGGTCCTGACCGACGATGACGAGGGTGGCATACGGCCGCCCTTCACTTACCCTGAGGCCCTTCAACGAAAGTTCGCACAGCTTGCTGAAATAGGGTTCCTCGCGCCAGCGGTCGGGATCATCGAGGTCGACCTGCACATTCAGCGCGTCGAGCCCGAAATGCGGCACCATGCCCGTGGTCTCGGGAAACCAATCATCATCGAGGTGGCCTTGCAGCCAGGCACAGCTGAATGAGCGGCACTGCCGGGGACGCTCGTGGTAGATCTCGCATCCGCCGCCCGCCAGGATGTGGCTGCAGACCGTATTCACCGGCTTGCTGAGATCGGTCACCTCAAGCACCTTGCAGCAGAGGGTGCATGATCCACATTGCCTGACCGTCGGAGCCACGGGAAAGCCGAGGGCCCACGAGCCCTGCCGTTCGCGGAGGAGCAGCTTCTGCTTCTCCAGCGTGCTCAGTGCACGCTCGACCTTGAGACGCGACAATCTGGTCACGCCGATAATATCTTTCGTCGTCGTTGCGCCGCTCTCGACCGCCCGAACGACGACCAACGCCACTTGATCCATTGTTTTTCTTCTTGTCCGGCTCGTGGCCGGCTCTTCTTGTGCAGTGTTTTTGGCCGCCGGTATTCGGCGACGGTATATTCCAGTGCAATCCGGAACGTGCCGCGACCGACGGCTGCGAGATTCTGCCGAAGCGTATCGGTGAGGGCGGCATGTCGCATCCGATAAACGCGCATGGCATCCCTGAGGACAAATCGTCGTGATTGGCAGCGCGTGCGGCCGGCGCTTCGCGTGAGAGGACTGGCGAGGTCGGCGAGCTCGCGAGCCTCTGTCACCGCGGCAACCCGACGGGCAACTCAGTGAAAACCTGTCAAACCACTGACCGCGCAACACAGCCAGTGTCGTCCCTGCCTAGTGCGCAATTGCGCACGGGAGCAGGGACCCATAACCACAAATGCTGATTGTTGCGCGATGCTGATACGACGAGTCCCGTTCACAACAACCGCCGCGGAGTATGGGTCCCTGCTTTCGCACTAGCGTATATACATATCCTCCGCAGTCTTTCCGGAGTCTTCTCAAAGAGTTGGCCGAAAACCGCAGAGAGCTTACTCATCTGCACTAGGGTTGCGCCCGCCGATTTCGGCTCTCGCCTAGTAGCTAACCCCTTGATGATGAGTCGGTTTTCTAGCCTCGAAGAGATGTGTAAATGCCCTAGTGCTTTCGCAGGGACGACGCCAGGAAAGAGCCGTGAGCTCTCATTCTCCTTCTTTCCGGCGTCATGCGCGGGTGATGACACCGCGTGTTGGTCATCTTGAATTGCGACTCTTCCCCACTGTCGTGCCTGCTTGCGCCGGGAAGAAAGTGTGCTTGCGGAAACGGGCGCGGCACCCCACAAAATTCGCGATTGCTGGTTGCTTCATCTTCAGGCAATGACGGTCTGCAATGAACAAGAGCTTCGAGGAAACTGCCGCTCGTCTGGCGCCGGCGATCTTTGTCGTGCTGTGGAGCACCGGATTCATCGGCACCAAATACGTCATCAACAATGCGGAGCCGCTGACCTATCTGGCGATCCGGATGGCGTTCGTGGTGGTGGTGATGGCGGTCATCGCCGCGATCGCGCGGCCGAACTGGCCGGACCGGACTGGCATTCTCCACAGCGCGGTCGCCGGCATCCTGGTGCACGGCTTCTACCTCGGCGGCACCGCGATTGCGATCGCGCATTCGGTTCCGGCGGGGCTCTCGGCCTTGATCCCGGGCCTGCAGCCGATCCTGACTTCGACCATTGCCAACCGCTGGCTGGGCGAGCGCGTCACGCCGCTGCAATGGGGCGGGCTGGTGCTCGGCCTCGCCGGCGTCGTCTTGATCCTGCACAACCGGCCGATGACGGGCGAGGCGGGGTGGGGCTGGCTCGCCTCCGGCGTCTCGCTGATCAGCATCACCTTGGGCACGCTCTATCAACGGCGCTATTGCAACCGGATCGACTGGCGCGCCGGCAATCTGGTGCAGTACATCGCGGTGACGATCTTCTTCGGTATCGGCGCCTTCGTGTTCGAGACCAATGTGGTGCATTGGACCGGCGAGTTCGTGCTGGCGCTGGCCTGGCTCGTGTTCGCGCTGTCGATCGGTTCGATCGGGCTGTTGTACTGGCTGATCCGTCACCATGCCGCGACCTCGGTCGCGAGCCTGTTCTATCTGGTGCCGGCGGTGACCGCGCTGATGGCCTACGTCCTGTTCGACGAGCGGCTGGATCATGTCGCCATTGCCGGCATGGCCGCCTGCGCCGCGGCGGTGCTGCTGGTCAATCGCCGCGCTTAGTCTTTGCGACGGATCTTCGCGTAAGCTGCAAGCGCGCGTTCGCGCCCCTGCTTGTGATCAACGATCGGCGGCGGGTACGTCTTGCCGAGTTCGATGCCGGCGCTCGCCAGCTCGATCGGTGTCGCTGTCCAGGGCTGATGGATCAGCTCGTTGGAGAGCTGCGCGAGCTCCGGCACCCAGCGCCTGACATAGCCGCCGTCGGGGTCGAATTTCTCGCCCTGCAGGACCGGATTGAAGACGCGGAAATAGGGCGCGGCGTCAGCGCCGCAGCCCGCGACCCATTGCCAGTTGGCGGGATTGGAGCCGGCATCGGCATCGACCAGCGTATCCCAGAACCATTGTTCGCCTGTGCGCCAGTCGATCAAGAGGTGCTTGACCAGGAACGAGGCCGCCACCATTCGCACCCGGTTGTGCATCACGCCGCTGTGCCAGAGCTCGCGCATGCCGGCATCGACGATCGGATAGCCGGTGAGTCCGCGTTGCCACGCCTCCAGGGCGAGAGCGTTGCGCCTCCACCGAAAGGCATCGAACAGCTCCTGCAAGTTCCGATCCGCCATATCGGGGACGTCGAACAGCAGATGGCGGCAGAATTCGCGCCAGCCGAGCTCGCTGAGGAACTTGTCGATGTCGCCGGCAAGGCGCGAGTCTTCCGCGGCGGCGAAGCGGGCCGCGTGAAAGACCTGCCGCGGGCTGATCTCGCCGAAGCGCAGATGCGGCGACAGGCGCGAGGTGCCGTCGCGGTCGGGCCGATCGCGGTCGTCGGCGTAACCGCTGATCCCCTCATCGAGGAATCGCTTCAGCCGCGCCTGCGCCGCGGCTTCACCCGGTGTCCAGGTCTCGCGCAGGCCGCCGGCCCAATCCGGCCGTGTCGGTTCGAGACCCCAGTCATCGAGGGCGTCGCTCGCGATGCCGCCGATGGATGTGAGTCTCTTCGGCGCCGGCAACGGCCTTGGCGGATCGCCGAGGCCTTGGACGCGCCGCCAGAACGGCGTGAACACGCGCAAGGCCCGGTTGTCCTTGTTGCGGATCGCCTTCGGTTCGACGAGCAGATCGCCGCGGAAAATTTGAGAGTCGATGCTGTCACTTGCGAGCGCGGCTTCGACTTCTCTGGCAACGGCCTGATGCGGCCCATGTGCGATGTCGTTCCAGAATACGGCGCGTGCGCCGATTTCGCGCGCCAACGTGGCGATCACCGACGCGGCCGGTCCGGTGCGCAGCACCAGCGATCCGCCTGCCATGGTGAGGCTCTTGCCGAGTGCGCGCAACGACTGCGCCAGCCACCAGCGCGTCGCACCCCCAAGCCGACGTACGGCCGGCGGCATCAATGCACGGCTCTCTTCGTCACGCACATAGAGGCCGACGACCGGCGCGCCGCTTGCCGCCGCCTCATGCAACGCCGGGTGATCCGACAGCCGCAGATCGTCGCGAAACCAGACGATGATCGGCTGTGCGCGGGTCACCCGGACGCAGCGAGCCTGCCGTTACTTCGGCTGCGGCACGATGCGGATGTAAGGCTTCGGCGCCTTCCAGCCCTGCGGGTAGATCGTCTTGGCCTCGTCGTCGCTGACCGAGCCCGCGATGATCACGTCCTCGCCCTGCTTCCAGTCGGCAGGGGTGGCGACGCGATGCTTGGCGGTCATCTGCAGCGAGTCGATCGAGCGCAGGATCTCCTGGAAATTCCGGCCGGTGGTCATCGGATAGACCATCACCAGCTTGATCTTCTTGTCCGGTCCGATCACGAACACGTTGCGGACGGTCTGGTTGTCGGCGGCGGTGCGGGTGAGGGGATCGCCCGA
Source organism: Bradyrhizobium sp. USDA 4541 (assembly GCF_024171085.1). Taxonomy (NCBI): domain Bacteria; kingdom Pseudomonadati; phylum Pseudomonadota; class Alphaproteobacteria; order Hyphomicrobiales; family Nitrobacteraceae; genus Bradyrhizobium; species Bradyrhizobium sp. USDA 4541. The sequence goes on from NZ_JALJZF010000001.1 coordinate 5,435,528, forward strand.
GGTCGAGGCCGGCAGCATGTCGTAGAGCTTTGACACGTTGAAATCGGTGTCGCCGATCATCGGATAGTTCGGCGCCGCGCCTTGGGTTTCCTTGATGTCGTCGGACCATTTGGCGTGGCGGTCCACCGGGTCGACCGACAAGCCCATCAGCTTGACGCCGCGCTTGTCGAACTCGGGCTTCAGGCGGGCGAGCGCACCGAGCTCGGTGGTGCAGACCGGGGTGAAGTCCTTGGGATGGGAGAACAAAAGCGCCCAGCTGTTGCCGATCCAGTCATGGAACTTGATCTTTCCTTCGGTGGTCTCGGCTTCGAAGTCGGGGGCGACGGCGCCAATCTGAAGTGCCATGATTTTACCTCATCTCTTTGAAGTTGTGACTGAATTTGTATTTGAGGCTGTCTGTTCCAGTATAGGACGGGATAAGGCTTAAGTGAACGGGTTCTGAAAAAAGGTGAAACATTTCTCCTTGAGGACGGAATTCCAAGCAACTTGTTTTGATCCGGATCCCTGCGGCGAAACATCAGCTGCGGCACAAAGGCTTGGAAATGCCCAGATAATGCCGCTTATCGCAGTCATCACGCCGGCCCTGGCTGCTATAGGACTGAACCGTGACGACGTTTAAAGCGACCAAATAGCAACCATCTAAAAATCTCGGAACGCAAGTTCCGAATCATTAACCACTCGTTTACGCCCGCATGGAAAAGCTGGCCTGAGATAGGAATTGAAAGCTCCGACAATGTCTACCCCAAGTACCAAGACCGCTGAGCCTCTCAGCGGTGCGTTGCATCCGTCCTGCCGCAAGACTGCCGCCCATGCGCTCACCATTGTGCGCGACGGCGTGATCACCGGCGAAGGCCCGACCACCAAGGGCCGCATCCATTTCTCCCGGTCTCTCGATGCAGATGACGCTGCCTGGTGCGCGCGCATCCTGACGGCGGCCGCGGTCGAGCATCAGCCGATCAGCCGGGCCGAGATCGAGGCGCTGTTCGCGATCAACGAGGCCGCCGCCGAGCGCAGCGATGGCGGCCGGTTCGACGATCTGCTCGCCAAGGCGATCGCCCACCATGCCGCCTCCGAGTCCGGCCTGCCGGTGCCGCCGCGCACGGTGGCGCTGTCGCCCGACACCGAGATCGATCGCTGGGCGCCGAGGCAGGGCGCCAAGATGGACACCAAGGTCCTGGAGTGGATCGCGGGCCAGATGCGCGGTCAGCGCCGCACCGGCCGCGCGCTGGCGGCGATGGTGGCGACGCTGGTCGGCGCGACCGCGCTGCCGCTCGCGGCGCAGCTCCCCAACGTGTTCGACATCGGGATGATGTAAGCCATCATCCCGCGTAACTGGAATTCGACGAAAACGGCGGGGATTACTTCCCCGCCGTTTTCTGTTTGCCGCCGGTTTCCTCGAGTCCGAGCGTCCGCCCCGGAAACCCGGCGACGTCGAAATAGCGGGTCGAGAGCACTCGCTGGAATTTCAACACGGTGCGCAGGCCGTTGGCCGACGGCTTCTTCGACATGATGGTGCCCTCGACCATCTTCGGCACGATGCCGTTCGGCAGCGCCTCCGACATCACTCGGCCGATCAGCCCGCCATTGTTCGGCGCGCGCAGGCCGAGCAGCTGGGCGGCGGTCATGCCGACATCGGCGTTGCTGACCGGTAGCGGATCGACATAGCCCGCCTTGAAGTCGGGGCCGATCGCCGCAGTGAAGTTGAAGGTGTCGCCGCGGCTGAAGCTGCCATGCATGCCCTGGCCCTGGCGCAGCACGGTGTCGGCGATCTGCACCGAGCAGTTGGTCGGGATCTCGCAACCGCTCGACCAGGAGCGGAAATTGACCACGATCGACGGGTTCGGCGTCACCGCCTTGCCCTTCAGATTGAGGTTCGACATCGGGAGCGTGCCGGGGAAGGTGCCGAGCTTGTCGTCGACAAACAGGCCGCTGACATAGTCCTGCTCGAGCAGCGCCTTGATGACGCGGTCGGCGAGCTTCTTGTCGCGGTTCGGCAGATAGATCAGATCCGAGCCGCCATTGGTCGCGATCACGACGTCAGGCTTGGCCGGATCCTGGCCGAGCACGCCGTTGCCGGCCTTCGTGTGGGCGTTGTCGGCGACCTTGGCGTTCTTGTCGTTGGGGTCGAACAGCGGCAGGTCCAGCGCCTTGGCGAGGTCGATCGCCACAAAGCCCATCGGCAGGAAATCCTGCGGCGTGTCGCTGTAGGCGATCTTGGCCGAGGGGCTGGTCTTGCTCTCCTTCGAGATCGTCGAGAAGCCGTGGTCGGAGGAGACCATGATGTTGGTGTCGGCGGAAAGCCCGAGCTCGTCGAGCGCCTTGCGCAGCTGGGCGAGGTTGTTGTCGGCATTCCTGATGCCGGCCATCGAGGTCGGGCCGTTGATGCCGGGGGTGATGCTGTTGAGGCTGTCGCCGGTGTTGTGCTGGCTGCCGTCCGGATCGCGCGACCAGAACACCAGCACGAACGGCTTGTTGCGCGCCTTGAACATCGGCAGCACGACCTTGGTCGCGACGTCGGCCATGTAGGCCTGCTGCGTCACGTTGGCGACCGTCGTGCCGGGTGTCTTGGCGTCGCCCGCCTTGGCATTGTCGCCGCGGCTCGGCGTGGCGAGCGGCAGGCCCGCTTTGGTCAGCGCGTCCTTCATCTCGTCGGAGAGCGGCACGCCGGTCTTGCCGCCGGTGGAATCGTCGACCACGATCGTGTTCTTGCCGCGATCGGTGTGGTCGAACAGCAGGGTCGGGCCGACCTTGCCGATGGCGGCGGTGCTGAAACCCTGGCCGCGGGCCATCTTTAGCAGCGTCTCCTCGTTGAGGTAGTCGCCGTTGAAGTGATCGTCGACATCGGCGAGCACCGCGTCGTTCTCGATGAAGGGGACCACGGTGTCGCCCGCCGGCGCCGAGGTGTAGCCGGTATAGATCGTGTTGGAGAAGGTGCCGGTGTCGCCGAGATAATGGCCGGTCGACAGCGCCGAGCTGTTCGCCATCGTGAAGGTCGGGAACAGCGAGTGCGAATTCTTGAAGTTGACGCCCTTGTCGCGGATTTCCGCCATCGCAGGCGCCGTCTGCGGCGTCACGATGCCGCCACGCAGGCCGTCCGGGACGAACAGGATGAGGTTGCGGGGCTTGGCGTTCTGCGCCGAGGCGGCGCCCGCCGAAAGCGCGATTATGCTCGCGGACAGTAAGGTAATGGCACGACGCATATTGCTGTTCCCCCTGATGAAGCCCCGCGGCAGCCCGCCGCAGCCTTCGTTTAGTTTTGCCATATGACAGAAATGTTACAGCGCTTGCTCGGCGCTGTAACGGCCGGATTTTTCCCGCAGGACGCCGGTCAACACACCGTCATTCCGCAGGCTGAATCGCGGTTCTCTCATTGCGCGCAGCGCTGCCGGCATGCCCGTACCGGGCATAGAGCGCCGGCAGCACGGCGAGCGTCAGCAGGGTCGCGCTGATCAGGCCGCCGATCACGACGGTGGCGAGCGGCTTCTGCACCTCAGCACCGGTGCCGGTGGCGAACGCCATCGGCACGAAGCCGAGCGAGGCCACCAAGGCGGTCATCACCACGGGGCGGAAGCGGGTGAGGGCGCCTTGCTCGATGGCTTCCCGCATCGGCACGCCGCGCTCGCGCAACTGCCGGATGAAGCTCAGCTTCACGAGCCCGTTCAGCACCGCAACGCCCGACAGCGCGATGAAGCCGACCGCCGCTGAGATCGAGAACGGCATGCCGCGCAGCCAAAGTGCGGCGATGCCGCCGGTGAGCGCCAGCGGCACCGCGCTGAACACCAGCAGGGCATCGCGGGCCGAGCCCATCGCCGCCAGCAGCAACAGGAAGATCATCGCAAAACACGCCGGCACCACGACGGCCAGGCGCTGGCGCGCCGCGGCGAGGTTCTCGGATTGGCCGCCCCAGGTCATCCAATAGCCCGGCGGCAGCTGCACCGATTGCGTGACTCTTGCCTGGGCTTCCTCGACCACCGAGCCGAGATCGCGGCCGCGAACATTGGCTGTCACCACGATGCGGCGCTTGCCGTTCTCGCGGCTGATCTGGTTCGGCCCCTCGGTGAAGGAGAACTGGGCGACGCGGTTGAGCGGCAGGCTCTGCACCGGCGAGCTCGGCGTTGCCTTCGGCAATGCGACCGGCAAATTGCTCAGCGCCTCGAGATCGGAGCGCACGCTCTCCGGCAATCGCACCACGATGTCGAAGCTGCGATCGCCTTCGTACACAACACCGGCATCCTGACCGCCGACCGCGGCACCGATCACGTCCTGCACGGCCGAAACGCTGAGGCCGCGCCGGGCGATCGCCGCCTTGTCGACCTTGATCTCGAGCACGGGCAGGCCGCCGGCCTGTTCGACCTTGACGTCGGTCGCGCCGCGCACGCTGCGCAGCGCCGAGGCAATCTGGTTGGCAGCTTTCTGCATCGGCCCGAACTCGTCACCGAACACCTTGACCGCGATGTCGCCGCGAACGCCGGCGAGCAGCTCGTTGAAGCGCATCTGGATCGGCTGGGTGAACTCATAGACGTTGCCGGGCAGCCAGCCGACCGCCTTCGAGATGTCCTCGATCAGTTGTTCCTTGGTCAGCGATGGGTCCGGCCACTGCTCGCGCGGTTTCAGGATGATGAAGGTGTCGGACGCATTCGGCGGCATCGGATCGCTCGCCACCTCCGCGGTGCCGGTCTTGGAGAAGACGAACGACACCTGCGGAAAGCGGCTGACGGCCTTCTCGACCGACAGCTGCATCGCCTGCGACTGTGACAGCGCCGTGCTCGGAATCCTGAGCGCGTGCATGGCGATGTTCTTCTCGTCGAGCGAGGGGATGAACTCCTGGCCGAGGCGGAGGAACCCGAACAGGGCGGTCGCGAACAGCACGACCGCCACCGCGATGACCGGCACAGGCGTTGCAACCGCGCGCCGGAGCAGCGGGCTGTAGCAGCGCTTCAGGGCGGCAACGAGCCGGTTTTCCTGCTCCTGCACGCGGCCGGTGATGCCGATCGCGATCAGCGCCGGAACCAATGTCAGCGACAGCACGAAGGCGGCCGCGAGCGCAAGGATCACGGTCAGCGCCATCGGCTCGAACATCTTGCCTTCGACGCCGGTGAAGGTCAGCAGTGGCACATAGACCAAGAGGATGATGGCCTGGCCGTAGAGGCTCGGCTGCACCATTTCCACCGCGGAGGCCCGCACCGTCGCCAGCCGTTCATCGCGCGTCAGCACGCGGCCGAGCGCATGCTGCTTCTCGGCGAGGTGACGCAGGCTGTTTTCGGTGATGATCACGGCGCCGTCGACGATCAGGCCGAAATCCAGCGCGCCAAGGCTCATCAGATTGGCGCTGATCCGGCCTTGCCACATGCCGATCGCGGTCATCAGCATCGCGACCGGGATCACCATCGCCGTGATCAATGCCGCGCGGAAATTGCCGAGCAGCACGAACAGCACGGCGATCACGAGCAATGCGCCTTCGCTGAGGTTGCGCGCCACGGTGCCGATCGTTGCATCGACCAGCTGGGTGCGATCCAGCACCGTCTTGACCTCGATGCCGGCCGGCAAGGACGGCATGATTGTCCGCAGTTTGGCGTCGACCGCGGCCGACACGGTGCGGCTGTTGGCGCCGATCAGCATCAGCGCGGTGCCGACCACGACCTCGCGGCCGTTCTCGCTGGCGCTGCCGGTGCGCGTCTCGCCGCCGATCGAAAGCGTGGCGAGGTCGCGGATCCGTACCGGGACGCCGCCGCGGGTGGTGACGACGACGGCGCCGAGCTCGTCGATGTTTTCGAGCCGGCCGCCGGAGCGCACGACGAAGCCTTCGCCGTTGCGCTCGATATAGCGCGCACCGCGGCTGACATTGTTGGTCTCGATCGCCTTGGCAACGTCGGCGAAGGTGAGACCGAGCGCAATCAGCTTCGCCGCATCGGGATGGACCTGATACTGCTTGAGGTATCCGCCGATCGTATCGACGCCGGCGACACCAGGCACCATCTTGATCTGCGGCTTGATGATCCAGTCCTGCACCGTGCGCAGATACGCGTCCTTCTCGACCTCGCTCTGCAGCATCTGACCGTCCGCCGTCAGGAAGCGGCCGTCGCTTTGCAGGCCCGGCGCGCCGTCGGTCTGCACCTTTTGGCCAGAGTAATGGACGGTCCACATGTAGATTTCGCCAAGGCCGGTCGAGGTCGGGCCGATCCGCGGCTCAATGCCTTGCGGCAGGCGCGCGCGGACTTCGGTCAGGCGCTCGCCGACCTGCTGGCGGGCGAAATAGATGTCGGTGGCCTCGCTGAACACTGCCGTGATCTGCGAGAAGCCGTTACGGGAGAGCGAGCGCGTGCTCTCGAGGCCGGGCGCGCCGGCCAGGGCCGTCTCGATCGGGAAGGTGATCTGCTTCTCGATTTCGGCCGGCGACAGCGCCGGGGCCACGGTGTTGATCTGGACCTGCTTGTTGGTGATGTCGGGCACCGCGTCGATCGGCAGCTTCGTCAATGCAAGGCCGCCGAGGACCATCAGGATCGCCGTCAATGTGACGACCACCCAGCGCCGCCGGATCGCAAGACCAATGATGCGCTCAATCATGGTCGTGCTCCGCCTCGTCCTTCTCGAACTCCGCCTTCAGCGTGAAGGTGTTCTGCACCGCGATGGTCTCGCCGGCCGCGAGGCCGGCAACGATCTCGATATCGTCGTCGTCTTCGCGGCCGGTCCGCACCGATCTCGCCTCGAAGCCGTCGGCATCGCGCACGAACACGGTCGGCGTTCCCTTGATGGTTTGAAGCGCCTTCTTCGAGACGATCACGGTCGACGGCGCGCCTGACAGCGGGACCTCGGCGGTGACAAAGGTACCCGGCTTCCAGCGGTGGTCCTTGTTGGGCATGGTCGCGATCACGCGCGCCTTGCGGGTCTCGCGGTCGAGCAGGGGGCTGACGAAGATCACACCGGCATTGGCTTCATCTTCGGTGCCGATGGCGCGGATTTTCACCGAAACACCTTCGCGGACCGCGCCGATGTCTTCGGGTGAGACCGCGAGGTCGACCCAGATGTCGTCGAGATTGACGATGACATAGAGCTCGCTCTCCTGGCCCTCGCGCCCGATCAATCCGCCGAGATCGACGCGCCGCTCGGACACCCGGCCGCTGATCGGCGCGCGCAAGAACTGCGTCCGCAGGCTCTCCGGGGGCTGGTTCGGCAGGTCGGCGATCTCGCTTTCCGAGAGACCAAGCGCAAATAGCTTCTGCCGGGCGCCGTCGAGCTTGATCTGGGCATCGTTCGCGGTCAGCCGCGTGCGCAGGAACTCGTTTTCCGACACGATGCGGGTCTCGACCAGCGTCTTCTGCCGCACGTAGAGGGTCTGCTGCAGATCGTTGGTGAGCCGTGCGGCGAGGTATTCGCTCTTGGCGTCGGCCACCTCGCGGCTTTCGATCGCGGCGACGATCTCGCCCTTCTCGACGACGTCGCCGAGACGCTTGCGCAGTTCTGTGACCGTCGCAAGCACGCGCACCGAGACCCGGCCGATATGATCCGCATCGGGGATCAGCGATCCCGGCGCGAGGAAATGCCGCTTCAGCATGCCGCCGCTGGCTTGCGCGAACGTGATGCCGGCTTCGCGAACCTGGTCTTCGCTCAGCTCGATATGCCCGGGGGCCTCGTGCCGGGCCTCGGTCTTTGCGTCTGTCGTCGCAGTCTCCTGCGTCGCGGCCGGGAACCTGACCGGCCAGCCGATCCATCCGGCCGCCACAACGACCAGTGCAATGCCGGCGGCCACGCCGGCGAAAAATAGAACAACCCGTTTCATATGCGCCTCTCCGCAGCGCAGGCCGATGGCCCTGCGCTGTCGTGACATCGATCTGTGCGGAAGGGTGCGCGCTGCCGAATGGCAGCAGCGCACAGCCGGTCATGTCGACCGGATCAGGCGCGGGGTGGCTTGAAGGGCGAGCGGCGATCGGCCGAAGCCGGCAGCCCGATGTTGGTGTCGCCGTAGCTGTGCGGCGCATAGGCGATCGGGAACGCGGCCTCCTGCGGAGCCACGGAGGCGACGTGCGTCAGGCAATGGTCGCTGTGAGGCGAGGCGGGATGCGCCGGAGCCTTGCTGCCGGCGTCGTTGATCGACTGCGCGATCGAGAAGCCGGGAGCCGCGTCGGCATCGCCGTCGGAGGTCCAGCCGTGGAAGAACGACAGCACCAGCGCAAGCGAAATCAGTCCCGCAAGCAGGCTGCGCCAGCGGCGCGATCCCGTTGCGTGAGGAGAAGGCTGAATCATGGTGCACGAAGCGTCCATGGGTCCTACTTAGCGCCGTGCTAGCGCGCATTCAAGTTCGGGTCCGCGACAGATTGGCCGTGGATACTATAACGTTACGCGCGGTCTGCGGTTCGGCGCAGCAGCCATCGGCGCGCCGCGACGACCGCCCAGATCGCTTCGACGAGGCCGAACGGCCAGGCGCCCTGCAGGAAACCGTAGGCCGAGCCGAGCGCGCAGGAGACAGCGAAGGCCAGGATGAACCAGGGGCTGCGATCTTCGGCCGCATAGCAGACGAGCATCATGGTCACGGCGAATAATCCGAACAGCGTCAGCGCATCCATTCCGCAGCAGAACTCCTGTTGTAACGCTGTTGATATCTGATCATGCTTGGGATGGAATATCCATCCAGCGTCGCCGCCCTGAAAGGACTGCCCCATGAAGCGCATGCATGTTCACGTCGCGGTCAAGGATATCCCGCAATCGGTCGGCTTCTACTCGGCGCTGTTCGGGGCCGAGCCGACAGTCGTGAAATCAGACTATGCCAAATGGATGCTCGACGATCCCCGCGTCAACTTCGCGATCTCGAGCCGCGGCCGCGACCCGGGCCTCGACCATCTCGGCATTCAGGTCGAGAGCGCTGAAGAGCTCGGCGAGGTGTACGGACGGCTGCGCAAGGCCGGCGGCGAGGTCATCGAGCAGGGCCAGACGGTGTGCTGCTATGCCAAGTCCGAGAAGTCGTGGATCGACGATCCCGCGGGGATCGCCTGGGAGACGTTCCACACGACCGGTGAGAGCATCGTCTATGGCGACGGCACCGGCGAGCGGACCGCGCGTGTCGCGCACGAGAAGCAGGAAGACAAACAGAGCGCGTGTTGCGCCCCACAGCCCAAGGCCGCGCCGCCCGAGGCTTCGGCTTGCGGCAGCTCGTGAGTATGGAGCGGCCGAGTGGCCGGCTCTGCGCGAGTCCACGTTGGCCTTAACCGTCCGATAACTGATTTTCCTAACCACCCCTTGGGTTGTGTTCCCGTACAAGGGCATCCACAAGGGCAGGAAAATGTCGGTTGTCTCAACGAGCAGCGTGCCGGAATACCGGCGGCTGTCGATCAAGGGTGTGTTGCGCGCCAGCAGGATGGGCGCGATCCAGTGGCTCGTCTTGAGCGCCGCGCTGCTGGTGCTCGCCATCACGCTTGGCACCGGCTATCTCGCGCTGCAGTTTCGCGAGCGCGCGCTGGAGATGTCCGAGCGCGAGCTCAACAACACTGCGCTGCTGCTGTCGCGGCATTTCGATCAGCAGCTTACAGATCTCCAGCATGTCCACGACGACATCGTGAATTACCTGCGGGCCGAGCAGGTCGAGACCGCCGATCAGTTCGAAAAGAACATGTCACTCCTGAGCGCGCACGAGATGCTGCGCACGCGGCTGGCGGCGCTGCCGCATGTCGGCGGGCTCAATCTGTTCAACGCCAAGGGATGGCTGATCAACTCATCCGAGATGTGGCCGGTGCCCGACATCAGCGTTGCGGACCGGCGCTATTTCCAGGAGTTCACTTCGGGACGGCCAACGTCTCCTGTCATCGTCGAGCCCGCAATGAGCAAGGTGACCGGCAACTGGACCACGATCTTTGCGCGCAAGATCACCGGGCGCAACGGCGAGATCATCGGCTTCGCGAGCCGCGGCGTCGAGCCAAGCCATTTCGAGGATTTCGTCGCCTCGCTGGCGCTGAGCGGCGACACCGTGATTTCGATGATCCACCGCGACGGCACCATCATCGCACGCTATCCGCAGGATGCCGGCGTGATCGGTCGCAACATCATCAATCTGCCGGTGTTCCAGAAGGTCATCAGCTTTGGCGGCAACACCTCGGGACGGTTCGTTGGCGCTTCAGGCGAGGAGAACGTCGGTGCGGTCAGATCGCTGTCGCATTTTCCAATCCTGATCCTCGCTACCACGAAAACATCGAGCGCGCTGGAGGACTGGCGCATTCAGACCAAACTGCAATTTTGCGCAGCCGTGTTGGCGGTACTGATCATCAGCTTCGCGGTCTTCCTGATCGTCCGCCAGCTGCAGCGGCAGCACGATGCGGCAAGCCGCAGGCTGTCCGAGAAGAGCCAGCACCTCGACACCGCCATCAACACCATGACGCAGGGGCTGCTGCTGTTCGACGCCTCGGCGCGGCTTGTGATCTGCAACCAGCAATATATCGACATGTTCGGCCTCTCGCCTGATGTCGCGAGGCCGGGCTGCCATCTGCGCGACCTGATCCTGCATCGCCAGGCGATCGGCTCGTTTGTCGGCGACGTCGACGAGTACTGTGCCCGCTTCACCAATCCCAGGGGTGATGAGGTCCGGGATTCCGTGATCACGACGCCGGACGGTCGCAGCATCCGCCTGATCTACAAGCGTGCGCCCGACGGCGGCTGGGCCACCACGCTCGAAGACGTCACCGACGGGCGGCGTGCGCAAGCGCGGATCGAGTATCTCGCGCATTACGATGCGCTGACCAATCTGCCAAACCGGACGCTGTTCCAGCGCCACGCGGAGGGGCTGCTGCTCGAGGCCGCCACGCGCGAGTTCGCCATCCATTACATCGATATCGACGAGTTCAAGCGGATCAACGACACGCTGGGCCATCTGATCGGCGATGAGTTTCTGCGGCGCGTCGCCGAGAAGTTGCGCCAGTCGGTCGGGTCGAACGACTTCATCGCGCGGCTCGGCGGCGACGAGTTCGCGATCGTCCAGCACGACATCACCTCGGACGACGACGTCGGCGACCTGGTCGCACGCATCTATCAGTCGCTGCGCACGCCGTTCGACTGCCTCGGCCATCATTTGTCGAGCGACGCCAGCATCGGCATTGCGATCGCCCCGCGTCACGGCTCCGATCTGTTCCGCCTGCTCAAATGTGCCGACCTTGCGATGTACGCCGCCAAGGCGGCGGGCCGCAGGACCCATCGCTTCTTCGATCCGGCGATGGAGGCGCAGGCCAATCTGCGCCGCGCGCTGGAGGCCGATTTGCGTATCGCGCTGGCCGAGGGCGGCTTCGAGCTGCACTACCAGCCGCTGGTCGACCTGCGCAGCGACGAGGTGACCGGCTGCGAGGCGTTGCTGCGCTGGCGGCATCCCGTGCGCGGCATGATCTCGCCGGCGGAGTTCATACCGGTTGCCGAGGAGACCGGGCTGATCGAGGAGATCGGGCAGTGGGTGCTGCGCACCGCCTGCACCGAGGCGGCAGCCTGGCCGGCGCATGTGCGCGTCGCGGTCAACGTCTCGCCGATCCAGTTCAAGTCGGAGACGCTGGCGCTGAAGATTGCGAATGCACTTGCCGAGAGCGGGCTCGATCCGCGCCGGCTCGAGCTCGAGATCACCGAGGCGGTGCTGATCGCCGACGACGATGCGGCGCTGGTCACGCTCGGCCAGCTCCGCGCGCTCGGTGTCCACATCGCGCTCGACGATTTCGGCACCGGATACTCGTCGCTGCAATATCTGCAACGCTTCCCGTTCGACAAGATCAAGATCGACCGCAGCTTCGTCAAGGAAGTGACCCGCAACAGTGGCTCGGCCTCGATCATCCGCGCCGTGGTCTCGATCGCAGCCGACCGCAACATGATCACCACTGCCGAGGGCGTCGAGACCGATCAGCAGCGCGACACCGTGCAGATGCTCGGCTGCACGCAGATGCAGGGCTACCTGTTCAGCAGGCCGGTTCCTGCGCGGGACCTGCGGACGCTGCTCGCGGCCGATCGCGTCGCCGCCTGAGCGCCTGCCGATCCGGTCCGTCAGGAACAATCGTCGCCGTCTCCGATTGAGAGTGGAAGCTCTTGAGAGGCGAGGCGGTCCATGAAAAGCAAGCTCGTGTCCGACGCGCCCAGCGCGCAGGTTCACGTCGTCGTGCTCGATAGCGGCGAGGAAGCGTTCGGCGCGCTGACGAAGTTTGCCAATGATGCCAAGGTGACGGCGGCATCGCTCACCGCGATCGGCGCGTTCGAGCGGGCAACCGTCGGCTGGTTCGATTTCGCATCCAAGAGCTATCGGAAGATCGAGATCAACGAGCAATGCGAGGTGCTGTGCGCGATCGGCGATATCGCGACCGGCGACGACGGCAAGGCCAGCCTGCATATTCACATCGTGCTCGGACTGTCGGATGGATCGACGCGTGGCGGCCATCTGCTTGCCGGCATCGTTCGGCCGACACTGGAGGTTGTGGTCACCGAAGCCCCCGCCAGACTTCGCCGGCGGAAGCAGCCCGAGCTCGGCATTGCCCTGATCGATCCAGCCGCGACCGCCTGACGCTTTCCTCCGAAAAGTTCCTAAAAATCGACCTGCCTACGCCGAGGCGCGGAACCGAACCCGTGGAACCGCGTTCCCTTGCGGGGCTCGACCGGCAGGCGATCAATGAAAACCGCAGCAACGTCCGCGGCCATGCTGCTGTTTGCCTCGTGCATGGCAAACGCAGAGAGTGGCCTTGCGTCCTATTATCGTGGCATCGGCAGGAGTGGCGAGATGACCTGCGCGCATCGCAAGCGGCCATTCGGCAGCATGATCACCGTCTCGTATCTGGGAAAATCGATCCGGTGCCGCGTCAACGACCGGGGCCCGTTCGTTCGTGGACGGATCATCGATGTGTCGACCACGGCTGCCCGCGCGCTCGGCATCCTTCAGCTCGGCGTCGCCCATGTCGTGATCCAGTAGACCGCGGCCGGCGGCAGGATCAGGGCCTGGAAGCAGTCGCCCGCTGTTCGGCGATCGCCTTGCGGAGCGTCCGTGACAGCGCCTCGACCGAATAGGGTTTCTGGATCAGCTCGAAGCCGCTGTGCGCGTTCTCGGCGAGCACGTTGCTGTAGCCGCTGGTCAGCACCACCGGCAGTCCAGGAAAGCGATCGCGGATGATTCCGGCGAGCTCGACGCCGTTCATGCCCGGCATGATCACGTCGGAGAACACCAAGTCGGCGGAGAACTCGTTCTCCGAGAGGATCGAGAGCGCGGCATTGGCATTGGCCGCGCGCTTGACCGAATAGCCGAGATCCTCGAGCAGCTCGGTGGAGAACTGGCCGACATCGTCGTTGTCCTCCACCACGAGGACGCGATAGCCGCGGCCGATCGAAGCCTGCTCGGTGCCCGCGCTGGCGGCGACCTTGGCGTCCGCCGGGCGCATCGCGTGCGGCAGATAGATGGTGAAGGTCGCACCGTGCCCGGGCGTAGAGGTGACCTCGATGTCTCCATCGGATTGCTTGACGAAGCCGAAGGCCTGGCTCAATCCGAGACCCGTTCCCTTGCCGACCTCCTTGGTCGTGAAGAACGGCTCGAAGATCGCGTCGAGGTTTTCCGGCGAGATGCCGGTGCCGGTGTCCTGGATCGAGACCGTGACGAAATCGCCGCTGCGCGAGGCCTGGGCGCGCAGGGCAGGGATATTCTTGACCTTCCGGACGCCGATCGTCAGCTGGCCTTCGCCGCTCATGGCATCGCGGGCGTTGACCGCGAGATTGAGTAGCGCGGTCTCGAACTGGCCGATGTCGGCGATCGCAAAGCAGTCGGGATCCTCGATCCTGACCTCGATGTGGATCCGCGCGCCGACCAGCGGGCGGATCAGCTGCGTCACGCTGTCGACCTGCGTGCCGACATTGAACACTTCCGGATTGAGCGGTTGCCTGCGCGCAAATGCCAATAGCTGGGCGGTGAGCTTGGAGGCCCGCTCCACGGTCTCGGAGATCGCATCGATATAGCGGCGGCGCCGGTCATCCGGCAGATCGCGGCGGCGCAGGAAGTCGGTCGCGGAGCGGATGATGGTGAGCAGGTTGTTGAAATCGTGCGCGACGCCGCCGGTGAGTTGGCCGACGGCTTCCATCTTCTGCGATTGCCGCAGGGCTTCCTCGCCGCGGCGCCGTTCGGTGATATCGACGGCCTCCGGAACGGCGCCGACGATGGTGCCGTGCTGGTCCTGCAGCGGCCGCATCGCGAAATCGAAATAGCGCTCGCCGATCGGCAGGCGCAGCTGCATCTCGATCTTGACTTCCTCGCCGCGCATCACGGTCGCGAAGGCATTCTGGATCACGCGCGGCATGCCCTCGGTCGCGGCGAACCACGGCGTGTCCCAGAACGGCTTGCCGACGACGTCGGCGGCATCGGTACAGATGCCGGCCAGCGCCGTCTGGTTGGTGTAGAGCAAGCCGCCATCGCGGTTGAGCAGCATCTGGTATTGATGGCTGGTTTCCAGGATCGCGCGCGTCTGCGCTTCACGGGATTCGAGCTGCGCGGTGCGCTCCAGGATGCGCCGCTCAAGCGACTCGTTGAGCTTGCGCAGCTCGATCTCGGCTTCCTTGGCCGCGGTGATGTCGTGGGCGACGCCGATGAAGCCGATGTGCTTGCCGTTCGGGTCCCAGCGCGGCTGCGATTCCGAGCGCAGCCAGCGCCAATCGCCTGCGGCGTTCCGATAGCGGGCCTCGAGCACGAATGGCTTCAGCGAGAGCTCGCCGGTGATCTGCTCCTGCAGGATTTGCGGCAGGTCATCCGGATGCAGCGCCTTGCGCCAGTCGAACACGATCGCTTCCTCGAACGGCAGTCCAAGGAAGTCGAGATAGGCCTGGTTGGCAAAGGAGCGGGTGCGGTCGAGCTTGGTCACCCAGATCGGCACCGGCGCGCTGTCGGCGATCAGGCGGAAGCGCTCTTCGCTCTCGCGCAGGGTCTCCTGTGCCAGCATCTGATCGGTGACGTCGAGATCGGCGCCGACCAGCCGCAGCGCACGGCCGCTGCGGTCGCGCTCGATCTTGGCGACGACGCGGATCCAGCGGCTCTCGCCGTCGTTCGGGCGGATGATGCGGTATTCGGCCGTGTAGTCTTCGCCGCCGGCCTTGAGCACGCCGAACAGGTGCCGGATCGTGCGCTCGCGATCCTCGGGGTGGATGCGCGCGACCCAGTTCTCATAGGTCTCGTTGATCTCTTCGGGCGGCAGCCCATGCACCAGGAGATATTCGGGAGAGCGGCGGTTGCGCACGCCGTCGCGGAAATCGATCTCGAGTCCGCCGACCCGCGCGATGCGCTGGATCCGCGCCAGCTCCGCTTCGCGCTCCTGGAGCTCGCGATGGGCGCGATCGCGTTCGCGCGCGATCTCCTCAAGATGCTGCCGCAGCCGTTCGGCTGCCGCAGCTTCGGGAAGCACATCAGCGGGATCGGATGGGGTCATACGCGCCGGCAACCTCTCGGTGCAGTCTCACACAGGACGCGGCGGCTTTGCCAGCTTGATTTACGGCAATCGTTAGGCTGAGTCATTCCGGGGCGATGCGAAGCGTCGAACCCGGAATCTCGAGATTCCGGGTTCGCTTCGCGCCCCGGAATGACGATGCAATCCACGAGCTCTTCATTTGCTCTTGGGCGGCCGGCAATTATAGGCCCGGCGGAACCCGGCGGCCTGTGCATCCTCCTCGGAGCAGAACCAGCGATCCGGATTGCCGAGGCCCGGATAACTGCGGCACGCCTGCAGGTGGTAGATGCCGACATTGCCGGTGACGCGGGCCCGCACGGCGTACTTGCCCTTGATGTTGCAGCTGGCCGGCATCGGCAGGTCGTCGGGGAAGAGCGCGTTGCGGATCTGCTGGTCGCGGTCGGCGGGGCAGGCGTTGCCGAGCAGGGCGCCGTCCTTCCTGGCCGTACGAAAATCGCGTGGCGCCACGAAGCAGCCCTTCCAGAGCCCGGCACGATTGTCCTTGGCGGTGGCTTCATCCGGCTTGAATCGGCCAGTGGCCGACCCCTCGACATTGAGAGCATAGCCCTTCTGGACCAGCACCTGGCTGAGGCTGGTCGGGTCGCCCTCGATCTTGCAGACGCCGAGGCGGCGCTTCTTGAAGGTCGGATCGACGCCGATATCGTCGCAATGAATTGGCTTGCCGCCGATCAGCCTGGTCAGCTGGTCGCGCGCCTCGATCCCGCAAGTCCAAGCGTCGGCGTGCTCGTCGATGCAGAGCTGATCGACCGCCGGCGCGTCGATGCCGTCGAGCCGATAGGTCGTGTTGCCGAGCTGAACGGTGCCGGCGTCCTTGATGACCGCAGTGGCCGTGGGGCCTGCGGTTGCAGTCGGGCTGGTGGTTGCAGACAGGAAGGCCAGGAGAAGCGTCGTGGCGACCGGATTTCGAAACCGCATTTTCTCAACTTCAGATCTTTGGCGGGCAGCCGAACTTCTAGCACAAGCCGGTACGATCCAACCAAGGACTGTTCGCGAGCGGGGCGTGCGAACCGTCACATCCCGATCGGCATTCCGTGGCGCAGAACGGCCGGACATTGCCATTGAAGGGATGCGCATGGGCGAGTTTCGTTATCAACGTCCTCCGCCGAAATCGTCACCGGCATTTGGAGCCTGCAATGCTTCGCGCGCTGGCGGCAGAAGAGAAAGACGGCCCAGGAGGCCGCGCCCGATCAAAGATCCAATTGACTTGATGAGAACAAAATAGGAACATGATGCGCCACCTGAATCCCGGATACCCCATGATGTCTGCACGGCCCGAATCTGACGACGATGACGGGCTGGAAGCCGCTGTCGATCAGGCCATTTCCGCCTGCGGCGGGAATTTGCGCGCCACCATCCGGGCGCTGATCGTGGCCAATGAATTCCTGGAGAACGAGGTCAGCGAGCTAATGAAGGCCGTCGCGAAGGCTCATTCGCGTGGCCGCTTCAAGACCTATTCGGGCTGAAATACCGATCGGGCTACCGCCGAGGACTGACCTTGGACTGGCCGGGCAGTGGGCAGGGTCTGCATTAGACCGTTGCCTCCGGGGCAATTTGCTGTACCAACGGAGTGGTTACGCCCAATCGCCCGTGCCAGATTGCGCGGGGAGGAATCCTGCCAAATGGACAATTCGAAGTCCGAAAAAGCCCAAGCAAGAAGAGCATGTTCAAACGAATCCTGATCGCCAACCGCGGCGAGATCGCCTGCCGGGTCATCAAGACTGCGCGCCGTATGGGGATTGAGACGGTCGCCGTCTATTCCGAGGCCGACCGCGACGCGCTGCATGTCGAGATGGCCGATGAGGCCGTGCTGATCGGACCGCCCGCCGCGGCCGAGAGCTATCTTTTGATCGACAAGATCGTCGAGGCCTGCCGCAAGACCGGCGCGCAGGCGGTGCATCCCGGTTACGGCTTCCTGTCCGAGCGCGAGGCGTTTCCGCGCGCGCTGGAAGCCGCCGGCATCGTCTTCATCGGTCCGAACCCCGGCGCCATCGCCGCGATGGGCGACAAGATCGAATCCAAGAAGGCCGCGGCGAAGGCGAAGGTTTCGACCGTGCCGGGTCATCTCGGGGTCATCGAGGACGACAAGCACGCCGTCCAGATCGCCGACGAGATCGGCTACCCCGTGATGATCAAGGCCTCCGCCGGCGGCGGCGGCAAGGGCATGCGCATCGCGCAGTCGAAGGCGGAGGTCGCCGAAGGCTTCAACCTCGCCAAGGCCGAGGCGAAGTCGTCGTTCGGCGACGACCGCGTCTTCATCGAGAAATTCATCGTCGATCCCCGGCACATCGAGATCCAGGTGCTCGGCGACAAGCATGGCAATGTGATCTATCTCGGCGAGCGCGAGTGCTCGATCCAGCGCCGCAACCAGAAGGTCATCGAGGAGGCGCCGTCGCCGCTGCTCGACGAGACCACCCGCCGCAAGATGGGCGAGCAGGCCGTCGCGCTGGCGAAGGCCGTGAACTACGATTCGGCCGGCACCGTGGAATTCGTCGCCGGCCAGGACAAGAGCTTCTACTTCCTGGAGATGAACACCCGCCTGCAGGTCGAGCATCCCGTCACCGAATTGATCACCGGCATCGATCTCGTCGAGCAGATGATCCGCGTCGCCGCCGGCGAGAAGCTCGCGATCGCGCAGAAGGACGTGACGCTGACCGGCTGGGCGGTGGAATCCCGCGTCTATGCCGAGGATCCGTTCCGCAACTTCCTGCCGTCGATCGGGCGCCTGGTGAAATACCGTCCGCCGGCCGAGGCCAGCCATGACGGCATCACGATCCGCAACGACACCGGCGTGCAGGAAGGCGGCGAGATTTCGATCCATTACGATCCGATGATCGCCAAGCTCGTCACCCACGCCCCGTCGCGCGCCGCGGCGATCGAGGCGCAGGCGACCGCGCTCGACGCCTTCTATGTCGACGGCATCCGGCACAACATTCCGTTCCTGTCGGCCTTGATGAACCATCCGCGCTGGCGCGAGGGCCGGCTGTCGACCGGCTTCATTGCGGAAGAGTTCCCCAAGGGATTTTCGGCGCACGCACCCGAGGGCGAGTTCGCGCGGCGGCTGGCTGCGGTCGGCGCCGCCATCGACCACGTGCTGGGCGAGCGCAAGCGGCAGATCTCCGGCCAGATGGGCGGCCGCGTGGTGCTGCGCGAGCGCCGCCGCGCGGTGTGGCTCGACCGCGCCGAGATCGCGCTCGATGTCGCCCGCGAGGGTGACGCCATCGCGGTGCGCTTCATTGCCGCCGACGGGCTCCCTGGCAATCCGCACAATCTGGTGTCGGGCTGGGTGCCGGGCGATCCGGTTTGGCAGGGCACCATCGACGGCAACTTCGTCGCCGTGCAGGTGCGGGCGATCAACAACGGCTTCCGCCTCGCGCATCAGGGTTTTGAGATCCCGGTCTATGTTTTCACCGAGACCGAGGCGACCTCGGCGCGGTTGATGCCGGTGGTCTCGGCCGCCGACACCGGCAAGAAGTTGCTGTGCCCGATGCCTGGTCTCGTGGTGTCGATCGCGGTGACCGAGGGGCAGGAGATCAAGGCCGGCGAGACCCTGGCGGTGGTCGAAGCCATGAAGATGCAGAACGTGCTGCGCGCCGAGCGTGACGGCACGGTCAAGAAGATCCACGCCGCCGCCGGCGCCACGCTCGCGGTCGACGCGCTGATCCTGGAGTTCGCTTAGCATCGTCATTCCGGGGCGCGCGGTACGCGCGAACCCGGAATCTCGAGATTGAGAGCGAGATGAGATTCCGGGTTCGATCCTTCGCACCGCCCCGGAATGACGGAGAATGGGACATAGCAAATGGCCTTCCGCAAACGCCGCGAAGCCCTGCGATCGATTCTCACCGGATCGACCTGCATCCGCCCGGGCTCGGTCTATGACGCGACCTCGATCCGGATTGCGGAGGATCTCGGCTTCGAGCTCGGCATGTTCGGCGGCTCGGTGGCGTCGCTCGCCGTGCTCGGCGATCCCGATATTGCGCTGATCACGCTGACCGAATTCGCCGAGCAGATACGCCGCATGTCGCGTGCGTCGACGCTGCCGGTGCTGGTCGATGCCGACCACGGTTACGGCAACGCGCTCAATGTCCGCCGCACGGTTCAGGAGGTGGAGGCCGCCGGCGCGGCCGGCCTCACCATCGAGGACACGCTGCTGCCGCAGGTGTTCGGCCAGGCCAAGACCCAGCTGATCTCGCTGGAGGAAGGCGTCGGCAAGATGAAGGCGGCGCTTGACGGCCGCAGCGATCCGTCGCTCGTCATCCTGGGCCGGACCGGTGCCGTTTCGATCACCGGTCTCGACGATGCGATCGCACGCGCCAGGGCCTATGAGGCGGTCGGCGTCGATGGCTTGTTCTTCACCGGCATCAAATCGCGTGGCGAGTTGGAGGCGCTCTCGGCCGCGACGACGCTGCCGATCGTGCTCGGCGGCGCGCCGGAGGAGATGACCGCGCTCGACTATCTGGCAAGCCGGCGCGTCAGGATCGCGCTGCAAGGCCACGCGCCATTCGCGGCCGCAACCCAGGCCGTCTACGAGACGCTGAAGGCGCTGCGCGAAGGCACCTCGCCGAAGAACCTCAAGGGTATCGCCTCGTCCGAACTGACCGGCCGCGTCATGCGCGAGGCGGAGACCAAGGCGCGCAGCGGCGAGTTCCTCGGTCTGAAGAAATGAGCGGCGTGATCCGCCACGTCACCATCAGCGGCCGCGTCCAGGGTGTCGGCTATCGCGCCTGGGTCGACGAGCAGGCAAACGCACGCGGCCTCGAAGGCTGGGTCCGCAACCGCCGCGACGGCAGCGTCGAGGCGGTATTCGCCGGTCCCGACGACGTCGTCACTGAAATGATCACGGCATGTGGCCGCGGTCCGTTCTCGGCGCGCGTCGCTGCCGTGCACGCCGCATCTGGCAATTCCGATCTTTTGAACCAGCGCCGGGCAGGGGAGCGGTTCTCGGTCCTGCCCACGATCTGAAGCGCGTCGTTACGCGGCCGCTGAGATCACCAGCGCCTGAATCCGGCCTTCGATCGCGCCGCCGCCGAAGCGGCGCGCAACGGCCGATGCGGCGTGCTCGGTCGCCGCATCAAGGCCGATACCGCCGCGCGCCTCGATCTCGCCACGCAACGGTGATCCCTGGCAAAAGCCGATCGCAGGATCATGAGGCGCATTGGCCCGGCTTTGCAGCCGAACGTCGTCGATTTCGATCTTGCTGAAGCCCGCGACTGCAAGGTCGGCCCGGATCGGGTCGGCCGCGTAGTGGCCATAAGGCGTGCGCGCCAGGAAGCGCGGCGGATCGGCCGGAAAGACCTCCGCCAATGCCTGGGTCACCACGTCGGCAAACTCGTTGTCTTCGATGCGACCCCACATGCTGAACAGGAAACGGCCGCCCGGCTTCAGCACGCGGCGCGCCTCCGAATAACCCTTGGGCTTGTCGGGGAAGAACATCGCGCCGAATTGGCAGGCGACGACGTCGAAGCTCGCATTGTCGAACGGCAGGTTCAGTGCATCGGCCTGCCGCCAGGTGATTGCGGTCCCGCTCGGCATCTGTGACTTCGCTCGTTCGAGCATCGGCTCATTCAGGTCGGTCGCCACGATCCTGGTGTCGCTGCCGAGCGCGGACGACAGCGCGCGGGTGACGGCGCCGGTGCCGGCTGCCGTCTCAAGCAGGTCGCGCGGGCCAAGAGCCTTGGCGCGTTGCGCCAGATCGCGTGCGTAGGGTTCGAAAATCATCGGCACGAGGAGCCGGTCGTAAAGCTCTGGAATGGATCCAACGAACTCCTTGTCGGACGCTGGCATGCGCAATCTCCATTGCGGCCGTGACGCGGGCGACCCGGTGCACGGCCCAAAAACATCCACCCGGATCAACTTGGACGAAGAGCTCGGGGGCCACAAAGGAAAACTCCTCACCTCCGATGCACGGCATTCGCCGAGGCGCCGGATAGGTCGGGAGACCTGCCATGTCTCGTGCGCCGTCGTGGACAGCACGTCAGCCTTGACTTCTGCTGCGAACCGTCTGATATTTCTGTCATGACAGAAATAACCGCCAAGAAAAAACTTCCCGCCGTCGTCGAGCGCTTCATCCTGCATTGGGGCGACATGGGCGACGAATGGGGCGTCAACCGTTCGGTCAGCCAGATCCACGGGTTGCTCTACCTTGCCGAAGCGCCGATGACGGCGGAAGACATCGCCGACACCCTCGGCATGGCGCGCTCCAACGTTTCCAACTCGATCAAGGAGCTGTTGTCCTGGGGATTGATCCGGCGGGTGCCGATCCTTGGCGATCGCCGCGACCACTTCGAGGCCGAGACCGACATCTGGGAGGTCGCGGCCAGGATCGCGGCGGGACGCAAGGAGCGCGAGATCGATCCCGCGCTCGCAGCGCTGCGCGCCTGCGTCTCCGACGCGGCCGACGATCCCGCGATCAGCCCGCTCGCGAGCAAGCGGCTGAAGGAGATGCTGACATTCACCGAGCTGGTCGACCGCTGGTACACGCAGATGCTGAACGTGCCGCGGCCGCGCCTGGTCGCGCTGATCAAGCTCGGCGAGAAGATCGTGAGTTTCCTGCCCACGGGCAGGGCCAAATAAAGGCGGCGGCGTAACGGGAGTGTGCGATGGCGTCAGCAAGGATATCCACCTTAAAGACAGCGCCGGCTTCCGATACAAAGCTGCTCGACGACCACCGCTTCCGCGCATTGCTGTCGGACGAGGATTGGGGCCGCCTGCCGGTTGCGATCTGGCGGCGCTTCTCGAAACGGTTCGAGGACGGCAACACCGTCGTCTATGTCGGCGAGGTCGAGGAGGCGGCGTGCAGCCGCATCGGCTGGTGGCTGGCGCAGGCCGCACGGCTGATCGGCGGACCGTTCCCGACCGGCACCGAAACGCGCGTGCCGATGATCGTCACCGTCACCGAGGACGCGGCAAGCGGCGGCCAGGTCTGGACCCGCATCTGCGCGCGCCGCGACGGCTTCCCGCAGGTGATTCATTCCGCCAAGCGCTTTGCCGGTTCGAGCGGGCTCGAGGAATGTGTCGGCTTCGGCGTCAGCATGGCGCTGCGGATCGCGGTCGAGCACGAGGCGCTGGTGTTCCGCAGCGTCGGCTATTCGCTGCAACTCGGCACGTTTCGCCTGCCGCTGCCCGAATGGCTCACGCCGGGCGATCTCACCGTGACCCATTCCGATCTCGGCTGCGGTGACTTCCGCTTCACGCTGGAGATCATCCACCCGCGTTTCGGCCGGCTGATCCGTCAGTCCGCCGTGTTCAGGGAGGCCACGCCATGACGCCGCTGCTTTGGACGCTTGTCGCCATCCAGATTGCGATGGGCGCATTCGATACGTTCTATCACCACGAATTCACCGAGCGGCTGGCCTGGCGTCCCTCGCAGCGCCACGAGCTGCAGCTGCACAGCGTGCGCAACATGCTCTATGCGCTGCTGTTCCTCGTGCTCGGCTGGCTGCAAGTGCACGGCATCCTTGCGATCGCGATCATGGCCGTCCTCGTCGTCGAGGTCGTCATCACCTTGATGGATTTCGTCGAGGAGGATCTGAGCCGAAAGCTGCCGCCGAGCGAGCGGATCAATCACACGCTGCTGGCGATCAATTACGGCGCCATCCTCGTGCTGCTGGTGCCGGTCCTGATCGGCTGGGCGATGCTGCCGACCGCCGTCGCGCCGGCCTATGCGGGTCCGTTAAGTCTGTTCGCGACGGCTGCGGCCTTCGGCGTCGCGCTGTTCGGCGCGCGCGACTTTGCCGCGACGAGGCGCCTCGGACGGTTGGCCAGCGTGCCGGCCGCGACGCTGGTCGAGAAATTGCCGGCGCGGCAGACCGTGCTGGTCACCGGCGCTACCGGCTTCATCGGCAGCCGCCTGGTCGCGAGCCTCACCGCATCCGGCCATCAGGTGATTGCGTTGATCCGAAATCCGGCAAAGGCCGACATGCTGCCGCCGCCGGTGACGCTGGTCACGAGCCTCGACCAATTGCCCGCCGACTACGGGATCGACGCCATCGTCAATCTCGCGGGCGAGCCGATCGGCAACGGCCTCTGGACCGAGGCCAAGCGCCGCAAGATCATCGCCTCACGTATCGACATGACGTCTGACGTGATCAAGCTGATCACGCGCCTCGAACGCAAGCCGTCGGTACTCGTGAGCGGCTCCGCGATCGGCTGGTACGGGCTCTGGCAGGACCAGGTGCTGACGGAGTCGGCGAAATCCCACGCCTGCTTCAGTCACGAATTGTGCGAGGCCTGGGAGAATGCGGCGAAGCCGGCCGCGGATCACGGCGTGCGCGTGGCATATTTGCGCATCGGTCTTGTGGTCGGCATCGATGGCGGCTTCATCACGCGGATGCTGACGCCGTTCGAGTTCGGCCTCGGCGGCCCGCTCGGCTCGGGCAAGCAGTGGATGTCGTGGATCGAACGCGACGACCTCGTGCGCCTGATCGCGCATGTGATTGCGAGACCTGAACTGGCCGGTCCTGTCAACGCGACCGCGCCGATCCCGGTGACCAACATGAAATTCACCGAGGAGCTCGGACGCCGTCTGCACCGGCCGGCGATCTTCCGCGTGCCGGCGGCGCTGCTCCGCGCCGTTGGCGGCGATTTCGCCGACGAGCTCTTGCTCGGCGGCCAGCGCGTGCTGCCGAACAAGGCGCTGAGCAACGGCTTTGTGTTCCGACACGAAACCTTGCGCAGCGCGTTCGATGCGATCCTGTGAGGAGGCCTCGATGTGCAGCACCTGTTCCCGTGCATTCGGAGGTTGGCTTGCGGGCTGTGGCGCCGCGACTGCGGTGATTTCCGCCGTCGGTCAGACCATTGTGATGATGACGTCGCACGGCGATGTCGCGCGGCTGCTCTACGGCATCGTCGTGATGCTGCTTCCGTCGGCCGCGATCTTCGTCATCACTTGTCTGCTCACAGCAATTCCCACGGCGATCGTCGTCTGGTTCACCGAGGAGTTCCATATCCGAGCCGCGGGATTTTTCGCCTGCGCAGGCGCGGCGATCGGTGCGTTGAGCATCACTGTCCTTCTACGATCCCCGGCTGTCTGGACATCCGGACTGGTTTGCCTGTTCGTCGTGGCCGGGTTTGTCGCCGGCCTGACCTACTGGTTCGTCATGTGCGAACTGGCGGCAGGCGAAGACTCGATGTGAACCGCTACGATGTTCAACCTATGCCGCAGACGCCACGCTCCGAAACGTCGCAGCCAGCGTCCTGAGTGCCGCGAGTTTGGTGGGATCGCTGACTTTCGAATGCAGCATCACCTTCGACGTGCCGAGCCGCGGCAGCTTGTGGGCAGGGCCGATATCGACTAGGCCCGGCGGCGCGATGCGGCGGACGAGGGGCGCGACGGCAAGCCCTGCAAGCGCGGCCGCCACCACCGCGGTGACGCCGCCGCCGACGAAGCCTTCGGTCCAGGCGATGCCGGCCTTGTCAAGCGCGCGCACAGCGAGGGCGCGCACGCCGCAGGGCGGCGCCAGGGTCGCGAGCGGCAGCGCATCGCCGCGCGGCCAGACGAAGCGTTTGGCGGCGAACCAGCCGAATTCGTCCTCGGTCAGCTTCTCGCCGCCGCGCCGGCTGCCTTCCTGGCGCACGATCACGGCGTCGAGCTCGCCGCCATCATAAGCGTCGAGCATTTCGCGCGAGAAGCCGATGGTCACGGAGAGGGCAAGCTGGGAGGCCATCGCGTGCAGCCGCTCCAGCAGCGGCACCAGCTCCGGGCCCGCGGCGTGATCGCTGATCCCGAGCGTGAGTTGTTGCCGCGCCGGTTTCTCGCCGGCCAGCGCGCGATCATGCACCTCGATCAGCGCGCGGGCGTGCTGCAGGAAGGCCGCGCCGTCGGCGGTCAGCCGCACCGCGCGCGGCGAGCGCTCGACCAGCCGCTTGCCCAGCACCGTTTCGAGCCGCTGCAACTTCATGCTGATCGCCGCTTGCGTGGTGCCAAGCGCCTCGGCGGCGCGGGTGAAGCCTTGCAGCTCGGCAACGAGGAGGAAGGCCTGCACGGTGTCGATATCGAGCGTGGTGGTCATGATCAATGATCGTTATCATTACTATTCATATGGATAAGATACCAAGATGATGCGCGAAGGTCTAGCTAGAGGAGGCGCGATTGACCCGCGCCAACCGGATTCAAGGAGACCGATCATGCCGCTCATCACCGTCACCTACGCGACCTCGCGCGAGAGGCCGTCGCTGAAGTCCGACATCGCCGCCGCCGTGTCGGACCTGACCGCACGGATTCTGCACAAGGATCCGAAGGTCACCGCTGTTATCGTGAAGTCGGCTGATGCCGGCGACTGGTTCGCAGGCGGCAAGTCGCTCGCCGAGCAGGGGCTTGCGAGCTACTGGCTCGACATCCACGTCACCGAGGGCACTAACACCAAGGACGAGAAGGCGGCCTATCTCGCGGCGCTGTTCAAGCGGATGGGCGAATTGCTCGGGCCGCTGCATACCGAGAGCTACGCCCATGTCGACGAGGTGAAGGGCGACGCCTACGGCTTCGGCGGCCTTACCCAGGAGCGCCGCTACATCGCCGGCAAGCTCGAGGTCGCGCCGCAGAAGGCGGCGTGAAGCCTATGACGTCGCTTCCGGCAGGCGCGCTGCGGTGTCGCCGAACACCTCGGCGAATGCCTGCCGGAGCGCGATGTCGACATCGGCCATCGTGACCGGCAGTCCGAGATCGAGCAGCGAGGTGACGCCGTAGCGCGGATCGACCACGCCGCAGGGCACGATGGCCTGGAAGTGCGCAAGATCAGGCTCGACATTGATCGCGATGCCGTGGAACGAGACCCAGCGGCGCAGCCGCACGCCGATCGCGGCGATCTTGTCCTCATAGCCCGGTCCCTTGTCCGGGCGCCGGACCCAGACCCCGACGCGGTCCTCGCGGCGCTCGCCGCGGACGTTGAAGGCGGCGAGGGTGCGGATGATCCATTCTTCCAGCGAAGCGACATAGGCGCGCACATCGGGCCGGCGCCGCTTGAGATCGAGCATCACATAGGCGACGCGCTGGCCCGGGCCGTGATAGGTGACCTGGCCGCCGCGTCCGCTCTGGAAGGTCGGAAAGCGCGGCGCGCGCAAATCGTCGGCCTTGCCGCTGGTGCCGGAGGTATACAGTGGCGGGTGCTCCAACAGCCATACCAGTTCGGGGGCCGATCCCGCCGCGATCTTCGCCACCCGATCGTCCATTGCGGCGAGCGAATCGGGGTAGGGCACCGCGCGGTCCGAAATCCGCCATTCGACCGCTTCGCCGCCCGGAGGGCGCGCAAAGGTCGTCAAATCGAGGCTTTGGCGGTCGTTAACCATTAGCTAACCCTAACGTGGTCAGGTGAACCCACAATCTAGTTCCCGTTCGGCGGTTCAGAAGTGCCCACCCTCGATAAAGTCAGCGTTGATCTCATGGTGGTCCTCGGCACCACCACGATGCCGATTCACCAGGTCATGCGGCTATCCCGCGGTGCCATCATCGAACTGGATGCCACCGAGGCCGACGAGGTCAAGATCCTCGCCAACAACCTGCCGGTGGCCAGCGGGGTGGTCCTGGTCGACCGCAACCGGATTGCGGTCGAGGTCAAGCAGATGCTGCCGAAATCTCCCGGGGTTCGCGGCTAATTCCCGCATTAATCGCCTTGTCCCTGCATCCGTGATTTGTTACATGGCCCCGTCGATCCGGCGGTGCCTTCGGGGTTCCATCCGGTATCCCAAGCGCTCGTGGCGGAATTGGTAGACGCGCTGCCTTGAGGTGGCAGTGGGTAACACCGTGGGGGTTCGAGTCCCTCCGAGCGCACCACACCTCAGCTGATCCTTGAAATCGCTGGACTTTTCGGAGCATGGCCGCTCGCCGGCTATGCCGGCCCGTGCCTCCGGGGGCAGGTCCGACGAGTGCAGGCGGGTGACGTGGAGGTGCAGGTCGATGCGGTCATGTAACACCGGTCAGGTAGATTCGCGGATGCATGGCCTTACCGGTTTGGTGTTGCCGACCGAAGCCGACCGCTTTCCCCCAATCGCGCGGCTGCAAGCTTGCCTTACCGGAGCGCCTGATGATCTTTGCGAGCTACGCCTACCGTGTGGTCTCCAACTTCGTGTTCCTGGGGCTGGTCTATTTCACGCTGAACCTTCTGGAGAAGTACGAGCAGCGCGCGACGGTCGCAATTCTGGTCCTGGTCTATGCGGCGATGCACGCCTTTTCCGGCCTGCGCTCGTTCTATTTCTTCCAGCGCATCAAGCGCCTGGAGGGCGAGACGCGACGGCTCGCCGCGGCGGCCGGCGAGGGGCCAAATGGTGTCGCCTCGCGCAGGCAGATCGTCGCCGATGTCACCGTGCTCAGGCATGCTGGCGGGATCAAATCCTATATCGATATCTTCTTCCTGGCGCTGGTGATCCTGCTCTGCGTCGCCAAGATCCTGGCCAGCTAAATCACGTCAATCAGGCACGCGCCTGCCAGCCGACGCCTCGGCGCGCGGCGCGCGCTTCTTCACATTATTGGCGACGTGGACTGACGCGTTGTCGGCAGCCGGCGGCGCGACATGCAAGGGCGCGCCGTGGCCTCGGCCGTGCGCCGGGGCGGGCCCCTGATGCGCAGCCTGCTTCGGATGCCTGGCCTGGCGCGCGGAGAACGCCTGCGCGCGCGATACGCCAACGCCAATTGTCGCACGCTGCACGAGGCGGCGATTGGCCGCCGATCGGGCTGCGAGCAGGGTCAGGTCGAGCGCCTCGGGAACGCGGAACACGTCGGGCGCCGGGACCGGCAATGTCGGGACGGATGCGAACGGCGCAAGCTGGGGCTGCGGCCACAACGTGCGGACGGGCATCGCGACCCGGGTGCGCTGTGCGTGGTCGAGGATGTCGGCATCGCGCCAATCCATGTCGGCAAGCACCGGGGCAGGCAGCGTCCGCGTCGCGGTGAAGACGAAGTTCGGAATCCTGGGCCAGCGCGTGGTCGCCACCGTCTCGGTCGGCGGATGCAGGTACCATTGCTGCGGCTGGGTCGGCGTCGCCGGGCGATCGGGCGTTGCGGGCACGACATGAACGATCCGGTAGCCGCGCTCCTTCAGCGTGTTGAGGATGCGCGGCAGCGCCGCAACGGTGCGCGGCTGGATGTCGTGCAGCAGCAGGATGCCCTTGCGCTTGGCTTCGATCCGCTGGATCGCGAGGTCATAGACCCGCTGCGGCGAGATGTGACGCCAGTCGTCCGCGGGGAAGTCGGCGCTCCAGACCTGGATGCCCTGGGACGCCAGATAGGTCTCCGGGATCTCGGCGCGCATCAGGCCGGGAATCCGGAAGAACGGCGCGAGCTTGCTCTTGTCGCCATTGAGGGCTGCGAGCGTCGAGGCAATGCCGTCGTCGACCTCCTGCCGCACCTTCTCGAGCGACATCTTGTTCATCGTCAGCGGATGGTTCTGGCTGTGCGTGCCGACGGTATGTCCGGCCGCGATCAGCTTGCGCACGCCCTCCGGATTGAACCGGGCCTGGGAGCCGATGGTGAAGAAGGTCGCCTTGACGCACTGGCTGGCGAGAATGGCCAGCACCTGGTTGCTATATTTAGGTAGCGGCCCGTCGTCGAAGGTCAGCACCACTTCGTGATCGGCGAGCGGCAAGGTCTCCGGGTACTGCATGGTGCCGATCCGGGGATGCTCCTTGGGATCGACGACGAGGGTCCGCGAGGTGCCGAGTGCGTTGGGGTTAGGGCAGTCTGCGGCGAGGGCGGCGTACGGCGTCATCAAGCCGCAGCCCAGCAGCGCCGCGCGGACCACGGTCCGCGACCGCTTCCGGATCATCACCAAGACGTTTGCAATCATCGAATCTCGGCCGCATTCCAAACGCACTGACGAATCCTTAGGTGCGGCGCCATGAATGCCGCCTTAACGGTCTGTAATCCACCTAGCGTCCCGGGTTCAATGTGTCCGGTCGGACACGGTTTTCAGCGCCGCCGGGACGATGTGGACGACGTGGTATTTATGCTCCTGCAGGTACCTCAAGAAGGCGGGCAGCATCTCGGCTGTCCGCATTTGCGGGTCATGCAGCAGTATAATTCCCTTGCGGTGGCCTTCGAGCCGCCCGGTGAGCAGCTTGAGTTCCTCCTCGGGGGTCATCTTGTTCCAATCGCTGGCCCAGAAATCGGCTCCGAACACCGCGATACCGCGCTTTTCCAGATGGTCCAGCAGGGCGGGTGTCGATTCGAAATAGGGGAACCGGAAGAATGGCGTGCTCGGGACCGTGCTTGCGGTGCCGCGCAGGGCCTTCTGGACCGCTTCGATCCCCCGGTTGATGTTCGCCTCGGCCTGATCCAGCGGGAGCTTGTTGAGATGCGGATGGTCCCAGCTGTGATAGGCGATGCTGTGGCCGAGGCGCGCGATCTTGCGGACCATATCGGGATGATCGGCCGCGTTGCGGCCGACCATGAAGAAGGTTGCCTGCACGCATTCGGCCGCCAGCGCCGTCAGCACCTTGTCGGTGACCCCCGGCGTCGGTCCGTCGTCGAAGGTCAGCACGACCTCGCCATCCCTGAGCGGCAGGGTCTGCGGAAAGCTCTTCAGCCCGACGCGCGGATAGGTCGCGGGGTCGACCTCGAGTACACGTGAGGTGCCGAGCGCGTCCTTGCGCTGGCATTCGGCGGCGTGCGCCGAGCCGAACAGTGCAACAGGCGCGAGCGCGACCAGCGCCGCGAAAGCCTTCCGGAGCGGTCGCGGTGCGCTCGACATCTTTCTCATTGCACTGGGCCCCACCGATTAGGTAATCCGTTCCGCACTCATCCAACCAGTTTTTCCCCTCCTGTCAAACCGGCGAAACACGGCATGGCCGAGAATTTCGACGTTGCCGAACCCGCCGAGGCCGATCCGCTGGCCCGGATGCCGATGCGGGACGAGGAGGGCGAGCTCCGCGGCGAATTCGTCGCGGCGATCACCCGGGCCATCCACGCCGCCGACCGGCCGTTGCTGTGCGAGGTGGTGGCGGAACTGCACGAGGCCGATCTCGGCGACCTGATCGTGGCGCTGGAGCCGGTCGACCGCGTCACCCTGGTCGAGATCACCGGCACCGATTTCGACTTCTCGGCGCTCAACGAGGTCGACGAGACGGTCCGCGAGGAGATCCTCGAGGAACTCGAGCCGGAGACGGTTGCCGAGGGCGTCCGCGAGCTCGAATCCGACGACGCCGTCGAGCTCCTGGAGAGCCTCGACGAGGAGGACCAGGAAGAGATCCTGGAAAAGCTGCCGGCGGCCGAGCGCGAGGACATCGAGCGGAGCCTGCTGTACCCGGAGAATTCCGCCGGCCGGCGGATGCAGACCGAGTTCATCGCGGTGCCGCCGGATTGGAATGTCGGGCAGGCGATCGACTATATGCGCGACACGCCGGATCTGCCGGATCGCTTCTACGAAATATATGTGGTCGATGCCGACAAGCACCTGCTGGGCGTGGTGCCGCTCGACGTGCTGCTGCGCACGCGCCGCCCGGTTCCGATCAAGGACCTGATCGACGAGGACCGCCGCCGGGTCTCCGCGCTGGAGGACCAGGAAGAGGTCGCGCGGATGTTCGGCAAGTACAACCTGGTCGCAGCTCCCGTGGTCGACACCATCGACCGGCTGGTCGGCGTGATCACCATCGACGACGTCGTCGACGTGATCGAGGAGGAGGCAGACGAAGACTTGAAGGCGCTCGGCGGCGTCACCAGCGACGAAGAGCTGTCCGACACGGTGTGGACCATCGCGCGCGGTCGCTTCAACTGGCTCTTGGTCAATCTCGCCACCGCGTTCCTGGCCTCGTCGGTGCTCGGTCTGTTCGAGGGCCAGCTCGAGAAGATGGTGGCGCTTGCGGTGCTGGCGCCGATCGTGGCGAGCCAGGGCGGCAATGCCGCGACCCAGACCATGACGGTCGCGGTGCGCGCGCTCGCCACCCGCGAGCTCGGCCCGTACAACGCGATGCGGGTGGTGCTGCGCGAGACCATGGTCGGGCTCGTCAACGGCATCGCCTTTGCCGTCATCACCGGCGTCGCCGCGGTGGCCTGGTTCAAGATCCCCGGCCTCGGCATCGTGATCGGGCTTGCGATCATCTGCAATCTGGTGGCCGGCGCGCTCGGCGGCATCCTGATCCCGATGGTGCTGGAACGGGTGCGGGCTGACCCCGCGGTCGCCTCCGGCACCTTCGTCACCACCGTCACCGACGTGGTCGGCTTCTTCTCCTTCCTCGGCATCGCCACGCTGTGGTTCGGCCTCAAGTAACGCGCTCGCGGGCAGGGCGGCGCATGGTCCGGGCGCGAGCCGCGCCGGGCCGCTTATCGTTAATCCGAACTTAACGCGCTTCATCGATGATGCCGCTATCTCCAAGGGGCCATCACGGGGGCCATCATGCAGCGGTTGCGGCTCAAGGCGGACGGAAGGATCGTCGAATTGCGCGACGGGCAGGAAATCCCGCTCGTGCCCGCACATCCCGACCAGGCGGCGATGCAGCCTGCGGCAGCGCAGCCGGCCGTACGCGATCTGCGCCGCCGGGCCCAGCTCACCCAGCTCGAATTCGCCGCCAAGCTCGGCGTGCCGGTGGAAACCATCCGCAACTGGGAGCAGGGCAAGCGCGCGCCACGCGGACCTGCCCGCGCGCTGCTCGCCGTGATCGCCCATTCGCCGGAGACGGTGTTCGCCGCGCTGTCGAGCGAGCCGACGGCGGCTTGAGCGGGTAGGGCGCGCTCCATCATCGCTGCAATCTCGGTGTCGTCCCTGCCTAGTGCGCAATTGCGCACGGGAGCAGGGACCCATACTCCGCGGCCCGTGTTGTGAACGGGACTCGTCGTTCAACCATCCCGCGACAATGCCGATCTGTGGTTATGGGTCCCTGCTTTCGCAGGACGACAGCGAGTGTGTTGCACGACCGGGAGTCAAACTTTCGCATTCTCGCGACATGATCTGCCCGAGCTTTGCCTTTTGTTCCGCCCTCTCTTGAACAGAGGGCGCAGGGAAAGCCGGGTGCCGATCGCACCCATGGGCCCCGAGCAAAAGGTAGAAAGCTCGGGGGTAGGACCACAGGTGTAACCGGAAACAACCCGGCTTTCCCTGCGCGATGGGTTACGGCTTATACGTGCTCTCCCCGGCGAGACTGGGCTTTTTTGTCGCCGCCCTCGCAAACGCTTGCGCACTTTGCGAGAGGACACCTGCCGCTAGGGCGTCAGGCCTGCACGATTTCGCCGTCCGCATCATGCGCACTCGTCAGTTGCGCTTGCCGCGTCCACCGCATCTCACCGCAACACCCGTGACGATGCGCAGCGCCCCTCGATCGGGTGAGACGCGTTATTCATACACTGAGTTGCGCTTCGGATAAAGCGAAATATTTTTGCTTCGGAGGCTTGACCTGTCGGGCAACTCAGTGATCGGCAATTTCCGGGCAGCCTTGCCGCGAGCGCCAATCCGCGTGACACGTCTGGCCATATCAGGCGTTCAAGCATCCATCACCCGCAGCACGGCTGTTTGGCTTTCGGTGCGCAGCAGGATTGTTGTTCCTGGAGCCATCGGTCGCGCGGCTTGCAGCTCGACGGACGCGCCGAGAGATAGACGCGGATCGCCGCGTCGCCGGCATCCATGCGTTCGGCGCGATAGATCTGCATCGGCCGAACACCGTCGCTCACCTCGAACGTCAGCCGGGCTTGCGGGTCGAAGCCGACGGCCTCGTCGACCTTGCGGATGATCGCAAGAAATTTTCCGGCCGGCATGTGACCGCGGTTTTCCTCCTCGATGTCCCAGAGCTGAATGAAGGTCTCGCTCCAGCTCTCCGGGTTCGCGCCGCAATCGAGCGCCCTGAACGAACCGGTCTTGACTTCGGTCACGTGGTAGCTGGGGCGGACGTCCCGGCCGTCGTAGCTGAAGATCAGCGGTTTCTCCTTGTGCGCCTCAAGGCCGGAAAGGAGGGCCGCGGATGACAGCTCTTCCACCGGAAGCAGGGCGCCGACGATCGAACGGGTATTGGCAAGCGTGTCCATGGCTGCTATCATCATTTCAACGATTGTTGAATTGTAGGATTATCGAAAGATGGAGGAGCGTCAAGCCCGAACCGCCTTCGCCGCGTTGTCGCAGGAAACGCGGCTGCGGATCGTGCGGCTGCTGGTCCAGGCGGGTCCCGAGGGGATGGCCGCGGGGGCGATTGCGGAGGCGGTCGAGGTGTCGCCATCCAACGTGTCGTTCCATCTGAAGGACCTCGAGCACGCCGGCATGATCGTGCCGCGCCGCGAGGCGCGCTCGATCATCTACTCGGCGGATTTCAACGGTTTGCGTGACCTCATCGCCTTCCTGATCAAGGATTGCTGCGCGGGCCACCCGGAGATCTGCGCGCCGGCGCTCGCCGCCGCCCAGTGCAAGCCTTCCACCAGCAAGAAGAAGGCGCGTGCGTGATGCGCGATTTCGATCTGCCACGGCGCCTTGTGGCGGAATGTCTCGGCACGTTGCTTCTGGTCGCGACCGTCGTCGGCTCCGGCATCATGGCAGAAACCCTGACCAAGGACGTGGCCCTGGCGCTGCTCGGCAATACGCTGCCGACCGGTGCCATCCTGGTGGTGCTGATCACGATCCTTGGACCGATATCCGGCGCGCATTTCAATCCGGCGGTGACGCTGGTGTTCACGCTCAAGGGCGAGCTCCGCCCGCCGCACGCCGCGCAGTACGTCGCGGCGCAGGTGCTCGGGGGAGTCCTGGGTGCGATGATCGCGCATGCCATGTTCGGCCTGCCGCTCCTGGAGTTCTCCGCCAAGGCGAGGACTGGGTTCCCGCAGTGTTTTGCGGAATTCCTTGCCGCGTTCGGGCTGGTTGCAACGATCATCGGTGGCGTGCGGTTTCGCGAGGCCGCTATCCCATGGCTGGTCGGGCTCTACATCACCGCCGCCTACTGGTTCACCGCCTCCACGTCTTTCGCCAACCCGGCCGTTGCCATCGCGCGATCATTCACCGATACGTTTTCCGGTATCCGCGCGCAGGACCTGCCGGGATTCATCGTCGCCGAGATTCTGGGGGCGATGGCCGCGCTGGCGCTGATGACGTGGCTCCTGCGGCAGAGCGAAACGAAGATGGAAGCAATCCGATGACGATCACGATTTACCACAATCCCGCTTGCGGGACGTCGCGCAACGCGCTGGCCATGATCCGCCAAAGCGGGGAGGAGCCGGAGATCGTCGAGTATCTCAAGACGCCGCCCGCGCGCGACACGCTGATCTCCCTGATCAAGGCCATGGGCATGACGCCCCGCGCGCTGCTCCGCGAGAAAGGCACGCCTTATGCAGCGCTCGACCTTGACAATCCGAAATGGAGCGACGACGAGTTGATCGATTTCATGATCGCGCATCCGATCCTGATCAATCGGCCGATCGTGGTCTCGCCGAACGGCGTGAAACTGTGCCGGCCGTCCGAGGTCGTGCTTGACCTTCTCGCCACGGACATTGGCCAGTTCGTCAAGGAAGACGGAGAAGTGGTTCCGTCCAGGACGCCGGGTGCGCGCGCCGGATGAGCCGCCGTGCAGACAACGTCCTGATTGTTGCGCTCGGGACCACGCAAACCCTTGCCTGGGCGTCGAGCTATTATCTGCCTGCCATCCTCGCGGACTCGATCGCGCGGGACCTCGGAATCTCGACGAACTGGCTGTTCGCCGCGTTCTCGATGGCGCTCGTGATCTCCGGGCTGCTCGGTCCGCGCGTCGGCCGCCAGATCGACCGGATGGGCGGACGCGAAGTGCTCTGCGCGTCCAACCTCATCCTGGCGTCCGGTCTGATCCTGCTCGGGCTGTCGCAGGGCGGCGTGCTGATGGCGGTGAGCTGGCTGTTGCTCGGCGTCGGCATGGGTCTTGGCCTGTATGATGCAGCCTTCGCGGCGCTCGGGCGCATTTACGGCAACGCCGCCCGTCGCTCCATCACCGGCATTACGCTGATCGCGGGCTTTGCCAGCACGATCGGCTGGCCGCTGAGTGCGTGGGGGCTGGCAACCATCGGCTGGCGCTGGACCTGTTTCGGCTGGGCTGCGGCGCACATCCTGATCTGCTTGCCGCTCAACGGCCTCCTGATCCCCAGGCTAAAGCGGGAGCATCGGATCGCGGCCGACACGCCGAAGCCGCACATCGCCATCGACCGCGCGATGGTGTTACTCGCCTTTGCCTTCGCCGCCGCCTGGAGCGTGACGTCGGCGATGGCGGTTCATCTGCCGCGAATTCTGGAGTCGCTCGGTGCGACGCAGGCGCAGGCGATCGCGGCGGGCGCACTGATCGGCCCGGCTCAGGTGGCGGCGCGCATTGTCGAAGCGAGCCTGCTGAAGCGCTTCCACCCGCTCTGGTCGGCGCGCCTGGCCTGCATCACACATCCCTTGGGCGCCTGCGTCATCGGCCTGTTCGGCGGTGGCTTCGCGGGGGCGTTCGCGCTGTTGCACGGTGCAGGGAATGGAATCCTGACGATCGCGCGCGGCACGCTGCCGCTGGCGATATTCGGTCCGAAGGATTACGGCTACCGCCTGGGACTGCTCGGCGCGCCGTCGCGACTGTCTCAAGCCCTCGCGCCCCTCATATTCGGATTCCTGATCTCGCCGCTCGGTGGCTACACGCTTGCGGTCACATCGGCTCTGAGCTTGGCCGCGCTTCTGGCACTGTGCGCACTCAAGGCCGGGCCGAAGACCCCCTCGCGCTAGCATCACGACCCTTCATCCGCCGGACCGTGTCGATGAACGCCTTGATGATCGGGGAATGGCCGCGTCCGCTGTGATGCGCAATGCTGTACTGGGTCTTGATGGTGCGGTCGCTGATCTCCAGCGCGCGCAGATTGGGATGCGGCACGAATTCGAAGTCGGCGACGACGCTGATGCCGAGGCCGCGCTCGACCGCCTTCCACACACCCTCGCGGCTCTCGATCTCGAACACCGGTTCGATCCTGATGCCCTCGGCCTGCATCGTCGCCTCGAACGCGCGCCGCGTGGTCGAGCCGCGCTCGCGCAGCACGATGGGCTGGTCGGCCAGCTCGCGCAGCCTGACCGACTTGCGCTTGAACCAGGGATGGTCGCGGTTGACGAACACGATCACGCGGTGCGTGCGGTAGGGGATCATGGTGACGCGCGGATCCTCCGGCACCTCCGCCAGGATCGCGACGTCGGCCTCGAAGTCGACGATGTGGCGGAAGGTGCGTTCGGAATTGCCGAGCAGGGTCGAGATCTGCACCTCCGGATGATCGCGCTTGAACGCCGCGATGATCTCGGTGGCATGAAACGGCCCGACGGTCGCGACCCGCAGATGGCCCTTGGTCGCCTTGCCGTGCGCGGCCAGGAGGTCGTGAGCCTCGTCGCAGAACGTCATGATGCCGCGGGTGATCTCGAACAGCGCGGCGCCGGCCTCGGTGAGCTCGGTATGCCGCGGCTTCCGAATCAAAAGCTCGACGCCGTAGCTCTCCTCCAGCTCCTTGACCTGGATGGTCAATGTCGGCTGGCCGACGTTGAGCACGCGCGAGGCCGCGGTGAAGCCGCCATGGGTGGCGACCGCGTGGAAGGCGCGAAGCTGGCTGAACACTATTGACATAATCAATAGAACGCCTCCGTAGAATGAATTTGTCAATAGCAGCCGGCGCCGTACCTTCGCGCCAAACGGAGGACGCGCGGATGGACTGGACTTATTCCAACCCGGTGAGGATCGAATTCGGAGCCGACAGCTTCGACAAGCTGCCGGGGCTGATCGGCAAGCGCGCCTACGCGCTCGTGACCTATGGCGAGCCGATCTTCGACGAGCTCGAGCGGCGGCTGCGCGCCGCGGCGGGACCGTCTGTCCTGACTATTCGCGACGTCGCGCCCAATCCGGACTACCGCCTGCTTACCGAGCAGACCGCGCGCTTTGCCGGGCTCGCGAGGCAGCCCGAGGTGATCGTCGCGCTCGGCGGCGGCTCGGTGATCGACTCCGCCAAGGTGTTCGCGGCCGCCGGCGGCGACTTCGCGACCGTCAAAACCTATCTGGAGACGCAGCAGGGCGCCGAGCGCCTCGCGGCGATCCCGATCATCGCGGTGCCGACCACCGCGGGCACCGGCAGCGAGGTGACCTGCTGGGGCACGGTGTGGGACGAGGCCAACGGCAAGAAATACTCGCTGGCGCGTCCGTCGCTCTATCCGACCCATGCCGTGATCGATCCGCGCCTGATGCTCGGCAAGCCGCAGCTTCTGACCGTCAGCACCGGGCTCGACGCGCTGTCGCATGCGCTGGAGAGCATCTGGAACGTCAACAACAATCCGGTGTCGGCCAACCACGCGGTGGCCGCGGCACGCAGCATCCTCGAGGTGCTGCCGAAGCTCGCCAACGACCTCGGCAATCTCGAGCTGCGCAGCCGCATGGCGCAGGCGGCGCTGTTCGCGGGCCTGGCATTCTCCAACACCAAGACCGCGATCGCGCATTCGCTGTCCTATCCGATTACGCTGCGGCACGGCGTCCAGCACGGCATCGCCTGCTCGTTCTCGCTGCCGATGGTGCTGCGCAGCGTCAAAGGGGCGGGCGGGCTCTGCGAGGACAGCTTGAGGCAGATCTTCGGCGCCGACCTGGCCCGCGCGGCCGACGATCTCGAGGACTTCATGGCGCGGCTCGGCATCTCCTGCAATCCGGCCGCCTACAGGATCGAGCGCGCCGAATGGCACGCGCTGATCGCGGACTCGCTGGAGGGCGAGCGCGGCCGCAACTTCTTAGGGTCGAAGGAACGGTTGATCGAGGCAGCGCAGACGCAGCGGATGCCGAGCGCGGCGAACGCGTGACGATGGCGCAGTGACGAGGAGAGGCATCATGCAAGACAATCGTAAAACCATCACCGTGAACGGGCGCGATTACGAGGCGCCGACGCGGCCAACCGTCGTGATTTGCCTCGACGGTTCGGAGCCCGGCTATATCGAGCGGGCGATCGAGGCCGGCGTCGCGCCGACCTTCGCGCGCTTCATGAAGGAGGGCGCGCACGTCCATGCCGCCAGCGTGATCCCGAGCTTCACCAATCCGAACAACCTCTCGATCATCACCGGACGTCCGCCCGCGGTGCACGGCATCGCCGGCAACTACTTCTACGACACGGCGAACAACGCCGAAGTCATGATGAACGATCCGAAGTTCCTGCGCGCACCGACCATCCTCGCCGGTGTCCATGACGCCGGCTATAAGGTCGCCGCCGTCACCGCCAAGGACAAGCTGCGCACCTTGCTTGCGTACGGTCTGGACTATTCCAGCGGCCGCGCCATCGCCTTCTCGTCCGAGAAGGCCGACCAGGCCACCAGGGCGGCGAACGGCATCGATGATGTGCTCGATTTCGTCGGCCTGCCGCTCCCCGAGGTCTACTCGGCCGATCTGTCGCGCTTCGTGTTCGCGGCCGGCGTCAAGCTGGTCGAGCGTTACCGTCCCGATCTGATGTACCTGTCGACCACCGACTACATCCAGCACAAGGTCGGGCTCGGCACCAAGATCGCCAACGACTTCTACGCGATGATCGACGGCTATCTTGCGAAGCTGGATGCGCTCGGCTGCAACATCGTGGCGACCGCCGACCACGGCATGAACGACAAGTTCCTGCCCGACGGCAAGCCCGACGTGATCTACCTCCAGGACGTCATGGACGACTGGACCGGTACGGGCGCCGCACGCGTGATCCTGCCGATCACCGATCCCTATGTCGCCCATCACGGCTCGCTCGGCTCGTTCGCGACCATCTACACGCCGGAGGGCGCCAACGTCGACACGCTGCTGTCGCGGCTGCGTGCGACCGGCGGCATCGAGGTCGCGCTGACGCGCAACGAGGCCTGCGCCAGGTTCGAGCTGCCGCCGGACCGGATCGGCGACATCGTCGTGATCTCGACCAGGCACAAGGTGCTGGGCACCAGCGAGTCCCGTCACGATCTCTCGGGCCTGACCGAGCCGCTGCGCTCGCATGGCGGGCTCACCGAGGAGCGGGTGCCGCTGATCGCCAACCGCAGGATCGCGCTGCCCGCCGGTCACGCCCTGCGCAATTTCGACGCCTTCGACGTCGCGCTCAACCGCATCCAGTGACGCATTCGGACCCCAAGGACAGTGCCATGAACATCCAGAGCCCGGCCGTTCGCCACGAGCAGATGCGGATCGCAGGAAGCCTCGTCGACACCGACGAGCATGTCGAGGTCTTCAATCCCTATACCAACAAGGTGGTTGGCACCGTGCCGGCGGCGCGGCCGGAGCATGTGCGCAGCGCCTTCGCCAGGGCGGCCGCGTTCAAGCCGAAGCTGACGCGCTACGAGCGCCAGCGCATCCTGCTGCGCACCGCCGAGATCCTGGCCGGGCGCAAGGAGGAATTCGCGCGGCTCATCACCGCCGAGTCCGGCTTATGCTGGAAGGATTCGCTCTACGAGGCGGGCCGCGCCTACGACGTCTATTCGTTTGCCGGCCAGCTCGCGATCAAGGATGACGGCGAGACGTTCTCCTGCGACATCAGCCCGCAGGGCAAGGCGCGCAAGATCTTCACGACGCGCACGCCGCTGCTCGGTGCGATCTCGGCGATCACGCCGTTCAACCATCCGCTCAACATGGTGAGCCACAAGATCGCCCCCGCAATCGCGACCAACAACCGCGTGGTGCTGAAGCCGACCGAGCTGACGCCGTTGACCGCGCTCGCGCTCGCCGACGTGCTCTACGAGGCCGGGCTGCCGCCGGAGATGCTGTCGGTGGTGACCGGCAACCCGCATTCGATGGGCGATGCGATGATCACCGATCCGGACGCCGATCTCGTCACCTTCACCGGCTCGGTCAGGGTCGGCAAGCACATCGCCAATAAAGCGGGCTACAAGCGGCTGGTGCTCGAGCTCGGCGGCAACGATCCGCTGATCGTGATGGAGGACGCCGACCTCGAGAAGGCGGCCGAGCTCGCGGTGACCGGCGCCACCAAGAATTCCGGCCAGCGCTGCACGGCCGTGAAACGTATCCTCTGCGTCGAGGCGGTCGCCGACGATTTCGCCGCGCTGGTGCTGACGAAGGCACGCAAGCTGAAATGCGGCGACCCGATGGACCCGACGGTCGACGTCGGCACCGTGATCCATGAGGGCGCGGCGAAGGAATTCGAGCGCCGCGTCAATGCCGCCGTCGCCGACGGCGCCGAGCTGCTGCACGGCAACGCTCGCGACGGCGCGCTCTATCCGCCGACCGTGGTCGACCGGATTCCCTACACCAGCGAGCTGGTGATGCAGGAGACGTTCGGGCCTGTGATCCCGATCATCCGCGTGCCCAACGACATCGACAGCGTGATCCGGATCTCGAACGCGACCGCGTTCGGCCTGTCGTCCGGCGTCTGCACCAACCGGCTCGACTACATTACGCGGTTCGTCAACGAGCTCGATGTCGGCACCGTCAACATCTGGGAAGTGCCGGGCTACCGGATCGAGATGTCGCCGTTCGGCGGGATCAAGGATTCCGGCCTCGGCTACAAGGAGGGCGTGCAGGAGGCGATCAAGAGCTTCACCAACGTCAAGACCTACTCGCTGCCCTGGCCGGTCTAGAGCAGCGCGTTCGACGAGGGCCGCACGCGGACAACAAGAACAACGCGGCGGCCGACTGCGATCAACCAAACAAGGGGAGGCCTCAATGTCGATCACGTTCAGTCCGTCGGGCGTCGGCTCGGTCGGAGTCCAGAATCCGGAGCTTGCGACATCGTTCCGCCGCGCGCAGTGGCGGATGCTGTTCGCGGCGATGTTCTGCTATCTGTTCTTCTACACCGGGCGGCAAACCTTCGGCTTCGCCATTCCCGGCATCCAGGCCGAGTTCGGCGTCACCAAGGAGGCGCTGGGCTGGGCCAGCGCGGCGCTGCTCTGGTGCTACGCGGTCGGGCAGGCGATCAACGGCAATCTCGGCGACAAGTTCGGCGGCCGGCGCGTGATGAGCGCCGGCGCGATCCTCTCCTTCATCATGAACTGGGCCACCAGCCTCTCGACCGGGATCGTCAGCCTCACCGCGTTCTGGGGCATCAACGGCTATTTCCAGTCGATGGGATGGGCGCCGGGCAGCCGGCTGCTGTCGAACTGGTGGGGCCGCCACGAGCGCGGCACGGTCTACGGACTCTATACATTCGCGGCCGGTCTCGCCTCGGTGCTGTCGTTCGTCACCTCGCTGGTCGTGGTCGGCTACTTCCAGCTCGACTGGCGCTGGATCTTCCGTATCCCGGTCGTGCTGCTGCTGCTCGGCGGCATCGCGTTCTATCTGATCGCGCGCGAGAAGCCCGAGGACATGGGCTTTGCCTCGCCGCATGACGAGGCCGACGATGTCACCTCTGCGGAAACTGCGGTCAGCGCCAATGAGGGCTCGCTGGCGCGCTACAAAGCGGTGCTGTCGAACTGGCGCCTTTTGGTCGCCGGCGTCGCGATCGGCTTCCAGAACGCGGCGCGTTACGGCCTCTTGGTGTGGGTGCCGGTGCACTTCCTCGGCAGCAATTGGGCCAAGGCCGGCGCCGCCTCGGTGATCGATCCGCGCTGGATCAGCATCGCGCTGCCGGTCGGCATGGCGGTCGGCGCGTTCAGCAATGGCTGGGTCTCGGACAAGGTGTTCGGCTCGCGCCGCTACCTCGCCATTGTGCTCTACATGGCGCTCGCCGCGGTCACCTCGCTGTGCATGTACGCGATCCCGACCTCGGACATCGTTCTCGGGATGACGGTGCTGTTCCTGTGCGGCTTCTTCACCTACGGCCCGCAATCCTCGTTCTGGGCGCTGTGCCCGGATCTGGTCGGCCACAAGCGGGCAGGGACCGCGACCGGGGTGATGAACTTCTTCGCCTATCTGTTCGCAGGTCTCGGCGAGCCGATGATCGGCCACTTCATGGACAAGCATAACCAGACGTCGCTGGTGTTCCTGGTGGTCGCTGTCTGCGCGACCTCCAGCGCGGTGGTGGCGGCCTTCATCCGTCGCTAGCTCACTCACTGCGTCTCCCGGGCAACGGCCCCGGGGCGCCGCTGTCCGTGCCTACGTAGCCCGGATGAGCGAAGCGATATCCGGGGCTGGTTTTGTCCCCGCATGTCGCTTCGCTCATGCGGGCTACGCTCGTTTTTGCAGTGAGCAGAGCACCGAGGCGGGCGATTTGTTGCAGCGGCCACGCCGGGCCAATTCCCTGCAATCGCCTGCCTCGCGCGGCTGACCTGACGCCCAATTCCTGATCATCGGCTGCTCAATTGAAGCGCAAGATTGATAAAATATCGACTTATATCAATAAGATAAACTAAATTGTATGCAGAATACAAAATGTGCTTGTCCCGTTTGCCGCCTTGAAGCAGACTTCACGCAGGGCAGGAGAGGCCAGCGACCGTCAAGGACGAGGGGCGCGGCAGGGCAAAACAATCTGTCGGGAGGAGCAAGCAATGAGCGATCAGGTGTCCACCATCGCAATGGCAGATGCGGCAAAGCCTTCAGGCGTGCGCTGGAAGATTTTCCTGCTGATGCTGTTCCTGATCTCGATCAACTATATCGATCGCGCCTCGCTCTCGGTCGCGATGCCGGTCATCGCCAAGGAGTTCGATATCGATCCGGCGATGCAGGGCCTGATCCTGAGCTCGTTCTTCTGGACCTATGCGCTGATGCAGGTGCCGGGCGGCATGCTCGCCGATCGCTTCAAGCCGCGCATCGTGATCGCGCTCGCGACGCTGTTCTGGGGCTTCTTCCAGGCGCTGGCGGCGCTGTCGACCAGCTGGATGTTGCTGCTGCTGACCCGGCTCGGGCTCGGCGCGTCGGAAGCGCCGATCTATCCGGCCGGCGGCAAGCTCAACGCGATCTGGATGACGCAGACCGAGCGCGGCCGCGGCGCCACCTTGCTGGACGGCGGCGCACCGCTTGGTGCGGCGCTCGGCTCGATCGTGATCGCCTGGTTGATGGCGGCGTTCAGCTCCTGGCGCGTCGCCTTCGTCATCGCCGGCGTCGGCACCATGCTGTGCGGGCTGTGGGCCTGGTACTACATCCGCAACGTGCCGCGCGAGCATCCGTCGGTCAATGAAGCCGAGGCGCGCTATCTCGAGGAGGCGCACGCGATCGAGGATGCGGCGACGCCGCCGTCTTCGGGCGCAAGCTGGATGGCGTATTTCCGGTTTCGCTCGGTG
The DNA here is from genome assembly GCF_024171085.1 of Bradyrhizobium sp. USDA 4541. Taxonomy (NCBI): domain Bacteria; kingdom Pseudomonadati; phylum Pseudomonadota; class Alphaproteobacteria; order Hyphomicrobiales; family Nitrobacteraceae; genus Bradyrhizobium; species Bradyrhizobium sp. USDA 4541. The sequence goes on from NZ_JALJZF010000001.1 coordinate 5,478,990, forward strand.
TGGTGCATGTGCCTCGGCTGGATGTTCTTCAACACCACGTTCTACGGGCTGCTGACCTGGATGCCGACCTACCTGTTCAAGGTGCACGGCTTCGACATCAAGGCGCTGGGCGGCGCGTCCTTCATCATCTTCTTCGCAGGCTTCGTCGGCGAACTGGTCGGCGGCTGGATCGGCGATAACTGGCGGGAGCGGGGAGGGTCGCCCAACACCGTGTTCCGCACGCTGTTCGGCATCGCGGCGATCATGGCGACGGTGTCGATCTTCCTCGTCGCCTACGTCGCCAACGCGGTTGCGGTCGTGGTGCTGCTGTCGACGACGCTGTTCTTCCTGCGCTGGTGCGGCATGTACTGGGCGATTCCGTCGGCGCTGGCGGGCCGCGGCAAGTCCGGCTTCCTCGGCGGCTGCATGAATCTCGGCGGCAACATCGCCGGCATCACGACGCCGCTGATCGTCGGCTTCATCGTGCAGGCCACCGGCTCCTATTTCCTGGCCCTGATGTATTTCGCCGCCGCGGGCATTGCGCTGTTGATCTGCTCGACCCTGATCGATTACAGCCGCAAGCTCCCGGTCTAAAACGGATGCGGCCAAATCCGCCAAGGATTCGGCCGCTTGATGAGGCTCACCAATGACACGTCCCGTCCGGCTCGGCATGCTGACGCCGTCGTCGAATACCGCGCTCGAGCCGATCACCTGCGCGATGCTATCGGGCGTCGACGACGTCTCGGCGCATTTCTCGCGCTTCAAGGTGACCGAGATCGCGCTGTCGGAGCAGGCGCTGCGCCAGTTCGACGCCAGCGAGATTCTTCGCGCGGCCGAACTGCTGGCGCATGCCAAGGTCGACGTCATCGCCTGGAATGGCACCTCGGCAAGCTGGCTCGGTTTCGACCGCGACGAGAGCCTGTGCGAAGAGATCACGGCGGCAACGGGTATCAAGGCCTGTACCACGGTGCTGGCCTATCGCGACGTGTTGCGGCGGATCGGCGCCAGCCGCATCGGGCTGGTGACGCCGTATCGCAAGGACGTGCAGGAGCGGATCGTCGCCAACTGGAATTCGCAGGGGCTGCACTGTTTTGCCGAGCGGCATCTGTCGCTGCAGGACAATTTCTCCTTTGCCGAGGTCAGCGAGGCCGAGGTCGCGCGGCTGATCGAGGAGGTGGTGCGCGAGGGCTGCGATGCCGCCGTCGTGCTCTGTACCAACATGCGCGGCGCCGGCGCAGCCGAGCGGCTGGAGCGCGGATTTGGCGTCCCGGTGCTGGATTCGATTGCGGTGACACTGTGGGCATGCCTTGCCGCGGCCGGCTGCGATCCGTCGCGCGTGCAGGGCTGGGGCAGCCTGTTCTCGAACCCCGATCTGCGCGCGGCCGCCGCGATCCACGTGGGAGGGCGCGATCTCCAATCATGACAGTGAAGGCAAGCGGTGACTGAACCCAAGGCGACCAGACGTAACAAGGAACCCAAGCGCGCGATGACCGCGCTGCAACGGCGCCGTCTGCGCGTGCCGCGGGTTGGGCTGCACGAGCAGGCGGCGACGCGGCTGCGCACCATGATCGTGCGCGGCGAGCTGGCGCCGGGGCAATCGCTGGGGGAGGCGGACCTCTCCGACGCGCTCGGCGTCTCGCGCACGCCGCTGCGCGAGGCGCTGAAGCAATTGGCGAGCGAGGGCCTGGTCGAGCTGCGGCTCAACCACAGCGCCGTGGTGGCGCCGTTCCGCCGCGCCGAGCTCGCCGAACTGTTCGAGGCCGTCAGCGGCATCGAACGCTGCGCCGCCGAGCTCGCCGCGCTGCGCATGGAGTCGGACGACTTCGAACGGCTCGCGGCGCTGCAGGACAAGATCGAATGGCATCACGGCCGCGGCGAGCTACGCGATTATTTTCAAGTTAATCAGCAGATCCATTCGGCGATCGTCGGCTTCGCCCGCAATGCCGTGTTGAAGGCGACGCACGAGGCGCTGCTGGCGCGGGCCGAGCGGGCGCGCTTCTTCGCGCTGTCGGTGCTCGGCCGCTGGGATGAATCGGTGCAAGAGCATCAGGAGATTTTGTCGGCGCTGAAGGCGCGTGATGCGGCCCGGGCCGGGCAGATACTGGCCCACCACGTGCGCCGCACCGGCGAGATCGTCGCCGAGACGCTGGATGCCAAGGCAATGAACGACAAGGCGGACGACGCCGCGGCACCGGAGGCACCGGCAAGGCCACGCGGCCGCAAGACGAGGGACGTTGCGCCATGAAGATCCTGCTGCTCAATCCCAACACGACGGCTGATGTGACGGATCTGCTCCATGCCGCCGGCAGCAAGGCGGCGTCGGCCGGCACCGAGCTCGTGCCGCTCACCGCCGCGCGCGGCGTGCCTTATATCGCCACCCGCGCCGAGGCCCAGATCGGTGGTGCGATCGCGCTGGAGATGCTGGCCGAAGCCGGCCCCGGCGTCGATGCCGCTGTCATCGCGGCGTTCGGCGATCCCGGCCTGTTCGGCGCGCGTGAGCTGTTCGCCTTCCCCGTCGTGGGATTGGCCGAAGCTGCGATGCTCACGGCCTGCATGCTCGGCCGCCGGTTTGGTATCGTCACCTTCGCCGGCGCGCTGGCGCCCTGGTACGAGGAATGCGTCGCCATGCACGGGCTGAGCTCGCGCTGCGCCGGCATTCGCACGCTTGACGGTCATTTCCAGTCGATCTCGGAGGTGCAGGCCGAGAAGGAGGAGCTGCTGGTCGCGCTCGCCAACCGTGCGGTCGATCAGGACAACGCCGACGTCGTCATTCTGTCGGGCGCACCGCTTGCCGGACTCGCGGCAAAAGTCCGCGACCGCATTCCGGTGCCGGTGGTCGATCCGGTCGCGGCGGCGGTGCGGCAGGCGGAGACGCTCGCCGTGCTCAAGCCGCGCAAGGCGGTGGCCGGCACCTTCCGCCGTCCCGATCCGAAGCCGACGCGCGGGCTGGCCGAGCCACTCGCCGCAATCATCGAACACCGCTCACCGAAGGAGGGAACAAACTGATGTCCTTCGACACCATTATCCGCGGCGGCACCGTGGTGACCGCGGCCGACACCTTCGCCTGCGACGTCGGTATCCGCGGCGGCAAGATCACGGCGCTCGGCCATGATCTCGGCGATGCAGTTACGATCATCGACGCCACCGACCGCCTGGTGCTGCCCGGCGGCATCGACAGCCATGTCCACTTCGCCCAGCCGTCCGGCGACGGCATCGTAATGGCCGACGGTTTTGCCAGCGGCACGCGATCGGCGGCCTTCGGCGGCAACACCACCGTGCTGCCGTTCTGTCTGCAGGAGAAGGGCCAGACCCTGCGCGAGGCGCTGAAGCATTACCATTCGCTGGCCGAAGGCGAGTGCCATGTCGACGTCGCCTTCCATCTCATCCTCACCGATCCGACCGAGCATGTGCTGGGCCAGGAGCTGCCGGCCCTGGTCGAGGACGGCTACACCTCGCTCAAGGTCTTCATGACTTATGAGGGCCTCGCGCTGTCGGACCGGGAGTTGCTCGAGACCATGTCGGTCGCGCGCGAGACCGGCGCCATGCTGATGATGCATGCGGAGAATTTCGACGCTATCCGCTTCCTGACCGACCGGCTCGAACGGACCGGTAACACCGCGCCGCGCTTCCATGCGACCTCGCGGCCGATCCCGGTCGAGCGCGAGGCCACCCATCGCGCGATCTCGCTGTCCGAGCTCGTCGACGTGCCGATCATGATCGTGCATGTCTCGAACCGCGAGGCGATGGACGAAATCCGGCGCGCGCAGCAAAGGGGCTTGCGGGTCATGGGCGAGACCTGTCCGCAATACCTCATGCTGACCGAAAAGGATCTCGATCAGCTCAACATGGAAGGCGCAAAATACGTCTGCTCGCCCCCGCCGCGCGACGTCGCCAGCCAGCAGGCCTGCTGGGAAGGTCTGCAGCAGAAGGTGTTTTCGGTGTTCTCGTCGGACCATTGTCCGTTCCGTTACGACGACCCGCAGGGCAAGCTTGCGCCGAAGGGACGTACCAGCTTCCGCTGGGTGCCAAACGGAATCCCGGGCGTGGCGACGCGGCTGCCGATCCTGTTCTCCGAAGGCGTGGTGAAGGGGCGGATCGACCTCAACAGCTTCGTCGCCTTCAGCGCCACCAACCATGCCAAGATCTACGGCCTCTATCCGCGCAAGGGTACGATCGCGGTCGGCTCGGATGCCGACATCGCGCTGTGGGACCCGAAGCGCAAGGTGACGATCCGTCACGAGTTGATCCACGACGGCGCGGACTACACGCCCTATGAGGGGCTCGAGGTCACGGGCTGGCCGGTGCTGACCATGGTGCGCGGCAAGGTCGTCGTCGATAACGGTACGCTCATTGGCGGCAAGGACCACGGCACCTATCTGCCCCGCGCCAAGCCGCCGAAGGCCGCGACCATTCCGTAACGCGACCAAATCCGTAACAAGCAAAGAGAGAAGGCAGGAGATCAACATGCCCTATGCTGTGACAGACGACGGAGTGCGGCTCTATTTCGAGGAGACCGGATCGGGGCATCCGGTGATCCTGGTTCACGAGTTCGCCGGCGACTTGCGCAGCTACGAGCCGCAGATGCGGCACTTCGGCAAGCGCTTCCGGACCATCGCCTACAATGCGCGCGGCTTTCCGCCGTCGGATGTGCCGGAGCAGGTCTCGTCCTATTCGCAGGCGCGCGCCGCCGACGATATCCTGGCGGTGCTCGATCATATCGGCGCGCCGAAGGCGCATATCGTCGGTCTGTCGATGGGCGGCTTTGCGACGCTGCATTTCGGATTACGTCACCCTGATCGGGCGCTGTCGCTATGCATCGGTGGCTGCGGCTACGGCGCCGAGCTCGATAAGCGCGAGACGTTTCGCGCCGAGGCCGACGTGATCGCGGGCATGATCCGCAAGGAGGGCATGCCGACCTTCGCCGAGCGCTACGCCTACGGGCCGACCCGCGTGCAGTACGAGAACAAGGACCCGCGCGGCCATGCCGAGTTCAAGGCCATGCTGGCCGAGCATTCGGCGGTGGGATCGGCCAACACCCAGCAGGGCGTACAGAAGGAGCGCCCTTCGCTCTACACGCTGGTCGACGAGATGAAGCGGATCAAGGTGCCGACGCTGATCATCACCGGCGACGAGGATTGGCCTTGCCTGCTGCCGGGCATCCTGATGAAGCAGAGCATCCCGTCGGCCGCGCTCGCGGTGATGCCGAACTGCGGCCACGCCATCAACATCGAGGAGCCCGACGAATACAACCGGATCGTCGGCGAATTCCTGGCGCAGGTCGAGAGCGGCCGCTGGCCGCAGCGCGATCCGCGCGCGGTCAGTGCTTCGATCACGGGAATGAAGGGGTAGGCTTCACGCCGAGTTGAATCGCGGCCTTCATCCGCCACCAGACCAAGCATCCGCGCTTTTCGGGACACATCCCCGGAAGGCGCGGATTTTTTTCGGACGTGAGCAAGCCGCGACAGCCGGCGGTTCGCATGATTGCTGACTGCTGCAGTCATCTCCAACGCGATCCGTTCAATTCCATGTCTTGTGACCGAAACCGCGTCCACAGATAGCCGATCGCGTGAGACGGAAGAGGAGGGCGTCTGTCATGCGCGCAAAGATTGGTCCCCCGATATCTGCAACCGATGCGGACATGAGCGCGCATCATCGTTCGTCGCATTCATTCGACCGACACAGCGCTGTCATCGGTGGTGGATAACTTGTCGCAGGTCGACGTCATAAATCCTTAAAAATAAAAAGGGGCACTACGGTGAAAACCAAATTTCTTTCGACGGTCGGAGTCTGTCTGGTTGCTGCCGCTGCGGTGATGTGCAGCGCCGCCGCTCAGGACGACAACAAGGGCAATAACGGCCACGATCATCATCCGCACGACATCCACACCCAAACGCCGATCAAGCATCTCGTCGTCATCTTCAACGAGAACCGCTCGTTCGATCACTACTTCGCAACCTACCCGGTTGCGACCAACCCGACCGGCTCGATTCCGTTCACGGCGAAGCCGCATACGCCGAAGGTCAACAATCTCGCCAGCGCCAATCTGTTGACCAATAACCCGAACACCAATCCGGCCAACGGCACCGGCGCAACCAATCCGTTCCGCCTCGACCGCACCCAGGCCAACACCAAGTCGCAGAACCACGCCTACACGCCCGAGCAGCAGGCAGTCGACAACGGCAAGGAAGACCTGTTTCCGAAATTCACCGGTCGCGGCACCGCCGGCGGCGTCGGCGCGTTCGGTACCAACGGGCAGGTGATGGGCTATTTCGACGGCAACACCGTCACCGCGTTCTGGAATTATGCCCAGAACTTCGCGATGAGCGACAACAGCTGGACCGACACCTTTGGTCCGTCGACGCCCGGCGCGCTCGAGGTGATCTCCGGCCAGACCAACGGCGCGCAGAACATCGTCGGCTCGTCATCTTCGATCGCCGACGGCCAGGGCGGCCTGACGCTGATCGGTGATACCGACCCTGCCTACGATGCCTGCTCTAGCACGACCAGCCAGGTCCTGATGACCAGCAAGAACATCGGCGACCTGCTCAATGCCGAGCAGATTAGCTGGGGCAGCTTCATGGGCGGCTTCGACCTGACGCTCAAGAACAGCAACGGCACCACCAACTGCGGCCGCAGCACGTTCTCGAGCAACGTCAACGGCACCGTCGTGGACTACATCCCGCACCACGCCTGGTTCCAGTACTACAAGTCGACCGCCAACCCGAGCCATGCGCGGCCGAGCTCGGTGAATGCGGTCGGACACACCTATGTGCCCGGCAGCAAGACGCTCGATCCGGCCAATCACGCCTACGATCTCGAGGACTTCTATGCTTCGGTGAAGGTCGGCAACTTCCCGGCCGTCTCCTACATCAAGATGCCGGCCTATCAGGACGGTCATCCCGGCAACTCCGATCCGCTCGATGAGCAGGCCGGCAATGTCGAGCTGATCAACTTCCTGCAGAAGCAGAAGGAGTGGGGCGAGACCGCCGTCATCATCACCTATGACGACTCCGACGGCTGGTACGACCACCAGTACCTTGCACCGATCAGCGCCTCGTATGATCCCACCGCCGACCAGGTCAACGGTCCCGGCCAGTGCGGTCGCGGTATCGGCAGGCAGACGCCGCCGAACGGCCTCAACGGCCAGCCGGTAAACGGCCGCTGCGGTCCCGGTACGCGTGTCCCGTTCCTGGTGATCTCGCCCTTCGCCAAGCGGAATTACGTCAGCCACACCCGCATCTCGCAGGCCTCCGTCGTTCGCTTCATCGAGGACAACTGGCTGCACGGCCAGCGTCTCGGCGGCGGCTCGTTCGACGACAACGTCGAATCGATCGCCGACATGTTCGACTTCGAGCGCGGCCACGGCCAGGACCACGAGTACCGGCAGGACACGCTGTTTCTCGATCCGACCGCCGGCACCGTCATCGTCAGCGCGCCGGACGATCACCATCACCACTAACGCCCTTCGGTTCTGATCCAATCAGAACCGAAGCTCTGCCCTGACGCGTTCTGCTCGCGCGAACTGGTCTCCAGTTCGCGCGAAAACGCTTAACGACACTGGATCTGATATGAATGGCCGCACCTTGTGGCTTCTCGGCGCCGGCCTGCTGTGCATGGCCGGCGCCGTTGCGGCCGTCGAGACGCAGGGACTTCCGGGGACCAATCCGAACCCGGTGCAGCTCAGGCGTCCGCCTGTTGCTCCGCTGTCCGCCATGGCGCAGCTCGGCCAGAAGATTTTTTTCGACGCGTCGCTGTCCTCGTCAGGCGCATTGTCATGCGCGTCCTGTCACAGTCCGGACCACGCCTACGGGCCACCCAATGATGGGCCGGTGATGCTCGGCGGGCCCGCGCAATCCCGGCAAGGGACACGCGCCGTGCCGGGCCTGACCTATCTCGAGCGGCAGCCGAATTTCAGCATCGGGCCGGAAAAGGACGAAGACGACAATGTCGTCGACTTCGCGCAACTGGCCGCGCTCGGCCAGCAGGCTCCGCGCGCCAAGAAGGTCGCGACCGGGACTGCCGCGTCGGCGGTCAACATCGTGCCGCAGGGCGGACTGTTCTGGGACGGCCGCGCCGATACGCTGCAGGACCAGGCGATCTTCCCGCTGCTTGATCCCAACGAGATGGACGGCGGCAGCACCGAAATCGTGGCGCAGAAGCTGCGCCAGGCGAGCTACGCGCCGCGCTTCGCCGAGCTGTTCGGCGCCGGTGTCTTCGACAATACGCGGCTGCTGGTCGCGGAGGCGATGTTTGCCGTCGCGCGCTATCAGGTTGAGGAGCCGAGCTTCCATCCCTACACCAGCAAGTTCGACTACTGGCTGGAGGGCAGGGCGCGATTGAACGAGAGCGAATTGCGCGGCCTGCAATTGTTCAACGATCCGGACAAGGCCAATTGCGGCGGCTGCCATACGTCGCAGCCCACCCGGGACGGTCTGCCGCCGCTGTTCACCGATCACCAATATGAGGCGCTCGGTGCGCCGCGCAACGCCGCGCTCGCCGGCAACCGCGATCCCGACCATTTCGATCTCGGGGTCTGCGGTCCCTACCGCACCGACATTGCCGAGCAGACGCAATATTGCGGGATGTTTCTGACGCCGACCTTGCGCAACGCGGCAACGCGTCGCGTGTTCTTTCACAATGGCGTCTTCATCAGCCTCGAGCAGGTGCTCGACTTCTATAACTTCCGCGATACCAATCCGGAGAAGGTCTTTCCGCGCGGCGCCGACGGCACGGTGCGCAAGTACGATGACCTGCCGGAAAAATATCATGGCAATGTCGACGTCAGCGATCCGCCGTTCGAGCGCCATCTCGGCGACACGCCGGCGATGACGGCGCAGGACGAGGCCGACATTATCGCCTTCCTGAAGACGCTAACCGACGGCTACCAGCCGGAGCGGTGAGACGTCGCGACGTTCCATCGCGGAACCGAACCGCGAGTTGGCAGGGCTTCGTCATGCGCGCATAATGGGCGCATGAATGTCGTCGAAGGCAACGGTGCCAGAATCGCGGCAATCGGGCTCGGCACATGGGAGCTGCGCGGGCGGACCTGCGCACGCATCGTCGAGCAGGCGTTGCGGCTCGGCTATCGCCACATCGACACCGCCCAGATCTATGACAATGAGCGCGAAGTCGGCGAGGGGCTGCGTGCCTCCGGCATCAAGCGCGACGACGTGTTCGTCACCACCAAGGTCTGGACCACGCATTTCATGGCCAAGGATCTCGAGCGGTCGGCGAAGGAGAGCCTGGCGCGGCTGCGCTCGACCGAGGTCGATCTGTTGCTGCAGCACTGGCCCAATGCACAGGTGCCGCTTGCCGAGACGCTCGGCGCGCTGGCGCGGGTCAGGCAGGCGGGCCTGGCGCGGCATATCGGCGTCTCCAACTTCAAAGTGGCGCTGATCAAGGAGGCGGTGGCGGCATGTCCCGAACCGCTCGCCTGCGACCAGGTCGAGTACCATCCTTATCTCGACCAGGCCGATGTGATCGAGGCCTGTCGACGCCACGGCATGGCGTTCGTTGCCTACAGCCCGATCGCGAAGGGACGGGTCAAGGGCGACCGCGCGCTCGCGCGGATCGGCGACCGCTATCGCAAGACCGCGGCCCAGGTCAGCCTGCGCTGGCTGGTGCAGCAGAATGTCTCCGCGATCCCGCGCACCTCGAAGCTCGAGCGCCTTCAGGAGAACATCGACATCTTCGATTTCGAGCTGTCGGTTGACGACATGCGCGAGATCTCGGCGATCGGGAGCGCTGACGCGCGATGATGGGCCCGCGACGCATGGGGTCTTTGCCTGAGCATCAAGTCTTGGAAAGCATCAAGTTTTGGAAAAATGGCTGGGTCCTGATCCGGATCATGCTAATGCCCCGCTGGCCGATTGCGGCTTTGGACCGAATGGGGATTGAGGCAGGCGGGTTCCGGCCGGTATTGTAGCCCGGCGGGGAGAGACGTCACTGATGTGATCGAGTGGGATGAAGTTTCGGCCAAACGCGGATCTGATGGCGTCGGTGTTCGTGCACCTGATGCTGCTCGCGCTGATTTTCCTTTATTCGGAGGTCCATCAATTCGATCCCGTCGCCGCTGACACGGTGCCGGTCGAGATCGTGACGCCGCAGGAGGTCGCCAAGTCCGAGGTCGAGACCAAGCCCGAACCGGCACCGAGCCCTTCGCCGACGCCCGAGTTGCGGTTGCCGTCGCTCGATAAGCCGGTGGATTCGGCCAAGCCCGAACCATCGGCGCAGGCGCCCGCGCCGCAGAAGCAGCAGGCCGCGCCGCAGCCGCCGGAGAAGCAGGCGACGCCGCCGGCGCCCAAGCCCAGCCCGGCACCGCAACGTGCCGCGGCCGAGCCGCCGCCCACGCCGGCACAGCAAACGCCACCGATGCCCCAGCCAGCGGCGCAGCAACAGGCGGCAGCGTCGCCGCCTGCCTATGCGCAGCCCGAGCCTGATCTTTCGGTAAAATACAACGTCATGCTCGGCCTGCCGCCCGATATCTCCGTGAAACCGCCAGCCAGCGCGCCGTCCGGCCCCGGACCCGGCAAGGACAATTTCGACGCGGCCGCCACCGAGCAGGCCGATGTCGGCTCGAGCGTGGTTGCCGAATTCCGCCGTCACCTGAAGACCTGCCTGAAGCTCCCGCCGACGCTGAGTGCGGGCGACGACGTGAAGATCAAGCTCAGGGTGTTCATGAAGCCTGACGGCAAGCTCGCCGCGTCACCCTTGCTGATCGAAGCCACCGCCTCGGAAAAGGGGCCGCTGTTGCTGAAGAGCGCGACCGATGCGCTGCAGGCCTGCCAGCCCTATGCGATGCTGCCGCGGGATCGCTATGGCGAATGGAAGGTGCTCGACCTCGATTTCAGCCCGCGCGATTTCGCGTCGTAGACCAGGGACGAGCGGCGCACTCGGCCTCGCCCCGCGTGCGGGGAGAGGCCGGATTGCATCGCCAGATGCAATCCGGGTGAGGGGGAGTCTCCGCGAACGCGTCTCTCTCCGTCGATGCGGAAACAGCCCCTCATCCCAACCCTCTCCCCGTAAGAACGGGGAGAGGGAGCGCAGCACGGCCTCGACCGTCGCGTCAGCTTCCCATCGCCTGCCAGGCATTCGAGGCGAACTGCCGGCGCCAGATCACGATCACGACCGCGGCTGTCGTGACGAACAGCACCCAGGGGCTGACGAACCAGCCGAGATAGCCGAGCGCGAAGAAAAACGCGCGCTGGCCGCGGTTAAAGTGCCGGCCTGCGGTCTCGAACAGCCGCGTGGTGCGGATCACATGGGCCTCGGCCTCCGGCGTGTCGCGCTGGTCGGCCGGCGGCATCGCGCCGAACAGGATCGCCACATAGTTGAACAGGCGATAGGCCCAGGCGAATTTGAAGAAGGTGTAGATGAAGATCAGGATCAGCCCGATGCACTTGACCTCCCACAAAGCGGGCGAGGGCGTGAGGTTGACTGGCAGCGCGCCGAGCACGGCGAGCGCGTCATTGGTGGCGCGCAACAGCGCCAGCCCGCCGCCGATCGCGATCAGACTGGTGGAGGCAAAGAACGCGGTGCCGTTCTGCAAGCTGGCCATGATCTGCATGTCGACCATCCGTGCGTCGCGGTTGAGCAGATTCCGCACCCAGATCTCGCGATAGACATGCATCCGCGCCGATAGGCTGTCGCGCCCATACGCGGTGTGCTCCAGCGTGATGGTATAGACCAGCCATTCCAGCGCAAAGAAGCCGACGGCCAGGATGTCGGTCCAATAGCCGGTCATGTTGCCTTCCTTCGTGAGCGCGCGGCTGACTGTCCGCGCCGGGCCGCATCCGCGTCATGTACAGGTTGAACGCGCGCAATGCACTATGGCAAACTACCGAGGCAACAGGATTCCCGGACATGCTCAAGCTCGTCATCGGCAACAAGAACTATTCGTCATGGTCGATGCGGCCCTGGCTGGCGTTGCGCGCCAACAACATCCCGTTCGAAGAGGTCTTCATTCCGCTCTACACGGACCAGGCCGACAAGGACCGCATCCTCTCTTTCAGCAAGGCCGGCAAGGTGCCGACGCTGATCGATGGCGACGTCACGGTGTGGGACTCGCTGGCGATCATCGAATATCTCGCCGAGAGATTTCCCGAGGCGAAGCTCTGGCCTGCGGATCGTGCCGCGCGCGCGCATGCCCGCGCGATCTCAGCGGAGATGCATTCCGGCTTCATGCCGCTGCGCAACGAATGCGGCATGAACCTGCACCGGCCGATCCGCACCGTCGCGCTGTCGGATGATGCGCGCGCCAACGTGGCGCGGATCCAGGATATCTGGGCCGAGTGCCATGCGCGCTACGGCAAGCAGGGTCCGTTCCTGTTCGGCGCATTCTCCGCCGCCGATGCGATGTACGCGCCCGTGGTGCATCGCTTCCGCACCTACGCGATCCCGGTGAAGGCCGAGGCGCAGCACTATGTCGATGCCATGATGCAGCTTCCGGCATTCCAGGAATGGACCCGCGACGGCGTTGCCGAGACGCTGCGGATCGCCCGATTCGAGGATGTCTGACGGTTGCTGCGCTTCCGAATTGTGACAGCGGTCGCAAAGATCGCGGCTTGACGCCGCGGGGCCGAAGGCGTCGAATCCGGGAAGGCTGGTTTTGCAAGTCGTGAAAGGACTTAGACCATGGGCATTCTCGATTCCCTGGAGAATTCGCCGGAGCTGAAAGGCATGCTTGGCCAGCTTGGCGCGGCGGTGATCCCCGTCGTGCTCGGCGAGGTCCTGGGCAATGGCGGGCAGGGCGGCTTGTCCGCGATCGTCGCCAAGCTCGAGCAGGCCGGGCTCGGCGAGCAGGTCAAATCCTGGATCGGTACCGGTCAGAACCTGCCGATCACCGCTGAGCAGCTCCAGCAGGTGCTCGGCAGCGACACGGTCAAGCAGCTCGCCGCCAGGTTCAACATTCCGGTGGACCAGCTGTCCAAGGTGCTCGCCCAGCAACTTCCGGCTGCGGTCGACGGCGCGAGCCCGGGTGGCAAGCTGCCGCAGACCGCTTGAGCCGGTGGAATCAGGGTTCCAACCGGGCTCGGCGGGCAATTTCCGGCTGGCACGCAAATTGCTGCCTATCGCCCTGAAAAACCTGCAAAATCGCACCTTCGCTATGCCCCAATCTTGCTGGATTTGGGGAGGTGCGATGTGCTAGCTTGCCGCAGGGTTCTCAAAATGCCGGCCTGAGCTATCGGGACTGTCAGCTCAGCCAGCAATCTCTAAGAAAATGGAGAGGGCGTTGAAGCATAAGTACTCGATTGGCGAGACCGTCTATTTCACGGCCAGCAACGTGGCGCGCCCCGCCGCGAGCGGCACCTATCAAGTGATCCGTCTGCTGCCGACCGACGGTGACGATTGCCAATATCGCATCAAGAGCTCGACCGAAGCTTTCGAACGGGTGGCCAAGGAGAGTCAGCTCGCGCTGTCCTGAAGGAGTTGTGCGCAAGCCGGCGGCTGGAGCGGGTTCCGCGCCGCCGCCGTCAAAAGGCCCTGTTCGCAGACCCATTGTGCTGAAGGTTGGACGTCGGGGTGGCGGCGTTCGCCGTCGCCGATTGTGCTTACGTTGCGTTGAGGACATCGCGCATGAACTGGGCTTCCTCGCTGGATCAGATCTGGCGCTCACCGACCTTCCCGATGTGGCTGACGCTGGCCGCCGCGGGGTTCTTTGGGATCGTCGTTCTGGTCACGCTGCTGCGCGCGGAAAAATCCGTCGCCAACGGCGCGCTGACCGTGATCACACTGCTGTCGATCGCGGTTGCGGTGGCCGCGACGATCCGTGGCTTCGGCCCGGGCGGGCAGGCGGCGCCGGCCGAGACACGGACTGCGCAACTGGCCAGCCAGACGGTGCCGGCGTTGGCCTGCGTCGACGATCTCGCCGGAGACGCCGTTCTCAACGCCTGCGAGAAGGTGCTGTTCGGTTCATCGGATACGGCGGCAGCGGCGGTCAGCTACGCGGCGGCGCAGATTTCGCGCCTGACTGCGCTGGGCGACCTCGCGACCGCCGAGCGCAATTCGACCACCGAGTTGCAGGCGCTGCGCCGCGCCATCGAGCATGACCGCTACGGCCTGGTCGCCTATGCGCTGATGGCGCGCGACCACTGCACGCCGACCGCGTGCCCCGCGTTCCGCTCGCTCGGCGACAACCATCAGATCATCACCAACATGAACGAGCGGACCTACGAGAACCTGATCACGCGCTACGCAGGGTCGTGGAACGCGCCGGCCGGCGCCCAGGCATCGGCTGCCTCCGGCCTGGTCGCGGCGCTGCCGCAGTCGTTGCCCACCGGCAAGCCGACCAATGCGGAGTTTCCGAGCTCAGCGAACACGCCGCCGGTCAGCATCATGACGCCCGAGCCGGCAAAGCCGGCCGCCGCCGCACCCGCGCCGGCCGCGCGCGCCGCCGCGCCGCCCGCCGCAGCCCCGAAGCGTCCGCCGGCGGCGAAGCGCCCGGTCCAGATCGCGCCGGCCCCGGCCGCGCCGGCGTCGCCTCCTGCCGCCACCAGCGCACCGGCGGCTGCGAACGAGCAATGAGCGTGATGAGGGCGGCTTGAGCCGCCGTCGTTGCGCTGTTCCGGCTTCGTTTGGCTCGAAAAGCGCTCTAGTCCCGATATCCACCGCCGCGGAGAGCGCTCCCTTTTCAAAGCGCTCGCCGGCCGCTACATCCGGCGCATGCCGCTTCATCTCATCAAGCTCGCCGTCGGTTGCGACTCCGTCAAGGAACTCAAGGGCTGGGTTGCCGAACGGATGGCGACCGCGAAGAAAAAGGGCCTGCCGCTCCGTCACGTCCACATCACGCGGATGACGCCGAAGCGCGAGGAGGAGATCCTTGCCGGGGGCTCGCTCTATTGGGTGATCCGCGGCGAGATCGCCGCGCGCGAGAAGATCATCGCCATCGAGCCGTTCCGCGACAAGGACGGCATCGGACGCTGCCGGCTGGTGATGCAGCCCAAGGTGATCGCGGTCTCGCCGCGGCCGATGCGGCCGTTCCAGGGCTGGCGCTACCTGACCGCAGACTCCGCGCCGGCCGATCTCACCAAGTCGAGCGCCGCCAGCGTGGCATCGATGCCCGAGCCGATGCGCCGCGAGTTGCGCGACCTCGGCTTGCTGTAAGCAATCGGGTTGCTCTGAGCAATCGAACGGCAGTGATCCGGGATCACTGGGTCACGAGATGCAGCCGAGCCCATTCTGAGGCCGGGACCTCGACATAACGGCCACCCGCCCTGTCGGCGGTGACGTCGAACAGTTCATGGCCGATCCCCATCTCGCTGAGATATCTCCGGAACTGATCGGTGAAGATTGTGGTAAGGCTTTCGCGGTGCTCGGCAGAGACGTTGGGTGCGAGCCGGTCGTAGATCTGCATCCTTGCGGTCAGGATGACGCGGTTGCCGGGCGGCAGGTTACGATGCACGCCGCCCGCAAGCATCAATACACATGCAAGCTCGCAGGGCACACCGGAGAGCTTTTCCTTCGCATCCAGCGGGCCGCCAGGCCGCTTCAGTGCAAAGCATTCCTCCTCGGGTTTTCCGTTGCATGCCTCGACCTCGGTTGCCGCCACCGCCGCATCGATGCCGCGACCGCGCAGGATGCGACCGAGGCTGGCAGCGACGGTGAGGTCGGAGCCCGGTTTGACATTGATCACCACCGGCAGCTTGCGTCCGTTCTGCCGGTCGAGGATCGCTAGCAGGCGCTTGTAGGTGTCCCATTGCACCGCGCCTTCGGCCGCGATCCAGTTCGAGCAGCCGGGGCCGCAGGCATCAGGCGCACCATGCGCGACGTAGAAGATCATGGCGCCGGGCGCCGAATTGACGCCGCCGACCGGCGGCCGGGTCTGTGCCTGCGCCCCAGCCGCGGCCAGCAGCGCGATGCCAAGAACAATGCCTTGCCTGAAGTAATGGTTCATTCCGATCGCCCTTGAAAGGCGCGATCATCCATGCGTCGCGAGCGTGGCGCAAGCACCCGGCCGCACAGATGAGGCCGAGCCCTCATTACAGGCTCGCATCCTCTCTGCGCATGAACCGTTTCACACTTTTCCGGTCCGGTCTCAGACCGCGATATTGTCGATCAGGCGCGTGCTGCCGAGCTTTGCCGCCACCAGCATCCGCATCGGGCCGTCCTTCGGCGAGCCGATCGGCGCCAGGGAGGCGGCGTGGCGCACTTCGAGATAATCGAGCACGAAGCCGGCCCTGGTGATCGCCGCGGCGCCGTCAGCCATTGCGGTCGCGGTATCCTCGCCGGCGCGCAGGCGGCCGGCCGTTTGCTTCATCACCCGGTGAAGCTCAGGGGCGGCGCGCCGTTCCTCCGGCGAGAGGTAGACGTTGCGTGACGACATCGCGAGACCGTCGCGCTCGCGCACCGTTTTGGATCCGATCACCTTGACCCCGAGGTCGAGGTCCGCGGCCATCTGGGTGACGACCCGGAGCTGCTGAAAGTCCTTCTCGCCAAAGATCGCGACGTCGGGCCGGACCTGGGTGAACAGCTTGCCGACCACGGTGGCGACGCCGCCGAAGAAATGCGGCCGGAAGCGATCCTCGAGCCCGGCGGTGGCCGGCCCCTCCGGCACGATCCTGGTGGCGAAGCCGTCCGGGTACATCGCCTTCACCTCGGGATGCCAGATCAGGTCGACGCCCTCGGCGGCGAGCTTGGCGACGTCGGCTTTCCAGGTGCGCGGATAGGAGCCGAAATCTTCGGTCGGCGCGAACTGGGTCGGGTTGACGAAGATCGAGACGACGACCCGCTTGGCGCGGCGCTTGGCGAGCCGCACCAGCGACACATGGCCATCATGGAGCGCTCCCATGGTTGGGACCAGCGCGACGGTTGCCTTCTTGACGCGCAGCGTGTCGACGGCGCGACGAAGGGCGGGGACGGTACGGACGACGGTGGGATTTCTCGGCATCTGGTCTCGGCTCGTGGGGCAATCCGGGTGGGAACGAATCTGGGCGGGACGGGTTGGCGTTCGGCAGGTCACGCAGCTTACCAAGTCCGAACCACGATCGGCAAACCGGCCGATAAGCCTTACACGATCTCGAACGTGCGCGGATCAAAGCCGCCGATCGACGCAGCAGTCTTGCTTGATCGATTCATCAGCACGGCCGCACTCGATTTCCTGTCGCAGCGATGCATTTCACTTGACCGCAGCGGCGCTCGCTTTGAAGATCATTGCGGGGATTTGAATCATGTTGGTGCAGGCTCGTCAGGGTCAATCCGGCTCCGCACATGTCATCGTGCTGGGCAACGAGAAGGGTGGATCGGGAAAGTCGACCACCGCCCTGCATATCGCCGTCGCGCTGCTGAAGGCCGGGCAACGCGTCGCCAGCATCGATCTCGACTGCCGCCAGCAGAGCTTCACCCGCTACATCAGCAATCGCCAGGCCTGGGCGCGACGCACCGGGCTCGACCTCGAGCTCCCGGCACACCACTGCATCAAGTACGGCGAGACGATGCAGATCGAGGAGAACGAGAACGCGGAATTCCAGCAGTTCATGGCCGCTGTGAGCGCGGTGGAACGCGCCTGTGATTTCATCGTCATCGATACCCCGGGCGCGGACAGCTACCTGATGCGGCTCGCGCATTCGATGGCCGACACTTTGGTAACCCCGATCAACGACAGCTTCCTCGATTTCGACGTGCTCGGCACCGTCGATCCCGCGACTTACGCGGTGACCGGCGAGAGCCATTATGCGGAGATGGTGCGCGACACCAGACGCAAGCGCCGCCGCCTCGATGGCGCCTCGACCGACTGGATCGTGGTGCGCAACCGGCTGTCGATGCTCGGCTCGCGCAACAAGCAGCTGGTGGCCGACGGCTTGAAACAGCTGTCGCTGCGGCTCGGGTTCCGTGCGGTCGACGGCTTTGCCGAGCGGGTGGTCTATCGCGAATTCTTCCCGCGCGGGCTGACGGCGCTCGACGACATCGACGAGGCGACGCTCGGCACCCGCCCGAGCCTCGGTCACGTCACCGCCCGCGAGGAGGTGATGAGCCTGCTGCGCCAGCTCAAGCTGCCGCTCGACGAGCGCGGCCGCCGCAGGGCCGCCAACCGGGCCGAATGGTTCAGCCAGGTCGACAAGCCGCTGGAAGTCGACGACATCATCGGCGGCTAGACCGCCGGGCACTCCTTCTGGCAGGTTCCAGGGCGTCGGGCGTCCAGGAAGTGACTATCGTCACTTCCTGGCCCGTCCAGAAGCACGGTAGTCTTGCGGGGTTTTCGGCCACTCCGTCGCCAATATGCCGGAACAAAGCTGGCGAGATCCGGTTTTCCCAAGCCAGCCGCGTTTCCGCTCCCCGTCGGTTGGTCTTGAGGTATTATCGTGCCGCAGAGCCATGGCGCCAGAAGCGAATGCACAAAGGTTGTGTGCACCGCACAATGAACGTGCTGCGAAGTCCCAACTTTTAGACTTCCTGTCACAGCGCTGTGACATATATTCTCAAAAGGAGGCCGAAGAGTCTCCGGCCAAGAATAGCCCTGAAAAGGCGGGCACCTCGAGGACGTCATGAAGCGTGGAATTCTCGTTCTGCTTTCTCTCTCCGTGGTGATCACGGCGGCCTATTTCACCGCGAGCAAGTGGGCGATCCGTCATGAAACTCTCATGTTTAAGGACCCGACGCGCGATGAGCGGCCGGTCGCGGTCGACGTTGCCGTGCGCTTCGACAAGGAGATGCAGGCCGACGCTGGCATGATCACGCTGCCGGTTGCGATCCTCAATCATGGCAATACCGTCAAATTCACCGAATATTCCTTCCTCGCGAACGTGTTCGCGGCGCGCGGCTATCTGACCATCAGCATTCAGAACGACCTGCCGTCGGACGGACCGATGGTGACCAAGGTCGGTGAGCTCTATGTCGGCCGCCTGCCGCAGTACCAGCGCGGCATCACCAACATCAAGTTCGCGATCGAGGAGATGAAGAAGCGCAAGCCGAACGCGGACTACAGCAAGCTGACGATGGTCGGCCATTCCAATGGCGGCGATATCGCGATGTATTTCGCCAAGCAATATCCGGACGAGATCAAGAAGGTGGTGACGCTGGACAATCTGCGCGTGCCGTTCATGACCGACGGCAAGTTCAAGATCCTGTCGTTCCGTTCGCATGACTCGCAGTTCAAGCCGGATCCGGGCGTCGTTCCCGATGCCGACGAATGCGAGAAGGCCGGCATCACCGTGGTGAACACCAACTTCCAGCACAACGACATGCGTGACACCGGGCCCGAGAAGGCCAAGGACTCGATCCAGGCCATGCTCGATAAATTCCTCGCCGATACCGACAGCGCTGTCGCGCCGGTCGACACCAGGAATGCGCCGCCGAAGATTCTGGAGCCCGGTCCCGTCTCGCTTTACGTGCCGGTCGAGAAACCTCAGACCTTGACCGATAAGCTCAAGAAGTCGCTCTCGCTGACCAAGACCGAGACGAAGAAGGATCCGTCGGTCACGAATTGACCGGGCGGCTCGCGGTCCAGGCTGGCCTCTCACGTTGACCAATCCACTGCCGCGGCCCACATAGTGTTTGCTGTACGAGGCAAGCGCTGATGGCCGGCAAGACGATCAAACCGACATCCGGAAGCGATGTACGCCCGGCCCATGCGCCTGGCGTGCCGGCAAGCGCGAACGACATCGCGGCATTCGTCGCCAAGGCGCGGGCGATGTCGCCGCATCGCGCCGGCGCCCACGGCAGGCTGGTGTTCGCGCTCGACGCCACGATGAGCCGGCGGCCGACATGGGACATGGCGTGCACGCTGCAGGCGGACATGTTCCGCGAGGCCGGCGCGCTCGGCAGTCTCGATATCCGCCTCGTCTATTATCGCGGCTTCAATGAATGCCGTGCGTCGGGCTGGATCTCTGACAGCGCGCAGCTCGCGCGGCTGATGAGCAAGATCGATTGCCAGGGCGGCAACACCCAGATCGGCAAGGTGCTGTCCGAGACGCGTCGCGAAGCAGTCGAGGCCGGGGTGCGCGCGCTGGTGTTCGTCGGCGACGCGATGGAGGAGAGTGCCGACGATCTCTGCGCCAAAGCCGGCGAGCTCGGCCTGCTCAAGGTGCCGGTCTTCATGTTCCAGGAGGGCAGGGATGCGACCGCCGAGCTGACGTTTCGCGAGATCGCGCGGCTGACCGGCGGGGCATGGTGCAGGTTCGATCCCGGCGCGGCCGCGCAGCTCCGCGAATTGCTGCGTGCCGCCGCAGCCTATGCCGCCGGCGGCCGCGAGGCGCTGCTGCAGCTGGCCAAGACCGCGAGCGGTGCGGCGAAGCTGATCGGCCAGATGAAATAGCGCCGCGTCGCGTCAGGCTCCGCCTGACGCCGGTGAGACGAAGCTTCGCATGCTTTTTGCCGCCGGGCCGCCTATATTCCGGATATGCCAACCCTGATCGCCGGCGTCGTCGCCGTTGTCGTCCTTTATTCCGCGCTGCAGATGTTTCGTGCGGCCAATCCGGCCGTGCTTGCGCGCGCGATCAAGATCGGTGGCGGGGTGCTCGCGCTGGCGGTCGCGGCCTTTACCGGCGTACGGGGCGAACTGGCGGTGGCGATTCCGCTCGGCATTTTCGGCGCCGGACTGCTCGGCTGGTCGCCGTTCGGAAGCACCGGATTTCCCAATCTCGGCGGCATGTTCGGCGGTTCGCGCAGCCAGGGACAAAGCTCGCGGGTGCGCTCGCAATATCTCGATATGACCCTCGATCACGGCAGCGGCGTGCTCAGAGGCCAGATCGTGGCCGGACCGCAGGCCGGCCGCATGCTCGACGAGTTCGACCTGTCGCAGTTATTGGCGATGGTCCCGAGCTTCGACGCCGAGAGCGTCGCGCTACTTGAAAGCTATCTGGACCGCCGCTTTCCCGCCTGGCGTCAGGACGCACAGGGCGACCGGGCACGGGGGCAGGGCCGTGCGGCGTCGGGCGGCAAAATGACGAACGAGGAGGCCTATCAGATCCTTGGCCTGCAGCCGGGAGCGACGCGCGACGACATCAGCCGGGCTCACCGTACCCTGATGAAGAAACTCCATCCCGACCAGGGGGGCTCGACGTACCTCGCGGCCCGTGTGAACGAGGCCAAGGACACTCTGCTTCGCACGCATCTCTAACTCCGGCTACGCCACCAACGCCACAGCCGAGAGCTGCCTTCCGTTTCTGATTGATGCCCCGTTGGCCCGCCGCTGTCCGGCGTGGCCGATCGCTCTTTCGGGAAAACTTAACCGTAAAATCTTGACGAGAAGTTTCATGGTTGCGCCGCTCGCGGACGGCCGGCTGTTTTCGCGGCGGCAAAAGCAAAACGGCCGGCGCTTGCGGCGCCGGCCGTTCGAAATCAGCAGATGCTGACGATCAGTTGCGAACGGTGATGCAGGAGATCTCAGCGCGCTTCAGCGTCTTGCAAGCCGCCTCGGCCTGATCGCGCTCGAGGCCGGCAAAACGGGCGCGATAGAGCTTGCGATTATCCTTGGCGACGACCTCGGTAAACGGGTCCGCCTTGCTGAGTAGGCCGCGGGCCGAGCTGCGCGCCAGGTCGATGCGCTTGTTGGCTTCGCCCTCGGACTCCAGCGCGCCAACCTGGATGATCCAGCCGGTATGCGCGGTGCTCGGCTTTGCTGAGCTGGTCGGCGGAGCGGCCTGCACGCTGCGGGTTGCGGGTTCGATCGACGCAACGGCCTGTGGCGCCGGGGTAGCGGGTGCATGGACGGCCGAGGCCGGCAGCACGCCGAGGATGCCGTTGCCGGTGCCGAAATTGGCCGGCTGCGGCGGCATTTCCGGCCTCGAGGTCTCGGCGGCCCGCGCCATCATCGCATTGGAGGTCTCGGGGACCTCGCCGCGCGAGGGGATCGTGTTGGTGATCGGAGGCGCGGACTGCGCCGGGCCGGCCGCGGCGAGCTTGATCTGGCCGGCTTTGACCTGCACCGTCTTCACCTTGACCGGCTTCATCGGTTCAGCCGAGCCGGGGATCGCGGCGATCGGCTGGGTCTGGATCACGCCTGAGGTCAGCGGCGCCGGCTCGGGCTTGGCCTGCGGCTCCGGCTTGGCCGGAAGCGGCGGCAGCGCGGCGGCGGCCGCCGCCATCAGCGAGGGCTTGCTGGCCGGGCGCGGCGCCTGGATCGCGGCAGCTGCAGCGGCGGGCTCCGATGCCGCGACGGGCGAGGTGTCCGGCGCGCGCGCATTATCCGCGTCGGCGACCTCCACATTGGCGTCGGCCGGATTGCGTTCGGTGATCGCTGCGGCAGTGCGGGTGGTCGCGGCCTTCCCGACGTTCTCGGCGAGCAGGTTGCGCATGATGGCGTCACGCGAGCCGCCGCTGCGGCCGCCAAGCACCACGCCGACCAGGAAGCGATTGCCGCGGCGCATCGAGGTCACGAGGTTGAAGCCGGACGCGCGGGTGTAGCCGGTCTTGATACCGTCAACGCCCTCGACGTTGCCGAGCAGATGGTTGTGGTTGCGGATCGATTGGCCGCGGAAGTTAAACACCGAGGTCGAGAAGTAGCGGTAGTAGCGCGGGAAGCGGTCCTGGATCGCGCGGCCGAGAGTCGATTGATCGCGCGCCGTCGTCACCTGCTCATCGTTGGGCAGGCCGGAGGCGTTGCGATAGACGGTCCGGCTCATGCCGAGCGCACGGGCCTTGCGGGTCATCATCCGGGCGAAATCGTCTTCGCTGCCGCCGATCGCCTCGGCGATCACGACCGCGGCGTCATTGGCCGAGCGGGTGACCAGGCCCTTGATGGCGTCTTCGACCTTGATGGTCGAGCCGGGCCGCAGGCCGAGCTTGGTCGGGTCCTGTTCGGAGGCGTGCTCGGACACCGGCATTTCGGTGTCGAGCTTCATCTTCCCGGAATCGAGGCGCTCGAACAGCAGATAGAGCGTCATGATCTTGGTCAGCGAGGCCGGGTGGCGCAAGCCGTCGGGACTGGTGGCGGTGAGCACCGAACCGGTGTTGCCGTCGACGATGATCGACGCGAATTGCGGGCTGTAGCTCTCGCGCGCTTCCTGGCTGTGGTGGTGACGGGCGTAGTGGCGCCGGTGACGGCGCGCCTCGGCGCTATCACTCGTGATCAGGATCGCCGTCGTGACGGTAACGAGCCCAAGAACGCCAACTCGCAGCGCCCGCGAGGAGGCCAAGGTTGTTCGAAGCATCTACTTCCCCGTCCCAATTTCTATCTAGATCACTGGCTCGTGAGGCGAAATTGTGCCCGGCGGCCATCGATCCTTGCCTGCGCAACAAACCACTTCGGGCAGAACCATCGGCCGAGGTGGCGGCTCAGGTCGCTCTTCTAGCTAAGGTGTTGTTCACAAACAGCTTTCGAGGCTGTCTGTCGGAAGGCGAACAAAGTCCGGGAATCAGGTTAGGCGGACCGAGTTTCCAAAAGATTAAGCAACCGTTGCGTAGTCCTCCGGGGTTTATCGCGAATGCCGGAGATTCGGGGTTGTGGGATTGTGCGATGCACAATATTCGTTGACTCTATTGTGCGATGCGATATGGCTATCGGCGTCAGGGGGCCGGGAGCTTCCCGGCAATGGGAATTTGCGCCTTCAAGTCTGGGAAAAGGAATTCCATCCATGGTCAAGATCGAAGACATTCAGAACTACGGCAAAGAGCATTTCGAGTCGGTCACCGCGTCGGCGAACAACCTGCAGAGCGGCGTTCAGGCCATCGCCACCGCCTATGGCGACTATGCCAAGAAGTCCTTTGAGGACACCAAGTCGTTCGTCGAGAAGCTGTCGGGCGTGAAGTCGCTGGACAAGGCGCTCGAGGCGCAGACCGAGTACCTGCGCTCGTCCTACGAGACCTTCGTTGCGGAATCGCAGAAGATCGCCGGCCTGTACAGCGACTGCGCCAAGCAGACCTTCAAGCCCTATGAGGGTCTGGTCTCCAAGTTCGCGCCCGCTGCTCAGTAAGCGCAGCGGACCAAGACAAGCGAAAAGCCCGGCTGTTTGGCCGGGCTTTTTTGCTGTGCCTGAAGCGGGGACTATTTGGCCAGCCGCAGCTTGCTGAGGGCGGTTCCGATCGTGTTGAACGTCGTCAGGATCTGGGTCGAGCTGGTCAGCATGAAGAATTTGTCGGGCGTGCTGGCGCAATTCTTCAGGACGGTCGAGGTCGGATCGGCGGGCGAGTGCGTGTTCACTTGGATCGTGTAGATCGTGTACAGCGGCTGGCCGCTGGAGTCCTTCGCGGCCTGCAGATTCTGGCACAGCAGGGCCTGCCTGGCGTCGATCGGGTTGCCGGAGGCCTGCGTGCGGCCGTCGCCGTATTCGGGCCAGCGGTCCTCGGTGTTCAGACCGTCGGACAAGAGAATGATGACCCGGTTGTAGGTGGTGTTGGAGTCCTCCGCCGGCGTGTTCAACGGGCCGCCCACCAGTAGCGACTGCCATGCCCACGCCAGGCCGACCGCCTGGTTGGTGCCGCCGGTCGGCTGCATCGCGTTGACCGCATTTTTGAGCGCGGTCCAGTTGTAGCTCAACGGAATGATCGGCTCGAGCTGCGGCGAGGAGTTGCTGCTGCAGTAGGAGTAGCCGTTCTCAAAGAGCTCGTTGGCCGGGAAAAGCGTGGTGACGTCGGATGACGCCGGCAGCACGCCGGTCGCATCATTCGGCTGGGTGCGGTCGGCGATGCAGCCCGTCCAGTTGCCGATCGGGTTGGTGGACGCTTGCCGCCAGTCGTTTTTCACGGTGGGGATCTGGTTGGTCGAGGTCCATTGATTGTTGGTCCATCCGACGACGGCGCTGACCCGGGGCTGGCCCTGATTGTCGGCCGTGTCGTTGGGGCCGGGCTGCGTCCAGTCGTGGGTATACAGCTTGCCGGTGCATTGATAGACGCCGCCGGAGGTGCCGCAACTGCAGCCGGAGACATCGTTACCCGACGAATTCTTCGGACAGCTGCACGACGTCGAGCCGCTGCAGAACACGCCGGTGCCGACCTGCGTGCTCACCCAGCAGCCATTGTAGCGCGTGTAGGAGTTCGCATCGACGCTGGGGCAGATGTAGCCTGAATAGGTCCCGCTCGAGGGGATGTAGTTCGCGCTGCCCGTATTTGTCGGGCTCTTCTGGCAGGTGAAGCCGCCGTTGTTGTTGGTCCACGGGCATCGCGCACCGGGTCCGACCGCGTGCCAGTTCATCGGCAGGCTTGCCTGCATGGTGCCGTTGGCGGGCTGCGTGGTCGGGGGATTGAGCCAGTCGGTCCAGTCGATCCAGCTCTGACCGACATTGCTGGTGCCGACATTGACGACCTTCTCGAACGGAATGACGGAGATATAGACGTCACCATTGTTCTTGCTCAGCGCGCTGAGCTGGTCGATCAACCCGCCGGTTCCGGCCACCGCGTTGCGCAGCGCGGTGATCTTGTTGTCGTCCGACATCGATCCCGTGTTGTCGAGGGCGAGGGCGACGCGCATCTTGACGTTGCCCCAGGTGGTGGTCGTCGAGCTCTTGAACCCCAGCGTCGGAAAACCGGCCAGCTGCATGAAATCGGATTTGATGTGGCCGGATCCGCCCAGCAGGATGGTGGCCGCCGCGCTCGAGGTCGGGGTGGTGTAGTTCGCCGTGACGGAAATGCCCTGGCCGTCCTTATTGGTGTAAAGCGCGGTGAAATAGGTCTGCGCCTTGCTCGGGATATCCGCAGCCGTGATGTTGCCCATGGTCAGATCCTTGGACAGCATCAGCGCGGTCGAATCGAGGGCTGCCTGCATCGCGGAGCGGGCGTTGTTGGCGCGGGTATAGTCGATCGCGGCTCCCACGAAAGCGAGGAGCGGCAGCATTGCGAAGGTGAAGATCACCGCGACATTGCCGTTATTTGCCCTGGAAAACCGGCGAGCAACCGCGCAGACGCGATCGGAAATGGCTGAACCAAGCATGGCACTCTCGTCGAAATGGATTGCGGTGGCATCTCGACCGGCGCCGCTAAACAGATGGTGAATCGGGCGCGGGAAACCCGGCAGGGCGGCGCGGGGGAGGCTCAAAAGCCGGGCAAAAGCGCTCGCTATCCTCAATGGCGTCTAAATTGGCCGCCCGACTCCTTTGTCAAATCGGGCAGAAATGATTAACCTTCCGAGGGTTGCCGCGCCCGGAATCGGACCGGTGGGCCGCGCCGGGTCTGCGCTTGCGGCTGGGCCTCGCGAGGCCCATATTCGGGAAGTCGATCCGGCCGCCGGATCGGACCGGGAGCGGCAATCTGGAAAGCATTGCTGGGGGTTCCGCGATCAGTCTTGCGGCAATCGCGACCACCATCCAATTGCCATCCGGTTTCCCGCCATCCGGTTTCCCTTGGGGAATTCGAACGCCTGAGCCATGTTGCGATCCACGTTGACAGTCCCGATTTCCGAGCCGGTTTCGTCGATGCCGGCGGTGGCCGCCGCGCCGGCGCCGAAAATGAACAATGATGACAACCGCAATGGGACGGGCAACGGCCCGTCGACCTCGGTCATCACCAAGGTCAAGCCGAAGACCAAGCGTCCGAACCTGTACCGAGTCCTGATCCTGAACGACGACTACACGCCGATGGAGTTCGTCGTTCACGTGCTGGAACGATTCTTCAACAAGGACGCCGAGGCGGCGACCAAGATCATGCTGCACGTTCATCATCACGGGATCGGCGAGTGCGGCGTTTTTACCTACGAGATCGCCGAGACCAAGGTGACGCAAGTCATGGACTTCGCGCGCAAGCACCAGCATCCACTGCAGTGCGTGATGGAAAAGAAATAGGTCGCTGGAACGACTGACCCGCCGCGAGGCGCGGAACGGGTCTTGCATCGCGGATTTTGATGGTGAACGGCGTTCCCGTACGATCACGGGCGTCGCCGCGCGACGCCCCGATGCCCCGAATTTAGAAGAAAACCATCATCGCGGGACCGGTCTTTCGCCACGATCCGTCGTAACTATATCAAAGGCGATCACGAAGGTTGTTATTGCCTGACCCGGTAATGGCGATCATGATGGCAGGGGGCCATAGAGGACGCGAATGCCAACTTTTTCCCAAAGCCTTGAACAGTCGCTGCACCGTGCATTGGCGATCGCAAACGAGCGTCACCATCAATACGCGACGCTCGAACATCTGCTGCTGTCGCTGATCGATGACTCGGATGCGGCGGCTGTGATGCGGGCCTGCAGCGTCGATCTCGACAAGCTCAGGACCAGCCTCGTTAATTATCTCGAGACCGAATTCGAAAACCTGGTGACTGACGGCGCCGATGACGCGAAGCCGACCGCCGGGTTCCAGCGCGTGATCCAGCGCGCGGTGATTCACGTCCAGTCGTCCGGTCGCGAGGAAGTGACCGGCG
This sequence comes from Bradyrhizobium sp. USDA 4541, assembly GCF_024171085.1. NCBI lineage: Bacteria > Pseudomonadati > Pseudomonadota > Alphaproteobacteria > Hyphomicrobiales > Nitrobacteraceae > Bradyrhizobium > Bradyrhizobium sp. USDA 4541. The sequence continues at coordinate 5,506,189 of NZ_JALJZF010000001.1, forward strand.
CCAACGTCCTGATCGCGATCTTCGCCGAGCGCGAGAGCCACGCCGCGTACTTCCTGCAGGAGCAGGACATGACGCGCTACGACGCCGTCAACTACATCAGCCACGGCATCGCCAAGCGGCCCGGCGTGTCCGAGGCGCGGCCGGTGCGCGGCGTCGACGAGGAAACCGAGACCAAGGGCAACGAGGACGCCAAGAAGAAGGGCGAGGCGCTCGAGACCTATTGCGTCAACCTCAACAAGAAGGCGCGCGACGGCAAGATCGATCCGGTGATCGGCCGCAATGCCGAGATCAATCGTGCGATCCAGGTGCTGTGCCGCCGCCAGAAGAACAACCCGCTGTTCGTCGGCGAAGCCGGCGTCGGCAAGACCGCGATTGCCGAAGGCCTCGCCAAGCGCATCGTCGACAGCGATGTGCCGGAAGTGCTGGCGGCCGCGACCGTGTTCTCGCTCGACATGGGCACGCTGCTTGCGGGCACGCGCTATCGCGGTGATTTCGAGGAGCGGCTCAAGCAGGTCCTGAAGGAGCTGGAGGCGCATCCGAACGCCATCCTGTTCATCGACGAGATCCACACCGTGATCGGCGCCGGCGCCACCTCCGGCGGCGCGATGGATGCGTCCAATCTGCTGAAGCCCGCGCTGGCTTCGGGCACGATCCGCTGCATGGGCTCGACCACCTACAAGGAATACCGTCAGCACTTCGAGAAGGACCGCGCGCTGGTGCGGCGCTTCCAGAAGATCGACGTCAACGAGCCGACGGTGGAAGACGCAATCGCGATCCTCAAGGGCCTGAAGCCCTATTTCGAGGATTACCATCGGCTGAAATACACCAACGAGGCGATCGAGGCGGCGGTGCAGCTGTCGTCGCGCTACATCCACGACCGCAAGCTGCCCGACAAGGCGATCGATGTGATCGACGAGTCCGGCGCGGCGCAGATGCTGGTCGCCGAGAGCAAGCGCAAGAAGACGATCGGCATTAAGGAGATCGAGACCACGATCGCGACCATGGCGCGGATCCCGCCGAAGAGCGTGTCGAAGGACGATGCCGAGGTGCTGAAGCATCTCGAGCAGACCCTGAAGCGCACGGTGTTCGGCCAGGACAAGGCGATCGAGTCGCTGGCGGCGTCGATCAAGCTGGCGCGAGCCGGCCTGCGCGAGCCGGAGAAGCCGATCGGCAGCTACTTGTTCTCGGGTCCGACCGGCGTCGGCAAGACCGAGGTGGCCAAGCAACTGGCGGCGTCGCTCGGTGTCGAGCTGCTGCGCTTCGACATGTCCGAATACATGGAGCGGCACACCGTGTCGCGCCTGATCGGCGCACCTCCCGGCTATGTCGGTTTCGACCAGGGCGGCCTGCTCACCGATGGCGTGGACCAGCATCCGCATTGCGTCGTGCTGCTCGACGAAATCGAGAAGGCGCACCCGGATCTCTACAACGTGCTGCTGCAGATCATGGATCATGGCCGGCTCACCGACCACAACGGCAAGCAGGTCAACTTCCGCAACGTGATCCTGATCATGACCACGAATGCCGGCGCGGCCGATCTTGCGCGGCAGGCCTTCGGCTTCACCCGCTCGAAGCGGGAAGGCGACGATCACGAAGCGATCAATCGCCAGTTCGCGCCGGAGTTCCGCAACCGGCTGGATGCGATCGTCTCGTTCTCGCACCTCAATGCCGAGGTGATCGGCATGGTGGTCGAGAAGTTCGTGCTGCAGCTCGAGGCGCAACTCGCCGACCGCGACGTCACGATCGAGCTGTCCGAGCCTGCAAAGGCCTGGCTGATCGAGCACGGCTATGACGAGCAGATGGGCGCACGTCCGATGGCGCGCATCATCCAGGAGCACATCAAGAAGCCGCTCGCGGATGAGGTGCTGTTCGGTCAGCTCAAGGGCGGCGGACACGTCCGCGTCATCCTGGTCAAGGACGAGGCGACCGCCAAGGACAAGATCGGCTTCGAATATGTCGAGGGCCCGGTCACGCCGAAGCCCGAGAACCTGCCGCCGCGCAAGCGCAAGCCGCCGAAGGGCGGTCCCAACGGCGGCGGAGGCGGCACCAAGGGGCCGGCCTCAAAGGGACCGATGGTCAAGGTCTGAGGCGCGAGCGAACAACCAAACGAAAAGGCCGGCTGAACAGCCGGCCTTTTTGTTTCTGGCGGTGGGAGGCGCGTCTCCGCGCCGTCACTCGCCCTTCAGCCGCTGGCCCTCCTGGACCCGCACCCGGTCGGCGCCGCGGCTGCCGGCCGAGGACAGCCGGAGTGTGCTGAGCACAGCTCCCACGACGGCAAAGCCGACGCCGACCATCAGCGAGATCCGGGTGCCGTCAGCCGGATAGCGAGCCAGCAGCAGCGCCACCAAAGCGGCGCCGATGGTCTGTCCGAGCAGGCGCGCGGTCCCTAACATGCCGCTGGCGCCGCCCGAGCGCTCGCGCGGGGCGGCGGCGATCATGGTGCGGTTGTTCGGGGTCTGGAACAGGCCGAAGCCGGCGCCGGCCAGCGCCATGCGCCAGATCACGTCGACCGGCGTCGCGTTGGCCGGCATCAGGGCCAGCGTGCCCAATCCCGTCGCGAACAGCAGCAGGCCGATGCCGCCGAGCAGGCCGGCCGGATAGCGTTCCACCAGCCAGCCCGCGAGCGGGGCGGCGAACGCGACCGCGATCGGCCAAGGCGTGATCAACAGGCCGATCTGAACCGCCGAATATCCGAAATGATTTTCCAGATAGAACGGCATCGCGACAAAGGCCAGCATCTGGCCGCAGAACGAGGCGATCGAGGTGCCGATCGAGAGCGCGAAGATCGGAATCCGCAGCAGGTCGACGGGCAGCAGCGGCGAGGGCAGATGCTGCTGCCGCCGGTACAGCAAATGCGAGGCGACCGCGGCGACCGCGAACTCCAATGCGCAGAGATACAGCGACCCGCCATGGCCGGCGCTATCGATCGCGCTGATGCCGAACCCGAACGCGATGGCGCTCATCGCGGCGCTCTGCCAGTCGAAGGCGTGAACCGCCGGCCTGGTGTGCGGCAGGAAGCGCCAGCCCAGCGCCAGCGTGACGATGCCGAGCGGGACGTTGATGGCGAACAGATACGGCCAGGTCCCGACCGCCAGGATGAACGAGGCGATGGTGGGACCGACCGCGGCCGAGATCGCGACCACCAGCGCGTTGACGCCGATGCCGCGGCCGAGCAGCGAATGCGGATAGATGAAGCGGACCAGCGCGGTGTTGACGCTGAGGATTCCGGCAGCGCCAAACCCCTGCAGGATGCGGGCGACTGTCAGCAGCGGCAGCGTGTGCGACAGCGCGCAGAACAGCGAGGCCAGCGTGAACAGCAACAGCCCCGCCAGATAGACGCGGCGATAGCCGATGATTTCGCCGAGTGAGGCCAGCGGCAGCAGCGAGATCGTGATCGCCAATTGATAGCCGTTGACGATCCAGATCGAGAACGCGGGGCTGGCGTTCAGATCCCGGGCAATGGTCGGCAGCGCAACGTTGGCGATCGAGCCGTCGACGACGGCCATCACGAGGCCGAGCGCGATCGTGAGAACGGCCCAATTGCGCTGCGGCTGCGGCAGCCCGTCGGGATGCTCTGTCATCGCGGACGACATGTCGTGGAGGGGCTCTCGGTTCCGGCGTTGCGGGGATTACCGCATGCTGGATTAGCCCGGCCTTTGCAACCCCGAATGCCGGATGCCGGCCGCGACGGAAACGAAGGCTCCGAGCCGAGGCGGCTCAGCCCTGGCCGAGCAATTCGTTGATGCGCCGCTGTAGCTGCCGCTTCTTGATCTCGCTGCGGCGGACCCGCTCGTCGAGATCGCTGACCGGCGTGTCGGAGGTCATGATCCGGAAGGCGAGGCCGACCTTGTTGGCCTGGCGCCAGATCAGGCGGGCCAGGAACGAGCGGCCCTTGCGTGCGACGCTGAGATTCATCTCTTCGGGCAAGTGCGCGGCATCGCTAAATTCAACGCAGGCACCGCCTTCGCTGATGTTGCGGACGACGCAATCCATCGTCGAGCCGCGTTCATTGATCTCCGCAACCGCACCATAGAACACCTTCTCGCGTACGTTCTGGCGCCGGTCCTGCATGGGAAATCCTCCAAATGAACGGCACGACTGTACCGGTCCGCCCCAGCGAAAAGAAGGGCGCCGGGGAACCCGTTGCAGTTAGTGTAAATATTTGCATCCGTGAGGGCGTGGATTCCCGGCTATTTTGCGCCGCAAGAGACCTATGGCTTCCCTCGAAAAAGCTTTAGTTCGGCAGCCGGCTTTGCCGCCAGTCGCGCGGCGACAGGCCGTAATGGTCACGGAACACGCGGCCGAAATGCGAGAGATCGTTAAAGCCCCAGGCGAATGCAATCTCGCCGATGTGGCGATGCGCGTGCGCCTGCGAGGCGAGGTCGCGCTTGCAGCGCTCCAGCCGCTGCGCCAGCACGAAGCGCTGGAACGAGGTGTCCTCGTCGGCCAAAAGGCTGTTGACGTAGCGCGGCGAGATGCCGAGCGCGGCGGCGGTCTCGGCGAGGTTGAGCTCGGGGTTCGGCAGATGCGCAAGCACATGCGCCTTCAGCCGGTAGAGCAGCGCGGAGCGGTGGGTCGAGGCGGGCAGCGCGGCGCCGCCGAGCCGCTCGCTTATTGCCATCGCGAGCAGGTCGGCGGCCTGGTCGGCGAGGCGGATCGCGTTGTCAGGATCGAGCTTGTCGGCGATCTCGGAGAGCCCCGCGATGAACTGCCAGGCGAGCCGCTGCACGGGACGATCCGATGTGAACGTGGTCGCAGTTAAGCCCTGGGTGCCGGCGAAGCGCCGGTGCAGGATGGCGCGCGGCACCTGGAAGATGGTCTGCGTGAAGTCGGCGTTGAAGCGCAATTCATAGGGCCGGGTGGTATCGTAGAATGCGAACTCGCCCGGTTGGATCACGGTCTCGCGGCCGTCCTGCAGCACGGCGCCCGCGCCACTCCGGCCGAGGGCGAACAGAACAAAATCCTCGCTGGCGCGTGCGATCCGCGACGGCGTACGCAGCACCCGTTGCCGGCTCGACGAGACAAGGGAGCATTTCACCGCGCCCAGCTGCGCGCTGGTGATGGCGCCGTGGAAGGCGGTGCCGAGATCGGACTTGCAGTCGAGCTGCACGAACACGTCGCAGACGATGTCCTGCCAGAGCGCAAGGCGCCGATGGGTGGGCGCGTCTTCCGTGGTGAACAGGGCCGGCATGATCTCCTCCCTTCACGAGTGCAAACGCTGGCCACGCAAACAAAGCAAGCTTCATACCTGGGACGGCCGGGGAATCTCCTCCGCAGTCGAATTTTCCTTCCGTCCTGGTCGAACGGCGTGCCCGGTCCCGGGGCAGCATGATGTCAGAGGCCGCCATGGCCGATCAAGCACGAACCGGCCGCAAGCGTCGGCCGCGAGGAGGACATCATGGGCATCGAACATCCGAAATACCGCGTTGCGGTGGTGCAGGCCGCACCTGCCTGGCTCGACCTCGACGCCTCCATCGCCAAGTCCATCGCGCTGATCGAGGAGGCCGCCGCCAAAGGGGCGAAGCTGATCGCGTTTCCCGAGGCCTTCATCCCCGGCTATCCCTGGTACATCTGGCTGGACTCGCCGGCTTGGGCGATCGGGCGCGGCTTCGTGCAGCGCTATTTCGACAACTCGCTGAGCTACGACAGCCCGCAGGCCGAGAAGCTGCGGCTCGCGGTCAAGAAGGCCGGCATGACCGCGGTGCTCGGCCTGTCCGAGCGCGACGGCGGCAGCCTCTACCTCGCGCAATGGCTGATCGGACCCGACGGCGAGACCATCGCGAAGCGGCGCAAGCTGCGGCCGACCCATGCCGAGCGCACCGTCTATGGCGAAGGCGACGGCAGCGATCTTGCGGTGCATGACCGTCCCGGCATCGGCCGGCTCGGCGCGCTGTGCTGCTGGGAGCATCTGCAGCCGCTGTCGAAATACGCGATGTACGCCCAGAACGAGCAGGTCCATGTCGCGGCCTGGCCGAGCTTCTCGCTGTATGATCCGTTCGCGCCGGCGCTCGGCTGGGAGGTCAACAACGCGGCCTCGCGGGTCTATGCGGTCGAAGGCTCGTGCTTCGTGCTGGCGCCCTGCGCCACGGTCTCGCAGGCGATGGTCGACGAGATGTGCGACCGCGACGACAAGCACGCGCTGCTGCATGTCGGCGGCGGACATGCCGCGATCTACGGGCCGGACGGCAGCTCGATCGCCGAGAAGCTGCCGCCCGAGCAGGAGGGCCTGCTGCTCGCCGATATCGATCTCGGCGCGATCGGGATCGCCAAGAACGCCGCCGATCCGGCCGGGCACTATTCGCGCCCCGATGTCACGCGTCTGCTGCTGAACAAGAAGCCCTCGAAGCGCGTCGAGCATTTCGCGCTGCCGCTCGACAGCCTTGAGGAGATCGACGCGGCCGCGAGCTGAAAGCACGACATCCAACGGGAGGCGACTGCCATGGAATCCGCCATTCCATCCCATTTGCAGACAGTCCGATCGCGTCATCGGCGTGTGCCCGACGATTACGCGCCGCCTTATCCATCCTTCGTCGCGCGCCACAAGCCTGCGGTCACGCGCGTGATCATGGCCTATTTCGGCGTGCAATATCGCGGTGAGCGGAGCGCGGCGGCGACCGACGCGCTGGCGCAGATCGCCACGCGCTTTGCCAGAGAAAACAGTCCGACGCATTGGGACCGCGCGCAATATGTCGACCAGGCCGGCTTCACCAACGTCGTCTCGGTCGCCTATTGGGACGACGCCGGGCGTTTCGACGCCTGGTTCGACGGCGCGCGCGAGGCCTGGACCGGCAGCGGCGCCAGCGACGGCGTCGGCCGCTTCATCGAGGTGCTGCGGCCGCATGTTGCGCGCTACGAGACGCTGTTCTCGTCGCTGGGCCGTCCGGAGGGTGTCGCGGTGCTCGCCGACGGCATGAGCGGAGAGGTGCAGGAGCATGCTTATTGGGGCGGCATGCGCGACCGTATCCCGCTGTCGCAGACCGACGCGATGACGCCGGGCGGCGAGCCGCGCGTGATCCGCGACGGCGCACGCATCCGTGTGGTCGCGCATGACAATCTCTGCCTGATCCGTTCCGGACAGGATTGGAGCGATACCGAGGCAGCGGAACGCAAGATGTATCTCGACGATGTCGAGCCGGTGCTGCGCGAGGGCATGGATTTCCTGCGCGACGACGGTGTGCCGATCGGCTGCTATGCCAACCGCTATATGCGCGTTGTCGATGCGGAGGGCAGGCCGACCGAAAAGTCCTACGGCCAGAGCTGGTGGAAGAGCCTTGCGGCACTCGAGCGCTGGGCGGAATCGCACCCGACCCATGTCAGGATTTTTGGCGCGGCGATGAAGTATCTCTCGACCTTGGGGCCGAACGCCAAGCTCAGGCTGTATCACGAGGTCACGGTGGCAGGCGCCGACGAGCAGTTCTTCGAATATCTCGGCTGCCATGAACGGACCGGCATGCTCACCGCCGTACAGGTCGCCCGAGCGACGACACCTTGAGTTGGCAAAGTGCTCGTATCTAGCGCCGAGCCTTACGCAACGCGCTCGCGCAGGCCCTTGGCGACTTCCTTCTGCGCGTCGAACTCGCGGCGCAGGCGGGCCAGCTCCTCGGCGCTGAGCGCATCGGCGTTGCTGTAGTCGCGCTTCCAGGAAGCATCCTCGCTCCAGCGCAGCGGTGACTGCACGGTGGTCTGCGGACCGGGCGCCTGCTCAAGCACGCGCAGCGCCAGCTCCAGCGTGAACGCCTGCGAGGCGACGTCCTGCGGCTTGCCGGCGGAATTGCCGAGCGGGAAATCGGAGAACAGGAAACGCGGCACCGCGGCATGCTCGACGATATCCTTGGCGCAGCCCATCACGACCGTGGAAATCCCGTTGGCCTCGAGATGCCGCGCCACCAGGCTGACGGTCTGGTGGCAGACCGGGCAGTTCGGCACCAGCACCGCGGCGTCGACCTTGTCGTCACGGCAACGCTTGAGGATTTCGGGCGCGTCGGTCTCGATGGTGACGCGGTGGCTGCGGTTGGTCGGGGCGCCGAAGAAGCGCGGCGCGACGTCGCCGATCGTGCCGGCCGCGGCGAGGCGCTTCAGTTGTGCCAGCGGGAACCAGGTGCCGTTGTCGGTCGCCGTGGTGTGGGTGCGGTCATAGGCGATGTGCGAAATCCGCAGATCGTGCTGCTTTGACGTGTCGCCGTCATAGACCGCATAGAACTTGGCCCCGCCGTTGTATTTCGCGCCGGGACCCTGGTCGCCCCGTGCCGGATCGAACGGCGCCGCGGTCGTGATGATGGCGACCCGGGACTGGTTCAGCGGCTTCTTCAGGGGCTGGAACGGGGCGGAGGTGTAATGCGCCCAGCGGTAGGGGGTGGTGTAGCCGATAGCCGCGTAATAATCGCGGGTTCGCTTCATATAGCCGATCGGGGCGTCGTCATCGGGGGCAAAGCCGAGTTGATCGTCGGATGCTGCGGCCATTTGCGCTCCCTTTTGCGCGCCATCATTTCAGTCCATAGCTAGACCACGAGCTTGCGGTGTCAAGCCGCGCCCGCACGGGAACAGAATTGCCATGCGAACCGGTCGTTGCGCCGCATTGGTCATGCTTGTGCTGCTGGTGCCGCCGGCCCGCGTCGGCGCGGAGGACGCTCCGGCCGCGGCCCCGGCGCCGCCGCCTGGCGCCGAGCAGCCGGCAGCGCCGCCCCCGGACAAGCCCGCTGAGCAGCCCGCGGCCGCGCCGGCGGAGCCGCCTGCGCCACCGCCGGGAGAGCAGGCCGCACCATCGGCCGACAAACCTGCCGCGTCCCCGGCGGATACGCCCGCAGCGCCGGCCGAGAAGCCCGCGGCGGCGACCGACAAGCCCGCTGACGATGTGCGCGAGAGCGACACCCGCGAGGCGATGTGCCTGATGATCGAGTCGGCGGCGCGGGCCAACGATCTGCCGCTCGAATTCTTCGCGCGCGTGATCTGGCAGGAGAGCCGCTTCCAGGCCGATGCGGTTGGTCCGATGACGCGCAACGGCCAGCGCGCGCAGGGCATCGCGCAATTCATGCCGGGCACGGCAAACGAGCGCGGGTTGCTCGATCCGTTCAATCCGGTGCAGGCGCTGCCGAAGTCGGCCGAATTCCTCAGCGAGCTGCGCAACCAGTTCGGCAATCTCGGCCTCGCGGCCGCGGCCTACAATGCCGGCCCGCGCCGGATCCAGGATTGGCTCGCCGGCTCCGGCTACATGCCGCAGGAGACGCGCAATTACGTCTCCGCGATCACCGGCTCCAGCGTCGACGACTGGGCCGCTGCCGGGCGCAACGGCAAGATGCCGCAGCGCGCGCCGACCACGAGCTGCCGCGAGCTGATGGCGCTGCTCAAGCGCGCGCCGAATCCGTTCGTCGCTGGGCTCGAGCAGCACATCACGCTGTCGGCCGCCAAGGTCTGGGGCGTGCAGCTTGCCGCCGGCTTCAGCCGCGACAAGGCGCTCGCGATGTATGCCCGCGCCATCAAGCGCCTTGCCAACGTGATCGGCGATCAGGATCCGAGTTTGCTGAGCTCACGGCTTCGCACCCGCGGCAGCGCGACCTTCTACCAGGTGCGCATCGGCGCCGACACGCGTCCCGAGGCCGACGGCCTGTGCAACCGCATCCGCAAGGCGGGCGGGGCGTGCTTCGTGCTGAAGAACAGGGCGTGATTGCGTGGATCGGTAGCCCGGATGAAGCGAAGCGCAATCCGGGACAGCTCTCGCCGGTTGCAAGAGCGGCCCCGGATTTCGCTGGCGCTTCATCCGGGCTACCAAGGCGCATACCCGCCCTGTGCCGTCTCTTGCTTGACCCTGCGTTGTCAGCGCCCTAAGCCGCCGCGATTGCAAACCATCCGGTTCCCCGTGGCGCTTCCTCCGCTCGATTCTCCGCAATGGCACACCTCGTTCCGCGCCTTCCTGTGGGGCGCACGGTCGATCGGCGCGACCGTGCTGACCCTGGTGCTGTTTGCGACCTATCTCGGCATCGGCGCGCTGGCGCATGATTCCGGCTTCTCGCTGGGCTGGACCCTGGCGAGCACGGCGTTCGTCTGGGCTGGCCCTGCGCAGATCATCGTGATCACGACACTCGGCTCCGGCGCCACCGTGCTGCAATCGGCGATCGCGGTCACCGTCAGCGCGATCCGCCTGTTTCCGATGGTGGTGTCGGTGTTGCCGATGATGCGGACCGAACAGACCAAGCGCCGGCATCTGATCCTGGTGGCGCATCTCACCGCCGTGACGCTGTGGGTCGAATGCTTCCGCTTCCTGCCGCAGGTGCCGCGCAACCGGCGGATCGCCTTCATCCACGGGCTCGGCTGCGGGCTGGTCACGGTCTGCCTGATCGCCAACACGATCGGCTACATGCTCGCGGCCAACCTCACGCCGCTGTTCGCCGCCGGCATGCTGATGCTGACGCCGCTCGCCTTCCTGTTCTCCACGGCGCGCAACTGCCGCGAGCTCGCCGATGTCATCGCGCTGGTGCTCGGCCTATTGCTGTTCCCGCTGGCGGCGATGCTGAACAGCGGCGTCGACATCCTGGTCAGCGGCGTCGTCGCCGGCACCATCGCCTATGCCGTGCACCGCGCGAGGGCAGGCATCGTCGGGGCGCGCGCATGAGCGGTTTCATCGGCGAATGGCACGCGCTGGCGATCCTGTTCGTCGCGGGCGTCATCCCCAACCAGATCTGGCGCATGCTCGGCCTGTGGTTCGGCGGCGGCATCGACGAGAATTCCGAGCTCTTGGTCTGGGTGAGGGCGGTCGCCACCGCGATCCTCGCCGGAATCATCGCGCAGATCGTGGTGCAGCCGCCGGGCGCGCTCGCCAGCGTGCCGGACTGGCTGCGTTACGGCGCCGTCGCCGCGGGCTTTGTCGTGTTCATGCTGGCGAGGAAATCGATCTTCGCGGGCGTGATCGCGGGCGAAGTCGTCATGATCGCGGGCAAATACTGGCTCGGCTGATTGCGGCGTCCGCATTATCCGCTAGTCTCGCTCCCCAAGAACAAGACAACGGGGAAACGGCATGCAGCGGCGCGCATCATCGCTATTCATTGTTGCTCTGACGGCGTTGCTGGCGGCGACGCTGCCGGCGCGTGCCGCGGATTATCCGACGCGACCGATCAAGCTCGTGGTGCCCTATGCCGCGGGCGGGCCGACCGACGTGCTCGGCCGCATCGTCGGCGAATATCTCGGGCGCGATCTCAAACAGGTGGTCGTGGTCGAGAACAAGGCCGGTGCGCAGGGCGCGATCGGCGCCGAGGCCGTGGCGCGCTCCGATCCCGACGGCTACACGCTGTTCGTGACGGCCGCCTCGATCTTCGTGCTCAATCCGATGCTCTACAAGAAGCTGCCCTACGATCCGGCCAGGGATTTTCGCCTGCTGTCCGTCATCACGGACGCGCCGATGATCATGGAGGTGCACCCGTCGGTGCCGGCGAGGACGATCGCGGAGTTCGTCGCTTACGCGAAGAAGAATCCCGGAAAACTCAATTTCGGATCGGCGGGCACCGGCGGCACGGTTCATCTCGCCGGCGAGATGTTCAAGCAGATGGCCGGCGTCGAGATGACCCACGTGCCGTACAAGGGCGCAGGACCCGCGCTGACCGATCTGCTGTCCGGCAACATCCAGCTGATGTTCGACACGCTCGGCACCGCGCTGCCGCCGGTCAAATCGGGCATGCTGCGGCCGCTCGGCGTCAGCTCGACGGAGCGCATCCCCGATTTGCCCGATCTGCCGACGATCGCCGAGAGCGGCTATCCCGATTATGCGGTCAGCGTCTGGTATGGTATCGCAGCGCCGTCGAGGGTGCCTGACGACATCGCCGACAAGATCAAGGCGAGCCTCGACCGGGCCTTGAACGACGAAGCGTTCCGCGCTTCGCTGCTCAAGATCGGTTTCCCGCCGCTGCGCGCGAAGAGCCAGGCCGAGATCGACGAGTTCTTGAATACCGATCGCGCGCGATGGGCGGGCGTGATCAAGGCGCTGAACATATCGCTGGATTGAGACATGGTACGTGAAATGGAACTGCGCCAGGGCGAGGTGGCCGTCGACATGCCGACGGCGCGCGATGCCGGGCTGGTCTTCATCGGCCGCATCCGCACGCCCTGGACCTCGCGGCTGGCGACGCCCCGGCAGGGGCGCCATGACGGCCCGGTGTGCCGGCTCGAGATTTTCGAGCCCTGGGTCGCCGCGATCAAGGGCGTCGATTTCTATTCAAATCTCGAGGTGCTGTACTGGCTGCACCAGTCGCGCCGCGACATCGTGCTGCAAAGCCCGAAGAACAACGGCAACACCCGCGGCACCTTCTCGCTGCGCTCGCCGGTGCGCCCCAATCCGATCGGCACCGCGATCGTCAAGCTGGTCGGCGTCGAGCGCAACGTCATTTTGGTGCGCGGCCTCGACTGCCTCGACGAAACGCCGCTGATCGACGTCAAGCCCGACCGTTGCGAGTTCACCCCGCTCGCCCCGCCGCAGGCCGGGGACTTCGAGACGGAGTAGAATCTCTCAACCGTCTCCGGGGCGATGCGAAGCATCGAACCCGGAATCTCGAGATTCCGAGTTCGCGCTCCGCACGCCCCGGAATGACAGCGGTGGGATTACTTCAACGCTGCGCTCAGCTTCGCCGCGCTCGCCTCCAGCACCTTGCCATCTTCCTTGTGGCTCGCAGGCGGCAGCAGTGCGACGCCGTCCTTGCGTGGCATGACGTGCATGTGCAGATGGAAGACGACCTGGCCACCGGCCGGCTCGTTGAATTGCTGCACCGTGATGCCGTCGGCTTCGAACGCCTTCATCGCGGCGGCGGCGATCTTGTGCGAGGCGCGCGCGACATGGGCGTAGTCGTCGGGCTTGATGTCGAGGATGTTGCGGGCAGGGGCCTTCGGGATCACGAGCGTGTGCCCCGGCGAGCGCGGCATGATGTCGAGGAACGCGAACACGTGCTCGTCCTCATAGACCTTGTAGCAGGGCAGCTCGCCGCGCAGGATCTTCGCGAAGATGTTGTTGTTGTCGTAGGCGGCGGGCATGGCGGCGGCTCCTCGATGATGCTGATTTATTGCCTAGCTGGCGGCGGAGACGTCAAGCGTCGTCGTCGACCGTCTTGCGGAACGGGCCGGCCTCGGTGAGCTCGCGGCCGACCTCGGCGACATAGTCGCGCTCGCGCTTGAGGTAATCGGCGATCGCACGGCGCAGCCCGGGATCGGCGATGAAATGCGCCGAATAGGTGGTCTGCGGCAGGTAGCCGCGCGCCAGCTTGTGCTCGCCCTGCGCGCCGGCCTCGACCACCTTGAGCCCGCGCTGAACCGCGAAATCGATCGCCTGGTAGTAGCAGACCTCGAAATGCAGAAACGGGTGGTGCTCGATGGCGCCCCAGTTGCGGCCGAACAGCGTGTCCGAGCCGATGAAGTTGATCGCGCCTGCGATCCAGCGGCCGTTGCGCTTGGCCATCACCAGCAGCACGTCCCGGCTCATGGTCTCGCCGATCAGCGAGAAGAATTCTCGGGTCAGATACGGCCGGCCCCATTTGCGCGAGCCGGTCTCCATGTAAAATTCGAAGAACGCATCCCAGGCGTCCTCGGTGATGTCTGAGCCGGTCAGCCAGTGGATGGTGATCCCGGCGGCGACCGCCTCGCGGCGCTCGCGCTTGATGCCCTTGCGATGGCGGGAGTTCAGCGAACCGAGAAAGTCGTCGAAGGTCTTGTAGCCCTGATTGTGCCAGTGGAACTGCTGGTCGGTCCGCTGCAGGAAACCGTGGGCGCCGAGGAACCTGGCCTCGTCCTCGCGGGCGAACGTCACATGCACGGAGGACGCCTCGGTGGCGTTGCAGAGCGCCCGCAGGCCCCGCGCCAGCGCCGAGCCGATCACCTCGCGGTCGACGCCGTCGCGGATCAACAGCCGCGGCCCGGTCGCGGGCGTGAAGGGGACCGACACCTGAAGCTTCGGGTAATAGCTGCCGCCGGCGCGGTGGTAGGCCTCGGCCCAGCCGCGGTCGAACACGTATTCGCCCTGCGAGTGCGATTTCAGATAGCAGGGCACGACGCCGACGATCCGGCCATCGAGCTTCGCGATCAGATGCCGCGGGCCCCAGCCGGTCCGCGGGCAGGCCGACTTGGAGGCTTCGGCGGCGGCAAAAAAGGCGTGGGAAACGAATGGGTTATAGCTCGAACTTGCGGCGGTCTGGCAATCGTTTGCGGAACCGGGCGAGGCAAGCGTGTCGAGGTGATGGATGCCGTCCGCATCCGCCTTGGGATTGGCGCAGGCGTCCCATTCGGCGGCCGGAATGCCGCCGATGTCAGCTACAGCTTCTAGGGTGATTTCAGAAGACGCCATCGAGAATGAAGACCGGTGCCTCGTTTGAGCATGATCTTTCCGGAACAGCTGGCTCCACTTCCGGATCATGACCCGCATTGCGCCATCGCCGATGACGACCAACCCTCGCCAACATCGTGCGTCGCAGCGACGAGTTCAAGACTACAAGGGCATGTCTCGGACATGTCAGGTTCCCGGCACGAACCCCTCGAAGATCATCTGGTCGGCGTAGCGCGCCGCGCGCTCGCGCTGTTCCACCGTCCGCACGGTCCAGGCCAGCAGCGCACAGCCGAACACGTTGCGGGCGATCCACGGCTCCGGTGCCGGCAGCTGGTTGACCCAATAGGCGACGAAATGCGGCTCGGTCGTAAAGCCGTGCCGCAGGTATAGCATGCTGTCGCGCTGTGCCGGCGTCAGCTTGTCCCAGTGGCCGTCGTCATAGGTGCGCTGGGCGGTGATGCCGCGCGGCAGGTTCGGCATGATCTCGCGCAGCGCCAGCACCTGGTCGGGATCGAAGGACATGCCGACCACCGGGCCGGAATAGGACGCCAGCACCTCGGCCATCCGCCGCACCAGCTTGCGGTCGCCGTCGAAATGGCTCTTCACCTCGACCACCAGCGGCACGCGGCCGGCGACCAGCGCGCAGAGATCGCCGAGCGTCATCATCTGCTCGGCGGTGTCCTTGAACTTGACGGCCTTCAGTTCGGCCGCCGTCCTGGTTGCCAGCAGCCCCGCCCCCTCGGTGAGGCGGCCGAGCGCATCGTCGTGATGCACCATGGCCTCGCCGTCGGCGGTGAGCTGGATATCGCACTCGATGGCGAAGTTGCCGGCTACCGCGGCGGTGGCCGCGGCCGGCATGTTCTCGATGATGCCGCGTGCGGCATCGTGCAGGCCGCGATGGGCAACCGGCCGTTTCGTCAGCCAATCAGGAGCTCGCATCGATCAGGCGACTTCGAACACGCCTTCGACTTCGACCGCGGCGTCCGCGGGCAGCGAGGCGACGCCGACGGTGGTACGGGCATGGCGGCCCTTGTCGCCGAACGCCTCGACCATCAGGTCGGAGGCGCCGTTCAGCACCTTCGGCCCGTCAAAGAAGTCGGGCGCCGAATTGATGAATCCGCCGAGCCGCACCACGCGCACGACCTTGTCGAGGTCGCCGAGCGCGGCCTTGATCTGGGCCAGCAGATTGATTGCGCAGCCGCGCGCGGCAGCGGCGCCCTGTTCGAGCGTGACGCCGGCGCCGAGCTTGCCCTTGGCGATCAGCTTGCCCTCGGCGTTGAAGCAGACCTGGCCGGACACGAACAGCAGGTTTCCGCTGCGGACGAAGGGGACATAGTTTGCGACCGGGGAGGTCGGCTCGGGAAGTGTGATGCCCTGTGACGCCAGTTTTTGTTCGACGGTACCCGCCATTTTTGGTCCCCCAATTGGATTGCACGAAGCCTGAAACGCGGTCAGGGCCAAGTTTGTTTCGATTGTTTCGCGCATCGTGCCGCCGGTTGCAAGCGACGGTAAGGTGAGGACAACGCGGCCATGACGTGCCGAATCGCACGGAAAGCTGCCGAAAATGACGGCAATTTCGCTGCATACATTGCCATTTTGTCAGACTTGCCCCAGTTGCGGCGCAATACCACCGTCACTATTGTGGCGAATCCCTGCCTCCTTGAGGAAACCACATGACCCTGCCGTTCCGGACTCCGTCGCGTGCCCTCGTGTTTGCGATCGCCGTTGCCGCAGGATCCGGCCTGGTTCAGGGGCCCGCGGTCGCTGCGGCAAGCGGGCCGTTTCTCGCGCATCAGGCGCTCTACGACCTCAGCCTGGTGAAATCGCGCGGCTCCAACTCGGTCAGCGATGCGCGCGGGCGCATCCTCTACAATTTCTCCGGCAACTCCTGCGAAGGCTACACCTCCGAATTCCGCCAGGTGTCCGAGCTCGACAGCGGCGAGGGCAAGGTGACGCTGTCCGATCTTCGCTCCACGTCCTGGGAGGACGCGTCGGGCAAAAGCTACCGCTTCAAGATCGACACGCGGATGAACGACAGCGAATCGTCGCCGGTCGACGGCATCGCCGAGCGGGTCGGCGATCATATCACCGTGAAGCTGACCCAGCCGGTGAAGAAGACGTTCAATATCGACGGCAAGATCGTGTTCCCGACCGAGCAGATCCAGCACATCATCGCTGCCGCCCGCGACGGCAAGTCGGTGCTCGACCAGACCGTCTATGACGGCTCCGACAACGGCGAGAAAATCTACAACACACTGACCGTGATCGGCCGGCCGATCGCAGGCGACCGCGCGCCGTCATCGCCCGATCCGTCGACGGCGAGCAATGCGATGAAGGCCATGACGCGCTGGCCGGTGACGGTGAGCTATTACGACAGCGACGCGCGCGCGAAGGACGGCGAGCAGACGCCGGTCTACGCGATGTCGTTCGAGCTGTACGAGAACGGCGTCTCCCGTGCGCTGGTGCTGGACTACAACGATTTCGTGATCTCGGGCGCGCTGGACAAGTTCGACGTCAGGGATTCCAAGCCCTGCAAGTGAGGGCTGGCTATTGCCACCCACTCAGCGTCGTCCCGGGCAAGCGAAGCGGGACCCATCACCACAGGGGTGAGTTGTTGAAGGGGGCTGTGGCCCCAGCGTCGCACAACAATCACCTTCGGTGGATGGGTCCCGGCTTTCGTCGGGACGACGGCGGAGCAAGCCCGAGCACTCCACGACACCGCACTGGCCGGAACCGTCCGGCACGAGTAGGCTTCCCACATACACGCGTGTCAGGGAGGCACCTCATGAGCGAGCTCAACCACCTTCGCCCCAGCGGCCTGCATCACAATCCGGCTTACTCCCACGTCGTCGTCGCCTCCGGCGCGCGCACGATCTACATTTCGGGACAGGTCTCCGTCGACGAGGAGGGCCGCGTGGTCGGCGCCGGCGATCTCGCCGCGCAGACGACGCAGGTGATGCAGAACCTCGGCATGGCGCTGAAGGCCGCCGGAGCCAGCTATTCCAATATCGTGAAGATCACGACCTTCGTCGTCGGCTACAAGCCGGAGCTCCGTCCCATCATCGGCAAGGCACGTTCGGCGTTCTTTGAGGGCATGGAGCCGCCGGCCTCTACGCTGGTCGGTGTCACCGCGCTCGCGGCGCCGGAATGGCTGATTGAGATCGAGGCGGTTGCGGTCGCGGATTGAAGGGCTGCGCAGTCGTCGTGCGCGGGCTCGACCCGCGCATCCATCGCTTTTCAAAGAGTCCTCGTTGATGGATGGCCGGGTCAAGCCCGGCCATGACGACCGATTACTCTTCCGCGCTCTTCTGCGGCCCCTCATAGGCAATGCCCCTGATCACGGCGGCATTGCCGAACTTCTTGCGCAGATTGTCCATCGCGCGCTCGGCGTGCGCCGAGCGGCGGTCGAGCATGTCGGAATCGTTGGCCTGCGCGCCCGGGCGCAGCGCGCTGACGCCGGTGCCCATCAGGCGGAAGGCGGTGCCGTCGATTTCCTTCGCGAGCATCTCGCGCGACACCGCAAAGATCTTGGCGGCAAGCTGGGTCGGGGTCTGGATCGATTGCGAACGGGTGCGCTGGCGGAAGTCCGCGGTCTTCAGCTTCAGCGTGATGGTGCAGCCTGAGAGTTCGCTGGTCTTCAGCCGCGCCGAGACCTTCTCGGACAGTTTCCAGAGCAGTTTCTCCAGCGTTGCGAAGTCGCGGATGTCGATCTCGAAGGTGGTCTCGCTCGAGATCGTCTTGGCGCCGCGATCGGCCATCACGCTCCGGTCGTCGATGCCGCGCGCCAGCCGCCACAGCCTACGGCCTTCGCTCGCGAACTGCTTCATCAATTCGTTCTCGTCGGCGCGCTGCAGGTCGGCGATGACGCGGAAACCGCGCTGCACCAGCTTCTCCTGGGTCGCAGGGCCGACGCCGTAGATGAACCCGACCGGCTTGCTCGCCAGCATCTCGCGCGCCTCGTCCTGGTCGAGCGCGGCAAAGCCCCTCGGCTTGTCGAGGTCGGAAGCGATCTTGGCGAGGAACTTGTTGCAGGACAGCCCGACCGACACCGTGATGCCGATGTCGCGCTCGACATCGCGGGCGAATTTGGCGAGCACCTTGGCCGGGATCATGCCGTGGACGCGCTGCGTGCCGGCGAGATCGAGGAAGGCTTCGTCGATCGACAGCGGCTCGACCAGCGGCGTCAGCGCCTGCATCGCCTGCCGCACCTCGCGCCCGACCCGGACATACTTCGCCATGTCCGGCGGAATCACGGTCGCATCCGGGCAGAGTTCCAGCGCCTTGAACATCGGCATCGCCGAGCGGACGCCATAGGTGCGGGCGATGTAACAGGCGGCCGACACGACGCCGCGCTTGCCGCCGCCGATGATGACCGGGCGGTCGGCGATCTCGGGATTGTCGCGCTTCTCGACGGTGGCATAGAACGCGTCGCAGTCGATGTGCGCCAGCGCCAGCGCGGGCAGGGCGCGATGACGCACCAGCCGCGGCGAGCCGCAATGGCTGCATCGCTTCACCTTGATATCGAGGTCGCCGAGGCAGTCTCGGCAGAAACTGAGGGGGCCGTCGGAAGCTGCCGCTGCCGTCGTCACGGCACGTCGCGCTCCCATTTCGGGTCGCCCAGCGCCTGATGGGCGGCGGCGATATTGGTCGGGTGCAGTTCCGAGGCCCTGGCAAACGCCTTCACGGTGGCGTCGTCGCGCATCACGAAATCGAGCACGCTCGCAAGAAATTGAGGGTTGGACGCGGCGTTCCGCAGCGTCTCTGGACCGATTCCGGTTTCAGCCAGGAACAGGCCCAGCCGTTCGGCATCGCCGGCAATGAAGCCGAGCGCCTGAATCGCAACGATTTCAGCAACTTCCCGGGGGTTGTGAACAGGCTTTTTCAACGCGCCGGTTTGCCTTTCCGTTAACTTATGGTCTCTATTGAGAGGCCCATCATGCCCGAGTCTTCCTCATGTGTTCAAGCAACGGAAACCACGCTGCGGAAGTTGGACTTCGGGTTAACGGGTTAGAGCGATTCTGGCGCTAGTTTGAATTCACATTTTCGACGCGCCCCGAGCGCGGTGCGTGAGGTACCGCAGCCGGGCCCGTCTCCTGGGTTTGGGAGGGACGGGATGGCCAAAACCGTCCTGATCGTGGAGGACAACGAGCTCAACATGAAGCTCTTTCGCGATCTGTTGGAAGCGCACGGCTATCAGACTTCGGGCACCAGCAATGGCTTCGAAGCGCTCGACCTCGTCCGCAAGCTGCGCCCCGACCTCATCCTGATGGACATCCAGCTACCCCAGGTTTCCGGCCTGGAGGTCACGCGCTGGATCAAGGACGATCCCGATCTGCGCGCAATTCCGGTGGTCGCGGTCACCGCCTTCGCCATGAAGGGCGACGAAGAACGTATCCGCGAGGGCGGCTGCGAAGCCTATTTGTCCAAGCCGATCTCGGTCGGCAAATTTATTGAGACTGTCCGACGCTTTATCGGATAGGGGAGTTGTGGTGCAATGTCCGCGCGTATCCTCGTGGTCGATGACGTTCCGGCGAACGTCAAGTTGTTGGAAGCCCGTCTGTCAGCCGAATATTTCGATGTGTTGACTGCCTCCAACGGGACCGAGGCACTGGAAATTTGCGCACGCGCCGAATGCGACATCATCCTGCTCGATGTCATGATGCCCGACATGGACGGCTTCGAGGTCTGCCGCCGGCTGAAGTCGAATCCGGCGACCCATTTCATTCCGGTCGTCATCGTCACCGCGCTCGACAGCCCGGCCGATCGCGTGCGCGGCCTTGAAGCCGGCGCCGATGACTTCCTGACCAAGCCGGTGTCCGACGTCGTGCTGATCGCGCGCGTGCGCTCGCTGACGCGGCTGAAGATGATGACCGACGAATTGCGCATGCGCGCCATCACCTCGCTCGAGATCGGCATGCAGGCGCCCGAGCGCAGCGCGATCGCCGACAAGGGCACCGGCGGCCGCATTCTCCTCGTCGACGACCGGCCGTCGTCCTACGAGAAGCTGGCGCCGATCCTCTCGGCCGAACACACCGTCGACGTCGAGATCAATCCGTCGGAAGCCTTGTTCCACGCCGCCGAGGGCAATTACGACTTGCTGATCGTGTCGCTCAGCCTCGACAATTATGACGGCCTGCGGCTGTGCAGCCAGGCCCGCTCGCTGGAGCGCACGCGCCAGGTCCCGATCCTCGCCATCTCGGATGCCGACAACAACACGCGGCTCATGCGCGGGCTCGAGATCGGCGTCAACGACTATCTGCTACGTCCGGTCGACAAGAACGAGCTCTTGGCGCGTGCGCGCACGCAGATCCGCCGCCGCCGCTACACCGATCATCTGCGCGACAATGTGCAGAACTCGATCGAGATGGCGATCACGGATGCGCTGACCGGTCTCAATAACCGACGCTACATGGAAAGCCACCTCGCGACGCTGGCGGAGCAGGCCTCGATCCGCGGCAAGCCGCTGGCGCTGATGATCCTCGACATCGACTACTTCAAGGCGATCAACGACACCTACGGCCACGATGCCGGCGACGACGTGCTGCGCGAATTCGCCGTCCGCATCCGCAAGTCGATCCGCGGCATTGATCTGGCCTGCCGCTATGGCGGCGAGGAGTTCGTCATCGTGATGCCCGAGACCGACCTGCATGTCGCCGGCATGGTCGCCGAGCGGCTGCGCCGCTCGATCGCGGGCGAGCCCTTCACCGTCGACAAGGGCGGCAAGCGGATCACCGTCACGATCTCGATCGGTCTCACCACGCTGGAGCGCAAGGGCGAGCAGGTCACCGATGTGCTCAAGCGCGCCGACACCGCGCTCTATCGCGCCAAGCACGACGGCCGCAACCGCGTGGTGTCTGCGGCAGCGTAGCGCGATCTCGCAGCCCGGATGCAGCGAAGCGCAATCCGGGGTATCGCGCCGCTTGCACCAGCTTCCCGGATTTCGCTGCGCTCCATCCGGGCTACGAAGTGCCCTTAGCGGCCGCGTCTCACCGCGTCATAGGCCATCCGCTTGAACTCGAACGAGAACGGATGGACGAACGCCATCTGGCGCTGCGCCATCATGACGCCGGCGATGCCCGTTTTGGGCGAAATCCACCACTGCGTGCCTGCGACACCGCCCCAATAGAGTTCGCCGGCGGCGTCGGGATGATCGATCGAGGAGGGGTTGAGGATCAGTCCGCCGGTAAGACCATAGGTCTTGCCGGGCTGCTCGCCCATCATCGCGAAGCGGATCCATTGGCCCGGCGTGAGCTGGTTGGTCATCGCCTCTGCGATCGTCTCCGGCTTCAGCAGCGTCGGCCCGCCGGGCAAGAGGCTGCGGATCAGCGCGACCATGTCATGCAGCGTCGAGACGAGGCCGCCGCCGCCATTGAAGCGCGGCACCGGGCGCAGATAGGCGCCAGGATAGGGCGCGTTGTCGGTGCGCGTCAGCCCGGGCTTCATCGGGTCCATCAGATCGGCGCCGGCGTAATAGGCGACGAGCCGGTTGTGATCCTTCTCCGGAACATGGAAGCCGGTGTCGACCATGCCGAGCGGATCGAGGATCCGCGCCTTGACGAACTTGTCGAACGGCTGGCCGCTCACCACCTCGACCAGCCGTGCGACCACGTCGATGGCAACGGAATATTCCCACGACGAGCCGGGATGGAACACCAGCGGCAGATCGGACAGACCGTCGACCATGTCGGCGAGCGTCGTCATCGGATTGAGGATCTTGCGCTCGTTGTAGGCCTTGAAGATCGGTGTGCCCGGATCGAACAGGCCGTAGCTGAGGCCGGCCGAGTGGCTCAGCAGATGGCGAATGGTGATCGACCGCTGCGCCGGTTCGGTGTCGTCGATCGACGTCGCGCCCGGCCGCAGCACCTTGCGGTTTCTGAGTTGCGGGATGAAGGTCTCGATCGGATCGTCGAGCCGGAAGCGGCCTTCCTCGACCAGCAGCAGCGCCGCGCAGGAGGTGATCAGCTTGGTGTTGGAGAAGACGCGGAAGATGTGATCGGTGCGCAACGGAATCTGCGCTTCCTTGTCGGCCCATCCGACGCAGCCCGTGTCAGCGATGTCGCGCCCGACCAGAACCGTCCAGGAGATGCCGGACAGGAGATCGTTGTCGATGTAGCGCTGCATGGCCGCGCGCGCCGGCGCGAAATCATAGCCGATGGCCGTCACCTTCAGATCTTCCATGGTCGTTTCCCCTGTTGTGCCGCAAGTCTTCTAAGTAGCAGGTCTTCGCGCGATCGCGGCCAATCTCGCGGGACGGAATATCCAGCCGGGAATGCCGTGGCCTGCGGTCGGTGTTAACAACCAAACCTGACTTCCGCACGCAACCGGATTTATCCGGCGCGTTTCTTGCCGGCGGGGGCGGGGCTGCCGACCTTGACGCCTGCATTTGCCAGCAACACGCGTGCGGCTTCCTTGGCCGCGCGCGCCATCGCCGGATCGTCGCGCACCAGATCCTGCGCGATCGAGCCATCGACCAGCAGCGTGAGCTGGGTCGCAAGTCCCTCGGCATCGGCGACGCCGAGCCGCCGCAGCAGATCGCGAAACCAGAGCCGGCGGCTTTCCTTGAAGGCGATTGCGATGTTCCTGAAGGTGCGATCCTCGTCCTCCGGCCCGAGCTCGGCCACCGCGTTCACGAACGGGCAGCCGCGAAAGTCCTTCGCCGAGAAGCGCCGCTCCAGCGAATCGAAGGTTGCGAGAATCTGCTCGGCCGGCGGCTTGTCGGAGGGACGCGGCTGCACGAAGCGGCGTTGCAGATAGGCTTCTATCAGCGCGTCCTTCGACGGGAAGTGGTTGTAGAGCGTGCGCTTGCTGATGCCGATCTCGGCCGCGATGGTGTCGACGCCGATGGCGCGAATGCCTTGCAGGTAGAACAGTCTGTCGGCGGTCTCGAGGATCCGCTCCTTCATGGTCTGTTTGGGAGGCGGGTAAGCCATGCGCCAGCCGTGATCCTCTTCGCTTGACAGTCAGCCTCCTGTATAGCCTAAGTACACAGGTCTGTGTAACCAAAACATGCATGAATCGCAGGCCATGGCACGCGTGCCGTGCCGTTATGGGAGAATAAGAACAATGCCCCTGTTGCAGGTCCTGCGTCCCACCCTTCCCATCCTGATCGGCGCCTCCATCATGCTCACGCTGAGCATGGGGCTGCGGCAGAGCCTCGGCATCTTCATGCAGCCGCTGACGCACGACATCGGCATCTCGATATCCCACTTCACGCTGGCGCTCGCGGTGCAGAACCTCGCCTGGGGTTTTCTGCAGCCGGTTGCCGGCGCGATGACGGTGCGTTACGGCTTTCGCCCGATCATGGTGGTCGGCGCGCTGGCCTACATCGCGGGCCTCGTGCTGATGACGACGGCGCATGGGCTCGTTGCCATCATGATCGGCGCCGGTGTCCTGATCGGCCTTTCGCTCGCCTGCACCGCGAATGCGATCGCAATGTCGGTCTCGGCGCGCGCGGTGCCGGAGACGGTACGCTCGACAGTGCTCGGCATGGTCTCCGCCGCGGGCTCGCTCGGCGCGCTGCTGTCGGCGCCGATCGGCCAGATGCTCAATGAGGGTTTCGGTTGGCGCGTCGGACTTGCCGGCTTTGTCATTCTCTCGATCTTCATGATCCCGGCGGCGTTGTACGCCGGGCGCGTCGACAAGATTCCGCTGCCGAAGCCCGCTGGCGACGACATCGGCAACGCCACCGCGGCGACGGCGGCGAAGACCGCGTTCGGCAACGCAGCCTTCGTGGTGATGACCTGCGCCTACATGGTCTGCGGCATGCAGCTCGTCTTCCTCACCACGCATCTGCCGTCGTATCTCGCGATCTGCGGGCTCGATCCGATGCTGAGCGCGCAGACGCTCGGCATGATCGGCGGCTTCAATGTGCTGGGCTCGCTGTTCTTCGGCTGGGCCGGCCAGCGCTGGAACAAGCTGGCGCTGCTCGGCGCGATCTACATCCTGCGCTCGCTGGCGCTCGCCTGGTACTTCATGCTGCCGGCAACGCCCGGCTCGACGCTGCTGTTCGGCGCGATCATGGGCTTCCTCTGGATGGGTGTCGGTCCGCTGGTCGCGGGCGCGGTGGCCGAGATGTTCGGCTTGCGCTGGCAGGCGATGATCCAGGGCCTCGCCTTCATGAGCCACCAGGTCGGCAGCTTCCTCGGCGCTTACGGAGGAGGGCTGATCTACGATTCGCTCGGCTCCTACACCATGGCCTGGCGCATCGGCGTCGCGCTGGGCCTCGCCGGCGGCATCATCCAGCTCGCCTTCGCGTTGATCCGGCCGGCGCAGCCGCCGCTGCTGAAGGCCGCTTAGCAGAATCCCTGCGAAGCTGGCGGCTGCTCCTTGCGAGGGCAGTCGCCAGGTGCTGCCTAGTTTTTGACCGGCCACTTGCCGCAAGAGCGTGCAATGAAGCGCGATGCTGTTCCGGCCGCGGATCGAAGCGATAGCGTTTTCAACGTGTTACGCGGCGCGCAGTGGTGGCACGAATCTTGTTTCAATATGGCTAGAAATCGTGCCGGAAACCCTCGCTGAGGGTTCCGGCTTGGGGACTTTGGGAAGGGCTGGCCGCGATGGGGCTAGTCGCCGTCATTCTCCGGCCATCCGCGCACCACGGCCTTTGCCGCGCCGCCGAGAAGGAGGCCCTTGTGCCCTGCGTCGGGCCTGATGCCGCTGCGACTTCGCTGCATCCCGCCACCCGCACCGCGGCACTTCGAGACATCCCGATAACCGGACGCGCGCTGTCCTTCGGCGCTCACGCTGCGAACGCGCCGCGCCCATTCCGAACGCCAGCATTTCTCTTGTGATGGGAGGTCGATGATGGAGTCTGCGACACACACGCGCCAGAAGCTCGTGAGAATCGTGGTTGCCTTGTTGGGCGTGGCGTTCCTTTGCCTGCTGTTCAACGATCTCGCGCTGGCCGAGGATGCGGCGGCGCTGCCTGCCTGTGGCGGCAAGATTCTCGAGAAGTGCACGCCGAATTCCGGCGACACCGCCTGGATGCTCACGTCAGTCGCGCTCGTCCTGATGATGACGATCCCGGGGCTCGGCCTGTTCTATGGCGGCATGGTGCGCAAGAAGAATGTCGGCGATACCGTGATGACCAGCTTCGCGGTCACCTGCCTGGTCACGATCCTGTTTGCCGTCCTTACCTACAGTCTGGCGTTTCGTGCCGGCACGCCGTTCATCGGCGGCCTCGATCGCCTGTTCCTCAAGGACATCCTGAGCGACATCGGCAAGGGAGGCATCGGCAATCCCAATCCGCTCGCTGCGACGATCCCCGAGTCCGTTTACATCTGCTTCCAGATGACGTTCGCCATCATCACGCCGGCGCTGATTGCCGGCGCGTTTGCCGAGCGAATGAAGTTCTCCGCGATGCTCTGGTTCATCGGGCTGTGGGCGATCTTCGTCTATGCGCCGATCGCGCACTGGGTCTGGGGCCCTGACGGCATATTCTCGGCCGGCAACGACGCTGCGTATGTCAAGGTTCTCGATTTCGCCGGCGGCACCGTTGTGCACATCAACGCCGGCGTCGCGGGCCTGATGTGCGCCATCATGCTCGGCAAGCGCGTCGAGACGGGGCCGGCGCACAATATGGTGCTGACCTTCATTGGCGCCTCGCTGTTGTGGGTCGGCTGGTTCGGGTTCAACGCCGGCTCCGCTGTCACGGCCGGAATGCAGGCGGGCATGGCCATGCTGGTGACTCAGATCGCCACGGCGGTGGCGGGCTTCACCTGGATGCTGGTGGAATGGGCGTTGAAGGGCAAGCCGACCGTCGTCGGAATCTGCTCGGGTGCCGTGGCGGGCCTCGTCGCGATCACGCCGGCCTCCGGTTTCGTCGGGCCGGTCGGCGCTTTCGCGATCGGCATCGCCGCCGGCGTCTGCTGCTACTGGGGATGCACCGGCTTGAAGCGCATGTTCAGCTACGATGATGCGCTGGACTGCTTCGGTGTCCATGCCCTTGGCGGCATCGTCGGAGCGCTGCTGACCGGGGTGTTCGCGGTCGAGCAGTATGGTGGAACGGCAGGTGTTCTGGAAGGAAATCCCGGGCAGTTCCTCAATCAATGCATCGGCGTCGCGACGGTTTTCGTGTATGATGCCGTGGTGAGCCTGATCATCCTGTTCGTGATCAATCTCTTCGTCGGGCTTCGAGTGACGCGGGACATCGAGCGCGAAGGGTTGGATCTGGCACTGCACGGCGAGGTCGTGCAGTAGACTTTGGCGGCATTCCGCGCAGCCGGCGATCTTCGCCCGCTGGCGCGGATTTAAGCTGTTCGAGGTGATCCGATGAACTGGTTCTATTGGAACACAGCGTGGTCGCTGTTCTTCAGCCTCATTTGGTTCATGACGATCACACACAATCCGGATGCAGAGATCGCAGACGCGCATCTGCGTGACGAGGCGTTCAAGGGTTAGCTCCGGTAGTAACGCCACATCCTGAGGAACGTCCGGTGGATCTCGTCGGGCGTCCGGTCGAATGGCTCCAGATTGACGCGGACTACGCCACGATGGTCCATGCGCCACGGCAGGCGCATCAACAGCCGGTAGGCCGGCCGCTTGCGCCAATCGGCCACCAGCGCGCTGCCGAGCGGTCCGTTAAGCGCGATCTGCAACTCGTGAACCGTCATCGCGCGCTCAGCGATCTCGACGAGGTCGATGCGCGTGATGGCGCGCCAGCGGATCAGCCCGAAGGCCTGGATGAAGATGCCGTACTGGTTGGCCCCGATCGTCGGACGACCAGCCTCCAGCAGGGGGATGTTGTAATAGGTGAAGCCGCCCGCTGCCGCTGCCGGCGCCAGCCAATAGATCGCGCCCGTGATCCAGGTCGCGGTCAGGAAGATCGCGGCGAGGGCTGCCGTGACATAGACCGGAAAGTAGATGTCCTCGCGGCCGTAAGCGACCGAGTAGCCGCCGACGTTTCCCTCGTCCAAGGTTGCGATCATCTGAGCCCTGCGCCCGGGACTGCTCCGGGAATCATGAGGGATGACGCAAGCCTAGAAAGCAAAAACGGGGCCGCGAGGGCCCCGTTTGAAACGTCGGAAGCAGCCGATCTTACTTGATCTTGGCTTCCTTGAACTCGACGTGCTTGCGCGCGACCGGGTCGTACTTCTTCTTGACCAGCTTGTCGGTCATGGTGCGCGAATTCTTCTTGGCAACGTAATAGAAGCCGGTGTCGGCCGTCGACACGAGCTTGACCTTGATGGTGACCGCCTTGGCCATGTGCAAAACCTCGAAAATCGGGGGAATTCGGGAGCCGGCCAAATCGGCCCGCGTTTGGCCGGGAAACTAGCCAGAAACAGCCCAAAGTCAAGGATTTCTGAGCCAAGATCACCCCGATTCCGGGCCTATTACCTCGAAGAACTGATTTTTCGGCCGCGGCAGGCCCAAATTCTCGCGCAGGGTCCGACCTTCGTACTCAGTGCGGAAAATCCCGCGCTTTTGCAGTTCCGGCACCACCTTGTCGACGAACTCGAACAGGCCCTGCGGCAGATAGGGGAACATGATGTTGAAGCCGTCGCTGCCCCGGCCGGTCAGCCATTCCTCCATCTGGTCGGCGATGGTCTGCGGCGTGCCGACGAAGGCGAGCCCGCCATAGCCGCCGACGCGCTGCGCGAGCTGGCGCACGGTGAGCTTGTCGCGCGCCGCGACATCGACGAGGCGCTGCCGGCCGCTTTTGCTTGCATTGGTTTCGGGGATCGGCGGCAACTGTCCGTCGGGATCGAAGCCGGACGCATCGGTGCCGAGGATCACCGACAGCGAGGCGATCGCGCTGTCGTAATGCACGCGGCTGTCGAGCAGCGCGCGCTTCTCTTTTGCTTCTTCGACGCTGTCACCGACCACGACGAAGGCGCCGGGCAAGATCTTCAGATGCTCGGGATCGCGGCCGATCTTCTCCATGCGGCCCTTGATGTCGGCATAGAGCTTCTGTCCGTCGGCCAGGCTGCCGCCGCCGGTGAACACGGCTTCCGCGGTCTCGGCCGCAAGCTGCCTGCCGTCATCGGAAGCGCCGGCCTGCACGATGACAGGCCAGCCCTGCACGGGGCGGGCGATGTTCAGCGGGCCGCGCACCGAGAGATATTTGCCCTTGTGATTGAGCACATGCATCTTGTCGGGATCGACGAACAGTCCGGACTCGACGTCGCGCACGAACGCGTCATCGGCGAAGGAATCCCACAGGCCGGTGACGACGTCGTAGAACTCGCGGGCGCGCCTGTAGCGCTCGGCGTGCTCCATGTGATCGTCGAGGCCGAAATTCAGCGCCGCGTCCGGATTGGACGTGGTGACGATATTCCAGCCGGCGCGGCCGCCCGAGATGTGGTCGAGCGAGGCGAAGCGCCGCGCGACGTGATAGGGCTCGTCGAAGGTGGTCGAGCCGGTCGCGATCAGGCCGATATTCTCCGTCACGGCGGCGAGCGCCGATAGCAGCGTGAACGGCTCGAACGAGGTCACGGTGTGGCTGCGCTTCAGCGCGTTGATCGGCATGTTCAGCACGGCAAGATGGTCGGCCATGAAGAAGGCGTCGAATTTGCCGGCCTCGAGCTTGCGGATCAGCGTCTTGATGTGGTCGAAGTTGAAATTGGCGTCGGGCCAGGCCCCGGGATAGCGCCAGGCACCGGTGTGAATGCTGATCGGCCGCATGAACGCGCCGAGCTTGAGTTGACGCTTCGCCATTGCCCCGTTCCGTCCTTGATGTCGTTAGCGGAACAGATAGGGAGGCGATTCGCGGCGCGCCATCGGGAAGATTATTTTGTTTTTGGCCGCTCTCTCGACAGTGTCATTCCGGGGCATCGCGCAGCGATGAACCCGGAATCTCGCGCCGCAATCTCGGGATTCCGGGTTCGATGCTGCGCATCGCCTCGGAATGACGAGGATCATACTACACCCCCAGCACGTCCTTCTGCATCTTGCCGCCGTAGAAATGGAAGAACGGCACCGGCGCGTCGTGGTGGAGCGGGCCGGTGGCGAGACGGCGGTCGAGCTCGGCGAGCACGTTCTTGGTCATGGCATGCGCGTCGGCGAGCGGCTCGGAGCCGATCTCGACCCAGACCAGCTCGACCAGCTCGGCGTCGGCATGCACCACGCCCTCGACACGATGTGCGATGGTCGACGCGTCGGCAGTGAAGAAGCGCGTGTCGAAGCGGCGGACGCGGCCGGGCGGGGTGATCGCGCGCGCGATCAGGAACAGGCCGGACGGATCGGGCAAGAGACCCGCGTCGGCGAACGGTGCCCAGGGCCCGTCGAGCTTGTGCCGCTTCTCGACCTTGCGGCCGAGGCAGAGCCCGGTCTCTTCGCAGGCCTCGCGGATCGCGGCGTTGGCAAGCGCACGCGCGCGGCCGGGCGTGATCTTCGGGCTGCCCTTCAACAGATTGGCTTCGAGCTCCGGCGTGATCGGCGCTGCGACCGGCACGCGGTTGTCGGCCTTGTCGACGCGGCCGCCGGGGAAAACGAATTTGCCGGGCATGAACACGACCTTGTCGTGACGCTTGCCGACCAGCACCTTCGGCTTGGCGCCGGAGCGATCGATCAGGATCAGCGTCGCCGCATCCTTCGGCCGGAAATACGCATGATGGTCGGCTTCTTTTTCGCCCTGGTGGACGACAGCGGCGGGCGCGGCAGCTTCAGTCATTTCATCCCTTTCATTTCTTCTTGCGGCCCGGTTTAGCTAGACCGGCGGGATGTCGCTAGGGGGATTCTCGTCAAAGCCATGCATGCGCAGGGCCCATTGCAAGCCGATCACGGCTCCCTTCACCGGCTGCAACAGCGCCAGCGATGCGAACAGCGTGAACGGCAGATAGATCGCAAGTTGCAGCCACACCGGCGGAGAATAATTGGTCTCGATCCACAGCGCCATCGGTACCACGATATGGCCGACGATAACGATGACGAGATAGGCAGGCAGATCGTCCGCGCGATGCGGCGTGAAGTCGAGGTCGCAGACCGGGCAATGGCCGTCGCATTTGAGAAACTTGCGGAACAGTCTGCCTTTTCCGCAGCGCGGACAGCGGCAGCGGAACCCGCGCTTCATCGCGCTCCACACGTCGCGCTTCTCGGGCTCGGCCGCCTCGCGAGTCCAGACCACTGTCGGTGGTGTCACTTCCATGACTTGCCTCGCTTTGATTTGCCGGACTTCTGCTGCGCCGGCTTGCGATCCTTCTTGCGCGATTTCCGCTCGTTGTGCGCCTTCTTGCCTGATCGTTTTGGTCCCTTGTCAAATCCGGCGGCACGGCGCTCGGCCCTTACGCTGTCGCGTTTTCTGCCGCGCGGAATTGCTTGACCATCGGATAATAACTCAAATCGCAGCGCGCCGGCTAT
The DNA here is from genome assembly GCF_024171085.1 of Bradyrhizobium sp. USDA 4541. Classification (NCBI taxonomy): domain Bacteria; kingdom Pseudomonadati; phylum Pseudomonadota; class Alphaproteobacteria; order Hyphomicrobiales; family Nitrobacteraceae; genus Bradyrhizobium; species Bradyrhizobium sp. USDA 4541. Next base: position 5,536,772 of record NZ_JALJZF010000001.1, read on the forward strand.
CGGCGCGGCTTCCACCAGACGCACATCGACGACGTCGCCGAGCCGATACATGGTGCCGCTGCGCGTGCCGATCAGCGCGTGGCGAGTTTCGTCGTAGTTGAAATATTCGCTGCCGATGGTGCGGATCGGGATCAGACCGTCGGCGCCGGTGTCGTCGAGCTTCACGAACAGGCCGGATCGCGTCACGCCGGAAATGCGGCCCTGGAACGAGGCGCCGACCTTATCGGCAAGGAAATGCGCGATCAGGCGGTCGGTGGTCTCACGCTCCGCCTTCATCGCGCGGCGCTCGGTGACGGAAATCTGCGCGGCGATCTCGGCGAGCGTCTCCACGGTTTCATCGGTCGGCAACGCGCCTTCGCCAAGCCCGAGCGCGCGGATCAGCGCGCGATGCACGATCAGATCGGCATAGCGGCGGATCGGCGAGGTGAAGTGCGCGTAGCGGCGCAGGTTCAAGCCGAAATGGCCGTAGTTCTCGGCGGAGTATTCCGCCTGCGCCTGCGAACGCAGCACCACCTCGTTGACCAGCGGCTCGTAGTCCTCGCCGGCAACCTGCGCCAGCACGCGGTTGAATTGCGTGGGACGCAGCGCGCCCTGCTTGGTGAAGGGCAGGTCGAGCGTCTTCAGGAATTCCTGCAGGTTGTGCACCTTCTCCTGGCTCGGCTCGTCGTGCACGCGGTAGATCAGCGGCAGCGCCTTCTTCTCCAGCATCTCGGCCGCGGCGACGTTGGCGAGGATCATGAACTCCTCGATCAGCCGGTGCGCGTCGAGCCGCTGCGGCACGATCACGCGATCGACGGTGCCGTCGGCTTTCAGCAGGATCTTGCGCTCGGGCAGATCGAGATCGAGCGGGTCGCGCTCGTTGCGTGCAAGCTTGACCAGCTCGTAGGCCGACCACAGCGGTTTGAGGACCGGATCGAGGATGGGGCCGGTGATGTCGTCGGGCCGTCCGTCGATAGCAGCCTGTGCCTGCGCGTAATGGAGCTTCGCAGCCGAGCGCATCAGCACGCGGTGGAAGGTATGCGAGCGCTTGCGGCCGTCGGCGCCGATCACCATGCGCACCGCGAGCGCGCCGCGCGGCTCGCCCGGCACCAGCGAGCAGAGATCGTTGGAGATCCGCTCGGGCAGCATCGGCACGACGCGATCAGGGAAATACACCGAGTTGCCGCGCTGCAGCGCGTCGCGGTCGAGCGCCGAGCCGGGCCGCACATAGAAGGCGACGTCGGCGATCGCGACATGGACGATGAAGCCGCCCTTGTTGTTCGGATCGGGATCGACTTCCGCATGCACCGCGTCGTCGTGATCCTTGGCATCCGGCGGATCGATGGTGACGAGCGGCACGTCACGCCAGTCCTCGCGGCCCTGCAAGGTTGCGGGCTTGGCGTCTTCAGCTTCGCGCAGCGCAGAAGTGGAGAACACCTGCGGGATATCGTGGGTGTTGATCGCGATCAGGCTGATCGCCTTCTCACTGGCGATCGAACCGAGCCGCTCCTTGACGCGGGCGGAGGCGAGGCCGTAGCCGCGGGTGCGGATCAGGTCGACGCTGATGAGATCGCCGTCTTCGGCGCCGCCGCTGTCGGCCTTGGCGATGTTGAGCTCGCGGCCGGCCTGCTTCTTGTCGACCGGGATCAGGCGCCCGCCGCCATCGGGATTGCCACGGAAGATGCCGAGGATCCGGGTGCGCCCGTGATCGATCACCTTGATGACGCGGCCGCGATAGGGTGTGCCGTCTTGCTCATCCGTGACTTCGACGCGCAGCAGCGCGCGGTCGCCGACGCCGGCGGTGGTGCCGGGCTTCGGCCGCCGCGGCGTCTCGATACGGATTTTCGGGGCGGTGCCGTTCTCGTCCGAGTCCCACTCGGCGGGCGTGGCGATCAGCTCGCCGTCGCTGTCGCGGCCGGTGATGTCGGCGAGCAGGGTCGGTGGCAGCGCCGCCGGCTCGTGGATCTTGCGGCCGCGCTTGGCAATCGTGCCGTCGTCGGCGAGCTCACGGAGGATCCGCTTCAGCTCGACGCGGTCGGCGTTCTTCAGGCCGAACTCGCGCGCGATCTCGCGGGTGCCGACCTTGCCTGGATTGGCGCGGATGAAGGCGACGATGGCGTCCCGGCCCGGAAAGCCATGGTCGGGTTTTCGTTTCACTTATCCTCGTGCCTTGCCGGCGCTTTTCTTCGCGGGCGCTTTCGCTGGTGCCGATGATTTTGCAGGCGACGTCTTGGCACCGGAGGCGACCGGCGCGCGCGCCTTGCTGGTCGCATCCGTTTTCGGCTTCGCCGCGGCTTTCTTCGACGCAGCCTTCTTGGCGGGCTTGGCGTCGGCGTCACCGTCGGCATCTTCAGCCTTTGCTGCCTTGGCCTTCGTGGCCTTGGCGGGCTTTTCCGCCTTGGCCTTCTTGGCCTTCTTGCCGCCGCCCTTGGCCGCGCGCTCGTCGATCAGCGCGATCGCCTCCGCGAGCGTGATCTGGTCGGGGGTGCGGTCGCTCGGGATCGTCGCGTTGACGCCGCCCGCCGCGACATAGGCGCCGTAGCGGCCGTTCTTCAGCGCGACCGCGCCGAGCGTCGGATGATCGCCGAGCGGCTTGCCGGGATCGGCACCGAAGCGGCGGCCGCTCGGGCCCTTCGCGATCTTCTCCGCGATCAGCGTGACGGCACGGTTCAACCCGATGTCGAAGACCTCGTCGCCGGCCTCGAGGCTCGCATAAGTCTTCTCGTGCTTGACGAACGGCCCGAACCGGCCGAGGCCGGCGGTGATCGGCTGTCCGGTTTCCGGATGCTTCCCGATCTCGCGCGGCAGCGACAGCAGTTTCAGTGCCAGTTCGAGATCGACATCAGCCGGTGAGGTGCCCTTTGGAATGCCCGCGCGCTTCGGCTTCTCGCCTTCGGCGTAATCCTTCTGCTCGCCGAGCTGGATGTAGGGGCCGAAGCGGCCGGCCTTCACCGTGACATCGAAGCCGGTGTCGGGATCGGTGCCGAGCACGCGGTCGGCGCTCTCGGCGCTGTCGGCCGCGAGCGGACGGGTGTAGCGGCATTCCGGATAATTCGAGCAGCCGACGAAGGCGCCGAACTTGCCGGCCTTGAGGTTGAGCCGGCCGGTGCCGCAGGTCGGGCATTGCCTGACGTCGCCGCCATCCGCGCGCGGCGGATAGATATGCGGGCCGAGCATCTCGTCGAGCGCGTCGAGCACCTCGGCGACGCGCAGGTCCTTGATGTCGTTGACCGCGCCGATGAAGCCGCGCCAGAAGTCCTGCAACACCTGCTGCCAGGCGATCTCATTGTTGGAGATGCGGTCGAGCTGCTCCTCGAGATCGGCGGTGAAGTCGTATTCGACGTAGCGCGAGAAGAAGTTCTCCAGGAACGCGACCACGACGCGGCCCTTGTCTTCGCCGTGCAGCCGCTTCTTCTCGAGCTTGACATAGCCGCGGTCCTTCAGGACCTGCAGGATCGAGGCGTAGGTCGAGGGGCGGCCGATGCCGAGCTCTTCCATCCGCTTCACCAATGATGCTTCCGAGAAGCGCGGCGGCGGCTCGGTGAAATGCTGGGTGACGGCGAGGCTCTGGCGCTTCACGGCCTCGCCCTCACTCATCGCGGGCAGGCGGCGCGAATCCTCGTCCTCCTCGTCGTCGCGGCTTTCCTGATAGAGCGCGAGGAAACCATCGAACTTGATGACCTGGCCGGAGGCGCGCAATTCCAGCACGCGGGAGCCGGCCTTGGCCTCGATGTCGACGGTGGTGCGCTCGAGCTCGGCCGACTCCATCTGGCTCGCAATGGTGCGCTTCCAGATCAATTCATAAAGCCGCGCCTGATCGGCATCGAGCCGTCGGCCGATGGTGGCCGGGCGACGCGACAGATCGGTCGGGCGGATCGCTTCGTGCGCTTCCTGCGCGTTCTTGGCCTTGGCCTGGTACTGGCGCGGGGCGTCCGGCACGTAGGCGTTGCCATAGTCCTCGCCGATCACCTTGCGCGCCTGCGTGATCGCTTCGGGTGCGATCTGCACGCCGTCGGTTCGCATATAGGTGATGAGGCCGGTGGTCTCGCCGCCGATGTCGATGCCCTCATAGAGCCGCTGCGCGATGCGCATGGTGTGCGCCGGCGCGAAACCGAGCTTGCGGCTCGCTTCCTGCTGCAGGGTCGAGGTGGTGAAAGGCGCCTGCGGATTGCGCCGCGCCGGCTTGGCCTCGACGGTCGCAACCTTGAACAGGGCCGCCTCGATCGCCTTCTTGAAATCCTCGGCTTCCGCGCCGGAGCCGATGTCGAGCCGTGCGATCTTCTTGCCGTCGGCGCCGACCAGCCGCGCCTCGAAGGCATCGCCGCGCGGCGTCAGCAACGTCGCGACCAGCGACCAGTACTCCTTCGGCACGAACTTCTCGATCTCGAGCTCGCGGTCGCAGACCAGCCGCAGCGCGACCGATTGTACGCGGCCGGCGGAGCGGGCGCCGGGCAGCTTGCGCCACAGCACGGGGGAGAGGGTGAAGCCCACCAGATAGTCCAGCGCGCGGCGCGCCATATAGGCGTCGACCAGCGCGCCATCGATCTGGCGCGGCGCCTTCATCGCCTCGGAGACGGCCTGCTTGGTGATGGCGTTGAACACCACGCGCTCGACCTTCTGGTCCTTCAGCGCGCGCTTCTCCTTCATCACCTCCAGCACGTGCCAGGAGATTGCCTCGCCCTCGCGATCGGGGTCGGTTGCGAGGATCAGACGGTCGGCACCTTTGAGCGCCTTGGCGATGTCGTTGAGCCGGCTCGCGGCCTTGGCATCGACCTCCCAGATCATCTGGAAATTGGCGTCGGGATCGACGGAACCATTCTTGGCCGGGAGGTCGCGAACATGGCCGAACGACGCCAGGACCTCGTAGGAGGACCCCAGATATTTGTTGATCGTCTTGGCCTTGGCCGGCGACTCCACAATGACGATATTCATGTCATTCCAATAGCTTACGGGAAAACTTGAAGGTGGGTTCCGCTAGACTCGCGGCCCGCCGTGTCGGGGCGAACATGGGTGCTGGGGCGGTCCCTGTCAAATCGCCAGATATTGAAGGGAGGCGCCAAGCTGTGGAGTTTCTATCCCAAGGGTTGCAAAATGCGTCCTAGAGTTGCGGCCGGCAAGGGCTTATCTCTTTATATATAGCGTAGGAATCGGATTAGGCCTTTTGAGCAGCACAGGGGGCGGCCGGAAGCGCAAGGCGTCCGGCGGGCGGCGACCGGCGGGCGACGAGACGGCTGGGGAAGGCGGCCCCGACGACGCCCTGGTCCTGATCGCAGGCGCCGCGACCTAACTCGCCAAACTCGCCCGGCGCCACAAACTCGAAGTTCTCGACCGCCTGTTCGCGATGGCCCGCCTGGAGGCCGACGAGCAGCTGCGCTCGCGCAGCCGAAGGAAGCGGTCGTGAGGGGCGTTACGGGAAGCAGGGTCGTGTCCTGGCTTTCGCCAGGACGACGGTGGGGATGGACCGCAATTCAAGATGTCAAACAGCGCGGTGCGGCGAAACAGAAGTCGTGATTTGCGACCCTTCCTGGAGAAAGGAAGAACGCTAGCTCGCGCCACATCCACCGCCGTCGTCCCGGCGAAGGCCGGGACCCATACGCCGCGGCGGGTGTTGAGAACGGGACTCGTCGTCCCAGCATCGTTCAACAATCCGCATTTGTGGTTATGGTCCCTGCTTTCGCACTAGCGTATATACATATCCTCCGCAGTCTTTCCGGAGTCTTCTCAAAGAGTTGGCCGAAAACCGCAGAGAGCTTACTCATCTGCACTAGGGTTGCGCCCGCCGATTTCGGCTCTCGCCTAGTAGCTAACCCCTTGATGATGAGTCGGTTTTCTAGCCTCGAAGAGATGTGTAAATGCCCTAGTGCTTTCGCAGGGACGACACCCAATATGGGTCGTCGTATGTGAGTCATACATCCGCATCCTCGCGACGCGAGGCGCATTCGGATAAAGCGAAATATTTTCGCGGGCGAGGATTGACAAGTTTTTGGTGAGTTGCCCGTCGTGTCGTACCAGCAACACCCGTCCTACGCACTCACGAGGCGCCGCGCGCGCTTCGCTGCAGGCCGCGGCTTCAGCGTCGTATCCGCGGCACCCAGCACGCGTCCATCCTGCGAATAGAGCGCGAGCTTCTTCACCGGCTTGCCCTTGTCGCGGTCGACCAGGATGGTCGCAATCTCGTCCGGATGCTCGTCGAATTCCTCGGTCCATTGCCGCAGCGCGACCAGGATCGGAAAGATGCCGTGGCCCTTCGGCGTCAGGACATATTCCTGATAGGCGCTGCCGTCGGAGGCGGGGACCGTCTTCAGGATGCCGCGTTCGACCAGCGTGCGCAGCCGTGTGGCAAGGATGTTCTTGGCAAGCCCGAGGCTCGCCTGGAATTCGCCGAAGCGGCGCCGGCCGAGGCTGGCGTCGCGGATGATCAGGAGCGACCACCAGTCGCCGAACACGTCGAGCGCGCGTGCGACGGGACAGCTGTCGCCTGCAAGGCTGGTTCGTTTCACCGACCGTCTCCAGGAATTTGGGCCATCACGACCTTGTGTGGTTGCAATATTAAACCGTATGCCATAGCTAGGCAATGAAGTTTAATAATGCAACCAACTGGAGGCGGACATGAGACTGGCGAACAAGACGGCGTTGATCACCGGCGGCAACAGCGGCATCGGGCTCGCGACAGCAAAGCTGTTCGTGGCGGAGGGCGCCAAGGTCGTCATCACCGGGCGCAACAAGGAGACGCTTGCGGCGGCATCCAGGGAACTCGGGCCGAACGCGCTCGCGGTGGCGGCTGATGCCACCGACGTCGCGGCGCTGGAAGCCGCGGTGAAGCAGGGCGCCGAGAAGTTCGGCAAGTATGACGTTCTGTTCGCCAATGCCGGCATTCCCGGCCAGACGCCAGTGGGCGGCACCACGCTGGCCGCATTCGAGAATGTGATCCGGACCAATCTCACCGGCGTGTTCTTCACGGTGCAGGCGGTCGCGCCGTATCTCAACGACGGCGCGTCGATCATTCTCAACGGCTCGGTGATCTCCGTGCTCGGCAATCCCGGCTACTCGGCCTATGCCGCGAGCAAGGCCGGCGTGCGCGCGATGGCGCGGGTGATGGCGTCAGAATTCTCGCCGCGCAACATCCGCGTCAACGTGGTGGCGCCGGGTGCGGTGCGCACGCCGATCTGGGGCGCGGCGATCGCAACGCCCGAGGCCGAGAAGATCTTCGAGCAGCGGATCGGCAAGACCACGCCGCTCGGTCGGATCGGCGAGCCCGATCACATTTCAAAGACCGTGCTGTTCCTGGCGTCCGACGACGCCGCGCATGTGCAGGGGCAGGAGCTGTTCATCGATGGCGGTGCAACGGCATCACCGGCGGGCGCGCCGATCTATCGCGGATAGAGCCTTTCCGTTCCGATTAAATCGGGCCGGGGCTCTGGTTTTATTCTGACGCGTTTTCTTCACGCGAACCGGTATCCACTTCGCTCGAAAACGCTCTGGTTTGTTTCTCATTGTATCGAACGGCCGGTGTGAAGCGTTTCATACCGGCCGGTTTGGCTTGCGACTATCATCGCGCGGATTGAACCTTTGACGTACTGCCCGGACTCCTGATTGGGCGGGGAGTTTTTCACCACGGAATCATTTGGAGTGCCGCCATGCCGAAAGCAGCCCGCATTTCGACGTCGATCCCGGTTTCGCCCGCATCCGAAAGTTCAGATACGACGCAGTTCGTGACGGTCGCGCTGTTCTCCGGCATCGGCCTGTTGATTTCGCTGGTCGCCGTCATCCTCGGCATACAGGGCGTCTGGTTCTGAGTTCCTCCACCTGAACGGCCTGCCGCCGCCAAGCGACGGCAGGCGCTTTGAATCACATCAGGCTGCGTTCAGGCTGCCGGCGGCCTGCAGCGCGCCCGCCACAGCCTTTTCGCGATGCTCGGGGCCGACCTGGATGCCGTCGGCGGGGATGAACTCGACATTCCTGACGCCGATGAAGCCGAACACGCCGCGCAGGTAGGTCTCGAGGTGCTCGAGCGCGGCCATCGGCGTGTCGGCGCCGTAATAGCCGCCGCGCGAGATCGCGATGATGACGCGCTTGTTGCCGGCCAATCCCTCGACGCCGCCGGTGCCATACTTGAAGGTCTTGCCCGCGACCAGGATGCGGTCGATCCAGGCCTTGAGCTGGCTCGGAATCGTGAAATTGTACATTGGCGCGCCGATCACGACGATGTCGGTGGCGAGGAACTCGTCCAGCACCGCTTGGCCGGTCGCGATGTCGTCGCGCACCGACGGATCCGGCGCCGCGCCTTGGCTGGCGGCGAGGTGCAGGCCGGAGAGGTGGGCGAGCGGGGTCTGGCTGAGGTCGCGGTAGCTGACGACGAGGCCCGGATTGGCCTGGCGCAACCGCTCGACGGCGGCGGCGGAGACCTGGCGGCTGACAGAGTGGGGGCCGAGGACTGAGGAATCGATGTGCAGAAGTTTCATGGCTGAGGCCACCTTTGGTATAGGTTTGTAACTGGCGCTATATGAGTGACCGTCTTAAATCTCCGCAAGAACGCACATTTTTGAAACCCGAGCACACCAATGGAACCCGAGCACATCGATGTAACCGCCGAAGCCGGCCTGCCGCGTGGTCCCGGGACGCATCAGGACTGCCGCGGCGTGGCCTCGGTGCTGTCGCGGGTCGGCGACAAATGGAGCGTGCTGGTCATCATGCTGCTGCGCGATGGACCGCGCCGCTTCAACGAGCTGAAGAGGATGATCAACGGCATCTCGCAGCGCATGCTGACCTTGACGCTGCGCGGCTTGGAGCGCGATGGCCTGGTGACGCGCACGGTGTTTCCGACCATTCCGCCGCGGGTCGACTACGAGCTGACCGATCTCGGGCGCGGACTCGCGGTGCCTGTGATGGCGCTCGGCGAATGGGCGTTCGCGCATCTGCCGGAGATCGAGGGCGCGCGGAACGATTTCGACGCGCGGAATGGCGAAGGCTGAGTTCGGAGCCTTCGCGTTCGGACAAGCAGACCCGTCATCCTGAGAGCCTGCGTAGCAGGCGTCTCGAATGATGCACGGCCACCAGTCGGGCCGTCGATCCTTCGAGACGCGCTGCGCGCTCCTCAGGATGACGGACAGGCGTTTGCGCGAGCGAGATATTCAGCTCGTCAAATCATCGACACCAGCCCGCCGCCGTGGCGTTCGAGCCTGCCGGCGAGCTCGAGCTCGAGCAGCACGGCGCGGACAACGGCCGGCGACACGTCGGCCATCCGGATCAGATCGTCGGGGCTGATCGGGCTCGGCCCGAGCAGATCGATGATGCGGGCGCGATCGCCGCTATCAGTGGCAAAGTCCAGCGGCTCGTCGTCCTCGCGCGCGCCAAGCATCACCGGCCGCTCCATGATCGGCGTCACCGCGCTGATGACGTCGGCGGCTTCGGTGACCAAGGTGGCGCCTTGCTTGATCAGGTCGTTGGCGCCGGCGGCGCGCGGATCGATCGGCGAACCCGGCACGGCGAACACCTCGCGGCCCTGTTCGGCCGTAAGCGGCAAGGAGACCCCGTCTGGCGGAGGGGGTGAACGATCGGCTATCGGCTGCTAAGTTTGTGAGCCGATGTGAGCTTCTATGTCTGCGCCTAGTTCTGGAACTAGAACCTTCCATATGATCGAAGCGGTCGCCGACCGTCTTGAGGGAGCGCCGCGGCAGCTTCGCCGACGCTGGTCGGACGAGTTTAAGGCCCAAGTCGTGATGGAGGCGCTGGAGCCTGGCGCGAGCGTCTCGGCGATCGCCCGCCGGATCGGCATTCACCCGTCGCAGCTGTTCGCCTGGCGCCGTGACGCTCGGGCCGAGCGGCGGCGTTATCGCTCACGGCACTCGAGTTGCGAGGGTGTGGTGGCGCCTGTGGCAGGCGCGGTGATCGAGATTGCCATTGGCGAGGTGATCGTGCGCGCCGGCGTGGACGTCGACGAGGCGCAGTTGCAGCGGGTGATCCGGGCGGTCCGTTCGGCATGATCCCCTCCGGCGTGAAGGTGTTCCTGGCGAGCCATCCAGTCGACTTCCGCAAGGGTATCGATGGCCTTGTTGCGCTGGTGCGCGATGCCGGCTCAGATCCGTTCGACGGTGCGCTTTATGTGTTCCGCGCCAAAAGAGCCGACCGAATAAAGATCGTATGGTGGGATGGCTCCGGCGTGTGCCTCTATTTAAAACGGCTTGAGAAGGCGAGGTTCTGCTGGCCGCGGATCGGGCATCATCGGGTGCAGCTGAATGCTGCGCAGTTGATGGCACTGGTGGATGGGATGGACTGGAAGCGGGTCCGGACCGCGGCGGTCAAGCCGCCGGAGATTGTTGGGTAAAAGCACTGCGGCGAAGTGAATCAGCGGCCTGAAAGGGCAAGAGAACCGGGGCAAAATGTGCTCTGGTCGGGTCAATGACGCCGCCCGATCTCAGCCTCCCGAATGACGTAGAGACGCTGAAAGCCATGGTGCTTGCCATGGCCGAGAAAGCGGCCCGCGCCGATGCTCTGGAGAGCGAAGTCGCCGATCTCAAGGCCCGCAACGCCGATGCCGATGCGCGCATCGAGCGGCTGACGCAAATCCTGAAGGCCTTCGACCGCGCCCGGTTCGGCCGACGATCGGAGAAGCTCGGCTCGGCGAACGGCGACGATGAACAGCAGGCCCTCGTCTTCGAGGAGATCGAGACCGGCATCGCCGCGATCAAGGCCCAGGTCAGCAAGGGCCGTGCGCAGGCGGATGGCAAGCGTGCACCGCGTCGGCGCAAGGGCTTTGCGCCCCATCTGGAACGGATCGAAACCGTCATTGAGCCGGAAGAGCTGGCTGAGCATGCCGGCAAGCAGAAGGTGCTGATCGGCGAGGACGTGTCGGAGCGCCTGGATGTGGTGCCGGCGAAGTTCCGGGTGATCGTCACGCGCCGTCCCAGGTATGCCTTCAAGAACGCGGACGGCGTCATCCAGGCGCCGGCCCCGGCCCATATCATTGAAGGAGGCATTCCGACGGAAGCGCTTCTGGCCCAGATAGCCGTCGCCAAATATGCCGATGGCCTGCCGCTCTACCGGCAGGAGGCTATCTACGCCCGCGATCATGTCGAGCTCGACCGCCAGCTGATGGCGCAATGGATGGGCAAGCTCGGCTTCGAGCTCGAGATCGTGGCCGACTACATCTTCAGCGAGGTCAAGAAGGCCGAACGGGTCTTTGCCGACGAAACCACTTTGCCGACGCTCGCTCCGGGCTCCGGATCGACAAAGACGGCCTACTTATGGGCCTATGCCCGGGATGACCGAACCTTTGGCCGCAGCGGTCCCCCGATGGTGGCTTATCGCTTCGAAGACAGCCGCTCCGGCGAATGCGCGGTCCGCCATCTCAATGGTTATCGCGGCATCCTGCAAGTGGATGGCTATGCCGCCTATAACAAGCTCGCGCGATCCGATCGCGGCAATGATGGCATCACATTGGCTGGCTGCTGGTCACACTGCAGACGCAAGTTCTACGAGCTGCATGTTGCAGGGAGCTCGGAAGTGGCAACGGCGACGGTCGAGCGGATGGCAAGGCTCTGGCAGGTCGAGAAGACCGTGCGCGGTCAAAGCCCCGACGCTCGCGTTGCCGCGCGCCGGCAAGCCTCCGCGGCGATCGTCGCAGATCTCTTCGATCTCTGGCAGCAGACCTTGCGGCGGATCTCCGGCAAATCAAAACTGGCTGAGGCGATCCGCTATGCCGTCTCGCGCCGTGCCATCTTCGAACGCTTCCTGACCGATGGTCGCATCGAGCTCGACTCCAACGTCGTCGAACGCGCCATCAGGCCACTAACAATCACGAGAAAGAATAGCCTCTTCGCTGGCAGCGACGGCGGCGGACGAACCTGGGCGACCATCGCAACGCTGCTGCAGACGGCGAAAATGAACAACGTCGATCCGTTCGCCTGGCTCGCCTTAACACTTCAGCGTATCGCCAACGGCTGGCCGAGCAGCCAAATCGACGCGCTTATGCCATGGAACCACGCAGCCTGACGGCCTCAGCTTGCCGCTTACGTTCGGCCGCCATCCGCGCCGTGATCAGCGAGCCCGAGCGATGCGCGGCCTCGACGATCACGACGCCGAGCGAGGCGCCCGAGATCAAACGGTTGCGACGGGGAAAGTCGCGCGCCCGCGGCACATGGCCGAGCGGCATCTCCGAGATCGCCGCGCCGCGCTCGAGCAGGGCGGCCAGCAGATCCTCGTGCTCCGGCGGATAGATCCTGTCGTGGCCGCCGGCGAGCACGGCGACCGTGCTGCTGGCAACGGTGGCGCGGTGCGCTGCCTGATCGATGCCGCGGGCGAGGCCCGAGATCACGACAAAGCCGGCATCGCCAAGATCGCGCGCCAGGGTGCCTGCAAATTTCAACCCGGCGCCGGAGGCATTGCGGGAGCCGACGATCGCGATCATCGGCCGCGTCAGGGTATCGCGCGCGCCGCGCACGGCAAGCAGCGGCGGCGCGTCGTCGATGGTGGCAAGCCGCGCCGGATAGTGCGCTTCCTCCGGCGCGACGAGATCGATGCCGAATTTGCGGCAGGCCGCGAGCTCGGCGGCGGCGTCGGCCTCGCTGCAGATCCGCCCGGGGCCGGAGGCGCCGCCGCGGCGCGCGAGGTCAGGCAGGCGCTCCAGCGCGTGCGCCGCATCGCCAAAATGGCGGAGCAGCGATGCAAAGGTGCGCGGGCTCGGTATTATGGCGCAAACGCCACAAGCGAATTAACGAATAGCTTCTGGCACAAACTGCATCCGGAGTTCTCCGGACGAGAACAACTTAGTGTTCTCATCAAGAAGTTTGATATGCGCAGTTTGTGCCAGTCTAAATCTCTTCCAAAACCACCTGTTCAAGCTCTAGCGCTGCAACGCACGCAAGAAAGAAGATCGCCGTAAACGATCCGCGCTTGAGCTTCATGGTGATCCCGGCTTCGGTTTCATCCTTGAGGCCATGCTTCTTCAACCGCTTGACCAACTCGGCGTAGGTCACGTCAGCTTTCTTCATTTCCGCCTTGAGGAAGGCACTGGCTCGCTGGCCCCATTCCTCTTCCGCCTTGGGTAGGACCATGGCATCTCCTATCGATTCCGTGAGCTAACAAATATGATAGACCGGCCTTGACTTCCGGTCAAACCCTTCATATCCGTTAGCTATCATATTCGATAGGATGCGGCGATGCGCGGCAGACCGACGAAAGACCCTCACACCCGACCGGCGATCAACACCCTTGAACGGCTCCATATGGAGCTAGGCGGGCAGATACTCGCCAACCGGCAACAGCACGACGCCTTGGCTGAGCAGATGCGGCACGTCGAGGCCGTCATCAAGATGTTGGACCCCAGCTACAACCTGGGGCGGATCGCGGTGAAGCGCCGGAAGCCAAACCCGTGGTTCAAGCGCGGTACCCTCTACAGGCGGGCTCTGGACGTGCTCAGGACGGCCACGGAGCCGATGACCACCACCGAGCTGGCGAAGGCCGTTCTAGCTGCCCGTGGCGTACAGGACGCTTCCGGCGACGACGTGCAGGGCATCGCGCTGGGTATCCAGCACAGCCTCAAAAACCACGAGTGGAAGGCCGTAGAGCGGGTCGGTGAAACTAGTCCGGCGCGCTGGCGATTGTTCACAGATAGGCGGGAGACGGTTTGAGAAACATCCGATTCCGGGTATCTTGGTCCGCACTGATTCGCCGCTCTGAGAGGATGCGGCTCATAAGCTTCAGGGTCTCGCGAGGCCTTGGGGGGAGTGCAGCGGGGCCGGTTGTCTACCGATACCCCGCCGCCAGAACTACCTGAAAGCCAGCCTTCGCAAGAGGCTGGCTTTCGCCATTTAAGCGCCATGCGCTTGCTGAAGTCGACTCTCTCATGATTCGAGATCGGATTCAATGATTTTGTCCGACAATCGGCGGTACAGGTGTCGGACAAAGTGATATAGTTCGGCGGTCATGCCGACAAATCCAAAGGCGGAATGCCGCCTGTCACCGATCAACCACGCCTATCTCGATGATCTTGCCAAGCTCGGCCCCTATGGATCGGGAAAATCCGGGGTCATGCGCCGGTTCATTGAGAACGGCATTAGGGCTGCCTTGGAAGCCAAGGTCATAGCACCTAGGGATGTCGCCGATTTCGGCGCTGTGGGCGAAGATGGCGACGATTGATTAGCTGATTCGACTAGTCGGCGATATGACGCTGCCAGTAGCCAGTGAAGTCCGCCGACTTGCCGCGCTTCAAGGCCAGAGCCGTGATGCGGTTCACCTGATCCACATTTGAGACGCGGCGGTTGTCCTCACGCCATGAGGACTCCTGCGCGTAGCGAAGCAGGTACGCGCCAGCAATATGATGGTGGATACCGATCTCCGCACGCCGCAAACGGCTGAAATACTCCTCAGCCTGATTAGTGCAGGCACCATCCAAGGAGTAAGCTTCTTGGTGGTTGATTCGTTTCATTTCAAAACGTTCGTGTAATCCATCCCAAGAAGCGGCTTCGTCGGCATGAACGACAGTCCCCTTCGCAATGCGGGCACGGATGAAAGCGGCGGCTTGGCTTTCAGAGCCAAACACTGCTGGCACAGAATTGCCGCCGCGCTCGCGGACGACGACGACAACCTTCCGTTTCCCATTCTGATTGCGGGCATATCGGCGGTCGCGGCGGTGTTCTTTCTGGTTTGCTGGCTTTACGTAACCGCCAAAATAACCGCCATCCACCTCAGCCGTTTTGCCCTCGCCGCCGATGACGCGGCCCTTCAACTCATCCGCCATTGCCTCGCGCAGTTTGTGTAGCAGGACGAAAGCGGACTTGTAGGACAGGCCCAGGTCCCGGCTGAGCACCAGCGCGGACTTGCCCTTCACCTCGTTGCAGAACACTGCAATGGCAGCCAGATAGCCGCGCAGGGGAAGCTTGTGGCTGGCGAACAGCGTGCCGCTGGTGATGGTGAAGTCCTTCTTGCAGCCCTTGCAGCGGAAGCGCAGGGAGCCGTTCGGACGGCGGGCTTCGTAAGCCTCTACAGAGCCGCAGGAGGGGCACACGGGAGCGCCCTCGGTAGAAGCCCAACGGATGGCCTTGAAGGCCGTCTCGGCTTCCGCGTCAGTCATGCGGAAGACCTGAGCTAAGCTGAGGGTCTTTGCCGCTTTGCTGAGGAGGAAGTGTTGGGACACAGCCGCTACCTAACGAATACGATAGGTAACGAATATGATAGGTTTGGCTTTAGGTCAAGAAATCTATCGTTTTCGTTAGGTCACGAATTCGTTAGATGGAGCACAAAATTAGCTCTCAGGTGTATTGCCGACCTGAGACCCGAGGAGGTAGTATTTCAAGATATTGCAGAACCATGAGTTTTTATGATCCGCTGGATTCGGTCGTATATCGATCAGATTGTCCTCGCCTGTTTCGCTCTGTGGCTTGCCGGATTCGTCTATCAAGTCGGGCGCTCAACGGAGCATCAGGAATATCGAAAAAAGGTCGAAGCGGCCAATAAGGCCGAATATGGCGTACAGCACCAAGCACATTCCGGTGACGTGTCCCCGGCGCCAAATCACCCACCCGAGCCAAAGGCAGGCGACGGAGGCCACGAAGCTCCAGAGGTAACGTTTCTCTCCCTGAAGCTGGGGGAGGCCCTGTTGGCCTTTGTTACTGTATGGCTGGTTCTCGTAACTAAGGCTTTGGTGGACCAAACTAGAGAGTTGGTGACCGGCGCAGAGGCTACTGCAAGACGGCAATTGCGGGCCTATTTGGTTGTCGAGGCAGATACTCTTGAAAATTTCGAGGCCGGAAAGATTACGTGCGGTCGCTTCAATATCCGCGACGTCGGACAGACGCCAGCGCACGAGGTCGTAATGGCAACGGGGGTAGTAATTGTCCCTCGCGGCTATATCCCAACATTTCCAGCCCCTCCCTCCACAATCCTTCGTGCCGAGAAAAACGCTAGGAGTGCTTACTTCGGTGGCGACCAAATCATTCACACCAAAAAAGATGCTCTTCGGCCATTTGATCAGAACGAGATAGACGATGTTCTCGCCGACCGAAGTCGCGTCTGTGTGGGGGGACGGGTCTATTACAAGGACATTTTCGGGTACGAGTGGCACACAGATTTCGTGTTCGCGTATTCCGGACCAGAGACGCGGACCATGATCCCGGAGCAGTACCAGACTGGCAACAACGCCACCTAAAAGGATTGCGGCCCAAGCCGCGCGCCGCCACACGGCGCTTCTCCTAGTCACGGATGCCTCCGTGATCTAGGAACCGGCCTCGAATTCGGCTTGTGGCGTTTGCGCCATAATACCGCGCGGGCCGACATTGTCGGAGCGGATCAGCCGCAGGCGGTTGAGCCGTTCGGTGTCGGTGAGTTTTGGAGGGCTGGGCGAGCGGTCATGCATACGGGGCCCAGCTTCGCCCAACCTGAGATTGTGATCACCTGCGACATTGGCGCAGCCGCGCGCGACGCGCTAAAAGCGCTTGGCAAGAAGCCGCCAAAAACCGTCAAGAAACAGGAAGTCCGCCGATGATTTCGCTTGCCGATCTCCAACGCCGCATCGCCTCCGGCGAATTGTCCACCGATGTCGCCATCACGCAGACGCGAGACGCGATCGCGGCGCAGGACAAGACTATCGGCGCCTTCGTCCGCCTCGACGAGACGGCGCGTGGGCAACAGGCCGGGCCGCTGCGTGGAATTGCAGTCGGCATCAAGGACATCATCGATACCGCTGACCTCCCGACCGAGATGGGCGCCGCGATCTATCGCGGGCATCGGCCGCGCGCCGACGCTCCGGTCGTGATGGCGCTGAAGCAGGCCGGCGCCACCATCATCGGCAAGACCACGACGACGGCATTCGCGGCGAACGATCCGACCGCAACGCTCAATCCGCACAATCACGCGCACACGCCGGGCGGCTCGTCGTCGGGCTCGGCCGCCGCGGTCGCCGCCGGGATGATCCCGCTGGCGCTCGGCACGCAGACCGGCGGCTCGGTGATCCGGCCGGCCTCGTTCTGCGGCGTCGCCGCGATCAAGCCGAGCTACCGGCTGCTGCCGACCGTCGGCGTGAAATGCTTCTCCTGGACGCTCGATACCGTCGGGCTGTTCGGCGCCGGCGTGCGCGACGTCGCGCTGGGGCTCGCTGCGATGACGAAGCGGCCCGAGCTGGTGGTGCCGTCGAAGGTTTCCGCGCCGCGCATCGGCGTTGTCACGCAGGCCTTCGCCGGCGCGCCTGAACCTTCCGGCGCGGAGGCGTTGCAGAAGGCCGCGCGTGCGGCGGAGCAGGCCGGTGCGACCGTGCGCGAACTCGCGATGCCCGAGGTCGTCGCGGAGGCGTGGCGGATCCATCCGGTGGTGCAGGAGTTCGAGGCGCATCAGTCGTTCGCCTGGGAATACGGCCAGAACTACGATGCGATGCCGCCGCTGCTGCGCGGCCGGCTCGACGAGAGCAAGGGTGGCACGCCGGCGGAATACGACGCGGCGATGGACGTCACGCTGCGCGCACGGCAGGCGCTGGCTGCTGTTCTCACCGAGGTCGACGTGCTCGTGACGCTGTCGGCACCGGGCGCGGCACCCGAGGGTTTGGCGTCGACCGGCGATCCCCGTTACAACCGGCTCTGGACCTTGTTGGGCGTGCCCTGCGTCAACGTGCCGACGCTGACCGCCGAGGGCGGATTGCCGGTCGGCGTGACCGTGATCGCGGGTTTTGGCAATGATGCCAAAGCGCTGGCGGCCGCGAGCTTTGTCGAGGACGCGCTGAAGCGGTAGGCTTGGTCATTCCGGGGCGATGCGCCGCATCAACCCGGAATCTCGCCCCACAACTTCTGGATTCCCCGGTGCGCAATTGCGCACCTGAGGTTCATCGTTGCGCGATGCCCCGGAATGACATACGTCACTTCCGCTCGCCGATCTTGCCCTCGGTACCGGCCTGCAGGCGCTGGATGTTCTCGCGGTGCATGTAGAGCAGCAGCAGCGTCAGCACGGCGAACAGCGAGGCGAGCGCGTTATGGCCGAACCACCACAGGAACAGCGGCGTCACGAACGCGGCGATCAGCGCCGACAGCGACGAGTAGCGCGTGGTGTAGGCGGTGCCGAGCCAGATCACGGCGAAGATCAGCGCCGCCGGCCAGAACAGGCCGAGCAGCACGCCGAGATAGGTCGCGACACCCTTGCCGCCGCGAAACTTGAGCCAGACCGGGAAGAGGTGGCCGAGGAAAGCCCCCAGCGCCGCCAGCATCGCCGCGTTCGGGCCGTCGATGGTGCCGGCGATGATGACGGCGACGGTGCCCTTCAACATGTCGCCGAGCAGCGTCGCCGCGGCGAGGCCCTTGCGGCCGGTGCGCAGCACATTGGTGGCGCCGATATTGCCCGAGCCGACCGTGCGCAGATCCTGCGTGCCGGCCATCCTGGTCAGCACCATGCCGAACGGGATCGAGCCCAGCAGGTAGCCGATCAGGAAGGCGAGCGGCAGCAGCCCATCAGCAGACATCGCAGTGGTTCCCTGGAGCGGTCCGGCCCGAACGGGGCAGTGCCGTCAATGAAATATTAACCATAAATCCGCACCATGGCCTTGGTAATGAGGGAGCTTATCATGGCTTCTGTTCGCAGGCGGCTGGAGCAGTTTTTCTTTGTCGTTTACGTCGCGGCCATCGTCGTTGGCACAACGATGGAAGCGATGTCGCAACTCGCGTCGCGCTAAGTTCCACCCCAGTTTCAGACGTGCTCGTAAACGGTCCGTCCGCCGACGATCGTCCGCGTCACGCGGCCCGAGAAGCGGGCGTCGTCGAACGGCGTGTTCTTGCACAGTGATTTGAGATCGTCGCGGTCGAGGACCCAGGGCGTGTCGGCGTCGATCACGATGACGTCGGCCGGCGCGCCCGCGCGCAGCGTGCCGCCGGGCAGGCCGAGCAGCTCCGCCGGCCGTGTCGACATCGCCCGGATCAGCGTCTTGAAGTCCATCTCGCCATTGTGGATCAGCCGCAGCGCCGCCGGCAGCATGGTCTGCAGGCCGACTGCGCCGCTCGCCGCTTCCGCGAACGGCAGCCGCTTGACCTCGACGTCCTGCGGATTGTGGTCGCTCATCACGACGTCGATCAGCCCGGAGGCCAGCGCCGCGACCAGCGCCTTGCGGTCCTCCTCGGTGCGCAGCGGCGGGGCCAGCTTGAGGAAGGTGCGGTAGGGGCCGATGTCGTTCTCGTTCAGCGTCACGTGATTGATCGAGACCGAGGCCGAGACATTGTGGCCGGCGTCGCGGGCGCGCTTGAGGATCTCCAGCGACTCGATCGAGGTCAGCGAGGCTGCGTGATAGCGCCCGCCGGTCAAGCCTGCGAGCCGCATGTCGCGTTCGAGCATGATCGACTCGGCCGCGGTGGGAATGCCGGCGAGGCCGAGCCTTGTGGCGAATTCGCCCTCGTTCATCACGCCTTCGCCCACCAGATTCGGATCCTCGGTGTGATGCACGATCAGCGCGTCGAAATCGCGGGCATAGGTCAGCGCGCGCCGCATCACCTGCGCGTTGGTGACGCTGCGGTCGCCGTCGGTGAAGGCGACGGCGCCGGCGGCCTTGAGCAGGCCGATCTCGGTCATCTCCTGGCCCTGCATGCCCTTGGTCAGCGCCGCCATCGGATGGATGTTGACGATCGCGGTGTCGCGGGCCCGGCGCAGCACGAAGTCGACGGTCGCCGAATTGTCGATCACCGGCGAGGTGTCGGGCTGGCAGATGATGGTGGTGATGCCGCCGGCCGCGGCGGCCTGGCTGGCGGAGGCGAAAGTCTCGCGGTGGCTGGCGCCGGGCTCGCCGACAAAGGCGCGCATGTCGATCAGGCCGGGGGCCACGATCTTGCCGGCGCAATTGACGATGTCGGTGCCTTCGGGGACGCCGGCGGCGCCGATGCCGCGCTTGGCGTCACGGATCACGCCGTCGGCAATCAGGACATCGCCCGGACCGTCGAAATCGCGCGACGGATCGATGACGCGGGCGTTGGCGAGCAGGATGGGGCGGCGGTCGGTCAGCATCGGTCTCACGCGTTCGGCAGGTTGCGGGCGAGCGCTTCCAGCACCGCCATGCGCACTGCCACACCCATTTCAACTTGTTCACGGATCAGCGACTGCGCGCCGTCGGCGACGAAGGTGTCGATCTCGACACCGCGGTTCATCGGACCGGGATGCATCACCAGCGCATCCGGCTTGGCATAGCCGAGCTTCTTCTGGTCGAGGCCGAAATAGTGGAAATACTCGCCCGACGACGGCACGAAGGAGCCGTTCATGCGCTCACGCTGCAGCCGCAGCATCATCACGATGTCGGCGCCGTTCAGCCCCTCGCGCATGTCGCGCGCGACCTCGACGCCCATCCGCTCGATGCCGGGCGGCAGCAGCGTGGAGGGGGCCACCACGCGGACGCGCGCGCCCATGGTGTTGAGCAGGAAGATGTTGGAGCGCGCCACGCGCGAATGCAGCACGTCGCCGCAGATCGCGATCGTCAGCCCCTCGAGCCGGCCCTTGTTGCGGCGGATCGTCAGGGCGTCGAGCAGCGCCTGGGTCGGGTGCTCGTGGCTGCCGTCGCCGGCGTTGATCACGGAACCGTCAACCTTGCGCGCAAGAAGCTCGACCGCGCCGGAGGCGTGGTGGCGTACCACGAGAATGTCCGGGTGCATCGCGTTCAGTGTCACCGCGGTGTCCATCAAGGTCTCGCCCTTGCGGGTCGACATCGATGACACCGACATGTTCATGACGTCGGCGCCCAGGCGTTTTCCGGCGATCTCGAACGAGGACTGGGTCCGGGTCGAGGCCTCGAAGAACAGATTGACCTGGGTACGGCCGCGCAGGCTGGCGCGCTTCTTGTCGACCTGGCGGTTGAGCTCGACATACTCCTCGGAGAGGTCGAGCAGGCCCGTGATGTCGTCAGCGGAAAGGCCCTCGATGCCCAGCAGATGCCGGTGACCGAGGACAAAAGTCGATTTCAATGATGGGGTCATTAAAGCGAGAGCTATAGGCGCGGATGGCCGGTGGGGCAAGCGCGAAGAGGGCTCGCGGGAGTTTTCCCCGAGTAAGATATCGCCGCCTTCCCGGCGGTCCTGCCGGGGCTCGCCGCGGGACATCCGCGCCTTGCTTTTGCGGGGGTTTCCGGAACAAGACGTGGATGGCGGGGCACAGGCGGAGCGGCAGCGACGCCGTCCTCCTGACGGGCTATACCCGGCCGTGACGCCGGAGCGAGACCTCGTGAAAATTGTCGTGATCGCATGGATGGCCATCGCATGGATCCCGGGGGCGATCTCGCCTGCCTTCGCTCAGAACTTGCCCGGCGACTTCGCGTTCCTTCGCGACATCGATCCGACCATCATCCAGGACATCCGCTACGCCGGCGCGAACAATTTCATGGGGCGGCCGATCGCGGGCTATGGCGCGGCGGAATGCGTGGTGAAGCGGGAGGTCGGGCTCAGGCTCAAGGCCGTGCAACAGGAACTGGCCCGGCAAAGACTGTCGCTGAAGATGTTCGATTGCTACCGGCCGGCCCGCGCTGTCGCCGACATGGTGGCGTGGTCGAAGAACGGCACCGAGACCGCCGCCGAGCGGCGCTACAACCCGGCCTTTTCGAAGACGGACCTGTTCCGCCTCGGCTACATCGCCACCCATTCGGGCCATTCGACCGGGGCCGCGGTCGATCTCACGCTGGTCGATCTTGGCGCCGACAATTCGCGCAAGTTCGATCCGGCCAGGGACTATGCCGACTGCACCGCGCCGGCCGCCACGCGCGCTCCGGAGGGCAGCGTCGACATGGGCACCGGTTACGATTGTTCCGACCTGAAGGCCCACACCGCGACGGGCTCGATCACGCCTGCGCAGAGGCGCTGGCGCGCCATGCTGGTCGCGGCGATGGCCCGGCAGGGGTTCGCGAACTATGCCAAGGAATGGTGGCACTTTTCGCTGCCGGGGGCAGGCCGGCCGGCCTACGACTTCCCGATCGTCCGGGCGCGGTAGCGCGTTTTCGAGAAGTGGACGCCGGTTCGCGTGAAGAAAACGCCTCAGAACAAGAGACTGGAGCTTCGATTCTGTTTCAATCAGAGCCGAAACTCTAGGGCAGGATTTTCCTCAAATCCGAAGTATTTTCGCAAGACGACGCTTGCCATTGCAAAAGTAGCTGAGCGACCTTTCAACACTCCTTAATTGTGGCCGTATGAAGTGCCGGCAACACGGGAGCATGCAGCATGCGTTTCGCAGCCATTGCAATTGTTGTCGTCGGCGTCTTGATCTATGATCGACACGACAAGAGCGCGAATTATCAGCGCGTCGATGCCCGCATCAGCGGCGTCAGCGAGCAATGCTATCTGGAAAAGGTCGAGCGCGGGGTCATCACCAAGACGACATCGACCTCCGATCTGACCCGCTTCGAGATTGCCGAGCTGCTGCGCAAGGAGCATCCCAAGTGGCAGGGCTATGACGTGAAGCACAAGATCGAGGTGAAGGTCGTCTATGTCTCGCCGGTCGACGGGGCCACCCACCAGTCGAGCCTGCAGATGTTCTATTTCCCCAATGGCAAGCCGCTGCGCGCCGGGGACGTGTTTCCTGTCCTCGCCTCCAAGACCAAGGCGGACAAGACGCGTTCGATCTGACCGACGCGGTTCGACAGGACGGAAGCACAACCATGCGCCTTGGCCTCTACGCTATGATCGCTGTCGCCGTCGCGAGCTTCTATGTCTATAGCGAGCTCGACAAGCGGCTGAACTTCCGGCCGATCGACGCGCGCGTCAGCAGCGTCAAGGAACAATGCTACATGGAGAAGACCGAGGGGTCGCGGAGCTCGACCTCCGATCTGTTGCCGTGCGAGCTTACCGAGCTGCTGGCACGCCATCATCCGAAATGGCAGGGCGCCGACATCAAGCACAAGATCGAGATCCGGTTTGCCTACATCTCGCCGGTGGACGGCGCCGCGCATGAGTCCAACCTGCAGTTGGCGGCCTATCCCGATAACCGGCAATTGAGCAGCGGCGACATTTTTCCTGTCCAGGCTTCCAGGAAGGAGGCGAACCGGACCCGCGTCAATGACCGGGTCGACCGCTGGCTCGGCCGCCATGCGCCCAAGCATGGCAGCATCTGAACGCGATGAGCTTGGGCGCAGGCTGGTCCTACGCGCCGATAAACCCGCGGCGCAGCAATCCGCCCAGCACACCGCGAAGACTGGCGACGGCGGCGATGTTGCCGTGCGACGCGCTGAACAGCCACACCACCAGACGCTGATACTGTTCGGCGCTCGGCTCAAGCCGCGCCAGCACGGTTTGGCGGGATCGCGAGACCATGGAAATGTCGGTCCACCCCAGCTCCTCCAGGTGAATTCTGTAGCGCCAGCCGGCAAGCTCAAGCGCCTCGCCCGACCGACCCGAGAGCCGCACCGAGTCCGGTGATATCGCGAGCAGGCGGCACGACAGGATTTTTCCTTCGCCGAAGAGCCAGACCAGTTCGTCCGTCTCGAACATGTGACCGGAGCGAGGCAGCTCGAAGCAGACCAGGAACGCGATGAAGGCGATCAGCATCGCGATCGCCGCCCACAGCATGTTGAAGAAATCGAGCGAGGAAATCTCGCTGGCGCCGTACGGGGAGACGTACGCCCACACGATGCTTGCGGCGGAGCTTGCCGCGATCAATCCGAAAATGGCGGCGAGTTTCCAGTGGATGCGCGGCGCCGATCGATCACCTCCCTTGTCGGTGATCTTGAAGGGACGTCCGAACGGCTTGACGATGGCGCTGAGCAGCGTTGCGGTCACCGCAAAGCAGGTGACGGCGTGGGTGGCCTCCATGAACAAGGGCAGCGTCCGCGCGCGCGATATCCAGCTCATGTAGATAATCTGTCCGAGCAGCGCCGGCATGCCATAGCGCAGGAAGGAATGATAATCGGCTTCGAACGCGGGCAGCCCGCCGAACCAATAGATCGTCGGTGCGATCAATAGCAGCACCATGAAGGGTTTGGAGAGCCAGTTCAGCACGCCGTGCACATAGTGCCAGCGCTCGGTGAAGCTGAAGCCGCGGCCGAACAGCGGTCCGTTGCGCAGCAGGGCAACCTGTATGGTGCCAAGGCACCAGCGAGCGCGCTGAGTGACATATTCCGGGATGCCTTCGGCCGAAAGTCCGAAACTGAGCGGCTCGTTCAGCCAGACCGTGCGATAGCCGCGCGCCAGCATGGTGTAAGTGAGGTTGATATCCTCCGAGATCGCCTGTTCGGGAAAGCCGCCGATCTCGTCGAGCCGGTCGCGGCGAACAACGAAGGAGGTGCCGACGCAGAACGCGCAGCCCCACGCATCCTTGGCGGGTTGAAAGACGTCGAAGAAGAAGCGTTGATCGTCGACCCAGCTCTTCTCAGCCAGGAGATTATGCTGGATCGGATCGGCGTTGTAGTAAAACTGCGGGGTCTGCACGATCGCAACCTCCGGATCGGACAGCAGCAGGCCGACCGTGCGTTTCAAGAAGTCACGCCGCGGCGCGAAATCCGCATCGAGCACCAGAATGACCGGCGCGGCGGTCGCACGGCCAGCCGCGGCCAACCCGTTGTTGAGGTTGCCGGCCTTGGCACCCCTGTTGTCAGGCCGTGTCAGATGGCGTGCGCCGACCCGCTCGCAATAGTCCCGCAGCCAGTCGCGTCGCGTGTCATCGAGAACCCACACCGTCACATTGGCATAGTCGAGCGCCAGCGCGCCCAGGATCGAGCGCTGGAGGATTTCGAACGGCTCGTCATAGGTGCAGATGAAGACGTCGACGGCGGGATCGCGATTGTCCGCGGCCAAAAGCTGCTGGGCGGCGTCGGCCTGCGCGGTGCGGTCGGTGCTGCGGAACAGGATGACGATCGAGATCAGCGTGTAGAGGATCGCGAGCAACTCGAACGCAATGAAGAGCCGCGGCCAAAGACTTTGCGCCGATAACTCGAACGGCGGCAGCGTATCGCTCCATCGCCACAGCGCATACATGACGAGAAGGGCCGCCGTGGTCGTCCCGAACAGCGTACGGTGGCTGGCATGCGACGGCTCCAACAGCCGAGCCATGACCAGAAGCCCGAGCAAAATGCCGACGTCGATGGTCAGGACTGACACGATATCCGCGGCGGATGGGAACATTAGCGTATCCTTTTGCCGGTGAACGGATTCCAGCCGGTTTCGGCCAGCGCGGCCCACGCCGTCGCGCCGAGATGCGGGCGGCGGTAGTAGAAAAAGTCGGGATCGCCGCCGCTGGTCGGATCGATCGATAATCCCGTCGTCAGCCGCGCCGGCCGTGACGCATTGAGCAGGCCGGACGACGTCTGGTCCGCCTTCAGGTCTGCCAGCAGTCGATCGCTCTCGTGTAGGTCGCCGCTGATCCGGTAGGCCAAGGCCGCCTGCGCGGTGCCCTCCACCCAGAGGCCGTCGCGATCGCCGTTGAAATCGAAACCGCCGTCGACCCCGAGCCGCGCTTTTGCGAAGCCGAGCGCGCTCTTCCATGCTGCGGGCGATTCAGGCATCGCCATCCACGGCCAAAGCTGCGCGTCGAGCGCGAGCAGGCCCTCGTCCGCGAGGCTGCCGTCAGGCTTCGTCCCAAGCAGGAAGTGATCGCCGCGAAAGGCGCGATCGAGCAGCCGCCGCGCCTGTCCTGCCGCGCTGTCGTATTTCCGTTCGCCAGTCAGGCGGAACAGCCAGCGAGCGGCGGCGTGAACGTCGGCGTTGTGCTCGGTCGACATCCAGGTGAGCCTGACCTGCTTCGGATCGTAGCCGTGAAAGCCGCCGTAAAAGCCATTTTCGGAAGCGGTTGCGCCGATCATCCAATCGACCAGGCGCTCCGCGTCGGCGAGATATCGAGGATCGTGGGTTGCCTGATGCAGCGTCAGCAGTGCCAAGGCAGCCCAGGCGACGTTTCCGGTCGAGGTGCCGTCCTGCGCCGGATCCTCCGCCCAGACCCTGGCATGTCCGTCCCACCAGCCCGGTAGATCGGGAATAGGCTGGTTCACCGCGCCGGCACGATAGGCATTGCGCACACGGCCGTCATCGAAGCTCCGGTCGTTGCCTGCGGCGCGGCTGAGCGCGTTGCTGATTGGCCTTGCATCCGACACGTTGCCGCAGGCAACAAGCGCAATGACGGCGAGCGCATTGTCGTAGACGAACGCCGTCGTGGCGAGACCCGCGGGAAGGGCCGCTTCATCCTCGCCGGGCTCATAGCTGCGGACGAAGACCGCGTCGGCCGCGCTGCTGTGCGGCGCGACCGCCTTTTTCAGCCCGGCGCAGAACGTGCTTGCGGTTTGCGCCGTGTGGCCTGCCGCCGGCGCGCCCACGATCGCCGCGCACAGCATCATCGCGATGGCCGATTTCATTGCGATACGAGGGCACGAGTTCCGGGTGGTGGTTCGTTGTCGTCGGCCTTCGGCTGCGGCGGCTCCGAGGCATGGAAAGCGTCATGCAGACGAGCGATACCGGCGCGCCGGGCATCCGCATCCGGCGGCGTCTTCTGCGCGGTATCGGCGGTGCCTGCGTCGCCGCCGATCCACGACGCAACGTAGTGGCCGAGCCGGTGCCAAGTGACCGACATCGAGGGGACCACACCATTCTCGCGCGTCACCGTCACCCATTGGCCGACCGGACAGGCGGACGCGTCGGCGGTCCCCGTTTGCTGCACCGGTCCGCCGTCGCCTGCCTGGTCCGGCGTGATGATGGCGTAGAGTTCGCGCCGCTCGGTTTGCGGGAACGGAACGGCAAAGCGCTCATCGGCTTTGTCGCTGGTCTTCGGTACGACCGCAGTGACGACGCCGGACCGCAACGAACTCCCGTCGATGCGAACGCGGGTGCCGGGCATCATGCTCTGGCCCTGCCGGTAGGAAAAGATGGCGACGACAAAGCGCTTGTCGCAGTCGATGACGGAGCTGATAGTATCACCGGCGCTGACATGCCGCCCCATCGCGGCGCCGACGCTCGAGACCTTGCCCTGGCCGCGCGCGACGACATCGGCATCCGCCAGCGTCGCCAGCCTGCGCGTTTCGGCGTCGATCAGGTGCTCGAGATCGGCAAGCACTGCGGCTTGCTGCTTTTGCTCGATTTTCATCCGCGTGGCGTCGAGATCGATGTCCCTGCGCTTCTGGGCCAGATTGTTGAGAGCAACCAGTTCCTCGCCGACATAGATACCCCTGCTCAGGGCGTTGAGCTGTGCCATCTTCTGATTCAGCTTGGCGGCCTCTGCGTCCGCACCATGTATGGTCGCGGCATATTGCTGAGTTGTCGGCCGGAGCATGTCGTTACTCGCGGCATTGCGTGTCACCATATTGGTCTGGCGGTCGACCAGGGCCTTCTTTTCACCGCTCGCGGCGTTGGATTGAGCAACACGGGCGCGAAGCTCCTCGATCCGCGACTGTAACTGACCCTTGAGCTGGCTGGTCTGGTCAGCAATCTCGCCATCGAGGGACGAAACATAGTTGAAGTCCGATTCGTGCTTTGCGCGCGTCGCATCGAGCTTCTGCCGTGCGTCGGACGCCTTTTCCTGCAACGCGATCAGCGTCCCGCGATCGATCCTTGGATTGCTGATCCGCGCCAGCGTTTCGCCATCGCGGACGTCCCGGCCCGGAAGCACCGTCAACAGGCCGACTTCGCCGCTGATCGGCGCGGTCAAAAGCGTAACGGGGGCGTTGACCACGGCACGATCGGATTGATCCGCAACGATCGGCGGCGTCACCGCGGTGAGCATCAGGACAGAGAGCAATCCGGCGACGCCGATGGCGGATATTCTCAGTATTCCGGGATGTTTCCGCACAGTACCGCGCGTTTCAGATCTATCAATCATCAGTTCTCTCTCGGTTGGGAGGGCCTAAAAGAGCGCGTCTTGGTGATTGGTTGCCTGTTTTTCCCTGCGCATGGCTAGGACTGCAACAACGCAGAGTGCATTTGGTTGCTGCAGAAACCGAGCGGAAAACCTGCAGCAGGAGCGGCGGACGCACGGAGGAACGGGTGAACGGCAGCCCGGATCGCCGGTTCCGGCCGTACGGCGGCGGCTGATGATAGCGGACAGCCCAAGGGGCGATGGGCCCTGCTGCGATATCGCCCCGCGATCGGAGCGGACATCGGCTGCGCGGACCCCGATAACCCCCGATTCACCAGCACGCGGCCGAATGCGCATTTTTCGCTGCCCGGCACCGGCTCACGGGCTTATGATCCTCCGATTCCATTGCGCCGCGGCTGGCCCGTGATCCCGGCCGGAAGAGGCCGGTTGTCCAGGCCGCATGCGTGCAGACCAGTTGCCGAGGAGACCATGACGCAGGCTCCGTTTGCCACCCACGACGTCTTCAACCAATCGCCGCCGTTCGAAAATGTCGACCTGTTCACGGTGGATGCGCCGCTCGCCGCGGCGGTCGCTGCCAATGGCGGGGCGGGGGCAACGGCTGAGCTGTCCGATTTCGGCAAGCATTGGGGATCCGCTGCCATGGCGGAGCGCGGCCGCATCGCCAACGAGAACACGCCGAAGCTGCGGCTGTTCGATGCCAGGGGCAATCGCCGCGACGAGGTCGAGTTTCACCCGGCCTATCACGAGCTGATGGCGCACTCCGCGCATGCCGGCGTGCACAACTCGACCTGGAGCGCCGACGGCAAGCCGGCCGGCGGAGCGGCCGAGGTGGTGCGTGCGGCAAAGTTCTACATCGCTTCCCAGGTCGAGACCGGCCATCTCTGCCCGATCACGATGACGCGCGCCTCGGTCGCGGCGCTGGCCTCGCAGCTGGACATTCTGGCGAAGACGATGCCGGTGATCGGAACGCGCGCCTACGATCCCACCTTTGCGCCGTGGTGGACCAAGCGCGGCATGACCCTCGGCATGGGCATGACGGAAAAGCAGGGCGGCACGGATGTGCGCGCCAACATGACGCGCGCCGAGCACGACGGCGGGGCCTGGCGCATCACCGGGCACAAATGGTTCATGTCGGCGCCGATGTGCGACGCCTTCCTGGTGCTGGCGCAGACCATGAATGGGCTGAGCTGCTTCTTCATGCCGCGCTTTGCGTCCGACGGCACGGTCAACGCGATCCACTTCCAGCGCCTGAAGGACAAGCTCGGCAACCGCTCCAATGCCTCGTCGGAGGTCGAATTCCGCGGCGCTTATGCCGAGCTGATCGGCGAGGAGGGCAAGGGCATCCGCACCATCATCCAGATGGTGCAGCTGACGCGGCAGGATTGCGCGATCGCATCCGCCGGGCTGATGCGCTCGGGGCTGGCGCATGCGCTCCATCACGCGCGGCACCGCAGCGTGTTCCAGAAGCATCTCGCCGACCAGCCGCTGATGCAGGCAGTGCTGTCGGACATGGCGCTGCATGTCGAGGCGTCGATCGCGCTGGTGATGAGGCTCTGCCGTGCCTTCGATCGCGCGCCGGCCGATGCGGGCGAGGCCGCCTATATGCGGCTGCTGACGCCGGCGATCAAATACTGGACCTGCAAGAGCGCGCCCGGCTTCCTCTATGAGGCGATGGAGTGCCTCGGCGGCAATGGCTATGTCGAGGAAGGCATTTTGGCGCGCCATTACCGGGAGGCGCCGGTCAACGCGATCTGGGAGGGGTCCGGCAACGTGATGTGCCTCGACGTGCTGCGCGCGCTCGGCCGCGAGGCCGATGCCGCGCTCGCGGTGCTGCGCGCGCTCGCCGAGGAGACCAGGGGCCTGCCCGGCGCCGCCGAGGCTGTTGCCTCGATCGGGCAGTCGTTCCGGCGGCCGGACAGCGAGCGCGTCGCGCGGCTTGCGGTCGAACAGCTGGCGCTCCTGGCGGCAACCGCGGCGCTCAACCAGGTCTCGCCGAAAAACGCCGAACTGTTCGCGGTGACACGGCTTGCCGAACGCCACGCCGGCATGTACGGCGCGGTGGACTTATCCGATGCCAATCAGCGCGCGCTGCTGGCGCGGGCGCTGCCATGACCACATTGACCACCGTCATGCCCGGCCTTGTGCCGGGCATCCACGTCTTTGCTTCGACAGGGCAAGGAAAGACGTGGATGGCCGGGACAAGCCCGGCCATGACGAATTGATAGAGCCGAGGTTCGCTGATGGATTCTCTCACGCCGCAAGCCGCGACTGCCGCGATCGAACCGCCGCCGCTCCCCCCGCGGGTCTGGAAATTCTGGGGCACCGCGCTGTGGGGCCTGTTGATCTTCGCCGCGATGTTCGTCGGCCAGGTCACGGTCATCGTCTGGCGCATCGTCGCGCAGGGCGGCGAGGTGTCGACGGCCGGCATCACTCATGTGGTCGCCGACGGCCTGACGATCTCGCTCTCGGTCCTCGCCGGCCTGCCGATGGTGCTGCTGGTGCTGTGGTTCGCGATCCGCCGGACCCGGATCCCGTTCGCCGATTACCTCGGGCTGCGCGGGACGTCGTGGAAGAACGTGATCATCGGCATCGTCGCGCTCGTCGTGCTGGTCGGAGCCTGGGACATGGTGTCCCGCGCCGCCGGCCGCGAGGTATCGCCGGGCTTCATGGGCGACGTGCTGAAATCGGCGCAGGAGCACAGTGCACTGTGGCTCCTGGTGATCGCCTTCGCCGTGGCCGCGCCGCTCTGGGAGGAACTGTTCGCACGCGGCTGGCTCTACCGCGGCTGGTCGGAATCCGCGCTCGGACCCTATGGCGCGATCCTGCTGTCGTCGATCGTCTGGACGGTGATGCACCTGCAGTACGACTGGTTCTTCCTCTGCCAGGTGCTGACGATCGGCCTCCTGTTCGGCTATTTGCGCTTCCGCACCGGCTCGACCTGGCTGACCATCCTGCTGCACGGGCTGAACAATTTTGCGGCGACGATCCAGACCTGGTGGCTGGCTGGCTGAGAGTTCCCTATGCTAGGTTGAAGCTAGGCCCACCTTCGCTGCAACGTTGTTGCAGAAGAATCCCATATGTCGAACTTCGAGAATGCCAACGCGCCGGTCCCGGCTTCGGCGAAATCGCCGCGGGTATGGGATTTCCTGGAGACGACGCTTGTTGGCCTTCTCGCCTACGGCGCGTTTCTTCTGACGGGAGGGCTTGGTGTTCTTGTCCTTATGCACGCGCAGTATGGGACAATCCCGATTGCTCAGGTCGGGCTCGAGGGACGCTGGCAGGTGCAGGTCTGGTGCTCGGAAGTCCAGCCGCTGTTGCGGTGCTTTGGGTCGCCGTCCGCAAGCTCGATCGGGGCTTTTCCGAGTACCTTGCGCTCAATTGGCCCAGTTCAAGAGAGCTTTTTCTCGCATTGGCCATCGCGGCAGTTCTGCTGATTGTGGAGAGCTGTTTTCTAGCTTTCGTAGGAGCAGACACGAGTTGGGCCGCTCCCAATCTGAACGTGCACGGGCGGGTTGGCTTGCTCACCCTCCTGATCGGCTGCTGCTTGGCCGCGCCGATCATGGAGGAGTTTGTCTTCCGCGGCTTTTTGTTTCGAGGATGGTCGCAGTCCTTCCTCGGAACAGTCGGTGCCATCGTCTTGACATCACTGGTTTGGGCTCTCAACCACACGCAGTACGATTGGTCCTATCGTTTTTGTCTATTCATTTTCGGCCTCGCTCTGGGCTACTTTCGTTGGCGCAGTAATTCGACCTGGCTGACTGTGATCGTTCACTCGGCCTTGAACATAGTCAGCTGCTTCATGATAGGCCCTTACGCTTAACGCCCCATCGCGACGACACGATCGGCAACGTGATGGCCGCCGGAGCCGTCTGCAGCGCGATGATCCGGAACAAGCAGTGGCGCATCGCCGCCCATCGGAAGGTTGACGAAGGGGTGACGAAGGGGATGCCAGCATCCCGTCCGAGTGCTATGATCTGGATCAATGAATGAGCGCGGGCCGGACTGAAACCAGGCAGCGGCGGCTGCCGTCGTGCGAGCTCTTCTCATGGCTATCTTGATCCGAGCAATCCTGGCCGGCGTCGTCGCGCTGGCCTCTCTCGGCGCCATCACGCAGCACGTGCGCGACCAGGGCGTTACCGACACCGAAATCCGGATCGGCAATGTCATGCCGTATAGCGGCGCGCTGGAGATTTTCGGCCAGATCGGCAAGGCGGAAGCCGCCTATTTCGAGATGATCAACGAACGCGGCGGCATCAATGGCCGCAAGATCCGCTTCATGTCCTATGACGATCTGTCGGATCCCTCCAACGCCATGGATCTCACGCGAATTCTGGTCGAGACCGACAATGTGCTCTTGATGTTCGGTTCGTTCGGCACGCCGGGGAATCTCGCGGTGCGGAAGTATCTCAACGAACGCAAGATCCCCCAGCTTTTCGTTGCTTCCGGCGATCACGAGCTCAGTGAGCCGGCCTCCTATCCGTGGACCATGGGCTGGCAGCCTTCGTATCGCGAGGAGGGACGCATCTACGCGAACTACATCCAGGCTTTCTATCCCGGCAAGAAAATCGTGGCGCTTTGGGAGAATGACCAGTTCGGGCGCGAATTGTTCAAGGGACTGGTGCAAGGGCTGGGCGACGTCGCCCACAACATCAGGGTCGACATCGCCTACGATGTCGACGATCAGCACCTGGACGGCCACGTCTCGATCCTGAAGCAATCTGGCGCCGAGGTCTTCGTGTTTGCCGGAGTACCGGAAAATGCCGCCAAGGTGATCCGCGCGGCGGCCGACCACGGCTGGCGGCCGGTGTTCGTCGTGAACCAGATGGCGTCATCGATCGAGACGGTGCTCAAGCGGGCCGGCACGGAGAATGCGACCGGCGTCATCACCGCCGCGTTCCTGAAGGATGCGAGCGATCCGGCCTGGAGAGCGGAGCAGGGCGCCTGGTACAGCTTCCTGGACAAGTACACCAAAGCCGGCGGCAAGGATGACGCGGCCGCAGTCTACGGCTATGCCGCCGCCGAAACGATGGTCGAGGTGCTCAGGCAATGCGGCAACGACCTGTCGCGCGAGAACGTCATGAAGCAGGCTGCGGCGCTCAGGGATTATCAGGCGTCCGCCTTGCTCCCCGGCATCAAGATCAACACCGCTCAGTTCCGACCGGTCGAGCAATTGCGGTTGCTTCAGTTCGATGGCCGTAGCTGGCAGCCGATCGGGGATGTGCTCGATACGGCGTTCGCCGGTTCGACCGGGAAATAGCGGCGATCAACATAAGCCTACGAGCCGCGCGCAATTGTTGCGGGCCTTCGCTCTTGCTGAAGCGCAAGGGCGAGTTGTGGTGCTACGTCGCTGGGACCGGCGGGCCGGTCTATTGCGGGAGGGCGCGCGCCGCGCGGCGCCGACGGGGCCTCGAAAGAGACGCAACTTCGAAAGTAATGACTTGTTGCGCGAATGGCACAGGAGGCCGCGGCCAAATCAGGTACATTGATACTGTATTGAAAGACTTTTCATCACCCGGAGCATTGCGTTGGCGTCAGACGCAGTCAGTCTGGCTGATACAACAAGCGTAGCGGACGGGGCGGCTGCTACAGCGCCGTTTCGCGTAAAGATCGTGACGCGCGACGAAATCGCCGGTTGTCCCGCTTGGGAGGCCAGTTTCGCCGACCTGCGCAAGGATCACCGCTACTACGAGATACTGGAGGATACGCTCCGTGAGCGTGTCGAGTACCGGTACTTCGCGATCATCGACCGGGCAGGCTGTCTCCATGCCGTCCAGCCGTTTTTTCTTCTCGACCAGGACGTTCTCGAAGGACTTGGAGCGCAATGGCAGCCGCTGCTGGCGCGCATCCGAGGCTTCGTTCCCGGGTTTCTCAAGATGCGAACCCTGATGGTCGGATGCTTCGCCGGTGAAGGGCATCTTGCCGGATCAAGCACGGTGCCGTCCGGCAAGATCGCCGAGATTCTTTGCGGCGAAATCGTCACGCTCGCCCGATCGTGCGGGACGCAACTCATCGTCCTGAAGGAATTTCCTGCGCGCTACCGGCCGGTGCTGGATTGCTTTGTCCGGCGCGGCTTCGCCCGTGCGCCGAGCATGCCGATGACGGCCCTCAATATCGAGCACGACGACTTCGATGCCTACATGCAAAATGCGCTGCCGCGATCGGCACGCTGGCAGCTCCGCAAGAAATTCAAGGCAACCGACGGTGAAACCATAGCTCTTACCGTCACCGACGACGCAAGGGATGCCGTCGACGAGATCTATCCGCTCTACCTGCAGGTCTTCGATCGCTCGAAATTCCGTTTCGAGAAACTGACAGCCGACTATCTCCGCCGGCTCGGCAGTGACATGAAGGACAAGGTCCGCTTCTTCATCTGGCGCCGTGGCGGGAAGGTGATCGCCTTCAGCCTTTGCATGGTCGAAGGCGACAGTCTGTTCTGGGAGTATGTCGGACTCGACTATGCTGTCGCACTCGACCTTCATCTTTATTACTACACCATTCGCGACATGATGAATTGGGCGATCGCCAACGGTTACAGGTGGCTCCGAAGCACGGGTCTCACCTACGAACCGAAATTCCGGATGCGGCATGACCTCGATCCGCTCGACCTCTATGTGCGGCTTCGCTCCCCGCTTCCGAACGCGATCTTCAGGCTCCTGTTGCCCTGGATCGTACCGGCCCGCTATGACAAGACCTTGCGCAAATTCGCGAACTATCGCGAAGTCTGGTAGCGGCCGATTGCGCGGCGATATTCAAGGCCGATCGGGTACGCCTTCTAAAGCCCCACCGCGGCAATCACGATCGGCATCGTGATCGCGGCCAGAATTGTCTGCAGCGTGATGATCTGGGCGAGCAGCGGCGCGTCGCCGCCCATCTGGCGCGCCAGCACATAGGCTGACGGCGAGGTCGGCACCGCGGCGCAGGCCGCGACGATGGCGAGGTTGGACCCGGTGACGCCGAACCACACCGCGAGCGCGACGGTCAGCGCCGGCATCAGCACGAGTTTCAGGACCAATGCCGCGCTGGCAGCGAGGCTGGGCCGGAAGATGCCTTCCAGATGCAGCCCGGCCCCGGTGACGAGCAGGCCGATCGCCAGCGACGAGCCGCCGAGCGCGTCGGCGACGTCATACCAGATCTGTGGCAGCGGGATGTGCGCGACATTGATGACGAGCCCGATGACGCAGGCCCAGATCAGCGGGTTCTGCACGACAGTCATCACGATGGCGCCGGTCGAACGCTTCTCGGACGAGGCATATTTCGCCAGCACGGCGACGCTGAACACATTGACCAGCGGGATGATCGCGACCATCGCGACCGAAGCCAGGGCAAGGCCTGTGCTGCCATAGAGATTGCGCGACACCGAAAGCGCGACATAGGTCTGCCAACGGGTCGCGCCCTGGAAGATCGAGGTGAAGGCGGGGCCGTCGACGCCAGCGCGCGCCAGCGGGCCGCGCAGCGCGAGGCAGAACAGCGACATCACCAGCGCCGCGAGCAGCAGCGCGCCGCCGACGCCCGCGACCGGCACCGTGGTCAGGTCGGCCTTCACCAGGGTCTGCACCAGGAGCACCGGGAACAGCACGTAATAGGTCAGCCGCTCCAGCCCGTGCCATTGCGTATCGAGCGGCATCAGCGTGCGCTTGAGGACGAAGCCGAGCACGATCAAGAGGAACACCGGCAGCAGCGCCGCGATCACCACGGCCATGATCAGCGCTCCCCGCGCAGCTTCGCGAGCCGGTCCAGCGCACCCTGCAGGATGAAGATCGCGGCGTGCTCGTCGATCACCTCGGCGCGCCGGGCGCGGCTGACGTCCATCCCGATCAGCTCGCGCTCGACCGCCGCGGTCGAGAGCCGCTCGTCCCACAGCCCGATCGCAAGCGCGGTGAGGCCGGCGAGGTTGCGGGCAAACGCCCGGGTCGATTGCGCGCGCGGGCCTTCGCTGCCGTCCATGTTGATCGGCAGCCCGAGCACGAAACCGACGGCGTTGCGTTCGGCGGCGATCGCGAGCAGCCGTGCCGCGTCGACCTTGAACTGCTTGCGCTGGATGGTCTCGACGCCGGTCGCCAGCCGCCGGTCCGGATCGGAGGCGGCAACCCCGATGGTCTTGGTGCCGAGGTCGAGGCCGACAAGCGCGCCGCGCTCGGGCCAGTGCGGCGCAGCTTCGATCAGGGGAAGGATGGGGGCGGGCATGGCGCTAGCGCTTAGCACGCGCCCGCGCGCCGAGGCAAAGCCCGGCACTGCCGTGGCGTCCATGCGAAAAAGCCGGTCAGGCGGCGATCACCCGCTCGTCGCCACCGAGGCACGCGGCCAACCCCTGCAACGCGCTGTACTGATGCGCGGTGCGGCGCTGGATGAACAGCGTCTCGACATGCGCATGCTGCGGATTGAGCTTGTGGATGTTGATGTCGCGCTGGACATGGTCGCGCTCGACGACGGCGCGCGGCAGCAGGGTGACGCCCATGTCGGCGGCGACGCAGCCGACCATGCCGTCGAGCGTGCCGAACTCGAACCGGACGGCCGACGGCCAGCCGAACTCGGTAAACACCTGTTCGAGACGCTGCCGGTAAGTGCAGCCGGTGCGGAACACCAGCGCGGTCGGGCCCGACTCCGGCGTGCCGGCGCGCAAGGCGGCCAGCGATTTCCAGCGCTGCGCGGTGACCAACACCAGTTCCTCGGTGAAGGCTGATGTTGCTGACAGTTCGGCATGCTCGATCGGGCCGGCAACAAAGGCGCCGTCGAGCGAGCCGTCGAGCACGGCGGCAACGAGGTCGGCGGTCGGCGCGGTGCGCAAGGTCAGGCGCACCGCCGGATAGCGGCGATGAAACTCGGCGAGTAGCGTCGGCAGCCGCACCGCGGCGGTGGTTTCCATCGAGCCGATCGACAGCGGACCCTTCGGCTCGCCATCGTCGCGCGCGGCGAGCACGGCTTCGCGCGACAGCGCCGCCATGCGCTGCGCATAGGGCAACAGGCGGCGGCCGGCGCCGGTCAGCGACATGCCGCGGCTGTGGCGCTCGAACAGCGCGGTGCCGATCTCGGCCTCCAGCGCCTTGATGCGCTGAGTGACGTTCGACTGCACCGTGTTCAGCTCGTCGGCGGCCCGGGTGATGCCGCCAAGCCGCGCGACCGTGGAAAAGGTGAGCAGGTCGGTCAATTCCATCTGGGATCACCGTTCTGATTTAGAGATGGTAGCGTTCTCTAGTATTCATTTTCACAGAATGTTAGCCCGACCTAGTCTGGTTGTCCACAAACCCCGGAGGGACGCCATGTCGATCGACACGCCGCTGACTGCGCTTTTGGGAATCCGGCAACCGATCTTGCTCGCACCGATGGATGTGGTCGCGGGCGCGAGGCTCGTGACTGCGGTCAGCGCCGCCGGCGGCCTTGGCATTCTCGGCGGGGGCTATGGCGACCGGCCTTGGCTCGAGCAGGAGACGGCGAAGCTCCGGAAATCGACGACCCCGTTCGGCATCGGCTTCATCACCTGGAGCATGGCGAAGCAGCCGGAGGTGTTGGACGTCGCGCTTGCAGCACAACCGCGCGCGATCATGCTGTCGTTCGGTGATCCGAAGCCGTTCGGACCGCGGATCAAGCAAGCCGGTGCGCGCCTCATTTGCCAGGTGCAGGACGAAGAGATGGCGCAGGACGCACTGGATGCCGGCGCCGACGTCCTCGTCGCGCAGGGGACCGAGGCCGGCGGTCATGGCGCGTCGCGAACCACTCTTGATGTCGTGCCGGCGATCGTTGATCTCGCCGCGGGGCGTGTCCCGGTGGTTGCCGCCGGCGGCATCGCGGACGGCCGCGGTCTTGCCGCCATGCTGATGCTCGGCGCCTCCGGTGTGCTGCTCGGCACACGATTCTACGCGAGCCAGGAAGCCGAGATCGCTGACGAAGCGAAGCGGCGGGTCTGTGCCGCCAAGAGCGGTGAGACGGTGCGTGGCATCGTCTTCGATCTGTCACGCAACAATGTCTGGCCGGCTCCGTTCAACGGGCGCTGTCTCGTCAACGATCATGTCCAGCGCTGGACGGGACGTGAGGTCGAATTGCTCCAGAATGTGAAGAAGGTTGCCGCCGACTATGCGGAGGCCAAGGCGCGCGGCGATTTCGACGTCGCCGCCGTCATCGCGGGCGAAGCGGTTGGGCTGATCCACGACGTTCCGCCGGCGGCCGAGATTGTCGACAGGATCACGTTGGAGGCCGAACAGATTCTGCGTGGACGTCGCAACTCCGTGCTCAACCCTGCGCAGGCGCCGGCTCCTGCCTGAAAAGGCGTGAATCGGAACGCGCATCGCATAAGAGACTTGAATCCGTAGCGATCGGTGATAGTTCCGCTCGCTGGCTTTCTTATCGAACCGACCCTCTCCTTTTTGCGGAGAGGGTTCAAAACCAACAACAACCAGTTCAAGAGCAAGAAGAATGTGGCCTGATCGACGTCTAACTGATCTCTTCAAAACCGAATTCCCGATCGTACTGGCGCCGATGGCGGGCGTGATGGATGCGGAGCTTGTCATCGCAGCCGCAGAGGGTGGCGCACTCGGCTCATTGCCATGCGCGATGCTATCGGCCGAGAAGACACGCGAGCAGGTCAATATCATCCGTCAGCGCATTTCGGCGCCCGTCAACATGAACTTCTTCTGCCACACGCCGGTCGAGACCGATCGCGCGCATGAAGCGACA
Source organism: Bradyrhizobium sp. USDA 4541 (assembly GCF_024171085.1). NCBI lineage: Bacteria > Pseudomonadati > Pseudomonadota > Alphaproteobacteria > Hyphomicrobiales > Nitrobacteraceae > Bradyrhizobium > Bradyrhizobium sp. USDA 4541. The sequence goes on from NZ_JALJZF010000001.1 coordinate 5,575,142, forward strand.
TGGCGGCAGCTGCTCGCGCCTTACTATCACGAGCTCGGCCTCGATCCGGATGCGCCGATCAACGCGGCGAACCGCGCGCCGTTCGACGCGGCGTTTTGCGCTGTGGTCGAGGAGCTGAAGCCCGAGGTGGTCAGCTTCCATTTCGGCCTGCCGGAGCCGAAGCTGTTGCAGCGGGTGAAGGCGGCCGGTGCGATCGTGATGTCGTCGGCGACCACGGTGAAGGAGGCGATCTGGCTGGAAGAGAACGGCGCCGATGTCGTCATCGCGCAGGGCGCCGACGCCGGCGGCCATCGCGCCATGTTCCTGACCGAGAATATTTCCGAGCAGCCCGGGACGTTCTCGCTGTTGCCGCAGGTGGTCGATGCGGTGAAGGTGCCGGTGGTCGCGGCCGGCGGTATCGCTGACGGGCGCGGGATCGCGGCGGCATTCGCGCTCGGCGCCGCGGCCGTTCAGATCGGCTCGGCCTATCTGCGCTGCCCGGAATCCAAGGTAACCCCGCAGGGCCGTGTCGCGCTGGCGCAAGCGAGCGACGAATCGACCGTCATCACCAATGTGATGACCGGACGCCCGGCGCGCGGCGTCGCCAACCGCGTGATGCGCGAGGTCGGGCCGATCTCGCCGACGCGCCGGCGTTCCCGCACGCAGCAACCGCCCTCGGACCGCTGAAGGCGGCTGCCGAAAAACAGGGCAAGGTCGATTTCACCAATCTGTGGGCCGGGCAGGCGGTGCGGATGGGCAAGGAAATGCCGGCGGCCGAATTGACCCGCGCGCTCGCCGGCGCCGCGCTGGCGCGGATGGCGGCTCTGTCTCAGGCCTGACGCGCGGCCTCGTTCAGACCAGGCAGGCCACGTAGAGGATCGCGACCCCCAGCGCCGTGCCGATCGACCAGAGGGCGGGGTCCCAGCCCTCCGGGCGGGGGCTGCCGTTGAGCATTGACATGACGCGCTCCGAACTTTTCTGTTTGGTGGAGTAGGCGCCGTGAATGTTTCGGGACGACGTCGCGGTGGCCGCGAACTGGTTTCGTCGTGCGTTTCGCAGCCGGAATGCGTGGCAGGGTGTCTTGCCCGGTCGCCGGATGGGCGCAAAGCCCCGTTGGGCGGGCAAATTCGCGCGGTTGCGGCGCAAAACCGGCCTCTGCTATACGGCAGGCTGACCTTTCAGCCCCGAGGCCCTATATAATGTCCGTAGACGCCACGACCGTCCGCCGCATCGCGCATCTGGCGCGGATCGCGGTCAGCGACGCCGAAGTTCCCCATCTCCAGGGCGAGCTGAACGCGATGCTGGCCTTTGTGGAGCAGCTGTCGGAAGTGAATATCGACGGCGTCGAGCCGATGACCTCGGTGACGCCGATGGAGATGAAGAAGCGCGCCGACGTGGTCAATGACGGCGAGATCGCCGACGTCATTGTCCGCAACGCGCCCGACAGCGTGAACGACTTCTTCCTGGTGCCGAAGGTGGTCGAGTAACGCAAGCATCGCGTTTTCGAGCGAAGTGGATACCGGTTCGCGTGAAGAAAACGCGTCAAACAAAAGCGACAAAGTTCAATGTGTCTGCTGTGCGACGATGAGAAGGCCTACAAGGCCTATATGGACTTCCTCGATGCCATGGAGCGCAAGGGGAAGGTCGCCGATCCCAACACGGCGATGGACGCCGTGCTCGACCATCTCGAGGCGCTTGACGCCGCCCGCGCCAAGGAAAATGCCAAAGCCCGGCATGACGACCCCGCCAACGACAAGACCCTGTCTCCGTTCTTCTGCAGCCCGATCAATAAATGACTGATTTGACATCGCTGACGATCGCCGAGGCCCGCGAGGGCCTGGCGAGCAAGTCTTTCACCGCCGTTGAGCTGACCGACGCACATCTCGCCGCGATCGAAGCCGCGCGCGTGCTCAATGCCTATGTGCTCGAGACGCCCGACCGCGCCCGCGAGATGGCCAAGGCCGCCGACGCGAAAATTGCAAAAGGCGAGGGCGGACCGCTCGCCGGCATCCCGCTCGGCATCAAGGACCTGTTCGCGACCCGCGACATCAGGACCACTGCGTGCTCGAATATCCTCGGCAATTTCATTCCGCCCTACGAGTCGACGGTGACCTCGCAGTTGTGGCGCGACGGTGCAGTGCTGCTCGGCAAACTCAACAATGACGAATTCGCGATGGGCTCGTCGAACGAGACCTCGTGCTTCGGCCCGGTCACCAACCCGTGGCGGCGCGAGGGCTCCAACACCACGCTGGTGCCGGGCGGCTCGTCCGGCGGCTCGGCTTCGGCGGTGGCGGCTGCTCTCTGCATGGGCGCGACCGCGACCGACACCGGCGGCTCGATCCGCCAGCCCGCCGCGTTCACCGCAACCGTCGGCATCAAGCCGACCTATGGCCGCTGCTCGCGCTGGGGCATCGTCGCGTTTGCATCCTCGCTCGACCAGGCCGGCCCGATCGCGCGCTCGACGCGCGATGCCGCGATCCTGATGCGCTCGATGGCGGGGCACGATCCCAAGGACACCACGTCGGTCGACATCGCCGTGCCGGACTACGAGGCCGCGATCGGCAAGTCCGTGAAGGGCATGAAGATCGGCATCCCCAGGGAATATCGGCTCGACGGCATGCCGGCCGAGATCGAAAAGCTCTGGAGCGAGGGCGCGCAGTGGCTGAAGGCCGCCGGCGCCGAGCTCGTCGAGGTGTCGCTGCCGCACACCAAATACGCACTGCCTGCCTATTACATCGTGGCACCGGCGGAGGCCTCGTCGAACCTCGCGCGCTACGACGGCGTGCGCTACGGGCTGCGCGAACCGGGCAGGAACATCATCGAGATGTACGAGAACACCCGCGCCGATGGTTTTGGCGACGAGGTGCGCCGCCGCGTGCTGATCGGCACCTATGTGCTGTCGGCCGGCTACTACGACGCCTATTATCTGCGCGCGCAAAAGGTCCGGACGCTGATCAAGAAGGACTTCGAGGACTGCTTCGCCAAGAGTGTCAACGCGATCCTGACGCCGGCGACGCCGTCGGCGGCGTTCGGCATCGGCGAGAAGGGCGGCGCCGATCCGGTCGAGATGTATCTCAACGACATCTTCACGGTGACCGTGAACATGGCGGGCCTGCCGGGCATCGCCGTGCCCGCCGGCAAGGACTCGCAAGGCCTGCCGCTCGGCCTGCAACTGATCGGCCGTCCGTTCGACGAGGAGACGCTGTTCTCGCTCGGCGAGGTGATCGAGCAGGCGGCCGGCCGGTTCACGGCGCCCAGATGGTGGTGAGCGATGGCGGATTTCCGCGCCAGTCTCGCTGACACCGCGCCCGATGCGGCGCTGTCGCCGCCGCTCGCCGCGTTATGGTGGGCGAAGAAGGGCGATTGGGACCAGGCGCACCGCATCGTGCAGGATGAGGCCGACGCCAATTCGGCCTGGGTGCATGCCCATCTGCATCGCGTCGAGGGCGATCTCGGCAATGCCGGCTACTGGTACCGCCAGGCCGGCCAGCCGGTCGCAAAGGACACGCTCGAGGCCGAGTGGGAGCGGATCGTAGCCACGCTGCTGGCGCAGCGCGGCTAAAGGACGCCGGTGCGGAGGCACCGCGAGCATTAACCCTGTTTCGGCCGCCATGCCGCCGCCCAGATTGGCCGTGATAGGCTAGTGGAACCGGGCGGGGCCAGCGGCAAAAGAGAGTATTCGTGCGTGGGTCGGGCATAGGGGGATGGCTGTCAGCAATGCTGGTGGCCGTGGTGGCGGTCGGCCTTGCCGGCTGCGCCTCCGTCTACAATCTGCCCGGCAATGTGCCGCTCGGCGCCGCGCTCGCCGACAACAGCAGCGCTCGCGACATTCCGGCCTACGAAGATGATCTGCTGCTCGCGCTGTCGTTCTCCGGCGGCGGCACCCGCGCGGCGGCGTTTTCCTTCGGCGTGCTGGAGGAGCTTGACCACACGCGTTCGAGTGCGGCGGGCACCAAGACGCTGCTCGACCGCGTCGACTTCGTCTCCGGCGTCTCCGGCGGATCGGTCACCGCCGCCTATTTCGGATTGAAGCGCCGCGCGGCGCTCGACGATTTCCGCCAGCGCTTCCTGCTGCGCAACGCCGAGGAGGGACTGAAGACCCGGATCTCGCTCGGCAATATCGGGCGCGCGCTCGGCGGCGGCGTCAACGACAGCCAGTTCACCGACTGGCTCGATCAGAATTTGTTCGACGGCGCGCGGTTCGACGCACTGGCCGACGATCGCCGGCCGCGGGTCTGGATCAACGCGTCTGATATCTACAACCGCACGCCGTTCGTGTTCGGCAAGACGTCGTTCGATGCCTTGTGCAGCGACATCAGATCATATCGTGTCGCCGAAGCGGTGGCGGCATCCGCCGCGGTGCCGCTGGCATTCGCCCCGATCGTGCTGCAAACCTATCCCGGTGGATGCGCCGCGCCGCTGCCGGCCTGGCTCGAGCGGGTGCGCAACGATCCGAACGCACAGCCGTTGCTGCGCGCCTACGCCGAGGCCCAGGCGCATTACCGCGACGGCTCGATGCGCTACGTCAAGCTGCTCGATGGCGGCCTTGTCGACAATTACGGCCTGTCGGGGCTGAGCATCGGCTTGCTCGCCGCGCAGCGTCCCTACGAGCCGCTGAACGAGCGGCAGGCAGCCAAGCTGAAGCGCATCCTGTTCCTGGTGGTCGACGCCGGCCGCGGCATCTCCGGCGACTTCGTGCAGACGCTCGAAGGGCCGAGCGGCGTCGAACTGGTGTCCGCGGCCGCCGACACCGCGATCGATGCCAGCGTGCGCTCCAGCTACGCCGCCTTCACGGCGCTCGCCGAGGACTGGTCCGGCAAGCTGAAGCGCTGGCGCTGCGGGCTGTCGGCGGCGGAGCGCAGCCGGCTCGGCGTCGGCGCCGGCTGGAAATGCGGCGACGTCGCGATCTATGTCGAGCGGCTCGGCTTCGACCGGCTCGGACCGGACCGCGCCGGCATCCTGAACGCCATCCCGACGCGGTTGTCGCTGCCGCCGGAGCAGGTCGACCAACTGATCGCGGGCGGCGCCGACGCGCTGCGCTCGAGCAAGGCCTACCAGCAGTTCCGGCGCGGGCTCTGATCCGCCGCAGGCGACGGCGGCGGGCTGCAAGGGGACTGTAAGGCGGCTTGACTGGCGCGATCGGTTGCGCGAAGCCCAATCCATCCCAGATATCCTTTATCCGGAAACCGAGATCCATGACCGCATCTGCCGCCCCGCACAAACTGATCAAGAGCGCCACCGGCGATTGGGAGGTCGTGATCGGCATGGAGATCCATGCCCAGGTCACCTCGAACGCGAAGCTGTTCTCCGGCGCATCGACCGCGTTCGGCGGCGAGCCCAATTCACATGTCTCGCTGGTCGATGCCGCGATGCCGGGCATGTTGCCCGTGATCAATGAGGAATGCGTCCGCCAGGCGGTGCGCACCGGTCTCGGGCTGAATGCGCAGATCAACCTGCGCTCGGTGTTCGACCGCAAGAACTATTTCTATCCGGACTCGCCGCAGGGCTACCAGATCAGCCAGTACAAGTCGCCGATCGTGGGCGAGGGCGAGGTGTCGCTCGAGCTCGACGGCGGCCGCAGCGTCACGATCGGGATCGAGCGGCTGCACCTGGAACAGGACGCCGGCAAGTTGCTGCACGATCAGTCGCCGACGATGTCCTATGTCGACCTCAACCGTTGCGGCGTTGCGCTGATGGAGATCGTCTCCAAGCCCGACATCCGCGACGCCGAGCAGGCCAAGGCCTACGTCACCAAGCTGCGCTCGATCCTGCGCTACCTCGGCACCTGCGACGGCGACATGGAGAAGGGCAATTTGCGCGCCGACGTCAACGTCTCGGTACGCCGTCACGGCGAAACCGCGCTCGGCACCCGCTGCGAAATCAAGAACATGAACTCGGTCAACTTCATCGGCCAGGCGATCGAGTACGAGGCGCGGCGTCAGATCGAGATCATCGAGGACGGCGGCTCGATCGACCAGGAAACCCGGCTGTTCGACCCGAACAAGGGCGAGACCCGCTCGATGCGCTCCAAGGAAGAGGCGCACGACTACCGTTACTTCCCCGATCCCGATCTGTTGCCGCTCGAGTTCAGCCAGGCCTTCGTCGACGACCTCAAGGCGCAGCTCCCGGAACTGCCGGACGAGAAGAAGTCCCGTTTTATTACGGGCTTCGGCCTGTCGCCCTATGATGCGAGCGTGCTGGTTGCCGAGCGCGAGAGCGCGGAGTTCTACGAGACGGTGCTGTCGGGTCTTGCCGACAAGGCGCGCGACGGCAAGCTCGCCGCCAACTGGGTGATCAACGAATTGTTCGGTCGTCTCAACAAGGAAGGCGTCGAGATCGCAGCCTCGCCGGTGTCGGCGGAGCAGCTCGCCGCGATCGTCGACCTGATCGGCGAGGGAACGATTTCCGGCAAGATCGCCAAGGACTTGTTCGAGATCGTCTGGCAGGAAGGCGGCGATCCGCGCGCGCTTGTCGAGGCGCGCGGCATGAAGCAGGTCACCGACCTCGGCGCGATCGAGAAGGTGGTCGACGACATCATCGCGGCCAATCCCGACAAGGTCGAGCAAGCGAAGGCGAAGCCGCAATTGGTCGGCTGGTTCGTCGGTCAGGTGATGAAGTCGTCGGGCGGCAAGGCGAACCCGCAGGCGGTCAACGACCTCTTGAAGTCGAAGCTCGGCATCTGAACAACAGGACAATGATGTTGTCCTTGGCGCATGATCCAGCCGGATCATGCTCCCTTGCATGCTCCTTTGCCGTCACCTTCGGTGTCGTCGCGCGCGCGTGAACGTGGCGTGATCCTGCCTCACACCCTCCGTTCGTGGCGCGCCGGCGCCACCGGTGCCGAATCGCAGAAGCCGCGATTCGTTCGCAAATCCGGTTCGGATGACCTCAAACGAGGCAAAAGCCGTCTTTCCCACGAAAATTTTTTCGTTGCCAAAAATTACGACTCGGCGTCGGCGACGTGCCGCTTTTCGTCTTCGCTCGCGACTCAGCGCAACGACGATCTCGCGTCGATCGCTTCAATGCGAATTCAAGAAAAGCCTACAACAGAAGGCATTTCCTGCAACGTTGACAAATGCCGATGTCGGCGGCTGTTGCACTTCTTGCATCGTCGCGTGAATGAAGTGTCGATTTGAACGGCGGCGCGCGCGGTGCGCGTTGCCACCGCTGCGTCAACACTTCCTTAAGCGGGACACTGTTTTTTTCGGTCTGTTGGTGTATTCGGGAAGTAGTGCATATCGATTCCCGAGTGCACGCAGCGAAGTAGAGCCATCTCACATACTGGAGGGCAACATGGCTAAGAAGGCAAAGAAGGCGAAGAAGGCGAAGAAGGCGAAGAGCGCAGTGAAGAAGACTGCGAAGAAGACCCGCAAGGTCGCCAAGAAGAAGTAAGCCTCTCGCCTCGAGAGGATTGCCGGCGGCTTGACGCCGGCACGTCGCGAGAGCCAGCGGACGGACTGCTGAGAGGCACATCCCACCCCCAAGGCTCTGGCTGACGAAAGAGGGTGTCGGCGAGACATCAGGTCAAACGGCTGGATCGAATTTCGGAGAGGGCAACCTTCCCAAAACCGGTCCGGCAGAAGAAACAGAGATTTCTTCGTTCGGTGCGGAGCCCGCTTGGTTCCGCAATTTCACCGGCGAGAATGCCGAGCTGAAATCTGGTCCTGACGTGTTCGCCGACCCCCTCGTTCCGGCGGCCCGCGCAGTCCGCGCCCGGCAGCCACTTTCCCCATCCATCCCCGTTCCGGATCGACGTTGGGCCTGACGGCCTCGCGTTGCTTTTCTCTGTGCACCCGACCGCACGCCGCTCCGCGGCTCGTCCATGGTCGCGCCGTCCCTCCGTCAATTTCGAACTGATTACCTGGTGGGACCCGCCGGCGCCCGCGGCCAATGTCCGCCATGGTTATCGTTGTCCCAAACACCAGGGTAAACCGGCGTTCACGAATGCAAGGAAGTGCCTGCGGCACAGGCACTTCTGCGATTCCTCGATGCGCCCTCGGCGACGCCGATTTACATCCCGTTCATCGCGATACTTAAACCGCTCTTCAAATTTGATGGGCCATGATCATCCCAACAAGCCGGCAAACGGCACGCGGTGATCCCGAGGATCAGCGCGAGGCATGATCAAGAGATCAGCCCGGGCATGATCAAAGATCAGCCAGGGAATGACAGGGTAGTTTTAACAGTGGACGGGGGCCGCGCTCGGGGGAGGGCGGCCAACAACAAAAAGGGGAATGAGAATGTTTCAGGGGGTCATCGATCAGGAAAGCGCTGTCCCGGTTGCCGCAACGGCGATCCAGGACGTGCTGTTCGAACGTGGCATGTATTGGGCGAGCGGCCGCTCCGGTGTGGTCAACCTCGTCGCGGCGCACAAATGGTTCAACCTGGCGGCGCTCAAGGGACGTACTGACGCGATCGCGCACCGCCGCGAAGTCGCCGAGCAGATGTCCGATGTCGAGATCGCGGCCGCCCAGCGTGAAGCCCGCGCCTGGATGACGACGCACTAAGCCAACCGATGTCGATGGGAGCCTCGGCTCCCTCGCTCCACCTAGAACCAGTATCGCGCCGCGTAGACCACCGTCATCAGCGCTCCGGCCACGATGACGAACTGCCGGACGATGTGGCCGGGAAGGATCCGGATCAGGAAGCCTCCGGCATAGCCGCCGATCATGGCGCCGAGCAGCATCGCCAAGGTCTCTGGCCATCGCACCGCTCCCTGCAAGATAAAGATCAATGTGGCAGCGAGCGACACGCACGTCGCGAGCAGGTTCTTCAACGCCTTGATCGCCCTGATGTCGCCGGGCTCGGTGATCGACAGCACCGCGGTCAGGATGACGCCGAGACCGGCGCCGAAGAAGCCTCCATAGATGCACGACAATCCCAGGACAGCACCGCTCGCGCTGGTCGAGGGCAAGGCCGCGGCCTTGTGGCGCTCGACGGTCCATCCCTGGATCTGCGGCGCGAAGCCGAACAACAGCGTTGCAAATGCGATCAAGGCCGGCACCGGCAGCAGGAACAGCCGCTCGGGAAGCAGCAACAGCACGCCGGCGCCGACCGCGCCGCCCACCGTGGCGATCACGACGAAGCTGATCGTGCGCCGCGTCGGCGGCGGCAGCTTGCCGCGATCGGCGAGCGCCGCGATCAAATGCCCCGGCGAGATCGCCACCGCATTCGACGCGTTGGCGATGACGGCCGGCAGGCCCGCCGCGAGCATCGCCGGAAAGGTGATGAGTGTGGCGCCGCCCGCCAGTGCATTGATGATCCCTCCGGCGACCCCGGCCGCCAGCAGCAGAAGACTTGTCTGGGTATCCATCCTTCACCCTCTTGAGGGTGAGCAGGCTAGCGGGCGGCGCGCCAATCGGTCTGGAACGTCTGTGACGTCACTTCAGCCGCGCCAGTAGACGCCCGGCGTCGTGCCAAAGGTGCGGCGGAACAGCCGGGTGAGGTGGCTCTGGTCAGAAAAGCCCGCATCGGCCGCGGCTGCTGCGATCGGCTCGCCGGCGCGCAGCAATTGCCGGGCAAGATTGAGGCGGGCCAGCCGGCGGAAGGTATGCGGCGGGATGCCGAGCTCGCGGCTGACCATGCGGCTGAAGCCTTCGCGGCTTCGCCCGAAGCCGGCGGCAATCGCTCCGATCGGCGCGACGCTCTCGGTCAGCGTGATGCCGAGCTTCGTCTTGTCGGTGCACCCGGCGGGGTGGGACGGCGCGCACGACAGGATGTCGTCGGCGATCTCGCTGACGTGCCCAGGCGAGATCTCGTCGACGTTCCGCCAACGCTGCCCGAACCGGATGATCCGCACCGATGAGCAGACGCGGCCGGCAGGAACGTAGGCGTTCAGGCAGGCCGTTTCCTCGTCCGACATCGTCATCGGCGCATGCAGCATTCCGGCCGGAATCAGCGCGGCATGGCCGGCGGGCACGGTGACGGTCGCGCCGCCGATGCGAAAGGCGCGCGACCCTGACAGCACCAGCACGATCTGGTTCTCGTCATGGAAGTGCGGCTTGAGGCCAAGCGAGCCGGCGCCGCGCCACGATGCCAGCTCAACGATGTCTTCCCTGTCGGCTCGCCGATAAGTCCAGGCATTGGTCATGGCGAGGCGAGCGATCACGGAGGTCTCGAAACGATGGGGCGGTGATCTCCGAGCGTAGCACGGGGGTCACCAACCGTCATGAGGGCCTCACGCCTGCTCAACCGAGGCGATCGGCGAGGCCGTTCGCATGGTCGCCATTGCAATGAGGGCGGCGACGAGGTTGGCGGCCGCGCTGATCGCCACCGGAATGAAGTAGCTGTGGCTGATGTCGTAGGCGAAGCCGGCGGCGCTCGGGCCCAGCAGCGTGCCAACCGCGACGCTGGTGTAGAGGATGCCGATGATGCCGCCGACATTGCGGCCGCCGAAATGGTCGGTGACGACAGCGGGCAGGATCGCGACCCAGCCGCCATAGAACAGGCCGAACAGCAGCGCGAAGACCGTGAGCGACCAGAAGGTGCCGGCGATCGCCCAGATCGCCAGCGAGACGGCCATGCCGAGATACATCGCGACCAGGAATGCATCGCGGCCGACGCGGTCGGCGATGCCGCCGAGGAAGAACCGTCCGGCCGTGCTGCCGACCCCGATCATCCCGAGCAACAGTACGGCCAGCGTCGGCGCCACCTGATGATCGACCGCAAGCGGCACGAGGTGCACGAACGGCACGAACACCCCGAACGCGCTGATCAGGCAGGCGGCATAGAGCCCGGCGAAGCGGGCGGTCCGCACCGCGCCGCGGATCGAGACGCCCTGGCGGAGCGGCGCGCCCGAAACCGTCTCGAGCGGATCGCCGTCCGGTCCGGTGCCGTACCGGCGCGGATCGTCCGCGATCAGCAGCGATGCACCGATCCCGGCGACGGCGGCGACAACGCCCAGCACGACATAGGCATCGCGCCAGCCGAGGCTCGTGATCAGCCAGGTCGCGAGCGGCGGCATCACCAGTGTGCCGACGCCGATCCCGCTGACGGCGAGGCCCGACGCAAAACCGCGCCGCCTGACGAACCAGCGTTGCACCGCGCCCAAGGTCGGGACGTAAGCGCAACCGACGCCGGCGCCGATCCCGATGCTGTAGGCGGCATAGACCTGGAGGATGGTCTGGGCCTGTCCCGCCAGCACCATGCCGAGACCGACCAGCGCCATTCCGAGGCCAGCGAGCCCGCGTGCGCCCCAGCGATCGGCAAGCGGACCGGAGATCATCCCCAGGCCGAAATACAGGAAGCCAGCGAAGGAGAACACCAGCGACACCGAGCCGCGCGAGGCGCCGAACTCCCGCTGCAGGGACTCGACGAAGGACGAGAATGTGTAGGCGCTGCCGAAGCCGATCAGCGTCACGACGAAGGCTGCTGCGACGACGTACCAGCCGTAGAACGGCTTGGCGCGTTGATAACCGGCGTGCATGACGGCATTCCTCATGATCGTTCTCCCTGTGCCGCATGACCACCGGCCTTGCTCGGCGGGTAGAGCAGCAACTGCGTGCAGCGAAACAGCGCGATGGTCTTGCCTGTCGCCTCGGTGCGGATCTCGGCGTCCCACACCTGGGTGGTGCGCCCGGCGTGAACGAGGCGCGCCTCACAGCTCACGCCGCCTTCGCGCGCGGCGCCGATGAAGTTGGTTTTCAACTCTCCGGTGGCGAAGCCGATGGCGCCATCCGGCAACGACGCGAGGCAGCCGAATCCGCATGCGGTATCGGCCAATGCGACGATGCTTGCGCCGTGCAGCAGCCCGTGCGGCGAGAAGTGTTTTGCGGCAATCTCGAAGCGGCCGCGGATGTGGCCGCATCCGGCTTCGAGCCATTGAAAATCCAGCTGGCCGGGCAGGCTGCCGGCTTGCGACGCGTTGATGCGCTCGACGAGCGGGCCGGTCCGGCCGCCGGCAGCGATCTCGCGGAGGGCGAGCTTGCTTGCGACCTCGGTCATGGCTTGGCTCCATCAAGAAGACGGAGCCGTCGGGAGCGGCAAAGAAGGTTAGAAAATCTAAGTTCCATGGTTCGACTTTCTCTGCGTTGACGCGGCTTTCAGCATCGGATTAGGCTGATAAGGCGCCCGTAACGCCGAGTTGGCAAACCAGATTTGCTGGGCAATTGAGATTAGAAAATCTAAATCATGGAAAGCCGGCTTCCACCCCTGAACGCGCTCAAGGCGTTTGAATCCGCTGCTCGCCATCTCTCGGTGAAGCTCGCGGCCGAGGAGCTATGCGTGACGCCGGGCGCGGTCAGCCAGATGCTCAAGACGCTCGAAGCCGATCTCGGCGTGAAGCTGTTCGAGCGGGTTCCGCGCGGCATCTATCTCACCGACGCCGGCCGCGACTATCTGCCGTCGATCCGCAACGCGTTTCGCCAGATCGCGGATGCCTCGCGCCGCGTCGCGGCATCGGTCGATGCCGGTACGCTCACGGTGAGCGTCACGCCGTTCTTTGCGTCGGCCTGGCTGGTGCCCCGCATGGCCTCGTTCCAGGATGCGCATCCCGAGATCGATCTGCAGATCGTCACCAGCAACACAGTGGTCGATTTCTCGCGCAGCGGCGTCGACGTCGCGGTGCGCCACGGCCTTGGCCGTTATCCGGGGCTGCGCAGCGACCGCGTCGTCACCGTGGAGATGGTGGCGGTCGCATCGCCGTCGCTGGTGGCGCGACTCGGCCGGCCGGCATCTCCGGGCGAGCTCGCAAGCTGGCCGCAGGTGCATGACGCCGATCGCAAGGGGTGGAGCCTGTGGTTTCAGGCCAACGGCATCGCGGAGGTTCGCACGCCGCGCGGACCCTCGTTCGATGACAGCGGCCTTCTGCTGAAGGCCATGCTGACGGGGCAGGGCGCGGGCCTGCTGCCGGCCGCGATGGTGGCACATGAGATCGCGAGCGGTGAACTGGTCCAGCTGCTCGAGACCGCGCATCTGGAGGAGTTCGCGTACTATCTCGTCTGTCCCGACAACCGGCAGTCGCTTCCGAAGATCGCCGCGTTCAGGAAATGGATCCTGGGACCGGAGGCTCAGTCGGCGGCGGAGCACTAAACGCGACGAGATTATGCCAGGTCGAGCAACGGACTCTGTTTCACCTCGCCCCGTGTGCGGGGAGAGGCCGGATCGCATGGAGCGAAGCGCAATGTGATCCGGGTGAGGGGGAATCTCCGCGAGTCTAACTCGAAGTTGTTTTGCGGATGCAGCCCCTCACCCCAACCCTCTCCCCGTAAGAACGGGAGAGGGAGCACAGCGGCAGTGGACGGCTCACCGATAGAACGCGTTGGGCGGCACGCCAAAATGCTTGCGGAACATCGCGGTGAAGGCGCTCTGGCTGGCATAGCCGGCATCGAGCGCGACATCGACCACGCGGGCGCCGCGCGCGAGGCGTTCGAGCGCGAACAGCAGGCGGGCCTGCTGACGCCATTCGCCGAACGTCATGCCGGTTTCCCGGGCGAACAGACGATGGATGGTCTTCGACGTCAGCTTCAGCCGGCGCGCCCATTGCTCCGCCGTGGAGCCATCGTTCGGGTGGGCCACCAGCGCGGCGCAGATCCGCGCGAGCCTTTCGTCGCGCGGCATCGGCAGGTGCAGCGGCAGCACATCGACTTCGCGCAGCTGGTCGAGCAGCACGCGCATCAGGCGCTCGTCGGAGGTCGCGGGCGCATAGTCCAGCGGGACGCGCATCGCGGCGACGAACAATTCGCGCAGCAGCGGCGAGACCGCGAACACGCAGCTGGCCCGCGGCAGATTGGGAGCCGCGTCGGCGTCCACGAACACGGTGCGGATCTTGACCGCGCCGCACATCCGGACCTCGTGCGCGAGATCGGCCACGAGCCACACCGCCCGGTTGGGCGGCACCACCCAGGTGCCTTCAGCGCAGCGCACGACCATCACGCCCTCGATCGCATAGAGCAGCTGGCCGCGCGGATGCGCGTGCAGGCCGGTCGACGCGCCGCTCGGATAGTCGATCTCCATCGCCGCCATCGGCCGCGCCGTGGCGTGATAGTAGAGGTGCCGTGTGGTCAGCTCGTCCAACACGTCTTCATCTCGCATGTCCCAATCTCGCTAGGTGAGGTCAGTCTAGCGTGAGACGGACTTCGGCGCGACAGGTAGTTGCTGGTGCGTCCTCCACCAACAAGCTGCCGGGTCATGTTCAAGTCAAAAGCTGCACCTCTCTATCCCTTCGTTGCCATCGTGCTGTGGGCAGGCAACGTCATCGTTTCTCGCCTCTCGGCGCACACGATCGGTCCGCAGGCGATCACCTTCTATCGCCTGCTGGTCGCGGTGCTCTTGATGTCTCCGTTCGTGGCGCGCGGCGCCTGGCGCAATCGCCGTGCGATCTGGCCGCATCTTGGTCAGCTCGCGATCCTCGGCTTTCTTGCGATGTGTCTGTTCCAGAGCCTGTCGTATCTGGCGGCCGAGACCACCACCGCGACCAACATGGCGGTGTTCACCGCGCTGACGCCGCTCTTGACGGTCGCCCTCAGTGCCGCGCTGCTCGGCGAACCGCCGACGCTTGGCATGATCTGGGGCGCGCCGCTGTCGTTTGCGGGCCTCGTCTATCTCGTCAGCGGCGGCGACTTGTCGTCGCTGTTGCAGAACGGCGTGCATGCGGGCGACGCGCTGATGCTGCTGGCCGCGATCGCCTATGCGCTGTACGGCGTGCTGCTGAAACGCTGGAATCTGCCGATCACTGGATGGCAATCCACCTACATGCAGGCGCTGTGCGCGCTGGCCGTGATGTTTCCCGCGTTCCTCGCGACGCCGGCGCCGCTGCGTCAGGTCAACGCCGAGACTTTGCCGCTGATCGTCTATGCCGGCGCGATGGCCTCGGTGGTGCTGCCGTTCCTCTGGATCCGCGGTGTCGCGCAGCTCGGCCCGAACCGCTGCGCGATCTTCATGAATCTCTTGCCGGTGCTGACCTCTGTGGCCGCGGTCATGATGCTCGGCGAGCCGGTCAGGCCATTCCACGTCGTCGGCGGCGGCCTCGCGCTGCTCGGTGTTGCCTGCGCGCAGGCCTTGCCGCGGCCGCTAAAGACCGCGATCGGTGCGCGATAACGAAGTGACGGATCGCCGATCTCGCTGTTTTGATCGCATGTGAGAAGCCAGGGCAGAATACAGCGCTACGCTCGGCGATCACCTGTTCGGTGAAACGGAGTGATCGCGATGCGTGTTGCCTTGCGTGTTTGCTTGCCTATTTCCTTGGCCTTGGCGTTGCCGCCTGCGATGCTGTGGAGCTCGGTTGCCGGCGCCGCAACGGCGCATCATCGTCGCGTGCGACAGCACCTCATCATCCGTCCAAGTGAACAGGTCGTGTCTCCGGACCGGTACGTATATCCGGGCTTTGGCCCGATCCCGCCCGGCGAGAACCGAAACCTCGATCCATCCACCCGCGGCAGCGGCTGACGTCGTCGCCGCCGCACTGATGCTTCATCGCATCGATCGCTCTGCCCGCGTGCAAGGAGCTGGTCAAAGACCGAGCTATGCTGCGTCGGTCACCAGCTTGTGCTGAGATCTCTCGGCGATACGCTTTTCGAGCGTGGCAATCGTTCCCTTGAGATTGGCGTGCCGCTCATTGAGCGACCTTGCCAAAATCGGATACCTCGCGTCCGATCGGTCATAAATTCCCACGCGCGCTTCTTCGGTCGCGATGTCGGCTTCGATCTGCCGGCAGGCCAGGACGAGATCGGACAGCATCTTGCTGACCGTCGACTCGCGTCCGCTACGTCCGCCAGCTGTCTCAAAACGATGATGCATGTTCATTTACCTGCTCCGAATGTCTGAGTTCGGCACACCGAGAACAGCTGGCGCCGAACTATTCACGGATACATCGCAAGTTCCCTGCCAGTTGGGGGTCCGTAAGAATACTGTCGGGGCGGTGCGGCGCGGCGTGTGCCGCCGGCTGGCGACAGTCTGATGGCTCGGACTATTCTCGCCGCCACGCCGGAACGCAAGCACCTAGCGTGACGCGCTTGTAGTCTCGCGCGGCGTCCTGATCTCCTGCCTGTTCGGCAAACCTGACCGCTGCTTCCATGTCTTGAGCGGCGGACGCGCTGTCGCAGAATTGGCTGCGAATTTCAGCCCGGTATCGATATGCCCTGTAGTTCATCGGGTTGTACCGAAGCGCAAGGTTGTAGCTGTTTTGCTCCTCAGTGGCGCCTCGGCGTGCTTCATCCGACTGACTGCCGAAATTGGTTTGGCGATTGAGCGCCTGGAGTGTCCCGAGCTCCGTGTAACGCAGAGACATCGCGCCGAAACTGGCAGGAAGTGCGTCACCCGACGAAGAAGGTTGCCTCGCCGAGGTGCGTTCAATTTCGATCTTCTTGTACTTGATGGCGTTGACGTAGTCCCGCAAGCCTTGGAAGGTGCTCGATATTTCGCCGGTGATCGACGCAAGATAAGCGGTCGAGAGGCGTCGATCGCTCAGCAGGTTGAGACACGCCCGTATCTTTGCCTGCGCAGGCAAGACGTCGCGACATTCCTTGTCAACCACACGCCACTCGTCCCGCGAATGCAGCGTCGGCGGCGTCTGCGCAGCAGGCAGAACGAGAACCAGCGCGAAACAGATCGCTAACCTGAGACCGCGACTTGGGCCATCCATCTATTTCTTCGCCTTCAGCTCGATCTCGACCGGCCGACGGATTCTTCGCGCGGGCGCCTTGATCATTTGATGCCAAATAATCAAGCCGAGGGAAAGCTGACGCGGTTCATGGATGGGCCTAAAAGTGGGGCCGTTCGTGACTGGGAAAGACCGAACGGCCCCAGCCGGCCCGTAGTGCCAAAATGGAAGAAATAGGCCGGCGCTCCAGTTACGGAGTCGCCGGACAAATGGTTTCACCAGAGCCAATTGACGTCGCTACCGTACGTCCCAATGCGGCTGCTTGCTATGAACGGGCGGGGTCGGCTTGACGGCAGGTCGTCAGGACAAACGCTGCCTTGCTACATTGCCACTCGCTGCCAAGCGCAGCGCTCGAGACCGGCCGCGGGGCAGCAGCGATCGCCAGCACAACAACCATGCAAGCCAGCGAAGTTGCGACCACGAGCCTGCCTGCCTTGGATGAGAAGCGCTGCCGTAACCAGGGACCCAAGTCGGCGGATCGGCGAAGCTGGGCGTTACGGAGAACCTGGTCGGTATCCTGGAAGTGGATGCCACTGTCTTGCTGCATGGCTTTACCCCGGAAATGTTCAGGTGAAATAAACAATGCGGGGATGGTGGGCGCGGTTTGTTGCGTGCTCGCTTCGCGGAGCCGGGAATGATGTTTCATTCACGCGGAGGTGACAACCGGTCCAGGCCAGGGGCCGATGCCGGCATTCCTCCAGGACGACCCTCTTAGGACCGCCGCTCAAGAGTGAGTAAAGGGCTGCTTTTTCTGCGGCTTATGGACAATACCGGGCGAACAAGAGAACTGGAAAATACTTTCGAAGTCACAGTCAGCGGTCGCACGCCAACACCGTTTTGGATATGGGCGATTGCCTCGGCGGTCCCCCATTTCGGATGGAGCAACGGCGAAGGCGCCATCAAAGGTGCGGCGCTCGCCGTGTTGTTCGCTGGCCTGCTCGATAGGCCGCTTCCGCGTCGTCTGCCCGGCTGGGCAACCGACTGGATCTGATCGAATCCCCAAAAAGTACGCCGCCGGTCTCAAAAATACACGCCCGGCGGCGTTTCCTTCCTGAACTGGGACACTGAAATCCCCAGCACGGTCCAGAGTGCAGGCACTATGCCATCGCGGTTCGCGCCGGGGCAGCTAAGTACCCATGTCGCGTCGCTGGATTGCTTGACCTAGATCAAACCCCACGACCGAAAAACAGCCTCGCATGCGCTCCTCCTGTAATTTCAATGGAGGGTAGCATGGCAGTAGTCGTGCAGTACGTGGTCAAGCCGAATCCAGGCGGTGACCTCGCAGGAATACTCGAATTGGCAAAGGAGAGTGCCGGGCTTTGGCGCAAGCATGGTGGCAAACCAAGGTTCTGGTCTGTCGCCGTCGGTGAAGCCGGCAATTTCGTTTTCTCAGTAAATTTTGAGACGTTTTCGGCTTATGGCGCGGCGGTTGACAAGCTGAACGCCGATCCAGCTTTCCAGACCTGGCAAGCGAAGAGATTGAAAGCGGGCTTGACCACCCTTGTGCGCGCGAACATGGCAATCGAGATTGAACTTTAAGGGAGCGCCGTTCAGCACGCCAAAAGTACGTCGCCGGGCTCGAAATGGCATTGTCCCGGCGGCGCTTCTTTATCCAGCCTTGGTCATATTTGCAGTAACGGTCGAACTGATCGCCGTCTCAAGTTTCGGAAAATGGGCGCGATTCTGAGAGATGAATTTGACCATGCTCTCGCACGAGGTTGTCACCATGTCTTAGGCACGACCTGTTACCCATGTCTCCGGGCTGGACAAATAGTTGGCTGGCGGAGACGGAGGGATTCGAACCCTCGATAGGCCTTTACAAGCCTATAACGGTTTAGCAAACCGCCGCCTTCAGCCACTCGGCCACGTCTCCAATGGCGCCGATATGCCCGAGAGGGCGCTGAGCCGCAAGCGGCAGATTCAGATTGCGCCAAGGTGATTTGAGGGCAGCTCGGCCGCCGGCCGTCCCCAAGCCTTTATAAACCGCGCCGATCGGCTCGTATCGGAGCGCGCGGTTGCTTAAAATGCAAGATATAACAATAGATTAGCTGGATCTTTGGTCGAGGCTGGAAGCTGCGGTCGCCCAGCCTGTTGAAAACCGGTTGCGCCGGCTCATTCCACGCTGGCGCCGCGTCGCAAATCGGCCTCGATCTGCAATTTGGTGCCGCCGCCGAACCGGGCGCGATAGACCTGCAGGTTTTCCATGATCCGCTGGACGTAGTTCCGCGTCTCCGAGAACGGAATCAGCTCGACCCAGTCGACCGCGTCGACCTTGGGATCGCGCGGATCGCCATAGCGCTCGATCCACTTCCGCACGCTGCCGCGGCCGGCATTGTAGGCGGCGAAGGTCAGGATGTAGGAGCCGCGATAGTCCTCGAGCAGGCCGCCGAGCTCGGCGGCGCCGAGCATCGCGTTGTAGACCGGATCGGTCTTCATCCGGTTGAGGTCGAAGCCGATGCCGGCGCGCTTGCAGACGTAACGTCCGGCGTCCGGCGTCACCTGCATCAGGCCGTAGGCCTGGGCCGGTGACACCACCGCAGGATTGAACGCGCTCTCCTGGCGCGCGATCGCGTAGACGACGCTTTGCTCGACCTCCGGCCCGACCTGGCGGAACGAGGGGATGCCGTTCACCGGATAGGCGTAATGGTCGAACGGCAGTCCGCGGTTGAGCGCGGCCTTGCCCATCAGCAGCATCCCGCGGGCATCGCCGTGGCGCGCGGTGAGCTCGCCGAGGCCGGCAAGGGCTTCCGGATCGCCATTGTCGCCCATGTCGCCGAAGATCGGGATCGCGAGCTCGCGCGCGTCGATTTCGTAGAGCAGCGCCACCGCGCGTACGATCTCCAGCCGCTCGGCGCCGCGGCCGCGCGGCGCGCTGTTCAGCTCGATCTGCGGCAGGCCGAGCTTGGCGCGCGCGAGCTGGCCGTAATAGCTGGTGGACTGCTCGGCCGCGCGTCCGTAGGCGGCGCGCGCCTCCTGGCCGCGGCCGGCGGCTTCCGCGGCGCGGCCCTGCCAATAGCCGGCACGCGCCAGCGCGGTCGGATTAACGCTGCCGACGCCGATCCGCGCGAAATGCTGGGCGGCGAGGGCGGGATCGTTGAGGAAGCGCAGCGCGATCCAGCCCGAGGTGAATTCCTGCTCGGTCTTGTAGATGTCGCGGGCCGGCAGCGCCGCGTCGCGCGCGATCAGATAGGCGGTACGAAACTCGTTGGTGTCGATCATCTTGCGCGCCAGCAGCCGGCGCTCGATCCACCATTCGTCGACATTGTACAGGCGGGAAGCTTCCTTCGGTGCGCTCAGCATCAGCCGCGCGGCCTCGGAGAATTTCTCCTCGCGGCGGAGCAACTGGATCCTGGCGAACAAGTAGCCGGTGTCGCCGGAGAGTTCGCTCGGCACGGCTTCCAGCAGCGCGCGCAGGTTCGAACCCTTGCGGGTGGCGGCGATGCGTGCCTTCGCGAGCGCCACGTAGCCGGAGCCAAGGCGTTTGGCTTCGCGCATGCCGGCGGCCTCGTTGTCGGTGCCGTACAGCATGGTGTCCATGCGTGCCTTGTGGTCGCCGGCAGTCAGGAAGGAGCCGAACAGCTCGAGCGCGGTGTTTTCGGTGTCCTCGCTCATCCCGTCGTTGCGCCAGGCCTCGCGGACCAGGCGCTCGGCATTGCCGCGGTCCCCGCGTCCGATCATCACCTTGGCGAGCGCGAGCCGGCCCTTGGCCGAGACCGGCGATTCATTCTGGAACCAGGCCCAGACCGCGGAGTCGTCGCGGCGGTCGTCCCACAACGAGGCCTCGATGCGACGACGCAGGAAGATCTGCGACGGCCAGCTCGGATTGGCATCGAGGAAGGCGC
Source organism: Bradyrhizobium sp. USDA 4541 (assembly GCF_024171085.1). Classification (NCBI taxonomy): domain Bacteria; kingdom Pseudomonadati; phylum Pseudomonadota; class Alphaproteobacteria; order Hyphomicrobiales; family Nitrobacteraceae; genus Bradyrhizobium; species Bradyrhizobium sp. USDA 4541. The sequence continues at coordinate 5,595,560 of NZ_JALJZF010000001.1, forward strand.
GGTAGCGCTCGACCGAGGCGCCGTTGTCCTCGCTGCGCAGGATCAGCCATTCGGCAAGCTTGCGCGCGACCGGATCTGAGATCGAGGCCTCGGCCTCGGTGGCGTCCGCCGGCTTGCGCTTGCGCAGCAGCTCGACGACGCTTGCAAGCGCTTCCTTGTCCGACTGCGACGTCGAGGATGTCGCGGCCACGGCCGCAGGCAGCACCGGCTTGCGCGCGATCGGCGCGGCATGCTGGCGGGTTGCCGGAACCAGTGCGGGCGCGGGCACCGACCTGTTCGATACAGTTCCCGTTGCAGCCGGAGCGGCGGGCTTGGCCGCGGTGGTCTTGGATGTGTTGGTCTTGGACGTGGTGCCCTTGGATTCCGTGGGCTTCGGAGCCGTTGCCTTGTGAGCTTCGGTCTTGGCGGGAGCGGCCTTGGCTCCGTCTGTCTTGACCGCGCCGGACTTGGACGACGTTGTCTTGTGAGCCTCGGTCTTGTGAGTGTCAGTCTTTTCAGCGTTGGTCTTGGCAGCGTCAGTCTTGGCGGCGCCGGGTTTGATTGCCGCTGGCTTTGAAGCCGCCGCCTTCGGAGCCGTGGACTTCGGCGTGGTCTTGGAGGCGGCGCCCTTGGAAGCCGCGTCTTGGGCAGCCGGCTTCGCGGTTGGAGCATCCTCGGCGGCCCAGGCATCGGCCGTGATGGCGGCAAGGCCGACAACGAGCGCCAGGCTCGTCGCCAGCGCCGTCGACCGCAATGTGCCTGCACGAACGGAACGGATCACAGAAGTCCTCTGCGGCCCCGAATCATCTGGTCGTTTGGGCCATGGGTTCTTATTTGATTGAAAACGTACACAAAATACTAAGAAGCCTGCCGGTGCGGCTGTTTGCGCCAGCACAACGGCAAAATCGCGGCTGGAAACGATTTCGCGCGCCGCAGATTACCGCTGGGAATAGGTACGGTACGGCCCTTTCGCCTGTCCGCCAGACCCGATATGAATTGCCTTTCATGGCGTTTCGCAACAACCGGGTGCCGGTCGCACGGACGTGAAGCGCGCCAACAACAAAGGTCCGTCGACCTAGCCTTTAGCCTGAAGCGTTTGGAGGAAGTCCATGGCAGCCAAGACAAAATTCCGGGGATCATTCACTGCCTTGGTGACGCCCTTCAAAAACGGCTCGGTGGACGAAGCCGCCTTCCGCGGCCTTGTGAACTGGCAGATCGCCGAGGGCACCCACGGCCTGGTGCCGGTCGGCACCACCGGCGAGAGCCCGACGCTGAGCCACGACGAGCACAAGCGGGTGGTCGAGTGGTGCATCGAGGAGGCCAAGGGCCGGGTGCCCGTGATCGCCGGCGCCGGTTCGAATTCGACCAAGGAGGCGATCGAACTCGCCGAGCACGCCGAGAAGGCCGGCGCCACCGCGGTGCTGGTCGTGACGCCGTACTACAACAAGCCGACGCAGGAAGGCATGTATCAGCACTTCAAGGCGATCAACGATGCGATCGGCATTCCGATCATCATCTACAACATCCCGCCGCGCTCGGTGATCGACATGTCGGTCGACACCATGAAGCGGCTGTTCGAGCTGAAGAACATCGCCGGCGTCAAGGACGCCACCGCGAGCATGGTGCGGGTCTCGCAGCAGCGCGCCGCGATGGGCGAGGATTTCAACCAGCTCTCCGGCGAGGACGCCACCATCATCGGCTACATGGCCCATGGCGGCCACGGCTGCATCTCGGTGACCTCGAACGTCGCGCCGCGGCTGTGCTCGGAGTTCCAGACCGCCTGGCAGAAGGGCGACGTCACCACGGCACTGAAGATCCATGACAAGCTGATGCCGCTGCACACCAACCTGTTCATCGAGAGCAATCCGGCGCCGGTGAAATACGCGATGTCGCTGCTCGGCAAGCTCGACGAGAAGCTGCGCCTGCCGATGGTGCCGGTCACCGAAGCGACCCGCCAGGCGGTCCGCAGCGCCATGGTCCATGCCGGCCTGATCAACTGAGCCGGACCGCGACCGCCGTGAACAGTGCCGTGCGCAATGTCGAGCAGAAGGGGATGGGCATGCTGAAGGAATTCCGCGAATTCGCCATGAAGGGCAATGTCGTCGACCTCGCCGTCGCCGTCATCATCGGTGCAGCCTTCGGCGCGATCGTCACCTCGCTGGTCGGCGACATCATCATGCCGATCATCGGCGCGATCACGGGCGGACTCGACTTCTCCAACTATTTCACCGGGCTTTCCAAGGCCGTGAACGCGACCAACCTCGCCGACGCCAAGAAGCAGGGCGCGGTGCTGGCCTGGGGCAGCTTCCTGACGCTGACGCTCAATTTCCTGATCGTCGCTTTCGTGCTGTTCATGGTCGTCCGCTTCATGAATCAGTTCAAACGCAAGGATGAGGCCAAGCCCGCCGAACCGCCGAAGCCGTCCGACGAAGTCGTGCTACTGACGGAAATCCGCGACCTCCTCAAGAAGAGCTAAAGTGGCCGAGAAGAACGAACGCCCGATCAAGGTTGTTGCCGAAAACCGAAAGGCCCGCTTCAACTACGCAATCGAGGACACGATCGAGGCCGGCATTTCGCTGACCGGCACCGAGGTGAAATCAATCCGCAACGGCAAGAGCACGATCGCGGAATCCTATGCGGATTCCAAGAACGGCGAGATCTGGCTGATCAACGCCAATATTCCTGAATATCTGCAGGCCAACCGCTTCAACCACGAGCCGAAGCGGCCGCGGAAGCTGCTGCTGCATCGCAAGCAGATCAACAAGCTGCTCGGAGCGGTCGACCGCGAGGGCATGACGCTCATTCCGCTGAAGCTGTATTTCAACGAGCGCGGCCGTGCCAAACTGCTGCTTGCGGTCGCCAAGGGCAAGAAGCTGCACGACAAGCGCGAGACCGAGAAGAAGCGCGACTGGAGCCGCGAGAAGGGCCGCCTGATGCGGGCGCGTGGATAGCGTTCAAGTCGTCATTGCGAGGAGCGAAGCGACGAAGCAATCCATCTGTCCAGTGCGCGTCTCTATGGATTGCTTCGCTTCGCTCGCAATGACGACCGAGGGAGATTTGGGTCATGAGCCAATCGAGCCTTACTGACGTCGACTGGAGCAAGATTCCGGCGCCGACGGATGACGGCGGCGCGGGGCATCTGACCGGCATGACGATCCCGCCGGTCAGGCTGCGTGCCACCGACGACACCGCGGTGGCGCTGTCGGCGCTCAAGGGCCGCACCGTGGTGTTCGCCTATCCGCGAACCGGCGAGCCCGGCAAGATCGGGCTGGTCGACGATTGGGATATGATCCCCGGCGCCCGCGGCTGCACCCCGCAGACCTGCGCATTCCGTGATCTGTTCGCCGAGCTGAAGGCGGCCGGTGCCGCCCAGGTGTTCGGGCTGTCGACGCAAAGCAACGCTTACCAGACCGAGATGGCCTCGCGCCTGCATCTGCCGTTCCCGGTGCTGTCCGACGAAGCGCTGGAACTGACGCACACGTTGAAGTTGCCGACGATGTCGGTGGCGGGCCTGACGCTGATCAAGCGGCTCGCGCTGGTGATCGACGACGCGCGCATCACGCATGTGTTCTATCCGGTGTTCCCGCCCGACCGGAACGCCGGAGATGTGCTGGAATGGCTGAAGGCCAATCCGCGGTCGGACTAGCTAGAGCGGTTTCCAGTTGAGGTGAATCGGAACAGTCAAAGGGGATTCCCACGGGCACGCAAATCAGATTCGGTGTTGCCCGCGACAACATGCGGGGCATGCGATGGCGAAGGGATACTCCAAGGACCTCAGGGTGCGTGCGGTTGAGCTTGTTGAGTCCGGCGAAAGCGCACGTGAGGCTGCGCGCATTCTCAATCTCGGCGCTTCGACTACGATCCGATGGATGGATCGTTGGAGGAAGACCGGAAACGTTGAGGCCAAGCCCGGCACCGGGCACAGCCGCTCGCCGTTGGAGCAGCACAAGCAGTGGCTGATCGAGCTGATCGCCGCGGAGCCGGACCTGACGCTCGAGGAGATCCGCGCGCGTCTGCGCTCTCAGAGAAAGCAAAAGGCCGGCATCGGTTCGATCTGGCGTTTCTTCGACCGTCACAGCATCACCTTCAAAAAAAACACTGCACGCCGCCGAGCAGGATCGACCTGACGTCGCTGCCGAGCGTGCCGCGCTGAAAGCCGAGCAGCCCAAGCTGCGTGCACCGCGCCTCATCTTTATCGACGAGACTGCGGTCACGACGAAGATGGTCCGGCACTATGGGCGCTCTCCTCGCGGTGAGCGCCTCGTCTCTGGCGTGCCCCATGGTCACTGGAAGACGCTGACGCTTGTCGCCGCGCTGCGCATCGATGGCCTCACGGCGCCCTATGTCATCGACGGTGCAATGGATGGGCCCTCGTTCCTGGCTTATGTCGAGCAAGTCCTGGCGCCGACCTTGCGCAAGGGCGACATCGTCTTCATGGACAACTTGCGCACTCACAAGATCGCCGGTGTCCGCGAGGCGATCGAGGCTGTCGGCGCCCGCGTGCGTTATCTGCCGGCCTACTCGCCCGACCTCAATCCAATCGAACAGGCCTTCTCCCGGTTGAAAGCTGCGCTGCGCAAAGGCGCCACCCGCACGGTCCAAGCCCTGCTCAAACTCATCGGCAAACTCGTCAAGTCGTTTGCGCCGCAGATGTGTGCCAACTACTTTAGGCATGCTGGATACACCAGATGATCCACATCATGTGGAAAATGCTCTAGACTAGAGCAATACGAAGTTATGGGGCCGTCGCAGGTCGCGCTGCCAGAATATCGAAAACAACCCCATGCAAAGTAGCCGGCGGCGGCCGGCGTTCACCCAGGCAACTTGACACGTCGGGCAATTCAGGGGTATTTTCTATTATTCCGAAGTCGCGCGAGCGTCCAGCATTTGCATGCTTTGGATAGCGGTTCGCAAAGCGGATACCGGAAGGGGCGCTAGCCGAGCTCCTTGCGCACGGTCGCGAAGACCTTGCGGAACATATCGGTCGTCAACACGCCCGTGTTCGTGTTGTAGCGCGAGCAGTGGTAGCTGTCGTAGAGCTTGAATTTGCCCGCACTATGCACGGCACCGTGCACAAAGGGCGCGGCAGCCAAACGAACATCCAGTGCCTTGAGAGTCGATTCGTGGGCGATTCGCCCGAGCAGCACGATCGCGCGCAGCTTCGGCATCGCGGCGATGGTGGCGCGGAGGAATTGCCGGCAGGTGTTGATCTCGGCCGGCAGCGGCTTGTTCTGCGGCGGCACGCAGCGCACCGCATTGCTGATCCGGGCGTCGACCAGCTTCAGGCCGTCGTCCGGCCGCGCCTGATAGACGCCGCTGGCAAAACCATATTCGAGCAAGGTCGCGTAGAGCAGATCACCGGCGTAGTCGCCGGTGAAGGGACGGCCGGTGCGGTTGGCGCCCTGCAGGCCCGGCGCGAGCCCCACGATCAACAACCGCGCATTCGGATCGCCGAACGATTCCACCGGCGAGTTGAACCAGTCCGGATGCAGTGCGCGCGCCTGCGCGCGGAAGTCGGCCAGCCTGACACAAAGCTGACAGTTGCTGTCGGGGCGCGTAGCAGCAGCGACGAGATTACTCGTCGAAATCGTCATCGGCTCCCCGTGGGGCCATGGTGGTCGCGCGCTGCAGGAATTGCGGGGAGTGGTGGCGCGGTTCGCGCGGGGCCGGGCGTTCGGACGGATCACGGCCAAGCTTGGATTGCAACTCGACGAGGTCGGTGAAGACGTCGGCCTGGCGGCGCAGCTCGTCAGCGATCATCGGCGGCTGGCTGGCGATGGTGGAGATGACCGTGACGCGAACGCCGCGGCGCTGCACTGCTTCCACCAGCGAACGGAAGTCGCCATCGCCGGAAAACAGAATCATCTGGTCGATGTGCTCGGCGAGTTCCATGGCATCGACGGCGAGCTCGATGTCCATGTTGCCCTTCACCTTGCGGCGGCCGCTGGCGTCGATGAATTCCTTGGTCGCCTTGGTGACGACGGTGTAGCCGTTGTAATCGAGCCAGTCGATCAACGGGCGGATCGACGAATACTCCTGATCCTCGATGATCGCCGTGTAGTAGAACGCACGGAGCAGGGTGCCGCGACTCTGGAACTCCTTGAGGAGGCGCTTGTAGTCGATGTCGAAGCCCAGCGTCTTTGCGGTGGCGTAAAGATTCGCTCCGTCGATGAAGAGCGCGATCTTGTTGGAAACAGGTGACGACATCAAAGTGTTCTCGCGTGGTTGTTAGTGTTCTTAGCGCGGCGGTGATCAACCGCGCGCAATTTCCGGCGTTGCTGCCTAAAGTTCTGTGAATCTTTCCCCACGACAGTCACCACCGCAATTATGGTGAGGCGAGGGCAAAAAGCCTAGACCCTTGACATTGCAATGAAGAGATTTACTCGCCTGGGACAGCAACCTGGCCATGTCGTCAGACGCTCCGGCCCTTCTGGCCCCCGTCAGACCGGGTTATCAGAGCCTGTTCGGAAGGCAAATCACAAATTTTACCTTGCGAAACCGGGGCTAGGCCTATAACTAACCCTCATAACCTACATGTTCGGTCCCTTTTACCACGGAGCGCCTCGAGATGGCTCGCGTCACCGTCGAAGATTGCATTGACAAGGTCGACAATCGTTTCGACCTCGTCCTGTTGGCCGCGCATCGCGCCCGGATGATCTCCTCGGGGTCGCAACTCACGGTTGATCGCGACAACGACAAGAATCCGGTCGTCTCGCTGCGCGAGATTGCCGATTCGACGATCTCGCCGGAAGACCTGAAAGAGGAACTCGTTCACTCCCTGCAGAAGTTCGTCGAGGTCGACGAGCCCGAGCCCGACACCGTGCCGCTGATCGGTTCCGCCGGTGCCAGCGTCGACGCCGACGACACCGAGGTGGCGGTCGAGCGGATGACCGAGGAAGAGCTGCTGAAGGGCCTCGAGGGTCTGGCGCCCCCGGAGGAGCAGCCCGAGGAAGACGAGTAAGCTCGCCGTCGTTTCGAACAGATTTGCCGAAGGCCCGGACATTGCTCCGGGCCTTTGCTTTTGTTGACAATTTTGCTGTTACGGTGCGTCCTACGCGGACGCGGGAAATTGAATGGTTCCAGGGCCCGCGCGGGGTGCTGCTTCATTGGAAAGCGCACTAGATTGAGGAAAGGTGGGACGTTCCGGTCCCGCGCGAGAGGCAGCGAGTTCATGGCGTATCGACGCCGCAGTTCCATCCAGATGCAAGCTGCAACCGAAACGGTCGCGGTGGCGCCGACGTCGTCCACGGCGGAGAGGCCGGCCAAGCCGCGGACGCGAATGATGCGACAATATGACCTTGTCGAGCGCGTCCGCTCCTACAACCCCGACACCAACGAAGACCTGCTCAACCGCGCCTATGTCTACGCCATGAAGGCGCACGGCACGCAGACCCGTGCTTCCGGCGATCCCTATTTCTCGCATCCGCTCGAGGTCGCCGCGATCCTCACCAACCTCAAGCTCGACGACGCCACGATCGTGGCGGCGCTGCTGCACGACACGATCGAGGACACCGAGGCGACGCGGGCCGAGATCGACAATGTGTTCGGCCACGAGATTGGCGCACTGGTCGAAGGCCTGACCAAGCTGAAGCGGCTGGAACTGGTATCGCGCGAGGCCAAGCAGGCCGAGAATTTGCGCAAGCTGCTGCTTGCGATCGCCGACGACGTCCGCGTGCTGCTGATCAAGCTCGCCGACCGGCTGCACAACATGCGCACGCTGGAATTCGTGCCGCCGGCCTCGCGCCGCCGCATCGCCGAGGAGACGCTGGATATCTATGCGCCGCTGGCCGGTCGCATGGGTATGCACGAGATGCGCGAGGAACTCGAGGACCTTTCGTTCTTCGTGCTCGATCCAGAGGCCTATGCGGTGGTCAAGCAGCGGCTCGACTCGCTGGCCGAGCGCAACCGCAATTTGATCGGCGAGATCGAAACCCAGCTCTCCAAGAACCTGCAGAAGAACGGCATCACCGCGCGGGTATTCGGCCGCCGCAAGCAGCCGTTTTCGATCTGGACCAAGATGGAGCGCAAGTCGGTCGGCTTCGAGCAGCTGTCCGATATCTACGGCTTCCGCATCATCCTCGACGATGTCGGCGCCTGCTACCGCGCGCTCGGCATCGTCCACACCACCTGGCCGGTGGTGCCGGGCCGCTTCAAGGACTACATCTCGACCCCGAAGCAGAACGACTACCGCTCGATCCACACCACGGTGATCGGGCCGGGCAAGCAGCGCGTCGAGCTGCAGATCCGCACCGAGGACATGAACCAGATCGCCGAGTTCGGTATCGCCGCGCATGCCTTCTACAAGGAGGGCGCGGGCTCGCCGCACGAGCGGCTGAAGCACGAGTCCAACGCCTTCGCCTGGCTGCGCCACACCATCGGCATCCTCTCGGAAAGCGCCAATCCGGAAGAATTCCTCGAGCACACCAAGCTCGAGCTGTTCCACGACCAGGTGTTCTGCTTCACGCCGAAGGGCAAGCTGATCGCGCTGCCGCGCAACGCCAACGTGATCGATTTCGCCTATGCCGTTCACACCGGTGTCGGCAACAGCGCGGTCGGCTGCAAGATCAACGGCAAGTTCGCGCCGCTGTCCTCCGAGCTGCAGAACGGCGACGAGGTCGAGGTGCTGACCTCGAAGGCACAGTCGGCGCCGCCGTCGGCCTGGGAGGCGCTCGCCCGCACCGGCAAGGCGCGGGCTGCGATCCGCCGTGCCACCCGCGACGCGGTGCGCGACCAGTATGCCGGCCTCGGCCGCCGCATCGTCGACCGCCTGTTTGCCCGTGCCAAGATCGAATACGCCGACGACAAGCTGAAGGGTGCGTTGCCGCGGCTCGCGCGCGGCTCGATCGAGGACGTAATGGCTTCGGTCGGGCGCGGCGAGATCAAGGCCTCCGACGTCGCACGCGCGATGTATCCCGATTACAAGGAAGAGCGGCTGGTGCGCTACGGTGCCAAGAAGGGTCTCGCCGCCAAGCTGAAGACGCAGAACCCGCCGCACCCGGCGCGCGCAACCTCGGTGATCCCGGTGCGCGGCATCAATTCCGACCTGCCGGTGAAGTTCGCGCCGAACGGCGGTGCGGTGCCGGGCGACCGGATCGTCGGCATCGTCACGCCGGGCGAGGGGATCACGATCTATCCGATCCAGTCGCCGGCGCTGAAAGATTTCGAGGAGGAGCCGGAGCGCTGGCTCGACGTGCGCTGGGATATCGACGAGACCATGCCGCAGCGCTTCCCGGCCCGTATCCTGGTCCACAATGTCAACGAGCCCGGCAGCCTCGCCCAGATCGCGACCGTGATCGCCGAGCACGACGGCAATATCGACAACATCCACATGTCGCGCCAATCGCCCGATTTCACGGAGCTGACCATCGATCTTGAGGTCTATGACCTCAAGCATCTCAGCGCTATCATCGCCCAGTTGCGCGCCAAGGCCGTCGTCGCTCGGGTCGAGCGCGTCAATGGGTAACGTCTCGTCGTTGCCGGGCTTGACCCGGCAACCCATCTTTCCAAAAGGATGGATGCGCGGTCAAGCCCGCACATGACGGGCTAGATTGCAGGTCAAAGAGATGTCCAAAACTCCGCCGCTGCGTCTCGGTATCAATGTTGATCACGTCGCCACCCTTCGCAACGCCCGGGGCGGAGCGCGGCCCGATCCGGTGCGGCTGGCGCTTGCCGCGATCGCGGCCGGCGCCGACGGCATCACCGCGCATTTGCGCGAGGATCGCCGCCACATCCGCGATGAGGACATGGCGCGGCTCAAGGCCGAGATCTCCAAGCCGCTGAATTTCGAGATGGCGGCGACCGACGACATGCTGCGGATCTCGCTCGCCACCAAGCCGCACGCGGTTTGCCTGGTGCCGGAACGGCGCCAGGAGCTCACCACCGAAGGCGGCCTCGACGTGGTCGGCCAGCACAACGCACTGGCGCCGTTCATCGCGCGGCTGGGTGACGCCGGCATCCGCGTCTCGCTGTTCATTGCCGCCGATCCCAGGCAGATCGAGATGGCCGCGAAGCTGAAGGCGCCCGTGATCGAGATCCACACCGGCGGCTGGTGCGACGCTGTGGTCGACGGCCACCAGGACAAGGCGGAGGCCGAATGGAAGCGCATCGTCGCCGGTGCCAGGCTGGCGCAGGCGGCCGGGCTCGAGGTCCATGCCGGCCACGGGCTCGACTATGACACCGCGGAGACGATTTCCGCGCTGCCCGAAATCCGGGAGTTGAACATCGGTTATTTCATGATGGGCGAGGCACTGTTCGTCGGCATCGCCGGGACGGTGCGTGAGATGCGTGCGGCGATGGACCGCGGCCGCGCCAGGGCGCAGGGTGGCGTCAGCGCATGATCATCGGCATCGGCTCCGACCTGATCGACATCACCCGGGTGGCCAAGGTGATCGAGCGCCATGGCGAGCGATTCCTCGATCGCATCTTCACCGACGCCGAGCGCGCCAAGGCGATGCGCCGTGCCAACAACGAGAAGATGGTGGTCGCAACCTACGCCAAGCGCTTTGCCGCCAAGGAAGCTTGCTCCAAGGCGCTCGGCACCGGTATCCGGCGCGGGGTGTGGTGGAAGGACATGGGCGTCGTGAACCTGCCGGGCGGGCGGCCGTCGATGCGGCTGACCGGCGGGGCGCTGGCCCGGCTGCAGGAACTGACGCCCGAGGGCATGCAGGCGCAGATCGACCTTTCGATCACCGACGATTGGCCGTTGGCCCAGGCCTTCGTCATAATTTCGGCGGTTGCCCCCGCCAGATGATCCCGCGGTGCCGGATTCTGCCGGAAAACTTCAGCAAACTAAAAAATCATTGATATTTCAATGAATTGCGAAGTTTTGAGGCGGCGATTGATTGCGCCCCTGCGAACAACCGTCTAAAACGCCGCAGGGTTATATCGAGCGAGACGCTGATTCCGGGTTTAGGCCGGAATTTGCCCTCAAGATCAGAATCAAGGCCATTTTCCTCACGCGAAGGCCGAACGCTTCGCGCGAAGAGAACGTTCTGCCACCGCGTGGACATCAGTCCACGGGAATTGAGAAAGCAATGAGCGTGACCACCGGGACCAAATCTGAAAGCGGCTTGGGCGAGACCATCCGCGTCGTCATCCATGCTCTTCTGATCGCGCTCGTCATCCGCACCTTCCTGTTCCAGCCGTTCAACATCCCCTCCGGGTCGATGAAGGCGACGCTCCTGGTCGGCGACTACCTGTTCGTCTCGAAATATTCCTATGGCTACAGCCACTATTCGATCCCGTTCTCGCCGAACATTTTCTCGGGCCGCATCTTCGGCTCGGAGCCGAACCGCGGCGACATCGTGGTGTTTCGCCTGCCGCGGGATGACTCCACCGACTACATCAAGCGCGTCATCGGGCTGCCCGGCGACCGCATCGAGGTGAAGAGCGGGCTGCTCTACATCAACGATGAGCCGATCAAGCGGGAGCGGCTGAGCGATTTCGTCGGCGAGGATCCCTGCGGCTCGGCGGATGCGACCGCCCGCGTCAAGCGCTGGAAGGAGACGCTGCCGAACGGCGTCAGCTATGAGACGCTGGACTGCACCGACAACAGCTACATGGACAACACCATCGTCTACACCGTTCCGCCCGGGCATTTCTTCATGATGGGCGACAACCGCGACAACTCCACCGACAGCCGCTTCCTGTCGCAGGTCGGCTACGTGCCGTTCGAGAACATCATCGGGCGAGCCCAGATGATCTTCTTCTCGATCGCCGAGGGCGAGCAGGCCTGGATGATCTGGCGCTGGCCGCTTGCCGTGCGGTGGAATCGCCTATTCTCTATCGTGCGATGAACGACGATACCGCATCCATCAACGATCCAGCGCCGACCGGCGAGCCGAGCCAGACGCCTGCCGCCGACGGCACAGCCGCGCCGAAGAAGCGGCGCAGCAAGGCGGCCAAGGCCGCTGAGGAGAAGGCCGCGATCGCCGGCACCGAGGCGCGGATCGGGTACACGTTCCAGGATCCCGCGCTGCTGACCACCGCGTTCACCCACGTCTCCGCGCTGAAGCCCGCCACCCGCAACCGCGCCGACAGCTACCAGCGGCTGGAGTTCCTCGGCGACCACGTGCTCGGGCTGATCGTGTCGGACATGCTGTTCCGGTCGTTCCCCAAGGCCGACGAGGGCGAATTGTCGAAGCGGCTCGCCGACCTCGTGCGCAAGGAGAGCTGCGCCGACGTCGCCAAGGCGCTCGGGCTGCTCGAGGACATCAAGCTCGGCATGGTGAAGGCGGTCGAGGGCGCCCGGCTGCGCAAGTCCGTGCTCGGCGATATCTGCGAAGCGGTGATCGGGGCGATCTTCCTCGACGGCGGCTACGAGGCTGCGCGCCAGTTCGTCGAGCGCAACTGGACCGAACGGATGCACAAGCTGCGCCGGCCGCTGCGCGATCCCAAGACCGTGTTGCAGGAATGGGCCCAGGGCAAGGGGCTGCCGACGCCGGTCTATCGCGAGGTCGAACGCACCGGTCCGCATCACGATCCACAATTCCGCGTTGCGGTCGACCTGCCGGGCCTGGCCTCCGCCGAGGGCCTCGGTGGCAACAAGCGCGCGGCCGAGAAGGCGGCGGCATCCGCGATGATCGAGCGCGAAGGCGTCGGCACCAATGACTGACGAGGCCAAAGGGCAAGGGGACGCGACGCGCTGTGGCTTCGTCGCGCTGATCGGTGCGCCCAATGTCGGCAAGTCGACGCTGGTCAACGCGCTGGTGGGCTCTAAGGTCACGATCGTCTCGCGCAAGGTGCAGACCACGCGCGCGCTGATCCGCGGCATCGTGATCGAAGGCAACGCGCAGATCATCCTGGTCGACACGCCCGGCATCTTCGCGCCGCGGCGCCGGCTTGACCGCGCCATGGTATCGACCGCCTGGAGCGGCGCGCACGACGCCGATCTCGTCTGCGTGCTGCTCGATGCGAAGTCGGGCCTCGACGAAGAGGCCAACGCGATCCTGGCCAAGCTCGAAACCGTCGCGCATCCGAAGATCCTGGTGCTGAACAAGGTCGATCTCGTGCAGCGCGAAAAGCTGCTGGCGCTGGCGCAGGCCGCCAACGAGCGGATGCGCTTCGAGCACACCTTCATGATTTCGGCGCTGTCCGGCGACGGCGTTGCCGATTTGCGCCAGACGCTCGCCAAGCTGGTGCCCGCGGGGCCCTTCCTCTATCCCGAGGACCAGATGTCGGATGCGCCGATGCGGCACCTGGCGGCCGAGATCACGCGCGAGAAGATCTACAGCCATCTGCATCAGGAACTGCCGTACCAGTCGACGGTCGAGACCGACAGCTGGACCGACCGCAAGGACAAGTCGATCCGCATCGAGCAGACGATTTTTGTCGAGCGCGAGAGCCAGCGCAAGATCGTGCTCGGCAAGGGCGGCGCCACCATCAAGTCGATCGGCGCGCAGGCGCGTGCCGAGATCGCCGAGATCATGGGCGTCCCCGTGCATCTGTTCCTGTTCGTCAAGGTGCGCGAGAACTGGGGTGACGATCCCGACCGCTACAAGGAAATGGGACTGGAATTCCCCAAGGAATAAGAGTCGACGCTTGCATGAACGTGCCCAGAAATGTGCTGTGGTTTGAGGTTCTGCTCTATCTGTCGCTGACGCTGGATGCGCTGTCGGTGGCGTTTCAGGACCGCACGCCGACCGTCCTGAAGACCGAGCAGGTGATCATGGGTGAGACCCTGACGGCCGGCTGCATGATCCTGCTCCTGATGTATTTCGTCCGGCTTGCCGCGCAGCACCGCAAGAACTGGCCGCGCTGGGCGCTGCTCGCGGTGCTCGTCTTGTCGTTGATGTCCCTGGTGCAGGTCATCGGCGCAAGGGGCATGGAGATCGACAGCGCCATCGAGGTGGTGTCATGCATTCTGACCACGGCCGGGCTGTATTATTCCTTCACCGGCGACGCGCGGGGCTGGTTCAACGCGTAGCGAATGACGCGTGCGGAAAGCTGCGTTCATCCGCGGAATCCTGCTAGACTCCGCACATGGAATGGACCGACGAAGGCATCGTGCTGGGCGTGCGGCGGCATGGCGAATCCTCCGCCATCGTCGAGCTGTTGACGCGCGAGCACGGCCGCCATCTCGGCCTGGTGCGCGGCGGCGCCAGCTCGCGGATGCGGCCGCTGCTGCAGCCCGGCAACAGCGTCACCGCGGTGTGGCGGGCGCGGCTCGACGAGCATCTCGGCATGTATGCGCTGGAAGGCACGCGACTGCGCGCTGCGACGCTGCTCGGCTCGTCGCATGCGGTCTATGGTGTCACGCATCTGGCGGCGCTGGCCCGGCTGCTGCCCGAGCGCGATCCGCATGAGGACATCTACGAGATGCTGGAGGGGACGCTCGACGATTTCGAGGACGCAGGCGTTGCCGCCGTGCACCTGATCCGGTTCGAGCTCGCGATGCTGACCGAGCTCGGCTTCGGGCTCGACCTGGAAAACTGCGCGGCCACCGGGGAGACCACCGACCTGATCTACGTGTCGCCGAAATCCGGCGGCGCGGTGTCGCGCGCCGCCGGCGAGCCATGGCGCGACCGGCTGTTGCCGCTGCCGGCGTTCCTGCGCGAAGGCGAGGGCGGCGCCAACAGCTGGTCGGACCAGGACCTGCTCGACGGCTTCCAGATCACCGGCCTGTTCCTGCTCCGCCACGTGCTGGAGCCCCGCGGCCAGGGCCATTCCGACGCCCGCGACGGATTTATCAACGCCGTGACGCGGCGGCGGGGCCGGAGCGCGGTTCCGTAAGGCCGATTCGGGCCTTAAATTCCCGCTGATTCGCGGCTTGCCCGATTCAGCGCTAAGGTTTAACGCCTCCCCATGGGAAAACGACAGATACCGCCGGAAGAGCCGGCCGAAATTCACGAGGTGCCGCTGCGTGATGCGCTCGAGGAGCGCTATCTCGCCTATGCGCTCTCGACCATCATGCATCGCGCGCTGCCGGACGCCCGCGACGGGTTGAAGCCGGTGCATCGGCGCATCCTCTACGGCATGGACCTGCTCGGGCTCGACCCGCGCGCCGCGTTCAAGAAGTCGGCCAAGATCGTCGGCGACGTGATGGGCTCGTTCCATCCTCACGGCGACCAGGCGATCTACGACGCCATGGTGCGCCTGGCGCAGGATTTCTCCTCGCGCTACCCGCTGGTCGACGGCCAGGGCAATTTCGGCAATATCGACGGCGACAACCCGGCCGCCTACCGCTACACCGAAGCGCGCATGACCGAGGTCGCGCGCCTCTTGCTCGAAGGCATCGACGAGGACGGCGTCGAGTTTCGTCTCAACTATGACGGCCAGTCGAAAGAGCCGGTGGTGCTGCCGGGCGGCTTCCCGAACCTGCTCGCCAACGGCGCGCAGGGCATCGCGGTCGGCATGGCGACCTCGATTCCGCCGCACAACGCCGCCGAGCTCTGCGACGCCGCGCTGCATCTGATCGAGAAGCCCGACGCCAAGTCGAAGGCGCTGCTGAAATGGGTCAAGGGCCCGGACTTCCCGACCGGCGGCATCGTGGTCGATTCCAAGGAAGCGATCGTCGAGGCCTACACCACGGGGCGCGGCTCGTTCCGCACCCGTTCGCGCTGGACCCAGGAGGAAGGCGCCCGCGGCACCTGGGTGGTCGTCGTCACCGAGATCCCGTGGCTGGTGCAGAAGTCGCGGATCGTCGAGAAGATCGCCGAGCTCATCAACGAGAAGAAGCTGCCACTGGTCGCCGACGTCCGCGACGAGTCGGCCGAGGACGTCCGGCTCGTGATCGAGCCGAAATCGCGCACCGTCGATCCGGCGCTGATGATGGAGTCGCTGTTCCGGCTGACCGAGCTGGAAAGCAAGATCTCGCTGAACCTCAACGTGCTGATCAAGGGCCGCATCCCCAAGGTGGTCGGCCTTGCCGAGTGCCTGCGTGAATGGCTCGACCACCTGCGCGACGTGCTGGTCCGGCGGACCAAATTCCGCAAGACCCAGATCGAGCACCGCCTGGAAGTGCTGGGCGGCCACCTCGTCGCCTATCTGAACCTCGACAAGGTGATCAAGATCATCCGGACCGAGGACGAGCCGAAGCCGGTCTTGATGAAGACCTTCAAGCTCACGGAGATCCAGGCCGATGCCATCCTCAACATGCGCCTGCGCAATCTGCGCCGCCTGGAGGAGATGGAGATCCGCACCGAGGACAAAGATCTTCGCAAGGAGCTGAAGGGCATCGAGGGCCTGCTCGGTTCCGAGACGGAGCAATGGGCCAAGGTCAGCGATCAGGTGCGCAAGGTCCGCGATATCTTCGGGCCGAAGACGCCGCTCGGCAAGCGCCGCACCACCTTCGCCGATGCGCCCGAGCATGACCTCGCCGCGATCGAGGAAGCGCTGGTCGAGCGCGAGCCGTGCACCGTCGTGATCTCAGAGAAGGGCTGGGTACGGACGCTGAAGGGCCATGTCGAGGACCTCTCGGGGCTTGCCTTCAAGACCGACGACAAGCTCGAGCACTCGTTCTTTGCCGAGACCACCTCGAAGCTGTTGCTGTTCGCGACCAACGGCAAGTTCTACTCGCTCGACGTGGCAAAGCTGCCGGGCGGCCGCGGCCATGGCGAGCCGATCCGCATGTTCATCGACCTCGAGCAGGACGCCGCGATCATCTCGCTGTTCGTCAACAAGGGCGAGCGCAAGTTCCTGATCGCGAGCAGCGAGGGGCAGGGTTTTGTCGTCAAGGAAGAGGACTGCGTCGGCAACACCCGCAAGGGCAAGCAGGTGCTCAATGTCGAGATGCCGAACGAGGCCCGCGCGATCACGACCGTGAACGGCGACACCGTTGCGGTGATCGGCACCAACCACAAGATGGTGCTGTTCGGCCTCGACCAGGTGCCGGAGATGGCGCGCGGCCGCGGCGTGCGCCTGCAGAAATACACCAGCGCGTCGCTGTCTGACGTTGCGGTGTTCGACGCCAAGGCCGGCTTGAGCTGGAAGGATTCCGCCGGCCGCGAGCACAGCATGACCATGAAGGAACTGGCCGACTGGCGCGGCAACCGCGCCGACGCCGGCCGGCTCGCCCACGGCCTGCCGAAGTCGAATAAGTTCAATCGCGGCGTGGAGTAACGGTGTTGTAGCCCGGATGAAGCGAAGCGAAATCCGGGAGCTCGCGCCGGATCACCAGTGATCCCGGATTGCGCTGCGCTCCATCCGGGCTACGGGGGCTCAGTGCGCGGTGTGATAGTATCCACATTTCACCGCGCTATAACCGTCGCCGACGACATCGGGCGACGGTTGCCATGGCGCACAATCACGACCACGACCACAGCGGTCATTCTCACGGACATGCCGGGCATTCCCATGCCGGGCACAGCCACGCGCCCGACAGTTTCGGCACGGCCTTTGCGGTCGGCGCGTCGCTGAACACCGCTTTCGTCGTCGCGGAGCTGATCTTCGGCTATTCCGCCAACTCGTTGGCGCTGGTCTCCGACGCGGTTCACAATCTCTCCGACGTCATCGCGCTGCTGTTGGCCTGGGGCGGGGCATGGCTCGCCGGCAGGCGGCCGACCGATACTCACACCTATGGCTACCGTCGCGCCTCGATCCTGGCGGCGCTGTTCAATGCCGGGTTGCTCCTGATCGCGGTCGGCGGCATCGCGGTCGAGGCGATCAATCGCTTGCGCGAGCCGGCGGAGGTCGCAAGCTGGACCGTGGTCTGGGTCGCGGCGCTCGGCATCCTGATCAATGGCGGCACCGCGCTGCTGTTCATGCGCGGCCGCGACAGCGACCTCAATGTCCGCGGCGCCTATCTGCACATGGCGGCGGATGCCGGTGTCTCGCTCGGCGTCGTGATCGCCGCGCTCCTGATCATGGCGACCGGCTGGCAGTGGCTCGATCCGGCGATCAGCCTGGTGATCGCCGTGATGGTGCTGCTGAGTGGCTGGGAGCTCGCCCACGACAGCGTCAACCTCGCGCTCGACGCGGTGCCGAGGGGGATCGATCTCAAGCAGGTGCGGGATTATCTCATCGCGCTCGAAGGCGTCACCGAGGTGCACGACCTGCACATCTGGGCGATGAGCACCAGCGAGACCGCGCTGACCGCGCATCTGGTGCGGCCCGGCGGACACGACGATGTCTTCCTGCATCACGTCTGCGCCGAGCTCTCGGAGCGGTTCAGCATCCACCACGCGACACTGCAGGTCGAGATCAGCAGCGAGACCTGCCGGCTGGCGCCGGCGGAAATGGTCTAGCCGACGCGGCCGCCACGCACTCGCATTCAATTGATCGATCGACCCATGTCCACGGCTTCCACGGGCGGCGACGACACGGCACATTGCGACCGCGCGAATGGCTGGCGTAATCAACGGAGGGCGACGTGAAGAAGGCAATCGGTCTTGCAATGTTGTTCTTCGCCGTGGGCGCGCTGCCGCATGCGCATGCCGAGCCGGCGAAAGCAGGCGTCGAGAAGCTCTACATCCTCAACTGCGGTGAAGGCGTTGCAGGTGACATTTCACGCTGGTCGCCCGGCGTCAACGAAGGCAAGTCGATGGACTTCGTCGACAATTGCTACCTGATCAAGCATGCCCAGGGCTGGTTCCTGTGGGACACCGGGATTCCCGACGCGGTGGCGGCGATGCCGGACGGCCTTGCGCCGGCTGATCCGAAGGCGATCACCTGGCGGCGGCCGAAGACGCTCGCCGCGCAGCTCGACCAGCTCGGCGTCAATCCGACGGACATCAAGGCGATCGCCGTGTCGCACACCCATCCCGATCACATCGGCAATGTCGAGCTGTTCCCGGCGGCGATGCTGTATGTGCAGAAGGCGGAATATGAATGGCCCGGCACCAACAACGCGCCGCGCTTCAAGCCCGAGCATCCCGTGACGAAGCTGGAAGGCGACCGCGACGTATTCGGCGACGGCAGCGTCACCATCCTGTCGACGCCGGGCCATACGCCCGGCCACCAGTCGCTGCTGGTGAAGCTGCCGAACACAGGTGCGATCGTGCTGACCGGCGATGCCGTTCACTTCAGGGATAATTGGGACAATCGGCGCGCGCCGAGCATGAACGCCAGCAAGGAGCAGACGCTGGCCTCGATGCAGAAGATCGCCGATACGCTGACGAAAGAGAAGGCGCAGCTCTGGATCAACCACGACAAGGCGCAGCGCGACGGGCTGAAGCTGTCGCCGGAATTCTACGACTGAGCCGCCGTGGCGGTGTTCGCTTTCGACCAGTTTCGAAAAATCTGCGCGGTCTCCTCGTCCATCGGAAAGAAGCTCTCGATGCGCAGCTCCTGCAGCGTGACGTCCTGCGGCGTCCCCAGCGTCGCGATCGTGGTGAACAGCTGCAGGCTGACGTCGCCCTTGCGGAACAGCATCGGCAGCACCGGTCCGGATGCGGGACTTGCCGGCGCGGCCAACGCGGCCTCGACACCGTCATAGGCCAGCAGGCGCTTGAGCAATTCCGCCGTCGCAGTGGTGCCGTCGGCGGCGGCATCGGCCTCGACGCTGCGGACGAAGTAGCCGGCAACCTCGGTCCAGTTGGTGAGATAGGGGCGCAACACACCGGGCGCGACCAGCGCATCGGCGAGGTTGACCGCCGTGCCTGGCGCCAGCGGCCCGACCAGGAATTCCACCAGTTGGCTTGCGCCTGCATTGGCGAGCAGCAGATTCCAGTGCCGGTCGACCACGACCGCCGGGAAGGGCTCCTGCTGTGCCAGGATGAAATCGAGCGCGTAGCGGATCTGGGCGAGCTCCGGCGCGGCGAGGTCGGTTTGCCGCCAGACCGGCGCGAAGCCGGCCGCCACCAAGAGCGCGTTCTGCTGGCGCAACGGCACGTCGAGCGCCGCGGCAAGCCGGATCACCATGTCGCGGCTCGGCGCGGCGCGGCCGAGCTCGAGAAAGCTGAGATGGCGCTGGGAGATATCCGCGCGCCCGGCGAGCTCGAGTTGCGAGTGCCCCTTGCGCTGCCGCCACCAGCGCAGGCTGGCCGAAAAATCGCGCTGCTGCGACATGAATACCTGTGAAGTAGTTGCCGGAATGATCTCGCCGGGCAAGATGCCACAAGCGAACCGAAAACGCATGGGGATCGGGATGGGCGAGTGGATCGGCGTTGCGATTGCACTGGTCTCGAGCTGCCTCGGCGGCACCGCCGCGGCGATCACCCGTTACCTGGCGGGCAATGCCGACCCGATCACGCTGGCGATCCTGCGCTGGGTGATCGGCTTTCTCTGTGTGCTGCCCGCCGCGGTCCTGCTCGGGGCGAAGTGGCCGCGGCGTGACGACTTGCCGGCGGTCGCGGCGCTCGGCGTCGCCTTCTTCGGCGTGTTCTTCGTGCTTTATAATCTCGCGATGTCCTACACGACGGCGGCGCGCGCCAGCCTGGCGCTGGCGACCTTGCCGCTCTCGACGATGGTGGTCGGCGCCTTGCTCGGCTTCGAGCCGCTGACGATGCGCAAATCGATCGGGGTCTCGATCGCGGTGCTCGGCGCGGCGGCGGCGCTGGCATCCGGGCTGGCGGCGGCGCCAGTGGGCGCATGGCGCGGCGAACTGATCATGGCCGCCGCAGTGCTCTGCATGGCCTTCTACAACGTGCTGTCGCGGCCGTTCATCCGCCGCTCCAGCGCGCTCGGCTTCCTTGCCGTCGGCATGGGCGCCGGCGCGGCCGCGCTGGTGGCGGTGGGATCGTTCACCGGCAGCCTGGCGACGCTGCGCGAGTTCGGCACGTCGCAATGGATCGCGGGGCTCTATCTCGGCATAGCCGGCGGCGCGCTGGCTTTCATCCTGTGGGTGCTGGCGCTCGAGCGGGCCTCGCCGACCCGCGTCGCCAACACCATGACGGTCAATCCGATCGCCGCCGCGCTGCTTGCGAAGCAATTGGTCGGCGAGCCGATCACGGCCAATCTGG
Organism: Bradyrhizobium sp. USDA 4541; assembly: GCF_024171085.1. Classification (NCBI taxonomy): domain Bacteria; kingdom Pseudomonadati; phylum Pseudomonadota; class Alphaproteobacteria; order Hyphomicrobiales; family Nitrobacteraceae; genus Bradyrhizobium; species Bradyrhizobium sp. USDA 4541. Next base: position 5,616,376 of record NZ_JALJZF010000001.1, read on the forward strand.
TCGTCGGCCTGATCGCGGTCTTCGCCGGGATCTGGATCGCGACGTCGGAAACCAAATCGGTCTGATCAGCCGCGCGGCGCGGCAGGCGCGGCCGCCGGCGGGGCAGGCGAGTGCGTCGGCTTCAGCGTGCCGGCGTAGAACGACAGGACGAACACCAGGATAAGGCCGACAAGATAGACCCCATAGGATTGCGGCGGGGTGATCGCCCATTGCATGAGGCGTCGGATCGGGTTTGGCGGGCCAGCGTCGTTGTCCATGCGCTGTTGTGCGCGAAGGCCCGGACAAAAGGAAGCGGAATCGGCGCCATTCGGCGGCCGTGTTCCGCGCGAAATGGTGAGGCGGGCGGCCTTGCAATGCCGCATTGGCGTTCGCATCTGTCACGCGACGACCAACCCTTCCTCCCGCACCAATTGCCCGGCATAATCCAGCTTATGGAACTGACGCCCCGTTTGCGCCTCATGAATTGGCTGGTCCGCCAGGGTTTGACGGGCCTGCCGGAAAACGACCTGCTGCGCGGTTTCTGCGAGCGCTGCCGGGCCGCGGGCATGCCGCTGTCGCGGGCGATCGTCTTCATCGATACGCTGCATCCGATCTTCGAGGGACGCGGTTTCCGCTGGAACGACGGCGAGAGCAACGAGGCCGACATCTTCGAATACGGCTCGACCAGCACCGGCGAGGCCAGCCAGACCTGGCGGCGGTCGGCCTTCTATCACATGCTCGAAAACGGCCATGACGAGATAGTGATCGATCTCGCCGACACCTCGCACGATTTCTCGATGATCGGCGAGCTGGCGGAGAAGGGCCACAAGCATTTCGCCGCCTTCGTGCATCGCTTCGGCGAGGCCGGCACGATCGGCGAGATGGACTGCTTCTACTCCTACTACACCACCCGCCGCTCGGACGGGTTCGACGAGAACCATATGGCGGCGCTGCGCGACCTGGTGCCGGTGCTCGGGCTCGCGATCAAATCGGCTGCCCAGGTCGAGATCGCCCGCACGCTGGGGCGGGTCTATCTCGGCCGGGACACCGCGGAGCAGGTGCTGCGTGGACGCATGCAGCGCGGCATTACCGAGAAGATCAAGGCCGTGCTGTGGTACTCCGACGTGCGCGGCTCGACCGCGATCAGCGAGCGGATCGGCCCGGACGAGATCATTCCGTTCCTCAACGATTATGCGCAGGCCTCGATCGATGCGATCCACGACGCAGGCGGCGAGGTGCTGAAGCTGATCGGCGACGGCGTGCTGGCGATGTTCACCGGCGAGAACGTGGCAGGCGCCAAGCGGGCCGCGCTGCGGGCCGAGCACAGATTCCGGCATAACATCCGCGTGCTGAACGACCGCCGCGAGAACGAGGGCCGGCCGACCACCACGGCCTATGTCGGGCTCCATGTCGGCCAGGTCTTCTACGGCAATATCGGCAGCGAGGACCGGCTGGATTTCACGGTGGTCGGACCGGCCGTCAACGAGGTCAGCCGGATCGCCTCGATGTGCGCCTCGGTCGATCGGGAGCTGTTGACCTCGACCGATTTCCGCACCGGGCTCGACGCCGCCGGCCGCAACTATCTGGTCTCCACCGGCCGCTTCGTGCTGCGCGGCATCGGCCATGCGCAGGATCTCTACACGCTGGATCCGGCGATTGCCGCCGACGAGGTCGTCGGCGGCAAATACGAGCGGTACTTGGCGAGCTAGGGTCTCTCCACCGTCGTTGCGAGCGCAGCGAAGCAATCCATTCCTCCACAGGTGGCGACATGGATTGCTTCGCTGCGCTCGCAATGACGGCTGAGAAGACCCGGGATCAGCACCGCGCGGGTTCGCCGACCATGTCGGGCTGCCGCGTCAGCGCCACCGCGGGCGACATCAGGATCACCAGCGCCTGGGCGGCGAAGATCGCGGCCGCGAGATAGAGGCAGGCTTCGGCGCCGTAGAGGCCGCCGACGATGGCGCCGAGCGCGGAGCCGAGCGGGCGCGCGCCGTAACTCATGATGTTGATCGCCGAGACGCGCCCGAGCAGCGAGGGCGGCGTCACCGACTGCCGCAGCGTGGTGGTCGAGATCACCCACAGGATCGGCCCGACGCCGAGCAGGAAGAAGCTGAGGCCGGCGAGCAGCGGCGTCGCAAACCAGGTCGTCAGCGCCATCACGGCCGCGGCGACGAAGCCGGTAACCGGGCCGAGCCCGATCACGGTGCCGAACGCCAGCCGCTTCATCACGCGGGTCGCGAACAGCGCACCGACCACCATGCCGACGCCGTACATCGCAAGCGTGGTGCCGACGCCGGTGGCGCTGAGCCCGAGATGGCGCACCGCATAGGGCACGAACACGGCGAGCAGCAGGAACGACGCGGTGTTGAAGATGAACTGGGTGATGAACACCGGCCGCAGCAAGGCGTGGTGCATTACGAAGGCGGCGCCTTCCTTGATGTCCTGCAACGGATGGCGCCGCGGGGCAGGCTGCCGCGCCGGCTCGTAGATGCCGGCGAGCAGCACGACCGCGATGGCCGACAATGCCGCGGCGAAGCCGAATGCGGGCGCGGCACCGACCCAGCCGACCAGCACGCCGCCGAGCGCGGGGCCGCTGGCGAACGCGACGGTACGCGCGAGCTCGATGCGGGCGTTCGCCGCCGGCAATTGCTGTGACGTCACCAGCGAGGGGACCAGCGCCGGCGCAGCGACGCTATAGGCGACCGTGCCGCAGACCGCGATGAAGCCGAGCAAAGCGAGCAGCGGCAGCGTCATCGCGCCCAGCCACAGCAACAGCAGGATCGCGGCAAGCGCGGCCGCGCGCAGCGCTTCGGAGCCCGCCATCACCCAGCGCCGCGACACGCGGTCGGCGAGCAGGCCGGCGGGAATCGCAAACAGGATGAAGGGCAGCGTCAGTGCGGTCTGCAACAGGCCGGTCTGGCCTTCGCCGACGCCGAGCAGCAGCACGGCGACGATGGGCGCAGCCGCAAGCGCAACCTGTTCGGCGGATTGCGCGGCGAGATTGGACCAGGCCAGGCGGTTGAAGGTGGCCGGCAGGCGAGGCGTATCGGCGGACATGACGGAATCCTTGATCATTCGACTGCCCGGTAGTGTGTGGTTGGAAGAGGCCCGATCCCACCCGTTTCCCGATAACGCCAAAAGCAGAAGCCCGCCGAAGGGGATCGGCGGGCTCTTCCAGAGTCAGACTTGGCTGAAAGCTGTCACTGCGGTTTGGGAGCAGGCGCCAGTTGGCCCGTAATGGTGCCGACCAGCGCGGTTGGCGCGCTTTCGATGCCCACCGTCGGTGTTTCGGCGACCTCGGCCTTGCGCTGCGCCAGCGCGCTGGTCAGGCTGGTGAGTGCGTCGGAGCCGGCGGGGAAGCCGGCCTCCGAGAGGATCTTGTCGATCATCGGCTTGAATGCGGAGACCGACAGCAGCTGCGCGGCGAGCCCGTCGCCGAGCCCGAGGCCGCCATTGCCGTTGGCGTGGCCGTTGGCGCCGCCGCGACCGAGCATGCTGCCGGTGTCGAAGATCCGGATGTCGGAAATCTTCTCGATCGGCTTCACCGCCTCGGCGAGCGCGCTCGGGATCACGTTGATCCGCGCGAGGTTGAGATCGTAGGCGATCATGTCGGCGCTCAGCTTGTTGCGCGCCTCCGCCTTCATCGTCGCGACCTCGGCTTCGGCCTGGCCGAGCGCCTTGACGCCGGCAGCGCGGGTGGTGGCAGCCGCCGCATCGGCCTTGGCGAGCACGTTGGTGGCTTCCGCCTTGTTGGCGGCGGCCTGGCGTTCCGCCTCGGCCATCACCGTGATCGGCATCGCGTCAGTCTCGGCCGCCTTGCGCGCCGCGATCACGTTGATGATCTTGTCGCGCTCGGCGATCTCGGTGGCGCGGGCGGTGGTGACCTTTTCCTCGGCGGCGATCGCAACGGCACGCGCGGTCTCGGCGATGGTCTGGGCCTCCGACTGCTCCTTGCTCTTGGCCGCGACCGCGATCGCGCTTTCCTGCGCGACGATCTGAAGGTCGCGCTCCATCTCGGTGTTGCGGCGCTTGACCGCGAGATCGGCCTCGATCTTGCGCGTGTCGCGGGCCTGGTTGGCCTCGGTCTGCTTGTTGGCGACCGCGAGCTCCTGCTGGATGCGGTATTCGGCCTCGTTCTGCAGCGCGGTCTGTTCGACCTGCGCCGTCTGCGCGCGCATCGCGGCGGTCTTGTTGGCGATGTCGCGCTGCTGGGCGAGCTCGGCCTCGCGCTTGGTGCTTTCGATCGTCAGCGTGGTCTGCCGCGCCACCAGATCCTGCTGGGCGATGTTGACCTCGGTGGTGCGGACGATCTGGTTGCGCTCCTGCTCACGCTCCTTGGTGATCTTGGTCAGCGTGGTGAGACCATGCGCATCGAAGAAATTGCTCGGGTTGAAGTGCTTGATGTCGCTCTGGTCGAGCTTCGTCAGCGACACCGATTCAAGCTCGAGACCGTTGTTCTGGATGTCGGCGCCGACCGCGTCCTGCACCGCCTTGACGAAGGTGGCGCGCTGCTCCTGCAATTCCTCGAGGTTCATGGTCGCGGCGACCGAGCGCAGGCCGTCGACGAACTTGGCCTCGACCAGCTCGCGCAGCTCGGCCGCGTCATTGGTGCGGTTGCCGAGGGTCTGCGCCGCGAGCGCGATCGACGACGCGTCGGGTTTGACGCGCAGATAGAACTCGGCGCCGATATCGACGCGCATGCGGTCCTTGGTGATCAGCGAGTCCGGGCCGCCGCGCGCGACTCGAGCCGTAGCGTTTTCAAGTTCACCGCGGCGGTGGAGTGGAAGATCGGCAGCACGAGCGAGCCGCCGTCGAGCACCACCTTCTGGCCGCCGAGGCCGGTGCGGACATAGGCCTCATCGCGCGTCGAGCGCTTGTAGAGCTTTGCGAACAGGAGACCGATAACGAGGATGACGATGACGCCAATAACGACGGGTACAGCAAGTTCCCACATGTGTTATGCCCTGTTGGAAGATCGTTGTTGTTCGACGAGGTCGGCTGGAGCGGCAATCGCGATGAAGCCCTTGGCATCGCGATCGACCAGCAGCACGCTGGCGCCGACCGGCAATGCCTCGGACTCCGCGCTGGCACGCGCCGACACGGTGTGCCAGTTGCCGAAGACATCCTTGAGACGGACCCGGCCGGGCAGGCCCTGATCGAGCGGGCCGACCGACACGGTTGCGACCTTGCCGACAAAGTCGCTGTCGTTGACCGCATAGCTCTCGTCGCGCGGAATGACGCGGGCGAGGCCGCGGCTGGTATTTCTGATCACGGGGATGCTGCCTGCGGCAGCAACCACCGCGGCAAGCGAGACCGGGATGGCGGTGCCTGCGGCATGCGCCAGTCCCTGAAGCAGGAAGCCTCCGATCGAGAAGATGCCGAGGATCAGGATGATCAGGATCAGGAGGGGAAGCCGTCCGGCGTTGATCCAGAGAAACAGGCCACTGAGAGCATTGTGGCTCTCGGCCTCGACCGCGAAATCCTTGCCGATCAATTCGCTGATCGAAAGTCCGATCATGGTGCTGAGCAGTTCGATACCGCCAAGTGCCACCATGATCGCGGCCGCGACCGCGAAGGGCCGCACGTCGGGGGCGAGCAGAATGTCGCCAACTGCACTCATTTTTCTGACTTGATCCTTTCAAGCCGCGCCGCGATTTCCTTTTCGCGATGCAGGCGATCGAGTTCGTCAAGCTCCTTGTCGCCGAGCACGCTGGAGGCGGGAACACCGGTGACCCGGGCGATCGCCGCCATGGCGCGCTCAGCACTCCATGTATTGGTCGTCGATGGGCCCCGGCTGGTTTCGTCCTGGGCCTCGCGGATCAGGCTTTGTTCGAGATCGGCCAAGCGCGTCTCCGCCTCGCGGCGCGCGCCGAGCATGGCCTGCAGCGCCTTGGTCTGCTCGTCGATTTCGAGTTCGATGAAATCCATCGCGCGTTCCAGCGCGATCACCTGCGACTCCAGATCAATTTGCCGTGCAACGCCGGCGCGCGCGAGATCCTCGCGATTTTCCGCAAGTGCGAGACGAATCTTTTCGTTCAGATTGGTCGTTTCGGTATCCAGTTCTTCGCGCCGCTTCTTCAGGCGGAATTCTTCGGCGCGCGACTTGCCGAGCGCGTAGCGCGCTTCGTCGGCGCCGGCGTCGATCTCGCGGATCGCCTGTTTGACCAGCGCGACCTTGTTGTTGTTCTCGACATTGTCGATGGTCTGGCTCGCGATGGCGGCAAGAAGCCGGCCCATGCGCGCAAGGATGCCTTCGTGAAGCATGGTCTTCTCCTCCGGTTGTGCTGATTTCGATTTGACGGCGATGTGGATTTCGTAGCCGCGTCCATCCGAGATCAAATGCGCCGGGAAGGGGCTTTCCCAGCCTGAGACATATCCCGGCACATCGAACGGCACCAAGACGCGTCCGCTAACAGTGCTAATGGTCAGTGAAGTTGGGCCCTTGATCGCAAACAACTTGTCGTCGAGCGGTATCCGGCGGACGGCGGCGCCTGCGATGTAATTGGCACGGTCGCGCAGGCCGAGCGTCACCAGCCGTGCGGGGAGGCCGGTCTCCTTGCGGATCTTCTCGTAGGCCTGGGCGTGCAGCGAGACGAGGTTGGCGCCGACGGGGGCGACCTCGGCGAGGATCGCCATCATCCGGTCATAGGCCGCAAAGGTCGCCTCGATCGCCTCGATGCCTGAAGGGTCAGGGGCGAGGGCGTAACGCAGGGTTGCGGTGGGCGTCTCGACGGGCAGCTTAATCATGCATCTAACGTAAAGCACTTCCTCAGTGCTTTACAAGAAGGGCGGTTGGTATCATTTTCGTGAGCCTAGATGCAGTTGCAAATGAGTTGCAATAACGGGACAGATCGGCCATCCTTGTCGGATGGATGCTCGGACCCCTGAACTGTCTTCCGTTTCGGTTCCCAATGCCGTGCCAAGTGGCTGGCGGGGCGATGCCGGACATGTGCGCAGCCTGCCTGAGGTGAACGCGACCGTCGCGGTGCCGTCAGGCGGCCTGTGGTGGCGGCGGCTGCTGGCCTTCGCCGGGCCGGGCTATCTGGTTTCGGTCGGCTATATGGACCCCGGCAACTGGGCCACCGACCTCGCGGGCGGATCGAAGTTTGGCTACACGTTGCTGTCGGTCATCCTGCTCTCCAACCTGATGGCGATCCTGCTGCAGGCGCTTGCCGCGCGGCTTGGCATCGCCACCGACCGCGACCTGGCGCAGGCCTGCCGCGCGACCTACTCGCGCCCGGTGAATTTGCTGCTGTGGCTCGCCTGCGAGGCCGCGATCATCGCCTGCGACCTCGCCGAGGTGATCGGCACCGCGATCGCGCTCAAGCTGCTGTTCGGCATTCCCCTGATCGGCGGCGCGCTGCTGGCGGCGCTGGATGCGTTCCTGCTGCTGCTCCTGATGAATCGCGGCTTCCGCTTCCTCGAGGCCTTCGTCATCGCGCTCTTGATCGTCATCGCGGTCTGCTTCGTCGTCCAGATCGCGGCCGCCGCGCCGCCGGTGGCCGCCGTGCTCGGCGGCTTCATCCCGTCGCGCGAGATCGTCACCAATCCGGAGATGCTGTACATCGCGATCGGCATCATCGGCGCCACCGTGATGCCGCATAATCTCTATCTGCACTCCTCGATCGTGCAGACCCGCGCCTACCCGCGCACCGAGGAGGGACGGCGCGACGCGATCAAATGGGCGACCACCGATTCCACCATCGCGCTGATGCTGGCGCTGTTCGTCAATGCCGCGATCCTGGTGCTGGCGGCCGCGACCTTTCACAAGAGCGGCCATTCCGATGTCGCCGAGATCGACCAGGCGTTCGAACTGCTGTCGCCGCTGCTCGGCCTCGGCATCGCCTCGACGCTGTTTGCCGTGGCGCTGCTCGCCTCCGGCCTCAACTCGACGGTGACGGCGACGCTGGCCGGCCAGATCGTGATGCAGGGCTTCCTCGACCTCAAGCTGCCCGACTGGCTGCAGCGGCTGGTGACCCGCGGCATCGCGATCGTCCCTGTCATCGTGGTCGCCGCGCTCTATGGCGAGAGCGGCACGGCGCAGCTGCTGGTGTTCAGCCAGGTCGTGCTGTCGATGCAGCTGCCGTTCGCGGTGATCCCGCTGGTGCGGTTCGTGTCCGACAAACGCAAGATGGGCGCGTTCGCGATCTCACGCCCCGTCGCGGTGGCGGCGTGGATCGTCGCAGGGTTGATCGTGATCCTGAACGTGAAGCTGCTGATCGATACGTTCTTCGGCAGCTAGTCCTGCGGCTCGGCGAGCACCTCGCCTGATGCGTCGACGCGCAGCCAGCCCGACGGCGCGAGCCGCTGCTGCGGCAGGAAGCGGCCCTTGTAGTCCATCTTCTTGGAGCCCTCGATCCAGTACCCGAGATAGACGTAAGGAAGGCCCTGCCGGCGGGCGCGGGCGATGTGGTCGAGGATCATGAAGGTACCGAGCGAGCGGGCCTCCAGCCCGGGCTCGAAGAACGAATAAACCATCGACAGCCCGTCGCTGAGCACGTCGGTCAGCGCCACCGCCATCAGCTCGTCGCCGCGGCCGGTGATGGCGCTGTCGCCATTGCGCTTGCGGTACTCGATGATCCGGGTCTCGACATGGCTGTCCTCGACCATCATGGCGTAGTCGAGCACGGTCATGTCGGCCATCCCGCCATTGCGGTGGCGGCGGTCGAGATAGGCGCGGAAGACCGAATATTGCTCCGAGGTCGGCACCGCGGTGCGCTGCTCGCCGATGATGTCGGCGTTGCGGGCCAGCACCTTGCGGAAGTTGCGGGAGGGGCGGAATTCGTTGGCGATCACCCGGACCGAGACGCAGGCCCGGCACTGGTCGCAGGCTGGGCGGTAGGCGATCGACTGGCTGCGGCGGAAGCCGCCATGGGTCAGCAAGTCGTTGAGATCGCCCGCTTTGTCGCCGACCAGGTGCGTGAAAACCTTCCGCTCATGTCGGCCCGGCAAATACGGGCAAGGCGAGGGCGCCGTCAAATAGAACTGGGGAGTATCACGCGAATGCTGGGTCACGTCAGATCGTCGGGCTCCACAAACAATACAGGCAGCCGAGTGAGCATCGCCCCCCTGAGGCTAACGGTCAATTGGTTTAGGCGGGCCTAATAGGAGGTCCGCGCGGCCGGGGCGACGGGGGTCCGGACCGAGCTGTTGATAATGACGGTTCCGAGGACGATGTCGTGCAGCAGCCGGCGGCGGCCGTTGAGCAGCCCGATCAGGAGCACTAGCGGCGACAGGAACGAGATCGTCACCCAGAACAGCACCGCATGGGTGGCGCCGAGCACGAAATAGCCGCGCGCACCGTACCAGGTCCGCAGTTCCAGATCCATCATGCGCATGCCGATGGTGGCCGAGTGCTGCCCGCCGATCGAGGCGCCGTAGTAGACGATCGCCCAGACGATCGAGGCCGGCGAGACCAGCCAGAACAGCGCCCAGCCGAGACCGAGCGTGACGAGGCCGAACACCGCGATGAAAATCACCGCCAGGATCACCGGCACCGACAGCACGAACAGGTCGATCAGGAACGCAAAGACACGTCGCGTCAGCACGCCGCGGAACAGGTCCGGCTGCATCATTGGGTCGAACGCATGCGGAGGAACGCCGCCGTCGTTGCGCCAGGCCTCGTTGCGCCAGGTGCCGCCGTCATTGCCGTAAGACATGACCAACCTCCGATGAAAGTCCCGCGCAGGACATGGGAACAGGAGGCGCATTCGCCAAGCCTGCGCGAACATTAACTAGCCGAAATAATCCGGCGATTCGGGGGCTGGATTGAGCGGTTCTACCTTCACGCCGTCATTGCGAGCGGAGCGAAGCGATCCACTTGTCGCAATAACGGGCGGCGGCCGTCAGCTCTCCGCCTTGATCTTTTCGGCGGCCTTCGGCGCGAAATAGGTGAGGATGCCGTCGGCGCCGGCGCGCTTGAAGCCGACCAGGCTCTCCATCATCGCGCGCTCGCCGTCGATCCAGCCATTGGCGGCGGCGCCCGCGATCATCGCGTACTCGCCGGACACCTGGTACACGAAGGTCGGCATCGCGAAATGGTCCTTCACGCGGCGGACGATGTCGAGATAGGGCATGCCCGGCTTCACCATCACCATGTCGGCGCCCTCGGCGATGTCGAGCTCGACCTCGCGCAGCGCCTCGTCGGAATTGGCGCTGTCCATCTGGTAGGTGCGCTTGTCGCCGGTCAGCGTCTTGGCCGAGCCGATCGCGTCGCGGAACGGGCCGTAGAAGGCGGAGGCGTATTTCGCCGCATAGGACATGATCTGCACGTCGCCGAAGCCGTTGTCGTCGAGCGCCTCGCGGATCGCGCCGATCCGGCCGTCCATCATGTCCGACGGCGCGATCACGTCGCAGCCGGCCTCGGCCTGGGTCAGCGCCTGCTTCACCAGCACCGCGACTGTCTCGTCGTTGAGGATCCTGCCGTCCTCGATCAGCCCGTCATGGCCATGGCTGGTGAAGGGATCGAGCGCGACGTCGCAGAGCACGCCGATGTCGGGAAACTCCTTCTTGATCGCGCGCACCGCCTGGCAGACCAGATTGTCGGGGTTGAGCGCCTCCGAGCCCTGCTCGTCGCGCAGCGACGGCTCGGTGAACGGGAAAAGCGCGATGCAGGGAATGTTGAGCCTTGCCGCGCGCTCGGCGTCGCGGACGATCTGGTCGACGGTGAGCCGGTCGACGCCGGGCATCGAGGCCACCGGCGTGCGGGTGTTGTGGCCATCGACCACGAACATCGGCCAGATCAGGTCATTGCTGGTCAGCACGTTCTCGCGCACCAGGCGTCGGGCCCATTCCGACTTGCGGTTGCGCCGCATCCGGATCGTGAGGTCGAGCGAGGGGGAGGCGAGGGCATCGCTCTGCCGCCGGGGCGCATCACGCAGTTCAATCGGGCGCCCGAATTTGATCGCCATGTCTTCTTCTCCTCGACGGACGGCATTCTGGACCTGATAAGGTCTGGACCTGATATAAGTCCGTTTCTAGCACCTGTCAGGGCCGCCGTCATTGCGCCGCTATTGCATCCGTGGCGCCCTTGATTTGCCGCAACGGCAATTGATTTTGCGTCCCCGGCGGGCCAAGACTGCGCCCATGAACCCCATTTTGCAGCCGCTCTGCGGCGATTCGGATGTCTGACACCTCTGCACGCGATCAGGCGCGGGACAATGCCATCTCGGTGAGCGCGATCTCGTCCGACCGGATCGAGCCGGACGACAATGCGTGGACGCGGCGCCTCGTCATCTTCCTGCGCATCATGGCCGTCGTCTCGGTCGCCAAGGGCCTCTATCACTGGGCCCAGGTGACCGGCTTCGTCGGCGGCGAGGAGGAGGCCTTCGAGAACCAGTCGATGGCCTGGCAGACCGCCACGATCTATTTCGCCGTCATCGAGCTCGTCGCCGCCGTCGGGCTCTGGCTCGCGACGCCCTGGGGCGCCGTGGTGTGGCTGACCACCGTGGTGTCGATGGCGGTCATCGAGCTGATGTTTCCCGGCATCTATGGCGGCAGTCTCACCGTGGTCGGGCTCGAGGCGCTGATGCTCGCCGCCTATCTCGCGCTGGCCTGGATGTCGGCGCGCGAACGCCCGCCATAGGCCGGCGTGCAGCGATGGCCTGATGCACTGTTGCCCCGTGGCGACAGCGCCACGAATAGCCGGCCGCGGCCGGCAATATTTGCCAGCCGTGCGCGCAACGAGAAGACAGCTCTGCTGGTTCTGATAGGTGGGTGCCGACAGATCGCATCCGTTTGAGACACTCCCTTGCGGGACCGTCTCTACGGGACCTGCCGTCGGGGCCCATTTCACCGGACCTCGGCGCGTGTGCCGGCCGGCTTTGCGCGGGCCGACGGCGGAACCGGTCTGGCCCCCACAACAGATCGGCACCGCTGCGCGCATCGCGTGCACGTCCCGCCGCTGCACTCCGATAAAATTTTCAAAGAATTTTCCGGTAACCGATCGGTCACCGTAAAGGGTTCCCTCATACCCGTTACGCCACCGTTTCGAATTCAGACGATGCTGTTTCCGAATGTGACAGGGCAGGCAGACGAAGCGTGAACAAGGGTCCGCCACCGTCAATGAAAAGTTGCGAAAAGCCTTTGATCCATGGGCTTAATCCACGATTCACTGTCTTAAATTCATGATCTCTTTATTCTCTTATTTAAGCGGATATTCAAACGGCCCCCTTACGTTGGACCTATCAGGCGGGACACAAGTTTCGTCGAATAAAGTCGATAAAAACGACAAACAGGGGAAGTGTCATGATGAAAGCCGTTGCGACAACGGCGGCGGATGCCGCTGATCGCGCTACCGGTCAAGCTCCGGTGCAGCCGCTCTATCTCGAAGCCCTGACTTTGGTGGAGCGGCTGCATCGCCGGCTCCTCGACGTCATCAAGGACGAATTCGATCGTCGTGGCCGCGCCGACATCAACTCGGTGCAGGCGCTGCTCCTGTACAACATCGGCGACAAGGAGTTGACCGCCGGCGAGCTGCGCACCCGCGGCTACTATCTCGGCTCCAACGTCTCCTACAATCTGAAGAAGCTCGTCGAGCTCGGCTTCCTCGATCATCAGCGCTCGCGCGTCGATCGCCGCTCGGTCCGCATCCGGCTGACCCCGCAGGGCCAGGAGGTCCGCAAGATCGTCGACGCACTCTATCAGAAGCACGTCAAGACGGTGGAGCAGGTCGGCGGCATCTCGAACGAGGAGTTCGCGAGCCTCAACAAGTCGCTGCATCGCCTCGAGCGGTTCTGGACCGACCAGATCCTGTATCGCCTCTGAGCCTTCCCGTTTTCGCCTGATGGCCAAGCCGGCCGCGCGAGAAGACCGGCAGCCTTCCTTCAGTCCAGCCTTGCTCCGGTCCAACCTTGCTCCAGTCAACGCATCGGTCATGCCCGGCCGATGCGTTTTTCATGCTGCACCTGCGAAAATAAATGGGCCCCGGCGAGGAACCAAGGCGTTCCCTGCGGCTTATCCGTTAGCCAACGGAGAGGCAGGGATATGTTGCTCGAACGCGGGATTGAGGTGCTGAATGTCGAGGTCGTCGGTGACGCCTACGCGATCGCCTCGAACTATCTGCGCAAATCCGGCGCCATCCCCGACAATTTCGCCACCAATGAGCGCCTGCTCGGCATCATCGTGAAGCTGTTCCAGCGTGGTGAGATGAATCGCCTCCGCCTCGCCAACAAGGCGATCGCGAAGTTCGAGGCCGAGACGCTGGTGGTCGCCTGAGCGTCAACCCGGAGACTTCAATGGAAGCCGCTATCGATCGGATCATGCAGACGTATGATCTGCTGCTCAACCGCACGCCCGCTGCGAGCGAGGAAGCGCGGGCGAAGGTGACAGAGTACGTGCAGACGCTGTTCGACGCCGGCGAGCGCGATCCGCATCGGTTGACGGTGTGCGGGCTGACCTATCTGCGCCAGCTCGACGGTAGTACCGACCACGTGAAGGCCGGCTATACCGGGCTGTAGCGGCGCGCCTGGCTTCGCGGTCTGATTCCGCGTCGTCGGCAAGGCTTCCTCGGCGGCGATTTGCTTTGCTCGCAACGACGCGATGACGGTGCAGGTTCCTCGCGCACGATCGTCGTCCTGAAAGCAGGACCTATAACCACCGCATTTGGCGATGAGCGGGATCGCGGCCCCAGCGTCGCGCAACAATAGTGATTTGGGGTAATGGGTCCTGGCTTTCGCCAGGACGACACTGAGTTTGTCGCAACTCAAAACTGAAATGGAGCAACCGAAACCGCCAACTTTCCGTCGCTCGATTTCTGCACGGTGAATTCGACTTCCTTGGAAGCCTTGATGTCGCCCACGGAAACCGAGATGCCGCCGCTGCATTGCAATGTTCGCTTGTCCTCACTTGCCGAGGTCGTGACGATCTTTTCACCGAGGAGGTATTGTGGATTTGCGTTTTCCGCGGTGGGCTTCGCCGTCGATTCCCTGGCGGCGAAATTGACAAGCGGATTGCGGTGATCGTTGGAGATGGTCTGGAGCACGGCCTTCCGGGTTTCGATTGAATCGCACTCGAGTTGATCGCCGCAACCACCCAGAACAACCAGAACCGGAAACCCTAAAAACCAAAGCAGTCGTGACGGCATGCCGATTGACTTGTGTGGGATGGATGGTTTCCGACAACCGACCCAACGGAGCATGGTTCCTGCGCTCGCGCTCGGCGCGGCCGCTCCGGCTGCGGCTTGCGATCTTGCTAACCGGCCGGCCACTATCGAAGGGAACGCTAATCTTGCCGCTCCGTTGGTCCTCGATTGCTTGCGAGGACCCGATCATGCGCGCAACCGTCCTATTCGCTGTCCTGGCGTTCGTCCTGGCGTTCGGCGTTGCAGGACTGGCAAGTGTGAGCCCAGCCAGCGCCCGGGATTATCGCTGGTGCGTGCAGGGGCGCGGCGTCGGCTATCCCGGCGATTGCATGTACCAAACCCGCGCCCAGTGTCTCGCGTCAGCTTCCGGAAGGAACGTGACCTGCGGGATCAATCCTCGTGCCGCATATGGGCAGCAGCGGCGGGGATATCGCGACCGCTATTGATTGTCGCGCCTATGGCGCGCGCGAGGCGGTTGGGGAAGGGCGCACCCTAAGGGTGATGCGGTTAGCCGGGGCCGCTTTTTGAGCCTGCCGTTTTTGAAACCTCTCCTGCCCTATGGAATCTCTCCTGCCCTATGGATAGGTGTGGCCTTTCTGAGCAACGCGCACAGCCAGTGGCGTGCGGGGAAGATCCCCAAACTCGGACGAGTCGTAGTCTCGGCCTTCAGGTGTCACGATGTGGATGTCGTAACACTGCGACCGTGAAAGCTCTTTTGCCTTGCGTAGAGCCGCTTCGGCCGTGCCACGACGGTGCACGATCTCTCCAAACTTGCACCTAGCTTTTACGGTGAAGCTCATCTTTCTTCTTTTTCTTGTTTCGTTTGACGACCTCGGCCTGAGCCCGGAACGCTTGGGCGAGGCTCTTCATTTGCTCGGCCGCGAATTCGTCAGCCGTCCGCACCGCCGCCTGCTCGGCGGTCTTGGCCTGTTTCTTCAGGTCCTTGGCCATGCCCATGCCCTGTAACGTCCATGCCGTTTCGCCAGTTCCATCCGTCTGATCTCATTGACGCGAAGCTGGCAGGAACTTTTTAGGCTTCCCGGGCTTTTTGATTTTGCTTTCGGGGCAGCCAAACGTCAGCGTTGGAGAGAGGAGCCATGAAGCGACGACGCCGGGTTAGGCAGATTTTCCCTCTTGAAAAACGCCTTGCCCAAGAAGCCGAACGGCTACGTCAACGGGCCAAGAACCTTCCTCCCTGTCGAGAGCGAGAGACCCTGTTGAGGCAGGCGCGGCATGACGAAACCACCGCCAATTTGGCGGCGTGGCTACTGTCTCAAGGTCCGCGGGCACCCATCTAGGAGGACGCTCAATGCATACAAACCACCACCATATCGACGGTGTGGAGATTGCCTTTGTCAGCGCTGCGACCGTGTCGCTTGTGGCTCTCATCGCCTCCATGGCCTGGCTTTTGCTAGGGTGAAATTCCGAACCAGGGCTCCGATCCGAGACCTTCGATCGGGATCGTTAGGCGGAACCCATGGAATGAAAGATCTCCAGCGTGACCAATGAGCCAAAGACTGCGCCGGTCACAGCGAGGAAGACAGCGAAATAGTAGATCCGATACATAAGGCAACCTCTCCCGGATGCGTACCAAGCCTCCGGATAACGGACGCGTCCTTTGATGGTTCGAAGGCACGCGGGGTGGCTTTGCGACCTTCGCGCGAGGCGAGCGGCGGGCATCACGAGCGGATTTGCTCTCCCGCCGCCATGAATCGCTCACGCCGCGCGTGACGACCGATCGGAATCGTCGAGCAACCGGCCTAGTATCCGGCGTTCTTCCTCGATCCTCCGTCGATAGCGTTCGCGCTCTTGTTCCGAGGTCGCGCTATCCAGCAGGAATTGATAGTGACCGATGACTTTTTCGCTGCCTCTTATCAGCAGTTGTTGCAGCCCATTCATGGCGTGATCTCCTCGCAAGCTGCGCGATCGAACGAGGAGGGAAGGGATGGAATGTCGGCCGCGAGGCCTTGCATTGCCGTGGTTTCTTCGGACAGCCGTCTTTCGATGAATTCGCGCTCGAGGTCGGAGAGCTGGGTCTGCAGCAATCGCCGATACCGATGAATATTGTTGCGATGAGCGCGCAACTGTTCAAGCCGGTGGTCGAACAGTTCTGAGCTCCGGCGCCTTGCCTGTCCAAATCTTGACCGCCAGCGTCCCTCGAGGCGGTCGATGACCTGCTTCGGTACTGTCATCTCGCGCTCCTATGCAGCCAGGCAGCGGTCGACGGAGCGCAGGCGGGCAGGCCGGCCGCCTGGCGGATGGTGCGGATCGCTGTCGAGCGCGCGAAGCGCTTCGAGGATGTCGCTGACAGGAACGGGCGCTTTGAGCCCCTTGGGTGCGCGCAAAGCGGGATTGGACGCTACAGCGCGGGCGTCCGAGGCCCAGGATGCCAGGAGAGCGCGTTTCTCGGCCAGGCTCAGGCGAGAATCCCGCACCACATCGTGCGGGACCCCATATTGGTGGTGATCGCCAATCGGCAGATGAAAGCCAATAACGTTATGAGCAGGCGCGGTCGTCGGCCGCATGGATACCTCCGTTCGAAAGACGAGTTGCTGAGAAGAGTGAGAAGACGAAGCCGCGACCTGTTCGTCGGACGCGGCTTCGCCGGTTCAATCTCAGGCGGCGACGTTTTCGAGCTGTCGGGGCGCCGTGTTCGATGCCGCGTTGATCGCGATGCGTCGCGGCTTCATCGCCTCCGGCACTTCGCGCGCCAGCTCGATCCTGAGAAGCCCGTTGTCGAACGCCGCGCTCTTGACCTCGACGTAGTCGGCCAAGCTGAACTGGCGCTTGAATCTGCGCGTCGAGATGCCCTGATAGATGTATTCGCGCTCGGCCTTCTCGACCTTGACGCCTTCGACAGTCAGAACGTTCTGCTCTGCCGTGACGGAAATCTCATCCGGCGCAAAACCGGCGATCGCGAGCACGATCTGATAGCTGTCTTCGGACAGCCGTTCGATGTTGTAGGGCGGGTAGTGATCTTCGCCGGCCCGGTGGGCTGCTTCGGCAAGATCAAAGAGCCGGTCGAATCCGATGGTCGACCGGAACAGGGGAGAGAAGTCGTATGTGCGCATAGCCAAATCCTCCATAGAGCAAGATGGATATGAACGGCACCGGACACGACCGGTGCCCGTCTCGCCTGGCCCCGAGGGGCGACCAGGCCCCAGCCTCCGCGTTGGGGGCTGGCGCGAAAGAAAATAAAAACCGGAGATATCGTGTCAAGAACCCGACCGAAAAATTTTTGCGGTTGATTCTCCGCGTCAGAACCGCGGCTGAAGCGGCGGCGGATCAGCGCCGCTCGAGGGAGGCCTGTTGCAGACAAGACATGCCGGTGGAAAATTAGGTCGCCGATTTACATAGGCTAATGCCGGAACCGCGGGGGCGTTGATCGATTGGACTGCCTGGCTCCAACAGCTCAGCCCCGGATCAGGCAACCGGCCCCAGCACCGGCCTCCGGGCCCCCCCAAAGGTGCTGGGGCCGTTTCGTTGCGCGACCCTGGTCCGTTCCGGCGAGCTTGGATAGGGCCGCCATCACTTGCGTGAATAGCGCCCCGTCTGCTCTGAGCGAGCAGACGGGGCGTCGATGCTACTTATTCTCCGGCTTCCAAGTCGTGCTGGCGCGATCGTATTTGAAACCAGGTGCGGCCTTCAGGCTGTCCTTGGTCTCGTCGAGCGTAAGCCACCACTTGTCTTCTTTCTTTTGAGACTTGACGGCCGTGAACGGCACGATCACGTCCTTTTCGCCGGCGCCGAGGAAGCCGCCGACACCGACGACGAGACCGGTCACCTTGCCGGACTTGTCGACAAGCACGTCGTCGATCGTCCCGATCTTGGATTCCTTCGGGTCGTAGACATTCTGCTTGTAGTAATTGGTGATGGTCGAACTGTCCGCCGGAGCGGCGGGCATGGTGGTTGCGGCATGCGCGGCGGTAGCGAACGCTGCGGCCATGATGCAGCCGATAGCTAAGTACTTCATAAGTGAAACTCCTCGCCTTCAGTGAAGATGGCCGAACAGGTAGATACCGCCGCCGATGACGATGATCGCCGGCACGGCCCAAAGAATGATGACTGGCATGCGATCGCCTCCTAGTCCGAGGTACAGACCTTGACGCTCTTCATGCCAGTCTCGGCCTCGGAGCGCGTCTTGTAGACAGTGCCTGACGGGCTGACGACGGTGGTCGTCGTGTCGACGGGCTTCTTGTCGACGATCGTGCACTTCTTCGTCTTCACATCCTGGACGACGTAGAATTCATCCGCTGCGAATGCCGGCGAGACGAAAGCGGCAAGCAAAGATGCCGCGACAATGGTCTTAAACTTCATGTTCTCTCCTCCAATAGCCGTACCAATCGGCGGAGGTGGAACGGGAGAAAATGGCGAAGGTTCCTAGAACCGAACTTGCGTTGGCGAGCCGTGCCGAATCAAAGCAAGCGAAAAATGACCGGAGATGGTGCGGCGATTTGCAGCACTGGCTAGCTGCGCCCTCCGGCTTGCCGAAGGCTGTGGCGAATGGTCGCTAGGGACACGCAGACGCGAGACCGGCGAGCGATTCCTGACCCGAAGGGACCGCGCTGTCCGAGTGGCGATGCGATCACGTGACCGGATGCAGCCGGCGATCCGCAGGCTGCTTTCCGAAAATTCAGGAGGAAGCCCCATGATCTCGTCCCACATGCGCCTGTTCGGCGCGGTCGTCGCGCTGTTGCTCGGGGCGAGCGGTCCGGCGCCCGCGCAGCAGCTCGAGCTCAAGCTGATGGCGCCGGCGGCGCCGGGCGGCGGCTGGGATCAGACCGCGCGTTCGATGCAGCAGGCGCTGGTCGCGGCCGGCATCGCGCGCAGCGTCCAAGTCACCAACGTTCCCGGCGCCGGCGGCAGCGTCGGCATCGCGCAGTTCGTCAACGGCGCCAAGGGCGACGGCAACCAGATGATGGTGAACGGCTTCGTCATGGTGGGCGCACTCGCCATGAACAAGTCGCCGGTGACGCTGGATCAGGTGACGCCGATTGCGCGCCTCACCGAGGAGACCCAGGTCATCGTGGTGCCGGCGAACTCGCCGATCAAGACGGCGCAGGATCTCGCCGCCGCGGTGAAGGCCGATATCGCCAAGGTGACCTTTGCCGGCGGCTCGGCCGGCGGTGTCGACCACGTGATGGCGGCGCTGTTCGCCGGCACGGTCAGCGCCGACGCCAAGAAGATCAACTACATTCCGTTCTCGGGTGGCGGCGAGTCGCTTGCAGCCATTCTCGGCGGCAAGGTCACGGCTGGCATTTCCGGCCTCAGCGAATATGAAGGCCAGATCAAGGCCGGCAAGTTGCGCGCGCTCGGCGTGACGTCGGCGAAGCGACTGCCGGGCGTCGATATCCCGACCTTCAAAGAGCAGGGCATCGATCTCGTGCTGGCCAATTGGCGCTCGGTGGTCGCTCCGCCCGGCATCACGCCGGAGCAGCGCAAGGTGCTGAGCGATGCGGTCGAGAAGATGGTGAAGTCCGATTCCTGGAAGGAGATCCTGAAGCAGAAGGGCTGGGATGACGCCTATCTCGGCGGCGACGCCTTCGCGGATTTCCTGAAGAAGGAGATCACGCGCGTGACCGAGGTGCTGAAGTCCGTCGGCCTCGTGAAGTCATGACGCCGGACGCGGCGTCTGAAAACCTCCGGCCGGCGCCGGCGCGCCGCGTCGATCGCGCCGGCGTGGTCATCGCGGCCGCGCTTGCCGGGCTTGCTGCGGTGCTGGTGTGGGACGCCAGCAAGCTGCCGTCGACCACGATGTACGGCATGGGGCCGGAGGCGATGCCGGTCGTCATCGCGATCGGCCTTGTCATCCTCGCGGTCGGCAATCTGATCGACGCGCTGCGCGGCAAGCTGCCGCCGCGCGAGAGCATGGATCCGAAACCGGTGTGGCTGATCATCGGGGGCCTGACGCTCCTGATCGCCATCATCGGCTTTGGCGGCGGCTTCATCCTCGCCACCTCGGCGCTGTTCGTCACCACGTCGGCGGCGTTTGGCCGCCGCGCCGTCCTGGCCGACACCGCCATCGCGCTGGTGATCACGACGCTGATTTATCTCGCGTTCGACAAGCTGTTGACGCTGAGCCTTCCCGCCGGCCCGCTGGAGCGACTGCTGTGATGGACACTTTCGCCGCGCTGGCGCACGGCATGGCGGTCGCCATGCAGCCGATGAACCTGCTCTACGCCCTGATCGGCGTGTTCCTGGGCACCGCGGTCGGCGTGTTGCCGGGCATCGGACCGGCGCTGACGGTCGCGCTGCTGCTGCCGGTGACCTACAAGCTCGATCCCGGCGGCTCGCTGATCATGTTCGCCGGCATCTATTATGGCGGCATGTATGGCGGATCGACCACCGCGATCCTGATCAATACGCCGGGCGAGAGCGCGTCGATGGCGACCGCGCTCGAGGGCAACAAGATGGCCAAGGCCGGCCGCGGCGGCCCGGCGCTGGCGACCTCGGCGATCGGCTCGTTCGTGGCCGGCACCATCGCCACCATCGGCCTCGCATTCCTCGCGCCATGGCTGGTCGATTTCGCCGTGCGCTTCGGGCCGGAGGATTACTTCGCGCTGATGTGCGTCGCCTTCGTCACGGTGTCGGCGACCTTCGGCGACTCGCCGGTCCGCGGCCTCACCAGCCTGTTCATCGGCCTCACGCTCGGGCTGGTCGGCATCGACAAGCTGACCGGTCAGGCGCGGCTTGCCTTCGGCATCCCCGAACTGCTCGACGGCGTCGAGGTGACGACGCTCGCGGTCGGCCTGTTCGCGGTCGGCGAGGCGCTCTATGTCGCCTCGCGCCGGCATCACGCCGAGGAGAAGCTCGAGCCGGTGCGCGGCTCGCTGTGGATGACGCGGGAGGACTGGCGGCGGTCGTGGAAGCCGTGGCTGCGTGGCACGCTGTTCGGTTTTCCGATCGGGGCGCTGCCGGCCGGCGGGGCGGAGATCCCGACATTCCTGTCCTATTCCACCGAGCGGCGGCTGACCAAACATCCGGAGGAGTTCGGCAAGGGAGCGATCGAAGGCGTCGCAGGGCCGGAAGCGGCGAACAACGCGTCCGCCGCCGGCACGCTGGTGCCGCTGCTGACGCTGGGGCTGCCGACCTCGGCGACCGCGGCGATGATGCTGGCGGGCTTCCAGCAATACGGCCTCAACCCGGGGCCGCTGTTGTTCGCGGAGCGGCCCGACCTGGTGTGGGGCCTGATCGCGAGCCTGTTCATCGCCAACGGCATGCTGCTGGTGCTCAATCTGCCGCTGGTCGGCCTTTGGGTGCGGCTGCTGGCGATCCCGCAGCCCTGGCTCTATGCCGGCATCCTGGTGTTCGCCACCATGGGCACGATCGCTGCGAAGCCGTCGGTCGTCGAGCTGTCGATGCTGGCGGCGTTCGGCGTCATGGGCTTTCTGATGCGCCGGTTCGACTTCCCGATCGCGCCCGTCGTGATCGGGCTGATCCTCGGGCCGATCGCCGAAAGCCAGTTGCGCCGCGCGCTGGCGATCAGCCTCGGCGATCCCATGGTGCTGCTGCAAAGCCCGATGTCGGCGACGCTGCTTGGCATAGCGCTGATCGCGCTGCTGGCGCCGTTCGTGCTCAAGGGATTGGGGCGATTCAAGGCGAACGAGGATTAGGACGCGACCAGACCGTAAAAGGCCCGCTCCGGGGCTCGCATTTCGGAGCGGGCCAGTCTGGGCACGGCAAATATCGCCGCGACGCGAAACCTAGCGTGACAAGCTGACACCACCCTGACGACAGCGAAAAAAGAGAGGCGGCCGAATGCCGCCTCTCGGTCACATGATTTTCCGTGAACTGAAAGTTCAGCTCACCATTTGTAGGCGAGGCTCGCCGTGATGCGGCGGCGATCGCCGTAGTAGCAGGAGCTGATGGTCGCGCAGCTCGCGACATAAATCTTGTCAGTGACGTTCACGACGTTGAGCGCCGCGCGCCAGTTGTTGTCCCATTCGTAATGCAAGGCGAGGTTGCCAAGCACGACCCCCGGGACGCGTGCGGTGTTCGCGGTGTCGGCGGTTGCGCGAGCAACGCGTTGAAACCTCGAGGCGATAGTTGTCTCGTCCGCGGTCCCCGCGCGGTCGGGAAGGGGAGTCACGTTCCACTCGGCGGCTGCCACAGCCGTGCTGGCCGCGCGGCGGGGCGGCCGTCCGGCCGGCTAGCAATCCCCGCCATCCCCACCATATCTGGCATAATTGACCGGCAGGGACCGCAACCGCTTGGCCATTTTGGGGCGATGTGATAACGCTCTGAAACCAGCTTCGACCGCCACTCGTGACCGTCCGCATCCTGCCTAAAGGCTTGCGGCGGTGGAGATATTTCGCCGATGACCTCGTCCAGCAAGACCGCTTCCGCGCCCGATTCCTTCTTCACCGCGACCCTCGCCCAGGCCGATCCCGAGATCGCCGCCGCGATCAAGGGCGAGCTCGGCCGGCAGCGTCATGAGATCGAGCTGATCGCCTCCGAAAACATCGTCAGCCGCGCCGTGCTGGAGGCGCAGGGCTCGGTGATGACTAACAAATATGCGGAGGGTTATCCGGGCGCGCGCTACTACGGCGGTTGCGAGTGGGTCGACGTCGCCGAGACGCTGGCGATCGAGCGCGCCAAGAAGCTGTTCGGCGCCGGCTTCGCCAACGTCCAGCCGAACTCTGGCAGCCAGATGAACCAGGCGGCGTTTCTGGCGCTGCTGCAACCCGGCGACACCTTCATGGGCCTCGACCTCGCGGCCGGCGGCCATCTCACCCATGGTTCGCCGGTCAACATGTCAGGCAAGTGGTTCAAGGCCGCGCACTACACCGTGCGCCGCGAGGACCAGATCATCGACATGGACGAGGTGCAGAAGCTGGCCGAGCAGGTCAAGCCGAAGCTGATCATCGCCGGCGGCTCGGCCTATTCGCGCGCCTGGGACTTCAAGCGCTTCCGCGAGATCGCGGATTCCGTCGGCGCGTATCTGCTGGTCGACATGGCGCATTTCGCGGGCCTCGTGGCCGGCGGCGTGCATGCCTCGCCGGTGCCGCACGCCCACGTCACCACCACCACGACGCACAAGTCGCTGCGCGGCCCGCGCGGCGGCCTGATCCTCACCAATGACGAGACGCTGGCCAAGAAGCTGAACTCGGCGATCTTCCCGGGCCTGCAGGGCGGTCCGCTGATGCACGTCATCGCCGCCAAGGCGGTGGCGTTCGCAGAAGCGCTGCGGCCGGACTTCAAGGTCTATGCCAAGAACGTGGTCGAGAACGCCAAGGCGCTGGCGGAGACGCTGCGCGGCCATGGCCTCGACATCGTCTCGGGCGGCACCGACAACCATCTGATGCTGGTCGACCTCAGGCCGAAGGGCCTGAAGGGCAACATCTCCGAGAAGGCGCTGGTGCGCGCCGCCATCACCTGCAACAAGAACGGTATCCCGTTCGATCCCGAAAAGCCGTTCGTCACCTCCGGCCTGCGGCTCGGTACGCCGGCGGCGACCACGCGCGGCTTCGGCGTCGCCGAGTTCAAGCAGGTCGGCGGCATGATCGCGGAAGTGCTGAATGCGCTGGCGCAGTCGCCGGACGGCAAGGCGCCGCTGGTCGAGGCCGCGATCAAGGAGCGCGTCAAGGCGCTGACCGATCGCTTCCCGATCTATCAGTAAAAGGTCGTTGCTAGAGGTCCCGTCGGATGCGCTGCCCGAGCTGCAATTCTCTCGACACGCAGGTCAAGGACTCGCGTCCGACCGAGGACTCCGCGGTCATTCGCAGGCGTCGCGTCTGCATGGCCTGCAACTTCCGCTTCACGACCTTCGAGCGGGTGCAGCTGCGCGAACTGACCGTGATCAAGCGCAACGGCCGCCGCGTGCCGTTCGACCGCGACAAGCTGGTGCGCTCGCTGCAGATCTCCTTGCGCAAGCGCCCGGTGGAATCCGAGCGGGTGGAGAAGATGGTGTCCACCATCGTGCGCGAGCTCGAAAGCGGCGGCGAGGCCGAGGTCTCCTCTGAGGCGATCGGCGAGATCGTGATGGAGCATCTGCGCCAGCTCGACGACGTCGCCTATGTGCGCTTCGCCTCGGTCTACCGCAATTTCCGCGAGGCCAAGGACTTCGAGGCCGTGCTCGACGAATTGACCGGCGAAGAGGACCCGCGGCTCGCGACGCTACGCAAATGATCTTCCGCATTCTGGAAGACCAGTTCGCGCAGAAGGCCAAAGAGGCCAAGGAAGCGGCAAAGGCGGCCGATCTGCGCTTCATGCAGCTGGCGCTGGCGCTTGGCCGGCGCGGGCTCGGGCGCACCTGGCCCAATCCGGCGGTCGGCGCCGTCATCGTCAAGGACGGCGTGATCGTCGGCCGCGGCTGGACGCAAGCAGGCGGCCGGCCGCATGCCGAGGTCGAGGCACTCAGACGCGCCGGCGATGCCGCGCGCGGCGCCACGCTCTACGTGACGCTCGAACCCTGCTCGCATTTCGGCCGCTCGCCGCCCTGTGCGGACGCCGTTGTGGCGGCCGGGCTCGCCCGCGTCGTCTCGGCGATCGAGGATCCCAATCCGGAAGTCGCGGGGCAGGGGCACTCCAAGCTGCGTGCCGCGGGCATCGCGGTCGATGTCGGGCTGTGCGCGGAAGAGGCCGCGCGCGACCATGCCGGGCACTTCCGCCGCATCCGCGACAAGCGCCCGCATGTGATCCTCAAGCTCGCGGTGTCCGCCGACGACAAGATCGCTGCCAGCGGCCGTAAGCCGGTTACGATCACCGGAGAGGCCGCGCGGACGCGCGTGCATCTGCTGCGCGCGCAGAGCGATGCGATCCTGGTCGGCATCGGCACGGTCAAGGCCGACGATCCGCTCTTGACCTGCCGGCTGCCCGGCATGGCGGCGCGCTCGCCGGTGCGCCTGGTGCTGGACCGCGCGCTGCGGATCTCTGGCGACAGCCGCCTGGTGCATTCGGCGCGCGAGACGCCGCTCTGGGTGCTGAGCTCGGATATGGCGGAGGCGCCTGCCGCGGTGAAGCTAGGTGCCGCCGGCGCGCAGGTGATCCGCGTCGCCGCCGGCGCGTCCCAAGGGCTCGATCTGCCGTCCGTCCTGCATATGCTGGCGGAGAAGGGGATCTCGCGGCTGCTGGTCGAGGGCGGATCGCGCGTGGCAAATTCTTTCGTGGCAGCCGGCCTTGTCGACGAGATCTGGCTGTTGCGCGGGCCTGATGCGATCGGTGCCGACGGCGTTCCCGCGCTGGACGCAATGCCGCTCGACGCAATCACGCAGTCGCCCGCCTTCCGGCTTCGTGCTAGCGAAGCCTTGGCCAAAGATGTTTTGACTATCTACGATCGATCCTAGGTCGTCATGCCCGGGCTTGACCCGGGCATCCACGTCTTGGTCGCCAGCAGTGAAGTAAGTCGTGGATGGCCGGGTCAAGCCCGGCCATGACGAAGAGTAAGAGGTTTGTTGTGTTCACGGGAATTGTCACCGATATCGGTGAGATCACCAGCCTGAAGCAGGTGGCGCAGGGGCAGCTGCACCGGATGCGGATTGCCTGCGACTACGACCAGACCACGATCGCCGACGGCGCCTCGATCGCCTGCAATGGCGTCTGCCTCACCGTCGTCGCCTCCGGCACCGCCGATGGCAAGACCTGGTTCGATGTCGATGCCGCGGCCGAGACGCTCGGCATGACCACCGCCAAGCATTGGGGACAGGGCAGCCGGCTCAATCTCGAGCGCGCGCTCAAGATCGGCGACGAACTCGGCGGTCACATCGTGGCCGGGCATGCCGACGGCATCGCCACCATCGTCAAGCGCGACGATCTGCCCGACATGGCGCGCTTCGAGCTGCGAACCAGCCGCGAACTGGCGCGTTTCATCGCGGCGAAGGGATCGGTCACACTGGACGGCGTGTCGCTGACCGTGAACACGGTCGACCACGTCAGCTTTTCGGTGCTGATCATCCCGCACACGCTTTCCGTGACGACCCTGAGCGGCTGGAAGGCCGGCAGCGAGGTCAATATCGAGGTCGATCTGATGGCCCGCTACGCGGCGCGGCTGTCGGAGATGAAATGACGGCATAGCGGTCATTCCGGGGCGATGCGCAAGCATCGAACCCGGAATCTCGAGATTCCCCGGTGCACTATTGTGCACCTGCGGTCTGGTCCTTCGGACCATCCCGGAATGACAGTGCCTGAGGCATTCGTGCTTGGCTTCAGTCGTCGGGGCGACTACAAACTCGCGAAACGTTGACATCCAACGTTATCGGTAAATGTCAACAATATGAAATGGATACGTAGATGGCTGACGCGCGGCGCGCACCCCTGAAGGACCAGACCGACATTACCGGCGCACGCGTGCTGATCGTCGAGGCGCGGTTCTATGACGACATCCAGGACGCGCTGCTGGAAGGCGCGTTGGCCGAGATCAAGGCCGCGGGTGCGACGCACGACGTGATCACGGTGCCGGGCGCGCTGGAGATTCCGGCGGCGATTGCGATCGCGATCGATGCGGCTGAAGCGAACGGCAAGCCGTATGACGCGGCGATCGCGCTCGGCTGCGTGGTGCGCGGCGACACCATCCATTTCGAGATCGTCTCGCAGGAGTCCTCGCGCGGATTGATGGATTTGGCCATCAGCCGGAAATTCCCGCTCGGCAACGGCATCCTCACCGTCAACACCGAGGCGCAGGCCTGGGCGCGGGCGCGCGCCAGCGAACTCAACAAGGGCGGCGACGCGGCGCGTGCGGCGCTGGCGATGCTGCGGATCAAACGCCGCCTGGCAAAGGCCTGACCATGGCAGACAACAAGAAGCCCGCGAAAGCCCCCGACAGAAAAGCCAACCGCCGCGGCGCGGCACGGCTCGCGGCGGTACAGGCGCTCTATCAGATGGACATTGGCGGCGCCGGCATCAACGACATCTTCGCCGAGTTCGAGAGCCACTGGCTCGGCAACGAGGTCGAGGGCGAGAAATATTTGCCGGCGGAAGCCGCGTTCTTCCGCGACGTGGTCTCCGGCGTGGTGCGCGACCAGGCCCGGCTCGATCCTTTGATCGACGAGGCGCTGTCGAAGGGCTGGCCGCTGAAGCGGATCGACGCTATCCTGCGCGCGGTGCTGCGGGCAGGCTCCTACGAGCTCGAGCACCGCAAAGACGTGCCGGGCCGCGTGGTGGTCTCCGAATATGTCGACGTCGCGCATGCCTTCGTTGAGAAGGACGAAACCGGCATGGTCAACGCCGTGCTCGACCAGATCGCGCGCCAGTTCCGCGGCGACGAGTTTGTGCGGAGCTAGGTGCCGCGATGCCGCCCACCTCCGTAGCCGTCACCCTGAGGTGCCGTAGCGAAGCGGAGGCCTCGAAGGGCGACGGCGTGGCGCTACGGTCGCATCGGGGCCGTGCATCCTTCGAGGCTCGCTTTGCTCGCACCTCAGGATGACGGGTTGATGACCCAAGCAAGCAAACATACCTCCGGCGAAGACTCCCTAATCGCGCGCTATTTCAAGCCGCTCGCGACCGATCCGGGTGCGTTCGGGCTCGACGACGACGCCGCCGCGCTGAGGGCGGCCGGCGAGGACATCGTGGTCACCACGGACGCCATCGTCGAGGGCGTGCATTTCCTCGGCGATGATCCGCCCGACACGCTGGCGCGCAAGGCGCTGCGGGTGAACCTCTCCGACATCGCCGCCAAGGGCGCGGTGCCGGCGGGCTTCGTGCTGACGCTGGCGCTGCGCGGCGCCGAGGAGGCCTGGCTGAAGCCGTTTGCCCGGGCGCTCGGCGAGGACGCCGCGCATTTCGGCTGCCCGCTGCTCGGCGGCGACACGGTCTCGACACCGGGGCCGCTGATGATCTCGATCACTGCGTTCGGCCGGGTGCCGCAGGGCACGATGGTGCATCGCGCGGGAGCACAGGCGGGCGACCGTGTGTTCGTCACCGGCACGATCGGAGACGCCGCGCTCGGCCTCGATGTGCTCCGGGGTGGCCCGGTCGCCGCGGCTCTGGCGGACGATGTCGTCGGGCGGGATTTTCTTGCCGCCCGTTACCGTGTTCCGCAGCCGCGGGACGCCTTGGCCACGGCCGTCCGCACCCACGCCAGCGCCGCGATGGATGTGTCCGACGGTCTTGCCGGCGATCTGACCAAGCTTTGCGCAGCCAGTGGTGTGGCGGGCGTGATCAACGTGCCGAGCATCCCGTTGTCGTCTGCAGCCGCAGGGCTGCTCGCGCGCAGGGCGATCGGTATCGAGACCTTGGTGGCCGGCGGTGATGATTACGAGCTCTTGTGCGCGGTCCCGAGCGATCATGTCGACGCGTTTCTGCGCGACGCACGGCAGGCCAAGGTCGCGGTGACCGCAATCGGCGGCCTGATCGCAGGCTTGTCGCCACCAAGCTTCCTCGACGGGCAGGGGCGGGAACTGAAGCTGAGGCGGCTGTCCTACAGCCATTTCTAGAGCGTTTTCGAGCGAAGCGGGCACCGGTCCGCGTTAAGAAAACGCGTCGGAACGGAAGCAGCTCTGGACTTCCCGCGCCTGATCGCGCCGATTTTCCTTCTAAATAGCTGCCGATATCGGCGTTTTCGGCCACGGGTGGCGTTGCACAGCGGTAACGATTTTGGCAAGGTCGCGCCCGATTTGAGGCAATCCGTTTTTGGGGAGGATTGTCCTCGCAAAATAAGCGCCTGCCGCCCCCTAGCGGCACAAGAAGGCGCGGGGGTTACATCAAGGATCTGAGGCAACATGACAGCTTTATGGTTGATTGTGCTCTGCGGGGCGCTTTCCATCGTCTACGCGATCTGGGCGACGCAGTCGGTCTTGAACGCGGATGCGGGTAATCCGCGCATGCAGGAAATCGCGGCCGCGGTGCGCGAGGGCGCACAGGCCTATCTGCGGCGGCAGTACACCACGATCGGCATGGTCGGTATCGTGATCTTCGTGGTGCTGGCCTACTTCCTGGGCCTGCCGGTGGCGATCGGCTTTGCGATCGGCGCCATCCTGTCGGGGGCTGCCGGCTTCATCGGCATGAACGTCTCGGTGCGCGCCAACGTCCGCACCGCGCAGGCGGCAACCACCTCGCTCGCCGGCGGCCTCGAACTCGCCTTCAAGGCGGGCGCGATCACCGGCATGCTGGTTGCGGGGCTCGCGCTGCTCGGCGTCACCATCTATTTCATGATCCTGGTCAAGTTCATGGGTCTGGAAGCGGGCAGCCGCACCGTGGTCGACGCCATGGTGGCGCTCGGCTTCGGCGCCTCGCTGATCTCGATCTTCGCCCGTCTCGGCGGCGGCATCTTCACCAAGGGTGCGGACGTCGGCGGCGACCTCGTCGGCAAGGTCGAGGCCGGTATCCCCGAGGACGATCCGCGTAACCCGGCCACCATCGCCGACAATGTCGGCGACAATGTCGGCGACTGCGCCGGCATGGCGGCGGACCTGTTCGAGACCTATGCGGTGACTGCGGTCGCCACCATGGTGCTCGCGGCGATCTTCTTCGCCAAGACGCCGATCCTGGTGAACATGATGACGCTGCCGCTCGCGATCGGCGGCATCTGCATCATCACCTCGATCATCGGCACCTTCTTCGTCAAGCTCGGTGCCAGCCAGTCCATCATGGGCGCCCTCTACAAGGGCCTGATCGCCACCGGCATCCTGTCGCTGGTCGGCGTCGCGCTCGTGATCAATTGGCTGGTCGGCTTCGGCAAGCTCGACGGCGTCGACTATACCGGCATGGCGCTGTTCTGGTGTGGCGTGGTCGGTCTCGTCGTCACCGGCCTGATCATCTGGATCACCGAATACTACACCGGCACCGACTATCGCCCGGTGAAGTCGATCGCCTCGGCCTCGGTCACCGGTCACGGCACCAACGTGATCCAGGGCCTCGCGGTCTCGATGGAAGCGACCGCGCTGCCCGCGATCGTGATCATCGCCGGCATCCTCGTCACCTACAGCCTTGCCGGCCTGTTCGGCATCGCGATCGCGACCGCCACCATGCTGGCGCTGGCCGGCATGATCGTCGCGCTCGACGCCTTCGGCCCGGTTACCGACAACGCCGGCGGCATCGCCGAGATGGCGGGGCTGCCCAAGGAGGTGCGCAAGTCGACCGACGCGCTCGACGCTGTCGGCAACACCACCAAGGCGGTGACCAAAGGCTACGCGATCGGCTCCGCCGGTCTCGGTGCGCTGGTGCTGTTTGCGGCCTATAATCAGGACCTCAAATTCTTCATCAGCGACTCCAATGCCCATGCCTACTTCAAGGGCGTCAACCCGGACTTCTCCCTGAACAATCCTTACGTCGTGGTCGGCCTGCTGTTCGGCGGCCTGCTGCCGTATCTGTTCGGTGCGATGGGTATGACCGCGGTCGGTCGCGCCGCCGGCGCGATCGTCGAGGAAGTGCGCCGTCAGTTCCGCGAGAAGCCCGGCATCATGCAGGGTACCGACAAGCCGGACTACGGCAAGGCGGTCGACCTGCTGACGCGGGCGGCGATCAAGGAGATGATCATCCCGTCGCTGCTGCCGGTGCTGTCGCCGATCGTGGTCTACTTCCTGATCTACGCGATCGCGGGCGGTGGCGCAGCCGGTAAGTCGGCCGCTTTCTCCGCGGTCGGCGCCATGTTGCTCGGCGTCATCGTCACCGGCCTGTTCGTCGCGATCTCGATGACCTCGGGCGGCGGCGCGTGGGACAACGCCAAGAAGTACATCGAGGACGGCCACTACGGCGGCAAGGGCTCTGACGCCCACAAGTCCGCGGTGACCGGCGATACCGTCGGCGATCCCTACAAGGATACGGCGGGCCCGGCGGTGAACCCGATGATCAAGATCACCAACATCGTGGCGCTGCTGCTGCTGGCGATCCTGGCGCACTGAGCGGCGGACACGACTGAAACGAGGCCCCGCGGTGAAAGCCGCGGGGTTTTATTTTTGAACCAGACGCGAACAACACGGAGATCAATCGATGTCGCTCTCATCCGCACGGAACTACGCGCTCCGCGCCTCCAAATCGCAGGATCAGAAGGAGGCCATCGAGCTGCTCTCGAAGGCGATCATGGAACTGGCGATGTCGATTGAAGCGACCGACGCCAAGGTCAAGAAGATCAACAAGTCTTCGTAGCGTTGGCCGCAACGTGCTCAGGAAACGTCGTGACGGCGGCTGTTACTTGACCTCCATCTGCAAGCCTTCCTTCTCGATGATCGCCGCGAACTTCTTCGTCTCGGCATCGACGAAATCGGAGAATTGCTGGGGCGTGCCGTAGTCGGCGCGCGCGCCCATGCCGGCGATGTTCTTCTTGACGTCGTCGCGCTCCAGCATCGCCTTGACTTGGCGGTTCAACTCGTCGAGCACCGGGGCGGGCGCGGTCTTCGGCAGGAACACGCCGAACCAGGACGAGACGTCGAACTTTGCCAGTTCCGGCGCGCCCTCGCGCATCGTCGGCAGGTTCGGTGCGGAATCGCTACGCTCCGGCGTGGTGACACAGAGGCCGTTGAGCTTGCCGTCCTGCACCTGCGGCAGCGACGGATAGAGATTGTCGAACAGGATCTGGATGTCGCCGGCGAGCCCGGCCTGCAATGCGGGACCGGCGCCGCGGAACGGCACGTGCGTCATCTTCAACCCGGTGAGCTGCAGGAACCAGGCACCGGTGAGGTGAGGGCTTTGTCCGGTGCCGGACGAGCCGTAGGTGAGCTTGTCCGGATTCTTCTTCAGAAAGGCGATCAATTCGGGGATCGACTTGAGACCGGTCGACGGATGCGCCGACACGATGTTCGGAATCCGGATCATGTTGGAGACCGGCTGCAACTGGTCGGCCTTGTAGGTCAGGTTGCGGAAGATGCTGTAGGCGATCGCGTTGGGGCCGGGATTGCCTATCAGGATGGTGTGGCCGTCGCCCTTGGCGCGTGTGACCTCGGATGTGCCGATGGTGCCGCCGGCGCCGGAGCGATTCTCCACCACCACCGACTGGCCCCAGAGCGGCTGCAAATGCGCCGCGAGCAGCCGCCCCATCACGTCGGTCGAGCCGCCGGCCGCCGCCGGCACGATGATGCGGACGGTCTCGGTCGGCCGCCAGTCACCGGCGCCGAGGCTCGCGCGCGGCAGGATCGCCGCGGCCGTCAATGCGGCCGTGCCCGACAATACCGTACGACGGGAAAATCTCTTGGCTGTCATGCGTTTACCCCCTGCTCAGGCTCTTGTTTGCGAGCAAACTAGGGGACCGCTTGCCCCTCGGGCAAGCGACAACTTGGCGCAGCGGCTTATGCTCTGGACTCCGGCTTGACGCGTTGTCTCACGCGAACCGGAGCCCACTTCGCTCGAAAACGCTCTAGTTGAAGCTCAGCAGCTTGAAGAGCGGTGTCAGGTAGGACATTTCCTGGCCCGACGTCGGCGTGGACCGGCTGACGAAGTCGAAGATCTTGCCGTCCTTCAGGCCGTAATTGGCCAGTCGGCGCACCTGCCGGTTCTTGTCGAAATAGACCGCGATCACGCGCTGGTCGATCACCCGCTGATTCATGAAGGCGACCGGGCGGGAGGTCCGTTGCGAGATGTAATAAAACACCTCGCCGTCCAGCGTTGCGACCGTCGAGGGCGTGCCGAGCACGATGAGCACCTGGTCCTGGCTCGCGCCGATCGGGATCTGCTCGAGCGCCCCCTCGGGCAGGATGTAGCCCTTCTGGAATTGTTCCCCGGCGCAGCCGCCGAGTGCGGCGCAGACGAGGCCAATCGCCGCGACGGCGCGGAGACGCGAAAAGAACCCGCGCGCGGAAGCGGCGCGAGACTGTCGTGAAAGAATGTGGTTCATCGGCGGAACTGATCCGTCCCCTTGCATCGGCCGAGGCATTGACGTACCGGGCAGCTCAATGGATTGCAATCATGCCGAGCTCCAATGGGCGACCTCTCAACAGGCGACCCTTTGGGGACCGGCAGCCGGAACCCGTCATGCTTTGGCCGTTCAATCACTTCAGAAGACCCCGGGTGCCCGCGCGCAGCACCATTGAGACCATCTATGGCATGATCGTGACGCAGGCGCGAGAACCGTTGTTTTACCGTGACTTGGGCGTTCCAGACACGGTTAATGGCCGTTTTGACCTGCTTCTGATGCATCTGTGGCTGGTGCTGCGGCGACTGAAATCCGTCGAGGGCGGCGTCGCGCTGTCCCAGGCCCTGTTTGATCATTTCTGCATCGATATGGACGACAATCTGCGCGAAATGGGCGTCGGCGACCTCACGGTGCCGAAGCGCATGCAGGCGTTCGGTGAAGCCTTCTACGGCCGCACCGCGGCCTATGATCTGGCGCTGACCGACAGCGAGGCAGCCTTGGCCGAGTCGTTCTGCAAGAACATCCTCAACGGTCAGAACATCGACAAGGCCCGCGAGCTCGCCGCCTACGCCAAGGAGGCGATCAAAGAGCTGGCGCGCGCCGATCTCGCGGCGTTGGCCAAGGGTACCTGGCGTTTTCCGGCACCACAGCCTGCGGGGACGGCGGCATGAGCGGCGGCAGCACAGGGCAGCCCGATGCACGGCGCGACCGCGACCCCTGGCGGGTCCTGGTCAACATCGCGCAGATTCCGGAGACCGGCCTGCATCGCGAGATCGCAGCCGACGAGGCGGCGCGCAAGGCGATGGCCGAAGTTGCCGAGTTGAGGGAGGTCGTCTCCGCGCGTGCAGAGTTTGACCTGCAGCCCAAACGCGACGGCAGCTACCACGTCACCGGCAGAGTTAAGGCCAGGGTCGGGCAGACCTGCGTGGTGACGCTCGATCCGATCGAGAACGAGATCGATGAGCCGATCGATGTGGTGTTCGCGCCGCCCGAGCAGATCCCGCAAATGGCCGACCTGGTCGACGACGCCGACGACAGCGATGAGGAAACGCCGGACCCGCCGGAGCCGATCGTCGGCGGCTTCATCGATATCGGCCGGCTTGCCACCGATGCGCTGTTTCTCGGCATAGACCCGTATCCGCGCAAGGTGGATGCGGTCTTTGAACAGAAGGCTGAAGCGCCTGACCCGGAAAATCATCCTTTCGCGGCGCTGAAGGCGTTGAAGGAAAAGCCGGACGGCAAGAAGCCCAAGGGAAGTTGAGGGCGCCTGGCGCCACATTTGCGGGGATGGCTTGCCTGCAAGCTTGCGCGAGCGGTGTTCCTAGTTACTTCAAATACGTGTCACAATACATTGAAATACAATGTATTTCTGGTATGCTCCCGATGTGTTGCGTGACGGTTCGGCAGCTGCCTCATTTGCGGTCAAGAGGTTGTGTCGGACCGAGGACACGCTATTGTCGCGGCCCGGCCGGGACGCGAGTTGGTGTTTCGCCGCGCGCCGTTGACGGCGGTGACTTCAAGCTCGCGGTCTTCGTCTGAAGGCTGCGGGAAAGCAGGCTTCCGGGACGTTCATGCCTCAAAAGGTTCGAATAGCGCTTGACGCCATGGGGGGCGATGTCGGCGCTTCCGTCGTCATTCCCGGCGCCGCGATCTCGTTAAGCCGTCATCCCGACAGCGAATTCCTGCTGGTCGGGGACCGGGCCCAGATCGAGCCGGAGCTCGCCAAGCATCCGGCACTGAAGGCGGTATCGAAAGTGATCCATACCGACGTCGCCGTGAAGAACGATGAGAAGCCGAGCCAGGCGCTGCGGCGGACCCGAAGGGCGTCCTCGATGTGGCTCGCGATCGACGCCGTGAAGCATGGCGAGGCCGACGTTGCGGTCTCCGCCGGCAACAGCGGCGCGCTGATGGCGATGGGCAGCCTCAATCTGCGGACGCTCCCCGGTGTCGACCGCCCGGCGCTTGCGGCGGTGTGGCCGACGCTGCGCGGCGACTCTGTCGTGCTCGACCTCGGCGCCACGATCGGCGGCGACGCCCGCCATCTGGCGACGCTGGCGGTGATGGGCAGCGCCATGGCGAGCGTGCTGTTCAACCTCGAACGGCCGACCGTCGGCCTGCTCAACATCGGGTCCGAGGAGATGAAGGGGCACGGGGAAATCCGCGAGGCGGCGGAGATGCTGCGTGCGATGAACTCGCCGCAGTTCAACTATATCGGCTTCGTCGAGGGCGACGCGATCGGCAAGGGCCTCGCCGACGTCATCGTGTCGGAAGGTTTCAGCGGCAACATTGCGCTCAAGGCCGCCGAAGGAACCGCGCGCCAGATGTTCACGCTGCTGCGCGAGGCCATGTCATCTAGCTGGCTAGCGCGGATCGGCTATTTGCTGGCCCGCGGCGCGTTCCAGAAGCTGCGCGACAAGCTCGATCCCAACAAGTCGAATGGCGGCCTGCTGCTCGGCCTGAAGGGCGTCGTGGTCAAGAGCCATGGCGGCACCAACGCGGAAGGCTTTGCCTATGCGGTGGATGTTGGCTATGAGATGGCCCACTTCGATCTCCTCACCAAGATCAATCAGATGCTTAATCGCGACGGCAGTGCGCTGGTGCAGGCGCAGACCGCGCAGGAGGCTGTCTCGTGACTGCTATACGTTCGGTAGTGCTCGGCTGCGGCTCATATTTGCCGGAGCGGGTTTTGACCAATGCCGAACTGGCCACCCGGATCGACACGTCGGATGACTGGATCGTGCAGCGCACCGGCATCAGCGAGCGCCACATCGCGGCCGACGACGAATTCACCTCGCATCTGGCGATCAAGGCGGCGCAGGCCGCGCTCGCCCACGCGCAAGTCGATGCGCAGTCGATCGACCTGATCGTGCTCGCGACCTCGACGCCCGACAACACCTTTCCCGCCACCGCGGTCGCCGTCCAGCACGGGCTCGGCATCAACCATGGCGTCGCCTTCGACCTGCAGGCGGTCTGCTCCGGCTTCGTCTTCGCGCTGGCCACCGCCGATAATTTCCTGCGCGCCGGCACCCACAAGCGGGCGCTGGTGATCGGTGCCGAGACCTTCTCACGCATCCTCGACTGGAACGACCGCGGCACCTGCGTGCTGTTCGGCGACGGCGCCGGCGCGGTCGTGCTGGAGGCGCAGCAGCATTCCGGCACCACCAGCGACCCCGGCGTGTTGACGACGCATCTGCGCTCCGACGGCCGCCACAAGGCGAAGCTGTTCGTCGATGGCGGGCCCGGCTCGACCAGGACGGTCGGGTATCTCCGGATGGAGGGCCGCGAGGTGTTCAAGCACGCCGTCGGCATGATCACCGACGTGATCGTCGACGCCTTCAACGCCACCGGCTTTACCGCCGAGGACATCACCTGGTTCATCCCGCACCAGGCCAACAAGCGAATCATCGATGCGTCGGCGCACAAGCTCCATATTGCGCCGCAGAAGGTGGTCCTGACGGTCGACAAGCACGGCAACACGTCGGCGGCCTCGATCCCGCTCGCGCTGTCGGTCGCCGTGAAGGATGGGCGCGTCAAGAAGGGCGATCTGGTGCTGTTCGAGGCGATGGGCGGCGGCTTCACCTGGGGCTCGGCGCTCGTGCGCTGGTAGCGTATCGCCAAACAGTATCGACAGGTTGCCGGTATCTTTCCTGCGCCTGGGCGCTGGTCACTGTTGACCATTGCGCGCTAAGCTTTTAATTTCAGTCAAGAAATTGTTCGCCGAGAGTGCGGGGCAGGCGATGACCACGGGAACCGGAAAAACAGTTACGCGCGTCGATTTGTGTGAGGCGGTCTACCAAAAGGTGGGTCTGTCGCGCACGGAATCGTCGGCATTTGTCGAGTTGGTGCTGAAGGAGATCACCGATTGCCTGGAAAAGGGCGAGACAGTGAAGCTGTCCTCATTCGGCTCCTTCATGGTGCGCAAGAAGGGCCAGCGTATCGGCCGTAATCCGAAGACCGGCACCGAGGTGCCGATTTCGCCGCGGCGGGTGATGGTGTTCAAGCCGTCGGCGATCCTGAAGCAGCGGATCAATGGCCATGTCGTCACCAATGGCGACGGCAGCAAGGCCGACTAGAGCGTTTTCAAGCGAAGTGGATACCCGGTTCGCGTGAAGAAAGCGCGGCAAACCTAGAATCCGGAGCCCCGTTCCGATTCAATCGGAACGGAAAGGCTCCAGGCATTGAGCTCAAAGGAGCGGGCATTTGGACAAGGCGCCGGATGCGTTCCGTACCATCAGCGAGGTCGCTGATGAACTCGATATTCCCCAGCATGTGCTGAGATTCTGGGAAACGCGCTTCGCGCAGATCAAGCCGATGAAGCGCAGCGGCGGACGCCGCTATTATCGCCCCGACGACGTCGACCTGCTCAAGGGCATCCGCCGGCTGCTGTACGGCGAGGGCTACACCATCCGCGGTGTGCAGCGGATCCTGAAGGAGCACGGCATCAAATCGGTGCAGGGCATCGCCGACCAGACCGCGGCGGTCTCGTTCGGCGCGGTCGAGGAAGCCGTCGGCAACAGCATGGCCGAGCCCGACGATCTCGAGAGCGGCGACGGCCTCGATTTCGACGGCGAGGAGAGTGATGGCGACGAGAAGGGGATCGACTACCGATTCGTCGATCCCGACGAGGATCCGATCCTGTCGACCTACAAGGCGCACGCCCAGCCGGGCAAGGCGCCCGCCGCGCCGCCGGTTCGTCCCTCCGTTCCGTCAGTCGATCGGGAGCGGCTCGAACGCGTGCTGCAGGAGCTGGTCGCCTGCCGACAGATGATCGACGCGGCGATGAAGGACGGCTGAGGCAAGGAAGCCTGCCGAGGAAACCTGCCAAGGGAACCGGCCTCGGAATACAGTCTTTGAGAGCCTGCCCCGCCTTGCGCGAACGCAGGATCGCAGCTAATGGAACGGCATCGGAGCGTGGCGCAGCCCGGTTAGCGCACTAGTCTGGGAGACTAGGGGTCGGAGGTTCAAATCCTCTCGCTCCGACCATTTTTCTCAAAATTCGTTCGGTGTGGTTTGAAGCGGGCGCATCGCTCGCCGTCGGCTTGCGATTGGTTGCCAATGCTGTTCGCCAGTCGCGGAAAGCTGTGCGCGGAAGCCAACACGCTGTCGTTAATATCGAGCAAACGCTCGTTGATGAGGCAGCACCAAGCCGATCGCATCGGCGGCTGTCGTTGTCGATGAACAAGCGTTCATGGAACGTCACTGATTTCAGGCGGTTAGTTGCGGGGCGCATTTTGGAGGACAAAATGAAGCACGCAATCATCGTCCTTTCCGCGGCATGCCTGATGGCTTCCACCCCGGTTGCTTTTGCACAGGGCGTTTCGAGCAAATCACCTGGACACGAGATGCAAAAAAAGGGCTCCAAGAAGGGCAGTCCCGGCGCTTCGGGCTATGCACCCGGGCGCGAGATGCAGGCACGAGGATCGAAAGCCGGGAGCCCAGGGGCCTCTGGCTACGCCCCTGGTCAGACGACGGGGTCGGGCAGCGGGATGACCGGAGGCGGCTCGACCAAGTCCAGATAGTTACACTGCAAGGTTGGTTTATCGGGGCCCCGGCCGTCAGCGCCGGGGCTCCTTTTTCATGGCCCGTTCACGGATCGACCGCGGCTTGGCCCGTTTCATGCTTTCCATTGAGGGGCAAATGGGGGGCCAACATGATTGCTGAACACTTTCTGGTCTGGGGTGCGCTGCTGAGCGTTCTCGCCTTCCTGGCGTTCCAGTCGCCGGGGCGCGGCCACCGATAAGTCTCCGCTTCCAACGCTTCGCGAGGTGAGCGGCGCGATCGTGCCGGTTGCCAGTCGTCCCGTCCGCTGCAGAGCCGGTCGCCTCAGGCCTCGGCTTCCATCGCAACAATCAGGCAGGCCTTTTCGAGGCGGTTGGTGAGCATCGAAAGCTTGGCCGTGAACTCGGCCAGCTCAGCCTCGCTGAACTCCTCGAAAACGGTTTTCTTGAACGCCTTGTGCTGTTCGGCGAGGCCCGCGAGGTGCTTTTTGGTCTTGTCGGTCAGCGACAGCCGGACCACTCGCGCATCGGCCGGGGAGGGCGCGCGCCGCAGCAGCTCCTTCTGCTCGAGCAGCTTGGACTGCGTGGTCACGAACGACGGATCGACGTGCAGCAGCTTCGACACCACGTTGATCGGTACGCCGTCATCCTTGTCGAGATCCGAGATCGCGATGAGAATCATCCATTGCGGACCGCTGACGCCAAGCGACTTGCCCCAGAACTGACGGACGCGCTCCAGATGCGAGTTGATGGCCGAAATCTCGAGCGTGAACCGCTTGATGATGTCGAGATGTTCGATGGCGCGCTGGCGCGTCGAATCCTTCCTTGTCACTGACACAGCTTCCTCTTCCCTCGGGCGCCGACTCAGCTTTGTGCTGATTTATTTCTTGTTTTCTGCGCTGCAGTAGGTTTTTTCCCGCAAGCCGCCAACGAACGCAAGTGAACGTAAAGTAATTATGATGGTCGTGTGACGGTTGGACTATTTGGGGTGTGACAAGTTTTCTCAGGTAAGCAAAGGGCTTACAGGCAGCGTTGCCGACGAGACACAGTGTGGCCGCATTCGCATTCCTGACTTTATAAACTATTTTGATTGGCGAACTCGCCAATGCATATTGAACCCGGCGGTAGGGGAATCTCGATCGTCCCGTTGCGGTGATCGTTCAAGTCCGTCGCACACCACAGATTGATCTGAGGGTGCGGGGTTTGGGGAAAACGGTCTTGGACAATGCGGGAGGATCACGGGGCGCTCGCGGCCTCGGACTCTCCGCATATGAGCAACTTGGAGGTTTAATATGAATTTGAAGAGCCTTATCCTGGGCTCGACGGCTGCGCTGGTCGCGGTCGGCGGGGCACAGGCGGCCGATCTTCCCGTCAAGGCCAAAGCGGTCGAGTACGTGAAGGTTTGCTCGCTTTACGGTCCGGGCTTCTACTACATCCCCGGCACCGACACCTGCATCAAGCTGGGCGGCTATGTGCGTGCTGACGTCGTGGTGAACGGCAACAGCGTGTACGGCGCGAACTACAACGGCGCCAGCGGTGCCAACAACCGTTTCACGAACGGCTACACCTGGCGTTCGCGTGAAGACTTCAACATCGATACGCGCACCGCGACCGAATACGGCGTGGTCCGCACCTATTTCGATGCGGTGTTCACCTGGACCTCCGACACCTATGCCGGCCAGGGCAACGGCTCGACCGTGTACTCGGCGATCGGCTCGTCTTCCGCGCCGAACAACGCCGGTTCGGGCAACGTGGCTGCCGGTACGGTCGGCGTCTACTACGCCTTCATCCAGTTCGCCGGCTTCACGATGGGTAAGGCCGTTTCGCAGTTCGCTGCCCCCTGGAACGGTTATCCGGGCAACAACTACGACGCACTCGTCGGTGGCGTGAACACCACCAACGGCATCAACCAGTTCACCTACACCGCGCAGTTCGGCAACGGCGTGTCGCTGGCTCTGTCGGCGCAGGACCAGGTTGCCTACATGCAGGCTGGCGTGAACAACCTCGGCGTCGGTGGTGCCTACGGCTCCAGCGACTACGCCGGCACGATCGCTCCGGACTTCGTCGCTTCGCTCAAGGTCGACCAGGCTTGGGGTATCTTCCAGGCGTCGGTCGCCGCGCATGACAACCACGCTGCCTACTATGGCGGCACCGAGTTGACCGGTCATCCCGACGACAAGTGGGGTTGGGCTGGTGCGTTGGCCCTGTCGATCAAGAACATCCCGACCGGACCCGGTGACACCATCAACATCCAGGGCGTCTACACCGACGGTGCGACCCGTTACAACATCCAGGAACTGGCCAGCCAGGCCGGCGCGATCGCCATCTTCGGCGGTTCGAGCCTGCCGGGCGTCTATGGCAGCGTTGGCTTCGGTACGGCACCCGACACGGTGTTCGGCCCCGGCGGTCAGCAGCAGTCCATCAAGACCTGGGGTATGCGCGGTGCGTACACCCACAACTGGGATCCCTACTGGAACACCAGCTTGTACGGTGCGTTCGCCGCTGTTTCGTACAACGACGCGGCTAAGTCGCTCATCTGCGGCGTTGGTGGCGTCGGTGGTTCGTTCCGTGCCGCATTCGCTGGCGGCGCTGGCGTGACCGCCTGCAACCCCGACTACAACATCGCGCAGATCGGCGTGATCACCCGTTGGACCCCGGTCAAGAACCTGACCTTCTCGGCCGACGTGACCTACTCGCACCTCGATCAGAAGTATGCCGGTATCATCACGACGTCGTCGACTGCTATCGGCAAGCCGACCGCGACCTACGAGCTGAAGGATCAGGACACTGTCCAGATGCTCTTCCGCGCTCAGCGCAACTGGTAATACCGGTTGATCTGATCACGATCGAACAGAACCCCGGCAGGCAACTGCCGGGGTTTTTCTTGGTGTGCCGAGCATGTTCACAGCTTGGAGGTGGAAGTCCTTTACCCAGCCTGATGGCGGCGAAGGGTTAGCGAAGCGCAAGGGCGTCATCGCGAGGTGGGGTCTGAAGGAAGCGTGGAGCAAACCTGCGGCCCGATGGACAAAAACCGGATAACGAGGCCTACCCAACCGGACGAGCGAGCCAATGATCGCAAAGTCCACAGTCATCAAGGGTTGGAGTGGTAAATCCGGCGGGCGTGCAGGGAAGGCGGTCGAACTTACCTCGGGAGATCTTCGGCGTGTCCGGGCGACCGGACTGAGCGGGCCGCAAGGTCCGTGATCGCGACGGAGAAGTCAGCAGACGGCATAGTAGGCGGAACGAGTTTCGCTGAAGGCCCGAACGCTGGAAAGACGTTTGGATGTGGAAGCCTCGAGCCGGCCATGCGGCTGAAATCCAGGTCACTGGCCTTTGGAGCGGCGGGAAAGGGTGAAGCCCGGACGGCGCCGCTCCAAGGGGCCGAAGCCGACACGACGGAGACCACTATCTGAGCCTCTGGCGCGGACGCAAAACAAACCGTTCGCGCTTAATCCGGTGAACCGCCGTATACGGACCCGTATGTACGGTGGTGTGGGAGGGGAGAGTCGCGAGACTCCCCCTATCCCGATTGTGCCGAGCATGACCGGCAGCTTGGAGGTGGAAGTCCTCTATCCAGCCTGATGACGGTGAAGGATTAGCGAAGTGCAAGGGCGTCATCGCGAGGTGGGGTCTGAAGGAAGCGTGGAGCAAAGCCGCGGCCCGATGGACAAAAACCGGATAACGAGGCCTACCCGGCCGGACGAGCGAGCACGTGATCGCGAAGTCCACGGTCATCAAGGGCCGGGGTGGTAAATCCGGCGGGCGTGCGGCGAAGGCGGTCGATCTTACCTCGGGAGATCTGCGCTGCGTCTCGGCAACGAGACTGAGGTCGTCGTAAGGCGATCTGACCGCAGTGCAGAAGTCAGCAGAGGGCATAGTAGGCGGAACGAGTTTCGCCGAAGGCCTGAACGCTGGAAGTGACGAGTAGATGCAGCGATATCGCATCGGCCATGCGACTGAATTCCGGGCAACTGGCCTCGGAACGGCGGGAAGGGGTGAAACCCTGACTGACGCTGATCAGAGGAGTCGAAGCTGGCGCGACGATTGCTGACACCCAAACTACGGCGGCAACAGAACAACTCTTGCCGCTTAATCCAGCGAACCGCCGTATACGGACCCGTATGTACGGTGGTGTGGGAGGGGAGGGGCTGCGAGGCTCCCCCCTATCCCGATTGCGAAAG
Organism: Bradyrhizobium sp. USDA 4541; assembly: GCF_024171085.1. NCBI lineage: Bacteria > Pseudomonadati > Pseudomonadota > Alphaproteobacteria > Hyphomicrobiales > Nitrobacteraceae > Bradyrhizobium > Bradyrhizobium sp. USDA 4541. The sequence goes on from NZ_JALJZF010000001.1 coordinate 5,658,832, forward strand.
ATTCTAAGGAGAGCTGCGCTGCGTCAATTCGGTCCACGCGAACGACGAAGACGAGCCATGCGATTCATTCGCCGCAGACTTATTTACTTACCTGATCTACTAAACTATATACGCCACGGCCAACACATTGAATGATGGCTCTTAGCTAGCTGCTAAGCCTCCCAAACCTCCGGCAATGCCCTGCCGGAGGTTTTTGATTCAAGGCCCAGCCGGCGGCGACGATGGTGGCGCGGGTTGCCGTCGCCTTGCCGATTCGATGCCGTCAAGATTTGACGGAATCGATCCGCAGTGCATTCTCGCCATTGATGGGACGCTTCAAGAACAGCCGCCTGGCGCGCATGAGCAGCGGCCACTATTGCCTGATCCGGGATCTCGGGCTGGTGAAGGGCGGCAAGGGATTGCGGCACCATGAGGTAATCATCGATTTCTCCTGGCGCGGCCTGCTCAAGCTGGCCCTGAGCGCGGGTGCCGGCGTCCTGCGGCGGCGCGCGTCCGTGCGCATCGAGACAGCCGAATAGCGCGGGGCCGCGTCATGACGCGGCGTGGCCTGCGGCCAGGATGCGCGAGATCATCGCGTGAGGCTCACGCGCTTCGCAAACAAGTGTTCGAGTTCGGACGACGTGATCGCAACATTGTCAGAGCTTCGCCCATGACGATCGCACGCTGTGCCACGCCGCGCGCTGCGCTGTGCGCCGATTGCGATCAACGTAGTTCATCTGTGCAGGTGCTGTCGCGCTGCTTCGCTGGTTTTACCTCGGCAGCTGCGGCCGCGGTGGAAATTTCGGCCGCGATCGCCATCAGCGTTGTCGCGACCAATCTGTTCAGGATGTGCACGATCATGGTCTCCGATTGTGTCGATGTCGGATTGTTCGCAACGCGGAATGATTTCGTTACGCGGCCACCGTCTCAACCCGCTGCAGGCGGCTCACTTGCGCGTGAGGCGGCGCCGTTGCTGGGCGACAATTCGGTGATGTAAGGTGCCGCAGCCAAGCGTGGGGCTGCGATCCGCGCTCCGGCCGAAACAAAGAAGAACAGGGCAAGAAAAATAAGGGAAGGAACGGATCTCACATGAAGGATTTCGCCGGAAAGATTGCCGTCATCACCGGTGGCGGCACGGGCATGGGGCGCGAGCTGGCACAGCAGCTCGTTGCCGAGGGCTGCAATGTCGCGATGTGCGACGTCTCGGCCGAGGCGATGGCCGAGACCAAGCGGCTGTGCGAGGTCGAGAAGCTGCCGCAGGGCCTGCGCATCACGACCCACGTTGCCGACGTCTCGATCGAGGATCACTACAAGCGCTTCCGCGACGAGCTGATCGAGCAGCAGGCGACCGACAAGATCCACCTGCTGTTCAACAACGCCGGAATCGGTGGCGGCGGCAGCCTGTTCTCCAACACGCGCGAGCAGTGGGAGCGCACCTTCAACATCTGCTGGGGCGGCGTCTATCTCGGCGTCCGCACCTTCCTGCCGCTGTTGGTGAAGGCCGACGAGGCGCACATCGTCAACACCTCGAGCGTCAACGGCTTCTGGGCCTCGGTCGGCATGGGCGTATCGCACACCGCCTACAGCGCCGCGAAATTTGCCGTGAAGGGATTCACCGAGGCGATGATCAACGATCTCCGGCTCAACGCGCCGCATGTGAAGTGCTCGGTCGTGATGCCCGGCCACATCGGCACCTCGATCGTGTCGAACTCGCGCAAGGTGCAGAACGGCTCCGACCAGCTCAACGCCGACGAGCTCAAGCAGGCCCGTCAGCGTCTGCAGGGGCAGGGGATCGACGTCGCCAAGATGTCGGACGCCGACATCCAGCAGCTCGCGCTCGACCGTGCCCGCATCTTCCACGATGAAGCGCCGACCTCGGCGGCGGCCGCCGCCAAGGTCATCCTCGACGGTGTGAAGGCCGAACGCTGGCGCATCCTGGTCGGCGACGACGCGCATCTTCTCGACGAGCGCGTGCGCAAGGCGCCGGAACAGGCCTACTCGCCGGAGTTTTATCAGGACCTCGTGGCAGCGACCGGGTGGAAGGTCGGCTGAACGGCCGTCCCGCATCGCGTGCGGGACGGATTCACTCAAGCGCTATCCGCGCATCGCGCGTTGGCGCGATCCCGCTTGATAGGCGAGGCGGTAATGCCCTGAGCAATAGGGCATGCCGCCGAGCGGTGTGTTGCCGCAGAAGCAGAAATCATCGGCGCCCGGGGTGCTGATCGGCCAGCGGCAGCGCTGCTCGCTCAGCTCGAACAGCGAGCAGCTGTTGGCGCTGACGATCGGGGCGTCGTCGGGCTCCTGCTCGTAGACCGCCTGGAGCAACCGGAGCTGCTGCTTGGCAGTCGCCCGTTGCGCGGCGTGGGCGGCGGATTTCTTGCGCCGCGCCCGGCGTTCGTCCGGCGTCGTGCGTGTGAGGTTCAGCCGCGACAGCTTGCCGATCACCGCATTGCGGCTGACGCCGATATTGACGGCGATGTCGCGGCAGGAGAGGCCGGCTTCAAAGTAGATCTTGAGTTGGTCGACGCGCTCCGGCGTCCAGGTCTCTTGGATGGCAATCATCTGACGGTTCCACGTTCTGTGTTGAACCGCCGCGCCGGCACACGCGCCCTTAGTTCTTGAGCATGATCTGTTCGGAAAACCGGTTTCCACTTTTCCGATCATGCTCTCAGGGCGTGCGGCCGTTGTCGCGGATTGCAAGCAACCCGTCCTTGATGGCGAGCCGAATGCCTTCCTCGATCAATGTCCGTGCGACGCCCGGGACGCTCGTGCCGTGGGTGCCCTGCCTCACCAGCTTCTCGAGGTATCCGATGGTCGAGAGCGCCAGCGTGACCGGGACGCGGTCGGTTTCGGCCTTTTCCGTAGCCATGGTGAAACGCTTAACCCTGAACGCCGGTACTGAAAAGTATCTATTTAGAGTCTATTTAGGAATGCGGCAGTTCGTCAAGCCGTGGGCGGCAAGAAACAGCCAGCCGCGCTCAAGCGCGCTGGAAGCGAGTTCCAGCGCGCTTGGGCATCGAATTATTAAGATAGATGAACGTGTTAGGGCCGTAACTCGACCTTGACCGGGAACTTCTTGAGAAGCCGCTCAGCCTTCTCGGCCTTGTCCGGAGGCGCGCTCACGCTCAGGTACAGCCCGCGGGACGGATCGGTGATCGCGTCGACACTGACCTCGCCGGACAATCCTTCCAGCGCCAGCAGCTCGCGCGCGGCCTCGCCGGCGGCGATCTCGCGCAGCTTCGGCTTGAAGATCTTGCCGACCGGAGTCACCGGCATCTCCGGAATCACCGACACCACGCGCGGGCGCGCTGGCGGCTCCAGGATGTTGTCCTGCACGAAGGCGGCGAGCGCGTTCGGATCGATATGGGAGCCGGGCTGCGCCGAGACGAACAGCATCGGCACTTCGCCGGCGTAGGCGTCGGGACGTCCGACGGCTGCGGCAAGCGCCACGCCCGGAAAGGCCAGCGCGGCGTCCTCGATCGCGCGCGGATCGATGTTGTGGCCGCCGCGGATGATGACGTCCTTGGCGCGGCCCATGATGTAGACGAAGCCGTCGGCATCGATCCGGCAGATGTCGCCGGTGCGCAGCCAACCGTCGCGGAACGCCTCCTCGGTCTGCTTCTTGTCGACATAGCCGGCGAACACCTGCGGGCCCCTGGTCAGCAGTTCGCCGACCGGCGAGGGCCACGGTCCGGTGTGGAGCTTGCCGCCGTCGAGGATCGCAAGCTCGACCAGCGGATTGCGGGTGCCGACGCTCTCGGCGCGCGGCTTCACGCCGTGCACATCGTGAGTGATGGCGCCGGCGAGCTCGGTCATGCCGTAGAGCTGCTGGATGCAGGAGCCGCCCCAGGTCGCAAGATAACGCCGCTCGATCTCCGGCGGGCAGATCGAGGCGCCGGTGGCGGTGACGCGCAGGGTCGAGATGTCGCTGTCCGCGACCGGGATATCGGCGAGGGCGCCAAGTATCGTCGGCACGTTGCCGGCGATGTTGATGCGGTACTTCTCGATGATCTGCCAGAAGTGCCGGACCAGCGCCGGATCGCGCGCGCCGGCGGGACCGGGGATGACCATCGTCGTGCCGGCCGCCAGGGAATTGGCCGTGGTGCAGAAAAGGCCGCCGACATGGAACAGCGGCATCGTGATCATCGCGCGCTCGCCGCGATGGAAATCGAGCGCCATCCGCGAGGATACGGTGGAGGCGACCATCGCGCGGTTGGTGAGCCGCGCCACCTTGGGATGGCCGGTAGTGCCGCCGGTCGGGAGCATCACGGCGACGCGGTCGGCCTCGCTCATGTCCTTGGACATGCCGTAGTCGTCGCGCCAGGCGGGATCAGGCCGCAGCACCTCACCGTCGAAGGCGATGCTGCCGTCGAGCGGCACGATCACAATGTGCTTCAGGGACGGCACCTCGCGCTGCAGGCCCTCGACCCTCTCATAGAGCCCGCCTGGCATGCCCGGCGGCGGCGCCAGCAATAGCTTCGCATTGATCGCATTGAGCTGGGCGACGATCGCTTCGCGCGTGAACAGCAAATTGAGCGGCTCGGCGACGCCGCAGGCGGCTGCGCCGAAGATCGCGACGACGGTCGCGGGGCACGCCGGGAGCAGGACAGCCACCGCGTCGTCCTTGCCGATGCCGTGCTTACGGAAATAGGTTTCAGCGGCCTTGATGCAGCCCATCAAGTGATCGTTCGAGATCACGACCGGGTTGGGATCGAGCGGCGAGCGCAGATAGATCGCGGCTTCAGCGTCCGGAGCGCCCTGCGGGCCGCGGGCAATGAGGTCGAGGATGCGCGGGCATGCCGCGAGCGTCTCCTGCATTTCCCTGTCGCGCGCAGCCTCGTCGGCCGGCGAAAGCCTGTCCTTCAGCATATCCGTCCCCGTCCATTCTTGTTCGTTGGGACGGGGATTGTATCGAGCCGTGCTCGCGGAACACAAGTGCGGCCATAGCACTCAGTCATTCCGGGGCGGCTCGCCGAGCCGAACCTCAGGTGCGCGAATTGCGCACCGGGGAGTCTCGAGATTCCGGATTCGATGCTGCGCATCGCTCCGGAATGACGTGCGTGGTTACCCGTGGACCACCGATTTGGCGATCATGCAGTGGATGCCCTTGGAGCCGTTGACCGTCTGCGTCACGCGCAGGTCGGCGGCCAGGCTGCACAGCGTGTAGGCGTCCTCGCGCGACAGATTGCGCTTCTCGCCGAGCAGCACGATCATGTCGCGCAGCGCCCGCACCACGCACTGGTCGAGATCGGGATCCATCGCCATGGTCATGTAATGATCCGCGGTCTCTGCGCGCGGATAGGCGAGCTTGATATCCTTGCGCAATGTGAGGCGGAAGCGGCCGGTCAGCGCGGTCTCGATCGCGGTGACGCAGACCTCGCCGTCGCCCTGCACGCCATGGCCGTCGCCGCAGGAGAACAGCGCGCCCGGAACGAACACCGGCAGATAGAGCTTGGCGCCGGCGCCGAGCTCCTTGTTGTCGAGATTGCCGCCCATCGCGCGCGGGATCAGCGAGGAGATCCGGCCCCAGGCCGGCGGCGGCGACACGCCCATCACGCCGAAGAACGGCTTGAGCGGCAGATCGAGCCCCCAGGGCATACGGCCGACCATGCGCCCGCGATCGAGCGGGATGTTGAGGACGCGTGTTTCGTGGAAATCGTCGGGCAGGGTGCCGGACAATGGCTTGATCAGATTGTAACCCCAGTCCTGTCGCAGCTGAACGTCGAGAATATCGACCTCGAGCACGTCGCCGGGTTCGGCGCCGGCAACCGCGATCGGGCCGGTCAGAATGTGTCCGGGTACCATCCGCTCGCACTTCGCATGGATCTCGTCGAGCTCCGGCGGAACGAAGAATTTGCCGCGGTCGGGCACCACGTCCGGGCCGCCGCTGACGGTTTCGATCGTGATCTCGTCGCCGCTCGCAACGGTCAGAACCGGTTTCAGCTTGGCTTCAAAGAAGCCCCAATGGCAGGTTTCAGGGCTCGACTTCAGATGATGATAGGTCATGTGACGGCTTTTGATTGGTTTCCCAGCAGCGTATGACGCTGTAGCAGAACTTCGCAGGGGCTTCTCTTGTTTTTTGTGCTCTCCAAGACGCTCGGCATCATGCTGTTGCCGATCAACTTCCTGATCGGTATCGGCGTGATCGGCACCGTGCTGCTGTTGACGCGGTTTGCGCGCCTCGGCCGCAGGTTGATGGTGGCCGCGCTGCTGCTGCTCGCGATCTGCGGCTTCTCACCGCTCGGCAATGTCCTGATCTCCACATTGGAGCAGCGCTTCCCGCCATGGGATGCCTCGCGCGGCGCGCCGGACGGCATCATCGTGCTCGGCGGCTCGATCGATGCCGATCTGTCGGTTGCACATGGCACGCCGGTGGTGCGCAGCGCCGCCGATCGCGTCATCGCGGCGGCGACGCTCGCGCGCAGATATCCGAATGCGCGCCTTGTGTTCACCGGCGGCAGCGCGAACCTGATCTCGAACGATGCGCGCGAAGCCGACTATGCCGCCGAGATGTTCGAGGGGCTCGGCATTGCCAGGTCGCGATTGATCATCGAGCGCCGCTCGCGCAACACGGTGGAGAACGCCGAATTCTCCAGGGCGCTGGTCGATCCCAAGCCGGGCGAGCGTTGGCTGCTCGTCACCTCGGCCTACCATATGCCGCGCTCGGTCGGGCTGTTCCGCAAGGCGGGATTCAATGTCGAGGCCTATCCGGTCGATTGGCGCGTCGGCGATGTCTTCAGCTTCGCGACGCTTGCGATCGACGGCCTGTCGCGCACTGATCTCGGCACGCGGGAGTGGGTCGGGCTTCTGGCCTATCATCTGGCCGGCAAGACCGACGATTTGTTGCCGGGACCGGCTGCACGTTGAGGCGTAGGCACTTGTCGCCTCCAACGGCCAATCCTAACATCAAATCAACAGGCGGCGCCAAGCCGCCGATCACGGGAGTTTTCGCCATGCAACAGCAGACACCGCCGGAAAAGTTCGACCTCGGCGCAATCGTCACCGATCTGAACAATCTGCTGCGGCTGAAGACCACGGTGATCGGCATCAAGATGTTCGCGCGCGCCGAGGAGATGGAGGCGATCCCGAAGATTCGCCGTCCGTCGGCGGTCCACACCACGGACCAGATCGTCAGCATGGCCTCGCGGCTCGGCTGGACCGTCGGCATCACCGGCGACGATCTGGTCGGCGCGCAATGCCGCGCCGTGATCGGGCTCGCGCCGCAGGATGAGAAATGGCTTGCCGGCGAGAATTATGTCGGCGTCTGGCACGGCACCGCCGAAGACGCGCGCAAGCGCCAGGAGGCGCTCGACGTGGTGCCTTACGGCCAGTACCAGGCGATGGCGGTGAGCCCGCTGACCAGCGGACGGCTCAACCCGCCCGACATCTGCCTCGTCTATGCGACGCCGGGACAGATGATCATCCTGATCAACGGGCTGCAATACACCGGCTACAAGAAGTTCGAGTGGGGCGTGGTCGGCGAAACCGCCTGCGCGGATTCGTGGGGGCGGGCGCTGAAGACCGGCGAGCCGAGCCTGTCGCTGCCGTGCTTCGCCGAGCGCCGCTATGGCGGCGTGCCCGACGAGGAGATGCTGATGGCGCTGCCGCCGGCCTATCTGGTGAAGGCGATCGCCGGCATGAAGCAGCTCGCCAAGAACGGTTTGCGCTACCCGATCGCGCCCTACGGCATCCAGGCCGACGTGCGCGCCGGCATGGGCGTCTCGTACAAGAAATAGCCGATTGCGTCGCCGCGCCCGCGATGACAAAAGGGCGCCCAATTCGCTGCGCAGGGAGCCTGATCCATGTCCTCGTCGAAACTCGACATCGTCGTCTACGGCGCGACCGGCTTCACCGGCCAGCTCGTCGTCGAATATCTCGCGGCGCATTATCGCGTCGGCAGCCTGAAATGGGCGATGGCCGGGCGCAGCAAGGACAAGCTCGCCTCGGTACGCGACGCGATCGGCGCGCCCGCCGACACGCCGCTGATCGTCGCCGATGCCGGCGATGCCGCCTCGCTGAAGGCGATGCTTGCGCAAACCAGGTCTGTCATCTCGACGGTCGGACCGTATCAGCTCTATGGCAACGAGCTGATCGCGGCCTGCGTGGAAAGCGGCACGGACTATTTCGATCTCTGCGGCGAGCCGATCTGGATGCGGCAGATGATCGACAAATACGAAGCCGCCGCGAAGGCCAGCGGCGCGCGCATCGTGTTCTCCTGCGGTTTCGACTCGGTGCCGTTCGAACTCGGCGCGTTCTTCGTGCAGGAGGAAGCGAGGCGCGTGTTCGGCGCGCCGGCGCCGCGCATCAAGGGCCGCGTGCGCGACATGCGCGGCACGCTGTCCGGCGGCACCGCGGCGAGCGCCAAGGCGACCTTCGATGCGGTCGCCAAGGACCTCAGCCTGGTTGCGATCCTCAACAACCCTTTCGCGCTGACGCCGGGCTTCGAGGGCCCGAAGCAGCCACGCGGCAGCAAGCCGGCCTATGAGGAGGATTTGCACTCCTGGACCGCGCCGTTCATGATGGCGCTGATCAACACGCGCAACGTGCACCGCTCCAACATGCTGATGGGCTTTCCCTACGGACGGGACTTCGTTTACGACGAGATGGTCCTGACCGGCCCGGGCGAGAAGGGCGAGGCCAACGCCAAGAAGGTGATGGCGTTGAATTCCGAGAAGACCGGCCCAAGCGCGCCGAAGCCGGGCGAGGGGCCGTCAAAGGAGGAGCGCGAGAACGGCCGCTACGATCTGCTTTATCTCGCGGTCGCGCCCGACGGCCGCATGGTCCGCGCCGGCATCAAGGGCGATCGCGATCCCGGCTACGGCTCGACCTCGAAGATGATCTCCGAATGCGCGATCTGCCTGCTGCGCGATACACCCGACGTCGCCGCCGGCTTCTGGACGCCGGGAGCGGCGATGCAGCACAAGCTGATCAAGCGCCTGATCGATCACGCCGGGCTGACGTTCGAGGTCGAGAAGTAGCTTCGCTTACCTCGCCCCGCTTGCGGGGAGAGGTCGGATCGCATCGTCAGATGCGATCCGGGTGAGGGGTACAGGTCCGTCCGATCGCATTGCTCGTGGAGAGAGCCGCTCACCCCAACCCTCTAAGAGCGAGCTTCGCTCGTCTCGACCCCGTGAAGGACGGGGAGAGGGAGAGGCGCTACGCCGCCGCGCGCGGATTATAAGCGTACATGAAGTCCATGCCCTTGGACGACACCGGCAGCAGCAGCTTCAACATGTGATCGCGGAGCCAGGCGCCGGTCGGGCTGAACTCGCGCTTGCTGTTGCCGTTGCGGCGGGCGATCGCCACGATCTTCTCGGCGCGCGGGCGCCGCTCGTGCTCGAAAGCCTGGAACGTCATGCCGAGCTCCTGGCCGTCGCGCATCAGGATGCCGAGCCGCAGCGCGTCTTCCAGCGCCAGCGATGCGCCCTGGCCGGCATGCGGGCTCGTCGCGTGCGCGGCGTCGCCGATCAACAGGGTGCGCTTGCGCGACCAAGTCGGCAGCGTCGCGACGTCGAGCGTGTCGGTGACCACGATATTCTCGGCGGCTTCGATGATCTCGGGGATCGGCGCGTGCCAGCCGGCGTGGAAATCGCGCAGATGCTGCCTGATCGCGGCCTGGCTCTGCAACCGGTAGGCCGCCGCGGTCATGCCGTGCGACGGCTGCGTGCTCCACCACATCGCGCCCGTGTCCGGATCGGGGCTGCACATCCCAAAGCCGAAGAAGCCGCTCTGCCCGAACGTGGTCGCCACCCTCTGGCCGATCGGCAGCTTCTCGATCACCGCGCGGGGCACGAATCCGCCGAAGCCGATCAGCCCGGTGTCGAACGGCGTCGGGCCGTCAGGGATCACATGGTGCCGCACCGCAGAGTGCACGCCGTCGGCGCCGATCACGAAATCACCCTCGGCGGTGGTGCCGTCGTTGAAATAGGCGATCACGGGCTGATCGCCGCGGTCCTCGATCTTCACCAGTTTCCTCTCGAAGAACACCGAGACGTTGGAGGCCCAGGCCTTGTCGATCAGCGTCTCGTTCAACGTCGCGCGGCACATGTTCACCGCGGGCTGGCCGAAGCGCTGCTGCATGTTCTGGTTGAGCGAGCCGAGCTTCTTGCCGCCCTGCGAATAGAAGTCGAAGGACTCCGCGATCGAGCCGTTGCGGATCAACTCGTCGGCGAGGCCGAGCTCCGCCAGCACGTGCATGCCGTTCGGCGCGATCTGCAGCCCGCCGCCGATCCCGGTGGAGTAGGGCCAGGCTTCATAGAGCTCGGTCTCGATTCCGGCGCGGGTCAGGAACATCGCGGTGACAGGGCCTGCGATGCCGGCGCCGATGATCAGAGCTTTACGGGGACGTGAGGTCATGCCTTGCTCCAGCATCCGTGTGGGATAGGAAAGGTCAGTTGCTAATTATCTTAGTTTATAAGATATTAGGCGAGTAAGATATAGGAGCCGATTTGTCAAGCACGACGTCGCGCGAAGCGCTGATGCAGGAACTCGAGGAGGCGATGCGCCGGTCATCCGCGCAGGGCGTGATGTACGGCCAAGCCGTTGCAAACATGGCCGGAATCTCCAACTCCGACATGGAATGCATGGACATCCTGCACCTTGAGGGGCGTGTGACCGCGGGGCGCCTCGCCGAGGTCACCGGGCTGACCACCGGCGCGATCACCGGCGTGGTCGATCGTCTGGAGAAGGCGGGTTACGTGCGCCGCGAGCGGGACGAGAGCGACCGCCGCAAGGTCTTCATCTCGGTGGTGGAGGAAAAAGCGGCGGAGATCGGCAAGTTCTACGTGCCGATGCAGGAGGCGATGCTCAAGCTGTGGAGCAGCTACACCGACGACGAGCTGCGCTTGCTGCTGCGCTTCGCCAATGACGGCTACAAGGGCGTGCTGGAAGCGACCGGAGCATTGAAGGCGGTGATCGACATGCCGCCGGAGCAGCGCGCCAGTCTCAAGATGCCGCCGAAGACTCGTCGATGATCCGTGCCGACGTCGCGCGGTAGTGCTCGGCTGCCGCATACATGCCCCACATCGTGCCCAGCATCATCCAGAAGTGCCGCCAGTGGTCGGTATCGATGATGAAGCTCTCGCCGACGAAGCCGAGGAACGCCGAGAAGACCGCGAGATAGCCGCGCTGCCACGGCACCCGCATGTAGATGTAGCGGAAGCCGATGATCGCGGTGACGAACACCAGCGCCGGATAGCAAATCCCCGAGATCCAGCCGCCCGACATGAAGGCGTTGAGATAGGAATTGTGGGTGTCCTCGGGGAAGTAGGTGTGGAATTGCAGCGGCCCGATGCCGAACGGCAGCTCGAGCGCCATCTGGGCGCCGAGGATGTGGCGGCCGAACCGGCCGAAGCGGCCTTCGTCATAGCTCTGGTCGAAGCTCGCGCGCTGCTTGAACATGTCCGCGACCGAGCCGATCGAGAGCAGCACAGCGATCAGCGCCACGGCCAGGATCGCGGCGATCAAGGTCATCACGATGATGCGCGAGCGCTGCGCCTGCGAGCGGCTGGTGAACACCATCAGCGCCAGCATGAAGGCCGCGGTGATCACGAGGCCGCCCCAGGCGGCGCGCGAGAACGACAGCAGGATCGCGAGCGAGATGATGCCGAAGGCGATGGCGTTGCGGAGCGCCTTGCCGAAGCGGTCGGAGACCACGCTCTGCAGCGTGAACAGCGCCGGCAGGATCAGGAAGGCGCCGAGCACGTTCGGGTCCTTGAAGGTTCCGCGGGCGCGGTCATACAGCGTCAGCAGGTCGTAGCCGCCGGGCACCAGACGGAAGTAGCCGGCGATGCCGGCGAGCGAAGCGATCATCGCGCCGACGATCAGGCCGCGGCGCAGCATGTCGAGGCGGGCTTCGGTATCCTCCGACATCACCATCGCGAAGAAGATGACGGTGATGGCCATGTACCAGGAGGTCAGGATCCAGTTCACCACCTCCGGCTTGTCGAGGAACGGCACCGCACCGATGCTGTAGCCGACATTGAGCACGATCAATGTGAACAGCAGCGGCATGAACACGAGCCGCATGCGCAGGCCCGTGGCGAAGAACAGCACGCAGGCAGTCAGCGTGACGAGCTCATACGGGCTCGGCTCGATGAACACGATGGCGCCGGACGCGCCGGCCAGCCACACCAGCGCCCGCTGCAGCGCCAGCACGCCCGTTGGTGCTGATGTCAGCGAATGGGTCGTCCCGGCTGTCGCCGCATAGGCCATCGGATACTCACGCAACGCAACGGACACAGAACCTGACACCCGTTATTGCGAGGAGCGTCAGCGACGACGCAATCCACCTATCCCCTAGCGGCAGCGTGGATTGCTTCGCTGCGCTCGCAATGACGTGCGGTTTGAACCCGCCTCGATCAGTACGCGTTCTCGCTTTTCGTTAGCAGCGAGAACGGGGTCTTGAGCAGGATGTAGAGGTCGAACAGCACCGACCAGTTCTCGATGTAATAGAGGTCGTATTCGACGCGCTTCTGGATCTTCTCGTCAGTGTCGACCTCGCCGCGCCAGCCGTTGATCTGCGCCCAGCCGGTGATGCCGGGCTTGACGCGGTGGCGGGCGAAGTAGCCGTCGACCGCCTCGTCGAACAGGCGGTTCTCCAGCTTGCTCTGCACGGCGTGCGGGCGCGGGCCGACCAGCGAGAGATTGCCCTTCAGCACAACGTTGAACAGTTGCGGCAATTCGTCGAGCGAGGTTTTGCGGATGAAGCGGCCGACGCGGGTCACGCGCGGATCGTTCTTGGTCACCACCTTGGAGGCGGTGGGGTCGGCCTGATGGTGGTAGAGCGAGCGGAATTTGTAGACGTCGATCCGCTCATTGTTGAAGCCGAAGCGCTTCTGGCGGAACAGCACCGGGCCGGGGCTGTCGAGTTTCACCGCGAGCGCCACCAGTCCCAACACCGGCAGCGCCGCAACCAAGGCCAGACCGCCGACCACGCGGTCGAACAGCCATTTCAGCACCAGATCCCAGTCGGTGATCGGCGCCTCGAACATATCGAGCGTCGGCACCTTGCCGATATAGGAATAGGAACGGGGGTGGAAGCGCAGCTTGTTGGTATGGGCCGACAGGCGGATGTCGACCGGCAGCACCCACAGCTTCTTCAGCATTTCCAGGATGCGGGTCTCCGCCGAGATCGGCAGCGCGAACAGCACGAGGTCGACGCGGGTGCGGCGGGCGAATTCGACGATGTCATCGATCTTGCCGAGTTTCGGTGCGCCGGCGCAGGTGTTGGTGGCGCGATCGTCATTGCGGTCGTCGAACACGCCGAGCAGATGGATGTCGGAATCATCCTCGGCGTTCAGCGCCTCGATCAGCTGCTCGCCATTGTGGTCTGCTCCGACGATGATGGTGCGGCGGTCGAGCCGGCCGTCATGCGCCCAGGCGCGCACCATCGATCGCAGCAGCAGCCGTTCGGCGATCAGCACCGCAAGGCCGACGCAGAAGAACGACGACAGCCAGACCCGCGAGACCTCGCCGCCGAGCTTGACCAGGAAGGAGATGCCGATGAACAGCAGGAACACGACGGCCCACGACGAGATCATGCGCGTCATCTGGCGAAGCTGGCCGCGGAAGATCTGCACCTGGTAGATATCGGCGGCCTGGAAGCAGACCACGGCGGCAGCCGACATGCCGAGGATCGATGCGATGTACCCCCAGTGAATACTGCCGCCGGCGAGCGGCCTGACATAGGCGAGATAGAGCCCGACGCCGACCAGGCTGAGCAGCACGAAGTCGGCGAGGCGAACCACGCCGGCGATCACAACCGGCGAGTAGGCGCCGCGAACCTTCTGGTTGGTAACGGCGAGCGCGGCCGGCGAGAGGCGCCGGCGCCGTTCGATCTGCGGCTGAGCGGCCGTCGCAGACGCAGCGGCATCCAGCATCGAGCGTGCGTTAAACGGTTCCACGAGTCCACGTCCATTCCTGCGCATGCAGATGGGCATCCGCGCGCAGCACGAAAATTCCCCCGGGCGTGACTTAAGGGGACAAATCGGAAGAAACGGTTACGTGTGCAAGAAGTGGTTAACGTTTGGCAAATGCGTCGCGATAGCCGGCCAGTACCCCCTCGACCATCGCGCTTTGCGAGAAATGTTCCGAAATCCGCTCGCGCAATCGCTCGGCGCGCGCCGCGGTCGCGGCGGGATCGTCGAGCGCGGCTTTGATCGCGTCGGCCATCGCTCCAGCATTGCTCGGCGCGAACAGGGCATCGGTGTGGGTATCGAAGATCTCCGGGATGCCGCCGACATCGGCGGCGATCATCGGAACGCCGGCCGCGCCCGCCTCGATCACTACATAGGGCATCGAATCGCCGCGCGAGGGCACCACGAGCAGGCTGCCCTTCGAAAAGCCATAGCGCGCCTTGACGTGACCGATGAAGCGGACGGCCTCGCCGAGCGACAGCCGCGTCACCTGCTCCTTGAGGCGCTCGAATTCCTCGCCGTCGCCGCCGAGCGTCAACGTCACCGGCTTGCCCTCGGCGCGCAGCTTCGCCACCGCGTCGATCAGCAGATCGGCGCCCTTGATGCGCCGGAACTCGCCGACATAGGCCACGTCGGTGGCATCGTCGGCGCGGGGGACCGGTTCGAACTCCTCCGCGGTGACGCCGTTGAACACGCAGCGCACGAGGCCTGCCGGCTTGCCGACGGTGCGCTGATAGGTGTCGCGGGCAAACGCGCTCTCGAACAGGAACAGGTCGGTGCTGTTCATCAGGGTGCGCTCGAGCTGGCTGTAGAAGCGGCCCTTCCAGGTGTCGAGCGGGTAGTGCAGCGAGCCGCCATGCGGCGTGTAGACCCGGATCACCTTGCCCGACCGCCGCCGCAGCCGGACATAGGCGCCGGCCTTGGCGCCATGCCCGTGGACGACATCGGGTTTCAGCTTGCGGATCAGGCCGGCGATGTGGGCCCAGACCATGAAGTCGGCGAAGCGCGGCTCACGGCGTATCGCGACGCGGTGGACGCCGAGCTTGAGCCGCGGCTCGATCTCGGCAAGCGCCGCGTCGGCCCGCGCGCCGCCGGTCAAACTGTCGGCGACGATGCCGACATGATGGCCGCGTTCGATCTGGCCGTTGGCGACGTCGAGGATGTGACGAATGATGCCGCCGACCGGGGCACGCACCACGTGCAGGATGCGGAGGGGCGGTTGCTGATTTTGATCCTGCGCCATCGATCAGAACCAGCGCTCGCCGACGAACACGGTGTCGCCGGGGCCGATCGGCGTGCCCAGGGGAGCGACGAAGCGGCCGGCGCCGGATGCATTGGTGTGGGTGACGGTAACCTCGTCGCGCCTGGCGCGCGGCGAGAAGCCGCCGGCGATCGCGATCGCGCTTTCGACCGTCATGTTGGGCACATAGGGATATTGGCCGGGGGCCTGGACTTCGCCGAGGATGAAGAACGGCC
The DNA here is from genome assembly GCF_024171085.1 of Bradyrhizobium sp. USDA 4541. Taxonomy (NCBI): domain Bacteria; kingdom Pseudomonadati; phylum Pseudomonadota; class Alphaproteobacteria; order Hyphomicrobiales; family Nitrobacteraceae; genus Bradyrhizobium; species Bradyrhizobium sp. USDA 4541. Next base: position 5,674,203 of record NZ_JALJZF010000001.1, read on the forward strand.
GGTAGGCCTCGATCTCGACTGCGACCGACGGCTCGCGGATGAAGCCGTTGCGCAGCCGCGCGGTGATCTCGGCGGCAAGCCCGGCGGGCGTCCGGCCGCGCGCCGGCACCGAGCCGATCAGCGGCATGGTGATCGCGCCCGCGGCGTCGATCGCATAGGCGTTGGTCAGCCCTTCCTGGCCATAGACCACAACGCGGAGCTTGTCGCCGGGGCCGAGATTATAGCCCTCGCGCGTCGGTGCGGGATCGGCATAGGCCACGGGCGCAGCATACGCCATCGGTTCGAGACCGGGGTCACCGGCAAGCGGCGACGTTCGGCCAATGCAGCCCGACAGCGCGAGCGCAGCGACCAGACAAATAAGGGGAGCGCGCAGATCGCGCATGCAAGGAATCCCGCGACAATATCGGCTCCGATTAACGGCACCCATGGTTAACAAAGAATGACGGGGCGGGTGGTGGCGGCCATGCCCGTCAACCCCACCGATTAACCCAGCGGCAACCTTAATGGACTGTAATCGCCCCATTGAGATGGAGTCGCGGTGTCCGCGGGGGTTCGTTATGCGTTTTGCATTCTGGCGTAGAGGCAAGGATAAGGCCGTCGTGCAACGGGCGTTGCCGAAGTCTGCGCCCGTTGCCGACGAAGCTGTCGTGAAGCCGGCTGCGCCCAAGCCTGATCCCGACAAGCCTGCTCCTGACAAGCCGGCCCGTCCGGCGGAGGCGGCCGATCTTGACCTGCACGTGCTCGGCCGCGCGCTGGCGCGCAAGCGCGGCTGGATCATCGTGCCGACGGTGCTGGTGTTCGCGTTGTCGCTTGCCGCGGTCAACGTCGTGACGCCGCGCTACAAGTCGGAAGCGCGAATCCTGATCGACAATCGCGAGAACGCCTTCCTGCGTCCGAACGGCGAGCGCGACCTGGAGCGCACCTCGCTCGACGCCGAGGCGGTGACGAGCCAGGTGCAGCTGTTGCTGTCGCGCGATCTCGCGCGCGACATCATCAAGAAGAACAAGCTGGCCGAACGTCCGGAGTTCGATCCGGTGCTGCGGGGCTTTTCGCCGCTGAAGTCGCTGCTGGCGCTGTTCGGCATCGGCCGTGACCCGTTCAGCCTGACGCCGGAAGAGCGGGTGCTTGATTCTTATTACGAGCGCTTCCAGGCTTTTGCGGTCGACAAATCGCGCGTCATGGTGATCGAGTTCCAGTCCGAGGATCCCGAGCTTGCGGCGCGCGTCGCCAACTCGATCGCGGACGGCTATCTCGTGCTGCAGCAGGCCGCGCGGCAGGACCAGGCCAAATCCGCCAGCACATGGCTGCTCGGCGAGATCGACAAGCTGCGCACCAAGGTCGCGGACGCGGATTCGCGCGTCGAGGAATTCCGCTCGAAGTCGAGCCTGTTCGTCGGCACCAACAACATCCCGCTGTCGAACCAGCAGATGGGTGAGCTGAACACGCAGCTCAACAATGCCCGCGCGCTGAAGGCGGATGCCGAGACCAAGGCACGGCTGATCCGGGAGATGCTTCAGGTCGGCAAGCCGATCGAGGCGTCGGAGGTGCTCAATTCCGAGCTGATCCGCCGGCTGGCCGAACAGCGCGGCACGCTGCGCGCGCAGCTTGCCGAGCAGTCGTCGACGCTGCTCGACAACCATCCGCGCATCAAGGAATTGAAGGCGCAGATCGCCGATCTCGACCGGCAATTGCGCGAAGAAGCCGGCAAGGTTTCGCGCTCGCTGGACAATGACGCCCGCGTCGCCGATGGCCGAGTCATGGCGTTGCAGGCGAGCCTGGACCAGTCGAAGAGGCAGGCGTCGTCTAGCAATAGCCAGGACGTGCAACTGCGCGGGCTGGAGCGCGAAGCCAAGGCGCAGCGCGACCTGCTGGAGGCCTATCTCGCCAAGTACCGCGAGGCGACGGCGCGCGAGAACATCGAGGCCGCGCCGACCGACGGTCGCATCATCTCGCGCGCCTCGGTTTCGAATACGCCGGCCTATCCGAAGAAGCTGCCGATCGTGCTGATCGCGACGCTGGCGACGCTGCTGCTGTCATCCGGCATCATCATCACCGGCGAGCTGCTGCGCATCTCCGCGCCCGGTGCGGTTGGCCGCGCCTTCGCGCCGGCGGCTGCCGTGATCAGGCGCCGCGAGCCGGTCATGGATGCCGCAACCGTGGACCAGCCCGCGCCGGCGCTGCCCCCTGAACCCGCGCTCGCATCGCCGGTCGCGCCGAAGCCGGCCGTGGAGCCCGAACTGCCGCTGGAGCCTGCGGCTGCCTATGAACCTCCGCCGCAGCCTGAGTCCGCCCAGAGTGCCGACGAGATCGATGAGCTCGCCGAGCGCCTTGTCGCCGCCGGTCCCGCCGCCCACAAGGTCACCGTGCTCGGCCCGGCCGCGGCTGATAGCGTTACGTTGACCGCCCTGACGCTGGCGCGTCTGATGGCGCGCCAGGCCAAGGTTGTCGTCGTCGATCTCGTCGCGTCCTCGCCGGTGCTGACGTCGGCGACCGTCGATCCGGCGGCGCCCGGCCTTGCCGAGCTGATGCAGGGCGAGGCGACCTTCGCGCAGATCATCACCAAGGACCGGCAGTCGCGTGTTCAGATCGTCAGCGCCGGGCGTCCGGGCTTCGATCGCTCGCATCTGCAATCGCCGCGGCTCGCCCTTGCGATCGATGCGCTGCTCAGGGTCTACGACCACGTGCTGCTCGACGCCGGTTCGGCCCTCGACCTGCCGGCCGAACTGCTGACCGCGAAGGCGCAGGCGGTCGTCGTGCCCGACGCCACCATGGCGCAGGATGCCCGCCACTCGATGGTCGAGCAACTCAGGGCGGTCGGCTTCGCCGAAGTGACGATGCTGAGCAAGCCCTGCGCGGCGTCGGAAGCGGCTGTGAGGGGCCCGCGGGTGGTGGCTGCCTGAGCGCCACCGTCAGCCCGTCGGGGTAAATCCGGTCGCCCGCACGATCCCTTTCCAGCGATCGGATTCGGTGGCGAGCAGTTGCGCAAAGTCATTCATCGCGATTGCGTCGACGTCGACCGACAGTTTGGCCATGCCGGACTTGACCTCGTCGCTGCGCAATGACGCCTGGATCGCGCCGTTGAGTTGCGCGACGATTGCCGCGGGCGTCTTCGCCGGCAGGAAGATGCCGAACCAGGTCACGTCCTGAAGCCCGGGGTAACCGGCTTCCGCCACCGTCGGCACATCGGGGAGGGATTTGAGACGGCTGGGACCGGTCGTCGCCAGAGCGCGAAGCTGTCCGGACTGGACCTGACCCAGCAGGCTGTCAATCGGCATCACCGCCGACGCGATCTCGCCCTTCAGGAGATCCTGGACCGCCCCTCTGCCTTGATAGGGCACGTGGAGATAGTCGAAGCCCGCGGTTCGGCCGAGCATCGCACCGATGAAATGCAGGGTGGTGCCAACGCCCGGCGTGCCGTAGGTCGCCTGTGTCGGGTTGGCGCGGCACCAGGCGACGAAGTCGGCGAGGCTCCTGACATCGTTCGGGACTTTCGGGCCGATCGCCAGCAGCGTCGCGAATGAGCCGACGGTCGATACCGGCGTGAAGTCCTGCGGTGTGTATGCGAGCGCATTGTAGGTGTGTGGAAACAGCGCGATGAACCCAAGCGGCGCGAGCAGCATGACCGATCCATCGGCCTCGGCGTTCTTTACCGCCTCGATCGCAATCCGGCCGCTCGCGCCGGGCCGGGTCTCAACGACGATGGAGTCGGCATAGTCCTTCATCTGCCCGGCAACGAGCCTTGCGACGGCGTCGGGCAATCCGGGCGTGTAGCCGGTCAGGATATGGGCGGTCTTCAGGCGGGGCTGCGCGCCGACTGGCCGGACCAGGCCTGCGGCGGCGAGCGCGGCACCGGCCGCTGACGCGGTCAGGACGTCGCGACGGGTCAACATGCATGCCTCCATGGTCGTCGAGCCGCGCCGTTCGGGGCGCGACGATCTGCGTCATCGCACGCGGAGGATGCGTGAGGCGGGGATAAACGTCCAATGCTAGTGTCTGAGGCGTCCATAACCGTTTTGGTAAGGATCGCTGATGCAGGACATCGAGCGTGCCCGACGCCGGATCAAGCTGCGCGACCTGCACATCCTGCTCGTTATCGCGCAGCGCGGCAGCATGGCGAAGGCTGCCGCGGAGCTCGCGGTGTCGCAGCCGGCGATTTCGCGGGCGGTCAGCGACATGGAGCACGCGCTCGGCCTTCGGCTATTCGATCGTTGCCGTAACGGCATCGAACTGACGGCCTATGGCCATGCTCTGGTGCGACGCGGGGTCTCGATCTTCGACGAGCTTACCCAGGGCTTGCAGGAGCTCGAGTTTCTGGCCGATCCGAGCATCGGAGAGTTGCGCATCGGCAGCACGGAGAGCATCGCAGCGGGCTTGCTTCCGGTGGCGATCGACCGCTTCACGCGGCAGCATCCCGGCATCCGCATCAATGTCGCGCAGACCGTTCTCAGCGATCTGCGCTACCGCGAACTGCGCGAGCGCAACATCGATCTGTTGCTTGGATGGACGCCGACGCCGTTTGACGAGACGGACCTGGCGGTCGAGCCCTTGCTCGATGATCGGCGCGTCGTGGTCGCGGGAAGGCGAAGCAAATGGGCGCGCGCGTCCAGGCTCGAATTGGCCGACCTCGCACACGAGCGCTGGGTGCTGCCTCCGCCGGACACCTTTCCGGGCGCCGCGGTGGCGGAGACGTTTCGCGAATTCGGAATGCAGATGCCAAGCGCGCCGATCACGACGCTGTCGCTTCATTTGTGCTGCCGGCTCGCCGCGACCGGCCGCTTCATCACCGTGCTGCCGGGCTCGGTCGCGCGGTTTGCCGGCGGTGATCTCGGGCTGAAGGAGCTTCCGGTTCAGCTTCCGCGAGCGGCCGCCGTCTCGGCCGCGATCGTCACGTTGAAAGGCCGCACCTTGGGCCCGACCGCCGAGATCTTCATCGCGTGCATCCGTGAGATCGCCAAGGCGGCCGCAAGCAAGGCGGCCGCCGGCAGGTGACAGGCATTACCGGCGCCGTTCCCATCCCATCCGGTGGAGGCGCCCGATGCCTAGTGCGCCATCATCGGCTCGCGCGCGGTTCGCTCGAGCACCGGATCGATCCGCAGCCTGATCGTGACCAGCGCGCCGATCAGTCCCATCACGGCGAGCAGCAGCAGCCCTGCCGTAAAGCTGCCCGTCAGGTCCTTCAGATAGCCGACGGCGAATGGGCCGGCGAAGCCTGACAGGTTGCCGAGCGAGTTGATCGCGGCAATGCCTGCCGCCGCCGAGGCGCCGGTCAGGATACCTGCCGGCATCGGCCAGAACATCGGCGGCACCGCCGACACGCCGATCTGCGCAAGGCAGAGCAGGGCGACGATCAGCACCGGATTCGACACCAGCCCGGCAAGGCCGATACCGACGGCGGCGAGCGTCAGCGCGCCGGCGACATGGTATCGCCGCTCGCCGGTCTTGTCGGAATGGCGGCCGAGCAGCACCATGCCGACCGCGCCGAACACGAAGGGCAGGGCCGCGATCAAGCCGGTCTGGGTGTCGGTGACGCCAAACGCCTTGATGATGGTGGGCAGGAAGAATGCGACGCCGTAGCTTGCCGCGTTGAGGCAGAAATACACGAAGGCGCAGGCAAGGACCCGCGAGTCGGTGAGCGACTGCAGGACGGAAATATGCTCCACGGCCTCGGTTTGCTGCCGCTCGCGCTCAAGCGTGGTCTGAATCCACTTGACCTCGTCGGGCTGCAGCCAGCTTGCCTGGCGCGGAAAATCCGGCAGGAAGGTCAGGACAGCGAAGCCGACCAGGACCGACGGCAATGCCTCGCAGACGAACAGCCACTGCCATCCGGTCAGGCCGGCGCCCGACAGGTTGAGCAGCAATCCCGAGATCGGCGCCCCGATGATGCTCGAGATCGGGATCGCCAGCATGAACAGGCTGATGACGCGCGCGCGGTACACCGACGGGAACCAGAGCGTCAAATAGAAGATGATGCCCGGGAAGAAGCCGGCTTCGCAGGCGCCGAGCAGGAGGCGCAGGAAGTAGAAGATCCATTCGCTCGACAGGCCGCTCGCCGCGGACATCTGCGGGATGAAGGCAAATGCGGCCGAGACGATGCCCCAGCTGATCATGATGCGGGCGATCCACCGCCGCGCACCGAACCGCTCCAGCAGGATGTTGGAGGGCACCTCGAAGAAGAAGTAGCCGATGAAGAACAGCCCGGCGCCGAGCCCGTAGGCGGCCTCGCTGAGGCCGAGCGCCGCGTTCATATGCAGCTTGGCGAAGCCGACATTGACGCGATCGAGATAGGCCACGAAGTAACACAGGATGAGGAACGGAATCAGCCGCCGCATCATCTTTCCGATCGCGCGCTTCTCGACATCGTCGCTCATCGTTCCCATCCCTTCCTGTTTTTCGATTCGGCAGACGATCACTGCGCTGTTCGGGGCGGCACCTGGCGCACCCGCAGCGGTTCGTCGCGTTGCTCTTGCAAGTCTTCTTCATTGTTGTGTAATCGACTGCCGCGTGACTAATGGCATTTGGGAATGGAGCCACGGCGAAACTGTCATGATGCGCTGCGGTATAAACGCGGGAACCCTGGAGCGTTTTCCGGCGAAGTGGCTGCTCGCTCGCGTCAAGAAAACGCCTCAAAGCAGAATCTGGAGCCCCGTTCCGGCTTAATCGGAACGGAAAGGGCCCTTGCCGGGCAGGATGGTGGCGGGCCGTGATCAGTAATCTGAAACTGCGCCAGCTGCGCTTGCTGGTCGCTCTCGACAATGAGCGCAAGTTGCAGCTCGCCGCCGAGCGGTTGAACATCACCCAATCGGCGGCATCGAAGATGCTTGCCGAAATCGAGGCGCTGGCGCGGGTTCCCTTGTTCGAGCGCACGGCGCGCGGCGTCGAACCGACGGCCTATGGATCGATCCTGATCCGTGGCGGCAAGAGCGTGCTGGCCGATCTCGACCAGGTCACCGACGAGTTCGCGGGCTACAAATCCGGTGAGCTCGGCACCGTCTCCGTTGGAACAGTCGCCAAGCCGAGCATCGACCTCGTCGTCGACGTGATCCAGTATCTCGGCGAAAAGCTGAATCGGGTGAACATCTCGCTCGATGTCAGCACCAGCCCGCCATTGATCACGCGACTGCTGGCGCTCGAGTTCGATTTCGTCATCGCCAGGATTCCCGCCGGCATCGACCCCCGGCAATTCGACTATTACGAGATCGGCGCGGAGGAGGCGGTGCTGCTCGTTCGCGCGGAGCATCCGTTGGCCGGCCGCGAGACGGTCGAGCTGGAGGACATGGCCGACCAGCAATGGATCTGCCAGCCGCGCGAATCCTTCATGCGCCAGGCACTCGAGAGGCTGTTCATGAGCCGCGGCGTGACGCCGCCGCGCCGGGTCATCAACACCGAGTCGTTTTTCGCATCGGTCGGAATTGCCGCGGGCATCGACGCGATCGTGCCGGTCCCCATGCTGGTGTTCGATCTGGTCGATCCGCAGCGGTTCAAGGTGCTGCGCCTGCGCGACAGGCTGTTGTTGGAGAATTACGGCCTGATCAAGTTGCGCAAGCGTGCGCTGTCACCCGCTGCGGCACTCTTGTTCGACGCGATGAAACGGCTCGGCGTACCGAATGGCGGCGCAGAGCAGGGCGACGCGGCGCGCTGAACACTCAGCGGAACATGCTGCGCAGGTTCTGGGCAATCTCGAACAGCGCCGGATTTTGCTTCACAGCGCGCTTGGCGCGATTGATGGCCGACAGCGCGCTGGCCGCCGGCTTGCCGCGCAAGCTGAGCGGAACGAAGCTGTCGACGACGGCTTCATCGTCCTTGCAGAACAGCCGCTTGTACTCGTCCGAGCCGATGCCGAGATCCAGAGCGCGGTAGTTCAGGCCGGCATGGCGATCGATGATATCGCGCATCAGGATCAGGCCGGGGCTGAACTTGGAATTGGCCGACATCGTGTAGGTGTTGAACATCATCGAGAAGCGATGACCGTCGGACACGCCGGCGAAGATCGCGATCACTTCCTCGTCGCACTCCAGCGCGTGGATGTCGATCGCGTAGCCGTTGCCGTCGGCGCGCGGCGCGAGGCAGGCGGCACGAATGAACTGCTCGATGCCCGGCTCGGCGAACACGTTCGGCAGCTTCTGCTCGGCCATGCGCTGCGGCTTGACGCGGAAGAACCAGTCGAGCAGGCGGCAGACATCGGCGCTCTCGCTCGCGACATAATAGCGATAGCCGGGCAGCGCCTGCAGCTTGCGCTCCTTGCCCTTGAGGCGGCGGCGGAACGAGTTGCTGACCAGCGCCGCCGGTGCCGCGCCGGGCTCGATCGCCAGCACCGGGCAGTCGTTGACCGAAGCCTGATGCGGCAGCAGCGCCAGCGGATTCGGCAGATCCCGCCAGCGCAGCGGCTGCTGGCAGAGCGCGAGCGCATCGGCGCGGGAGCGTTCGGCGATCGATCGGATCAGGGCCGCGATGTCGGCTTCCGTCGCATCGGCGGCGAAATCCTTCGCGCACAGGGCCATGTTGAAGGTCGCATGCCTGCCGCCCATGAAGCTCGCGCAGTTCGCGCCGAGGCGGGATTCGATTGCGAGCGGCAGCAGCAGCAGCGGCCGGCGTTCGCTGTCATGAGCGACGACGATGAAGGGCCGCAGGCCCTCGCGCTCACCGACCTGGCGTTGCCAGCTGGCGAGGAAATCGAACCGCTGATAGGGCGTGTAGCTGTGCTGCGACGTCTCGAAGCCGCGCCAGGTCGCTTCGGCCGCGGTGAGATCATGAAAGATGTCGACGCCGGCGACGCGGATCGCGTTCGGCCACGCCCGCGTCTCGGCCGTCTGGCCTTCGATTGCCGCCGCCATGGTCATCTCGGAACCCGAAATTTTAGGGTATTAATTTACAGTTCTCGGCTGGGGCCGACCTTCGCAGGGAAATGTCAACAAAGAGTAAGAACAATGCCGCGGCGGTGTGCGGGAACCGCCTGACAAGGACGGGGATCTTGGCGCCGGACAGCGGGATTTTACGACGGGCCGGAATGGAGCTCGCGTATTTCAGTGGCGCCTTCAAGCTGCGGGAACGCGAGAGCGGCGGCGCCGGGGTGATCCTGCGCTTCGCCCGCGTTCGTCCCGCGCGACGCGGCCGGTTTCAGCCGCTGAAGTCCCAGGAGATCACGCCGGCTTTCCTCGATCGCACGATCCGTGGGTTGAAGCGCTGGCGGTATGACATCGTCAGGATCGATGAGGCTTGCCGCCGCGCGGTGACCTTGCCGGAGCGCCGGCGCTTTGCCTGCCTGACCTTTGACGGCGCCAGCAAGGACATCGTCACCCATGCCTGGCCGGTGCTCGCCAGGCACGGCGTTCCCTTCGCGCTGTATCTGCCGACGGCCTTTCCCGATGGCGTCGGCGTGGCGTGGTGGCTGGTGCTGGAGGAAATCATCGCGCGCGAAAACCGCATCAGCATGATGATCGACGGCCGGGAGCGGCACTTCGCGATTTCAAATCTCTCGGACAAATACGAGCTGTTCGATTTCCTGTCCGGCTGGCTGCGCAAGCTGCCGCCGTCGGACCTGTCCTACGCGCTGAACGATCTCGCCAGGCGCTATTCGGCCGACGCAACCCAATTGTCACGCAATGCGTCACTCGACTGGCAGGATCTGGCGAAGCTTGCCGCCGATCCAAACGTGACGTTCGGCAGCGCGACCGTGAACTATCCGGCGCTGTCGAGCCTCAGGGATGCCGACGCGCAGCGCGAGATGGCGATGGGCAAGGCGGTGGCCGAGAGCGCGCTTGGGCGGCAGGTCAGACATTTCGCATTCCCGTTCGGGGACCGCGATGCGTTCGGCCGTCCGCATGTCGTGATGGCCGAAGAGGCCGGCTTTGCCAGCGCGGTGTCGACCATACCAGGGGTCGTCGAGGCGCAGGGGCGCACCAACCTTCACGCGCTGCCGCGCATCGCATGGGACGGCCGCGTGCGCTCGCTGCGGATGATGCGGGTGCTGCTGTCGGGCGTGATGTTCGCGCCGGTGCGGCCGACGCGTAGCGCGCGCGACCAGGACGTTACTTAGGCGCGATCGGGCCGCGACATCCAGGCGACGATCGGCATCGCCGGCAGCACCCAGCCGAGGCCAGCGACGACGTAGAAGATCGCCTGCAGCAGCCCCGAATTGGCAAGCCAAGGCGTCTGCGCGACCGTCATGCCAAGCAGCGACCACACCACCACCAGGATCAGCAGGAAGATGGTACCGAGCAGTTTGCGGGTGCGTATGGCCATGGCGGATATGTACGACTCGTGATCCAGGGCGTTTTCGTGCGAAGCGGGCACCGGTTCGCGCAAAGAAAACGCGTCAAAACAACATTCTGGAGCTTCCTTCCGACTTGATCGGAACGAGGCTCCGGGCGGCGCTTGCGCCGCTGGCGCGGCGGACTATAAGGGGCCCGAAAATCCAATCAAGTCAGGGCGAAATGGCCGGTATTTCCGCAAAGACATCGCAGCTCCGCGCCGTCAGGGTATGGCTGGTCGCGGTGGCCGCCCTGATCGCCCTGATGGTCTTGGTCGGCGGCGCCACGCGGCTGACCGAGTCCGGCCTGTCGATTGTCGAATGGAAGCCGGTGACCGGTACGCTGCCGCCGCTGACCGAGGCGCAGTGGACCCAGGCCTTCGAGGGCTATAAGAGGATCCCGCAATATCGCGAGCTCAACGCCGGGATGACGCTCGAGCAATTCAAGACGATATTCTGGTGGGAGTGGAGCCACCGGCTGCTTGGCCGCGTGATCGGCGCGGCCTATCTGCTGCCGTTCCTGTATTTCCTGTGGCGCGGCGCGGTGAGCGGCGAACTCGGCCGGCGATTGTGGGTGATTTTCGGCCTCGGCGCGCTGCAGGGCGGCGTCGGCTGGTGGATGGTCGCGTCCGGCCTCTCGGAACGCATCGAGGTATCGCAGTATCGGCTGGCGACGCATCTGGTGCTGGCGCTCCTGATCTTCGCGGCGATCGTCTGGACGCTGCGGCGCCTGACCGACCGCCCAAGCGTGATCGCGCCGCTCAGGCTGAAGATCACGAGCGCGGTGCTGCTCGTGCTGACCTTCGTGCAGCTCTATTTCGGCGCGCTGGTCGCGGGGCTGCGCGCGGGCAGGGTTTATAATACCTGGCCCGACATCGACGGCGGCTTCATTCCGTCGGCTGACCGGCTTTGGTTCGAGACACCGTGGTGGCGCAATCTGTTCGACAACACGCTGACGGTGCAGTTCGAACATCGCATGACCGCCTATCTGCTGTTCGCGCTGGCGATCGCACATGCGATCGATGCCATGCGCGCGCGCGCCGGCGGCGCTGTGATCGCGGGGGCCTGGTGGCTGGTGGCTGCGATCACGCTGCAGGCGACGCTCGGCATTCTGACGCTGCTGCATCGGGTGCCGATCGATCTGGCGCTGACGCACCAGGCCGTCGCCATCGTCGTGCTGACACTAGCGGTGCTGCAGGCCGAGCGCTTCGCCGCGCGCCGGACCGAGCGGGATCAGCCGACCCTCGTTGCGGTCGGCCAGCCCGGTTGATCGATCAACCTCTTTGATCGATCAGGACAGATAGTCGAGCCCGATATCGAGCGCGGCCGAGCTGTGGGTCACCCAGCCGACCGAGATCAGGTCGACGCCGGTTGCGGCAATCGCTGCGGCCGTCGCCGCGGTGATGCGGCCGGAGGCTTCGGTGATCGCCTTGCCGCGCGCCATGTCGACCGCCTGGCTGAGCTGCTCGGTCGTCATGTTGTCGAGCAGCACCGCGTCGACGCCGAGCGTCAGCGCCTCTTCGAGCTGCGACAGCGTGTCGACCTCGACCTCGATCTTGACGAGATGGCCGGCATTGGCCTTGGCGCGCTCGATCGCGGTGCGGATGCCGCCGGCGAGCGCGATGTGGTTGTCCTTGATGAGCACGGCATCGTCGAGGCCGAAGCGATGATTGCCGCCGCCGCCGGCGCGCACCGCATATTTCTCCAGCGCACGCAGTCCCGGCGTGGTCTTGCGGGTGCAGACGATCTGCGCGCGGGTGCCCGCCACGGCCTTGACCAGCGTAGCCGTTGCGGTGGCGACACCGCTCAGATGGCAGAGGAAGTTGAGCGCGGTCCGCTCGGCGGTGAGCAGGCTGCGGGCCGGGCCGTCGATGATCGCGATGACCTGGTCGGGTTCGACCGCGCTGCCGTCGGGCCGTTCGGCGCGCAGCGTGATGGCCGGCGACACCGTCTGGAAGGCTGACCGCGCGACATCGAGCCCGGCGATCACGCCGGGCTGCCGCGCCCGCATCACCAGCCGCGCCTGCTGGCCGGGCAGCACGATGGCGTCTGCGGTGATATCGCCGGCGCGGCCGAGATCCTCGCGCAAGGCGGTCTGCACGATCGGCTCATAGATCAGCGGCAGCAGGGGGGTGAGGGTCATGACAGGGCACTCCTGGCAAATGGCGTGGATTCGACGATGTCGCGCGCGGCGGCGAGTGCATCGGCGCGGGTAAGGGACGACGGAACGGCCGACGCAGCAATGTGCGGGAAATCGCTGCGGAAGTGGCCGCCGCGGCTTTCCTCACGCCGGATGGCGGCAACCGCGACCATCAATCCGACCAATGCTGCGTCGGACGCCGCACTGTGACCGCATGCGAGTGGATAGAGGCTGCGGATCGCGCGGGCGATCCCGTCGCGGTCGCGCAGGACGCCGAGGCCCTGGGTGAGGATCGGTCGCACGGCGGAGGGATCGGAAGCCTGTGGCATCGCGTCGTCGCGCAGCATGGCGCGCGGGCCCGCACTCACGCTTTCGATGCTCTCGGCGACCCAGCGCGCGCAGACGATCGCTTCCATCAGCGAATTGCTGGCGAGCCGGTTGGCGCCGTGCAACCCGGTGCGCGCGGCCTCGCCGCAGGCCCACAGGCCCTGCACCGTGCTGCGGCCAAAACCGTCAACCGTGATGCCGCCCATGTGGTAGTGAACCGCCGGCCGGATCGGGATCGGATCATGGGCGGGATCGATGCCGGCCATCTTGCAGAACGCGCTGATCACGGGATACCGCTGCGCAAACTCCGCGCCCGGATGTTGGCGCGCGTCGAGGAAGGTGCGATGCCCCGCGGCGCGGTGGCCCCACACGGCGCGCGCGACGATGTCGCGTGGCGCAAGCTCGGCGCCGGGCTGATCGGCCATGAAGCGCTCGCCGGTCTCGTCGATCAACACCGCGCCATCGCCACGGATCGCCTCGGTCAGCAGCGGCATCGGGCGCGACGGCCCGTCGAACGCGGTCGGATGAAACTGGACGAACTCGATGTCCGACAGTTTCGCGCCGGCCTGTGCGGCAAGTGCGAGCCCCTGGCCGAAACACCCGCCGGGATTGGTGCTGTCGGCGAACAGCCCACCGATGCCGCCGGTCGCGATCACCACGCGATTGGTCGTGATCGTCAGCGCGCCGCTTGCGTTGGCTGCAAGCACGCCCCTGACCGCATTGTCCTCGACGATCAGCCGGCGCGCCTCGACGCCTTCCAGCAGCGTGATCGATGGTGTGCGCCGGACCGCCGCGATCAGCGCGCGCATGATCTCGCGTCCGGTACCGTCGCCGGTGGCGTGCACGATGCGGTTGCGGCGGTGTGCGGCCTCGAGCCCGAGGCGCCAGCTGCCGTCGGCGTGGCGGTCGAAGGCGACGCCGAGCCTCGCCAGCTGCTCGACGGCGGCGGGCGCGGCGTGGACGATCCGGCTCGCGGCGGCCGCGTCGCAAAGGCCGGCGCCGGCCGCGAGCGTATCGGCGAGATGCAGGGCAGGGCTGTCATCTGCGCCGACCGGCGCCGCAAGGCCGCCCTGAGCCCACATGCTGGAAGCTTCCGCGCCGAGCGGCGACTTCGACAGCAGCACGACCGGCTCGGGGGCGAGCTGAAGCGCGGTCATCAGCCCGGCGGCACCGCCGCCGATGATCACCGGGCGGCCGTTGAGATCGGAGATATCGGTGCTCATATCGCCAGCATCCTTTCGACGCTCTTGCGCGCGCGTTCGGCGATCGCAGGGTCGATGGTGACCTCGTGCTGGTTGGTCTCCAGCGCGTGACGGATGTTCTTCAGCGTGATCCGCTTCATGTGCGGACAGAGATTGCAGGGGCGGATGAAGTCGACACCGGGATTTAGTGCGGCGATGTTGTCGCTCATCGAGCATTCCGTCAGCAGCACGACGCGCGGCGGACGTTTGGTCTCGACGAACGACTGCATCGCAGCCGTCGACCCGGCAAAGTCCGCTTCGGCGACCACCTCGGGCGGGCATTCCGGATGCGCCAGGATGGTGATGTCAGGGTGATCTTCGCGCAGCTGGCGCACGTCATCGGCGGTGAACAGCTCGTGCACCTCGCAGTGGCCCTTCCAGGCGATGATCTTCTTGCTGGTCTGCTTGGCGATGTTCTGCGCCAGATATTCATCCGGGAGCATGATGACGCGCTCGGCGCCGAGCGATTCCACCACCTTCAGCGCATTGCCCGAGGTGCAGCAGATGTCGGACTCGGCCTTCACCGCGGTCGAGGTGTTGACATAGGCGACGACCGGTGCGTCTGGGTAGCGCGCGCGCATCAGCCGCACGTCCTGCGCCGTGATGGAATCCGCCAGCGAGCAGCCGGCCTTGAGGTCGGGGATCAGCACGGTCTTGGCCGGATTGAGCAGCTTCGCGGTCTCGGCCATGAAATGCACGCCCGCGAGCACGATGACATCGGCATCGACCTTGGTTGCTTCGCGCGCGAGCAACAGACTGTCGCCGACGATATCGGCGACGCCGTGGAAGATCTCCGGCGTCTGGTAATTATGCGCCAGCACCACCGCGTTGCGGCGGCGTTTCAGCGCGAGGATCGCATCGACGTCCTCGGCGAATGTGGCCCATTCGAACGGCGGGATGACGCGCTTGACGCGCTCATAGAGCGGCGCGGTGCGGGTGAGCAGATCGGTATCGAGTGCAACCATTTATACTCTCCGTGAGCATAAGATGGCTTATACTTATCCTGAGCATAAGGCGTGTCAAGTGCGCGAAAGCGGGAGCTTGGTGCCGGCGACGGCCCGCTCGGCCAGCACGGCATGGCGGAAGCGGAACAGCTTGGCCGGCCGGCCGACGGTATCGGCGGCCATTGCGCCAGTCTCTTCAACGAGTTCCTGCTGCTCGATCAGCCGGCGGAAGTTCTGCTTGTGGACCAGCCGGCCTGCGAGAGCCTCAACACTGCGTTGCAGTTGCAGCAGAGTGAACTCGGCCGGCATCAGCTCGAATACCACCGGACGGTATTTGATCTTGGCGCGCAGCCGCGCGATCCCGGTCGCGAGAATGCGGCGATGATCCGCCGTCATCGGCTTGCCCGGCACGACCGGCGCCTCGCGGGCATGCCCACGTCCGGCTTCCGGGATCAGCGCGGCCTCGTAGAGCAGCTCATAGCGTTGCAGCACCAGCTCTTCGTTCCAGTCGCGATCGTCGAGTCCAAAAGTGATGGCGCAACGCTGCCAGCGCTCGCGCTGCAGCGTCGGTGACGGCGCCGCCTTCGCCCACGTTTTCAGCTTCGGCGCGATCGTCTTCGCCAGGAAGGCCGGCGCGCCGGCGCGATGATCCTCCCAGGGGAAGTAGTCGTACCAGCCGGACCAGTGCGCCTCGAAGCCTTCGCCGACCCGATCCTCGCGGGTCAAGCCGAGATAGCTGATCGAGACGCTATGCGGTCCCTTGGCATCGCCGGAGCGGCCGCGGTCGGCAAAGGTGTAGAGTTGCTCGACATAGCCGAGCGGGTGGCCGGTCTGCGCTTCGACCCAGGCCCGCAGTGCGGTCTGCAGCGAGCGATGGGTGAACTCGAACGGGCCGCTCGGCAGCGCGGAGCCGCCGGCGATGGTCATGATCTTCGGCGTGCCCTCGGTGACGGCGACCAGCACCGCGACGAGATCGGCGGTCACCGCGTTCCCCGAAGCCGGTGCGCTGGATTTCTGCGGCGATCTGGCCACCGGATCGGTCCGCGCTAGCAGTAGCCGTAGACGCCACAGGCGTAGGGCAGGCGGTCCCAATAGGTCACATAGGCACCGCCGTAGTACGGGCCGAAATAGTTGTAGGAGTGCCAGTTGCCGTAATAGCCGGGCAGCGACGACGACCCCGGCAGCAGCGGTTCGCCGGGCACGAACGGGATATACGGCTCGGAATTGAGCGGGATCACCACGGGCTGCTCGACGACTACGAGCTGGCGTCCGCGCCGGACATAGGTCGGCGATGTGATGGTGGTGCGGTAGGCGTAATGCCGGTGCGGTAGGCCCGCCGGCAGCTGGCGCGCGGCCTTGACGGTCGCGCTCTTGGCGACGGCCGGGCCGTCGGCGGCGTCAGCAGGCGGGATCGCAAACAATGCGATCGCGAGCGGCAATGTCCAGCGCAGCATCAATGGTCTCCCGAATCATCCGGAGCCTATCACTGCCACTTTAAGCCGGATTGAACGTTAACGAGAGGCCCGTCGGTATTAAGCGTTAACGGGATGTCCGTCTCCTTGGGCAAGCTTCCGGAGTGATGCGGCGCACCGCTCCGGAACAATTGCGGGATCAGGCGCGCAGGGCCTGGTCGAGGTCGGCGATCAGGTCCTCCTTATCCTCGATGCCGATCGAAAGCCGCACCACCTCGGGCGCCGCGCCCGACCTCACCTTGGCGGCGTCGTCGAGCTGGCTGTGGGTGGTGGAGGCCGGATGGATCACCAGCGAGCGGGTGTCGCCGACATTGGCGAGATGCGAAAACAGCTTCAGGTTCGACACCAGATTGACGCCGGCGTCATAGCCGCCCTTAAGGCTAAACGTGAACACCGCCCCGGCTCCCTTCGGCGCATATTTGCGCTGCAAGGCGTTGTACCTGTCGCCGGGCAGGCCGGCATAGTTCACTGCTGAGACCGCGGGGTGGGTGGAGAGGAATTCCGCCACCGCCTTGGCGTTGTCGCAGTGCTTCTGCATGCGCAGCGGCAGCGTCTCGATGCCGGTCAGGATCATGAAGGCGTTGAACGGCGACAGCGCGGGGCCGAGGTCGCGCAGACCGAGCACGCGGCAGGCGATCGCGAAGGCGAAGTTGCCGAAGGTCTCCTGGATCCGGATGCCGTGATATTCCGGGCGCGGCTCGCTCAGCATCGGATATTTGTTGTCCTTCGACCAGTCGAAGGTGCCGGCATCGACGATGATGCCGCCGAGTGAGTTGCCGTGACCGCCGAGGAACTTGGTCAGGGAGTGCACGACGATGTCGGCGCCGTGGTCGATCGGCTTGATCAGATAGGGCGAGGCCAGCGTGTTGTCGACGATCAGCGGCACGCCGGCCTTGCGCGCAACGGCCGCGATCGCCTCGATATCGGTGATGCTGCCGGCCGGGTTGGCGATCGACTCGATGAAGATCGCCTTGGTGTGCGGCGTCACCGCGCGCTCGAAGCTTTCGATCTCATCGGGGTCGGCCCAGGCCACATTCCAGCCAAACGCCTTGAAGGCGTGGGTGAACTGGTTGATCGAGCCGCCATAGAGCTTGCGTGCCGCGATGATCTCATCGCCGGGCTTCAACAGCTGCTGCAGCACGACGACCTGCGCCGCGTGACCGGAAGCGACGGCGAGCGCCGCGGTGCCGCCTTCGAGGGCTGCGACACGTTCCTCGAGCACGGCATTGGTCGGGTTGCCGATGCGGGTATAGATGTTGCCGAAAGCCTGCAGGCCGAACAGCGAGGCCGCGTGGTCGGCATCGTTGAAGACGAATGACGTGGTCTGGTAGATCGGTGTCGCCCGCGCGCCGGTGGTGGGATCAGGCTGCGCGCCGGCGTGCACGGCGAGGGTGGAAAATCCCGGAAGGCGATCGGTCATCCTTTAGTATCCTGTTGTGGCCTGGTCGAAACGCGCGGCATGCTGATGGCGACGGCGCCCGCCGTCAAGCGAGTTGGGCGCATCGCCAGTTTTTGGAGGGGCATCCCGCGCTATACCGGATGATCGCAGCGATTATTCCGCCGCGATGTCAGGTCGTCTCGGTCTTGTTCTTTGCCGCGCGGTCGGACGCCGCGGTCTGTCCGCCGCCGAAGCTCGTGCGATTGAGCGACAGCCGCATGCCCTGCGTCGGGATCGGCGCACGCTTGGAACTCAGCGTGCGCGAGTTGACGCCCATCCACGAGATCTCCGACGACAGCCGGCCATACTCGATCTTCGGGCAGCGGTTCATCACCACTTTGAGGCTCGCGGCTTCCGCCTTCTCGGCCGCGGCGTCGTCGCGTGCGCCAAGCTGCATCCAGATCACCTTCGGCGGCGTCGACAATTTCAGCGCCTCCTCGACCACGGGCATGATGTGGCTTGAATTGCGGAAGATGTCGATCATGTCGATCGGCCGATCGATGTCCGCAAGCGAGGCGACGAACGGCTTGCCCATCAGCGTCTTGCCGACATGGCCGGGGTTGACCGGGATCATGTCGTAGCCGCGCTGCGCCAGATATTTGAACGCGAAATAGCTCGGCCGCACATTGACCGGCGAGGCGCCGACCATCGCGATGGTCTTGACGTTGTTCAGAATGCTGCGGATGTAATTGTCGTCGTAGGCGTCGTGATTCATTTTTCTTCCGGGTTTGTCATTCCGGGGCTGGTGCTAATGCACCATCCCGGAATGACGACCTCAGGTCGTCACTTGTCCTGCCACTTCGGATCGCGCTTCTCGATGAAGGCACCGATGCCTTCCTCGGCGTCGCGCGCCATCATGTTTTCGGTCATCACCTCGGCGGCGAAGCGATAGGCATCGGCGAGGTTCATCTCGGCCTGGCGATAGAACGCTTCCTTGCCGAGCTTGACGGTGTAGGCCGATTTCAGCGCGACCTTCTCGGCCAGCGCGATCGCGGCGTCGCGTTCGGTGCCAGCGGATACCACGCGGTTGACGAGGCCGATGCTCTGCGCCGTTGCCGCCGAGACCGGCTCTCCGGTCAGCAGCATCTCCATGGCCTGTTTGCGCGGCACGTTGCGCGACAGCGCCACCATCGGCGTCGAGCAGAACAGCCCGATGTCGACGCCCGGCGTCGCGAACGCCGCCGCTTCGGAGGCGACCGCGAGGTCGCAACTTGCGACGAGCTGGCAGCCGGCCGCGGTGGCGATGCCCTGGATGGATGCGACCACCGGCTTCGGCAGGCGCACGATGGCCTGCATCATCGCGCTGCAGGCGTTCATGATTTGCGCGAAATAGGCGCGGCCGCGGTCGGCATCGCTACGGCGCGCGGTAAGCTCCTTGAGGTCGTGGCCGGCGCAGAACGCCGGGCCTTTGGCGGCGAGCACGACGGCGCGGATGCGCTTGTCGCCGCCGACATCGTTCAGGGCGGCGTGCAGCTCGGCGATCAGGCCCTCGGAGAGGCTGTTGCGCGCTCCGGGGCGATTGAGCGTCAGTAGCGCGATACTGCCGACGGTCTCGCGCAGCAGGATCGGCTGGTGTTGCGGCGCTTCGGCGCGGGCGGCTTGGGCGGACATGCTGAAATTCCACTTTGGTCTCTGTGACAACTTAATGTAACAGGCAGGCTGAAGCGAGGGCAGGGACGGCATGGCGACTGCGAAAATGAGCGTGGCTGACGTGGAGGAGTTCCTGCGGAGGGAATTCCCGCAGGCGTTCGTCTACGACGATGTCCGGATCGAAAGCGCCGACGGCGAGACGGCCCTGCTGCGCCAGCGCTTCAGCGAGCGCATGCTGCGGCCTGGCGGTACGGTGTCCGGGCCGACCCTGATGGGCCTGGCGGATTTCGCGATGTACGTGGTGCTGCTGTCGGCGATCGGGCCGGTTGGCCTTGCCGTGACCACCAACCTCAACATCAACTTCCTGCGCAAGGGTCAGCCGGGGCAGGACGTACTTGCGGTGGCGAGGCTGCTCAAGCTCGGCAAGCGGCTCGCGGTCGGCGAGGTCAACCTGCTGTCCGGCTCGTCTCCCGATCCCATCGCCCATGTCACGGCGACCTATTCCATTCCAAATCAATAGGCTTTTCTACGGTATTATTGCACCATAATTGCAAGCCATTGTTTTTTCTGATGTAATTTGAGCGCGTGGGCGTTGACGCGCGATCGCGGCTTCTCTAGAAAGCTGCCAGTTCGGCGCATACGGCGCCGATTTCTTTTTCACGGATTTCACACATGAGCACGTTCTCGGCCAAGCCCGCCGAAGTGACGAAGAAGTGGGTCGTGATCGACGCCAAGGGTCTGGTCGTCGGTCGTCTCGCCACGCTCGTCGCGATGCGCCTGCGCGGCAAACACCTGCCCACCTACACCCCGCATGTCGATTGCGGCGACAACGTCATCATCGTCAACGCCGCGCATGTGGTGCTGACCGGTCGCAAGCGCGACCAGAAGACTTACTACAAGCACACCGGCTTCATCGGTGGCATCAAGGAGCGCACCGCGAAGCAGATCCTCGAGGGCCGCTTCCCGGAGCGCGTCGTCGAGAAGGCGATCGAGCGCATGATCCCGCGCGGTCCGCTCGGCCGTATGCAGATGGGCAATCTGCGCGTCTATCCGGGTGCCGATCATCCGCATGAAGCGCAGAGCCCCGAGAAGGTCGATATCGCTTCCCTGAATCGCAAGAACACGAGGGCCGCATAATGTCCGATACGTTGCAGTCCCTCGACCAGCTCTCGCAGGTCAAGCCGGCCGCTCCCGACGCGCCGAAATACGTCAAGAAGGTCGACAAGTACAACCGCGCCTACGCCACCGGCAAGCGCAAGGACGCGGTCGCCCGCGTCTGGGTCAAGCCGGGCTCCGGCAAGATCTCGGTCAACACCCGCGAGTTCGAAGTCTACTTCGCCCGCCCGGTGCTGCGCATGATGATCCAGCAGCCGCTGGTCGCTGCCGCCCGTAACGGCCAGTATGACGTGATCTGCACCGTCGCCGGCGGCGGTCTCTCCGGCCAGGCCGGTGCTGTTCGCCACGGCATCTCGAAGGCGCTCACCAACTTCGAGCCCGAGCTGCGCGGCGTCCTCAAGAAGGGCGGCTTCTTGACCCGCGACAGCCGCTCGGTCGAGCGCAAGAAGTACGGCAAGGCGAAGGCCCGCAAGTCCTTCCAGTTCTCGAAGCGCTAATTCGAGTTCTAAAATTCGCGGCAATTGCCGCGGGCATCGAGTTGCAGAGGGCGCCGCGAGGCGCCCTTTTTGCTGCGTCCGACCGGCGATGCTTCTGCGCGAATTAGCGCAGTTTTTCATGAAAACTTGCGTGTGCGTGCAAACGAAATTGGAACTCGCACCTTCTAGCTTGCGGGCTCGCAATGGCGCTGCATCACCGTATTTATTTGCGCCTGCGAACGTTGCATCACACCGGGCTGGGGTGAGTTTATGTCGTTCGATCCATCGACACTTTATTTGTTCGCCACCATGGTCGCGGGCATGCTCGGCGCCATGCTGTGGTTGTTCGGCAGGCAGGAGAACATTTCCGCGCTGAAATGGTGGGGCACCGCCTATCTGCTCGGCGCGGCCTCGGTCGCGGTCTGGACGGTCGGCAGTTCGACGCTCGATCCGATGGTTCTGCTGGGCCTCAATGCGATCGGCTTCGCCGCCTGCGGCCTGGTCTGGAATGCCGCGCGCATTTTCCACGGCCGCAAGGCCAATTTGCTGGGCCTCGTGCTCGGCCCGATCGCATGGATCGGGGCGGTGACGACGGTTGAGGATCCCGCGATGCGCCTGACGATCGGTGCCGGGATCGTCGCGATCTACGCCGCGCTGACCGCATCAGAACTGTGGAGCGAGCGCCGCCGCGCGATGCAACGGCGCTGGCTTGCGATCGTCATCCCGGTCGCGCACGGTTGCGTCCTGATGCTGCCGATCCTGGTCGGCGACCTGCTGCGATTGAACGGCCAGAATTTCGTCTCCAGCTTTTGGGTCACGCTGTTTTCGATCGAACTCGTGCTGTACGCGATCGGCACGGTGTTCGTGATCTTCATGATGGTGTCGGACCGCGCGGTGGCCGTGCACAAGACGGCCGCGTCGATCGACCCCCTGAGCGGCATGCTCAACCGCCGCGGCTTCACCGAGGCCTGCGCGCGGGTGATCGAGCGCGAGTCCATTGCCGGCCGGCCGGTCACCGTGATGATCTTCGACATCGATCACTTCAAGTCAATCAACGACCGCTTCGGCCATCCCGCGGGTGACGAGATCCTGAAGCTGTTCTCCGCTGTCGTGGTCAACAGCCTCAGGATCAGCGATCTGTCGGGCCGGATCGGCGGCGAGGAATTCGCGGCGCTGCTGCCGTGCTCGCTGGAGGAGGGTGTGCTGGTCGCCGAGCGCGTGCGCGAAGCCTTCGAGAACAGCAACATCACCTGCGAGGAAGGCGCGGTCGACACCACGGTCAGCATCGGCGTCGCAGGCGGTCCCGCCGGCACCGAGCTCGAGGTGCTGTTGGCCTCGGCCGACACCGCGCTCTACCAGGCCAAGCGCGGCGGCCGCAACCGCGTCGAGGCAGCGGAGGAATTGCCGCTCTCGCTGGAGAACTGGCGGCGCAAGACCGCGGGCCTGCCGGCTTCGGCGCGGCAAAAGCCGGCGAGCGTCCGGGCATGAGTGCGGTAACGAGTGGTTAACCATTCGATCCCATGCTTTCGGGCATGGAGTCGATCCGCACCCGCAATCCGCAGTCAGCCCTGATGTCGCTCGAAGCCGACGCGGTTTCGGCGCGCAGCGGTTTCGCCTGCCTGTTCTCGGACTCGCATGAATACGAGACCGCGCTGATCGCCGAACGGCGCGCGCAGGGGCGATACCAGCCGCCGAAGAGTCGCTGGCCGATGGTGATGCTGGCCGGCGTGATGCTGATGGTCGCGGGAACGGTGCTGCTGCTCTCCTGACGTGCGGTCACGCGGCCCGCGCCGGATCCTCCGTCTTGAAGTGGTCGATCATCACCTTGGCGATCGCCATCAGCGGCAGCGCCAGCGCCAGCCCCCAGATGCCGAACACGACGCCGAGCAGGATCTGGAACGCGAACAGCGTGGCCGGCGGGATGTCGAGCGCCTGGCGCTGGATGATCGGCGTCAGCACGTAGCTTTCCAGCGCGTGGACGCCGAGGAACAGGATGAAGGCCGACAGCGCCGCGATCCATCCGGTCGCAAGGCTCGCGAGCACCACGATCAGCCCGCCGAGGATCGCGCCGACCGTCGGAATGAAGGCGAGCAGGCCGGCCTGGATGCCGAGGATGAACGAGCTCGGAATGCCGATGATGGCAAGCCCGATCCAGGTGACGAGGAATACCGCCGTCATCGTGATGATCTGCGCGATCAGCCAGCGCTCTAGTGTCTCGCCGATGTGGTCGACGATGATGGTCGCCTGCGCGCGGTACTTGACCGGCGCGATGAACAACAGCCCGGCGCGGTAGATGCTTGGCTGGGCCGCGAAGGCGAGCCCGAGAAACAGCACGATGAAGAAGTTGCCGACGACGCTGACGGTGCCGAGTAGCACCTTCAGCGTCTGGCTGATGATGGCGCCGCCGCTTGAGGCCAGCGCGCCGGCGCCGGGGATGCCATGGGACTGCGACGATGGGGGCGTCGTTGTCGTCGTCGTCACGGCGGTGCCTTCGCCCTTTGCCTCGCCCGCGGCATTGGTGAAATCGAGATAGCTGGTGTCGACCCCGTGCTGTTCGAGGAAGTCCTTGACGCTGCCGAGCTGCGATTTGATCGTGTTGCTCAGCACCGTGGCCTGCTGCGCGATCGTGGTGCCGCCGAGGAACACGATGCCGGACAGCAGCCCGGCCATCGCCAGGCAGACGATCGCAAGCCGCAACGCGTGGGGCAGCTTGGTCAGCCGGCCGAGCAGGGTGGTCATGGCATTGAGGGCGACTCCGAGCAGCATGCCGGCGAACAGCAGGAACAGGGTCGCGGCAAAATGCCAGGCGAAGGTCAGCAGGGCAGCGAACAGTACCACGCCGATGCCGCCGACGGCGATCGCCCATGCCAAGTCGTTGCGGGCCTGCAGGCGATTGTCAGCCGAGTCTGTCACGGGTGATTCCCCCTTCGCGACGGTGTTTCGAGCAGTCTTTGGCGAAAACCCCGCCGGGATCAAGCTGGCGGGGCCGTGCCGGTTCGCCGCTGACGGGGTGCGGGGCCGGGCGCGATCGGTGGGCATCTGGCCGGCTTTGGGTCCCGAGGGGCGCGAATCTGTGCAGGACTGCAAGCCCCCCTGTGCAGATATAGATAGTTGATCCGGCGGGAACTCGAAGGCATGATCGTCTCCGCAACGTCGCAAACTTAGAAGAATCATTGCGCGAGACTTCAATAATGAGACGGCCCGTGGTCGGCGTGATCGGAAACGCCCATCGCATCGAAAATCGTTTCACAGTCCAGATGGTCGGGGAGCGCAACCTTCGCGCGGTTGCCGAGGTGTCGGGCGCGGTGCCGCTGATGTTCGCCGGCAGCCCCGAAATCACCGAGGTCAGTGCCTTGCTCGACGTGGTCGACGGCGTGGTGCTGACCGGGGCCCGCGCCAATGTTCATCCGACCCGCTTCAATACCGAACCTTGCGCCGCCCACGAGCCCTACGACATCCACCGCGACGACGTTGCGCTGGCGCTGTCGGAAGCCTGCGTCGCGCGCGGCGTGCCGATCTTCGGCATCTGCCGCGGCCTGCAGGAGATGAACGTCGCCTTCGGCGGCTCGCTGCATCCGGAGATCCGCGAGATTCCGGGTCGCATGAACCACCGGATGCCGCGGCTGGAGAACGGCGAGATCCATCCTGACCCGACCGTTGTGTTCGCCGACCGTCATGACGTCGCGCTGACACCGGGCGGCGCGTTCGCAAAAATCCTCGGCCGGGAGACCATTCGAGTCAATTCGCTGCACGGCCAGGGCATCCTCGAGCCCGGCAAGCGCGTCGTGATCGAGGGCATCGCCGAGGACGGCACCATCGAGGCGATCCGCATCGCCGATGCGCCGGGTTTTGCGCTGGGTGTGCAGTGGCACGCCGAATACGATCCGCAGCGCAATCCGATCAACCGCGCCCTGTTCGAAGCCTTCGGCGACGCGCTGCGCGAACGGCGGCGGGCGGCGTAGGACGGTTTCACCGCCACCGTCCCTGCGCGTTAATCACGACGTCGTCTCCGAAAAACGCGCTGTCGTCCCTACGAAAGCAGGGATGCTCCGGAGCGGTTGTTGTGGAGGGGGACTCGTCGTTGCGGCACTGCTCAACAAGGACCGTCGGTGGTTATGGGTCCCTGCCTTCGCAGGGACGACACCAAAGGTGTGGCGTCGCCTGTCCGTCGGGTCGGTTTGTCGAACCTCGGTTCGGGAAGCCATGAAAGACGCGGGGCTTTCCTTGGCCAATCGATGGGAGCCGAGCGGCAGGCGAGTAGATCGTTCCTAGAACTCAGGACGTCACGAACGCAAAGTGTGTTGTCCCCGCAACGTCACAAGAGTTCCGTTGAGCATCGCACCTGTTGGGACTTCACTGTGTGGCAAATTCCGCGTTTAATAAAGGCGGACCTGAGGCAAAGATTTTACCACCAAGACGTTCATTTAAGATCAGGTTCAAGAGGCCGCTGACCAGCGCCAGCGGCCTCTTCGTGTTGCTTCATTGATCGCAAAGTGCAGGTATCGGCCGTTGCCGCGTCGACGGCACGCAGGAAGCAGCACGTCACGGCATTAGCGCACTGACCATGGCCATGCCGGCGGTTGCGGTTTGCTGGTGGCGTGCGGCCGCGTCGGGGTTGGCGCCGGTTTGCGCGCCTGGGCAACATCGGTCGACGGCCGCGGACGCGGCAGTGGTATTTCTGGGGCTACCGTTGGCTGTTCGGGGCTTACCTTTGGCTGTTCGGGGCTCACCTTCGGCTCTGCGGCGTTGGCAATGACACCGGCCAGCTGGTCCTGGCTTGCGTTGAGCCGCTCGGTGACCGTCTCGCTCTCGCGCGCCATCTGATCCTGGGTCGCCTTGATCTGGTCGATGATATCTTTGCTGCGTGCCATTTCTGCTTGGCTCGCCTCGAGTTGGCTTGCGACATTTTTATGGTCGCGGACCAATTGTTCTTGCCTCACCTCAAGCTGTTCGACCGCCTGCCTCAAGGCCGCGAGATCGCGCGCCATCGGTTGAAGCTGCTGCGCCAAGTCGGAAGAAAGTGCGGCGGCAGTCGGCGCAACGTCTTTCGGCGGGGTTTGCGCAGGAGGTGAGGAGTGGCCAGGGGAGGCCACCATCGCCGTATCGCTGGGTGACGACCACCACCAAGCAGCGCCACCTATGCATGCTGCCAGCACGGAACCGACAATGGCCAGGTGGCGCCAATCCGCCGATCGATGAACCGCTTCTAGCGGCGCGTGAAACGCTTTCTTGCCGGTCGGCGGGCCGGAAGGGCTGACTCCTGCTTCGCGCGCGAGGTTCGAAAGCTGCTCTTCCAAGCTCACGAGCCGCCCTTCCGCGACCCTGTCCTTCAGCATGGAATCCATTTTGTGCTCCGTAGCAAATGCAAAGTCACCCGCCTTGAGAGCAGATCCGCTCTTCGGCGCGCTAACATTCAACGGGACCCAGATCGGTATTTGCAGCTTAAGCCTACGAGGGATGAGGATGCGGCCTGCACATCACATCGTCTCTCTTTTGTAAGCTCATCCTTCCTGAACTGTCCCGACGATTTTGGCCGAGATATTGTTCGTCCGCAATCGGGAACACCGCTTGCCACGGGGCGCTCGAGCTCGTGGATCGAGGTCCTGCTCGGCCGCCTCACGATGCGTCTCGCAGCCGAGGCACGTTACTTCGAGGTGTCGTAAGTCGGCGTTGAGAGCGTCGCCAAGCGCCGGCGAGGGCTGGGCTGGACCCAGAAACGTGGGAGTGGTCCATGTTTGGCGAGCGACCATGTCGGCATCCCGCCTGGCGCGTTCGGCCGACGGCTGACCACGGCGCCAAACATGCACTCCGGGGCCCTCCTGCAAATTCTCGGTATGTTGAGTTGTGCTGCCGGCGAGATGTACCGCTGGTCGACAGGTCGCAGCTATTCTTCCGGTATTGCGCGTGCGCCGGAATCGGCCTTCCTCCGTACTAATACGGATACGAAAGTGGCGGATTGCGGCGCCGGACTCGGCTAAGCAACAGGGATATTTGCTCCGGCGCCGACGACCCTTTCCGAATACTGCTTTTCCTTTTCCATTTTCGGGTGCAGCCGACACGAGGGGTTGGTCGGGATGAATTTGTCGGGCCGTCTGGCGATGGGGATGTTGTTTCCCGTCGCCGCGCTCCTGCTCGCGCTGGGCTTCATCCATGGCGTAACCTGGCCGAGCGTTCTGCTCGCGGGTGGCGCGGTTGCGGTGGTATTGATGACGGCTGAGGTGATTGCGAGATCGCTGTCCAGGACGCCCGCCCAGCTGGTGCGGGCGGCGGAGGCGTTGTCGCGCGGCCAGCAGGTCTCGCTCGGCTCAAGCGATGACGGCGAGACCGCTCAGCTCGCGGCGACGCTTGCCGAATTGTCGGCGCAGCTGGGCAGCAGGCAGCACCTGCTGGAGAAGACCGTCGAGAGCATCCGCGATCCGGTGGTGGTCGCCGACGAGCACGGGATGATCGTGATCGTCAACGCCGCGGCGCGACGGCTGTACAGTGTCGAACCCGGTTTTGATACCCTGACCGGCGTTCGCACCTTCCAGAACTATTATGCCGACGGCACCACCGTGATGCCGATCCCGGACACGCCGATGGCGCGTGCGCTGCGCGGCGATGACGTCGACGATTTCGAGCTGATCGTCAAACCGCAACCGCCGCAACCGGCCGTCTTCCTTGTCGTCAACGCGCGGCCGCTGCGCGACGATACCGGCAATCTGCGGGGCGCGGTCGCCGTACTGCACGACGTCACCGCGCAGCGTCGGGCATACCAGGCGCTGGTCGAGAGCGAGCAGATGGCGCAAGCCATCGTCAGGACCGCGCTCGACGCCTTCGTCCAGACCGACCAGGACGGCGTCATTCTCGACTGGAGCCCGCAGGCCGAGGTGCTGACCGGCTGGACGCGCTCCGAGGCGGTTGGTTATCGGGTGGTCGAACTGGTGTTTCCGGAGGAGCTGCGCCTCGCGCACCGGCAGCGGATCACCCGCTTCCTGCAGGAGACCGCGGCCGGCGGCATGGGCATGCGCTATGAAACGGCGTGCCTGCACCGCGACGGTCACCGGTTCTATGTCGAGGTGTCCCTCAACGCGCTGCGCCGCGGTGACGGCTGGATCATCAATTCCTTTGTCAGGGACGTCAGCCAGCGCCGGATCGCCGAGGAGCAGTTGATCCAGGCGCAGAAGTCGGAATCGCTGGGGCGGCTGACTGGCGGCATCGCGCACGACTTCAACAACATGCTGACCGTGATCACCGGCACGATCGAGATCCTCGCCGACGGCGTCAAGGACAACCCGCAACTCGCCGCAATCGCCAAGCTGATCAGCGATGCCGCCGATCGCGGCGCGCAGCTCACCTCGAGCCTCCTGGCATTCGCGCGCAAGCAACCGCTGCAGCCCGGCGAGACCGACGTCAACGACCTGGTCGGCGAGGTGGCCCGGCTGCTGTCGCAGACGCTCGGCTCGCAGACCGAGATCAGGACGGAGCTCAGCCGCAACGCCTGGCTCGCCTTCGTCGACCGCAGCCAGCTTGGTGCTGCGCTGGTCAATCTCGCCATCAATGCGCGCGATGCCATGCCTGACGGCGGCACGCTGAGCTTTGCGACCCGCAACATCCAGCTCGGGATTCCCGACGCCGTGGCGTGCGGCGTCGAGCGCGCCGGCGATCATCTCGTGATCGAGGTGACCGATACCGGCACCGGCATTTCGCCGACGCATCTAGAGAAGATCTTCGATCCGTTCTTTTCCACCAAGGAGGTCGGGCAGGGCGCCGGGCTTGGGCTCAGCATGGTGTTCGGCTTCGTCAAGCAAAGCGGCGGCGGTATCGAGGTCAAGAGCGAGCAGGGGCGCGGCGCCATCTTCAGGATCTATCTGCCGAAGGCCGACGGCACCGCACAGCGCGCGGCGGAGGAGGACGATCTGGCCGTCAGGGGCGGTGACGAGACGATCCTGTGCGTCGAGGACGATCCTACGATCCGGGACTATGTCACGGGCCAGCTCGAAAGCCTCGGCTACCACGTTCTGGTTGCGGCGAACGCGGACGCCGCGCTCGAGATCGTCAAACGCGGCACCGCGTTCGACCTTCTGTTCACCGATATCGTGATGCCCGGCAGCATGAACGGCCGGCAATTGGCGGAGACGCTGATGGCCGGGCGCCCGGCACTGCGGGTGCTGTTCACCTCGGGCTACAGTGACGGCGTGCTGCCCGCGCAGCAGGGGCGTGGCGGCCACGGCATTCCGCTGCTGACCAAGCCCTATCGGCGCGGCGAGCTGGCGCGGATGCTGCGGCGCTGCCTTGATCTTCAGGTCGACTTTCAGGGCGATCCGGTGCCGCAGCCTTATTCCGTGCAGCCCGATCTCGAACGCTTCCTGCGCGAGAATCCGCCCGCGAAAACGTAGCCGCGGCGTGACCTGGATGCCAACGGGTCCGCAACGCGTGGCCCGATGATAAACTGCGCGAAACCCATCATCCCTGATGTGGCCGCTATTTGATGGGTTTCGCTTCGCTCTACCCCTCCTACGCGTTAAGCTCCCGCGACAAAGGCGCGGCCGGTCAACGGCCCGATTTCAGGGAGTATGGAATGCAGGACCGCAAATGGTCGAGGCGCGACTGGCTCAAGGTGACGGCGGCCACCGCCGCCGGCATGGTATTCGCGGAGCCGCTGCGCGCGGCGGCGCCGCCGGCGGAAGCCGTGACGCCGGAGCTGATCGCAGCCGCCAAGAAGGAAGGCAAGATCTCGTTCTACAGCGCGCTGGAGCTGAACACGGCCGAGCGTCTCGCGCGTGACTTCGAGCAGAAATATCCCGGGATCAGCGTCCGCGTCGAGCGCTCGGGCGCGGAGCGTATCTTCCAGCGCATCGCACAGGAGCAGGGCAGCGGCATCAACGCCGTCGACGTCGCCAATTCCACCGATCCCGCGCATTACCTCGACTGGAAGAAGAACGACTGGCTCGCGGCCTATGTGCCGGAGGACGTCGCCAGGCATTTTCCGGCCGACCAGATCGATCCCGACGGCACCTCGGCGACATCCTGCGCCTGGTTCGAGGTAATCGGCTACAACACCGAGCAGGTGAAGCGCGAGGAGGCGCCGAAGAGCTACGCCGACCTGCTCGATCCCAAGTGGCGCGGCAAAATCGTCAAGGGCCACCCGAGCTATTCCGGCGCGATCATGACCGCGACCTTCGTGCTGGCACGCGACCTCGGCTGGCCGTATCTGGAGAAGCTGTCGCAGCAGCGCGTGATGCAGGTGCAGTCGGCGGCCGATCCGCCGAAGAAGATTCTGCTCGGCGAGCGCGCGGTGATGGCCGACGGCAACGACTACAACCTCGTGCTGGCCAAGGATCAGGGCAAGCCGGTCGAGGTGGTCTATCCGGCCGAGGGCGCGCCGCTGATCATCGTCCCGAGCGGCATCTTCAAGAACGCGCCGAACCCGAATGCGGCGCGGCTGTTCCAGAGCTACTTCTTCAGCGCCGAGACGCAGCAGATGCTGGCCGACGAATTCGCGCACCGCTCGTTCCACGCCAAGGTGAAGGAGAAGGCCGGTCACGTGCCGCTCGACAAACTGAAAATGCTCAAGGCCGATCCGGCCCAGGTGCAGGTGCAGTCGGAGGAGATCAAGGCGAGGTACGCGAAGCTGTTCCGGGTGTAGGTCAAGCTCCGTAGGATGGGTAGAGCGAAGCGAAACCCATCGCTTGTGCAGGGGGCGAGATGATGGGTTTCGCTGCGCTCTACCCATCCTACAGATCCAAGGCTACTAGCGTCATTGCGAGCGAAGCGAAGCAATCCATCTTTCCGGATACGCGGAGAGGTGGATTGCTTCGCCGCTTCAGCGCAAAATTGCTTTGCAATTTTGTCGCGAACTCCTCGCAATGACGCGGATAACGCTCGGACCGCCGGGCGGCGCAGTGAGGGGCTGCGGTCGGCTAACCTCCCACTTCCGCGCTGAGCATCGGCCCGAACAGCTCCCATCGCTCGCCCTTGAGTCGTCTGAGCTGCATCTGCTTGATCGGCGCGAAATCGATCGGGCTGGTGTTCATTGCGATGCCGGGCAGCAGGTTGGTGGTGCGGAAGGCCTTCAGGTTGGCAGCCTGCTTCATGACGTTGGCGCGCGTGAGATCGTCGCCGCACTGCTTAAGCACCTGAACCAGCGTCTGAGCCGCATTGTACCCTGTCATAATCAGGCTGTCGGCCCGATTGCCTTCGGGGAAATATTTGGAGAGATATTCGTCGAACGCCTTCATGCCGGGATCGTCCTTCCATTGCGGATCGAGCGGATCCATCAGGTAGGCCACCGAAATGATGCCTTGTGCGTTCTCGAAGCCGGCAGGCTGGATCACGGCGCCGAGCGAGGAACCTACCGAGTTGAGGATGTGCAGCGGTTTCCAACCGATCTCGGCCGCCTTCTTGATGGCCTGCGCCGCGAATTTCGGTGTGGCGATGTCGACGAATACGTCGGCATTCATCGATTTCATCTTGACGATGTGCGTGTCGATCGTCGGCTCGGCCACCTCATACGCATCCTCGATCACGATCATCGACGCCGCCTTGTCGCCGAGGCCGTCCTTCAGGCCCTTGAGATAGTCCTTTCCATAATCGTCGTTCTGGTAGAGGACCGCGATCCTGCCGCCCGGCTTTTCCTTCAGGATGTGCTTGGCGTAGATCCGTCCCTCGCTCTGATAACTGGGCTGCCAGCCCATGGTCCATGGGAAGCTTTGCGGATCGTTCCACTTGGTGGCACCGGTCTGAATGAACAGCTGCGGCACCTTCTTCACGTTCATGTATTTCTGAATCGCGCCGTTGGATGCCGTGCCGAGAGAGGCAAAGATCAGCAAGACCTCGTCGCCTTCGACCAGCTTGCGCGCCTGCTCGACCGTCTTCGGCGGACTGTAGCTGTCGTCGTAGGAGATGAAGTTGATCTTGCGGCCATTGATGCCGCCCTCGGCGTTGATCTTGCGGAAATAGGCCGCCTGGGCCCGGCCGCTGGTGCCGTAGGCGGATGCCGGCCCGCTATAGGGCATGATGTTGCCGATCTTGATTTCGGTATCGGTTACGCCGGTGTCGTATTTCTTCTGGGCGAATGCGCTGCCAGCACAGACAGCGAGAATGGTGATGGCGGTCGAAAGCGCCGCCATTCGTCGAGCGACGAAAGACATCTCGTTTCTCCCCATGCAGAAAAATGAATGTGTGTTTTATCGGAAGCCGCTTTCGGGTCCTTGCCGGCAGTGAACACCCGAGCCCAGGCGTTGTCGATCCCGGAAACACAACCTTGTGTGCGGTTCGCATCACGTCATCAGGTTCGTCAGCGTTGCTGACCGTAGTCTTCCGGGGCTTCCCGCGATCAGGCCGCGCGCATCGATCGTTGCGCGCGATAGGCCTGCGGCGATGTCAGCGTGAGCTTGCGGAAGGCCTTTCGAAAGCTGCTCTCGTCCTCATAGCCGGTGGCGCGGGCGATCGCCTTGATCGGCTGCGCCGTTGTTTCCAATAGCGTGCGGGCGTGCTCGACGCGGCGGCGCATGATGAAGGCCTGCGGCGGCTCGTGGGTCAGTTCGCGGAAGCGGCGGTTCAGTGTGCGTTCGCTGAGGCCGAGCGCATGCGCGAGGCCGCGCACCGTGATCGGGGTCTTGCCGGTGCGGCGCACCAGCATGTCCGCCTTGATCAGCAGCGGGTCCTGGCCGAGCATGTAGCCGAGCGGCATGAAGATCGCCTGGGTGCGCTGCGCGGTGTCGATCACCGCATAGTCGGCGCAAACCTTTGCGACCTCCGCGCCTTCGACGAGCTCGATCAGCCGCAGCAACAGATCGACCCACGACATCGGGCCAGCGGCGCAGACCAGGCGATCGGCCTGCGTGATCACGGCATCACCGGCGAGATCAACCTTGGGATGGCGGCGACGCAGCTCGCTCTGCAGCCACCACGTGATGGTGGCGCGGCGACCGTCGAGCAGGCCGGCATTGGCGAGCAGCAGCACGCCGCTGCAGAATGCGCCGATCAGCCGGCCGCTGGCATGCTGCTGGCGCAGCCAGGCGCCGGCACGGTCATATTGCGGTTGCAGGCGCTCGGCGCTGAGATGATCGACCAGGCTGCCCGGCACGATGATCGCGTCGCACGCCGTCCGCCTGCCCACCGCACCATCGACGGCGAGCAACTTGCCGCCGCCGGCGCGCACCGCCTTGCCGTCGAGCGAGAGCGTCTGCCAGCTGAAGCGCGCCTTGCCGCCGTGCAGCTGCATCACGTGGTTGGCGAGGGTGAGGATGTCGGCGATGCCGGCGACCGCCGATTGCATGCATCCTTCCAGCGCGAGGATCGCAAGCTTCATGGGACCTCCGGAATTTGCCGTCATGCTAGCCGATCAGCGCAATCGGGCGGTGGCAGATATTGCCCGATCTCTGTCCGATCGGCCACTGCCTGATTTGGCCGTGCCGGTCCATCTTCGCTGCGTTGTCACACCCTCAGCAATGGAGAGAGACCATGCCTTACGTCACCATTTCCACCGTCCGCGGCATCTTCGATGTCGCGCAGAAGCAGGCGCTGCTGGAGCGCGTCACCGATCTCATAGTCGAGATCGAGGGGCAGGGTAACCCGGACTTCCGCCGCAACGTCTGGGTCAAGATCGAGGAGGGCGAGCCGGCGAGCTGGTCGCTCGGCGGCATGATTCCGACGCCGGACATGATCGCCGGCACCTTCGGCGCGCTCGACGCCGGCGGACGGCGGCTCGCCAAGGCGAAGGTGTAACTGCCCTGCGTAGGATGGGTAGAGCGAAGCGAAACCCATCATTTCAAGGCTTGCACCGGTGCGATGGGTTTCGCTTCGCTCTACCCATCCTACGCACCGTTCTCACCCAAAAACAAAAGGCGCTTCCGGTGGAAGCGCCTTTCGCTTGTCGTCGGTGCCGTAAGATTTACAGCGAGTAGTACATCTCGAATTCCACCGGGTGCGGGGTCATTTCGAAACGCGCGACCTCGGTCATCTTCAGCTCGATATAGGCGTCGATGAAGTCGTCGTCGAACACGCCGCCGTTCTTGAGGAACGCGCGGTCCTTGTCGAGGCTCTCGAGCGCCTCGCGGAGCGAGCCGCAGACGGTCGGGATCTGCTTCAGCTCTTCCTTCGGCAGATCGTAGAGGTCCTTGTCCATCGCCGGACCCGGATCGATCTTGTTCTTGATGCCGTCAAGACCGGCCATCAGCATCGCGGCGAAGCCGAGATAGGGGTTGGCCATCGGGTCGGGGAAACGCACCTCGACGCGCTTGGCCTTCGGGTTCGCGGTGTAGGGGATGCGGCAGGCCGCCGAGCGGTTGCGCGCGGAATAGGCGAGCAGCACGGGGGCTTCATAGCCCGGCACCAGACGCTTGTAGGAGTTGGTCGACGGGTTGGTGAAGGCGTTGATCGCCTTGGCGTGCTTGATGACGCCGCCGATGTAGTGCAGGCAGGTCTCCGACAGGTCGGCGTATTTGTTGCCGGCGAAGGTCGGCTTGCCGTCCTTCCAGATGGACTGATGCACATGCATGCCCGAGCCGTTGTCGCCGTAGACCGGCTTTGGCATGAAGGTGGCGGTCTTGCCGTAGATGTGGGCGACCTGGTGGATGCAGTACTTGTAGATCTGCATATGGTCGGCCATCAGCGTCAGCGTGTCGAACTTCATGCCGAGCTCGTGCTGAGCCGAGGCCACCTCGTGGTGATGCTTTTCGACCTTGACGCCCATCTTGGCCATCGCGCCGAGCATCTCGGAGCGCATGTCCTGCACCGAGTCCTGCGGCGGCACCGGGAAGTAGCCGGCCTTGGTGCGGATGCGGTGGCCGAGGTTGCCGCCCTCATATTCGGTCGCCGAGTTGATCGGCAGCTCGGAGGAGTCGAGGCGGAAGCCGGTGTTGTATGGTTCGGCCGAATAGCGCACGTCGTCGAACACGAAGAACTCGGCCTCGGGGCCGACGAACACGGTGTCGCCCACGCCCATCGACTTCACCATCGCCTCGGCCTTCTTGGCGATGCCGCGGGGGTCGCGGTTGTAGGGCTCGCCGGTGGTCGGCTCGAGCACGTCGCACGTGATGACCATGGTGGTCTCGGCGAAGAACGGGTCGATCGTCGCGGTGACCGGGTCGGGCATCAGGCACATGTCGGATTCATTGATCGCCTTCCAGCCGGCGATCGACGAGCCGTCGAACATCGTTCCCTCGGCGAAGATGTCATCGTCGATCATGCTGACGTCGAAGGTGACGTGCTGCCACTTGCCGCGCGGATCGGTGAAGCGCAGGTCGACGTATTTGACGTCGTTGTCCTTGATCGATTTCAGGACGTCTTTGGCGGTCTTCATGAATACCCCTTATGGATGTGCGGGTCGGTTTCCAGCGGAGAGCGACGTTATTCCCGCTTTTGGCGAGTTCGTGTGACTACACAAACGAAATCAGGCTGCCGAAGCAGCCTTTTTTCTCTTTGGTCGTCGGAAAATCCGGATAGCACCGCCCTTAAATAGCGTCCAGCCCGGATTCTCCGGTCCGGATGCGGATGGCTTCCTCGATGTTGGAGACGAAGATCTTGCCGTCACCGATCCGGCCGGTCTGCGCCGCGCGGCGGATCGCGTCGATCGCCTTCTCGACCAGGTCGTCGCCGATCACGATCTCGATCTTCACCTTGGGCAGGAAGTCGACGATGTATTCCGCACCGCGATAGAGTTCGGCATGGCCCTTCTGGCGGCCAAATCCCTTGGCCTCGGTGACGGTGATGCCTTGCAGTCCGACTTCCTGGAGCGCTTCTTTCACCTCGTCGAGCTTGAAGGGCTTGATGATGGCTTCAATCTTCTTCACTGAGCGCCTCCCGGGCATTGCAGATTGCAGGGTCGAGTTCGATGCGCGTGGGGCGCAGTCTGGTTGGTCTTAAGGCTTCCGGCCGGTGGCCGGAAACACGCGCAATGGTCGCATGAAGCGGCCTTGCGCGCGGCTTCCTCAAAAGCAGGGTCTATGCCAAGTTGTTAAGGTCCCCGATTTCAGAATGTTATCAGCCTTTTAACAGGCAATCGGCTGATATCGAACCACATGGGCTATGATATCCAAGCCTAACAAATAGGCAAATAGATCAATCCGTATGCAGTCGGCCAGTAGAAACCCCGCGAACGTCACAGGAATTGCCTCTCGAAAAGGCGAAGCGATTGAGGATTCGGCATGGACGTTCTGACCACGACCGAGATGGAGCGCGCTGACCGGCTGACCATCGCAGCCGGAACGCCGGGCTTCGCGCTGATGATGAGCGCGGGCCAGGCCGTCGCGGAAGCCGCGATGGACCTGGTCGAGGAGGGGCCGATCGTGGTGGTCGCCGGCCGCGGCAACAATGGCGGCGACGGCTTTGTCGCTGCCGCCGAGCTTGCCGCGCGCGGCCGCGAGGTCTCGGTGATCCTGCTCTGCGAGCGCGACAGCCTGCAAGGCGACGCGGCGCTGGCGGCGAAGGGCTGGAAATATCCGGTGCTGCCGTTTAACCCGCAGGCGCTCGGCAAGCCGGCGCTGATCGTCGACGCGCTGTTCGGTGCCGGCCTCAACCGGCCGGTAAAGGGCGATCCGCTGGAGATGATCGCCGCGATCAATGCCAACGGTACGCCGGTGCTGGCGGTCGACCTGCCGAGCGGCATCAACGGCACATCGGGCGCGGTGATGGGCGCGGCCGTGCAGGCCACCGAGACCGTCACCTTCTTCCGCAAGAAGCCCGCGCATCTGTTGCTGCCGGGCCGGATGTATTGCGGCCGGGTGCGCGTCGCCGACATCGGTATCGCCGCGCAGGTGCTCGACGAGATCAAGCCGCTGACCGCGGAGAATGCGCCGGAGGCCTGGCGATGGTCGTTTCCGGTACCGCGGATCGACGGCCACAAATACGCGCGGGGGCACGCCGTCGTGGTGTCGGGCGATCTCGCCTCGACCGGGGCGGCACGGCTCGCCGCGCGCGCGGCGCTGCGCGCCGGCGCCGGCCTCGTGACGCTGGCCTCGCCGCGTGACGCGCTTGCCGTCAACGCTGCGGCGCTGACCGCGGTGATGGTGCGCGCGGTCGACAACCCGATCCAGTTCGCCGAGCTGCTTGGCGACAAGCGCCTCAATGCCTGCGTGATCGGTCCGGGCGCCGGGGTCAGCGCGCGGACCCGTGACTTCGTCCACACCGCGCTGTCGGCGCAGCGGCATCTGGTGCTCGACGCCGACGCGCTGACCAGCTTTGCCGGCGCGCCGGACCGGCTGTTCGAGGCGATCAAGGCTAGCGACGGTCAGCAGGTGGTGCTGACGCCGCATGAGGGCGAGTTTCCGCGGCTGTTCAGCGATATTTCCAACAAGCATCCCGGCCGCTCCAAGCTCGAGCGCGTGCGCGCGGCGGCCGAGCGCTCCGGCGCGGTGGTGCTGCTGAAAGGCGCCGACACGGTGATCGCGTCTCCCGACGGCCGCGCCACCGTCGCCGCCAATGCGCCGCCCTGGCTCGCCACCGCCGGCGCCGGCGACGTGCTGTCGGGCATCATCGCGGGTTTCCTGGCGCAGGGCGCCGCGGCCTTCGAGGCCGCCAGCATCGGCGTCTGGATGCACGGCGAGAGCGCGAGCGAGGCGGGCCCCGGCCTGATCGCCGAAGATCTCACCGAAGTGCTGCCCGCCGTGTTCCGCCGCCTTTATGACGAGTTCGGGATTGAGTATTAGGCGGCTGGTGCTGGCCGACATGGATGTCGCCGCGCGCGCGCATCGCGCGGCATTCGATCAGGCGCTGCCGTGGCTCGCCGGCCTGCACACGCCCGACGGCATTGATCGGATGATCTGAACAACTGGTTAGATATTTGCGTTTCTGCGATCGGTCGAGCTGGCCTATACGATTCGAAACCGTCGCCTCTCGCCCGGAACAGTCAGATGAACGCACCGACCAGCCTGCTTTCGACCGCTTCACGGACCGCCGCCGCTCCGGCTCACGGGAGCGTCGACCCCGCGTCCTATCGCGCGGCGATGCGCCACCACGCCGGCGCGGTGACGATCCTGTCGGCGGGCGGGCCGGGCGACAGGACGGGGATGACGGCGACGTCGGTCTGTTCGCTGTCGGACGCGCCGCCGCGGCTGATCGCCTGCGTCAACCGCTCGGCGAGCGCGCATGGCCTGATCCGGCGCACCGCTGCGTTCGGCGTCAACATGCTGCACGCCGACCAGGCCGAGCTGGCCAATGTGTTCGCCGGCCGCCGCGGCATCGAGCGGGACGATCGCTTTTCCGGCGCCGACGGCTGGCTGTCGCTGGCCACGGGCGCGCCGATCCTTAAGGATGCGCTGATCGGGCTCGACTGCGAGCTGATCGACGAGCATGCGCACGACACGCATTCGATCTTCGTCGGCGCGGTCCGCGCGATGCATCTGCGTGAGGGGGAGACGCCGCTGATCTATTTTGGTGGCGCGTTCTGCGGGTTGGCCCGGCGGACCTAAGGGCGCGGCTTGAGGAATTTGTGAATCACCGATGTCAGCGCGCCGGCAGCCGGCGAGAACGATTGTCCGCGCAACGAGACGATGCAGACGGTGCGCTCCAGCGTCGGATTGACGATCGGTAGCGCCTGCATCGTCTTCCTGACCGGCCGCGGCAAGGCGACCTTCGGCAGGATGCCGACGCCGAGACCGGCGCCGGCCAGCGCGGCCAGCGTGTAGCTGTGCTCGACCTCGAACTTGATCTTCATCTGCAGATTGCGCGTGGCGAGCGCGCGCTCCAGCATCGAGCGCAGCGCCGCCGATTTTGAGTTGAGCAGGATCGGATAGGCGGACAGTTCGGTGAGGTCGACAGCGCTGCGCTTGCGAAACGGAAACGCTCTTGTCGCCAGCGCATAGATCGGGTCGTTGAACAGCGGCGCGAACTGAAACTCGGTCGAGCCCTCCGTCTCCGGTCCGATGCCGAAATCCGCCTCGCGCCGGCGCAGGCAGTCCAGCATGTCCTCGGCCGCAAGCTCGCGCAGATTGATGTTGATGCCGGGATAGCTCGCCTGGAAGGCATGCAGCGCCTGCGGCAGAATGGTCGCGGCAATGGTCGGGACGCAGGCCAGCGACAGCGTGCCGCGCTGGATGTCGATGACCTCACGGATCTCGCGCAGGCCGTTCTCCCATTCGCCGAGCGCGCGCCGCGCATGCGTCAGCAGTTGCAGTCCCTCCGCGGTCAGCTCGACGCGCCGCGTCGTGCGATGAAACAGCGCGGCGCCGACCTGGTCCTCCAGCAGCTTGATCTGCATGCTGACCGCGGATTGCGAGCGGTTGAGCTGCTCGGAGGCCTGGCGAAAGCTCTTGTTCTCGGCGACCGCGATGAACATGTGCAGCAGCTTGAAATTGATCTGCGACATCGTTTTGCCCTGCAGACGATTGTTCCGGAGAACTGAACAGTTCTTAAGATAATCTCGTTAGAAAGATCAGTGTCGGACATCTAGCATGATTGCATTGGCCCCGGGAGACGATCCTGCGGCGCGATGCAGAAAAGATGCTCCAGAAAAGACGCTCCGATGTCCTTCACCGTCACCAAGCCGCGCACGCGCCGCGTCCAGCGTTCCGAACTCGCGGTTCCCGCGACCTCGACCCATTTCTTCGAACGCGCAGCGAGTAGCGCGGCCGATTTCATCTTCCTGGATCTGGAGGACGCGGTTGCGCCGCCGCGAAAGCCCGAGGCGCGCGAGATCGCGATCGAGGCGCTGAACCGGATCGACTGGGGCAACAAGACGCTGGCGGTGCGCATCAATGGCCTCGACACCGAATGGGCGCATCGCGACATCATCGAGATCGTCAGCCGCGCGCCGCGCCTCGACCTCGTCATGGTGCCGAAGGTCGGCACCGCATTCGACGTCCGTTTCGTCGAGGCGCTGCTGACGGGGCTCGAGCGCGAGTTCCCGCGCGCAAGGCCGCTGGGCATCGAGATCCTGATCGAGACCACGCTCGGGCTCGCCAATGTCGAGGACATCGTGCAGGCGTCGGAGCGGTTGGAAGCGGTCATCTTTGGCATCGGCGATTACTCGATTGATCTACGCACCTGCGGCGAGATCATCGGCGCCTCCGATCCGCGCTATGCCGTGCTCACCGATGCGGACGAGGGCGGTGCGCGCCGGATGCACTGGAACGACCAGTGGCACTTCGCGCTCGCCCGCATCGCCAATGCCTGCCGCGCCCACGGCCTGCGTGCGATCGACGGCCCCTTTGCCAATTTCGGCGATGCCGCAGGTTTTCGCGCCAGCGCGGCGCGAGCGGCCGCGCTCGGCTTCGAGGGCAAATGGGCGATCCATCCCTCGCAGCTCGAGACCGCCAACGAGGTGTTCTCGCCGACCGCACGTGAGATCGGCTGGGCGCGCGAGATCACGGCCAAGATCCAGTCCGCCAGCGCCGGCGGCGACGGCGCTTTCGGGCAGGACGGCGTGCTGATCGATCTTGCGGTGCTCAAGCGCGCGCAGGCGATCATCGACCGCCATGACGCAATTCTGGCGGCGGGCAGGCAGGGAGCGCGCGATGTCGCATGAGCCACCGCTGGCCGGAATTCGCGTGCTCGACATCGCGACCTTCGTGGCGGCGCCGTTCTGCGGGACAGTGCTGTCCGACTTCGGCGCCGAGGTGATCAAGATCGAGCAGCCGGGCACAGGCGATCCCTTGCGCCGGTTCGGCACGCCGAGCGAATGCGGCGACACCTATGTCTGGCTCAGCGAGGCCCGCAACAAGAAGTCGGTGACGCTCGATCTGCGCAGCGAGCGTGGCGCCGCGCTGTTTCGCGAGCTGGTCCGCCAATCCGACGTGGTGCTGGAGAACTTCCGGCCTGGCACGCTGGAGAAATGGGGGCTCGGCTTCGAGGCGCTACGCGAGATCAACCCAAAACTCGTGATGCTGCGCATCAGCGCCTATGGGCAGGACGGCCCCTTGCGTGACAAGCCGGGCTTTGCCCGGATCGCGCACGGCTTCAGCGGGCTCGCTTATCTTGCCGGCGAGGCGGGACGGGCGCCGGTGATGCCGGGATCGACCTCGCTCGCCGATTACATTTCCGGGCTATGGGGCGCCCTCGGCGTGCTGCTGGCGCTGCGCCATGCCGAAGCCACCGGACACGGGCAGGTGGTCGATATCGGGCTCTATGAATCGGTGTTTCGGCTGCTCGACGAGATGGCGACTGTGTTCGCCAAGACCGGTTTCGTCCGCGAACGCCTCGGTGCCGACACCGTCAATGTCGTGCCGCACAGCCATTACCAGACCGCCGACGGCAAATGGGTGGCGCTGGCCTGTTCGAGCGACAAGATGTTCGAGCGCCTGGCGCAGGCGATGCAGCGCCCCGAACTCGCGACCGACCCGCGCTATGCGGCCATGGCCGGCCGCCTGGCGCGGCGCGAGGAGGTTAACGGGATGGTCGCCGACTGGATCGGCTCCAAGCCGCTGGAGACGGCGCTTGCCGAGTGCGAGCGCTACGACGTGCCCTGCG
Organism: Bradyrhizobium sp. USDA 4541; assembly: GCF_024171085.1. Taxonomy (NCBI): domain Bacteria; kingdom Pseudomonadati; phylum Pseudomonadota; class Alphaproteobacteria; order Hyphomicrobiales; family Nitrobacteraceae; genus Bradyrhizobium; species Bradyrhizobium sp. USDA 4541. The sequence goes on from NZ_JALJZF010000001.1 coordinate 5,715,581, forward strand.
GGCCGATCTACAGCATCAGTGACATCTTCGCCGACCCGCAGTACCGCGCCCGCGGCAACATCGCCGAGGTGCCCTCGCGCGCCGGGCCGATTGCGGTGCCGAGCGCGATCCCAAAAATGTCGCGCACGCCGCCGCAGTTCAAGCATGCCGGCGTCGCGCTCGGCGCGCACACCGACGAAGTCCTGACCTCACTTGCCGGCGCAACCGCGGCGGCGCTCGCCGCGCTGCGCAGCGACGGGGTGATCTGACATGCCCCAATTCTCCCGCGGCCACGAAGGAACCACGCCATGACCAGGCAGATGAAATTGATCGGCTTCCTGCAGGCCCAGAATTGCTCGAACTATCCCGCCTCCTGGCGCCATCCCGACTCGAAGCCGAACTGGTTCTCGCGCGACTATTACCAGGAGATCGGGCGCACGCTGGAGCACGGCAAGTTCCATCTCGCCTTCTTCGACGACCGGCTCGCGATCCCCGATCGCTTCGGCGACGATTTCCGCGAGACCATCCGCCACGGCGTGCGCGCGGCGAAGCTCGATCCGATCTCGGTTGCGCTCACGATGGGATTGGCGACCGAGCGGCTTGGCATCGGCGTGACCTATTCGACCACCTATTACGAGCCGTTCCACGTCGCGCGGGTGTTCGCGACGATGGACCTGCTGCTGAACGGCCGCGCCGCCTGGAACGTGGTGACCTCGCTGAACGACTCCGAGGCGGCGAATTTCGGCGCCTCGCAGCATCTCAGCCACGATTTGCGCTACGACCGCGCGGACGAGTTCATGGAGGTCGTGCTCGGCCACTGGAACAGCTGGGAGGACGGCGCGGTCAGCTTCGACCGCGAGAGCGGGCTGTTCGCCGACCCGGCCAAGGTGCACCGGCTCGACCATCACGGGCAGTTCTTCCGCTCGCGCGGCCCGTTCACGGTGCCGCGCTCGCCGCAGGGCCATCCGGTGATCATTCAGGCCGGCCAGAGCGGCCGCGGCAAGACCTTTGCGGCGCGCTGGGGCGAATTGATCTTCGTGATCTATCCCAATCTCGACATTGCGAAGAAGCAGTATGCGGACCTCAAGGGAACGCTGGCCAAGACGGGCAGGGACATCAGCATCGCGCCGGCGGTCTATCCTGTTGTCGCCGAGACCCAGGCCGAGGCCGAGGACAAGTTCGCGGCGATCAGCCGGCTCGCCAAGCCGATCGATGCGCTGACGCTGTTGTCGGAGGTGTTGAACTACGATTTCGCGGCCAAGCCGATGGACGAGCCGTTCACGTCGGATGAGCTGGCCTCGATCAGCGGGCTGCAAGCAATCCGCGACCGCGTGATGAATCTCAGCGGCAAGCCCAATCCGACACCGCGGGACTTCGTGCAGTTCAGCGGGCGCGGGACGCTCGCTGAACTACCGACCTTCGTCGGCTCGCCCAAGGCGGTCGCCGATCAGATGGAGCGCTGGTTCTGCGAAGGCGGCTGCGACGGCTTTGTCGTCGCCGCCACCCATGTGCCCGGAACCTACCAGGACTTCGTGCGCCTCGTCGTGCCCGAGCTGCAACGGCGCGGCCTGTTCCAGCGCGAGTATCAGGGCGACACGTTGCGCGAGAACCTCGGCCTGCCGCGGCCGCAAGCCATGCATGCGAGCGCAGACGAGGAGGCGCGCGTCTCGACCAGATAGCGCGGGCACAAAAATCGGCGCGGACAACGATCAAAACAAAATCAAAATCAGGGAGGCTGAAGTGACCAAGGGCGTTAACGCGGGGGGCCGGCTCGACAGATTGCCGATCTCAAGGTTTCACTACCGGATCTTCGCGCTGATCGGAGCCGGGCTGTTCGTCGACGGCTTCGAGATCTTCCTCGCCGGCAGCATTCTCGGCGCACTGGTTCAGTCCGGCTATTCGGACCTCGCGCAGAATGCGCGCTTCATCTCGGCGACCTTTGTAGGGATGCTGATCGGTGCCTGGCTGGCGGGCGTCGCCGGCGACCGCTTCGGCCGCAAGTTCGCCTATCAGGCCAACCTCCTGATCTTCGGCCTCAGCGCGCTGGCGGCAACGCTCGCGCCGTCGATGAGCTGGCTGATCGGGGCCCGCTTCGTGATGGGCCTCGGGCTCGGCGCCGAGATCGTCGTCGGCTATGTCGTGCTCAGCGAATTCATCCCGCCGCAGCAGCGCGGCCGCTGGGGCGCGGCGCTCGCGACCTGCACCAATGGTGCGCTGTTCGTCGCGACGCTGGTCGGCTGGGTCGTCATTCCGCACCTCGGCTGGCGCTGGATGTTTGCGCTGTGCGGCATTGGCGCGATGATCGTCTGGTTCCTGCGGCGCTCGCTGCCGGAATCGCCACGTTGGCTCGAGACGCAGGGCAAGAGCGCCGAGGCGGAGGCGGTGCTGGCGGCGATCGAGCAGGAGGTCGGCAAGGGCAGGACCCTGCCGACCCCGGCCTATCAGCCGGCGCCGGTACAGCCGGACGTTCGCTTTACGCGCCTGTTCTCGCGCGCACTGATCGCGCGGACCATCGTCGGCTGCCTGATCCTGATCGGGCTCAACACCGCGGTCTACGGCTTCATCGCCTGGATCCCGACCTTCTTCGTCAAGCAGGGCATCAACCTGTCGTCATCGCTCGGCTACACCATGCTGATGACGCTCGGCAGCCCGCTCGGCACGCTGTCGGGCATGTGGATCGGCGAGAAGATCGACCGCAAGCCGTCGCTGATCGTGCTGTCGCTCGCCGCGGCCGGGCTCGGGCTGATCTATCCGATGTTCATCAACCCGGTCGCCTTCGTCGTGATCGGCTTCCTGCTCGTGTTCACGGTGGCGGTGATGCTGGCGCTGGCCTGGGGGCTTTACATCCCCGAACTGTTCCCGACCGAGCTCAGGATGCGCGGATCCGGCATCTGCAACACCGCCGGTCGCCTGATGTCGATCGTGACGCCGTTCATCGTGGTCGAGCTGTTCACCAGGTTCGGCGTCACCGGCGTCGTCTCTGTGGTGGCCGGGCTCCTGGTGGTGCAGGCGATCGCGGTTGCGGTGCTCGGCATCGAGACCCGCAAGCGTCCGCTGGAGGCATTGCGGCCGGAGGCGATGGACAGCGAAGCGTCATCGGCGCAGGCGCGCGGCAAGCTGCAACCGAGCACCGGCGGGATTGCCGGAGGCGGGGAGTAGGCGTCGGGCCAAAGGCCCCGGTCGAAAACGGCCGCGTTACAGCGCCCGCACTGTGCTCAGATGCGGGCGCTCGACGCTGACCTCAGGTCGATTTCATTCCGCTGCTGAAATCAGCGCGGTTTGGCTCACCCGCGTCTCGCCCTTGAGATTGTCGACGGTGACGTGTGTGTCGTACCAGGTCAGCCGCGGCCGGACTCCGAACCGTCCGGTGAGCTCGACGATCTTGGCCTCGGTAAACCATGCCTCGGCCGCCTCTCGGCTCTCCCAGAGATAGACGCCGCCGGTACCGGCCTCTCCATTGAGATAGTCTTTGCGGATCAGCCCCTTTGTTGCGAGCTTTCGGTAAATGGGGGCGGTGCCCATGCCACCCCTGATGGCCTGTTCTTCAGTTCGTTTCGGAAGGTCGAATTGAACGACGACGATACACTGTGCCATCCCTGTTCTCCGATCTGAGCCACATGGTGCCAGATTCGCTCGGCGGCACGCCGATCAACTCCGACACTACAGGATTTATCCGACGCTTGTCCCGAATTGACGGGTTCCGTTTCGCGATTTCGATGCGAATTGATGTGATCGCCATGGGCTCGACGACATCAGGCCGTTGGGTAGGCCAGAAGGTGGGCGGGGCGCTGCTGTTGACCTCATGTCGCGTTTTAACGAGACTGTTGCTGGACGCCCCGCGATGGCGGGGCTAGGGCCCTCAACATTCTCTCGGATCCTCCAGAAACCTCTCGTGAGTGGCAGGCAGAACAATTTCCTCGCTCAGGCGCTGCAACAAGGCGCCTTGGCGTTGCGGGCGCAGCAGTTTGCTCAGGCCGAGCAGATTGCGACGAACCTCCTGAAATCAAACCGCACGGACAGACACGCCGCGCTTCTTCTGGCGCATGCCCTGATGGGGCAGAACCGGGGCGGCGAGGCGATCGCAACGCTCGAGCGGGTTGCGCGTCGCACCGACGATGGAGAGGTCGAGACTTTGCTCGGCGCGCTGATGTGCGGCGCGGGCCGCGTCGCCGGCGGCATCGCACAGCTTCGGCGCACGGCGGCACGCCGCCCGCCATATTTTCCGTCCTTTCAGGAACTCGCCGGGCAGCTTGCCAAGGCCGGTCAACACGACGAAGCGATCAGCACGATCGAGGCCGGTCTCGCGCTGGCCCCTGAGAGCGTCGACCTGAAGCTCGCTCTCGGGCGCCTGTTGCAGGAGACCAATGACGTCGCGCGGGCTGCAAGCGTCCTGACGGCGGCACGTGATGCTGCGCCGGGACGCCCCGACATTCTCAACCAGCTCGGGCGGGTCCTGATCCTCCGTGGCGACTACGCCGCAGCCGCGGATGCGTTCCGCGGCGTGCTCGCGCAATACCCGGATGATCGCTCAACCCGCGCCCACCTCGCCACCTGCCTTTTCGAGCAGGGGGAGCGCGATGCTGCCGAGGCAGCGCTGCGCTCGGTGATGCGCGGTCAGCCCCAGCTGTTTGGACGCGCGGCATTCGTCATGGCCTCGGGATCTCATGGCCGCTTCTTCTTCTCCCAGAGCGCCGCTGCGAAGTTCCTCGGCGGGGACTGAGATTGCCCGCGGCGGACGGCATTCCGCCATGCCTTACGCCCTGAAGTTTCTCCGGTAGAGGTTCGGCTGCCGTCTGAGCTCGGTGCGGAGTTCGCCGACCCGCTTGGCGTCTTCCGCGGTGAACGGCGATGCCTGCGCGGTCCAGTCGTCTCGCTTGACGGGAATACATTGCGCGATCGGAGTCCCCTTGGGGAGGACGCCTCTGAAATTCCTGTCGTGCCAGTACGCCGGAAAGTGCACCCAATTGTCGGCATAGAGGTCGGAATTGACCAGGCCGCTGAGTGTGGTGAATGGCAGATCGAAGCGGTTGACGGGATGGGTGAAGTAGATCGCGTAGCCTTCCGGGGCTTCGACGGTCCACAAATTGTGGAATTTGAGAAAGAAGCGGCCCTCTTCAAACAGCGGAGTGCCGGTGACCTGACCCGGGTCGTGGAAGCCGATCGGTGAGCGTGGGAATTCCGGCGTGCCTCCCGGCGGCAGGTCCTGGTCCCAGGTGATTTCGCCGTCCTCGACCTTGAGATCGCAAACCAGCGGCAGCAAGAACCCGCAGGTCATCGCATCCACGAACGGCGGGCAGCGCTTGATGGTGTCCTCGTCGTGCAGGTTGATCGAGGAGAAGGCCGTTGCCGGCATCGCCCTGAGCCAGTCGGGAACGCCCTGCGCCGCCGGTATGGGGGCCGGTATCAGTCCGTCAAGCTCCGTCGGGCAACGGAATTTGAGCGTCAGCTTGCTATTGGTCGACATTGGGCGCTCCGATTTCGGATCGACCTACATGAATGCGTCGCAAAGGTGAAGCGTGCGCTCACCGGCCAGGATCGCCGCTAGCTGACGAGATACTTCGCGACCGCCGGCTCGTTCCATTCGATGCCGAGCCCGGGACCCTTGGCGGTCACCGCGCCGTCGACGATTTCGGCGGGCCTTGTGAGGATCGCGCCGGCGAAGTCGAGGAACTCGAGCCAGTGCGCGGTCGGCGTCACCGCGAGCAGATGCGCGCTGACTTCCGCGAACAAATGGCTCGACATCGGGATCGAGGCGGCGTCGGCTTGTCCCGCGACTTGCATCCAGCCGGTGACGCCGCCGACCTTCATCACGTCGGGCATGATGAAGTCGGATGCGCCGGCCGCGATCGCTTCGGCAAAGCCGCGCGGAAACCACCAGTTCTCGCCGGCCTGGATCGGCGTCGGCGAGGTCTCGCGGACTTTTGCGTGGCCGGACAGGCTCTCCTGCGGCACCGGCTCCTCGATCCAGTGCAAATCGTAGGGCGCAAGGCGGGCGATGCGGCGGGTCGCCTCCGCCGGATCGAGCGACTGGTTGAAGTCGATCATCAACGCGATGTCGGGGCCGAGCAGGGCGCGCACGCCCTTCACGACGCGCTCGTCATTGGCGGCATCACCGTCGCCGCCTTTGATTTTTATACCGCGAAAACCCTGGTCGAGCGAGCAGCGCAGCGCGCGCTCATCGGCGACGGGATCGACCACGCCGTAGCTGTCATAGGCCTTGATCGGCTTCGCCGAGCCGCCAAGCAGTTCGACCAGCGGCCGGCCGGCGAGCTGGCCGAGCACATCCCAATAGGCCATGTCGAGTCCGGATACCGCCATGCCGACCAGGCCCTGCCAGCCGAGCAGCCGAAACTTGGCGTCCATTGCCTTGATCAGGTCGAACGGCGCGACCGGCTTGCCGATGAGCTCGCGGCCGATCTCCTCGATCAGATAGGCAAGAGGTTTAAGCGTGAGCTCGCTGTAGGCGAAGATGTAGGTGCGGCCGGTAACGCCTTGGTCAGTCTCGACATCGATCAGAACCAGCGGGCCGGAATCGATCACGCCGAAGGCGTTCTTCACAGGGCGCTTGAGCGGCACCACGACGCTTCGCGCCTTGACTGCGCGGATCGCTGCAACTGTCTGGCTCATGGACGTTTCCTCTTCTTGTTATTGGACACTGTACCATCGGACGAGCCGCGGCGCGGCCCAGTCGGTCGCGACCTGCTCGATCAGATAGCGGCCCGGATATTCGGCGAGGAAGGCGATGCGCTGGGTCTGGCCTGGCTCGATCGCGAGCGTGTCGAGCCAGAACGGCTTCCAGCCGTCGTCGAGCCGGTCGAGCAGACGGAAGTGATGGCCGTGCAGATGAAAGACGCTGGCGATCGGGCCGCGGTTGGTCAGCGCCAGCACCACCGGCCGGCCGGCTTTGGCCTGAAAGGCCGGCGCGGCCGATGGCTTGAAGTCCGCCGTGCGGAACCATTCGGTCGGCGTGCCGAGGGTTAGCTCGAACCTTGCGGCGCTCTTGAGATCGAGCTGGGCGGGCATGTCGTTGCCGGGCAGCGGCGGAGCCGGCGGGAACGGCGCCGGCCGGAGCGGCGGGTCGTTCGAGATGGCCAGCTTGCCGACCGGGCGGGCCTGCGTGCCGTCGTGCAGCAGGATCGGAAAGCTGGTTCCGGCCGGTCCGGCCGCGTCGACGAACACATCGGTGCGGCCGCCGGGAGCCAGTACCAGCGCACCGTTGCGGGCCGGAAACGGTTCGGCCGGCTGGCCGTCGATGGCCATCACACGGACATCGAGGTTCTCCAGCTTGATCGCCAGCACGCTGCGTTGGCTGCCATTGATGAAGCGGAGTCTGAGGCGGGCATTGGCCGGTGCCGAGATGTCGTATGAGGTTTTGCCGTTAATCGTATGAATTTGCGTCGAATCTTTTGGATCATTGCCGGCCGGGATTGCGCTTCCGTCCGGTCGCAGGCGCCACTCCTCGATCAGCAAGACCTCGTCGCGATCGACCGCAACCGGCGAGGTGCCGGTCACGATCAGCGGCCGCGGCCGTGCCGGCGCCGTGCTGCCATCGCCGATCAGCGGCTCGCACAGGAAGGTGCCGGCATGCCGAAGCGGCAGCTGGAAGCTATCCTTTGCCCCGGCGGCAAGCCGCGCCCGGGAGGCCAGTGGCTCCGCCGCCGCGACGCCGTCGAGCCCGCGGCAATCCAGCGCGGCCGCGACCGGCAGTTCATTGCCAAAGGTCACGTCGAGGACCTCGCCGCGCTTGAAGCGGAGGTCGCCGCTGCCGAGCGACCAGACCGGTATCTCCGGTCCGCCAGGACCCGGTCCGTCCGGACGAAGCGAGATGCGGTCAGGTTTGGCCTGGAGCGCGACCGCGATCCGGCCCTGCGCCGCGACGGTGGCCGGCAGAGCGGGGCAAAGCGCCGCGGCGCCGAGGGCGGCGATCAGATCGCGCCGGGTGAGGGAAAATTCGGGACTTGCGGGAGGACTTGCCATCCGGCCGATGCGGACCATTTTCAAGAGTACCTGTCCAGTCGCGATCGGTCGCAGGGCGGGCTCAACAGCGGCCATTTTTTTGCTGCGAACCGGTGGGCGCATGTTATAAGCCCGGCCGCCCGCGGCATCGCGGCCGGACTGGGATGCTTTTCGCGCGGGCGTGGCGGAACTGGTAGACGCGCTGGATTTAGGTTCCAGTGACGAAAGTTGTGGGGGTTCGAGTCCCTCCGCCCGCACCAAGCGCTTACAGCGTTTGCATGACGAATTCTTGGAGAACCTTTGGCCCCGATGGGGTGAGGGTTCGCCGAACCCACAGACGTTAGGCCGCAAGGCCCATCGTCGAACAGATTGAACACTGCCACGGCCGCTCGGGCCGCGGCAAAAGCGGAAGAAGATTGATACCATGCAGGTCACCGAGACCCTCAACGAGGGATTGAAGCACGAATTCAAGATCAGCGTCCCGGCATCCGATCTCGATGCCAAGGCGGACGCCAAGCTGGTCGACCTCAAGGACAAGGTCCGTCTCAACGGCTTCCGTCCCGGCAAGGTGCCGGTGGCGCATCTCAAGAAGATCTACGGCCGCTCGGTGATGGCCGAGACCATCGACCAGACCATCAGCGACACCAACCGGCAGATCTTCGAGGATCGCGGCTTCCGTCTCGCCGGCGAGCCGAAGATCACGATGCCGACCGAGAAGGACCAGATCGAGGAATTGCTGTCGGGCAAGACCGACCTGACCTACACCGTCGCGATCGAGGTCGTGCCGCCGATCCAGCTCGCCGATTTCAAGTCGTTCTCGGTCGAGAAGCCGGTGGTCGACGTCTCCGACGCCGATGTCGACGATGCCATCAAGCGGATCGCGGAAGGCAGCCGCCCGTACAATGCCAAGACCGAGGGCGGGGCGGAGAAGGGCGACCGCGTCACCATCAGCTTCAAGGGCACCATCAACGGTGAAGCCTTCGAGGGCGGCACCGGCGAGGGCATCCAGGTCGTGATCGGCGCCGGCCAGTTCATCCCGGGCTTCGAGGAGCAGCTGATCGGCATCGGCACCAATGAGACTCGCACGCTGAAGGTCTCGTTCCCGAAGAACTATCTGAACGAGAAGCTCGCCGGCCAGCCGGCCGAGTTCGAGACCACCGCGACGCTGATCGAGGCGCCCGGTGAGACCACGATCGACGACGAGTTCGCCAAGACGCTTGGTCTGGAGTCGCTCGACAAGCTGAAGGAAGCCGCCCGCGAGCGTCTGACGGCCGAGTTCGCCGGCGCCACCCGCCAGAAGGTCAAGCGCGCGCTGCTCGACCGGCTCGACGAGAGCCACAAATTCGAGGCGCCGCCGTCGCTTGTCACCGAAGAGTTCAATCTGATGTGGAACTCGATCAAGGCCGAGATGGACTCGTCCGGCAAGACCTTCGCCGACGAGAACACCACCGAGGAAGCGGCAAAGGAGGAGTACCACAAGATCGCCGACCGCCGCGTCCGCCTCGGCCTCGTGCTGTCGGAGATCGGCGAGAAGAACAAGATTACCGTGACCGACGACGAGGTGTCGCGCGCCGTGATCGAGCGCGCGCGCCAGATGCCCGGCCGCGAGAAGGAAGTCTGGGACTACTACCGCAGCAACGCCCAGGCGTTGGCCCAGCTCCGCGCCCCGATTTACGAGGACAAGGTTGTCGACTTCGTCCTGGAGCTCGCCAACGTGACCGAGAAGAAGGTCACCAAAGAGGAGCTGTTCAAGGATGAAGACGCCGAGAAAACTGCCGCTTAATTTCGGCACCTCGCGTTAATGATGAACCGCGAAAGCGCGCCTCGCGACGGGTCCCGTCGCTAGGCGCGAAGACGCGAATCAGCTTGAAGGTCTGCGACCTGCCCAGGTGGCTAGTGCGGCGAGTTGACGGCCTTGTCGGCCGGAAATTGGCCCATATCTGGGTTAAGCCTTGAGGCAGTAGTCTTGAGCCAAGTAGTCTTGAGCAAAGTTCTGCATCACCCCTAACCCTTGGGTTCTTTCATGCGCGATCCCGTTGAAACCTACATGAACCTCGTGCCGATGGTCGTCGAGCAGACCAATCGCGGCGAACGCGCCTACGACATTTTCTCGCGCCTGCTGAAAGAGCGCATCATCTTCGTCACCGGTCCGGTGGAAGACGGCATGTCGACGCTGATCGTCGCGCAGCTATTGTTCCTCGAGGCCGAGAATCCGAAGAAGGAAATCTCGATGTACATCAACTCGCCGGGTGGCGTGGTGACGTCGGGTCTTGCGATCTACGACACGATGCAGTTCATCCGTCCGCCGGTATCGACGCTGTGCACCGGGCAGGCGGCCTCGATGGGCTCGCTGCTGCTGGCTGCGGGCGAGAAGGACATGCGCTTCACGCTGCCGAATTCCCGCATCATGGTGCACCAACCCTCCGGCGGCTTCCAGGGTCAGGCCACCGACATCATGCTGCACGCGCAGGAGATCCTGAATCTCAAGAAGCGCCTCAACGAAATCTACGTGAAGCATACCGGTCAGACCTACAAGGCGATCGAGGACGCGCTGGAGCGCGACAAGTTCCTCACCGCCGAGGACGCCAAGGCGTTCGGCCTCGTCGACAAGGTCATCGACAAGCGTCCGGACGATCCGGCCGCCGCGAAGGCGGCCTGATCTGGGCAGGCATCTCGAGGCGTCGGTGTGATCTCCACATTGACGCCTCACATAACCGGCAAAAGCAGGGTGCTGGACCCGCGGGCGGGTGCATGCGCACAGCGGAAAGTTCCGGTTTCGTGCTCATATACCGACGTGGTAATCCCGCAACGTTCCGTGGATTTCGACGCGTATTCCACGTGCGATCGTTGAAAATCACGGTATTGTCACGGTCTTGGGCCGGCCATCCGATTAGCGAATTCTTGATAGTCGGGTGCCAGCATGGTTGGCTGTGATGCATCGGCTATGATCGCGGAGATTCGAATAAACCGTGATCCACACGGTCAGTATTGCGTAAGGGTCTTTTTTGGTACGGAATTTGCTCTATCTACCCAACAGCCCGGTTGTGTGCCGGATTGGGTCGATCTGGCAAACAAGATCGAACGGCGGACGGAGATAATGAATGAGTAAGGTCGGCACGAGCGACGCCAAGAACACGCTATATTGCTCGTTCTGCGGCAAGAGCCAGCATGAAGTTCGCAAGCTGATTGCCGGACCGACTGTCTTCATTTGCGACGAGTGTGTCGAACTGTGCATGGACATCATTCGCGAGGAGAACAAGTCCTCGCTGGTGAAGTCGCGCGACGGCATCCCGACGCCGAAGGAAATCTGCAAGGTCCTGGACGACTACGTGATCGGCCAGAGCCATGCCAAGAAGGTGCTGTCGGTCGCCGTCCACAACCACTACAAGCGGCTCAACCATCAGACCAAGCACAACGACGTCGAACTGGCGAAGTCGAACATCCTGCTGATCGGTCCGACCGGTTCGGGCAAGACGCTGCTCGCGCAGACGCTGGCCCGCATCCTCGACGTGCCCTTCACCATGGCTGACGCGACGACGCTGACTGAAGCCGGCTATGTCGGCGAGGACGTCGAGAACATCATCCTGAAGCTGCTGCAGGCCGCCGACTACAACGTCGAGCGTGCGCAGCGCGGCATCGTCTATATCGACGAAATCGACAAGATCAGCCGCAAATCGGACAACCCCTCGATCACCCGCGATGTGTCGGGCGAGGGCGTCCAGCAGGCGCTGCTGAAGATCATGGAAGGCACTGTGGCCTCGGTCCCGCCGCAGGGCGGCCGCAAGCATCCGCAGCAGGAGTTCCTGCAGGTAGATACCACCAATATCCTGTTCATCTGCGGCGGTGCGTTCTCGGGCCTCGAGAAGATCATCTCCGCGCGCGGCCGCTCGACCTCGATCGGCTTCGCGGCGCAGGTGCTCGCGCCGGAGGACCGCCGCACCGGCGAGATCTTCCGTCACGTCGAGCCGGAAGATCTGCTGAAGTACGGCCTGATCCCGGAATTCGTCGGCCGTCTGCCCGTCGTTGCGACGCTGGAGGACCTCGACGAGACCTCGCTGAAGAAGATCCTGACCGATCCGAAGAACGCGCTGGTGAAGCAGTACCAGCGGCTGTTCGAGATGGAGAACATCGAGCTGACCTTCGCCGACGAGGCGCTTGGCGCGGTCGCCCGCAAGGCGATCGAGCGCAAGACCGGCGCGCGCGGCCTGCGGTCGATCCTGGAGAGCATCCTGCTCGAAACCATGTTCGATCTCCCGGGCCTGGAAGGCGTCGAGGAAGTCGTGATCTCGCGCGAGGTCGTCGAGGGAACGGCGCGTCCACTCTACATCTACGCGGATCGTTCCGACCGTGCCGTCGAGAGCAGCGCGAGCGCCTAAACGGCGCTCGTCTCGACCCGCCAAAAATGCACGGCTGCCGGATGCTCCGGCGGCCGCCGTGGCGCAGCAGCGGCGCCCTTACGGCGTAGCAGCAAATGCTTGTTTAGCCTATATTTCCCGACACTTCTGAGACTTGACACCCCCCCGCCTGATAGCCACCTAATGCTATCGGTGAGGGATCTCATCCGTTGAGATTCGTCGCTTCACGATGCGGAATAAGCGGCTGCCGACGGCATTCTCATTCCGCATCACCAAGGCACCTTGTGGCGGTTGCGCAAGCAGGCGGACTGCGTGCAAGGGGGCACAACAAAAGGATTAGGCCATGACGACCTCAAAACCCCGGCCAACGATCGTCCACGGCGAAAGCCACTCCTATCCGGTGCTGCCGCTCCGCGACATCGTCGTCTTCCCGCACATGATCGTGCCGCTCTTCGTCGGCCGCGAGAAATCGATCCGCGCGCTCGAAGAGGTGATGAAGAACGACGCGCTGATCATGCTCGCGACGCAGAAGAACGCGTCCGATGACGATCCGGCACCCGATTCAATTTACGAGACCGGTACGCTCGCCAGCGTCCTGCAGCTCCTGAAACTGCCCGACGGCACCGTCAAGGTGCTGGTCGAGGGCCTCGAGCGCGCGCGCGTCGAGAAGTATTCCGACCGCAGCGAATATTATGAGGCGACCGCGGTCGCGCTCGCCGACACTGACGCCAACTCGGTCGAAGCCGAGGCGCTGGCGCGGTCGGTCGTGTCCGACTTCGAAAGCTATGTGAAGCTGAACAAGAAGATCTCCGCCGAAGTCGTCGGCGTGGTTCAGGCGATCACCGATTTCGCCAAGCTCGGCGATACCGTTGCCTCGCATCTCGCGGTCAAGATTGCCGATCGGCAAGCGATCCTGGAGACGTTGTCCGTCACGCAGCGCCTGGAGAAGGTGCTGGGCCTGATGGAGAGCGAGATCTCGGTGTTGCAGGTCGAGAAGCGCATCCGCTCGCGCGTCAAGCGCCAGATGGAGAAGACCCAGCGCGAGTATTACCTGAACGAGCAGATGAAGGCGATCCAGAAGGAGCTCGGCGACGACGAAGGTCGCGACGAGCTGGCCGATCTGGAGGAGAAGATCTCCAAGACCAAGCTGTCCAAGGAAGCGCGCGAGAAGGCCCAGCACGAGCTGAAGAAGCTGCGCCAGATGTCGCCGATGTCCGCGGAAGCGACCGTCGTGCGCAACTATCTGGATTGGCTGCTGTCGATCCCGTGGGGCAAGAAGTCCAAGGTCAAGAAGGACCTCGAGGCCGCGCAGGCGGTGCTGGACTCCGATCACTACGGACTCGAGAAGGTCAAGGACCGTATCGTCGAGTATCTCGCGGTGCAGTCGCGCGCCAACAAGCTGACCGGACCGATCCTGTGCCTGGTCGGGCCTCCCGGCGTCGGCAAGACCTCGCTCGGCAAGTCGATCGCGAAGGCCACGGGGCGCGAATTCGTGCGCGTGTCGCTCGGCGGCGTGCGTGACGAGGCCGAGATCCGCGGTCACCGCCGCACCTATATCGGCTCGATGCCCGGCAAGATCATCCAGTCGATGCGCAAGGCGAAGACCTCGAACCCGCTGTTCCTGCTGGACGAGATCGACAAGATGGGCGCCGATTTCCGCGGCGATCCGTCGTCGGCGCTGCTTGAGGTCTTGGACCCCGAGCAGAACTCGACCTTCAACGACCACTACCTGGAGGTCGACTACGACCTGTCCAACGTGATGTTCATCACGACCGCGAATACGCTGAATATTCCGGGCCCGCTGATGGACCGCATGGAGATCATCCGGATCGCCGGCTACACGGAGAACGAGAAGGTCGAGATCGCGCGCAAGCATCTGATCCCGAGCGCGCTCTCCAAGCACGGTCTGGACTCCAAGGAATGGTCGATCGACGACGCGGCCTTGCTCTTGATGATCCGCCGCTACACCCGCGAAGCGGGCGTGCGTAACCTGGAGCGTGAGCTCTCCACACTCGCCCGCAAGGCGGTGAAGGAGCTGATGATCTCCAAGAAGAAGTCGGTGAAGGTCACCGAGGCGAACATCGAAGAGTTCCTCGGCGTTCCGAAGTATCGCTTCGGCGAGATCGACGACGAGGATCAGGTCGGTATCGTCACCGGTCTGGCCTGGACCGATGTCGGCGGCGAGTTGCTCACCATTGAAGGCGTCATGATGCCCGGCAAGGGCAAGATGACCGTCACGGGCAATCTGCGCGATGTGATGAAGGAGTCGATCTCGGCGGCGGCGTCCTACGTCCGCTCGCGTGCGATCGTCTACGGCATCGAACCGCCGATGTTCGACCGCCGCGACATCCACGTTCACGTGCCGGAGGGCGCGACGCCGAAGGACGGTCCGTCTGCCGGCGTTGCGATGGCCACCGCGATCATCTCGGTCATGACCGGCATTCCGGTCCGCCACGATGTCGCGATGACCGGCGAGATCACGCTGCGTGGTCGCGTGCTGCCGATCGGCGGTCTGAAGGAGAAGCTCCTGGCCGCCGCCCGCGGCGGCATCAAGACGGTGCTGATCCCGGAGGACAACGCCAAGGATCTCACGGAGATTTCCGATGCGATCAAGGGCGGCATGGACATTATTCCGGTCTCGCGGCTGGATGAGGTCGTCGCCAAGGCGCTGGTCCGCGTGCCCGCGCCGATCGTCTGGGAAGAGGAGACCAGCAAGGTCGACGTCAAGCCCGATGCTTCCGATGAAGCGTCCGGCGGCCTGACGGCGCACTGAGCGAGCTCAGATCGACATAAGAAAACGGCGCCTTCGGGCGCCGTTTTTGTTTTCGCTGTTCGCGATCAGGTCGGGAAGGCTGCGGCTCTGTCCGCGGCGGCAAAGTGCGCCATCTGATCGGCATGCGCTTTTGCGAAAGCCGGCCGGGCCGTGGCGCGCGCAACGTAGTCGCGACACGCGGGATATTCCGCCAGTCCGTCGAAGCGGTCGACCAGGCGCAGCACATCCGCCATGAGAATGTCGGCGACGGAGAATGGCCCGGCCAGCCATTTGCGGCCCGCGAGCACCGGCTCCATGTGCCTGAGCCGGGATTGCAGGAAGCCGTCGAAGCGTGTCCATGCCGACGTGCCGCCGCTCTCGCCCGAGAATACCAGGAGCGACCAGGGCAGGCTCGCCATCTCGACCGAGTTGAGCGCTGCGAACAGCCATTTCAAAGCCTCGTTGCGTTGGTGCGGATCGGTCGGCAGCAGCGCGTCGCTGCGCTCGCCGAGATGCAGCAGGATCGCGCCGCTCTCGAAGATCGAGATGTCGCCGTCGGTCAGCCACGGCACCTGGCCGAACGGCTGGTGCGCGAAGTGCTCGGCGCTCCGATCGCGAAATGGCACGCTCACGACGCGATACGGCAAGCGCGCCACTTCCAGTGCCCAGCGCACCCGGAGGTCGCGCACAAATCCCCGCGGCATCTCCGGAACCCAATCGAAGGTGGTCAGGGTCAGGTCGGCCATTGGGGATCTCCATTTGCTGGCTTCACAGGCAAAAGGACGAACGAATGGCGCGCGTTCCGACACCCCGACGGGCTTTTTCGTCGTTGCGGTACGGAACGATCGAGTTGCCGACGTGGGTACGCCGGCGCCGGAACTAGTCTTTCCTCTCGACGACGAAATTGCCGATCGCGCCGAGTGCCATCAGCACGCTGGTGCCGAGGAACACTGCGGGCATGCCTATATGGCCGCCGATGAAGCCGCCGCCGAGCGGGCCGATAACCTGGCCGGCATATTGCGCCGAGATCGAATAGCCGAGCATGCTGCCGGTGACCGCATCGGGCACGTTGTGCCGGATCACGCTCGCGATGCAGGGCAGGAGGCCGCCGAGCGCGAGCCCCATCAGGAAGCGCAGCAGGATCAACTGCCAGCCGCTGACCACGAAGGCCTGCGGGATCAACAGCAGCGCGGAGACAGCAAGGCAGATGGTGATGATCCGCCAGTGGCCGACCCGATCGGCCAGCTTGCCGAGATGCGAGGACGACAGCAGGCTGCCGAACGCCGTCGCCGACATCACGAGGCCGGCGACGAACGTCACCTGCGGTGCTTCGACCAATTGCGCGACATAGACCGTGATGATCGGCTCGATCGACATGTTGGCGGCCATCAGCAGCAGGCCGGTTCCCCACATCGCGACGACGGGGCGCTTGTCCGGGACCAGCGACCAGCCGCCACGCGCCTTGCCGCCTTTCGCGGTCTTCGGGCGTGCTTCCTCGCGGATCAAAAAGGTCGTGCCGAGGAAGGTGAAGAAGATGACGCCGCCGATCAGGAAGAATGTCGCGCGGATGCCGATCAGGCCCGGCAGCACGCCGCCGATCAAGGGACCGACCAGGCTGCCGGCCATGATGCCGGCCGACAGCACGCCGATCGCCCAGCCGGACCGCGCTTTCGGCGTCTGCGCCGCGACCAGCACGGTCGAACCCGACGCGTAGCCGCCGAGCAGGCCGGTCAGCAGCCGCAGGCCGACCAGCTCATAGACGTTGTGCGCCATGCCGATCAGCGACATCGCGATCGCCATGCCGAGGCTGGCGCGGATCAGCATCAGCTTGCGGCCGTAGCGATCGGCGAGCCGTCCCCACAGCGGCGCCGTCAGCGCCGCGCTGAAGAAGGTTGCGCCATAGGCGACGCCCGACCATTGCACGATCGCGGCATGATCGGTCACTCCGAGCTGCTCGACATAGAGCGGCAGGAACGGCAGCAGCAGTGTCATCCCCACGATTGTCGTGAAGGAGCCGAACACGCAGACGATCAAATTGCGTTTCCAGGGGCCCGCGTCGAGCAGGGCTTCGCGATCGACTTCGATGTTCATGTCAGCGCAGCCCGATCACGGCGAAGCCGCGCGCTCGCAGGCCGCGGCGATCCTCGTTCAGCGAACGCAGCAGGCGATCACGGGTATCGGTGATGTGGTCGGCGGCCTCGCGCGCGGCGGCCTCCGGATCGTTGGCCTTGATGAAGCCGAGGATGCGCCGGTGCTCGCGCCAGGCCTGCTCACGCGAGGGCTCGGTCCACACTTCCAGCCAGCGCGCCCGCGACAGCCTCGTCATGGCGCCGGCGATCGCCTTGACGATGAAGGGATTGCCGGAGAGCCGCGCGATCTCGACATGGAAATCGGTGCCGACCCGATGCCATTCCTCGCGCGGTGCGCCGGACTGGCAGGCATCCAGCATCTCCTCGACGCCGGCGATATCGGCTGCGCTCGCCCGCGCGCAGGCGAGGCGCACCGCCGTCGTCTCCAGCGGAATCCGGAACTCGGCCAGCGCCTCCAGCTCACCGAGGTCGATCGGTGCGACGATCCAGTTGCGGCCGTCGCGGCGCACCAGCTCTTCGCCTTCGAGCCGGACCAGCGCGGCACGGATCGGCGTGCGCGACCCCTCGAACCGGCTCTCCAGCCAGCGCTCGGTCAGTCGCTCGCCGGGCCCCAGGTCGAGCGACAGGATCATCTCCCGGAGCTGGTCATGAATCTGAAGCATCTGCGACATGGCGCCGTCCTTTGGCCGCTCGTTGGCGGCGCGGAATCTACATCAGGCGGCTTTCGTATCCCGATTTGGTATCCCAAACAAGGCGCCTATGGGATACCACGTTGCTCCGCAAGGGAGGTGGGCCGAGAGCCAGGCCCTGGACGATGGAACCGCGCCCACGGCGGTTGCTTTGTTTGACGGAATTGGAGAGCGCTACATGCGTATCGACGGGCAATGCCATTGCGGGGCTATCACCTATCAGGCCGAGATCGACCCGGAACGGGTCTCGATCTGTCATTGCACGGACTGCCAGGCGCTGACCGGCTCGCCCTACCGCGTCACGGTGATCTGCGACGCCGAACAGGTGCGGCTGACCGGAGGTGCGCCGAAGGTCTACGGCAAGCGGGGCGATAACGGCCGAATCCGCTTCCAGCACTTTTGCGGCGATTGCGGTTCGCCGCTGTTTACGAGCGGCGAGGACGGCGGGCCCGACGACTGGGGCATCCGCTGGGGCAGCATTCGCCAGCGCGGCCAATTGACCCCGCGACGCCAGGTCTGGTGCCGCTCCGCTGCGCCATGGATCAATGATCTCAAGGAATTGCCAGCGCACCCCAAGGACTGGAGCTGACGGATTGAGGTGTTGCGGCCTTGCGCCTCGGGGGCAGGCGAGGCTAAAGAGGCGCGCAGGTAAGGGCGGCTAGCTCAGCTGGTTAGAGCATCTCGTTTACACCGAGAGGGTCGGGAGTTCGAATCTCTCGCCGCCTACCAGCCTTCGCACCTCACGGGCTACGGCTGGGCAAGCCAGCCTTTGAGCACGAATTCATCCGCTTGTTCGGTTCGCAGGGCGAAGGCTGTCGCACCGAAGCTCGAAGAGCGCAGGCGGACCGGCTGCCTGAATGTGCGGGCGTGCTTCCCCGTTTTGGATCCAGCCCTATGGCTGAAGCATCCTAATGGTCGCGATCGGCCGCTTCCCGATGTGGCCCGTGATCGAGATGCGCAACCCGTGAGATTCGTCCAGAAACACGCCCTCGACGGTCCCTGCGGTTCCATCGGTGAGAACCGCGGCTCGTCCGACCAGCTCGGCCTCCGCTTGCACATGCTCGCGCAGGATGACGGTGGCGCGGTGTTTCACGAGCTGCAAAGCGGCCTCTGGTTGATGAGCCCTACGGAGTAAGGCCATTGCACGGCTCTCGGTGAACGCGCGGAGAGGGCGCGATCCCGGCCGTGGGGTAGTTAGTCTCATGGGGTGGCCGGGACCGCGCTTGCTCCGCGCTGGCGTGCCGAATGTCATTCGATCCCCGATGGTGCGAAAGGTGCCGAAAGTCACGCGCTCAGATTTGATGCCGACGCTGCAGCGATGCTATTCTGTCCGCCTAACCGGGAACTTGATGCATGCGCAAACTCGCCGCGATTTTTCTTCTCACCATGATTGCCGGACCCGCATTCGCACAGTCGGATCACGTTCAGCGCTATCGCGAAGAGGTCGAGAAGTCGCCGGCCGATGCGGCCAACGAGGCGCGCCAGCAGCGCGCCTATCAGCGTGCGCTCAGTGGTGTGCCGGATCAGAAGCCGACCGATCCCTGGGGCATCGCGCGCAGCGACGGGCAGGGCGCGCCCAAGGCGAATGCCGCGAAGCCGAAACCGGCCAAGCCCACGAGCGCAGCCGCCAAATAGAGCTCCGAGCGCGGATCAGGTCGATGAAATACTACGTCTGCAAATTGACCGGACCGCGCCCGACCTTTCCTCAGGATATGACGCCGCAGGAAGCCGCCATCATGCAGGCGCACGTCGCCTATTGCGGCGAACTGCTGCAGGCTGGCAAGGCGCTGGTGTTCGGACCGGTCGCCGATCCCGCCGGGGTCTGGGGACTCGGCGTGCTGCAATTGCCTGACGATGCCGATCCGCAGGAGATCGTCGCCAACGATCCCGTCACCAAGGCCGATGCCGGATTCACTTATGAGCTGATGCCGATGCTGCGCGCCGCGACGCGCGAGACTTGCTAGGGCATGATCCGGAAAAGTGCGAAGCGGTATTCCGAAAAGGATCATGCCCAAGCATGAGACGACAGAAGCTTCCTAACGAGGTTTGGATCGCATGAACGCTGGCCATCCGCAGAACGCCGACCAGATTGCTTATTGGAACGGGCCGGGCGGTCAGCGCTGGGCCACACGGCAGGCCGCGCAGGATATCGTGCTGCAGCCGGTGCTCGACCTCCTGATCGATCGTGCCGCGCCGAAAGCCGGCGAACGCGTCGTCGATGTCGGCTGTGGCAGCGGCGCCTCGAGCTTCGCGCTGGCGGCCAAGGTCGCGCCCACAGGTCACGTGCTCGGCGTCGATGTCTCGGAGCCGATGCTGACGCGGGCGCGGCAGAGCGCGCCGCAGGGTTTGCCGGTCGAGTTCGCGCTGGCCGACGCGACCATCTATCCGTTTGTCAGCGAGAGCTTCGATCTGTTGGCCTCGCGCTTTGGCGTGATGTTCTTTGCCGATCCCGTGACGTCGTTCGCCAATCTGCGCAAGGCGATGAAGCCGACCGGCCGTCTCGCCTTCGTCTGCTGGCAGGAGCCGCGCGAAAATCCGTTCTTCATGACGCCGCTTGCTGCCGTCTACAAGCACGTGCCGAAACTGCCGCCGCTAGGGCCCGAGGATCCCGGCCCGTTCGCGTTCGCCTCCGAGGCCCGGGTGAAGCGGATCCTGGGCGAAGCCGGCTTCTCCGGCATTGCCATGGAGCCGTGCCGGGTTGAGCTTGATGTCGCGACCGGGCGCGGCATCGATGCCGCGATACAGGGCGCGCTCGAGATCGGGCCGGCCAGCCGCGCGCTGGAAGGGCACCCTGATGAGGTGCGCGCTGCGGCGATCGCCTCGATGCGCGAGGCGCTGGCGCCTTTCTTGAAGGGCGATGCGGTGCTGCTGCCCGGCGCGATCTGGATCGTGACCGCGCGGGCATAGAACTCTCGGGACCAAGCACTCCGTCATTGTGCGCGCGAGCAAGCAATCCATCGCGCCGCATATGTGCCAACATGGATTGCTTCGTCGCTTCAGTGCAAAATTGCTTCGCAATTTTGTCGCCGAGCTCCTCGCAATGACGGAAGAAAAAGGAGCTGCGACTCCTACGCCCGCTCTTCCCAGATCATCGCCAGGTGCACGATGGTCTGCACGGCTTTCTCCATGTCCTGCCGGCTGACCCATTCGAGCCGCGAATGGAACGCGTGCTCGCCGGCGAAGATGTTCGGGCAGGGCAGTCCCATGAAGGACAGCCGCGAGCCGTCAGTGCCGCCGCGGATCGAGGTCTTCACCGGCGTGAGACCGGCGCGCTCGATCGCCTCGATCGCATAGGCCACGATCTGCGGGTGGCGATCGATCACATCCTTCATGTTGCGGTACTGCTGCTTGACCTCCATGCGGTAGGTCGAGCGCGGATAGCCCTTCATGACGTCCTTCACGATGTCTTCCAGCAGCGATTCCTTCTGCTTCAGGCCGGCCTCGGTGAAATCGCGCACGATGAAGTCGATCCGCGCGTTCTCCAGCGCGCCGGAGATCGCGACCGGATGCAGGAAGCCTTCCTTGCCCTCGGTGGTCTCGGGCGAGCAGGAGTCCTTCGGCAGGCGATCGACGATCGCGGCGGCGATCTTGATCGCGTGCTCCATCTTGCCCTTGGCGAATCCCGGATGGGTCGCGACGCCTTCGATGATGATGCTGGCGCCGTCGGCCGAGAAGGTCTCGTCCTCGATATGGCCAGCGGTCTCGCCATCCATGGTGTAGCCGAAATCGGCGCCAAGCTTCTTGATGTCGACCTTGTCGACGCCGCGGCCGATCTCCTCGTCCGGCGTGAACAGGATCTTGACGGTGCCGTGCTTCACCTGCGGATTGGTGATCAGGAAATGCGCGGCATCCATGATCTCGGCAAGGCCCGCCTTGTTGTCGGCGCCGAGCAGGGTCGTGCCGTCGGTGGTGATGATGTCGTTGCCGATCTGGTCGGCCAGCGCTTCGTGCTCGGCGGCGCGGATCACCTGCGAGGCATCGGCGGGCAGCACGATATCGCCGCCGCGGTAGTTCTTCACGACCTGCGGCTTGACGTTCTTGCCGGTGCAGTCGGGAGAGGTGTCCATGTGCGAGCAGAAGCAGATCACCGGCACTGTCTTGTCGGTGTTGGCCGGGATCGTCGCGTAGACGTATCCGTGCGGGTCAAGATGCGCGTCGGATATCCCCATCGCCTGCAGCTCGGCGACCAGCAGGCGCCCGAGATTCTTCTGCTTCTCGGTGGAAGGCGTGGTGGGTGAATCCGGATCGGACTGGGTGTCGATCACGACATAGCGCAGGAAGCGCTCGGTGACGGTGTGCTTGAAGTCGAGAGCCGGTGCCAGCATGAAAACCGCGCAAAAAACTGGAGAAAGGAACAATGCGCTTTGGCGAAGTTGGTTCGCGCGAGCAAACCGCGTCAAGGCGAGTTTCGAAGGACAATCCTATAACAGAAAAGCGCCACCCGGGGCCGCGTCACGAGCCGGAATGGCGCTTTGCCTTAACGGAGAGAGTAGGCGCTAGACGGCTTCCTTCAGCTCCTTGGCGGCGCGGAAGGCGACCTTCTTGCTGGCCTTGATGTGGATCTGTTCGCCGGTCGCCGGGTTGCGGCCCATGCGGGCGGCGCGCTTGCGGACCTGGAGGATGCCGAGGCCGACGATCCTGATGCGCTCGCCCTTCTTGAGGTGCTTGGTGATCCTGGTGACCATGTCGGTCAGAATCGCCTCGGCCTGCTTCTTGGACAGCTCCTGCTCCTCGGCGATGGCCGCCGCCAAATGCTTCAGCGTGATCGTCGCCGGTGTCGCTGCTTTCTTCGCCATGTCTGGCCCTCCTCGTTGCTGAATGGCTGGATTGCTGCTTTTCACGCGAATGGCGCGCCGTTCGCGTCGGGAAAATGCGTCCGGAAAAGTCCTGAAAACCGCCGGTTCCGGGAACGGGCAGCGCCGGGCCGGCCACAGGAAACCCAGACGTATCAGGCCTTATTTGATTCGGGGCTTCGCTGACTACGCCGTTTCCCCTGAAAACAGGCGACAACCCGCGTACGCGCCGCGAAAATGCCGATGCTGTGCAGGGATCCGCAACGTCCTTGACTAACCGGATGCGGGCCTTTATGCCCTCGGTCCTGCGCGGATCAATCCGACGATCGGCATCCGCGGGAGTAGCTCAGTTGGTTAGAGCGCCGCCCTGTCACGGCGGAGGCCGCGGGTTCGAGTCCCGTCTCTCGCGCCATTTATTTCAATGACTTAGCAGCGTGTTTGGCCCGAAACCATTGGTCCCTCTGGACCGGTGCCATAACGAGTTGCCTACCCTCCTGTTCACTGCACCTGGCGAACTGCCGCGACAGCTCAGGACGCCGCGAGGCCGACAACGCTGACGGGTTGAGCGGCCTGCTCGAGCCTGACCGATAATGCCACGCGCTGTTCGGGCGTCAGCCACCACAGCAGGAACAGCAGTGCTATCCCGTTCGACAGCAGGCCTGTCGTGAGCGGCACGTTCATGATCGCCTGAACTGCGATGCCGGACGAAACCGCGATGAAGCGCGGCGACAGGTGCTTTGAGACCATCGATCCCACCGACAGGATCAGGCCGCAGACGAAAGCCGACACCGGAGCGAGCGCAAGACCGACCGATGCGATGCCCTCGGTGGCGAGGAAGGACGCGTTGAAATTGCCGTCCTGATAAATCGCTCCGAGGGTCGGGCCGAGCTCGCCGTACGGGCAGGCGGCCATGTATCGCAGGACGGTGATCTGGCAGAACCGGGTGAGCTCGCGGTGCGCAAAGAAGTCGGCGTATTGATCGAGCGCGAGTGACGGGATCGCGACGAATCGCAGATTGATGGTGCTGAACACGACGTAGGTCTTGTCGACGGCGAGAATGACGAAAGCCGAAAGGCCGACGATCATCGGGATCAGAAATGCGAGCACCGTGGCCAGCCGCGGGTCGAACCGGCCGTACAGCCAGAACAGAAACGGCAGCCAGATCGGCAGCAACAGGACGGTCTTGTTGTTGACGACGGGATAGAAGCAAAGCGCAAGCAGCAGCACCCCGGCTGCCGGCATCCATCGGCTGCGCGATGCGAAATGCGCGAACAAATAGGGCAGGACCGCGCCGGTCATGATTCCGGTGAGATAGTTCAACAGCGCCGGGCGCACGACGGCGGTGCGGGCTGCGCCATAGGGATTGCCAAGATTGGCCCCGTAGGAGATGTCGGCCACCAGCACGGCGAAGCACGACGCCAGCAGCAGAATCGCGATGCGCTTGACGGCCGCCTCGGACAAATCGGGCCGCCAAACCGGGATATTCTGTAACATCAGAGGGATCATCGCGGCGGCCAGCGCGGCGATCATGGCCCAGCGGGCGATGGCGTGCGGATAGTCGAAGGCGCTGAAGAA
Source organism: Bradyrhizobium sp. USDA 4541 (assembly GCF_024171085.1). Taxonomy (NCBI): domain Bacteria; kingdom Pseudomonadati; phylum Pseudomonadota; class Alphaproteobacteria; order Hyphomicrobiales; family Nitrobacteraceae; genus Bradyrhizobium; species Bradyrhizobium sp. USDA 4541. Next base: position 5,739,770 of record NZ_JALJZF010000001.1, read on the forward strand.
GCTGAGCCAGACGAAGCCGAACACGGCTGACAGCAGCGAGAAGCCGACCAGATAACCGAAGCTGAATCGTGCCGCGACGAACGCCGGGACGAACGCGACCATGATGGTGATGCCGAGGACGGCCTGCGCGGTGATGCCGGATCGCCAGACATGCATCGCCGGGAATGCGTGCCCACAGGCGATCATCGAGGCGACGCTGAGGACGAAGAACCCGGGGATCGTGACCCCGACAACCAGGTCACCGCGCGTCAATGTCATCGGTCCGTCCGCATCCGAAAGCTGCCAGGCAGCTAGCCGGTCGGCCCTGGACGAAGCAAGTTAAGCAATATCCCGGTCTGTGTTGTTATGTTTCTGCCTGGCCATTCGTCTCCGCGATGCCCTACGAATTCACACAACGGCAACGCCCTGCCTTGATCAGGCAAAGAATGCGGCGACCGCGTTGAGGTCGGATTGTCCCGGTGCATCGCCGCGCAAATTGGCGTCGATGATGCGGCGGCAGGCGTCAACCGTGTGGGTGTCGCCCAATTCGTTGGCGGCCTCGAGGATCGACCAGACCGTGTCCAAGGGAACGTCGCTCTGCGTGGTCGCCTTCGGGTCTGACAGCATTGGCGGGGCCGCGGTTAGAATTCGAACAGGTCGCGGCCGCGCCGCGCCAAATTGTGCAGGTCCGCCACCGTGCCGCGCACCGCGTTGCAGCGGCGGCATTCGATGATGGTGTCGCCGGATGCATGCGCCGGATCGGCGACCTTGATCGCCAGGCTGCCGCAATCCGTGCAGATGATCTTGAAGCCGGTTGAAATTACTTGCTGCTGCAAATTCATTGTGGCCTGCGCCTTTGTTGACGCCGACCTTAACCGAACAACTTTTAAGACTGGGGTCGCGGAGCGGATTGCAATCGAACAACCGCGTTAGGGCGCGGTTAAGATTTCGCTGCGGCCGCGCGGCCCTGCAAATGCAGCGTCGGCCTGCCGAGCCCGGCCGCGGCGGCGCGCACGGCATCGCGGGCATTGACGGTGATGATGCCGGCGGCGTGGGCCCAGACCGCGAGGTCGGAGGCGCTGTCGCCGGCGTAGATGAAGCCCCCGGGAAATGTCCTTTGCAACAGGTCGGCCTTGTTGGCGCCCTTGAGATTATGTTCGCCGTCGGAGGCAAGCACCTGGTCGATCCAAGGCAGACGCGACGCCAGCTTCTGAGCGAGCAGCGCGTCGGCCGCGGTTGCCAGCACGATGCGGCGGCCGGCCGCGTTCTCGCGCTCGGCCAATGCGACGACGTCCTGGTGCAGTTCGATCCGGCTCCAGTCGATGCGCTGGCGCTGTGCGAGCCGGCGCTTCAGCGCCGCGCGGCCGCGCGTCAGCCAGGCGGCGCATGACACGACGATCAGCGGATTGCGGCGCAGGATCGAGACGAAGCTCAGATAGAGCAGGTCGCCCGTGATCAGCGTGCCGTCGAGGTCGAGCACCAGCGGCAGCGATGCCGGGAGGCCGAGCAAAGGGGGCGACCCGTCGGTGCGGGAAGCATGCTGCGGCTTCGCAATGTTGTCGCCGGCGAGGCGAGGTTCAGTCATTCGAGGCGCTCAGCCGGGTTGCGACCTTGCACACGTCGATCGCGCGCACTCCGGTCTCGGTGGTCCACAATCGCCGTAGCCGAACCTGCTCGCAAAGGCCACACCGTCCTGGTCCGAGCTTGAGACGATCAGGACCAACAAGAAAGGCCGCCCAGGGGCGGCCGTTGTGTCTGCCGAGGCTTGAAAGCGTCTTAGCGGACCGTGGAGGTGCCCGACGAGGTGATCGCCACCGGCTTGCCAGCCTTGATGACCTGCGTGGACTGGGCAGTCTGGGTGAAATCCGCGTTGTTCCGGGCCGAAATGCCAAGCGCCGCGATCCCGATCCCCGCAACAAGGGCAACCACCACAATCTTGAGATGGGTCGCGCGGTCAGCTGAATGGATCGAGTGGTTCATGGTCGCCTCCGGGCGTCTGTGCGCCGTCTATGGCAGGTACTGGTAAGGCCCATCTGTTTCCGGATCGTTTCGTGAGTTCCGGGAAATGGTTTCGTGCCAGGGGCGGATTGGTTTCACCGTGCCTTGCGTCACACTGCCGGCCGGCTAAAACTGCCCCAGGCGCGGAAATGCGCTTGGGAGAAAAACAATAATGAAAACAATGAGACTAACCCGGCGCCGGGTCCTTGGAACCGGCTCCGCGGCACTCGCCGCCACGATGTTTGGTAAGCGCGCCGTTGCGGCGGCCGAGTTCGACTTCAAGCTCGGCGTCAACACTCCGGAAACCCATCCGCTAACAATCCGCCTGACTGAGGCCGCCAAGGCGGTCGGCGCGCAGTCGTCCGGCCGGGTCAACATCACGGTGTTCGCCAACAGCCAGCTCGGAGGCGATCCGGAGATGCTGTCGCAGGTCCGCGCCGGCGGGATCGAGCTGCTGGCCGCGCCCAGCATGACGCTGTCGACGCTGGTGCCGCTATCGGGGCTGCCCAGCATCGGTTTCGCCTTTCAGTCCTACGACCAGGTCTGGGCGGCGATGGACGGCGGCGTCGGCGACCTCGTGCGCGAGGCGATCACGAAGACCGGCGTCGTGCCGCTGAAGAAGGTCTGGGACAACGGCTTCCGTCAGATCACCTCGTCATCGAGCCGGCAGCTCAACAGCGTCGACGATCTCAAGGGTTTCAAGATCCGCGTGCCGGTGACGGCATTGCTGACGTCGCTGTTCTCAGGGCTTGGCGCGCTGCCGTCGAGCATCTCCTACAGCGAACTCTATTCGGCGCTGCAGACCCACATTGTCGAGGGGCAGGAGAATCCGCTGGCGCAGGTCTCGACCGGCAAGCTCTACGAGGTGCAGAAATTCTGCGCGCTCTCGAACCATTGCTGGAGCGGTTACTGGATTCTCGGCAACCGCCGCGCGATGGCCGGCGTGCCGCCCGATCTGCTCGAGCTTATCAATGCCGCGTTCGACGCCGCGGCGGTGAAGGAGCGCACCGATCTGGTCGAGATGGATCGCTCGCTGCAGGCCGAGCTGACCGAGAAGGGCATGACCTTCAACAAGCCCGATCCGGTGCAGTTCAGGGCCGCGTTGGTGAAGGCCGGCTTCTACACGCAGTGGCAGAAGACCTACGGCGCGGACGCCTGGGCGGCGTTGGAGAAATATACGGGAAAGCTGACGTGAGCGCAGCCTGACATCACGCGCCGGCTCGGCTGAGACGGGTGCTAGCTCGCGCGCGCGATGTCGGCGCGGATCGCGCGTGCCGCCAACACGAACAGCAGGGCACCGAGCGTCGTCGTGAGCGCGGCCGACAGCAGCGAGTAGCGAACCGCATCGACGCCGTAGGTGCCTTTCAGCGCGTCATTGATCATGCCGACGGCGAGGGGGCCGACGCCCTGGCCGAAGCAGGTCGCGGTCAGCAGCACGATCGCCGAGGCCAGCGCGCGCATGCTGGGTTTTGCCACCGTCTGCGCAATCGCGAAGATCGGGCCGAGGTGAAAGCCGACCATGAACGAGGTCAGCGCCAGCGTCGCGACCATCAGCGTGAAGCTTTGCGTCAGCATGCACAGCGCGAACACCGGGCCGGCGAGACCGGACATGATCGCGGGCGCCCACAGCTTCCAGCGGTCGTCGCGACGGCCGATCTGCGCCACCACGAGGCCACCGATCAGCGTGCCCGCCATGCCGGCGAGACCCTTGAAGGTGCCGGCATAGGTGCCGATCTCGGCGCTGGTGAGGTGATGGATCCGCGCCAGGAACGGCGGGATCCACACCGCGGTGGCGTAGTTGGTGTAGGTCGTCAGACAAGAGCCGATTAGCACGAAGACGAAGCTCGGCTGCGATACCAGGAAACGCAGCGTCGGCCCCAGCGGCTCGGCCTTGAAGGTCTCGGCCATCGCGCCGCGCTTCGGCTCGGCGATCGTCAGCCACAAGACGGCGGCGAGCGCGATGCCGGGCAGGCCGGCGGTGAAGAACGCCATCCGCCAGCCATAGTGCTGGTTGACATAGCCGCCGATGAAATATCCGAGGAAGACGCCGAGATAGGTGCCGATCGCGTAGATGCCGAGCGCGCGCGGTCGTTCGTTCTTGTCGAAGAGATCGGCGATCATCGATTGCGAGGCCGGCGTGCCCGCCGACTCCCCGATGCCGACGCCGACCCGGGCCAATGCCAGCGTCGTGACGCTGGAGGCGAGGCCGCAGAGATAGGTCATCGCGCTCCAGAACGCGAAGGCGACCGCGACGATGTTGCGGCGGTTGAGGCGATCGGCCATCCGCGCGATCGGAATGCCGAGCAGCGAATAGAACAGCACGAAACCGAACCCGGCGAGCAGGCCCATCGTGGTGTCGCTGAGCGTGAACTCCTTCTTGATCGGTTCGATCAGCACGTTGAAGATGGTGCGGTCGAGGAAGTTGAGGGCGTAGATGATCGTGAGCAAGGCGAGGACGTAGTAGCGGCGCGCCGAGGCGCGGCCGCAGCTTGCGTTGGCGCGGCCGCCTGCGGTGCGACATCGACCATCACTTCCTCCCCCGATCTTCTTTGTTGTTGTTGCTTGCGCGCGGGCCTTACGCCTCGCGGATGTAATTCCCTGCCTCGAATTCGACCGGCCTCGTGTCGGCGTCGAACGACACCCCGATCGGGTCGCGGCCGGTGGCCATGGCCTCGAGCTGGTCAGCGAGCATCCGGCGGATCATCAGGATGCCGCGGTCGCTCTGGCCAAAATGCTCTTCGGAATGGATCGTCACCGCTCCCTGGCCGACCTGGGCCTCGTAGTCGCCGGGAAATTGCTGGTGCTCGGCCTCGGTCATGTCCCACCAGAACTTGCCGTTGAACTTCGAGCGCATCCGCCCGATATCGCCCGCGTTCTTGACCCGGCCGGCGACGTAGATGCGGAACGAGGTGTCGTCGATCGGCAAGGTCCAGCCGATCGATTCGACGCGCGCGAACTGCGCGACGCGCGGATTGGGCACGACGCGGAGTGTGGGGAGGGCGGCCTCGGTGACGCGATAGAACACCTTGCCGTCGTCCTGCCTGCGGATCGAACGCACCGTGATGCCGCGCGGCGACATCTCGAACTTCACGTCGGGCATCGAGGCCATCATGTTGGTGAACTGCGGCCCTGAGAACGAGCCGTGCAGCACCGGCACATGGTAGGGGTCGGCGACGTTCTCGAAATGCTGCAGCCAGTTGCAGGGGATCACGGCAGGGCCGCCGCCGCCGATCGAGGAATCGTCGGCCTCGACGAACTCGCCGTCGTCCATGTTTTCCAGGCACTCGTAGCGCGGCAGCACCGGCCTTTTCTCGGCCGGCCCCATATAGGCGAAGATCAGGCCGTAGCGTTCCTGCACCGGATACCAGGGCTGGCGCACCTTGTCCTTGAACAGGCCGCCGTCGGGCTCGCAGGGTTGTTCGAGGCAGCGGCCCTCGGTGTCGAATTTCCAGCCGTGATAGCAGCAGCGGATACCGTCTTCCTCGACCTTGCCGTAATAGAGCGTGGTGCCGCGGTGGCAGCAGCGCGCATGTAGCAGGCCGGCCCGGCCATGCCGGTCGCGGAACAGGATCAGGTCTTCGCCAAGTGCGCGGACTTTTCTGGGGATATCGGAGGCGTCACCGGTGAGGCCGACCGGGTGCCAATACCGGCGCAACAGCTCGCCCATCGGCGTGCCGCGGCCGACCGAGGTGAGCTCGGTCCGGGTGCTCGACGGCTTCATCGCATAGGCCGTGCCGAGATCGCGGTCCCGGTGGGTGATCGTCATGTTGTCCTCCCCGCCGCTGGTCGGGGGCCGGCGGCTGATCTATCGTTGACCAAGTCAACGATAGATAGATGACAATGTCAACGATATCGTTGAGCTTGGCAGCGCGCGGCTTTGTTGGCAGAGGTTGGTGATGACCGAGAAGCTCAGGACTGAGAGGGCCTTGCCGCCGGAGGCCGTTGTCGATTCCGAACTGGCGCCGATCACCGCGATGATGTCGTCGCGGCTGATGGTGCTGGCGAACCTGCTCAGGCGCGGCGCGATGCTGCGCTACAAGCGCCTGACCGGCCTGTCCTCGGTCGAGTTCGGTCTGGTCGCCTCGCTCGGTCGGCGGCCGCCGATGAGTGTGGTGCGGCTTGCCCAGGCCGTCGGCATGGACAAGGGGCAGATCAGCCGGGCGCTCGCCGAGCTCGTGGCGCGCAAGCTGGTGGCGAAGGCGGCCAATCCGCGCGACAACCGGGAGACCCTGGTCTCTCTCACCAAGGCCGGCCTGGCAGCCCATGATGCCATCGTGGCCGGCGCGCAGGAGCGAAACCGGCACCTGCTGGAACAGCTTGCGCCGGGGGATCTTGAGCTGCTGCTCGGACACATCGATCGGCTCACCCTGACCGCCGCCGAGATGCTCGCTGCCGAGCGGGGGCTGGGCTGATATGGGGAGAGCGCAGGGCACCGGATGGCCGCCGCGGCGTTGCCCATGGAGGCAAGCGCATCCGCCTGATGAGGCCAAGAGCCCGCGGGAAGGACGGTAAAAGCGTCAAAATAGCTTGTCTTGCGCCCCCTGTTGCGCTGCGCTAAAGCCTCAAGAACAATTCCAATCAACGAATCTGCGGCATGTCCGAAACCGCAGCAAGAAGGCCTCGCCGATGACCGGCATCCTGCAGAATTATCTCCCACTTGTGGTCTTTATCGGAGTCGCGAGCCTGATCGGTCTGGCACTCCTGATCGCGCCGTTCCTGGTCGCGTTCCAATCGCCGGACCCGGAAAAGCTGTCCGCCTATGAATGCGGATTCAACGCTTTTGACGACGCCCGCATGAAGTTCGACGTCCGGTTCTATCTGGTGGCGATCCTCTTCATCATCTTCGACCTCGAAGTGGCGTTCCTGTTCCCCTGGGCCGTGGCGTTCGGAAAGCTCGGCGCCACCGGGTTCTGGTCGATGATGGTGTTCCTGGCCGTGCTGACGGTCGGATTTGCGTATGAATGGAAGAAAGGCGCGCTCGAATGGGATTGAGCCCCACCGCCGCAACCTCCCAGCCGGCGATTGCCAAATCTGAGATCGCCATGGCTCCGAGGGGTATCCTTGATCCGTCGACCGGTAAGCCGGTCGGCGCCAATGATCCGTTTTTCCTCGAGGTCAATCACGAGCTGTCCGACAAGGGCTTCTTCGTCGCTGCAGCCGATGACCTCATCACCTGGGCGCGCACCGGCTCCCTGATGTGGATGACCTTCGGTCTCGCCTGCTGTGCGGTCGAGATGATGCAGGTCTCGATGCCGCGCTATGACGTCGAACGCTTCGGCTTCGCACCGCGCGCCTCGCCGCGGCAGTCCGACGTGATGATCGTTGCGGGCACCCTGACCAACAAGATGGCGCCCGCGCTGCGCAAGGTCTACGACCAGATGCCGGAGCCGCGCTACGTGATCTCGATGGGCTCCTGCGCCAATGGCGGCGGCTACTATCACTACTCCTATTCGGTGGTGCGTGGCTGCGATCGCATCGTGCCGATCGACATCTACGTGCCCGGCTGCCCGCCCACGGCGGAAGCGCTGCTCTACGGTGTGCTGCTGCTGCAGAAGAAGATCCGCCGTATCGGCACTATTGAACGCTAAGGTTTCAGGTATGGACGACGGCAAGCTCGACGCCCTTGGGCAGACGATCGTGAGCGCGCTTCCGGGCGCGGCCACGGCGCACTCGGTCGCGTTCAATCAGCTCACTATCGACGTCGAGATTGGCAGAATCGTGGAGGTCGCCAGGTTTCTGCGTGACGATCCCGGCTGCCGTTTCGTCAACGTCACCGACGTGACCGCGGTCGACTATCCGAGCCGCGAGAAGCGCTTCGACGTCGTCTACCATCTGCTGTCGCCGACGCTGAACGCGCGCGTCCGTTTGCGCGGGCAGGCCGACGAGACCACGCAGGTGCCGTCGATCATCGGCGTCTTCCCGGGCGCCGACTGGTTCGAGCGCGAGACCTACGACCTCTATGGCGTGATCTTCACCGGCCATCCCGACATGCGCCGCCTGCTGACGGACTACGGCTTCGACGGCCATCCGCTGCGCAAGGATTTCCCGCTCACCGGCTTCGTCGAGGTCCGCTACGACGACCAGGAGAAGCGGGTGCTGTATGAGCCGGTCCGGCTCAACCAGGAATTCCGCAAGTTCGATTTCCTTTCGCCCTGGGAAGGCGCGGACTATCCGCTGCCCGGCGATGAGAAGGTCAAGGCGGAGCCGAAGCCATGAATGAACAACCGCAAAACCTTCGTAACTTCACCATCAACTTTGGGCCGCAGCATCCGGCGGCGCACGGCGTGCTTCGTCTTGTGTTGGAGCTTGACGGCGAAGTCGTCGAACGCGTCGATCCGCATATCGGCCTGCTTCACCGCGGCACCGAGAAGCTGATCGAGCACAAGACCTATCTGCAGGCGATTCCCTATTTCGACCGGCTCGACTATGTCGCGCCGATGAACCAGGAGCATGCGTTCTGCCTCGCGGCGGAAAAGCTGCTCGGCATTACGGTGCCGCGCCGCGGCCAGTTGATCCGCGTGCTCTATTGCGAGATCGGCCGCATCCTGTCGCATCTGCTCAACGTCACCACCCAGGCGATGGACGTCGGCGCGCTGACCCCGCCGCTATGGGGCTTCGAAGAGCGCGAGAAGCTGATGGTGTTCTATGAGCGCGCCTCGGGCTCGCGCATGCACGCGGCGTTCTTCCGCGTCGGCGGCGTGCATCAGGACCTGCCGCCGAAGCTGATCGACGACATCGAGGCGTGGTGCGATCCGTTCCTCAAGGTCGTCGACGACCTCGATCGGCTGCTCACCGGCAACCGCATCTTCAAGCAGCGCAACGTCGATATCGGCGTGGTGCCGCTCAAGGAAGCCTGGGAGTGGGGCTTCTCCGGCGTGATGGTGCGCGGCTCGGGCGCGGCCTGGGACCTGCGCAAGTCGCAGCCCTACGAGTGCTACGCCGAGATGGATTTCGACATTCCGATCGGAAAGAACGGCGACTGCTACGACCGCTATCTGATCCGCATGGAAGAGATGCGCCAGTCGGTGCGCATCATGAAGCAGTGCATCCAGAAGCTCAAGGCACCCGACGGGCAGGGCCCGGTCGTGGTCGAGGACAACAAGATCGCGCCGCCGCGCCGCGGTGAGATGAAGCGCTCGATGGAAGCGCTGATCCATCACTTCAAGCTCTACACCGAAGGCGTGCACGTGCCGGCCGGCGAAATCTATGCCGCGGTCGAGGCGCCGAAGGGCGAGTTCGGCGTCTACCTCGTCGCCGACGGCTCCAACAAGCCCTACAAGTGCAAGATCCGCGCGCCGGGCTTCGCCCATCTGCAGGCGATGGATCACATCTGCAGGGGCCATCTGCTGGCCGACGTTTCCGCCATCCTGGGCTCGCTGGACATCGTGTTCGGCGAAGTCGACCGGTGACGATGTCCGCATCCGAACCGCGCGCAATGAGAGTTTGATCGATGTCTGTCCGCCGCCTTGCCCCGAAGGAATTGCAGCCCGCGAGCTTCACGTTCACGGACGAGAATCTTGCCTGGGCCAAGAAGCAGATCGAGAAATATCCGCCGGGACGGCAGGCTTCGGCCGCGATCGCGATCCTGTGGCGCGTGCAGGAGCAGCATGACGGCTGGGTCTCGGAAGCCGCGATCCGCGCTGTCGCCGACCTGCTCGAGATGCCGCATATCCGCATGCTTGAGATCGCGACGTTCTACACCATGTTCCAGCTCTCGCCGGTCGGCAAGAAGGCGCATGTGCAGGTGTGCGGCACCACGCCGTGCCGGCTGCGCGGCGCCGCCGACCTGATCGAGGTCTGCCAGCACCGCATCCATCACGATCCCTTCCAGCTGTCGAAGGACGGCAACTTCTCCTGGGAAGAAGTCGAGTGCTTAGGGGCCTGCGTGAACGCGCCGATGGTGCTGATCTGGAAGGACACCTATGAGGACCTGACCAAGGAAAGCTTCGGCAAGGTGCTCGACGGCTTTGCCGCCGGCAATCCGCCGAAGCCGGGCCCGCAGGTCGACCGTCAGTTCTCGGCGCCCGCGGGCGGGCCGACGACGCTGAAGGAAACCACCTGATGCGGAGCTTTCAGGTGCTAGCAGATGAGACGGGAAGGGGCGCTGCGATGAAGGCCTGGCGCACGATCGCCCTGCATACCGTTGTCGCGGCGGGCTTCATGTTCCTGCTGCAACGCTACGGCCTGAGCGCCACGCTGGAATCCAGCCTGTTGTGGGCCATCGTGTTCGGCGGCTGCGCTGCCGGGCTCGCTTATTCGCAAGCCAATCGGTGATGTTCGGAAAGTTTTGAGCATGCTCGACGACAAGGACCGCATCTTCAAGAACCTCTACGGCCTGCATGATTGGGGCCTCGAGGGCGCGCGCCGCAGAGGCGCCTGGGATGGCACCAAGGGGATCATCGACAAGGGTCGCGACTGGATCATCAACGAGATGAAGGCGTCGGGTCTGCGCGGCCGCGGCGGCGCCGGCTTCCCGACCGGCATGAAGTGGTCCTTCATGCCGAAGGAATCCAAGGACGGCCGTCCGAGCTATCTCGTCGTCAACGCCGACGAGTCGGAGCCCGGCACCTGCAAGGACCGCGAGATCATGCGGCACGATCCGCATCTTTTGGTCGAGGGCTGCCTGCTCGCGAGCTTCGCGATGGGCGCGCATGCCTGCTACGTCTATATCCGCGGCGAGTTCATCCGCGAACGCGAGCGGCTGCAGGCGGCGATCGACCAGGCCTATGAGGCCAAGCTGGTCGGCAAGGACAATATCAACGGCTGGCCGTTCGACATCTTTGTCGCGCATGGCGCCGGCGCCTATATCTGCGGCGAGGAGACCGCGCTGCTCGAGAGCCTTGAGGGCAAGAAGGGGCAGCCGCGGCTGAAGCCGCCGTTCCCGGCCAATGTCGGCCTCTATGGCTGCCCGACCACCGTCAACAACGTCGAGTCGATCGCGGTCGCACCGGACATCCTGCGCCGCGGCGCCGCCTGGTTCGCCGGCATCGGCCGGCCGAACAATGTCGGCACCAAGCTGTTCTGCATCTCCGGCCACGTCGAGCGGCCCTGCAACGTCGAAGAGGCGATGGGGATTCCGTTCCGCGAGCTGATCGAGAAGCATTGCGGCGGCATCCGCGGCGGCTGGGGCAATCTGAAGGCCGTGATCCCCGGCGGTTCGTCGGTGCGCATGGTGCCGGCCGAGCAGATCATCGACACGCCGATGGATTTCGACAGCCTGAGCAAGCTGCGCTCGGGCCTCGGCACCGCGGCGGTGATCGTGATGGACAAGTCGACCGACCTGATCCGGGCGATCGCGCGCATCTCCTATTTCTACAAGCATGAGAGCTGCGGCCAGTGCACGCCGTGCCGCGAGGGCACGGGGTGGATGTGGCGCGTCCTGACCCGGATGGCCGACGGCCGTGCCCACAAGCGCGAGATCGACATGCTGCTCGAGGTTACCAAGCAGGTCGAGGGTCACACCATCTGCGCGCTCGGCGACGCCGCGGCATGGCCGATCCAGGGCCTGATCGCGCATTTCCGTCACGAGATCGAAGAGCGCATCGACCAATATTCGCACAAGGCCGATCTCGACGACCAGGGCATTCGCGATCCCATGCACATGGTAGCCGCGGAGTAATGTTGGTGATGACGCAACAGGCCGCATGGTGGCAGAAGTACGGGACGCTTGCGCAGATGGCGCAGGCGACCGTGGCGCTGCTCGGCTTTGTTGCAATCCTGCTGCAGATCAACGAAATCCGTACCTCGAACCGTGCTTCCAGCGCGCGTTCGGCGTTTCTCGGCTACACCGATCTCGCATTCCAGAATCCGAAATTCGCTCAGCCGGACTACGAGACCATCAAGGCCGCCGGTCGCGAAGAGCGGTCCCAATATGAGAGTTTTGTCTCGTATTTCCTCTATGCCTGCGAGGAGACCTTTGCCGCCTTCGCGGATAAGCGCGAATGGCAGGCATCGTGTGACTACGACCTGAAACCGCATCTGCCGTTCCTCTGCGAGAAGAACCAGGCGCAGCCTGCCTATCTCGCGACCTACGGCGCCGACACCCAGCAATGGGTGAAGACCTCATTGAAAACCGCGAGCGTCGCACCGCCCGACTGCAAGCTCGGAAAGACTTGAGACAGACATGAGCAAGATCATCGTCGATGGCAAAGAGATCGATGTGCCGCCGGAGTACACGCTGCTGCAGGCATGCGAGGCGGCCGGCGCAGAGATTCCGCGCTTCTGCTATCACGAGCGGCTGTCGATCGCCGGCAATTGCCGGATGTGCCTGGTCGAGGTGAAGGGCGGCCCGAAGCCGGTCGCGAGCTGCGCCTGGGCCGTGCGCGACTGCCGTCCGGGCCCGAAGGGCGAGCCGCCGGAGATCTCGACCCGCTCGCCGATGGTGAAGAAGGCGCGGGAAGGCGTGATGGAGTTCCTGCTGATCAACCATCCGCTCGACTGCCCGATCTGCGACCAGGGCGGCGAGTGCGACCTGCAGGACCAGGCGATGGGCTACGGCGTCGACACCAGCCGTTTCGCCGAGAACAAGCGCGCGGTCGAGGACAAGTATCTCGGCGCGCTGGTCAAGACCTCGATGAACCGCTGCATCCAGTGCACGCGCTGCGTCCGCTTCTCCGCCGAAGTCTGCGGCGCGCCGGAAATGGGCGCGACCGGCCGCGGCGAGGACATGGAGATCACCACCTATCTGGAGCAGGCGCTGAGCTCGGAGCTGCAAGGCAACCTGGTCGACATCTGCCCGGTCGGCGCTCTGACCTCGAAGCCTTACGCCTTCGCGGCGCGGCCCTGGGAGCTCGGCAAGACCCAGTCGGTCGACGTCATGGACGGCGTGGGATCTGCGATCCGCGTCGACACCCGCGGCCGCGAGGTGATGCGCATCCTGCCGCGCATCAACGAGGCGGTGAACGAGGAGTGGATCTCCGACAAGACCCGCCACATCGTCGACGGCCTGCGTACGCAGCGCCTCGACCGGCCCTATGTGCGCGAGAACGGCCAGCTCCGGCCGGCGACCTGGCAGGAAGCCTTCGCCGCCATTGCCGCCAAGGCCAGCCGCAGCGACGGCAAGCGGATCGGCGCGATCGCCGGCGATCTGGCCGCGGTCGACGAAATGTATGCGCTGAAGGAAATGCTCGCGAAGTTCGGCTCGGTCAATCTCGCCGTGCAGGGCGGCGATGCGTTCGACGCCAAGGCCGGCCGCGGCTCCTACATCTTCAATCCGACCATTGCCGGCATCGACCAGGCCGACGCGATCCTGATCATCGGCTCGCATCCGCGCAAGGAAGCCGCCGTGCTGAACGCGCGGATCCGCAAGCGCTGGCGCACCGGCGGCCTCAAGGTCGGCATGATCGGCGCCAAGGCCGATTTCACCTATGACCACGACTATCTCGGCGCGGGCACCGATACGCTGGCCGATCTCGCGGCGGGCAAGCACTCCTTTGCCGACGTCTTGAAGAAGGCGCAGCACCCAATCATCCTGGTCGGCGCCGGCGCCTACACCAGGCATGACGGGGCGGCCGTGCTGGCGCAGGCCGCCAAGCTCGCAGTCGACGTCGGCGCGCTGAAGGACGGCTGGAACGGCTTTGCAGTGTTGCAGGATACCGCCTCGCGCGCCGGCGCGCTCGATATCGGCTTCTCGCCGGCGGCTGGTGGCCTGACCTCAGCGCAGATGACGACCTTCGGCACGCTCGACGTGCTGTTCCTGCTTGGCGCCGACGAGATCAAGGTGCCGGACGGCACCTTCGTGGTCTATATCGGCACCCATGGCGACCAGGGCGCGCATCGCGCCGACGTCATCCTGCCGGGCGCGGCCTATACCGAGAAGTCCGGCATCTACGTCAACACCGAAGGCCGGGCGCAGATCGCCAACCGCGCCGCATTCCCGCCGGGCGAGGCCCGCGAGGACTGGGCGATCATCCGCGCGCTGTCCGACGTGCTCGGCAAGAAGCTGCCGTTCGACTCGCTGCAGGCGCTGCGTCAGGCTATGTTCAAGGCCTACCCGCATCTGATGCGGCTCGACCAGATCGAGGCCGGCAAGCCCGACGACGTCAAGGCGCTGGCAGGCAAGGGCGGCAGCGTCGACAAGGCGGCATTCAAGCCGACCGTCGAGGACTTCTATCTGACCAACCCGATCGCGCGGGCCTCTGCCGTGATGGCGGAGTGCTCGCGGCTGGCGTCGGGCCGAATGCTGACGGCAGCGGAGTGAGCGTGACCTGATGGCTGAATTCTTCGCAAGCTCGTTCTGGACCGGCTTCCTCTGGCCGCTGATCATCATGGTCGCGGAGAGCCTGTTGCTGCTGGTCGTGCTCCTGATCGCGATCGCCTACATTCTGCTCGCCGACCGCAAGATCTGGGCGGCGGTGCAGATCCGCCGCGGCCCCAACGTGGTCGGGCCGTTCGGATTGCTGCAATCCTTCGCCGACCTCCTGAAATTCGTGCTGAAGGAGCCGGTGATTCCGTCCGGCTCCAACAAGGGCGTGTTCCTGCTGGCGCCGCTGGTGTCGTGCATCCTGGCGCTGGCCGCCTGGGCGGTGATCCCGTTCGATCTCGGCTGGGTGATCTCCGACATCAATGTCGGCGTTCTCTACATCTTCGCGATCTCGTCGCTGTCGATCTACGGCATCATCATGGCCGGCTGGTCGTCGAACTCGAAGTATCCGTTCCTGGCCGCCCTGCGCTCGGCGGCGCAGATGGTGTCCTACGAGGTCTCGATCGGCTTCGTCATCATCACCGTGCTGCTCTGCGTCGGCTCGCTGAACCTGTCGGCTGTGGTCGAGGCGCAGAACACCCGCGGGCTTGCGCACCTGATCGGCCTGCCGCAGCTCACCATCCTGAACTGGTATGTGTGGCCGCTGTTCCCGATGTTCGTGGTGTTCTACGTCTCGGCGCTCGCGGAAACCAATCGTCCGCCGTTCGACCTGGTCGAAGCCGAATCCGAGCTGGTCGCCGGCTTCATGACCGAATACGGCTCGACCCCGTATCTTTTGTTCATGCTCGGCGAGTATGTCGCGATCACCACGATGTGCGCGCTGGCGTCGATTCTGTTCCTGGGCGGCTGGCTGCCGCCGGTCAATCTGCCGCCGTTCACCTGGATTCCGGGCATCGTCTGGTTCGCCCTGAAGGTGTTCTTCATGTTCTTCATGTTCGCGATGGCGAAGGCGATCGTGCCGCGCTACCGCTACGATCAACTGATGCGGCTCGGCTGGAAGGTGTTCCTGCCGCTGTCGCTGGCGATGGTGGTGATCGT
Source organism: Bradyrhizobium sp. USDA 4541 (assembly GCF_024171085.1). Taxonomy (NCBI): domain Bacteria; kingdom Pseudomonadati; phylum Pseudomonadota; class Alphaproteobacteria; order Hyphomicrobiales; family Nitrobacteraceae; genus Bradyrhizobium; species Bradyrhizobium sp. USDA 4541. Next base: position 5,754,987 of record NZ_JALJZF010000001.1, read on the forward strand.
GGCCGGCGTGCTGCAGTTCGCCGGCATCGCGCCGAAGTGAGGCCGTCATGAGTGTCAATGTCAACGCAACAGCCCGCTCGCTTCTGCTGTCGGAATTCGTCTCGGCGTTCTTCCTGGCGATGCGCTATTTCTTCCAGCCGAAGCCGACGCTGAACTATCCCTTCGAGAAGGGCCCGATCTCGCCGCGCTTCCGCGGCGAGCACGCGCTGCGCCGCTATCCGAACGGCGAGGAACGCTGCATCGCCTGCAAGCTGTGCGAGGCGATCTGCCCGGCGCAGGCGATCACGATCGAGGCCGGCCCGCGCCGCAACGACGGCACCCGCCGCACGGTGCGTTACGACATCGACATGGTGAAGTGCATCTATTGCGGCCTGTGCCAGGAGGCATGCCCGGTGGACGCCATCGTCGAGGGACCGAATTTCGAATTCGCGACCGAGACCCGCGAGGAACTGTACTATGACAAGGCCAAGCTGCTCGCCAATGGCGACCGCTGGGAGCGCGAGATCGCGAAGTCGATCGCGCTCGACGCGCCGTACCGGTGAGGTGAGGGCATGATCCTTCCGGCGCTGTTCTTCTACCTGTTTGCTGCGGCCTGCGTGGCCTCGGCGGTCATGGTGATTGTCTCGCGCAATCCCGTGCACTCCGTGCTGTTCCTGATCCTGGCCTTCGTCAACGCGGCCGGGCTGTTCATCCTGATGGGCGCCGAGTTCCTCGGGATGATGCTGATCGTGGTCTATGTCGGCGCGGTCGCGGTGCTGTTCCTGTTCGTGATCATGATGCTCGACGTCGACTTCGTCGAGCTGCGCGAGGGCTTCATCCAGTATCTGCCGATTGGCATCGTGATCGGCGGCATCTTCATGTTCGAGCTGCTGCTCGTCGTCGGCGCCTGGGTGATCAACCCGGCCGTGACCAAGACGATCACCGCGGCGATCCCGACCAATGTCAGCAACACCGAGGCGCTCGGCCTCGTGCTCTATACGAAGTACATCCATTACTTCCAGCTCGCCGGCATGGTGCTGCTGGTCGCGATGATCGGCGCCATCGTGCTGACGCTGCGCCACAAGGCCAAGGTCAAGCGGCAGAACATCAACGTGCAGAACGCGCGCACGCCCGAGATGGCGATGGCGATGCGCAAGGTGGCGTCGGGGCAGGGCCTGCAGGATGCCGACGCGGCGGAGTGGGTGAAATGACGATCGGGCTCGGACACTATCTCGCGGTCGCCGCGATCCTGTTCACGCTCGGGATCCTCGGCATCTTCCTCAACCGCAAGAACATCATCGTCATCCTGATGTCGATCGAGTTGATCCTGCTGTCGGTCAACATCAACCTTGTGGCGTTCTCGACCTTCCTCGGCGACATCGTCGGCCAGGTGTTCGCGCTCTTGGTGCTGACAGTGGCCGCCGCCGAGGCTGCGATCGGTCTCGCCGTGCTGGTGGTGTATTTCCGCAATCGCGGTTCGATCGCGGTTGAAGACGTCAATCTGATGAAGGGCTAGGCGCAGTTATGGTTCAGGCAATCGTATTCCTGCCTCTGCTGGGCGCCATCCTCGCAGGCATTATCTCGCTGGTCGGTGCCCATGCGCGCTGCCCGAGCGGCGATACCGTCGACCATCACGACGATGCGCATGGCGACGCCCATGCCTCCGCGGCCCATGACGATCACGGCCATGATGACCATGGCCATGACGATCACCATGTCTCCGAGCCGGCGGCCGCCGGCTCGCGCCTTGCCGAGCTGATCACCACGGGCCTCTTGTTCGTGTCGGCGGCGCTGTCGTGGTTCACGCTGGTCGATGTCGGCTTCATGCACCATGACGCGCGCGTCGTGCTGCTGCCCTGGATCAACTCGGGCGACCTGCAGGTGGCCTGGACGCTGCGGGTCGACACCCTGACCGCGGTGATGCTGGTCGTGGTCAACACGGTGTCGGCGCTCGTCCACCTCTACTCCATCGGCTACATGGACGAGGATCCGAACCGGCCGCGCTTCTTCGGCTATCTCTCGCTGTTCACCTTCGCGATGCTGATGCTGGTGACCTCCGACAACCTCGTGCAGCTGTTCTTCGGCTGGGAGGGCGTCGGCCTCGCGAGCTACCTCCTGATCGGCTTCTGGTACCAGAAGCCGTCGGCCAACGCCGCGGCGATCAAGGCCTTCGTGGTCAACCGCGTCGGCGACTTCGGCTTCGCGCTCGGCATCTTCGCGATCTTCGCACTGGTCGGCTCGACCGATTTCGAGACCATCTTCCATGCCGCGCCCGGGCTGACCGGCAAGACCATCAACTTCTTCGGCTGGCAGGCCGACGCGCTGACCTTGACCTGCCTGTTGCTGTTCATGGGCGCGATGGGCAAGTCGGCCCAGTTCCTGCTGCACACCTGGTTGCCGGACGCGATGGAAGGCCCGACCCCGGTGTCGGCACTGATCCATGCCGCGACCATGGTCACCGCCGGCGTGTTCATGGTGGCGCGGCTGTCGCCGCTGTTCGAGCTGTCGCCGACCGCGCAGGCGGTGGTGATGTTCTTCGGCGCGACCACGGCGTTCTTCGCCGCCACGATCGGCCTCGTGCAGAACGACATCAAGCGCATCGTCGCGTATTCGACCTGTTCGCAGCTCGGCTACATGTTCGTGGCGATGGGAGCGGGGGCCTATTCGGTCGGCATGTTCCATCTGTTCACGCACGCCTTCTTCAAGGCGCTGCTGTTCTTGGGCTCCGGTTCGGTGATCTACGCGATGCATCACGAGCAGGACATCCGCAGCATGGGCGGCCTGTGGCGCAAGATTCCGTACACTTTCGCGGTGATGTGCATCGGCACCCTGGCGCTGACCGGCTTCCCGCTGTTCGCCGGCTACTTCTCCAAGGACGCGATCATCGAGGCGGCCTATGCGGCGCATAATCCGTTCGCGACCTACGCCTATCTCTTGACCATCGTGGCCGCCGGCCTGACCTCGTTCTACTCCTGGCGTCTGATCTTCAAGACGTTCTTCGGCGAGCCGCACGACCAGAAGCACTACGAGGCGGCGCATGAGAGCCCGGTCTGGATGCTGGTGCCGATCGGCGTGCTCGCCGCCGGCTCGATCCTCGCCGGCCTGCCGTTCAAGGAGCTGTTCGTCAACCCGCACGGCGTGGAAGAGTTCTTCCGCGAATCCGTGAAGATGAACCCGCACATCCTCGAGGACATGGAGCACATGCCGGGCTGGCTTGCGCCGCTGCCCACCGTGATGATGGCGCTCGGCCTGTTCATCTCGTATCTGTTCTACATCCGCAGGCCGTACCTACCGGTCGAGCTCGCGCAGCAGCAGCCGATGCTGTACCAGTTCCTGCTCAACAAATGGTACTTCGACGAGCTGTACGACTGGATCTTCGTGCGCCCGGCGAAGTGGCTCGGCTACACGCTGTGGAAGAAGGGCGACGGCTTCATCATCGACGGCTTCGGTCCCGATGGCGTCTCCGCCCGCGTGCTCGACGTCACCCGCAACGTCGTGAAATTGCAGACCGGCTACCTCTATCACTACGCATTCGCGATGCTGATCGGGGCCGCCGGATTGATCACCTGGTTCATGTTCGGCTTGGGAGGCCAGTAAATGACAACCTGGCCCATCCTTTCGGTCACGACCTTCCTGCCGGCGGTCGGTGCGATCCTGGTCTATCTGCTGGCGCGGGGCGGTGACGAGACCGCGAGCCGCACGGCGCGCTGGATCGCGCTGTGGACCACGCTGATCACCTTCGCGATCTCGCTGATCCTGGTGGCGCGCTTCGATCCGGCCTCGACCGACTTCCAGTTCGTCGAGAAGGCGTCCTGGCTCGCCACCGGCATCACCTATCACATGGGCGTCGACGGCATCTCGCTGCCGCTGATCATCCTGACCACCGCGATCATGCCGCTCTGCATCATCGCGAGCTGGAAGTCGGTGACGCAGCGGGTCGGCGAATACATGATGGCGTTCCTGATCCTGGAAACGCTGATGGTCGGCACCTTCTCGGCGCTCGACCTCGTGCTGTTCTATTTGTTCTTCGAGGGCGGCCTGATCCCGATGTTCCTGATCATCGGCGTCTGGGGCGGCCCGCGCCGGGTCTATGCGTCGTTCAAGTTCTTCCTCTACACCTTCCTCGGCTCGGTCCTGATGCTGCTCGCCATCATGGCGCTGTACTGGAACGCCGGCACGACCGACATCCCGACCCTGATGCACACCGCGGTGCCGCGGTCGATGCAGACCTGGGCATGGCTGGCCTTCTTCGCCTCGTTCGCGGTGAAGATGCCGATGTGGCCGGTGCACACCTGGCTGCCCGACGCGCACGTCGAGGCGCCGACGGCGGGCTCGGTGATCCTGGCCGCGATCCTGCTGAAGATGGGCGGCTACGGCTTCCTGCGCTTCTCGCTGCCGATGTTCCCGCTGGCCTCGCACGACTTCGCGCCGTTCGTGTTCGTGCTGTCGGTCATCGCCATCATCTACACCTCGCTGGTGGCGATGATGCAGGAGGACATGAAGAAGCTGATCGCGTATTCGTCCGTCGCGCATATGGGCTTCGTCACCATGGGCATCTTCGCGGTGACGACGCAGGGCGTCGCCGGCGGCATGTTCCAGATGGTCTCGCACGGCATCGTCTCCGGCGCGCTGTTCCTTTGCGTCGGCGTCGTCTACGACCGCATGCACACCCGCGAGATCGCGGCCTATGGCGGTCTCGTCAACCGGATGCCGCTCTACGCGCTGACCTTCATGGTCTTCACCATGGCCAATGTCGGTCTGCCGGGCACCAGCGGATTCGTCGGCGAGTTCATGACGCTGCTCGGCACCTTCAAGATCTCGCTGCCGACGGCGTTCTTCGCCACCACCGGCGTGATCCTGTCGGCCTGCTACGCGCTCTGGCTCTACCGCAAGGTGGTGTTCGGGGCGCTGGTCAAGCCGTCGCTGATGTCGATCAAGGATCTCACCTTCCGCGAATGCGTGACGCTGTTCCCGCTGATCGCACTGACCATCCTGTTCGGCGTCTATCCGAAGCCGGTGCTCGACATGTCGGCGGCCTCGGTGCAGCAGCTCGTCAACAATTACCAAACCGCCGTGACTGCCGTGAAGGCAGCCGCGCTGACCGTCCAGTAAGGCCCTCGTCATGAGCTTTTCCAGTGCAGGTTATCAGTTGCAGCCGGTGCTGCCGGAGCTGGTGCTCGCGGTCGGCGCCATGGTGCTGTTGATGATCGGAGCCTATCGCGGGCAGGGGACGACGCGGCTCGTCACGGCGCTGGCGATCTGTCTCCTGGTGCTGACCGGCGTGCTGGAACTCTGGCTGCCGGCCGGCAAGCTCGTGACCTTCGGCGGCAGCTTCATCGTCGATGATTTCGCCCGCTTCCTGAAGGTCCTCGCGCTGATCGCCTCGGCGGCAACCCTGATCCTGTCGACCGAGTACCTGTCCCAGCCGTCGAGCCGCAACTTCGAGTTCTCGATCCTGGTGCTGCTGTCGACGCTCGGCATGATGGTGCTGATATCGGCCGGGGATTTGATCTCGCTCTATCTCGGCCTCGAGCTGATGAGCCTTGCGCTCTACGTCGTCGCCGCCAGCCAGCGCGACAATGCCAAGTCGAGCGAGGCGGGCCTGAAGTATTTCGTGCTCGGGGCGCTGTCGTCGGGCATGCTGCTCTACGGCGCCTCGCTGATCTACGGCTTCACCGGCACCGTCAGCTTCGCCGGCATCGCGGCCGCCGCGACGACCGGCAGCATCGGCATCGTGTTCGGCCTGGTGTTCCTGCTCGCCGGCCTCTGCTTCAAGGTGTCGGCGGTGCCGTTCCACATGTGGACGCCCGACGTCTATGAGGGCGCGCCGACGCCGGTGACGGCGTTCTTCGCGTCCGCCCCGAAGGTCGCGGCGCTCGCGGTGTTCACCCGCGCGACGCTGACCGCGTTCCCGGGCATCGTCACCCAGTGGCAGCAGGTCCTGGTGTTCGTGGCGATCGCCTCGATGGCGCTGGGCTCATTCGCGGCGATCGGCCAGACCAACATCAAGCGGCTGATGGCCTATTCCTCGATCGGCCATATGGGCTTTGCGCTGGTCGGCCTCGCCTCCGGCACGGTCGAGGGCGCCCAGGGCGTCCTGATCTACATCACGATCTACGTCGCGATGACGCTCGGTTCCTTCAGCATCATCCTGGCGATGAAGCGCAACGGCCAGGCGCTGGAGCAGATCAGCGATTTCGCCGGGCTGTCCCGCACCAACCCGTTGCTCGCCTTCATCTTCGCGATGCTGCTGTTCTCGCTGGCCGGCGTGCCGCCGCTCGCCGGGTTCTTCGGCAAATGGTACGTGTTCGTCGCCGCGATCAAGGCCAATCTGTTTACGCTCGCCGTGATCGGCGTGCTGACCAGCGTGGTGGGTGCGTTCTACTATCTGTCGATCGTCAAGGTGATGTATTTCGACCAGCCGCTCGGCAAGCTCGACCCGGTCCGCGTCGAGCTGCGCACCGTGCTGGCGGTCGCCGGCATCTTCAATATCTTCTACTTCGCCTATCCGGGCCCGCTGGTGAGCGTGGCCACGGCGGCGGCCAAATCACTATTTTGACGCGTGCGGTTCCGAAATCGGGATGCTGGCTTTCGGAACCAATCATGCGCATAACGCTGACATGACCTTCACGCTCGGGCCCGGGGCCATAGCGGCGGGCTACCGGCTCGCCGCCTTCGATCAGATCGGCTCGACCAATGCCGAGGCGATGCTGCGCGCCCGCGGCGGCGAGCAGGGGCCGATGTGGTTCGTGACGCCCGAACAGACCGCGGGCCGCGGGCGGCGGCAGCGGGTCTGGGTCGCGCCGCGCGGCAATCTCGCCAGCACGATCCTTGAGGTGACGGACGTGCAGCCGGCAGTCGCCGCCACCCTCGGCTTTGCCGCCGGGCTGTCGCTCGAAGCCGCGCTGCGGAAGGTCAGCATCGAGGCGGCGCTGCGGCTCGGGCCGGACAGCCCGAGGTTCACCCTGAAATGGCCGAACGACGTGCTGGCCAACGGCAGGAAGCTCTCGGGCATCCTGCTTGAGGCCGAAGCCATCGGGAGCCGGCTGGCGGTCGTCGTCGGCATCGGCACCAATGTCGTCGCAGCACCAGAGGGGACGCCGACGCCGGCCGTATCGCTCGCGGCGCTCGGCATCCAGATCGGGGCGGAGGAGCTGTTTGCCGCGCTGTCGGACGCCTGGGTCGAGTTTCGCGGCATCTGGGACGACGGCCGCGGCTTCCCCGAGATCCGCAGGCTGTGGCTGGAGCGCGCTGCCGGGCTCGGCGAGAAGGTCGCGGTCCAGACCGGCTCGGCGACCCTTGAGGGCACGTTCGACACCATCGACGACACCGGCTGCCTGATCGTCCGCACCGCTGATGGCGAGCGCCTGTCCGTGACGGCGGGCGAGGTCTATTTCGGCACCGCAGCCTCGGTGAGGGCGAACTGATGGCGCGTCCGGACGAGCTCAGCTTTGCGCCGCTCGGCGGCGTCGGCGAGATCGGCATGAACCTGTCGATCTACGGCCTCGGCAACCGCCACCAGCGGTCCTTCCTCGCGGTCGATCTCGGCGTCTCCTTCGGCGACGAGGAGCATCTGCCGGGCATCGACCTGATCATGCCCGACGTCCGCTTCCTCGAGAAGGAGCGCAACAATCTGGTGGGCCTCGTGCTGACGCACGCCCATGAGGATCATTTCGGTGCCATCATCGATCTTTGGCCGAAGCTCGGCTGCAAGATCTACGCGACGCAATTCAGCGCGGCGCTGTTCGAGGCCAAATGCGCCGCCGAGCGCAACCCGCCAAAAATCCCGGTCACGGTGATCCCGTCGGGCGGGCGAGTCGATATCGGTCCGTTCAATGTCGAGTTCATCCCGGTCGCGCATTCGATTCCGGAATCGCACGCGCTGGCGATCAAGACCGATCTCGGCACCGTGCTGCATACCGGCGACTGGAAGATCGATCCGACCCCGATCATCGGCCAGCCGACCGACGAGCGGCGGCTGCGCGAGCTCGGCGATGAAGGCGTGCTGGCGCTGGTCGGCGATTCCACCAATGCGGTGCGCGACGGGCGCTCGCCGTCGGAGACCGAGGTCGCCGCCACAATCAAGAAGCTGGTCAAGGCGGCCAAGGGCCGGGTCGCGGTCACGACCTTCGCCTCCAATGTCGCCCGGGTGCGGGCGGTGGCGGACGCCGCCAACGCCGCCGACCGCGAGGTCGTCGTGGTCGGCCGTGCCATGGAGCGCGTGGTGCAGGTGGCGCGCGAATGCGGCTATCTCGATGGCTCGCATAAATTCCGCAGCGCCGACTATTACGGCCATTTCCCGGCCGACAAGGTGCTGGCGCTGTGCACCGGCAGCCAGGGCGAGCCGCGTGCGGCGCTGGCGCGGATCGCCAATGACGACCATCCGCAGGTCACCCTGAACAAGGGCGACACCGTGATCTTCTCCTCCCGCACCATTCCCGGCAACGAGAAGGCGGTCGGCTCGATCATCAACAACCTCGTCATGCAGGGCGTCGAGATCATCACCGACCGCGAGCATCTGGTGCACGTCTCCGGCCACCCGCGCCGCGACGAGCTGCGCGACATGATCTCCTGGGTGCGGCCGCAACTGCTGATCCCCGTCCATGGCGAGGCGCTGCATCTCGCCGAACACGCCAAGCTGGCGCGCGCCGCCGGCGTGCCCAAGGTCCTGACCTGCCGCAACGGCGACCTCGTCAAGCTCGGGCCCGGCGAGCCCGGCATCATCGGCGAGGTGCCGGCGGGGCGGCTCTACAAGGACGGAACCATCCTGGAGGACGCCAAGTCGCGCGCTGTGGTGGAGCGGCGGCGGATGGGCTTTGCCGGCTGCGCCTTCGTCGCCATCGCCATGACCGAGCAGGGCGAGCTCGTCGACGATCCCGAGGTTGATCTGGTCGGCATGCCGGAGAACAATGCGGCGGGCGAACTGCTCGACGACATCGTGTTCGATGTGGTGGTATCGACGATCGAGGGCCTGCCGAAGCCGCGGCGGCGCGATCCGGACGCGCTGGGGGAATCGGTGCGGCGCGCGGTGCGGGCGGCGCTGAACGAGCAATGGGGCAAGAAGCCGATCTGCGTCGTGCACGTTCTGACGGTTTGAGCCTAAGCATGATCCGGAAGAGTGTGAAGCGATTTTCCGAAAAGATCATGCTCAACTAAAGGGAGAGAGAGATGCTGGGCCGGCTCAATCACGTCGCGATCGCGGTCAAGGACGCCAAGCAGGCCGCGAAGATCTACGGCACTGCCTTCAATGCCGAGATTTCCGATGCGGTGCCGCTGCCGGAACACGGCGTGATTACCGTGTTCGTGACGCTGCCGAACACCAAGATCGAGTTCATCGAGCCGCTGGGCGAGACCTCGCCGATCGCGAAATTCGTCGAGCGCAATGCCGACGGCGGCATCCACCATGTCTGCTACGACGTGCCCGACATCATCGCGGCCCGTGACCGCATGATCGCCGAGGGTGCGCGGGTGCTGGGCGACGGCCAGCCGAAGATCGGCGCGCATGGCAAGCCGGTGCTGTTCTTCCACCCGAAGGACTTTTCCGGCGCCCTGGTCGAGATCGAACAGGACTGAGGCCGCATGGCTTACCAGATCTCCACCGGACTTGCGATCTACTTCGTGCTTTGGTGGCTCGTGCTGTTCCTGACGCTGCCGTTCGGCGTGCGCAGCCAGCACGAGGACAATGTCGGCGCGCCCGGCACCGACCCCGGCGCGCCGATCCTGGCGCGGATGGGCCGCAAGCTGCTGTGGACCACGCTGATTTCCGCCGTGATCTTCGCGATCGCGATGTGGGCCTATCATTCCGGCTATCTCTCGATCGAGCGGCTGTCGAAGCTGATGGGAATGCCGTTCTGATACGCAGAAGTAGCCCGCATGAGCGAAGCGACATGCGGGATCACTTTCCCGGGTATCGCGGAGCCTGTCATCGGGCGCGCGTTCGCGCGACCCGTTGGCTCACCCGGGCTACGAACCGATGGGGATGCTGTTTTAGAAACTGATGCCAATGGAGTGGGGATCAACCTCGCCCTGGCAATGCGGAGGAGGCGACCACGATGAACCTGCAGTCCCAGCCGGGCTCCGGGCCGAGCGCATATCGAATCCTGCGGGAAGCCGATCTGCGGGATTATCTCGCGGGGCTGCCCGCCATCGTCGCGCAGCTCGGCGGCGCGCCGGCGGACTGGTCGATCAGCGAGGTCGGCGACGGCAATCTCAATCTCGTCTTCATCGTCAAGGGCGGAAGCGGCGGCCTCGCGGTCAAGCAGGCGCTGCCGTATGTGCGCCTCGTCGGCGAGAGCTGGCCGCTGCCGCTGTCGCGGGCGCATTACGAGCACATGGCGCTGGTGCATCAGGCGCGGCTGGCGCCGATGCTCGTGCCGGCGGTGCTGCATCATGATGCGCCGCTCGCGCTCACCGCGATGGAGCTACTCGAGCCGCACATCATCATGCGCAAGGGCCTGATCGAGGCCACGTCGTACCCGCGCTTTGTCGAGGATATCTCAACCTTCCTGGCGCAAACGCTGTTCTTCACGTCCGACCTTGCGTTGTCGGCCGCGGAGAAGAAGCAGGGCATCGCCGATTTCGCCGGCAACCACGCGCTCTGCAAGATCACAGAAGACCTGATCTTCACCGATCCCTACCGCATCGCCGAGCAGAACCGCTGGACTGCGCCCTATCTCGACGCCACGGCGGCGGCGTTCCGCGAGGACCTCGACCTGCATGTCGCGATCTCCAGGCTGAAGCTGAAATTCATGGCGAGCCCGCAGGCGCTGCTGCACGGCGATCTGCATACCGGCTCGATCATGGTTACAGACAGCGAGACCAGGGTAATCGATCCCGAGTTCGCCTTCTACGGCCCGATGGGCTTCGACATCGGCGCCGTCATCGGCAACCTCCTGATGGCCTATCTGGCCTCCGCCGGCCACGAGCGCACGCCGGGCGAGCGCGCCTCGTTCGAGGCCTGGCTACTCGCGACCATGGAGGGCGTCTGGAGCGAGTTTTCCCGAAAGTTCCTGGCGCTGTGGCGCAGCGAGGCGAACGGCGACGGCTATCCGGTGTCGCTGTTTACCGGCGAGGCAGGTGCCGCGCGGTTGGAGGCAGAACGGCAGGCGTACATGGCGCGGCTGTTCGAGGACACCGTCGGCTTCGCCGCGGCCAAGACCATCCGGCGCATCCTTGGTCTCGCGCACAACATCGACTTCGAGTGGATCGCCGACGAGAAGCAGCGCGCGATCTGCGAGGCGCGGGCCCTCAAGCTCGCCCGCAATATGATGCTGGAGGCGCCGTCCTACACGACGATCGGCGCGGTCACCTACGCCGCCCGCGAGCTGCGCAACTGGCAGCCGGATTTTGCGAGGTAGCCGGGAAGCGTAGGATGGGTGGAGCGAAGCGGTACCCATCATTCTGACAGCGCGATAAGAGTTGATGGGTTTCGCTTCGCTCTACTCGTCCTACGCAGCGCGGCTTTCCCTGCGCCCTCTTCAACGCGAGGGCGGAACGAACAGCAAGCTCGGACAAATCATGTCGCGAGAATGCGGATGTTTGACTCACAAGCGATACACACTCGGCGTCGTCCCGGCGAAGGCCGGGACCCATAACCACCAACGATCATTGTTGAGCGACGCTGGAATGACGAGTTCCTTCAACAATACCCGCCGCGGCGTATGGGTCCCTGCTTTCGCAGGGACGACGAATGGAGAGAGCTGTGTGCTCAGCTCCTTCATCCTTAATCCGCCGCCTGTTCCCGCAGCCGCTGCGCGTACACGTTGATGATCAGCGCCGCGAGCAGGATCAACCCGCGGATCAGGATCTTCAGGAAGCTGTCGATATTGACGTGGTCGAGGCCGTTGTTGAGAACGCCGAGCACGAACAGGCCGACGATGGTGTTGCCGATGCCGCCGCGGCCGCCGAACAGGCTGGTGCCGCCGACCACCACGGCCGCGATCGAATCCAGCAGATAGGTATCGAACTCGTTCTGCTGGGCGCTGCCGAAATGGGCGACGCCGAGCATGCCGCCGATCCCCGAGCACACCGCCGAGATCACCATCACACTGCCGAGGATGAGCTTGACGTTGAGGCCGGCAAATTCCGCGGCCTCGCGGTTGCCGCCGACCATGTAGACGTAGCGGCCGAACCGTGTGTAGGTCAGCACCAGGTGGCCGCCGAGCAGCATCACCGCGGCGACGATCACAATCCAGGGGATGCCGCCGATCGAGCCGGAGCCGAGCGTCGTGATCAGGTCCGGCACCTTGTAGGCGATCTGGCCGCGCACCAGCAGCGCCGAGACGCCGGCCGCAATCTGCATCATGGCGAGCGTCATGATGAAGGAGGGGATGCCGATCATGGTCAACCCCAGCGCGTTGACGAGGCCGAGCAGCGCGCACAGCGCCAGCGCCAGCAGGATCGCGACGATGCCCGGCATCGGGACATTGGCGATGTTGACGTAGGATTCCTGCAGCGTGAAGTACGCCACCGCAATGCCGGTGACGTTGGCGATGCTGGCGATCGACAGGTCGATCTCGGCGCACAGGATCACGAAGGTGAGGCCGACGGCGATGATGCCGGTGACCGACACTTGCGTGAGGATGTTGCCGACATTGTCGATGGTGGCAAACGACGGGCTCGCGATCGCGAAGAAGGCGCTGAGGAAGATCAGCGTCAGGAACGGCGCAATGTTGCGCATCTGCGAGCGCAGGAAGGGCGCCAGCCCGCGCGACCGCTGGTGATCCGCTCGCGCCGTAGCGCCGTCACTGCTTGCCATCATGTCTCTCCATCAAGCGCGATGAGGTGGTCATCGCGCTTTCTCTGTTTGTTTGAGCATCGGAAAACCGCTTCGCACTTTTCCGGATCATGCTCTAGGCCGCCTCCAGCAGCCGGTCCTTGCTGACCGCTTCGCCCGCGAATTCGCGCACCACCGCGCCGCGCTTCAGCACCAGGATCCGGTCGGCCAGCGACAGCACCGTCTCCGGCTCGGTCGACAGCACGATGATCGCCAGCCCCTTGGCGCGGAGATCGCGCACGATGTTGATCACGTCGTTCTTGGCGCCGACATCCATGCCGCGGGTCGGCTCGCACAGCACCAGGACGCGCGGCGGATAGGCTAGCCATTTCGCCAGCGCCACCTTCTGCTGATTGCCGCCGGACAGCATGCCGAGATCGAGGCCGACCACCGGCGGCCGGATCTGCAGTTGCTCGACCTGGCGCTGGGCGATCGCACGCTCGCGCACCGGCTTGAGCAGCAGCGCCGAGATCCGTTCGAGGATGCTGATCGAGATGTTCTTGTAGACCGGTTCCTGGTGGAACAGCATGGCGCGCCGGCTTTCCGGCACCAGGGCGACGCCGGCCCGTCGCGCCGCCGCGGTGCTGCGAAACGTCTTCGTGGCGCCGTCGACCGCAAGCGTTCCGCCGTCGGGTCGCAGCTTGCCGAACAGGATGCGCGACAGCTCCAGCTGCCCGCAGCCCATGAAGCCGTAGATACCGAGCACTTCGCCGGAGCGGGCCTCGAACGAGACGTCCTGCAGGCTGCGGCGCAGCGAGAGCTGATCGACCTTCAGCACCGCCGCGCCTCCGCTCGATTGCGGGAGCATCAGGTCATCGGTGTAGCTGTGTTCCAGCGCCTCGCCGCCGCGGCCGATCATGGCCTCGATCAGGGCGCCCTTGGTGGTGTCCGCGGACGCGGTCTCCGCGATCTTCCGCCCGTTGCGGAACACCGTCACCACGTCGGAGACCCGCAAAATGTCCTCGATGAAGTGCGAGATGAAGACGATGCTGGTGCCTTCGTCGCGCAGCCTGTGCAGCGTCGCAAAGAGGCGTTCGACCTCGGGCGGAGAGAGGGCGGAGGTCGGCTCGTCCAGGATGATGATGCGTGCGCCGGAAAACAGCACGCGAGCGATCTCGATCAGCTGCTGCAGGCCGATCGGCAAATCGCCGAGCCGCGTCATCGGGTTGACGTCGATGCCAAACCGGGCCAGCTGCTCGCCGGCCTCGCGCGCCATCCGCCGCCATTGCACGAAGCCGAGGCGGTTGGTCGGCTGGTTGCCGAGGAACACATTCTCAGCGACCGTGAGGTCAGGCGCGACGCTGAGCTCCTGATGCACCATGCCGATGCCGGCGGCGTGCGCGTCACGGGTGGAGCGGAAGCGGGTCTCCTTGCCGTCCAGCATGAAGCGGCCGGAGAACTCCGGATGCACGCCGGCGATGATCTTCATCAGCGTACTTTTTCCGGCGCCGTTCTCGCCGACGAGACCATGGATCTCGCCGGCGTGCAGCGCGAAGTCGATCCCACGAAGGGCTTCGACGCCGCCGAAGGCCTTCGTGATCTGGTGCAATTCGAGGATCGCCGAGCGTCCCTGCGTCATGAGGCCCGCTCAGATCAGGAAATGATCCTCCATCCATTGCATGCCGGCGGCGTTGGCCTTGGTCACGACGGGACCGTCGGTCACGACATTCTTCGGAATGCCCTGGCCGCTCTTTTCGCCGCCGACCACGGCGGCGACGCCCGCGACGATCGCGCCGCCATGGATGCGGCAGGACGGATTGCGGACGGTCGCGAACATGCGGCCTTCGCTGACCGCCTGAATCGCCGGCGGCATGGCGTCGACACCGCCGATCAGGATGTTGGTGCGGTTGCGCGCCTTCATGATGTTGTAGGCGGCGAGCGCCATGTCGTCATTGTGGAAGAAGGCGGCGTCGATCTGCGAGTATTTGGTCAGATAGGTTTCCCAGAGCCGGGCGGTCTTCGAGACGTCCCAGTCGGCGGGCTGGGTATCCAGCACCTCGATGTTCGGGAACTGCTTGATGACCGAGTTGAAGCCCTTGGCGCGGCCCTGCGCGCCGGTATGGCCGAGCGCGCCCTGGGTCATGATGACCTTGCCCTTGCCGCCGATCGCGTTGCACAGCGCCTGCGTTACGGAGGCGCCCATGAACTCGTTGTCAGGTGCGAGGAACGAGTGGACGTTAATTTGATCGAGAGGAGCAATAAGCGTGTCCATGTCGATCACGGGGGTCCCGGCGTCGATCATCTTCTGCACCGGCTGGGTCAGCGTGCCGATGCCGAACGCCTGGATCGCGACGAAATCCCATTTCTGCGACGCCATGTTGTCGATCGCGGCGCGCTGCTTGACGGCATCGAGCTGGCCGTCGAACCAGGTCACTTCGACGTTGAACAGCTTGCCCCAGAACTCGGCGGCCTGCTTGCCTTGCGCACACCATGTCGCCTGCAGTCCGGCGTTGGAGAATGCCGCCTTCAATGGCTTTTCCGAGCGTCCCATTTCGGCGGCGAGCGCGGACGTCGTCATGCCCATTCCGCCGAGCAGGCCGGCCGCAGCTCCACCTGCCGCCGCCATCTGCAGAAGGTCGCGCCGCGTCGTCGACGCCTTGTCCATCCCCTTGTCGGTCCCTGGCATTGCTTGCTCCCTCTTCGTTTTTCTGACCGTCGGCGTCAATTGCACGCGCCGCGGATAAAGCGAGTGTGTCACAATCGGAACGGTGATGCTACGGCCTCTCGTCCACGAGATGTTTCTGCTGCAGCACGATGGCTTCGATGTCGCCGAGCAGCTTGTGCCACGCAGCATCGATCTCCGCAGTCCACTGCTCGCCGAGAATTTCACGCAAGCTGTCGGCAATCACGGCGAAGAACGCGACGAACAGTTCGCGCGGCGTTCCGTAGGCGTCGTGTGAGAACACTTCCGATTCGATCAGGCGAAAATGTCCGCAGCGCTCCGTCGCGAAATCGAGGATGGCTTCGATCGTCAGCGCCAGCATCGAGCCTTTCACCGGCTCGCTGCCTTCGGTGCGAAACATCGCCTGCGTCTCGGGATGTTCGCGAAACAGGCGGCGATAGACTGACGGTGTCAGATCATCGCAAGCCGCGGCTGCGAGTTCAAAGCTGCGTTCGATCGGATTCGATGATGGAGTCATAGCGGATTGCGATCATCACATAAAAAAAGAGCAGGGCTCAAAGCCCTGCTCCAAAAATTGTGTCGACCCTATTTGCCCCAAAAATTCGATTTGATCTTGATTGATGGGGTGACGCTGCTTGTGCGCGTCGGGCTCCTCCCGAGACTTGGACCACCAGGACACACCTCGCGGCTGGCCTGAGCCCGAATTGGTAGACTATCTTTCCAGGCTTGTCATCATTTTCGGCAACGATTGTTCAATTTTCGAGCAATTTGCGAAATGATTGGGATGGCGCCACCGGCGGTCGTGACGGGCGATATAAAACACGTGGCAGGGTAAGGGGATACGACTGATTTCGGAGTTGCCGTGACGCAAGTGCCACGCTCGGTTATTTCCGTCGGCTGGAAGAAACCGGACGCATCGGCGATCTCGACTTCCGGCGCCCATGGTGGTTAGTTCCGTGGCGGATGGATTTGCGATGCGCCGGCGGCTGAAGAATTTTCTGCCCATCGTCTTGGTTGCCCTGCTGGTGCAGATTCTTGCACCGATCGGGGCCTGCTGGGCGGCGAGCCTTGCCGCGTCCGATCCGCTCGCGGCCGCCACCATCTGCCACGGCGATGCCGGCTCCGGAGCGGGGCAGGGTGACCAGACCAGTCACGACGCCCATGACGGCTGCTGCTCGGCCTGCAGCGTGCTGCAGACCGGTGCGCCGGTTGATAGCCCGCAAGTTGTGGCCCAGGCCGTCGAACGCCTGCCGAACCCGATCGCCTGGCTTGATTTCGCCTCCGAGCTCGATCGTTCGCGCGCCGGCCTCTCGGCGCAAGCCCGCGCGCCGCCTCTGTTTTCCTGACGACCTTGTCGCTGCCGGTGCGTCCCGCGCCAGCAAGTGCCCTTGAGCAAGCCGGCCGGAGCGCCGGTGTCAGGATTCATGCATGTTTCGCTATCATCCGCTGGAGGCGGCAAGCGTGCTCGCGCTGGGCGCGACGCTTTGCGCATTGCCGTCCGCTGCCGAAGCCCAGGCGCCCAGCACAGAGCTACCCTCCGTCACCGTCGAGGCGCCCCGGACGGCGGTGCGCGCCAAGCCGGCGGCGCAGAAGCCGCGCGTTCGTGCCGCGTCCGTGCGGCGGCCGCCGAAGCCGGCGACAGCGCCAGCCGTGACGGCGGCCCCAGCGGACGGCGCGAGGCCGGGGGAGACGCTTGCCGCGACCCGCGACGGTTTGAACCGGGCGCCGACAGGCCAAACGCAGACGACCATCGACCGCAGCCAGTTCGACAACCGACCGGCGTTCTCCGTCGCCGATGTGCTGCGCGACAGTCCGGGCATCTCGATCAAGCAGGGCAACGGCCCGCGTGATTTCGGCATCTCGATCCGCGGGTCGAATGCGCGGAACGGCTTCGGCATCCGCAACCTCGTCATCTTCGACGACGGTTTCCCGGTGACCCAGCCGGACGGCCTGTCGCGCAGCGACCTGATCGATCCGCATGCCTATGGCGCCATCGACGTGGTCCGCGGGCCGTCATCGGCGCTCTACGGCAATTATGCGACCGGCGGCGCGCTGAATTTCAGGACCCGGCCGGGCGGCAAGATCGACGGCGTCGAGTATGGCGTCGACGGCGGCAGCTTCGGTTACCTCAACAACTATCTCGCGGCGGGCAAGAAGGTCGGCAATTTCGAGGCCTCGCTGTTCGCGAGCGACGCGCGCGGCGACGGCTACATCGGCAACAGCTGGTTCAACACACAGACCGTTAATTTCCTCGGCACGCTGCAGGTCACGCCGGACGACCGCTTCACGGTGAAGCTGATCAACAACGACCTGACGACGCGCCTGCCGATCCGCTCCTCGCTCAACCAGTTCTACCAGAACCCGTTCCAGCAGGGCTGCACGACCGGCGCGACGGCCGCGCCGGGATGCGCCACCGTGACGTTGTTCAACAACGGATTCAACGCGGCGGCCGGGACCGACAGGGAGACCGCGGTTCAGGCCGGTCTCGGGCGCGACGACCGCCGTACCATCGTCGGCGGCCGCTGGGAGCACGACTTCGACAACCAGACCACCTGGCGCAACCAGTTCGTCTTCGACGACCGCAATATCAATCAACCGACGGGATCGACGAGCGCGATCGGCGACTTCCCGTCCTACAACTACATGAGCGACGTCGTCAGACGCGGCGATATTTTTGGGCTGGATTCGACGACCTATTTCGGCGGCTTCTACAATACGCTCACCGCGTCGAGCGACACGCGCAATGTAATGCCGGGCGGAAATGCGACGCTCGGAAGCCTGTCGAGCAATTTGTTCAGCACGACGACAAATTACGGTGTTCGCGCACGCGAGGAATTGAAGCTCACGTCTGCGCTGACGGCCGTTGCCGGCATTGGCTGGGAGGCCACCAGTCTGACGGGCCGGAACACCGCCTACAGCTACGCCGGCGCGGCCGGAACCACGACCACGGCGATCACGACCGCGGACCGGCAATTCCAGAATACCGCGCCCGAGCTCGCATTGCTGTACCGGCTGAGCAGCGAGTGGCAAGTCCGTGGACGAGTGGCAACCGGATACGGCACGCCGCAGGTCAGCAATTTGTTCGTCCTGCCGAGTGGCGCCTCGGGCAACAACACCCAGCTGCGGACGCAAAAGAATCTCGGTTACGATGTCGGTGCCGACTGGACACCGAACAACGCGCTCAAGCTCAGCGTCACGGGCTTCTACGAGTTCTTCAAGGACGAGCTCGTTTCTCAGGCCACGCCGCTTGCGGGCATCTCCTACACGTTCAACGCGCCGCGATCGGAGCATCGCGGCGTCGAGCTGGCCGCCAACTGGAAATTCCTGCCGGGCTGGCGGCTCTCGGCGGCCTACACTTATCTCGACGAGGTCTACACGGAATACGTCGAGAACATCACGAACGGCGCGGTGTTCAGCTTCAATCGCGCCGGCAACAAGATTCCCGGCATTTCGCCGAACGAGCTCACGGCGCGGTTGGGCTACGACCAGCTGTCGGGTCAGTTTCAGGGATTTGGCGGGTTCGTCGAAGTGCAGTGGAAGGACAGCTTCTACATGGACAACGCCAACCTCTTGAAGGCGCCGGGCTATGAGCTGGTCAACCTCAATCTGCACTACAAGACCGATCTCGTCTCCGATTATTTCAAGGCGCTGAACCTCTACATCGAGGTGAGGAACGTCTTCGACCGGACGTACGTGGCGTCGGCGAACAACATCTCAAATTCGGTGACCGCGGCAGGCATTCAAAATCCCGCGAGCGTACTGGCGAACTCGACCAACTCGATCTATGCCGGATCGCCGCGCGCCTTCGTGGCGGGCATGAAGATTGCGTTCAAATGAGGAGCGCATCGATGACCTATCGCAAACCGGTCGCCCTGACGCTGCTTGCATCGCTCATGCTCGCGGCCTTGCCGAGCCTTGCCGTCGCACAGATGAGCCATCAGCACGCCTCCGAAGCGGCCTGCGAAGAGACGGCCCTGCGCTGCGCGACCAAGGTCACGCCCGCCTTTGGGCGGGATGGGACATTGTGGCTGGCGTGGATGGCCGGAGGTCAGATCTCCGTCGCGAGCTCAAAAGACCAGGGCAAGAGCTTTTCCACACCGGTGCAGGTCAGCCGGGAGCGGCTCAATCTCGATTGGGGACCGGATGCGCGGCCGAAGCTTGCGATCGATGCCAAGGGCAACATCGCTGTGGCCTTCTCGATCTTCCGCGATCAGAATTTCAACGGTCAGGTGCTGACCACGCGATCGACCGATGGCGGGCGCAGCTTCGAAGCGCCGAAGCCGATCACCGCGAGCAATGAGAGCCAACGTTTCGAGGCGATTGGCTTCGATCCTGCGGGGGCGGTGTTTGCCGCGTGGCTCGACAAGCGTAACCGCGTGCCGGCGCAGCAGCGCGGCCAGAAATATGATGGTGCCGGATTGTTTTTCGCGTCATCCGGAGATGGCGGAGCAACCTATTCCGACGCGCGGCTCGTCGCCGACAACACCTGCGAGTGCTGCCGCCTTGCGCTGGCATTCGATGGCGCGGGCCGTCCGGTGGTCGTGTTCCGGAACATCTTTGAGGGTGGCGTGCGCGACCATGCGATCGTGACGTTCTCCGACCTGGCTACGCGCGGCGAGATCCATCGGGTGAGCCGCGACGACTGGCAGATCGCGGCCTGTCCGCATCACGGTCCGAGCCTGACGATATCGCGCGAAGGAACCTACCATGTGACGTGGTACACCAACGGCAAGGCGCGCAAGGGATTGTTCTATGCGCGCTCGCGCGACGGCGGCAAAACCTTCTCCGATCCGCTTTCGGTCGGTCAGCCGAACCGCAGCCCATCCCGGCCGCAGATTATCGCGGGGCCGCAGGGGCTTGTCATGGCCTGGAAGGAATTCGACGGGCAGAAGACGACAATCGACCTCATGACGTCGCACGACGATGGGGCGACATGGTCGAAGCCGACGGTGATCGCGGACACCGCCGACAGTTCCGACCATCCGCTGCTCGTCTCGGACAGTCGGCAGACCTATCTGTCGTGGATGACGAAGGCCGACGGCTACCATTTTCAAGCGATCGAGGGCGAACCATGAAGCGTCATCTGCTGGCTGCGCTGATCCTGCTCGCGACGCTGCCGTCCGCACTGGCGGCGGGAGAGGGCGCGCCAAAGCCGTTCGAACGCGGCAGCTGGCAAAAGCTGCTGCATGCGCATGCCGGTCATCCGACCCTGGTGCATTTCTGGGGAGTGACCTGCGGACCATGCAAGGTCGAGCTGCCGGAGCTCGGCCAGTTCATGAAGGATCATCCCGGAATCGATATCGTCACGATCAGCGCGGATCTGGTTCCCAACCTTCCGGAAGCGACGCGATCGATGCTGGATCGCGCCGGCCTCGGCGCGGCCGAAAACTGGATCTTCGACGACGGCTTTGCCGAGCGGTTGAGATTTGAGATCGATCCGGCCTGGCAAGGCGATATCCCGCGAACCATGCTGATTTCCCGGGATGGAACGATCACGACGATCGAAGGGTCGGCCGAAATCGCCGATCTGAACAAATGGTCCATCGCCCAGTCGGCAGCAACCCGATGACACTTGAATTTCAACTTGAAAGGAAATCCGTCGCCATGAAGACGCTCTCCCGCATCCTTGCCCTCGCAGCGCTGACCGCTGCACTCGCGTCGACGTCCGCGCGCGCGGAGGACGTCAAGGCCGGCGATCTCGTGATCACGCAGGCCTGGACGCGCGCAACGCCGAACGGTGCCAAGATCGGCGGCGGCTACCTGACGATCGAGAACAAGGGGACGACGCCCGACCGGCTGGTGTCAGGCACCGGCGATGTTGCCGGCAAGATCGAAGTCCACGAGATGTCGATGGACAATGGCGTGATGAAGATGCGTGCGCTCGACAAGGGCCTCACCATCGAGCCCGGCAAGACCGTGAAGCTCGCGCCGGGCGGCTATCACCTGATGATGTTCGATCTGAAGAATCCGCTGAAGCAGGGCGACAAGGTGCCGGTCACGCTCGAGTTCGAAAAGGCCGGCAAGGTCTCGGTCTCGCTGGACGTGCAGGCCGTCGGCGCGCAGGGGCCGGGCGGCGGTCATTCCGGCCATGGCGACCATTCCGGTCACATGGACATGAAGAAGATGTGAGGCAGCCATGCGATCACAGACGCTCCTCATTGCCACGGCGGCGCTGCTCGCAGCGCAGCCGGCGATCGCGCATATCACACTCGAAGGAAAGCAGGCGGCGGTCGGATCGTATTACAAGGCGGTGTTCGCCGTGCCGCATGGCTGCGCGGGCTCGGCGACAATCAAGATCCGGGTGCAGATTCCGGAGGGCGTGATCGGAGTTAAGCCGATGCCGAAGGCGGGCTGGACTCTCGATGCGGTCACCGGCAAATACGCCGCCCAATACGACTATCACGGCGCCAAGCTTTCCGAGGGCGTCAAGGAAGTCGCCTGGAGCGGTGGCAAGCTTGCGGACCAGAACTACGACGAGTTCGTGATGCAGACGTTTCTCACCGACACCTTGAAGCCCAACACCACGTTGTACTTTCCGGTCGTGCAGGAGTGCGAGCAGGGCGTCAGCCGCTGGATCGATACCCCAGCCGACGGGCAGGGCGGCGGGCACGACCATGGCAGCAAGACACCGGCGCCCGGCGTCAAGCTGCTGCCGAAGTCGTAAGTGATGCGGCTGGTCGCAAACCTCGCAGCGCTGCTCGTGGCGCTGTGTCTTGCGACCTCAGCCCATGCGCATGCCGTCCTGATCGGCGCCGAACCGGCCGACGGCAGCGTGGTGGCTGAAGCACCCAGGACGGTGGTGCTCCGCTTCAACGAAGCGGTGGCGCCGACGGCGGTCAGCCTGCTCGACGCCGCGGGCAAGCCGCGCGACGTCGCGATCCGCGCCGTCGACCAGTCGGTGATGGTGACGCTGCCGGCGGGCCTGCCGCAGGGCACGCAGGTGGTCAGCTATCGCGTGGTGTCGCAGGATGGCCATCCGGTCGCGGGCTCGCTGCTGTTTTCGATCGGCGTCGTCACCGGCTCGGCGGCGCCGTCAAGCGACGGCGTGCTCGATGTGTTGATCTGGCTGGCGCGGCTCGGGCTCTATCTGGGCCTGTTTGCCGGCGTCGGCGGCGTGTTCTTTGCGGCCTGGATCGGGCAGGGCCCGGCCGGCGAACGGCTGATCATGTGGTCGCTGAAGATCGGCCTTGTCGGCGCGATCGCGTCGCTTGGCTTGCAGGGTGTCGACCTCTTGAACCTGCCGCTCTCGGGCATCGTGACGTGGGCGGCATGGGCCAGCGCCGCCGCTACCAGCCTGTTTCCCGCGCTGCTGCTCGCGATCGCCGCGATGCTAATCGCGGCGATCGCCTGGCGCAGCCCGTCGTTCGGTGCAGCTTTCACCCGCACCGCGATCGCAATGCTCTGTGTCGGGCTGTCGTTTGCGGTCAGCGGCCACGCCGCCACCGCTTCGCCGCAATGGCTGACGCGAGCCGCGCTGTTCATCCATGGCGTGGGCGTGGCGTTCTGGATGGGCGCGCTCGCGCCGCTGGCGGTGCTTGCCTGGCAGCGCAAGGATTCGCTGCTGCGGGTGCTGCGGCATTTTTCGACGATCGCGGTGCCGGTCGTCGCGTTGATCGCCTTGTCGGGCCTGGCGCTCGCGATCGTCCAGCTCGACAGTTTTCACGCGCTGATCGACACCGGGTACGGCAACATCCTGGTTGCGAAGCTGGTGCTGGTGGTGTTGTTGCTCGGGCTCGCTGCGCTGAACCGGTTGGTGTTCACGCCGGCCATCGCGCGCGAGTTTCATCGGACACGGCCGCTGCAGCGCTCGATCGCGCTGGAATTCGTGCTGATGATCGCCATTCTCGGCCTCGTTGCACTCTGGCGCTTCACGCCGCCGCCGCGCGTGCTGGCGATGTCGGCCGATGTTCCGCTCGCGGTCCACATTCACACCGATGCCGCGATGTTCCAGGTGCTGATCGCGCCGGGCAAGGTCGGGCAAAATGACTTCGTGCTGCAGCTGATGAACGGCGATGCCAGCCCGTTCACGGCCAAGGAGGCGACGCTGACGCTGAGCTTGCCCGAGCGCGGCATCGAACCGATGGAACGCGCCGCCGCGCGCGGTGCCGATGGCTATTGGCACGTGCGCAAGGTGCCGTTGCCGGTGCCGGGCCGCTGGCACATGCAGATCGACGCCTTGGTGACCGATTTCAAGAAAGTGACGCTGGAAGACGATTTCGAGGTCAGGTAAAGCCGCGGTCGGCGCGCTGGGCACTTCGATGGTACGCAATTCGTTCAAATGGCCGAAAATCGCCTGATTTGAAGGGTTTTTCTTATTTGGCGGCCTTGTGTTTTCACAGCCGATCCGGTTTCACTTCAGCTCTTCCCACGCTTTCCTGATTCCCGAGTAACGCCATGCGATTGTCGCGGTTTTTCCTGCCCATCCTGAAAGAAAACCCGAAAGAGGCGGAGATCGTCTCGCATCGGCTGATGCTGCGCGCGGGCATGATGCGGCAGGAGGCTGCCGGCATTTATGCCTGGCTGCCGCTCGGTTTCCGGGTGCTGAAGAAGATCGAGCAGATCGTTCGCGAGGAACAGGACCGCGCCGGCGCGCTCGAGCTCTTGATGCCGACGCTGCAGCTCGCCGATCTCTGGCGCGAAAGCGGCCGCTACGACGCCTATGGCCCGGAGATGCTGCGCATCCTGGATCGTCACAAGCGCGAGCTGTTGTACGGGCCGACCAACGAGGAAATGATCACGGAGATTTTCCGCTCCTACATCAAGTCCTACAAGAACCTGCCGCTCAACCTCTACCACATCCAGTGGAAATTCCGCGATGAGCAGCGTCCGCGCTTCGGCGTGATGCGCGGCCGCGAGTTCCTGATGAAGGACGCCTATTCGTTCGACCTCGACGAGGCCGGCGCGCGGCGCTCCTACAACAAGATGTTCGTGGCCTATTTGCGCACCTTTGCGCGGATGGGCCTCAAGGCGATCCCGATGCGGGCCGAGACCGGCCCGATCGGCGGCGACCTCAGCCACGAATTCATCGTGCTCGCGGAGACCGGCGAGTCCGGCGTCTACATCAACCGCGATGTGCTGGACCTGCCGGTGCCGGGCGCGGACGTCGATTATGACGGTGATCTGACGCCGATCATCAAGCAGTGGACTTCGGTCTACGCCGCGACCGAGGACGTCCACGAGGCTGCGCGCTTCGAACAGGAAGTGCCTGAGGCAAAGCGGCTGAACACGCGCGGCATCGAGGTCGGCCAGATCTTCTATTTCGGCACCAAATATTCCGAGACCATGAAGGCGATGGTGGCCGGTCCCGACGGCGTCGACGTGCCGATCCATGGCGGCTCCTACGGCGTCGGCGTGTCGCGTCTGGTCGGCGCGATCATCGAAGCGTGTCACGATGACGCCGGCATCAAATGGCCCGAGGCCGTCGCGCCGTTCCGCGCCGCGATCCTCAATCTCAAGCAGGGCGATGCCGCGGTCGATGGCGCCTGCGAGCAGCTTTATCGCGAGCTCTCGGCGAAGGGCGTCGACGTGCTCTACGACGACACCGACCAGCGTGCCGGCGCCAAGTTCGCCGCGGCCGATCTGATCGGCATCCCGTGGCAGATTCTGGTCGGACCCAAGGGGCTTGCGGACGGCAAGGTCGAAGTGAAGCGTCGCAGCGACGGCTCACGCGACAATATGAGCCCCGCCGACGTGGTCGCGAAGCTCGCGGGTTAAAGTTTATTCACGCCGTGCTGATCGGCGGGGTAATCCGGCCACATTTGGCCCGAATCATGGGATTATCGACAGATGGATGAGACCATGAGCGAGCCAGTCCGTACCCCGCCCTTTGCGCCATTCGAATGGCTGCTGTCCGGACGCTATCTGCGCGCGCGCCGCAAGGAAGGGTTCATTTCGGTCATCGCCGGCTTTTCGTTCCTCGGCATCATGCTCGGCGTCGCCACGCTGATCGTGGTGATGGCGGTCATGAACGGCTTCCGCAAGGAATTGCTGGACAAGATCCTCGGCCTCAACGGACACATTCTGGTGCAGCCGCTGGAATCGCCGCTGACCGACTGGAAGGATGTCGCCGACCGCATCAGCCAGGTGCAGGGCATCCGCCTCGCCGCACCGGTGGTCGACGGGCAGGGGCTCGGCTCATCGCCGTTCAACGCCGCCGGCGTCTTCATCCGCGGCATCCGCGCCGACGATCTCAACAACCTCACCTCGATCGCCAAGAACATCAAGCAAGGCTCGCTCGAGGGCTTTGATGAGGGGCAGGGCGTCGCGATCGGTCGCCGCCTCGCTGACCAGCTTTCGCTCCATGCCGGCGACATGATCACGCTGGTCTCGCCGAAGGGCGCGGTGACGCCGATGGGCACCACGCCGCGCATCAAGCCCTACAAGATCACTGCGGTGTTCGAGATCGGGATGTCGGAATATGATTCGACCTTCGTGTTCATGCCGCTGACCGAGGCGCAGGCCTATTTCAACCGCAACAACGACGTGTCCTCGATCGAGGTGTTCACCACCAATCCGGACAAGATCGAGACCTATCGCAAGCTGGTGACCGAGGCGGCCGGCCGGCCGGTCTTCCTGGTCGACTGGCGGCAGCGCAATTCGACCTTCTTCAACGCGCTTCAGGTCGAACGCAACGTGATGTTCCTGATCCTGACCATGATCGTGCTGGTCGCGGCGCTCAACATCGTCTCGGGACTGATCATGCTGGTGAAGGACAAGGGCCAGGACATCGCGATTCTGCGGACCATGGGCGCCTCGCAGGGCTCGATCATGCGGATATTCCTGATCACCGGCGCATCGATCGGCGTCGTCGGCACGCTGGTCGGTCTGCTGGTCGGCTTGCTGATCTGCTTCAACATCGAAACCATCAGGCAATTCCTGTCGTGGCTCACCAACACGGAATTGTTCGATCCGACGCTGTATTTCCTGTCGAAGCTGCCTGCTGAAATCGATTTTGGCGAGACGCTCGCCGTCGTGATCATGGCGCTGACGCTGTCCTTCCTTGCGACGCTCTACCCGTCGTGGCGCGCCGCGCGCCTCGATCCGGTCGACGCGCTCCGGTACGAATAAGGAGCGCACATGGCGGAGGGGGCGGAAGACACACCGGTCGTCTATCTTCATGACATCAAGCGGGAATACCGGCAGGGCGAAGCGACGCTGACCGTCCTGAACGGCGCCAATCTCGCGCTGTGGCCCGGTCAATCGGTGGCGCTGGTGGCGCCGTCGGGATCCGGCAAGTCGACATTGCTGCACATCGCGGGCCTGCTGGAGACCCCCGATGACGGCGAAGTCTATGTCGCGGGCACGCCGACCTCGCAGATGTCCGACGTCGACCGCACCCAGATTCGCCGTTCCGATATCGGCTTCGTCTATCAATCGCACCGGTTGCTGCCGGAGTTCTCGGCGCTCGAGAACGTCATGCTGCCGCAGATGATTCGCGGCCTCAAACGCTCCGAAACCGTGAAACGGTCGACCGAGATTCTCTCCTATCTCGGGCTCGGCGATCGCATCACCCATCGCCCAGCCGAGCTCTCGGGCGGCGAGCAGCAGCGTGTCGCGATCGCGCGCGCGGTTGCCAACGCGCCCCGGGTACTGTTCGCGGACGAGCCGACCGGCAATCTCGATCCCGGCACGGCCGACCACGTCTTCAACGCGCTGATGCAACTCGTGAAGGCGACCCGGGTCGCGATGCTGATCGCGACTCACAATCTGGATCTCGCCGCGCGAATGGATCGCCGGGTGTCGCTGTCGAACGGACAGGTTGTCGAGCTCGAATAGTGCGCCGTCGCGTGAACTGGCTAGCGGTGTGCGTGAAGAAGCCGCGCTAAGACGAGAGAATCCGGAGCCTTTTTCCGTGTCGCTTCGATCGGAACGAAATGCTTCTGGCTCAATAAGCGGGGCGAGGCCGTCTGCCGGATGCTCTCGGCTGCCTGTCGATCGGCGGCCCGGCATAATAGGGGTTGTTGATGCAGATCGCCGCGAGGCCGGACGCCGAAGCCTGGCACTGCGCGATCGAAGTGTAGCCGCAGTCGGTATCCTCACCGCCCCATCGGTAGTTGGTTTTGCAGACCGGCGAGGTCGAATCGTATTTCTGGGCGCTGGCCGGCGCGGCTGCCAAGGCCAGGAGTGTCGGCAAGAGTGCCAGAATCAGACTGCGCATCAGAAATCTCCTCGTCGGCGCCGGCAATGCTGATGCCGAGCGCGCGCGAATAGGCACCTGTGCGCAGCGCCGGATCAACTCACATTCCCGCGCCGGGGTTGCCGGACCGAGCGTATCAGTGGATGAACAGGTCGAAGAAATTGCCCTCACGGCGGTCCCGCGGGGACACGTGAAGATACGAGCGCGGGTCGTTGTCGCCGGCATAATAGGGGTTGGCGATGCAGTTCTGCCCGATGCCCGAAGCGGTGGCCAAGCACGCCTCATACGATGGATAGGAGCAGTTGCTCAGGCCGGGATAGCGGTCGCCTTGAATGCAGAACGGGTAACGCACGCCGACGGCATGCGCGGGCGCAGTCCCCAGCGTTGCAAGTGCAGCCACCGATGCCACAGCAGCAAGAATCATCGTCCGCATCTGCATTCCTTTTGCTGCGAAGATTCGACCCTGGCGACGATCCAAATCGGACAAGCCGGTTCCGGTCAACGATCTTGCGCCCAGCTGCGCACGCAGATCCGAATTGTGAAGATTGTGCGGCAACTATGTGGCAAAAACTCCAGGAAGTGCCCGTAATACAGTATTAACTTCAAATTTGAGCGAAGTCGTTTGGCCCTGCCTGTTGCCGCGAAGTTACAGCAATTCCGCCGGGGGCTGCTATGACGGTGTCTCGCGGCCTTGGGGGCCTGTAGAAAAAGTTGGAACGGGAAAATGAAAAAGATTTTGCTTGTCACCGCCAGCATGCTCGCGCTCAGCGCGACTGCTGCCTCCGCGGCTGACCTCGCGGCTCGCCCTTACACCAAGGCTCCGCCGCCCATGGTTGCCGCTGTTTATGATTGGACTGGCTTCTACATCGGTATCAACGGTGGTTGGGGCCAGAGCCACGACAACCGTTCGGTCGACGGCTTCGGCGGCGTCGGAAGCTACGACGCCAACGGCGGCACCGTCGGTGGCCAGATCGGCTACCGCTGGCAGGCCGGCGGCTGGGTGTTCGGTCTGGAAGCTCAGGGCAACTGGGCTGACTTCTCCGGCAGCACCGGCAATCTGGTCGTCCCGGGCGGCATCGTTCGCTCGAAGACTGATGCGTTCGGCCTGTTCACCGGTCAGATCGGCTACGCCTGGAACAACGTCCTGCTGTACGCCAAGGGCGGTGCTGCGGTCACCGATCGCAACTTCCAGTTCCTCAACGCGGCCGGCAATCTGGCGTCCGAGACCGGCTTCGACACCCGTTGGAGCCCGACGGTCGGTGTTGGCCTCGAATTCGCCTTCTCGCAGGGCTGGTCGCTCGGCGTCGAGTACAACCACATCTTCGAAGACACCCATGGCGCGACCTTCGTGACCCCGGCTGGTGTTGCCGTGACCGGCTTCCACACCGGTGGCGACACCGACATGGTTCTGGGCCGTCTGAACTACAAGTTCGGTGGCCCGGTCATCGCGAAGTACTGATCGCTCGCTTAATTCAAGCGGCATCGAAAACCCCGGGCTTCTTCGGCCCGGGGTTTTTTGTTGGCCTGGCGGCGCCGGCCCGTCGGCCAGGAGCAGGGGACGGGCTTTGCCCGTCCGCTTCGGGATTCGGGTCGGATTTGATTGGACGAGGCCTTCCGACCGAACGGTCAACGCCGCATATTCGCGGCATGACGGACCTGCAGCTGACTTCCCAACTGACGTGCCCGTCCTGCGGCCATGTCTCCATCGAGACGATGCCGACCGACGCCTGCCAGTTCTTCTATGATTGCAAGGGCTGCGGCACTCGCCTGAAACCGAAAGCAGGAGATTGCTGCGTGTTTTGCTCATACGGTTGCCCTCCCAGGCAGGCTGGGAATTGCTGCGGTAACTAGCTCCCCGGAGGCTCAAGACGAGTTCGCCATCCGGATCACTGTCGGCGGCGAGACGTCGGCCGCTCAGGAATTAACCACAGGGGTCACTTCTCGAACTGGGTCGCCGGCATCGCTTGACTCCTAGAACAAAAAAGGAACAATGTTCTGCATACGTTCCGGTTCAGGGAGAGCGGCCATGTTGAAGATTTTCGTGCAAGAAGCTGCAGCGCTGGCATCGATCACGCTGTTCGTCGGGATGATCGCGGTGTGGGCCCAGCTGATCACCCAATTCTGAAAATGCGCCCGCGGGGACAGGGGCATCGCCGGCGGCATGGTCTGCCCCTGGGGAAAAGCAGGAGGACTTGCCGCCACGCCGCGTTCGGCGTGGACTTGGCAGGGGTCAGGCCCCACCATGGGATTGCGAGTCGGGTCTGACACTTTCGAGTTCCGGCCCTGGCGCTCGCTCCATCCCTGACTCAAGAGATTCCGTAAGCAGTCATGCCGAATGCCGGATTCGTTCACCTTCACGTTCATTCCGCTTATTCGCTGCTGAAGGGCTCGATCAAGATCGCCAAGCTGGGCGAGCTCGCGAAGGCCGACCGCCAGCCGGCGCTGGCGCTGACCGATACCGACAACATGTTCGGCGCACTGGAATTCTCGGACAAGATGGCCGGCTACGGCATCCAGCCGATCGTCGGCTGCGAGCTGGCGGTGGATTTCGGCGACGTCGATCCGAATACGCGGAGCATCCTTGCGACGACGGGCCCGGCGCGAATCGTGCTGCTGGCGGCGCGCGAGCGCGGCTACCGCAGCCTGATGCGGCTGAACTCGCGGGCGTTCCTGGAGACGCCGGTCAACCAGACCCCGCACATCAAGTTCGATTGGCTCATCGACGACGCCGAGGACCTGATCGCGCTGACCGGCGGCCCCGACGGCCCGATCGCGCTGGCGCTCCGGGCCGAGCAGGCGGCGCTGGCGATCACCCGCTGCGAACGCCTGGCCGGCCTGTTCGGCGATCGCCTCTACATCGAATTGCAGCGCCACGGCGCCGACAAGGAACGCCGCACCGAAGGCGGCCTGATCGATCTCGCCTACAGCAAGGGCCTGCCGCTGGTGGCGACCAACGAGCCGTATTTTGCCAGCAATGACGACTACGAATCGCATGACGCGCTGCTCTGCATCGCCGGCGGCCATCTGATTGCCGAGACCAACCGCGAGCAACTGACCCCGGATCACCGCTTCAAGACCCGCGCGGAAATGGCGGTGCTGTTCGCCGACATCCCGGAGGCGCTGGCCTCGACGGTGGAGATCGCCGAGCGCTGCTCGTTCCGGCCGAAGACCCGCAAGCCGATCCTGCCGTTCTTCACGGTGGGTGCCGCCGCCAGCGCCGATGCCGCCGCCGACGAGGCCGCCGAGCTGAAGCGCCAGGCCGAGGAGGGGCTCGCGAATCGCCTGCGGGTGCACGGTCTCTCGCCGGGAATGACCGAAGAGGACTACAGCAAGCGGCTTGCCTTCGAGCTCGACGTCATCACCCGCATGAAATACGCGGGCTACTTCCTGATCGTCTCCGACTTCATCAAATGGGCGAAGGCGCAGGGCATTCCGGTCGGGCCGGGCCGCGGCTCCGGCGCCGGCTCGCTGGTCGCCTGGGTGCTGACCATCACCGACCTCGATCCGATGCGGTTTGCGCTGCTGTTCGAGCGCTTCCTCAATCCCGAACGCGTCTCGATGCCGGACTTCGACATCGACTTCTGCCAGGACCGCCGCGGCGAGGTGATTCAGTACGTGCAGGAGCGCTACGGCCGCGACCAGGTGGCGCAGATCATCACCTTCGGTACGCTGCAGGCGCGCGGCGTGCTGCGCGACGTCGGGCGCGTGCTGCAGATGCCCTATGGGCAGGTGGACAAGCTGACCAAGCTGGTGCCGCAGAATCCCGCAGCGCCGGTGACGCTGGCGCAGGCGATCGAGGGCGAGCCCAAGCTGCAGGCGTTCCGCGACGAGGATCCGGTGGTGGCGCGTGCGTTCGATATCGCGCAGCGCCTCGAAGGCCTGACGCGCCATGCCTCGACGCATGCCGCCGGTATCGTGATCGGCGACCGGCCGCTGAGCGAGCTGGTGCCGCTCTACCGCGATCCGAAATCCGACATGCCGGTCACCCAATTCAACATGAAATGGGTCGAGCCGGCGGGCCTCGTGAAATTCGACTTCCTCGGCCTGAAGACGCTGACCGTGCTGGACGTCGCGGTGAAGCTGCTCAAGCAGCGCAACGTCCATGTCGATCTCGCGACGCTGCCGATCGACGATGCGCCGAGCTATCAGATGCTGGCGCGGGGCGATGTCGTCGGCGTGTTCCAGGTGGAAAGCCAGGGCATGCGGCGCGCGCTGATCGACATGCGGCCGGACCGCTTCGAGGACA
This sequence comes from Bradyrhizobium sp. USDA 4541, assembly GCF_024171085.1. Taxonomy (NCBI): domain Bacteria; kingdom Pseudomonadati; phylum Pseudomonadota; class Alphaproteobacteria; order Hyphomicrobiales; family Nitrobacteraceae; genus Bradyrhizobium; species Bradyrhizobium sp. USDA 4541. The sequence goes on from NZ_JALJZF010000001.1 coordinate 5,786,746, forward strand.
TCATCGCGCTGGTGGCGCTGTATCGCCCGGGCCCGATGGCGAACATCCCGACCTATTGCGCGCGCAAGCACGGCGACGAGGAATCGGAATATCTGCATCCGATCCTGGAGCCGATCCTGAAGGAGACCTTCGGCGTCATCATCTATCAGGAACAGGTGATGCAGATCGCGCAGCAGATGGCGGGCTACTCGCTCGGCCAGGCCGACCTGCTGCGCCGCGCGATGGGCAAGAAGATCCGCGCCGAGATGGACAAGCAGCGCGACATCTTCGTCGACGGTGCGATGAAGAACGGCGTGGCGAAGGGCCAGGCCGAGACGATCTTCGAGCTGCTCGCCAAGTTCGCCGACTACGGCTTCAACAAGAGCCACGCGGCGGCCTATGCGCTGGTGTCGTACCACACCGCCTATATGAAGGCGCACTACCCGGTCGAGTTTTTGGCGGCGTCGATGACGCTCGAACTCAACAACACCGACAAGCTGTCCGAATTCCGCTCCGAGGCGCAGCGGCTCGGCATCAAGGTCGAGGCGCCCAACATCAATCGCTCCGGCGCGACCTTCGAGGTCAGCGACAACACGATCTACTACGCGCTGGCGGCGCTGAAGGGCGTCGGCATCCAGGCGGTCGAGCAGATCATCGAGGAGCGCAACAAGAAGGGCGCCTTCACCTCGCTCGCCGATTTCGCCGCGCGGGTGAGCCCGCGCGCCGTCAACAAGCGGATCATCGAGAGCCTTGCGGCGGCCGGCGCCTTCGACACGCTGGAGCCGAACCGCGCGCGCGTCTTCGCCGGCGCCGATGCGATCCTCGCCGCCTGCCAGCGCAGCCATGAGGCGGCGACCTCGGGCCAGAACGACATGTTCGGCGGCGCGGCGGATGCGCCGAGCATCATGCTGCCGCAGATCGAGCCGTGGCTGCCCGCCGACCGGCTGCGGCGCGAATACGACGCCATCGGCTTTTTCCTGTCGGGCCATCCGCTCGACGACTACGCCACCGCGCTGAAGCGGCTGCGCGTGCAGTCCTGGGCGGAGTTCTCGCGCGCGGTGAAGACCGGCGCCACCGCCGGCAAGGTCGCGGCAACCGTCGTGTCCCGCATGGAGCGCCGCACCAAGACCGGCAACAAGATGGGCATCATGGGCCTGTCGGACCCGACCGGCCATTTCGAAGCGGTGCTCTTCTCGGAAGGCCTTGCGCAATACCGCGACGTGCTCGAACCGGGAGCGGCCGTGCTGTTGCAGCTCGGCGCCGAGCTGCAGGGCGAGGACGTGCGGGCGAGGGTGCTGCACGCCGAGCCGCTGGATCACGCCGCGGCCAAGACGCAGAAGGGCCTGCGGATCTTCGTGCGCGACACCAAGCCGCTGGAGTCGATCGCCCGCCGGCTCAACATGCCGGAAGCCGCGCCTGCCCCGGGCGGCGCCGCAAAGGCACCGGCCGTGAAGCCGGCCGCCGCGCCGCCACCGGCGGCGGGGGCCGATGGCGACGTCTCGCTGGTGATGATGCTGGACCTCGAAACCGAGGTGGAGATGAAGCTGCCCGGCCGCTACAAGGTCTCGCCGCAGATCGCCGGCGCGATCAAGGCGGTTGCCGGCGTGGTCGACGTGCAGACCCTGTAAACTGGGGACTCCGGGCGCCAAACAGGGCCGTTTCGGCACGATTTGGGCCCGGCCGGCCGGTGTAACCGGCCGTATTTCCTTGCTTCTGGCGCAAATCGCGCTATATAGCGCGCCATCTCACACGGAAACATGGCTCTCAAGGCCGTCCGGTGGCAACCGGGCCATTCAGGCGCGTTTGCTCACACGTTTCCGGAGGAACCAACCGGAGAATTATCACTATGTCGCTACCCGATTTTTCTATGCGTCAGTTGCTTGAAGCTGGCGTTCACTTTGGCCACCAGGCCCACCGCTGGAATCCGAAGATGCAGGATTACATCTTCGGCGCCCGCAACAACATCCACATCATCGACCTCGCGCAGACCGTGCCGATGCTGCACCGTGCCCTGCAGGCGGTCAGCGATACCGTCGCCAAGGGCGGCCGCATCCTGTTCGTCGGCACCAAACGCTCGGCCCAGGACGGTGTTGCCGACGCTGCCAAGCGTTCGGCGCAGTACTTCGTCAACTCGCGCTGGCTCGGCGGCACGCTGACCAACTGGAAGACGATCTCGGCCTCGATCAAGCGCCTGCGTCATCTCGACGACGTGCTGTCGTCGGGCGAAGCCAACTCCTACACCAAGAAGGAGCGGCTGACGCTGCAGCGCGAGCGCGACAAGCTCGACCGTTCGCTCGGCGGCATCAAGGACATGGGCGGCCTTCCCGACATGATCTTCGTGATCGACACCAACAAGGAAGACATCGCGATCCAGGAAGCCCAGCGGCTCAACATCCCGGTCGCGGCGATCGTCGACACCAATTCGGACCCGAAGGGCATCACCTATGTGGTGCCGGGCAATGACGACGCCGGCCGCGCGATCTCGCTGTATTGCGATCTCGTGGCGCGCGCCGCCATCGACGGCATCTCGCGCGCTCAGGGCGATTCCGGAATCGACATCGGCGCGTCGGCGACGCCCGTGCAGGAAGACCTTCCGGCGGCCGCGCCGTCCGGCTTCCAGGGCCTCGCCGGCCCGCGCGGCACCGCCGACAACCTCAAGAAGCTCACCGGCGTGTCCGGTGCGATCGAGAAGAAGCTCAACGACCTCGGCATCTTCCACTACTGGCAGCTCGCCGAGCTCGACCACGACACCGCGCACAAGATTGGCGAAGAAGTCGGTCTGCCGAGCCGTGCCGACGCCTGGGTCGCCCAGGCCAAGACGCTCGCCGAAGCGGAATAAAGGCTACGCGGCGTGGCCGGGTCTCGCCCGGCCGCCGCTTCTATTCCACGAACAACGATCTCCCTGTCGCAGATAGCGGCGCCATCGGGCGCCGCGGTTTCTGTACAGGCAAGAAGGACATTGAACGATGGCAACGATCACAGCAGCGATGGTCAAGGAGCTCCGCGAGTCGACTGGCGCGGGCATGATGGATTGCAAGGCGGCGCTGACCGAGAACAACGGCGACATGCAGGAAGCGCAGGATTGGCTGCGCAAGAAGGGCCTCTCCAAGGCCGCCAAGAAGGCCGGCCGCGTCGCGGCCGAGGGCCTGATCGGCGCGCTGACTTCCGGCACCAAGGGCGTGCTGGTCGAGGTCAACTCGGAGACCGACTTCGTTGCGCGCAATGAGCAGTTCCAGGGCCTGGTCAAGATGATCGCCCAGGTCGCGCTGCACAACGGCGCTGACGTCGAGAAGATCAAGGCGGCCAAGGTCGGCGACGTCACCGTCGAGACCGCGATCTCCGACGCGATCGCGACCATCGGCGAGAACATGACGCTGCGCCGCGCCGCCTCGCTCGAGGTGAGCAAGGGCGTGGTGTCGAGCTATGTCCACAACGCGGTCGTCGAGGGCGCCGGCAAGATCGGCGTGATCGTGGCGCTGGAGTCCGCCGGCAAGACCGACGAGCTCGCGGTGCTCGGCCGCCAGCTCGCCATGCACGTCGCGGCGGCGAAGCCGCTGGCGCTCGACCCGGCCGGGCTCGATCCGGAGACCGTCAAGCGCGAGAAGGACGTGCTGGCCGACAAGTACCGCCAGCAGGGCAAGCCGGAGAACGTCATCGAGAAGATCGTCGATTCCGGCCTGAAGACCTACTACAAGGAGGTCTGCCTGCTCGATCAGGCCTTCATCCACGATAGCGGCAAGTCGGTTGCCCAGGCGGTGAAGGAAGCTGAGGGTAAGGTCGGCGGGCCGATCAAAATCGCTGGCTTTGTGAACTATGCTCTCGGTGAGGGAATCGAGAAGCAGGAAAGTGACTTCGCCGCCGAAGTCGCGGCCGCCAGCGGCAAGAAGTAACCGCTGACACCAAGGCGTCCGGCGCTCCGCGCCGGAGGCCTGCCTGCGCGGGATAAGAAAGCGATCGCATCATGGCTGAGCCGATCTATCGTCGCGTGGTGATCAAGCTGTCCGGCGAATATCTGGCCGGCTCCCACGGGTTCGGTATCGATCAACCGACGGTCGATCGCATCGCCGACGACCTGATCGCAGCCCGCAAGCTCGGTATCGAGGTCGCCGTCGTGATCGGCGGCGGCAACATCGTCCGTGGCGTCGAGGTGTCCTCGCGCGGCGTCTCCCGGCCGACCGGCGACACCATGGGTATGCTTGCCACCATGATGAACTGCCTCGCGCTGGAGGCGGCGATCGAGCGCAAGGGAACCCCGGCGCGGACCTTGTCGGCATTCGTGATGCCGGAGATTTCCGAGCTGTTCACCCGTAGTGCAACGCACAAATATCTCGCCGAGGGACGCATCGTCCTGCTCGGCGGTGGAACCGGCAACCCGTTCTTCACGACCGACACCACCGCCGTGCTCCGCGCGGCCGAAATCGGTGCGCAGGCGGTGCTGAAGGCCACCAATGTCGACGGCGTCTACAGCGCCGATCCGAAGAAGGACCCCAAAGCCAAGCGCTTCGACCGCCTAACCCATTCGCAGGCGATCGAGGGCGGCTACAAGGTCATGGACGCGACCGCTTTCGCACTTGCCCGCGAGACGTCGCTGCCTATCATCGTGTTCTCTATCGCGGAGCCCGGTTCGATCGGTGCGATTCTGCGCGGTACCGGACACGGCACCGTCGTCGCCGGCTGATTGCCGCGCCTCCGGGTCCAGATTTTGGGCCCGAGGGCGTCGACAGCCGGTTTCTAGTGAAAGGGAGAAACGTCATGGCCGCAGCTGGTTTTGACATCAACGACGTGAAGCGCCGCATGCAGGGCGCCACCCAATCGCTCAAGCACGAGCTCGGCGGCCTGCGCACCGGCCGTGCCGCGGCCTCTATGTTGGAGCCGGTCCAGGTCGAGGCTTACGGCTCGCATATGCCGCTCAACCAGGTTGCCACCATCAGCGTGCCCGAGCCGCGCCTGCTCTCGGTGCAGGTCTGGGACAAGACGATGGTCAAGGCCGTGGAGAAGGCAATCGTCGACTCCAACCTCGGCCTGTCGCCGGCGACCGAAGGACAGGTGCTGCGCTTGCGGATTCCCGAACTCAACGAGGAGCGCCGCAAGGAGCTCGTCAAGGTCGCGCACAAATACGCGGAAGCGGCCAAGGTCGCGGTACGCCACGTGCGCCGCGACGGCCTCGACGTGATCAAGAAGCTCGAGAAGAATCACGAGATCTCCGAGGACGATCAGGAGCGCCTGTCGAACGAGGTGCAGAAGGCGACCGACGGCGTGATCGCCGAAGTCGATCAGCTGCTTGCCGCCAAGGAAAAGGAAATCCTGACGGTCTGAAGGCGCTACGGGAACGAGCCGATGTCGAACGCCGCCGCCCCAGCAGCTGACGGACCGGATCGCTCCGGCAGTCCGTTGCATGTGGCCATCATCATGGACGGCAACGGGCGCTGGGCCGCTTCGCGCGGCTTGCCGCGCGTCGAGGGCCATCGCCGCGGCGTCGAAGCGCTGCGCCGCGTGGTGCGTGCGGCCCATGAACTCGGCATCGTCTATCTCACCATTTTTTCTTTCAGCTCGGAAAACTGGTCGCGGCCCGCGAGCGAGATCGGCGATCTGTTCGGCCTGTTGCGCCGCTTCATCCGCAACGATCTGGCGACGCTGCATCGTGACGGGGTGCGGGTGCGCGTAATCGGCGAGCGTGACGGGCTTGACGCCGACATCTGCGCGCTGCTCAACGAGGCAGAGGAGCTGACGAAGAACAACGTCAAGCTCAGCCTTGTGGTCGCCTTCAACTATGGTTCGCGGGCGGAGATCGCCGCCGCGGCGCGGCGCCTCGCGCGCGAGGTTGCCGAAGGCAAGCGCGACGCCAACTCCATCGATGCCGACACGCTCGGGCAATATCTCGATGCGCCCGACATTCCGGATCCGGATCTGATTATCCGCACCAGCGGCGAGCAGCGTCTGTCCAACTTCCTGATGTGGCAGGCCGCCTATAGCGAACTCGTGTTCGTGCCGATTCACTGGCCGGATTTCGACAAGGCGGCGCTCGAAGGCGCGATTGCGGAATACGGCAAGCGCGAGCGCCGGTTCGGCGGGCTCGCTGCGAAAACCGGATCGTGACCGAGGGCGAGGCCGCGCCGGCGGCAGCAAACGAGCAGGGGTCGCGCAATCTCGCGATGCGCGTGATTGCGGCGCTGGTGCTGGCGCCGGTTGCGATCGCGCTGGCCTATATGGGCGGCGTCGCCTGGTCGCTCCTCGTGACATTGGCGGCGGCCGGATTGTTCGCGGAATGGCTTGTTGTCACCGGACTCGGACGCGAGCTCCGTGTCGTGGTGCCCGGCGTGGTCGCGTTGCTGCTCGCCGGACTATGCCTGATGGCCGGCCGTATCGATGCGGCCCTGATCGTACTCGCCGCCGGTGCGGTTGTTGTGGCGCTGACGTCCGGCGCGCGGCGCAACTGGGCCATTGCGGGATTGCTCTATGCGGCAGGGGCCGAGATCGCATCGGTCCTGCTGCGCCTCGACACGGCGAAGGGCTTTGCCGCGCTGATGTTCGTGTTGCTGATCGTGTGGGTCACCGATATCGGCGGCTACTTCGCGGGCCGCAGTATCGGCGGGCCGAAGCTCTGGGTGCGGGTCAGCCCGAAGAAGACATGGGCGGGCGCGGTTGGCGGCTTCGGGGCGAGCCTGCTGGTCGCTGCCGGCTTTGCCGCCCTTGAGATCGGCTCGACCGGTCCGCTCTTGATGCTCGGCGCCGTGTTGTCGGTGGTCTCGCAACTTGGCGATCTCTTCGAATCCGCGGTGAAGCGGCGGTTCGGCGTGAAGGATTCGAGTCACATCATTCCCGGTCACGGCGGCCTCCTGGACCGCCTGGACGGTTTTGTCGCGGCCGTCATTGTGGCGGCGATTTTCGGCTTTCTCCGTGGTGGCGCCGATGGCGTCGGGCGCGGTCTTGTGGTTTGGTGATGAGATGAGCGCAGTTCCGTTGCGTAACAACAAGGCCGCGGCGGCATCCGCCCTGCGGACTGTAACCGTCCTCGGTGCCACCGGCTCGATCGGCGACAGCACTATGGACCTGCTGCGTGGCGCGCGCGACCGCTACCGGGTCGAGGCGCTGACCGCGAACAGCAATGTCGAGGGCCTCGCCAAGCTGGCCAAGGAATTCGGCGCGCGGTTCGCCGCCATTGCCGATCCGGCGAAGCTTTCGGAGCTGAAGGACGCGCTGACCGGAACCCGGACCGAATGCGGGGCCGGGGAGAGCGCGATCATCGAAGCGGCCGCGCGGCCGGCCGATTGGGTGATGGCGGCGGTCAGCGGCGCGGCCGGGCTGAAGCCTGCGCTTGCCGCGGTCGATCGTGGCGCCACCGTCGCGCTGGCCAACAAGGAATGCTTGGTCTGTGCCGGCGATATCTTCATGGAGCGGGCGAGGAAGGCCGGCGCCTGCATCCTGCCGGCGGACTCCGAGCACAATGCGCTGTTCCAGGCGCTGGCTTCCGGCAACCGCGAGGAACTGACGCGGGTGATCATCACCGCGTCCGGCGGCCCGTTCCGTACCTGGGCGCCCGCCGACATCGAGCAGGCGACGCTGGAACAGGCGCTGAAGCATCCGAATTGGAGCATGGGGCAGAAGATCACGATCGATTCCGCCTCGATGATGAACAAGGGTCTCGAGGTGATCGAGGCGTCCTATCTGTTCGCTTTGACGCCCGACGAAATCGACGTGCTGGTGCACCCGCAGTCGATCATCCACGGCATGGTCGAGTTCTCCGATCGCTCGGTGGTCGCCCAGCTCGGCACGCCCGATATGCGGATCCCGATCGCGCATTGCCTCGGCTGGCCCGACCGCGTCGTCGGCCCGTCCGCCAAGCTCGACCTCGCCAAGATCGGACAGCTCACCTTTGAGGCGCCGGATTTTGAGCGCTTCCCGGGGCTGCGGCTGGCCTACGAGGCGTTGCGGATGGGGCACGGCGCGACGACGGTCTACAACGCTGCGAACGAGATCGCGGTCGCCGCGTTTATCGCCGGCAAGATCAAGTTCGGCGCGATCGCCCGGCTGGTCGAAGCGACGATGAACGATTGGATCAAGTCAGGGAATCAGCCACCACTGCACTCGGCGGATGATGCGATTTCCGTTGACCATATCGCGCGAAATAAAGCTGCCGCCCTATTGCCTCAAATTGCCTTAAAGGCAATCTAGAGGGTTGGGGACGGAGCCTTTGGCTCTTGTCGAGGGAAAATCGAATGCCCGAGTATTTTATTCATAGTATCAATGCGTTGAGTCATGGGCTTCTCGGTACCATCGTTCCCTTCCTCTTCGTCCTGACCATCGTCGTCTTCTTCCATGAGCTCGGCCACTTCCTGGTCGCGCGCTGGGCCGGCGTGAAGGTGTTGACGTTCTCGCTGGGCTTCGGCCCGGAGCTCGCCGGCTTCAACGACCGGCATGGCACGCGCTGGAAGATCTCGGCGATTCCGCTCGGCGGCTACGTCAAATTCTTCGGCGACGACAGCGAGGCTTCGACGCCGTCCACCGAGACGCTCGCCGCCATGACGGCGGAAGAGCGTGAAGGCAGCTTCCATCACAAATCGGTCGGAAAGCGCACCGCCATCGTTGCGGCCGGCCCGGTGGCGAACTTCATTCTCGGCGCCCTGATTTTCGCGGGCATGGCGCTCTACTACGGCAAGCCGAGCACGATTGCCCGGGTCGACGGCTTAGTGGCCGAAAGCGTCGCCGCGAACGCCGGCTTCAAGGTCGGCGATGTCGTCGTGGATATCGACGGCAGCGCGATCCAGAGCTTCGCCGACATGCAGCGGATTGTAGCTTCGAATGCTGGTTCAGAGCTTGGATTCAAGGTGAAGCGCGATGGTGCGATTGTCGTGCTCAAGGCGACGCCGGCGCTCCGGGAGGTCAAGGACCCCTTCGGCAATGCCCACCGAATCGGCGTGCTCGGAATTGAGCACAAGGCTCAGGTCGGCGAAGCGACCAGCGCCTCGGTCGGCGTGCTGGAGGCCCTGAAGATCGGCGTCGAGCAGGTTTGGTACATCATTTCCAGCACGTTCAAGTTCCTGGGCTCGCTGTTCGTTGGAACCGGCAATCCGGCCGAGGTGAGCGGCGTCATTGGAATCGCGAAGCTGTCGGGGCAGGCCGCGAGCGCCGGGTTCCAGTTCGTGATCAATCTTTGCGCCATCCTGTCGGTCTCGATCGGCCTGCTGAACCTGTTTCCGATCCCGCTTTTGGATGGCGGACACCTGCTTTTCTACAGCGCGGAGGCGCTGCGCGGGCGCCCGCTGTCGGAGCGGACGCAGGAGGTGGGTTTCCGAATCGGGCTGGGTCTGGTCCTGATGCTGATGGTGTTTGCGACGTATAACGACATCCTCAGGATCGCCGGGTCCTGAAACGGGCTTTTTTGTGGCGTTGCCAATGGGCAACGTCTTGGAACGAAAATGGAAATGTTCGGCTCTAGTAAGTTTGCCCCCCCGGCAAATTTGGTTACAAGCTGAGCGGCAGGTTGGGAATCTGTCGGGTCGTTGGGGAACGATCTGGCATCGTTAAGATAAGGGCGCATTGCGCATGATGTTTGGAATGCGAGTGAGGGGGGGGCTGTTCGCCGCCTTGGTCATGTTCGCCGCGCCGGTGGTTGCCACCTTGGCGACCGTAGCTGTGTCTGTGCCTGCGTCGGCGCAGACCGTCGATTCGATCACGGTGGAGGGGAACCGCCGTGTCGAGCTTGAAACCATCCGCTCCTACTTCCATCCCGGACCGGGCGGTCGGCTGGCCCAGGCCCAGATCGACGACGGTCTGAAGGCGCTGATCGAGACCGGCCTGTTTCAGGACGTCCATATCGACCAGCGGGGCGGGCGCCTCGTCGTGGTCGTGGTCGAGAACCCGGTGATCGGCCGCGTTGCCTTCGAGGGCAACAAGAAGATCAAGGACGAACAGCTCACCGCTGAAGTGCAGTCCAAGCCGCGCGGCACGTTCTCGCGCCCGATGGTCCAGTCGGACGCCCTGCGCATCGCCGAAATCTACCGTCGGTCCGGCCGCTATGACGTGCGGGTCAATCCGCAGATCATCGAGCAGCCGAACAACCGCGTCGACCTGATCTTCGAGGTCAATGAAGGCGTGAAGACCGGCGTCCGGTCGATCGAATTCATCGGGAACAGCGCCTATTCGGCGTCCCGTCTGCGCGACGTCATCAAGACCCGCGAATCGAACATCCTGAGCTTCCTCGGCGGCAACGACGTCTACGATCCCGACCGGGTCGAGGCCGATCGCGACCTGCTGCGTCGCTTCTATCTCAAGAACGGCTATGCCGACGTCCAGGTCGTGGCCGCGCTGACCGAATACGATCCCGAGAAGAAGGGCTTCCTGGTTACCTTCAAGATCGAGGAAGGCCAGCAGTACCGCGTCGCGTCGGTCAACTATACGTCGTCGATCGCAACGCTCGACCCGAACGCGCTGCGCACCTACTCGCGCGTCAATGTCGGCTCGCTCTACAACGCCGAGGCGCTGGAGAAGTCGGTCGAGGAGATGCAGATCGAGGCATCGCGCCGCGGCTACGCCTTCGCGGTGGTCCGGCCGCGCGGTGATCGCAACTTCGACAATCACACGGTGTCGATCACCTTCGCTATCGACGAAGGTCCGCGCACCTATATCGAGCGCATCAACATCCGCGGCAACAGCCGTACCCGCGACTACGTGATCCGCCGCGAGTTCGATATCTCGGAAGGCGACGCCTACAACCGTGCGCTGGTCGACCGCGCCGAGCGCCGGCTGAAGAACCTCGACTTCTTCAAGACGGTGAAGATCACCACCGAGCCGGGCTCCTCCAGCGATCGCGTCATCCTGATCGTCGATCTCGAGGAGAAATCGACCGGCGACTTCTCGGTGTCGGGCGGTTACTCGACCACCGACGGCGCGCTGGCCGAAGTCAGCGTCTCCGAGCGCAACCTGCTCGGCCGCGGCCTGTACGCGAAGGCGTCGGTGACCTACGGCCAGTATGCCCGCGGCTACTCGCTGTCGTTCGTCGAGCCCTATCTGCTCGACTACCGCGTCGCGCTCGGCCTCGACCTCTATCAGCGCCAGCAGCTGTCCAACAGCTACATCGCCTACGGGACCAAGACGCTGGGGTTCAGCCCGCGGCTCGGCTTCAGCCTGCGGGAAGATCTGTCGCTGCAGCTGCGCTACTCGATCTACCAGCAGGAAATCACCCTGCCGTCGACGCTGAACAACTGCAACAACGTGCCGACCCTGCCGGATGGAACGCCCAACCCCGCGTTCAATCCGAGCCCGGCCTATGCGAACCTGAACGGGATCAGCTTGGTGTCGACCAATGGTCTCGGCTGCTTCTTTGACGGCGAAGCCTCGCTGCCGGTCCGCAAGGAGCTGGCGGGCGGCAAGACCCTCACATCGGCGCTGGGTTACACGCTCAACTACAACACGCTCGACAACAACAAGAACCCGACCGACGGTCTGATCGTCGACTTCAAGCAGGACTTCGCCGGTGTTGGCGGTGACGTCAGCTACATCAAGACCGCGATCGACGCGAAGTACTACACCCCGCTGGTCTCCGACATTGTCGGCGTGATCCACGCCCAGGGCGGCATCCTGAACAAGCTCGGGACCTCGGATCTGCGCATGCTCGACCACTTCCAGATGGGCCCGAACCTGGTCCGCGGCTTCGCGCCGAACGGTATCGGTCCGCGTGACATCAACCCGTACGGCACCATGGATGCCATCGGCGGCACCAAGTACTGGGGCGTGTCGGCGGAACTGCAGATGCCGTTCTGGTTCCTGCCGAAGGAAGTCGGGCTCAAGGGCGCGGTCTATGCCGACGCCGGCGGGCTGTACGACTACCAGGGCCCGACCTCGTGGGCGGCGACCGGCGAAGTCAACGTGCCTGGCTGTGTCAGGCCGACGAACAATCCGCCGTCTCCGGGTACGTGCCTTGGCCTGAGCTACGACGACAGCAAGGTTGTCCGCACCTCGGTCGGTGTCGGCCTGATCTGGCAGTCACCGTTCGGCCCGCTGCGCTTCGACTACGCGGTGCCGCTGACCAAGGGTGCGTTTGACCGCACGCAAGAATTCCGGTTTGGCGGCGGTACGACGTTCTAAGACCGATTGCCAACCGGACTGCGACGGATGGAATGGCGCAGCCGATCTTCTACAAGAGTCCTCCTTCGTCATCGCTGGCTGAAATAGCCGCGCTGACGAAGGCGCAACTGGTCGACCCCGAAAGGGGCGCGCTTCAGATCAGGGGGCTGGCCTCGCTCGACGAGGCCGGTCCGATGCATCTCGCCTTTTTCGACAATCTGAAATACGCCGACCAGCTTGCCGCGACCAAGGCCGGGGCGTGTCTGGTCAGCCCGCGCTTCGAGGCGCAGGTGCCGAAGGGCACGGCCGTGCTGCGGGCGGCGAAGCCGTTCCAGGCGTTCGTCGAGCTCGCCCGCGAATGGCACGCCGATGCCCTGCGGCCGCAATCCTGGTTCGACACCGAGGGGATCGCGCCGTCGGCGATCATCGATCCCACCGCGCGCCTCGAGGACGGCGTCATCGTCGATCCGCTGGTCGTGATCGGCCCGCGGGTCGAGATCGGCTCGGGCACCATCATCGGCGCCGGCGCGGTGATCGGGGCCGATGTCAAGATCGGCCGCGACTGCAATGTCGGCGCCAAGACCACCATTCAGTTCGCGCTGATCGGCAACAACGTCCTGATCCATCCCGGCTGCAATATCGGCCAGGACGGCTACGGCTTCATCTTCTTCGGGCCGGCCGGCCATGTGAAGGTGCCGCAGACCGGCCGCGTGGTGATCCAGAACAATGTCGAGGTCGGCGCCGCCTCGACCATCGACCGCGGTTCCCTGCGCGACACCGTGATCGGCGAGGGCACCAAAATCGACAATCAGGTCCAGATCGGCCACAATGTGACGATCGGCCGGCACTGCCTGCTGGCGGCCCAGATCGGGCTCGCCGGCAGCCTGACCATCGGCGACAATGTCGCGCTCGGCGCCAAGGTGGGCATCAACAACCACCTCAAGATCGGCGACGGCGCCCAGGTGACGGCGATGAGCGCGGTCAAGGACGACATCCCGGCCAACGGTCGGTGGGGCGGGCATTTCGCCAAGCCGACCAAGCAGTGGTTCAGGGAAATTATCGCAGTGGAGCGTCTGGTGCGCGACAACGAAGCCAAAGGTGAGGGGCAGGAGTGATGGAGGAGGCACCGGTCAAATTCGAGCTGGTGGATATCAACGATATCCTGAAGACGCTTCCGCATCGCTTTCCGATGTTGCTGATCGACCGGGTGATCAAGATCCGCACCGACTACAGCGGCATCGGCATCAAGAACGTCACCTTCAACGAGCCGCCGTTCCAGGGCCACTTCCCGGACCGCCCGGTCTACCCCGGCGTGATGATGATCGAGGCGATGGCCCAGACCGCCGGCGTCATCGGCATCAAGTCGGTCGAGGGCACCGAGAAGCCGCGCGCGGTGTATTTCCTCACCATCGACAAGTGCAAGTTCAGGAAGCCGGTGATGCCCGGCGACACCATCGAGTATCACATGCGCTCGCTCGGCCGGCGCAAGACGATGTGGTGGTTTCACGGCGATGCCAAGGTCAACGGTCAGGTCGTCGCCGAAGCCGATGTCGGTGCGATGCTGACGGATTAGGCCGCGCCGGTCTCACGACGTGGTGCAGGTGTAGCGGCCGTCCGCGCCCGCGATCCGCAGGACGCGATTGAGGAAGATGCCCATCGATGGCGCGTTCATCAGCGCGTCGTAGGTTTCGGCAGGGACGCCGCAATAATGCTGGTAGCTGCCTCTGACCGCGACCAGCAGCGCGTGTTGATCCGTGCTGTAGCAGACCCGCTGGACGATCGTGCTGCGGTTGATGTCGCGGCATTCGAAGCTCGAGAGGTCGACCGCCGTGCTGTTGCCGAGATCGACCGTCTCCGGGCCGATTGGCGCAGAGAGCAGGCTGAGGATCAGCGCGGCGGCCCGGACCATGGATCGGTTGCGACCTTCTCTTGCAACAGGCGGTCATGATACGTCACTGGACAGGGCGGGCAAAGTCGCGCTAACGACCGCCCAAATCGATAGGCTGGCGCCTCGATAGCATCTTGGCGCCATTAACGAATTCCGGACCGAAATTTCATGAGCATGATCGACCCGACTGCGCGGATTGCCGATGGCGCTGTGATCGGGGCCGGCACCGAGATCGGTCCGTACTGCATCGTCGGCCCCAACGTCGTGCTCGGTGAGAACTGCAAGCTGATCGCGCATGTCACGATCAGCGGGCATACCAGGATCGGCGCCGGCTGCATCATCTCGCCGTTCGCCGCGCTCGGCGGGCCGCCGCAGGATCTCAGCTATCGCGGCGAGCCGACCCGCCTCGAAGTCGGCGAAGCCTGCACGATCCGCGAGGGCGTGACGATGAATGTCGGCACGGTCAAGGGCGGCGGGCTCACGCGCGTCGGCGATCGCGGCTTCTTCATGAACAACAGCCATGTCGGCCATGACTGCATGGTCGGCAATGGCGTGATCTTCGCGACGTCGGCGACGCTCGGCGGCCACTGCGAGATCGGCGACTTCGTCTATATCGGCGGCCTGTCGGCTGTGCACCAGTTCACCCGCGTCGGCTCGCAGGTGATGATCGGCGGCGTCTGCGGCGTGCGCGGCGACATCATCCCGTTCGGCCTCGCCAACGGTCAGTACGCGGTTCTCGAAGGACTCAACATCATCGGCATGCGGCGCCGCCAGTTCACCAAGGCGCGGCTGGCGACGGTGCGCGCGTTCTATCAAAAGCTGTTCCACGGCCCCGGCATCTTCGCCGAGCGGCTCGCCTCGGTGCAGCCGCTGGCGGGCGAGGATCCGGCGATTGCGGAAATCCTGGCCTTCATCGAGGGCGGCAAGCTGCGCCCGCTCTGCCTTCCCGCCGATACCAATTGAGCAGGGGATGGCCGCCAGCATGACGTCAGCGGCTCCCTCGCTTTCCTCGCCGGTCGGCGTCATCGCCGGCGGCGGCGCCATGCCGTTCGCGGTCGCCGACTCCCTGGTTGCGCGCGGCATCACGCCGGTGCTGTTCGCGCTGCGCGGCGCCTGCGATCCGGCGCGCGCGCAGCGGTTCCGTCACCGCTGGATCTCGGTCGGCCAGCTCGGGCGGGCGACCCGGCTGTTCCGCGACGAAGGCTGCCGCGATCTGATCTTCATCGGCACCTTGGTGCGGCCCGCGCTGTCGGAAATTCGGCTCGACTGGGGCACGCTGCGCCTGCTCGGCCACGTCGTGCGCGCATTTCGCGGCGGAGACGATCATTTGCTGTCGAGCGTTGGCCGCATCCTCGAGCAGCAGGGCTTCCGCATGGTCGGGATCAAGGATGTCGCGCCCGATCTGTTGATGCCGGAGGGCGCCGTGACGCGCGCGGCGCCCGACAGCACGGCGCTCGCCGACATCGCGCGCGGACGCGGCGTGCTTGACGCGCTCGGCCCGTTCGACATCGGTCAGGCGGCCGTGGTGATCGACGGTCATGTGGTAGCGGTCGAGGATATCGAGGGTACCGACGGGCTGCTCGCGCGCGTCGCGCGGCTGCGCGCCGAGGGTCGCGTTCGCGCCAAGGCCGGCCGCGGCGTGCTGGTGAAGGCTCCGAAGAGCCGGCAGGATCTGCGCTTCGATCTGCCGACCATCGGCCCGCGGACGGTCGAGGGCGCGGCAGCAGCCGGTATCGCCGGCATCGCCGTGATCGCCGGCAATACGCTGGCCGCCGAGCCGCAGGCCCTGGTCGAGGCCGCCGACGCCAGGGGGCTGTTTGTCATCGGGCTGGCGGGCTGATGCAGCTGCGCAGCCCCAGCACCGCTCGCAAGATCTTCCTCATCGCGACCGAGGAATCCGGCGACCGCCTCGGCGCGGCGCTGATGCAGGTGCTGCGCCAGCGGCTCGGCGATGCCGTGCAGTTTTCCGGCGTCGGCGGTCGGGCGATGACTGCTCAGGGAATCGCCCCGCTGTTTCCGATCGAAGAGCTCTCGATCATGGGCTTTGCCGCCGTCGTGAAGCAGTTGCCGAAAATCCTGCGATTGATCCGGCGCACCGCCGATGCCGTGCTCGCCGACGCGCCTGACATGCTCGTCATCATCGACAGCCCCGATTTCACCCACCGCGTCGCCCGTCGCGTCCGCGCCCGCAACCCGAACATTCCGATCGTCGATTACGTATCCCCGTCGGTCTGGGCCTGGCGGCCGGGCAGGGCGCGCGCGATGCGGGGCTATGTCGACCACGTGCTCGCGCTGCTGCCGTTCGAGCCGGAGGAATATCGCAAGCTGCAGGGACCGCCGTGCAGCTATGTCGGCCACCCCCTGACCGAGCAGCTCGCCACGCTGCGCCCGAACGAGGACGAGCAGAAGCGGCGCGATGCGCAGCCTCCGGTGCTGCTGGTATTGCCCGGAAGCCGGCGCAGCGAGATCAGGCATCATCTGGCGCTGTTCGGCACCGCGCTCGGCCAGCTCAACAAGCAAACGCCGTTCGAGCTCGTGCTTCCCACCATGCCGCATCTCGAGGCGATGGTGCGCGAGGGCGTCGCGTCGTGGCCGGTGGTGCCGCGGCTCGCGATCGGCGAGACCGAGAAGCGCGCCGCGTTCCGTGTCGCCCGCGCTGCGCTCGCGAAGTCGGGCACGGTGACGCTGGAGCTCGCGCTGTCAGGGATTCCCATGGTGACGGCCTATCGCGTCGGCGCCGCCGAGGCGTTCATCCTGCGCCGCGCGATCCGGGTGTCCTCGGTGATCCTCGCCAATCTCGTGATCGGCAGCGATATCATTCCCGAGTTCCTGCAGGAGGACTGCACGCCGGACGAGCTCGCGGCGGCGCTGGGCGACGTGCTTGCGGATTCGCCCGATCGTCTGCGGCAGCTCGTGGGGTTCGCGACGATGGACGGGAAGATGTCGACCGGCGACCAGCCGCCGAGCGTCCGCGCCGCCGACATCGTGCTGGCGGAAATGGGCCGCCGTTCGGCCTAGCCAATCGATCGTGTCCTCGTTCAGTTCAGTGGCGACATCCCGCCGCAACGATCTCGCTTGCGCTGAATATTTAGACCGTCCTAATATTAGCAATAGCTAATATTAGGACGGAGCATGCCATGAAGATCGACCCGGTCGCCTATCTCGGAGCCGTCATTCGCGAAGTCGCCTTCCGGGAACGCGACGGCAAGCCGGCCCGGGCGGTGATCGCGACCCGCAGCTACGACACCGACATTGCCGATCTCTGGGATGTGCTGACCAACCCCGAACGCATTCCGCGCTGGTTCCTGCCGATCTCGGGCGACCTGAGGCTTGGCGGCCGCTATCAGTTCCAGGGCCATGCGGGCGGCGAGATCACGACGTGTGAGCCACCGCGCCGGCTTGCCGTCACGTGGGAGTCCATGGGCACGGTCAGCTGGGTTAGCGTCACGCTGGCCGAGAATGGCCCGGACGCCACGCGCCTGGAATTGGAACACCTCTCGGTGATCGAGGGCGACTTCTGGGACCGCTACGGGGCCGGTGCGGTCGGCGTCGGCTGGGATCTCGCGCTGCTAGGGCTCGCGCTCTATCTGGCCATGCCGCCCGGCGAGGAATTCGACCGCGCCGCCGCGTCCGCCTGGCCAGCCACCGGCGACGGCAAGGAATTCATCCGCCGCGCCAGCGAGGACTGGTGCAGGGCCTCGATCGCGGCGGGCACCGAGGAGGCTGCGGCGCGCAGATCGGCCGCAAACACCACGGCGGCCTATTGCGGCGAGCCGGAGCCGGGGAGCGGAGGCTAGAGCATGATCCGGAAAAGTGTGAAGCGGTTTTCCCTCGCGACAAACGCGAAGCGTTTGCGCGGAGATCATGCTCAAACGAAGAGCTAAAGCGGGATGACGATGCAGTCTCATCGCGCTTTAGCGACCTTGCACGCCTTCGACATCCTCGGCGATCCCGTCCGCCGGCGCATCGTGGAACTGCTTGCGACCGGCGAGCACAGTTCGGGCGACGTCGTTGCGGTCGTGCAGCGCGAGTTCGGCATCACCCAGTCGGCGGTGTCGCAGCAGCTGCGGATCTTGCGGGACGCCGGTTTCGCGTCGGTGCGTGCCGAGGGCACGCGCCGCATCTATGCGGTCGAGCCGGCGCGGCTGCGCGAGGTCGACGACTGGCTCGACCGGTTCAGGGCGTTCTGGCTGCCGCGCCTTGACGCGATCGCGACCGAAGTTGCGCGGGGCAAACGAAAACGGCGCCATCAGGAATGATGGCGCCGTCCCGGATTCTCTTCAGCGATGCAGCTTACTTGCGCTTGTCGATCTGCACATAGTCGCGGCGTGCGACGCCGGTGTAGAGCTGGCGCGGACGGCCGATCTTCTGCTGCGGATCCTCGATCATCTCGCTCCACTGGCTGATCCAGCCGACGGTGCGGGCGACCGCGAACAGCACGGTGAACATCGAGACCGGGAAGCCCATCGCCTTCAGCGTGATGCCCGAATAGAAGTCGACGTTCGGATAGAGCTTGCGATCGATGAAGTAGGGATCGCTAAGCGCGATCTTCTCGAGCTCCATCGCGACCTTGAGCATCGGATCGTCGCCGTGGCCGGTCTCCTTCAGCACCGCGTGACACATCTTCTGCATGATCTTGGCGCGCGGATCGTAGTTCTTGTAGACGCGGTGGCCGAAGCCCATCAGGCGAACTTCGCTGTTCTTGTCCTTCACCTTGGCGATGAAGTCCGGAATGTTTTCGACCTTGCCGATGCCGTAGAGCATGTTGAGCGCGGCCTCGTTGGCGCCGCCATGCGCCGGGCCCCACAGGCAGGCGATGCCTGCCGCGATGCAGGCGAACGGGTTGGCGCCCGACGAGCCGGCGATACGTACCGTCGAGGTCGAGGCGTTCTGCTCGTGGTCGGCGTGCAGGATGAAGATCTTGTCGAGCGCGTCGGCGAGCACCGGGTTGATCTTGTAGTCCTCGCAGGGGACCGCGAAGCACATGTTGAGGAAGTTCTCGGCAAACGAGAGCGAGTTCTTCGGATACACGAAGGGCTGGCCGACCGTGTACTTGTAGGCCATCGCCGCCAGCGTCGGCACCTTCGCGATCATCCGCATCGAGGCGATCATGCGCTGACGCGGATCGTTGATGTCGGTGGAGTCGTGATAGAACGCGGCGAGCGCGCCGACGGCGGCGACCATGATCGCCATCGGATGAGCGTCGCGGCGGAAGCCCTGGAAGAACCGCGCCATCTGCTCATGCACCATCGTGTGATGGATCACGCGATGGTCGAAGTCCTTCTTCTGCGCCGGGGTCGGAAGATCCCCGTACAGCAGCAGGTAGCAGGTCTCGAGGAAGTCGCCGTGCTCGGCGAGCTGCTCGATCGGATAGCCACGGTACTCGAGCACGCCGGCGTCGCCGTCGATGTAGGTGATCTTCGACTGGCAGCTGCCGGTCGAGGTGAAGCCGGGGTCGTAGGTGAACACCCCGGCCTGGCCGTAGAGCTTGGCGATGTCGATGACATCAGGCCCAACCGTGCCGCTCAGGATCGGGAAATCGTAGTTCTTGTTGCCGATGGTGAGTGTGGCTGTCTTGCTGGATTTTGCGTCCATCGTGATATCCCCGATGAATTCGTTGCGAAAACCGACCTTGCCCAGTCGCTAAATTGCGGCCCATGGCGGGGCGGAACGGCTTGTGGAGAAAGCGTCCGGGATTGGGTAGCTCATTGCCATGTGCGCTGCAAGATGGACCCTGGAGGGGGTCCATGCAGGATCACGCCGCCTGATCGGCGAGGCGGGCAAGGCACTCCTGGCGTCCCAGCACGGCCAGCACGTCGAATATGCCCGGCGACGTCGTGCGTCCCGTCAGTGCTACCCGCAGCGGCTGGGCGACGGCGCCGAGTTTCAGGTTGTTCTGCTCGGCGAAATTCCGCATCGCGGTCTCGGTGGTTTCCGCCGTCCAGTCGTTGACGGCTTCCAGCGCGGTGCGCAGGCGGCCGATCAACGCGCGCGTTTCCGGCGTCAGCAGCGCCACAGCTTTCGGATCGAGCGCGAGCGGACGATCGGCGAAGATGAAATAGGCGCCGGCGATCAGCTCGATCAGCGTCTTGGCGCGCTCCTTCAGGCTCGGCATCGCCCGCAGCAATTGCGCGCGGGTGGTGTCGTTGAGCTTGGCCTTCAGCGCGGCACCCTCGGGAACATAATCCAGCACGCTCTCGAACTGGGTCACGAGGGATTGATCGTCGCTCTGCCGGATATAGTGGCCGTTGAGGTTCTCCAGCTTGGCGAAATCAAACCGCGCCGCAGAGCGGCCGATGCCCGAGAGGTCGAACGCGTCGATCATCTCCTGGGTCGAGAAGATCTCCTGATCGCCATGGCTCCAGCCGAGCCGGACCAGGTAGTTGCGCAAGGCGGCCGGCAGGTAGCCGAGCGCGCGGTAGGCGTCGACGCCGAGCGCGCCATGGCGCTTCGACAGTTTCGAGCCGTCGGGACCGTGGATCAGCGGAATGTGGGACATGCTCGGCAGTTCCCACTCCAGCGCGTCGTAGATCTGCTTCTGACGCGCGGCGTTGATCAGGTGGTCGTCGCCACGGATGATGTGAGTGACGCCCATATCGTGGTCGTCGACCACGACCGCGAGCATGTAGGTCGGGGTGCCGTCGCCGCGCAGCAGGACGAGGTCGTCGAGGTTCTCGTTCTGCCAGACCACGCGGCCCTGCACCTGGTCCTCGATCACGGTTTCGCCGGTCTGCGGCGCCTTGAGGCGGATGGTCGGCTTGATGCCGTCGGGCGCGGTGGCCGGATCGCGGTCGCGCCACATGCCGTCATAGAGGCGGGTGCGGCCCTCGGCGCGCGCCTTCTCGCGCATCGCGGTGAGCTCTTCCGGCGAGGCATAGCAGTAATAGGCGCGCCCGGCGGCGAGCAGGCTCTCGGCGACCTCGCGATGGCGGGCAGCGCGGCTGAACTGGTAGATGACCTCGCCGTCCCAATCGAGCTCGAGCCACTTCAGGCCGTCCAGGATGGCGTCGATCGCCTCCTTGGTCGAGCGTTCGCGGTCGGTGTCCTCGATCCGGAGCAGCATCTTGCCGCCGAGCTTCCTGGCATAGAGCCAGTTGAACAGCGCGGTGCGGGCACCTCCGATATGGAGGAAGCCGGTCGGAGAGGGGGCGAAGCGGGTAACGACGGGTTTGGTCATGATCGAGCGAGACGTATGCTGAGACGGCGGTGGTGTATATCAGGAACCGGACATAACTAAACCCCCGGCTGACCTTTTGCCCACCAAACCAGGCCTCAAACCAGACTTGAAACCAGGCTTGAAACCAGACTTGAAACCAGACTTGGCCGGACGGCACGAATTTGGCAGAAGGTTGAGCTGACTCCTCCAGGGAACCCTTTGATGACGACTGACACGACGGCAGAGGCAGGGCGCGACTTCATCCGCGACATCGTCCAGGCCGATCTCTCCTCCCACAAGCACAACCGGATCGTGACCCGTTTCCCGCCGGAGCCGAACGGCTACCTGCATATCGGCCACGCCAAGTCGATCGCCCTGAATTTCGGCATCGCGCAGGAGTTCGGCGGCCAGTGCAATTTGCGCTTCGACGACACCAATCCGACCAAGGAGGAGCAGGAGTACATCGACTCCATCCAGGCCGACGTCCATTGGCTCGGCTATGACTGGGGAGCCAACCTGTTCTATGCGTCGGACTATTTCGAGCGCCTGTACGATTGGGCCGAGGGTCTGATCAAGGCCGGCTATGCCTATGTCGACGATCAGTCCCAGGAGGAAATCCGGCTGTCTCGCGGCACGCTGACCGAGCCCGGCAAGAACTCGCCGTTCCGCGACCGCTCGGTCGAGGAGAACCTCGATCTGTTCCGCCGCATGAAGGCCGGTGAGTTCTCGAACGGCGCCCGCGTGCTGCGCGCCAAGATCGACATGGCCGCCGGCAACATCAACCTGCGCGATCCGGTGCTCTACCGCATTCTGCACGCCCATCATCCGCGTACCGGCGACAAATGGTCGATCTATCCGAGCTACGACTACGCGCACGGCCAGTCGGACGCGATCGAGGGCATCACCCATTCGATCTGTACGCTGGAGTTCGAGGATCACCGCCCGCTCTATGAGTGGCTGCTCGACAAGCTGCCGGTGCCTTCGAAGCCGCGCCAGTACGAAATGGCACGGCTCAACCTGACCTATACGCTGCTGTCCAAGCGCGTGCTGACCCAGCTCGTCCGTGACGGCCACGTCTCGGGCTGGGACGATCCGCGCATGCCGACCATTGCCGGCTTGAAGCGGCGCGGCGTGCCGCCGGCCGCGGTGCGCGAATTCATCAAGCGCATCGGCGTCGCCAAGGCCAACAGCGTGGTCGATGTCGGGATGCTCGAATTCTGCATCCGCGAGGAGCTGAACCGCACGGCGCTGCGCCGGATGGCGGTGCTGCGGCCGCTCAAGGTGGTGATCGAGAATTATCCGGAAGGGCAGGTCGAGGAGATCGAGGCGATCAACCATCCCGACAATCCGGAAGCCGGCACCCGCAAGATCGCGTTCGGCCGCGAGCTCTATATCGAGCGCGACGACTTCATGGAGAATCCGCCGAAGAAGTTCTACCGCCTCTCGCCCGGCAACGAGGTGCGGCTGCGCTATGCCTACTTCATCAAGTGCACCGGCGTGGTGAAGAACGACGCCGGCGAGATCGTCGAACTCCGCGCGACCTACGATCCCCTAACCAAGGGCGGCAATGCGCCCGACGGCCGCAAGGTCAAGGCGACGATGCACTGGTTGCCGGCGGCGCAGTCGAAGCCTGCGGAGATCCGTATCTACAACCAGCTGTTCGCCAATCCGAGCCCGAACGCGGCCGATTTCGCCGCCGACCTCAATCCGCAGTCGCTCGAAGTGCTGAAGGATGCGCGCGTCGAGCCGGCGATCGCCGAGAGCAATTCGCCCGATCCGGTGCAGTTCGAGCGGCAGGGCTATTTCGTGCGCGACGCGGATTCGACGCCGGACCGGCTGGTGTTCAACCGCACCATCGGCCTGCGCGACACCTTCGCCAAGGAAGTCGGCGGCAAGGGCTAGCCGAGAGGAAGCGCGTCCCGAGCGGACAAGCGGACGGGGGGATCGATGCCTGATGAATCCGACGAGATTGCCTCCGCCATCATCGCCAGATGGTCGGCGGGTTTCAGCAGGCTCGATGCGAATGCGTTAAGCGCGCTCTATTCGAAGAGCGCGTTCTTCTTCGGCTCGAACCCGACGCTGTATCGCGGCCGCGACGGCGTCAAAGCCTACTTTGACGGTCTGCCGCGCTGGCACGCGCCGCGCGTTCAGTTCAGCGATGTCAGGGCAGAACGGGTCAACGCCGATCTCGTCAACATGGCGGGCATCGCGTCATTCGTCCTCGACGGCGATGCGCCCTCGCTCGCCGTCAAGATCACCTGGGTGATCGCGCGCGAGGACGGCGACTGGAAGATCGTCTGCCACCACGTCTCGTCGCAGACGCCGCTGATCTAGGCTCAGCGCTGGAGCTGACGAAAAAGTCGAGGGCCGGCGGGCCCTCGTAGTCAGGGAGAGTGCGCGGGGCCGGGCGCCTCGCGGCTGCACCCAACTCGCAGGCTATCCGGATCGCGCTGCATTGCGAGGAGGGACCAAGGTCGTAGGCTGCGGAACGCGGCTTCCGGGCGCCCGGACGGCAGCAAGGTCGTCGGCTCGCGGATCAGCAGCGGCAACACATCGCAGGTCGGACAGATGCTTTTTTGTCCGCGCCGCACCATGTCTTCGGAAGAAGGAGGTGAGGATCATGCGCATTCAACACTGGCAGGATGCTGCCAGCCTGTTGGTAGGCGCCTGGCTGGTCGCATCGCCGTTTGCACTGGGCTTTTCCGGGGCAGCTCTCTGGATATCCATCGCGCTCGGATTGGGCGTCGTGCTGTTCGCCCTGGAGGCATTCATCATTCCGTCCTATCTGGAGGAATGGGGCGAGATGCTGATGGGGTTGGCTCTGGTGGTGGCACCCTGGACGTTCGGCTACCAGCAGGGATCGGTCACGACGAGCAGCGTGCTCGCCGGGGTCGTGGTGATCGTGCTCGCGTGCTGGGAGCTGACGATGGATCGTGATTTCGCCACCTGGTGGCACGATCGCTGGCATCACCGAGCTGGCTGAGAGGAAGCTGACTGAGACGCTGGCCTGACCGCCAACCAAAGGCGGCCGGAGCGGGGATTTGCGTGGCGCGGGATCCCCTCCATGCCGCTCCGACGTAACACGGATGCAGGTTCTGCAGAGACATCTCGCCAGAGACGGCGGGTGTGGGACGATTCAGAAGCGTCGTCCCGCACTCGCTGGACGGCGGCCATGGCGCCTGCTGCAGGGTGAGAGCGCTTTCGAGCGACGTGGATAGCGGCTCGCGTAAGGAAAACGCGTCGAGACAAGCTTCGAGAGTCCCGTTCCGATCCCGTCGGAACGGAGCTGTAGTCGCCCGTCAGCAAGGCGACTCCGTCACGATGCGGCTTTCGCCTCGATCTGCTCCCAAATTCTGGTCTTGCGTGTTTCGGGCATGATGAAAACGGCGATCACGAAGCACACCGCGGGAACGACAATCGGGTAGATCAGCGCATAGCCGATGCTGCCGGTCGCCGCGAAGGCGGCTGATGTGATGAACGGCACCAATCCGCCGCCCCAACCATTGCCGATATGATACGGCACCGAGACCGAGGTGTACCTGATCCTGGCCGGGAAAAACTCCGCCAGGAACGCGCCGACCGGCCCGTACACCATCCCGACGTAGCAGACGAGGATGAAGATGATGAAGACGGCGACCGGATAGTTGATGTGTCCCGGTTGCGTGACCATGCCGAGCCACAGATACAGCGGATAGTAGGTGATCGCGGCAAGCAGCATTCCTCCGAGGATCACGGACTTGCGGCCGATCTGATCCGACAGCCAACCAAAGAAGATCAGGCTCGGCGTTGCGATCAACAATGCGGCTCCCACGATGTAGGCCGAGGTAACCGCATCGACCTTGGAGACCTGCTGCAGGAAGTACAGTGCCCAGAATTGACCACTGTACCAGACCACGCCCTGTCCAATCAGGACGACGATAGCGATCAGGATGTACTTGATGTTGGCGCTGAGGAAGGCTTCCCGCCAGGGATTCCTGGTCATCTGTCCCTGTGCCTTGATCTCCTGGAAAATCGGCGTCTCCTGGAGTTGCAGGCGGATGTAGATGGCGATGGCCACCAGCACGAACGAGACCAGGAACGGTACGCGCCACGCCCATTCGTCAAAGGCCTGATTGCCGGCCCAGGTTCGGGTCAGAACGATCACCGCCAGCGACACCACGATCCCGAGCGTCGGCGAGGTTTGTAGCCAGCCCGTGTAGTAGCCGCGGCTGTCGTCCGGAACATGCTCGGCGACGTAGGTGATGGCGCCGCCATATTCGCCGCCCAGGCAGAGACCCTGGATCATCCGCAAGCCGAACAGAACGAATGCGGCCGTCAGGCCGATCGACTGATAAGTTGGGATCAGTCCGATCGCTCCCGTTCCCAGGCCCATTCCGCTCAGCGTAATGAGGAATGTATATTTGCGGCCGACCCGATCGCCCATCCATCCGAACAGGAAGGCCCCCAGCGGGCGGATCAGGAATCCCGCAGTGAACAGCGCGATCGTGCTCAGCAGGGCTGCGACGGGGTGGGATTGCTCAAAGAACTTGACCGACAGAACGGCGGCCAG
This sequence comes from Bradyrhizobium sp. USDA 4541, assembly GCF_024171085.1. Classification (NCBI taxonomy): domain Bacteria; kingdom Pseudomonadati; phylum Pseudomonadota; class Alphaproteobacteria; order Hyphomicrobiales; family Nitrobacteraceae; genus Bradyrhizobium; species Bradyrhizobium sp. USDA 4541. Next base: position 5,812,381 of record NZ_JALJZF010000001.1, read on the forward strand.
GCTGCCAAAAATATAAAAGTCGTACCATTCAATGATGTTTCCCACTGACGCAGCGACAATCACGCGGCGAAAATCGCTTGGTACTTGAATTGCCATGTGCTGCTCCTCTCAAAAGCAAACGCTACTCCTCGCGTTTTTCAGCGATCTATCCGCTCGCGGAGTGCGCGTGGTGCACGGCGTTACAGGCGAGATTTGCGCGTTCGTCCGCAACGCCTGATCTCAGGGGAGTTGTGGCCACCTGAGAGGAGCTCCAGCGGCCTTCAAGTGCCGCGAGCCGTCACTGCCTCATCCCTGTCTATTTGGGAGTGGAGGCATCAGGACAGTCTATTCCTAATGTGATCGGTATCTTAGTGAGACTTTCGGCTCGATCGATTTGACGCAGGCGGCAGCTGTGGCCCGGCGCGAGCTAGGCAAGGCGCAGGACGATCCAGGTACCCCGGGCGTTCCCGGTCCGTATTCTGCATCCGTTCCGCTGGGCGACGGGGCCATCCGCTAGCCTGCCGCCCGGCAGGGATCGCAGGCGGAATGGCGGAGCAGGGCACGACGCCGGGCGGCAAACGCGGCTACGCGGGGACGTGGCCGCCGCGCACGGCTGCGCCGGTCGGCGGCTTTCTCCCGGGCGCGCGCCGGGATCTGGAAGCCTCTCGTCGAGACATTGCGGCAATGGGCGCGCGCGGAGGCGGGGGCGGGCCGCCTGTTGCCCTGGGTGCCGGTGGCGTTCGGCACCGGCATCGCGTTCTATTTCGCGGCCGAGCACGAGCCGGTGCTGTCGGTCGCGGCCACCGCCGCAATCCTGCTCTGCCTGCTGGCGCTGCTGCTGCGGCGGCGCAGCGTGTTTCCCGTCATCGTGATGCTGGCCGCGGTCGCCGCGGGCTTTGCGACGGCGACCTGGAAGACGGCGCGCGTCGCTCACACGGTGCTGGCGCGGCCGATGTTCTCGGTGGCGCTGACCGGCTTCGTCGAGACGCGCGACATCCGCGAGAAGACCGATCGTTTCGTGCTGCGTGTGGTTTCGATGGAGAGCCCGCGCGACATGACGAAGCTCGATCGGGTCCGGCTCTCGGTGAAGAAGGGCACCGCGCCCGATGTCGGCAGCTTCGTTGAATTGAAGGCACGGCTGATGCCGCCGCTCGGGCCACAGCGCCCGGGCTCCTATGATTTCGGCCGCGACCTGTATTTCCAGGGCATCGGCGCCTCCGGCTTCGTGATGGGCGCCGTCAAGACCAGGGAGCCGCCTGCGACCGGCGGCTTTGCGCTGCGCTACGCCGCCTTCATGCAGGGCCTGCGCGACACCATCGACGCGCGGATTCGCACCACGCTCGACGGCGACCAGCGCGCGATCGCGACCGCCTTGCTCACCGGCCGGCGCGATGCGATCTCGTCGCCGGTCAACGATGCGATGTTCATCTCGGGACTCGGCCACGTGCTGTCGATCTCCGGCTACCACATGGCCGTGGTCGCCGGCGTCGTGTTTTTCGCGGTGCGCGCGCTGCTCGCGCTGTTTCCGGCGCTGACGGCGGCGCATCCGATCAAGAAATGGGCGGCGGCGGCCGCGCTGGTCGCCGCCGCATTCTATCTTCTGCTGTCGGGCGCGGAGGTCGCGACCCAGCGGTCATTCTTCATGACCGCCGTGGTGCTGCTCGCCGTGATCGTCGACCGCCGGGCCATCACCTTTCGCACGCTGGCGGTGGCAGCGCTGATCGTGCTCGCGATCGCGCCGGAGGCGCTGGTGCATTCCAGTTTCCAGATGTCGTTCGCCGCGACGCTCGGGCTGGTGGCGCTGGTGCAGATCGGGCTGCCGAACCTGCTGGCGTCGCCCGACCATTCGGCGACCGCGCGCGTCGCGCTGTGGGGCGGGCGCGAGCTCACGATGCTGATGCTGGCCTCGCTGGTGGCGGGGCTGGCGACGACGCCCTATGCCGCATTCCATTTCCACCGCGTGACGCCCTACGGGCTGCTCGCCAACCTCGCGGCGATGCCGGTGGTCTCGGCGGTCGTGATGCCGGCCGGCCTGCTGGGGCTCGTCGCCATGCCGTTCGGCTTCGACGGCGTGTTCTGGGCGATCATGGGTCTTGGCATCGACTGGATGATCCTGGTGACGCAATGGGGCGCCGCACTCCCGGGCGCGGTCGGCCGCATGGCGGCGTTCGGCATCGGGCCGCTGATCGCAGCGAGCGCCGGCATCATCCTGCTCGGGCTGCTGCGCACGCCGCTGCGCTGGTCAGGTGCGGTGCTGCTGCTGGTGGCCTCGGTCTGGGCGCTCAGGGTGCCGCAGCCGGACGTGCTGATCTCGGGCGACGGCCGCAATGTCGCGGTGCGTGGCGGTGATGGACGGCTGCATCTAATGCACAGCGCCAAGGATGCATTTTTGGTCAAGGAGTGGCTGGCGGCGGACGCCGACGCGCGCACCGCCACCGATGCGTCGCTCGGCGAGGGCGTCTCCTGCGATGCCAGCGGCTGCGTGACCCAGGGACCCGGCGGCGCCTTCGTCGCGCCGGCGACCCGGCCGGAGGCCCTAGGTGGTGTGGACACTTATCGCAGCCATAGGACGATGGCAGCGAGAGTGACGACGGCCCGGTAATTCCGGGCGGTCTTTTCGAAGCGGGTTGCGACGCGTCGGAACTGCTTGAGCTTGCTGAAGCAGCATTCCACGAGATGGCGCTGGGCATAGAGATGTTTGTCGAGCGGATATTTGAGGGCTCGCGAGGGGTTGTTGGGGATGACGGCGAGCGCCTTTTTGGCGGCGATGTCTTGGCGCAAACGATCGGCGTCATAAGCCGTATCGGCGATGACGACCTCGGCGGGCAGCCCCTCGATTAATGCAGCGGCTTGTGGTGCATCGCCCTTCTGGCCCGCGGTGAGCGTGAACCGCACGGGGCATCCCAAGCCGCGTACGGCCATATGTATCTTCGTGCTCAGGCCGCCGCGCGAGCGCCCGATCGCTTGATCTTCAGACCCCCTTTTTTCGCCCCGGCGGCGTGCTGATGCGCCCGGACAATGGTGGAATCGACGATCAGATATTCGAAGTCCGGATCCTCGGACATCGCCTCGAAGATGCGGCACCAGACACCCTTGCGGCTCCATCGACTGAACCGCCGGAACACGCTGTTCCAATCTCCAAAAGCCTCCGGAAGATCACGCCAAGGAGAGCCCGTACGCACGATCCAAAGCACACCTTCCACGAACATCCGGTTGTCCCGCCCGGTCGAGCCCTTCTGATCGGGCCGGCCTATGATCAGCGGCGCCATGCGCTCCCAGGCCGCGTCGCTCAACACCAAACGCTCCATCACACCCAAGGCCGCCTCCCAAAAAGAAGCCTTGAATCTGATTTGCTCTCAAAAGGGAATCCTTAGAGTCCACACCACCTAGTGGACGACTGCGAGCGCGCAGGCCTGATCGTGACGGCGCGGCCGGCGCCGCAGGGCTGCGCGGCATCGGTGATCGATGCCGAGCGGCTGCGCCGCCACGGCGCGCTGGTGCTGCGACGGAGCAGGGACGGCTACGTCGTCGATGCGGTCAAGCCCGGCGGGATCGACCGGCCGTGGTCGCCGGCGGTTCCCGGCGACGGCGAGAGCGAGACGACGCTACGCGCCCCCGCGCCGCGGCCTGCGGTGGATGCGACGCCGGCCGAGACCGATCTGCAGGGCGATGATTAGCCGTGGTCCGGCAAGGGCGCGCTCGGCAGCTCGAACAGGCCGAGATGGTATTCGTCGGAGTCGGGGCCGGCGTCGGGCTTCTTGACGAGAGTGAAGGAAGCCTCGGGAAATTGCTCCCAGACTTTCAGGTCGTCGGCCGTTACCGTCAGCCAACCGAACCGGAACATGTAGCGGCCCGGTTCCGTGACGCGTCCAGCCTTTTGCCATGTGACCTTATCGACCACCGCGCACGTCCTCCGTACCCGATGATGCGCCAAGGTGCCGGCCGACGCAAATCTCCTTCTGCGCCCCGGAAGCGGGAGTCCGGGGTCGCCCGAAATTGCTTAGGTCATCCGCCGCCGAACAGCTCATTCCACGGCGACGATGCGCTCAACCCAAAAACAGCGTTGCGAATGCGGAAGGCCGCCGCTCCACAACCTTCGGCTTCTGCTCGACCGGCGGATGCAGCGCCGGCAATTGCAGCACGCTGACGCGCTGTCCCTCGACCAGCTGGGTCACCAGCACATGGCTGCCGTCGGGGAATTCGACCGCATCATGATGCCGATCGGGCACGTCGGGCTCGACTTCGTTGAATACGCCGACGCGATAGTTCAGCGTCTTGGTCCAGATCCAGCGGCTGTCGTAGCGAACGTTCTCGGCGAAAGCGAGCTCGGTGCCCGGCAGCATGCAGACCGCGACAGTGGGGTCATTCTCCGAAGCAAAGCCGCGGGTCGACGTGCCGCGGAACGTCGTCGTGATCAGCGTCTCTCCGACAATGGCGGGGCGCGATGCCACGGCGTGCAGACTATAGTCACACATCGGATGGCTCCTCATTTCGAGGTAGCGACCCGTGCCTCTCCTTGAGGCATTAGGGCCTCTACCAGAGTGGACGATAGCGAACGAGCGTCTGCTCGTTTCTGGGCGATTGTACGACTGGTCCGAGATCGCTCCGATCACAAACACGCGACGCTGCGCGAGAGGTATCGGAGCGCATCGGGCAGGCCGTACGCTACACTATCATGCAAGGAACGATCCGACGTGTTGCTCGTTCCCGGCCGCCGCAAGTATTTGCAATTCAGTATTTGCGATAAAGGCCGATCAGCTTGCCCTGGATGCGGACCCGGTTCGGCGGCAGGATGCGCACTTCATAGGCGGTGTTGGCCGGCTCGAGCGCGATCGATGCGCCGCGGCGGCGGAAGCGCTTCAGGGTCGCTTCCTCCTCGTCGATCAGCGCCACCACGATGTCGCCGGTATTGGCGACGTCGTTGCGCTGGATCAGCGCCATGTCGCCGTCGAGGATGCCGGCATCGACCATCGAGTCGCCGCGTACCTCGAGCGCGTAGTGCTCGCCGGCGCCGAGCATGTCGGGCGGCACGCTGATGGTGTGGCTGCGGGTCTGCAGCGCCTCGATCGGCGTACCGGCGGCGATCCGGCCCATCACGGGGACCGCGACCGGACGGTTGCCGTCGTCCTCGGCAATCGGCGGCGTGCTGGCGCGCCGGCCGAGGGTGCCTTCGATGACGCTGGGCGTGAAGCCGCGGCGACCGTTGCCGCCGCCGGCCGAGAGTTCGGGCAGCTTGATGACCTCGATGGCGCGGGCGCGGTTCGGCAGACGGCGGATGAAGCCGCGCTCCTCCAGCGCAGTGATCAGGCGGTGGATACCGGACTTCGAGCGCAGGTCGAGCGCATCCTTCATCTCGTCGAAGGAGGGCGGTACGCCGGCCTCTTTCAGACGTTCATTGATGAAACGCAGTAGTTCGTACTGTTTGCGCGTGAGCATCTCGAGTATTCCCCCGGTTGATAGCGTCGTTCGATTCCGAGACTCTTCTGGTGGGGCCTGCAGGCCGGGCCTGACCTCAGGAGCATGTGCTCGATGCACCTGCTTCCATGCAGCTTCCCGAATGTAGACACCAGCACTCGAAACAAATCATGAACGGACACTATATGTTCGATATGTGTTCCGCAACCACTTAATTTCCGGTGAACGTGTCGGGCAACGCACAATCGGCGGGGCGCGAAAACCCTATTCGGGCAGTGTCAGGATCTCGCATTCGCTGCCTTCGACGGCCGCCGCCGCGAACGGCGGGCGCACGAGAAGTGCCCGTGCCGCAGCGAGATTCCCGAGCAACGACGAGTCCTGCTGCGTCACCGGCGTTGCGATCAACGTGCCGTCCTCGCGCGCTTCGAGCCGTGCACGCAGATAGTCCTCGCGTTGGTCGTTGGCGGCGAGGTCGCGGCCGAGCAGGGCGCTCGTGCGGCGATGATGAATCACTTTCCGGCCGCTCAGCGCCCGAATCAACGGCACCAGGAACAGGAAGGCGCAGACATAGGACGACACCGGATTGCCGGGCAGGCCGATCACCCTCATCGCGCCGAGCCGGCCATGCATCATCGGCTTGCCGGGCCGCATCGCAATCCGCCAGAACGTCATGTCGACGCCCTCGGCTTCCAGCGACCGCTTGACGAGATCGTGGTCGCCGACCGAGGCGCCGCCTGTCGTGATCAGGACATCGGCACCGGCCTCGCGCGCCCGGCGGATGCCCGCCGTGGTCGCCTCCACCGTGTCGGCGGCAACGCCGAGGTCGACGGTCTCGGCGCCCTCGGCGCGCGCCAGCGCCCGCAGCGCGTAGCCGTTGGAATAGACGATCTGGCCGGGGCCGGGCTGCGAGCCCGGCATCACCAGCTCGTCGCCGGTCGCCAGCACCGCGACCTTCGGGCGGCGGCGCACCGCAAGTCCCGGATAGTTCATGGCGGCCGCCAGCGACAGCGCGCGGTCGGACAGGCGGCTGCCGCCGGCGAGCAGCACCTCGCCCTCACGGAAGTCGACCCCAGCCGGGCGGATGTGCCGCCCGACGCTGGCGGCCTCCGTGATCGTGATGTGGTCGCCGTCGACGGCGGTGTCCTCCTGGATGATCACCGCGTCGGCGCCATTGGGGATCACGCCGCCGGTGAAGATCCGCACCGCCTCGCCGGCGCCGACCGTCCGGTCGAACGGCCGGCCGGCGGCGACTTCGCCGATCACCTTGAGCCGGGCCTTTAGATCAGCCGCATCGGCGGCGCGCACCGCATAGCCGTCCATCGCCGACATCGGCTGCGGCGGCTGGGTGCGGAGCGCCGCGAGGTCGTGCGCAAGCGTGCGGTGGTAGGCGGCATCGAGCGCGACCATCTCCTCCGGCAGCGGTTCGGCGCCGGCGAGGACGGCGGACAGGGCATCGGCAACCGGCATCAGGGCCACGCTCAGAGTTCCTCAATTCCTAATCTTCAAATTCCAAGTGCGGTCAAAGCCCTTGCCACGTCATCCGTCGATGTCACGTGGATAGCATAAAGGCCGCGGGCCCGCGCACCTTCGATATTGGCGGCCAGGTCGTCGAAAAACAGGATCCGCGACGCCGGCACGCCGATGGCTTTTACCACATGATCATAGGCCTCGGCGTCGGGTTTGCGGAAGCCGATGCTCGAGGACAGGAAGACGTTGCGGAAATGGCTGAGCAGCTCGGCATGGGTGACCGAGAAATGCGCGACATGGGCCGGATTGGTGTTGGAGAAGGCGTAGAGCGGCATCCGCTTGGCGGCCGCCGCGAGCAGCGGGGCGATGCCCGGCATCTCGCCGGTGAAGATCGCATTCCAGCCTTCGAGGAACTGGGCGTCCGTGATGTTGATGCCGAGCGTCCGGCGCAGATTCTCGAAGAATGCCGCGTCGTCGATCCGGCCGATCTCATGATGCTTGAAACTGTCGTCGACGACAAAGCGCGTGGCGAGCTCGGCGGGCGCACACCCGGCATGCTGCGCCCAGTGCGCCATCACCTTGTCAAAGTTGATGTCGAGCACGACGCGGCCGATATCGAACAGCAGCACGTCGACGGAGTTGGGAGTGAATTGCGAGGTCATTGCATGAAACCGTGTACGAGAATTGCGGGCAGGCGGCAATGTCCTCGATTTCAGTGACCGGTGTGTGGATTGTACGTGGCGTTGCATCCATCGCGAGACTGTTCCCGCGCACACCACCGTCGTCCCGGCGAAGGCCGGGACCCATAACCACCGCATTTGATCAGGAACGGGATCGTGGCCCCAGCGTCGCGCAACAATTGAGATTTGGGGTAAGGGGTCCCGGCCTTCGCCGGGACGACGGCGGGTGTCGTCGCTTGTGCGTCAAACATCCGCATTCTCGCGACATGATCTGTCCGAGCCTTGCTCTTCGTTTCACCCTATATTTTTGCTACGGGGCTTGGCTTGCCGCGTCGGGCAACTCAGTGGCACGCGCGCGCGCTTTCAGGGTACCAAGCGACTTGATACCTGCCGGCGGCTTGGTGCCCGCCGGCGTCGCTCTCACAGCCTGGACAGCGCCAAGCCGAGGTAACCGATCAGCGCACCGGTGCTGAGAATGATGACGACGAGCGCCTGTTCCGAGCGTGCTTGCAAGGTTTTCCGGGTCACGGCGTTGGACGCTCCGTCTTCGAGATCATGCGGTCCAACGAACAGCAACGATTTCCGTTCCGGTCCTTCCCCCGGGAACCTTCACGACCTGCCGAGTGACGCGACGGGCGCGGAACAGGAACGCAGGTCGGCCGCCTACGAGGGCGGCGCGATCCCCGGAACGGGGAAAGCGCGGCACATCTCGACGCTGATCGACCTCAGTCGCTTGACGACCGCTGCATCTCCCTTCGACCGGAGGGACTCCGCAATGAGTTCGGCGATCAGGCGCATTTCGGGCTCGCCCATGCCGCGCGTGGTCGCCGCCGGCGTCCCGAGGCGAATGCCGCTCGGCTTGAGCGGCGGATGCGGATCGTCGGGAATGATCTGCTTGTTTGCGGTGATCCCAACGGCGTCGAGGATGTTCTCGGCCGCGCTGCCGTCCACGCCGACGCTGGCCACGGTATCCACGACCATCATGTGATTGTCGGTTCCGCCGGTGATCAACGTCATGCCGCGTTCCATCAACGCTTCGGCCAGGACCTTCGCGTTGCGCATGACCAGCCTTGCATAGGCATGAAAATCGGACGTCGAAGCCTTCTTCAGCGTGACCGCGGTTCCGGCCACAACGTTCATGTGCGGACCTCCCTGCAATCCCGGGAACACCGACGCGTCTATCTTGCCGGCGAACTCCCGGCGACAAAGAACGATGCCGCCACGCGGCCCGCGAAGCGTCTTGTGCGATGTCGTCGTCATCACGTCGAAACCCGCATCGAGCGGATTGCGCAAGGCGTTGCCGGCGATCAGGCCGCCGTAATGGCTGACGTCGGCCATGGTCAGTGCACCCACTTCATCGGCGATGCTCTTGAAGGACGCATAATCCAGATCGCGCGGATAAGAGCTGTAGCCGCACAGCACCAGCTTCGGGCGGACGTGCCGGGCCATGGCGCGGAGCTCATCGAAATCGATGGCGCCGCCGTTTGACGGCTGCGTCTTGTAGCGGGCGAAGTTGAAGAGCCGCCCCATGTGCGACACCGGCGCGCCATGAGTGAGATGGCCGCCGTGTGAAAGGTCCATCGCCAAGATCGTATCGCCGGGCTGCAGCAGGCCGAGATACACGGCCTGGTTCATTGGCGACCCGGACAGAGGCTGAACGTTGGCATGTTCGGCGCGGAACAGCGCGCAAGCGCGCTGGCGGGCAAGGTTCTCTATCTGGTCGGTGAATTCCTGGCCGCCGTAATAGCGACGTCCCGGATAGCCCTCGGAATACTTGTTGGTGAACACCGATCCGAGCAGCTCGAGCACCTCGGGATAGGTGTAGTTCTCCGACGGAATCAGCTCGACGCCGTCTTGCTGGCGGCGCTCTTCGCCCTCGAGCGCAAGGGCAACTTCCGAATCGTTGAGATGGAGTTCATTGCGGAATGACGGCATGGTCCGGGCTCCCTAAGACGCTGGATCATCAGCTGAACGGGTTGCCCAGGCGAACGGCGTTGAAACCCTTCGCGCTTCACCGTGGTCAATTCCACGTAAGCTCGCCAGTCGCGCGAGGGACGAATGAGCCTGCGAGGCTCATCGCGAGCAGAAGGCTATCCAATCCCCGGCGGGCTCGCAAGGGTTGGTTGCTGGCGCCGCCGCGGGCCCAGCGTTGGGCGAGATCGAACATCTGGCGACAGCCACGGCAATGGCGACCAAACCGAGGGACGTCCGGCTTACCCAATGAACCGATGTCCCGATGATCAATGCCGTCTTCGGCTGAGGGCCAATAAGGTGCATGACCATCCGTCACTTGCGGGCCGTCAGGCTTGCGGGGTGGCTGACCGTGTGGCTGTGGCACCCGCGAATCTATTCCTTGACGAAGATATGAGACTTTATCTTCCACTGCCCGTCGGGTTGGCGTTCAAGCAGTCTCACGGTGCTGCCAGAAATTGGCGCCGCCTTCTCATTTATTACTAGCGTGGCCGTGAAATGCGAGGTGGTGTAGGCGTATTTTCCCATGGGCAACACATCGAGCAGCTCAACCTTGTGATCTCTGACGCTTCTTCCCCGCTCGGCAAAGAAATTACGGATTGCCAAAGGGCCGGTGACTGGCTGCGCACCAGGCGGCATCAATCTGGCGTCAGCGGCATACAACGGTAACAGGGCATCGAAGTCTGCGTTGTTGATGGCGGCATCCCATTTGGCAGCCGCCGAGGAAAGTTCGTCGGCAGGTGGGGCTGCCCCTGCGGGACTGACGCAAGTACAAGTAAAGATCAACAACAGGGTGCAAGAAAGAAGAGAAGGGCGGCTCATCTTTGCCTCCTTTAGCTGAGATGCTTAGCGCGGGAGCGCATTCGCAAACGCTATAGCCGAGGCAAGCAGAACCACTAGTCCAGAAAGTGGACTGGATATCCTCAACTGGCTGAGACTCGATCTGCGGCCGCCGGCGCCTCATCGGCATATTTGCTGCGTGGGAACCAAGTCCGCATGCTGTTCACAAGATGCCTGGGACCGTCGATCTCGATTTTGCCGAGCTCACACGCCCGTAGCAGCGGCATCTCGTCTACGAAAATCTGCACGAGCGTCAGCAGACTCGCATAGAGGCTGATATCGACCTTGAAGCCGGGGTCATCCCAGCAAAGATCGGCTTCCTCCTTCTTCACAACAAACCACCAGCGCTTTGGCCGAGCGTCCGCAATCTCGATGTACAGAACGAAGTCGCATGGAATGTGCCTTAGATCGAACGAACGGCGCATATTCCACATGAGCCGGCCCGCGTGAAGTTCGTTGGGTGTGAGCTGGCTGCGAGCCCATTTGTGGCCCCAATAGCCCATTGCATCGATAATTGGCCTGGCTTCCCTGGCTGCCTGGGTTGGATGGTACTCCCAATGCCCGTTATCGCCTGATCTGCGTGAGATTAGCCCGGCTTCTTCTAGCGTTTGCAGGCGCTTGGAGAGGAGGGTCGGCGACATCTGCGGGATGCCGCGGCGAAGCTGGTTGAAGTGGTGGGACCCCAGCAACAGTTCGCGGAGCAGGAGCGGGGTCCACCGCTCCGTGAGAATTTCCGCAGCTTTGGCTACGGGGCAAAATGATCCATAGCCTTTCATGACGAGAACTTTAGCATCACGAGGGCCACCAAGGTAGTCCAGGTTCTGAACTATGTCCCAGACGAGCCAGCATCGAGGCTGTCCTGGAGGTCTGTTACGCGATTTTCTCGAGACTCGGCCATTCGACGATGCCGGCTCGATGTTCGGTTTGCCCGGAGGCAGATGCGGCTCGATTTGCCAGTACGCGGCCTGGCTGGTGCCACCGTGGGCTCAGCGTTCGCCGAGATCGATCTGCGTGAGGATGCCTTGCCGCAGCGCGAGGCGGACCAACTCGATATCGGTGCCGACGCCGAGCTTGTCCTTGATTAGGGAATGCAGGTTCGCGACCGTCTTGGGGCTGAGGTGCAGTGCCTCGGCGATCTCCTCGGTGGTGTTTTCCGCGAGCAGCATCCGCAGCACCTCGAATTCCCGCGCGGTCAGGAGGTCGGCCGCCTTGGTCTCGCCGGCAAGGTGGCTGAGCGCGAGCTCGTGGTCGATATCCGGGCTGATCGCGATCTTGCCCGACAGCGCATCCATCACGGCGTGCACCAGCGTCTCCGGCGGGCTGGTCTTGGTGACATAGCCGCTCGCGCCGGCGCGGATCGCCTGCACGGCAAAGGCCGCGTTCTGGTGCATGGTGAACACCAGGATTTTTGCGCGCCTGTCCCACTGCCGGAGGCGGCGAATGGCCTCGATGCCGCCGATGCCGGGCATCGACAGGTCCATGATGACGAGGTCGGGCCCGGTCTCCTTGTAGAGGCGGTAGGCCTCGACACCGTCGGAGGCTTCGGCGACGACGCAGAGGCCCGGCTGCTTCTGCAGCATCGCCCGGTAGCCCTCCCGGACGACGGCGTGGTCGTCGACCAGCATGATGGTGCGCGCCGCGTGGCTCATGCCGCGCGCTCCACCGGTGCGGCCTCTCGGCTGGCCGCGACGGGAACGATGACGCGGAGCGAGGAGCCGCTGGGCTGTCCGGTCTCGAAGCTGAGCCGCCCGCCCAGCGCGGCGACCCGTTCGCGCATGCCGAGCAGGCCGAGGCCGGACCTGAGCTGGGGATCGCCTTGCGGATCGCCGGGCTGGCCGTCATCGTCGATCGCGAGCACGATCGCGCTGTCGCCGCCGCCAGGCGGCGCCTCGCGCATCTCAAGCCGCAGCATGACGCGCGTGGCGCCGGCATGCTTGGCGGCGTTGGTGAGCGCCTCCTGCACGATGCGGTAGAGATTGGCGCTGACGGAGGCGACAAGGCGCTCGAACGATCCCGATATGGTGATCTCGAACCGTGGCTGTCCGCGGCTGCGGCCGTTCCAGCCGGCGACCAGGCCCTCGAGGCTGGCCGCAAGTCCGAGTTCGTCGACATCGGGCGGGCGGAGCCGGAAGAGGGCGCCGCGCAACGTCTCCATCATGTCGGTCGCGGTCCGCGCGATGCCGTCGCATTCGGCGAGCAAAGGCGGGCAATCCGCGGCCGCGGTTTGGCGCGCCGAGGCGGCGAGCGCACGGATTGCGGCCAGCGACTGCCCGAACTCGTCATGCAGCTCACGCGCGAGGTGCCGGCGCTCCTCGTCCTGCACCAGGATCAGTTTCTGCGTCAGCGCGTTGCGGTCGGAGAGCGCGGCGGCGAGGCGCTCGGCGAGCTGGTTGAAGACATCGCCGATCGCCGACAGTTCGGCGAGATCGAACGGCGGCAGGCGCGCGGCGAGGTCGCCTGCGGCGATCCGCTCGAGCCCGTCGCGGATCTGCCGCGTCGGACGCAGCGCGCGCGCCAGCGCCGCATAGACCAGGGCGCAGAGCAGCGGCAGCGCGATCATGAACACCGCCATCAGCCGGCCGGCATCGTGCCAGGCCTCGGCGGTCGGCACCGCCGGATCGATCCAGGCCACGGCCTCGCCGATGGCATTGCCGCGCGAAACCACCTGCCGCACCACCTCGCGGCAGGGATCGAACAGGCGGCGATAGAGCGCCGCGAAGGCCAGCGGCGGCGCGGCCGTGTCAGTCTGCGAGCCGCCGCAGAAGCGCTGGCTGATCTCGCCGCTATTGCTGCGAAAGGCGAGGCACAGTCCCGGCGTCATGACCGAGGCGGCAACGCCGTCGAGATCGGGAAATTCGGAGCGCGCATTGTTCAGCCACTGGATCTTGCTCTGCTGCAGCTCCAGCGTCTTGGCGGCGACATCGGCAACGGCCGCGATCCGCCCGCGCACCGAGCGGTCGGCCTCGATCAGGAAATAGCCGGAGATGACGGCAAAGCAGAGCGTCGAGACGATCGCCACGCGCAACGTCAACCGCAGTTTCAGATCGCTTCCGGACCAATTCCACATTGGCGTATCCTCAAGATCGAAGGCGGGCTTCGGCGCGCGATCGCGGGCAGGGTCGTCACGCACATTAAACGGCAGAACGGAGGCGCCGAGAAGCGCTGCCATAGCCGTTCTTCGGGCGCGGACCATCGTCGTGAAATTTTCCCGGCACCGGGCGGGAGGCACTCCGCTGCGGCGCGGAGGCCAGTTGGCCCAGGATGCGACCGACCCGCCCGCGCCAGCAGCTGAAAGGCCCAATCATGCACCAGTCGCGCCTCGTCTTGCTCGCCCTCGCGTTGACCGGCCTTCTGGCCAGACCTTGTCCGCCGCGCGCCGAGACCGGCACGGTGCCGGCATCTCACCTTGGCGTCAGCATCGATGATTTCAGCTACGTCGACACCTCGGGCGAGGTGATCGACCAGACCGCCGTGCACCAGAAGCGGCTCGACGCGTTCATGCGCGCGCTGCGCGCCGACGTCGCCGCGGAGCCGCGCTATCGCCTGGTGCCAGCAGCGGCGTCCGCAGGCGAGGCCCGGATCAAGGTGGTCGGCGGCGTGCAGAAGATGAGCACGCTGGTGCAGTGGGCCAAGGTGGCGGTCGTCGATGTCGAAGGGAGCCGCGTGCTGTACGAAAAGCTCTACACGTTTCGCGGCGACAATGACGACGCATGGGACCATGCGCGGATGTTCGTGTCGCGCGAGGTGCTCGGCGTGCTCGCGGCCGTGTTGCCGCCGGCACAGACCGCCACGGCTGCGCCGATCGGGCTTGCGGTGTTCGAGTTCGAGCTTGAGGACACCTCCGCGGCGCCGGCATCCGGCCTTGCCGACGCCGATGCGGCCTACCTCGCCGATGTGACCAAGGGCGTGCGTGACCGGCTTGCGCAGTCGGGCCGCTACCGCCTGGTCGATACCGGCGGCGCGACCGCCGAGCCCGTCAAGGCGCGTGCGCTGCGCGACTGCGACGGCTGCGAGGCCGCGATCGCGCAACAGCTCGGCGCAGATCAATCGCTGATCGGCGTGATCAGGCGGGTCAGCCGGACCGAATACACGATCGGCTTCCAGCTGCGCGAGGCCCGCAGCGGCGCGGTCGTCTCACGCGGCGACAGCGGCCTGCGGATGGGCGCCGATTATTCCTGGACCCGTGGCGCGGTCCGCCTGGTCGGCGATCGCCTGCTCGAAGGTGGGGCGCAGCGCTAGGGATGCTTCGCGGCTGCGGCTGCAACTCTGGCAGGCGGACCATAGCAAAGTGCGATAGCTGCTAGACACACCGTCATCTGGCTCCGGGCTCATGCGTGCGCTATCACCGCCGCCTGATCACCGCACAGGAGCCGCCGATGCGTTTGCCCGCCATCTTCTTCGCCCTCACGCTCGCCGCAAGCCCCGCGGCGGCCGAGGAGCTGTCGGGCACGCTGCAGAAGATCAAGGAGACGAAGAAGGTCACGCTCGGCTTTCAGGAGGCTTCCGTTCCCTTCAGCTATCTCGACGACAATCAGCGGCCGATCGGCTTTGCGCTCGACATCTGCCTGAAGATCGTCGATGCCGTGAAGAAGGAGCTCGGCGTATCTGACATCGCCGTCGACTACCTCCCGGTGACCTCGTCGAACCGCATTCCGCTGATGGTCAACGGCACGATCGATCTGCATTGCTCGGCGACCACCAACAGCGCGGACCGCCAGAAGCAGGTGACCTTCACCAACACGCACTTTCTCAGCGCGACACGGTTTGCCGCCAAGAAATCCGCTGGCATCAACACGATCGACGACCTCAAGGGCAAGTCCGTCACCGCCGTTGCGGGCTCGGTGAACCTCACGCAGCTCATCAAGGTCAACACCGAACGCAAGCTCGGCATCAACGTTCTCCCGGCCAAGGACCAGGCCGAGGCGTTTTTGATGCTGGAGACCGATCGCGCCCAGGCCTACGCGCTCGACGATGTCCAGCTTGCGGTTGCGATCGCGCGGTCGAAGCAGCCTTCGCTCTACATGATCAGCGAGGAGGCGTTCTCGAAGGCAGAGCCGTTCGGCATCATGCTGCGCAGGGAGGACACCCCGTTCAAGGTGCTCGCCGACCGCGCCACGGCGGAACTCTACAAGAGCCCCGAGATCGAGGTCATGTACAGGAAGTGGCTGGAAGCGCCGACCCCGCCGAAAGGTATCAATTACAACGTCCCGATGTCGCCGGCGCTGCGCCACGCGTTCGCCCATCCGAGTTCGAGCTTCGATCCCGACGTGTACGAGGTCGGCAAGTAGCGTCACTTGCGGGTGTGCCAGCGCAAATCGATTGTGGTTCTCGGAAGCCGCTGCGCTCACCCCCGCGCCGAGCGGCAGTCCGGGTGCACCTCCAATGATTTATGGCCCCAGCGTGACGGCTGGGGCCGCAGGAGGTGGTGTGTGCCTCTGGGGCAATGAATCAGAGGACAACCACTGAACCGCACATCGATGACAATGTTCCAACAGGCTGCGGCCGGCCGTGCCATGCTGCCATGCAGACTGAGAAGCTTGCAGACCGCGCCAGGACCGTACCATCATGACGTCGGCCGGCCCGAATCGAATGCGGGCCTGGTGGACGTCTCCAGCGTCGGCCTTCGGCCCCAAAGGGTGCCGGGGTCACATTCCGTTTGCAGCTAATTTTTTCCGTTATGCCGATTGTTCTGCGGAGCCGACATTGAACCACGATGCATTGGCCAAGCTCACCGTCACCATCATTGTCCTGGTCGCGTTGCTGGTATGGCGCGTTGCCGACCAGAAGAAGTCGATTGAATGCGGCGCAAATTGCCCAACCGACCTCTCTGCGAGCCGGAAGGCCGCCCAATAATATCTGAGCGACTCGATCCCGGTTCACGGCCGCCTGGTCAGCATGGCGCGTAGCCTAGCGCTTTGCGGGTGGGCCGCTCTTGTTGCCTGGTTGTCCCTTGATGTTCGACGAATCCTGTTCCTGGACATGCAGGTTCTGCGAGTTCGAGCCGACCGTGCCTTGCTTGGCGGGCGGCCCGCTCTTGTTGCCCGGCGCGCCGGCGATTCCGGTTCCGGAACTTTGAGCGCTCGGGGACGTCGTGGCGTTTGGGGAACCGGCGGCCGTGTCGGGGCGCCCCGGAGGCGTTGCGGCCGCGCCGGGCCTGTCCTGATCGCCGACATAGCCGGATTCACCGGAGTTGCGGGTCTTGGCACCCTTGTCGGCCTCGTTTTGCAGGTTCTGGGCAACCGCGTGTTGCGCCAGTATCGGGCTGGTTGCCATGGCACCGGCGATGAGCAGTGCGATTGTGCGGGTTCTCATGAGTGTCCCTCCTCTGGGTTGCCGGGGACAACACGTATCGCGATCATCATTTCCTATGCGCGCGAAAAATCGCCGCGAGGGAACAAGCATCGCGAACGTGCCGCGGCCGGCTACAGCGATCCGTTTGAGTGGTCGCACCGCGCCTCTATCGGCCATCGCGCGGCGCGTATATCGTCCGCGCCAAACACAAGATCGGTCCCGGCACGCCGGGTAACGACGCATAATGAGGAAGCGATGTCCGACATGCTGCTGTTTTCGCCAATGACCATCCGCGGCGTCACGCTGAAGAACCGCATCGTGGTGCCGCCGATGCACCAATATTCCGCCGAGAAGGGCTTTCCGACCGACTGGCATCTGATGAATGCCGGCAAGTTCGCCGCCGGCGGCGCCGGTCTCGTGATCGTCGAATCGACCAAGGTCGAGCGGCGCGGCTGCGGCACGATCGGCGATCTCGGCATCTGGGACGACAAGTTCATCGCGCCGCTCAGTCGCCTCGTCGGCTTCATCAAGCAGCAGAACGCGGTCGCCGGCATCCAGCTCGGTCATTCCGGCCGCAAGGCGCGCGCAAGCCGGCCCTGGGAGGGGGATCGTCCGCTCGAACGCACCGCCGAGATCGAGGACTGGGATGCCTGGACGCCGGTGGCGCCGAGCGCGATCGCCCATAGCGAGCGCTGGCCGGTGCCGCGCGCGCTGGATACGCACGAGGTGAAGGACCTCGTCGCAGCCTGGGGGCAGGCGGCACGACGCGCCCATGCGGCAGGGTTCGAGGTGCTGGAACTGCACGGCGCCCATGGCTATCTCGTGCACGAATTCCTCTCCGGGCGCTCCAACCAGCGCAGCGACGAATATGGCGGCTCGGAAGCCAACCGGATGCGCTTCCTGATCGAGGTCACCGAGGCGGTGCGGGCGCACTGGCCGGATCACAAGCCGCTGTTCGTGCGGCTGTCGGTCGAGGACAACGCCGGCTGGGGCCCGGAGCAGAGCGCGCGGCTCGCCAGGATCCTGAAAGCGAAGGGGGTCGACGTGATCGATTGCTCATCGGGCGGAATCAGCGAGATGGCGCCGATCCTGGGCAAGGAGATCAAATACAATTATCAGGTGCCGCTCGCGGAATATGTCCGCGCCCATGCCGATATCATGACCATGGCGGTCGGCCTGATCATCCATGGAGACCAGGCCGAACAAATCCTGCGTGATAAACAAGCAGATTTGATCGCGGTCGGCCGGGAAATCCTCAATAACCCGAACTGGCCGATGGACGCCGCGCTCAAGCTCGGCGTCGAGGGGCCGTTCCGCAATGTTCCTCCGCAGTTCGGCTACTGGCTGGGCACGCGGGCCAAGCGCGGATTCGGCACCCAGCCGTCGACCTGGCAGAACGGGTTGCGGGAGACTGGGCCAAAGGCCGACGAAAGGCTGGCAGGGGGCTGACAAGAGGCCGATCCGGGCACCGTGACAGGACCGTAATGGTCCGGTGACAAGGCGGCCTTGATCCGACCAAAAAGCCGTTGTGTGGTGCCCCGCGTCGGGGTGGGGCCGAATGTTGCGAAACGTTGCCGGCCGTTAGCGAAGGGATCACGGATAATGCGCAAACATGTTGGCTTCTTGCTCGGGACGGTGGCGGGCGCGTGTCTCACCTTGCTCGTGGCCTCGCCGCAGGGCGCGCATCTGTTCGCCGTCGCCAACGCCGCCGCGCATTCCGACAACAGCAACACCTATTCGCAGCTCAATCTGTTCGGCGAGGTGTTCGAGAAGGTCAAGACCGACTACGTCGAGAAGCCCGAGGACGCCAAGCTCGTCGAGGGCGCGATCAACGGCATGATCTCCTCGCTCGATCCGCACTCCCGCTACATGAACGAGAAGGGCTGGGCGGAGATGCAGGAGACCACGCATGGCGAGTTCGGCGGGCTCGGCATCGAGGTCACCATGGAGGACGGCTTCGTCAAGGTGGTGGCGCCGATCGACGACACGCCGGCCTCGCGCGCCGGCATCATGTCGGGCGACGTGATCACGTCGATCGACGACGACCAGATCCAGGGCATGACGCTCGACCAGGCCGTCAACAAGATGAAGGGCGCCCCCAACAGCTCGATCCGGCTGAAGATCATCCGCAAGGACGCCGACAAGCCGATCGAGGTCTCGATTATGCGCGAGATCATCCGCGTCCGCCCGGTGAAGTATCACGTCGAGGGCGGCGACATCGGCTATATCAGGATCACCTCGTTCAACGAGCAGACCACCGAGGGTCTGCGCAAGGCGATCGGCGATATCCAGAAGCAGATCCCGCAGGACAAGCTCACAGGCTACGTCGTCGACCTCCGCAACAATCCCGGCGGCCTGCTCGACCAGGCGGTCTCGGTGACCTCGACCTTGATGCAGCGCGGCGAGGTGGTCTCGACCCGCGGCCGCAATCCCGAGGAAACCCAGCGCTTCACCGCGCATGGCGGCGACATGACCAAGGGCAAGCCGCTCGTCGTCTTGATCAACGGCGGTTCGGCCTCGGCCTCCGAGATCGTCGCCGGCGCGCTGCATGACCACAAGCGCGCGACCCTGATCGGCACCCGCTCGTTCGGCAAGGGCTCGGTGCAGACCATCATTCCGCTCGGCACCGGCAATGGCGCGCTGGCGCTGACCACGGCGCGCTATTTCACGCCGTCGGGCCATTCGATCCAGGCACTCGGCATCAAGCCCGACATCGAGGTGCTGCAGGACGTGCCGGACGAATTCAAGACCCGCTCGGAGATCAAGGGCGAGGCCTCGATGCGCGGCCATCTCTCCGCCGAGGGCGCCGAGCAGACCGGCTCGCAATCCTACGTCCCGCCGGACGAGAAGAACGACAAGGCGCTGGCCGCGGCGTTCAACCAGCTGCGCGGCGTCACCGTCAACGCCGATGCCAAGAACGCCGACACCAAGGCCGCGCAGAAGCGGCCGGTGCCGAACTAGAACCTGTAGCCCGGATAGCTCCATCCGGGCTACGCAGCTGCCAAAATATCGAAAACAACCCCATGCAAAGGAGCCGGTGGGGGCTGGCGCTCGACCAGGCAATTTGACACGTCGGGCAATTACAGGGTAAATTTCCAAAATTCCGAAATCGTGCGGGCGCGTCCCTCGGGCTCCGACTTCCGAGCAGCCTTACGCCGCGCCGGCGACCGGCTTGCGTCGCCGCGCCGTGCTCGCGCCCGCAGCGGGGCCGCGGCGATGCCCGGCCAGCAGCTCGCGGATCTGGGCAGCGGGCTTTGGCGGGCTGAACAGATAGCCCTGCATCTCCGAGCAGCCGAGCTCGCGCAGCAATTGCTGTTGCTGCGCGGTCTCGACGCCTTCCGCCGTCGTCGTCATGCTGCGCTCGGCGGCGATGTTGACGACGGCCTCGACGATGCCGGCCGAGCCTTGCGGATCGGCGATGTCGGTGACGAAGCAGCGGTCGATCTTGATCTTGTCGAACGGGAATCGCTTCAGGTAGCTCAGCGACGAATAGCCGGTGCCGAAATCGTCGAGCGCGATCCTGATCCCGATGGCGCGCAGCTGGTGCAGCGCGGCCAACGCGCTCTCGTCGTCGCGGATCAGCACCGCCTCGGTGATCTCGAGCTCGAGCCGGCTCGCTGACAGCCCCGACGATGCAAGCGCCGCGATCACCTTGAGCGCCAGCGTGCCGCTGCGGAACTGCACCGGCGAGACGTTGACGGCGAGCCTGACGTGGTCGGGCCAGTTCACGGCTTCCTTGCAGGCCGTCATCAGCACCCACTCGCCGAGCTGGTTGATCAGGCCGGTCTCTTCCGCAATCGGCACGAATTCGGCCGGCGAGATCATGCCGCGCTGTGGATGACGCCAGCGCACCAGCGCCTCGCAGCCGGTGATCTCGTTGCTGCGCAGGTCGACGCAGGGCTGGTAATGCACTTCGAGCCCGCTGCCTGCGGCGATCGTCTGCCGCAACTCCATCTCGAGCTCGCGGCGGGCGCGGGCGTCGGCATCCATCGCCGGCTCGAAGAAGCGGAAGACGCGCCGGCCGGCCGACTTCGCCGCATACATCGCAAGATCGGCGTTCTTCATGATCTGGTCGAGATCGGTGCCGTCCTTCGGCGCCAGTGCGATGCCGATGCTGGCGTCGGTCGTGACCTGGTGGCCGAGGCATTGATAGGGCGCGCGGATCACCTCGTAGATGCGCGCGACGAGGTCGGCGACCTCGGCCTCGCTCCTCACCCCGGTCTGCACGATCGCGAACTCGTCGCCGCCGAGGCGAGCGACGAAATCGCCGTCGCCGATCACGCCGCTCAGCGTCCGCGCCACGGACTTGAGAAGCTCGTCGCCGACCATGTGGCCGAGCGAGTCGTTGACGCCCTTGAATTCGTCGATGTCGATATAGAGCACCGCAAGCTGGCTGTCGGGCGTGACATGCGGCAGCTCGCGCCTGATCTCCTCGTGGAACAGCGCGCGGTTCGGCAGGTCGGTGAGCGCATCGTAGTGGGCGAGATGCGTGATGCGCTCCTCGGCGCGGCGGCGCTCGGTGACGTCCTCATGGGTCGCAAGCCAGCCGCCGTCGGCCAGCGGCTCGTTGACGACCTGGATCGAGCGCCCGTCGGGCGTCGTGATCACCATGGTGTTGCGGATGCCGACGTCGCGCAGCACGAGATTGACGTAGCGCTCGACGTCGCCCTGGAACGAGCCGGTCCGGTGACGATGCACGATGACGTCGCGGAAGCTGCAGCCGGGCTTGATGATGTCGGCCGACAACCCGTACATCTCGATATAGCGCCTGTTGCAGATCACCAGGCACTGCGCGGCGTCGAACAGCAACAGGCCCTGCGTCATGTTGTTGACGGCGGTGTCGAGCCGCAGCTTCTCCAGCGTCAGGCGCTGCTGCTGGGCGCGATGCTGCTGCACCAGCTTGCGCACCACCAGCGTCAGCAGGATCGCGATCGCCAGCACCGAGATGCTGGTCACCGCGATCAGGATGCCGATCTGCTCGCGCCAGTTGGCGAGCGCCGCCTCGGTGGTGCTCGTCGCGACGACGACGATCGGGAATTTGGTCAGTGCCCGCGACGACACCAGGCGGTCCTTGCCGTCGACCGGGCTGGCGAGCCGCGTCGTGCTCTGCGGCAGCTCGAAAACCTGCTGCTGATTGACTGGACCGTTGCGGAAATTCCTCCCGATCAGCTCTTCGACATGGGGATAGCGTGCCAGCAGCGTGCCGTCGCGATGATGCATCGAGATCGCGGCGCCGTCGCCGAGCGCCACGGTGGAGAAGAACTTCTCGAAGGCCGCCGGCTCGATGCCGCGGCCGACCACGCCGAGGAATTCGCCATGCGGACCGGTGACCTTGCGGACGATAACGGTGGTCCAGTTTCCGGTGATGCGGCTCACCACCGGCGCGACCTGCATGTCGGGCGAATAGGGGCTCGACTTGAAGATCTGGAAGTAGGGGCGGTCGGCAATGCTGGCCTGCGGCAGCGGCCAGGCGCCCGAGCTGTTGATCAGAACGCCGTCGGCGTCGAACACGTTGAGGCTGCCGACATTGGACAGCGCGTCCATCTTGGATTTGAGCATCGCATGGATGTCGGCGGCCGACATCCGGCGCCTGTAGTTCTCCGGCGTCGCGATTGCATTGTCGCGCATGAACGTGATCAGGTCGCGCTGGACGACTTCGAGATCGTCGAGCTGCTGGTCGAAATGCCGCGCCAGCAGCAGTACGGTGTTCTCGAGCTCACGCTCGCTGTTGTGCAGGGCGCGATCGCGGAAATTCTCCGCCATCAGCGTAGCGCCGATCGCGATCGCGGCCATCAGCACGGCGCCGCCGAGGATCAGCCAGCGGATCGGACCGCTGCCGATCACCGATTTGATGTTGAACGTGGCGCTGCCGTTTGGAGTCATTTGCCGCAATCGCTTCCAGGTGTTTCACCCGGAAGTAGGTCTCGTGCACCCCCGGCCCGCGAAAGTCGTATCCAATCGAAATGGAGCGCGGGTTAGCGAGATTGGTTAATGAAACCTTGCGGGCATTGGCGACAGGCCGTCGCGTGCGTACCGGCGATCACGCGCCGGCGCGATAGTGCCCCGATTTGCCGCCGATCTTCTCGACGAGGTGGATGCCCTCGATGCGGATGCCGCGGTCGACCGCCTTGACCATGTCGTAGATCGTCAGGCATGCGACCGAGACTGCGGTCAGCGCCTCCATCTCGACGCCGGTCGGCCCCGTCACCTTGACGCTGGCGCGGACGATGCAGCCGGGCAGCTTGCGGTCGGGTGTGATGTCGATCGTGACCTTGGTCAGCGCCAGCGGATGGCAGAGCGGGATCAATTCCGAGGTCCGCTTCGCCGCCATGATGCCGGCGATCCGCGCCGTCGCCAGCACGTCGCCCTTCTTGGCCTGGCCGGTTTCGATCAGCGCCAGCGTCGCCTTGCTCATCACGACGCGGCCTTCGGCGACCGCGGTCCGCTCGGTCGCGGGCTTGGCCGAGACGTCGACCATCCGAGCCTCGCCCTTGGCGTCGATATGGGTGAGGGCGGTGCCGGAGCCGGAAGGCTCGGCCTTGGTCTTGCCCTTGCTGTTCCGCGCCATTGCGTCAGCGCGTTGCGGTGGCGCGCGGGGCGGCCTGCCGCGTCAGCAAGGCGCGGGTCGCCACGGTGACGTCCTGCTGGCGCATCAGGCTTTCACCGACCAGGAAGGTCGACATCCCGACCCGTTCGAGCCGGGCGAGATCGCCGGGCGTGAAGATGCCGCTCTCGCCGACCATCAGGCGGTCGGGCGGGATCAGCGGTGCCAGCGCCTCGCTGGTCGCGAGCGTGGTCTCGAAGGTGCGCAGATTGCGGTTGTTGACGCCGATCATCGGCGAGCGAAGTTTCAAGGCACGGTCAAGCTCGGTGCGGTCGTGAATCTCGACCAGTACGTCCATGCCGTAGCCGAGCGCGGCGTCCTCGATCTCCCTGGCCGCCGCGTCGTCGAGCGCGGCCATGATGATCAGGATGCAGTCGGCGCCATGGGCGCGCGCCTCCGCCGCCTGGTAGGTGTCGAACATGAAATCCTTGCGCAGCACCGGCAGGCTGGTCGCCGCGCGGGCCGCAACCAT
This sequence comes from Bradyrhizobium sp. USDA 4541, assembly GCF_024171085.1. Taxonomy (NCBI): domain Bacteria; kingdom Pseudomonadati; phylum Pseudomonadota; class Alphaproteobacteria; order Hyphomicrobiales; family Nitrobacteraceae; genus Bradyrhizobium; species Bradyrhizobium sp. USDA 4541. Next base: position 5,836,100 of record NZ_JALJZF010000001.1, read on the forward strand.
GAAGTCGAGATGGCCCTGGAACGAGGGCGCGTCGGTCAGCACCGACAGGCACGCCGCGCCGCCGGCCTCGTAGGCCTTTGCGAGCACGGGCGGATCGAAGTCGGCCCGGATCAAGCCCTTCGAGGGCGAGGCCTTCTTCACTTCCGCGATCAGCGCGTAGTCGCCGCGCGCATGCTTGTCCTTGAGGGCGCGGACGAAGCCGCGCGGGGCCGAGGCCGATCTGGCCTGCGCCTCGACCTCGGCGAGCGGATGGGCGCGCTTCGCGGCTGATATCTCCTCGCGCTTGTAAGCCTCGATCTTGGTCAGGATATCGGACATGTTTCGCGCTCTCAGCCGTTCGAAACCGCGACCAGATGCTTCAGCCGCGCGGCGGCAGCGCCGCTGTCGAGCGACTGGGCACCGATCGCGACGCCTTCCTTGAGGTCCTTGGCGCGGCCGGCCACGATCAGCGCGGCGGCGGCGTTGAGCAGGGCGACGTCGCGATAGGCGCTCGGCTTGCCCTGCAGCACGCTGGAGAGCGCGATCGCGTTGGCATCGGCGTCACCGCCCTTCAGCGCCTCGCCGCCGACGCGGCCAAGGCCGGCATCCTCGGGCGTGACCTCTGATGTCGTGATCTCGCCGTTCTCGAGCGTCGCAACGAAGGTCGGGCCGGTGAGGGTGATCTCGTCGAGGCCATCGGAGCCGTGCACGACCCAGACCTTGTCGGAGCCGAGGTTCTTCAGCACCTGCGCCAGCGGCTGCACCCATTGCCGCGAGAACACGCCGACCATCTGCCGCTTGACGCCGGCGGGATTCGATAGCGGGCCGAGCAGGTTGAAGATGGTGCGGGTGGCGAGTTCGACCCGGGTCGGACCGACATTCTTCATCGCCGGATGATGCGCGGGCGCGAACATGAAGCCGATGCCGGCTTCCTTGACGCAGCGCCCGACCTGTTCGGGCGTCAAATCGAGCTTGACGCCGAGCGAGGCCAGCACGTCGGCGGCGCCCGAGCGCGACGACAATGCGCGGTTGCCGTGCTTCGCCACGGGCACGCCAGCGCCGGCCACGATGAAGGCCGCGCAGGTCGAGACGTTGACCGAGCCGGAGCCGTCGCCGCCGGTGCCGACGATGTCGACGGCCTCCGCCGGCGCCGTGACCGGCAGCATCTTGCCGCGCATCGCCGTGACGGCGCCGGTGATCTCCTCGACGGTCTCGCCGCGCACCCGCAGTGCCATCAATAGCCCGCCCATCTGCGAGGGCGTGGCTTCGCCCGACATCATGCTGTCGAAGGCGGACGCCGCCTCTTCACGCGTCAGCGTAGCGCCGGTGGCGACTTTTCCGATGATCGATTTCAGGTCGTCCATTCGCTGGCTCAGGGTCTGTTGTTGGAGCTTGATCGCCGCGCAGCGCGTCGTCGCGCTGTCCCGATCATGCTCAATTATTTGCGCCTGTCACCTGTGCGAAGGCTGCCTGGTTGATGGTCACACCGATATCGGACTCGATCTTCGTGACATATTGCGCGACCTGCTCGTCGCTCAGCGACCGCCGCAGCGCCTCGGTGAGCTGCTTGGCCGCGTCGGACGCGAAGTCGACCGGCGGCACCGTCACGTTGGTGACGCGGAAGACCACCCACTGGCTGCCGCCGGCGACGGAGGTCTCTCCGTCGCCGTCCTTGGCGGTCCGGAATGCCGCCGCAATCACGCCGGCCGGCACGGCAGGCAGCGAGGCCTCGCGGTTGAAATTCGCCGCGGTTTCGACCTTGACGCCGGCAGCGGCGGCTTCGTCGGCGAGCTTGGCGCCGCTGTCGAGCTTCTGGACGATCTCGGTCGCCTTGGCGCGCAGCTTGGTGGAGATCTGGTCTTCGCGCCACTTGGCCTCGACCTGATCGCGAACCTCGTCGAGGCTGCGCTCGCGCGACGGCGTGATGCCGAGCACGTCGTACCAGACATAGCCGCCGTTGAACTGGATCGGGTCGTTGTCGACGCCAACGTCGCTGTTGAAGGCCTGCGACACCACGTCGAGGCCGCGCGGGATGTTGGTCGCGACCTGGCCGTTCGGCAGCCGTCCGGAGCGATCGACCGCGTCGATGGTGACGGGCGTCAGCTTCAGCTTCTGCGCGGCTTCGACGACGCTGGCGCCGCCGCCGCGCTCGTCTTCCATCTTGTCGCGCAGGTCGGCGACCTTGGTGCGGGCGCGCTCAGAGGCGATCTCGTTCTTCACCTGCTGGGCGAGGCTCTCATAGCTCGGGGTCACGCCGGGCTCGACCTTGCCGACCTTGACCAGCGCGACGCCGAAGCGGCCCTGCACCGGCTGGCTGACTTCGCCGGCGGCCAGGGAGAAGGCGGCATCGGCGACGGCCGGATCGAGGATCGCCGACTTCGCGACCAGGCCGAGATTGACGTCGGCCAGATTGAGGTTGCGCTCCTTGGCGATGTCGTCGAACGACGTGCCCGACGCGATCCGCCCGCGCGCGGCCTGCGCCTCGCCGGCGTCCGGAAACACGATCTGCGAGACCTCGCGCTTCTCCGGCGTGCTGAGCCGGTCCTTGCGCTCCTCGAAGATCTTCCTGGCGTCCTCGTCCGACACCGTTTCCCACTTGCCGATTTCCTCGGGCGTGATGGCGACGAAGGAGATCTTGCGGTATTCGGGCGCGCGGAACTGGGCCTTGTGGTCCTCGAAATAGGCGGCGAGCGCCTCGGGCGAGGGCGGATCGATGGTTCCGGCCTGCGCTGCGCCGAGCGTGATATAGTCGATCGAACGCTGCTCGTTCTGGAACCGGGTCAGCGCCTCGACCAGCGATTTCGACGGCTCGATCCCGGACGAGATGGTGCCGGCGATCTGGCGCCTGAGGCCAACGCGGCGCTGCTCGGCGATGTAGCGACCTTCGGTATAGCCATAGTTGCGGATCACGGCCTGGAAGCGCTGCGGGTCGAACTGGTTGTTGAGGCCCTTGAAGTTCGGATCGTTGTAGATCGCGCGCAGCACCTCGGCGTCGGACACGTTGAGGCCCATGCGGCGCGCTTCCTCGTCCATTGCGGCTTCCGCAAGCGTCTGCTGCAGCACCTGGCGGTCGATGCCGAAGGCGCGCGCCTGGTCCGGCGTCAGCGGGCGGCCGAACTGACGGCCAAGCTGCTGCAGGCGGTCGGTATAGATCTGGCGGAACTGCTCGGCCGAAATCTCGGTCCCGCCCACCTTGGCGAAGGTCGACTGGCCAAACCCCTTGAAAATGTCGGCAATGCCCCAAATTCCGAAACTGACGATCAAAACGCCCATCACCACGGCCATAATCGTCTTGCCGAGCCAGTTTGATGAGGCTTTCCGCATTCCTCGAAGCATGGGTCCAACTTGTTTTACAGGAGGGGAACCGGGTCGTGCCCAATGGGGAGCCGAAAGTCGAGGCTTTTGTCCCGCAGCAGGGCGTCACCGGGTTGAAAACCCATCATAAAGTGGCCGAAGCGCCCCCGCAACCTTGGCCGCGCGGGCGGAAGCGTCGCACGGTGTGCGCGAAGCCGAGCTCTGGAAGTCGCCGCCCGGCTCTGGTAGCGCAGGGACACGCTTGAATGATGGGAAATCCGACATGACCGACGCCATCCGGCCGCTGATCGCCGGCAACTGGAAAATGAACGGCCTGAAATCCTCTTTTGCCGAGTTCGACGCGATGCTGGCGGGCGCCGGCGATGTCGCCGGGAAGGCTGATCTCCTGGTCTGTCCGCCCGCGACATTGGTCGGGGCGTTCGCTGACAAGGCGCGCGGCTCGAAGGTCGCGGTCGGCGCCCAGGATTGCCATCCCAAGGCATCGGGCGCCCACACCGGCGATCTCTCGGCGGAGATGTTCAAAGATCTCGGCGCGGTCGCGATCATCGTCGGCCATTCCGAGCGGCGCGCCGACCACGGCGAGACCGATGCCTTGATTCGGCAGAAGGCGGAGGCCGTGTGGCGCGCCGGGCTGACCGCGATCGTCTGCATCGGCGAGACACGCGAGCAGCGCGACGCCGGCAAGACGCTCGATGTCTGCGGCACCCAGCTTGCGGGCTCGCTGCCCGACGGCTCGACCGCGGCCAATCTGGTGGTGGCCTATGAGCCGGTCTGGGCGATCGGCACCGGCCTGACCCCGACCGCCAAGGATGTCGAGGAAGTTCACAGGTTTATCCGAGGTCAGCTCACCGATCGCTTCAAGGGCGAGGGAAACAGGATCAGGATCCTCTACGGCGGCTCGGTCAAGCCGTCGAACGCGGCCGAACTGATGGCCGTCGCCAATGTCAACGGCGCCCTGGTCGGCGGCGCCAGCCTGAAGGCGTCGGACTTTTTGGCGATCGCTGCGGGGTGTTAGGGCTGCCCCTTTCGCACCGAGCTCTCACACCGTCATCCTGAGGAGGCCGCAACGCGGCCGTCTCGAAGGATCGACGGCCCAGCTGGTGGCCGTCGCCCCCTCGAGACGCGCGGAGCCTGTCATCGGGCCGCGCTTTGCGCGGACCCGTTGGCGCTCCTCAGGGTGACGGGATTGGCAGTTTTGCGCAGACAGTTGCCATCGGCATCTCTGCTTGGCTACGGATTCAGGCCGCCGCCGCGCCGATCCGCTTCCAGTAGATCATCGTGCCGGTGAGGCCGCCATGCGGCTTCAGCGCGTAGTCCGGGATGATGCCGGTGAGCTGAAATCCCAGTCTTTCATAGAGTGGCGCAGCGCCATCCTCTGCGGCGGTGTCGAGCACCAGCAGCGTGCGGCCGTGCGCGATCGCAAGCTGCTCGGCCGTGCGCATCAATTCCGTCGCGACGCCGCGATGGCGATGGGCGACGCGTGTCATCATCTTTGCAATTTCCGCCCGATGCGGCTGGTTGGGCGGCAGGTTGAGCAGAAGCGTCACGGTGCCGATCAGATCATTGCCGGTGAATGCGCCGAGCACGATGCGCTCGCCGCGCGCGGCGGCGCCGAGCGAGTCCTGCCAGAATGCATCGGCGTCGTCCGGCGACAACGGATGCATGAAGCTCACCGAGCCGCCGCCGGCGACGGTCTCGACCAACAATTCGCTGAGCGCGCTGCGAATCCCGGGCGCATCCTCGAGCGGCTTGATGGCAAACTGCGGCATGCATCAGCTCCGGGCCAGGGCGACCACATAGGTGCAGGAGGCGTTGGTCTCGTTGGCGAATGTCGTCTCTGCCGGCGGGCCAAAACCGAGGCAATCGCCGGCGGCGAGCAAATGGCGCGCGCCGCCTTCGGTGATGACGAGGCTGCCGCTGAGCACCCAGACCAGTTGGCGGATATGCGCGTAGGAGGAGGCGGGCAGGGTCACGGTCTGCTTCGGCGGCAGCTCGACCCGCACCAGCTCGACCGGATGGTCGGGACGGCTGAACACCTGGCGGCGCAGATAGCCGGTTTCCGGATCACGCCAGGCCGGTTGCGCGGCGGCTCGCGACAGCCGTTCGCCCTGGCCTTCGGCGCGCAACATCAGGCCGGCCAGGGTGAGATCGAAAGCCGAGGCGAGGCGCACCAGCACGACCGCAGTGGGGCTGACCTCGGCGCGCTCGATCTTGCTGATCGTGGCCTTCGAGACGCCAGCGCGTTCGGCGAGGTCGGCCAGCGACCAGCCCCGGCCATCGCGCTCGAGCCTGATCCGCTGCGCCAGGCGCTGACTCAGATCGTCTACCAAAGTATCCATTTGTCTACTATAGTAGAAATTGCCGGTTCCCGGCAAGGCCCGGCCGGGCCGCCATCGGCGCCGCTTGTGATCGTCGACAGTGCGACTATCTCGGGGGTGACAATGCCCGGTGCAATCGTGTAACAGGGCGCGACTTCACGAAAACCGTAAAGCCGATAGCGCCGTTTGTCTGGCCGCTTGGCGGCTTGTGACGAAGGCTTGCGATGCAGACTGTCGTTATCATTGTCCACCTCATGATTGTCGCCGTCATGATCGGCGCCGTGCTGTTGCAGAAATCCGAAGGCGGTGGCCTTGGCATGGGTGGCGGCGCCGGCTTCATGTCGAGCCGCGGCACCGCCAATTTGCTGACGCGGACTACGGCGATCCTCGCGGTGGGCTTCTTCATCACCAGCCTGTTCCTGTCCTGGTACGCAGGCTACGACCGCAAGCCCAGCTCGATCGTCGGCACCGGCGCGCCGGCGCAGACGCAGCCGGCCGGCGGCACGCCGATGAACGCGCCGACCTCGGGCGGCATCCTCGATTCGCTGAAGAAGGCCGACGAGCAGCAGGGGCAGCAGGCCCCGAGCGGCCCGCAGGCGCCACGGTCGCAATAAAGCGGGGTGGCCATGCAGGATGCCCCGCTGGCATCCTGCATCAGAAACCCCCATCAATGCTCTGAAATCGCTTCCAGTTTGATGCAACCCACAGCCCGGCGAATTGTTTGCCGGGAACAGCCGATTCGTTTTGCGAATCGCCGGAGTCGGATTAAAGGTAAAGTCCCATGGCGCGGTACATATTCATCACCGGCGGCGTGGTCTCCTCGCTCGGCAAGGGTCTGGCTTCAGCGGCGCTCGGCGCTCTGCTGCAGGCCAGGGGCTACAAAGTCCGCCTTCGCAAGCTCGATCCCTATCTCAACCTCGATCCCGGAACGATGTCGCCGTATCAGCACGGCGAAGTGTTCGTGACCGACGACGGCGCCGAGACCGATCTCGATCTCGGCCATTACGAGCGCTTCACCGGTCGTCCGGCCACCAAGGCCGACAACATCACGACCGGGCGAATCTACCAGGACATCATCACCAAGGAGCGCCGCGGCGATTATCTCGGCGCCACTATCCAGGTGGTTCCGCACGTCACCAATGCGATCAAGGAATTCGTGCTGTCGGGTAACGACGAGTTCGATTTCGTGCTGGTCGAGATCGGCGGTACCGTCGGCGACATCGAGGGCCTGCCGTTCTTCGAGGCGATCCGCCAGCTCAAGAACGAGCTGCCGCGCGATCACGCGGTCTACATTCACCTGACGCTTCTGCCGTACATTCCAAGTGCCGGCGAACTCAAGACAAAGCCGACGCAGCACTCGGTGAAGGAGCTGCGCTCGATCGGCATCCAGCCGGACATCCTGCTGTGCCGCACCGACCGCGAGATTCCCAAGGAGGAGCGGCGCAAGCTCGGCCTGTTCTGCAACGTGCGCGAGAGCGCCGTGATCGAGGCGCGCGACGTCGACAACATTTACGCCGTGCCGGAGGCCTATCACGCCGCCGGCCTCGACGATGAGGTGCTGGCCGCATTCGGCATCACCGCGAAGATTCCGCCGGCGCTGCAGAGCTGGCACGTGATCAACGAACGCGTCCGCAATCCGGAAGGTGCTGTGACGATCGCCATCGTCGGCAAATACACCGGCATGAAGGACGCCTACAAATCGCTGATCGAGGCGCTGTCGCACGGTGGCATCGCCAACAAGGTGAAGGTCAATCTCGACTGGATCGAGAGCGAGGTGTTCGAGAACGAGGACCCGGCGCCGTTCCTCGAGCACGTCAACGGCATCCTGGTGCCCGGCGGCTTCGGCCAGCGCGGCGCCGAGGGCAAGATCCGCGCGGCGCAGTTCGCGCGCGAGCGTGACGTGCCGTATTTCGGCATCTGCTTCGGCATGCAGATGGCGGTGATCGAGGCGGCGCGCAATCTGGTCGGCATCGAGGACGCCAACTCGACCGAGTTCGGCCCGACCAAGGAGCCGCTGGTCGGCCTGATGACGGAATGGCTGCGCGGCAACGAGCTCGAGAAGCGCTCGCAGAGCGGCGATCTCGGCGGCACGATGCGGCTAGGGGCCTATCCCGCGGCGCTGAACCGCGGCAGCCGCGTCTCGCAGGTCTATGGCGGCGCGACCGAGATCTCCGAGCGGCACCGCCATCGCTACGAGGTCAACACCGCCTACAAGGACCGCCTCGAGCAGCACGGCCTGCGCTTCTCCGGCATGTCGCCCGACGGCGTACTGCCGGAGATCGTGGAGTACGAGGACCATCCCTGGTTCATCGGCGTCCAGTTCCATCCCGAGCTGAAATCGCGGCCCTTTGAACCGCATCCCCTCTTCGCGTCGTTCATCGAGGCGGCAGCGAAGCAGAGCCGGCTGGTTTAACTGAGCGGCCGTCAGCTGCGCCGTTACACGGCGCAGTCCTCGCTGGTCCGGCGTTCTTTCTTGATCGGTGAAACGTTTGCACCAGCCGCCGGCGTGCCGTCGCGCGTCATCAGCTTGTATTGCGGGCGTCGCGTCAGCCGGTAGACCGCGGCCGGCGGCACGTTGAGGATGGCGCGATCGACCAGCGTGGCGCGCAGACCGAGTCTGTCGAGGATCGGCCGCGGCACCGGACAGCGCATGCCGTAGGTGAATTGATAGAACGCGCCGCCGGGACGTAGATAGCTGAACGCGCCGCCGACGATCGAGATGACCTTGCGCGGCGACATGTTGAGCAGCGGCAGTCCGCTGACGACGGCGCCGACCGGCGCGCCATCGTAGAGCCGCTCCGAGGCGAGGCGCGCCGCGTCCATCCACAGCACCCGCGCACCGGGAAAGCGCAGCTGCAACAGCCGCATGAAATCCGAGCCGTATTCGATCAGCGTCAGATCCTGCTGGCGCACGCCGCGCTTCAACAGCTGATAGGTGAACGCGCCCGTGCCCGGTCCGAGCTCGAGCACCGGGCCGGTGTCGGCGCTGATGTCGCGCGTGATCAGTTCGGCGAGCGCGGCGCCCGACGGCGCGATGGCGCCGACGCGGCCGGGGGCCGCCATCCACGCCGTGAAGAAAGACAGCAGATCATGTGACATTGGGATTCCCAGCAAAGTGTCGCGGCGCTTCGACTCAGATGCGAAGCGTGACGCCTTGTTTGCGGGAGCTGCATTGCGACAACATTGCGCGAGAGCCCCATTCCGATTGAATCGGAACGGGGCTCTCGACTCTAGCTTTGACGCGCTTCCTTCACGCGAACCGGTGCCCATCCCGCATCGAGTGCGGGACAGGCTTCGCTCGAAAACGCTTTGGCAGTCACGACGCGAACGGCGCCGGCGGTAAGGTGAGGCGAAAGCACGCGCCGCCCTTCGGACCGTCGAGCACGGAGACGTGACCGCCGTGCAGCCTTGCGATCTCGCGCACCATGTTGAGGCCGAGGCCGGCGCCGCGGTCGAGCGGCGCGAGCCGATAGAACGGATCGAATATCCGGGTGCGCTGGTCCTGGGGAATGCCGTCGCCTTCATCCGATACGTCGATGGTCGCGGCGCTGCCGACATGGATGGTGATGGTGCCGCGGCGGCCGCCATGCTGGATGGCGTTCTGCACCAGATTGGTGAGCGCGCGCTCCAGCGCGGCGCGATCGCCCAAGATCTCGACGCGATCGGTTGCGGTATCGAGCGACAGCTCGTAGCCGGCCGCGATCGCGAGCGGCGCGAGGTCGGCCGCGACATTGCGGGCGACCGCGACGAGATCGACGCGGACGAACGGATTGCGGCACTGGTCGAAGCGCTGGATGTCGAGCAGTTGCTCGGCCAATGTCGCAAGCCGCGCCGAATCCTCGAGCAGGCGGGTTTTCTCCGGGCCTGGCGGCAGCGACTCCAGCCGCGTGTTGAGGATCGCGATCGGCGTGCGCAATTCATGCGCCGCGTCGGCGACGAAGCGCTGGTGCCGGGAATAGCCGTCGTCGAGCCGCTTCAGCGCATCGTTGATGGCGGTCACCAGCGGCGCCACCTCGAGCGGCAGATGGTCCGCCGACAGCCGGCTGCCGCGCTGGCGGAAATCGATCCGGCGCGCTTCGTCGGCGGTGGTATCGAGACCGGCGAAGGCGCGCTTCACCACCATCGGCGTCGCGATGAAGGTGGCGCATGCCATCAGGAAAAGGCCGGGCAGGGCAATGGCGAGGAATGCCAGCGTCGTGGCGAGCGCGGTCTTGACGCTCGACATTGGCCCTTGCGTCGCTGTGAGCACCTGCACGGGGCCGGCGTCGGAATTGACGCGCTTCAGCCGCGCCGGCGGCTTGCGCGGATCATCCTCGAACATCTGCCAGCCGAGCCGCGCCTGGCTGATCTGGTCGAGCGCGTCGCCGATCCTGGCGAATTCCGGCGGCACCGCGCCTTCCGTCAGCGAACGGCCTTGCCGGTCGCGCACCAGGAACCAGAGGTCCGGCGTGTCGTCACGAAGCTTTTGCAGTTCGGCCGTCGGGCGCAAAATCAACTCGCCCTTGCCGTCGCGTGCGACCGCGCCCTGCACGATGGAAATCACATGATCCTCATCGCGCGGAACGATCAGGAAGCCGGTGGCACACAACGCGCTGATCAGGCAAACGATCAGCATGGCAAGCAGCAGCGCCTGGAGCGTCACCAGCCGCCAGCTCAGTTGCGAGCGCAGGCAATAGTGCTCGGCCTGTTCGCTCATGACGTTTGCTTCAAGAGATAGCCGACGCCGCGGATGCTGTGGATCTCGACGCCGGCGTTGGCGTCCGCGAGTTTGCGGCGCAACCGCGAGACGTGCGCGTCGAGCGCGTTGGACTGGATCTCGTCCTCGAAATTGTAGACCGCTTCCTCCAGCGTCGCGCGCAGCACGGTGCGGCCCATGCGGCGCAGCAGCGTCTCCAGCACCAGCAGCTCGCGCCGCGGCAGCTCGAGCGGACGGCCGTCGACACTGGCCTCGCGATGGCCGCAATCGAACGCCACGCGGCCGGCCCTGATGATCTCGAGCTGCAGGCCGGCGGGGCGGCGCAGCACGGCGCGCAGCCGCGCCATCAGCTCCTCGACCGCGAACGGCTTGGCCAGATAGTCGTCGGCGCCGCTGTCGAGGCCGGTGATGCGGTCGGTGAGATCGCCGCGCGCGGTCAGCACGATGATCGGGACGCCGTCGGCCTTGGCGCGCAGCTTCGGGATCAGGGTGAGGCCGTCGCCGTCCGGAAGCTGGCGGTCGAGCAGGACCGCGCCATGCACGTCGGCGCAGATCGCTTCCTCGGCCTCGGCAAGGTTCGGCACGTGGTCGACCACCATGTCGTAGCCCTTCAGCGCCTGTGACAGCGCCGCCGCCATTTCGGCCTCATCCTCAACCAGCAGTATCCGCATGTCCTTGTGGGTCCAGCTCCTGAAGGCAGGTTTTAGGGCAAGTAACATTGCAACAACATTGCGGAAATGGCTGCCTGTCGCGAGCAGGGGTGCCATGTTGTCACCCCCTCAAGACAGTCCGGAAGGCGCTGGCTATAACCGCCCGCACACAAATCTGGGAGGACTGCCAATGATCTACGAGACCCGCGTCTATCGCTGCCTGCCGGGACGGCTGCCGGCGCTGCTCAAGCGCTTCGAGACCATCACGCTGAAGCTCTGGGACAAGCATGGCATCAGGCAGGCTGGCTTCTTCACGACGCTGGTCGGGGAATCCAACCAGGAGCTGACCTATCTGCTGGCCTGGGAATCGCTCGCCGAGCGCGAGAAGAAGTGGACCGCGTTCCAGACCGATCCGGAGTGGATCACCGCGCGCGCCAAGACCGAGGAGGACGGCCAGATCGTCCTCAACATCGTCAACCAGCTTCTGGTGCCGACGGCGTTTTCGTCGGTCAAATGACGCCCGCTGCGGCCATGTTCCCGTCATTGCGAGCGAAGCGAAGCAATCCATTCGTACTGCATATGCGGAGCGATGGATTGCTTCGCAATTTTGTCGCGAGCTCCTCGCAATGACGGGAAGGCATCTTTTCTCGGTCCCTTGGGGAGGGAAAGTTGTAGCGACGCTATTGCGGGCAGCCCGAGGTCTGATCGCCCTGGGTCACCATCGGCTTGCCGTTGATGAAGACGCCGTGGCTGCCGGAGGTCGTCTTGCCGCCGCAATGCGTGCGATCGCCCATGACCACCGCCGGCTTGCCGTTGATCAGGACGTTGGGCACGCCCTCGACGAGCGGGCCGCCATTGCTGGTGGTATCGCCGTTGCGCGCCGCCGGCTTGCCATTGACGGTGACGCCGGTGGCTCCGCTGGTGACGACCCCGGGCTGGGTGCTGGTCTGGCCATAGGCGAGGCCCGACATCGCCGACAGGGCGGCGACGGCTCCGATCATCAGCGGGATGCGCATGGCTTCCTCATGGGAATCTGTTCCGCGCCAGTTTATAGGCGCTGTTTGGGCGGGATTGTGTTAGCACGGCGCACCCACGGCGTCAGCGCAACCCCCTCATCGTGCGGGATGGCTTGATCCGTCCCGCGCGGGACTGCATGGTCGCCGGCAAAAGGATGCAGCATTTTGACCAATCAGGTTTCCGCGCAAGCCGCCGCGCCGATCGTTGCCGTCGGATCGGCCAAATTCGGCAATGCCTTGCCGATTTCGATCATCGCCGGTCCGTGCCAGCTCGAGAGCCGCGCGCATGCGCTTGAGGTGGCGTCCGCGCTGAAGGAGATCGCGGTCCGGCTCAAGGTCGGTCTGGTGTACAAGACCTCGTTCGACAAGGCGAACCGCACCAGCGCGACCGCGGCGCGCGGCATCGGATTGGCGCAGGCGCTGCCGATCTTCGCCGAGATCCGGTCTTCGCTCGGGCTGCCGGTGCTGACCGACGTGCATGAGGCGACCCAGTGCGCCGACGTGGCGCAGGCGGTCGACGTGCTGCAGATTCCGGCCTTCCTGTGCCGGCAGACCGATCTGTTGCTGGCCGCGGCCGCGACCGGCAAGGTCGTCAACGTCAAGAAGGGCCAGTTCCTGGCGCCGTGGGACATGGCCAATGTGGTCAGCAAGATCACCGGCGCCGGCAACGCCAATGTGCTGGTCACCGAGCGCGGCGCGTCGTTCGGCTACAACACGCTGGTCTCGGACATGCGCGCGCTGCCGATCTTGTCGCGCACCACCGGCGCGCCTGTCGTCTTCGACGCCACCCATTCGGTGCAGCAGCCGGGCGGCAAGGGTACGTCGTCGGGCGGCGAGCGTGAATTCGTGCCGGTGCTGGCGCGTGCCGCGGTCGCGGTCGGCGTCGCCGGCGTGTTCATCGAGACCCATCCCGATCCGGATCACGCTCCGTCGGACGGCCCCAACATGGTGCCGCTCCGTGACTTCGAGTCCCTCGTCAAGCGGCTGATGCAGTTCGACGCGCTGGCGAAGACGGCGGCCTGACCGGCGGACAACGACATGACCGCAACCAGCGGCATGCCGCCGGCCCTCAACGTGATCACGCTGGCGACCTTCGCGGCGAGCCTGTCGGTGCGCGCGCTGGATCCGGTGCTGCCGCATGTCGCTGAGGATTTCGGCGTCAGCATCGCGACCGCGGCGAGCTTTGCCGCGGTGTTCGCCTTCACCTTTGCCGCGGTGCAGCCGGCGATCGGCGCCGCCGCCGATTTGTTCGGCAAGGCGCGGCTGATGACGATCTGCCTCGGACTGCTCGGCGTTGCCAACATCCTCGGTGCGCTCTCGACCTCGTTTCCGATGCTGTTCGTGACCCGCATCCTCGCCGGCATCGGCTCGGGCGGCGTGTTTCCGGTGGCGCTGTCGCTGACCAGCGATCTGGTTGGCCCGGACAAGCGGCAGCTCGCGATCGGACGAACGCTGGCGGGCTCGATGACCGGCAATTTGCTCGGTGCGACGGCATCCGGCCTGATCGGCGACTTCCTCGGCTGGCGCGGCGTGCTCGCGGTGCTCGGCGGCCTCGTGATTATCGTCGCGCTGGCGGTTGCAGCCGGCTTCCGCGGCGCTGCGCTGAACCGTCCGCCGCGCACCAGCCTGAAGGCGCTGCGCCACGGCTATCGCACCATCTTCACCAATCCGAACGCCCGCATCTGCTATTCGGCAGTCTTCATCGAAGGCTGCTGCGTGCTCGGGCTGTTTCCCTTCATCGCCTCGTTCCTGTTCGAGCTCGGCGAGACCTCGCTGTCGATCGCCGGCATCGTGATCGCGGGCTTTGCGATCGGCGGATTGCTCTACACGCTGACGGTGTCGCGCCTGCTGCCGTGGATCGGGGTGAGGGGCATGATGGTCGTCGGCGCGACGCTGGTTGCGATTCAACTGGTCGGCGTCGCGTTCGGGCCGCACTGGAAGCTGCAGATGGCGGGCCTCCTGGTGATGGGCCTCGGCTTCTACATGATCCACGGCTGCCTGCAGGTGTTCGCCAGCGAGCTGTCGGTCGAGGCGCGCGCCACCGCGCTGTCGCTGCACTCGTTCTTCTTTTTCATGGGCCAGACCGTCGGCCCGATCGCCTATGGCTTCGGCCTGCAACACGTCGGCAAGACCGCGACGTTGGTGTCAGCTGCCGCCGTGATGGTCGTGCTCGGCTTTATCTGCGCGCGGTTTCTGCGGCAGACCAGGCCCGCCGATGCGCAGACAACCTAGGCGTCCACGGGCCCACCGGCGGTGGCAGACACAACATGCAGGGAAGCGGGGTGCAGCGTCAGGATGACGCATTCGCAGCAGCGTTCGGACGACCGCGCATGGCATGAGGATTGCTTATTTCTCGCCATTTGAGGTGAGAGCGTGGACGTCCAGACTGGCTGGCCTATTCGAGGGAATGCGGACGTCAGGACAACGGGATATGGCACCGAGCCTCCACTTCAGCGTTTTCTGGCCTCCTGCCACCAAGAATTCAAATCGGACAATTCCGGCGCGCTCGCCGACTACATTCCGGAGCTGAAACGGGCCAACCCGGCGCATTTCGGCATCAGCCTCGTCACCATCGATGGCCATGTCTACGAAGTCGGCGACAGCGCCGCTCCTTTCACCATCCAGTCCGTTTCGAAGGCGTTCGTGTTTGCGCTGGCCCTCGATCTCGTCGGCGAAGCGCGCGTCGCGTCGGCGATCGGCGTCGAGCCGAGCGGTGAGGCATTCAACTCGATCCGGCTGACCAACGACAACAAGCCGTTCAATCCGATGGTCAACGCCGGCGCGATTGCCTGCTCCGGGCTGATCCACGAGGTCGATGGCCGCGCCGCATTCGAGCGCATCCGGGACAAGCTCGGCCAGTTTGCCGGCCGCGAACTCGACGTCGACGACGCGGTCCATGCGTCGGAGACGGCGACCGGCAACCGCAATCGCGCGATCGCCTGGCTGCTGCGCAACTACCTCGTGCTACAGGACGGCGTCGATGCCGTGCTCGATATCTATTTCCGGCAATGCGCAATTCTCGTCACCGCGCGCGACCTCGCGGTGATGGCCGCAACGCTCGCCAATCGCGGCGTCAATCCGGTCACCGGCGTCCAGGTGGTGACGCCGCATGTCGTCGCGCGCACGCTGTCGGTGATGACGAGCTCGGGCATGTACGACTATGCCGGCGAGTGGATCTATCGCGTCGGAATGCCCGCCAAGAGTGGGGTCGGCGGCGGCATCGTCGCAGCGCTCCCGTCGCAATTGGGGCTCGGCACCTTTTCGCCGCTGCTCGATGGGCACTTCAACAGCGTGCGAGGCCTGAAGGTTTGCGAGGCGCTGTCGGCGCGATTTGATCTGCATATGCTCAACCGCAGCGGCGACGTCCGCACCTGCATCATCGCCGACTACGACATCTTCGGCATCACCTCCCGCCGCAGCCGCCAGCCGCACGAACAGCAGATCCTCGATGACCGCCACAGCGACACCCGCGTCATCGAGCTGGTGGGGGCGCTCAACTTCGCGTCGATCGACTACGTCACTCGCCGGCTGTCCAGCGAGCCGCCCGGCGCGCCGCTGCTGATCCTAGATTTCCACCGCGTGCCCGACATCACGGCAGCCGGCGCCCAGCTGCTGGCTGAGAAAATCGCCACGCTCGGAAATTCCGGTGTCACCACGATCATCTCCGGTGTCGAGACGACGTCGCCGGTCTGGGCCACGATCCGCGCGCAGATCGAAGAGCCGAAGCGGTTGCGGCATTTTCCGCTGCTCGACGACGCCGTTGAATGGGCCGAGGATCAACTGATCTACCGCTATGGCGGCTTCACCGAGACCAAGGAGACCGCCCATCTCGGCGAGCAGGCGCTGTTGGCCGATCTCGCGCCCGAGGAGATCGCCGCGCTCGCCGAACTCTCGACGCCGCGCCGCTACGACGCCGGCCAGCGCATCGTCGTGGCCGGCGAGCCGGCCAATTCGTTGTTCTTCCTGCAAAGCGGGATGGTGAGCGTGAAGCTGCCGAGCGGCGTGCGGCTTGCCTCGCTCGGGCCGGGCATGGAGTTCGGCGAGATGGCGATCATCGAGAGCCACCGCAGCGCCGACGTCTGGGCGGACACCCCGGTCAAATGCCTCGAGCTACCGATCGACAGCTTTGCCGACTATCGTCAGCTCCACCCGCAGATTTCGATGAAGATCATGCGCAATCTTTCCGCACTGCTGGCGCGCCGCCTGATCCTCGCCAATGCCAAGGTCGATCTGCTGAGCGCCTATTGAGACGCCGGATCAGCCCCGGCCTCGATAGGGCGCGACGCCCTGATCGGGAACCCAGACGCCCTTCGGCAGCCGGCCGGTCTGGAAGAACACGTCGATCGGGATGCCGCCGCGCGGATACCAGTAACCGCCGATCCGCAGCCATTTCGGCTTGATTTCCCCGACGATACGCTTCCCGATCATGACGGTGCAATCCTCGTGGAAGGCGCCGTGATTGCGGAAGCTTGCCGCATAGAGTTTCAGCGACTTAGATTCCAGGAGCCACCGGCCCGGCACAAAGTCGAGCACCAGATGGGCGAAGTCCGGCTGGCCGGTGATCGGGCAGACCGAGGTGAATTCCGGGATAGCGAAGCGCACCAGATAATCCGTGCCGGCCTGCGGATTGGGGACGCGGTCGAGCACCGCCTTGTCCGGGCTATCCGGCCACGCGACGGCACGGCCGAGTTGCAGGGTTTTCTTCGCCATGGGCCTCATCCTTGTGGGAGCGGCCGAAATGAACGGAAGCGGGCGGTTCGTCAACCGTCCGCGTGCGGGGGCAGGGTGCTACGCGGGCGCGGCAGTTTGGATCAGGACCAAGCGGTCTTGGCCGGATTCACAGCCCCAGACCTCGCCGGGCCGGCCATCGAGTTGCCGGACATTCGCGCCGGCGCGGTCGCTCGGAAAGGCGTTGAAGGTCGCGCCCACCGGATCGAAGCGCATGATCGCGTTGGCCGAGAAATCGGTGAGCCAGACCTTGTCCTTGTCGTCGACATAGACGGCATAGGTCCGTGGATTGCTGCCGGGCAGCTTCCAGGCCCTCCACGTCCCGTCGGCGGGATCGTGCACCGACACGTTGCCGCTGTTCCATTCGCTGACCCAGATCCGCCCCCGCGAATCCGACCACACCCGTCGCGCGCCCTGTTTCGGCGTCGGCGGCTGGACCACGCTGGCGTTGCCGGTCGCAAGGTCAATCCGTGCGATATAGCTGCCGGCAAGCGAGGCGTACCAGATGTCGCCGTTTGGGGTCACGGTGATGCCGTAGGGGCCGACGCCGCGCGGTGCCTCGAACACCTTCATCTCACCGGATTTCGGATCGAGCCGGCCGTAGAAGCCGGACTGGCCGGTGAACCAGTAGACGCCGCGCTTGTCGAACACGCCGGTATTGAGATTGGCGTCAGCGGCTTTCTCAGGCAGGCGGAACAGCGTCACCTTGTGGTCGCCGGGGTCGACGCGGGCGATCGCATTCTGCCCGCCCTCGGTTACCCATGGCGCGCCGTCGGGGCCGATCGTGACGCCGTGGGGGGCCGCACCCTTGCCGAGGCTGACCAGCTTGAACGCACTGTCGCGCGGATTGAGCCGGCCCAGCGCACCGCTGCGCTGGCCCGTGAACCAGACGGTGCCATCGGGCGCCGGCGTGACATCGTGCAGGCCGGTCCCGGCGTCGACGTTGAAATATTTCACCCGGAACGGCGTCTGGGCATCCTGCGCCTGCGCTCTCGTGGTCAAAATCGCGGCAGTGGTGGAGGCGAGAAACTGGCGACGGTTCATTGCGTTATCCCGGCTTCGTGAAACAATGGGCCAGCACGCGAAGGTAATCCCCGACAGCATAAACCCACCACATTGCACCGTCAGACGGGCCGGGCGGGCGGGCCGTTCACATTTGCTTGCGCGCCGTGTATGACGCGGCGCATCAGCCAACCCCATATCGAGAAAGAGCACGTCATGACTGACATCGTCGACATCATCGGCCGCGAAATCCTTGATAGCCGCGGCAACCCCACGGTCGAGGTCGATGTGGTGCTGGAGGATGGGTCAATCGGTCGCGCGGCGGTGCCGTCGGGCGCCTCCACCGGCGCGCATGAGGCGGTGGAACTGCGCGACGGCAACAAGGCGCGCTATCTCGGCAAGGGCGTCGAGAAGGCGGTCGCCGCCATCAACGGTGAGATCTTCGAGGCGCTCAGCGACCAGGCGGTCGAGGAGCAGGTCGCGATCGACCAGATCATGATCGAGCTCGACGGCACGCCGAACAAGAGCCGGCTCGGGGCCAACGCCATCCTCGGCGTCTCGCTGGCCTGCGCCAAGGCCGCCGCCGAATCCTTCGATATGCCGCTGTATCGTTATGTCGGCGGCACCTCGGCGCGGACGCTGCCGGTGCCGATGATGAACATCATCAATGGCGGCGTGCATGCCGACAACCCGATCGACTTCCAGGAGTTCATGATCCTGCCGGTCGGCGCCACGTCGTTCGCCGAGGCGCTACGTTGCGGTTCGGAAATTTTCCACACGCTGCGCGGCGAACTGAAGAAGGCCGGCCACAACACCAATGTCGGCGACGAGGGCGGCTTCGCGCCGAACCTGCCGTCGGCCGACGCCGCGCTCGAGTTCGTGATGAATGCGATCGGCAAGGCCGGCTACAAGGCGGGCGACGACGTCGTGCTCGGCCTCGACTGCGCCTCGACCGAATTCTTCAAGGAAGGCTCCTACGTCTATGGCGGCGAGAACAAGACCCGCTCGCGCTCCGAGCAGGTGAAGTATCTCGCCGATCTCGTCGGCCGCTATCCGATCGTCACCATCGAGGACGGCATGTCGGAGGACGACATGGACGGCTGGAAGGAACTGACGGATGCGATCGGCAAGAAGTGTCAGCTGGTCGGTGACGATCTATTCGTCACCAACGTCACCCGGCTTGCCGACGGCATCAAGAACGGCCGCGCCAATTCGATCCTGGTCAAGGTCAACCAGATCGGCACGCTGACCGAGACGCTTGCGGCGATCGAGATGGCCTACAAGGCCGGCTACACCGCCGTGATGTCGCATCGCTCCGGCGAGACCGAGGACTCCACGATCGCCGATCTTGCGGTCGCCACCAATTGCGGGCAGATCAAGACCGGCTCGCTGGCGCGCTCCGACCGTACCGCCAAGTACAACCAGCTGCTGCGCATCGAGCAACAGCTCGGCACCCAGGCGAAATACGCGGGCAGGGCGGCCTTGAAGGCGCTGGCGTAGCGCCCCAGCTTGAACGGGATCCAACAAAACGCAAAGGGAGGTCGGGATGAGCGACGGCAAGAGCGGTCTGCAGCTGCGTTCGCTGCTCAAGAAGAATGGCGAGCTCGAGATATCGCTGGTCAATGTCCCGACCCCCGAGCCCGGCCCCGACGAGGTCGTGGTCCGGGTCGAGGCGACCCCGATCAATCCGTCCGATCTCGGTCTGTTGATCGGCCCGGCCGACATGTCGGCCGCCAAGGTCTCCGGCAGCAAGGAATTGCCTGTGGTGACTGCGCGCGTGCCGGAAGCCGCATTGCCGGGCCTCGCCGCACGGCTCGATGAGTCCATGCCGGTCGGCAATGAAGGTGCCGGCGTCGTGATCAGGACCGGTTCATCGGATGCGGCGAAAGCGCTGATGGGCCGCACGGTCGCGATGATCGGTGGCGCGATGTATGCGCAATACCGCACGCTGCGCGTCAACGAATGCCTGCCGCTGCCCGACGGCACCACGCCGGCGGAAGGCGCGTCCTGCTTCGTCAATCCGCTGACCGCGCTCGGCATGACCGAGACGATGCGGCGCGAGGGGCACAAGGCGCTGGTGCACACCGCGGCAGCGTCCAATCTCGGCCAGATGCTCAACAAGATCTGTCTCAAGGACGGCATCGGCCTCGTCAACATCGTGCGCAACAAGGAGCAGGCCGACATCCTGCACAAGATCGGCGCCAAACATGTCGTCGATTCCTCCGCGCCCGATTTCATGGACAAGCTCACCGGCGCGCTGGTCGAAACCGGCGCCACCATCGCCTTCGATGCGATCGGCGGCGGCAAGCTCGCGGGCCAGATCCTGGTCGCGATGGAGACCGCGATCAACAAGACCGCCAAGGCCTACAGCCGCTACGGCTCGAATGTGCACAAGCAGGTCTATGTCTATGGCAGCCTCGACACCCGCTCGATCGAATTGCCGCGCGGCTTCGGCATGGCCTGGGGCGTCGGCGGCTGGCTGCTGTTCCCGTTCCTGATGAAGATCGGTCCGGAGGCCGGCAACAAGCTGCGCCAGCGCGTGGTGGCCGAACTGAAGACGACTTTCGCCAGTCACTACACCAAGGTGGTCTCGTTGCAGGAGACCCTGCAGCTCAACAACATCGCCGTCTACAACAAGCGCTCGACCGGCGAGAAATTCCTGATCAACCCGAACAAGGGCTGAGGATCGAAACGCAGGGGCCGTTCCGATGGGGGCGGCCTTTTTGCTTTGCATAGACCAATTCCGCGAAACGCTGCGTTTCCGGAATTGGACGATCCATGCACTTGCATCTTTCTTGGTGCGCCGGTAGGTGAGGGGCACCAGTTTCACGCGCAATCCGAGGGGAATTTGCTATGGCCTATAACATCGTCACCATCGTCGGCAGCATCCGCAAACAGAGCTTCTCGCTCAAGATCGCCAATGCGCTGGCCAAGCTTGCACCGGCGTCGCTGAAGCTCGATGTGACGACGCTTCAGGAAATTTCCTTCTTCAACCAGGACCTCGAGGCTGCGCCGCCGGCGGACTGGCTCGCCTTCCGCGAGAAGCTGCAGAAGTCGAACGGCGTGCTGTTCGTGACCCCCGAATACAACCGCTCGATCCCGGGCGTGCTGAAGAACGCCATCGACGTCGCCTCGCGGCCCTACGGCAAGAGCTCGTTCATCGGCAAGCCGATCGGCATCGTCGGCAATTCGCCCGGACCGCTCGGCGGCGTCAGCGCGGTGAAGCACCTGCAGAACATCCTGCCGGGCATTTCCGGCCCGATCCTCGGTCAGCCGGAAGCCTATCTCAACGGCGTCGGCGATGCCTTCGACGACAACGGCGAACTGACCAAGGACTCGCTCAAGGGTGTGCTGCAGCAGTATCTCGACGCCTTCGCGGCCTTTATCGAAAAGCAGAACCGCTGAGCAAGAGTCCCGTTCCGAATGAATCGGAAGGGGCTCTGAACATGTTTTGACGCGTTTTCCTCACGCGAACCGGTATCCACTTCGCTCGAAAACGCTCTGGTTCAGCGTTCGTTAACCCCATGGCCGCATGCTCGCGGCCATGGTTTCCCGCACACGCCTCAAATCGATTCTGACCGGGCTCGCCCTCTATACGCTGGCGGCGCTGATGGTCGGCTATTTCGGCGTCAACGCCTACACCGGCAAATACGGCTTGAACGCGCGGCAGGAGCTCGATCAGGAGATCATCGCGCTGACCTCCGAGCTGGCGCGGCTGAAGAAGGAGCGGGCCGAGGGCGAGCAGCGGGTGTCGCTGCTGCGGTCGGACCGGGTCGATCCCGACATGCTGGACGAGCGTGCGCGCTTCCAGCTCGACTACGCCAACCCGCGTGATCTCGTTCGGATCAACAAGAACTGACGCGTTCTCAAATTTCAAAATCACTCGCGCGCTATCACAAAAATGTCGCGCTGCGCTGCAGTGCGGCATAGCAAAATTCCATCGGGCGAACGCAATCCTTCCAAGGCGATTTGAGTTGGGTTAGAGAGGGTTCTCCGACTTCTCTCACCCGGAATTGCCATGGCCGCACCCAAGAAAAGCGTCGCAAAAGAATCAGGGCAGGAGAAGGCCGGCTCTCCCCCCGAATTCACCAAGGAGCAGGAGCTCAAGGCACTGCGGGACATGCTCCTGATCCGGCGCTTCGAGGAGAAGGCCGGTCAACTCTACGGCATGGGTGCGATCGGCGGTTTCTGCCATCTCTATATCGGCCAGGAAGCGGTCGTGGTCGGCATGCAGATGGCGCTGAAGCCGGGCGACGAGGTCATAACCGGCTACCGGGACCACGGCCACATGCTGGCCTGCGACATGGAAGCCAAGGGCGTGATGGCCGAATTGACCGGACGCCGCGGCGGCTATTCCCGCGGCAAGGGCGGCTCCATGCACATGTTCAGCAAGGAGAAGCATTTCTACGGTGGTCACGGGATCGTGGGCGCGCAGGTCTCGCTCGGCACCGGCCTTGCGTTCGCCAACCGCTATCGCGGCAACGATAACGTCAGCGTGACCTATTTCGGCGACGGCGCGGCCAACCAGGGCCAGGTCTACGAGAGCTTCAACATGGCGGAGCTGTGGAAGCTGCCGGTGATCTACGTGATCGAAAACAATCGCTATGCGATGGGCACCTCGGTGTCGCGCGCATCGGCCCAGCAGGATTTCTCCAAGCGCGGCGCCTCCTTCAACATTCCGGGCAGGCAGGTCGACGGCATGGACGTGCGCGCCGTCAAGGCCGCCGCCGATGAGGCCGTGGCCTGGTGCCGCGGCGGCAACGGTCCGATGATTCTGGAGATGCAGACCTACCGCTACCGCGGCCACTCGATGTCCGATCCGGCGAAGTACCGCACGCGCGAGGAGGTCGAGAAGGTGCGTCACGACCAGGACCCGATCGAGCAGGTGCGCAACCGCTTGCTGGCCTCGGGCGCCAGCGAGCAGGACCTGAAGGCGATCGACGCCCAGGTGCGCGAGATCGTCAACGAGGCCGCAGACTTCGCGCAGCACGATCCGGAGCCGGATCCGGCCGAGCTCTACACCGACATCTACCGCTGACCCACCCGCGCAGACGAATTTCAAGACCGATTTCGGGAGCCGATATGCCCATTCAAGTGCTGATGCCTGCGCTGTCGCCCACCATGGAGAAGGGCAACCTCGCCAAATGGCTGAAAAAGGAAGGCGAGACCATCAAGTCCGGTGACGTCATCGCCGAGATCGAGACCGACAAGGCGACGATGGAGGTCGAGGCAACCGACGAGGGCACGCTCGGCAAGATCCTGATTCCGGAAGGCACCGCGGACGTTGCGGTGAACACGCCGATCGCCACCATTCTCGTCGACGGCGAAAGCGCCGCCGACCTCGCCAAGGCGCCGGCGGCTCCAGCGCCGCAGCCGAAGGCCGCCGAAGCCGCGCCTGCCGAAGCCAAGGCGGAAACGCCGCAGCCCGCGGCGAAGGCACCGGCCGCGCCCGCGCCCGCGCCCGAGCCGCTGCCAGATCCGGAAATCCCCGCGGGGACCGAGATGGTCACGCAGACCATTCGCGAGGCGCTGCGCGATGCGATGGCCGAGGAGATGCGCCGCGACGGCGACGTCTTCATCATGGGCGAGGAGGTCGCGGAATATCAGGGCGCCTACAAGGTGACGCAGGGCCTGTTGCAGGAATTCGGCGCCCGCCGCGTGATCGACACGCCGATCACCGAGCACGGCTTTGCCGGCGTCGGCGTCGGCGCGGCGATGGCGGGCTTGAAGCCGATCGTCGAGTTCATGACCTTCAACTTCGCCATGCAGGCGATCGACCAGATCATCAACTCCGCCGCCAAGACGCTCTATATGTCCGGCGGCCAGATGGGATGCTCGATCGTGTTCCGCGGCCCGAACGGCGCCGCCGCGCGCGTCGCCGCGCAGCACAGCCAGGACTATGCGGCGTGGTACTCGCAGATCCCGGGCCTCAAGGTGATCGCGCCGTATTCGGCCGCCGATTACAAGGGCCTGCTCAAGGCCGCGATCCGCGATCCCAATCCGGTGATCTTCCTCGAGAACGAGGTGCTGTACGGCCACACCGGTGAGGTGCCGAAGCTGGCTGATTTCGTGGTGCCGATCGGCAAGGCGCGGATTGCCCGCGCCGGCAAGGACGTCACCATCATCTCCTGGGCGATGGGCATGTCCTATGCGCTGAAGGCTGCCGACGAGCTCGCCAAGGAAGGTATCGAGGCCGAGGTCGTCGATCTCCGCACCATCCGTCCGATGGACACCGAGACCATCATCAACTCGGTGAAGAAGACCGGCCGCGCGGTGACGGTCGAGGAGGGCTGGCAGCAGAGCGGCGTCGGCTCTGAGGTCGCCGCGCGCATCATGGAGCACGCCTTCGACTATCTCGACGCGCCGGTGGCGCGCGTCTCCGGCAAGGACGTGCCGATGCCCTATGCCGCCAACCTCGAAAAGCTCGCTCTGCCCTCCGTCGCCGAGGTGGTCGCCGCCGCCAAGGCCGTATCCTACCGGTAACGCCGATGGCCGGTCCCAAGGAGCAGCCGCTGCCGCCTGACGTGATGGGCCGCGACGACGCCATCGAGGTGCTGCGCGCCTTCGTCGTCGATGGCGGCCTGTCGATCGCGTTCCAGCGCGCTTTCGAGGAGCCGGACATGTGGGGGCTGATGCTGGTCGACATCGCCCGCCACGCGGCGCGCGCCTATGCGCGCGAGAGTGAATACACCGAGGACGAGGCGCTCGCGCGCATCGTCGAGATGTTCGAAGCCGAAATCGCCCGGCCGACCGACATGGGCCAAACCAAACCGCGGTCGCAACAAGGTCACTGACAATGCCGATCAATATTCTCATGCCCGCGCTGTCGCCGACGATGGAAAAGGGCAACCTCGCCAAGTGGCTCAAGAAAGAGGGCGACAAGGTCAAGTCCGGCGACGTGATCGCGGAGATCGAGACCGACAAGGCGACGATGGAAGTCGAGGCGGTCGATGAAGGCACGATCGCCAAGATCCTGGTGCCGGAGGGCACCCAGGACGTGCCGGTCAACGACGTCATCGCCGTCATGGCCGGCGACGGCGAGGATGTGAAGGCGGCAGCCAGCGCCGGAGCGGGTGCCGTACCGGCCGCTAAACCCGCCGAGGCGCCGAAGCCCGCCGCCCAGGCCGCGCCTGCGGCGGCTCCCGCACCGGCGGCGGCGCCTGCGCCGAAGCCGGCCGCAGCGCCAGCGCCGGCAGCGGCGCCTCAGGCTGCTGCACCGGCCGCGCAGGCTAACGGCCACGCCCGGGTGTTCTCATCGCCCCTGGCGCGCCGGCTGGCAAAGGAAGCCGGCATCGATCTTACCCGCATCACCGGCACCGGCCCGCATGGCCGGGTCATCGCGCGCGACGTCGACGAGGCCAAGTCCGGCAAGGGCCTGAAGGCGCCGGCGGCAGCGCCCGCCGCGGGACCGAGCATCGCGCCGTCAATGTCGGACAAGCAGATCCTCGCGCTGTTCGAGCCGGGCTCCTACGAGGTGGTGCCGCATGACGGCATGCGCCGCACCATCGCGCAGCGTCTCACCGCCTCGGTGCAGAACGTCCCGCACTTCTACCTCACCATCGACTGCGACATCGGCAAGCTGCTCGCCGCGCGCGAGGAGATCAACGCCGCAGCGCCGAAGGACAAGGAGAAGAAGCCGCTCTACAAGATCTCGGTCAACGACTTCGTTATCAAGGCGATGGCGGTCGCGCTGCAGAAGATTCCGAACTGCAACGTCAGCTGGACCGAAGGCGGCATGCTCAAGCACAAGCATTCCGACGTCGGCGTCGCGGTGGCGATGCCGGGCGGCCTGATCACGCCGATCATCCGCAAGGCCGAGACCAAGACACTCTCGACCATCTCCAACGAGATGAAGGATTTCGCCGCCCGCGCCCGCGCCCGCAAGCTGAAGCCGGAGGAATATCAGGGCGGCACCACCGCGGTCTCCAACCTCGGCATGTACGGCATCAACCACTTCACCGCCGTGATCAACCCGCCGCATGCCTCGATCCTCGCGGTTGGCACCTCGGAGGAACGTCCGGTGGTGCGCGGCGGCAAGATCGAGATCGCGCACATGATGAGCGTGACGTTGTCGTGCGATCACCGTGCGATCGACGGCGCGCTCGGCGCCGAGCTGATCGGTGCCTTCAAGCAGCTGATCGAAAACCCTGTGATGATGATGGTGTGACGGGCATCCGCCATGTACGCGATCGTCGGTCCGTACGTCCTGCTCGCCGCTATCGCCGTCGCGTTGCTCGTCGCGGTCAACCGCGACCTGATATCGACGATCCAGTTCAGGATCATGATGATCGGCGCCGCGGTGCTGGCGCTGGCGTGGTCCGTGTTCCTCGGTGCGGTATGGCGGGAGTACGGATGAATGGCCAGCATGGCTCGCACGCGCTGGCCCTGGATCTCGCTGTTGCTGTCGGCCGCACTGGTGCTCAATCCGGTCGGATTGGATTTTCTACACTCCGCGTTCTTCGCCGGCGAGCAGCTGGCGCGGAACATCGCCCAGCCGATCGTGCTGACGGCCCTGGCCATCATGGCCCTGGTGATCGGACTCGAATGGCTGGTCAGGTCATTGATCGCAAGAAGCCGCGCCCGCGGCGTCACACGTTGAGTTGAACGGGAGCCGCCATGGCCGACACATCCTTTGACGTCATCATCATCGGCTCCGGCCCCGGCGGCTACGTGACCGCGATCCGTGCCGCGCAGCTCGGTTTCAAGACCGCGATCGTCGAGAAATCCTATCTCGGCGGCATCTGCCTGAACTGGGGCTGCATTCCGACCAAAGCGCTGCTGCGCTCCGCCGAGATCTATCACTACATGCAGCACGCCAAGGATTACGGGTTGTCGGCCGACAATGTCTCGTTCGATCCGAAGGCGGTGGTGCAGCGCTCGCGCGGCGTCTCGAAGCGCCTCAATGACGGCGTCGGCTTCCTGATGAAGAAGAACAAGGTCACGGTGATCTGGGGCGAGGCCACGATCGATGCCCCCGGCAAGATCACGGTGAAGAAGTCGGCGGTCGAGGCGCCGAAGGGCGCCAGCGGCGAGGGCACCTATCAGGCCAAGCACATCATCGTGGCGACCGGCGCGCGGCCGCGCGTGCTGCCCGGGCTCGAGCCCGACAAGAAGCTGATCTGGACCTATTTCGAGGCGATGGTGCCGGAGCGGATGCCCAAATCGCTGCTGGTGGTCGGCTCCGGCGCGATCGGCATCGAGTTCGCCTCGTTCTTCCACACCATGGGCGCCGACGTCACTGTGGTCGAGGTGCTGCCGCAGATTCTCCCGGTCGAGGATGCGGAAATCGCAGGGCTCGCCCGCAAGCGGTTTGAGAAGATGGGGATCAAGATACTCACCTCGACCAAGGTGACAAAGCTCGAGAAGAAGGCCGACAGCGTGGTTGCGACCATCGACGACGGCAAGGAGAAGCCGCAAGCGGTGGAGTTCGAGCGCGTGATTTCGGCGGTCGGCGTGGTCGGCAATATCGAGAATCTCGGGCTGGAGAAGCTTGGCGTCAAAACCGATCGCGGCTGCATCGTGATCGACGGCCTCGGCAAGACCAACGTTCCCGGCATCTATGCGATCGGCGACGTCGCGGGACCGCCGATGCTCGCGCACAAGGCCGAGCATGAGGGCGTGATCTGCATCGAGGCGATCAAGGGCCTGCATCCGCATTCGATGGACAAGCTGATGATCCCGGGCTGCACCTACTGCAACCCGCAGGTCGCCTCCGTCGGCCTCACCGAGGCCAAGGCCAAGGAAGACGGCCGCGAGATCCGGGTCGGCCGCTTCCCGTTCGTCGGCAACGGCAAGGCGATCGCGCTCGGCGAGGACCAGGGCCTCGTCAAGGTGATCTTCGACAAGAAGACCGGCCAGCTGCTCGGCGCCCACATGATCGGCGCCGAGGTCACCGAGCTGATCCAGGGCTACGTCGTGGCGATGAATCTGGAGACCACGGAAGAGGAACTGATGCACACCGTGTTCCCGCATCCGACCTTGTCGGAAATGATGAAGGAAGCGGTGCTCGAAGCCTACGGGCGGGTGCTGAATATTTGAGTGGCCGAATTCAGCTCGTCATGCGCGGGCTTGACCCGCGCATCCATCAAGCGAAAGCTTTTTTGCAAGATGGATCGCCGGGTCAAGCCCGGCGATGACAAGCGGAAAGAGCCGTTGACGCAAGAAGCCGGAGAAAGAACAGAGCCAGTGAAAGACAACGACAACCTCACCATCGAACGCCCGACTTTCGTCACCCATCTCGAATGCGCGATGGAGGGCGATCATTATCCCGCCGACCAGGTGCACAACCTCTCCAAGGCCGGCAAGCCGCTGCTGGTGCGCTATGACCTTGCCGGGGTGAAGAAGGCGCTGACGAAGGACGCCCTGGCGCAGCGTCCCGCCGATTTGTGGCGCTACCGCGAGCTGCTGCCGGTGCGCAAATGCAAGGATATCGTCAGCCTCGGCGAGGTCACGACGCCGCTGATCCGGCTGCCGCGGCTCGGCGCCAGGCATGGCGGCGGCGAGATCATTGTGAAAGATGAAGGCCGGCTGCCGACCGGCTCGTTCAAGGCACGCGGCCTGGTGATGGCGGTGTCGATGGGCAAGGCGCTCGGCATCAAGCACATGGCGATGCCGACCAACGGCAATGCCGGCGCGGCGCTGGCGGCCTATGCGACCTCCTGCGGCATCAAGACCACGATCTTCTGCCCGGCCGATACGCCGGAGGTGAATGTCAGCGAGATCGAGCTGCAGGGCGCCACCGTCTATCGCGTCAACGGCTATATCGATGACTGCGGCAAGATCGTCGGCGAGGGCAAGGCGAAGGTCGGCTGGTTCGATACCTCGACCCTGAAGGAGCCGTACCGGATCGAGGGCAAGAAGACGATGGGGCTTGAACTTGCCGAGCAGCTCGGCTGGGACGTGCCCGACGTGATCTTCTACCCGACCGGCGGCGGCACCGGCCTGATCGGCATGTGGAAGGCGTTCGACGAGCTCGAGAAGATCGGCTTCATCGGAAGCAAGCGCCCGCGCATGGTCGCGGTGCAGGCCTCCGGCTGCGCGCCGATGGTGCGGGCCTATGAGGCCGGCACCGAGCACGCCGCGCGCTGGGAGGACGCCCACACCATCGCCTCGGGCATCCGCGTGCCCCAGGCGATCGGCGACTTCCTCATCCTGCGCGCGGTGCGCGAGAGCAAGGGCTTTGCGATCGCCGTCGATGACGACAAGATCAGCGCCGCCCTCAATGAGGTCGCGCGCGAGGAGGGGCTGTTGCTGTGCCCCGAGGGCGCCGCGACCTACGCCGCCTACAAGGAGAGCCTCGCCGACGGCCGTGTCAGCAAGACCGACCGCGTGATGCTGTTCAACTGCGCCAGCGGCCTGAAATACCCGCTGCCGCCGATCACCCGCACGCTCGACCGGCACAAGCCGATCGACTTCTCGCAGTTCTGACGCCTCATCCGAAGGGCCATCTTGTCGAAAGGTGGCCCTTCAAAAATAATTGGAAACAAGAAAATTGAGGGAGAGCGTGATGCGGAAGCTGGTTCTGGCCGTATTGGCGATGTTCGCGTTGACGGGGACCGTTTCCGCGGAAACCTATCCCGCGCACCCGATCACCATCGTGGTGCCGTTTGCTGCCGGCGGCCCCTCGGATGCGATGGCGCGCATCCTCGGCGAACGAATGAAGCAGTCGCTCGGTGAGGTGCTGCTGATCGAGAACGTGACTGGAGCGGGCGGCTCGATCGGCGTTGGCCGCGCGGTGCGCTCGGCGCCCGACGGCTACACCATCTCGTTCGGCCATCTCGGCACCCATGTCGCCAACGGCGCGATCTACAAGCTCGGCTACGACCTCGTCACCGATCTCGAGCCGGTGGCGCTGCTGCCGAGCAACCCGATGATCATCGTCAGCAAGAACGCCGTGCCGGCGAAATCGCTGAAGGAGTTGCTGGAGTGGCTGAAGTCGCGGCCGGCGCCGCCGACCGCGGGCACCGCCGGCGCCGGCAGCGGCAGCCATATCGCCGGGCTCTATTTCGAGAACGTCTCCGGCATCAAGCTGCAATATGTACCGTATCGCGGCACCGGCCCAGCGCTGAACGACCTCGTCGCCGGCCAGATCGACATCATCGTCGACCAGACCTCGAACTCGATCAACCAGATCCGTGCCGGCAATATCCGCGCCTATGCGGTCACCGATTCCAAGCGGGTCGCGAATGCGCCTGACGTTCCGACGGTCGACGAGGCCGGCCTGCCGGGCTTCCACATGACGCTGTGGTCCGGCCTCTGGGTGCCGAAGGGTACCCCGAAGGAGATCGTGGCCAAGCTCAACGCCGCTGCGGTCGAGGCGATGGCCGATCCGGCCGTGCAGAAGCAGCTCGAGAATTTGGGCTTGCAGATGCCGCCGAAGGATCAGCTCACGCCGGATGCGCTCGGTGCCTGGCAGAAGGCGGAAATCGCCAAATGGTGGCCGATGATCAAGGCCGCCAACGTGAAGGTGGATTGAAACTTGTCATCCCGGCCGCGCGCAATTGCGCGCTAGGCCGGGACGACGTTATTGCGACGGCATTGCCTCAGCCGGCGCCGCGTTGCTCTCCTGCGTTACGACGCGTTCGCCGTTCTTGGCCACTGCCGTGTCGGCATCCTCGAACCGCGCCTGGTAGACCGCGAAATTCTCCATCACGCGCTGCACGTAGTTGCGCGTCTCGGAGATCGGGATCCGCTCCACCCAGTCGACCGGATCGACCTTGGGATCGCGCGGGTCGCCGTAGGCCTTGATCCAGTCGCGGACGCGGCCGCGGCCGGCGTTGTAGCCGGCAAAGGTCATGATGTGGCAGTTGCGATATTCCGACAGCAACGCGCTGAGCTCGGCTGCGCCCATCTGGGTGTTGTAGACGGGATCGGACACCATCCGGCTCCAGTCATAGCTGACGCCGAAGCGCTTGGCGGTGTCACGGCCGGCTTCCGGCGTCACCTGCATCAGGCCGACGGCGTTGGCCGCCGACTTGTCGCGCTGGTCGAACGCGCTTTCGGTACGCGCGATCGAGTAGGTCATGCTGCGCCCGATATCGGGCGCGATCGGCGTGTGCTTGGGAATACCGATCACCGGGAAGGCGTAGTGGTCGAAGGCAAAGCCGCGCGCGAGCGCGATCTTGCCGATCTGCAGCATGGCCCGGGCATCGTTGCGGCGGCCAGTGAGCTCGCCGAGCGCCTCGAGCATCCCGACATCGGTGCTTTCCTCGGCGAGGTCGGCGGCGAAATAGAGCACGATGTCGGGCTCGCCGATCGCATAGAGCATATCGGCGGCGCGGACCCGCTCGTCGGCAGCCATGCTGCCGGCGCTGGCGGCCGGCGAGGGCGCGCGCAGCTCGACGCCACCATCACGGCCGAGCTTGGCCAGCGCGAGCTGACCGTAATAGGCCGTCGGGTAGCGCGCGGCGGCCTGGTAGTCGGCCCGCATCGCCGCGGAATTGCCGAGTGCCTCTGCGGCGCGGCCGCGCCAATAGGCGGCGCGCGCCAGCACGGTCGGGTTGGTCTGGCCCTCGTCGATATGCGCGAAGTGCGCCGCGGCGGTCTTGGCGTCGTTGAGATAACGCAGCGCGATCCAGCCGCGCATGAAGTGCATGTCGGAGCGGTAATAAGGATTGTCCGGCGCCGCCGCGGGCCGGATCACGTCATAGGCCGCCTGGTACTCGCCCTGGTCGAGCAGCTTGCGGGAGAGGATGCGGCGCTCGCGCCACCACTGGTCGGTGTCCTGCTGCGCCATCGTCTCGGGCTCAGCCGCGATCGTCACGCGCGCGGCTTCGTCGACCTTGTTCTTCGCAAGCAGCCACTGAATTCGGCACAGCGTGTAACCGAGATCGCGGCGGGCATCGGCCGGCACATCGTTGAGCGTGTCCTCTGCCTTGCTGGATTGTCCGCGGACCGCGCTGCAGGCTTTCACGATCGCCAGATCGTCGCTGCCGAGCCGCTGCGCCGCGCGCCTCGCGCCGGCGAGATCCTTGGCGCCGATCCGCTTGTCCATGCGCGCGCGATGGTCGTCGCGCGTCAGCAGGTCCTTGAACGCATCATAGGCGTCGCTCTCGGAGCGATCGGACAGCTCCTCCGAGCGCCAGGCTTCGCGCACCAGCCGGGTGGCGCCGTCGCGGTCGCCTTCGGCCAGCAGCGTGCGGGCGAGCGCGAACTTGCCCTTGGCGCTGATCGGCTGATCGAGGGTGAAGCCGTGCACCGTGGCCGGATCGCTGCGCTCCTGCCAGATCCGCGCTTCGGCGCGCTTGCGCAACAGCGTGACGCTAGGCCAATCCGGATTGGCCGTCACGAATGCCGCATAACGGCTGAACGGCGCGCTCGATTCCGAGTGGCGCAGCAGATACCACTCGACGAGTTTTCGCCCGACCGGGTCGGTGATCCTGGCCTGGATATCGGTCGCGTCGCTGGTCTTGCCTCTGCGCGCGGCGAGGATCGCGTCCCTGATCGTGGCGAGATCGCCCAACAATTGCGGCTCGGCGGGTTTCTCCGGCTCGGGCGCCTTCTCAGCGGATTTGGAAGGATCGGATTTGGCCTTCGCGGATTTACGTTTGTCGGCGCCGTGTCTGGCGTGCCGCCGCTTGCCGGAGGCACTCTCGCGCGCGGCCTTGCCGCCATGCGCCTTCTTGTCCCCGTGGCCGCTTTTGGCCTGGTGCTGGTGATGCGGCTTGGCGGTCGCCTGGACCGGAAGCAGCGCGAGCGCGGCGGCGGTGGCGAAGCACGCCAGCGGACGTAGGCAACGGTTCATTCCCTGGTCCCCCCTGAGAAACCATGAGGCACAACAGAACGCGTCATACGGCGTCACAACCGCCGCAGATTATCACTACCCTCGATTCTCGAGTCTTAATGCAGCTGCAACTCAACAGGGAAAACGCGGCGAAATATGGAATATGGCGTGCGGAACCCGCTGGAACCGGGATTATTACGGGTGAAAACGGACAGGCAGCACCGTGCTTTGACCGGTTCCGCGTGAGTTGTATCGTCGTAGCGAGCGCACGTGGGGGCTGCCGATGTCACTGCCACATCACTTTTCTCGAGCCGGTGCGTCATGACGGCTCGCCTCAGAACGATCCTCGACGGCGGCCGCTATTTCGAAGGCCCGCGCTGGCATCGCGGGCGGCTCTGGTTCGTCGATTGCATGGCGCGGGCGCTTCTGAGCATCAGCTCGTCGGGCGAGTTGCAGGAGCATGCTGCGCTGACCGACGACACGCCTTGTGGTCTCGGCGTACTGCCTGATGGCGACATCGTCGTGCTGACGATGTTCAGGAAGCGGCTGCTGCGGTTTTCCGATGGAGCGCTGTCGCTCTATGCCGATCTCTCCGAGGTCGCGACCGGCACGATCGACGACATGATCATCGACGGGCAGGGACGCGCCTATGTCGGCGATCTCGGCTTCAACCTGCCGCCGCCGGAGCGCCGCGGTGCGGTCGGCCGGATCATCCTCGTGACGGCCGATGGCAGTGCGCGCGTCGTTGCTGAAGGCTTGCGGTTTCCCAACGGCATTGCCGTCTCCTCCGACCATCGCCGACTCGTCGTTGCCGAAATGGATGGCGCCGGTCTCGCCGAATACGACATCGCGCCGGACGGCGGCCTGAGCCTGCGCGGGCGGTTCGGCAGCATCAACGATCCCGACGGCATCTGCCTCGATGCCGACGGGGCGACCTGGGTCGCGTCTTTCACGGAAGATGCTTTTGTCCGGATCGATCGCACCGGTGTGGAGCGCGAGCGCATCACGGTGTCTGGCCGCCGCGCACTTGCCTGCGCGCTCGGTGGCGCGGACCGCAGGACGCTGTTCTGCCTGAGCGCGGAGACGTCCTACGAGGAGCTCCGCAAGGGCACGTCCACATCGCGGATCGATGTGATCGAGGTCGACACGCCGGGTGATGGCTATCCGTGAGCCCTGGCCGCAGGCAAGTCTCACCTCTTCTTTTTCTTCTCTTTCTTCTTCAGGATATCGGCCTGGCTCCTGAAAGCACGGGCGAGGGAGCGCATCTGGTTGGCGACAAGTGCGTCGGCCGTCGTCAACGCAACCCGCTCCGCGGTCTGCGCCTGCCTGCGAATTGCCTTGGCCATTTTCATGAAGGAACCAATCGCGCCGCGTCGCTCTGGTTCCTGCACGCGCGACGGCGGCTTGAAGCCATCTCGCGGCCTTGAGTTTTGTTCTTGTTTCGTTCATATTGGCGCGCTCCGGGGGAGTGCTGCCATGGACGCCGAGCGAGACCGCGAAATCATCAGGCTGTGGAACGAGCTCCGCCGGCTGCAGCGCGAGGGACGTCCGACGGCGTTGCTGGTCCGCCGGATCGAGAAGGCGCTCGCGGAACGCGAGCAGGAGGCCGCCTGAAACTACGGTCTGCCGCGTTCCTCTGCGCGACAACGGTCTAGCGCCCGCCGTCCGGCCCCATGATCAGATTCGGCAGCCAGGTCGAGATCTCCGGAAAGAAGCAGAGCAACAGCACTGCGAACATCATCAGCAGCACGAATGGCAGCGTGCCCCAGATCACCTCGCTCAAGGGGATGTCGGGCGCGACGTTGCGGATCACGAAGATGTTGAGGCCGACCGGCGGATGGATCAGGCCCATCTCCATCACGATGGTCATGACGACGCCGAACCAGATGATGTCGAACTCGGCCGCGCGCAGCGGCGGCAGGATGATCGGCGCGGTCATCAGGATGATCGAGACCGGCGGCAGGAAGAAGCCGAGCACGATCACCATCACGAGGATCGCAAACAAGAGCTCCCAGCGCGGCAGGTGCATGGCGACGATCGCCTCCGCCGCCGACTGCGAGATGTGCAGGTAGCTCATCACATAGGAATAGAGCAGTGACATGCCGATGATCAGCATCAGCATGGTGGACTCGCGGATGGTCGATTTCAGGATCGGCGACAGGTCGTTGGGTGTCCACACGCTGTAGATCACGGCGATCAGCCCGAGCGCCAGGAGGCCGCCGAGGCCGGCGGTTTCCGATGGCGTGGCGTAGCCGCCATAGAGCGCGATCATCACGCCGGTCAGCAGCAGCACGAACGGGATCACGCGCGGCAGCGCGCTGAAGCGCTCGGCCATGGTGAATTCGTCATGCTGCAGGATCGCCGCGTCCTTGCCGGTCGCGTCATAGACGGCGCGGGCCATGGCGTATTCCTTGCGGAAGCGGAACACCGCGTAGAAACCGAACAGCGTCACCAGCAGCAGGCCGGGGCCGATGCCGGCGAGAAACAGCCGTCCCAGCGATTTCTCGGCTGCGACGGCGAACAGGATCATCGTGATCGAGGGCGGCAGCAGGATGCCGAGCGTGCCGCCGGCGGCGATGATGCCCGCGGCAAAGCCGCCGGAATAGCCGCGCTTGCGCATCTCCGGGATGCCGGCCGAACCGATCGCCGAGCAGGTCGCCGGCGAGGAGCCGGCCATCGCCGCGAACAGGGCGCAGGCGAATACGTTGGCGACGCCGAGGCCGCCGGGCACGCGGTGCAGCCAGGCGTGCAGCGCCGAATAGAGGTCCTGGCCGGCTCGCGATTTGCCGATCGCCGCGCCCTTCAGGATGAACAGCGGGATCGACAGCAGCGTGATCGAGGCCATCTCCTCGTAGACGTTCTGCGTCACCGTATCGAGCGAGGCCGCCGGCATGAAGATCGCCATGAACACGACCGCGACCGCACCGAGCGCGAACGCGATCGGCATGCCGGAGAACATCGCAAACAGGGTGGCAAGTCCGTAGGAGATACCAATACCAAACACGGTCATCGGCGCGCGCCACCCGTCAGCGGAATGATGATTTGCAGGAGGATCTGCACGCAGAGCAGCGTCATGCCCAGCGCCATCAGCACGTAGGGGATGGCGAGCGGCGGCGACCACATCGAGTTGGACACCTGGCCGTCGACATAGGCTTCATGCGCCAGGGTCCAGGATTTCCAGGCGAAGAAGGCGCAGAACGCGAAGCTCGCGACGTCGACCAGCCACAGCCGGATGGCGTTGGCGCGCGCCGAGAGCAGCCCGACGAACGCCTCGATGCTGACATGGCCGCGCTGGCTCTGCACATAGGCCGAGGTCATGAAGGTGGCGCCGACCAGGAGGAAGACGGCCGCCTCGTCCTGCCAGTAGTTCGGGCTGTGGAACAGGGCGCGGCCGAGCACGCTGTAGCTCAGGATCACGCAGGCCGCGACCAGGGCGAGCGCGGCGAACACCACGATGATGTTGTTGCAGATGGACAGCGCGCGCCCAAGCACGGCCACGGGCGTGTTGCCCGCGGCGATGCTTGCGGTTTCGGCCTGATCCGCGACCGGACCATGGATCATGCGGCGACGTCGCTAGCGAGCTTCAGCAGGTTGGCGGCGGTGGCGGTCTTGGCGCCATAGTCCTTCCACGCGGTATCGCGCGCGATGTCGCGCCACTTGCCGACAATGGTTGCATCGAGCGCGCTGACCTTGGCGCCGGCCTTCTCATAGACCTTGGCGACTTCGGTATCGTCGTCCTGCGCCCCCTTGCGGCCAAACGCCTCGAGCTCGGTGCCGACGGCAAGGATGATGTCCTGCTGGTTTTTCGGCAGCTTGTCGAAGATCGCCTTCGACATCATCAACGGCTCCAGCATGAACCAGTAGGAGGCGCCGGCGCCCGAGGTCAGCGACTTCGCGACCTCCTCGAGGCGGAACGAGATCAGGCTGGTGGAGGAGGTGATGCCGGCGTCGCAGGCGCCGGTCTGCATCGCGGCGTAGAGCTCGTTGGACGGCACCGAGAGCACGGCGGCGCCGGCGGTCTGCAGCACCATGTCCATCTCGCGCGAGCCGCCGCGCACCTTGAGGCCCTTGGCATCTTCAGGCGCCACGATCGCCCTGGAGCGGCTGGCGACGCCGCCGGCCTGCCAGACCCAGGAGATCAGTAGAATGCCCTTGTCGGCGAGGAAGTCGCTCAAGGCCTTGCCGACCGGCTCCTTCTTCCAGCGCAGGCCCTGGTCGTAGGTGGTGACGAGGCCCGGCATCAGGCCGATATTGGTCTCCGGCAATTCGCCGCCGGCATAGGGCAT
Organism: Bradyrhizobium sp. USDA 4541; assembly: GCF_024171085.1. Classification (NCBI taxonomy): domain Bacteria; kingdom Pseudomonadati; phylum Pseudomonadota; class Alphaproteobacteria; order Hyphomicrobiales; family Nitrobacteraceae; genus Bradyrhizobium; species Bradyrhizobium sp. USDA 4541. The sequence continues at coordinate 5,872,812 of NZ_JALJZF010000001.1, forward strand.
CGGATACAGGCTGAGGTCGAGCGCGCCCTTGCGCATCGCCGAGAACTGCGCGTTGGTCTTGATCAGCGACGAGTTCGGATAGACCTCGGCGGTCAGCTCACCGCCCGAGCGCTTGGCGACCTCGGCCGCGAACATCCTGCACAGCCGGTCGCGGAAGTCGCCCTTGTCGATGGTGCCGCCGGGGAACTGGTGCGAGATCTTCAGCGTGGTCGCGGCATGCGCGGTCCCGATGCCCATCCGCAGGACGGCGGGTGCGGCGAGGGCGGAAGCGAGGACGTGGCGGCGTGTAAGCATTGTTCTCCCCTGAGAGCTTCTTGAGTGGCTGTTAGGCCGGCGCGGAGCTTTAGCTTAGCCGGTCTTCGCGTGAATATTCTCTAGTCTGATAGTTCGAGGCGCCCTGATAGTGCGAGCCGATACGGGGCTGCAAGTCCTGACGTTCAAGTCCTGACATTCAAGTCCTGACGTTCAAGCCTTGCCGTTGTTGCGATGCACACTGATGCGCGGTGACGCCGCGTCGTCACGCAACCGTCGCGCGACCAGCCGCCGGGCGACCGCAGCCGTGCTGCTTCAAGAATTCGTTATTGGAGGTAACGACGGCCGGCGCAAGTGCGTCGAGTAGAGAGCGGCAAGTCGTCGCGCTCACATTCGACCACACAAGGGATCATCACCATGACCACCAAGACCCGCCTCGGCCTTTCCGCCGCGCTGCTCTCGTTCAGCCTGGCGCTGGCGCCCGCCGCCTTCGCTCAGGACAAGATGGGCAAGGATGACGCGATGAAAAAGGAAGACTCGATGTCCAAGGATGCCATGAAGAAGGACGGTGGCATGATGAAGAAGGACGACGCCATGAAGAAGGACGGCGGCGCGATGATGAAGAAAGACGACGGCATGAAGAAGAACTGACTGCCGTCATCGCCCGCTGTCCGCAGGCCCGCCGCTGGCGGGCCTGGTTGCGCCTTAGCGCTTCTTCTTGCCGCGCTCCTTGCGTGCCGCGTAGCGGGCATCGCGCTTGGCCTTCTGCTCGGCGAGCAGCGCCTCCTCGCGGGCGGCTTCCTCTTCCTTCTCGCGCGCAATGCGGGCGGCCTCGGCGGCGGCGGCCTCTTCCTCGCGGCGCTTCTGCTCGGCCTTTTCGGCCTCGCGGGCTTCCTTGGCCTTGGTGCGGCGTTCGGCGATCGCCGCGCGCTCCTCGGCACGTGCCTTCACAGCGGGATCGTCAGCTCCCGGCTGGGCGCGAAACTTGTTGAGGAGGTTTTGCCGCGCCTGCAGGGCCGCTTTCTGGCGGTCGGCAAAACCCGGTTCCTTGAAGCCACTCATAGAGGAAGCCTTGCTGCTTTCTGTTCGGGTGATGGATGGGGTTGGTTCGGCGTTTCAATAAGTGAATGGCGACGAAATTGCCAGTGGTGAACGGAGGGCTGTGGAGCAAGGGAGATATGAGCCAGCGTCAAGCAGCCATCGTTCGCCCCGCGGGCGCGTGGTGAGTGGCTGGTCACCAAGGGCTGTTGAACAAGGGCTGTTGAAAAGTTCAGCCGCGCTGGAGGTGCTCGCGTCGTCCGTTACCCAGGACTTTGGCGACCGTCTCGGCGGTCATCGCGCTCCGGTCCGAGGCGCGCTGGGCTTCCAGCCTGTCGCGGCAGCAGGCAGCGGCTGATCAGCCTCCTGATCGTCGACAGCCTCCGAGAGCAACTGCCTGTAACGCTGATAGTCGTACGTCGTTGCTTCTTGTTCGCTCATCGGCACGCCCCGCACACGCGCTCCACTTCAGCGAGTAGTCTTTCGCGAGTCGCCCCTGGCGCGCAACGGAATTGCGGTGCCAACGGCCGCGGCCGTGCATTTCGTTGTGCGACTGTTGCAGAATTGATCGCACGCAACCGTGCAAAGGGTCATGATGCGGATCGTGGCAACCGGGAACCGAAGCGGGCATGAGCGAATCCGACGACGGAGGCAGCAGAAGGGGCGCGCTGATCGGACTGCTGGTCGCAGCGGTCATGCTCGCGGTCGGCCTCTGGCTCGCGCATGACCTGACGGCGGCGAGCAAGATGCAGGACTGCCTGATGTCGGGCCGGACCAACTGTAATGTGATCGAGCCGGCGCGCTAACCCCGTCTTGCGGCAGTGCAATATCGATCCCACATCAAACCCAAAGACTCGGGCTGAACTGTTTGATCCCGGTTGTGATTCCGATCACACGCGGACAGGCGGGCTGCCTCGTCTCCTGGAGATCGGCGGGAACCAAGGCCATGATGTCCAAGCTGTGGTCCGGAAAGGGCGCGGCGCTGGCTGCCGCAGGCGCGGCGGGTGCCGTTTTGGTGGCGTATCTATCCCTGACACTGGCGTCGCCCGAGCCGGTGTCCAATGCGGCGCTCGGGCCGGAATGGCAATGCAGCCGGGTTGCTTTCGTGCTGACCACCTGCACCAGGGGGACCGAGGCGGAACGCGAGGCTGAGGCCAAGCCGGAAGGCGAGGTCAAGGCGATCCCGGTGCGGGCGAAGGACGATTGTCCGCCAGAACTCTAGCGGCCGTATTTCAAGTCATTTCTTGGTGGTACTGCGCGGCTTGATCGACAGGCCGAGGCGCATCGCCATCTTCTTGATCCGCTCCGGCGAGCGGCCGGTCGCCTTCACGACCTCCTCCAGCGACTTCGAGGAGCGTGCCAGTTCCATCAGTCGTCGGTCCTCCTTGAACGACCACCGCGGCTTTCGGGCCATCTTGTTGGTTTCCTTGTGCATTGCTGGGCAACAAAGCCGCCAGGCGGGGTCGCCTGACGGCCTTGCCGGTGTGGGCCCGGACCTTGGGGAAATGTCCGGTGGATAAGCAATACTGCTTCCGAATAAGGCCGCAATTGAAACCGGAATTTAACCTAACCCATCAAGGTTACTTGCAACATTACTCGGATACGGCGTGGCAGGAGGCCTTATGCGCAAGGTCGCCATTTTGAGTGCCGCAGCATTTTTACTGTCCGGTTGCTGGTCCGACCCGGAGGTTACGGGATCGACCAACAGCTGTGCGGCTAATCTTTACAGTCAGTACAATCCCAAGGTCATGGATCAGTGCGTCAACGCCTGCATCAAATGTGACCGCGGCAACGTTACGACCTGCACGACCTCCTGCACGCTGAAGGGCGCGCGGTAATCGATCCGCGCGTCCGATGCCAGCGGGCCTCGTGGCGTCACGCCACCGAGCCGCCTTGCGTGGCGCGATGATCGCCTTTATCGCGTCTGGCAGCGGCGCCGTCGGCGCGCGGGACACTGAGAGCGTGGAACAGGGCGCGATGAGCGGGCTTTCCTATGTCGCGGTCGACTGGGGCACCAGCAGCTTCCGGCTCTGGCTGACGGGCGCCGGTGGCAAGGTGCTCGGTGAGCGCCGCAGCGATGAAGGCATGACCGCGGCAGCCAGGACCGGCTTTGCGGCCGTGCTGCAATCGCATCTCGATGCGCTGGGTGTGCCGGCCGACCTGCCGGTCGTGATCTGCGGCATGGCGGGCGCGCGGCAGGGCTGGGTCGAGGCCGGCTATATCGATACGCCGGCGCATCTGTCGGACATCCTCAAGGGCGCTGTCGTGGTCAGCGGGCAGACGCGCGAGATCCGTATCCTGCCTGGAATTGCGCAGCGTGATGCCGCCGCGCCGGACGTCATGCGCGGCGAGGAGACCCAGCTGCTGGGGGCGCTCGGCTTGAATGCACCGGGCGAGGCGCTCGTCTGTATGCCGGGAACGCATTCCAAATGGGTGAGGGGCCGCGGCGGAACGGTCGAACGCTTTGCGACCTTCATGACCGGAGAGCTGTTCAGCGCGGTCGCGCGCGACACCATCCTGTCGCACGCCGTCGCCGGCGCCGAGGAAGCGGTTGACGGCGATGCGTTCCGCGCGGCGGTCGCGGCGGCATTCGCGGCGCCGGCGCTAGCGGCCAATCTGCTGTTTCGCGTGCGATCGCGGCAGCTGCTGTTCGGCGGCAACGCACAGGCCGCGCGCGAGACGATCTCGGGCACGTTGATCGGCGTCGAACTCGCAGCGGGCCTTGCGGAGCGGGAGCAGGGAGCGCCGGTTACGCTGATTGCCTCGGGCCGGTTGCAGCGGCTCTATCAGATGGCGCTCGAAGCCCTTTCGATTCCGCTCAATGTCATGGATGCGGAGGAGGCGGTTCGCCGTGGCCTCGCCGGCGCAGCGGCGGCGATCTGGAAGAAGTGAGGGATCAACGCATGAGTATTCCGTTTCCGCCGATGAAGCGGCCGCTGGTCGCGATCCTGCGCGGCGTCAAGCCGGACGAGGTGCTGGGCATCGTCAGCGCGCTGCTCGACGCCGGCATGACCGCGATCGAGATTCCGCTGAACTCGCCCGAGCCGTTCCGCTCGATCGAGATCGCGGCGAAGCGCGCGCCGGCCGATGTTCTGATCGGCGCCGGCACGGTGCTGACTGCAGCCGACGTCGATCGCCTGCACGACGTCGGCGGCCGCCTCATGGTGTCGCCGAATGTCGATGTCGAGGTGCTGGCGCGTGCAAGAGACCACGCGATGATCACGATGCCCGGCGTGTTCTCGCCGACGGAAGCGCTGCTCGCCGCGCGCGCGGGGGCATCGAGCCTGAAATTCTTTCCGGCCAGCGTGCTCGGCGCCGCCGGCATCACCGCGATCCGCGCCGTGCTGCCGCCGGACGTGATGATCGCCGCGGTCGGCGGCGTCTCGGACCAGAATTTCGCCGAGTATGTGAAGGCAGGCATTCGCGCCTTCGGTCTCGGCAGCAGCCTTTACAAGCCGGGCATGACGGCCGCGGATATTGCGGTCAGGGCAAGGCTGACGATCGAGGCCTATGACAAGGCCGTGCAGGGTACCGGCTAGGCTCGGCGCAAGCGCGCTAATCGTCCCGCCTGCCGCCGTCGATCACCCTGAACAGCGGGGCCGCCTCGCGGGGATTCTCAAGCAGCTCTTCGACCATGGCGATCGCGGCCGCGACGTATTTCCCGGTCGCGGCGTCCAGCGGCCGTTCGGCTTCGTCTGACAGCGCGAGCCTTGCGCCTTCGAGCAGCTTGCGGGTGCGGACGGCGGACTCGTCGCCCGCGGTGAGGGCGGCGCGCGCGATCGATCGCAGCACGAACAGTTCGCCCTCCAGCCGCAGCAGGCGGTCGTTCAGCTTGCTCAGGACGGTGTTCAGGTTCCGCATGACGCGCTCTCCGGGCATTGGACCCGTCTTCCATACACGGTCATTCCTGACGAAATTCTTGTGGCGACCACGCACCATCTGGTTGGTCGAATGGCATCTCGGATCTCCTCATGTTCCCGGTGGCCCGGGCATTGCCATTTGACGAAGGCATCAATGGCCCTAATAGAATGGCCGCGGTCCGGCGCCGCCCGGGAGGCGCGTCGGCTTCACCCCATCGCAACGAGGGAATTGATATGAGGATTGCCGTCGAAACGACCGTTGCCGCGCCGATCGCGGATGTCTGGCGCGCCTATACGACGCCTGACGACATCAAGCAGTGGAACGCGGCTTCCGACGATTGGCACACGACCGCCGCGACCGTCGACCTGCGCACCGGCGGCGCCTTCTCGTCGCGAATGGAAGCAAAGGACGGCAGCATGGGGTTCGATTTCGCCGGCACCTACACCAGGGTCGAGGAGCCCCGGCTGCTCGAATATTCGTTCGGCGATCGCAGCGCGCAGGTCGCATTCACGCCGGAGACCGGCGGCGTCAAGGTGCAGGTCAGCTTCGACAGCGAGGATACTCATTCGGTCGAGCAGCAACGCGGCGGTTGGCAGGCGATCCTGGATAACTTCAAACGTTACGTCGAAGCCAAGCGGCGGTCCTGATCCGGCGATCGGAGGGCGGCGTGACGTTGAAGCGACCGCGCGCGGCGATGCCGGCGAGCATTCGCCGCGAGCTCGATGCGACTGGACCGATGCAGGCGTTCAAGGCGCGCCCGCCGTATCAGCGCAACGACTATCTGCACTTGATCGGCCGCAGCGTGCGAACTGCAACACAGCGCAAGCGGATCGACCAGATGCTGGCGGAATTGAAGGCCGGTGGGGTGTATATGGGAATGGCGCATCGGCCGAGCAAACCAAAGTGAGACTCTCGCGGCGTGACCGAGCGCGCTGTGCGTTCGCATCGCTCGCGTGATGTTTTGGTCGTGCGAATCCTCATCGAACAAAAAGGACGATCTGGGAATCGTCCATCGCGGTCCTGAAAAATATCGACGACCGATGCGCGCACTCACAATCCTCTAGAGAAACATTCTTGGATTAAGAAATTGCGAAGCGCGCTGCCGGAGCTCACGGCAAGTGGAACCTGCAATCGCACGAACGGAAAGCGATCAGTCCCTCAATCGCCGCCGGAACTTTGTTCACGCACGGAGAACTACGGAATCGTTTCGTGCGCTGAATGATAAAGACGCGAGTGATTTCACGGCACACGGCGAACATCGAAAAAGAAAGGCCTCAGCGCGTGGGCCACGCTGAGGCCAAGTAGACACTTTGGTCGTGAGGCACCGTCGCCGGCGCCTCGATGCCTAACCTATCTTTGTTTCTGTGTTTCCAAATGGCCCATTTGGGCCATGCCGCGTGATAGCCAATTTGGGACATGCGCCGCTGGCACAAAGTGTGCAGACTTGGAGCTGTCAGGATTTTGCATCACCTTCCTGGGGCTAGGGCCAGCGCCGTCCGCATCTATTTCAAGCGGACGGCGTTGTGCATTCCGGCGGCCGCGCCGGCCATCGCCTAGCTGCGCTCAGGGTCAGCGGTCCACCGGCCGAATCTCGAGGTTCTCGATTTTCAGGGGCGGCGTTGAGGGGACGTTCCGCTCGTTCAACGGATGCAGCGTGATCGGCGTATTCGTGCCGCCGGCGAGAACGTTGACGCCGGCGCCGTCGGCATGGGCGTAGCCGCCGGCGAGATCGTCGCTTCCAAGCCACGGCACGGGCGCCATCACCTTCCAGGTCATGGCGACTTCTTGATCTCCGATCAAAACGCCGAGGTTGCGGATGGCCGCGACATAACGCCTGTCCGGCGTGCTATCGACGTGCAGCACGCAATTGAGGTTGGTCACCGGACCCACCACGAACCCGGTATCGGGTCCGCCACGACACTCAAGCGTTCCGGCCTGCACCTGCTGCGCATTGGCGGCTGCGAGCGGCGCAGCGAGAACCGCCGCACCACACAGAGCAGAGGCGATCGGACGGCTTGTCACACGCATGGTGCTGGACAACGCGGATCGGCGCGCAATCGGCCCATGACCCCGCGTGCGGCCTTCGCTTGTGGTTAAGAGAGCCTTAGAGATTGGTTTGATTGCTGCCGACGGTCGACGTTCGCGAGCGACCGGCCAGGAGGACGACGATCAACCAGCGGCGATCCTTTTCATCGCCGTGCCGGCTGACACCTCGATGGTGGAGCTATCGACGTCGAACGAGCGTGCTTGATTTCCAGGCAGGAGAGGCCGCGGGCGAAGCAAGGGAATGGTCCCGGCACTGACGCCGGACCGTTCGGATCATGGCGGTGAGCCCGTCCCGAAAAATTACGCCGCCGGGCTCGAAATGCATTGTCCCGGCGGCGCCTGTTCCAATCTGGGCCCGCAATCCCAGTCATGTTTGTGTCTGCAAAACCGGCGCCAAGGTTCGAGCGCCCCCGTAATCATACGGGGACTGGGCGTCCCGCGATGGATTGGTGTTGGCTGCTTGTGCGCTGGCAAAGGTCCGATTGTCTGGGGTGATCCAAGCCGCGGCGCGAGAACGGCTGATCGCCACCGATGCTCCGCCCGGTCAGATATGATGCTCGAGCTTGCGCATCTCCTGCAGGCGAGCCAGGCAGAAATCCCGATACAATTCGTTGATGAAATCCCACATGACCGAAGCCCCTTGGTCCAATCCCAGGGACACTACGCCGGGTTTGTTTCCGGCCGGCTTCGCGGCTTGCGAAAAATGGTTTCATTGAGGGGGAGTAGGGTGGCGATCCCGGCAGGATTCGAACCTGCAACCCGCGGAGTAGAAATCCGCTACTCTATCCAGTTGAGCTACGGGACCGTGGCGGCCTTGTAGCACCGCCAATATGAAAAATCCGCCTTTCCGCCAAGTCCGTCCGAACCGATTTTTGTGGTCGAACGACAAAGGCGAGCAGGGCGCCCGCCCTGCGTTGGCCTGTCCAGCCTGCCGAGCCGCACGACGCTGCCGCCGGGGTGGTCAAAGGAATGTCGGCAATGCGATCTGCGACGTTTTCGTCCGTTCATGTCCGCGCCTTCACTCCGTCACCTTTTCGCGCACTTTTGGCCCCAACGCGGCGTTCGACCGCGGGGCGTTCAGGAGCTCCATCATGATCGGATTGGTTCGTGCCGCCACGATATGCGCCACGCTGCTGCTCGCCCTGGTGGGCGCCCAGGCCGCGGACAAGGCCTTCAAGCGCGACGATCTCGCCGATTCCGCGATCAAGTTGGAAGCCCAGATCAAGAACGAGGCCGGCGCGGTCAACAAGTCGGCCGCGACTCTGCGCACCGACGCCGACGCCGCCTTCAAGCGCAATGATTTCCGCGGCGGGCTGCAGATCCTCGGCCAGATCGCGGCGACCACGCCAGAGGACGGCGCCAACTGGCTGCGCCTCGCCAGGACGATCTTCCAGATCCGGTCGGCGAGCTCAAGCGAACAGACGTTCCTGATGGAGCGCGCTTCCACTGCCGCCTACATCGCCTATCAGCGCGCCGGCAATGCGGGCGAGGAGGCTGACGCGCTGGCCGTGCTCGGCAAAGCGCTTGCCGAACGCAAGCTGTGGCGCCCCGCGCTGGACAGCTTGCGGCTGTCGCTCGACATGCGCGAGGTCGCCGATGTCCGCGGCCAGTACGAGAAGATGCGCGACGAGCACGGTTTCCGGCTGCTCGATTATACCGTCGATTCCGACGCCGCCTCGCCGCGGGCCTGCTTCCAGTTCTCGGAGGAACTCGCCAAGCGCGTCGACTTCGCGCCGTATCTCGCGCTCGCCGGCACCGACAAGCCGGCCTTGTCGGCGGAGGGCCAGCAGCTCTGCGTCGACGGGCTCAAGCATGGCGAGCGCTACAACATCAATCTGCGCGCCGGCCTGCCGTCGACTGTCAAGGAGACCCTGCCGAAATCGGCCGAGTTCAACATCTATGTCCGCGACCGCAAGCCGTTCGTGCGGTTCACCGGGCGGGCCTATGTGCTGCCGCGGACCGGACAGCGCGGTATCCCGGTGGTCAGCGTCAACACGCCGGCGGTCAAGGTCGACGTCTTCCGGATCGGCGACCGCAACCTGATCAACACGGTGATCGACAGCGACTTCCAGAGCACGCTGAGCCGCTATCAGCTCTCCGATCTCGGCGACCAGCGCGGCGTCAAGGTGTGGTCCGGCGAGCTTGCGACAGCGACCACGCTGAACCAGGACGTCGTCACGGCGTTTCCGGTCGACCAGGCGCTCGGCGACCTGCAACCCGGTGTCTATGTCATGACCGCCGCCGCCAAGGGGCCGGGCACCGACGACGACGGCACGCTGGCGACGCAATGGTTCATCGTCTCGGACATGGGCCTGTCGGCCTTTTCCGGCAATGACGGTATCCACGTCTTCGTCAACTCGCTGGCTTCGACCGAACCGGTCGCCAACGCCGACGTGAAGCTGGTCGCCCGCAACAATGAGATCCTGGCCACGCGCAAGACCGATGCCGCAGGCCACGTGCTGTTCGAGCAAGGCCTGGCCCGCGGCGAGGGCGGGTTGTCGCCGGCGCTGCTGACTGTCATGGGCGAGAAGGCCGACTACGCCTTCCTGAGCCTGAAAACCAATGCGTTCGACCTCACCGACCGCGGCGTCGCGGGCCGGGCGATCCCGGCCGGCGCGGACGCCTTCGTCTACGCCGAGCGTGGTGTCTACCGCTCCAACGAGACCGTCTATCTGACCGCCCTGCTGCGCGACGGGCAGGGCAACGCCCTGACCGGGACGCCGCTGACCATGGTGATCGAGCGCCCCGACGGCGTCGAATTCCGCCGCGCCGTGCTGCCCGACCAGGGCGCCGGCGGCCGGATGCTGGCGGTGGCGCTCAATTCGGCGGTGTCGACCGGCACCTGGCGCGCCCGTGTCTTTACCGACCCGAAGGGCTCGTCGGTCGGCGAGACCACCTTCATGGTCGAGGATTACATTCCCGAACGGGTCGAATTCGATCTGACCAGCAAGGAGAAGGTGATCAAAGCTGAAGTTCCAGTGGAGCTTCAGGTCTCCGGCCATTTCCTCTACGGCGCGCCGGCCTCGGGCCTGCAGCTCGAGGGCGACATGCTGGTAGCGCCCGCGGCGAACGGCCGGCCCGGTTATGCCGGCTATCAGTTCGGCGTCGACGACGAGCAGACCGCGAGCAACGAGCGGACCCCGATCGAGGACCTGCCGGAGGCCGATGCCAACGGCGCGGCGACCTTTCCGGTGAAGCTCGAGAAGGTGCCGACCTCGACGCGGCCACAGGAGGCCCAGATCTACATCCGCATGGCGGAGACCGGCGGCCGCTCGGTGGAACGCAAGATCGTGCTGCCGGTGGCGCCTAGCGCCTCGCTGATCGGCGTCAAGCCGCTGTTCGGCGACAAGAGCGTTACCGAGGGCGACAAGGCCGAGTTCGACGTCGTGTTCGTCGCGCCCGACGGCAAGCAGCTGCCGCGCAACGGGCTGCGCTACGAGCTGTTGAAGCTGGAGTCGCGTTACCAGTGGTACCGGCAGAATTCGTCCTGGCAGTATGAGCCGGTCAAGTCGACCCGCCGCGTCGCCGATGGCGACGTCAACCTCGCGGCCGACAAGCCGATGCGCCTGGCCTTCCAGCCGCAGCCCGGCCGCTACCGGCTCGACGTGAAATCGACCGACGCCGACGGCCCCGTCACCTCGGTGCAGTTCGACGTCGGCTGGTATTCCGACGGCAGCGCCGACACGCCCGATCTATTGGAAACCTCGATCGACAAGCCGGAATATGCCTCGGGCGACACGATGACCGTGTCGGTCAATGCGCGCACGTCAGGCAAGCTGACGGTCTATGTGCTTGGCGACCGCCTGCTGACCACCCAAAGCGTCGACGTCACGGAGGGCACCCGGCAGGTCAAGATCCCCGTCGGCAAGGACTGGGGCACCGGCGCGTATGTCATGACGACGTTGCGCCGTCCGCTCGATGCCGCCGCCGGGCGCATGCCCGGCCGCGCGATCGGACTGAAATGGTTCGGCATCGACAAGAAAGCGCGCACGCTTGCCGTCGAACTGTCGCCGCCCGCGTTGGTGCGGCCGGGCTCGACACTGAAGATCCCGGTCAAGCTCGGCGGGCTCAATCCCGGCGAGGATGCCAAGGTGGTGCTCGCCGCGGTCGATGTCGGCATTCTCAATTTGACCAATTACAAGCCGCCGGCGCCGGACGACTACTACCTTGGCCAGCGCCGCCTGACCGCCGAGATCCGCGACCTCTACGGCCAGCTGATCGACGGCATGCAAGGTACCCGCGGCCAGATCCGCAGCGGCGGCGACTCTGCCGGCGCCGAGCTGCAGGGCTCGCCGCCAACGCAGAAGCCGCTCGCGCTCTATTCCGGCATCCTCACGGTCGGGCCTGACGGGACGGCCGAGGTGAGCTTTGATATCCCGGAATTTGCCGGCACCGCGCGGGTGATGGCGGTGGCGTGGAGCGCAACCAAGGTCGGCCGCGCCAATGTCGACGTGATCGTGCGCGATCCCGTGGTGGTGACCGCGACCTTGCCGCGCTTCCTGCTGACCGGTGACAAGGGCACCATCAGCATGGATATCGACAATGTCGAAGGTGCCGCCGGCAACTATGCCATCAGCGTCAAGGCGAGCGGCCCGATCAAGGCTTCCGGCAATTCGACCACGACGGTGAAGCTCGCCGCCAAGCAGCGCTCCTCGCTGTCGCTGGGCCTCGAGGCCGGCGGCGCCGGACGTGCCGAGTTCGACGTCGACATCTCCGGGCCGAACGGGCTGACGCTGGCGCGGCATTATGCGCTCGACGTCAAGCCGGCGACCCAGGTTCTGGCGCGCCGTTCGATCCGCACGCTGGCGAAGGGCGAAAGCCTGACGCTGACCTCGGACATGTTCTCCGATCTTGTGCCGGGTACCGGCAGCGTTTCGGTCTCGGCGAGCCTGTCGACCGCGCTCGATGCCGCGAGCATTCTGAAGGCGCTCGACCGCTACCCGTATGGCTGCTCCGAGCAGATCACGAGCCGCGCGTTGCCGTTGCTCTATGTCAATGATCTCGCCGCCGGTGCCCATCTTGCGATGGACACCGCGGTCGACCAGCGCATCCGCGACGCGATCGAGCGGCTCCTCGCTCGACAGGGGTCCAACGGCTCGTTTGGCCTGTGGTCGGCGGGCGGCGACGACGCCTGGCTCGATGCCTACGTCACAGACTTCCTGACCCGGGCCCGCGAAAAGGGCTTTGCGGTGCCGGACGTGCTGTTCAAGAACGCGCTCGACCGCGTCAGGAACTCGGTGGTCAATGCCAACGAGCCGGAGAAGGACGGCGGCCGCGATCTGGCCTACGGCCTCTATGTGCTCGCGCGCAACGGCGCGGCGCCGATCGGTGATCTGCGCTATCTCGCCGACACCAAGCTGAACAATCTGGCGACCCCGATCTCCAAGGCCCAGCTTGCGGCGGCGCTGGCGCTGGTCGGCGACAAGGCGAGGGCCGAGCGGGTCTATGGTGCCGCGCTCGATGCGCTGAACCCGAAACCCGTGATCGAGTTCGGCCGGGTCGACTACGGCTCGGCGCTGCGCGATGCTGCTGCGCTGGTCTCGCTCGCTGGCGAAGGCAATGCACCGCGCACCACGCTGACCCAAGCCGTGCTGCGGGTCGAGGCGGCGCGGGGACTGTCGCCCTACACCTCGACGCAGGAAAATGCGTGGATGGTGCTGGCGGCGCGGGCGCTCGCCAAGGAGACGCTGGCGCTCGACATCAACGGCCAGCCGGTCAAGACCGCGGTCTATCGCAGCTACAAGGCCGAGGAGATGACCGGCCAGCCGCTCAGGATCACCAATACCGGCGATGCGCCGGTGCAGGCGGTGATCTCGGTGTCGGGCTCGCCGGTCACGCCGGAGCCGGCGGCCTCCAACGGCTTCAAGATCGAGCGCAGCTATTTCACGCTCGACGGCAAGCCGGCCGATGTCACCAAGGCGAAACAGAATGACCGCTTCGCGGTTGTCCTGAAGGTGACGGAAGCCAAACCGGAGTTCGGTCACATCATGGTGGCCGACTATCTGCCGGCCGGGCTCGAGATCGACAACCCGAACTTGGTGTCATCGGGGGATTCCGGCACGCTCGCGTGGATCGAGGACGGCGTCGAGCCGAAGAACACCGAGTTCCGCGATGACCGCTTCACGGCGGCGATCGATCGGGGCGCCAACGACAAAGCGGTGTTTACGGTCGCCTATGTCGTGCGCGCGGTGTCGCCGGGCAAATATGTGCTGCCGCAGGCCTATGTCGAGGACATGTACAATCCCTCGCGCTATGGCCGCAGCGGAACCGGTGCGGTTGAGGTGAAGCCGGCGAAATGAACAAGGACGCGCGGCGCAAACTCTTCTCGTCATGGCCGGGCTTGACCCGGCCATTCATAGGCGCGTCCATGCGAACGAAGGATGTGGATGCCCGGGTCAAGCCCGGGCATAGCAGCGGGCGGCTGGCGCTCCGCGTCGCGGCCGCAATGGCCGTCGTCCTTATTGCGATCACCGGCGCCTTCGCCGCCTGGATCGTTTCGCTCGGGCCGTTGCCGCTCGACAAGGCGCAGCAGGTCTCGACCACGGTGATCGATCGCAACGGCAAGCTGCTCCGCGCCTATGCGATGACGGACGGGCGCTGGCGGCTGCCGGTCGATGCGAAGACGTCAGTCGATCCCACCTATCTGAAGCTCTTGTTCGCCTATGAGGACAAGCGCTTCTATGAGCATCACGGCATCGATCCGCTGGCGCTGTCGCGCGCCGCATTCCAGCTTCTCACCAGCGGTCATATCGTCTCGGGCGGTTCGACGATCACGATGCAGCTGGCGCGGCTGATCGAGCCGCGCCACCAGCGCTCGGTCTACGCAAAGCTGCGGCAGATGGTGCGGGCGGTCGAACTGGAGCGGCAGCTCTCGAAGGACCAGATCCTCGATCTCTATCTTGCGCTGGCGCCGTTCGGCGGCAATCTCGAGGGCATCCGTGCCGCCTCGATCGCCTATTTCGGCAAGGAGCCGAAGCGGCTGTCGCTCGCCGAAGCCGCGCTGCTGGTGGCGCTGCCGCAATCGCCGGAGCGGCGGCGGCTCGATCGTTACCCGGACGCCGCCCACGCCGCCCGCGACCGCGTGCTTGAGCGCATGGTCGAGGATGGCGTGGTGTCGAAGGACGATGCCGCGCAGGCCACGGCGACGGCGGTGCCGAAGATGCGCAAGCAGATTCCGATCCTGGCGCCGCATTCGTCCGATCAGGCGATCGCGACGATGAAGGATGCGCCCGTCATCAAGCTGACGCTCGACGCCGCGCTACAACGGAACCTGGAGGCGCTGGCGCGCGACCGCGCCATCGCGCAGGGGCCTGACGTCTCGGTTGCGATCGTCGTGGTCGACAATGAGACGGGCGACGTGCTCGCGCGCGTCGGCTCGGCGGATTATTTCGATGAGCGGCGGGCCGGGCAGGTCGACATGACGCGCGCGGTGCGCTCGCCGGGCTCGACCTTGAAGCCGTTCATCTATGGCCTTGCCTTCGAGGATGGCTTTGTCCATCCCGACAGCCTGATCGAGGACCGGCCGATCCGCTTCGGCACCTACGCGCCGGAAAATTTCGACATGACGTTCCAGGGCACGGTGCCGATCCGCAAGGCGCTGCAATTGTCGCTCAACGTGCCGGCGATCGCGCTGCTCGACCGGGTCGGTGCCAGCCGGCTGTCGTCGCGGCTGAAGCAGGCCGGCACCAGTCTCGTGCTGCCGAAGGACGAGGCGCCGGGCCTTGCGATGGGTCTTGGCGGTGTCGGCATCACGTTGCAGGATCTCGCTCAGCTCTATTCCGGCCTGGCACGGCTCGGCGCGACTAAACCGTTGCGCGAGATCATGCAGGAGAATGACAGCCGCGACACGATGCGGCTGATGGATCAGGCTGCGGCCTGGCAGGTCGGCAACGTCCTGCTCGGCACGCCGCCGCCGGAGAACGGCGTGCACAACCGGATCGCGTTCAAGACCGGCACTAGCTATGGCTATCGCGATGCCTGGTCGGTCGGCTTCGACGGCCGCGTCACGATCGGCGTCTGGGTCGGCCGTCCCGACGGCGCGCCGGTGCCGGGTCTGGTGGGCCGCACCGCCGCGGCGCCGATCCTGTTCGACGCCTTTGCACGCACCGGCAAAATCCCGGCGGCATTGCCGAAGCCGCCACGCGGCGTGCTGGTCGCATCCAACGCGAAACTGCCGCCGCCGCTGCGCCGCTTCCGGCCGCTCGGCGAACTGGTCCGTAGCGGCAACGACCAGGCTCCGCACATCCAGTTTCCGCTGAACGGCTCGCGCATCGATGTCGATCAATCCGAGGGCGGCCGCAATGCCGCGCTGCCGGTCAAGGTTGCCGGCGGGGTGCTGCCGCTGACGGTCCTCGTGAATGGTGTCTCAGCCGGGGACATCGACAGCCGGCGCCAGCGCCTGATCGAGCCGCCCGGGCCGGGCTTTGCGCGGCTCACCGTGATCGACGCCACGGGGGCCGCGGATACCGTTGTGATCCGCGTGCAATGATCGCACGGGAAAGCGGAGCGGCACGGCCGGAAAGCGGAACAGCACGGTTGTTTGCGCTGCGGTTTCATCGTATGCGAAACCCATGGTGGATGGCCTCCAACCCCGGCGCTTCGGAGCAGGGCAACAGTTTGTAAAACCTGCGCATTCGAGCCGCAGGCTGTTCATGGCGTTCGAGTTCGCAACGGCCAGCCAATGGCGTTCGATCCTGTTCCTGACGCTGACCTGCCTCGTGCTGTTCCTGCCGGGCTTCTTCACCATCCCGCCGATCGACCGTGACGAGGTCCGCTTTGCCCAGGCGACCAAGCAGATGGTCGAGAGTGGCGATTTCGTCGACATCCGCTTCCAGGACGACGTCCGTTACAAGAAACCGGTTGGCATCTACTGGATGCAGGCGGCTGCGCTGAAGACCGTCTCCGCGCTCGGGGTGCCGCGCGCCCAGGTCCGCATCTGGGTGTACCGCCTGCCGTCCCTGATCGGCGCCATCGGCGCCGTTTTGCTGACCTATTGGACGGCGCTGGCCTTCGTGACGCGGCAGGGGGCGTTGCTGGCCGCCCTGATGATGGCAAGCTGCGTGCTGCTCGGGGTCGAAGCGCGGCTCGCCAAGACCGACGCGATGCTGCTGCTGACCGTCACCGCGGCGATGGGCGCGATGGCGCGAGTCTATCTGTCGTGGCAGCGCGGCGAGGATCCCGCACACCCTTCATGGGGTCCGCCCGCGGTCTTCTGGACGGCACTGGCGGTCGGCATCCTGCTCAAGGGGCCGCTGATCCTGATGTTCGTCGGCCTTGCGATGGCGGGGCTTGCGATTCTCGATCGATCGGCGGCCTGGTTCTGGCGCATGCGCCCGGTCTGGGGGCTGATGTGGACCCTCGTGCTGGTGCTGCCGTGGTTCGTGCTGATCTTCCTGCGCGCCGGCGAGACCTTCTTTGCCGACTCGGTCGGCGGCGACATGCTGAGCAAGCTCGGTGCGCAGGAATCCCATGGCGCGCCGCCTGGACTCTATCTGCTGCTGTTCTGGATCACGTTCTGGCCCGGTGCGCCGCTCGCCGGCATGGCGGCGCCTGCGGTTTGGCGGGCGCGGCGCGAGCCCGGTGCGCAGTTCCTGCTGGCCTGGCTGATCCCGTCCTGGATCGTGTTCGAGGCCGTGCTGACCAAGCTGCCGCATTACGTGCTGCCGCTCTATCCGGCGATCGCGATCCTGACCGTCGGCGCGCTGGAGCGGCGCGTGCTGTCGCGCTCGCCGTGGCTCTTGCGGGGCGCCGCCTGGTGGTTCGCGATCCCCGCCTTCGGCGCGGTGCTGGTGATCGTCGGCGCCATCAAGGCGATCCATCAACCGGTGTTTCCGGCCTGGCCGTTGTTCGCCGTCGCGATGGTGTTCGGCCTGATCGCGTGGTGGTTGTTCGAGGACAGCCGCGCCGAGCGCTCGCTGCTCAATGCGGTGATTGCCGCGGCGCTGATGGCAGCCGGCACCTATGGTGTGGTGCTGCCGCGGCTTACCACCGTATTTCCGAGCCAGGAGGTCGCACGCGCCTTGCGCAACGTGACCTGCGTCGGCCCGAAGGCGGCAGCCGCCGGCTTCCACGAGCCGAGCCTCGTGTTCATGACCGATACCTCGACGCTGCTCACCGACGGATCGGGCGCCGCGGATTTCCTCGGGCAGGGCTCCTGCCGCTTCGCGCTGGTCGAACAGCGCTCGGAGCGCGCCTTCGTGCAGCGCGCCGAGGCGATTGGCCTGCGCTACAACGCGCCGGTGCGCGTCGAGGGCTACAACATCTCGCAGGGCAAGGCGGTCTCGATCGCGATCTTCCGTTCCGAAGGGACGGAATGACATGCCGGCGCCGCCAGCCATCCCGGATTCTGCCAATTATTTCGGACGATTGCTGACGCTGGTTTGGCTGTCCCTTGCCCAGCTCGTGCGGGCGCCGTCGCATTCGCGCCGCGCCGAGGCGGCGCGCCGCTCCGCGCGCCACGGACTTTTGCTCGTCGTCATCGTCGGCGCCGTGATCATCACGCTGATGTATGCGTTCGATGTCACCGAGATCAGTCTGATGCCGCCACGCGGCACGCCGGGTCTGTGGTGGGTGAAGACGCTCACCGATTTCGGCAAGGACGAGTATGTGCTGTGCGCGCTTGGCCTGCTGCTGATCGTGGTCGCGCTGGCGGCGCCTGCGCTGCGCGGCGTGCCGCGCGCCACCTTGCTTGGCTTCGGGACAAGGCTGCAATACCTGTTTCTGTCGGTCGTGCTCTCGGTCGCTGTCGGCGAATTGATCAAGTGGATCGTCGGCCGCGGGCGGCCCTTTGTCGGCGGCAAGGCCAATGCCTTCAACTTCCAGCATTTCGCCGGTACCGAGGCCTATTCGAGCTTTCCGTCGGGACATTCGATCACGGCGTTCGCGCTTGCCTTTGCGGTGTCCGCGGTGTGGCCGGGCGCGCGGTTCGCGATGCTGGTCTACGCGCTGGTCATCGCCGCGACCCGGCTCGTGCTGCTGGCGCATCATCCGAGCGACGTGGTGGCCGGCGCGCTGGTCGGGGTGATCGGCGCAATGGTCGTGCGCTACTGGTTCGCCGCCCGCCGCCTTGGTTTTGCCATTCATCGCGACGGCACCGTGGTGGCGCTGTCAGGACCGTCGGACGGGCGTCTCAAAAGGGTTGCGAGGAGCGCCTTCGCCCCATAAAAGCGGTCGCCCGACGGCCGGATCGGGCTGGTTCCATCGCCGACAACACCAACCACGAGTGCCGATTTGCCTGCTCCCGACCAGATGCCGGTCGCCGTTTCCATCGTCGTGCCCGTGCGCAACGAGGCGGACAATATCGCGCCGTTGATCGCCGAGATCGCGGCCGCGCTCGACGGACGCTGGGCCTACGAGATCGTCTACGTCAATGACGGCTCGACCGATGTCACCGGCGAGCGGCTGAGCGCGGTCATGGCCGGGCGGCGCAATCTCCGGCAGCTCCGCCACGCGGTCTCGTCGGGCCAGTCGGCGGCCGTGCGCAGCGGCGTGCGCGCCGCGCGCGGCGCGATCGTGGCGACGCTCGACGGTGACGGGCAGAACAATCCCGCCTTCCTGCCGGACCTGATCGCGGCGGTCGAAAGCGGCAACGGCCGCGTCGGCCTCGCCGCGGGCCAGCGCGTCGGGCGCAAGGACACCGGCTTCAAGAAGCTGCAATCGCGCATCGCCAACACGGTGCGCGGCATCATCCTGCGCGACGGCACCCGCGACACCGGATGCGGCCTGAAGGCGTTTCCGCGCGAGGTGTTTCTGGCGATGCCTTACTTCGACGGGCTGCATCGTTTTCTCCCGGCACTGGTCCGCCGCGAGGGGCTGGCGATTGCCTATGTCGACGTCGTCGATCGGCCGCGCCATTCCGGCGTGTCGAACTATGGATTTTTCGACCGGCTATGGATCGGGATCATGGATCTCGCCGGCGTGTGGTGGCTGATCCGCCGCAAGAAGCCGACGCCGGTCGTCACTGAAGTGGTCGCTGAAGTGCCCGGTGTCACTGGTGTGCCGGGCGTGACCGAGGTGAAGTGATGCTGATTCAGTACGGTCAGGCGCTGAGCGCCTATCTCTACGACGTGTTCATCGCCAAGTTCGACTTCTGGCTGGCGTTCGGACTGATCGCGCAACTGTTCTTCACCGCGCGCTTCCTCGTGCAGTGGATTTCCAGCGAGCGCGCCGGCCAGAGCGTGGTACCGATGGCGTTCTGGTTCTTTTCGATGGGCGGCGGCCTGATGACGCTGATCTACGGGCTTGCCAAGCGTGAGCCCGTCATCATCATCGGGCAGGGGCTGGCCACGCTGATCTACATCCGCAACATCATGCTGATCGTGAAGAACCGCGGCCGCGGGTCGAAGACGCTCGATAGCTGATTGCCGTCATCGTCGGAGCGGCGAGCGGTAGGCCTTGTTCGGGAATCTCGATAGATTCCAGCATCGGGCTCAGCCCGGCATCAATTGCGACCGAATCTGAACCAAGGTCAAACATTCGCCCCAAGCCGCATGGCATCTACGGCTTGCCGTGGGCGTGGCGGCATCTCGAGACCGTGCCCCAGGGGATGAGGGGCGTTGATGACCAGCCGTGACGAAGCGACGAAAGCGGGTGGTTATCTATCGAGCGTCCGCGATATTCCGTCGCTTGACGAGCCCCCGCTGACCGGCGAGCGCAAATTGCCTGACCGGCGCGCCGTCAGCCTCCGCTGGATGGCGGGGACGATTCTGATCGGATCCGCCGCCGTCGCTCTTCTTGCCGGCGCGCTTCGCGGGGCGTTTGGCGATCACGCGCGATTCGCAGCCGCGCCGGTCGTGTCACTTCCGCGCTTCGCAGGGCAGGTAGTTGACGAGGCGCGACGCGGCGATCGTCTCGACCGGAGGCTCGGCCCGCAGGGCAATTCCGCTGCGCTCAAGATTGAGCAGCTGAGCGATGCCGGCGCGGTCCGTCGATTTACCCGCGTGTCAGCGCGGCTCGCGGAGATCGATCTCGAGCCACACCAGGAAGCGCGGGGAGACGAAAAGGACGACGCGCGAGCGGGCTCGCAACGCGACCTGCTGTCGGAGCTGCCAGCCATCATACGGACAGGTCCAGCGCGGCGCCCACTGCCGGGCGGCACCAGCGCCTATGCTGACGGTGAAGACGTGCCGCGTCCGCCGGCTCCGATCGGCGAGGCTGTCAACGTCACCAACCTTCCGAAGTCGCCTACGTCGTCGCGTCACCGCCGACATGTCATTATCGCGAGAAGCGGCGACACGCTGGCCGCCATTCTGCGGGCGCTGGCGGCGGCCGCGGAGGACGCGCCGGCGATCCTGGCCGCTTTCCCGTCGCCTGGCGCTCTGGAGACGCTGTCCGGTGGCGAGAAAATCACGGTCATCGAACAAGGCGAAGACGCCGGTTCGCCGCGCGGCCATGTCGCGAAGGTGTCGATCGAACGCGCCGGCTCCGATGTGTCCGCCGTCGGTCGCACCGATGGCGGCCAATACCAGCCGATCGCGCCCGAACAGCCCGACATCGCCGCGCGCAGCGAGAGCCCGCTGCGTGAGTCGATCGATACGCATTCCATTCCGGGCGAAACACTGCGTGACGGCCTTGACGCGCTTGCGCGCTCCAACCACGTCGACCAGGGGATCGTTGCTGAACTGATGCGGCTCTGTGGCCGCGATTTCGATCTCGACGAGCCGCTCGGCGACGCCGATGTGGCCGAGATCATCTACGCGCCGAACGACATCGGTCAGCCGGAGTTGGTCTTCATCGATTTGACGGCGGGCGGACAGTCCCGCCGGTACTATCGCTTCACGGCGCCGGACGATGGCAGCTCCGATTTCTATGATGAGACCGGCCAGTCCATCACCAAATTCCTGTTGCGCAAGCCGGTCGTGACCGGCCGCCTTGGCGACGGCTTTGGTTGGCGGATTCATCCGATCCTTGGCGACCGCCGTTTCCATGAGGGCGTCGATTATGCGGCGCCCTATGGGTCGCCCATCGCGGCCGCGGGCGCCGGCGTCGTCGAGACCGAAGGGTACGAACGCGGGTACGGGAAATATATCCGCGTGCGGCACGACCGCGGTTATGAGACGACCTATGCCCACGTCGCAAGCTTCCCGCCCGGGCTGAAGATCGGAGACCGCGTTCGTCAGGGCGAGACGATCGCCTTTGTCGGATCGACCGGGCTCTCGACCGGACCGCACCTCTATTACGAGGTACGGATCAACGGCCGCAACGTCGATCCGCTTCGGATGAAGCTGTCGGGCGGCCGGCTGCTGCAAGGCGATCTGCTCGGGGCTTTCGATCGCCAGCGTGACAGCATCGACCAACTCGCTGCCATCTCCGCGCTTCCGCCGCGGCGTTTCGGCTCTAAACATCGGCCGCCGACATAGCGAGCGCAGATCGCATCACGCCATGCCGGCGCGGCGGGCCTTGCCGGGGTCAGGAGCCCGGAGAGCTCGAAGGCACGGGCGCCGCAACGTCGGTCGCTTCCATGGTGGTGCTCTCGCGATCGGCGGCGGTCTCGCCGGCGGCGTCGAGCACGGGATAGGCGACCGAGCAGATGTGCGAATGGATGCGGCGAAGGTCGCGCAGCACGTCGAGATGCAGCGAAGTGGTCTCGATGGTTTCGGGCCGGCCTTCGCGCAGGCGCTCCAGATGGCGCTCGACGGCGGCCAATTCGGCCGCGCGCAGCGCCGCCTTCTCGGTGAGCAGCTTGCGCGCCTCGTTGGCATCGCCCGACATGAACACGCCGAACGCGATCCGCAGCGAGTCGATCGTGCGCTTGTGGAACGCCGACAATTCCTCCGCGCCTTCGGTGGAGAATTGCAGGCGATGCTTGATCTTCTTGGTCGCGAGCTCGCTCAGGTTCTTGTCGATGATGTCGCCGATATGCTCGAGATTGATCGCGAACGCGACGATCTCCATCGCGCGCTGGCCCTCGCGCTCGTCCAGGCTGCCGCGGGTGAGTTTCGTGACGTAAAGCTTGATCGCCTCGTTCAGCCGGTCGACGGTGTTGTCCATCTTCGACACCTGGTCAACCAGGGCGCGATCGTTGGTCAGCATCGCCGCCATCACCTTGCGCAGCATGGCCTCGGTGTGATCGCCCATATGCAGCACCTCGCGCGCCGCATCGGCCAGCGCCAGTGAAGGCGTCTCCAGCGCACTCTCGTCGAGATAGCGCGGCCGTGATGGATCGGTCTCCTGCGCTCGCTTCGGCAGCAGACGCTCGAGCAGCCGCGCCATGTGGTCGAGCACGCCGATGAACAGCAGCGCGGTCGCAACGTTGAAGGCGATGTGGAACAGCGCAGTCGCCTTGGCGAGATCGGGTTGCCAGGCGTAGATGATCTCGGTGATCGGGCGCAGGAACGGCGCCACCAGCAGGATGCCGACGACGCGGTTGACGAGATTGCCGACCGGCAGCCGGTAGCTCGCCGGATTGTCGCGCCGCGCGCCCTCCAGTAGCGGATTGATGGCACTGCCGAGGTTGGCGCCGAGCACCAGCGCAAATGCGGCATAGGGCGAGATGAACTGGGAAAAGGCCAGCGACATCACCAGCAGCACGCTGGCGACACTGGAATGGACCAGCCAGGTGACGACGGCGCCGATCAGGATGCAGAGCACGGGATCGCCGGTGATCGCGCCCAGGAACACGCGCACGCCCGGAGCATTCTCGGCGGGCGCCATCGTATCGAGCAGGATGTGCAGCGCCAGAAGCATCAGGCCGAGGCCGATCGAGACGCGGCCGAGATCCTTGATCCGGGAGCGCGGCCCGCTGCGGAACGCAACGAGGCCGACGATGAACAGGACCGGCGCGATGGCGGCGACGTTGAACGACAGCACCTGCACGATCAGCGTGGTGCCGATATTGGCGCCGAGCATGATCGCGAGCGCCGGCACCAGGCTGACGATCTCTTCGGCGGCGAAGGAACTGGTGATCAGGGCAGTCGCGGTCGAACTCTGGAGCAGGGCGGTCAGGCCGAGGCCGGCGCCAAGGGCGGTAAAGCGATTGCGTAGCGCCCGGGCGAGCAGCAGCCGCAAATCCGGTCCGAAGGCGCGCAGAATCCCGCTATGGACCATGTGCAGGCCCCACAGCAGGAGCGCCACGCCCCCCATCAGATCGAGCAGAACAATGCTTCCCATGCTTCCTGGCATCCCGGCGAATTCGAGTCGAATGAACATAGGTATCGTCTATCGACTGGCGATCAACCCCTTTTTGTTCTCATGCGACCACGGCGGGAGCGACGCACGCTATCGAGTGAGGCGGCCTATCGGGTAGACGTCATTCGACCTGCAGCACATATCATTCAACTATTCAATCTTTGATTGATCAAAGCTCGTGTCTCCCGGCGAGGGCGCCCCCCGGTAAACGAATCTCGAACGCGACCGCTCAATTGCGATGGGTTCCGCTAGGCAGTTTCCAATCTTTCCCCGCTATGACGATAGGCCAGGAAGTTGCCCAGAAAGGCTTGGGGATCAGAATGTTTATGAATCGCCGCAAGAGCGAACGCCGCCCGTGCCGGAGCGTCGCCAAAATTCAGCTGGGCACAGGGTCGCTGCCACGCGACTGCATGATCACCGATATTTCGGCCGGCGGCGTCAAGGTGATCGCCGAATATCTGGAGATCCCGCCGGAATTCACCATCATCCTGTCGAGCGGCAGTCCGCGTCAGTGCCGGCTGGCCTGGCAAATCGGGCACGAGTTCGGCGCCCAGTTCGTCGACTGAAGTCGACTGAAGCTGCCATTTGGCTGCTGTCTCGCCAGGCGTCCGGCACCGCATCTGGGCCGGATGACGGCGACATGATGGCATCCTTAACCGGACCTTAGGGTTAAGCTGTGAGCATCCCGGAACCTTCGCCGTTCCGAGTCTCGCTTTATGTTTGAGAAATTCCCCCGACCCTCAGGCCGCGTGCGCCGTCTCGCGGGCACGGTATCTGCCGCGATCCTGCTGATCGGGTTGTCTGCCTGTCAAACCTCCGGCCCGTCTGACATCACCGGCTCATTGGGCGACACGGCGGAGGCCACGCCGGCCCCGGCCGATCCGCGGCGCGACATCGCGACCTACCACGAGCGCGTCCGCGCCAACCCGAAAGACACCGACGCCGCGCTGAAATACGCCCGGGCGCTGCGCGCCACCGGCCAGCGGGCCCAGGCGGTCGCCGTCATGGAGCAGGCGGTGCTGGCGCAGCCCAGCAACAAGGCGCTGCTCGCGGGTTACGGACGGGCGCTCGCCGACAACGGCAATTTCCAGCAGGCATTCGACGTGCTCGGGCGCGCGCATACCCCGGAAGATCCGGACTGGCGCATCCTGTCGGCGCAGGGCGCCGTGCTCGACCAACTCGATCGCCACGACGAGGCGCGGCAGTATTATGCGAGTGCGCTGAAGATCGTGCCTGACGATCCGTCAGTGCTCTCCAATATCGGGCTGTCCTATCTGCTGTCGAAGGACCTGCCGAAGGCCGAGGAGACGCTGCGCCGCGCGCGGGAGCGCGCCCCCGGCGACATGCGGGTGCGAACCAATCTCGCCGTCGTGGTTGGCTTGCAGGGCCGCCAGTCCGAGGCGGAAACCATCATGAAGGCCGATTTGCCGGCGGAGCAGGGCTCAGCCAACGTCGCCGCGCTGAAGCGACTGTTGGCGCGCAGGGATGCGAGCCGCGCCGACGCCGAGAAGATCCCGGTCGCAGCCAGTCGCCGCGACTAGAGCGC
The DNA here is from genome assembly GCF_024171085.1 of Bradyrhizobium sp. USDA 4541. Classification (NCBI taxonomy): domain Bacteria; kingdom Pseudomonadati; phylum Pseudomonadota; class Alphaproteobacteria; order Hyphomicrobiales; family Nitrobacteraceae; genus Bradyrhizobium; species Bradyrhizobium sp. USDA 4541. Next base: position 5,897,680 of record NZ_JALJZF010000001.1, read on the forward strand.
TAGCGGGACGCTAGCCGGCGGCCCGGCGCCCGTCATTTCGGCGCGACTGCAGCTTCCTGAGGATGGGCGACAGGAACGACTCGCGGGCTTCGGCGAGATCGGGACGGCCGGTGAGGCGTTGCGCAATCTGCAGGAAAGTCCTTGTGGTGCGGTGACGCGCGGAGACTTCCGCGATCATCTGGCCGTTGTTGGCGGCTTCACCGAACAGCCTGCAGTCGAACGGGATCGCCGCGATCGGCTGGCTCTCGATGGTCTTGGCGAAATCCTTGACCTCGATCTCGGGGCGCTTCGACATGCCGACCTGGTTCAGGCAGTAGAGCGGCGGACGGTCGTTCGGACGCGCGGTCCTCAACAGGTTCATCATGTTCTTGGTGTTGCGCATGTTGGCGAGGTCGGGCTCGGCCACGATCAGGATATCGTCGGCACCGACCAGCACGCGTTTGGTCCAGGCGGTCCATTGATGCGGCACGTCGAGCACGATGCAGGACGTCGTCATGCGCATCGTATCGAAGATGGCATCGAACGCCTCGGCGCCGAAATCGTAGACCTGGTCGAGGGTGGCCGGCGCCGCCAGCAGGCTGAGATGATCGCCGCACTTTGCGAGCAGGCGTTCCATGAAGGCAGAGTCCGGACGCTCGGGCGAGAACACGGCGTTGGCGATGCCCTGCACCGGGTCCTGATTGTAGTCCAGCCCGGCGGTACCGAAGGCGAGGTCGAGATCGACGACGACCGAATCCAGCCCGAGGTCGCGTGCGATGGTCCAGGCGACATTGTGGGCAATGGTCGAGGCGCCGACGCCGCCCTTGGCGCCCGCGACCGCGATCAGGCGGCCGACCGAGACCGCTTCGGAGGCCGAGAACAGGCTGCAGATCGAGCGCACGATGTCGAGCACCTTGACCGGCCCGATGACGTAGTCGTTGACGCCGCGCCGGACCAGTTCGCGATACGGCGCAGTCTCGCCGGCCGTGCCGAGCACCACGACGCGGGTGCCGGGATCGCAGACCGTGGCGAGCTCGTCGAGACCGGCGAGGAAATCATGATCCGGCTCGGTCTCGAGCATGATGACGTTGGGCGTCGGCGCCTTGTGGTAGGCGTCGATCGCCGCGGCGATGCCGCCCATATGGACCGAGAGATGAGCCTTGGCTAGCCGGCGGTCGTCGGCAGCCGCGCGTGCGTTCGCGGCGGTCGCGACGCTGGCGCAGAACGCCTGCACGGAAATCCGCGGCGCCGGCGCGATGTAATCGTTGGCGTGCTGCGGCTCGTCTTGTTGTTCGGTCATTTCGCGGCGTCGCTCAGCTTGGCTTTCTCGGCTTCGGGGTAGGCGGTCGCGGTCGACTCACCCTTGCGGTATTTATCGAACGCGATCGTACGGCGCGGCGTATAGGCTGCGGTCTCGGTTCGCGGCTGTTCGAGGTCGGACGGATTGGCGACCATCGCGGCAAGGTTACGCTGCGTGGCGCAGCCGAAATTGTCGTACTGCTTGTTCTGGTTGTAGTTCGGATTGTAGATCGAGGGACCGAGGTCGCTCGGCCACACTCCGCAGGGACCGGCGACGGCGGCCATCTTCGGATAGCTCAGCCGAATGGTCGGAAGCGCGCGCGGATCATCGAGATGGTAGGAGCGCTTGGTGATGGCATGGGCGGGTACGCCCATCGACGCCAGCAGGCCGCGGATCTCCTGATACACCGCCTGTGCCGAGCGCGAGTTCGAGCTGTCGGCCGGCACGTCGATCGCAATCGCGCCGGTGCCTTCGCGGCGCCAGGTGCGCGCCAGCCCCATGACGTCGTCGCGCTGCGCTTCGGTGAGGTTGCCGCGGGCGCGGCCGACGAAGACGACGATCGACTGTTCGCCCTCGGTCACCGCGATCGGATGCCGCTGCCGGTAGTCGTCGCCCACGGTGCCGGTGGCAAGATTGTCGCCCGTCAGATTGCAGCCGCCGAGCGCGATCGCGCTGACGACGAGGGCGCCCAACAGCGACAGCGTCCTGGCACGACCGGCTTGTGTGTTGCGTGTCATCATAGGATCCCCCAACCCCTTCAGGTCCGCGCCTCAGTCGATGATGAAGCCGAAATTGACCGGCGTGGCGCCGATCGGCTCGCTGCGGGCGGCGACGCCGTAGATGCGATTGACGCGCGCCAGCAGTGCCGACTGCGCGTCGGAAGCCGGGGCAAATCCGTCGTCGGGACGGGACAGCTCCTTCTGCGCAACGGCGCGCACCACGTAGGGCGTCACGATGACCATGAGCTCGGTCTCGTTGTTGACGAAGTCCTGGCTCCGGAAGAGCTGGCCGAGGATCGGGATCTGATCGACGCCGGGCATGCCGTTGATGGCCTGCTTGGTCTGCTCCTGGATCAAACCGGCCATCGCGATCGAGCCGCCGGAGGGCACCTCCAGCGTGGTGTCGGCGCGGCGGGTCTTGATCGAGGGAATGGTCGTGCCGTTCTGGCCGCCGGTCAGGGCGTTCTCCATCGAGACTTCGGAGACCTCGGTCATCACCTTCAGGCTGATCCGTCCCTCGGTCAGCACCACCGGCGTGAAGTTGAGCGAGATGCCGAACTTCTTGAAGCTGACGGTCTGCACGCAATTGCCGATCGTGCCCGACGTCGTCGTCTGGCAGGTGACGCCGGTCGGAATCGGAAACTCGCCGCCCGAGATGAAGGTCGCCGACTCGCCGGAGATCGCGGTGAGGTTGGGCTCGGCCAGCGTCTTGACCACGCCCGCGCTCTCCATGGCGCGCAGCGTCGCCGTGACGGTCGGCACGCCGAGCTTGTTCAGGGCTGCGCCCGTCAGCCCGTTGTTGGGGGCGAGCGCACCGTTATTGGCGGTGAAGGCGTTGGCGTTGTTGAAGACCACCGCGGCGGTGCCGTAGTTCATGTTGGCGCTGAGGTCGACGCCGAGCTGCTTGACGACGTCCCGGCGGACTTCGGCGACGGTGACTTTCAGCATCACCTGGTCGCGGCCGCGGACCACGATGGAATTGACGACCTTGTCGGCGCTGCCGACCAGTTTGGCGGCGATGTCGCCGGCCTGCTGGGCCTCGACCGGGCTTGCCACCGTGCCGGTCAGGACGACGCTGTCGCCGACGCCCTCGATCTGGACGCCGGGCAGCATCTGCTTCAGCGCGGCGCGCATTCCGTTAAGGTCGCGCTTGATCGCGATGTCGTAGGAGGCGACCTGGTTGCCGTCGGCATCGAAGAACACCACGTTGGTCTGGCCGACTGCCGCGCCGATGATATAGGCGCGCTGCGCCGAGCGGATCACGGCGTTGGCGATCTTGGGATCGGCGACCAGAACGTCCTTGGCCTCGCGCGGCAGATCGACCACGACCGACTTGCCAACGCCGAGCGAGACGGAGCGCGTCTTGGCGGCGATGCTGCTCGTCACCGCGACATCCGCGTTCTTGTCGGGATCGGTCGCGCTGGCAAGGGCAGGGATCAGCATCAGCGCAGTGATCGCCGACAATGACAGCGCGCGGACCAGCGTGGTCGACGTCGCCATTTGTTTCGCACCCGTCGTCATATCGAAGCCCCCATCACTTCTGTGTCGTCAGAGAGCTCGGGATGCCGAAGCGCACCACCTTGATGCTCTCGCCCCGCTTCGGGGCATGGTCTCTGGTCTCGTCGGTCTGCTCGTTGACGTCGGCGATGCTGCGCAGCGCCAGCGCCAGCGTTCCGCTCTGCCGGGCGCGCGCCAGCGTCTCGGCCTGTTCGGGCTTGAGCTCGAGGGTCACGGTCTTGCCGACGAGGGAGTTGTTGCCGTCCTTCTCCTTCGGCGCCTGGTCGATCGCCAGCACGCGGACGTTGGACAGCAGGATTTCAGTGGTGACGATATCGCGGCCGCCTTGCTGATCGGGATTCTTGTCGCGACGCGACAGGATCACATCGACGCGGTCGTTCGGCAGAATGAAGCCGCCGGCGCCCGTCTCCGGCGAGATTTCGGTGGAAATCGCGCGCATGCCGGAGGGCAGGATCGCGGCCATGAAGCCGCTTCCGTTGGCCTTGACCAGCTTTTGCTCGCGGATCGGTTCGCCGACGATGAAGGGCGCGCGTGCGATCGAACCGATGATGTCGTTCATGGCATTGGCGTTGGCGTCGTGACGGATGAACGCGCTGCTTGCAGTTTCAGCCGGCCAGCGCTGCCACTGGATGTCTTCGGCCTTGACCGATTGACCGAGCCCGATGTCGGACTTAGCGACCAGCACTTCGACGGTCGGCAGTTGCGCGACGGGCGGCGCGACCGGCGCCGGTTTGCGATCGCCAACGCTCGCGAGATACATGGCCGCGAGGCCTGCGACGCCGGCGATGCCGAGGACCACGATGCGTGCCGTTTTCATGCGATTGTCTGAATGCCCTTCACACAGGGCAATCGCGTCCTTGCGGCACTGACAGCCCTTCCCGAGGCATCACTACGGCCGCAAAAGTATAAGGGAACTTGATGGAAGGTCCGGACAATTAAGGGATTGGTGGGGATGGTGAACGGCGAGTTATCGGCGCTGTTGCATCTCCGCAGAATCCCGGAGATCGCGCGTGGTTAAGGCGTACGACGTTGGTCGCAACGCGGCGTCAGCGCCGGTGGAGCGTGGTTAATGTCGTCTAACGTGGCAGGGCGCGAGGATCAGAGCGCGGCCTTCAACGCCGCAAATCCACGGTCGAGATCGGCCTTGAGGTCGTCGAGATTCTCGAGCCCGATATGCAGCCGCAGCGTCGGCCCGCCCGGCGACCATTTGGTCGCGGTGCGATAGTCGCTGCAGTCGAACGGGATGGCGAGGCTTTCGAAGCCGCCCCAGGAAAAGCCCATGCCGAACAAAGTGAGCGCGTTCAGCATTGCATCGACCGCGGTCTGTGGCACCGGCTTCAGCACGATGCTGAACAGCCCGGAGGCGCCGGTGAAGTCGCGTTTCCAGATCGCGTGCCCGGGATCGGTGTCGAGGGCAGGGTGCAGCACGCGATCGACCTCGGGCCGCGCGCCGAGCCAGCGCGCGATCTCGAGTCCGGAGCGGTGGTGCTGCGCAAGCCGCACCGATAGCGTGCGAACCCCGCGCAGCGCGAGATAGACGTCGTCGGGGCCGGCGCAGACGCCGAGCAGGCGGATCGCCTCCTGGATCAGCGGCCAGGCTTTCGCATTGGCTGCGATGGTGCCGAACATGATGTCGGAGTGGCCGCCGATATATTTGGTGCCGGCCTGCATGCTGATGTCGACGCCCTGTTCGAGCGAGCGGTGATAGAGCGGCGTCGCCCAGGTGTTGTCGTCGATCATGAGCGCGCCGCGGGCGTGCGCCACGGCCGATATCGCCCGCACGTCCGGCATCTCGAACGTCTGCGAGCCGGGCGATTCGATCAGCACCGCGCGGGTGTTCGGCTTGAACAGCGTCTCGATGCCGGCGCCGATCAGCGGATCGAAATAGCTGGTCTCGATGCCGTAGCGCTTGAGCATGTTGTCGCAGAAATTGCGGGTCGGCCGATAGGCATTGTCGCACACCAGGAGATGATCGCCGGTTTTGAGTACGGCGAGCAGCGTGGTGCTGATCGCCGCCAGTCCCGACGGGGCAAGGCCGACGCCGGCGCATTGCGGGCCTTCCAGCGCCATCAGCACGTCCTGCAGCGCCCGCGTGGTCGGGCTGCCGTGGCGGCCGTAGGTAAATTCGGCGCGATGGGCGTGGAGGTCCTCCGCGGTCGGATAGAGCACGGTCGAGCCGTGAAACACCGGCGGATTGACAAAGCCCTTCTGGGCCTTGGTGTCGCGGCCGGCCGTGACCAGGCGGGTGGCGGCCTGTTGCGGGTGGGAGGGCGTGGAGCCGTCGGAAGAGGTCATGGAGCGCTGCCGTTAGACTTTAGACTTTTTGCCGCAGCCGTACCGCGTCGGGAAGACGGGGCCGGGCCGGGAGGTGTTACTAACAAGAGGTAGAAGACATGCGTCAACCCCTTGACCCGGCTCGTCAGTCGCTATGTGATGCGGCGCAACTACCAGTCGCCGCACGTTGAGGGGCCTGCCGCGACCTACGATCCGTTGCCTGACCGGTTTGCAGGTCAAACTGCCGGTCAAATCGGCATTTTTGCTGCAAGGGATCATTGGGATGGCCCGTGAACGCGAGGCGATCACAATGCAAACGTCCACCGGACGACCCTGAAAGGCCCCGCCCATGAAACGCGTATCCCTGGCTGTCACCCTCTCCGCTGCCGCCGCCCTGTCGGTCCAGGCCGCCTCGGCGCAAACCCTCAAGACGGTCAAGGACCGAGGCCAGCTGTCCTGCGGCGTCAGCGGCGGCCTGCCGGGCTTCTCGTCGCCGGACGACAAGGGGAACTGGACCGGCATCGACGTCGACATCTGCCGTGGCATCGCGGCGGCGATCTTCGACGATCCGTCCAAGGTCAAGTTCGTGCCGCTGTCGGCCAAGGACCGCTTCACCGCGCTGCAGTCGGGCGAGATCGACGTGCTGTCGCGCAACACCACCTGGACGCTGTCGCGCGATACCTCGCTCGGCGCCAACTTCACCGGCGTGACCTATTATGACGGGCAGGGCTTTCTGGTGAAGAAGTCGCTGAAGGTGAACTCGGCGCTGGAGCTGAACAGCGCGTCGGTCTGCGTGCAGACCGGCACCACGACCGAGCAGAACCTCGCCGACTACTTCAAGGGCAACAACATGAAGTACGAGGTGATCGCGTTCGCCGGTGCCGACGAGACCGTGAAGGCCTACGAGACCGGCCGCTGCGACGTGTTCACCTCCGACGTGTCCCAGCTCTATGCGCAGCGACTGAAGCTCGCCAACCCGGCCGACCACGTCGTGCTTCCCGAGATCATCTCCAAGGAGCCGCTCGGCCCGATGGTTCGCCATGGCGACGACCAGTGGTTCGACATCGTGAAGTGGGCGCTGTTCGCCCAGATCAATGCCGAGGAACTCGGTGTCACCCAGAAGAACGTCGACGAGATGGCCAAGTCGGACAAGCCCGACCTCAAGCGCGCCTTCGGCACCGACGGCAATCTCGGTGAGCAGCTCGGCCTGACCAAGGACTGGTTCTCCCGCATCATCAAGGCCGTCGGCAATTACGGCGAGATGTACGATCGCAACGTCGGCGTCGGATCGAAGCTGCAGATCGCACGCGGGCTCAACAATCTCTGGAACAAGGGCGGCATCCAGTACGCGCCTCCGATCCGCTGATCGGCGACGAGGCGGCTGCGGCGATGACGACCGAGCCCCGAAAACCACCGCCTCAGTTCATCTTCCGCCTGAAGCGCGTGCTCGGCGGCCAGTCCGGCTGGACTGGCCTTGCCGTGCAGATCGTGTTCGCGGCGGTGTTGGCCTGGGTCGCCTATGAGATCGTGGCCAATGCCCGCGCCAACCTGGAGACGCAGCGCATTGCCTCCGGGTTCGGGTTTCTCAAAAACAATGCGGGCTTTGATGTCAGCCTGAACCTGATCCCGTATTCGGGGTCGGACACCTATACGCGGGTGTTCTTCGTCGGCCTGCTCAACACGCTGCTGGTTGCGGGCATTGGCATCGTCTTCGCCACCATCATCGGCTTCATCATTGCGCTGTGCCGGCTGTCGCCGAACTGGCTGTTGGCGCGGCTCGGCGAGATCTATGTCGAGATCGTCCGCAATCTGCCACTGCTGTTCCAGCTGTTATTCTGGTACCTCGCGGTGCTGGCGGCGCTGCCGGGGCCGCGCCAGAGCATCTCGCTGTTCAACGCCTTCTTCCTCTCCAATCGCGGGCTGGTGATCCCGCGGCCGATCGGCGAGCCCGGGCTCGATCCGCTTCTGATCGCGCTCGCGATTGGCGTCGCAGGCGCGCTGGCGCTGCGCGGCTATGCGAGGCGGGCGCTGTTTCAACGCGGGCAGGCGATCCGGATCTGGCCCTATGTACTCGGCCTGCTGGCTGGCTTGCCACTGGTGACGATGCTGGTGTTCGGGCTGCCGGTGACCTTCGAGCTGCCGCAACTCAAGGGCTTCAACTTCGCCGGCGGCGCGCGGGTGATTCCGGAGCTGGTTGCGCTGGCGGTTGCGCTGTCGACCTATACGGCGGCGTTCATCGCCGAGATCGTTCGCGCCGGTATTCTGTCGGTCCATAGGGGACAGATGGAAGCCGGCTCGTCGCTCGGCCTGTCGCGCGGCACCACCTTGCGGCTGATCGTCGTGCCGCAGGCGATGCGCGTCATCGTTCCGCCGCTGACCAACCAGTACCTCAACCTGACCAAGAATTCGTCGCTGGCGGTCGCGATCGGCTATCCCGACCTGGTCTCGGTATTTGCCGGAACGACGCTGAGCCAGACCGGCCAGGCGATCGAGATCATCGCCATCACCATGGGCGTGTACCTCCTGATCTCGCTGGTCACCAGCGCGATCATGAGCGTCTATGGCTGGCGCATCAACCGGAGCCTTGGGGCATGACCGACGCCACCGCGTCATCCTTCGTCCGGCAGGACCTGGTGCCTGAACGCCGGGCGCCGGTGAAGACCACCGGCCTCGTCGGTTTCATCCGCACGCGGCTGTTGAATTCGCCGACCAACATCCTGCTGACGATCCTGGCGCTGGGGCTGCTCTGGTACACGATCGTTCCCGCGTTCAAGTTCCTGCTGGTCGATGCGGTCTGGAGCGGCAAGGACCGCAATGCGTGTCTCGCCGAGACCGCCGGCCGTCAGGTCGGCGCCTGCTGGCCCTACATCCAGGCCAAGCTCACCCAGCTGATCTATGGCTTCTATCCGGAAGCCGAACGCTGGCGCGTCAACCTGACCTTCGTCCTCGCGGCCGTCCTGTTGCTGCCACTCCTTATTCCGCGCCTGCCGGCGAAGGGCCTGAATGCGGGTCTGTTCTTCTTCGCGTTCCCGGCGGTCGCCTTCTTCCTGCTGCGCGGCGGCGGACTATCTGGTTTCGGCGTCAGCTGGGTCGCGAGCCTCTTGCAGCTGTTCGACGACAGCATCGTCAATGCCGGTCAGGCGCTGGTCAATCTCGGCCGGAGTTCGGCGATCGGGCCGCTGCTGTGGGCCGTCGGCAACATCATCGTGCTCGCCGGTAGCCTGATCGGCTGGCTGATCTTTCCGTTGACCTGGCTGCGCGAGCAGCTCCAGATGTCGAGCCAGCCGCTGTGGTTCGACTTCCTGCTGACCACGGCGATCGTCTCGCTGATCCTGTTTTTCCTCGGCGGCGGCATGCGAACCGGACAACGGGCGCTGCTCGGGAGCCTGGCGAGCTTCGCCGGCATCGCGATCGTGATCAAGCTGATGGGGCTCGACCGCGGCGGACTGCCCATCGTCGACACCAGGCTGTGGGGCGGCCTCCTGGTGACGCTGGTGGTGTCGGTCACCGGCATCGTCACCTCGATGCCGATCGGGATCGCGCTGGCGCTGGGTCGCCGCTCGACCATTCCGCTGATCCGGATCTTCTCGATCGCCTTCATCGAGTTCTGGCGCGGCGTGCCGCTGATCACCGTGCTGTTCTTCGCAACCTACATGCTGCCGCTGTTCCTGCCGGGCAACTTCAACGTCGACGGGCTGGTCCGCGCGCTGATCGGCATTGCGCTGTTTGCCGGCGCCTATCAGGCCGAGGTGGTGCGCGGCGGCCTTGCCGCAATCCCGCGCGGGCAGGGCGAGGCGGCGAGCGCGCTCGGCCTGTCCTGGTGGAAGACCACGTCGCTGATCGTGATGCCGCAGGCGCTGCGCCACGTCATTCCGGGTCTCGTCAACAGCTTCATCGCCCTGTTCAAGGACACCTCGCTGGTTTCGATCGTCGCACTGTTCGACCTCTTGGGATCGTTGCACGCGACGTTCTCCGATCCGACCTGGTCGACGCCGACCACGGCCTTTACCGGCTTCGCCTTCGCTGGAATGATCTACTTCGTGTTCTGCTTTGGAATGTCGCGCTACTCGCTGTTCGTCGAAAACCGGCTCAACGCTCACCGCCGCCACTGAACAAGGTCATCATGTCCACAACCCCGATCGTCAACATTTCCGCTCTCAACAAATGGTACGGCGACTTCCACGTGCTGCGCGACATCAACCTGGAGGTCGGCAAGGGCGAGCGCATCGTGATCTGCGGCCCATCCGGTTCGGGCAAGTCGACCCTGATCCGCTGCATCAACGCGCTGGAGGAATTCCAGGAGGGCGAGATCGTGGTCGACGGCATCGACCTCGGCCCGAACCTTCGCCGTGTCGACGAAGTCCGCCGCGAGGTCGGCATGGTTTTCCAGAGCTTCAACCTGTTCCCGCATCTCACCGTGCTCGACAATTGCACGCTGGCGCCGATCTGGGTGCGCAACATCCCGAAGAAGGATGCCGAGGCCACCGCGATGAAGTTCCTCGAGCGGGTCAAGATCCCGCATCAGGCCAACAAGTTTCCCGGCCAGATGTCGGGCGGTCAGCAGCAGCGCGTTGCGATCGCCCGCGCGCTGACCATGAACCCGAAGGTGATGCTGTTCGACGAGCCGACCTCGGCGCTCGACCCGGAGATGGTCAAGGAAGTGCTCGACACCATGGTCGATCTTGCCAAGGAGGGCATGACCATGCTGGTCGTGACCCACGAAATGGGCTTTGCCCGCGAGGTCGCCAACCGCGTCGTCTTCATGGACGCGGGCCAGATCATCGAATCGAACACGCCGCAGGAATTCTTCGCCAACCCGCAGCATGCGCGGTCGAAGCTGTTCCTGAGCCAGATTCTGCGGTGATTTCTGCCGTCATTGCGAGCCACCCGGTCGGCGCAAAGCGCCGCCGGATGACAGGCTCCGCGAAGCAATCCAATCCTCCGCATCGGAAGCATGGATTGCTTCGTCGCAATAGCTCCTCGCAATGACGTCTGCGGGGACGCATTCGCTCCCTAGACCAGCGGCAGCTCGATCTTGCTGCGCTTTTCCAGCCATTCCGGGACCGGCAGGTTCTTCGAGCGCATGAAGGCCGGGTTGAACAGCTTGGACTGATAGCGGTTGCCGGAGTCGCAGAGGATGGTGACGATGGTCTTGCCGGGGCCGAGCTGCTTGGCGAGCTGGATCGCGCCCGCGATGTTGACGCCGGTCGAGCCGCCGAGGCACAGGCCTTCGTGCTCCAAAAGCTCATAGATGATGGTCACGGCTTCCTCGTCGGAGATCAGGAACGCAGTGTCGACCTTCGCCGTCTCGACCACAGGCGTGACGCGTCCGAGCCCGATGCCTTCTGTGATCGAATCGCCCGGCGTCGATTTGACCTGCCCATTCTTGAACAGTTCGTACATCCCGAAGCCGTGCGGATCGGCGCAGGCGGTGACGATGGCCGGGTTCTTTTCCTTCAGGTAGCGGCTGATGCCGGCGAGCGTGCCGCCGGTGCCGACCGAGCAGATGAAGCCGTCGACCTTGCCGTCGGTCTGCTGCCAGATTTCCGGTCCGGTCGAGTCGTAATGCGCCTTGGGATTGTCGAGGTTGTTCCACTGGTCGGCAAACAGCACGCCGTTCGGTTCGGTCTTGCGCAGCTGCTCCGCGAGACGCCTGCCGAGATGCTGATAGTTGTTCGGATTGGCGAAGGGCAGCGCCGGCGCCTCGACCAGTTCGGCACCGCACAGCCGCAGCATGTCCTTCTTTTCCTGGCTCTGCGTCTCCGGAATGACGATCAGGGTGCGGTAGCCGCGCGCACTCGCCACGACAGCAAGCCCGATCCCGGTATTGCCCGCGGTCGACTCGACCACGAGTCCGCCGGGCTTCAGCGTGCCGCGCCTCTCGGCCTCCAGGATCATCCATTTGCCGGCACGATCCTTCACCGACTGGCCCGGGTTCATGAATTCGGCCTTGCCGAGAATGGTGCAGCCGGTCAGTTCGGACGCGCGTTTCAGCTTGATGAGGGGGGTGTTGCCGATCGCTTCGATGACGTCTTTGTTGAATATCATGTCGGGGAATTTCTTGCCGGTCTGGGTCTTGCTTGGCGAACCTAGTGTGCTGATCGAAAAAGGGAAGGGCTTTTGCACTGCGGCAAAAGACGGGTTCAACACGCTTGACCTCGCACGCGCGGATGTCTCGAGCTTGGGGAGAACGCCGTTTTGCGGCGGTCGGGTCGGCCAGCAGAATCATCCTGTGGTCCGCGGTTTTGCATGAGTTGCGCGCTCTCGGCCAATCAAGACCTGACGGCGCGGTGCGCAGTGGCGCGAGTCTGGCGCCGCGCCGGCACATCTTGCGGATTCAATGCAACAGGAGCCGAGAAATCCCCATGAAATCTTTGTAAGAATCGTGACTTCCGGCACCGGGCCGAAAAGCGCGGAAATGCCGTAAAAAATAGGGAAAAGTCGGCATTCAAGGTAGCCACGAATCGCTTGCGATGCGACGCCGCGCAATTGTGACGGGGCTGTCCGCCCCATGGTCCCAAGGGTAGGATGGGACAGGCAGGTTCCATTTGAAGCAATACCCCGTGAACGTCACCCAGACCATCGCTGAACGCGTCATTCGTGCGCCACGGGCGAAGTTTGGCTTCGGCGGAGAACGGGTGTGACCCAGCCCGTGTCCGTGATGGTGCCTGGAGGCCGGTTCGGCCTCGCCGTCCGCGCGCGCCGGCTCGCGGCACGCTCGCTTGTTGCGCTCGGCCTGGCCGCCGGCTGCGCCGGCTGCATTCTGACCCAGGACATCCCGGATCCTGCGCTCGACGTGCCGCAGGGCTACAAGGCCGCGCGTCTCGGCCGCCCGGGCGACGCGCTTCCGACGCTCGATTGGTGGCGGGGCTTCCGCTCCAGGGAGCTGACGCAGCTGATGGAAGAGGCGCAGACCGTCAACCTCGACATCGCAGCTGCGGTTGCGCGCTTCCGCCAGGCCGACGCGCTGGCGCGGCAGGCCGGCGCGGCGCTGCTGCCGACCCTCAATCTCAACGGATCGGAAACCTACTCGCGCACCTCCGGCTCCAGCGCCAGCGGCCTCACCAATGGCGGGCGCGAGGTGGTGAACTACAACGCCTCGCTGAGCGCCAGCTATCAGCTCGACTTCTGGGGCCAGAACCGCGACGCCGCGCAGGCGGCGGAGGAGACCGCCGTTGCCAACCGGTTCGACCGCGAGGTGGTGGCGCTGACCACGCTGGCGAGCGTCGCCAATGCTTATTTCAGCGTGCTCGCGACGCAGGACCGGCTGCGCACCGCGCAGCGCAACATCGCCAGCGCCGAGCGCATCCTCAATGCGATCAAGGAGCGCTTCAAGGCCGGCACCGGCTCCGATCTCGACGTCGCGCAGCAGGAGACCGTGCTCGCCAACCAGCGCGCGCTGGTGCCGCCGCTGCGGCAGACGCTCGACCAGAGTATCAACGCGCTCGCGGTGCTGGTGTCGCGGCCGCCGGAAAGCGTGCGCGTCTCCGGCGGCTCGCTCAACGCCGTTGCGATCCCGCGCGTCAGGCCGGGCCTGCCGTCCGAATTGCTGACCCAGCGTCCCGACATCCGCCGGCAGGAGGCGCAGCTTGCATCCGCCACCGCCAATGTCGGCAGCGCGCGGGCGCAGTTCTTCCCGAGCATCCAGCTGACCGGTACGGGCGGCTACCAGAGCCAGGCGCTGGTCTCGCTGTTCCAGCCGCATGCCGCCTTCTTCAACCTGGTCGGCAGCATGACCCAGCCGATCTTCGACGGCGGCCGGATCCTCGGCAATTTCGAATACACCAAGGCCAAGCAGGACGAGTTGCTGCAGACCTACCGCAAGACGGTGGTGCAGTCGTTCACCGACGTCGACAATGCGCTGGTCGCGATCCGCGAGACCACGCGCCGGCTGCAGCTGCAGCGCGACGTGCTGTCGTCGTCGCGGCGGGCCTTCGACCTCGCCGAGCAGCAGCTCAAGGCCGGCACCGCCGATATCGTAACTGTGCTAAACACGCAGCTGACCCTGTTCCAGGCGGAAGATGCCTATTCGCAGGCCCAACTGGCCCGGCTATTGGCGATCGTGAGCCTATATCAAGCATTAGGGGGCGGCTGGGAACCGAAGATGGAAAGACCGGTCGATGCTCTTTAAGCCCGACTCGACGGACGACGAGAAACGCACGGCGCCGCGCAAGCGGAGCCCTCTCTCGCGCGTGCTGGGGCGCATGGTGTCCTTGCTCATCACGCTCGTGATCCTCGGCGGGCTCGGCTATCTCGGCTGGCTCGCCTTCCAGCCCAAGCAAAATGGCGGCGGCGGGCGCGGCGCGGGCGGGCGGCCTGACCTGCCGGTGCCGGTGCTGGCGGCCACACCGCAGGTGCATGACGTGCCGGTCTATCTCGACGGCGTCGGTTCGGTGAGGGCGCTGAATACCGTGACCGTGCGCTCGCAGGTCGACGGCAAGCTGCTCAAGGTGAATTTCGTCGAGGGCCAGGACGTCAAGAAGGACGACGTTCTGGGCGAGATCGATCCGGCGATCTATCAGGCGCAATACGACCAGGCGGTGGCCACGAAGGCCAAGGACGAAGCGCTGCTCGCCAATCAGAAGATCGATCTTGCCCGCTATGAGCAGCTCGCTGCCACCAACGCGGGCTCGAAGCAGCAGGCCGATACGCAGCGAGCGCTGGTCGCGCAGCAGCAGGCCATCATCAAGGCCGACCAGGCCCAGATCGACAATGCGCGCGCCACGCTCGGCTATACCAAGATCGTCGCGCCGATCGCGGGGCGCGCCGGCCTTCGCCAGGTCGACCAGGGCAACATCATCCACGCCGCCGATACCACGGGGCTCGTCATCCTGACCCAGCTGCAGCCGATCGCAGTATGGTTCAGCCTGCCGCAGCAGCAGATCATGCGGGTCAACGCCGCGGCCGCGAAGGGCCAACTCGCGGTCGACGTGTTCGGCAATGACGGCGTCACCGTGATCGATACCGGCAAGCTGACCGGCATCGACAACCAGGTCGATCCGACCACCGGCACGCTGAAGCTGAAGGCGGAATTCCCCAATGCCAGCTACCAGCTCTGGCCCGGCCAGTTCGTCAATGTGCGGCTTAAGGTCGAGACGCTGCCGCAGGCGATCGTGGTGCCGACCTCCGCGGTGCAGCGCGGTCCGGCCGGCACCTTCAGCTACGTGATCGGTGAGGGCGATATCGTCACCGCCAAGCCGGTCACGGTCACGCAGCAGAACGAGCATGAGGCCGTCATCGCCAGCGGCCTGACCACGTCGGACCGCGTCGTGACGACCGGCTTTGCCAATCTCGCCGATGGCGCGAAGGTCGTGGTCGGCAAGGACGACGGGCCGCCGGCCGCCGATCTCGCGCCGCGCAAGCGCAGCCGCAACCCTGACGGCAAGCGCGGGGCGCAAGGCGAAGGTCAAGGCAAGGACGGCAAGAAAGACTGGCAGGGCAAGGACGGCGAGCATCGCGGCCGGCACGAGCATAGCGAAGGCGATCAGAAGGGGCAGACCGGACCGGCGCCCGCGCCGGCAGCAGGGGGCGAACAGTCGGGCGGCGCGCCGAAGGCGCAGCCATGACCGGCATCCTGACTTCGTAATGGCCGATCTTACAGCGAGCACGCAGCCATGAGCGTCTCCGAACCGTTCATCCGCCGGCCGATCGCCACCTCGCTGCTCGGCATCGCCCTGATGATCGGCGGTGCGCTCGGCTATTGGGCGCTGCCGGTCTCGGCGCTGCCGCAGGTCGACTTCCCGACCGTGCAGGTGACGACGCAACTGCCCGGCGCCAGCCCCGACGTGGTGGCCTCGCTGATCACGGCGCCGCTGGAGCGGCAGCTCGGGCAGATCCCGTCGCTGTCGTCGATGAACTCGACGAGCTCGTTCGGCGTCAGCCAGATCTCGTTGCAGTTCGACCTCAACCGCGACATCGACGGCGCCACGCAGGATGTGCAGGCCGCGATCAACGCTGCCGCCGGCATTTTGCCGAAGACGCTGCCGTATCCGCCTGTCTACGCCAAGGTGAACCCGGCCGACGCGCCGGTGATGACGCTGGCGCTGACCTCGGAGACGATCTCGCTGCGGGCGATGAGCGATCTCGCCGACACCATCCTGGGTCAACGGCTGAGTCAGATTTCCGGCGTCGGCCGGGTCTCGATCCTCGGTGGATTGAAGCCGGCGGTGCGCGTGCAGGCCGATCTGGCCCGGCTCGCGGCCTACGGCATCGCGATGGAGGATCTCCGCAACGCGATCGCCGGTGCCAACGTGTCGGGGCCGAAGGGATCGCTCGACGGTGCCCAGCAGTCCTACACCATCGCCGCCAACGATCAGATCGCCGCCGCCGACGCCTACCGGCCGATCATCATCGCCTATCGCAACGGCTCGCCGGTCACGATCGGCGACGTCGCCCAGATCGTCGATGGCCTGGAGAACGACCGCACCGGCGGCTGGTACCAGGGCACGCCGGCCGTCATCATCGACATCCAGCGCCAGCCGGGCGCCAATGTCATCGACGTCGTCAAGCAGATCCGCGCCGAAATCCCGCGGCTGCAGCGGGCGGTCCCGGCCGGCGTCAAGCTGACCATCGTCTCCGACCGTACCGTGACGATCCGCGCCTCGGTGCGCGACGTTCAGTTCACGCTGATCCTGAGCGTCGTGCTGGTGACGCTGGTGGTGCTCCTGTTCCTGCGGTCGCTGCGCGCGACCCTGATCGCCGGCGTCGCGCTGCCGCTGTCGCTGATCACGAGCTTCGGCATCATGTATTTCGCGGGCTTCAGCCTCGACAATCTGTCGCTGATGGCGCTGACCATCGGAACCGGGTTTGTGGTCGACGACGCCATCGTCATGATCGAGAACATCGTCCGCCACATGGAAGACGGCGAAACGGTGATGGAGGCCTCGCTGAAGGGGGCCAGCGAGATCGGCTTCACCGTGATCTCGCTGACGGTGTCGCTGATCGCGGTGTTCATCCCGCTGCTGTTCATGTCCGGCCTGGTTGGCCGCATGTTCCGCGAATTCGCGCTCACCTTGACGATCGCGGTCGTAACCTCGGCGATCGTCTCGCTGACATTGACGCCGATGATGTGCTCGCGGCTGCTCAAGAACATCCATGAGGAGATGGCGGTCCCGGGCCTCGCCGCGGTCAGCCGTTTCATCGACCGCATGGTGGAGTTCTACCATCGGACGCTGCTCTGGGTGCTGCGGCGCCAGCGCGCGACGCTGCTGGTGACGTTCGCGACCATCGCGCTGACGCTGATCATGTACGTGCTGGCGCCGAAGGGTTTTCTGCCGCTGCAGGACACCTCATCGATCACGGCGGTGACCGAGGCCGGGCCCGACGTCTCGTTCGCCGAGATGCAGCGGCGGCAGAGCGCGGTCTCAAACATCATCAAGGCCGATCCTGATGTGGTTGGCGTTGTCTCGGTGATCGGTTCGGGTTCGGTCAATCCGACCACCAATGTCGGCCGGCTGGTGATGACGCTGAAGCCGCTCGACCAGCGGCGCGAGGGCGTCGTCAAGGTGATCGAGCGGCTGAAGGAGAAGATCGCGACGGTGCCCGGCATGACGGTGTACTTCCAGCCGGTGCAGGACGTGCAGATCTCGACCCAGTCGAGCCGCTCGCAATACCAGTACACGCTGACCGCGACCGACGCCGCCGAGGTCTCGCAATGGGCGCAAAAGCTCGTCGCCGAGATGCGGCGCGACCCGATCTTCCGCGATGTCTCCTCTGAGGCGCAGGAGGGGGGCCTGCGCGCGGCGCTCGACGTCAACCGCCAGCGTGCCGGCCAGCTCGGTGTCAGTCTGCAGGGCGTCACCGATACGCTGAACGACGCCTTCGCACAGCGGCAGATCTCGACGATCTACGGCCAGGCCAACCAGTACCGCGTCGTGCTCGAAGCGCTGCCGATGTATCAGCGCGACCCGTCGATCCTCGACAAGCTCTATCTGCCCGGAGCCAACGGCGCGCAGGTGCCGCTGTCGGCGGTGGCGACGCTGGTCCGGACAACGGCGCCGCTCGCGATCTCGCACCAGGCGCAATTCCCGTCAGTCTCGCTCAGCTTCAACCTGGCGCCGGGCGAGGCGCTGGGCGACGCGGTCGCGGCCGTGAAGGCGATCGAGAGCAGGATCGGAATGCCCGGCAGCATCGTCGGGATCTATTCCGGCGACGCCGCCGAATTCTCGCGCTCGCTCGCCGGCCAGCCCTGGCTGATCCTGGCGGCGATCATCACGATCTACATCGTGCTCGGCGTGCTCTATGAGAGCTATATCCATCCGATCACCATCCTCTCGACGCTGCCCTCGGCCGGCGTCGGCGCCATCCTCGCCTTGATGCTGTGCGGGCAGGATCTCTCGGTGATCGGCCTGATCGGCATCATCCTGTTGATGGGCATCGTCAAGAAGAACGCGATCATGATGATCGACTTCGCGCTGGAGGCCGAGCGTCACCAGGGCATGTCGTCCTATGACGCCATCGTGCAGGCCTGCCTGCTGCGCTTCCGCCCGATCATGATGACGACGCTGGCGGCGCTGTTCGGCGCGCTGCCGCTCGCGATCGAAAGCGGCACCGGCGCGGAACTGCGCTTCCCGCTCGGTATCTCGATCATCGGCGGCCTGCTGTTGAGCCAGCTGCTGACGCTCTACACCACGCCGGTGATCTATCTGGCGCTCGACCGCCTCAACCACCGGATCGAGCGGGCCGTGCCTGAGCCGGGTCCCAGCGGCCCGCCGATAGCGGGCGCCACCGAGGGCATGCAGTGATCTCGATCTCGGAGCCCTTCATCCGTAGGCCGGTGGGCACCACACTGCTTGCGATCGGGCTGTTCCTGGTCGGGATCGTCGCCTACCAGTTCCTGCCGGTGTCGTCGGTTCCGAATGTCGATTTCCCGACCATTCGGGTGTCGGCGTCCAGGCCAGGGGCCGATCCCTCCGTAATGGCCGCGACCGTCGCCGCACCGTTGGAGCGCAAGCTCGGCACCATTTCGGGCGTCGACCAGATCACCTCGACGAGCTCACTCGGCACCACCAGCATCCAGGTGCAGTTCTCGATCGGCCGCAATATCGACCGCGCCGCGCGCGACGTGCAGGCCGCGATCAACGCCTCGCTCGCCGATCTGCCGAGCGACCTGCCGTCGCTGCCCAGGTTCCGCAAGGCCAACCCGGCCGCGTCGCCGGTATTCGCGCTGGCGCTGACCTCGAAGACGATCTCGACTAGCGCGATGTACGACGTCGCCGACACGGTGCTGGCGCAGCGCATCTCGCAGGTGCCGGGAGTGGGCGAAGTGACCGTCAGCGGGGCCGACCAGCCAGCGGTGCGCATCGCGCTCAACCCGGTGTCCCTGGCGAACGCCGGGATCGCGACCGACGACGTCCGGCTCGCGATCATCAATGCCAACCCGCTGGGGCCGGTCGGCATCTTCAATGGCGGCCGGCTGAGCGAGACGCTCTCAATCAACAAGCAGATGCGCACCGCCGCCGAATTCCGCGACATTGTCATCAAAAGCTCGAACGGCAATTACGTCCGCCTCGCCGACGTCGCCGAGGTCGAGGATTCCGTGCGCAACTCGCGCTCGATCGCCTGGTTCAACAAGCAGCCGGCGGTGCTGATCCAGATCACCAAGCAGGGCGACGCCAACGTCATCGACACCGTCGACGGCGTTCGCAGGATGCTGCCGGAATTGAGGAAATGGATTCCGGCGGGCGTCGAGATCTCCACCCTGGTCGATCGTACCGGAACGATCCGCGCCAGCGTCGAGGACATGCAGTTCACGCTGCTGGCGACCGCCGTGCTTGTGATGATTGTGGTGTTCGTGTTCCTGCGCCGGGTGGTGCCGACGATCGCCGCCGGCGTGTCGGTGCCGCTGGCGCTGGCGGGCACCTGCGCCGGGATGTGGCTCGCCGGCTTCTCGATCGACAATCTGTCGCTGATGGCGCTGGCGATCTCCGTCGGCTTCGTGGTCGACGACGCCATCGTGATGATCGAGAACATGTACCGCAATCTCGAGCAGCGCATGGCGCCGTATCCGGCCGCGGTCGAAGGCGCCAAGCAGATCGGCTTCACGGTGCTGTCGATCTCGCTGTCGCTGATCGCGGCCTTCACGCCGCTGATCTTCATGGATGGCATCGTCGGGCGCCTGCTGCGCGAATTCTCGCTGACGCTGGTGTTCGCGATCGCGGTTTCGACCGTGGTGTCGCTGACCATCACACCGATGATCTGCGCGCATTACATCAGGGAGGCGACCTCCGATCATGCCACCTGGTACGATCGCGTCATCGAGGGCACGCTGTCCCGTGTCGTGGCGTTCTACGCAGCGACGCTGCGAATCGTGCTCGGCTATCCCTTCCTGACCCTGGTGGTGTTCTTCGCCACCGTCGCGCTGACGGTGACGCTCTACATCAAGACGCCGAAGGGCTATTTTCCGACCGACGACAGCGGCTTCGTGATCGGCTCGACGCGGGCGTCGGCGGATATCTCGTTCCAGGCGATGCTTCAGCTGCAGCAGCGGCTCGCCGACATCGTGATGGCCGACCCCGCTGTCGCCGGCATCGGCTCGTCAGTCGGTTCCGGCGGCGGCCCGGGCGGCGCCACCTCCAACCGCGGCATCATGTATATCAGTCTGAAGCCGCCGGAGGAGCGGGGAGGCCTGTCGACCGCGCAGGTGATCGACCGGCTGCGCCGCAACCTGTTCATGGTGCCGGGCATCCGCCTGTTCATGTTCGCCGCACAGGACATTCGCACCGGCGGCCGGCAGAGCGATTCAGACTACCAGTACACGCTCGCCTCGACCGATCTCGAGCTGCTGCAGAAATGGGCGCCGATCATCGCCAAGCGCATGGAAACGGTGGAGGGCATCACGGACGTCTCCTCCGACCGCGATCCCGGCGGGCTACAGCTCAACCTCGTGATCAACCGCAAGACCGCCTCCAGCCTCGGCGTCCGCGTGCAGGACATCGACAACGCGCTCAACAACGCCTTCTCGCAGCGGCAGATCTCGTACATCTACACCCAGCGCAACCAGTACATGGTAGTGCTCGAGATCGATCCGAAATTCCAGAGCGATCCGTCGAACCTCGAGCGCATCTACGTTGCCGGCGCCAACGACGTGCAGGTGCCGCTGTCGGCGCTGGTGCACTACCAGCGTGGATTGTCGGCGCTCGCGGTCTATCACTCCGGCGGCTTCCCCTCGACCACGGTGTCGTTCAACCTGCTGCCGGACGTGCCGCTGGAGGTCGCGACGACGAACATCCAGCAGGCGGTCGACGAGCTGCACATGCCCGAGGGCATTCGCGGCAGCTTCGACGGCAATGCCGGCGACTTCAACAAGACCAGCGGGCGGCAGCCGCTCCTGATCCTCGGCGCGCTGGTCGCGATGTATATCGTGCTCGGCGTGCTCTATGAGAGCCTGGCGCATCCGATCACGATCATCTCGACGCTGCCGTCGGCCGGCCTCGGCGCCTTGCTCGCATTGCAGGTGACGAACACGCCGCTGACGGTGATCGCCTTCGTCGGCATCATCCTGTTGATCGGCATCGTCAAGAAGAACGGCATCATGATGGTCGATTTCGCGCTCGAGGCCGAGCGGCATCAGGGCCTGTCGTCGCGGGACGCGATCTTCGAGGCCTGCCGCGCGCGCTTCCGTCCCATCCTGATGACGACGATGGCCGCGCTGTTCGCCGGCATTCCGCTGGTCATTGCGACCGGCCCGGGCACCGAGCTGCGCCGGCCGCTCGGCATCACCATCATCGGCGGCCTGTTCGTGTCGCAGATCCTGACGCTCTACACGACAC
This sequence comes from Bradyrhizobium sp. USDA 4541, assembly GCF_024171085.1. Lineage (NCBI taxonomy): Bacteria > Pseudomonadati > Pseudomonadota > Alphaproteobacteria > Hyphomicrobiales > Nitrobacteraceae > Bradyrhizobium > Bradyrhizobium sp. USDA 4541. The sequence goes on from NZ_JALJZF010000001.1 coordinate 5,919,240, forward strand.
CGGTGATCTATCTCTTGATCGACCGGCTGCGCCAGCGCCGCGAGCCGTCAGGCGTGCACGCACCCGCGGAATAGTTTGAATTGCACGATTGCAAGCGTATAGCGGAGCGATGTCCGAACCGACCGAAGCAAAAACCGATATTGTCGCCGAGATCGAGGAGTGCGCGCATTGCGGCAAGCCGTTGCCGCTGTGCATCTGCGACAGCGTCACGCCGATCGAGAGCCGCATCCAGCTCCTGATCCTGATTCATCCGCAGGAGCAGGACAGGGCGCTCGGCACCGCGCGGCTGTTGGCACAGCATTTCGAAAACGCCGTGGTGCGGATCGGGCTGTCCTGGCCGAGCCTGGCCAAGGCGCTCGGCCGGCCGGTACCCGATCCGTCACGCTGGGCGGCGCTCTATCTCGGCTCCGCCAAGGTCGAAGACCTCGAGACCGACGCCGAGATCGTTGCGATCAACCGCAAGGGCGAGCTCGAGCCGCATCAGCGCGCCATCCTCTCCGACATCGAGGGCATCGTGCTGCTCGACGGCACCTGGAGCCAGGCCAAGGCGCTGTGGTGGCGCAATGCCTGGATGCTGAAGTGTCAGCGGGTGATTCTCGGGCCGAAACGGCCCTCGCTCTACGGCAGACTGCGGCGGGAACCGCGCCGCGACGGCCTGTCCACCATTGAGGCGGCCGCGATCCTGCTGGCGGGGCTGGAGAAGCGGCCGGACATTGCCGCAACGTTAACTAATAGTTTCGAGCGGATGCTGGCGAGATTCCGCGAAGTGCAGGCCAAAATGCCGGAATTGGCGCCAAAACCGAAGAAGCGGGACTTTCGCAGACGTCGGCGTTAGCCGTCCGGCTTGGTTGCCTATCTCGGAGAGGGCGTATATGAAGTGCGCCGCAAGGGGCCACGTGGCGGAGTGGTTACGCAACGGTCTGCAAAACCGTGTACACCAGTTCAATTCTGGTCGTGGCCTCCACTCATCTCATCAATGGCTTGCAGCCAGTCAATGAGAAGCCGCATTAGCTCGCGGCGTACCAACCTTCAGGAAACGGAATCAGCGGCCACGGCGCCTGGTTGTCATTGGCCGCGCGCGGTGGCGGCTGAATGCGGGGCGAGGGCTGAGCCACGAAATCCTCCTGAGCAATGGGCGCGATCGCCGTTCGCACGGCGTCCAGCAGCAGATCAAATTCGACTTCGCTCATCACGCTCTCCGAGGTTCGAGAGCGCCATGGTCGCAAAACAGTCTTCGGTCCGGATTGAGCGATTCGTTCGAATTTTATGAAAAGAACGATGGCGCCCGCTTTGGTTAATGAATCGTTGGTGATCCCTTCGGGAACCTAGGTCGGCATGGCCGCACCTCGTGTGAAACAAATCACAACTTTCTAAAAACTCTTCCCGGGATTCCCGGCGGTATTCATAGCCGTCAAATATCGCAGGAATTTTAGGGAGACGTGACAATGGAGGCAAGTATCGCACGGTGGGGACCAGTCGCATGCCGCACGATCCTCGGCTCCTGCTGACGCGAACGGCGTAAGCCGTATGCGCCTGTATCTATCGTTTTTGTACAGGGAATATTCCCAACGCTCGTGCCGGAGCCGTCATGCCAGCCCGGTGAGGTCGTGCGGCAGCATGGTCTTGAACTGCGTCAGCGCTTGCCGCGCCTTCCTCGGTGGCAGCGTGATCGCGTGACGCACGGCGGCTGCGATCAGTGTCATGGTCAGGGCGGAAAAGGTGGCGAGGGCGGCAGTCGGCATGTCGGGCGCAATCCGCCTGACCGCGTCGGACAACAGGCCGGAGAGCACGGCCATGTCGTCCGCATCGAGCTTCTGCAGGGCGCGGTCGGCTTGCGTCGCCTGCCAGATGTCGCGCATGACAGGCTCGCGCATGAACATCTCGTAGTAGCTGTCGACGATCCTGCACAGCGCCGGGTGCAGGTCGCGCGCGGTCGTCACCGCGGCCAGATCGCGCCTGACGCAATCGCGCCCGACCGCGTTATGGCGTTCGGCCAGGGTGCCGATGATCGCGGCCTTGTCCGGGAAATATTGATAGAGCGAGCCGAATGCGACGCCGCTGCGCGCGACGACGTCGCTCATGCGGAAAGCCTCGCTGCCCTTTTCCGCCATGATCTCGGTCGCACATGCGAGGATGCGCTCGAAGCGCTCGCGGCTGCGCTGCTGGGTCGGGGCAAGCCGCGCCAGCCCGGGCAGGGGGACTTCCACGGATGCGGCCTTTCGTCTCGACATCTTTCGCTTCCCTGCGATCGGGGTTGACGGCTCTAATACGAGAGTTTATCGCATTTCACAAATACGAGTATATCTCGCATTTGGAGGCGGAACGATGCGCCAGATCCTAACCTCGGCCTTGCTGTGGTTTTCCGCGCTCGGCTGCGGCCTGCTCGCCGGGCTCTATTTTGCGTTCTCGGCTTTTGTCATGACCGCGCTCGGCCGCATCGATCAGGCCGCCGGCATCTCGGCGATGAACGCGATCAATGTCGATATTGTCCGTTCGCCGTTCATGCCGGTGTTCCTCGGCACCACGCTGTCCTGCGCCGTGCTCGTCTTGCTCGGCGGGCTCAGATGGCAGGAGCCGGGCGCGATTGCGATGATTTGCGGCGGCGGCCTCTACGTGGTCGGCATGTTCGTCGTGACCGTCGTCTTCAGTGTGCCGCTGAACGATCAGCTTGCGGCCTCTGGTCCTGCGGGCAGGTCGGCGGCATCGGTCTGGGCGCGCTATCTGACCGACTGGACCTTCTGGAACCACGTGCGGACCATCGCCTCGCTGGCCGCGACCGCGCTGTTCATCGTTGCCATCGCCGGGCGGTAGCCAACCCCGTTTGCGCGAGGAGCTGGGCCGTCGCGCCCCTGACAGAATCACGGGCGCGGTGCGACCGCCGCGCTGGCGGTGTTTCCAGGCGCCCGCGGGAGCGCGGCCGGGCCGGCGGGCTGGGCATGTCGCACACCGGGCGATAGGTAAGCCCTTGTATCGCAGAGGCTTACCGTGCGCGCTAAAGTTTCGCCGGAGGGGCGATTTGGTTCTTTGCAAGGCCGAAAGGCTTTGTTATACGCTGCCCGCTCGCGAACAGCTGTTCGCCTATTCCTCGGTAGCTCAGCGGTAGAGCATTCGACTGTTAATCGAATGGTCGCTGGTTCGAATCCAGCCCGGGGAGCCAGTTTGGTCTGGCCCCATCGATCCCCCAAATCGCCAATCACAAGCCCGTGGTCCGCAGCGGACAGGCCGAAAACGTCGTCAAATCGACTCAATAGCCGTCGACACTTGTTCTCGCCGGGTCTTGAGAGGTGATTTTGATGGCCATTAACCTGATCGACCTGTCGATGCCGCAGCCGACGCTCGTTCCGAGCGATGCCCCCGACATCAGTGACGACGAGTGCGTCCGCCGGCTCGCGAGGGCCGTCGAGGAGCATGATTCCGAGCATCTCGATGAAGTGGCCCGCCTGATCGGCCGGCTCGCCGTCACGATCGAATAGACTGCGCCTTGGAGCGCGTTTTGGGAGCGCGTTTTGCCCGCCAGCGGCGTGTTGCGTTTTGGCGGAGCTTGTTCCAAAAGATGGCCCTGTTCTAGCTTCTCCAGCGGCAATGCCGCGACTTGCAGGGTCTCCGCCAATGACCGGTTTTTCGACCGCGCGCCAGTATATGGTCGATGGTCAGGTGCGTCCGAGCGACGTGACCGATGATCGCATTCTCGATGCCATGCTGACCGTGCCGCGCGAGGTCTTCGTGCCGGCCAGCAAGCAGGCGCTGGCCTATCTCGACCTCGACCTCGATGTCGCCGAGGGCGGTGCGACGAGGCGCTGCCTGATCACGCCGGCGCTGCTCGCCCGGATGCTCCAAGCCGCCGAGATCAAGGCCACCGACCGCGTCCTCGTGGTCGGCTGCGCGACCGGCTACGCCGCCGCCGTCGTGGCGCGCTTTGCCGCAGAGGTCAGCGCGACCGAAAGCGATCCGGCCCTTGCCGCAAAGGCGACCACGGCGTTCGCCGAACTCGGGATCCAGAATATCACGGTCAAAGCGGCCGCGGCCGCCGATGGCGATGCCGCGGGCGCCCCGTTTGACGTCATTATCCTCAATGGTGCGACGGAAATCGTCCCGACCGGGCTGTTCGGCCAACTCAAGGAGGGGGGCCGGCTGGTCGGGGTGTTCGGCCTGTTGCCGCCGCCGCGCGCCACCCTGGTGACGCACTCCCACGGGGATTTCGGCCATCGCGAGCTGTTCGACGCCTCGGCCCCCGTTTTACCCGGATTCGAGCGAGTTCCCGCCTTCGTCTTCTGACCCTCTCCTGCGGCGCACGGGCTGATAAAATCCCGTTCCGAATCAGAAGTGTGGCCCGTTTGCCCCATGTGAAGAGTTTCGACCGTGTTCCGTTGCGGGGTAGTTCCGTTGGCCCTAGCTGCGGACTAAGGTGAGGCGGGACTCACTTCGACTGAAGCGACCGCCGGACTGATTTGCGTGTGGGAGACGGCGACTACAATGATTGGATTTCCGGGGATGCGTGGGGTGAAGGTTGTCACCGCGGCTGCGACTGCCGTCCTTCTGTTGGCGGAGATGGGCCCTGTGCCCGCACTCGCCGATACAATCGAGGCCGCGCTGGTGCGGTCCTACCAAAACAATCCCCAGCTGAACGCGCAACGCGCGCAGGTGCGGTCAACTGACGAGAACGTTCCGCAGGCACTGTCGGGCTACCGCCCGAAAGTCGCACTGACGGCAAGCGCGGGGTACCAATACACCGATACGCTGACGACACAGGGCGGCGACGCGAACAATCTTGTCCGCACCCAAATCCATGGCGCCAACGCGCCGCGCAGCGCAGGCCTCACGGTCAACCAATCGCTGTTCAACGCGCAGACCGCGCCCAGGGTGCGCGCGGCCGAAAGCCAGGTCTCGGCGGCGCGCGAGGGCCTGCGTGTGCTCGAGCAAACCGTGATCCTGAGCGCGGCCACGATCTACATGGACTATCTCCGCGACTCCGCCATCGTCGAAGTTCAGCGCAGCAACACGCGCGTGCTGGAACAGACGCTGAAGCAGACCCAGGACCGCTTCAATGTCGGCGAAGTGACGCGGACCGACGTCGCGCAATCCGAAGCGCAGCTCGCGGCAGGTAAAACCCAGCAGCTCACCGCCGAATCGAACCTGACGACGACGCGATCGAATTTCCGCCGCATCATCGGCAACGAGCCGCAGAATCTCGCGCCGGGCTCGCCGGTCGACCGCTTCCTGCCGACGACACTTGCGGCCGCCGTCGATCTCAGCCTGACCCAGAATCCGAACGTCACCTCGGCGATGTACGGCGTCGACGTCAACTTCCTGCAGGTCAAGGTCAGCGAGGGTGCGCTGTTCCCGTCGGTCAACCTGCAAACGTCGGTGCAGCAGCAATACGAACAGACCCTGATCAGCCAGCGCACATTCAGCGCGGGAACGGCGGTGCAGCTGTCGGTGCCGCTCTACCAGGGTGGTGCGGAATACTCGCTGATCCGCCAGTCCAAGGAATCGCTGGCGCAGCAGCGCCTCGTGCTCGAACAGACCCGCGATCAGGCGCGCGCCAACGTCGTCACCGCGTGGGGCCAGCTGGTCGCCGGCAAGTCGCAGGTGGCATCGGCACAGGCGCAGGTGACCGCGTCGGAGATCGCCCTGAACGGCGTGCGCGAAGAGGCCAAGGCCGGTCAACGCACCACGCTTGACGTGCTCAACGCGCAGCAGGCGCTCGTCAACGCGCGCAACGCGCTGGTCACCGCGCAGCACGACCGCGTCGTCGCGTCCTATAACGTGCTGAGCGCGGTTGGCCGCTTGTCGCCGCAGGTGCTCGGCCTTTCGACCAACGTCTACGATCCGAGCGTGCATTACCAGCAGGTTCGTGACAACTGGGCCGGCGTACGCACGCCCGACGGCCGCTAAACACCTTCGCATCATCATCGCTTGTCGCGTCATGTTTGTGGTTCTGAGTTAATCAGGACCACAAACAGGCGCGTTTGCTTGCATTCGATAATTGGCCTGACATACCGTTTTGTCGGGCAGCAAGGCGATTCGCGGCGCGCCGGCGTAGCGTGATGACAGGTGCGACGCCACCTGTGATCACGCTGCATTGGGCGACACGAAGCTTGCACAAAGCCTCGGGCGGGCTTGATCTGGGGACAAGTCGGGCGGGAGCAGTCAAAATCTCCGCCCGCATCATCGGAACCGGCGAATCCTCTCGGGCTTGATGTAAAATCGTTTCGATGTGGAGTCGGAGATGACGCAACCTGCGAAGGTCCAAGAGCCCTCGATGGAGGAGATCCTGGCGTCGATCCGTCGCATCATTGCCGACGACGAGGCGAAGCCGGCCGCGGCTGAGAAGCCTGCGGCCGCCGCTGCAGCCCCGGCGCCGAAGGTCGAGCCAGCACCAGCAGCCAAGCCCGCGATGAAGAGCCCGCCGTCCGCAGCGCCACCCGCCGCGAAGGCCGCCGCGCCGGCGCCGAAATCACCGCCGCCTGCGGCGCCGGCACCGGCGGCCAGCAACAGTCAGGACGATATCGACTCGCTGCTCGCCAGCCTCGATGAGGCGACGCCCGCAGCCGAGATCAGGCCGTCGCCGCAGCCCGCGGCCCAGCCCGAAGCCGACGTGTTCGAACTCACCGACGAGATGGCGCTGCCGGACCCGGCCGCCGCGCCGTCGTTCCGCAAGGTCGAGCCGCAGGACGACCTCGAGTTCACGGAAGCGCGGAGCCGGGCGCCGGAACCGGCCCGGGAGCCGCCGGCGATCGAGACCGCGCCCATGCAGCAGATCATCTCGGGAACCACGATGCGGGCCGTCGAGTCGGCCTTCAACTCTTTGGCCAACACCGTGCTGAGCAACAATGCGCGGACGCTCGAGGATCTGGTCAAGGAGATGCTGCGGCCGATGCTGAAGTCCTGGCTGGACGACAATCTGCCCGGGCTGGTCGAGCGGATCGTCAAGGCCGAGATCGAGCGGGTATCCCGCGGGCGCTAGCTGCGCGCGGCGTTAGCAGCGCAGCTGGCGCGAGGCTGGCTCCCGCCGTTGGGCCTGGCGGCCCTCAATCAGCTCCCCAAATGCCCTAAACGTCGATTTGACGTACCGGTCCGGTTGACTTGGTGCGCTCCGGCGGCTTTCTAACGCTTTCCATGGTCCACAGCGCATTGTCATGATCGAGAAAAACTACCAGCCCGCCGATATCGAGCACCGGATGGCCCGGATCTGGGAGGAGAGCGGTGCGTTCAAGGCCGGCCGGCCTGAACGCAAGGACGCCGCGCCTTTCACCATTGTGATCCCGCCGCCGAACGTGACCGGCTCGCTGCACATGGGCCACGCGCTCAACAATACGCTGCAGGACATCCTGTGCCGCTTCGAGCGGATGCGCGGCCGCGACGTGCTGTGGCAGCCCGGCACTGATCACGCCGGCATCGCCACCCAGATGGTGGTCGAGCGTCAGCTGATGGAACGGCAGGAGCCGGGCCGGCGCGACATGGGCCGCGCCAAGTTCCTCGAGCGAGTCTGGCAGTGGAAGGCCGAGAGCGGCGGCACCATCGTCAACCAGCTCAAGCGTCTCGGCGCCTCCTGCGACTGGTCGCGCGAGCGCTTCACCATGGACGAGGGCCTGTCGCGCGCCGTCGTCAAGGTGTTCGTCGAGCTGCACCGCGATGGCCTGATCTACAAGGACAAGCGCCTGGTCAATTGGGACCCGAAGCTGCTCACCGCGATCTCCGATCTCGAAGTGCAGCAGGTCGAGGTCAGGGGCCATCTCTGGTACCTGCGCTACCCGATCGAGGGCCGCAGCTTCAGCCCCGAGGATCCGAAATCGTTCATCGTGGTCGCGACGACGCGCCCCGAGACGATGCTCGGCGACACCGCGGTCGCGGTGCATCCGGACGACGAGCGCTACGCCGATCTGGTCGGCCAGCACGTCATCCTGCCGCTGGTCGGCCGCAGGATTCCGATCGTCGCCGACGACTATTCCGATCCGGAGAAGGGCTCGGGCGCTGTCAAGGTGACGCCTGCGCACGACTTCAACGACTTCGAGATCGGCAAGCGTCACGGCCTGCCGCAGATCAGCGTGCTCGACCAGGAAGGCAGCCTCAGCCTGGTGGGCAACGAGGATTATCTGCGCGGCCTGCCGATGGGCGCCGACGAGTTCGCCGCCGAGTTTGACAAGATCGAGCGCTTCGCGGCGCGCAAGAAGATCGTCGCAAGGCTGGAGGAGTTCGGCTTCCTCGAGCGGATCGAGCCCAACACCCACATGGTGCCGCATGGCGACCGCTCCGGTGTCGTGATCGAGCCGTATCTGACCGACCAGTGGTATGTCGACGCCAAGACGCTGGCGCAGCCGGCGATCGCGGCGGTGCGCTCCGGCGAAACCACGTTCGTGCCGAAGAACTGGGAAAAGACCTATTTCGAGTGGATGGAGAACATCCAGCCCTGGTGCATCTCGCGCCAGCTCTGGTGGGGCCATCAGATCCCGGCGTGGTACGGACCCGACGGCAAGGTGTTCGTCGCCGAGACCGAGGAAGAGGCGGTCGGCCACGCGCTCGGCTATTACGTCGAGCAGGAAGTCATCACGCCGGAGCAGGGCCACGACATGGCGGTCGACCCCGCCAAGCGCGAGGGCTTCATCACGCGTGACGAGGACGTGCTCGACACCTGGTTCTCGTCGGCCCTGTGGCCGTTCTCGACGCTGGGCTGGCCGGACGACACGCCGGAGGTCGCGCGCTACTACCCGACCAATACGCTGGTTACCGGCTTCGACATCATCTTCTTCTGGGTCGCCCGCATGATGATGATGGGCCTCCATTTCATGAAGGAGGCGCCGTTCTCGACCGTCTACATCCACCGCCTCGTCCGCGACGAGAAGGGCGCCAAGATGTCGAAGTCGAAGGGCAACGTCATCGACCCGCTCGGCGTGATCGACGAATACGGCGCCGACGCGCTGCGCTTCGCGCTGACCCGCGAGGCGGCGCAAGGCCATGACATCCGCCTGTCGCCGCATCTGGTCGAGACCAACCGCAATTTCGCGACCAAGTTCTGGAACGCCTGCCGGTTCGCCGAGATGAACGAGTGCGTCAAGCCGGACGGTTTCGATCCGAAGGGCGCAAAGGAGACGTTGAACCGCTGGATCGCGCACGAAACCTCGCGCGTCACCCGCGAGGTCACCGAGACGATCGAGGATCATCGCTTCAACGATGCCGCGGGCGCGATCTACCGCTTCGTCTGGAACGTGTTCTGCGACTGGTATCTTGAGCTCGCGAAACCCGTGCTGATGGGCGAGGAGGGCGCGGCCAAGGCCGAGACCCGCGCCATGGTCGCCTGGACCCGCGACGAGATCCTCAAGCTGCTGCATCCGTTCATGCCCTTCATCACCGAGGAGCTGTGGGCGGTGACCGCAAAGCGCGACGGCCTGTTGGTGCTGGCGTCCTGGCCGCGCAAGTCGGGCGTGACCGGCGAGCAGCTGGCCGCGATCGCGACCGCCGGTCCGGTGGTCGATCCGATCATTCCGCCGGTGATTGCCGCGCTCGACGCCGACGAGTTCAGCGATCCCGCGGCCGAGGCCGAGATCGGCTGGGTGGTCGATCTCGTCACTGCGATGCGGTCGGTGAAGGCGGAAATGAACATCCCGCCGTCGACACTGACGCCGCTGGTGATCGCGGGCGCCTCCGACGAGACGCGGGACCGCGCGCGGCGCTGGAACGACACCATCAAGCGGCTCGCACGATTGTCGGATATCTCGTTTGCCGATCACCCGCCGGAAGGCGCGGTACAGCTCCTTGTCCGCGGCGAGGCGGTCGCGCTGCCGCTGAAGGGCGTGATCGATCTCGCGGCTGAACGCACGCGGCTGGAGAAGGAGCTCGGCAAGGCCGACGCCGACATCAAGCGGGTCGATGCCAAGCTCGCCAACGACAAGTTCGTCGCCAACGCGCCGGAAGAGCTCGTCGAGGAAGAGAAGGAAAAGCGCGCGGCAGCAGCGGAGCGCCGCGCCAAGATTCTCGAGGCGATCGAGCGGTTGAAGAAGGCGTCATAGCTGATAACGCCGTGGCGATCAAAACCGCTTGCTGAGGAATTTTGATCCCTTCAGCCCGTAGCGCCAGGGCAGGTCGACGGCCTTGGTGATGCCGATCCGCACCCCGGTGATGATTTCGGGTGCTTCGATCCGCGCATGGAGCGCGATCGGGGCGCGGTCGAGCGGCAATTCGCTGTGCGCGATGGTGATGCCGAGCGCCTCGCAGAGCTTGCCGGGCCCCGAGCACAGCGCGCGCTCGTCTTCCAGCCCGCGCCGCCTGCGCATCGCCGCGAGCCCATGGGTCGGCTCGATCGCGCGGATCAGCACGGCGCTGGCCGAGCCCGCTTCCTCGCAGACGAAGTTGACGCACCAATGGATGCCGTAGGAGCGGTAGACGTAGGAGAAGCCCGGCGGGCCGAACATCACCTGGTTGCGCGGGGTCGGCCCGCGGTAGGAATGCGCCGCCGGGTCGGTGTGATGATAGGCCTCGACCTCGGTGATGATGCCGCCGGCGCCGCCGACCAGGAAGGTCGCGCCGATCAGGTCGGGGGCGACCTCGTGGACGCTGCGATCGAAGAAGGAGCGTTTCAGCGCCTTGCCGAGGCGCGGCGCGGTCGCGCGGATGGATCGGGGTTTTTGAGCCATTTTGAGGTGGGAATCGGCATGGAACGGACCGCAAGACTGCCAATATATGGGCAGGTCTGCTAGGGTCGCGGGGCGGGTTGCGAGCCGCGTCAACACCGATTAGCTAAGCCCTTGGTTCGGAGCATGATCTGCTTGGATCATGCTCCCGCGACTTGCAGGCATCCATGGTCACCATCGTCGACACCATCTCCACCACTCAGCTCCGCCCACGGCACCCCGAAAAGGTGAACCGGCCGGATGCCGTGTCGCCGCCGAAGCCGGACTGGATCCGGGTTCGTGCGCCGAATACGCGCGGCTATGCAGATACGCGCCGGATCGTGAAGGAGAATGGCCTCGTCACGGTGTGCGAGGAGGCGGGCTGCCCCAATATCGGTGAGTGCTGGGACAAGAAGCACGCCACCTTCATGATCATGGGCGACACCTGCACGCGCGCCTGCGCGTTCTGCAACGTCAAGACCGGCATGCCCGGCGCGCTCGAGGCGAGCGAGCCGGAATACGTCGCGGAGGCCACCGCCAAGCTCGGGCTCAGTCATGTCGTGGTCACCTCGGTCGACCGCGACGATCTCGCCGACGGCGGTGCCGAGCATTTTGCCGAGACCATCCGCGCCATCCGCGCGCGCTGCCCGAGCACCACGATCGAGATCCTGACACCGGACTTCCTGCGCAAGGACGGCGCGCTGGAGCGCGTGGTCGTGGCCAAGCCCGACGTCTTCAACCACAATCTGGAAACCGTGCCGTCGCGCTATCTGACGGTCCGTCCCGGCGCCCGTTATTTCCATTCCATCCGGCTGCTGCAGCGGGTCAAGGAGATGGATCCGACCATCTTCACCAAATCAGGCATCATGGTCGGACTCGGCGAGGAGCGGCACGAGGTGCTGCAGGTGATGGACGATCTGCGCTCGGCCGACGTCGATTTCCTGACCATCGGCCAGTATTTGCAGCCGACCCGCAAGCATCACGCCGTGATGCGCTACGTGACGCCGGACGAGTTCGCAGGCTACGAGCGCGTCGCCTATACCAAGGGCTTTTTGATGGTGTCGGCGAGCCCGTTGACGCGCTCGTCGCATCACGCCGGCGAGGATTTCGCCAAACTGCAGGCGGCGCGCACGGCCCGCGGCCGCTAGATTTTTGCAAACGGCGGTAGGCCGGCGCCGTCACGCGCCGTTGCTTGATCGGGCCTTGACCGAACCTTGGCCGAATCTTGGACTGGACCAATGCAGCGCGTTCTGGTGATGGGATCGTCGGGATCCGGCAAGTCGACCTTTGCGCGGCGGCTGTCCGCCATGACAGGGATTCCGACCGTGTCGATCGATGCGCTGTTCTGGAAGCCGGGCTGGGTCGAGTCGGGCAGGGACGAATTCGAGCGCCGCGTGACCGAAGCAGCCCAGGAGCCGCGCTGGATCATGGATGGGAACTACATGAGGCATGGTGCAGGGGAATTGCGCCGGGAGCTCTCCGACACGATCATCTGGTTCGACCTGCCGCGGTCGACCTGTATGCTCGGTATCTTCAGGCGGATAGCCGGGAGCTATGGCGAGGTCCGCCCGGAGATGGCGGAAGGCTGCCCTGAGAAGATCGATCTCGAATTCTTCCGCTACGTCTGGATCTATCGCCGGCAGCAGCGGCCGAAGCTGATCGAGTATTTTGCCGGCTTGCGGCCCGATCAATCGCTGGTCTGTTTCACCGATCGGGCGCAGGCGGATGATTATCTGAAGCGCCTCGCACTCGGGCAAAACCGTGCGAGTATCCACTGATGCCACGATTCTCAAGCAAGCGGCGGGTCCGGCACACCGCACCTCAAATGTTCGATCTGGTCGCCGACGTCGAGCGCTATCCCGAATTCGTGCCGCTATGCCAGTCGCTCAAGATCCGCCAGCGCACGCCCAAGGACGACGGCACCGAGGTCGTGGTGGCGGACATGACGGTGTCCTTCAAGCTGGTGCGGGAAACCTTCACCAGCAAGGTGACGCTCGACCGGGCCAATCTGAATATCCTGGTCGAATATCTGCGCGGCCCGTTCAGCAATCTGGAGAACCGCTGGAGTTTTGAGCCGAAGTCGGAAACCGAATGCGATGTCGGCTTCTTCCTGAACTACGAATTCAAGAGCCGGATGCTGGCGATGCTGATGGGCTCGATGTTCGACGCCGCATTCTCACGCTTTGCCGCGGCGTTCGAGAAGCGCGCGGATCAGGTCTACGGCAAGCCGCAGCTGTCGACGTAGCGAAGCCGTCTCGTCTACATCTCTGGAACGCAAATGCCCGGCACGAGGCCGGGCACGACGGATGGTGCGGGAGAGCGTTCGCCGACTTACGGGCAGGATCGCCGCACGCCGCCGGATGCGATGTAGGTGCCCGAAGCGGGGTCGTAGGTACGGAAACGCTGGGAGCAATAGGCGTCGTTGTTGGCCTTGGCCTGGCTCGCCGCGATCGCGCCGCCGATGATCGCGCCGGCCGCCAGCCCGCCGATGATCGCCGCGCCGTTACTGCCGCCATCGCGATAGTAACCACCGCGGTAGCCGTATCCGCCGCGATAGCCGTAACGCGGACCACCGTGCCAGTGACGATACTGCACATGCTCGACGGAGGTAGGCTGATCCTGCAATTGCGCGGGAGCGAGTGGTGCGGCGGACGAAGGCACAACAGTCGACAGCGTCATGGCGCCAGCGCTGATGGCGGCCACGACAAAAGTTCCCAACTTCATCATTTTCTCCTTGTTGTGGGATTTTGCTGTTGGACGAACAATCGAAACAGCAGAGTTGGAACAACATAAAGCGGCGAAGCCGCGTCAAAGTTCCATTTCAGGTAAGCGTCACCGGGCCGCAGTTGACACAAGCCCGTGTAAGGTGGGCCGTGGCGCGACTTGACTTTGCGTTGGGCCTATCCGCGCGGCGGCCGGCGGCGTTTCGCAGCGTGGCTCCGCGGCGACCGGGCCACCCTTGGCCGCAACCGGCTGGCCGCCTCGCGACGCGGCTTGGCGGCCTGCGGCGGGCGCGCAAGCTCCATCAGCATGCGCAATGCTTCGACCACGGAGCGCTGCCGCACCGTGCTGCGGCCGATCGCGCCAAATCGCTGCTCACGATGAATGATGCGGCCGTCGCGCGCGGCGACGGCGAAATGCACTAGGCCGACCGGCTTGCCCGGTGTCGCACCGCCCGGGCCCGCGATGCCGGTGATCGAGACCGCAAGGTCGACGCCGGCCTTTTCCAGCGCGCCGATCGCCATCGCAGTCGCGGTTTCCTTGCTCACCGCGCCGAACGTTTCGAGCGTGGCCGCCTTGACGCCGAGCATGACCCGCTTGGCCTCGTTCGAATAGGTCACGAAGCCGCGGTCGATCACGTCGGAAGAGCCGGGGATGTCGGTGAGCGCACCCGCGACCAGGCCGCCGGTGCAGGATTCGGCGGTCGCGATGGTCAGCTTGCGCATCCGGCACAGGTCGAGCAGCGAGCGGGAGAGGGCACGAGCGTCGCTGCCGCCCATGTCAGGCACTCCGGCCTTTATCGTCCCAGCCTTTATCGTCCCAAGGGAGACGGACCGTGGCGCTCGCGGTTGCCGCGATGCCTTCCTCGCGGCCGGTGAAGCCGAGCCGCTCGCTGGTGGTGGCCTTGACCGCCACGCGCGAGACGTGGACGCCGGAGATCTCCGCGATCTTCGCCCGCATGGTGTCGCGCAACGGCCCGATCTTCGGCCGCTCGCAGATCAGCGTCACCTCGAGATTGGCAATCCGTCCGCCACGCGCGGTGACGCGCTCGACCGCGTATTTCAGGAACTGGTCGGAGGAGGCGCCTTTCCACTTGGCCTCGCTCGGCGGGAAATGCGAGCCGATATCGCCGTCGGCCAGCGCGCCGAGGATCGCGTCGACCAGCGCATGCAGCCCGACATCGCCGTCGGAATGGGCCAGGAATCCCTTCGTGTGCGGCACGCGCACGCCGCAGATCATGACATGGTCACCGTCGCCAAAGGCATGCACGTCGTAGCCGGTGCCGGTTCTGATGTCGCCGAGCTGGCTTGCGAGCCGCGCTTCCTCGCGCACGAAGTCCTCGGGTGTGGTGAGTTTCATGTTGGCAGCATCACCTTCAAACGTCGCAACCGTCAATCCCGCCCACTCGGCAAGCGCCGCATCGTCGGTGAAATCGGAGCGGCCATCGCGCGCTGCGCGACGATGCGCCTCCAATATTACGTCGAAACGAAAAGCCTGTGGCGTCTGCGCGATCCGCAGGCGCGCGCGCTCCGGCGTCGCCTCGACGTCGCCGGCATCGCCGGTGAGCTTGATGGTGTCGGTGACGGGAATCACGGGGATCGCAGCGCCGGTCCGGCCGGCTGCGGCGATCGCGCGCGAGATCACGGCTGCAGTGACGAAGGGGCGCGCGGCATCGTGGATCAGCACGATATCCGGCTTTTCGCTTGCGAGCGCCTCGAGCCCGGCATGGACCGAGGCCTGCCGGGTCGCGCCGCCCGGCGTCGGCGGCCGATGGCGGAGGCCTGCGACTGCTTCATCGAACAGCGCGGTGTCGTCAGGATTGACCACAGGCTGCACCGCAAACACGTCCGGATGTCCGGAGAACGCCTCCATGGCGCGGTAGATCACCGTCTGTCCGCCGATCGTCCGGTATTGCTTCGGCCCGCCTGCGCCGGCGCGCAGTCCACGGCCGGCTGCGACAAGGATGGCTGCGGTACGCTCAGGCTTCGGCATTTTGAACCAGTGACAGACGAATCGGGGATGAGGGGGACGACGAGGATCGCCGCGCACAGCCCTTAGCATGACCGCTGCGCAAAAACAGAGCGTTTGCCGATGACTGTGGGAAAAGCAGATTTTGTTGCAGTGCACCTGCACTGATGATAGGAATGTCTAAACCGTAGGCATGAGCCTTGACTGCACAAGAATTGTGCGCAGAATAGGCGACGTCAGCTGCAATGGCGTGGCTGACAGAACGACGAGACGGCTGTGACCGGCGTGCAAAGTACTCCTCGTAACCCATTGAAGATCGGCGATATTGCTGTCGCCAACCGGGTTCTCCTCGCGCCCATGTCCGGCATTACCGATGCGCCCTTCCGGCGACTCGCTGCCACTTTGGGCGCCGGCCTGGTGGTCTCCGAGATGACCGCCAGCAACGATCTGGTGAACGGCAAGCCGATGTCGAAGCTGCGTTGCGAGGCAGCCGGGGTCGGACCGCATGTGGTCCAGCTCGCGGGCTGCGAGACCCACTGGATGGCGGAGGGCGCACGGATCGCCGAAGGCGCCGGCGCCGACGTCATCGACATCAACATGGGCTGTCCGGCACGCCACGTGACCGGGGGCCAGTCCGGCTCGGCCCTGATGCGCGACCTCGACCACGCGGTCACGCTGATCGAGGCGACGCTGTCGGCGGTCAGGGTGCCGGTCACGCTGAAGATGCGGCTCGGCTGGGATGACCGCTCGCTCAATGCACCGGAACTGGCGCGCCGCGCCGAGGCCGCCGGCGTGCAGATGATCACCGTGCATGGCCGGACCCGCTGCCAGTTCTACAAGGGCGAGGCGAACTGGAACGCGGTGCGCGCGGTCAAGGACGCCGTCACCGTCCCGGTCGTGGTCAACGGCGATATCACCTCGTTCGACAAGGCTGTCAGTGCGCTCGAGATGTCGGGCGCCGACGCCGTCATGATCGGCCGCGGCGCGCAGGGGCAGCCCTGGCTGCCGGGACAGATCGGCCGTCGCCTCGAGACCGGGATCGCCGAGGCCGCGCCGTCGCTCGCCGAGCAGCTCAAGCACGTTCGCGCGCTCTATGACGAGGTTTGCAGCCACTATGGCCTGCGCATCGGGCTCAAGCATGCACGCAAGCATCTGGGCTGGGCGCTGGAGGCTGCTGCGGCCTATAGCTGCGCGCCGGCCGCGACCTTGAAGACCTGGCGGCAGGCGATCCTGACCGCGGAAGAGCCGTCCAGCGTGCATCGCTCGCTCGCCGACGCCTACGACGATTTTGCCTGGAGTGCTGCCGCATGACGTCAGCCATGGAATTCCGCCGGCCGGTGCCGACTGACGGGGAGGCCATCCTCAATGCGCTGCCCAATCCGGTGCTGCTGGTCGCACCCGACGGGCGGATCGTCGACGCCAATATCGCAGCCGAATCATTCTTCGAGATATCGACCCAGTTCCTGCGCCGGCAGTCGCTGAAGGAACTGGTGCCGTTCGGCAGCCCGCTGCTGGCGCTGATCGAGCAGGTGCGGACGAGCGGCTCGCCGGTCAACGAATACAAGGTCGATCTCGGCACGCCGCGGATCGGCGGCGATCGCCAGGTCGATCTGCACGTCGCGCCGCTGACCGAGCGGCCCGGGCATATCGTGGTGATGCTGCAGGAGCGTACCATCGCCGACAAGATGGATCGCCAGCTCACCCATCGCAGCGCGGCGCGCTCGGTGATCGCGCTGGCGGCGATGCTCGCCCACGAGATCAAGAACCCGCTGTCGGGCATCCGCGGCGCGGCGCAGCTTTTGGAGCAGCAGGCGTCCTCCGAGGACCGGCTGCTGACACGACTGATCTGCGACGAGGCGGACCGCATCGTGACGCTGGTCGACCGCATGGAGGTGTTCGGCGACGACCGCCCGGTGGCGCGCGGTCCGGTCAACATCCATTCCGTGCTCGATCATGTGAAGCGCCTGGCGCAGTCCGGCTTTGCCCGCAATGTCCGCTTCATCGAGGACTACGATCCGTCGTTGCCGCCGGTGCTGGCCAACCAGGACCAGCTGATCCAGGTGTTCCTCAACCTCGTGAAGAACGCGGCCGAAGCGGTGGCCGATCTCGGCACCGATGCCGAGATCCAACTCACCACTGCGTTCCGGCCAGGCGTGCGGCTGTCGGTGCCCGGCAAGAAATCGCGGGTCTCGCTGCCGCTGGAATTCTGCGTCAAGGACAACGGCTCTGGCGTGCCGGAAGACCTGCTGCCGAACCTGTTCGATCCCTTCGTCACCACCAAGCAGACCGGCAGCGGGCTCGGCCTCGCGCTGGTCGCCAAGATCGTCGGCGATCACGGCGGCATCATCGAATGCGAGTCGCAGCCGCGCAAAACCACTTTCCGCGTGCTGATGCCGATGTACAGCGCCGCCAAGCAACTCGACCAAAGCAACCGCGATGACGTTCCGGGTACGTCCTCGCCTGCCTCTCAGGATGCACGATGAGGAACACCAATGCCTGCAGGTAGCATACTTGTCGCTGACGACGACACCGCCATCCGGACCGTCCTGAACCAGGCGCTGTCGCGCGCCGGCTATGAGGTGCGCCTGACCGGCAACGCCGCCACTCTGTGGCGCTGGGTCAGCCAAGGCGAGGGCGATCTTGTCATCACCGACGTGGTGATGCCCGACGAGAACGCATTCGATCTCTTGCCGCGGATCAAGAAGATGCGGCCGAATTTGCCGGTCATCGTGATGAGCGCGCAGAACACCTTCATGACCGCGATCCGGGCCTCCGAGCGCGGCGCCTACGAATATCTGCCGAAGCCGTTCGACCTGAAGGAGCTGATCACCATCGTCGGCCGCGCGCTGGCCGAGCCGAAGGAGCGGGTCTCCAGTCCCGCCGATGACGGCGAGTTCGACTCGATCCCGCTGGTCGGCCGTTCGCCGGCGATGCAGGAAATCTACCGCGTGCTGGCGCGGCTGATGCAGACCGACCTTACCGTGATGATCTCGGGCGAATCGGGCACCGGCAAGGAGCTGGTCGCGCGCGCGCTGCACGACTACGGACGGCGCCGCAACGGCCCGTTCGTCGCGGTCAACATGGCGGCGATCCCGCGCGACCTGATCGAATCGGAGCTGTTCGGCCATGAGCGCGGCGCCTTCACCGGCGCCAACACCCGCGCCTCCGGCCGCTTCGAGCAGGCCGAGGGCGGCACGCTGTTCCTCGACGAGATCGGCGACATGCCGATGGAGGCGCAGACCCGGCTGCTCCGCGTGCTGCAGCAGGGCGAGTACACCACGGTCGGCGGCCGCACCCCGATCAAGACCGACGTCCGCATCGTCGCCGCCTCCAACAAGGACCTGCGCATCCTGATCCAGCAGGGCCTGTTCCGCGAGGACCTGTTCTTCCGCCTCAACGTGGTGCCGCTGCGGCTGCCGCCGCTGCGCGAGCGCATCGAGGATCTGCCCGACCTGATCAGACACTTCTTCTCGCTCGCCGAGAAGGACGGCCTGCCGCCGAAGAAGCTCGACGCCCAGGCGCTCGAGCGGCTCAAGCAGCACCGCTGGCCGGGCAACGTCCGCGAGCTGGAAAACCTCGCGCGGCGGCTCGCCGCCCTCTATCCGCAGGACGTCATCACGTCTTCCGTCATCGACGGCGAGCTGGCGCCGCCGGCGGTCACCTCGGGCAGCACGGCGACCGTCGGCGTCGACAATCTCGGCGGCGCGGTCGAGGCCTATCTGTCCTCGCACTTCTCCGGCTTCCCGAACGGCGTGCCGCCGCCGGGCCTCTACCACCGTATCCTCAAGGAGATCGAGATCCCGCTGCTGACCGCCGCGCTGGCGGCGACTCGCGGCAACCAGATCCGGGCCGCCGACCTGCTCGGGTTGAACCGCAATACGCTGCGCAAGAAGATCCGCGACCTCGACATCCAGGTCTACCGGAGTGGCGGCTAGGGCTGCCAGGGCGGGGCGCGAGCCTCGCTTCAAGCTCGCTACCGTTATTGAGTAGTCACAAATGGTTTTGGGGACACGGCGCCGCACCAGGGGTTTGCGCCGCGGAAATGTCGCAATTCGGCAACATTGTGATATGATTGCATCAGTTCGCAATTCCCGCGGGCGATCGCTCTCAGCTCAATTGCCGGTATGACCAGCGCAGAGACCACCGCTTCAACATTACGCGCCCCGTCGGCCGAGCCCAATGCAGAGGCGCGGGGCTTCCCGCTGCGGCGCTGGCTGGCGCCGTTTGCCGTGGCCATCGCGCTGCTGTCCGCCTTCCTGACCTTCGTGGTGCTGACCGGGCTGACCCCGATCGAGCCCACGTCCGAGGTGGTCCGCTCCTTCCTGATGATCAATGCCGGCACCATCCTGCTGCTGGTCGGCATCATCGTCCGGGAAGTCTGGCAGATGGTGCAGGCGAGGCGGCGCGGCCGGGCCGCGGCGCGGCTGCATGTGCAGATTGTCGGCCTGTTCTCGGTGATCGCGGTGCTGCCCGCCGTGCTGGTGTCGATCGTCGCCAACGTCACCATCGAGCGCGGCCTCGACCGGCTGTTCTCGGGTCCCACCAAGCAGGTGATCCAGAATTCGCTGACCATCGCCAGTGCCTACATGCAGGAGCACGCCCAGCTCATCAACGGCGACACGCTGGCGATGGCCAATGACCTCGCCCATGCCCGGCCGCTCTACGACCAGGATCGCATGACGTTCCTGCAGCTGATGACGGCCGGCGCCGAGTCGCGCAATCTTCCGGTCGCGGTGCTGATGGACAAGGACGGCAAGATCGTCGCCAGCGCCGAGACCGGCGTTCGCCTGAACTACGAGGCGCCGCCGCCCGACATCCTGAAGGACATCAACGAGACCGAGCCGAAGATCTCGGTCTTTCCGGAAAACTACGTCGCCTCCGTGGTCCGCCTGCGGGCCTATGACGACATGTTCCTGTATGTGGCGCGGCTGCTCGATCCGGCGGTGGTTGCCCAGCTCAAGCAGACCCAGACCAGCGCGGCCGAATATGCCCAGCTCGAGACCCGCAGGCTCGGCATCCAGGTCGCGTTCGCGCTGATGTTCGCGGTGATCGCGCTGACCATCCTGATGGCCTCGGTGCTGATCGGGCTGAACTTCGCCAACGGGCTGGTGTCGCCGATCCGCCAGCTGATGGGCGCGGCGAGCGAGGTCTCGACCGGCAATCTCAATGTCCAGGTGCCGGTCAACAAGTCGGAAAGCGACCTCGCGCTGCTCGGCGAAATCTTCAACAAGATGACCCAGGAGCTGCGCACCCAGCGCAACGAGCTGGTCGACGCCAGCGAGACCATCGACAGCCGCCGCCGCTTCATCGAAGCGGTGCTGTCGTCGGCCTCTGCCGGCATCATCGGGGTCGACGCCTCAGGCACCATCGGCGTCCTCAACCGCTCGGCGGAGAAGCTGATCGGGCACGCCGAATCGGAGACGCTCGGCCATCCGCTCTCGGACGTGCTGCCCGAGCTCGACGAGATGATGAAAACCGCGCGCGAGGGAACGCAGCGCCTGGTGCAGGGGCAGGTCACGATCCTGCG
Organism: Bradyrhizobium sp. USDA 4541; assembly: GCF_024171085.1. Classification (NCBI taxonomy): domain Bacteria; kingdom Pseudomonadati; phylum Pseudomonadota; class Alphaproteobacteria; order Hyphomicrobiales; family Nitrobacteraceae; genus Bradyrhizobium; species Bradyrhizobium sp. USDA 4541. Next base: position 5,940,063 of record NZ_JALJZF010000001.1, read on the forward strand.
CGACGGCCATGAGCGCAATCTGTCGGTCCGCGTCTCGGCCGAGCAGACCAGCCAGTCGCGCGACAGCTACATCATCACACTCGACGACATCACCGAGCTGGTGTCGGCGCAGCGCACCTCGGCCTGGGGCGACGTCGCCCGCCGCATCGCCCACGAGATCAAGAACCCGCTGACCCCGATCCAGCTCTCCGCCGAGCGCATCCGCCGCAAGTTCGGCAAGACCATCACCGAGGAGAAGGACAAGTCGATCTTCGAGCAGTGCACCGATACCATCGTGCGCCAGGTCGACGACATCAGGCGGATGGTCGACGAGTTCTCGCGCTTTGCGCGGATGCCGAAGCCGGTGATGGAAGGGGAGGACGTCGCCGACGTGGTGCGCCAGGCGGTGTTCCTGATGAAGGTCGCGCATCCCGATCTCGACATCGAGGCCGACATCAAGCAGTCGCCGCTGCCCGCGCAGTTCGACCGCCGGCTGATCTCGCAGGCGCTGACCAACATCATCAAGAACGCCACCGAGGCGATCGAGCAGGTGCCGCGCGAGGAACTCGGCAAGGGCCGCATCGACGTCGTGGCGCAGCGCGAGAACGACGACATCCTGATCGACGTGGTCGACAACGGCATCGGCCTGCCCAAGGTCGCCCGCGCGCGCCTGCTCGAGCCCTATGTCACGACCCGGGCGAAGGGCACCGGCCTCGGCCTGGCGATCGTCGGCCGCGTTCTGGAGGACCATGGCGGCCGCATCGAGCTCAAGGATGCCTCCGATTTCCGCGACGGCCAGCGCGGTGCCTGGATGCGGCTGCGCTTTGCCGTCACGGGACACGCGGCCAAGCCGGAGAACAAGCCCGAAAGCAAGGACCAAAAACCGGACGTCAAACCGGACAAGGCCGAACCGGAAAGTGAAAAAAATCCGCCGGAGGAGCCGACCAACGGCCCGGCGCAAGCGACCAACAATGAACCAAAAATCCAAGAACCGACCCAAGAACCAATCCAAGAACCTATCCGAGATCCCGCTGATCAGGGGCCAAACAATCAAGAGCCAAATGCGCAAAAGCCAAAATTCAAAGCCGCGACGAGCGACTGACAAGGCAGGTGTAACCCATGGCAAGTGACATTCTGATTGTCGACGACGAAGCTGACATTCGCGACCTCGTTGCGGGTATTCTGGACGATGAGGGCTTTTCCACGCGCACCGCGCGCGACAGCGACTCGGCGCTCGCCGAGATCGCCAATCGCCGGCCCAATCTGGTCTTCCTCGACATCTGGCTGCAGGGCTCCAAGCTCGACGGCCTGCAGCTGCTCGAGCAGATCAAGAAGGACAATGCCGATCTGCCCGTCGTGATGATCTCGGGCCACGGCAACATCGAGACCGCGGTCGCCGCGATCAAGCGCGGTGCCTACGACTTCATCGAGAAGCCGTTCAAGTCGGACCGGCTGATCCTGGTCGCGACCCGGGCGCTGGAAACCTCGCGGCTCAAGCGCGAGGTGAAGGAGCTCAAGCAGCTGGCTCCGGCGGCGAGCGTCCTGACCGGCCGTTCGGCCTGCATGAACCAGCTGCGCCAGACCATCGACCGCGCCGCCAAGGCCAACAGCCGCATCCTGATCGTCGGTCCTTCCGGCGCCGGCAAGGAGCTTGCCGCGCGCACGCTGCACCATGCCTCCGGGCGCGCCGAGGGGCCGTTCGTGGTGATCAATGCGGCCGCGATCACGCCGGAGCGCATGGAGATCGAGCTGTTCGGCATCGAGGGATCGAACGGCGAGCAGCAGCGCAAGGCCGGCGCGCTCGAGGAGGCGCATGGCGGCACGCTGTTCATCGACGAGATCGCGGACATGCCGCGCGAGACCCAGAACAAGATTCTGCGTGTACTGGTCGATCAGACCTTCCAGCGCCAGGGCGGCACCGGCAAAGTCCATGTCGACGTCCGCATCATCTCCTCGACCGCGCGCAATCTCGAGGAGGAGATCGCCGCAGGCCGCTTCCGCGAGGACCTCTATCATCGCCTCTCGGTGGTGCCGATCCGGGTGCCGCCGCTGTCGGAGCGACGCGAGGACATCCCCGAGCTGATCGACTATTTCATGGACCAGATCTCGGCCGCCACCGGCCTGCCGAAGCGGCAGATCGGGCAGGACGCGATGGCGGTCCTGCAGTCGCACGTCTGGCCGGGCAACGTCCGCCAGCTCCGCAACAATGTCGAGCGCGTGATGATCCTGGCCGGCGGCGGTCCGGAGGCGATCATCACCGCCGACATGCTGCCGCAGGACGTCGGCTCGATGGTGCCGGCGATGCCGACCTCCAACAATGGCGAGCACATCATGGGCCTGCCGTTGCGCGAGGCGCGCGAGGTGTTCGAGCGCGACTATCTGATCGCCCAGATCAGCCGCTTCTCCGGCAATATCTCGCGCACCGCGGAGTTCGTCGGCATGGAGCGCTCGGCGCTGCATCGCAAGCTGAAGGCGCTCGGGGTCGGCTGACCCCGGCGCGGCAGGCCGGCAGTCCGCTGGCGGCTCGAAGCGAAGCCCCGGCGGTCACCCGCCGGGGAGCCGACAGGCGGCTCTCGGGGCGGTTTGGATCGATCGGCGGGGCGAGGGCGGGGCCGGTACAACCGGGGATTTATCCACGCTCCACGAGAATATTCGTCTCTTTCCCCGCACTTTCTTAGAATTGCCACCGTGTTCCTACCGACTGCACCGCGAACTGGCTTGCCTAAAAACCGCGCGTAGCCTCTAATCCTACCGCTATGCCTGCCGGAGGGGGATCTCGTGGCAGGTGGGCAGCCGGAGGAGGCTCCGTCAGAGAGCAACAACCGGTTCAATAAAAAGAAGCACAAGCTTGCGGGACAAAAACAATGGCGGCAGACCGCGCACAAAATCTACAAGACACCTTCCTTAATCACGTTCGTAAAACCAAGACGCCACTGACGATATTTCTGGTCAACGGAGTAAAGCTGCAGGGCATTGTCACATGGTTCGACAATTTCTGCTTGCTGCTGCGGCGCGATGGTCACTCGCAGCTGGTCTACAAGCACGCGATCTCGACCATCATGCCCGGAGCTCCGATTCAGTTGTTCGAAGGTGGTGAGGACGCACCGGCTTGAGAGTGAACTGATTGGAACCCTTCAATCGTGAAGGGGGCGCCGACCGTGCCCGGTCGGCGGGGGACGGCAGCACCGGGCGGGTGATCGTCATCGGCCCGTACCTGCGCACGCGCCGTGGCGACGGCGATGCGCAAACAGATTCGTCTGTCCGCGACTATGAAGCGCGGATCGAGGAAGCCGCCGGCCTCGCTGGTGCGATCGACCTCACGGTGGTGGACTCCGTGATCGCGCCGATCAGCCAGATCCGGCCCGCAACCTACCTCGGCAAGGGCAAGGTCGAGGAGATCAACGGCCTCGTCGCCAGCAACCAGGTCGAGCTCGTGGTGATGGATTGCGCGCTGTCGCCGATCCAGCAGCGCAATCTCGAGAAGGCCTGGAGCACCAAGGTGCTCGACCGCACCGGCCTGATCCTGGAAATCTTCGGCCGCCGCGCCAAGACCAAGGAAGGCGCGCTGCAGGTCGAGCTCGCCCATCTCAACTATCAGCGCAGCCGTCTGGTGCGGTCCTGGACCCATCTCGAGCGCCAGCGTGGCGGCTTCGGCTTCATGGGCGGCCCCGGCGAAACCCAGATCGAGGCCGACCGCCGCCTGATCAGCGAGCGCATCACCAAGCTCGAAGGCGAGTTGAAGAAGGTGCAGGCGACGCGGCGGCTGCATCGGGCCGGCCGCCAGCGCGTGCCGTATCGCGTGGTGGCGCTGGTCGGCTACACCAATGCCGGCAAATCGACGCTGTTCAACCGCCTGACCCGCGCCGATGTGCAGGCCGCGGACATGCTGTTTGCGACGCTCGACCCGACCCTGCGCGCGCTCAACCTGCCGCATGGCGGCAAGGCGATGCTGTCGGACACGGTCGGCTTCATCTCCAATTTGCCGACCCAGCTGGTGGCCGCGTTCCGCGCCACGCTGGAAGAGGTGCTGGAAGCCGACATCATCCTGCATGTCCGCGACATCTCCCATGAGGACGCGGAGGCGCAGGAGCGCGACGTCGAGGCGGTGTTGCGCCAGCTCGGCATCGATCCCGATGCCGACGGTGGCCAGCGCATCATCGAGGTCTGGAACAAGATCGACCGCTTCGATCCCGAGGAGCGGGACAATTTGCGCAATATCGCCGCGCGCCGTCCGCCGGAGCGGCCATGCTTCCTGGTTTCGGCCGCAACAGGCGAGGGGATCGATGCGCTGCTCGCCGCGATCGAGGATCGCCTCGCGGCCAAGCGCTCGACGCTCAATCTTTCGATCGACGCCTCCGATGGCGCCGGCATCAGCTGGCTGCACCGCAATGCCGAGGTTCTGAACAAGGAGCTGCATGGCGAGCGCTTCGACATGACGGTGCGCGTCGACGAGACCAAGCGCGACATCGTGATGAGCCGGTTCGCCGCTGTCCCCTACGAGGCGTAAGCCCTCGAATACGGGCCCTGCAATCTTCCGAAATATGACGATGCCGTGACGTTGCAGGGCGCCGATGCGCCTGCGACGCGGCGTCGCACTTTCTGTTTGAAATCCGCGCCGCCTTGGTTCATTGCGCTGCAGAACGCGAAGCCGAGGCGGATCGATGCAGGACACCAGCGAAACCATCACGAAAGAGACGCTCGCCGGCCAGAGCGGTGATCTTGCCCAGGAGCGGGCGCCCGAAATCGTCGAGGCGCTCAATGCCCGGGAGCCCGCGGATGCCGCGAAGCTGCTGCGATCGCTGCCGGCCGAGAAGGCGATCGAGGTGCTTGACCTGCCCGGACTCGACAACACCTGCGAGATCCTGGCCGAGCTGCCGAAAGATACCGCGGTCTCGCTGCTGTCGGGCGTCTCCGACGACCGTGCCGCCGATATCTTCAAGGAGCTGGTCGAGCCGCTGCGCACCACGCTGCTGAACGGGCTCAATCCGGAGACCCGCAACGTCATCTCGGGGCTGTTGGCCTATCCCGAGCGCAGCGCCGGCAGCATCATGACGACCGAGTTCGTCAGCGTGCCCTCGAGCTGGACCATCGCCGAGGTCCTGCATCACATCCGGATGGTCGAGCGCACCCGCGAGACCGTCTACTCGATCTTCGTGATCGACCCGGTCAAGAAGACGCTGATCCAGGCCGTGCCGCTGCGCCGCCTGATCTCGGGCGATCCGCACGCCAATGTGCTGACCGCGGCGCCGGCGCGGAAGCCGCTGATGATCTCGCCGGAGGCCGACCGCATGGAGGCGGCGCGGCTGATCTCGCGCTACGACCTGCTCGCCGTCGCCGTCGTCGACGGCCCCGGCCATATCCTCGGCATCGTCACGGTCGACGACGTCATCGACGCCATCGTCGAGGAATCGACCGAGGACGCCCAGAAGTTCGGCGGCATGGAAGCGATCGACGAGCCGTATTTGCGGATCAGTTTCGGCGAGATGATCAAGAAACGCGCCGGCTGGCTGTGCGCACTGTTCCTGTCGGAAATGCTGACCGCGACCGCAATGCAGTCGTACCAGAGCGAGCTCGAGAGGGCGATCGTCCTGACGCTCTTCATCCCGTTGATCATGAGCTCGGGCGGCAATTCCGGCTCGCAGGCAACCTCGCTGTTGATCCGCTCGCTGGCGCTGCACGAGGTGCGGCTGCGCGACTGGTGGCGTGTCGCCGTGCGCGAGGTGCCGACCGGCATCGTGCTCGGCGCCATTCTCGGCCTGATCGGCGTCATCAGGATCACGCTGTGGCAGACGCTCGGCCTGTTCGACTACGGCCCGCACTGGGTGCTCGTCGCTGCGACCGTCGGCACCGCGCTGATCGGCATCGTCACGTTCGGATCGCTGTGCGGCTCGATGCTGCCCTTCATCCTCAAGCGCATCGGCTTCGACCCGGCCAGCGCCTCCGCGCCGTTCGTCGCGACACTGGTCGACGTCACCGGTCTCGTGATCTATTTCGGCGTCGCCGCGGTGATCCTGCGCGGGACGCTGTTGTAGGCTGAGCCTGCGCCCTCAACCTCGGTGTCGTCCCTGCGAAAGCAGGGACCCATGACCACCGGCCATCGTTGTTGAGTGCAGCGGAAGTTCTGCATCTTGCTCGCCTCGCTGAATCTCTGGCGATGCGTGGGATTGATACCGTCGACTATCCGTTAGATCACGCGGTATGGGTCCCGGCGTTCGCCGGGACGACGGCGGTTTTGGCTTCATTCCACAACGCGTCCATCTCCTCCAGCGACGCACCATCGAGCGAACGCCCCTTCGCCGCCAGCGCCTTCTCGATATAGGCAAAGCGCCGCTCGAACTTGGCGTTGGTCGCACGCAGCGCCGCTTCCGGATCGGCGTCGACGTGACGGGCGAGGTTGACCAGCGCGAACATCAGGTCGCCGGTTTCCTCCGCGATCTCCGCCTTGTCGTTGCGGTCGAGCGCGGCCTCGATCTCGTCGGCCTCCTCGCGGATCTTGGCGAGCACCGCGCGCGGGTCGTTCCAGTCGAAGCCGACGGTGGACGCCTTGCGCTGCAGCTCCATCGCGCGCGTCAGGGCAGGCAGGCCCGCCTTCACGCTCGCCAGCAGCGATTTGTGCGCAGTCTCTTCGGGCGGCCGCCGCGCGGCGCGCTCGGCCTTCTCCTCGGCCTTGATCCGTTCCCAGGCGCTCTTGACGCCGGCCGGCTGGATATTGCCGTCCTTGTCGGCGAAGACGTGCGGATGACGGCGGATCATCTTCCTGGTGATCGCCTCGACCACATCGCCGAACGCGAACGCGTTCTGCTCCTCGGCCATCCTGGCGTGATAGACCACCTGCAACAGCAGGTCGCCGAGCTCCTCGCGCAAATCGTCGAGATCGCCGCGCGTGATCGCATCCGCAACCTCATAGGCCTCCTCGATCGTGTAGGGCGCGATAGTCTCGAAATTCTGCACGAGGTCCCAGGGGCAGCCGGTCACCGGCGTGCGCAGCGCAGCCATGATCTCGATCAGGCGGGAAATGTCGCGGGATGGGGTCATGGGGCACCGGCATCAAAGAGGTATTGGCTTTATGCCAAAACACCCCTCCCGATCCCAGTAAAACACGCCGGAATCGCGACGCTGTCCACGGATTGGCCACGGCGCCGTCAGGTGCTAAATCGCGTTCCATGACCGATCAGAATGCTTCCGACACCGCGCTGGTGCTGTTTTCCGGCGGCCAGGATTCCACCACGTGCCTTGCCTGGGCCTTGTCGCGCTTTGCCCGCGTCGAGATGCTCGGCTTCACCTACGGCCAGCGCCACGCGATCGAGCTCGATTGCCGGGACCAGCTGCTGGCCGGGATCAGGCGGGTCCGGCCGGAATGGTCTGCGAAACTCGGCGACAGCCACACGCTTGATATCCCGACGCTGTCCGAGATTTCCGACACCGCGCTGACCCGCGACGTCGCGATCGAAATGGGCGCGGACGGCTTGCCGAACACCTTCGTGCCCGGCCGCAACCTCGTGTTCCTCACCTTCGCTGGGGCGCTGGCCTATCGGCGGGGGATCCGCCACATCATCGGCGGCATGTGCGAGACCGACTATTCCGGCTACCCGGATTGCCGCGACGAGACCATCAAGGCATTGCAGTCCGCGCTCAATCTCGGCATGGCCAGGGATTTCGAGCTGCACACGCCGCTGATGTGGCTCGACAAGGCCGCGACCTGGCGGCTCGCGCACGAGCTCGGCGGAGCAGGGCTGGTCGACCTGATCCGCGAGCACTCGCACACCTGCTATCTCGGCGAACGCGGCGCGCAGCACGATTGGGGCTATGGCTGCGGCGAATGCCCGGCCTGCAGCCTGCGGGCCAAGGGCTGGCGGGAGTACGTCGCGCAGGGTGGCCCGTAACCGTGGACTGATGGCCCCGCAGGGGCGCACGGCCAAAATATCGAAAACAACCCCATGCAAAGGAGTCGGCGGCTGCCGGCGTTCGACACGGCAACTTGACACGTCGGGCAACTCAGCGGTATTCTTCTATTATCCAGAAATCGTCCCAGGCCCGGCTCGACCGGGCGATCCGGTATGCTGCGGCTTCTCGGCTCCAGCACTCCCGTCTCTGGAATCCGTGCGCGCGGTTCTCTCCCCGTCGTCGTCCCGGCGAAGGCCGGGACCCATACGCCGCGGCAGGCGTTGTGGGTGGGACTCGTCGTTCCAGCATCGCGTAACAATTTGCATTTGGGGTTATGGGTCCCGGCCTTCGCCGGGACGACGATGAGGATGAGTTCGCGATTCAAGGCGACCCACCACGCGATGACATCACCCGCGCATGCGCATGTAGGTAATCATGGCATTCGAGGCTACTCGAAATCCCCCGCCGTCAGCACGATCGGCTGGCCGTGCGGGGTGCGGTCGGCGGCGTGGTCCCAGGCGTCGCGGTAGCGGTGCAGTGTCTCATGCGTCGTGACGCCCTTGGCGGCGACGAGATGTTCGAGCGTCGCGAGCCAGTGCTGGTAATAGGTCTCGCCGGTGTCGGGATCGCCGGCAGCCTGCGCGCGCTTGATATGGTCGGCGAGTGCGGCGGCCCATTCGGACCAGGTGAACACGCCGCGGTCATGCAGCGTCAAGGCCATGGCGAACGCCTGCGCCTCCCACGGTGCGCGGAACACCGGGCCGTCCTGGTCGCGGGGAATGCTGGAGATGGCGCTGGTGGCGCGCGCGGCGGCACCTGCATCCATCACACGGCCTCCAGATACGGCTCGAACGCGTCGATCGAGACCTTGATGGTCGGATCGGAGTCCGGTCCCCACAGCTCGCGTCCGTCGAACACGACGGTGTACAGCCACTGCGGATGCTCGCCGGCGTCGTTGGCCACCGTATCGGGAAACACGTGGCAGCCATGATCGCGCTCGACCACCCCGACGTGACCACGCACGTAGCGCGGCAACCGCGTGTGCGTAGCGGGGTGGATGTTCTTCGCCCGCACCCGATCGCCGGCCTTGAATTTCGCAGGTCCCGGCGCGGCGCGGCCGAACTTGCCGCGCACCATCACGCGCTCGACATCGGCGACGCAGAACTTGCCGTGCTTGAGCGATTTCGCCGGCGCGACGGAATGCCCGGCGGCGACGTCGTCCTTGGAGATATAGCCCTTGTCGAGCAGCAGGGCTTCCAGCCCAAGCAGCCATTTCCTGTAGTAGGAGCTCGACAGATAGACCTGCGGGGGCAGGGTCTCGCGATAGAAGCGCGAGGCGTCGATGTTGAAGGCGCCGGCTGCGCCCATCGCACGGACCATGGCGAGCACCCGGGATTCCCATTCCTCATGGAACATCGGCTCGTTCGGCTCGGGCTCGACCTTGCCGAACCCGTCCATGCCGCCCATGTCGTGGACGCCGTTCATGACGGCGCCCCCGGTTTCTTGGGAAAGCCGGTGCCGATCATGGAATCGCGCGTCACCAGCTCGGCGAGCTGGTCTTCGCTCCAGCCCTCGGTGCCTTCGGGCCGCATCGGCAGCACCAGGAAGCGCGTCTCCGCGGTCGAATCCCAGACCCGGATTTCCGTCTCCTTCGGCAGGCTGACGCCGAAATCGGCCAGCACGCCGCGCGGATCCTTGACCGCGCGCGAGCGATACGGCGAGGCCTTGTACCAGACCGGCGGCAGCCCGAGCATTTCCCAGGGATAACAGGAGCACAATGTGCAGACGACCATGTTGTGGCGGCCGGGCGTGTTCTCGATCGCGACCAGATGGTCGCCGACCCGGCTGACATGGCCGAGGGTGCCGACCGCCTTGCTGGCGTCCTCGAGCAGCGCCTTCTTGAAGGCGGGATCGGTCCAGGCCTTGGCGACGACCCGGGCGCCGTTATGCGGCCCGATCTTGGTCTCGTAGGCCTGCACGATGGCGTCGAGCGCGGCAGCCTCGACATAGCCCTTCTCGGTCAGGATCGATTCCAGCGCGCGGACGCGCAGTTCAGTCTCCGACAGTTCGGAATGGTCGTGATCGTGGTGGTGATGATCATGTTCGCTCATATCAACAGAATAGGCGAAACCGTCGTGCTATGTCGAGGCAGGCAGTACACAAGAATGCGAGCGGGGAGGTATGCGTGGTTGACTATGTGACGATCGAGAAGGGCCTCGGGCCGGACGGCCGCATCGCCGTGGTGCGGTTCGATCGCGGCGACGGTATCAACGCGCTGTCGCCGGAGGCGCTGCGGCAGCTGACTGACGCGGCGCGCAGTTTCGAGGACGATGGCGAGACCTCGGTGGTGGTGCTGACCGGCGGCGCCAAATCGTTCAGCGCCGGCTTCGACCTCAAGGATGCCGAAGGGCGTTCGCGCCAGACCATGGACATGGGCACGCTGCGCCGGCACCTGAAGCTCGGGCCGCGGCTGACGCGCGCCTGGCAGGACATGGAGCAGGTCACGATCGGCGCGATCGAGGGCTTTTGCGTCGGCGGCGGCGTGGCACTCGCGGTCGCGCTGGATTTCCGCGTCATGGCGCGCGACGCGCATATGCGGGTGCCGGAAATAGCGTTCGGCATGAACATGAGCTGGCAAAGCGTGCCGCGCATGCTGCATCTGATGGGACCGGCGCGCACCAAGCAGGCTGTGATCCTGGCCGACGACCGGATCTCGGCCGAGGAGGCCTACGAATGGGGCCTGGTGGAGCAGGTGACCGATCCTGGAAAGTCATATGACGTAGCGATGGCGCTCGCGGCCAAGGTCGCCGCCCAGCCGCCGATCTCGGTCGCGATGACCAAGCTGACGGTCAACCGGCTCGCACATGCGCTCGACGATCTCGCGAGCCACATGGACCTCGACCAGTTCGCGCTCGCGAGCCTGACCGAGGATCACAAGGAAGGCGTTGCGGCCTTCCTCGGACGGCGGAAGCCGCACTTCAAGGGGCGCTGACGCGTGTCGTTCAAGAGCCTTTCCAAGCTTCGGATCCAGGCTTCGGAATGGCGAAGGCCCTGACGCCGGGCCGGTGCGTCAGGGCCTTTGCGGTGCGGAGACGACCTCAGCACCTTTGCGGGCCCTGGGGCCGACGCTGGGGTCATCCGCCTGCACCGTTGTCGAGACCGAGCAGACAGCGCGCACCATGCGCCCATCACCGGCATCCGCATTTGCCTATGTGAATCGCGATCGTCGCCCTCTCGGACCGCTGGGCTTACTTTCGCCGCCGCGCTCTGGTACGGGCTGCTTTCTTTGCTGCGGCCGAACGAACGGCCGATCCCTTGGTTTTTGCCGCCTTGCGCGCCGCGGCCGAGCGGGCCGATGCAGAACGCCGCGAGGCCGCGCGCCGCGTTTGTTTCGACAGCGCCGTGTGCGACGCCGCGCTGCGCGATTCCCGTTTCAGGACGTTGGACACCGCTCGCGAGACGCGCGGCCTGCGTCTGGTCTTTCGTTTGCCCTGGCCCGCCTCATAGGCGTACTCCGCGCTCTTGCGGGTGGTCGCCTTGGCCGCGCCTTTCTTGGGGGGACGGAGCGGAACGCCCGCGCGCCTCGCCTTCGACAGGCCGATTGCAATGGCCTGTTTGGAAGATCGCGCTCCGTGCCTGCCGCGGCGAACCTTGCGAATTTCCTCGTGCACGAACTCGCCCGCCTGGGTGGTCGTCGACCTTCCCGCGCGCCGGTCCTGTCTGGCCTTTTGCATCGTCTTTCGTTCCGGCATCATCGTTCTCCCGTTGCCGATTTCGGTTTCCGGGACATCAACGTCCGGCTCAAGGAAACGGTCCTTCAAGCATCGATTTAGCCACGGCCGCAGGAGCGCCTCTCGTCGATCCTAGGTTCCCGGGATCAAGGCTGCGCAGTGGCGAGCGATCATTGCTTCCTCGTTTGTCGCCATGACGAGCACGTCCACCGAACTGTCCTTGCCAGCAATGTGCAGCTCTGCCGCGGTGTTGGCGGATGGATCGAGCTCAACACCCAGCCATCGCAGGCGTTCGCAGACCTGGCTGCGAACCTCGCCCGCGTGCTCGCCGATACCGCCGGTGAACACCAGGCATTCCAGTCCGCCCAGCGTGCCAGCCATCGCGACGACCTGCTGCGCGATGCGGAACGTGAAGAGATCAACCGCTTCCTTCGCGGCGGGCTCCTGGCTGGCGAGCAGGACACGCATGTCGGAGGAGATGCCCGAAACGCCGAGCAGCCCCGATTGGTGATAAAGCAGCTGCTCAAGGTCGTCGACCGACATGCCGTTCTGCTGCTGGAGGTAAAGCAGAACGCCCGGATCGATCGTGCCGCAACGGGTTCCCATGACCAGGCCGTCGAGCGGCGTCAGACCCATCGTGGTGTCGATGCTCCGGCCGTTGCGCATGGCGCAGAGGCTCGCGCCATTGCCGAGATGCGCCACCACGGTGCGCTTTGCGGAAAACTCCGGCGAGATGTCGGCAAGGCGGCCTGCGACATATTCAAAGGAGAGCCCATGAAAGCCGTAGCGCCGAATGCCGGCGCGTTCGAGATGTCTCGGGATCGCAAACCGATTGACGGGCGGCGCGAGGCCATGATGGAACGACGTGTCGAAGCATGCGACCTGCATCAGTTCCGGCCGGATCGCGCTGATTGCCCGGATTGGCGTCAGGCAGCGAGGCTGATGCAACGGCGCCAGCGGGGTGAGGGCGTCGAGGACGGCAAGCACCGTCCGGTTGACTTCGACCGGTCGCGAAAATTCGCGGCCGCCATGTACGACGCGATGCCCGACGGCACGCAGCCGCTGGCTGAGATGATGTTCGATCCGTGCCAGGACGTCGGCGAACAGCCGATCGGGCGACGCATCTGGTTCGGCTTGCTCCAACGCGAACGACGCGCGGCCGGCCGGATCGGTGAAGACCAATCGCGAGGCGCCCTCGTGCTCATCGATCTGCGCCTTGCAGAGCAGCTTGGGATCGGCATGCGAAGCATCGAAAACGCCGAACTTGATGCTCGACGAGCCGGAGTTGACGACCAGAACCGCATTGGAGGTCGGCATGGCTCAACCGCCCGCAGGTGTGGCGCCGCCGGTGCCGTTCGGCCAGACCCAGTCTCGAACCTCCGGCATGTCCTCGCCATGTTCGCGCACATATCGCGCATGCGCGATCAGGGCATCCCGGTATCCTTGCTTGATCTGTGCGGCCTTGGTGGCGAGCCCCGGCACGCGCTCGATCACCTCGATCGCGAGATGATAGCGGTCTAATCCATTGAGAACGACCATGTCGAAAGGTGTGGTCGTCGTGCCTTCCTCGACAAAGCCGCGCACATGCATGTTGTCGTGATTGGCCCGGCCATAGGTGAGTCGGTGGATGAGATAAGGGTAGCCGTGGTAGGCAAAGATGACGGGGCGATCGCGCGTGAACAGGCTGTCGAAGTCGCGATCGCTGAGGCCATGAGGGTGCTGTTGCCTCGGCTGCAGCGTCATCAGGTCGACGACGTTGACCACGCGGATCTTGAGGTCGGGGAGGGCCTTGTGCAGCAGATCAACGGCGGCGAGCGTCTCCAGCGTCGGAACGTCACCCGCGCAAGCCATCACGACATCGGGCTCGCTTGTGGCATCCCCGGTTCCGGCCCACGTCCAGATGCCAATGCCGGCGTCGCAATGGGTGGCGGCGTCCTGCATCGAAAGCCATTGCGCGGACGGTTGTTTGCCGGCGACAATGACATTGATCCGATCGTAGGTCCGCAGGCAGTGATCGGCGACCCATAGCAGCGTGTTGGCGTCGGGCGGGAAATAGACACGGACGATGTCGGCCTTCTTGTTGGTGACCAGATCGACAAAGCCGGGATCCTGGTGGCTGAAACCGTTGTGATCCTGGCGCCAGACATGCGACGTCAGCAGATAGTTGAGCGAGGCGATCGGACGCCGCCACGCTAATTGGCGCGAGACCTTCAGCCATTTGGCGTGCTGGTTGAACATTGAATCCACGATGTGGATGAACGCTTCATAGCAGGAGAAGAAGCCATGGCGTCCGGTCAATAGATAGCCCTCCAGCCAGCCCTGGCAGAGATGCTCGCTGAGGACTTCCATGACACGGCCGTCTTGAGCGAGATGGACATCATACGGCTCGGTCGGCTCCATCCAGACCCGGTCTGTGGCTTCGAATACGGCATCCAGCCGGTTCGAGGCGGTTTCGTCAGGCCCCATGATGCGGAAATTGCCGGCATCGGCATTCAGCTTGAGGACATCGCGCAGGTATTTTCCGAGCTCGTGGGTCGCTGCGGCGACCGTCTGGCCCGGATGCTTCACCTCGACGGCAAATGCGCGGTAGTCCGGCAGCCGGAGCTCACGTTTCAGAAGGCCGCCATTGGCATGCGGATTAGCGCCCATCCGGCGGTTCGCGGTCGGGGCGAGGGCCTGGAGCTCCGGGATCAGCGCACCGTCCTTGTCGAACAGGTCCTCGGGATGATAGCTGCGCATCCAGTCTTCAAGCAGCCTGAGATGCGCGGGGTTGTCGCGGACTTGCGCGATCGGCACCTGGTGCGCGCGCCAAAAGCCCTCGACTTTGAGCCCGTCGACCTCCTTCGGACCGGTCCAGCCCTTCGGACTGCGCAGCACGATCATCGGCCAGCGCGGCCGCTCCGATCGTTTGCCGTCGCGCGCCTCGGTCTGGATCTTGTGAATGGCTGCAAGCGCCTCATCCAGGGCAGCGGCCATGGCGCGATGCATCGGCATCGGATCGTCGCCCTCGACGAATAGCGGCTCATGTCCGTAGCCGCGAAACAGGCTGCGGATTTCCTCGTCGCCCATCCGCCCGAGCAGCGTCGGATTGGCGATCTTGTAGCCGTTGAGATGCAGGATCGGCAGCACCGCGCCGTCACGCGCGGGATTCAAGAACTTGTTCGAGTGCCACGATGCAGCCAGCGGACCGGTTTCCGCCTCGCCGTCGCCGACGACGCAGGCCACGATCAGATCGGGATTGTCGAATGCCGCGCCATAGGCGTGGACCAGCGAATAGCCGAGTTCGCCACCCTCATGGATGGAGCCGGGCGTTTCCGGTGCTGCGTGGCTTGGGATACCGCCGGGGAAGGAAAACTGCCGGAACAGTTTGCGCAGACCGTCGATGTCGCGGCCGACATCGGGATAGATCTCGCTATAGGTGCCTTCGAGATATGTGTTCGCCACCATGCCCGGACCGCCATGTCCCGGACCGCAAATGTAGATGACGTTGAGATCGAGCGCGCGAATGACCCGATTGAGATGGGCATAGACGAAATTCAGGCCCGGCGTGGTGCCCCAATGCCCGAGCAGGCGGGGCTTGATGTGTTCCTTGCGCAGCGGCTCGCCGAGCAGCGGATTGTCGAGAAGATAGATTTGCCCGACCGAAAGGTAATTGGCGGCGCGCCAGTAGCGGTCGAGCAGGTCGAGATTGCCGGCGGTCGTTCTTTGTTCGATGGTTGCTTTCATGGAGCCAACTCCTCCCCAAAACTATCACAACAGCTACAGGTTGATCCGGCCGGTGATGATCGCGTTCGACTGATGGCGGGGCCGGGCGGGACGTCGGGCAGCGATAGCGGCGGCGGTTCTTGGCTGCGGTTCTTGGCTGATGCATTGCGTTCGCCGGCTCCAACCGCAGGCGCCGATCCTCGTTCCTTCGTTTGCCGCCTTGGAGCCGCGCACCCGCACACCCTAGCGGTGACGGCGACTGGTTTGTTCTTCGGCATCGGCAAACGAGCCATCTCCGGGCGGGATCACCGGTCTCTCATATGTAAATGCCGGAACCAGGCAGAGAGATGACAAGCGGCAGCGACTGATGTTTCGACCGCGATTCGATATCCGCCATAGTCAGCCGAAGGTGCAGTTGATGAATCTCATCGACCGCTACTTTTTCGCCGCAACGATCACTGTGACAATTGTACTCTGGCTGTACCTCGGGTTGCTGGTGGCCGGTAGCTGACGGCGCGCGCCTGGAAAATCGGGACCACCCTCCGCCTTGAATTCCCGCTCTTTGAAATGGGCCATGACCGCTGTCCTAACGGTGCGCGGAACGACGCGCCTGGGAAACCCAACCGGCGGGAGAACGTTAACGCCTCGATCATCCGCGAAGATCAACTGGCAGAGGTACTGCTATGCGTACGATCTTGATCGTGGAGGACGAGTATTTCATTGCCGATGACTGTGCCACGCTGGCACGACAGGCCGGCTATCACGTCGTCGGCCCGTTCGCTTCGGTCGACGAAGCCCGCCCGCACGCGTCCGGAGCGTCCGGCGCGCTGATCGACATCAACGTCAATGGAACCTCGTCCTACAAGTTGATCGATACCCTGCTTGCGATGGGAACACCGGTCACCCTGTATACCGGCTACGACCCCAGCACGCTGCCCGAGAAGTATGCGCACCTCCCCGTGGTAACCAAGCCGCGCGGGTGTGCGGAGGCTCTCGGGATCTTGTGCAAGCAGATGAGCGTCGCCGAATAGCCGGCGAGCTCAACGCAGATCGGTGCACGCGCCGCGGGCTGGCCGCGTCCGATCCGGCAGGACGCCGTAGGAACTGTTTTGCTGAGTTGCCCGTCGGCGCCTGTCGCTTGGCCGAATGGCCATCTCCGGCGCCTCGGGCTTCCGGCACAGCACTTTGTTGGCAACTTTCCTGGTCGAGGTTTGTTTTCTCCTCATCACCGGCCAAGGCTCTGCCCGTAGGCGTCGGTGGCTGAGAGACCGATTGTGCTCCCGCCTGCATAACAGGGAGTACGTCATGCCCATCGAGCGGCAAATCTATCGTCTTTCCAATTACCGTGATCTCGACGATACCGAGCGGATGATCCGGGTCGTCGAGCACGCGCGCAAGCTCCTCGCCGAAAGCCGCGCCAGCACGTTTCTGGGCCGCAAGACGCAGGAACCCTTCCCGCAGGCGGAAAGCCAATATGGAATCCTGAATCCTGACCTGGGTTGAGCTTTCGCACCTTGCGGAGGCGGAACCATGGAGTGATTACCGTGTCACCCCCGCCAGGGAGCAGGCCATGAAGCGGCGCATCGACGCCGGCGACGACCGCGGTCGAACAATCTTCGATGTCTCATGAGATACGTTTGTCGCGCTGCCTCGGAGCAAACCCGCTTCGGACTTATCACATGACAGGGCGGCGGCAGCGATCGGATGACATGTTTCGTCGATGATCGATCCCCTGTTCGCCCGCGCTCAGCTTGCCATCGAAGAAAGTCTCACGTTGCGCGCACAGAAGCGATCGCTCGCGGATCAGCGAGACGATCAGCTCGCCGAGTTGCGGCAATCGGTGCGTAATTCCGCGAGCACGCGCATGGAGATCAAAGCCCACCGCGACAACGATACGTAAGGCTTTCGCTGGTGCGGGCGGGCACCTGCAATATCCCGACCGGCCGGTGGGTCGACTAGCGGGCCTTGATGAAGCGTTCGAGATGCATGGAGAATTCGTAGCTCAGCGCCAATCGTCGCCAGGACTTGGCCAGCAACTCGTAATCCTTGCGCGTCCTTTCGACGCCGGACGTCGAGGCCAGACGGTCGGCCTCGTCGGCCAGTTGCCGGCATTCCGCGATCCGATCCGTTGAATCGTGCAGTGTCGCTGTCCTTCCTGAAAACGATGGGAGGATGCATCACGCCGCCGGTTCGCCGGAGATCGTGGACCGAGACAATCAGACAATATGAGCGTCACCCGGCCTCAAGGTCCTGAGCTGCGCGACGACGAGGCGCAACTCGTTTGCCAATTGGGCGTTACGGATGCGGGTTTCCGTGACGGTTGAGAGGTCGGCGATCAGCGCGCTCTCTGCGGCCGTCTGCTCCAGCAGCTCGATACGTCTTTCGATCTCGGTCATTACGCACCCCCGTCCGATATCGTGACCTGGGTATCGTGAGGCCCTCTGCAGACCTCCGCACTAACATTTGCAAATGCTCCAGCGGATTATTCGTGTCCAGCAGCGTCATTGCCACGCAGGATCATGCCGGCGAGCCCGTGCGCCATGGCGCGATGATCGAACGGCTTCTCCCACAACGGAACGTCCGCGAACTCGCTGCTCAGCACGATCTTGTCGTATCCCGAGGTGAACACGATCGGCACGCCGCGCGCCTTTAGCTCGCGCGCGACCGGATAGATCATCTGCTTGCGGATGTTTACATCGAGCACCGCACCATCGATCACGCAGCCGTCCTGCAGGATGCGAAGCGCATCGTCGATATCACCGGCCGGCCCGGCGATATCGGCACCGAGCGCGCGCAGCGCGCCGCGCATGTCGTCGGCAAGGAAATATTCGTCTTCGACAATCAGGACGCGCCGTCCGGTCAGGAGAGGGCGTTCGCGCAAAGGTGCAAATTCAGACATGTCGATTCGGGCCGTACCCGGTGTGATGTCGTCGCAAAATTGGAACATAAGCCGAATGCTCGCCTTGTTGTAAACAATATTGGAAAAGGCAGGTTCCATGTCCAATCGGGACATCATCGTCATCGGCGGTTCGGCTGGGGCGACGGCACCGTTGAAGCAGATTCTGGGGCGCCTGCCGGTGGATCTGCCGGCCGCGGTCTTCATCGTATTGCACATACCTTCTCACGGCATCGGCATTCTCTCCACGGTCGCGAGCGCAGCCGGCAAGCTGCCGGTACGGCAGGCGGAAAGCGGCATGGTCATCGAAAATGGTCACGTCTATCTGGCGGCGCCGGACCACCATCTGCTGATCCAGAACGGCCACCTGATGCTCGGCCGCGGGCCACGCGAAAATCTGGTCCGGCCGGCGATCGACGCGCTGTTTCGCTCGGCCGCACTGCACTATGGACCGCGCGTGATCGGCGTTGTGCTCAGCGGCCTGCTGTCCGACGGCGCGGCGGGCCTGAACGCGATCAAGCGCTGCGGTGGGGTCGCGCTGGTTCAGGAGCCCCAGGACGCTATTTCCGATGAAATGCCGCTCAGGGCATTGGAAGCGACCACGGTTGACCTCTGTATCCCGGGTGCACGGCTTGGCGATGTGCTGTCCGATCTGGTCCGGGAGCGGCCCGGCGCGATCCTGCCGATTCCGCCGGAGATCGTGCTGGAGGTGAAAATTGCGGCGGGCGAGCGCGTCGGCAGCGATACGCTGGTCGATATTGCCGATCCCGCGCCGCTGACCTGTCCGGGGTGCGGCGGCGTCCTTTCCGAGCTCAAGGTCGGGCACCCGCTGCGATTCCGCTGTCAGGTCGGTCACGCCTATACGGCCGACGCGCTTGCCAAGGAGCAGGAGGGCCGGGTTGACGAGGCGCTTCGGGTCGCACTCCGCATCATCGAGGAGCGCGCCGAACTGGTGCACCGGATGGCCGAGGACGGCCGCCAGAGCGGTCGCCCGGCGGTCGCGCAAATGTATGACGCGCGCGCCGCTGAATATCGCGAATACGCCGATATGATCCGGCGAGTCATGCTACAATCGCTCGATCCGAAGCGACCGGTGCGGAAGGAACCGTGATGGCCAGCGCTGAGCATGCGAACTGGGCCGAACAGCTGCGGTCCGAACGTGCGCTGCTGGTCAAGGCGGACGTCGATATCGAGGAGGGCTGGAGGCGGCTGCGCGGCCAGCAGGATCTGCTGGATTGGCTGCAACGGGCCGGTCACGATACGGTGCAAGCCGAGCGGCTGGTCGGCTTGCTCAAGCAGACCTTGATCGAGTGGGAGCGGCATCGAACCCTGATCGTGCAGCGGGTCGCATATCTCGAGGAGCGGGTGACATCGCACTAGCGCCCGGGAGGAGGATCGGGGATGCGCCTCTGCGCCCTGAACGCCGCTCCGAGTTCGAACATGTGGTCAAACTGCTGCAGGACGTGCTGGCGCCAGAGGTCGTTCTCGTCGATGAGGCGATGGGCTTCTGCGGTCGCCCGTTCCGCGCGCCTGATCAGGGCCGTGAGCTCTCCGGATCCATCTATGGTCGGGTCGGCTGCCATCACCTACTATGACCCTTCCGGTTTTGGAGAGCAATCGATCCCGGAGTCGAGGTTCCCAGGAGGTTGGAGAATTCCTACCTATCCCATTGGGATAGGACTAAACTCTGCTATCAAAAGACGCGGGCGAGACGCCAGCAGGAGAATGAGAGCCGCTGCAATCATGGATGATGTTGGCCAATCCCAGAGCGGAGACGAAGAGCGCCAGTCCAAGGCGCCGCTGATCATAGGTGTGGGCGCGTCCGCCGGCACCCTCGACAGCATCGAGCGGTTCTTCTCGAAGCTGAGGCTCAATCCGGACCAGGCCGTCGTGCTCGTGTTGCAGTACCGGGATGCCATCGAGGACACCCGGTTGCGCGAAGCGTTGCAGCGATCGGAAGGCGCCCGGCTGTCCGAGATCAGCGACGGACAGCTCGTCGAGGGTGGCACGATCCATCTGTGTCCGTCCGACATGATCACCACCGTTCATGGCGACCGTTTCGCCGTGCGGCGCGCCGAGCAGGCGCGCGCCGAGCGGGCCACCATCGACAGTTTCCTGGTGTCGCTGGCGGAGGAGCGCGCCGAGGAATCGATCGGCGTGGTGCTGGCCGGCACCGGTGGCGACGGCACGCTCGGGGTCGCGACCCTGAAGGATCATGGCGGCCTGGCGATCGCCGAGCGCATCGGGGATGGCGAACCCGATCCGCACGCGGAAGGCAATTCGGCCGTGGCGATCGCGGATTTCGTGCTGCCGCCCGAGGCCATTCCCGAGCATATCGACGTCTATGCCCGCCACCTGCGCCGGCTCGAGGAGAAGCAGGGGTTCGACGAGGTGCTGGCCGCGGCGGCAACCTCGCTTGCGCGCATTGCCGATATCCTTCGCAACAAGACCGGCAACGATTTCCACGGCTACAAGCAGAACACCTTCCTGCGCCGCGTCCAGCGCCGCATGCAGGTGGTGCAGATCGACGATATCTCTGCCTATGTCGATTTCCTGAGAAACGACAAGGACGAGGCGCAACATCTGTTCAACGACCTTCTGATCGGCGTCACGGAATTCTTCCGCGACAAGAAGGAGTTCGATGTCCTGGAAACCCAGATCATCCCGAAGATCTTCGAAGGGAAGGGCGTCGGCCAGCAGGTGCGTGTCTGGGTGCTTGGCTGCGCGACCGGCGAAGAGGCCTATTCGATCGGCATCCTGCTGCGCGAGCATATGGCCGGTCTCGACTCGGTGCCGCAGGTGCAGATCTTCGCGACTGACATCGACGGGCGCGCGCTCGCCGCCGCGCGCGTCGGGCGCTATCGCACCAGCATCGAGAACGATATGACGCCGGAACGGCTGGCGCGCTGGTTCGTGCGCGAAGGCGACACCTACTGCGTCGTCAAGGAGCTGCGCGAGATGTGCATTTTCTCGCAGCACAACGTCATCAAGGACGCGCCGTTCTCCAAGCTCGATCTGATCTCGTGCCGCAACCTCCTGATCTATCTCAATGCCGAGCTGCAGAACCGCGTCATCCCGCTGTTCCATTTTGCGCTGCTGCCGGACCGGTACCTGTTTCTCGGCAATTCCGAGAACGTCACGCGGCATCCGAAGCTGTTCGCGCCGGTCGACCGGCGCGCACGCATCTTCAAGAAGCTCGAGACCGGGACGCGGCTGCCGCCGGAATTCCCGATCACGACGGCGGCCGGGCGAGCCGCGATCGACATACCACCGGTCCGCTCCATCGGTCCCGATGTCGGCCTCGAGCGCCGCGCCCAGCGCATCGCCGAGCGCTATGCGCCGGCCTATGTGATCACCGACGACCACTTTCACATCCTGCATTTCTCCGGCCGCACCGGCCGCTATATCGAGCCCACCGCGGGCACGGCGACGCTCGATCTGCTGCAGCTCGTGCATCGCGATCTCAGGCTGGAGCTGCGCACGACACTCAGCCGTGCCGCGGAAACCAACGAGGCCGCGCATGCCGAGCAGGTGCAACTCGGCGTCAACGGGCATCGCGTGCTGGTCGACATCACGGCCGAACCAATTCTCGACGGCCCTGCGGGTCACCGCAATTTCGTCGTGCTGTTCAAGGATGGGCCGATCCGCCCTGTGGATCGCGCCGAAACCAATCCCAACGTTCTGGTCAGGACCGAGCATGTCGAGCGGCTGGAGAGCGAGCTGCGCGCCACCCGCGAGCGGTTGCAGGCCACGATCGAGGAGCTCGAAAGCACCAATGAGGAACTGAAATCCTCCAACGAGGAGTATCAATCGCTCAATGAGGAGCTGCAATCCGCCAACGAGGAACTGGAGACCTCGCGCGAGGAATTGCAGTCGGTCAACGAGGAGCTGACGACCGTCAACGGCGAGCTGGCGCATCGGGTGCAGGAACTGACCCGCGCTACCAGCGACCTGAAGAACTTCCTCGAGAGCACGCAGATCGCGACCGTGTTCCTGGACAACGATCTGAAGGTGATGAACTTCACGCCGGCGATCACGCATTTGCTGCATCTGGTCGAGACCGATGTCGGCCGCCCGATCGCGCATATCAAGGCGCGCATCCCGATCGAGGAACTCTACGACGATGTGCGGCGCGTGCTGCGGACGCTGGCCAGCGCCGAGCGCGAGCTGACCGCGCCCGACAGCGGCACGCGCTATATCGTGCGCATCCTGCCGTACCGCAGCATCGACAATTTCATCGCCGGCGTCGTGATCACCTTCATCGACGTCACCGCGATCACGCGGGCCGAGGAGCGGCAGCGGCTGCTGCTTGCCGAGCTGCAGCATCGCGTGCGCAACACGCTCGGCGTGGTCCGCTCGATCGCGCGCCGCTCGGCCGAGACCAGCGCGAACGTCGAGGACTACGCATCGCATCTCGACGGCCGGCTCAACGCCTTCGCGCGGACCCAGTCGCTCGTGACCCGCGATCCGGAAGGCGGCGTCGACCTCGAATATCTCGTGGTCGAGGAATTGCTTGCGTACAACGCGAAGGAAGGCGAGCAACTGAAGGTCGCAGGTCCCAGGATCCGGCTCCAGCCCAAGGCCGCGGAGACCTTCGCGCTGGCACTCCACGAGCTCGCAACCAATGCCTTGAAGTATGGCGCGCTGAGCGATACGGCCGGGCGCATCGACGTCTCATGGCGCATCGATGATGCGGCCGATCCGCGGCAACTGCTGTTCGACTGGCGCGAGCGCAACGGGCCCGCGGTGGCGCCGCCGCGCCGCAGGGGATTTGGATCCGATCTCCTGGAGCGGACGCTGGCGTTCGAGTTCAAGGGCAAGAGCACGCTCGAGTTCAATCCGTCGGGACTGCACTGCACGATCGCCATACCGATGAACCCGCAAGCCATCCATACGCCGAGCATGGGGAGCTAGATGCATCCCCCGATCCTCGAGGGAAATCTGGCGCTGCCGGTGATCCGGCGGCTCAATGCCCTGCGGCAATTGTCCGAACGCGGGATCGCGTTGCTGCAACAGGCGATCCAGGAAGGGCTGCACCGGGCCCGCCCGGGCGAAGACCTCGCCACCGAGGGCGATCCGGTCGAGAGCGTCAGGATCATCCTGTCGGGCTGGCTCTGCCGCTACAAGACGCTTCCGGACGGCCGCCGCCAGATCGTCAATTTCATCCTGCCGGGCGACAGCTGCGACGCCTGCGTTTATCTGCTGTCGGTGATGGATCATTCGATCGGCGCGCTGACCCCGGTCACCTACGCCGACATCAAGCGCCCGGCGTTCGAGCAGTTGCTGGCGGGCGACCGTTCGCTGGAGGAAGCGCTGTGGTGCGAAACCATGGTGAACAGCGCGATCCAGCGGGAATGGACGGTCAATATCGGGCGGCGCGTGGCGCTGGAGCGGGTCGCGCATCTGTTGTGCGAACTCTATGAGCGCCTGCTGCCGGTTGGAATGATCGACGGCGATTCCTGCCTGTTCCCGGTCACGCAGATGGATCTCGCAGATGCCACCGGCCTGTCGGTGGTCCACGTCAACAGGACGCTGCAGGAGCTGCGCGGCTCCGGCCTGATCGTGCTGCGCGACCGCATGCTGACGATCAACGACCTGAAGCTGCTCAAGGACACGGCGCTGTTTTCGGCCGACTATCTGCACACCAAGCGGCGCGGCTGAGACGCGGCAAGGCGGCTCTATGCTGCTCTCCCTGAAATCGCGACGGATGCCGGTGCGGCGGGCGCGCGAGGCGCCGCAGGCGTTCGCTGATGCGATCCTTGAAATGTCGCAGCGGGACTGACGCGGAGGCGCGTCATTTTGCAGAGCGCACTGACGATCTGAACATGACAGTGATTTGTCGCGACGAAGACAGCGCGACGGTCGGCCGCGCAAGATTTGGATACGGCTGTTAACATACTTGAACTCCTCTCGCGCGGTGTCGCGCTACGATGCAGTTCGATCCACGAGGGCAGGGAGGCAATCATGCTCGATGGAGAGACGGCCGCAGTGCTTCGCGCGGTGCTCGACGAGGTCTGCGGAGGCGTGCCGCGTTCGGATACGACAAAGCGGACCAACGTCGCCTCTGGATTGCTGCAGGCCATTCGCGAGGGACGCTCGTCAATCGATGAGCTGCGCATCGCAGGCCAGGCCGCGTTGCGCACCGCCCCGAGCATGTGGCGCTAGGCGGTCTGATCGGGCAATCGCAGCGGCACGATTGTGCGTCGCACATTTGCAGACGTTAGTGCCGGAACTGATTGCGACGCGCATGCTCTCGCGAGCTGACGCGCCGACCGGCCGTCAGCGCTAACCAGGAGAACCCCGCTACGACCCCAGCTCTCCACCCCTGAGCTGGGGTCACTTGTGTCGAACAGGGAGTGGAGCCACAGCGATCGAGCAGAGCTCGTCGAGGGCTCCTCGATCTCGTCCTCCGGTCACGTCCAGCCGCCATGATGGTGAAGGAACGTTCAGGAAAGTTCCGATCCTGTTCCTGCAACATGCGCGGACGCCGGTCGTTATCACGGCGTACTAGAAAGGAGGATGCCATGACGAAGCTTACTTACGCTCTTGCCGCGGCTGCGGCACTCTCGATAGCGGCACCGACCGTTGCGAGCGCGCAGGGTGTGGGCATCTATGTCGGCCGCGACCACGGCTACTACGGCGATCGATATTATGGTGGCCCGCGCGTCGACGTATACCGGCATGACCGGGGCTGGCACCACGGCTGGTACAACCATCATCGCGACTACTACCGCGACCGCGGCTTCGTGATCCGTGGTCATGACTGGGACGACGACTAACGGTGCTGGTAGCACGTCGCGATCAGCAGATCGCGACGACCAATGAGGGCCTCGCATCGGCGGGGCCCTTTTTATTGGCCTGCCGCATCGCGCCGGTTCGTCCGCGTAGGAACCTTGGCTTCTCCACCAGATTGTCAGGACGGGAAGGACGGAGGAGGTTTTCATGAACCAGTTGATTTATCTGGTCGGACTGATCGTGGTCATTTTGGCGATATTGTCGTTCTTCGGGCTGCGGTAGGCGCGTCATGGATAACGAGCGAGGGCTTGCCGTGTCCGCCGCCAACAGGACCGGGCTTCGGCTGCAATGGAGTCCGGTCATCGCCGGCGCGCTGGCCGCGGCGGCGCTGTCGGTGATCCTGATCGGCTTCGGCGCGGCGGTCGGGTTGGGCGTCAGTTCAAGCTCGCCGTCATGGCGCGACGCATCAGCCGCGCTCGCGTTGCTGTCGGGGCTGTATCTGATCCTGCAGGCATTGGTGAGCTTCGGCGTCGGCGGCTACATCGCCGGCCGGGCCCAGCGCGTGATCGGCGCGACGCCATCCGACGAGATCGACAGCCGCGACGGGCTTCACGGCCTGACCGCCTGGGCGCTCGCCGTCATCCTCGGTGCTACGATCGTCGCGCTGGTTGGCCTGTCAACCGCGCGTCCGGTGGTTCAGAACCGGCCATCTGCGACGGCCGCGGAGCCGCTGCTGAGCGCCGAGCTCGACCGCCTGTACCGGTCAGTGCGGCGTCCGGCCAATCTCGATATCGGCTATGAGCGGGCAGAGGCCGGTCGCATCCTGCTGACGAGCTCCAGCCGCAGTGGCGTCAGCTCCGACGATCGCAGCTATCTGATCCAGCAGGTGGCGGCCGCGACCGGTCTGCCTGCTGCGGAGGCGGAGAAGCGCGTCGACAGCGTGATGGGCGATGCCAGGACCGCCATCCAGCGGTCGCGGCGCAGCGCGGTGATTTTGGCGTTCTCGGTTGCGGCGGCACTGCTGTTCGGTGCGGTCGCCGCGTGGGCCGCCGCCGGCGCGGGCGGCCGTCACCGCGACGGCGCCGCGGTGCCGGAGTGGATGGGCGGCAGGCCGACGACGGCCGTGCCGATTGTCTGATGCAGTTGTGAATGTCCTTCAAAGGAGACGATGATGGCAACGATCTTGGTGATGGATCACTCCGGCGACACGCGGCAGCAGTTCGATCCCGACAACAGTGAGCAGCTGGCCTGGGCGAATGCTCGCTTCACCCAGCTCACGTCGGATGGCTACACCGCCGCAATCCGGCAAGCGACCGGAGAGGCGAAGTTGGTCCGCGCGCTCGATCCGACCGCCGAGGAAACCCTGTTCTATCCGAGGCTGGTCGGCGGCTGACGCCATGCTCGCCCGTCTGCGCGAGATGTCCCTGCGGTCCGTGCTCTGGCGCGCCGCCAGCACGCTGGGTGCGACGCTGGCCGCGATCTGGGATCGCTGGCAGGCCTATGAGCGAATTGAGGCGCGCGGACTTGCGCTGCTGTCCGCGTGGCTGTCACCCGAGCAGCGGGCGCAGTTCGAAAAGTATAAGCGCTTCGACGTCATCGGCTCGGAGTCCGGCAAGCGATACCGGATTTGCTATGGCACCTCGACCAACGTCTATGAGATGGACAGCGGCGATCGCATCGTGCTGGGCTGGTGCTTCCGGCCCGTCGGTGCGCTGGCGGCGGGCGACGTGATGCTTGCCCAGAAGATCGCGCTCGAAACCGACGAGCGCGGGACGCTCTTGGTCGCCAAGCCATTCCCGAGCTCCATGCCACCACGCGCAAATCTCCCTCCGGTCAGTTAGCGCTCGGACCGGGCGGCCCCGATTGGCGCGAACTGTTGCGCGTTGCCGGGGGAGGAACGTCGATCTTCCCGCCGGGTTGTCGGATGCCGACTTGCAATGGACCTCGTCATGCGCGTCAACACGTCATCTTCGCTGAGCCTGATCTTCCGCTCCTACCTTGCGGACTTGCGACAATGGATGACGCGCCTCGTGACCGGCTACGCGTTTGCATGCAGCTTCATGCTGGCGGGTGCGGTCTCGCTTCTGATCGCGATCGGGATCGGCGTTGGCGCGGCTTTCCACGCCCTTGAAGTGCATTACGGCATCTGGATCGCATATGCCGTGATCGGCGGCGCCTTTGTCCTCCTCGGGATCCTGGGGCTCGTCATGGGCCGCGTGCTGCTCGCGCGTCCTGGGCCGGCCGTGCCGCGCCCGGGCCGACAGGCCGACATGCTCAAGCGCGCGATCGCAGTGCCCGTCGCCGCGCGGCTGATCGCCACCACTCGGACGGGAGCAGGGGCGAGCATAGATCCCACCACCCGCGCACTGGCCGCCGGGGCTGCAATCATGCTTGTCGGCTGGTTTGCTGCATCGCGCGCCCGGCGTCAGCGCGACGCGATCCAGGACTAGCGATGGCTACGCTGCGCAATTGGCCGAACGACCTGATGCTCGCCGGTGCAACGGCTCTGGCGACGTTGGCGATCTCTCGCCAGCTGTCCCGATCGGAGCGGCCGTCCGTTCTGGAACAGGGCGTCGAACCCATGCTAGCGGAAACGCAAGATCGTGGACGGCTCGCCGACACGCCGCTCGAGATTCCGACTGCCGGCTGGAAGGACATTCTGCTCCGCACCTATCAGCAGATCGACGAGGACCGTCTGCTGGCAACCGCGGCCGGCGTCGTGTTCTACGGCTTGCTGGCGATCTTCCCGGCGATCACCGCGCTGGTCTCGAGCTACGGCCTGTTCGCCGATCCGTCCACGATCTCATCGAACCTGCAGAGCCTGGCGCTGATGCTGCCGGAAGGCTCGTTTGCGATCGTCCAGGACCAGATCGCGCGCGTGCTCGCGAAGGGGACCTCGACGCTCGGCCTGACCTTTGCCGCCGGCCTGCTGATCGCGATCTGGAGCGCCAATGCCGGCATGAAGGCGATCTTCGATGCGCTCAACGTCGTCTATGACGAGAAGGAAAAGCGCAGCTTCGTCAAACTCAATCTGATGTCTCTCTCGTTCACGATCGCCGGGCTGATTTCCATCATGTTGATGGTCGGAGCGGTGGTCGTCGTCCCGCTTGTGCTGCAGCAGGTCGGACTGGGCACGACGGCCGAGCTCGTCATCCGGTTCGGACGGTGGCCGATCCTGGTGCTCCTGCTCCTCACCGCGCTCGCGGTGCTGTACCGCTATGGTCCGAGCCGAACCAGGCCGCGCTGGCAGTGGCTCAGCGTCGGCGCCGTCGCAGCGGCCGTGCTGTGGCTGGCCGGTTCGGTGCTGCTCTCCTGGTATCTGGCGAACTTCGGCGATTACAACGCGACCTATGGCTCGCTGGGGGCTGCCATCGGTCTGATGACGTGGATGTGGATGTCCGCCATCATTGTGCTGTGCGGGGCAGAGCTGAATTCAGAGATCGAGCATCAGACCATGCTCGATTCGACCGAGGGCCGCCGCAAGCCGCTCGGAGCGCGTGGCGCAACCATGGCCGACACGGTCGGCAGGGCATCTTAGCCGGCGCAGACCCCGCAGCAGCACACCCCCCCCCCGGCAATGAGCGTAGGAACCAACGGCATGACCCGCGCTTATGCCAAAATGGTTGAGATCAACGTGCTGGAAAAACCGATCGAGCGGATCAAGCAAACCTGCGAGCTGATGGGCATCGCGGACAGGTTCGACCGCGCGCTTCCCGAGCTCGAGACCTTCCTCGAAGCCGAGATCGCACAGGGCGAGGTCCGCGAGTCGAAGCTGACCCTTGACGGGCTCTGCTACCTGCGCCAGCTGCTGGCGCAGGCGTGAGGTATCGACATGGCATTCTCTGAGGAAATGAACCGGTGCGTCGAGACCTGTCTGTCCTGCTATAGGACCTGCCTCGGCACGGCCATGAACCATTGTCTCGTCACCGGCGGCAAGCATGTCGAGCCGGCGCATTTCCGATTGATGATGGCTTGCGCGGAAATGTGCCGGACGGCGGCCCATTTCATGCTGATCAACACCCCGCACCACAAGCACACCTGCCGGGAATGCGCGGAGATCTGCAGTGAATGCGCCGAGGATTGCGCTCGCATCGGCGGCATGGACGAATGCGTGGCGATGTGCCGTGCCTGCGCGGAATCCTGCCGCAGGATGGCGGCCTGACGGCGCGAGCTCCCCGTTCGGTCAATCGGAGCTGACGTAATGGGCGCGCCAGAGCAGCGCCGTGACGATCAGGGCAATGACCCCGGCGGCAATCACAATCCACGGTACATAGTCGGCCATGGGCCCGCCTGACGCTCCGCTTCGCGAACCGGGCCTTTGCGAGCCAGAGCCGCGAAGCGGAGCCGTGTAAGTCTAGAGTTGCGCGTGTTGGGTGGTCGGGCGTGAGATCTGGCTGAGCGCCATGCCCGTACCATCGCTGGCCTGGATCAGGGCGATATCCCCGAGAGCGATGATTCCGACCAGGCGCTTGTCCCGGCTCAGCACCGGCAGGCGCCGAACCTGGATCGCACCCATGTTCTGCGCGATGTCGTCGAGCTCCTGATCCTCGAAACAATACTTCACCTCGGCCGTCATGACGTCGCCGACCCGCGAGTCGGGGCCGCGACCCATTCCGATGCCGCGAAGCGCGATGTCGCGGTCCGTGATCATGCCGACCAGGCGCTCGCTATCGGTAACCGGCAGCAGGCCAACGCCAAGCGCTGCCATCGCTTCTGCAGCATCGCGGAGCGTATCGTCGGGGGTGCACAGCTGGACGTCAGGTGTCATCGCGTCGCAAACCTTCATGATAGCCTCTCCATTTGGCTGGTTGCGTCAACGGCCTAACGATGCCGCCCGGAACGGCGTTCCTAACAAGGCGAGGCGGATGGCAATGTTGGTCCAGGTCGGATGAAGCGGCATGTCCCGGCCTGTGCCTAGGCTACGCCGGGATAGGTCGCCGACTTCAGCAGGCGTGCAAGATGTGCCGCGTTGGCCGCAAGCATGGCGGTGGTCTGCACAGTCTTGTCGTAGGGCTTTTTGAGGTCCTTGTAGTGGGTCGGGGAGGGATCCTTGCCCCGCTTCAGCGTGTAGTTCAGCGCAATGGCTTTCAACGATCGGATGGCATCGCGTCGGCTCGTCTCTTTGGCAGCCATGCAGGCTGGAACCGTTCGTTCCTATTGCGAACGCCGCCGAGGAACGGTGGCGCCGAGCAGCGCGCAAAGCCGTTTGGCATCCGCCGGCGCTGCGCTCTTCTGGTCGTTGTCGAAATAGACATAGATGTCGCATCCCTGCCGCTTCCAGCCGCGGATGCGTTTGGCCCAGTCGGAAAGCTCGGCCGGCTTGTAGTGCCCGCGATATCGGCCGCCCGGGCCGTGGCCGCGGACGTAGACGAAATCCGCGGTCCGTTTCCACGGCGCCGGCGCGTCGTGGTGATCGGAGATGCAGAGCGCGATATTGCGATCCGCCAGCAGCTTCAGGATATGCGGCTCGTACCAGCTGGAGTGGCGGAATTCGAACGCATAGCGCCGCCGCCGCTTCAACAGCTTCAGGAACGAGGCTAGCCGATCGGCATCGATCGTGAAGTTCGGCGGCAGCTGAAACAGGACCGGGCCGGCCTTGTTGCGCAGCAACGACAGACGCTCTTCCAGCAATTGGAGACTGTTGACCGAGTTCGCGGAGAGGCGCTTCCAGTGCGTGATGAATTTCGACGCCTTCCAGGCGAAGACGAAATCCGCATCGGTCGCATCGCGCCAGCCTGTCACCGCCTGTTCGGTCGGCGTGCGGTAGAAGACGCCGTTCAGCTCAGTCGTCGGAAACTGCGTCGCGTAGTAGTCGAGTTGCCGCTTGAGCGGCAAGCCCCTCGGAAAGAACGGACCGCGCCAGGACGAATAGTGCCAGCCGGAGGTGCCAATCAATACGCGCGCCATGCGATGGTCCAAGCGGTGGATCAAGCCTTCGCTTTAAGGCTTGGTGATCCCGTCGCGCTCGGCAAGGTCGGCTTCCCAGCCGAACACCGAGCGGCCGTCGAGCGCAGGAGAACGGGCCCGCTCGTTCGCGACAAACGCCTCGAAGGAGGGGCCGGTGGCGGTTCGTTCCAATCTGCGGGCCTGATCGTCGAGCC
Organism: Bradyrhizobium sp. USDA 4541; assembly: GCF_024171085.1. NCBI lineage: Bacteria > Pseudomonadati > Pseudomonadota > Alphaproteobacteria > Hyphomicrobiales > Nitrobacteraceae > Bradyrhizobium > Bradyrhizobium sp. USDA 4541. The sequence continues at coordinate 5,971,094 of NZ_JALJZF010000001.1, forward strand.
GCTTCAGGGCCTGCATCTCCTCATCGCGGCCGAGCTTTGCCTGCTGCACGGCCGACTTCAGCACGCGGATGGTCTCGTCATAGACCTTGATCGGCACCGGGAAGGGATGACGGTCCTTGCCGCCATGGGCGAGCGAGAAGCGCGCCGGGTCGCGGAAGCGATAGGGCGTCCCGTGAACGACCTCGGCGACCATCGCGAGCGACTGCACCGTGCGGGCGCCGACGCCGGGCGTCAGCAGCAGCTCGGGAAAATCCAGCGGCCCGCGATCGGCAGCCGCGGCCAAGGTGCCGTGCAGGCGGCGCACGAACACGTCGCTCGAGCGCACGTCGTGATGCGCGGGCATGATCAGGTGCAGGAGATCCGGTTGCGCGGTCGCGCTCTGCGTCAGCTCGGCATATTCGCGCGTGATGCCGTCCGGCCCAAGCGCAGCGAGCAGATCGAGCTGCGCCTGGCGTGAGCTTTCGGCGCGGTGATCGGTGAGATTGACGATCTCGCCCTGCGCCGGGCCGTCGATCGCGCTGTGCGGCTCGTCGACGAAGCTGCGCAGGCCCTCGGAGTGCCAGTGATAGCGGCGGGCCTGCCGCTTGTCGCCGTTCATGCCTTGCTGGACGACGGTCCATTTGCCGTCGTCGGTGACGAAGAAGCCATGCAGGTAGATCTCGAATCCGTCCTGCACCGCGGCGCTGTCGACCTTGGCCACCAGCCGGCTCGCGCGGGTCAGGGCGGCACCGTCGAATCCGACGCGGTCGCCGAGGGCGGACAGTTCATCGGGCGTGCGGCGCGAATGCTTGCCGCGCCCGCCGCAGACATGGATTCCGAGCTCGCCTTGCAGCGGCGCCAGACCTCGCTTCAGCGCACCGATGACGCTGGTGGTGATGCCGGACGAGTGCCAGTCCATGCCCATCACGGCGCCGAACGACTGGAACCAGAATGGATGCGACAGTCGCTGCAAAAAGGCATCGCGGCCGTAATGGTGGACGACGGCCTGGGTGATGATGCCACCCAGCGTCGCCATGCGCGCCGCCAGCCATGGCGGCACGCGGCCGCCATGGAGCGGAAGATCGGCGCTGCCGGTGCGTCGGGCCATCGGGCTCCCAGATGCTGAATCGGCGTCCAATCTACCAGCAAATGCGAGCATGTGTACAAAGCGGACGTCGCTTCATCGCGCGTCTCGTCAGGCGGCTTCGGCGTTGATGCCGCTGACGGCAAGCTTGGTGAGCGCTTCATCCGTCTTCTTTTCCTCGGCCAGGGTCTGGTCGATGAGCTTGACCGCATCCTTCATGCTGAGCCGGTTGGCCCAAGCCTTCAAGGTGCCGTAGCGGGCGATCTCGTAATGTTCGACCGCCTGGGCTGCCGAGAGCAGGCCGGCGTCGAGCGCCGGCGTGTCGGCATACTCCTCCATGATCTCCTTACCCTCGTCGATGATCCCCTCGATGGCGTCGCACTTCTTGCCGCGCGCCGGCTTGCCCATCAGGTCGAAGATCTGCTCGAGCCGCTCGATCTGTCCTTCGGTCTCGTCATGATGCTTCTCGAACGCCGCACGCAGATCGTCGGACTCGGCGGCCTTGGCCATCCGCGGCAACGCCTTCAGTATCTGCTTTTCCGCGTAATAAATGTCCTTGAGGGTATCGAGGAAGAGGGCGCTGAGATCCTTGTCCGGCATTGGTCGCTCCGTGTGTTGGGTGAATAGTCCGGAGTGCCAACACGAGTGCGGAAAGCAAGTTCCTATCCTTGATCGATGCGTGGCAAAGCGCCTCGTCGGCCGTCGCACATTCGAGCGGGTCACGATGGAGCTTGGTCGGATTGCGAAGTCTGGATTGCGAAGTCTTGCCGCAACGTGCCTTCGGAACGAAGCCTCGGCCGGCCCGTTGGTCGGTCTCATCGTTCAAGGGAGAACCGCAATGGATTGGAATCGTGTCGAAGGCAACTGGAAGCAGGTCAAGGGCAAGGTCAAGGAGCAGTGGGGCAAGCTCACCGATGACGATCTCGATGTGATCGACGGCAAGCAGGACCAGCTCGAGGGCCGTCTGCAGCAGCGCTACGGCTATGCCAAGGATCAAGCCGCCAAGGAAGTGAACGACTGGTACGGCCGCCAGAAATGGTGAACGGGACCGCGTTCCGGGCCCCGCTTCGGCGGGGCCTTTCGCGGCCTGGGCGGCTGAGCTTGCGTGTGACGGCATCCGGTCGGCGCGCGCAGGAGTGAGCGATGGGACAGCTTCTGAGCCCGCCAGGTCCGCGCGCGGCGCACCTTTGCATCGATATGCAGCGGCTGTTCGAGCCCGGAGCGCCCTGGGCGACGCCCTGGATGGACCGCGTGCTGCCGCGCATCATCGAGCTGGCGCGGCATGCGCCTGAACGTACCGTGTTCACCCGCTTCATTCCGCCGCGCTCGAAGCACGACGCGCGAGGGATTTGGCGGGCTTATTATGAGAAATGGGAATGCGTGACCCGCGAGCGGCTCGATCCGGAGTTGATCGAGCTCGTGCCGGCGCTCGCCGCCTGTGTGCCGCCGGCCGCCATCATCGACCGGCCGATCTACAACGCGTTCGGCAACGGGCGCCTGCAAGCTCATCTGGATGCGCATGGGATCGATACGGTGATCGTGTCGGGCGGCGAGACCGACGTGTGCGTGCTCGCCACCGTGCTGGCCGCGATCGATATCGGCTACCGGGTGATCGTGGCCGAGGACGCCCTGTGCAGCTCTTCCGATCAAAGCCATGACGCGCTGCTGCAGCTCTATGCCGAACGCTTCAGCATCCAGATCGAGGTGGCATCCACGGCCGATATCCTCCGGATGTGGACCCTCGACGACTGAAGCGACAACGGGCCGAAACGAGGTACCGGAATCAGGGCAATCGGAGCAGGGGTGGCAATACCTGCTTCCTGGGGCTGAGCTGACGCTGGCGATGCGTAGCTGCGAGGCAGGCGTGCCTGGCTGATACGGCTCATCGCTCAACCGCTGGAAGGTAGGACTGGGCCGTCGATCTGTCAGACGGAGCCAAGGTTCCTGATTCTCGGCGTCGCGGCGAAGGTGAGCGGAGCAATGGGAAAGCTGCCGGCGATCGTAGTCACGCCATATCCGTAATTCGCATAAGGTATATTATGGAACATTTATATCTACAATTAGATCAGATATTTAGTGGGAAATCTTCGCACTGGTCCGCAAGTTGGCGCGCGTGATGGTGTGTCCCGAACTGTCGCCTAGCCGGTGCTGGTGCCGCAGCGATGCACGCGCGCGCATCTCGTCTGAAAGCCGATATTGCCGCCGCGTACGGACGCTGCAATAAGCCCCAGCTGTGCAGAGATCGCTGGTGACCCCGCGGCATCAGGTCCGTATAGGATGGCATCTCAGAACAACAACAAGCCTCTTGAGGGAGCAACCAATGAGCTTTTCACGACGCACGCTGCTGAAGGTTTCCGCCGCTTCCGCCGTCCTCGGCGGGATCGGCGCGCCCTATGTCGCGCGCGCCCAGTCGGCCGAATTCTCTTACAAGTTCGCCAACAACCTGCCGGAGTCGCATCCGTTCGTGGCGCGCGCCCGGGAGATGGCCGCGGCGATCAAGACCGAGACCAACGGCCGGTTTGACCTGCAGGTGTTCCCGAACAGCCAGCTCGGTTCCGATACCGACATGCTGAGCCAGGTGCGCTCCGGCGGCGTCGAGTTCTTCACGCTGTCCGGCCTGATCCTGGCAACCCTGGTGCCGGCCGCCTCGATCAACGGCATCGGCTTCGCATTCCCGGACTATCCCACGGTCTGGAAGGCCATGGACGGCGAGCTCGGCGCCTATGTGCGCGGCGAGATCAACAAGGCCGGCCTCGAGGTCATGGAGAAGATCTGGGACAACGGCTTCCGGCAAACCACGTCGTCGACCAAGCCGATCACCGGTCCCGACGACCTCAAGGGCTTCAAGATCCGCGTGCCGGTGTCGCCGCTATGGACCTCGATGTTCAAGGCGTTCGATGCATCGCCCGCCTCGATCAATTTCAGCGAGGTCTATTCGGCGCTGCAGACCAAGATCGTCGAAGGCCAGGAAAACCCGCTGGCGCTGATCTCGGCGGCGAAGCTCTACGAGGTGCAGAAATACTGCTCGATGACCAACCACATGTGGGACGGCTTCTGGTTCCTGATGAACCGCCGGGCCTGGGCGGCGCTGCCGGACGATATCAAGACCATCGTCGCCAAGAACGTCAACGCGGCGGCCGTCAAGGAGCGTGAGGACACCGAGAAGCTGAACGCCACCGTGAAGCAGGAGCTCACGGGCAAGGGGCTCGTCTTCAACCAGCCCGAGGTCGGGCCGTTCCGCGACAAGCTCCGCGCCGCCGGCTTCTACGCCGAGTGGAAGGGCAAGTACGGCGAGAAGGCCTGGGATCTGCTCGAGAAGTCCGTCGGCAAACTGTCCTGATCGATCAAAGCAGGAGGCTTGCCATGGCTCATGTCGAGATGACGCCGGCCGTGGCCGGCGAGGCGGCGTCGCAGCCCCCTCGCCGCCGCTCCGTTCTCGGTTCCATCGACGCGGCGCTCGGAATGCTGGTGGAAATCCCGGCGGCGATCCTTGTCGTCGCCGAGGTCGTGATCCTGTTCGCCGGCGTGGTGTCGCGCTACGTGCTCCATGCGCCGCTGATCTGGTCCGACGAACTGGCGTCGATCCTGTTCCTGTGGCTCGCGATGCTCGGCTCGGCGGTGGCGTTTCGCCGCGGCGAGCACATGCGGATGACGGCGCTGGTCGCAAGCGCGGGACCGCGGCTCTGGGCCTATCTCGACGTCGTCGCGACCTGCGCCGCACTGGCGTTCCTGATCCTAATCGTGCGGCCGGCCTATGAATATGCCTACGAGGAAAGCTTCATCACCACGCCGGCGCTGCAGATATCCAACACCTGGCGCGCGGCGGCGCTGCCGGTCGGCACCTGCCTGATGGCGCTGTTCGCGCTGCTGCGGCTGGCGCGGGTCGGCGATTTCAGGACCTTCCTGCTGGCCGCGCTGACCGTAGCTGCGCTGATCGGGCTGTTCTGGCTGGCACAGCCGATGCTGCGGCCGCTCGGCAATCTCAACCTGATCATCTTCTTCGTCGGCGTGGTCGGCTTCTGCGTGTTCGCCGGCGTGCCGATCGGCTTTGCCTTCGGCATGGCGATCTTCGGCTATCTGGCGCTGACGACCCGAACGCCGCTGATGGTGCTGGTCGGCCGGATGGATGAGGGCATGAGCCATCTGATCCTGCTGTCGGTGCCGCTGTTCGTCTTCCTCGGTCTCCTGATCGAGATGACCGGCATGGCGCGGGCCATGGTGGCGTTCCTGGCGAGCCTGCTCGGCCATGTCCGCGGCGGCCTGCATTACGTGCTGGTCGGCGCCATGTATCTGGTCTCCGGCATCTCCGGATCGAAGGCCGCCGACATGGCCGCGGTCGCGCCCGTGCTGTTCCCGGAGATGAAGCAGCGCGGCGCCAAGCCGGGCGATCTGGTCGCCCTGCTCGCCGCCACCGGCGCGCAGACCGAAACCATTCCGCCGAGCCTCGTGCTGATCACGATCGGCTCGGTGACCGGCGTCTCGATCTCGGCGCTGTTCACCGGCGGCCTGCTGCCCGGCGTGGTGCTGGCGATCACGCTGTCGGGGCTGGTGTGGTGGCGCTACCGCGGCGAAGACCGCAGCCACGTCCAGCGCGCCACCGGCAGCGAGATCGGCAAGGCGTTGGTGTTCGCCCTGCCCGCATTGGCCCTGCCCTTCGTGATCCGCTACGCCGTGGTCGAAGGCATCGCCACCGCCACCGAAGTGTCGACCATCGGCATCGTCTACGCCTTCGTCATCGGCCTCTTGATCTACCGCCAGTTCAACTGGCGACGTCTGTTGCCGATGCTGATCGACACGGCATGCCTGTCGGGGGCGATCCTGTTCATCATCGGTACCGCGACCGGCATGGCCTGGGGCCTGACCCAGTCCGGCTTCTCGCGGGCGCTGGCGGCGGCGATGACCGGGCTGCCGGGCGGTTCAGCGACCTTCATTGCGGTCTCGATCCTGGCCTTCGTGATCCTCGGCAGCGTGCTCGAGGGCATCCCGGCGATCGTGCTGTTCGGGCCGCTGCTGTTTCCGATTGCGCACCAGGTCGGCGTCCACGAGGTGCACTACGCCATGATCATCATCCTGGCGATGGGCATCGGGCTGTTCGCGCCGCCGTTCGGGGTCGGCTATTATGCCGCCTGCGCCATCGGGCGCGTCGATCCGGCCGAGGGTATCCGGCCGATCTGGGGTTACATGCTGGCGCTGTTGATCGGCCTGATCATCGTCGCCATCTTCCCCTGGATATCGATCGGTTTCCTGTAAAGCACCTTGCGGATGGGATAGAGCCATGAGTGCAGCTCAGAACCAGTACTCGATCGGGTTGGACAAGACGCCGGCCAACTACGTGCCGCTCTCGCCGCTGAGCTTCCTGGCGCGGTCGGCCGCCGTCTATCCCGACCATCTCAGCGCGGTCTATGAGGGCCGCAGCTTCACCTGGAAAGAGACCTACGAGCGCTGCAGGCGCTTTGCGTCCTATCTCGCGGGCCGTGGCATCGGCCATGGCGACACGGTCGCGGCGATGCTGCCGAACATCCCGGCGATGAACGAATTGCACTTCGCGGTGCCGATGACCGGCGCGGTGCTCAACGCGCTCAACATCCGCCTCGACGCGGCATCGATCGCGTTCCAGCTCGAGCATGGCGGCGCAAAGATCATTCTGGTCGATCCCGAATTCTCCGGCGTGATCGCGGAGGCCCTGACCCTGATGAAGGGCGCTAAGCCGTTCGTGATCGACGTCGATGACGCGGCCTTTCTCGGCGGCAAGCGGATCGGCGAGATCGAGTATGAGGCAGCCGTCGCGGCGGGCGATCCCGGCTTCGTGGAACGGCCGCCGGCCGACGAATGGGACGCGATCGCGCTGAGCTATACGTCGGGCACGACGGGCAATCCCAAGGGCGTCGTGACGCATCACCGCGGCGCCTATCTCAACGCGGTCAGCAACATCCTCGCCGGCAATCTCGGCCAGCATCCGGTCTATCTCTGGACGCTGCCGATGTTTCATTGCAACGGCTGGTGCTTCCCCTGGACGATCGCGGCAGCCGCCGGCGTCAATGTCTGCCTGCGCAAGGTCGACCCGGCCAAGATCTTCGAACTGATCCCGAGGCACGGCGTCACCCACATGTGCGGCGCGCCGATCGTGTACAACACGCTGATCAACGCGCCCGATGCGCCGAAGGCCGGTAAGGCAAAGCCCGTTGTCGGCCTGATCGCCGGCGCGGCGCCGCCGGTTGCCGTGCTCGAGGGTGGCGAGCGCATCGGCATCAAGCTGACCCACGTCTACGGGCTGACCGAGGTCTATGGCCCCGCCTCCGTGTGCGCCGAGCAGCCGGGCTGGGACGAGCTGTCGGCTGATGCGCGCGCGCAGCTGAAGCGGCGCCAGGGCGTGTCCTATCCGCTGCAGGAAGGCGTCACGGTGCTCGATCCCGAGACCATGCGCGAGGTGCCGCGCGACGGCGAGACCATCGGCGAGGTCATGTTCCGCGGCAACATCGTGATGAAAGGCTACCTGAAGAACGCGACGGCGACGCAGGAAGCCTTTGCCGGCGGCTGGTTTCACACCGGCGATCTCGGCGTGCTCGACGAGCACGGCTACGTCATCATCAAGGACCGCTCCAAGGACATCATCATCTCCGGCGGCGAGAACGTCTCCTCCGTCGAGGTCGAGGACATCCTCTACAAGCACCCGGCCGTGCTGTTTGCGGCAGTCGTGGCCAAGCCCGACCCGAAATGGGGTGAAGTGCCCTGCGCCTTCATCGAGCTGAAGGACGGTGCCAAGGCGACCGAGGCCGAGATCATCGCCTATTGCCGCGAGTACATGTCGGGGTTCAAGACGCCGAAATCCGTGGTGTTCGGCGTGATCCCGAAGACCTCGACCGGCAAGATCCAGAAATTCCTGCTGCGCAACCAGGTCGGATCCGCCAAGGCGATCTCGGCCTGAGTCTTCAGCCTGCCCGGTCGAGCGTCAGCCGCATGCCGTCATGGGCCGGGATGACGTCGGCCGGCAAACTCTGCCGCAGCACCTCGTAGTCGAGGTCGGAATGCATGTTGGTGATGACCGCGCGCTTCGGCTTGAAGCGCTCGATCCACGACAGCGCGTCCGCAACGCTGAAATGGCTGGGATGCTGCGCATAGCGCAAGCCGTCGACGATCCAGAGATCGAGACCTTCGAGCGCCGGCCAGCTTTCCTGGGGGATGTCGTGCAGATCGGGCGTGTAGGCGGCGCCGCCGATGCGGTAGCCGAGCGCCGGGATCTTGCCATGATGCACCAGGAAGGCCGCGAGCTTCAGCGGACCGCCCTTCCCCTGGACCGTATGGCTCTCGCCGGCCTCGATCGAATGCCGCGTCAGGATCGGCGGATAGTCGCTGCCTTCCGGCGAGATGAAGCAATAGGAGAACCGCGCCATCATGTCCTTGGCGGTCGACTGGTTGAAGTAGACCGGGATGCGGCGGCGCTGATGCAGCACGACCGAGCGCAAATCGTCGATGCCGTGGGTCTGGTCGGCATGCTCATGCGTCAGGAACACCGCGTCGATGTGCTCGACATTGCTGTCGATCAGCTGCTCGCGCAGATCGGGCGAAGTGTCGATCACGACCCGCGTGGTGCCGTGCTCCATGGTGCGCTCGGCCATGATCGAGCAGCGGCGGCGGCGGTTCTTGGGATTGCTGGGGTCGCAGGCGCCCCAGCCGAGTGCCGGGCGCGGCACGCCGGCGGACGAGCCGCAGCCCAGAATGGTCAGTGTCAGCGTCATGCAGCAACCTTCGGCGCCGGCACCTTGGAGAACAGCCGGAAAAAGTTTTCGGTGGTCTGCCGCGAGATCTCCTCCAGGGAGACGCCGCGGGTTTCCGCGAGCACCCTGGCGACCTCGACGACATAGGAAGGCTCGTTGCGCTTGCCGCGGAATTTGCCGGGCGCAAGATATGGCGCGTCGGTCTCGACCATGATGCGGTCGGCCGGCAGCTCGGCTGCCAGGGCCCGCAGCGCGTCGGACTTCTTGAAGGTCAGGATGCCCGTGAACGAGATCGACAGCCCAAGCGCGATCGCCTTCATCGCGAGTTCGCGCCCGCCGGTGTAGCAATGCAGAACCGCCTTGAACGGGCCCTTCGCGACCTCGTCCTCCAGGATGCGGCCGCAATCCTCATCGGCCTCCCTGGTATGGATGACGAGCGGCAGGCCGGTCTCGCGCGCCGCGGCGATGTGCGCGCGAAAGCCGCGCTCCTGCGCCTCGCGCGACCCGTGCTCGTAGAAATAGTCGAGCCCCGCCTCGCCGAGCGCCACGACCTTCGGATGCTTCGTCAGCTCGATCAGTTCGCTGGCCGGGATGCCGTCCTCTTCATCGGCATGATGCGGATGGGTGCCGACCGAGCAGTAGACGTCGGGAAAGCGCTCCGTGATCGCGAGCAGACCGCCGAGCCGTTTCACCCGGGTCGAGATCGTGACCATGCGGCCAATGCCGGCCGCCTCGGCGCGCCCGACGATCCCGTCGAGATCGTCGGCGAAATCAGGGAAATCGAGATGGCAATGACTGTCGACCAGCATGAATTTCGAACCGCTCACTCGGTCTTCGGTTCCACATAGCGCGGGAAGACGCCGACAGGCGCCGGCAAAACCGTACCCGGCTTGATCCGTTCGGCGACCGCGGCAAAGCTGCGCGCGTCAGCAGCGATACCGAGGCTGTCGAGCATCTTGCCGCAGGACTCCGGCATCACGGCCTGCGCCATGATCGCGATCTGGCGCACGACTTCGGCGGTGACATACAGCACCGTCTTCTGGCGCGCGGGATCAGTCTTCGCCAGCGCCCACGGCGCCTCGCCGGCAAAATAGCGGTTGGCCTCGGCGACCACGGCCCAGACCGTGTTGAGCCATTGATGGATCTGCTGCGTCGCCATCGCGGTCCGCGACGTCTCCAGCATGGCGTCGGCCTGCGCCAGAATCGCCTTGTCGTTGTCGCTGAATTCGCCGGGCTCCGGCAGCACGCCGCCGAGTTGTTTGGCGATCATCGACAGCGAGCGCTGCGCCAGATTGCCGAAATCATTGGCGAGGTCGGCGTTGATACGCGCGACGATGGCCTCGTGGTTGTAGTTGCCGTCCTGGCCGAACGGCACTTCGCGCAGAAAGAAGTAGCGCATCTGGTCGACGCCGTACTGCTCGGCGAGATTGAAGGGGTCGACCACGTTGCCGACCGACTTCGACATCTTCTCGCCCCTGTTGAACAGGAAGCCGTGTGCATAGACCCGCTTCTGCACGGGAATGCCTGCCGACATCAGGAAGGCCGGCCAGTACACGGCGTGGAAGCGGATGATGTCCTTGCCGATGATGTGCACGTCGGCCGGCCAGTAGCGCCAATGCTTGTCGTTCTCATCGGGATAGCCGACGCCGGTGATGTAGTTGGTCAGCGCGTCGACCCAGACATACATCACGTGCTCGGGATCGTCCGGGACCTTGACGCCCCAGTCGAACGTGGTGCGCGAGATCGAGAGGTCCTTGAGCCCGCCGCGCACGAAACTCATCACCTCGTTGCGGCGCGAATCCGGGCCGATGAAATCGGGCTGACTCTCATAAAGGTGCAGCAGCTTGTCCTGGTAGGCCGACAGCTTGAAGAAATAGCTCTTCTCCTCGACCCATTCGACCGGCGTGCCCTGCGGGCCACGGCGGACATTGTCCTCGCCGACGACGGTCTCTTCCTCGGCGTAATAGGCCTCGTCGCGCACCGAGTACCAGCCGGCATAGGTGTCGATATAGATGTCGCCATTGTCCTGCATGCGGCGCCAGATCTCTTGCACCGACTTGTGGTGAGCAGGCTCCGAGGTGCGGATGAAGCGGTCGAACGAGACGTTGAGCCGCTCGTCCATCTCTTTGAACCGCGCGGCGTTGCGGGTCGCGAGATCGAACGGCGTCATGCCCTCGCCGGCCGCGGTCTGGATCATCTTCTGTCCGTGCTCGTCGGTGCCGGTCAGGAAGAATACGTCCTTGCCGTCGAGCCGCTGGAAGCGCGCCAATGCGTCGGTCGCGATCGCCTCATAGGCGTGGCCGATATGCGGCTGCCCGTTCGGATAGGCGATCGCGGTCGTGATGTAGAAGACGTTGCCGCGGTCCGCGGCGGGCACCGGAACGGAAGCGGCCGCAGGAGCCACCGCCGCGGGTTTGGGCTGCTTCGGCGCGCGAACCTTTGCCGGTCTCTGCGCCTTCTCGGTAACGGGAGCCATCGGCAGAGCGGGCTTCTTTGCCGCCGGTGCGGCGGCGGCTGCGGCTGCTTTCTTCGGCGCAGCCTTGGTGGCCTTCGCAGCAGCCTTCTTGGCCGTGCTCTTGGCCGTCTGCTTCGCAGCCTTCTTGACGGCCTTTTTGACGACCTTCTTTGCCGCCGATTTCCTGGCGCCCTTGGCTCCGGTCTTGGATTTGGACTTGGCGGCCTTCTTCGCTTTCTTGGCGACGCGCCCGGCCTTCTTGGCTGCGCGCGCCTTCGCCGTTGCTTTGCTGGTCGCGCGAGCGGGCGATGCCTTCTTCGTCTTCTTGGCTTTTTTCGACGATTTCTTCTTAGCGGTCGCCACCACGGAATCCTTTGCAGATCGAAACGAGATTGTCGGGAGTGTTGTCAGACGGATGTGTTTTCAGCAGATGCGTTTAAGACGCGGTGTCTATCGGGTCGCATCCGCGAGCATCGAAAACACCGAGAAAACCAGCGGCTTGCGCTCCAGATTGTAGGCTTCGGTATCGCGCGCGGCGCGGACGATCTTTTCCCATACCTCCGCCAGCCGTGCAAGGCGCGGCAGATTGGCATTGGCATCGCCCGTGCGCATGCGCTCGCTCATCCAGCGATCGATGCCGTCGATGAAGGCGGCGAGCGCGACGCGGTCGCTGGTGCCGAGCGCTTCGCCCAGCGCATGCAGCTCACGCGGATCGACACTCGGAAGCGTCGCGAGCAGCGCGGCCGTGCGTTGCTGCAGTTTCAGCGCATCGCCGCCGAGCAGCGACAGCGCCCGCCCGACGCTGCCTTCGGATGCTGCGGCGGCTTCCGCCAGCGCGGGATCGTCGGCTTCGATATCGGTTGCAGCCGCGGCCGCGCGCACCACATCGTCCGTCTCCAGCGGCCGCAGCAGCAACTTGCGGCAGCGGGACAGAATGGTCGGCAGCACCCGTGACGGTGCGTGGCTGACCAGGAGGAACAGCGATTGCTGGGGCGGCTCCTCGAGAATCTTCAGCAGCGCGTTCGCGGCGTTGGGATTGAGCTCGTCGACGGTGTCGACGATGCAGACGCGCCAGCCGTCGACCGCAGCGGTCGAGCCGAAGAACGAGATGGTCTCGCGCGTCTCGTCGACGGTGATGACGGTGCGCATCACGCCGCGATCGTTGAGGCCGCGCTCGAGCACAAGGAGCCCGCCATGAGCGCCTGCCGCGACCTGCCGCGCCACGGGGTCGGCCGGATCGACCAGCAGCGTCGGCGCCTGCTGCACCTGGGACGATTTCGGATTGCGAAACGCCAGCACGAACCGCGCCATGCGGTAGGCCAGCGTCGCCTTGCCGATGCCCTGCGCCCCGCCGATCAGCCAGGCGTGCGGAATTCGTCCGCTGCGATAGGCATCGAGCAAGGCGGTCTCCGCCTCGCGATGCCCGAACAAATCCGGCGTTTCGCGCGGATGGCGGGCGGCGCTCTCCTGTTCGACCTTGCGCGCGCTCATGCGATGCTGTCCGCCGCAAGCGTTGCGCGCAGATGTTCGCGCAGCGCGGCCCATATCCTGGCCGTGACCGTGTCCGGATCGGCCGTAGCGTCGATCAGCACGCAGCGCTCCGGATCTTCGGCCGCGATCCGGCGGTACGCGTCACGCAAATCCTGATGGAACTTGATGCCTTCGGCTTCGAAGCGATCGGCGGTGGCGTCGCCGCGGCGCGCAGCGGCGCGTTGCAGTCCGACCTCGACCGGCACATCGAGGATGAAGGTCAGATCGGGCTTGAGATCACCGATGGTCACGCGCTGCATGGCGTTGACGAGTTCGGGCGACACCTGCCCGAGCTGGCCCTGATAGGCACGCGTGGAATCGAAGAAGCGATCACACAGCACCCAGATGCCCTGGTTGAGCGCCGGCAGGATTACGGTGCGGACATGGTCGTCGCGCGCAGCGGCGAACAGCAGCGTCTCGGCCTCCGGCCCCAGCAGCTTGCCCATCCCCGACAGCACGAGGTGACGGATGATCTCCGCCCCCGGTGAGCCGCCCGGCTCGCGGGTCACGATCGCGCGCAGCTTGGCGGCATCGAGCCGTTCGGCGAGCTTGCGGATCTGGGTCGATTTGCCCGACCCCTCGCCGCCCTCAAAGGTGATGAAGCGACCGCGCAAGCTCGGCCGTTGGACTGCTGCTTCCGCCATGTCAGAGCTTCTCGACCCCTGCGCGGAACATGCCGATGACCAGCTCCTGGGCGCCATCGAGCGCGCGACGCATCGTCGATCCGGTGCCGACCGCGTCCGCTGCGAAGACCGGAGCCTCCATCGCGACATTGGCGCCGCGCCACACCCGCACCACCCCGATCTTCTGGCCGGCGGTGATCGGCGCCTTGACCGGGCCGCTATAGATGATGCGCGCGAGCAGCTTGTCGTTGCCGTTCTTCGACACCATCACCTTGATCGGATCGGGGCTGACGAGCTTGACCGAGCGGCTCTCGCCGCCGAACACCCGTGCGTAGCCGACCGGCTGGTTGGCCGCGATCAGGGTCCGGGTCTCGAAGCTGCGGAACCCCCATTCCAGCATCTTCTTGGCTTCGGTCGCGCGGTCCTCGGAATCCTCGAGGCCATTGACCACGACGATCAGCCGCGTGTCGTTCTGCACCGCCGAGCCGACCATGCCGTAGCCGCCTTCCTTGGTGTAGCCGGTCTTCAAGCCGTCGGCACCGGGCAACGCGTTCAGCAGCGGATTGCGGTTCTGCTGGCGGATCTTGTTCCAGGTGAATTCCTTCTCGCCGAACAGCTTGTACCGGTCCGGGTAGGTCAGGATGATGTGGCGCGCCAGCGTTGCGAGCTCCCGCACCGTCATCTTGTTGGCCGGGTCGGGCAGCCCGTTGGAATTGCCGAAGGTCGACTTGGTCATGCCGAGCTCGCGGGCGCGCTTGGTCATGAATTCGGTCGCAAAGCTATGCTCGTTGCCGGCAATGCCTTCGGCGAGCGCGATGCAGGCATCGTTGCCGCTCGGGATGATCGCGCCATGCAGGAGATCGTCGACCGAGACCTTGCTGTTGATCGCCGCGAACATCGTCGAGGTGCCGGACGGCGCCCCGCCCCGCCGCCAGGCGTTCTCGCTGATCCGGTACTCGTCCGTGAGCTTGACGTCGCCCTTCTTGATGGCGTCGAACACCACCTCGGCCGTCATCAGCTTCATCATGCTGGAGGGCGCGCGGAGCTCGTCGGCGTTCTTCTCGAACAGCACGCTGCCGCTTGAGGCCTCGACCAGGATCGCGGTCGGCGCATCGCCGTCGAACCCGCCCTCTTCCTTCTTGGCGCCCTGGACGCTGTTGTTGGCGGCATAGACCATTCCGCCGAAACCGATCGCCAGCGCGACCGCGGCCGCGACCAGGCCGCGCCAGCAACGCCCGGCGCGAGCTGACAACGTGCGGGGAACTGCGGTCTGGGCTGCCATCGGCGATGTCCTGAGAGACTGCGTTCTAACAGCTGGAAGTATCGCAAACAACTGAGGTTTCTGCGCTTGTGCACGGCCGGCCGGATTGCCGGTTGCGTTGAACGTCCCTATCCTTGGAACCAGCTAACGTCAGCAGAACCGGCAAACAAGGCGGAAACGCGAATGTCATCCTCCCGCACCATCTCCGCCAACGGCATCGACATGTTCGTGCGCGAGGCCGGGCAAGGCCCGCTGGTCGTGCTCTGCCATGGCTGGCCGGAACTGTCCTATTCATGGCGGCACCAGATCGCGGCGCTGGCCGCGGCAGGCTTTCGGGTCGTCGCGCCTGACATGCGCGGCTTCGGCCGCACCGGCGCGCCGGCCGAGGTCGGCGCCTACACGATCTTCGATACGGTCGGAGACATGGTGGCGCTGGTTGCCGCGCTCGGCGAGACCCGCGCGATGATCGTCGGCCATGACTGGGGCGCGCCGGTGGCCTGGCACGCGGCCCTGTTCCGTCCCGACATCTTCACGAAAGTCGCCGGCCTCAGCGTGCCGCCGCCGTTCCGCGGCCGCGGTCGCCCGCTCGAGACCCTGCGCGACAGCGGCATCACCAATTTCTATTGGCAGTACTTCCAGCCGCCCGGCGTGGCCGAGGCCGAGTTCGAGCGCGACATCGCCCACACCATGCGCCTGGTGCTCGGGCGTGGCGTCTCCGATCCAAGCTCGATGTTCGTCGACGAGGCCAAGGGTTTCCTCGGCAAGCTGCCGGCCGGAATGCCATTGCCGGCCTGGCTGACCGAGGCCGACATTGCCGAATTCGCCGAAGGCTATCGGCACTCCGGCTTCCGCGGCGGCCTGAACTGGTACCGCAATCTCGACCGCAACTGGGAGCTGACCGCGCCCTGGCAGGACGCGCAGATCCATCAGCCGTCGCTGTTCATCGCCGGCTCGAATGATTCGGTGATCACCGGGCTGATCGGCGCCAAGCGGGTCGCGGACATGGAGCGCGTGCTGCCGAACCTCAAGCAGAAGCTGATCATCGAGGGCGCCGGCCACTGGATCCAGCAGGAGCGTCCCGACGAGGTCAACGCGGCGCTGATCGCGTTTCTGAAGTGATCAGGCCAACAGCCTGATCTGTAAACGCATGGCTCAGTAGAGCCCGCGCCCGCTCAGGACTTCGGCCGGTCCGCGCGCGTCGATCGGGACATAGGCGGCCGCCGGGCTCGGGCTTGCGGCGTAGCGCGCGTCGCCCTCATAGGAGACTTCGCGCGGATTGTTCAGGGCGCGGCGGTGTGACCGGCTCGAGGCCGACATTTCCGAGGTGGCGCTCACCGAGGCGTAGTCGGCCTGGGTGTTGCCGAGGCTGTAGGGCCGCCCCTCAGGCAACGGAACGTCGCCACGGACCCGGCCCGAGGAGGACGACATCTCCGGCACGAACGGCCGTGCGGAGGCGACGCGGACCATCGACGGGGACGGCGCTGGAGTACCGGTGCGCAAGGTCGCCATCAGCTGGCGGTCGTCGGACCCCTCGAGCGGCGCCCGGCCGACATATTCGACGCGGACGCGAGCCACGCCATTGCCTTTGAATTCAAGCAGTTCTGCGGCTTTGTTCGAGACGTCTATGAGGCGATTGCCGTGGTACGGGCCGCGGTCATTGACCCGAACGACGAGCGATCGGCCATTGCTCAGATTGGTGACGCGGGCGTAGCTCGGCATCGGCAAGGTCGGATGGGCGGCGGTGAGCGAGCCCATGTCGAACACCTCGCCATTGGCGGTCAGGCGGCCATGGAAATCGTCGCCGTACCAGGACGCCGTGCCCTCGGCGCGGTAGTTCTCGTTTTCCTCCGGCACATAGGTGCGGCCGGCGACAACATACGGCTTGCCGATGCGATAGGTGCCGCCGCCTTTCGGCACGGGATCACCCAGCGCCACCACGCGCGGGCTCGACGACACCCCGTATTTGGGGTCGACCCGGCTGGCAAACTTGTTCGAGGAGGCACAATTGGCGAGGACGAGGCACGTCGCCACCGCAACGGCGCCGCGTGCCGTCCGGATCATCGAATCTGGCCGTCTAATCCCCATCTGCCCCAAGTACCATTCTGCCAGAAGTGCGCCTACTCCGAGGCGTCGAAGTCGCTTGCCGTCGCTGTGCGGCCCACCTCCGCACCAGAGCGTGACGATATCGCAACCGGAACACGGCGGAAATGGGGAGAGCCGGCGGGCGGTGGCGTCTTGGTGAATGGTCTGTTGCGCCTCCTCCGTCGTTCTACTGACCGTCGCCTCCGCCAAACGCCCTCGCCTGTCCCGCGATCAGACACACTGTTGCAGCAAATCATCAGTCGGGGCGCATCTTGGATTCCAACAATTGAATCTTTTTGACTGTGCAAGCCTGCAATCGTTCTCTCCTCCGTGTGGGGCGCAAAGGAAGTTTGCGATGATCGAGACGGTTACAGCGGTGATGGGCTTGGTGAGTGCGGCGATCTTCTTGGCGCACGCCGTGGAAGGCTATCGGTACCGGGCCTGACAGTCCGTTGAAGGCGGAAAGACGCGTCACCTCTTTCCAGGAGTGAATGTTCGGAAAGCTTTAATCAATTCGGATGAGCATCGATTGAAGGCAGGTGTATCATGCGTAATCACGATTTGGTCTCCGACGGGTTTCTGACCCTGACCGCAGCAAGCCTCGTGCTGCTGTGCTCGAGCCTGCTGGCGTTCGCTTTCGGCTGAACGTTTTTGAGATTCTACCGGCGCCCGTGCGACGGGCATCGGTTACCCCTACTCATTCCCCGCCAAACGGGTTGCGGCAGACGCGCTGTCTTCTCCCCGCCCCACTCGTGACGCATCCTCGCCGTTTCCCGAAGAGGATGTACGGATGACCGGCAGTGTCAGGGAGGGAACGTCCGCCCTTCTCGTCAGCACAGATGGCCGGCTGCTGATGCAACTGCGCGACGACCTCCCGCATGTTACCGATCGCGGAAAGATCAGCCTGTTTGGCGGACGGCGGGAGGGCGCCGAGACCTTCCTCGAATGCGTCGTTCGCGAGATCCACGAGGAGATCGGCTACTACCTGCCGCCCGAGCGTTTCGAGTTGATCGGCCGCTATTCCGATCCCGATCATGCAACGCCAAACGGCACGCTTCGCGGCGAGGTGTTCCTCGCGCGCGACGTGCCCATCGACCAATTGACGGTGATCGAAGGCCGCCTCGAGATCGTCGCCATCGACGACCTCGAACGCATCAGCGGCAGGCTCGCGCGCCCGGCTACGTTTGCGCCGGAGATCTTCCTGAAGCGCGAACCGATGACCTGAGCGCCGAAACCAGCGTGCGGATGTGATCGTCGATCATGGCCAACGCGACTGACGGATGAGCAAAGTCGATATCGTCCACGTGCCAGTAAGTCACCCTGTCGGCGACCTCTCGGAACCGGCGCTCGATCAGCGGACGGTGCTCGGTCTCCTTGAGCGCGATCACGAGGTCGGCGTCGTCGAAGTCGGCCAATGAACAGGGCTGCGGGAAGCGCGTCGCGCCTTCCGGAACGATGCCGCTCGCGCGGAGACGATCGTCGGTGAAGACTGACATCGGCCCGACATTGTCGGGCGATCCCCGCTCGGCCGCGCCTCTGGAGGACGCGCGCCACGCCAGTTGTTCGGCTCTTGCAAGATGATTGAACAGTTCCTCGGCGTATCGACTGCGATAGTAGTTGCCGGTGCAGAGAAAGAGGACACGCTTCATGGGCGTCATGATGGCCAAGGTGGACCCTCGCGGTCAACGGCGTTGCGAGCATGAGCCCTTTGAGTTCACGGACCGGGCGAATGACGGGTCGGCCCGGGTTTCGCTGCCAGGTTCGCGTTGCGTTCGGAACCAACCAATCCTCAATCATCCCTGCCCGTCCCGATGAGCTGGGTGCCAATTGTGGTGCCCAATTTTAAGCGGCGGTGGACAACGAAAACGGCCCCAGCTTGGGGATCGCTGAGGCCGTCGTTTCGTCTGCTGGGGGCGCGGGCGCCAGTGAGTAGGCCGCCTCGATTCAGCAGAGCGCCGGTACATCCGCGGCAGTCTGAATTGTATTCGACGTCGCGCGTGCTTGCCGAGGTCTCATGGGGTACCCCACAGGGCGCATCCCGAAATGTGGGGCCGTTAGCAAATCAGCAACCCCGGCGATGCAGGCTCCTCTGAGGGACGGGACCGTTGGGGACGCAGCATGATCACGTTTCGGAGGAGCTGGCACGCCGGCCCTGAGCGTCGGCTCCTCTTTTTGGACCTTGTGTGAGCTAGGCAACAGCCGTCACTCCGCGTGCCTGCTAAGGAGATGATGCTGGGAATTTCAGGGCCCTAGAGCGGTTTCCAGTTGAGGTGAATCGGAACAGTCAAAGGGGATTCCCACGGGCACGCAAATCAGATTCGGTGTTGCCCGCGACAACATGCGGGGCATGCGATGGCGAAGGGATACTCCAAGGACCTCAGGGTGCGTGCGGTTGAGCTTGTTGAGTCCGGCGAAAGCGCACGTGAGGCTGCGCGCATTCTCAATCTCGGCGCTTCGACTACGATCCGATGGATGGATCGTTGGAGGAAGACCGGAAACGTTGAGGCCAAGCCCGGCACCGGGCACAGCCGCTCGCCGTTGGAGCAGCACAAGCAGTGGCTGATCGAGCTGATCGCCGCGGAGCCGGACCTGACGCTCGAGGAGATCCGCGCGCGTCTGCGCTCTCAGAGAAAGCAAAAGGCCGGCATCGGTTCGATCTGGCGTTTCTTCGACCGTCACAGCATCACCTTCAAAAAAAACACTGCACGCCGCCGAGCAGGATCGACCTGACGTCGCTGCCGAGCGTGCCGCGCTGAAAGCCGAGCAGCCCAAGCTGCGTGCACCGCGCCTCATCTTTATCGACGAGACTGCGGTCACGACGAAGATGGTCCGGCACTATGGGCGCTCTCCTCGCGGTGAGCGCCTCGTCTCTGGCGTGCCCCATGGTCACTGGAAGACGCTGACGCTTGTCGCCGCGCTGCGCATCGATGGCCTCACGGCGCCCTATGTCATCGACG
The DNA here is from genome assembly GCF_024171085.1 of Bradyrhizobium sp. USDA 4541. Classification (NCBI taxonomy): domain Bacteria; kingdom Pseudomonadati; phylum Pseudomonadota; class Alphaproteobacteria; order Hyphomicrobiales; family Nitrobacteraceae; genus Bradyrhizobium; species Bradyrhizobium sp. USDA 4541. The sequence goes on from NZ_JALJZF010000001.1 coordinate 5,990,780, forward strand.
GTGCAATGGATGGGCCCTCGTTCCTGGCTTATGTCGAGCAAGTCCTGGCGCCGACCTTGCGCAAGGGCGACATCGTCTTCATGGACAACTTGCGCACTCACAAGATCGCCGGTGTCCGCGAGGCGATCGAGGCTGTCGGCGCCCGCGTGCGTTATCTGCCGGCCTACTCGCCCGACCTCAATCCAATCGAACAGGCCTTCTCCCGGTTGAAAGCTGCGCTGCGCAAAGGCGCCACCCGCACGGTCCAAGCCCTGCTCAAACTCATCGGCAAACTCGTCAAGTCGTTTGCGCCGCAGATGTGTGCCAACTACTTTAGGCATGCTGGATACACCAGATGATCCACATCATGTGGAAAATGCTCTAGCGCTGGGAATGACAGGGCGCCGCCGGGACAAACCATTTCGGGCCCGGCGGCGTAATTTTTGAGATTTGCCGCGCTGACGCGTGAGAGGCGTCTCGAGATGTCTGGCGACAAGATTGCTGCAGAGACCGTGCTGTTCGCGCTGGCCATCGGCATTGCCGTATGGGCAACTATGGGGGCGCCCGAGCCAGGCACAAATTCGCCGATGCACGTCGCCAGCAGGCGATGAGGCCCCCTACTTGGTAGATTGGGCGCTGTCGGTTTAGGTCGCCGTCATTCGAGCGGTAGAGAAAGCGTCGGCAGCGGCTTATTGCCCTGCTCGCAACCTGTTCGCCCCTTGACCGGTAGAACCGGCGTCGAGGCATCCGGGGCAGTCCGGCCAATGAAATGGGTCAGATTAACGCCCGATGACCACTCCACATAACCAATAGCCGAAAAGGCGAACGCTCCCACGATGAGAATACTGAGCACTGAAGCGGCGGCTGCTGACGGCAAGCTTTGGCTGCTAAAAAACGGCATCATGATTCTCCGACACCGAGTTGCCACCCATCCGTGCGTTAGGCCAACTCGCGATGCTCGAGTGTGAACGGCCTCACACATCACGCACACTTGATGCCGGAGCGTTCGGCTTCAGGTCATTGGCCGTGGCATAGCCGCATAGCCCCCTGCAGTTTGCTCGGTGCTGGGGATTTCAGCGTCCCAGTTTAGGAAGGAAACGCCGCCGGGGAGTGTATTTGTGAGACTGGCGGCGTCTTTTCCTGGAACTATTTCGATGATCCACAGGGGTATCGTGAAGCTGCTGGGCAGCAAAGACAGTAGCTAGCCGCCCCTCACCAAAAGCCCGATTACAAAATCTTTAATAAATTCGGACCAGCCTCCTTCCGCGACAGGGAGGTGTATCATGCGTAACCATGACTTCGTGTCCGATGGATTCCTCGCGTTAATCGCGACCTGCCTTGTGCTGTTGTGCTCGGGCCTGCTCGTTATCGCATTTAGCTAGTCTGACCTTGGCGCCCTCATCGTTCCGGATGCTCCTAGGGCCGCTTGGGGCTACCCCCGCGCAGAGCCGTGGTCGCGCGTTGGCTGGCGCGCCTGGTCTGCACAGCTTGCGGCGCGGCCGGCGTTGCGAACATCGTTCCGGATTGGCATGACAGAATTGGTCACGCGGTGACACTCAGTCAGGGATGGAGGTCGCAATTTCCCTGACGTCGCCTAGAGCGGTTTCCAGTTGAGGTGAATCGGAACAGTCAAAGGGGATTCCCACGGGCACGCAAATCAGATTCGGTGTTGCCCGCGACAACATGCGGGGCATGCGATGGCGAAGGGATACTCCAAGGACCTCAGGGTGCGTGCGGTTGAGCTTGTTGAGTCCGGCGAAAGCGCACGTGAGGCTGCGCGCATTCTCAATCTCGGCGCTTCGACTACGATCCGATGGATGGATCGTTGGAGGAAGACCGGAAACGTTGAGGCCAAGCCCGGCACCGGGCACAGCCGCTCGCCGTTGGAGCAGCACAAGCAGTGGCTGATCGAGCTGATCGCCGCGGAGCCGGACCTGACGCTCGAGGAGATCCGCGCGCGTCTGCGCTCTCAGAGAAAGCAAAAGGCCGGCATCGGTTCGATCTGGCGTTTCTTCGACCGTCACAGCATCACCTTCAAAAAAAACACTGCACGCCGCCGAGCAGGATCGACCTGACGTCGCTGCCGAGCGTGCCGCGCTGAAAGCCGAGCAGCCCAAGCTGCGTGCACCGCGCCTCATCTTTATCGACGAGACTGCGGTCACGACGAAGATGGTCCGGCACTATGGGCGCTCTCCTCGCGGTGAGCGCCTCGTCTCTGGCGTGCCCCATGGTCACTGGAAGACGCTGACGCTTGTCGCCGCGCTGCGCATCGATGGCCTCACGGCGCCCTATGTCATCGACGGTGCAATGGATGGGCCCTCGTTCCTGGCTTATGTCGAGCAAGTCCTGGCGCCGACCTTGCGCAAGGGCGACATCGTCTTCATGGACAACTTGCGCACTCACAAGATCGCCGGTGTCCGCGAGGCGATCGAGGCTGTCGGCGCCCGCGTGCGTTATCTGCCGGCCTACTCGCCCGACCTCAATCCAATCGAACAGGCCTTCTCCCGGTTGAAAGCTGCGCTGCGCAAAGGCGCCACCCGCACGGTCCAAGCCCTGCTCAAACTCATCGGCAAACTCGTCAAGTCGTTTGCGCCGCAGATGTGTGCCAACTACTTTAGGCATGCTGGATACACCAGATGATCCACATCATGTGGAAAATGCTCTAGCTATTTAGAGTTATGACAACCCGCCGCATCTCCGATTGCCACCTTTTCCCCATACACTTTGCATAGGTGCACCGCGGGGCGCCCATGGGAGCGAGACTGCTCCGGCGTCTATGCCGCCGGGGCTCCTCGACCGCGCCCTGTCTTTGAGAATCCTCTTTGAAATCGACGGGCAATGTTTTTTGCGTGTGCCTTCACACCTGCTCGGCGTCTCTTGCCGTGCGCACCCATTGGAGGATTAAAGTTATGCCCAACAGGCCTCTAATTACGCTTCCTCAAGCTGCTACCGATCACATGTCGACGATAGGTCAGCAGCAACTGCCGTCAAACATTTCTCCGGCGGTGCACATCGTTCATGACGACGCAAGTATCCAATTCCAACTCTATACTGGTACCACCGGCGCAACTGACGTCTTCGTTTTTGATTTGAGCCAGTACCAAGGCAATAGCGTTGACGCAATCGACAACTTCGAAGCTGATCGTGATGTCATCGCCTTCATAAATGCTCCAAGTGATTTCACCTACGAGAACGTAACGAACGTGGCGATGATTAAAGGGTTTCCACCTACGGACGACGATCCCTCCATCGTGAATAGTTTAGCTTCGGCATACACCGACTTTCGATCCGTTGACGCATACGTCTTCGACACACTGAGCACGAATACGTCGTTCTCCGCCACGAACCTCGTTCATCTCACCGATGGAACAACAATACTCGTATAGGAGGGGAAAATGCGAAATCCGCGACTTCGTTACCGCAAGCCGCATTGGACAATATGTCCGTCACCGCCGGAGAACCATCTGCCGTTGTGTGATTGAATACTTGGCGGCCAGAAAAAGCCCAACCCCGGCTGCTTCGCCAATTCGATTCGCAAAACCAGCCGAGGATACCGTACCAAAGCGCTACAGCAAGGCGTGGAGCGACTTGCAGCCCGAGATAGGGTTCCACAATCTCCGGCACACCCACGCATCTCAGCTGATCGACGCCGGCGTGGACATCCTCACCATCTTGCTCGGCCACGCGAAGCCGGACATCACCTTGCGCGTCAACGCCCACTTGTTTAGGAACGACGACGGCAAGGCGGCGGCGATCAATGCGGCGTTTGCGCGTTAGGTGCCAATCGGGTGCCAATTTCGCAGTTTGTTCTATTCAAACAAGCTGCTAAGCGATTGAAATTGTTGGATTGGAAGGGTGGCCGAGTGGTTTAAGGCACCGGTCTTGAAAACCGGCGTGCCCGCAAGGGTACCGTGGGTTCGAATCCCACCCCTTCCGCCATTGCTTTCGATTGGGCGCTGTCCAGCCGGGTTCGGAGCTGAGACCAAAGCGGCCGCGATAGCCAACCACCAGATGGCCGCAACGAAGTAACGTGTTGTGCGCCGCCGTATCCAGCCACCTCCCGCAGGACGTGATCCGCAGAAAGTGATCGCTTCGGCGTTGTGCGGTTGTTTCCGAATATTGCTCGGGCTGGAGCCGTGATGATAGCTCTGAGGAGCAATGCGTCGCGCACTACCTTGGGTTTTGGCCGTTACTTTTCTGATTGGTTTTGTCGCTTCCTTTGCGGAGCTGCAGAGGATGCGCAACCGTTTCGGCGAAGTGTCTCAGCACGCCTTTCACGATCATGCCGCGGTGCGCGAATTCATGATACGCGCTGCGATCGCCGACGCGCCGGCGCCGATCGTCGTGCTTGGCGATAGCATCACCGAAATGGCTCCGCTGCCCCGGCAGCTCTGCGGACGTCCGGTCATCAATGCCGGTGTTGGCGGTCAGACCATCGCGGAGGCAAAGCAGCTCGCCGGGCGCGTGCTGCAGGACCAGGGCGCATTCTTGCTCGTGCTCGCGGTCGGCGCCAACGACGCCGGATCGCCAACGGCGCAACGCGACTTCGCCAACCTCATCGAGACCGTCAAGTCGCTCTCGACGCGGCCATTGGTGGCCATCGCCGTCGCAGCTGACGAATCGACCAACCGGGCGATCGAAGCCGCCGCAGTTGCGCGTGGTGTTCGGTTTATCGACCCGCATCTGCCGCCGGGCGCGAAGATGGCCGACGGCATTCACTTCACCGCCGCCGCCTACAAGGCCTGGGTGCCGGCACTTGAGGCTGCGATCTCGGCGGAATGCACGATGTGACGCGTAGTCACGTCTGCCGCATGAACTCCGCAATCAGGCCGGCGATTTCCCCAGGCGCATCCTCGAAGCAGTAATGCCCGACGCCGGCAAGGCGCCTGACCGGCGCCGTCGGGAAGATTGCGGAAAACAGCGGCAGGAAATGCTCCGCGCGCAGCGTGCGGTCCGCCTCGCCCCAGATCGCGAGCGCAGGCTTGCTGCGGATCAAGCGGTCGGCGGCGGGATCGGGCGCCTGGAATTGATGCGCGCCGATCGCAAAACCCTTGGCCCAGCCGATCGCACCGAGGCAGTCCGCCGGACGGGCGAAGTGCGCGCCGTAGGCGGCGAGCCAGGCGTCCGTGATGACGGCGTTGTTCTCGAATCCGTTGAGCTTCAGCGTGCTCAAAATGTTGAAGCCGAGCTGTCCGAGAACCGGCTCAAGGTCGCCGCTCGCCTCGGCCTTTGCGATCCATTGAAACCACGGCGAGACCTGCGCGTTTGCGGCGACGCGATCGAACAGATCGCTCTGCCCGAACGGCGTTGGCCCGTTGGCGGAGACGATGCGGCGAATCCGGCCCGGATGCCGGGCCGTCAGCCCCATGCCGACCGGGCCGCCGAAATCATGCATGACCAGCGTGATGTCGGTGAGATCGAGCGCGCGGACCAGCGCTTCGAGATTGTCGACATGGTCCTGCAGCCAATAGCTGCGATGCGCCGGCGTCGCGCTCTTGCCAAAACCCATGTGATCCGGAACGACCACCCGGTGCGTCGCACTGAGGCTCGGCACGAGGTGGCGGAACAGATAGCCCCAGCTTGGTTCGCCGTGCAGGCAAAGCACCACCTCGCCGTCCCGCGGACCTTCGTCGACATAATGCATCTGAAAGCCCGGCGCCGCGCTGAAATGCGGTGCGAAAGGAAAAGTGCCGTCGAACGCGGCGTCGGCTTGGATCATGGCGCACCTCAGGAGGTTTTAATTTGCAACCATCGTGTATCGCTTGAGGTTTTACTTTGCAACCAATATATCGAACCCACGATCGGGTGGTTTTCCGGCCGCGGCTCTGAGCGCCGATCATCCCCCAGGGAATGAGTGTTGAGGATCACGATGGCCAAGCGAGTGAGCCACAGGGACTCGATGTGCGGCGTTGCCCGGCCGCTGGATGCGATCGGCGACTGGTGGTCGCTGCTGATTGTCCGCGATGCGTTCGACGGGCTGCGCCGCTTCGGCGAGTTTCAGAAGAGCCTCGGGCTTGCCAAGAACATTCTCTCGGCCCGGCTCCGCAATCTTCTGGCGCACGGCATCATGGAGACGATGCCCGCAAGCGACGGCAGCCCCTACCAGGAATATGTGCTGACCGAAAAGGGACGCGGGCTCTTCCCTCTTCTTGTCGCGCTCCGGCAGTGGGGTGAGGATTTCTTCTTTGAGCCCGATGAGGCGCATGTGCTGCTGGTCGACCGCAAGAACGGGCTGCCGGTGCGACGGCTCGAATTGCGCGCGCAGGATGGACGCGTCGTTGGCGCAGAGGACACGATGGTGCGGCTGCCGCCGGCTTCACCTGAGTGAGTGAAGCAAGCGTGTCGCGCGCGCCGTCAACAGCAACTGGATGTTAACTCCCCGTGCCGCAGCATCCGCGCGTGGAGGTTCGACCAATGCAGACATTCCGGATTTCGCTGAGCGATGGGACGCGGCAATTCCACACCGTGATTCAGGCGCCGGACCCCGCTTCCGCGCGCATCAAGGCCGCCTACTTCTTCGATATCTCGAAGTGGCGGATTCTGAGCGTGTCGCTGAGTGGAGCCAGCGCCGAGGCGGCGTAGTCGCTGCGCGCCCTACGCCATCCGGTCGAGTTCGGCGGCGGCGAGCTGTGCAATCGTAAGGTCGATTTCGGCGAGCGGATCGTCATCCCCCAGAAACCATGCGGCCGACAAGCCGGTCCAGGCTACGATCCATGACAGCAGGCGCCGGCGATCCAGCCGCGCGGCTTCAACGACGATGTCGAGCCGCCGCCCAAAGCGTCCGGGTTCGGTCGCGACCGGCCGTGTCGGATCCGCAAGATCCGGATTGGTGAAGATGTTGGCGAAGTCGAAGCCGCGCTCGCCGACGAGATGCTTCGGATCGATCGCAAGCCAGCCGCGCGCGCCGAAGTCGAGCACGTTGTCATGGTGCAGGTCGCCATGCAGGACCACGATCTCGCGCTGACTGCCCAGCAGAGCTTCGGCAACTTCCGCCGATCGGTTCAGAATGCCGCCATGCGCCCTCGCCGCGGGCCACAACTCACGAAACCAATGCGTCAGCGGCGTCAGATCCGGCCGCGGCTTCGCTCGCTCGGCGTGAAGCCGATCAGCCGTTGCGCAGAGGATCCTGCAGGCCTCGTCGTCCCGGCCGGTTCGCGCCATTTCGCTGAGCGAAGCCGATCCCGTCGCCCTCTCGAGCAGAAGGGCGTCGCCGTCACGGGCAAGAACCCGCGCCGCACCTTCGCCGTCCCACCACTCCATCACGATGGCACCGAGGCGCTCGTCCGGCTCGTGCGAGAGCTTGAGCATGGCCGGCTCCCCATGCCGGCGCACCGGCAGCAACCGTGCGGCATGCGTCACGATCGGGGCGCCGTCGGGGACAAGACTCCAGGCCAAAAGATAGGGAGCGAACATTTGGGTGGACTGACCCGAGACGAAGAAGCGAGCCTCGTGGTTCTAATCATTGCTTCCGCGCGCTGCCACGCCGGTTCCCTGCGGCGCATCGTGGCAGGGCCACGCGAACCGGTTCCCCGCTGCCCTGGCCATGTTGGCTGATGACAGCCCCCACCCATCTCGCGCTACAATGTCGCAGCCGGTGCTACGGAGGGTGTGGCGATGCCGCGAAAGGGAATTACCGGACACGACGAATGGGTGGTCACGGAGGCCCTGGCCACAGCGCTGGTGGCGCTCGAACAATTGCCGTCAAAGCATCAGCCGCGCGCGCATATGGAGGATGTCCGAAAAATCCTGACCGCCAGATGTGAGGCCGGCGCCGTCACGCTGCATCTTGCGCAGGCCAAGTGCCGGTTGTTTCCCGACACCGATCCCCTGACCATCTACGAGGAGTATGGCCTCAAGGACGGGCTCGGCTAGCGCGCGCCGCCTGCAGCGCTAGTCGCGGCTGACGCGCCAGATCGTGCCGTTGCCGTCTTCGGAGACCAGCAGTGCGCCGTCGCGCGCGACCGTCACACCGACCGGACGGCCCCAGACCTCATTGTCGCCGATGACGAAGCCGGTGACGAAATCCTCGTACTCGCCGGTCGGCACGCCGTCCTTCAGCCTGATGCGGATGACCTTGTAGCCGGTGCGCTTCGACCGATTCCACGAGCCGTGTTCGGCAGCAAAAGCATCGCCGCGATATTCCGGCGGAAAACTGCTGCCGGTGTAGAAGGTCAGGCCAAGCGACGCCGAGTGGGCCTGCAATAGCACGTCAGGGACCGTCACCTTGTCCTTCAGGTCGGGCCGCGCGCCGGCATGCGCGGGGTCTTCGTTGCCGCCGATGTAGTACCAGGGCCAGCCGTAGAACGCGCCTTCGCGGACCCGCGTCACATAGTCGGGCACGAGGTTGTCGCCGCGGCCGTCGCGCTCGTTGGTCGAGCACCACGGCGTACCGCTTCCGGGCTGGATCGCAAGTCCGACGCAGTTGCGGATCCCCGTGGCAAACAGCTTCTGGTTCTTGCCATCAGGATCGAAGGCGAGCACGGCGGCGCGATCGGTCTCGTCGCCCCATGCAGCGCCGAGCGCATGGTCGCGGCTCCAGGCCTCGATGCCCTTCGGCGGGCGACCCAGCCCCTCGCCTGCGTTGCCGGCGGAGCCGACAGACACCAGCATCCGCTTGTCGTCCGGCGTGAACACGATATCACGCGTGGAATGGCCGTAGCCGGGCGGCAGCCGGGCGACGATCGTCTCGGGTTTTCCCGACGCCTTGAGATCGCCGTTACGGTAGGCAAATCGCACGACGCTGTCGGTGTTGGCGACATAGAGCCATTGCGGATTGTCACCGCTCGGAAAGAACGCGATGCCGAACGGCTGGTTCAGGCCGGTTGCGTAGACTTCATTGGTCGCAGGCCTGGTGGCGCCCTCGGCGCTGCGCAGGATACGAATGCGGCCGGAGCCCGTTTCCACCACGTAGATATCGCCATTGGGCGCGGTCCGGATGATCCGCGGACCGCTGAGCCCGCTCGCAAACAGTTCGACCTTGAACCCTGCCGGCACCTGCGGCGCGGCCGACGCAGGTCTCGGCATGACGCGCGGAAACTTGCTGCTCGACGCCGTTGCCCCGGGCTTGGGCAAGTCCTGCGGCGTGATCAGGCGCACCGTGCCCGGCTTGTCGCGTTGCCAGTCGCCGAAGGCTTCCGCGCCTTTCAGCACGGGCTCGGCGCCCGACCGCGTGATGCTGATCGCCGCGAGGAAGACGACCGACAGACCCGCACCGACAAGACTCGTCCTGGGCATATGCTCCTCGCGCGATTTCCCTTCGGCCACGCCGTTCATAGCGTGGTTCGGCCGCTCCCGCGTTCACAATGTCGTCTGCTCTAATGTCCCTTGGGTGGCGCCGTCAGATCGACCGGTTTGATGATCAGCGCCAGCGGGATCATCACGAGGCCGATGATCGAGAGCATCCAGAACACGTCGATATAGGCGAGCAGGTCGACCTGCCGCTGCAAGGTCTGGCCGACCCAGGCGACCGCCTGGGACGCGGCGTCCGATGCGTTCGACCCCTGTGCCTCAAAGAAGCGCGTCATCGTGTCGATGGTCTGCTGATACCCGATGTCGGACGGCGCGGCATGTTCGACCAGTCGGCTCTGGTGGAATTGCTGGCGTTGCGCCAGCGCGGTCTGCGCGAGTGCGACGCCCATCGACCCGCCGATGTTGCGCGCGACGTTGATCAGCGCCGAGGCCTGGTTGGTCTTATCCGGCGGCACGCCGTCATATGACGCTGTCGTGACCGGCAAGAACAGGAACGGAAGCCCGGCGGAGAGAAAGATGCGTGCGAGCGCAGCATAGCCATAGGTGATGTCGCCGTTCAGTCCCGTCAGGTGCCACATCGAGAATGCAACGATACAGCCGCCGATCGCGATCAGATATTTCGGCTGAACGCGACTGACGAGATGGCCGACCACCGGCATCAAGATCAGCGTGACGACGCCGCCGGGCGACAGTGCGAGCCCGGCAAGCAGCGCAGTATAGTTCAGCTCGGTCTGCAACAGCTGCGGCAGGAGCTGCGTCGACGAGATCAGCACCGCGCCGGTGCACAGCATCACCAGGAAGCACGATCCGAACTGGCGACGTCCCAGCAGGCGGAGATCGACGATCGGGTCCTTGCGCGTCAGCTCCCAGGGGATCAGCGCGATCAGGCAAATCGCCGAGGCCAGCGCGAAGCCGACGATCATGTTGGACCCGAACCAGTCCTTGCGCTGGCCTTCGTCGAGCACGAATTCGAGCGAACCGAGCCCGATCGCGACCAGTACGAAGCCGATGTAGTCGACGCGCAGGCCGTCCTTGAGGAGCTCCTTGCGCTCCTGCTCGGCGCCGAACGGCTCCTTGACCAGCGTCCCGACCAGGAACAGCGAGAGCAAGCCCATCGGCACGTTGATCAGAAAGATCCAGTGCCAGCTATAGGTATCGGTGATCCAGCCGCCGAGCGTTGGCCCGACCACGGGAGCAACCACCACCGCGACGCCGTAGATCGCGAACGCCTGGCCACGCTTGGCCGGCGGAAAGGAGTCGGCGAGGATCGCCTGCTCGCTCGTCGCCATCCCGCCGCCGCCAAGGCCCTGGATGATCCGGAACAGAACCAGCGCCTCCAGGCTCCAGGCAAGCCCGCACAGCAGGGACGCGAACGCGAAGGTGCCGACGCAGATCATGTAGAAGCGCTTGCGGCCGATCACGGTCGAGAGCCAGCCCGAGATCGACAGCACGATCGCGTTGGCGACCAGATAGCTGGTGATCACATAGGTGCTCTCGTCGATGCCGACGGCCAGGCCGCCCGCGATATGGCGCAAGGCCACGTTCGCGATCGTGGTGTCCAGCACCTCCATGAAGGTCGCGATCGAGACGACGAAGGCAATCAGATAAGGATTATGTCCGCCGGCAGCCGAACGCTCCGGCGACCAGGCTGCGCCGCCGCCTGCCGCAACGTCGCTCATCGCACCCTGGTCCAGGGCACGACCGACATGCCCGGCCCAATCGGAACGTCATTCGGCCAATTGTCGATCACGATCTTCACGGGAACGCGCTGCACGACCTTGACGAAATTGCCGGTCGCGTTCTCCGCCGGCAGCAGGCTGAACGCAGTGCCCGAGCCCGGCTGAACCGAAGCCACGCGGCCAGTGAGCTTGCGCCCCGGATACGCATCGATCCTGATCTCGACCGGCTGGCCCGGGCGCATGTCCGTCAGCTGCGTTTCCTTGTAGTTGGCGGTGATCCAGACCTCGTCAGGAACGAACATCATGACGCTCTGGGCCGGCGCCACATAGGTGCCGACCGCGCCGCTCAGCTTGACGACGCGTCCGGATTGCGCTGCGACGATGCGGTTATATTGCAGGTTCAATTTGGCCTGATCGAGCTGGGCCTGCGCCTGCTCCAGCGATGCCTTGCTGCTCTTGAGCTGAGCCTCGAGCGTCTTGACGCCGAGCTCGGCGGCAGTCACTGCCGTTCTGGCGCGGCTGGCATTGGCCTGCTGGGCGTCGAGATCCGAGCGGGTCTGCTGCTGCCGCTGCACCGTGCCCGCGCCCTTTTCGACGAGGTTCTGGGCGCGCTCCGCCTCCTCCCGCGCGAACTTCAATTGCGCCTCGGCCTGTTGCTGCTGCGCCTTGGCTTCCTTGATCTGCTCCTGCTGGCTGTCGATCTGGGCCTCGACATTGGCGATATTGGCCTCTGCGACCGCGACCTGTGCGCTGGCCTGATCGACTGATATCTTGTAGTCGCGCTCGTCGATCCTCGCGAGGAGATCGCCGGCATTGACGTGCTGGTTGTCGGTGACGGGGACCTCGACGACATAGCCGCCGACCTTTGCTGCCACGGCAAAGCTGCGTGCGGCCACGAACGCGTCATCGGTCGATTCATAGTGACGCACGTTGAGCCAATAGCTCACGCCACCCATGATCGCGAGCAGGAGCAGACAGGCGCCGACTGTGGCAAGCAGCCAGTGCTCGCGCAGCCGGTCGCGCATCGATGGCTTGCGCTCGGTTTCCTGCTGTGGCGCGGATCCGCGGTCGGGTCGCGATCCTTGCTCGGGGTTGCGCTCGGGCTGCCGCGGCTTCTCCCCGGACGGCCCGCGCTCTCTGGTTTGGGCATCCAAGGCAGCACCTCAAGCCACGAATGGAGCGATCAAGCCCCGTTAACCGCAGCGTCCGGCGCTTGGTTCCTGTTCGATGGGAGGCGCTACACGGCCCTGGAACTGACCATGGGCTGGCGCTGCTCGGCCGTCGACAAATCGCGGTAGGCCGCGGGCTCTCCAGCCAGCGCCTTGAGCGGAACCGTGAGCCGGCACACCAGGCCCTCGGTGCGCCAATCGAAGTCGGCGCGGCCGCCGAGCTGGGTCTCGATGCTGGCGATGACGCTTCTCGTGCCGAAACCTCTCTGCTTCGGCTTGGTCACGGGAGGTCCGCCGGATTCCACCCAGGCCAGGATCAACGTTTCGTCGTGCAGTTCCCAGGTGATCGCAAGCCGGCCCGACAGCACCGACAGGCTACCGTATTTGGCGGAGTTGGTGACGAGCTCATGCAGCGCCAGCGCCAAGGTCTGCGCGGTCGCGGGCTGCAACTGCACCTCTTCGCCATCGATCTGGATCTGTCCGGCTTCCGAATACGGCGCGATCTCCTCGGCGACCAGCCGCCGGATTTCGGCGCCCTGCCAGCTCGACAGCGACAGCACGGTGTGAACGCGTGCCAGCGCTGTGATGCGGCCCTCGACCGCCCGCACATAGGCGGTCACGTTCTGCGCGCGCGTCAGCCGCACGATCGATTGTGCCAGCGCGAGCGCGTTCTTGGCGCGATGGTCCACCTCGCGGGTCAACAGGCTCTGCCGCTCCTCGGCCTTCTTGCGATCGGTGATGTCGACGGTGACGCCGCTCACCCGTACCACCTTGCCGTTGCGGTCGCTGGTGGCCGCGGCTGTACCGACGCACCAGCGCACTTCGCCGTCCGGCCGCATGACGCGGAATTCGGTTTCATAGGACGTCTGGCCCTTGCCGAAGCCGGTCCAGGCTTGCCGGAGGTGCTCGACATCGTCGGGATGAAACAGCGCCTGTATATTGTCGGAGGTGAGCTTGAAGGATTTCGGGTCGACGCCGAAGATCTTGTATTGCCCCTCGTCCCACATCCAGTCGCCGTTGACCCAATCCCAGTCCCACGAGCCCATCTTGCCGGCCGCAATCGCCATGCTGCGGCGTGCCTCGCTTTCGACCAGTCGCGTGGTCGACTGCTCGAGCTCGGCGGTGCGTGCGCGCACGCGGTCCTCGAGCTCCGCGTTGAGGCGTTCGAGCTGTCGTGTCTTGCGGTAGAGCTCGGCGAACACGCGGATCTTTGCCCGCAGCACCTCGGGCACGACGGGCACCGGCACGTAATCGACCGCGCCCATCTCGTAGCCGCGGAGCCGGTCGATATCGCTGACCTGGATCGCCGAGATGAAGATCATCGCGGTCTTCTGGAAGCGCGGATGGTCGCGGATCATCGCCGCGAGCTCGAAGCCGTCGAGCTCTGGCATGCAGACGTCGACCAGGATGACCGCGACTTCGTTCTTGAGCAGGAACTCCAGCGCCTCGCGGCCCGACGACGCGGCGACCAGTGTCTCGCCGAGCTCCTTCAGGATGACCTCATAGGCCAGCAGCTTCGCCGGCTGGTCATCGACCAGAAGGATGTTTACCTTTTCGTGGTCCATCATGTTCGATCGCCGATCAGCGGTGCAGCCACATGCGGATCGCCAGCAGCAGTTGCTCGGTGTTCACGGGTTTCGCCAGATAGTCGGACGCGCCTGCCTCCAGGCATTTCTCTCGATCGCCTTTCATCGCCTTCGCGGTCAGCGCGATGATCGGCAGCCGCGCGAAGGCGGAGTTTTGCCGGATGGCGCCGATGGTCTGGTAACCGTCCATCTGCGGCATCATGATGTCCATCAGCACGATCGCAATCTTGGGATTGGATTCGACCAGCGAGATGGCCTCGTGACCGGTTGTCGCAGTCAACACCTTCATACCTCGCCGCTCCAACACGCTCGAGAGCGCGAAGATGTTGCGGGCATCGTCGTCGACCAGCAGTGCGGTCTTGCCAATAAGATCCTCATCAGAACTATTGAGCTTCTCCAGCATCCTCTGTTTTTCGACGGGCAATTCCGTGATCACACGGTGCAGGAACAGTGACGTTTCGTCGAGCAGACGCTCCGGCGATTCCACGCCCTTGACGACGATGCTGCGCGCCATCGTATGCAGTTCCGCGTCTTCTTCCGCTGAAAGTTCCCGGCCCGTAAACACGACGACGGGTATATTGGACAGCGTCTCGTCCTTGCGGATCTGATCCAGCACTTCGAAACCGCTCATGTCGGGCAGGCGCAGGTCGAGCACGACGCAGTCGCACGGATTTTCGCGCATCGTCGAGAGCGCCCCTGCCCCGGTGCCGGTGGTCACGATCTCGATATCCTCGTGCCCGAGCAGTTCGGTGATGCTGAGCTGCTCCGCCGCATTGTCCTCCACGATCAGCAGGCGCTTGCGGCGTGGTCTGGCGTATTCCTTGATCTGCGACAGCGCAGCGCTGACGCCTTCCGTCGTCGTCGGCTTGTTGACGAAGGAGAACGCGCCGCGCGCCAGCGCGTGCTGCCGGTCCTCGTCGAGCGTGATGATCTGAACCGGAATGTGACGGGTCAGCGGATTGTGCTTGAGCTGGCTCAGCACGGTCCAACCCAGCATGTCGGGCAGGAAGACGTCGAGCGACACCGCGCTCGGCTGGAACTGCTTGGCCAGATCCAGAGCTTCGGCACCGCGGCTTGCGACCAGCACCTTGAAGCCCTTGTCGCGCGCCAGATCGATCAGCACCCGCGCATAATGCGGATCGTCCTCGACGATCAGCAGGATGGTGTCGCCGGGCTCGAGATTGAGCCGGTCGTCGGGAAGCTGCTCGATCACACGCTCCTGCGCGCCCGACGCCTGCAGCGCCGGCGCCGGCGGGTGCGGCATCGCGATCGGTCGAGCCTGCGGGCGCAGTGCCACCGAGGGGCCGGCATATTTCAGCGGCAGATAGAGCGTGAAGGTCGAGCCCTTGCCTGTCGCACTGCGCAGATGGATCTCGCCGCCGAGCAGACCCGCGAGCTCACGGCTGATGGCCAGTCCAAGGCCGGTGCCGCCATATTTGCGGCTGGTGCCGGCGTCGGCCTGCTGGAACGCCTCGAAGATCAGCTTCTGCTTGTCCTGTGGAATGCCGATGCCGGTATCCGACACCTCGAACGCAACGACCGCGGGCGCCGCATTGAGGATCGGATGCTCAACACTCCAGCCGCCGAGCGCGGCCGACACGGTCAGGCTGACGCCGCCTTCCGCGGTGAACTTGAACGCATTCGACAACAGGTTCTTGAGCACCTGCTGCAGCCGCTTGGAGTCGGTGACCATGCTGCGCGCAAGATTGGCGTCGACATCGATACTGAACGAGAGATGCCGGTTCTCCGCCTCGTGCCGGAACGGCCGTCCGACGGTCTCGAGCAGGCTCGATGTCAGAATTTCCTCGGCGTCGACCGTCACCGTGCCGGACTCGATCTTGGAGAGATCGAGGATGTCGCTGATCAGGTTCAACAGGTCGGTGCCGGCGCCGTGAATGGTGCGGGCAAACTCGACCTGCTTGCCGGTCAGGTTGCCGTCGGGATTTTCGGTGAGCTGCTGGCCCAGGATCAGGATCGAGTTCAGCGGTGTCCGCAACTCGTGAGACATGTTGGCGAGGAATTCGGATTTGTACTTCGAAGTCAGCGACAGCTCGGTCGCCTTTTCTTCCAGCGCGCGCCGCGCCTGCTCGATTTCCTGGTTCTTGCGCTCGACGTCGACATTGCGTTCGGCCAGCTGCTGGGCCTTCTGCTCCAGCTGATCGTTGGTCTGCTGCAATTCCTTCTGCTGGGTCTGCAACTCGCCGGCGAGCTGTTGCGACTGCTTGAGCAGCGCCTCGGTCTGCATCGTCGCCTCGATGCTGTTGAGCACGATGCCGATGCTGTCGGTCAACTGTTCGAGGAAGGTGATCTGCGAGGTCGTGAACGAGGAGATCGAGGACAGCTCGATCACCGCCTTGACCTGGTTCTCGAACTGCACCGGAAACACGACGAGGTTCTTCGGCATGATCCGCATCAAGGCCGAATTGATCGGCACCGCATCGCCGGGAATCTCGGAGACGAGGCGCTGACGCTTGTCGAGCGCGCATTGGCCGATCAATCCCTCGCCGAACTGGACGATCTGCGGATGCGGATTGCTGCTGTCGCTGGCATAGGCCGACAACAGGCGCAACTGCGCATTCTCGGGATTGTCGACCTGGTAGATCACGCCCATATGCGCGTTGATCAGCGGCGCAAGCTCGGTCAGCAGCAGCCGGCCGACGGTCGCAAGATCGCGCTGGCCCTGCAGCATGTTGGTGAAGCGCGCCAGATTGGTCTTCAGCCAGTCCTGTTCGGTGTTGCGCTCCGTGGTCAGACGGAGGTTGCCGATCATCGTGTTGATGTTGTCCTTGAGCTCGGCGACCTCGCCGCGGACGTCGACCTGGATCGAGCGCGTCAGGTCGCCCTTGGTCACGGCGGTCGCCACTTCCGCGATCGCGCGCACCTGCGAGGTCAGGTTGGCCGCGAGCAGGTTGACGTTGCCGGTGAGATCCTTCCAGGTGCCGGCCGCGCCGGGCACGTTGGCCTGACCGCCGAGCCGTCCCTCGACGCCGACCTCGCGCGCCACGCTGGTGACCTGTTCGGCGAAGGTCGCAAGCGTCTCGGTCATGTTGTTGATGGTGTCGGCGAGCGCGGCCACCTCGCCCTTCGACTTCACCGTCAGGTTCTGCTTCAGGTCGCCGTTGGCGACCGCGGTCACCACCTTGACGATGCCGCGCACCTGCTCGGTCAGGTTGACCGCCATGACGTTGACGGTGTCGGTGAGGTCCTTCCAGGTGCCGGCAACGCCGCGCACCTCGGCCTGGCCGCCGAGCTTGCCCTCGGTGCCGACCTCGCGCGCCACGCGCGTCACCTCGCCGGCGAAGGCGTTGAGCTGGTCGACCATGGTGTTGATGGTGTTCTTGAGCTCGAGGATTTCGCCCTTCACGTCGACCGTGATCTTGCGCGACAGGTCGCCGCGCGCCACCGCAGTGGTGACTTCGGCGATGTTGCGCACCTGGGTGGTCAGGTTCGCCGCCAGCAGGTTGACGTTGTCGGTGAGGTCCTTCCAGGTGCCGCCGACGCCGGGCACCACGGCCTGGCCACCGAGCCGTCCCTCGGTGCCGACCTCGCGCGCCACGCGCGTCACTTCGGCGGCGAACGAGCGCAGCTGCTCGACCATCGTGTTCAGGGTGTCCTTGAGCAGCAGGATCTCGCCGCGCACGTCCACGGTGATCTTCTTCGACAGGTCGCCGCCGGCGATCGCGCTCGCGACCTCGGCGATGTTGCGGACCTGCGCAGTCAGGTTCGACGCCATGAAGTTGACGTTGTCGGTCAAATCCTTCCAGGTGCCGGCGACGCCGGGCACTTCGGCCTGGCCGCCGAGCTTGCCCTCGGTGCCGACCTCGCGCGCCACGCGCGTCACCTCGCCCGCAAACGCATTGAGCTGGTCCACCATCGTGTTGATGGTGTTCTTGAGCTCGAGGATTTCGCCCTTCACGTCGACGGTGATCTTGCGCGACAGGTCGCCGCGCGCCACGGCGGTCGTCACCTCCGCGATGTTGCGGACCTGCGCGGTCAGGTTGCCGGCCATCGAGTTGACGTTGTCGGTCAAGTCTTTCCAGGTGCCGGCGACGCCGGGCACGTTGGCCTGGCCGCCGAGGCTGCCGTCGGTGCCGACCTCGCGCGCCACGCGCGTCACCTCGCCCGCGAAGCGGTTGAGCTGGTCGACCATCGTGTTCAGCGTTTGCTTCAGCTGAAGGATCTCGCCGCGCACGTCGACGGTGATCTTGCGCGACAGGTCGCCGCCGGCGATCGCGGTCGCGACCTCGGCGATGTTACGGACCTGCGCCGTGAGATTGCCGGCCATCGAGTTGACGCTGTCCGTCAGGTCCTTCCAGGTGCCGGCGACGCCGGGCACCTCGGCCTGGCCGCCGAGCTTGCCGTCGGTACCGACCTCGCGCGCCACGCGGGTCACCTCGCCGGCGAAGGCGTTGAGCTGGTCCACCATCGTGTTCAGCGTTTCCTTCAGCTGAAGGATTTCGCCCGACACGTTCACCGTGATCTTCTTCGACAGGTCGCCCTTCGCCACCGCGGTCGCGACCTCAGCGATGTTGCGGACCTGCGCGGTCAGGTTCGAGGCCATCGAGTTGACGCTGTCAGTCAAATCCTTCCAGGTGCCGGCGACGCCGCGCACCTCGGCCTGGCCGCCGAGCTTGCCTTCGGTGCCGACCTCGCGCGCCACGCGCGTCACTTCGCCGGCGAAGGCGTTGAGCTGATCGACCATCGTGTTGATGGTGTCCTTCAGCTCGAGGATTTCGCCGCGCACGTCCACCGTGATCTTCTTGGAGAGGTCGCCGCCAGCGACCGCGGTCGTCACGGCGGCGATGTTGCGCACCTGCGCGGTCAGGTTCGACGCCATGAAGTTGACGTTGTCGGTCAGATCCTTCCAGGTGCCGGCGACGCCGAGCACGTTGGCCTGGCCGCCGAGCTTGCCTTCGGTGCCGACCTCGCGCGCCACGCGCGTCACTTCCGACGCGAACGCGTTGAGCTGGTCCACCATCGTGTTCAGCGTTTCCTTCAGCTGAAGGATCTCGCCCGACACGTTGACCGTGATCTTCTTCGAGAGGTCGCCGCCGGCGATTGCGGTGGCTACGTCGGCGATGTTGCGGACCTGCGCGGTCAGGTTCGACGCCATGAAGTTGACGTTGTCGGTCAGGTCCTTCCAGGTGCCGGCAACGCCGGGCACCTGGGCCTGGCCGCCGAGCTTGCCCTCGGTGCCGACCTCGCGCGCCACACGCGTCACTTCCGACGCGAACGAGTTGAGCTGGTCCACCATCGTGTTGATGGTGTCCTTCAGCTCCAAAATCTCGCCGCTGACGTCGACCGTGATCTTGCGCGACAGGTCGCCGCGCGCCACGGCCGTGGTCACGTTGGCGATGTTGCGCACCTGGGCGGTCAGGTTGCCGCACATCGCGTTCACCGAGTCGGTGAGGTCCTTCCAGGTACCGGCGACGCCGGGCACGATCGCCTGGCCGCCGAGCTTGCCGTCGGTGCCGACCTCGCGCGCCACGCGCGTCACTTCGGAAGCGAACGAACGCAGCTGATCGACCATCGTGTTGATGGCTTCCTTCAGCTGCAGGATCTCGCCGCGGACGTCGACCGTGATCTTCTTGGACAGGTCGCCGTTGGCGACCGCGATCGTCACCTCGGCGATGTTGCGGACCTGGCCGGTCAGGTTGTTGGCCATCGAGTTGACGCTCTCGGTCAGGTCCTTCCAGACGCCGGTCACTTCCGGCACCTGGGCCTGGCCGCCGAGCTTGCCCTCGGTGCCGACTTCGCGCGCCACGCGCGTGACCTCCGAAGTGAACACCGAGAGCTGCTTGATCATCGTGTTGACGATGTTCGCCGACTGCAGGAATTCGCCGCGCAGCGGCCGGCCCTCGACGTCGAGCTGCACGGTCTGCAGCAGGTCGCCTTGCGCCACCGCAGCGACCGCGCGGGTGACCTCGCGGGTCGGCCACAGCAGATCGTCGATCAGCGTGTTGACCGAGCTCTCCATATCGGCCCAGGCGCCGCTGGCGAGGCCGAAATTGACGCGCTGGCGGGTCTGTCCCTCGCGGCCGACGACCTGGCCGACGCGCGCCAATTGCTGCGCCATGCGTTCGTTGGCGGCAGCGATTTCGTTGAAGGCGTCTGCGATCTTGCCGTCGATGCCGAGATAGTCGCCACGCATCCGGACCGAGAAGTCGCCGGCGCGCATCGCCTGCAGCGACTGCAGTAGGTCATGCGAGGAATCGAGGCTTCCGTTTGATTGTTGGCTGCGGCGCGTATCAGCACGGGGACGAGGCGACGAACCGAGATCGGTCATGTAATTTCCCCTACGCGCTGGCCGCGAATCCAGAGACTCGGAAAAGCCAGTGTGACCATAAGAATGACTGCCCTTGATCTATTCAAGCGGGAAAACGCCAAAGCCGCAATTTGTGACGCAAACCGAGTACCTTAATCGCGATTGGAACCAAAAGTTCCGACCGTTGGCCGAACTTTTACGAGGAACGACGGAGCCGGCCCTGATCGCCCGGTCCTCGTGCTCGCATGGAACATTGACCATCCCCGCGCGTTTCGGGCGGGGGCAGGATCGGTGATGGTTAAGAAATCAGAACAACTCAAACGGGGCATCGTCGAGAGCCGGCACGATCGTCGGCCGGTGGCTGGCGGCGTGGTCGACTACGCCATTTGCACGCTCGGCCCCGATGGCCGGGTCATCAACTGGAACAAGGGCGCCGAGCGCATCACGGGCTATCCGGCCAAGGCGATCCTCGGCAAGCACTTCTCGGTCTTCTATCCTGCCGAAGACCGCGCATCCGGCGTTCCGGCGAGAGCACTGCAGATGGCGCGGAAGGAGAAGCACTCAGCGGCCGAAGGCTGGTCCGTCCGCAAGGACGGGTCGCAATTCTACGCCGCTGTGGTCATCGATCCGATCTACGAGAAGCGCAAGCTCGTCGGCTACACAATGGTCACCCGCGACATCACCGAGCGGCATCAGGCGCGCGCGGATCTCGAGGCCAGCGAAAGCCAGTTCCGCCTGCTGGTGAGCAATGTCACCGACTATGCGCTCTATATGCTGACGCCGGCCGGCATCGTCGCCAATTGGAACGCCGGCGGCGAGCGCATCAAGGGCTATTCGCCCGGCGAAATCATCGGCCAGCACTTCTCGCGGTTCTATACGCCGGCCGACCAGGCTGCCGGCAAGCCCGCCCATGCGCTCAAGATCGCGGAAGAGACCGGGCATTACGTGGAGGAAGGCTGGCGGGTCCGCAAGGACGGTTCGTTCTTCCGGGCGAGCGTCGTGATCGATCCGATCCGCGATACCGACGGCAGCCTGGTCGGCTTCGCCAAGATCACCCGGGATATTTCCGAGCGGCGCGACGCGCATCAGAAGCTCGAACAGGTGCAGCGTCAGCTTGCGGAATCGCAAAAGATGGATGCGCTCGGCCAACTGACCGGCGGCGTCGCGCACGACTTCAACAACCTGCTGATGATCATCTCCGGCAATCTGCACCGGATCAAGCGCGAGGTGATGAGCGAACGGGGGATGCTTGCACTCGGCGCGATCGAAACCGCATCCGAGCGTGCCGCGTCCCTGACCAGGCAGCTCCTCACCTTCGCGCGTCGGCAGAGTGTCAATCCGCAGACCATCAACGTCGCTGACAGGATCACCGCGGTGCGAGAGGTTTTGACCAGCGCGCTCGGCGGCGCGATCAAGCTGAACATGGAGATCGGACCGGATCTCTGGCCGATCTTCGTCGATCCGACGGAATTTGAGACCGCGCTGATCAACCTCGTGGTCAATGCCCGGGATGCGATGACCGGCGGCGGCACGCTGACCGTCGCGGCGCGCAATGTCCCGGAAGCCGCCCAGGTGGTCGTCAGCATTACCGACACCGGCGAAGGCATTCCAGACGATGTCATGAACAAGGTCTTTGATCCCTTCTTCACCACCAAGCCGGTCGGCAAAGGGACCGGCCTTGGGCTGTCCCAGGTTCACGGTTTCGCGCACCAGGCGGATGGCCGGGTCGAGATTACAAGCGCGCTCGGCAAGGGCACGACGGTCAGCATCTATCTCCCGCGCGGGACTGCGGCCGCAAAGCGCACAGCTACGGGGCACAGCACGCCCGGCTTGGCCACGATCCTGCTGATCGAGGACAATCCTGCCGTCGCCGATGCGAGCACGGGCCTGCTCGAACAGCTCGGCTACACCGTGCGCTGGGCCTCGAACGCGGAGGCCGCCTTGTCGGAAATCGACGCCAACGGGATCGATGTGGTGTTCAGCGACATCGTCATGCCCGGCAGGATCGATGGACTGAAGCTGGCGCGCACGATCCGGGACAGAAAGCCCGAGCTGCCGATCCTGCTGACGACAGGCTACAGCGCGAGCGCACGCGACGTGAGGTCCGACTTTCCGGTGTTACGCAAGCCGTACCACATCCACGACCTCAGCCGCGAACTCGCAAAGTTGACGGGGCACGGCGTCGGCAGCGCGACGAGCGGGCCATCCGGCAACGCTTCGAGCGAGTTCGATGCCACCGCGCATGACGTCGTGGCAAGACCAAAGGCGAAAGCCCGCTCCTAGTGTGCTGAATGCGAAGTCCGTGCGATTTCGCGGCAGCCACTTTCACGAACTTCGCATTCATAAAGCACACTAGAATCATAAGTTTGCCAGTGTCCTTATCGAATTCGAAGTTCGCTCCGAAGATGCGGCAAATGATGCGAACTTCGGATTCGGGACACTAGTTCAAAATCGAAAGGCTAGCGTTCCGCCGGCCAGCTTCGCCGCACCAATTGCACCCGCTCGATGCGGCTGCATTGCTCGCAGCGGTACTGAAGAATATCCCTGCCCTCGCTGCCCGGATGGCTGCTCTCGAGCCGCATCGTCCTGATGCAGCTGATGCAGGAGATCAGCGTCAGCAGTGGACTGCGATCGTCATTCATCGATGCCCGCGGTGGCGCGGTCGGATCGGCGATCATGGCGCTGGGCGATGCTATGGTATTGGCTCTCACCACAAGAAAATGCAGATCCTGCGGTCCCAGTTCCTTCCTTGAAACCTGATTTGGGCCTGAGCCGGTGTTCGAGGCTCCCTTCTTTGGACAAACCCCCGGATCACACCCGGGCGTTGCTGTGACCGGGCGTAGGCTTCGCCTTGTCCTTGTCCACCTTGACCTTCGCGCCGGCGCGGTCCTCGAAGCTCCGGCTCAGCCGCTCCCGGACCGTGGGGAGACGCTCGCCGCCGCCGGCGGCCTTCCACCGGCCGACCAGTTGGGCCACTTCGGCTCGCATCGCCATCAGCCGGTAGGATGCTTCACTGCAATCGAGGTCGCGGTTGACCTGATCCCTGATCGACGCCTCGATCAGGGTCATCTCAGCTCGCAACGTGCTGATCTTGCGCCGAATTTCATTGATCTTGTTGTCCATAGCTTGTTAGAACAAAAATAGAACATATTGTCAAGTCACGATCCAGCAAGCGAGGCAAGCAATGAGCGTGGCAGCGGTAAGATATGGTGGGGTTGCGGAGCGGCTTGGCGGGCTGATGACCCGTGCCCAGGCGCTGCGGTTGAGGAGCCTCGCCGAGGAGGCCTATCAGCCGAACCAGTACGCACGCGACCTGACGTCCGAGGAAGCCGAACGGCGGATCGACGCGCTGAAGGCGGAGATCGCGCTGGCGGATTCGTTCTGACCGTCCGCGCCAGCCAGGCCGGACGTCCCCTTAAGGCTTTGATATAGCGGCGCAGCTAGGTCTGTTCCTGTTATTGCTGCTTTGTCTTATTGCTGCTTGGTCCTGGGGGAGCCTGACGTGCTGGAGTTGGAGAAGCGGTCGCCGCTTGCGTTCCCGATTACGCTGAAGGACGGGCGAACGCTCGCGACGGTCGGCGACGCCGCGGACTACCTGTCCGCGCTAAACCTGGATCAGCGCGAGCGCGGCTACTGGAAGACGGCGATCATGATGTTCAACAACGCCATGCGCGAGCCGAGCTATCTGAAGATCGCAACCATGAACCTCCGGTCCGCGCTCGTGTATGACCGCCTGGTCGATGACGTTGGCCCGTGATTGTGGTGCCGCGGCTACAGCCGAATCGGCGGTGGTTGCGTAAGGCGCTGTTCGTTATGGCCGCAAACAAGGTAACGGCGGTACACGCGACGGCGGGTGCGCAATGCGCTTCAGCCGCACTCTCGGGCCGCCTTGGAGGGCCAATGGAACACCAAGGCGGCTCATTTTCTTTTCAAAGCAGTTTCGCGCGGACGAACAGCATCCGCAACGCGTTGGTCGCTTGCACCGTCAGCATGGCGTTACCGGCCGCTCTCTCGAGTGCAACCAATGCCTCGTCATGCAGCGAGCGGAACTCCATCCATTCGACGGCGCTGAGATTGCTGATGAAGCTATAGGCCTGGCCGACGGTCGCGAGCGTCACCGTCTCGCCGTTCAGCCGCACCTTGAACGTCGCCTTCAGCGGCGTGTCGGATTTGGATACGTCACCCATGGCGGGGTTGTGCGCCGCGCCGCGTTAATGTCAATCTAATTTCTCTCCGTCCGCCTCGGCGCGCCGGCCCCAATGAATCGCAATGTCTGTTAGCGTTTCGTGGGGGTGATTCGTGACTGATCTTGCCAACACAGCCTATCTCGATGCGCTCAATGCCGAGCAGCGCCGCGCTGTCGAGCACGGGGTCGGCAAGGATTGCATCGTCGGCGCGCCGCTGTTGGTGATCGCGGGCGCGGGGTCCGGCAAGACCAACACCCTCGCCCATCGCGTCGCGCATCTGATCGTCGCTGGCGCCGATCCGCGCCGCATCCTGTTGATGACCTTTTCGCGGCGCGCCGCCGCCGAGATGGCCGGCCGCGTCGAGCGCATTGCGCGCCGCGTGCTCGGCGATCGCGCCTCGGTCATGACCGACGCGCTGAGTTGGGCCGGCACGTTCCACGGCATCGGCGCGCGGCTGCTGCGCGAATTCGCCGAGCGTATCGGCCTCGACCCGGCCTTCACGATCCATGACCGCGAGGATTCCGCCGACCTGATCAATCTGGTCCGCCACGATCTCGGGCTCTCCCGCACCGAAAGCCGGTTCCCCACCAAGGGCACCTGCGTTGCGATCTATTCGCGCTGCGTGAACGCGGAGATGCCGATCGAGGCCGTGCTCGGCCAGTTCTTCCCGTGGTGCTCCGGTTGGGCCAGTGAATTGAAACAGCTGTTCGGGGCCTATGTCGAAGCCAAGCAGCGGCAGAACGTGCTCGATTACGACGACCTCCTGCTCTACTGGGCGCAGATGGTGACGGACAGCGCGCTGGCCGAGGAGATCGGCGGCCGTTTCGACCATGTGATGGTCGACGAATATCAGGACACCAACCGCCTGCAGTCCTCCATCCTGCTCGCGCTCAAGCCCGCGGGCCGCGGGCTCACCGTGGTCGGCGACGACGCACAGTCGATCTATTCGTTCCGCGCCGCCACCGTGCGCAACATCCTTGACTTCCCGGCCCAGTTCAGCCCGGCCGCCGAGATCGTCACGCTCGATCGCAACTATCGCTCGACGCAGCCGATCCTGTCGGCGGCCAATGGCGTGATCTCGCTCGCCAATGAGCGCTTCACCAAGAACCTGTGGACCGACCGGACCTCGACCCGTAAGCCGCTGCTCGTCACGATCCGCGACGAGGCCGATCAGGCCCGTTACATCGTCGAGCAGGTGCTGGCCAATCGTGAGGAAGGCACCCTGTTGAAGCACCAGGCGGTGCTGTTCCGCACCTCCTCGCACAGCGGACCGCTGGAGGTCGAACTGACCCGCCGCAACATTCCGTTCGTGAAATTCGGCGGCCTCAAATTCCTCGACGCCGCGCATGTCAAGGACATGCTGGCGCTGCTGCGCTTCGCCGCCAATCCACGCGACCGGGTTGCAGGTTTCCGCATCCTGCATCTGTTGCCCGGCGTCGGACCGGCCTCGGCGCAGCGGGTGCTCGACCGCATGACCGAGGCCGCCGATCCGATTGCTGCGCTCGTCGCGCTGCCCGCTCCGCCCCGCGCCGGTGCGGACTGGCGGCTGTTCGTGGAGGCCATCGAGAACCTTCGCTACTCGGAATGGCCCGTCGATATCGAACGCGCCCGCCTCTGGTACGAACCGCATCTCGATCGCATCCACGAGGACAGCGAGGTACGCCGCGCCGATCTCATTCAGCTCGAGCAGATCGCCGCCGGCTACCCGTCACGCGAACGTTTTCTCACCGAGCTTACGCTCGATCCACCCGATGCGACCAGCGACCAGGCTGGCGTGCCGTTGCTCGATGAGGATTATCTGATCCTGTCGACGGTCCATTCCGCCAAGGGCCAGGAATGGACATCCGTCTATGTGCTCAATGTCGTCGACGGCTGCATGCCCTCCGACCTCGGCGCCGGCACGTCGGCCGAACTCGAGGAGGAGCGCCGCCTGCTCTACGTCGCGATGACCCGCGCCAAGGACGATCTGCATCTGCTGGTGCCGCAGCGCTTCTTCGTTCACGGCCAGGCCGCCAAGGGCGACCGCCACATGTATGCCTCGCGCACCCGCTTCATCCCGGAACGACTGCTGCCGATGTTCGAGCGGACCACCTGGCCGCGCGCCGCGGCCGCGCAGGCCTCCGCGGCCAACCGCGCGCCGCCGATCGACATCGGCGCCCGGATGCGCGGCATGTGGCGCTGACGCCGGTTCGAAGATTTTCATACGGGCTGGAACCAAGCCGCCGACCTTGCGTTGAGGCGGCGTTCGTAATCGGCAAACGACCATCCCGGACGGCTTCGGCGCGCAGTTGCACGCTGGAGCCGTCTTTTTTGCGCCGCGTCAATTCACGCGAAAGCCAATTCACGCAGGAAATAATGTGACGGGCTGGTCGAAGCCCTTCAGGGTGTAATCGGCACCGGCTGCCGTGATCATGTCGCGGGTTCGATCCCGCACGGCCGTCGTCACAAGGATCTCGCCTGACCTGGCAGCCGCCTGCGCGCGCGCCGCGCGATTGACCACCGTGCCGACTGCCGTCAGGTCGCGGTGGGCTTGGCCGAACTCACCGAAATTGGTGTCACCGCTGTCCATTCCGATTCCGATGCCGATCTCGATGTCGCCGGCGCCGATCGCCCGCACCAGCGCATCGTGCCTGTCGCGAAAACTGCGCTGGATCTGGCGCGCCGCGAGCAAGGCCTGCACGGCATGATCGTCGCGCCGCACCGGAAAATTGAAGATCGCGAACACGGCGTCGCCGTTGGTCTTGTTGATGATGCCGTCATAGCGCCAGATCGCGGCGGCACAGTCGTCGTAGAACGCGTCGAGCAGCGAGGTCAGCCCGTCCTGCGCGATGGTCTGCGTCAGTGTGGTGTAGCCGCGCAGATCGGCGAACAGGATGGTGGCGTCGATGGTCACGGCGCGCGCCTTCATGATCTTCGAGAAGGCCATCTCGCAGAGCGTGCATGTGTTCGGGTTCATGCGGCTCGGCCGGACGCCGAACAGACGCAACGGCGCCGCCAATGGACCGCGCAACGGGATCGGCATATGCAGGTTTTGCCAGCAGCCAAGGCAGATCGTTGCAGGTTCCGGAGTCATCGGCGGATCACCTGCTGTTCCAGCAACGAAACCCGACCGCCTTGGCACGCAGGTTCATGGGCGTCCCCAATCGAGATAGCCGCGCTCAGGCGGTTGCCACGAAACTCACTCCAATTCGCGACTTCTTACTCCAGATCACCTGGCACTCGTAGACGACCGAGGCGTCGCGGGCCATCACCAGGCGGAATCGGTGCGGGACGAAGGCCGGATTCTCGACCTCGATGGCCGCCCCTTCCGGCGAGATGTTCACGATCGTGCAATGCATGACCGAACCGCCCGACGAGACATAGCCGGGTTCATTGACCTCGGTTCGCGGATGCTTACGCTTTTCGTCCACCCGGCCTCCCCAAATGTTCTTCACGCAAACGTGGGCGATCGGCATTGCAGGAGTCAACGGCTCCGGCGGCTCGCATCGGGCTTTCGCACCACCATTTGTGCGCAGCAGTACGCCGAACCGCTTATCGCGACAATGCAGATGAGCCCCGCGTCGGCGCGGGCTTGTCGTTCGCGCTGGCGCGAGGATAGCCTCATCCTATGGGCGATGCGCTGGCGCGACGCACGCTCCGGGGAATAATGAACAGGCGCCATGGGGAGACGCGCCATGTTCGAGATTCTCGATCGCCGGACGACTCTGACCGGCAACCAGATCAAGATCCTTGCGGCGGCCATCATCGGCGATGCGCTGGAATTCTTCGACTACTTCCTGATCGGCTTCGTGCTCGCGTTCCTGATCGGACCGTGGAAGCTCACCTTCGGCCAGTCGGCCACCGTGCTGATGAGTTCCGGCATCGGCGCCATCCTCGGCGCCTACCTCTGGGGCTGGCTCGCCGACCGGGTCGGTCGACGTATCGTCTTCATCGGCACGGTGCTGAACTTCTCGATCGCGACCGGCCTGCTCTATTTCACACCCGATAACGGCTGGGTCTATCTGGCGATCCTGCGCTTCTTCGTCGGAACCGGCGTCGGCGGTCTTTATTGTGTCGACCTGCCGCTGGTGCAGGAGTTCATGCCCTCGCACAAGCGCGGCTGGGTCGGCGGCCTCGTCACCTGCGTGATCCCGCTCGGCGTCGGCCTCGGCGCGGTGCTCGGAGCCTTCATGGGAACCGATCAGTGGCGGCTGTTGTTTGCGATTGGCGTGCTGCCGTCGGTCCTGGTGCTGCTGGTTCGGATCTGGGTTCCGGAGTCGCCGCGCTGGCTGTGCCGGCAAGGACGCTATGACGAAGCCCGCAAGTCGCTCGCCTGGGCGCTGCAGGTGCCGCCGTCGGAGCTGCCGCTGCCGAGCGCGGCCGACGCCGGTCCGATCGTCACGACGAGCTGGTTCGATCTGTTCAAATATCCGCGCAGCCTGATCGTCTCCTGGCTCGGCAATGCCGGCGCGCAAACCGGCGTCTACGGCATCACGCTATGGGCGCCCGCACTGTTCGTGCTGCTGCTGAAGGTGACGCCGCAGGAAGCCGCCAAGATGATGATCCTGCTCAGCATCACCGGCTTCCTCGGCCGCATCTCGTTCTCCTGGTTCTCGGAGTTGCTCGGACGGCGTGTTGCTGGCGGCCTGCTCGGCTTCGGCGCCGGCGCGCTGACGATCATCGCCGGCTACCACTACGATGTGACTTTGTTCGGCATGTCGGCGTTCTGGCTGCTGCTGGCCGCCGCCTTCTTCTTCGCCGACGGCGGCTTTGCGATCGTCGGTCCCTACGCGGCTGAGGTCTGGCCGTCGCATCTGCGCACCACGGGGATGGGGTCGGCCTATGGCTTCGGCGGCATTGGCAAGATCATCGGGCCGGTCGGGCTTGCGCTGATCGTCGGTTCGAACAACTACCTCAAGCCCGATGTGCCACTGACCCAGATCCCGACCGCCTTTGTCTATCTCGGCTGCTGGTTCCTGATGGCGGGGGCCGTCTATTTGTTCTTCGGGCTCGAGACCCGGGGCAAATCGATCGAGCAGATCGACAAGGAGCTCAACGCGACGGCCGATGTCGCGGCCTCCGCAACGATCCGGCGCGCCTGAGGGAGGCGAACATGAATGTGACTGCTGCGGACCTTATCGGTGATCGCGACGTGATCGCCCGCGCCGAGGCGATCAGGGACGCGGTGGCGGCCGCCTCCAACGATATTGAAACGACGCGCCGCCTGCCGCCCGACCTGCTCGACCGGCTGCATGAGGCGCGGCTGTTCCGCTTGCTGCTGCCGCGTTCAAGCAACGGGATCGAGACCGATCCCGTCACCTTCTTCCATGCCATCGAGACCATCGCCAAGGCGGATGCCTCGACGGCGTGGTGCCTGAGCCAGGCCGGCGGCTGCGCGATGTCGGCGGCCTATCTCGACCTGCCGGTCGCGCAGGAAGTGTTTGCCGACCCGCGTGCCGTGCTGGCCTGGGGCCCCGGCCCGAAGGTCAAGGCGATCGAGTGCGAGGGCGGCTACCGCGTCACCGGGGTCTGGTCGTTTGCCTCGGGCGGGCGGCACGCCACCTGGCTCGGCGCGCACTGCCCGGTCTATGCCGCGGACGGCTCGCCGCGCCGGGATGCCAATGGCGAGCAGGTCGAGCGCACCATGCTGGTGCGGACCGAAGACGTCGCATGGACCGACATCTGGAACACGGTCGGATTGCGCGGTACCGCCAGCGACCAGTTCGCGCTCGACGATTTCTTCGTCCGCGCGGACCATTCGATCACCCGCGAATTCGACCGCGAGTGTCGCGAGGATGGCCCGCTGTACCGGATGAGCAACCATACTTGCTACCAGATCGGCTTTGCCGGGGTCGCCTGCGGCATTGCCCGCAGTGCGCTCGACAATTTCGTCGACGTCGCCCGCAACAAGGTGCCGCGCGGCATGAAGAAGACACTGCGGGACAATGCGGTGGTGCAGTCCGGCCTCGCCCAAGCCGAGGTCAATCTGCGCGCCGCCCGCGCCTTCCTGCTGCAGTCGATGGCCGACATCTGGAAGGATCTGGTTGCCGGCCACAGCATCACGGTGGCACAGCGCATGACGATCCGGATGGCGGCCACCCATGCCATCCACAAGGCGCGGGAGGCCGTCGATTTCGCCTACAACACCGCCGGCGCCACCGCGATCTTCGACGGCCATCCGCTGGAGCGGCGCTTCCGCGACATCCACACCGTGACGCAGCAATTGCAGGGCCGCTTCAGTCATTTCGAGACCGTCGGCGCCTGGATGCTGGGCGTCGATGCCGACCTCAGCTTCGTTTAACCCGATTTCTCAAGGAGAAGAACCATGCCATTGGGTGGACTACAGCATTACACCATCGAGCCGCAGGATCTGGAGAAGACCAGGGAGTTCTATTGCGATGTGCTCGGGCTCGAGAACGGCGAACGGCCGCCGCTCGATTTCCCCGGCTACTGGCTCTATTCCGGCGGTCAGGCCACCGTCCATCTGATGGGCACCCGCAAGCCCCGCGACGGCATCGTGGTGCGCGGCACCGCGAAGAAATATGAGGACACCGGCCGCCTCGACCATATCGCCTTTGCCGCCAGCGACGTCGAAGCCGTGCGCAAGCGCCTGCAGTCGAAGAACGTCACCTTCCGTGAGCAGATCGTGCCGCGCACCGGCGACACCCAGATCTTCCTCTACGATCCGGACGGCGTCGGTGTGGAGCTGAACTTCCCGAAGAGCTAAGCGCCAGCGTTTTGCGGATCGCTGATTGCCGGGCAGAGCCGTCCGAAGGACATCGTCGCTTTGCCGCGCCGATGTCCCGGTCATTGACGGCTCAATCCGCGCTGGCCTCGGGCGCTGTGGATGGTTCCCGACAAGGCCCTGACTCGGCCATCACTCGGGCGTGATCCGGTCCGTTTTTCTTCAACATTGAATGACGAATTAACCGGGCCGCGCCGCTGCGGCAGAATAGCCGGGTGCTGCGCCTTTAACCTACCCCAGGGCTTGGTGGCCCGGCTATTCGTCCCCACTTGGCCGGCGAGATTTCCTCAGTCGAGCCCGCGTTCGTGGCTCAGGCGGACCATTTCGTTGATGAAGATTTGTTTCTGCTTGTCGTCGAGGCTGGCAAACAGCGGCTCGGCGGCGTCGGCGACGCCGCGCTGATCGACCGCCCGGTCATTGAGGAACTGGGCCTCGTTGCGCATCTGCTCGATGATGTCATCCGGCGGATCGCGCTGCGCCCGCGCGATGCGCAGGTTGAGTCGGTCGGCGCCGTTGTGGCCGAGATAGTGCATCGCACTGTTGAAGCCGGCCCAATTCTTCTCCTGCTCCGGCGTCAGGTTGAGCTCCTTCTTGATCCGTTCGATGTTGGCGTCGCTGTTGGCGACGATCTGTTCGGCCGTCAGCTGCGGCGCGCCGGCCTGGGTCAGCACGGTCGGCGCTTGCTTCGCGCCCTTGTCCTTTGCGGCGGCCTTGGCCGACTTGGGGGCCTTGGCGCCGGCCGCCGCGCCCTGTGCGTTCTTCCCGCTGCCGGCATTGGGGTTGTTGCCATTGTTGCCGGTCAACACCCCGGTCACGCCGGTCACCACCCCGACAACGCCGCCGATGGCTCCGCCGAGAACGCCGCCGACCGGCCCGGCAGCCTTGTTGCCCTCGCGCGCCCCCTTTTCGACGCCCTGCACGATCTGCGCATCGACCATATGAGGCACTGCGAGCAACGTGACGGTGGCGGCCCCAACCGCGGCGCACAATCTCCATTGTGCGCGCAGCTTCGCTACCGGGATGAGCATGATCGGGTCTCCGTGATCGGTGGTGGATTGCGGAATTGATGCGGGAGTAGGTTCGACAAATCCGGACTTTAGCGTTTCCGGCTTCAGCAAGTCTATCGGCCGCGCCGGGCATCAACATGGCGGAACAGAGTTCGCTGAGGCTTGACCGGAAAGCTGCGGCTCAACCGCGCACCGTCTGCTTTCTTGTCTGCGTCACCCTCTGCGTGCGTCGCAACATGATCGCAAGACGCGCGGCAAACCGCCGGCAACTGCAGTGATGCGAACGACACTGCCTGCTATTTGACCACAACGTTAGTTCTAGTTGGCATCAGCATCTCGTTTCTCGACAGATGCCGGCAATTCTGTTCTGATCGGTTTCAACGCAATCCCGCGACGTCGCGCAAACGCGACGCACAAAAAAGAACAACGGGATTCAAAAAGTCTTTTGTCCGTCGGCTACCAGGGAGGGAATGCCATGTCACGGAAGAAGCTCTCGCGCCGAGAATTCGTCGCAGCGACAGCGCTGTCATCGGCCGCGCTGATTACAGCCCCCTACGTGCGTGGCGCCTACGCAGCCGGAAAGCTCTCGATGGGCTTCTGGGATCACTGGGTGCCCGGCGCGAACAGTGCGTCCACCGAGCTGGTCAATGAATGGGCTGCCAAGGAGAAGGTCGAGGTTCAGATCGACTACATCACCAGCCAGGGCAACAAGAACATCGTCACCATCGCCGCCGAGGCGCAGGCGAAATCCGGTCACGATATTTTCCAGATGCCGACATGGTGGCCGCAGGCCAACGCCGAGTTGCTCGAGCCGGTCAACGACATCATGGATCCGCTCCTCAAGCTGAACGGCGATGTCAACGGCACGGTGAAATATCTCGGCCAGGCCGGCGGCAAATGGCTCGGCGTTCCCGCCAGCGTCGGCAGCCAGATCAAGGGTCCTTGCTCGCGCATCGACCTGATGAAGAAACACGCCAACATCGACGTGCAGGAGATGTATCCGGTCGGAAGCGAGCCGAAAGCCGATAACTGGACCCTCGATACGTTCCTCAAGGCGGCTGAAGCCTGCCACAAGGCCGGATTCCCGTTCGGTATCGGCCTTGGCGAAACCAGCGACAGCGTCGACACCGCCGGCGCGATCTTCCAGTCGTTCGGCGCGCAGCTGGTCGATGCGAAGGGCAATCTCACCGTCAAGACCGACGCGGTGCGCCAGGCCCTCGACTACTACAAGAAGCTGCTCGCCTTCCTGCCGCCCGATGTGGCGGCATGGGACGACGCGTCCAACAACAAGTGGCTGGTCGCCGGCAAGGGCGCGATGATCCTGAATCCGCCGAGCGCGTGGGCGGTCGCCAAG
Organism: Bradyrhizobium sp. USDA 4541; assembly: GCF_024171085.1. Lineage (NCBI taxonomy): Bacteria > Pseudomonadati > Pseudomonadota > Alphaproteobacteria > Hyphomicrobiales > Nitrobacteraceae > Bradyrhizobium > Bradyrhizobium sp. USDA 4541. Next base: position 6,023,979 of record NZ_JALJZF010000001.1, read on the forward strand.
CGCGATGCTCCGCAAGTCGCCGAGCAGTGCTGGACGCACGGGTTCCCGGCCGGGCCGAAGGGACGCTTCGCGCCCTATCTGCCGTTCTTCTGGTCGATCTGGTCGTTCTCGAAGAACAAGGAGGCGGCCAAGAGCCTGCTGACGCACCTGTCGCAACCTGCATCGATCGAGAAAATGGTGGTCGCCAGCGGTGGCTATGACCTGCCGGCCTACGAAAAGCTCACGACCTTGAAGGTCTGGGCGGAGCAAGCGCCGCCAAAGGGGACGCTCTACCACTATCCGAACCCCTATAAGCACCAGACGCTGTCGATTGCGGCCTCGCCCGCGCCGCCCAAGATCGCGCAGCAGATCTACTTCCAGGCCACGCTGACCAAGATGTGCCTGCGGTACTACCAGGGTGAAAGCATGGAAAAGACACTCGCCTGGGCCGAGGGCGAGTGCGAAGGCTTCATGCGAAGCTGACGACAAGCGAGGTCTCGCGCGACCACCCGTAATGTTGGCCGCGCGAGGTCCCGTCTTCACATCCCAGCCGCCGGACTGGCGAGCTGTGCAACCAACCCGCGCGAGGGACCTGCGTTATGGTTGACGTCGCATTCCAATCCAACCGCGCAGCCGCTGCCCAGACGGGACGAAGGCGCGTCGGCCTGCGCAACGCGCTGCGGCGCAAGTCGATGGCCGCGTTCCTGATGACCTTGCCGCTGATCCTCCTGATCGCGATCCTGGTGCTCTACCCGGCCCTCTACTCCTTGCACCTCGCAACGCTGAACAAGGCGATGACGAAGTTCGTCGGGTTCGGCAATTTCGAGTTCCTGTTCAAGCGCGACACCTTCTGGCTGGTGGTCAAGCAATCCTGCATTTTCGCGATCTCGGCGGTGATCTTCAAAGCCCTGATCGGCTTCATCGTCGCGCATTTCGTGCACAACGTACCCGCCAACAAGCAGCGCAAGTGGCGCGGCATGCTGCTGGTGCCATGGGTGATCCCGCCGGCGATGAGCACGCTGGCGTGGCTCTGGCTGTTCGACCCCTCCTACAGCGCCTTCAACTACACGCTTTCCTTCTTCGGCATCGGGCCGATCCCGTGGACCGGCGATGCGATGTGGGCGCGCTTCTCGGTGATCCTGGTCAACGTCTGGTACGGCGCGCCATTCTTCATGATCATGTATCTGGCGGCGTTGAAATCGGTACCCGACCAGCTTTATGAGGCGGCCGCTATCGACGGCGCCAATTGGTGGCAGCGCATCTGGTACGTTACGCTGCCGATGATGCGCAACATCATCGCGATCACGACGCTGTTCTCGCTGATCGTGACCTTCGCCAATTTCGACATCGTGCGCATCCTGACCGCGGGCGGGCCGCTCGACCATACCCATATCTTCGCCACCTGGGCGTTCCGCGTCGGCATCGAGGGCAGTGATGTGCCGCTCGGCGCCAGCGTTTCGCTGTTCATGGTGCCGATCCTCGCGGTCGCGGCGATCTTCATCCTGCGCGACATCACCAAACGCGGGAACGAAGCCTGATGAGCTCGCTGACGATCGACAAGTCCGGACCGACCCGCAAGGTCAAGTACGGCAGCATGAGCCGCGACCGCGCCTGGGCGCTACGCTGGTCCTATTTCTTCCTGGTGCTGTTTGCGATCTTCTCGCTGACGCCGCCGATCTACATGCTGATCACCTCGCTGAAGAGCAGCGCCGAGATCTCGGCCGCGACCAATCCGTGGTGGGTCTATCATCCGACACTCAGCAACTACATTGAGCTGCTGACCTCGAACCAGTTCCTGCGCTTCTTCTGGAACTCGGCCTGGGTCTCGATCATCGTGGTCACCATCACGATGCTTATCAGCGTGCCGGCGGCCTTTGCGCTGGCGCGGATGAAATTCTGGGGTTCGGCGACGCTCGCGACCGGCGTGTTCCTCACCTATCTCATTCCGGACAGCCTGCTGTTCATTCCGCTGTTCAAGATGTTCGCCGTGTTCGGCGACTGGACCGGCATCCAGCTGGTCAATCGCTGGTACGTGCTGCTGTTCATCTACCCGACGCTGACGGTGCCGTTCTGCACCTGGATCATGATCGGCTATTTCGCCTCGATCCCGAAGGAGCTCGACGAGGCGGCGATTATCGACGGCGCGAGCTGGTTCCAGACGCTGACCCGGATCTTCATCCCGGTCGCGCTGCCCGGCCTGATCGCGGCCACGATCTTCGCCTTCACCGTCTCCTGGGCTCAGTTCCTCTATCCGCTGGTGTTCACGACATCGACCGATCAGCTGGTGCTGCCGGTCGGCATCATCACGACCCTGATCAAGGGTGACGTCTTCAACTGGGGACAGATCATGACCGGCGCCCTGCTCGGCGCCGCGCCGCCGCTGATCATCTATGCCTTCCTGATGGACTACTACATTGCTGGCCTGACCGCCGGTGCGACAAAGGGTTGAACTTATGGCTGATGTCAGTTTGCGGAAGGTTGTGAAGCGTTACGATGAGGTCGAGGCGGTGCGCGGCATCGACCTTGATATCGCCGACCATGAGTTCGTGGTGCTGGTCGGGCCGAGCGGCTGCGGCAAGTCGACGACGCTGCGGATGATCGCCGGCCTCGAGGACATTTCCGACGGCGACATCATGATCGGCGGCGACGTCGTCAACGACGTGCCGCCGAAGGACCGCGACATCGCGATGGTGTTCCAGAACTATGCGCTCTATCCGCATATGACCGTTGCCGAGAACATGTCGTTCGGCCTGCGGCTGAAGCACTATCCCAAGGCCGAGATCAAGAGCCGGGTCACCGAGGCAGCCCGCATGCTCGACATCACCGACCTGATCGACCGCAAGCCGAAGCAGCTCTCCGGCGGCCAGCGCCAGCGCGTCGCGATGGGGCGGGCGATCGTGCGCAATCCGAAGGTGTTCCTGTTTGACGAGCCGCTGTCCAACCTCGACGCCAAGCTGCGCGTGCAGATGCGGATCGAGATCAAGAAGGTGCACCAGAAGGTCCGCACCACGACGGTCTACGTCACCCACGACCAGGTCGAGGCGATGACGCTTGCCGACCGCGTCGTGGTGATGAATCACGGCAGGATCGAGCAGATCGGCACGCCCAACGAGCTCTACCACAAGCCGGCGACCCGGTTCGTCGCAAGCTTCATCGGCTCGCCCGCGATGAATTTCGTGCCCTGTCGGCTCGAGGACACCGGCGGCAAGCTCAACGTGCGGCTGACCGATCGCCTCGCTTTCACGCTGCCGCCGGCACGCGCCGCCCGCTACCAGGCTCTCTCCCGCACCGACAAGCTGTTGCTGGGCATCCGGCCCGAGCACGTCATGGAGGCGCGGCCGCATGCCGAACCGGGCATCGAGCCGTTCGACGCGACGCTCGACGTCACCGAGCCGATGGGGATGGAGACCCTGGTCTATTTCACGCTGGAGGGCACCCAGGTCTGCGGCCGGGTCAATCCCAATGCCGGTGCGCAGGATGGCAGCCCGCTCCGATTGGCTGTGGACCTCAACAATATGCATTTGCTAAACGAGGTGACCGGCGTCGTCCTTTGACGGCGCACAAGAAACCTCAAGGGCAGGAAATGGCCACCAACAAGAAGAAGATTTTCGTCACCCAGACTTTGTCACCGGGGGCACGGGTGCTCCTCAACGAGCGGGACGACGTAGAACTCATCGAATTTCCCAACCTGATCTCCGCCAAGGACTTTCAGACCATGCTCGAGCAGCATGCGCCGGTCCATGGCGTGGCGCTCGGCGCAACCCGCTTCGGCGAGGCGGAGCTGGAGGCGTCCAAGGGCATGATGGTGGTGACCCGGATCGGTGTCGGCTATGACGCCGTCGACGTTCCGGCGCTGTCGCGCCGCAAGGTGCCGCTGATGGTCGCAGGCACGGCGAACTCGCCGTCGGTCGCCGAACAAGCTGTGTTCATGATGCTGACGCTGGCCAAGCGCGCGCAGGAAATGCACACGATGGTCAAGGACGGCACCTGGGCGAGCCGGCTCGGCGTGCTGCCGTTCGATCTCTACGGCAAGACCGTCCTGATCGTTGGCTTCGGCCGCATCGGCACCCGCACCGCCAAGCGCTGCCTCGCCATGGAAATGAACGTGCTGGTCTACGATCCCTACCAGCCCGCCAGCGAGATCACGGCTGCCGGCTGCGAGGCCGTGTCGAACCTCGAAGCGGCGCTGCCGCGGGCGGACTTCGTCACGATCCATTGCCCGAAGAATCCCGAAACCGTCGGGCTGTTCGACGCCGCGCGGATCAGGCTGATGAAGCCGACCGCCTATCTCATCAACACCGCCCGCGGCGGCATCGTCGACGAGAAGGCGCTGCACGACGCGCTGGTGTCAGGCAAGCTCGCCGGTGCCGGCCTCGACGTGTTCGAGGTCGAGCCGCCGCCGGTCGGCCAGCCCCTGCACGCTTTGCCCAACGTGATCATGGCGCCGCACGTCGCGGGCGTCACGGTCGAGGCCGTCGATCGCATGAGCGAGCAGACCGCACGCAATATCCTGAGCGTGCTGGATGGCAATCCGCTGCGCCAGAATGTGATCAACCAGGACGTCCTCGGCTGAGCTTTCAGCCTTCCTCGTTTGCGCCGCGGCCGATCCGAAAGGATCGGCCCGGCGATGCGGAGTACCCACATGGCCTTCAAGGAATTCGGCAACTACGATGCGGTCGGTCTCGCCGAACTCGTCCGCAACAAGGACGTGACGCCGAAGGAACTGCTCGACGAGGCGATCGCGCGCACCGCCGCCGTCGATCCCAAGATCAACGCGGTCGTCGTCAAGCATTACGACTATGCCGAGCGCCAGATCGCCAGAGGGCTGCCTGATGGTCCCTTCACCGGCGTGCCGTTCCTGCTGAAGGACCTCGATCTGCTCGAGGGCACACGCACCACGTCGGGCGCCAGCCTGCTGAAGGACTTCGTTGCCGATCACAACGGCACCCTGACGCAGCGCTTCCTCGATGCCGGGCTTGCGATCTTCGGCAAGAGCTCGAGCCCGGAATTCGGGCTGATGCCGACGACGGAATCCCGCCTGTTCGGCCCGACCCGCAATCCCTGGAATCTCGACCATTCCTCCGGCGGCTCGTCCGGCGGCGCTGGGGCTGCGGTCGCGGCCCGCATCCTGCCCGTCGCGCATGCCAGCGACGGCGGCGGGTCGATCCGGATCCCCGCCTCCGCTTCCGGGGTGTTCGGCATGAAGCCGACGCGCGCCCGCAATCCGGTGGGTCCCGATCGCGGCGAAGGCTGGGGCGGCTTCTCCGTCGGCCATGTGCTGAGCATCAGCGTCCGCGACAGCGCGGTGATGATGGATGCGATCCACGGTCCGGAGCCGTCGAGCCTCTACGTGGCGCCGCCGCCGGAGCGACCGTTCTCGCAGGAAGTCGGCCGCGATCTCGGCCATTTGCGCATCAGCTTCACCGACAAGTCGCCCTACGGCGATGCGATCGATCCCGAGATCGCTGCGGCGGTCCGCGACATAGCCAAGCTGCTGGCGGGCCTCGGCCATCACGTCGAGGAGCGTGCGCCGCCGCTTGCGGCCGATCCCGCCGCAGTCATGACGACCATCGTCGGCGGCAACACGGCGCTGACCATCCGTCTGCTCGAGCAGCGCGTCGGGCGCACCCTGACGTCGGACGATGTCGAGCGGCTCACGCTCGCCAGCGCCCAGAATGCGACCAAGATGAACCCGGCCGACTACGTGGCCGCGCAGCTTGCGGCGTTCCAGATCTCGCGCGCGCTTGCGACCTTCTTCGAAGGTTGCGACATCTTCCTCAGCCCGACGCTGTGCGCGCCGCCGCTCCGCCTCGGCGAGCTGAACACGATGTCCGAGGACCTCGGCCACATCGCGCCGGTGCTGCGCCGCTACATGCCGGGCACCTCGATGTTCAACATGTCCGGACAGCCGGCGATGTCGGTGCCGCTGGCTTGGAACAAGGCCGGTCTGCCACTCGGCATGATGTTCGCGGCCAAGCTCGGCGAGGAAGGACTGCTGTTCCGCCTGGCCGGCCAGCTCGAACAGGTCCGCCCCTGGAAGGACCGGCGTCCGCCGGTTTGCGCGTAGGCCCCACCGAAGCGCCCGGGCTGACAAAGGCCAGTCAGATCAGGTAGATAGGAATGGCGTCGGCGCGATTCCGCCAACGCCGAGCCTGGGAGACCGAACCGTGAGTGACCCGACCGACAATGCGCTCGCCGCAATCGCGAGCATCCTCGATCAGACGACGACACCTCCCGAGAAGGCCAAATCGTCCGACAAGACGGCGGATAAGGAAGCCGAGCCCGCCAAGGAGCCTCCGGTCTCCATCGCGATGCCGCCGCCCCTTCCGTCGTCAGTCGAAGTCGTATCAGTCGAGACCGTGTCCATCACGACCGTGTCCGTCGAGGCCGCGCCCGCCGAGTCGTCGGTGGGCGGGCCGCCGCCGGTCGAGGCGTCCGAACCGGTCGAACAGCCCGAGGCAAGTAAAGCTGAAGCAAGTGAACCGGAGCCAACCGAACCGGAGCCGAGCCAGCCGGAAGCGGAGCCGGAGTCGATCCAGCCGCCGCCCCAACCGATCGAGGCCAATGGCTATTCCAAGTCCGGCCCAGGACCAATGGCCGCGCTGCGCTTCCGCTGGACGGTGCGCCAGGACGGCGCCCAATATTATGTCGACGAGACCGTCGGCGAGGCATCGACCCCGCTCGTCAACGGCCCGATGGAGCGGGACGCCGCGATCAAATTCGTCGACGATCGCGAGGCCCAAGCGCGGCGGCGCTTCGAGCATTTCAAGCACGAGATGCTCAGCCGCACTGCAAGCGTCGTTCAGGCGAGCAAGGACAGCAACGAGGCCTGAGACGCGATACGTGCCCTTCGGGCATCGCAATCAAATGCGGATGGAGAAGACCTCGATGTTTCGCGCGCTGGCCGGCCTCGCTCTCGCTTTGCTCCTGTCCGCCGCGCACGCGCAGCAGGCGCCGTCCCGGCTCGATGAGATCGTCAAGCGCGGCATCCTGCGCGTCGGCATGACCGGCGACTATTTGCCCTTCACCTATCTCGACAAGGAGACCAAGGCCTTCCGCGGCTTCGATGTCGACATGGCGCAGTCGCTCGGCAAGGCGCTCGGCGTCAAGGTCGAGTTCGTGCCGACATCGTGGCCGCAGATGACCAAGGATTTCGAGGCCGACGATTTCGACATCGCGATGGGCGGCGTCTCCATCACCTTCGATCGGCAGAAGAAGGGTCTGTTCTCGACGCCGATCATGCGCGAAGGCAAGACGCCGATCGCGCGCTGCGCCGACAAAGGCAAGTTTGAGACGATCGCCGAGATCGACAAACCCGGCACCCGAGTCATCGTCAATCCCGGCGGCACCAACGAGCGCTTCGCGCGCGCCCACGTGAAAACCGCCGAGATCCGCGTCTTCAACGACAACACCAAGATCTTCGACGAGATCGCCAAGGGCGACGCCGACCTGATGATGACCGATGCGTCCGAGACGCGCTATCAGCAGAAACTGCATCCCGGCGTGCTGTGCGCCGTGCATCCCGACAAGCCGTTCGACTTCACGGAAAAGGCCTATTGGATGCAGCGCGACGTCGCCTTGAAAGCGTTCGTCGACCAATGGCTTCACATCGCGCGCGAAGATGGCAGCTACGCGAAGATCTACGCTGCATGGTTCGAATAGCCCGCGCCGCGCGCATAATTTGAAGCGCACGGCCTGAAACCAGACCGCAATCCAGCGATTTGAACCTAGGCCGCGAGGATACGACTCATGTTCTGACCGTGATCTGGGACACGTTCAGCGAGGTGGTCACCGGATAGCCTTGCGAACGAGGCTCCCTGCACCGGAGGTCGGGATGAGAAAACTACTGGCGATCGCCACGCTCGTACTGGCGAGCACGGCCGCAGCGCAGGCGCAGTACACATTCGATTACGGCGGCCGCACGATTCGAATCGATCCCGATCGCGGCACGGTTTCGATCCCCGGCGTCTACGACAATACTCCCCGCCGCACCAAACGCGCCAAGAGCGACGACACCGAGCAGAAGCGCAAGGCTCCGAAGGAAGCCAACACGGACGCCAAGTCGGACACTAAGACGGACGCTAAGACGAATTCCCAGGCCGCGCCGCCCAGCGCGCCAGTAGCGGCTGCTCCGCCTGCCGTCGATCAGGCCGCCGTCCCGCCGGCGCCTGCCGCAACGGCAGAGCCGCCCAGCACGGGCGTTGCGGCCACGCCGCCTTCAGCTACAGCCGCGACCACACCGCCGCCGCCCGCGGCGCCAGCCGTCCAGCAAACTGCGCCGGCTGCAAAGCCCACCACCGCTCCAACGGTCGGCGCCGCCTCGCCGAGCGCTCCGGTGCCCAAGCCGCTCGCCAATCCCGTGCAAGCAGCGAACTCGCCGCTCGGCGTCTGGCTCACCGAAGAGAAGGAAGGCAAAATCCGCATCGAGCAATGCGGCGCCAATCTCTGCGGCTACGCCGTCGACAAGAAATCGAACGCCAACGGCGAACAGGTGCTGGTCAACATGAAGCCGGGCAAGGACAAGTGGAGCGGCCGCATCTTCGATCCGAACAGCGGCAGCACCTACGATTCCACCATCGCGGTGAAGAGCCCGGACACGCTACGCGTCCAGGGCTGTGCGTTCGGCGGCATGTTCTGCGGCGGCCAGACCTGGACGCGGGTGAATTGATTGCCTGCAAATCGTAGCCCGGATGGAGCGAAGCTTAATCCGGGATTTTCACCATGGGAGAGACTGCCCCGGATTGCGCTTCGCTCCATCCGGGCTACGGTCTCATAAAATCAAAAGCCCCGCCTGACGAGCGGGGCTTTCATCTTGCGAACTGCTACGACGCTTCAGCCGACCTTGCCGCTGTATTCCTCGTCGGTGACGTGCTCCATCCAGGTCGAATAGACGCCATCGAGCGCCTCCTGCATGGCGATGTGGGTCATGCTGTTGTCCGGCGAGGCCCCGTGCCAGTGCTTCTCGTTCGGCGGAATCCAGACGACGTCGCCAGGGCGGATCTCCCTGATCGGGCCGCCCTTGGCCTGCACGCGCCCGATGCCGGAGATCACATACAGCGTCTGTCCGAGCGGATGGGTGTGCCAGGCGGTGCGTGCGCCGGGCTCGAACGACACGCGCGAGGCGTTCAGCCGCGCCGGCGCGGGCGCCATGTTGATCGGGTCCTGTAACACCGTGCCGGTAAAATTCTCCTTCGGCGCGCGGCGGGTCGGCCGCGAGCCGGAAACGTGGATGTCCATGGGGTTACCTCCCTTTCTTGACGTTATTTCTTGGTCGCGGCGTAGCGCGCCTTGGTCTCGGCATTCATCGGATACAGGCCGGGCAGCTGGGCGCCATTGTTCACCTCGTTGACGATCCACGCTTCCATCCGTTCCTGCTCCGGCCCCTCGGCCAGCACGTGATCGAGGAACGCCTGCGGGATCAGCACCGCGCCATCCTGGTCGGCCACCACCACGTCGTTCGGGAATACGGCAACGCCGCCACAGCCGATCGGTTCGCCCCAGCCGACGAAGGTCAGACCTGCAACCGACGGCGGAGCCGCGTAGCCGTCGCACCACACCGGCAGGCCGGTGCCGAGCACGCCCTCGACGTCGCGCACCACGCCATCGGTGATCAGCGCCGTCACCCCGCGCTTGGCCATGCGGGCGCAGAGGATGTCGCCGAAAATGCCGGCATCGGTGATGCCCATGGCATCGACCACGGCAATGCAGCCCGCCGGCATCGCCTCGATCGCGGTGCGGGTCGAGATCGGCGACGACCAGGATTCCGGCGTCGCCAGATCCTCACGGGCCGGCACGAAACGCAGCGTGAAGGCCGGTCCGACCAGCCGCTTCTGTCCGGGCTTCAAGGGCTTGGTGCCGCGCATCCAGATGTTGCGCAGGCCTTTCTTGAGCAGGACGGTGGTGATGGTGGCGGTGGACACGTGCGACAGCGTCGCGATCGCTTCGGCGGACAGTGACATCTGGAAAGCTTGCTCCGATGGGAGGAAAAGACCGGCGCATGTTGCCGGGCAAAGGCCTTGCGTCAAGGGCTGCGCGAAAAAGCTGCGATCATCCAGATTTATCACTGGCATGCCGATTAATTTATTGAAGTTGCTGCATCATTTTGCACGAAGCGAATTCCGTTTTATCTCGAAACACGCTAGCTTGATGGTTGACGAACAGCGCTTGACCCAATGGCCGACCCCTTAAGTCCTCCCCGCCTTTTGCCGAGTGGCGACAGCGCCATCACGGTGGAATTCAGCCGCACCATCGACGACGCCGCCAACCGGCGGGTGCTGGCGCTCGACCGCGTGATATCCGCCGAGCCGATCGCCGGCATCACCGAGACCGTGCCGACCTACCGGTCGCTGCTGGTGCATTACGACCCCGTGCAGATCACTTTCGATGGGCTGGGCGAGCAGCTGCTGGCACGCGCCGCCAAGGCGCCGCCGACCGAGACCAGAACGCGGCGCTGGCGCATCCCGGTGACCTATGGCGGCGAGCACGGCATCGATCTCGAGGATGTCGCGAAGGCGCTCAAAGCCACGCCCGACCAGATCGTGGCGCGCCATGTCGCCGGCGACTATCGCGTCGCCATGATCGGCTTCACGCCCGGCTGGTCCTATCTCAGCGGGCTGGAGACCTTCCTGCATATGCCCCGGCGCAAGGATCCGCGGCTCCTGACCCCAGCCGGCACCATTTCGATCGGCGGCATCCAGACCGGCGTGCAGTGCCTGGCCGGTCCGAGCGGCTGGCACCTGCTCGGCCGCACCCCGGTGCGAACCTACCAGTTGCATCGCGATCCGACCTTCCTGCTGGAGCCGGGCGACGCCATCACCTTCACGGCGGTGGACGCCAAGACCTTTGCCGAACAGGACCGCGCCGCCGAGGCCGGCGAGTTCGTCGCCGAACTGGTGACGCCATGAGCAAGCTCGTCGTCAGCTCGATCGGCCCGGCGAGCTCGGTGCAGGACGCTGGTCGTCCGGGCTCGCAGCGCTACGGTCTCGTGCCGAGCGGCGCGATGGACCGGCTTTCGCTGGCGGCCGCCAACACGCTGGTCGGCAACGACCTGTTCGCCGCCGCGGTCGAGATCGGCCCGTTCGGCGCCAGCTTCACCGCGCGCGGGGGCGCGGTGCGCGTCGCCCTCGCCGGCGCGTCGCGCAATGCGGATATCGGCGGCCGGCCGGTCGCGTTCGACAGCTCGGCGACGCTAGCCGAAGGTGAGACGCTCACTCTCGGCTTCGCCCGCGGCGGCTCGTTCAGCTATCTCGCGATCGAGCACGGCATCGAAGGCGAGCCGATGTTCGGCAGCCTCGCCGTCAACGCCCGCGCCGGGCTCGGCAGCCCCTACCCGCGGCCGCTGCAAAGCGGCGACGAGTTGACGACGCAGGCCGCAAGCGGCGCGCCCGAGCGCCGCATCGAATTGCCGGCCGCGACCGATGCGCCGATCCGCATCCTGTTCGGCCCGCAGGACGACGAGTTCGCCGAGGACCACAAGGAGCTGTTGGTCGACAGCGAGTGGAAGATCTCGGCGACCAGCGACCGCATGGGCTATCGCCTCGAAGGTCCCGCCATCAAGCATCTCGACGGCCACAACATCGTCTCCGACGGCACCGTGAACGGCAGCATCCAGGTGCCCGGCAACGGGCAGCCGATCGTGCTGATGCCGGACCGCGGCACCAGCGGCGGCTATCCGAAGATCGCAACCGTGATCACGGCCGATTTCGGCCGCTTCGCGCAGATCTCGGCCGGCCGGCCGTTCCGCTTCAAGGCGGTGACGATGGCTGAAGCGCAGGCCGAGGCGATCAAGTTCCACGAGCTGCTGCGTTCCCTGCCCGACCGCCTCCGCGGCATTGAGGATTTTGGTCTCAACATCGAAGCGCTGCGGGATGCGAATGTCGCGGGTCAGGCCGTCAACGCCGTCGATGTGTCGACCTGGCAAGTTGCGCTACCCTGAATCTGTACAACAACAGACGGATCGATCGTCATGACTTCAACTATCGACCTCAATTGCGATCTCGGCGAAAGCTTTGGCCCCTGGGAAATGGGCAATGATGCCGCGATGATCGAGCTTGCGACCTCGGTCAACGTCGCCTGCGGCTTTCATGCCGGCGACGCCGACATCATGCGCAAGACGGTCGAGCTGGCGAAAGCGCGCGGCGTCAGCGTCGGCGCCCATCCCGGCTATCGCGACCTGCACGGCTTCGGCCGCCGCCCGATGCCGGGACTGACGTCCTCGGAGATCGAGAACCTGATCGCCTATCAGATCGGCGCCCTGCAGGCGATCGCGACCGCGGCCGGCCACAAGGTCACCCACGTGAAGGCGCATGGCGCGATTTCCAACGTCGCTTGCGAGGACGACGTGACGGCACGAGCGATCGCCAATGCGATCAAGGCAGTCGATCCCAATCTCATCTTCGTGGTGCTCGCCAACTCGAAGCTGGTGCGCGCAGGTGAAGTGGCGAATCTGCGGATGGCGCATGAGGTGTTCGCCGACCGCGCCTATGAGGACGACGGCAACCTGGTGTCGCGCAAGAAGCCCGGCGCGGTGCTGCACGATCCCAAGGCGATTGCCGATCGTGTGGTGCGGATGGTGCAGGACGGCGCGGTCGTCTCGGTCACCGGCAAGGTGATCAAGATGCAGACCGATACCGTCTGCATCCATGGCGACACGCGTGGCGCCGTCGAGATTGCGCGCGGCCTGCGCGAGGCGCTGAAGCAGGCGGGCATCACCGTTGCGCCGTTCAAGACCGCGCACTAAGCCGCGAACTTCGATCAAAAAAGGGCCGGCCGCCGTGCCGGCCCTTTAGATTCCGTTAAGAGTCTTCTTAAACCCAAACTTGCCGTTTGATTGTTAGGTGCAGCTTCCGAGCCTTTGATTGTCCTCTTAGGAAATTGGGTACGAAAGCATGTTCCGCACCAGCCTCTCCCTCACCATTGCCGCGGTTGCCACCGCCGCCTTCACCAGCGCGGCATCCGCCGGCTGCTACAGCTGCTATACGCCGCCGCCGCAGCCGTGCACGACCTGCTATCAGGTGCAGAGCGTGCCGCCGCAGTATCGCACGGTGCAGGAGACCGTCATGGTGGCGCCGGGCCGCGTCGTCGCGCATCGCACGCCGGCACAGTATCGCACCGTGATGGTGCCGAGGACGGTGATGGTCGCGCCCGAAGGCGTCGCCTATGAGCGCATTCCGCCGCAATACGCCACCCAGGAGCGCGTGCAGATGGTCTCGCCGGGCTATTCCTACTACGCGCCGGTTCAGCAGACCTGCAGCACCTGCGGTGGCGGCTACGGCTACGGATATGGTCGCGGTTACGGCTACTGAGCTGTCAGCATCCAGCCAACACAAAGCCGCCGCCTGAGGACATCAGACGGCGGCTTTTGAATTTTCCGAAGGACTCAGAACGGGTGGACGGACAGCGTGCCGAACACGATGGCCGCGATCACCGCAAAGGCGCTGTACAGCGCCGCCGTGTGAATTCCGGTCCCGGACTTCCGTGAAATGTTACGCGCGTAAAGGTGCAGGCGGGCCTCCGCCGATAGCTCGCGCATGGTCGATCTCCAACGCCCCATTGTCGGAGATATGGAATATCGTTCGCGTCCGGATTCAAGCGGGCGGCAAAAATAGCGATGCCGCCGCCTTCGGGAACTCGGTTCCGAGAGGAATATTCCTTCCCGCGCGCTCGGCCGAGAATCCTATTCGCCGCAATTCGAGGCGTCGGGAACCCGCGCCAGTCCCGCGATAACCGAAAATCTCGAAAACAACCCCATGCAAAGTAGCCGGAGGTCGATAGCCGAAGGCGCTGCCGCCGCCGCGCCTGTTGCCCATCCCTGTCCCGGCAACAAGACGCCCCGGTCGTGCACGTGCCGCCTGACGCGGCCGCTGCGTCGCGCTCAGGCCTTCCAGCGCCCGATCTTGAACGCCGCCAGATGGCCCGGAACGTCGCTCGGGTCGAACGGCGGGCCGGCGAACGCCCCGATGGCGCTGGAAGCGCCGGCCGGGCGGCCTGATGCGGCGTCGTAGAGATCAGGCCTGAACACGGCCATGGCGGTCTTCAGCGCTTCCGGCCGGTATGGCGCCTGGCCCCAGCGAACCATCTGCGCATAGAGCCAGGCCGCCTGCCCCGGATCAGGCCGCGCCGCCGCCTCGCGCCCGACCAGCAAATAGCGATTGCTCTCGCGCATGGTGCCGTCGGGCGAAATCTTCAGGTGGCCATCGAGCGTGCGCTGGATGACGCTGGCATCGACGCCGATCCGCTCGGGCTGCGCCAGGATGCGCGCGACCTCGGACCGGTTCTCGGGCCGCTCGATGAACTCCACGGCGCGCAGATGTGCACGCACCAGCGCCGCCACGATGTCGGGATGCTTCTCCGACCAGCTCTGCCGCACCGCCAGCACCTTTTCCACCGCGCTGAGCAGGATGTCGGAGACGAAGTGCAGGATGTGGCCGATGCCGAGATCGACCGCGATCGAATTCCAGGGTGCGCCGACGCAGAACGCGTCGACATGACCGTTGGCGAGACTGTCGACCATGTAAGGCGGCGGCAGCACCACAAGCTGGACATCCTCATCGGGATCGACGCCGCCGGCGGCCATCCAGAACCGCAACTGGTAATTGTGGGTCGAGAACGGGAAGGTCATGCCGAAGGTCAGCGGCTCCGCCCCGCTCTTCCGCCGCTTGGCCACCACGCGGGCGAGCGCGTGTGCGGTTGCCATCGGATCGAAGCGGTCGCCGTCGATCTCTTCCATCAGCGCGGCGTGCAGCGCTGGCGATACGGTGATGGCATTGCCGTTGAGCCCGAGGTTGAAGGGCGCCGCGATCGGCACCTTGACGTGACCGAGCCCGAGGCTCGAGGCGATCGCCACCGGCGCCAACAGATGAGCGGCGTCGAACAGGCCGATGTTGAGCTTGTCGCGGACGTTCGACCACGACACTTCCCGCACCAGCGTGACGTCGAGGCCTTCGGCCGCCGCGAATTCCTTGTCGACGGCAACGATCAGCGCGGCAGCGTCGACCAGCGGAATGAACCCGATGCGCAATGGTGTGGTCATTTCAACAGCTCCGACGCCGTCAGGATTGATTGCGCGATCTCTCCGATTTTCTTTTTCTCGCGCATCGCGGTCGAGCGCATCAGCACGTAGGCCTCCTCCTCGGTCAGTCCCTTCACCTTCATCAGGATGCCCTTGGCGCGATCGATCACCTTGCGCTCCTCCAGCGCGTGCTTGGTGCGGTCGAGCTCGTCCTGCAATTTGGCGAAGGCATTGAAGCGGGAGACGCACAGATCGAGGATCGGCTTCATCCGCTCCTTCTTGAGACCGTCGACGATGTAGGCGGAGACGCCCGCCTCGACCGAGGCCTGGATCGAGGCGGCGTCGCTCTGGTCAACGAACATCGCGATCGGCCGGCGGACGGCGCGGCTGACCTGGAACATTTGTTCCAGCACGTCGCGACTGGGGTTTTCGAGGTCGATGACGATGATCTCGGGGTCGAGCGCATAGATTCGCGAGAGCAGGCTCTGCATCTCGCTGATATGCACGACATCCGTATACCCGGCCTCCCGCAGTCCCTCCTCCAGGATGGCCGCTCGGATCGGGCTCTCGTCGACTATGACGATCTTGGGAGACGATTCAGCGCTCATCGACAACTCTTAAGGCCCGGCAGATGCATCCATATCATGCCGGAAGCGCCGGGAAAGGGTTGTAATTCTCGGCAATTGGGACTAGCTCCTGCCCATTCATCAGGCAGATCAGAGATATGCAAGAGGCCGCCGCGCCGAAAGTGAGCTTTGTGTCCTTGGGGTGCCCCAAGGCGCTGGTCGATTCCGAGCGCATCATCACCCGGCTGCGCGCGGAAGGCTATGAGCTGGCGCGCAAGCATGACGGCGCCGACATCGTCATCGTCAACACCTGCGGCTTCCTCGATAGCGCCAAGCAGGAATCGCTCGCCGCAATCGGCGAGGCGATGGCCGAGAACGGCAAGGTCATCGTCACCGGCTGCATGGGCGCCGAGCCGGAGCAGATCGAGAGCGCCTATCCCGGCGTGCTCTCGATCACGGGGCCGCAGCAATATGAGAGCGTGCTGGACGCCGTGCACCGCGCGCTGCCGCCGGCGCACAACCCGCATATCGACCTGGTGCCGCCGCAGGGCGTCAAGCTGACGCCGCGGCACTACGCGTATTTGAAGATATCCGAAGGCTGCAACAACCGCTGCAGCTTCTGCATCATCCCGAAGCTGCGCGGCGATCTGGTGTCGCGGCCGGCCAATGACGTGCTGCGCGAGGCCGAGAAGCTGGTGAAGGCCGGCGTCAAGGAATTGCTCGTCATCTCGCAGGACACCTCGGCTTATGGCGTCGACCTGAAATACGCCGAGAGCCCGTGGCAGGACCGCAGCGTCCGCGCAAAATTCTTCGATCTCGCCAAGGAGCTCGGTGAGCTCGGCGCCTGGGTGCGGCTGCAATATGTCTACCCCTACCCGCATGTCGACGAGGTCATCGGCCTGATGACCGAGGGCAAGGTGCTGCCCTATCTCGACATCCCGTTCCAGCATGCGAGCCCTGACGTGCTGCGCGCGATGAAGCGCCCGGCTGCGCAGGAGAAGACGCTGGCACGCATCCAGAAGTGGCGCGAGCAGAGCCCCGAGCTGACGCTGCGCTCGACCTTCATCGTCGGTTTCCCCGGCGAGACCGATTCCGATTTCGCCTATCTGCTCGACTGGCTCGATGAAGCGGAAATCGATCGCCTCGGCTGCTTCAAATACGAGCCGGTTGCCGGTGCCGCGTCGAACGCGATTGGCAATGCCGTACCCGACGAGATCAAGCAGGAGCGCTGGAATGCGCTGATGGCGCGGCAGCAGAAGATCTCCGCGAGGCGCCTCAAGCGCAAGGTCGGCACCCGCCAGCAGGTCATCATCGACGAGGTTGGCCCCACGGTGGCGAAGGGCCGGTCAAAGGCCGATGCGCCCGAGATCGACGGCGCCGTCTACCTCACCAGCCGCCGCCCGCTGAAGGTCGGCGAGATCGTGACCGCCAAGATCGAGCGCTCCGACCAGTACGACCTGCACGGCAGCGTCGCCGGATTCTAGCTCCAGTCCGCTCCTTCGAGACCTCCCCGGATACCAAACGGCGTCCGTTGCTAGACGGAACTCAAGCGTCGCCGACAAATTGTTGGTCCAGGAGGAATACGATGAGCCGAGCAGATCTTTTGAGGCAGGCCGAGAACGCGGAGCGCCACGCTGACCAAGCCACCGATGAGGAAATCAAGAGCGCGCTAAAGAAGGCCGCCGATGATTATCGGCGCGAGGCCGCGCAGGAGACTGCTGTCGCGACAATCGCGTCAGAAGCTGCCGAGCGCGGCTGAAACATCACGGAAGATAGTTGCGCTGAGTACGAGGATCTGGAAGATCACGACGAGAATGCAAAGCGACTGATAAAATGGAACGGACGGTTCGATCGGCTTTGCCCAACGCACCCAAGCAAAGGTCTCTCGCCCCCTAGCGACAGCTTCATCAGTCATGCTCATTGCCTGCCTGGCTCCCCACAATGGCATCAAGACAAGCCAAACTAGGAAAATCGGGCAAACGAAGAGGTAGGATATAGCGTTCTCAGGCTCAAGCGGCTTACCGAACCTATCGAGCCCATGACGGATGATTTCCGAGGGAATTGGAAACTTGAGGTAGACGTACAAGGTCACGCTTATACCCACGAAGGCAAGCAATGCATTGATGATTGCCGTGCGCTTCATGAGTTGACGAAGGACACCGGCCAACTCGTCGGGCACCCGAGGACGGGCTTGCGCATTTTGAGACATTCAGGTCGAAACCTTCGAGCTTCTGCGAACAAGGCTAGAACAGCCCGCGGGCCGGTAGCAACTGCGCGGGGTTTCCGCTCCGTAGGAACGCCGCTTCTTTCGGTTCGTTAACGGAACATCACCGCACGACCAGTGGCAACTATCGGTGATGAGATCGCCCGGTTTAGCGCTCCGGCCCAACACCAGCAGGGAGCAACGCCATGACCAGCAAGCGGCGTCGTTTCAAGCAAACCCAATCACTGCAAGAACGCCTAGCCGACGAGGCCATGCGCTCGCAGGCCAAGGCACTCTCTCCGTCTGCAAAAAAGAAGCCCTGCTCAGGAGAGCCCGGCAAGGCGACACCCCAGCCAATCTGACGGAGTGGCTGACGACCCCAGGTTCACGAGCGCCGATCTAGGCCGCGCCATGATCAACCAGCCCCAATTCGATTCCTATTCGACGGCTGCGCGCGTCTGTCTAGGAGTTGCGGTCTTTAGCGCCACGATGCTCGCTGCACTGATGACGAGCATTCTTATGTAATAGGGCCTCTCAGTTGGCCGGTCTGCAGCGAGGCTGACGTATTACCCCTATTCGCGCAATAGAAAGGGCCCCAGCTGCGAAAGCTGAGGCCAGTGTTCAGCTGGGCGTCTCAGTGCCGGTAGCGGTGCGGCACCGAACAGGGCGAACAATGCGGCCGCAAGCGCTTCGTTCCTACTCATAAAAAAGGCCCCTGCATCCGGATCATGCAGGGGCCAAGCTGGATCGCCGCACCGCTGTTCACCGAGAAGCAACGGTCGTCGTCCTAGGGCAGAAAAAACACGAAATGAAAATCACGCGCCCTCTTGCCCGGATCATCCCAACGACATCCAGTTCCGGAAATAACTCGTGTGAATCTCGGCGAGACAAATTGCCGCTTTTTCCTGTCCCAAGCGACGGTCCCAATAGAGATGGTCGCGAATGTGCCCCGGGTCTTCGGGGGCAAGACCCGGGGCACGTTCATTCGTCTAATGCCGCTCTGCCGAGGAGCGGCGCATTGCTAACGACGCGTCGAAGGTACCGTTCCTAACGTCTTCCTTATCGCCGACCCGAGCCGGCGCTCAACTCGCTTGCGGCTATTGCCGACCTTCTTGACGGCCTTCTTCACCGATGCTGCCGACTTCCGGGTTTTCCTCGCCTCATAGCTCACCTCGTAATCCTGCCCGCCGGCGACGCGCGCACGGTCCTGCTTGCGACCGCGCGCGGTCTGCTTCCGCGCTATGCCCGTCGAATGAGGCGCTGTCCGCGCTTGACACCACCGCCCCTCTCGCTGTATGGGCCTGCGCCATGAAGCTGAACCGGACCCACCGCCGCGCCATCTGCCGTCGTCGCACCCGCGACGATGCTGGGCTGCGCCGTGTCCGACGCCATCGCTGATCCTATAAATCAGCCGAGGTTTTCGAGAAGGCCGCGCCCCCAAGCGCGGCCTTCTCGCTTTTCGGCCTGCCCTTTCCCAACACCGACCCCAGAGGAGATCGACATGACCAACGCTACCCATCCGTTCGATGCGCTGATGGACATCACCGCTCGCCCCGAGGTCGTGTTCGTACGCGGCGCCGGCTCGTATTTGTGGGACAGCAACCGCAACCGCTATCTCGATTTCGTGCAGGGCTGGGCCGTCAATCCCCTCGGCCACTCCCCGGTCATCGTGGCCGACGCGCTGGCGGCGCAGGCGAGACGGCTGCTGACGCCGAGCCCGGCGTTCTACAACGAGCAGAGCCTGAAACTGGCAAAGCTGCTGGTCGACAACAGCTGCTTCGACCAGGTGTTCTTTGCGAACTCAGGCGCGGAGGCCAATGAGGGTGCGATCAAGCTCGCGCGCAAATATGGCACGAAGTACAAGAACGGCGCGCATGAGATCATCACCTTCGAAGGCGGCTTCCACGGCCGCACGCTCGCGACCATGTCGGCCTCGGGCAAGAAGGCGTTCGAGCCCCTGTTCGAGCCGAAGGTCTCGGGCTTCCGCAAAGCCAGACTGAACGACATCGAGTCGGTGCGAAAGCTGATCACGTCGTCGACGGTCGCGGTCATGCTGGAGCCGATCCAGGGCGAGGCCGGCGTCTGGCCCGCGACGGATGAGTTCTTGCAGGAGTTGCGGGCGCTGACCCAGCAGCGCGGCCTGCTGCTCATTGTCGACGAGATCCAGACCGGCATCGGCCGGACCGGAAAGCTGTTCGGCTATCAGCACGCCGGGATCGAGCCCGACATCATGACGCTCGGCAAGGGCATCGGCGGCGGCGTGCCGCTCGCGGCCCTGCTCGCGACCGAGCATGCCTCGTGCTTCGATCACGGCGATCAGGGCGGCACCTTCAACGGCAATCCGCTGATGTGCGCCGCGGGGCTTGTCGTGCTCGATCAGATCGGAAAGCCCGATTTCCTGAAATCGGTCGTCGATGCCGGCCTTTTGCTCGAGCGCGAATTGCAGCGGCTGTCGTCGCGGCACGGTCTCGGCGAGATCAGGGGCCGCGGCCTCCTGCTGGCGCTCGACCTGAAGATGCCGATCGGCGCGGCCGTGGTTGCCGAGGCGTTTGCGGCCGGCGTGCTGATCAACTCGCCGCAGCCGGACACGCTGCGCTTCATGCCGGCGCTGAACGTGACGCGGGAGGAGATTTCCCTTGTCGTCGACTGCCTGGATACGGTGCTGACCAAGGTCGGCGCGGCACGGCGGGTGGCGTAGGATCCTCCCCCCTCGTCATTGCGAGGAGCGAAGCGACGAAGCAATCCATCTTCCCGGGTGGAGAGGTGGATTGCTTCGCGGAGCCTGTCATCCGGCGGCGCTTTGCGCCGACCGGGTGGCTCGCAATGACGGCGAGAATTACGGCCGCAGGATCGCCGCGCCCGTCGTCGCCCTGCTCTCCAGGTCGATATGCGCCTTGGCGGCGTCCTTGAGCGCGTAGGCGTGGTTGATCGGCACGTGCAGCTTGCCGTTGATCACGGCGGCGAACAGCGTGTCGGCGCCTTCGAGCAATTCCTTGCGGGTGCCGACATAGTCGTTGAGCTTGGGCCGCGTCGCGAACAGCGAGCCGTGGTTATTGAGTTCGGCGAGCGGGAACGGCGGCACCGGGCCCGACGCGTTGCCGAAGGAGACGAACAGACCGCGCGGCCTGAGGCAGGACAGCGATCCCGGGAACGTGGTCTTGCCGACGCCGTCATAGACGACGTCGCAGAGCTCGCCGCGGCTGATCTGCTTGACGCGTTCGACGAAGTTCTCCTCGTTATAGAGGATGACGTGATCGCAGCCATTGGCGAGCGCGAGATCGGCCTTCGCCTTCGAGCCGACGGTACCGATGACATGCGCGCCGAGCGCCCGCGCCCATTGGCAGGCGAGCAGCCCGATGCCGCCCGCCGCGGCGTGGATCAGCACGCGATGGCCGTGCTCGACCTTGAAGGTCTTGTGCAGGAGATACCAGACCGTGAGGCCCTTCAGCATCAGCACGGCGCCCTGCTCGTAGGTGATATGGTCGGGCAGCTTGACGAGCTTGTCGGCCGGGATGACGCGCTCGGACGCGTAGCCGCCGAGATTGTAGTAGTAGGCGACGCGATCGCCGGGGTGGAAATTGGTCACGCCCGGACCCACGGCCAACACCTCGCCTGCAGCCTCATTGCCGGCAATGAACGGCAGGCCGGGCGCCTTGTAGAGGCCGGTGCGGAAATAGACGTCGATGAAGTTCAGACCGACCGCATGCTGGCGGATCCGGACCTCGCCCGTCCCCGGCGCGCCCACCTCGACGTCCTCGTAGGTCAGGACTTCCGGGCCTCCCACCTGGTGCACGCGCACAGCCTTGGTCATGTCGTCGCTCCCCTCAATATCAGCGTCAAGCGAGCGAATGCCATCGCGGCCGGCTTGTCAACCAAGCGGGCCGGAACCGGCTACGCCACGTTCCGGAAAAGTGCGAACCGGCTTTCCCTCGCGACAAACGCGCAGCGTTTGCGCGGAGATCATGCCCATCAGCGCGCCGGCTTCCTGCGGTTGCGCTTGGCCATGACGTTGAACGCCTCGACCGCGGCCGAGAAGGCAATCGCGAAATAGATGTAGCCGCGCGGAATGTGGAATTTGAATCCGTCGGCCACCAGCGCCACGCCGATCAGCACCAGGAAGGCCAGCGCCAGCATCTTGGTGGTCGGATGCTCCGCGACAAACCGCGCCACCGGTCCCGACGAGATGTACATGATGACGCAGGCGATCACGACCGCCGCGATCATGATCTCGATGTCCTGCGCCATGCCGATCGCGGTGATGATCGAATCCAGCGAGAACACCAGGTCGATAATGATGATCTGCACGATCACCCAGAAGAACGCGCTGGCGCTCGGCCTGTCGCCGGCTTCCCCCTCGCGCGCCTCGACCTCGCCGTGGATCTCGTGGGTTGCTTTCGCGATCAGGAACAGGCCGCCGCCTATCAGGATGATGTCGCGCCACGACAGCGCGACGTCGCTGACGGTGATCACCGGTTGGGTCAGCCCGATCAGCCAGACCAGGATCGAGAGCAGCAGAATGCGGAACACCAGCGCCAGCAGCAGGCCGATCTGCCGCGCGCGCTTGGCCTGCGCCGGCGGGATCCGCGACACGATCACCGACAGGAAAATCACGTTGTCGATGCCGAGCACGATCTCGAGCGCAGTCAGGGTCAGCAGCGCCGCCCAGGCTTCCGGGCTGGTGATCAGTTGCATCATGCTCTGAAGGCTTTCATCCGGCGGATCACGGTATCGCTGCCGATGATGTAGACGGCGATGGCGCAGAGACCGAAGGTGATCGGGGCTCCGACCACGAAATCGTTGGCGAGCGTGTACATGCCGAGCAGCGCCCATGCGCCGAGCAGCCACAGCGTCAGCCAGCGCAGCCGCACCACACGCAGCGGATGCAGCACGTGGAACGGCGCGAAGGTCAGCACGATCAGGAGCGCGACCACGATCGTCGACAGCACGGGCGGCAGATGCAGCAGGAACAGGTAGAACGCCGCCGCATTCCACAGCGCCGGGAAGCCGCGGAAATGGTTGTCATCGGCCTTCATGCGGCGGTCGGCGAAATACAGCGCGCTGGAGACCACGATGCCGATGCCGAGGATCGGCGCCGCCAGCGGCAGCAGCATGCCGCTCGCGGTGATCGCATAGGCCGGCACGAACACATAGGTGACGAAATCAACCACCAGGTCGAGCACCTCGCCCGACCAGTTCGGCTGCAGCCGCACCACGTCGAGCCGGCGCGCCAGCGGGCCGTCGATCCCGTCGATGATGAGCGCGACCCCGAGCCAGGCGAACATGTTGGCCCAGTGCTCGCGCACCGCCTCCAGCATCGCCAGCAGCGCGACCCCCGCGCCGAGCGCCGTGAAAATATGAACGGTGAATGCGGCGGTCCGCATCCGTTCTGGCAACGCATCGGGCTGGCTCGAATGCTCCATCGGCCGAGTGCTATCAGGAATCGGACCGGTTTGCATATGCGGTCTTGCGGCGTTCCGCCGCGCAAAGCGTTGGAAACTCTTGGTGGTTACCGATGGCTTGAAAATCGGGCCAAGCATGTCAAATGTCCTGATATGACCGACAGCTCGCTGGATTATGACGTTATCGTAATAGGCGGCGGTCCGGCCGGATTAACGGCTGCGATTGCCCTTGCCGACGCAGGTGCGCGGACTGCGCTGCTGGCGCGCCGCGCGCCCTATGCCGACAACCGGACCACCGCGCTGCTCGGTGCCTCGACCGATATCCTGGATCGGCTCGACGTCTGGCGGCGCTGCAGCGACCGAGCGGCGGCGCTCAAGACCATGCGCCTCGTCGACGACACCGGCCGCCTGATCCGTGCGCCCGAGGTGCGCTTTTCGTCCGATGAGATCGGCCGCGAGCAATTCGGCTTCAACATCGACAACCGCTCGCTGGTCGCGGCGCTCGAGGACCGCGCCGGCGAAATGTCCGCGCTGACGCGGTTCGACGATGAAGCCGCCTCGGTGCGGCCGGACGATGCCGCGGTTACCGTGGTGACGCGGCAGGGCCAGTCGCTTCAGGCCCGGCTCGTGGTCGGTGCCGACGGGCGCAATTCATTGTCCCGCGAGGCCGCCGGCATCGAGGTGACAAGCCGCGAGCTCGGGCAGTCCGCCCTCACCTTCAACGTCACCCACACCCGGCCGCACCACAACATCTCGACCGAGTTCCACACCGAGCACGGCCCCTGCGTGTTCGTGCCGCTCAGCGGCGTCAGAAGCAGCGTGGTCTGGGTCTCGGCGCCCAAGGAGGCCGAGCGGCTGATGGCACTCGGCGACGACGAATTGTCGCTCGCCGCCGAGCGGCAATCGCATTCGATCCTCGGCCGCATCGAGGTCCAGGGCGGCCGTCACGTGTTTCCGCTCGCGATCGAACGGCCGCGGCAATTCGCCAAGGACCGGATCGCGCTGGTCGGGGAATCCGCCCATGTGCTGCCGCCGATCGGCGCGCAGGGCCTCAATATGGGACTGCGCGATGCCGCCGATATCGCCGAGATCACCGGTCAGGCGATCGGTCGTGGCGAAGATCCCGGCGCGCCCAATGTGCTGTCGCGCTACCAGGCGGCGCGGCGCCCCGATGTCGCCAGCCGGACCTGGGCGATCGACATCGCCAACCGGTCGCTGCTGAGCGATTTCCTCGGCATGCAGACGGCGCGCGCTGCCGGCCTGCATCTGCTCGGCGCATGCGGCCCGTTGCGGCGCCTGGCGATGCGCGAAGGTCTCGCGCCGTCGTGGCGGCGGTAAGCAAAGCGTTTTCGAGCGAAGTGGGTACCGGTTCGCGTTAAGAAAACGCGTCAAATAAGAAGCGCGCCGATCAGGGAAACACCAGCCGTCCGCTCTGGATGAACCACATCACGCTGGTCAGCGTGACCACGGAGGCGAAGGTGCCGATCAGCACCGCGACCGACGCCGGCTCGATCCAGGTGTCGTTCTGCCGCGCGATCACGAACACATTGAGCGCCGGCGGCAGCGAAGCCATCAGCACCGCTGTCGCGGCCCAAGGCTGCGCGAACGGGCCGAACAGCAGCATCAGGCCGAACGCCAGCAGCGGATGGATCAAAAGCTTGATCGCGACCACGCCCGGGACCTCCCACGGCACCCGCTCGAACGGCCGCAGCGCCACCGTGATGCCGAGCACGAACAGCGCTGTCGGCGCGGCGGCGTTTTCCAGGAACTGGATGGTGCGATCGAGCGCGACCGGGATCGGGATGTGAAACGCGGCGACCAGCGCCCCGAACACCGCCGACATGATCAGCGGGTTCTGCACGATCTGTCGCAGCACCACGCCGAGTGCGTGCAGCAGCGAGGGATGGTCGCGGTCGGTGAGCTCGATCAGCAGCGGCACGATCGAGAACAGGAAGATGCTGTCGCAGCAGAAGATCAGCGCCGTCGGCGCCGCCGCCTTGGCACCGAGCACGGCGAGCGCGAGGCCAGGCCCCATATAGCCGATATTGCCGTAGGCGCCCGACAGGCCGGCCAGCGTCGCCTCGCGCAGCGTGAGCCCGCCGATCAGCTTGCCCGCGACCATCGCCAGGAAGAATGCGAGCACGGTTCCGAGCGTGGTGGCGATCAGAAATGGCGGGTTGTTCAGCTCCGCAAACGGCGTCTTGGACATGATCCCGAACAGCAGCGCCGGCAACGAAACGTAAAGCAGGAAGAAATTCATCCAGGCGAGCCCGCTCTCTGGCAAACCCTTGGCCTTGCCGCACGCATAACCGATGAAGATCAAGCCGAAATACGGCAACGCCAGATTGAGGATATCGATCATTCTGAAAGTAGTTTCTCGGCCGGATTTCGGGTCGTTTTTGCAGGGCTGGAATCGGTAAAGCGTGGGCTAATTCGGGCCTTAGCCTCTAGCATCGGCCACAATGTTGGTCTATCGACGAGCCATGATCAAAGCGCGCACCGCCAAGTTTCAGATCGGGCAGATCGTCCGTCACCGGGTGTTCTCCTTCCGGGGCGTGATTTTTGATATCGACCCGGAGTTCAACAACACCGAGGAATGGTGGCTGTCGATCCCCGAGGACATGCGGCCCCACAAGGACCAGCCGTTCTACCATTTGCTCGCGGAAAACTCGGAGACCGAGTACGTCGCCTATGTCTCGGAGCAGAACCTCTTGCCCGACGAGTCCGGCGAGCCGATCCGGCATTCGCAGGTGGCGGAGATCTTCATCAAGGATAAATCGGGCGGCTACCGTCCGCGCAATCCCTCGCTGAACTGAGGTCCGGCGGCGCTCCGGCGAATGCCACGGCGTTCGCGCTGCCACGCTCACACCCCCTCGCGCCTGGCCAAGACAACCGCGATCGCCCAGACAACAAATCCCGCCAGCGCCAGCCCCGCGCCGACGAGGCCGGTCGACGTCCAGCCATAGCCGGCTGCGACCGCCATTCCGCCGAGCCACGGACCCAGCGCATTGGCGACGTTGAAGGCGGAGTGGTTGAGCGCCGCGGCGAGGCTCTGTGCCTCGCCCGCGACGTCCATCAGGCGGGTCTGCAACACGGTGGCGAGCGCCCCGCCCAGCCCGATCAGGAACACGTCGGCGGTCAGCGTCCAGAAATTTCCGGCCGCCAGCGGATACAGCGCGAGCGTCGCCGCCGACCACAGCAGGAGCCCGCCCGCGGTTGCCATCAGCGCGCGGTCGGCGAAGCGCGGCACGATGATGTTGCCGGCGGTGAGGCCGGCGCCGAACACGCATAGCGTGACCGGCACCAGCGCGGGCGAGGTGTGGGTCACCGCCAGCATGGTCGAGGCCAGATAGGTGTAGACCGAGAACAGCCCGCCGAAACCGATGGCGCCGATCGCCAGCGTCAGCCAGACATGCTTGCGCCCGAGTGCCGACAGTTCACGCAGCGGGCTCGCCTTGCTGTTGGCGGCATCACGCGGGGCGAAGATCAGGACCAGGACCGCGGTCAAGAGCGCGAGGCCGGCAACGATCGCGAAGGCCCAGCGCCAGCCGATCGCCTGCCCGACCCCGTTGGCGAGCGGAACGCCGACCGTCGTCGCGATGGTGAGCCCCAGCAGCACGCGGCCGACAGCCGCCGTGCGCCTGTCCGTCGGGACCAGCGAGGCCGCGACCAGCATGGCGATGCCGAAATAGGCGCCGTGCGGCAGCCCCGCCAGGAAGCGCAGCGCCAGCATGGTGTGATAATCGGGCGCGAGCCCCGAAAGGCCGTTCATCAACGCGAAGAAACCCATCAGCGCGATCAGCAGCGTCCGCCGCGTCATGCGCGCCGACAACACCGCGATGACCGGCGCACCGACGACGACGCCGAGCGCGTAGGCGCTGATCGCGTGGCCGGCCTGGGGCTCGCTGACGTGCAGGTCGTGGGCGAAGAACGGCAACAGGCTCATGGTCGCGAATTCGGCGATGCCGATTGCGAAGCCGCCCATCGCCAGCGCGAGATGGACGATGCCGGGATGAAACGTTCCGGGGACGTTGTCCTGGCTGACGCGAACGCCAGCATCGACCGAAGCACCGCCGGCCGGCTGCTCCCGAGGCCGGGAGCGCAGTTCCCGCCGCTGCGTGCTGACTTGCTGGGACATTGCGCGACTTCCATGACTGCGAGCGGCGGCCAGGATTCGCGGAAGAACCACGCGCGCATTTGCGCATCGAAGGCGCTGTTCGCGCTTTCGTCTGGCCTCCCGTATCGGATTTATGATTGTGCTTCGACGCCGGACTTGTCCGGACAAGGCACCAACGATGCGCGCTCATCGCGCGACGCAATCGAAGCACCCTTCGACGACCATCGCACACGATCTGCACCATCACCAGCGCAGCAGGCTGCCAGCAGCCAGTCTGTTTCGCATGACAAAAAAGGCGCCCTTCCGGGCGCCTTTTGATCGCGATGATCTCGCGTTTTCTTGAACGCGTGATTGAAGTGCTTACTTGGCCGCCGGGTTGGCCGGCGCCGGAGCCTGCGCAGAGCCACCGCCCGCGCCTTCCAGCTTCTTGCGCTGCTCTTCGGCGCGCTTCTGCAACTCTTCCTGCAGCTTCTTCGAGTTTTCCTCGAACACCTTCGGATCGGTCGGCGGGCCGTCATAGGCCTTGGCGAATTCGGTGTTGAGCGGCAGCGGCAGCGTCAGCGGCGCGCCGTTGGAATTGATCGCCTGGACCACGAGGTTCTGGCCCTTCTTCATGTTGGCGATCAGCTCGGGCGTTGCTTCATAGTCGGACATGCAGCCGTTCTGGAAGCAGATCACATAGGGCGCCTGCTGCGGCGGGTTGCCGTCGACGATGATGCGGGTGCCGTGCACGAGCTGCATGCCGAGCGGCAGCGTGACGCGCAGGATCTTCTTCGGCTCGCCTTCCGGCTCGATGATCACGGCGGCGATCACCGGCTGGCCGGACTCGATGCGGCCGTCCTTGCCGGTGAAGCAGACCTGCTTGGCGTTGGCTTCCTGGCCCTTCAGGCAGAACTTGGTCCAGGGGGCGTAGATCAGCTGGATCTGCTGATCCTGCGCCGGCGGCTGGGCGGCCGCAGCGGGCGGCTGGCCGGCGGCCGGTGCTTGGGCGGGCGCCTGGGCTGCCGGAGCCTTCGGAGCTGCCTTGGGTGCCGCCTTGGGCGCAGCCTTCGGTGCCGCAGGCGCCGGCGCTGCCGGCTGCTGGGCCCGAGCGGCAGGAACCAGGAGCGCTGCAGAGAATGCCGTCGCCGCCATCAGGGCAACAATTCGCCCATGCGGCCGGACCGGGGCGGCCAAGATACGGAAATTCATTGCGGAAAACCCTTTCTGAACGGAAGCCCGAAACCGCTGCAGGCGCCGACACATAGCCGTTTGGGCGGCTGTCTCCTAGTCAATTGAGGCGGATACGTGACAGGCGTTCCCGCCTTCGAATTGCACGCCTTCAATACAGCGGCGCGCGGAAAGATCAATGCCGACAAGCGGATTTGCGCCCATCTCGCGGCGAGTTTCAGCGGCCTGTGATAAACTTCCGGACGTGACGTTTCGCGAATCAAATCCGGCGCCTCACGCACGTGTTCCCGGGCACACTTGGCGCGCCGCATGGGCCGCCATCTGGCTGGTCTTGGGATGCATGACGAGCGGGCTGGTCCCTGCGGCCGCCGCCGAGAGCCACGCGATCGCGATGCATGGCGCCCCCGCGCTGCCGTCGGACTTTACCCACCTGCCCTATGCCAATCCCGACGCTCCCAAGGGCGGCCGCCTGGTCCAGGGCGTGATTGGCACCTTCGACAGCCTCAATCCCCTGATCATCAGGGGCATCGCCGTGCAGCAGGTCAGGGGCTACGGCTATGAGCGCGGTTATGTCTACGAAAGCCTGATGGCGCGCGGCAATAACGAGCCGTTCACGCTGTACGGCCTGCTCGCGCGCAGCGTCGAGACCGACGACGCCAGAAGCTATGTGACATTCCACATCGATCCCCGCGCCCGCTTCTCGGATGGCCGGCCGGTACTGGCCGACGACGTGCTGTTCTCGCTGGCGCTGCTGCGCGACCACGGCCGTCCGATGCACCGTCAGTATTATTCGAAAGTCGCAAAGGCCGAGGCGCTCGACCCGCTCACGGTCCGGTTCGATTTCGGCGGCGTGGCGGACCGCGAATTGCCGCTGATCCTCGGCCTGATGCCGATCCTGCCGCGGCACGCCATCGACCCCGAAAAATTCGAGGAAACCACCTTGGCCCCACCGATCGGGTCCGGCCCCTACCGCGTGACGGCGGTCAAGCCCGGCGCCAGCGTCACCTTCACGCGCGACCCCAATTATTGGGGCCGCGACCTGCCCATCAACCGCGGCCTCTGGAACTTCGACGAGATCAGGCTCGATTACTACCGCGAGGCCAACGGCATGTTCGAGGCCTTCAAGCGCGGCCTGTATGATTTCCGGACCGAGACCGAGCCGTTGCGCTGGCACGACGGCTATGACTTCCCGGCGGCGCGCAACGGCGAGGTGATCCGCGACACCATCAAGATCGGCACGCCGCGGCCGTCCGAATTCCTGGTTTTCAACAGCCGGCGGCCGAAATTCGCCGACCTGCGGGTGCGTCAGGCACTGGCGATGCTGTTCGATTTCGAATGGGTCAACCGCAACTATTATTTCGGACTGTTCTCACGCGCCGGCGGTTTTTTCGCCGGATCGGATCTGTCCGCCTATGGCCGCCCCGCCGACGATCGCGAGCTCGAGCTGCTCAAGCCATATCTGTCGCACGTCCAGCCCGATATCCTCGACGGCCGCTATCGTCTGCCGGTCACCGACGGGTCGGGGCGCGACCGCGGCCTCCTGCGCAGTGCGCTCGCGCTGCTCGCCGAGGCGGGCTACGCGCTCGACGGCACGGTCTTGAAGCAGCGCTCGACAGGGACGCCGCTGCGCATCGAGATCCTGGTGACGACGCGCGAGCATGAGCGGATCGCCCTCGCCTATCAGCGTGACCTGAAGCGGGCCGGCATCGAAGCCGCGGTGCGGGTGGTCGACGCGGTGCAGTTCGAGCAGCGCCGGGTCGGCTATGACTTCGACATGATCCCCATCCGCTGGGACCAGTCGCTATCGCCAGGCAACGAGCAGTGGTTCTACTGGAGCAGCCAGGCCGCCGATGTGCCGGGCACCCGAAACTACATGGGCGCCAAGGATCCCGCCATCGACGCCATGATCGCGGCGCTGCTCGCGGCGCGCGAGCGGCCGGCCTTCGTCTCGGCGGTGCGGGCGCTGGACCGGGCCCTGATGTCGGGCTTCTACGCTATCCCCCTATTTAACTTGGGAGAGCAATGGATCGCGCGCTGGAATCGGATAGAACGGCCTTCGACCACGGCGTTGACGGGCTACCTGCCGGAAACCTGGTGGCAGAAGCCCGCCGCGCAGTCCAAGTGATTTCCAAGTGATTTGCGACCCGATGCGGCATGATCTGGTCCGATCGAAGCGATGCAACCGACGTTGAACCTGTGAACCAGTCGATCACCTCGCCAACGCTCGATACCTTGTTCAAGCGCACTTTGGCGCGGCAACCCCAGGCGCTGGCGCTGGTCGACCCGCTCAACAAGCAGCGCATCACCGGACAGACCCGCAAGCGCCTGACCTATGCCCAGGCCGACCGCGCGATCTCGGCGATCGCCGCCCACTTCGTGCAGAGCGGATTGCCAGCCAACACGGTGATCGCCGTGCAGCTGCCCGGCACGGTCGAATTCGCCTTGACCGTCCTTGCCGCGCATCGGGTCGGCCTCGTGGTGGTGCCGCTGCCGCTGCTGTGGCGGCAGGCCGAGCTGACGTCCGTGCTCAACCGCACCGCGGCGCGGGCGATCGTCAGCTGCGGCCGGATCGACGGCGTCTCCTATGCCGACATCGCCATGAACGCCGCGGCGGAAGCGTTCTCGATCCGCCACGTCTGCGGCTTCGGGACCGATCTGCCCGAAGGCATGGCGTCGCTCGACCAGGCGATCCTGGAGGACTCCCGGGCCTCGCGCCCGATGATCCAGGACGGCCGCAAGCCGGCGCTGATCTCCTTCGACGTCACCAGCGAAGGTCTTCGTCCGGTGCCGCGGGCGCATTTCGGCCTGATCGCCGGCGGGCTCGCGATGTCGCTGGAGAGCGATCTGCCGCAAGGCGCCACCATCATGTCGGCGTTCGCGCCGATGTCGTTCGCCGGCATCTGCGCGTCGCTGGTGACCTGGCTGCTGTCGGGCGGAACGCTGGTGCTGCACCACCCGTTCGACGAGAAAGCGTTCGAGACCCAGTTCAACGATCACACCTGCAACACGCTGATCGCGCCGGCGCAGCTCGTACTGCGGCTCGACGAGCGCGGCCTGTCGGAGCGCCTGCCCAGCCTGCGCACCGTGATTGGCCTCTGGCGTACGCCCGAGCAAGTCGCCTCCAGCGCGCACTGGAGCTCGCGGCGGGTGACCATGACCGACGTCTATCTGTTCGGCGAGGCCGGGCTGTTCGGCGCCCGCCGCACCGCCGAGGACGGATCGCCGGCCGTGATCAAGCCGGGGCCGCACAGTGCGCCGCGCGAAGCGCCCGGCGCATCGGTCGCCGGCGAGATCCTGCTGACGCCGAAGGGCACGCTCGGCCTGCGCGGCCCGATGGTGCCGGTCGCCGCCTATGCGCCGCCGCCTCCGCCCGGCGACAGCCTGATCGCGCCGCCGCCGCGCGATTTCGTCGACACCGAATATGCCGCGCGGGTCGATCGCGCGACCGGGGCCGTCAACATCACCGCGCCGCCGTCGGGGGTGATGACGGTCGGCGGCTACCGCTTCCTCGCCCAGGAGCTGCAGGAATGGTCGCGCCGCCTCGGCCAGGGCGCGCTGCTCACCGCATTGCCGGACCGTCTCAGCGGCCACCGGCTGGCCGGACGGGCACAGGACAATGCACGCGCCCGCGACGCTCTCACAGAACTTGGGCTTAACCCTTTGATGGTCGAAGCATTTCGCGACCGTGGCGGCGCCGGGTTGAGTTAAAATCTTATCATTGTGTTAGTCTTATCATTGTGTTGACGCCGCATTAAGCCATGCGAACTAGCATCGCAGCCGTTGCTGATCTTAAGCATTGGTTTCGAGCGTTCGAATGTCCCAGCAAGGTCCGGTCCTCATCGTATCGGCGTCGACAAAGCCGTCGTTTGCCGCAGCCCTCGATGAGACGAAACTCTTCCCGGTCGTGGTCACCGACTGGAACGAGGTCGGACGGGCCATCGAGCAGGTCAAGCCGGCCGCGATCATCGCGGCCGCCGAGGGGGTCGACTTCGTCACCCTGTCGGGCCTCGCCAAGCGCGCCGCCGCCCGTGCGCCGTATCTGCCGCTGATCGCGGTCGATCCCGCGACCACCCTGCCCGACACCGTGATCGCATTCTTCCAGAGCAAGGGTCTGCCGGATCGGCTGGTCGCCCGGCTCAACGCGTCCTTACGCGTTCGCGCGCTGCATTCTACCGTGATGCGCCGCCTGGTGCCGCCGGCACCGATCGCCCTGTCTGACATCGATCCGATCGGAGAGGCCACCGCGCTGTTGATCGGCCGCGGCGGCGCCTACCCGACGCTGTCGGTCGCGCTCGGCGAACGCGCCGGCGTGGTCGGCGCACTGAGCATCGAGGCCGCCGCCAAGCATCTCTCGAGCCGCGACATCGACGGCATCGTGCTGGCGGAAGGCTTCACGCCGCGGGTGATGGATGCGTTCCTGACCGTGCTGACCGAGGATGTCCGCTTCCGCCCGTTGCCGGTGATCGTCGCCTCGGGCGAGCTGACGCCGCGATACGAGCTGCCCAATCTCGAGATCGTCACGGCCGGGCCGACCCGCATCGCCGACATGGCGCTGCCGATGATCCGCCAGCACGCCTTCGAGGCGCGGCTCGGCCGCATGCTGAAGGCGATCGACGCCAAGGGCCTGATCGATGCCCGCACCGGCCTGCTCACCAAGGCCGCGTTCGAGCGCGACTTCGCGACCGCGGTCTACCAGACCGCCGAGCGCGGCGGCGCGCTCTCGGTGGCACGCTTCACCTTCGACAACACGCAGCCGCGCGCGCAGTTCGACGGCGCGCGGATCATCAGCCGGCTGATGCGCCGAGCCGATTTCGGTGCCGTGCATGACGAGCGCTCGCTGGTCGTGGCATTCGCTGGCACCGACCTGCGCAACGCGCAGGCGATCACGCGGCGATTGGCGAGCGTCATGCGCCACACCCAGAACGGACGCCGCGACGCCCGCGCCGAGCCCGCCGTCAGCGTCGCAACGCTGATGCCGGGCGATTCCGCACTCTCGCTGCTGGGGCGGCTGTTCGGAGCGCCGGAGCGCGCGGCGTCGTAAGGCCCGCGGATTTTAGGGCACGGTCATCGCCGGCGTAGCATGACCGATCAAGCCGCTGCGATTTCAGTCCGGCAACAGCCCCATGCCCGCGGCAAGCAGCACGAGAGCCTCCATGATCATATGGGCGCAGAGCTGGGCGGCCATCCCCTGAACGTCCTGTGGCGGGCTGACCGTGTTGAAATCCATCGCGACGATATTCAAGCCTGAAAGGCTGCGCAGCAATTCGATCCCCTCGCGGGCCGACAGGCCTCCCCAGGCGGGCGTGCAGACGCCGGGAGCAACCGATGGATCGAACACATCCATGTCCCAGCACAGATAGACCGGCCGCGCGCCGACGACCTGGCTGAATTCCGCGACGGTCTGCGCGAAACCGCGCCGCATCAGCTCCTCGATCGTGACGACGCGAAATCCGAGCGACCGCGTATGTTCGAGCACACCCGGGCAATAGGTGAAACCGCGCACGCCGATGTGCCAGGATCGGCCGGCGTTCACCACGCCTTCCTGCGCCGCGTTGGTGAACTGCGTGGCCGCATTGTACCGATCGTCCGGCGTATACGGATATGCATCGGTATGGCTGTCGATATGCAGTGCGACGAGATCCTTGTGATACCGGGCGGCGGCGCGCATCAGCGGAAGCGAGACCGAACCGTCGCCGCCGATCCCGACCGGCACCGCGCCAAGCTCGAGAATCCGGCCAGCGGCAGCCTCGATCTTGACAAAGGCGTCTTCGATGCGTCCCGGCACCAAGGCAACATCGCCGGCATCGACTGCACCCAGCAATGACAGCACATCGACGTCGGCGAGCGACGGATGATAGCGGCGAATGAGCCGCGACTCCCGCCGGACCTCCAGGGGACCTTGCCGGGCGCCGACGCGGAACGGATGCGTGCCGCAATCGAACGGCACGCCGAGCACGGCAGCGCGGCTGCCCGGCCGCGGTAACCCCGCCGGCAATCCCATGAATGTTTCCGGACCCACGAAACCCGCCACGTCGCTCATTCTCTGTTCTCTCTTGTCAGCATGTCGAAGGCGGTCAGCGCGTGCACGCGCGACACCGTCGCCAGTTCGGCGATGTCAGCGTACTCGTCCGGCGCGCCCATGTTGTGAGGTGTCGGTCCATAGACGACCGTCGGGATTCCGGACATGCGAAACCAGCGCGCATCGGAGCCGCCGACGCGCATGTTGATCGCCGGCGCCCTGCCGATGATGTCCGTCGCCGCAGTTGCGCAGCGCGTGACGATCTCGTCACCGGGGTCGGTGTGATTGGGTTCGAAGCAGCGCAACACGCGCCATGTGATGCCGGGCAGATCGAGCACCTCTCGCAACAGCGCGAGAACAGCTTCCGACGTGACGCCGACCGGCAGACGCAGGTCGATGGCCGCTCGCGCCTGGCTCGGCACCAGGTTCGGTGACGAACCGCCACTCACCGTTCCGATGTTGACCGTGACGCTCGACAGGACGTCGGCTTCGCCGGCGCCGCACAACGGTTCGGAGACAGGCCTTGCGCGGCGGATGGCGTCGGCGACATTGACCGGCATCGCAACGGCCAGGCTGCGCAGCTCACTCACTCTGTCCAGCGCTTCGCGCAAGCGATCGATCGCATTGATGCCGAGATGGACATGCGCGCCGTGCGCCGCGCTGCCCTCCGCCTCGATCTCGATCCAGAGGAATCCCTTCTCGCCGAAGCGCAGCACCATCGGCGAACCGGCGTCGCCAATGATCACGGCGTCGCCGCTGGCATGGGAGACCTGGTCGAGCAGGTATTTGGTCCCGTACGGACCCATGCTTTCCTCGTCTCCGGCGAGCGTCAGCACCACCTCTCCCGCCCATGCCTCGCGCTGCTCGGCCAATGCGGCCATCGCGGCCATTGATGCCGCAATGCCGCCCTTCATGTCAGCCGCGCCGCGGCCGTAAAGGCGGCCGCCCACGACCTCTCCGTCGGGATTGACCGACCAACTCATCCGCTCCCCCAACGGATAGGTGTCGAGATGGCCGTTGAACACGATGCGGCGGCCGGGGGCATGGCCTTTGATCCGCGCGACGACGTTGACGATCTCGGCTGTCCCCGGATGCAGCTCAACCGCAACGCCCGGCACATGCGCCCTGAGGAGATCGGCCGCCAGCGCCGCGACGGCGCGCGTGTCGCCGTCCGGATTTGGCGACGCCACTCCGATCAGCCGCATCGCCAGCTCGACGACCTGGCTGGTCCGATCGCTCGAAACCGCGCGGCGAACTCGATCAACGTTGTGCAAGGCGCGCTTCCCATATGCGGATTGAGTGGGTGAGCGGCCAGCAGATCGCGAAATACACCACCGCGATGAAGGTGAATATTTCCAGCGGCCTGAACGTTGACGACGACAACTCCATGCCGCGCCGCGTGACCTCGCCGACCGACACCACGGACGCAAGCGAGGAATATTTGATGAGCTGGACGAAATTGGCGGCCAGCGGCGGCAGCACGCTGCGAATCGCCTGCGGGCCAACGATCCGCACAAAGCTCTGCGCGGGCGTCAGGCCGAGCACCTGTGCCGCCTCGCGGTGCCCGACCGGAACGGTCTGGATGCCCGCCCTGAAGACCTCGGAGATGAACACCGCCGAATAGAGCGAGAGACCGAGGATCGATGCGGCCAGCGCATCGATCCTCACATTGAAGACGATCGGCAGCACGTAATAGACCCATAGCAGCTGCACGAGGATTGGCGTATTGCGGACGATTTCGCCGACCGAAAGCGCGATGATGCGCGCGATGCGGAAGCGGGACATCTGCATGATCGCGATGACGA
This sequence comes from Bradyrhizobium sp. USDA 4541, assembly GCF_024171085.1. NCBI lineage: Bacteria > Pseudomonadati > Pseudomonadota > Alphaproteobacteria > Hyphomicrobiales > Nitrobacteraceae > Bradyrhizobium > Bradyrhizobium sp. USDA 4541. The sequence goes on from NZ_JALJZF010000001.1 coordinate 6,060,247, forward strand.
GCCCCAACAGGGTCGCCACCACGAGCGTGACAATTGAAATGAAAAGGGTCATTTCCATGCCGGAGGCAAGAAAGCCCAGATTGTTCGGGATGACGTCCCAGCGAAAGCTGTAGCTTTGCATCTGATGTCTCAGGGCGCGACGATCGGTCCGAGCTTGTTCTTCTCGGCGGCGGCCTTGAGCCGGCCGTCGAGCTTGATGGTGCGTACGAACAGGTTCACGTAGTTCAGCCAGATCTGGTCACCCTGGTTCATGACGTACGCGTAAGGCGTCACGGACAGGTTTTCCGGCGGCGCCACCGTCGTAGTCCAGTCGAACTGGGCATTCATTTTGATCGAGGCCGGATAATCGGTCATGACGACGTCGACGCGTTGCGCCATCAGCTCAGCCTGGGTCGTGGCGGGAGATGCGACCGCGACGGTCTTGGCGTTCTTGAAGTAGGACCGCATGAAGTTCTCGACATAGCTGCCGAGCGAGACGCCGGCGTTGACGCCCGGCTTATCGATATCCGCCCAGGATGTGATCGGGCCGCCTTTGCGCACGACGGCATAGACGCCGCTCGTCAGATACGGGTCCGAGAACGCGACGGCCTGCGCACGCTTCATCGTCGCCCCGACGCCGAACATGCCGAGATCGCATTTGTTGGCCTGCAGGTCGGCGATGAAACTGCCAAAGCTGGTCTCCACATAGTCCAGCTTCACGCCCATGTCCTTGGCGAGTTCCTTGGAGAGATCGATGTCGATCCCCTCGAGCTGTCCGCTATCTGGATTGCGGAACGAAATTGAATAGTACATCGGCCAGATGCAGACCCTGAGTACCCCGCTCTTGGTGATCTCGTAGAGGCGCGACTGCGTCTGCTGGGCAGCCGCCGGCGTCATCGAGAGAAAGAGCGCGCAAACGAAGGCAAGTCGGCGCAGATTTGGCATGAGCTTCAATCTCCTGTCGTGCAGTGATCACTCGTCAAACTGATTGAGAAAGCGCTTGGCGCGCTCGGTTGTCGGCCGTTCGAAAAAGGCGGCCGGCGTGCCGTGCTCAACGATCATCCCCTCGTCCATGAACACGACATGGCTCGCCACGCGGCGGGCGAAGCCCATCTCGTGCGTCACCACGAGCATCGTCATGCCTTCGAGCGCGAGCGTGCGCATGACCTGCAGCACCTCGCGGCGAAGTTCGGGATCGAGAGCCGACGTCGGCTCGTCGAACAGGAGTATCTTCGGCTGCATGGCAAGCGCCCGGGCGATCGATCGCGACGCGTTGTTGCTGGCCTCCGGACAGCCTGGCCGGATAGGCATCGCGCTTCGCCTCCATGCCGACCTTCTGAAGCAGCCGTTCGGCCGTGACGACCGCCTCATCCCGGCTGACCCCGCGCACCCGCATCGGGGCCTCGATGATGTTTCCCAGCACCGTCATGTGCGGCCACAGATTGAACTGCTGGAACACCATTCCGATTTCCGGCCGCACCTTGCGGGCAGCGAGCCGCACATCGGACGATGGCCGGGCCTGCGAGACCGTCGCCCCCTCCATCACGACGCGCCCGTCGGAAGGAGCCTCCAGCAGCGCCATGCATCGCAGAAGGGTCGTCTTGCCTGAGCCGCTTGGACCGATGATGCAGGTCGACTGCCCGGTGCCCAGCGCAAGATCCACGCCGTTCAGAACGGTGTGGGCGCCGAAGCGTTTGACCACCGCTTCGGCGGCCAGGACCGACGCGGCGCACGATGCGTGGCTTGTGTTCATCCCCGCAGACCCTCCAGACGACTTCATCTCGAAACATAAGCAAATATAATGCCAATGCTCGTCACGCTCAGATTGCTGTAACATTATCTGGAATTTCGCCGGCGTGGTGTGCGAAAATTCCTTGTATTATTGGCGTTTCCCTTCATGCTCATACCACGAGCGACATCGAAACGATATATAGATATTGGTTATGGATCGGCGTCTTGTTGAGATTTTTCATGCTGTTATGCAGCATCGATCGGCAACCGAGGCCGCGCGTGCACTCGGGGTATCGCAGCCGGCTGTGAGTGCGGCCTTGAAACGGCTGGAGGCAGATGTCGGGTTTGCGCTGTTTCGCCGGGAGAGCCGCCATATCGTGCCTACGCCGGAGGCGCATCTGTTGCACAATGAAGCGATCCGGGCGCTCGCCGGGTTTGCCGAACTGGAGGACGCCGCTGCCGGAATCTCCGCAGGCAAGCGCGGCGTTCTGACGATCGCGAGTCCGGGACCTGGGATAGTCTGGCTTCCGGGCGTCGTCAGCCGCTTCCAGCGCGAGCGCCCGTCAACAACGATCAGGCTCCTGACCCGAAGCTCCGAGAATGTCCGGAGCCTGGTGTCGGCACGTGCATTCGACTTCGGAGTCGCCGAGCCGCCGTTCGACCGCACCAATGTCGTATTGCGGCGCTACCGAATGTCCCTGGACTGCGTGATGCCTGCAACGCATGCACTGGCTGACCGGAAAGTCGTCACTCCCGATCTTCTCGAGCGACATGATCTGATCATTACCTCGCAGAGCCGATCGACCTATGCCGCGGTATCTCGCGCCTTCGAAGCCAGCGGTACGCCGTTTCATCCGGCGATCGAGTGTGAATTCTTTGCCGTCGCGCTCAACCTCGTCATCGATGGCGCGGGTGTCTGCCTCGTCGACGCGCTCAGCGCGTCCGAAACGCTCAGGCGAACCAGCGGAGCGAGCAAGCTCGTCGTCCGCCCCTTCGCGCCGGCGATCCACTACGAGGTCGGAGTCCTGAAGCCGACGATCGGCGAACTCAGCGTTCTCGCCGAGCAGTTCCTGATACTGCTCGACGACCACGTTGCGCCCTATTTGATCCGATCCTGAGCCGAGGCCTGCGTCGGACCGCGTGTTAAGCCGCCTTCTTGCTCTCGGCGAGGTTGGCGAGCTGGCGCAGGATCTCGGTGGTGCCGGCGAGCCGCTCTTCCGGAGTATCCCATTCCTGGAAGAACACCACCTTCATGTCGGGCCGCACCTTGGCGGCCTGGCCGTGCTGGCGGATGAAGCTCACCAGCCGCTCCGGATGGGCAAAGCTGTTGTCGCGGAATGCGATCACGGCGCCCTTCGGGCCGGCGTCGACCTTCCCGACATTGGCCCTTCGGCAATAGGCCTTGATCGCCGCGACCTTGAACAGATAGCGCACCTCGTCCGGCAGCACGCCGAAGCGGTCGCGCATTTCGGCGGCGAAGGCGTCGATGTCCTCGTCGGTGTCGAGATCGGCGAGCCGGCGATACAGCGACAGCCGCACGCTGAGGTCGTTGACATAGTCATCGGGGATCAGGACCGGCATGCCGATCGTGATCTGCGGCGACCAGCGGTCGGCGGCCGGCTCGGCGACGCCGGCCTTGAGGTTGACGATCGCCTCCTCCAGCATCGACTGGTACAGCTCGAAGCCGACTTCCTTGATGTGGCCGGATTGCTCTTCGCCGAGCAGATTGCCGGCGCCGCGGATGTCGAGGTCGTGCGAGGCGAGCTGGAAGCCGGCGCCCAGCGTCTCCAGCGACTGCAGCACCTTGAGCCGCCGCTCCGCCTGCGCCGTGATCTTCTGCTGTGCCGGCAGCGTGAACAGCGCATAGGCGCGCAGCTTGGAGCGGCCGACGCGGCCACGCAGCTGGTAGAGCTGGGCGAGGCCGAACATGTCGGCGCGGTGCACGATCAACGTATTGGCGTTCGGGATGTCGAGACCGGACTCGACGATCGTGGTCGAGAGCAGGATGTCGTACTTGCCGTCGTAGAACGCGGACATGATGTCCTCGATCACGGTCGGCGGCATCTGGCCGTGGGCGACCGCGACCTTCATCTCCGGCACGTTCTTGTCGAGGAAATCCTTGACGCCGGCGAGGTCTTCGATCCGCGGCACGACATAGAACGCCTGCCCGCCGCGGTAGCGTTCGCGCAGCAGCGCCTCGCGGATCATCAGGGGATCGTGGGGCGCGACGAAGGTGCGCACCGCAAGGCGATCGACCGGCGGCGAAGCAATGATCGAGAGCTCGCGGACGCCGGTCAATGCAAGCTGAAGCGTGCGCGGGATCGGGGTCGCCGACAGCGTCAGCACATGGACCTGGGCGCGCAACTGCTTCAGCCGCTCCTTGTGGCTGACGCCGAAATGCTGCTCCTCGTCCACGATCAACAGGCCGAGGTCCTTGAACTTGATGGTCTTGCCGAGCAGCGCATGGGTGCCGACGACGATGTCGACGTTGCCGTCGGTGAGCCCCTTCTTGACCTGGTTGAGCTCCTTGGTCGACACCAGCCGCGAGGCCTGCGCGACATTGACCGGGAAGCCGCGGAAGCGCTCGGTGAAAGTCCGCGAGTGCTGACGCGCCAGCAGCGTGGTCGGCACCACCACCGCGACCTGCCTGCCCTCCAGCGCCACGGCGAACGCCGCGCGCAGAGCCACCTCGGTCTTGCCGAAGCCGACATCGCCGCAGATCAGCCGGTCCATCGGGCGGCCGATCTCGAGGTCCTTCAAGGTCGAGGTGATGGCCTGGAGCTGATCCTCGGTCTCCTCATAGGGGAAGCGCGCACAGAACTCGTCATAGACATGCGGCTGCAGCGGGAATTTCGGCGCCTCGTGCAGCTGCCGCTCGGCCGCGATCTTGATCAATTCGCCCGCGATCTCGCGGATCCGGTTCTTCAGCTTGGCCTTGCGTGCCTGCCAGCCGCCGCCGCCGAGACGGTCGAGCTCGACATTGGCGCTGTCGGAGCCGTAGCGCGACAACAGCTCGATGTTCTCGACCGGCAGGAACAGTTTTGTTTCGGCGGCATAATGCAACTCGAGACAGTCATGCGGCGCGCCGGAGACTTCCAGCGTCTGCAGCCCGACGAAGCGGCCGATGCCGTGCTCGACATGGACCACGAGATCGCCGGTTGCAAGGCTCGTCACCTCCGAGATGAAATTGTCGAGCTTGCGGCTCGCCTTGCGCGGCCGCACCAGGCGGTCGCCGAGAATGTCCTGCTCGCTGATGACGGAGAACTCGTCGGTCTCGAAGCCGGATTCCATGCCGAGCACCGCCAGCATAGTTTCGTTGCGCGGCGTCGCCTGCACGATCCGCCAGGTGTTGACGCTGGTCGTGTTCAGGAGCTTGTGGTCGCGCAGCATCGCGCCCATGCGGTCGCGCGAGCCCTCGCTCCACAACGCGATCACCACCTTCTTGCGCTGTGACTGCAGCGCGCCGACATGGCCGACCACGGCCTCGAACACGTTGACATTGCTGTCGGCGCGTTCGGGGGCGAAGTTGCGGCCCTGCCGCGCGCCGGCGTCGAACACGTCGGGCGTGCCTTCGGGCACCGCGAACGGCGTCAGCCGCGCCAGCGGCGCATCGCCGAGCAGCTTGGTCCATTCGGCCTCGGTCAGATAGAGCTGGTCCGGCGGCAGCGGCTTATAGACCGCGCCGCTGCCCGGATGCTCCAGCGCCTCGCGCCGTGCGTCATAGTAGTCAACGATCTGCGAGAAGCGTTCGCGCGCTGCGTCCTCGCCCTGCGGCTCGATCGCAACCGTCGCCCCGTCGAGATAATCGAACAGCGTGTCCATCCGCTCCTGGAACAGCGGCAGCCAATGCTCCATGCCGGGGTGACGCCGTCCCTCGGAAACGGCTTCATAGAGCTGATCGTCGCGCCCCGGCGCGCCGAACGCGGCGACATAGCCCATGCGGAAACGCCGGATGGTTTCGGTGGTGAGCTGGAATTCCGACACCGGCACGAGATCGAGCCCGCGCATGTCGAGTAGCGTGCGCTGGGTCTCGGCATCGAAGGTGCGGATCGATTCCAGGCTGTCGCCGAAGAAGTCGAAGCGCACCGGCTGGTCGAGGCCGGCCGGAAACAGATCGAGGATGCCGCCGCGCACGGCATATTCGCCGGGCTCGCGCACCGTGGACGAGCGGGTGTAGCCATTGTGCTCGAGCCAGGCCACGACCGAATCCATCGGCACCACATTGCCGGGCGCAACCGACAGCGCTTGCGCTGCGACCTGATCGCGCGCCGGGACCCGCTGCACGGCCGCATTCACCGTGGTGAGCACAATCAGCGGCTTGTCGCTGCCGACCAGCCGCGACAACTTGGCCAAAGCGGTGAGCCGTTGCGCCAAAATGCCGGCATGCGGCGAGACGCGGTCATAGGGCTGGCAGTCCCAGGCCGGAACCTGCATCACGGCGATATCGGGCGCAAAGAACTCCAGCGCGCGGGCGAGCTGCTGCATCCGCGCGCCGTCGCGGCACACCACGGCAAGGCTCACCGCCGGACGCTTCGGCTGCGCCGCGATCGCGCGCGCCAGGTCGGAGATGACGAGCCCTTCGGCGCCCTCGGCGACGTTGGCGATGGTCAGCACCCGGCCGGGCGCGAGCATCGCGGCCGGTGATTTCATCGGCTGTTTCATGCGCTGGGATCCGCGACCCGGAACGCCTTGATGCGGGCAAACAGCGCGGTGGCATATTCGGACGGCAGCACCTTGTCGCCGGTCAGCGCCGCATAGAGGTCGGGATCCGGGACCTCGATCAAATGCTCGAGCTCGCTGAGCTCGTGATCGGACAGCTCGCCAATGGTCGCGTCGGCGAAGCGGCCGAGGATCAGGTCCATCTCCCGGGTGCCGCGGTGCCAGCAGCGAAACAAAAGCCGCTTGCGGCGGTCATCGAGCCCGCTGCTCGATCGTGTCGATCCCGTCATGTCCCAAAATCCATCCAACGCCAAAAGCCCGGACGTGCCGGGCGGGCTTGATATAGCCATGGCGATGGCCGATGTCAGCCCTCATTCGCCGCGTTTTGGGGTTTCCCTGGGCGCATGCCGTCATTGCCGGGCTTGCGCGCCCGTCGAAGCCTTGGCGTAGACGGGACCGGCCGACATCAGCTCCAAAAAAAGACGTGGATGCCCGGCACAAGGCCGGGCATGACGGTGTGAAACGGTCTTGGATTCGTCGATGCGCCCAGCCCTGCTCAATCCGCTGTTTGCCCAGGTCACGACCCTGCAAGGGGTCGGCCCGAAGCAGGACAAGCTGCTGCGCTATCTGCTCGACCGCAGCGAGACGCCGCGGCTGGTTGACCTGCTGCTGCATCTGCCGGCGAGCGTGATCGACCGCCGCGCCCGGCCGAAGATCCGCGACGCCGCGGTCGGAACCATGGTGACGCTCGAGGTCACCGTCGACCGCCATCGCCCGCCGCCGCCGCGCAATTCGCGCGCGCCCTACCTTGTCTATGCCAGCGACGACACCGGCGACGTCGTGCTGACCTTCTTCCGTGCCCAGCCCGGCTATGTCGAGAAGCTGCTGCCGGTCGGCGAGAAGCGCTACGTCTCCGGCACGCTGGCGATGTATGACGGCATCCCGCAGATCGTGCATCCCGATCGCGTCGTCGATGAAGCGGGCTTTGCAAAACTGTCCGGCATCGATCCGGTCTATCCGCTGACCGAGGGGCTTGCGATCGGCTCGCTCCGCCGCGCCATCGCGCAGGCGCTGACCAGGCTGCCCGAGCTGCCGGAGTGGATCAGCCCCGAGGTGCTGCGCCGCTGCAACTTCCCGCCGATCAGGGAGGCGCTGACCCGCGTGCATGTGCCGGTCGAGCTGACCGATATCCTGCCCGACGGTCCGTTCTGGTCACGTCTCGCATTCGACGAGCTGCTGGCCGGCCAGCTCGCGCTCGCCCTGATCCGCGCCACGCTGCGACGCCCCAGCGGTGTGCGCAACGCCGGCGATGGTCATCTGCGCCGGAAGATCATCGATGCCCTGCCCTATGCGCTGACCAGGTCGCAGCAAGAGGCGGTCGCGGCAATCATCGCGGACCTGCAGCAGCCGGTGCGGATGCTGCGCCTCGTGCAGGGCGATGTCGGTTCCGGCAAAACCGTGGTGGCGCTGCTGGCTGCCGCCGCGGTTGCGGAAGCCGGCAAGCAGGCCGCGCTGATGGCGCCGACCGAAATCCTGGCGCGCCAGCACATCAAGACCATCGCACCGCTCGCCGAGAGCGCTGGCCTACGGGTTGCGATCCTCACCGGCCGCGAGAAAGGCAAAGAGCGCCGCGAGCTGCTGGCACAGCTCGAGGCCGGCGAGATCGATCTGTTGGTCGGCACCCACGCACTGATCCAGGACGACGTGATCTACAAGGCGCTGGCGCTTGCCGTGGTCGACGAGCAGCATCGCTTCGGCGTCCGCGAACGGCTCGCGCTGACCTCCAAGGGCGAGGCCGTCGACGTGCTGGTGCTGAGCGCCACCCCGATCCCGCGCACGCTGGTGCTCACATACTTTGGCGACATGGACGTCTCGGAGCTGCGCGAAAAGCCCGCCGGCCGCCAGCCGATCGACACCCGCGCGGTGCCGATGAGCCGGATCGAGGACGTCATGGACGGCGTCGGCCGCGCGCTCGGCGCCGGCAAGCTGGTCTACTGGATCTGCCCGCTGGTCGATGAATCCGAGGCCGAGGGCACCGAGCATCTCACCAACGCGACCGAACGTTTCGAGAGCCTGCAGAAGCGGTTCGGCGATCGCGTCGGTCTCGTGCACGGCCAGATGAAGGGCACCGAGAAGGACCGCGTGATGACGCAATTCGCCGCGCACGAGATCGGCCTCCTGGTCGCGACCACGGTGGTCGAGGTCGGCGTCGACGTGCCCGCGGCGACCATCATGGTGATCGAGAACGCCGAACGTTTCGGGCTTGCGCAGCTGCATCAATTGCGCGGGCGCATTGGCCGCGGCTCGGAGGCCTCGACCTGCCTGCTGCTCTACAAGGAGCCGCTCGGCGAGATGTCGAAGGCGCGGTTGAAAGTGATCCGCGAGACGACGGATGGATTCCGGATCGCCGAGGAGGATCTGAAGCTGCGCGGCGAAGGCGATGTGCTCGGCATCCGCCAGAGCGGCCTGCCCGGCTACCGCATCGCGCGCTCCGAAGTGCACGGCCAGCTCATCACCCAGGCCCGCGACGAGGCGCTGCGGATCATGAAGGACAACCCGAAGCTGAAGGGCGAACGCGGCGAAGCGCTGCGCGTCCTGCTCTACCTCTACGAACGCGACGAAGCCGTGCCGCTGATCGGCGCGGGGTAGCGGCCAGCCCCGTCATTGCGAGCGCTCTACCCAGCGTCATTGCGAGCGCAGCGAAGCAATCCATCGTTCCGCATATGCGGAAGCGTGGATTGCTTCGTCGCTCCGCTCCTCGCAATGACGGTATATACTTGCGGCTGGGGGACATCATGAAACAACCATGCGTCTACATCTTCGCCAACAAGCGTCACGGCACCGTTTACACGGGCGTTACCGCAAATCCGCCCAAGCGTGCGTTTGAGCATCGCGAGGGATTGGTGAAGGGCTTCTCGGCCAAATATGGCTGCAAGATTCTGGTCTGGTACGAATTGCACGAAACCATGTACAATGCGATCACTCGAGAGAAGCAGATCAAGGCCGGCAGCCGCGCGAAGAAGATTGCGCTGATCGAGGCGCTGAATCCAGATTGGAACGACCTCTACGAGACGCTGATCTAGGTGTGCTCATCGCCCCTTCCCGCCGTCATTGCGAGCGTAGCGAAGCAATCCATCGGTCCGCATATGTGGAATCATGGATTGCTTCGTCGCTTCGCTCCTCGCAATGACGGGGATAGACGGGAGCTACTCCACCTTCGCCGGCGAGGGCTGAGTTGCCGGCTGCAGCGAAGCCTGGCTCGCAATGCGCGCAGCATTGGCCATGCCGGCGAGCGCCGCGGCGCGCTTCTGATCGGCGGTGCCGCCGGGCTGCACCACGCCGGCGGACATGATCAGCGTCGCGGCATCCTCGGTGCTCATTTCGATCTCGATGATCTTGCTCTTCGGCACGTAGAAGAAGAAGCCGGTGGTCGGGTTCGGCGCGCACGGCAGGAACACCGAGATGTGCTCTTCCGCTCCGGGCAGGCTAGCGGCAAGTTCGGCGCTCGGCGCCTGCGAGATCAGCACGATCGACCACATGCCGGGCGAGGGAAACTCGACGAGGCCGACGCGGCGAAAGCTCGAGCCGTTGCCGGAGAACAGCGTTTCGAACACCTGCTTGAGGCCACGATAGATCGCGCGCACCGCAGGGATGCGGCCAAGCAGCCGTTCGCCGAGATCGACCAGGGTTCGCCCGATCAGATTGGCGGTGAGGAAGCCGAGCAGCGTCAGCGCGATGACCGCGACGATCAGGCCGGAACCCGGCAGCCCGAATGGCAGATAGGTTTCCGGCCGGTAGGCCGTGGGCACGAACGGCCGGACCAGATTGTCGACCCAGTTCACGAACCACCAGGTCAGATACAGGGTGATCGCAACCGGTCCGGCCACCACGAGGCCGGTCAGGAAATAGTTGCGAAACCGCGCCATCAGCCCGCGCGGGGCATCCGGGGGCAATTCACCGGTCGAGGCGGGAGGCACTTGGTTGGAGGTCATTGCGGTTCCAGGGTCGTCGAAGCGGCCGTAGTCCACCACCCAGCTAAGCCATTCTGTCGCATTTTTGAAGGGCCGCGTGAAGCCGCGGCTTGCGACTATTCGACCGTGACCGATTTGGCCAGATTCCGCGGCTGGTCGACATCGGTGCCCATCACGACAGCGGTATGATAGGCGAGCAGCTGCACCGGAACGGCGTAGACCATCGGCGCGAAGGTCGCCCCCATGTCCGGCATCACGATCGTCACCAGCGACTGGATGGTCGCCTCCGCCGCGCCCTTGGCGTCGGTCATCAGGATGATCTTGCCGCCGCGGGCGGCGACCTCCTGCATGTTGGAGACGGTCTTCTCGAACACCTTGTCGTAGGGCGCGATCACCACGACCGGCATGTGCTCGTCGATCAGCGCGATCGGCCCGTGCTTGAGCTCGCCGGCGGCGTAGCCCTCGGCATGGATGTAGGAGATTTCCTTCAACTTTAGCGCGCCCTCTAGCGCCAGCGGATAGCTGGTGCCGCGGCCGAGATAGAGCACGTCGCGCGACTTCGAGATCTCGCGCGCCAGCTTCTCGATCTGCACTTCGGTGGTCAGCGCTTCCGACATCAGGCGCGGGATCTCGACCAGGCCATGCACCAGCTTGGCCTCGTCGGCATCGGACAGCTCGCCGCGCGCCTTGCCGGCGGCGACCGCGAGCGAGGCCAGCACCATCAGCTGGCAGGTGAACGCCTTGGTCGAAGCGACCCCGATCTCGGGACCGGCGAGCGTCTGCAGCACGGTCTCGCTCTCGCGCGCGATCGTCGAGGTCGGCACGTTGACGACCGAGAGCGTGTGCGCACCTTGCGCCTTGGCGTAGCGCAGCGCCGCCAGCGTGTCGGCGGTCTCGCCCGATTGCGAGATGAAGATCGCAAGATCGCCCTTGCGCAGCGGTGCCTCGCGGTAGCGGAATTCAGAGGCGACATCGAGCTCGACCGGTAGCCGCGCCAGCCGCTCCAGCCAGTATTTCGCGACGAAGCCGGCATAGCTCGCGGTGCCGCAGGCGGTGACCGAGACGCGCTGGATATCCTTGAAGTCGAACGGCAGCTTCACCGGCATGGTGACGCGCTCGGTCGCCATGTCGACATAGCGCGCCAGCGTGTGCCCGACCACTTCGGGCTGCTCGTGGATCTCCTTCGCCATGAAGTGGCGGTAGTTCGCCTTGTCGACCAGCGCCGTTGCCGTCGTGTGCTTGATCGCCTCGCGGTGGACGATGGCGTTGTCCTTGTCGAAGATCGTGGCGCCCTTGCGATTCAGCACCACCCAATCGCCGTCCTCGAGATAGCTGATCGTATCGGTGAACGGCCCGAGCGCGATCGCGTCGGACCCGAGAAACATCTCGCCTTCGCCATGGCCGACCGCGAGCGGCGGGCCGTTGCGGGCGCCGATCATCAGATCATCCTCGCCGGCGAAGATGAAGCCGAGCGCGAACGCGCCGCGCAGCTGCGACAGCACCGCCCTCACCGCCTCGATCGGCTTGACGCCGCCTTTCAGCAGATTGTCGACCAGATGCACCACGACCTCGGTGTCGGTCTCGGTCGAGAACGCCGCGCCCTTGGCCTCGAGTTCCTCGCGCAGCTCGCGGAAATTCTCTATGATGCCGTTATGCACCACGGCGACGCGCTCGGTGGCGTGCGGATGCGCGTTGTTCTCGGTCGGCCGTCCGTGCGTGGCCCAACGGGTGTGGCCGATGCCGGTATGGCCGCCGAGCGGCTTGGCCTCGAGCCGGGCCTCGAGATTCTTCAGCTTGCCTTCGGCGCGGCGCCGCGCCAGGCCGCCATTCTCCAGCGTGGCGACACCCGCGGAATCATAGCCGCGATATTCGAGCCGCTTGAGCGAATCCACCAATTGCTCCGCGACCGGAGCGCGTCCAAGAATGCCGACGATGCCGCACATGCGGTTCAATGTCCCCAAAAATCGCCGAAAATTTGCCAAAGCGGCGACACGGTCCCTTAACGGGAATCGCCGGCCGCAAGATACTCAATAATTATTGCCGATTGCGACAGTCTTAAACGGCAAGGTTGATGCGAAAGGCTGGTTAATCGGGGCTAACCATTTTGGCAAGAGCGCGTCAGCGCGGATCCGCCGGCGCGGGCCACGGTTTCGCCTCCCAGATCGTGGTCCATTCCTGACCCGCGCCGCACGCAGGCGCGCTGACCTCGACGCGAACCACGACAAAGCTTTCGCGATTGGTCACGTCTAGCCGATAGACATGCCGCAGGTGTGGGCTGGGACACAGGTCCGATCCGGTTTCGGCCTGAAACAAGCCGGCCTCCTCCCTCCATGTGATGAAACCCGGAGTGTCCGTCGTACCGAAGCCGTTCAGCGCGACGTACGGAAATTCCATCGGCTTTGGTCTGCTGACGTCGGAAAGATCGAACGCGCGATGCGATCCGGTCACGGAAAGCCGACAGAACATCAGCGCGAGACGGTGCCCGGCCACTTTCATGAAGCGAACCGGCAACTTTTCGATGTCATCACTGTATTTGCAGCCGGATTGCTCGGCCGCAAGCGCGAGCATCCTTGGCACCAAGGCCGGATCGGAAATTTCAAAGTCCGTGCGTCCATTGGCAAGGCTGCTCCATTCGCGAAGCGCCTCGCGTCGTGCATTGATGCTCGCAGTTTCGTCGCCGCGCGCGACCGACACGAGCGGCGGACCGGCCGTGAGAAGACCTCCGAGCAGCACCTTGATCAATCCAGCGATCAGCCGCGCGCTCACGGTTCCCATCCCCGGCCACGCAGCCAGACCTCGCGGCACGTAACCAGCATGCCGAGCAGTCCGTTCCTGAGGAAAAACAGATAGAGCGCGAACAGCAGCACGAAGCGGGGCCGATCGTCGCCCCAGGAAACGAACTCAGGTTGGTCGTGTGTCTTCCGGGACAGCACCGCCAACTGTCCGGTCTCGGCCCATTGGTAGAGTCGTGCGGCGCTGAAGTACGTCACCAGGCTGCAAAAGACTCCAATCAGAACGGTCGCGGCATGTTTGCGCATGCCGTGTTTTGCCTTGTCGCCTCCTAAGAGCGATGAAACCGCAGACGGCAAACGTCGTTAACCGCATCAATATGTCATTAACGCCTTTCGGCGAGGCCAGCCGACGCTGGCGGTAGTCGACGCTCCCGGGACGCCCTAATGCTCCACCCGGTAGAGCCGCCATCGCTCCGGCACGCCTTTGAGCTGGTGCGCGCCGCGGTCCTTGAAGCGGATTTCGGACTTTGACATCAGGTCCTTGACCGCGCTCGAGACCAGCACTTCGCCGGCCCGCGCTTTCGCCGCGACGCGCGCGCCGATGTGAAACGCAAGCCCGATCACCTCCGCGCCACTCACCTTGTATTCGCCCGCGTGCAGTCCGACCCTGATCTCCAGCCCAGCGTGCGCACGGACTCGCGGATCGCGGTCGCGCAACGGATCCCGGCTGCCGGCGCGCGGAACGTCGCCAGCAACCCGTCGCCCGTCGTCACGACTTCCTTCCCCCGCAAGGCCTTCAGCTCCCTGCGCACAGCGACATAGTAGTGGTTCATCACCGTCGCCCAGCGCGTGTCGCCGAGCCGCGCGGCCTTTTCGGTGGATCGGACGATATCGACATAGAGGATCGTGGCGAGCGCCTGCTTGAGCTGCGAGTCCCGGTCGGTGGTTCGCCGCCGGTTCGCGATATTCCCAGCCAGCGGTTCGTAGCGATGGCTGCGTCGCCGCGCGATGGCGGCCTTGGTGTAGTCCTGGGCGCGCTGCACCGTGCGGCAGCGAATGGTTTTTTCCTGCGGTGGAAACGTCCAGTGGACCTTTCGCCTGTCGCCCGCGCCATCAACCTGCACGGCGCCCCATTTCAGGAAAACCGTTGAGCCGGCCCGTCGAATGCACCATGCCTTCGACGTGTATCCGGAAACGTTCGACTGATGGACTCCGATGCGAAGGAATTTTGGCATGAGCGTCCGGCCGATCGAAGGAACGTTTGGCAGCCTACCCAGGGTAAAGCGTAGCCATACATTCCCGCGTTGGCAACGTTGCAGGTTTGCGGACTATCGAGAATGCCGGACCGCGATGTCCGCGTCGGGTCCCGCACGCGGACGAAGGATCGTGTGAGGCAGCACCAAGGCTTCGTCAGCTCCGGAGGTCGCGGCCCTACCCATTCGATGCAGCGTCGGCATCGACCGACAGAATTGCCGCGTCTTGCACGTCCGCTATCGGCTGCTCTGGATCGCGGAATCGAGCCGGGGTCAACCGGCTGCGGTCGACCGTCACGCCGAAGATGTCGAAGCGGTTGTAGTAACCGACCACGTCGTGAAACTGTTTCGGCTCGACGCAGCGATTGAGATCGATCTCCGCGTAGGCGATCCCCTCCTCGTCCTGCAATCCATCGCCGAAGACGCTGCCGGTCGGATCGACGAAGAAGCTCGCCGCACGTGGTGTCTGGTCGATCACGTCGGCGATCGTTCGATCGCGTTCAATGAGGAAGGCGCGCAACGCCTGGTCCATGTAGCCGGCGGTGACGATCCCGAATACCTTGGCTTCGAAGCAATGGGCGCTGGCCCGGATGCGGTTGGCGGCCACGTTGTCGAAATTGCCGCCGCCTGCCGGGCGCCGGGTGGGCCACATCGGCGGCCAGCTCGAAATGTGCACCTGCTCGCCCTGCGCCATCAGCGCGAAGCGGGCCAATGGGTTGGTATTCTCGCCGCAAATCAACCCGCCGATCCGGCCCTGCCGCGTCTCCGCGACCTTGAGGCCCGCACCATCCCCTGACGACCACACTAGCTTCTCATAGAAGGTCGGAACCAGCTTGCGGTGATGGATGAGAATTTCTCCGGTCTCGCCGATCAGCAGGTTCGAGTTCCACAGCCCCCCGACGCTGACGGCCGAGCGCTCGCTGATGCCGATCGAGACCGTGACGCCGAGGGCGCGCGCCTCGGCGCAGAGCCGCGCCACTTCCGGTCCGTCCGCCAGCACGGATTGCTCCGCCATGCGCACGAACAGATCGTGGTTGTCGATTGGAGGCCACAGCGCAGCCCAGACCGGAAAGGCGGGAATATAGGTTTCGGGAAACGCGATCAGCTCGGCGCCGGCTCTGGCCGCCTCGCGAATGATGGCGATCGCCTTTTCGGTGGTCGCCCAGCTGTCGAGGAAGACGGGCGCGGCGTGGACGGCAGCAGCCTTGAAACGAGGAAGCATGTCGAAAATCCCGGCTAGGACTAGGGGAGCGAAGCGGTATCATCCCTGGCTTGCCGGCGTGCATGGGAATTGTCGCAAGGTCGGTTGCGAAGGATCGGAACCGCCACGCGCTGGAACGGGAATTGCTTTGCTGACAAGGGCCGCAATTTCAACGGCCGCAACCTGGAGGCCGGTGATGTTCGACACGATCAACTGGGACGATCTGCGGGTGTTTCTCTGCGCCGCCCGCGCCGGGAATTTGAGCCAAACGGCAAAGCGGCTGCGGCTCGACCATTCCACCGTCAGCCGGCGCATCGCCCAGATGGAAGCTTCGCTCGGGGTTGCGGTGTTCGAACGCCACCGCACCGGGCTCAAGCTCAACGAAGTCGGCGAGCGACTGTTGCGCCATGCCGAGCGGGTCGAGAGCGCGGTGATCGCGATCCGCGAGGAGGCCAGCGCCAGCGACACCCAGGAGCTCGTCGGGACCGTGCGGCTCGCCACCATGGAGGGGATCGCCTCGCTTTATCTGGCGCAACGCTTTGCCAAGCTGCGACGCACCGCGCCACAGCTCACCGTCGAACTCGTCACGTCCGCCCAGACGGTCTACGTTCATAAGCGCGAGGCCGATCTGTTCGTGTCCTTCTTCCGGCCGCCCGGTCCGGGCCTGATCTCGGAGCGCATCGGCAAGTTTCGGCTCGGGCTATTCGCGAGCCAGGACTATCTCGACCACCACGGGATGCCCGCAAGCCTGCGCGACCTGCAGGATCATTGGTTCGTGTCCTATATCGAGGACCTGATCCAGGTCGACTCGGTGCGCTGGCTCGCCGATGTCATCGAAGAGCCGAAAATCGCCTTCCACTCCAACAGCATGATCGCGCAGATGAACGCCGCGGCGGGCGGCCTCGGCATCGTGATGCTGCCGAGCTTTGCCACAAGGGACCGGCCCGACCTGATACCGGTGCTGCCCGCTCTCGCCGGCACCGTTCGCGAGGTCTGGCTCAACGTCCACAGCGACCTGCAATTCGCCCCGCGCATCCGCGCCGTCGGCGCCTTCCTGAAAAATACCCTGAAGCAGGATCCCGACATGCAGGTCACGCTGGCCGATGTCGTGCCGCAGCCGCGCACAGCAGATTGCAAAAATCCATAATTCCCTTCCGTCAGCCCCCGGCTGAAGCTCGTCCGATTGGCGCAAGCAGAGCGCGCTGAAGTTTTGAGGGGCCGATATGAACGTGGTTATTCCCGGCAATGCCGATCCGGCGCCGAACGGCGGCGCATTGGCCAAGAAGCAGGCCGAGAAGCTGGCCAAGAAACTGGCCAAGAAGCGGCTGACGGTCGCGCTCGTTCTGAGCGTTGCGATGATCGTGATCTATTTCGGCTTCATGGGGCTTTTCGCGTTCGACAAGCCGCTGCTCGGCACCATTCTGATGCCCGGCCTGTCGCTTTGCATTGTGCTCGGCCCGCTCGTCATCATCTCTTCCTTCGTGCTCTGCCTGGTCTACGTGCTGTGGGCGAACCGGGTGTTCGACGCAGGCGTTCGCGAGCTTCGCTAAGGGGACAGGCAAATGGGCAGCAGCACGCTTTCGATCGGGTTCTTCTTCGCCTTCATGGCGTTGACGCTGGCGATCACCTATTGGGCTGCGCGGCGCACGCGCACCACCGAGCACTTCTTTGCCGCCGGCGGCCAGGTCACGCCGTGGCAGAACGGCTGGGCACTCGCGGGAGACTTCCTGAGCGCCGCGGCCCTGCTCGGAATTGCCGGCATCGTCACCTCGAACGGCTTCGACGGCATGATCTATTCGATCGGGTGGCTGGTCGGCTGGCCGATCATTCTGTTCCTGATCGTCGAGCCATTGCGCAATGTCGGCCGCTTCACCTTCGCCGACGTCGTGGCCTATCGCCTGCGCCAGCGTCCGGTGCGCCTCGCCGGCGCCATCGGTACACTTGCCGTGATCCTGTTCTACCTGATCGCCCAGATGGTCGCGACCGGATCGCTGATCAAGCTGCTGTTCGGCCTGCCCTACACCTGGTCGGTCGTCGTCGTCGGCAGCGTGATGCTGGTCTACGTGCTGTTCGGCGGCATGTTGGCGACGACCTGGGTGCAGGTGGTCAAGGCTGTGCTGCTGATGGGCGGTGGCATCCTGCTCGCCCTCCTCGTGTTGACCCATTTCGACATGAACCCGCTGAAGCTGTTCGCCGCGGCGTCCGAGAAATACGGCACCAAGGTGCTGCAGCCGGGATCGAAGGTGGTCTCGGGTCAATGGGATGCCATCTCGCTCGGGCTCGGACTGATGTTCGGAACCGCCGCGATGCCGCATGTGCTGATGCGGGCCTACACGGTGAAGGATTCCAAAGCCGCACGGCTGTCGATCCTCTATGCCACCGGCCTGATCGGCGTCTTTCATCTCATGGTCTTCATCATCGGCTTCGGCGCCATGGTGCTGGTCGGCGCCGAGGCGGTGGCCAAGGCCGGCGGCGGCGGCAACATGGCAGCGCCCCTGCTCGCACTCACCGTCGGCGGCAACGCGTTCTTCGGCTTCATCTGCGCGGTCGCGTTCGCGACCATGCTTGCCGTCGTCGCGGGGCTGACGCTGTCGGGCGTCGCCACGCTCTGCCACGACGTCTGGACCAATGTGATCAGGAGCGGCACCGCTTCGGAAGCCGAGCAGCTCAAGGTCGCGCGGGTCGCGACGGTTCTGATTTCCATCCTCGCCATCGGCCTGGGCATCGCGTTCGAAGGCCAGAACGTCGCGTTCATGGCGGGACTTGCGTTCTCGATCGCCTGCGCCGCCAACTTCCCTTCGCTCGTGCTCGCCATCACCTGGCGCCGCTTCACGACGCCTGCTGCCGTGGCGAGCATCCTCGTCGGCACACTGAGCTCGCTGGTGCTGATCTATCTGTCCCCGACCATCCAGGTCGACATTCTCGGCAAGCCGCTCGCCGCGGTCGAGCATCAATGGTGGTTCGTGTCGCTGCGCAATCCCGCGATCATCAGCATGCCGCTATCCTTTGCGGTCGCGATCCTGCTGTCGCTGATGACACGGGAGAAGAACGCAAACCTCGCCTTCGACGAGATGCAGCGGCGCATCCTGCTCGGACCGGTAGAGCCGAACACCAGCGAGCCGCGCCAGGCGAAGAATGCGGCATGAACCGGGTCAACCGATCGACGTTGCGATCAGCCCGTTGCGAACCCCGTCACCCGATGCGCATATGTGGCTCACAGATCGCGCAACACATTCAGTGTCGTCCCGGCGAAAGCCTGGACCCATAACCACCGACGGTCATTGCTTCACGATGCTGGAACGACGAGTCCTGTCCCCAACTTCCGCCGCGGAGTATGGATCCCGGCTTTCGCCGGGATGACATTTTATGGTCGAGACAGGCTCGCAAATATGTCGCGAGAAGATCACTTCCCCTTCGCAGCCTTCTCCTTCAGCTTCGCCGTGCGGTAGCGCGCGGCGCCGCCTTCGCGGATGGACTGCTCGCTGCGCTCGAGCGCCATCGCATTGTCGGGAACATCCTTGGTGATCACGGAGCCCGAACCGATATAGGCGCCCTTGCCGATCGTGACCGGCGCGACCAGCGACGTATTGGTGCCGATGAAGGCACCCTCGCCGATCAGCGTCTTGTGCTTGAGGAAGCCGTCATAGTTGCAGGTGATGGTGCCGGCGCCGAGGTTGGAATTGGCACCGACATGGGCGTCGCCGACATAGGAGAGATGGTTGACCTTGACGCCGGCCTCCAGCCTCGAACCCTTGGTCTCGACGAAATTGCCGATCTTCACGCCATCGCCGAGCGAGGTACCGGGCCGCAGCCGCGCGTAGGGTCCGAGCTCCACCTTCTTGCCGATCGTTGCTTGGGTGATGTGCGAGAAGGAATGTATCACGGCGCCGTCGTCGATCGAAACGCCGGGTCCGATCACCACGAACGGCTCGATCGTGACGTCCTTGCCGAATTTGGTGTCGGCGGCGAGATAGACCGTTTCCGGCGCGATCAGGGTCACGCCGGCCTCGAGCGCCTGGTTGCGC
This sequence comes from Bradyrhizobium sp. USDA 4541, assembly GCF_024171085.1. NCBI lineage: Bacteria > Pseudomonadati > Pseudomonadota > Alphaproteobacteria > Hyphomicrobiales > Nitrobacteraceae > Bradyrhizobium > Bradyrhizobium sp. USDA 4541. The sequence goes on from NZ_JALJZF010000001.1 coordinate 6,079,798, forward strand.
AGCCGCGCCTGCATCACGGCCTCGGCCTCGGCGAGCTGCGCCTTGGTGTTGATGCCGCGCACTTCGTCTTCGCTGGTCTCGATCACGACGGCCTCCAGTCCGAGTTCCCTGACAATGCCGACGGCATCCGTCAGATAATATTCGCCCTTGGCATTGGCATTGCCGATCTTCTCGATGATCGCGAGCGCCTTCTTGCCGTCGAACGCCATCACGCCGGCATTGCATAGCGTGATCTTGCGCTCTTCGGCACTTGCATCGGCCTGCTCGCGGATCGCGACCAGCTTGCCGTTCTCGACCACCAGGCGGCCGTAGCCGGTCGGGTCGGCGGCATGGAAGCCGAGCACCGCAAGCGCCGCGCCGTCCCGCAGCGGTGCGCGCATACGGGCGAAGGTCTCGGCCGAGATCAGCGGCGTGTCGCCGAATGCGATCAGGAGGTCGTCGGCGCTGCGGGCGATCGCCTCGCGCGCCGCCAGCACCGCATGCGCGGTGCCGAGCCGCTCGCGCTGCACGAAGCTCTGTGCGTCGGGCCGCACCCGACGCACCTCGTTGGCGACCGCCTCGTGGTCCGGGCCGATCACGACCGCCAGCTGCGACCCCTCGCCGGAGGCCGCGGCGTTGAGCACATGCGCCAGCAGCGGCTGCCCGGCCACGGGGTGCAGCACCTTCGGCAGCGACGAGCGCATCCGCGTGCCCTCACCGGCCGCAAGCACCACTGTCAGGCTCGTTCGCGCAGTCATTCGCAATCCTCGATGTCGCGCGCAGTTCGCTGCGCAAAGCTGTCTTCGAGGCCGTCTTTAATTGTTTTCCCCGGCAGAAGAAACCGATTCGCCTCCGTGGCGCTCCGGATTCAAGTTCCCGGTCCATTTCCTGTTAATCTTTGCCTCGTGATTCGGCGGGCCTTGAGGAGGGCCAAGCGGGCTTTGGCCAAAGATCGCGACAATCTGGCGGCGGAATTCGACACCGAGAGCACCACCGGCTTTTTGGCCGAGGAGGATGCTCTGGATCGCCGCATGCTGTGGCGGCTCGGCTCGTGGGGCGTTGCCGCGGTCGGCGCCGTCACCGTCGCGGTGATGGCCAACCAGTCGGCGTTGACGCTGCGGCGCGACCAAGTTGCCGCAGCGGACCTCGCGCGACAGGCCCAGCAGTTGCAGACGCTGGCGAAGGAGAGCCACAACGAGACGCGCCGGCTGGCGTCTGCGATCGATACGCTCAACGGCGACCGCGACCGGCTGTATTCGCGCGTCACCACGCTGGAGCAGGGCCTCGACTCCGTGACCGGCGCAATCGTCAGGCAGCCGCCGGCACCATCGCCCTTGGCAGCACCCGGTACCTCGCCCGCAACCGCCAGTTCGTCGCCCGCCGCCTCCGCGCCCACCGTTGCCGCCGTCGCAACGATGCCGACGGTCGCATTGGACAAGCCGGCGGCGATCGACAAGCTGCCCACAGCCGGCGACAGCAAGGCGACTGGGCCGATCGAGAAGCCGGTTGCGCCGGCCGAAAAGCCGGCAACGGCCGACAAGAAACCGGCGTCCGCGCCCGCCAAGCCGCAGGCCGCCGCGGAGAAGCCGCCAGCCTCCGACAATTCGCCGCCGAATTCCGCCACGGCCGCATCGATCGCAAGTCCAATGAGCGCCGCCGCGGCCGGCGCCGAGGATGCACCCGCTGCGCCGGCGCCGGTCGCGGACAAGTCGCTTGCCGACAAGCCGGTCCTGGCATCGCTCGATCCCGCAGCGAACAAGGCAACCGAAACGGTCAGGCCGCCGACCGCCAGCGATGTCACCGCCGCACCGATCCCTCCGCTGGTGATCACAGCGGATCCGGACGCCGAGGACGATGCGCCGCAGGCACAGATCCACCGCACCGAGTTCGGCGTCGATCTCGGCACGGCCAATTCGGTCAATGGACTGCGCGCGCTGTGGCGCGGCCTGTTGAAGTCGAAGGCCAACGCGCCGCTGGCGGCGCTGCGGCCGATCATCGTGATCAAGGAGAACAGCAACGGGCTCGGCATGCAGTTGCGCCTGGTGGCCGGACCGCTGAACGACGCCGGCACCGCAGCCAGGATCTGCGCGGGCCTCAACCTGGTGCAGCGGACCTGCGAGACGGCGATCTATGACGGCCAGCGACTGGCCCTCATCGAGCCGGCCGCCGGAGCCAAGCCGGCGCCGTCGCATCGCCGGGCCGTGCCGAAGCGCGCCGTCGCGCCGCCGCAGCAGCAGCAGCAGCCGGTCGCCGAGGACAAGAAGCCGGAGTCGACCACGATCTCCTCGATATTCCGGCGGAACAGCCAATAATCATGTGAGCCAAGGGATTGTGGCCGGATTTTCAACCGATTTCGATGCTCCGACCGAACTTGTCCCGCAACCCGATCCCGACCATAGTGCCGCGATGACAAAACCTCCGTTCCGCCTCTCCCCCTATCAGGTCCAGTTCCTGATGGTCGTGGGCTTCGTCACCGTCGGCTACGCGCTCTACGTGCGCTATCTGGCGATCGAGTTCTCTCCCGTTGCGCTGGCCTGCGACGCCGGCGCGCAGACCATGCTCTGCAAGGCTCGCGCGCTGTCGACCGTACTGTTCAAGAACTCGGTGTTCGGGATCACCGCGCTGGTAATCGCGGTGCTCAACCTGACGCGGCCGTCGATCGTGCTGCTCACCGTCGGCTTGATCGCTGCGGGGCTCGGGATCGTGCTCTACAATGTCGTGCTGTCGGGGCTCGCGATCGGGCTGTTCATCCTGGGTTTTGCGCGGCCCGCGCCCGCCACAGCGTAGCGGCGAGCAAGAGGTACATCACGCAGGTCCAGTCCGACTGCCAGTTGATCGTGCCCTCGTTGTAGATCGTGTAGCCGGCGGCGATCACCAGCAGGCCGGCGAATACGGATTCCGCGAGCGGCCGGATGCCTTCCTTCGGACGGTTGAGCATGGTCAGGAGCGCGAATGGCACCACCGCCATGGTCAGCGAGGCATACGGGAAATCGCGGTAGCGCGGATCGAAGGTGAAGCCGAGCGCGGTTTCGGCAGCAATCACCGTGGTGATGATCAGCACAATCGCCAGCGCCGCGCCGATCACGCCCTTGCCGCGATAGTCGCGCGGCCCGACCAGCTCCAGGAAGGTCGGCAGCGACCGCCCGGCGATCAGCGCGTGCGCCGTCAGCAGCGGCGCGGCAATGCCCGCTGCGAGCAGCACGCCCCAATGCAGCCAGCCGCCGACGCCGTAGCTCTCGTAATACATCTTGTCGCCGGCAATCCCGAGCAGCGCCCCCGCCGTCGTCGCCGAAATGGCGACCGCGATCCAGGCCGACGGCCGCGGCGTCCAGGGCCGGCGGCGCAGCGTCAGCCAGGCCGCGAGGAATGTGGCGACGGACAGCGCCATGCCGCCCGCCATCTGCAGCTTCCAGTCCGGATAGTTCGTGATAGCAACGCCGGGCGGATATTTCACCTGCCGCTTGACCGAATCGAACAGGCCCCAATTGCCGCCGACGGTGCCCTCGAGCTTGCGCTTCCAGGGCTGGTCGTAGGCCTCGATCAGGTTGACCCGAAAGCCCTCGCGCTTGGCGAGGTCGAGGATCTCGGACACCACCCGCGCCTGGTTGGTGCGCGACGGCAATGCGCCCTCCCGCATCCGCCCCTGGCTCGGCCAGCCGGTCTCGCCGATCAGGATCTCCTTGCCCGGGAATGTCACCGCCATCCGCTTGCGGATATCGTCGACATGCGCCGCGGCGTACTTCGCCTTGACCGGGATGTCCTCCCAATACGGCAGGATGTGAATGGTGACGAAATCGACCGCGTCATAAATCTCGCGGTTCTTCACCCAGTATTCCCAGACGTCGGCATAGGTGACGGGAAGATTGCCCGCCGCCGCCTTCACTGCGCGGATGTTGCCGGCAAGATCGGTGGCGGTCATCTCGCCGCGCAGCAGCACCTCGTTGCCGACGATCAGCGAGGTGACGACGCCGGGATACTCCTTGGCGAGCCGCACCGCGATCGCGATCTGCTGCAAATTCTTGAAGCGGTTGCTGCTGAGCCAGATGCCTTGCATCACCTTCAGCCCGACCTTGGCCGCAACGCCGGGGACCTGGTCGAGGCCGTTCTCGATCGAATAGGTGCGCACGCAGTCGGTGACCTTGGCGAGATCGGTCAGATCCTGCTCGATCTGCTCGACTGGAATCTGCGTGGTGGGATCCAGCGGCGTCTGCGCGCCGCGGAACGGCGTATAGGACACGCATTGCAGCTTTGCAGCGGGATCGATCGGCGCGCGCACGAGCGTAATCGGCGTGGCGAGCCACCACCACACGGATGCAATCACGGCGAGCGAGATCAGGAGAAGCGCCAGCGGCGTACGAAGCGAAATCGGTTCCATCCTCCGGGGGACCGTCGAATTAGCCGGTCACAGCCCATCTGCCAAGAGCGGGATTAGGTCAATACCATGGTTGTCCTGCGACAGTTTTGCGCTGGGTCGATAAAGTTGTGAGTTTGCTGGACAAAATACCAAATTCCAGTCATCAGATTTCGCCAGAGTCTCCGCCGCACTGGAGACCTATTTGGACGGCATCACGCGAGCCGTTAGGATGATCCCGCGGGGGCAGGAACATTATCGGGGAATACATGCGTCGACGGCTGCTTGAGTTGAAGAACACTACTTTGCGCCATCTTGCCGTAACGGGCCTTGTCACGGGCCTTGCGCTCCTCATTGGGGCCGGCGGCGCGTTCGCCCAGAGCGGCACGCCGAATCCGCCGGATCAGGCGAAACAGCAGCCTGGACAGCCCGACGCCAACGCAAATGCCGCACGGGAAGCCAACCAGCGCAAGGTCGAGGAGTTCGTCGAGGCCCAGCAGGCCATCAACGGCCCGGCCGGCAACCCGGAATGCGTCTGGCTCGGCCGCCGCGTCGTCCGCCTGATGTGGAACGACGACCTCGATACCGCGTTCCGCCATCTCGACCTCTACGACCGGTTCGGCTGCCCCGGCGGCCACGTCCAGGCGGCGTTCCGCTGCCTGACCCGGTTCGGCGCCCAGATCGACGACAAGGTCCGCGGCAGCCTCGACGGCCGCATCCACGCCTGCTGGATCAATCCGGGCGCGCAGCCCCAGGCCGCGGCCGCCGCCGCTGCTCCCACCCCGGCGCCGGCGACGGCCGGCACCGCCGCACCAGCACCGGCAGCCTCGCCCTCGCCTGCACCGACCCCGTCGGCGTCACCTGCGCCGGCGTCGAAATAGCCATATCCCACGACCGGGGTCCGGCCGCGATTTTTTTCGCGGCTGGAACGGCTTGCGCCCTTAAAACGCCATCGCGGCACACCAGTTGTTAAATCGGATGGCGGAGATATCTTTCCCTCCGCTGTCGTGTTGGTCGAACCCAGGGGACGGGTTCGCTTAGTCCTCAATCTCAGGCCCCGTATGGTTTAACCGCGATGCGCGCCGTCGTCGCCGTCCTGTTGCTTGTCACCGCCGCCCACGCCGCCCTGTGGGGTCTCTTCCAGGAGAAGCAGTCGGCACCCGATTTCCGTGGCACGCTGCCGAGCCTGTCCTACGCTCCGTTCGAGTCAGGCCACACCGTCGCAGACGTTGCCGCCGACACCGAGAAGGTGCGCACCGACCTGCGAAAACTGTCCACGCTCACCAAAGCGGTCCGCCTCTATTCGTCGACGGAAGGCAACGAGCTGGTGCCGCCGGTCGCCGCCGAGTTCGGCATGAAGGTCACGGTTGGCGCGTGGATCGACAAGGACGCCAACCGCAACAACCGTGAGATCGAAGCCGCGATCAACCTGGCCAAGCGCAACAGCAACGTCATCGGCATTGTAGTCGGCAACGAAACCGTGTTCCGCGGCGAGCAGGTGCCGCTGGAAAACCTCGGCTCGGTTCCGGAGATCGGCGTGCCGCCCGAGGAGTCCGAGAGGATTCTTCGCGAGGAAGCGCAGCGTCTTCACGACGCGGAAATGCAGCCGGATGAAAACGGCAGCAGCGGCTTGAGCAAGCGCGCTGAAGCGATCAAGTGGGCAGTCGCCGAAAACAACGTGCACCGGCTGATCAAGGTGATCCAGCGGGTCAAGAAGTCGGTCAACGTCCCCGTCACGACCGGTGAAATCTGGAACATCTGGCGCGACCATCCGCAGCTCGCCAACTCGTCCGACTTCGTCGCCGCGCACGTGCTGCCCTACTGGGAAAACTTCACCGACAAGCAGGCGGTGGACCAGGCGGTCGACCGCTACAATTTGTTGCGCGACTCCTTCCCCGGCAAACGCATCCTGATTGCCGAATTCGGCTGGCCGAGCCAGGGCTACAATCTGCGCAGCGCCGTTCCCGGCCCGTTCCAGCAGGCCACCGTGCTGCGCAACTTCGTCACCCGCGCCGAAGCCATCGGCATGGACTACAACATCGTCGAGGCGATCGATCAGCCCTGGAAGTTCTTCGAAGGCGGCGTCGGACCCTACTGGGGCATCCTCAATGCCGACCGCGAGCCAAAGTTCGCCTGGACCGGTCCGGTCACCGATCCGAACTACTGGAAGATCGCGCTGGTCGCCGTCCTGGTCGGCCTGTTCATGTCGCTGCCGATCCTGCGGCTGGACCAGCCGACCGTGATGCAGGCGCTGCTCTTGTCGGCGGCCGCCAACGGCGTCGGCGCCTGGGTCGCGACCGTGTTCTCGTACTGGACGACGCACTATTTCGTCTGGGGCTCGGCCTTCGCGCTCAGCCTCGGCCTGGTGCTGCTGGTTCCGCTGGTGCTGATCGCGATGGCGCGGATCGAGGAGATCGCGGCGGTGGCGTTCGGCCGCGGCCCGCGCCGGCTGATCGGCAAGAGCGCGCCGCTCGCGCCCGCCACGATCGGCGAGAACGTCAAGTTTCCGAAGGTCTCGATCCACATCCCGGCCTATTTCGAGCCGGTCGAGATGCTGAAGCAGACGCTAGATGCGGTGTCGCGGCTCGACTATCCGAACTTCGAGTGCGTCTGCATCATCAACAACACGCCCGATCCCGACTTCTGGCGGCCGATCCAGGATCACTGCCGGCTGCTCGGCGAGCGCTTCAAGTTCATCAATGCCGAGAAGGTGCAGGGCTTCAAGGCCGGTGCGCTGCGCATCGCGATGGACCGCACCGCGGCGGATGCCGAGATCATCGGCATCATCGATGCCGACTACGTCGTGCATCCGGACTGGCTGAAGGATCTCGTGCCGGCATTCGCCGATCCGCGCGTCGGCCTCGTGCAGGCGCCGCAGGAGCATCGCGACGGCGATCGCTCGCTGATGCACTACATCATGAACGGCGAATATGCCGGGTTCTTCGACATCGGCATGGTCCAGCGCAACGAGTTCAACGCCATCATCGTGCACGGCACGATGTGCCTGATCCGCCGCGCCGCGATGGACAAGGCCGGCGGCTGGTCCTCTGACACGATCTGCGAGGACACCGATCTCGGCCTCTCGATCCAGCAGCAGGGCTGGCTCACGCACTACACCAATGTGCGTTACGGCGAAGGCCTGCTGCCCGACACCTACGAGGCCTTCAAGAAGCAGCGCCATCGCTGGGCCTATGGCGGCTTCCAGATCGTCAAGAAGCACTGGCGGCGCTTCCTGCCCGGCGCCAGCCGGCTGACGCCCGATCAGCGCCGCGAGTTCTCGCTGGGCTGGCTCAACTGGCTCGGCGCCGAAAGCCTCGGTGTCGTGGTTGCGATCCTCAATCTGATCTGGGTGCCGATCGTCGCCTTCGCCGACATCGCGATCCCCGACAAGATTCTGACGCTGCCGATCATCGCCTCCTTCATCGTCTCGCTGGTGCATTTCGTCGCGCTCTACCGGCTGCGCGTGAACATCAAGGCAGGCCAGATGTTAGGGGCCATGATCGCGGCGATGAGCGTGCAGTGGACGGTGTCGCGCGCGGTGGCGCAGGGCCTGATCACCGAGCATCTTGCGTTCGCCCGCACCTCCAAGGGCGGCCTGTCGCGGATGTCGATCGAGTTCCAGGCGTTCTGGGAAGCCGTGATCGGCGTGTTGCTGCTGATCGGCGCCGTCGTGCTTGTCGTCACCAACGGCTACAAGCAGGTGCGCGAGATCTACATCTTCGCCGGCGTCCTGGTGTTGCAGAGCCTGCCATTCCTGGCGGCGGTCTCCATCGCAATCCTGGAGAATTCGCGGATCAACGAGTTCGCATTCTGGCGCAACAGCGCGATCCGCACCGCGGAACTGATCGGGTTGCGCCCGGTCAGCCTGCCCTCGGTCGCCGCCCCGTCGCAGCCGGTCGGCTCGGAAATCCGCCGCGACAACTAGCGCCGGATTTGGCCGACTTCAAGAAACGGCCCTAACCGCAGGCGCCGGAACGGCAAATCCGGCGCGTCGGTGCACAATTGAGCGCCCGTCGGCTATTGACCCGATGGGCCCTGCCCCCTACACAGCGCGGGCTGGAGCACGATCCGGAGCGGTTCACCGCTGGCGTCCGGATCTAATGTTCAGGTGAGTGAGCGCGTAGCTCAGGCGGTAGAGCACGTGACTTTTAATCATGGGGTCGAGGGTTCGAGTCCCTCCGCGCTCACCAACAAAATCAAGTGCTTAGCTCGTATTTCCAAGCGGCGCTTGTTGGTGGGGCCACATACAGGGCCACATCGAAATTTCTTTGTGAGGACTGTGTATTCACCCTTAGTCACGCTTGTTTGCGCTCAAGGGTTGCGATTAGCTGCGCCGGTTGTACGGGGCATGACTTATGCGTCTATTGAAATTTAGAGTCGAAAATTTCCGTTCTGTGGTCGATAGCGGATGGATTGAGGCAGAACAGGTTACATCGCTCATTGGCGTGAACGAATCTGGAAAAACCAACCTGTTGCTTCCGCTCTGGAAGCTCAATCCAGCGCGTGAAGGTGAAATCAAACCGACGTCGGACTACCCGAAAGGCAACTATGCGGCGGTTAAGGCCGAGCCTAGTCGCTTCTTTTTCATCCACGCACATTTCGCGCTCGACGATTCCTTGACCACAGAAATCGCGCGACTCACCGGCCTGAACGCCTCGTCTGTCAATACGGTGTTGGTCGCCAAGAATTTTGCCAACTACATCTGGATTGGTTTCCCAAACTTCCGAGCCGAAAAAACGATCTTGGCCGCTGAACTGCAGGGAGCTTTAGCCACCGCTCATTCCGAAATCTCAGCGATCAGTCAACTCGCCAAGGAGGGCAACCTCAAGGAAAAGCTGCTGGAGGCGGTCGTCAATGCGAGTGCTAACGCGAGCGACGACGCCAAGAATACGGCCGATCATATTGCTTCACTAAGCAGTCAATTAAGTTCCATTGTTCCAGAAAGCGCGGCACCGACAAGTTCAATCGTACCGCGATTCAAGCTGCTTCTGGAAACGCTGGCATCGATGGAATCTCGCCTTAGAGTACCGGAGCCGAACACCATCGAAGGCGTTCGCGATCTGATTCTAAAGAACCTTCCCAAATTCGTCTTCTATTCGAATTACGGAAATTTAGACTCCGAAATTTATCTGCCTCACGTCGTAGAAAATCTAAAGCGCACTGATCTTGGCGCGCGGGAAGCGGCGAAGGCACGAACACTGCGAGTTCTGTTCAGCTTCGTACAACTCAGTGCCGAAGAAATTCTCGAGTTAGGAAAGGACTTTCCACAGACGGCCGGCCGCGCTCCTACCGCCGACGAAATCGCTGCGATCGCGACGAAAAAGCGGGAACGCACAATCCTGTTGAACTCGGCAGGCACGCAGCTAACGAAAAGCTTCCGAAACTGGTGGAAGCAAGGTGACTATACTTTCGAGTTCGATGCTGACGGTGATCATTTCCGCATTTGGGTTAGTGACAAACGGCGTCCCGAAAAAGTTGAATTGGAAGATCGGAGCAGTGGTCTGCAATGGTTCCTGAGCTTCTATCTGGTATTTTTGGTCGAGAGCACAGGTGAGCATAAGAATGCCGTGCTGCTATTGGATGAACCAGGGCTATCCCTGCATCCCTTGGCGCAACGAGACCTATCGGCTTTTTTTGAGAATCTCGCGTCGACCAATCAGATCATCTACACAACGCACTCTCCCTTCTTAGTAGATGCCGACATGCTCGATCGCGTACGCAAAGTATACGTGTCCGAGGACGGCTCGACCAAAGCATCTCCAGATTTGCGAACCGGATTTGAGGATCCGAGAAAATCTGGTGCGACGTACGCAATTTATTCGGCGCTCAATATGAACGTTGCAGAGAGCTTATTGTATGGTTGCCATCCTGTCGTTGTCGAAGGACCTTCGGATCAACACTATCTGGCCACTATCAAGATCGCGCTCATCGGTGCAAAGCGCATCAACCCGTCACGAGAGCTTGTTTTCCCACCGTCTCATGGCGCGAATAATGCGAAAGTCGTGGCCAGCATTCTAAGTGGAAAAGATGAAGTGTTGCCGGTGATGTTGCTCGACGGCGACGCGGCCGGACAAAAAATGGCCAGAGACCTGAAAAATGGACTCTATCAGGGAGAAAAAGAAAAAATTCTAACAACGGATAAATATGTTGGATTTGCCGACTCGGAAATCGAAGATCTATTCCCTGTCGATTTTCTGACTAGCGTCATTGACCGATGGGGGCGTCGCGCTGACGTTCCGTTCAGCGATGTTGTCGAATTAGGAAAACCGATTGTCCCGCAAATCGAAGCGTGGGCAAAGTCGCAAAACGTCGAACTCTACGAAGGTTGGAAAGTTGACATAGCGCGAGAAGCGAAGCGAAAGGCATTGACTCCTTCGTTTTCCTTCGACGAAACGACGATCGAGAAATGGGGAAAGTTGTTCGATGAACTTCTCAACCCACCTCGTTAGCTAAATCCGCAGCTCCCACGAACTGCTCGTGTGCTGCGAACCGCTCAACTCCGTTAGCGCCCAAACAAGAGCATCGACGCGATCCGGCGAGTAGCCGACCTTCGCTCTGTCAAAGTCGCTGGTGAACGAGCACATCTGATCTTCGAGCACCGCAAAATTGCCGACGTGGTGCACCTTGCGCTGCTCGTACAGCGCCGCGATCGGCTCGGCGCGCACCACCTTGCCTCGGCTCGCATGCACGGCCTTGAAGCTCACTCGCGAGTCGATCGCACGGATTGTCGCCTCAACCATCGCGCCGCCGTTGTTCACTTCGGCCAGGATGCGGTCCGCCTTTTGGCGGCGATAGGCATCGATCGCCTTTGCAGCCCATTCGTGGGGTGCGTACCGGCCGGACAAATCCTCCAGCACGTAAACGTGGTCGTCCCGTGTGACGCCGGCAACAATGATGCCGGTTTCGTCCGAGCCTTCGTTATTCGAGACAGCCGGATCGATCGCCACGACGATACGCCGCAATTCCTTGGGCGCCACAGAGACGCGATCACGATCGAGCCAGTCAAGTTGCCAAAGCGCGCCAGGCATGTCGCTCAGCAACTCGGCGTTCAATTCCTGGCGGCCGAGCCGCGTTCCCTCGTAACGCTGGCGCACCGCGGCCAGGAAGGTAGCCGCCAAATTCGCCTCGTTCTCGAAGGTGGACCCGCGGGTGACCACGACGTCCCTACCCTCGCGAGCCAATAGCTCTTTGAGCAGTTTGATCGGCCGCGGCGTTGTGGTCGCAAGCCAGCGCGGGTGCCTACCGAGCCGAAGCCCGAACATCAGCATATCCCAAGTCGCTTGTGGATCCGTCCAAGCCGCCAATTCATCCGCCCAGGCGGCATCATGCTCCGGACCGCGCAGGCGGTCGGCTTCTTCGCTGGAGAACGTGGTCGCGATGGCGCCATTAGGCCACGTCAGGCGGCGCTTGGACGGCTCATAGATTGGCCTATTCCACGGCGGCGCCATCCGCAGCAAGCCGCTCTGTCCCTCCACCATCGTGTCGCGAGCGTCGGCGGCCGTGGGCGCGACCAGGGCGATCCGGCCGGCGGTACCGGTCTCGACCAATTCGTTCACCCACCCAGAGCCGGTGAACGTCTTGCCCCACCCACGGCCCGCCATTGCGAGCCAGCCGAGCCAGTCGCCGTCGGGAGGAAGCTGGCTTGGTCGAGCCTTGGCGCGCCATCCGCCGTCGGCCAGGGTATTCGCGAGCGCCGCGGCGATACTGGTCATGGGGCGGTCTCCGGGAGCGATACGGGACACGGGGGCAGTAGCGGCACGGCGTCGATCACAATGGGCGCCCTGCCCGACCCTGCGGCATCGGTCACTGTCTCCGCGTCCAACTCGCGCAATGCCTCCACCACGGCCGCGCGCGCCGCGCTATGGGGCGCCAAGGCACGCAGGATGGCCGCCTGCACCCTGGCGAACTGCGGGCTGTTCACGATCGCCACGTTGTTCTGAATGTTGATGGTGCCCTGCGCGATCGTGGCAATCTCGCCGGTTACCTTCCCGATCTTCTCCAGCACACTGACGAGTTGGCCGGCCACGATGGCTGCGCCACGTGCGTCGCCGGCTTCGGTGGTAGCCGCAAGCTGGCTCATGAGCATGGTGCGGACCGCTCGGAAGTGATCGAGCACGGAGGCGCCTTCGTCCGCTGCTTTCGCGGCCAGGTCGGCGAGCTGCGCTGGCCCGACCAGATAGGACGCTTTGATTTCGTCGCTGACGTGGTTGTGCCAGTGGCGTCCAATCGCGTCCTTCGACAAGCCGAACTTGGCAGCCAAGCTGTCGAGCGAAGCGCCACCTGCACGCAACAGTTCTATCCGCCAACGCTCATCATGAGCGCAGACGGTGCATTTAGGTCCCGTTTTCATCTGCGAAAATCCGACGCGAATTGCGTCATATGGCCCCAAGGTGGCCCACGAAAGTGAATCTTCCGCTAAAACTCAGAAACGCAAGCAAACCCAAGCCATTGCAAATGCGACCCCATGATCAATTATCACAAGACCAAAGGAAACCTGGCTGCGACAAGGCCGACGAACCGGCGCGGATTGATAATCATGTCGACCATTTCCAATGCATGTAACCGTGTTACCGCGTAACCGCTGTTTTCCCACGGGACCTAGGGACCATACACAAGCCCATATTCCCTATTCCTCTTCTCCGATTAGAAGATATTACAGTTACAACGGTTACAGTCTTGCAGAACGCTGAGATCGTTAGAGAATCCTTGTAACCGCCAGATGGGCGACGGTTACAGCAACGGTTACACTCAGCCGCGCGGGCTCGGCATCGGCGGCAAGTCAACGGGACACGGCGCAAGCGCTGTAACCGCAGCCATGTCGGCGCCGGTTACAAATCTATCCACCACCAGTTCACACGGTCGATTGACGAACGTCTCTGCCTTAAAGCGAACCGCCGCAGGACCGCCACGCCGCCAAACCTTTCGAACGTCGTCGCCTTCGCGATGCGCAACGGTGACGAACCCGAGTCCCTTGAATGCCGCGCGGACGTCCTTCAGCGGCAATCTGCGCTCCGACGCGAACCTCTGAACATCGGCCGCGGTCACGTAGCAGTCCCTGACGTCGCCGAACGTGAACGCTAGCACGTCCTCGGCGCCAGTGCGCTCCCGCGCTGCGTCCTGATGCTTTCCGGCAATTGCCCAAAGCGCTTCCGGGATCCTGAAATCCTCACCCGCCGCATGCCATTCAGCAGCTTCCGCGTAGAGCTGTCCGACGTTCTCACGCACCCATTCAATGTCGATCTTGTCCGCGACATGCACCGGCAGCCATCGGCGATTGCCGGTCTGCGACAGCAAGGGCGTGTCCTCATTGGTTGTCGCGATGAAGATATGCCGGCGCAGGTGGTCACTCGCCTCTTCCTTCCACTTCAAGGTCGCGTTGTCGTTTTCCCGCGACATGAACGCTTTGAGCCGGGTCGTCTCGGTTTTCGACATGCCAGCGAGTTCCGCCAACTCGATTATCTGCTTGCCCTTGAGCTGTGGAATGACGTCTTGCGGGCGGCCGCCCAGCTCTACCGAGTCGATGAACCATTCCGGTCGCAGTGCGAGAGCCTTGCACAGGGTGGACTTGGCCCGGCCCTCTTCCGATATGAAAATCACAGTTTCATCGTGCTTCGCGCCGGGTTCGCGCGCCCGCTTGACCAGTCCGCCGATGAGGTTCGCGCCGACGGCGCGGTGGTAGGCGTCGTCCGAACAACCGACAGCCTTCGACAGCCAGTTGTCGAGCCGTTTGACGCCATCCCACTTCAACGCGTCGATAGTATCGCGCAACGAGTCGTAGCTTTCTTCGCGTGCGATGCGGTCCACGCTCGCCCTGAAGAAGTCCCACGAGCAATTGAAGTTGTGGGCGCTGGTGTGCGTGTCGAGCCAGAGAGCCTTGCGATACTCCTCGCCTGCCTTCCGCCATCGTTCCCAGCCGGGACTTTCGCTGGCCTCGATCGAGTTCGTGAACTCATCGAACCGGAGATCAACACCGCGCAAATGAAGAAACACGCGAACATTATCGAAGCTGACAGGGTCAGGCTTGCTGCCACTGGCAACGAAATAGGAGCCGCGATTTTTATCCTGCACTTCCCATACGATCTTTTCTTCGAAGTGCTTGTGAGCCCTAACCAGGGCGCTATCCGGAAGCGCGCACTGGTTCTCACGAATCACATCGATGAGTTCTTTGTTGGTGTCCCCGTGCACTTGCGCCAGTATGGCGAGGATGTGAGCCACCCGGTCGGCGCGAAAGGTCCGCGGTTTCTGCGCCATAGTCACAATGCGCCGAATGGCAGAATTGAGTTGATGGAAAATTGCCGGATAACTTTCCTCGACCTTCGCCGGTAGTTGGGGTGCCTCGTCCGGCCATCGCTCCACTGAATGCCACCCTTCGTTGAAATCATCGATCGGTCGCGCAGCTAGGCCGGCTATGGTCAGCGATGTTTGGCCGACCAAGGCATTTGCCGGCGGCCCAAACAGTTCCTGTCGGCGAACTTCGTCGGTGCATTTCTTTTCGGGCTCGGTCACGGGGGTTTTGCTCCAATACGCTGTCGCCAACTTCTCAACGACGGGCCATTCGCGCCTGTCCGCAAGCGCCGCCCGCCAGGCGTCATATTCGACGCGTGCAGGCTCGAAGATCGGGAATGGCGGTAGCTCCTGATTGTCGTCCTCCTGTGCGGGATGTCGATTCCACCGTGCGACAGCATCGACATAAGCTCGGCGCTCGGCTTCCATTTTGAGCGCCGGAAGGTCGTCTAAGATGAACTGAAGGTTCTCTTCTCGATCGAACCAGAGATGTTCGGATCCGCGATCGGGCATGACACCGCGTTCGAAGATCCGCAGTGTCTCGGGCTTCAACCGGACGAACATGCGCTCGCCGCCTTCCCAATCGTCGGGAAAAAGCTCGACAGCATTCTCCGTTCCCGGTCGCCTTACAAGGATAGGTGCCCCGCCGTCAGGCCAAATCGTCTCATCGGGCTCTTGATCTTCGTGCAACTCGACACGCCCAAGGGCAAAATCGCGGTCGTAAAAAATCAGCCATCGACCATCGATATCGGCGGTATGAGGCAGATAGTTCGCAAGCACAGACGGTACTCCTCACAATGGAGCCCGACGCGATGACGCTTGAAAATCCGCCGAAATGTGCTACGGAGAACGCCGCCAAGCTGTTCTGACGAGACATTCCGGCCTGACTCGCGCCAACGAGTCGGGCCGTTTCGTTACGCTGGCGCTTCCAGCAATTTCGCGATTTCCAGCAAGACGCGCCCGTTGACGACGGTCAGCCGTTCGACGTCGCGCCGCTTTCGTTCACCGCGCTGGTAGGTCGTATCGATGAATCTTGAGACCTCCCCTTGCGCGGATTCAAGGATCGACAAGCTGACGAACACGCCGTCGGCATCGAAGTTTGCGGTAACGATGTCGTCGCCTCGCTCCAGGCGTTCTCGAATTCGCGGCACCAACATATCGCCGATGAACAGCGCGAGCCCGTGGCCGGCTGTTTTCGCAGTCCTGTGTGCCAGATCGTCCGCGTATCCCGTCGGATTGATCAGAAATTCGTGCATCGGAAGGTCGAGCGCGCGCTTAACTTCGCGGATGAAATCGCCTCCCCGCTCGTGGTCCACTACAAGGGAGGTTAGCCAGGTAGCCGCATCACGGGCCGTCATTTCGGCGGCGCCGCGGCCGTGACCCTTGGTGCTCAACAGGTCTGCCGCGCGCAAATGGCGCCCGTACAGGTCGACGGTCGAAAACGGCGCGCCGAGCAGCTCAGATAGCCTTTTTGCAAGATCACCGGATGTCGCCATTTTGGTCATGCCGTATTTTAACGGTACAAATTACTATTGAAAATATCTATGCACTTGGTATGTTGATTTATCGTTAATTCCAGCGGCAGGAGGAACTCGGGTGACGACCAAGGAAGAATTCACGACACATGCAATCATGGCCATGGCTCAAGATGTGGTCGACGCGCAGAAGACGTTGGAGCGTTTGCGCCTCGCCTTCGAAGCCCTCGCCAAAGAGCACGGCGTCAAGCTGCCCGAGCCGCAATAAGGCTCGGAACGTCACGTGCGAGGCGGCTTGCGGGCCGCCTTTCGTGCCTCATAGTTTCGCAGCCATTCTTGCTCAGCAGCACTGTTGCGTGCCTCATAGCCCTGTTTCCACTTGGTATACTCGTCTTCTTCAGACGTGATCGAAGGTGGCACAGCGATCCCCGACGCCTTGTCCAGCGCAAGGTCGATCGCTTTGCGATCCCATCGCCGTGTTCCCGGTAGCGGCGGCGGCACGATGCCGGCGGCCACCCATTTCGCAAGCGTCACGGTGGTGATGCCCAGATAGGCGGCCGCCTGGGCGCCGGTCATAAGGCGCGATGTGCGGAAGGTCTCGTCAGTCCGGTCGATACGGCTCGAATCGCTCATCCGTCAAGCGTACCACAACCGTCAAAACCCCTTGTTTTGTAGACATTTTACATTGGCGCTCGGGTTGCGCGCTCCTATAGGTTGCGCTAGCTTAGGCGGCATATTTCAAGCATTTTTGGTCGGTGTTTCATGAGTAGACCGATTTTCGTCATTGCGGTGCTTGGGCTTCTTCTGGTCAACGGGGTTGCAGGTCTCTGGATTATTAAGGGATGGCGGGGGCACACCGGGCGCTCGGTCATCGACGAGGCGCGTGCAGCAATAGAGTCTAGGCTTAGGGATCCCACTTCAGCGCAATATTCCGACGAGGTGGCTATCGGACGTGATGCTGGAAACAAGGTGGTTTGCGGCCTTTTGAACGCAAAGAATGGTTTCGGCGGGTATACTGGCAAGGCCGTATTCATTTACGAGCAGAGTTCGAAGTCTTTGAAGATTGCCAGCAATTCGGACGAAGCGGACGATATTGTGCAGTCCTGTCGAATTGCGAAGCTGAGCGAACTCAAGGAACGGATTGCACAACTATGCAAACAGAAGCCTGATGAACCAACCTGCGAGAAATATCGCTGAAGTCCGCCCCGACCCAATCGCCTACCCGCCCCGCGGCATGTCGCGCGATGAAGCCGCACGTTACGTCGGAGTGGGTGTCACCAAGTTCGATCAGATGGTTGCGGATGGTCGTATGCCAAGGCCGAAGCGCATCGATGGGCGGGCGATCTGGGACCGGCTGCGGCTCGACGCTGCGTTCACCGATCTGCCTGACGACAGGCCGACAAATCCGCTTGATCGGATGCTGCGTTAAACAGCCAGCCTCACGTTCTTGGCCCAAAGGCTGCCTCGGGCGACATCCTTTTTCAGTTCGTACTTCACCCGACACCCCCTCTCCATCATTGCACCGTTCGCAATCTGCTTCCTGTGCAAGTAGATGTCCCTGTCACCGTGATCCGGCAAGATGAAGCCGTAACCAAGCTCTGGCTTAAAGAATTTGACTGTTCCAAATTCGTCGCTCTGCTCAGACATTCGTGCCGTCCTTTAATCCCAAACCTTGCTTGAGCGATTCCGCTGTGATTTCGACGAGGAACGGCGCGCACCAGCGCATAACGTCGTAGTGAAACCCGACGAAGACCAGTTGAAGCCCTTGTGCGATGAACTCAAGCCCGAGCTTGTGCTTGTCGTCGAGGGACAGAAGCTCGGCGTGATGGGCTGCTGTCCGCACGTGACGGCGATATCGGTCCTCATTATCTTGTTCGATCATCAATCGCTCCCCGCAAGGAATTCGACGGCCTGCGTTTCATATCCACCAGGGCTGCCGCCACCGTCACCGGGACTGCCATCACCGGGACCGGTGCCAAAGCCACCGTCCGGCGTGTCGACGGTCGTTCCTGGGACGAAGGTTGAGGTGGCAACTCGCGCCCCGGTCAGATGCGGAAAACCGCGGTAATTGTTGGCGTTGCCGTATTTGGCGACCGCCATATCAAGGGTCTGGTCATAAGTCAGGGGCGATTTCACCCCAATCTCCGACTTGAAGCAGATGGCCGAACGGCACGACTATCTCAATCTGACTGGTGCCATCCCACGCATCGATATCGGAGGCGCGGTTGGTGCAATGCCCGGAGCGCATGACCAGCAAGCCAGGTGCAAACCAACTCGTGTCACCGCCGGCGCGCGGTTCGGTCACGGCGATCGTAATGTGCCGCTCGTCAACAATCGAAGCGACCTGAAACGCCCGCGCCCATGCGTTGCGTACCGTGAACGTCACCCCTCCGTCTGTCACAGAAGCGTCTATTGTGTCGCTCGGAGACACCGGTGCAGCGGCGCCAGTCGGTCCCGATACGGCGGTAACTTCCCAATAGACGTTGTGATAGTCGCTCGGATTGCCGGCGGAGCCGTAACGGAAGCGGCGACGATCGCCGACGGTCAACGTCGCGCTGCGCGCCACGTCGGACAGATCCTGGCTCGTCACATCAACGGTGGGGAATGTCGCGACTTTTGAACGACGCGGATCGCCGAAATCAACGTCGTCTTGGATGCTGTACTTTCGAACGAAAACATCTCTTTGGAGCGCGAACTTGTTGAGAATCTCGAATTCGGCATTGCCGTATCGGTCGAAGGAAACGTCACCCTTCAGCAGCCCGTCGAATTCGTAATCCTTAGTGGTCGGGTTCTTGGCGTTCGTGACCTCAACCAACGCATAGGCTCCATCGAATTTTCTGTTCGCGATGTCCAGCTTGGTGAACAAGCCATCGTCACGCATGACGACCTTGAACGACATGGTGGGCGGATCGCCACTGTTCGTCTCGGTGTTGTCGCCGACCTGAAGCAGACCACCCGGCTGCCAGGTGACCCCCGCAATGGTGATCGGACGAACGTAACTCGTCACGCGAATGACTACGCCATCGGTTCGTGTGATCGTGAACAGGAAGGCGGGTCGTGCGTTGCGGAAATCAAACGAATAGGTCCGCACTAGACGATCTCTTCGAGTTGGGTTGCTGTGCTCATTTTCGTCCGCCCGTTGCGTTGAGCCGCCGACGCTGCGACCTGTTCAATGGTGGTGGCATCTTGATGATGGTATTCTGCAAGGGCGCCTCACGCTCCGCTCGCCACCTTGCCCAATCGATCGGAAGCGGCGTTATCATTCCTCCGACTGTGTCTTCTGGCCAGGTGTGAATCCTCCGCTGCGTGACGCCGCGGCGATCGACGGTAGTGAGCAACGCGTAACCGCCGACCACGTATCTTGGAGGATAACTGTCGCCAAATGGCTTCCGACGCTGTAGTTCCATGAACTGCAACAGATCGATCTCCGGTATCAGGCTTTCTGTATCCCAAGGTGCAAAGTGCGCCTCGTCGAACTGTTGCTTTGTCGGCGTCGGACTGCACGCTAAGTTCATCGGCCAGCTGTTCGAAACCAGCCGGAACGGCGGACAGCTCCCTGGGTTTCCTCCATCGCGCTTTTCCCACTCGTCGAAGTTCTCCAGCCAGATCGAGTAGCCTTCAGCGCGGTTGCGTTGATGTGACCAGCCAATCAGCCATGCCTCGCAGACACGTCGCCCTGGTCCAGTGACGTTGCTGCAATACGTCTCGAAAATCTCTCTCATTAAGGATTCAAGGGGAATATCTGGCTTGCCGCGAAGTTCAGAGACGGGTCCGGGGACCGTCGGGCCGCCCTCGACAATCTCGTCAAATGACGAAAAGGTTTCGCAGAGTGCTTCAATCACAACGTCGCCCAAGCCCGCTGCACCCAAGCACGAGACTGCACAATGCAGATCGGGTAACATCTCACACTTGTCACCGATCCAGACAATCTCGCCGTCTTCGAGATAGCCGGTCGCGTCCACCAACAGATGGCATGCGTCACGCTGCTTTAGCCAGATGACGGCGGACATCGTCGCTTTTCCTTTCGGCTCGATTTTCGACGCTAGACTCGTCCGCCTTGTTGGCGGCTTTCAGCAAGGCAAGCTGGTCCTGCGATGCTTCGACGGGCTTCTGATTTTGCTGGTAGATCTGCTCTAGCGCATTGATCCGCTGCTGATCCGCAATCTCTTGAGCAACGTTCTGTTGGGCCTGCGCGTTGGCTGCCTGTTGCTGAGCAGTAGCCAGCGCCGTCTCATTGTCCACGCCTTGCCGGATCAAGCCATTGAACGTGGCCTGTGCCTGTGCCTGAATCGCTTGCAGAGGAGTCCTGGCGGATGCAACCGCGTACTGATCCCGCAGAGACGCAAGCGTTTCCTGCGCACTGGAATTCACTTGGGCCTGACGCGCTGCCAGGTTGCTCGCTGCCAGGGCTGCGGCCTCCGTCGCGGTCTTGCCCTGGACCATGTAGTTGGCGTAGTCGGCTGTAGCCTGCGCTGCCATTTTGGCGGCGCCACCGACCGCTTGGTAGACTGGTAGTTGGTTTTGTGCCGACTGCAGCGCGAGCGCCGTGGCTTGATCAACGTCACCCCACGACGCGCTGATCTGTTTGATGCGCGTGTTGTAAATGTCGGCTTGCGCTTGAGATGCTTGCAGAGCAGCTATTTGGTTCTGAGCAGCGACGATCGCCTCGTCGGTGCCGGGCGCCGCGACGCCGTTCGCCTTCGCTTCCTGAAGCTTGGCGAGCGCGCGTTGCAGATTGTCGATCTGCGCAATTTGCGGAATGATCGACTCGGTCACAGCCTTGCTCTCGACCGAAAGCTTATTCAACTGTTCTTGGGTCGGGCCGGTATTGAAGCTGTCGAGCTTTTTCTGAAGCTCGTCCAACTGCTGCCCGACCTGGGCAAATCCGGCGAGCCCGTCGGGACCGCCGAAATTGTCCAACGAACCGGAGGGACCGAGAAGGTCCGCGGCGGTGTTTCGCTGCTGGGTGAACTGGCTGACGTTCGGGTTGCCGGGCTCGGCACCAATGCCAGGGCCATTCTTGATGGCCGACATCACGCCGGCCAGTACTTGGTAGGCCTTGCTCAGCGAGGAAACGCTGTCTTCGGCCCGCTTGTTCGCGGGAGCGATGGCATCGATGATGACCTGAATGGCGGCGGAACGATCGCCCTGCAGTTCGAGCGTCTGGATGTATCCCAGCGTGTTGGCGTTGATCGCCATGTAGGTCTGGTTGAGCTTCTCAGCCCCCGCCACCAGATTGCCGCCCAACGCCGCAGCGAAGTCTTTCGTCGCTTCCGTGGCATCCTTGCCGGTCAATATCGCGTAGCCGTGGACAGCATCGCCCACGCCCTTGAGGCTTTTTACGGAGATGTCACCGGTCTTGGTCAGCTCGATGGCAAGGTTCCGCGCTTCGCCGATGGTGAGGCCGGTAGCGGATGCGTTGGCCTTGGCAAAGCTGTTCAGATCGGCTGCGCTAGAGCCGGTGGCGGCGCCGATGCCGATCACGGCGCGGTTCATTTGCGCCTCGGACTCCGACCAGTTGTAGCCAAGATATGCTGCGCCGGCCGCCAGCCCGGCAACCCCTCCGACGGCCAGGCGCATGGGCGTCAAAATACGTGCTGCGCCCGTCACCACCTGATCGAAGAAGCCGGCAACCGTACCCTTGGTCGTGGCGAAGATGTCGCCGATTTGTGCACCTTGCTGAACTGCCACGATGAATGGGCTTTGGCCGGACAGGAGGGATACACCGACGTCCGTGACTTGCCGGCCAAGGTTCACCACCTCATGACCAGCCAGGCCTACGGCTTTCGTCGCGGTACCTACTTCTGTGTTGGCCTTTGCGACACCCTGACGGAAGGCGTCGAAGGAAACCGTGCTGCGCGCCAACGCTGCGTTGATTTGCGCGCCCATCGAACTAACCACACCGCCGCTGTTCGCAACCGTGCTGTTCGCATTGGAGATACCGGTCGCCATCGAACGGAAGGCGGAATTGACCCGATCGGCATTCGTGGTCGACGAGCTTCCCGCGGACGTGAATGCCTTGTTCGCCTTCGACTCGAAATCGTCCGCGGCAGTGCCGGCAGATTTGGCCTTGCCGACGAACTGATCGAGCTTTTGGTTCGTCTGGTCGATGCCGTTGGACGTCAGTTCGATGCCGAGTTGCGCAAGATCCGTCAAGGTCTTCTCCTTAGATGGGATGGCAGCCGGCGGGACAATTGCGGGTCAATCATCCCGCCCGCGCCATGCAGCGGCCACCGGCTATAGCCGCCGTTAGCTTTCGTTCGAGAGATGCGAGACGATATTGCGCAGATTTAGGTCGTCCGACGTCGCGCGACTGAACACCGCGTCGAAGTCCGCCCTTTCCTCAGCGAGGATGGGATCCACCAACGGTTTCGCCCACATCCGGAAGTCGGTCTCATGCGCGACTTCCGCCGCGCTTCGAATTTCCTTGTCCGCTTCGCGCACCAACTCTTCGGCCCAACCGATCGCCTCCAGATCGGCTGCGACTTTTGCCAATTCCGCGCCGTGCGTGGTTCTTAGAATGTCGCCGACCAGTTCATCATGCAGGCTCTGAGATACTCCACTCAGTTCAGCCGGCGCCCTGGCGACCGCGGCCGCGATGTCCGGGTGCAGGCGCTGCACACGGTCACGCTGTTCCTGCGGCAAGCCGCGCACATAGCTCCGATATTCCTGATCCTGAAGAACGCCGGCCAAGTCGTCTTTTTCACGACCCGGCATCTTCGGCAGCAAAGACTTGATCTCGGTACGAAGCTTTTTCAGCGAGAGACGAGCTTGCGCGTTACTCTTCACGAAATCCGAGATTTCGTCGCGTCGCGCGGCCTTGCGTCCCGTTTCGTTCAGATGCGCCCAGTCCGGGCGCTGCTCGGCAGCAGCCGCCTTTTCTTTGGCGCTGCTTTTGATGCCAAGCTGAACTTGCATAATCCCGTGCACACGCTTTTGCGTGGGACGGGTCGTATCCAGTCCCTTATTGAGGTAGTCGATGAAGAACTTGGACATGCTGCCTACTTCGGTTCGTTTGCGCCGGGCGACACAATGTGGGTTACGCCGTTGACCGTGTTGGTCATCGGTATGGCCGGTTGCTCGACCTGATGGCCGAACGTGCCGACTGACGTCGATCGCGCACGCGGCGTTTCGACCTGATGGCCGAACGTGCCGTTCGACTCGGAAAGTGGTGTCGGGGGTTTTCTGACGGTGGTCATTTGGATTCCTCTCACGCTGCTACCGGCTGTCTACGCGCGGCGATGCGGGCCTGCAGCCAGGCGTCCACTTCGCTTTCGAGCCAAGCGACTTTCTGGTGGGAGATCGTTACACGCTTGGGGAACTGTCGTGCGCGCTCCCATCGCCAAAGCGTGACCTTTGACGCGGCGATGCCCTTTGCAGCCAGGCTTTCGTAAGAAATCAGTGTCTGTGACATGGGCGGCCTCTGGTGGCGCCGCCGGCGGGCAAAATAAATGGCCGGGCGGGCGCTTTGTTGCGCTCATCCCAGCCCATCCCGGACCGTTCGACTTTCCCTCGCTATGAGACCATCCCGGTCTCTCGCAACCATCTCGGTCGCGACTTAAATAGCTACTCAAAGTCTAGACATGCAGAACCATACATCAGATTTCAGCGAAAATCAACGCCGTGCGGGTTAATAGAAATTAACCGCCCCTGTTATGGCGCTTGAAACGAGATCACGTTGCTCGATGGCGGCTTCAAAATCAGTTCGACCAATCCGGCGATCTCTTCAAATGCCACGCGCTTCTCGTCCAGATATTCGTATCGGTCGTAGGTCTCACGCACACCTCCGATGACGTGCCCCAAGCAACGCTCTGCGTGATCCGCCGGCACCTTGGCGCGGCTCATGAGGCTGCGGGCGGTTCGTCTAAGGTCATGCAACGTCCAACCCGGCATCGCTTCCCTGCCCTCTGCCTTGCGGGCTTTGGCGATCTGCGCATCCAGTGTGCGCTTGGCTTTAGAGAAACCGCTGAATCCCTTTTTGCCGCCAGTGGTCGAGAAGATGAACCACGAATTGCCTTTCAAACCCTCGGGCTTGTCGCCGATCAACACCTTTGCCGCAGCAGTCAACGGAATCACATGGTCGAGTTTATTCTTGTAGCGCTTGCCGGGGATGGTCCAGTTGTCGCCCTCAAACTCGGCTGAGTGCATGTAAGCGGACTCGTTGCGACGCGTGGCACACAGCAACAACGATCTGACGAAGCGCGGATAACATGCAGGCAGGTCGGGAGTGGTGTCGAGCGCCGCCCACACGTCGCGGATCTCATCGTCGGTCAGCGTCCGCTTGCGCTGCCGCTCTTTTGGCTTGGTCCGAGCCATGCCGCGGACGATTGGCGAATTGAATTCATCGTCGCGCGCCGCCTGCCAATTGAAGGCCTTCCGGACGTGAGCCAATACTCGATCCGCCATGACCGGGCCGGCCTCATCCTCGACGTCATCCAGCATTGTGACGATTTCGCTGCGCTTGACGTCATAGATGGACTTGGAGCCCAATTTTGGTCGAACGTATGTATCGAAGGCGTGCGTAACCTGATCAGCACTCCGGAGTTTGCTGGCGTGACGCTTTACGAAAGCATCTAGAACAGCGTCGATCGTGCGGGCGTCCCTTTCGATCTGGGCGTCGCGCTGCTCTTCCTCCACCCGGGCCGGATCCTTGCCATCGGCGATCAACCCCAGCCATCGGCGCGCCTTCTCTCGCGCAACGGTGAGTTCAATTTCTCCGACTTTGCCGATCTCGCGCCGGCTGGCGCTTGCCTCGCCAGGATATCGGGTCCTGAGAACGAAGGTTTTCGTCCCTTTATCGCTCACCCGGACACCAAAGCCAGGCACGATCGAGTCCGCGACCCAAAGCCGTGGCGCGTGCTTCGCCCCCGGCTGAGCCACGGGTGCCTTCAGCTTCCCGATCATGGTGACGGTCAATTCTTTCCGGTGCTGCTTGGCGGGCATGGGCCACTCCGGGGCCACAAGAATCTGAAATAGCGTGTGACCCGATGAAAGGAGCTGATAGCACTAAATCGTCAAAATAGCAAGCATTTCAATCGACTATGAAAGGAAATGAAGGGAAGTGAAATCCAATGAAATGCTGAAAACCATAACTTTTAATCATGGGGTCGAGGGTTCGAGTCCCTCCGCGCTCACCAAAAATTCCAGCAAATCCAATACTTTAACAGATTAGTATACTCGGTAAAAGTTCACAATCTTGGCGAAAAGTTTACAATCTACCCCTTGGGCCGCCTAGCTGAACCGTGACTGTTGAACCCGAAGTTCGACGAAACCTGCACGTTGAGCGGCATGGTTTAGGTCGTAGAGTCGGCGATCGGTCTGGCTGACTCCACACTTGGCGCCGCGCTAGAAGCGGCGGCGCAGCTAAGCGTGAAACCATCGCATTGACATGCAGCACGGACTAGGTGGTGTGGACATTTATCGCATCCATAAGACGATGGCTGCGAGAGTAACGACGGCCAGGTAATTTCGGGCGGTCTTTTCGAAGCGGGTTGCGACGCGGCGGAACTGCTTGAGTTTTGAGAAGCAGCATTCGACGAGATGACGCTGGGCATAGAGATGCTTGTCCAGCGGATATTTGAGCGCACGTGACGGGTTGTTGGGGATGACGGCGAGCGCGCCTTTGGCAGCGATCGCCTGGCGCAAGTGATCGGCGTCATAAGCCGTATCCGCCATGACGACCTGGGCAGGTAATCCCTCGATCAATTCGGCGGCTTGCGGTACGTCGCTCTTCTGACCTGCGGTGAGCTTGAACCGTACGGGACATCCCAGGCCGCGAACGGCCATATGTATCTTGGTGCTCAGGCCACCGCGCGAGCGACCGATCGCCTGATCTTCAGACCCCCTTTTTTCGCCCCAGCGGCGTGCTGGTGCGCCCGGACGATGGTGGAGTCGACGATCAGATACTCGAAGTCCGGATCACCGGACATCGCTTCGAATATGCGCCACCAGACCCCCTTGATGCTCCATCGACTGAAGCGCCGAAACACGCTGTTCCAGTCTCCAAACACCTCCGGAAGATCACGCCAGGGAGAGCCAGTGCGCACGATCCAAAGTACGCCCTCCACAAACATCCGGTTGTCCCGTCCGGTCGAACCCTTCTGGTCAGGCCGGCCGATGATCAGCGGCGCCATCCGCTCCCATGTCGCGTCGCTCAATACCAAGCGGTCCATCACACCCAAGGCGGCCTCCCCAAAAGCAGCCTTGAATCTGATTTGCGCCTAAAAGGGAATCCTTAGAGTCCACACCACCTAGAGCGGTTTCCAGTTGAGGTGAATCGGAACAGTCAAAGGGGATTCCCACGGGCACGCAAATCAGATTCGGTGTTGCCCGCGACAACATGCGGGGCATGCGATGGCGAAGGGATACTCCAAGGACCTCAGGGTGCGTGCGGTTGAGCTTGTTGAGTCCGGCGAAAGCGCACGTGAGGCTGCGCGCATTCTCAATCTCGGCGCTTCGACTACGATCCGATGGATGGATCGTTGGAGGAAGACCGGAAACGTTGAGGCCAAGCCCGGCACCGGGCACAGCCGCTCGCCGTTGGAGCAGCACAAGCAGTGGCTGATCGAGCTGATCGCCGCGGAGCCGGACCTGACGCTCGAGGAGATCCGCGCGCGTCTGCGCTCTCAGAGAAAGCAAAAGGCCGGCATCGGTTCGATCTGGCGTTTCTTCGACCGTCACAGCATCACCTTCAAAAAAAACACTGCACGCCGCCGAGCAGGATCGACCTGACGTCGCTGCCGAGCGTGCCGCGCTGAAAGCCGAGCAGCCCAAGCTGCGTGCACCGCGCCTCATCTTTATCGACGAGACTGCGGTCACGACGAAGATGGTCCGGCACTATGGGCGCTCTCCTCGCGGTGAGCGCCTCGTCTCTGGCGTGCCCCATGGTCACTGGAAGACGCTGACGCTTGTCGCCGCGCTGCGCATCGATGGCCTCACGGCGCCCTATGTCATCGACGGTGCAATGGATGGGCCCTCGTTCCTGGCTTATGTCGAGCAAGTCCTGGCGCCGACCTTGCGCAAGGGCGACATCGTCTTCATGGACAACTTGCGCACTCACAAGATCGCCGGTGTCCGCGAGGCGATGGAGGCTGTCGGCGCCCGCGTGCGTTATCTGCCGGCCTACTCGCCCGACCTCAATCCAATCGAACAGGCCTTCTCCCGGTTGAAAGCTGCGCTGCGCAAAGGCGCCACCCGCACGGTCCAAGCCCTGCTCAAACTCATCGGCAAACTCGTCAAGTCGTTTGCGCCGCAGATGTGTGCCAACTACTTTAGGCATGCTGGATACACCAGATGATCCACATCATGTGGAAAATGCTCTAGCGCTCACTCCAACAGAGAATCAAGAAATCGGAGATGCTGGCGGACGAAGATCGGCCTCAGGTGCGTGAAATCTGAGAACTTGGGTTCGCGATCTCCAAAAAACGGCGAGCATCCCTCACTTGTGCCGCAGATGTCTGGGAAGGCATCGAGGATACCAGCTCCGGTCCGCTCACTGATCCTGCGCAGATGCTCGTCCGAACTTACCTGGCTCGATCGGAGCTCTGCTATCGGAACTGATCTACCGACCTCCGGTGAGAAATGAATGCCGGCGAAACTCCGGGTCGCCATCTTTCCGGGATCAAAGCGCTGATGTATCGGCAGGCCGAGCACCAAGTAGACATGCGCGCCGGCGGACTGCAGCGCCCTGATATAGTCCTCGAGGTTATCGAAAAAGGCATCCTTGCCGGCTGGGGAAGCCAGAGGAAGGTCCTTACCGTTCCGATGCACCGACATTCCTGGCTCGCTGTAGCCGCTCCATGCGCCTCCTAATACAACGGTCTGCACCGTCTCCCTCTTTACCAAAGCCATCAAATCGTCGGTCAGCGATGCGCACCGAGCGAACTTATCCTGCTGTGCAACGGCGGGAACTGGCGGACACCTAGGACCGACTACGAAGAACGTGTTCGCGTGCAGGCGTTGTTCATCGGATAGCTCTTGAAAACGCGGGCCGAAGTGGAAGATCAGGCTGTCACCAGCAAGGGCGACCTTCTTATCTCCATGACCGAGATGCGCGATCTTGACCCACCCGGTGTCAATAACGTCCATCCCTGTCGTCGGATTAAATTCTGCATCCAGCTTGGCGCTGCCGATTTTTCGGATGTCTACTTCGGGAAACGCCGAGAAACGGTCAGGGAAACCGCCGGCAGCCCAGGCGATTAAGCCGCTGGCTCCGATCGCTGCCAAGCAGATAGCGGCAATCCACGTGCGCTGATGTCGCCGAACCCCAAACCGAACCGGCTGCTCGACAAATCGATATGTCATCCAAGCCAACAAAAAACTGACCGCAAGCAGCGCCAGCCCGAGCAGAGGTGTAGGCGGTTTCCCAAGGCGGAGAATGTAGGCGTAGGAAATCAGAGGCCAGTGCCAAAGATAAAGTGGATAGCTGATCAGTCCGATTCCAACAGCTGCGTGATGCGCCAACACCTTTCGGTTCAATGGGGCGTCGGGGCCGGCCAAGATTAGTGCCGCGGCTCCTGCTACGGGCAGGAGCGCATACCAGCCCGGGAAGGCGATGCCCTGCGTGAACATCACAATTGAGAAGCAAAGCGCAGCAAATCCGGCAATTGACGCCGACGACCTTGCGGCGCGCGGGAGAGCGATCGGTCCGAGCCATGCAAGCGCCGCGCCCGCCATCAGCTCCCAAAACCTCGATACAGGCAAATAGAAAGCATCAGCCTGGCTCGCCGCCGACAGAACGACGTTGATGGCGAAAGAAATCGCAAATAACGCCAGAAGTGCGCGGCTGAAATTGACCTTCCATCTGAAGGCCAGCCACAAGAACGCGGGCCAGACGAGATAGAATTGCTCTTCAATGCCTAGCGACCAAAGATGCAGCAATGGTTTCGACGTCGCCGCAGCATCGAAGTATCCGCTCTCGAGCCACAAGCCGATATTGGAAAGGAATCCGGCGCCGAGGAATACATGCTTGCCAAGTTGCGCGAGCTCAGCGGGCGTCAAGCAAATGAAGCCATATGCCAGGACAGCCGCCAAGCATACGCTAAGAGCGGGGAAGATGCGTCTAACGCGTCGCTCATAGAACGACACGATCGAGAAACGATTTTCGTTCAATTCGGCAAAAAGGATTGAGGAGATGAGATAGCCGGAGATGACAAAGAAGACGTCAACGCCAATGTAGCCGCCGGGAATGACACCAGGGAATGCATGGTAGAGGATCACCGAAAATACGGCGAACGCTCGAAGACCATCAATATCTGCACGATATTGAGTTGCATGGGATGATCTATGATCGGCCGGGTGTGTCCGCTCGACAAGCCGCCGAGACGGATCCACTACCCTTTGCAGGGCATGCGCGACGCCCAACTGCGCCCCCAGATTTATTTCAATAGATCTCTGCAGTGTTGCTGAGGTTAGTAAGTCGGCGAGGGCTGATCCGCAAGGGCGAGTTGCAGGGAACTATACTTTCGACCAATGGTAGGATGATAACGGTAGCTGTCTAGGCATACCCCACGTCCGGATACTCGATCACCCGATTGAACCCGGTCGCCCGCACATAGGGCGACCCATTCGGCTCCGAGAAGCACAGCGCCACGGCGTCCCCCTCATCCGGGCTCGGCATACCCCGCTTCTTCATCTCGTCCTTGCTCTCCAGCACCAGCCGGCCGTCGCTGGTGTACTTGTAGCCGGGCCCCGTCAGGTCGGCCTGCAGGCTGTCGCTGTCCGGCAGCGAGTGAGATCCTGACAGCGCTTTCTTGAGGTTCGACCACATCTCCGGCACGACGGTTTGCCGGACCACCAGAGGCCTTGCCGCTGTCATCCAGCGGCGGCGGTTCGATCGGCTTCGATCCGAAGTTGCGCTGTTCACCGCCATACCCCTGCTCCACCAACCGATCATAGGTGCCGGCGCCGAGGCCACCGACGTCGATGTTGACCTTGGCCGGCTTGTCCGCCCGCATGATGCTGGCGACCCATCCGGCGACCTGCATGGTGTCCAGGCCGTGCCGTTTCTCGATCTTCTCAATGCAGCTGCCGCGGCGCCAGGCGATGGCCGTGCTGTGCCGAACGGGTTGTCGCGGGGTTGCAGGGTTTTCTGCTCCAGGTCGAAGTATCCCAAATCATCGTGCATGAAGCTGACGAGCCAAATGCCGTCATCGACTTCCTTGATGCCGAGTTGTTGGCCGGCCAGCACGGTTGGCGATGTTGATCCGCTTGCGGTGCAGGCAAAGCCCCCCGACGCTTGATGGAGCACGCGAGAGCATTCGAGGCGATCCAGGCGGCCCACGCGAGCGGAACGTTCGCGCGGATCCTCCAGCCTGGGAAAGACCTGTTCGCCTGGGCGGTCCCATACATCCGGAGTACCTCATCTAGTGGAGCTAAGGCCACGAGACCTTGGCGTTTCGCACGCGCCAATATCCATCGGGAATTTGCACTTCCTTCCTGGGGCTACGCCGGCGCTACCCGCATGCATTTCAAGCGGACGGCGTCGGGTGTTCTCGCCATGCGGATGATTGACCAGGTGCCGAAAGAAGCTTGGGATAGCATCTGCCCGGCTCCTCCAAGGTCGGGCGCCCATTCCAAGGCGAAGCACCCGAGGACGATCTCAAATGGAAACGGCCACGCTTCTATCGTAAGCGTAGCTCTGAGGCCCATTTGATTGGCGCTTGACGTCTATTTTGAGCGCGTGGTGCGCCGGCGCGGCTTCCATATGTCGGACAACGCATTGACAGCGGCCTCAAGCGCCTTCCGGTCGACGACGTTGGGATCGAACTGCTCCGGGCCCCAGAGGCGCATATGTTCGTGCTCCGGATGGGTGGGGTCGCTGATGGCGTCGAGGTATTCAGCATAGCCTGGCGCACCGCCGACATCTTCCGGAGGACAACGGCCGGCGGCCTCGAGCAAGAACGGAAGTCCCTCCGTTGTCGTGTTGTCGAACCACTTTTCAAGCTTGATCACGTGATCCCAGCTGTCGCCGAAGTCGTAGAGATAATGGATCGTCTTCGCGCCGGTCTCCTGAACGATATTAGAGAGCCGCGTCTTGCGGGCATCGATGGGCTGAGGGCCAAAATCTCCATCGGGATCAGGTATACCCCAACGTCCTTCGCCGGCCAGGAACTCGAAGAGATGGCTGTTCGTCCAGCCAAACGCCGCCTGAAGCGTCAGATGCAGCCGATCAAGGCGCAGGGTGACGGGTACGACAAGGCGACGCATCACCTCCGGCTTCACATCCTTGAGGGTCACCTTGATCCGGACCGCGGTCGTGTTCAGGCTCATGCCGCCAGCCTCGGATCGTGTGTATGCATCGTATAGGTCGACGCCCAGGGAAGCAGTTCGTCCAGTCGCGCCGCAGGCCAACCATTGACGAGCTTGGCGAGAACGTCAGCGAGCCAGTGCTCGGCACTGACGCCATTGAGCTTACAGGTCTCAATGAGCGAAGCCAGCAATGCCCAATTCTCGGCACCTTCGTCGCAACCGGCAAAAAGGGAGTTCTTGGCATTGAGCTTGATTGGCCGCATCGCTCGCTCGACCGCATTGGTGTCCATCTCGATGCGCCCGTCATCAAGGTAGAACGTTAGGCCGTCCCAATGACGCAGCGCGTAACGCAGGGCCTTCGCCGTGTCGCTCTTCTGCGCAAGGTGAGCAAGCTTGGCCTCAAACCACTGCTTCAAGGCTGTAGCCAGAGGCCGGGCATGCGCTTGTCGCCCCGCGCGGCGCTCGTCCGCAGATCGGCCGCGGAGTGCCTTCTCGACCGCGTAAAGCAGGGCGATGCGCTCAAGGGCCTCGCGGGCAACCGGAGCTGGCGCCGGCGCAGCCTCCCGCTCGATCTTCACAAACTGGCGCCGCAGATGCGACCAGCAGAAGGCGAGCGTCCCGGACAGGGCGTCCGCACGCGTCTCTCGGGTCATGGTCTTGTAAGCCTGATAGCCGTCGCAGTGGATGATGCCGCGATAGCCCTCGAGCAGCCTCAAGCCATGAACG
The DNA here is from genome assembly GCF_024171085.1 of Bradyrhizobium sp. USDA 4541. Taxonomy (NCBI): domain Bacteria; kingdom Pseudomonadati; phylum Pseudomonadota; class Alphaproteobacteria; order Hyphomicrobiales; family Nitrobacteraceae; genus Bradyrhizobium; species Bradyrhizobium sp. USDA 4541. The sequence goes on from NZ_JALJZF010000001.1 coordinate 6,111,862, forward strand.
GCCCCACGGCCCGGTGCATAGGCGTAAACCACGCCAGGTGGATCAGGTCCGGCCCAGGGCCTGTCATCGCGTGACAGCGCCCAGAAGTAGCCGGTTTTGGTCCTGCCGCGCCCTGGATCCAGCACCGGCGCCGGGGTCTCATCGACACAGAGCTTCGAAGAGGCGAGCAGAAGCTGGCGCAGACGATGCCACAAGGGCTTCAATTCCTGGGCGGCGTAGCCGACCCAAAAGGCGAGCGTGGAACGGTCGATGGCGATACCGTGGGTCGCCAGCATCTGCGCCTGACGATAGAGCGGCAAATGCCAATGATACTTGGCGTCAATTACATGCGCGACGAGACGCTCGGTGGGCAGTCCCCCCTTGATCAATCGCTCGGGCGCAGCGTGCTGGAGGACGACGCCATGACAGGCGCGGCAGGCAAGCTTGGGCCGGCGGGTGACGATCACCCTGTATTGCACCGGAACGACGTCGAGCCTCTGGCTCTCATCGTGACCAATCTCAACGAGATCGCCTTTGCAGCACGGGCAGCAGGTTGCAGCCGGCATCAGCGTTTCGACAATGCGTGGCAAATGCTCCGGAAGCTGACCACGGTTGGCTCTGCGCTTGGCAGTTCTCTTCTCGCGGGCTCTGGGATTGGCGCGATCCTCAGCTGCTTCGAGAGCCGCGACGGCCTCTTCGATGTCCTCCAGAACAAGCTGTAGCTGATCAGCGTCCAGCTTTTCCGACGATCGACCGAACTGCGCATCCTTCGCAAGCTTGAGCAACCGCTCGAGCCTGGCGCAGCGATCCAGCAGAGCCGCGGCAAAGACACGCAGCTCGGCTGGATCGCTCGGCAGCTCATCAGGCAAATCACTCATTGGCCCAAGTCTGCCATGCTTCGCGCCCCGATGCAGCGAAGATTTTATGTCCTACGCAAGTGCTTTCGGCTGCGGGATTCGAGGCGCGTGCATCCGCGTCCAATCCATGCCGGCCAGAAGCGCGGACAGCTGGGCGGCATTCATCCGCATCACGCCGGCCACGATAGGAGGCCATTTGAAGCCGCTGCCATCGAGCCGCTTCCAATACATCACAAGGCCGCTGCCATCCCAGACGACAATCTTCACCCGATCGGCGCGCTTCGCACGGAACACCACCGCCACGCCCTTCATCGGGTCATGGCCCAGCGTCTCCTTCGCCAACAGCGCCAAGCCCTCCGCACCTTTTCTGAAGTCCACAGGTTGCGTCGCCACGTAAATCATGAGGCTCGCGGGCGGCGTCAGCATGAACGTGTCCGTCGAAGCGCCAAGAACACATCACTCAACACAGCAAGGCCAGGCGTCCCTCGCACCTCCACGCGTGCCCCCTGGAGTTCAACCGTCACAACGGCTGCTTCCGGCGACCCGGTGGGCTCTGCGGCCGCCGGTAGCGCCGATTCCGATACCACCGGCACGAACGACAGCGTGTCCGCCGAAGCCGGCAGCACCAACTGGCCCAAACGCGCCCGGCGCCGCCAGTCGTGCACCTGTTGGGGCCGGCACCCATGGCGACGCGCGACATCTGTGACAATCGCCCCCGGCTCAAGGCTTTCCGCGGCAATCTGTGCCTTCAAATCGTCCGGCCAGCGCTTTCGACCTGCGCCTGCGTACACTTCGATACGCGGTGACAACGGTCGTCTTATGTCGTCCGAATGGTCGTCCATTGTGAGCACCCTTGCAGAAGATGACTCTTCTAGCGGTCCTCTCAGGACTGAGTACAAAAATTCTCAAGGGCCTCAACGCCACGCTTACCTTCTATCGGTTCTCCGCGACCGGAACGTCAGAGTATGGGTCGAAGGGGACCGCCTGAAGTGCAGCGCCCCCGCTGGCGCGCTTGACGCAGAGTTGCGCGCGACACTGGCCGACCGAAAGCAAGAACTGCTCGCCTGGTTTCGGCAGGCGGAGACGCTGAAGAGCGGTCCGGCCGACTCCCTGCCGATCGAGCGCGAGGACGGGACAAGAGCGCTCCTGCCGACAATTTCCAGGGAAGTTCCGTTGCCGATAATCCCGGCACGGCGTGAACGCATGAGCCGTTTCGTCAAGGAGCTCCGAAGTTGCGGTTACGACCTCGCAAGCTGTGCCGAACGTCTTGAGGTCCTTCCTCGCCTCGGCGTCAATTTCTGGCAAAGAATGCGAATGTCCTGGACTCCTCGGAAGAGCGATCCGATCGACAATCTCATTACGCTCTTCATCGATGGCCAGCAGGTGAGCGCAGACGTTATCGCGAAGCAGATTTCGTCGTTCTTTGTCGATGCGGCGCTCGAAATGAGATTGGCTGAAAAAAACGGCAACGTGTTGCAGTCGAACTTCTGTTTGTTTCCATGCTATGGGAAATACCTGATCACCGATCAGGCAGAGAAGAATACCGCAATCAACCAAGTCATGTGGTTGTGGGGAGAGAGCTTTATGCTCGGCGGCTTTGTGAAGAGGATTCCCCGCAGGCGCGCCATTGATCTCGGAACAGGCTCCGGAGTGCACGCTATTCTGGCAAGCGACCATTCTGCGACAGTAGTGGGCGCAGACGTCAGTCCACGCGCCATCGCATTCTCCAACTTCAATGCAGCGCTAAACGAAAAGAGCAACATCGATTTTGTTGCAAGCGATCTCTTCGATTCGATCGACGGGACATGTGATCTGCTGGTATGTAATCCTCCTTACGCACCGGACACGGCCGCCAAGGCGAGCGATAATTTTTGGAGCGGTGGAATAGAAGGCACTGAGCTTCTGCGGAGGGTCGTCGAGGCTCTTCCCACGAGGTTGGATGCGGACGGAACAGCCTACATCAATGCTCTGTTTCCGAATCCTCCAGGAACGAAAATCAGGGATCATTTCGATGCTTGGCTTGAAGGCAATCTCACGGAGTGGGATGTGCTGGATCACACCTGGCCTGTGCCGGGATATCAAGATTTGTTCTCCGAGCAGCCATTCCAAGGTGATATGAGCGCGTGGCGCTTTGGCGTGGTGAGTATGCGTCGATCGCGGATTGGCCGGGGTTGGTGGAAGGAAGTCGCAGGCAATGGCCTGTTTTTTCGAGAGAACGGAAGTTGCAGCGTAATCGCTGATCACGATGCCTACGGGCCACCTGCTGGAATATCGTAGGACACGCGGAACACAGCATCACTCCCGGCAGACGTCCGCCATGGCCTCCTCGTTCAGAAGACAGGCGACAAAGCGACGGCGCTCTTCCATCACCGAACTCGCTTTCCACGGCATCCACACCTCCCGCAGAACAACAGCGGAAAGTGTACCCATGTGTCCGGTACGAGATGTCACCGATGTCTCGGGCCGCTGAAACCATTTGAGCCAAGTAGTCCCCCTCCCAAACATTCGCGAAATTTCCGTGTGGCAGTGACATCGCTCTCGTGGTGTTTGGAAGCCGGCCCGGGCCCTGGCGCCGGCTCTTGTTCTTAATTTTGTGTGAACCAAGCCACACTTGTTCGGCGTGATCTTTAGTAGGTTTTCGGCGCTGGGGATTTCAGGGCCCAGAGGCTGGAAGAACAGGGCGCCGCCGGGACAACTCATTTCGGGCCCGGCGGCGTAATTTTTCGGGACGGTCAGAACTGCAATCCCAATGCTCGGACCAGACGCATTCGGACGCCAACGGCTCGTTGCTCTCCCTGTCGCAGTCATCACGTTCGGCGTCGCTTGCGTCGAGCCTGCCTGCGGTTCTCCGGACCGGTCGGAGGCGCGTGTATTCCGGCATGAGCCTTGCTCTTTAGGTGGCGCAGGAAATTTCAGTGTCCCGGTTCAGGAACAAGCTGTCGCCGGATGTGTCTTTTGGAGACGAGCAGCTGGATTCATTGGGAGGTATCGTTGAGATACGCAGCGCCCCTACAGTCAAGGTTTGTCGTTCGGAGAGGAAGCACCGACTGGATGGTTTATGATCGAGAGCTCAAGGGACCAGCGCAGTTGAAGAAAGACGGCCACTTCGCCGAGAAGCTGACGAAGGAACAGGCCGAACACATAAAGCAGGCCTTGACGGACGCCCTTGAGCCCGAGCCGTAGGCAGAGCTGGATCGAATACCCCGATCGGTGGCGACACAAACCGCGAACAGATGACATCTGTGTTACCTCGTAAGGTATATGAACAGAGTTGGGCAAAGCGAACGAGGCGCGGCGAAATGGCGGCGCATCGGTGGAGCAATTAGGCCCTTGCGGAATTCAGCTTTGGCCACGGGACGTTCTGAGCGGGCCAGCGTCGCCGTTGGGAGGGAACGATCGGGGAACAGCTCAAGGCACAACGAAAACCGCCCCCCTCACAAAGTTTACCCCCGCGCCGAGGGGGAGCGCGACGCATGACGGCGCAAGCGCGCCGTTCAGCGCACAATTCGGATCGAACATTCGGAACGCTGCTGGAGTTCGGCCGTCAAGATAACGGCAGTTCGCCCTGACCGCCTGTCCAGTCGATGATATCGAGCTGCATCCCTCGCTTCAGCATCTCGGCCTCGAGGCTGCCGGCATGCCGTTTCCACTCGGGCGTCGCGCGGACGCGGAATTTTGGCTCTTCGCCGGCTGCCTCGAATTCGTCGTCGGCTCTGAGCGCACCGCGGACGGCTTCGTACATCATCTTCAGGCTGGCGTCGGTGAAGGCGCCGTAGTCCATCGGTCGTCTCCCTTGGCACTGTGGGACGCAAAAAGCCGCCACGTAGTCACTCGTGGCGGCCTTCTGCTAGCGGCCCATCCAGACGGCCTGGGACGACGTTGCGTGAGTCGGGTTAATGAAACGTTGTTCGTGCGGCGCGCACTCAGATAGCGATGCGGTCGAAGTCGATGGCTATCCTGCTGTTCGGGAAAGTCCTCGTCGCCTCCGCCAGAATGTCCTCGTCCGGATAGCGGCCGGAGATGTGCGTGAGGACGAGTTGCTTGACCCCGCTTCGCGCTGCGAGCGCGGCGGCTTCGCTGGCCGTCAAATGCCCGTAGTCGCGCGCGATGGCCGCGTCGCGCTCGAGAAACGTCGCTTCGATCACCAGCACGTCGGCGTCCCTGACGTGTTCAGCCAGCCCCTCGGTTGTTTCAGCATCACCGACAATGACGAGCTTCTTTCGCCCCTGGGCCGGGCCAAGCACCTGCTCCGGATCGATGGTGCGACCATCGTCCAGCTTCGCCTGCCGCCCCTCCGCCAGCTCCCGGCGAACCGGCCCATCAGGCACGCGCAGCGCCAGAAGCCGGTCCGGGAGGAGATGACGGCGTATCGCGCTCTGAAAGGTGAAGGCGAAGCTGTCCGTATCCCGGTGGCGGACGGGAAAGCAATCGACGGTGAATTCGCCGGCGTCGAGGACTCGCCCCTCGCTCAACGGCACCAGATCAAGCGGGATCGGCGCTCTGCCCTCGCCCCACAGGCCTGCCAGCATCCGGACGACGACATCGAGCGTGCCTGGCCCGGCATGAATCGTCATCGCATCCGAACTTTGCCGCAACCGGAGGGTCGAAAACAGCCCGGGGATGCCGAGCACATGATCGAAATGCCCGTGGGTCAGCAGCAGGTGATCAAGCCGTCGAAAGCCGGCGCCGCTCCGCAGCAGCTGGCGCTGCGTTCCCTCGCCGCAATCGACCAGAATACGACTGCCGGCTGCCTCGACGAGAATGCCCGGGTGATTGCGCTCGGGAGACGGCACGCTTGCCGACGTTCCCAGAAAAGTCAGCGAGAACATCGCAGCACCTCGCCTTCCGACTGCCGACGGCGCCACGCCGCCGAGATCGCGCAATCTGATGGCAGCGTCGCCCGATGTGTTCAAGCATCTCGATGCCGACGACGGTGGACCGAAAGGTCCTGAAGCCGGCGGCTTTAGGCGCAGACCGCATCCGCGCCATCGGGATCGGTCGTCGTGACCGGCGCCCTCGTCACGCCCTCAACCGGTCACAGCCTCAAGCATCGAAACAGCTGCGCGAGCGCCGTGTTGGCGGATTGCGCGCGCCGTTCGACGATTTCGGCCGCGGCGGCGTAGTTGCGCGCCAGGATCTGGAGCGCGCGGCGGGCATCCGGCAGCGTGGATTGCTCCGCCATCTCCAGGCACTGATGCTCGAAATATCTGAGCTCCTCAAGTTCGGTCATTCGCGAATCGTCCGATCGGGTCCTTACATTTTCGAACTCAGTGCGCCAGCGCCCTAGTGAAAGTTTGGCAAGTTTGTTGCGGGGGACGCGCAATCTGGTCGGAGTGTTTCTGGACGCATGATTTGATGATCACCGCTCCGTGACCGATGCGAGGGTGAGCCGCGCGGATCGACAAGCGCGTGCAATCGTCTCACAATGCGGCGGGCTCGCTTGGCGAGCCTCGGAACACACGCGGTTGGTGCGGTATCGAATTGGCTTTGTTGGACCGATGAGGAAACGCGATTGGGCTTTCGTGGCGGCCTGTGTGGCAGGCGCGCTGCTGTTCGGCGTCTGGAGTTTCCAGATGGGTATCGCGTATCATCGATCCCAGCACGGCGCGACCGACCTCTCCAGTTCGCACCGGCGGAGCCAGGACGGCGCGTCCGCGCACAGCCCGGCCCGGCCGAAGGCGGATGATGGCGATCAGGCCGGGCAGCCGCGATAGACGCCACGATCGCGTTCGTCACCGCCACATCGCGTCGGACTAGGCCCAAGCCAGGCCTGCCATGCCGGCGGCGCCATCGTCATCTGTCTTCGCATGCGTGAGCCGCCTGCGGCGCGTGCTGTCCTTGGCGCGACGGTGACGAACGCCAAACCTGTGCAGCGCCATCGGCACATGCTGCATCACGCCGCGGACGAGACCGATAGCCTGTCTGACGACCGCCACAACCGTCGCAACCCGGGTAAAGAAGCCGATCAGGAAGATCATCGAGAAAATGTCGATATAGGCCAGCACATCGCCGACCAGCATCAGCTCGGGAGGAAGCGGAATCCGGTGCCAATAGGCGCCGATCACGATCGCAACCGGGATCAGCGCGATCAGCTTCCGCAACGTCAGCCGATCGAGCAAGGCGGCGAGCTCAACGACCAGGATCTGCCACAGCCAATCGCCAAGCGCGGCCGGCTTGTCGATCGTCCAAGTTTGCCACAAACGCTGCCACATCGCCGCTCCGCCTCCCCTTGCGCGCAATACCGGCGCGCTACGGCTTCGACGACGCCTCGCTGCCGCTGCCCTCGTCTGCGGCGCCCTGCGCATCAGCCGGGTCGGCCGATGGAAAGATGCGCTCATAATTCGCACGCGCCTCGCGGATCAGACGCGCACGCTCGCGTTCGGACTTCGAGATGAACCTGATGATCTCGCCCATATTCGCTCCAAGGCAGAAAAAATGATCCGACCGTCAGCTATGCAACCATCGTGCCCGACGGTCGCTTGGCCCGACCTCCTTGCACCGCTCAGCGGAACGCCCGCGGCGCCAACCGCTGCTGGCTGAAGGCAACGCGCGGATTGATGCCGCAATAGGCGTCGCGGCCCGACGCGGATGCCTGGCACTGCTGATAGGTCTGGTAGCCGCAATAGCCGGGATATCCCTCCTGCCGGCCCTGGATGCACCAGGGATACTCGTAGGGATCGGCCGCCGCAGGCGACGCGGAACCGACAATCCAGCTCGTTCCGAGCGCCGCGAACGCCAGAATTGCCCAATTCGTCCTGCGCATGATCGTGTTTCCTTGCTCAATCCGGCTCCCAGCCGCTGATCTAGGTACGGCGGCAGGATCTGCGAGGTTTCCGGGCACCGCCTCAAGAAGCTGTGACGATGGCTCAAAGCCCGGTCGCGCCACGGTGAGGACCGGCTGACCGGTCATCGGCCCCCGCGGCCTCCAGACCCGCTGCCCGCCGGGCCATCCCAGCGCATGTAGTTAACCGGCGCCTAATCGCAGATGCCCGGTTGAAATGTACGACTTAAGCGCGCCGCAAGGCGGCTGCCCTAGTCTCCCGCGCGGCTCAATGGACGACGACACCCGGAGAGAGCTCGTCGCACGGGGGATAATCATGCGCAGCACGCTCATTGCTTCAATGATCCTGTCACTTGCGGCCGGAGCGGCCGTTGCCGGACCACGAATGTCGGGGGCGTCCGAGGCGGCACCAAGCAGCGTCGAGAAATATCGCGGCTACGTCTTCGATCTCTCCGAGAACGCCGACCGCAAGGACGTCACCAGCATCGCCGACATGGTCCGCCGCCAGCTCGACGTCGTGGAAACCGCGGGCTTCAGCCCGAAGGTGTTGCAGTTCTTCCATCGCGTGCCGATCGTTGCGAGCGAGATGGCGTGTCTCGACGAAGGCGCGGCAGCGGCCTGCTATGGCTTGACGCCGCCGGAATGGGACCGCGGCACGACCCGCGACGTCACCATCTGGGATCACGACAAGCAGCAATGGACCAATTCGGATCCGCTCGCGCTTGCGCTCGATTCCGGCATCGGCATCATCAGGATGCGTCCGAACATGATGCGTTACGCGAAGGAGCCGGTGCTGCTGCACGAATTCCTTCACGCCTATCACGCGCGGCTGATGCCGAACGGCTTTGAGAACAAGGGCATCAAGGGCTTCCTCAGCCAGGCCAAATCGAAGGAGCTGTTCGCCAAGGAGGCCTATGCGCTGAAGAACCAGCAGGAGTTCTTCGCGGTGACGGCGAGCATCTTCCTGGCCGGCAAGGATTCCGAGCACGAACCCTATACGCGCGCCACGCTGAAGGAGAAGATGCCGGACTACTACAAGTTCCTCGTCGGCCTGTTCGGCGCCGATCCCGAGGAAACCGGCGTCACGCCGGTCGCATCGGCCAACTGAGCCCGGTATCCCACAAAAAAACGAGGCCCGGTGTGCCTAGGAGACCGGGCCTCGTTTCTGATGTCCCCCGCCTCGTGGCGGATCAGGTCTTGTCGTTACGCGACCTTGTCCGCGCGATCCATCCCGGATGATTACGGGGTCGGGCGCGCGCCGGCCTCACTTGCTGTAGCTGTAGAACCCCTGCCCGGTCTTGCGGCCGAGATGGCCGGCGTCGACCATCTCCTTCAGCAGCGGCGCCGGCCGGTACTTGGGGTCGTTGAAGCCCGTGTAGAACACCTCCATCACCGACAGCATCGTGTCGAGCCCGATCAGATCGGCGAGCGCGAGCGGGCCGATCGGATGGTTGCAGCCGAGCTTCATGCCGGCATCGATCTCCTCGGCGGTGGCAATGCCTTCCTGCAGCGCGAAGATCGCCTCGTTGATCATCGGGCACAGTATGCGGTTCACCGCAAAGCCGGGGCTGTTCTTCGCCGTGATCGCCACCTTGCCGACCCGCTTGGCGAAGGCTTCGGCCTTGGCGACGGTGTCGTCCGAGGTCTGCAGGCCCCGGATCAATTCGAGCAGCGCCATCACCGGCACCGGATTGAAGAAATGCATCCCGATGAAGCGGTCGGGACGATCGGTCGAGGCTGCAAGGCGGGTGATCGAGATCGACGAGGTGTTGGTTGCGACCAGTGCGCTCGGCTTCAGCCCCGCACAGAGATCCTTCAGGATCTTGACCTTCAGCTCCTCGTTCTCAGTCGCGGCTTCGATCACCAGATCGCAGGCGGCGAGCTTGGCCTTGTCCGTGGTCGCATTGATGCGCCCGAGCGTCGCGTCGCGATCGGCCGCGGTCATCTTCTCCTTGGCGACCAGCCGATCGAGACTGCTCCCGACCGTCTTCAGGCCGCGCTGGACCGCCGCGTCGGAGATATCAACCATGGTCACGCCGAGGCCTGCCGCCGCGCAGACCTGCGCGATGCCGTTGCCCATGGTCCCGGCGCCGATAATGCCAACCGTCTCAATCATCGCGTTCGTCCCTCGTCGCTTGCGCGGCCGCGCGGCCGCATCGTCAAAAACGGCGGACCGGAGGGGTCCGCGGATGGCGCATGAATAGCAGTCCGGCCGCACGGCCGATACAGCGGAGGCTGGTATTCCGGTGAGGTCTATTCGGGGCGCGGCGGGACAGGCCGCCGTGGCGGAACAGCAGGCCGCGGCGGCGATAGGGTGCGCGATGGTTCGGCCGCGCGCGACGGTTCGAGCACGCGGTTAAATCGGACGATCCACCAGGCCAGCCGCCCGTAGCTGCGGCGCAGCGCCGATCCAAATCCCTCGTCGATGTCCTGGTCACGATCCATACCCCTATCAATAACGTGCATCCTTGAAGGAACGGTGAGCGCCATCACGTGCCGCGCCGGCAATCGTTAGGAACCTGGCAACTATTTCGCGCAAGCCTCGGTTGACGGCGTGGGCGCCGGTAATCTCCCGGATTGCGTGCGGGAGACCTTGCGCCGCAGCATCGCCATGCCGGTGCGACTCGCATTTTGTTGATCGAATTTTCCGCGGCGCGCCGCGACACAAGGACATTAGACGACGAGGGCTACGCCCATGCTTGCTGAAAAATTCTTTTTGGTGCTCGAGACATTGCTCAACGGCCGGACCCATTCCGACGGAAGCCCCCGCGTGGTGAGCACCGCGCCCCACATCCCGGTCGAGCTTCCGCGCGAAGGCCAGCCGAAACGCAGCCCCCGCTAGGCCGCTTGCTGGCGGCAGGTGGTCGCCAAGGCCGAGCTGGAGTCGCCGCGCCACGTTGCTGCGGAATGCTGATCGCGACGTTTGCCTCCGCCAGTTGGCCCGTCGTGACGCACGAAGCCATTTGGCCGGAGTGGCCCCTCGCTCGTGATCCAGCTCATAGTTGGTGAAGCCGAGCCACGCTACACCGCTCCCGCAACGACGTGGTGCCGCCGTGGACGACAAGACCGACAGCAAGACCGATTTCGGAAGCGTCGCCGTCGCAATCTGCGTCGCCGCCTACATCGCGATCATGCTGGCCTATCTCGCCCAATACGATCTCGGCCTGACCGCCGCGCAGACGCGTCATCTCTCGATGCTCGCAGCGCTGTTCCTCGCGCTGCCGGTCGCGCTGGATTTGCTGCGCACCGGGCCCAGCGACGCTCGCTGACGCGGACACGAACACGCCTGCAGCCTTCGATCTCCCCTGCCGCAAACGCGCCTGCGCAACATTGCGCTAGGTGAAGCGACGCGAATCAGCGTTACTTTGCAACTGATCGCTTCGTGGGATTTGGCGGCATGACCCAGCCCGACGTGTTTGATCAGAAGGTTCTGGATCAGAACATTCGCGAACTGCAGGAATGGCTGCGCAAGGCCTGGCAGCAACTCGCGGACCCCTCGCTCACCGCCTTCTCCCGCCGCGAATTGCGCAACCAGATGAAGCAATGCAACGCCGACTTGCGGGTGCAACTGCAAGCCGCCTCCAAACGAATGCTGATGCAGCCCGCCTCATCGGGCAGGAGGTTCGCCAAGCCGGCGCTGCGGATCCTCGCCTAGGGTATGATGCCAGCGCGCCAAAATGCCGCGATCTCCTGCTGCATGCTGGCCATACGCACCCTCTGCTTGTGCAGGGACGCCCGACAAGGCACAGCAAAATCGCTCCGGCATGCCTATATTGGGCGTCGTGTAGCGGCCGACGCCGCCAATGTTTAGGGACTCCCGTGTTATATCTGGAACTTGCGATCGTGGCGGTCTTGATCGTCGTCAACGGTCTGTTGTCGATGTCGGAGCTCGCGATCGTTTCCTCGCGTCCGGGGCGTCTCGCGGCGCTGGTCGAACGAGGCGTCAGCGGTTCGCGCCGCGCCCTTGCACTGGCCTCCGATCCCGGCAAGTTCCTCTCTACGGTGCAGATCGGCATCACGCTGATCGGCGTGCTGTCGGGCGCCTTCTCGGGCGCAACGCTCGGCCAGCGTTTGACGCAATGGCTGCTTGAGCTCGGCGTGTCCCCAAGTGTCGCCGACGCGGTCGGCGTCGGCCTCGTCGTCGGCGTGATCACCTATGCCTCGCTGATCGTCGGCGAGCTGGTGCCGAAGCAGATCGCATTGCGCGATCCCGAGTCGATCGCGGTCAAGGTCGCTCCGGCCATGACCATGATGGCGCGGCTGTCGCTGCCGCTGGTGTGGCTGCTCGACCGTTCCGGCAAGTTGCTGCTGTGGGTGCTCGGCCATCGCGAGGATGCACAGGACCGCGTCAGCGAGGACGAGATCAAGACGCTGGTGGTGGAGGCCGAGAACGCCGGTGTGCTCGAGCCCGGCGAAAAGGAGATGATCGCCGGCGTGATGCGGCTCGGCGATCTGCCGGTCGGCGCCGTGATGACGCCGCGCCACGAGGTCAGCCTGATCGACCTCGCCGCTCCCGCGGCCGAGATCCTGGCGACGCTGCAAAAGAGCAGTCACTCGCGCTGCGTGGTGTTCGACGGCAACCGCGACCATGCGCTCGGCATCGTGCAGGCCAAGGACGTGCTCGACGTCTACCTCGCGGGCCAGACGCCCGACATCCGCGCGCTCACGCGCGATGCGCCGATCATTCCGGAGACCGTCGACGCCCGCGACGTGGTCGCGATCCTGCGCGACTCCAGAGTGCATATCGGCCTCGTTCACGACGAGTACGGCACCTTCCAGGGCGTCGTCACCAGCGCCGACATCCTCGAGGCCATCGTCGGTGCCTTCCACACCGAGGAAGGACCGGCCGAGCCGGCCTATGTCCGGCGCGCCGACGGCTCCTATCTGATCTCCGGTTGGATGCCGGCGCTGGAATTCAGCGAGCTGCTCGGCATCACGCTGCCATCGCCGCGGCCCTACCAGACCGCGGCCGGCTTCCTGCTGCATGAATTCGGCGCGATCCCCGATGTCGGCGCGAAAACCGCCGCGCAGGGCTGGGAATTCGAGATCGTCGACCTCGACGGCCGGCGCATCGACAAGGTTTTGGCCAGCAAGCAGCCGGCGGCCTGACATTTGCCACCCGGCCGTCCTGTTGATAAGGGGCAAGACAGCGAAACAGGCCGCCGCGGTGTGCTATCGGCATAGCGGCGGCCCGAGCAATCCCCGAGTAAACCCCACGGAATAGATCCCCATGCGCATTACCCTTGTCGGTTCCCGCCATTTCGGCGTGACGACCCTGAACATGCTGCGCGAACACCACGTCACGCTGGTCAGGGTGGTCGTCCATGACGGCGAGGACCGGCTGGCGGCAGCGGCCAGGGCGGCCGGCATCGAAGTCGTTGTCCAGGCTGATCCCAAGCTGGTGACGGCCGCCGAGATCGCGCCGGACACCGACCTGATCGTGACCGCCCACAGCCATGCCCGGGTCAGCAGGGAGGCGCTTGCCGCGTCCCGGCTCGGCGGCATCGGATACCACCCGTCGCTGCTGCCGCGCCACCGTGGCATCGCCGCGGTGGAGTGGACCATCAAGGAAGGCGATCCGATCGCCGGCGGCAGCATCTATCACCTCGCCGACCGCATGGACGCCGGCGCGATCGCCGCGCAGGACTGGGTGTTCGTCAAGAAAGGCGAGACCGCCCGCGAGCTCTGGGAGCGCGCGCTGGCGCCGCTCGGTTTGCGTCTGCTCGCCCAGGTCATTGACTATGGCAAGGTCAACGGCTCGCTGCCGGCCAAGGTCCAAGATGAGCAGTTTGCGACCAAGGCGCCGAATTTGAGCCCCGGCAAACACTAACCCGAGCTAGGGTATATGAATACCTCGTTCGGAAAAGCCATGCCCAGATTTTCCGTTCCTGATCCGGAACCGAATTCACCATGATGTGTTTGAGTTCACAGGAACATTTGGGGACTCCCGCGACGCAGCAAATTTTGAACACATTGTGACAGGATAAGCCGCGTCATCACACGAAATTACAGGGATTTGATTCATGCGTTCGATCCGCATTCGCGACCTGATTTTGGTCACTTCGGTCGCTTCGGCTGCTGCCCTCACCGCTCCTCCCGTGTCCGCTCAGCAGCCTTATGACGGGCTTTGGAACGTCACCGTCGTCACCAAGACCGGCAGCTGCGAACCGTCGCAGAGCTCGACCGTGACCGTCGCTGAAGGAAAGATCTCGGCACAGGGCGCGGCGATCTCCGGCACCGTCGGCAGCGGGGGACTTGTGCGAGTCTCGATCAATGGTGCATATGCGAACGGACAACTCAGTGGCAACTCCGGATCGGGGAAGTGGAATGGGGCATCAGCTGGCGTACCATGCAGCGGCCGATGGGAAGCATCCCGTCAGTAAGATCACCAGTCTATCAAGTTTCTTTGCCATCGCGCGGCGGCCAGCATTTGCAGCCGCCGCGTTTTTCGTGACCGCACTCGCAAGTACCACGGGCCATGCCCAGTCCGGCCCGTTCGCCGGCATGGCGGGCACCTGGTCGGGCGCCGGCTCGGTCACGCTGGACGACGGCTCCAGCGAGCGCATCCGCTGCCGGGCGACGTATCACGTCGGCGGGCCCCGGATGACCATGAGCCTCACCTGCGCCAGCGACGCTTACAAGTTCAACCTGGCGGCCGATGTGCAGGCCGAAGGCAGCGTGGTCAGCGGCAATTGGAGCGAGTCCAGCCGCAATGTCAGCGGCTCGTTGCAGGGTCGCGGCGGCGGCGGCAACTTCCAGGTCGTTGCCAGCGCTCCCGGCTTCAACGCCGATATCTCGATGCGCACCACCGGCAACAAGCAGGCCGTTACCATCAGGGCTGACAGCCAGTTCCGCGGCGCCAGCATCACGCTGTCGAAGTAATCGATCCGAACTCCAACCTGGAAAGCCCTCGGGTCATCCCCGAGGGCTTTTTGTTTACGCCCCAGCGGTGCTATGCCGCAGGCACGAATGCGGTGACCTCGATCTCGACCTTGGCGCGCTGATCGACCAGCCCGTCGATATAGAGCAAGGTGGACGGCGGGAAATTGCGCCCGAGCGTCTCCTTCCACGCCGCGCCGATACCGGCGCCCGCGGCCTCATATTCGCTGCGGCTGGTCAGGTACCAGGTCAGGCGGACGATGTGCTCGGGGCCAGCACCGGCCTCATTCAACAGCTTGATGATGCGCTTCAACGCGGTGCCGACCTGGGCGGCCATCTCGGGGGCGTAGTCGCCCTTCTCGTCGCCGCCGGTCTGCCCCGCCAGCACGATCCACTTGCCGGGCGCGTCGAACGCGACACCGTGCGAGAAGCCGCGGGGTTTCGACCATTCGGCCGGTTGCAAGACGCGCATGAGCAGATCCTCCTTTTTGGCGTTCGTCATTCCGGGATGGCTCGCAGAGCCAGACCCGGAATCTCGAGATCCCGGGTTCGCCCGTTTCACGTGCGCCCCGGGATGACAGCGTAGTCGATGCTGCTTAGCAGAGATCGCGTGGGTGACGCATCACCGCGCAGACGGAATTGCGCGTTGCAAATTCATGGCAGCTCGCCGATACCGGGCACCCCTCCTCCGCCGTTCCCCGTCATGGATCGCACGCCCTCAAAGACCCGCGCAGCATTGTGGATGTCCGGCTGGCTCGCGCTGATGCTGATCGTGGCGGTGGCCGGCCGCGAGGCGACGCGCGAGGTCAACGTCTTCCAGCTGATGGCCGTGCGCGGCGTGCTCGGCTTCGCGATGCTCTATCCGCTGATCCACATGAATGGCGGGTTTGCGATCGTGAAGACGGCACGGGTGCACGTCCATATCGTGCGCAACCTGATCCATTTCTGCGCGCAGCTCGGCTGGTTCTTTGCGCTGACATTGATCCCGATCGGCCAGGTGGTCGCGATCGAGTTCACGATGCCGATCTGGACCGCGATCCTTGCGGCGAGCTTTCTCGGCGAGCGGATGACGCTGTGGAAGATCGTCGCGATGGTGCTTGGGCTGGTCGGCGTGTTCGTGATCGTGCGGCCGGCGGCCGGCGCGATCAATCCGGGCCAGCTGATCGCGCTCGCCGCGGCGGTCGGCTTCGGCATCTCGGTCGCCGTGGTCAAGTCGCTGACGCGGACCGAGCAGACGCTGACGATCATGTTCTGGATGCTGGTGGTGCAATCGCTCGCGAGCATCGGGCCTGCGCTCTATGTCTGGACCTGGCCGTCGCTCTCGACCTGGGGCTGGCTCGCCGTGATCGCGTTCTGCGGCACGTTCTCGCACTATTGCATGGCACGCGCCCTGCTCCACGCCGACGCGACTGTCGTGATCCCGATGGATTTCGTCCGCGTGCCGCTGACGGCGATCGCCGGTTGGCTGATCTATGCCGAAAGGCTCGATGTTTACACGGTGCTCGGCGCGGCCATGATCCTGGCCGGCAACCTCATGAACCTGAAACCGACCGCAAGGAAGCCGGCGCGCGCGAGGTGACGCTCGCGTCGCGCCGCAGCCAGCGCGGCCGCGCCCGCCAGCCAAAGCCCGGGGATCGTCCCGGGCCTCCCGGTTTCGAAAGGTGTTACTTTCCGGCGGCCTTGCGCAGCGCCGCGTTGATGCGGTCCTGCCAGCCGGGGCCGCCCTCCTGGAAATACTCCAGCACGTCCTGATCGATCCGCAGCGTGACCTGCTCGCGGACGCCGGGGACAGCGACGGTCTTTGGCACCGCGTCCGCGACCTTGGTGGTGGCGCGCTTGAACGCCGCCTCGGCTTCGCTGCGCGCATCGTTCAGGGTTCGCGGTCGCCTCGGCTGGTCAGCCATATGCTGGATTCCTGTGTGTCAGATTCCTTCAAACAGTACCGTAGAGAGATAGCGCTCCGAGAATGACGGCACAATCGCCAGAATGGTTTTGCCGGCCGCTTCCGGCCGCTTGCCGATCTGCAAGGCGGCAGCGATCGCGGCACCCGACGAGATACCGCCGGGGATGCCTTCGTTGCGCGCCAGCTCGCGCGCGGTCTCGATCGCGGTCGCGCTATTGACCTTGACGATCTCGTCGATCACGGAGCGGTCGAGGATGTCAGGGATGAAGCCCGCGCCGATGCCCTGGATCTTGTGCGGCGTATGCTGGCCACCCGACAGCACCGGGCTCTCTTCCGGCTCCACCGCGACGACACGCAATGATGGCTTGCGCGGCTTCAGCACCTGGCCAACGCCCGTGATGGTGCCGCCGGTGCCAACGCCGGCAACGAAGTAATCGATGTTGCCGCCGGTGTCGTTCCAGATCTCCTCGGCGGTGGTGCGGCGATGGATCTCGGGATTGGCGAGGTTCTTGAATTGCTGCGGCATGACAGCGTTGGGCGTCGTGCGCACCAATTCCTCCGCGGTCGCGATCGAGCCTTTCATGCCCTGCGCGGCCGGGGTCAGCACAATCTCCGCGCCGAGAAAGGCCAGCATCCGCCGCCGTTCGATCGACATCGATTCCGGCATGACGAGCTTGAGCCGATAGCCGCGCGAGGCCGCGACATAGGCAAGCGCAATCCCGGTGTTGCCCGAGGTCGGCTCGATCAGCACGGTGTCGGCGTTGATGATGCCGGCCTTCTCCATCGCCACGATCATCGCCGCGCCGATGCGGTCTTTCACGCTGGCTGCCGGATTGAAGTATTCCAGCTTGGCGAGGATCGTCGCGTTGACGCCAGCCGCCTGCGGCAATCTGCGCAGCCGCACGATCGGCGTAGAGCCGATCGCATCGACGATGGAGTCAAAGACGCGGCCGCGTCCGGGTTGCACTGCACTCGTTGTCGACGGCGCGTCCATCAAGCGGCTCCTGTAGCGGATGTGCTGGGAATATGCGGTCTTGTCTCATTAGAAGCAGCGCACCATGGCACGCAAGTAAGAAACCGCCGCAACGCGAATTCGTTGCATCGCAAAATAGAACCTGCGCAAATAACGTAAAAGCTACGCATTTGTGTTGCGACAAGGTCAAACAAATGGGTTTATATACTTTCGTCAGGTGCAGCTCAGAACGCAAAGGAGGTCACATGCCAGCTCTCGCTGAAGTTCTGTCGACCACAGCGTCCAGGCCCGATCCGCGCGGCTGCGATTTGCCGACCTGTCCGGTGTGTGCGGACTCCATGGTGGCGGCGGAAGCCTCCGCGTACCTGTTCGACAATTTGATCAGCTATCTCTGGACCTGCGACAACTGCGGTTACGGGTTCGTTACCAAACACGCGGTGAAACCGATCGTGTGCAACTGATCACACAGCTCATCTTGGAGCGATGTCACCGCGCGCCCAACCGGCGCGCGTTTTCGTTCTGAAGTCCTCGAACGTGCCGTTCGCCACCGCATCGCGGATGCCCTGCATCAGCTGCTGGTAGTAGGCGACGTTGATTTCGGACAGCAGCATTGCCCCAAGTGTTTCGCCCGATCGCACCAGGTGATGCAGATAGGCCCGCGAATAGCCGTTCGCCGCCGGCCACGGGCTCTCTTCATCGAGCGGGCGCGGATCGTCGACGTGCCGGGCGTTGCGCAGGTTGATCTGCCCGAAGCGGGTGAACGCCATGCCGTGGCGTCCGTTCCGTGTCGGCATCACACAGTCGAACATGTCGACGCCGCGCGCTACCGCCTCGAGGATGTCCTCCGGCGTGCCGACGCCCATCAGATAACGCGGCCGATCGACCGGGAGCGCCGGCGCGGTCTCCTCGATCATCGCCAGCATCACCGCCTGCGGCTCGCCGACCGCGAGGCCTCCGATCGCGTAACCGTGAAAGCCGACGTCGGTCAGCCCGCGTGCGCTGGCGTGCCGCAGATCCGGGACGTCGCCGCCCTGTACGATGCCGAACAGCATGTAGCCGTCCGGCGCCGCCTCGAACGCGCGCTTGGAGCGTTCGGCCCAGCGCAGCGACAACTGCATCGCGCGCTCGATGTCGGCGCGCTCCGCCGGCAGCCGGACGCATTCGTCCATCTGCATGGCGATATCGGACCCGAGCAGCCGCTGCACCTCAATCGAGCGCTCCGGCGACAGCTCGACCTTGGTGCCGTCGATATGCGAGCGGAAGGTCACGGCCTTCTCGGTCACCTTACGCAGCTCCGACAGCGACATCACCTGGAAGCCGCCGGAATCCGTCAACATCGGGCCGCCCCAGCCGGTGAAGCGCTGCAGGCCGCCAAGCCCGGCAATGCGCTCGGCGCCCGGGCGCAGCATCAGGTGATAGGTGTTGCCGAGCACGATATCGGCGCCCGCATCGCGCACCTCGCGCCAATGCATGCCCTTCATCGCGCCCGCGGTGCCGACCGGCATGAAGGCGGGCGTCCGCACGAGGCCGTGCGGCGTGGTCAGGCGCCCGGTGCGGGCGGCGCCATCGGTCGCCAGCAGCTCGAAATGATTGGGAAGAGTCATGCGGCTGCTTATTGCGTGTCGCCGGTGCCCGATCAACCCGTCGGATAGCGGCCCTCGCGCGACTTCGTGAACACGGACGACCGGCCGGACGCTTGCCTGCATCATCAGCCCCTTTAAACAAAACGAAACAGTATCGTTTTATGATGACAATCTGGCAACCGGCTTCCCGCAGCGACGTCGATCCGCGAACGTGACTGGCAGAGATGTCTTACCCCCTAGCGTCCGGCGCGCCGGCGCCGGTCTTCGGATGACGGATGCCCGCGCGATCCGGCAAGCGATCCTGCTGTGCGGCCTCGCCTTGGCGCTTTCGGCCTGCAGCTCGCTGCCGCGGATGCCCTACACGGCCGCCGACGCCGCCAATTCGCGGGTGCTCGACCTCGACGGGCTGCGCCGCTATGCCGACGAGCCGGCGTCAAAATTCAAGCTCGAGAAGAGCGACCTCGCCCCGATCAAGACCTACCTCGCCCTCTCCGGCGGCGGCGCCGACGGGGCTTATGGCGTGGGCGTCCTCAACGGCTGGACCGCGGCCGGCAACCGCCCGGCCTTTTCGGTTGTCTCCGGCGTCAGCACCGGCGGACTGATTGCGCCCTTTGCCTTCCTTGGCCCGCGCTACGACGACACGCTGAAGGAGGTCTACACCTCGGGCATCGCGGAAAGCCTGCTGCAGGATCCGAGCCTGATGCGGGTGCTGTTCGGCTCCGGGCTGTTCGGCAACAAGCGGCTGCGCGAACTGGTGGCGCGTTACGTCGGTCAGGACATCCTGAGCGAGGTGGCGCGCGAAAACGCCAAGGGCCGAAAGCTCCTGATCGTCACCACCGATTTCGACACCCAGCGCACGGTGATCTGGGACATGGGGCGAATCGCCGCTGCCGGAACGTCCGAGGCGCTGCAGCTGTTTCGCGACGTGATGGCCGCCTCCGCCAGCATCCCGCTGGTGTTTCCGCCGATCATGATCGACGCCGAAGGCCAGGGCCGCCGGTTCCAGGAGATGCATGTCGACGGCGGCGTGACCGCGCCGGTGCTGACATTGCCGGATGCGCTGCTGTTCCGCGAGCGCGGCTGGCCCGCCAACAGCCGCATGAACATCTACATCCTCGTCAACAAGAAGCTCGAGGGCAACTTCGAGCTGGTCTCGAACTCGACGATCGAGGTCGCCTCCCGCAGCATTTCCGCGATCACGCAGGCGCAGACACGCTCCGTGATCCTCTCGACCTATGACTTCGCCCGGCGCAACCGGCTGGGTTTCCATCTGTCCTACATCGAGCGCGGCTATCCGGCGCCGGAAACGCAGGGCTTCGACACCGCCTATATGCGCGCGCTGTACCAGTACGGATACGACAAGGCCGCCGCCGGGCAGGCCTGGACTGCGACGCCCCCTTAAGCGGCCTGCTCCCGGTACCGCCGAATGGACGAATCCGCACGGCGCGGGTTATAGACCGGACAGACCCGTCCGACGCACAACGAGATGAATGGGCAAATGGGATTGACGGCAACCAAGGCCAAGGCGGCCAAGCGCGGCGTGATCAAGTCACGCGGCGGCCGGCCGACGCGGGACGCCGCGATCGAGCGCGACCAGCGGCTGATCGAGGTCGCCACCCGCCTGTTCCTCGAGCGCGGCTTCGATGCGACGTCGATCGACGCTGTGGCCGAGGCCGCCCGCGTCAGCAAGCCCACCGTCTACGGTCAGTATGGCGACAAGCGCGGCCTGTTCGCCGCGGTGCTCCGCCGCGAGATCGCCCGCTGGCTTGCCCCGCTCGCCGCCGCGGCAGCCGAAGCGCAGGCCGGCGGCAACTGCGACGGTTCGGTCGAGGAACGGCTGACCGAGCTCGGACGCCAGCTATTGGTGCTGAATTGCAGCGCCGACTCCATCGCTTTCAGCCGGATCCTGACCTCGCAGGCAATTAATTTCCCCGAGGTCGCCAAGCTTGCCGTCGACGAGGGCTGGTCGAAAGCGGTGTCCACCACGGCGGATTTCTTCGACCATCTGGTCGATAAAGGCGTTCTCGATCTCGAGGACACCACAATCGCCGCCGAGACATTTCTCAACATGGTGGTCGGCCACACCCACCGGATGGCAACATTCGGAATTCCGATCGACATGAAGACCGCCGAGACCCGGATGGAAGTCTCGATCCGGCTGTTTCTCGCCGGCGCCGTCGGGCCGCAGGACCGGCTTCGCGATGCGGCCAAAGAGGCGATCAAGGAAGCGACGAAGGCGCGCCGCCGCCCGGCCCGCTGACAGTTTTAGGATCGTCGCATCGCCTCACACGTTGTCGTGATGAGCCTTGAAGGAAACAGAACGAAACCGTATTGTTTAGTTGCAATGAGACGCGGAACCCAAGTTCAGCCCCCCAACGGTTTCGTGTCGCCTTGTCACTTCGATCGTCACGACGGAGCTGCCGCCATCGCTCCGTCTGAACGTTCGGCGGCCGACCTCTGACTAACAAAGGTCGGCCGCACTTTCTCTGCCCGGGCGGCGGTTCGACGCGACGGATGCGACCATGACGACGGGACGATTACACGCACTGCGGCATTGGGTATTCGGCACGCGGCTGCTGGCAACCGCGCTCATTGCCCTGCCCTTCGCGACGCCGGCGCACGCGATCACGAGCTCAACGGCTGCAGCGCTTACCCCGCAGGATAACGACACCGCGCTCGATGCGCACACGGTTCGCCGCGAGCTCGACAGCTTCCAGGCGGCCCAGATCTCGCTGCGCAAGGCGATGGCGATTGCGGAGGCGCTGCATTCCGGTTCGATAACCGCCGACATCAGCTTCGACGGCGCGTCGGAGCCTGCGGTCTACCGGGTCAAGACCATGCAGCAGGACCGCATCTGGCGGCACGCCATTGACGCGGCGACCGGCGAAGTGGTGGGTGGCGAGGCCGCCGCGCCGCTGAAGTCGCTCGGCACCGAAGACCGTGACAACCTCGCCGTGCTGAGGGCGCTCCGGCATCGCCTCGCCGACGCCGTGCGGGTGGCCGAGCGCACGACCTCCGGAAAGGCGATCAGCGGTGGCCTGATGCGCGAACGCGGCAAGCTCAATTTCGTTATCGTCGTGCTCGCCGGCAGCGACCTGAAAGAGGTGATCCTCGAACCGCCCGGCGCGCGCAGGCGCTGAGGCCGGCGCGGCACTCGCCAAGTTTTCTCTCGCCAAGTTTTCGCCCAAAAGCCGTTGACGGACGCCGATCTGTCCCGCATAAGTCCGCTCCATGATCACCGCGACCAAACGCACCAGCAAAACCACCAAGCCCTCCGGGGCCTCGGGAGGCGTGCGCGCGTAGTCGGTCGAACCGCATCATCTCTACCCGAAGCCCCGCCTGATGAAGGTCCGGGGCTTTTTTTGTTGCCTGAAATACAACTCGAATGGAGGACAAAGTGAGTAACGATCCCGTCGTCGCGATTGTCGGCGTCACCGGTGCCGTCGGCGCCGAATTCATCGCCACCATGGACAAGCGCGGCTTCCGCGTCGGCAAGCTGAAGGCGCTGGCGAGCGCCCGCTCGGCCGGCAAGACCATCAGCTTCCGCGGCAAGCCGATCGTGATCGAGGAACTGACCGAGCGCGCCTTCGAGGGCGTCGACATCGCGCTGTTCTCGGCCGGCAGCGGCATCTCCAGGAAGTTCGCGCCGCTTGCGGTGAAGTCCGGCGCCGTCGTGGTCGACAATTCCTCGGCGTTCCGGATGGATCCGAACGTGCCGCTGGTGATCCCCGAGATCAACGCCAACCGCATCCGCGACCACAAGGGCATCATCGCCAACCCGAACTGCGCCGCCATCACCGCGCTGGTGCCGCTGTGGCCGATCCACCAGAAGAACCGCATCAAGCGCGTGATCATCTCGACCTACCAGGCCGCGAGCGGCGCCGGCGCAGCTGCGATGGAGGAGCTCGTCGAGTCCACCCGCGCCAATCTTAACGGACAGGTCTACACCCCGAAGGTGATGCCGCACCCCTACGCCTTCAACCTGTTCAACCACAACACGGCGATCGATCCGGAGACCGGCTACAACGACGAGGAGACCAAGGTCATCAAGGAGACCCACAAGATCTTCGAGGACGAGAAGATCGCGGTCGGCGTTACCTGCGTGCGGGTGCCTGTGCTGCGCGCGCATTGCGAGTCAATCACCTTCGAATGCGAAAAGCCGATCACCGAGGACCAGGTGCGCGCGATGATGGCGCAGGCGCCGGGCGTCAAGGTCGTCGACGATCGCGCCAAGAACTACTTCCCGATGCCGATCGACGCCTCCGGCCAGGACGACGTGCTGGTCGGCCGCATCCGCAAGGATCTCAGCGACCCCAGCGGTCACTCGATCTCGATGTTCGTCGCGGCCGATCAGCTGCTCAAGGGCGCCGCCCTCAACGCGGTGCAGATCGCCGAGCTGCTGCCCGAACGCGCGATGGCGTGAATGCAAGAACCGTCATCCCCGCGCAATGGCGCAGCCATTGTCGCTGGAGGAGCCCGCGCGGCGGGCGTCTCGAAGGATGCATCGGCCCCAGTCGGGCCGTCGCCCTTCGAGGGCCGCTGAAGAAGCGGCCGCCTCAGGGTGACGGTGAAGCAGCCGTGCTTGCGGAGCTAGCCTCGCGCGCGAAACAGCAAACACGCATCGCCATACGAATAGAACCGGTAGCCGTCCCTGATCGCATGCGCGTAGGCGCCCTGCATCGTCTCGAGGCCGGAGAAGGCCGAGACCAGCATGAACAGCGTCGAGCGCGGCAGATGGAAGTTGGTCAGCAAAATATCGACCGCGCGGAAGCGGTAGCCCGGCGTGATGAAGATCGAGGTTTCCGCCGCAAACGGCTCGATAGTGCCGTCGGCACTGGCGGCACTTTCCAGCAGGCGCAGCGACGTGGTGCCGATCGCGACGATCCGGCCGCCTTTTGCGCGCGCGGCATTCAAGGCGGAAGCGGTCTCGGCGGTGATGCAGCCCCACTCGGCATGCATCTTGTGCTCCGAGGTCTCCTCGGTCTTCACCGGCAGGAAGGTCCCTGCCCCGACATGCAGCGTCAGGCGGTGCAGCTCGACGCCGCGGCTCTTCAGCGCGGCCTCCAAGGCCTGCGTGAAATGCAGCCCCGCCGTGGGCGCTGCGACCGCGCCCTCATTGGCGGCGAACATGGTCTGGTAGTCGCTGACGTCCCTCTCATCAGGCGTGCGTTTGGAGGCGATGTAGGGCGGCAGCGGCGTGGCGCCGACATCGGCGATCGCCTGGTCGAGCACCGGACCATGGAACGAGAATGACAGCGTCACCTCGCCCTCCTGCCCCTTGGCCTCGACCTCTGCATCGAGATTGCCGAGCAGGCACACCCTGCCCTCATTGCCGAAGCGGATGGTGTCGCCGGGGCTGAGCTTCTTCGCCGGCTTCACCAGCGCCTGCCAGCGCGAGCCGTCGAGCCGCTTGATCAAGGTCGCCTCGATCTTCGGTTCGGTGTCGCGCCCGATCCGGCGGCCCTTGAGTTGCGCCGCGATCACCTTGGTGTCGTTGACGACGATCTGATCACCCGGCTCCAGCCACTGCGGCAGGTCGGCGATCGCGGCGTCGCGCAGCACGCCGTCCGGATGCACCACCAGCATCCGCGCGGCATCGCGCGGGCTCGCGGGGCGAAGCGCGATGCTTTCCGGGGGCAGTTCGAAGTCGAAGAGGTCGGTGCGCATGGCGGTGACTAATGCTTCAGCGCCGTCATTCCGGGGCACGCGAAGCGTGAACCCGGAATCTCGAGATTCCGGGTTCGATGCTGCGCATCGCCCCGGAATGACGGAGTGTTTGACTTACGCCGCGTCGGCGGCCATGCGCGCCTTGACGATCTTGTCCGGATCCTTCACCGGCTCGCCGCGCTTGATCTTGTCGACGTTCTCCATGCCCTCGGTGACCTTGCCCCAGACGGTATACTGGCCGTTGAGGAACGAGGCGTCGTCGAAGCAGATGAAGAACTGGCTGTCGCCGGAATCCGGATTGGCGGCGCGGGCCATCGAGGCGGTGCCGCGGACATGCGGCTCCTTGTTGAATTCGGCCTTCAGCTTCTTGCCGGAGCCGCCCATGCCGGTGCCCTGCGGGCAGCCGGTCTGCGCCATGAAGCCGTCGATCACGCGGTGGAATACGATGCCGTCGTAGAAGCCCTCGCGCACCAGCTCCTTGATCCGCGCGACGTGGCCGGGCGCGAGATCCGGGCGCATCTCGATCGTGACCGGGCCCTGGGTGGTTTCGAGGATCAGAGTATTTTCGGTAGCAGCCATGCTCGCTTCTCCTGGCTTCGGGGTGGATACTTCTTATTCCTGAACGGGATCGCGAATGGGCGGCCGGCGACTGCGCCGCCCAGGCTCTCGGTAAATGGCAACGGCGTGCAGCGTTGCAACGTCTCCATCACCGCGATCCGGTATGCAATCCGGTCGTTGTCGGTCGCCTCCTGCGATTCATAGCTGATCCTGGGATGCCCGAGGATCGCGCCCTCGCGGTTGAAGCTGACAATGACGGTGATGTCGATCGGGCCGGCCTTGTCTGCCGGCGGCGGCCGCCAGCAGCGGTGGATGGCAAGAACAACGTCCTTGATCGTATTGAGTTGCTCCGGCTCGGCCTGCACCGGTGCGGTCAGCGTCAGGCAAACCAGCGGCGCGGCGAACCAGGCGAGTGGTTTGCAGCGCGCCGCCATGCGGATCACTTGATGTCGGATGCGACCTGCACCTTCACCATCTTGTCGGGATCGGTGACGGCTCCGCCAGGAGAGCCCGCAGACGCCTTCTTCAGCTTGTCGACCACGTCCATGCCCTGCACCACCTCGCCGATCACGGTGTACTGGCCATTCAGGCTCGGCCCGTCGGCGAACATGATGAAGAACTGCGAATTGGCGCTGTCGACGCTGTCGCCGCGCCGGGCCATGCCGACGATGCCGCGCTTGAACGGGACCTGGGAGAATTCCTGCTTCAGGTTCGGATATTTCGAGCCCCCGGTGCCGTTGAAGTTCTGGCCGTCGCCGGTCTGCGCCATGAAGCCGTCCATTACGCGATGGAACGGCACGTTGTTGTAGAAGCCCTCGCGCGCCAGCTGCTTGATGCGCTCGGCATGCTTGGGCGCGATATCGGTGCGCAGCTTGATGACGATGCGGCCCTTGGTGGTGTCGATCACGATCGCATCGGCCTTGTCGGGATTGGCCGGCAGCGGCTGCGCGACCGCGGGCATGACGCAGAGCAGCGCAGCAACGAATGCAAGAATGCGGATCATGGCAACTCCGGAGCTTTAACGTTGGGGTGTGGCAGGCCGCCGGGATCAGCCGGCGAACTTGGCCTTCAGGCTAGCTGCGACTGATGACGGCACGAATGAAGAGAAGTCGCCGCCCATCTGGGCGATTTGGCGCACCAGTGTGGCGGTGATCGGGCGGACCGCAACCGACGCCGGAACGAACACGGTATGCACCTCGGGCGCCATGGCCTCGTTCATGCCGGCAAGCTGCATCTCGTAATCGAGATCGGTGCCGTCGCGCAGGCCGCGAATCATCAGCGTGGCCTTGGCCGCGCGGGCCGCCGCGACCGTGAGATTGTCATAGGTCGCGCTCTCGAAGGCGCAGCCTGCCTGCTGGGCGATGGGGCCGAACACCTCATGGACCATGGCCAGCCGTTCCTCGGTGGAAAACAGCGGCTTCTTGCCGGGATGGACGCCAATGGCGACGATCAGGCGGTCGCAGAGGAAGACGGCCTGTTTCACCACGTCCAGATGGCCGTTGGTGACGGGATCGAAGGAGCCAGGATAGATCGCGATACGGGACATGGTCCCTCCTAACCCGCCCGGCTCTCCCCGGCAAGCCGCCCGGGTTCCATTGCTTGCTCGAAACAAATTTCCAGTCGTCCAGTGAACGAGTCCTGGGATGCCAGCGTCTACGGGGGTGAATGTTTCGTCGGCCGTCGGCGGACGAAACAAAACCGGCCCGCGACGAAACCATTTCCCGCGGTGGCGAAGACACCAGGAAACTTGCGGCCGGTAGACATTGGACAACGAAACGACGGGCCCGGGCGGCCCGATCAACTGGGGACCGTCATGATCAAGGCACTTTCCGCCATCGCTGTTGCCGCGTTCATTGCCGCCGCGCTCACCGTGCTGCCGGGCTTTGCGCCGCAGGTCGAAGCCTCCACCCCGCAGCCGCTGGCCAAGAGCGACCGTCTTGACGTCCACCCGGTCGGCAAGGACTGCTCGCAGCAGGCCTGGCCGAATTTCGAGGCCGCGTGCCTGCGCAGCGCCGGCAACAAGACAGTGGTTCGTGAAGCCCGCCTGGTCACCGCCGACCGTACCCCGTAGCCCGTAGTCGAGCGACGTCCCTCGTCAGCCTGGCGTAAGGTCAGGCCGTCACACAAAACCCAATGGTAATTTGCGACGTCCCGTCGCAGACTATCGTCTAAGGCGCCCGGCCGGATGACCCGGCGCGCGCAAGACACCGGGGGATTGCCGTGACGAGTACGCCCGCCATCGTTTCTTCTGGCCACCCCCCGTCCAGTCCGATCCCGGTTGCCGTCACGCTCGGTGCCCTGGGCGTCGTCTATGGCGACATCGGCACCAGCCCCCTCTACGCCCTGAAGGAAGCCGCCAAGGCCGCCACCCATGGCGGTCCGCTCACCGAGAGCGCGGTGCTCGGCGTGGTCTCGCTGATCCTGTGGGCGCTGATCCTGATCATCTCGATCAAATACGCGATGCTGATCCTGCGCGCCGACAACCGCGGCGAAGGCGGCATCGTCGCGCTCTTGGCGCTGCTCTCGGCGCGCAACGCGGCGCCCGGCACCTGGCGCGCCCATCTTCTGGTGGTCGGCCTGATCGGCGCCGCCCTGCTCTATGGCGACGGCGCGATCACGCCGGCCATCTCGGTGCTGTCGGCGATCGAGGGCCTCAAGGTCGACGCGCCCTCGCTGACCCCTGCGGTGGTGCCGATCACCGTCGTGATCCTGATCGGCCTGTTCATGATGCAGAAGCAGGGCACCGGCTTCATCGGGAGGATCTTCGGCCCGGTGATGCTGTTCTGGTTCGCCGTGCTGGCAGCGCTCGGCATTCACGGCATCGTCAAGGCGCCCGGCGTGCTGGTTGCGCTGAGCCCGCTTTATGCATTCGATTTCCTGATCCATCAGGATTTCCACGTCAGCTTCGCCATCCTTGGCGCCGCCTTCCTCGCGGTGACCGGCGGTGAGGCGATGTATGCCGACATGGGGCATTTCGGCCGTTTTCCGATCCGGCTCGCCTGGTTCGCCGTCTGCCTGCCCGCTTTGGTGCTGAACTATTTCGGCCAGGCCGCGCTGTTGATCACCGACCCGACCGCGATCGAAAATCCGTTCTTCCAGTTGTCGCCGGACTGGTCGCATTACCCGCTCGTCCTGCTCGCGACGATCGCCACCGTGATTGCCTCGCAGGCCATCATCTCGGGTGTGTTCTCGCTGACCCAGCAATCGATCCAGCTCGGCTTCCTGCCGCGCATGCATATCGAGCACACCACGAGCGATGCCATCGGGCAGATCTACGTGCCGCTGGTGAACTGGCTGCTCGCCGCGGGGACACTCGGCGCGGTGCTCGCCTTCGGCACCTCGGACGCGCTCGCCGGCGCCTACGGCATCGCAGTGTCGCTGTTGATGGCGATCACCACGCTGCTTGCAGCGCTGGTCGCGATCCAGTGGGGCTATTCGCCGATCATCGTGATCGCGGTGAACGGCTTCTTCTTCATCATCGACGCGATCTTCTTTGCGGCGAACTCGACCAAGCTGTTCGAAGGCGGCTGGTTCCCGCTGCTGCTCGCCGCTGCGGTGGCCTTCCTGATGCTGACCTGGCGCGGTGGCGTGAAACTGGTCGAGACGGCGCGCAGCAAGCTGCGTCAGCCGGAAGAAGATCTGATCGAGACCGCGGTCAACAAGTGCCACAGCCGGCTGCCGGGCACCGCCATATTCCTCGCCTCCGCCCCTAACGGCGTGCCGCTTGCCTTGACCCAGTTCGTCAAGCACAACCACGTGCTGCACCAGCGCGTGCTGCTGGTCACCGTACAGATCGAGGAATCCCCCCGCATCTCGGACGAGGATCGCGTTGTGGTTCACGACGTCACCCCGGGCATCATCCGCGTCATCCTGCGTTACGGCTTCATGCAATATCCGACCGTTTACGAAGGGCTAAAGCTCGCCTGTCGTCAGGGCAAACTGCCCGGTCTGCGTCTGACCGATGTGACCTACTACATCGGCCGCGAGACCATCATCCCGCGGGAAGACATCCCGGGCATGTGGGTGTGGCGGGAATCGCTGTTCGCGTTCCTGCAGCGCAACGCCGAACGGTCGGCGGCGTTCTTCGGCGTGCCGACCGGACAGGTCGTGGAATTCGGGACGGAGATCGAGATCTAGTCCCACAGCCCGGATGCGGACATGTCAGACGATCCGCCTCTTCAGCTGAAGCCGCGGCTGGCGATTTCGATCGATCAGGCTCAGGCGATCATCGATCGGATTGCGCCAGGCGCGCGCGTGGCAGGCATCACCGAGCTGCGCGGCGGCGAGATCAGCACGATCCTCCAGATCACGCGGGCTGACGCGCCAAGCTGCATCCTCAAGGTCTACCCCGCCCAGCTGCAATGGAAGATGGCGAAGGAGGTCTATGTCCTCGGTCTTCTGCGCGACGCCGGCATTGCCATTCCCCGCATCCTCATAGCCGACGACAGCCGCGCGCTGATCGACTTCAATTTTGTGCTGATGAGCAAGCTCGACGGCGTCGTGCTCGGCAACCGCGAGGCGGCGCCGACGGATCAGGAGCTGTTTTCGATCTACGCCGCCATGGGCACGGCACTCCGCCGTATCAATGGCATCACGCTCGACAGCTTCGGCTATATCGGCCCGCACGGCGTCTGGACGTCGTACCCGACCAACCGCGCCTACATGTCCGCGCAGTTCGCGCGGGCTCCCGATGGCCGCCTCGTCGGCGCCCGCGGGCACAATTCATTCGGGCAATCCCGCCTTCCGAAGCCCCTCGATCAACAGCTGCGCGTTTGGGTACCCGCCCCTGGCGATCATTGCGGAAATTGTAAAGGCGGGATCGAGCTGAAGCAGGAGCGCCGCCGCCTCGCGCGCCTCCGCGTCGCGTCCGAGATGAGCGAACGCGGACGCGAGACAACGGTAGGCCAGCGAATAGGAGGCATTCTGGCGCCGGCATTTATTCGCTGCGGCAATGGCCTCGTCAAAGCGGCGAAGCTCGATGAAGGCCATCCCCATCCCAACAAACGTGATGGGTAGCCGCGGGTCTAACGGGCTCAGGCGGATGGCGCGTTCAAAACTCCGGACCGCTTCATCGGGAAGCCCGGCAACTCTGTAGACGCTGCCTCTGGCGGTCCATGCGCGATATGAATTCGGATTGAGAGCGACCGCCCGGTCGGCCAATTCGATCTCACTCTCACAATCGCCGACCATGTACGCCGAGGTGAGGGAAACCCAGGCTAATGTTTCCGCATCACCATCGTCGATGCTCAATGCCAGGCGAAGCAGCCGGACCGCTTCCTTGCGGTCAAATTGAGGATCGACGGCATGCCCCCAAAGGATGTTCTGCATGTGAGCGAGACCTGCCAGAGCGGCGACAAAGCCGAACCGGGGATCAAGCTCCAAAGCACGATGCGCCAGCCTGATCGCCTCGGCCAACCCGTCGGCGGTCATCAGGTAATGCTGCTGCATGGCGCGGAGATAGAAATCATAGGCGGTGAGGTTCTCTGGTCGCCGTGCCGACAGGCCGATTTCGATCTGCAGCAATTTTGGTTGAATGGCCGAGACGACGGCGACGGTCACCTCGTCCTGGAGAGCGAATATGTCCGTCAGGTCACGCTCGAACCTGTCTGCCCAGATGTGCGTTCCGGTAACCGCATCGATCAACTGCCCGGTGATGCGAACCTTCCCCGCGGCCTTGCGCACAGACCCCTCAAGGACATAGCGGACGCCGAGCCTGCGGCCGACCTCCTTGATATCGACCGCCCGGCCCTTGAAGGTAAAACTCGAATTTCGGGCGATCACGAACAGCCATTTGAAGCGCGACAGCGCCGTGATGATTTCCTCGACCATTCCGTCCGCGAAGTATTCCTGCTCGGGGTCGCCGCTCATATTCTCGAACGGCAGCACGGCGATCGACGGCTTGTCAGGGAGCGCCAGAGCTTGCGCGCTGTCGACCGGCGGCTCGATCGGGGCGCTAGCGGGATGGCCCGCGTTTATCCTCAATCGCCACGCGCGCATCGGCTCAGCAATGTTCTTCAGGTTCTGCGAGCCCATGTCCTCGAACACGGCATCGACCTTGCCGCGGATTTGACGTTGCGCATCGTCCGAGATGCAGATCCCGCCGGGCTCCGCGATCCCTTCAAGGCGGGCGGCGATATTGACGCCGTCTCCAAAGATATCGTTTTCATCGACGATGATGTCGCCGACGTGGATGCCAATGCGGAATTCGATCCGCTTAAGTTGCGGCACCGTGGCATTTCGCTCGGCCATTCCGCGCTGGACCTCAATGGCGCAACGCACCGCATCCACGACACTGCCGAACTCGGCGAGCATGCCGTCGCCCGTGTGCTTGACGACCTTGCCACGGTGTTCGCTGATCTTGGGATCAGCGAGTCCACGCAGACACTCCCTCAGCCGGACGTGTGTCCCTTCCTCGTCCAGGCCGGTCAGCCGACTATATCCGGCCACGTCAGCCGCCAGGATAGCTGCAAGCCGCCGCTCAACGCGATGATCGGTCACAACGGCCTCCCGAAATCGGTAGATCCGCCGGCCCCCATCAAAGCATAGGGCGTTGCCCTTGGGCTAGGGGCGTACGGCAGGCCGCCGGATTTTGCGGAGCCTGTCAACGGGGCGCGCCTGTTGCGCGCCCGTTGGCTGCGTTCGGGCTGGGGGTTCTCCGAAGCGGCGGCGCTAGCCGCCGTTGCCGTTCTCGCCGTTTTCCTCTTCAGGAATGTGCTCGACCGAGACCACGTGCTCGTCCTCGGCGGTGTCGAACACGATCACGCCCTGGGTCGAGCGGCCGGCGACGCGGATATCGGCCACCGGGCAGCGGATCAGCTGACCCTTGTCGGTGACCAGCATGATCTGGTCGGCGTCCTCGACCGGGAACGACGCCACCAAATTGCCGTTACGGTTGTTGACGCTCATCGCGACGATGCCTTTGCCGCCGCGGCCGGTGGTGCGGTACTCGTAGGACGAGGTCCGCTTGCCATAGCCGTTGACGGAGACGGTCAGCACCACCTGCTCGGCCGCCGACAGTTCGGCATAGCGCTCCTGCGACAGCTGGATCGCATTCGCGGTCTCCTCGCCCTCGGCCTCGACCGGCTCCTCGGTCGCGGCCTCGCCGGCCACGGCGCGGCGCATCTTCAAATAGGCCGAGCGCTCGTCCGAGGTGGTCTCGACATGGCGCAGGATCGCCAGCGAGATCAGCTTGTCGGCCTCGGGCAGCGCAATGCCGCGCACGCCCATCGAGGTGCGGCCGGTGAAGACGCGCACATCGGTGACCGGGAAACGGATGCACTGGCCGCCGGCGGCGGTCAGCAGCACGTCGTCATGCTCGGTGCAGATCTGGACGTCGACGATCGCCTCGCCTTCCCCGAGCTTCATGGCGATGATGCCGGAACGGCGCACGTCGACGAAGTCGGACAGCTTGTTGCGGCGAACGGTGCCGCCGGTCGTCGCGAACATCACGTCGAGATTGGCCCAGGAGGATTCATCCTCCGGCAGCGGCATGATCGTCGTGATGCGTTCGCCCTGCTCCAGCGGCAGGATGTTGATCAGCGCCTTGCCGCGCGCGTTCGGCGCGGCCATCGGCAGCCGCCAGACCTTCTCCTTGTAGACCTGGCCGCGCGACGAGAAGAACAGCACCGGCGTGTGCGTGGAGGCCACGAACAGGCGCGAGACGAAATCCTCGTCGCGGGTCTGCATGCCGGCGCGGCCCTTGCCGCCGCGGCGCTGCGCCCGGTAGGTCGACAGCGGCACGCGCTTGACGTAGCCCGCATGCGACACAGTGACGACCATATCCTCGCGCTGGATCAGGTCCTCGTCCTCGACCTCGCCTTCCTGCTCGATGATTACGGTCTTGCGCGGGGTGGCGAACTGCTGCTTCACCTCGGCCAGTTCGGTCTTGACGATGCCCTGCACGCGGGCGCGCGAGCGCAGGATGTCGAGATAGTCGGCGATCTCGGCCGCGAGCTTGTCGAGCTCTTCGGAAATCTCGTCGCGGCCCAGCGCGGTCAAGCGCTGCAGGCGAAGGTCGAGGATGGCCCTGGCCTGCTCCATCGACAGCCGCAGCGTGCCGTCCTCGTTGATGCGATGCCGGGGATCGTCGATCAGCGTGATCATCGCCTCGACGTCGCGTGCCGGCCAGTCGCGTGACATCAGGGCCTCGCGCGCGGTGTTCGGATCGGGCGAGGTCCGGATCACGCGGATGATCTCATCGATGTTGGCGACCGCGATCGCGAGGCCGACCAGGATGTGGGCGCGGTCGCGCGCCTTGCCGAGCAGGAACTTGGTCCGCCGGGTCACCACCTGCTCGCGGAACGCGACGAAGATGGTGAGCAGGTCCTTCAGATTCATCGTCTGCGGACGGCCGGAATCCAGCGCCAGCATGTTGGCCGGGAAATTGGTCTGCAGCGGTGTGAATCGGTAGAGCTGGTTCAGCACCACGTCGGGCACCGCTTCGCGCTTCAGCTCGATGACGACGCGATAGCCGTCACGATCGGACTCGTCGCGCAGGTCCCCGATGCCCTCGATCTTCTTCTCTTTGACGAGATCGGCGATACGCTCGACCATCGTCGCCTTGTTCACCTGATAGGGAATCTCGGTGATGATGATCGCTTCGCGATCCTTGCGGATGGTGTCGATCGTCACCTTGCCGCGCATCACGATCGAGCCGCGGCCGAGGTGGTAGGCGCTGCGAATGCCCTGACGGCCGAGGATGACGCCGCCGGTCGGGAAGTCCGGTCCGGGAATGATGTCGATCAGTTCGTCGATCGTGAGCGCCGGATTGTCGATCAGCGCCACGCAGGCATCGACGACCTCACCGAGATTGTGCGGCGGGATATTGGTCGCCATGCCGACGGCGATGCCGCCGGCGCCATTGACCAGAAGGTTCGGGAACCGGGCCGGCAGAACCGACGGCTCTTTCTCGGAGTTGTCGTAGTTCGGCTGGAAATCGACCGTTTCCATGTCGATGTCGGCCAGCACGGCGAGCGCCGCCCGGGTCAGCCGCGCTTCGGTATATCGATAGGCGGCCGGCGGATCGCCGTCGACCGAACCGAAATTGCCCTGGCCGTCGATCAGCGGCACGCGCAGTGAGAAATCCTGCGCCATGCGGACCATCGCGTCGTAAATCGACTGGTCGCCATGCGGGTGATATTTACCGATCACGTCGCCGACGACGCGGGCGGATTTGACGTATTTCTTGTCCGGCGTATGTCCCTGCTCATGCATCGAATAGAGGATGCGCCGGTGCACCGGCTTGAGCCCGTCGCGCGCATCTGGCAGCGCACGCGACACGATCACGCTCATCGCGTAATCGAGATAGGACTTCTTCATCTCGTCGAGGATGGAAACGGGACGAATATCTGAGGGTCCCGGCGGCTCGCCGGGCTTGTGGTCGTCGTTATCGGACAAAGGGGAAATCCGGTCGGTTCTACTGGGGAATCATATAGCCCATCCGAGGCCTGATAACCACCCTTGCGCGGCTCCGGCAAGCCGTTTTTCCGTTCGTTTTTTCATGCACTTACGGGGGGAGCGCCAAGGTTCCCACGGCTTGGTCGGGAAGCGCGTGGCGAATGGCGAACAGCAATGGAAAAATCCCCTATCCGCCACCCGCCATTCGCTACTTGTCTCTCCCGTCAGTGGCCGAAGACCACCGCGTGCATGATCCGCCCGGGGATGAAGGTGAACAGTCCGGCGATGAGCAGTGCGCCAAAGAAGATGCCGATCATCGTGAACCTGTGGCGGCGGACATTGTGGCTCCGTGCGGCCGTGACGCCGAGCGCCAGCATGGCGAGCGAGAAGATCGACAGCAGGTGGATCGGGCTCCAGGGACCGACCAGCTGGATCTGATGGATCCAGAACGAGCTTCCCGCGACCACCAGCATCAGGATCACCCAGATCCAGCCCAGGGTCCGGTGCGGCAGCGTGCCCTTGGGGGCGGCCAGCTGGATGGAGCCGAGCACGAAGGCGGCCATTGCGGCAAAGGCGTGGAGCGGGACCGCAGGCGCGGTGTCGAGCAATGGCGCGAGGCTCATGATGGCCGGCCCTCGGGTGAAGCTCGCGGCCAAGCATCAAATGCCGCAGCCCAATGTAAATATCATTTACATTAGGCTGTGTCAAAGTCCAGGGAACCCGCATCCCCTTACGTCGAACCACCGACGTTCCGACAGAGAGTTACCGAGTTATCCTCATATTCCACACGAGGAAATTGCTGGTGCCGATCGCAACGACCGTTCCGGGAAATGATCTTCACGGAACGGCGCCTGACGGAATCGACGGAAGCGCGACCGCTGCTCAGAACGGGATGTCGTCGTCCATGTCGCTGTTGCGGCTGCTGCCACCACCCGCGGCGACGGCGCGGCGCGGCGCCGAGCTGACCGGTCCGGCCGAACCGAAATCGCTGCCGCCATCATCGGAGAAGCTGCTGCCCCCACCGCCACGCCCGTCGAGCATGGTGAGGTTGGAGTTGAAGCCCTGCAGCACGACTTCGGTCGAGTACTTCTCGACGCCGCTCTGGTCGGTCCATTTGCGGGTCTGCAACTGCCCCTCGATGTACACCTTGGCGCCCTTCTTCAGATACTGCTCGGCGACCTTGCAGAGGCCCTCGTTGAAGATCACGACGCGGTGCCACTCGGTCTTTTCCTTGCGCTCGCCGGTGCCCTTGTCGCGCCAGGTTTCCGAGGTGGCGATGGAAAGGTTTGCGATCGGACGGCCGTCCTGCGTCCGCCGGATTTCCGGATCCTTGCCGAGGTTTCCCACCAGGATCACCTTGTTCACGCTTCCTGCCATCGCATCATCTCCACTCAAAAACCGGGCGTCCGGACATTCGGCCGCCACTCTCAACCTTCGCCACTTACGCCGCAGGCGTCGTGGATGACCCTATACGCCGGTGCCGGCTCGTCGCCTTTGCCGTCTCGCGGTTATCCACGGATATCGGGATATAGCACCGGATCCGGCATCGTTCCAGTTTTGTTCGCCACAACCATCCGTAGAAGCGGCGAGTGCCGTCAGAGCGGCAGTCGATCTCGGTGCAGGCCGACGCTCGGCAGCAAGATTTAGAAAAACAACAAACAAATCAGCAGCTTGCCTTATCGATACTTCTCCCGCGAGTGTTGCATTTGGGAGACTGCGTTTGCGGTTGAATCAGCGTATAGCTCCAACCATGGCGCGGGCGCTCGCGTCTGGGATCGTGCTTCGGGACCGTTTGGAAGCCGATCGGGGTGCTGGGGGATTGATAATGAAGAAGTTTTTGCTCGGTACGGTTGCTCTGATTGCGTTTGCTGCGCCTGCCGCGGCTGCCGATCTCGCTGCGCGCCCGTACACCAAGGCGCCGCCGCCCGTGGTTGCCCCGATCTATGACTGGACCGGCTTCTACATCGGCGCCAACGGCGGCTGGGGCTCGAGCCACAATTGCTGGGACCAGCTCCCGGCCGGCATCTTCCTCGCATCAGATGGTTGCCATGATGCAACCGGCGGCGTCGCCGGTGGCCAGATCGGTTATCGCTGGCAGGCTGGCGCTTGGGTGTTCGGCCTCGAAGCGCAGGGCGACTGGGCTGACCTGAAGGGCAGCAACAACAGCGCGATCTTCCCGGGCCTGTTCACCAACCAGTCCAAGATCGACGCGTTCGGCCTGTTCACCGGCCAGATCGGTTACGCCGTCAACAACGTGCTGCTCTACGCCAAGGGCGGCGCGGCGCTGACCGACAACCGCTTCAACACCTACTTCACCCCAACCGGCGTGCTGGTCGGCAGCGCCAGCGACACCCGCTGGGGCGGCACCGTCGGCGCCGGCATCGAAGTCGGCTTCGCGCCGAACTGGACCGCGGGCATCGAATACGACCACCTGTTCATGCAGGACAAGACCTATAACCTGATCGCCCCCAACGGCACGCTGAACAGCACCATCCGCGATCGCCAGGACGTCGACCTCGTTACCGTCCGCGTGAACTACAAGTGGGGTGGTCCGGTCGTCGCGCGCTATTGATCGCGCCAGGCCGATTGATCCAGACGAAAGGCCGGCCTCGCGCCGGCCTTTTTGTTTGCGCGCCTGTTTGTGCGCCGGCTTTTTCGTTGCGTGTGCACGCGCACCTCACCGGGGCCGTTTTCGGTGCGTTGTGGTTTCGCGGATACACACGTTCCGGCATTTCTCTGTAGAAGCACCAGCACGTCACGCGACACTGCTGTGACGCTCTCTTCAAGATATCTGAAGGGACAACAAGAAAATGGGACTGGGACTTTGAAAATGAGGACTGTTTTGCTGGCCTCGGCCGGCATGTTTGCACTGAGCGCTTTTGCACCGGCAATGGCCGCCGACATGGCGGCACGCGCGCCTTACGTGAAGGCTCCGCCGCCGGCCGCGATCTACAACTGGACCGGCTTCTACGTCGGTGGCTTCGGCGGCTACGCCAGCGAGAACTCCGGCACCCCGAGCATGGAAGGCGGCTTCGGCGGCGGCACCATCGGCTACAACTGGCAAGCCGGCAACATCGTGTACGGCCTCGAGGTCGACGCCGCAGGCGCTGACATCGACGCATCGGTCTCCGCGCTCGGCGTCACCGCCCGCAGCAAGATCGACTCGCTCGGCACCGTGCGCGGCCGCCTCGGCTTCGCCGTCGACAAGGTGCTGTTCTATGGCACCGGCGGTTACGCCTGGGCTAACAACGAGGTCAGCGTCACCGCGCTCGGCGTGACCGCCTCGCAGAGCAACTTTCACTCCGGCTGGACCGTCGGCGCCGGCGTCGAGGCGTTCATCGCGCCGCAGTGGTCGATCAAGGGCGAATACCTGTATCGCAGCCTCGACAGCGAGAACTATTTCGGCGTGCCGTCCGGTACGCTCGAGCTGCACAGCGCCCAGTTCGGCGTCAACTATCACTTCGGCGGCCCGATCGTCGCCAAGTACTAAGCCTGAGCGAATTGCCTGACCGCCATCGGCGGTCAGATCGCACTGAAAGGCCGGCCTAGCGCCGGCCTTTTTGCGTAAGCGCGTTTTCGAGCGAAGTGAATTGCGGTTCGCGTCAGGAAAACGCGTCACAGCAGGAATCCAGAGCTCCCGTTCCGATCCCATCGAAGCGCGAAAAGGCTCTAGCGGAACCGGCGCTGCTGACGGCTGCTGCCATCAGGCAAACTATCCGTTGATGGACGCGACTCAGCACTGGAAATTGTCCACCGTTCTTCCTACGTTCCAGTCTTCACACCCCATCGGCGCAAGGTCCCGGCATCACCGGCGATGCGCGCCCAAAAGGCGCCAAGCATGCGCCCGGAACTGTCGCTATGGATGAAGTGCTCAAGGCGAAGCGCCAACAGAACGCCGGCTCCTCATCGCGCGCCATCACGATCCGTGGCGCGCGCGAACACAATCTGAAGAACATCGACGTCGAGATTCCCCGCGACAAGCTCGTGGTGTTCACCGGCCTGTCCGGCTCCGGCAAATCGTCGCTCGCGTTCGACACCATCTATGCCGAGGGCCAGCGCCGCTACGTCGAATCGCTGTCGGCCTATGCGCGCCAGTTCCTCGAGATGATGCAGAAGCCGGATGTCGACCAGATCGACGGCCTGTCGCCGGCGATCTCGATCGAGCAGAAGACCACGTCGAAGAACCCGCGCTCCACCGTCGGCACCGTCACCGAGATCTACGACTACATGCGCCTGCTCTGGGCGCGCGTCGGCGTGCCCTATTCGCCGGCCACCGGCCTGCCGATCGAGAGCCAGATCGTCTCGCAGATGGTCGATCGCGTGCTGGCGCTGCCGGAAGGCACCCGCCTCTATCTGCTGGGGCCGGTCGTGCGCGGCCGCAAGGGCGAGTACAAGAAGGAGCTTGCCGAGTATCTCAAGAAGGGCTTTCAGCGCGTCAAGATCGACGGCACCTTTTACGAACTGTCCGAGGCGCCGGCGCTCGACAAGAAATTCCCGCACGACATCGACGTCGTGGTCGACCGCATCGTGGTGCGTCCCGACCTCGCCCAGCGCCTCGCGGAAAGCTTTGAGACCGCGCTGAAGCTCGCCGAGGGCCTCGCCGTGATTGAATATGCCGACGCGCCGGCGGCGGCCGCCCAGGACGACAAGAAAGAGGACAAGAAGAAAACCGCCAAAATCCACGACAAGAGCGGGCCCGAGCGCATCCTGTTCTCGGAGAAGTTCGCCTGCCCGGTCTCCGGGTTCACGATCCCCGAGATCGAGCCGCGCCTGTTCTCGTTCAACAACCCCTATGGCGCCTGTCCGGCCTGCGGCGGCCTCGGCGTCGAGCAGCATATCGACGAGGACCTGGTCATCCCCGACAAGGAGCTGACCTTGCGCAAGGGCGCGATCGCGCCCTGGGCGAAATCATCCTCGCCCTACTACATCCAGACCCTGACCGCGCTCGGCAAGCACTACAAGTTCACGCTCGACACCAAGTGGAAGGACCTCACCAAGAAGGTCCAGAACGCGCTGCTGCACGGCTCCGGCGACGACGAGATCAAGTTCTCCTATGAGGACGGCGTCCGCTCCTACGACACCAAGAAGCCGTTCGAGGGCGTCATCACCAACATCAACCGCCGCTACCGCGAGACCGAGAGCGAGTGGGCGCGCGAGGAACTCGGCAAGTATTTCTCCGACGTGCCCTGCGAAGGCTGCAACGGCCACCGCCTGAAGCCGGAGGCGCTGTGCGTCAAGATCGGCGGCAAGCACATCGGCGAGATCTCCGAGCTCTCGGTCAAGCGCGCCGGCGAATGGTTCGAGACGGTGCCGGAGGCGCTGAACGCGCAGCAGAACGAGATCGCAACGCGCATCCTGAAAGAGATCCGCGAGCGCCTGACCTTCCTGCTCGACGTCGGCCTGAACTACCTGACGCTGTCGCGCTCCTCCGGCACGCTGTCCGGCGGCGAGAGCCAGCGCATCCGCCTCGCCTCGCAGATCGGCTCGGGCCTCACCGGCGTGCTCTACGTGCTGGACGAGCCGTCGATCGGCCTGCACCAGCGCGACAATGCCCGCCTGCTCGACACGCTGAAGCGGCTGCGCGACCTCGGCAACACCGTGGTCGTGGTCGAGCATGACGAGGATGCCATCCGCCTCGCCGATTACGTGCTCGACATCGGGCCCGGCGCCGGCATGCATGGCGGCCACATCGTCGCCGAAGGCACGCCCGACCAGATCATGCGCAACCCGAAATCGCTGACCGGCAAGTACCTCACCGGCGAGCTTTCGGTGCCCGTGCCCGACCGGCGGCCGCCGAACCATCGGCGCACCATCAAGGTCGTCAACGCCCGCGGCAATAACCTCAAGAACGTCTCGGCCGAGATCCCGCTCGGCCTGTTCACCTGCGTCACCGGCGTCTCCGGCGGCGGCAAATCGACGCTACTGATCGACACGCTCTACAAGTCGATCGCGCGCAAGCTGAACAACGCCAGCGAGGGCGCCGCGCCACACGACCGCATCGAGGGCCTCGAGCACATCGACAAGATCATCGACATCGACCAGTCGCCGATCGGCCGCACGCCACGTTCGAACCCCGCGACCTATACCGGCGCGTTCACGCCGATCCGCGAATGGTTCGCCGGTCTGCCCGAGGCGAAGGCGCGCGGCTACGAGCCCGGGCGCTTCTCCTTCAACGTCAAGGGCGGCCGCTGCGAGGCCTGCCAGGGCGACGGCGTCATCAAGATCGAGATGCACTTCCTGCCCGACGTCTACGTCACCTGCGACACCTGCAAGGGCAAGCGCTACAACCGCGAGACCCTCGAGGTGCTGTTCAAGGGCAAGAGCATCGCCGACGTGCTCGACATGACCGTCGAGGAAGCCGCCGAGTTCTTCAAGGCGGTGCCGCGCGTGCGCGAGACCTTCCAGACCCTGCACCGCGTCGGCCTCGACTACATCCATGTCGGCCAGCAGGCGACGACGCTGTCGGGCGGCGAAGCCCAGCGCGTCAAGCTGGCGAAGGAGCTGTCAAAGCGCGCCACCGGCCGCACGCTCTACATCCTGGACGAGCCGACCACCGGCCTGCACTTCCACGATGTCGCAAAACTGCTCGAGGTGCTGCACGAGCTGGTCGCCCAGGGCAACACGGTGGTGGTGATCGAGCACAATCTCGAAGTCATCAAGACCGCCGACTGGGTCATCGACCTCGGCCCCGAAGGCGGCGACGGCGGTGGCGAAATCGTCGCCTGGGGCCCGCCCGAAGACATCGTCAAGGCCCCGCGCAGCTACACCGGCAAGTTTCTGGCGCCGGTGCTGAAGAAGGCGAACAGCAAGCCGAGGAAGAGCTCGGCGAGCGAGGCGGCGGAGTAGCGTTGGCAGATGAGCGAGCTGCAAACATTGTTCGCTTTCGGAAAAGACAGCGTACCCCATACCACAGCGGCGCGCGCCGATATCCCCGGAAACGTTGCGGACAAGGCAGCGCTCTTGGCGACGCTCGCCAGGCAACTGGGATTTCCCAATTACTTCGGAAACAATTGGGATGCGTTCGAGGAATGTATTCGCGATCTCTCGTGGTTACCGCACGGTCCCGTGCTTGTGGTGCACGCCGACGTGCCCTTGGTTGGCGATCCGGCGAGTGCGATGACTTACGTCGCAATACTGAATGACGCTGCTAACAAAATGGCGCGATCGGAGGGCCGTCCACTCTTGGTCGCATTTCCTCCCCAGCATCGTGACCGAGTCATGTGGCTTCTTCGAGCAGACGAAGCCCGCAGCAATCGTAGGGCGGATTAGCGAAGCGTAGTCCGCCGACCTAGTGCCACAAGAGCGGCGGGTTCCGCCTGCGGCTAACCCGCACTACGGCCGGTCTCAGTTCCCTCGGTAAGTGGCTATCTGCCAGACGTTTGCCCAGGCATCCCGGACCGTCGCTCGTCTCTCGCCATAAGGCGTATCCGCGGGGGTCTCGATCGATTCAGCGCCTGCCGCGATCGCACGACGATAGGTCTCGTCTGCGTCCGGAACATAGACGTAGAGAAAGGCCGGCATGGCCTCGCGGACGCCTCCGCCGTCGCTGATCAGGATGATCGAGTCTCCGATCCGGATTTCCGTTGGCGCGCCGGAGCGAACTTCGCCCTGCGCGTCGAAAGCGTCTCGAAGGAATCTGGCCAAGCCGGTGAGGTCGCTCGTGACAATTCGCGGTATGACGGAGGGCCAGCCGGCGGGCTTGAACTGGGTCATGTGCCTGACTTAGTAGCCCGCATGAGCGGAGCGATATGCGGGGTCTATCAGCCGAACAAGTTGACCGCTCCCGCATGTCGCTTCGCTCATGCGGGCTACGGCAGACCTCAACTGCGCACTACACTGCCCAATAATTCGGGTGCGTGTAGGATCGCGAGCGGTCGCCCCAATCGAATTCGTCGCCGTCGAATTCGCACGGCCCGGTGCGCAGGTCCTCCAGCGTCACCCCGGCCTCGAAGGCCTGCCGCACGGGATCGAAGTGCAGCGCGGCCCATCTGACGGGATAGTGGTGGTGGGTACTCAGCACGCCGCCGGTCTTGATGATGGCGTAGGCCACCATTCCGCTCACCTTGTCGAGCATCAACCGCTCGATCGAACCGAGCTTTGCGCCGTCGCGCCCGTAGACGCAGACATGTTCGACCCGGTCACTGGGCACCAAGGTATGATGCATGGCATCCTCCCTGTGTTCCGCTTATTTGCCCGATAATATATGCCTGCCGCGCTGGTGAGCCAATGGGCGCGGCTCGGCGACAGGCCGCAGGGGCCGGTTGGCTCTACCCTGCGGCGGCGGACGCTTGCACAATTTCGGAATAATAAAAACGTACCGCTGATTTGCCCGACGCGTCAAGTCGCTTTTCCGAGTCTCGGCGGCAGCCTGCTCCTTTGCATGGGGTTGTTTTCGATATTTTGGGACACCCCACGCACCTTCCCCCTACTCCGTCCGTCTGAGGAACGCCCCGAACGCGCGCGGGCCGTCGCCGACCTTGACCTCGCCTATCACCTTCATCTCGGCGGCGTCGATCATGCTCAGCGTGTTGCTTTCCCAGTTCGCGACCAGGATGCGCTTGCCGTCGGCGGTCGCCTCGATGCCTTCGGGGTAGTCGCCGACCGTGATCCGCTTCACGGGCTGCAACGTCGCGAGGTCGAACACGCTGACCTTGCCGTCATACTGGTCGGTGACGAAGCCGCGGCCCTGCGCCAGCGCCACCGCGTAGGGGCGCAGGCCGACATGCACGCGGCCGATCTCGCGCGCGGTCGCGACGTCGATCACCGAGACGTCGCTGGTGCCGACATTGGCGGTGTAGGCACGCTTGCCATCGGCATCGATGGTGACACCAAACGGCCGACTCCCGACCTTCACGATCCCCCTCCGCTCGCGCGAGGCGGTATCGATGATGGAGACGCTGTCATCGTCGCGATCCGCCGACAGCAGCAGCAGCCCATCCGGTGTCACCGCCAGCCCGGACGGCGATGCACCGACTGCGATACTTGCGACGACACGCCGCTCTCTGGCATCGATCACCCGCACCGCGGCGGCGTACCAGTCGGCGACATAGACCATCGCGCCGTCGGGCGCGACCGCGATGCCGAGCGGCCCGCCGCCGACATCGACCCGGCCCACCACCTTTCGCGCCGACGCGTCGACCACCGTGACCGCCTTGGCATCCGGGCTGGTCACATAGGCGAAGCGGCCGTCATTGCTGACAGCAACGCCGGCGGGCTTGCCGCCGATCGCGATGGTCGCAACCGGCTTCGAGGTCGCGAGATCGACCACGGTGAGGTCGTCGCTGAGCTGGTTGGTGACGAACGCCTCTTCGGCGCGCGCGGCGCCGAGGCTGGCAAGCAGCGCGACGAGCGCAATCGCGCGCACGCTCAGGTCCCGCTCTCGATCTTCTTCTTCAGCGCTTCGAGCCCGGCCTTGTAGAGCCCGCTCACCGCCTTCACCGCGGCCTCGTCGCTCAGCTCCGGCGGCGGGTCGTTGTTGGGAAAGCCGCGATAGAACGCGCCGTTCCATTCCAGCTTCGACTTGCCGTCGGGCGCCGGCGACACCGTCAGCGTCGAGGAATAATTGGTGACCGGCAGCACCTT
The DNA here is from genome assembly GCF_024171085.1 of Bradyrhizobium sp. USDA 4541. Taxonomy (NCBI): domain Bacteria; kingdom Pseudomonadati; phylum Pseudomonadota; class Alphaproteobacteria; order Hyphomicrobiales; family Nitrobacteraceae; genus Bradyrhizobium; species Bradyrhizobium sp. USDA 4541. The sequence goes on from NZ_JALJZF010000001.1 coordinate 6,156,020, forward strand.
CACGTCGACCGCCGTGATCCGGTACGAATAGCTCATCATCTCCGGCTCGTATTTGTAGAGCTCCTCGTCGACGGTGGCGCCCGGCCCCAGCGTCAGCCGCCGCGTGGCGCCGATCTCGTTGCCCTTCTCACCCTCGGTCTTGGTGACGCCGGCGAGCCAGCTCATGTCCTGGAAATTGCCGATCACCGCCCACACCTTGGCCTGCGGCGCATCGATCTCGATGGATTCCCGCACCTTCTGGCGGGTCGGCCCATGGGCCCAGGCGGCCCCCAACACGGCCAATGCCGCCACCACCACGAAAGTCCGTGCGATCGTCCGCCTCATCCTTGGTCCTCTCCCGATGTCTGTCGGCCCTGCGCCGCCTGGCGCATTCCGCAGTTTATGATTGGAGGTTCTAGACTAGACCGGCAACCTGCTTCTTGCACCACAGCGAACTCGCACCCGCCGGCTTCCCCGGGAGGCAAGCCTGCCGGGCAGCGGCGTCAGTCCTCGATCGCCGCCTCGACGAACCCCTTGGGGTCGTCGCAGAACTCGCGCATCAGCCGGTAGTGATCGGTGTCCTTCAGGCCCACCGGCTCCAGCGCGTATTTGCTCAGCCGCAGCAGCGTCGCATTCGGATAGGCCATCAGCACCGGCGAATGCGTCGCCATGATCACCTGGCAGTGGCCGGTGCCGTTCATCCGGTGCAACAATTTGAGGAATTCGATCTGCCGCGACGGCGACAGCGCGGATTCCGGCTCGTCGAAGATGAAGATGCCCTGCCGCTGGCAACGCTCGTTGAAGAAGCGCAGGAAGCCCTCGCCGTGGGAATAGGACAGGAAGTTCGGCGGCACGTCTCCGACATCCAGCGCGGCCTCGTCGACGTAGCGCGCCACCGAGAAAAAGCTCTCGGCGCGGAAGAACCAGCCATTCGTGATCTTAGGTAGCCAGCTGGCACGCAGCGCCGACGCAAGCGAGCCGCCCATCTTCTCAACGGCATTGCCGTGGTCGACCGCGCGATAGCCCTTGCCGCCGCCGGCGTCGTCATAGCCGGCCATCACGGCGATGCCTTCGAGCAGCGTCGATTTGCCGGTGCCGTTCTCGCCGACGATGATCGTGATCGCCTTGTCGAAGCTCAGCTCGAAATCGTCGCGCAGCAGCGGCAGTACGAACGGATAGGCATCGCGGTTCGGAATTCGCGCAGGATCGAGCCAGACCCGCTTCAGATACGGCGCAGGCATGTTGATCGGGCGGTTTCGTCTGGCCATGTGCGCGGATCCGGGGAAACAATGGCGGGCGGCCCAGTTTATGATAAGAGCCCGCAACAATCCTAGATGGCCGGATGCCCCATGCCCAGCAAGTCTTACGCACTCTTCCGCAAGGCGATCCTCAACGAACAGCAAGCGGTCTGCATCTATGACGGCCGGCCGCGCGAACTCTGCCCGCACATCATCGGCCACAACAAGAGCGGTGAAGAGGTCGTGCTGGCCTGGCAGTTCGCCGGCTCGAGCTCGGGCCAACTGCCGCAATGGCGCTGCCTGCGGCTCGCTCACGTCACCGACATCAGCCTGCGCAACGGTCCTTGGCACGAGGGCGGATCGCACCGCACCGAGCAGACCTGCGTCAGCGAGATCGATCTCGACATCAACATCGATGTCCGCAAGCGGCGGTGAGCGGCCCATGCGCCCCCTGGTCAAGAGAGGGCGGCGAAGGCGGCAAGCCTCGGACAATTCATGTCGCGAGAATGCGGATATGTGACTCGCAGATAACAAATTAGGTGTCGTCCCGGGCAAGCGAAGCGCGACCCGGGACCCATAACCACCGAAGGTCATTATTGCATAACGCTGGAGCCACAGCTCGCTTCGACAACGAATGTCTGTGGTTATGGGACAGCGGAGGCCGCGGCGCGATATCGGCTCCGGCGAACGCCAGGACGACCGCCGGGAGAAAGCACCCGCCCCTACGGCTGCTCCGCCTCCTCCAGCACTTCCAGCGCCAGCTCCATCGTCATCAGCACCGGATTGTCGCCGCGCACCAGGCGTCCCTCGGCGATGCCGCCGAGATAGTCGACCAGTGCGATGTCGAGTTCGGCATGCAGCCGGCCATCCGCGTCCGGTGCGATCTCGCCCGCGGTCACCGCGAGCTCGGTCGCGAAGGGCACCACGCTGTGGCCTTCGGTGAAGACGGCGCCGATGGTCGAGCCGACGCCGCCATGCAGCCGCGCGCGCAGGATGCCGTGCTGGCGGCAGAAGCCTTCCAGCGCGCAGGCAAAATCCTGGTTCGGCCTCAGCCGCAGCGCGAAGGCATGGCTCGTGGTCCTGGCCCCACGCGGCTCGGCTGCGACCGGACCGAACAGCTTGAAATTGGTTTCGCTGTCCGCCTCGGCCAGGAACGTCGCGCCGTCAATCCCGAACGCGTTCACCTCGAACGGCTCGGCGACAATGGTTTCATCCGGCAGCATGTGGCCGCCATTGAAACGGCCGTCGGCCTCAGTCCACAGGCCGTGGCAATGAAAGAACGGCGCGCCGTCGCGTTCGCCGAAGGTCAGCGCCGCGAGCTTGAGCCGCGTCACGCCGTCGGGACGGAACGTGTCGCTGTAGAACGCAGCGTTGACGCCATCCTTCGACAGCGCCGGCATCACATAGGCGAACGGCCCGAGCGCGCCGCTTTTCGCGCTCAGGACGCCGCTGCAAAAGCCCTCCGCCGCAAAGCCGCGGCGCACGGCTTCGAGCAAGGGAATGCCGGCCTCGAGCACGAATGAAAAGGCGCGGCCGCGCGCGCTGACCCATTGGATGCGCTCTGGATGCGGAGCGCCAGGCTGGGCGATGCTGCGCATCGCCTCACGCTCCCGTCGATTTGGCGATCACCTCGAGCAATCCGCGCGCCTCGAGTTCGTCGCGGATCAGCCGCTTCGGCACCTTGCCGTAGCCGGACTTCGGCAGCGCCTCCCAGAAGAAGAAGCGTTTCGGCATCTTGTAGCGCGGCACTTTTGGCGCGAGATAGGCGGCAAGCTCCGCCTCCGCGACCGCCTCGGCGCCCTCGCGCGCGACGCAGACGGCGACGCCGACCTCGCCCCAGAAGGGATCGGGTACGCCGAGCACCGCGACCTCGCCGACCGCGGGATGGGTCAAGAGCTTCTCCTCGATCTCGCGCGGATAGATGTTGGAGCCGCCCGAGATGTACATGTCGGAGGCACGGCCGGTGATGTAGACGAAGCCCTCCTCGTCCATGTGGCCGAGGTCGCCGGTGCGGAACCAGCCGCCGCGAAACGCCTTCGCATTGGCCTCGGGGTTGTCGTAGTAGCCCGCGAACACGCCGGGACCGATCACGCAGATCTCGCCGGTCTCGTGCACTTTCAGCTCGCTTCCATCGTCGCCCTGGATCGAGACCTGCATCCCGGTGCGCTCGAAGCCGCAGGTGCCGATCCGCGCATGCGGCCCGTCCTCTGGATCGTGCAGGCCGGGCGGCAGCACGGTGATGTTGCCGGTGACCTCGCCGAGACCGAAATACTGCACCAGCACGGTGCCGAGCTTGTTCAGCGCCGCCTTCTGGTCCTCGCGATACATCGGCGCGCCGGCGTAGATGATGTAGCGCAGCGAGGAATGGTCGTGCTGGTCGGCGGCGGGATGCTCGACCATCATCTTCAGGATGGTCGGCACCGTGAACATGTTGCTGACGCGATGCTTGGCGATCAGCCGGAAGGCTTCGGCGATGTCGAACTTCTCCGACGGCAGCAGGATGGTCGGCACGCCGCGCGCGGTCTGCACCAATTGATGTACGCCGGCGCCATGCGACAGCGGCGCCACCACCAGCGAGGCGTCCTCTTCCGTGGTGCCGGGCATCAAGTCGGCGAGATGGTTGGTGATGACGAAGGCCATCTGGCCATGGGTCAAGACCGCGGCCTTGGAGCGGCCGGTGGTGCCGGAGGTGAAGAAGAACCAGCAGGGATCGTCATAGTCGACGGCAACGTTCTCGACCACAGCGCCGGCGTGCTTGGCGATGACGTCGCCGAGCGTCGCCTCGCCGAACGTGCCCTCCTCCCCAATCCGCCAGACGAATTCGAGCGCGGGATTGGCGGCCGCCTTGGCATGTTCGGGGAAGTCGGCGTGGCACAGAAACGCCTTGGCGCCGGAGGCCGCCGCGAGATAGGCGACCTCGTCCGGCATCAGGCGGAAATTGGTCGGCACCCAGACCGCGCCGAGCCGGAAGGCCGCGAACATCGACCAGAACATCTCGTCGCAGTTCTTGGAATGCACCAGGATGCGGTCGCCCTTGACGATGCCGCGCGCCGCCAATGCCGCCGCCAGCGCCGAGACGTTCTGGTCGATATGGCGCCAGGACCAGGCCTTCTCGTTCCAGATGAAGCCGGGGCGATCGCCGTGGCGGCGGGCGTTCTGGGTCAGGATGTAGGCGAGGTTCATCACCCGGCGCGATACCCGCGCGATCCCGCCGCGCGGCGCGGCAGCAGCCGTCCCGCTCATTGCCGCCCCGCCGATACGCACAACAGACAGGGCAAGGTCAGGACGATCATCGGGTGTTTCCTCGGTCAGAACCGGGCGTCTTCAAGCGCCGCAAGGGATTGGTACCGCCCGGTTTATCGCCAAGCCGCCGCCTTCGGCAAGGCCCGCCGGGCGCGGCCCGATGATACCGCGCGCCGGCGGCGGTCAACCCGTTGTTTTCTGCCCAGCCCGCTACTGCGGGTGCTTGGCGAGTTCCTGCTCGCTCAGGTTCCAGTCCTGCCACAGCTGCAACGCGCCTATAAAGGCGACCAGCGCGCCGAGCAGGATGTGCCAGAACTGCAGCGCGTGGTCCTCGGCGTAACCAAAGACCATGGGCGATGCCATCAGCCAGAGACCGAGCAGGATGCTGGCCACCTCCTCCCAGCGGTGCAGCGCGACATATTCGAGCTGGGCGATGCCGAGCACCAGCATGCCGACGATGAAGCTGTTGAGGACGAGGTGGCTGCGCTCGATATCGACGGCGCCGCTCACCTGCATCGGAAACCAGGGCGAGACCATGATCAGCACGCCGAGCAGCATGCCGAGCCAGTCCTCCCAGGGACGGTGTGTGTTGAAGAAACGATTGTCCGACATGACGAACCTCCTCCGACAAGAGGCATACGTCGGCGGCCGGCTCCGCCACTCCGTACCAGACGACCATCCAGCCGCATCAGGGGCGTATGTCTGTCATCAAACGTAATCGAACTGCATCCATCCGCAAGGCCCGTCCCGCGTATGTGCGACACGGCAGGCGCGATCGTTGCCGGCAAGATGTCACCGCGCTCCGCCGAGCCGCGCCAGCGCTCCCTTGGCGCTCTGCAAATCGGGCTGCAGCTCGAGCGCCTTGCGGAAATCGGCCGCCGCGCCCTTCTTGTCGCCGAGCCGCAGCTTGGCCTGGCCGCGATTATTCCAGGAATAGACGTCGTTCGGATCGTATTGCAGCGCCTTGTCGTAATCGGCGAGCCCGCCCTTGTTGTCACCCTGAAAGAGACGGATCATGCCGCGGTTGCGCCAGCCGCGCGCATTGGTCGGCGCGATCCTCGCCGCCTCGCCATAGTCAGCGGCGGCGCGATCGAGCTGCTCGGTATCGCGATAGACATTGCCGCGATTGATGTAGGCGAGCACGTTGGGCTCGAGCTTGATCTCGGTGGTGAAGTCGGCGATCGCATGCGCCGCGTCGCGCTTGCGGTAGTAGACGAAGCCACGATTGCCATAGGCGGTGGCGAGCTGCGGATTGTATTTGATGGCGAGGCTGAGATCGGCCAGCGCGCGGTCGAGATCGCCCTTGTTGAGCCAGGCGTCGCCGCGATTGTTGTAGGCCAGCGCAAATGCCGGATCGATGCGGATCGCCTCTTCGTAATCGGCAATCGCATGATCGAGATCGCGCTTGAAGGCGTAGACGCGGCCGCGATTGGTATAGGCGCAGGCGTAGGCGGGATCGAGCTTGATGGCCTCGTTGAGGTCGGCGAGCGCTGCATCGAGCTCGCGCTTCTCGGTCAGCCCATGGCCGCGATTGCAATAGGCCCCGGCCAGCCGCTTGCCGGTCTCGGTCTTGCCGTCGATCACCGTGGTGCAGGCGGCCACGCGGTCGCCGGGCGCCGTCGTCAGGCCGACGCAGGTCTGCCAGCTCGGATCGTCGCCGGCGGCGGCTTGCGGCGGGTCTGGAAGCGTCAACGCGGCGCCGAGCAACACGGCGGTCAGGCAGGCCAAAATGCGCATATCGTCAATCCACAAATGCTTTGCGGGTTGGTCGCGGCTTTGCATCGGCGGGTTCACACGCTTACATCAGGGCCTGCGAATCAACCGGGATTTTGCGATGGCCGCCGTCCGCGACAACAGGGACCAAAACCGCTTCGAACTCGACACCGAGGGCGGCCTCGCTTTTGCGAACTACCGGCGGACGCCCGCGGCCGTCATCATCACCCATACCGAGACACCGCGCGCCCTGCGCGGCCGCGGCATCGCATCGGAGCTGGTCAAGGGTGCGCTGGATCTGATCCGCGCCGACGGCCGCAAGGTGATCGCCGGCTGCGGTTTCGTGGTGGATTACCTCAACAAGCATCCGGAATACGCGGACCTTGCAGGTTAGAGCCCTGCCCCTCAGACGATCTTGATCGACATATCGGGCAGGCCCTCGAGCTTGCACAGCAACACGTCGCCCTTGACGACCGGGCCGACATTCTCCGGCGTGCCGGAATAGATGATGTCGCCGGCCTTCAGCTCGAAGGCCTCGGAAAGCTTCGCGATCTGCTCGGCGACGCTCCAGATCATGTTCTTCAGATCCGAGCTCTGCCGCACCGTGCCGTTGACCGCGAGCGATATCGCACCTTGCGTGAAGTGGCCGGTCTTATCAGCCGGATGGATCGGCCCCAGCACTGCGGCATGATCAAAGCTCTTGCCGATCTCCCACGGCTTCTTTTCCGCCGCCATGCCGTTCTGCAAATCGCGCCGCGTCATGTCGAGGCCGAGCGCGTAGCCATAGACGTGGTCGAGCGCCTTGTCGGCTGGGATGTTGGTGCCGCCGGATTTCAACGCGGCGACCAGCTCGACCTCATGGTGATAGTTCTTGGTCAGCGACGGATAGGGATGATCGGCGACCGTGCCGATCGCGACATTCTGGATCGCGTCGGTCGGTTTCTGGAAGAAGAACGGCGGCTCGCGGGTCGGATCGGAGCCGCGCTCGATCGCATGCGCCGCGTAGTTGCGGCCGATGCAGTAGATGCGGCGGACCTGGAACACTTCGCTGGCGCCAACGATCGGGATCGTCACCGCCGGTACCGGAAACATCGCCTTCGACGCGGTCTCGGCATGGGCCGGCGCGGATTGCGCGGCGGCGCCGGCCAGTGCGAGGGCGCCGGTCGCAAGCATCGTCCGGCGATCGAGATCAGTCATGAGCGTTCTCCTTCTTGTTCGCCGATCTATAGATGCTCGCCGATCCATAAAAAGGCCCGCGCTGGCGCGGGCCCTGGCCGTGTGCGGGATGATGATCCGCTCAGTGCTTGATGTCCGGGGGCAGCTTGCCGCCATTGGCCGCGAGCTTCGTCATCACCTGCTTGTGCAGCCAGATGTTCATGCTGGCGGAATCGCTGGTGTCGCCGGAGTAGCCGAGCTCCTTGGCGAGCTCCTTGCGCGCCGACAGGCTGGAGTCGATGTCGAGCGCCTTCATCAGGTCGACGATCGAGGTGCGCCATTCGAGCTTCTCGCCCTTCGCGGCCACCGCCTTGTCGAGAATGGGGGCGACGTCAACGGACTGCGCGGGCGCTGCGCCGGCCGGCACCGTTGCAGGAGACGACGATGCACTGCCGGATCCACCGGCGGGAGCTGCGCTTGTGGCCGATCCGCCTGCGGGCGCGGCGCTGGCGCTGCTACCGAAGATCGCGCCCATGATTTTTCCGAAAATGCTCATCGTTCGCTCCCAAGACTGTTGAGATGTGAAAGCCAGACGGCGCTGGGACGCCTGACCGCGGTCGCAGTTGAAGTCTATAGCCCCCTCCATAGCTTGCCAATGCGACATTCACTTAAGCGTGAGTGCTTTTGCCACGGTTTGGGAGTAGCCTTGCCGAACAGTTCGCGACACGGCCAGTTCCCTGCTCTGTCTTTCGCGTCTGGCTTGCTCGTGATCGCTTCGAGAGGCGGCAGGTTTGTGCCCGCGTGCCGGGCGCCAGATGCGACCGCCCAGAGGGAGACAACGACCATGGCCACGTCATACCAAGGCAATGTCAGTTCGATGACGCAGAGCGGACAAGGCGCCGCGTCTGCGCCGGTCATCCGCACCATCGGCTTGTCCGATTTGCATCATGCGCTGCGGCTCGGCTGGGAAGACTTCAAGGCGGTGCCAAGTCACGCCATCGTCCTCTGCCTGATCTATCCGGTGCTCGGCCTCGTGCTTGCGCGCACCGTGCACGGCTATTCCGTGCTGCCCCTGCTGTTTCCGCTGGCCGCGGGCTTTGCCCTGCTCGGCCCGTTTGCCGCCATCGGCCTCTACGAAATGAGCCGCCGCCGCGAGGACGGCGGGGAAGCATCTGCGTGGGATGCCATGGAGGTATTCCGCTCACCGTCATTCGGCGCGATGCTTGGGGTCGGAACGCTGCTTTTCGCACTGTTCGTGACTTGGATCGCCACCGCCCAGGCCATCTACACGGCGGTGTTCGGCTATGAGACCGCGGCCAACATTCCCGATTTTGCCGCGCGCGTGCTGACCACCCAGCAAGGCTGGTGGCTTGTCGTGGTCGGCTGCGGCGTCGGCTTCCTGTTCGCGCTCGTCGCGCTTTGCATCAGCGTGATCGCCTTCCCCATGATGCTCGACCGCCAGGCGACCGCCGGCGAAGCCATGGTGACGTCGATGCGCGCCGTCGCACAGAACCCGGTGCCGATGGCGGCCTGGGGCCTGATCGTCGCGGTGCTGCTGGTGCTGGGCACGATCCCGTTCTTCCTCGGGCTTGCCGTGGTGATCCCGCTGCTTGGTCACGCCACCTGGCATCTCTATCGCGAGGTCATCGTCAAGGATCCGAATGCGCGGCCGGTGATCCCCGAACCGCGCGAGCGCAAGCCCGCCGCGGACTTCCCGGCCAACCTGTTTCCGTGGCGGCGCAGCGATCGCGGCTAAGCGCCGCTAACCGGATTCGTAAACGTCAAAGCAACCGCCGGCCGATATGTTCGGCCGGCGGTTTGTCGTTCAGGATCGTCAAATGGGTGTGAAACTGGCGTGGCATTTGCAGCGCGGCCTGAGAAAAAGCGGCTCGGTCACGAGCCTTGTTTTGGCCGCTGTTGCCGCGAACATACCCGCCGCCTTGCGCGACCAATCGATGACATCGCAGACTCCGGAGTGAATTGCCTATGACCTCTCGCTCTTGCTTTCGTACGCTCGCCATCGGCGCGTGGCTCCTGACCTCGACAGCATCGGCGCTGGCCGCTCAATGCGGCACGGGCACGTTCGAATCCTGGCTCGACGATTTCAAGAAAGAGGCTGCGACGAAGGGCATTTCGCAGAACGCGATCCAGGCCGGGCTGGCTGGCGTCACGCAGGACAAGGCGATCCTCGCCCGCGACCATTCGCAGCAGGTTTTCAGCCAGACCTTCGAGCAATTCTCGAGCCGCATGGTGCCGCCGCGGCTCAATCGCGGCTCCGACATGATGAAGCGCTACGGCTCGGTGCTGTCGCGAATCGAGGAGGCCTACGGCGTACCGGGCGAAATCCTGGTCGCGATCTGGGGACTGGAGACCGATTTCGGCGTCAACACCGGAAAGTTTCCGACCATACGTTCACTGGCGACGCTCGCCTATGATTGCCGCCGCTCCGACATGTTCAAGGCCGAGTTGATGGATGCCTTGCGCATCGTCGAGCGCGGCGATCTGCCGCCGCAGGAGATGCGCGGCGCCTGGGCCGGCGAGATCGGCCAGACTCAATTCATGCCGTCGTCCTACATCAAGTTTGCGGTCGACTTTGACGGCAACGGCAAGCGCGACCTCCTGCACAACGTGCCCGACGTGCTGGCGTCGACGGCGAACTACCTGAAGAGCTATGGCTGGAAGAAGGGCAAGGGCTGGGAGCCCGGCAGCGAGAATTTTGCGGTGATCCAGCAGTGGAACAAGAGCGAGGTCTACGCCAAGACGATCGGCTACTTCGCCACCCAGCTCGCCAAGGCTCCGTAGCGCTTTCACACCAGCTCGCGTGGCGCAGCGGGCCAAGGACGAGGCCACCCTTCTGCTCTGACTAGATCAAAGCCGGTCCAGCTACGGATGAATCAAAAAGGGCCGACTGCCCCAGGCAATCGGCCCCTATCGCCAAGATCAAAACCTACTTCGCCATGCTGGCTTCGGCAGCCTTGCTGAGATGCGCGCCGCAAGCACCCCACTGGTTGTTCAGCATCGCGTCCTGAGCGAGCGAGACTTCCTTCTCCGCCGCGAATTTGACCTCATTGTCAGCCATAGCTTCGACTGCAGCTTCGGTCTTGCCGAGATTGGCACCGCTGCAGCCGAGGCCCGCGTGATGACGATGCGCGGCCTGAGCGGGAGCGACAGCGTAGGCAACGGCAGCCACGGTGGCTGCTGCGATCAATGTCTTAATCATGGGATGATCCATCTGTTGTTCTTGGACAGATCCCAGCGTGATTGCGGAATCTGCGGAACGATTATTCGCTGTTCCCGACACCGTTCAGAATGAACTTCGCGCGATACAAACGTGATGAGCGCTGCGCGCGCATCGCGCATGCGTTGCATAGTGTTTTGATTACATGTCGGTAAGGAAGCGGCGCCGCAATAGCTTTGCTCGACGCGTTCACTTCAATCGAGCTGCACTTCCGATAATCAGCAGCGCGCTCGCGCGGCAGGCGAAAATCTGAGCGGGCGGGAAGGCCGAACTACCTCCGAGGTCAATGCGACTGATTGACGCTGCGTCCGCCTAGGTGCCAACCCTATCATGCTATGAATATTAAATCATTCATACAGCAATATTCCGCATGCGAATCACGCATGGAACACGCCGCCGTGATCTGGCGTCAGCCGAGCGCCATCCCTTGACCGAACGGTCTGTAATTACCATATGAACGGCGTAGTTCAAGTCACCGCCATTCTTCTAACTCACTGATCTCAAGAAGATTTTGACGCCGTCGCCCGGCTCTGCGGAACTTTGGTCCACTGGACCTGGCTCGATGCGCCAAACGGTTAACCGGAACTTACCGCCGCTATGCGTTTTGAGCTTAGCTGCATCGCAACATCGGAACTACCGCACTGCACTATATCATCTATATTCACTTCAACGATGAGGCTTTTGAAAAGCTGAATCTGAATTACTAGGAGACTACCATGTTGCTCTCGCTCATCCGCATGATCCAGGCTTTCCGGGATTATCAGCGCAATGTCAGCGAACTGTCCCAGCTCAGCGATCGTGAACTCGCCGATATCGGCCTCGACCGCTCGGACATTCCGCGCGTTGCCGCCGGCACCTACAACGGCTAATCGGCCGCAAGCCATCTGCTAAACGGATAACGCCCGCTTCCACAGCGGGCGTTGTCGTTTGTGGTGCGGTTTCAGATGCATATGAGATCAAAACGCGCTAACGCTGCGCGATGACACCGCATCAATCCCCTTCCCAACCCGTGCACATCGTGGGCGCGGGGCTCGCCGGCTCGGAAGCCGCCTGGCAGGTCGCCAATGCCGGCGTCCGCGCCGTGCTGCACGAAATGCGCCCGCACCGGATGACCGAGGCGCATCGGACCGAAGGCTGCGCCGAACTGGTCTGCTCGAACTCCTTCCGCTCCGACGATGCCGCCAACAACGCGGTCGGGCTGCTGCACGCGGAGATGCGGCGGCTGGGCTCCCTGATCATGCGCTCGGCCGACGCCAACCAGGTGCCCGCCGGCGGCGCGCTGGCGGTCGACCGCGACGGCTTTTCGGCCGCCGTCACCAAGGCGCTCAACGAACATCCGCTGATCGAGATCAGCCGCGAGGAAGTCGCAGGGCTGCCGCCGGCCGACTGGAGCAACATCATCGTCGCGACCGGCCCCCTCACCTCGGCACCGCTTGCCGACGCCATCAGGCTTCTGACCGACGAGAGCGCGCTGGCATTCTTCGACGCGATCGCGCCGATCGTGCACAAGGATTCCATCGACATGTCGGTGGCCTGGTTTCAGTCGCGCTACGACAAGGTCGGCCCCGGCGGCACCGGTGCCGACTACATCAACTGCCCGATGACGAAGGAGCATTATGACGCCTTCGTCGCGGCGCTGCTCGACGGCGAGAAGGTCGACTTCAAGGACTGGGAGACCAACACGCCCTATTTCGACGGCTGCCTGCCGGTCGAGGTGATGGCCGAGCGCGGTCACGAGACGCTGCGCCACGGGCCGATGAAGCCGGTGGGATTGACCAATCCGCACAACCCGACCGTCAAGCCGTATGCGATCGTCCAGCTGCGGCAGGACAACAAGCTCGGCACGCTCTACAACATCGTCGGCTTCCAGACCAAGCTGAAGCACGGCGCGCAGCAGCGCGTGTTCCGCACGATCCCCGGCCTCGAGAACGCGGAGTTCGCCCGCCTCGGCGGCCTGCATCGCAACACCTTCCTGAATTCGCCGAAGCTGCTCGACGGGCAACTACGTCTGCGCGCGCAGCCGCGGCTGCGCTTCGCCGGGCAGATGACGGGCTGCGAGGGTTACGTCGAGTCGGCCAGCGTCGGCCTGATCGCCGGCCTTTGTGCCGCCGCCGACATGCGCGGTGCCGCGCTGACGCCGCCGCCGGCGACGACCGCGCTCGGCGCGCTGCTCGGCCACATCACCGGCGGCCACATCGAAACGATCGAGGCCGGTTCGCGCTCGTTCCAGCCGATGAACATCAATTTCGGTCTGTTCCCGCCGCTGGCCAGTGCGCCGACCAAGAAGCCGGACGGCTCGCGGCTGCGCGGCAACGAGAAGACCGTCGCCAAAAAGCAGGCGATCAGCGCGCGCGCGCTCGCCGATCTCGACCACTGGATCGCAGAGCATCTGCGCGTTGCGGCAGCGGCCTGACAGTCATGAGCTTGCCGAAAGACGATGACGCCACCCTGTCGGTGCGGTGGAGCCAGGGCGTGCTGCTCAAGCGCGACGTGTTCTCGACCGTCGAGCGCGGCCGCTTCCGCGTCGCTGACGGCGAGGTCGACGGCGTGTTGCGCCGGCTCGATCAGGTGCCGTTCTGGTCGTTCGCCCTGGCGCTGCATCTGTTCTCCCGCGAGCGCCGCGCGCTGACCTTGGCGCGCGATCTCGACGTCGGGCCGAAGCTGTTGTGGGCCGGCCGTCGCGCGCTGGTGCGTGGCTTCATCGACGGCGCGGCGCTGCATCTGGCGAAGCCGCACGGCGACGTCGCCTATTTTCGTTCCGCCAAGGCCGCGTTGCGCAAGCTGCATCGCGCCGGCATCTGCCACAACGATCTCGCCAAGGAGCAGAACTGGCTGGTCGGCCGCGATGGCCGCGCCTACCTCACCGACTTCCAGCTTGCCGCCTGCTTCAAGACCCGCAGCCGACTGTTCCGCATCGCCGCCTATGAGGATCTGCGGCATCTGTTGAAGCACAAGCGCAGCTACGCGCCGGAGGCGTTGACGCCGAAAGAGCGCAAGGTGCTCGCAAAGAAGTCCGCGGTCGCCAGCATCTGGCTCAAGACCGGCAAGAAGGTCTATCAGGCGATCACGCGCGGCATCTTCAATTTCACCGACCGCGAAGGCGGCGGCCGGAGGCTGGTCAACGACGCCCCGGTATTGATCGATCTGATCCGCAAGAATCCGCAGGTGCGCGACACCGCGATCGTCGCCTTTGCCGACCGGCGCGTCGGCGTCGGACTCTACGCCTTCGTCGAGGCGGACCAGTCCGCGCTGGAAAAGACGCTGCGCAACGAGCTTACCGCGGCCAGGGGCGTCAAGCCGCCCGAACACATCCAGATCGTGCACGCGCTGCCGCGCGATGCCGCCGGCAAGCCGCGCACCGAAATCCTGCAGCTCGTCGCCATGAACCAGATCGACTTGATCGAGCCGATGATGCGCAGCGACGCCGATCGCGAGTTCCTCAAGGACATCCTCGAGCAACGCAAGAATCTCCGCGACCGCTTCAATTTTGAAGTCGCCGAGATGGACCGGCCGGCGGGTTAGAGCGCGCTTGTCGGCGCGTGGCCCTCGACAAACGTGGCGCGAAGCTTCACTCTTTGCGAGGGGTAGCGCGCTCAAGGAACAAGTTTAATGCCACTCACCCGTGGCCGGATCGGGGGATACGATTCCGAACGACTGGCGTTCGGATTCACCATGATGAACGGCGACCAGGAAATCGAATGCCAGATCAGCGACGCCGCACTGGACGAGTTGGCCGGCACGCGTGGAACGGCGAGCATGGCGCGGCAAGCCCAGTTCGTTGCGCTGCGCGACGCGGTCGAACAGATCGCATCCGACATCTATGACAGCGGCCCGATGGTCAAGGGCAGAACGATCCGGATCTTCACCAAGCACATCCCGAAAGAGCAGAGCTAGCGACCGAACTCCTCCGTGCGCGCGGCTCGCCACAACGTCCAGAGTGTGCGCAGGCGTGAAACCGGCTTCGGCAGGAACGGGTCGTAGTCCTCCCTCCTCGCCCGGTTCAGCTCGCGCCTGACATGGGCGAGCGGCAGGAAGATCGGCCTCACGCCGGACGGGACATCCGCAAGCAGCCCGAATGCGGTCTTGAGATGGCCCTGGGCCTCGTCCGCAAGCTGATCGATGGCGGCACGGATGTTCGGCGTCACCTTGCCGGCAAACACCTCCTCCTTGCTGCCGCCGTTCTGCTGCAGCAGCTGTAACGGCAGAAACAGCTGATGCCGTGAGGCGTCGCGGCCGAGCGAAGCGATGACTTGCGCGATGCCCTGGGCAAGACCCGCATGACGGGCCAGATGATCAATCGCGTCCGACGGCCGCGCCACCACGCGCGTCGCCTGCGAGAACAGCACTGAGGACGTGGCGTCGAGATAGCCCTCGAGCGCGGTCAGCGACGGCATCGGGTCGTTGTAGAGATCGAACTGGTGCTCCTCGACCAGCCGGGAGAATGGCGAGACCGGCAGACGGTGATTGCGGATCGTGTGCAGCAGTTCTGCCGCGACCGGATTGCCCTCGACGCCGCCATGGCCCGCGCCGGCCAGCATGTCGGTCCACCATTGCAGCCGCATCTCGCCGGGCAGCGGCTGGCTGACCTGCTCGTGCACGCGCGAGACCTCGATGTTGAAGGCGTAGATCGCAAGCATCGCGCGCCGTTCCGGACCCGGCAGGAACAGGGTCGACGCGTAGCGCACGAAGTCATGGCTCCGCACCAGATCGGCGCAGAAGGCCGCGCCGTCCTTCGGCGCCTCCGTCGCGCTCATGGCACCGCGATCAGCGCCGCCGCGACGCGACGCCGCTCGCCCAGCATGATGTTGTAGGTGCGGATCGCAGGTCCCGTCTGCATCGGATCGAGCACCACCCGCACGGCCCGCAGGGCCTCGCGCAGGCCCTTCGGCGGGACCCAGACGTCGGTGCCGGTGCCGACGATCAGCGTGTCGATCGCATTGGCGGCCGCGAACACCTTTTGCAGCGAGTATTCGTCGATCTCCTGCGGCCTGGTGACCGGCCAGGCCCAGATCGAGTCAGGCAGGCACAAGAGCGAGCCGCGGTGCGACATATCGGCAAACGCGAAGCCGCCCTTGCCGTAGGCCTCGATCGGCGCCGACCTCGGAAGATGGGGAGCGTCCGAGGAGTTGCTCATGACCGGCTACTTCTTGGCTGCCGCCGTGTCCGGCTTCTTGGCCGGCGCGTCCTGCGCCGCGTCTCCACCCCGCGTGGTGTGAACACCGAGATAGATCAAAATCGGCGCCGCGATAAAGATCGATGTGTAGGTGCCGACCAGCACCACGCCGAACATCATGACCGCGGTGAAGCTGTGGATCGCCTGGCCGCCGAACAGCAGCAGCGCGAGCAAAGCCAGCGTCACGGTGACGTGGGTGATGATCGAGCGCGACAGCGTCGAATTGATCGATTCGTTCAGCAGCTGCGGCATCGGCATCTTCTTGTAGCGCCGCAGCATCTCGCGGATACGGTCGTAGATGACAACGGTATCGTTGAGCGAATAACCGAGAATCGTCAGCAGCGCCGCGATGCTGGTGAGGTCGAAATCGACCTGGGTGATCGACATGAAGCCGATCGTGAGCACGATGTCGTGGACGTTGGCGATCATGGCGCCGAGCGCGAACTGCCATTCGAACCGGAACCAGAGGTAGATCAGGATGCCCATGATCGCGAACATCAGGCCGATCATGCCGTAGGCCAGCAGTTCGCCGGAGACGCGCGGTCCCACCACCTCGACGCGACGGTAATCGACGGATTCGCCGAGCGCGCCGCGCACTTTCGTCACCGCATCCTGCTGCGCCTTGTCGCCGCCGGGCTGCTCGGCGACGCGGATCAGGACTTCCGCCGGACCGCCGAACTGCTGAAGCTGCACCTCGCCGAGGCCAAGGCCGTTCAAGGTGGTGCGCATCGCGGCGATGTCGGCGGTGCCGGATTTCGCCTGCACCTCCAGCAGCGTGCCGCCCTTGAAGTCGATGCCGAAATTCAGGCCGTGGGTGAAGAACAGCGTGATGGCAAGGATCGAGAGCAGCGCCGAGATCGGGAAGCTGATGCGGCGAAAGCGGGTGAAGTCGAAATGGGTGTCGTCCGGCACGATGCGCAGCGGCGGCAGCAGGCCGAGCGCCGCCACCACGGTCAGGACGGCGATCAGAATGCCAAGGCCAATGAGAACGGTATGAGTCACAACAGGCCTCTCAGATCGGCACGGTTTGCGGCCGCTTCCACCGCACCCAGCCGGCGACGATCAGGCGCGTCAGGGTAAAGGCGGTGAACACCGTGGTGATGATGCCGATGCCGAGCGTCACGGCAAAGCCGCGGACCGGTCCGGTGCCGATGTAGAACAGCACGGCGGCGGCGATGAAGGTGGTGATGTTGGAGTCGAGGATGGTCGCCAATGCCCGCTTGAAGCCGGCGTCGATCGCCGAGATCGCGTTGCGGCCGCCGCGCAGTTCCTCGCGGATGCGCTCGTAGATCAGCACGTTGGAGTCGACCGCGATGCCGACGGTGAGCACGATGCCGGCGATGCCCGGCAACGTCAGCGTGGCGTTGAGCAGCGACAGCAGTCCGAAGATCATGGCGACGTTGATCGCCACCGCGATGTTGGCGAACACGCCGAACAGCCGATAGGTGATCAGCATGAACACGATGACCAGGATCGAGCCGACATAGGCCGCGAGCTCGCCCTTCTCGATCGAGTCCTGTCCGAGGCCGGGACCGACGGTGCGCTCCTCGATCACGGTCAGCGGCGCCGGCAGCGCGCCGGCGCGCATCAGGATCGCCAGATCGTTGGCCGACTGCACGGTGAAGCTGCCGGAGATCTGGCCCTGTCCGCCGGTGATCGGCTCACGGATCACGGGTGCCGAGATCACCTTGTTGTCGAGCACGATCGCAAACGGCTGGCCGACATTTTCGGCGGTCGCCTGGGCAAATTTGCGCGCGCCCGACGTATTGAACTTGAAGCTGACGATCGCCTCGCCGGTGCGCTGGTCAAAGCCGGGCTGGGCATCGGAGAGCTCGCCTCCGGAAACCAGAACCTGTTTCTTGACGACATACGGAACCGGCGGCGGTGACGCGCTCATCAAGAGCTCGGAGTCCGGTGGCAGGCGGCCCTGCTGGGCCTGGTCCGGCGACACCGAGCTGTCGACCATGCGGAATTCCATCTTGGCGGTCTTGCCGAGCAGCTCCTTCAGGCGGGTCGGATCCTGCAGGCCCGGCACCTGGACCAGGATGCGGTCGGTGCCCTGACGCTGGATCACCGGCTCGACCGTGCCGAGCTCGTTGACGCGCCGTTCGACGATCTGGATCGATTGCTCGATGGTCTGCCGGATGCGCTCGGTGATCGCGGCCTGCGGGACCGTCAGGCGGATCAGGCCGCCGCCGGCGTCGGCAACCTCGAGGCTGCGCTGGCCGCTGGAGCCGAGCAGGCCGCCGAGCGGCTGCGACAGCTCGCGGAGCTTCGATAGCGCCGTCGCCTGGTCGCCTTCCCTGGAGATGCGGACTTCCACCGCGTCGTTGCGCGTGTTGAGGCCGGTGTAGCCGATCTTGGCTTCACGAAGCACCTTCCGGACATCGTCGCGGATCTGGTCGAGCTTCTCCTTCTTCACGTAGTTGGAGTCGACTTCGAGCAGCAGATAGGAGCCGCCCTGCAAATCGAGGCCGAGGACCAGGCGCCGCTGCGCCCAGGCCGGCCAGGTCTTCACCTGCGCTTCGGGGAAGAAATTGGGCACGGCGCACAGGCAGACCACCAGCGCTGTCAGGATAATCCCCAGCGCTCGCCACCGCGTGAAATACAACATCGAGTTGACCCGTCAGATTCCAAAAAGGCGCCGCGGCAATCAGCTCGCGGACGCCTCGTCCTTGGCGTCGCCCTTCGCCGGCTCACCCTTGGTACGCACACCCGAGATCATCTGGCGCATCTGGCGCACGCGAACGCCGTCCGAAATCTCGAACTCGATCTGGTCGTCGTCGACCACCTTGGTCACCTTGCCGACCAGGCCGCCCGAGGTCACCACGGTGTCGCCGCGGCGGATGTTCTTCACGAGGTCCGCATGGTCGCGCACCTTCTTCTGCTGCGGGCGCAGAATCAGGAAGTACATGATGACGAAGATCAGCGCGAATGGCAGCAGCGACATCAACATGCTGTTGGTGTCACCAGTCGCTCCAGCCTGGGCAAACGCAGGAGTAATCAGCATTCGGACGATCCTCGGATAAGACGGGAAAGAACCGGCAGCGCCCTCGGATTCGGGGCGGTATGGCGGTCCGGACAAATTCGCGCGGACTATAGCGGCCGCGGTCCCAATTGCAACGTTAACGGACCTTCATTTAGGGCGCTTGCGGGACCGCCGCCAGCCCGATAAGGCTGCGCCGTCAGGAACTGGACAAATGCCGAAAAAAGCCAAGAAAACGACCAGTAAAACAACCCGCAAAACCACCCCCAAGGCTGCCGCCAAGCGCGCTGAAAACGCCGCGACAAAACGCCCGGTAACGGCGCTCGACGGCGCAGCGGCCGAGCGGATCGCGAACGCCCTGGAGGTCATCGCCAGCCGCCTCGCGGGCGCCTCCCCGGCCCACGATCCGGCCGAGACCTTCGGCGCCGCGGACGCCTTTGTCTGGCATCCGGACGGGCGCCTCGCCCCGGTGCCGCGCGTCAGCCGCGTCGAGATCGGCCTGCTCAAGGGCGTCGACCGGATGCGCGATATCCTGATGGAGAACACCGAGCGCTTCGCCGACGGCCTGCCCGCCAACAATGCGCTGCTCTGGGGCGCCCGCGGCATGGGCAAGTCGTCGCTGGTCAAGGCCACCCATGCCAGCATCAATCTCGACCGCAAGCCGGCCGACCGGCTGAAGCTGATCGAGATCCACCGCGAGGACATCGAGAGCCTGCCCGGCCTGATGGAGCTGCTGCGCAGCTCCTCCTTCCGCTTCATCGTGTTCTGCGACGACCTCTCGTTCGACGGCAACGATGCCTCATACAAGTCGCTGAAGGCCGTGCTGGAAGGCGGCATCGAGGGGCGCCCCGACAACGTCATCCTCTACGCGACCTCGAACCGGCGGCATCTGCTGGCGCGCGAGATGATCGAGAACGAACGCTCGACCGCGATCAATCCCGGCGAAGCGGTCGAGGAAAAGGTGTCGCTGTCGGACCGCTTCGGCCTCTGGCTCGGCTTCCACCGCTGCAGCCAGGACGAATACCTCGCGATGGTGAAGGGCTATTGCGACCATTACGGCATCAAGATCGCCGAGGACGAACTCGAGCGCGAGGCGCTCGAATGGTCGACCACCCGCGGCTCGCGCTCGGGCCGCGTCGCCTGGCAGTACACGCAGGAGCTCGCAGGCCGGCTCGGTGTGCGGCTTAGTGGCAATTAACAGGAATGGGAGGCATAGCTCTTCCGTCATCGCCTGTGTAGCCCGGATGGAGCGCAGCGCAATCCGGGATCGGTGCACGCCGCGGGTGAGCTCCCGGATTTCGCTTCGCTCCATCCGGGCTACGCGGCTGAGCGGCAAGTAATCGTCGCAGCAATCGTCAAAACAAAGCGGGGGAGGCTTGCGCCACCCCCGCTGTCTTTGTTGTGAGACTTGGAAGTCCCTTGAAGTCCCGACGCGTAGCTTACGCGCCGTTGAGGAACTGGAGCGGATCGACCGGCGACGATCCCTTGCGGATCTCGAAGTGGAGCTGCGGCGAACCCGCCTCGCCGGACTGGCCCGACTTGGCAATTACCTGACCGCGCTTGATGGTATCGCCGCGCTTCACCAGGATTTCGCTCGCATGGGCGTAGGCTGTGACGTAGCCGTTGGAATGGCGAACCAGCACGAGATTGCCGTAGCCCTTCAGCTCATTGCCCGAATAGGCGACGACGCCGTCTTCGGCCGCTTTCACCGGCGTGCCCTCGGGCACCGCGACGTTGATGCCGTCATTGACCTTGCCGTTGGTCTTCGAGCCGTAGGCGGTGATGACCTTGCCGCGCACCGGCCAGCGGAAGGTCGGCAACGCGCCGGTGGCCTCGCTCGACTTGGTGACGACGGGCGCTTCAGCGGCGGCCGCCGGCTGCTCGACCGTCGCGGTTGGCTGGACCAGCCGCGCGCTCTGCTGCGGCAACGCGGTTGCAACAACCTTCGGGGCCGCGACCGCCGGCGCCGGAGCCACGGCAGCAACCGGCGCGGCGGCAACAGGTTGCGCAACGGGCGCGGGTGCCGCCATCGCCGTCTTGGCGCCGGGCACCACGAGCTTCATGCCGAGGCTCAGCCGGGCCGACTGGTCGAGGTTGTTGGCGCGGGCGAGCTCGGCCACCGGGATGTGGTGCTGACGCGCGATGCTGTGCAGCGTGTCGCCGCGATTGACATAGTGGACGCCGGCGGGCGCGGCTGCCACGGCGACAGGGCGCGCGGCCGGTGCGGCCATTGCCGGCGCCGCGGCCGATGCGGTCGGACGCGGAATGACCAGCTGCTGGCCGGGCGACAGTGCGCGCGGTCCCTTGTAGCCGTTGGCGCGCAGGATCTCGGCGGTCGAGACGTTGTAGCGGCGTGCCAGCACTTCCAGCGTATCGCTGGTGCCGACGATGATGGTGGTGCCGTTGTGCCCGGCAGGGGCTGCGGCGACCGAATGCGGAACGGTGCCGGTGGATTCGATCTGCGGACGCGCGGGCGGCGGCGTGTAGGACGAGACCCCGCGCCCTCCTCCGGAGACGCCGGCATTGCCATTGGCGACCGGATAGGACTGCGGCGCCGCTGCGACCGGCGGCGGCAGCGGCTGTGACTGGTATTGCGAATACTGCGGTTGCGTTCGCGGCCGCGCGTATTGCGGCAACTCGCGCGGCGGCGGCGCCTGCTGCACGGTGCCGGTCGGCTGCGGATCAAACGCAAACGGATTTTGCGAGTAGGAGTTTTGCGAGAAGCGCGACGACATATCGGCGCTGCAACCGGCAAAAGCCATGGACATCAGCGTCAGCACCGCAACCTGCGGTACGCGACGCGAGCGAAGCAACTCAACAACCCCAGACATGGTTACTCACTCGTACGCAACAAAAGACTGTTTTGAGTAAACACGCACCGAGTAAATAACCGCTTAACCCTGCGAATAAGGCGTTGGTGCCAAGCAGCAAATCGCCAAATTTACAATTCGCGCGCGATTCCCGGCAACGCCGGCACAAAGCGGACGTCGACCAATTCCTTGCGGTCGAAGCGGTTCTCGGTCCGCACCACGCGGACGAGGGTCTGGATACCCTGATGCGGCCCGACCGGGGCGATCAGGATGCCGCCGGGTTCGAGCCGCTCCAAGAGCTTCTCCGGGATCTGCTCCATCGCCGCGGTGACGATGATGCGGTCGAAGTCGCCTGCCCCGGCCGGAACGTCGAAGCCGTCCCCGAGCAGCACCTCGATATTGTAATAACCCAGCTTTTCGAGGCGCTTGCGGGCGCCGTCGGCCAGCGTCCGGTAGCGCTCGATGGTCAGCACCTGCTTGCACAACCGGGACAGCACGGCCGCCTGATAGCCCGAACCGGTGCCGATTTCGAGCACGCGATGGTCCTTCTGCAGTTTCAACTGCTCGGTCATGTAGGCCACGACGAAAGGCTGGCTGATGGTCTGCCCACAGGCGATCGCAAGCGCGCTGTCGCGATAGGCCTCGTTGCGGTCGCGCGGATCGACGAAGACCTCGCGCGGCACCTCCTCCATCGTACGCAGCACCGCCTGATCGCTCACCCCACGCCGCCGCAGGGTCAGCTGAAACATCATCTTCTCGGTCGGATCGGGGTTCACGGCCATGTTCATCAGCGTCTCTGGGCGGCAGCGCGGAATCTTGCCCTCTAGTGTGCTGAATGCGAAGTTCGTGCGATTTCGCGGCAGCCACTTTCACGAACTTCGCATTCATAAAGCACACTAGAATCATAAATTTGCTAGTGTCCTTATCGAATCCGAAGTTCGCTCCGAAGGTGCGGCAAATGATGCGAACTTCGGATTCGGGACACTAGATGCCATTGAAATCCGAAATACCGCGTTAAGGAAAAATTTCCCGTCGCGTTTTGTTCCCGGCCAGGAACCATCGCCAGATTTGGCATTGGCGCCGGCCCGGCCCCCTCACATATAATTGGCGGCGATGCGCAGTTAACGTCTGGGTGGCGCAGATCAGGGCGCTCGTAGGGTCAACACACCTCGCTGGCTGTTGGGCAAATCTTGCGCAGCAAAGCCCGCCAGCGCGATGCGGAAAACGCTGTGGCGCGCCGGAAAAGGACCAATTCCCGAACGTTTGCATTGCGCGCTGTAATGTTATTTGCGAGCCTGATTCAGGGAAGGGCAAGGATTCCATCATGACAGCGATACGGCCGGCGGGCTGTTCAGTTTTCCTCGTAGAGGACGAGGTCATGATCCGGATGATGGTCGCCGATATGCTGGAGGAACTCGGCCATAGCGTTGCGGCCGAGGCCGGCGAGATCGGCGAAGCGGTCAAGCTTGCGCAATCGACCGAATTCGACCTCGCGATCCTCGACGTCAACGTCAATGGCAAGGTGATCACCCCGGTCGCCGAACTGATCAACGCCCGCAACCGCCCCTTCATC
This sequence comes from Bradyrhizobium sp. USDA 4541, assembly GCF_024171085.1. Classification (NCBI taxonomy): domain Bacteria; kingdom Pseudomonadati; phylum Pseudomonadota; class Alphaproteobacteria; order Hyphomicrobiales; family Nitrobacteraceae; genus Bradyrhizobium; species Bradyrhizobium sp. USDA 4541. Next base: position 6,179,128 of record NZ_JALJZF010000001.1, read on the forward strand.
TTCGCGACCGGCTATGGCTCGTCCGGCCTGCCTCCGGAGTATCGCGACCGTCCGGCGCTGCAAAAGCCCTTCCAGCTGGAAACGCTGGCCCAGGTGATCTCCAGCGCGATGAAGGGCGCGCCGGTCTAGCCGCAAGTTGCGCGCGTAGCCCGGATGGAGCGAAGCGTAATCCGGGGACTTCACAATACGGGTTCCGGATTTCGCTTCGCTCCATCCGGGCTACAGATTCCCCGAGGATTACTTCAGCGTATCAATCAGCGTTTCCGAAAATGCTTCATCGGTGCGGTCGAGCCGCAGCGGTGTGACCGAGACGTAGCGCGCCGCAAGCGCGGCGAGATCGGTGCCTTCGGCCGGCGCATCCATCATCGCCGCGCGCTCGAAGCCGATCCAGAAATACGGATTGCCGCGTCCGTCGTGACGGCGATCGATCTTCAGGAACCCCTGATTGCGCTTGCCCTGCCGCGTGATCCGGATGCCCTTGACGTCATCGGGCATGCAGGACGGGAAGTTGACGTTGATGACGGTGTTTCTGGGGACGCCGGCGCCGATCACCTTGCGAATGATGTCGGGTCCGAATTTCAGCGCGGTGTCCCACAGCGGCGCGTTGCGCGTCTCAATCGAGAATTCCTGCGACAGCGCGAATGACGGAAAGCCCAGAATGGTGCCTTCGAGCGCGCCGGCGATGGTGCCGGAATAGACCACGTCCTCGGCGACATTGCGGCCCTTGTTGACGCCGCTCAGCACGAGATCGGGCAGCTTGTCTCCGAGAATGTGGCGCGCGCCCATGATGACGCAATCGGTCGGCGTGCCGCGCACCGCGAAGTGACGCGGGCTGACTTCGCGCAGACGCAGCGGATCGTTGAGCGACAGCGAATGCGAGACGCCGGACTGATCGAGCTCGGGGGCAACGATCCAGACGTCGTCGGACAACGCGCGTGCGATCTGCTCGACGACCTGCAGGCCTGGAGCATGGATGCCGTCATCATTGGTGCAGAGAATTCGCATCCGTCAAAGTGCCTTTTGTTCCGATGCGGCGCGGGTATCTTACGCTGCGGCTTCTTGAGTTGACTGCCGTCTTAACCGGCTAGGGCCGCGGAGGCAAACCTGGCGATGGCCCGCGCCATCGTGCCGACGTCACGCGCCATGGACGGACAAATCGCGCGCTGCCGGCGATCTTGCGCTCGAACACCGGCCAGGCTGCTCTCGCCGGCCGCCGAACAACCGCGATCACGGGCGTTGGCCGCGGCGCCTCCGGCACTTTGACCCGTGGGGTCTGACGCAGTTCGGCCCCGAGCCCCCGGGACGCGACAGCTTCTGACCTTGGAGGCTCGGGCTTGGCAGGTTCAGGCTTTGCTTCAACCTTGGGAGCTTCAGATTTGAGAGCTTCAACCTTGGGAGCTTCAACCTTGGGCGGCTCAACCCTCCGAGCTTCCGGCCTGGCCGGCTCAAGAGCAATTGGTGCGGTTTGGCGAGGCTCAGGCTTGGGAGGCTTCGGAAGCTCCGATGTGGGGAGCTCGGACTTGATGGGATCGGCCGTGATGGGATCGGCCTTGGCCGGCGCGGTCGTGAGCGACTCACCCTTCGGAGCTTGTAACGCGCGAGACTCAGCCCTGGACGCTTCGGGGGCGACCGAAGCCGCCTGGGGGAGCTCGGACCGCGCCGGCTCGACCTTCCGAGGCTCAACCCCGAGCGGTTCGGGTTTGGGCGGCACCGGAGCGAGCGCTTCGCCCGGCGCCGTCGCAGCCGATTTCGATTTCAGCCTGGCCAGCAGCTCCTCGATCGAGGGCACCGATGTCGCGTCAAGCGGCGCGCGCGGCGCGGCCGGCGGCGTCGCCCGGACCGGCGGTGGCGGCGACGCAATCGGTGCAGGTGGTGGCGGCAGATCTGCCGGCGCCAATTGGGCGAACTTGCCGCGCGCGATCTCCAGCGCCTTGTCGAAGTCGGGCCTGTCGATCCAGGCCTTCGATTGCACCTCGGTCACGCGCGCGTCCCACAGGCGCGCGGCCTCGATGTCGTAATAGCCCATCTGCTTCTGATTGATCAGCTGCAGACCGTGGCCCGTGACGGCCCATTGTCGACCTAGCCAGTGGATGTCACGGTGCAGCGGCATCACACTGGCCCTCGCCTCACATGCCGTGCTCGATGACCTTGAGCCCGCCCATATAGGGCTGCAGCACATCGGGCACCGCGATCGAACCATCCTGCTGCTGATAAGTCTCCATGACGGCGATCAAGGCCCGCCCGACCGCCGTGCCGGAGCCATTCAGCGTATGCACGAAGCGCGGCTTGCCGTCGGGGCCGCGATAGCGCGCGTCCATGCGACGGGCCTGGAAATCGCCGCACACCGAGCAGCTCGAAATCTCGCGATAGGCGCCGCCATCGCCCTGCCCCGGCATCCACACTTCGATGTCGTAGGTCTTCTGCGCGGAGAAGCCCATATCGCCGGCGCACAGCGTCATTACGCGATAATGCAGGTCGAGCTTTTGCAGAACCTGCTCGGCGCAGGACAGCATGCGCTCGAGCTCATCCTTGCCGGCTTCCGGCGTCGTGATCGACACCAGCTCGACCTTTGTGAACTGGTGCTGGCGGATCATGCCGCGCGTATCGCGTCCCGCCGCGCCGGCTTCGGCACGGAAGCAAGGCGTCAGCGCGGTGAGCCGCATCGGCAGCTCCTTCTCGTCGAGGATGGATTCGCGCGCGAGGTTGGTCAGCGAGACTTCGGCGGTCGGGATCAGGCCGAGGCGCTCGCTGCGCAGATCGGCATTCGGCGACGCGAGCAATTCGCCCTTGATCGCCCAGAACTGGTCGTCCTCGAATTTCGGCAGCTGTCCGGTGCCGAACATCACGGCGTCGCGCACCAGCAGCGGCGGATTGATCTCGGTATAGCCATGCTCGCCGGTGTGCAGGTCGAGCATGAATTGGCCAATCGCGCGCTCGAGCCGCGCCAGCCCCTTCTTCAGCACGACGAAACGTGCGCCGGACAGTTTCGCCGCCGCCTCGAAATCCATATAGCCGAGCGCGGTGCCGAGATCGTCATGCAGCTTCGGCGCAAAGCCGTAGTCGCGCGTCTTGCCGTACACATGGTGCTGGACGTTGCCGTGCTCGTCGGTACCGTCGGGCACCTCGTCGAGCGGCAGGTTCGGAATCGACGACAGCTCTTTGGTCAGCTGTTCATCGGCCGTCTTCGCCGCCAACTCGAGCTCCGGCATCGTGGTCTTCAGCTCGGCGACTTCAGCCATCAGCTTGGCCGCGCGCGCCTCGTCCTTTGCCTTCTTGGCCTCGCCGATCTCCTTCGAGGCCGCATTGCGCCGCGCCTGGGCCTGCTCCGACGCCAGGATCGCCGCCCGCCGCTTCTCGTCGATCGCCAGCAGCGACGGCGACAGGGCCTCTAACCCGCGGCGCTTCAGGCCGGCGTCGAAGGCTGTCGGGTTGTCGCGGATCGCTTTGATGTCGTGCATAAGTCAGTCCTGGCAGGCTATGCGTAAGCAACCAACATTGCGTTGGCAAACTACGGTTCTGCAGTTCCACTACCACGACCGTCATCGTCAGCGAAAGCGGGTGATCCAGCATTCCAGAGACGTCGGCGTGTCACCGAGAAGCCGCGGCGTACGGGATACCCCGCTTTCGCGGGGTATGACACCGACTGTGAGGTGAAATCACCCTATTCGGCCGGATTGGTCGCCCCGGACGACGCATTCGAGGTCGCGGCCTTCTTCTCCACGATCCGGACCGCGATAATGGCGCCCTCGTAGAGCGCGAGCAGCGGGATCGCGAGCGAGGCCTGGCTCAGCACGTCGGGCGGCGTCAGCACGGCGGCGATGATGAAGGCGATCACGATGAAGTAGCGCCGCTTCTCCTTCAGCATCTTCGAGGTGACGACGCCGATGCGGCCGAGCAGCGTCAGGATCACGGGCAGCTGGAACGCGATGCCGAAGGCGAAGATCAGCGACATCATCAGCGATAGATATTCGCCGACCTTGGGCAGCAGCTGGATCTGCGCGGTCTCCGCGCCGCCGGCCTGCTGCATGCCGAGCGAGAACCGCACCAGCATCGGCAGCACAACGAAATAGACGAGCGCCGCGCCCATCACGAAGAACACCGGGGTGGCGATCAGATACGGCAGGAACGCGTTGCGCTCATGCCGGTAGAGACCGGGCGCGACGAATTTGTAGATCTGGGTGGCGACGATCGGAAACGAGATGAAGCCGGCGCCGAACAATGCGAGCTTCAGCTGGGTGATGAAATATTCCAGCAGCGCGGTGTAGATGAACTTCGAATTCTCCGGCCCCGCGATCCAGACGAACGGCCAGACCAGCACGTTGTAGATCTGCTTGGCGAAGAAGAAGCAGATGATGAAGGCCACGCCGAAGCCGAGCAGCGCCTTGATCAGCCGCGAGCGCAGCTCGATCAGGTGATCCATCAAGGGGGCCTTGCTGGCCTCGATGTCTTCGGCGCTCATGACGCCCTCGCGTCCTTGAGCGCGTCGGGCTGTACCGGCGTCACGTCCTGCGGCGCCGGCTCGGCCTTCACCTCATTGGTGATCGCAAGCGGCTGGCTGGCTGCCGCGTGCGCCTCGGCCTCGACGAAGGTTTCCGGCGTCGGCTCGGCGGGAGTCGTGGGCGTCACCGGTGTGTCACTTGACGCCACCGGTGCGTCGATTGCGGACGCGACCTGCGCATCGACCGGCTTGTCGATCTGCAGGGCGTCGCTGACGTCCTTCTGCAGCGAGGTCATAATGTTGCCGCTGGTGATGCCGGTTGCGGCCTCCTTGACCTCGTCAAAGCTCTTCTTGAGGTCGGCCATCTCGGCCTCGCGCATGGCCTCCTGGAACTGGCCCTGGAATTCGGAGGCCATCTTGCGGGCCTTGCCCATCCATTGCCCGACCATGCGCAGCACGCCCGGCAGTTCTTTCGGGCCGATGGCAATCAGCGCGACGACCGCGATGACGACCAGTTCACTCCACCCGATATCGAACATGAATTCTTCCGCCTAAGCGCGCCGCCATCGGCCCCACCGCTCCTAACAGGATCTGGGGCTGCCGGCGCCTTTTCTCAATCGGCGTCCATAGCGCGTCTGTGCGACGGCGTCACCGTTTCGCGCAAGAAAAAACGTCGAAATATGCGTCAGTACAAGCGCGTTAGACGGCTTTGCTGCCGACGTCCTGGCGCGTGGCCGACGGCGCCGCATTGTGATCGATCGACTTGGTGGGCTCGGTCTTCTCGGCGACCTTGTCGTCGTCCTGCATGCCCTTCTTGAAGGCCTTGATGCCTTGGGCAACGTCACCCATCAGATCAGAAATCTTGCCGCGTCCGAACAGCAGCAGGACCACTGCGATCACGACGATCCAGTGCCAAATGCTCAACGAACCCATCCTGCAACCCTCCAGAAATGGCCGGCGGACCGGCCTGAACTTTGCCGGAAGGTAGGCCCGCGGGGTGTCAAAAACAAGGACCTCGGCCGCGGCAAATCGCTGTCGCGGCTACGTAATATTGCTAGGCTTAACCGGGAATATTCAGGCTTATTCGCCCTTGTCCTCGGTGGCGGCGTCATCACCCGCGTGGTCGGCGCGGTCTTCCGGCTCGCCAGCATCAGGTTCGGCCGCATCCGGATCAGAGGCAACGTCCGCCTCGACCTCCGCTTGGGCGGTCGTTTCGACCTCAGCAGTCCCAACCTCGTCAGTCGTTTCTGCGTCGGCCTTCGGTTCCTCGGCTTCCGGCTCGACCGCCGGCGCCAGCAGCAGTTCCAGCGTATCACCCGGCTCGAGCGGCTCCTCGTCCTCCCGCAGCGTCGCGTCATCCGACGGCGACGGAACGGAAAATCCGGTCGGCAGTCGCGAGTCGAGCAGACCCGTGCCCTTCAGCTCCTCAAGCCCCGGCAGGTCGCCGAGCGCTTCCAGGCTGAACTGCGACAGGAACGCGTCGGTGGTTCCGAAGGTGAGCGGACGGCCCGGGGTCTTGCGGCGGCCGCGCGGCCGGATCCAGCCGGTCTCGAGCAGCACGTCGATCGTGCCCTTCGACGTGACCACGCCGCGAATCTCTTCGATCTCGGCGCGAGTCACCGGCTGGTGATAGGCGACGATCGCCAGCACCTCGATCGCGGCGCGCGACAGCTTCCGCGTCTCGGTGCTCTCGCGCGTCATCAGCCACGACAGATCGCCGGCGGTGCGGAACGTCCACTTGTTGGCGACACGCACCAGGTTGACGCCGCGCGGCGCGTATTCCGCCTGCAGCTGCGCGAGCGCCGCCTTGACGTCGACGCCGTCGGGCATCCGCTTTGCCAGCGTTGCCTGATCGATCGGCTCGGCCGATGCAAACAACAGGGCTTCCAGGAGCCGCAATTCCTCAGGACGCGCCACCGGATCCATAGGAGAAACCTCCTCCTCGGGCTCTTCTCTGCGCACTTCCGCCAAGCTTGCCATGGGCTTGCTCTCCTTCTTCCACTTACTCAACCGACAGGTCGGGCGCCGCCATTGCAGCTTGCGCTTGACGCTTTCGGAAATAGATCGGCGCGAACGCCTGCTTCTGGTTGATCTCCATCTCGCCTTCGCGAACCAGCTCGAGGGCGGCAGCGAAGCTCGATGCGAACACCGTCGCCTTCTGGGTGGGATCGGCGACGTAATTCATCAGATACTCGTCGAGGCAGCTCCAGTCCTCGGCGATGCCGACCAGCCGCTCCAGCGACGCACGCGCTTCGGCCAGCGACCATACGGTACGCTTTTGCAGATGAACCGTCGTCAGCACGCGCGACTGGCGCTGCGTGGCGTAGGCCGACAGCAGGTCGTACAGGGTCGCGGTGAACTTCGGATGCTTGATCTCGGCGATCGATTCCGGATTGCCGCGCGGAAAGATATCGCGCTGGAACTGGGGCCGGTTCATCAGCCGGTTCGCCGCCTCGCGGATCGCCTCCAGCCGGCGCAACCGGTTGGCGAGCGCGGTCGCCATTTCCTCGGCGCTCGGCCCCTCCGCGCTCGGCGGCTCGGGCAGCAGGAGCCGCGACTTCAGGAACGCCAGCCACGCCGCCATCACCAGATAGTCGGCCGCAAGCTCGAGGCGAATCTTGCGGGCAGCCTCGATGAACGAAAGATACTGGTCGGCAAGCGCAAGGATCGAGATCTTCGACAGGTCGACCTTCTGCTGCCGCGCCAGCGTCAACAGCAGGTCGAGCGGGCCCTCATAGCCCTCGACGTCGACCACCAGCGCCGGTTCGCCCTCGGCGAGGTCGGCCGGCCGCCCGGTATCAAACGAAAGAATTTCAGCGGTCATGCCGTCCCTACCCGATCCAACAACGCATCCAGTTCAGCCCGTGCCGCCTGCCGGTCGAGCGGCTCAGGCGGCTTGCGCGCGGCGAGCGTCGCCTTGGCGCGCTCAAGCGCCTTGCCGGTCAGTTCCGGCGTTTCGCGTGCGACCTCGCGCATCTCGTCAATATTGCCGTTGCAGTGCAGAACCATGTCGCAACCGGCGGTGACGATGGCGCGGGTCCGCTCGGCAATCGATCCGGCCAGCGCATTCATCGACACGTCATCACTCATCAACAAACCCTGGAACCCGATCAGGCCGCGAATCACCTGTTCGATGATTGTCGCAGAAGTCGTCGCCGGATGGACGGGGTCCAGCGCGCTAAACACAACATGTGCAGTCATGGCCATCGGCAGGTCCGCAAGCGGCTGGAACGCGGCAAAATCGGTCCGTTCCAGCTCGGCCCTGGCGGTATCAACGGTCGGAAGCCGGAAATGGCTGTCCGCCGTGGCCCGGCCATGGCCGGGAATATGCTTGAGAACCGGCAGTACCCCGCCCTGTTCCAGCCCGTCCGTGACCGCGCGGGCGATTGCCGCGACCTTGCCGGGTTCAGTTCCATAGGCCCGGTTGCCGATCACCGCGTCCGCCCCGGCCACGGGAACATCGGCCAAGGGCAGGCAATCGACGGTGATTCCGAGATCGGTCAGATCGACCGCAATCAGCCGTGAACTGAGCCGGGCTGCCGCAAGCCCGAGCTTCGGATCGATGTCGTAGAGCGCCCCAAAGCTCGCGCCCGGCGGATAGGCCGGCCAATGCGGCGGGCCGAGCCGCTGCACCCGCCCGCCTTCCTGGTCGATCAGGACCGGGGCATCGGCGACGCCGGCCGCAGACCGGAGTTCCCCAACAAGAGCCGCCACTTGGGCAGGACTCTCGATGTTGCGCTTGAACAGAATGAAGCCCCATGGCCGCTCGGCGCGAATGAATTCGCGTTCGGCGTCGTTGAGGATCAGCCCGGATATGCCCGTGATGAATGCGCGGTTCGTCATTCGGCCGATTAGGCCGTATGCAGCTCACGGGTCAAGGAAACGGCCTTTAATTTCTTTGGATGAGGCACTGCGGTCCACCCGCCGACATCAGGCTCTTGCACAGCTGGCTCGCCTCTTCCGAGGACGCGAACGGGCCCGCGAAGGCGCGGTAGTAGACGCCTTTCTCTCCGAGATCGACGCGCTTCACCACCAAGGGCTGCGAACCGAGCACGTTGCGATACTTGCCCTGCAGCGTCCGGTACGACGCCTGGGCGTCCGCCTCGTTCTTCTGCGAGGAGACCTGGACCAGATATCCGCCGCCCCCAACCGGAGCCGCCGAGGTCGAGGCCACCCGGGTCGGAGGTGCGGCCGGAGCCGCCTCAGCCTGGCCGGGAACAAGCGACATTGGCGAGTTGACGCTGGCGTTGGCCGCAGCCGGGTTGCCGCGCGACACCGGAGACTTCGCCGCCGCCGGAGGTTTCGCCGGCACGGTTGCGGTGGCCTGCGTGCCATCGGGCGTATCGCCCTTGACCGAAAGCGTGCGGACCTTGCGCGGCTCGTTGTTCGGCAAGGTGCCGTTCGCGGTGATCGGCGCCGGCGCCGGCTGTGCCGTCTGCACGCTGGCGGGCGGCGGCGGATTCGCATTGGCGTTCAGCGGCGGAAACACGACGCGCGGTCCGGCGGTCTTCGAATTAACGTCGACCGGCGTCTCTTCGCGCGACACGATCTTCTCGGTGCCGTCGCCTGTCGCCATGCGGTCCGGCGTCTTGGCCGGCGCGTCGGCCTGGGCCGGGATCACCTTGGTCGGCGTGTTGTCAGCCTTGATGATCGGCGGCTCACCGCTGCGGGGCGAACCGACATAGGTCCGGTAGGCATACGCGCCACCGACACCGAACACGCCGAGCGCCAGCACCGCGGCGACCGTTATCAGGCCGCTGCGCCGCCGGCGGGGCTCGGGTTCTTCCTCGTAGGCCTCCTCATAGGCATAGGGATCGTCCGGATAGGCGGGATCGCGCTGCAGGTCCTGCTCGCCGGCCTCCAGCTGGCCGTAGAGCGCGTCGTCATAGCGCGACGGATCCTGACTCTGACCGCCACTCTGATAGTGCGGCTCCTCGTCAAATGCCTCCGGCTGCCGAGGGGCCTCGACCGGCCGATACTGCGCCACCGGCGCGGGCGCGGGCGCGGGCTGCGCCTGCTGAGCCGCGTAGCGATGCAACGGATGCACTGGCTTCGGCTGGTAGTCCTGCTCGGGCTCTTCGTCTTCGATGTTCTGCACGGGAGGCGGAGCGACAGCCTCCTGCCGCGCGCGCTGCATCCAGGGCGGCGGGCCCGCGGCCGGCGCATCCTCGTCCGCGGCCTGCGGCTCGTATTGTTGCGGCCGCGCGTTGGCGCGCGACTGCAGCGGTCGCGGCGGCGGCTTGTTCGCGCTGCCGAAGGGATCCGTCTGGCCGATCAGCCGTGCCAGTTCGGCAAGCGGATCGCTGTCGGCCTTGGAAGCCGTGTCGGCGGGAAAATGTCGGTCCTGATATCGATCAGCCATTGTGATCATGCATCCCCTTCGGGACAGCGCCAAGATCGCCGGCACAGCCGGTCCGAACGAGTTGGCCCCTGCCAGATGCCCTCACAAATCCCCACTCGTGAGGGCCTAATGCCCCTGCCTACCGCATCTCGGTCGGAGCGTGGACGCCTAGAACAGCTAAGCCCGATGCCAGAACCGAGACGACGCCCTGAACCATTGCCAGTCGCGCCCTCGTGATCTCTGCATCATTATTGATAATGAAGCGTAAATAGGGCAAATCGCGCCCCTTGGTCCAAAGCGCATGAAATTCACTGGCCAAATCATAGAGATAAAAAGCGATTCGGTGCGGCTCATGTGCCACCGCGGCAGCCTCGATTATCCGCGGATAAAGCGCAAGCCGCTTGAGCAGCTCGAGCTCGGCCGGGTCGGTCAGCCGCTCGACCGTAGCATTACGGAGATAGGCCAGCCGGGCCTCATCGGTCTCGGGCAGATCGGGAACCGCTTCCTCCCGCGCGTTGCGGAAGATCGAATGGCCGCGGGCGTGGCCGTACTGGACGTAGAACACCGCGTTGTCTTTTGACTGCTCGATCACCTTGGCGAGGTCGAAATCGAGCACCGCGTCGTTCTTGCGGAACAGCATCATGAATCTGACAGCGTCGGAGCCGACCTCGTCGACCACCTCGCGCAGCGTGACGAATTCGCCGGACCGCTTCGACATCTTCACCGGCTCGCCGTCGCGCAGCAGCTTCACGAGCTGCACGATCTTGACGTCGAGCACAGCCTTGCCCGCGGTCACCGCCCTCACGGCGGCCTGCATGCGCTTGATGTAGCCACCATGATCGGCGCCGAACACGTCGATCAGATTGGTGAAGCCACGCTCGAATTTGTAGCGGTGGTTGGCGATGTCGGATGCGAAGTAGGTGTAGGAGCCGTCCGACTTGATCAGCGGACGATCGACGTCGTCGCCATAGGCGGTGGCGCGGAACAGCGACTGCTCGCGGTCCTCGTAGTCCTCGACCGGCTTGCCCTTCGGGGGCGGCAGGCGGCCCTCGTAGATGTCGCCCTTGGCGCGCAGGAAATCGATGGTCTCGGCGACCTTGTTGTTGCCTGACGTGATAAGCGAGCGCTCGGAGAAGAACACGTCGTGATGGATATTGAGCGCGGCGAGATCGCCCTTGATCATCTCCATCATCATCGCGATCGCCTTGTCGCGCACGATCGGCAGCCACTCGGCTTCGCTCATGTCGAGCAGCTTCTTGCCATATTCCTTGGCGAGTGCCTCGCCGACCGGCACGAGGTAATCGCCGGGATAGAGCCCTTCCGGGATCGCGCCGATGTCCTGGCCCAGCGCCTCGCGGTAGCGCAGGAACGCCGAGCGCGCGAGCACATCGACCTGAGCGCCGGCGTCGTTGATGTAGTATTCGCGGCAGACGTCGAAGCCCGCGAATTGCAGCAGGCTGCACAGCGCGTCGCCGAACACGGCGCCGCGGCAATGGCCGACATGCATCGGTCCGGTCGGGTTGGCCGAGACATATTCGACATTGACCTTCTCGGCCTTGCCGATGTCGCTGCGCCCGTAAGCCGAGCCGGCGGCCAGCACGGCACGCAGCGCGTCCGCCCAGACCTGCGGCTTCAAGGTCAGGTTGATGAAGCCGGGCGCGGCGACATCGACCGAGGCCACCAACGCATCGGCGCGCAGCCGCTCGGCGATCTTGTCGGCGAGCTCGCGCGGCTTGGCCTTGGCATCCTTGGCGAGCACCATCGCGGCATTGGTCGCCATGTCGCCATGGCTGGCGTCGCGCGGCGGCTCCACCACGACGCGGGACAGATCGATGCCGGCGGGCCAATTGTCCTCGGCTGCGACAGCGGCACAGATCGCATGCACGCGCGTCAGCATGTCGGCAAAAAGGTGTGGTGAAGCAGTGGTGTCGGCCATGGCAGGGCGCTAACGCAAATCCGGGGTCGAGTCAAAAAGCCTTTGATGCTCGATCAGGGCGAAACGGTCGGTCATCCCGGCAATGAAATTGCCGATCCGCCTGTTCCGAACGCTCCCGGTCTCCTGCACGCTGCCCTCGATCCATTCCGCCGGCAGGTCTTCAGGCGATTGCAGGTAGCGCTCGAACAGGTTGCGGACCACCTCCTCCGCCTCCCCCATCACCAGCATCACCCGCTTGTGGCGATACATCCGCCGGAACAGGAACGCCTTGATCGCCGCCTCCTGCTCCGCCACCTCCGACGGAAACGCAATCAGCGGGGCATTGTGGTGGCGCACGTCGTGGGCCGATTGCGGCTGCGCGGCCGCGAGGCGCCGGCTCGCCTCGTTGAAGACCGCGCTGATGAAGTGTGAGATCAGCTCACGCACCAGTTCGGCGCCGCGCCGGACCTCGTCGAGCCCGGGATAGTGGCGGTCGATCTCGGCGATGATGTCGGCGGTCAGCGGCATCTCTTTGAGGTCGTCGACCGCGAAAAGACCGGCACGCAGGCCGTCATCGATATCGTGCGCGTCATAGGCGATGTCGTCGGCGAAGGCCGCGATCTGCGCCTCGAGCGAGGCATAGCTCCAGAGCTCGAGGTCGTGGCCCTTGTTGTAGTCGGCAATCCCGATCGGGATTCCACTTACCAGGTAGCGGCCGGCGGGTGCGCCACCGCGCTCGGTCAGCGGACCGTTGTGCTTGACGATCCCCTCGAGCGATTCCCAGGTCAGGTTCAGCCCGCCGAATTCGGGGTAGCGATGCTCCAGCGAGGTGACGACCCGCAGCGCCTGCGCATTATGGTCGAAGCCGCCGTCATCCCTGAGGCATTCGTCGAGCGCCCGCTCGCCGGCATGGCCGAACGGCGGATGGCCGAGGTCATGCGCCAGCGCCAGCGTCTCGGTCAGGTCCTCGTCGACCCCGAGCTGGCGGGCCAGCGCCCGGGCGATCTGCGCGACCTCCAGCGAATGGGTCAGCCGCGTGCGGTAGTGATCGCCTTCGTGGAAGACGAAGACCTGCGTCTTGTGCTTGAGGCGGCGGAACGCGGTGGAATGAATCACCCGGTCGCAGTCGCGCCGGAACGGGCTCCGGGTCCGGCTCGGCGGCTCCGCGACCAGCCGGCCGCGGCTGCGATCGGGGTCGCAGGCATAAGGCGCGCGGGGGGCAGCCATTCCGACCGACACTGTATTTTAGTCCTTATCCATTTGATTCCATGGTCCGACGCACTTAACTATGACTGAGGCGGCCGACCAAATGAATTGGGGATGACGCCGGGCCTGATCCGGATCGGATCATGCTCAAATAGGGTTTCGGAGACCGACATGACTGCTGCCATCACCGTCAGCGAACGGGCCGCCCGCCGGATCGGGCAGATCCTCAGCAAGGAAGGCGAAGGCGCCAAGCTGCGCATTTCGGTCGAGGGCGGCGGCTGCTCCGGTTTCCAGTACAAGTTCGACGTCGAGCGCACCCAGGCCGATGACGACCTCGTGATCGAACGCGACAGCGCGGTGGTGCTGATCGATCCCGCCTCGGTCCCGTTCCTCGCGGGCTCGGAGGTCGACTTCGTCGACGACCTGATCGGCGCCTCGTTCCGCGTCGTCAATCCGAACGCCACCGCCTCCTGCGGCTGCGGCACCAGCTTCTCGATCTAACGCTTCGCGATCCCGGGCGGTTTCTCCCGGCGCGCCGGTTTCCGGCTCGCGCCGAATGCTCGGCTATTCCGCCGCGACCACCTGCGGTCGCTCGACGTCGCCGCCCGCCTCGGCTTGCGGGTCGAGCTTGCGGCGCAGCCTGCGGTCGATGCGGTCGAGATAGATGTAGATCACCGGCGTGATGAACAGCGTCAGCAGCTGCGACACGCAGAGGCCGCCGACCACGGCGACGCCGAGCGGTTGACGCAGTTCGGCGCCGGCACCCGCGCCGAGCGCGATCGGCAGCGTGCCGAAGATCGCCGCGAACGTCGTCATCATGATCGGACGGAAGCGCAGCAGTGCCGCCTCGCGGATCGCGTGCTCGGCGCTGAGGCCGACCCGGCGACGCTCCAGCGCGAAGTCGACCATCATGATCGCATTCTTCTTGACGATGCCGACCAGCATCACGATGCCGATCATCGCGATCACAGACAGCTCCATCCCGAACATCATCAGCGTCAGGATCGCGCCGATACCGGCCGACGGCAGGCCGGAGATGATGGTGATCGGGTGGATGAAGCTCTCGTAGAGAATGCCGAGGATCACGAAGGCTGCGAACACCGCGGCGAGGATCAGCACGCCCTGCCCGCGCAGCGAATCCTGGAACACCTGCGCGGTGCCGGAGAAGCCGGTCACAATCGTCGGCGGCAGGTTCGCGGTCTGCTCGAGTTCGGTGATCTTGTCGACCGCGTAGCCGAGTGAGGTGCCCGGCGCGAGGTTGAACGAGATCGTCACCGCCGGCTGCTGGCCCTGGTGGTTGATCTGCAACGGCCCGACCGTCGGCACCAGCCTCGCCACCGCATCCAGCGGAATGGTCTGGTTGTTCGCGGTCTTCATGTAGAGCTTCGAGAGGTCGGACGGATCGACGCGGAACTGCGGCTGCACCTCGAGGATGATCTGGTAGTCGTTCGACGGCATGTAGATGGTGCCGACCTGCCGCGCGCCATAGGCGTTGTAGAGCTGGTTGCGGACCTGATCGACGGTGACGCCGTAGACCGCCGCCTTCTCGCGGTCGATGTCGACCGTCATCTGCGGGTTCTTGATGTACAGGTCGGTGGTAACGTCGAGCAAGCCCGGGATCTTCTCGATCTTGTCGCGCATCTCGGGCGCCAGCCGGTACAGCGCCTCGGTATCGCCGCTCTGCATCACATACTGATACTGGCTCTTGGAGATGCGCCCACCGATGCTGAGGTTCTGGATGCTCTGGAAGAACGCCTGCATGCCCGGGATCTCGCGCGCCTTCTGCCGCAGACGGCCGATCACCACGGTGGCGTTGTCACGCATCTTCTGCGGCTTCAGCGCGATGAACAGACGGCCGTAATTCGCCGTCGGATTGGGACCGCCGGAGCCGACCGTAGAGTTGATGTACTCTATCGCCGGATCGGTCCGCAGCACCTCGACCAGCGCCTGCTGGCGCACCTTCATCGCCTCGAACGAGGTGTCGGTCGCAGCCTCCGTCACGCCGATCAGAAAGCCGGTGTCCTCCTGCGGGAAGAAGCCCTTCGGCACGATCATGTAGAGGTAGATGGTGCCGCCCAGCGTAGCCAGCGTCACCACCAGCATCAGGGCCTTCTTGGCCAGCACCCAATCCAGCGCCCATTCATAGGCCCGCAGCCAGGCCTCGAACATCGCCTCGAACGCCCGCAGCACGACGTTCGGCCGCTTGGTCGCGTCATGCGCGCGCAGCACACGGGCGCACAGCATCGGCGTCAGGGTCAGCGACACGAAGCCGGAGACGATGATCGCAACCGAGATCGTCACCGCGAATTCGCGGAATACGCGGCCGACGATGCCGCCCATCAGCAGCACCGGGATGAACACGGCGATCAGCGAGAAGGTGATCGAGATGATCGTGAAACCGATCTCGCGGGCACCCTTCAGCGCCGCCTCGAACGGCTTCATGCCGTGCTCGATGTGGCGGACGATGTTCTCCAGCATGACGATGGCGTCGTCGACCACGAAGCCGACCGAGAGCGTCAGCGCCAGCAGCGTCATGTTGTTGATGGAGTAATCCAGCGCGTACATCGCCGCGCACGTGCCGAACAGCGAGATCGGCACCGCGAGCGCCGGGATGAAGGTGGCAGAGGCCGAGCGCAGGAACAGGAAGATCACGAGGATCACGAGGCCGATCGCGATCAGCAGGGTCTCCTCGACGTCGCTGACCGCCTGGCGGATCGAGACCGAGCGGTCCATCATGACCTGCATGGTCACCGAGGGCGGGATCGCGGCGCGCAGCGCCGGCAGCTTGGCCAGCACGGCGTCGACCACCGCCACGGTGTTGGCGTCGGGCTGCTTCTGGATCGCGAGCACGATCGCCCGCTCGTCGTTCATCCAGGTCGCGATCTTGTCGTTCTCGACGCTGTCATAGACCTTGGCGATCTCGTCGAGCCGGACCGGCGAGCCGTTGCGCCAGGCGACATAGATCTGGCGGTAGTCGGCCGCCTTGTCCATCTGGCCGGAGGCCTGCAGCGCGACGTCCTGCTTGGGGCCATTCAAGGTACCGACCGGCGTCGACGAATTGGCGCGCGACACCGCGGCGCGGATATCCTCCATCGAGACGCCGCGCGCGGCGGCGGCCTCCGGATCGGCCTGAACGCGGATGGCGAATTTCTGCGCGCCGTAGATCAAGACCTGGGCGACGCCCGGCAGCTGCGACAGTGCCTGCCCGATCGTGATGTCGCCGTATTCGTTGACGCTCGACAACGGCAGCGTCGCCGAGCCGAGCGAGACGAACAGCACCGGGAAGTCCGCCGGGTTCACCTTCCGGAAGCTCGGCGGGATCGTCATCTCGATCGGCAGCCGGCGCTGCGCGATCGTCAACGCGGTCTGCACGTCGAGCGCGGCGGCATCGATGTTGCGGTTGAGGTCGAACTGGATGGTGATGACGCTCGTGCCCTGCGAGGAGTTCGAGGACATCGAGGAGATGCCGGCAATGGTCGAGAGCTGGCGCTCGATGATGCCGGCGACCGAGGCCGCCATGGTGTCGGCGCTGGCGCCGGGCAGGGTCGCGGTCACCGCGATGGTCGGGAAGTCCACCTTGGGCAGCGCCGAGACCGGCAGCAGGCGGAAGCCGAACACGCCGAATGCGATGATCGACGCCGTGATCAGCGTCGTCATGACCGGGCGGCGGATGCAAAGCTCGGAGAGCGTCATCGGTCAGGCTCCGGCCTTGCGCGCCCGCAGTTCAACCCGCGATCCCTCCGAGAGCAGCAGCTGGCCGTCAACGACGACGCTTTCATCGCCCGCCAATCCGTCTGAGATCACCGATGAGCCCTGGAAGGTGCGATCGACCTTGACCGGCCGGACCTTGGCAACGCCGTCCTTGACGACGAAGACGAAATTGCCGTTCTGGCTGCGCTGCACCGCGACCGTCGGCACCACGACCGCGTCTTCGCTGCGGATGATCAGCTTGGTCTGCACGATGGTGCCGGGCCAGAGCGTCTCGCTCTCGTTGTTCATGATGCCGCGCACGGTCACCATGCCGGTGGTCGCGTCGACGGCGTTCTCCACCATCGCGACCTTGCCGCGCTCGGAGCGCTGGTGGCCGGGAATGGTCGCGATCACCTTTGAATCGCCCTTCCCCATGGCGTCGCGCAGATCGACCAGCGCCCGCTGCGGAATCGCGAAGGTGACGTAGACCGGTGCCATCTGGTTGATGACCGCGAGCGGCTGGGTGTCGGCGGGGCGGACGAAGTTGCCGACCTTGACGTTGGCGGCGCTGATCCGTCCCGCGAATGGTGCGCGGATGACGGTGTAGCTCTTCTGGACGCGGAGGTTCTCCAGCGCGAAGCGGTCGGCCTTGATGGTGCCGATCAGGACGTCGGACTGGGTCTTGGCGTTGTCGAGGTTGACCTGGGTGGTCGCACCCTTGCCGACCAGTTCGGTGTAGCGGCGGAGGTCGCGCTGCGCGCCCTCGAGCTGGGCCTGGTCGCGGGCCAGGACGCCCTCGGCCTGTTCGATCTGCGCGTCGATCTGCCGCGCGTCGAGGGTGAACAGCAGGTCGCCTTCATTGACCCTGGCGCCGTCCTCGAAATGCACCGAGACGATGGTGGTCTCCAGCCGCGACTTCAGCGCCACGCTGGAGATCGGCGTGACCTGTCCAATGGCATCGACATCGACCGGAACCGATTTGCGTTCCGCCTTAGCGAGATCCACGGACACCACGCGCGGCCGCGCCGTCCCTTGCGCGGTGGCGGCGCCGCCACCCATCCATGAAGTGCGGGTCATGTAAGCCGCCCCGGCCGCAATGCCGAGAACAGCGACAGTTAGAACCAAATTGCGTTTTTTCATAAGTTTTGCACGTGCGCCGCCGGCTTCCCTTGAAGGCCGGTGCGCGTCGTCACTCCCCCATCGGCAATTGTTGCGCCTTGTTTCCTGAGAGGGTTAGCACAGGCGGACCGCCCATGGTATGCCACCTAAGTGAAATAGTGCGGCTTCAATCCGGTCATTTGCATGCGCATCGCCGGACGTTTTGAGTAACCGGGCCGCATCCGTTCTGCTTCATTGAGCTTTCGAATCGCGACCTTATGTCCACCTCCGTCCTTGTCTGCCCCTGGGAAGAAGCTCGCGAACGCTCCCGTGCCATCCGCTCCAGCGTCTTCGTCGAGGAACAGCGGGTGCCGGTAGAACTGGAATGGGACGACATGGACGCATCGAGCTGGCATGCGCTGGCGTTCGCCGACGACGGTGCGCCCTTGGCCACGGGCCGGCTGCTGCCGGACGGTCATATCGGCCGCATGGCCGTGCTCAAAGCGGCGCGCGGCACAGGCGTAGGCGCCCGCGTGCTGGACGCGCTGATGGCCAAGGCGGCCGAACTCGGCTATCCGGAACTGATCCTCAACGCGCAGACGCACGCGGAGCCGTTCTACGCACGCGTCGGCTTCGAGCGGATCGGCGCGGAATTCGAGGAGGCCGGCATCCCGCACATCGAGATGCGGAAGCGCCTAGTCTAAGCGGGGCGGCGCTCGGTCACGTGCCCCCCACAATGAAGGAAGTCCGATGGCAGTTCGCATCGCTACGTGGAACGTCAACTCGGTCCGGCAACGGATCGAGCTTCTGGCCAGCTGGCTGAAGGAGTGCTCCCCCGACATCGTCTGTCTGCAGGAGATCAAATGCGTCGATGATGCGTTTCCCCGCCTCGAGGTCGAGGCGCTCGGGTACAATGTCGTCACCCACGGCCAGAAGACCTTCAACGGCGTCGCGCTGCTGTCGAAGCTGCCGTTCGACGAAACCAAATCGGGCCTCGCCGGTGACGACGAGGACGCCCATGCCCGCTTCCTCGAGGGCGTCGTCACGCTGAAGCAGGGCGTGATCCGGGTCGCGTGCCTTTATCTGCCCAATGGCAACCCCGCCAATACCGACAAATATCCGTACAAGCTCAAGTGGATGTCGCGGCTTCTTGAGTATTCGAAGGAGCGGCTGAAGGCCGAGGAGCCGTTGATCCTGGCCGGCGATTTCAACGTCATCCCGGCCGCGCGCGACGTCTACAACCCCGCCGCCTGGGCCGATGACGCCCTGTTTCGGCCTCAGACCCGCGAGGCCTTCCAGTCGCTGCTCGGCCTCGGCCTGACCGACGCGCTGCGGGCGGTCAATGACGAGCCGGGCCAGTACACTTTCTGGGACTACCAGGCCGGCGCCTGGCAAAAGAACTGGGGCCTGCGCATCGACCACCTGTTGATGTCGGCACAAGCGAGCGACCGGCTGATCGACGTCGGCATCGACAGCTATGTGCGGGCTTGGGAGAAGCCGTCCGACCATGTCCCGGTCTGGGCCGATCTCGATTTCGAGATCGCCTGACCCCGCCGGCCGGCGGGAAGATCAATCCCGGCGGCCCTGCACCCAGTGCTCGAGCATCTGCAGCGCCATCGCGCGATCGTCCTCGGAGGCCTTGGCGATCGCCCGGTTGTAGCTTTCCTTGATCCAGGCCTCATCCGGCGTCGCGCTGTCGCGCGCCAGCGTCAGCCACATCAGGCCGCGGGCCCGCTGCGGCGGCAGGCGGTCGCCGTTGAACAGCATCTGGCCGAGCAGCGCCTGCGCCTGATGCTGGCCCTTCTGGGCGGCAAGTCCGAGCCAGCGCGCGCCGTAGCGGAAGTCGTCCCGCGAGGCGTCCGGCGTCTTCAGGTAGAGCCGGGCAAGGTCGTACTGGGCGTCGGCATTGCCGAAATAGGACGCGGCATAGGAGAACATCTCCCGCGCCCGCTCGGTGTCCGCCTTCACCTTGGAATTGGGAATGCCGCTCAGATAGTAGCGGCCGAGCGCGACGAAGGCGTTGGCCACGATCGAGGCCTGCGGCGCCGAC
Organism: Bradyrhizobium sp. USDA 4541; assembly: GCF_024171085.1. Lineage (NCBI taxonomy): Bacteria > Pseudomonadati > Pseudomonadota > Alphaproteobacteria > Hyphomicrobiales > Nitrobacteraceae > Bradyrhizobium > Bradyrhizobium sp. USDA 4541. The sequence continues at coordinate 6,198,866 of NZ_JALJZF010000001.1, forward strand.
GGGGAATCCTCGGCATGCGCATTGGCGATCCGGCTGAAATACTCGAAGGCGCGCATGTCGTCCTGGATGACGCCATCGCCCTCGGCGTACATCTTGCCGAGCTTCCACTGCGCGACGGGGTGACCACCCTCGGCCTGATACTGCAGCGTGCTGAACGACGAGGTCGGCGAGGTCGCCGCAGGCGCCACTGGAGTGGCGGCCCGTTTCAGCGCGCCGGCGGTCCCCGGCTGCGGGGAAACCACAGGAAGAACCGTATCTTGTGGGTTGACCGGTGCGCCGTCGAATCCGAATCCGGGGCCCGCCACCGGGATGGCCCCTAACGCAAACGCCAATATCGTACGCCTAAACGTCCGCATAACACTGTTTCTCGTACGCGCCACCCGGATGGGTGACTGCGCCATCCACCGCCGGCCCCACTTGCTCGGCGTACTTCCACAGCGCACCAGATGTATGGTTCGTCGCGCGAGGGGCCCATTTGGTCTTACGATTTGCGAGTTCGGCGTCGCTCAAATTTACGTTAAGGGTGCCGGCGACCGCATCGATCTCGATGATGTCGCCGTCTTGCAACAACCCGATCGGCCCGCCGACGGCCGCTTCAGGTCCAATATGTCCGATGCAGAAGCCACGGGTGGCGCCGGAGAACCGGCCATCGGTGATCAGGGCAATCTTGCCGCCCATCCCCTGCCCGGTCAGTGCCGCCGTGGTCGCCAGCATCTCCCGCATGCCGGGACCGCCCTTCGGCCCCTCATAGCGGATCACGATCACCTCGCCTTCCCTGTAGGTGCGCTTCTGCACCGCCTCGAAGGCGTCTTCCTCGCGGTCGAAGCACCGGGCCGGACCGGTAAACCTCAGGTTGGACATTCCCGCGACCTTCACGATCGCACCCTCCGGAGCGAGATTACCCTTCAGCCCGACAACCCCACCCGTCACGGTGATCGGATTGTCGGCGGGCCGCACCACATCCTGGTGCGGATTCCATTTCACGCTTTTGAGGTTTTCGGCGATCGTTCGGCCAGTGACGGTTAGGCAATTCCCGTGCAGGTGGCCATTGTCGAGCAGCGTCTTCATCAGCAGCGGAATGCCACCTACTTCAAACATGTCTTTGGCAACATAACGGCCGCCCGGCTTCAAATCCGCGACGTAAGGAGTCTTTTTGAAGATTTCGGCAACGTCGAACAAATTGAATTTAATGCCGCACTCATGGGCAATCGCCGGCAGGTGCAGCGCAGCATTGGTCGAACCACCTGAGGCTGCAACCACGGCCGCAGCATTTTCAAGGGCTTCCCGGGTGACGATGTCGCGGGGCCGGATGTTTTTCTCGATCAGCTCCATCACCTTCTCGCCGGCGGCGGCGCAGAAGGAGTCGCGGATCTCGTAGGGCGCCGGAGCCCCGGCGGAATACGGGAGCGCGAGGCCGATCGCCTCGGAGACGGTCGCCATGGTGTTGGCGGTGAACTGGGCGCCGCAGGCGCCGGCCGACGGGCACGCCACCCGCTCGATCTCGTCGAGGTCCTCGTCCGACATGGCGCCGACCGAGTGCTTGCCAACCGCCTCGAACATGTCCTGGACGGTGACCGGCTGGCCGCGGAAGTTGCCGGGCAGGATCGAGCCGCCATAGATGAAGATCGACGGAACGTTGAGGCGGACCATCGCCATCATCATGCCCGGCAGCGACTTGTCGCAGCCGGCGAGCCCGACCAGCGCGTCATAGGAGTGGCCGCGGACCGTCAGTTCGACCGAATCGGCGATGCATTCGCGCGACGGCAGCGACGAGCGCATGCCGTCATGGCCCATTGCGATGCCGTCGGTGACGGTGATGGTGCAGAACTCGCGCGGCGTGCCGCCGGCCGAGGCCACGCCCTTCTTCACCGCCTGCGCCTGGCGCATCAGCGAGATGTTGCAGGGAGCGGCTTCATTCCAACATGAAGCAACGCCGACAAAGGGTTGATGAATCTGGGCTGTCGTCAGCCCCATCGCGTAGAGATAGGACCGGTGCGGAGCGCGTTCGGGCCCTTCCGTCACGTGACGGCTGGGCAGCCTGCCCTTGATGTTCGTCTTGGCGTCCATCGCGACCCTGTTCCCGGCGCTCTTTCCTCCATCAACGCCGGAACCCGAAAAAATGTCCCGCCGTCGGAGCGCTGGCTATTCAGCTACGTGAATATCCTTTCATGTCGGGGTGTGGCTAAAAAGCGGCGCGACTACGGACCGGGTGCTTTTAAGGTTAAATGTTCAGGCATCGTTGCAACATCGCAACAATCGTGGCCGCCGGGCAACCATGTATTATCAGTCCTTATAGGGACCTGACGGGGACCCGACCACCTGCAATTTACCCGGCGGCCAGCTTCGGTGGCGACGGAGGTGACCAGCACTCAGTGCGATTCCTGCCGTGCTCCTTGGCCTGGTAGAGCGCCGCGTCGGCAGCCTTCATTAGGGCATCGATCCCCGGCATGCTTGTGAGCGCCTCGGCAACGCCGATGCTCACCGTGAGTGATACCGGCCGATCATCCGCACCCACCGTCAGCGCTTCCGCCCTCTTGCGGATGCGTTCGGCGACGGTTCGGGCGCGCGACAATGTGGTCTCCGGCAGCAGGACGGCGAACTCCTCGCCTCCAACGCGGCCGACGACGTCGGACTTGCGCTTGCCCCGAATGCATATCCCGGCAACAGCCTTGATGGCCTCGTCACCGACCGCATGTCCGAAGCGGTCATTGATGCTCTTGAAGTGATCGATATCGACCATCAGCACGGATACCGAACGATAGTAGCGCTGGAACCGGCTCCACTCCGCATCCAGCGTCGTCAGGAAGTGCCTGCGGTTGAACAATCCGGTGAGCGGATCGGTGGTCGCGAGCACCTCCAGCTGCCGTGCGTTGCGTACGAGATCGGTCACGTCGACGAAGGTCAGCATGCGACCGCCGTTTGCCATCGTCGAGCAATGGATCCTGATATGGCGACCGTCCGGCGTCTGCACGTCGCGCTTGTGATCGCCTGCCTTGATCTCCGCAATCCGCTTCGCAGGAAAGGCCCTGATCTGCTCCGGGGTCGCGCCCGTCGGAGCGGCGCGGCGGTTGCGCGTGAGCAGCGTGATGTATGCCGGATGCCGCGCGACCTCCTCCTCGCTCACCTCCCAGAATTCCCGCATTCGCCGATTGAGGAAGATCGCATTGAGATCGCGGTCGAGCAGGACGACGCCGTCTTCCACGTTCTCGAGCGCGCCGGTCAGCACCTTCAGCTTGTCGGATGCGCGCACGATGTCGGTCACGGGCGTGTAGCTCACCATCCGGCCGCCGTCGGGCAGCGGCGTGCACTGACATCGAACCACGTCGCCATTGCTGCGCCTGAGATCGATCGGGCTCGGGTCCCCGACGTTCACGAGGAGGACGCGCTCGGCAACATAAGCTTCGAGCTGCGCGGCCGGCAGCTCGTAGGCCATCGTCTTGCAGCCGTGATGCATCAGGTCGGTGAAGCTGGGGTTGCGGTCGGCCACCTCGTCCGGAAGCCGCCACATGTTCCGAAACGCGCGGTTGATGAACTGGGCCTTCAGCTCCACGTCCAACAGCAGGATGCCGACGGGTATCTGATCGAGCGCCGCGCGCAGCGCCAGCATGTGCCCGCGCAGAATATCGCCGCTGCGCCGCTCCGGAATGGCGGCCGGCGCAGGAGCGGCAGGCGTGGGCGCCGCAGCGTTGGCCTGCTGCTCTTCAAAAACCAGGCCGAGCTGGCGGTCCGATTGCCACAGCCGTTTGCATGGCTTCACCTGATTGCTGCCGACGAGCAACAGTTGAATGTGATCGGGAATGCCAACGACACTTTCGAGTTCCACGGTGGCGCCCGTCTCCGTGAGCTGGCGGACCGTGCAGTCGAAGGCCGACCGGCCGAAGTTGAAGACGATCTTTCCGGCCAGAAACGTTCGGCCGCGGGAAGCTGACACCTGTCCGGACATAGCGAGAATCCACCTGGAGCAATTGCGAGCCCCTCACCTCAGCACGTTTGAGTCACCAAGCCATAAACGCTTTCGGGAGGGTTTAATCGGGAGCCGAGCCGAGACGCCGGCTGTGTGCGCCGCAAAACGGGTTCCATCCGGCGGAAGGACCTCGCTCGTAGGGAGGAGCGAAGCGATACCCATCATTTGCGCCGCGGATACTGAATTGATGGGCTTCGCTGCGCGCTACCGATCCGATTACGGCTCCGCCGCATCGTCCTCATATCCGAGCGCTTCGATTTGCCTCCGGAATTCCTCGACACGCTCATGCGCTTCCGCCTTCGCTGTTCGAGCTACGGCGGACAAGTCGCTCCCATCAATCGGTCAAAGTCACTGCCGGGAAGAATTTAGTTCTACCCTATAATTATGCTGTGTTAGACGCAGTCCGAGTAGTAGCGTCGCAACTCCCTCAGTAACAGTGTCAGGGAAACGCCCGCCATGTCTGCTCTCCAAGCAAAGCTGGAACGATTTGAGATCCTCGCCGACGAATGCGAGCTGATCGCTAGCAGGACGCTGGATGGGAGCAACCGCGAGCTATACCAGCGGTTGGGGGGGCATTATCGCGAGCTGGCGACCGATATGAGGGCCGTGATCGCGACGATCAATGCTCCGGCGGCGTAAGAAAAAGGGCCGCTCGAAACAACAAGCGGCCCAAGTCTAGGGAGGAAACGCCCTCAAGGAGGGCGGCGATAGCGCGAGGCGCTGTCGCACGATATGCATATGGGTTGAGAGTCCAGCTTCGGGAGCCCAGACTGCGCAAGCCAGGGGCGCGACTATGTGCCTTGAATCTGCGCTTCGCAGCGCATAAGTCCGAGCGCGACCGCCGAAGATTGAGGCGGCTGCAATCCCAATTCGCTCCAAGCATCCCACAATTTACGATTTGGCGAGCCGCGTGCGCTTCGCGTTGAGCGCGGACGCAACACGGCTGACCGGCGGACGGCCGAGCAAGCCGGCCATCTCGTTGGTCGCGGCCAGCAGTCTGTCCATATCGATCCCGGTCTTCACGCCCATGCCCTCGAGCATGTAGACGACGTCCTCGGTCGCAACGTTGCCGGTGGCGCCGGGGGCGTAGGGGCAGCCGCCGAGCCCCCCGGCGGCGGCATCGATGACGCGAACACCCTCTTCCATGCCGGCATAGAGATTGGCCAGCGCCTGGCCGTAGGTGTCGTGGAAGTGCATCGCAAGGTTGCCGACCGGCAACTCGGAACCGACCGCACGCAGCATCTGTTTGGCCTTCAGCGGCGTGCCAACGCCGATGGTGTCGCCAAGCGAGATCTCGTAGCAACCGAGATCCCACAGCGTCACCGCGAGGTCGGCGACCGCCTTCGGCTTGATCTCGCCGTCGAACGGACAGCCGAGCACACAGGAGATGTAGCCACGCACCTTGACGCCGTCCGCCTTGGCGCGCGCCAGCACCGGCTTGAAACGCTCGATCGATTCCGCGACCGAGCAATTGATATTGGCGCGCGAGAAGCCTTCGGAGGCCGCCGCGAACACCGAGACCACCGCGGCGCCGGCCGCGCGCGCGGCGTCATAGCCCTTCTCGTTCGGCACCAGCACGTGGAATTCGGCGCCCTTGATGTGGCTGACGCCGCGCAGCACCTGGTCGGAGCTCGCCATCTGCGGGATCGCCTTCGGCGACACGAAGGCGCCGACCTCGACGGTATTGAGCCCGGCCGCCACCAGCGCCTCGACGAAGGCGATGCGCGCCTCGACGCTGACCGGCGTCTTCTCGTTCTGCAGGCCGTCGCGCGGCCCCATCTCGACGAGCTGGATCTGATCGCTCATGATGCGGCCGCAGGTTCGACTTCGGCAAGCTCGACGCCCTCGCCGACGATGTCGCCGACCTTGCATTTGAGCTTCTTCAGCAGCCCGGCATAGGGCGCGCGCAGGGTCTGCTCCATCTTCATCACTTCCAGGGTGAGGATCGGGGCGCCCTTCTCGAGCGTTGCGCCCTCCTCGGCCAGCAGCGCGACCACGGTGCCCGGCAAGGGCGCCACGATCTTGTCCTCGCCGACCTGCTCCTCGCTCTCGCCGCCGAACGGATCGACCCAGTGCACGTCGAAGCGGCCGTTGCGGGTGCGCAAGTAGAGCTCGTGGCCCTCGATGACCGAGGCTATATGCGACTTGAGGCCGTTGAGCGTCAGGTCGAAGCCGTCATCGCCGGCTGACGAGATGGCGAAGACGAGTTCGCGCCCGCCGACCATGAGCGTCGACGGTCCGTTGCCATAGTGCAGCGTGATGGTCTGGGCGGGCTCATGGCCCTGCCGGAACGAAAACACCCGCCGACGGCGGCCGACCGGCATCCAGCCGAAGGCCTGCCAGGGCGAGTTGGCCTCGCGCCGCGCCGCCTTCTGCTCGTCGTTGACGATCGCGGCCACCGCCGCGCAAAGCTCGAACTCGCCGGCCGTGCCCGTGCTCGATGTCAGGTTCTTCAGCTCGCGCTCGATGAAGCCGGTGTCGATCGCATTGGCTCGCGTATCCTTGTGCGTCACCAGCGCCGACAGGAACGGGATATTGGTGACGATGCCGCGGACATCGGTCTCCTGCAGTCCGCGATTGAGCTTGTCGATCGCGCTCTCGCGCGTCGGCGCCCAGGCGATCACCTTGGCGAGCATCGCGTCGTAGTACGGCGAGACGTTATCGCCGCTGCGATAGCCGGCATCGATGCGCAGGCCGTCGCCTTCCGGCGGCGTCCGCCAGGTCTTGATGCGGCCGACCGAGGGCATGAAGTTCTTCTGCGGATTTTCGGCGTAAACGCGCGCCTCGATGGCATGCCCGTTCAGTTTGATCTCGTCCTGCTTCAGCGGCAGCGCCTCGCCGAAAGCGACGCGCAGCTGCCATTCAACGAGATCGACGCCGGTGATCAGCTCGGTGACGGGATGCTCGACCTGCAGGCGGGTGTTCATCTCGATGAAGAACACGTCCTTGCCGTCGGAGACGAACTCGATGGTGCCGGCGCCGATATAGTTGACCGCGCCGGCGGCCTTGCGGGCGGCCTCGCAAACCGTCTCACGTTGCGCGGCGTTCAGCGTCGGCGACGGCGCCTCCTCGATCACCTTCTGGTGGCGGCGCTGCAGCGTGCATTCGCGCTCCCACAGCGAGAGCAGATTGCCGTGGCTGTCGCCGATGATCTGCACCTCGATGTGGCGCGGGTTCTGCACGTATTTCTCGATCAGCATGCGGTCGTCGCCGAACGCCGCCTTGGCCTCGCGCTTGGCGCTGGTGATCGCGGCCGTGAGCTCAGCCGCCGAATTGACCACGCGCATGCCGCGCCCGCCGCCGCCGGCAGACGCCTTCACCAGCACCGGGAAGCCGATCCGGTTGGCGGCTTCCGCCAGCGTCGCCTCGTCCTGGGCCTCGCCGTGATAGCCCGGCACCAGCGGCACGCCGGCCTTCTCCATCAGCGCCTTCGAGCCGGACTTCGAGCCCATCGCCGTCATCATCTCGGCGGTCGGACCGACGAACACCAAACCTGCTTCAAGACATGCCTGCGCGAACTCGGCATTTTCAGACAGGAAGCCGTAGCCAGGATGCACCGCCTCGGCGCCGCTCTCCTTGGCGGCGGCGATGACGCGCTCGATGTTGAGATAGCTGTCGCGCGCCCGGGCAGGCCCGAGCAGCACGGCCTCGTCGGCGAGCGCGACATGCATCGCGTCGCGGTCGGCCTCGGAATAAACCGCGACGGAGCGCAGCCCCATGGCGCGCGCCGAGCGGATGACGCGGCAGGCGATCTCGCCGCGGTTGGCGATCAGAAGCGTGCGAAAACGCCGGGTGAGTTTTGAGCGGTCCATGATCAGATCCTGGGTCACATCCTGAACAGGCCGAATTTCGTCGGCTCGATCGGCGCATTCGCCGCCGCCGAGAGGCCGAGCCCGAGCACGAGGCGCGTATCGGCGGGATCGATCACGCCGTCATCCCACAGCCGCGCCGTGGCGTAATAGGGATTGCCCTGCTTCTCGTATTGCGCGCGGATCGGCTCGCGGAACTTGTCTTCCTCTTCCGCCGACCAGCTCTCGCCCTTGGCCTCGATGCCGTCGCGCCGCACCTGGCTCAGCACCATCGAGGCCTGCTCGCCGCCCATCACCGAGATGCGCGCGTTCGGCCACAGCCAGAGGAAGCGCGGGCTGTAGGCGCGGCCGCACATGCCGTAATTGCCGGCGCCGTAGGAGCCGCCGATCACGACGGTGAATTTCGGCACCCCGGCGGTGGCGACCGCCGTCACCAGCTTGGCGCCGTCGCGCGCGATGCCGCCGGCCTCGTACTTCTTGCCGACCATGAAGCCGGTGATGTTCTGCAGGAACACCAGCGGAATGCCGCGCTGGCAGCATAGCTCGATGAAATGCGCGCCCTTCAGCGAGCTCTCGCTGAACAGGATGCCGTTGTTGGCGATGATGCCGACCGGATAGCCAAAAATATGGGCGAAGCCGCAGATCAGCGTGGTGCCGTAGAGCTTCTTGAACTCGTCGAATTCGGAGCCGTCGACGATCCGCGCGATGATGTCGTGCACGTCGAACGGTTTTCTGCCGTCGGCGGAGACCACGCCATAGATCTCCTCGGCCGGAAACAGCGGCTCCTGCGCAGGGCGCATGTTGAGCTGTGCCTTCACCGGCTGCTTCAGCGTGCCGACGATGCGGCGCGCGATCCCGATCGCGTGGGCGTCGTTCTGGGCGTAGTGATCGGTCACGCCGGACTGCCGGGAGTGGACATCGGCGCCGCCGAGTTCTTCGGCGGTGACGACCTCGCCGGTCGCGGCCTTCACCAGCGGCGGACCACCAAGGAAGATCGTGCCCTGGTTGCGTACGATGATGCTCTCGTCGGACATCGCCGGCACATAGGCGCCGCCCGCGGTGCAGGAGCCCATCACGATCGCGATCTGCGGGATGCCCTGCGACGACATCTGGGCCTGGTTGTAGAAGATGCGGCCGAAATGCCGTTCGTCGGGAAAGATCTCGTCCTGCAGCGGCAGGAAGGCGCCGCCGGAATCCACCATGTAGACGCAGGGCAGATTGTTCTGCCGCGCGATGTCCTGGGCGCGCAGATGCTTCTTCACCGTCATCGGGTAATAGGTGCCGCCCTTGATGGTGGCATCGTTGGCGACGATGATGCATTCGCGGCCCGAGATGCGCCCGACGCCGGTGATCACGCTGGCCGAATGCACGTCACCGCCATAGAGCCCGTTGGCGGCGAGCGGCGACAGCTCGAGAAATGCGGTGCCGGGGTCGACCAGGAGATCGACGCGATCGCGCGCCAGCATCTTGCCGCGCGAGGTGTGCCGCTTGCGCGAGGTCTCGCCGCCGCCGCCGGCCACCTGGTTGAGCTTGCCGCGGAGCTCCGCGACCAGGCCGCGCATCACCTCGGCGTTGCGGGCAAATTCAGAAGATGTGGGATCGATCGTCGAATGAAGCGGCATCGGTGTTTGCACGTTTCGTTGGAGTATCGGTGGGGTTCAAGGTCAATCATCGTGCCGGGGGTGAGCACAACTGCCACCACTGGTGCGGTGACAGCCCCTCACCCCGCCCCTCTCCCCGCAAGCGCGGGGCGAGGGAGAAGACATCAGGCTGTCTTGGCGAACAGTTCGCGGCCGATCAGCATGCGGCGGATCTCGCTGGTGCCGGCGCCGATCTCGTAGAGCTTTGCGTCGCGCAGCAAGCGGCCGGTGGGATAATCGTTGATGTAGCCGTTGCCGCCGAGCAGCTGGATCGCATCCAGCGCGCATTGGGTGGCCTTCTCCGCGGCATAGAGGATGGCGCCGGCGGCGTCCTCGCGCGTGGTCTCGCCGCGATCGCAGGCCTTCGCCACCGCGTAAACATAGGCGCGCGAGGCGTTCATCGTGGTGTACATGTCGGCGACCTTGCCCTGCACCAGCTGGAACGAGCCGATCGGCTCGCCGAACTGCTTACGCTCGTGCACGTAGGGCAGCACGACGTCCATGCAGGCCTGCATGATGCCGATCGGCCCGGCCGCCAGCACCGCGCGCTCATAGTCGAGACCACTCATCAGCACGTTGACGCCGCGGCCGACCTCGGAGAGCACGTTCTCCTCCGGCACCTCGCAATCCTCGAACACCAGTTCGCAGGTGTCGGAGCCGCGCATGCCGAGCTTGTCAAGCTTCTGCGCGGTGGAAAATCCCTTCATGCCCTTTTCGATGATGAACGCGGTGATGCCGCGCGGGCCGGCGTTCGGATCGGTCTTGGCGTAGACCACCAGCGTATCGGCGGCCGGGCCGTTGGTGATCCACATCTTGTTGCCATTGAGGACGAAGCGGTCGCCCTTCTTGTCGGCGCGCGTCTTCATCGAGACCACGTCCGAGCCCGCCTGCGGCTCCGACATCGCGAGCGAGCCGACATGCTCGCCCGAGATCAGCTTCGGCAGGTATTTGCGCTTCTGCGCCTCGTTGCCGTTGCGGCGGATCTGGTTGACGCAGAGGTTGGAATGCGCGCCGTAGGACAGGCCGACCGAGGCCGACGCCCGCGAGATCTCCTCGACCGCGATGCAGTGCTCGAGATAGCCGAGGCCCGAGCCGCCATACTCCTCCTCGACGGTGATGCCGTGCAGGCCGAGCGCGCCGATCCTGGGCCAGAGGTCGCGCGGAAACTGGTTGCTGCGGTCGATCTCGGCGGCGCGCGGCGCGATCTCGTTGGTCGAGAAATCATGCACCGTCTCGCGGATCGCATCTGCGGTCTCGCCAAGGTCGAAATTGAAGATTGCCGCCTGGTTCGAGGCCATGATCCCTCCCGTGAGATTCATCTTGCAATTAAACGATCATACGTTTTTTTCTTGGCTTCGCAAGCAATCGTGCTATGGTTTGCGCGCGAAATCCGCAGTTCATTGAATTCACTGGGATTTCATGCGATATACATACGGTCGTTCGCTTGTTTCCTGGTCCTCCCTGGCAAGCCAACACCCTCCGAGGCCCCGATGGCACGCACGATCGGCTCACACGGCCCCACCACGCTGGAGGCGATCCGCAAGGCCGGCGTGCGCCTGATCTTCGAGCACGGCTACGAGGCCATGAGCCTGCGCCAGCTCGCCGCCGAGGTCGGCATCCAGGCGGGCTCACTCTACAACCATATCTCAACCAAGCAGGACCTGCTGTTCGATCTGGTGCAGGACCATATCAACGATTTGCTGCGCGAGCTTGACCTTGCGCTGGAGGGCAAGGCCGATCCGGGCGAGAAGCTGCGCGCCTTTGTCGCGTTCCACGTCACCTATCACATGACCCGCAAGCGCGAGGTCTTCATCGCCAATTCCGAGCTGCGCAGCCTCGATGCGAAGAACTACGACGCGGTGGTGGCGCTGCGCGGCGCCTATGAGCAGCGGCTGGCGCAGATCCTCACCGACGGGGTGGCGGACGGCGCGTTCGAGGTGGTCGACATCCAGGTCGCGACCTTCGCGATCCTGGCGCTGCTCACCGGGCTGTGCACCTGGTACCGCCCCGGCGGCCGGCTGACCCGCGACGCCATCATCGCGGCGCATGAGAAGCTGGTGCTGTCGGGCGTGGCGCCGCGGGCTGCGATCGGCCAGGCGAGCCACGGCAGCGACAGCCGGCGCGCCGCCGTGGCGGGCTCGTGACCGTGACCGAGCGCCCACAGCTCGATGACATCGATCTGCGGATCCTGTCCGAGTTGCAGCGGGACGGCCGGATCAGGATCAACGAGCTCGCCGAGCGGGTCGGCATCACTGCCCCGCCTTGCCTGCGCCGGGTTCGCGCCCTGCGCAGCCGCGGCGTGATCCAGGCGATCCGCGCCACGCTGGACGAGCGGCTGCTCGGCTATGAGGTGACGACCTTCGTGCTGATCCAGCTCGACAGCCAGACCCTGAGCGCGATCGAGGCGTTCGAGGCTGATGTGGCGGCCGTGCCGCGCTTCCTGCAATGCTGGCGGATCTCGGGCGATGCCGACTTCATGCTCCGATGCGTCGCGCCCAGCGTCGACGAGATGCGCCAGCAGCTGCTGCAATTCGCCGGCCTGCCCAATGTGCGTAAGATCAGAAGCTTTCCGGTGCTCGGCGTCTCCAAGGACGCGCCGCTGCCGATCCCGGGCGCCCTCGCCGCGCCCGCGGCGAGCTGATCGGGCGCTAGTCTGGACTTAGTGGGTCCAACCTTAGTGGGTCCAAGGCTCCCAGCGGCGGAACGCGAAATTGTCGGCATAGGCGATCTGGCGGTGCGCCGAATCCTTCGGCTCGATCACCTGGTAGGCGATGCCCTTGCGCTCGCAATAGGCGACCGCCTCTTCCTTGGTCTCGAACTGCAGCGTCAGCTGCTGCTTCATGTCGGTGGACGAGGTCCAGCCCATCAAAGGCTCCACGGAGCGCGGCTGCTCCGGCTCGTAGTCCAGTTGCCACTCTTTGGTCTTGGCACGTCCCGATTGCATCGCGTTTTTGGCGGGCTTAAAAATGCGTGCGGTCATGGATGGTCGGCCCCGTGGGATGTGCGACATGGAAGCGATTTGAAGGAAACCGCCGGGATAGTATAGAGACACCTATCAACGATCTGATCGGTGATTCCTCGATCTCGGAGGCAGCCTTCGCCGGACCGGTATAGTCATTCTACCGCGCTGTGACAATCTGGCCTCGGGAGGCTTCCCTTAGCAGTCCCCCGGTCCCGCGGCGCGATCTTCTCGACAAGCATCACCTCGAGGAAACGGCGCGCCATGGAAATCCACGCTACCCTGCCCGAAAAAGGACGTGACCTCCGGCTCGACCTGTTCCGCGGGGTCGCGAACTGGGCGATTTACCTCGATCACATCCCCGACAACGTCGTGAACTGGATCACGACGCGGAATTACGGCTTCAGCGACGCCGCGGACCTGTTCGTCTTCATCTCCGGCTACACCGCCTCCTTCGTCTATGCCCGCATGATGCTGGAGCGCGGCTTCATCGTCGGCGCCACCCGGCTGACCAAGCGGGTCTGGCAGCTCTATGTCGCCCACATCATCCTGTTCGTGATCTACATCGCCTCGATCAGCTATCTGGCGCTGCGCTTCGGCGATTCCGAGATAATCAACGAGTTCAACGTCGCCGGCCTCGTCGACAACGCCACCGAGACGCTGCGCCAGGGCCTGTTCCTGAAATTCAAGCCGGTCAATCTCGACGTGCTGCCGCTCTATATCGTGCTGATGGGCCTGTTCCCCCCGGTGCTGTGGTTCATGCTGCGGCGGCCGAACTGGACCATGGCGGCCTCGCTCGTGCTGTGGCTGGTGTCGCGCCACCAGGGCTGGAACCTGCCGGCCTACCCGGCCGGCAGCTGGTACTTCAATCCGTTCGCCTGGCAGGTGCTGTTCGTGTTCGGCTCATGGTGCGCGATGGGCGGCGCCCGCAACAACATGCGCATCATCAACTCGCGCTACACGCTGTGGTTTTGCATCGCCTATATGATCTTCGCGCTGATCATGACGATGGCCGGGCGCTTCCCGGACTTCGGCGCCATGTTCCCGGACTGGCTCTATTCGGCCTTCAACCCGAACGACAAGACCAACCTCGCGCCGTATCGCTTCCTGCACTTCGTGGTGATCACGGTGCTGGTGATCCGCTTCATCCCGAAGGACTGGGCGGCGCTGGAGTGGAAGGTGTTCGATCCCCTGATCGTCTGCGGCCAGCAGTCGCTGGCGGTGTTCTGCGTCGGCGTGTTCCTGTCCTTTGTCGGACATTTCGAGCTCTCGATGAGCTCGGGCTCGCTGTTCGCGCAGATCTTCGTCAGCATCTCCGGCATCGCGATCATGACGATCGTGGCCTATTACATCTCGTGGTCGAAGCGGCAGGACAAGCCGGTCAAGCCGCCGGCGGCAAAACCCACGGCGCCGGCGAAGGCGGCGTAAGTCCCTTATTTTTGAGCAAGGCCGCGCAAACGCTTCGCGTTTGTCGCGGGGAAAACCGCTTCGCACTTTTCCGGGCCATGCTCTAGAGCATTTTCGGTTCTGATTGAATCAGAACCGAAGCTCTAGATTCTTGTTTTGACGCGTTTTCTTCACGCGAACCGGTGCCCACTTCGCTCGAAAACGCTCTCTAGCCGCCGCGACTGGTGTCCTGCGTCGTCGAGGAGACGATGGTGGCGACGTCGCCGAACGTCGTCATCACGGGCGTGACGACCTTGTGCATGGCGGTCTTCGACACCAGCGTGTCATGCATCACGAGGTTGTCGATCCCGGTGGTGAGGAAGCAGCTTACCGCGTCCTGCGGCGTCTCGATGATCGGCTCGCCCTTGACGTTGAACGAGGTGTTGATCAGGACCGGCACGCCGGTCAGCGCCTCGAACTCCTTCAGCAGGCGATAGAGCATCGGGTTGGTCTCTTCCCGCACGCTCTGCACCCGCGCCGAACCGTCGACATGCACGATCGCCGGGATCTTGTCGCGCCATTCCGGCCGCACCGGCTTTGCGATCAGCATGTAGGGCGAGTCCTCCTCGCCTTCGAAGATCTCCTTCATGCGCTCGGCCAGCACGATCGGCGCGAACGGCCGGAATGCCTGGCGGTGCTTGACCCGGCTGTTGAGGATGTCCTTCATCTCGGCCCTGCGCGGATCGGCGATCAGGCTGCGGTTGCCGAGCGCGCGCGGACCGAACTCGGAACGGTCCTGAAACCAGCCGATCACGCGCTGGTCGGCGAGCAGCTTTGCGGTGTCGCGGCAGATATTGTCGCTGCGCTTCGCGTCGATCTGGATGCGCACCAGGAAGCTTTGCAGCGCGGCGGCCACCTCGGCCTCGCTGTAGCGCCGCCCGACATAGGCGTGGTCCATCACGAACGAGCGGCGCTGCTTGAGCACCTCGAGCCAGCCGTAATAGGCGCAACCGATGGCGATCCCGTCGTCGCCGGCGGCGGGCTGGATCCAGATGTTTTCGAAACCCGACTCGCGCGCGATGCGGCCGTTGGCCACGCAGTTCAGCGCGACGCCGCCGGCGATGCAGAGATTTTTCGCACCCGTGGTCTCGCGCAGCCAGCGCGCCCGCGCCAGCAGCACGTTCTCGGTGTCGTCCTGCACCCGCCAGGCGATGTCCTCCCAGTGCCGCATCGTCGGGCTTTTGTCCCAGCTGCCGCTGTCGAGCACGAAGGGCTGCTGGTTCTCGGCGCCCCAGAACGGCACGTGCAGCTTGCCGTCCTTCATCTCGAGCAGATGGCCGACCTGCTCATGGCGGCCATAGGGCGCCAGCCCCATCAACTCGCCGCACTTGTTCCAGTCGCCGAACACATAGGTCGAGACCCGGCTGTACAGCGCCCCCAGTCCCGGCATGTTGTAGAACTCGTCCGACAAGAGCCCGCGCGCCGGCTCCATGAAGACTTTCTTCAGGCATTCGAGCCTGGTGTCGTCGAACCTGTAGTAACTCTCGGACTCGCGGGCCAGCGGCGACGCCCCATCCTGCGGATAGGACTCCATCGCGTCGGCCTGATAATTGCCGACGCCGTCGACGATCATCACGACGCCGTCGTTGAAGGGCGACACCGCGAACGCGCTGTAGGCATGCGCGAGGTGATGCGAGATCGACACCACCTTGTCGGATTTGGAACGAAACAGCGGGTGCTTGATTGCTTCGTTGCGTTCGGCGATCGGCAGGAAGCCCGGCATATCCTGGTGGAGCATCCGCTCCTCCATCTCGGGCACCGGCAGGATGTAGCTGTTGCGCACCACGAGATCGACGTCGTCGAGGGTGATGCCCTCGGCCGACAGGCAGTAGTCGACGACTTCCTTGTAGAAGCCGGACGCGTGCTTCTCGCGGGTGATGCGCTCCTTGGAGATCGCGTAGGCGATCGCGCCGTCACGCAGCAGGCAGGCGCTGACGTCATGGTCGTAGACGTTGAGACCAAGGACGTAAGTGTGTTGTTTCGGCATGGGCACTCTTTGGAAGGATACAGCAACGCTGAGAGAACAGGATCGTGTCGACTTCAAGTTCTCGCCGGCATTTTCCGAGGTTCTCAAATCTCTGCTTCTGCGATGCACAAATCAAATCGGCGCAACGCAAGATGAACAGAATGAACGGCGGATGAACGACAAGATGAGCGCAGCAACGACAGTATCCTTTGCAGGCGGGACTGTAACTTGACCTTACCTGTTGGTCTCAATAGAGTCGTTAAAGCTCGCAAGAACCTTAGTGAAAATATTGTCTTAGCATGCACGAACCGAATGCCGGTGTCGCGCGTCTAAGCGAGACAGCCAGCATCAGTTCAGATGTTTGGAAGTGGACTGGAGATCTTCAGAATGACTAAACGCTACAATATCCTGACTCGTTGCCTAGCAGCAGTCGCTTTGTTGTTCGTCTATGTCGCAAGCACCTCTGCCATCCTGGTCGGCGCCACTACGTCGTCTGCGCAAGCGCAATGGCGCGGACGCGGCGGCTGGGGCTATCGCGGCGGCGGCTGGGGTCGCGGCCGCGGATGGGGTTATGGTCGCGGCTATGGATACGGACGCGGCTATGGCTACTACGGTGGTGGGCCCCGTTGCTGGTGGACCCCGCGTGGCGTTCGCGTTTGCCGGTGGTAACAACCGCCCGGTCGACACAAGCGATATTAAAGACATGAAATCAGGTGCGTCGGTCCCGACGCACCTGATTTGCTTTTTGGGGTTGGTTCACCTGCCGGGCTTGGCTCAGCTGCGGCACGCAAGAAAGAGCCCCGGAGACGCCGGGGCTCTAGTCACGGGAGAGAACGCTTCCGAAATCGGGACGCAAGGACGAGCCGGCGGCCCGATCACCCAATGCATCTACTGCGTGCATTAAAGCAGATTCGGCTGCCTCAGGCTGTAGCCGTGCCGCAACAACCCGCCGTAATGCACAGCCTGTCCACCGGTTCCCGAAGCTGGCCGATCACAACCCCGGCGCGCCTAGCCGTCGAGGATGGCGACCGCCCTCGTCCAGCCCGCCGACGCGCGCTCGATCTTCACCGGGAAGCACGACACCATGAATCCGGTCGACGGCAGCTGCTCGAGATTGTGCAGCTTCTCGATGTGGCAGTAACCGATGTGCCGCCCGGCCTTGTGGCCTTCCCAGATCAGGCTGGCGTCCCTGGTCTCGGCGTATCTCTTTGCGGTGAAGACGAACGGCGCGTCCCAGCTCCAGCCGTCGATGCCGGTCAGCCGCACGCCGCGCTCGAGCAGATACATCGTCGCCTCGTAGCCCATGCCGCAGCCCGAATTGACGTAGTCGGGCTGGCCATATTTCGCGCCCGCGCTGGTGTTGACGACGACGATCTCGAGCGGCGACAGCGTGTGGCCGATGCGCTTCAGCTCGGCTTCGACATCCTTGGCGGTCGCGACATAACCGTCAGGCAGATGGCGGAAGTCGAGCTTCACGCCCGGCTGGAAGCACCACTCCAGCGGCACCTCGTCGATGGTCCAGGATCGCTCGCCGCGGTTCATGGTCGGATGGAAATGCCAGGGCGCATCGAGATGCGTGCCGTTGTGGGTGGAGAGCGAGACCTGCTCGACGGCCCAGCCCTGTCCGTCGGGCAGGTCCTCCGCCTTCAGTCCATCGAAGAACTGCAGCATGCGCGGCAGCCCCTGCTGGTGATCGATATACTGGATGGTCGGATGGTTGCCGGGCGGATCGGCCGGAACGTCGTTCTGCAGGGGAACGGAGATATCGATCAGTCTGCGCGCCATGGTGCTTTTCTCGCGGATTGGTCTTGTCGGGCCGAACTACCCTGCCAGCGCGCGCGCGTTATCGGCAAGCCACATCCGCTCGAGATCGCGCAGCTCACGATGTCGTGGCTTGGGCTGCGGCAAGGCGGCGCAACGTTGAACCTATCCCCCGCCGGCACGACCCATTGGCACTGGGGATTTCAGGGCCCAGTATTTCGACGGCGCCGTCTGGACGAGCATATTCCGTCCAGGCGGCGTTGTTGCCTCAGGCGAGACAATCCGGCCGAAGCTTGGTTACCCGTGCCGGAACGCTGTTCACGCACAGAGAGCCACGGAAACAATACGTGTGCTGATGTCGTGCGGATTGCTGGTGGTGTTGCCACGCCGATACAGAGATACCCCCGCAACGATGCTAACCAACCTGCATCTGAACCAAGACGGGGTTGCGTCGTGTCGGGATTTGATCACTGGAACGGTGCAAATAGAGCCTACTCGTCCGCCGAAGCGCCACATCTGCGCGATGAGCAGCAGCAGTTCGACCGCTATCACAAATTCGACGACCCCATCTCGCGACCGCCGGAGAGTGGCTCAAGAACCGTGATCCTAGATCGCTACAACCCGCCGGCTCGTTGATCTGGTCAGCGCCCGGGCGGCTGAAGTTGCGAGCAGTGGAGCGCGGGCGCTTCGGTCCCGCGCTTGCTATTTCAGGGTGCCAACCGACCGCGATTTGTGGACCAGGTCAGGCGCGAATGCCGAGCATGCGCCAATCATAAACATCGCGTCTACCGACGGAGCGTCTCTGTTAAGTCTTTGATTTGGATGGTCGGGGCAGCTGGATTCGAACCAACGACCTGCAGTACCCAAAACTGCCGCGCTACCAGGCTGCGCTATACCCCGACATTTCCGAGAAGCCCCGTGGATACACGCTTCAGCCAGCGCCAGCAAGGCACGGATGGGGGCTTCGTGCGGCGAATCCGGGCGCCACTTTCCGCCTGGAAATCGCGTTAAAACCGGCTGCTAACGGCCGCCGAACAGCGGATGGGCAACCCGGTCGCCGGGCTGGATGCCGTATTTCTGCGCGGTCCCGGCAATCACCTCGAGCACGCCCTTGGCGAGCCCGCGCGACGCAATGATCCTGGTCGAAAGCGGCTCGGTGTTTTCGGCGATCCGCAGGATGCGCCCGTCGGCGCGGATGAAGATCATGTCGAGCGAGATGTAGGTGTTCTTCATCCACATCGACACTTCCTGCTCCGGCGAGAAGTCGAACAGCATGCCTTTGCCGTCCGCGAGCTCCTTCCGGTACATCAGGCCGGTCTCCTTCTCCTGCTCGGTGGTCGCCATTTCGACCGAGAAGACATGCACGCCCGACTTGGTGACGATCTCGAGCGGCTGGACGCTGGCAGCCTGCGCGGCCGGAGCCAGCAGCGCACCGAACATGATCACGAGGCAGGCCATCAGCCACGAACGATGGCGCCCAACAATGCGAACGAAATTCATCGACAAACACTCACACCGGGGAAGATTTTCCGGCGGACCCTAACCCGACGATTGCGGCAAATGCCAGAGCCGAGAATGCTCGCCGGCGGCTCACGTTTCCGTCAGGGAGGATCAGACCCGGATCAGTGCGAGGACAGCGCCGACGGACCGGTCTCCGGGTGGATCTCGGCGGCCATCATGCCCTTGGAGCCGGGCCCAAACCGCACCAGCACGTACTGGCCGGGGCGCAGTTCGGTCATGCCGAAGCGGCGCAGCGTCTCCATATGCACGAAGATGTCGGGCGTGCCCTCGCCGCAAGTCACGAAGCCGAAGCCGCGCAGCCGGTTGAACCACTTGACCTGCGCGCGCTCGAGCCCGCTTGTTGCCGTCACCGTGACATGGGTGCGCGGCGGCAGCATCTGCGCCGGATGGATTGCCGTCGATTCGTCCATCGAGACGATGCGGAAAGCCTGGTAGCCCTTCGCGCGCTGCACGCATTCGACGACCAGCCGCGCGCCTTCATAGGCGGTCTGATAACCGTCGCGCCGCAGCACGGTCACGTGCAGCAGGATGTCGGGCCAGCCATTGTCGGGGACGATGAAGCCGTATCCCTTCGAGGCGTCGAACCATTTGATGACGCCGGAAACTTCGACGAGGTTGGCCGCTGCGTCGCCGAGGCCTGAGAAAGCATCCATCGCCGGATCGCGTGGCGCGCTTCCATACTCGCCTTGACCAATCCTGCTTTGCCCAACTCCGCCCATCGGCGGTCCGCCGAGCTTCTTGGACTCAAATCCGTCCGACCCCATGACCCCGGACCCCACACATCAAATGCAGATCGCCGTCGTTGCGGCGCACCCTGTACACGCTGCTCTCCATGACCAACTCACTCGGACTGATTTGGACGCGGCGCGAATCTCTCAACCAAAAGATAACACTCCCGCTTGCGGGGCATAGCTAAAAAACGATTCTTGCGGGAACTATGAACAGACTTGCAGAGCCGCGAATCAATCAGGCATCAATTGCCTACGAAAGGACCAAGCGTGTCGCCGATGTCGTGGCGGATCACCAGATCGGCGATGTCGTCCTGATCGGTCGGCTCGTTGTTGATGATCACGAGCCGCGCACCGCTCTCCTTCGCCATCATCGGAAAGCCTGCGGCGGGCCACACCACAAGCGATGATCCGATCGCCAGAAACAGGTCGCAGTGCCGGGAGAGTTCCGCCGCGCGGCGCATCGCATCCTCGGGCATCGATTGCCCGAACGAGATCGTCGCGGTCTTCACCGGATCGCCGCAGTCCGCGCAGTCGGGGGCGCTGCCCGTCTTGTCGAACTGCTGCTTCACCCACGACAGCTCGTAGTCCTTGCCGCAGCCGATGCAGCGGCCATAGGTCGTGTTGCCGTGCAGCTCGATCACGTCGTCGGCCTTGAAGCCCGACGCCTGATGCAGATTGTCGATGTTTTGCGTGATGATGCCGGGAACCTTGCCGGCCCGGTAGAGCGACGCAAGCGCGCGATGCCCACGACCGGGGTTGGCCGCCGCAAACGTCTGTTCCATCGCAAAGCGGCGCCGCCATGACTCGTCGCGCGCGTCCTGGCTGGCCACGAACTCGTCGAATGGAATCGGTCGGTTGCGGGTCCACAGCCCGCCGGGCGAGCGGAAATCGGGAATGCCGCACTCGGTGGAGATGCCCGCCCCGGTGAAGGGCACGATGGACGACGCCTCCGCAATCATGTTGCCGAGCTGCTCGACGCCGCTGCGCAAGTCTTTTGCGATCACTAAAAACAATCCGGTTGGCCGCAGCGACTATAGCACGGCCCGACCGATTGCGAGCTCAACCGTTGCGCGAGCGATCGGCCGCGAGCGGCGTGTCTTGATCGATCGGCTTGCGATCAGCTGCGTCGGCGCCTCCGCTTGGTCGCTCTTCCAGCGCCTCAGCATCATCACATTCCTGCACTGGCTGCTCCGCATTGACGCCCAATTCGCCGACGCCAATGCGCCCGGGACAGGACCACGGCCAGGAGGATGGGCATGACCGATCAGGAAGACCGCGTCGCGCGCGAGCGCGAGGAGATCGTCGCACGCGTTGCCAGCTTCAGGGCGACGCAGCAGAAGTTCGAGCGCGATCGCCAGGAATATTACGACAACACGCTCGGCAATGCCTGGAGTGGATTTCAACGCAAGACCGCTTGACGCAAGACCGCTTGATGCCCTTGCCAGGCGACCGCGTTCATGGTCCGGGCGCCATGAGGCGCAAGTGAGAAAGCCCCGAGCGGCGTGCTCCGGGCTTATGGCTATTGCCAGTGCCGCCGTGCGATGGTTGCCGCAAACGCAGTTCCGGTTCCCTCGAGCGTTTTCCGTTCCGATCGGATCGCTCGAAAACGCGCCAGCCATACGATAGCGCAAAGCTACCATCGGTTAGCGCTGGAACAAAAATACAACCTCAGAGATTAGCTTGGCGGTGAACGAGGTTGGCATCAATGCCGGCATGGATGGAACTGCTGCTTAACGTGATGGGCTTTGCCGGCTTCATCGGCATCGCGATGTATCACAAGCATCCGAATGGGAAGCTGCCCGACTGAGCGTCGGCGGCGCGTCTCGGCTTGCCGCTCCCCGGCTTGCCGTCTTCAGTTTGCCTTCCGGGCCTCTCCCGCGGTCCGGACCAGCCGGTCCGACTTCACCAGCACTTTGCCGCTCTCCGGCTGCGGCCGCAGCCAGAAGCTGATCACGACAAAAGCCGAGCAGAACAGCAGCCCCACCACCATCACGCGCCGGTGGGTCGGTCGATCAGCACTGTGGAACGATGGCATCATGGCTGTCACCCGCAGCCATCCCAATCGCAATCGCAGGTGGAGACAACACGATGCTGCTCTTAACCTAACCAGGTAGGGTTAGCGGTGGCCGGGTAACGCCTCGTCCGGATCTCCCGGTCGGCGGCCGCAGCGGGATTCACAGCGATATCCCCTGCTTGTCCGCAGCAAATTCACAGCGCCAGCGGGTCCAATTATCCAACGAAATACGGATCTTGCTGCGCGCTCGTCCACAGCCTCGCGCCGCGTGCGCGCATTCAGGCATTGGCGAGCCATTTCAGGGTGGCCCGGAAACCCAGGCTGCGGGTTCCAACCAGCACGGTTCCGAACACCTCAGCCTCGTCGCCGCTGAATGTGCCGGAGAACCCGCTCGTCACTTCCTGTCCGGCGAACAGCGGACGGGTGAACGGGTCCGCGAAGGGCGAATGCTGGTTGGTGCTGAGATGTCCCTTCCAGGTGCCCTCGCCGGCCGTATAGGCCCCGATTGACCAGAAATATGGCCCGCCGCCGATCAAGAGACCGTCGCGCAGGATCAGGATGCCGCTGTCGCGGCCCCTCACGCCGTCGGTCATGTGGATGTGGATCGAATAGAGCCCGTTCTTCATCGATCGCGCCGCCCGGTCCTGGCGGCCCGCAGTATGGCTCCAATCCGGCCGGCGTGCGAGGCCGATACCGCCCGGCCCTCCGAATCGGCGCAAAAAGGCAGCTCCCCGGGCGCTTACAAATCGTTAAGAAACCCCTGACAAGGTTCGATCCTCCGGAGGGAGAGAGCCATGCTCGTATACCCCGTACCTGTCGAAGTGACGCAAGCCAGAGTGCAGCTCGTCGTCGACCAGACGGCGAAGGAGCAGCCGCGCATCATCAATGAGGATGTGCTGGATGTCTTCGCCGCGAAGAACCAGGCCGACCGTGAAGCGGTCGAGACCATCCTCGACATCAAGGTGTGAGAGCGGCAGTAGCCGACAGGAACCTCTCGACTGCGCACGGGTCATCCTGGTGACGCCAGGAGGCACCCATGTGCAAGCTGATCGCGGTCACCGTCTTCACCCTGATATGCGGCGCGGCCTTTGCCCAGGATATTGGTCCAGCGCCGCAGAGCGGCATGGAACGGCCTGAAAACACCAACGGTGCCACTCAGAGCGGCGCGATGGACACCACGGGATGGATGTGAAGCGGGCCAACAAATCCGAGATGAAGAACACGGCAAAGGGCGCGGCAAAAAGGGACGACGCAAAAAAGTAGGTTCCCACGACGGAACGTCCGGGAAGCTGCGACCTTAAAAAACGACCTTGAAAAAAAGACGCGACCATCAAAAAAAGGAAGGAACGAGTCTCTCGTTCCGCCGTTAGTTTGGCGAGCGGTACAACGAGGGAGAAATCCACCGGAAATATCAGCTCAACAAGCCCCGTCAGCTTACTTCGGTAACTGGCGGGGTTTTGTTTTGTGGAGGCGCCCATGTACGCCCTGTTCCGCGGCAAGACTCAGCTCGGAAGATCGTTCGCGACGGAGAAGGAAGTTTGGGAGGCGGCGCTGATCGACGGTCTTGTCGAGGGTGTTCCGGTCGCAGACGAACTGGGTGGCCAGATTCTGCCTGCCGGACATCGCGTCGAGCGGGTCGATGAATACGAGCCGCAGCCCGATTGGAAACCCGGACGTTCCTGACGCCGGTCAGCCAATTGGAGGAACCAGCCGGCCGAAACGACACGCACATCGCGCGTGGTGCCGACAGCTCACCGCCCTGTCGGCTTTGGAAGGCCCCGCGAATCCCCCTCGCGGGGTCTTTCCTTTGAACCTTTCGCGCGCCGCGAAGACATAAAGGGCGCTGGGGGATTTCAGGGCCCAGCATCCGGCGCAGCGCTGTGGGACGAGCATACTCCGTCTACGCGGCGCTGTTGCATTTTACAAGTTCAACCTTAAGTTTGGTGTCCAACAGTTGACGGCTCACGCCCTGAGAGATCCCCAGTCCGTCAGCTGGGAAAGCCCCGCATCCAGCCTGCGGGGCTTTCTATTTTCCGGACCCAGGAACCTTCCGCGCGCAGCGACATTGTCTGCCCGGTTGCCGGCACGATCTCCCCAAGGCCGGTCGGCATAGACCTCGCGAGCCCACTCGCGGGGTTTTGCGCTTTAGAGGCCGTCCAACCTCGCGCGTCCTTGATTGGCCGTGATCGGCAATCGGTGCGATAGAGGCCTCGCCTCCAAGGCTCGACCACAAGCCCCGTCCCAGAAATTTCGCTGGGCGGGGCTTTCTTGGATCCGCTGCTGCGCAAGCGTGTCGCGGCACGTCCCGTCCATATCCGGCCGCGTGATCGCGCGGCGCAACGGGAGCCAGCGCTCGCGAAGGCGTGAGCATGCAAAGGCGAAATGCGATCGGCAAAACTCGCGCTAACCCCTGCCCCGCGTCGCGTTTTGCTGCTATTCCTTGCTCCGTCTCGCCCGAGCCCAAACAAAATCTCTGAATCTGCAGGAGGATAAGAAAATGCGCTATCTGCACACCATGCTGCGCGTCCGCAATCTTGATGTCGCGATGAAATTCTATCAGGACGCGCTGGGGCTGAAGGAAGTGCGCCGCATCGACAATGAGAAGGGCCGCTTCACGCTGGTGTTTCTCTGCGCAGAGGAAGACCTCCATCTGCTCAAGTCCCTGCCGCAGACCCGCGGCGCGCCGCTTGTCGAGCTGACCTACAATTGGGATGAGGAGAAATACGGCGAGGACCGCCATTTCGGCCATCTCGCCTACGAGGTCGACGACATCTACGCGACCTGCGAGAAGCTGATGAAGATGGGCGTCACCATCAATCGTCCGCCGCGCGACGGCAACATGGCGTTCGTGCGTTCGCCCGACCTGCACTCGATCGAGATCCTGCAAAAGGGCGAGCCGAAAGCTCCGGCCGAGCCGTGGGCATCGATGCCGAACACCGGCCATTGGTAAACACCGCGCCCGCTCCTACGTTCCTGTCGGCGTTTCGCCCTTGCTGAAGCGCCGAACGATCGCGAGGAACGCGACACGATCGTTGACGTTGCTCCCTCACAAGCATGCGAGGAGGCAACGATGGGAAGAGGAATTTTGCTTTGGCTGTTGGGTGTGCCGATCCCGGTGATCATCGTGTTGTGGTTGTTGTTCGGTCACTGACGGCGTCTTGATGCATAGCGATCAGCGAGGCTCTGCCGCTATGCGGCGGAGCCTTTTTTTGCTCTCGGTACAATTCACCCCGCGCTTTTCCCCGACGCTTCAGCTATGAACGCGCGCAAAGCACAACAGCGCGAAGAAGCGCGTGATGGACAGTAAGCCGCAACTGACGATCTGGGGTCGGGCGAACTCGGTCAACGTGCAGAAGGTGCTCTGGTGTCTCGCCGAGCTCGACCTCCCCTATCAGCGCATCGATGCCGGCATGCAGTTCGGCAAGAACGATCAGCCCGACTATCTCGCGATGAATCCGAATGGCCGTGTCCCGACGCTGGTCGACGGCGACTATGTGCTGTGGGAATCCAATTCGGTGATGCGTTATCTCTGCATGGCCTATGGTCATGGCGCGCCGCTCTATCCGCAAGCGCCCAAGGCGCGCGCCGCCGTCGACCGCTGGCTCGACTGGACGCTGTCGACGCTGCAGCCGGTCGACCGGCCGGTTTTCTGGGGGCTGGTGCGCACGCCGCCGGAGAAGCGCGATATGGTCCAGATCCAGAAGGACGCCGATGCCGAGGGCGTGGTGTGGCGCGTCGTCGAGGCGCAGCTTGCAAGGCGCCGCTTCATCGAGGGCGATCAGTTCACGATCGCCGACATCGCGCTCGGCGCCTTTGCGCGGCGCTGGCTCGGCGTCGAGGGCGTCACCAAGCCGAAGCTGCCCCATCTCGAACGCTGGTTCGGTGAGATCGCGGGGCGGCCGGCCTTCGTGCGGTTCATCGCGCCGCCGATGTCGTGAGCGCGGGCGGCAAGCCGCTCAACGCCCGCCGCTGGACATCCCGCCACCGACGCTGACGGCGCCACCGAGCTTCACGCAGGTGTCGGAGCCTTCCACCTTGACGAAGCCGGGTCCGTACGATGCGCATGGATTGCTCCGCGTCGCGGATTTCGACGGCAAGGTTTTGCCGGCGTCAGCGGGCGTCTGGAAATTGCGGCGGTCGCCCTGCTGGGCGAACGCGGCGGCGGGAAGCAGGACGGCGATGATGGCAATGCAGGTCTTGCGCATCCGGCCTTTTATCCCGCGCCACCGGATGAGGCTAGCTCATGATGCGATCGGGAAGGATCGCAGTATGAGCTAGCTCTTTTCTTGAGCATGATCTGTTCGGAAAACCGGATCCACTTTTCCGGATCATGCTCTACCGCACGAACTTGACGCCGAACGTCCTGCCTTCGCGCCACACCACTTCGCAGGCGCGCCCGGTGCGGGCGTCGCGCGAGAACGCCAGCCGCAGCTTGGCCGGCAGCGTGTTGTTGTCCTGGACCGTGATCTTGGCGCCCGACGAGGACATGTCCTCGACCACGCAGGGCCGCGCGGCGAATCCGCCGTCGAGCGTGATCCAGCCGGATTGCCGCAGCGATTTGCGCGTTTCGCGCTTCCTGGTCCCTGGAGCCATCACATCATTCCCGGGCCCAGCCGTATCGCCGCTAACTTACCAAAGGGTTGCGAAACAGCTGCGGATTGCAGCGATCCGCCGACCCGTGCACAACGGGCCGAGACAGTGCGGCGAGAGCGTCCGTCCGAGCACAATGCGTTGAGTTGGCTGGATTTCCAGTCTGGCAGTAATGGCGCTCCCTAGCGGAATCGAACCGCTCTCTCCACCGTGAAAGGGTGGCGTCCTAACCGATAGACGAAGGGAGCAAAACTCCCGGCAAATCAATACGTTAGACGTGAGATGCGCCGGACCGGCCACAGCCCTCAAGCCGCGACGGGCGAACGTATAGTGGCGATTGGCCGGGCGGGCAAGCGTTCAGAACGCTTTTCCCGGGTTGCCGCTGGGATCACCGGAAGGACATCACCTGCAGGACAATCCGGCCTCGATCGAGGTCCAGAAGCCGCAATGCGTCGGCACATGCGCATGCGCCCGCGAGCCCCCGACGTGAATCAGGATTGCGGCAGCAAGCGCGACGACGACGACGGGAACAATGAATCTTCGGATCGACATGGGCCTGCGCATCGACCGACATCGTGGCCTAACTAAGGCCTGCGAGCCGGCTGGATGTCCAGCAACAGCGCTTAGCGCCAGCCGCTAGTGATTGCTGGCGACGTCCTGACGATTATTCGGCTGCGCCGCCACAGGCGTCCGCTTGATGCAGGTGCTGCAGATCACGAGCTTGCGCGCCAGCCGGTCGTCGGCATCCGCTTCCGACAGTTGCGCGGGCGATGTCTCCGCCACCGCAGGCGACGCATTCCGCGCATGGCGCCGCGGCTGCGGGAGATTGGGATCCTGTCCGGCACCGTCCCAGGCCAGCGGACCTGTCCCCGGCGGCGGCGTGGTCATGCTGTATTGCTGCGAGACCTGCGCGCAGGCGCCGAGCGCGATCGGAAGAAACAGCATAGCGGCCTTGCGAGCCCAGTTCCGGAATGCAGACATGATCACACTCTCACGCTATTCGTACTGCGACCTAAGAGCAGAACCGCTAAGAAATCGTTTGCCCTGATTGTTCCGTCGCATCCAACCGCGTCGGCATCAAGACGGGATTGAGGCGCCAAGGCGCAAATCAAGACGTAAAATCAAGACGGCAATCCGGAGTCCAATCATGCCAGGCATCAACGGTCGCTTCGACGGCAAGCGCGTGCTCGCCGATCTCAACGCGTTGCGCGCGATCGGCACCTACAAGACCGGCGTGCACAAGCCGACATTCTCGGAACCGCATCTGCGCTCGCTCGACTGGCTCGCGACGCGTTTGCCCGACGCCAATCTCACCGCAACGATCGACGGCATCGGCAATGTGCTCGGCTCCAGCGCGAAGGCGGGGCCAAAACTGCTCGCCGGCTCGCACCTGGAGAGCCAGAACCATGCGGGCTGGCTCGATGGGCCGCTCGGCGTGATCTACGCGCTCGAGGCGGCGCGCGTCATCAACACCGACCCGGACGCGAACGGCGCGGTCGAGGTCGCCGCGTGGTGCGACGAGGAAGGACATTTCGGCAGTTTCCTCGGCAGCCGGTCGTTTGTCGGCGCGGTGACCGAAGCCGACATCGACGCAGCCCGCGACCGCTCCAGCGATCGCACCATGCGCGATGCATTGCGCGACGCAGGCTTCGCCGGCCGCCCGCGCCTTAATGCCGAGGCCGGCCGCCATATCGGCTATCTCGAAGCGCATATCGAGCAAGGCGACACGCTGGAGAGTAGCGGACTCAAGATCGGCGTCGTCACCTCGATCGTCGGCATCTGGCAGTACCGCATCACGTTCACCGGCGAGCAGAACCACGCCGGCACCACGCGGATGGCGGTGCGCAGGGACGCCGGCCTCGGGCTGGCGCGGTTCTGCGTCGCGATCGACGACAGCTTCCCTGCCCTGTCGGGACCGCGCACGGTGTGGACCACCGGCCGCATCACGCTGGACCCAGGCGCACCGAGCATCATTCCAGGCGGCGCCGAGATGCTATTCCAGATTCGCGACGACAATCCCGAAGTGATCGGCCGCCTCGAACAACAGCTGCATCGCCTGGCGGCCGAGGCCACCGCTCAGGGCCGTTGCGGTGTGAAGGTTGAGCGCATCCGCACCGGGGTGCCCGCGATGATGACGCCTGCATTCCAGGATGCGATCGAAGCCGCGAGCGCAGCCTGCGCCGGCGGCAAATCGATCCGCATGCCGAGCGGCGCCGGCCATGACGCCCAGGTCCTCGCCACCATCATGCCGGCGGCGATGCTGTTCGTGCCGTCGATCGGCGGCATCAGCCATCACTGGAGCGAGAACACCGACGACGCCGATATCGTCACGGGTGCCGAGGTCTTTGTCGAAACCTGCCGGCGCCTGCTCGCAGGTTAGAGCACCTTCAGGTCGGACCGCCCCCGGTTGCCCGACTTCAGCGAAGCCAACGCGTGCGAGTCCTGCACGGTGCTTCTCCTCGCGGTGAAGAAAACGTACAGCAAGCAGATGTCGATCAGAATCGTGCCGGCCATGACGCCGTAGGCCCACGGGCTTTCCATCAGCTTCACTTCGATCAATACGCGCGACAGGCCGAATCCCACGACCCACGCATCAAAGCTCATGCAGATCCGGCGAAACGTCTCGGCGTCCAGCCGCCGGATCAGCCAGGCACCGAGCGGTATGCCGAGGACAACGCAGGGAACCAGCACAAACAGGATGCTCCGGCTCTCGTCGATGAACAGACCGAGCTTGTAATACGCGATTGCAGTCAGGCTGGACTCCGTCACCCGAACCAGTGCGAGACCGGCCCGAAACTCATCTTTGACGAGGCCCTGATTGTTGAAGAGGATCGCCAGCGGCGGGCCCGAAATGGTCGTGACCGAGTACAAGATCCCGAGCATCGTTCCGAAAGGCAAACCGACCAGCCATTTCGACTGGATCGGCCTCCGCCAACCGGCCGCCTGCAGCAGAATGAGCGGCAGAATGATCGAGTAGGTGGCGAACTTGGTCCAGCCGGGCTGAAGCGACGTCAGCGCAAAGGCTCCGACCGCGATGCCGGGCAGCATGCCGATGAGAATAGGCAGCACGCGCCGCCACACGGCCGGAACGCCGCTCAGATTGATGCACAGGACATACAGATTGACGAAGACTTCGACGATGACCACCGCGGGATTGAGGACGCGGTTGGTGTAGAAGACGAGTGCGACCGGCACCGTGAGCGAGGAAAACCCGTAACCAAGCGCGCCATTTACAAACGCCGCAAACAGCGCGATCACGGCAAGAACGATCACAGCAAAATCAATCGAAAGCATCTCTGGCTTTTACCGGATCGGTCGCCTTGCCCACCGCATTATAGCCCAACGACGGGGACGCGGTGCCGAAAGCTGATCGGACCCACAGGCCGCGATCCCGGAATCGTCGGGCTACCAAAGCTCCTGCGCCTGGAACGCCATGGACCTGGCGCTTGGCAGGAACCTGTCCGGGAGCCGCCCTCGGCCCTTAGCTGATCAAGGTCCGCAACGGTACTTTCCAACCCGCTTTCGTAAGGCACCGTGGCATATTGGTCACGAGAACGGCATCAGACCGATTTGCAATCCGCTGAACTTGCTGCCATTTCTTCGGCACGCATCGCTTTGGTGCCATTAAAGGGGCCCGTCCGGCTCATGTTGTTGCTTGAGTCGCTTCCAACCGTCATCGGCGCCGCCGCCATTGCCCCCGCATTGCTGGTGTTGTGGCTGGTCATCGCCGCTGACGAGCGCCCCGGACCGCCGGTTCAGGTGTGGCTCGCCTTCGTGCTCGGCGCGGCCAGCATCTCCCTGCTCGGCTTGGCGCGAATTCCGTTCAATGCGCTGCTTGCCATTCCCGACAATCCCTGGGCGACGCAGGCGGTGCGTGCAGCTTTCGGAGTCGCGGCACCGGAGGAGATCGTCAAGGTGCTCGTCATCGTCGTCATCTCGACGCGGCGCCGCGCCTTCGCCGATCCGATGGATACGGTGGTCTATGGCGCGGCCGCCGGACTTGGATTTGCCGCCTATGAGAACCTCGCCTATCTGGTCCAGCACAAGGACATGTGGCGCGCGCTCGCGGCATTGCGCAGCGTGCTCACGGTGCCGTTCCACGGCGCGCTCGGCATCATCGCCGGCGCCTATCTTGCGATCGCGCGCTCCGGCGGCGCGCTCGGCGCTTACCGGGGTCACCGCGACTGGGCGCGCATGACGAATTGGGCGCTGGTGCTGGTCGCGCCGGTCGCGCTGCACGCGGCGTTCGATTTTCCGCTGCTCGCGCTCCAGCGCATCCCCGATCTCGGCTCGACCACGCGGCTGCTGCTCGGCTCGGCCAGCGTGCTGATCGGCTTCTCCTCGATCGGCTTTGCAATCCGCCTGGTGCGACGCCTCGGCAAGCATCATGCGCCGCGCACCGACGTTGCGCGCGAGCGGCTCAGCCAGCTGCGGCGGATGTGGGCGCTGCTGCTGATCGGCGGCGGCGCCGGCTTTGCCGGCGTCTCCTTCCTGCTCACCTCGCTGCATCATTGGTACGTCAATCCCGAGCGCAATGCGTCGTTCATCCTGGTCCCGATCGGCTTCACCTCGATCCTGATCGGACTGGCGCTGCTCATCGCGACCACCGCCATCTACTTCCTCGGCCGCAACCGGATGCGGACCGCCTCGGAGGGCTTTCCGTCCGCTCCCGGTCAAAGCTAGCGCCCCGGCCGGCACCGCTCCCCTTGCAAAACAACCTCGGCGGGTTCAGGGAGAGACACAGACCAGGCGCGAGAGGACGATGGGGCACAACTACAAGAATTATCGGCCGGATATCGACGGCCTGCGGGCCGTTGCCGTCTCGTTGGTCGTGCTCGGCCACGCGTTCCCGCAATATGTTCCCGGGGGTTTCGTCGGGGTCGACATCTTCTTCGTCATTTCCGGCTACCTGATCACCGGGATCATCTATGGCGACATTCAGAACGGGAGCTTCAGCCTTGCGACGTTCTATGCGCGTCGCATTCGCAGGATTTTTCCCGCCCTGATCGTCGTCTTGATCGCCGCCTTCATCGCCGGATGGCAACTTCTGATGCCGAGCGAGTTGGTGGCCCTTGGAAAGGAGATTGCGGCAGGCGCGGGTTTCTCGGCAAACCTGCTGTTCTATTCGGAGGGTGGCTATTTCGATGCGGCCGCGCAAACGAAGCCGTTGCTCCATCTCTGGTCGCTCGGCATCGAGGAACAGTTCTATCTTGTCTGGCCTTTGCTGCTGTGGGCGCTGATGCGATGGCGGATCGCCGCCGCCGCTCCCCTTGCCCTGATCTTCATCGCATCGCTTGTCGCAAATATCCTGGTCGTTCGAACCAACCCTGAAGCCGCATTCTACCAGCCGTTCACGCGGGCGTGGGAGCTCGCGGCCGGAGCATTGGTGGCCCTCTGCCTGCCCAACGGATTCTCCGCGGCGCGCGACCTTCTCGGATGGTTCGCGCTCGCGGTGATCGCTGCGGTAACCGCATTCTATTCGCCCTCCATGACCTACCCCGGGATCGCAGCGGTGGCGCCGGTCGCCGCAGCTGCCGTCCTCATCATGTCAGGTCGCAATCGATTTCTCTCGACCCGTACCGCGGTCGCGATCGGGCTGATCAGCTATCCGCTCTACCTCTGGCATTGGCCGATCCTGGTTTTTGCGGCGAGCTTCAAAGGTCGTCCCCTGACTTTGGCCGAGAACGGGCTGGCCGTTGGGGCCAGCTTCATTCTGGCCTGGGCAACCTATCGCTACGTCGAGCGCCCAATCAGGTTCGGGCAGTGGCGGGTGGCGCCGGTCCTTGCGGCATCGATGGTGGCCGTTGCATCGGTGGGAGCATTGGCGATCGTCGACGGCTTTGCCTTTCGGCTTCCGGCGATCGT
Source organism: Bradyrhizobium sp. USDA 4541 (assembly GCF_024171085.1). Lineage (NCBI taxonomy): Bacteria > Pseudomonadati > Pseudomonadota > Alphaproteobacteria > Hyphomicrobiales > Nitrobacteraceae > Bradyrhizobium > Bradyrhizobium sp. USDA 4541. The sequence goes on from NZ_JALJZF010000001.1 coordinate 6,231,132, forward strand.
TCGCGAAGCCGGCGCCATGACCGTATCCAGGGACTTCCTGAGATACGGCGAATGTCATATCTCCGCTTCCGCCGATCCCGCGTTTGATCCGAGTTGCGTTGACGCCAGCAAGCGCCCGCTTGTTTTCGTATGGGGCGATTCGACCGCCGGCATGCTTGCCGCCGGGCTGCGGCAAGTCCAGGGCGATCAATTCGGGTTAGCCCAGTTCACCGTCAATTCCTGCCCGCCACTCTTCACCGCGCAGGCCGAGACCATTCCGTTTTGTGTTCAAACCAATCGCCACATCGTTGCTGCGGTTGCCCGCTCGCACCCCGATGTCGTGCTTCTGCACCTGGCGTGGAGCAAAGAACCCACCGCCGACGATCTCCGCCCGACGATTGTCGCCCTCAGACAGGCCGGCGCCGCCCGTGTCATCCTGGTCGGCCCTGTCCCCGTCTGGACCGACACGGTGCCCCATCTGACGGTGCAATATTTCCTGCGCCATCATACATTGATCCCGGAACGCAGCCACGATGTGCGATCGACCAAGCAGACCGACGACAGGATTGGGCAGATCGCCGCCGATCTCGGGATCGAATATCTGTCGCCCTATGACGAGCTCTGCAACGCGGACGGATGTCTGACGAGGGTCGGGACCAGCGCAAACGACCTGGTATCGGCCGACTTCCTGCATCTGTCGCCGCGCGCCTCGCGATATCTGGCGGCCAGGCTTGTGCCAAGGATTCTGGCTGTCGAAAACCGCCATGCAGAAAGATGAGCGCACAGCTATTGCCGCCGCAACTGACGGGCTGACCATTTATAACCGGTTAGGATAGACTACACACGCGCAGATCCGGAGAACCGCGATGACCCTGTCCAACGACCTCGACAAGCTGCGATCGGAAATGCAGGCCGCGGTGAAGGCGCACTGGAAGGCGTTCCTGTTCGAAGGCATCCTGCTGGTGATCCTCGGCATCGCCGCGATGATCGTGCCGACCTTCGCGAGCCTCGCCGTCACCATCTTCCTCGGCTGGATGTTCCTGATCTCAGGGATCGGCGGGCTGATCGTGACGTTCTGGGCGCGCAACATGCCGGGCTTCTGGTGGTCGCTGATTTCGGCCGCGCTCGCCGTGCTGGCCGGCATGGTGCTGCTCGCCCGTCCGATGCAGGGTGTGCTGACGCTGACCATCGTGGTCGGCGCCTATTTCGTCGCCGAGGGCGTCGCCACCGTCATGTACGCGCTGGAGCACCGCCGCGAATTGTCGGGACGCTGGTCCTGGCTGCTGATCGCCGGCCTGATGGACATCGTGATCGCCTTCTTCATCATCGCGGGCTTGCCGGAATCCGCGGGATGGGCGATCGGCCTCCTCGTCGGCCTCAATCTGATGTTCGGCGGGGCGACCCTGATCGGCATGGCGTTGGCGGCGCGCAACACCTGACGCCGAACCGCGGGGGGCTTGCATTTGGGGGGTGACAGCCCCAAATCCCTGCGCTATAGAGCCGCCCAATGATCACCGTCGCCACCAGCTATTTTTGGTACTTTAGCTACGACAGCTCGCTGGCGGCAGGAGGATCGCGCTCAATCTGAAGAATTGCAGCAAACGTCCAAAACAAGCCGCCAGACCTGGCGGCTTTTTTGTGTGCCGGCAGGTCCCGAAATCCAAAGGAGCCAGCCGTGTTGAGTACGACAGACGATCTTCGCATCAAGGAATTGAAAGAGCTCAGTACGCCCGAGGAGGTGATGCGGGAGGTCCCGCGCACCCTGACGGCGACCCGGGTGGTGATGGGCGCCCGCAACGCCGTCCACGCGATCCTGAACGGCACCGATGACCGCCTGCTGGTCGTCGTCGGCCCCTGCTCCATCCACGATCCCGCGGCGGCCGTCGATTACGCCGAGCGCCTCGCCAGCCTGCGCGAACAGCTCGCCGACCGCCTCGAGATCGTGATGCGGGTCTATTTCGAGAAGCCGCGCACCACCGTCGGTTGGAAGGGGCTGATCAACGATCCCGATCTCGACGGCAGCTTCGACATCAACAAGGGCCTGCGGCTCGCCCGCAACGTGCTGTCGGCGGTGAACAATCTCGGCCTGCCGGCCGGCACCGAATTCCTCGACATGACGACGCCGCAATACATCGCCGATCTGGTTTCCTGGGCCGCGATCGGCGCGCGCACCACCGAGAGCCAGATCCATCGCGAGCTGGCTTCCGGCCTGTCCTGCCCCGTCGGCTTCAAGAACAGCACCGACGGCGGCGTGCGGATCGCGGCGGACGCGGTGAAGTCAGCCTCGCACCCGCATCACTTCATGGCGGTCACCAAGGGCGGCCGTTCAGCGATCGCCGCGACCAGCGGCAACGAAGACTGCCACGTCATCCTGCGTGGCGGCCGGGCGCCGAACTATGATGCCGCGAGCGTCGATGCTGCCGCCGCCGAGCTCGGCCGCGCCGGTGTCGCGGCGCGGCTGATGATCGACACCAGCCACGCCAACAGCAGCAAGAAGCCGGAGAACCAGCCAGCGGTTGCCTCCGACATCGCGCGCCAGGTCGCAGGCGGCGAACAGCGCATCATCGGCGTGATGATCGAGAGCAATCTTGTCGCGGGACGCCAGGACGTCGTGCCAGGCAAGGCGCTGACCTACGGCCAGAGCATCACGGATGGCTGCATCGACCTCGGGACGACGGCTGACGTGTTGAAGCAGCTGGCCGATGCCGTCGACGCAAGGCGCAGCGTGCGGCGTGACGGCCTGCAGGAGCGTTCGGCCTGACGCGGCCGAACGGATTGAGCGTTGCCGGCGGGGCGAATATCGCGCCTCGCCGGTCAGCTGCGTGGGTTAGCAACCGCGGCAGATGCTCTTGATCTTCCTGTCGAGCGCCGCGTCTTCCTTGTTGGCCTGACTGTTCGGATCGCTGATATTCTTCTCGCTGCCAACGTCGCCGCGGCGCGGCTGACGATGTCCGATCGGCGCCTCCGGGACCGTCCCGCCCTTCTGCATGGAGGACGATCCGCCCTGTTGCTGCGCCCAGGCTTGGGAGATGCCAAGCTGGGGCGCTCCGGCCGCAACCATCATCAGAGCCATCAACAAAACTGTCTTCCGCATCTCGCGTCTCCGCTTCTCAACCCTATCGCGCCCGTTCCGGCACCTCGACGGTAGCACAGTTGCGTCGCCCCTGCGCTGCGCAATCCTGTACCTTCCGTATATCGGCCATCGTGCCAAGGAGCCAGATTCCCGCGGCGACCAGCACCACAAAGAAGCCGAACATCACAGCATTTTCGATGCTGCGGTTGCCCTCATCCTCGGGCGGCTCCTGCCGTCCGTCCCCGGCCCCGCTCATCGCCGCCTCAGGATTGCGGCGGGTAAAGATGAACGTCACCACAATAATCGACGATACGGTAGCGCCGTTCCATCGGATCTTCACGTTCGCGGGAAGCCGGCTGCGACAAATAGCTCGGGCCGATCGGCGCTTTGCCGTGGCCGCCGGGGATGTCGAGCACATAATCCGGCTGACAAAGTCCGGACACACGCCCGCGCAACGCCCGCATCAGTTCCTGCCCGGCTTCGATCGTGGTGCGCAAATGCGCTGTGCCGGGCGCAAGGTCGCCGTGATGCAGATAATAGGGCTTGATCCGGCACTCGACGAAGCCGCGCATCAGCGCCTCGAGCGTCGCAGCATCATCATTGACGCCGCGCAGCAGGACGGACTGGCTTACCAAGGGAATGCCGGCGTCTGCAAGGCGCGCGCACGCTGCGCGGGCATTGTTGCTCAGCTCACGCGGATGGTTGGCATGGATCGCAATCCAGGTCGTCGCGCCTTCGACCCGCAGTGCCGCGATCATCTCGGGATTGATACGGCCCGGATCGGCGATCGGAACACGGGTGTGGAGGCGAACGATCTTCACATGATTGATGTCGGCGAGATCGGCCATGATCTCGGTCAGCCTGCGCGGCGACAGCATCAAGGGATCGCCGCCGGTCAGGATGACTTCCCAGATCTCCGGATGGCTGCGGATGTAATCCAGCGCCGCACGGTAGGCGTCATCGGACAAGGCCGAGGCCTTTCCCGGCCCGACCATTTCGCGCCGGAAACAGAACCGGCAATACACCGCGCAGACATGGACGAGCTTGAACAACACCCGATCGGGATAGCGATGCACGATTCCGGCGACCGGCGAATGCGCATCGTCGCCGATCGGATCGGCGTTCTCGCCCGGCTGCTCGACGAGTTCGTCGGCGCTCGGGATGAACTGCCGCGCGATCGGGTCGGCGGGATCGTCCGGATCAATCAGCGCGGCGAGCTCCGGCGTCACCGCGACCGCGTAGCGCGCAGCAACCCGCTCGAGCCCGGCCAGTGCTGCGACCGGCGCGAGCCCGGCATCGACCAGCTCGCGCGGCTGTCGCAGCGTCGCCGCCAGTTTTGGATCGATCCTGTTCATGTCTCTCCCGCAGGCGGCGTCCAGACCACCTGATCAATTCGTGGCGCGCCGCTCGCCAACATCACCAGCCGGTCGAAGCCGAGCGCGACGCCGCTGGCCTCCGGCATCTGGCCGACCGCGGCAAGGAAATCGTCATCGAGCGGATAGCGCTCGCCATAACGGCGGGCCTTCTCATCCATCGCTGCGGTGAAACGATGGCGCTGCTCGGCCGCGTCGGTCAGCTCGCCGAAGCCGTTGGCGAGCTCGACGCCGCAGGCATAGACCTCGAAACGCTCGGCGACCCGCTGATCGCCGGCCTTGGTGCGCGCCAGCGCGGCCTCTGGCGACGGATATTCGAACAGCACCGTCAGACGGCCCTGTCCCAGATGAGGCTCGATATGCTCGACCAGCACCTTACTGAAGATATCGGACCAGGTGTCGTCATCTGCAACCCGCACCCGCGCTGCTGCAGCCGACGCCAGCGCTTCGCGGTCGCCTTCGCCGCCTGAGATCGTCGCCTGGAGATCGATGCCGGCGAAGCGCTCGAAACCTGCCGCGACCGTCAACAACTCCGGCTCCGCAAACGGATCGGCCGTCCTGCCGCGGAATGAAAACCGGCCGATCCCGGTCGCCTGAGCCGCATGGGCGATCACCACGATCGTGTCGGCCATGATGGCGTCATAGCCGGCATTGGCGCGGTACCATTCCAGCATGGTGAATTCGGGCAGATGCAGGTCGCCGCGCTCGCGGTCGCGGAACACCCGCGCGAACTCGTAGATCTTCGGCTCGCCGGCCGCGAGCAGCTTCTTGCAGGCGAACTCCGGCGAGGTGCGCAGATAGCGCGGCGCATGTGAGCCATCGGCCTGCCTGAGCTCGGTGCGGGGAGCGTGCAGATGGGTCTCGTTGCCCGGCGAGATCTGCAGAATCGCGGTCTCGACCTCGGCAAATCCCTGCTCCTCGAACCAGGCGCGCAGCGCTCGCGTGATCGCCGTCCGCGCCTGCAGGAACGGCCTGCGGTCGGCATAGCGCTGCGGCATCCACCAGGGCGACGGCCGGTCATGAGCTGTCATCGCCAGAGCATCCTCACGGATTCAACATCAACGAGCCGCCATCCGCACTCAAGAGTCCCGCGCAACCGATTGATTCCACACAAATTCATAAGCCTACACAGCCCGAGCCTCCGCGGAACGCAGCGAGGCTGATCCCTTCTTGTCGAAAGACGCGCACCTTGTCCATGCGCGCGCGTGGCTGAACCTGAACCACGGCTCGCGCGTCCCATCCGCAGATTCGATGAAACGGATGAGCCCATGGCCGAAAAATAGGGCCGATCGGGACGGCCGGGACGGTTGGCAACCTTGCGAATTCGGCCGCAAAAGACTGGCATCTCAGGGACAAATCAGTATGTTGCAGCCCGAAATCGCCGCCATGGCCGAGGGGCTGCCGATCCGGTTGGCGCCCTTAGGCTCTCAAATTCAGGAAAACACCTTTGAAAGTCATCGCCAGTTCCATCCGCAAGGGCAACGTCATCGAGCAGGACGGCAAGCTCTATGTGGTCCTGTCCGCCGAGAACATTCATCCCGGCAAGGGCACCCCGGTCAGCCAGATCGAAATGCGCCGCATCGGCGACGGCGTGAAGGTCTCGGAGCGCTACAAGACCACCGACCAGGTCGAGAAGGCCACCGTCGAGGACCACAACTACAACTACCTCTATGAAGATGGCGACGGCTTCCACTTCATGAACAACGACAACTACGACCAGGTCCAGGTCTCCAAGGAGATCGTCGGCTCGTCCGCGCCGTATCTGCAGGAGAACATGACCGTGAAGCTCTCGATGCACGAGGGCAACCCGGTCGCGATCCAGCTGCCGCAGCGCGTGACGCTGGAAGTGGTCGAGACCGAGCCTGTGACCAAGGGCCAGACCGCCTCCTCGTCCTACAAGCCGGCCATGCTGTCCAACGGCCTGCGCACCGGCGTGCCGCCGCACATCACCACGGGCACGCGCATCGTGGTCATGACCGAAGACGGTTCCTACGTCGAACGCGCCAAGGACTGAGCGCTTGAGGCGCGGTGGGATTTGAAATGAATCGTCACCGCGCCTCAACTTGTTGGTTAAGCATCAACTTTAGCGAAAACCGCTACACACTTTTCCGGAACTTGCTTTAGTCTTACGGGCGATCAGACATGAGCCCGGGGTGTGCAGTGAACAGGAAGGTGGTCAGCTTCGTCAGTTGCTGGCTGGCAGCCCTGCTCTCGCCTCTTCCCGGCGCCCATGCCGACGAATTCCGAACGGCATCGATCTCGGCCATGCGGGTCGAATGGCGCGCCGTGCTCGACCAGCTGCGGCAGGAGATCGGCAGCCGCCCGGCCATCGCCGCCGGCTTCACTTTCGCAGGCCAGCGCCGCGTGCCCGCCACCGATCCGCGGGCGACGCCTGCGCTGGTGCAGTTGAACGCGGTGACAGCGCCGCTGTTTCCCGGCATTGCGCAGAGCCCGATCCCGGTGCTGCTGCCGCTCGACCCCGCAAGCTATCTCGACGCGCGGCAAAACGGTGCGCCGGACAGCCTGTCGATCGCGCGCTACCAGGCCGACTTCCGCGCGGTCGATTTCTTCCATGCCGGTGCATCGGGCTACGATGCCGTGTTCTCGCTCGACCCCGGCGCCGGCGACGGCCTGCCGCCGCGGACATTTGCAAAGCCGGTCGAGGTGCAAATTTCCGGCTCGATCCTGGTTTACGACCTCGCCGACCGGCTCGGCGGCAAGGGCGAGCCGGTCAAGACGCTGGCCGCGCAGTTTCCGGACCTGCGCCGCTTCATTCGCGAGGGCTATGTCCGCTACGCCTTCACCCGCTTCGGAATTCCCTATGTCGTCTCGATCCAGTGCCTCGACAGCGCGCCGCGGCCGAAGCGGCTGGCCTGCCGCGAGGCCTATCCGGTCGCCGAGCGGTTTCTGAGGGCCCTGCGCATTGTCGGCGGCCAGCCGTCACGGCCACGCAGCGACGTCGCCTCCGACATCGCCGAGCGGCCGGCCGCGCAATCCGCCGACTTCACCTACCACCCGAGCGGCGACATCGTCGCGGGCAGCGGCGGCCGCAGGCAACAAGGCGGCCACGCCGACTTCACCGTCTATTCGCAGATCCGCTTTCCGCTCGAGAAGGCGCCGGCCTTCGCCCACTCGCAATCCTTCGCCAAGCGCAAGCCCGGCGCGGCCATCGACACGTATCCCTGGCAAGACAATTTCTGCGAGGCGCGCAGCTTCGAGGTCGGCCAATGCGCCAGCGGCTACGGCCATCAGGGCCAGGACATCCGCCCCAGCGCATGTCCTGTCGACAGCAAGGATGGTTGCGACCCCAAGCAGCAGGCGGTCGTTGCGGTGCGCGACAGTATCGTGATCCGCTCGGCGCAGCAGCAGGCCGCGACGTTGCAGGTCAACACCCGCACCGAGCATGTCCGCTTCCGCTACATGCACATGAACCCGTCAGTGATGGATGCAGACGGCCTGCTCAACGGACGCCGCGTCAGCGAGGGCGAGAAGATCGGCGTGGTCTCGAACTATCTCGACCACCCCAACGGCACATCGCGGCATCTGCATTTCGACGTCCAGCTGTTCACGCGCGACGGCTGGCTGTGGGTCAATCCCTACACCACGCTGGTGTCGGCCTATGAGCGGCTGATCCGCGGCCGCGGCCGCGAGATCGGACCGGAGCCCGGGCTTGCAGCCGCCGTGGCCCATGCCCTGCCCGACGACGTCGTGCATCGCATCGACACCCAGGAAGGCGGCGGCAATTAGAGTGTTGTCGAGCGAAGGGGACACCGGTTCGGGGCGCACTGCCAAAATATCGAAAACAACCCCATGCAAAGTAGCCGGCGGCTGCCGTCGTTCGACACGACACGTTCGACACGACAACTTGACCCGTCGGGCAAATCAGCGGCATTATTCCATTATTCCGAAATTGTGCAAACGCCCACCGCAGGTTCCATCCGGAATCGCGTCGATGCCCGCCATGTCGCGGCGACAATTGCCAGCTTGAATGATCATGATGGAAGCAGAACGGCGGGAACCCGACCCGCTTTGACCATCGGACGCAAGTCTCTATCAGATGCCCATTCAGGCTGGACCACAACCAAGCATGCTCTCGACCTTCAGCTGGTTCTTTCTTTCGGTGAAAGGCCGCATCAGCCGGCAGGAATTCAGCCTGGGATTTTTCGGCCTCGTGCTGGTCGACATGCTCGTCATTCGCGTCGGCGTAAGGCTCGACCCCGGTCCACGGTATTATGACAGCAGCCCGCCCGCCGACGAGTTGTCCGTCCTGCGCTTGCTGCTCATGCTGTCATTGTGGCCGTTCGCCGCGATCCTGGTGAAGCGGCTGCACGACCTCAACGTCTCGGGCTGGTGGGCGCTGACGATCCTCGCCGTTCCCCACCTCGCCGCCGCGCTGCACGTCAAATACTGGATCCCCTATCTGGCGCTCGTTGCAACGCTGAGCGTGCTGCCGGGATCGAAGGGTGACAACTGGTTCGGCCGCGACCCGCTGGCGCGCGCCGGCATCTAGCGCCCTCCGCCGTGGTTGCGATCAGTCGATCTCCATCGCAGCCAACGTCTCCTTGACGCGCCTCTGAGCGTCCGCGGGCAGCGGCAATATCGGACGTGGAGGCTCGGCCGCGCAGATCCCTCTGAGATTGGCAAGTGCGTAGACAACACGCAGACTGGAATATGTCCTGAACAGATCCCAAATCGGCTGCAGACGCGCGTTGAGCTCTCGCGCCCGGGCCGCATCGCCGCTCCTCGCAGCGCGAACGATGTCCACGCAGACCTTCGGAAAGATTCCCGCGAGAACGCTGTACCAGGTATCTCCACCTGCCAGCAGTGCCTCGGTGCAATTCCAGTCGGCGCTGTAGCCCAACGCAACGCCGTCCGGAACCACAGCCCGCAATTCCCCGAGATGGCCCGCCACGGTCGAGGCATCCAGCGCCGGACTTTTCACCGCGACGATTCCCTCGACCCGGCTCAGACGGCCGATGAGAGCCGGCGTGAATTGAAAATGAGTCGTTCCGGGATTGTCATAGATGACGATCGGCAACCCGCTCTGGCGGGCCACGGTTTGAAAATGCTCAAAGACCTCGTCATCGGTCAGCGGCGTATAGGAAACCGCCGCCAGCAGGCCCGCCGTCGCGCCGGCATCACGCGCATCTTGAGCCAGCCGCACCGCATCGTCGGTGCGTAGTGCGCCGATGCCAACCAGTATTGGTGTGTTGCCGTCCGCCAAGGCGGTCGCCGCCTGCACGGCGCGCCGCCGCTCATCGCGGCTGAAATACGGATATGAGCCGGTGCTTCCGAGCAGCCCGACCGAATCCACCTTCGCCGCAATCAAGGGGTCGAGCAAGGCGCGGAGCGCACCCACGTCAACCCGCCCATCCCGGTTCGAAGGTGTGATCGGGAAGGCAGAGAGCCCCTTCAGACTGATCATCGATTTGTCCATCGTCGGCAACCGTCGCCGCAACCTGTCGTGCAATCAATCGACACGCCCCGTTGCGCGCAAGGTCCAGTTTCACGCGAACTGGGCCCCAAACTGGTCCAGTGCGCACGTCTTGCAGAGCGAGCGCCCACCGATCGCTATTCGAGCATCGTGGTCAGCTGCGCGCCCTCGTCCGCCACGAACACCGCGATCAGTTCCGCCGGCTCCGTCGTGCTCGCATTGGCCGAGACCATGTGGGTCGAACCCGGCGGCTCGAAGAAGGACTGGCCGACCTTGAAGGTCTCGACCGGCCCGCCACCGAGCTGGGAGCGGATTTCACCCTTGGTGATGTAGGCCGTCACCGAACCGGAATGGCGGTGCGGCGGCGTGAAGCCACCGGGACCATAGAACACGCGCACCACCGTGACACGCTTGCCCGCCACATTGGGCAGCGCATGCGAGCTGATGACCTCGACCTTGTCGAGCGGCGACGCCGCATTGGCGCTGGCGCACAGCGGCGCGATGACGGAGGAGATCGCGTCCATCGGGGTCGGCAGTGCCTTCCCGATCACGAAGGCGGAGACCAGTCCCGCGATCACGGCCAGCATGACCGGCCGCGGCGGCCGCGCGAATGGAAGGGATGGTGTCATTGCCATCGAGGTCATTGCTTTTCTCCCTGTCGGTTGCCGTTTGATCCGCCTCGACGTTACGAAGCCGCCGCGTCCGCACGCTGCCGGCGCGGCGGCGGCGTCCAGCGATAGGCCGCGCCGAACCGGTTCCAGACATTGATCGATGCGATCGCCGAGGTCAGGTAAGTCAGCTCCTGCTCGGAAAATTCGGTGGTGGCCTGCGCATAGACCTCGTCGCTGACGCCGTTCGGCAGGGTCGTCAACGCTTCGGTCCAGGCCAGCGCGGCGCGCTCGCGCGGCGTGAACTGCGGCGCCTCGCGCCACACCACGACGAGGTTCAGCTTGTCGGCGGGCACGCCGAGGCTCTCGCCCTGCAGGATGTGATACTGCACGCAGAACGCGCAGCCGTTGATCTGCGAGGCGCGCAGCTTGACGAGTTCGAGCAGCTGCTTGTCGAGGCCGGCCTTCGCCGCGAACTGGCCGAGCGCGCGCACCGCGGCGAAGACGTCGGGCGCGAGCTTCTCGAAGTCGGTGTATTCCTTGCGGGCATGTGACATTGGCCTAGCCTCATGTTATCAGTGTACTGAGATATTATCAGAGCTCTGATATCGTCGGCAAGATGCGGACATCGGCAAAGGCGGCAGCACGCGACATGGCGGCAATGCGGAAACGAGGCAAATCGGGCACCGCCGAGCGGCGCCCGGTCGGAAAAGCCGCCGGTCGACGGGCCGCAGCGAATGCGGGATCGAGCGCAGGCGACGTCATGTTCGCCCCTTCCGTTCCCGCGCCGGGCGAAGGCAAGCGCGGCGAGCAGGGCTATCTCGCCTATCTGCTGCGTCAGGCCCACGCGGCCTCGCGGCTGTCGATGGAGCGCCAGCTGGGACGGCTCGGCGTCACCTCGCCGCAATTCGTCGTGCTGACGATGCTGAAAGCCTATCCGGGGCTCTCAGGCGCCGATCTGGCTCGCGTCGCGCTGCTGACGCCGCAGACCGTCAGCGTGATCATCCGCAACCTCGAGCGCGACGGCGCGATCGGCAAGACGCCGCACCCCGTCCACGGCCGCGTGTTGCAATGGACCCTGACCGGCCATGGAACCGCGCTGCTGGAGAAATGCCGGCAGATCGCCCAGGCCCAGGAGCGGCGGCTCGCCGCTAGCCTCGACGCGAGGTCGGAGCAAATTGTCCGGCAATGGCTGTCAAAAATCGCCACAGATTTGCAAGATACATAGCTCCTGCGGCGGCGTGGCTTTTGGCTCACCCGATCGGCGCCGCTACACTGGCCCGATGAAACAGCCTGATTCTCCGAAATCCCCTGCCCGCCGCGCCGTCCTGATGGCCGGGCTCGCGGCCGGCGTGGCGCTCGTCAATCCGCTCGGCGCGCTCGCCGCCGCCCCTCCGGGCTTCGACCAGTGGCGCGACAATTTTCGCGCCCGCGCGCTCGCAAAAGGCATTTCGGAGGCGACCTGGAATCGCTGCATGGGGCGGATCGAGCCCGACATGAGCGTGTTCAGGCAGATGCGTAACCAGCCTGAATTCCACGAGCAGATCTGGCAGTACATCAATCGCCGCGTCTCCGACTGGCGGGTCATTCACGGCAAGGAGGCGCTGAAGAAGAACGAGGCGCTGTTCGGCCGGATCGAACGCGACTTCGGCGTCGAGCGCGGCACGCTGCTCGCGCTGTGGGGCGTCGAGTCGGCCTATGGCGATCCGCTGGTGCAGCAGAACCACATGACGCCGGTGTTTCCCTCGCTGGCGGCGCTCGCCTGGAACGAGCCGCGCCGCAAGGCCTATTGGGAGACCGAGCTGATCAACGCGATGAAGATCGTGCAGCGCGGCTGGAGCACGCCTGAGGAGATGAACGGCTCCTGGGCCGGCGCGATGGGTCATTCGCAGTGGATGCCGGAAGTCTGGCTCAATGTCGGCTTCGACTATGACGGCGACGGCAAGGTCTCGCCGTTCGGCCGGCCCGACGACGCGCTGGGCTCGACCGCGAAATATCTCGTCAACCGCGGCAAGTGGCACCGCGGCGAGCATTGGGGCTACGAGGTCCGCGCGCCCGGCGGCGGCACCGGCGGCAGCCGCACCTATGCGGCCTGGGCCAGCGCCGGCGTCGTCAGAGCCGACGGCCAGCCGTTTCCGCAGCCGAACGCATCAGCGCAACTGTGGATCCCGGTCGCGGGGGGCCCGGCCTTCCTGCTCGGTCCGAACTTCAATTCGGTGAAGAGCTACAACCCGTCGATGAACTACGCGCTGGCGATCTGCCATCTCGGCGATCGCTGCCTCGGCGGGCCGCCCTTCATCCAGCCCTTCCCGGGCTCGGAGCGCGCGCTGACGCTCGCCGAGGTGCAGGAGATGCAGACGCGGCTGACCAAGGCCGGCTTCGACACCGGCGGCACCGACGGCCGCGTCGGCAACGACACCATGAAGGCGATCAAGGATTTTCAGATCAAGATGGGCCTGTTGCCCGCCGACGGTTACGGCGGGCTCAAGGTGCTGGCGCGGCTACGGCAAGGCGGGTAGCCATCATGCGATCCGCGTAGCCCGGGTGAGCGAAAGCGATACCCGGGGACGCATTTCCCGCATATCGCTCCGCTCATGCGGGCTACGACAGTTCGCTCCTACCGGCTCGCAGGCTGCCGCACGACGCCGCCGGCATTCATGCCGCCGTCGATCACGAGCTCGCTGCCTGTGACGTAACGCGACGCGTCGGAAGCGAGATAGAGCACGCCCTGGGCGATCTCGATGGCCTGGCCGGCGCGGCCCAGCGGTGTGGCGAACCTCGCGCGCTCCTCCGGATCGATCGGCGCGTTCTGGCCGGCGCCGGTCGCGCCGGTCGGGATCTTGCCCCAGATCGGCGTGTCGATGATGCCGGGATGCACCGAGTTGACGCGGATGCCGTCGCCGATCTGCGCGCATTCCATCGCGATCGACTTGGCGAACAGCCGCACCGCGCCCTTCGTCGCGCTGTAGCCGGAGAGCGTCGCCGCGCCGCGCAGGCCGGCCAGCGACGACATCATGATGATGGAGCCGCCGCCATGCTTGCGCATCAGCGGCAGCGAGTGCTTCACCGACAGGAATACGCCGTCGATATTGATGGCGGTCTGGCGGCGCCAGTCCGCGAGCGACATCTCGACAATCGAGGGCGCTCCGATGCCGATGCCGGCATTCGAGACCATGATATCGAGGCGGCCATGGCGCTTGCCGATCTCACTGATGATTTCGATCCAGCGCTCCTCGCTGGTGACGTCCTGCGGCAAGAAGGTCACGTTCCGCCCGGCCTTGGTGAGCCGCGCGGCGAGCTCGGGTCCCCTCAACTCATCGATATCGGTCGCAATAACGGTCGCGCCTTCCTGCGCGAGCAATTCAACGATGGCCTCGCCAATGCCCGATGCGCCGCCGGTCACCAGCGCGACCTTGCCTTCAACCTGTCCTGACATGTCCTCTCCCAACGTTTCTTATCGGATCACCGTCGGGCCCTGATCCGGCACCGCGACGTCGAGGACACGGAATTGCACACGTTCGGTGCCTTGCCAACGGTCGACCGCAAGAGAGCCCGCCACGTGCAATTGCTGGCCGCGATTTTGCGTCAAGGCGCTGCCGAGCTTCTGTCCGACGGAGCGGAAGGCGATACCGTTGACGATGGAGCCGTCGCCGGACTTGAAACGCAGCCGCAGATGCGCCTGCCCGACCTCGTCGGCATAGACCAACTGATGCGACGGCAGCGCGATCACCGGCTCCGGATTGGCGCTGCCGAACGGGCCAGCACGATTGAGCGTCGCGGCGAACTCCGGCGTCACCGCGCGCGCGGTTACGGCGCCGTCGATGAACAGCTCGTTCTCGTGCCGCGAATTGGCGACGTCGGCCGCCAGCGCGCTCTCCATGTAAGCGCGGAATTCGGCGAGCTTCTCCTTGCGCAGCGTGACGCCGGCCGCCATCGCGTGCCCGCCGCCCTTCATCAAAAGGCCGTCGTGCACCGCCTGCCGCACCGCCTTGCCGAGATCGACGCCGCCGATCGAGCGGCCCGATCCGGTGCCGATGCCGCCGGGCTCCAGCGCGATCGCGAACGCAGGACGCGCGAACTTCTCCTTCAGCCGCGCCGCCACAAGCCCGACCACGCCGGGATGCCAGCCTTCCGCCGCGGTGACGATGACAGCGCCCTTGTCCTCGAGCCCGAGCGAAGCCAGCGCCTCGGCCTCGGCCTGCGCCTCGGCCGCCTGCTCGATCACGCGCCGTTCGGCATTGAGGCGATCGAGCTCGGCCGCGATCCGCGCAGCTTCCGAGATATCGCCTTCGAGCAATAGCCGCACGCCGAGATCGGCGCGCCCGATCCGGCCGCCGGCATTGATGCGCGGTCCCAGCATGAAGCCGAGATGCCAGGCCTCCGGCGGGCCGTTCAGGCGCGCGACATCCATCAGCGCGGTGTGGCCGACATGGTCGCGGCGACGCATCGCGATCAGGCCCTTGGCGACGAAGGCCCGGTTGAGCCCGATCAGCGGCGCGACGTCGGCCACGGTGCCGAGCGCGACGTGATGCAGCACGCTGAGCAGGTCCGGCTCCGGCATCTCGCCGGTCCAGAAGCCGCGCTGGCGCAGTTCGCGATTCACCGCGACCAAGGTCACCAGCACGAGGCCGACCGCTGCGAGATGGCCGAGCCCGGAGAGATCGTCGGGCCGGTTCGGATTCACCAGTGCATCGACCTCGGGCAACACATCGCCGGTCTGGTGATGATCGATCACGACGACCGACATCCCGAGCTTCCTGGCTTCCGCCAGCGGCTCGATGCTGGTGGTGCCGCAATCGACCGTGACCAGCAGCGTCGCGCCCTTCGCCGCCAGCGCACGCACGGCGTCGACGTTCGGCCCGTAGCCTTCGAAAATGCGGTCGGGAATGTGGATCAGCGGGTCCAGCCCGCAGTGGCGCAGATGCCAGGTCAGCAGCGCGGCCGAGGTCGCACCGTCGACATCGTAGTCGCCGAAGATCGCAACCTTCTCGCCGCGCACCGCGGCATCCGCGATGCGCTTGGCCGCGTGCTCCATCTCGGTGACCGTGTGAGGATCCGGCATCAGCTTGCGGATGGTCGGGTCGAGGAAGTCGGGAACCTCGTCGATCCCGACGTCGCGCCCCGCCAGCACGCGCGCCAGCATTTCCGGCAATTGATAGCGCTGCACGATCGCGAGCGCCCGCGCCGCCCCGCGCGCATCCAGCCGGTCGCGCCAGAGTTTTCCGGTCAGCGACCGCGTCACGCCGAGGAACGCCTGTGGCGCCTCGACGGGCAGTGCGGATGCGTGCAGCGTCATGAGCCCTTCCGAACAGAGCGTTTTCAAGCGAAGTGGGCACCGGTTCGCGTGAAGAAAACGCGTCAAACAAAAATCCGGAACATCGGTCCTGATCCAATCAGGGCCGATGCGTCCGGCAGGAATCGTAACGCTTCGATGATTTGTGGACCAGTTCTAGCAGCCCATTCGGCTGGCGATTTCCCCGAAATCCTTGGCCACGATGTCCCACTCGCCGGTGGCCTCGAAATCGTACTTCTGCAGCGGACCGTATTCGGTCGGACGCGCCACGAAGGCGGTCTTCAGGCCGAGCTTCTGCGCGTGCTTCAGGTCGTAATTGTGGGCGGCGACCATCATCACCTGCTCCGGCGGCAGGCAGAGCAGCTTCGCGGCGCCGAGATAGGTTTCCGGATCGGGCTTGTAGTGCTCGAACAGTTCGGCCGACATCACGAGGTCCCAGGGCAGGCCTGCGAACTTCGCCATGTTGGTGAGCAGCGCGACGTTGCCGTTGGAGAGCGGCGAGATGATGTATTTGGTCTTCAGCCGGGTCAGGCCGGCGACGCTGTCGGGCCACCCGTGCAGGCGATGCCAGCCCAGCGTCAGATGCTGCAAATCGGCCTCACTCAGCCCCTTGATGTCGAATTGCGCGACGAGTTTTTCCAGCGAGCGGCGGTGCAATACGTCGAGGATGACGTAGCCGTTCTGCGGGTTCTTGCGCACCTCGTCCATCGAGGCCGCATAGACCGCGCGCCAGCCGTCGACCAGCGCCGTCCAATCGGCCTTGATACCGCGCGTCTCGCCCCATCTGGTGAAGTCGTTGATCAGGCTGGTGCGCCAGTCGACCACGGTCCCGAACACGTCGAACACCAGCGCCTTGACCCCGGACAGATCGGACATGCGCGTCTCCCTTGTTGTTGTTTTTGGTCCGTCGTTCCGGGGCGATGCGAAGCATCGAACCCGGAACCTCGAGATTCCGGGTTCGCGCTTCGCGCGCCCCGGAATGACGGTTGTTGTAGGCTCGTCCTCAATCCAGGTGGAATTTCTCAAGCTGCCGATGTTCGGCCTTGATGTAGCGCACGGTGCCGGTGACCGAGCGCATCACGACCGTCTCGGTCTCGATCACGTCCTTCTTGAACTTCACGCCGGTCAGCAGCGAGCCGGTGGTGACGCCGGTAGCGGCGAACAGGCAGTCGCCCTTGGCCATGTCCTCGATGCCGTAGATCATCTTCGGATCGGTGACGCCCATCTTGTGCGCGCGCTCGCGCTTCTCCTCGGTGTCGAGGATCAGGCGGCACTGCATCTGGCCGCCAATGCAGCGCAGCGCGACCGCCGCGAGCACGCCCTCGGGCGCACCGCCGGTGCCGATATACATGTCGACGCCGGTCTCATCAGGCTTGGCGCAGTGAATGACGCCGGCGACGTCGCCGTCGGTGATCAGCTGCACGGCAGCGCCGGTCGAACGCACGCTGTTGATGATGTCGGCATGGCGCGGACGATCGAGCACCAGCACGTTGATGGCGGTCGGGTCGACGCCCTTGGCCTTGGCGAGCCGGCGGACATTGTCGGCCGGCGGCGCGTCGAGTTCGATCACATTCTTGGCGTAGCCCGGGCCGATCGCGATCTTCTGCATGTAGACGTCGGGCGCGTGCAGCAGCGTGCCGCCATCGGCCATCGCCATGGTGGCGATCGAGCCCGGCATGTTCTTGGCGCACAACGTGGTGCCCTCGAGCGGGTCGACCGCGATGTCGACCTTGGGGCCGGCATTGAGGCCGACCTTCTCGCCGATGAACAGCATCGGCGCCTCGTCGCGCTCACCCTCGCCGATTACGACCGTCCCCTCGATCGGCAGCTTGTTGAGCTCGCGCCGCATCGCGTCGACCGCGGCCTTGTCGGCGGCCTTCTCCTGGCCGTGGCCACGCAGCCGCGCGGCCGACACCGCAGCGCGCTCCGTCACGCGCACGATTTCGAGCGTCAGGATGCGCTCGAGCAGCATCTGCGGCGGAACGGAAATATGGGTCGACATCGGCGTACTCCTTAAGCCTCTGGGACAGGCCAGCCTGCCCGCATCAATCGTCTCACGCCCGACCCGTTCAGGCCATGCGCTAGTTTTTCTCGATCCGGATCACCTGCGGCCGGCCGCTGATGACCTTATCGCGCTGCACTGCGGCCAGCGCACGATGCACGGCATCCTCGCTGGTCGCATAGGTAATCAGAATGACCGGGACCGGTGAAGGTTTTTTGGCCGCACCGTTCACATCGACGCCATCCGGGTGCCGTTGCACGATGGATTCCAGAGATATCTTCTGTTCCGCCAGCCGGGTGGCGATTGTTGCGGCAGTGCCTGCAAGATCACGCGCCATCAGGCGGATATAATAGCCACCCTCATGGCGTTCCATCGGCGCCTTGGTGGTCTCGCGCAACCGCTCCACCGGACGGCCGAACGGCTTGGCGCGGATGCCGCGGGCGACGTCGGCGATGTCGGCGACCACGGCGGAGGCCGTCGCGCCGCCGCCGGCGCCGGGTCCCACCAGCGTGATCGGCGGAATCCCCTCGCCGTCGATCGCGACCGCATTGGTGACGCCCATCACCTGCGCGATCGACGATGATTTCGGCACCATGGTCGGGTGCACGCGCTGCTCAATGCCCTTTGCCGTGCGCACCGCGACGCCGAGCAGCTTGACCCGGTAACCGAGTTCCGCGGCGGCCTTGAGGTCTTCCGGCGTGATCGAGGAGATGCCTTCGACGTAAACCGCGCTTTCCGCAACCTTGGTTCCGAAGGCGAGGCTGGCCAGGATCGCGAGCTTCTGCGCGGTGTCGTGACCATCGACGTCGAACGACGGGTTGGCTTCGGCATAGCCGAGACGCTGGGCGTCCTTGAGACACTCCTCGAACGACAGGCCCTCCTGCTCCATCCGGGTCAGGATGTAATTGCAGGTGCCGTTGAGGATGCCGTAGACGCGGTTGACGCTGGTGCCCGCGAGGCCCTCGCGCAGCGTCTTGATGACCGGGATCGCCGCACCGACCGCCGCCTCGAAATTCAGCGCGCCGCCGTGCTTTTCGGCAGCCGCGGCGAGACGCAGTCCATGCTTGGCGATCAGCGCCTTGTTGGCGGTGACGACCGACTTGCCGGCCTTCAGCGCGGTCTCGATCGCGGACAGCGCGGGATCTCCGGCGCCGCCCATCAATTCGACGAAGCAGTCGATATCGGGATCCTCGGCGAGCGCCTCGGGGCTCTTCGCCCAGGCGATGCCGCGCAGGTCGAGGCCACGCTTCTTGGCTTTCGAGCGCGCCGTGACTGCGACGACGCGAACGCCGCGGCCGCTGCGCTCGGCCAGCGCCCGTCCTTGCGTTTCGATGAGGCGGACGACATCGGCACCGACGGTGCCGAGCCCCGCTATGCCCACGTTCAGGGGTGCGACCATGGATTTAAGGGACCTGGAGATTAAGCAACCTGGAAGGATTAGCGTCGGTTGGCGAGAGGAACGACGTTGTGCAACGTTTCGATGCCGCTTTCAAGGAAGCGGCGCACACCGCGCGCGGCCTGCCGGATGCGCTGCTCGTTCTCCACCATCGCGATGCGGACATAGCCCTCGCCATGCTCGCCGAACGCAACGCCCGGCGACACCACGACACCGGATTTCTCCACCATCAGGGTCGCGAACTGCATGCTGCCGACCGCCTCGAACGCCTTGGGCAGCGGCGCCCAGGCGAACATCGAGGCTTGCGGCGGCGGAATGTCCCAGCCCGCGCGGCCGAATGACTCGACCAGCGCATCGCGGCGCTTGCGGTAGGTGTCGCGCATCTCGCGGATACAGTCGTCGGGACCGTTCAGCGCCGCGGTCGCCGCCACCTGGACCGGCGTAAACGCGCCATAATCGAGATAGGATTTGACCCGCGCCAGCGCCGCGATGATCCGCTCATTGCCGACCGCGAAGCCCATGCGCCAGCCGGCCATCGAGAACGTCTTCGACATCGAGGTGAACTCGACGGTGACGTCGATCGCGCCGGGCACCTGCAGCACCGATGGCGGCGGATTGTTCTCGTCGAAATAAACCTCGGCGTAGGCGAGATCGGACAGGATGAAGATGTCGTGCTTCTTCGCGAACGCGACGAGGTCCCTGTAGAAGTCGAGGTCCGCGACATAGGCGGTCGGGTTCGACGGATAGCAGACGATCAGCGCAATCGGCTTCGGGATCGAATGGATGATCGCCCGCTCGACCGCCTCGAAGAACTGCGGCGTCGGCTCCGAGGGCACCGAGCGGATCACGCCGCCCGCCATCAGGAAGCCGAAGGCATGGATCGGGTAGCTCGGATTGGGGCACAGCACGACGTCGCCGGGCGCCGTGATCGCCTGCGCGACGTTGGCAAACCCCTCCTTCGAGCCGAGCGTCGCAACCACCTGGGTGTCGGGGTTGAGCTTGACGCCGAAGCGGCGCGCATAATAGGCGGCCTGGGCCTTGCGCAGGCCGTTGATGCCGCGCGAGGCCGAGTAGCGGTCGGTCCGCGGCTTGCCCAGCGTCTCCTTGAGCTTCTCGATCACATGCGGCGGGGTCGGCAGGTCCGGGTTCCCCATGCCCATGTCGATGATGTCGGCCCCGGCGTTGCGCGCGGCCGCCTTGGCCTGGTTGACCTTCTCAAAGACATAAGGCGGCAGACGGCGAATGCGGTAAAAATCTTCCATGGGACCCTTGCTCCGACAACCGCGATGCCAGAATCGACCCCCTTGGCGTAGTTTGCGGAAGCCGGCTCGGCCTCTGACAGAAATCGCACTGAATCAATGACTTAGAGCGAATTCAGGCGCACGATCTGGGGGCTGCGGCCGGATCTGCGGTTGAACTGGGTTTCTTTTAGCACGGACACCGGGCGGCGCCAGCGCTGATCGGCCGTTTGTCGGGCGCTACTTCCCGCTTTGGGCAGCCGTCGAGGCCTGGCGCGCGCGCGCGGCAATCAGCTCCTGCTCGATCTTGGCCTGGTCCGCCGGCTTGATCGTCGGGTCGGCGCGGTCGGGCGGAAGATCATGGACCGGCAGGTAGCCGGCGGCGTCCTTCTCGCGCGCCGGCGCATCGGCCGGCATCGTCATATCGGCGATCGTGCTCGAGCACCCGCTCAGCGCCACCAACGACGCGAGCAGCACTGCGGCCGCGAGCCCCCTGTTCATTCGATCGATCGGCATGCGCCGAATTGTCCCCAACAAGCTAGCGCGCACGTCGCACGTTGCCGACACGGGTCGCACTGGTACGAGCCTTGCAGCGTCCCCGCTGCGTTAATTTCGACTTTAGCGTTTCAAACCATTGTCGCCCGAAACGCTTAAAGCGGGAACACCAAAAGCGCCCCCTGAGGCTTCAATATGACGGAACAAAGATTTTTTCTCGCACCGCAACAGAGCGAAATGCTGGATTTTGACTGATTTGCGTTGCCGCACCGCGCGATGACGCCCTCCAAACGACGCGATATTGTACCTCAGATGAGCAACGTTAGTACCGACACCCAGGCCACCCCGAAATTCAACGCCGAAGCCTTCGCCATGAACATCGCGCGGGCGATGGAGAGCAGCGGCCAGGCGCTGGCAGCCTATCTCAAGCCGCGCCAGACCGGAGAAGTCCGCGACAAGCCGCCGAATGAGCTCGGTGAGGTCATCAAGACCTTCAGCGTGATCGCCGAATACTGGCTGTCCGACAAGGAGCGCGCCTCGTCGCTGCAGATGCAGCTCGGCAAGGACTATCTCGATCTCTGGGGCTCGGCGGTGCGCCGCATGGCCGGCGAGGCCGATGCCAAGCCGGCGATCGCCCCGGCCCCGCGCGACAAGCGCTTCCAGGATCCGGAATGGAAGTCGAACCAGTTCTTCGACTTCATCCTGCAGCTCTATTTGCTGACCTCGAAATGGGCGCAGCAGCTGGTCCATGACGCCGACGGGATCGATCCTCACACGCGCAAGAAGGCCGAATTCTACGTCCAGCAGATCACCGACGCGCTGGCGCCGTCGAATTTCGTGCTGACCAATCCGGAGGTGCTGCGCGCCACCGTCGAGACCAATGGCGACAATCTGGTGCGCGGCATGAAGATGCTGGCCGAGGATATCGAGGCCGGCCACGGCACGCTGCGGATCCGCCAGTCCGACTCGAGCAATCTCGAGGTCGGCGTCAACATGGCGACGACGCCGGGCAAGGTGATCTTCCAGAACGAGCTGATGCAGCTGATCCAGTA
The DNA here is from genome assembly GCF_024171085.1 of Bradyrhizobium sp. USDA 4541. Taxonomy (NCBI): domain Bacteria; kingdom Pseudomonadati; phylum Pseudomonadota; class Alphaproteobacteria; order Hyphomicrobiales; family Nitrobacteraceae; genus Bradyrhizobium; species Bradyrhizobium sp. USDA 4541. The sequence goes on from NZ_JALJZF010000001.1 coordinate 6,253,075, forward strand.
TTCGCCGGCGACCGAGAACGTGCTGCGCACGCCGCTGCTGATCGTGCCGCCCTGGATCAACAAGTTCTACATCCTCGATCTGCGCCCCGAGAAATCCTACATCAAATGGTGCGTCGACCAGGGCATCACGGTGTTCGTGATCTCCTGGGTCAATCCGGACAAGGAGCTCGGCAAGAAGACCTGGGCCGACTACATGACCGAAGGCCCGCTGACGGCGATGGACGTCATCGAGAAGGTCACCGGCGAGATGAAGGTGCACACCGCCGGCTATTGCGTCGGCGGCACCCTGCTCGCCTCGACGCTCGCCTATCTCGCCGAGAAGCGCCGCCAGCGTGTGACATCGGCGACGTTCTTTGCCGCGCAGGTCGACTTCACCCATGCCGGCGATCTCCTGGTGTTCGTCGACGAAGACCAGATCTCGGCGCTCGAACGCGACATGCAGGAATCCGGCGTGCTCGAGGGCAGCAAGATGGCGATGGCCTTCAACATGCTGCGCTCGAACGACCTGATCTGGTCGTATGTCGTGAACAACTATCTGAAAGGCCAGACGCCGTCCTCGTTCGACCTGCTGCACTGGAATTCGGATGCGACGCGGATGCCGTCGTCGAACCACTCCTACTACCTGCGCAACTGCTATCTGGAGAACCGCCTGTCGACCGGCACCATGGTGCTGGACAACACGCTGCTCGATCTGTCGAAGGTGAAGGTGCCGGTCTACAACCTCGCCGCCCGCGAGGATCACATCGCGCCGGCGGAATCGGTGCTCTACGGTTCGCAGTTCTTCGGCGGCCCGGTGAGATATGTGCTGTCCGGCTCCGGCCATATCGCCGGTGTGGTCAATCCGCCCGCGTCGAACAAGTACCAGTACTGGACCAACGACAACATCAAGGACATGAAGCTCGCCGACTGGCTGAAGGGCGCCGAGGAGCACAAGGGCTCGTGGTGGCCCGACTGGCGCGGCTGGCTGGAAAGCCATGACCCGGAGACGGTCCCGGCGCGCATGGTCGGCTCCAACGGCACGCAGGTGCTCGAGGACGCCCCGGGCAGCTATGTCCGCGTCCGCGCGTAGCGCCAACTCTTCCGCTCAGCTATAAACAGACGGTCCCGACGGTCGGGAATCGAATTCACGTGAGGGGGAGACGATGACGCGCGAACTGTTCTGGCTGTCACTGACGGTGATCCTGACCGGGCTGTTGTGGATCCCCTACATCATCAACCGCTGCCAGGTGCGCGGCCTCTCCGCCGCCATGGGCAACCCCTCGCGCAACGACAAGCCGCACGCGGAATGGGCCAACCGGCTGATGTTCGCCCATGACAACGCGGTCGAGAACCTCGTGATCTTCGCGCCGCTGGTCCTGATCCTCAACGCGGCCGACTATTCCACCAAATGGACCGTGCTCGCCTGCGCCGTCTATTTCTGGGCCCGCGTCGCCCACCTGATCGTGTACACGCTCGGCCTGCCGGTGTTCCGCACCCTGGCCTTTACGGTCGGCTTCCTCGCCCAGGCGGTGCTGGCGCTCGCGATCTTCAAGGTCCTCTGATCCAGATATTCCCGCCGGTTGCGGCGACAGCCGCGCCGGCGCGGCATCAACTAGCCGCCCTTGCGCACCACGATGTGCAGCATCGTCGCGGGCGCCTCGTCAAAGCTCTTGATCTCGCTGGTGTCGGACGAGACTTGCGTCCACGCCCCTGACGCGGCGTAGGTCGCAGCGAGCCAGTCCGCCGCGGGATAATTGTAGTAGCGGCCGATGCTGTCGCGGCCATCGCCATAGCCGATCTTGTAGCTCGCGTAGAAAACGCCACCGGGTTTCAGCGCCCGATGGATGCGGCCGATGATGTCGGCCAATTCGTCGCGCGGCACGTGCAGCAGGCAGGCGCTGGCCCAGACGCCGTCATAGGCTTCGCGGTCCTCGAGCTCATCGAACAGCATCGCCTCGACGGGATGTTTGATGCGGCGCGCCGCGACCTCGGCCATCTCGGGCGACCCGTCGGTCGCACGCAGCACAAAGCCTTCGGCGAGCATGACGGCGGCATGATTGCCGGCGCCGCAGCCGAGTTCGAGGATCGCGCCGCCCGGCGGCAGCAGCTTCAGAAAGCCGATCAGCCGGGTGGACGGGGCTTTCGCCCACCCGGCATAGGCCTCGGCATTGCGCCGATAGAACTGCAGCGTGGCGTCGTCCACGATCCGCGTCGCCGTCAGCTGTCGGCCAGCCCGAGCATCAGCCGCATGTTCTGGACCGCGGCACCCGAGGCGCCCTTGCCCAGATTGTCGAGCCGCGCGACCAGCACCGCCTGGTGGTGCTTGTCGCTGGCGAAGACGTAGAGCTCGAGCTGGTTGGTCTCGTTGAGCGCCTCCGGCTCGAGCCGCCCGCCCTTGGCGGCCTCGTTCTGCAGCGGCATCACCGAGACATATTTGCTGCCGGCGTACCATTTCGCCAGAACCGCTTGCAGATCGGTACCATCAGGCTTGCCCGGCAGCGCGTCGAGTTGCAGCGGCACCGAGACCAGCATGCCCTGCCGGTAGTTGCCGACCGACGGGATGAAGATCGGCCTTCGCGTCAGGTGCGAATAGAGCTGCATCTCCGGCACGTGCTTGTGCTCGAAGCCGAGGCCGTAGAGTTCGAAGGCCGGCGCCGAGCCGTCCTCGAAGCTGGCGATCATCGACTTGCCGCCGCCCGAATAGCCGCTCACCGCGTTGACGGTGACGGGATAATCCGCCGGCAGCACGCCGGCATCGACGATCGGCCGCAGCAGCGCGATCGCGCCGGTCGGATAGCAACCCGGATTGGAGACCTTCTTCGCGTTACGGATCTTGTCGGCCTGGTCGGGCGCGAGCTCAGGAAAACCGTAGGCCCAGTCGGGCGCAACGCGATAGGCCGTCGAGGCGTCGAGCACTTTCGGCGCGGCATTGCCCATCGTGTCGATCAGCGCCACAGTCTCCTTGGCGGCCTCGTCAGGCAGGCAGAGGATCACGAGATCCACCTCCTCCATCAGCGCGCGCTTGGCGCCGGCATCCTTCCGCTTGTCCTCGGCGATGTGCTTCACCGCAACGTCGCCGATCGAGAGCAGCCGCTCCTGGATGCCGAGGCCGGTCGTGCCTGAGCCGCCATCGACGAACACGGTGGCCTTGGTCGCACCGCTCCTGGTTTTCGGTTGGTTGGTGTCGGTGAGGGTCATGGCACGTTCCTTTCGAGCTCGTTCGTTTCGTTTAACACATCTGGCCGCGCCTGCGCCGCCAACGGGGATGAGCAGTTATCCTTAGATTGAGCGCCCCTCGCCAGCGACAACAACCCCCGCTCATGGAAACAGCGCGATCTGCTCCAGTCCGGTGGTTTCGGGCAAGCCGAACATCAGGTTCATGTTCTGGATCGCCTGTCCGGCCGAACCCTTCACAAGATTATCGAGCGTCGAGAGCACGATGGCGCGGTTCTTGATCCGGTCGGCGACGACGCCGATCTGAACATAATTCGAACCACGCACGTTCTGCGTCTGTGGCAGCACACCCTTCTTCGTCACATATACGAACGGCTCGTTGGCGTAGGCCCTTTCCAGCTCGGCGCGCAAATCGTCCGGCGTAGCCCCGTTGAGCTTGACATAGGATGTGCAGAACTCACCCCGCGCCATCGGAATGAGATGCGGGGTGAAGTTCACCGTCACAGCCGAGCCAGCGGCCGCGCCAATCTCCTGCTCAATCTCCGCCGAGTGTCGATGGCTTCCGATCGAATAGGGCGACAACCCTTCGCCGGCCTCGCTGAACAGCGTGTTCTGCTTCAGTCCGCGTCCGGCGCCGGTGACGCCCGACTTTGCGTCGATGATGATGTCGTCGACGTCAATCAGCTTTGCCTTCGCCAGCGGAACAAGCGCCAGCAGCACCGCCGTCGGATAGCAGCCGGGACAGGCTACCAGCCGCGCGGCCGTGACCTCCTCCCGGTAGAGTTCGGTCAGCCCATAGACCGCCTCGTCCTGCAATTCGAGCGCCCGGTGCTCATGCCCGTACCATTGCGCGTAGCTGTCTTTGTTGCGCAGCCGGAAATCCGCGGACATATCGAGGATCTTGATTCTGGGATTGGCTTTCAGCACCGCGGCGATGATCTCTTGCGTCGTCCCGTGCGGCAGTCCGCAGAACACGGCATCGAGCCGCGTCCAGTCGACCTTTTCCCATTCCACGAGTTTTGGCAGGTCGAGCATGAAGAAGTGAGGAAACACCTCGCTCATCGTCTTGCCGGCATGGGTGCTAGCGGTAAGCGCGGTGATTTCGGCATTCGGGTGCCGCGCCAACAGGCGCACCGCGTCGGCGCCGGTGTAGCCGGACGCGCCCAAAATTCCGATTTTCTTCTTCGTCATTGCTCGCTCCTCGGAAGCGTAGTCATCTCGGTCTGTATCAGCGCGAAAGCCTGCGGGCGCACCTCGCGCATCAAGGCCGCGATGTCTTGGGCACCGGCTTCGGCCTGCAAAGCGAGCGTGTTGCCGACCGCCGCGAAATCGGTTTCAGACTTGTGCTGGTTCAGCTTGAAGCTGCCCTCCACCTCTTCCACCATCATCTCGAGACCCACGATGGCCTTCTTCATGGTTTCCAGCCTCGCGGCGGTCATCTTGCCCGACACCCACGGCTTTTTCGGCAGCAGCCGGTCCTCGAACTTGGCGCTCAGCGCGTCGATCTGAACGGCAAGCTCGTCATCCGACAACGTCCGCACCGGCCCGGTCAGATGCACCGCCTGATAGAGCCAGGTCGGCACCTGATCGGGTGACACGTACCAGTCCGGCGAAACATAGGCGTCGGCGCCGGTAACGGCCAGCAGCCAAGGTGACCCGCCCGCCAGCTTTACCAGCGGATTGTGACGGGCAACATGAAACAGCGCCCGCGGCGTCCCGTCGGCGGCGTAAGTCAAGTAGAACGGGAGCGCGGAGGCGATCGGCTTGCCGCCATCCCACGCGCAGGCCATGCCGAAACCACGCGCTTCCGCGAAGGCAAGGCTCGCGGCACGGTCAGGCTTGAAGGGCGGTGGCGTATACATGGTCAAAGCTCCTGCATGACGAAGGAGCCGCCAGATCGAACCGCGTGTCTTTTTCAGGAGAGCGCCGCGGGATCGGGTCCGGCGGCAGAGGCGATGGTCTTAAACGCGAGCGACCGCCCATACCGCGATAATGCGGCGGCGGCGGGCAATGATGATGGTCGCGGCGTTGATCATGGGCGCGGCTATAAGGCCGCGCCCCCTTGACGTCAAGATTTGCTTTCGTCATTCCGGCGCGCGCGCCTTGCGCGCGAACCACAGATGCGCAATTGCGCATCGGGGAATCCAGAGGTTGCGGCGCGAGATTCCGGGTTCGATGCTTACGCATCGCCCCGGAATGACACCTTAAATCGCCGGATTCCACGGTGCCGGCACGACGCGATAGCCGCTGCCGTCCTTCACCACATGGCCGAGGCCCGGGAACGGATAGTGGAAGCCCTGCACCTGGAGCCGCTCGGCAACCACCATGTCGTAGATGCGCCGGCGGGTCTTCTCCGCCACGTCGCCGTCCTGGTCGAAGAACGCATGCCAGCCGGGGTTGGTCGCGAACAGGTTCGGATTGTTGGTGACATCGGACTGGATGAAGACCTTGTCCGGGCCCGAGGCCAGCACGTAGGAGGTGTGGCCCGGCGTGTGGCCGACGGTCTCGACCGAGGTCAGGCCCGGCGCGATCTCCTTGCCCCACTCGTACGGCGTGACCTTCTTCTTCAGGCCGGCTTCGAAGATATTGCGGTTGTTCTTGAACAGGCCCTGCATGCGGCCGGCCGGCGCCCGGCTCATCTCGCCGTCGTCCATCCAGAACTTCCACTCGGTCGCCGGCACCAGCACCTCGGCATTCGGGAATGCCGGCGTGCCTTCGGCGGTCAAGAGGCCGTTCACGTGGTCGCCGTGGAAGTGCGAGATCACGACCATGTCGACATTCCTGGGATCGAAGCCGGCGGCGACGAAATTGTCGGCGAACAGGCCATTGGCGCCCTTCGTGCTGGCCTTCGCCAGCGCGCCATTGCCGGTGTCGATCACCACCAGCTTGCCGCCGGTGTTGAGCACCAGCGGTGCGAACCAGATCGTCATCATGTCGCGCGGCATGAACGCCTTCTCCAGCGCTGCGTTGACGTCGTCCCGCTTCGCATTGGGGATGAAGGAGTCTTCCAGCTTGAAGACATTCTTGCCATCGGACACAACGGTGACGAGGATGTCGCCGACCTTGTAACGATAGAAGCTCGGCGCCTGCTTGTCGGCAACCGGCGCCACAGCGCCCGCAGGAACGGTTGATAGCAACGGTGCGGCGGCGATGCCGGCAGCGCCGGCGAGAGCATGACGTCGTGTCAATTCCATGTGCTGTCCTTCCAAGTGAAACTGCGCCCGATGAATTCGCGCCCGGTGGGCGCGGTTGTATCAGCGTTTCGATACTCGCGCGATGCCGACAGCTCGAGCGGCCACCCTCCCGCCTAACCCCTGCAGGTCGGCCTTATTCCGGAGCTTGCTACACCACCCGCCACACCCACTCGATGGCATGGGCAATGACGTCGCCGAACAGCAGCAGTGCCGCCGACCAGACCAGCGCGGAGACGAAATTGGCGATCTGGAATTGCCAGTACGACATCTCGAAAATGCCGGCCGCAAGCGGCACCGAGGCGCGCAGTGGACCGAAGAAGCGGCCGATGAAGATGCTGGGCACGCCCCAGCTCTTCACGAAGGCCTCGCCCCGCGGCAGGATCTCCGGGTAGCGCGACAGGGGCCACATCTGCGCGACCTGCTCCTTGTAGCGATAGCCGAACCAGTAGGAGACCCAGTCGCCGAGCGCGGCACCAACGCCGCCCGCGATCCAGATCGGCCAGAAGCTGATCCCGCTGACGCCGATCAGGGCGCCGATCGCGACCAGCGCGCCCCAGGCCGGAACCAGCAATGAAATGAAGGCGAGCGATTCAGCGAACGCCAGCAGCATGACGATCGGAGCGGCCCAGGCCTGGTGGTGCCGCACGAATTCGGCCAGGGCCCGCGCAAGGTCTTCCATCTCGTCGTGTGCCTTCCCGCTCCGTTGAACCTCGAATGAACCTTTCTAGCGGCACGCAGCCTAAGAACAGGTAAGCCAGCCGATTGCGTGACATCAAGTCACAAAGGCGGGGATCGACCGTGATTTCCCGTAAGGCCCCTGAGGTCCAGGTTGGCATCTCCCTCACAAGAAAAAGGAATTACTGGATGATCGGATCGCTGATGATGTGCGTGAGCGTTCTCGTCCTGCTGTTCGGAATGCTCGCGGGCATCGCCATGGGTATCCAGCACGACTTCACGTTGGGACCGGCGCATGCGCATCTCAATCTGGTCGGCGGCGTGCTGCTGTTCCTGTTCGGCCTCTACTACCGGCTGGTGCCGGAAGCGGGCAGCATGCTGCTCGCCAGAATCCAGGGCTGGCTGCATATCGTCGGCGGCGTCCTGTTCCCGGCCGGCGTGGCCGCCGTGCTGCTGAAGGGACCGTCGTTCGAGGCGGCGCCGATCGTCGGGTCACTGCTGGTGGTCGCCGCCATGGCCCTGTTCACGGTCATTGTAATCCGCACCTCGCAGGCGTAATCGCGGTTTCCTATCTATGGGGATGGCCGGGCTCCAGGGCGCGGCCGTCCCCATTGGCAGCCCATCCGTGGCATAGTCAGAGCAACCGATTCGCCGCGCCGTGACCGGCGCGTCACTTGAAGAACCATGGCCAAATCATTGAAGTCGAACGCCAAAAGTAAATCTGCCGACGATCTGTTCGGAGCCCCGGAACCGAAGGGACGCGCCCCGGCGAAGGCTGCTTCGCGATCCGCTGGAAGCGCCGAAGCCGGCTATACGGCGGCTGACATCGAGGTGCTGGAAGGGCTGGAACCGGTCCGCCGGCGCCCCGGCATGTATATCGGCGGCACCGACGAGAAGGCCCTGCACCACCTGTTCGCCGAGGTGATCGACAACTGCATGGATGAGGCGCTGGCGGGCCACGCCACCTTCATCGACGTGGAGCTGACCGCCGATGGCTTCCTGACCGTGACCGACAATGGCCGCGGCATTCCGGTCGACCCGCATCCGAAATTCCCGAAGAAGTCGGCGCTCGAAGTCATCATGTGCACGCTGCACTCGGGCGGCAAGTTCGACTCCAAGGTCTACGAGACCTCGGGCGGCTTGCACGGTGTCGGTGTCTCCGTGGTCAACGCCCTCTCCTCGCGGCTCGAGGTCGAGGTTGCGCGCAGCGGGCAGTTGCATCGCATGACCTTCGAGCGCGGCCACCCCAAGGGCAAGCTCGAAGACCTCGGCAAGGTCAGCAACCGCCGCGGCACGCGCATCCGCTTCAAGCCGGACACCGACATTTTCGGCGCCAAGGCGGCTTTCAAGCCGCAGCGTCTGTTCAAGATGACGCGCTCGAAGGCCTATCTGTTCGGCGGCGTCGAGATTCGCTGGCACTGCGACCAGGAGCTCCTGAAGGGCGTCGAAGACGTCCCGTCGGAAGCCAAGTTCCACTTCCCCGGCGGACTGAAGGATTATCTGGCCGCGGCGATCCACGCCGATACGCTGGTGCATCAGGATATCTTCTCCGGCAAATCCGGCCGCAGCGGCGCGCATGGCGCCTGCGAATGGGCCGTGGCCTGGACGGCCGATGCCGACGGCTTCCTGTCGTCCTACACCAACACGGTGCCGACGCCCGATGGCGGTACGCATGAATCCGGCCTGCGCAGCGCATTGTTGCGCGGTCTGAAGGACCACGCCGAACGCGCGGGCCAGGGCAAGCGCGCGGCGTCCATCACCTCGGAAGACGTGATGGTGGGCGCGGCCGTGATGCTCTCGGTGTTCGTGCGCGAGCCTGAATTCCAGGGCCAAACGAAGGACCGCCTCGCCACCGCCGAAGCGCAGCGCATCGTCGAACAGGCGATGAAGGATCCGTTCGATCACTGGCTGTCAGGCAATCCGAACCAGGCCAACCGGCTGCTCGATTTCGTGATCGATCGCGCCGAGGAGCGGCTGCGCCGCCGCCAGGAAAAGGAGACCGCGCGCAAGACGGCCGGCAAGAAACTGCGTCTGCCCGGCAAGCTCGCCGACTGCTCCGACGCCGGTACCGAAGGCTCTGAGCTCTTCATCGTCGAAGGTGACTCGGCCGGCGGCAGCGCCAAGCAGGCGCGCGACCGCAAGACGCAGGCCGTGCTGCCGCTGCGCGGCAAGATCCTCAACGTCGCCTCTGCCGGCAAGGACAAGCTGACCGCCAACGCGCAGCTCTCCGACCTCGTGCAGGCGATCGGCTGCGGCACGCTCGCGCATTACCGCGAAGAGGATCTGCGCTACCAGCGCATCATCATCATGACCGACGCCGACGTCGACGGGGCGCACATCGCATCGCTCCTGATCACCTTCTTCTACCGGCAGATGCCGCGGCTGATCGACGAAGGGCACCTCTATCTGGCGGTTCCGCCACTCTACAAGCTGAAGCACGGCACCAAGTCGATCTACGCCCGCGACGACGCGCACAAGGACGAGCTGCTGAAGAGCGAGTTCAACGCCAACGCCAAGGTCGAGGTGAACCGCTTCAAAGGCCTCGGCGAGATGATGCCGGCGCAGCTGAAGGAAACCACGATGGATCCGGCCAAGCGCACGCTGCTGCGCGTGGTGCTGCTGGCCGACGATCGCGAGGGCACCGCCGACTCGGTCGAGCGGCTGATGGGCACCAAGGCCGAAGCCCGCTTCGCCTTCATTTCCGACAAGGCCGAATTCGCCAGCGACGACCTACTCGACGTCTAGGCCCAACCGATTGATCTGAAATGAATTTCCGGCCGCCCCCAGATTGGGGCGGCCGTTGCCATTTTGCCCGTTCGGAGAGCCCCAGTGGCTTCGTTTTCGGCCGGATGTGTCTCACCAGCAACAGCATTTCCGGCGGAACCACGTATAGTTCGACCATGAGTTTCGGGAATCGGTGCCAGCGCACTCCCCTGAGCGACCTGATCGAACGCTAGTCGAGGATTTGGATATGAAGAAGATTTTGCTCGCTCTGACCGTGGTTGCTGCGATGACGGCATCGGCGTCGGCTGCCGATCTGGCCGCCCGCCCCTACACCAAGGCTCCTGCCCCGGTTCCGGTCGCTCCGAGCTGGACCGGCTTCTACATCTTCGGCGGCGGCGGCGGCGGCGTCTGGGATGCTGACACGGGCGTCCAGTCGACCGTTACGGGTGCGCCGATCCTTGGCTTCAACCAGCGCCAGGGCGGCGATGGCTGGTACGGCACCGTCGGTGCCGGTTATGACTGGCAGACCGCCAACAGCTGGGTCATCGGCGTGTTCGCCGACGGTCAGTTCGGCAGCCTGAAGGGCACCATCCAGGATCAGGGTCCGTTCGTCGCCGGCAACATCAAGAACGACTACAGCTGGGCGGCTGGTGCGCGCCTCGGCTACCTGATCGCGCCGAACGTCCTGTCCTACGTCAACGCCGGTTACTCCAGCTCGCACTGGAAGGGCACCACGCTGTTCAACACCGCGAGCGCGCTTCCCTCGGGTCTGCACACCAACGACTTCGATCGCGGCGGCTGGTTCGTCGGCGGCGGCGTCGAGAACAACCTGAACATCTTCGGCATCACCGCGCCGGGCTGGTTCATGAAGACCGAGTATCGCGCCGCTTACTACGACAACAAGAACATCTCGGAGCTGGTCGACGGCACCAACATCTCGAACGGCCGCGACATCACCTTCAAGCCGCTTGTCCAGACCATCAGCACCTCGCTGGTCTACCGTTTCAACTGGACCGGTCCGGTTGTCGCCAAGTACTGAGCTGCGTACTGATCCCTGCTGAGATAGCAGACCAAAAGCCCCGGCATTGTCCGGGGCTTTTTTGTTGCCCGAACGTCATGGAAATCGCCCGACGCGCAAGCCCGCCGGCGCAGGGCGGATCGGCTGTAGCCGATCTGGTCAGCGCCGTGACGATCGGGCACTCTCGCGCCCGGTTCAAACCTCGGCGGACAACAACAATGAAAAACGGACAGTTTGATCTCTCGGGCCGGGTCGCCATCGTCACCGGCGGCAATGGCGGCATCGGGCTTGGCATGGCGCGCGGCCTGGCGGACGCCGGCGCGGCGGTTGCCGTGGTCGGCCGCAACGAGGCGAAGTCAAAGGCCGCCGTCGAGGATCTCGGCAAGCGCGGCGCCAAGGCGATCGCGGTGGCAACCGACGTGACCGACAAGGCCGCCGTCGCGGCCATGGTCGAACGGGTCGTTCGCGAGCTCGGCCGGATCGACATTCTCGTCAACAACGCCGGCATGAGCATCCGCAAGCCTCCGCACGAGCTCGAACTGGAGGAGTGGAGCAAGGTGATCGACACCAACCTCACCAGCGCGTTCATGTGCTCGAAGGCGGCTTATCCGGCGCTCAAGGCGTCGGGGCACGGCAAGATCATCAATATCGGCTCGATGATGTCGATCTTCGGTGCGAGCTTCGCCGCGGCCTATGCCGCGAGCAAGGGCGGCATCGTGCAGTACACCCGCGCCTGCGCCAACGCTTGGGCTCCCGACAACATCCAGGTCAACGCCATCCTGCCCGGCTGGATCGATACCGACCTGACCAAAGGTGCGCGCCAGCAGGTGGCCGGGCTGCACGAGCGCGTGCTTGCGCGCACGCCGGCGGCACGCTGGGGGGCGATCGACGACTTCGCAGGCATCGCTGTGTTCCTGGCATCGCCCGCGTCGGACTTCGTCACCGGCACCGCGATCCCCGTCGACGGCGGCTATTCGGTGATGGCCTGAAAACACGGGCGCTCTTCCGGTCGCGCGGCGCGCAGTTCAGCCCGCGGCCGGCGAATGCACGTGCTCCGGCCGCACCCCGATAGCGACCAGACGTGCGGTGAGGCCCTGCAGCCAGGGCATTGCCGTGATCAAGCGCAGCGCCAACGGCACCGGCTGATCCCCGGCCTTCAGCGCCGCGCTGATGATGTTGTTCTGCGCAATCACCTGCATGCGCTGTGTCACGCGCACCGGGAATTCGCGGCGCCGTCGCACCGCATCGAGTTCGTCTTCCGACGGCACGCCGTGAAAGAGCTTCGCCGCCAGGATGTTGGCGGTCGCGACCGCATCCTGCACCGCGAGGTTGACGCCGACGCCGCCGATCGGCGACATCGCATGCGCGGCGTCGCCGATGCAGAGCAGGCCGGGACGGGTCCAGCGCGTCAGGCGATTGATCGCGACCGTGAGCAGCTTGACGTCGTCAAAGCTCTTCACGTCGGCAAGGCCGGCCTTGAGGATCGGCGCCAGCCGCAGCACGTCGTCGAGCAGCGCCGGCAATCCCCTCGTCTTCACCGCCTCGTATTGGCCCTTGGCGATCACATAGGCGCATTGCCAGTAGTCGCCGCGATCGAACGTCACCATCATCTTGCCGTGCTCGACGCGGGCGAACAAATTCTCGGTCTCATCCGGACGCCGCCCGACGCGAAACCACAAAACGTCCATCGGCGCGCCGATCTCCTCGACGTCGAGGCCGGCGCGCTCGCGCACGATCGAATGACGTCCGTCGCAGCCGACGGTGAGATCCGCCTCGATCTCGACCGGGCCGTCGAGTGTGTTCGCGTGCACGCCCGCGACAGCATCGCCGCGCCGGATCAGATCGGTCGCCTCGGCCTTCATCAGCACCTTCAGCGAGGGGAAGCGCTTGCCGCTCTCGCGCAGGTAATTGAGGAAGTCCCACTGTGGCATCATCGCGATGAAGGGGTATTTGACGCTGAGGCGGCGGAGATCGGCGATCCGCACCGAGGTGCCGCCGAACATGCCGTCGAGCGTCTGGATGTCCTGATGCGGCAGCTTCAGGAAGCCGTCGATCAGGCCGAGTTCGTCCATCACCTGCAGGGTCGACGGATGCACGGTGTCGCCACGGAAGTCGCGGAAGAAGTCGGCGTGCTTCTCCAGCACCACGACATCGACTCCGGCGCGTCCGAGCAGATAGCCAAGCATCATGCCGGCCGGCCCACCACCGACCACGCAGCAGCGCGCCCTGATCTGACGCGTGTTCGGCCCTGCCGGATTGCCTGCATCCATGATGCCGTCCTCACCGCTGCCTCGCCCCTCAGAATCCGATTGTAACGCGGATCTGGCGGCAAGGATGCAAGGCTATCGCCTGAAGGTCTTGATTTCCGACACGCTGCCGTCGCGATAGGTCAGCTCGACCGAGACCGCCCTGGTCTGCGGCGCAAGCTTCAGATAAGGCTGCGCGTCAGACGGGATCGCGCTGGGATCGCGCGAATTGCAGGATGGCATCTTCAGGACCTTGTCCGGCACCGCGGTGTCGATGCCGATGCGCACCTCGCGGATCGCGCAGCGATACGACATCAGGTGCGTATAGTAGACCAGCAGCCCGTTGAACTCGCGGAATGACAGCCAGCTGGTCGCGGTCATGTCGAGGATCTTGCGCTGGTCGCGGATCAGCGCGGCGTCGGGATCGAACTTGATCGGGAACGGCCCCTGCATCATGCCTTGCGTATCGACATAGCGAATCTCGATCGTTGCGGCCGGCGCATCGGCCGGCAGCTCGACCGACGGATTGGGCATCCGCTTGCGCGTGCGCGGATCGAGCGTGTCGATGAAGCCGGTTTCGCGGAAATCGCCGCTGTCGCCGATCCGCCAGGAAATCCCGAGCGTCGGATCGGCGATCGAGAACACCACGGTCCAGCCGCCATTGTGCCGCGAGAAGCTCGCGATCGGCGCGTTGATCGAATCCTCCTTCGGCAGCTTCGGCACCGCGACCGGCGGCAGCGCGGCCACCTGCTGCGGCGGCGCGGACGGCTTGGTCGCCTCGGCCTGCCCCTTCGCGATCCCGTTCAGGAAGACATCGTCGACCATCTGGTCGAAATAGACCGGGATCTGCTTGTGCTTCACGGTCTCGGCCATCTCACTGACCAGGCGCCGCGTGCGCTGCGCGACCTGCACGAGATTCTCGCCGGGCTGCAGCAGCTCCTTGGCGAAGGTCCGCGTGAATACCGAATTGGGATTGGCATCATCGTTCGAAAGACGGTCGAGCGCGGTCTGGCGCGGCCCCGCCGAGAACACCGAGAACACGCCCTCCGGCAGTTGCGTCATCGGCGCGAGGCCACCGCCGCCGGCGACCGCGCGCGTGCCGGCGCGCTCGAACGGATTGTTGCGGCAGGCGTCGAACACCAGGATCGAGGTGCGCGCCTTCTTGTTCTGCAAGCGCTCGACGATGCGGTCGGCGAGAACAGAGGCGTCGCGCACCAATTCCTCCTGCCCTTCGGTGGCGGCCGGCACGTCGGTCGGTAGCAGGAAATTCTGGCCGGCGATCTCGAAGCCGTGGCCGGCATAGAAGAAGAACGCGGTATCGCCGGGTTCGACGGCGCGGTCGAACGCGAGCAGCGTCTCGGAGAACGCCTGCCGGTTGAGGTTCTCGGCTACCATGACGCTGAAGCCGAGCTGCTTCAGCGTGTCGCCCATGGTGCGGGCGTCGTTGACCGCCTTCTGCAGCCTGGGCACGTTCCTGTAGTCATTATTGCCGATCACCAGCGCGACGCGCTTTTCGGCCTGGGCGGGTGCGGCCGATGCGACAAATGCAACCGCCCAAAGGATCGCCGAAAGTCTCGAAAGCCAGCTCTTCATCCCGTTTCCCCGCCTGCACGACAAATGCGCCGCCCGTGCGACCGCCGTCTAATAGTCGGACCAGCCGTTTCGCCGGTTCAAGGCCGGCCGCGGACGGCCGTTCCGGCCGGCCACGCCAGGCCGAAATGAGGGATCCGATTTGTCTTAGGTCAAGTTTCTTTTTACGGCCCGCGTGATAGATTCGAAGCTCCATCCGGTTCGAGCTCTCCGCACGTCGCAACGGCTTTTCCGTGCACACATGGTCTACTGATCAAGTCGATCCCAAGGATCGCTTCGACTATTGGCGCGAGGTCCGCGCCAAGGGGCTGTTCGGCGTCACCGCCGAGTTGGAAGCCGACCGGCGCCGCGACTTCTTCGGCGAGTTCTCGCTGCGCAAGCTCGGCGATGCCGGGCTGGTCGAGCTGCGGGCCTCGCCGTACCGCGTCGAGCGGCGCACGGGCGACATCGCCGATGCGGCCAGCGACAGCCTGTGCATCTACCAGCAGCTTGGCGGCGGCGGCTGGTTCGGCGGCGCGCGGCTCGATGAATTTGCCGTTCGCGACGGCATGTTCGCGACCAGCTATTCGGACCTGCCCTATCGCACTGTCCCCCTGCACGATGACGGCTTCCACCTGCGCATCATCAAGGTCCCGGTGGCCAACATCGTCCCGCCGGGCGCCGAGCTCGGCGAACTCGTCCCCAGGCCCGTGCAGGATGAGACCGCGCTGCGGGCCCTGCTGGAAGCATGCTTCCGCGACCTCATCGAAAGCAATGATGCCGCGGCGGCGGGCACAGCGCCGACGGTGCAGGCGCTGGCGCATATCGCGCTGATCGAGCGCGGCATCATGCGGCCGAAGAGCCGGCTCGCGCAGCAGGCCTTGCGAACCGCCCATTTGTCGCTGGCCCGGCGCCTGATCCGACGCCACCTGGCGCGTGCGGCGCTGTCGCCAACCCTGATTGCCGGCCTGCTCGGCATCTCGGTCCGTCATCTGCACATTCTGTTCGAGGAAACCGAGATGAGCTTCTCGGAGACCGTCACCGCGCTCCGGCTCGAACAAAGCCGCCGCCTGCTCCGCGAGCAGCCCAGGCAGACGATCGCCGAGGTCGCCTTTGCCTGCGGCTTCGAGAGCCTTGCGACGTTCTACCGCCTCTTCAATGCATCCGAATCCATGACGCCGGGCGACTATCGCGCACAAACGGCCTGAGCGCCCGTCCGGACCGGCCGGGACACCACGCTCGCAATTCGCCGAAGCTTGGCCGCGCCCCCTTCACCTCCTTGAACTTCACATCGCCGCGCGATCCGACGTTCGCTGAACCGAAGTGATCAGCCTGCGCGCATTGAGAAGATATTTTCCGGCCATTTCGCCAAACCACTGCGGCGCTTCGCCCGGGTTCGGCACCGCAAATTTCCTTACCGGCGACGCGCGCTCTCATGCAGAGCGAGGGATCAGTCACGATGCGCGGTAAGCACGGGGATCACAGCCAGGAAACGCTAGCTACAGGCGCGACGCGCATTTATCTCGATGCCGCGGACCTGCGAGCGGATCAAATCCCGGCATCTGAGCCAGCCCGTCAGGGCTCAGCGGCGACCGGCAATCACGGCTGGACGCCGCTGCTCGAAGCTTGCCTCGCCGACTTCAAGGAAGCCACGGAGGCCGGTGATACCGCTTGCATTCCTGCGCTGGTCAAGATCGTGGCGGACCTTGCGCTGATCGAGCGCGGTGTGATCAGGCCGGGCAGCCGCCGGGCGCAGCAGGCGCTGCGCGTCAGCCGGCTCAGCCTCGCGCGCCACCTGATCACGCGCCATCTTGCCAAGCCAAGCCTGTCGCCAGGGATGGTCGCCGGCATGCTCGGCGTCTCGGTCCGCTACCTGCACGTCCTGTTCGAGGCGACCGGGGCAAGCTTTTCGCAGACCGTCACCGCCCAGCGCCTGAGCGAGAGCCGAAGGTTGCTTTGCGAGAAGCCGCCGCGGCCGATCGCCGACATCGCCCTCACCTGCGGGTTCGGCAGCCTCGCCACCTTCTACCGGATATTCGGCGATTCCGAAGGCCTGACGCCCGGCGGATTCAGGATGAAAAACAGCGCGGAGGCCCCCGCTGTGACCTCGCCGTCCGGGGCGGGGGTCGTGATTCATTTGACCGCCAAATGACGAAAAGACGCGTATTTCAGTCAAAACGTTAAGCTTTTTCGGCCATCCGGCTGGTTCCAAGATTGACTTTACCGCTTTCGCCCCTATGTTGCGGGCAACGCGGCCCTCGGATCGAAACGCGATTCGTCAGGTTTGCCGTCCGTCGGCGTTAGTCAGAGCCCCCGAGCTTTATAGAAAAGCGAGCCGTTTCGGGGCCGAACGCGACAGCCTTTTACCTGCGATGCCGAACGGCGGTTTCGACCAGAGGCTCAATGTCTTTTTCCAATCTAGGCCTGTCCGATAAGGTCCTCGCCGCAGTTGCGGCCACCGGTTACACCAATCCCACTCCGATCCAGGAACAGGCAATCCCGCACGTTCTCGCCCGGCGCGACGTCCTCGGCATTGCCCAGACCGGCACCGGCAAGACCGCTGCCTTCGTTCTCCCGATGCTTACCCTGCTCGAGAAGGGCCGCGCCCGGGCACGGATGCCGCGCACCCTGATCCTCGAGCCGACCCGCGAGCTTGCCGCGCAGGTGAAGGAGCAGTTCGACAAATACGGCGCCGGTCAGAAATTGAACGTGGCGCTCCTGATCGGCGGCGTCTCGTTCGGCGACCAGGACTCCAAGCTGATGCGCGGCGTCGACGTCCTGATCGCTACGCCCGGCCGCCTGCTCGACCACACCGAACGCGGCGGATTGCTGCTCACCGGCGTCGAGCTGCTGGTGATCGACGAAGCCGATCGCATGCTCGACATGGGTTTCATCCCCGACATCGAGCGCATCTGCAAGCTCGTCCCGTTCACGCGGCAGACCCTGTTCTTCACCGCGACGATGCCTCCGGAGATCAGCCGCATCACCGATGCCTTCCTGCACAATCCTGCGCGGATCGAAGTCTCCAGGCCCGCGACCACCGCCGTCACCGTGACGCAATTGCAGGTCCCGGCCGGTCGCGAAGCGCATGACAAGCGCGAGATCCTCCGCCGCCTGCTGCGCGATGCCAAGGATCTCAACAACGCGATTATCTTCTGCAATCGCAAGCGCGAAGTCGCCGTCCTTCACAAGTCACTCCAGAAGCACGGCTTCAGCGTCGGTGCCCTGCACGGCGATATGGATCAATCCGCCCGCACCGCGGCCCTCGATCAATTCCGGAAGGGCGAGATTCCGCTGCTCGTCGCCTCCGACGTCGCCGCCCGTGGTCTCGACATTCCCGCGGTGAGCCACGTCTTCAATTTCGACGTACCGCACCACCCCGACGACTATGTCCACCGCATTGGCCGTACTGGCCGCGCCGGACGCACCGGTACTGCGATCTCCATCGTCACCTCGCTCGATAGCAAGTCGATGACCGCGATCGAGAAGCTGATCGGCCAGCCGATCCCGCGCGCTGAGGGCGACTACACCGTTCACAGCGAAGCCTCCGACGAGGACGCCGCGCCGCGCCGCTCGCGTGGCCGCGAAGGTTCGCGCGATGGTGCCCGCGGCGGCCGCAAGCCGCGCCGCGAGCGCGAGCCGCGTCACGGTGAACGCGAAGCGCGTCACGAGCGGGAGCCCCGCGAGGAGCGCGCAGCGAAGCCGGAGCGTGAACCGCGCCACGGCCGCAATTCGGCTCCGCAGGCCGCTCCGTCGCACGTGCCGTCGATCGGGCGTGCCGAGCCACGGCGGCCGCAGCGCGAGGTGGACCATGAGCCCGCCGATCATTCGCACCTGCCCGCCTTCCTGCTACGACCTGTGCGCGCACGCGCATAAGGCCTGCTCCGATGCCGCCGCGCCAGCGGCGGTATTCCGGACACTTCTGTTACCGCCCACGACCGGCGCACGCGCTGATTCCTCAGCGTTTGAAGCAAATGCGCCCAGTTTGCGCCTCGCACCAAAGCGCGATGAGATTTGCGCGAAGCGTCATCGCGCCTTAGCTCGTTGTTTGTGCATGATCTTTTCGGAAAACCGCTGCGCACTTTTCCGGATCATGCTGTAGCGAGCAAACGAAAAGCGCCCGAAAGTGGCGCTCAAGGCGGACAAACATCGGGCGCGCCGCATGGTCGCCGCAGCCGGCTTCCCCGTAGTTCCACTGTTTACCTTGCCTTCACTCTCGTCCCGTACCCTCGCCCCAATAGTTTAGTCATTGCTGCCGGGTTTAATCGGCATTGCGTGCATTGAGGACGTGACAGTGGTCAAGCTGCTGGACGAACACGAACGTACGTTGGCCTTTGCCGAAGTGGCGCTTGGCCAGATCCGCTCGCTTCGCCAGACCGCAGTCCCCCGCAACTATGAAATCTGGTACGTCTACGCGACCGGATACAACGCGCCGCTCAACAAGGTCATCAACGAGACGCTGGCGCGCAGTGGCAAGCTCTCTGAATCCGATCTCGAGCAGATCTACGAAACCTACCTTTCGCACATCAAGACCTCGGACCGCATCGACAAGGTCGGCGCGCGCGTCATCGGCGAGATCGACGCCGTCATGAAGCTGATCACCGATGCGCTCGGCGTGTCCGCGACCTATGACGCCAGCCTCGTCGGCGCCAGCGATAAGCTTGCGAGCGCGACCACCCGCGATCACATCAAGGCAATCGTCGATAGCCTGGCGAAATCGACGCGCGAGATGCGCGAGACCAATCAGGCATTGGAGAACCGGCTCGCGCTGTCGAAGTCGGAGATCAGCGACCTGCAGCATAGCCTCGAGGCGATCCGTGCCGAGAGCCTGACCGATCCGCTCACCGGCCTCGGCAACCGGAAATATTTCGACCGCTCGATCGACATGGCGGTGCAAGCCGCGCTCGCCAGCGGCGAGCCGCTGTCGCTCCTGATGTTCGACATCGACCACTTCAAATCGTTCAACGACTCCTACGGCCATCTCACCGGCGACCAGGTGCTGCGGCTGGTGGCACAGTCGCTGAAGCAGAACATCAAGGGCCAGGACATCACCGCCCGCTATGGCGGCGAGGAATTCGCAGTGGTGCTTCCCAACACGGCGCTGCGGCAGGCGCTGACGGTCGCCGACCACATCCGCCGCGCCGTGATGGCCAAGGAGCTGAAGAAGAAGTCGACCGGCGAGATCCTCGGCCGCGTCACGATCTCGGTCGGCGTCTCGATGCTGAAGCCGACTGACGACACCGACTCGCTGATTGAGCGCGCCGACGCCTGCCTCTATGCCGCCAAGCGCGCCGGCCGCAACCGTGTGATCTGCGAGGCCGATCCGGAATACAGCACCGAGATCCAGACCCGCGTGGCGTGATCTGGTCGCTCAACTGCCTCCACCGTCATTGCGAGCGAAGCGAAGCAATGCACCTGCCGCATATGCGGATCCATGGATTGCTTCGCTTCGCTCGCAATGACGTGGATGGATTGGCTGCCTCAGGATGCGGATCGCTTCTTTGCCGATCGCTTCTTCTTGGCCGATGGCCTCTTCGCGACCGCCTTTTCTGCCGTAGCTTTCTTGCCTGCAGTCTTCTTCGCAGGCGCATTCGACTTTCGCGCAGCCGCTCGTTTCCTCGGCCGCTTGCGCAGGGCGGCGCGCAGGGCGGCGCCGAGTGCCGACCGTGCCCAGACTGCGAGTTCTTCCGAATCATCGAACAGCCGTGCCGGCAGCTGCCAGTAGGAGTTCACCGTGACGGTCTTCGACCGTGTCTGATATTGGAATGGCCCGCAGCCCTCCGCCTCAAATTGCGGGATGGTCTGCTCGTCGGCACGAAAGTAGAGCCCGGCACGCAAGGCGAGCGCGAAGTTAGTGCCGTCCGCGGAGATGCCGTAGCCGGAGAACATCCGGCGCAGCGTGACCGGGCCGAAATCGGCGAACAGTTCGGTGAGGAATTCGCGGTCCATGTGCCGATCGCCCCCGTTTCTGTCGCCTCATGGTAAGGAGCACGTCTCCATCCATGTCATTGCGAGCGTAGCGAAGCAATCCATCGCGCAACAAGCGGAAACATGGATTGCTTCGCCACGCTCGCAATGACGGGCAACACAGGTGCCGATCACACAACAATCGATATGCGGACGTCTCTAGACCGTGGCCGGCTTGAGCTGCACCGATTCGCCGCAGCCGCAGGCGGAGACCTGGTTCGGGTTGTTGAACACGAACTGGGCCTGCATTTTGTCGGCCACATAGTCCATCTCGGTTCCAAGCAGGAACAGCACGGCCTTCGGATCGACCAGGATCTTCACGCCCTTGTCCTCGACCACTTCATCGGTCGGGCGGATCTCATGGGCGTATTCGACGGTGTAGGACTGTCCGGCGCAGCCGCCGTTCTTGATGCCGACGCGCAGCCCGACGATCTCGGAATCCGCTCGCTTGGTCAGCTCGGTGATCCGCTCCGCGGCGGCATCGGTCAGTTTCATGACCTGCGGGCGCGGCCGCTTCGGTTTGGCTGGGGTCGGTGAAACTTGCGTCATGTCACTCATGTGGTCAGTCCCAGCGGCAAATCAATTGCCGATCTTCTTGAGCCTAAGTCCAATCCCTAAAGTTTCTGACTTGATCAGAACCTTTACCTCTTGTTCTGACGCGTTTTCTTCACACGAACCGGCATCCGCTTCGCTCGAAAACGCTGTGACGCATCACCACATATTGAGGACGAGGCGTGCCTCGTCCGACATCCGGTCCGGCGTCCAGGCCGGATCCCACACCAGATTGACGTTGACGACGCCGACGCCGGGAACGCTGGCGACCGCGTTCTCCACCATCTGCGGCAGCTCGCCGGCGGCCGGGCAGTTCGGCGTGGTCAGCGTCATCATGATGTCGACCGAGCGATCATCCTTGAGATCGACCTTGTAGATCAGGCCGAGTTCGTAGATGTCGGCCGGGATTTCCGGGTCGAACACCGTCTTCAGCGCCGCGACGATCTCGCCGCTCATGCGCTCGGTCTCCTCCGCCGGCAGTGCCGAGGTGGTTTCCATGGTGGCCGTCTTGACTTCGGCTGTATCGGTCATGCGAACAATTCCCGCGCCTTGATCAGCGCCTGCGCCAGATGGTCGACTTCTTCCCTGGTATTATACATCCCGAAGGATGCACGGCAGGTGGCCGTGACGTTGAACCGCTCTAAAAGCGGCATCACGCAATGCGTGCCGGCGCGCACCGCAATACCCTGGCGGTCGATCACGGTCGCGACGTCATGGGGATGCGCCCCCTTCATCTCGAACGAGATCACCGGTCCCTTGTTGCGGGCGGTTCCGATCACACGCAGCGAGTTGATCTCGCGCAAGCGCTCCTGCGCATAGGTAAGCAGTTCATGCTCATGCGCGGCGATGCGCTCCTTGCCGATCGAATTGACGTAGTCGATCGCAGCCCCCAGCCCGATGGCCTCGACGATCGGCGGCGTCCCGGCCTCGAACTTGTGCGGCGGATCGCCATAGGTGACCCAGTCCTTGGCCACCTCACGGATCATCTCGCCGCCGCCGTTGAACGGCCGCATCGCCACCAGATGCTCGTGCTTGGCATAGAGCGCGCCGATGCCGGTCGGTCCGTACACCTTGTGGCCGGTGAAGGCGTAGAAATCGCAATCGAGGTCCTGGACGTCGATCGGCAGGTGCACCGCACCTTGTGCGCCGTCGACCAGCACCGGGATGCCGCGGTCGTGCGCCAGCCGGATCACGTCCTTGACCGGAACCAGCGTGCCGAGCGCGTTCGACATCTGGGTGATCGCGACGATCTTGGTGCGCGGGGTCAGGAGCTTCTCGAACTCCTCGATCAGGAAGTTGCCCTCGTCGTCGACCGGTGCCCACTTGATCACGGCACCATGGCGCTCCCGGAGGAAATGCCAGGGCACGATGTTGGAGTGGTGCTCCATGATCGAGAGGACGATCTCGTCGCCCTCCTTGATGTTCACCCCGCCCCAGGACGACGCCACCAGGTTGATCGCCTCGGTGACGTTGCGGGTGAAGACGATCTCTTCATTGCGGCGGGCGTTGATGAACTGCGCGACCTTGCCGCGGGCGCCCTCATAGGCCTCCGTCGCGGCATTGGCGAGGTAATGCAGGCCGCGATGCACGTTGGCGTATTCGCTCTTGTAGGCCTCGGTCATGCGGTCGAGCACCGCATTCGGCTTCTGCGCCGAGGCCGCGTTGTCGAGATAGACCAGCGGCTTGCCGTAGATCTGCATGGCGAGCGCCGGGAAATCCTGCCGCACCAGTGCGACGTCGTAACTGCCGTTGGCGACCGCCTTGTGCATGCTCACGCCCTCGCCTGAAGCCAGCGCTGCGCGGTGGCAATTGCGACCTCGCGCAATGCGTCGCTGGCGATGGTCTCGATCGCCTCGCCAACGAAGGCCTGGATCAGGAGCGCCTGCGCTTCCTTCTCGGGCAGTCCGCGGGCGCGCATGTAGAACAGCAGGCTTTCGTCGAGCGCGCCGGTGGTCGCACCGTGACCGCAGGTGACGTCGTCGGCGAAGATCTCGAGTTCGGGCTTGTTGTCGGCCTCCGCGTCGTCGGACAGAAGCAACGCACGGGTCATCATCTTGGCGTCGGTCTTCTGCGCGTCGGGGCGGACGATGATGCGGCCCTGGAACACCGAATGGGCGCGGTCGTCGACAACGGCACGGAAGATCTCGCGGCTCGCGCAGTGCGGCACCGCGTGATCCATGAACAGCGTGGTGTCGGCGTGCTGCTTGCCGTTGATCAGATTGACGCCGTTGGTCTCGACCGTCGAGCCCTCGCCGGCGCAGGTCACCGCCAGCTGATAGCGGCTGACATGACCGCCCGAGGTCAGGCCGAAGGTGTTGAAATGGGCATGCGCGCCGAGCGACACCGTCGCCGAGGAAATGTTGAAGGCATCGACGCTGTCTTCGACCAGGCGCACGTGATCGAGCCGTGAATTGTCACCGATCGCAACAACCAGTCCGTCATGGGTCTGGTAGGCCTTGGCGCCGTCGGCGGCGAGACAGCTCTCCACCAGCGTCACGCCGGCATCGCGGCCGAGCCGGAGCAGCGACCGCGTGAACGTCGAGGCCGGCGCAGTGCCGGATGCGACATGCACGATGTGCAGCGGCTGGATCAGCACCGTGCCGTTGGCGACGTCGATGACGACCCCGTCGGTCGCCATCGCGCCATTCAGCGCGATCATGGGGTTGGCGACATCAGACGCGAGAGCCTGTGTCGCGACGATCTCGTCGCCGGCTTCCAGCGCGAGGCGCAGCGGATTGATCGAGAGCCCTTTCTCCAGATCTCGCCAATCGGAGAGATCAGGCGCGAACGCGCCGTCGACCAGCACCAGACGCCGGACGCCTTCGATCGCGCGGGCCTGTACGACGGCCCTGGCGCGGCTCAGCGCGGCATCATCCGGTGCCGCCGCGAGCGGCAGCACCTCGCGCATCAGCGCGCGCAGGTCGGTGTATTTCCAGTCCTCGATCCGGCGATGCGGCAGGCCTGATCGTTCATAAGCCTCGAAGGCCTGGCGCCGCTGATCAGCGATCTTGCCCTCGCCCGGCAGACGGTTGCGCACCACGGCGAATGCATCGCCCAGCGCGCGCCCGGTCTCGGTCTTTGCAACAACGTTCATCACAAAACCCGCGTTTGTCAGGCAGCGTCTTCGAACTGCGCGTAACCGGACTCTTCCAGCTCCAGCGCCAGTTCCTTGCCGCCGCTCTTCACCACCCGGCCCTTCGACATCACGTGCACGAAGTCCGGCACGATGTAGTTGAGCAGCCGCTGATAGTGGGTGATCACGACCATCGCGCGCTGCGGCGAGCGCAGTGCGTTGACGCCGTCGGCCGCGATCCGCAGCGCGTCGATGTCGAGGCCGGAATCCATTTCGTCGAGGATGCAGACGGCCGGCTCGAACAGCGCCATCTGCAGAATCTCGTTGCGCTTCTTTTCGCCGCCGGAGAAGCCGACATTGACGCCGCGCTTCAACATGTCCTGCGGAATGTTCAGCGACTTGGCGACCTCGCGGACCTTCTTGAGGAAGGCCGGCGACGAGATCTCCTCCTCGCCGCGCGCCTTGCGCTGGGCGTTGAGCGCCGCGTGCAGGAAATTCCAGGTGGTGACGCCGGGGATCTCGACCGGATACTGGAACGCCAGGAACACGCCCTTGGCGGCGCGCTCGTTGGGCTCCATCTCCAGCAGGTCCTCGCCCCTGAACAGGATCTGCCCGCCGGTGACTTCATAGCCCGGCTTGCCGGCGATGACGTGGGAGAGCGTCGACTTGCCGGAGCCGTTCGGCCCCATGATCGCGTGCACCTCGCCCGGGTTCACCGTGAGCGACAGCCCGTGGAGGATCTCACGCTCCTCGACACGAACCTGCAGATCTTTCACTTCAAGCAGAGACATCTGATTTTTCCTGAGCATCACCCCGAGGCGCGTCGGCCGCGCCGTTGGCGGGATGGATTAGCCAACCGAACCTTCAAGGCTGATCGAGATCAGCTTCTGCGCTTCCACCGCGAACTCCATCGGCAGTTGCTGCAGCACGTCCTTCACGAAGCCGTTGACGACGAGGCCGACGGCTTCCTCCTGCGAGAGCCCGCGCTGGATGCAGTAGAACAGCACGTCCTCGGAAATCTTCGACGTCGTCGCTTCATGCTCGAACGTCGCCGAGGAATTCTTGGCCTCGACATAGGGCACGGTGTGCGCGCCGCATTTGTCGCCGATCAGAAGCGAGTCGCAGGCGGTGTAGTTGCGCGCGCCGGTGGCCTTGCGGTGCGCGCTGACCAGGCCGCGATAGGTGTTCTGCGACTTGCCGGCGGCGATGCCCTTGGAGATGATCCGGCTCGACGTGTTCTTGCCGAGATGGATCATCTTGGTGCCGCTGTCGACCTGCTGGAAGCCGTTCGAGATCGCGATCGAGTAGAACTCGCCGCTCGAATTGTCGCCGCGCAGGATGCAGCTCGGATATTTCCAGGTTATCGCCGAACCGGTCTCGACCTGGGTCCAGGAGATCTTCGAATTGCGACCACGGCAGTCGCCACGCTTGGTGACGAAATTGTAGATGCCGCCCTTGCCTTCCGAATTGCCCGGGTACCAGTTCTGCACCGTCGAATATTTGATCTCGGCATCGTCGAGCGCGACGAGCTCGACCACGGCGGCGTGCAGCTGGTTCTCGTCGCGCTGCGGCGCGGTGCAGCCCTCGAGATAGGAGACGTAGGAGCCCTTGTCGGCGATGATCAGCGTGCGCTCGAACTGGCCGGTGTTGCGCTCGTTGATGCGGAAATAGGTCGACAGCTCCATCGGGCAGCGCACGCCCGGCGGCACGTAGACGAACGAGCCGTCGGAGAACACAGCCGAATTCAATGTCGCGAAGTAATTGTCCGAGGTCGGCACCACGGTGCCGAGATATTTCTGCACCAGCTCGGGATGCTCGCGGATCGCCTCCGAGATCGGCATGAAGATCACGCCGGCCGCCTTCAGCTCCTTCTGGAAGGTGGTCGCAACAGAAACCGAATCGAACACGGCGTCGACCGCGATCTTGCGGTTCGGCGTCTGCTCGCCACCGGGCGGCGGCTCGACGCCCTCGAGGATCGCGACCTCGCGCAAGGGGATACCGAGCTTCTCGTAGGTCTTGAGGATTTCCGGATCGATCTCGTCGATCGAGGACAGCGTCTTCTTCGGCTTCGGCGCCGCGTAGTAGTAGATGTCCTGGTAGTCGATCTTCGGATAGTCGACGCGCGCCCAGGTCGGCTCGGTCATGGTCAGCCAGCGGCGATACGCCTCCAGGCGCCATTCCAGCATCCAGGCCGGTTCGTTCTTCTTTGCGGAGATGAAGCGGACGGTGTCTTCCGACAGCCCCTTCGGGGCCTTGTCGGACTCGATCAGCGTCTCAAACCCATATCGATACTGGTCGACGTCGATGCGCCGGACGCGCTCGACCGTCTCTTGTACAGCAGGCATTCAATCCTCCGCTCGCGGTTTCAAGGACCGCGGTGGATCTCAAGTTCCGAAAATCTCTTACGATGCTTTGATGACGAAATCCGCTTAGAACAGTTCAAGCTGTGTTTCGTCGTCCCCCCTTAACTAAGGTATCGGCGAGCTTTCGCCAAGCCTTGAGGGTCAAATCCACGTCTGTCTCCGTGGTAGACCAGCCAAGACTAAGTCGCACCGCTCCCTGGGACACCTCTGAGCGGTATCCCATTGCCTCCAGCACGTGGGACGGCTGGACCTTGCCCGAGGAGCAGGCGGAACCGGACGAGACCGCGATTCCCCCAAGGTCGAACCCGATGACCGCCGTCTCGGCCTTAATTCCGGGCGCCGTGAACAGAACGGTATTCGGCAACCGCTTGACGTCATCGGAGAACACCAGCACGTCCGGCGTCTGCCGCAGCCCGTGCTCGAGCCGGTCGCGCAGTCCCCTGACGCGGGCTGCATCGGCCTTCAGCGCCGCCATCGCGGCCTTGGCGGCCGCACCGAACCCGGCGATGCCGGCGATATTCTCGGTCCCTGCCCGCCGCCCGAGCTCCTGCCCGCCGCCGCGCAGAAACGCCTCAAGGCCCTCGACGCCCTCGGCGAGCACCAGCGCGCCTGCGCCCTTCGGTCCGCCGATCTTGTGCGCCGACAGCGTCACCAGGTCGGCCTGCGTCGAGGCCAGATCGAACGGGATCTTGCCGAACGCCTGGATCGCATCGACATGCAGCAGCCCGCCAGCCGCATGGACGATTTCGGCGACATCAGCCACCGGCTGAATGGCACCGGTCTCGTTGTTCGCCAGCATCACCGAGACCAGAGCCGGCGGACCATCGGCCAGCAGTGCGCGCAGATGGTTGAGATCGATCACACCGGCGCGCGTGACGTGGATTGCGGCGGTCGCCTCCGTCGCAAACCGACCGCCCGCGAGCACGGACGCGTGCTCGATCGCCGACACCAGGAGCCGCTGCACCGGCGCGCCCGCAGCGCGACGCAATCCCGGCGTCAGTGCGAGCGCATTGGCTTCGGTCCCGCCGGAGAGAAACACGACGTCCTGCGGCCGTCCGCCGACCGCCTTCGCCACGGCATTGCGGGCATCCTCAACCAGCCGTCGCGCCCGCCGTCCCTCGCTGTGCACCGAGGACGGGTTGCCGATCAACTCCCACGCCGCAGCCATCGCCGCCTTCGCCTCCTGGCGAAGCGGCGTGGTGGCATTCCAGTCGAGATAGACGCGATCGTCCATGGAGCTATCCGCGGCAACCACCATGGTTGCGGCCTTCACTGCGAGATAACGACAGTTAACGACCGAGACCAGATCAGACGTCACCGGCACGGGAGATTTTTCCCGCGCGGCGGGAGCCTCGCGCCGAAGCCAGACACGGCGTTCGCGGTCCCCCAAGCGCGATCGCATTTTGACAGACTGAAACTTCAGGTAGCCTCCGAAGCAATCCGGCCGTGTCGATCCGGATCGCCGTCGCCGCGTCGGCAACGTGCGCGTCGCGACGCGGATTCGCGACCGCCAAGCGGCACAATTTCCTTGATTTTTGCCCCTTGCGTCATGCTAGAAGGCCTCCAGCGTGCCGCGCGGCGGTGCCTGCGCCGATTTCATCACGAGCTGCTCTGTTCGCGAACCGTCGCTGAAGATGGCTCCAACCGGTTGATTGATCGACGTCAATCAAGGGAACGCGGCAATCAAGGGAACACAATGCCTGAAGTCATTTTCACCGGCCCTGCTGGCCGCCTCGAGGGCCGCTACCACCCGGCCAAGCAGAAGAACGCGCCGATTGCGATGATCCTGCATCCGCATCCGCAGTTCCACGGCACGATGAACCACCAGATCGTCTATCAGTGCTACTACGCGTTCGCGCATCGCGGCTTCTCGGTGCTGCGCTTCAACTTCCGTGGCGTCGGCCGCAGCCAGGGCTCGTTCGATCACGGCACCGGCGAATTGTCCGACGCCGCGAGCGCGCTCGACTGGGCGCAGGCGATCAATCCGGAGGCCCGTGCCTGCTGGGTTGCGGGCTTCTCGTTCGGCGCTTGGATCGGCATGCAGCTTCTGATGCGCCGGCCGGAGGTCGAGGGATTCATCTCGATCGCGCCGCCCGCCAATCTCTACGACTTCTCGTTCCTTGCGCCCTGCCCGTCGTCGGGCCTGATCGTGCACGGCGACAAGGATGCCGTGGTGCCGCCCAAGGACGTCAACACGCTCGTCGAGAAGCTGAAGACGCAGAAGGGCATCGTGATCGACCAGCAGGTCATCCCCGGCGCCAACCACTTCTTCGACGGCAAGCTCGAACCGCTGATGGAGACGGTGACCGGCTATCTCGACATGCGGCTGGCGAACGTGCGCTGACGCGATCTTGTAGCCCGGATGGAGCGAAGCGAAATCCGGGATCACGGACTCCGTGGTTGGACCTGCCCCGGATTGCGCTTCGCTCCATGCGGGCTACGGATTCCACGTAGCCCGCATGAGCGAAGCGACATGCGGGGCGCGGCCGACAAGAACCCGGATATCGCTGCGCTCATCCGGGCTACGGTCCCTACTTTCATTCCGGCGCCAGCTTCAGCGCCGCAATCCCGACCAGCACCAGCGCAATCCCCGCGACCTTCATCGGGTTCAAGGCCTCGTTGAACAGCAGCACGCCCATGGCCAGCGTGCCGGCCGCGCCGATGCCGGTCCACACCGTGTAGGCGACGCCGACACCGAGCACCTGCAGCGCGCGTCCGAGCAGGAACACGAACGCGGCGAGCAGCAGCAGCGAGACCAGCGTCCAGCCGAGCCGCGTATAGCCTTCGGCATATTTCATCGAAATCGCCCAGCCGACGTCCAGCAGGCCGGCGACGACGAGCGCGATCCAGGCAACCGAATGAGACATGGCTTACGCGGCAAGCTTCAGCATATGCGCGCGGTGGCCGACCAGGAACGCGTGCAGCAGCGCCGGATAGTCAGGCGACACCGCACTGCGTACGCTCGGCCGCTGTGCCAGCGCGCTGCGCCAGGCGCGAAGTTTTGGCGTGTGCGTGAAAACAGCGAGATCGGTCAGCTGGTCGAACAGATCGAAATAGCGGAAGATCGGCGCGAACACCGCATCCACCAGACTGAAATTCTTGCCGGCGAAGAACGGACCAGCGCCGAGTGCGGCCTCGACGCGCGCGAATTTTACCACGACCGCCTGCCGCTTGCTCTCGAAGGCCGCGGCATCGGTGGCAGTCTCGAGCCCCCAGAGATCGCCGAGAATGGCCGAGCCGAACTCCATCCAGGCGCGATGCTCGGCGCGCGTGAGCGCGTCCTCGGGATGCAGCTTGGCGCCGGCTTGCGTCTCCTCGATGTACTCGCAGATCACATTGCTCTCGAACAGCGCGACCTCCTTGCCGTCGTCGCGCGTCACCACCAGCACCGGCACCTTGCCGAGCGGCGAGATCTTCAGGAACCAGTCCGGCTTGTTGGCGAGATCGATGTCGATCCGCTCGAACGGCACGCCCTTCTCACGCAGTGCGATCACCGCGCGTTGCACATAGGGGCAGAGCTTGTGGCTGATCAGTTTCAGGGCGGCCATGACGAACCTCGCGTTCAATGCAACTGCATCGAATTAAATGCAGCGGCATGGAACTGTCAAGGTAGATGCATTTGCATCTAAATCACGGTCGCGCGATAATGCCCCCGGTCATCGGGATCGGCACCCCCGTTGTGGCAGGGTAGCTCAGAGGCAGGCCCTTCATGCCGCGCGCGGCAAGGAAGCCGAACGCCTGCGCCTCGATCGCATCCGCCGCCCAGCCGAGCGCCTCGGCCGGCTCGACGGTCGCCGGCGCGAGGCGCTCGCGCAGCATCCGCAGCATCGTGAGGTTGGAGGCGCCGCCGCCACAGATGATCCAGCTTTTCGGCTGTTTCGGCAGCAGCGGCACGACGCGGGCGATGGCCGCGGCCGTGAAGGCGGTCAGTGTCGCGGCGCCATCGGCCGGCGCCACGGCGCCGAGCTTGAGACTGGCGAAGTCGTTGCGGTCGAGCGATTTCGGCGGCGGCAGCGCAAAGAACGGCAGCTTCAGCGCCTGTGCGATCCAGGCGTCGTCGGGCTTGCCCATTGCGGCGAACTTGCCGGCGGTGTCGAACGGCTGATGCATCTGACGGAACATGAAGTCGTCGAGCAGCGCATTGCCCGGCCCGGTGTCGCAGGCGATCAGCGTGTCCGTGCCGTCGATATACGTGATATTGGAGACGCCGCCGATATTGACCACGACGATCGGCCCCTCGCGGTTCAGCGATTGCGCCAGCGCGCGGTGGTAGACCGGCACGAACGGCGCGCCCTGCCCGCCGGCCTCGACGTCGGCGGCACGGAAATCGTGCATCACCGGAATGTGGATCACCTTGGCGAGCGCCAGGGCATCGCCGATCTGCACCGTCAACCTCCGCTCGGGGCGATGCAGCACGGTCTGGCCATGGAACCCGACGATGTCGATATCCTGGGCCGAGATCCGGTGCTGTGCCGTGAAGCTGGCGACCGCCTCGGCATGGGCCGTGGTGACGGCCTGCTCGGCCTGCCGCAAAATCCCCGGCCGGGCGTCGCGCCGCGACAGATGGACCGCCTCCGTCAGCGCCTGGCGCAGCAGGCTGCGCTCGCCTTCGGTATAAGGCCGATAGCCCGAGGGGCCGAAGGCCTTGATCTGGCGGCCGTCGGTCTCGATCAATGCCACGTCGACCCCGTCGAGCGAGGTGCCGCTCATCAGACCGAGTGCCGTTAACATCATGCTGGAAGCGCCCCAGCCGGGAACCCCCGGCTTGTCTCAAACAAGTACATCCTATAATGCCACTGCGCGTCCGCCTGCGGCAGCCTCAAGCATCAAGGTTCCGCAAATAGATGCAAAAACCGTAAAACAAGAATGATCTGGCTCGCCGACAAATGACTGCATTTAAATCGGATTTCCTGAACACTTTACAGGAACGCGGCTTCGTCCACCAGTGCTCCGATTTCGAGGGCCTCGACGCGCTTGCCGCGAAGGGCCAGGCGACCGCCTATGTCGGCTATGACTGTACCGCGCCGTCGCTGCACATCGGCAACTTCCTCACCATGATGATGCTGTACTGGCTGCAGCAGAGCGGCAACAAGCCGATCACGCTGATGGGCGGCGGCACCACGATGGTCGGCGACCCCTCCGGCAAGGACGAGACGCGCGCAATGCGCACGGTTGCAGAGATCGAAGCCAACAAGGTCTCGATCCGCGGCGTGTTCGCCAAGGTGCTGCGCTATGGCAACGGGCCTTCCGACGCCATCATGCTCGACAATGCCGAGTGGCTGACCAAATTGAACTGGATCGAGATGCTGCGCGACATCGGCCGGCACTTCTCGGTCAACCGCATGCTGACCATGGACTCGGTGCGGCTCCGGCTCGAGCGCGAGCAGGAGATGAGCTTCATCGAATTCAACTACATGGTCTGCCAGGCCTACGACTTCGTCGAGCTGTCGCGCCGCGCGGGCTGCCGGCTGCAGATGGGCGGCTCCGACCAGTGGGGCAATATCGTCAACGGCGTCGATCTCGGCCGCCGCATGGGCACGCCGCAGCTGTTCGCGCTGACCACGCCGCTGCTCACCACCGCCTCCGGCGACAAGATGGGCAAGACCGCCAAGGGCGCGGTGTGGCTCAACGCCGACCAGTTCTCGCCCTACGATTTCTGGCAGTACTGGCGCAATGTCGAGGACGCCGACGTCGTCAAGTTCCTCAAGCTGTTCACCATCCTGCCGATGAGCGAGATCAGCAAGCTTGCGGCGCTGGCCGGCGGCGAGATCAACGAGGCCAAGAAGGTGCTGGCGACCGAAGCGACCGCCCTGCTTCATGGCCGCGATGCAGCGAACGAAGCCGCCGAGACCGCGCGCCGCACCTTCGAGGAAGGTGCGCTGGCCGAAACCTTGCCGACGGTGGAAATTCCGCGCGGCGAATTTGAAGCCGGCGTCGGCGTGCTGGTCGCCTTCGTCAAGGCCGAGCTCGTCGCTTCCAACGGCGAAGCGCGCCGGCAGATCAAGGGCGGCGGCCTGCGCGTCAACGATGCAGCCGTGACCGATGAGAAGATGCTGCTGACTTCGGCCAATCTCACGCCGGAAGGCGTGGTGAAACTGTCGCTCGGCAAGAAGCGCCACGTCCTGCTGAAGCCTGCATAGGCGCATTCGCATTTGTCGGTTGTCGGGAGCGCGGAAAGCGCGCTCCCATCTTTCCGATGGACCAGACCACGCCTCCGAACGACACGCTTGCAACGCCGGCGAAGCAGTCCCGCGTCGCGCTGAACGTGCTCGCGCTCTGCTTCGTGCTGTCGGTGCTTGGGCGCGGCCTTAGCGACAGCTTCACCGTTTTCCTGAAACCGATCTCGGAAAATTTCGGCTGGGACCGCGCCTCTGTGGTGTCGGTCTACTCGCTGACCTGGCTCGCCAGCGGCCTGACCGCGCCACTGGTCGGACGCCTGTTCGACCGCTCGGGTCCGCGCCTGGTCTATGCGCTCGGCCTCTCGCTGCTCGGTTGCGCCTTCCTCGTCGCCTCGCGCGCGCAAGCGCTCTGGCAATTCCAGCTCAGCGTCGGCCTCTGCGTCGGTTTCGGCACCGCGCTGATCGGCAATGTGTCGAATTCGATCCTGCTCGGCCGCTGGTTCGGACCACGCCTGCCGACCGCGATGGCCGTGATGTATTCGGCGACCGGCGCCGGCCTGTTGCTGCTGTTGCCGCTGTCGCAGGTTCTGATCGACCGGATCGGCTGGCGCGAGGCCTATCAGGTGTTCGGCGTCGGCGCGCTCTGCCTGCTTGTTCCGCTGGTCTTTCTGCCGTGGCGGCTGCTCGCCGGCGGATCGCCGCATATCGTCCGGAAAGCGGAAAGCAGCTTGGCCGACGAAGGCTGGACACTGCTCAGCGCGATGCGCCACCACGCCTTCTGGGCGCTGTTCTCCACCTTCTTCTTCACCGCGATCGCGATGTATGCGCTGACCGCGCAGATCGTCGCCTATCTGATCGATGTCGGCTTCCCGCCGCTACAGGCGGCAACCGCCTGGGGCTTCTCCGGCGTCGCGCTGTTCGTCGGCATGCTGGGCGTGTCCACCCTCGACGGCATCATCGGCCGCCGGCCCTCGGTCTTGTTCAGCTACGGCGTCTCGATCCTCGGCATCATTCTGCTCTGGCTGTTGCAGTGGTATCCGAACTACTGGCTGCTGACCGGCTTCATCATCTGCTTCGGCAGCATGATCGGCTCGCGCGGCCCGTTGATCACCGCGACCGCGCTGAAGATATTTCGGGGCGAGCGCGTCGGTACGATCTACGGCACGATCATGATCGGCAGCGGCCTTGGATCAGGGCTAGGCTCATGGGGCGGCGGCCTGATCCACGACTGGACCCACAGCTACAATCCGCTGATCGCCTTCGCGCTGGTCAATGTGGTGCTCGGCCTGATCCCGTTCCTGGTGGTGCCGGCGCTGCGACGGTGAGTTCGGACGCGTCCGCTTGCCCCTGCGGAGGCGATGTGGAATCCGACACGAACGCATGCCGGCCTTGGGCCAACGCCTTTGGGCCGACAGGCGGCATTCGCGAAATGAAACAGGCCGCCAACAGCAGCGGCCCTAGTCGATGGCTCCAATTCCTTGATTGCGAGAACCGACTCGAGCAGGCTTGTAAGCCCGGAGGTCGATCCTCTGGTCCGGTACTGCTAGCCGCAGCGACGAACTCTCCGGACCGATCCGTCGTCACGCTCGATCGTGACGGTGCGGCATCCGCGATATCCGCGATCATACCCGTAGGCGCGATAAGCGGGTCGATCGTAGTCTCGGTAGTAACGGGGCTCCGGGCCCACTCTCACGCCGCCGAGCGGAGTATCAACGGCAACCTGAGCTGACGCGGGTGCAATGGAGATCGGCGTGGCCATAGCGAAACCGGCGACCGCCAGTACACCAGCCAATAACAGGGCTCTCATGAGAGTTCCTCCTGAGTTGTTGAATTGCTCTCCAACATCCCAGACAGGGCAAGGTTCCTGCGCGAACGTCATCCGGGCGGCGGGCCGCTCGGACTTGGTCGCAGCCTCGGATGAATGCGGACAGGAACCCGCCGCTGCGCGTCAGCGCGCGAGCTCGACCGACCTTGAAAGCAGGCGTCGATGAGCGAGCGTTCTAGTTGTTCGTCGTCGGCAGATCGTTCGGGCCGTACTGCTTGAACTCGAAGATCTTGCGCGTCAGGCCGGGCGCCAGCGCGGAGATCGGGTTGACGCGCAGCACCGGCGCGCTCGGCGTTCCCACCACTTCATACGTCACGCCGATCAGGCCTTCATTGCTGCCGGCGCCGAGGAAAATCCCGAAGAACGGGATCTGGCCGAACATGTTGTTCAACCCGTACATCGGAATGAAGGTGCCGTTCATCCGCACCTGGTTTCCGATATAGTCGATGCTGCCTTCGATGGTCGCGCCGATGGTCGGTCCCTTGACCACACCATTGCGGATCGAAAGCTGGCCGCTCTGGCGCGTGAATTCGGCGCGCAGCGCGTCGAACCCGATGCCGTTCTGGGTGCTGACCGGCCCGCCGGCAACGGCGCGATCGAGTTGGGTTTCGCCCTTCACCGAGAATCCGGTGATATTGATGAGCCCCTCCCTGGGGCTCGGCTCGGGGATCGGCGGCTCCATCGCGAGCGTAAGCTGGCCGCCGACCACCTTCGAATAAGTATCGATGAAGCGCAGGAACGCACCGGCGTCGCTGGTCTGCAGATAGATCACCTCGCGGCCCTGCTGGCGTCCGCGCATATCGACCGTGACGGGGGTGTCGCGGCCGACCTTGCCGCTCAGCGTGAACGCCTTGAAGAACCCGTTGCGGCGCGAGACCTTGGCGTCGACGCTGCGCAGCGCTTCGCCGTTGAATCCTGCGACCGCGCCGAGTTTCAGATCGACATCGAAATCGGTGGTCCTGGTCTTGCTCTTGGGATCGCTGTCGCGGCCGGAGATCGCCGACTTCAGGAAGCCGCGACCGTCGAACACGTCGCCGCGCATCGTCACCTTGATCACGCCGTCGGGACCGCGATCGGCCCGCAGCGAGGTCTTGTCGCCTTCCGACGGCGCGTAGGTCGGGAAGTACGCATTCATGAGATCGCCGTTCTGGTCGACCTCGAGCGCCCCCTTGATCGACACGCCTGCGCCGTCGATCGAGATATCCTCGAACCGGGTCGATTGCCCCTTCGGCACCACGTTGAAGGTCGCTTTGCCGGCACGGCCCTGCGCCTTGACCCAGCCCGGCAGGATGTTGTCGAGCTTGAGCTGGGTCAGGTCGGCCTCGACGCCCATCTTGGTGGTGGGATTGTCGCCGCTGCCAATCTTGCCGCTCAGCTTGATCGGGATCGCGCCCGAGACCGCGGGACCGAGATCAAGCCCGAGGCGCGCGCGGCTCGCATCATCCAGCGTCGCCTGCAGCTTGACGTCAGCGTCGCCTTCGGCCGGCTTGCGGTAGTCGAGCGAGGCCGCCTGCCCGTTGATCTTGACATCGCCCTTGACCTGGAAACCGGCATTGCTGGCGATCACCTTCAGCGCGTTGGCTTCGAGCTTCTGGTTCATCACCAGCTTGTCGACGGCAACGCCGGCGATGTCGGCGGTGACCGAGTAGAGCGTATCGGCCTTGGTCAGCTCGCCCTTCACGGGCATGCCGAGGTTGATCGTCGCGGTGACGTTGCCCTTGCTGGCGTTGGGATCGATCGGCGGACCGGAGAGATCGCTGAGCCGGTCGGAGGCGAGGATTTCGGCGGCAGCCGGCACCGGACAGTCGACCCGGAACTTGACCTTCGACGGCGACGGCTTCGGCGCCATGTCCGGCACCTCGAAGGTGAAGTCCGACAGCGTGATCTTGCGGCCCGCCGGCGTGTCGGCAATGCCCTGGTTGATGGTCACGGTCGCGCTGCGTCCGGTCACCCTGGCCTTCAGATCCGCGTCATGCACCGCGGGCATCTGGTCCACCGGACGCACTGTGACACCGGAGGCGACAATGTTGACCGAGAGGCCGTCATCCGGAATCGGCGGTCCCTTGCGCGACAGGTTGTGCACCGGCGAATTGACGCCGACATCGATACGCTGGAGCGTGCCGCGGTCGATCCGCTCGAGCACCCATTCGCGAACCTCGGGCACGATGATGACCGGCCACATCCGTTTCAGGGCCGAGGCCGACATCGGCGTGCCGGCGAATCCGAGCTGCAGCCGCGGCTCGCCGGAATAGTCGATGCTGCCGGTTCCGGCGACGCCGATCTCGCCATTGGAGATGTCGGCCTGGGTCAGCAGCACGCGCTTCTTGTCGGTGTCGAACCGGAAGCCGATGTTGATGCGATTGAAGATCAACGGTGGTTCGTTCTTGTCGGCGCCGGCCAGCACGATGGTGCCGCCCGACAGGCCGGCCTGCCAGTCGGTGACGTTGTCGTTCGGCGGCTCGAGATGGCCGAGCAGCGTGATGCGGTTGGCGCCCGAGACGACCTTGATCGGCGCCAGCAGTACGCGCCGACCCGAATCCCATTCCACGCTCATCTCGGCCGCATCGATCGGCATCGGATAGTCGGGCGTGTCGGTGTCGATGATGTTGCCGGCGCCGACATTGATCTTGCCGCGGAAGTATGTCGGCAGGCCGTCGCGGCCGAGTTCGCCCTTCATCTCGCCCGACAGCGGCAGGTCGGCGGTGTAGGTCAGATCCTTGGTCCGGAGCGCGAGCAGGATGTTCCGGGTGGAAACCTTGTCGGCTTTGATGTCGACCGAGCGCACGCCGTTCTGCTGCGGTCCGACCAGCACGCGCACCGACCAGGGCTTTGCGCCCTCCTCGCCGAAGCTGAGCGCGACGCCGCCGCCGCTCGGGCGCCGCAGGCTGAGGCTGATGTTCTCGAAGCTCCATTTGTTGCCGCGCTGCTGATCGTCGACGACGAGATTGCCGTTCTTCAGGCCGATCTCGTTGAGGTTCTGCCCGTCGAGGCCGGTCATGCTGAGGCTGTCGAGCCAATCGAGACCGGCGAGCAGCCCGCTCTGAGCCGAATCGGACGCGCCCGCGGAGGGCTCGGCGGCAGCTGGCGGCGAGGCAACCGGCGGCGGCGGGGCTGCGGGTGTCGGACGCGGGAATGTCGGCGGCATCCCCGCCTCCCGCTTGGAGGCAACGCCGGTGGCCAGCGGTTTTGCGGTGTCACCGGCGGACACGGTGACATTGCCGTCCGGCGTGATGCGCACCGACAGCTCCGCGTCGACCAGATTGAGGCTCTCCGCCCGCAACTGGCCCACCAAGAGCGCGGTTCCCGACAGGCGCACTTCGGCCTTGGGCGCGCTCGCAACCACCGCATGGTCGCGGTCGCGGACGATGATGTCGCGGATGCGCACCGCGATCCTGACGCGGCCGGCGCGCTCGATCTGCGTTCCGCCGACCTCGACCGTGTTGCCGTGGCCGATGTTCTCCTCGATCGCCGCGGCGAGCCACGGCGTCGCCATGTCGAGATTGATCGGGCCGGCGCCGAGCCGCCACCACAGCCCGCCGAAGCAGGTCGCGAACATCGCGACCAGCACCACGAGGACCAGTCCGATGCGACGGATCCAGCGCTCGCCGTTCAACCAGCGCCGCATGCCGGAGCAGAAATCGGTGAAGCGATGCAGGTTGGTGTGGGAACGCGCCAGCAATTGCCGCGCACGGTTGCCCGCCGCCTCATCCTGCTCGTCCCACGCAGCGTCGTCCTCCCATTGCGAGAGGTCAGCCCCGGCGCGCGGATTTGGACCCTGCGGCGACGTGTTCCTTGCCATTGCCTCTCGGTGCTGACGGCGAAGCTGATCGCCGCCATCGGGGCGCCCGTCGATCCGTATCGAGCGCTCCTGTGCCGGCATCGCCGCCTATCCTCGCCTAATCATGTTACTCGCCGATGGCCCCCAGAGCGGACCAAACCAACCAATCAAAAGCCAATTCAGCAAGCGGACGGGTCACGCGTCGAATTCCTTGTCACCATACTCCGTGGCCATCAAACTTGCCCAGCGGCCGGTGCGAATCCGGCCGCCGCCAATAAGACCGCAATACCCCAATGGTTGAGCTTCGGAAAGCGACGAAAGGAAGGCGTATGTCCAAGAAAACGCGCAAGAAATCCTCCAACACAACCGGGAAGCGGGTCGCAACAAAGGTTGCGCGCGCCGCAAGCGCAAGCACTGGGAAGTCCGCGACGAAAACCCGCACGGCGGTTGCGAAGAAGGCAGCCAAGAAAACGACCAAGGCGACCGCAGCGGGTGTTCGAAGCAAAGCCTCGCACAAGGCGGCATCGAAACCGTTAAAGCGAGAGCCGGCCGCGACCGTGACCAGTTCGTCCGCCGTCACACTTGCCGAGGGCGCCGCGGCGCCTGGCTTCAACCTGCCGCGCGACGGCGGGGACAGCGTTTCGCTGAAGGATTTTGCCGGCAAGAAGCTGGTGCTGTTCTTCTACCCCCGCGCCGACACCCCCGGCTGCACCCGGGAGGCGATCGATTTCACCCGGCTCAAAAGCGAGTTCGTAGCGGCAGGGACCGAAGTGGTCGGCATTTCCGCCGACACGGTTAAGGCGCAGGAGTCATTTCGAAACAAACACCAGCTGTCGGTGCCGTTGGTCTCGGACCCAGCCCACCAGATGCTGGAGGCCTATGGCGCCTGGGGCGAAAAATCCATGTATGGCAGGACCTTCATGGGAATTATTCGCACGACGGTTCTGGTCGATTCCGGTGGAAAAATTGCCCGGATCTGGCGTCATGTGAAGGTCGACGGCCACGCCGAAGCGGTATTGGAGGCTGCCCGGGCGCTCTGATCGGACGGGTTCCGTTTCCTTAAAATTAACCATGACGGGCTCAAATCGGCCCCGCAAATTAGCCGTACGGAGCTTGGTCCGACCGGCCGCGGGAGTACCGATGTCGAGCCGGTCCGGTCACCACAAACACCATCATCCGCAGGACCATGGCCGGACGCCGGTACGCCGTCCGGCAGC
The DNA here is from genome assembly GCF_024171085.1 of Bradyrhizobium sp. USDA 4541. Taxonomy (NCBI): domain Bacteria; kingdom Pseudomonadati; phylum Pseudomonadota; class Alphaproteobacteria; order Hyphomicrobiales; family Nitrobacteraceae; genus Bradyrhizobium; species Bradyrhizobium sp. USDA 4541. The sequence continues at coordinate 6,292,548 of NZ_JALJZF010000001.1, forward strand.
CCATCACCCCGCACCTGCCGCCGCGGCGGTGGCGGCCTCCGGCGAGGGCTATACACTGGTCCATGCCGGCAAGCAGGTCCGGTTCGGGCCGGTGGTGTTCTGGATCATCGTCGGCACCGTGGTGCTGCTCGGCATGTGGTCGGCCGCGACCGCGACCTATTTCGCGTTCCGCGACGACGTGCTGACCCGGCTGATCGCGCGCCAGGCCGAGATGCAATACGCCTATGAGGACCGCATCTCGGAGCTGCGCGCCAAGGTCGACCGCACCACCAGCCGCCAGCTGCTCGACCAGGAGCAGTTCGACCAGAAGCTCGACCAGATCATGAAGCGGCAGTCGACGCTGGAATCGCGCGCCACCGCGCTCGGCGCGATGCCTGACGTCACCAGCACCGGATCGATCAAGCCGCAGGGCCGCGCCGAGGCGGCGCCGTCCTCAGGCGCGCTGAAACCCTCGCCGATCAGCGACACCGTGATCTTCGTGGCGCCGCCGGATCGCGAGGCACGACTGGAATCGCGCGCGCCACTGATCGCCAAGACGCAGCCGAACCAATTCGCCAAGGCCCAGGGCGTCGACAACGTGCTGGTCCGTCTGCAGACCTCGCTTGACCAGGTCGAGCGACGCCAGGTTGCCGCGCTCGCCTCGGTCGAGGACAGCATCGATTCCAAGGTGCGCAGGATGCGCGGCGTGATCTCCGATCTCGGCCTCAACATGGCGCAGCTCGAGGCGGCGACGCCGCGCTCCGGCATGGGCGGGCCTTTTGTCCCTGTGAAACTCTCTGCCGACGCCGGCGCGTTCGAACGCCAGCTCTATCGCATCAACATCAACCGGGCACAGATGCAGCGACTGAACCAGACGCTGGCGCTGGTGCCTTACCGCAAGCCCGTGGTCGGTGAAGTCGAATTCACCAGCGGCTTCGGCGTGCGCTCCGACCCCTTCCTCGGCCGGCCGGCAATGCATACCGGCCTCGACTTCCGCGCCGCGCAAGGCGATCCGGTGCGTGTCACCGCCAACGGCAAGGTGGTGTCGGCGGGCTGGGCCGGCGGCTATGGCCGCATGGTCGAGGTCGATCACGGCAACGGGCTCTCGACCCGCTACGGCCATCTCTCCGAGATCGGCGTCAAGGTCGGTGAATACGTCAAGATCGGCCAGGTGATCGGCGCCGTCGGCTCGACCGGCCGCTCCACCGGTCCGCATCTGCACTATGAAACCCGCATCGACGGCGAAGCGGTCGATCCGCAGAAATTCCTCCGCGCCGGCGTCCGGCTCAGCGCGGGCTAGCTCAATCTCACGACGATCGATCTGAAGATCGGCGCAAGCGGTCTCGCTTGCGCCGATCTTGTTTGTGGTTTCAGCGGCGGCCGCCGCCCATGCCGCCGGGCGGTCCGCCGCCACCGAATCCGCCGCCGGGCCCGAACGGACCACCGCCACCGCCGCCAGGGCCGTTGCCCTGGTCGTTGCCGCGCTTCTTGACCTGCGCGCCCGCGAGCGACGTTCCGGCAAGCCAGAACGCTGCCAACAGCGCGCGGCGCGAAATGACCGGCGGGCGCTTCACGCTGCACCGCCTTCGTCGGCATCGTCATCGACCGGACCATCCGGCCCCTCGCGGTAGATGTAGATGCCGAAATTCAAGCGATAGTCGCCGCCCTTGTCTTTTGCGAGCGCGCGGTTGGCCTCGCGGTTGGCGACCTTGAGCGCCTCCATCGCCAGCTCGCGCGAGCGGCCCTCGAGCCGTTTCGCCAGCTTCGCCGACAGGCCGTCGTAATGCACCGCGCGTTCGAGGAAGCGCGGCGCGGCCGACGACACGTTCATCTCGGCGACCGCCACGTGATCATGCAGGTTGCGGCCGAGATAGTGCCATTTGCGGTCGTCGTCGCCATGCGGCACGAAGGCCTCCTCGACCAGCATGATCTCGTCGTCGTCATTGATGGTGACGAGCTTGCGGTCGAGCCATTCGTCCAGCACGGCGCGCGGCCGCACATCCTTGGTGATCGATTCGACCAGCGTCTCGAACGACGGCGCGCCTCCGTCCGCGGTGCGCGGCAGCGGCAGCGGATCGCCCTTGGCATCGGTGAACTCGGGCCCGGCCAGCCAGCGCGCGATGATCGCGCTGGTGCGCGACAGCGTCGCCGGCACCGCATTGACCGGCGCGCCGGCGCCGCGCAGCCGCGCCACCTCCTTGCGGTGGATGCCGGTCAGCAGGCTGACGCGGCTGTCGGTCTGCTCCTTGCCCTCGAGCGCGAAGCCGTGCTCGGCGACGTTGACATAGAGCTCGCGCAGCAGCTGGGTCAGCGCCGGAAACGTCATGCCGCCGCGGATGCAGAGCCGCACCAGCGGACGCAGCATCCGCGCCAGCGGCGCATGCAGCTTCGCTGCGGCGATCGGCGCGGACGATCCCACCTTCGACTTCGGGGCCTTGGCATTCATGCCTAACTTTTAGCCGTCCGCGGCGTGGGACACAATCCCACCTCTCTTGCCCCCTCACTTGACGTGTGACATTTTCCCACCTATGGGAAACAAAATCACCTCCGGACACAGCTCGCGCGCTCGCCAGCGGGTGTCACGGAGTCCGGCACTGCCGCCATCGCCACGGACCGCTCCATGACGTCTGCCCGATTCGACCTTGCGATCGCGGAAGCCTGCCGGATCGCCCAGGTTCCCTTTGAGGAGTTCGTGTCGACGGTGATGGCGGGCGGCTACCCCTGTCTGCCGGGCGTTGCGCCCGGATCGCCGCGCCGCTTCGACGAAACCGACCTGCTCGCGCTCTACATCTACGGCCGCCTGCTCGCCTTCGGCTTCGGCGGTCTGCGCGCCGGCGAATATGCCTGCCGCGCGCATGCCGGCCTCCGCGCCGAGCCACGCGCGCAATCGATCTCGATTGCGCTGACCTCCGCCGGCGGCAAGCGCGTCGTGATCGAGCAGGATCTGCAGCGCCCGGCAGCGGCAATGCTGCCTGAGCGGATTCATTTCGACATCGCCGCGATCAGGCGCCAGTTGCAGCCGATCGAACGCAGCACCGCCGAGCCGGCCTGAAGCTCCGCTAGAGCACGCATCCGACGATGCGTTCCGACCTCTCCCCGCACGCGCGGCGAGGTGAAGCGGAGGCCGTTGCTCGATCCACAAGTAGGCTCATGGCGCTTTAGGTACGCCCGCATTCGCTCGCCCGTGCCCTCGTGGCGCGACCGCGCCATCATGCGTTCCGCCGCCGTCGGCAAAAATTTGTCCACCACCATACGTGGGACATAATCGTTGCCGATCGCGCTGGTCGCACTCGCCGTGATCGGTGTGGCGTGGTCGGAGACGAGCTGGGCCGAGCGGCTGCAAGGCATCAAGCCGCTCAGCAAGCTGCTGCTGCCGTTCCTGCTCGGCTATTTCCAGCCCTCACAGCGCGGGCTTTGGGTATTCGTAGCCTTCCTGGTATCGTGCACGCCGCTGATGATCCTGTCCTGGATCGCGCTGGCGGCGCCGCAGCTCAAGCTCGCGCACACCGCCTCCGACGGCGTGCCGGTCAAGAACTACCTCGACCAGAGCCAGGAGTTCGCGCTCTGCGCGTTCGCGCTGGCGCTGCCGGCATTGACGGCGCTGCGGGCCCGGCAATGGCGATTCGCGGCCGGCGCCATCGCGCTGATGCTGCTGTTCGTCGCCAACATGCTCTACGTCGTCTCGGCGCGGACCGCGCTGTCTACATGCCGGTGCTGTTGATCCTGTTCGCCTCGCTGCATCTGTCGCGGCGCGCCACGCGGCTGCTGTTCGCCGGCGTCGCGGTCACCAGCCTCGTGGTCTGGACCACGTCTCCCTACCTCCGCCAGCGCATCGCCGACGTCGGCATCGAGTATCGGGCCCACGATACGTCAGGCATCGCTTCCACGGCGCAGCGCCTGACCTATTGGCGGAAGTCGGTGAAGTTCATCGGCGAGGCGCCGTGGCTCGGGCACGGCACCGGCGCGATTAGGCGCATGTTCACGCAGGATGCCGTCGGACAAGCGGGCCTTGAGGCCGAGCTGATCAACAACCCGCACAACCAGACCCTCAATGTCGGGGTCCAGTGGGGGCTGATCGGCATCCTGCTGCTCTACGCGATGTGGATCAGCCACGTCAGGCTGTTCGCCGGCCGCGATCTCGTGAGCTGGATCGGACTCGCTGTGGTCGTGCAGAACATCACAAGCTCGCTGCTCAATTCGCATCTGTCCGATTTTCACGAGGGCTGGATGTACGTGATCGGCGTCGGCGTCGCCGGCGGCATGGCGCTCCGCGCCCGCCGGCCGGAGAAGATTTTGGCGGACAATGCCGCGGCAGGCGGGTTGAAGCGGCTTGTATAATCCGGAGCTGCATCTGCTCGCGCCGTGTGTGCCTCACCGGTGGCGCAACAAATTCAGCGTCGTCCCGGCGTAGGCCGGGACCCATTACCACCGAAGACGATTGTTGCGCGACGCTAGGGCCACAGCTTCCTCACCAACCCAATCCTGTGGTTATGGTCCCGGCCTACGCCGGGACGACGGTGGTGTTTGCCGAGCGAGCATCGGCTTCATCACTCCCCGCCTATCGCGACGCTTCGTGCCCGACCTCACCGGTGATGACGTCACCGAACAGCTCCCACGCATCGCCGTTGAAGCGCATCAGCTGCATCTGCTCGATCGGGAAGTAGTCGTCGGGAGAGGTGTTGACCATGACGCCCGGCAGCATCAGGTCGGAGTGGAAGTTCTTCAGGTTGGCGGCCTGCTTCATCACGTTCTCGCGCGTGAGATTGTCGCCGCATTGCTTCAGCACCTGCATCATCGCCTCGGCCTGGACATAGCCATAGAGGTTGTTGGCATTGGCCTTGTCGCCGTCGGGATAATACTTGTCCATGAAGGCGCGCCAGCTTTGCACCGCCGGATCCTTGTCCCAGGTCGGATCGGTCGGGTCCTTCAGGTAGGCGGTCGAGATGATGCCCTTGGAGAACTCGAGGCCGGCCGGTTTCAGCACCGAGGCGACCGAGGTCGCGGTGTTGGCGAGGAAGAATTTCGGCTTCCAGCCGAGCTCGCCCACCTTCCGGATCGCCTGCGCCGAGCCCTTCGGCGCCGCCCAGGAGAAGAAGATGTCGGCGCCGGAATCGTGCAGCGCGACGATCTGCGAATCGATCGAGGGATCGGAGACCTCGTACGACTTGTCGGCGATGATCATGCCGACCTTGTCGCCGAGCCCGTCCTTCAGGCCCTTGAACTGATCCTTGCCGGCATCGTCATTCTGCCAGAACACCGCGATCTTGCTGTCGGGGAATTTGTCGCGAATGTACTTTGCGTAGATGCGGCCCTCGCTCTGGTAGTTGGGCTGGAAGCCCATCGTCCAGGGAAAGTTCTTGGGATCACCGAACTTGGTGCCGCCGGAGGCGACGAACAATTGCGGCACCTTCTTGGCATTCATGTATTTCATGATTGCCGAATTGGACGGCGTGCCGAGCGGCTGGAAGATCAGCAGCACCTCGTCGCTCTCGACCAGCTTGCGCGCCTGCTCGATCGCCTTCGGCGGCGAATAGGCGTCGTCGTAGCTGATGAAGTTGATCTTGCGGCCGTTGATGCCACCCTGCTCGTTGGTCATCTTGAAGAACGCGGCCTCGGTCTTGCCGATCACCCCATAGGACGACGCCGGGCCGCTGTATGGCATGATGTTGCCGATCTTGATTTCGCCATCACTCGCGCCGGGATCGTATTTCTTCTGCGCGGTGGCCGAGGTCGCGATCAGTGCCGCACTTGCGAACGCCGCGATTGCGCCAATATATCCGAAACGAGCCGGCATCGTTTTCTCCCGATTTTTGTCGTTGGTTTTGGCGGCAAGTCTCGCAAGAGACGCATGTGCTGGCAAGCGCTGGGTTTTTCCGCTGGGTTTTTCCGTTGGGCGAAACGGCATTGTTGCCTGGCGCTATTTATGATTGAAGGTCGATCTGGGGATCACGAGTCGAGGCGTTCTGATTGCGTAAACCGGACATCCGTACCGGTCCGCGGCATCCGCATCTTGCGGCCGCGGGCTATGAGATCACGCGCCGCCTCAGCGAGTCTGCGCTGGCGAAGCGTGGCCTGCACAAGGCCAATGGCGCGTTCGCGCAGCGCACGATCGCCTCGATCCGCGAAAAGCTGCAGCGCGGCGAGACCGTCTATATCGCAGGCCTCGCCTGCCCCGGCACGCACAATACCGGCGTCGCGCTGGTCGAGATCACCCAGAAGGACGGACCGCGCCTGATCGTCAACAACGAGGAAGAGCGCTTCTCCGGTAACAAGCACACCAACGAGTTCCCGCAACACGCGCTCGACGACATGCGCAAGGTGTTGCACCGGATGGGCCGCGACATCGGCGATATCGCCGCCTTCGTCACGACATGGGACTATCCGGCGCTGCTGGCGATGCTGATCCGCACCTCGCTCGAGGAAGCGCCGGCCAGCCTCAAACTGCTGCGCGCCCCGATCGCACCGGCGATCAATCTGCGCCAGCTGGATCAGGTGCGGCGGCTGTCGCACCGGCTCGGCAGGATGTACGGGCTCGACAAGCAATTGCCGCTGATCTGCATGCCGCATCACGACAATCACGCCTGGTACTCGTTCACGGCCTCGCCATTCGCCGATGCGCGCGAGCGTGTCGCGATCGCGGTGCTCGACGGTACCGGCGACGTCGGCTCGATCTCGCTCTATGTCGCCGAGAACGGCGAGATGAAGCAGCTCTATTGCAACGAGAGCCTGTTCGACTCGCTCGGTGCTTTCTACACCGTGATCTCATCCAGCCAGGGCGGCTGGACTTGGCTGTCCAGCGAGGGACGCTACATGGGCGCCGCCGCCTGGGGCGACATGAACCGCGCCACCAATCCGTATTATCAGCGCTTGAAGGCGGTGCTGCAGCTCGGGCCCAACGGCAGCGTGCAGCTCAATCGCGCGATGGCCAATTGGTACGCCGATCCCGCCGACAATCCCTATCGTCAGCCGCTGATCGACATTCTCGGCCCGCCGCTGCGCCCGGACCAGCTCTGGAATCCCGACGCCGTGCTGCGCGTCGAGGACATCAATCACCGCCCCGACACCAAGGACCGCGTTGATAAGGCAGCCGCGACGCAACTGGTGTTCGAGGACGCGATGATCCATGTCATCGACCATCTCCTGCGCACCACCGGCACCGACCGCCTGGTGCTGACCGGGGGCGTCGCGCTGAACGCGCTCGGCAACATGCGTCTGCTCGAGCATTTCGACGAGGCCTGGTTCGAAGGCGCACAGCAGCGCAAGACGCGGCTGCATATGTGGGTGCCGCCGGTGCCCGGCGATCCCGGCGTGCCGATCGGCGCCGCCTGGCTGTTCGCGCATATGGCGGGCGCGCCGCGCGGCGCGCCGCTGTCGCACGCATTCTATTGCGGCCTGCCGCCCTCGAACGCCGGCATCACCGCGGCGCTGCAAGCCGACGACATCGCCTCGACCGAGATCGGCAATGTGGCGACGTCAGAAGGGCGCGATGCGGTTGCCGACCTGATGGCATCCATGGTCGCGCAAGGCGGCGTGATCGCGATCTATCAGGGCGCCGCCGAAACCGGCCCGCGCGCGCTCGGCCATCGCTCGATCCTCGCCAATCCCTGCGATCTCGAGGTGCGCGAGCGGCTCAACGAGCGCGTCAAGTATCGCGAGGCGATCCGGCCGCTGGCGCCGATGGCGACGCTGCAAGCTGCGCGCGATTATTTCGAGCTGGAAGACGGCGCCTCCGACGCTGACTACAACGCCTATAACTACATGGTGCTCACGGCGCATTCGAAGCCCGAGGCGCGCGCGAAGATTCCGGCGGTGGTGCATGCCGACGGCACCGGCCGCATCCAGATCGTGCGCGAGGCCGACGATCCCCTCACCTATGCCTATCTGAAGGCGCTCGGCCGTCATATCGGCGTCGAGATGTCGGTCAACACCTCGTTCAACGTCGCAGGTCCGATCGCGCAGACGCCGGCGCAGGCGATGGACACGCTGCGCCGCTCCAAGGGGCTCGATGCCGTGGTGTTGGTCGCCGACGACGGCACCGCCTACGCCGCCTGGCACGGCGGCGAGCGCGACAGCGGCCGCTTCAGCGGATGGTATGCGGCGTGGAAGCAGGCGCGCGGCTGAACCAAACCAGCACGCGGCCGTCGATCAAGAGCAGCGCGCTCGCGATCACCAGCGCGCCGATCACCTCGCGCAGTGCGATCGGCTCGCCGAGCACGAGATAGCCGAGCAGCATCGCGGTGACCGGAATCAGCAGCGTCACCAGCATCACATTGGTCGCTCCGGAGCGCTGCAGGATCTGAAAGAACACGATATAGGCCAGCGCCGTCGACAGCGCCGCGAGCCCGAGCACGGCGAGCCATGTCGCGGGATGCGGCATCGGCAACAGCCACGGCCGATCGACGACGGCGGCGATGGGCGCCATCAGCACCGCCGAGGCCATCATCTGGAACGTCGCGGTGCCCAAGGGCGGCACGCGCTGCGGCAGCCGCCGTCCGACCAGCGCCGCGATGCCGTAGCTGAAGGCGCCCGCGAGGCACAGCAGGATGCCGATGCCCTGCCGGCTCTCGAAGCCGAGCGCATCGCCATGCAGGATCGCAACCCCGATCAGCCCGACCAGAACGCCCGCCACGCGGCGCGCTTGCAACCGTTCCTCGCCGGCCGCCGCCATCACGACCACCGCGAACAGCGGCGTCGTCGCGTTGAGGATCGAGGCCAGCCCGCTCGGAATATAGGTCTGCCCGAACACGATCAGCGCGAACGGCAGCACATTGTTGAACAGCCCCATCGCAACGAACGGCGTCCAGCCGGACAGGCTGCGCGGGAATTCGATTCCGGCGGCCCGCAGCAGCGGCAGCAGGATGATCGTGCCGAGCACGACGCGCAACAGCACCAGGGTCAGCGGCGGCAATTCGCGCAGGATCACGCCGTTGAAGAAGAACGAGCCGCCCCAGAGTACCGACAGCAGGACAAGCAGCCCCCAGTCGCGGCGATCGATCCAGTTGTCGGCGGAAGGCATGTCGGGCACTCACCTGCAGTCGGACAGGTGACTAGGGCAGCGCCGCGAATATTCCCACCCGATTTCCGACAATGGCGGCCCGCCTATTTCGGCCGCGACACGATCTCGATCATCTGGCCCTCGTCGGCGTCGGGCGCATGGGCCTTCGCCTTGTCGTAGGCGGCGAGCGCGGCGCGGCTCACGGGCACGCCGGGCAGCAAGGTCTCGGCGAGCCGCACGGCGTAGTCGGCATCCTTGTGGCGCAGCGCCGCGGTGAACGATGCGCCGGAGAAGTTGCGGTCGATCATCCGCTTGGAGTGGCGGATCACCTGCGGGCTCGCCACCGCGCCGGTCGCCAGCGCCTCGGCCACCAATTGCATGTCGAGGCCCGCCTGCTCGGCGATCGCCACGCCCTCGGCGAGGCTTGCGATCTGCACCGCGCCGATCAGGTTGTTGATCAACTTGAACACAGTGCCGGTGCCAACCGCGCCGAAATGGCGGATCGTGCTGCCAATCGGCGCTAGGAACGGCCGCGCCCGATCGAGATCGGCGGGATCAGCGCCCACCAGCAGCGTCAGCTTGCCGGCCGCCGCCGCCTCCGGCAGGCCGGTGACCGGGCAATCGATGTAGACCAAGCCACGGCTCTGCAGTTCGCGCGCCATCTCGACCGTGTGCTGGTACGAGACCGTGGAGCATTCGATCGCGAGCGTGCCGGCCTTCATGTTGGCGGCGGCGCCGTCCCTGGTCAGCCAGACCGCGCGCGAGGCTTCGTCGTCGGCGACCATGGTCACGACAGCATCGGCGTCGATTGCGGCATCCTCCGGCGAGGTCGCCCACAGCGCGCCGCGAGCGATCAGGTCCGCGGCCTTGGCCTTGCTGCGGTTCCACACGGCGACTGTGAAGCCGGCATCGAGGTAACGGCCGGCCATGCCGTGGCCCATGCGTCCCAATCCGATGAAAGCGACGCGCGGCATGGGCTAATCCACATCCTCAACGGAGCCGGGCCCGGTGCCGAAGGCACGCTGCGCCAAGGTCGCCGCCATGAATTCATCGAGGTCGCCATCGAGCACCCCCGACGTGTCGGAGGTCTGCACACCGGTGCGCAGGTCCTTCACCATCTGATAGGGCTGCAACACATAGGAGCGGATCTGGTGACCCCAGCCGATGTCGGTCTTGGCGGCCTGATCGGCGGCAGCCTGCTCCTCGCGCTTCTTCAGCTCGATCTCGTAGAGCCGCGCGCGCAGCATGTCCCAGGCCTGCGCCCGGTTCTTGTGCTGCGAGCGGCCGGCCTGGCAGACCACCGCGATGCCGGTCGGGATGTGCGTCAGGCGCACCGCCGATTCGGTCTTGTTGACGTGCTGGCCGCCGGCGCCGCCCGACCGCATGGTGTCGGTGCGAACATCGGACTCCTTGATCTCGATCTTGATGGAGTCGTCGATCACCGGGAAGATCTGCACCGACGAGAACGAGGTGTGCCGCCGCGCGTTGGAATCGAACGGCGAGATGCGCACCAGGCGATGCACGCCGGCCTCGGTCTTCAGCCAGCCATAGGCGTTGTGGCCGCTGATCTGGATGGTGGCGGACTTGATGCCGGCCTCTTCACCCTGGGATTCTTCGAGGAACTCGATCTTGAAGCCGTGCTTCTCCGCCCAGCGCGTGTACATGCGCAGCAGCATCTGCGCCCAGTCCTGGCTCTCGGTGCCGCCGGCGCCGGCATGGACTTCGAGATAGGAATCGAACTTGTCGGCCTCGCCCGACAGCAGCGCCTCCAGCTCGCGCCGGGCGACCTCCTTCTTGAGATCCTTGAGCGCCTTCTCGGCCTCGGCGACCACGCCCTCATCGTTCTCGGCCTCGCCGAGCTCGATCATGCCGATATTGTCCTCGAGCTCGCGCTCGACCTTGCCGATGCCTGAGAGCGCGTCCTCCAGTGAGGTACGCTCCTGCATCAGCCGCTGGGCCTTCTGGGGATCGTTCCAGAGATTGGGGTCTTCAGCGAGCTTGTTCAGCTCAGCGAGGCGTGCCGTCGATTGTTCGACGTCAAAGATGCCTCCTCAGCAGCCCGACTGACTGCTTGATCTCTTCAACAAGGCGTTCGATTTCCGCGCGCATGGTCTTTCAGGTGTTGGCTAAAAAGGTTCCGGGGGATGTAGCGACCGGCGCGGCAAAGCGCAATCGACTTGGCCGCACTATCCCGGCGATTTGGCCGGACAGGCCGCTAGTAAAGCCCCCCGGTTCCCGGACGCATGAAGAAGCCGCCATCCGGCTGCGCCCCATTCTGCGACGGCTGCGGGCCAGGCGCAGGGCCGCGCCCATCGGCATCGGCGACGCCGATGACCGAATAGTTCTCCGGCGGCGCGGTGCCCGGCTTGAAGGCTTCGAGGATGGTGTTGCCGCCGTCGCCGGGACCGGCGCGCATGCCGGTCTTGGCGTCGACGCGGATCAGCTTGATGCCGGCCGGAACCTTGAACGGCGTCGGCGGCTTGTCGGCGAGCGCAAGCTTGAGGAAGTCGCGGGCGATCGGCGCTGCGACGTGGCCGCCGGTGGCGGCGCGGCCGAGATTGCGCGGCTTGTCGTAGCCCATGTAAACGCCGACTGCGAGATCCGGCGAGAAGCCGACGAACCAGACGTCCTTCTCGTCGTTGGTGGTGCCGGTCTTGCCGGCGATCGGCTTGCCGACCTCCTTCACGACGGTCGCGGTGCCGCGCTGGACCACGCCTTCCATCATCTCGGTGATCTGGTAGGCGGTCATCGGGTCGAGCACCTGCTCGCGGCGGTCGACCAGCTGCGGCTCCGGCTGGCTCTTCCAGCCCCCGGGCGCGTCGCAGCCGCGGCATTCGCGGGTGTCGTGCTTGAAAATGGTATGCCCGTAGCGATCCTGGATGCGATCGATCAGCGTCGGCTTCACCCGGCGGCCGCCATTGGCGAACATCGAATAGGCCGTGACCATGCGCATCACGGTCGTCTCGCCGGCACCCAGCGCATACGACAGATAGTTCGGCAATTCGTCATAGACGCCAAAGCGCTTGGCGTATTCGCCGACCAGCGGCATGCCGATGTCCTGCGCGAGCCGCACCGTCACGGTGTTGAGCGAGCGCTGCAACGCGTTGCGCAGCGTGGTCGGGCCGTAATATTTGCCGGTCGAATAGTTTTCCGGACGCCACACGCCGGCGCCCTGCCCCTGATCGATCTCGATCGGCGCGTCGATCACCGTGGTCGACGGCGTATAGCCATTGTCCAGCGCCGACGAGTACACGATCGGCTTGAACGACGAACCCGGCTGCCGGTAGGCTTGCGTCGCGCGGTTGAACTGGCTCTGGTCGAACGAGAAGCCGCCGACCATCGCGAGCACGCGGCCGGTCCACGGATCCATCGCCACCATGGCGCCGGACACTTCAGGCAATTGCCGCAGGCGATACTGGCCTTCGACCGCGTTGCCGTCCTTGGTCACCAGCGGATCGGCGTAGATCACGTCGCCCGGCTGCAGCACCTGCGAAACCGCGCTCGGCGCCTTGCCCTTGGTCTTGGCCCAACGTACGCCGTCCATCGTGATGATGCCGGTCTGCCGCTCCTTGCTGACCGCGCCGCCGAGTTCGCGGCCCGGCTGGAAGCCGATCCGCGCCGACTGATCGCTGGTCTCGAGCACGACAGCCATCCGCCACGGCGAGATGTCGGAGAGCGACTTCACGTCGGCAAGCTTGACGCCCCAGTCACCGGAAATGTCGAGCTTGTGCAGCGCCCCGCGCCAGCCCTGCGCCTCGTCGTAATTGACGAGCCCCGCGACCATGGTCTTGCGCGCCATCACCTGGATCTTGGGATCGAGCGTGGTGCGCACCGACAGGCCGCCCTCGTAGAGCTTCTTTTCGCCGTAGCGCTCGAAGATGTCGCGGCGGACCTCCTCGGCGAAATATTCGCCGGCGAAGATATGCGCGCCGTTCGAGCGGCTGGTGACGTTGAGCGGGTCCTTGCGCGCCTTGTCGGCGTCGGCCTGCTTGATCCAGCCGTTCTCCAGCAGACGATCGATCACATAATTGCGGCGCTCGATCGCGCGGTCGCGGTTGCGCACCGGATGCAGCGCCGCCGGCGCTTTCGGCAGCGCGGCGAGATAGGACGCCTCCGCAATCGTCAGCTCGTTGACCGACTTGTCGAAATAGACCAGCGACGCCGCCGCGATGCCGTAGGCACCGAGGCCGAGATAGATTTCGTTCAGATAGAGCTCGAGGATGCGGTCCTTGGAATAGGCGCGCTCGATGCGCATCGCCAGCAAGGCTTCCTTGATCTTGCGGCTGAACGAGACCTCGTTAGTGAGCAGGAAGTTCTTCGCGACCTGCTGGGTGATGGTCGAGGCGCCCTGCGGGCGACGGTTCGAGCCGTAGTTCTGCGCATAAAGGATCGCAGCGCGCGCCATGCCCTGATAGTCGATGCCGCCGTGCTCGTAGAAGTTCTTGTCTTCGGCGGCGAGGAAGGCGTTGATCACGAGCTTCGGCACCGCCTGGATCGGCAGATAGAGCCGGCGCTCCTTGGAGTATTCGCCAAGCAGCGCGCCGTCGGCGGCGTGCACGCGGGTCATCACCGGCGGCTCATAGTCCTGCAGCTGCGAGTAGTCGGGCAGATCCTTGGAGAAATGCCAGATGGCGCCAGCGACGGCGGCGACACCGACCAGGAACACGACGGTTCCGGCGGCGAACAAGAAACCCATAAACCGCACGAGCAGGCGCATTATCGACGTTCCGTTCCTACCCTCCGGCGCTCAGTCGTCAGAAGCGCCTGTCCAAAAGTGCGAAAGCCTCACACAACGAAGCTTTGGCCAGCGAGCCACCTTGCGCACGCGAGTATACAAGAGCCGCCGGACAATATGGTCGATTCTGCGGACCTGCGGTCCATTGTCTATACCGTCGCGGCTGTGGCCAAACTAGGGCTTCGGCGCAACGGCCCCGGCTTTTCAGCGAGCCGATTTCACTTTGCCGACCCGGCAGTTGCCAGCCGTTTGGCGAAGAACGTGTCGATCGCCTGCACCATCGAGCCGACCGCCTTGTTCCGCCAGCTCTCCGAGACCAGGTGCTCGAGGTCCCCCTTGTTGGAGACGTAGCCGATCTCGACCAGCACGGACGGCACGTCGGGCGCCTTCAGCACCCGGAAGCCGGCCGATTTGAGCGGATGCTTGTGCATCCGCACCGTGGTCTTCATCTCGTCCATCAGAAGACGGGCGAAGCGATTGGAAAACGTCTTGGTTTCACGCTGCGCGAGGTCGATCAGGATGTCGGCGACCTCGGTCGGTTCGTCGGTCAGGTTCACCCCGCCGATGGCGTCGGCCTTGTTTTCCGCCTCCGCCAGCCGTTCGGCCTCGGCGTCGGAGGCCTTGTCCGACACCGTGTAGATCGTGGCGCCCTGGGCATCGCCCTCGCGGCGCGGCAGGGCGTCGGCGTGGATCGAGACGAACAGCGCCGCGGACTGGGAGCGCGCGATCTTCACCCGATCGTTGAGCGGGATGAAGGTGTCGTCGGACCGCGTCATGACCACCCGATACTTGCCCGACTTCTCGATCCGGTCGCGCAGGGCAAGGCCAAAGCCGAGCACCAGGTTCTTCTCGGTCTGGTCGCCGGATTGCGTGCCGTTGTCGATGCCGCCGTGACCGGGATCGATCACGATCAGCGGGCGCGCGTCGGTGGCCGCGACCGGCGGCAGCGCCGCCGAGGTGACGGCCGGAATGGTCGCCGTGGTGGATTCGGAAATCGCCGGTTTCGATTCGGGCCGGCTCGCGGGCGCCAGCGACTGCACGAAGCTGGTGCGGTCGACCTCCTCGAAGTCCAGCACCAGCCGCGGCGGCTGGCCGTTGGCGGCGTCGAGCACGTAGGAATTGGCGATCTTCACCGGTCCGGTGAGGTCGAACACGATCCGCGAGCCGCCGGGCATCACGAGGCCATAGCGGAACGCCTTCACCAGGCCCCGCCCCGCCGAGCCGGTGCCGGCCGCGAGCTGAAAATCGACCTGCGGGATATCGACCACGACGCGGTAGGGGTCAGCCAGCGGGAAGGCGCGAAATTCGATCTTGCGGTCGAGGTCGAGGATGAATCGGGTCTGCTTGGCGTCGCCGGCGAGCCTGGCGCCGGATGCGACCGGGAAATTCGGGGAGCTCGCGGCCGGCGCAGGCGGGCTGTTCTGCGGGCCCTCAGCGGCGCTCGGGGCGCCGGCAACGGCAAACACCGATGTTGCGGCGCAAAATAGCCCGCATCCCAGAAAAACAAGGTGTTTGGCGCGGTTCGCCACCCGATTCGTAGCCTCCCAGCTGCTTCTTACCGCATTAGAACCACACGGTTAATCGCCCCCTAATGACGCTCCGGCGAAAAGAACCGAGTGTTGCGGCGGCGTGACGCTTCCCTTGCACGCGGCGGTCAATCCACGTATGTACGGGGTGCTGACGGCTAGTACTCCCGGTTGTGTCGCGTTCAGCCTCCCGGTGCAGCGGTGGAACCTTCCTGATCGAAGATCCCGCCGTGTTTTTCCGGTCCCTCCCCAGCCAGCGCCGCGCGCGGCTGACACGGAGTGGCGGATTCAAGCCCGAGCGGCGTCCGGTCCCAGGCACACTCCCTCGCCAGAGGGACGGTTTGAGACACGGCATAACCGATTATCCGGTCCCTTGGGGCCTCGATATGCGATGGCCGGCAGGCGCTTCGGCGCCAGACGGGGCTTTCAGCAAAAGATACGGCGGTATTTTTCGCCGCCAACATGTTTAGACGGGCCGACGCTTAATGCGCCAGACTGCATTGCCGACCAGGATCCCCCGAATGATCGCGCTGACGCGAGGTGAAAACTTCGCCCGTCGCATCATCCCGGTGAGTTCCCGTCCGGCGCTGCGCCGCGAGATGCGTTTCGGCCTTCCCCTCACCCCCGAATCAGGTGGACCGTCGCGTCACCGGGCGGCGCAGTTTGCGCGCGCCATGATCCGCGCACGCCGCCGTCAAGAGCTCCAAAATGCCCAACAAGATGTTGATCGATGCCACCCACCCGGAAGAGACCCGGGTCGTCGTGGTCCGTGGCAATCGCGTCGAAGAGTTTGATTTCGAGACCGCCCAGCGCAAACAGCTGCGCGGCAACATTTATCTCGCCAAGGTTACGCGCGTAGAGCCGTCGCTGCAGGCCGCCTTCATCGAGTATGGCGGCAACCGGCATGGCTTCCTGGCCTTCAGCGAAATCCATCCCGACTATTACCAGATCCCGGTCGCCGACCGTCAGGCGCTGATCGAGGCCGACGAGCGCGCCCATCGCGAGGCCGAGGAAGAGCACGAGAACCGCGGCCATCGCCGCCGGTCGCGCCATCGCAATGCCCGTCGCCGCGGCCATGGCGAGCGCGTCCAGAGCGAGGTGATCGAGGGCGCGAACGACACCCAGGCGCTGCCCACCATCGAGGCCCACGAACATCCCGTCGATGCCGAGCATCATGAACATGATGCCGGGCACCACGATCACGGCGTGGTCGCCCACGAAGGCCACGAGCATGAGGCGCATGATCATGCGCATCACGAGGACCATGAGCATCACCATGATCATGACCACGACGATCATGGCGACCACGATCATGGTCACGACGACCATCACGACCACGATCATGCCCATCATCACGACCACGCCCCCGAGGTGAGCGAGGCGGCGGTTGCCGACGCCCCCTCCGACCCCGTCGTTGCGGTGGTCGAAGCCTCCGCCGCGTCGGCCGCGCCCGAGACCGTCGAGACGGTCGAGGTCAATCATGAGCCCGAGCGCGCCCATGAGGAGCAGATCGAGGAAAACGCCGCGCATGCCGACGACGCGCCGCATGTGGCTTCCGACGAGCTTCACGCCGATGAGCACGCGGTCGCCGAATATGGCGCGCTCGCCGAGGTGGTCGCGCCCGAGACCGGGCCTGGCGACGAGGCCGGCGAAGATGACGAAGAGGATGACGGCGAGGAAGGCGAGGAAGAGGACGTCGTCGAGTCGGTCGGCGGCGACGACGTGCTCGAGGAGGTTCCGGAGCGCCCGTTCCGTCCGCGCCGCCAGTACAAGATCCAGGAAGTGATCAAGCGCCGGCAGGTGATGCTGGTGCAGGTCGTCAAGGAAGAGCGCGGCAACAAGGGCGCCGCGCTGACCACCTACCTGTCGCTCGCCGGCCGCTACGCCGTGCTGATGCCCAACACCGCGCGCGGCGGCGGCATCAGCCGCAAGATCACCTCCGCCCAGGACCGTTCGCGGCTGAAGGAAGTGGTGCAGGATCTCGACGTGCCCGAGGGCA
This sequence comes from Bradyrhizobium sp. USDA 4541, assembly GCF_024171085.1. Lineage (NCBI taxonomy): Bacteria > Pseudomonadati > Pseudomonadota > Alphaproteobacteria > Hyphomicrobiales > Nitrobacteraceae > Bradyrhizobium > Bradyrhizobium sp. USDA 4541. The sequence continues at coordinate 6,309,782 of NZ_JALJZF010000001.1, forward strand.
TGGGGATCATCCTGCGCACCGCCGGCGCCTCCCGCAGCAAGCCGGAGATCAAGCGCGACTTCGAATATCTGATCCGGATGTGGGAAACGGTGCGCGACCTGACGCTGAAGTCGCAGGCGCCGACGCTGGTCTACGAGGAAGGTTCGCTGATCAAGCGCTCGCTCCGCGACCTCTACAACAAGGAGATCGACGAGATCCAGGTGGCCGGCGAAGCCGGCTACCGTGAAGCGCGCGACTTTATGAAGATGCTGATGCCGGCCAATGTGCGCGCGGTGAAGCAGTATCGCGACGGTCAGCCGCTGTTCTCGCGCATGGGCGTCGAAAGCCAGCTCGACGCGATGTTCTCGCCGACCGTGCAATTGCGCTCCGGCGGCTACATCGTGATCAACCAGACCGAGGCGCTGGTCTCGATCGACGTCAACTCCGGCCGCGCCACGCGCGAGCACCATATCGAGGACACCGCGCTCAAGACCAATCTGGAAGCGGCGGAAGAAGTCGCGCGCCAATTGCGCCTGCGTGACCTCGCCGGCCTGATCGTCATCGACTTCATCGACATGGACGAGAAGCGCAACAACCGCGCGGTCGAGCGCAAGCTGTCCGACTGCCTGCGCCAGGACCGTGCGCGGATCCAGGTCGGCCGCATCTCGCATTTCGGCCTCTTGGAAATGTCGCGCCAGCGCATCCGCGCCAGCGTGCTCGAAAGCTCGACGGAGCCCTGCCCGCAATGCGGCGGAAGCGGTCACGTCCGTTCGGTCTCGTCGGTGGCGCTGCAGCTGTTGCGCGGCATCGAGGAAATCCTGATGAAGGGCGCGACCCACAATCTGGTGGTCCGCACCCGCACCGACGTCGCGCTCTACGTGCTCAACCACAAGCGCGGCCATCTGCGCGACCTCGAAGACTCCTTCCGGGTTTCGCTGTCGATCGTCGCGGATGCCACGGTGCACGGCCAGCAGTCCTACATCATCGACCGCGGCGAGCAGGTGCATACGCTCGAAGCCGCCAAGGCGCTGCTCGCTGCGCAGGCTGCCGCTGCGCCGGCTCAGGCCGAAGAGGCCGATGACGAGGAAGAACTGTTCGAATACGAGGCCGAGATCGAGACCGACGAGACCGAGGGTCTCGCCGACGAGCGGGCGGCCGGTGATGAATCGGGCTCCGCGGAGGGCGAAGGCGACGGTCAGCGCCGCAAGCGGCGCCGCCGGCGTCGCGGCCGCGGCGGCAGCGAGGCTCGTGAAGGCGCCCAGCAGCCGCGCGAGGACGGCGATCTCATGCATGTCCTGCCCGAAGGCACCGAGGCGGTTGCTGCCGCCGATGCCGAAGGCGATGAGGACGAAGGTGACGAGCAGCAGGGCGCTGCCCGCGACGACCAGGCCGGCAATGGCGATCGCCGTCCGCGGCGCCGCGGACGGCGTGGCGGCCGCCGCCGGCGCGGCAGTGGCGGACCGGATGACGGTCTCGCCGGATCGATCTCCGATGAGTTGAGCCCGGCGGCGACGTCGGAGGCCTCCGACGCAGTCGCCGATTTCGACAGCCATGATGCGGAGCCGGCTCCCTCGCTGGCGCAGCCCGAACTGGTCGCCGAGCCGCCGGAGTGGCAGCCGACCGAGGTCGCGCCTGTCGAGCCGGTCGCGGCACCCGAGCCCGAAACCGCCGCGGCGTCTGCCGCCGAGGACACTGCCGAAGGCGACCGCGCCCAGCGTCGCCGCTCGACGGTGCGCGAAAAGGTCAACTTCGCATCGAGCCCGCAGCCCGAGGCATCAGCGGCGCTGGTTCAAAGCCCGGCGGAGGAAGCTGCCCCTGAGCCGGCCGCGGCTGCTCCAGAGCCGGCACCGGCCGCTGCGGCCGAGGCTCCGGCCCGCAAGGGCTGGTGGTCGCGCCGCTTCGGCGGCGGCAACTAGCACCACCTGCAAGTCAAAACGCCCGGCTCACGCCGGGCGTTTTTATTGAACAGGCAATCCGTTCGTCAGATGCCGGCGCAACGGAGCCTGACGGAGACGGATCCCAATGCAAAGCGCGATCGTTCTTGGCGGCGGCATGGTGGGTGTCAGCACGGCGCTGCATCTGCAGCGCCGCGGCTGGTCGGTGACGCTCGTCGACCGCAAGGAACCGGGCCGCGAAACCAGCTACGGCAATGCCGGCATCATCCAGAGCGAGGCGGTTCGGCCCTACCCGATGCCGCGCGATCCCGCCATCCTCGCCCGGATCGCGATGGGGCGCACCAACGACGTGCGCTACCGCCTGGCGTCGCTGCCGCAGCATGCCGGCCCGCTGCTGCGCTATTGGTGGAACTCGACGCCCGAGCGGCACCGCGAAGCCACCATCGCGTGGGCGCGCCTGATCGCCTACGCCACCGCGGAGCACGACACGCTGATCCGCGACGCCCATGCCGACAATCTGATCCGCCGCGCCGGCTATCGCCTGCTGCATCGCGACCCGGCCGCGCTGGAGCAGGCCATTGCAATCGCCGAGGAGAACCAGCGCGACTTCGGCGTGACGTTTCGCGTGCTTGATGGCCGCGAGCTCGCCAAGGCGGAACCGTTGCTGCGCGACGACCTGCCCGGCGCCATTCACTGGCTTGGGCCCTGGACCGTGTCGGACCCCGGCGGACTTGTTTCCGCCTATGCCGGACTGTTCGAACGTCTCGGCGGCACGCTGCTGCGCGGCGATGCGCAGACGCTGACGCAGACGACGTCCGGCTGGTCGGTCGACACCAGTGGCGGCCGGATCGATGCCGCCCACGTCGTGGTCACGCTCGGCCCGTGGTCACCGCAATTGCTGCGCAAGTTCGGCTACCGGATCCCGCTGGTACGCAAGCGCGGCTACCACATACACTACCAGGGCGGCCGCTCGCTCGACCTGCCGCTGGTCGACACTGCAAATGGCTACGCGATGGCGCCGATGGCCAAGGGCATCCGCATCACCACCGGCGCGGAGCTGACCAGTCCCGACGCACCGGCGACGCCGATCCAGCTCGGCTACGCCGAAGCGGCGGCGCGCGAGCTGATCGAGATCGGCAGCCGCGTCGAGCCCGAACCGTGGTTCGGCACCCGCCCCTGCACAACCGACATGCTGCCGGTGCTCGGGCCGGTGCCGCGGCATCGCGGGCTGTGGGTGAATTTCGGCCACGGCCATCAGGGCTTCACGCTCGGCCCCGCGACCGCGCGGGTGCTGGCCGAAACGATGAACGGCGAGGCATCCGCGGTGGACACCTCGCCGTATCGGCTGGACCGGTTCTAACTAAGGAGAACTAGTCCGTCGTCAACGCGGTCTCCATGTCGGTTGGGTCGACCTGTTTGGCGAGATTGGCATTGAGCTTGTCGCGGTCGAGCTCACCCTCCCACCAGGCGACGATCACGCAAGCCACGCCGTTGCCGCACAGATTGGTCAGCGCGCGGCACTCGCTCATGAACTTGTCGATGCCGAGCACGATCGCCATGCCCGGCACCAGCCGCGGATCGACCACCGCAAGCGTCGCCGCCAAGGTGATGAAGCCGGCGCCGGTGATGCCGGAGGCGCCCTTCGAGGTCAGCATCGCCACGATCAGGATGGTGATCTGCTGGCTGAAGGTGAGATCGAAACCCAGCGCCTGTGCGATGAACAGGGTCGCCAGCGTCATGTAGATGTTGGTGCCGTCGAGGTTGAACGAATAGCCCGTGGGCACCACGAGGCCGACCACCGATTTCGAGCAGCCGAGCCGTTCGAGCTTCTCCATCAATGACGGCAGCGCGCTCTCGGAGGACGAGGTGCCGAGCACGATCAATAGCTCGTCCTTGATGTAGGCCAGGAACTTGAAGATCGAGAACCCCGCGATCCGCGCGATGATGCCGAGCACCACGAACACGAACAGCGCGGCGGTCAGATAGAATGTCGCGATCAGCCCCATCAGGTTGAGGATCGCGCCGGTGCCGAACTTGCCGATGGTGAAGGCCATCGCGCCGAACGCGCCGATCGGCGCCGCCCGCATCACGATCGAGATGACGCCGAACACGGCGTGCGCGGCGTCGTCGATGAACGAGCGGATGGTGTGGCCGCGCTCGCCGAGGCCCATGATCGCGAAGCCGAACAGCACCGAGAACAGCAGCACCTGCAGGATCTCGCCCTGCGCGAATGCACCGACCACGGTGTCCGGAATGATGTGCAGCACGAAGTCGACGCTCTTCTGCGCCTCCGCCTGCTTGGCATAGCCGGCAACCGCCTGCGCGTTCGCCGCCGCATTGCCGAAGCCGGCACCGGGCCTGACCAGATTGCCGACGAGCAATCCGATCACCAGCGCGAAGGTCGAGACGACCTCGAAATACACCAGCGCCTTGACACCGATGCGGCCGACCTTCTTGGCATCTTGTATATGGGCGATGCCCGATACCACGGTGCAGAAGATGATCGGCGCGATCACCATCTTGATCAGCTTGATGAAGCCGTCACCGAGCGCCTTGATCCACTCGTTGGTGGCAAGGCCCGGCCACAACCAGCCGACCAATGCGCCGAGCACGATCGCGATCAGGACCTGGACATAGAGAACTTTATACCACGGCTTGCTGCCGGCGCTCGCCGGCGCAGCCGTGACAACGGTTGCCGTTGCCATGTGTCACTCCCCCTCAGAAATGGCGGAAACAGCCAAGATCAACTTGGCGGTTCAAGTCAAATGGAACTGTGTGGGCCCTGCCGCTTATCCGCGATGATCCGCCCGCCACAGTGCCGGCGAAACCACGGCACTGCGCTGCGAAACCGATCCGAAAGGCAAAGCGAACGCCGGAAGGCTCTTGATGGCTCTTGGAGTTTGAAGGCTCCTGGAGTTCGCGGGCTATTTAAGCCAATGCGCGATCCGTGCAACTGCTTCCTGCATCTCCGCGGCCGAGCGTGCATAGGAAAAACGGATGAAGGCGCGGCCGTGGATCGGATCGAAATCGACGCCGGGGGTCGCCGCGACATGCGCCTTCTCGAGCATCTCGCTGGCGAAGGCGAAGCTGTCGGAGGTGAAGTCGGAGACGTCGGCATAGAGGTAGAACGCGCCGTCAGCGGGAAGGAATTTGGTCAGGCCGGCCTTCGGCAGCCCTTCGATCAGGATGCGGCGGTTCTCCTGATAGCCGCGCTTGATCGCCTCCATCTCCTCGCGGCCTTCGAACGCCGCTTCGGCCGCGATCTGCGACAGGGTCGGCACCGAGATCGACAGGTTCTGCTGCAGCCGCTCGATCGGCCGCACCAGCACGTCGGGCACCACCATCCAGCCGACACGCCAGCCGGTCATGCAGAAGTACTTCGAGAACGAGTTGATCACGAGCGCGTTCGGCGACAGCTCTGCGGCCGTCACCGCAGGAAACGCATAGTCGAGCCCGTGATAGATCTCGTCGGAGATGAAGCGGATGCCTGCGCTGTCGGCGGCCGCCATCAGGGTCGACAGCGCCTCGCGCGACATCATGGTGCCGGTCGGGTTGGCGGGGCTGCCGACCAGCACGCCCTTCAGCGGCGCCTTGCGATGGGCGGCGAGCAGCGCCTCGCCGGTCAGGGCATGGCGGGTGTCGCCGGAGGTTTCGATCAGCACCGGCTCGCAGCCCAGCGCGGTCAGGATATGCCGGTACGGCGGATAGCCCGGCACGGTCACGGCGACCCGGTCGCCCGGCTCGAACATCGCAAGAAACGCCAGGATGAATCCACCCGACGAGCCGGTCGTGACGATGATGCGCTCAGCGTCTACCGCGCAACCATACGTGTCGCTGTAGTGCCGGGCGATGCGTGCGCGCAGCGAGGGAATGCCGAGTGCCGAGGTGTAGTCGATCCGCCCGTCCGCAAGCGCGGCCTGCGCGGCCGCGATCGCCGGCTTCGGCGCGCCTGCGGCAGGCTGCCCCACCTCCATATGGATGACATGGCCGCCGGCGGCTTCGATTCGCGCGGCCGCCGCCATCACGTCCATCACCATGAACGGCGGAACATCGCTCCGTCCGGACGCTGTCAACAGGCTGCCTACACGGTCTCTCGGTGTCGCTTCACGCATGGATTTCTGCTATTGCACGGCCGCTGCCGAATTCGGGTTCCCGTTACCGGCTGCCGCCCCAGACTGGCCGCATTCGGTGGCTCCTTATAACGCTTTCAGGCAAAGTGAATACCCGGTTCGCGTGAAGAAGAACTGCAAAAACAACAGACTGCGCCACGCGCCAAATCCGGTCGGGCCCGGCCCCCGGACTCGCGCCGGCGCGGCCAGTCATCGCCGATAGATCGCCCATGCTGTTCCGCCTCGCGCTTCGCACCAGGACCTTCAATCTCACCGCGCTCATGACCGCGGTTGCGCTCGCGGTCGGCCCCGTGGTCCCTGCGCGAGCCCAGCAAAAAGGCCCGCCGGTGCTGCGCGACACCGAGTCCGAGCAGCTGTTGCGCGAATACACAAGGCCGATCCTGCGCGCCGCCGGTCTGGAGAAGCAGAACATCCAGATCGTGATCATCAACGACGGCTCGTTCAACGCCTTCGTCGCCGACGGCCGGCGCATCTTCGTCAATTACGGCGCGCTGCTGCAATCGGAGACGCCGAACCAGATCATCGGCGTGCTGGCGCACGAGACCGGCCACCTCGCCGGCGGCCATCTCGCCAAGATGCGCGAGCAGCTGGCGCAAGCCCAGACCCAGATGATCATCGCGATGCTGCTCGGCGTCGGCGCGCTGGCCGCGGGTGCGGGCGGCCGCGGCGGCGGCAATGGTCTCTCCAGCGCCGGCGCCGCGGCGATCTCGGCGCCGCAAGCGGTCATTCAGCGCACGCTATTGTCCTATCAACGCCAGCAGGAAGAGAACGCCGACCGCGCCGGCGTCAAGTTCCTGAATGCGACCGGACAATCCGCCAAGGGCATGTACGAGACGTTCAAGCGCTTCACCGACGAGAGCCTGTTCGCCTCGCGCGGGGCTGACCCTTATCTGCAGTCGCATCCGATGCCGGTCGATCGCGTCTCCGCGCTGCAGGAACTGGCGCGCTCCAGCCCCTATTGGGACAAGAAGGACGATCCGGCGCTGCAGCTGCGCCACGACATGATGCGCGCCAAGATCTCGGGCTTCATGGAGCGGCAGGACACGGTCTACCGCCGCTATCCGCTGTCCAACACCAGCCTGCCGGCGCGCTATGCACGCGCGATCACGACCTATCTGCACGGCGATCTGCGCTCGGCGATCGCGCAGATCGACGGCTTGATCCAGGTGCAGCCCAACAATCCCTATTTCCATGAATTGCGCGGCCAGGCGCTGCTCGAAGGCGGCCGGCCGGCCGAAGCCATCGCGCCGCTGCGCCGCGCAGTGCAGCTCTCCAGCAATTCGCCGTTGATCGAGATGCTGCTCGGCCAGGCGCTGGTCGCCTCGGACAACAAGGCCTACACCGACGAGGCGATCAACATGCTGCGTGCCTCGGTGGCGCGCGAGCCCGAGGCGCCGCTCGGCTATACCCAGCTCGCGATGGCCTATGGCCGCAAGGGCGACTATGCCCAGGCCGACCTCGCCTCGGCGCAGGCCGCCTATCTCCGCGGCGACACCAAGACCGCCCGCGATCTTGCGTCACGCGCCAAGACGCGGTTCGCGATCGGCACGCCCGGCTGGGTCAAAGCTGACGACATTGTGAGTGCCAAGCCCATGCCGGGTCAGAAAAACAACTAGAAATAAACCGTAGTTCCATACAACGATCACCGAAACCGGCTCACGGCTCCGCCGTATTTTTGGGCCACCGCGAACAAGGATTTTGTCATGCCAGCGCTTCGTTTTCTTGCCCCTGCCCTGCTCGCGCTCGGCGTTTGCGCCGCGCCGCTTCCGGCGTCCGCGCAGAGCTTTACCGACACCCAGCGCGGCGACATCGAGACCATCGTGCGCAACTATCTGATCGCGCACCCGGAGGTGCTCGAAGAGGCGATGAACGAGCTGAGCAAGCGGCAGGCCGCCGCCGAAGCCGAGAAGCATGAGCAGAGCGTCGCCAAGAACGCCGACACCATCTTCAATTCGCCGCGCGGCGTCATGCTCGGCAACAAGGACGGCGACGTCACCTTCGTCGAGTTCTTCGATTACAATTGCGGCTACTGCAAGCGCGCGATGTCCGACATGCTCGATTTGATGAAGGCGGATTCGAAGCTGAAGGTCGTGCTGAAGGAATTCCCGGTGCTGAGCCAAGGCTCGGTCGAGGCCGCGCAGGTCGCGGTCGCCGTGCGCATGCAGGATCCGACCGGCAAGAAGTATCTCGATTTCCACCAGAAGCTGCTCGGCGGCCGCGGCGCCGCCGACAAGGCGCGCGCGCTGGCGGTCGCCAAGGAGGTCGGTCTCGACATGGCGAAACTCGAGAAGGATATGGCGAGCCCCGAGGTGAAGGCCACCATCGAGGAGAACTTCCGCCTCGCCGAATCCATGGGCATGAACGGCACACCGAGCTACGTGATCGGCAAGCAGGTCGTGATCGGCGCCGTCGGCGTCGACAACCTCAAGGAAAAGATCGGCATCGCCCGCTGCGGCAAGGCGACCTGCTGATCGCCGCTCCGACAGCGCTCATCGCGTACAAGATCCGGCTGCGATGCAGCCGGATTTTTTGTTGCCGCCACCCGAACCGATTCCGCGCGGGTCGCAACCAAGGGCCGTCACCAACGACGCAAGTCGCGCGAAGCCGAAAATATAGCGCGACCTAATCTCGAGATCGAAGAGCATTTCGGCGGCGGCAACGGCCAGCTCGATCATGCGGGCGCGGAGTTCGACTGGGCCTGCGGTTGAAGCAGCCGCGCATTCATCTCGCGCGTTCATCGCGCATTCACCTCAAGAACAAACCGCAAGGAACCGCAAATCAACAGGAACATCGCACATGCTCTCCCGTTGTCGGCGCGGGCAATGCTGAAAAACGAGGAGGAATTGCGATGTCTAACCGCTTTCTGATTTCGGTCGCGGCGGCGGCTTTGATCGCCGGCACCGGTTTCGCGAACGCACAGGGCGCCGGCGGCGCCAACAAGGAAACCGGGGCCGGTGGTGGTGCGACCACGCAGCAGTCTGCACCGTCCGGCGGTGCGTCCTCGGGCACCATGCAGCATGACAAGAGCGGCATGAAGGGTTCCGAGCATTCGACGACCGGTGAGTCGAGCACCAAGGGTGCGGAGTCCGACAAGTCCGGCACGGCCACCAAGGGCGCGCAGGACAGTACCCAAAAGTCGAAGGGCATGAGCTCGGAGAACGAAGCGACCAAGGGCTCCAAGGAGGGCTCGAAGGACATGAAGGCCGAAGGTCGCGACAAGAGCGGCAACATGAAAGCCGAGGAGCGTGACAAGAGCGGCAAGATGAACGCCGAGGGCCGCGACAAGAGCGGTGCCGGTGCCACGACCAACCAGAACGCTCAGACCAAGAGCCCGGCCGACCCCAACCGCGCGCAGACCAACGACACGAGCCGCACGCAGACCACGACCGGTAACGCGGCAACGTCGGCCACCGCGGCTCCGCCGGCCGAGAAGCGCAGCCAGATCACGACCGCGATCAAGTCGGAGCACGTGACCGAAGCCACCAACGTCAACTTTAACGTGTCGGTCGGCACCCGCGTTCCGGCTGACGTTCACTTCTACCCGGTGCCGGAGCGGGTCGTGACGATCTACCCGCAGTGGCGCGGCTATCAGTTCATCCTGGTCAAGGGCCGCTACGTGATCGTGCAGCCTGAGACTCATGAGATCGTCTACATCATCGAGGGCTAAACCGGCCTCGGTGCGAGGGCGCCCAAACGGGCCCTCGCCTTCATCTCGACCCCGCCCCCTTCGGGGCGGGGTCTTGCTTTCGGCCGCACCCCGCATCACGCAGTGGATGGCGGGCCGGAGCGCCCGCCAAGGGCAGCTTCCGCGAGATTTGGTTAATCAGCATTTTCCGCAGGTTAGGACAGTCATCTAACAGGGTGGAGGAAGTTGTTGAAGACGTTCTGATTTCACCTAAAGACTTCCCCTTCGGCCGGTTGTTACCTATAACCCGGCCCACTCCACCCCTTGTCGGACCCCCTCTCGGAACCTTTGGCCGGAACTCTTGGCAGGAAACTCTGGAATGGCTGCTGCCGGAACGATCTATGTGCTGAACGGCCCGAACCTCAATCTGTTGGGGACGCGCGAGCCGGAGACCTACGGCCATGCCACCCTCACCGATGTCGAGAAGCTGTGCGCGGACACCGCGCGCCAGTTCGGGCTGAGCGCCGACTGCCGGCAGTCCAACCGCGAGGGCGAACTGATCGACTTCATCCATGAGGCCCACGCCAAGAAGGCGGTCGGCATCATCATCAACGCCGGTGGCTACTCTCATACCTCGATCGCGCTGCATGACGCGCTGATCGCGGTCAAGATCCCCGCGGTCGAAGTTCACGTCAGCAACATCCACGCCCGCGAAAGCTTCCGACACCACTCGTTCACTGCTAAAGCCGCCTTCGCGTCACTTTGCGGCTTCGGCATCGACGGCTACCGGCTTGCGATCATCGGCCTCGCCACCAGGATCGGCGTCAAGATCGACGCCAAGCCAAAGACTTAATCGTCAATCCTGACGTTCCCCGTCACCAGACAAAGATTTTGGATCACAGAGCATGGCGCGCCAGCCAGACGACAAATCAACCGCAAAAAAGAACGACTCCAAGAGCGACGACAGCGCCCTCATTCGCGAACTCGCGCTGCTGCTTGCGGAAACCAATCTGACCGAGATCGAGATCGAGCGTGCCGGCCTGCGTGTCCGCGTCGCGCGCAACATCAGCATCGCGGCCTCGGTGCCCGCCGCCTCCGTGGCGGGCGTTGCCGCACCGGCCGCCATTGCCGTCCCGGTGGCTGCGGCTGCGACCGATCTCGCCAAGCACCCGGGCGCCGTGCCGTCGCCGATGGTCGGCACCGCCTATTGGGCGCCCGAGCCGGGCGCCAAGCCGTTCATTGAAGTCGGCACCAAGGTCTCCGCCGGCCAGACGCTTCTGATCATCGAGGCGATGAAGACGATGAACCAGATCCCGTCGCCGCGCGCGGGCACCGTGACGCAGATTCTCGTCGAGGACGGCCAGCCGGTCGAATTCGGCGAGCCGCTCGTCATCATTGAATAGCTTCCGTCAACACCAGGCGCTGCGATGTTCGACAAGATCCTCATAGCCAATCGCGGCGAGATCGCGCTTCGCGTGCTGCGCGCCTGCAAGGAGCTCGGCATCTCGACCGTCGCGGTGCATTCCACCGCCGACGCCGACGCCATGCATGTGCGGCTCGCCGACGAGAGCGTGTGCATTGGCCCGCCGCCGTCGAAGGATTCCTATCTCAACGTGCCGGCGCTGCTCGCGGCCTGCGAGATCACCGGCGCCGACGCCGTGCATCCCGGCTACGGCTTCCTGTCTGAGAACGCGCGCTTCGCCGAGATCCTCGCCGACCACAATCTGGGCTTCATCGGACCGAAGGCCGAGCACATCCGCCTGATGGGCGACAAGATCGAAGCCAAGAAGACCGCCAGGCGCCTCGGCATTCCCGTGGTGCCCGGCTCGGACGGCGCGGTGACCTCGGAGGCCGACGCGCTCGCGATCGGCAGAGACATCGGATTCCCGGTGCTGGTCAAGGCGGCGGCCGGCGGCGGCGGCCGCGGCATGAAGGTCGCCCATACCGAGGCTGACCTCGCGCTCGCGCTCTCGACCGCGGCCAACGAGGCCAAGTCGGCGTTCGGCGACGCCTCGGTCTACCTGGAGAAATACCTGCAGAAGCCGCGCCACATCGAGATCCAGATTCTCGGCGACGGCCGCGGCGGCGCCATCCATCTCGGCGAGCGCGACTGCTCGCTGCAACGCCGTCACCAGAAGGTCTGGGAGGAAGGCCCCTCGCCCGTGCTCGCGGCGGCGGCGCGCGCCAGGATCGGCGAGACCTGCGCCAAGGCGATGCGGGACATGAAATATCTCGGCGTCGGCACCATCGAATTCCTCTACGAGGACGGCGAGTTCTATTTCATCGAAATGAACACGCGCATCCAGGTCGAGCATCCCGTCACCGAAAGCATCACCGATATCGATCTCGTGCTGGAGCAGATCCGGATCGCCGCCGGCGGCGACCTTCCGGCCAAGCAGGACGACATCGCGATCATCGGCCACGCCATCGAGTGTCGCATCAATGCGGAGAACCCGCAGACCTTCCGTCCCTCGCCCGGACGCATCACGCAATTCCATCCGCCCGGCGGCCTCGGCGTGCGGATCGATTCCGCCGTATATCAGGGCTATGTGATCCCGCCCTATTACGACTCGCTGGTCGGCAAGCTGATCGTGCACGGCAAGACCCGCGGCGAGTGCCTGATGCGGCTGCGCCGGGCGCTGGACGAGATGGTGGTCGACGGGATCGAGACGACGCTGCCGCTGTTCCGCGCGCTGGTGCGCGAGCCCGACATCATCGAGGGCGACTACCACATTCACTGGCTGGAGCAGTACCTCGCCGGTCAGCCGTCCGACGCCGCAAAATAGTTCGGAACTCCGTGGAACCCAGCCCTTCCTCAGACGTACTATAGGATTATTGGCTTTCCACGGGGACGCGTTGAATCCCACTCCCATAGCGAGATCGTCGTGACGGTCGTTTCACGACGCCGGTCGACGTTACAGATCCTCCTGCTGTCGGCGGGATTTTTCGTGCTGGTCGCGGTCAGCGTGGCGTCCGTCCTGCTGGTCAACAAGGCGCGCGAGGACAACGCCTGGGTGATTCACACCGTCGAGACCGACAGCCAGATTGCCAACCTGCTGCTCGACATCAGGCGCGCCGAAAGCGCGACCAGGGCATATCTGCTGACATCAGCACCACAATACCTGTCCGAGTACCAGTCCGCGGCAGCGGGAGTCCCGGCCGCGCTCAACCATCTCCAGATGATGACCGTGGATAATCCGGCGCAGGTTGCCAATGCCGCGAAGCTCAAGGCCGCCGTCGAGCAACGGCTGGCCGAGTTCGCGCTCAGCATCGAGCGCGTCAAGAACAACGACACGGCGACCAGCATCGACGTCCTGCGCAAGACCACATCGACCGATGCGGTCGAGGCGATCGTCCGGATCGCCCGCGACATCCGCACCGAGGAGGATCGTCTGCTGGTGCTGCGCACCGCGACGGCGGACAAGACCCAGGTGCTGGCCTCCTCCGTCACGATCGCCGGCTCCTGCATGGTGCTGGCGCTCGCCGCTCTCTCGGTGGTGCTGCTGCGGCAATCGTCGCGGGCGCGCGACGAGGCCGAGGCCAGGTTGCGCGACAGCAACGTCAATCTCGAAACCATCGTTGACGAGCGCACCTCCGACCTGCGCGAGGCCAACGAGGAAATCCAGCGCTTCGCCTATATCGTCAGCCACGATCTGCGCTCGCCGCTCGTCAACATCATGGGCTTCACCAGCGAGCTCGAGGAACTGCGCGGCGACATCTTCAAGCGGATCGCCACGCTCAATCGCGCCGCCTCGCTGGCGCCGGCGATGCCGGAAGACGCGACCGATGTGGCCGAGCCAGAGCTCGAAGGCTCCGACAAGCAGCTATCCGACGACTTCAATGAATCGCTCGGCTTCATCAAATCGTCGATCGCCAAGATGGATCGCCTGATCAGTGCGATCCTCAATCTCACCCGCGAGGGCCGCCGCGAGTTCAAGCCCGAACGCATCGATCTGCACGAGCTGATCGACGGCATCGTCAAGACGATGGCTCACCAGGCCGTCGAGGCCAACGCGACCGTCGAGGTCGGCGCGCTGCCCAATATCGTCAGCGACCGCCTCGCGCTGGAGCAGATCTTCTCCAATCTGATCGACAACGCCCTCAAGTACCTCAGGAACGGCGTTCCCGGCGAGATTTCGATCGAGGGCCGCACCAAGCTCGGCTTCGCGATCTTCGAGGTCACCGACAACGGCCGCGGCATCGATCCGAAGGACCACCAGCGCATCTTCGATTTGTTCCGTCGGGCCGGAACCCAGGACAAGCCCGGTCAGGGCATCGGGCTTGCCCATGTCCGCGCACTTGTGCGCAGACTGGGCGGCACCATGTCGGTAGCATCGGAACTTCACAACGGCAGCACCTTCACGATCACGCTGCCTATCAATTGGTCAGGCAAGAACCGGGACAAAGTGACATGAGTGATCCAGTCACCATCATCATGATCGAAGACGACGAGGGCCATGCCCGCCTGATTGAGCGGAATATCCGGCGCTCGGGTGTCAACAATGAGATCATCCCGTTCACCAACGGTACAGAGGCGGTCAACTACCTGTTCGGCAAGGATGGCAGCGCCGTCGAGCGCAAGGGCCAGGCCCTGCTGATCCTGCTCGATCTCAATCTGCCCGACATGACCGGCATCGATATTCTGAGGCGGGTCAAGGAGAACAAATATCTCAAGTCGACGCCGGTGGTCGTGCTGACCACGACCGACGACTCCCAGGAGATCAAGCGTTGCTACGAGCTGGGTTGCAACGTCTACATCACCAAGCCGGTGAACTACGAAAGCTTCGCCAACGCCATTCGTCAGCTTGGCCTGTTCTTTTCCGTGATTCAGGTGCCGCCGGCTGCCGTATGACCAGCGCAACGCCGACACTGCTCTACATCGACGACGACGCGGCGCTGGCGCGCCTCGTCGAACGCGGGCTGACGCGCGCAGGCTACAAGGTCGTGCACGCCGCAAGCGGCCAGGAAGGCCTCGATCGGCTCGCCCAGGGCGGCATCGACGTCGTCGCGCTCGATCAGTATATGCCCGGCCTCGACGGGTTGGAGACGCTGGAGCAGATCCTCAAGATACCGGACGCTCCGCCGGTGGTGTTCGTCACCGCGTCGCAGGATTCGGCGATCGCCGTCACCGCACTGAAGGCCGGCGCGGCGGACTATCTGGTCAAGGACGTCAGGGGCGAATTCATTCCCCTGCTCCAGGTCGCGGTGAACGGCGCGATCCGGCAGGCCGCGCTCCAGAAGGCGCGCGACGAAGCCGAGGCCGAGGTGCACGCCTCGCGCGACCGCTATGCCGCGCTCGCCGCGGAGCGTGAGGTTCTGCTCCGCGAGGTCAACCATCGCGTCGGCAATTCGCTGCAGATCATCGCCTCGTTGCTGCATCTGCAGGCCAACTCCGCGAGCCAGCAGGATGTGAAGGCCGCGCTCACCAACGCGATGGGGCGCGTCGCGGCCGTCGCACAGGTGCACCGCCGCCTCTACACCTCGCACGACTTCAAGACGGTGATGCTCAACCAGTATCTCGAGGCACTGCTCGAGGATCTCCGGCGATCGGCCGAAGGCAACAAGATGTCGCGGCTGACCTTGAAGGCCGACCCGATCGAGATCGATCCCGACCGCGCAGTCGCGATTGGCATCATCGTCAACGAGCTGGTGATGAACGCCGTGAAATACGCCTATCCCGACGGCGCCGGCCCGATCCATGTCGAGCTGAAGCCGCAAGGCGACGATCTGCAGCTCGCGATCAGCGACGACGGGGTCGGCTTTTCCGACACGGCCGATCCGCGCGGCACCGGCATGGGCCAGCGGATCGTCAGCGCGATGGCAGCCAAGCTCGATGCCAGCGTCGAGCGCGACCCCGGCCACAAGGGCACCCGCTTCGTGGTGCGGTTCGCCCGCGTCAGCCCGGCGCTCGACAAATCGACAAGCGCCGCCGCCAGCTAATGCCGCCAATTTCAGCAAATTCGATTGATTTGTCCGGTTCGTGTTAACGACTGCGTCATGCTGTTGATGAATCGCGGCGCGCCAAGCCTGACCGATTAAGGAAGTTCTGGGCGTCCCTTGCGATGCTTGTGCCGACTGCTTGGCAGGAGCGGCACGCGATGTTCGGGCGCAGGCCAATTTTTGGAAAGAAGCAAGAGACGACCCAAGAGACAAACTCGGGCGAGCTCAAGGAGACCGTGCGTCCGGCGCCGGGCGCCGAGGGCGCGACGCCGGCTTTTCACAAGCAGCAGTGGGATCACCCGCTGATCGGGTCGATGCTGCGCGATGCAGGCTTCGCGCCTGCTGACGAAGCCAGCATCGTGCCGACGGCAGACAATCGCCTTGCCGTGTTCGCGGCGGCCAACAAGCGATTGCAAGACCGCACCGAGACCTTCAACCGCGACATGACGGCGCGGCACGGCCACTGCCACGCGGTGCCGTTCCTGGTCATCGACCAGAAGATCTGGGATGGACCGCATGGCGCGTTTCTCTACGCGCAGATGGGGCTGATCGGCTACGACGAGTGGAACGTGATCATGCTGGCAGAAGACCCGCAGACCACGGCGTCATGCGGCCTCGCAGGCCATCCCGGCTTCCTTCCATCCGTGACGCAAGTCATGACCGAGCATGTGATCACGTGGAAGGCGCGGCACAACGCTCTGCTCGAGACGTACGGAATCACCACGACCGGTGGCCGGGATATCTCGCACGAACAATACGAGATGGAAAAGGACACCTTGCGCAACGAAATCATCGACAAGGCCGGCTGGATGAAGCTGCGCATCATCGACGAGCTCTTGCGCAAGGCCTAGAGGCATCAAGCCTTTGCGAAGCGCCTCACTCGTGCCTGCCGCGGTGCCGGCGTGCGCGGTGCGGACGGCAGTCCTGGCACGGCGCGCCAAACACAACCTGCGACGGATAGGGTCGCGCGGAATGCCACGGCGTCGAGCCGAACAGGCCGGCCGCACCGAACCCCGCGCTGAAGGGATCGGCCGCGAAATTGCCGGGGAAATAGCCGTTGCTGCGAAAATCCCGGTCGTTGTCCCTGCCGTCGAAATACGCGCCGCCGGCGCTGCCGTAGCGCAACGGCCGCTGCTGGGCCGATGCCGCGGCTACGCTGAGCGCGATGGCGGCGCAGGCGATCAATCCTCTCATGGCGATCATGGCCAGAACCCTCATTGCGGAAGGGTGCCCCAGTCGCCCTTCCAGGCGATCAGGCGTCCCTTGCCGAATTGCAGATAGAGCCCGTCGCTGCGCCTCGACAGCACGCTGCCCCTGACATTGGGCAGCGCGACGAACAATTCATTGCCCGGCGTGCCGCGCACGTAATTCAGGGGAACGCCGAGCGACCGGCTGGCCTGGTCGGCGCTCATGCCGAAGGCGAGCGGAACGCTGTTCGATGGCCGCTGCTGCGCGCGGGACGCGCCGGTCGATGCGCCGAGCCCGATGACGAGGGCAACGAGGAGTGTCGCGAAACGCTGCATGGCTGACCTCATGGCACTGCCGCCGCCAGCGTACCGGCGGGCGTCCAGCCGCCGCCGAGCGCCTGGAACAGGCTGCTCGCCGCGAGCAGCTTGTTGAGCCTGACCGTGACCAGATTGTTCTCGGCGGTGAACAGCGTCTGCTGCGCCTGCAGCACCGTGATCAGGTTGACCGTGCCGCCGCGCAGCTGCGTCTCGGCGACCTCGAACGCCTTGCGCGAGGCGGCGACGACGTCGGACTGCAGGCGCTCCTGCAATGTGTACTTCTGCAACGCGATCAGCGCCTTCTCGACATCGGCGAAGGCCGACAGCACCGCCTTGCGATAGGCCTGCAGGTTTTGCAGCTGCTGCCCCTTGGCGAGCTTGAGCTGGCTCTCCAGCAGGAAGCCGTCGAACAGCGGCTGGGTCAGCCCGGCGGCGAGCGTGTAGTACCAGGCGCCGGGAGCGAACAGCGCGGCGAGCGCCGCGCTCTGGAAGCCGGTAGTGCCGGTCAGCTGGATCTGCGGAAAGAATGCCGCGCGCGCCGCGTCGACGCTGAAATTGGACGACGCCAGCTGCGCCTCGGCCTCGCGGACGTCAGGCCGCTGGTAGAGCAATTCCGACGGCAGTCCCGGCGTGACGCGCGGCACCGCGATCTGCGTGGTGGACCCGCCGCGCACCTTGAAATCGGCCGGCGCGCGCGCCACCAGCACGGCGAGCGCCGCGGTGTTCTGCCCGACCGTTACCTCGAGCGGCGGGATCGCCGCGCGCTGCGTGGCGACCAGCGCCTCCTGCTGCGACAGATCCAGCTGCGAAGCGGTGCCGCCCGCAAATTGCGACTTGATCAGCGCAAGGATGCGCTCGGCCGCCGCGAGGTTGCGGCGGGTGACCTTGATCTGGTCCTGCGCCGCCAGCAGCTGGAAATAGGTGTTGGCGACCGTCGCCATCGTGGTCAGCGCGACCACCTCGCGATTGTAGCGCGCGACGGTCGCGCTCTCCTCGGAGGCCGACAGCGTCGCGCGGTTCTTGCCCCAGAAATCGACGATGTAGCTTGCGCTCAGCCCCAGGCTGTACTGCGAGAAGGTGCCGCTGGTGCCGAACGACGAACTGGATCCCGTTGCCACGCGCTGACGCTCGGCATTCGCCGATCCGGAGATGGACGGCAGCAGCGCGGCGCCGGACACGCCGACCTGGGCGTCGGCCTGCACGATCTGGGCGATCGCCACCGCGATGTCGAGATTGTAGAGCTGCGCGGACTCCATCAGCCCGGTCAGCTCGGGCGAGCGGAAGCCGCGCCACCAGGCGAGCGCCGGAACAGCCGCGTCGGCATCGCCTTTGGCCGCAGTCTTGTAGCTCGCCGGCACTTCGAGGCTGAGCTCCGGCTTCTCCGCCCCGGGAATACAGCCGGACAGACCGAGGCTGAGGCCGCCGAACGCCGCCACGCGCAGAAACCGGATCGGCTTGCGCATCAACTGAAGATTTCGCAACGCTGTACCTGTCGGCATTTACTCGCCCGGTTGAAGTGAGGAGCCCGGCGTCCGCATCGCGCCGCCACGGCGCGCGCGCTGGGCCCACAGGCGGAACCGGTCGAGATAGAGGTAGATAACCGGCGTCGTGTAGAGCGTGAGGACCTGGCTCAGGATCAGGCCACCGACGATGGCGATGCCGAGCGGCTGCCGCAGCTCGCCGCCGTCGCCCATGCCGATCGCCAGCGGCACCGCCCCGAGCAGCGCGGCCATCGTCGTCATCATGATGGGGCGGAAGCGCAGCAGGCAGGCCTCCCGGATCGCCTCGAGCGGCTCCAGCCCGCGCCTGCGTTCCGCCTCCAGCGCAAAGTCGATCATCATGATGGCGTTCTTCTTCACAATGCCGATCAGCAGGATGACGCCGATCAGCGCCATGATACTGAACTCGGTCTTGAATGCCATCAGCGCCAGCAAGGCGCCCACACCCGCCGAGGGCAATGTGGACAAGATGGTCAGCGGATGGATGTAGCTCTCGTAGAGCACGCCCAGCACGATGTAGATCGCCACCAGCGCGGCCAGGATCAGGAACGGCTGGTTGCTCAGCGAGTCCTGGAACGCCTTGGCGGTACCCTGGAAGGTGCCGCGGATCGTGGCCGGGACCCCAATCCGGTTCATGGTCGCCTCGATGCTGCCGACCGCCGTGCTCAGCGACACGTTCGGCGGCAGGTTGAACGAGATGGTGTTGGCGACCAACAGACCCTGGTGATTGACCGCAAGCGGCGTCGCGCCCTGCTTGAATGCTGCAACTTCCGACAGCGGGATCATGGTCTCGCTGCTGGTGGAGACGGCCGATCCGGTCGAGGCAACGCCCTTCCCGGTCGAACCGATCGAGTTGGTGGCCTGGTTGCGCGCGGCCTGGGCGTTGGCTGCACTGGCCGCGCTGGAGTTGCCTGGGGCGACGACCGTGCCTGCCACCGCGTTGGTCGATTGCGAGCCGCCGACCGATCCGCCGGACGTGCTGATATAGACGTCCTTCAGCGTCTCCGGGTTCTGCCAGTAGCGCGGCGCGACCTCCATGATGACGTGATACTGGTTGCGCGCGACATAGATCGTCGACACCTGCCGCTGGCCGAAGGCGTCGTAGAGGGTGTTGTCGATCTGGCTCACCGTGATGCCGAGCCGGGCCGCGGCGTCGCGGTCGATCACGAGATCGGATTCCAGGCCCTTGTTCTGCTGGTCGCTGTTGACGTCGGCGAGATCAGGATCGCGCTGCAGGGCCGCCGCGATCTTCGGCGTCCATTCATTGAGCTCCTCCAGCGTCGATCCCTGCAGCGTGTACTGATACTGCGCGTTCGAGGCCCTGCCCCCGACCCGGATGTCCTGCACCGCCTGCAGGAACAGGCTCGCGCCCGGCACCACCGACATCTCGCGGCGCAGCCGCGCGATCACGCCGTCGGCGCCGATCTTGCGCTCATCAAGCGGACGAAGCGAGACGAACACGAAGCCGGAATTGGTCTGCCCGCCGCCGGTGAAGCCGACCGCCGTCTCAACCGCCGGATCGCGCTTGATGATGCCGACGAACCGCGCGAGCTTCTGCTGCATCAGCTGGAACGACACGCTCTGGTCAGCCTGGATCGAGCCGACCAGCCGGCCGGTGTCCTGCTGCGGGAAGAAGCCCTTCGGGATCACGTCGTAGAGATAGAAGTTGAGGCCGAACACCGCCGCCAGGATCAGCATCACCGACAGCGGATGCGCCAACGCCGCGGTCAGCGTTCTGCGGTAGAAATTTAGCATCGCCTCGAAGAAGCGCTCGCTCGCCCAATAGAGCCGGCCATGGTTGCCGGCGTCGGGCTTGAGCAGCACGGCGCACATCATCGG
Organism: Bradyrhizobium sp. USDA 4541; assembly: GCF_024171085.1. NCBI lineage: Bacteria > Pseudomonadati > Pseudomonadota > Alphaproteobacteria > Hyphomicrobiales > Nitrobacteraceae > Bradyrhizobium > Bradyrhizobium sp. USDA 4541. The sequence goes on from NZ_JALJZF010000001.1 coordinate 6,330,194, forward strand.
CGTGGTCGCCAGCGAGACCGCGAGCGAGATCAGGATCGAGATCGAGATCACCATCGCGAACTCGCGGAACAGCCGCCCGACGATGCCGGCCATCAGCAGGATCGGGATGAACACCGCGATCAGCGAGATGCTCATCGACAGCACGGTGAAGCCGACCTCGTTGGCGCCCTTCAGCGCCGCCTCGAGCGGGCTCAGCCCCTGCTCGATGTAGCGGGTGACGTTCTCCAGCACCACTATGGCGTCGTCGACCACGAAGCCGGTCGCGACCGTCAGCGCCATCAGGGAGAGGTTGTCGAGGCTGTAGCCGAACAGGTACATCGTCCCGAAGGTCGCAACCAGCGACACCGAGGCCGCCACCACCGGAATGAAGGTGGCCCGCGCATTGCGCAGGAAGGCGAACACCACGATGATGACCAACAGCACCGCCAGAACCAGGGTTCGTTCGACGTCCCGGAGCGAGGTGCGGATGGTGGTCGAACGGTCGACCGCAAAGCCTATATCGATCGCCGGCGAGACTGACGCCTGCAGCTGCGGCATCACCCCCTTCACGAGGTCGACGGTACTGATGATGTTGGCGTTCGGCTGCCGGTAGAGGATGATCAGCACCGCCGGCTTGCCGTTCGCGAGACCGGCATTGCGCAAATTCTCGACGCCGTCGGCCACCTCGCCGACGTCGGAGAGATGAACCGGCGCGCCATTGCGGTAGGCCACGATCAGCGACTTGTAGTCGCCAGCCTTGTTGGCCTGGTCGTTGGCGTAGACCTGGTAGCGCTGGTCGCCGACGTCGATGCCGCCCTTCGGGCTGTGGGCGTTGGCGCTCGACAGCGCCGCGCGGACGTCTTCCAGACCGATGCCGTATTTGTAGAGCGCCTGCGGGATCAGATCGACGCGCACGGCCGGCAGCGAGCTGCCGCCGACCACGACCTCGCCGATGCCCTCGACCTGCGACAGCTTCTGCGCCAGCACCGTGGAGGCGGCGTCGTAGAGATCGCCGCGCGTCAGCGTATCCGACGTCAGCGTCAGGATCAGGATCGGCGCGTCGGCCGGGTTGACCTTGCGGTAGGTCGGATTGCTGCGCAGGCTGGTCGGCAGGTCGGCCCGCGCCGCATTGATCGCGGCCTGCACGTCGCGCGCCGCGCCGTTGATGTCGCGGTTCAGCCCGAACTGCAGCGTGATGCGGGTCGCGCCCACCGAGCTCGACGACGTCATCTCGGTGACGTCGGCGATCTGGCCGAGATGTCGCTCGAGCGGACTTGCGACCGTGGTCGCGACATCCTGCGGGCTGGCGCCGGGCAGCGTCGCCTGCACCGAGATGGTCGGGAAATCCACCTGCGGCAGCGGCGACACCGGCAGCTTGAAGAACGCGACAATGCCGGCCGCCGCAAGCCCGAACGTCAACAGCGTCGTTGCCACCGGCCTACGGATGAAGGGCGTTGACGGATCCATGGCTCAACGCGACCCGCTCGCCTCGCCGATCTCGTCCGCCCGCCCGGCAAACCGCAGCGCGAGGCGATCGAACCAGAGGTAGATCACCGGTGTCGTGAACAGGGTCAGCAGCTGGCTCACCAGGAGGCCGCCGACGATCGAAATGCCGAGCGGATTCCGCAGCTCGGACCCCGCGCCGCTGCCGAGCATCAGCGGCAGCGCGCCGAGCACAGCTGCCATCGTCGTCATGATGATCGGCCGGAACCGCAGCAGGCAGGCCTGATAGATCGCCTCCCGCGGCGGCTTGCCCTCGTTGCGCTCGGCATCGAGCGCGAAGTCGATCATCATGATCGCGTTCTTCTTCACGATGCCGATCAGGAGGATGATGCCGATGATCGCGATGATCGTGAGATCCTGTCCGGCCATCATCAGCGCCAGCAGCGCGCCGATCCCGGCCGAGGGCAGCGTCGAGAGGATGGTTAAAGGATGGATGAAGCTCTCATAGAGCACGCCGAGCACGATATAGACCGTGATGATCGCGGCGAGGATCAGGAACAGCTGGTTGGACAGCGAGGACTGGAACGCCAGCGCCGCGCCCTGGAAGCTCGTGATCATGCCGAGCGGCTGGTTAATGTCGGCCTGCGCCTGCTTGATCGCCGTTACCGCCCCGCCGAGCGAGGCGCCGGGCGCCAGGTTGAACGAGACGGTCGCCGACGGGAACTGGCCGAGATGCGAGATCTGCAGCGGCGCGGTCTCCACCCGCATCTTGGCCATCACCGACAGCGGCACCGGCGTCGAGCCCACCGATGACGGCAGGTAGATCGACGACAGAGAGTCCAGCGAAGTCTGCAGCGACGGATCGGCCTCGAGGATCACGCGGTACTGGTTCGAATTGGTGAAGACGGTCGAGACGATGCGCTGGCCGTAGGAATCGTACAGTGCGTTGTCGATCGTCGCCGGCGTGATGCCGAATCGCGCCGCCTGGTCGCGGTCGATGTCGACGAACACCGAAAGCCCCTGCGCCGAAATATCGCTCGTGACATCGCTGAGCTGGGGCAATTCCCGGAGCTTGTCGACCAGCTTCGGCGTCCATTCCGCAAGCTCGTTCGGATCGGCATCCTGCAGGATGAACTGGTACTGCGTCCGGCTCACCGTGCCTTCGATGGTGAGGTCCTGGACCGGCTGCATGTAGAGCGTGATGCCGGTCAGCGCCGCCGTGCTCGCCTTGATCCGGTCCATGATCGTCGAGACATTGGCCTTGCGCTGCTCATGCGGCTTCAGATTGATCAGGATGCGGCCGCTGTTCAGCGTGGTGTTGGTGCCGTCGACGCCGATGAACGACGACAGGCTCTGCACGTCCGGATCCTTCAGGATCGCGCTGGCGAGCCGCTGCTGCCGCTCGGCCATCGCCGCATAGGACACCGATTGCGGCGCCTCGGAGATCGCCTGGATCACGCCGGTGTCCTGCACCGGAAAGAAGCCCTTGGGGATAACGACGTAGAGCAGCGCCGTCAGACCAAAGGTGGCGAGCGCGATCAGCAGCACGAAGGTCTGGCGATCCAGCACCCAATTGAGCATGCGGGCGTAGATCGCAATGACGGCATCGAAGCCTTCGCGGCTGAGCCGCTGGAAGGTGTTTTCCCGCGCCATGGCCTCCGGCTTCAGTAGCTTGGCGCAGGCCATCGGCACCAGGGTCAGCGACACCACGGCCGAGATCAGGATCGTGACCGACAGCGTGATGGCGAATTCGCGGAACAGGCGGCCGACGACGTCGCCCATGAACAGCAGCGGGATCAGGACCGCGATCAGCGATACCGTCAGCGAGATGATGGTGAAGCCGATCTGCTCCGACCCTCGCAGCGACGCCTCGAGCGGCGACTCGCCCTCCTCGATGTAGCGCGAGATGTTCTCGATCACGACGATGGCGTCGTCGACCACGAAGCCGGTCGCGATCGTCAGCGCCATCAGCGACAGATTGTTCAGGCTGAAGCCGAACAGATACATCGCGCCCAGCGTGCCGACCAGCGAGAGCGGCACCGACAGGCTCGGGATCAGCGTGGCGCGGGTCGAGCGCAGGAACACGAAGATCACAAGCACGACCAGAATCACGGCGAGCGACAGCTCGTATTCGACGTCGCGCACCGAGGCCCGGATCGTGACGGTGCGGTCGGTCAGGATATTGAGGTCGATCGCGGCCGGCAGCGTGGCCTGCAGCTGCGGCAGCAGGTCCTTGATGCCCTGCACCACCGAGATGACGTTGGCGCCGGGTTGGCGCTGGATGTTGAGGATGATCGCCGGCGTCTCGTTCATCCAGGCGCCGAGCTTGTCGTTCTGCGCGCCGTCGACGACGTTGCCGACATCGCTGAGGCGGACCGGCGAGCCGTTCTTGTAGGCGATGATCAGCGAGCGGTAGTCGCTGGCATTGCGGATCTGGTCGTTGGCATTGATGGTGTAGGCGCGCATCGCGCCGTCGAAGTTGCCCTTCGGCGTGTTGACGTTGGCGTTGCCGAGCGTGGTGCGGAGATCGTCGATGTTGAGGCCATAGGCCGCGAGCTTGCGGATATCAGCCTGGATGCGCACCGCGGGCCGCTGGCCGCCGCTGATGCTGACGAGGCCGACGCCCGGCAGCTGCGAGATCTTCTGCGCCAGCCGCGTGTCGACGAAATCCTGTACCTGGGTCAGCGGCATGGTCTTCGAGGTCAGGCCGAGGGTCAGGATCGGCGCATCGGCCGGATTGACCTTGGCGTAGATCGGCGGCGCCGGCAGGTCCGACGGCAACAGATTGCCCGCGGCATTGATCGCGGCCTGCACCTCCTGCTCGGCGACGTCGAGCGAGATCGACAGGCCGAATTGCAGCGTGATCACGGACGAGCCCGCCGAGCTCACCGAGCTCATCTGGGTCAGATTCGGCATCTGGCCGAACTGCACCTCGAGCGGCGCCGTCACCGACGAGGTCATCACGTCGGGGCTCGCGCCCGGATAGAAGGTCTGCACCTGGATGGTCGGGTAGTCGACCTCCGGCAGTGCCGCGACCGGGAGAAATCTGAATGCCAGCATGCCCGACAGCATGATGGCGATCATCATCAGGGTCGTCGCCACCGGCCGCAGGATGAATGGCCGCGACGGGTTCATTTCTTCTGCCCGTCCTCGGACCGCTTGTGGTGGCCGCCTCCGGGATCAGCGCCGTCCTTACTATCTCCCTTGCCGTCTCCCTTCGCGGCCCCGTTCGCCGCCCCCTTGGCCGCAGCGGCAGGGTTCGCGGCATCGGCGGGGGAGCGCACCACCACCTTCGCACCCTCGCGCAGCTTGTCGGCGCCGTCGATCACGATGCGATCGCCGGCCACGAGCCCGGACAGCACCTCGACCCGGTCGCCGTCGGTGACGCCGAGCTTGACCGGCCGAACCGAGACCGTGCTGTCGGCGTTGACGAGATAGACGAAGGTGCCGGGGACACCGCGCTGGATGCCGGCGGTCGACATCGTCGTCGCATCCTTGTGGGTATCGAGCAGCAGGCGGACGTTGACGAACTGGTTCGGAAACAGCGTGCGCTTGTCGTTCTCGAACTGCGCCCGCAGCTTGATGGTGCCGGTGGTCGCATCGATCTGGCTGTCGAAGGTCTGCAACGATCCCTCGGCGAGCTTGTTGGCGCCGCTGCGGTCATAGGCCGCCGTCGGCAGCACCGCGCCCTCCCTCAACCGCTTCGAGACCGCCTGCAGATTGTCCTCCGGCAGCGTGAACAGCACGCTGATCGGCTCGAGCTGCGTGATCACGACGAGGCCGTTGGTATCGCCGGGCGTCACATAGTTGCCGAGATCGACCTGGCGCAGTCCGACGCGCCCGTTGATCGGCGACACGATGTGACAATATTGCAAATTCACCTCGGCCGACTTCACCGAGGCGCGATCGGCCTCCACCGTGCCCTGGTACTGCGCGACCAGCGCGACCTGGGTATCGAGCGTCTGATGCGGCACGGCGTTCTGCGCGGCGAGGTTCTGGTAGCGGGTGAGATCGACCTGGGCGCCCTTCAGCTGCGCCTCGTCGCGGGCGAGCTGGCCCTTGGCCTGCGCCAGCGTCGCCTCGTAGGGGCGCGAATCGATCTCGGCGATCAGGTCGCCCTTCTTGACCTCATCGCCCTCCTTGAAATCGATCTTCATCAGATAGCCGCTGATCTGGCTCCTGATCGTCACGGTCGCGAGCGACGTCACGGTGCCGAGCGCATTCAGGCTGACGCCGATATCGCCCTTGCCGATCGTCTCCGGTACGATCGACATCGGCCCGGCGTTGCGCCCGCCACCGGCCTGCGGCGGCGCGGCCTGCTGCCGCGTCCACCAGACGATGCCGGCAAGCACCGCCAATACGAGACATCCCGTCAGAAACCCCCGCCAACGCGATCCTCGCCTGGTTCGCTCGGGCGCCACAATCGACGGGTCTTTGATCTGCTGGTCCATAACCTGCCCACGAAGAAACACGAATGAGCTCGCGCGGCTCTATGTGTCCCCTGAACTCCGCGCGCGCCACATCCGACGAAGCATTTTGAAGGCTTCTGCCGGACAAAGCGCGTTAAGAATTGTAAGGATAGCGGCTCTTCCCGGTCGGCCGCTGTTTCTCGCTGGATTGTGGCTATTTTACCCGATCATTTGTAACCAGGGCAACACGATCAGCAACAATCCGGCAAAGTAGATCAGGCCGAAGATCAGCCCGAATTTCCAGAAGTCGCCTTTGCCGATATAGCCGCTGCCGTAATACATCGGCGCCGGTCCCGTGGCATAGGGCGAAATCACGCCCATCAGGCCCAGCGAATAGACGCAGAGCAGCATCAAGGTCTGCACCGACAGGCCGGGAATGCTGGAGCCGACGGCGAGCACCACCGGCAGCACCGCGGCGGTATGCGAGGTGATGCTCGAGAAGAAATAGTGGATCCAGAAGAAGAAGGTGACGAGCAGGATCATCCCGACCAGCGGCGACGTGCCGGAAAGCGGCTTGGCATAGCCCTCGGCGACCCATTTGATGAAGCCGATCTCGTTGAGGCCGGACGACAGCGTGAGCAGCGAGGTGAAATAGAAAAATACCTCCCACGCACTCTTCTCCGCGACGATGTCCTCGAACGCGATCACGCCGGTCAGCAGCATCAGCGAGATCACGACGAACACGACCGTGGTCGCGTTGATGAAATTCGAGCCGAGCAGCGGCACGCTGATGTTGGGATTGGAGCCGCAGATCCACAGGAACATCGCGAGCACCACCAGCACCGCCATGATCCATTCGTGCCGCGACGGCGGCCCCATCTTGGCGAGCTCGCCCTCGCTCCAGGTCACGATCTCGGGGCTCTCCTTGATCTCGGGCCGGCAGACCAGATAGCTGAGCAGCGGCACCAGCAGCAGCAAGAGGATGCCGAGCGGCGCGAACCCGATGAACCATTGCGACCAACCAACCTCGATGTTGACGAGCTTCTTGGCGATCGAGAGCGCGGCGGCGTTCGGCGCCAGCGCGGTCAGGAACAGCGAGCTGGTGACGGCCGTGGTCGCGAACGCGGTCCACATCACGAAGGTGCCGATCTTGCCCGCGGTCGGGCCGGGCTCGGAGCCGTAGATGCGCGGGATGTTGCTGACGATCGGATAGATGGTGCCGCCGGAGCGCGCGGTGTTGGACGGCGTCGCCGGCGCCAGCACGAGATCGGAAAACGCCACCGCATAGCCGAGCCCGATGGTGCGGCGGCCGAGGCCGCGCACCAAGAGCAGCGCCAGCCGGCGGCCGAGCCCGCTCTTGCGATAGCCGATCGAGAACACGAAGGCGCCGACGATCAGCCACACCGTGCTCTCGGAAAAGCCGCCGAGCATCCAGCGCAGCGATTTGTTCGGGTCGTGCTCGACATAGCCGCCGATGCCGGCGACCGTCAGGCCGATCAGACCGACCGCGCCGACCGGCATCGATTCAAGGATCAGCCCGGTGATCACGGCGGCGAACACCGCGAAATAGTGCCACTGATTGGCGTTCAGCCCCGAAGGCACCGGGACCAGATAGATCACAAGCCAAACCAGCAACGGCGCAAACGTCCGCCATGACCATTTCATGCAGCGTCCCCCTCACCTGTGTCGATTGTCGGGCGCGCAAGCCGCCGTGTCCCGGCAGCGCCGCCATCTTTTTGTTGCAATCTAGCACGACCGCGCAGTCCGTCTCGGGAAACTGCTGCGGAACGGCGCGGCTTGTGGAGGAACCAGCGCGTTTCGTCAACACGTAGCGTCCCGGTGGCAGCCCCCATCGCAAGACCGCCCGCGCTTTGCTATCCTTGGCGGTATGACGTCACGCGACTCCGCCTCCTCCGAGATCACGCCCGAGGTGCTGCTGCGCGCCTATGCCTGCGGCATCTTCCCGATGGCGGAGAGCGCCGACGATCCAACCCTGTTCTGGGTCGAGCCGGAATTGCGCGGCGTGATTCCGTTCGACGGCTTCCGTGTCGCCTCCCGCCTGGCGCGCACCGTGCGCTCCGATGCCTTCACGGTCACCGTCGATACCGCGTTCAAGGCCGTGATCGCCGGTTGCGCGGCGCCGCAGCCCGGCCGCGACGACACCTGGATCAACAGGCGCATCCGCGATCTCTATGTCGGGCTGTACGCGTCGGGCCATTGCCACAGCGTCGAGGTCTGGCAGGACGACAATCTGGTCGGCGGGCTCTACGGCGTCAGCCTCGGCCGCGCCTTCTTCGGCGAAAGCATGTTTCACACCACGCGCGATGCATCGAAGGTCGCGCTGGTGCATCTGGTGGCGCGGCTGATCGCGGGCGGGTTCGAACTGCTCGACACGCAATATGTGACGGAGCACCTGAGGACGTTCGGCGCGATCGAGATCTCGCGGCGCCGCTATCGCACGCTGCTCGACAAGGCGATCACGGGCGCGCCGGCGGATTTCCGCAGGCTCGACGCCACCCAGCCGGTCAAAGGTGCCGACGCGCTGGCAATCATCGCCGAGCGCAATTGAACGGTTGATCGCGTAGCCCGGATGAAGCGAAGCGCAATCCGGGACAAGTCTCTCCGCGGAGAGAAACCCGGATTTCGCTGCGCTCCATCCGGGCCGTGCTTGCTAGTTCCCAAACAATCCGCCGAACAACCCGCCCGGCCGCTGCTGTTGTTGGGGCGGGGGAGGTGGCGGCTGCTGCTGGTATTGCGGCTGTGGCGGCGGACGCGGTGCGGCCTGCTTCGGCGGCGCGCGCTTCTGGGCCGGCGGCGGCGGAGGCGTCGGCGCCTTCGGCGGATCGGGCGCGGCGGTCACGATGGTCTGGTCCGGCCCTTTGCAGTCGGTCAGCCAGATGTCGTAGATCGGATGCTCGACGCCGTGCAGGCCGGGACTCGCCGCGAACATCCAGCCCGAGAAGATCCGCTTCACCTCGCCCTGCAGCGTGATCTCGTCGACCTCGACAAAGGCATCGGTGTTGGCGGCTTCCGTCGACGGCCTCGTGTAACAGGCATCGGTCTTCACCCGCAGCGCGCCGAACTGCACGGTCTCGCCGATATCCTCGTCGAAATTGATGATGCGCCCGGTGATCTTGTCGAGACCGGAGAAGCTCGCCTTCTTGTTGGTGATCTTGGTCGACGGCGGCTCCTGCACGACCTCGTCGCCCGGCTGCAACGTGGCAGGCGTCTGCGGCGGGGTGCCTGGGGGCGTGCCCTTGGGACGCTGCCCCGGCGGCAGCGGGTTGGCGCCGGGCGGCGTATTGGCGACGGCGGGCCCGCCGGGTTGCGGCGGCTGCACAGCGACACCGGGCTGGGTGCCCTGCGGAGCCACCGTCGAGCCCGGCGGCGGCGCCAGCGGCTGCGACTGCACGCTGCCGGGCGGCGGCACCGCCTGGCCTGGCGGCAGCGCCCGCGGCTGTGTCGGCAGCAGACGGCCGCGCGGCAATTCCGGCACTTCCTCGTCGTCGTCGCTGGGAGGAGCCGGCTGACCACGCGGGATCGAGCCGGGCGGACGCGGCGCGGGATCGGAGAAAATCGTTCCGATCTGCGCGCGCGCGGGCGGCGCAAGCGAGATGGTTGAGGCGGCAACCAGGGCCGCAAAGCCAGTCAGGGCAACGGTTCGAAGCATCTCGCGCGGCTTTAAAGGGCGAATCGGGCTCGCGACAGTCTACCTTGATATCGGCCGCTCGCAGGCCACCGGTTAACACGCCGAATACGGCGGGGAAAGGGCACCCGGCCACCTCTCCCCGGTCCACTGGGCAGCCTCTGGTACTCCTGGGAACACGTGTGATAGTCCTCACGCTGAAGCCACGCCGCCGCGCGTGAAAACCGGGAAAATCCGGATCGAACCGGACCAGCCAGAGGAAACCCTCCATGCCCGATCGCATCAGGCTCGACGGCCGGGTCGCCGTCGTCACCGGGGCTGCCGGCGTCATCGGAACCGCCTCGCTCCAGCTGCTCGCCGAACGGGGTGCGCGGATTGTCGCAGTCGACCGCAAGGGCGCCGATCTCAAAGCCGCCATCAAGGACCTGCCGGCCTCGGCCGAGGCCCTCGCAATCGAAGCCGACGTCACCGACGAGAACGAGGTCAAGGACTATGTCCGCGCCGCCGTCGACCGCTTCGGCACCATCGATGCCTTCTACAACAACGCCGGCGTCGAGGGCGACATCAGGCCGATCCCCGAATATTCGCTGGAGAGCTTTCGCCGGGTGCTCGACGTCAATGTGGTCGGCGTCTTCCTCGGCATGAAGCATGTGCTGCCTGTGATGCTGAAGCAGAACAAGGGCAGCATCATCAACACCGCCTCGATCGCCGGCCTTGTGGGATCGCCGATGATCGCGGTCTACAGCGCGAGCAAGCACGCGGTAATCGGGCTGACCAAGAGCGCGGCTTGGGAATGCACCGGCACCGGCGTGCGGGTCAATTGCGTCTGCCCCGGCATGATCGAGAGCCGGATGCTGAGCACGATCCTGCAGGGCCGCTCCGGCGGCAACGCGCCGCCGCCGATCGAGAAGATCGTCGACCGCATCCCGGCGCGCCGGCTCGGCCTCGCAAGCGAGGTCGCCTCCATTGTCGCTTTCCTTGCCTCCGACGAGGCGAGCTACGTCTCCGGCTCCGCCTACACCGTCGACGGCGGCCGCACCGCCGCCTGACACGACCGTCATTCCGGGATGGTGCGCAAGCACCAGACCCGGAATCTCGAGATTCCGGGTTCGATGCTTCGCATCGCCCCGGAACGACATCACCAAAAGAAGGTCCTCCCAATGCCCGTCGCTCTCGATCCCGATGCCGCTGCCGTCTACAAGGCGTTCCAGGAGGCCGGCCGTCCCGCCTATGAGACGCTGACCGCGCCGGAAGCGCGCGACTATTACCGAGCCGCCCGCGTCGTCTCCAATCCCGAGCCGCCCGCGCTGGAATCGAGCAAGCCGCTCGCGATCCCGGCGCCGCACGGCACGATCCCTGCCCGCATCTACACGCCGTACACGCTGCGCAAGAAAGACGGGCTCGCGCCCTGCCTGGTGTTCTTCCACGGCGGCGGCTGGGTGATCGGCGATCTCGATACCCATGAGGTGGTTTGCCAGAAGCTTGCCCATGAGAGCGAGCTGATCGTGATCTCGATCGATTACCGTCTCGCGCCCGAGCATCGTTTCCCTGCCGCGGTCGATGACGCCGTCACCGCGACCCGATGGGTCGCCGCCAATGCCAGGGATCTCGGCATCGACGCCGCGCGCCTGATCGTCGGCGGCGACAGCGCCGGCGGCAACCTCGCGGCGGTGGTTGCCCTGACCGCCCGCGACGGCGGGCCGAAGCTCGCGGCCCAGCTGCTGATCTATCCCGCGACCGATTTCTCGCGGAAGCATCCCTCGCATCGCGAGCCCGAGACCAGCATCCTGCTGACGCATTCGGTGATCGGCTGGTTCGCCAACCATTATCTCGGTGACGCCGACAACAACGACTGGCGTGCCTCGCCGGCGCGCGCGAAGGACTTTGCCGGCTTGCCGCCGGCCTATGTGCTGACCGCCGGCGCCGATCCGCTCCGCGACGAAGGCGACGAGTATGCGAAATTCCTCAAGGACGCCGGCGTGCCGGTGACCTATCGGCATTTCCCCGGCCAGTTCCACGGCTTCTTCACCATGGGCAAGCTGCTCTATCAGGCCAATATCGCGGTGACCGAGATCAGCGCCTGGCTGAAGACGCTGGGCTGAGCAATCGGACCCGCGGCGACGTGGCTGGCGTCGTTCCCGATCGGGGCTCGCGAGCGCATCGCGAACCTCTTGCGGCGTTAGTGCGCCTTGAAGTTCCCCACGCCGCGCGATAGTGCCGCCTTCAGCGCTTCACGCCGCCGGGCACTCCAGCCATCGAGATCGTCTTGCTCACGCCACTCCTCGTCTACGGTATCCCGCTCGATTTCATCCTGTTCGCGCTGACGCTGCTCGGCGTCGCGATCTTCCATCACCACACGCTCGCGGTGGCGCTGACGGGCCTTGCCGCGATCATCGCCTACAAGCTGCTGTTCGCGGGCTTTGCGAAATTCGGCGCCGGCCTGCCCGGTCTCGCGCATCACATCGAGCATGAGTGGGTCACGCTCGCCAACCTGTTCCTGCTCCTGATGGGCTTTGCGCTGCTGTCGCGCCATTTCGAGGAGAGCCGCATTCCCGACGAGATGCCGGCGCTGCTGCCCGATGACTGGAAGGGCGGACTGATCCTGCTGGTCATCGTGTTCGTGCTGTCGGGCTTCCTCGACAATATCGCGGCCGCGCTGATCGGCGGCACCGTGGCCCGCCACGTGTTCCGTGGCCGCGTCCATATCGGCTATCTCGCGGCCATCGTCGCCGCATCGAATGCCGGCGGCGCCGGCAGCGTCGTCGGCGACACCACGACAACGATGATGTGGATCGACGGCATCAGCCCGCTCACGGTCGTGGAGGCCTATGTCGCAGCCATCGTCGCGATGCTGGTGTTTGCAGTGCCGGCCTCGCTGCAACAGCACCGCTTTTCGCCGATCGTGAAGGATGCACCGTCCGGCCTCAGAATCGACTGGGCGCGGGTTGCGATCGTCGCCGTGATCCTGCTCGCCGCGCTGACGGCCAATGTGACGGCCAATCTGAAGTTCCCCGCGCTGCTCGATGCGCTGCCCGTGCTCGGGCTCGCGGTCTGGGCCGCGATCCTGGTCACCTCGGTGCTGCGCCGACCGGATTGGTCGGTGATGCCCGAGACGCTGAAGGGCACCGTCTTCCTGCTCGCGCTGGTGACGGCGGCCTCGATGATGCCGGTGGAGAAATTGCCTGCCGCATCGTGGCAGACCGCGCTCGGGCTCGGCTTCGTCTCGGCGGTGTTCGACAATATTCCCCTGACCGCGCTGGCGCTGAAGCAAGGCGGCTATGACTGGGGCTTTCTCGCCTACGCGGTCGGATTTGGCGGGTCGATGGTCTGGTTCGGCTCGTCGGCGGGCGTTGCAGTGTCCAACATGTACCCGGAAGCCAAATCGGTGGTCCGCTGGATCACCCAAGGCTGGCCGATCATGGCGGCCTATGTCGTCGGCTTCTTTGTGATGCTCGCACTGCTTGGCTGGCATCCCGACGCGCCACATTGACGCAACACAATGCTGCAATGCACAATTGCGCTTACCTCAAAACTGTGGAAAATCGAGACAATTCCGTTGACATTGCTAAACTCCATTCGCCGTAACAAGTTATGGAGAGTTCGCATGAGTGTTAGTGCAGAAGTCCTCGCCCGCGCTCCGTCGGAGCAGATGGAGGACGAAATCAACACGGTGACTTCGCATCGACCACGCAGCAACATCCGGCCCCTCTCGCCGATGCCGGACTATGTCGAGCATCGCAACGGCGTCAACGAGGTGGGCAAGCTGTCGGCCGAGGCGGTCGTGCGCGAATATGAAGCGGCGGTGAAAGAGATCGAGGCCCTTGGATCGGAACTGCAACTGGCCGCCAAGAACTGCGAGGTCATGGTCGCAGGCGTTCATGACATGATCGCGGAGATCAAGGAGTTCGCTGCCGGTTACCGCGATCAGGGCAAGCGCTTCTTCCTGCAGATCGAAGCCGTCTCGCTGATGACCGCGGAGGTCAGGGATACCTGCGAAGCACTCAAGAAGAAGATCGCAACCGATACATTGGGCCAGTGATCTTTCGGTTGAAGCACGGTTCGCGATCAGAGCATCCGTGGATCTCTGCGATCGTGGGCTGATCCTGTATTGGTGAATGACTGCGCTATTCCGGCGCGGCGGAACCGTTAGTTCTATTCAAGACCAAGTCGCTCAAGACTAAGTCGTTCAACATCTTGCCCCGCTTCGGCGGGGCATTTTTTGTTGCGAGACGAGTGATCTCTGCACGGGCTGCGTCCTCGAACCGGCCGGACCTCCGTCCATGCCCTTAACGTGCGTCAGTTGCACGCCCGGTCATGTCCGTTGCCGGAGGCAAATCGGATATCGCGGACCAGCGATCGCTGAAATCCTTGGCCGGGATTGTGTCCGTGCCGGCGACGGCAATGCCGTCGGTCCGGGGCGCGTGCGACTTGATGGTCGCGGCGGTCGCGGTGACAGCCAGCAGGGCGACAGCCACGAACCCGGTAATCGTTCGATGCTTTGTCATTAGAACCTCCTCGGGTCCCCAATGCCCACTTAACGTGGGTCACGGGAACCCTCGTCAGGTTCATCACTGCAAAGACGACATGGATCGCGTGAAATCGGACAACGAGCTTGTCCCAAACGCGCCTACCCGGCCCGCGCCGCACGCCGCAGTGATTGCGGCGGCTGGCCGAAGGCGCGGATGAAGGCGCGGCGCATCCGCTCAGGATCGCGGAAGCCGGTGATCTCGGCGACGCGCTCGATCGCCTCGCCCGACGACTGCACGCGCTGCCGCGCGACTTCGATCCTGAGCCGCTCGACCGCTTTCGACGGCGTCGTGCCGGTCTCCGCGATGAAGGCGCGGGTGAAATGCCGCGAACTCATCCCGGCCTTGTCGGCGAGGTTCTCGACCGTCAGCGGCGCATCGAGATGCTCGCGCGCCCAGGCGAGCAGTGGCCCGAACCGGCCGTTCGGCGTCTTCAATTCCAGCAGCGAGGAAAACTGCGACTGCCCGCCGCTGCGCCGATGATACAGCACGAGTTGCCGCGCGGTATTCTGCGCGACCTCGTCGCCATAGTCCTCGGTGATCATCGCGAGCGCGAGGTCGATGCCGGCGGTGATGCCAGCCGAACTCCAGATATTGCCGTCACGCACGAAGATCTGGTCCGGCTCGAGCTTGATCTTCGGATAAGTCTTCACGAAATGCGGCGTGCGCTGCCAATGCGTGGTGGCGCGGCGGCCGTCGAGCAGGCCCGCCTCGGCCAGCACATAGGCGCCCGAGCAGACGCTGGCGACGCGAATGCCGCGGCCGGCCATCCGCCGCACGAATGACAGCGTGACTGGACAGGTCGCCGGCGTGCGCACACCGTTGCCGCCGGCAATGATCAACGTCGTGATCGCCGTCGATGGCTTGAAGCCGCGTGCGAGCATCTCGACACCGGACGAAGAGCGCACCGGTCCTGCCTTCACGGCAAGCGTCCTGATCGCCGGCGCGTTGTTGGCGAAGCGCGCCGCGATCTCGAAGGCCGCGATCGGCCCGGCCGCGTCGAGCAGCTGGAAGTCGGGAAAGATCAGGATGCCGATCATCGCCAAATCCTCGCGGGTGACGTTACTTTCCTGGCAGCCCTCTCTCAGGAGCCTTCGTCCGAAAATGAGGGAAATACGCCATTTTGGACGAGAGGCCATCATGACATCGTGGTTCCGTCAAGCGCTATTTGGAGCCCCCGATGACCGAACCCCTGCAGATTGGATTGCTCGTCTTCCCGAAGGTGACCCAGCTCGACCTGACCGGTCCGCTGCAGGTGTTCTCCTCGGTCCCCGGCGCCAAGGTGCATCTGATCTGGAAACGCATCGAACCTGTTCCGACTGATTCCGTCATGGTCCTGACGCCGACCACGACCTTTGCCGATTGCCCGCAGCTCGACGTGATCTGCGTGCCCGGCGGCTTCGGCACCAACGACATGGTCGGCGACGAGGAGATGCTGGCCTTCCTGCGCAAGCAGGCCGAGGGTGCGAAATACGTCACGTCGGTCTGCACGGGATCGCTGGTGCTCGGCGCGGCCGGCCTGCTCAAGGGCTTTCGCGCCACCACGCATTGGAGCTCGATCGATTTCCTGTCGGGCTTCGGGGCCATTCCGACCAGGACGCGCGTCTGCGTCGACCGCAACCGCTTCACCGGCGGCGGCGTCACGGCGGGCATCGACTTTGCGCTGACGCTGGTGTCGCAGCTCGTCGACCGCAAGACCGCGGAAGCGATCCAGCTCAGGCTCGAATACAACCCGGCCCCGCCGTTCAACGCGGGCTCGCCGGAGACCGCACCGGCCGAGATCCTCGCTTTCATGAAAGAGCGGATCGCGCCGTCGCAGGCGCGCCGCGCCGACTTGATGGGCCGTGCCGCGGCACGGCTGTCCTGACCTGATCGCCGCAATCGGGATAGGGGGGAGCCTCGCAGCCCCTCCCCTCCCACACCACCGTACATACGGGTCCGTATACGGCGGTTCGCTGGATTAAGCGGCAAGAGTTGTTCTGTTGCCGCCGTAGTTTGGGTGTCAGCAATCGTCGCGCCAGCTTCGACTCCTCTGATCAGCGTCAGTCAGGGTTTCACCCCTTCCCGCCGTTCCGAGGCCAGTTGCCCGGAATTCAGTCGCATGGCCGATGCGATATCGCTGCATCTACTCGTCACTTCCAGCGTTCAGGCCTTCGGCGAAACTCGTTCCGCCTACTATGCCCTCTGCTGACTTCTGCACCGCGGTCAGATCGCCTTACGACGACCTCAGTCTCGTTGCCGAGACGCAGCGCAGATCTCCCGAGGTAAGATCGACCGCCTTCGCCGCACGCCCGCCGGATTTACCACCCCGGCCCTTGATGACCGTGGACTTCGCGATCACGTGCTCGCTCGTCCGGCCGGGTAGGCCTCGTTATCCGGTTTTTGTCCATCGGGCCGCGGCTTTGCTCCACGCTTCCTTCAGACCCCACCTCGCGATGACGCCCTTGCGCTTCGCTAATCCTTCACCGTCATCAGGCTGGATAGAGGACTTCCACCTCCAAGCTGCCGGTCATGCTCGGCACAATCGGGATAGGGGGAGTCTCGCGACTCTCCCCTCCCACACCACCGTACATACGGGTCCGTATACGGCGGTTCACCGGATTAAGCGCGAACGGTTTGTTTTGCGTCCGCGCCAGAGGCTCAGATAGTGGTCTCCGTCGTGTCGGCTTCGGCCCCTTTGAGCGGCGCCGTCCGGGCTTCACCCTTTCCCGCCGCTCCAAAGGCCAGTGACCTGGATTTCAGCCGCATGGCCGGCTCGAGGCTTCCACATCCAAACGTCTTTCCAGCGTTCGGGCCTTCAGCGAAACTCGTTCCGCCTACTATGCCGTCTGCTGACTTCTCCGTCGCGAACACGGACCTTGCGGCCCGCTCAGTCCGGTCGCCCGGACACGCCGAAGATCTCCCGAGGTAAGTTCGACCGCCTTCCCTGCACGCCCGCCGGATTTACCACCCCAACCCTTGATGACTGTGGACTTTGCGATCATTGGCTCGCTCGTCCGGTTGGGTAGGCCTCGTTATCCGGTTTTTGTCCATCGGGCCGCAGGTTTGCTCCACCACGCTTCCTTCAGACCCCACCTCGCGATGACGCCCTTGCGCTTCGCTAACCCTTCGCCGCCATCAGGCTGGGTAAAGGACTTCCACCTCCAAGCTGTCGAACATGCTCGGCACACCAAGAAAAAGGCCGCCCGGTTTCCCGAGCGGCCCTTCCTGTCTCACGGTAGCCTCACATTTGCGGGCGATTTCAGGACGTCTGTACCGGGGGCCTATCTCCCGGCCGCATCCAACTCGGAGGCCGCTGCACATCGGGACAGTCGCGATCTGGAGCCCGATCCGACGCGATGGTTTCCCATCTCCGTAAGATGGCCCTATTGAGCCGCGAACCCGCGCCCGGCGCAAGCGGGCAGCATCGGCTGCAGCCCACCTGTCCCCGCTGTTACCTTTGTTCACAGGCGCGCGCTTGCGCTGCCGGGCGCGTGTGCGATGCACGCGCGTCGTTACGCACGTGCACGTCAGAACAACAATGCGTGAAAGTCAGCTTCCCGGCGTCCAGGCGTGATAGTCGCCGGTCGCCTTGGGGCGGCGGCCGCTCGCCAGCGTCGAGCCGGACGGGCGGTAAGCCTGCGCGGTGCCGGTCAGGTTCGGCAGATGCGGCTTCTCCCATTCGCGCGCCTGGTAGCTCTCCTCGGTCGGCGGCACATCAACCGTGTGATGCAACCAGCCGTGCCAGCCGGCCGGAATGCGGGAGGCTTCGGCGTAGCCGTTGTAGACCACCCAGCGGCGCTCGAAATGCAGCGTCGGGTCGATCTCACCGCCCTTGGTGCGGTAATAGCGGTTGCCCTGCTCGTCCTCGCCGACCAGTTCGCCGAATCGCGAGGTCCACAACTGCGTGCCAAAGGTCTGGCCATTCCACCAGGTGAAGAATTTCAGCAGGAATTGTTTCATGCGTGGCCGGTCGTCGGTTCGAGGCTATGGGCTCTGATGCCACCTCATTCCCCAAATGTCCAGCCGCCGCCAAGGTAGCTCCGCACCCCTCGGACAGCTCCCGGTTTATGCACCCGTTTGGCGACCAAATGACGCGCTCACGAGGAGTTTTGTTCAGCTGCCATACATGAGCCGCCGGCTACGCGAAGATGACCCACAATCAATGTGGAGCACGGGAACGTCCGACCACAGAGATGGTTAGACATTCACCGTTTTGATGGAGTCCAAAATGATCAATATGAAGGTTCTGAGCACCGCCGCGGCTCTGGCGCTTGCGCTGCCGTTGGCTGTGGCGCCGACCGTTTCGTTCGCCCAGTCTGCCGCACAGATGGGCGCGATGGGCGGCGGCGGTGGCCACGTTGGTGGTGGTGGTGGCGGCGGTGGTGGCTTTGGCGGCGGCGGCCACGGAGGTGGCATGGGCGGCGGCGGAGGCGGCGGCTGGCACGGCGGCGGTGGCGGCGGTCACTGGGCCGGTGGTGGCGGCGGCGGTTGGCGCGGCGGTGGCGGCTGGCACGGCGGTTACCATCGTGGCGGCGGGTTCTGGCCCGGCGCGGTGGCCGGTGCGGTCGTCGGCGGCGCCCTCGCCTCGGGCGCGTATTACGGCTATGGCTACGGCCCCGGCTATTATGACGACAGCTACGGCTATTACGATGAACCGTCTGTTGCCGTGGAGGTGCCGAGTGGCGGCGGCGCCAGCTACTGCGCGCAGCGCTACAGGTCCTACGATCCTGCCTCGGGCACCTATCTCGGCTATGACGGCCGGCGGCATCCCTGCCCGTAATGAAGGCCTGAATTCTTGATTGCAAAAGGGCGGCGCCAGCGCCGCCCTTTTTTCATGTACGCAAGTCTTATGTGCGCAAGGCGACCGCGACGGCCGCGAACGTCACCACGAGCGCTGCGATGTCGCTCGTGCTGAGCGGCTCGCGCAGCATCGCCGCTGCCGCAAGCACGCCGACGACGGGGACCAGCAGCGTGCCGATCGACGCGGTCGCCGCCGGCAATCGCTCGAGCGCCGCAAACCAGCAGACATAGCAAAGGCAGAACTGGATCAGCGTCATGTAGATCATCGACGCCCAGCCGAACTGCGACAGCGCGGCGAGCTGCGGCTGCTCGATCATGATGCCGATGATTGCGATCGGCACGCAGCCGATCGCAAGCTGCCAGGCCGCGAGCGACAGCGGCGGCATCGCGAGCTTGAACGATTTGGTCAGCACCGTGCCGAGCCCGACGCAGACCGCGCCGGCGAGCGCGAACAGAATCCCCGGCAGCTTGCCGAGGCTTGCGTCGATGCCGCCGCCGCCGATCAGCACCGCGATCCCGGCGAGCGCCACCGCAAGCGCAAGCGCACGCGGCAGCGACACACGCTCGCCGAGCACCGGCCAGGCCACCAGCGCGACCCACACCGGAATCGATATCCCGAGCACGGCCGCCTCGCTGGCCCGCAGCCAGATCAGCGCGAGGCCCATGGACGCGACCCAGCCGCCGATCGACAGTGTCGACACCAAAGCAAGCCGCAACCACATGCCGTCGGGCACGCGCAGCGTCTGTCCCCGCACCAGCGCGACCAGCCCGAGCGCAACCGCGCCGACCACGCCGCACAGCCCGCGCGCGGACAGCGGCGGCCACTCCGTGAGCAGGAACTTCATGATCGGGAAGTTGAGTCCCCAGCCGATCGAGGCGACCACCAGGAATGCGACGCCAAGCGGTGACAGCGGGGCGCGGCCGGCGATGGGAACTGCGGTCATGGACCTGTCGTAAAGGGGATGGACAAATACAGGTGATGTGTCACGGCTAGCTGGAAATCTGCTTGTCAGCAAACAGCATATGCATTCTATGATACAGACTTTCCGTCTAGGTTCCGCCTTAATTGACGAACAGGCCAAGCGAGTCGCCGGCACGCGAGGCCGTTAGAAAGAGGATGCATCGTGCCGAGCGTTCTCGTGGTTGATGACGACCCGATGGTGTGCGTTGCCATCGAGGTGTGTCTGCAACGCCAGGGCTTCGAGGTCACCGTCGCCGATGGCGGCGAAGCCGGCATGCGCGCGCTGGAGCAGGCCACCTTCGACGTCATGCTGGTCGACGTCTTCATGCCGCATATGCGCGGGTTCGAGGCGATCCGCGTCTTCCACGAGCGTGCCCCCGATATTCCCGTCATCGCGATGTCCGGCTATGCCTTCGCCAATGCCGATCGCGCGCCGGACTTCCTGCGGATGACGATCGAGCTCGGCGCGTCCGCCTGCCTGCGCAAGCCGTTCACCCCGCAGGCGCTGATTGCCGCCGTTAACGAATGTCTTGCGAAGTATGCACCTTCCGCTCGTCTTTCGAAATAATTGCTCGTACTAATCGTCGATGGCTTCCCAGCGTCTCATTCTCGGCAGCGGCCTTGCGATCCTCCTCGTCATCAGCGCGGCGTCGATCGGGTTGGACGTCAAGTCGCGCAGCGAGATTGATTCGGTCGATCGCACGCTCAGCATCCTCAAGCGCATTTCGGACGCGCGTCAGCTGCCGCGCAGCGTCGAGAGCGCGGCGCGCGGTTTCGCGCTGACCGGCGATGCGTCCTTTGCCGACGAGTTTCGCGAGCAGAGCGCAGCCCTCACCGCGGCCTTCGACGATCTGATGGCGGCGGTGACGTCGGCCCCCGAGGAGGCGCAGCTGATCACGGGCACCAGGGTCGAGGTCCAGCGTGCCATTGCGCTCGGCGCCGAGCTGATCAGGTTGCGCAGCGCGGGCGACACGGCCGGCGCCGCGGCGCTGGTCTCCGCCGGCGAGAGCCGCGCGCTGACCGACAAGGTCGGCGCGGCGCTCGACCGCCTGGTCACCGAAGAGCGCCGCCTGCTCCGGATTCGCACCGACCAGTCCAAGACCAATGGACGGCTGCTGCTGATGATCGATCTCGCCGGCGTGGCGATGATCCTGCTGCTCGCGATCGCGCTGACGCTGACGGCCCGGCGCGCCAGCCGCGAACTGCAGGGCGCGCTCAGCGCGACCAAGGCGACCAATCTGTCGCTCGAGGGCAAGGTCGCCGATCGCACCAAGGATCTCGGTGCCGCGCTCGAAGAGCTCCGCCGTTCCACCTCGGTGATGGAAACCACCTTCCGCACCATGGCGGAGGCGGTGCTGGTGATCGACAGCGCCGGCACCGTGCTGCTGTCGAACCCGGCCGCCGAGAAGATGCTGCGCTACAAGCCGGGCATGACGGTCCGGCAGCTGCGCGCCATGAGCAACGTGTTCCAGTCCGACGGCGTCACGCCGATGCAGGCCGACGACATGCCGTCGGCCAGGACGCTGCGCGGCGAGGAATTCGACGGGCTGGAATTCGTCGCCAAGCCGGTGCGCGGCGCGCCGGAGATTCACCTCGTGGTGTCGGGCCGGCCGCTGCGCGATGGCGACGACACCATCACCGGCGCGGCGCTGATCTATCACGACATCACCGCCTCGCGCGAAACCGAGCACAAGCTGCAGCAGGCACAGAAGCTCGACGCCATCGGCAAGCTGACCGGCGGCGTCGCGCACGACTTCAACAACATGCTGACGGTCATCACCGGCACCACCGAGACGCTGGTCGACAGCCTGCGCGCCCAGCCGCAGCTCGCGAAAACCGCCGAGCTGATCGACCGCGCCGCCGAGCGCTGCCGCGAGCTGATCCAGCATCTGCTCGCCTTCGCGCGCCGCCAGCCGCTGGAGCCGCGCACCGTCGACATCAACGGCACCGTGGTCGACATCGCCAAGCTGCTGCGGCCGACGCTCGGCGAGCAGATCGAGATCAGTTCGGTGCTGGCGTCCGATGTCGCCAGCGTCCATATCGATCCGTCGCAGCTTGCCAACTCGCTGCTCAACATGGCGATCAACGCCCGCGACGCGATGCCGAACGGCGGCAAGCTGCTGTTCGAGACCAGCAACATCGTGCTCGACGACGCCTATGCGGCTGTCAATCCCGACATCACGCCGGGCCGCTACGTGCTGCTCGCGGTCAGCGACACCGGCACCGGCATGTCGCACGCGGTGCAGGACAAGGTGTTCGAGCCGTTCTTCACCACCAAGGAAGTCGGCAAGGGCTCCGGCCTCGGCATGAGCATGGTCTACGGCTTCGTCAAGCAGTCCGGCGGACATATCAAGATCTACAGCGAGGAAGGCCACGGCACCACGATCAAGCTCTATCTGCCCCCTGCCCGCGGCCAGGTCGAGGTCGAGGCGCCCCCGCCGGAGCCGGTGCGGCGCGGCAGCGAAGTTATCCTGGTGGTGGAAGACGACCAGCTGGTACGCAACTACGTCGTCACGCAGCTAGGCGCGCTCGGCTACAAGACCATCGCCGTGCCCGACGCCCGCGCCGCGCTGGCCCTGGTCGACAAGGGCGAGAAGTTCGACCTCCTGTTCACCGACGTGATCATGCCCGGCGGCATGAACGGCCGCCAGCTCGCCGACGAGGTGCAAAAACGCCGCCCCGGCATCAAGGTGCTCTACACCTCGGGCTATACCGAGAACGCGATCGTGCATCACGGCCGCCTCGACGAGGGCGTGCTGCTGCTGGCCAAGCCCTACCGCAAGGCGCAGCTCGCCAGCATGCTGCAGCAGGCGCTCGGCGAGTGATGTGAGCGCCCGATAGCGCGTGGCGCCTCGCTCGGATGGCCGCTCTGCGCGCTCCCCGTCATTGCGAGCGAAGCGAAGCAATCCATTTCGCCGCTTGTGGAGGCAGTGGATTGCCGCGGCGCTGCGCGCCTCGCAATGACGCGGTGAAAGAGAAGCGACTTACCTCGTCGCGAGCGCGACGCCGGCGAGCGTGAACAGCAGCGCGACGATCTGGCTTGGCCCCAGCGGCTCGTGCAATGCGACCGCGGACGCCACCACGCCGATCACAGGCACCGCCATGGTGCCGATCGCCGCCACCGAGGCCGGCAGGCGGGCGAGCGCGGCAAACCACGCGACATAGGCGACGCAGAACTGGATCAGCGTCGAATAGACCAGCAGCCACCAGCCGACCGTCGTGATGCGGTCGAGATGCGTGGTCTCGATCACGAGGCCGACGATCGCGATCGGCACGCAGCCGAGGCCGATCTGCCAGGCCGCGGCCGGGATCGGCGGCATCACCAGCGGATATTTCTTGGCCAGCACGGTGCCGAGCGCAAAGCCGAAGGCGCCGCCGAGCGCCATGATGATTCCCGGCAGCTTCTCCTTGCTTGCGGTGATGCCGCTGCCGCCCATGATCGCGGCGAGGCCTGCAAAGGCCATCACCAGCGCGATGGTCCGCAGCAGCGTCGGCCGTTCGCCGAGCACCGGCCAGGCCAGCAGCGAGGCCCATACCGGCATCGTGTAGGCGATCAGCGCGGCCTCGCTCGCCGGCAGCCAGAGCAGCGCCAGCCCCATCAGCACCATCCAGCCGGTGACGTTGAGCGCCGCATAGAGCACGAGCCGCGGCCACAGCCGTTTCTCGACATGCAGGCTCTGGGCGCGGATCAGCGCCAGCACCGCCAGCAGCACGGCGCCGATCACCCCGGTGGTGCCGCGCAAGGTCAGCGGCGGCAGCTCGCTGAGCAGGAACTTGGTGGACGGCCAGTTGAACCCCCAGCCCACCGAGGTGATGGCGAGGAACATCAGGCCGGCGGGCGCAAGGCGCGGCCGCGCTTGAGGCTTCTGGACTGTCATGGAACCCGGCAAGGGTGTGAAAAGGATGTGAGTCGGCCTCACCTTGCCCGCGATTTTGTCGCCCGACCATCACGGCTCTGACATGCCTGATCCGTACTTTGCCCGTAGGCCTACGTGAGTCCCCAAAATTCAATCCGGGACCGCGAATAAAAACTTCGCCTGTGAACAGCGGGGCGAAGCTCCGATCCACAGGCGATAGGAATTTTTTTGGCTTGGGAATCCCTGAGGACTCACCGATAGTTGGCCCGATCACAGGCGCGGCACCGACCCCTGTTATCCCCCTCTTTCCACCATATTTAGTGTTTGATTCAGAAACTCGTACTAGTCCTTGACGGGCGTAACGGACATGGCCTAGCTTTCAACCTGTTCGGCGCGAGTGTGTTTGGGTCCCCGCCGGTCGCTCCCACAAGGGTTCCAAAATGACCACTCCGCCAGGCCTTCGGGCCGCGGGTGAAGGGCTTTTCTGCCCTGATTTTGGGGCCGCCGTCGGGGACGACAAACGGGCCGCGAAGGACCCGGAAACAGAGGCCGTAACCGGCCCGCAAGAAGCGTACGCGTGACGTGTCGCGTGAAGCGTTTTGGGGCGTTGAATGCATGACCCGGAGCACCCGACCAGTCGGGCGCCGCGCCGGGACGATGCCGCCGCAGGACCGGTCATACCGGTGCCCAGCGGATGAGAGAAAACAGGCCGGATCCACCGGCTGAGCTGCGGATGACGGGAGGCGTGCTGACGCGTGTTCCGAAGTCCGCGAACAGACAACATTCCGGCACCTGCGGGGAAACGTGGGGCCGGGCAGAAGAAGAGACGGGGCTCGACCATGCGAATCGAACGACGCAACACCACCAGCGGACAATCTCCCTATGCCGGGATCAATTTCCGCCTGACCACCTCAGAGATCCGCAATCCGGACGGCTCGGTCGTGTTCCGCGCCGAGAACGTCGAGGTTCCGGAGTTCTGGTCGCAGGTCGCCTCCGACGTGCTGGCGCAGAAGTATTTCCGTAAAGCGGGCGTTGCGGCGCGCCTGAAGAAGGTCGAGGAAGAGACCGTACCGTCCTGGCTGTGGCGTTCGGTGCCCGACACCGAGGCGCTTGGCCTCCTGCCAGAGAGCGAGCGCATCGTCGGCGAGACCTCGGCCAAGCAGGTGTTCGATCGCCTCGCCGGCTGCTGGACCTATTGGGGCTGGAAGGGCGGCTACTTCTCCACCGAAGAAGACGCCCTCGCCTTCTTCGACGAGCTCCGCTTCCAGCTGGCCAAGCAGATGGTCGCGCCGAACTCGCCGCAGTGGTTCAACACCGGGCTGCACTGGGCCTACGGCGTCGATGGCCCCGGCCAGGGCCACTATTATGTCGACTGGAAGACCGGCAAGCTGACCAAGTCGAAGTCGGCCTATGAGCATCCGCAGCCGCATGCCTGCTTCATCCAGGGCGTCGGCGACGACCTCGTCAACGAGGGCGGCATCATGGACCTCTGGGTGCGCGAGGCGCGCCTGTTCAAGTACGGCTCCGGCACCGGCTCCAACTTCTCGAGCCTGCGCGGCGAAGGCGAAAAGCTGTCCGGCGGCGGCCGCTCAAGCGGCCTGATGAGCTTCCTCAAGATCGGCGACCGCGCGGCGGGCGCGATCAAGTCCGGCGGCACCACCCGCCGCGCCGCCAAGATGGTGGTGGTCGACGCCGATCACCCCGATATCGAGACCTATATCGACTGGAAGGTGAAGGAGGAGCAGAAGGTCGCCGCGCTCGTCACCGGCTCCAAGATCAACCAGAAGCACCTCAAGGCCGTGATGAAGGCCTGCGTCAACTGCGAAGGCAGCGGCGACGACTGCTTCGATCCGGAGAAGAACCCTGCGCTCCGCCGCGAGATCAAGCTCGCGCGCCGCGCGCTGGTGCCGGACAACTACATCAAGCGCGTCATCCAGTTCGCCAAGCAAGGCTACAAGGACATCTCGTTCGACACCTACGACACCGACTGGGATTCCGAGGCGTATCTCACCGTCTCCGGCCAGAACTCCAACAACTCGGTGTCGCTGAAGGACGATTTTCTGCGCGCGGTGGAAACGGACGGTGACTGGAATCTGGTCGGCCGCACCACCAGGAAAGTCACAAAAACGCTGAAGGCCCGCGACCTCTGGGAGAAGATCGGCTACGCCGCCTGGGCGAGCGCCGATCCCGGCCTGCACTTCAACACCACGATGAACGACTGGCACACCTGCAAGGCGTCCGGCGACATCCGCGCGTCCAATCCGTGCTCGGAATACATGTTCCTGGACGACACGGCGTGCAACCTCGCCTCGGCCAACCTGCTGACGTTCTACAGCACGACCACCAAGCGGTTCGACATCGAATCCTACGAGCACCTGTGCCGGCTCTGGACCATCGTGCTCGAAATCTCGGTCATGATGGCCCAGTTCCCGTCGAAGGCGATCGCCGAACTGTCCTACGAATTCCGCACGCTCGGCCTCGGTTTTGCGAATATCGGCGGCCTCTTGATGACCATGGGCCTGCCCTATGACAGCAAGGAAGGCCGTTCGCTGTGCGGCGCGCTGACCGCTGTGATGACCGGCATCGCCTACAAGACCTCGGCCGAGATGGCGGCCGAGCTCGGCACCTTCCCGGGCTACAAGAAGAACGCCGCCCACATGCTGCGCGTGATCCGCAACCACCGCCGCGCCGCCCACGGCAACGCCACCGGTTACGAGGCGCTCTCGGTCAACCCGGTGCCGCTCGATCACGCCTCCTGCCCGCAGGCGGACATCGTCACCCATGCCAGGCTGGCCTGGGACGACGCGCTGGCGCTCGGCGAGGTCAACGGCTACCGCAATGCGCAGACCACGGTGGTGGCGCCGACCGGCACCATCGGCCTCGTGATGGATTGCGACACCACCGGCATCGAGCCCGACTTCGCGCTGGTGAAGTTCAAGAAGCTCGCCGGCGGCGGCTACTTCAAGATCATCAACCAGGCGGTGCCGTCGGCGCTGCGCGCGCTCGGCTATCGCGAGAGCGAGATCGCGGAGATCGAGGCCTACGCCGTCGGCCACGGCTCGCTGTCGAATGCACCGGGCATCAATGCCTCCACCCTGAAGGCCAAGGGCTTCACCGATGAAGCCATTGCCAAGGTGGAAAAGGCGCTGCCGACCGCGTTCGACATCAAGTTCGCCTTCAACAAGTGGACTTTCGGTGAAGACTTCATCCGCGACCAGCTCGGCATCGGCGCCGAGGCTATCGCTGCGCCCGGCTTCGACCTGCTCTCGGCGGTCGGCTTCAGCAAGCGCGAGATCGAGGCCGCCAACGTGCACATCTGCGGCGCGATGACGGTCGAAGGCGCGCCTCATTTGAAGGCCGAGCACTACCCCGTGTTCGACTGCGCCAACCCCTGCGGCAAAATTGGAAAACGCTACCTCTCGGTCGAGAGCCACATCAGGATGATGGCGGCCTCGCAGCCGTTCATCTCGGGCGCGATCTCCAAGACCATCAACATGCCGAACGACGCCACGGTGGAGGACTGCAAGTCCGCCTACCTGCTGTCGTGGAAGCTGGCGCTGAAGGCCAACGCGCTGTACCGCGACGGCTCGAAGCTGTCGCAGCCGCTGAACTCGCAGCTCATCGCCGACGATGAGGACGAGGACGATGCGGTGGAAGCGCTGTACGAGAAGCCGATGGCCGCGCGTGCCGCCCAGGTCTCGGAGAAGATCGTCGAGAAGCTGGTCGAGCGCATCGTCGTGATGCGCGAGCGCGAGAAGATGCCCGATCGCCGCAAGGGTTACACCCAGAAGGCGGTGGTCGGCGGCCACAAGGTGTACCTGCGCACCGGCGAATATGACGACGGCCGGCTCGGCGAGATCTTCATCGACATGCACAAGGAAGGCGCGGCGCTGCGCTCCTTCATCAACAATTTTGCGATCGCAGTATCCCTGGGTCTGCAATACGGCGTGCCGCTGGAAGAGTATGTCGACGCCTTCACCTTCACCCGCTTCGAGCCCGCGGGCCCGGTGCAGGGCAACGACTCGATCAAGTACGCGACCTCGATCCTCGACTATGTCTTCCGCGAGCTCGCGGTGAGCTACATGGCGCGCTTCGATCTCGCCCATGTCGATCCGAACGAGTCTGGCTTCGACGCGCTCGGCAAGGGCGTCGAGGAAGGCAAGGAGCCGGATGAGGCCCCCGCCCAGCACCAAGCGACCAAGTACCTGTCGAAGGGCCTGACCCGGTCGCGCACCGACAACCTCGTCGTCATGCGCGGCGGCTCGGCCGCGGTGAGCCAGGGCGCCGACAACGCGCCCGCCGGCAACCGCGTCACCGCGCTCGCCTCCCACGGCGCAACCGCGCGCGGCGCTTCCGACACCGTCGAAGGCGCGGTCGCCCTGAAGCAGGAGGTCAGCCACGACCTCTCGCCGACCGAGAAGCTCGAGGCATTGAACTGGAGCAAGCCCGGCACCGCCGCAGCCGCCGCCCCGTCGAAAGCGGAGCGTCGCGCCGAAGCGAAGGCCAAGGGCTACGAAGGCGAGATGTGCTCGGAGTGCGGCAACTTCACGCTGGTGCGGAATGGCACGTGCATGAAGTGCGATACGTGCGGGTCCACGACGGGGTGTTCGTGAGGCGGTAGATCGCACTGACTGACAAAAATCACAGAGGCCGCTCCAACGAGCGGCCTTTACTTTTATAGCGATACGCGACGCAATATCCGAGACCGGCATTGCAGGTCGCACGAGGATTTAAAGAAAGTGATCATTCAAAAAGTGGCTAAGGTCCGGACTTCTGATCCTGCCCACTATGCTTGGACCAAACTCCGCAAGTTCCAAAACATTGAAGCGGTCACGGATACAATAACAGGTGTCCACGATGTCCCGATCGAGCATCGAGACAATGCGAGAAAACAAGCCCGCCAACTTCGCTATTGCATGATCCAAGCCAGAGAGTACTTCGAAGCCGCAAAGGCCGTTACCATCGCTACCAAGCCAAACTTACTCTACTACGGCACTATGAGCTTGGCGCTCGCCGAAATTCTGATGAAGCAATCCGGGCTTAGCAGCCTCGACAAGGCCCGCGAAGAACATCACCATCACGGCTTGACGATGTCAGCGGGTGCAATTCCAAACGGCGCTAACCTCGGTGTCGCGTCTAAAGAAATTCGCGCGTTCCCATTAGAGGTGAGCGGACGCCGCAGAGGGACTTTCGAAATGTGGCATCGCTCCAGCCGTGAGCATCCACTCGCCGGGGATCAGACCGTGATCTATCCCACGGGCAGAACGACGACTGCGTTCTCAGGGCTCTTCGGCGCACTTGACGTACCATATCCGCCGATTCCGAAAACTGGTCTGAGTTTGAATGATTGCCTAAGCGGACTCCCCTTGATGCGAGACACCGGTTCGGCGGCATACTTGCCTTCAGGCTTCATCCGTGGCCGATGTGACTCACGGCTCGTCCAGGGGGCAGAATGGAGCCAGAGTATCCGTTTGATGTTTCACCCAAGCCCCCTAGGTGGTGTGGACTCTAAGGATTCCCTTTTAGGCGCAAATCAGATTCAAGGCTGCTTTTGGGGAGGCCGCCTTGGGTGTGATGGACCGCTTGGTATTGAGCGACGCGACATGGGAGCGGATGGCGCCGCTGATCATCGGCCGGCCTGACCAGAAGGGTTCGACCGGACGGGACAACCGGATGTTTGTGGAGGGCGTACTTTGGATCGTGCGCACTGGCTCTCCCTGGCGTGATCTTCCGGAGGTGTTTGGAGACTGGAACAGCGTGTTTCGGCGCTTCAGTCGATGGAGCATCAAGGGGGTCTGGTGGCGCATATTCGAAGCGATGTCCGGTGA
Source organism: Bradyrhizobium sp. USDA 4541 (assembly GCF_024171085.1). NCBI lineage: Bacteria > Pseudomonadati > Pseudomonadota > Alphaproteobacteria > Hyphomicrobiales > Nitrobacteraceae > Bradyrhizobium > Bradyrhizobium sp. USDA 4541. The sequence continues at coordinate 6,359,625 of NZ_JALJZF010000001.1, forward strand.
TCCGGACTTCGAGTATCTGATCGTCGACTCCACCATCGTCCGGGCGCACCAGCACGCCGCTGGGGCGAAAAAAGGGGGTCTGAAGATCAGGCGATCGGTCGCTCGCGCGGTGGCCTGAGCACCAAGATACATATGGCCGTTCGCGGCCTGGGATGTCCCGTACGGTTCAAGCTCACCGCAGGTCAGAAGAGCGACGTACCGCAAGCCGCCGAATTGATCGAGGGATTACCTGCCCAGGTCGTCATGGCGGATACGGCTTATGACGCCGATCACTTGCGCCAGGCGATCGCTGCCAAAGGCGCGCTCGCCGTCATCCCCAACAACCCGTCACGTGCGCTCAAATATCCGCTGGACAAGCATCTCTATGCCCAGCGTCATCTCGTCGAATGCTGCTTCTCAAAACTCAAGCAGTTCCGCCGCGTCGCAACCCGCTTCGAAAAGACCGCCCGAAATTACCTGGCCGTCGTTACTCTCGCAGCCATCGTCTTATGGATGCGATAAATGTCCACACCACCTAGTGCAAGCGCTGATTGAACGAACCGAAATCAGGCCGGACATGGTCGACTATATCGACGTAGCCGAGGTTGGAGGAGGCCTACAAATCGACCTTAGGTCCGGCTTTGTACAAGGTCACGTTGGTTTTCGCCTTCCTCCCGCCGCGACAATTGACACGCTCGAATGGCGAATGTGAGCGAACGATCCGCCACTCAACGAGTTTGGATACTTTTACGTAGCGCTCTTTCTGGCGGGCAACTACGCTCGCTACTACCCGGACAGATGGCTAGTGGATGTGGAGCAATCGACGCCTCTTGGCCTCGCAATAGAAGAGCTCTGCAATATTGCGGAGTGGCGGGTGCCATGGCTTTCATTGTGCGAACTCGATTTCAATCTTTATGTAAACGAGGCGTAACCAAACGTAGGAACGCTCCGCTACCTACCAAACAAGCAAGCAAGCGTAGCCCGGATGAGCGGAGCGACATCCGGGGCCGACACGCAGGTCACAAGATCAATCCTGCATATCGCTTCGCTCATGCGGGCTACTAGCTTCGCTGACCCGCCCTACGCGCTGCACCCCAGATCATCTTGGCACAAACGCAGACATCCGGCACGCTTCCCAACCGCTCGAAAGTGCTGTCATATGCGCTCCGGAGACACTTAGCGTTTGGGGCAAGGGTCCCGGCTTGCGGGAGGAGAATGCGCGTGAAAGAACTCGCTGGAAAGACCGCGTTCGTGACCGGCGCAGCGTCAGGCATCGGGCTGGGGATCGCGACCGCTTTGGCCCAGGCGGGGGCGAAAGTCATGCTTTGCGATATTGAGGAAGCGGCTCTGTCCGCGGCGATCGAGCAACTGAGGCGCACCAACGTCGATGTCGACGGCGTGAAGGCGGACATCTCACTCAAAGCCGAACTCGTGGCGGCCGCCGAAGCCACGACTGCCCGCTACGGCAAGGTGCACATCCTCGTCAACAACGCGGGCGTCGGTGGCGGTGGGCCCTATGGCACCTGGACCGACGCGTCGTGGGATTGGACCCTGGGCGTCAACCTGATGGCGACCATTTGGGGAATCGAGATTTTCGGGCCGTTGATAGAGCAGCATGGCGAGGGCGGACACATCGTCTCCACGGCCTCGATCGCCGGTCTTATTTCAGGGGCGAGCAACGCATACAATGTTTCGAAGTACGGCGTTGTCGCGCTGTCCGAGGGACTGCGCCTTGAACTCGCACCCCGCGGGATCGGCGTATCGGTGCTGTGTCCCGGCTTCATCCGCACGCAAATCGTGAACTCGAGGCGCAACCTTCCCGAGCGCTTCGAGGGGGCGGTCCGTACCTTGCCGACGTCGGGCCCAATTGCCGAGCAGATCAATCTGATCCGCCAACGCGTCTCCGAGGGCATCGATCCCAACTATGTCGGTGAGCTCGTTCGCGAAGGCATCGAAAACGACTGGCCCTATATCTTCACCGACCTCGAATTTGAGCCGATCGTCGACACCCGCTTCGCCGCAATCAAGCAAGGCTTCGACCGGATCCGCGGGCGCACCCCGAAGCGATGAGCGCGCAGCAAGCGTAGGGCGGATGAGCCAATGGGCCGCGCGAATGCGCGCCCGATGACAGGCTCCGCGACATCCGGGACCAGCATCACAGCACGTGACCACCCGACCCCGCATATCGCTTCGCTCCTGCGGGCTACCGGCTGGCACGCCTTTCAAGAAGCAGCGTGCGGTCGGCGATGTCCTGCAATTCGAACGCCTGGGAGTCGAGGAATGCGACGGAGCCGTTGTTGGGGTCCGCGGCAAGGCGATGGGTTTCGCTGAGATGATGCTTCAGCCAGGCCCGCTGCTCCCTGAGCAATTGCGCGTGCGCCTCGCCCTTCGAGCTGGCGAGAAGGGCTTGATAGGCGGTGTTGAGCCTCGTGTCCCACTTATCGATTTCGGTCTTGCCGCAATCGAGCATCTTCGTCGACACCCCTTCGGCCTTGTCCATGCACGCATCATACTCGACGCTTTGTTGCGCGCGGACCGATAAGGTCCCGAGCACGAGCATCGCCGCAACAATGACTGGCCTCCGCGAAAGCATCACCACGTCCAAATCACCCTGCCTAGCGTCTTTCTCCAACCATCGCCGCACAAAGGCGTCCCTGGCAGCGCCTGGGGCCGACGGCCGACGCAGTTTACGCCGGCAGCACGATCACCTTCGTTTTGACGGGCGTTCGCGAATAGAGGTCGATCATGTCCTGACTGAGGAGGCCGGTACAGCCGCTCGTAATACCGTTCCCGATCGTTTCGGGGGCGCTGGTGCTATAGATCGTGTAAAGCGTGTACACCCCATTTTGGTAGAGGTAGAGCACGCGCGCGCCAAGTGGATTGTCGAGACCCCCCGCCATGCCGCGAGCATATTTGCCCGCCTCCGGCTGGCGCGCGATCATCTCCTTGGGCGGCGTCCAGGTCGGCCATTCGGCTTTGCGCCCGACATAAGCCTCCCCGCTCCACCGGAACCCATCGCGGCCGACATTGGCGCCATAGCGGGTCGCGTTTCCATCGCCTTCGATGCGGTAGACATAGTATTTGCTCGGATCGACGATGATCGTACCGGGCGCCTCATCGCTGTCGTACTTCACGGTCTTGCGAAAATATTTCGGATCGACCTTACTGACGTCGACCGCGGGGATCGGGAATTTCTCGTCGGGCACGGGCCCGTAGACCTTCTCCGCCTCGGCCAGGCTCATGTAGTCGGACGCACAACCGGCCAGGCTCAGTGCGGCGAGACCAGCAGCAGAACCGACCAGAAACGCCCGGCGGTTGAGAAGCCGCGACCGAGGCCCAGGCGGAGCGCGCTCGCCCATCGCACCAGCGTCGGCAATTCCACGGTCCATGATCATGATTTCTGATTTTCCCTTGTCCCGTTACGCGGCCGAAGCAGACTTTGGCATACAGTAGAAGGGAAAAGAAAAGTTCTTCGTCATTGTCTGAGGTTGACCAACAGATGGTCTTGTGAATCCTTCCGAGAACAATGCGAGAACTTCAGCGGATTACGCTTCCGCCTTCGCTCAATGAGCTAAAGGTCGGCGGGTTACGCCTTCGGCTAATCCGCCCTACGCGATGGCAACAACTGATTGATCACGTTTCCATGCGATTGATCTGCGGCGCTTTGTCGGACCAAATTGGTATGGAATCACCGCCCCACCACCCTGCCGCATTCCATGCGGAAAATGAATCGAAGGTGAAAACCCAATGAGACGCGTTGTCCAGGCTTCGCTCGGACTCCTCGCATGGAGCATTCTCCAAACCTCGCCCGCATTCGGCCAGCTCAAGGGCAACGCCGACAACATTGTCGGAACGGATATTTCCCGCGCGAGAGCACCGACTACAGGCTGGCGAAGATCAAAGGCGCAGCCGGCGACAGGATCTATTTCCGCGGCGATGGCAACGAGCGTTGCCCCGACGACCAAGCCTGTCGTCTGAAAACTTATGTCGTTCGCAACGATGAAGTCATTGTTTCCCGGACGTCAGGCAAGTTCGCATGCAGTTGGTTTCAACCTCGCAAGGGCACTGAGACGGTCGGCTGGATCGAGATCGAAAGGCTTGCGTGGCAGGAGGACATACGACGACCGGCAGAACGGGATTGGCTCGGCGAATGGCGTGCCTACGACAACGTCATTCGCATCTCGAAATCGAAAGAGGCAGGTCAGCTGGCCATCAAGGGCGAGGCCATTTGGGGTTCGGGCAGCCGCACCCATTCCGGCGAGCTTGATTACGAAGCAAAACCTTCAGACGATAAGATGAAATTCGGTGACGGGACGGACGAACTCGACTGTCAGGTCACGATGCAGCTCGTCGGCAAGTTACTGGTTGTCGGCGACAACCTCCATTGCGGCGGGACAAACGTCTCATTTTCAGGTGTCTACCAAAAGAGACCGACGCGATGAGCATCTCGCGGCTCGTAGGGCGGATTAGCGCAGCGTAATCCGCCCTTCGTCGCGGTAACGCCGAGCAGCGGGTTACGAGGAGTCTATCATCGGACACGCGCTCCGCGCGATCCGTTGGCGAACCCACCCTACTCGTTACGTGCTTGTTCGTTTCGCTCAGGCCGCCTTCGCTGCACCTCGATCGCGAAGAGATTGGTGTGAAGCTGGCAAGATCATTGCCGCTGTCAGACCGAGATCGGCGGGACGAAATCGACCCGTTGCGGACGTAGATGGGTCGGCCATAATGTCTCCTTTTCTAGGCAATTCGGTCGGAGGTGAGATGGTCGATCCGTGGCCCGCAGATGCAAAGTTTCAAATGGGTGACTATGCCGCCAAGAAAGGGCGAGCATCATGGCGCGGTCGAATCGTTGGTTGGTATCGTACGGATTTGACCAGGCTCGGATATGCGATCGAGAGCTACTTCGAGCCCGGCTCGGTGCAGATTTACCCGGAGACGGCGATCGACGCATGGCAGCCGCCGGCCTTGGAACGTGAGTGACCGATTCTCACCCTCCTGCGACCTTCGGAACGTTTGCTCGTGCACGAATCGGAAGCCTCGTAGCCCGGATGAGCGAAGCGATATCCGGGACCGGCATCGCCATACGCACGACCGACCCCGCATGTCGCTTCGCTCATGCGGGCTACCGCTGCCGCCCTGGCCGAGAAACAGACCGGACACCGCGCATCGCATGCGCAACAAATCGATCAGACGCCTTCAGCCACGCGCAACGTGATCCGGGTCAATTCCGACGGGCGGCCGAGCCGCAAGGCAAAGCCAGGCCATAGCGCGGTGCCGTTGTTGACGTAGAGCGTCATCCCGTCGACGTCGTAGCGGCCCGAGACGAAGCCGGCATTGGCGCGCGCGGCGAGGCGATCGATCCCCAGGATCAATCCGCCATGGGTGTGCCCGGAGAGCTGCAGGGCGACGCCGAGCCGGGCGGCCTTTCGTGCGTCGCTCGGCTGGTGGTCGAGCAGGACGACGGGCGCGCCTTTCGGGGCGCCGTCGAGAACCGCGGCAAGGTCGCGGATCGAATGCCCCCGGTGGCGCGACGCGCGGTCGGTGATCCCCGCGATCACCAGGCGGCCGCCGCCGCGTTCGAGCACGATGTGCCGGTTCTCGAGCGAGCGCAGGCCGAGCGCTTCGTAGTGCGCCATCCAGCCGTCATAGCCGAAGATATATTCGTGATTGCCCGAGATCACGTAGACGCCGTCGGCCGCCATCAGGTCGCGCAGCGGCGCGATGTCGCCCCGCCGCGCGTCGATGGTGCCGTCGATCAAGTCGCCCGTGATCGCGATCAGGTCGGCGCCGAGCTTGCTCGATCGCTCGACCACGGCGCGCGCCCAGGGCGCGGGAAACAGCCGGCTGATGTGCAGATCCGTCAGTTGCAGGATGGTATAGCCATCGAACTGAAGCGGAAGTCCGCGGATGCCGACCTCGACATCCCTGAGCGGCGGAATGCGCATCGCCTGATGGACGCCGATCGCGGCGGCTGCGCCCGCGAGCGCAGCAAGTGCGTAGCGGACGCCGTCGGGCGCGCCGACGAAGCCGCCGTGGATCAGCGCGGCCACCAGCAGCCCGGCATCGAGCGCCAGTTGCAGCAGCGCCAGCAGCATGATCGCGCCGAACGCCCAGTTGAACAGGACGACCACCGGACGCGGAAACTCCGGCGAGAATTCCGATCCCGACGACAGCCTGTTCCAGCGGTGAAACTGCAAGGCGACCAGCACCAGCAACGCGGCGACGATCTTTGCCGGCAGCGGCCAGTCGAGCGGCCAGATGAAGCGGGCCAGGATCAGCAGGCTGGTCAGGCCGAAGATGAGTTGGGGAATTGGTTCGCTCCGGATCGGATCGGTTAAGGCTGCGCGGTCGGCGCCAAGCGAAGGTAGGGTGGATCGGCCGCGCGCGTAAGCCGCCATCGTCAGCACATTTTCGGCAAGTCGCGCGTCGCCGAAACGCTCTGCGCTTTTGTCCCAGTAGTCCGGATGAGCCAACGGGTCGCGCGAACGCGCGCCCGATGACAAGCTCCACGACATCCGGGATTCGCCTCGCAAGAACACACCACCGGCCCCCGCATGTCGCTTCGCTCATGCGGGCTACGGGCTGCGCGCGTTGCGTCTCCTGGCGCACCTTCCCCATCAGCATTATCGGCCCCTCCCGAAAATAAACTTGAACATTGCTCATTTCCATGTCAGATATTGAACATTGTTCATTTTTATCGAAGCCGACGATGCAAACGACCTTCCGGATGGACGGATTGACCGGGATCGAACGGCCCGTGAAACCGTGGATGAAAGTCGCCCCGACGATCATCACGATCGGCATCATTGCGGCATTCGCGGTGCACGGGCGCATCGCGCAGCCGGCGGGCTATAATGATTTCGCCGACCACTCGGCCCTGTCAGGCATTCCCCACGCAGGCGATGTCTTGTCGAACATCGGCTTCGCCGTGGTCGCGATCTGGGGCTGGCTGGCGCTGCGCCCTCACCGCAACAGCGATCGGCTGCGCGCCGGATGGCCCGGCTACCGCCTGTTCCTGATCGGACTGTTCCTGACCGCGTTCGGGTCAGCGTTCTTTCACCTCGCCCCCGGCAATGGCCGGCTGACCTGGGACATGCTGCCGATCGCGCTTGCCGGCGCGGGCCTGCTGGTCGGCGTCCGCGGCGACACCCAGCCAGCATCGAAGACGAACATCGAAGCGATCGTGCTCGGGCTTTACGCCGCCGCCAGCGTCGCATGGTGGGTCCATACCGACCGGCATGGTGCGGGCGACCTGCGACCGTATCTGCTGCTGCAGGTCCTCCCGCTCATCCTGATCCCGCTCTGGCAGTCGACCTATCGCGCGCCGCGCGCCGACCGCATCGCATTCGCCGCCGCGATGGCGCTGTACGTTGTGGCCAAGATCGCCGAGGTGCTCGACCACGAGATCGCAAACACGCTTCAGTTCGTCAGCGGGCACACCTTGAAGCATCTGCTCGCGACTTCAGCCACGGCCGCAATCGTCTGGGGACTGACGCGACGAATCTCCGATGGCGGCGGGCGACGGGGTTATTTCGGAATAATGGAAAAGTATCGCTGATTTGCCCGACGCGTCAAGTCGCTTTTCCGAGTGCCGGCAGCAACCTGCACCTTTGCATGGGGTTGTTTTCGATATTTTGGATGGGCAGCTCTGCTTCCTCGATCGCATCGGGCGGATTGACCGGCAAGGCGACCGCATCCATATGCATCTGCATGAACCGGCTGCCCCCGCCGTTTCGCATCCACCTGGACACAGCCAAATACCATCGGCTCCCGTCCCTAACGCTCCGGAGTCGCCTTGGCCGCCCTCTCCATTCTCGATCTCGTCCGCGTCACCGAGGAAACCGACGCGCGCGGCGCGCTCTATAACGCGCGCGATGTCGCCGCGCATGCGGAGGCGCTCGGCTATCGCCGCATCTGGGTGGCGGAGCATCACAACATGGCGGGAATTGCGAGCGCGGCGACGTCGGTCGTGATCGGGCACATCGCGGCGGGCACCAAGACCATCCGGGTCGGCGCCGGCGGCATCATGCTGCCCAATCACGCGCCCTATGTCATTGCCGAGCAGTTCGGCACGCTGGCGCGGCTGTTTCCTGACCGTATCGACCTCGGCCTCGGCCGCGCCCCGGGCACCGACCAGCTCACGCTGCGCGCGCTGCGCCGCACGCCGGAATCCGCCGAGAACTTTCCGCAGGACGTGCTCGAGGTGCAGGCCTTCCTCGCGGCGGCCGGTCCCAACCAGCGCATCCAGGCGGTGCCGGCCGCGGGCACCGACGTGCCGCTGTGGATTCTCGGCTCGAGCAATTTCGGCGCGATGCTGGCCGGCGAGCTCGGCCTGCCCTACGCCTTCGCCTCGCACTTTGCCCCCGAGCTGCTGATCCAGGCGCTGCAGATCTATCGCGCCCGCTTCAAGCCGTCGGAGCAGCTCGACCGCCCCTACACCATGGTCGGCGTCAACATCATCGCCGCCGACACCGACGAGGAGGCGCGGCGGCTGGCGACCACGCAGCAGATGTCGTTCACCAACATCTTCCGCGGCGCGCGCGGCCTCAGCCAGCCGCCGATCGACGACATCGAGAGCTACTGGTCGCCGGCCGAGAAGGTGCAGGCGATGCGGATGCTCGCGCGTTCCATCATCGGCTCGCCTGCGACGGTGCGCGCCGGCATCGACGCGCTGGTCGCGGAGACCGGCGCCGACGAGCTGATGATCGTGTCCGACGTCTACGATCACCAGAAGCGGCTGCGATCGTTCGAGCTGATCGCCAAGGCCGGCGGGATCACACCGCAGACGTAGCCTGCAGGATGGGCAGTAGCCGACACACTAACGCAGCCTCACTTCGGCGCGCCGGCGGGCGCCTGCGACTGCGCGAGCTGGCCGAGCGTCACGCTCAGCGAATTCGGCGCGTTGTCCCGCAGCATCGAAAGCTTGACCGAGCTGCCCGGCGCGCCCGCATAGACCTTCTTGGTCAGCTCGTTGGCGCTCTTGATCGGCTCGTCATTGACCGAGGTGATCACGTCGCCTCGCCTCAATCCGGCCTTCGCTGCCGGACCGCCGGTCTGCACGCCGACCACGACCGCGCCGTGCAGATTGTTCGCACCCAAGCTTTCGGCAATGCCGGGGGTGATCGATTGAATCTGGGCGCCCATCCAGCCGCGCGTGACCATGCCCTTGTCCTTCAGCTGCGGGATCACCGTCTTCACGGTATCGGCGGGTATCGCAAACGCGACACCGACCGAGCCGCCGGAGGGAGAGAAGATCAGGCTGTTCACGCCGATCACCTCGCCATGCGTGTTGAAGCTCGGCCCGCCGGAATCGCCGCGGTTGATCCGCGCGTCGATCTGGACGAAATCTTCCGAAGACCCAGTCTCCAGATCGCGCGCACGCGCCGAGACGATCCCCGCGGTGACGGTGTTTCCGAGGCCGAATGAATTGCCGGCCGCGAGCACCCAATCGCCGGTGCGTGGCGCTTGATCCGCGAGCCTGACATAGCTGAAGTCGGTCCGCCCATCGACCTTGAGCAGGGCCAGGTCGCTGACCGGATCCTTGCCCAGGACTTTCGCCTTGTAGACTTTGTTGTCGCTGGTGCGGACATCGGCGCGGTCGCTGCCGCCGAGGACGTGATTATTCGTCACCGCGTAGCCGTCCGCCGAGATGAAGAAGCCCGAACCGATCGAGGTCATCTCACCCAACTTCGGCAGATTGCCCGGTCCGCGCCTGCCGGGATCCGGAACGGCCCTTCCCGGCGTGTCCTGATCGGGAGAGCCGTCCGGCCCGAGAGAACCGCCGGGGGAGTCACCGGGAGACGAGTCGTCGTCATCCGCCGCAGCCGCCACCTTGGCGTTGACGCCGATCACGGCCGGCCCGACCTTCTCGGCAAGGTCGGCGAACTCGCCGGGACCACCATTGCCGTGATCCGCGCGCGAATTCACCGGCTGTGCGTGGGCAAGACTTGCGGTTACAAGACTTGCGCACACAAGACTAGCGCCCACCAGCAACGCCGACGTGAAGGCGGCGGTGACGAGCGACGTGCGAAGGCAGACGAAGGCCGAATTTCTCTGATTCATCTTCCGCGTCCATGTTTGGGATCAGCCGATTGCTCCTGGATGAATTGCCGGCCCGGACGCGACGATCAGTGAACCGTTCCCCGCAAGCACAGGGGCGCAATGCCGAGCGACGGACGGCAACGGATAGAGGCGCAGACCGTTCCACCGGCATCCGCGGGTGGACGAGTGGCTCGCCACCTTTGCGCCGCTTTGCGCATCAAATCGCCGGGTTTTTGCTTGCTTTGGCCGCCTGTGCCTCTACGGTGCGCCCGCAACGACGGAGACGATCTCGACTATGGACGCCGCAATGAACTGCCCGAAATGCAATTCCGAGCATGCCTATCAGGACGGCGTTCTCTGGGTTTGCCCGGAATGTGCCCATGAGTGGAGCAGCGATGCGGCCGCGGCCGCCGAGACCGCCCAGCAAGCGGGCGTGCGCGACGCGCATGGCAACCCGCTGACGGACGGCGACAGCGTCATCGTGATCAAGGACCTCAAGGTCAAGGGCTCGTCGTCGGTGGTCAAGGGCGGCACCAAGGTCAGGAACATCCGCCTCACCGAGGGCAGCGACGGACACAACATCGCCTGCAAGATCGACGGCATCGGCGCGATGAATCTGAAATCGGAGTTCGTCAAGAAGGCCTAGCGTAGCCCAGCTTACGCATCCGCCAAGGCTTTCGCCGGTGCGGCGGCAGCCTTCGCGATGTGCCGGTTCTTGTCGTCGACCAGCACGACCCGCGGATGAAATTTGCGCGCCTCGTCGGCGTCGAAGCTGGCATAGGCGACGATGATGACCTTGTCGCCGGCCATGGCGAGCCGTGCGGCCGCGCCGTTGAGGCCGATGGTGCCCGATCCCGCCGGCGCCTCGATCACGTAGGTCGAGAAGCGCGCGCCGGTGTCGATGTTATAGATGTCGACGCGTTCATTGATGAGGAAACCGGCGGCCTCGATCAAATTGCGGTCGATCGAAATCGATCCCTCGTAATGCAAGTCCGCTTCGGTGACGTGCGCGCGATGAATCTTGCCCTTCATCAAAGTCACTTGCATCGAGACCATCCCGTATCGTTGCGTCGGAATTTTCCGCGCCGCCAATAACGGCGCGCCGCCTCCGCGTCAACGTTGTCCGGGTGTACGCTCGCTTCGAGCGCAGTTCCGCGACGATGGGTTTGTCCTGAAATCGTTGACCGCGCCGGGCTGCAATGCTCCGCGCCACCGAAATCGGAGAATGAATGCGCTGCGGCGGAGCCTTTCCGGAGCAGGCTATTATTTGTGACCCGGTAGCGAACGCCCTACTCTCGCTTGCTCGCAATCTCGTTCGCCAAGACCACTATCACCTCGCCGTCGAGGATCGGCTTCGCGACCTCAAAGAAGCGCGCCACAGCCGGCGAATTGTTGTGCCGGTCCATCGCCGCCTGATCCAAGTATCGCTCATACGTCGAAAATATCCGCGGACTGTCGACATCCTGCGAGACGTAGTAGCCGACGGTGGACGGCTCGTTGGCGCGGACATGCTCGACGACGTCGAGCAACGCCTGACGCATCGCCGCCTCATGGCCCTTCTTCGCGCGGATGATCGCCGTGATTGCCAGCATGCACTCTCTCCGGAGGTTGGTAGCCCGTAGGACGGGTTTCGTGGAGTTTATCATCGGGCCGCGCGACGCGCGGCCCCGTTGGCTCGACCCATCCTACACGCTTTTGACTGGCTCACACCCGGCTCAACGCCTGCGCGATGTCGGCCACCAGGTCGGACGGATGCTCGATCCCGATCGAGAGCCGGATTGTCGAATCCAGCACGCCGATCCGCTTGCGGATGTCGGCTGGCACGCCGGAATGCGTCATGGTGGCCGGCAGGCTCGCGAGCGACTCGGTGCCGCCGAGGCTGACTGCGAGCTTGAAGATCTGCAGCGAGTTGAGGAATTTCTCCGCCGCCTGCTGCCCGCCGACGATATCGAACGAGAAGGTCGAACCGGCGCCGCTGCTTTGGCTCGCGAACACGCGCCCCGCAGGCGACGCCGGATCGTGATGGCCGAGATAATGCACCTGCGCCACCTTGGGATGGTCGCGCAGATAGTCGGCGACGATCCGCGCGTTGCGGTCGGCCTTTTCCATGCGCAGACTGAGCGTTTCCAGCGAACGGCTGATCATCCAGCAGGAATGCGGATCGAGCTGGGTGCCGATCGCGCCGCGCAGCGCCTTGATGTCCTTCATCAGCTTCTTCGAGCCGAGCGCCGCGCCCGCGATCAGGTCGGAATGGCCGCCGACATATTTCGTCAGCGAGTACAGCGAGAGATCGGCGCCGTGCTCGATCGGCCGCTGAAATACCGGCCCGAGCAGCGTGTTGTCGCAGGCGATGATCGGCGTATGGCCCTGTGCCTTGCCGATCGCATCGGCGATGCGCCGCGTCAGCGCGATATCGACCAGGCCGTTGGTCGGATTGGCCGGCGTCTCGATGAAGATCATCGCGACACGGCCCTTCTTCATCGCCTCGTCGGCAGCGGCGCGGATGACACTCTCGTCGAGGCCGTCGGCAAAGCCCACGGCGTGAATCGAGAAGCCCGCCAGTGTCCTGGTGAACAGCGTCTCGGTGCCGCCATAGAGCGGCTGCGAATGCAGGATCACGTCGCCGGGCCGCGCGAAGGCCAGCACCGTGGTCGAGATCGCCGACATGCCGGAGGAGAACAGCGCGCAGCTCTCGGTGCGCTCATAGATCGCAAGCCGGTCCTCGACGATCTCGCTGTTCGGATGGTTGAAGCGCGAATAGACCAGCCCCGCCCCCATGCCCTCCGGAGGCTCGCGCCGGCCCGCGACAAAGTCGAAGAAGTCCTTGCCGTCCTCGGCGGTGCGGAACACGAAGGTCGAGGTCAGGAACACGGGCGGCTTGACGGCCCCCTCCGACAGCTGCGGATCGTAGCCGTAGTTCAGCATCTGGGTTTCCGGATGCAGCAGGTGATTGCCGATATGGGTTTTGGACGGAAACGGTTTTGTCATGGCCGGTCTCCTGTTCACGGGCCGCCGCGCTGGCGGCGATTCCCGGAATGATGGGACCAGCATACCCCAGCTTTATGCCATTCAGCCAAAGCACGGCATCAGACAGTTCTGGATAACGAACGGCCGGCGTGCGCCCTGCTCCGCCGGCCGTTCCGAATTTTCACGCAGCGGTGAAGACGCGGGCTACCAGCCGCGATCCACGTTGCGCACCTCGCCGGTCCGCGCGTCGACATCGACCTTCATCCAGCGGCCGAGGCGGTCACGCCCCTCGACCTCCCACTCGTCGCCGAGGAACTGGGTGTTGGACACCGTCACGATGCCGAGACCGGTCGCGACATCGAGCGCGGCCTCCATCGAGACCTGGCTGCCGGAATCGTAGGCCATCGCCGGCGTCGCTGCGCCGATCGCCAGGGCCGCGATCGCGGGAATAATGAAACTTCGCATGGCTCACTCCTCATGGAACAGGATGTTATGCCGCATAAAACGAGCGGCGCACCCATCAGTTCCGACAACAGGAGTGCGAAGCAGCGCGAAACTTCGGCAGTTGCGGCGATTTGGTGGCGGTTCCGGTTTCATCGACGCGCGCCGTTCGCCTTGCGCGCTCTCTTCTTCCACATTCGAAATCCGCCCTCGAATGCGTTGGCGTTGTCGCCGAACCTCACCTTGGGCGGCGGGTTGTCGACCTTGTCGGCATTGCCGCCGCCGAGCACGATGTACTCGGGCTCCAGCGCGGCGGACAGCCGCGCGATGACGTCGTCGACGCTCTTGCGCCATTTCTTCCGGCCGCGCCGCTCGAGACCCGCGGCGCCGACATAATCCTCGAACGTCGCGCCCTTGCGGTACGGCAAATGACCAAGCTCCATCGGCTCGTAAACACCGTCCACGATCATCGCCGAGCCGAGGCCGGTGCCGAGGCCGAGAAACAGCATCCGCCCGCCCTGATAGCTGCCGATCGCCTGCATCAGCGCATCGTTGACGACCCTGGTCGGGCGGCCGAACGCGTGGTGAAAATCGAAGCCGGCCCAGCCGCGGCCGAGATTGTGCGGCTCGGTCAGCGGACGGTTGTGAACGACGGGTCCCGGATAACCGACCGAGATCACATCATAGGACCAGTCCTTGGTGAGCAGCTTGACCTGCCGCACCATCTCGGTCGCGGACAGAGTTGGACCCGACTCGAATTCGCGCTTGATGCGCTCTTTGTCGGTCATGACCTTCACATGCGTGCCGCCGACGTCGATCGCCAGCACAGTGCGGCGCGACGCGGGCCCGTTCGTCTTCTTGCTGGTCTTGTTGCCTGCCTTCTTGGCCATCAATCCACTCTCCTATGCGCGCCGAGTGGAGCAGAGAAACGCATCGCGCACCACAGCGACGTTCTGCATCTGACTCCAATTTGTTCGCCAAGAACGAATCGGAATCGAACAAGTCAGGAGAGTCCAAACATTAAGAAGTCGTGTGCATCATCAACGGCGCGTAGCGATTGCGCTGCGGGGCGATGTGGGGCCGTGCGCTGTCCGCACAAATTCGGCCCGTCGGCCGGACTAATCCTTTGACACGAAATCCTTCAAGCGAAGCCGGCTCCGGTGATCCGCATGCGTTTCTTCGCCCGAGGGATTGAGGCCCCGAAAATAGGTCTTTTGCCACCGCTGCTGCGTTGCCCCCGATCCCGGGTCCTGCAAGTCGGTATTGAAGGCGTTGCGGCCTTCGGACCACAGTCTGTGCTCGCGCTCGATGTCGGGCGCCTTCGATAGTGGCAACGTCTCCGGCTCGATCCGCTCAAGACTGCCACGCTCAATCGGAAAAAGATGGCAATAGGGCTCCCCCCGCTCAAATCGCATCTTTGTGTTTGAACGCGTGAATCGCCAGTTCATCGTGAAGGTGTACGGTGACCAATCCGTCTCGATGACCCCGCTCAACGGCGCAATGGCGTCTTTCGGCCTGTTGATGGGTCCGGTGACAAAAAGGTCGAAACCAGGATCGGTGCGGAACAGGCACGGGACGTGGAAGGTCAATACACCATGTCCGAAGTGACTCACAGCCGGCGCGTCGGTGCCGAAATCAGCCTTGACCCGAATGGTCTCCTTATGATTGAGCCCGTCCCAACGAGCCGAGAAGCCTGACGGACAGAGCAGTTCCCAGCCATGGGCGTTTGCAATGTTGAGTGGCAGGCAGCGGTACGCATAGCGCTGGTCGGAAGCATCCATCCAATCGCGCTCCGGCGATGCAGGCCGGATGTGAACCGCATGGCCGTCCATCGTATAGGCAATGAGCTTTGGCATCACCCAGCCTTATCGCGAGAACCAGCTGCTGCCGCTGCTTGGCGGACCAGTCAACTTATAGCTCAACCCTACGCGAACAATGTTTTCAGTCAATTTCGCCGAGTGGTCCCAAGCGTACGCGCTGAGCCCACCGATGTTCTGCGGTGCCGGGGCCGTCCGATCACCGAGATCGACATAGAGATATTCGAACTTGGCGGTCCAAGGGCCGCTCACGACGGCCTCCCAGCCGACGCCCGCCGTCCAGCCCGGCTTCGCACGGGAGTCGGAGCCCGCAAATCGAAAGCCACTGAAGCCGGGAAAATCTGTTGCCGTCGAAAATGCATAATCCGCATAGGCGAGGCCCGCGGTCACGTACAGCATGTTCGATTGATTGGCCAGGATTCCCAGACGCCCACGGACCGTGCCGAGGTAATTCGAGCGAAAACTGTTTTCCCAAGTGGTTGATACGCCGGCCGCGAGCGGAAACGGCCCGCGCAGCTGGGACGATTGCAGATCTGTGTAGTTGATGTCGGTTTCTAGTCCGATGACCGTCTTGTCATACTGCACGTTGCAGGAGAGGCCGCCGCCGGCAGTCAGCCCTCCCGTGTTCCGGGTACTGATCGAGCCCGCCTGTTGAGCGGCGATTTCGGGAAGGACGCCGTTACGTTGCGCGAAATCGATGATGGCGCCATTTGGATCGGAAGAGAATTGCGCCTTGGCTGAACCATACCCCGCATTCACGCCGACACTGCAGCCAGTCCAGCTGAACGGGGCGACTGGCGGCGGCGCCTTGACCGGCATATAAGCGGCCAACGCCGAGTTCGTCTCGTCGAAGCGCATCCGGAAATGCGCTTTCGCCTCCCAGGCATCGATCCCGGGTGTGAAGAATGACAAATAGCCGCCCGATAGCCACAGTTCGGCTTGCGATCCAAGTTGGGCGCGAACGCCGCCACGCAGCTGTCCATGCCAGCGCGTGAGCCCAATGTCGGTGCCGTCGATCGTGGTAACGGTATCGACAAGCTGTTGCGTGTCGTATCGCAACGTTGCCTGGACGAACGGCTGCAGTAGGAAACGCTGGTCGACCACGAAATCTCGATTGACCTCCACAGAACCTTCGACGTGGCCCCAGCTGTAGGCTTGGCCGGGGATGGGAAATCCCTGGCCGCTTGTAACGCCCCCGACGTTGTCGTGAGCATGAAAAAACGTGAACCGGGGCACGACGCGCGCCCATGGCGTATCGACAATCTGGGTCAGGCTCGCCGATAGAAACACGCGGTCGACAGGCATATTGGCACCATGGCCGAAAACGTCGAAGGCACGATCAAGCCGTGCGTAACCGAGCCAGGCATCAAACAGTGTCGTCGGGCTGACGAGCCATCCCAGGTAGGGTCCGCCGCCGATTCCCGACTGGTAAATCGATGCATTCAGTCCGTCGTAGGTGACTTGGTGCTTTCAGGATTGAACGCAAAGCCGGCAACGAGATCCGGGCTGACACGGTAGTCGAGCCCGTATGTGAGTTCAGACAGCGTGCCGTACGACGTGAGTCCGACGATGCGGTCGGTGAAATTGACCAGGCGCGGTGTTACCCAAGCATGCCAACCGTGGCCGATCGACGCATAGGAAGGATTGGTGGCGATGCTTGCGTACTGGTTGAACCCCGCAAAGATCGCGTCCGAGATGAAGTAGCTGCGCGCAAAGTCCGTCCCCAACGCGCGTGCGAGGTTCGCATGCGGCACCGGCATTGGCGATGGCGGCGGAGGTGGTGGCGGCGCCGGTGGTGGTGGTGGCGGCGGTGGCCCCGGCGGAGGCGGTGGCGGCGGTGACGGTGGCACCGGAGTGGGTGGAGGTGGAGGCGGAGGCGGAGGTGGCCCCGGCGGCCCTGGTGGCGATGGCGGCGGCGATATCGAACAGACCTGGTCACGGAACGCATTGACATCGTTTGATATGGATTTTTCGCCGATCAGAGGTCCTAGGACGCTGCCCCAGGCCCTGAACTTCTCATGATCGTCGAACGATGGCGGAAACACCTCGGTTGCAGTGTCCGTTCGCAGATCGAGGAAGGTAGGTCCTCCGGTAAGCGTTCCGCTCTTGCTGAAGCGCCACATGAATCCAGTCTGCGGATCGCCCTGCACGCTGCTCGCATTGATGCAATAGTCATTGGTCGCGGAGCGATAGCCGTCGAAGCCCAGATGGATTCGGTCCGCGGCGACCGCGACGTTGCCGGAAACGAGCGACGCCGCGGTCCCCAATAAGAAGGGACGAACTCGCGTCTGCCAGTATCGCTCCGTCGGAGCGGAACATGCGTGCTGTCGGTTGGATCCTACCGAGGCTTCGGTTGGCATCGTTGATGGAATCAAGGCCGAACGAGTTCGCGGTGCATCCATCCGCGGTCTCCACAAATCGGCCCCACTGCACGCTAGGTGGTGTGGACACTTATCGCAGCCATAGGACGATGGCAGCGAGAGTGACGACGGCCCGGTAATTCCGGGCGGTCTTTTCGAAGCGGGTTGCGACGCGTCGGAACTGCTTGAGCTTGCTGAAGCAGCATTCCACGAGATGGCGCTGGGCATAGAGATGTTTGTCGAGCGGATATTTGAGGGCTCGCGAGGGGTTGTTGGGGATGACGGCGAGCGCCTTTTTGGCGGCGATGTCTTGGCGCAAACGATCGGCGTCATAAGCCGTATCGGCGATGACGACCTCGGCGGGCAGCCCCTCGATTAATGCAGCGGCTTGTGGTGCATCGCCCTTCTGGCCCGCGGTGAGCGTGAACCGCACGGGGCATCCCAAGCCGCGTACGGCCATATGTATCTTCGTGCTCAGGCCGCCGCGCGAGCGCCCGATCGCTTGATCTTCAGACCCCCTTTTTTCGCCCCGGCGGCGTGCTGATGCGCCCGGACAATGGTGGAATCGACGATCAGATATTCGAAGTCCGGATCCTCGGACATCGCCTCGAAGATGCGGCACCAGACACCCTTGCGGCTCCATCGACTGAACCGCCGGAACACGCTGTTCCAATCTCCAAAAGCCTCCGGAAGATCACGCCAAGGAGAGCCCGTACGCACGATCCAAAGCACACCTTCCACAAACATCCGGTTGTCCCGCCCGGTCGAGCCCTTCTGATCGGGCCGGCCTATGATCAGCGGCGCCATGCGCTCCCAGGCCGCGTCGCTCAACACCAAACGCTCCATCACACCCAAGGCCGCCTCCCAAAAAGAAGCCTTGAATCTGATTTGCTCTCAAAAGGGAATCCTTAGAGTCCACACCACCTAACGCTTGGGGATGAAATATTCAGTCACATAATTGCGGCGTGATGAATTGCTACCTGAAATAGTTCCTTGATGTTGCCGCGTGGCAACGATTCACTACAATTTCCACGATAGTTCCTCGCAACCTCGCGCGATCGGTGCCGAACTCTCCGCATCGTCGCGCAAGCTATGGCATAAACTGCACCTTGCTCCCGTGGGCCGCACAACGATCGCGTTCGCGATCCGACTCCAGTTTGTTCGCGCAGAACGAATCGGAATCAGGAAAATCGGCGCGATCCAGATGTTAACAACGCACATACATCGACCGCATCCGAACAATCGATGTTGTATCATGATGGGATTATTGCTCTCGGCGTGCAACACCGCGGCGCATCTCAGGCACACTGCGTTCTCCCGCATCACTGATCGATCGATGAGTCGCACCACGGCCACGTTCCCGATCCGACTCCAGTTTGTTCGCGAGGAACGAATCGGAATCGAAAAATCGACGCAAAACGATACTTAACAAGAGGTTTGCGCGATTCGATGCCGCGGCGCTTCGTACGGCGGATGAGCGCAAGCGTAATCGGACATCCACCGACGACATCACCGCGTCGGGTTACTCCGCGCCCATTATCGGCCGCGCTTCGCGCGGACCGGTCGGGTCGCCCGCCCTGCACGCTGAGCGAGCCGCCAGCCTTTGAGGTGAAGCCAGAGCGCTTCGGCGACCGGTCCGTGCGAATGCTGGCGATGACGGACTGCCGCAAGATTTTCCTCGCGGCCCGGAAAATTCGGTCCGGCGATGCTGATCAGCCTGCCGTCCCGCAGCTCGTCCTCGATCAGCCATGCGGGCAGATGGCCCCAGGCAAGACGATGCAGGATCAGCTCCTTCTTCATCATCTGGTCCGGCACGCTACACTGATGCGCACCTTCGATCAGGAAGAAGTTTTCCGGCGACGCTCGCCGCGCCGTGTCGCGGATGACGCACTGCGCGAAGGGGCGCATCTGCTCCGGCGTGACTTTCTTCGTCCACGCAAACGGCAGAAAGCCGGGAGCGACGACCGGCACCATGGTCGTGCGCGAGAGCCTGATCTGTTCGAAGCGCGGATCGGACGGCTCCGCGCGATGAAACACCAGATCGGCGTTATCATCGATCAGGCGCTCGAGCGGTCCGCCGACCGCCTCATATTCCAGGTGCAGGCGCGTGTTGGGATAGCGGGCAAAGAACGCCGAGAGCATCTGCAGCACCGGCGGCCGCGGGCACAGGTCGCCGATGACGATGCGCAGGACGACTTCTTCTCCGCCTGCAAGCTGCTCCGCATAGCCCCGCAGCAGATCGAGCTCGCGCAGCGTCACCTGCGCGCGTGCGTGAAACGTCCGGCCGGCGTCCGTCAGCCCGATACGGTATCCGCTGCGATCGAACAGCGTGAGGCCGAGTTGCTGTTCGAGCCGGGCGACCGCCGCAAACACCGACGGGTGCGACCGGTTCAGCGCCGTGCCGGCGGCCTGAAAGCTTCCCTCGGTCGCGACAGCGTCAAAGCAGCGCAAATCGTGCAGCTTGATCCGATCCATTGTTCATAAAACCTACAGAGATTGATCAATCTTAGTAATTTTTCTTCGAAGGCGCGAGTCCTAGCCTGGGTCGACGCGAAGCCTGCCGGCTTCCACCAGCACAAGGGACTGACGAGATGAGCGGCGATCGACACTTCACCACGGCGGATGGCTGCCGGATTGCGTACCGCATCGACGGTCCCGACGATCGGCCGGTGCTCGCGCTGTCGAACTCGATCGCCACCAACCTGCACATGTGGGATCGTTCGATGCCGGCCCTCAGCCGGTCGTTTCGGGTGCTCCGCTACGACACCCGCGGTCACGGCGGGTCGGACGCACCGGTGGGCGCCTACTCGATCGACCGGCTCGGCCGCGACGTGGTCGAACTGCTCGACGCCCTCGGCATCGATCGCGCGCATTTCCTCGGTCTGTCGCTCGGCGGCTTCGTCGGGCAATGGCTCGGCATCTTCGCGCCTGACCGCATCGACCGCCTGATCCTCTCGAACACCTCGTCCTATCTGGCGTCCGAACTGGCGTTCGACGAACAGATCCGCGCGGTGCTCGCGGCCACGGACATGAATGGAATCGCAGACGGCTTCATGCGCAACTGGTTTCCGGCAGCGATGCTGGCCACGCCGAACGAGGTCGTCGACGAATTCCGCAACATGGTGCTGACCACGCCGCCGCGCGGTCTCGCCGGATGTTACGCCGCACTGCGCGACGTCGATCTCCGCCGCGTCATCTCGCTGATTGCGGCGCCGACCCTCGTCATCGGCGGCAAGAGCGACACGGTCACGCGGGCCAGCCACAGCGCTGATATCGCCACGACAATCACCGATGCCAAGCTTGTCCTGCTGCCCGGCGTTCACATCCTCAATATCGAGCAGCCGGATCGATTCAACAGCGAGGTCGTGAGC
The DNA here is from genome assembly GCF_024171085.1 of Bradyrhizobium sp. USDA 4541. Lineage (NCBI taxonomy): Bacteria > Pseudomonadati > Pseudomonadota > Alphaproteobacteria > Hyphomicrobiales > Nitrobacteraceae > Bradyrhizobium > Bradyrhizobium sp. USDA 4541. The sequence goes on from NZ_JALJZF010000001.1 coordinate 6,380,601, forward strand.
TTCCTGGCGCTCCACCACATGTAGCCCGGATGAGCGAAGCGACATCCGGGACCGCTCCAAGAGTACGTGGTCAGGCCCGCATATCGCTTCGCTCGTGCGGGCTACATGGATCCACGCACCACATGTTCCCCATTCGACTCCATTTTGTTCGCAAAGAACGAATCGGAATCGAACAAATCAGCGCGGAGCGATTCTTAACAACACGTTTGCGGACTCGATGCCGATCGGCTCTATGGCGCGGATTAGCGCAAGCGTAATCCGCCCTCTGTCGCGTAGAGACAGCGCCGGGTTACACGGAGCTGACCCGCCTTCCGCACGGTCCAATGTCGTATTCAAGCTCCGGCCGCAGCGCGTGCATCTTCTCCGCCAGCCTTTGGCTTGCCGTCTCCTCCGCGCGCGCGAGGCGATTGACCAGCGCGACATAATCCGCATCGCTCTTGTGCTGGTTCAGCTTTGACTGGCCCTCGATCTCGTCGACGACGATGTCGATCACCCTGATCCCCGCCAGCATCGCTTCGCGCTTGCCGGGCTCCATCTGCGTCAGGTCCCAGGGTTGCTTTTGCAGCCGCGCCTCGGAGACCGCGAGCAGCGCGTCGCCATGGCCGCGGTTCTCGCCGTGATCGCGCAGATGCGCGACGCCGGACAAATGCACCGCCTCGTAGAGCCAGGTCGAGACGTTGTCGGGTGAGACATACCAGTCGTTCGAGATGTAGGCGTCATCGCCGGAGACGATCAGGAGAAAGCGCCTGACACCGTCGGCGAGCTCGACCAGCGGATTCTTCGCGGTGAGATGGATCTGCACGATCACGCGATCGTCGCGCCGCTCGATCACGAACGGCACGTGGGACGCGCGCGGGCCGCGTGCATCGGCGGCGACGATGGCGCCGAAGCCGCGCGCCGCCGCAAAGGCGAGCGCGCGGTCTTGCTCAATGCGAAACTGGGGACGGAGGATGTGCATGGCGGCGGCGCTCGCGAGCTGGAGGGAGACGACCCAGCAAGGCTAGCGCAACTTTCGCCGGAGATCACCGCCATGCACGATCCGGCTCAGCAGATCATGGCATTGTCGCCGTGATCGCAGACGCCGCCGGGCTGGTCGCGCGGCAGCGCCTCGGACTCGCCGAAATGCGGGACCGCCATGCGCGGCGGACCGCCGCTCCAGCGGCCGGCGGCGGCATGGCTCTTCACGAGCGCGGATGGGCCCGCCGCCGGCACTTCGTGTGCCATGGCCGACGCCGTCAGCATGGCGAGCGCGGTCAGCGCGGCCGCAATCTGTTTGATCCCTGACATCAGTTGCTCCTGTTGGATACGGCGCGCCGGCGCGTTGTTCGCCGCCGCCGATCGGTTCGCGCTCACATCATGATCGATCGCTCTGCCGTCTTATTCCGACGCCATGAGGCAAGCGTTTGGATGCAGGACAGTCCACCCACGCATCTTCTTCCACGTCGATCCGACACGATCGGTTGATCGCAGCGTGACAGACGAGGTCCCGACGCGAACCCGCAAATCAAACCCGGCTGCGCCGCCTGCGACAAAACAGCCCCACGGGCAACTCAGCAAAACCTGTCGATATCAGAATAAGAAAATATTCCGCTTACTGCCCTTTGCTCGCGGCCCATGGGTGCGGTCAGACAAAACATGTCGCGAGAATGCGGATGTATGACTCGCAGCGCACCACACGTTCGATGTCGTCCCGGCGAATGGAGAAAGATGCGCGCGCCGACTCCATCACCGTCATGCCGGCAGTAAAGGCGAGGGCTTTGCCCAGGAATGATCGAGCTTAGCAATGCCGCGGAATCCCAATCCGCCGTTGAACTGACGGCAACTGGCAGGTTACGCTGTCTCCACGCTCACGCCCTCCCGCTGGAAGGATTCCCCATGAACGGCAATCGATATTATGGCGTCCGCGTCGAGGGCGCGAAATACGGCGTGGGGTTCGGCTCGGCGCTGGCGATCGCGATCTCCTACACCAAGAACCATTCGATCCTGTGGGCCATCATCCACGGTATCCTGGGCTGGCTCTACGTCATCTACGCCGTACTGTTCGGGTGATGCGCACAAGATGACCGTCATCTCGATCCAGTCACAGGTCGCCTGGGGCCATGTCGGCAACAGCGCCGCCAGCTTTCCGATCCAGCTGCACGGCATCGATGTCGTCGCCGTGCCGACCACGCTGCTCAGCAATCGGCCGGGCTATCCGACCATCCGCGGCCGGGTGCTCGACGTGCAGCTGGTCGCCGACCTGCTGCGCGGCATCGAGGAGCGCGGCGCGGTCGAGGCCGCGCGGCTGATCCTGTCGGGCTATCTCGGCTCGGCCGACATCGCGATGGACGTTGCCGACTTCGTCGAGCGCGCGAAGGCGGCGAACCCGGCCCTGCTCTATTGCTGCGATCCCGTGCTCGGCGACCGCGACCGCGGCATGTTCGTGCGGTCGGACATCCCGCCGCTGGTGCGCGACCAGCTCTGCCCGCTCGCCGACATCATCACGCCCAATCATTTCGAGTTCGAATTCCTCTGCGGCGCACGCGCGACGACGATCGACGACGTCGTCGCGCAGGCGAGCGCGCTGATGGCGCGGGGACCTGCGACCATCGTCGTCACCAGCGCCGAGCTGGCCGGCACGCCGCACAGCGAGATCGAGACGCTGGCGATCGAGCGCACTCAATCCGACAAGACTTGCGCCTGGCGCGTGCGCACGCCGCGGGTTCCGATCAGCCCGTCCGGCACCGGAGACCTGTTCGCCGCGCTGTTCGTCGCCGCCCGCGCGCGCGGCCTTGCGACGCCGGATGCGCTCAGCCACGCTGCGTCAGGCATCCACGGCGTGCTGGAGCGCACGGCGCAGAGCGGGACCGAGGAAATGCGCATTGTCGAAAGCGCCGGCGTGATGCTTGATCCGAAGCCGCGCTTCGCGGCGGTTACCATCGCCGCATCCTGACATCCGGGACAGGTCTTCATGATCGACATCACCACCCTCCTCACCTACGCCGCCGTCGTGCTCGGCCTGTTCCTGATCCCCGGGCCGGCGGTGCTGCTGGTGCTCGCGCGTTCGGTCACCGGCGGAGCGCGCGTCGGCGTCGCGACCGGGTTCGGGATCGCCCTCGGCGATCTCGTCCACACCGCGATGGCGACATTCGGCCTCTCGGCCGTGCTGATGACCTCGGCGCTGGCGTTCTCGGTCGTGAAATATGCCGGCGTGATCTACCTGATCGTGCTCGGCGTCCGCGCCCTGTTCGAGAAGAACGACGAGCTGGATTTGCCGGCGGCGCAGCCGGTCGATCCGCGCCGCGCGTTCCGGCAGGCGATCTGGGCGGAAATGCTCAATCCGAAGACCGCGCTGTTCTTCCTCGCCTTCCTGCCGCAGTTCGTGCACCCCGGCCACGGCTCGGCGGTGGCGCAGTTCGCGACCCTCGGCCTTATCTTCGTCGTGATGAGCGCGGTCTACACCTCGCTGCTGGCGCTCGCCGCCGGCCAGATCAGCCCGTGGATCAGTCGGCATCGCCGCATCGGGCAGTGGCAGGGCCGCGTGGTCGGCACGATCTACATCGCGCTCGGTGTCCGCCTTGCGTTCCAGGAGCGCTGATGTCCCCGCTCAAGCCGCAGGCCAGCTACGACGACTTCGCCCGCCTCGATATCCGGATCGGCGAGGTCGTCGAGGTGCAGCCGTTTCCCCGCGCCCGCAATCCGTCCTACAAGGTCGGCGTCGATGTCGGCGCCGGGCGAATCATGTGGTCGAGCGCGCAGATCACGAATTACGAGCCGGCGGCGCTGGTCGGCGCGCTGGTCGTGTGCATCTGCAATCTCGGGCCGAAGAACATCGCGGGTTTCACCTCGGAACTCCTGATCCTCGGCGCCAAGGACGCCAGCGGCGAGGTGATCGTGCTCGGTCCGCGCAGCGAGGTTGCGATCGGCGAGCCGATCTTCTGACGTCGGGCTCATCACAGCCGCGTGATTCAAATCGTCTGGAATCCCCGTAGTTTACCGATGGGGGATCACCCGGATTCTCCGTGCCCGCGCGCGCTGCTATTGCAACGCGCGAGAATCGCTTCGGCATGGGAATCGGAAGAATGTCTGCAGTTTTCTTTCACTGCTCCGACGACAAGCACGTCATCCTGGATCGCACCGGCGCCGCCATGGATCTGGCGGAGGCGCGCGTGTATGCGGAGCAACTGGCGCGCAGCTTTGTCATGACACCGAGTGTGGAGGACTGGCGCAACTGGGCGGTCCACGTCACCGACGACATCGGAACCGAGATCTTCGAGCTGCCGTTCACTGCCATCCTCGGCGAGCTGCATTGAGGGCGTGCCATGAATGCGATGGAACTTGCCCTGCAGCCGTTGCGACGCCACCTCGCCCGCCTCGTCGCGCGCTGCGTCGCGCTGATCGATGGCGTCATCAATCCCTATCGCCCCGAACTGTATTACATGCGCGGGCCTGGCCCGAAATGCCGCGCCCGGCGGCAAGCCGCGCTGCGCGACTAGCTTCGCGGCATCCACAACGAGAAAAGGCCGGCGGGCGTTACGCCACCGGCCTTCTCCTGCAGCTGCCGGTTCCCGGAGTCCGGTTCCGCTGCGATTCCACTTGGTCCTGAGCTTGCGACGACTGTTTTAATCAAATCTTAACGGCATGGCGGTGAGCTGGTTCAAAGGACTCCTTCGCCGTGCGGCGTGGCTTGTTCGTTCGTCGTGCTTGATGCGCTGCACATCGTTTTTGCGCCGATCGCACGTTGATTGTGCGCCACGCATCTTAGGGAATGCTCGACTCAGTGTTACCCTGTGATGCAAACCGAAACGGAGACTTCGGAATGCCGTACTACACCTTCGATCTCGTGGTGGGGGACGAGTTCCGCAATCAAGGAACCATCATCCTCGAAGACATCAGTCTCGCCTCCGACCGCGCCGACCAGCTCGCCAACGAGCTGTCGCAGGTCAAGCCGGAGCTGAAGGCGCGCGGCTGCGCGGTGCGCGTCACCGACATCGACCGGCGCGAGCTCTACCGCACGCCGCTCGATCCCGTGCCGCGGTGGCGCAGGGCGGGCTAGCGTCCGTCGGTTAGATCTGCGGCGACCGCGCTCGCCTCGCGCGGTCCCAGTGTTGTTGCGCGACGGCGGGGTCGCTGCCCCGCCCGCCGTCAGCTCTGATGCGGTCCGCGCATCATCTTCAGCGCGTCCTCGATATGGCGCCAGTCGCGCGCGTCGTCGGTCTCGCCCTTGCTCTCGCAGGCCACGGCGTTCTGCGCGGCCTGGGCGATCGCCTGCGGACCGTGCTTCAACAGCATCTGCCGCGCGATGGTGTGGATTTGCATCTCGGCTAACATGGCGCTCTCCTCGGCTGTCGACTGCTGACATCAGAAACCACCGAGCGCCGCGTCTGGTTCCAGCAGCGCGCCGGGCGCGCCACAATCAGCGGTTCCCACCCGGCGCGGCGGCGGCTACAGAGAGAGCCATGGCGCAGAACATCTATGACGATCCCGGCTTCTTCGCCGGCTACAACCAGCTGCCGCGGCAGGTCCGCGGACTGCTCGGTGCGCCCGAATGGCCGGCGATCCGCGCCATGCTGCCCGATGTCGCGGGCAAGCGCGTGGTCGATCTCGGCTGCGGCTTCGGCTGGGTGTCGCGCTGGATGCGCGAGCAAGGCGCATCCGACGTGCTCGGCATCGACCTCTCGCAGAACATGATCGGCCGCGCCGCGGCCATGACGCAGGATGCGGCGATCACCTACGAGATCGCCGACCTCGAGACGCTGGAGCTGCCGAAATCTACCTTCGATCTCGCCTACTCCGCCCTCGCCTTCCACTACATCAGGGATTTCGATCGCCTGGCGCGCATGCTGTATCGCGCGCTGGTCCCGGAGGGGCATCTGGTCTTCACCGTCGAGCATCCGGTCTACATGGCGGCCGTCCATCCGGACTGGGGGCAGGACGAAGACGGCCACAAGACCTGGCCGGTCAACCGCTACTTCATCGAAGGCGAACGCCGGACCGACTGGTATGTGAAGGGCGTGCTGAAATATCACCGCACCATCGGCACCACGATCAACGCGTTGATCGCCGCCGGCTTCACGCTGCGCCATGTCGAGGAATTCTGCCCGACGCGGGAGCAGGTCAAGGCCGCGCCCGAACTGGCCGACGAGCTCGAACGGCCGATGATGCTGCTGGTGTCAGCGCAACGCTAAAGCATGATCCGGAAAAGTGCGAAGCGGTTTTCCGAGGAGATCATGCTCTAACTGAAGAGCTAAAGCGCGATGAAGCTTCAACCCGAACTCATCGCGCTTTGGCGTCAAGCCGCGAGCAGCTTGTCGAACTCCTCGGGCGGGTATGATTTCCCGTCCTTGTCGGTGATCACCACCTGCCACCCTTCGCTCGCCCAGACCTTGGCCTTGGCGATGATGATGAAGGTGCTCTCGCGCTCGATCCTGACCGTTTCGTTCTCGCGTTCTGCGATCATCTTGTAGGCCAACGCTTGTCCCTCGCCGACTTGGTCCATCCGGCGTTTGTTGGCAGCGGCTTTGGGCCGGATTTCGCTGGGACTGTGACAATTTGGTGGAACCGCCGGCGCAGGATCCGCCAGCGCGCAACGTTCGGTCGCGCCTATGCGAGCTTTCCCATCAAGGTCGGCATATCCAGCGCCAATGAGTTGACGCTGCGCGCGAATCGCATCTGCGGCCCCTCGAAGGTGCAGGTCACGGTGTCGCGAAACGCCGATTCCACGCAGGTCCAGGTCATCACGAACGTGCGCAGGTCGCGCCAGCTGCCGCTCGCGACCACGCGCATCAGGTCGGGCTGGTACTCGTGATGCAGCTTGTTGCCAGTCATCGTCGCGGTGCCCTCGCGCGGCGCATCGAGGCCGACCTCGATCCGGTGCGTGCCTCTGCCGTCCTCGAGCGTGCGAAGCCGTCAGTTTCTTGATTGTTGTTTGGCATGGCCGCCCTCCAAAGCAGAACGGAGGTTATGGCGCCGGCTCGCCCTGTCGACGCATGCGGCGCGCATGGCGGCCACAAGAAAAACCCCGCCCTGGAGGGACACCAAGGCGGGGAAGGTTCATTGGGTAGAAATCCACGCGCCTGGAAATGGAGAGCGCGGGGAAGTAGCGGCAACAATTCTATTTGCCGCCGTCATTCGGACAACAGGATTAAAGCGCGCGCAACGCCGGGACTTTTTCCCGATCGAGCTGGCAAAAATCCCGAACCTGGCTTGCGCCACGCTATTTACTGCACCACGTCGAGCCTGACATTCGTGATGCCCTTGCCGATCATGCCGAGCGATTGCGCCGCAGAATGCGAGACGTCGACGATGCGCCCGGGGACGTAGGGTCCGCGGTCATTGACGCGCACGGTGACCGAACGACCGCTCTTGACGTCGGTCACGCGCAGCTTGGTGCCGAATGGCAATGTCGGATGCGCGGCGGTCAACTCGCGTCCGTCGAACTTCTCGCCGCTTGCGGTCGGCTGCTCCTCGCTGTAGAAGCTCGCGACGCCCTGCGACGCAATCTTGGTGTGGCCGGTCCTGCGCGAGGCATACGGCGTATGCTTGCGCGCCGTGGCGACACGTGTGCGTGTCGCAGATGACGCAGCCCGCGTCGGCTCGATCGACGCAGGCCGGCTCGCTAGCGCCTGTGAGCGCTGGCTGACAACGGAGGACTGCGCGCACGCCGCGAGCGACGCCGCGCCGATCATCACGGCAAGTAGCCGGAGCGGCTTTTGGGCATGCGCAAACGGGATCGGGGCCGCAGCACCATGCGCGCTGCATTTGACGCCGACGTACGAGTTGACTGCATCGTCGCGTGACATGTTGCACCCCCAACTTGCGCCCCCAGCCCAAGCCGAAAATCCAACGGCCTATCAGCCGAATCCAATCGGGGCGGAACGGTGGCGGAGCACGGTCGGAGGTGCCGGACGCCATGCGATTTGCCCTCGGGTGTGGTGGATGCGCCACACAACCCAGGGAGCTTTCATCCGGAATGCGGTAGGGGCGCTGCGCGAGAGGCCGTGGACGTTCGTGCGCTTCGTCCCCGGCTTGGGTTCCCGAAACTCCCCAACCTCTCCACCCTCTCGCCTTGCTTTGGTCAAACCGGACTGGAGTCGTGGGGACAGGGTCAGGGGTCAATACAGAGCGTAAATTTGCCGGCCGCCCATTTGCGGTTGACCTTGGAATGAAACGGGGACCGCCATGCAATCGACACTGAAAGACGCAGATCCACACGATATTTTCGCGATCGAACCCAGCTTCGCTCCGGTACGCCCGGACAACGCCGCTGCGCCTGCCGGAAGGGCAGCGCCGGGGCAACGCGAGCCCTATTTCGGCTCGAGCCTCGCGCCTACGTCCACGCCCCCGGTCGCGTCCGCCGCGGCCGTCGCCTCGGTGCCGCCGGTCACGACAATGTCAGTAGCGGCCGAGCCGGCCTATAGCGCGCCAAGCCATGACGGCCGACTGGACGACATCAGATTGGACCGCGCGCCGCGCCCCACCAGCAAATGGGCGATCCGCGCCTTCTGGTTCTGCTTCGCGATCGCTGGCGCCATGGGCACCGCGGCGTGGCAGCACTACGGCGATCGCGCCAAGCAGATCGCCGCCGAGTGGGCGCCTCAGATCGCTGCACTGACTTCGCTGATCCCAGGCAAGGCAGCCTCCGCCTCGGATCAGGTGAGTGCGCCGCCAGCACCGGCGGCGACAACCGATCAGGCGGCAGCTGAAGCTGCACCGGCCACTCCGCCACAGGACGTCGCCACGGCCGTGCCCGCCACGGCCGCGCCGGCGCCCGCCCCTGCCGCGGCACCGGCTGCCGCAGGAGCGCCGGTTGCGCCCGCTACCGCGGCGGCACCAGCCGCAGCGGCACCCGACCAGACGCAATTGCTGCAATCGATGGCGCGCGATCTCGCGTCGATGGGACAGCAGATCGAGCAGTTGAAGACCAGCATCGATCAGCTCAAGGCCGGCCAGGATCAGTTGGCACAGCGCGTCGCGAAGACGACCGAGACCAGGGCCGTCGAGCCGCGGCCGGTCGCTCCGCCGCGCCCGCGCGCCGCGGTCACGCCGCAGGCGGCGCCGCATGCCGCCGTTGCGCCGCCACCGGTGCGCCGGCCGGCGCAGGCCTATATCCCGCCGCCTCCACCGCCTGCATCAGCAGCACCGCTGCCGGCTCCCGCCGCCGCCCCGCAGGCGGTTGCGGCACCGCGGCCGGTGCAGCAGCAGTCCTCGGTTGTTGACGCGGATGATGGCGGCCCGGTGGTTCGGCCGCCGATGCCGCTGCGCTGAGCCTGACCGACCTTTAAAAAAGCGTGCGGCCGATCGCGATGACGCGATCGGCCGCAATACACTTTGTATTCGAATTACGCGCTCTGTCCCGGCGGCAGAACGACCACGGTCGCGCCCGGCTTGACCCGCTGATAAAGGTCGATCACGTCGCCATTGGTCATGCGAATGCAGCCCGACGAGATCGCCTGCCCGATATATTCGGGCTGGTTGGTGCCATGGATGCGATACAGCGTGTCCTTGTTGCCCTGGTAGAGGTAGATGCCGCGGGCGCCGAGCGGATTGGCCGGTCCACCGGCGACACGCTTCGGATACGGCCCGAGCCGCTCCTGGATATCCTGGGTCGGAACCCAATCCGGCCATTCGGCCAGGCGGCCGACAGTGGCGACGCCGGAGAAGGCCATCGCCTCCTCGCCGACGGCGACGCCGTAACGGATCGCCTTGCCGCCGGGCAGCACGTAATAGAGGTAGCGCGCGTCGGTATCGACCAGGATCGAGCCCGGCTGCTCCCGACGGGTGTACTCGACAATGTGCCGCTGGAACTGCTGCGGGATCTTGGCATCCGCATAGGGCGGATGCGCCAGCAATTGCCGATCGCGCGACGTCATCGCGACATCCGTCGCCGGCGACAGCGTCGCCTGCATGCAGCCGCCAAGCGCAAGCGATCCCACCAGCACCGCAGCAAGCCCCAACTTTGACACGATCATTCTCCCCTGCGTCAACTTGTGCCACATGCTGCCGAAATCGTGCTCAAATCGTGGCAGCGCAGGTTGGAACACGTCCGTTTGATCGGTTCTTTCCGTGAGTGTGTCCTAGCGGTTGCACTCGGTTCCCTTGGACGCTAGCTTCACAAAAAACGTCCAAAACCACCGGAGGAAATTCATGCGTTACGCCCTGCTGATCGGCGGCCTGATTGTCGCAGCAACCCCTGCCCATGCCGATCCGCGCGCGGCCTATGTCACGATGGTGCTGCAGGCCTTCGCCGCCAAGGTCGAGTGCCCCGGCACCGATCTGGTCTATCAGGACCTCGTGCAGCGGGCGCAGGACATGCATCTGCCCGACGGCACCACCGAGAAGGTGCGCAAGGCGATCGCCTTCATGCATACCGGCGGCAAGATGGGCGAGAAGCAGGCCGACGACCTGATGACGGAGGTCGCGATCGCGACCCAGACCACCGACCTCGATCAGCGCCGCGCCGGTAGCATGACGACCTGGTGCCAGGACCAGAAGACGCGGCTTGCGGGTTACATCAGGACGAAGGAATAGAAAGCGTTTTCGAGCGAAGCCTGTCCCACACTTGATGCGGGATGGGCACCGGTTCGCGTGAAGAAAACGCGTCAGACAAGAATCCTCAATCGAGCTCCGGCGGCGCGAACCAGTTGGTCAGCGACAGGCCGCCGTCGACCACGATCGACGCCCCGGTGACGTAACCCGAGAGCTTGTGCGAGAGCACGGCAAGCGCCATCGGCGCCAGATCGTCCGCCTGGCCAAGCCGCCCGAGCGGAATGTGCTTTGCCAGCGCCGGATCGGCGACGAAGCCGCCGGCCGCGATCGCGCCGGGCACCAGCGCATTGACGCGGATGCCATAGCGGCCCCAGCTCTTGGCAAGCTCCTTCACCAGCATCGCCATGCCGGCCTTCGCGGTCGAGTAATGCGGCAGGTTGCGTGGCGTGCCGGCATGCAGCGAGGTGAGCAGCAGGAACGAGCCCGGCGTCTTCGCCGCGATCAGCCTGCGCGCCAGTTCGCGCGACAAATGAAAGCCGGCATCGAGATTGACCGCATGCATCTGCCGCCAGATCTCTTGATCGACGGCCATCGCATGATCGGCTTCGCGGCGCGGCGGCGAAGCACTGTGGACGAAATGGGTGACCTGTCCGAGCGAGGCTTGCGCATGCGCCAGCAGGGCGTCGCACGCCGCGTGCTGCGCGAGATCGCCAACCCAGCTGACCGCGAGTTCAGGACGCGGCGCGGCCTTGATCGCCGCCAGAACCCTGTCCTCATACAGATCGGCAAACACCGTCCGCACACCTTCGCCGACCAGGGCCTGCGCAATGGCGCGGCCGATGCCGTTGCCCGCGCCGGTGACCAGGGCTGTCTCGCATGCGGGATCGAACGGCGATGTGAAGAGGCCCATGATCGCGAAACTCCCGGGATTGGCAGACCTGCGCTCAGTAGGGCGGCGCCTTGCGCGCCCGCTGTGCCTTGGCGGCTTCGATCCACCAGAAAAAATCCTCGGCAAAGCGCGGAAAGGCGCGTTCGAGCGCCTTGCCGCCCTCGCCGATCGGCTTGCCCTCGGCCGACAGCGTCTGCGCGATCGGCCCCGCACCGATCGTGCTCGATACCACCACCATGCCCATCTCGGACAGCGTACCGTGCCAGGCGGTCGCGGCACGCACGCCGGCGAACCGCCCGGCCGAATAGCTTGCGATCGCCGCGGGACGCCAGAACCATTCCTCGAGGAAATGGTCGGTCAGGTTCTTCAGCCCGGGCTGAATGCCCCAATTGTATTCGCCGGTGACGAACAGGAAGCCGTCGGCGTCGCGGATTTTTCCGGCGAGCGTTTCGAGCACGGCCGGCGCCTGCCCCTTGGGATGTTCCTTGTACATCCGGTCGAGCATCGGCAGGCCGACCTCCTTGGCATCGATCAACTCGACATCGTTGCCGCGGGCACGAAGGCCGTCGACGACGAAGTGTGCCAGCCGGATGCCCATGCGATCCGAGCGATAGGAGCCGTAGAACACGAGTATGCGGTGGGTCATGGGGCGATCCTAGCACGGTGCGGCAACAGCGTCCTGCGGCGCGGGCGCGGTGAGCCGCCGCGCACAAGGCTTAACCGGCATGCCGGCTCGTTCCGCCAGCATTAAGCAATTCGTCGCAGGCCCTTCGCCGTGGCCAAAAATCGCCAGATTTGTTTTCTGGATATGTTTTCGCTTCGAGAAGGAGGAACCGACATGCGGATCGCAAAGCTGGTCTTCGCAGGCTCGCTCGCAGCCATCGCTGCCATTGCCACGCCTGCGCTGGGCAAGAGCACCGAGCGGCAGAAGGCCGACGACAAATCCACCACCACCACCACTTCGTCCGGCTGCCAGGCCTATCAGCAGGCCGCCGATGGCACCTGGAACCAGCTCCCCTGCGGCGAAGCGGGCTCGAACGGCGCCACCCAGCACCGCCCCGCGGCCAAGGGCGCTGACGACGACGAGCACTGACGTGTCACGCCCCGCCGCCACGCGCGGCCGGGCGATGCGGCGCCTTCGACTTCGGACCAAACCGCCGGGACCGTTGCGGCGGCTCCCGCATCATAAACCCAAGCTTAATGCACGCCCGCTACGGTTGAGGTCTCCCCTCTCTCGTCAAGAACGGCGCACATCCCATGAAAATCGGTACTCTCCTGACGGCCGCGATCGTCTCATTGTCCGCGGTCGGCGGCGGACTGGCGGCCTATGTCGCGGTGACCAAGTACCAGACCATGGATAAGGTCTCGACCGCGCAGAGCCGGCTCGAAATCGTCCGCGCCGTCGGCGACATCCCGCGCTACATGAACTCCGAACGCGGCATGTCCACCAACCTCTTGTTCAGCACCGGTGCGATCGACCAGAAGCAGATCACCGATCTCGACAAGCTGCGCAAGCTGACCGACGGCGCGCTCGCCAAGGTCAATCAGGTCCGCGCCACGCTGCCCGGCTCGCTCGACGACGGCGAAGCGGTTGCGAGCGCGATCGATGCGCTGAAGGCCAAGTTCGCCGCGCTCCGCGACGCGATCGAGAAGGCGATCGCAGGTCCGGTCGACGCCCGCCGTCCGGCGGCAACCAAGATCGTCGCCGACAACTCCGTCTTCAACGCCGGCGTCACCGTGCTGCTCGATGAGCAGGTGCGGCGCCTCGCCGGCCTTGACGGCAACGCCTACCGCCAGGCCAGCTACGCCAATGTCGCCTGGACGCTGCGCGACACCGGCGGCCTCAATGCCAGCCTGCACAAGGCGCTGGTCGGCGCCAAGCGCGTCGCGACCGAACAGGAAAAGCTGGAGCTGTTCCGCAGCACCGGCCGCACCGAGCAGATCCTCTCGACGCTGCAGGAGTTGCGCAACAATCCGGCGACATCAGCCAATGTCCTGACGGCGCTGGGCAAGATGCAGGCCGACTATGTCGAGCGCTTCGGCAAGGCGCTGAAGCTCGCCAAGGAAGGCGCGATCTCCGGCAAGTATGAGCAAGACGTCGAGACCTATTACGCCGAGTCCCAGATCGGCCTCGCCTCCATCATCACCGTGCGCGACGCATTCTACGAGAACGCCGAGCAAGGCCTTGCGGGCGCCTATTCGTCGGCGCGCTTCAGCTTCGTGGTGGCGCTGATCGGGCTGCTCGCGGTCGTTGCCGTCAGTGCCGGCCTGATCGTCATGGTCCGCCGCCGCATCCTCAACCCGATCGCGGCCCTCACCGGCCGGATGTCGCGTCTTGCCGCGGGCGAAGTTGCCGAGACGATCCCGGGCGCCGCGCGCAAGGACGAGATCGGCGCGATGGCCGCCGCCGTGCAGGTGTTCAAGGACAACAAGATCGAAGCCGATCGCCTCGCTGCCGAGAAGGAAGCCGAGAACGACGTCAAGATGCGCCGCGCCCGCGTGCTCGACGATCTGACCCGCGCCTTCGAAGCCAAGGTCACCGAGCTGGTCGGCGGATTGTCCGCGGCATCCTCGGTGATGGAGGACACGGCGCAATCGATGTCGGCCACCGCCGCCGCCACCAACCGCCAAGCCGCAATCGTCGCCGCGGCGTCCGATCAGACCTCGACCAACGTGCAGACGGTGGCGAGCGCCACCGAGGAGCTGACCTCCTCGATTTCGGAGATCGCCCGCCAGGTCGCGACCTCGACCGAGATCGCCGCGCGCGCGGTCGATCATGCCCGGCGTACCGGCGACACCGCGCGCTCGCTGGCCGAGGGCGCGCAGAAGATCGGCGACGTCGTGACGCTGATCCAGAGCATCGCGGCACAGACCAATCTGCTGGCGCTCAACGCCACCATCGAGGCGGCCCGCGCCGGCGAGGCCGGCCGCGGCTTTGCCGTGGTCGCGTCCGAGGTGAAGTCGCTGGCCGGCCAGACCGCGAAGGCAACCACGGAGATCTCCGAGCAGATCACCGCGATCCAGACCGCGAGCGACGAGACCGTGACGGCGATCCGCAGCGTCATCGACGTCATCACCGAGATCGACCAGATCGGCACCGCGATTGCCGCCGCGATCGAGGAACAGGGCTCGGCGACCAAGGAGATCTCGCGCAGCGTTCAGGAAGCCGCGCGCGGTACCCAGGAGGTCAATTCCAACATCTCCGGCGTGCAGCGCGCCGCGGACGACACCGGCGGCGCCGCGAACCAGGTGCTGGGCGCGGCCGAACAGCTCTCGACGCAGTCCAAGGACCTCGCCGGCCAGGTCAACCGCTTCCTGTCCGACGTGCGGGCCGCGTAATCGAGACCACGTGGCGACCACGTGGCAGGTTTTCTCCTCGTCATTGCGAGGAGCGACAGCGACGAAGCAATCCATGTCTCCACTGCGGCACGATGGATTGCTTCGCTTGCGCTCGCAATGACGGGTTTGCTTGAGGGCCGCGCGCCCTGCTAGCCGCCGCGCAGGCCGAGCACGCGGCGGGCGATCGCCTGGCGATGCACCTCGCTCGGGCCTTCGTAGACCCGCATCAGGCGGGCCTTCTGCCACAGCGCGTTCAGCGGCAATTCCAGCGTCACGCCGAGCGCGCCGAGCGTCTGCATGGCGTGGTCGCAGGCGTCATAGGCCATCTCGGTCGCGAACACCTTGATCATCGAGGCCTCGTGGCGGATGTCCTCGCCGCGGTCGGTCTTGTCGGCGGCCTCGCGCACCATCAGCCGGCACGCATGCATGCGCGTGGAGATATCGGCGATCCACCACTGGATCGCCTGGCGCTCGGCGAGCTTGACGCCGAACGTCTCGCGCTGTTTGGCGTGCTCGCACATCATGTCGAGCGCACGCTTGGTGATGCCGACGCAGGTAGATCCCATCTCGAGCCGCCGCGTGCGCAGCCGCAGCTGCATCGGCGCGTAGCCCTTGCCGACCTCGCCCAGTACGGAGTCCTTCGGGATGCGGCAGTCCTCGAACACGATCTCATAGGTCGAGCCGCCGCCGACCATCGGAATCTCGCGCTCGATGATGAAGCCCGCCGTGCCCTTCTCGACGATGAAGGAGGTGATGCCGCCCTGGCGCTGATCGTTGCCGACCCGCGCCATCACGATGATGAAGTCGGCGGCGCGCGCATTGCTGATCCAGATCTTGCGGCCGTTGAGCACCCACTGTTCGCCTTCGAGCACCGCGCGCGTCTTCATGCCCGCGGGATCGCCGCCGGCTCCGGGCTCGGAGATCGCGATCGCCGAGGCCATCCGGCCTTCGATATAGGGCTGCAGATATTTCTTCTTCTGCGCGTCGGTACCGACCGCCTGCAGCATGCGCAAGTTCGGCGAGTCCGGCGGCAGCACGAACGGCACGCAACTGCGGCCGAGTTCTTCGTGTACCGCAGCCATCGTGCGCGTCGGCAGGTCGTGGCCACCGAGATCCTCGGGCGCATCGAGGCCCCAGAGGCCGAGCTCCTTCGAGACGTCGCGCAGCCGCTTGCGCTGTTCCGACGTGAGCTCGGGGTGATCGCTGCCGGGCAGCTTCGATTTCAGATAGTGCGGCTCGAGCGGGATCAGTTCGCGATCGACGAATCTCGCGACGGTCTCGCGGATCATAGCTGTCTGTTCATCGTCGCTCATCTGGGATTCCTCGCCCGCGCTGTTGTGCTTCAAAAAACCAGTAGCGCATTTTTTACCGGCGAGAATAGCGGAAACGCTCAGCCGTGCTCACGCTCGCGCGATGGTTTCACGGCGCGGAATTCAATATCCCGCGGCGTGGTCGGCGCGTACGCAAATGCGCCGACCACGCCCGTGCATCGCGCAACCGAGCGTGCCGCACGAGGTTGTTCCCCTGAGCAAGCGAACGACGCGGCGCTAATCGGCAAAGCCGACGTAGCGGACAAAATCGTTGTTGGCCTCGCGGTCGGAGCGTACCGCATTGGCGGCAAAGCCGTCGTCGGGATAGCCCATTGCGACGCAGGTCATGATCACCTCGTCTTCCGGGATGTCGGCGACCTCGCGCACGATGTCGGAGCGCATGATGCCCTGGCCGTTGATCACGCTGCCAAGGCCGCGATCCCAGGCTGCGAGCACGATGCCGTAGCAGAGCGCGCCGAGATCGAAATGGCAGACCGCGCCCGGATCGAGGATCCGGTCGTAGGTCAGGACCAGCGACACCGGAGCATCGAACTGGCGGAAGCCGCGCAGCACCCAATCCTGCCGCATCGGCTTGTCATCGCGGGCGATCCCCATCGCCCCGAACAGCTTCTTGGCGATGTCGACCTGGCGGCCGCGGTGCACGCCCTGGTATTCGCCATGGCCGACGATGTCGCGCTTCACCTTGGCACCGGCGACCATCTCTTCCATGTTGCGGCGGCGCACTTCCTCCAGCGGCGCCCCGGTCAGGACGTGAACGTGCCAGGGCTGGGTGTTCATCGAGGACGGCGCGCGCTTGGCCACCTCGATGATCTCCTCGACGGTCGCCCGCGACACCGGCTGCTTCTTGAACCCGCGCACGCTTTTGCGTGACTGTACCAGCGTCTCGAATTCCATTCCGCGCTTCCCCGATTTTGTTCCGCGCTGCGCGCGGAATTTCCTTGATCTGATCGGGGTATTTTATCGACAAAATCGGCCATGGGAACTTGATCGGGCCAAGAATCCCGTATCCAATCCGGCCACTGGTTTGGTTTAGGGAGAACCCAGATGAAGCGGATTTTCTTGGCGGCAGTGATCGCGACCTTTGCCGCCGGTTCGGCATTTGCACAGGACGCCTCCTGCGAGACGAAAGCCGTCGGCAAGGACGGCAAGCCGCTGGCCGGCGCGGCCAAGACCTCGTTCATGAAGAAGTGCACGACGGACGCCTGCGAGACCAAGGCAGTCGGCTCCGACGGCAAGAAGCTCGCCGGCGCGGCCAAGACCTCGTTCATGAAGAAGTGCCAGAGCGGCGCCTGAGCCTCTCGCCGACGCCTTTTCACCCCTCATCGGGACAGACTTCAATCGGGACAAACCATCGGGTCGCGCAGGGCGCGGCCCGAACGGCTATTGGCCGGTGGATCGCCCCTGATCGGCGGGCGCCCTCAGAACGATACGCCGACCCGCACACCCCTGCTCCAAACCCGCCGGCAACGCTTCCGGGTGTTGCCATGAAACATTTCGAAACGCTCCGGCAATTGGGTCGGCTTGGCAAATTCCAGGCAGGCCCCGCCGGCGGAATAGTCCACCAGCCGGCACTCGATCAGCGGCGCCTTCGGTTCAAGCTGGAGCTTGACCACACTGGACACGCATCCGCTCGGACGAACACGCGCAAATCTCCGGGGATGCATTGCCGTCGCCTCTGGTGAAATCGTACCCACAGGCTCGTCGGCGGCCGTTAAGATTCCGTTCAGATCGATGGTTACGAACCGTGTCCGCGGGACGGATCGGCGCGGGTGGCGCCCGGACGGCGCGAGGCGGCCAGTGTTTCGGATGGCGCTTCCCCGAACTGCGACCGATAGCTGCGCGAAAAATCGCTCAAGTGCCAAAATCCGTAGGCCAGCGCGCACATCTTGACGCTGGGCGCACCGGCCAGCAGTTGCTGGCGCACCAGCCAGAGCCGGCGCAACCGCAAATAGCGATGCAGGCTGACGCCCCGGTAGCGCTGGATGGCGTCATGCAGCGTGCGCACCGACACGCCGATCTGCCTGGCCAGTTCGCCGCTGTAGATCGGGTGCGCCACGTCGCCTGCCAGAATTGCGCGCGCGTCGTTGAAGACCTTGAACTGGCGCGTCGTGTTGGCCCGCGTCGTCCACTTGGCCGGCACGATCTCGGCGAAGGCGTTGTCGATCGCGGCAAGCAGCGTCTCCTTGATCGACTCGCCGCTGGCGAACGGGGCATCATCGGTCGGCTGCGAGGTCACGAGCAGGATGTGCCTCACCACTTCGCGCAGCCGATCCTGCGCGCGTTGAGAAATTTCGTGAATGCTGAAATGGAGACCCGCCTGCGGCCAGCCGCGGTCGACAATCTCCGGCGTAAACATCACCGAGGCATATTGGCGGGGCGTCTCCTCCACCGACGAGTAGAACGCGCCGCCGCCACCGAGCACAATGACCGCGCGATCGCGCTCGACGCCGTTGAAGCGAATCGGGACCCCGTCATCCATCGTGAAGCCGACCGCAGTGGTGTGCGGCGCAAGCTGTGCGTCGACGATCCGCGGAAAGGACTGCGTGTAGTTGAGCTCGCATCCCGGCAAACTCAGGATGACCTGCTCGGCCGAAATCTTCCGCGCGAGTGGCGTGAAATCAACATCCAGATTTCGGATCGAACTCCGGAATGCATCAACATCGTCAAAACGAAAGACTCTCGGCACCGGTAATGGCGCCGTCAAATGACCGCTCCCGTGAAATGCTCTTGAAAAATTGCGCGCGACGCGGCGCCTTGCGCGCCGGCCGCATCAATAAATTCCATGCACAAAATGCGAATCGTCCAATAGGTTCAATCAGGAAAAATGCGGTCCGTTCGTCGAACCGGACAATCCGCCAATGTAACGCGGCTGCCGAATTTCGATAGTCTTTAGCGGGATATCCACCGCCGCAATCGGCCCTCCCCATCAATTTCTATACCCCTATTAAAGATTCGAGGAGCAAATTGGCATCGGGAACGATGATGTTCCTCGTCGCGGACCATTTTAGAGACCGCAATGACAGTCATTGCCTCGCCCGATCTTATTGCCAAACTCGACCATGTCTTGAAAGCTGGCTCGCCCGACCTCCGCACGCGGATGCTGCAGGAGGTGGCTGGGCTGTTTCTCGAAGACGCTCACCGCCTCAGCGCGCACCACGTCGAGATGTTCGACGGCATCCTGGTCCGCCTGACCGAGAACGTCGAACTACGGACCCTGACCACGCTCAGCCGCTCGTTTGCCGATTTGCGCCTAGTGCCGCGGGAACTCGCGCGCCGTCTGGCCAACCATGACGACGCCGATGTCGCCGCTCCGATCCTGCGCAAATGCGAATGCCTCCCCGATGCCGACCTGATCGACATCGCCTGGATGCGGGCCGAGGGACACCTCTGCGCGATCGCAGGACGCAAGGCCGTCAATGCGGAGCTCACGGACATTCTCCTGATGCGAGGCGACACCAGCGTGCTTCGGGTCCTCGCGCGCAATCCCGGCGCTGAACTGACCGGCGCGGGCCTCGCCATGATGGTCGATGCTGCCGAGCGCGACGACGACATCGCCGACGGATTGATCTCGCGCAAGGATCTACCTCGCCGCGTTCTTGCCGACCTCGTTATGCGGTCCACGCCGCGCCAGCAGGCCCGGCTGCTCAAGCTTGCGCGGCCCGATCTTCAGGACACGATCCGCGCTGCAATCGATGCCAGCGCAGCCCGCGCCTCCGCGACCCCACCAGCCACAATCGACGATGCGGAGGCGCGGGCCACGGTAACGACGAAGCGCTCCCGGGCAGGAAGCGCTCTCAGGTCGTGCGAGTGATGCAATGACGTATGGTGACCGCAGGGCGGAACGCGTCAGGCTCGAGACGCGCTATCCCGTCAATCTCATGGGTGTCGACGGCACGTGGCGGCGGAGTTGCATCCTGCTCGACGTCTCGCAGAGCGGGGCCCGGCTCGAGGTCGACGGATCGCTCGATGTGCTGAAGGCCCAGGAGTTCTTCCTGGTGCTGTCCTCGCGTGGACTGGCCTTCCGCCGCTGCGAGCTCGTTCGCGTCGACGGTGCCGAGATCGGCGTGAGGTTCATCGAAGAGAGACGGCGAAAGGGACGCCCCGTCATTCCAAGGTGAGGATTGCAAAATGAGGATTGGCGCAACCGGCCCGAAGGGAAGTTGACGACATGACCGTACAGAGAGCGACCAACATCAGGGTATCGACCGCCTCCGCCGCACCGTTGCGCGGGACCATCGAGATCGACTGCGCCGGCACCGTCGCGACGTTTGCGATCGACGAGGAAATGGCGCATCGCCTGTGCGCCGATCTGGAACGGTTTCTGACCCAGGTCCCGCGCCGGACCCGCGCAGCGCGGTGACCTTGAGCTGCCGACTGTCGCGCGCCTACTCCCGCTTGAAGCGATAGTCGAAGCGATCGCCATCCGCCTTGATCAGGCCGACCGTCGGGGCCGGAAAATGGATCGGCAGGATCAGCGTGTCGGTCTCGGCAACGGAGGCAAAGAATTTCCGCCGCGATATCGCCGACTGCTTCGGGTCCCAATCGGGCTTGGCCGACCATTCCGGTTCGCGGCACTGGATTGCATGGTGCATCAGGTCGCCGGCGACCACCGCGCGCTGCCCCTTCGAGAAGATGTTGATGCAGCAATGGCAGGGCGAATGGCCCGGGGTCGGCGTCAGCGTCACGGTGTCGTCGAGCGCGTAGTCGTCGTCGACCAGGAGCGCCTGCCCGGCCTCGACGATCGGCAGGCAATTGTCGCGGAACACCGTACCGGGCGGATTGGCGCCCTTGGCGTTCTCGGCCTCCCAGGCCGCATACTCGCCCTTGTGGAAGACGTATTTCGCGTTCGGGAAGGTCGGCACCCAGCGCCCGTCGCGCAGCGTCGTATTCCAGCCGGTGTGGTCGATGTGCAGATGGGTGCAGAACACATAATCGATCTGCTCATAGGAGATGCCGAGCGCGAACAGCTCGTCGCGCCAGCGCTCCTTGCCCGGGAAGTCGAACGGCGGCGGGTGTCCCTTGTCCTCGCCGGTGCAGGTATCGACCAGGATGGTGTAGCGCGGCGTCCGCACCACGAAGGTCTGATAGGTGATCACCATCATGCCGCGCGCGGCATCGAAGACCTCCGGCTCCATCGTCTTCAGATGATGCTTGAACACATCGTCGTTGTAGGTCGGGAAGAAATCCTGCGGCCGCCGCCACGGTCCTTCGCGCTCGATTACCGCGTCGATCGTGATGTCGCCGATCCTGATCTGCTTCATGGTTGTTTCGCTCCCGGTTTTTTGTAAAGCGTAGCGGGCGGCACCTCGCCTCACAAGCCGAGCGCCGTGCAGCACGCCATGCGGCTTTGCATTGCTGGAGGGAAACAACCATGCCGCAATTCATCCGAAATCCTGCTCATGCTGCGGGAATGACCCATTGCGCGATTCCGATCGTCCTCCTGACGCTCACGACATTGCCGACAGCGGCGGCAGCCGCGCCCGACACCGTTTTCTTTCCGAGCGCCGACGGCAAGACCGAGATCGTCGGCTACCTGTTCAGGCCGCAAACGCCGGGCCCGTACCCTGCCATCGTGCTGCTGCACGGCCGCGGCGGCCCCTATTCGACCAATGTCAACAAGGACTGCACGCTGGTGTCGCGAACCAATCCGTCGGCGGCCTGCAATGCCGGCAGCCTGTCCAAGCGCCACGCGATGTGGGGACAGTATTGGGCCGACCACGGCTATTTCGCGCTGCTGCCGGACAGTTTTGGTCCGCGCGGCAAGGCGCACGGCTTCGGCCGCTACACGCATGACGATCCTGATCGCAGCGACGTCAATGAAAAGACTGTGCGGCCGCTAGACGCCGAGGGCGCGCTGAGCTGGCTGCGCAGCCAGAAGGAGATCAGCAGCAACCGCATCTTCCTGCAGGGATGGTCGAATGGCGGCAGCACCGCGCTGAACGTGATGCAGCGGCAAGGCGCGACGACGTCGGGGTATCGCGCCGCGCTCGTGTTCTATCCGGGCTGCGGGCCGGCCGCGCTGCTGGCGCAGACGCTCGGGTCGGCAGCACCGATCACGATGTTGCTCGGCACGGACGACGAGGAAGTATCGCCCGACCGCTGCCGGGACGTCGCCAGCCGCTCCGTTGCTGCCGGCAGCAAGATCGACGTCGTGGTTTATCCGGGTGCCACCCACGATTTCGACGATCCCGGCCGTCGCCGCCAGTCGAATCCCGCCAACAGCGCGGCGCTCCAGGACGCGATGGTGCGGGCGATTGCCGCAATCGACGGCTTGAAGGATTAGGCCGCCGCAAATCGACCAGAAAGCACCCCTACCCGGGCCGGCGATCCAGCAAGGAACCGAGTCGCTTGGGCAGGAAACTGAAATACGCGGCAGCGGCGATCGTTGCCGTCGCCGCCGCAATCTACCTCAACAACACGAACCTTCTCGCAACGCATGCCGGCGGCAAGCCGGTGCTGCTCGCCCATCGCGGCATGGCGCAGCGCTTCGACGAGCGCGACCTCAAGAACGACACCTGCACCGCGGCGCGCATGCTGCCGCCGACCCATGACTATCTCGAGAACACGATCCGCTCGATGCGGGCGAGCTTCGAGCGCGGCGCCGATATCGTCGAGCTCGACGTCCATCCGACGACCGACGGCGAGTTCGCGGTGTTTCACGACTGGACCGTCGATTGCCGCACCGATGGCCAGGGCGTCACCCGCGAACAGCCGATGGCGCGGCTGAAGATGCTCGATATCGGCTATGGCTACACGGCCGATGACGGCAAGACCTTCCCGTTCCGCGGCAAGGGCATCGGCCTGATGCCGTCGCTGGACGAGGTGCTTAAGACCTTTCCGGATCGCCGGCTCCTGATCAACGTCAAGAGCCGCGATCCCTCCGAAGGCGAGAAGCTCGCAACGGTCTTGAACCGGCTCGCCGCCGAACGGCGCAAGCTGATCATGGTTTATGGCGGCGACGAGCCGATCGAGACGATCCGGCGGCTTGCGCCGGAGACCCGAACCATTTCGCGCGCGACGCTCAAGAGATGCCTCGTCCGCTATATCGGCTATGGCTGGACCGGCATCGTGCCTGATGCCTGCCGCAACGCCATCGTGCTGGTGCCGATCAACTACGCGCCCTGGCTATGGGGATGGCCGGACCGCTTCCTCAACCGCATGGCCGCGGCCAACAGCGCGGTCTTCGTGCTCGGGCCTTATCAGGGCGGCGAATTCTCGACCGGGGTCGACGATGCCGACCTGTTCCGGCGCCTGCCCGAAAGCTATTCCGGCGGGATCTGGACCAACGAAATCGAGACCATCGCCCGCCTCGCCGGGCGTTAGATCCGGCCTCCTCCTGTCATCTCTCCGTCATAGAAATTGTGCGACTGAAGCGGCTCGTCGCATCGAGGACAACGCTATGAACGCACCGAGCCTGACCGGCCCCAAGATCGCCGAAACCGTCATCGAGCCGACGGTCAAGCTGCGCGAGGTCAGGGTCGGACGTTGCTGTGAGGTTCTCGGCGACACCGCGATCGAATACACCGAGCTTGGCGACTACTCCTATCTCGGCAGCGGCTGCATCGTCGCCGACGCCGTGATCGGCCGCTTCTGCGCGATCGCGGCGCAGGTCCGGATCGGCGCGCCCAATCATCCGCTCGAGCGCCCCTCCCAGCATCGCTTCACCTATTGTCCGGAATATTACACCGCCTCAGCCGAGCGCGATCACGACTTCTTCAGGAACCGACGCGCGGATCGCGTCGTGATCGGTAACGACGTCTGGATCGGCCACGGCGTGATCGTGCTGCCCGGCGTCACTGTCGGAGACGGCGCGGTGCTGGCGGCCGGCGCCGTGGTCTCGCGCGATGTCGCGCCCTACACCATCGTCGGCGGCGTGCCGGCCCGGCCGATCAAGGAGCGGTTCAACCGCAAGATCGCCGCCGAGCTGTCGCAGATCGCCTGGTGGAACTGGCCGGCTGAAACCATCTGGGAGCGCCTGCCGGAATTCCAGTCCGGCGACGTCGAGGCGTTTTGCGCGCGATGGCGGACTTGAGCTAGCTCCGCAGTCCCGGCGCTTCCTGGCCGGTACGCGCGACATACTCAGTGTAGCCGCCGCCATATTGGTGGATGCCGTCAGGGGTCAGCTCCAGCACGCGGTTGGAAAGCGCGGCGAGGAAGTGCCGGTCGTGCGAGACGAACAGCATCGTGCCTTCGAACTCGGAGAGCGCTGATATCAGCATTTCCTTCGTGGCGAGATCGAGATGGTTGGTCGGCTCGTCGAGCACCAGGAAGTTCGGCGGATCGAACAGCATCTTGGCCATCACCAGCCGCGCCTTCTCGCCACCCGAGAGTACCCGGCACTTCTTCTCGACGTCGTCGCCGGAGAAGCCGAAGCAGCCGGCCAGCGCGCGAAGGCTGCCCTGGCCGGCCTGCGGAAACGCGTCCTCCAGCGACTGGAACACGGTGCGCTCGCCATCGAGCAGGTCCATCGCATGCTGGGCGAAATAGCCCATCTTGACGCTGCCGCCGACCGCGACCGCGCCGTCGTCGGGCTCGGTTGAACCGGCGACCAGCTTCAGGAGCGTCGACTTGCCGGCACCGTTGATGCCCATCACGCACCAGCGCTCCTTGCGACGGATCATGAAGTCGAGGCCGTCATAGATGCGCTTGCTGCCATAGGCCTTGTGGACGTTCTTCAGGCTGACGACATCCTCGCCCGAGCGCGGCGCCGGCTGGAACTCGAACGCCACGGTCTGCCGTCGCCGCGGCGGCTCGACCCGCTCGATCTTGTCGAGCTTCTTGACCCGGCTCTGCACCTGGGCTGCGTGCGAGGCGCGCGCCTTGAAGCGCTCGATGAACTTGATCTCCTTGGCGAGCATCGCCTGCTGCCGCTCGAACTGCGCCTGCTGCTGCTTGTCGGAGAGCGCGCGCTGCTGTTCGTAGAACTCGTAATTGCCGGAATAGGTGGTGAGCTGGCCGGCGTCGATCTCGACCACCTTGTTGATGATCCGGTTGATGAACTCGCGGTCATGCGAGGTCATCAGCAGCGCGCCCTCATAACCCTTCAGGAACTGCTCGAGCCAGATCAGGCTTTCGAGATCGAGATGGTTGCTCGGCTCGTCGAGCAGCATGACGTCCGGACGCATCAGAAGAATACGCGCAAGCGCGACGCGCATCTTCCAGCCGCCGGATAGTTTGCCGACGTCGCCGTCCATCATCTCCTGGCTGAAGCCGAGACCCGCCAGCGCCTCGCGCGCGCGGCCGTCGAGCGCGTAGCCGTCGAGCTCCTCGAACTGATGCTGCACCTCGCCATAGCGCGCGATGATGTCATCCATCTCGTCGGCCTTGTCGGGGTCGGCCATTGCGGCCTCGAGTTCCCTGAGCTCGGCCGCGACCACGCTGACGGGCCCTGCCCCATCCATCACCTCGGCGACCGCGCTGCGGCCGGACATCTCGCCGACATCCTGGCTGAAATAGCCGATCGAAATGCCGCGATCGAGCGAGACCTGGCCCTCGTCCGGGATTTCCCGGCCCGAGATCATCCGGAACAGCGTGGTCTTGCCGGCGCCGTTCGGCCCGACGAGGCCGATCTTCTCGCCCTTCTGGAGCGCCGCGGAGGCTTCGATGAAGAGGATCTGGTGGCCGACTTGCTTGGAGACGTTATCGAGGCGGATCATGCTCTAATACTGGGGAACTGAGGGTTTGCGGCCTCTTATTCGATCTGGGCCGTGGGTGGAAGCCCATTCCGCAGGTTCGTGCCGCGTTTCGTGCATGCCACGATCGTTGCCAATCGAATATGACATGAAGCGGTTCGACGATCGGTTTTGGGGCATCTTATGCAAGTCTGGTTTCTCTATCTGCTCGCGCTCGGCGCCGGCATCTGCGTCGCCGTTCAGCAGGTCCTGAACGGCAATCTCAGGTCCGCCCTCAACTCGCCGGCCTGGGCCGGGCTCGTCAGCTATCTCGGCGGGCTCGTGACGATGGCGGTCGTGCTGGTCGCGACGCGCGAGCCGGTGCCGTCCTGGAAGCTGGTGACGGCGGTGCCGTGGTGGGCCTGGAGCGGCGGCGTCCTCGGCGGCATCTTTATCCTGCTGATGATCCTGCTGCTGCCGCCGCTCGGCGCCGCGACCCTGCTGGCACTGGTGGTTGCGGGTCAAATGCTCGCGGGCATCGCGATGGACCATTTTGGCCTGTTCGGGCTGGCGCAGCACCCGGTGTCGGTTTCACGGCTGGCCGGCATCGCGCTGATCATCGGCGGCGTGCTTCTGATCAAGGATTGACGGGCTCTCGTCAGGCGCGGCGCATCAGGCGCAATTCGGCGGACAGGCGAAGGCTGCGCTTGCCGGCCAGCGCGATGCCTTCGAGCTCGGCACCGTCCGCACGGCACGAACCGGCAAAACCGATGCCGACTTCATAACCGCCGAACACCGGATACTCGCCCTTCGCCGGCGTATGCTCCTGGTTGACGATCTCGCCTCGCCAGCGGCCATCGGCCGACGAATACGAACCGAGATAGTAGAAGAACGCATCGCCGCCGAGGATGCGGCCGTCCATCAGCAGCATGACCCCGGTGAGCCCGGCATCGACACCGTCGAGCGCGCGCAGATGGATCGAGTACAGTCCGTTGACGATGCCGCCGGGACCGACCGCCCCGCGCGGCGGCAAGGCCTCGTCGTCGAGCGGCGCCAAATTCGCCCAGAACACGCCGTCCGGCATGGCGTCGGCCTTGCCCTCGAGCAGGATGGTGGACCCCTCGCTCCTGCCGCGCACCTTGATGACGGTGACGTCGGCGCCCATCAGCGGCTTGAAGTTCGGATCGTCATTGTGGCGCTCGGTGATCACCTCGGCGGCGATCTCGCCTTCCGTCACCTGATAGGTGCCGAGATGGGCAAAGGCCGAATTGCCGCCCAGCATCCTGCCGTCATGCATGCACATGATGCTGCGGCCGAATGCGCCGTTGATGCCGTACTCGACCTTGTAAAGTCCGTTGAGCACGCAAAAATCCAAAAAATAAAATTGATTCTATTCGCCCCATAGCACCAGGCCGAGCGCCGCACCATTGCGTCTTTTGGCGCAGGCACGCCCGCAATGTCCGGGTGTGGACAGCAGCCGATTCGTCGCTTAGCTGTAGGCACCGCCCGCGTCGTGCTGCGTCACGCGGGATCCGGTCTGCCGGTTCTCTGATCTCCCAGTTCATTGTGTCCAAGCATTTGCGCATCCCGCCAATGGTCGCGCGGCCGCACCCGGCCTCGACACAGGCGAGGCTTCGAGGAGCATCACATGATCAATCGCTTTGGCCTGGCCGCCGCGCTGGCGCTGCTGCTCGGCGGCGACGGCACAGCCCTGGCCCAGTCACTTCCCGACTATATGGGGCCGATCTCCGGTAAGACCTCATCAACGCCGGCCGACGTCGCGACCAAGGACGTGCTCGCGCTCAACACCGGCATGTTCGAGCTCTACGGCGATGCGGCGCGGATCTTCCAGAAGAACATCCTCGACAAACACCCGGTGATCCTCGGCCTGTTCTCCGGCGCCGGCGGCCGCCTGATCCTGTACCGGCCGGGCAAGCCGCCGACCGAGGCGCCGCAGGTGCCGATCGTCTATCAGCTGCTCAAATCGGTCGGCCACAGCACGATGGCGCTGGCCGAGGTGGTCGGCCCCTATGTCAACAATCCCGACGACAAGGCATGGCGCGGGTCGATGCAGGCCTATCGCAGCCGGATGCAGTCGGCGCTCGACGGGCTCGATGCCACGCCGATGCAGGCGGACTGGCGCGACAACAACCGTGCCATCCTCAAGAACAACATCGCCTTCATGGATGAATGCCTCACCGCCGGCGCGATCCCCTTCGCGACGCTCGAGGCGTTCGGCAAGAAGCAGGCGCCGCTGCTCGCCAAGAACGTCGCCTGGGCTGCGCAGACCCAGGTTGCGCACTGGATGACGGTCATGGCCGACTGGAAGTCGCAACTCGGCACCGACTGGGAGAAGACCTACGGCGCGAGCAACACGATCTATGTGGCGCGGCAGAACAACGTGATCTTCAGCGTGCTGGCGCAGTTCTTCGGGCCTGACGCCATCAACAGCCGCCTGATGCTGATCGAGACGATCTCCTTCACCACCACGCCGTCGGACATGCTAGAGTCGCTGATCCGGATCATCGCGGACCGCTCGGTCGGCGCGCTGTTCTTCGGCAGCTATCACCTGATGGACTATGAGCTGATGGGGGGCGACGCGCGCGAGGCGATCATTGCCGAGACCAAGAAGCGCGGCATGACCGCCTTCCTGCCGCCGCTGGTGCCGTTCGGTTCCAAGCAGTGGCCGACGCTGATCACGCCGGGTCCGGGACCGGCCACCATCGCCGACCTGAAGTGAGCCCAAAGCTACGAGGGAGGCAGCTACGACCTATTGCGGCGTTGCGGTTGCGCTCGCTTTGCCGCAATACTTTCGCGTGTATTGCACCAATTGTTAAACCCCGGCGCGATATGCCGTCGTCGAGGTGTCGATGAAAGATCAGACCATGCGGCCTTCGCGACGCGATTTCGTGAAGTGGTTGTCGGCAGGCGGCATCTCGGTCAGCCTGTCGCATCTGGCGCTGGCGAAGGAACCGGCTTTCGCGACCCGCGAGACGCTGCCCGGCCGCGGCCATTTCAACCCGGCGGAAAAGGGCGCCGGCCGTGTCGACGGCGTCGCCAAGGTCACCGGCGCAAAACTCTACGCGTCCGACTTCCGCGCCGCCGACATGCCGGGCTGGCCCGCGACCACCGCGCACGCCATCCTGGTCCGCGCCGATGACGCGACGCATGTCTATGCCGGCATGGACCTCGCCCGTCTCGATGGTCCGGCAAAGCCGTCGGTTATCGTAACCGCTGCCGATCTCGACCGGATCGGCACGCGGGTCCCGGAGTTCTACACCGGCGACCTGTTCTGCCCGGTCGGCAAGACGCCGCTCTATCTCGGACAACCGGTCGCGCTGTTGATCTTCGAGCAGTTCGACGCCTTCGACCGCGCCCGCCTCGCGCTGCGCGACGGCGGCTTCGTCAAATTCGGCGACGAGACCGGGCCGGTCATCCTGCCGAACTACGGCGCGTATCGCTTCACGCGCGTGGCGGGCGCCTCGCCTGACGCGCCCGACGTCTATTCGCCGATCCAAGCCGGTTGGGTTTCGCCGAGCCGCATCCAGAACGCGGCGCTGCCGGTCTGGCTGCCGCTCGCCAAGGAGACCAAGGCCGACTACGCCAAGGCCGCAACCCATGGCGAAGCGATCCGCGCCCAACTCGCCAAGGACGATCCGACACAGCTCGTGCTCGACCGCGAGTTCGAGACCCAGTCGGTCGATCCGATGTTCCTGGAACCGGAGAGCGGGCTCGCCTGGTACAGCGACAACAGCGGCAATCTCGAACTGGTGCTCGGCGTGCAGTCGCCCTATGAGGCGACCGAGTCGATCGCCTTCATGCTCGGCAAGGCTCGTCCGCCGTTGCGGCCCTCGCACATCAACGCGCAGTTCGCCCATGTCGGCGGCGGCTTCGGCGGCCGCGACCATACCCCGTTCGTGCTTTACGTGGCGCTGGCGGCGATGTTCTTCCCGGGCCGGCCGGTGCGGCTGGCGCAGGACCGCTACCAGCAATTCCAGGGCGGCATCAAACGCCACCCGATCAAGATGCGCTCGCGGATCGGCATCGATCGCGCCAGCGGCAGGATCACGGCATTTGCCGCCGATCATGTGCTCGACGGCGGCGGGCTCGCCAACTTCTCGGCCAATGTCGCGGTCGTTGCCGCGACCGCCGCGATCGGCATCTACGACATCCCGAAAGTCGACGTCACCACCGTGGCGCTGCACTCGCGCGGCGTCACCGCAGGCTCGATGCGCGGCTACGGCACGCTGCAGACCATGACCGCGCTCGAAGTCCTGATCGACGAGGCGGCGAGCGAGCTCAAGGTCGATCCGATCGCATTCCGGCGCAACAATGCGCTGAAGCAGAACGGCCGGACCATGACCGGCAATCCCTACATCGTGTCGGTGCGCACGCCAGACATCCTCGACAAGCTCGAGAAGCATCCGATCTGGCAACAGCGCGCTGGCTTCAAGCAGAAGGCGCCGGAGGGACGCCTGGTCGGCACCGGCGTCGCCTGCGTCACCAAGGATTACGGCTCGGGCGCGGATTGCTCGCTCGGCCGGGTCGAGATCGACCCCGAGGGACGGATCGCGATCCACTGCGACCACGTCGAGATGGGCAACGGCGTCGGCACCGCGCTCGCCAACCGGGTCGCAAGCCATCTCGGCGCCGTCGCCGACGAGGTCGCGGTCTCCCGGGTCGACAGCTACGACGCGCTCGGGCTCGTCACCTCGGGCGATCCCTACACGATGGATCAGAAGACCCAGGATCTCGCCGAGAAGAACCCGCGCTGGGTGCCGGCGATCAGTTCGGCAACCAGCGCGTCGATCGGCGCCCATGTCGGCACGCACTCGTCGGCCGAGGCGGCCCGCGTCATCTTCCGCTTCGGCCTGTGGCCGGCGGCGCTCGAGCTCTGGCACATCGCCAAGGCCGATCCCCGCACCCGCCAATGGGACAAGGCGCACTGGAAGGATGGCCAGCTGGTGCTCGACGATCTCGCGCCGCTACCCTTGCCAAAGCTTGCCGCGACCGCGCATGCGCGCGGCTTCGTCACCGGCGCCATCGCGCACAGCTTCTCGCGCTGGGCCTGGTCGCGCGCCCGCTTCCCGCTGTTCGGCGAGCAGTACCGCGCCGAGATCGACGCGCTCGCTATTCGTCGCGGCCGGAGCCAGTTCGAGCGGATCGACCGAACAAGCGTGAAATTTCCACCGACCGACAACAACCGGATCGGCACCGCCTACACCTCGATGTGCGGCACGCTGGTCCGCGTCGAGATCGAGCGCGCGACCGGCAGCTTGCGCATCGCCAAGGCCTACAGCGTGTTCGAATGCGGCCAGGCGCTGGTGCCTGAAGTGGTGCTCGGCCAGTCGCATGGCGGGTTCGCGATGGGCGTCGGCTACGCCTTGCTGGAAACCCTGCCGCCGTTCGAGGGCGGGCCCGGCAACGGGCAGTGGAATCTCGGCCAGTACCTGATCGCGCGCGGCTCCGACCTGCCGCTGCACGATCTCGAGATCGAGATGCTGCCGCCGCTGACGCCGGACGAGCCGCCGAAGGGCATGGCCGAGGTGGTGATGATCCCGATCGTGCCGGCGCTGCTCAACGCCATCAACGACGCGACCGGCCACCGCTTCCGCTCACTGCCGGTGACAACGAGCCTGCTCAAGGGAGCGCTGGCGTGACGACGCTCAACCTCACCATCAACGGCCAGAAGCACGGTCCGATCGAGGTCCGAGACGACCTCTCGATGAACGATTTCCTTCGGGAAATGCTCGGGATGACCGGCACCAAGTTCGGCTGCGGCGCCGCGCAATGCCTGAGCTGTGCCGTTATCATCGATAATCCCGACGGCACGAGCTACACCACCCCGACCTGCGTGGTGCCGGCGGCCAATTTCGACGGCAAGGCGATCCGCACCGTCGAGGGCCACGCCAGGGACGGCGAACTCTCGGCGTTGCAGCGCGCCTTCATCGACCACTTCGCGTTCCAGTGCGGCTATTGCACCGCCGGTTTCCTCAACGAAGGCCAGGTGCTGCTCGAACGGCTGGCGAAGACGCCGGTGGCGCGGGACCAGCTCGAGAGCGTGATTGCGGATGCGCTCGACGGCCATCTGTGCCGCTGCACCGGCTACATCAAGTATCATCAGGCGGTGCGCGACGTGATCCTCGCCGATTCCAAACGCTATCTGACCGCCAGCAAGTGAGTGCGCGAGCAATGCCATCGGAAACGCGGTTTCGGATCGTTGCGGTGCTGACGGCGCTCGCGACCAGCCTGTGCGCGGGCTACGCGGCGTCGGAAAGCGCGAGCCACGCCCTCGCCTCGCCGGAAAGCTTTGCCGGCATCGAGAATGTCGAGCAGCGCTCGGCGGCGATCTTCACCGAGCTCGGCAAGGTGTTGACGCATCCGCGCTGCACGAACTGCCATCCTGCCGGCGACAGCCCGCGGCAGGGCGACATCAGCCGCATGCATCAGCCACCGGTGACACGCGGTGCCGACGGCCACGGCAAGGACGCCATGCGCTGCTCGATCTGTCACCAGCACGCCAATTTCGACCCCGGTCGGGTGCCGGGACACCCGGAATGGCACCTTGCGCCGCGCGAGATGGCATGGGCCGGCAAGACCGTCGGCGAGATTTGCGCGCAAATCCGCGACCCCGAGCGCAATGGCGGCCGCAAGGTCGAGGAGCTGGTCGAGCATATCGGCAAGGACACGCTGGTGGGCTGGGCCTGGCATCCCGGCTTCGGCCGCGCACCGGCACCGGGCACGCAGGCGCAGGCCGGCGCGCTGGTCGAGGCCTGGGTGAAGACCGGCGCGGCCTGCCCAGTGCCTTAAGTCGCGCAACTCCGAACTAGTGGCGCTTGAAATACTGCACGTCGCGCTCGTGCTTCTCCGCCGCCGCGCGCGACTTGAAGGTGCCGAGATTGCGGCGCTTGCCGGTCTTCGGATTGACCTTGCGGGAATAGAGCCGGTACTCGCCGGAACTTAGTTTGCGGATCATCGCAACGCCTCGCCAATGCCTTTCGCATGTCAACGACATGCCGCGGAGAGCGTTCCAGTTCGGTTAGAAGCAGAGATTGGTCACGGCATTGCCGCGCTTGTCCTTGATGACATAGGGACAGCGGGCCCGCTCCAGCGCCTTCTTGGCATCCTCGTCGCCGAGCGCCGCCGCCCGCTCGTAATAAGCTTTCGCGGCATCGCTGTCCTTCGGCCCGCCGCGACCGGCCTGCGCGAAGGCGCCCATCCGCTCCAGCGCGCCCGGATGGTTCTGCGCAGCGGCCTTCTCGAACAGCGCCCGCGCGCCGACATCGTCCTGCGCGCCGCCCTGGCCTTCGGCCAGCATCATGCCGAGCTGGTACTGCGCTTCGGCATTGGTCTCGGCGGATTTGGCGAGCAATTCGCGCGCGCGTGCCGGATCAGCTGCCGCGCCGCCGCCGCCGAGCGCGGCGAGATTGCTGACGCCGCGCGCGTTGCCGGCCTGCGCCGCGCGCTCGAACAATTTGCGGGCCTGCGCCTCGTCTTTGGCAACGCCGGTGCCGTTGCCGTAGAGCACGCCGAGCTCGACCATCGCCGAGGTCGAGCCCTTGTCGGCGGCCTTGCGCCAAGCGCTTGCGGCTTCCGCCGTCTGCCGGTTGGCGGCATAGGCCCGGCCGAGCTGGTACATCGCGCGGCGCGACGATCTTGCGGCCACCGCGCAGTACTTGATCGCGGTCGCGATGTCGGCCGACGCGATGTCGGGCACGCCCTTCACGTCGGCCGGCTTGTCGGGATCGGTGGGATCGGCGGCAAGCCGGTCGCACAGCACGAGGTCGGCCGATTGCGCATGGGCAAGCACGGGCGCGGCCAGCGCCACAGCGAAGACAATCGCGTGAAGTGGTTTGAACATGACCAGCAGGTTGCGTCGCGGTGCGGGCGAATTCAAGGCTCGAGCCCGGTCTCGCGCAGCACTGGCGCGACGTCAGCCGACGACAGATAGCGCAGCAGGTGATCGGCGGCCGCCGCGCGCTGCGACGCTGCCATGCGGCCGGCGGAGAACACCGCCGGGGTCTGCAAATCCAGCGGAATCGGCCCGACGACCTCGATGCCCTCGATCTGCTTCAACTCACTGATCTGCTGGATCGCGAGGTCGGCCTCGCCGCTGACGAGCTTCTCCGCGGTGAAGCCGCTCGGAATGATCACCGCCCGCGCGTTGATCGCCTCCACAATGCCGAGACGCTCGATCAGCTGCGCGAACAGGATGCCGCTGGCGCCGAGCCGCGAATAGGCCACCGCCCGCGCACCGAGCAGCGCCGCACGCAGCGCGGCTTCAGTCGCGATGTCGGGATGAGCCGCCCCCGCCTTCACCGCGACGCCGACATAGGAGCGCGCGAGATCAACGGCACTTTCCCGCGCAACGCGGCCCTCGCCGATCATCTCGTCGAGGCCCTGGCGGGTCAGGATCACGAGATCGGAGCCCTCGCCGCCGCGCAGGCGTTCGAGTAGTGCCAGCGTCGGGGCGAAATCGGCGTCGATCGCAACGCCGCTCGCCGCCTGATAGGCAGCGGCGAGCCGCGCGACCGCGCCCTTCAGCGCCAGTGTCGAAAGAACGCGAACCGAATTGCCCATATGGCCTATGCCCGCCGCATCAGCTTGAGCGCGGCCGTGAGGCGCAGGCTGCGCTTGCCGGCAAGCGCGGTCGCCTCCAGCACGGCGCCCTCGGCGTCGCAGGTGCCGGCAAAGCCGATGCCGACCTCGTGGCCGCCAAAGATCGGGTTCTCGCCCATCGCCGAAGTGTGCTCCTGATTGAGGATCTGGCCCTTCCAGCGGCCTTTCTCGGAGGTGTAGGTGCCGAGATAGTAGAAGAAAGCGTCGCCGCCAAGGATGCGGCCGTTGTTCAGCAGCATCACGCCGGTGAGGCCGCCGTCGACCCCGTCGAGCACGCGGATGTGGATCGAATAGAGCCCGTTGATGACGCCGCCCTCGCCGACTCCGCCGGCGAGCGGGATGTCCCCCTCAGTGATCGGCGTCATCACCGACTGGAACGGCACGCCGGGCAACTCCTTCAGCTCGCCCTTGAAGCGGTAGAGGTCGCCGTCCGGCCGGCCTTTGGCAATCAGCGTGGCGTCATCGGTACCGGCCATCGCGCGGTAGTTCGGATCGGGGTTATGGCGGACGGTCTGGATCTCGACTGCGACCTCGTCGCCGGCTTTCTCGTAGGTGCCGATATGGGCGAACGCCGAATTGCCGCCCAGCATCTTGCCATCGCCGACATACATCACGCCGCGGCCGACGGCGCCGCCGAGTTCGAACCGGACCTTGTAAAACCCCTCAAACAAGCGCCGCATCCCCGGCAGCCAAGATGCACCCGTTATCTAGCGCGGTTCATAACGCAGCGAAACCGGTTTCGGCGGAACGCCGCCTGCAAAGGGTATCGCTAAATAGCGAAGGTCCGCCAAGGCTGTCGCCCTGGCGGACCCGATTTGCGGTACCGGATGGCTCCATCCGGGTCCGATAGCAGCTTAGGCCGCAGCCTTGGCGCCGGTCGGCACCTCGGAGATCGTCTTCAGGATCTGCGAAGCGATCTGGTAGGGGTCGCCTTGCGAGTTCGGGCGACGGTCTTCCAGATAGCCCTTGTAGCCGTTGTTGACGAAGGAGTGCGGAACGCGGATCGAGGCACCACGGTCAGCCACGCCGTAGCTGAACTTGTTCCAGGGCGCGGTCTCGTGCTTGCCGGTCAGGCGCTTGTCGTTGTCCGGGCCGTAGACGGCGATGTGATCCATCAGGTTCTTGTCGAAGGCCTTCATCAGGCTCTCGAAGTACTCCTTGCCGCCGACTTCGCGCATGTACTTGGTCGAGAAGTTGGCGTGCATGCCCGAGCCGTTCCAGTCGGTGTCGCCGAGCGGCTTGCAATGGAATTCGATATCGATGCCGTAGCTCTCGGTGAGGCGCAGCATCAGGTAGCGGGCCATCCACATCTGGTCAGCGGCGGTCTTGGAGCCCTTGCCGAAGATCTGGAATTCCCACTGGCCCTTCGCCACTTCGGCGTTGATGCCTTCGTGGTTGATGCCGGCGGCGAGGCAGAGATTGAGATGCTCTTCGACGATCTTGCGGGCGACGCTGCCGACGTTCTTGTAGCCGACGCCGGTGTAGTACGGGCCCTGCGGCGCCGGATAACCCTCTTCCGGAAAGCCGAGCGGACGGCCGTCCTTGTAGAAGAAGTATTCCTGCTCGAAGCCGAACCAGGCGCCTTCGTCATCCAGAACGGTGGCGCGCTTGTTCGAGACATGCGGCGTCTTGCCGTCGGGCATCATGACTTCGCACATCACCAGCACGCCGTTCTCGCGCGCGGCGTCGGGATAGCAGGCGACCGGCTTCAGCACGCAGTCAGAGCTGTGGCCTTCAGCCTGCTGGGTGGACGAACCGTCAAAGCCCCACAGCGGAAGCTGTTCGAGGGTCGGGAACGACGCGAATTCCTTGATCTGCGTCTTACCGCGCAGGCTCGGCGTCGGCGTATATCCGTCGAGCCAGATATACTCGAGCTTGTACTTGGTCATTGAACCTCTCTGTTGATGATGCAAAACCGTGAGGAACCGAAAGCCAGTCGGCCGCCGCACGCGTACCCGGCCACCATCGGCCGGCTCTTACTAAGCAATTAAAATGCCAGTCGCTGCACTGCGGTGCCCGCCCGGCCGCGGATGTCCACAGCGGAGATCGCATTTTTTTCTGCGACATAGCAGCGCGGCTGGCATGCGCCGCGGTCAGTCAAAATCTTCTCCCAGCGCCCTCCGCCGCCCGTTTCTGCAGCAAATTCGGCTACGGCATCGCCTGCCGCTTAATGCGGCGGCAGCGCCATGTGACAGTTCGTGTCCAACGATCGGGTGCCCCGCAACCATCGTCGCGGCTCAAGCGTTGGTCAGCTACATCCTGCCTCACAGGAAGCAAACCCGAATCTGCCCACGAATTAGCCAAACAATGACTATTTCTTGTTCACTTGCACCCCGCCCAGCCCGGGCCGATATCGAAAACACGGTAACCACACGCGAATGAGTCGGGCGCACCATGGAGGCTCGCTCCGGCCAAAGGAGACTTTGACATGATCACCACGGGCCAAAACCAAGGACCGATCCAGGGATCGGCAACAATCTATCAATTCCCGGCAGGGGGCCGCGCGGCTCTCGGCGGACGCCGCTACGGCGAGGCGCGGACCGCGCTCGAACTCGCCGCTGAAGTCGAGACCTCGGCCTGCAGCGAGAGCTGGTACCATCAGGCGGCCATCGACGACGCCAAGCCGGGCCGCGATCACTGATGCCGATGCGATCGAGGGGCGCGACGCAAAAACGTCAGACAGCAGCAGAACAATAACAAGGGTCGGAACGCGAGCGTTTCGGCCCTTTTTTCATGCCAGCTCGCAGGCCGTCGCCGGCCGCCTTGCATGCCGGAGCCTGGCAAGCCCGGCCCGGCTGATCTCGAGCGTGACTCCGCCGCCCTTGTAGCGCGTGCCCGTCAGCGACAGGCGCTTCTTCAGCGTCACCGCCTTGCCGTCGAGTTGCAGATGCGCGCGCGTATCCCCGTTGAAGAACCCGGCAATGAATTGCGTGCCGTCGGCGCAGCGATAATTCCGAAAGGCGGACTGCGCCGACACGTTCGAGGAACCAAAGAGCTCGAAAAGAATTGCGCCGATGACAATGGCGCCCCCGCGATAAGTCATATTCTCCCCCCAACGGGCCGGTTATAGACCTGTCTGCGCCGCTATTCCTGCGCCAAGACCTCATCAGCTGCAACAGGCCCGCCCGATGTCCGAAGCCCCTGCCCGTCATCTCAATCTCGCCGGCGCCAGCAATTTTCGCGACCTCGGCGGCTACCAGACGCGCGACGGGCGGACGGTGCGCTGGCGCCAGATCTTCCGCTCCAACCATCTTGCGCATCTTACCGAGCAGGACGTCGCCGTGGTGCGCTCGCTCGGGGTCAGAAGCGCGTTCGATTTTCGCGGCGTCGCCGAGCGCGCCGAGGCGCTATGCGGCATGAGCGACGTCACCGTGCATTCGCTTCCCGTCGAGCCGACCGTGGTGGCTTCGCTGCGCGAGATCGCCAGCAACCGTCAGCTCTCGGAAGCCGATGCGATCGACGTGATGCGGGACTCCTACCGGGGCTATGTGCAGGACAACACCGCGCGCTACCGCACGCTGTTTGCCCATCTATTGGAAGACCGCGCGCCGCTGGTGATCCACTGCACCGCCGGCAAGGATCGCACCGGCTTTGCCTGCGCGCTGATCCTGCACGCACTCGGCGTATCCGATCAGGTGATCGCGGACGACTATCTCCTGACCAACCGGTTCTACAAACGCGACCCGGCCCACAGCACCGAGCTGCCTGACGACGTCAAGCAGGTGCTCGGCACCGTGCGCGCGGCATTTCTGGAGGCTGCATTCGAGGCGATCGATGCCGACTATGGCAGCCTCGACGGTTATTTCCGCGAAGGCCTCGGGCTCGGCCAGGCCGAGCGCAAGGCGCTTGAAGGCCGCTATCTGCAGGCCTGATCAGTTCGCCCGACTTTTCGAGCGACGTGCACACCGGTTCGCGTGAAGAAAACGCGGCTGAACCAAAAAAGCTCAGGCCGCTGCGGCCTCGAGCTCGAGTTCCGCATCGAGGTCGGCAATCACATCCTCGAACGCCGAGATCGCCTGCTGGATCGCGGCGATCTGCATCAATTCCCAGCTGCCCACTGGTCCCTTGCGGTTTTGCAGCGCCACCACGAGATCGCGCCGCTGCTCCTTAAGCTGAACCAGCGGTAAACCGTGATCCGGAAGATTTCCCATTCGCATAACCCCTACCTTGGCTGGAGTTCCGCTTCTAAGGAAAGGGTTCTGCAAACGACTTACAGAACTGCTGCAAATTTTATCCAACAGGCCCTACCCCGTAGTCTTACGTAGTCGGGCCGACGTCATTGGGCTTACGTGATCGCCTCCGGCTTCAAGGCGTCGTCGATCGCGCCGAACAGCGACTGGGTTACGCAATTGGTCGCCCATTCGCTGGTATGAAGCTGCCCGCCATCGTCGAGCTCGGCGAGTGGAATCCCGTCATCGGTCCAGCGCTTCATCAGCGCGAAGCGGCTGAACAGATTCACCTTCTTGCTTGCAGTCACTTCGGCGATCATCGGCATGATCACGTTGGCGAGATTGAGCGCAGCTTCCGTACCGACGATCGCCTGCGTGTACTGGGAATCCATCACGACCACGTCAAGCGGAAGCGCAGCGAGCACGTCGAGCCCGGCCTCCAGCGCCGCACGCACCTCGGCCGGATTGTAGCTCTTGTAGACGGCGTTGGTGCCGACCTGCCAGATCACCAGCACCGGCGCCTCAGCCGTCACGTCGGACTCGATGCGCGAATACTCCTCCGGCGCCTCCTGCCCGCCGATCCCGCGATTGATCACGTCGATCATCCGGCCGAAGAAGCGTTGCCGCAGCAGCATCTCGAGCCGCGGCGGGAACGGCAGGATGTTGTCAGCGCCCGCGGTCGAGGACGATCCGAGCGCCACCAGCTTGATCTTGCGCTGATGCCGGAGCGCATCCGCGAAGTGCGGCAGCTTATGTCCGAACCTGACGAGATCGGGATGGGTTTCGCACGGTCTGGGTGTCGGCATCGCAAACATCCTTGAGGTGAATGAATTGATGAATGCGCGCAGTAGGCGGCGAAATTGGCGGCATTGCAAATGAATTCCGCCTGATCATAGTGGGCATTCGTTTGCTCGCGAATGCGGAGACCGCCATGCACGGAAAAGCCATCGTCATCACGGGCGCCCTTGGCGCGCTTGGCAAAGTGGTCGCCACAGAGGCGCTGGCGCGCGGCGCGCGCGTCGCCGGCATCGATCATGCCGCGTCAACGCTTGCGGCGACGGCCGACCATATGGAGCTGGGCGGTGTCGACCTCACCGACACGGCGCAGGCGACCGCCGCGATCGACAAGGCGGCCGCGCATTTCGGCCGGCTCGACGGGCTGATCAACATCGCCGGCGGCTTTACCTTCGAGGCGGTCGGCGACGGCGACCCGGCGACCTGGCAGCGCATGTATGCGATGAACGTGATGACGGCGCTCAACACCTCGCGCGCCGCTATCCCGCATCTCACCAAATCGGGCGCCGGACGGATCATCAATATCGGCGCACTCGGCGCCTTGCAGGCGGCCTCCGGCATGGGTCCCTATGCCGCCTCGAAGGCCGGCGTGCACCGCCTTACCGAGTCGCTCGCTGCGGAACTGAAGGGCAAGGTCACGGTCAACGCGGTGTTGCCCTCGATCATCGACACCGCCGCCAATCGCGCTGCGATGCCGCAGGCCGACATCTCCAAATGGGTGACGCCGAAAGAGCTCGCCCAGGTGATCCTGTTCCTCGCCAGCGATGCCGCGAGCGCCGTCACCGGCGCGCTTCTGCCGGTGAACGGGCGGGTTTAGATGCGCTCCCTCTCCCGGATGCCTTTCGGGTCGATCTGGCCGATGCCATATGCTCGTGATGACTACTGCAGAAGACATCGAAAAGGCCGTCGAACGGCTGCCTCCTCGTGAGCTGGCCCGCTTTCGCGCCTGGTTTGAAACGTTCGATGCCGAGCGTTTCGATGCAGCGATCGAACGGGACGCAAAGGCCGGGAAACTCGACGCCTTGGCGGACGAGGCCTTGGCAGCTTATCGCGCCGGACAGTCGCGCGACTTGTGAAGCACTCGGCCTCCCCCAAATTTTGGACTGCCTACGAATAACTACCCGTTCCAATCCGTGAGCTCGCCGACGCGAACTTTGCGCTGTTGAAGCGCAATTCACGTCATCCATCTCTACAATTCAAGAAGATCGGGCGATTTTGGTCCGTTCGGGCTGGCTTGCGCTATCGCGCGCTTGCCGTCGAAACAAACGAGGATACCTCTGGTTCTGGATCGGCTCGCACGCAGAATATGATCGCCTGATCAGCTGAGGCCGCGAGCGCGACTAGCATCGGCAGTTCAGTCCGCAACCAGCAGCCGCAGCTTCGACCGGAAGCGGAGCTCTGCTTGCCGGCGAGCGGCATGCCGTCACCTTCGGCTGTCTGGTCGGTGTAGGTGCCGGTAAATCCGATCGTGACCACCTTGCGTTCCCACACCGGGCGCTCGCCATAGGTCGGCGAATGCTCCTCGTTGGTGACCTCGCCCTTCCACTTGCCATCGGCTGCGGTGTAGCTGCCGTAGGCAAAGAAAAACGAGTCGCCGCCGCGCATCTGTCCGTCGCGCAGCACCATGACGCCCTGGTTGCTGCCAGAGACGCCGTCGAGAAATTCGACGGTGATGTGATCGAGCCCGTTCCGGATCATGAGCTGCGCCTGGTCCCGGTTCCGACAATAGCCGCTCGGCCGTGTCTTGGGCAAATTCCAATCGCATCGGCGGGCGCAATTCCGCGCTATGCTGGCGCACCGAGTCGCGGCCGATGCCGCAGGAGCCTGCCTGTTGGAAACCGCGCTTTATCTGCCCGTCAAACGCTTCCTGGAAAAGCTCGGCTTCACGGTGAAGGGCGAGATCGGCGGCTGCGACCTCGTGGCGCTGAGCGGCGATGATCCACCGGTCGTCGTGGTCGGTGAACTCAAGCTCGCCTTCAATCTCGAACTGATCCTGCAGGCGGTCGATCGCGCCGGCGCCGCTGACGAGGTGTGGATCGCGGCCAAGGTGTCGGCCCGCGGCAAGGGCCGCGAGAGCGACGCGCGCTATCGTAATCTGTGCCGGCGGCTCGGCTTCGGCATGCTCGGTGTCACCGACCGCGGCGACGTCGAGGTGCTGGTGCCGCCGCCGACCGCGGCGCCCCGCCGCAATCCGAAGAAACGTTCACGGCTGATCACCGAGCACCAGAAGCGCAAGGGCGATCCCGCAATGGGCGGATCGACGCGGGCGCCGATCATGACCGCCTACCGGCAGCAGGCGCTGGCCTGCGCCTGTGCGCTTTCGGATGGGCCGCGGCGGGTGCGCGACCTCCGCGCGGATATTCCCGACGCCGGCAAGATCCTGCTGCATAATGTCTATGGCTGGTTCGATCGCGCCGAGCGCGGCATCTATGTGCTGACCGATGCCGGTCGCGCCGCGCTGAAGCGCTGGCCGCAGCAACAGATGAGTGCATCCGGGGCAGAAGCCATCCCGTAGAGCATGATCCGGAAAAGTGCGAAGCGGTTTTCCGAAAAGATCATGCTCAAACAAGAACCTAAAGTGCGATGATGACTTGGCTTCATCGCGCATTGGAGGGGGAAATCATGATCGTCGTCACCGGCAGCGTCACCGCCCGCCCCGACTCGTTCGACGAGGTGCGGCGGCTGAGCCTTGAACATGTTCATCGCTCGCGCACCGAGCCCGGCTGTATCTCCCACGCGGTCCATGTCGACTGCGAGAATTCGCTCAGACTGGTGTTCTTCGAGCAATGGGCCGACCGCGCCGCGCTGGCGGCGCATTTCGCGGTCCCTGCGTCACGCGATTTCGTCCGCTCGCTGCAATCTCTCGCGGCCGCGGCGACCACCATCGAACTTTATGACGCTCACAAGATTGAGAGACTCTAGCTGCATGGCTGGATTGCCATCTCACATTCATATTGCAATGCAACATTGGGGACCTTACGTATCTCTCGCGATTCAATGATGAGGCGGCGATGAGCGGAGACTGGAACACCAAGTATGGCACCCGGCGCGTGCGGCATGATCCGCCGACGCTGGAAGAAGCAATCTTCGCTGCCATCGGCATCACCGATGACGTGGAGGCCCAGGCCGAGATCGCGTCGGCCCTCATGGGGCTGCCCTATGACGACGTGCTCGCCGAGGTGAAGAAGACCGCGCGCGTCAGTGCCCGCACCGGCACGGCAACCCGTGTCATCGCCGGCGAACAGGGCGCTCAGCGCTCCGTCGTGGTTGAGCGCCGCGTGGTCCGCCGCTTTGCGACCGACAAGCGCACCGGCACCTGAGACGCACCATCCAATTGCTGAAAGAAAGAGGGCAATCCATTGAGTGGATTGCCCTTTTTCGTTTGATCCGAGATTCTTGTTGGGCGCGTGTCCTTCACGCGAACCGGTATCCACTTCGCTTGGAAACGCTGCCGATTCAGGCCGCCCGGCCCCAGCCGGAGATCTGCATCACCATGCGCCAATACGCGCGGTTCATTTCGACGATCGCGTGCGCAGCCTCGACCGGCGTCACCGCGGTGACAGCCGGCGCCGCTTCGGGCTGCTGCTGCTCGCTCAGGTCGATGCTGCCGGTCGACTCGCCATGACGGAAGGTCAGCTGGGCACCGAACTTGGTGGCGAGCGCCCGCATCGCATCGTTCTGTGCGCCAGTGGTGATGCGCAGGCTGCCGTAGCCCTTGGCGTGCGCCTCGGCGATCAGCTTGCGGAACAGGGTGCTGCCGACGCCCTTCCGCCGCGCCGA
The DNA here is from genome assembly GCF_024171085.1 of Bradyrhizobium sp. USDA 4541. NCBI lineage: Bacteria > Pseudomonadati > Pseudomonadota > Alphaproteobacteria > Hyphomicrobiales > Nitrobacteraceae > Bradyrhizobium > Bradyrhizobium sp. USDA 4541. The sequence continues at coordinate 6,423,601 of NZ_JALJZF010000001.1, forward strand.
CCGCTCGACGCTGAAAGCGATCTCGGGCTGGGCATCCGGTGACTGCTCCGGCGGATGCAACTCGGCCGCGCCGCGGACCACGCCGTCCTCGAAATAGGCGATGATGACCGTGCCGTCATTGGCGCAGCGCTCGGCGTAGCGGCGGATGAAACTGTCGTCGATGAAGCCATGAAAACGATCATGACGGCTGGTGCGATCCAGCCGCAGCAGGTGATCGCGCAGCAGCGGAAGCTCTTCCTGCTGGCTCAACGTCCGCACGGTGCCCTTGGCGGCCGTCGAACGAATGGAATCATAGTTCATTTCATAACTCCTCTTGGTAGCCCTCGAGGAGGCGTCGAGTCCCTAGCAACCCCTATATTGTGCGACGCACCATAAAATTCAAGCGCCGAGATTCATTCAATTAAGGCATGTGGTGATTGGTAAATCACATTATCGCCCCATCATAGTACCAGCTGTGTCTGGGTCACCACCGCGACCAGCTTGCCGTCTTCGGTCTCCAGCCTGGTCTGCCACACCTGGGTCCGGCGCCCGCGGTGAACCGGTGTTGCGGTCGCAATCACGGTCGTCCCCTCCTTGGCGCCGCCGATGAAGTTGGTCTTGCTCTCCAGCGTCGTGGTGCCCTTGGCGTCCCCAGGCAGGTTGATCACGGTCGCGGCGGCGCCGACCGAGTCCGCAAGGGCCATCACCGCGCCGCCATGGATCGTGTTGCGGAGGGTGCAGAGGTCCGGCCGCACCACCATTTTCGCGACCACCCGGTCCTGATCGGCCTCGATGAACGTAACGCCCTTCAGTTCCGCAAACGGCATCTTCATCGACTGGATCTTTTCGAGCGGCGTCATGGGCACTCCCTGCTTTGTGGCCTTCTTCGAGGTTGATATCGGGCATGATGGATTGCCAGAGCGGGCCCGGCAATGACGTCTGAGGTAATGGCGCGAATGACGTCATGACATCAGTGACAATGTGCCTCGGAGCCTGCATACCGCCTGCCATGCGCGACTTCCCTCCCCGTCGGATCGTCTGCCTGACCGAAGAGACGGTCGAGACGCTCTATCTGCTCGGCGAGCAGGACCGCATCGTGGGCGTCTCCGGCTACGCGGTGCGGCCGCCGCAGGTCCGCCGCGAGAAGCCGCGCGTGTCGGCGTTCATCTCCGCCGACATGCCAAAGATCCTGGCGCTCGACCCCGATCTGGTGCTCGCCTTCTCCGATCTGCAGGCCGACATCGTCGCCGATCTCGTGCGCGCCGGCGTCGCCGTCCACGTCTTCAACCAGCGCGACGTCGCCGGCATCCTCGCGATGATCCGCAGTCTGGGCGCAATGGTCGGTGCCGCCGACCGCGCCGATCGGCTCGCGCAAAACCTCGAACAACGGCTGGCGACGATCGCGGCAACGCCGCGTCCGGCACCGCGGCCAAAGGTCTATTTCGAGGAATGGGACGATCCGCTGATCAGCGGCATCGGCTGGGTGTCCGAACTGACCGAGATCGCCGGCGGCGAGGACGCGCTGCCGCATTTGCGCGTTCACAAGGCGGCCAGGGATCGCATCGTCACGCCTGACGCGGTGCGCGCGGCGATGCCCGACGTGATCCTGGCGTCCTGGTGCGGCAAGAAGGTCGTGCCCGACCGCATCCGCAAGCGTGAGGGCTGGAGCGAAATCCCGGCGGTGCGCAACGACCGCATCGTCGAGATCAAGTCGCCCATCATCCTGCAGCCCGGCCCCGCCGCGCTGACCGATGGGCTCGATGCGATCGTGAAGGCGTTGTGGGCGGAGCGCTGAAACCTCCAGCGTCGTCCCGGCGCAGGCCGGGACCCATACTCCGCGGCTAATGTTGTGATCGGGACTCGTCCTCGCAGCGCTGCACAACAAGCAAGATTTGTGGTTATGGGTCCCGGCCTTCGCCAGGACGACAGCGAATTTGTTGCGCAATCACGCACAAGACTATGATTGCAATGGCATAGGGAGAACGAAGCTACGCCTTCTCTACGCCGCACCATTCCGCGATGAACAGCGCCATCGCCTTGGTCGCTTTCCGCAGCGACTCCAGTTCGACATATTCGTTGAAGCCGTGCATCGCCGCGCCGGTGGCGCCGAAGCAGAGGCTCGGGATGTTGTGGTTCAAACCGTAGAAGCGCGTGTCGGTCAACGCGGTGAAGGCGCGGTCTTCCACAGCGCCGCCATAGACGACCGAGTGCGCCTTGGCGAAGGCAGCTTCCGGTGCCTCGGAGTTCACCAACTCGTAGCCTTCCGACAGGAAGCCCGACCATTCGACCTGCGGCGGATTGTTGGAGAGGAAGCGATGATCGCGCGCCGCCGCCGACACGCAGGCCAGAATCTCCTTCTGGCACTCGGCGATCGACCAGCCCGGCAAGACCGCGATGCGGCAGTCGACGTCGCACCAGGCCGGCACGCTGGAGGCCCAGTCGCCTCCCTTGATGATGCCCGGATTGAAGTTGATCGGGTGATTGACGCCCTTGAAATGGCGGTCGGCCTTGGCGCGCTCGTTCCAGGCGATCTCGAGCTTCTCCAGCGCATGCACCAGATGATACGCCGCCATGATCGCGTTCGAGCCCGCGCCGGCCTCGAACACATGCACCGGGAAACCGCGCACCTTCAGGCGGAACCAGATCACGCCGACCTGCGAGCGGATCATCTTGCCGTTGGTCGGCTCCGGGATGAAGCAGGCATCGGCGCGATAGCCGCGCTGCAAGGTCGAGAGCGCGCCGACGCCGGTGCTCTCCTCCTCGATCACGGACTGGAAGTGAATCCGCGCCGTCGGCTTCAGGCCGGCCTTCCTGATCGCATCCAGCGCATAGAGCGCGGCGATGGTGCCGGACTTCATGTCGCAGGCGCCGCGGCCATACATCCTGCCGTCCTTGATGACGGGCGAGAACGGCGGCGTCTCCCACATCTCGAGCGGACCGGTCGGCACGACGTCGCAGTGGCCCTGCAGGATCAGCGATTTGCCGGCATTGCTGGCCGGGCGGTAGGTGCCGACCACCGTGCGTGCCTTCGAGAAATCATGCTCGATCGAGCCGAAGCCGCGCAAATCCTTCAGCTCGTCGAGATTGATGTGCCAGTCGTCGACCTCGTAGCCGCGCTCGCGCAGGAGATCGCCGATCATGTCCTGGCACGGCCCCTCGGCGCCGCGGGTCGAGGGGATCGCGACGAAGGCCTGCGTCGTCGCAAGCTGCGCATCGAATCCCTCATCAACAGCGGCAAGGATTCGTTGTTGCGTCTCGGCAGTCATGCTTTGGCTCCATCGGGAAAACAGATCAGGCGGGAGCCGCAGCGTAGCCCGATTTCACTCCGCGGGGTATTGCGCAAAATAGGCGTCCCGCAATGCATCTTCGAGCAGCCGGCCCTCCGAATAACCATCGAGCGTCTTCGGCCGCGTCACGCCGTCGAGCAGCCGCGGACACGGCTCCGGCGCGCCGAGCACGGTGCGCACCGGAATGCGCTCGGCATAGATCGGCAACTCGTAATCCTCGTCATCGTCGGCGACGCCCTTGGCGCGAATTTTTGCCGAGGCCTCCTCGATCTCCATCGCGATGAACGAGGTCGCCTTGATCTCCTGCTTGTTGCTGGCACGCAGGCTCGCGGTGCGCTCGGGAAAGAAGCGGTCGACCATCGCGACGATCGCGCGTTCCTTCTCTGCGGGGTCGGTGACGAGATAGGCCGACCCGAACGCCATCACCGCGCGATAGTCGGCCGAGTGGTTGAAGCCGCAGCGCGCCAGCACCAGGCTGTCGAGATGGGCGACCGTCAGGCACACGCGTTGCCCTTCGGACTGGTTCTCCAGCATCCGGCTCGCGCTCGAGCCGTGCCAGTAGAGCCTGGTGCCCTCGCGCCAGAAGAAGGTCGGCGTGCAATAGGGCTGGCCGTCGATCACGTAGGAGACGTGGCACAGCATCGAGGCGTCGAGGATCTTGTGCACGGTGGCGTGGTCGTAGAAGCCGCGGTCGTGGCGGCGCTTCACGCGGCTGCGGGACGACATGGGATAGGACGGAGCGGATGCGCCTTCGGTCACGATGAGCCTTTCGAAATCTGGAATCTGTCCAGAGTTGTAGCGGCTCATTTGGTCTGCGATAGTGCCAATTCCATGCGAAAAATTCCGACCAATTCTCGGGAGCCCGCGGCGCGCAAGGCCGAGCTGCCGCTCGATCTCGCCGGCCCGCACGTCACCCCCGGCGCGGCCTCGCAGCAGCGGCTCTATCAGGCGCTGTGCCACGCGATCGTCGGCGGCCTCGTCAAGCCGGGCGAGCCGCTGCCGCCGTCGCGCGCGCTCGCCAAGCAGACCGGCTTCCGCCGCAACGCGGTCACCACGGCCTATGAGCGGCTGATCGCCGACGGCTTTGCGGTGGCAACCACGGGCTCCGGAACCTTCGTCGCGGCGCGCATTCCGGCGCAGGCCGCCGCGCCGCGCCGTGCAAGGATCGCGATCGAACCGCCGCAGCACAACGCGCTGTCGCTCGGCTGCACCCATATCGACGAGCGCGCGCTGCAGCGCTTCCGCGCCTTCGCCGGCCGCAGGCTGCGCGCCTTCGGGTCCGAGCATCTGCATTACGGTGATCCCCGCGGCGGCAGCGAGCTGCGCGCGGCGATATCGGACCATCTGCTGTCGGCGCGCGGGCTGCGCTGCGACCCCGACCAAATCATGCTGGCGTCCGGCACGCTGCATGCCCTGCGCATCGTGCTCGGGGCGATCCTCAAGCCCGGCGACCAGGTCTGGTGCGAAGACCCCGGCTATCCGGCGGCGCGGCGCGCGATCGAGCATTGCGGCTATCGTCCGGTGTCGGTGCCGGTCGACATGTCGGGCATGCGCATCGACAAGGGGCGCGCGTCCGCGCCGCAAGCGCGCGCTGCCTATGTCACGCCCTCGCACCAGTTTCCGCTCGGCGTGCAGATGTCGATGCCGCGCCGGCTCGAGCTGCTCGACTGGGCACGGGATGCCGGCGCCTTCGTGTTCGAGGACGACTACGACAGCGAGTTCCGCTACGACGGCGCGCCGCTGTTGTCGCTGGCCGGCATCGATCATCTGCGCCGCGTGATCTATATGGGCACGTTTGCGAAGACGCTGTTTCCCGGATTGCGGATCGGCTATTGCGCCCTGCCCGAAGCCTTGATCGGCCCGGTGACGGCGGCGCGCGCCGCGCTCGACCGCTTTCCCGCCACGTTGATGGAAGGCGCGGTCGCCGACATGCTGAACTCCGGCGCCTTCGCGGCCAACTTACGCAAATCGCGCAAACTCTATCGCGAGGCGCGCGACATCCTGGCGTCGACGCTTGTGAGCGCATCCGAAGGCGAGCTCACGGTTCCCGTGCCCTCGCAGGGCCTGCACCTCGTGGCGCGGCTCGATCCCTCGACCGATCCGCTGATTGCCGCGCAGGCAAAGGCTAATGCCGGCGTCGGCGGCTGGCTGCTCGCCGAGACCTATCATCGCGCGCCGCCTCTGCCCGGCTTCGTGCTGGGATTTTCCGGCCATCCGGTTCCGCAACTCGTTGCATCGGCGGAACGATTGGCGAAGACAACGCTCGCCGCGCTGCGCGCGACGCGCAAGACATCGGTCAAGCCATCCGCCAAGCCGCAGCGCTCTAGGAGAATCGCAGTCACCTGACTAAGGTCGCCCGCGTTCAGTCAGTGTCCGCTTACGGAGATACCGGATGCCAAATCGCAACGTCCTGTATCTCGTGATCGCCGCGCTGGTCGTGATCGCAGGCATGCTCGGCTACAATCTTTATCAGGCGAACAAGCAGCCCGAAGGCCTTCAGATCAATGTCGGCCCCGACGGGCTCAAGATCCAGAACAAGTGAAGGAGGCTGCGATGCTGCGCTTGGGATTCGTCGCGCTGGTCAGCGTCGCAGCTCTTGGCGCGATGACTCAATCCGCCGCAGCAGAGCAGTCCTACATGCGCGAGGGCGACATCGTCGATCTGCGGGTCGGCCAGCGCGTCCTTGTCGATGACGGCTCGTGCCCGGCCGGGCAGATCAAGCAGGTCGTCGGCTCCAGGCTGAGCCAGAACGGCGTGGTGCGGACCAGCAGCTGCGTGCCGCGCCTCGCCAAAAAGTAAAACGCCCCGCTGACGCGAGGCGCTGCGGTCCTCATTGCTTTGAGGCGCGGCTCAGTTCGAGACCGGCTCAAACATGCATTGCAGGGTCGGCTTGGCGATCTTGGTGAAGGTCGGCCCGATCTCGCCCTGCTTGGACGGCGGCACCCAATCGGTCTCGATGGTCGGCACGCCGGTCTCGCTGATACCGCGCAGCAGCGCCTGGCGCAGGTCGGGATCGTCCACGGTCGCGGCGGCGTGGTCGTGCAGGCAGCCGCACACCGCCTCGGGATGCGCCCAGCGGCCGAGCATATGCGGCGCGCATTGCCGCACGAACTCGTCGCGCGGTTCAGGCACGCGGTACAGCGAGCGGATCTGCATCGATTCGAGGGGGAGCTGGGATTGGGCCTGCGCGGCGCCCGCCAAGGGCCCCATCAGGACGAGCGATGCCAACATCGCGGCGGAACAGATACGGAGCAGCATGGGGAGCCTTTACCGGCAGTTCTATTTTTTGCTTCGCGCTCAGTTGGCCTGCGCCAGCACCATCGGGGCCGGGGTGACCACCGGCGAGCCGTTATAGGAGAAGGTGCCGATCCCGGGCAAACCGCTGTCCGGCGAGCCTGCCATTGACGAACCGGCCATCACAAAGGCGAGGGCGAGGATCAGGCTCATGGTTCGCATCTGACAGTCTCCGTTATTCCGCTCGGCATCCGGCGCCGTTGTGTGACGGTCTGATAACGATCTGCCGTTTCCGGAGTTCTGCGGAACAAGCCGAAAATGGTTTCGTCGGAACTCGAATTGTTTCGTCGACCAGCGGTCCACGAAACATTCGGCGGAAAACACCAATGATTTCAGCGGCAGAAGCGTGACTGAAAAGCTGTTGAAAACTTCGCGCGACAATGCCGGACCTCGGCCACTGCCGGAACGACGGCCAATTATGCGTGCAAACTGAACGAGCTACCGCGCTTTGTTAACTTTCCTCTGCTGAGAGGAGAAGCAGCACAGCAAGGGCGGCGGTGAACCGGGCGGCGGTTTCGTCGACTCATGTCTGCGTGCCGTGCAACCATCTTCGCGGTGGCACGTTGTCGTGATCCCTCCCGATCCAACGAAGGATGTCAGTCGTGGGCAATGGCAACATTGGTGTTGGCAATGAATCCGCGGCGAGCAAATCCGGCCAGCAGCAGATGACGGCCGCGATGCCGCAGCAAGGCGCCTACGTGATGGGCGACAATGAGTGCGCGCCGCAGAAGCTGGTCCGCCTCGTCGGCTGCCGCGACTCGAAGGTCAAACCGGGCCTTGGCATCAGCGCGAAGCCGTTCGGGCAAACCGAGCGCTAGCTCGCCCACCGCCTCAGCCGCCTGGGCCAAGCCCCTGCTCCAGCTATTGAATGAACTCGCCGCACTTCTGCACGGCAGCATCGGCCGCGCCCCACGGCATGATCGGCACCGACGACGTCGAGTTCTTTGGCGAGCCCTCGATCAGGCGGTCCGAATAGACCATGTAGACCAGCACATTGCGCTTGGCGTCGCAGCCGCGCACGATCTGCATCTTCTTGAAGAACAGCGACCGGCGCTTGCTGAACATGTCATCGCCCTGCCCGAGCTTGGTCTTGAAGCGGATCGGCCCGATCTGCCGGCAAGCCAGCGAGATATCGGAGACTTCCTCGGCAAGGCCAAGCCAGCCCTTGAAGCCGCCCCTCTCCGGCACCGTGAAGTGACAGGCGACGCCCTCGACCTCGGGATCGTCGACGCCATAGGTCGCGAGCTTGTCGTTGGGGCTCACCCATTTGAACACGGTGGAGCGGCGGAAGATCAGGTCCGGCTCGTCGGCCGCGACCGCAGGACCCGCCTGCCCCAAAGCCAGCAACATCAGCAGCACCGCGCATCCCCATCGAGACAACCGTCGCAGGTCACACAAGCTCACAGTTCTCGATGTCATTGAGGTCTCCGCGGGGTGGGTCCCGCCTATGTAGTGCGCAAACGCCGCACAGGAAGGCGCTGACAGTTCGGTGATCGAACGCGGCGCTTTAACCTCTTGTGAGGCTTTTTTGTTACTCTTTCGTCGAAAATACCGCCCTCACGGAAGGGTTAGATCGCTTGCGCTGGTGAACGCTTTGTGCGTCTGCGACAACCAACATGTAGTTTGGACTGGGATTCGGAATATGCGCGCAGGTGGACGGCGGATTTCGGTTTTTGACTTCGCGAATGAGCGGTTCTGGCAGCTGGCAATTCTGACGACCGCCGGCACCGTCGCCGCCTCCACGCAGGCCGATGCAGCGCTCTATTACTGGAACCGCGACTCCGCCTTCTACGGCGACTACGAGCCGATGCCGCAGCCGCACCGGCAAAAGCCGAAGCGCAACACAGCCAAGAAGAATCCGGCGATCGAGAAGGAGGCCGGCAGCAAGCCGCAAGGTCCCCTGATCATCTCGGTCTCGATCGACCAGCAGCGGGTCAGCCTCTACGACGCCAACGGCCTCTATGCCGAGAGCCCGGTGTCGACTGGCATGAAGGGGCATTCGACCCCGATGGGTGTCTTCAGCGTCATCCAGAAGCAGAAGTATCACCAGTCCAACATCTACAGCGGCGCGCCGATGCCGTATATGCAACGCATCACCTGGTCGGGCATCGCCATGCACGCCGGCGTGCTGCCCGGCTATCCGGCGTCCCACGGCTGCATCCGCATGCCGATGTCGTTCGCGGTCAAGATGTACAATTGGACGCGGATGGGCGCCCGCGTCTTCGTCACGCCGGGCACGATCTCGCCGGAAAGTTTCTCGCACCCGCTGCTGGTCGCGCAAAAGGTGGCGCCGCAGCAGCCGGTTGCCGACGACATTCTGAAGATGGATGCGCCGCTCGGCGTGAAGAGCGACAAGGGGGCCGACAAGCAGTCCAATCTCGATTTGCGCAGCAGCGTCGGCCATGCCGCCGCGTCGCTGCGCGACAACACCCACACCGCCGACGCCAGCAGCGCGATGCCGGCAGCGAGTGCGTCAGTGACAATGTCCGATGCATCCTCTTCCACGGCGCGCGACGCCATCGCGGAGAAGATCGCAGCCGACAAGTCCGAGACAGTGAAGCCCGAGACGGCCGCCGCCGACAAGCCGGCCGAGACCAATTCCGCCGGCCACGACAGCAACCCGACCACAGATGACAACACGGTCGGCGAAACCACCGCCAGCACCGACACGCCAAAGAGCGAGGTCTCCGCAAGCGATCCGGCGAAGGCGGAAGCCAAGGCCGACGAGCCGAAGGCGGACGCCGCCAAGCCTGGTGTTGCCGAGGCGCCCAAGATCGATGCACCGAAGACCGACGCACCGAAGGCCGATGCCTCGAAGGCCGCTGACAAGCCCGCCGAGGCAGCGACTGCAGCCGATGCGCCCGACGCCAAGAAGGATCCGGCGCGGCTGCCGGGCACCGCCAGGATCGACGTGCCGAAGCGCGCCGGCCAGATCGCGGTGTTCATCAGCCGCAAGGATTCCAAGCTGTACGTGCGGCAGAATTTTGCACCGCTGTTCGAGGTGCCGGTGACGATCGCGGCAAGCGACCGGCCGCTCGGCACCCATGTGTTCACCGCACAAGCCGACAAGACCGATACGAACCTGCTGCGCTGGTCGGTGGTAACGCTGCCGACCCGCAACGTCGCCCGCATCGACGTCGAAGAGCGTACCTCGCATCGCCGCAAGGTCGCGGCCGCAGCGGTGGCCGAGGCCAAGCCGCAGCCGGTGACCAACAGTCCGGCCGAGGCGCTCGACCGCATCTCGATTCCGGCCGACGTGATGGCGCGGATCAGCGAAGCGCTCGGCACCGGCGGATCGATCATCGTCTCCGACCTCGGTGTGAACCAGGGCGAGACCGGCGAAGGCACTGACTTCATCCTGCCGCTGCGTTGAGGCGATCGATCCCGGATTTCGCTTCGCTCCATCCGGGCTACTCGCCTCCGGCAATAACGCCTTCTTGAAAGCCTGCGCGTCCCCTACGGATTATGATCCCGACGAACATCTGTTCCGGGGACGAGACCATGATGGACCGCAGGACCCTGATCGCGATCGCCGCAGCCGCGGCATCCCGCCCGCTGCATGCCGAGCAGCCCGCGATAAGCCGGATCACCGCCTACGCCTTCTCATTTCCGGCACTCGGCGGCGGCGATATCAGACTTGCCGACTATGCCGGCCGTCCGCTGATGATCGTGAACACGGCCTCGCTTTGCGGCTTCACGCCGCAATATGCCGGCCTGCAGCAACTCTGGACCGAATTCCGCGATCGCGGCTTCGTCATCATTGGCGTCCCCTCCAATGATTTCGGCGGCCAGGAGCCCGGCGGCCCGACCGAGATCGCCGAGACTGCGCAGCATCAATATGGCGTCACCTTCCCGATCGCGGCGAAAGCAATCGTCCGCGGCGCGAGCGCGCATCCGTTCTACCGCTGGGCGGCGGAGGTTCGGCCAAAGGACGTGCCGCGCTGGAATTTTCACAAATACCTGATCGGCCGCGACGGCTACATCGCCGACGTTTTCGCTGAGTCGGTTGCGCCCGACGACACGCGCATCAAGACCGGGATCGCACGGGCATTGGCGGCCGCCTGAGATATGACGATAATCCCCGGAATTAACTGATCCGACGAGGATTTTGGACACGCGCTCGCCACGTTCATTGCCTTGGCGTCGCCACTGCGACTAGGGTACGATCGGTTGGGGGCGAAGCGACCCGGTCGCGGCAATGCCGGCGCCGGGCGCGCGAGCAGCAGGGAACACGCCATGCGCATTGCGACAGGTCTGATTTTTGCGGGGACCGTATCGTTGCTCGCGTCGAGCGCAGCTTGGTCGCAGACGTCGCCCCCCAAGGGCGCTACTGCGGCACCGGCAGCACCAGCGGCCGCGGCTCCCGCGCCCGCAGCCCCGGCACCGGCCACCGCAACCGCAGCCCCGGTTCCGCCGAAGCAACCGCCACAGCCGGCGCGCGCCGCCTGCAACAATCCGAACGCGCTCGGCGTCGGCCGCACGGTCGAGATCGACACCACCGGCGGTCCGGGCTTCGGCTTCGAGCATTTCAAGCAGCTCGACTTCCTGCGCGACCATGAGGTGGTGCTGACCTTCGACGACGGCCCGTGGCCGGGCAACACGCCGGCGGTGCTGAAGGCGCTCGCGGATGAATGCACCACGGGCATCTTCTTCCCGATCGGCAAGCACGCGACCTATCACCCCGAAATCCTGCGGCAGGTCTATGCCGCCGGCCACACGGTCGGCGCCCACACCTGGTCGCACGCCAATCTGAACAACAAGAAGCTGACCGAGGATCAGAAGAAGGACGAGATCGAGCGCGGCTACGCTGCGGTCAAGTGGGCGCTCGAGACCTCACCCTCGCCGTTCTTCCGCTTCCCGGCGCTGCAGCATCCGCCGGAGATGGTGACCTATCTCGGCAACCGCAACATCGCGATCTTCTCCTGCGACCTCGACTCCTTCGACTTCAAGGCGAGCAAGCCGCAGCAGGTGATCGACACCGTGATGAAGAAGCTGAACAAGCTCGGCAAGGGCATCATCCTGATGCACGACTTCCAGAAGCACACCGCGGAAGCGCTGCCCACGCTGCTGACGCAGCTCAAGGCCGGCGGCTACAAGGTGGTCGCGATGCGCGCCAAGTTCCCGGTGACGGTGCTGCCGCAATACGAGCATGAGCTCGCCAAGGACGTCAAGCTGCCGACCGTAAGCTCGCGCCCGGTGAACAGCGTCGTCACCACCGTCGATCAGCAATAACGCCGGCGACAATCCTGGTGCCGGCGCTGCGTATCGAAGGCTTCGTCATCGTCTCCGCCGATGGCCGGCTGGCGAATGCGCGGAATGTGATGCCCGACGACCTCAAGATCGAGGGCGACAAGCGGTTCTTCACCGCGGCCCTCGACCGCGCCGACCTCGTCGTGCATGGCCGTCACTCCCAGGAAGAGCAGCCGAACGCGCCGAAGCGGCGGCGGCTGATCCTGACCAGCGAGGTCGCGGCCACCGCGCCCGACCCCGACAATCCGAAGGCGCTGTTGTGGAATCCCGCCGGCTGCCCGTTCGAGACGGCGAGCCGCGAGGCCGGCGTGACCTCGGGAATGGTCGCGATCATCGGCGGCCCCGGCGTGTTCGGCATGTTCATGGACCGCTACGACACGTTCTGGCTCTCGGTCGCCCCGAAGGTGCGCATCCCCGACGGCGAGCCGTGCTTTCCCGGCGTCCCCGCCCGCACCCCGCAGCAGGTGCTGTCAGCGCACGGCCTGCACGCCGGCGCGCCGCAGCTGATCGATGCCGCGCAGGATGTCAGCGTGACGCCGTGGCGGCGAAGCGCATAGATCCCGAGCAGCTTGCGATGAACAACGGCATGACCTCCCTGGCGAAGGCCGTAGCGCTTGTGGCGATGGCGTCGCTGGTCGCAACCAGCGCAGTCGGCGCCTGCAAAACCACCCTGCGCGGCGAACTCGTGCAAGCGCCCGGCGACCGCAAGGCCTCTGTCGGGGAATTCCTATACTTCTATCTCGTCGAAATGACGCCGGAGAGCCCGACGGGCTCGGAGAAGCTCTTCCAGTCCTTCGTGGTTCCCAACATGAGCAAGACACTTCCAATTCCGTTCGCCCTGGAGATCGAACAGCCCAAAGACTGCCCAGGCAAACTCGAGCTGCGCGTCGATACCAAAGACCGAGACATCATGCGACTTGGCACTGATGCGTCGTCGGCTGGCAGGAAAACGGTCCGCCTCGAGAGGTTTGAAAGCGTACCTATGTGGGGACCATCTTTCTGAACGTCGCAGAGGGGGTTAGCGCCAGCGTAACCCGCCACCCCTCTTGCCGAATGCGCAGGTCGGCGGGTTACGCCTTCGGCTAACCCGCCCTCCACAGCTGCGTATCGTCCTACACGTCCCCATAGGCCGGGTCGTCGCGGCGCGGGCCGCGGCCGTAGCCGGCGATGATGAACAGCGCGCCGATCAGCGACAGGTTCTTCAGCGCATCGATCAGCGTCCTGAGGTTGTCGGGCGCCGGCTGATTCCAGAAGTCATGGAAGTAGAAGGTGGCGAAGCACACGAAGATGATCAGGAGAATCGCGAAGAACCGTGCCAGCACGTTCACCGCGATCATCAGCCCCGCGACGATCTCGAAGCCGCCGATCGTGACCGCCAGCAGCTGCATGAAGGGCATGCCGACGGCGGTTTCGATCTGCTGCGTATAGGGCGCGACCACGGCCGGGATCGTCACCTTGGCCGCCAGCAGATCCGCCGTCGCCTGGATGCCGAACAGCTTGCTCACTCCCGAATAGAGGAACAGCACGGCGAACAGGATCCGCCCGAAGGTGATGAACGCTGGCATGGGTCGGCCTCACTGGATGGCAGAAATCGGACGAAGCAGGCGAAGCGATTATGGTCGCTCCACCTGCCTCGATCAAATCGAATCCATCTCGGTTCAAACACGATGCGGAAAACCGCGCTGCGGTTTTCCGAACATAACGTGCTCAAACAACGGCCGTCAGCCGAACAGCGTCGGCTGCGCGCGGCCGGCGCGTTCCTGGGCTTCGACGGCGGCCACCGCCGTCATGTTGAGGATGCCGCGCGCCGTCACGCCGGGGGTGAGGATGTGCGCCGGGCGCGCCGGACCGATCAGGATCGGCCCCACCGGCAACGCGTTGGCGAGCGATTTGATCATCTGGTAGGCGATGTTGGCGGCATCGAGGTTCGGCATGATCAGGATGTTGGCCTCGCCTTCCAGCCGCGACTGCGGCAGCACCAGGCGCCGCGCCGCCGCCGACAGCGCGGTGTCGCCCTGCATCTCGCCGTCGGCCTCGATCTCCGGATGCTTGTCCTTCAAGAGCTGGGTCGCCCGCCGCATCTTGCGCGAGGAATCCGTGTCATAGCTGCCGAAGTCGGAATGTGACACGAAGGCGACCCTCGGCTTGAAGGCGAAGCGCTGGACGTGGATCGCCGCGAGCGATGCCACTTCAGCGAGTTCCTCCGCGCTCGGGTTCGGCCGCACCTGGGTATCGGCGAGGAAATGGGCTCCGGTGGAGGTGATCATCAGCGCCAGCGCGGCATAGTCGCTGACCCCCGGCAGGAAGCCGATGATCTCGCGGACATGGCGCAGATGGCTCATGTAGCGGCCCTCGACGCCGCACAGCATCGCGTCGGCCTCGCCACGCGACACGGCAAGCGCCGCGATCACGGTATTGTTGGTGCGGACCACGGTCCGCGCGGCCTCCGGTGTCACGCCGCGCCGGCCGGCGACGTCGATATAGGACTGCACATACGAACGGTAGCGCGGATCGTCCTCGGGATTGATCAGGTCGAAATCGCGGCCGGCCTTGATCGACAGGCCGAAGCGCTTGATCCTGGTCTCGACCACCGACGGACGGCCGACCAGGATCGGCCGCGCCAGCTTTTCCTCGAGCACCACCTGCGTCGCGCGCAGCACGCGCTCGTCCTCGCCTTCGGCGTAGATCACGCGCACCGGCTGGGTCTTCGCCTTGGCGAACACCGGCTTCATGGTGAGGCCGGAGCGGAAGGCGAAGCGTTCGAGATTGGCGGCGTATTCGTCGAAATTGGTAATCGGCCGGGTCGCGACGCCGGACTCGATCGCGGCCCTGGCCACCGCCGGCGCGATGCGCAGGATCAGGCGCGGATCGAACGGGCTCGGGATCAGCGAACCGGGGCCGAACCCCTGGGTCTCGCCGCTCTCGAAACCATGGGCCACCGCATCCGAGGGCGGATCGCGCGCGAGCTGCGCGATCGCGTCCACCGCGGCATGCTTCATCGCCTCGTTGATCGCGGTGGCGCCGACGTCGAGCGCGCCGCGGAAGATGAAGGGGAAGCAGAGCACGTTGTTGACCTGGTTCGGAAAGTCCGACCGTCCGGTGCAGATCATCGCGTCGGGACGCGCCAGACGCGCCTCATCCGGCATGATCTCCGGCACTGGATTGGCCAGCGCCATCACCAGCGGCTTGTCGCCCATCTGCTTGACCATTTCGGGCTTCAGCACACCCGGTGCAGACAGTCCGATGAAGATGTCCGCGCCGGGAATGACGTCGGCGAGCACGCGTGCGTCGGTCTTCTGGGTATAGACCGCCTTCCAGCGATCCATCGTGGTGTTGCGGCCCTCATAGACCACACCGTCGATGTCGCAGACCCAGATGTTCTTGCGCTGCGCCCCCATCGAGACCAGCAGATTGAGGGTTGCGATCGCGGCGGCGCCGGCGCCCGAGCAGACGATCTTCACGTCAGACAGTTGCTTGCCGTTCAACAACAGCCCGTTGACGATCGCCGCGGCGACGATGATGGCGGTGCCGTGCTGGTCGTCGTGGAAGACCGGGATCTTCATGCGCTCCTTGAGCTGCGCCTCGATCTCGAAGCACTCAGGTCCGCGGATGTCCTCGAGATTGATGCCGCCGAAGGTCGGCTCCAGCGCGGCAACGGTCTCGACTACGCGCTCGATCGTGTCGGCCTTGATCTCGATGTCGAACACGTCGATGCCGGCGAATTTCTTGAACAGCACCGCCTTGCCTTCCATGACGGGCTTCGAGGCCAGCGGACCGATATTGCCGAGACCGAGCACCGCGGTGCCGTTCGAGACCACGGCGACCAGATTGGCGCGCGCGGTCAGCGTCGCCGCCTCGGCCGGGTTCTTGGCGATCTCGGTGCAGGCGGCGGCCACGCCCGGCGAATAGGCCAGCGCCAGGTCACGCTGGTTGGCAAGCGGCTTGATCGCCTGGATCTCGAGCTTGCCCGGCCGCGGCAGCCGGTGATAGGCGAGCGCCGCGTTGTGGAGTTCTTCAGACGATGACGACATGCGTGCTCCCCGCGTTTCCGGCCCAAATTTCTTGTTTCTGTGCTAATCCAGGCAAAAGTCAGTTGTCCGGCAAATCGAGCCGGATGTGAAGCATGTCCAACCACTTGGATGCAACATCCGATAATATCCCCGTCAACAGGTCCGGGCCGGCCGTTCATCGACGCCTGCCCCTCCCCGCGCCATTCGGCCGGGATTGGCAATTTTTTTCCCTTGATGATCCGGAGTTGACCGAATGAAGAAAATTCTGCTCGGCCTGATCGCCGTGGTTGTGATCGCGGCCGCCGGCTTCTTCGGTTTCGACTTCTACGCCCAGCGCCGGGTCACGCGCGACGTCGAGGCCGCCTTCGAGCAGGTCCGTGCCACTGGCGCCAAGGCGAGCCACGGCAAGATCACGTTCGACGTCAAGAGCCGCACCCTGACGATCGCGGACGTCGCCACCGAGTCGGGGACGCAATCCCCGGTCAGCGTCAAGATTGCCAGTCTCACGATGACCGGCCTCGGTCAAACCGACGCGGCACGGGTCTCCGCCGGCAATGTCGAGTTCAGCGATGTCGAGATCGGCATGTCGGGACCGACCCCGACGATCGCCTCACTGACCTACAAGGCGCCGCGGATCACGGTGAAGGATTATTCCGGCCCCGCCAGCCTGCCCCAGCTTCCGGCGTCGTCGTCGATCTTCGAGCTGTACCGGTCCGCGTTCGGACTGCTCGCGAGCATCAACGCATCATCGGTCGCTGCGCCTAGCCTGACCGGAACGATGACCTTCAGCGCCGCCGCAAAAGCCGGCGACGGCGCCGGCGGCGAATTCGCCTATTCGGGCATCGCCATTGAAAACATGAAGGACGGAAAGGTCGCGTCCAGCAAAACCGACAAGGTTGTGTTCACGATCAACCAGCAGGCGGCCGGCAAGCCGATCAAAATGACCGGCGAGCTAGCCAACATCGCCGCGACCGATATCGACGTCGGCGCGATGGCGGCGATATTCGATCCAGGCAAGGCCAACGATGACAGGGAGTACCGGATCCAGGGACACGTTTCGGCCGGTCCTTATGTCATTACCGCCGCGCCCGGCGTGAACATGCGGATCGAGGGAGTGACCGTCGACGACACCAGGATCAATCCGTCACGGATGCAACTGCCGGCGCTGCTGGCAATGATGCCGCCGCAAGGGAGCCCGCCGCCGTCTGCCGCCCAGGCACGCGAACTGCTGGACAAGGTCGCCGGCCTCTATTCGGGCATCGGAATCGCAGATGCCGAGATGCATGGGCTCTCGGTCGAGACGCCGCAGGGCCCGCTCAAGCTCGCCTCGATGCGGTTCAACTTCGAACACGGCAAGATCGGCGAGCTTGCGGTCGAGGGACTCGATACCCGTGCGCCGAACGGTCCCATCAAGGTCGGACGCTTTGCGCTGAAGTCGCTCGACGTCGCCAACTTCATGCGGCTCTCGGCGCAGTTCGCCGCGCAGAAGCCGTCGGCCGAACAGGCGCTGGCGCTATTCCCGCTGATCGAAGGCGTCGAGGTCAAGGGCGTCGCGTCGCCCTACAAGGCCACCGGCAAGCCGGTCAACATCGACGTCCTCAGCCTCGACTGGGGTCAGTTCGTCGGATCGATCCCGAGCAAGCTGCGGCTGACCGCGAAGCTGGCGGCGCCGCTCGATGCGGCCGATCCGCGGCAGCAACCGCTCGTCGCCGCCGGGATCGACCGAATGGCGGTCGACGCCGATCTCGGCGCCGTCTGGACCGAGACCTCACGCGCGTTCGCGCTCGAGCCGGTCAAGCTCGACATCGCGGGCCTGCTGAGCGCGTCGGCGAAGGTCACGCTCGGCAACGTGCCGCGTGAGGCATTCTCGACCAGCGCCGCGGAAGCAATGGGCGCGGCCGCGCAGATCGAAACCGGCACGATCGAGCTCGCGGTCCACGACCTCGGCGTCATCGATCTCGCCGTCGCTCAATTTGCGCGCACCCGGAACGTCAGCCGCGACGAGGCGCGCAAGGTCATCCTCGACGCCATCAAGGCGCAGGGCGGCGAGATCGGCGGGGGTAATCCCGACGCCACCGCGCTCGTCACCGCGATCGGCCAGTTCATCGAGACGCCGGGACAGACGCTGGTCATCAAGCTCACTCCGCGCGCGAAGGCGCCGGCGCTTCAGCTGATGCAGCTCCTCAAGACCGATCCGCAATCGGCGCTGGCGCAGTTCCGGATCGAGGCCTCGACGGGGTTGTGATTCTCCCGCCCGTAGCCCGGATGGAGCGAAGCGCAATCCGGGAACGGGGTCGCCGCAGGAGGGACCGCCCCGGATTTCGCTTTCGCTCGATCCGGGCTACGCACCTCTCCTGCCCGCCTAACCCTTCGCCGGCAGGTTGGTGCGGATGTGCAGCTCCTTAAGCTGCTTCGGCGTTGCTTCCGACGGCGCGCCCATCAGCAGGTCCATGGCCTGCTGGTTCATCGGGAACAGCGAGATCTCGCGCAGATTGTTGGTGCCGCAGAGCAGCATCACGATACGGTCGAGGCCGGCCGCCATGCCGCCATGCGGCGGGGCGCCATACTGGAACGCACGGTACATGCCGCCGAAGCGGTCGATGACCTCCTGCTCGCCATAGCCTGCGATCTCGAACGCCTTCACCATCGCTTCCGGCTTGTGGTTGCGGATGCCGCCGGAGGCGATCTCGTAGCCGTTGCAGGCGATGTCGTACTGGAACGCCTTAATGGTCAGCGGGTCCTGCGTCGTCAGTGCGTCGAGGCCACCCTGCGGCATCGAGAACGGGTTGTGCGAGAAGTCGACCTTCTTGTTCTCCTCGTCATACTCGTACATCGGGAAGTCGACGATCCAGGCGAGCTCGAACCGGTCCTTGTCGATCAGGTTCAATTCCTCGCCGAGCTTGGTGCGCGCGAGACCCGCGAACTTCCAGAATTTCTCGGGATCGCCGGCGACGAAGAACGCAGCATCGCCCTCCTTGAGGCCGAGTTGATCGCGGATCGCAGCGGTGCGCTCGGGGCCGATGTTGTTCGCCAAGGGGCCTGCGCCCTCGCCGCCCTCGCGCCACATGATGTAGCCGAGACCCGGCTGGCCTTCGCCCTGCGCCCACGAGTTCATGCGGTCGCAGAACGCGCGGCTGCCGCCGCCGGTGCCCGGGATCGCCCAGACCTGGTTCTTCGGGTCTTCGAGCATGCGCGCGAACACCTTGAAGCCGGAGCCGCGGAAGTGCTCGGAGACTTCCTGCATCACGATCTTGTTGCGCAAATCGGGCTTGTCGGAGCCGTATTTGCGCACGGCCTCCGCAAACGGAATCCGCGGCCAGTTCTTCGTGACCGGCTTGCCCTTGGCAAAGTCCTCGAACACGCCGGTGATGACAGGCTCCATCGCCGCGAACACGTCGTCCTGGGTGACGAAGCTCATCTCGACGTCGAGCTGATAGAACTCGCCCGGCAGACGGTCGGCGCGCGGGTCCTCGTCGCGGAAGCACGGCGCGATCTGGAAGTAGCGGTCGAAGCCCGACATCATCAACAGCTGCTTGTACTGCTGCGGCGCCTGCGGCAGCGCGTAGAACTTGCCGGGATGGATGCGCGACGGCACCAGGAAGTCGCGCGCGCCTTCCGGCGAGGACGCCGTCAGGATCGGGGTCTGGAATTCGAAGAAGCCCTGCTCCTTCATCCGCTTGCGCATGGAATCGACCACCGCGCCGCGGGTCATGATGTTCTGGTGCAGCTTCTCGCGACGCAGGTCGAGGAAGCGGTATTTCAGCCTGATATCTTCGGGATATTCCTGCTCGCCGAACACCGGCAGCGGCAGCTCGGCCGCCGGGCCCAGCACCTCGATCTCCTTGATGTAGATCTCGACCATGCCGGTCGGCAGCTCCGGATTGTCGGTGCCGGCGGGACGGCGGCGCACCTTGCCGTCGATCCGCACCACCCATTCGGAGCGGAACTTCTCGACCTCGGCGAATGCCGGCGAGTCCGGATCGGCCACGCATTGGGTGATGCCGTAATGGTCGCGCAGATCGACGAACAGCACGCCGCCATGGTCGCGGACCCGGTGAACCCAACCCGAAAGCCGGACCGTCTGGTCGATATCGCCCTCTCGGAGCGCGCCGCATGTGTGTGACCGGTAGCGATGCATAGTCGTTCCAAAAACTGATGTCGGAGGAGAATCGCGATAGGAAACTTCCTATCCGAAGGCGCTGGGTTTACCCGAGCCCGCTCGGGGCGGCAACCAAGGGAACGCCCGCTTTTGGCCCGAAACTGCAGATTTTGCTGCAATCCGGCGCCAGATGGGCGCCAATCGTTTGCCTATTCGGCCCGCAGGCCTATCTTCGGGATATGACCATTCATTTCCCGTTCCAGAACACCTATTCGGCGCTGCCGGCGAACTTTTTCGCCCGCGTCGCGCCGACCCCGGTGGCCGCCCCCCGCCTGATCAAGCTGAACCGGCCGCTCGCGGTCCAGCTCGGGCTGGACCCGGACCTGCTGTCGACGCCGGAAGGCGCCGAGATCCTTGCCGGAAAGCGGCTGCCTGACGGCGCCGACCCGATCGCCATGGCCTATGCCGGCCATCAATTCGGGCACTTTGTTCCCCAGCTCGGCGACGGCCGCGCCATCCTGCTCGGCGAGGTCATCGACAAGGACGGCGTCCGCCGCGACATCCAGCTCAAGGGATCCGGCCCGACCCCGTTCTCCCGCCGCGGCGACGGCCGAGCTGCGCTCGGTCCGGTCTTGCGCGAATACATCGTCAGCGAGGCGATGTTCGCTTTGGGCATCCCGACCACCCGCTCGCTCGCCGCCGTCGTCACCGGCGAGCCCGTGATGCGCGAGACCGCGCTGCCCGGTGCGGTGCTGACCCGCGTCGCCGCGAGCCACATCCGCGTCGGCACCTTCCAGTTCTTCGCCGCCCGCGGCGACACCGACGGCGTGCGCGCGCTCGCCGACCATGTCATCGCCAGGCACTATCCCGAGCTGACGGACGCCGCCCAGCCCTATCACGCGCTGCTCGCCGGCGTCGTGGCGCGGCAGGCCGCGCTGGTCGCGCGCTGGCTCCTGGTCGGCTTCATCCACGGCGTGATGAACACCGACAACACCTCGATCTCGGGCGAAACCATCGATTACGGTCCCTGTGCCTTCCTTGATGCCTACAACCCGGCGCAGGTGTTCTCATCGATCGACGAGATGGGCCGCTACGCCTATGCCAACCAGCCGCGCATCGCGTTGTGGAATCTGACCCGGCTCGCCGAATGCCTGCTGCCGCTGTTCGCGGACGAGCAGGAGAACGCCATCGAGCAGGCGCAAGTGATCCTCGGCGAATTCCCCGAAAAGTTCACCGCAGCCTATAACGCCGGCCTGCGCGCCAAGGTCGGCCTGTTCACCGTGCGCGACGGTGACGAGGCGCTGATCCAGGATCTGCTCGACGCGATGGCCAAGAACGCGGCCGACTTCACGCTGACCTTCCGCCATCTCGGCGAGGCCGCAAGCGATGACGCCGCAGACGTCCGCGCGCAGTTCACCGATCCCGCGGCGTTCGACGAATGGGCCGCCCGCTGGCGCACCCGCCTCGCGCTGGAGCCGCAAGCGCCGGCCGACCGCAAGGCCGCGATGGGTGCCGTCAATCCGGCCTTCATCCCGCGCAACCACCGGATCGAGGCGGTGATTGCGGCTGCGGTGAACTCGGATGACTACGCGCCGTTCGAGGAATTGCTGACGGTGCTGGCAAAACCCTATGAGGACCAGCCGCAGTTCGCGGCCTACGCCGATCCGCCGCTCCCCGAGCAGCGCGTGACGCAGACGTTCTGCGGGACGTGAGGTCTTTCCGCCGTCATTGCGAGGAGCGCAGCGACGAAGCAATCCATGCCTCCGTGCATGCGGGCCGATGGATTGCTTCGCTTCGCTCGCAATGACGTTGGTGCGACCCTCACACCGTCACCACGATCTTGCCGAACTGCGTGTTCGACTCCAGGTACCGGTGCGCCTCGACGATCTCCTCGAACGGAAACGTCCTGGCGATGATCGGCCTCAAGGTGCCATCGGCAAGCCCGTCGAGGATGAACGCCTTCGCCGCGGTAAGCCGCGCGGGATCGCGCACGATCTCGTGCACGAGGTAGCCGCGCAGGGTCAGGCTCTTGCCGAGCACGTTGGCGAGCGGGAACGGCGTCGGCTCAGGACTGAGTCCACCATATTCGATCAGGATGCCGCCGGGTGCCATCGCCGCCGTCAGCGGCACGAAGGCGGGGCCACCGACGGCATCGAGCACCACGCGCACGCCGTTCGGTCCCGCGATCTGCTCCAGCCTTGATTGCAGATCCTGCTCCGCCGACGCGATCACGTGCGCCGCGCCGGCCTCGCGCAGCGCCTGCGCCTTGGCCGATGTCCGCGTCACCGCTATCGGGACCGCGCCGATCCGGTTGGCGATCTGGATCGCCGCGAGCCCGACGCTGCTCGACGCCGCTGTGATGACGACGAACTCGCCTCGCCCGAGCCTTGCAAGATCGACCAGCGCACCGAACGCGGTGAGATACTGCATCCACACCGCAGCGGCCGTTTCAAAACCGAGCGCGGGCGGATGCTTGACGACAAGCTCCGCCGGAAAGGTCGCGAGCTCGGCATGGGCCGGCCAGCGCACCATCGAGACCGGCGGCACGATGCTCACGGCATCGCCCGGCGCAAATTCTTCGACGCCTTCGCCGATCGCCGCGACAATCCCGGCGGCTTCCAGCCCGAGGCCGGACGGCAGCGTCGCGGTCTCGATATAGCTGCCCCGGCGCAGCGAGGCCTCGGCGCGGTTGAGCCCGAGCGCCTTGACTCGGATCTGAACCTCGCGGCGCGCCGGCGGCGCAACCGCGATCTCCTCGATACGCAGCACCTCGGGACCACCATGCTGGTGAAAGCGGACGCCGCGGGCCATGGGCGAACTCCAAAACAATTGAATGGAATGCCGCTATGCCCGGCGGCGATCGCCGGATAAATCACCCGGTAGCTCCGACAATCGAAACCAGGAGTTTTGAATTGGATCGCCTCACCAGCATGGCCGTCTTCGTCAGGGCGGTCGATCTCGGCTCGTTCGCGGCCGCCGCCGATGCGCTCGAGATGTCGGCCCCGATGGTCGGCAAGCATGTGCGCTTCCTCGAACAACGGCTCGGCGTCCGCCTGCTCCATCGCACCACGCGGCGGCAGAGCCTGACCGATTCAGGGCAAGCCTATTACGAGCGCTGCCGCATCGTGTATGATGGAGCGCCAGCATGAACCAGCGCGATGACGACCTGAAAACCGCGATCGAGCGCAGCAACCCGAACGGCGTCGAGCCGCCCTTCTCCGAGGACGATCTGCAGCGCCGGCAACTCGGGCCGCGCGGCGTGCCCGGGCAACCGGACCCGGCGAAGATGACGCCACAACGTGCCAAGAAGACGCCGATCGATTCCGGTTCCGGCGGCCACACCGCCTGAACGCCGAACGCCGAAACAAGAGGGGTTTCACGATGAGGATCACCAGCTTCAAGGACATGTATGTCGCCGAGCTTCAGGAACTCGCAAGCGTCGAGGAGCAACTCGCCGTGGCGCTGGCGCGGATGGCGGAGATCGCCTCGCATCCGTCGCTCAAGGATGCGTTCAGCCGCCATCACCGCGAGACCATCGTGCAGGGCGAGCGGTTGAAGTCGCTGCTGCGGATGCACGGGGCCGATCCGCTGGAGCACACCGACCAGGCCATGCAGGCGCTGATCCACGAGACCGCCAAGATGGTTTCGCTGCTGCCCGACGACAATCTGCGCGATGCCGGCCTCGTCGCTTCGGCGCAGAAGCTCGCGCATTACGAGATCGCCGCCTATGGCAGCGCGGCCGCCCTCGCCGGTCAGCTCAATCTGCGCGACGACCAGCGGCTGCTGCACGACAGTCTCGACGAAGAGCGGCACGTCGACACGCTGCTGACGGCGCTCGCCAAGGGCGAGATCAACCAGGACGCCCTCGCCGCGTGACACGGCAGGATGGGTGGCCCGTAGGACGGGTAGAGCGCAGCGAAACCCATCAGCTCATCTCGAGCTCATCTCGCGAGCGGCACCACTATGGGTTTCGCGGAGTTCTATCAACGGGCCGCGCCTTGCGCGGCCCCGTTGGCTCTACTCATCCTACGCATCGACGCGCGCGGGAAAAATGCTGCTGCAAATTTCGCGCTTCGCGGAGCTGCTGTCGTTTTTATCTCGCGACTATTGCACTGCATGGGCCGTTCGATCAGCCTCTCGTGATTGATGCCATGGGGAAGACGAACGATGAGCTTCAGGTTCAAGCAGGTTTTCGCAGACACCCAACAGGCGCTCGGCGCCGAACCGGCGCAGGCGCAGGCCGTGTTCCAGGCGACTTCGCAACTCGGCGACGGCGTCAATAGCCGCGTTGCCGTGCGGCAATTCAACGTCAGCGTCGACGAGCCACCGGCGCTGGGCGGCGAGGACACCGCACCGAACCCGGTCGAGTACATTCTCGCCGCGCTCGGCTCGTGCCAGGAGATCACCTATCGGCTCTATGCCGACGCGCTCGGCATTCCCCTCAACGGCGTGTCCGTCAAGCTGTCGGGCGCCATCGATCTGCGCGGCTTCTTCAGCGTCGATCCAGACGTGCGAGCCGGTTTCCAGCAGATCGAGGCCGAGGTCGCCATCGACAGCCCGGCCTCCGCGGCCGACATCGCCCGGCTGAAGGAAACCGTCGACCGTCATTGCCCCGTGCTGGACATCCTGCGCAACCCGACGCCGGTGGATCTGAAGCTGCGCACCGGACCGCTCAGCGTAGCCGCCTAGCTTCGCGATGTGAGCGTTAACTCACTCTCCACCATGCGCCGAGGCCGGCAGCGGTAACCATAAGGCTTAACAGCGCGTCAACGCTCCCCCAACAAGTCTAACTGTTTCTGATGGGGAGAATGGCCCGTGGACGCATTTGCATTCGAATTTATGGGATTGGCGATGATCGCGCTCTGTCTCGTCGTGCTGGCGATGCCCGCCGCGCGCCGGCCGTCGAAGAACATCCGCTACGAGTGAGAGCCGCGAGAAATAAGGCGCTCAAACGTCATCGAATGGCGATATACTCGCGCTGACAAGTCCTGACCTGGACACAAGTTGCGGGAATTGACGACGCTTGAACAACACCGACGTCCCGCAGCCCGGCACACCGCCCGCCACCGCGAACTCGACGCACTCGCCGCTGGAGGTGCTGCTCATCTTCTTCAAGCTCGGCGTCAGCTGCTTCGGCGGCCCGATCGCCCATATCGGCTATTTCCGCGACGAGTTCGTCACCCGCAGGCGCTGGCTTGACGAACAGGCCTATGCGGATCTGGTCGCGCTCTGCCAATTCCTGCCGGGCCCTGCGAGCAGCCAGGTCGGCTTTTCGCTCGGCCTGATGCGCGCCGGGTACCTGGGGGCGCTGGCCGCCTGGACCGGATTCACGCTGCCCTCGGCGATCGCGCTCGTGCTGTTTGCCTTCGGCGCCAGCGGATTGAGCGGCCCTGCGGGTAGCGGCCTGGTGCATGGCCTCAAGCTGGTTGCGGTGGCGATCGTCGCCCAGGCCGTCTGGGGCATGGCGCGCTCGCTTTGCCCCGATCGCGAACGCGCCTCGATCGCGACGGTCGCAGCACTCGTCATCCTCGCCAGTTCGTCGTCGATCGCGCAGATCGGCGCGATCATTCTCGGCGCTGTCGCCGGGCTTTGGTTCTGCCAGGCGCAACAGGCCAACGGGGTCACCCATATCGCGATGCCGGTATCGCGCCGCGTTGGCGTCGCAGCGCTGATCCTGTTCGTCGCGCTGTTGGTCGGACTGCCGCTGCTGTCGCGGACATGGCCCGGCCTCGGCCTGTTCGAGGCCTTCTACCGCTCGGGCGCGCTGGTGTTCGGCGGCGGCCATGTCGTGTTGCCGCTGCTGCGCGAAGCCGTGGTGACGCCGGGCTGGATCGGCGACGATGCGTTCCTGACGGGCTACGGCGCCGCGCAGGCGGTGCCGGGTCCGCTGTTCACCTTTGCCGCCTATCTCGGCGCCGTGATCGGCGGCCTGCCGGGCGCGATCGTCGGCCTCGTCGGCATCTTCCTGCCGGGACTTCTCGTCCTGCTCGCGGCGCTGCCGTTCTGGGATAGCTTTCGCAAACGGCCGGCGGCGCAAGCGATGATGCGCGGCGTCAACGCCGCCGTCGTCGGCCTTCTGGGGGCAGCGCTTTACAATCCGGTGTGGACCAGCAGCGTCCACCGTCCGCTCGATTTCGGCATCGCGCTGGCCGGCTTCGTCCTGCTCACGGCATGGCGCGCGCCGCCGCTCGTGGTGGTCGTGCTCAGCGCGGCCGGCGGCATCGCCACGGGGCTCCTGCAATCGTGAACGACCGCGCGGTCGTTTCGCCGGGTGGATTAAGAACGCCTTCATGCCTCGCCGCCACGATAGCGGATATATGCCGAGCGCTTCTAAACAACCGGATCCGACCCGGGTTCCCGTGCTGGACCTGCTGCGGCTTGCCGCGGTCGGGGCCGTGATCCTGTATCACTACGGCTTCTGGGGCGTGGCATCGAACGGCGTGCAAAAGGTGGCGATGCCGTACCTCGCCCCGGTCGCGCAATACGGCTTCCTCGGCGTCCCCGTGTTCTTCGCGATCTCTGGCTTCGTCATCGCCTATTCGGCCGAAGGCCGCACGCCGGTCGGTTTCGCGATCGCCCGCTTCAGCCGGATCTATCCGACCTTCGTCATCTGCATGACGCTGACCTTCCTCGCGACGCTGCTGTTGGGCCACGCGTACTTCCGCGTGACGTGGGGGCAATGGCTGGCAAACCTCTTTATCGCAGCCCCGATGCTCGGTCAGCCCTACATGGACGACGCCTACTGGTCGCTAGTGATCGAGGTCGTATTCTACGTCTGGATCACGCTGTTCCTGGCCTGGGGCATCTTTCCGCGGCGCATCGACACGCTCATCGTGGCGTGGATCGCAATCACCTTCGCCAACGAGCTGACCCTCGACGTTCCCCTGTTCGAAAAGCTGTTCATGGCCGACGACAGCGGCTTCTTCGCCGTCGGGCTCCTGATCTATGAGCACTACCGGGGACGGCGCGACACCAGGCTGTACAGCCTGCTGACGCTGGCGATCGGCACGGCGACGTTCCAGGCCGTGCACAAGCTGGAGCGGCTCGGCGTCCACACCCATGGCAGCTTCGATCCCCGCGTCGTGACGGTGATCTGCATCGTCTCGCTCGGCATCGTGTTCGCCGCCACTCGCATCAAGTCGGTAGCCCTGCCTGCAGGCCTCGTCAGGGCCGTCGGCGGCATCACCTATCCGCTCTATCTGCTGCATCTGCAGCTCGGCTACGTCATCCTGCTCTTGATCACACCAACGCCGGACGGGCTGTCGACCGCGCTGGTCGTGACGGGCATGGTGGTGCTGGCATGGCTCGTCTGGCGCTTCCTCGAAGGCCCCGCGCATTATCTCGTCAGGCACAGGCTGACGACGCTGGCCTCGCGGCACGGATGGCCGTCACGCGTTCGCGCGAACGAAGCCCGGATCGATCGGGACGACGTTGCCTCGCCAATCGAGGCCAGCAGCATCGCCAACCGCTGATCAGTTCGGCGCACATCGCCGGAACAGCATCCACCCAACGTTGCCGCCGCCGCGAACTTGGGCCGAAGCGAACACCATCATTCATCTGCGATGCGTGGAGACGACGGTCAGGCGCAAGCGGGCGGACGGGCCCCGGGGCGCCTCTGTATCCTTAGACCCGCCCGCTCCATTCTTGATCTCCGGGCATTTCCATTGCCAGTTCATTCGCCAGCTCGAGCGCTTCCTTGACGTCAGGCGTACCTAGACCTTCCGTGAACGTTCGAACGACGGGTAGCAACAGCTCGGCCGCTCGCGCCTGTTTGCCGGAATGTCGCCATAGGCGCGCCAGGCTGACAGCTGACCGTAATTCAAAGGACCGCGCGCTTTGCCTGCGCGCCAGCTCGATCGAGGCGAGGAACATTCGCTCGGCGGATTCAACGGACGATGATCTCGAGTCATTGAGCGTCATCTCACCTTGCAGACGATAGATCTCGGCTTCGTAAAAATGCTCTCCCGTTCTTCTCCCGATCGCCAGTGCGCTGTCGAGTCCGTGCAAGGCAGCATCCGGCAAGCCGGCACTTGCATAAGCCTTCGCGAGCAGGCTTCTGAACCAGCAACTGGCTAGCCGGGCGCTCATGCCCTCGTAGGCGTCGATAGCCATTCGCATCTGGTTCAATCCCTCATCGACATTCCCGAGCTCGGTCATCGCCCATCCTCGCAGGATGGTCGTCTGATGCTTCCAATGCAGGAAGCCTTGTTCCGATGAGAGAGCCAGTGCCCTGTTGGTGTAGTCGTGGGTCCCTTCGACATCGCGGAGATGCTGGCAAACGTAAGCGCCGAATGTCAGCGCAAATGATAACGTGAAGGGGTGGCGAAGGTCTTCCGCTTCCGAAATAGCCTGCTGGCTATATCGGCGCGCCGCGTCAGGACGGCCCAGAAACCACGACACGTACCCGAGATACGAGAGCGAGACGATGCCAGGATGGATGCCATGCGTTGCCGTCAGGGCGCCGTGTAGATCAGGACTGTACAGATTCCTGAAGCGATGAAGGTGATGTTCGGCGGCGACAAACCGCCCGCGGTACAGCATGGTCATCGCGATCGCCCGATGCGCCTCGATCAGATATCCCGTCTGTTGCGTCGCGGACGAACTTTGGTTCGATGCCTCGCGCCTTGCGAACTGCAGGAGCTCCGCGCTCAGCTCATGCGCCCGTGCGAGATCGCCGCGGATGAAGTGGCACACCCAAAGTCCGCGCGTCGCCGCAAAGACCTTCGCCATGTTGCCAAGATTCCGGCCGAGTTCGAGCGCGCGAACATAGTTCTCCTCGACTTCCTGCACGGCGTATCCCTTTGCCGCGATCAGGGCGGTGCCCAGGGCGATGCGAAGCTCAAGCTCGGACTCGCTTCGGCCCTGCATGCCGGGTGAGGCTTGCAGAACCCCGAGCCCACGACGCAAATGACCGATCGCCTCCAGAGTCGCACCCTTCATTGCGGCCTGCTTTCCGGCCTTGAGCCAGAAACCCGCAGCCGGCTCGCTTTGTCCAGACTCGGTCAGGTGGTAGGCGAGAAGCTCCGGTTCGCGCTCGATCTTTTCCGGATATTTTTCGGCCAGCACGCGTCCGATCTTGGCGTGCAGCGTCCGTCTTTCCCTGTGCAACAAGCTTTCATGCGCCGCATTCTGGATCATCACGTGCTTGAACGAGTACAGCGCCTCCGGCAGAAAGCCGAAGCGGACGATCAATCCGGCTGCCTCCAGATGGTTCAGGGCGGCTTCGATCTGGTCCGCCGGCGCTTCGGCAACCTCGCGAAGGATCTCATAAGAAAACTCGCGGCCGATGGTGGCGCCGATCTGCGCGATTTTCTTGAATGATCCCATCCGGTCGAGGCGGGCCATCAGGGAATCGTTCAATGTCGCGGGAATAGCGAGCTGATGCCACGGACCGGACAAGACGTAACGTCCATGTTGCTCAGTCAAGACGTCGGATTCGAGAACGGCCTTGGTCAGCTCTTCAAGGAAGAGCGGCACGCCATCGGTTTTGACAATGATGTCCTCAATCACCTCTCGGGGAAGCTCCTTTTCTCCAGCCACACGTTCGACCAATATCGTGCGGACCTGTCGGCCGAGACGCTTGAGGTTCGCACTGATGGTGTGCGCGCGATCCTTCCAGCCCGGCTGAAACTCCGGACGACAGGTGATCACGACAAGGATCGACGTGGTGCGAACGTTCTCCACCAGCAGATCGAGCACGGCCCGCGAGGTGGGATCGATCCAATGTGCGTCCTCAAAATCGATCAGGAGCGTCTGCTCGCGCGCTTGCGCGAGCAGATGGTTGACGAGCGTGGCGATCGTCGCATCCTTCAGCTGTTGCGGCGAGAGATCCAGGGCCGCGTAGCGGTCCCCGGTGGGAATTGAAAGCAACGCCGCAAGGATCGGCACCACTGTGTCCGCCTCGCCGTTCGAGGCGGCGACACCAGCTTCAAGCTTTGTCAGCCAAAGCGCAGACGCGTTCTCGCCGTCAAGGCCGAGCGAGAATTTGAGATGCTCGATGAAGGGGTGAAAAGCGGTGCTGCTGTAATAGGGAGAGCACTGGAACGAAACTTGTCCGTGCTGATCACCCGCGATCCGCTCCCGCAATTCCTGAACGATCCTGGATTTTCCAATTCCCGGCTCGCCCGTCAGCAGCACGACCTGCCCCTCATGGGCTTTCGCTTGCTGCCAACGCGTGAGCAGCAACGCCACCTCTTCGGTGCGGTTGACCAGCGGCGTCAATCGGGAGCCCATGGCTGCGGCAAATCGCGTCTCGGCGCGGCAGGGCCGAACCACGAGCCAGGCCTGGGCCTTCGCGGATATCCCCTTCAGCGCGTGAAATCCGAAGTCCTGGTAGTCGAACTTTCCTCTCAGCAGGGATTGCGTCGAAGATGCAATCACGACGCCGTCCGGAGGCG
This sequence comes from Bradyrhizobium sp. USDA 4541, assembly GCF_024171085.1. Lineage (NCBI taxonomy): Bacteria > Pseudomonadati > Pseudomonadota > Alphaproteobacteria > Hyphomicrobiales > Nitrobacteraceae > Bradyrhizobium > Bradyrhizobium sp. USDA 4541. Next base: position 6,453,917 of record NZ_JALJZF010000001.1, read on the forward strand.
CCAAGGCCTGCAGACGGGCAGCCAGATTTGGCGTCTCGCCGACTGCGGAATCGTGCTCCTCGGTGTCCTGTCCAACCAGGTCTCCGACGACAACAAGGCCGGTCGCAATCCCGATGCGCACACTGGGCCCATGACTTGCAACGTCGCGGGCGTCGCTCGCTCTCGCCGACGACAGGCTCCGTACAATTTCGAGCGCCGCACGCACCGACCGCTCGGCGTCATCCTCATGCGCATTCGGATAGCCAAAATAGACCAGAATGCCGTCCCCAAGGTAGCGGGCCGCGAAGCCTTCGTACCGCTTGACCACGCTGACGCACTTTTCCCTGAAGCTCGCGATCACGTCGCGGACGTCTTCGGGATCGAACTGCTCGGACAGCGAGGTCGAACCGACCATGTCGCAGAACATCACGGTCAGCTGGCGCCGCTCGGCGCTCACCGCCGCGCTTTCCGCGACGCTCCTACCGCCGGCGGGACCTTTTGCCGAACGGGTCAGGGAAGCAACCGCGCGCTGCAAGCGCTTGCGGTCTCCCAGCGGAAGTCCAAGTTCGACCAGATCCTGCTCGGTCAAATCGGGCAGGATGTCCAAACCGATGCGATGCAGGACAAAGAGGTCGCTATACTGGCCGAGATCAACGGTTTCGAGCCAGTGCTTGAGAGCAGCCTCCATATCGGCGCTTGGCTGTTTCTCCGGCATTGTGATCCGTCCGACTGCGGGCCATTGGCGACAATGGGCCTCGTTCGACGATGCCAAGGGACCTGTTTACCCCAGACTGGACGCGTTCACAAAGTGCGAAAACAAGGAGCAGACCGATCGAAGACGCACTCTGCCCTCGGTCACTCGGATATTCGAGATAGCGCACGCGCTGGTATTTTGGCCCTTCGCCGACTGCGATGGCGCTGTAGGCGAAACCAGAGTCGCCCCCTCGGGCGCCATCATCCAACCTCCGGCATGTTCGGTACTCGGCGCGACAAAGGCGCCCGGCGAACGACGGCGTGACTCACGAATTTGCGCGCGGAGCCATTCGATTTTGCGCGCTATGACAGGCAGCCCCTGCCACCGAGTTGCCCGTCTGGGGCTATCCAGTCCTTGGCAACGCTGCCCGGTGCCGTGACCAGCGATTGCTCGCCAATCCGGCACGGAACACCGCGTCAGCGCTGTTGGGGATGGTCTGCGCGAACCATCGGTCGACATCCGGCGAGGTTTGGGTCGTCGGCTCATCGCGATAGCGAAGCCGGCCATAGGCCCCCCGCATCACCATCGTCGTCTTCTCGACGGTTTGACGAGGGTACAGGGTTGCAGCCAGTTTGAGACAGAGATCGTCGAGATCATCCGCGTGCGTGTCGTCCGAGATAGCGGACACGACGCTGCGGCACTGCGCGCGACCCAGCACGTAGATGACGGGATTTCTCGTCCGCCAGCACAAGCAGAAGTCAGCCGGCGCCGCCGGGTGACCGAACTCCGCCGTCATAGCGGCATCGAACATCCGCTTGAGAGAGCCGCGACCACGATGCGTGTCTCGACGGCGGTACCCGAGAGATAGATCACCGACGTGCTGGCAACGGCGAGGCGCTGAATGATGAGGTAAGCCACGCATTCACCGCCGTGGTGGAGCAGGACAATGCCGTGGTCGGGCTTGAACGGAGAGTGTTCGCGGGACCAGAACTTTTCCCTCCGTCAGCCAATTCGTGTCGATGATGCTGTTGATGCTATCGAGCACTGCATCGCGGCGCTGTTCCGGGACTTCAGAGGCGATTTGAAACAGCTCGCTGGTGACAGCCCCGGGGCTGCGTCGCGATCACGATAGCGGCTCCTCGTTGGTCATCGACTTCAGGTTGCTTTGGCAGAATACGGCACCCATGATCGGCCAGGCAAGCCGGCCCCGAGAAAGCTCAGCACTCCGGTTGACCCAAATCGCCATCCCGACGGCGCAAGCTCCCGCAGCGGCGCGTCCCCACTACGACTGTCATCGTCCGCGAAAGCGGGCGATCCAGTACGCCGCCGCCTCTCGGTTCGAGCACAACTGTCTCTGGAATACTGGGCGGATTCAACCGGTCGAGCCGGGCGATCAAAGCCGCAAGTGGGGACGCAATGACGGCGCGGTGCGCCTCCTCACCATGAGGGTCGGTTGCAGAAGTCCGCAAATGTCACAGCCCCAAGCGTGGCGGCGCATGACTTCGGAATAATGGAAAAATATCGCTGATTTGCCCGACGTGTCAAGTTGCCGTGTCGAACACCGCTAGCTGTCGGCTCCTTTGCATGGGGTTGTTTTCGATATTTTGGTCGTGCGCCCCGGCGACAGCGGGCTATCGCCTGTGGCGCTCAGCCCCCGATCGTCATGCCCGGTCAAGCCGGGCGGTGACACCGAAGGTGGCGGACGACCGACGAACTGCCGGCACGACCGGGCCGAAAACACCCTCGAATCACGCCCAATCAATTCAAAAATGGCCCGTCCCTCACCCCGCGCAGGGCCAAAATCCCTGCAAGACCCTTGACATAGCTGCCCTTTCGGCAGAACGCGTGTGGTCAAGCCGTTATGGACACTTCATGGATTTGATTAGCACGACCTCCGACCTCGCCGCCGCCTGCGACCGGCTCGCCAAACACAAGGCCATCACTGTCGACACCGAGTTCCTGCGGGAGACGACCTACTATCCGCTGCTCTGCGTCGTGCAGATGGCGAGCGCGGACGAAGCCGTCGTGGTCGACGCGCTGGCACCCGGCATCGACCTCAAGCCGTTCTTCGACCTGATGTCGAACGAGGCCGTGCTCAAGGTATTCCACGCCGCGCGGCAGGACATCGAAATCGTCTGGCACCTCTCCGGCACGATCCCGCATCCGATCTTCGACACCCAGGTCGCCGCCATGGTGCTCGGCTATGGCGACAGCATCGCCTATGACCAGCTCGTCGACCGCGTCACCGGCCACCGCCCCGACAAGACCCACCGCTTCACCGACTGGTCGCGCCGCCCGCTGACCGACGAGCAGCTCCACTACGCCGTCTCCGACGTGACGCATCTGCGCGAAGTGTTCGCAGCCCTCGATGCCGATCTGAAGAAGCGCGACCGTAGTGACTGGGTCAGCGAGGAGATGGAGGTCCTGACCTCGCCGAAGACCTACGACTTCCATCCCGAGCGCGCTTGGGAGCGGCTCAAGACCCGCGTGCGTAAGCCGCGCGAGCTCGCGGTGCTGATCGAGGTCGCGGCCTGGCGCGAGCAGGAGGCGCAGAGCCGCGACGTGCCGCGCTCGCGCGTGCTCAAGGACGATGCGGTCGGCGATATCGCCACCCATGCGCCGACCTCGCTGGAGAAGCTCGGCAATCTGCGCTCGCTGCCGAAGGGCTTTGAGCGCTCGAAATGGGGCGCTGACATCATTGCCGCCGTGCAGCGCGGGCTCGCCCGCGACCAGGCCATGCTGCCCAAGCTGGAGAAGCCGAGAAACAATTCCAACGGCGCGGCGACCGTCGAGCTGTTGAAGGTGCTGCTGCGCATGACCTCGGAGCGCCACGGCGTCGCCAGCAAGGTGATCGCCACCGTCGACGACCTCGAGCAGATCGCGGCCAGCGATCAGGCCGAGGTCGGCGCCCTGCACGGCTGGCGCCGCGAACTGTTCGGCGAGGCCGCGCTCAAGCTCAAGCACGGCCAGCTTGCGCTGGCGATCGACAAGGGCCGCGTGGTGCGGGTGGACCGGGGTTAGCGCGTCCGCCTAGTGCCCGCCAGGTTCCACCGGCAGTCGGCCAGTGGCCGAACGTGTTGCCCCGGAGTTCGACCGGCACAGGCTGAGGTTGCGTCACGCAAAACCACCGCGCTTGCTAAGGCGCAATTTTCGTGTTGCAATCCGTTCACAATCGGATTTGCGGCCGTTCGACTGTGCGTTTCGCGACGTTGATATCCAAGGCTTCGATGTACAGGGCCTCGAGAGGCGAAACTTCGGACTTGAAGACTTTGGATCTGACGACCCGGGAAGTGAACAGACAGCGCAAAGTCCGCTTGTGGCGTGGCACGTGGAAAACGTGGCCGCGTCTTTTTTATGTCTAAACTGGGAGAGAGACGATGCCGAAGGGTACCGTCAAATGGTTCAACCCGACCAAAGGTTACGGGTTCATCAAGCCAGCCGTCGGCGACAAGGACGTGTTCGTCCACATCTCGGCGGTCGAGCGCGCGGGCCTCAGCACATTGAACGAGAACCAGTCCGTCGAGTACGAGCTGGTGGAGAACCGCGGCAAGGCGTCGGCAGAGAACCTCAAGGTTCACTGAACGCCGCTGCCAGCGGAATTCATCCTGATGCCTCCCCCGGCCGCATCACCCCGGGGGATGTCTCCTGCAACCGCGCGCTAAGGCGCCGGCGCGATCAGGGTATGGTCGGTTGCGCCGCTGCCCAGGGTCTTGCAGAGATCGCCTTCCAGCTCGAGCCGGCCGCTCGCCAGCAGCCGCAGCGCCTCCGGATAGATGCGATGCTCGATGGTGATCACGCGCGCGGCGAGCGTCTCGGCCGTGTCGTCGTCAGCGACCGTGACCGCGCCCTGCATCACGATCGGTCCGGCGTCGGTCTCCGGGATCACGAAATGCACCGTCGCTCCGGACAGCTTGACCCCTGCACGCAACGCCTGGCCGTGCGGATCGAGACCCGGAAAGCAAGGCAGCAGCGAGGGATGGATGTTGAGCATCCGCCCGTACCAGTGCCGCGCGAACTCGGCGGTGAACAGCCGCATGAAGCCGCCGAGGCAGATCAACTCGACCTGCCTGTCGTCGAGCGCCCGCTGCAGCACGGCCTCGAAGCCGGCGCGGTCCTTGCCGAACGGCTTGCTCTCGATGACGATGGTCGCAATGCCGCTCGCGGCCGCCTTCTCGAGCCCGGCGGCATCGGCACGGTTCGAGATCACGGCCACGATCTCGGCCGGGAAATCCTCAGCCTTCGCAGCCTCGATCAGCGCGGCCATGTTGGAGCCGCGGCCGGAGATCAGGATGGCGACGCGGCGCTTCATCGCGAGAGATCGAGATGACCGTTATAGACCACGCGATGCTCGCCTTTGGCCTCGATCACCTCGCCGAGCAGCGTCACGGTCTCGCCGCCGGCGGTGAACGCCTCGGTCACGGCGTCGACCGCATCAGCCTTGACGATCGCGATCATGCCGATGCCGCAGTTGAAGGTGCGCAGCAGTTCGAGTTCGGCGATGCCGCCCTGCTCGGCCAGCCATTTGAACACCGGGAGCACCGGCAGCCGCGCCAGATCGATGCCGACGCCGAGATGCTTCGGCAGCACGCGCGGAATGTTGTCGGTGAAGCCGCCGCCGGTGATGTGGGCGAGCCCCTTCACCGCGCCGGTGTCGCGGATCGCGCGCAGGCAGGATTTCACATAGAGCCTGGTCGGCGTCAGCAGCGCTGCGCCAAGCGTCATGACCGGCGCGAACGGCGCCGGCGCGTCATAGGCAACGCCGGACTGCTCGACGATCTTACGCACCAGCGAATAGCCGTTGGAGTGCACGCCGGAGGAAGCCAGCCCGATCACGGCATCGCCCGCCGCGATATCCGCGGTCGGCAGCAGCGTGCCGCGCTCGGCCGCGCCGACCGCAAAGCCGCCGAGGTCGTAATCGCCATCCTTGTAGAGGCCGGGCATCTCGGCGGTTTCGCCGCCGATCAGCGCGCAGCCGGATTCGCGGCAGCCCTCGGCGATACCAGCGACGATCTGCGCGGTGGCCTCCGGGTGCAGCTTGCCGCAGGCGAAATAGTCGAGGAAGAACAGCGGTTCCGCGCCCTGCACGACGAGGTCGTTGACCGACATCGCGACCAGATCGATGCCGATACCGCCATGAATGCCGGTCTCGATCGCGATCTTCAGCTTGGTGCCGACGCCATCGGTCGCGGCCACCAGGACCGGATCCTTGAAGCCGGCGGCCTTGAGGTCGAACAGCCCGCCGAAACCGCCGATCTCGGCGTCCGCGCCAGGCCGCGCGGTGGCCCGCACCATCGGCTTGATCAGATCGACCAGTCGATTGCCGGCGTCGATATCGACACCCGAATCCGCGTAAGTGAGCCCGTTTTTGCGCTCGGTCATGCCCAATTCCAGATGATCAGGGGCTGGTTACGAGGAATTCCGCCCCCGCGCAATGGCTCGCGGCGCTGCTGCCGCGATACTATGTAGATAACACAAGGCGGCTGCGCAAAAGAGCCGGATATCGAGTAAAATCAGGCTTCTAGCCGGGAAGCGATCCAAGTTGAGCATTCCGAACATCATCACCCTGGGCCGCATCATCCTGGTGCCGGTGATCGTCTGGGCCATCGTGTCCAGCCAGATGGAGATTGCGTTCGCGATCTTCGTGATCGCCGGCGTCTCGGACGCGGTCGACGGTTTCCTCGCCAAGCGCTTCAACATGACGAGCGAGCTCGGCGCCCTGCTCGATCCGCTCGCCGACAAGGCGCTCCTGGTGTCGATCTATGTCGCGCTCGGAATCTGGGGCGCGGTGCCGCGCTGGATCGTGATTCTCGTGGTGTCACGCGACATCATGATCGTCTCCGCCGTGATTGTGTCATGGTTGTTCGACAAGCCGGTCGAGATGAAGCCGCTGATGGTGTCGAAGCTGAACACGGTGGCGCAGGTCGCGTTCGCAGCGCTGGTGCTGGCCTCGCTCGGCTTCGGCTTTCAGCCGCACCCTTACGACCTGATCCTGATGGGCCTGGTCACGATCTTTACTTTGGGTTCGGTGTCCCTCTATCTCGTGGAGTGGGTGCGGCACATGAGCACGATCGAAGCTCGGTAGGCGGGATCCGGAAAAGTGGAAGCCGGTTTTCCCGCGACAAACGCAACGCGTTTACGCATAGCTAGATAAAGTGGTTTGGAGACCTGCGTGGCCAGTAGCGTTCAACCTCGTCAATTGGCCTTGGCCCTGCCGCACGAGGAGAAGCTGACCCGCGACGATTTCCTTGAGGGCCCTGCCAATGAGGCGGCGCTGGCGCTGATCGACGGCTGGCCGGACTGGCCAAACCGAATCATGCTGCTGGTCGGGCCTGACGGCTCCGGCAAAAGCCACCTCGCCGCGATCTGGGCCGAGAGCGCCGGCGCGCGCTCGACCGCGGCGCATGCGCTGACCGCCGACACGGTGCCGACCGCGCTTGCGACCGGTGCGCTCGTCGTCGAAGACCTGAGGCCGGCGGATTTCGACGAGCGCGCGCTGTTTCATCTTTTAAATCTGGCGCGCCAGGACGATGCCTACGTGCTGATCACGGCGCGCATTCCGCCCTCGGCGTTCGAGATCGAATTGCGCGACCTGCGGTCGCGGCTCCGCGCGGTGCCGACCGTGACGCTGCTGCCGCCGGACGACCAGCTGTTCCGCGGCCTGATCGTCAAGTTCTGCGCCGACCGCCAGATGAGCGTGGACGAACCGCTGGTCAGCTATCTGAGCAACCGGATCGAGCGTTCCTACGTTGCCGTCCGGCAGGCGGTCGAGCTCCTGGATACCGAGGCACTCCGGCTCGGCCGTCCCGTCACGCGGGCGCTGGCGGCGGAGCTGTTGCGCGACGCCTGATCCATCCCGCGGCTTGACGGCGCAGGCGAGCGGAACATCAATGTCATCGAAACGTCATCGCAATATCACATGGTCTCTGCGGCTCTCGGCTACACCGCCCCGGCCCCTGCCCTGAATTGGACCAGCACTTTATGGACTCGGCACAAGCTACTGAAATCAAAGAAAAAGAGGCGGAATTTCCCGCCATTCCCGCAATCGCGACCAGCCCCGAACGCTTCATCAACCGGGAGCTCTCCTGGCTGCACTTCAACCGGCGGGTGCTCGAGGAATCGGTCAATCTCGGCCATCCCGTGCTGGAGCGGGTCCGCTTCCTGTCGATTTCGGCGAATAACCTCGACGAGTTCTTCATGGTCCGTGTCGCCGGCATCAAGGCGCAGGTCCGCGAGGGCATTACCGAGCGCAGCCCGGACGGCCTGCTGCCGGCCGATCAGCTCGTGATGATCAACAAGACCGTCTCGCAGCTCGCCTCCGACCAGCAGGCGATCTGGAGCGACCTGCGGGATATCCTGGCCAAGGTCGGCATCCAGCTGGTCGACGGCCGCGACGTCACCAAGTCCGAGCGCAGCTGGATTGAGGATCACTTCCTCCACAGCATCTTCCCGCTGCTGACGCCGCTGGCGATCGACCCGGCGCATCCCTTCCCGTTCATCCCGAATCTCGGCTTCACGGTGGCGCTGCAATTGTCGCGGATCTCCGACGGCAAGGCGATGAACGCGCTGATCCGCATGCCCGGCAAGATCGACCGCTTCATCCGCATCCCCTCCACCAAGGAAGGCGCGCCGGCGCGGCTGATCACGCTGGAGCAGGCCACCGGTCTCTTCATCGGCCGCCTGTTCCCCGGCTACACCGTCAAGGGCCAAGGCGCATTCCGCATCATCAGAGACTCCGAACTCGAAATCGAGGAAGAGGCCGAAGACCTCGTTCGCCTGTTCGAGACCGCGCTCAAGCGGCGACGCCGCGGGTCGGTGATCCGGCTCGAGATCGAGGCCACGATGCCAGAGGAGCTGCGCATCTTCGTGCAGCACGCCTTGTCGGCCGCAGACGACGAAGTGATCCTGGTCGACGGCGTGCTGGCGATGAACGAGCTGTCGCAGCTCACCCGCCTCAATCGCCCCGACCTCGAATTCCCGCCCTATGTGCCGCGCCACCCCGAGCGGGTGCGCGATCATGGCGGCGATATCTTCGCCGCCATCCGCCAGAAGGACCTCGTGGTCCATCACCCCTACGAATCCTTCGACGTCGTGGTGCAGTTCCTGCAGCAGGCGGCACGCGATCCCGACGTGGTCGCGATCAAGCAGACACTCTATCGCACCTCGAACAATTCGCCGATCGTGCGCGCGCTGGCGGAAGCCGCCGAGGCCGGCAAGTCGGTGACCGCGCTGATCGAGCTGAAGGCGCGCTTCGACGAGGAAGCCAATATCCGCTGGGCCCGCGACCTCGAACGCGCCGGCGTGCAGGTGGTCTACGGCTTCATCGAATTGAAGACGCATGCCAAGCTGTCGATGGTGGTGCGCCGCGAGGGCGGCAATCTCACGACCTATGTGCACACCGGCACCGGCAACTATCACCCGGTCACCGCGCGCATCTACACCGACCTCTCCTACTTCACTTCGGATCCGATCATCGGCCGCGACGTCGCGCGGGTCTTCAACTACATCACCGGCTATGCCGAGCCGAGCGACATCGAGAAGATGGCGGTGTCGCCGCTGACGCTGCGCAAGCGGATCATCGAGCACATCCACGGCGAGATCGCCCACGTCAAGCACGGCCGGCCCGGCGCGGTCTGGATGAAGATGAATGCGCTGGTCGACCCTGATATCATCGACGCGCTGTACGAGGCCTCGCAGGCCGGCGTCTCGGTCGAGCTCGTGGTGCGCGGCATCTGCTGCCTGCGGCCGGGGCTGCCGGGACTGTCGGAGAACATCCGCGTCAAATCGGTGATCGGCCGGTTCCTGGAACACGGCCGAATCTATTGCTTCGGCATGGGTCAGGGCCTGCCGAGCACAAAAGCTGCTGTGTATATCTCGTCCGCTGACATGATGCCGCGAAACCTCGACCGCCGCGTCGAGGTTCTCTGTCCGCTGCAAAATCCCACGGTGCATCAGCAGGTTCTCGAACAGATCATGGTCGCGAACCTGAAGGACACCGAGCAAAGCTGGCAATTGTTGCCGGATGGGTCGTCAACGCGTATGAAGGCCGCGAAAGGCGAAGAGCCCTTCAATCTGCATGACTACTTTATGACAAATCCGAGTCTGTCCGGCCGTGGTAAGTCTCTCAAGGAATCTTCACCGCGCCGTCTCACGCGTCGCAACGAGCGTCAGCAGCCATCGTCTTAAGGGGGCCTTACGGTGAAGCGGCCGCGGAAGCGCGCTTCCAGCGTCGCTGTCATCGATATCGGCTCGAACTCGGTTCGTCTCGTGGTCTACGAGGCGATGGCGCGCAGCCTCATCACAATCTTCAACGAGAAGGCGCTGTGCGGGCTCGGGCGCGAGGTGCAGAGCACCGGCCTGCTCGCAACCGATGCCGTCAACAAGGCGCTCACCGCGCTGCGCCGTTTTCGTGCGCTGTGCAGGATCCAGCAAGTCGGCCGCGTCTACGCGATCGCGACCGCGGCCTGCCGCGACGCCAAGAACGGTCCGGACTTCATCGCCAAGGCCGAGCGCATCTGCGGCGCCAAGATCGAGATCCTCACCGGGCCGCGTGAAGCGAAGCTATCCGCGCTCGGCGTCGTCTCGGGCGTGCACAATCCGAACGGCATCGTCGGCGATCTCGGCGGCGGCTCGCTTGAACTGATCGATGTCAAGGGCAGCCGCGTGCGCAGCGGCGTGACGCTGCCGCTCGGCAGCCTCGCGCTGCAGGACCTCTCCAACAAATCGCTAAAGCGCGCCGAACGCATCGTCAAGAACGAGCTGCTCGGCGTCGCCCAGCTCAAGACCGGCCGCGGCCGCACCTTCTATGCCGTCGGCGGCACCTGGCGTGCGCTGGCGCGCATTCACATCATCCAGAGCGGCTACCCGCTCAAGGTGATGCACGGCTATTCGATCCCGGCGGCCGACGCCCTCGACTTCGCGCAGCGGCTGCGACGGCTGGCGGCCACCAACATGCTGGCCAATATCGAGTCGGTCGCCGACGCGCGGCGGCCGCTATTGGCCTATGCCGCGCTCGTGCTCGAATACATCATCCGCGTGGCCCAGCCGAAGACCATCGTGTTCTCGACCTTCGGCGTACGCGAGGGCCTGCTCTACGAGATGCTGCCGCAGGCCGAACGCGCCAAGGACGGACTGCTCTGCGCCGCGCAGAATCTCAACGAATTGCTGTCGCGCTCGGCCCGCCACGCCCAGGAGCTGACGGCGTGGACCGACCGGCTGGTGCGCGTCGTCAGGCTACGCGAGACCGAGGAAGACCGCAGGCTGCGGCACGTCGCCTGCCTGCTCTCCGACATCGGCTGGCGGGTGCATCCCGATCATCGCGGCGAGGAAACCCTCAGCCTGATCATGAACGGCAATTTCGGCTCGATCACGCATCAGGGCCGCGCCTTCGTCGCGCTCTCGGTGTTCTATCGCTACGCCGGGCTCAGCGAGGAAAACGAGCCGCCGCCGCAGATCCGCGCGCTGGTGACGCCGGCGATGGACGAGCGCGCCCGCGTGCTCGGCGCCGCATTCCGCGTCGCGCATCTGATCACGGCGGCGCGCACCGGCGTGCTGCCGGCAACCCATTTCCGCACCCAGGGCCGCAAGCTGATGCTGGTGTTCGAGCACCGGATGGTGGATCTGGTCGCCGACCGCGTCGGCAGCCGCTTCAAGCAATTGGCGCGGCTGGTCGGGCGCGCCGGCTCGATCGTGCGGCGCTAGGGCATGATCCGGAAAAGTGCGAAGCGGTTTTCCCTCGCGACAAACGCGGAATGCGTTTGCGCGGAGATCATGCTCAAACAACGAGCTCGACCCAATCGCATCGCGATTTAGGGCTCACGCCGCCTTGGCGGCGTGCTTGGCCTTGCGGAGTGCGTGGCGGCGCCAGATCGACCCCACGACCAGCACCACGATGATGCCGAGCACCGCGAGCGCGATCTCGCCGCCATTGCCGCCATGGGCGAATTGCGGCGACATCCCGACCGACGTCAGCCAGGAATCGAGCTTGGTACCGAGCGGTCCGGCGAACAGCGCGTCCAGCTTCGGATACACGGCGGGATCGGTCGCGATGACGTCACCCGCGATCCAGCCGAGCAGCGCGGCACCGGCCCAGACCAGGACCGGCAGCTTGGTGAGCAGCGCCATGATCAGCGCCGCGCCGGCAACGATCAGGGGAACGCTGATCGCAAGTCCGAGCACCAGCAGCGGCACGCTGCCATTAGCGGCGGCAGCCACGGCGATCACATTGTCGAGGCTCATCACGATGTCGGCGACGACGACGATCTGAACCGCGGCCCACAGATGCGAGGCCGCGTGCACGCTGTCCTCGTCCTCCTGCTCCGGCACCAGCAGCTTGGCGGCAATCACGATCAGCGCCAGCCCGCCGACCAGCTTCAAATAGGGAAGCTCCATCAGGCTGGCGACGATGCCGGTGAAGATGACGCGCAGCAGCACCGCCGCGGCGGCGCCGAGAATCATGCCCCACAGGCGCTGGCGCGGCGCGAGCCCGCGGCAGGCGAGCGCGATCACGAGCGCGTTGTCGCCCGACAGCAGGACGTTGATCCAGATGATCTTGCCGACGGCGACCCAGAACGTCGGCGTCGCCATCTCGTTCTTGAATTCGGTGAAGAACGCGCCGATGTACGCCGGATCAAAGATCTGCCACAGCCAGTCCACAGCGAGTCCTATTCGGCCTTGCGGCCGCCCCTGGCGGCGGTCGTCCGCCGCTCCCCGGTTCTACTTCGACGCGGTCTCCTCGGGAGACCGCGCCACTTTCAGCAATACGGTGTCAGCCGACGATCTCGTTGCCGGCGAAGAACTGCGCGATCTCGATCACCGCGGTCTCCGGCGCATCCGAACCGTGCACCGAGTTCTCGCCGATCGACTTCGCATAGAGCTTGCGGATGGTGCCTTCAGCGGCCTTCGACGGGTCGGTCGCGCCCATCACGTCGCGATATTTCAGGATAGCGCCCTCGCCTTCCAGCACCTGGACCACAACCGGGCCCGAAGTCATGAAGTCGACCAGCTCGCCGAAGAACGGACGCGCCTTGTGGACGGCGTAGAAGGTCTCGGCCTGGCCGCGGGTCATGCGGATGCGCTTCTGCGCCACGACCCGCAGGCCCGCCTTCTCGATCACCGCATTGACCGCGCCGGTCAGGTTGCGCTCGGTGGCGTCGGGTTTGATGATCGAAAAGGTGCGTTCAATCGCCATGATTTCGTCCTTGTAAACTTGGCTGGGAGTTGCCGGGGCTTATATCGGCGCGATGGGATAACGGCAAGCGACCCTGTGACGCGTTAGCCTTTAGTTTTGACGCATTTTCACGACGAAAACCGTCGTTAGGGCGCCCTCCGGACAGCGGCCGGCTCGGCCAACTTACCGCGATTTCACCTAGGTGAACCCATTCTGTCAGCGCCGTGCCGCTGCCGTTCAGCTCAAGTCACATAGGCTCTGCAGCGATCGGACGCCTTGCTGGCCCCCCATCCGCAAGCCTCACAGGACGTCTCGGGAAATGTCACCGCGGGCGCGTCGCGCGCGCCCATACCTCGAGGAGACGATCATGTTACGCAAACTCTCGCTTGCCGCCGTCGCCGCGGTTTCGCTCGGTGCCGCCGCGCTCGCCCCGACCTCCGCTTCTGCGTGGGGTGGTTGGCATGGCGGCTGGCACGGTGGATGGCACCACGGCTGGTGGGGCGGTCCGCGCGTCATCGTCGGCGGCCCGGCCTATTACGGCGGTTATGGCTACGGCGGCGGCTGCTACGTGCGCCGCGTGGTGCCGACCCCGTGGGGGCCCCGCTGGCGCCTGGTCAACCGCTGCTACTGATCCATCGAATCTACGACTGCTCCCCTGACTTGCTTCTCGCCCCGGCCCTCGCGCCGGGGCTTTTTTCGGGTCCGCCGGGGGAACCCGGGCATATATGGGACCCACTACCTCAAGGCGAGAGCAAGGCGCGGAAACCAAATTCGGGGTCGCGACTTGTCATGGCGAGGAGCTACTCGAACATGCGAGGTGGAACTCGCCAAGAGACATGCCATGACGATGACAATGAGCAAGATCGACAAGGACGCCGATCAGATTGATCACAAGACCTGCCGTTACATCTGCGATGCCGTAGGCGAACGGCTTCAGCAAAGCATGCGGCCAGAGCCCGCACTTTCGTCTCGCCTGCAGCAACTCCTCGACGAGATGCAACGACGGGAAGGCGATCGCCATTAGATGTTGAGGGCTGACCAGCAGCCCAATTGCGTTTTTGCAACAGCTCCGGGAGAGATTTTACGAACAGACGGGGTTGCGTTTGGCGGCGGGTCCGGTGACAACGCTGCATGCTCTCCATCACTGACATCTCGGTCCGGATCGCCGGACGGCTGTTGATCGATCACAGTTCGGTGCAAATTGTACCCGGAGCCCGCGTCGGATTTGTCGGCCGCAACGGCGTCGGCAAATCGACGCTGTTTCACGCCATCCGGGGCGACATCCCGACCGAGAGCGGCAGCATCGCGCTGCCGCCGCGCTGGCGTATCGGCAGCCTCGCGCAGGAAGCGCCCGACGGGCCCGAAAGCCTGATCAACGTCGTGCTGAAGGCCGATCTCGAGCGCGACGCGCTGCTGCGCGAGGCCGAGACGGCGCACGATCCGCACCGGATTGCCGAAATCCAGACCCGGCTGGTCGACATCGACGCCCATTCCGCGCCCGCCCGTGCCGCGGCGATCCTCTCCGGCCTCGGCTTCTCGACATCAGACCAGGCGCGGCCGTGCGCGGAATTTTCCGGCGGCTGGCGCATGCGCGTGGCGCTGGCGGCGACGCTGTTCTCCGCGCCCGACCTCCTGCTGCTGGACGAGCCGACCAACTATCTCGATCTCGAAGGCACCTTGTGGCTCGAGAACCACCTCGCCAACTATCCGCGCACCGTGATCGTGATCAGCCACGACCGCGACCTGCTGGACACCTCGGTCGATCAGATCCTGCACCTCGATCGCGGCCGGCTGACGCTCTACAAGGGCACCTATTCCTCGTTCGAGGACCAGCGCGCCGCGCGCGAGTTGCTCGACGCCAAGCACGCCAAGCGGCAGGCCGATGAGCGCAAGCGCCTGCAGGATTTCGTCGACCGCTTCAAGGCCAAGGCCTCGAAGGCGCGGCAGGCGCAGTCGCGCGTGAAGATGCTGGAGCGGATGAAGCCGATCACCGCGCTGGTGACCCAGGATGTTCATGAGATCTCGTTCCCGGCGCCGGAGAAGCTGCTGTCGCCGCCGATCATCGCGGTCGATGACGTCTCGGTCGGCTACGAGCCCGGCAAGCCGGTGCTCAATCGCGTGACGCTGCGCGTCGATACCGACGACCGCATCGCGCTGTTAGGAGCCAACGGCAACGGCAAGTCGACGCTGGTCAAGCTGCTGGCGGGCAAGCTCGCGCCGATTGCCGGCCGGATCACGAGGGCCGACAAGCTGTCGGTCGGCTATTTCGCCCAACACCAGGTCGACGAGCTCAATCTCGACGGCTCGCCCTATGATCACATCCGCAAGCTGATGCCGGAGGCGCCGGAGAGCAAGGTGCGCGGCCGCGTCGGCGCGATCGGCTTCTCCGGCAAGGCCGGCGACACGCTGGTGAAGAGCCTGTCGGGCGGCGAGAAGGCGCGGCTGCTGCTGGGGCTTGCCACGTTCTACGGCCCGAACATGATCATCCTGGACGAGCCGACCAACCACCTCGATATCGACAGCCGTGCGGCGCTCGCGGAGGCGATCAACGAATTCCCCGGCGCCATCATCATGGTCTCGCATGATCGCTATCTGATCGAGGCCTGCGCCGACCGCCTGTGGGTCGTGGCCAACCAGACCGTCACGGCCTATGACGGCGATCTCGACGAATATCGACGCATGATCCTGTCGGCCAATGACGGCCGGCCGGCCTCGCGCGAGCGCGTCAAGGAGGCCGCGAAGCCGGAGCGCATCCGCAATGAGAAGCGTGCTTCACCCAGGCAGCGGGTCGCGCAAGCTGAGGCCGAGATCGAGCGCATCAACGCCATCATCGCCAAGATCGATACCGCACTCGCCTTGCCCGATATTTTTAGCCGCGACCCCAAGCAGGCCGCGCAACTGACCAAGGCGCGCGCCGGCGCCGAGAGCGCGCTACAGCGCGCCGAGGAAGACTGGCTGCAAGCCAGCGCCGAACTCGACGAAGCGGCGAGTTAGACCGGGCGGAGCCACATATCCGATGTCGTCCCTGCGAAAGCAGGGACCCATAACCACAGATGGTCGTTGCTGCACGATCGTCGAACGACGAGTCCCCATAACCACATCCGCCGCGGCGTATGGGTCCCTGCTCCCGTGCGCAATTGCGCACTAGGCAGGGACGACCCGTGGAGGGAGCCGAGGCTCTCATTCTATCCGGTGTGATGTCCGCGCGTCCGGTATCATGCCCGCGCATGCAGGCATTGGCCTGCCGCTGCGGCGAAAACGCTCTAGCCGTGCGAGGTCTTTTTCTTCTTCGGCTTCGCCTGCTTCGGCTCGGGCACGGGATCCGGGCCGCGCTCGACGGACGACAGGCGCCCCGAGGTAAAGGTGTAGATGCCGGCGCGCGCGCCGCGCGACCAGGTCACGACCGCAACGCGCCCGCCGCCCGGAGCGCTGGACAGGTTGACGCTGTCGGGCGCGCCGATGCCGCGCACGACGTCGCATTCAGTGTGGCCGAGTGCAACGCTGCCGCCCGTTGGCTGCGGCGGTGGTGCACCGCCGGCCTGTGCGTTGGCATCGGTGGCGCCCGGCGGCGGTGCCATGCCTGGACAGCTGCCGTCGGCACTGACGAGATCGTCGTTCGTCACCGGCTTGTCCGGCGTCAGTGGCGGCGATTCGATCGAGATGTTGCGGATGAACACCCGCCCGGGACGCGAGAACCATTCCGCATCGCGCGAAAACAAGTCGGATCCGGCGCCCGAACAGCCGGCAAGTCCCGGTGCAAGCACCAGCAACGCCAGCAGCGACTTCCGACTGAATGTTCCGTCCCGCACGATCGACAAAGCTCCTACCCCTTACCTAAGGGCTTGTCCGAACATCACTTTGCGGCATGACCGTGGCCCGCCCCAAGAAACGTCGAATTATCATTAATTAGTAGCTATCGCTATTGGCGCCGCTGCCAGCGTCCCCGCTCGTCGGTCTGCCAATAGGTGACCTCGAAGCCGCGCGCCTTGCAAGCGGTCCAGCTTTCCCTGGCCGAGGCCACCGCGTCGGGGTCGTCGCCGTTGAACACGAGGACCACCCGCTCGTAGCTGTCGCAGTCGGCCGGCAGCGCCGCATTGTCGACCAAGAAGCGGACATTGGCCCGATTCGGGTTGCCCTCCTCGATCGACAGGATGATCGGCTGGTCCTGCGCGTCGGCAACGCGCGAAGTCGCGTGCGGCAGGAACGAATCGTCGCTGTAGGTCCACAGATGCGCGTCGAGCGTCTCGGCACGCTCCTGTGACGTCGATTGCACGACCACGCGCCAGCCGCGCTCGAGCGACTTCTCGAGCAGCGGCGGCAGCACGCTCTCCAGCGTCATGTTCTGCAGGTGGTAGAACAGAACCTCGGTCATGCGCCGGCCGACACTCTATTTCCTGGCTTCATAATAGTCGGAGACCAGCCGCTCGAGCAGCCGGACTCCATAACCCGAACCCCAGCTCTGATTGATCTCGGTCTTCGGCGCGCCCATCGCGGTGCCGGCGATGTCGAGATGCGCCCACGGCGTGCCGTCGACGAAACGCTGCAGGAATTGCGCTGCCGTGATCGAGCCGCCGTTGCGCCCGCCGGTGTTCTTCATGTCGGCAAATTGCGAATCGATCTGCTTGTCGTATTCGGGACCGAGCGGCATGCGCCACACCTTCTCGCCGGTCTCGAGGCCGACCCTGGCCAGGCGCTCGGCGAGTTCGTCATTGTTGGAGAACATGCCGGCGTGATCGGTGCCGAGCGCGACCATGATCGCGCCGGTCAGCGTGGCCAGATCGACCATGAATTTCGGCTTGAACTTCTTGGCGACGTACCAGAGCACGTCGGCGAGCACGAGGCGTCCCTCGGCGTCGGTGTTGATGATTTCGATGGTCTGGCCGGACATTGAGGTGACGATGTCTCCCGGACGCTGCGCATTGCCGTCGGGCATGTTCTCGACAAGGCCGATGGCACCGACCGCATTGACGCGGGCCTTGCGCGCCGCCAGCGCGTGCATCAGCCCGACCACGCAGGCCGCACCGCCCATGTCACCCTTCATATCCTCCATGCCGCCGGCCGACTTGATGGAGATACCGCCGGTGTCGAAGCAGACGCCCTTGCCGACGAACGCGACCGGCGCCTCGCTCTTCTTGCCGCCGTTCCAGCGCATGATCACGGTGCGGCCGGGTCGCGCCGATCCCTGCGCGACGCCGAGCAGCGCGCCCATGCCGAGCTTGGTCATCGCCTTGACGTCGAGCACCTCGACGCTGACGCCGAGCTTGCGAAGCTGGCTGGCGCGGCGTGCGAATTCCTCGGGATACAGCACGTTCGGCGGCTCGTTGACGAGCTCACGCGCCAAATACACACCGTCGACGACGGACGCTTCAGGCGCGTAGGCCTTCCTGGCGGCGGCAACATCGTCGACGGCGATCGAGACGTCGGCCCGCAGGGCGCCGTCCTCGCCGTCTTTCTTCTTGGTCTTGTAGCGGTCGAACTTGTAGGCGCGCAGACGGATGCCGGTGGCGATCGCGGCGGCCTGGCCGGCGGCCATCGCGGCTTCGGGCAGTTCCGCGACCACGGTCATCGAACCGCTGCCGGCATTGAGCTTGCCGGCCGCCACGCCGCCAAACTTGAGAAAATCCTTCTCCTTGAGGTCGGCCGCCTTGCCGGTGCCGATCACGATCAGCCGCTCGACCTTGATTCCCTCCGGCGCCAGGATGTCGAGGACCGCCCCACTCTTGCCCTTGAACTGGTTGGCGGCCGCGGCCCGCTTGACCGTCTCGGCGGCAACTCCCAGCGCCTTCCGGGTGGCGGCTCCCAGCTTCAATTGGTCGTCGCAAAAGACCACCAGAATACCGCGAGCGGACGCGGAGATCGGAACAAAGCCGACCTTGACGGCGTCGGACATAGGAAAATCCTCCAGAACTCAGGGTGTTGCTCGGACCTGAGGCGGTCCTTCCGGCACGCGGGGTGAGCATTGCGATGGCGGTCCGGAACCAGTCCGGACCGGGCTTGTCATACACTATGACCTGCCGGCTGCGCCGCTGCCAAGCGCCGGAGTGGCCGGAAGGCCACAAAAGCGATTAATTAACCATAAATTAAGCGTGCCTTGGCCCGGCCATTTTGTTGACGGATCAAAGGGATGGTAGTGAGAGAGTGACTAGAGAGTGAGCCGGACGGGTCCGCGGCTCGACCATAGGGGAACCCGGGTTGACGGGGATGGTCGAGAGCCGTGCGTTTGGTTGCGTGCAGGGGGCCTGGGGGGTCGTGCGGTAGCGATGGGGTCGATCGACAAGTACATCTTTAAAACGACGCTGGCGTCGTTTGCGCTTGTCCTGGTCAGCCTCACCGGCGTGATCTGGATTACGCAAGCGCTGCGCGGCATCGATCTGATGACCAGCCAGGGTCAGACCATCCTCACCTTCCTTGGCATCACCGGTCTCGTGATTCCCGCCCTGGTGCTGATCATCGCCCCGATCGCGCTGATGATCGCGATCTCCCATACGCTGAACAAGCTCGCGACCGATTCCGAAATCATCGTCATGAACGCGGCGGGCTTCTCACCGATCCGGCTGTTCCGGCCGTTCTTCCTTGCCACCTGCGTGGTGGCGGCGCTGGTCGCCTTCATCGGCGCCTATCTCGCCCCCGACGGCATGCGCCGAATCAAGCAGTGGGACGCCGAGATCACCGCCGACGTGCTGACCAACATCCTGCAGCCCGGCCGCTTCGCCCAGCTCGACCAGAACTTGACGATCCGGATCCGCGAGCGCCTGCCCGGCGGCGTGCTCGGCGGCGTCTTCGTCGACGATCGCCGCGATCCGCAGGAGCGCGTCACCATCATCGCCGACCACGGCACCGTGCAGAAGACCGACCGAGGCTCGTACCTCGTGCTCTATGACGGCAATCTGCAACGGTTCGAGGTTGGCAAGCGTGATCCGGCGCTGGTCGCGTTCGCCCGTTACGCCTTTGACATGTCGAAATTCTCGCAGGGCCGCGACGTCACGCTCGGGATTCGCGAGCGCTATCTCTGGGAGCTGATGTGGCCGGACGAGGAAGACAAGACCTATCAGCAGCTGTCGGGCCAGTTCTTCGCGGAGCTGCATGATCGCTTCATGGCGCCGATCTATCCGTTTGCGTTCGCTGCCCTTACCTTCGCCTTCCTCGGCGCGCCGCGCACCACGCGCCAGAGCCGCAATTTCTCGATCGGCGGCTCGGTATTCGCGGTGTTCGGCCTGCGCATGGTCGGGTTCGCCTGCTCGGTTATGGCGGTGAAGACGCCGCTCGCGGCGCTGGTGCAGTATCTGATGCTGTTCGGCGGCATCGGCATCGGCATCTGGATGATCGTCGGCGGCGTGGTCGTCGAACCGCCGCCGCGGCTGATGGAAGCGATCAACAGGAATAACGAGCGCGTTGCGCGCCTCTTCCGGAGGCCGGCAACCGCATGAGCATGGTCACGAACACGCTCGGGCGTTATTTCGCCGGCCGCTTCGTGGTCGCGGCGGTGGGCGTGTTCGCGGGCATCTTCGTGCTGCTCGTGCTGGTCGATTACATCGAGATGGTGCGCAAGACGTCGGGCCTCGTCTCGGCCTCCGCGATCACGGTCGCGGAGACTTCGCTATTCCGGGTGCCGCAGCTGCTCGAGAAGCTGATGCCGTTCTGCGTGCTGATCGGCGCCATGACCTGCTACCTCGCTTTGTCGCGTCGGCTGGAGCTCGTCGTGGCGCGCGCTGCCGGCGTCTCGGCCTGGCAATTCATCTCGCCGGCGCTGGCCAGTGCGATCATGCTCGGCATCTTCGCGACCACCGCCTACAATCCGGTATCGGCCAATCTGCGCGAGCTGTCCAAACGGATGGAAGCCGAGCTGTTCGGCTCGGCGCCCGGCGGCGGCATTCAGGACGCGTCCGGCTTTTGGCTGAACCAGATCAACGACGAGGGTCAGGCGATAATCAATGCGGCCCGCAGCGAGCAGCAGGGCGTCCGGCTGACCGGCCTCACCGTGTTCCGATTCGATACGGCGCTCCAGTTCAAGGAGCGAATCGAAGCGCGCGAAGCGGCGCTCGAAGACGGCCGTTGGGTGTTCAAGGGCGTGCGCCGATTCACCCTCGATAAGCCTCCGGTGGATCAGGACACCTTCTACCTGACCACCACCCTTACCCCGGCACAGGTGCGCAACAGTTTCTCCACCCCGGAAACTGTGTCCTTTTGGCAACTGCCGAACTACATCCGTTCGTCGGAGAGCTCAGGGTTCGCGACGGCCGGCTATCGCTTGCAGTATCACAAGCTCATCGCACAGCCGTTTTTGCTGGCTGCGATGGTGATGTTGGCGGCTTCTGTGAGCCTCCGCTTCTTTCGGATGGGCGGCGTGCAGAAGATGGTTTTGAGTGGCGTGGGCGCAGGCTTTCTGCTCTACGTGCTGTCGAAAGTAACTGAAGATTTGAGCAAGGCTGAGTTGATGCATCCCATCGCTGCGGCGTGGTTGCCTGTCGTTGTGGGCAGCCTCACCGGTTTCTTAGCCTTGCTGTACCAGGAGGACGGGTAGTGGCTATCGTCGCCGCCCGCCAGTTGAGGTCGCCTGCTCTCGGGCGGCGCAGTGTCCTGCGCCGTCAACGGAGCCGCATGGCCGCGTTTGGCGTTTCGATCTCAGCTCTCCTCGCCGCGTTCGTCGTGGTCAGCGCGCTCGATGTTGTCGCGTCGACGCCGGCTGCCGCGCAGGCCTTCACCTACAATCCGCGTCCGCCGAAGCCGCCCCGCCCGCCGGCCAAGAATGACGGGCAGATGCTGGTTCAGGCGACCGAGGTCGATTACGACTACAACAACCAGCGCATCTCGGCCGTCGGCAACGTCCAGATGTTCTACAACGGCACCAGCGTCGAGGCCGACAAGGTCATCTACGATCAGAAGACCAAGCGTCTTCATGCCGAAGGCAACATCCGCATGACCGATGCGGAAGGCAAGATCACCTACGCCAACATCCTTGATCTCAGCGACGACTACCGCGACGGGTTCGTCGATTCGCTGCGCGTCGACACCGAAGACCAGACCCGCATGGCGGCGACCCGCGCCGATCGGTCCAGCGGCAATTACACGGTGTTCGACAACGGCGTTTATACCGCCTGCGCGCCCTGTAAGGATGATCCGAAGAAGCCGCCGCTCTGGCAAGTCAAGGGCGCGCGCATCATCCATAACCAGACCGAGAAGATGCTCTATTTCGAGAACGCCCAGCTCGAATTCTTCGGCGTTCCGATGGCGTATCTTCCCTACTTCTCGACGCCCGATCCGACCGTGAAGCGCAAGAGCGGCTTCCTGATGCCGGGCTTCACCACGTATTCGGCGTTCGGCGTCGGCGTCGAAATCCCCTATTACTTCGCGCTCGCGCCGGACTTCGACGCGACGTTCAATCCGCGCATCACCTCGAAGCAGGGCGTGCTGTTCCAGGGCGAATTCCGCCAGCGTCTGTCGAACGGCGCCTATCAGATCCGGCTCTACGGCATCGACCAACTCGATCAGGACGCTTTCAAGGGCCAGCCCGGTGATCGCCAGTTCCGCGGCGGCATCGAGACCAAGGGTCAGTTCGCGCTGAACGACAAATGGACCTGGGGCTGGGACGGCGTGCTGCTGTCCGACTACTACTTCATGTCCGATTACCGGCTGGCCCAGTACAAGGATCCGTTCGGATCGTTCCTGTCGCTGCCGACCGAGGCGATCTCGCAGCTCTATCTGACCGGCGTCGGCAACCGCAGCTTCTTCGACGCGCGCGCGATCTATTATCTCAGCTACTCCGGCAACCAGAACCAGGTTCCGGTGGTCGCGCCTGTCATCGACTACAACAACGTGATCAACAGCCCGATCTTTGGTGGCGAGTTCAGCTACAAGGTGAACTTCACCAACCTGACCCGCGAAACCGCGGTGTTCGACCCGATCACGACGACGGCCAACACCAACGGCCTGTGCCTGACCACATCCGCGGACCCGATGGCGCGCACGCCGTCGCAGTGCCTGCTGCGCGGCATGCCCGGCACCTACACAAGGCTGACCGCCGAGGCGCAGTGGCGTAAATCCTATACCGACCCGCTCGGCCAGATCTGGACGCCGTTCGTCGGTGTCCGCGCCGATGCCATCAACGCCGACATCTCGAACCAGCCGGGCGTTTCCAACTTCCTGCCGGTCGGCGACACCCAGACGGTCCGCCTGATGCCGACCGTCGGCTTCGAATACCGCTACCCCTTCATCAACGTGCAGCCGTGGGGCACGACGACCATCGAGCCGATTGCGCAGGTCATCATCCGGCCCGACGAACCCAGCGCCGGCAAGCTTCCGAACGAGGACGCGCAGAGCCTGGTGTTCGATACCTCGAACCTGTTCGCGATCGACAAATTCTCCGGCTACGACCGCGTCGAAGGCGGCAGCCGCGCCAATGTCGGCGTGCAGGCCACCACGCAGTTCGATCGCGGCGGCAGCGTCAAGGCGATGTTCGGACAGTCCTATCAGATGTTCGGGCTGAACTCGTTCGCGGTCGCGGACGTCACCAACACCGGCATCGATTCCGGCCTGCAGAATCCGCGCTCGGACTATGTCGCGAGCCTCGCCTACTCGCCCAACCGCACCTACACGTTCAGCGTCCGCTCGCGGATGGACGAAGCGACCTGGAACATCAACCGGTTCGAGGCCCAGGCCAGCGCGAACTTCGACCGCTGGTCGGTCAGCCTGATGTACGGCGACTATGCCGCGCAGCCGGAGCTTGGCTATTTGACGCGCCGCGAAGGCATCCTCGCCAGCGGATCGATCAAGGTGGCGGCGAACTGGGTGGTTCAGGGCGCGGCGCGCTGGGACCTTGAAGCGAACAAAATCAACCAGTACGCGTTCGGCGCGGGCTATGTGGACGACTGCTTCGTGCTGGCCGCCAACTATGTCACGTCCTATACCTATCAGGCCGGCTCGACGCCGCCCGTCCTCAGCCACGCGTTCATGTTCCAGATCGGGCTGCGGACGATCGCGCAGACCTCCACGTCCAGCAGTTCGGCTGGCATGCAGTAGCGAGCGAGCGGTCTGGCGGGGTGCTTGGATTACCTGCGGGCCTGTGGCTCCGGCTTGAATTGGTTTAAACGGCTGACATGACGATAATGACGACCGCTAGCCTGCCAACGCGCCGCCATCAGCTAGTGTTGAGTTCCCTGCTGGCTCTTTTCCTCCTGCTCGGAGGCGGTGCGCGACTGCATGCCCAGACCATCGCCGTGATGGTCAATGGCGAGCCCATCACCAATTACGACATCGAGCAGCGCGCCAAGCTGAACGCCCTGACCGGCGGCAAGACGCCTGATCGGAAGACCGTCCTCGACGAGCTGATCGATGAGAAGCTGAAGATCAAGGAAGCCAAGAAATTCGGCGTCGATCCCTCCGCCGGCGATATCGACCAGTCCTTCGGCGGCATGGCGCAGCGGATGCGGCTTTCCGGCGACCAGCTCACCAAGGTGCTCGAGGGCAAGGGCATCCGCCCGGATACGCTGAAGCAACGCATCAGGGCCGACATGGTCTGGACCAGCCTGGTCCGCGGCCGCTTCAAGGAAAGCCTGCAGGTTGGCGAAAAGGACGTGGCCAACGCGGTCAAGGAGGCCGGAGGCGCGGCTGAGGCCGAGGCATTCGAATACAGGATGCAGCCGGTCGTTCTGATCGTGCCCCGCGGCGCGCCGCAGTCGGAGTTCGAGGGACGCCGCAAGGAAGCGGACAGCCTGCGCGAGCGCGTCACCAGTTGCGAGGAAGCCAACACCTTCTTCAAGTCGATGCGCAACGCCGCGATCCGCGAGATCGTCGTGAAGACCTCGGCCGACCTGCCGCAGTCGCTGCGCGACATCCTGGACAAGACCCCGGTCGGCCACCTCACCCCTCCCGAGGTCACCAAGCAGGGAGTTGAAATGGTCGCCCTCTGCGGCAGGAAGGCAACCACCGTCGACACGCCGAAGAAGCGTGAGATGCGCGACAAGATGTACGTGCAGAAGTACGAGGCGAAGTCGAAGGCCTACCTGCAGGAAGTCCGAAAAGCCGCGATGATCGAATATCCAGGCGGGCGATGATCGACTATCGTTGACGCATGGCTCAACCTCTCGCACTTACATCCGGCGAGCCCGCAGGCATCGGCCCCGACATCACGCTCGCCGCATGGCTGCGCCGCCGCGAACTCGATCTCCCGCCGTTCTATCTGCTGGGCGACCGCGCCGCGCTTGCCGAACGCGCCAAGACGCTCGGGCTTGCCGTCGAGTTGGCCGAGGTCAGCGCCGCGGAGGCATCCACGACGTTCGCACGCGCCCTTCCCGTGGTTGCGACCGGCAAGACGGTGACGGCGCGACCGGGCCAGCCCGACGGCACGAGTGCCGATGCGGCGCTGGCATCGATCCGGCAGGCCGTCGCCGATGTCGCCGCCGGCAAGGCCAGCGCCGTCGTCACCAATCCGATCGCCAAGAACGTGCTGTACCGCGCCGGCTTCCGACATCCCGGCCATACAGAGTTCTTGGCCGAGCTTGCCGCAAACGGCGGGCGCGCGCCGCAGCCGGTGATGATGCTGTGGTCGCCGGCGCTCGCCGTCGTCCCGGTGACGATCCATGTGTCGGTCCGCGAGGCGCTGGCGCAATTGACGACCGACCTGATCGTGTCGACCGCGCGGATCGTGGTCGCGGACATGAAGGCGCGGTTCAGCCTCGCGGCGCCGCGGCTCGCCATTGCCGGCCTCAATCCGCATGCCGGCGAAGACGGCACGCTCGGCATGGAAGACGTCGAGATCGTCGCGCCCGCGGTCGAGATCCTGCGCCGCGACGGCATTGCCGTCCGGGGCCCGCTGCCGGCCGACACCATGTTCCACGCAGCCGCGCGCAAGACCTACGACTGCGCGATCTGCATGTATCACGACCAGGCGCTGATCCCGATCAAGACCGTCGCGTTCGAGGACGCCGTCAACGTCACGCTGGGGCTGCCCTTCATCCGGACCTCGCCCGATCACGGCACCGCATTCGATATCGCCGGCACCGGCAAGGCCAATCCGTCGAGCCTGATCGCCGCCCTCCGGCTCGCCGCGCGCATGGCCGCGGCATCAAGCTAAGTGAGCACGATCGACGATCTGCCGCCGCTGCGCGACGTCATTCGCGAGCATTCGCTGTCGGCGCGCAAATCGCTCGGCCAGAATTTTCTGCTCGATCTCAACCTCACCGCGCGCATTGCCCGCGCCGCTGGCCCGCTGGAAGACTCCACCGTGATCGAGGTCGGCCCCGGTCCCGGCGGCTTGACGCGCGCGCTGCTTGCGCTGGGTGCCAAGCGCGTGATCGCCATCGAGCGCGACGAGCGGGCGCTGGCTGCGCTCGACTATATCGCCAAGCGCTATCCCGGCCGCATCGAGATCGTGCATGGCGACGCGCAGCGCTTTGACCCGCGTCCCTTGCTCGATGGCGCCAAGGCCAAGATCGTCGCCAACCTGCCCTACAACATCGCGACCCAGCTGCTGGTCGACTGGCTGTCGATCGAGCCGTGGCCGCCCTGGTACGACATGATGGTCCTGATGTTCCAGCGCGAGGTCGCCGAGCGCATCGTCGCCCATGAGGACGAGGAGGCGTATGGCCGGCTCGCGGTGCTAGCCAACTGGCGCGCCGAGACCAAGATCCTGTTTGACATCTCGCCCGCGGCCTTCGTGCCGCAACCGAAGGTCACGTCCTCGGTGGTACGATTGATACCGCGCGCCGCGCCCGAGCCGTGCGACCGCCGCATGCTCGAGCAGGTCGCAGCCGCCGCCTTCGGCCAGCGCCGCAAGATGCTGCGCCAGAGTTTGAAATCGCTGTCGGTCGATCCGGCGCGGCTTGCTGCCGCAGCCGATATCGACGCGACACGGCGCGCCGAAACCATTCCGGTCGCGGGCTTTGTTGCCATGGCCCGGGAATTGGCCGATATACGGGCCACAAAATAGAACAACAGGAGAAAACGTAATGGCGCGTATGGTTCGCCAATCCCTCGTCAAATTCGATGCACCGCTGTGCGAAACCATCGTCGACACGCCGAAGCCCGAGGGACGCGAAGTGCTGGTGCGCATCGAGCGCTGCGGCCTGTGCCATTCCGATCTCCACATCCAGGACGGCTACGCCGATCTCGGCGGCGGCAAGAAGCTCGACACCACCCGCGGCATGACCCTGCCCTTCACGCTCGGCCATGAGATCGCGGGCGTGGTCGACGAGGTCGGCCCCGATGCGCCGAAGGATCTGATCGGGACGAAGAAGGCCGTCTTCCCCTGGATCGGCTGCGGCCAGTGCCGCGACTGCCTCGCCGGCGACGAGAACCTCTGCGTCAAGCAGCGCTTCCTCGGCGTCTCGATCGACGGCGGCTTCGCCACCCACGTGCTGGTGCCCGACGCAAAATACCTGCTCGATTACGATCCGCTGCCGGTCAACCAGGCCGCCACCCTGATGTGCTCCGGTGTCACCGCCTATGGCGCGCTGAAGCGCCTGGTCGATCGTCCGCGCCAACGCAATTTGCTGCTGATCGGCCTTGGCGGCGTCGGCATGATGGGCCTGTCATTCGCGCAGGCGATGTTCAAGCAGCCGATCACGGTTGCCGATCTCAGCCCCGCGGCGCGCGAGACCGCGCTGAAAAACGGCGCGGCGGCCGCCTATGACCCGGCAGAGCCCGATGTCGTCAAGCGCATGCTGAAGGAGAGCGACGGCGGCTTCGACGGCGTCGTCGACTTTGCCGGCAACGAGAAGTCGATGGCGTTTGCGGTGTCGACGGTCGCGCGCGGCGGCAAGATCGTGGTGTCCGGCCTGATGGGCGGCCAATTCACGCTGCCGATGGTGCAGTGGGTGTACAAGCGCATGACCATCGAAGGCTTCATGGTCGGCACGCTGGCCGAAGGTCAGGAATTGATGGCGCTCGCCCGCGCCGGCAAGATCAAGCCGACGCCGATGAAGGAAGAGCCGATGGCCGACGTCCAGAAATGGATCGACGAGCTGCGCGCCGGCAAGGTCGTCGGACGCATCGTCCTGAAGAACTAGAGCATGATCCGGAAGAGCGTGACGCGGTTTTCCGAAAGATCACGCTGAGACATGACGTCCCGCCGGTGCTGCTACCGCCAGCGGGACGCGGCCGCTCCGATGGAACCTGACGGTCGAACCAAGCCATCGTTCGGTTCACGTTCCGCGGCCTCGGGCTCGCCGCAATTGCGGCACGCCGCGAGCCCCAATTAAGCCCCACCCGTTCCGGATTTGCGGCGCATTGCGACCCAACTCTTTGCCGAGATTGAGATCTCCAGCGTTTGCGTTAAAAAAGAGATACCGGGGACGCGTATGTCAAATCGTTCAGCGAAATTCGCTGCGGCGCTTGCCGCCAGCATCCTGGCCGGCGCCAGTTGCAGCGCCATGGCCCAGACCGCCGCCAATACGGCCAATAGCACCAACAACACGGCGGACACCTGCCTGGCCGCGCCCAAGGGAACCGCGCCTGCGGGAAGCCACTGGTTCTACCATCTCGATCGCAGTAAGAAGAAGTGCTGGTATCTCGGCGAGGCCAAGAACGAGGCCAAGAACAAGGCCGCCAAGACGGCGACGACGAGCACGCAGCAGCCGCCAGCGGCAGCAGCGCCCGATACCACAACGGCCGACGCGACGCCGCCACAGAGCCAGCCGACGCCGCAGAGCCAGCCCGCGCCGCAGCAGCCGGCGATGCGCAGATCAGTCGCCGATGCCCATGCCGAATGGCCCTCGCCCCAGGTCGCAGCCGTACCTGCGCCAAGCGCCGACGCCGGCCAGGCCGGCGGAACGGCAGCGACGCCCGACCCGGCAGCCACGCCCACCGGTACCAACGCGCAGCCGTCCGACGTGAACGCCAGATGGCTGGATGCATCGAGCATGGCCGGAACCAACGGAACCAGACGCGCCGCAGACCAGCCGACCGCGGTTGCGCAGGCAGACACGACGCCGCAACCGGCGGCCGCGCCGGCGCCTGCCGCCCCCGCCACGGCCGAAGCGTCCGTGGAGAAGTCACCGTCGTCGACGCAGATGCTGCTGATCGTGATGGTTGGAGCCCTGGCGCTGGCCGGCCTGGTCAGCACGCTGGTTTTCCGGCTGACCCGCACGCGTACGCCGCCTTACGAGACCGAGGATGAGTGGCAGGCGCCGTGGGATTCGCTGCACACCGAGCCGGCGCCCCCGATGGCAGTTGTCAGCCGGGATCGTCCGCTGCGGCTGTCCGAGGCTGCGCCGCGCCGCGCCGAGACGCCCGTTCCGCGCCGTGCGGAGACGCCCGCTCCACGTCGCGCGGAGACGCCCGCTCCACGCCGCGCCGAGAAGCCTGCTCCACGTCGCGAGACTGCGCGTGATCGGGATCAAAGGGAGCAGGACAACAAGCAGATCGCCGCAATGCTGCAGCGGCTTGCGCGCAGCGCGACGAACTAAGGTCCACTTAGGAAAAAATGCAAACGGACGTGATGCCCACGCATCACGTCCGCAACGCGCTACTTCTCGAGCTGACGCTGCAGGCCGCGCACGAATTCGGTAAGGCCGGTGCGGCGCTCGCGCTTGAGGCGCTCGGCCTTCAGGATCGACTGCACCTCGGCAAAGGCATCGTCGACGTTGTGGTTGACGACGATGTAGTCGTATTCCGCCCAATGGCTCAGCTCATGACTGGCGCGGCTCATCCGTCCGCGGATGACCTCTTCCGAATCCTGCGCCCGGGTATGCAGCCGCCTCTCGAGATCGGCGGCCGACGGCGGCAGGATGAACACCCGCACCACATCGGCGCTGGCTTTCTGGTGGAGCTGTTGCGTGCCCTGCCAGTCGATATCGAACAGAACATCCTGCCCCACCGCTAGGGCGGCCTCGACCGGCGCACTCGGCGTGCCGTAGCGGTTGTCGAATACGGTGGCCCATTCGAGCAGTTCACCCTGCTCGACCATCTTCTCGAATTTCTTCTTGTCGACGAAGAAATAGTCGCGGCCCTCGACCTCGCCCGGCCGCATCGGCCGCGTGGTCGCCGACACCGACATCTTCAGGCCCGGCTCGCGTTCAAGCAGCATGCGAGACAGCGTCGTCTTGCCGGCGCCCGACGGCGACGACAGGACGAACATCAGTCCGCGCCGCTCAACGCCGTCAAAACCCTGCGCCGTCATCATTCACTCCAGATTCTGGACCTGTTCGCGGAACTGCTCGACCACGTTCTTCATTTCAAGCCCGGTGTTGGTCAGCTCGACGTCGTTCGACTTCGAGCAGCAGGTGTTTACCTCGCGATTGAATTCCTGGGCGAGGAAGTCGAGCCGGCGCCCGACCGGACCGCCCTTGCCGATCATCTCGCGCGCCTGGGCGATGTGCGAGGCGATGCGGTCGAGCTCCTCGCGGATGTCGGCTTTGGTGGCGATCAGGATCGCCTCCTGGTTCAGGCGGTCGGCATCGAAGCGGTCGGACGTCTCGAGCAGGGCCGCGATCTGCTCGGCCAGCCGCGCCTTGATCGCCTCGGGCTTGCGGCCGGGAGCGGTCTCGGCGCGCCTGGCGAGCCGCTCGACCTCGTCCATCCGCTGCATCAGGATCTGCCCCAGCGCATCGCCCTCGCGGCGGCGCATCTCGACAAGGCTGCCGAGCGCCTGCTCGAAGGCCATCGCCGCCGCCTCACGCGCCGCCTTGTCCTCGTCCTCGTTGCTCTCGGGCTCGACCACCTCAATGACGCCCTTGATGCCGAGCAGTCCGTCGATGCTCGGCGCCACCGCGTCGATCCGCTGCGCGAGCGTGCCGGCGACCTTCACCACGGCGGCGAGCACGTCCTCATTGATCCGGATCGTCTGCGCCGCGTCGGTGCGCTTGACGCTGAGATTGGCGTAGACCGTGCCGCGCGACAGCAGCTCGCCGGCCCGCTTCTTGGCAAGCGCTTCCAGTTCGTCCCAGCCCGGCGGAAGCCGCAACCGCAGGTCAAAGCCCTTGGCATTGACCGATTTCAGCTCCCACTCGAACGTATAGGGACCGCTTGCGCCATGGCTTCGGGCAAAGCCAGTCATGCTCGACAGCGCCATCGCGTGAACTCTCCAACAGAAGGATATGGGACTCACCCGGAGCCTGCGAGACTCGTGGGGAGCCGGTGCGACCTTAAAACGGATTCCGTGAAAGTGGAATTACGTTCCACCACCGGAAAATGCAGAGCTACAGCATGATCCGGAAAAGTGTATGGCGGTTTTCCGAAAGATCATGCTCAAACAAGAAGCTAAAGCGCGATGACGATCGCGCTTTAGCGCTGCACCACCGGCGGCGAATTGGTCTGTTGGGCTGCGCCCTGCCGACCGCGCGGCGGCTTCTTTTGATTGGTGGGCTTCGGCGTCGTCGCCGTGGGATTGGTGTCGGCGCCGGGCGTCGCGGCGGCGGGCGCCGGATCATCCGCGGGCTCGACGGTGTCGTTCTGGATCTGCTTTTCCGACGCGCGCAGCTTGGCGACGTTCTTCGCGTGCTGGTCGTAGGTTTCGGTGAAGGCGTGGCCGCCGGTTCCGTCAGCGACGAAGAACAGGTCGCGGGTGCGCGCCGGATTGGCGGTCGCCTCCAGCGAGGCGCGGCCGGGATTGGCGATCGGTCCGGGTGGCAGGCCGTCGATCACATAGGTGTTGTAGGGCGACGGCTGCGTGATTTCGCTGCGCTTGATCGGACGGCCCAGCGTTCCCTTGCCGCCCACCAGTCCGTAGATGATGGTCGGATCGGACTGCAGCTTCATCCGCTGGCGCAGGCGGTTCACGAACACGGCGGCGACGCGGCTGCGCTCGTCGGCGCGGCCGGTTTCCTTCTCGACGATCGAGGCCAGCGTCACCAGTTGGTCCGGCGATTTCAGCGGCGTGTCGGTGTTGCGGCGTTCCCAGATTTCGGCGAGCACGCGCTTCTGCGCCTGCTGCAGGCGCTGGATCACCTGGTCGCGCGTGGTGCCGCGCGGGAATTTGTAGGTCTCCGGCAGCAGCGTGCCCTCGCGCGGGATCTCGCGCACCGAGCCGGTGAAGATGTCGTTGTCGGAGAGCCGCGTCACGATCTGCTCGGAAGTCAGGCCTTCCGGTATCGTGATGGCGTGCTGCACCACCTTGCCGTCGACGATGGTGGCGATGACGTCGCGCAGGCTGGCGTTCTTCTGGAACGAATATTCGCCTGGCTTGAGATCGGAGCTTGCCTTCAGCGCGAACACGCCACCGATGAAGACCCACGGATTGACGTTGATCACGCCCTCACGCGAGAGCACGTCGGCAATGTCACGCTTGCCGGCGCGCGCCGGGATGTTGACGATCTTGTCTTCCTGCAGCGGTCCCGGCGATTCCAGCGCCTGCTTGCCGTAGTAATACGTCGCGCCGGCGCCGATCATCAGGATGATCAGGATGGTGAAGATGGCATTGCCGACGATCACGAAGGGATTGCGGGCGCGATCCGAGCGCTTGGGCGGCGGCGGAAGCTGTTCGGGCTCCAGCGCGGCGCGTGGACTCCTCGGTGAAATGGGCGGCCTCTCACTCATCGATGCAAACCAATATCCTGCCGGTTGAATCGTGGCCGGGCAAACCCCTGCCCTGCCAATAGCATACGCCCGCTATTAGGAGTCACCGCGGAATACGGCAAAACGGTGGACTAGTTCTAACGACCTACTAATTGGTCACGCGCTGCACGATCACGGAAGCGTTGGTGCCACCGAAACCGAAGGAATTGGACAGCGCCACATTGACGTCACGCTTGCGCGACGTATGCGGCACAAGATCGATCGCCGTTTGCACCGACGGATTGTCGAGATTGATGGTCGGCGGCACCACGTTATCGCGAATCGCCAGGATCGCGAAGATCGCCTCGATCGCACCGGCCGCACCGAGCAGATGTCCGGTCGCGGACTTGGTCGACGACATCGAAACCTTCGAGGCCGCATTGCCGAGCAGACGCTCGACCGCGCCGAGCTCGATCTCGTCGCCGACCTGCGTCGAGGTGCCGTGCGCATTGATGTAGTCGAGGTCGGATGCCGCGAGGCCGGCGCGCTTCAGCGCCATGGTCATGCTGCGGAAGCCGCCATTGCCGTCCGGCGGCGGCGAGGTGATGTGGAAGGCATCGCCCGACAGGCCATAGCCGGTGACCTCGGCATAGATCTTCGCGCCGCGGCGCTTCGCGTGCTCGTATTCCTCCAGCACGAGGACGCCGGCGCCCTCGCCCATCACGAAGCCGTCGCGATCCTTGTCGTACGGCCGCGATGCCTTTTGCGGGGTCTCGTTGAAGCCGGTGGACAGCGCACGCGCCGCGCAGAAGCCGGCGATGCCGATGCGCGAGATCGGCGATTCGGCGCCGCCGGCGACCATCACCTCGGCGTCGCCGAGCGCGATCAGCCGCGCCGCGTCGCCGACCGCATGCGCGCCGGTCGAGCACGCCGTGACCACTGCATGATTGGGCCCCTTCAGGCCGTGCTCGATCGAGACGTAGCCGGAGGCCAGATTGATCAGGCGGCCCGGAATGAAGAACGGAGAGACCCTGCGCGGTCCGCGCTCCTTCAGCAGCACCGCAGTCTCGGCAATGCCGGTGAGGCCGCCGATGCCGGAGCCGATCATCGTGCCGGTGGCGAACTGGTCCTCGTCCGACTTCGGATGCCAGTCGGCATCGTCCAGCGCCTGCTTGGCCGCGCACATCGCATAGACGATGAAGTCGTCGACCTTGCGCTGGTCTTTCGGCTCCATCCACTGATCGGGATTGAAGGTGCCGCCAGTGCCGTCGCCACGCGGAATGTAGCAGGCGACCTGGCTCGGCAGGTCGGACACGTCGAACGTGTCGATCTTCTTGCCGCCGCTGTCTCCGGCGAGGATGCGCGCCCAAGTTGCGTCAACGCCGCAGCCGAGCGGTGTAAGCATGCCCAGCCCCGTGACGACAACTCGTCTCATTTCCACCTCTCCGGCCAGCAATGCGCGGCTGATAATAAGAAGCCGGGGGACCGCTCGATCACGGTCCGTCCGGCCCCGTCAACTTCGCGATCGGCGTCAGCTCTTCGCGTTCTTCTCGAGAAACTTGGTCGCGTCGCCAACGGTCAGAATCGTCTCCGCCGCGTCGTCGGGAATCTCGCAACCGAATTCTTCTTCGAATGCCATCACGAGCTCGACGGTGTCGAGGCTGTCGGCGCCGAGGTCATCGATGAAGCTCGCGCTATCGACCACCTTCTCGGGTTCGACACCAAGGTGCTCGACCACAATCTTCTTAACCCGCTCGCCAATCTCACTCATCGTTCAACCTCGTTGTTCCATTGGACCCGACCCCAAGACGATACGAGCCATCGTGGTCGTCTCGATTACTCAGTCGCGCATAGTCTTGATTCGGCCCGGTCGTAGCCGATTAAAGCCCCGGCGAACGGCAGGCGTCGCCACGCCAATATACAGGGTTTCAAAATCCTGCAATGGCGTTCTTCGCCCATCCACGGGGGCTTCAGCTACCATACTTCCAAAGCCTTGACTACACGCCTGAACCGGCTCCCGAAAACGGCTTTTCGCCGCATTGCGAGAGGCGGCCAGTAGCTCAAATCATAGCCATCCCGCCGTTGACGTGGATCGTCTGTCCGGTGACGTAGGCGGCCTCGTTCGAGGCCAGATAGACCGCCGCGGCCGCGATGTCCTCGGGCGTTCCGAGCCGCGCCGCAGGAACCTTCGCCAGGATGGATTCGCGCTGCTTGTCGTTGAGCGCATCGGTCATCGGCGTCTTGATGAAACCCGGCGCGATGCAATTGGCGGTCACGCCGCGCTTGGCGTATTCGGCGCCCAGCGTCTTGATCAGGCCGATGATGCCGGCCTTCGACGCGGTGTAGTTGCCCTGCCCCGGATTGCCGGTGACGCCGACGATCGAGGTGATCGCGATGATGCGGCCGAAGCGCTTGCGCATCATCAGTTTGGTCGCCGCGCGCGCCAGGCGGAACGTCGCGGTCAGGTTGACCGCGATCACGTCGTCCCAATCCTCGTCGCGCAGCTGCACGAACAGGTTGTCGCGGGTGATGCCGGCGTTGGCGATCAGGATGTCGACCTGTCCCATCGCAGCTTCCGCTGCCGGCACCAGCGCCTCGACATCATCCTTGCTGGAGAGATTGCACGGCAGGACATGCACGCGCGCGCCGAGCTTGGCCGCAAAGCCGTCCAGCACCTCGCGCCGCGTCCCCGAGATCGCTACCGTTGCGCCCTGCGCATGCAGCGCCTGCGCAATCGCGCCGCCGATGCCGCCGGTTGCGCCCGTGACGAGCGCCGTCTTGCCAGTCAGATCAAACATCGAATTCTCCTTCCGGCTGCTTCAAGCCGAAGCCGCGAGCGCGTCCTTGGCCGCAGCGATATCGTTCGGACCGCCGACGGACACGCCGACCGCGCCGTCGGCAATGCGCTTGACGAGGCCGCTCAGCACCTTGCCGGCGCCGATCTCGAAGAACCGCGTCACGCCCTGCCCTGCCATATAGGCAACCGACTCGCGCCAGCGCACGGTGCCCGTGACCTGCTCGATCAGGCGGCGGCGGATCTCGTCGGGATCGGTGATGGCGGAGGCCAGCACGTTGGAGACCAGCGGCGCCGCGGGCGCCTTGATGGTCACCCCCGACAGCGCCTCTGCCATCGCATCGGCCGCCGGCTGCATCAGCTTGCAATGGAACGGCGCCGACACCGGCAGCAGCATGGCGCGCTTGGCGCCCTTGGTCTTGGCGATTTCGACCGCGCGATCGACGGCGGCCTTGTCACCGGAGACCACCACCTGGCCGCCGCCATTGTCGTTGGCGGCCTGGCAGACTTGTCCCTGCGCCGCCTCGTTGGCGACCGCCACGGCGGTTTCGTAATCGAGACCGAGCAGTGCGGCCATCGCACCGACGCCGACCGGCACCGCCTTCTGCATCGCGAGCCCGCGGGTGCGGAGCAGCCGCGCGGTGTCGCTGACGGAGAGGCTCCCGGCGGCGGCCAGCGCCGAATACTCGCCGAGCGAGTGTCCGGCAACAAAGGCCGCATTGCGGCCGACCGAAAAGCCGGCCTCGCTCTCGAGCACGCGCAATGTGGCGATCGACACCGCCATCAGGGCGGGCTGGGCATTTTCGGTGAGCTGCAATGTCTCGCCGGGACCATCCCAGATGATCGCGGTCAGCTTCTCGCCCAGCGCGGAATCGACCTCGTCGAACACCGCCCTGGCCGCCGGAAAGGCGTCGGCCAGGGCCTTGCCCATGCCAACCGCCTGCGAGCCCTGCCCGGGAAACGTAAATGCTGCCGTCATCGGCGATCCCTACCTTGTTGAGCGTGATCTCCGCGCAGGCGCTTTACGCCTGCCGCAGGGGAAAACGGTATCCGCGTCGCGCAAAACGCGCCACAGCGGGTCCGGGCCAATCCCTTGCAACCAAGCCTTGGCAATCAGGCCTTGGCAACCAAGCCTTGGCAGCCCAGGCTTGGCAGCCCAGCCTTGCAACCGGCCCCGGACCGGGCCGTAAGACACTGACGGAGGCGGTGCTGTCAAGCCGCGCCAGAGGAACCCTGGGGATGCCGGTCCCGGCTCCGAGCTAGTGTCCCGAATCCGAAGTTCGCATCATTTGCCGCACCTTCGGAGCGAACTTCGGATTCGATAAGGACACTAGCAAACTTATGATTCTAGTGTGCTTTATGAATGCGAAGTTCGTGAAAGTGGCTGCCGCGAAATCGCACGAACTTCGCATTCAGCACACTAGAACCCGCCGGCATTCTGGTCGGCGTTAACCTCGGCGCCGGCCCTCGCCCGGCGTGCGCTGTTGACCAGCTGGCCCGGACGATCCTCGTTGGCGGGCCTGGCGGTCGCCAGCCGCAGCACGGCGGCGTAGCCCGGCTGCACTTCCATCCGGCCGGCATAGCGGCTTTCGCTGAGGATGCGGTGGACGCGCGGCAGGTTGTAGCAGGGCACGTAGAACAGCAGGTGATGCTCGAGGTGATAGTTCACGTAGTACGGCGCGATGAAGAGACGCTCGAGGACATTGGCCCGCGTGGTGCGGGTGTTGCGCAGGGGATCGGAGCTGTCGGGCACGACGGCGTGTTCGGCAATGTTGCGGATGCGCGTGATCACCATCATCCAGGTCAGCAGCGGCACCAGCCACAACAGCGGATAGGCCCACCACACACCGGCGGCGGCGAGGCCCGCGAACAGCAAGGCGTTGGTGACGCATTGCGGCCCGAGCTTCTGCCAGAAGTTGGCGGCGCGCCGCGACAACGGCCACTCCTTCGGCCCGATCGCATTGAGCAATTGCGCCTTGCGCTGCTGGTAGCCGGTCTGCCCGGTGATATCGCGGAAGAACTTCCGGCGGTAGCTCAGCTTCGTGATCGGAAACGGCGCCGACAGCACGAGATCGGGATCATCCTCCTGCTGCGTCCGCGCATGATGCTGCAGATGATAGCGGCGATAGCCGCGGGTCTCCGCGAAGATCGGATAGGCGCAGAACCACTGGCTCAGCGTCAGGTTGGTCCTCTCGTCCGCCGACAGACAGCCGTGCGCCCCGTCATGCATCAGGATCGCAAGCCCGAGCTGGCGCGAGCCGATGATCGCAACGGCGAGCAGATAGGTCAGCGGATTGGGCCACCACGCGACCAGCGCGATCGCGCCCAGGATCAGCGCCCAGGCATGCACGATCAGGGCTGCGCCCTTCCACGTCGTGCGCTCGCGCACCGCAACCAATTCGTCCTCGGTGAGGAAATCGCGGGCTCGCATGCGAAGCGCGGTCATGTGCCTGTCTCGCCGTCCGTTGAGGATGAAGTGTCGTGATCGCCGACCAGGCGCAGCCGCGTCCCGTCATTGGCCGACGTCGAAGTTGATGTCGCCTGCTCGCCGAGCGCGCGCAGCAATTCGCGGCACATCTCGTCGGCAGCGCGGCCCATCGCAAAACCTTCGACGATCACGCCGATCGCGATCGCCCAGAACCGCCGCGAGCTCTCCTCGGGCGCGCGCAGCGAGCGCCAGCCGTGCCGCTCGACCTGGCCCGCATAGGCGCGCGCGCCCTCGCTGTGCAGACGTTCGATGGTGCGCTCGACAAGGGGCGCGAGGTCCTGCCGGCGCCGCGTGAGGGTCAAGGCCTCCGCGAAGAAAGCGACCGTGTCGGTCGCGGTCACGGTCTCGGCCAAAGCGTGGGTGTAGTCGCGCGGGGTGTGGGCATTCAGGGCGGCCTGCTCGGTCGCGCGCGCGAGATAGAGCATGTCGCGGCTGGCCGCTTCGACGAACAGCGCTTCCTTGGTGCGGAAGTAATAGGTGATCTGGCTCGGAAAGGCGTCCGCGGCCGCGGCGATATCGGAGATCGATGTGCCCGAGAGCCCGCGTTCCTTGAACAGGCGGCTGGCGGCATCGAGCAGCAGCGAGCGCATCTTGCGCCCCGCCGACCGCGTCGCGCGGACCGCGTGCTTCGGATCGGGCGCAGACATGCCGCTGGCGGTCTCCGAACCCATATCTCGTCCTCCCAAAGATGTTTGTATGATATACAAACAAAGAAATCAACGGGAAATCACCCGAGGTTGCGTCAAACGGCCTGGAGGGCCACGACACCTCGCACATCCGGGGACCGAGAACCCTTGCTTTCGCGGCCAAAATCCGTATAAGCGCGCCATTCGTGGGCTCCGGCCGGGAGCTGAACGGACGGTCTCAGCAAATTCACCCGTTGATTTTGATGTGGCAGGGCCAGTCGGCCCGTCGTCCCGTGCTCCCGCCTTCTGAGCAGCTCGAGTCCTTTCCGAAGGTCTCGAAGGGCTTGTCGCCGGAAACCGCGCCAACACAGGAAAGGACAACCATGCCTCTTTATGAGCATGTTTTTCTCGCGCGTCAGGATGCGAGCACCCAGCAGGTGGATGAACTGACGGCCCAGATGACGGGGATCGTCGAACAGGGCGGCGGCAAGGTCACCAAGACCGAGAGCTGGGGCGTGCGATCCCTCACCTACCGCATGAACAAGAACCGCAAGGCGCATTTCGTGCTGATGAACATCGACGCACCGTCGGCTGTCGTCACCGAGATCGAACGTCAGGAGCGGATCAACGAAGACGTCATCCGCTATCTCACCGTGCGCGTCGAAGAGCACGAGGAAGGCCCGTCCGCGATGATGCGCAAGGCCGACCGTGACCGCGAGCGCGATGACCGTGGTGGTGGCTTCCGTGGCGACCGCGAAGGCGGCTTCCGTGGTGACCGCGATGGTGGCGGTTTCCGTGGCGACCGTGGCCCGCGCCGTCCGCGCGAAGAAGAAGCTGCGACCGAGGAGTAATGAATCATGGCTGATGCTGGTGCCCGCCGTCCGTTTTTCCGTCGTCGCAAGTCCTGCCCGTTCACGGGCGCGAATGCGCCGAAGATCGACTACAAGGATTCCAAGCTGCTGATGCGTTACGTCTCCGAGCGCGGCAAGATCGTGCCGAGCCGCATCACGGCCGTGTCCGCCAAGAAGCAGCGTGAGCTCGCCCGCGCCATCAAGCGCGCGCGCTTCCTCGGCTTGCTGCCTTACGTGATCAGGTAATCGTTTCCGGCCGGCGGCATACGTCGCCGGCCGCTCATTCTCATAAGGCTTCCGGGTCGTCCGGTCGCCGATGGTTGGGGTTCTCGATGCAGGACCCCTAACCGCTCGAAGGGGGCGGGACAGCTGATGATCGGAATATTCACCGTTGCACTCGCAGCCGGCGCCGCGTCGGCGCTGATGTTCGCCTCGATCAGTTCGGGCGCGGCGATCTCGATATTGCTGTTCTATCTCGCACCGCTGCCGATCATGGTGGCGGCGCTCGGCTGGGGCCCCCTCGCCGCCGCTATTGGTGGAGTGGGTGCGGCATCCGTGCTCGGCACGCTCTTCGGCCTTCCCTACAGCATCGCGTTTGCCATGATGGTCGCCGTGCCCGGCTGGTGGCTCGGCCACCTGGCCCTGCTCGGACGGCCGGTCGCGGGCGAAGCCGGCGACAGCACCAAGCAGCAGCAGCCAGCGATTGAATGGTACCCCGTCGGCCGCATCCTGCTCTGGATTGCAGCCTTCGCCATCGTTACCACGACCGCCGCGCTGCTCACGCTCGGCACCGATACCGACACGATCACCGGCACGTTGCGGCGCGGCCTGCTCAAGATGCTCAGCACCGGCGAAGCGCAGCCCAGCGGTGACATCGAACGGCTGGTCGACGCGTTGGTGATCTTCGCGCCGCTCGCGGCGACCATCATCGCCATGGTGACGCTGACGCTGAACCTTTGGCTCGCCGGCAAGATCACGCAAACCTCCGGGCGGTTGAACCGGCCATGGCCGGATTTCCGCACCACGGCGCTTCCCGCCGTGACGTTGGTCGCGCTGCTGGCGGCTGTCGCCGTCAGCTTCATCGGCGGCATGCTTGCGCTGCTGGCGCAGATCGTCACCGCGGCACTCGTAATCGCCTATGCGCTGGTCGGCTTCGCCGTTCTGCACACCTTGACGCTGTCGCTCACCAATCGCGGCTTCTGGCTCGGTGGCATCTATGCGGTCGTCGTCATGTTCGGCTGGCCGATCGTGGCGATGTTCGCGCTCGGCATCGCCGACGCCGTGTTCGGGCTGCGCCAGCGCTATCTGCAGACAAGACCGCCGCCTTTGCCCGCGGCTTGAGATTCGATCCAACCACTTAAACCCGTACTTTGCATCTAAAGGAGAACGAAAATGGAAGTCATTCTGCTCGAACGCGTTGCCAAGCTTGGCCAAATGGGCGAAGTCGTGCGCGTCAAGGACGGGTTCGCCCGCAACTTCTTGCTGAAGCGCGGCAAGGCGCTGCGCGCCACCGAGGCGAACCGCGCCAAGTATGATGGCATGAAGGCCGAGCTCGAGGCCAACAACATCCAGGCCAAGGGCGAAGCCGCCAAGGTCGCCGAGAAGATCGACGGCCGCGACATCGTCATCATCCGCCAGGCCTCCGAATCCGGCCAGCTGTTCGGCTCGGTGACGGTGCGCGACATCGTCGCCGCGCTGGCTGCCGACGGCGTGACGGTGTCGCGCCCGCAGGTCTGGCTCGACTCGCCGATCAAGGTGATCGGCGCGCAGAAGGTGACGATCGCCGTCCACCCCGAGGTCGAGACCAGCGTCACCGTGACGGTCGCCCGCTCCGCCGAAGAGGCCGAGCGGATCAAGCGCGGCGAGGACATCTCGACCCGCCAGGAAGACCAGGACGCTGCCGCCGAGGCGCTCGCCGCCGCCGGCGAATTCTTCGATCCGGAAGTCCAGCACGACGAGGAAGCCGCGCCGGCTCCGGCCGCCGAAGAGAAGTAAGCTTCTCTCCATCGTCCAACCGACTAAACGCTACGAAGCCCGGCCTCGATCAGTCCGGGCTTTGGATTCGTGCCGCCGCCTTGTCGTCGAGCATGGCGATCGACGCCAATGCGGTCGCGGTGTGCTTCTCCTTGCCGTCGATGACGCAGAACACGTCGGCTGCAACGACGGCGACCTGACGTCCCGGCTTGATCACGCGCGCCCGGCAGATCAGACGATCGCCCGAGGCCGGCGACAGCAGGTTCAGCTTGTATTCCGCCGTCAGCGCCGGCTGGCCGCGCGACGTCGCCGCTGCGATCGTGGTGGCGTTGTCGACCAGAAACGCCGTCACTCCGCCGTGAAACAGGCCATGCTGCTGCAACAGCTCCGGCCGGCGGTCGACCGCGAGCGTGCAGGTGCCGCGCGACAGCTCGGCTACCTCGGCACCGACAAGACCCATGAAGCCCTGCCGGCCGACATTGTCGCGAATTCGCGTCGCGATCGGTGCAAAGTCCGGATCGGTCTCGCTCATGAAGTCTCTCCTGTTCGTTCTGGCGCACCCGGCGCCACCACCGCGCGGACCGCGCAGGCGATCAGCGTCTCGACCTGTTCGCGCGGATCGCCGGTATGGCGGCCCGATAGCCAGGCGCGGCAGAAGATCTGCGCCGGCCCGACGATCTGGCTGAAGAACAGCACGGCGCTCATCGGCAGCAATTCGCCGCGCGCGAGCAGCGGCGCACGCCAGCGCTCGATGCCGTCGGTGAGCCGCGAATTCTCGCTGCGCTGCGCGCCGCGCACCTCCTCGCCCCACTCGCTGCGCGAAATCTCGAACAGGAAGCGCGCCTCGCGCCGGTTGCTCACGACCCAATCGAGATGGGCGTGGATCAGCCGCTCAACGCCCTCGCCCGCCCCGCAGCTGGCGTCGACCGAGCTGATGATGGTGGCGTGATAGGCCTGCAGGATTTCCAGGAACAGGGTGCCGGCGAGCGCCTTCTTCGAGGTGAAGAAGTGGAAGAAGCTGCCGTTGGACGCGCGGGCGCGGGAGCGAATCTCGGCCACCGTCGCGCCCTCAAATCCGTCGCGGTCGAACACCGCCAGTCCCGCTGCCAGCAGATCTTCGCGCGCCGTGCTCAAGTCGTCCTCCTGACTAGATTAACACTCTAGAGCACTGCTCTAATGATGATCAAACAAATACGCCGGACCTTGCGGCCCGGCGTTGGCGATTACTTCGAGGTCGGAGCTTCCGGCGGGCCGGGTGGCGGCGGCGGCGCCGTCACCGGCGGCGCGGCTGGCTCCGGAGCGGGAGATGCGGCGGCTGCCGGCTCGGACGCCGCAGGCGCAGCCGCGGCAGGCGCCGGTGTGACCTGCGGAACCGGATCGGATCGCACGGCAGCCGGCTCGCCGCCGCCATTGCTCTTGGGCGCGTCGACCTTTGCCGTGTCGGGCTCGGCGGCAGGCTTCGCCGGCTTCTCGGCTTCACCCTTGTCATCATGCCGGGTGGATGTCTTGGGGTCTGTCTTGGGCTCGTCGCTGGTCGCCGCGCCCTTGGGCGTCTCCTCGGACTTCGGCTCCTCGACGGGCTTGCCGCGACGGCCGTGCTTCTGACGCGACGGCTTGCCCTCGCCCAAGGCCTGCGGCGTCTGGCCGTCATCCGGCTTCGCGCCTTCCGGCGTCTCGCTCGGGCGGGCCATCCGCTTGCCGCGGTGAGCTGGACGTCCTTCGGGATTCAAGCCATCGCCATCGGGTTTGGCCCCTTCCTGCGGCGCGGCATCCTGGTGCCGTCGGCGGGCCGGACGCTCGGACGGCTGCTCCGGGGACTGGTTCGCCTCCTGCCTGCCTTCCCTACCGCCCTTAGTCCCCCTGGGCTGATCCTTGGCCTGGTAGCGCGGATCGTTGGCACCATTCGAAATCAGATAGGAGGCAAGCACGCCGGCCATGTCGCTGGACGTCGTGTAGTGCTGGCGCAGGAAGCCCGGCAGCGAACCGGCCGGGACCGATTTCAGCAGGCCGCGCGGGCTCTTGTGGCAAGCTGTGCAGGTGCTTGCGAAGATCTGGGAGGGGCTCTTGCCGGCCTCGAGGTTTTGCGCCTGCGCCGATACGGCTGACAGGCAGCCAATCAGAAGCGCCACCGTCGCCAGACTGAGGGCTCGGCTCAACATTCCTTAAGTCTCCAGATTCCGGAAAAATCGCCGCCAGCGCCTGATGGATCGGCCGCGGCGGTCACCTTTTAGCCGATTATCGCGCGAATGGAAGCGCGCCCATGACGCATCCACGCAATTGTCACATTTTGGAATATCGGCTTTGACCACAACGCTATAGCGCGATCTAATTCCCTGCCTATCTTGAGGTTGGGGACACATTGGAGTGATCAACTCCGGTGGTGTCGGTGTGCAGCTTGCCGTTCCGTTGGTGTTTCGATGGACCGATTGTTGCGATACTTCTTGGGGCGCTTCATCCGCCGCGGTTCGATCACGTTCACGACCGCGAGCGGCGCTCAGTTCATCTGCGGTGATGGCACGGGTGTACCGGTCGCCGTGCGCTTCATGACGCGAGGGGCGGAACTACGCATCCTAGTCGATCCCGAACTTTATCTCGGCGAAGCCTTCATGGACGGCACGTTCGTGGTGGAGCAAGGCACCGTCGCCGACGTGCTGGCGGTCCTGATGGGTCAGGCAGCCATGCTGCCGAACTTTGCCAGGCTGCAGGCCTGGGTACGCTTCCTCGGACGCCGCGCCCAGCAGATCAATGTGCGCGGCCGATCCAGAAGCAATGTCGCCCGTCATTACGATCTCGACGGCCGCCTCTATTCCCTCTTCCTCGACGCGGACAAGCAATACAGCTGCGCCTATTTCGAGACGCCGGACGCGACGCTGGACGATGCCCAGCTCGCCAAGAAGCGTCACCTCGCCGCAAAACTCCTGATCAAGCCCGGGCACCGCATCCTCGATATCGGTTCCGGCTGGGGCGGCCTTGGGCTCTATCTCGCCGAGATGAGCGGCGCCGACGTCACCGGCGTCACGCTGTCGACCGAGCAGCTGCAAATTTCCAACGCCCGGGCGGCGGAGCGGAACCTGGCGCAATCGGCGCGCTTCCTGCTGCA
Source organism: Bradyrhizobium sp. USDA 4541 (assembly GCF_024171085.1). Classification (NCBI taxonomy): domain Bacteria; kingdom Pseudomonadati; phylum Pseudomonadota; class Alphaproteobacteria; order Hyphomicrobiales; family Nitrobacteraceae; genus Bradyrhizobium; species Bradyrhizobium sp. USDA 4541. The sequence continues at coordinate 6,498,014 of NZ_JALJZF010000001.1, forward strand.
GGACTATCGCGACATCCCCGGGCCGTTCGACCGCATCGTCTCGGTCGGCATGTTCGAGCATGTCGGGGTCGCCTACTATGAAACCTTCTTCGCGCGCTGCGCCGAACTGCTGAGCGACGACGGTGTCATGGTGCTGCACTCGATCGGCCGCTCGACCGGCCCCGACGTCACCAGCCCCTGGATCCGGAAATACATCTTCCCCGGCGGCTACATTCCGGCGCTGTCCGAGGTCATGCCGGCGATCGAGAAGGCCGGATTGCTGATCTGCGACATGGAGATCCTCCGCCTGCACTATGCCGAGACGCTGAAGGCATGGCGCGAGCGCTTCATGGCGCGGCGCGAGGAGGCCGTGCGGCTCTACGACGAGACCTTTGCCCGGATGTGGGAATTCTACCTGGCTGCGTCGGAGATGTCGTTCCGCGTGCAGAACATGATGAACTTCCAGCTCCAGCTCACCAAGCGCCAGGGCATCGTCCCGATAACCCGCGACTATATCGGCGGCGAAGAAGCCCGCCTGCGGCTGAAGGAGGCCGGCGCGGCCAAGCCCCGGCTGCAACTCGCCGGCGAATAGGTCTGAAGGAACGGGTACTGCTAGTTGCGCAGGCTGTAGGCCGACCCGCAATGGCCAAAGGTCGGCGCCGGACGCGCCAGATGGGCCGCGGCGGCCGAAATCAAGCTGGCATCGCAGGGAACATTGCGAACCTCGGGACGCGCCGCCTGCTCCATGGCATCGACAAGCGCCGCCAGCCAGCGGCGATCCATGCCATCTGCCCGGCCAAGCCTTGATCGCGCTGTCTGAAACTCTCGAGCCATCGCCGCCGTATCTTGCCTGAGCGTAGACAACCTGGAATCCGCCGGGTCGTTCCCGCGAACCTGCCGCAAAAAAAGTGCGGCGCATGTGATCTGCTTCACAGAGGTCTGTCCCGGACTGTCGTAGTGGTCCGGAATGACCCGAGAAACACACCAGACGATGTTGGACCCGCAGCGCGATATCGCGACTGACTACGCCCTGATCGCCACTGGCGTGGTGGCCGCCTTGATCGCGCTGGCCTTCCTCATCCTGGTCTGAGAAATCGACGCCAACAGCCGCCTCGCCTCTCCATGGGTCCGCTCGCCTGGCAAAAGGTTCAGGCGGCGTCCAATTTTTGCCAACGACCGTGCTGATCGGCCGGCTCCCGACCGGTTTCGGACAAAACCCCAGTCAAGCGGAATGCATCCGGCTGTTTCGGATTCACACCTCGCGTTGTGTGAATCGTGCATAAGAAACATCCGTCCTTTCGCTTCGTGCCGGGCTGGCGCTTCATCGCCGCCCCACAGCCGAAAATCTCAGTAACGACGAAATCAGAAGAATAAGCTCGTCCATGGCCTTGATTGATTCGAACGTCCACAAGCTCGCGCCCGACGCCGCATCCCCGGCCTACCGAAGTGCGCCGCACAACATCGAAGCGGAACAGGGCCTGCTGGGCGCGATCCTGGTCAATAACGACGCCTTCTACCGGGTCTCCGATTTCCTGGAGCCGAAGCACTTCTTCGAAACCATCCATCAGCAAATCTATGAGACCGCCGGAAGCCTGATCCGGATGGGCAAGGTCGCGAACCCCGTGACCCTGAAGACGTTCCTGCCGGCCGAGCTCGACATCGGCGGCATGACGGTCGGCCAATACCTCGCCCGGCTTGCCGCCGAAGCGACCACCATCATCAACGCGCAGGACTACGGACGCACCGTTTACGATCTCAGCCTGCGCCGCAACCTGATCCAGATCGGCGAGGACATCGTCAACGTCGCCTATGACGCGCCGGTCGACTTCGCGCCGCGCGCCCAGATCGAGGATGCCGAGCGGCAGCTCTACGGCCTTGCTGAAACCGGCCGCTATGACGGCGGCTTCCAGCGCTTCGCGCAGGCACTGACGATCGCCGTCGACATGGCGGCGAAGGCGTTCCAGCGCGACGGCAAGCTGTCGGGCATTTCGACCGGTCTGCGCGACCTCGACGCCAAGATGGGCGGCCTGCAGCCGTCCGACCTCATCATCCTCGCCGGCCGTCCCGGCATGGGCAAGACATCGCTCGCCACCAATATCGCCTACAACATCGCCAAAGCCTATGTGCCGGAAGTCCAGGCGGACGGCACCACCAAAGCAGTCAATGGCGGCTGTGTCGGCTTCTTCTCCTGCGAAATGAGCGGCGAACAGCTCGCCACCCGTATTCTCGCCGAGCGCACCGGCATCCCCTCGAGCTCGATCCGTCGCGGCGGCATCTCCGAGCTCGATTTCGAGAAGATCCGCGACTGTTCGATCGAGCTGCAATCGCTACCGTTCTACGTCGACGAAACCGGCGGTCTCTCGATCTCGCAGCTCACCGCGCGGGCGCGACGGCTCAAGCGCCAGAAGGGCCTCGACCTGATCGTGATCGACTATATCCAGCTGCTGCAGGGCTCGGGCAAACGCGGCAACGACAACCGCGTGCAGGAAATCACCGAGATCACCACCAACCTGAAGGCACTTGCCAAGGAACTGAACGTTCCGATCATCGCGCTGTCGCAGCTGTCGCGTCAGGTCGAAAACCGCGACGACAAGCGGCCGCAGCTGTCCGACCTGCGTGAATCCGGCTCGATCGAGCAGGACGCCGACGTCGTGATCTTCGTCTATCGCGAGGAATACTACCTCGCCAACAAGGAGCCGCGCGCGGGCACGCCGGAATATGAGAAGTGGCAGATGGACATGGACCTTGCCCACGGCAAGGCCGAAGTCATCATCGGCAAGCAGCGACACGGCCCGACCGGCACGGTCGATCTGCACTTCGAGGCCAGCGTCACGCGCTTCGGCGACCTCGCACCCGACGGTCAGGTTCCGGATCACGGCCACTGAGATCCGGACTCGGTTGAACGACGCAGGGCACCCGCGTACAACTGAGCCATGAACATCGTGACTGACGCGAAATCGCAGCTGACATCCGAGGCCAGTTTGCTGGCGGCCCACCCGACCGCCAGCGGTATCCTCACCATCGACCTCGACGCCATCATCGCCAACTGGCGCAAGCTCGAGAAGACCGCGGTGCCGGCCGAATGCGCCGCCGTGGTCAAGGCCAACGCCTATGGCTGCGGCGCCGAGCAGGTTGCGCGGGCGCTGGCCAAGGCCGGCTGCAAGACCTTCTTCGTCGCCAGCGTCGAGGAGGCCGCCGCGGTGCGCGCGGCCGCTCCCGAGGCGACCGTGTATTCGCTCGGCGGTTTTTTCCAGAACACCGGCGACGCCTACGCCAGGATCGACTGCAAGCCGGTGATCGGCGATCTCAACGAGCTCGCCGAATGGGACGTGTTCTGCCGCCGCTCCGGCTGGTCCGGCGGCGCCGGCATCCATATCGACACCGGCATGAACCGGCTGGGGCTCACGGTCAGCGAGGCACAGGGCATCATCCCGCGGATCAATGCCGGCGATCACGGCATCACGCTGGTCATGAGCCACCTCGCCTCCGCCGAATTGCTCAACAATCCCGCCAACGCCAAGCAGCTTGCGAGCTTCCGCGAGATCGCGAGCCTGTTCACTGGCGTGCCGGCCTCGCTGGCGAATTCTTCCGGCGTGTTTCTCGGCGCGCAATTCCAGTTCGAGATGGTGCGACCGGGCTGCGCGCTCTATGGCGTCAATCCGACGCCGGAGGCCGACAACCCGATGCAGCAGGTGGTCGATCTCAAGGCGCGCATCGTGCAGATCCGCAACATCGATCGCGGCGAGACCGTCGGCTATGGCGGCACCTGGACCGCGCGCCGGCCGACCCGGCTTGCGATCGTCGCCGCCGGCTATGCCGACGGCTATTTCCGCGCCGCCAGCGCCAATGACGGCACCCGCGGCGCCGAGGTCGTGGTCGCCGGCAAGCGCTGCCCGATCGCCGGCCGCGTCTCGATGGACCTGATCGCGGTCGATGTCACCGACCTCGACAAGAATGCCGTGCGGCGCGGCCACATGGTGACGCTGATCGGCGAAGGCATCACGGTCGACGAGGTCGCGCATCATTTCGGCACCATCGGCTATGAGGTGTTGACCAGTCTCGGCCGCCGCTTCGTGCGCATCTACAAGGGCGGCGATGCCGTCGCCGCGAGAAGCGACGCGGTCGCCGAGACGAGCGAGCCGGCTGCCACGCCCGCAGCACCGCCAGCCTTGCCAACAGCAGCGCCCGCTGCGCCGCCGCCACTGCCGGCCGCCGAGCCAACAGCGACGTCCACCTGACATGATCAAGGTTCGCGATTGCCGATGCGCATGAAGATCGCGACCTTCAACATCAACAACGTCAACCGCCGCCTGCCCAACCTGTTGCGCTGGCTGAAATCGGCCAGGCCCGACATCGTCAGTCTGCAGGAGCTGAAGGCCAGCGACGCCGAGTTTCCCGCGGCCGCGATCGAGCAGGCCGGCTACGGCGCGGTGTGGCAGGGACAGAAGACCTGGAACGGCGTCGCCATCCTCGCGCGCAAGGCCGAGCCGGTGCTGATCCGCACCGCCCTGCCCGGCGATGCCGGCGATCACGAAGCGCGCTACATCGAGGCCGCGGTGCGCGGCATCGTCGTCACCAGCCTCTATCTGCCGAACGGCAATCCGCAGCCCGGGCCGAAATTCGATTACAAGCTCGCCTGGTTCAAGCGGCTGCGCGCCCATGCCGCCAAGCTGCTCAAGCAGGACGTCCCGGTGGTGCTCGCCGGCGACTACAATGTCGCGCCGACGCCGTTCGACATCTACCCGACGCGGTCCTGGGACAAGGATGCGCTGATCCAGCCGAAGAGCCGCGCCGCCTTCAAGGCGCTGGTCGATCAGGGCTGGTGCGATGCGATCCGCGCCCTGCATCCGGACGCGCCGATGTTCACCTTCTGGGACTACAAGCGCCAGCGCTGGCCACGCGATGCAGGCCTGCGGCTCGATCATCTCCTGCTCAGCCCCGCAGTGGCGCCGCGCCTCGTGAAAGCCGGCGTCGACCGCGCCATCCGCGGCGAGGACGGCGCCAGCGATCACGCGCCGGCGTGGGTGGTGTTGAGGTGACGGGTTTGCGTGTCGCGCTCGCGCCACAATCACTCTGTCGTCCCTGCGAAAGCACTAGCGTGTCTACACGGTTTTGGGGCGCGACAGATTGACTCGGTGCAGCAAGAAGTGGCGTCTCTGCAGCATGTTGTATGATTCTCTCACTGGCGCTTTGATTCGAAGGAGCGCCAGCGATGCAGCCGGATTTGTCTTTGGGTGAGTTCGGGGACGTTCGTCTCGACAAAAGGGGGCGACGCTTCTCCGGGCTATGCTTTGCACGCGCAGCGTCTGCTTGCGCCAGATGGCCCGGGGCGATTGGGCTGCCAATATGGCGTTCTGGCGGTTTGTGAACAACCCCCAAGTCACGATCGATAAATTGATTGAGGGCTGGAGCACGCAGACGCGGACTGCGGTCAGCGGGCGTCATGTGCTGGCGATCCAGGATACGAGCGAGGTCAAGTTCCAGACCCAGGCGGGACGGCGGCGCGGGCTGGGCAAAGTCGGCAAGGGCAATGCTCGCGGCGTGCTGTTGCATGCGATGATGGCGGTGGATGCCGACAGCGGGGTCTGTCTTGGCCTTACTGGCGGCAACGTTTGGACGCGCAAAGGCAAGGTAAAAATCCCGCATGAGCGGCGCGCCTTGGCCGACAAGGAGTCGGCGCGCTGGGTGACGGCCGCCGAGCAAGGCCGCGACGTCCTGGCAGATGCCCGCATGATCACCGTCGTCAACGACCGCGAGGGGGATTTCTTTGCTCACTGGGCGCTGACGCCAGCTGAGAATGTCCATCTTCTGTCGCGTGCCATGCACGACCATGCGCTGGTCGATGGCGACACACTTTATCAGGCGGTCGAGCGGAGCCGCTTCTGCGACAACGCGGTGATCGATCTGCCGCAGCGAATGGATCGGCGCGGCCGGCAGGCCCATCTCTCGATGCGCTTCGGAACCGTCGTGCTCAAGCGGCCGCAGAGGCCCGGCGTCACCGACTTGGCGGAGGGCATCAAACTCAGCTTCGTAGAAGTGGTCGAGTTGCATCCGCCGAGAGGTGCGGAGCCCATTCGCTGGCTGCTCCTGACCACTCATCCGGTCGCCACCGTTAAAGACGCCTGGCAGATCGTCTCCTGGTACCGCCAGCGCTGGATCATTGAGCAACTCTTTCGCTCGCTGAAGAGCCAGGGTTTGCGCATCGAGGATAGTCAGATCGAGAGCGCCGAAGGCCTGATCAAGCTCGTGGCGGTCGCCACCAGAGCGGCATGTATCGTCATTCAACTCGTTCAGGCCCGCAACAGTGGCGAAGAATTGCCGGCTGAATTTGTCTTCACCGCAGAAGAGATCGAGACGCTCAGGGCCATCAACAAAACCATGAAAGGTCGCACCGAGCTTCAGAAAAACCACCATCGCCCCAACACTCTTGCTTGGGCGGCATGGATCATCGCAAAACTCGGCGGATGGACCGGCTACGCCTCCCACCGTCCACCTGGACCAATCACCTTCCACACCGGAATGGCCCGCTTCCAAATCCTCGCAAATGGCCCGACAAACGTGTAGATGCACTAGTGCGAAAGCAGGGACCCATACTCCGCGGCCGATGTTGTGAACGGGACTTGTCGTTCCGGCGGCGCGCAATAATCCGCATTCGTGGTTATGGGTCCCTGCTTTCGCAGGGTCGACAACAAATGTGTTGCGCGGTCTGTGAGTCATACCTCCGCATTCTCGCGACATGATTTGTCCAAGTCTTGCTGCGCTGCGCACGATGGCGTGTCGATGGTTCGGCGGCGCCCTTGCGCCGTCTCGAACCATGAGGTCACACTGAGCCCCTCTCCCGGGACACGCATTCAGCATGGCTCGGGATCACCTCACCGGAGCGCGCAGGTGGGCTTTCTCTTCGTCCTCATCGTCGGCCTGGTCGCCGGCACCATTTCCGGCATCGTCGGCACCGGCTCGTCGATCATGCTGATGCCGGTGTTGGTCTATCAGTACGGGCCGAAGCAGGCGGTGCCGATCATGGCCGTCGCCGCCGTGATGGCCAATCTGTCGCGAATCCTCGCCTGGTGGCGCGAGGTCGACTGGCGTGCCTGCATCGCCTACTCGATCACCGGCATCCCGGCCGCCGCGCTCGGCGCGCGCACCCTGCTCGCGCTGCCCTCGCATGCGGTCGATATAGCGATCGGCGTATTCCTGATCGCGATGGTGCCGGTGCGGCACTGGCTGGCGCGGCACAGGCTGAAGGCCAATCTCTGGCATCTCGCAATCGGCGGTGCGCTCATCGGCTACCTCACCGGCATCGTGGCCTCGACCGGCCCGCTCAGCGTGCCGCTGTTCCTGTTCTACGGTCTCAGCAAGGGCGCGTTCCTCGCCACCGAGGCGGCGAGCTCGCTCGGGCTCTATGTCAGCAAGTCGGTGACGTTCGAGCGTTTCGGCGCGCTGACGCCGGACATTGCGCTGAAGGGCCTGATCGCCGGCGCCTCGCTGATGGCCGGCGCTTTCATCGCAAAGCGCTTCGTGCTGCAGCTGAAGCCGGAGTCGTTCCGCCTGATCATGGACGGCATCATGCTGGCGGCGGGCACGGCGCTGTTGTGGTCTGCAATGACGCAGTAAAATTCCGACATCGACCGGGCCCTGGGCAAACGGATTTCACCGTGACGAACACCAACATTCTCCCGATGGTGTCGTAATTCTACGGGGCTTTGCGCATCGGGTGGCGTGTACCCCGAAAGAGTTTTGTTGAGCGCTCACCTTCCGTTGTTATCCGGATTGCCATCGTCCGGCCGCTGCGTTTATGACAATCTCATTACTTGCACTTGATCGTTTGCGGAAAAGAACTTTGCTCCAGCAGGCATCACAGGGTTGATCGACGACCCGGATGCGAGTCCCGAGAGTTCAGACGACGAGGTTCAGCGACACCTGGCGTGCAGATCGGGCGCAGAGCCCGGCGCCTGATGTCGCCGATGTCGGCCTGACGAATGCGGGATCGCAAGTCGAAGCATTGGGAGTCGCGGGTCGTCAAAGCCCACGACAGGCGGGAAAGGCAGGCGCGCGATGCGCAAGATGATGATCACGACTGCGGCGATTGTGACGTTCGCCGTTGCCGGCTCGGCGTTCTGGCCGACGGCAAGGCCCGATGTCGCGCAGTTCGGAGACAGCGTCTACGAGACGATCTGGGTCTGGCGCATTCCGGCCTACGCCAACAATCCGTCGTGGCGGGTTCGCTGGAGCTGGAGCGATCCGTTGCGCGCGCAGGCGAGATGCTGCCGCGCTCTGCCGACGAGTCTGACGCCGCGCGAGAATCCGCCGCTGCTGCTGTCGAGGCGGGACATCCACGTTTGACCGCGCGTACAAACGAGAGCAGTTCCCTTGCGCGAAGCGCATTTGATTCAAATTCGCGCTGTAGTTGAACTTACTTTTTATCCTTAACCAGAAACCTGATCTTTGATTTACATCTGCAAGATGCGGTTTACCTTGTCTCCGCGAGCACAGCGGATTCAGGGACAACAACAACATGCGCCAACCAAGCCTCACCCTGTGGTTGACCGTTGTTCTGGCGACGCAGGGATTGAGCGTCGCGGCAGACGATACAAGACCGGGGCAACCGGGTGCCGTTGCCGCTGCTGACCGCGTTGCATGTTCCCTGCAGCCAAAAAGTGAGGAACCGTCCGATCCGTCGTCGACCTCGGCAATTCCTCACGCCGAAAAATTCGTCGCGCGGGAACATTTCAAGGAGGACATCGCCTCGAGCGCGCCGGTCAGGATTTCCTGGTTAGGCGCGACCTTCGCGCAGCGCTTCACGAACAAGATCGAGGACGATAGCGGCGGCGCATCGTTGCAGACCTTCATCCTGAGCGCAGCCTCGAGCGACAAGGAGATCCTCGCCAAACTGGGTCAGAGCCACGAGAGCAGGCTGGCCGACGTCTGGTGCGCGTTGAGGCGACAGCCCAGCGGCAGCAATGGCCCGCTGGAGGTCAACGCCAAGCCGAACGTGTTTTACGTACGCGACAGCGCCGGAGAGCTTGGTGCCGTCGACGTGCTGTGGGGCGGCGTCGGCTGGGAAATCGGCGCCAGCCCGGTCGGCGACAAGCCGCGCTGGCCGGGCGGAACGCGGGTGTTCTCGCGCTGAGCCGGCCCCGCCATCTCGCGCTTCGTCTTCTTCGATGGATCGTGCGCGGCGGCCGAACCGTGTTATGCATCGTGCTCGACAGCGCGACTCACCTGCTCCATGGCCAAATCCACCCTCTCCTTCGTCTGCCAGAACTGCGGCGCGGCGTATAATCGCTGGCAGGGCAAGTGCGATTCCTGCGGCGAGTGGAACACGCTGGCCGAGGAGGACACCACAGGCTCGGTGCCGGTCTCGATCCGCAGCAAGCGCAAGGGGCGGACGTTTGCGCTGGAATCGCTGTCCGGCAAGACCCAGGACGCGCCGCGGCTGTCGTCCGGGATGGCCGAGCTCGACCGCGTCACTGGCGGCGGCTTCGTCCGCGGCTCGGTGCTTTTGGTCGGCGGCGATCCCGGCATCGGAAAATCGACGCTGCTGACCCAGGCGACCAGCATGATGGCGCGCGCCGGCCACCGCGCGGTCTATATCTCCGGCGAAGAGGCGGTCGCCCAGGTGCGGCTGCGCGCCGAACGGCTCGGGCTCGCGGACGCGCCGGTGCAGCTGGCTTCGGAAACGTCGGTCGAGGACATCGTCGCGACGCTATCGGAAGGCGCGGTGCCGCGCCTGATCGTGATCGACTCGATCCAGACCATGTGGACCGACACGGTGGAATCCGCGCCCGGCACGGTGACCCAGGTCCGCGCCTCGGCGCAGGCCCTCATTCGCTTTGCCAAGAAGACGGGTGCCGCGATCATCCTGGTCGGCCATGTGACAAAGGACGGCCAGATCGCCGGTCCCCGCGTGGTCGAGCACATGGTCGATGCGGTTCTGTCGTTCGAGGGCGAAGGCTCGCAGCAGTTCCGCATCCTGCGCTCGGTGAAGAACCGTTTTGGCGCGACCGACGAGATCGGCGTATTCGAGATGACCGGCCTCGGCCTGCGCGAGGTCACCAACCCCTCGGAATTGTTCCTCTCCGAGCGCGAGCTCGGCAGCCCCGGCACGGCGGTGTTCGCCGGCATCGAGGGCACCCGTCCGGTGCTGGTCGAGTTGCAGGCGCTGGTGGCACCGACCTCGCTCGGCACGCCACGCCGCGCCGTGGTCGGCTGGGACCCGAGCCGGCTGTCGATGGTGCTCGCGGTGCTCGAAGCGCATTGCGGCGTCAAATTGTCCGGACATGACGTCTATCTCAACGTCGCCGGCGGCCTGCGCATCCAGGAACCGGCCGCGGACCTTGCCGCGGCGGCCGCGCTGGTCTCATCGCTGGTGAACGCGCCGCTGCCGACGGATGCGGTCTATTTCGGCGAGATTTCGCTATCGGGCGCGATCCGCCCGGTGGCGCAGACCCCGGCCCGGCTCAAGGAGGCCCTCAAGCTCGGCTTCGCCCGGGCCATCCTGCCCGAATCGGCCCGCGGCGAGAGCGGCGGCGATTCAGGGCTCACCCTCAACAGCGTCGGCAATCTCACCACGCTGGTCGCCGAAATTGCGGCACGCGGGACGCCCCGGGGCGGCCGGCGCGACCAGGGCAGCTCCGGAGGCCCTGATGCGGCTGAGAAAAATGCCACACCGGCCCGATTCCGTCGCGAGACCAGCTAAAGCGGGCGTGACGTATCAGCCCCCCGCCGCTATACATCCGCCGCGCGGGACAGGTGGCGCTCTGGCCTTGCCGGATGCCCCCAATGCGCCTCAGTTAGGACGGCACCGACTTCGCCGATTCGCGAGAGCCCTTAGCAGCGTAAGCCCTTAACAACGTAAGCCCTTAACAGCGTACCGAAACGTACCAGCGGACCTGACCAGCCGATGCCCATAACGATACTTGATCTCGTCCTGCTCGGCGTGATGCTGATTTCGGGCCTGCTCGCGATGGTGCGCGGCTTCATGCGCGAGATCCTGTCGATCGCGGCCTGGGGCGCCGCCGCTTTGGTCACGCTATATGCGTTCTCGAAGCTTCTGCCGACCGCCAAGACCTATTTCAACAACGACACGGTCGCCGCCGTGGTCGTGGTGGCCGGCGTCTTCATCGGCACGCTGATCGTGGTCTCGATCGTCACGGTGCGGATTTCGGACATGATCCTGGATTCCCGGATCGGCGCGCTCGACCGCACGCTTGGCTTCCTGTTCGGGCTCGCTCGCGGCCTCCTGATCGTGGTCGTGGCGTTCATGTTCTTCACCTGGCTGGTTCCGGACAAGCAGCGGCCCGATTGGGTGACCGGGGCGAAGTCCCGCGTAGTGCTGCAGGGAACCGGGGATTGGCTGATGTCGCTCTTGCCTGACGACCCCGAGAACACCATCTTAAAGAAGTTCAAGAAGAATAAGCCAGACGACGATTCTGCGGCCGATACCAATGATCAGGCGACGCCGGCGTCGGGTGATGGCTATAGCAAACCTGCGCGTGACAGCTTGAAGAAGCTGATCGAGAAACCCGCGGGCCGATAAACTATTTGGGCCCTTACGAGAGGCGATGAACGAGATGCAGACCCCTTCGGATCATACCGACCAAATGGATCTCGACCTCGGCCCGATCGAACTGCAAGACCCTCTCAGATACCACCCCGACCTCGATGGCGACTCGCTCCGCGAGGAATGCGGCGTGTTCGGCATCTTCGACCATCCCGAGGCCGCCGCGATCACCGCACTCGGCCTGCACGCCCTGCAACACCGCGGCCAGGAAGCTGCCGGCATCGTCTCCTTCGACGGCAGCCGCTTCCACAGTGAACGCCGCCTCGGCCTGGTGGGCGACGCCTTCTCCCGCCGCGAGGTGATCGAACGCCTGCCGGGCAACGCCGCGGTCGGCCATGTCCGCTACTCCACCACCGGCGGCACCATCCTGCGCAACGTGCAGCCGCTGTTCGCCGAGCTCAGCGCCGGCGGATTTGCGGTCGGCCACAACGGCAACCTCACCAACGGCCTGACCCTGCGCCGCGAGCTGGTCAAGGGCGGCGCCATGATGCAATCGACCACCGACACCGAGGTGATCCTGCATCTCGTGGCGCAGTCCAAGCGCACCCGCTTCATCGACCGCTTCATCGAGGCGCTGCGCACCATCGAGGGCGCCTATGCGCTGGTCGCGCTGACCAACAAGAAGCTGGTCGGCGCGCGCGACCCGCTCGGCATCCGCCCGCTGGTGCTCGGCGATCTCGACGGCCGTCCGATCCTGACCTCGGAGACCTGCGCGCTCGACATGATCGGCGCCAAATACGTCCGCGACATCGAGCCTGGCGAGATCATCGTGTTCGACGAGCGAGGGGCTCACAGCCACAAGCCGTTCCCGCCGAAGCCGGCCCGGCCCTGCATCTTCGAATACATCTATTTCGCGCGCCCGGATTCGATCGTCGGCGGCCGCTCGGTCTACGACGTGCGCAAGGCGTTCGGCGCCCAGCTGGCGCGCGAGAGCCATCCCGAGGTCGACGTCGTGGTGCCGGTGCCGGATTCCGGCGTGCCCGCCGCGGTCGGCTACAGCCAGTATTCCGGCGTGCCGTTCGAGCTCGGCATCATCCGCAACCACTATGTCGGCCGCACCTTCATCCAGCCGACCCAGAGCGTGCGCGAGCTCGGCGTGCGCATGAAGCATTCGGCCAACCGCGCCGCGATCGAGGGCAAGCGCATCATCCTGATCGACGACAGTCTGGTGCGCGGCACCACCTCGAAGAAGATCGTGCGCATGATGCGCGACGCCGGCGCCCGTGAGGTGCATTTCCGCCTCGCCTCGCCGCCGATCCTCTATCCCGACTATTACGGCATCGACCTGCCGGACCGCGGCGGCCTGCTCGCCGCGACCCATTCGCTCGAGGAGATGCGCGACATCATCGGCGCCGACTCGCTCGCCTTCCTGTCGATCGACGGCATGTACCGCGCGATGGGCTATGAGGGCCGCGACCCGGCAAATCCGAGATTCGCCGACCATTGCTTCACCGGCGCCTACCCGACACACCTCACCGACCAGAGCGAAACCGAGGCCCCGCCGCGCCAGCTCTCGCTGCTGGCGGAGGCGAGCTAGCCACATCCGCGCTGTCGTCCCTGCGAAAGCAGGGACCCATAACCACCGGCCTATCTGGCTGGCGACAGTGTTAGACACGAACTTCCATTACCGCCGTCACGGCGTATGGGTCCCTGCCTTCGCAGGGACGACGATTTGTTAGAGTCCCTTCCATGACAAAACCCCTCGCCTCCCGTATCGCCCTCGTGACCGGCGCCTCGCGCGGCATCGGCTATGCGACCGCGGTCGCACTGGCCAAGGCCGGCGCGCATGTCGTGGCGGTGGCGCGCACGCAAGGCGGGCTGGAAGAGCTCGACGACGAGATCCGCAAGGCCGGCGGCAGCACCACCCTGGTGCCGCTCTCGCTCACCGATTACGACGGCATCGCGCGGCTCGGCCTTGCGCTGCATGAGCGCCACGGCAAGCTCGATATCCTGGTCGGCAATGCCGGCACCGCAGGGCCGTCGTCGCCGCTCGGCCATATCGAGCTGAAACCATGGAACGACGTGTTCGCGATCAACGTCACCGCCAACTTCCAGCTGATCCGCTGCATGGACCCGCTGCTGCGCCAATCCGACGCCGGCCGCTCGGTGTTCGTGACGTCGGGCGTGGCCCACAAGGCCAACGCCTATCTCGGCCCCTATGCGGCCTCGAAGGCCGCGCTGGAGGCACTGGTGCGCTCCTGGGCCAACGAGACCGCCAACACAAAGCTCCGCGTCAACCTGTTCAGCCCCGGCCCGATTCGCACCCGGATGCGCGCGCAGGTATTTCCCGGCGAAGACCCGATGACGCTGGATACGCCCGACATGGCCGCCGAATTCATCGTGCCGATGTGTTCGCCCGCGTGGACCGAGACCGGCAAGCTCTACGACTACAAGGCGCGCACGCTACGCAGCTTCCAGCCGCCGGCGTGAGCCCGGCTCTCTCTCTCGTAGCCCGGATGGAGCGAAGCGCAATCCGGGATAATCTACGCCGAGAAACCGGCCCCGGATTTCGCTTCGCTCCATCCGGGCTACGCACCTCCTTGCGATTGACTCGCTCGCGTCCCCACGATTGACTGACCTTCCCAGCGGGACGCCCGCCAAGAAAAAATTTCGGGAGGCAACATGACGCCGACGTTCAATCGCGCGCGCTTCATTCTGTCCGGATTGTTTCTCTCCGCCTGCATCGCATCATCAGCCCTTTTTGCTCAGCCAGCGCCCGCCAGGGCCAGTGACGTCCCGACGTTTGCGGTCGATGCGTCCTGGCCGAAGCAACTTCCCAACAACTGGATCCTCGGCCAGGTCGGCGGCATCACGGTGGATTGGCAGGGCCACATCTGGGTGATCCACCGGCCGCGCTCGCTGACCGACGACGAGAAGGGCGCGAGCCTCAATCCGCCGCGCTCGAAATGCTGCGTCTCGGCGCCGCCGGTGCTCGAATTCGACGCTGACGGCAATCTACTGCGGTCCTGGGGCGGGCCGGGTGACGGCTATGAGTGGGTTGGCCGCGAGCACGGCATCGAGGTCGACGAGCGCGGCTTCGTCTGGATCGGCGGCAACGCCGACAATGACAATGCGATCCTCAAGTTCACCCTCGACGGCAAGTTCGTCTCGCAGATCGGCTCGATCGCACCGAGCAAGGGCAGCAACGACACCACCCAGCTCGGCAAGCCCGCCGAGACCGCGATCGACAAGGAGGCCAACGAGATCTACGTCGCCGACGGTTACGGCAACCGGCGCGTCATCGTGTTCGATGCCACCACCGGCGCCTACAAGCGGCACTGGGGCGCCTATGGCAACAAGCCCGACGACGCCAAGCAGCCACCCTACGATCCGAAGGCGCAGGTCGCGCAGCAGTTCGGCAATCCCGTGCACTGCGTGAAGATCGCCGATGACGGACTGGTCTATGTCTGCGACCGCATCAACAACCGCATCCAGGTGTTCAGGAAGGACGGCAGCTTCGTGAAGGAGTTCTTCTTCGAGAAGAGCACGCTCGGCAACGGCGCGGTGTGGGACATCGCGCTGTGGCCCGATCCCAAGCAGACCTACCTGCTCTCCGCCGACGGCGAGAACAACGAGATCCGCATCATCAGGCGTGACGACGGCGCGGTGGTCGGCAGCTTCGGCCGCAACGGCCGCAACGCCGGGCAGTTCCACTGGGTGCACGCGCTCGCGGTCGACGCCAGGGGCAACGTCTATACCGCCGAGGTCGACACCGGAAAGCGAATCCAGAAATTCAAGCTGACCTCCGACGCGCTCAACTAAGGGTTTCACCGGATGACGCTTCGACGCAGGCCCACCCGGCTTTAGGCGGATTGCCGCGCCCCCCGGGAAAGGGTAAGCGGGAACTTGAGCGACCGGCAAAAAGGCTCCGCAAGAGGGCTGCCCGGGCTTTAGACAGTGGAGGGAATTTCATGACAATGACGTTTGCGCGGCGCTGCGCCGCGCTTCTTGCTTGCGCCGCACTCGGCCTTTCAACTTCTGCGTTCGCGCAGGACAAGACCGTCAAGATCGGCGTGCTCAACGATATGTCGAGCCTCTATGCCGACATCGGCGGCCCGAACTCCGTGGTCGCGATCAAGATGGCCGTGGAGGATTCCGGCCTGCTCAAGAAGGGCTGGAAGATCGACGTCCTGAGTGGCGACCACCAGAACAAGCCCGACGTCGGCGTCAACATCGCTCGGCAATGGGTCGACAACGAGAAGGTCGATGCGATCGCCGACACGCCGAACTCCGGCGTGGCGCTTGCGGTCAACAATCTCGTCAAGGAAAAGAACATCGTCCTGCTGAATTCGGGCGCGGCGACCGCCGACCTCACCGGCAAGGCCTGCACGCCGAACACGATTTCATATACCTACGACACCTACATGCTGGCCAACGGCACCGGCAAGGCCCTGACGAAGGCCGGCGGCGACACCTGGTTCTTCCTGACGGCCGATTATGCATTCGGCCACGCGCTCGAGCGCGACACCACCGCGGTCGTCAACGCCAATGGCGGCAAGGTGCTCGGAAGCGTCAAGCATCCGATCAACACCGCCGATTTCTCCTCGTTCCTGCTGCAGGCACAATCGTCCAAGGCCAAGGTGGTCGGCCTCGCCAATGCCGGCGGCGACACCACCAACGCGATCAAGCAGGCGGCCGAATTCGGCATCGTTTCCGGCGGCCAAAAGCTCGCGGCGCTGCTGCTGTTCATCAACGACGTGCATTCGCTCGGGTTGAAGACCGCGCAAGGCCTGACGTTCACGGAATCCTTCTACTGGGACATGAACGACCAGACCCGCGCCTGGTCGAAGCGGTTCTCCGCCCTCGCCAGCAAGAACGCGATGCCGTCGATGACCCAGGCCGGCAACTACGCGATGGTGCTGCACTATCTCAAGGCGATGGAAGCGCTTGGCGGCAATCCGCATGACGGCGCCAAGGTCGTCGCCAAGATGAAGGAATTGCCGACCGACGATCCGCTGTTCGGCAAGGGCCCGCTCCGCGCCGACGGCCGGCGCCTGATTCCGGCCTATCTGTTCGAGGTGAAGAAGCCCGAAGAGTCCAAATATCCCTGGGACTATTACAAGCTGATCGCCACGATCGCGCCGGAAGACGCCGCAAAGCCGCTTGAGGCCAGCGACTGTCCGCTGCTGAAGAAGTGACCGCGTAGCGGTCATTCCGGGGCGCGCAACGCGCGAACCTCAGATGCGCAATTGCGCATCGGGGAATCTCGAGATTCCGGGGGTTCGATGCTGCGCATCGCCCCGGAATGACTTTTTGCACCTTCTTACTTCGCCGCCGACTTCGCCTTGACGGGCGGCGGCAGCGATGCCCATTCCCTGTCGGCGCGCGGGCCGCCGACGTCGCCGGTCAGGCCGACGAGCTGGCCCGGCTGCACGTCCAGCGTCTGCGTCCAGGTCTGGGTCTGGCACAGCAGCTTGAGCAGGCATCCCTTGAGCTTCAGCCGGTCGGACTTGTCGCGCCACAGCGAGACCGCATAGGACTTGCCGTCCTCGGCGTTGTAGATGTCGCCGTCGAACCTGCCCTCCGGCGTCAGCTTCAATCCGAGGATCAGCTGATGGCCGAGCAGCGCACGCGTCCGCTTGTCGGGTTCGGGATTGAAGCTGTCGCGGAGCGGCTGGCCGTGTGAATCGAGCGGATCCTTCATCCACACGATGAAGCCGCAGATGCGGTCATGCGCAGGGCCGCAGCGCTCGAGGCGGATGCGTGCGCGGCCGTCTTCGGTCAGCCAGGTGCCGCTGGGATCGGCTGGGGCAATCGTCTCGGCGCGGCCGGTCGAGCTCATCAGCAAGGCAGCGACGAGGCTGCGCAGAAACATGCGAACCAGAAAGTTCATGGTAAAGGACCTTTCAGCGTCGGGATGGTTTGCGGACGCGCGCGGCGCGCGTCACTTCAATTGCGCCATGAAGGCATCGGCACCCTTGTCGATGCCGGCGGTGGCCGCGGCGAGATCGCCGACGCTGGCCTTGATGTCGTAGGCATTGGGATATTGCTTGCTGACATAGGCGCCGAGCAGCCGCGAGGTCGAGCTGTCGAACATCTCGACGGCATGGATGACGGAGCCGGTCATCGTGCCCTCGCCGTCGCGCGCGGCCTGCACGCCGTTGTAGACCGCGCCCGCCAGATCGAAACGCGACAGCGTGCCGAGCACCGGCGTGTTGGCGACCGCGCCGGTCAGCGTCAGCCGCAGGCGGAACGTGTTCGGCCCGCGCGTGTTCACCAGCGTGAAGCGGCCGCGCAGTTTGTCGGCGAAGCGGGTCTGCATGTAGGCGGCGAGCGTCTGCTTGTCCTTCTCGGACATGTCGCCGAACTGATGATCCGCGCCGCGATAGATCACGACCGGATCGATCATCACCTTGTTGTAGCTGCGCCAGTCGACCGGCGGCGCATAGCGATACGGCACACGCCCCGAAGAATCGGACGTGTCCGGCGTCATGTAGGCCGACGATGCCACATCCGAATAGGCCACCGGCGTGACGGCGGCACATCCTCCCGCGAGGACGCAAAGCGCCATCGCTCCCAGACCGCGCGCGGCGATCGAGCTCTCCATTCCAATCTCCTCATCCGACCCTAAAGCGGAAGAGCAGCTCGGCCGCAGCCGCGTCCGGGGCTGAAAGTACGGCTGCGGCCGTCACTGCCGGTCTGACTCGCCGTCGCGGCGCCGCCAGACCTTGCCTCAGTGCGATCAATTATAAAACCGACCAGTTGGTTTGTGAAATTGCAATCGCAGGAAACGCGTCGGAAAAATGCGGCGGTCGAAATGTCGTGTTGGCTGGCGAGGCGGCTTCGCGAATGGCGGCCGCGCGTTGTCACAAACCCGCGACATCTCGTGTGGTACGGCAGAAATCGCCGGGGGATTTCAGGGGCCCGGTGCCGATCCAACGCCGCCAAGCGATCCATATTCCGCTTGGGCGGCGTTGCGCTTTCGGCAGCGCCGGAAATTCAGCCGCGCTTGCGCGCCGATGCGGGCTTTGCCGCGCGCGCGCCGGCCGGAGGCGAAGATTCCGTGCGCGCCGCCGTCGTCTTGGCTGGCTTTGCTGCCTCCGTCGCGCCCTGCTCCATCGCGGTCCACTTGCTGTCGTCGAGCAAGCGCTCGAACAGACGATCGCGCTCGGCCTCGGTCAGCGACAACATGCCGAACAACGAACTCAGCAGCAGCCCCCGCGCCGCCGCCCAGCGCAGCAGCGCGAGATCGGGATCGCTCGCCTCGGCCTTCATCAGCGCGACCTTCTTGATGTCGACATCGCGCGGCATCGCCATCAATTCGGGGTTCTCGTTCATCGCCGCCAGCAGTGCGAACGCCCCTGCCCGCGGCGTTGAGATCGCCTCCCGCAGCGTCGCGATCTGCGCCGACAGTTCGGGCTGGTCCGTGGTCCCGCGTACCTTTTCGATGTAGCGGTTCGAGAATTCCTCGAAATGCGCCATCTGCTGCTCGAGCAAGGCGCGCAGCACCGCTTCCTTGGTGCGGAACTGGTGCATCACGCCGCCCTTGCTGAGACCGCTCTCGCGCGCAATCGCGTCCAGCGTCAGGCGCCCCGGACCGTCGCGCGTCACGATGGTGATCGCGGCGTCGAGTGCGGCGTTGCGGGAGCGTTCCGAGCGGGAAGGATTATCCATGGTGTACTCAGGAAGGAGTCGCTTGAGATCACAGTATCTCAGTGGCTTCGGTCAATCTCAAGCGCTGCGAGGCAGCGCGAACGGCGTCCCCGAAATGGCGATGTCGCCCTCGGAAGGCGCATCAATTTCAGGAATCGGTCATCAACCTATCCGATCGCTCACGCGCACAAGCGAACCTTCTGCAGCAGGCCATGAAGGAAGCCGTAGGCCATTCGGCCGACGACCCGTTCCCCTCGACCGCGTGCGCGGGCGATGGCCTGCGCCTCAGCATGACTGGCGGCGACAATCGTCCCGTGCCTGCCGCCATCGAGTTTCAGGTCGGTCAGGTAGACAAGGCCGCGCGACGTCAGCAGCGCCGCCTGCGCGGCGCTGAAGCGGGTCAATTCATCGCAGATATCAACGGCCTCGTCGGTCACCATGCTGCTCCTGGCAGCGCGCCCCGGAGCGAGGCGCGTCTTCATCCGGTATCAGCTCTTATACAAACCAACCGGATGGTTTGTAAATGGACAATGGACAATATGACGCAATCCGCCCGGTGCGGCCGGACACATCATCGTGTCGGATCGGCGCGCTCGCATTCGTCCTCGAAGCATCAGCCAGCATTCGGAGCACGCGAGCGATGACACAGCAGAAACAGAAAGCGGAAACCGAAATCAGGGCGCTCATCGACGCCTGGACGGACGCCGTCCGCCGACGCGACTATCCCGGCATCTTCGCCCATCACGATCAGGACATCGTGATGTTCGACGTTCCGCCGCCATTGCAGTCACGCGGATTGGATGAATACCGGAAGACGTGGGACTTGTTCTTCAGGTATCATCGCCCATCCTACGCCTTCGATGTCGAGGAGATCGCGATCACGGCTGGCGATGATGTGGCCTTCGCGGTCGCGGTGATGCGGTGCGGGCCACCTGATGCCACGTTCCAGTTCAGGCTGACGATCGGATTGCGCAAGGTCGACGGCGAGTGGCGCGTCACGCACGAGCACCATTCGGTGCCGGCGACGGAATAGAGCGTCTCGTGGTGGATCCGTCGGCGGCCCGCCCTACGCTCTCTTTGCCGCCGTCGTGCGCCAGGCGATGGCGAGCGCGAGCAGCAGCAGCGCGCCGGCCAGATAGAACGGCGCGCCGGGCATCTTCACCGGCACGGTATCGCCGATGAAATACGCAAACGTCAGCGTGAACAGGAACGGGCCGATCAATTCCGACATGCTCTGCACGCTTGAAGTCGCGCCCTGCAACTGGCCCTGTTGATCGGCGGCGACGAGCTGCGTCGTCAGCGCCTGCGTCGCAGCGCCCGAGAGGCCCCACAGCGCCATCACGGGAATGCCGATCCAGAACAGCTGGCCGGTCGGCGCGGCGCCGAAGATCACGAAGCCCAAGGCGCCGCAGACGAGGCCGAGGAACAGCGCGTTGCGCTCGCCGAGGCGCTGCACGATCGGGCCGATCGCCGCGCCCTGCACGATCATGCCGCAGAGCCCGACCAGCGCCAGCGTCGCGCCGACGGTGCCGGTGTCCCAGCCATAGCGATAGGTGGCGTAGAGCACGAACACCGAGGGCAGCACGACATGCGCGAGCTGGCCGAAGAACGTCGCCAGCGACAGGCCGGCGAGCGTCCGGTTCGAGCGCAGGAAATGCAGCGCGCCGATCGGATTGGCGCTCTTCCATTTGAACGGCGCGCGCCGCTCCACGGGCAGCGATTCCGGCAGGATGAACAGGCCATACAGCCCGTTGACGAAGCTCAAACCCGCCGCCGCCCAGAACGGCAGCCGCGGATCGATCTCGCCGAGCAGGCCGCCGAGCGCCGGTCCGAGGATGAAGCCGGCGCCGAAGGCGACGCCAATCTTGCCGAACATCGCGGCGCGCTGCTCCGGCGCGGTGACGTCGGCGATATAGGCGAACACGGTCGAGATGCTCGACGAGGTGATGCCCGAGATCGCCCGCCCGATGAACAGCCAGATCAGGTTCGGCGCCAGCGCCATCAGCACATAGTCGGCGGCGAGGCCGAAATTCGACAGCAGCACCACCGGCCGGCGGCCGAAGCGATCGGACAGCGCGCCGAGGATCGGCGAGCAGACGAACTGCATCAAGGCCCAGATCGAGCCGAACACGCCGAAGATGCGCGCCGCATTAGCGGTGTCGTTGTTGACGAAGCCCTCGATCAGCTTGGGCAGGATCGGGATGATGATCCCGAGCGCGAGCATGTCGAGCAGCAACGTGATGAAGATGAAGATCACCGCGCCGCTGCGCGGTTGCGCTACAGCAACCGTGTCGCCCTCCGACCTTTCGCTCACGACGGGCGTTTGCGCTTGTGGGCGAACGGATTGGCCTTCTCGCGCAGCGTGATCCGGATCGGCGTGCCCGGCAGATCGAACGTCTCGCGCAGCGAGTTGATGAGGTAGCGCAGATAGGATCGCGGGATCGCGTCGGCGCGCGAGCAGAACAGCACGAAGCTCGGCGGGCGCGCCTTCACTTGCGTGATGTAGTTCAGCTTCAGCCTGCGGCCCGAGACCGCCGGCGGCGGGTTGGTCTGGATCGCCTGCTCGAACCAGCGATTGAGCGCCGAGGTCGGCAAGCGCCGGTTCCAGACCGCATAAGCCTCCTGGATCGCCGTCATCAGGCGGTCGATGCCTTCGCCCATCAGGCCGGAGACGGCGACGATCGGGGCGCCCTTGACCTGCGGCAGCCAGTGGTCGGCATCGGTGCGCAGTTGCGAGATCTGGTTCGGCTTGCGCTCGACGAGGTCCCATTTGTTGACCGCGAGCACGATGGCGCGGCCCTCGCGCTCGATCAGGTCGGCGATGCGCAGATCCTGCTCCTCGAACTTGTTCTGCGCGTCCATCATCATCACGACGACTTCGGCAAAGCGCACCGCGCGCAACGCGTCGGCGACCGAGAGCTTTTCCAGCTTCTCCTCGATCCGCGAGCGACGGCGCAGGCCAGCGGTGTCGAACACCCGGAACTGGCGGCCCTGCCAGGTGATCTCGACCGCAATGGAATCGCGCGTGGTGCCGGCCTCGGGGCTGGTCAGCAGCCGCTCCTCGCCGAGCAGATGGTTGATCAGCGTCGACTTGCCGGCATTGGGCCGGCCGACGATGGCAACGCGGATCGGGCGCTGCGCGGCCTCCTCCTCCGAGATGTCCTCGTCATCCTCAAGCTCGTCGTCTTCCTCCGGTGTCTCCGGCACCAGCGCGCTCAGCGCCTCGTGGAGGTCGCCCATGCCCTCGCCATGCTCGGCGGAGATCTGGACGGGATCGCCGAGCCCGAGCGCGTAGGATTCCATCGCGCCGATCTCGCCATGCTTGCCCTCGGCCTTGTTGGCGACCAGCACCACCGGCTTGTTGGCTTTTCGCGCGAAGTCGGCGAAGGCACGGTCGGTCGGCGTCAGGCCGACGCGGGCGTCGATCACGAACATCAGGGCGTCGGCGAGCTCGATCGCGGTTTCGGTCTGCTCCTGCATCCGCGCCGTCAGGGAGCCCTTGGCGCCTTCGTCCAGACCTGCGGTGTCGATGATGGTGAAGTCGAGGTCGTAGAGCCTGGCCTGGCCCTCGCGACGGTCACGCGTCACGCCGGGCTCGTCGTCGACCAGCGCGAGCTTCTGGCCGACCAGCCGGTTGAACAGCGTCGACTTTCCGACATTGGGCCGGCCGATAATGGCGATGGTAAAAGACATGGATCATCCAGGCGCGGTCTGTTGTCCGCGGGTCAAGGTGCTGGAAAGAACTACAGCAGGAATGGGGAGCGGTCGAAGCAAATGATGGAGCATCTTCTCCCTCTCCCCGCTCTTACGGGGAGAGGGTTGAAACTCCCCCTCACCCGGAATTCAAGCTGTGCTTGAATTCCGACCTCTCCCCGCAGGCGGGGCGAGGTGGAATCCCGCTCGCAATTAGCGTGAAAATCCGCCGCTCGGTAGCGGTGCGGGGAAGGCGCCGCCGGATTGTTGCGTGGTCTGCTGGGCCGGCGCCGCGGGCTGTGGCTGCTGGTCGTCGGCGGGCGGCGCGGTGGTGCGGCGGCGGACGATCTTCTTCGGCTTCGGCTCCGGCGGCAGCGCGGCGGGCGCGCCCTCCTCGGCTGCGGCATCGGGAGCAGCCGCCTGATCCGCGGCCGGCGCCGCCCTGCCCTTGGCGTGCTTCTTGGCGCCCTTCGGCGGCTCGGGCGGCGGGGCCGGCTGGGCGGCAGCGGCTGCCGCGGCGTTCTGCTGATCGAGCTGTTCCTGCTGCGAGCCCTTGTACAATTCCTTCGGCACACCCTGCTCGAGGCCGGGCACGCCTTCGGGGAAGACCGGCTTGCGGTCGCCGGCCAGCTTCTTCTTGGTGTCAAGGAAGTCGAGCAGGTCGCTCGGATCGAAATTGGACATGCCGCCACCGCCGCACCCCGCCAGCACGCTGCAAAGCGCTGTCAGAACTGCGGCTGCGATCAGGCGTTGCGAGCGGCGCATGGTCGATCTCTCACTCAAACTCGGGTTTCGCGCCAAGTCAGCTCTTCGCGACCGGCGGCAACAAGGCCTGCAGCGCTTCGGCACGCGAGCGCAGGCTCGGCGGCGTCTCACCGTCATTGGCAATCTGGTCGAGCCACTGCCGCGCGGCGGTGGCATCGTTGGCGCGCCAGGCCGACAGCGCCAGCAGCTCGCGGGCGGAGTGACGGAACGTCGAGTCCTTCGCCGTTGCCGTGGCCTCGAGCCGTTGCAGCATGTTCGGATAGGTGGTGGTTTCCATCGCGAGCTGCGCGGCGCGGATCCGCGCCAGGTCCTGCTCGGGACCGCCGACGCTGCGGTCGGCTGCGATCTCGTCATAGAGCTTCGCGGCAGCCGGCTGATCGCGGGTCGCGACCTCGGCGGCCATGCGCAGCCGCGCCAGATTGCGGTAGCCGGACGGTGCCTTGGTGATGAGAGCGGCGAACGCAGCCTCGGCCTCGGCGTGCTTGTTCTGATCGGACAATTCGACGGCACGGTCGAACGCCGCACCGGCCTCGGCGGCCTTCTTGGCCTCAAGATACTGGTAGCCGCGCCAGCCACCGACGCCCGCAACGATCAGGATCGCCAGGGCGATGATAAAGAGCGAGTACTTGTCCCACAGCTTCTTGAGCTGATCGCGACGGACTTCCTCGTCGACTTCGTCAAATAATTCAGACACTTAAGGCTATCCCATCCCCTCGGGACCGCTGCTATCGGTGGGGCCCAGCCCTACCCGATCCCCACATCGCGGCGGCGTTACCCTAATGGTGTGGCGGAGGCAAGGCAAAGCGAGGCGGATCAAAGCGTTAACGGGGGACGTTTGCGACTTGCCGCAACAGGCCCCCAGCCCGCGCTGCACGTGCCGACCTAAGAGCGAGCTTCGCTCGTCTCGACCCCCGCAAGCGGGAGAGGTCGACCGAATTCGCGGATGGTACGTCCACGCCTCGCTAGGTGCCTATCGCGGACAGGCTCTCCCTGATCTGGCGCTTGATCACCTTGCCGTTGGCGTTGCGCGGCAGCGGCTCTGATGTCAGCGCCATGGTCTCCGGCACCTTGTAGTCGGAGAGCCGCTCGGCGCACCAGGCGCGCAGGCTCTCCGCATTCACGTCCGTGCGGGTCACGATCACGGCGTGCACGCGCTCGCCGAGCACCGGGCACGGCTTGGCGATGATCGCGCTCTCGACCACGGCGGGATGGCCGGCCAGGACAGACTCGACCTCGGCGGAATAGATCTTCAGGCCGCCGCGATTGATCATGTCCTTCTGGCGATCGAACACGTGGACGAAGTTTGCCGCGTCGATCGAACCGAGATCGCCGGAATGCCAGAAGCCGGCGGTGAAACTCTCCACGGTCGCCTTCGGATTGTTCCAGTAGCCCTTGATGACCGAGGCGCTGCGGATCCAGAGCTCGCCGATCTCGCCGCGCGGCAGTTCGCGGCCGTCAGCGCCCATCACGATGATCTCGGCGCCGGGGCACGGCAGGCCGACGCTGTCGATATGGGCGGCGGTCAGTTCGCCCGGCATCAGCGTCGAGGGCGACGTGGTCTCGGTCGCGCCGTAGCAATTCGCAAGCTTCAGCCCGGGAATCTTGGCGTCGAGTTTTTCGATGGTCGCGACCGGCATCGGCGCGCCGCCGAAGCCGCCGATCCGCCAGCTCGACAGATCGTAGCTGTCGAAGTCCGGCTGCATCAGGCAGAGATTGTACATCGCCGGCACCATCACCGTGTAGCTGACGCGCTCGCGCGCCGCGACCTTCAGATATTCCGAGGCCTTGAACTCCGGCATGATGATCAGCGCGCCGGCGCAGCGTGCCATGGTGGTGATGTTGGCGACCGCGCCGGTAACATGCGCGAGCGGCACCGCGGCGATCGAGCGATCCGACTTGGTCAGCTTCAGGCACGACACGAACACCATCGAGGAGTGGATGATGTTGCAATGGGCGAGCATGGCGCCCTTCGGCCGGCCCGTGGTGCCCGAGGTGTAGAGGATCATCGCGGTGTCCTCTTCCCTCACCTGTGCCGGCGCCTGGGCCGCAGCGTTGTCGGCGAGACCAGCGAATTGCGATGCGCCGTCATCGCTGACCGAGATGCGATGCTTGAGGCCGGGAACGTCGGCCGCATCAGGGATGCGGTCGGCAAGCGTGGCCTCATGGACCAGCAGCGTCGCGCCGCAATCGTTCAGCACATAGGCGATCTCGGGCTTCTGCTGGCGCGTCGAGAGCAGCACCGTGACCAACCCGGCATGCGCGGCGGCGAACATCGTCAGCACGAACTCGATGCGGTTGCCGAGCAGGATCGCGACGCGGTCGCCGGGCGCAAGGCCGAGTCTTGCAAAGCCCGCCGCGACCTTGGCCGATTTCTCCGCGACCTCGCGCCAGCTCAGGCGCGTCGCGCCGCAGACCAGCGCCTCGCCGTCGCCGTTCTGCGCAACGGCGTCCGCGATCATCGCCCAAAGGCTGCCGGGCCGCTCCGGGAAAGCCGGCACGACGCGGTCGCCGAACCGCGGCTCGAGCCGCATCGGCGGAATTGCGTGCTGCGACCAGTCCATGCGCGCCCGGTCAGCTCTTCTTCATGCCGTAGACGTGCTCCGGCCCCGGGAAGGCGCGGCTCTTCACGTCGCGCGCATAGCCGGCGATCGCCTCCTCGATCATCGGCCCGAGATTGCCGTAGCGGCGCACGAATTTCGGCGCCCGCGGCGACAGGCCGAGCATGTCCTCCAGCACCAGCACCTGGCCGTCGCAGGCAGCGCTGGCGCCGATGCCGATGGTCGGCACGGCGATCGACTGCGTGATCTTGCGCGCCAGCGGCTCGGCGACCGCCTCGACCACGATCGAGAACGCGCCCGCCTCCGCGATCGCCCTGGCGTCGTTCTCGATCGGCGCCCAGTTCTCTTCCTCGCGGCCCTGCGCGCGGAACGAGCCAAGCGTGTTGATCGACTGCGGCGTCAGACCGATATGGCCCATCACCGGAATGCCGCGCTCGGACAGGAACGCCACCGTCTCCGCCATCCGCGCGCCGCCCTCGAGCTTGACCGCGCCGCACAGCGTCTCCTTCATGATCCGCACCGCGGATTGAAACGCCTGCTCCTTCGAACCCTCATAGGAGCCGAACGGCATGTCCACCACGACGAGCGCAGCTTGCGAGCCGCGCATCACCGCGCGGCCTTGCAGGATCATCATGTCGAGCGTGACCGGCACGGTGGTCTCGAAGCCATGCATGACGTTGCCGAGGGAATCGCCGACCAGGATGGCGTCGCAATGACGGTCGACCAGCGCCGCGGTGTGCGCATGATAGGACGTCAGCATCACGATCGGCTCGCCGTTCTTGCGGGCGCGCAGATCGGGCGCGGTCTTGCGCTTGATGGCGGATTGAACAGACATAGTCAGGCTCCCATGACAGGCACGCCGATCACGACCGGGTGGAACGCAAACGCCAGCGCCAGATAGACGATGACACCGACCGCGATCGCGATCAGGTCGTTGGTTGGGCCGCCCACCGGAATCGGCGGCGCGCCAGCATCCGTGCGGCGCTTCAGCGAGATGCGGTCATAGACCGCCCAGCCGAGAAACGAGCCGAACAGGATGATCGAGCCGAGGTCGCCGTTGGCGAGCAGATGCGCGAACGCCCACAGCTTCACGCCGGCGAGCATCGGATGCTTCAGCGTGGTGTAGATGCGGCCGCGGATATAGGAGGCGACGACGAGGATGACGGCGGGCAGCATCAGCGCGACCGTGATGTGCTTGAGCGCCGTCGGCGGGGTCCAGACGTCGATCCATCCGCTCGCGCGATAATGCGCAAAGCCCCAGATGATCAGCACGAGCCCGGCCGCGGAGGCGAGCGAATAGGCGATCTTGTAGCCGCCCTCGCCCATCGCCTTGATCAGGCCGGCGCGCATCTCGCGCAGGCTTGACAGCACATGGACGCCGAGGAACAGCACGAGACCCAGGATCATGACGAGCAGTCCCACGATGTTCCTCCCCTGATCGAACTAATGCCTTCGCGTATCACCTTCGCCGGGCGGGTGGCAATGCGTCACGCCACGACTCCGTCATTCCGGGATGGCCCGCAGGGCCGGACCCGGAATCTCGAGGTTGCCGGGCGCGCAAGCCAATCCCGGGATTCCGGGTTCGCGCTTGCAGCGCGCCCCGGAATGATGTGTCTCACGGCTTGCCGGCCGATTTGGCCAGCTCCCGGTTGTCGACATAGCGGATCATGATCGGCCGGCCGGCCAGCGCGCCGCCCAATCCGCCGGTGAATTTCAGCGGCAGGCAGGCATCCAGCGAGGCGTTGATCGCATTGAGGTAGGTGGTGCGGGTGTCGGCCGGGATGCCCCGCGTCGAAAACGTCAGGCGCGGCGCGCCGATCATCTCGCCCGATCGTTTGAAGCTGAATCGCACCGACATCTGCATGCCCGCGCGCGCGTCGTCCGGCGGTGGCGGCGCCCAGCAGGCGCGCAGCGCGGCGAACAGATCGCCGATGGTATTGAGATCATGATCCGGCTTGCGGTACTTCTCGGCCTGATCCTGCGGTGGCACGGTCAGGATCGTGAGCTGGAGATTTTCGCCGTACGGATAATCCATCTCGGGCAGGCATGGCCCGTGGTTGAACACGCTGCAATAGGACGGGATGCAAGGCCCTTCGTCGAGCACGCTGCAAGGCGTGTGTGCGAAGGGCGCCGGGTTGATTTGTTGCCGCTGCTGCGCAGAGGCCGCGCTCGCGAGCGCAAAGGCCGGCACGGCAAAAGCGAGGCAGATGGCGACGCGTCGGAGCATGCAGGCGGACCCGGATTGCACTCCGGAGAAAATGGGTCCGCGGCCGGACCGCATCAAGCGGGGCGGCGTTCAATTCCTCGCGCTTGTCAATACTAAAACCTAGGTTCGGCCGGTTCGTGTCCCCTTGATACCGGCGAGGATGAGATCGATGCCGGCGAGATAGTCGACACGGTCGTCGTGGTCCCGCATCGCGCCGGCCACGCTGCGTGCAAACGGGTAGTCGCTTGCGTCGAGCGCGGACCAGTCGGTCGCCACCGCATCCAGGAAGCTCGATCGGTCCAGGCCATGCGTCCGCGCGAACTGCGCGTTGGCTGCGTTCTGGCCACCGACGCCAAGGATGTAGTTCAGCAGGACCGAGACGATCGTCCACTGCGTGTCGGCAGCCACGCCAAGCGCGCGAACCTGCTGGCCGATGCATTCCAGAACGCGCACGGTCGGCAACTGCCCGGCAGCACGGATCAGCGCTGTCCCGACCCACGCATGCGCCTCCATTGCGTCGAACATGCCGAGCGCAAGGGCGCGAATGGTGGCCTTCGGCGATCCGCCGACCACGTGCTCATCGACCATGCGCGCGACAATGGCATCGCAGGCGGCGACCAGCAGATCACTCTTGTTGGCGATATGCCAGTAGATCGCGCCGGGACCGGTCGCGAGCCGTTCGGACAGGGCACGGAACGTCAGACCGTCCTCGCCGCTTTCGTCCAGGAGTTCGATCGAAGCCTCGATGATGCGATCCCGCGAGAGCGAGTCCTCGCGTCGCTGGCTGCTGCGCGCCTTCTTGACCATGCCGAACCTTGACACGTCTGGAACGGCATTCCAAGTATTGGAACGACGTTCCATAACTCTCAGCCCGGAAGGACTCCGCATGAAATCTCCCGTCACGATCGTCGGTGCCGGCCTCGGCGGCCTGACGCTTGCCCGCGTCCTCCATGTCCACGGGATCGCAGCGATCGTCTACGAAGCGGAAGCCTCCGCAGAGGCACGAACGCAGGGCGGCATGCTCGATATCCATGAGCACAACGGCCAACGCGCGCTGAAGGCCGCAGGCCTCTTTGAGGAGTTCCGCGAGCTGATCCACCCCGGCGGCCAGGAAACCCGCGCGCTCGATACCCAAGGCAATGTCCTGCTGCATCATCCGGATGACGGCACGGGCGGGCGCCCCGAGGTACCCCGAGGCGAGCTACGTCGGATCCTGCTCAACTCGCTGCCCGAGGGCACGGTGCATTGGGGATCTAAGGTCACTGCGCCCACTCCGCTCGGCGGTGGAAGGCACCTATTGAGCTTTGCCGACGGCATGACGGTGACGACTGAGCTTCTGGTCGGCGCCGACGGTGCCTGGTCGCGCGTGCGATCGCTTCTCTCCGCACACAAGCCGACTTATGTCGGCACTTCGTTCATCGAGACATATCTGTTCGACGCCGATGTCCGTCACCGAGCGAGCGCGGAAGCGGTTGGCGGCGGCGCGATGTTCGCGCTGGCGCCGGGAAAGGGCATCGCCGCGCATCGTGAGCCGAACGGCGTGCTGCACACCTATGTGGCGCTGACCAAGCCTGAGGAATGGTTTGCCAACCTCGACTTCTCCAACCCTGCGAGCGCCCTCGCCCGCGTCGCCGAGGAATTCGATGGCTGGGCCCGGGCGCTGACCGCGCTGATCACCGATGGCGAGACGGCGCCGGTGCTGCGCCTCATCCATGCGCTTCCGGTCGCACATCAATGGGACCACGTGCCCGGCGTCACGCTGCTCGGCGATGCAGCGCATCTGATGGTTCCATCGGGTGAAGGCGCCAATCTCGCAATGTACGACGGTGCCGAACTCGGCGCGGCGATCGCTGCCAACCCAGGTGACGTCGAGGCCGCGCTCGCCGCCTATGAAGAGGACCTGTTTCCCCGCAGCGCGTCCGAAGCGGCTGATGCGGAGGAGCTCCTCGAGTTGTGCTACGGCGCCAACGCACCGCAGAGCCTCATCGACTTTTTCGGCAGTCACCTCCCCGCCGAGAACCGTAGCGAGTAACGGAGAAGCCGCGGCGTACCGGGTCCCCCGCCTTCCCGGGGGACGACACCGGAGCGAGCGCCACTACGCCTTCTTCTTCACGTCCTTGACGTTGGAGAAGGTGATGCCCTCGGCGCGCTCGCGGGTGTAGCCAAGATAGAACTCGTTCTTGGCCATGAACACGGGATCGCCGTCGACGTCGTCGGCGATGCCGGAATTGTTGGCGGAGATGAAGGCGTCAAGCTGCTTGCGGTCGTCGGACGAGATCCAGCGCGCCAGCGAAAATTCGCTGATCTCGAACTCGACCGGCAGCGAATATTCCGCATCGAGCCGCGCCTTCAACACATCGAGCTGCAGCGGGCCGACCACGCCGACCAGCGCGGGCGCGCCGTCGCGCGGGCGGAACACCTGCACGACGCCCTCCTCCGACATCTGCTGCAAGGCTTCCTTCAGCTTCTTCGCCTTCATCGCGTCGATCAGCCGGACGCGGCGGACGATTTCCGGCGCGAAGCTCGGTACGCCGACGAAGGTCAGATCCTCGCCCTCGGTCAGGGTGTCGCCTATCCTGAGCGTGCCGTGGTTGGGAATGCCGACGACGTCACCGGCAAAGGCCTCGTCGGCGACCGAGCGGTCCTGCGCGAAAAAGAACTGCGGGCTCGACAGGCTCATGTTTTTGCCGGTGCGTACCAGCTTGGCCTTCATGCCGCGGCTGAGCTTGCCCGAGCACAGCCGGGCGAAGGCGATGCGGTCACGGTGGTTCGGATCCATGTTGGCCTGGATCTTGAACACGAATGCGCTCATGCGCGGCTCCGATGCCTCGACCTTGCGCAAATCCGAGTCCTGCGCGCGCGGCGCCGGCGCGAACTTGCCGAGGCCTTCGAGCAAATCGCCGACGCCGAAATTGCGCAGCGCGCTGCCGAAATAGACCGGCGTCAGGTGGCCCTCGCGGAACGCCGCGAGCTCGAACGGCTTGCAGGCTTCCGAGGCCAGCGCGAGCTCGTCCTTGACCTCGGCGACGTCGAGATTGGGATTGCGCTTGCCGAGATCGGCGATGTCGATCTGCTCGGTGGCGCCGGTCTTGGCGCCGCCGCCCTCGAGTAGCCGCACGCCGCCATTGACGACGTCATAGGTGCCGAGGAAGTCGCGGCCACGGCCGACCGGCCAGGTCATCGGCGTCGTGTCGAGCGCCAGCGTCTTCTCGATCTCGTCCAGAAGCTCGAACGTGTCGCGGCTCTCGCGGTCCATCTTGTTAATGAAGGTGATGATCGGGATGTCACGCAGCCGGCACACCTCGAACAGCTTTCGCGTGCGCGCCTCGATGCCTTTCGCCGCGTCGATCACCATCACAGCGGAATCGACCGCGGTCAGCGTGCGATAGGTATCTTCCGAAAAGTCCTCGTGGCCCGGCGTGTCCAAGAGGTTGAACACGAGGTCGTTGAACTCGAAGGTCATCACCGAGGTGACGACCGAGATGCCGCGCTCGCGCTCGATCTTCATCCAGTCCGAGCGCGTGTTGCGCCGCTCGCCCTTGGCCTTGACCTGGCCCGCGAGATTGATGGCGCCCCCGAACAGCAGCAGCTTTTCCGTCAGCGTGGTCTTGCCGGCGTCCGGGTGCGAGATGATCGCGAAGGTACGCCGTCGCGCCACTTCCTCTGAAAGCGGCGAGCGGGACGGCGATTCGGCTGAAACTGAAATGTCGGACATGGCGGGGCATTTGGCAGGGAAAACGGGCGCAATCAAGGGCGTTTTGTCGCAATGCGGAACGCCCGCACCATCCCCATATGGGCACCGGAAGGACGACCTTCTCCTCACCATACCATTCGCGGGGACGACCCTGCCTTATCTGGAGGGTTCGTGATGGCTTGGACCATTCTGTTCACCGCTGGCCTGCTCGAGATCGGCTGGGCGATCGGGCTGAAATATACCGAAGGTTTCGCGCGGCTGGTGCCGTCGGTGCTGACGCTGGCGGCGATGGCCGGCAGCGTGATCCTGCTCGGCCTCGCGCTCAAGACGCTGCCGATTGGAACCGCCTATGCGGTCTGGACCGGGATCGGCGCGGTCGGCACCGCGGCGCTCGGCATCATCCTGCTCGGCGAACCCGCGACCGCGATGCGGCTTGCCAGCATCGGACTGATCGTTGCCGGCATCGTCGGGCTGAAGCTGGTCGGCTGATTACTCCTTTTTGGGACGCGTTTTCTTAACGCGAACCGGCTTCCACTTCGCTCGAAAACGCTACTTCAGAATCTGCACCGCCCAATAGCTCGCGGCTGCGACCGCGGCCGACGCCGGGATCGTGATCACCCAGGCGTAGACGATCGAGCTCGCCACATTCCAGCGCACGGCGGAAAGCCGCCGTGCGGCGCCGACGCCGACGATGGCGCCCGTGATGGTGTGCGTGGTCGATACGGGAACCCCGAGATAGGTCGCCATGAACAGCGTCACGGCGCCGCCGGTTTCGGCGCAGAAACCCTGCATCGGCGTCAGCTTGGTGATCCGCAGCCCCATGGTGCGGACGATCCGCCAGCCGCCCATCAGGGTACCCAGCGCCATCGCGCCCTGGCAGGCCAGCACCACCCAGAACGGAATTTCGAAGGTGTCGCCGAGATGGCCCTGCGAATAGAGCAGCACGGCGATGATGCCCATGGTCTTTTGCGCGTCGTTGCCGCCATGGCCGAGCGAATAGAGCGACGCCGAGGCGAATTGCAGGATGCGGAATGCGCGATCGACCGCGAACGGCGTCGAGCGCACCGAGAGCCAGGACACGATCGCGACCAGCACCAGCGCCAGCAGGAAGCCGACCAGCGGCGACAGCACGATCGCGAGCAAGGTCTTGGAGAGCCCGCTCCACACCGCCGCCGAAATCCCCGCCTTCGCCATGCCGGCGCCGACCAGGCCGCCGATCAGCGCGTGCGAGCTCGACGACGGAATGCCCAGCGCCCAGGTGATCACGTTCCAGACGATCGCGCCGACCAATGCTGCGAAGATCACGGTCGCATCCACCACCGACGGCTCGATGATCCCGGTGCCGATCGTGTTGGCAACGTGCAGGCCGAACACGAGGAACGCGACGAAGTTGAAGAACGCCGCCCAGACCACCGCATATTGCGGCCGCAGCACGCGGGTCGAGACGATGGTCGCGATCGAGTTCGCGGCATCGTGCAGGCCGTTCAGGAAGTCGAACAGCAGCGCGACCGCGATCAGGATGGTCAGAATCGGAAGACCCAGCGTGGCGTCCACGTGATGGCCCTGCCCTATTGTGCTTTGTTGAGCATGATCGCCGCGCAAACGCTTCGTGTTTGTCGCAGGGAAAACCGCATCACACTTTTCCGGATCATGCTCAGACTTGCTCGATCACGATCGAGTTGATCTCGTTCGCCACGTCGTCGAAACGGTCGGCCACTTTCTCGAGATGGTCGTAGATCTCCGCGCCGACGATGTAGTCCATCGTGTTGGCGTCGCGGTGCTTCAGGAACAGCTCCTTGAGCCCGATATCCTGGAGATCGTCGACCCGGCCCTCGAGCTTGGTCAGTTCCTCGGTGATCTGGGTCAGCATCGAGACGTTGTGGCCGATCGACTGCAACAGGGGCAGCGCGCGGCCGACCAGATTGGCGCATTCGACGATCAGGCCGCCCATCTCGCGCATCGGCGGCTCGAACTCGCGCACCTCGAACAGCATGACCGCCTTTGCGGTCGCCTGCATCTGGTCGACCGCGTCGTCCATCGAGGTGATCAGGTTCTTGATATCGCCACGATCGAACGGGGTGATGAAGGTGCGGCGAACCGCGGTCAGGACCTCGCGGGTGACGCTATCGGCGTCGTTCTCGAACTGATTGACGCGCTGGCAAAAGACCGGAGTCTCCTCCCCGCCCTTCAGCATGTCCTGCAACGCCAATGCGCATTGCACGGAGGTCCGGGCGTGTCGGGCGAACAGGTCGAAAAACCGCTCTTCCTTGGGCAGGAAGGCGCGAAACCAGCGCAGCATGTCTCAGTTCCATCATTCCGGGACAGCCCTTTTAGCGACTGTCACAGAACTGTCATAGAGCATCTGGCGGGGAAAGCATCGGGGTCGACCGCCCGAGCGGGCGGTCGTCCACCGCTATGTCGGCCGAAAGTCGCCGGGACCTGCCCTACAGCGACCGCCGCAACAAATGGGCCAGCTCACCGACCAGGCCACGCCGGAACAGCAGCACGCAGGCCACGAAGATCACGCCCTGGATCACCGTCACCCACTGGCCGAAACCGGCGAGATATTGCTGCATGGCGATGATCACGAAGGCGCCGACCACCGGGCCGAAGATGGTGCCGAGACCGCCGACCAGCGTCATGAGCACGATTTCACCGGACATCGACCAGTGCACGTCGGTGAGCGAGGCATTCTGCGCCACGAACACCTTCAGCGAGCCGGCAAAGCCCGCCAGCGTGCCCGACAGGATGAAGGCGAGCAGCTTGTACTGGTCGGTCTTGTAGCCAAGCGAAATCGCCCGCGGCTCGTTTTCGCGGATCGACTTCAGCACCTCGCCGAACGGCGAGTTGATGGTGCGGTAGATCAGCAGGAACCCGGCGAGGAAGCCGACCAGCACGACATAGTAAAGCACCAGCGGCTTCGAGAGATCGAAGATGCCGAGCAGGTGGCCTTGCGGAATGCCCTGGATGCCGTCTTCACCATGGGTGAACGGCGCCTGCAAATAGAGGAAGTAAAGCAGCTGCGACAGCGCCAGCGTGATCATCGAGAAATAGATGCCCTGCCGCTTGATCGAGATGTAGCCGGTGACCAGGCCGAGCAAGGCCGCGGCCGCGGTGCCGACCAGGATGCCGAGCTCCGGCGTCAGCCCCCACACCTTCAGCGCGTGGGCCGAGACGTAGCCGGCGGTGCCGAGGAACATCGCGTGGCCGAACGACAGCAGGCCGCCATAGCCGATCAGGAGGTTGAAGGCGCAGGCGAGCAGCGCGAAGCACAGCGCCTGCATGACGAAGAACGGATAGATCCCCGTCCACGGCACGATCGCCAGCAGCAGCGCCATCGCGGCGAATACGATCATCTCGTCGCGCATCGCGCGCGGCGTGATCGGAAGTGTATCGTCGGTCAATGCTGACATATCAAGCCGCCCGTCCCGTCAGTCCCGTTGGCTTCACCAGCAACACCACCACCATCAGGACAAACACCACGGTGTTGGAGGCCTCGGGATAAAAATACTTGGTCAGTCCCTCGATCACGCCTAGCGCGAAGCCGGTGATGATCGAGCCCATGATCGAGCCCATGCCGCCGATCACGACCACCGCGAACACCACAATGATGAGATCGGCGCCCATCAGCGGACGGACCTGGTTGATCGGCGCCGACAGCACGCCGGCAAGCGCGGCAAGACCGACGCCGAGCCCGTAGGTCAGCGTGATCATGCGCGGCACGTTGATGCCGAACGCGCGCACCAGCGTCGGGTTCTCGGTCGCGGCGCGCAGGTAGGCGCCGAGCTGCGTCTTCTCGATCAGGAACCAGGTCGCAAGGCACACCACGAGCGAGAAGATGACGACCCAGCCACGATAGATCGGCAGGAACATGAAGCCGAGATTGACGCCGCCCTTGAGCTGATCGGGGATCGAGTAAGGCAGGCCCGAGGAGCCGAAATAGTTCTGGAACACGCCCTGCACGATCAGCGCGATGCCGAAGGTCAGCAGCAATCCGTAGAGATGATCGAGGCCGGTCAGCCATTGCAGCATCGTCCGCTCGAGGATCATGCCGAAGATGCCGACCACGACGGGTGCGATGATCAGCGCCCACCAGTAATTGATGCCGCCCAGGTTGAGCAGGAAATACGCCACGAAGGCGCCCATCATGTAGAGCGCGCCATGCGCGAAATTGATGATGTTGAGCATGCCGAAGATGACGGCGAGCCCCAGACTGAGCAGCGCGTAGAACGAGCCGTTGATCAGTCCCACCAGAAGCTGTGCGTAGAGAGCCTGCATCGAATGAGCTTTCGCTAGATAGATGAAGCCCGCCGGCCACGCGCATGGCCGGCGGGCATGATCGTCACTTCTTCAGAAGCGCGCAGGCGCTCTTGTCGAGCGGCGTGAAGGCCTGGTTGCCCGGCACGGTGCCGACCAGCTTGTAGAAGTCCCACGGTCCCTTGGACTCCGAAGGCTTCTTCACTTCGAACAGGTAGGCGTCGTGGGTGACGCGGCCGTTGGGCTCGACCTCGCCCTTGCCGAACAGCGGATCGTCGGTCGGGATCGTCTTCATCTTCGCGACCACCTTGGCGCCGTCATGCGGATTGCCGCCGAGCGCTTCCAGCGCCTTGAAGTAATGCATGAGGCCCGCATAGACGCCGGCCTGCACCATGGTCGGCGGCGCGCTGTTCTTCATCCGCTCCGAGAAGCGCTTGGAGAAGGCGCGGGTCTTGTCGTTGAGGTCCCAGTAGAACGTCTCGGTGAAGTTGAGGCCCTGCGCAGTCTCGAGCCCGATCGCCTTGACGTCGGTGAGGAACAGCAGCAGCGCCGCGAGCTTCTGGCCGCCCTTGACGATGCCGAACTCGGCCGCCTGCTTGATCGAGTTGGTGGTGTCGCCGCCGGCATTGGCGAGACCGATGATCTTGGCCTTGGAGGCCTGCGCCTGCAGCAGGAAGGAGGAGAAGTCAGCGGTGTTGAGCGGATGCTTGACGCCGCCGACCACCTTGCCGCCATTGGCGGTGACGACGGATGTGGTGTCGCGCTCGAGCGCGGCGCCGAACGCGTAATCCGCGGTGAGGAAGAACCAGGTGTCCCCGCCCGCCTTCACCAGCGCCTGGCCGGTGGCGTGGGCGAGCATGTAGGTGTCGTAGGTCCAGTGCACGGTATTCGGCGAGCACTGCGCGTTGGTGAGATCCGAGGTGGCGGCGCCCGAATTGATGTAGACGCCGTTCTTTTCCTTCACGACGTTGTTGACCGCGAGCGCGACGCCGGAATTCGGCACGTCGACGATGGTGTCGACCTTGTCGACGTCGAACCACTGGCGGGCGATGGTGGTGCCGATATCGGGCTTGTTCTGGTGATCGCCGGAGATCAGGTCGATGGTCCAGCCCTTGGCCTTGAGGCCGGAGTCCTCGATCGCCATCTGCGCCGCCAGCGTCGAGCCGGGGCCGGCGAGATCCGCGTAGAGGCCGGACTGGTCCGACAGCGCGCCGATCTTGACCGTCTTGTCGAGCTTTTCCTGGGCGGAGGCGACGCTTGCGGCGGACAGCACCATCGCGGTGCCGAGCAAGAGCGCCGAAATCTTGTTCTTCATGTCGTATTCCCTCGTCCTAAATTTTCTGGTTCTGGCGATATCAGACGCCGAGATAGGTATGGAGCTTGTCCATGTTGGCCGACAGCTCCGAATTCGCGAAGCCGTCGATCACCTTGCCGTGCTCGACAATGTAATAGCGGTCCGCAACGGTCGAGGCGAAACGGAAATTCTGCTCGACCAACAGGATCGTGAATCCCTGCGACTTCAGGCGCGCAATGGTGTGCCCGATCTGCTGGATGATGACCGGCGCCAACCCTTCGGTCGGCTCGTCCAGCATCAGGAAGCGCGCGCCGGTGCGCAGGATGCGCGCAATCGCCAGCATCTGCTGCTCGCCGCCCGAGAGCTTGGTGCCCTGGCTGGTGAGGCGCTCCTTCAGGTTGGGAAACAGCGTGAAGATCTGGTCGAGCGGCAGGCCGCCCGGCCGCACCACCGGCGGCAGCAGCAGGTTCTCGCGCACGTCGAGGCTGGCGAAAATGCCGCGCTCCTCGGGACAGAATGCGATGCCGAGCCGCGCGATCCTGTCCGAGGTAGCGCGGATGATTTCCTGATTGTCGAAGCGGATCGAGCCGGAGCGCTTGTTGATGACGCCCATCACCGACTTCAACGTGGTGGTCTTGCCGGCGCCGTTGCGGCCGAGCAGCGTCACCACCTCGCCGGCCTTCACGTTGAAATTGATGCCGTGAAGGATGTGGGATTCGCCGTACCAGGCCTGCAGATCCTTGACCGTCAGCACGTCGGCGCCGGCCGCAGCGACGGGCTTCTCCGCCAGTTTTGCCTCAGCCATGACCCGCTCCCAGATAGGCTTCCTTCACGCGCTCGTCCTTGGAGAGGTCGGCGTAGTTGCCCTCCGCCAGCACCTGCCCGCGCGTCAGCACGGTGATGATGTCGGAGAGGTTGGCCACCACCGAGAGGTTATGTTCGACCATCAGGATGGTGTATTTCGCGGAGATCCGCTTGATCAGCGCCGCGATCTTGTCGATGTCCTCGTGGCCCATGCCGGCCATCGGCTCGTCGAGCAGCATCATCTCGGGGTCGAGCGCGAGCGTCGTTGCAATTTCAAGTGCGCGCTTGCGGCCGTACGGCATCTCGACCGCCGGCGTATTGGCGAATTCGCTCAAGCCGACGTCGTTCAGGAGCTCGTGGGCGCGCGGATTGAAGCGGTCGAGCACGCTTTTCGAGCGCCAGAAATCGAACGACGAACCGTGCTGCCGCTGCAGCGCCACGCGAACGTTCTCGAGCGCGGTCAGATGCGGAAATACCGCCGAAATCTGAAACGAACGGACCAGCCCGAGGCGCGCCACGTCGGCCGGCGGCATCGCGGTGATGTCGTGGCCCTTGTAGCGAATCTGGCCTGCCGACGGCTTCAGGAATTTGGTCAGCAGATTGAAACAGGTCGTCTTGCCGGCGCCGTTCGGCCCGATCAACGCATGGATACTGCCCCGACGCACTTTCAACGCGACGTCGCGAACGGCGAAGAAACCCGCGAATTCCTTGGTCAATCCGCTGGTTTCGAGGATGAACTCATCGGCCAAATAGATTCCCCCATACGCCATCGCTGCGAAGCCCCTCGCCCGCGTGGCCAGCTTTTTTCGTGTCCGACAGGCGTCCGATCCGTCTTGGAAACCGTCCGGGGCCCGTCGCCTCCGGGCCGGAATATGCCGTCATCTGCGGCAGTTACGCAAGGTGGAAAGCTGTGCAGTGCGGCATCAGCGTGACCGGTTCCGGTTGATCCTTAGTCGAATGGCATTTCCGTGCGCTTTGCGCCTCGGGAAAGCGGTCGTTAACGGTGTTTTGCTCCGGACTCCCACTTTCATAGAATATTTGCGCCTCTCGCCGAAGCTCCGGCCATTGCATGATGAACGGCTAGAGCCTTGCATTTCAAGCGCGCCAATTCTTCGGTCGTCAAATCGATCCCGCAACGTGATTTCCTCGGCACGTGGCTGCGACTTTATGCCCGCAGCCAAACCATCCCGCAGATCGATGAACTTGTCCCTGGCCGCATCCCGTCCGGGGATGTGCCTGAATTCGGCTAGCCGATGCAATTCCGAAGCGCCGATCCATCGATGGTCAAATCGATCACGCAGCGGGTGCTGCTGAACGCCTGGCTGCGCGGGCTGCGCCTGCCGGACGCGCTTCCTCTGTTGTGCGACTTCCATACCGAGGGCACCGCCGACGAGCGCGCCGACATGATGAGCTTTGACGTGGTCGGCAGTGGCGAGGCGGCACGTTTCCTGATTACGCAGGAAGGCGCAAGGCTGACGACGGCCTATGGCAACGAGCACATCGAGCCGCCGCTGCGCACCAACCGCTTTCTTGACGATGCGATCGGACCCGAGCGCTACGCAGGAGTGATCCTGTCATATCGTGCTTGCCTCGCGCTCAAGCGTCCAACCTATACGGTTGCGGAGGTCACGGACGCCGACGGCAAGGACGTGTCCTATGAGCGGCTGCTGCTGCCGTTCGGACGCGGCGACACCGTCGAGCACATCATCGGCTCCTACAAGGCGATCAGCATCGAAGGCGGCTTTCGGCTGCACAATCTGATGGGCGTGAAGGCGAAGTCGGTCCCGGTCGTCACCATCAGGGCGGTGATCGACCGCAGGTCCGTGCCCGCGGATCGTCCGGCAAGTCAGGATTCAGTCGAGCTGATCTAGACTCGTCACTTCTCGCGAAGCGGTCGCGGCATCGCTGGAAGCGCCTTAGCCCTTCTTGCGCGCCTTCGCCGGCACTTCCTTGGCGTAGATGTCCGGCTTGAAGCCGACCACGCGCTTGCCCCCGAGATCGAGCACCGGGCGCTTGATCATCGAGGGCTGCTCGGCCATCAGCGCCAGCGCCTTGCGCTCGTTCAAGCCTTCCTTGTCGGCATCGGGCAGCTTCTTGAAGGTGGTGCCGGCGCGATTGAGCAGTGTCTCCCAGCCGACCTCGTCGC
Organism: Bradyrhizobium sp. USDA 4541; assembly: GCF_024171085.1. Taxonomy (NCBI): domain Bacteria; kingdom Pseudomonadati; phylum Pseudomonadota; class Alphaproteobacteria; order Hyphomicrobiales; family Nitrobacteraceae; genus Bradyrhizobium; species Bradyrhizobium sp. USDA 4541. Next base: position 6,538,566 of record NZ_JALJZF010000001.1, read on the forward strand.
TCCACTGCTTGAGCTTATCCTTGGCGATCCCGGCGGTCTTGTAGTCGTGGAAGTCGTAGGCGACGTCGTGATCGTCGAGCCAGGCCCGCGCCTTCTTCATGGTGTCGCAGTTCTTGATGCCGTAGATGGTGATGGTCAATGCCGTTCCCCGCATGCGATTGCGGCGGGAAATTAGCCTCGCGGCAATCCCGGCGCCAGATCGGAGCCATCAGGTCTCCACACCGATATTGCCGGCATTCAATGCGCATAGTGCGTGAAGACGAAATCGTGATCGCTGGCATGGGCCTCGTGGCAGGCGAAACAGGTCTCGTGCTGAGCGGCATCGACCGGCTTGCCGTCGACGAAGCGGCCGAACCCCCAGCCTCCGGTCGATGCATATTTGGCCGCGTCCTTGACCATGACCTGCACCGTGGTCGCCGGCCCCGCGATGAAGGCGCCGTTGAGGCCATCAACGGGCTTGCGCTTCCAGGCCAGCTTGACCAGCACGGTGCCGTCGGGGAAACGCGCGGCGCCGTCCTGATAGGCCTTCACGGCGGTGGCGTTGCCGAGCACGCTGCGAAGCTCATCGAGCCCGGTCTCCTCGCCGACCGCGATCAGCTTCCAGTCGCGATAGCCGTCAGGGATTTTCACGCCGAAGATCGGCGATGCCGGTGCAGCATCATCGGCATGCCCGACGGCGAACGGCAATGACGCGCTGATGCAGGCTGCTGCGGTCGCGGCAGCTGCCCATTTCACAATTTGTCTCATGATCCCCGATCCGCTCCGTCTCAGACCTTGCTGACGTCGATGATGGCCTGGACGAAGGCCTGCGGCGCCTCCTGCGGCAGATTGTGGCCGATGCCGCCGGTCAGAAGCCGATGCTCATAGTGGCCGGAGAATTTCTTGGCATAGGCCGCGGGCTCCGGATGCGGCGCGCCGTTGGCATCGCCTTCCATCGTAATGGTCGGGATCGCGATGACGGGCGCCTGGGCGAGCGTCTTCTCGAACGCGTCGTACTTCGCCTCGCCCTCGGCGAGACCAAGCCGCCAGCGGTAATTGTGGATCACGATATCGACGTGATCAGGATTCTCGAAGGCCGCCGCGCTGCGGTCGTAGGTGGCGTCGTCGAACTTCCACTGCGGCGACGCCAGCTGCCAGATCAGCTTGTTGAAATCGTGCCGGTTCTTGGCATAGCCCTCGCGGCCGCGCTCGGTCGCGAAATAGAACTGGTACCACCATTGCAGCTCGGCCTTCGGCGGCAGCGGCATCTTGCCGGCCGCCTGGCTGCCGATCAGATAGCCGCTCACCGAGACCATGGCTTTACAGCGCTCGGGCCAGAGCACCGCCATGATGTTGGCGGTGCGCGCGCCCCAATCATAGCCGCCGAGCACGGCCTTCTCGATCTTCAACGCGTCCATCAGCGCGATGATGTCGGCTGAGACCGCGACCGGCTGGCCGCTGCGCATGGTGTCGCTGGAGAGGAAGCGCGTGGTGCCATAGCCGCGCAGATGCGGCACGATCACGCGGTAGCCGGCCTCGGCCAGCGCCGGCGCGACGTCGGCATAGCTGTGGATGTCGTAGGGCCAGCCGTGCAGCAGGATCACTGCGGGACCGGACGCAGGACCCATCTCGACATAGCCGGTATTAAGCACGCCGGCATTGATCTGTTTGACCGGACCGATCGTGGTGTGGGCGCCGGCCTTGATCGCAGGCAGCGCCGGCTTGGACTGAGCCTGAGCGGAACCGACAAACCCGAACCGGGAAGCGGCAAGGATCCCGCCGGCGATGCCAAGGAAGCGGCGGCGCTGCTGATTGATGGACTGCGACATGGCGATCTCCTTAAGTCTGGTGTCGGGATTGAATATTGCAGAGACCGCCCCCGTCCGCTTTCAGAGGACGTGGATTTGTCCTTCAGAGCGTCGTGATTTTGGCTCCACCCAGCCTGTGCTAGGTTCCGCCACGAACTCAGCCGCCGGCCGCCGGACTCTTCGATTTGACTTACCATTTCAACGACTTGACCCTCGATTCCGAGCGCCGTGAGCTGCGCCGCGGCGATGCTCTGGTGGCCGTCGAGCCGCAGGTCTTCGACCTCATCGAGTTCCTGATCCGCGCCCGCGATCGGGTGGTCAGCCGCGACGAGGTGCTGGCCGCCGTCTGGCACGGCCGGATCGTCTCGGAAGCGACGCTGAGCAGCCGGATCAACGCCGCGCGGACGGCGATCGGCGACAATGGCGAGGAGCAGCGGCTGATCCGCACCCTGCCCCGCAAGGGTCTCCGCTTTGTCGGCGATGTCCGCGAGGTCACCGCGCACGATCGCCCTGTTGCAGACAATGCCAGCCCGCCGCGGCCGAGCGAGGGTCCGTCGATCGCGGTGCTGCCCTTCACCAATATGAGCGGCGATCCCGAGCAGGATTATTTCGCCGACGGCATCGCCGAGGACATCACCACCGCGCTGGCGCGTTGCAGCCGCCTCACGGTGATCGCGCGCAACTCCGCCTTCACCTACAAAGGCAAGGCGGTCGACATCCGCCAGGTCGGCCGCGATCTCGGCGTCGGCTATGTGCTCGAAGGCAGCGTCCGCCGCGGCGGCGATCGGTTGCGGATCACCGGGCAGTTGATCGACGCCAGCTCTGGCGCGCATCTGTGGGCCGACCGCTTCGACGGCGCGGCCGCCGACGTGTTCGATCTGCAGGACCGTATCACCGAGAACGTGGTCGGCGCGATCGAGCCGACCCTGCTCGTCGCGGAAGCCGAACGGCTGCGGGCAGCGCCGCCCGACAGGCTCGACGCCTACGACCTGCTGCTGCGCGCCTACAGCCTGCGTTACGAGTTCACGCCCGAGAGCATGGAAGCGGCGCTCGATTGCCTCGACCAGGCGCTGGCGCTCGACCCCGCCTACGCGCCCGCACTGGCGGCCTCCGCCTATTGTCATGCGATGCGCCATGTCCAGGGCTGGCTGAAGCTGAACGATGCCTACCGCGAACGCGCGGTCGCGCAGGCCTGGCGCGCGGTCGAGCTGGCGCCCGGTGACCCGCAGGTGTTGTGGATGGCGGCGTTCGCGATCTGGAACATGGCCGACGAGATTGAGCCTGCGCGCGACCTGTTCGAGCGGTCGCTTGCGATCAATCCGAACTCGGCGATGGCGCTCGTGCTCGGCGGCTGGATCGAGGCGATGCGCGGTAATCAGAAAGCCGGCCGCGCCATGATCGAGCGCGCGCAACGGCTGAACCCGCGCGACCCGCGCGGCTGGTTCGCCGCCGCGGCGCTGGCGATCTGCGCAGTGCTCGACCGAAATTTTGCCGAAGCAGTGATGTGGGCCGACAAGGCGCTGGCGCAGAACCGCCGCTTCGCGGTGGCGCTGCGCGTCCTGATCGTGGCGCTGGTCAGGACCGGCGACACCGCACGCGCGGCCCAGATCGCGCGCGAGCTGCTCAAGGTCGACCCGGAGTTCACGATCTCCGGCTTCCTGTCGCGGATTCCCTTTCCGGTGGAAGCGATGTCCGCGACCTATCGCGAGACGCTGAAGGCGGCCGGCGTCCCGGACTGATGCTGCTCCGGCGGCGCGACGTCATTCACCCGCTGGTCAGGCCAAGATACCTCCATCGACCACCAAGGCATGGCCGACCACAAAGCTTGCCGCCGAACCGCATAACCATAGAACAGCGGCAGCGATTTCTTCAGGTTCACCAAGGCGTCCGATCGGTTCGGCTGCTACGAACGCCTTGACGATCTCTGGATCGTTGTTCCTTGTTACCCGCTTCGCCATCGGAGTATTGCCGATAATGCCCGGGCATACTGCGTTGATACCGATGCCCTTCCCGGCATAATCGAGTGCGGAGGCGCGGGTGAGACCTATCACCCCGAATTTGCTGGCGGAATAGGCGGCGCGCCCTTTGGAGCCCCTCATCCCGCCGATCGACGAGCAGTTGACGATTGCGCCGCTTCCTTGTGCGGTCATGTGGCGAAGCTCCGCCTTCATGCAGTTCCACACACCGCGCAGATTGACATCGATGATGTTGTCAAACTCGGCATCTTCCGTTTCAACCAATGGCGCAGCATCGCAGTTGATGCCCGCATTGTTGAAAGCTGCATCGAGCTTCCCGTAAGTCTCGATCGCCTGCTCGATCATTGCGTTCACCTGGCCCCGATCCGTTACATCGCAGCCGACGGCAAGGACGTCATGACCCGCGGATCACAGTTCAGCAGCGGCAGTTTCGAGCAACGCTGTGTTGCTGTCTGCAACGACCACGGACGCGCCTGCAACACCAAATGCCCTGGCTGTCGCCAGACCAATGCCACCAGCGGCGCCGGTAACAAGCGCAACCTTTCCTTCGAAGCTCTCTACCATTGCTGACCTTTCAAAATGCTGGATCTCGTCGAATAGGCGGCGCTGCTCAGAGTGACGGAATTGGCTTACTCAGCTTGCTCAGTGTCATCACACGCGCATGCGGGTGATCCAGTATTCCAGAGACGCCGATTGTTGAGCCGAGAGGCCGCGGCGTACAACCGCACCACGCGAAGCGTTGCGCCGACTCCGGCGGGAGAGCGCCTGCTCCGAAGCGTCGGGCCGAAATTTGAGGAAATGGACGCCGAGCTGTCGGCCCTTGGCGAGTTGCGGGAGAAACCGGCCGGCAACATCCGGATCACTGCGACCGAACACGCCGCCGAAGCGATCCTGCTGCCCGCCCTGGCGAAGATCCTGCCGAATTACCCGGACATCAGTGTCGAAGTCATTGTCGACTACGGCCTGGCGAACATCGTTGCGCAGCGATACGACGCCGGTATCCGACCTGGCGAGCTGGTCGCCAAAGACATGATTGCCGTTCGCGTCGGACCGGATTTGCGGTCCGCGGTCGTGGGCGCTCCGTCATATTTTGCCAACCGAAAGAGGCCGCGCACGCCCCAGGATCTGACCAGCCACAACTGCCTGAACCTGCGCCTGCCGACCCATGGCGGGCTCTACGCTTGGGAATTCGAGAAGGACGGGCGCGCGCTCAACGTGCGGGTCGACGGCCAGCTCGTCTTCAACGGCGCAGGCCCGCTCCTGCAAGCGGCGTTGAACGGCTTTGGCCTCGCATACCTGATGGAGCGTAACGTGCAGCCCTACGTCTCCGACGGACGGCTCGTTCGGGTACTGTCGGATTGGTGTCCTCCATTTTCCGGATACCACCTGTACTACCCTAGCCGTCGTCAACCTTCACCGGCATTCTCGCTGCTGGTTGAAGCTCTTCGGTTATCGAGGGAAGTAGGCGGCACTCCCGCTTGCGGCCGTTCGGCGATCTCGGGAGATGACCGCTTTTTCGCCGCTGTGGGGGTTGAGCGCACATCAGCGCCAGCCGCTAATGAGTACACAGCCCGGGCAGTGGACTTGTAAGCGTGGAGCCACAGCCGGCTTGAAGCGAGCACTACAATCCCGGTGATCTCGCCGCCCAAGCCTTGGTGGCCTGACAGCTTTCCATCGCTCGCGTGTAGGCAGGGCGTGCCGTCGTGCGGGCGAGATAGTCCCGCTCGGTAAGACCGGGGACGTAGTTGCCGGTTCGCATGCCGAGCAGAAGGGCGTAGCTCACCGAGATATCGGCAGCGGTGAATCGGTCGCCGGCGAGATAGGGGCAATCCGCGAGGCGGCGGATAACCAACCCCAGCCGGCTCTCGAAGGTCTCGAATGCCCAGCAGGTAACCCGGGCATCTCGCTCGGCTTCGGGCGCCAGTTGGCGACCGACAATGACGGCGTTCATCGGCCCGGCGAGCCCGGCCTCGCCCAGATGGAGAAATTGCAGATAGGACGCGAAGGCGGGATCGTCCGGAGCAACGGCAAGCGAACCTGAGCCGTGCCGGGCGAGCAGGTACTCGAGAATCGCGATCGATTCGACCATGATCGTCTCGCCGTCCTGCAGTACCGGAATGAAGCCGGCAGGGTTGATGGCGAGGAAATCGCGATCATTCTCGACTGCGAACAGATCGACCGGGCGCAGCCGATAAGCCAACCCTAGTTCCTCGAGCAGCCAGACAACACGGAAGCCACGACCTTCGCCATAGACGGTGAGCATAGTTAAGCGTTCCTGGATTGGGCTGGATGGACGAACTCGCTGAGGTGAGCCAGTCCCGCCACGGACTATCGATGGAGCATCATGCACGCAAGGCTTGGCGCATAGTCGTCATCCTACAGTGCGGGCCCTTCCCACTTCATGGGTTCACGACCTGGGCTGCGGCCGCGAACGAGACGCGTTCCCCTCTCCCGCCTGCGACGCAGTCAGTTGCAGAGGCCCGCAGATGCCATATGCGACAGCCTTGGGACGAGCGGACACCTGCGCAATTTCGGAATATTAGAAGAGTATCCCTGAGTTGCCCGACATGTCAAGTTGCCTGCTCGAACATGCCTGCTCGAACACCGGCCGCCGCCGGCTGCTTTGCATGGGGTTGTTTTCGATATTTTGGCAGCGCCCTATCCGACGGCCCCTTAACTTCATATTGCTCTAGCCTGAGCCGCCCGGCTCCAGCGCCTCGCCGAGCTCGAGCGGATGCGCCATCGTCTCGTGCAGCGCCTGCTTGTCGAGCTCGCCTTCCGACAGGCTGATCACGACGCAGGCGACGCCGTTGCCGATCAGGTTGGTGAGCGCGCGGCACTCGCTCATGAACTTGTCGATGCCGACCAGGATCGCGATCGACTGGATCGGAATATCGGGCACGATCGACAGCGTTGCGGCGAGCGTGATGAAGCCGGCGCCGGTGACGCCGGACGCGCCCTTCGAGGTGATCATGGCGATGCCCAAAATGCCGAGCTCCTGCCAGATCGTCAGATGCGTGTTGGTGGCCTGCGCCAGGAACAGCGTCGCCAGCGTCATGTAGATGTTGGTGCCGTCGAGATTGAAGCTGTAGCCGGTCGGCACCACGAGGCCGACCACCGAGCGCGAGGCGCCGAGATGCTCCATCTTCTGGATCATCTGCGGCAGCACCGTCTCCGACGACGACGTGCCGAGCACGATCAGGAGCTCGTCCTTGATATAGGCGATGAAGCGGATGATCGAGAAGCCGGCGAGCCGCGCGATGGCGCCCAGCACGATCAGCACGAACAGGATGCTGGTGAGGTAGAAGGTCGCGATCAGCGCTGCCAGATTCAGCAGCGAGCCGAGGCCGTAGGCGCCGACCGTGAAGGCCATCGCGCCGAATGCGCCGAGCGGCGCGACGCGGACGATGATCCGGATGATGCCGAAGAACATCTTGGCGGCCGTGTCGATCGCTGACGCAATCGGCTCGCCGACCTTGCCCATGAGAGCGATGGCGAAGCCCGAGAGGATCGAGATCAGCAGCACCTGCAACAGGTCGCCGCGCGCGACCGCGCCGAGATAGCTGTCCGGAATGATCGCCATCAGATGGGCAACGATGCCCTGCTCTTTGGCCTGCGTGACGTAATTGGAGACCGATTTCGGATCGATCGTGGAAGGATCGATGTTGAAGCCGTGGCCGGGCTGTAGCAGCTCGCCGACCAGAAGACCGACCGCAAGCGCCACCGTCGACACCGCCTCGAAATAGATCAAGGTCTTCAACCCGACCCGGCCGACGCGCTTGAGGTCGCCCATCGAGGAGATGCCGTGCACCACGGTGCAGAAGATGACCGGCGCGATCATCATCTTGATCAGCGCGATGAAGCCGTCGCCCAGCGGCTTCAATTCCTTGCCGAGATTCGGATAGAAATATCCGATCAGGACACCTGCCACGATCGCGATCAGCACCTGGACGTAGAGGATCTTGTACCAGGGCTGATGACGGGGATGGGCAACGGGCTTGATGGCGGCTGTGGTCATGAGGTGCCCCGGCTGGGATGAACTCAACTGGTGATGCCATCTTGGCGGAGCCGCGCGCAAGCGACAATGCCCATTCGCACCGTCGCGAGCGCACACGAATCTGTCATAGACTGCGGCCGGCTCGCATCGGGAGGCTGGGAATGGAATTCACGGCATTGTTTCTCGCCATCACCATCGCCCTGCTGGTGGCCTGGCGTGGCCCGCGTCCCGTCGCGATCGGTCTGTTCGCGGTGATCCTGATCGCCTGCGTCGCGACCTTGCTGCACCACGCCACCGACCGTCTCACTTTGTCGTTCTGAGGCCGGCCATGAACGACACGCAGGCCGTCACCCTCAATGCCGTCGCGCTCTATGGGCTGGCGCTGGTACTGGCCGCCGCCTTTGCCGCGCAGCTGCTGCTCCACGAGCTGCCCTGCCCGCTCTGTCTGTTGCAGCGCATCCTGTTCGCCCTGCTGGCGATCGGGCCGATCCTCAATATCCGCTTCGGGCCACGGCCGAGTCATTATGCGTTGTCGCTGCTGACGGCCGTCCTTGGCGCCACGGTCTCGGCCCGGCAGGTGCTGCTGCACATCCTCCCCGGCGACGCCGGTTACGGTTCGGCGCTGCTCGGCTATCGTTATTATACGTGGGCGCTGATCGGATTTGTCGTCGCGATCGTGCTGCTCGCGGCGATACTGCTGTTCGACCGCCAGTTCGAGCACCGCGCGGCGCCGGGCAGCTCGCCCGGCAGGTTCGCGCAAGGTGCGGTGTGGCTGGTGGTCGGGCTGACGGCACTGAATGTGTTCTCCACCCTGCTCGAGTGCGGCTTTGCCGCCTGTGCCGACAATCCCATCGTCTATGAGCTGCTGAAGTAGGTTGCCTAGGGACGCTTCGGAATGTTCAATCCGCGCTCCACCGCCGGCCGCTTGAGACCGCGCTCCAGCCAGGCCGCGACCTGCGTGAACTCGTCGAATTCGACGAGCTCGCGCGCACCGTAGAAGCCGATCAGATTGCGCACCCAGCCGAGCATCGAGATGTCGGCGATGCTGTATTCATCGTCCATGAACCACTGCCGTCCGGCGAGATGCGTCTCCATCACGCGGAGCAGGCGCTTCGACTCGGCGACGTAGCGCTGCAGCGGCCGCTTGTCCTCGTAATCCTTGCCGGCGAATTTGTGGAAGAACCCGACCTGGCCGAACATCGGTCCGATGCCGCCCATCTGGAAATGTACCCACTGGATCGCCTGATAGCGGAGCGCGACGTCCACCGGCAGCAGCTTGCCGGTCTTGTCGGCGAGATATTGCAGGATAGCGCCGGATTCGAACAATGGCAGCGGCTTGCCGCCGGGGCCGTTGGGATCGAGGATCGCCGGAATCTTGCCGTTCGGGTTCAGCGACAGGAACTCCGGCGCCTTCTGGTCATCCTTGTTGAAGTCGACGAGATGGACCTCGTAGGGCAGCCCGATCTCCTCGAGCATGATCGAGACCTTCACGCCGTTCGGCGTCGGCAGCGAATAGAGCTGCAGGCGGTCCGGATGCTGGGCGGGCCAGCGTTTTGTGATGGCAAAGGCAGACAAGTCGGTCATGTCGACATTCTTTTGCAGGGTTGTTGTTGGACGGCTAATGTACGGAGCTCAGTGAAAGCCGCAAGGTCTGCAACCGGCCATGAACGATCAACAGACGGGCGCAACGACAGGCGCAATGCTCGGCCTCTCCGACGACGAACTCGCAACGCACCCGACCGTGTTCGCCCCCGATGCGCTCGCCGGTCGGGTGGTCGTGGTGTCCGGCGGCGCCGGCGGCATCGGCCGCGCCATCGCATGGCTGTTCGCGCGGCTCGGCGCGCATGTCGTCGTCGCAGGCCGCAATGCCGGCAGGCTCGACGCACTGGTCGATCGTCTCGTCCATCGCGGGCTCAAGGCGTCCGCGCATGTCGCCGACATCAAGGATCCCGACGCGGTCGATGCAATGTTCGAGGCGCTGTGGACCGAGCACGGCCGTGTCGATCATCTCGTCAACAGCGCCGGCGGCCAGTTCCCGCAACCCGCGATCGACGTCTCGATCAAGGGCTGGAATGCGGTCATCAACACCAACCTCAACGGCACCTGGTACATGATGCAGGCCGCGGCGCAGCGCTGGCGCGACCGCAAGCATCCCGGCAGCATCGTCAATATCGTCGTGGTCACGACGCACGGCCTCTACGGCATTGCACACTCGATCGCGGCACGCTCCGGCGTGATCGGCCTGTCGCGCGCGCTCGCGGTCGAATGGGCGCCGCTGAACATCCGCATCAACTGCATCGCGCCCGGCGCGATCGAGACCGAGGGCTGGAACGTCTACAGCGAAGCGGCGCGCGCCGCCTACCCGCGCTCCAATCCGATGATGCGCCCGGGCACCCCCTGGGACATTGCGGAGGCCGCCGTCTACCTCGCCGCGCCCTCCGGCAAGTTCATCACCGGCGAGACGCTGACCGTCGACGGCGGCGGCCAGCATTGGGGCGAGACCTGGACGACCGGCAAGCCCGACTATTTCAGAGGCGGCGAATAACGCCCGCATGGCGGTCGCCCGACGCGCTTCCCTCACTTGCCGTCGTCGAAGCTGACGATGACGGCGGCGTTCGCGATCAGGATCGGGTCGTTGCCGAGATCGGACGGAATCTCGAGCCCGCCCGCGATCGCCTTCACGGTCTTGGTGCCATAGGGCAATTCCTTCGCGACCGCTTCGATATCGACATCTTCGGGATTCGGCACGGCGATCGTGACGTCGACGAACATGTCGTTGGCGGTCTTGCCGAGCATGCGGAAGAAGCCGAGGCTGGAATGACGGATGGCATCCGAGACGGCCCGCTTGGCGGCCTTGGTGGCGTCGCGGCCGTGGACGTCGACGCCCATGCCCATTTCGGTGATACAGCGCACGCGTGTCATGAAGGTTCCTGTTGTCGTTGGCGTGAGAGACCTTCACTCCTTCGGCCCCTGCGTGCGCGGCGTCAAGCCGGGTCCCTCGCCTCGCTTACGCGCTTGTGATCGCCGCGCGCCAGCATCCATGCCGCAATACCGGCAAGGATCGCCGCAGCCACCACCATGATGCAGGCCGCGCCCCAGCCCCATGCCGAGACCACGGCGCCGACCGCGATTGGACCGGTGACCTGGCCGAAATTGCTGCCCGTCATCAACAGGCCCATCATGACAGGCACCATCGCCGCCGATGGCGCCGCGGCGGGTGCGGTTGCAAGCAACGTCGCCGGGATCAGGCCGCCGATCGCGGAGAACAAAAGGCACAGCCAGAATGCGCCCCAGCCGCCGAGCACCGGCAGGAAGATTCCAAGCGCGGACGTGCCCATCACGAATGCCGCCACGGCAATCAGCAAGTTGCGGCTGACGCCGCGCGCAAGCAGATGACCGGCGGCGAGATTGCCGACGATGTTGCCGGCCGCGGCCAACGCACTCAGCCCGCCGGCGCCTTGACTGGACACGCCGAGCCGCTCGGTCAGCAGGATCGGCAGGAAGCTGAACAACGCAAAGAACATCAGGCTGTAGAGCGCAAACAGCACCATCAGAAGCGCCGGGGTGCGGCGCCGCGCCAGCGCGGTGGCTTCCTGCATCAGGCCGCTCCGCGCCGGGCCGGTCCGCGATGCCACTTCAGGCACAATGACGCCGGCGAGTACGAACAGCAGGGCGACAAAGGCAGCACTGGCCCACCAGATCGTGCGCCAGCCATCGAAGATCGGGCCGGCGACCAGCGCCAGCGCGATCCCGAACGGCATCACGCAGCTCCACACCGCCATGGTGACGTCGCGCGCGCTGACATCGACGACACGATCCAGCAATGCAGGAGCCGCGACCATCACCAGCAGGAAGCCGAGCCCTTCCAGCAGGCGCGACGCCAACAGCACCGCTAGCTGTGGCGCGAGCGCGCCCGAGGCTGCCCCCAGCGTGACGGCCGCGAGCCCGCACAGCAGCACCTTGCGAGCACCAACCGCGGCAATCACCACGCCCGCCGGAACGCTGCCGACAAGCCCGAGGACCGCAAAGATGCCGGCGATCGTTCCGACCGCGGCAAGGTCGATGCCGAGGCTCTGTTGCAGCATCGAGGCGGCAATCGGAACCTTGCCGACCTGCAGCGCCGCGCCGATCCCGCAACCGATCACGATGGCGACCGTGGCCCATCGCTTCGCCTCGCTCTGCTGCATCACGGCCGTCTCGATCGTCATGCGTCCACTCCGCCCTGGGTCAGAGCAAAGAGATAGCGTTTCCCGACCATCGACAGGAGTGATATGTTTTGCATCCGATTGATCGATTTCATAGATCATGCTCGACAACCTCACGCTCGATCAGATCCGCACCTTTGTCGCCGTCGCCGAGAGCGGCAGCTTCCGCGCCGCCGCGGCCAAACTGGCGCGGGTGCAATCCGCGGTCAGCCATGCCATCGCCAACCTCGAGGCCGAACTCGGCCTGACGCTGTTCGACCGCTCCAGCCATCGCCCAGCGCTGACGGCCGAGGGCAAGGCACTGCTGGGCAACGCGCGCGACCTGCTGCTTCGTGTCGACGCGATGCGGGCGCGGGCACGCGGCCTGGGCGATGGCGTGGAATCGGAACTGTCGCTGGTGGTCGATACGCTGTTTCCGATCGCCGCCGTCGGCGCGGCGCTGACGGAAATGCGGGCGGCCTATCCGTCCGTCGGCGTGCGGCTCGCGGTCGAACCGATGGGCGGTCCGATCGCTGGCTTGACCGAACGGCGCAGCACGCTCGCGGTCACGTTCGGCGAGGATTTTCGCGATCCGCGTCTTGCGCTCGATGCGATCTGCGCGGTGCAGATCGTCGCCGTCGCCTCCGCCGGCCATCCGCTCGCGCGCCGCGGCCGCAAGAGCGTGGCGGATCTCGCCGATCATCTGCAGATCGTGCTGTCGGATCCGACCCCGCTGTCGGAGGGCCGCAGCTTCGGCGTGCTCTCGCCGCAGATCTGCCGGGTGAGCAATCAGGACACCAAGCACGCCATGATCCTGGCCGGGCTCGGCTGGGGCCGGCTGCCGCTCTGGCAGGTGGCGCGCGACCTGAAGGAGCGCCGCCTGGTGCGGGTCGAAACCGGCGCGCTCGGCCGCAACGCCGCGCTCGCGATGGAGGCCTATCTCGCCCACCGGCTCGATGAACCGCTGGGACCTGCGGCACGTGCATTTGCCGATGCATTGACGCGGATCGCTGCGGGCACGCATGCGCCGAAGATCAGGGCGAAGACGGCGAAGAAACACTGAGCCGCAGCTATCGCTCGCCCGGCCCTGTGGCGGCCGACCGCAAGCGCCTCAGTCCTCGATCTCGCCGCTGCGGATCGCAAGCCGGATGGCCTGCGCGGTCGTGGCGACGCCGAGCCGAAGCCGCGCACGCCGCAAATGGTTCTCGACTGTGCGTTCGGACAGGCCGAGCGATGCCGCGATGTCGGCCTGGCGTCGTCCCGCCGAAATCCAGCGCAACACCTCGCGCTCCCGCGGCGACAGGCTCGACGCACCGTTCGGCTCGTGCGCTTCCATCAGCCCGCGGGCGGCGCGGAAGGCCGCGGCGCCGATCATCGTCAGCGCCGCACGCGTCCGCGGCGACGCATCGATCCGCGTTCCGGCGAAGCTCATCGCGCCTTCAAGGCCGCTGCGCCCGAACACCGGAACCTGCAGCCCATGGAAACCGGGCCCGCGCGGCGTGCGCACCACGCGATACTTCTCGCCGCGCGCCGACATCACCTTGGACCAGAAAAACGCCTGGTCCACATTGAGGAAATTGCGCGTCACCGGACAATGCCGGACATAGGTCTCGGCATCGACGGTCACGCCTTTGCCGAACCAGTCGCCTTCGACCCAGTAGATCCGGTCAACCAGGTCCTCACGTGCCGGCGACGCCGAGAACATCACGAACCGGTCGTAGCCGAGCGGCACGCTCGCGGACCGCACCGCCGCCTGGATCGCGGGCAAGCTCTCGCTGCCCTCGATCGCAACCACGGCTTCGATGTAGCGGTCCATGCGGTGCCATCGTGTCGTGCGGAAGGCCGGTCGCGCGCGGCCGAGCGCGTTGAGGATTTTCCCTCAAGCGAGGTCGGCCTGCAAGGCGCGCGACATTGGCCCGCCACCGGCGGCGGGGCGCGGTTCACCCCGCCCGCAGGTTGAGCCGCCGCCCGCTCAGTGCCCGCCGAGCGTATCGAGCAGAGCCCTTGCGGCTGCCTTGCCGACATTATTGGCGGCGAAGGGGCTGTCACCGGTGATCAGCTTGCGATCCTGATGGGTCTTGCCGGTGATGTCCTTGTTCAGGATCTCAACCCCGAGCGCCTGCAACTGTTCGCCGAACGCCCAGGTCAGCGCGCCCGGCATGTAGCCGATATCGGGCGTGGTCCGATCGATGGCGTCGGGAAATGCGCAGATCTTGTAGCCCTTGAAGGGATAGTCGCCCTTGGCTTCGCCGACCGCGGACGCCAGCAGCGCCGCCGGGCCATGGCAAAGCGAGATGATGTGCTTGTCGTTGTCGAGCGCCCATTTCAGGGCGGCCTTCACGTCGGTGCTTTCGGGCAAGCCGATCAGCGCACCATGGCCGCCCGGGATGAACACCGCGATATAGTCGGAATCCTTGCCGAGCTTGTTTTCGATCACGTCGGAGAGCTTCAGCGGCTGCTTCAGCCTGGCGAGATATTTCTGGTAGATGCTCTTGACCGCGTCATCCTCCTTCGGAAACGCCCAGAGCTCGAATTTGACCGGATTGCCCGACACGGTCGCGATATCGAATTCGAAGCCCGCCTTGTCGAGATGATACATCGGCAACAAGGTCTCGACGGGATGGTTGCCGGTCGAGAACATCGTGCCGTTCTGCAACAGCAGATAGCGCTCGTCCGCGGCGATCATCAGAATTTTCCAGCGGCCGCCCCTGTAGGCGTTGGGATAGTCTGCGCCGGAGAGATCCGACTTGGCCGAGGTGAATTGCCCAAGCGAGTAAGGCGACGGAGAGTAAGCATTGTTCTCCGCCGGATCGGCTACGGGACGCTTGTCCTGGGATTGCTCGGACATCGAGATATCCTCTCTCATCGTGTTGCGATCCGGCAAAGGTAAGCACGAGATCCGCGATGAGGAATGAGGGATTTCCCTCAACCCACTTTGCCGCGCATCCCTACCCCTGCTTCTGCAACACCGTGATGTGCAGGCGGCGGCGAATCTCCATGCCTTGGCGGCGATAGAGCGCGATCGCCGAGACGTTGCTGGTGAAGACGTGCAGGAATGGAATTTCGCCGCGCGCCACGATCTGGCGGGCGACCGCCGACAGCAGCGCCTGCGCGTAGCCATGGCCGCGATGCTCCGGATGCACGCAGACGGCGGTTATCTCGGTGTAGTTCCCCGGCTTCATCCGTTCGCCGGTCATCGCGACCAGTTCGCCATTGATGCGGATGCCGAGAAAGCTGCCGAGCTCATGCGTCCGCACACTGAACGGGCCGGGCTTTGTCAGCTCCGTCAACGCCATCATCGCAGGAACGTCGGCAGCGCCGAGCGTGACGATCTCGACGCCGGGCACAGAATGGTCCGCGGGCACGCCGATCATCTGCTCGCCGGTCTCGGCCAGCAGCACCTTGAACTGCGGCGGCACCGGGACAGGATCGGGCGTGAACAGCACCGCGATGTCAGGTCCCGACAGCAGTGCACCGAGCGCGGCAAAGCTCCTTGGCGACATGTCGACCATGTCGGCGAAGGGTGCGATCGCGAGCGGAAAGCGCCGCGCATCGGTGCCGCCTTCCGCCAGCTCGCGTTGTCTCGTGGTCAGCGCGCTCCAGATTGGGCGATCGAGCGGATGATTGGGCGGGACTTCGGACATGCGGCGCTTCGCTCCTGATTTTCCTCGAACAGAGCAAGAAGCGCAGGCAAAATCCAGCATGGCGTGTTGTGGTTGTGGCTCACAATCACGCCAGCAGGTGAAACCCCGCTACGCCACCTTCAGGCAGAGCTCGGTGCCACCTTTGAGCGGCAGCGTGATCGACACGAAGCCATTGTCGGGATCGCGCACGAACTCCAGGAAATCCGCCTCGGCATTGTCGTTCATGACGTAGCCGCCGACCCGAAGCTGCGGCGCGACGATCTCGATCACCTGGCGCGCCAGCGTCGGCCCCTTGTCGCCCGGCCAGCCGTCGATCAGGATGAAGTCGACGAGACCACCGAGATCGCGCAGCGTCTTGCGCGCATCGCCCTCGCGGATGTCGGCGTAGTCGGCAAGGCCGGCCTCCGCAAGATTGCGCTTCGCCGCTGCGACCTTGGCCGGCACGATCTCCGACCCGATCACGGTGCCGCCGCCATTGTCGCGCATCGCGGCGGCGAAATAGAGCGTCGACATTCCGACCGAGGTCGCGAACTCGGCGACGCGCTGGGCGCGCAAGCCGCGGCACAACAGATAGATCAGCTCGCCCTGCTCCGGGTGGATCGAGAATCCCTGCTCGGCATAGTCGTGCGGGTCGCGGCTGCCGCTCTGCATCGGATTGCCGCGCACGGGCGCCCGGCGGGTGGCCTGCAGGCGCTCGATGACGGCCGTGACGCGGGCATCGCGGATCGCGCTGTGCGGTTCGGCGTTGTACATGAAGGGGCTCCTTTGCGACTGCGTCATTGCTGCAGGATCTCAGCGGCCGCGCGGTCGAGGATCTTTGCGATCCGCCGCGCCTCTGCGGCATCGCAGCCGCGCTTCTGGCGCAGCGCGCTCTTCAGCGCGTGACGGGCGCGGTGCACCTCGTCGGAGGCTTCGCCATCGAGATCGCTCACACCGGCGAAGGCTTCGCGCACCTCCTCCATGCGGCGGCCGATCCGCGACAGCGCCTCGAGAATGGTATCCGCGGTCGCGCGGTTCTCGCCGAGATACGCCATGCCCTGCTCGGTGATGCTGTAGAGCTTGCGCGCCGCGTCCTGGGTGACGCTGGCATGGCCGATCTCCTCGAGGAACGTCAGCGCCGGATAGATCACGCCCGGGCTCGGGCTGTAGAAGCCGTCCGACCGCTCTTCGATCCTCTTGATCAGCTCGTAGCCGTGCGCCGGCTGCTCGCCGAGCAGCGCCAGGATGACCAGTTGCAGATCCTGCGACGAAAGCCGCCGCGATCCCGGAAAATCACCGCCGCCACCCCGCCCGAAGAAGCCATGGCCGCCGCGGCCAAAGCGGTGACCGCCCCTGCCATGCCGGCCCATGGCGAAGAACCCAAACCGGAAGCCGTCATCGTCCCGGTCGCGAAACATCGATCGTCTCATTTGTGCATTCCTTACTGAAAACATATCTTACGATATATCTACAGATGGAGGGACAACAACCCACATTTTCGTGAAATTTCCGAAATGCACGGCGACGACTGCTGGCCGAGGACTGGCCGGGCTCTCAGTCCGGGGCTTGCCGACCTTCATGCGGCTGGCCTATGGCTTTGAACGCCTTCCAGCCCCGCGACTCATGCGCCCCAAGACCTTCGAAGCCCATTGCCTGCGCCTGCCCGCCGCCACCAAGGTGGTGCAATGGGAAGGCACGTCGGTGTTCAAGGTCGGCGGCAAGATGTTCGCGCTGGCCGGCGGCTACATCGAGAGCACCGGCGGCTTCATGTTCAAGACCTCGAACATGGCCTATCACCTTCTGATCGAGCAGGGCCTGGCGCGGCCGGCGCCGTATCTGGCGCGCGCCAAATGGGTGCAGTTGATGGCGAACGACTCCCTGCCCGACGCTGAGCTCAAGGCCTATCTCGACCAGGCGCATGCGCTCATCGCCGGAAAGCTCACGCGGAAGTCGCGCAAGGCGCTCGGGCTCGACTGATCGCCGGAGCCGCGACGCGGCTCAACCACCCAGCGGCTTGTCGGAATCGCCCGACAGCAATTTCGGGAACAGCTCCTTGAAGGCGAACTTGTCGTCGCCCTTGGCGCGGTCGAAGCGCAGCACGACGTCGAACCGGCTGCCCTCCCATTTGGTCGGCGGGGTGCCCTTGCTGACCGGGATCAGCGGAAGGATATCGGAGATGATCGCCTTGTGCTCCCAGCACAGCAGCACGACGCCCTTCAGCGCCAGCACCGCAGGCACCAGCCTCGGCTCATCGCCCTTGCCAAAGCTTTCGTTCGGGGTCAGGCCGCGCCGTGCGGCAAGCGCCGAGATCGTCTCGGCCGGACGGCTCGACGGCGGCTGATTGGCCGTGGTGCCCGGTGTCGCGGCATAGATTGCATCGGGCTTGGCATAGTCACCGCCGGTGAGATCGGTGCCGAACAACGCGGTCCACGCGCCCGCACGCTCCCACCCACGGAGCACAAGCGACTCGGTGTCTGAGACGCCATCCGCGGTGAAACCGGGTCCCGGCCAGGAATCGCCCGGCTTCTCGGCATGACGGATGATGAAGAGCGTGAGCGCGTCCATGGGCGGCCTCTCGGGAGAAGATGTGTGGCAGGATCCGGCGTCGGCGACGTCGATCCTATCCCCGATACAGCCTCCGGTTGATGAACCGCATCACAGTTTGCGAAAACTCGCGCGGTACTGCGCCGGCGACACGCCGAGCCGCTCGGTAAACACGATCCGCATCCGGTCGGCCGAACCGAAGCCGCAGTCGAATGCAACCGCCTTCAGCGGCCGGTCTGAGCCCTCGAGCAGCCGGCGCGCGGCGTCGACCCGCGCCCGCTCGACGAATTCGTGCGGCGTGATTCCGGTCTCCTGCGCAAAGGCGCGGCCGAAATTGCGCACGCTCATGCCGACGGCTTCCGCCAGCGACTGCAGCGTGTGGCGCTCGCCGACATGCTGCATGACATGCGCCTGCGCGCGCGCAATCGGCGAATCCTCATCGACCGGCGCGGTGAGATAGGGACTGAATTGCGACTGCCCGCCCTGGCGCTGCGCCACCACGACCAGGCGCTTGGCCACCGCGACCGCAACCTGCGGCCCGTGCCGCTCGGCGACCAGCGCGAGCCCGAGATCGATCCCCGCGGTCACGCCAGCCGAGGTCATCAGATGTCCGTCGCGAATGTAGATGCGGTCGAAGATCACCTCGGCCGCGGGAAAGCGCGCCGCCAGCCGCTGCGCGTTCTGCCAATGCGTCGTCACCTTGTGGCCGTCGAGCAGCCCGGCATGGCCGAGCGCGAAGGCGCCGGTGCAAATCGAACCATAGAGCTCGGCGCGCGCGGGCGCCCCACGCAGCCACTGTGTCAGTTCGGGATCCGGCGCGGCATCGGGCAATGCCGGCCCGCCCGCCACCAGCAGGATATCGAACCTCTCTTGTGCCTCGGCGAAGCTGAGATCGGCCGATATCTTCATGCCGTTCGACGCGCGGAGCGGTTCGCAGTCGGCACCGACCAGCACGGTCTCATAGCCATCGCCCGCTGGCACAAAGCCGTTCGTCTCCGCGAACACGTCGACGGGACCCGCGACATCGAGCGCCTGAACCCCTTCGTGAATCGCGATCGCGACCCTCTGAACCGCCATGCCTTCTCCCTGCCCGCTGGCGCGAAACGACGTCTGGTTGGCCCGATCCGGCGGCGCGCGATCGTTGCGGGATCGGGCCAAAACGGGCGACAAGCACCCCACGGATCGCGCCATCCGGCGATCCGCACACACCGCAGAGACAAGCGCCGGGCTCGCGTGTTCGCACGCCACGGCATCGTCTTGCCACATCGAGGAGCGTCTTGAAATGACCGAGATCATCGCCGGCATCCGCGTACCCGACAGCGCGATGGCCCGCGCCGCCACCCAGCTGGTATGGGATACCGAGGACGCCCTGCTCTACAATCACAGCCGCCGCGTGTTCTTCTGGGGCGCGCTGACCGGCAACCGCCGCAAGCTGAAATTCGATCCCGAACTGCTCTATATCGGCGCCATGTTCCACGACATGGGCCTCACCGCTGCTCACGCGAGCCCCGATCTGCGCTTCGAGGTCGACGGCGCCAACGCTGCACGCGACTTCCTCAAGGGCTATGGCGTTCCGGAGCGCGACATCGAGGATGTCTGGACCTCAATCGCCCTGCACACCACGCCTGGCGTCCCCGAGCATATGCGTCCGACCATTGCGCTGGTCACCGCCGGCGTCGAGATGGACGTGCTCGGCATCGCCTACGACGATTTCTCGCACGAGCACCGCGACCATGTCTGCGCGCACCATCCGCGCGAGGCGAATTTCAAGGAGAACATCATCGATCATTTCGCCGCCGGCACCATCAGGAAGCCGTTGACGACCTTCGGCAACGTCAAGGCCGACGTGCTGGCGCTGAAGGACATGAACTATACCAGGACGAACTTCTGCTCGATCATCCTCGGCTCGAAATGGCCGACATGACGCGACGTCAATGGCGGTTGGCAGGACCGTGGTCGGGGCCGGGATCCCGACCGGCGGCCGCGTGGGAGAGCCGGCCCATGTAATGCGCCCAACCCTTGTCGTGGCTCTCGCACTGCGCGGCGTTCGGCAGGCCGCTATGGGTCATGCGGAGCAGCGTGCCGTTGTCCTGCTCCATCAGGTCGATCTCGATCAGGCTCGATCCCGGCGGCACTTCCTCGCTGCCCTCCCAGCCGAAGCTGTAGGCGAGACGATGCACCGGCACGACCTCGCGGAACGCTCCGCGCGCGGCGCGGCTGCGATCACTGCCGAGCCCCTTGAGGAAGTAGAGGCCCCCGGGATGCGTCTCGGTCGCGGCTTCCAGCCCCATCCAGCTTACGATCTTTTGCGGATCGGTCAGGAAGGCGAACACGGTTGCAGCCGGGGCTGCGATCTGGATCTCGCGTTGAACGATGAAGGCTTCAGTCATAGATCCATGCTCCATTGACAGTCGGCGCTCAGGGATAATTCGTGACAAGGGTGGTGCGTCAACCCCATGATGGTGTGATGCAATTGTCCTGGACGTTGAGCTGGCTGGTCGACGCCGCCGCCGAGACCGCGGGCGCCAACCGGTTGTTGGCGGACCTCGGTAGCCACCTTATCACGGATGGCCTGCCGCTTGCCGGCGGCGCTCTGACGCTCGAGGTTCCGCACCCCCTGATTGCAAGACGAACCTGGCTGTGGCGTGCCGACAATGGCGAGGTCATCGAAGCGCTCGGATTCGCGCCGGAACAACCTTTTGCGATGCCCGATATGGTGGGATCCGGCGACGCCGGCCGGCGCTGGCTCGGAACTCTCGCGCCCGGCCCGATCCACGAGGGCACGATTGGAACGCGGCCGGACGGCCCGACCCTTGGTTGGATCGGGACACGCGCCTTCACGCCTGCCGAGGCGGATCAATTGCGCGAGGCGGCGCGGTTCATGGCCGCGCCGCTCGCCGCGCTCGCGGCGCGCGCGACACTGACGGCGGCGCTGGAGGCGTATCTCGGCCGGCGCAGCGCCGCGCGCGTTCTGGCATCGCCATTGCGGCGCAATACCGGCGAAACCATCCGGGCAGCACTGCTGTTTGCCGACCTCCGCGGCTTCACCGCGCTGTCGGAAAGCCATCCGCCTGCCGAGGTGATCGCGGCGCTCGATGCCTGGTTCGACCGCATCGCGGGCGCCATCCACGCCTTCGGCGGCGAGGTGTTGAAATTCATCGGCGACGGCCTGCTTGCAATCTTTCCGGTCACGACCAGCGCGCGCAGCGCATCCGAGGCGGCATTGCGCGCGGTGTCGGCGGCGCGCGTCGGTATGGCCCATCTCGATGCAGAGCGACGCAAGCAGGGCTTGCCGCCGTTGCCATTCGGCGCGGCGCTGCATCTCGGCGAGGTGCACTGGGGCAATATCGGCGCCGCCGACCGCCTCGACTTCACCGCGATCGGCGCCGCGGTCAATCTGGTGAGCCGGCTCGAAGGGCTCTGCAAGCCGCTCGAGCAGACCGTGCTGGTCTCGGACGCCGTTGCCGCCGAGACCGAGACGCCGCTGGTCGCGCTCGGCACCCATGAGCTGCGCGGCATCGCGCGGCCCTGCGCGGTCTTCACTCTGGCGGAGGGATGAGCCGGTCATCGGAACAGCCGCAGCCAGGGCGACAGATGGAACGCGCTCATCAGCACGTACATCGGGACCATCCCCTGCAATGACAGCGGGCCCTGCATGGCGCCGCAGATCATGTCGGCCGGCGCCATCGCGGCAACCAGCGCCATCACCGCGAAAGTCGGTGCCGCCGCCAGCGACAGAAAGCGCGCCACGATGGGCCCGCGTCCGCTGAGCCGCCCCCTCACCCAATCTTCTCGTGTTTCGAAACCGGTCATCGTTCGATCTCTCTGGAGATGATCCATGTCGTCATGTGCTAGGTTAGGACCGGGCCTCGGAGGGTGAGAGTGACAAGTGTGTCGGGATTCGAATGGATTCGTTGATCATAGCTGCGGCGCGCGCGCTCGCGGCGGGTGATCCCCTCGGCGCACTGAAACGGGTGGCCCTGCGCGACGATGCGCCGGCGCTGGCGCTGCGCGGCATCGCGATGGCCCGGCTCGGCGATTTCGCCCGCGCCAAGGAGCTGCTGCGGCGCGCAGGCCGCGCCTTCGGCCCGCGCGAAGCGGTCGCGCGGGCACGTTGCGTGGTCGCGGAGGCCGAGATCGCGCTGGTGTCGCGCGACCTTTCCTTCCCCGGCAAGAGCCTCGCCGCGGCGCGCGCAACGCTCGCGGCACGAGGCGATGCACTCAACGCCGCCCACGCCGGCTATCTCGAAATCCGCCGCCTGATGCTGATCGGGAGCCTCGATGCGGCCGAGCGCATGCTTGCTGGCCTCGACCCGGCACCGTTCCCGCCGGCGCTGCGGGTCGGCCATGAACTGGTCGTCGCCGGAATCGCGATGCGGCGGCTGCAGACCAAGCCGGCACGCGAAGCGTTGGCCCTCGCAAGGGAAGCCGCGCGCCGCGCCGGCATCGCCGAGCTCGCGGCCGAGGTCGAGAGTACCGCGCGCCTGCTCGCCACGCCCGCGGCGCGCCTGATCGCGCGCGGTAGCGAGCGGCCCCTCCTGCTCGAGGAGGTCGAAGCCCTGATGGCGTCGAAGGCGCTCGTCGTCGATGCCTGCCGCTACGTCGTGCGCGATATCGGCACGACGGTCTCGCTGACCCGGCGGCCAGTGCTGTTCGCGCTTGCCCGCGCGCTGGGCGAAGCGTGGCCGCAGGACGTGTCGCGCGGCACGCTGATCGCGCGGGCGTTTCGCGGCAAGCACGCCGATGAATCACACCGGGCGCGGCTGCGGGTCGAGATCGGACGGCTGCGCCGGGCGCTGCGGCCGCTGGCCGATCTCAGCGCCACGCCTGACGGCTTTGTGCTCCAGCCGCATGGCCGGCGCGAGGTGACCGTGCTGGCGCTGCCGGTCGAGGAGGAGCATGCCGCGGTGCTGGCTTTTCTCGCCGACGGCGAGGCCTGGTCGAGCTCGGCGCTGTCGGTCGCACTAGGGGCGAGCCAGCGCACCGTGCAGCGTGCGCTCGACGCGCTGGCCGCCACCGGCAAGGTGCAATCGGTCGGCCGCGCCCGCGCCCGGCGCTGGATGACGCCGCCGGTGCCGGGATTCACGACGACGTTGTTACTCCCTGCCCCGCTGCCGAACGGCTAGCATCGGGGCGCAATCGGAAGCGTTTTCGAGCGAAGCGGATACCGGTTCGCGTGAAGAAAACGCGTCAAAGCAGGATTCTGGAGCCTCGATTCTGATTCAATCAGAATTGAAGCTCCAGGCGACAGGAGCGCACATGAAAAAGGCCACGGCCGAGATCATCCGGGAATACGGTCCCTTCGACGGCGTCGAGAACGTCGGCGGCGTCAGCTTCGACGGCGAGCAGGTCTGGTTCGCGGCCGGCGATCGCCTGGTCGCCTTCGATCCCGACAGCGGCAACACCACCCGCACCCTCGAGATCGCGGCTCATGCCGGCACCGCCTTCGACGGCAAGCACCTCTATCAGATCGCCGAGGACCGCATTCTGAAGATCGAGCCGAACAGCGGGCGCGTGATATCCACCATCCCCTCACCCGGCGGCGGCCGCGACTCGGGCCTCGCCTGGGCGGAGGGCTCGCTGTGGGTCGGCCAGTATCGCGACCGCACCATCGTTCAGATCGATCCGGAAACCGGCAAGGTTCTGCGCACCATCGAAAGCAACCGGTTCGTCACCGGCGTCTCCTGGGTCGATGGCGAACTCTGGCACGGCACCTGGGAAGGCGATGAAAGCGACGTGCGGCGCATCGACCCGCAGACCGGCGAAGTCATGGAAAAGCTGGAGATGCCGCAGGGCGTGTTCGTCTCTGGCCTCGAGTCCGACGGCGCCGACCGCTTCTTCTGCGGAAGCGGCTCCGCCAACAACAAGGTGCGTGCCATCCGGCGACCGAAGCGCAGCCGCACGTGAAGCGATTTGCGATCACCTTTCGGCCAGTGAAAGAATAGAGCGGATCACCTGGCGCTTCTCGTCCGACAAACCCGCGAGCAGCGCCTCGTCGAGATGCTGTTCTCGGATGAGCCGTGCGAAGACAAGCGGGAGCTGCGAGTATCGATAGTCGAACATCTCATCGAGCTCCCTCCTTCGCTGGTGCAGATACTCGCCAACTTCCCACATCTCCGACGGCGTCGCTGCCGCAACGGCCCTGCTCTTGAATTCGACCATCACCTTGGCGAGTGCGCACTCCACCGCCGAATCATAGGCCTTGCGCGCAATCTTCTTCTCGGCCGGGGACCATTGGAGATCACGGTACATAGTGGGCTCTCGTGCGCCTGACGTCGTGCCAACAGTCATGGCATTCAGCCGTAGACGCCCGACCGATGCAATGACACCACAACGTTGCCCCTTTTGCCCGCCGCTCGGCAAGACCAATGCGTCGGTCCGAGCGGCGCGCTGCATGACGGAGTTAAAACCTCATGCCGGCGCAGGCACCGCCGTGGGCCGCGCCGCCGGCATCGGGCGGAAGGTCATCATGATCAGGAACGCGCCGATGCCGACCGCCCAGGAGCCGACATAGAGCCACGTGTAGCTCGCGAAGGTGTCGTAGATCAGCCCACCGGCGAGCGGTCCGGTCGCCATGCCGAGGCTGCCGGCCATCGCGGTGCCGCCGATCACCGTACCCATCATCCGCAGCGGAAAATTCTCGCGGATCAGCACGGAATACAGCGGCATGGTGCCGGCATAGATGAAGCCGAAGATCGCGGCGACCGCGTAGAATGCGGCGAGCTCGCGCACGAAGACGTAGCCGAGCGCGCCGAACGCCTGCGCCAGCAATCCGAGCACCAGCACGCGCTTGGCGCCAAAGCGGTCGCCGAGCAGGCCGAAGGCGATGCGGCCGCCCATCCCGGCGAGCCCTTCGACGCTGTAGATCGTCACCGCAGCAACCATCGGAATGCCGCAGGTGACCGCGTAACTCACGGTATGGATGATCGGGCCCGAATGGGTCGCGCAGCAGAAGAAATTGGTCGCGATCAGGATGATGAATTGCGGCGAGCGCAGCGCCTGCGCCAGCGACATCGGCGGTTCGCCGTTTTCGGAGACCGCTTCAGCGTGGTCGCCCTGCAGCGCCGGCGGGCGGCGCACCAGGAATGAGACCGGGATCATGATCGCGCCGACCACGCCCGAGACGATCAGCATCGCGGTGCGCCAGTCGTGGTGGGAGATCAGCCAGGCCGCAAGCGGCGACATCGTCATCGGCGCCATGCCCATGCCGGCCGACACCAGCGAAACGGCGAGGCTTCGATGGGTGTCGAACCAGCCGGTGACGCAGGCCATCATCGGCGCGAAGATCGCCGCCGTTGCCGCGCCGACCACCGCGCCGAACACGAACTGAAAGGCCAGCAGCGATGTTGTCTGGCTGGCCAGCGCGAGGCTTGCCGCCAGCACGACCGATCCGGTCAGCACCACCGGAAGCGGCCCGAAGCGGTCGGACAGCGTGCCCCAGATCATGCTGGTGAAGGCCATCGCGAGAAAGCCGATCGTCATCGCGCTGGAAATGCCGGTCACCGACCAGCCGGTCTCGCGCGCCATGGGCTGGAGGAACACCGGCAGCGAAAACATGCCGCCGATCGCGACGCAGCCGAGCAGGCCGCCGGCCGCGACGATCACCCAGCGGTAGGTCGAATTGCTCATTCCGGAACTCCCATGCAGTTCGTTCTGGCTGCAAGACGAACGGACCGGAGCGGAACCGACAGCCGGCGTGCCCGCCAGCTCACTTTTTTGCGAGCATGGCGTCTGGCGCGGCTACCGAGATATTCCAGCTGGTCAGCGGCCAGCCAGACTGCACCCCGGCTCCGGCGCGATCTCACCGAGCGCGCGGATCTGCACAAGCTCGGAACCTTGTGTCTTGGCAATGAACATGTTCATCGCCGCGTGATGATCCTGGCCGAGCGTGACAGGGCCGGTCGGCGACGGAACGGTGAGACCCGCCATCGCGTCGATGATCGCCTCCTTGTCGAGCTTGCCGGCCTTCTCGGCCGCCGCCTTGAGCGCGATCAGCGTGTTGTAATGCGTCATCACATAGTTCGACACCGCGACACCCGGCTCCGCGGCGGCGCGGGCCTTCGCGACGAATGCCTTGACGGCAGGATCCTCGCTCGCCGCGACCGCCGGCACCACGGTCACCATGTTCTGCCCCTTGCCGCGGAAGATGCCGAGGTCGACTTCCGACAATCCAAGAAAAGCGACGGTGATGTCCTTCAACAGCCCAGCCTCGTCGGCCTGCCGGATGAAATCCATCCCGTCGCCCTTCAGCGCGAACAGCAGCACCTTGGCCTTGCTCGCCGCGATCTCCTTGATCAGCGGAGAGAAGTCGGTCTCCGTCCCCAGCGTGTATTTGGTCTCGACCACCTTGCCGCCGAGCTTCTCGATCAAGGGCTGCGCGATGCCGAACATCTGATGCGGCCAGACCCGGTCGGCGCCGAGCAGGAAGTAGGTGTTGCCGAAGGTTTGCGTCATGTAGGGCAGCAGCTGGCCGAGCTCCTGGTTCGGCACCGCGCCGAACGAAAGCAGATAGCGGCTGCATTTGCCGCCCTCGTAATTGGTGGCATACAGCAGCGGCGTCTTCGAGCTCTCGGCAATCGGCACCAGCGCATTCAGGTTGCGCGAGGTGATCGGACCGACCACCGCCAGCACGCCGTCCTTGTCGACCAGCGAACGCATGGCGTCAGCGGCCGCCTCCGGCCGCGTCTTGTCGTCGGCATATATGATTTCGACCGGCCGGCCGAGAATGCCGCCGGCCGCGTTGATGTCCTTGGCGGCGAGATCGAGCCCGAGCCGCGCCTGCTGGCCGTAGAGCTCGACACCGCCGGAAAACGGCAGCACCGCGCCGACGCGGATCGGTTCGCCGGGTTCAGCGGCGCGCGAAGGCTGAAGCAGCGCACCGCAGAGCAGAAGCGCGAGCGTCGTGCAGATGATCGAGCGTGATGCCATATACGTCGTCCCTTCAAGCTTGATACAACCATGCTTGATCGAGGTTATCGGCGTGGCACTGAAGAATTCGTCAAGCGCCCCCCATTTGCGTCACATTCGAGGCTATGCTCACTCCGCGCGTCGAGACATTTCCGCGCGCCTTCTTCCCCAAAATTTCTGGCCTATCCGGCAACCCGCATCCGCGGAGTGCCGGCCCACGCCTTGTCATGATCGATGAAAGGATCCCCTTTGCAAAACCGCTTCGTCCTGATCTCCGGCTGCTCCGGCGCCGGAAAATCGACGCTGCTGGCCGATCTGCGTGCGCGCGGCTATCCGGTCGTCGAGGAGCCCGGTCGCCGTATCATCGCCCATGAGCTCGCGTCCGGCGGCAAGGCGCTGCCGTGGGTCGATGCGGCAGCATTCCTGCATCGCGCCATTGACGTCGCACTGAAAGATATGGAGATGGCCAAAGCCCATTCCGGATGGGTGTTCTTCGATCGCGGCCTCGTCGACGCGGCGTCGGCGCTGCAGGCGTTGACAGGCGAGCCGGTGCTGCACCCGACCTGCTCCATCCATCGCTACCACGGTCGTGTGTTCATGACGCCGCCATGGCCCGAGATCTACCTCACCGATTCGGAGCGGCGGCACGGCTTCGAAGCAGCCACGGCGGAGCATCGGCGGCTGATGGAGACGCTTCCGACGCTCGGCTACGACGTGATCCACCTGCCGAAGCTATCGCCGTCCGCGCGCGCCGATTTCGTGCTGGCGACGCTCGGCGGCGGCATCCTGACTGAGGCCTGATCAGGCCGTCACTCCGCGGCCTCACGCTGCGGAACGCCCTGCTCGACATCGAGCTGCAAGATGTCGTTGAAGCGATTGAACGCGCCGCACAGCGCGATCCGCCAGGTCAGCTCGACGATCTGCGCTTCCGAGAAATGTTCGCGCAGCCGTGCGAATATCTCGTCGCGGGTCTTGTTCCAGTTGTTGGTTACGGCGATCGCATATTCGACCACAAGCTTGTCGAGCGCATCGAGCTCGGGATGATCCTGATAGTCGAGCAGCCGTTCGGCGCCCGCTTCCGAAACTCCCTGGATCGCGAGCTTCGGCGCATGGTGCGACACGCAATAATCGCACTTGTTGAGCAGCGACACCGTTACCAGCGCGAGCTCGAGATGCCGCTTCGAGACCACCGCCTCGTCGGCGAGATCGACCAGCAGCGACCACATGTGCTTGAAGATCGGCGGGCGCTGCGCCATGACGCCGGCCTGGTTCTCGAACGCGCCATAGGTGGTCATCTTGTCCCACAGCGGCTTGAGCTCGCTCGGCAGGTCGTTCCTGGTCTTGATTGACACGCGTGACATGGATTGCCTCGGATCGGAAATTGAACCAATGCAGCCTGCCCCGCTTCGCCTGATACCGCAAGCCGCAGGGCGGCATGGCAGGCGTCACGCTGGCCGCAACCCGCGGCGCGGTCCGGCAAGCGGAGCAACCGTCGGCTCAGAACGACGTCCCGCCTCCGAACCGGAACTCCTGCACGATGTCGTACTTGCCCTTCGTGATCGGCACGGCGTAATCGAACCGCAGCGGGCCGAACGGCGAGGCCCAGATCAGGCCGACGCCGACCGAGGTTCGTACCACGTTCCCGTCGTCGTATTGAAGGCCGCATTTGCAAGCAGCCGTATTCACCTCGCCGGTTGCGGCCCACGACGTCGGGCCTTGATAACCCCACAGCGAGCCGGCATCCGCATAGACAGCCCCCTTCAGCCCAACCTCGGAGGGCAGGAACCAGAACGGCATCTGCAGCTCCATCGACGCACCCCAGTATTTGGTGCCGCCGAGCGCATCCCCGACCGCGCCAAGGCTCGCATAGGTGATGTCGCGCGGGCCGATGCCGTTGGTGGCAAAGCCGCGCACCAGATTCGGCCCCATCTGGAAATGATCCAGCATGCGCAGATCGTTGTCGCCGACCTTGGTGAGCAGGCCGCCCTGCAGGTGGATCAGTCCGACCAGGTCGGACACCAGCGGCGTATAGTATTTCGCGTCAACCGCGCTCTTCAGATACGTCACGTCGCCGCCGACGCCGGCAAAGTCCTGCTTGAAGTCAATCAGCAGGCCATCGGTCGGGTTCTTGTTGTTGTCGACGGTGTTGTAGCTCAGGGTGTACCCGATCTGCGAGGTCCAGGTCGCCCCTGCGGCCAGCTCCTTGCGCACCGGCAAGGTGGATTCGCCGTCGCCGTAGCAGCCATATCCATACAGCCCCGACGAGACCGAGTTGGTGGGATCGACGCCGCCGAGCACACTCTGGATGTAGGCAGGCGTCGGATTGAACGCGAGCAACGGGTTGGACGGATTGTTGTTGCAGTTCGCGTAGGCGCTATCGAGCGAGATTTCCTGCTGATAGAGCGAGTATCGCAACTGGAGGGTCAGGTCTTCGCGCAAGGCCAGGCCGAGCCGCGGCGAGAACCCGATCGTCTTCACGCCATAGGTCGTGTAGTCCGTCGGCAATTGCTCCTTGTAATACGCATCGAGCCCGAGCGCGACGCGATAGTCGAGCAAATACGGTTCGACAAAGGACAGCGACAGGCCGCGCGAGTACTGGCCGTAGCTGACCGTTGCCTTGGCAAACAGGCCGCGGCCGAGCAGATTTCGCTCCGAGATGCTGACCTCGGCGAGCGCGCCGTCCGTCGTGGAATAACCGCCAGACACGGAGAAGTCGCCGGTCGACTTTTCCTCCAGGTTGACGATCAGAACGACGCGATCGCTCGTCGAGCCGGGCTCGGTGGTGATCTTGACCGTCTTGAAATAGTCGAGATTCTTCAGCCGCCGCTCGGCGCGATCGACCAGCGCACGGTTATATGCATCGCCCTCGGAGAGATCGAACTCGCGCCGGATCACGTAGTCTCGGGTGCGGCCGTTGCCGCGAATGTCGATCCGCTCGATATAGGTGCGCGGCCCCTCCTCCACGCGAAACATGATCCCCACCGTGTGGGCCTCGAAATTCCGTGCGCCGTCCGGACGGACCACCGCGAAGGCATAACCGCGGCGTGACGCTTCGATCTGCATGTCCTCGACCGACTTCTCGACCGCCTCGACATTGTAGAGCGAGCCTTCGCCGACGCGCGACAATGAACGCAGCGTCGTCGGATCGAAGCCCGCAATGTTCGAGCGGAAACTGACCGTCGCAACGCGGTACTGCTGCCCCTCATCGATCTTGAACATCACCTGAAAGCCCTTGCGCTCCGGATCATACTCGGCGAGCGCTGCCACGATTTGGACGTCCGCGTAGCCGTGCTTCAGATAGAAGCGGCGGATCAGGTCACGGTCGGCCTCGACCCGATCCGGGTCGTAGATGTCGGCATTGCCGAGAAAGCTCAGGAAGTTTGTCTCATGGGTCTTGATCACGTCTTTCAGGCGCGCCGCCGAAAAACTGTTATTGCCCATGAACGCGATGGTCTTGATGCCGGTCTTCGCTCCCTCGTCGACGGTGAAGACGAGATCGACGCGATTGTTCGAGCGCTCGATGATTTCCGGCGTAACGTGCACGTCGTAGCGGCCTGAGCGCCGATAGATCTCGGCGATCCGCAGTGCATCGGACTGCACCATCGGCCGCGACAGGGTGCCCCGCGGCTTGGACTGCATTTCGGCCGAGAGCTGCTCGTCCTTGATCTTTTTGTTGCCCTCGAACGCGACGCGGTCGATCACTGGATTCTCGATCACGGAAACGACGATCCTGCCGCCCGCCTGATTGATCATGACGTCCTGGAACAACCCGGTCCCGACCAGTTCCTTGAGGGCGTCGTCGATGGCAGCTTGATCGAGATAGCCGCGGGGCCCCGGCCTGAAATAGGAGCGGATGGTCTCCGCCTCTACCCTCCGGTTGCCTTCGACCGTGATCGCATCAAGCGATTGGGCCGCCGCCGGAGCCAACAATGGCCATATCACCGGCGCCCCCGGAATCGAAAAGCCCGACAGCACGATCGCCGCGACAAAGCCCCGCCACGTGTTCATTCCACACCTCGCGAACAAGCCCCCCGTTGTGTCGGGATGGTGATGGCTGCGGTGTGGCTGCAGGATTGCGGAATTATTTCCAGTGGTTTGGGACTGTTAGCGCGACGCGACGCAGCCAGCATCGCGAATTGTTTCGGGCTGCGAGCGACGCTTACAGTTCAGAAACACTATGCTTACGAAAAGGCGCAATGCCGCCCACAAGCGACGCCTATGCTGGTCGATTGGTGGCTGAGCGCGCACCAGATCGCGCACAACATGACTTTGACAGGACCTAGTCGCTGACCATGCTTGCACACACTCCAAAGATCCTGATCGTCGAAGACGATCTGCCGACCAGAGACCTGATTGCCCGCTACCTGCGCGACCAATCCTGCCTGGTGGCCACGGCCTCGAATGGCAGGGAAATGGATCGTTACCTCGCCGGGCATTCGCTCGATCTCGTCATCCTCGATCTGATGCTGCCCGGAGAGGATGGATTGACCCTGTGTCGCCGCCTGCGCGGCGACTCGACGATCCCGATCATCATGCTCACGGCGAAAGGCGAGGACCTCGACCGGATCCTCGGGCTCGAGATGGGCGCGGATGATTATCTCGCCAAACCGTTCAATCCGCGTGAGCTGCTGGCGCGGATCAACGCGGTGCTGCGCCGCCAGGCCCAGGCCGGCCTTGCCGGGCGCTCGGGCCAAAGCGCCGCGCGCCTGCGCTTCCAGGACTGGACCATCGATCTTCGCCTGCGCGAACTGCGCGATCCCGACGGCGCCCAGGTCCCGTTGACCAGCGCGGAGTTCGACCTGCTGCAGGTGTTCTGCGAGCGACCCGGCCGGATCCTCACGCGCGATGGCCTCTTGACCATGACGCGCAGCCGGCCGGCCAGTCCATTCGGGCGCAGCATCGACGTCTTGGTCAGCCGGCTTCGCCGCAAGCTCGATACGAGCGAAGGATCGTCGGTGATCCGGACGGTACGCACCGGCGGCTACATCTTCACACCGCATGTGGAGGACGCATGAGCTGGACCCGCAGGATTGCCGCGCTTTTCAGCTTCCACCGGATCAGTGGCCAGATCGCCGCGCTCATCCTGCTGTCGCTGGTGCTCATCCATGCGCTGATCGGGCTTTATTTCGTCAGCCAGAAGCCGAGATCGTTCGCGGACAGGCCGATCCATCAGTTCCAGCTGGTTGCCAAGCTTCTGGCCGAGGCCCCTGCGGCCGATCGCGCAACGCTGTTGCGCGCGGCCGATCGAGCCTTTCCTCGCCTGCACCTCACATTGCGCGACGCAGGTCCGGGCTCGTCTGACGGTGCTTCGTCAGAGCCGCCCGGCGTCGACGATATCGACGAGTTTTCCTCGAAGACCGCGCCGGCGGCGGCTCGGTTGCCGGACGGAGCCCTGTTCGAAGCGACGATCGGCCCGACGAAAATGCCGCCCTTCTTCGGCGGATTCTGGGTCAGCACATTCCTGTTCCTGTTCGTCAGCGTCACGCTGCTCGGCGTGTGGGCCGGCCGCGCGCTCAGCGCGCCGCTGTCCGCGTTCGCCCGCGCCGCCGAGAATTTCAGCATCAGCCAGGCGGCCGCGCCGCTGCCGGAGACCGGCCCGGAGGAAATCCGCGCCGCAGCAGTCGCGCTCAATCGCATGCGCGAACGCATCACCACGTTGATGAATGACCGCACGCGCATGCTCGCCGCCATCAGTCACGACCTGCGCACGCCGATCACCCGGTTGCGGCTCAGGTCCGAATATATCGAAAACGATGCCCAGCGCGCGGAGACCCTGCACGACCTCGATCAGATGCAGGCGATGCTGGAATCCGTGCTGTCATTCCTGAGCGGCGGCAGCGCGGCGAAGCCGACGCTTGTGAACGTCGCTGCGCTGCTGCAGACGATCTGCGAGCAATTCTCCGATTGCGGTCACGTCGTGCGCTACCAGGGCCCGAACAGGGCTTCGCTCCTGATCCGCCCGAGCGAGATCAGCCGCACCGTGACCAACCTGGTGGAGAACGCCCTGAGGTTCGGTAGCGAAGTCGATATCCGGCTGACCGCGTCAGCCGATCAGGCCACCATCGATGTCTCGGACGACGGTCCGGGGATTCCAGAGCACCGCCGGGCCGAAATGCTGAAGCCGTTCGTCCGCGGAGACGAGGCCCGCACCATGGACGAGACAAGCGGCTTCGGACTTGGCCTTTCGATCGCGCAGGCCATGGTGTGCGGGCATGGCGGCCAGCTGTCGCTGCACGACAACACGCGGCACGGCCTTCTTGTTCGCATCAAATTGCCGGGGCCCGTGCACCCTGGATCGGATCGAAGTGGGACGAGCGCGTCGCGACCCGCAGTTCCTGAGCTCGTTGGCTAGAGCAAATTCAGGATCGGGTTTGGCCCGCAGGATCATCCCTTCCTCGGATCGGCGCGTGTGTTGCGCAGCAGATTGTCGCGCAGCCTCGCGACGGTCTTCTGCACGACGGGAAATTCGTCTCCGAGCCCGGTGGCTTCGACCAGGGACACATTGATGTCCTTGTCGAGCAGGCGCCGGCCTGCCGCCGTCAGGCTCACGCGAACCTGCCGCTCATCGGCGGGATCTCTGACGCGGCTGATATAGCCGCTCTGCTCCAGCTTCTTGAGGATCGGCGTCAGCGTGTTGGATTCCAGAAACAGCTTTTCGCCGAGCGCGCTGACGGTCTGCTCGTCCGCCTCCGACAGCGCCACCATGGCGATGTATTGGGTGTAGGTCAGGCCGACCGCATCCAGGATCGGCTTGTAGGCGCGGCCGAAGGCCAGATTGGCCGAATAGACCGCAAAGCACAGAAAATTCGAGAGTTTTCGGCCCTTGGTCTCGGCCTTGGAGGTGCGGGTCACGGGCGTCTCCGGAGTTTGTGATGTCGCGATCCATATAAATCGTATCCGATTAAATCGGAAGTGCTTGACACGATCAAGCCTGAAGCCTATTTCGACACGCACACGATTAGATCGGACACGATCTATATTCATCCCAAAGGAGCTCGCCATGACCGCCAATGCAAAGGTTCTCGTCACTGGAAAGACCCACGTCACCGCCGGCCCGAACGGCGCCGCCCGCTCGCGCGACGGGTTCCTCGACGTCAAGCTGCCGCAGCCGCACCCCGCCGCGGAAAACCTGTTCGGGGCCGCCTGGTCGGCCTGCTACATCGGCGCGATCCAGCTCGCCGCCGGTCAGCGCAAGGTCAAGCTCGCGAGCGAGCCCGAGGTCGACGCCGAGATCGATCTGAACCAGGCCGGCAGCGCCTTCTTCCTGAGCGCCCGCCTCAACGTCCACGTCCCCGGCGTCGAGCGCGAGGTCGCGCAGGAGCTGATCGAAGCCGCGCACGGCATCTGCCCCTACTCCAAGGCGGTCCACGGCAACATCGATGTCACGACCACCCTCGCCTGAAACGAGCACATGACGATCTCCGACGCGGGCCGGCCGCTTGCCGGCTCGCGGTCAGGCAAGTCCAGAAGACTGGAGTTCAAGATGACCAGCAAGCTGATGAAGGCAACGCGCCTGCTCGCAAGGACGCCCTTGTTCACCGCAAGCCTCCTGACCATACCGAGCGCACAGGCGCAGCAACCGGCCGGTTTCACGCGAACCGACCTGCAGCGCCACGACCTCAGCGTCGGCGGACGTGAAGCCGTGCAGGTGCGCGTCGACATCGCGCCGGGCAAGGGCTTCGGCCGCCACACGCATCCGGGCGAAGAAATCATCTACGTGCTCGCCGGCCCCCTCGAATACGACGTCGACGGCAGGCCGCCGGCGAGGCTGAAGGCCGGCGACGTGCTGTTCATTCCCGCCGGCACGGTCCATGCGGCGAGGAATGTCGGCGACGTCACCGCCAGCGAGCTTGCGACTTACATCGTCGAGAAGGACAAGCCGCTGCTGACCCTCGTGAAGTGACCGGTACCGCCTGCCCGCCCCGGCGCCTGGGCAGGCACGGCGACATCGTGTTCACTTCGTGCCGCGAGCCTCGGTCTGCCGCACCGGCCGCGCATTGAAGATCAGGAAGCTGAGCGCGGCCATGATCCACACCCCGATGCCGCCATAGAGCATCACCCAGCCGAAGCCGCTCGCGAGTGCCTGATGCACGACCGGGCCGGTCAGCTCCGGCGCGGCTGCGACGTCGCCGGCCGCGACCCGCTCGCCGATCGCGCGAAGTTGCGCGCCGTCCAGCGCCGGTAGCACCGCCTTCAGATGCGCCAACACGCCGCTTGCCAGGATGAAGCCCATCAGCGCGATGTTGACCGAAAGCGAAACCATCCGCGCGCTCATGTCGATGCCCGAGGCCATGCCGGCGCGGTCGCTCGAGACCGAGCCGGTCGTCGTGTTGGTGACCGGCGTGTTGGTGATGCCGAGGCCAATTCCGGCGAGCAGGCAGCCGGGCAGCATCGTCAGCCAGTCCGGCTGCGCGGCGGCGCTGGCGAATTTCATCAGCATGAATCCGGCGCCGATCGTGAACAGCCCCACCGGAATGATCAGTCCGGGCTGATAGCGCAGCGACAGTCGTTCGGCGAACGGCGGCATCACCAGCGTCGGCAGCGTGTAGGCCAACAAGGCAAGTCCCGCGGACACGCTGTCATAGCCGAGGCCTGCATGAAACCAGATCGGCAGATAGATCATGAAAGGCCAGTAGCTGAGGTTCATCGCCGCCGAGCCGACGATCGAACCGGAGAAAGCCGGGATCCGAAAGACAGAGAAGTCGAACATCGGCCGCCGGCTGATTCTCTCGGCAACCAGGAACGCGGCGAAGCTCGCCGCGGAGACGCCGAGGATCGCAAGCCCCTTCAAGCTGACGAAGCCGAGATCCGGCCCCTGCGTGATGTAGAAGGCGAGGCAGAACACCGCGACCGACATCGTCACGATACCGGCGACGTCGAGGCTGCTGGCCTTTGGGTCCCTCGATTCATGCACACCGCCGACCGTGAGCACGAACGCCGCGGCCGCGAACAGCACGTGGACGAGGAACACCCACTCCCAACTCAGCACCGCGACAACGGCGCCGCCGATGATCGGGCCGAAGCCGAGGCCGATGCCGAAGATGACGCCCCACCAGCCCCAGGCGACGGCGCGCACCCGGCCGCCCTGGAATTCGTGCGAGAGCACGGCGATCTGGCAGATCAAGAGCGCGCCGCCGCTGAGGCCCTGCAGGAACCGGGCGAAGATCAGCATTTCGACGCTCGAGGCAATGCCGCAGATCAGCGAGGTGATGCCGAACGCCGCGATCGCGACCAGGAAGATGCGCTTGCGTCCATAGCGGTCCGCGACCGTCCCGATCGCCATCAGCACCGTGGTGACCGCGATCGTGTAGGCGTTCATGATCCATTGCAGCGCCTTGAAGTCGGCATGCAGCACTCGCTCCAGCGTCGGCAGGATCGCGGGGATGCTGGAAATCTCCAATCCGAACATCAGGCAAGCAAGGCATACGGCAGACAGCACGACAGCGCCGCGGCGGCTCAGTTCAGTAGACATGATCAGGCCTTTTGTTGTGGCAAGCCAACGGCATACCGCACGCTGTTGCCAGGGTGCTGGCAGCAGCCTCGGTCGATCGACTCACGATGTATTGAGGCAGCAGCGGCAGGAATCGGGTGGCCACGGCGCTTCACAACGCAAAGCTAGTCATGGCTTGAGCATTGGTGAATTGGATGACTAGATATTTCAGAGACAACAAATCCGGATGACTGACATGACCACGCTCGACGTCGACACCGTGAAGACATTCGTGACCATCGCCGACCTCAAGAGCTTTACGCGCGCCGCTGAAACACTCGGCACCACGCAGGGCGCGATCAGCGTCAAGTTGAAGCGGCTGGAAAGCCAGCTCGGCCACAGGCTGATCGAACGGACACCGCGCCGGGTGCGCCTGTCGGCGGAGGGCGCAGCTTTCCTCGCCCCGGCGCAGGAATTGCTCGGCGCGCATGATCGCGCCGTCGCGGCGTTGTCGCCCGTGCGCCCGCGTCGCTTCTCGCTCGGCATTGCCACCCATGTCGGAGGCGCGGAGGTTCCGACCTTGCTGGCGCGGCTGCATGCGCACGACCCGGCGCTCACCATCGAAGTCCGGCTCGAGGATTCCCGCGACCTGCTCGACGCCTTCGATCGCGGCGAGATCGATGCCGCCATCATCCGCCGCGAGGACGACCGCCGCGACGGCGAAATGCTGGCGACGGATCACTATGGCTGGTTCGCCACGCCGGACTTCGTCCATCGCGCGGGCGAGCCGCTGCGGCTCGCCGCCTCCTCGCCGTCCTGCGGCGTGCTCAACATCGCGACGCGCGCGCTGGCGGCGGCTAGCATCCCGTGGACGGAAACTTTCCTCGGCTGCGGGTCCTTTGCCGTCGCCGATGCGGTCGCCGCAGGCCTCGCTACGTCGGTGTTCTCGCGCCGGCTCGCCCCGGCCGGGACGATCGAGGTCAGCGGGCGGCTCGGCCTGCCTG
Source organism: Bradyrhizobium sp. USDA 4541 (assembly GCF_024171085.1). NCBI lineage: Bacteria > Pseudomonadati > Pseudomonadota > Alphaproteobacteria > Hyphomicrobiales > Nitrobacteraceae > Bradyrhizobium > Bradyrhizobium sp. USDA 4541. The sequence continues at coordinate 6,576,018 of NZ_JALJZF010000001.1, forward strand.
CCCTGCCGCCGTCCGAGATCATGCTGCTGTCGGCGCTGTCAGATGCAAAATCACGCGCGGTGCTGAAGACGATCGTTGGTGCCTTTCGCGAGCATCATCGGATGCCTGCCAATCGCGCGGCAGAGGAAATCCATACCGTCACGGAAGTTGTCGGCTCCTGAACGATCTGTGCGCCGGCCCTCTAGTGTGCTGAATGCGAAGTTCGTGCGATTTCGCGGCAGCCACTTTCACGAACTTCGCATTCATAAAGCACACTAGAATCATCAGTTTGCTAGTGTCCTTATCGAATCCGAAGTTCGCTCCGAAGGTGCGGCAAATGATGCGAACTTCGGATTCGGGACACTAGCGGCGCGCGCTTCCGGCGCGCTTTCCCTCGAACAGCGCACGCTCCGAGGCGAGCGCCCTGGCGAGAAACTCGAGCGTCGCGCGGATGCGCGCGGTGCGCTTGAGATCGTCATGGGTCAATAGCCACAGCGCCGAGCGCGGCTCCGCGAGTGCTTTCGGCGTCAGGCGGCGCAGCGTGGGCGCGAGATCGCCGACATAGCAGGGCAGCAGGGCAAGCCCCAGTCCCGCCGCAGCGGCATCGCGCAGCGCCGGAAGCGCATCGACCCGGCAGGTGGTCCGCGCCGAACGCAGGTTCTCGCGCATCCAGCTGGCGATAACGGTCCCCGCCAGCGCATCGTCGAGCCCGATCCAGTCGTGCACCGACAAATCCCTGTCGACGCGGCGGGCGAGATAGGCGCGTGATCCGTAGACCGCATGGGCAATATCGGCAATGCGCCGTCCGACCAGCAGTTCGGATGGCGCCGGTGTCGGCCGGATCGCGATCTCGGCCTCGCGGCGCGTCAGGTTCGCCATCGCATTCGAGATGATGATCTCCGGCTGGATCTCCGGATGCGCGGCGCGCATCGCCGGCAGATGCCGCATCAGCACCGCGCCGAGCGTGTCCGTCGTCGTGATCCGCACCGGCCCCGACGGCCTGAGGTCCTGCCCCGCCAGCTTGCGCTCGAGCGCAAGCACTTCGTCATCGAGCCGGGCTGCCGACGCCGCCGCGATCTCGCCCGCCGGCGTCGGCGCGTAGCCGTCGCGGAAGCGCTCGAACAGCCGCGTTCCGCTCGCATCCTCGATCGTGCCGAGGCGACGAAACACGGTGGAATGCGTGACGCCGAGCCGGCGCGCCGCCCCCGAGAGGCTGCCTTCCCGCGCGACCGCGAGGACAAGCCGAAGGTCGTTCCAGTCGATGACGCTGTGCATTTTTGCAAACTCACTTCGCAGTGCTGGATAATATCTTATCACAAACGGACAGGCCATCTTCCCGGACGTTCAACCGACGGACACCCCTCGTGAGGGCGCCGTCGATTGCCGAGAGGAGCTGGCAGGTGACGAGCGAGACCACCGAGACGTTGCAATTGCACGCCGCGCGGCCGGCGACGATCGACCCGCGGCGATGGCTGGCGCTGCCGGTGCTGCTCACCGGCGCCTTCCTGCCGATCCTCGATTTCAATGTCGTCAACCTGGCGCTGCCGGTCATTCGCGACAATCTCGGCGCCAGCCCGAGCGAGGTGCAGTTCGTGATCTCGGCCTATGCTGCGACCTACGCCGTCTTCCTGATCACCGGCGGCAGGCTCGGCGATCTCCTGGGGCGGCGGCAGATGTTTTTGATCGGCGTCGCTGGCTTCACGATCGCATCCGTGCTGTGCGGCATCGCGTGGTCACCGGCCATGCTGGTCGCCGGACGGGTCCTGCAGGGCCTCACCGCCACCGTGATGGCGCCGCAGGTGCTTGCCTCGATCCGCGTGCTGTTTCCGGCGGCCGAACAGGGCCGCGCGCTCGGCTTCTATGGCGCGACCTTCGGCCTTGCTAATATCTGCGGCCAGCTACTGGGCGGCGTCCTCGTCTCGGCGCAACCGTTCGGACTGGCCTGGCAGGCGATCTTCCTGATCAACGTGCCGATCGGCCTCGCCGCCTTCGTCGGCGGCCTGCGGTACCTCGCCGACTCGCGCGCCGCGCACGCGCAGCGGCTCGACGTCGGCGGCGTCATCCTGCTGTCGCTCACGCTCGGCCTTCTGGTCTATCCGCTGATCGAGGGCCGGGAATCCGGCTGGCCTATCTGGATCGTCGCGATGCTGCTGGCATCTCCGCTGATGCTCGCCGCCTTCGTCCGCTTCGAGGCGCGGCTCGAAGCCCGTGGCGGCGATCCGCTGGTCGCGCCGCATCTGCTGCGCAACAGCGATTTCGTGATCGGGCTGGTGATGGCGCTCGCCTTCTACATGCTGTCGTCGTTCTATTTGACCTTCGCGGTCTACCTGCAAAATGGCCTGCACCAATCTCCGCTGGAAGCCGGCCTTGCCACCCTGCCCTTTGCCGCCGGCTTCTTCGTCAGCTCGCTGGTATCATCGCTGGTGATGCAATGGCTCGGTGCCCGCACGCTGACGCTGGGCTTTGCGCTCCAGGTTGTCGGCTTCGGTGTCGTGATGCTGTCGGTCGGCGGCGCGCTTCCGCAAAGCCTCGAATTCGGCCTGATCTGCGGCGGGCTCGGCTTCGGCACCGTGATGCCCTCGGTGATCAAGGCCGTGATCGGCAGCATCGATCCGCGCCATGCCGGGCTGGCGTCGGGCATGATGATCTCGACCTTCCAGATCGGCGCGGCACTCGGCGTCGCGATTATCGGCGGCGTCTTCTACAGCCTGCTCGGGCCGCATCCGCTGGCCGATGACTACGCGCACGCCTTCACGATCGCGCTCGGCTGCAATGTCGCGCTGCTGGCGCTCGGCGGCTGGCTGTCGCTGTGGCTGCCGCGCGAGCCGGCGGCGGGTTGAGATCGACACCGCCGACGCGGCTATTGCTTCGCGGCCGCGAGCGGCGGCGGAAACAGCAGCTTGAGCAGGATGGCGGCAAGCAGCGTCACCAGGGCGAGACCGGTGGAGAGATAGAGCGCGCTCGCATCGCCGAACCGGTCGATCACGATTGCATAGATCAGCGGCGCCGCCGCCGGCAGGATGAAGCTCGGGACAATGAGCCGGCCGACCAGCGTGCCATAGCTGCGATGATCGAACAGGATGAGCGGCAGCGTTCCCCTGGTGATGGTCAGAATGCCGTTGCAGGCGCCGTAGAGCAGCGCAAACGCGATCCCCATCTCCCGCGCTGATCCGCTGAACAGGCCGGCGATGAAGGAGAGCGGCATGATCATGCAGGCCATCAGGTTGAGCGCGAGCGGATCGAGCCGGACGCCGAACAGGACTTCGCAGAGACGCGCGGCGGATTGCCCGATCCCCCGCAGCGTTGCGATCCAGACCGCAACGGTGACGGTGAGCCCGAGGCCGGTGAGCACCGCGATCATGTGCGCGGACATGCCGGCGTTCAGGAAGTTCGCGCCGGTCATGATTACGGCATAGAGCCCGCTCGCCGCTGCAAGCTGCCGCCGCCCCACCGCGCGCGGTTGCCTCGATGCCACCGCAGCAGCGCCCGGCACGCCGGCAAATCGCTGGTTCGGAATCAGCAGATGCAGCGGGATCGTCAATAGCGCAATGCCGGCATAGGCCAGCACCGCGCTGCGCCAGCCGAAATGGTCCGATAGCGTATGGCCGAGCGGCCAGAACACGGTGGCGGCCAAGCCACCAAGCAAGGTGATCCCGGACATCGCACGGCGCGCCTCCGGCCCGCCGATCCGGGCCAGCGCCGCGAAGGCCGCATCGTACAGCGTCAGCCGCATGCCGAGGCCAAGAACGATCCAGGATGCGAAATAGCTGCCGATCTGGTGCGAGAGCGCGAGACCCGCGCAGCCGAGCGCGTTGATCACCGCCCCCGCGACCATGACCTGCCGGCCGCCGCTTTTGTCCACCCACCTGCCCGCAAGGGGCGACGTCACGCCCATCACCAAGAGCGCCGCGGCAAATCCGCCGTAGACGATGTCGCGGCTCCAGCCGAGATCCGCGGCGATCTGCTCGCCGAACCCGCCGATCAGATAGTAGGTCGCGCCCCACGAGATCAGTTGAGCCAGCCCGAGGGCAATCACGACCCGGCGTGCGATCACCGGGCCGTTTCCCTGTCTGACGGAAGCGTGGAAGCGCCCGGCCCCAGCGGCCGCTGCATCAGCACGGTGTCGACCCATTGCCCGAGCTTGAAGCCCACCGACCTCAGCGTCCCCACCATCTCGAAGCCCATGCGACGGTGCAGCGCGATCGATCCGGCGTTGCCGCTGTTACCGATCACGGCGATCATTTGCCGCCAGGGTCCCGCCTCCGACCGTTCGATCAGCGCCCGCAGCAGCGCCGCACCGACGCGGCGGCCACGCAGGGCTTCCGACACGTAGACCGAGTCTTCAATGGTGTTGCGATAGGCCGGCCGCGGCCGGTACGCTGTCGCGTAGGAGTAGCCGGCCACCCGTCCGTCGATATCGGCCACGATATATGGCAGCCCAGCGGCCAGCACGGCGGCACGGCGCTCGAGCATCTCGTCGAGTGTCGGCGGCACTTCCTCGAAGGTCGCCAGCCCGTTGAGCACGTGGTGCGCGTAGATGCGCTGCACCTCCGCCATGTCGACCTCTGTGGCGTCGCGGATCACGGTGTCTTCGTTGTCTCTCATCCTTGCCTCGTCTTGCGGCATCATGCCCGTGCTTCGACGGCGCGTCGGTGCACGCTGCGGGCACCACGGGCTCATCTCGACATCGCTGCGCGACAGTCCGACATCCGCCAGCAGGCGATCATCGAGCTCGCGCAGCGCCTGCCGGCGGCGGATGCGCGAATGCGGCGAGACCGCAAGATAGCGCCCCAGCTCGACGATGACACCGCCAATGGACTTGAGGGCGGACAATGCCTGCTCCCGGTCTGCCGAAGCCGTCGCTTGCCGGACTATGCGCCTCGGCGTTATATAAGTGAAGCTTTGACAGCTTATGCACGGCATAAGAGATACTTTGATGAAAAACCTCAACCTCGATTATCTCGAAAGCTTCGCAGTCGTGATCGACTGCGGCAGCTTCTCGGCGGCAGCCGAGCGGCTGCAACTCACGCAGCCCGCGGTGAGCCTGCAGGTGCGCCAGCTCGAGCGCAGCCTGAATGCGACGTTGATCGAGCGGGTCGGACGCAAGGCCAGACCGACCGCCGCCGGCGTCGCGCTGCTCTCCCATGCGCATCAGATCAATGCGGCGGTGGCGTCGGCGGTCGACGCCGTTGCACAGCAAACGACCGGAACGGCAGGCCGCGTGCGGCTCGGCACCGGTGCGACCGCCTGCATCTTCCTGCTGCCGCCGATCCTGAAGGAGCTGCGCGCCGCGCTGCCCTCGCTGGAGATCACCGTCACGACCGGCAACACCGCGGAGATCGCCCGGGCGGTCGAGGACAACACCATCGACATCGCGCTTGTCACGCTGCCGGTGTCGGGGCGCAGCTTCGAGATCACGCCGGTCGTGAACGACGAGTTCGTGCTGATCGCGCCCCGCGACATGCCACTGCCGGCGCGGATCACGCCGGAGGTGCTTGCGACCAGGCCGGTGCTGCTGTTCGAGCCGGGCGGCAACACCAGGCGCACCGCGGACGAATGGCTGGCCCGCGGCGGCGTGTCCTTGAAGCCGTTGATGTCGCTCGGCAGCGTCGAGGCGATCAAGGAGATGGTGCGCGCCGGGCTGGGCTGTGCGGTGCTGCCCGGCATGGCCGTCCCCGCCAGGACCAAGCAGCGCGACCTGGTCGTCCGGTCGCTGTCACCAAAGCTCTACCGCCGGCTCGCGGTGGTGATCCGCCGCGACAAGCGCCTCGATCGCGGGCTGCGGCAGACCTTGTCAGCGCTGAAGGCACTCTCGGCCAAGGACAATGGCCGCTAGAGCGTCGAGCGAGGCGGACGCCGGTCCGCGTCAAGAAAGCAGGCAAGACAAGAAGCGGGAGCTTCGGTTCTGATCCAATCAAAACCGAAGCCCTCGGAAGCACGCCGCGCGTTCTCCCCGTTCTACCCCTTACGTCGCCTTGCGCTCCTGCTCCGCGATCTTGCGGAACGCGGCCTCGCCGGCATCGGTCACCGCCGCCCATTTTGCGTTCGGCGTGGCCTCGGCTTCGTAATTGTCGTGCCAGTTCCACCATTTGTAGGTCGGGCCCTGCGGATAACCCTTCGGCGAGTCCTCCCAGAGTTCCTGGCGGCCGAGCGGCGTGATGTCGAGATAGCTCCACACCGTACCCATCGCCTCGTCGCCGCGGCTGTTGACGAAATAGGTGCGGAAGATCCGCTCGCCGTCGCGGATGAAGACGTTGTGGCCGTGCCACTCGGCAACGCCGAAGTCGGTGTCAAAACTGTCGGTGATCGTGTACCATGGCATGTCCCACTCCATCCGCGCCTTCAGCCGCGCGATGTCCGCCTGCGGCGCGCGCGAGGCGTAAGCCAGCGTGGTGTCGCGCTGATTCAGATGGGAGAGGTGACTGACCTGATCGGCGCCGAGCGAACAGCCGCGGCAGCCATGGTCCGGCCAACCGAACACGCCGGGCTCGAAGAAGGCGCGGTAGATGATCAGCTGCCGGCGGCCCTCGAACAGGTCGAGCAGGCTCGCCTTGCCGTTCGGTCCTTCGAAGACATATGGCTTCTCGACCGCCATCCAGGGCATCCGCCGCCGCTCCGCCGCAAGCGCGTCGCGTGCCCGCACCTGGGCCTTCTCCTTCACCAGCATCTCCAGGCGCGCCGCCTCCCACGCTTCCCGCGACACCACGGGTGGTGTCTGCATCGCCGCCAGTCCGCCGCGATCGTTTTCAGCTGATTTATTCATGATGGTCTCTCCATCTCCGATTTGGACGAACTCCGCTCCCCGAGCGCGGTTCCAGCGCCGGCGGCCGTTCGTCATTGGCCATGCCGCAATCTGGCTCGGCAGCGTTGGCGAGCGGGAGTGACAAGTGTGTCGGGATTTTTCGCGCAGGTGGTCAGACCGCATCATCATATTTGTGATATGCATGCACTTTGCAATTAACTATGCGAACCTCGCCGGCATGAAGCAAACCGCTGCCCCCGCGTCCGATGATGGCCTCAAGCTCAGCGCCTGGCTGCCTTACCGCCTGTTCCTGGTCGCGGCGCAGGTCGCCCGACCGCTCGAGCGCTTCTACGGCGAGACGTTCGGATTGAGCCAGGCGGGCTGGCGCATCCTCGCCGTTATCGCCGAGCGCGACGCGGCCAACGCCTCCGAGATCGGCCGCGCCTGCGCGCTCGATCCGTTCGCGGTCAGCCGCGGCATTGGCCAGCTCACAGAGCTCGGCTTCGCGGTGCGACGCTCCGGCAAGTCCGACCGGCGCTTCGCCGCCGTCAGCATCACCCGCAGCGGCCGGGCCGCGTTCAACCGGATCGCCGCACTCGGCAGCGCGATCGAAGCGCGGCTGCTGGCGCGGCTGTCGGAGAGCGAACGCGCCACGCTCGATTCCGCCCTCACCCGGCTTGAGGGAACAAGCGCGCGGATCGACGCCGACGGCTGGCGCGCACTGCGCGATGACGCCGGCGCGCCATGACGGCCCTGCTGTTCGCAGTGACCGCGCTGCTCTGGGGCGGCGGCGCGCTGGCAACGGCGATGCAGGCCGGCGTGACGCCCGCGCCGTGGTCGGTCGCGCTGCGCATGGTGCTCGCGGGCGTCATCCTGCTCGGCTACGGCCGGATGCGCGGCGTGACGCTCTCGATCCCGCGCAAGGACCGTCCGGCGGTCGCGTTGCAGGGCCTGCTGTTCTTCGCCATTGCCTTCATCGCCTTCTATGAGGCATCCGCACGCATGCCGAGCGGGCTTGCCGCGCTCGTGCTGTCGACATCGTCGCTGTTCGCGGCCGTGATCGCGCGTGCCGTGCTCGGTGTGCCGATCTCTTCCGGATTCGTGTGGGGCGCGCTGTGCGGCGTTCTTGGACTGGCGATCATCTTCCTGCCCGGCGTCGCCGCGCATGGCGCCGCGCCGCTTGCGGGATTCGCCTGGGCGCTCACTGCGGCCATCGCAACCGGCGCCGGGACAACGGTCGGTGCGCGCAACCAGCGCGCCGGACTGCCTGTCGTCTCCGTGCTCGGCTGGGGCGCGTTCGTCGGCGCGACAGCGAGCGCGCTGTGGGCCGCCGCGACGGGCACGCCGTTTGCGGCCGACATCTCGCCCTCCTACGTGACGAGCTTCCTCTATCTTGCGATTGCCGCGTCCTGCATCACCTTCATGCTCTATTTCGAGCTGGTGCGTCGGCTCGGTCCTGGCCGCGCGGCCTATACGCTTGCGCTGGTGCCGCTCGTCGCGCTCGTGCTGTCGGCGCTGTTCGAACACCTCGCGCTGGGTTGGCCGGTGCTCGCCGGCGCCGTCGCGATCCTCGCCGGCAACGTCCTGGTGCTGGCGCGCGATTGACCGGCTCGTCGGCGCACAGCAAGAGGCATGCGGCAAGTTGTCCCGCGCCGGCGATCGCCGGCCGGTCAACCTCTTATTTCCCGATCGCATTAATCGGACGTTGTCCGGCTCGCATATAAAGAAGCAACCCGGGACGACGAGGCGGCTTCGCAGGGTTACCCGATGGTGAATTCCATCCGCAAAATCGGCAACACCGAGTACTTCGCAATCCAGGCCGACGGCCAGGATGACTGGATCATGCGTCCTGCCCTCGGCCAGCGGCCCGCGCGGAATGCCGGGCTGCTGCTGGATGGCATCGCCTGGTTCTTCAACACCGACGCGGGATCTTCTATGATCTCGCGCGTCGCCAACTCGTCGATCGGCTGCAAACGCCCTGGGCGCGCGGCCACGACGGAAAGGACGCGCGCGACGGTTATCTGAGTTACGGATTTCTCCAGAGCAAGGATGGCCGGTTCATCTATCTCTTTATCACGCCGCGAACGCGACTGACCTGCATGTCATCGACCTCGAGCGCAGGGCGATCGTCCGCTCGGTTCTGGACATGCCGAGCGGCAACTCGCTGTGCCCGCCGGTTCTGGACCAGGCTGGCCGGATTCTGGTTTCCGCGTTCCGGCACGACAACGGAATCGTTGCACTGTTGCTGCGCATCGATCCGCAGACGGGCATCACGATGTGTCGAGCTGCGAGGGATCGCGGGCGAGGTCGTTCCTGATCCGCTCGAGCCCGTGCGGCCGCTATTGGCTGCGCGCCGACAATTCCCGGCTCCCGATGATTACCGAGGAGAGCTCGCTCGTCTCCCGGTTGCTGGGCAGAGACACCACGGCGCAGCGGGAGTATTTCAGCTTTGCCGTCGAGATCTGGCAGGCGTTTCCGCTCCGGCGGCTGCACTCCGTCGCGCCGATGTGGATGCAGGCGGAAGGGTTGCCCGACCCGGCCCAGCTCGACCTCGACAGACGGAAGCAGGGATTGCCGCCTCGGCGAGGCGAGATCTACCGCAAGGTGTCGCAGTTACTCGATCGCGAGGCCACGCTGACGACCAACCAGATCAACGCGAAATCGCATCCCGATCTGTGGCCGGATCCGAATAGCCACTACGCCAATGTCAGCAGCAATCTCCGCGACTTCGAACTCTCCGAGCGCGACGTGATCGGCTGGCAAGGCGATAGCCAGGCTTTCTGGTTGAAGCGGCATGACTTCGTCGCCTGCGTCGGTGTGGACGGGACGGTTTCGCCCAAGATCATGCTGGAGCGGTTCGGGATGGACGACCGTCCCTGGCTGGCACGCGCCCGCGGCTGGTCGAAGGCGACGCCCCTGCCCGACCGTCGCCTCGATATGCGGTTCACGGAGGGGATGGTGACGGTCTCCGGCGCGCCAGGCGATCCGGTGCACCGCGTCCGGGCGGTGCCCGTAACCGAGGATCATTTCAGGCCCGCGCCACCCGAGCCGCAAGAAGAGGACAAGGATGCCGCGCTCGCCAAGAAGGCCGAGACGCTCGCCAGGCGGTTCAGCACCTACACCGTCGATCTCGCCTCGATGAGCGAGCCCGATTGTGTCGCAGCCATCGATGCGCTCACGGCGCAGATCGGTCCCGATATCAACGAGCGTCCCTACGACAACCACCTGCAGGCAGGGGTTCCGTTGCGACGGCAAGCGGCTCAACGAGAAGAAGTTCTTCTCGCATGTTGCGAAGCACTGCCCCGGCGCCGCACCTGCGATCCGCGGGCTGATCGACGCGGCGTGCACGCACATCGGACCGCATGCCAACGCCTGGTACGATCCTTACGGAGACGAGATTCCGACCGCGCTGTTGGGCTACGCCGCCTGGTGCCTCGCGCGCCTGGATAAAACGAGCAACGATGTCCTGCTGCGCTACTACGGGCTGGTCGATACCGATCACGAGAACTTCTTTTTCGAGAAGATCGCTCCGTTGATGCTGGAGAACGCAGGCGACGCGAGTCCTCGCCTGGAGCTCGCGGAGCAATTCTATTTCGGCGACCTCGGCAATGCCATCGATCACGCCGCGCTCTGGCGAATGGCGAAGATGGCCGAGCATGCGGCGAGCCTGATGACGGCGCAGCAGTACGCGGCGCGATTGCTGGCGCGCGCAGCCGCGACCTTCGCCGCGCGATCGAAGTCGGAGTTCGGGTATTATTGTTTCGACAATCTCGCGCGGTTCCTGACGGATCCTTCGCGATGGGAAACAGAGCTGCTGCAAGAACTCCGCCAAGCGGCGAGCGATCTCGCGCCCCAATAGCGCCGCGGCAGATGAAAATATCACGCCGGCATGTCACATTCGCCGTTCCTCGTTCGTCATGATGTCGTCAACCAACCCAGGGAAACCGACCATGACTGTCAGACTTGATCCGCTCGCCGCCGCCCCCAAGATCATGAAGATCTGGTTCGACGCGTCGGTCGCGATCTCCTCCAGCCTCGAGCCGAAGCTCGCCGAGCTCGTGAAGATTCGCGCCTCGGAGATCAACGGCTGCGCCAATTGCATCAATTTGCACACGACATTCGCCCGCGATGAGGGTGAGACCGAGCTGCGCATCTACCTGCTGTCGGCCTGGCGCGAAGCGCCCTGCTACACCGATCGCGAGCGCGCCGCGCTCGGCTGGACCGAGGCCCTGACTCGGATCTGCGAGCAGCACACCCATGTCGCGGCCTACGAGGCGCTGAAGGCGCATTTCACGCCGGAGGAGCAGGTCAAGGTGACCTTGCTGATCAACATCATCAACGGCTGGAACCGGATCGCGGTCGGCTTTGGCGGCTTCGTCGATCCGCACGTGATCAAGGCCAGGATGGCCGCGGCGTGACCGCGGAAACGGCACGAGACGACGCAGCGGCTGACTTCGCGCCGCTGCGTCCCAGGCTGATGCGCGTCGCCTATCGCATGGCCTCTGCACTAGGCGGCAGGGCTCCGTTCGGTCTGGATCGCCGGCCGATTGACGCGGCGACGATATCTGACTAAAGTCAGATATATGCTCGACCCCGTGTCCCGCGTCCGTCGCTTCAACCGTGCCGTGACCTCCGCCGTCGGCGCGCTCGACACCTCGTTCCTCGGGCGCGGCCGGCCGCTCGGCGCGGCGCGCGTGCTGAACGCGATCGGACACGGCCGCGCCGATGTCGGCGAGATCAGGGATTATCTCGGGCTCGATTCCGGCCTGATGAGCCGCCTGCTGCGCAGCCTCGAGGACGAAGGCCTGATCGAGACCACGGCGCATGGCGACGATGCGCGCCGCCGCATCGCACGGCTGACGGCGGCGGGTAGGCGCGAGTTCAACGCCTATGAGGCGATCTCCAACCGGCAGGCCAAGGACTTTCTCACCCACCACAGCCAACGCGAGGCGCTGCTGGCGGCGATGGACCTGATCGCATCGGCGCTCGGCCGCGACGGCACCGCCCTCGATGAGATGGATCCGCGCAGCGACGAGGCGCGCTACTGCCTCGGCGAATATTACGCCGAACTGGCGCGGCGATTCGAGAAAGGCTTTGACGTCAAGCTGTCACGCGACCCTGAGGCCAAGGATATGGTGCGGCCGCGCGGCAGCTTCATCGTGGCGATGTCGGACGGCCTGCCGATCGGCTGCGTCGGGCTGAAGGGCAGCGGCGGCGAGTTCGCCGAGATCAAGCGGCTCTGGGTCGCACCTGGCGCGCGCAGCCTCGGCCTTGGCCGCCGCCTGATGGACGCAGCCGAGCAGGCCGCACGCGAGCTCGGCATCGCGGTGTTGCGGCTCGACACCAACAGCGCGCTGCCGGAAGCCGGCCAGCTCTATCGCAGGACGGGCTGGACCGAGATCCCGCGCTTCAACGACGACCCCTACCCCGATCTGTTCTTCGAAAAGCATCTCTGAACGGCGCGCGCACGCGGTGCCCGGGATCAGCATGTTGTCCGGCGCGATGCACTGGCCTAAGACACGGGCATGACCATTCGCCCCATCGTGCGCTATCCCGATCCGCGCCTTGCACTGCCGGCCGAGCCGGTGACCATGTTCGACGAGGCGCTGCGCGAACTGGCGCAGGACCTGCTCGAGACCATGCGCGCGGCGCCCGGCATCGGCATCACCGCGCCGCATATCGGCGTATCCCTGCGCGTCGTGGTGCTCGAGTTCGATGCCAGCGAGGGCGCGCGGACCTATGTCAATCCGGAGATCATCCGGACCTCGCCCGAGATAATCCTGCACAAGGAAGGCAGCGTCTCGATGCCCGGGGTCAACGACGAGGTCGAGCGTCACGCCCGCGTCCGCATCCGCTATCAGGATCTCGACGGAAACATGCAGACCGAAGAGTCCGACGGCCTGCGCGCCGTGTGCCATCAGCACGAGATCGATCAGCTCGACGGCGTGTTCTGGATCAGGCGGCTGTCCCGCATCAAGCGGGAGCGCCTGATCAAGCGCTTCGACAAAATCTCGCGGACGTGATCGTAGCCGCGCATGAGCGAAGCGACATGCGGGACAAGCCGCGATCAGCAGACGGAAAGGCCCCGGATATCGCTGCGCTCATCCGGGCTACGCGTCTTGCGCGAGCGAACCAACCTGCCTTCGTCCTACCCTCCCGCCATCAAATCCTTGGCCAGCGCCATGTAAGCCGGCAGCGTCACAGGGTCGTTGGCGGCGTTGCCGGCGGCCGGGTGCGAGGCGTAGCGCGCGATCACTATCTCGGCCTTCGGATCGATATAGAGACCCTGGCCATAAACGCCGCGCGCCATGAAGGCGCCGTGCGCATTGTGCGTCACCCACCATTGATTGCGGTAGGACGCCCCTGGCAGTGTTGTGTAGCCGGCAGGCTTGAATTTCTCGGGATCGCCGCCGCGCGCGATGTCCTCGACCACTTGAGACGGTACGATCTGGCGGCCGTTGAAGCGGCCGTGGTTGCGGATCGTCTCGCCGAACCGGGCAAGATCGCGCAGCGTCGTCGACAATCCGCCGCCGCCGCTTTCGGTGCCGATGCGGTCGACGTGATAATGCGCATCCTCCTCGGCGCCCATCGGCGCCCAGATCCGCTCGGAGAGCAGGTCGGACAGCGTCATGCCGCTAGCACGGCGGCAGATCCAGGCCAGCACGTCGGTGTTGACGGTCTTGTAGGCGAACGCCTTGCCGTGCTCGCCCTGCTTCTGCTGCGCGCAGAGGAAATCGAAGATATTGGTCGCGCCCTCATAGCCCGGCTCGATCGGCGCCATGCCGTTGGCGCGCCGCAGCCCCCACACGTCGGAATTCTTGTCGGTATAGACCTCGGTGTATTTGAGGCCGGTGGTCATATCCATCGCCTCGTGCACGCGGGCATCGCCGAACGCGCTTGCCTTCAGCTCCGGCACGTAATCGGTGATCGGCGCCTGCGGATCGATCTTGCCCTCGGCGATCAGGATACCGGCAAGCGTGCCGGTGAACGATTTGGTCACCGACATCGCGATGTGCGGCTTGTGCGGCCTCAGGGCGCCGAAATAGCGCTCGTAGATCAGCTTGCCCCGGTGCAGCACGGCGATGCCGTCGGCATAGGTTTCCTCTAGCATGCGCGCGAAGGTCATCGGGCGACCGTCCATCGTCACCGATGCCGACGCGCCGATATCATGGTCTGCGCGCGGCAGCACCGACGCCGGCCCTGCCCCGCGCCAGACATTCACGGTCGGCACCAGTTGGCGGATGTTGCTCCAGGCCCAGCGCAATTCGGGGAAGCTGCGGAACGAGCCGTTCTGGAAGGTGATGGTCCTGTCCTGCGGCGGCGGAAAGCCCTGCATCCAGCCAAGCGTCTGCGGATCGGATTCGGCGGCGGTGAGATTTTGCTGTTGATTGGCGGCGGCTGCGACGGACATCAGGGCTGGCTCCAGAGCTGCGAATGCGAATTTCGTATCACGCGACAGCACCAGGCACATCCCGCGTTTGCGCCGGGGTGATCGTCGCGGCGAGCGCACGCCGCAACGCGAATGGCCGCGTGCCGCACACGCCAGCTCGATCGGACACCTGACTATCGAGCCCGGGCCAAATCATTCCACCACGCGGATTACCCCGCCGCCGCGCGCTCGATCGCGGCGATGTCGATGTTCTTCATCGTCATCATCGCCTCCATCGCGCGCTTGCCGGCGGCGCGGTCGGCGCTGTTGACGAGCTCGAGCAGCCGCCGCGGCGTGATCTGCCAGGCAAAGCCCCAGCGATCCCGGCACCAGCCGCACGGCAATTCCTTGCCGCCGTTGGAAGTGACCGCATTCCAGTAGCGGTCGGTCTCCTCCTGGCTGTCGGTGAGCACCATGAAACTGACCGCCTCGTTCGGCGTGTAGTTGGAGCCTCCGTTTAACCCCACGAAACGCCGGCCGAGCACGGTGAACTCGACCGTCAGTTCCTCGCCCTGCCCGATGCCCGGTATCGGAGATTGATGGCCCGCGCCGACATGGCTGTCGGGAAACGTCGCGGCATAAAACTCCGCCGCTTCGCGCGCCCGGCCCTGATCGAACCAGAGGCATGTGACGAGATCGGTCATGGCAGTCTCCTTCCAGGGATCGTCGAGCAGAATGGAGAGGGAATAATCCGTGATTATGGTCCTGGTTCGACGCGGCGCAGGCTTTCGTTCCACAACGTGTTTCGCCATCGCGGATCATGTTTCGCCACTTCGGCTCACGCGCATGATCAACAGCGGCACGATGACGATCACTCCCGCCATCAGCATCACTCCGGATAGATCCGAGAGATTCAGCATCCGGGCACCAAGAATGGCTCCGACGCCGATCGCCGAATTGATGACCGCGGAGTGGACCGCGGCCGCGGACATCGCCATGGAACCGGCCGCGCGTAAGATCCAAGTCTGGAGGCCCGCGAACAGCGCCGCGACGGCGGCGCCCCAGACGATGAGCAAGGTAACAACCGCGCCGGCCCCCAGTTGCGGGCCAAACCATCCAAGCCCGACAAGCGCGCCCGCGAGGGCCAGCAGTCCCCACGTGATGACAGATGTCATGAAGCGATCGATCAGAACGCCGGTCAGGATGTTGCCGACAAATCCTGCTCCGCCAAAGCCGAACAGCATCACACCGATCATGAAGGGCGGCACATCCGCGATCTCGCCGAGGAAGGGTTCGATGAACGTATAGGCTGCGAAATTCGCTGCCGCCATGAACGCCGTTACGGAATAGATTCTCCGCAGGTCCTGTCGGCGCACCACCGCTGCCAGCGCTTGCCATCCCGCCGGCGATCCGGCCCGGAGCCGCGGAAGAACGCCGACCATCAGGGCGGACGTGCACAACCCGACCCCGCCGATCACGCCGAAAGCCGCGCGCCATCCGTTGTTCTGTCCGATGAGGTTGACGAGCGGCACGCCGATGACGGTTGCCATCGAGATTCCGCCGAACACGATCGCTGTCGCAACACCCATGCGATGAGACGGCGCGATCTGCGTTGCGATCGCGGCCGCCATCGCCCAGAAGAAGCCGTGAACGACAGCACCGACCGCCCGCGCCAGCAGCAACCCCGTGAAACCGTCGGAGAGCATTGCCGCAAGATTGGTCGCAGACTTCACCAGCATCAGAACAACGAGCAGCGGTTTGCGGGGAAAACGTTGCAGCAGAACGGCGGACAACAGGCCGCTTGCAGCGCCGATCCAGGCATAGAGCGTGACCGTGAGCCCGACCGCGGCCTGGTCTCGACCAAGATCGAGGGCGATTTGGGACAACAGCCCGACCGGCGCGAACTCGCTCGTGACCATCGTGAACGAAGCAACGCCGAGCACGATGACGGCGAGCCAGACGCGGAGCCCGGGACTGGAAGTGTCAGTCGTCATGCAGGTGACCGGTGTGGCGGCCTGATGTCCCTGATGACGCGCCGATAGTCCTGACGTCGCCTTTCATCCACGAACGCAGCCTTGAGGCTGTTGTCGGCGAGGCTCAATTGCTCCTCGGCAGTCAGGCCCAACGCCGCTGCCGCACGGACGAAGTTCTCGTTGACGTGACCTCCGAAATACGCGGGGTCGTCGGAGTTGACCGTGATGCAGAGGCCGGCGTGGAGCAGCCGGCGCAGATTGTGACGTTGGAGATCGGGGAAGATCCGCAGCGCTACATTCGACAGCGGGCATACCGTGAGCGGCGTCCCCTCGTCGGCAAGGCGCCGCATCAGTGCCGGATCTGCCTCGCATTGGACGCCGTGATCGATGCGGTCGACGCGCAGCCTGTCGATCGCTTCGGCCACGTAGTTGGGCGGCCCTTCCTCACCGGCATGCGCGGTCGTCTTCCAGCCAAGCGCGCGGGCGCGGGCGAAGACCTGGTCGAAGGGTCCGGGCGGGTAGCCTTTTTCCGGTCCACCAAGTCCGAGGGCCAGCACGCCGTCGCGCCAGCGGCGCGCTGCCTCGATGGCGGCGAAGGCCTCTTCAACAGGCTTATGCCGGCGAACGCACAGGATCATGCCTTCAGTGATATCGCGTTGTAACCGCGCGTCTGCATAAGCGGCGCTGATGCCGTCCATGACAGCATCGAACGGCACGCCGCGCTCGGTATGGTCGGCAGGGGTGACGTAGATTTCCGCATGAACGACGTTGTCTTCCCGCGCGCGGGTCAGGTACGCGCGTGCCAGCTCATAGAAGTCGCGCTCCGTCCGAAGCACGGTCAGACCGGCCCAGCAGATCTCCAAAAATGACTGGAGATCGGAGAAGCGATACGCCGAGAGGATATCGGTCATCGAGCGGTACCGGATCGCCACGTCGTTCCGGCGGGCAAAATCGAGCAGCATGCCCGGCTCCAGCGTTCCCTCGACATGCACGTGAAGCTCGGCCTTCGGAACGGCCTTGATGTCAAACAAGGGAACGGAATTCATTGAACGCGATCTCTGGCCTCGGCGTGTTCCGCTTCAGAGCTTTTTCCCGCGCGTCCAACCGGATGCGCGTGCCGAAGCTCGTCCGCCGTACGAGCCCGACCTAGCAGCCTTTGTCGAAAGGTCGCCACGCATAAAATATGCGGGCGTTATCCGGCTGAGGCAGCCTCCCCGCGCATTAGGCAATGGTGGTGACCAGCCGCGCGGGGGCACCGTCGGCGAGCATGATGCGCTCCCACAGCATGCGTCCCGGAAGGATCACGAGATCCGCATCGGAGTTCGGACCCGTATTGACCTCGAGCGAGCTGAGCTGCCCGTCATACCAGCCGAGATCATTGAGGGCGATGTCAGCCGCGAGGATTTCCGGAGAGGCATAGACACGTAGCGATTTGCCCAGGAACTCGGATAAGCCGGTTCGCCATTCGGCCTGCCTGGGCGCCGACGCGGCAAGCAGCCGATGCGTCAGGTCGCACACCAGATGGACCTTGCGCGTCGAGGATTCGACGAGACGCTTCAGAGCGGCATCTTGGGCCGGCTCGAACGGACCCATGAGCAATCGGCGCGCTGAGATCCACTGGGTTTCCGACAGATCGAGAATGCCGCGCTCCCAGCGCGACACGGTCGCCTGATCCACACCCATCAATTCAGCGAGGTAGCTTTGCTTCATCTGACGAAGCAATCGCATTCGTCGCAATCCGCGGCCTTGATCACCCATCAACATTCACCCAACTTTGTTCTGCATCTCGTGGCGCTAGGTCAGCGAAGATATACCCCGCGGACACCGCTACCAGGAACGGCTGCGGCGCAAACTCCGCAGCCGTGCGCGCCTGGCGCTGGTCGAACCACTGGCATGTCACGAGCCCGGCCACGGCAGCCTTTCTTTTTTCGCATAGGGTGGTTGGGGAAACCGCACACCGCCATCACGATCGCAAAGCCTGTCCGGATCGGCCAATTCGGCCGCTATCGCGGCGATGACTGCCATTGAGCAGCGAAATCCGGGGTTCTCGCCTTTGGCAGGACCGGCCCCGGATCTCGCTGCGCTACATCCGGGCTACGCTTGGCCAAATTATTCCGGAATCGGCTGTCGGGGCGCGCGCCGCCCGCTCGTCCTCGGGACGCAAAGGACATGGAGAGAAACGATGACGCCCATCATCACCGCCTTCGAACGGTCGCCCGATGGCGGCAAGGGACTGGCGCGCGATACGCGCGTTCGCTGGGCGCTGGAAGAAGCGGGCCAGCCTTACGAGGTTCGCCTTGTTTCGTTCCAGGCGATGAAGGAACCCGCGCATCTGGCGCTGCATCCCTTCGGCCAGATTCCGACCTATGAGGAAGGTGATCTGGCGCTGTTCGAGACAGGCTCGATCGTGCTTTATATCGCCGAGCGTCATGCGGGCCTGCTGCCCGGCGATGCCAATGCCCGCGCCCACGCAATCACCTGGATGTTTGCCGCGGTCAACACGGTGGAACCGCCGATCCTCGAACTCATGACCGCCAGGATTCTGGAGAGCGACAAGCCCTGGACCAAAGAGCGCCTGCCGCTGGTCATGGATCGCATCCGCGACCGGCTGAAGCAACTCTCCACCCGCCTCGGCAAGGCCGACTGGCTCGACGGCGCGTTCAGCGCGGGCGACCTGATGATGGTGTCGGTGCTGCTCAGGCTGAGAGCATCGGGCATTCTCGAAGAATATCCGGGCCTGTCCGCCTATGTCGCCCGCGGCGAAGCGCGGCCGGCTTACCAGCGCGCTTTCGAGGCTCAGCTGGCGGTCAACACGGGTAAGCGACCGACCGGCTGAGGTTGGCGACAACAGGGACAGCGCCCTTGCGCGGACGGCAAAGCCCCCGGACATCGCTGCACTCGTCCGGGCCAGGTTTGCTAGTCGAATGGATCGTGTTCTGGCAGCGGTTCGGTCAGTTCGAATCCTGGATGAAGTTGCGAGATAATCTCCAGTGCGGTGCGGCCGGGTGCGATCCCCGCGGGGTGCACGCCCGACGCATCGAAATACTGGTTGCTCAGCACCGCGACACCGCATTTCAGTTCCGGCACGACGATCACGATCGCTTCGAATCCGCCTCTGCTCGTCGCGCCGTTCTTTGTGAAAACGGTATGGCCCTGCGTGTCCGTGGTGATCTGCCAGGCGAGGCCCATGGTGACGCTGGTCTTCTCCCCGCAGATGGGGAATGTCCCCCGGTTCTGCTGCGTCAGTGCGATCTGCGACCCGAGCGGCCCCTTCGGCGCCGCGATCTGCGCCGCAAGGAACTTGATCATGTCGTCGCCGGTGGTCTTCAGATCAAAGGCCGTGCCGCCGGTCGGCGTGTTGCGGTCGAAGACGATCGGATATGGCGGCTCGGAGCTCTTGCTCCAATGCCCGATACATCCCTGCGCGATCTTCCATGATGAATTGACGAAGGCTCCGGTCTGCTTCATGCCGAGCGGACCGGTGACGTATTCGGCCAAAATTTCGTTGTAGTTACGGCCCTTGTCTTTCGCAAACATCTGCGTGACCGCAAAGCCCAGGGTCACGAAGCCGATGTTGGAATACTGCCAGCAGCCCTGCGGCGGCGTATCATATTGATTCCACCAGTTGATGAGTTCACTGGAGGGCGGCTCGTCCGCAAACAGCTGCTCGCTGTAGCCAGTCAAGCCGTCCCCCGGCTGCTCCGGCATGCCGGAGGTATGGATGGCGAATTGCACGAGCTGGATGGCGTCCAGCACCGGCGTTCCCACCGCGCTCGCGCTGAAGAGGTTCAGATAAGGGCCGATGGCGTCGTCAAGAGAAGGCCCGCCCGCCTTGACCGCCACCGCCAACAATGTGCTGGTGAACACCTTGGTCACCGATCCGATCTCGAACACCGTGTCGGTCGTGACACTGAATGGCGCGGGCGAAGAGCCGGCCACGCCTGACAGTCCCTTGGGGTAGACGTAGCCCTTGGTGCCGAACGACTTTTCGTCGTAGACCGCGATGCAGCAGCCAGGGGCGTTGCTGATGCCGAGGTATTTTTCGGCCGCCTGTTGAACGATCTGTGCCGGACTTGTCGTCGCTTCGATCATTTGGTCGCTCATTTCGCCCTCCTGCCGGTGAAGATGCACCATGTTGACCTTTGGTTGCATCATTTCATAGATCGTCGTTCAGCGCGAGTGAAATCACCGTGACCATTTGTTTCAAGTTCGCTCGGTGGAACGTTTGCGCGGAAATCAGCATCGTCAGACGCCGGCTTGCGCCGACTTCCCGGCAGTCGCGAAAAGTCTGGCGCACCTCGCAGGGCGGGTTAACGACGCGCAATCCGCCGCCTCGCGCGTGGCTTCAAGATGCGGCGGATCACGCTTCACCGGTCCACCTGCGCGCTCGGCTGGATTATGCTTGCTGCCGGAGCATCGGAAATGACATGGTCGATCTCACACCGCCGATGCAGGCAGAGCGCAGGACTTCTTCGTGAGCAACAATCAAGCGATCAAACTTGCGGTGATCGGACGCGGCCTGATCGGATCGGCAGCTGCGCGGCATCTGAGCAAGATGGGCCACGATGTTGCGCTGATCGGGCCCGATGAGCCGGCGGATTTTTCGCGCCATGGCGGCGTCTTCGGCAGCCACTATGACGAGGGCCGCATCACGCGGAGTTACGATCCAGGGGCGTTCTGGCGGCAAGCGAACCGCGCTGCGATTTCGCGCTACGGCGAGATTTCAGCGGAGAGCGGCGTGGAGTTCTATCGGGAAGCCGGTGCGCTTCACATCGGCCGCAGCGAAACCACTGATGTTGCACGCAGACGATCACGGCGGAGCGCGCCGGCGCCCGGATCATCGACGAACCCGCGCTGGGGATTTCGGAAAGCGGCTCCGGCGTCACGATCCGGACGCGATCGGGGAGCGTCGAGGCCGAGCGCGTTCTGGTTGCGGCGGGCGGGCACACCCAATCGCTGCTCGGCCGCTCCCTGGGCTTTACGGTCTATGGGCGGACCGCGGCGCTGTTCCGGCTTGGTGCGGCGGAGGTTCAACGCCTGGCCGGAATGCCGTCGATGCGTTGTCTCGGGCCCAAGGGCGACAATCCCTACATCCTGCCTCCGATCCGCTATCCGGACGGCCAGACCTGGCTGAAGCTCGGCGGCGATCCGGTCGATCTTCCGCTCGGCAGCGAGGCCGATATCAAGGACTGGTTCCGCTCGGGCGGATCGATTGAAGTCGCCGATCGGCTTCAAGGACAGATCCTTGAACGCATTCGCGACCTCGCTTTCGAGGAACGCCGCGTCGTGCCCTGCATGACCACCTTCGGCGACAGCGGCCTGCCCTGCATCGGACCGCTTCAGAGCGCGTCACGGTCGCGTTCTGCTGCTACGGCAAGAGCGCAAAATGTTCGGACGAACTGGGCCGGCTCGGCGGCATGGCGCTGCTCGGCGAGGTCCGAGCCGAGCTCGCGCCGTGACGGAGTTTTGTGCGGCGTTTGCGTCCGAACGTTCCTGGGCACGCAGGACGGGTTCGCCAGCGGGTAGCCCGCATGAGCGCAGCGATATGCGGAACGCCACGACACGCCCCGGATGTCGCTTCGCTCATCCGGGCTCCGCTTGCTGAACCCGTAGGAGTGCCAACGCGGACGTAACGCACCCTCACGATCATCACCCGAAGACGTGATGGATTACGCTTCGTTCATCCGGACTGTCGGTGATGGTCTGCATCGCGTGACACAACGGCGAGGATCTCGTTGCTCACGCAGCGTTGAGCCGGCGTGAGTGATGATTGCATTCAAGTCCGCCGATGCCGCGCACAAATATCTGACGAGGCCAGACTCCTTGGCCCCATAAACAACACGGAGAAACTCCATGACCAACGTCGAACTCCTGTCGGCTTCCTTGATCGCGGTTGCCATGATCGCGTCGCCGGCAATGGCGCGTGAAACCCACGCGATGTCCCGCCACGTCGCGGAGGCGAGCGCCGCCGCGCCGACTGACCACGTCTATGTCGACGGTCGCGCCTGCATTCCGGCGCCGCGCGTCGGTTCATTCGCCACCGCGCCCTGGACCGGCAACAATGTCCCCTGCGAGCCGGGTCCATATTGATCGCGTGGCGCGCATCGATCGGTCGAGCGGCCTCCTAGCTGCTTGACCGGCGCGATGTGCCATCGCTCCGCTGAAACAGTGAGTAGCCCGCATGAGCGCAGCGATATGCGGGACTCCACGCGACACACGATAGAAGATGCCCTGGATATCGCTTCGCTCATCCGGGCTACGCTTGCTACCGTCAGCAGCGCAAGGGATTGACCGCGATTTCGCTTGGTGCAATCGCGGCTCGGCTTCCGATCGGATTGCGGCAAGCGCCATCGGCGACCTGCCGCGCATCAGTCGCGTGATACGGACAGTCCGGCGAGAAGCGGAGCGTATGCGGTGAGCCTGCGGGATACGAACTCGGTGAAGAGCCGCACGCGCTTCGTCTTGCGTGTCTCTCCCTGTGTGAGAAGCCAGAGCGTTCCGTACATGTGCAGGTCGGTGCCCGGCACCCTCACAAGCAGAGGGTCGGCATCTCCGACGAAGCACGGCAGCGTCGTCATGCCGATCCCCTGCTGCACCGCGACGATCTGCGCCGCGGCATCTGTCGCCCTGAACGGAACCTCGGCGGCGCGAACCTCACCCTCGTGGGCCCAGTCCGGGATTCCGTGAATACTTATGACGATCCACCTGACGGGATCAGGCGCGCCCGCGCGCCACGCGGCCAGTCGATCGCGGGATATGTAGATGCCGCCGAACAGCTCCGGTCCCTTCAGGCCGTGAAGATTGAGCGGCAGGGTTTTGCGGTCGTAGACGACGCGGATCGCGACATCGGCCTCCCGGTTGGTCAGATTTGCCAGCTCACCGGACGACAGGATTTCCATCTCGATGTCCGGATGCAGTCGTGCGAAATCGGCGAAGTCCGGCATGAGCAGGTGTGTCGCGAGGGGCGGTGCCAGCGTCACCCGCAGAAGCCCGCGCACGCCTTGGTCGCGGCCGAAGACGCGCGTCTCCAGCTGGTGCGACGACGCTTCCATCTGGTCCGCGAGTTCGAGGACCTCCTCCCCCGCAGCCGTCAGGCGGTAACCCGAAGGCAGCTTCTCGAACATGTGCGCTCCGAGCCGCTCCTCCAGCTGGGCGACGCGTCGCAGCACGGTCGAGTGGTTCACCCCGAGCCGTTCGGCGGCAGCCCGCACCGAGCCTCCGCGCGCGACGGCAAGAAAGTAGCGAACGTCATCCCAGTCGATCATGGTGCAATCCGGCACCGCTGGGGTGCGCCTTCCAAAGCCCGTCTCCAATACATCGAACAGCATCTCGTATGTGGGTAGCACGGACGATCATCATAGCCCAAGCCGAATAGCCACGCCGACAAGCGCGGCCCAATTCCGAACGGCGGACACCGATCGTCGCGGCTGGCGTCAGTCATCCGGCCGGATCGATTTCGCACCACCGATGTGCGCGCTTCCGCACTCAACGCCTGACGCCGGCGGAGCTACGTCGAGGTTCTCGGGGGCCATCTCGCAGATGGGACCAGAGACGCTGTCCGACACGACGAAGGGAGAACTCATGGGAAAGCTTGAGGGTAAGGTTGCAGTCATCACGGGTGGATCGAGCGGCATGGCGCTGGCGAGCGCCAGGCGGTTCGTTGAAGAAGGCGCCTATGTTTTCATCACGGGCCGAAGGCAGGAGGCGCTCGACGAGGCGGTCAGGCTGATCGGCCGGAACGTGACCGGCGTGCGCGGCGACGCGGCCAATCTCGACGACCTCGACCGTCTGTTCGACACGGTCAAGCGGGAAAAGGGCAAGATCGACGTCCTGTACGCGAGCGCCGGCATCGGCGAAGCCATCCCACTGGGCGAGATTACCGAGCGGCATTTCGATGCGACCTTCGACCTGAATACGCGCGGCACGCTGTTTGCGGTTCAGAAGGCGTTGCCGCTGTTCAGCGATGGCGGCTCGATCTTCATGACCGGGTCGGTCGCTTCGGTAAAAGGTTTTCCCGGTTACGGTGTGTATGCGGCGAGCAAGGCGGCGTTGCGCTCATTCGCACGCACCTGGCTCAACGAACTGAAGGGCAGGAATATCCGGGTGAACGTGCTGAGCCCGGGGCCGATCGCCACTCCGATGCAGGACCAGGTCCTCACCGAGGAGGCGAAGCGGATGTTCGAATCCCTGATCCCGCGGGGAAAGATGGGTCGCCCTGAGGAAATTGCGGCGGCCGCGCTGTTTCTTGCCTCAGACGATTCGAGCTTCGTGAATGGGGTGGAGTTGTCTGTCGACGGCGGTTTTTCGGCCATCTGAAATCGAATCAACACCAACACGGATCGGAGAAGCACCATGAGCTACGCGATTGTAGGATTCGGTAAGGTAGGCCAGGCCCTCGCCCACGCCTTCGCCCGTAAGAACATCAACGTGACCGTCGCGAGCCGCCGGCCGCCCGAGGCGTTGGCGCCGCAGGCGCGGGCGATTGGACCCACGGTCGTCGCCAAGTCGTTGCGGGAAGCACTCGAGGCCGACACAATCATCCTGGCGGTCCCGTTCGGGGAGCATCGCGAGGTTGCGAAGGCCCTGCCGAGCTGGAAAGGCAAGATGGTGATCGACGCGATGAACGCGTTTCCAGTCCCTGAAGAGCTGGACGGCCTCCCGTCCTCCGCCTCCGTCGCGAAGGCGTTCACCGGCGCCAGCTTCGTGAAAGGGTTCAATCACCTGGTTGCGGCCAAGCTGGCGGCCGATCCGATCGTCGAGGGTGGCCACCGGGTGGTCTTTCTGTCTGGTGACGACGAGGACGCGACCGCTCCTGTGGCGGCCCTGGCGGAGCAACTAGGGTTCGCACCCGTCAAGCTGGGAAAGCTCAACGAGGGTGGCGCGCTGGTGCACGCACGTGGCCGCACTTGGGGCCCGCTCATCTTCCAGGATTTGTTCAAGAAGGAGCAGTAACGGATTTGCGACCCGTAGCCCGCATGAGCGGAGCGACATGCGGGACAAGACGCGGAGCGCCGATCGGAAAACCCCGGATGTCGCTGCGCTCATCCGGGCTACGCTTGCTATCTTGCCGATCCGCCCTCGCGTAAGACTCGCGAGGGCGGTGTTCGCAAACTACGATCTTAATCAAGATGCCTCGATCGGCTCGGACATCGTTATCCGGTTCTTGACGCTAGGACGCTCCTGCATCGCTGCATACCATGCCAAGAGAGCCTCGCACTCGATCGGCACCGGCACGTTCAACAGTCCCGCGAAGATCAAGCCGCCGATGAGGGTGATATCGGCCATCGTGAACGCCTCGCCGGCGACGAACGGCTGTGCTTTCAGAATGCCGTCAAAGTAGTGCATCCCCCTGACGGCCTTGTCGCGCTGACGGAATCCCCATTCGGGGTTCTGATAGATCTCGACATGAGGCCCGAGACCCGGCGTGGCGTGGTGGAAATAGACGCTGATGGCATCGAGCAGTTCCAGTTCGGCGCGCTTGCTCATCATGTGGATCACGCCCTTTTCGCGCGGCGTCCTGCCGGTCAGCATCGGCGCGCCATCGAGCGCGTCAAGGTACTCGGTGATGGCCGTGCACTCGCCAATGAAGGTCCCGTCGTCGAGTTCGAGCACCGGCAGGGTGCCGGAGTAGTTCTTGGCGAGGAATTCGGGCTTCTTGTGCTCGCCCTTGTAGAGATCGACCAATACGAACTCCACTTGCGGCCGCAGGTTCTTCTCGGCCAAAGCGATGCGAACGCGGGCCGGATATGGGCCAGTTGGCCAATCGTAAATCTTCATCAGGACTCCTGTGTCTACCTGCCACTTGGTAGGCTGAAATTAACCTTCAAATCCGGCCGGTCAACGCCTATCTGTCACTTGGTAGATAACGAAGCGGTGAGGCAACGAAGTGAGTTCGAGCTCTCGGGAAGCCATCCTGGCGACAGCAAAGCGGACCGCGCAGGCACGCGGCTATGGCGGCTTGAATTTCCGTGATCTGGCGGACGAAGTCGGGATCAAGGCCGCCAGCATCTATCACCATTTTCCGAGCAAGGCCGATCTCGGCGTGGCCGTCGCGCGGCGCTACTGGGAAGACACCGCCGCCCAACTCGAGGCGATGCTGGCAGAAACGGCCGATCCTGTCCGCTGCCTGCGTCGATATCCCGATGTGTTTCGCAAAGCGCTCGAGAGCAACAACCGCATGTGCCTCTGCAGCTTCATGTCGGCGGAAGTCGACGACCTGCCGGACGCAGTGAAGAAGGAGGTCCAGACCTTTGCCGACGTCAACGTGGCGTGGCTGAGCAAGCTGTTGGTGGCCGCGGGCCTGGTCAGTTCGAGAAAGAGCGAACAGCGGGCCCGCGCCATCTTCGCCGCCGTCGCCGGCGCGCAGCTCGTCGCCAGAAGCCGCTCCGATATTTCGCTCTACGACTCGATGATCGACAGCTATCGCGCCGCGGGACTTCTGCCGGCATAGATGGCCCGAACGTCAGATCGAGGTGAGGCGGCGACGCCCTGCTCCAACTCGATCGTTCTAAGCCATGGTAGCGAGTAGCCCGCATCAGCGAAGCGATATGCGGACACCACGTGACACGCTGACAGGAGGTGCCCCGGATATCGCGGAGCCCGTCATCGGGCGCGCGTTCGCGCGACCCGTTGGCTCATCCGGGCTACGCTCGCTGGTGCACGCACGCGGCCGCGTTTGGGGCCAGCTCATCTTCCAGGATTTGTTCAAGAAAGAGCAGTGATCGGCGCACGGGCGCCGTTCGAAGGGCGGGGAGACGCGCTGGCCGCGCCGGACGGGCAGCGCGCAGTTCGGATCAACGGTTTCAAACAGCGTCAGATATGACACCACGTTCTCGCGACGATGATCGTCCGAGCTTTGCTGTTGGTTTCACCCTCTTCGATCGGAGGGCGCAGGGAAGACCGGGTGCCGATCGCACCCATGGGCCCCGAGCAATGGGTAGGAAGCTCGGGGGTAGGACCACAGGTGTAACCGGAAACATCCGGCCTTCCCTGCGCGATGGTTGTGCGGCTTCCGTCCAAAAACGGGTGGATCCAATTCAACCGCCAAAGCACGTACGACGAAAGCTCAATCGCACTTTTGCTGTCCCAGTTTTGGTTGACGTAGCGGCAAAGGTCTTCGATCGCCTTAACTACTTGGCCTGGGTGAATGGGCTCGAATTCGTTCTGCGTTATACGAACCGTCGCCGTTCGATAGCCGATTGGTGATGCACCCGGATATCCTTGGCGCTAAATATACTATCTACCCATCGGAAAAAATCGCTCTCTCGTCTCATTGTTGGAGAGCCATCCGGGGCCACATATGTCGGCTCCCAGGCATCATTAGCGAAAAATCCAAACGATCGAATTGGTCGACGCGGGTTCGGATGCAACAGGCAAGCATGATGAATCCAGAAGTTCCCAACTGGCTCATCGGTCCCGCTGACATGCATCTCCACTACGAATACGACCGCCGTTACTCGGCGCGTGCGATGGAAAAATCGTTCAGTAAGTTCGCCAAGAGACGGCCCCAAATTTTCTGTTGTGGCCCAGCTTTCCGGCAGCACGCAAAAAATGATGGAAGCATCTGTATCAGGCAGTTGCTTTCGCTTGTGATTCAGCGCATTTTCGATTGTTTGGATGGGAAAACTCTCTGCGGTGAGCGCTGTGACTTCAACGTTCACTGTCTCCCCGTCCGCGATCGCTTGAAAATCAAAATCTTCGCGCCTGATTCCTACCTCGGGCTTAGCTCGTACGTCATAGCCACCCTCAAGAAACATCCGCGCGGCATACATCTGGTAATAAGTGGATCGAAGATCTCGTCCACGCATTCGACGACAAAACTCCGAGAAGCCCGGACATGACCGCATCAGAAAGAGTGTTTCTCCGATAAGCAGCACGCGTCCAACGTAACCATGCCAGATCCCTCCTCTGCTGGTCCGCTGAAGGTCTAGAAAATCGCTTGTTTCTGCCTTTGTTAAATTCTTTCCGAGATAAAATAGGCCGATGTAAGCAGCCGCGAACCAATAGAAGCTCTCCCTATCAAAATCACAAGCAGCATCTCTCAAATAGTCTGCGAGGCGCTTAGGAACGTCATCAAACATCCTCGCCCCCGTCGCACGGCTTAACGCGCTGGAGAACCCCTCACTCCCACTCAATCGTCCCCGGCGGCTTAGACGTCACGTCGTACACCACCCGATTCACACCCTTCACCTCGTTGATGATGCGCGTCGCGGTCTCGGCCAGGAATTTCATGTCGAACTGGTAGAAGTCGGCGGTCATACCGTCGGTCGAGGTGACGGCGCGCAGGCCGACGACGTATTCGTAGGTGCGGCCGTCGCCCATCACGCCGACGGTCTTGACCGGCAGCAGCACCGCAAAGGCCTGCCAGATAGCATCATAGAGGCCGTGCTTGCGGATCTGGTCGATATAGACCGCATCGGCGTTGCGCAGGATGTCGAGCTTTTCCCGGGTGATGTCGCCGGGGCAGCGGATGGCGAGGCCGGGGCCCGGGAACGGGTGGCGGCCGACGAACACTTCGGGCAGGCCGAGCTCGCGGCCGAGCACGCGCACCTCGTCCTTGAACAATTCGCGCAGCGGCTCGACCAGCTTCATGTTCATGCGCGCCGGAAGGCCGCCGACATTGTGGTGCGACTTGATGGTCACCGACGGGCCGCCGGTGAAGGAGACGCTCTCGATCACATCAGGATAGAGCGTGCCCTGGGCCAGGAATTCGGCGCCGCCGATCTTCTTGGCTTCGGCCTCGAACACGTCGATGAACAGGCGCCCGATGGTCTTGCGCTTCACCTCAGGGTCGGTGACGCCTTCGAGCTCGCCCAGAAACTGCTTCGACGCGTCCACATGGACCAACGGGATGTTGTAGTGGTTGCGGAACAGGTCGACGACGGTCTTGGCCTCGTCGAGCCGCAGCAGGCCGTGATCGACGAACACGCAGGTGAGCTGGTCGCCGATCGCCTCGTGGATCA
Organism: Bradyrhizobium sp. USDA 4541; assembly: GCF_024171085.1. Classification (NCBI taxonomy): domain Bacteria; kingdom Pseudomonadati; phylum Pseudomonadota; class Alphaproteobacteria; order Hyphomicrobiales; family Nitrobacteraceae; genus Bradyrhizobium; species Bradyrhizobium sp. USDA 4541. The sequence goes on from NZ_JALJZF010000001.1 coordinate 6,605,043, forward strand.
AGACCGCCGCCACGGCGGAATCGACGCCGCCGGACAGGCCGCAGATCACCTTGCCCGTGCCGACCTGGGCGCGAATCTTCTCGATCGCCTCCTCGCGGAAGGCGCGCATGGTCCAGTCGCCGGTCAGCCCCGCGACCTTGCGCACGAAGTTGCGCAGCAGCTTGGCGCCGTCGGGCGTGTGCACCACCTCGGGATGGAACATCAGGCCGTAATATTTACGCGTCTCATCCTGGATGATCGCGAACGGCGCATTCGGCGAGGTGCCGGCGACGGAGAAGCCCGGAGGCATCTTGGTGATGCGGTCGCCATGGCTCATCCACACCTGGTGCTTCTCGCCATGGCCCCAGATGCCGTCGAACAGCTGGCTGTCGGTCTTCACCTCGACATCGGCGCGGCCGAACTCGCGGTGGTGCCCGCCCTCGACCTCGCCGCCGAGCTGGGCCGCCAAGGTCATCTGGCCGTAGCAGATGCCGAGCACTGGAACGCCCGACTCGAAGATCAGCTGCGGCGCGCGCGGCGAGCCGGTCTCATGCACCGATTCCGGACCGCCAGAGAGGATCACCGCCTTCGGCTTCATCTCCTTGAAGGCGGCCTCCGCCTTCTGGAACGGCACGATCTCGGAATAGACGCCCATCTCGCGGACGCGGCGGGCAATCAGTTGCGTCACCTGGCTGCCGAAATCGACAATCAGAATCTTGTCATGCGCCGAGGCCACGGAGGGCGTCGACGGCGCTTGAACTGTGTCTTGGGCTGTGTGCTGGGCTGTCATGGCAAGCAGATACGCGACGGCGCCCGCCCCCGCAACCGCGCTCGAAGGGGCGCCCACATTCTTCTTTGGGCATGGACAAATCCGTATAGGTCAGTATTATTGACCTAATTTGGCCATAAGCCACATGGAGGAAACCAATGCCGGATTTTCACGACCCGCCCCGCCTTGCCGCGCTCGGCCGCGACTGGATCGCCGCCTGGAACGCGCGCGACCTCGAGCGTGTGCTGGCGATGTATGCCGAGGATGCCGAGATGACCTCGGACCGGATCCCGCCGCTCGGCTTCGGCGCGTCAGGCACCGTGCGCGGCAAGGTGAGCTTGCGGGCCTATTGGAGCACGGCGCTGGCGAAATTGCCCGAGCTGCATTTCGAGCTGATCGACCTCTATGTCTCGCCCGACAGCGTCGTCGTGTTCTACCAGAACGAAAGCGGCAAGAAGATCTGCGAGTATTTGCGGCTCGACGCCGAGGGGAAGATCCGGCAGGGCTCGGCGAACCATCTGGTGGGGTGAGGCTGCTTCTCAGCCGTCATTGCGAGCGAAGCGAAGCAATCCATTTTGTCCGCATATGCGGAACGATGGATTGCTTCGTCGCTTCGCTCCTCGCAATGACAGCAGAGGACTCGTAGGTTGAACAGAACGTCAGGAACCACGCGCATGAAAATCCCGACCCTGCCCTTCACCGTCACCGACTGGAACAAGCTCGAGCCTTCAGTGCATCCCGGCGAGACCGGACAGGCGCTGTGGCGCACGCTCAACATCGGCGAGCTGCGGGTCCGGATGGTCGAATATTCGCCCGGCTACCTCGCCGATCACTGGTGCGATCGCGGCCATGTGCTCTACGTCGTCACGGGCGAGCTCGACACCGAGCTGCGCGACGGCCGCAGATTCACGCTGAAGCCGGGCATGAGCTACCAGGTCTCCGACTTCGGCGACGCCGCACATCGTTCGTCGACGAAGACGGGTGCGACGCTGTTTATTGTGGATTGAACACACGTCGTCCGTCACCCCCGCGCAAAGGCTTCGCCTTTGTCGCTGGAGGAGCGCGTAGCGCGTCTCGAAGGGCGACGGCCCGGCTCCATCCCCGTCATTGCGAGCGTAGCGAAGCAATCCATCGCGCCGCTTGCCGAGACATGGATTGCTTCGTCGCTTCGCTCCTCGCAATGACGTGGAGAGAGTTCGCCCTTCGCTCACCGCCTCCGCGCAGCGACCTTCCTCACCTTCGTGTCCGCCCAGCCCAGCGGCTTGCCGCTCTTCGACGGCAGCACGAGCTGCCCGACCGCCTGGCCTGCCTGGTCGAGCAGCACCGAATGCGGCTCGCCGCGCGCAAAGAGATGCGCCTCGCCCCATTGCCGCAAGCCGACCACGATCGGGAACAGGTCGTGGCCCCGCTTCGTCAGCACATATTCCTGATAGGCGCTGCCGTCGGAGGCTGCGACCTGCTCGAGCACGCCGAGCTCGATCAGCGTGCGCAGCCGCGTTGTCAGCATGCCCTTGGCGATGCCGAGATTCTTCTGGAAGTCGCCGAACCGGCGCAGGCCGTCGAACGCGTCGCGCACGATCAGGAGCGACCACCAGTCGCCGATCGCATCCAGCGCGCGCGCCACCGGGCATTCCGCTTTGGCGAATCCGGTCCGCTTCATCGCGGCCAACCTTTCTCGATCACGATTCCGAACTGGTCCTAAAATAGGACTAGACAGCGCCCGGCGCAACTGGTCTCATTATGAGACCAGCTTGCGAATTGCAGCGGAGGCAAGATGACGAACCAGACCATGGCTGAGGCCCGGCCGGCCGAGGACCATCACAAGACAAACGACAAGCCCGGCGACACCATGGCTCGCGCTCTGTCGCCCGCCGTCGTGCTGCTGTTCGCCGTCGCCTGCGGGCTGAGCGTCGCCAACATCTATTTCGCGCAGCCGCTGCTGGACACCATGGCGCAGGATCTCTCCATCACGCCGGCGGTGATCGGCGGCGTCGTGACGCTGACCCAGATCGGCTATGCCTTCGGCTTGATGCTGATCGTGCCGCTCGGCGATCTCTGGGACCGCCGCAGGCTGATCGTCGGCCAGACCGTGCTGTCGGCGATCGCGCTCACCATCGTCGGCACCGCGCCGAACGCCGCGGTGCTGCTGCCCGGCATGGTGCTGGTCGGGCTGCTCGCCGTCGTGATCCAGGTGCTGGTCGCCTACGCCGCGACGCTGGCCGCGCCGGCCGACCGCGGCCGCACCATCGGCACCGTCACCAGCGGCGTGGTTTCGGGCATTCTGCTCGCACGGTTTGCCGCCGGCGCGCTGGCCGATCTCGGCGGCTGGCGCGTGGTCTACCTCACCTCGGCCGCACTGACGCTGGTGCTGGCGGCGCTGTTGGCACGCGCGCTGCCGCGGCATGCGCCGCAGCCGATGGCCGGATCGTCCTACGCCAAGCTGTTGCGCTCGACGCTCGCGCTGTTCGTCGAGGAGCAGGTCTTGCGCGAACGCGCGGTGTTCGCGCTCTTGATCTTCGCGAGCTTCAGCGTGTTCTGGAGCTCGGTCGTGCTGCTGCTCGCGGCACCCCCGCTCTCGTTGTCGCATACCACGATCGGGATGCTCGGGATCGCAGGCCTCGCCGGCGCGCTGGCGGCACGCAATTCCGGTCAGTTCGCCGACCGCGGCTGGGGGCAGCGCACCACCGGCTTGTCGCTGCTGCTGATGCTCGCCGGCTGGGTGCCGATCGCCTGCCTCAACACCTCGCTATGGCTGGTCGTGGCCGGCGTCCTGATGATCGACTTCGCGGTGCAGGCGATCCATGTCACCAACCAGAGCCTGATCGTCGCCGCGCGCCCCGACGCGGCGAGCCGGCTGGTCGGCGGCTACATGGTGTTCTACTCGATCGGAACGGGTTTTGGCGCGATCAGCTCGACAATGGCCTATGCCGCCGCCGGCTGGTCCGGCGTCTGCGTGCTGGGTGCCGCGATCAGCGCCTGCGCGCTGCTGTACTGGGTCATCGTGGTGAGCCGGACGCCGGTGCCGATTGGTGCGTGCTCCGAAGCGTAGTGGACACGCCCGTCGTTGCGAGCGAAGCGAAGCAATCCATCGTGCCGCAAGCGGAGAAATGGATTGCTTCGTCGCTTCAGCGCAAAATTGCTCTGCAATTTTGTCGCGAGCTCCTCGACGGCGGGGGAAGCGTTACGCCTTCCTCAGCACCGAGACGAAGAACCCATCCGTGCCGGTGCGGCGTGGCGTCATCAGCAGGCCTTCCGCTGACTGCAGCGCAGCCTCGGCAAAGGCTTCGGCCTTGTCCCACAGCACCGCTGCGGTCTGCTCCGGCGGCTGCACGGAGAACTCCGGATGCCGCGCGATGAAGGCCCTGACCTGCTCGCCGTTCTCCTCCGAGAGCACCGAGCAGGTGATGTAGGCGATCCGGCCGCCGCCCTTCACCAGCGGCGCGGCGCGCTCCAGGACCTCGGCCTGATCCTTCAGCCGCACCTCGAGCGCGCCGGGGCGCATGCGCCATTTGGCGTCGGGATTGCGGCGCCAGGTCCCGGTGCCGGTGCAGGGCGCGTCGATCAGCACGAGGTCGGCGGACGCCTTGATGTCGGACAGCACCTCCTCCTCGCCGCGCGGCGTGCGCACATCGCAATTGTGCACGCCGGCGCGCGACAGCCGCTCATGGATCGGCGCAAGCTGGCGCTTGTCGCTGTCGGTCGCCATCAGCCGGCCCTTGCCCTGCATCATCGCCGCCACCGCCAGCGTCTTGCCACCGGCGCCGGCGCAGAGGTCGATCACCTGCTCGCCGGGCTTGGCCGCCGAGAACAGCGCGGCGAGCTGTGAGCCCTCGTCCTGGATCTCGATGGCGCCCTTGATGAAATCCTCCTCGGCATGGATGCCCGGATTGCGCGCGTCGGCGCCGAGCTCGATGCGCAGGCCGAGCGGCGACCACGGCGTTTCCCTGGCGCCGAGATGCGACAGCCGCGACAGCACCTTCTCGCGCTTGCCGCGCAGCGTGTTGACGCGCAGATCGAGCGGCGCGCGGCTCGCCATCGCGGTCGCTTCCGCGGCGCGGTCGTCGCCGAACACCCTTGCCAGATGCGGGTCGAGCCAGTCCGGATAATCGCCCGCGACATGCGCCGGCGCATCCTCGAGCGAGCGCGAGGCCAATGCGGCCTCCTCGGTCGCGGTCAGCGGATCCGGCGCGAACCGGCCGCCGTCGCACAGCGCCTGGATCGTGGCGATGTCCATGCCGCGTTCGAGCTTCAGCATGCCGAGCACGCGCGACCGGGCGCTGGCGTCGTCCATCAAATAGGCCGCGGAGGATTGCCGGCGCAGCACGTCCCAGATCAGGCCGGAGATCGCGGCGCGATCGCCGGAGCCGGCATAACGGTGCGCGGTGCCCCATTCCTTCAGCGCTTTCGCCGCGGGAATGCGCTGTGCGTCGATGGTGGCGATCAGCTCGATCGCGGCGGAAAGCCGGGCAGCGGGGGTCATTGGTCTCTTTCGGTTGGGCGCATCAGATCAGCAGCAGCAGTCTGAGCGCGAAATACAGCCACATGGCCGCCAGCACCAGCGCGCCGGCGAACCAGGCGAGCGAGCGCGGCCGCACGTCGTTGGAGGTGACGAACACGCCGGCATGGGCAAATCGTGTCACCACGAACACCCAGGACATCAGCACGATGAACAGATCGGCACGGCGCAGCGGCAGCGCAATAGCGATCAGGACATAGAACAGGATCGGCAGCTCGAACTGGTTGGCGAAGCAGTTGCCGAACTTGGTGGCCTGGGCCGGCCAGTTCGGCTCGCGCAGCGCGATGTCGGCGATCTTGGTCTCGCCGCTCGTCAGAGCCCTCGTACGCGTCGTCGCCATGGCGAACAACAGCGCGAAGGTGATCCCGATCTGGATGAAGACCGGTAACAGAACCATTTGAACCGACATCAAAAATCTCCCTCAGCCGCGGGCGCCCGGCCGCCCTCTTAGCCGCGACTCGCCCCCAACACAATGAAGCGTGCGCGGTAACCCGTTGAACCGTAATCCGAGCCCGGGTGACCAACTCCCAGGACCAATGGCGGTTTCAGCCCCTCACGGTTGGCCCGATCAGCATCATCACCCTGATCCTCGACAGCGCGGCCCGGGCAGCGGCGTGCCCGGCATGGTGACGGCAGGACTCGCCGGCGTCGGTGCGGCAACTGGCGATCGAGCGACCGCCCAAGGCGCAAAACCAAACAACACATCAAACAGGGCTTCAAACGAGGCATCGAACAAGACGGCAAAATCGTCATCGTTCCGACTTCGCGCCGACCTATGCTCCGGCCGAAAGGAGCGATGCATGCCCCAATTTCGCCTGACACAGATCTCCGACACCCATCTCGCGCGCCGCTTCAAGCCGCTGATCGACAACTTTCATCGCGTCAGCGAGCACATCGACGCGACGCGTCCCGATCTCGTGCTCAACTCCGGCGACGTCTCGTTCGACGGGCCGACCAGCCGCGACGACCTCGCATTCGCCAAGGAGCTGCACAACGCGCTGCCGGTCGATTGCCTCTATCTGCCGGGCAATCACGACATCGGTGACAATCCGACCGCGGTCGGCCCCACGCCTTCACAATTGCCGACCGAGGAGACGCGCGGCGCCTTCACCTCGGTGCTCGGCGAGGACCGCTGGCATTTCGACGCTGCCGGCTGGTGCTTCATCGGGCTGAATTCGCTGATCATGAACACCGGCCTCGACAGCGAGGCCGAGCAGTTCGACTGGCTCGCAGGCGCGCTCGACAAGGCGGTCGGCAGGCCGGTCGCGCTGTTCCTGCACAAGCCGATCTATCTCGACCTGCCCTACGATGCCGAGCACGCCGAGACCGCGATCCGCTTCGTGCCGCAGCCGGCGCGCCGCCGCCTGATCGAGATGCTCGGCAAGGTCGATTGGCGTCTGGTCGGCAGCGGCCATGTGCACCAGCGTCGCGACTATACGTTCGAGCATGTGAGACACATCTGGGCGCCCTCGGCCGGCTTCGTCATCTCCGACGCGCGGCAGGAGGTGATCGGCATCAAGGAAACCGGTCTCGTCGAATACCGCTTCCAGCCCGACAGTTTCGAGGTCCGCCACCTCAGGGCGAAGGGCCAGGTCGATGTCGACCTGGACATGCTGCTCGGCAAGGAGCCGGCCTGAGCCGCGTCAGCTCCGCGCCGCGTCGTGCAGGTCCTGCTTGATCACGGTGAGCAGCGCCTGCAGCGTGTCCTTGTCGGGCTGTGGTGCCGCCTGCGCGGGCCGTACGCAAGCTACGTGCGGCATGAAGCGGACCGGCGTCGTGTCCGGCTGCTCCTCGACGAATTTTCCATGCAAGACGTCGTCGCGGCGGCCCATGACGAACATCGTCGCCCAATAGCCGACGGCGAGGAGAATGACCCCGAAAACAATAGCTTCAAAAATCATGGCTACACCTGAAATATAGCCATATTGAATCAACTGCTGCGGGTCTCCGTCAAGCAAATGGGGGCCAAAAGGCCCCCAAATCCCCGCCATTGTCGCGCTTTTGATACTTTGTTGCGCGGAATGGGAGCTTCCGGAGCCTGTAACTTAGGCCTTGTCCGGCCCGACCCGGACCAGTTGCTTGCCGAAATTGGCGCCCTTGAGCAGGCCCATGAAGGCCTCCGGCGCGCTGTCCAGGCCCTCGGTCACGAACTCCTTGTACTTGACCTTGCCCTCGCGCACCCACTGCGACATGTCGCGGAGGAAGTCGCCATGCATGGCGGCGAAGTCGCTGACGATGAAGCCGCGGAAGGTCAGCCGCTTGGTCAGGATGTTGCGCATCATCGCGCCGGCCCATTTCGGGGCATGCGCTTCGGTGTCGTTGTAATGCGCGATCAGGCCGCAGACCGGGATGCGCGCGAACGCGTTGAGCAGCGGAAACACCGCGTCAAACACCGCACCGCCGACATTCTCGAAATAGACGTCGATGCCCTTCGGGCAGGCTTCCTTCAGCTTGGCCGCGAGATTGGGATCGCGGTGGTCGAGACACTCGTCGAAGCCAAGCTCGTTCTTGACGTAGGCGCACTTGTCCTTGCCACCGGCGATGCCGATCGCCCACGCGCCCTTGATCTTGGCGATCTGGCCGACCGCCGAGCCGACCGCGCCGGACGCCGCCGCGACCACCACCGTCTCGCCCGCCTGCGGCTTGCCGATCTCGAGCAGGCCGGTGTAGGCGGTCATGCCGGGCATCCCGAGTACACCGACCGCGGTCGAGATCGGCGCGATCTTCGGATCGATCTTGGCAAGGCCCTTGCCGTCGGACAGCACATGCGTCTGCCAGCCCGCGCGCGATAGTACGATATCGCCCTTGGCAAAGCCGGGATTGTTGGAGGCGATCACCTCGCTCACCGTGCCGCCTTCCATCACGCCTCCGACCGGCACCGGTGCGGCATAGGACGGACCGTCGGCCATGCGGCCGCGCATATAGGGATCGAGCGACAGCCAGATGGTGCGGAGCAGCACCTCGCCCGCACCCGGTGCCGGCGGCGTGTAGTCCTCGAGCCTGAAATTGGCCGACGTGGGCTCGCCGTGCGGGCGCGAAGCCAGAACGATGCGCTTTCCTTGGGACATGATTTCCTCTTGGGATGATTGGTTCGTGGCGCACACGTAGTCATGCAATCCACCTCCCCGCAAGGGAAATGGATTTGCTGTCTTCGCGTTGCGTTGTTTGAAATGTTGTTTGAAATGACAGCCATCATGCCAGGCACATTGGCGCCAACGCGATACCGTCACGTCGCGGCGGTTCGCAGGGCCCCCTGGTGGCGGCAGTTTGTCACGGCGCGCCACCGGCAGACGAAGCAGCCGTAGTCAAGTCGCCTGACCCGACCTCGCGATCCGGCACGGCGGAGCCAGGCGGTCAGGCGGCCCTCCATTGTCGCAACGAGGGCGGCCGCGCAGCTGATCGGCAACCGGTTTCCGGTCGCCCTCGAAACCTGAGTGGCGCAGGACTCCGGTCAGCTTCGCGGGACCGTCCGATGGACGTGAGGCTCTCCGAAGCATTGGGGTTACCTCTTGAGAGCCGATCAGCGTCTTCGCGCCGCAATGTCCGTTTGGTGGCGGCCGGATTCACCTTCGGCGAATTGGCAGCCGGTAGACCTATCTCTGCCGCGCGCGCCCGCGGCAAAAACGCGACCTATCAATCTGGCACTTGTCGGACTTTCGATTCGCTGTAATCTCGGACCATGCGGCACTCGCATGTCTGTTACCCAAAAATGGGGCAGGCATCACCATAACAGGAGCGAACCAACGCTTCGGTTTTTGGATCGAGACCGACATGGCCGGCGACGGATCGTATGATACGTTTCCCAAATTGCTGCTGCGAAACACGGCACAATTTGGCACGCGGCCAGCGTTCCGGCATAAGGATCTCGGCATCTGGCAGAGCTGGACCTGGGCTGAGGTTGCCGAGATCATACGTAGCTACGCCGCCGGCTTGCATCGCCTTGGCTTGCGGCCAGGCGAGACAATCGCGGTCGTCGGCTCCAATCGGCCCAAGCTTTACTGGACCATGATGGCAGCGCAGACGCTGCGCGCAATCCCCGTTCCAGTCTACTCCGATGCAGTGGCTGATGAGCTTGCTTTTGTTCTCGCTCACGCCGAGGTGACGCTGGTCGCAGCGCAGGACCAGGAGCAGGTCGACAAGGTCCTGTCGGTGTCCGACCGACTGCCGCAACTCAACAGGATTATCTACGACGAACCGCGCGGAATCGACGGCTACGACCACGGTCGACTGATCGCAATCGGCGATATCATCAATGACGGCCGCGCCGCGCTTGCAGCCGACCCGGCGCTTGGCGAACGGATCGATGAATCCATTCGGGCCGGCAACGGTTCGGACATCGCGATCATCCTCTACACCTCGGGAACGACCGGCGCGCCCAAGGGCGTCATGCTGTCGGCGCGAGGCTGCATCGATGCTGCAACCGACACCACGCGGTTCGACAAGTTGACCGACAAGGACGTGGTGCTGGCCTATCTGCCGCTGGCTTGGGCGGGCGATCATTACGTCAGCTATGCGCAAGGCCTGGTGGCCGGATTCTGCATGGCGTGCCCCGAGAGCAGCAACACAATCGAGCAGGATCGGCATGAGATAGGACCAACCTTCTACCTGGCCCCGCCACGCGGTTACGAGGCCATGCTGACGCGGCTGATGGTCCGGATGGAGGACGCGGCGCCGATCAAGCGGCGATTGTTCAGCTACTTTCTGGACGTCGCGCGGCGGTATGGCGAGCAAGTCTTGACGGGACGTCCGGTGCCGCTGTCAGGCCGATTGCTCTATGCGCTCGGACGCTGGCTGGTCTACGAACCTCTCAAGAACGTTCTTGGCCTGTCTCAGGTGCGCGTCGCATACACTGGAGGCGAAGCTATCGGTCCGGATCTGTTCGCGTTCTACCGCGCGATCGGACTGAACCTGAAACAGCTCTACGGCCAGACCGAGGCGTTCCTCTATGTAACGTGTCAGCCCGATGGCGAGATCTATCCGGATACGGTTGGTCCGCCGGCGCCCAACGTCGACATCCGCATCGCGGACTCGGGCGAAGTGCAGTTTCGCTCGCCCGGCATGTTCCTCGGATATTTCAAGGATCAGGCAAAGACCGCGGAAGCGATGACGTCCGACGGATATGTCAGGACCGGCGATGCGGGCTTTTTCGACGAGAAAACCGGGCATCTGAAGATCATCGATCGTGCGAAGGACGTCGGTCGATTGGCTGACGGCACGATGTTTGCTCCCAAGTACCTTGAGAACAAGCTGAAGTTCTATCCCAATATCAAGGAAGCGATCACCTTCGGTGACTCCAGAGAGTTCGTATGCGCCATGCTCAACATCGACCCGGTCGCGGTCGCGAATTGGGCGGAACGCAACAACGTCGCCTACGGGTCCTATCAGGAGCTTGCCGGGCATCCGCTGGTCTACGACATGGTCGCCAAAGACGTTGCCGCGGTGAACCGCTCCCTGGCCGGGGAACCGGTGCTTGCGGGCGCCCAGATTCGCCGCTTCCTCATTCTGCACAAGGAGCTCGACGCGGATGACGGCGAGCTGACCCGCACGCAGAAAGTGCGCCGCCGCTTCATTGCCGAACGCTATGCGTCGTTGGTCACGGCACTCTACAACGGAGCGCATGACGCCGACATTTCCACGGAAGTCACGTTTGAGGATGGCCGGAAGGGCACGATCGCTGCACGAGTCGAGATTCGCGACATGCAAATCATCGGTCCGGCAGAATCGCTCGGAAGAGCAGCATGAGAGCGCCAAACGCCAACGAAATCCTGCTGCAGGTCGAGGGCGTGGCACTGGCCTTCGGCGGCGTCAAGGCGCTGCGGGACGTCTCGTTCAACGTCAAGAAAGGCGAAATTCGCGCCATCATCGGCCCCAATGGCGCCGGCAAAACCTCAATGCTGAACGTCGTCAACGGGTTCTATCACCCCAACCATGGCGCCATCACCTTCAAGGGAAGCACCCGGTCCAAAATGCAGCCGTTCGAGGCGGCGCGCGGCGGCATCGCGCGCACCTTTCAGAATGTCGCCCTGTTCAAGGGCATGAGCGCGCTCGACAACATCATGGCAGGCCGCACCTTGAAGGTGCGCCGGGGGCTGTTGTGGCAGCTGCTGCGTTATGGCCCTGCCCTCGCAGAGGAGATCGAGCATCGGCGCAAGGTCGAGGAGATCATCGACTTTCTCGAGATCGAGACAATCCGCAAGGTACCCGTCGGGCGTCTGCCATACGGCTTGCAGAAGCGTGTCGAACTCGGTCGCGCCCTGGCGATGGAGCCCGACCTTCTGCTCCTGGACGAGCCGATGGCAGGCATGAACCTCGAGGAGAAGGAGGACATGTCGCGGTTCATCATTGATGTGAACAACCATTACGGCACGACCATTGCCCTGATCGAGCACGACATGGCCGTGGTCATGGATCTGTCAGATCGCGTAGCGGTGCTTGATCACGGCGTGAAGATCGCCGACGGCACGCCTGATGAAGTGAAGAGAAGCCAAGCCGTCATCGACGCATATCTTGGCGTCGCGCATTGAGGTGCGTCCATGATCGCACTGGGTCAGTTTCTCGAGGTCCTGATCGGCGGATTGATGTCCGGCGTGCTCTATTCGCTGGTCGCGCTCGGCTTCGTGCTGATCTTCAAGGCATCCGGCGTATTCAACTATGCGCAGGGAGCAATGGTGTTGCTCGCGGGATTGGCGCTGGTTCGCGCCCTCGACCTCCTGGTCGCCAACGGCCTTCCGCTTTGGGTCGCGGTCATCCTCGCTATCGGCTTTGCCGCCGTGATCATGGCAGCAACCGCCTGGCTCATCGAGCGGTTCGTGATCGGACCTCTCGTCAATCAGGATGGCTTGACGCTGTTCATGTCGACGATCGGCGTGACATTCGTTATCGAGGGCGCCGCGGAGATGATCTTCGGATCGGATGTCTACCCGTTGCGGCTGTTCCCGACCGACGCCTGGTTCTTGTTCGAAGGCCTGTTCCCGGGCGGGATTCTGGTCAACAAGCTGGACGTCTGGGGCGCATTGATCGCGGGCGTCCTGGTCGCCGGCCTCGCGGTCTTCTTTCAGCGCACCAAGACCGGTCGCGCGCTCAGAGCCGTGGCCGACGACCATTTGGCCGCGCACTCGATCGGGATTCCAATCAGCTGGATTTGGTTCGTGGTCTGGCTCGTTGCCGGCCTCGTTGCGCTCGTCGCGGCGACCGTGTGGGGAACCAAGCTTGGCGTGCAGTTCTCCATCACGTTTCTCGCGCTGAAGGCTTTGCCGGTCCTGATCATCGGCGGCCTCACCTCCATTCCCGGGGCCATCGTCGGCGGGCTCATTGTCGGGGCCGGCGAGAAGCTCGCAGAGGTATATCTCGGTCCATCCATCGGCGGCGGCATCGAATATTGGTTTGCCTACGTGCTGGCGTTGGCGGTGCTGCTCTTGCGGCCGCAGGGCCTGTTCGGCGAACGCATCATCGAACGTGTCTGAGGGCAGGGAGGTCGTTGTGCTCTATCGCGAAGCTGGCCAGTTCAAGGCGACCTATGCGGAGGATATGGCGATCTTCCCGATCCGGCAGGATCGTATCGCCCTCGCCGTCTTGCTCGCGATTGCTTTCATTGGCGTGCCGCTGTTGGCCACCTTCCGGATCTGGCCGTTCGGCACCGACTATCTGTTGTGGGCCATCCTGCTGCCCTTCCTCATCCTGGCGCTCGCCGCCATCGGGACGAACATTCTCGTCGGCTATTGCGGCCAGATTTCGCTCGGCAGCGGCGCGTTCATGGCCATCGGCGCCTATTCCGCCTACAAGCTGGCGACCGGCGTTCATATCCCGCTTGCCTGGCTTGGCTTCGCGATCGCGATCCCACCGTTGCCCGTGCTGGCATCCATTCTGCTTGGCGGGTTCATGGCGGCGGGTGCCGGAATCCTGTTCGGCATTCCCAGTCTCCGGATCAAGGGTCTCTACCTGGCGGTCGCAACGCTCGCCGCGCAGTTCTTCTTCGATTGGGCCTTCCTGCGGATCCCGTGGTTCACCAACTACGCCCCGTCGGGATCAGTGAATGCGCCGGAACTGGATTTCTTCGGCATGGTCGTTCGCTCGCCGGTCGAGCGCTACCTGCTGTGCCTGCTCTTCGTGACCGTGATGGCGGTGTTGGCGAAAAATCTCGTGCGCGGCAATCTCGGCAGGCAGTGGATGGCGATCCGCGACATGGATATTGCCGCCGAGCTGATCGGCATCAGGCCGCTTTATGCAAAACTGACGGCTTTCGCGGTCTCTTCGTTCATCATCGGGGTGGCGGGTGCGCTCTGGGCGTTCGTCTACCTCGGTTCATGGGAGCCGCTCGCGTTCTCGATCGACCGCTCGCTTGAGCTTCTGTTCATGGTCATCATCGGCGGGCTCGGCTCGATCATGGGTTCGTTCATCGGAGCAGCGTTTATCCTCATCGTGCCGATCATGCTGAATGTGATTCCGACCAAGCTCGGCCTGCCACTGTCGACGCAAACGATCACTCACCTCCAGTTCATCATCTTCGGATCCTTGATCTGCTATCTGCTCATCAAGGAACCCCATGGCTTCGCCCGGCTGATCTCGATCGGCAAGGAGAAGCTCAGGCTTTGGCCGTTTCCCTATTGAGGCAGTGATCGTGCCTTGATCGCAATCGGGTGACGGCCGCCGACAACGGAGAGGAAGGAAGTACCGCAAGGAGGATATCAATATGGCAAGTATTGCACACAGGTTACTGATACTCGCGACCGCCTTGGCCGGCGCGGCGCTTGGCGCACCGGCCGCAGCGCAAAACGAACAATTCATCCCAATTCTGTCTTACCGGACCGGACCGTACGCTGTGAACGGCGCGCCCTACGCAAACGGCGTGGTAGACTACTACAACCTGATCAATGAACGTGACGGCGGCATCAACGGCGTCAGGATTCTGATCGAGGAATGCGAGACGGGTTACGCGACCGACAAGGGAGTGGAGTGCTACGAGCGTCTCAAGAGCAAAGGACCAACCGGCGCGGCCTTCATCAATCCGCTGTCGACCGGGATCACCTTCGCACTCACCGAAAAGACCGCGGCTGACAAGATCCCGATCATTACGATGGGGTATGGCCGTGCCGATTCCAAGAACGGCGCGGTGTTCGCATATAATTTTCCATTGCTCGGCACGTATTGGTCCGCGGCCGACATCGCGATCCAGCACGTCGCCAAGGAACTCGGCGGCTTCGACAAGCTGAAAGGCAGGAAGATTTCGCTGCTGTACCATGACAGCCCCTACGGCAAAGAGCCAATTCCGATGCTGCAAGTGCTGGCGCAGAAGTACGGCTTTGAGTTCACGCCGATTCCCGTCACGCATCCCGGCGTCGAGCAGAAGTCGCAATGGCTGGCGATCCGCCAGCACCGGCCGGACTATGTCCTGGTCTGGGGCTGGGGCGTCATGAACAGCACGGCAATCAAGGAAGCGGCCGCCGTCGCCTATCCGCGCGACAAGATGATCGGTGTTTGGTGGTCAGGCGCGGAGCCGGATGTGACGCCGGCGGGCGATCAGGCCAGCGGCTACAAATCGTTGATGCTTCAGCATGGCGCAGGAAAATTCCCCGCGCACGCCGACATAGAGAAGTACGTCTACGCCAAGGGAAAGGGTTCGACAGAACCTGGCAAGATCGGCGAAGTTCTCTACAACCGCGGCATCACGAATGCCATGCTCGGCGTAGAGGCGATCCGCAAGGCGCAAGAAAAATTCGGCAAGCAACCGCTGACGGGCGAGCAGGTCCGTTGGGGGCTTGAGAACCTGATACTCACCGAAGCACGAATCAAGGAGCTCGGCTTTGAGGGAATGTTGAAGCCGGTCAGCATTTCCTGCTCCGACCACGAAGGCGCGCGCTACGGGCGCGTCCAGCAATGGGATGGCAAGGGTTGGAAAGTGATCTCCGACTGGTACACGGCTGACGAATCGCTCATCGAACCGCTCGTCGCCGACGTGTCCGCGAAGTATGCCGCGGAGAAGAAGATCAAGCCGCGCGACTGCGCGAAAGAAACCTGACCCGTGCGAGTGATCCGGGAGGCAGGATTGCCTGCTCCCGGATCGCAGCCCCTGCTCGGTTTGGAGGTCCGCGCATGTCAATCGCCAAGGTCGTCACCGCTGCGACGGAAGCGGCAGCGCTGATTTTATCGGTCAACAATATCGAGGTTGTCTACGATCACGTCATTCTCGTGTTGAAGGGCGTCTCGCTGGAGGTCCCGCGAGGCGGCATTGTTGCGCTTCTCGGCGCCAACGGCGCCGGCAAGACGACGACGCTGAAGGCGGTCTCCAATCTGCTGCACGCAGAGCGCGGCGAGGTCACCAAGGGCTCGATCCTGTTCAACGGCGTCGAGGTGAAGTCCCTGTCGCCAAACGAGGTGGTGCGACGCGGCTGCATCCAGGTGATGGAGGGGCGGCGCGCCTTCCCTCATCTGACGGTCGAGGAGAACATCCTGACCGGCGCCTTTACACGGACGGACGGCAAGCTCGCGATCGCGCAGGACCTTGAACGTGTCTACGCTTATTTCCCCCGCCTCAAAGAGCGACGCAGTTCCACCGCCGGCTATACGTCGGGCGGCGAACAGCAGATGTGCGTGATTGGCCGCGCGCTGATGTCACGCCCGAAGATGATCCTGCTCGACGAACCATCGATGGGCCTCGCGCCGCAGATCGTCGAAGAGATCTTCGAGATCGTGAAGGATCTCAACGCCAGGGAAGGTGTGTCGTTTCTTCTCGCCGAGCAGAACACCAATATGGCGCTCAGATATGCAAGCCACGGCTACATCCTCGAAAACGGCCGCGTGGTGATGGACGGCGAAGCGCACGCCCTTGCCGCGAACGAGGACGTCAAGGAGTTCTATCTTGGCGTCGCCGGAGAGAAGCGAAAATCATACCGCGATGTGAAGCACTACAAGCGACGCAAGCGCTGGCTCGCCTAGCGGATGACGGCATCCCGGGCTCCCGGGACTCCGGGTTCGGCCCTTCGGACCCCCCCGGAATGACGGTGCTGGGGCTTACACCCCGCCCGGATAGTTCGGGGCTTCGCGCGTGATGGTCACGTCGTGGACGTGGCTCTCGCGCAGGCCGGCGCCGGTGATGCGGACGAATTCGGCCTTGTCGTGGAAATCCTTGATGTCCTTGGCGCCGACATAGCCCATCGCCGCTCTGAGGCCGCCGGCGAGCTGGTGCATCACATTGCCGACCGGGCCCTTGTAGGGCACCTGGCCCTCGATGCCTTCGGGGACGAGCTTCAGCGTGTCCTTGATGTCCTGCTGGAAGTAGCGGTCGGCCGAGCCGCGCGCCATCGCGCCGACCGAGCCCATGCCGCGATAGGCCTTGTAGGAGCGGCCCTGCCACAGGAAGACTTCGCCCGGCGTCTCGTCGGTGCCGGCGAGCAGCGAGCCGACCATGGCGATGTCGGCACCGGCGGCGAGCGCCTTGGCGAGGTCGCCGGAATATTTGATGCCGCCGTCGGCGATCACGGGCACGTCGGCCTTCTTCGCCGCGGCCACCGCGTCCATGATCGCGGTAAGCTGCGGCACGCCGACGCCGGCGACGATGCGTGTGGTGCAGATCGAGCCCGGGCCGATGCCGACCTTGATGCAGTCCGCGCCGGCATCGATCAGCGCCTGCGCGCCGCCCTCGGTCGCGACGTTGCCGGCCACCACCTGCACCGCGTTGGAGAGCCGCTTGATGCGGTTGACGGCATTGAGCACGTGGCGCGAATGGCCGTGCGCGGTGTCGACCACGACGACGTCGACGCCGGCATCGATCAGCCGCTCGGTGCGTTCATAGCCGGTCTCGCCGACCGTGGTGGCGGCGGCGACGCGCAGGCGGCCGTGCTCGTCCTTGCAGGCGAGCGGATGGGCGACCGCCTTCTCGATGTCCTTGACGGTGATCAGGCCGACGCAGCGATACTGGTCGTCGACGACGAGCAGCTTCTCGATGCGATGCTTGTGCAGCATCCGCTTCGCCTCGTCCTGGCCGACGCCCTCGCGCACCGTGACGAGGTTCTCGTGCGTCATCAGCTCCGAGACCTTCTGCCGGGGATCGCTGGCGAAACGCACGTCGCGGTTGGTCAGGATGCCGACCAGCTTGCCCGGCACGTTCTTGGCGGCACCGGTGACGACCGGAATGCCCGAGATGCCGTTCTCCTTCATCAGGGTCAGCGCATCGGCCAGCGTGGCGTCGGGGCCGATGGTCAGCGGATTGACCACCATGCCGGACTCAAACTTCTTGACCTGCCGCACCTGCGCGGCCTGCCCTTCCGGATCGAAGTTGCGGTGGATGACGCCGAGACCGCCGGCCTGCGCCATCGCGATCGCCATGCGCGCCTCGGTGACGGTGTCCATCGCGGACGCCATGATCGGAATGTTGAGCGAGATTGCGCGGGTGACGCGCGAGCGAATATCGACTTCCGAGGGAAGCACGTCGGACAAACCGGGCTTCAGCAGCACATCGTCGAACGTGAAGGCTTCGCGGATAGCCGGAAATCCCGTGGCCATTGCCAACTCCTTTATCTGCGGCCCAGCCGCGATGGTCTTACGGATGAACGCCGCCTGCGGCGACGCTCGCTGCGTCACCGTCGAATCGGCGCCCATCGGTGGGGTTGACGCTGGTCGATAGCATGGCGGCATGACGAATCAAAGTGTTTGCCAGCCATGCACAGGCCTTTTTAGGGAGCCGGTTCAGGGCGCCCGGTAACCCGGCGGCGGCCCATGGCGGCGGATCGCCTCGACCATTTCGCGATGGCGCCGGTCCTCGCGCTTCATGTGGACCGCGATCAGGGCATGGGCCGACGGCACCAGCAGCAACACGTGGAAAAACAGCCCGAAAACCGCGCAAAACACGATCAGGACCAGATTAAAGATGGCCGAAAACGGCTGTCCGTTCAGGAGCAGTCCGATCGGCGGCAGGAGAGCGGCAAGGACGTAGATCACGGCGAACCTTTGGACACGGGCGGATGCATACCAGCGTCACGCAGGATTTAGGGCGTTTGGCCGGTTCCGCAATAGCGTGGCCGAGGGCAGGATGATATGGCCCGCTCGCCCGCCTTTTCAGCACAGCTGTCCTGTTTTGATGAACAAGCAACGCCTGATCCCGCTCATCGTGGCCACCGCCCTGTTCATGGAGAACATGGACTCCACGGTGATCGCGACCTCGCTGCCGGCGATCGCCGCCGATATCGGCTCCAGCCCGCTGACGCTGAAATTGGCCATCACCTCCTACCTGCTGTCGCTCGCGGTGTTCATCCCGGCGAGCGGCTGGACCGCGGACCGCTTCGGCGCCCGCATCGTGTTTGCCGGCGCCGTCGGCGTGTTCATGCTGGGCTCGATCGGCTGCGCACTGTCGTCCTCGGTGACCGATTTCGTGTTCGCCCGCATCCTGCAGGGCCTCGGCGGGGCGATGATGACCCCGGTCGGTAGGCTGGTGCTGCTGCGCTCGGTCGACAAGAGTGCGCTGGTCAACGCGATGGCCTGGGTGACGGTCCCGGCGCTGATCGGCCCGGTGATCGGGCCGCCGCTCGGCGGCTTCATCACCACCTATTTCTCCTGGCACTGGATCTTCCTGATCAACATCCCGATCGGGCTGCTCGGCATCTTTCTGGCGCTGAAATACATCGATCCGATCAAGAGCGAGGATCCCGAGCGCTTCGATCTCGTGGGACTGGTGCTGGCCGGGATCGGCCTCGCCGGCATCGCCTTCGGGCTGTCGGTGGCCGGGCTCAATCTGCTGCCGTGGCCGATCGTCGCCGCGCTGGTCGGTGTCGGCACGGTCTCGATGACGCTTTACGTCATCCACGCACGGCGGACCGGTTCGCCGGTGCTCGATTTCGGCTTGCTGCGGCTGCCGACCATGCGCGCGTCGATCGTCGGCGGCTTCATGTTCCGGCTCGGCATCGGCGCGCTGCCGTTCCTGCTGCCGCTGTTGATGCAGGTCGGCTTCGGCCTGTCGCCGTTCCAGTCCGGTCTCGTCACCTTTGCCTCGGCGGTCGGCGCCATGGGCATGAAGACGCTGGCGGCGCGCATCATCCGCGCCTTCGGTTTCCGCAACATGATGACCGTCAACGCGGTGGTCAGTTCGGCTTTCCTGGCCGCCTGCGCCCTGTTCACGATCTCGACGCCGCTGATGCTGATCTTCACCATCCTGGTGGTCGGCGGCTTCTTCCGCTCGCTGCAGTTCACCGCGATCAACACGGTGGCCTATGCCGAGGTCGAAGCGCCGCAGATGAGCCGGGCCACCACCCTCGTCAGCGTCAATCAGCAGCTCGCAGTGTCCGCGGGCGTCGCGGTCGGCGCGTTCTCGGTTGAAACCACGCTGGCGCTGCACCACCAGACCGAGCTCTCCGCCGACGTGTTCGCGCCGGCCTTCATCGTGGTCTCGTTGATCTCGGCGGCCTCGGCCTGGTTCTTCTGGCAGATGCCGGCTGAGGCCGGCAACGAGATCGCCGGCCGCAAGGCGATCGACATCTCGAGCCGCAAGGGCGCCGAGAAGCGCGCCGCGACCGAAGCCGTCAAGGTCGCGACCGAGGACACCCAGAACGCGCGCGATCAGCGGCTCGGCTAGTCGATCGAACTAGCCGTTTCCGAGGCACGGACACCGCGAGTCGCCGTCAGGTCACGACCAGGCCCATCAGGGGTGGCCGGTCATTCCGCCTGGCTATCCTCGATCCGGACGTTCGATTAGTTCGTATGTGGGAACGTGGGTCGCTTCCAGCCACGATTCCAGCGCAGCTCCGCAGACCGTGCAGATCGCATCACCCGTATGCGGCACCAAGAACTTCTCTTCGGTGCGTCTGTACTCGGCGCCGCAATTGCAGTGAACAATGGTCGCCATCTGGGAAATATGCGCTTGCGTCGCCCGATTTTCCAGTCCTGCAAGAAACGGCCCCAGTGCGCGAAACTGACGCTGCACCAAGGCCGCCAACCCGTGGGGGTTTTCTCCCGGTGGGCTTGGGGGGCATTGGCCGGGAGCAAAAGAGTCGACTCCAGCTACGCACCGAGGTTCCAAGCAGTCGCGCCTAAATGTCGTGCTGCGCGCCTTCAGATCGGGATGACACCCGACTACCCACCCTCCTAAGGCAAGCGGTCGGAATGTCCAGCTGCGCCGGCTGCGCCACCGCCGCGATCGGTGGCTTAACTCCCCACGATGCCACGATACGACGGCCGCTTCGTTCCGGAAAAAAATCTCCGCGAGAGTCAGAAAGCGAACGGAAGCTGCACCTCCGATCCTGCATAGTCCTGCTCAAGCGGGCACGCGGTGACCCGGCATCAGCAAAAAAACCAAATGGAAGGGAGCACTCCAGCTGCGCTTCCCCAGCGTCCGTGCACCGCGAGGCGCGGATTTTCCTTGATTTTGTTTCCCTTGAAAGGATCAGAGCCAGTGAGTGACGTCCAGACGAATGAAGTGAGCGACAATCCGAAAGCCGGCGGCTTCAGCGTGCCCCTGTTCGCGCTGCCCCAGGCCTTTCAGGGCATCGCCGAACAAAATGCGACACGCGCCCGGGAACAGTTCGAGAAGGTCAAGGAAGCCTCGGAGGAAATCTCCGTCTTGCTCAAGGAGGCATATGCGGTCAACGCCAAGGGCGCTGCGGATTACGCAGCCAAGGTGATCGAGATCTCGCATTCCAACGCCAGTTCGGCCCTCGCTTTCATATCCGAACTCGCCGGCACCAGGTCGCTGTCGGAAGTCATCCAGCTTTCGGCCGATCACGGCCGCAAAAATTTCGAAGCGACGACCGCGCAGAACAGGGAGCTCTGGGAGATCGCGAAGAAAGTCGCGACCGAGACCTCCGAGCCGATCAAGAAGAGCTTTGCCAAGGCCTTGAAAACACCTTCCTGAGGAGCCGCCCCCCCCCCCCCCCCCCGCTCCCAGGCCGGCTGGACCAAGCGTCTCCGTCAGAAGAGGCACGGTCCAGCCGACGGTGCGCGGGACCAGCAATTCCTGACATTGGAGGAGGACCAAGGTGGGCGTCATCATGATCAAATGCCCGCGGACGGGACGTGCGATCAATACCGGCATGAAATCCGACCGTGAGACGTTCCGGTGCAGCACCGTGTTCTTTTCGCGCAGCTATTGCACGAGCTGTCGGACCAATCACGAATGGTTCGCCAGGGACGCGTGGGTGCACGAACCCGAGCACGAATTGCGCAAGGCGTCCTGACATCCGCGCTTGCGTAATCCTTATTCAATCCTTATTCAATCCTTATTCAATGGCTTCGTGATCGCTCAGCACCCGCGCCGCGCGTATGTGCATGAACCTTGTCGCCATTGGTCCACGGTCCGGCGTGCGAACGCCGAGGTCCATGTGGCGGCGCGCCGTGACCGGACGACCTCATCCCTTCCGCAGATATGATGCGGTCGATCCTGCCGCGCATGATCTCGTAGCATTCACAGGCCGCGGTTTCGAGCCGCGGCCTGTCGACCTCGATCGAGCTCCGCCGGTTGGAGCGGATTGCGCCCGAGGCGCGAAGCTTGTGCACGACGTGGGTCACGGTCGTTCGTCGCACGCCCAGCAATTCCGACAGCGTCTCCTGCGTCAGCGGCAGCGTGTCGTCGCCGATCTGATCGTGAACCTGCAACAACCACCGGGCCAGGCGGGCCTCCACGGAATGGAGCGCATTGCACGCCGCGATATGCTGGAACTGAACCAGCAGCGACCGCATATGGAGCTGCACCGCGCTGCCAAGTGCGTGACTGTGCGCGAGCGCGGCGTGAAATCGTGCCGGCGAAATCTGCCACGTCGTGCCCGCGACGCGAACCACCGCGGTCATCGGCGAGCGTATCGACCTGAGTGTCGACAGGATGCCGGCGGCGCCCTCATTGCCGATCATTGTCGTCGCAACGGCCTGTCCGTTCGGCATGTCCATAACGAACGCGATCAATGCCGTGCAGGGAAAATAGATCTGTTCGACGAGGTCGCCCGACCGCACCAGCACGGCGTCGCGTTCGAGCGATATCTTGCGGAGATGAGGCGCAAGCAAATCAAGGTCGGCGGGCGGCAAGGCCGCCAGAAGGCGATTACCTATGCTCGACCTGCGTTCCATCACGGAAGAGCTCCGCAAGACGGAGGCGCGGCTCGCTGCACAAACCTGCCGTGGCGCCAGGCCGAAATACGCAACGAACTGACCGCGCCGGGAAGATAGAATACGCCGTAACGGGAAGAGTTCCAATGGATTCAGGTCAGCTCGCGACGCGCTCGCGTACCGGGCAGCGCTCCGGCCGGGCCCTATGAGGGATCTGGATTGCCTTCGCGGAGGCTTCGGCGAACGCGTCGTCGCTACGTCCCGCGCGATGACGGCTGTTGCTGCCCGCGAAATCCCGTCGCCAGCACATAGCGCTCCGACGAATCCTGCCGGCTGGCGGACGGCTTGACGTGGCGGACGGTGGCGAAATCGCGCTTCAGCTGCGCCACCAGCTCGGCGTCGGCGCCGCTCTGGAACACCTTTGCCAGGAACGTGCCGCCGGGATTGAGCACTTCGCCGGCGAAATGCGCGGCGGTCTCGACCAGGCCGATGATGCGGAGCTGATCGGTCTTGCGATGGCCGGTGGTGTTGGCGGCCATGTCGGACATCACAATGTCAGCGCGGCCGCCCATCATCGCGATCAGTTTTTCCGGCGCGTCGTGGTCGAGGAAGTCGAGCTGCGCGAAGGTGACGCCGGGAATCTCGCCCATCTCCAGCAGATCGATCGCGACCACCTTGCCCTTGCCGTCGACAGCACCGGTCCGCTTGGCCGCAATCTGGCTCCAGCCGCCGGGCGCCGCGCCGAGGTCGACCACGGTCATGCCCGGCTTGAGCAGACGGTATTTGTCGTCGATCTCGAGCAGCTTGAAAGCTGCGCGGGAGCGGTAGCCCATCGCCTTGGCCTTGGCGACATAGGGATCGTTGAGCTGGCGCTCGAGCCAGAGTTTTGACGAAAGCTTGCGCTTGCCGCCGCTCTTGACCGTGACGTGCAGCCGCCCGGTGGTGTCTTTCGCCATACTGCTTCTCTACTCCCTCGCCCCGCTCTTGCGGGGAGAGGGTTTGGGTGAGGGAATGTTTCCGCAATGAAGATGAGAGATGCGCTCGTGGAGAGTTCCCCTCACCCGGATTGCATTAACATGCAATCCGGCCTCTCCCCGCAAGCGGGGCGAGGCAAGGGAAGCTTTAGCACGCCCGCAGCGCGCCGTCCTCGCGCATCATCTCGACCAGCATGCCTTCGCGCAGGCCGCGATCGGCAACGCGGAGCCGCGGCATCGGGAACGCGTTGCGGATCGCATCGAGGATCGCGCAGCCGGCGAGCACCAGATCGGCGCGCTCGACGCTGATGCAGTTGTTGTTGACGCGCGCCTCATAGCTCATGCCGAGCAGCTTCTGGATCGTCGCGGTGACGTCGCAATCGTTCATCCAGATGCCGTCGATGCGGCGGCGGTCGTAGCGCGACAGATTGAGGAACACGCCGGCGAGCGTGGTCACGGTGCCTGAGGTGCCGAGCATGTGCATGTCGCGCAGATCCTTGCCGTGCTCGGCCGCGAACGGCGCGACGTGCCGCGCGACCTCATCGATCATTCGCGCATACAGATCCCTGGTGACGTTCTTGCCGCCGAAATGTTCGGCCAGCGTGACGACGCCGAGCGGGATCGACATCCACGCCTTGATGCGTGGCGCTACGTCGGGCGCGTTGGGGTCGCGCTCGATCCGCACCAGCTCGGTCGAGCCGCCGCCGATATCGAACAGGATGGCGCCCCGCCCCTTCGGATCGAGCAGCGGCGAGCAGCCGATCACCGCGAGCGTCGCCTCGGTCTCACGATCGATCACCTCGAGCTTGATGCCGGTCTCGGCCGCCACCCGCGCGCGGAAGCTCTCGGCATTGCCGGCGGCGCGGCAGGCCTCGGTGGCGATCAGGCGGAGCCGGCGCGCCTTGCGATAGCGAATCTTGTCGCTGCAGATGGCCAGTGCGGCAATCGCCCGCTCAATCGCGGCCTCGCTGATCGAGCCCGTGGCGGCGATGCCCTCGCCGAGCCTGATGATCCGCGAGAATGAATCGACCACGCGGAACCCGTCGCCGGTGGGACAGGCGATCAACAGCCGGCAATTGTTGGTGCCAAGGTCAAGCGCGGCGTAGACGCCACTTTCCGCCGCTGCCGCAACCAACCCTGGCGGGGCTTCGCTGGCCGGAGGGCCGTCGCAAAGCCGCACATGGTCGTTCATCAAAACTGTCTTTCCACGGGACCCCAGGGGATCCGTAGGATCCTTTAGGCCCGCCGAATAATTATCGTTCACGGAAACTTTAGCAGCGTCAAAGCCCTACGCAAACTCCGTTCACATTGGGTCCATGCCCAATCGGGCGTTGTCGTTAAGGGGGGTGTGCGTTAACTCCTCAGCGCCCCCAAACTCCAGCAAATCCGGGCATTTCAGGTCATTTTCGATGCAAGATCACACGCCGCCTGCCTCCCTCGAAAACGCTATCGCACTGCAAAAATACGGTGTCGGACAGCCTGTTCGACGAAAGGAGGACGACACCCTGGTGCGCGGCAAGGGCAAATACACCGACGATTTCTCGCTGCCCGGCCAGGCCTATTGCTGGATGGTTCGCTCCTCGCATGCCCATGGAATCATCAAGGGCATCGAGACGGCGGCCGCCAAGGCGATGCCGGGCGTGCTCGGGGTCTGGACCGGCGCCGACCTTGCGGCCGCCGGCTACAACCCCTTCACCTGCGGCCTGCCGCTGAAGAACCGTGACGGCTCCCCGCTCAAGCAGACCAACCGTCCCGCGCTGGTGACCGACAAGGTGCGCTTCGTCGGCGATCCCGTCGCCTTCGTGGTGGCGGAGACCGCGGCGCAGGCGCGCGATGCCGCCGAGGCCGTCGAGGTCGATATCGAGCCGCTGCCCGCGGTGACCGACGCAGCTGAAGCCGCCAGGCCCGGCGCGCCGCAGCTCTACGACGACATCCCCGATAACGTCGCGCTCGACTATCACTATGGCGACACCGCCAAGATCGAGGCGGCGTTCGCCGGCGCGGCGCACGTCACCAAGCTCGAGATCGTCAACACCCGCGTCGCCGTGGTCTCGATGGAGCCGCGCGTCGCCCTCGCGCATTACGACAAGAAAACCGAACGCTTTACGCTGCAGGTGCCGACCCAGGGCGTCTCCGGCAACAAGGCGATCCTGGCGCGCCTGCTCAACGTGCCCGCCGACAAGGTCCGCATCCTCACCGGCAATGTCGGCGGCTCGTTCGGGATGAAGAATCTCAACTATCCCGAATACACCTGCATCGCGCATGCGGCGCGTGAGCTCGGCCGCCCGGTGAAGTGGCTGGATGAGCGCTCGACCAGCTTCCTCTCCGACAGCCAGGGCCGTGCGCAGCTGATCCACGCCGAGCTCGCGCTCGATGCCGACGGCAAGTTCCTCGCGGTGCGGCTGTCCGGCTACGGCAATCTCGGCGCCTACATCACCGGCGTCGCGCCGGGCCCGCTGTCGCTCAACACCGGCAAGAACCTCGCCAGCGTCTATCGCACGCCGCTGCTCGGCGTCGACATCAAGACGGTCCTGACCAACACCACGCTGATGGGCGCCTATCGCGGCGCCGGCCGGCCCGAGGCCAATTACTACATGGAGCGGCTGATCGATGCGGCCGCCGACGAGATGGGCATCAACCGCTTCACGCTGCGCAAGCGCAACTTCATCAAGCCGTCGCAGCTGCCGTTCCCGGCGGCGTCCGGCGTCACCTACGACAGCGGCGATTTCGCCGGCGTGTTCCAGAAGGCGCTGGAGATCTCCGACTACGACAACTTCGCCAAGCGCAAGAAGGAAAGCAAGAAGAGCGGCAAGCTGCGCGGCATCGCCGTCGGCTCCTATCTCGAGGTCACCGCGCCGCCGAGCGGCGAGCTCGGCAAGATCAGCTTCGAGCCCGATGGCTCGGTGAAGCTCACCACCGGCACGCTGGATTACGGCCAGGGCCACGCCACGCCGTTCGCGCAGGTACTGTCCGACCAGCTCGGGGTGCCCTTCGAGAAGATCACCCTCGAACAGGGTGACAGCGATCTGGTGCGCTTCGGCAACGGCACCGGCGGCTCGCGCTCGATCACCGCAACGGGGCAAGCGATCGTCGAGGCCTCGGCGCTCGTCGTCGAGAAGGGCAAGAAGGCGGCCGCGCACATGCTGGAGGCCTCCGAGGCCGACATCGAATTCGGCGCCGGCCGCTTCACCATCGCCGGCACCGACCGCTCGATCGGCATCATGGAGCTCGCCGAGCGGATGCGCGCCGGCAAGATGCCGGAAGGCACGCCGGACACGCTCGACGTCGATCACGCCACCAAGGAGACGGCGTCGACGTTCCCGAACGGCTGCCACGTCGCCGAGGTCGAGATCGATCCCGACACCGGCGTGACGCGGATCGTGCGCTACTCGGCGGTCAACGATTTCGGCGTCGTGGTCAATCCGATGATCGTCGCGGGCCAGCTGCACGGCGGCGTCGCGCAGGGCATCGGCCAGGCGCTGATGGAGGAAGTCAGCTACGACGCATCAGGCCAGCCGATCACCGGCTCGTTCATGGACTACGCGCTGCCGCGCGCCGGCGACGTGCCGTCGATGCTGGTCGGCGATCATCCCTCGCCGGCGAAATCCAACCCGCTCGGCACCAAGGGCTGCGGCGAGGCCGGCTGCGCCGGCAGCCTCGTCTGCATCGTCAACGCCGTGGTCGACGCGCTGTCGGAGTACGGCATCAAGCACATCAACATGCCGCTGACGCCCGAACGCGTCTGGCGCGCGATCCAGGACGCCAAGGCGAGCGCGGCATAAGGGCTCTCCTGCTCCCTCGCCCCGCTCTTGCGGGGAGAGGGCTGGGGTGAGGGACTCCATCCGGCGAGCAAGGTCGTTGTAACTGGAATTGTGCCTTGCCCCTCACCCGGATCGCATCTGCGATGCGATCCGACCTCTCCCCGTGAAGAACGGGGAGAGGTGGAAAGTTACGCCGCGGCCTGCTCGCGCGGCTGGGTGATCGCGATATGCCAGCAATGCGCGAGCGGGGTGCCATTGCCGAGCACCAGCGCGTCGAGCTCGACGAAGCGGTGGCCCTTCTTGTCGTAATTGCCCGTCACCTTGGCGCGCGCGGTCAGCTCGTCGCCGATCTTGCCCGCCGACAGCAACTGCATGCGGGTGCCGACATGGATCCAGGGCCCGAGGATCGCATTGTCGACCAGGACCTTGTTCATCACCCGCGGCAGCAGGCCGGGATGGCCGAGACCTTCGCGCAGGTAGATCGGGTCGGTCTCCCTGATATCGGCGAGATACTCCTTCGCGGCATCGCCCGACCAGTCGCGCGGGATGGTGCCGAGCCACTTGCCCTCTTCATAGGACGAGGCGCTGACCGGCTTGCGCTCGGAGACCGCGGCGACCTGCTTGTAGTCATCGAGCACGAATTTCGGCGCGGAGGCCGGCAGCGACGCGGTGCCGGTGGCGCAGAGCTCGCCGCGGCTGTGGAGCTCGATCGTCAGCCCATTGCCGGTCTCCTGTCCGGTCAATTCCGCGATCTCGCCGTCATAGACCGGCTTGACGAAGCGCGCCTCGATCAGGCCGCGCGCGAGGAAGTCGCGGCCCCATTTCTCGACCGGCAGGTGCATCATGTAGGCCATCACGTCGACGCCGGGCACCAGCCCGCCGGAAAAGCCGAACTTTCGCGCCACCGTGTCGTCGTGGATCTTGTTCTCCGACAGTTTCGAGGTGTTGTACGCCGAGACGCAGTAGGTCAGCGAAGCCGTCTTCGAATCCATGGGGTTTCCCCTTATTTCCGTTGTTTTTCTCAGGCAATCGTAGTCGAACCGGGCAGCGTGACAAGCCTCTCGTTTTGCTCGCTATTTTCCGCCCGATGGAGTACACGCAGGCCGCGCCTGCCAACCCTGGAATCGATGACTGAAACCCCTGCTCCCACCCGCATCTATGTCGACGCCGACGCCTGCCCGGTGAAGGACGAGATCTATCGCGTCGCGATCCGGCACGGCGTGCCCGTCAGCGTGGTCGCGGGCAATTTCATCCGCGTGCCGCAGGATCCGCTGATCGAGCGCATCGCTGCCGGTTCCGGCATGGATGCGGCCGACGACTGGATCGCGGAACGCGCGCGTGAGAGCGACATCGTGATCACGGCGGACATCCCGCTGGCGAGCCGCTGCGTCAAGGCCGGCGCCGACGTGATCGCGCCGAACGGCAAGCCGTTCACGGAGCAGTCAATCGGCATGACGCTCGCGGTGCGCAACCTGATGACCGATCTGCGCTCGTCGGGCGAGATCACCGGCGGGCCGAAATCATATTCGCCGCGCGACCGCTCGACCTTCCTGTCGACGCTCGACCAGACCATCCGCCGTATCCAGCGCCGCCGCGCCGAGCAGGCGCAGGCGAGCCAGCAGGGTTAGCGCGATGGCTCCTCCCCCTCTCATCCAGCTCAAGGACATCAGCCTGACCTTCGGCGGCACGCCGCTGCTCACCGGCGTCGAGCTGTCGGTCTCCGCGGGCGAGCGCGTCTGCCTGATCGGCCGCAACGGCTCCGGCAAGTCGACGCTGCTGCGCATCGCCGCCGGCCTGGTCGAGCCGGACGCGGGCAGCCGTTTCGTGCAGCCGGGCGCCACCATCCGCTATCTGCCGCAAGAGCCGGACTTCGGCGACCACAAGACGACGCTCGCCTATGTCGAGGCCGGCCTCGGCCCCGGCGACGACCACTACCAGGCGCGCTATCTGCTCGAACAGCTCGGCCTCAGCGGCGAGGAAGATCCGGCGCATGTCTCCGGCGGTGAGGCGCGCCGTGCGGCGCTGGCCCGGGTGCTGGCGCCCTCGCCCGATATCCTGCTGCTTGACGAGCCGACCAACCATCTCGACCTGCCGACCATCGAATGGCTCGAGGGCGAACTGGATAGCCGGCGCTGCGCGCTGGTGCTGATCAGCCATGACCGCCGCTTCCTCACCAATTTGTCGCGCACCACGGCCTGGCTCGACCGCGGCCAGATCCGGCAGATCGAGCGCGGCTTCGGCGCCTTCGAGGCGTGGCGCGACGAGGTGCTGGCCGAGGAAGAGCGCGAGCACCACAAGCTCGACCGCAAGATCGTCAACGAGGAGCACTGGCTGCGCTACGGCGTCTCCGGCCGCCGCAAGCGCAACGTCAAGCGGCTCGGCAATCTCTTTGCGCTGCGAGACCAGCGCCGCAACTATCGCGGCGCCACCGGCAATGCAACGCTCGCCGCCGCCGAAGCCGAAAAGTCCGGCCGCCTGGTGATCGAAGCCAAGAACATCGCGAAAGCGTTCGGCGAGCGCAGGATCGTCGACGGCTTCTCGACTCGGATCCAGCGCGGCGACCGGCTCGGTATCGTCGGCCCGAACGGCGCCGGCAAGACCACATTGGTGCATTTGTTGATCGGCAACGATCCGCCCGAGTCCGGTTCGGTGCGACTCGGGGCCAATATCGAGATGGCAACCCTCGACCAGCACCGCGAGAGCCTCGACCCGAAGCTGACGCTGGCCGAGGCGCTCACCGGCGGCCGCGGCGATCACGTCATGGTCGGCGACAAGTCGAAGCACGTCATCGGCTACATGAAGGACTTCCTGTTCGCGCAGGAGCAGCGCGGCACGCCGCTGGAAGCGCTCTCCGGCGGCGAGCGCGGCCGCCTGATGCTGGCGCGCGCGCTGGCCAAGCCGTCGAACCTTTTGATCCTGGACGAGCCGACCAACGACCTCGATCTCGAAACCCTCGACGTGCTCGAGGACATGCTCGGCGATTACGAAGGCACGGTGATCCTGATCAGCCACGACCGCGACTTCCTCGACCGCGTCGTGACCTCGGTGATCGTGCCCGAGGGCCAGGGCCGCTGGATCGAATATGCCGGCGGCTATTCCGACATGCTGACGCAGCGCGGCGCCGACGTGAAGCGCGAGACGGTGAAGGCGGATACCGCGACCGAAGAGAAGAAGGAAGCCAGGGCCGCGGCGCCCGAGGCAGCACCGCGGCGCCGGCTGAGCTTCAACGAGAAACACGCGCTGGAAACCTTGCCGAAGACCATCGACAAGCTGCACAACGAGATCGCCAAGCAGCAGAAGCTGCTCGACGATCCCGATCTCTATACGAAGGATCGCAAGACATTCGACGCCGCCTCGGCCGCGATCGCAAAGGCGCAGCAAGAGCTCGCTGCCGCCGAGGACCGCTGGCTCGAGTTAGAGGTGCTGCGCGAAGAGATCGAGCAGGCATGAACACAATGATTCTTGCCGTCATTGCGAGGAGCGGAGCGACGAAGCAATCCATGCATCTGCAAACGCGGACAGATGGATTGCTTCGCTCCACTCGCAATGACGGAAACTCTGCAATGGAGCCACCCCGATGACGACGCCCCTCGCCGCCAAGATCGCCAAGGAATACGGCACGCCCTGCGCCGTGATCGACATGGACCGGGTGGAGCGCAACATCGCGCGCATCCAGAAGGCCTGCGACGAGGCCGGCGTCGCCAACCGTCCGCACATCAAGACGCACAAGAACCCGATGCTGGCGCAGCTGCAGATCAAGGCCGGCGCCAAAGGCATCACCTGCCAGAAGCTCGGCGAGGCCGAGATCATGGCGGACGCCGGCATCGACAACATCCTGATCAGCTACAATCTGCTCGGCGACGAGAAGATGGCGCGGCTCGGCGCGCTGCAAGCAAAGGCCAACGTCACCGTCGCAGCCGACAATTCCGTCGTCGTCGGCGACCTGCCGAAGGCCGCCGCCGCCTCCGGCCGCCCGCTCTCGGTCGTGGTCGAATGCGACACCGGCCGCAAGCGCGCCGGCGTCGAGACCCCGGCCGAGGCGATCGCGCTGGCGCGCGAGATCGCAGCCTCCAAGGGCCTCAGCTTCGCGGGCTTCATGCTGTATCCGACCGAGACCGGCTGGGCCGATGCGCAGAAATTCTATGACGAGGCGCTAGCCGGCGTGCGCGCCCATGGCCTCGACGCGACCATCGTCTCCACCGGCGGCACGCCGAACCTGAAGAATCTCGGCAAGCTGAAGGGCGGCACCGAGCATCGCTTCGGTACCTACATCTACAACGACCGCATGCAGGTCGCGGCCGGCGTCGCGACCTGGGACGATTGCGCGCTGCACATCTATTCCACCGTCGTCAGCCGCGCCGGCCCCGAGCGCGGCATCCTCGATGCCGGCTCCAAGACGCTGACCTCGGACACCGGCGGCCTCGAAGGCCACGGCCTGATCCTCGAACATCCCGAGGCCAGGATCGCGCGCTTCGCCGAGGAGCACGGCTTCCTCGATCTCTCCCGCAGCAACACCCGTCCCAATGTCGGCGACGTGGTGCGGATCGTGCCCAATCACGTCTGCGTCGTCGTCAACATGATGGACGAGGTCGTGATGGTGCGCGGTGACGAGATCATCGGTGCGCTGCCGGTGACGGCGCGGGGCAAGCTGCGGTAGCCGCATACACAGACCTTGTAGGATGGCTAGAGCGTAGCGAAACCCATCATGTCACTGCGGATCGAAGTTGATGGGTTTCGCTTCGCTCTACCCATCCTACGAACTCCGCATTTATTCCCGCATCAGCGCCTGCAGCTCGCGGTCCAGCGCCGCGCGAAACACCTCGATCGGCCGCGCCAGGCGGCCGGCCGGCGGGCGATGCACGATCCAGGCGCGGACTGCGGGATTGAAATCCGCGATCTTCACGGCCTTGAGCCGGCTACGGATCGGGCTTCGTTTCAGCGCCACCGGCGTCACGAGGCCGATGCCGAGCCCGCGCGCCACCAGCGACAGCCGCAGCTCGCTGTCGAGCGCCTCGACCGCGATGTTGAACGGCAGATGCGCCGCATCGAATTGACGCTTCAGCGTCTGGCGAAAGCCGCAGCCGTCCTGGTTGATCACCCATCCGGTCCGCGACAGCCATTCGAGATCGACCGACTTCGGCGTCTTCGTGTCGCGCGCGACGACGAACACCACCGGCTGCGCGCCGAGATCGTCGGCCACGAGATCGTCGGGCGGCGCGGTGCCGTCAGGCAAACAGATTGCAGCGGCATCGAGCTCGTTGCGGCTGACCCGCTCCATGTGGTTGGGCGACCAGCCGGAGACGACGCGCACCGCCAGCGCCGGAAATTCGCCGCGCACCGCATCGAGCGGTCCGGTCAGCCCGGCCTCCGACAAAAACGGTGTCAGGCCGAGCCTGAACTCGCCGCGCACCACGCCGTCATTGGCGACGCCTGACTTGAGGTCGTCGAGCATGCGCAGCAGCCGGCGGCCCTGCTCATAGGCTTCGATTCCCGCCGCCGTCGGCTTCAGCGGCTTCGATAGCCGGTCGAGCAGCTGCGCGCCGAGCATCTCCTCGAGATTCTGGATCCGCCGCGTCACGCCGGGCTGGGTCAGGTTCAGCCGCGCCGAGGCCGCGACGATCGATCCGGTCTCGACCACGGCGACGAACGCCACGAGGTCATGGGTGTTCATAATAATCTCGCATATTCTTCATCATCTTATTTGAATTGTAGCATATTATCCCGATCCCCTAAAGGGGGCCTCGCCACTCCATCGCGAGGTCCCATGACCATCTCCGAAGCTACCAAACTCTCCCCGGCGCGCACCGTCGCCGTGCGTCCGCTGATCTGGATCGGCGCCATCACGACCGGCACCGTCGTCACCAATCTCTTTGCGCCGCAGATCCTCGTCGGTCTGATGGGCCGCTCGCTCGGCATGACCACGCTAGAGGCCGGCCTGATCTCGACGTTGACCCTGCTGGGCTACGCGCTCGGGCTGCTGCTGCTGGTGCCGCTGGTCGACCTCGTCGAGAACAAGCGGCTGATCCTGCGGACGCTGGCCTGCGCTATCGTCGCGGCGATCGGCACCGCGATGGCGCCGACGCCGCTGATCCTGCTGGCCGCCACCTTCATCCTCGGCGCGTCGTGCGCCGCGATCCAGATGGTGGTGCCGCTGGTTGCGTCGATGGTGCCGCCGGAGCGCCGGGGACAGGCGATCGGCGATGTGATGAGCGGCCTGATGATCGGCATCCTGCTGTCGCGGCCGATGGCGAGCCTGATCGCGGACAGCTGGAACTGGCGCGGCTACTATGTCACCTCGGCCGTGCTGATGACGGTGCTCGCCGCAGCACTGGCGCGCACCCTGCCGACGCTACAGCCGGCGGCGAAGGTCAGCTACGGCGCGCTGCTGCGTTCGTTCCCGACACTGCTGCGCGAGGAGCCGGTGCTGCGCGTCCGGTCCTGGACCGCGGCGCTGGTGATGGCCTCGTTCACCGCGTTCTGGGCCGCCGTGGCGCTACGCCTGCCGGACGCGCCGTTCAAGCTCGACGCCAAGGGCATCGCACTGTTCGCACTGATCGGCGTTGCCGGCGCCGTCGCGACGCCGCTGGCCGGCCGCTGGGGCGACCGTGGCCTGGCACGGCCGATGCTGATCGGCTCGCATCTGCTGATATCCGCATCGCTCGCGCTGTGCGCTTGGGCCGGCGTACTGGAGTCGCGGATTGCAGCACTCGTCGCGCTGAGCCTCGGCACCATCCTGCTCGATCTCGGCATCACCACCGACCAGACGCTAGGCCGCCGCGCCGTCAACCTGCTGCGCCCCGAAGCGCGCGGCCGCATCAACGGCCTGTTCGTGGCGCTGTTCTTCATCGGCGGCGCGGTGGGCGCGGCAGCGGCATCCGCGGCGTGGAACTTTGGTGGTTGGACCGCGGTGTGTGCGGTGGCTGCGGCGTTCGGTGTGCTTGGATTCATCACCGACCTCGCCACGAAGACCGGCTCGGAATGAGCCTATCCCGTAGGATGGGTAGAGCGCAGCGAAACCCATCATGCTTCCGCTGGGAAAAAAGTTGATGGGTTTCGCTTCGCTCTACCCATCCTACAGAGCTACGATTTCTGCACGAGCCATCGTAACACGCCCTTCCCAGCGGCGACGCCTGTTGCAAACGACGCCTGCAACAGATAGCCGCCGGTCGGCGCCTCCCAATCGAGCATCTCGCCGGCCGCGAAAACGCCGGGCAGCCGCCGCAGCATGAAATGCGCGTCGAGTTCGTCGAACCTGATGCCGCCAGCGCTCGAGATCGCGCGTGCGATCGGTGCCACGCCGGTGATCCGGATCGGCACCGCATTGATCAGTTCGGCCAATTCGGCCGGCGGCAGCGCGGCCAGCGAACGGCCGACGGCGACGGCCGCCTCCTGCAACAGCCCGATGCCGACCGGCGAGAGCTGCGCGGCCTTGCGCAGGAAATTGGAAAGGGATTGCTTGCCCTTCGGCGCCGACAGACGCGCGACCAGTTCGTGGCGCGCGGCATCGGGCCGCAACGCCACCGTCAGTGTCGCCGTTCCCTTCGCGAGCACCGCCTCGCGCAATTCCGCCGACAGCGCATAGATGGCGCCGCCCTCGATGCCGGCGCGGGTGACGATCGCTTCGCCGCGCACCGTATGCGGACCAATCGTGAGCGCGACGCCCTTGAGCGGCTGGCCCTCGAACCGGTCGCAGAAGATATTCGACCAGGCAACCGTGAAGCCGGAATTGGCTGGCTTGATCGGCGCCATGGCAACGCCCTTTGCGGCGAGGATCTCCGCCCAGGTGCCGTCCGAGCCGAGCCGCGGCCAGCTCGCGCCGCCGAGTGCCAGCACGGTCGCATCGGCCTTGACTGTGCGCTGGCCGTCCGGCGTCTCGAACAGCAATCCCCCGCGCGCGTCCCATCCGATCCAGCGATGCCGGAATGCGAACGCAACGCCGGCGGCATCGAGCCGCCGCAGCCAGGCACGCAGCAGGGGCGACGCCTTGAACGCCTCAGGGAATACGCGGCCGCTGCTGCCGACGAATGTCGGCTGCCCCAGCGCCTCGCTCCAGACGCGCAGTGCTTCAGGCGGAAAAGCCTCGACCGCAGCCTTCAGATGCGGCATCGCCTCGCGATAGCGCGCAAGGAAATCCGGCAGCGGCTCGGAGTGGGTGAGATTGAGCCCGCCACGGCCGGCCATCAGAAACTTGCGGCCGGCCGACGGCATCGCGTCGTAGACGGTGACCTGTGCGCCACCTTGCGCGAACACCTCCGCCGCCATCAGGCCGGCAGGTCCGGCTCCGATGACGGCGACGCTCATGCTCAGAGCTTGATCCCGGCCCGCGCGGCGGCCTGGGCGACATACTTCTGCGTCTGCTCGAACGCGCCCTGCAGCGCCTTCGCGGTCGACATGTCGCTGATCGCGTTGAAGTGCGCGGCGACGCCGTCCGGCGTCCATTCCGACTGCGGCAGGTTGACGCCTTCGGTCTCCAGCACGCGGATCACGGCAAACGAGCCGGCGCCGGCGCCCATGATGGTGCGGGTCGGTGCGTCCTCCGAGAGCAGGAATTCGACCGCGGGCGTGATCGCTTCCGGCTTCATCAGCGCCAGCGCCTGCGGCGGCAGCAGTTCCTCGGTCATGCGGGTCGCAGCCGTCGGCGAGATGGTGTTGACCTTGATGTTGTTCTTGCGGCCCTCTTCGGCGAGCACGTTCATCAGGCCGACCATCCCGGCCTTCGCCGCGCCGTAATTGGCCTGGCCGAAATTGCCGAACAGGCCGGACGACGAGGTCGTCAGCACGATGCGGCCGTAGTTGCGCTCGCGCATGCCGGCCCACACCGCCTTGCAGCAGTAGTAGGTGCCGGTGAGATGCACGTCGAGCACCTTGGCCCAGTCGGCGACCTCGAGCTTGGCGAACGACTTGTCGCGCAGGATGCCGGCATTGGCGCACAACAGATCGACGCTGCCCCACTCCTTGGTGGCGCGCTCGACCATCGCGGTGACCTGCTCGAAGTTCGAGACGTCGGCGCCGTCGGCGATCGCGGTGCCGCCGGCTTTCCGGATCTCCTCGACCACGGTCTCGGCCGGCGACAGCGACCCACCGGTGCCGTCGCGCGCGCCGCCGAAATCGTTGACCACCACCTTGGCGCCGCGGCTGGCGAGCCCCAGCGCATGCGCCCGTCCGAGACCATTGCCCGCGCCGGTGACGATAGCGACGCGTCCGTCAAACCTGATTGCCATGCTTGTCATTCCTGCTCTGACTTCCCTGCTCCCCTTGTGGGAGAAGGTGGCGCGCGCGAGCGCGCCGGATGAGGGGTTCTCTCCACGGATGAGCACGCGGAGAGAGACCCCTCACCCGGCTTCATCTCGCTCCGCTCGATTTCGCCGCCCTCTCCCACAAGGGGAGAGGGTTAGTGCCCGAGCGGCATGAAAAGGTTGGAGACTTTTGAGCAGCGATGGATGGCCGGGTCAAGCCCGGCGCGCTAGACCGAAGGGGTCATCGACCCGCAGGGTTTCAGGCTTTTGAGCAGATGCCCGCTCCAGCACTCGTGATGCTCTTGAGCGTAGCTAATCGCACCGATCACAATCAAAGCGACTACGACAATTCCGGCGACGATGTTTTGCACCATGGCTGCCACTCCCGGGACCGCACCGCCTAAAGCGGGCATCATGGACACCGGGGAACACAGCCGTCAATGCGCTACATGGGCCAGAGCAGCGCACCGCCTGAAAAACAGATTGAGGTGGCTCGCTGCACCTCCCCGCTTGCGGGAGAGGTGCACAACCCTTCGCGGTTGCAACACAACCGTGTCTTGTGATCCTCAGCTGAAATAGATCAGGCCGAGCCAGTCGGCGACCAGCGCGGGCTTTTCCTCGCCCTCGATCTCGACCGTGACGTTGGTGCGCGACAACAACTCCTTCGGCTTGCGCAGCGTGGCTTCGGCCAGCACGAAGCGGCCGCGGACGCGTTTTCCGGAGCGCACCGGCGAGATGAAGCGCAGCTTGTCGAAGCCGTAATTGACGCCCATCGCGGTGCCCTCGAGCACCGGCATCACCTCGTAGGACATGATCGACATCAGCGACATCGTCAGGAAGCCATGCGCGATCGTGGTGCCGAAGGCGGTCTCCTTCCTGGCGCGCTCGGGATCGACATGGATGAACTGGTGATCCTCGATCACGTCGGCATAGGTGTCGATGCGGCCCTGATCGAGCAGGTGCCACGAGGACACGCCGATCTCCTTGCCGACCATGCCCTGGTAGGTTTCCAGCGACACCGGCGGCTTCTTCCAGACTTCGTTCATTGGCTAACCTCTGCTAACCGGAGGTCCGCACCTTCTGCAGCTCCGGAAATTCTTCCTCGCGGAACTCGACCCCGCGCAACGCATCGCTTCTGACATCGTCGTGTTCGAGCCGGCGCAACTGCACGCGACGGATTTTTCCAGAAATCGTCTTCGGCAGTTCGGTGACCAGCTCGATCTTGCGAATGCGTTTAAACGGTGCGAGCCGCGTGTGCAAATGTTTGAAGATCGACAGCGCGGTCTCCGGCGTTCGTTCGACGCCTGATACCAGCAGCACATAGGCCTTCGGGACCGCCAGCCGGATCGGGTCCGGGCTCGGCACCACGGCGGCTTCGGCCACCGCGTCATGCTCCAGCAGCACGCTCTCCAGCTCGAACGGCGAGATCCGGTAGTCGGAGGATTTGAACACGTCGTCGGTGCGGCCAACGAAGGTCAGATAACCCTCGTCATCGGTGAACACGACGTCGCCGCTGCGATAGATCTCGCCGTCGGTGCCGATCAGCTTGCCGTCGTCGCCCTGATAGCCCTGCATCAGGCCCGCCGGCCGGTCTGCGCCGAGCAGCAAGGTCACCTCGCCTTCCTTCGCGGCGTGGCCGTCATTGTCGGTCACCTGCACGCGATAGCCCGGTAGCGGCCGGCCCATCGAGCCGACCTTCACCTTCTGCCCCGGCGAGTTGCCGGCCAGCGCCGTGGTCTCGGTCTGGCCGTAGCCGTCGCGGATGGTCAGCCCCCAGGCCGATTTGACCTGGTCGATGATCTCCGGATTGAGCGGTTCGCCAGCGCCGCAGACCTCGCGCAGCGAGACCTTGAAGCTCGCGAGCTCTTCCTGGATGAACAACCGCCACACCGTGGGCGGCGCGCACAGCGTGGTCACGCCGCAGCGGCCGATGATCGAGAGCAGTCCCTTCGCCTCGAAGCGTGGCTGATTCGCAATAAAGATCGTCGCTCCCGCGTTCCACGGCGCGAAGAAGCAGCTCCAGGCATGCTTGGCCCAGCCGGGCGAGGAGATATTGAGATGGATGTCGCCGGGCTGCAGACCGATCCAGTACATGGTCGAGAGATGGCCGACCGGGTAGCTGCGCTGGCTGTGCCGCACCAGCTTCGGCTTTGCCGTGGTGCCCGAGGTGAAATAAAGCAGCATCGGGTCGTCGGCCTTGGTAGGGCCATCGGGCGCGAATGCATCGGACTGCTTGGCAGAATCCTCGAACGGCAGCCAGCCGTCCTGCGCCTGCGTCGCGCCGACCACGATGCGGGCGAGCTTGTCGCTGCCGAGGCCCGCGAACTTCGCGACCTGATCCTGCGTGGCGACCACCGCCCTCGCCTTGCCGCGGTCGAGCCGGTCGCGCAATTCATCCGCGGTCAAGAGCGTGGTGGCGGGGATCACGACGACGCCGAGCTTCATCGCCGCCAGCATGGTCTCCCACAGCGGCACGACATTGCCGAGCAGCAGCAACAGATGATCGCCGCGCTTCAGCCCCTGCGCGCGCAGGAAATTTACAACCTGGTTTGAGCGGCGCGACAGCTCGGCGAAGGACAGCTTGGTCTCGTTGCCGCTGGCGGCATCGACGATCCACAGCGCCGGCCGGTCGCGGCTGTCAAGATTTCGCGCCAGTTCGGCATCGAACCAATCGAGCGCCCAGTTGAACGGCACCGGATCGGGCCAGCGAAATCCCTTCACCGCGGCGTCGTAGTCGGTGCGGTGCTTGAGCAGAAAGGCGCGAGCGTCCTGAAATGTGGTCATCCGGCTTCACCACGTATTCTGACGTCATCCTGAGGAGCCGCGCGAAGCACGGCGTCTCGAAGGATGGCTACAGGCACCGTTTTCGCATCCTTCGAGGCTCGCTCCGCTCGCACCTCAGGATGACGGCGATTTACTTCGGGGCAAGGGCCCTAACGTGCTGGATAATTCCGGAAAAGTCGACCCCGCCGTGGCCCGACGCGTCGAAGGTCTTATAGATCTCCTGCGCGTGCTTGCCGAGCGGCGTGACCGCGCCGGCGGCATTGGCGGCGTCCTGCGCCAGGGTCAGGTCCTTGACCATCAGGTTCGAAGCAAAACCCGGCTTGTAATCGTTGTTGGCCGGCGACGTCGGCACCGGGCCGGGAACCGGGCAATAGGTCGTCAGCGACCAGCACTGTCCCGACGAGGTCGAGGCGACGTCGAACAGCGCCTGGTGCGACAGGCCGAGCTTTTCGGCGAGCACGAAAGCCTCGCCGACCGCGATCATGGAAATACCGAGGATCATATTATTGCAGATCTTGGCTGCCTGCCCTGCACCGCCCGCGCCGCAATGCACGATCTTCTTGCCCATGTTTGCCAACATCGGCTGGGCCGCCGCGAATGCCTTCGGCTCGCCGCCGCACATGAAGGTCAGCGTCGCGCCCTTGGCGCCACCGGTGCCGCCGGAGACCGGCGCGTCGACCGAGGCCATGCCGTGCTTGGCAGCCAGCACATGCGCCTGCTTTGCGCTTTCGACGTCGATGGTCGAGCAGTCGATGATCAGCGCGCCGTTGGCCATCGCGGGCAGCACCTCGTTCCAGACACCGAGCACGTGCTTGCCGGCCGGCAGCATGGTGATGACGACATCGGCGCCCTTCACCGCAGCAACGCTGCTCTCGGCGATCGCGGCGCCATCACTCCTGGCCTGATCGCGAGACGCTGCGACCAGATCGAACGCGGTCACCTTGTGGCCGGCCTTGACCAGATTGGCGGCCATCGGCCCGCCCATATTGCCGAGCCCGATGAATGCGACGTTTGCCATGGGAAGTCCTCCGCTTGCGACGTTTCTATTTGCTGTCGGGAAATTTCAATTCGTCAGCGCCGATCTCGGCGAAGTAAGGCGTGAGCATCTCCGGCGTCACCTGTTCGATCCCGGCCGGCGACCATGTCGGATTGCGATCCTTGTCGATGACGGCTGCGCGCACGCCCTCGCGGAAATCGTCGCTGGCGAACACCTCGAGCGCGGCGCGATATTCGCGCTTCAGGCACTCTTCCAGCGTCGCGGTCGCGCGCGCCAGCCGCAGCAGTTTCAGCGTCACCACCATGCCGCGCGGCGACTTCTCACTGAGCGTCTTTAGCGTGGCATGCGCCATATCCGATCCGTCGGCCGTCAGCGCGGCGACGACGTCCTCCATCCGGCCGTGTGCGAACCAGCCGTCGATTTTGGCCTGCATCGCGGCGACAGGGCCAGCCCTCTCGCTAGTGGCGAAGCCTCCGATCAGCCGATCAATCTCGGCCGAACTCGTACCTGGCGTAACCTTGGTCAGCGCCTCGCGCAGCGCCGGCAGCTTTGCGCTCGGCACCACGGCGTCGGCGAATTTGGCGTAGATCGCATCGGGTCCGTTCATGGTGGTGCCGGTGAGCCCGAAATAGGTACCGATCTCACCCGGCGAGCGCGACAGCAGATAGGTGCCGCCGACATCGGGGAAGAAACCGAGGCCGACCTCGGGCATCGCGAGCTTGGTCCGCTCCGTCACCACGCGGTGGCGGCTATGCGCCGACAGCCCGACGCCGCCGCCCATCACGATGCCGTCCATGAAGGCGACATAGGGCTTTGGGAACTTCTTGATCCGCGCGTTGAGGATGTATTCGTCGCGCCACAGGATCTTGCCGAGATCGCCCTTGACCTTGGAGCTCTCCCAGAGCGCGCGGATGTCGCCGCCGGCGCACAGGCCACGCTCGCCCGCGCCCTCCAGCACGATGACAGCGACATCGGGATCGGCCTCGAACGCATCGAGCGCCCTGTCGATGTCGTGGAACATCTCCAGCGTCACGGCATTGATCGCCTTCGGCCGGTTGAGCCGGATAATGCCGGCAGAACCTTCCTTGCGCGCGATCAGGTCGCCCTCGGCTGCTGCCGCATCATTCATCGCGCGCCCTCGATCAACTTGCGCGACACGATCAGCCGCATGATTTCATTGGTGCCTTCGAGGATCTGGTGCACGCGCAGATCGCGCACGATCTTCTCGACGCCGTATTCGCTGAGGTAGCCGTAGCCACCATGCAGCTGCAGCGCATGGTTGGCGACCTCGAAGCCGACATCGGTGCCAAACCGTTTTGCCATCGCGCACAGCATGGAAGCGTCCGGATCCTTGCGGTCGAGCGCGGCGGCCGCCCGCCACAGGAAGGTGCGTGCGGCTTCCAGCTCGGTCGCCATGTCGGCGATCTTGAATTGCAGCGCCTGGAATTCGTCGAGGCGTTTGCCGAATGCCTTGCGGTCCTTCATGTAGGCCAACGCCTTGTCGAGCGCCGCCTGCGCGCCGCCGAGCGAGCACGCCGCGATGTTGAGCCGGCCGCCGTCGAGCCCGGCCATCGCGATCTTGAAGCCGATGCCCTCCTCGCCGAGCCGGTTCGCGACCGGCACGCGCGCGTTCTCGAACATGACAGCGCGGGTCGGCTGCGCATTCCA
The DNA here is from genome assembly GCF_024171085.1 of Bradyrhizobium sp. USDA 4541. Classification (NCBI taxonomy): domain Bacteria; kingdom Pseudomonadati; phylum Pseudomonadota; class Alphaproteobacteria; order Hyphomicrobiales; family Nitrobacteraceae; genus Bradyrhizobium; species Bradyrhizobium sp. USDA 4541. The sequence goes on from NZ_JALJZF010000001.1 coordinate 6,646,746, forward strand.
GCCCATCTTGCGCTCGTTATTGCCGAACGACACGCCCGGCGTCTTGCCGTCGATCACCAGCGTCGAGACGCCGCCCGGACCCTCGCCGCCGGTGCGCACCATCGCCACCAGCAGGTCGGTGCTGCCGGCGCCGGAGATGAACTGCTTCTGGCCGTTGAGCACGTAATGATCGCCGTCGCGCACCGCGCGGGTGCGCAGCGCGGCCGCGTCGGAGCCGGCGCCCGGCTCGGTCAGGCAGTAGCTCGCGATCAGCTCCATGGTGCAGAGCTTCGGCAGCCATGTGTGGCGCTGGATGTCGTTGCCGTAGGCATCGATCATCCAGGACGCCATGTTGTGGATCGAGATGAAGGCCGACGTGGTCGGGCACCCCGTCGCCAGCGCCTCGAAGATCAGCGCCGCGTCGAACCGCGTCATCGCCGAGCCGCCGACATCGTCCTTGATATAGATGCCGCCGATGCCGAGGCCTGCCGCCTCGCGCATCACGTCGACTGGAAAGTGCTTTGTCTCGTCCCATTCGAGCGCGTGCGGCGCGATGTTCTCCGCCGCAAACGCCCGCGCCATGTCGCGAACCGCGATCTGGTCCTCGTTGAGAGCGAACTGCATCTCGCCGCCTAGCCCTGAAGGTTACCCCACCGTCATTGCGAGGAGCGAAGCGACGAAGCAATCCATTCTTCCACGCGGGGGATAGATGGATTGCTTCGCTGCGCTCGCAATGACGTTCCCGGAAATCACTTCATCGTCGGGATCGAGAACTCCGCGCCTTCCTTGACGCCGGACGGCCAGCGCGAGGTCACCGTCTTGGTCTTGGTGTAGAAGCGGATCGAGTCCGGACCGTGCTGGTTGAGGTCGCCGAAGCCGGACTTCTTCCAGCCGCCGAAGGTGTAATAGGCGATCGGCACCGGGATCGGCACGTTGATGCCGACCATGCCGACATTGACCTTGGCGGCGAAGTCGCGCGCGGCGTCGCCGTCGCGGGTGAAGATCGCGACACCGTTGCCGTAGTCATGGTCGGACGGCAGCGCCAGCGCCTCGTGATAGTCGTGGGCGCGCACTACCGAGAGCACCGGGCCGAAGATCTCTTCCTTGTAGATCCGCATGTCCTTGGTGACGTTGTCGAACAGCGAACCGCCGAGATAGAAGCCCTTCTCGTAGCCCTGCATCTTGAAGCCGCGGCCGTCGACCGCGAGCGTCGCGCCTTCCTTGATGCCGATGTCGATGTAGCTCTTGACCTTCTCGACCGCCTCGCGGGTCACCAGCGGGCCGTAATCGGCCGACGGATCGACCGAGGTGCCGATCTTGAGCGACTCGACGCGCGGGATCAGCTTCTCCATCAGGCGGTCGGCGGTGGTCTTGCCGACCGGCACCGCGACCGAGACGGCCATGCAGCGCTCACCGGCGGAGCCGTAGCCGGCGCCGATTAGCGCATCGACCGTCTGGTCCATGTCGGCATCCGGCATCACGATGGCGTGGTTCTTGGCGCCGCCGAAGCACTGGCAGCGCTTGCCGGTCTGCGCGGCGCGCTCGTAGATGTACTGCGCGATCGGAGTCGAGCCGACGAAGCCGATCGCCTTGATATCGGGATCGTCGAGGATGGCGTCGACCGCCTCCTTGTCGCCGTTGACGACGTTGAGGATGCCGGCCGGCAGGCCCGCCTCGATCATCAGTTCGGCGAGCATCATCGGCACGCCGGGATCGCGCTCCGACGGCTTGAGGATGAAGGCGTTGCCGCAGGCGATCGCCGGCGCGAACTTCCACATCGGGATCATCGCCGGGAAGTTGAACGGCGTGATGCCGGCGACCACGCCGAGCGGCTGGCGCATCGAATAGATGTCGATGCCGGGGCCGGCGCCCTCGGTGTACTCGCCCTTCATCAGATGCGGGATGCCGCAGGCAAACTCGGCGACCTCGAGGCCGCGCTGGATGTCGCCCTTGGCGTCGGGAACGGTCTTGCCGTGCTCGCGCGCCAGCAGCTCGGCGAGCTTGTCGTAGTCGCGCTGCACCAGCTCGAGGAACCGCATCATGACGCGGGCGCGGCGCTGCGGGTTGGTGGCGGCCCATTCCGGCTGCGCGGCCTTGGCGTTCTCGACCGCGGCGCGGAGCTCGGCCTTGGAGGCCAGCGCCACCTTGGCCTGGACCTCGCCGGTCATCGGCTCGAAGACGTCAGCCGTGCGGCCCGACGTGCCCTTGACCTCCTTGCCACCGATGAAATGTCCGATTGAGCGCATGGAAAAACCTCCCTGAAGCACCTGAATCGCCGCTCCTCGCGGCGGGATCGCTTTACAATCCCTATTGACCCTGCATTTTATGGGATTCAAGTCCGATAAATTGCACCATAGATGTGCGGAAATGCTGGATCAAGGCGGCGGCACAATCGACTGGGACGACTTCCGTTTCGTGCTTGCCATCGTGCGCGGCGGGTCGGTTTCGGCTGCCGCCAAGCAGCTCGGCGTCGATCATGCCACAGTGATCCGCCGTGTCGACCGGCTGGAGCGCCACCTCTCCGCAAAACTGTTTGATCGGCGCAAGACCGGCTATCTGCTGACCGAGGCCGGCCAGCGCGTCGCCGACAGCGCGGAGGCGATGGAATCCACCATCGTCGCCAACCAGGAGGCGGTCGGCGGCTCGCGCGCCCACCTCACCGGCACGGTGCGGATCGGCGCGCCCGACGGCTTCGGCAGCCACTTTTTGGCCTCGCGGCTGGTCAAGTTCACCAAGCGGTATCCCGATCTCGATCTGCAGCTCGTCGCCACCGCGCGGCTGTTCTCGCTCTCCAAGCGCGAGGCCGACATCGCGATCAGCCTGACCATGCCGAACGAAGGTCGCATCGTCGGCCGCAAGCTCCTGGACTACACGCTCGGGCTTTATGCCGCACCCGCCTATCTCGCCCAGGCGCCGGCAATTGCTGCGCGCGCCGACCTGCCGCGGCACCGCTTCGTCGGCTACATCGAGGAGCTCCTGTTCACGCCGGAGCTCGACTATCTGCCGCAGGTCTCGCCGAAGATCTCGGCGAAATTCCGCAGCGCCAATCTGATCGCGCAGCTCAACGCCACCATCGCCGGCTTCGGCATCGCCGTGCTGCCGCACTTCATGGCAACGGCCCACCCCGAGTTGCAGCCGGTGCTGCCAGACGAGGTGCGGATCTCCCGCACCTTCTGGCTGCTGATGCACGCCGACAGCAAGGACCTCGCCCGCATCCGCGCGGTGGCGGACTACATCTACGAGACCGTGGAAGCCGAGCGCGCGCTTTTTAGCGGGGTGTGAGGCGGACACCGTGTTATTCCCGTCATCCTGAGGAGCGCGTAGCGCGTCTCGAAGGATGCACGGCCCCGGTCTGACGGCTCGGAAAGCTCCGGGCCGTCGACCCTTCGAGACGCGCGCGATGCGCGCTCCTCAGGGTGACGGATCGAATATTAGGCGCGCTGCACCAGTTGGCGCTCTAAGCGCTAATTCACCTTCTTCTTCGCCGGTGCCTTGGCCGCGGCGGCACGTCCCAGCACCGCCTCGCGGCCCGCGCTCAGGATCTCGTCGGACGTTTCGCCGCTGCCGGCGATGCGCGACATCACTATGGTGCCCATCATGGTCGCCAGCGTCGCCGTCGCCTGCTTGCGGGCGGCCTTGCGCGGCACGTCCAGGATCTGGTCGGCCATCATGTCGATCATCTGGTCGAGCTTGAGGGCAAACGCCTTGCGGGTCTTCGGGCTCTCGCGGGCGATCTCGGCGCCGAGCGCCGGGATCGCGCAGCCCTGGCCGGGATCGTCGCGGTGCACCGCCGAAAGATAGCCGTCGATGATGGTCGAAAGTCGCTTCTCCGGCGGCGTGTCCGCGGCGACCTTGCGCCAGCGCTCGATGGCGCGGTCCATCGCGTAGCTGAAGGCCTCGATCACCAGCGCCTCGCGCGAGTCGAAATGCGCGTAGAAGCCGCCATGCGTCAGGCCGGCGTCCTTCATCAGGTCGGCGACACCGATGCCGTGGGCGCCCCGCTCGCGCAGCCGCGCCGCGGCCTTCTTGACGATCCGCGCGTGGGTCTCCTGCTTGTGTTCTTTCGAATAGCGCATGCCGGTCTCATGGAATGTTTCTAATCATATAATAGCAGATTTGCGGCCGGAATGCTGCAGTTATTTCGCCTTGTCGGCCACTTTCGGTTCCCCGCCGAGCATCGAAAACGTCGCGGTCGCGTGCACCGCAAGATTGCCCTTGCCGTCGCGGACGAAGCCCTCGGTGTAGCTGGTCTGGCGCCCGAGCTTGATCACCTTGCCTTCGGCGCTGATGGTGCCCGACCGTGCCGACAGCGGCCGCAGATAGGTCAGCTTGAGGTCGAGCGTCACCGAAGTCTGCCCCGCCGGCAGCATGGTCGAGATCGCACAGCCCATCGCGGTATCGAGCAGCGCCGCGGCGGTGGCGCCGTGCAGCAGGCCGATGGTGTTTTCCAGGCTCTCATGCGGCTCGAGTTCCATCACGATGCGCCCCTGCTCGACCACGGCCATGCGGAAGCCGATCATCTTGGCCATCGGCGGCGGCGGCAACCGGCCGTCGCGGATCGCGCGCATCGCCTCGATCCCGGACATCGGCAGCGCCGCTTTCGCCACCGGTCCGGGCGCCTGCCATTCCACCACGCGGGTGCGCGTTAGATCGGGCGAACGAAGATCGATGCTTTCGGCGGCGGTCATGACGGCTCCATTTATATGACGCATATAATTCTATAGATCCGCATCCCTCGGCGCAACCGCCGCACCCGGTCCCTTGACAGAGCCATGCTTTGTCCGGGACATGGCGCAAGTCATTCCGGGGCGACGCGAGCACCAGACCCGGAATCTCGAGATTCCGGGTCTGGTGCTTGCGCACCATCCCGAAATGACTTGTCGATCCATTCCTGCGCCGGGGCTTTTCCATGGACATGCTCAATCCCCACTGCGGCATCGCCCGCGACGACAGAGGCGTCGTCCGCCTCACCATCTGCAACGCCGGCAAGCTGAACATCGTGAGTTCCGCGGTCACCAACGGCGTGCGCGAGGGTTTTGAGCATCTGGCCGCCGATCCGAGCATCCGCGCGGTGATCCTGGCCGGCGAAAGCGAGCGCAGCATGATCGGCGGCGCCGACATCAAGGAAATGGCGACGCTCGACCAGACATCCGCCGAAGCATTCATCAGCCGGCTGCGCGACCTCTGCGAGGCCGTGCGCAAATTCCCGGCGCCGGTGATCGCCCGCCTGCCCGGCTGGTGCCTCGGCGGCGGCCTCGAGGTCGCGGCCGCCTGCGACGTCCGCGTTGCCGCACATGACGCGATGTTCGGCATGCCCGAGGTGCGCGTCGGCATCCCCTCGGTGATCCACGCCGCGCTGCTGCCGCGCCTGATCGGCTGGGGCCGCGCCCGCTGGCTGATCATGACCGCGGAGAACATCGACGCCCAAACCGCGCTCGCCTGGGGCCTGGTCGACACCGTGGCAAAACTCGGCGGCCTCGACGACGCCGTCGAGCACACCGTCAAGGCGCTGCTGGAATGCGGCCCCGAAGCGCTGCGCATCCAGAAGGACCTGCTGCGGCAGTGGGAAGAGCTGCCGCTGACCGAGTCGGTCAACCTCAGCGTCGGCGTGTTCGGAAAGTCGTTCCAGACCGGCGAGCCGCAGAGCCTGCTGCAGGGATTTTTAGATCGCAAGCGGTAGCGGTTCAGCACCCGTGGCCCGCGTGAGCGCCGCAACATGTCATCTGTAGCCCGCATGAGCGAAGCGACATGCGGGGCCGGATGCCCCGGATATCGTTTCGCTCATCCGGGCGACGCTTGCTGCGCCCTCGCCACACATTCGCCGATGCGTCGATCGGCCAGAGGCCGGGCTACCACCAGCGGCTAGCTCGATACCGGGATCTCGATCAGCACCAGCGTGCCGCGGCCTGGTTCGCTTTCCAGCGCGATCCGGCCGCTGAGCGACGACACGACGGTGTTGAAGGCGATGTGCAGGCCGAGGCCGATATTGCCCCGCTCCCGCCCGGTGGTGAAAAACGGATCGAACACGCGGGCCTGCAAATCCTCGCGGATGCCGACGCCTTGGTCGGCGCAGGCGATCCGGGCGAGCGCCTGATCCGGCTGCGTCACCGTCATGGTGAAGCGTCCGCCGCGGCCGTCGGGATAAGCGTGCGCCGCGGCGTTGAACGCCAGGTTGCTGATCACCTGCGCCAGTGCGCCGGGATAGCTGCTCAGAACGATGCCTTGCGGGCAGTCGAGTTCGACGATCAATCCCTGCCGGGACAGCAGCGGCCCGAGCTTTGCGATCAGCTCGGAGAGCCATCCGCCGAGCTCGAATGTATGGCGCTCCTCGTCGGCGTGATGGATGGCGACCTGCTTGAAGCTGTGCACCATTTCAGATGCCCGATGCAGGTTTTCCGAGGTCAGTCGAAGGCCGTTCTCGATTCGTGCAATGCCCCTTGTCAGGTCGGAGCGCCGGACGGCGGTGCCGCTCAGCGCCTCGCCCATCGCGCGAAGGTCCGCCTCCATGGTGGTTGACGTGGTCAGCGCCAGGCCAAGCGGCGTGCTGACCTCGTGTGCGACACCGGCGACGAGCTGCCCGAGCGAGGCCAGCTTCTCGGCCTGCACGAGCTGCGATTGCGTCGCGTGCAGATCGCGCAACGAGGCTTCCGAACGCTCCTTTTCCTGCTTCAGCGCCTGCGCCGTTCGAAACTGCTGGCGCGCGCGGAACTCGCGGGCGGCGACGGCGTAAAGCGACAGCGCAAAGGCGTTGAGGACCAGGGAATGATTGATGAAGCGCAGCCCCGGCGGCAAAGCCGGCCCGAGCGATTCAGCGATGCATAGCGCAATCCATGTCGTGAGACAGAACACCGCCAGTGGCCCGATCCGCAGCGGCAGCATGGTCGAGACGAACAGGATCACCATCATCACGCCGGGTGCCGCATAGGTGAATCCCGAGGGCAGCACGAGGTAGACGCTCGGCAGCACGCAGCCTGGAACGACGCAATAGACGAGGAAGATCGTCTCGGCCCACGGCTTCATCGCCGGCACCGAGAGCAAGGCGGTGAGCGGCAGCAGGACCAGCACGGCGACCCCGCCGCGGATCGCCAGCGTGGTCGCCACGACGTCGGGATAGAGCACCCAATCCCAGAACGCATATCCGGCATAGGTGAAGGCGCCGAGCAGCATCGCGACCTGCGTCCAGCCGATATTGCCCCGTACGTACTGGTCTACAAATCGGCGCTCCTCGACGATGTCGTCGAAGCGCAGTCCAAGGCGGGTCAAAAGACGGAGCATTACAATATCAAACGAAAAAGGCCTGGCACTGGAACTTGGCACTGGAAATGGGAGCGTCGAAAATGGTCTACGACAGCTTGCCCGCGCTGTCGCGTCCTTTTGGCGCATCGGCGACCGCGGCGCGGCATCGCGCCGCGCCCCTCACCGGGCGTTGGCCGGGGCGTGGGTCGGCCAGAGGTCGGCGCGCCAGTGCAGCGCGATCGCCAGCATGGCGACGAAGCCGGCGGCGGCGAGCAGCGTGCCGGTCGCGGTGTAGCCGATCAGGTCGATCAGGCTGCCGGCGGCGAGCAGCCCGAGCGGCAGGCCGTAGATCACCATCATGCGCACGCCCATGACGCGGCCGCGCAGATGCGCGCTGGCATTGCGCATCAGCATCACGGCGGCCGAGATCATCGACATGCTCTGCGCGATGCCGGCGAGCAGCAGGCAGGCCATCGCGACCGGCATGGTCCTGAGCTCGACGAACACCAGCAGCATGGCGTACCAGGCGAGCGTCGCGCCGATCAGGAGCCGCGCGATGCGTACCCCGCCGGCCATGCTGAGCGTGATCGAGCCGATCAGCGAGCCCACCGCAAAGCTTGCCGAGAGATAGCCGAGCCCGGTCTGGTCGGTATGGAAGATGTCGCGCGCGACATAGGGCAACAGACCGTTGGTGAGCGGAAACGCGGTGAGGTTGGCGAGGAACGCGACGCAGAGCGCGGCGCGCATGCCCGGACCGCTCCAGGCATAGACGATGCCCTCCTTGAGGTCGCGCAGCAGCTTTGAGCCCGGCGCGGCGGCCGCAAGATCGGTCGTGCCATGCGACTTCGGGCGGCTCATGCAGAGCATCAGGATGGCGGCGACGAAATAGAAGCCGGCAATCCCGACATAGACGTAGCCGATGCCGAGCGCCGCGAACAATCCGGCCCCGGTCAGGGCTCCTGCGATACGCGCCGAGTCCTGCGTGGTGCGCGCCAGGCTGATGGCGCCGACCAGCTGCTCCGGCGGCATGATGTCGGCGAGCAGCGCGCCGCGCACGCCGAGATCCGACGGGCGGATCACACCCATGATCGCGACGATGATCATGACGTTCAGCGGGGCGAGATGCCCGGTCAGCGCCAGCGTCATGATGGTGCCGGCGAGCACCGTATAGGCAAAGCGCATCACGGCGAGCAGATCGCGGTGCCCTATGCGGTCGCCGATCATGCCGACGACCGGCGCGACCAGGGTGCCGACATATTGCAGCGACGCCAGCACGGTCAGCAGCAGCACCGAGCCGGTCTCGACCATGATGTACCAGCCGAGCACCAGCGTCTCGACCTCGAACGCCCAGGAGGTGAGCAGATCGGACGGCCATTGAAAGCGATAGCTGCGGATGCGAAATGGCGCGAGCGCGGAGGTCCGCGTGGTCCCGCTCAAGACGCGATGACGCGTGTCACGGCGTGTCCTGCCCTTTTCCTTGTTCTTCTGGGTCTTGCTTCTTGGTCGTGCTTGCGGCGCTTTGAATTCGTCTCGAGTCGCTTGGGAAAACGCTCTGTTCCGGCAGCGTAGCGCCGAGTCGATTGGTGTCAATCGAGGCTGCCGCATGCGGCCATGCACGATGGTATCCGCAGCGACGTGATGGCGTAGCCTCGCGAATCGCAGGCCCTACATCGGCGGCGCGGCGCGCCGCAGCATGAAATGGGTGGGTATGAAGGCGAGCAGTGGCAGGCCGATCATCAGGCCGGCCAGCCACACCAGCGGCGGCACGAAGCCTTGCGCCGCCCTGTCGCTGGTGCCGAAGACGTAGTTGATGTTGACCGGGGTCATGCCCGGGTCCGGCCGCGGTCCCGGCATCACAAAGTAGCAGATCAGCAGCAGCGCCCATGCCAGCACGCCCCAGGCGATCAGCGCGCGCTGGTCATAGCCGAGCCGCCAGACCAGGAACAGCAGCAGGAACGGCAGCCAGCCGTGGAAGCCCGACAGGAACCGCAGGAACAGCGACAGGTTCTGGTCGAACATGTAGTCGGTCATTCCGGTGAGCGAGCAGCCGGCGACATGGGCGAGAAAGTCGATCACCCAAAATGTTTGCGGCACAAGGAGTCCGACGGCGCACATCGAAATCAACAGTGCGCTCTCGGTCCAGACCCCGATCAAGGTGAGGATCAGGCAGACATCGCAGAAATACAGAAAGTTGGTCGGCCCGTAGCAGTAGGTGTACACCGGCACCAGGACAGCCATGAAGGCGCTGAAGCCGATCTTGACGGAGAGCGGAATGCGGGCGGACGGCTGCTCGACGGCGATCACGGACATTGCGGTGGGACTTTCCATTGCACAATCCGCCAGCCCTAGCGCCGGATCGGTAAACAGACCCGTATTCCGCAACCTTGAATTGATCGGCGTCCGGGAATTCGGTTAACGCCAACTCAGCGGCGCCGGTACAGTTTTAGCCGCCCGCGCGCGCGATGATCGTACTAGCATGTCTGTTCCGAAGCCGCGGAGGACGACATGAACGCCTTCGAAGTTTTCGCGATCTACCTGGCGCCCTTTGTAATCATCGCGATCGCAATCCGCCTGCTGATGCAGCGCCATGCCGTCGACCTGCCGGACGTGCAGAAACAAGCGGGCTCCGCGCCGAAGCGACGATTTCTGCTCGGCGCCTGGCGGTCGGATTAGGTCAGGTCGCAGACAAGCTCGGATGCGCCGCCGCCCAGCGAAAATTCTCAATCACTGATTTGCCCGACGGCGCAAGCGACGACCAAGCGAGTGTATGGTTTGTCTGTCTCACCCGATCGAGGGACGAATCGCGATCGTCACGAACGGTCGAGATGCGGACACCTATTCGGTGTCGTCCCTGCCTAGTGCGCAATTGCGCACGGGAGCAGGGACCCATAACCACAGGCCGTCATTGTTGAGCGGCGCCCGAACGACGAGTCCCATTCACAATATCCGCTGCGGAGTATGGGTCCCCTGGCTTTCGCAAGGACGACATTGGTGATGGCGGAACGATCCCGTCCCCAACTCATGCGAACACGACATTTTGTCATGAGAGCCGCAGTTGCATTTTTTGCATTGCATCATATGATGACAATAATTCAATCAAATCCCCGGCATTGAAGGGACTCCTGCCATGGCAACCAGCACCGATCCCGTCGTCATCCTCTCCGCCGCCCGCACCCCGCTCGGCCGCTTCATGGGCGAGCTCGCGCCGCTGCCGGCGCACAAGCTCGGCTCGCATGTGATCGGGGCTGCGCTCGAACGCGCAAAACTTGCGCCCGAGCGCATCGACGAGGTGTTCATGGGCAACGTGCTGCCCGCCGGCCAAGGCCAGGCCCCTGCTCGCCAGGCCGCGCGCGGCGCCGGACTGCCGGATGCCACCGGCGCCACCACCGTCAACAAGGTCTGCGGTTCCGGCATGAAGGCGACCATGCTGGCCCACGACATCATCAAGGCCGGCTCGGCCGAGATCGTGCTGTCCGGCGGCATGGAGAGCATGAGCAATGCGCCGTATCTGTTGCAGAAGGCGCGCGGCGGGTATCGCGCCGGCCACGACCGCATCATCGATCACATGATGATGGACGGGCTCGAGGACGCCTATGAGACCGGCCGCTCGATGGGCGATTTCGGCGAGGCGACCGCGGAGGCCTATCAGTTCACCCGCGCCGACCAGGACGCGTTCGCGATGGAGACGCTGAGCCGTGCCCGCAAGGCGGTCGAGGGCGGCGCCTTCAAGGCCGAGATCGCGCCGATCACGCTCGCCGAGAAGGCCGGCCCGCGCATCGTTGCCAATGACGAGCACCCGCTGAAGGTCGATCCGGCAAAAATCCCCGGCCTGAAGCCGGCGTTCCGCGCGGGCGGCACCATCACGCCTGCCGCCTCCTCCGCCAATGCCGACGGCGCCGCAGCGCTGATCCTCAGCCGCCGCTCGCTCGCCGATCGCGATGGACTGCCTGTGCTGGCCGAGATCAAGGGCCACGCCACCCACAGCCAGGAGCCACAGTGGTTCACGACAGCGCCGATCCCGGCGATCAGAAAACTGCTCGACAAGGTCGGCTGGAGCGTCGGCGATGTCGACCTGTTCGAGATCAACGAGGCGTTTGCGGTGGTCGCGATGGCGGCGCAGCGCGATCTCGGCATTCCCAGGGACAGGCTGAACATCAACGGCGGCGCCTGCGCGCTCGGCCATCCGATCGGCGCCACCGGCGCGCGGCTGATCGTGACGCTGCTGCACGCGCTGGAGGCGCAGAACCTGAAGCGCGGCGTTGCCGCGCTGTGCATCGGCGGCGGCGAAGCCACCGCGATCGCCGTCGAGCGGGTCGCGCACTGATCCGGTATACCGTCATTGCGAGCGAAGCGAAGCAATCCATCTCTTTTCACAAACCGAACGATGGATTGCTTCGTCGCTTCGCTCCTCGCAATGACAGTTAGTTATGAAAGGCGTCCGTGAGGCAGTACGACGGCCTGGCGCCTAAGTCCGAAAACGAGGGAACTATGGCATTTTAGCCATGGCTCCTCTGTGCCATATTGCGCATCACGCAAAGCTTTCACCGCAATCGATCCGGAACACAATGATCTCGAACTGGCTTGCTTCCGCCCTCGCCCGCCGCAACATCCACTACGGCTGGGTGATGGTGGCCGTGACTTTCCTTGCCGCCCTGATCTCCGCCGGCACCGTCGGCGCGCCCGGCGTGTTCATCGTGCCCCTGCAGAAGGAGTTCGGCTGGTCCACCGCCGAGATTTCCTCCGCGCTGTCGATCCGCTTCATCCTGTTCGGGCTGATGGCGCCGTTCGCCGCCGCGCTGATGAACCGCTACGGCCTGCGCAACGTGACGCTGGCGGCGCAGTTGATCGTGGTCTCCGGTCTATTGGCCTCGCTCGCCATGACCCAGGTCTGGCAGCTCATCCTGCTGTGGGGTGTCGTGATCGGAATTGGCACCGGGATGACGGCGCTGGTGCTCGGCGCGACCATCGCTGCGCGCTGGTTCGTGGCGCGGCGCGGCCTCGTGGTCGGGATCCTCACCGCAAGCGTCGCGACGGGACAGCTCGCCTTCCTGCCCCTCCTCGCGACACTGACCGAGCGCTACGGCTGGCGCGTCGCCCTTGGGCTGGTCTGCGTCATGCTCGGCGTCGCCGCCTTCGCCGTGCTGATGGTGGTGCGCGACCGGCCGAGCGACGTCGGCCTGCGTCCGTTCGGCGACGAGGGCACCGCGCCGCTTCCCGCGCCGCCGCCGGCCAATGCGCCGATCGTGGCCGCCGCGCTCGGCACGCTGCGCGATTCCGCGAAATCCTCGGTGTTCTGGATCCTGTTCGCGACCTTCTTCGTCTGCGGCGCTTCCACGAACGGCCTGGTCCAGGTTCACCTGATCCCGATGTGCCTCGACTACGGTATCCCGCAGGTGCAGGCGGCAAGCCTGCTCGCCGCGATGGGGATCTTCGATTTCTTCGGCACCATCGTCTCGGGCTGGCTGTCGGACCGCTACGACAACCGCTATCTGCTGTTCTGGTATTACGGCCTGCGCGGCCTGTCGCTGCTGTTCCTGCCGTTCTCCGACTTCACGTTCTACGGGCTGTCGCTGTTCGCGATGTTCTATGGCCTCGACTGGATCGCGACGGTGCCGCCGACCGTGCGCCTCACCGCGCAGCGCTTCGGCGCCGAGCGTGCCAACCTGGTGTTCGGCTGGATCTTCGCCGGCCATCAGCTCGGCGCTGGCGCCGCCGCGTTCGGCGCCGGACTGTCGCGCACGATCTATCAGAGCTACCTGCCGGCGTTCTTCATTGCCGGCGCGCTGTGCATCTTTGCCGCGCTGATCGCTCTGGCGATCGCGCGGCCGCAGCCGAAATCGGTGGCGGAGCCGAAGCCGGTCGCGGCCTGAGGCCGCTTCCCGCGCGACGTGCGCCGGTCAGTACGACAGAATGGTGCGCATCCCGAACACCACGCTGTCCTTGATCCGATGCGTTTGCGTCGGATCGTTGGGATCGACGGCGCCGCCGCCGGGATGGGCGATGTATTGAAACATCGGCTGCATGGTGAAATTCGGGTTCACCACGTGCTGGTAGGTGATCTCGAGAATCGCCTCGTAGTCGCGGATCGGATACGGCGTGCCCGTGAAGATCTGGGTGTCGCGGTCGAGCGCACGCGCGGCGTCCGAAATCCTGGCATAGATCGCGGCGATGCCGAACCGATCGTCCGGATATGTCTCGCTGAAGCCGGTGAACAGGAAGCCGCCGTCGACATAGGTGCTGATCAGATTGCGGTCCGATGGGCTGACCGAGGCGCGCATGAAGAACGCCACGCCCTTGTCAGCGTCCGGCCTGGCGCGCGCAAGCAGCTGCTCGTAGACCATGAAGATGCCGTTGTCCCGCCGCAGCCATCGCGTGTCGCCGGAGCTGTCGGGATCAGCGAGCGACAGCCCGTCGGCCGAGAAGCGCTGGTCAGCAAACGAGCCCACGTGATACCAGGCGCCGCCGGTGATGGTCGCCGGCAGCCTGCTCTCGCCGATCTCGAACTTGTATTTGAGCTGGCCGATCCACCATGGCGGATCGTTGACCCGGAAATTCAGCCCGTGGGCGTTCAATATCTGCGGATCGTCCGTCCCCTGCGGCGGCGAAGCCGAGCCGTCGAACAGTGCCAGATAGGCGGTGATGCGATCGGACAGATTGGCCTTGAACCGGATGCCGGGCACGGCAAGTGGCGGCGACGGTCCGCCGGCCGGCAGAATGGTGCCGACAATGCCGGGCCAGCCGAGCGCCGAATTGATGAAGATGTCGTCGTACTGGCTGTCGATGAACTCGACGTCCGAGCCCTGCTGGCCGACGCGCACCGAGAGTTTGCCGCCGAGCAGCTTCTGCTCGATCCAGAATTCATAGAGCCGCATCGCCGGCAGCGACTCGACGCCGGACACCAGGAACAGGTTGCCGACATAGCTCCGCGACAGCCCGTCGCCGTGGATCTGGTACATGTTGGCGTGGAAGGTCGCGCCGGTCCAGCCCATCGCCTTCTCGAGGTCGATGGTGGTGCCGAGATCGAGACGGCCGGTATAGGCCGCGCCGTTGCTGACGCCGCCGGAGACGTTGGAAAACCCCTCACCGATATAGGTCAGGCTGAACTGGTAGCCGGCTTCCTCGAGCGCAGCCCGCGTATCCGCAATCCGGTCGGCGAAGGGCTGGTCCTCCGCATGCGCCGGCGCGCCGAGTGCGAGGCCCGCGGCCACCAACATCGCGGGGGAGAGAACTCTGTACATGGGAAATGCCGCGGTGCGATCGCGCTATTTGACGATGCCGAGCCGCCGCATCAGCAGATAGGCCAGCAGCGCCGACCCGGCCAACAGGCCTGCGGCCACCAGAAATCCGCTGTCGACGTCGGTCAGCGGCAATCCCTTGGTGTTCATGCCGAAGATGCCTGTGACGAGCGTCGGCGGCAGCAGCATCATGGTGACGACGGACAAGGCGTGGAGGTGCTTGTTGCTCTCCTCCTCGAGCTTGAAGCGCAGCTCTTCCTCGAGCAGGCGGCTGCGCTCGTGCAGTTCGACGATGTCGTGGTCGAGGCCGTCGAGCCGCTGCGCGAGCTTGCCGGCCTGCAGCCGCAGCGCCGGGCTGAGATTGTCGGTGTTCTTCTGCTCGAGCCGGTGAAACAGCACGCGCAGGCCGGCGAGCTGGCGATGCAGTCGCACACAGGTGCGGCGCATCCGGCTCAGATTCTTGCGCAGCTCCGATCCGGTATCCTCGGCGAGCACCCGCTCCTCGATCGCATCGATATCGGTGCCGATCTTGTCCGCCATGCGGTCCATGGTATCGGCGATCTCGTCGACGATCTTCTCCAGCAGCGCCGCGACGCTGCCGACGCGATGGCCACCTTCGAGCACGCGGCGCGTCGCATCAGCGGAGCACAGCGCCTGATGGCGGCCGCTGACCAGGAGGCGTTCGGTCATCGCAAAGCGGAGAAAGCCGGTCTCCCGGGTCGCGGCGTCGATATCCCGCACCAGATCGGAAAACACGCCGTAGACGCAATTGTCGACGACGTGGATCTGCTGGAAATTGTCATTCGACAGCAAGAGGTCCCGCGCGAGCTGCGGGATGTGCATGTTGGCGAGCCATGCCCGGGTGCGGACGTCGGTCAGGTTGAAGTGCAGCCACAGCCTTCCGTCATGGCTCGGCTCGATCGGCGCATCGATCGGAAGCGCCTCGGCACGGCCGTCGTGATGCAGGCGGAACGCCCAGACCAGACCGGGGACCGCCTCACGGGTCAGCAGCGACCCGACCGGAGCGGGAGGTGGATCAGCCAGCATGGCCGCCCTCCAAGGCAATCGACAACGCAACCGCGCGAAATGACATGTTCAAAGCCTCGCCCACGCGCAACGCTGAGCAAGCGCGTCCCTTCGACGGAACATAGGAGGACGCGCCTGTTACAGTGTTATGTCAGCGACCGCCCTACTCCGCCGCAAGACCGGTCGGCGCCGCCGCCTCCGCGGCCTCCTTGTTGTAGTCATGCACGACGCGGCCGAACGGCAGCGTCAGATCGGCGAGGAAGTGGTGCGCGCCGACGACACGCTTGACCGGGAAATCGGCGACCGGTGCATTGACATGCGGCACCAAATGCAGCCGGCCCGGTCCGATCCAGGAGCCCTTGACGACGATGTCGGTCAGGTTGATCGCGACCAGCTGGCAGACCTCGAGATGCCCGTCGACGCCGGGGATCATCTTCAGATTAACTTGCGTCTTCGACAGCGTGGCGCGGGTGACGTCGCCATTGCCCGCCATGCTCTCGTGCTTGTAGCCCATCGTGCCCATCGCAACGAGCTGGCCGGCATATTCCAGCGTGCCGGTCAGCGTGTCCTTGACGATCTCGAGCTTGGGATGAGCGTACTTCTTCGGAAAGCCCCAGATCTCACGGCCGGCCGCGATCGGCGGATCATCGTCGAGATACATCTGGCAGACGAAGTTGACCTCTTCGCCATGCAGGCGCGCGGGGATCACGAGGCCGGACTCGGTGTAGCTGCCGAAGCCGGAGCTGTCGGGCATCTTGATCCATTCGTAATGCACGAACGCCTGCTCGATCGGCTCCAGCGGCTCGGGCAGGCCGGCGCGGATCAACTCCGGATCGGTCTCATAGGTGATGACGAGGAATTCGCGATCGATGAAGCGATACGGACCGGCGGGATAGCTCGGGCCGGCGGCCGGCATCGACGGACGCTTGAGCAGATCTTCCCTGCGCATCGCAATAACCCCCTGTTTGAAAAATTTTCCCGGAAGCTAACGGCCGAGATTGACAGCGATGTGAGGAATTTCCGTCAGGCGCATGACCGCGGTTGCGCGTCGCGACCCGCGTCGCGTTGCCGAGGCCAATGCTAACCATGCAGGCAGGCATGCCGGATGCGCCGAGTGTGGGCGCCGCAATTGTCATCACGGCGTCATCGGCGCGCTGAATTCTCGCCGCGAATTTCTGGAGTGTCTGATATGGACGCGCGAACCCCGCATTTCGACGACATCGATCACGCGACGCCGGGCTGGCGTCCGGAAGGCTGCGATCGCGTGGCCCTGGTCCTGCAGGGCGGCGGCGCACTCGGCGCCTATCAGGCTGGCGTCTATCAGGCGCTGCATGAATCCAACATCGAGCCCGACTGGGTGTGCGGCGTCTCGATCGGCGCGATCAACTCGGCGATCATCGCCGGCAATCCGCCCGAAAAGCGGCTGGAGCGGCTGCACACATTCTGGGATCGCATCACCAGCCGCAAGATCTGGCACTACACTCCGGACGGCGACGTCTTCCGCAAGGCGCGCAATTTCACCAGCTCATGGCTGACGACCACGCTCGGACAACCCGGCTTCTTCACCCCGCACCAGGCCAATCCGTGGTTCAGCGCGGCCGGCGCGCGCACCGCCACCAGCTACTACGACACCACGCCGCTGCGCGAGTCCTTGCTCGAGCTGGTTGATTTCGACCGCATCAATTCCAAGAAGATACGCTTCGCGGTCGGCGCAGTGAACGTGCTGTCCGGCAACTTCATCTATTTCGACAATGCCCATGACGAGATCATTCCCGAGCACATCATGGCGAGCGGCGCGCTGCCGCCGGCGCTGCCGATGGTGAAGGTCGGCACCGACCATTTCTGGGACGGCGGCATCGTGTCCAACACGCCGCTGCAGCATCTGCTCGACCAGGAAGACAACATGAACTCGCTGGTGTTCCAGGTCGACCTGTTCTCGGCGCGCGGCGCGCTGCCGCGCGACATCCAGGACGTGATGGCCCGGCACAAGGACATCATGTATTCGTCGCGTACCCGCTACAACACCGACGTCTATCGCAAGACCTACAATCTGCGCACCGCCCTGCACAATGCGCTGGGGAAGATCCCCGACGATCAGCTGTCGGACGAGGAGCGCCAGCTCAAGAAGGCAAACGCCCGGCTGCCGGGCATCACGCTGTTGCAGCTGATCTATCAGCAAAAGGCCTATGAGGGCGACGCCAAGGACCACGAATTCTCCGGCACCTCTATGCGCGAGCACTGGGTGAGCGGGCACGAGGACACCAAGCGCTCGCTGAAGCGGCGCGAATGGATCAAGATGCCCGAGAACGGCATGGGCATCGTGATCCACGACGTGCATCGGGAGGCGGAGTAAATAAGGCCGTCATTGCCGGGCTTGACCCGGCAATCCATCCCGCTTCGGATGACTCATTCGATGGATGCGCGGGTCAAGCCCGCGCATGACGCGTTGAGTCTGAGGGCCCTTACGGCCGCGTCGACATGTTGCTCGGCGGACCAGCCTTGCGGATCGGTTCGGCGAGGCGCGCGAACTCGCAGAGCAGCGAGCGCGTCTTGCGCGGGTCGATCACCTCCTCGACCCAGAACTTCTCGGCCGAGCGGAACGGCGAGCGCAGCTTGTTGAGGCGATCCTCGATCTCGCGCAGCTTGGCGGCGGGATCGGCGGCCGCATCGATCTCGGCGCGATAGGCCGCCTCGATACCGCCTTCGAGCGGCAGCGAGCCCCAATAGGCCGACGGCCACGCATAGCGCATCGAGAAGCGGTTGGCCGGCTGATGCACCACGCCGGCGACGCCGAAGGCGTTGCGGATGATGATGGTGCACCACGGCACCGTGCTCTGGTTGACCGCCGCCATCGCCCGCACGCCGTGGCGGATGGTCGCCGTCTTCTCCGCCTCGAGCCCGATCATGAAGCCCGGGCAGTCCATCAGATAGACCACCGGCAGATGGAAGGTCTCGGCGAAGTCGACCCAGCGCACCACCTTCTGGCAGGCGTCAGCGGTCCACGAGCCGCCATAGTGGAACGGATCGCTGGCGAGCAGCAGCACCGCCCTGCCCTCGATCCGCGCCAATCCGGTGATGATCGGGCGGCCGAAATTGGTGCCGACCTCGAAGAACGAGCCCTTGTCGACGACGGCATCGATGATCGGCCGCATCTTGTAGACCTGCCGGCGGTTGCGCGGCACGGCGGTGAGCAGCGATTCCTCTGCACGTTCCGGATCGTCGGTGCAGGGAATGGTCGGCGGCAGGTCGTAGACCGACGACGGCAGATAGGACAGGAAACGCCGCGCATAGTCGAACGCCTCCTCTTCGGTCTCGACGGCCTGGTCGATCGCGCCGGCGCGGGTCTGGATGTCGGCGCCGCCGAGCTCTTGCTTGGTCAGATCCTGACCGAGGCGCTTCACCACCGGCGGGCCGGCGACGAACATCGCGGAGCTCTTGGTCATGACCGAGTAGTGGGTGGCGGCAAGCCGCGCGGCACCGAGGCCCGCGACCGAGCCGAGCCCGAGACCGACCACCGGCACGCGGGCCAAATTGGCGGTCGTGTACCAGTACCAGCGCGTACCGCCGACGCCGCCGGGCAGATTGGCCGCGCCCCTGGTCTCGATCGTCTTCACCGAGCCGCCGCCGCCGGAGCCCTCGATCACGCGAACGATCGGCAGGCGGAAGTCGTGCGCCATCTCCTCCGCCATCAACGGCTTGGCGGAAATCGATGCATCCGCCGAGCCGCCGCGCACGGTGAAGTCGTCGCCGACCACGACGACGGTGCGGCCGTCGACCCTGGCGCGGCCGAACACGCAGTTCGCCGGCGTCAGGTGCTTGAGTTCGTTGCTCTCGTCATATTCGGCAATGCCGGAGATGGCACCGACCTCATGGAAACTGTTCTGGTCGACGAGCTTGTCGATACGCTCACGAACCGTGAGCCGGCCCTGGTCGCGTTGCCGCTTGACCTTGTCAACGCCTCCCATCTCCCGCGCGAACGCTTCGCGGCGGGCGAGGTCGTCGAGTTCCGGCTTCCAGTTCATTCACTGCTCCCGTCTTGAGGATTTTGTTGTTGTTATGGGCGGTCACCGGAAGCGACTTGCGCTCGATCCGATTGCTGAAGATGTCGCCGTCGGCGCCTTCGAGCAGGCTGCCGAGCGCGGCCGCGAGCTCGACCATTTGCGGCGCGACCTCGCGATGCAGCCGCGCCTCGTCATACATCGCCGAGAGCAGGCCGATCGTGGTGACCACATAGGTCTGATACTGCGGCGACCACAGCGGCACCGCGACGCCGTTGATGTGCGGGCTCCACAGTCCGCAGGCGACGACGTAGCCGTGCTCCTGCAAATGCCGGCGGTTGGCCTCGATGCGCGGCGTCAGCATCTTGGCGCTGTCGGGCAACTCGCCTTCCATCTCGGCGATCAGCGCGTCGCCGACCGCGGGATCGAGCGCGGCCGTGTAGGCGTGGCCGGCCGCGGTGGTCGCCATCGAAATCCGGCTGCCGGTGGCCTCATGCAGGCCGAGCGCGTTCGCCGCGCGGGCGAACTCCAGATAGACCAGGTGAAAGCGGTCGGGGATGACGAAGCCCACCGTGCCGGGCAACTGATCGGCGACATCCTGCAGGCGCAGCCGGATCAGATTGCGCAGCTGCAGCCCCTTCATCATCGTGGTGCTCATCGCGACCGCGCTCGGGCCGATGCGATATTTCTGGTCGCGCGGCAGATAGACCAGCTGACCCATCCGCGTCAGCGTGTGCGTCAGCCGTGACACCGTCGAACGCGGCAGGCCGCAGCGGTTCGAGATCTCGAGATTGCCGAGCCGGGCCTCGTGTCCCTCGAAGCACCGCAACACATCGAAGGCGCGCGACACCACCTGGATGACATCGCCATCGCCTGTCTCGCTGGCGAGCATTCCCTGCCTGCTAAGCCGTTCCGAGCGCCTTCCCATCTGTTTGGCTCCATTCCGTCCTGCGGAATAAAATTCCACTTGCAGAAGAAGCTACCTCAGGCAATCTGCCGCCACAACAAAAAGCCGTTCGCCGGATGAAATTTCCGCAAGACGGTATCGGAGAGTGGAATGCCAGAGATCAAGGTTGTGACCGAAGTTGCCGGGCGCGTTTGCGCGCTTCCTGTCGAGACCGGCAGCAGCATCGGCAATGGCGACGAGATTGCGTTCGTCGAAGCGATGAAGATGGAAATACCGGTCACGTCGACGACAGCAGGCAAAATCAAGTCGATTCTGGTCAAGATCGACGATGTCATCGCCGAAGGCCAGGCGGTCGCGATCGTCGAGACCTGAGATCCCACCCCTGCCATCCGGCCGCGACAATCTGTCCGGTGATGCAGCGGCCGAAATCGCCGGCTTGCGCCGGAGGTAGCGTTGCCATCGCCGGATCACGATGCAATCATTCCGCCCGGAAAAGTTTCGCACAGCGAAACAAAGGGAGGAATTATGATCCATCGGCTGATGGCGCTCGCGCCTGCCGCTCTTGCCGGCATTTCGATCTTCGCTGCCCTGCCCGCCTCGGCCGACGACATCAAGCTGCCGCCGACCATGGCGGTGACCGCCTACGACACCGGCACCGCCGGCTTCAACATCGCGGTCGGCGTCGGCAAGATGATGAAGGACAAATACGGCACCGACGTCCGCGTGCTGCCGGCCGGCAACGACGTCGCGCGGCTCGCGCCGCTGCGCGCCAAGCGCGCGGTCTCCTCGGCGATGGGATCGGGGACCTATTTCGCGCAGGAAGGCGTGTTCGAGTTCGGCGCCAAGGAGTGGGGCCCGCAGCCGCTGCAGCTCATGCTGTCGTCGGTCGACTGCAATTGCGGCGCGCTCGGCGTGGCAGCCGATGCCGGCGTCAAGGAAATGAAAGACCTTCGCGGCAAGCGCGTCGGCTTCGTGGTCGGCTCGCCGGCGCTGAACCAGAACTCGCTCGCGATGCTCGCGTTCGGCGGCCTCACCCAGAAGGACGTCAAGATCGTCGAGTTCGCAAGCTATGGGGCGATGTGGAAAGGCCTGATCAACAACGACACCGATGCCGCCTTCGGCACCACGATCACCGGCCCCGCCAAGGAAGCCGAGACCTCGCCGCGCGGCCTGATGTGGCCGCCGCTGCCCGCCGACGACAAGGAAGGCTGGGCACGGGTGAAAAAGGTCGGCTCGTTCTTCTTCCCGCAAACCGCAACCTGCGGCGCCGGCATCTCGCCGGACAAGCCGATCCAGCTCGGCAATTACCCCTACCCGATCTTCGTCGCCTATGCGGCGCAGCCGGTCGACCAGATCTACGCGATCACCAAGGCGATGATCGTCAACTACGACGCCTACAAGGATTCGGCGCCCGGCGCCGCCGGGCTCGGCGCCGACCGGCAGACCAAGAACTGGGTCGTCCCCGTGCATCCCGGCGCGGTGAAGGCGCTCAAGGAAACCGGCCACTGGAGCGACGAGCAGGACGCGCACAACAACACGCTTTACAAGCGCCAGGAGGTGCTGGCCGCCGCCTGGACGGATTACGGCAAGTCGAGCCCGCCGTCGGACGACAAGGCCTTCCTCGATGGCTGGATGAAGGCGCGCGCTGCCGCGCTTGCGAAAGCCAATATGCCCAATGGCTTTGAGTGAGACCCGCCAACGCGCGATGAGATCGGGTTAGTCGTCATCGCGCTTGCGCCCGTTCGAGCATGGTGCTTCCGGAAAACCGCTTCGCACTTTTCCGGATCATGCTCTAGGCTACGGGCAAAACGGACAACATTGGGGGATGCAATGCCCGAGAACGCCGCGGCTGCGCCTGCGAAAAGAATCGAGTTTGAAGATCCGCATGCCGGTCTCGACAATCTGCAGGAGGCCGAGGTCACGCGCGTGCGCACCCTGCGCGGGGTGTGGCGCTGGGCGCTGGTGGTCGCAACCGCCGCAACCATCCTGCTCTGCATCAACCAGCAATTCTCGCTGCGCTTCTTCATCGACTACACCCAGCTCAACACCGAATATTTCTATCTCTTGATCGCGCTGATGCTGCCCTTCACGTTCCTGATCTTCCCCGGATCGGAGCGCGCGCCGCTGAACCGCATTCCCTGGTATGACCTCGCGCTCGCCGTCGCGACCTTCGCCGCCTCGATCTGGCTGATGCTGAACGTGCGCAAGGCGGCGCAATATGGCTGGGAGTCCGACGGCGCCCCGAGGAACGTCGTCATCGCCGGCCTCGTGATGTGGGTGATGCTGATGGAGGCGCTGCGCCGGACCGGCGGCTGGAGCCTCCTGCTCAGCGTGCTGCCCTTCACCGTCTATCCGCTGTTCGCCGAGGCCAGCTGGCTCGGGCCGTTCCGCGGCTCGCAGCTGACGCTCGACCAGACCACCGCCTATCACGTGTTGTCCGGCGAGAGCCTGCTCGGCATTCCGATCCAGGCCTTCGCCGATACCGTGATCGGCTTCCTGGTGTTCGGCACCGCGCTGATGATGACCGGCGCCGGAAAATTCTTCATCAACCTCGCCTTCGCGCTGTGCGGCACGTTCCGCGGCGGTGCCGCCAAGGTCTGCATCTTCGCGTCCGGCCTGCTCGGCATGATGTCGGGCTCGATCGTTTCCAACGTGCTGACCGCCGGCACCATGACGATCCCGGTCATGAAGAAGAGCGGCTTCCGCGCCTCCTATGCCGGCGCGATCGAGGCCTGCGCCTCCACCGGCGCCGTGCTGGCGCCGCCGGTGATGGGCGCCACCGCGTTCGTGATCGCGCAGTTCCTCAATATCAGCTACGCGGAGGTCGCGGTGGCCGCGATCATTCCTGCGGCGCTCTACTATGTCGGCCTGTTCATGCAGGTCGACTCCTACGCCGCACGCCACGGGCTGAAGGGCATTCCGCGCGCCGAGCTGCCGCGCGTGATGGATACGATCAAGAACGGCTGGTATTACGTCTTCGTCATTGCGCTCCTGATCGTGATGCTGCTGTATTTCAAGCGCGAAAGCCACGCGCCGTTCTACGCCACCGCGCTGCTGCTGGTGCTGAACCAGATCTTCTCCAAGGAGAGCCGCTGGACGCTCGGGACGATCGGAAAATTCCTCGAGGTCAATGGCCGCACCTTCGTCGAGCTGGTCGGCATCCTCGCCGGTTGCGGTCTGCTGATCGGGGCGTTCTCGATGACCGGCGTGGTCTCGAGCCTGGCCAACGATCTTTTGACGCTTGCGGGCGACAACGCGTTCCTGCTGCTCGTGATGTGCGCCTTCACCAGCCTGATCCTCGGCCTCGGGCTGACCACCACCGCCTGCTACATCTTCCTCGCCATCCTGGTCGCGCCCGCGCTGGAGAAGCTCGGGCTGAACCGGATGGCGGTGCACATGTTCATCTTCTATTGGGGCATGCTGTCGTCGATCACCCCGCCGGTGGCGATCGCCTCCTTCGCTGCGGCCGGCATCGCCGGCTCGCCCGCGATGAAGACCGGATGGGAATCGATGTGGGTCGGCAGCATCATCTATTTCATCCCGTTCTTCTTCGTGCTGAACCCGGCGCTGGTGATGCAGGGACCGAGCCCCTATCTCGCCGGCCTCGGCCTGATGGCGCTCGCGGCCTGCGGCACGCTGTTCATCTGCGGCGGCATCCAGGGCTACCAGGCCTTCGTCGGCGACCTCCGCGGCGCCGGTGCCCTGGAATGGCCGCTCCGGGTGCTGCTGGTGATCGGCGGCTTCGTGCTCGCGACGCCAGGCGGCGGCATCAACCCGCTGTCGCAACTGCAGGTGTCGCTGCTGGGGCTTGCGATCCTCGCCCCGACGGTGTTGATCGCCTTGCTGCTGGTCCGCCGTCAGGCGCTGGTTCCGAACCAGTTGCGCGCGCCTTGATTGCGTTGCACAACAGGAGGCGATGAAACGATCGCCTCCTCCCGTCACCGCCACCACCACGGCTTGGTCCAGCTCGAAGCCGCCGCTGCTGCGGTTTCTGCACACTTGTTACGCAGACTTCCTGCCGGAGGCCGCGGGCGCGGTTGCCGACTACATCCCCGAGCTCGGCAAGGCCGACCCTGCCCATTTCGGCATCAGCCTGGCGACGCTCGACGGCCACGTCTACGAGGTCGGCGACACCAGGGTGCCGTTCACCATCCAGTCGATGTCGAAGCCGTTCGTGTTCGCGCTGGCGCTGGACACGCTGGGCGCCGAACGGGTGGAAAGCGTGATCGGCGTCGAGCCGTCCGGCGACCCCTTCAACTCGATCCGGCTCAATGCCGAGAACCATCCGTTCAATGCGATGGTCAATGCCGGCGCGATCGCCTGCTCCGGCCTGCTCCACGCCGACAAGGGCGACGGCGCGTTCGACTACATCCGCCAGGCGCTCGGCCGCTTCGCCGGACGTGAGCTCGATATCGACGAGGCGGTCTATGCCTCCGAGAGCGCCACCGGCGACCGCAACCGGGCGATCGGTTATCTGCTGCGCACCAACAGCGTGATCACCGAGAACGTGCCTGCGGTGCTCGACGTCTATTTCCGGCAATGCTCCATCCTGGTCACCGCACGCGACACCGCCGTGATGGCGGCGACGCTCGCCAATCGCGGCATCAACCCGCTGACAGAGGAGCAGGTGGTGACGCCCTACGCCATCGCGCGCACGCTATCGGTGATGACCTCGTCGGGCATGTACGACTATGCCGGCGAATGGATCTACCGCGTCGGCATTCCCGCCAAGAGCGGCGTCGGCGGCGGCATTCTGGCGGCACTGCCGGCGCGGCTGGGGCTCGGCAGCTATTCGCCAAAACTCGACAAGCACGGCAACAGCGTGCGCGGCATCAAGGTGTGCGAGACGCTGTCGGCGCATTACGACCTGCATATGCTCAACCGCAGCGACGACGCACGCCACAGCATCATCGCCGACTACAATATCGGCAAGAACCCGTCGCGGCGGGTGCGCCGGCCGCAGGAGCAGGAGATCCTGGCAAGGCACTTCCAGGAGGTCCGAGTGATCGAGCTGGTCGGCACCCTGTCGCTCTCCAATGTCGACTATGTCTCGCGCCGCCTCGCCGGCAGCCCGCGGCCCGAATTCGTGATCTTCGATCTGCGCCGCGTCACCGCGACGACCCGCGCCGGCGCAAGGCTGGTGGCCGAAGCTTTCCAGGAGCTCGCCGAGCTCGGCGTCACCGTGATCCTGTCCGGCATCAAGCGGACCTCGCGCGAATGGGCCACGATCAGCGAGTGGACCAGGCGGCTCGGCAATATCAGGGATTTCTATCTGCTCGACACCGCGATCGAGTGGGCCGAGGACCAGATCGTCTACCGCTATGGCGGCTCGATCGACTTCCTCGAGACCACGGAGCTTTCCGAGCAGCCGCTGCTCGCCGGATTGAGCGAAGCCGAGATCGCCGATCTCACCTCGATTTGCACGGTCCGGACCTACCAGCAGAATGAAAAGGTCATCGCCGCGGGCAGCGAGGCCACCTCGCTGTTCTTCCTCCGCAGCGGCGTGGTCCACGTCACCCTGCCGGACGGCATCCGGCTCGCGACGCTGACTGCCGGCATGGCGTTCGGCGAGATGGCGCTGCTGGAGCCGAAGCGGGTCGCGGACGTGGTCGCCGACATGTCGGCGACCACCTACGAAGTGACGATCGAGGATTTCGAGCGCTTCCGCGAGCGACATCCGCGCGCCGGCGAGCGGATCATGCGCAACCTCGCGCAGATCCTCGCCGAACGGCTGATCCTGGCGAATGCAAAGGTGGATCTGCTGACGTCGGGGTAGGTCTCTCTGTTCTCCCTCTCCCCGCCCTTCGCGGGGAGAGGGTCGGGGTGAGGGGCTGCATCCGCAAAATAACTTCGAGTTAGACTCGCGGAGATTCCCCCTCACCCGGACCGCATTCCGCTTCGCTGCATGCGCTCCGGCCTCTCCCCGCAGGCGGGGCGAGGCGAAGGACTCCGCGACGCGATCCGCTCAGCTCACTACTTCCGTCACCGGCTGCATGTCGATCTCGAAGGTCTCGAGAAATTTCGACGTCATGATGTAGAAGCCGACCGAGAGTTGCAGCTCGATCAGCGCGGCCGGCGTCAGCTTCACTGCGATCGCCCTGAAGGTCGCGTCGGTCGGCTTCTTGAGCTTGACGATCTCGTCGGTGAAGGCGAGCGCCGCGCGCTGCACATCGTTGAAGCAGGTCGCGGACCGCCAATCCTCGAGCGCGGCGTTCTGCTCGTCGGTGACGCCGACATTCTTGCCGATCCGCTTGTGCGCGACGATCTCGTAGGGCGCCTCGCAGAGAATGCCGGTGCGCGTGATCGCAAGCTCGCGGACGACGGGATCGAGCTCGCCCTTGTGGCGGATCGCGCCGCCGAGCCGGCAATACTGTTCAAAGTAGCTTGGCGAATGCGCCATCATGCGAAAGATATTGGCGTTGCGGTTCTTGTCGAGGATCTCGCGGGTCCGCGGGCTTGCCTTCGCGGGATCGGAGTAGTCGATACGGGCCATTTCCTAACCTTGATCTTGCCGTCGTTTCTGTCGGGTTCCGAAACACTAGAGCTTTTTCCGTTCCGATGAAATCGGAACGGGGCCCTAGATCCTTGTTTCGACGCGTTTTCTTCACGCGAACCGATATCCACTTCGCTCGAAAACGCTCTGTACGGGCTGCTGTCGCAGGAGCGACACGCGCGAGTCAAATTGCCGCCGCATTCCCAGACAACGCTGTCACAGTCGATATTCGCTGAGTGGGGACTCGTCAAAAGCGAATACTCGACGCGGGGTGTTCCGAGTAAAAAATCCGGCCGTCTTGCGCGCAATTTGCGCAACGATGAGTCACGCCCAAGTCTAGGGGAAACGCATGAAGGAAGCCACCAAGAGGGCGGCCTCGGAAGCGCTTGCGCAAATGCTGGCGGTGACGGCAATGCTCGTCATCGCCAGCGTGATCTTTTATTGGCACTGAGGCATGATCCCGAAAAGTGTGTAGCGGTTTTCGGAAAGATCATGCCCAAAATGATCCGCAAACTATGAGGGGCAAGAGCGAACCTGTTCAGCCTGGTCTTGCGTTCTGACTGGATCGTTCAGCCCCTCATTTCGCCTTTGCGAAATATGGAACCAGCCTCCCCGCGAATTGCGTGAAGCGCGCCGCGACCTTGTCGCCGATGGCAAGGTCGTTGTCGCCATGGGCCATCATGCGAAAGCCTTCGTCGGCATCGACAAGCACGATGTTGTAGGGCACATGCGCCCGCGCCTCCGGCGTCGCGGCGCGGCAGACCAGCGAGGTCGCATACACCGTCCCTGCCCCACTCGCGCGATGCTCGGCAAGATCTGGCGAACC
The DNA here is from genome assembly GCF_024171085.1 of Bradyrhizobium sp. USDA 4541. Lineage (NCBI taxonomy): Bacteria > Pseudomonadati > Pseudomonadota > Alphaproteobacteria > Hyphomicrobiales > Nitrobacteraceae > Bradyrhizobium > Bradyrhizobium sp. USDA 4541. The sequence continues at coordinate 6,674,446 of NZ_JALJZF010000001.1, forward strand.
GCATGCGGCGCAAAAGCTGCGGCGGAAATATTGCCGCGCGCCGCAGCCGTTGCAGGTCTGGTAGACGATGGCTTCAGTGCCCTTGGTCCAGTCCACGATCGGTCCGCTCATCGCACGCGCTCCAGGAACATGCTGACATGCGACGACAGCACGCCGCCATCGCCGTGCAGAAGCGCCACCGAGGCGTCGCGCACCTGACGATTTTCGGCGCGGCCGGTCATCTGCAGATGGGTCTCGATCAGATGCGCCATCGCGCCGCCGACGCCGCAATGGCCGTAGCTGAGCAGGCCGCCATGGGTGTTGAGCGGCATCTCGCCATCCTGATTGAAATAGCCGGCGCGCACCCGCGCCGCCGCCTCGCCGCGTCCGGCAAGGCCGAGATCCTCCAGCAGCATCGCGAGCGTGATCGTGAAGCTGTCATAGACCGCGGCGTAGCGCACGTCCGGGATCGCGACGCCCGCCGCCTGCTTCGCTTTCGCGATCGAAATCTCGGCGCCGAGTTCGCTCAGCGCAGGCGCTGCGGTGACGTGCTGATGGGTGTGTGCCTGGGCGCAGCCGCGGACGCGGACCTGCCGCTCGCCGGTCGGCTCGCGGCTGATCACACAGGCCGCACCGCCGTCCGACACCGGGCAGCAGTCGAGCAGCTTGAGCGGCATCGCCACGGGCTTGGAGGCCATCACGTCGGCAACCGTGATCGGCTCGTGGAATTGCGCGCCGGGATGCGTCAGCGCGTGCTTGCGCATCAGCACCGCGAACTCGGCGAGGTCTACCTGCGTGAGGCCGTATTCATGCATGTAGCGCGTTGCGACCAGGCCGTAATAGGCCGGGATCGTCGGCCCCAGCGTCACCTCGTAGTCGGGATGGCCGACCTGGGCCAGCGCCTGGATCGAGGCGTCCCGGCTCTGCCCGGTTAGCCGGTTCTCGCCGCCGACCACCAGCACGTGTTTTGCAACACCGGCGTCGACCAGGTGATGCGCCAGCATGGTCATCGCAAGCCCGGTGGCGCCGCCGACCTGCACGGCGTGCGCGTAAGCCGGGCGAATGCCGAAGTGCTCGGCGAAGACCGTGGCCAGCATGATGTGCGGCGAGACCGTGGAGTAGCCGCAGAGGATGCCGTCGATCTCGGAGCGCTTCAGCCCGGCATCCGAGATCGCAAGCTCGGCCGCCTTGCTCATCAGGTCGAGCGAGGACAAGCCCTCATGCTTGCCGTAGGACGTGAGGCCGACGCCGGTCACGAAGCTCATTTCAGCGCACCTATCTCAGAGCGTCATTCCGGGGCGATGCGAAGCATCGAACCCGGAATCTCGAGATTCCGGGTCTGGTCCTTCGGACCATCCCGGAATGACAACCTACAATGACTTGCGTCATCTCAATACGACTTCGGAAGGCCGAGCACCTTCTCGCCGATGAAGCTGAGGATCAGCTGTGGACTGATCGGCGCGATGCGCGGGATCAGCGATTCCCGCAAGTAGCGCTCGACGTGGTACTCCTTGGCGTAGCCGAAGCCGCCATGGGTCATCACCGCTTGCTCGCAGGCATGGAAGCCGGCTTCCGCCGCGAGATATTTTGCGGAGTTCGCCGCGGGGCCGCAGGGCAGGTTCTGGTCATACTGCCAGCCGGCGCGCAGCACCATCAGCCAGGCTGCCTCCAGTTCCATCCAGCACTTCGCCAGCGGATGCTGGATCGCCTGGTTCATGCCGATCGGCCGGTTGAACACGATGCGGCCCTTGGCATATTCCGACGCCCGCTTCAGCGCGATCTGGCCGAGGCCGACGGCTTCAGCCGCGATCAGGATGCGCTCGGGATTCATGCCGTGCAGGATGTATTCGAAGCCGCGGCCCTCCTCGCCGATACGGTCTTCGACCGGGATCTCGAAATTCTCGAAGAACAGCTCGTTGGAATCGACTGGCTTGCGGCCCATCTTCTCGATCTCGTGCACGGTGACGCGCTTGCGGTCGAAATCGGTGTAGAACAGGCTGAGGCCATGGGTCGGGCTGCGCACCTCCTCCAGCGGCGTGGTGCGCGCGAGCAGCAGGATCTTGTTGGCGACCTGGGCGGTCGAGATCCACACCTTCTGGCCGTTGACGATGTATTTGTCGCCCTGGCGCACCGCGCGGGTCTTGAGCTGCGTGGTGTTGAGGCCGGTGTTCGGCTCGGTCACCGCGAAGCAGGACTTGTCGCGGCCGTCGATGATCGGCGGCAGCATGCGCTGGCACTGCTCCTTGGTGCCGAACACCACCACCGGATTGAGCCCGAACACGTTCATATGCACCGCGGACGCGCCGGACATGCCGGCACCGGATTCGGAGATCGTGCGCATCATGATCGCGGCATCGGTGATGCCGAGCCCGGAGCCGCCATATTCCTCGGGGATGCAGATGCCGAGCCAGCCGGCATCGGCCAGCGCGCGGTGGAAGTCGGCCGGATAGCCGCCCTCCTTGTCCTTCTTCAGCCAGTAGGCTTCGTCAAAGCGCGAGCAGATCTTGGCGACGGCATCGCGGATCGATTCCTGGTTGGCGGAGAGTGCGAAATCCATCTGTCGTGCTCCTATGCCTGCACCGCTTTGGCCGCGCCGTCGCGCACCATCGCCGCGATCTCCTCGGTGGAGAAGCCTGCCTCCCGCAAAATCTCCGCGCTGTGCTCGCCGAGCCGTGGCGCCAGCCGGCTCGGCTCGACCTTGGTCTCCGACCACCGCGCCGACGGCGTCATGCTGCGGATCCGCCCCTCGGTCGGATGATCGACCACGGGGAAGACGCCGGTCGCGACCATATGCGGGTCCTCCAGCAGGCTCTCGAGATCGTGCATCGGCATTACCGGCACGTCGGCCTTTTCGAGGATCCCGTTCCACTCGGCGGTCGTCTTGGTCTGCAGGATGCGCGCGAGCTCGGCGTAGACGACATCGATATTGGTGGCGCGGCCGGCGAAGGTCGCGAATTTCGGATCGCTGCGCAGATCGTCGCGGCCGGTCGCCTTGAAGAAGTTCTCCCACTGCTTGTCGTTGTAGACGATCACGCAGATATAGCCGTCGAGCGTCTTGTATGGCCGCCGGTCCGGCGACAGATGGCGCGCATAGCCGCCCTTGTCGAGCGGCGGATCGTAGGTCAACCCGCCCATGTGATCGCCCATGACGAAGCCGGCCATGGTCTCGAACATCGGAATATCGACGCGTTGGCCCTGCCCGGTGCGATCGCGATGCACAAGGCTCGCACAGATCGCGCCGACCGCGGTGAGGCCGACGATGCGATCCACCAGCGCGTTCGGCACATAGCGCGGCACGCCGTCCGAGGTTTGCGCCATCAGCGCCGGCAGCGCGGTCGCGCCCTGGATCAGATCGTCATAGGCGGGCTTGGCGGCATAAGGTCCCTCCTGGCCGAAGCCGAACACGCCGGCATAGATCAGCCGCGGGTTGACCTTGGAAACGACGTCATAGCCGAGCTGCAGCCGCGCCATCGCCTGCGGGCGCACATTGTAGACCAGCACGTCGGCCTTCGCGATCAGCCGCAGCACCGCCTCGCGCCCCGCCGGCTTCTTCAGATCGAGGCAGACCGAGCGCTTGCTGCGATTGGTGTTGAGGAACACCGGTCCCATGCCGGGATGCCGCGTCGGACCGATCTGCCGCGTCACGTCGCCGTCGGGGGATTCCACCTTGATGACGTCGGCGCCGTAATCGCCCAGCATCTGCGTGGCGTAGGGTCCCATCAGCACGGTCGTCATGTCGACGACCTTGATACCCTGCAGTGGTCCCATCGTCTTGTTCGCTCCCGGATGTCGTGGTTATAGAGCTAGTAACGGGAGCTATTCCAAGAGATCAAGCTGCGCCGGGCGTATGGGCGTATGCATGGCTGCGGCCGGGCCGCTTCCGTGCGGCGGAACGCAGGCTGGGCAAAACGAAGCGTATTCACCGCCGCCCTTATGCCGGCGACTGCCCCGTCATCACCTCGCGCGCCTTCAGGAGCTTTTCCAGTTCCGCATTCTGCTGCTCGAGCCGCTCGGCGATGCGCTCCTCGACTTCGGCGCCGGCTGCGCCTGCGGCCTGCTCGATCAGCTGCCTGATATTGTCCCGGAGGATCGCGATGCGATCGTTCACTTCCGACAGCGACAGAGACGTCTCGATTCCCATGGTCCGTTCTCCCGGTGACAAGCACAGGCAGCTTAGCGCGGCGGGAGGTCCGGGCATATCCCTTAACCGCCTTAGTGACCCCAATCCCTACAGTGCATGGGGTTGTCTTCGATGTTTTCGATTCAACCCAGGCTCGCCCCGCTTTAGCCCATGCCTTTGGCCAGCATCTCCCGCAGCGCGGTCTTCAGCACCTTGCCGTAATTGTTCTTCGGCAGGGCATCGAGATAGACATAGCGCTTCGGCCGCTTGAAGCGGGCGATCGAGGCAAGGCAATGCGCGTCGAGCTTGCCGTCGTCGGCGGCGGCGCCGTCCGCGAGCACGACGCAGGCGACGACGATCTCGCCCCATTCCGGATCCGGCACACCGACGGCCGAGACCTCGCTGACATCGGGATGGGTCAGCAGGGCTTCCTCGACCTCGCGCGGATAGATGTTGGTGCCGCCGGAGATGATCACGTCCTTGGAGCGGTCCGACAGCGTGAGGAAGCCGTCGGCGTCGAGCCGGCCGACATCGCCGGTGCGCAGCCAGCCGTCCTTCAATGTCTCGGCATTGGCCTTCGGATTGTTCCAGTAGCCGAGCATCACGGTCGCGCCCTTGACCTCGATCTCGCCGGTCTCCCCGGGAGGCAGCGGCGTGCCGTCCTTGTCGGTGATGCGCACGGTGACGACGCTCTGCGCCAGCCCGACTGAAGCCAGCCGTTCGAGATAGCGCGGATGATCGCTCCGGGCGTGCCAGCCGCGCGACAGCGCCGTGATGGTCATCGGCGACTCGCCCTGGCCATAGATCTGCACGAAGCGCTGGCCCATCGTCGTCATCGCATCGGTGATGTCGGCCGTGTACATCGGACCACCGCCATAGATGATGGTGCGCAGCCCCTCGCCGTTCTCGCCGCGCTTCTTCGCGGCATCGACCAGGCGGCGCACCATCGTGGGGGCCGCGAACATCACGACATTGTCAAGCTGGCGGCCGAGGTTGAGCACCTCGTCAGGATCGAAGCCGCCGGACTCCGGCACGACGTGGCGGCCGCCCATCCGGACGTGCGGGAAATTGTAGAGGCCGGCGCCATGCGAGATCGGCGCGGCATAGAGCGAGGCATCGTGCGGCGTCGCCGGATCGACGTCGGCGAGATAGCACAGCGACATCGCGACCAGATTGCCGTGGCTGAGCATCACGCCCTTGGGACGGCCCGTGGTGCCCGATGTGTAGAACAGCCAGGCGAGATCGTTGTTTTCGCGCGGCAGCGGTGCAGGTGGCCCCTCGCCGCTTCGCATCGTCTTGTAAGCGTCGCTGTCGACCGACAGCGTGGTCATGCCGGCGGGGCAGTCGTCCTTCGCCTTGTTCAACGCACCGATCGTGTCATCGGAGACGAAGGCGAGCTCGGCACCGCCATTGCCGCAGATCCACGCCGCCTCGCGGCCGTGCAGCTTGGCGTTGATCGGGATCGCGGCGGCGCCGATCCACCAGATGCCGTAGAGGCATTCGAGATATTGCGTGCAGTTCGACGCAAACAGCGCGATGCGGTCGCCGGCGGCAATGCCGTGATCGCGCGCCAGCGCCGCCCCGATCGAGGCGGCGCGGCGGGCAAAGGTGGCGTAGTCGGCGTCGAGATCGAAACCGGTCAGCAGCGCCGGCGCGTCGGGACGCGCCCGTGCCGTCGCCGCCAGCCATTCGGCAATGTTCAAGCTACTTCGCCGGCTCGAGGATCGAGACGTAGTTGGCGACCGCGGCGCCGCCCATGTTGAAGATGCCGCCGATCTGCGGGTTCTTGAGCTGCATGCCCTCGGGCGCTTGCCCCGTGAGCTGCATCGCGCTCATCACATGCATGGAGACGCCGGTGGCGCCGATCGGGTGGCCCTTGGCCTTGAGGCCGCCGGACGGATTGACCGGCAGCTTGCCGTCCTTCTGGGTCCAGCCTTCCATGATCGCGCGCGCGCCCTGTCCCTTCGGCGTCAGGCCCATCGCTTCATATTCGATCAGCTCGGCGACGGTGAAGCAGTCATGGGTCTCGACGAAGGACAGGTCGGAGAGCTGCAGGCCGGCCTTCTGCAGCGCGCGCTGCCAGGCGGTGGTGCAGCCTTCGAACTGCAGGATGTCACGCTTGGACATCGGCAGGAAATCCTGCGCATGCGCGGTGGCACGGATGTTCACCGCCTTGCCCATGGTCTTGGCGGTCTCGGCATCGGTCAGCACCAGTGCCGCGGCGCCGTCCGAGACCAGCGAGCAGTCGGTGCGCTTCAAGGGACCGGCGACGAACGGGTTCTTGTCGCTCTCGGCGCGGCAGAACTCGAAGCCGAAATCCTTGCGCATCTGCGCATAGGGATTGGCGACGCCGTTCTTGTGGTTCTTGGCGGCGATCATCGCCAGCGCATCCGACTGGTCGCCGTATTTCTGGAAATAGGCCTGCGCGATCTTGCCGAACACGCCGGCAAAGCCGCCGACCGTGTCGCCGTCCTCGGGCAGATACGACGCCTTGAGCAGGTTCTTGCCGATCTCCGGGCCCGGCGTCTTCGTCATCTGCTCGACGCCGACCACCAGCACGATCTTCGCGGCGCCGGCTTCGATGGCGCGAATGCCCTGATGCACGGCGGCCGATCCGGTGGCGCAGGCATTCTCGACCCGGGTGGTCGGCTTGAAGCGCAGCGCCGGATTGGCCTGCAGTACCAGCGAGGCCGTAAAATCCTGCGGCGAGAAGCCGGCGTTGAAATGACCGAGCATAATTTCGTCGACATCGGACGCGGCGATGCCGGCGTCAGCCAGCGCCTCGTTGGCGACCTTGACCACGAGACCCTCGACGGTCTCCGCGTCGAACTTTCCGAATGGCGTGTGCGCCCAACCCACGATGCTGGCGGTCATGGCTGTATCTCCCTGTTCCTGTTCGGAGAGTTATGTAGCGTATCTTCAGGCGGCTTTCAGCGTTTTCATCGCCGTCGCGCACATGGCGGTTATGCCCGCCCAATTGGCGGCGCGGATATCGGCCGCGGGGCACAGCCAGGAACCGCCGACCGCCAGCACATTCGGTTCGGCGAGCCAGGTCACCGCATTGGCCTCGCTGACCCCGCCGGTCGGGCACACCCTGACCTGCGGAAATGGCCCGGCCAGAGCCCGCAGTGCCTTGATACCGCCCGCCTGCTCGGCCGGGAAGAATTTGACGACGTCGAAGCCGTGGGCCAGCGCCTGCATCAACTCGGAGGCGGTCGCGATCCCCGGCGCGAAGGGCAGCTGGCTGGAGGCTGCCGCCGCCAACAGCTCGGGCGTCGCACCCGGGCTGATGCCGAATTTGGCGCCCAGCGCCTCGGCGCGCATCAGGTCGTCACCATTGAGGATCGTGCCGATCCCGACGATTGCCTCCGGCACACCGGCGATGATGGCCCTGGCCGCGTCGACCGCGACCGCCGTCCGCAGCGTCACCTCGAGCGTCCGCACGCCGCCGGCGACCAGCGCCTTTGCAAGCGGCACCGCGTCCTCGAGCCGCTCGATGGTCAGCACCGGGATCACGGTGGCCTGACGGATCAGCTCGGCGATCCGGTCCTGCTTCGATGTCGTTGTCATTGCGAGGCCTTACGGGATGGTGGGAGACGAAGCGCCTTTTTCGGCGGCATGGCGTAGCGCGGAATGATCGCGCCGGGATAGCACACCACGACACCGGCCAGCCGATGGCCGGCGCGCGCCGCCTCCTCTGGCTCGGCGCCGCCGAGCCGCGCGGCGAGATAGGCGGCGGCAAAGCTGTCGCCGGCCGCGGTGGTATCGACCACCGGCTTGGTAAGCTGCTCCGCCTTCACCTCGCGCGTTCCGCCGGCCGAGCGCACGATGCAGGCCGGCTCGGCGAGCTTCAGCACCACCTCGGGGCTCGAGATGCCGGCCAGCAGCGCCGTGTTGCTCTCGCCGGGATAAAGCGGCGCCAGATCCTCGGTCGAGGCAAGCACGATATCGGCCGTCTCGAACGCGCTGCTGAAGACCTTCCGCGCGACGTTCAGGTCCGGCCAGCCGCGGGCGCGGAAATTGGTGTCGAACGCAAACCGCGTCCCCAACAGCCGCGCACGCTTCAGCGCCGCCAGCAATCGCTCCTGCCCGTCCTCGCGCAGGATCGAGAGCGTGATCGCCGAGAGATAGACGACGTCATAGGTCGCGAGTGAGTTCAGGATGTCTTCCGTTTCGGGCAGATCCATCAGGTCGCGGGCGGCGGCGCTGTCACGCCAGTGGAAGAAGCGCCGCTCGCCCTTGTCGTCGGTCTGGATCAGATAGAGGCCGGGCAGCTTGCCCGCCGATCGCGCGACATGCTTGGTGCCGATGCCTTCGCTCGCCCAGCCCGCGATCATCTCATCGCTCAGCGCATCATCGCCGAGCGCCGTGAAGTAATCGACGTGGATGCCGAGCCGGGACAGATAGACCGCGGTGTTGAGCGTGTCGCCGCCATAGGAGCGCGAATACAGCCCGCCGAGCTGGCCGCCAGGAGCCTGGCGCAGCTCGATCATGCATTCGCCGATGCTGGCAACTCTGGTCATCTCAAGCGCCGCGCTAAAGCGCGATGAAGCCTGGTTGAATCATCATCGCGCCTTAGCCCCTTGTCTGAGCATGATCTTCGCGCAAACGCGTTCCGCGTTTGTCGCGAGGGAAACCGCTTCGCACTTGTCCGGATCATGCTTTAGCTCGGACGTTGCTCAGGCGGCGAACTTGCCGCCGAGTTCGTCCTCGATATGGATCCGGATGATGTCGTCGAACGTCTTCTCGGCCGTGGTGAAGCCGAGCTTCAGCGCGCGGTCGGTGGCGAAATCGCGCGGCCAGCCCGAGACGATGCTGATGATGGTCGGATCGGGCACCCGCTTGATCCGCGCGGTGACGTTCTTGCCGGCGACGCGCTCCAGCGACGCGATCTGCTCGCCGACGGTGACGGACATCCCGGGCATGCTGAGATTGCGCCGCGGCCCCATCGCATTGAGATCCATCGTGCCGGCGTGAACCAGAAAGCCGACCGCCGATTTCGGCGAGGCGTGCCAGTGCCGGACGTCCTCGGAGACCGGCAGCACTGCCTCCTCGCCCGCCAGCGGCTCGCGGATGATATTCGAGAAGAAGCCGGACGCCGCCTTGTTCGGCTTGCCCGGACGCACGCAGATTGTCGGCAGGCGGATCGAGATCCCGTCGAGCAGACCCTTGCGGGTGTAGTCGTTGATCAGGAGCTCGCAGATCGACTTCTGCGTGCCATAGCTCGTCAGCGGCGTATGGAAGAACTCGTCGCCGATCTTCTCGGGGAACGGCGCGCCAAACACCGCGATCGAGGACGTGAACACCAGCCGCGGCTTGTAGCCGCCGCCGACGGCACGGATGGCGTCGATCAGATAGCGGGTGCCGTCGAGGTTGATCCGGTAGCCCTTGTCGAACTCGGCCTCGGCCTCGCCCGAGACGATCGCGGCGAGATGGAAGATCACCTCGGGACGCTCGGCGATCAGGGGCGCCGCGGCGCCGGCATCGGCGAAATCGGATGCGACCACATTGACCGGGATCGAGGCATTGGCGGGCTTGGCCGGCGCGACCACGTCCTGCAGCGTCATCCGGGTGATCTCTTGCTTGCCGAGGCGGCCCTCGCGCAAGAGACGCTCGGTCAGCTTGCGGCCGACCATGCCGGCGGCGCCCAGAATCAGAATGTGCACGACCCTGCTCCTTTTCTTGTCTTGTTCGAATTCAGCTGCGGGCCTTGCGCGCTCATTCCTTCACGGCACCCGTCATCGCCGAGACATAATGCTCTACGAAGAACGCGTAAAGAATAACCAGCGGTAGCGAGCCGCATAGCGCCCCTGCCATCAGGGACCCCCAGCGATAGATGTCACCGTCAACGAATTCGTTGACGATGGCGACCGGCACGGTCTTGTTCGGGGTCGATTGCAGGAACGTCAGCGCATAGATGAATTCGTTCCAGCACAGCGTGAAGCAGAAGATGAAGGCCGAGATCAGGCCGGGGACGGCGAGCGGCAGCACGATCTTGATCAGTATCTGCCAGCGGCTGGCGCCGTCGATCAGCGCGCATTCCTCGAGCTCGAACGGGATGGTCTTGAAATATCCCATCAACAGCCAGGTCGAGAACGGAATCAGGATCGTCGGATAGGTCAGGATCAGCGCCAGGGGCGAGTCGAACAGGCCGTACTGAAACACGACGGTCGCGAGCGGAATGAACAGGATCGACGGCGGCACCAGATAGGCCAGGAAGATCAGGCCGCCGACGACGTTGGCGCCCTTGTAGCGCAGCCGCACGATCGCATAGGCCGCGAGCACGCTCGCGATGATCGACAGCAAGGTGGCGCCCACCGCCACATACATCGTGTTCCAGAGCCAATGCGGATAGTAGCTCTCGAACAGCAGCTTGTGGACGTGCTTGAAGGTCGGATTCCAGGTCCAGAACGGATTGTACTTGTCGAGATCGAGCAGTTGCTCGTCCGGCTTGATCGCCGTCAGCCCCATCCAATAGAACGGGAACAGCAGGATGATCACGATGATCGACAGCGGGATGTAGAGCGTCACGATCCGCCGCGGCACCGACTGCAGGTAGCTCATGCCCTCGCTGTTGTCGACGCGCGACGGCGTCGACAGGATGCTCTTGAGGTCGACCTTGGAGGCGGGAAGATCAGTCATTGCTCTCTCCCTGCTGCCACTTCCTGCGTTGCAGGCCGAACCATGACACCATGATCGCGGCGAGCAGGAACGGGATCATCGCGCTCGAGATCGCAGCGCCCTCGCCCAGCTGCCCCGCGATGATCGCGCGCTGATACGACAGCGTCGCCATCAAATGAGTGGCGTTGACCGGGCCGCCGCGCGTCATCGCCCAGATCAGCTGGAAGTCGGTGAAGGTGAACAGCACCGAGAACGTCATCACGACGGCGATGATCGGCGTCAGCAAGGGATAGGTGATGTAGCGGAACATCTGCCAGCGCGAGGCGCCATCCAACGTCGCCGCCTCATACAGCGACGGCTGCACGGTCTGCAGGCCCGCCAGCAGCGTGATCGCCACGAACGGTACGCCGCGCCAGATATTGGCGAAGATCACGCAGATCCGGGCCCAGGTGGTGTCGCCGAGGAAATTGATGTTCTGGGTGATCAGGCCGAGATGCTTGAGCGACCAGGAGATGATCGAGAACTGGGAATCGAAGATCCACCAGAACGCCAGCGCCGACAGCACGGTCGGCACGATGAAGGGGATCAGCACCGCGGCCCGCAACAGCGCCTTGAACGGCATGCGCTCGTTGAGCAGCAGCGCCAAATAGAGTCCGACCGCGAACTTCACGGCGCTCGCGATGAAGGTGTAGAGCAGCGTGTTGAAGACCGACAGCCAGAAGATGGCATCGTCCCACAACCATTCATAGTTCTCAGTGCCGATGAAATGACCGACGCGGCCGATGCGGGTGTCGGTGAAGGACAGCCAGATGCCGAGCCCGAGCGGATAGGCCAGGAAGAAGATCAGGAACGCCATCGCCGGCAACATGAACCAGAAGCCGAGCCAGTTCTTGTTGTGGCGGAGCTGATCCCAGGTGGTCGCTTCGCGGATTTCGGTTTTCGCACGTCGCGGCGCAAGGGCGATGTCAGCCATAGGCGATGTCCCGATTGCTCAACGGATTGAGCATGACTACGCAATATTCCAATGATGGCATTCCAATGATGACGCGGGCGGCGGCTCTCCGCCGCCCGCGGCCATCACATCAGCGATAGATGCGCTTCAGCTGCCGTTCGGCTTCCGCCATCGCGGCCTTGCCGTCCTTGGCACCGGTGCAGTAGTTCGCGAACATGTCGACCACAATGAAGTCGGCGATCGCGGTCGCGGCCTTCTCGCCGGGCGTACCGATGCCGGAGGCCGGCAGCGCGCGCTTCGAGGCCTGGCCGAACACCGCGTTCTTCGGATCGGCGGTCCACACCGGAGCCGAGTCGTAGGCATTGAGCGTGTGGGTGAGATAACCCCGCGCGCCCGACAGCCACTTCTCGAAATTCTCCTTCTCCAGCATGAAGGCGATGAACGCCTTTGCCGCGTTCGGATATTTGCAGAAGTTGAAGGCGAGGATCGGAACCGCGAGTTGCAATTCGGTCGGCTTGCCGATCGAGCCGACCGGCCACAATGCGTGGTCGATGTCCTCGGCGAGCTCCTTCTTGCTCGGATCGTCCTTGGCCGCGACGTAGATCGAGATGCCGTTCGAGGTCAGGAACAGCTCGCCGGACAGGAAGGCCTTGTTGTTGGAGGAGTCGTTCCAGGACGCGACACCCGGAATGAAGGTCTCCGACAGCGCCTTGGCATATTCCAGCGCCTTCATCGTCTCCGGCGAGTTTATGATGACCTTGTCGTCCTTGTCGACAGTCCAGGCGTTGTGGCCCCAGAGGATGTTGTGCACCCAGGCATTGGCGTCGCCGGTGGCGTGGCCGAGCGCGAAGCCGGCCGGCGTGTTGTTCTTCTTCAGCGCCTTGCACAGTTCGAGATAGGCCGGGAAATCGGACGGCACCTGCTTGAAGCCGGCCTTCTCGACCGCCGACTTGCGATAGGTCAAATAGCCGCCGATGGTCGCGACGGGAATGCCGAGCCAGTCATTGCCCTGCTTGCAGGTTTTGGCCGCGGCTTCGGTCCAGCCGCCATACTTGTTGCCGAGATAATCGGCAACGTCGTTCATCTTGAGAACCTTGGTCGGGAACAGCTGCGGCAGCGTGTGCAGGCCCCAGGCGAGGTCGAGACCCGAGCCGGTGTTGGCGGCGACCGAGGCCTTCGGCTGCACGTCCTCGAAGGACTCGCTGAACACGTTCATCTCGGTGCCGGTTGCCGACTTGAAGGCCGCGACCATGGCGTTGAATGCATCGTCTTCCGCGGGCACGAAGCGCTTCCAGCGCATCACGGTGAGCTTGGCGCCGGGCTCCGCCTTCCAGGGCGCGCTCTGCGCCCAGGCCTTGGCGAAGTCAAACAGCGCCGGCCCGGTGAGCATGCCGGTTGCAGCCAGCGCCGTGCCGCCCTGAAGTAGCGAGCGGCGAGTAAAATCGTGCATCGTCCTTCTCCCTATGATTGTGTTTTTGTTGTTTTTGATCTGGCCTGTTGGTCGGCCATTAAGATCGATCGGTCCGTCAGCTGTTCAGTCGCTTCCCCGTCGAATCGTCGAACAGATGGACCAGCGACGGATCCGGCTTGAGCCGAACCTTGTCGCCCGGGTTGAACAGATGGCGCTCGCGGAACACGGCGACGACCTGCTCGCCGCCGAGCTTGGCGAACACCTGGGTCTCCGACCCGGTCGGCTCGACCACCACGATCTCGGCCTCGGCGCCGTCATCGGCGATGGTGAAATGCTCGGGCCGCACGCCGTAGACCGCGGGCTGGCCGTCGGAATTGGCCGGCGCCGATTTCAGCGGCAGCTTGACGCCGTTCGGTCCCTCGAAATAGGCGGCGCCGTTCACCTTCACATTGCCCTTGAGGAAATTCATCGCCGGCGAACCGATGAAACCGGCCACGAACTGGTTCGCCGGCGTGTCATAGAGTTCGAGCGGCGAGCCCATCTGCTCGACGATGCCGTCATGCATCACGACGATCTTGTCGGCCATCGTCATGGCCTCGATCTGGTCGTGGGTGACGTAGACGGTCGTGGTCTTCAGCCGCTGGTGCAGCTCCTTGATCTCGGTGCGCATTGCAACACGCAGCTTGGCGTCGAGGTTCGACAGCGGCTCGTCGAACAGGAACACCTGGGGATCGCGCACGATGGCGCGGCCCATCGCGACGCGCTGGCGCTGGCCGCCCGAAAGCTGGCGGGGATAGCGCTCGAGCAGCGGCGTAAGCGCAAGGATTTCCGCGGCGCGCTTGACGCCGGTCGAGATCTCCTCGGGCTTGGCGCCGCGCAGCTTGAGCGAGAAGCCCATATTGTCGGCGACCGTCATGTGCGGGTAGAGCGCGTAGTTCTGGAACACCATTGCAATGTCGCGCTCTTTGGGCTGGACATTGTTGACGACGCGGTCGCCGATCGAGATCGTGCCGGAGGTGATGTTCTCGAGCCCCGCCAGCATGCGCAGCAGGGTCGACTTGCCGCAGCCGGAGGGGCCGACCAGAACGACGAACTCGCCGTCCTCGATCGGGATCGACACGCCGTGCAGGACCTCAAAATTGCCGAACGATTTCCGCACGTCGCGAATCTGGACCGACGACATCCACTTCCCTCCCTCAAGTTCCCGACGACGTACGACGAGTGCCGCCACCGCTCTGTTTTGTTCCGGCCGCGCTGGGTGCGCGGCGCTGTTGGACTGACGTTATTGTCCGCAGTTTATCCGGTTTTGGCAATCGTTCGATTAGCAATCGCTTGGTAGCGCTGTCAATATCAGTTTGTCTGCGACGAACGTCGTGATATGAGCGGCAAATGGCCCGAAAGCGCATCACGCCAGGCAAGATCCGGCTCGCCGAAGTCGCGAAGCTCGCCGGTGTCAGTCCGATTACGGCCTCACGGTTCTTCAGGAATCCGGAAGCACTTTCGGCCGGCAAGCGCGCGCGGGTCGATAGTGCGGCAAAAGAACTCGGTTACGTGCCCAATCTCGCGGCACGCGCGCTTGCGTCGCAGCGCACCGAGGTGATCGGTGTCCTGATCCCGTCGCTGACCAACAACGTGTTCTCCGACGTGCTGCGCGGCATCTATGACGCGCTCGACGGCAGCCGCTACAGCATTCAGCTCGCCAACACCCGCTACAGCATCCTGCAGGAAGAGCGCCTGCTGCGTCTGTTTCTGGCACAGAAGCCGGCCGGGCTGATCATTACCGGCATCAACCAGACCGCCGATTCCCGCCGCATCATGGAGACGGTCGATTGTCCGATCGTCCAGATCATGGAGGTCGGTCCCTCCCCGATCGACATGATGATCGGATTCTCGCATTTTGACGCCGCAAAAGCCGCCATCGCCCACCTGCTGGCGCAGAGCTACCGGCGGATCGGATTCCTCGGCGCGCGGATGGATCCGCGGGTGCAGCGCCGGCTCGACGGCTATCGCTCCGCGATGACCGACGCTGGGCTGTTCGATCCACAGCTTATTGTGACAACGGCGATCCCGACCTCGGTCACGCTCGGCGGCACGCTGTTTGCCGACCTGCTCGCCAAGGCGCCCGACATCGACGCCGTGTTCTGCGTCAATGACGACCTTGCGCTCGGCGCGCTGTTCGAATGCAAGCGGCGGCACATGGCAGTGCCGGAGCAGATGGCGATCGTCGGCTTCAATGACCTCGAATTCATGGCGTCGAGCGAGCCGACCTTGAGCAGCGTGCGTACCAACCGCTACGAAATGGGCAGAAACGCTGCCGTGATGGTGATCGAGACGCTGGAAGGGCGCCGGCCGACCGAACCCGTCGTCGATCTCGGCTTCAGTGTCATGGAACGGCAAAGCTCGGCGCGACGCAATTGACGTCGCCCGGCAGCTGCCTGTCATAAGGGACGCGAAAATGATAAAATGATAGCGCAACCAAGACCCTTCAACTAAGGTCCAATCCATCACACGAAACACCTGTGCGTGATCGGTCGGGTTTGTAATGCATGACGATTTGCGCAAGGTAGAAACGACCTTGAACCAGAGCCCTTGAATGGGCCCACAAGTTTGCATTGCGGGAGAAACCAATGACAAAACCCCCCACCAACGGGCACGACGCCGCAGGCGCGACCAGCAAGGGCAAGGGCCGCAGGCTCCGCTCCCAGGAATGGTTCGACAACCCGCACAATCCGGGCATGACCGCGCTCTATCTCGAGCGCTATCTCAATTACGGCCTGACGCGAGAGGAATTGCAGTCGGGTAAGCCGATCATCGGCATCGCGCAGACCGGCAACGACCTCTCGCCCTGCAATCGGCATCACCTCGAGCTCGCACACCGCGTCCGCGAGGGCATCCGCGCCGCCGGCGGCATCGCGATGGAGTTTCCGACCCATCCGATCCAGGAGACCGGCAAGCGCCCGACTGCGGCGCTCGACCGCAACCTCGCCTATCTCGGCCTGGTCGAGGTGCTGTTCGGCTATCCGCTCGACGGCGTGGTGCTGACCACCGGCTGCGACAAGACCACGCCGGCCTGCATGATGGCGGCGGCGACCGTCAACCTGCCGGCGATCGTGCTGTCGGGCGGCCCGATGCTGAACGGCTGGCACGAGGGCCAGCGCACCGGCTCCGGCACCGTGGTGTGGAAGGCGCGCGAACGGCTCGCCGCCGGCGAGATCGACTATGAGCAATTCATCGAGATCGTGGCCTCTTCGGCCCCCTCGGTCGGCCACTGCAACACGATGGGCACCGCCTCCACCATGAACTCGCTCGCGGAAGCGCTCGGCTTCTCGCTGCCGGGCTGCGCGGCGATCCCGGCGCCGTATCGCGAGCGCGGCCAGATCGCCTACGAGACCGGCAAGCGCATCGTCGACATGGTCTGGGAGGATTTGAAGCCGTCGGACTTCCTGACGCGCGAGGCGTTCGAGAACTGCATCGTGGTCAACTCCGCGATCGGCGGCTCGACCAATGCGCCGATCCATATCAATGCGTTGGCGCGCCATGTCGGCGTCGAGCTGTCGATCGACGACTGGCAGAAATACGGCCATGACGTCCCGCTGCTGGTGAACATGCAGCCGGCCGGCTTCTATCTCGGCGAGGAATATCACCGCGCCGGCGGCGTGCCCTCGGTGGTGCGCGAGCTGATCAAGCACAAGCGCATCCACGAAGGCGCCCTCACCGTCAACGGCCGCACCATGGGCGAGAATTGCAAGGAAGCACCTGCGCCCGACGGCGACGTGATCTGGGGCTACGACAAGCCGCTGGTGAAGGACGCCGGCTTCATCGTGCTGCGCGGCAATCTCTTTGATTCCGCGATCATGAAGACCAGCGTGATCTCGAAGGAATTCCGCGACCGCTATCTGTCCAACCCGAAGGACCTCAATGCCTTCGAGGGCCGCGCCATCGTGTTCGAGGGGCCGGAGGATTATCACAACCGTATCGAGGATCCCGCGCTCGACATTGATGAGCACTGCGTCCTGTTCGTCCGCGGCACCGGCCCGATCGGCTATCCCGGCGGCGCCGAGGTGGTGAACATGCAGCCGCCCGCCGCGCTGATCAAACGCGGCATCCTGTCCCTGCCCTGCATCGGCGACGGAAGGCAGTCCGGCACCTCGGGCTCGCCCTCGATCCTCAACGCCTCGCCCGAGGCCGCCGCCGATGGCGGGCTCGCAATCCTGAGGACTGGCGACAAGGTGCGCATCGACCTCAACAAGGGCAGCGCCAACATCATGATCTCGGAGGATGAGCTGCGCACCCGCCGCGCCGAGCTGAAGGCCAAGGGCGGCTTCCCGCATCCGGCCAACCAGACGCCGTGGCAGGAGCTCTACCGCAAGACCGTCGGCCAGCACGCGACCGGCGCCTGTCTCGAGCTCGCGACGCGCTACCACGACATCGCCGGCAAGGTCGGCGTGGCGCGCGACAATCATTAGGACGCAAACCGTCATTGCCGGGCGCGGCCCGGCAATCCATCGTTCTTCGAAAGATGGATGCGCGGGTCAAGCCCGCGCATGACTGCCAATCGCCAAAGAAGGAAGAAACGCATGTCAGACCGCCTGAAGGGCAAACGCGCATTCGTAACCGCCGCGGCCGTCGGCATCGGCCGCGCCTGCGCGCTGGCCTTTGCCCGCGAGGGCGCGAGCGTGTTCGCGACCGATATCGACGAAGGCAAGCTTGCGCTGCTCAGGCAGGAAGGCGCCGCCGAGGTTGCGAAGCTCGACGTGCGCGACACCGCAGCGGTCGAGGCAATCGCAAAGCGCGCCGGCAAGACCGACATCCTGCTCAATGCCGCGGGCTTCGTGCATCACGGCACGGTGCTGGAGTGTTCGGACGACGACTGGGACTTCTCCTTCGACCTCAACGTCAAGTCGATGCACCGCACCACGCGCGCTTTCCTGCCGGGCATGCTGGCGCAGGGCGGCGGTGCCATCGTCAACATCGCCTCCGCCGCCGGCGCGGTGAAGGCGGCGCCGAACCGCTACGTCTATAGCGCCACCAAGGCCACGGTCGCGGCACTGACGCGCTCGGTCGCGGCCGACTTCATCACCAAGGGCATCCGCTGCAACTGCATCTGCCCCGGCACCATCGAGACACCTTCGATGCTTGAGCGTGCGGCGGCTGCCGGCCCGCAGGGACGCGAGATGTTCGTTGCGCGCCAGCCGATGGGCCGGCTCGGCACCGCCGAGGAAATCGCCGCGCTCGCCGTCTATCTCGCCAGCGACGAAAGCTCGTTCACCACAGGCGTCGCCCATGTCATCGACGGCGGCTGGACGCTTTAATCGGGAGGCAGCATGAACAAGATCGATCTCAACGGCCGCTGTGCCGTCGTCACCGGCGGCGCGCAGGGATTTGGCCGCGCCATCACCGAGCGCTTTGTCGCGTCGGGCGCCAAGGTCGCGATCTGGGATTTCGACCAGCCGCTGGCCGAGAAGACCGCGCGGGCGATCGGCGAGAACGTGATCGCGATCAAGACCGACGTCACCAATCCCGACGCGGTCGACGCCGCGCGCGATCAAACGCTGCGGGCGTTCGGCAAGATCGACATTCTCGTCAACAACGCCGGCATCACCGGAGCCAACAAGCCGGTATGGGAAACCGATCTCGAGGATTGGCGCCGGGTGATGCGCATCAATCTCGAGGGGCCCTTCATCTGCTGCAAGGCGATCGTGCCGACCATGATCGGCCGGAAGTACGGCCGCATCGTCAACATCGCCTCGATCGCCGGCAAGGAGGGCAATCCAAACGCCGCGCATTATTCGTCGTCGAAGGCGGGCCTGATCGCGCTCACCAAATCGCTCGGCAAGGAGCTCGCGCAGCACGACATCCTGGTCAATGCGGTGACGCCGGCCGCGGCGAAGACCGCGATCTTCGACCAGATGACCCAGCAGCACATCGATTTCATGCTGTCGAAGATCCCGAAGGCCCGCTTCGTCCAGGTCGAGGAGCTCGCCTCGATGGTGGCATGGCTGGCGTCGGAGGATTGCGCCTTCTCCACCGGCGCGGTGTTCGACATCTCCGGCGGCCGCGCGACCTATTAAACCGCCGCTCGCCTCGCCGGCTGCCGAAGCGCCGCGACGAGATGATCGGCCAGGAGTGACGCCGCGTGCGGCAGGTTTTGCGCGCGATGCAGCCGTATCTCGGCCCGCGGCAGCAGGGGCATGCCGTCGCGCGCGGTCAGCCGACGCAGCGTCGGCGGAAACGTCCCCGACTTGACCACGGTCACGGCGAGGCCCTGCGCCGCGATCGCCTCGACCGCGGACAGGCTGTGGCTGACAAAGGCGAGCCGCCACGGCCGGTTCGCCTCGTCCAGCGCCTGCATCGCCCAGCTCCGGAACAGGCAGCCCTGCGGATAGAGCGCGACGGGCAGCGGATCGAGCTCCTCGACGCGATGCGCAGCGCTCGCGGCCCACACCGCCTGCTCGGTGCGCAGCAACTCGCCCTCGCCGCGTCCCTCGGGGTGCATCGCGATCACGAGGTCATAGGCTTCGCCGAGCCGATCGGTCATCGTCGACGTCAACCCGGTCTCCATCTCGAGATGGATCAGCGGATAGCTGGCGATGAAGTCCTTGAGCAGCGGCGGGACGATCATCGTCCCATAGTCGTCCATCACGCCAAGGCGAACCCGTCCATCCGTGCCATGCTCGCGCACCCGGCCGACCGCCTCCGCGTTGAGGCTCAGGATGCGGCGGGCATAACCGAGCAATCCCTCGCCGGCTGCACTCAGGTCGACACTGGACGTGCTGCGGTGAAACAGTTCGGCCTGCAGTCGCTCTTCCAGCCGCTTCACCTGCATGCTGACGGCGGATTGGGTCCGGTTCAGCGCTGAGGCCGCGCGGGTGAAGGAGCGATGCTCCGCCACCGCGACAAAGGCCTGCAGAAGATCCGGGTCCAGGATGGGCGCGCTCATAACGATCCGTGATTTAGTCGATCAAATCTATTCCATTTCCTGATTATGTCCCCGTCCCTAGATTGCGCAAGCAAAACCAAGGGACGGACGGAATGGGCGAGATCTGGGGGGTGTTGGCGGCGGTGGCATCGAGCGCGCTCGGCGGCACCTCGATCGGGGCGACGCGGTTTCTGGTCGGCGCCATCGACCCGCTGGCGATCGGCGCGTTCCGCTTCGGTATCGGCGTCCTGCTGCTGCTGCCGCTGGCACTGCTGCAACGCCGGAACTGGCCGACGCGGCACGATTGGCTCGGCGTTGCCGGCCTCGGCCTGCTGTTCTTTGCGGGGTTTCCGGTCCTGTTCAATGCCTCATTGATCTTCACCACCGCCGCGCGCGGCGCGCTCGCGCTGTCGACGCTGCCGCTTCTGACCATGCTGGTCGGCGCGGCGCTCGGCGCCGAAGCGCTCACCGCGCGCAAGACCGCAGGCGTCCTGGTCACCATCCTCGGCGTCTCGATGGCGCTGCTCTCCGGCCTCGCCACGGCGCCGCTTGGTGCCTGGCGCGGCGACCTCTTGATGATCGCAGCCGCGCTGTGCATGGCGCTCTACAGCATCTGGTCAAAACCCTATATCCGCCGCGCCGGCCCGATCCCCTTCACCACGCTCGCGATGGCCGCCGGGGCGGTGGTGCTCATTGTCGCCTCGCTGCTGCGCGGCAGTTTTGCGCCGGTTGCCGATTTCGGCGCGCCGCAATGGTCCGGCGCGATCTATCTCGGCGCCTTCGGCGCTGCGCTCACCTTCTATCTCTGGGCCTTCGCGCTGGAGCGGACGACGCCGACCCGGGTGGCGATCTCGGTCACCGTCAATCCGATCGCGGCATCGCTGGTTGGCGCAGCGCTGCTCGGCGAGCCGCTGAGCTGGAATCTTTTGGCCGGCATCGTCACCGTGTTCGCCGGCATCTGGATCGCGACCACCCAGCCGCCTCTGGCGCACGCGGTCGCCCCCGACATGCGCTGACCTGCGGCAACGCTCGCCAGCAAGGCCTTCCGCGAATCCGTGCTAGCCTGAGGTCCGGTCCCAGCGAACCCGAGGCGGCATGCCATTGAACATCTCCCTCTATGACATCTCCGTCTGGGTATTGCCGGTGGTCATTGCGATCACGTTTCACGAAGCCGCGCACGGCTTCGTCGCTCATCGGCTCGGCGACGACACCGCCTGGCAGCTCGGCCGCGTCAGCTTCAACCCGCTGAAGCACATCGATCCGTTCGGCACGCTGATCCTGCCTGCAGTGCTGCTGTTCGCGCATTCGCCGTTCCTGTTCGGCTACGCCAAGCCGGTGCCGGTGAACTTCCGCAAGCTCAATCATCCCAAGCTCGATATGGTGTGGGTGGCGCTGGCCGGCCCGGCCACCAACATCATCCTGGCGATCGCCGCGGCGCTGGCATTCCACGCGCTGCCATTGGTGCCGGCCGATGCCGCAAAATGGACCGCGGACAATCTGAAAAACGCCTTCCTGATCAATATCGTGCTCGCGATCTTCAACATGATGCCGATCCCGCCGCTGGACGGCGGCCGGGTCGCGGTCGGGCTGTTGCCAAGGCCGCTGGCGATCCCGCTCGCCCGGCTGGAGCCCTACGGCATGCTGATCCTGATCGGGCTGTTGATCCTGCTGCCGGTGATTGGCCAGCAAGTCGGCCTAAATCTTGATGTTATTTCAACGATACTGCGAACTCTGACCGGCTATGTAATCAACGCCCTTCTCCTCATTACCGGAAACACATAGCCTTGATCTGCGCACGACCCGACCGAAAACCGGTAGCCATTTTTCCGGGTCGCGCGTTGAGGACAGGAACGCTTCGAGGCCATGGTGATCAAAGCTGCCGATATGCTGATTGCACGACGCGCCGACACCCGAGCGCGGGCCGACTTTGCGACCTGGAAGATGATGGCCAAGCTGAACGGCGCCTCCGCCTTGCCGCCTGAGGCGCAGAATTTCCTGGCCATTTACAACAAGCTGCTGGGACAGATGAGCGAAGCCGACGCCGGCGAGGCGACCATCCAGGAGATGTACCGCACCTACTATGTCGAGATGGGCGGCGCCGGCAAAGCGCCGGAGGTTCCGGCGCGCGCGCGCGAGCCGGTCGCCGACAATGGCAACGTCACGACGTTCCGCCGCCTGCCCCCCAAGAAGACGAGCACCTCCGACCCGAACGCCAAGCGTTCGATGCCGGTGGCACTGATCTTCGCCTGCCTCGTCGTGGTCTACGTCGCGATCCGGTACTACTGGAAATAGCGCCGTCCGCGCTTCACCCTATCCGCGTCTGATGATCGAACTCCGCGCACCGCGGCATCCCGTCGCGCGTCACCGGCTGCGCAATCGCCGCGGCGCGGAATATAGCGCACGATCAAACGCGCCGGCGCTCTAGGCGATGCACCCGATGCCGGGCATAATCCGGAACTCAAAAGCAAAATCATACTGGAGGGAAGATGAAGCGTTCCATTGCAGCCTCGGTCACGACGGCCTTGGTCATGGCCACGAGTCTTGCGTTCTGCGGCGGTGCGTCGGCGCAGACGATGGACAAGGTCGCCAAGGTCGGCGCGCTCGGCGATCAGTCCGGCCTCTATCAGGATATCGGCGGTCCCGGCTCGACGGTGGCGGCGCAGATGGCGATCGAGGATTCCGGGCTGCTGGCGAAGGGCTGGAAGATTGATCTGATCTCGGCCGATCACCAGAACAAGCCCGATGTCGCAGTCAACATCGGCAAGCAATGGATCGATGTCGAGAAGGTCGACGTGTTCGTCGACCTCGCGGCCTCCAATGTCGGACTCGCGATCGCCAACCTCTCGAAGGAGAAGAACGTCGTCAACCTGAACTCGGGCTCCGCCTCGTCCGACCTCACGGGCGCTCAGTGTTCGCCGAACACGGTGCACTGGGTCTATGACACCTACATGCTCGCCAACGGCACCGGCAAGGCGCTGGTCAAATCCGGCGGCGACACCTGGTTCTTCCTCACCGCGGACTATGCGTTCGGCCAGGCGCTCGAGCGCGACACCTCGGCGGTGGTCACCGCGAATGGCGGCAAGGTGCTCGGCAGCGTCAAGCATCCGCTCAACAACGCGGACTTCTCCTCCTTCCTGCTGCAAGCACAAAGCTCGAAGGCCAAGATCGTCGGGCTCGCTAACGCCGGCGGCGACACCACCAACGCGATCAAGCAGGCCGCGGAATTCGGCATCGTCTCGGGCGGCCAGCGGCTTGCCGGCATGCTGCTGTTCATCACCGACATCAACGCGCTCGGCCTCAACGTCGCGCAGGGGCTGAACTTCACCGAGACGTTCTACTGGGACATGAACGACCAGACCCGCGCCTTCTCCAAGCGCTTCATCGAACGCTTCAAGAAGAACCCACCGACCATGGTGCAGGCCGGCGTCTATTCCTCGCTGATCCACTATTTCAAGGCGCTGGAAGCGCTCGGCGGCAATCCGCATGACGGTCGCGCCGTGGTCGCCAAGATGAAGGAGATGCCGACCGACGATCCCCTGTTCGGCAAGGGCTCGATCCGCGTCGACGGCCGCAAGATCCACCCCGCCTATCTGTTCGAGGTGAAGAAGCCGTCGGACTCGAAATATCCGTGGGACTATTACAAGCTGGTCGCCACCATCCCCGCGGACGAGGCCTTCCTCCCGCTCGAGAAGAGCGTCTGCCCGCTGGTGAAGAAGAGCTGAGGCAACGTCGTTCCGGCCCGCGTGAAACGGCGAACCAGGAATCGACCAGCGGCACATTCAATGGAGAAATGGATTCCGGGTTCGCGACTTGTCGCGCCCCGCAATGACGCCGGGTCTGATCGCAGCCAGCCGCGGCGCGCTACTTCTTCGGCTTGTTGTAATTGACGTCGAGGCTGAACGAGAACTGATCGTCGGTCAGGTCGGCCGGCGGCGCCGGGACCGGATCGGACCGGTGGACCATCGAGATCGCCGCGTCGTCAAAGGCGGCATCTCCGGACGATTCCAGCACGGCAACCGACAGCACCTTGCCCAGACGATTCAGCACCAGGGCGACCTTCACCTTGGCCTCCTTGGCCTTGCCCTTCTCTGGGAATTTCTTGTGCAGGTCGAGATAGGCGCTGATCTTCTTGCCCCACTTGGCGGTCAGCAGCAGCTTGTCCTTGCCGATGCCTGGGTTGGGTGCCTTGGTGGTTTCCGACTGACGCGCGTCCTCCAATTTGGTCGGCGCGGCCGCCTCCGAGGCCTGCTGCGCTTCCTGCGCGTTGGCCTCGACCTTGGCGACCTTGGCCTCCTCCTCCTTCTGCTTCTTGGCAGTGTCTTCCGTCACGATGCGATCGGGGTCGTCGGACTCCACCGGCTTTTCCTGAGGCAGGTCGGTGTCCTTCACCTCGGCCTTCTGCTGCGCCATTTCCTGCACAGCCTGCTGCTCGTCAGCCAGCGGTCCAGGCGGTAGGGCCTCTTCAGTCGCATCCGCGGAAGCCAGCTCGACGGCGTACTCCGCGCCGGCAGCGCCGAGCCCCTCGTCGCCGTCGTCGCCGCGCAAATTGGTCAGTGCCAGCGCGGCACCGCCCAGATGCAGCCCGACTGCCGTCACGGCGGCGATCACCCAGAGCCGCTTCGAGGTCCGCAGATCGAGATCGGGGTTGGTGGACATCGCGTTCGCCGTCAGGGTTTGGCAGGATCGGCCTGCGCCGCCGCGGGCGCTCCCGGAACGCCCTCGAGCGCGACCAGCTTCACGTGCGTGTAGCCGCCGGCGCGCAGCAGCTCCATCACGCCCATCAGCTCGCCATAGGGTACCATCCGATCGGCCCGCAGGAACACGTATTTGTCCCGGGTCATGTCGGGCACAGCATCCAGCGAATTGACCAGGTCGACGCGCTTCACCGCGTTCTCCCCGATCGCCAGCGTCAGATCCGGCTTGATGCTGAGATAGGTCGGCTTGTCCGGCTTCTTCTGCGGCGTCGCGCTGGAGGTCGGCAGATCGATCGGCAAATCGACGGTCGAGAGCGGTGCCGCCACCATGAAGATGATCAGCAGCACCAGCATGACATCGATGAACGGCGTGACGTTGATCTCGTGGGATTCCGCGAAATCGTCGTCGCCATCGTTCTCGGAGATCGAGACTGCCATCGCCTACTCCGCCGCTGCGGCGCGCGCATGCGCGTTGCGCGGAACGTCGCCATGGGTGCGATCGAGATCGCGCGACAGCAGCCGTCCGGCGGCGCCCGAGGCTCGGTTGACGAGCTCGAGATAGACCTTCGTGACGCGCGAGAAGTGGTTGTAGATGATCACGGCCGGGATCGCCGCGACGAGGCCGATCGCGGTCGCGAGCAGCGCTTCCGCAATGCCCGGCGCCACCACGGCAAGGTTGGTCGTCTGCGACTTCGAAATGCCGATGAAGCTGTTCATGATGCCCCAGACGGTGCCGAACAGGCCGACGAAGGGCGACGTCGCGCCGATGGTCGCGAGCAGGCCCATGCCGATGCGGATCTTGCGGGCTTCGGCGCGCACGATCTCGGCGAAGCTCGACGCCGCGCGCTCCTTGATGCCGCTGTCGCTCGAGATGCCCGCCGACAGGCGCCCCTCCCGCATCGCAGCAGCGATGAACGACGACAGCACGCTACCCTTGGCACCGAGCGCGAACTGCGCTTCGGCCAGCGAGCGGGATTCAGCGATCTTGGCCAGCGCGCCACGCAGCTTGCGCTGCGCTACCGTCAGCTCGACCATCTTGGCGATGAACACCGTCCACGTGACGAGCGACGCGAATGCCAGACCGAGCATCACCGCCTTCACAATGATGTCGGCGTTTAAGAACATGTTCCACGGCGACAATTCGTGCAGGCCGGTCGAGGTCGACTTCAGCGACTTGCTGTCGCCGCTCGCGGGCGCAGCCAGGGACGCCTCGTTCGCCGTCGGTGCCGGAGCCGCCGCGGCAGGGGCCGGCGCGGCCTGAGCCTGCGGCGCCGCTTGTGCCGGCTGGGCGGCCACCGGCGCGGCCTGGGCAGCCGCCGCAGGCTGGGCCGCCGCCGGCTGGGCGGGTGCGGCCTGAGGCCGGGTCACGGGTGCGGGCTGCGCTACAGGCGCCGTTTGCTGCTGCGCCGAAGACGGCGCGGCCAGCATCAGCATCGCCAGCGAGGCGATCATGGCGGATGCAGCGGGGAACTTGAATGTCATCATCAGTTACACTTCAGCCCAGTGACGGATCAGGTTGTGATAAATCCCGGTCAATTTGACCGTTTCGGGGTCATCGCGCCCCAGCCGCTCCACCAGAGCCTGGATCGCGGTATCGAGATCAAAGATCAGGCTGCGCCCGTGTGCATCCCGTATCATGCTCTGCAGCCAGAAAAAAGACGCTACCCGGGTCCCCCGCGTGACCGGCGTGACCAGATGCAAGCTGGAAGCAGGATAAACTACGAGATCGCCCGCCGGCAGCTTGATTTCATGGGATCCGTAGAGGTCTTCGATGACGAGCTCGCCGCCATCGTAGTCCTCCGGCTCCGATAAAAACAGCGTGACCGAGAGGTCGGTGCGGATCCTCATGCCCGTCAGCCTGTCGCCGCGCACCGCATTGTCGACGTGCAGGCCGAAATGGTGCCCGTCGCTGGCGGCATAGCGGTTGAACAAGGGTGGAAAGATTCTAAGCGGGATCGCCGCCGAGATGAAGCGCGGGCTCGCCGACAGCGCCGACAGGATGCGGTTGCCGAGCTGCCGCGCGACCTCGCTGTCGGGCGGCAGCTGCTCGTTGCGCTTGACCATCGCGGAAGCGGCGCCGGCGGTCGAGCGGCCGTCCTCCCATTCGGCTTGCGCCATGATGCGGCGGAAGTCCGCCACATCAGCCTTGCTCAATACGTTGGGAACACAGACCAGCATCTCGTGCCGCGAAGCCTCCGTCAGTAACGCGCAGAAACAACCAGATACGCGGCGCGTCCCGGCGCTTCGAGCACGAACGGCGCCGCGCTCTGGTACAGCGCGTCGTAGTAGCGCTTGTCGAAGATGTTGTTGACGAACAGCTTCATGGTCCAGTGCTTGTCGATCTTAGCTTCGGCAAAGGCGTCGAAGCGCCAATAGCTCGGGATCGAGGTGCCCTGGTTGGCCGCGAGCAGCGTGCCGCCATAGACCTTCGAGCGATACACCGCCTGCCCGCCTAGCTCCCACATGTCGGTGAGCTGGTACTTGGTCAGCATGCTGAACGACTGGTGCGCGACGTTGGCGAGCGGCAGTCCGACATTGCTGGAGTACAGGATGGTGTTGGCCGGCGGCGCCAGCGACCTCGTCACTGCCGACTGCATCAGCACGAGACCGCCGAACACGCTCCATTTGTCGGTGATCTTGCCGCCGACGCCGAGATCGATGCCGCGGATGCGGTAGGCCGCGCCCGCGGTGATGCAGGAGATATTGCCGGTCGTCCCGGTCGGATAGGAGCAGCCGAGCGCTGCCGCCGCGGTGGCGTTGTTCACGTTCTGCGATTCGCGCGCATTTTCCTTCTCGGTCTGGAACAGCGCCGCCGTCACCAGCAGATGACGATCGAACAATTCCCACTTGGTGCCGACTTCGATCGCCTTGTTCTTTTCCGGCCCGAAGATCTGGGTATTGCCGCCGTTCAGCACGGGAGACAGGCCGCCATACGCCGTGCTGGTGCCGTCGAATTCGGCGCCGACCGGGTTGGATGAGGTCGCATAGGCCGCATAGACGCTGCCGTTCGGCAACGGCTTCAAGGTGAGGCCGAGGTTGAAGTTCGGCATCCCGAAGTCGGCCGACTGACTGCCGAATGTGGTCCTGCCGCCCGAAGTCAGATAGCCTGACGTGTTGATCTTGTAGTCGTCGTAGCGGATGCCGCCATTGAGGATCACGAAGTCATTGTAGTTCGCGGTATCCATGATGTAGCCGCTGGTGGTGTCGATCCCGATCTTGGTCGGCAGCCCGGACAGCCCCGACGGAATCGGGAACGGAATGTTGGTGTATTGCGGATTGAACACGCTGACGCCGGAGAGCGATCCGCTTCCCGTGAATGCCGATGTGCCGGTCGTTATTTCCGAGCTCAGGCCGAGATATCTGTCGATCGACGACCGCTCGTTGTCGTATTCGACGCCGGCCGTCGTCGTGTGCTTGAAGCCGAGGCCGTCGACCGACTTGTAGGTCGCCTCGGTCTGGTTGGCGAACACGTCGGTGACCTGGTAGCGGCTTTGCGGATTGGCGCTCAACGTATACGCCGTGAACGGAGCGCCGGCGGCAAGCGTCGGCGCTTCCGGCAGCGTGCCGATGTAGTTCTGGGTCGAACGCGATTCCCGGATCTTGTTGCTGACCACGAGGTCCGGCGTGATCTGCACCTCGGCATTGATCGTGCCGATGTCCTGCCCGGTCCTGAAGAAGTCGCGGTTGACGAAGCCGTAGAAATTGTTGCGGTTGACGCCGAAATCCGGGAACGGACCGCCGGCCGTGCTCGCGGTGCTCGGCCGATAGTACGGCACGCCGAAATCCGGGAGTCCGGTCAGTTCGGTGTGGATGTAGTTGCCGGTGATCTTCACCGCATCGACCGGCTTCCACGAGCCGGCGACGAACGCGCCGTTGCGGTCGTCGGTGACGTAGCTGCGGCCGGCGACGCCGGCATCCTGGAACAGGCCGCCGGCGCGGATCGCCAGTGTCGGGCTGATCACCTGGTTGACGTCGAGCGTCACGCGCTTGGTGCGATCGGTGCCGAACGTGGTGTCCATGTTGTAGAAGCTGTTCTGCGTCGTCGCCTGCTTGGTGACGATGTTGATCGCGCCGCCGGTGGTGCCGCGGCCGGCAAAGGACGAGCCCGGGCCGCGCAGGATCTCGACCTGCTCGGTGAAGAAGTTCTCGCGGACGCTGACGCCGGAGTCGCGCACGCCGTCGATGAAGATGTCGTTGCGCGCATCGAAACCGCGGATGAAGAAGCGGTCGCCGAAGGCATTGCCGCCCTCGCCCGTGCCGAGCGTGACGCCGGCGGTCGACAGGATCGCCGACTTCAGCGATGTGGCGTTCTTGTCTTCGAGCACGTCCTTGGTCAGCACCGTGACCGATTTCGGCGTGTTCAGGATCGGCTCGGGATATTTCCCGGACGACTGCAAACGGTCGCCCTTGTACGGCGCGGCCGGATCCGCGTACGGATCGCGGTCGGCGGGAAGACCGCCGGCGTTGGGAAACGGCACCGGCGCCTGCTGTGCCTGCTGGTTGTTACGTCGCGCGGCGCGACGCAGCGCGTTGCGGGCGCGGACCTGGTCCGCAGTGGGCCTTGACGTCACGGGCCGCGGGCGAGCGACCGGGGCATCGACATTCACCGGCGGCAGGTTGGATTGCTGCGCTTCAGCCCCCGAAAACGACGCCACCGCGATCAGGCTCGCGACTGCGGAGACCTTCGTGACGGAATAACCGGTGTCATCAGCCGAACCGATCGCTGCATCAAAGCGCAGCGATCTCGGCGCCTTCACATTGCTCATGTCTTGCTCGCCCCAGAAAAATCAGCTCGTTCGCGAAATGAAGCTGCGACGAACTGTCTCCATCGGTTATCGAGCGTGACCTTTTTTATCAATGCGACGAGCGCAACAGTCGGCTTGAATCGCCCCAATTCAAAGCGATTCTAATCTACGGTTTGAAATCGTTCTAAACTGTAGTTTTTAAGTGTTCTAATAATCGTTCTAAATCGATGCCGCCCGTCATTGGCTGCCGCGTGCGGGCGCTGTCCATGCGACCACGCGATTACTCGGCGCTTGGCGGCTTCATCAGCGAAAACAGTTCGTCGATCGTCCGCTGCGCGACCTGCCGCACGCGGTCGCTGTTCTCAAGGCCGGCGATGTTGACGCCGTTGACGACCGCTTTGATCTCGTCGCGGAAGTCGGTGAGAAAGCGCAGCGGGTCGCGCTGCTCGTTGGCGACGCGCGCGATCAATCCTGTAACCAGGATCTGGCATGCCATCATGCGCCCGTTCAACTCATCCATCGCAGCCCTCGTCCTCTCGCATCGTCGCTGCGCGATATGGACGACATCCCGCGACGATTCAACCGGCTCGCGCACGCTGCAACGGGTGAATGGATGGAGCGAAGGAATCTGCGCACGATGAGATGCGCTATTTCGCAGCGATGCGCTCCGCCTCCTCGCCGAGCGCCTTGATGCGATCCTTGACCTCGCGCAGCGTGGCGAGGCCGCTTTCGACATGCTTGTCCGAGACGTCGCGCAGCACATCGCCGGCGATCGCGTCGCGCAGGCTGTCGAGATCGTCGACGAGGCGGCGCCCGCTCCTGGTCAGGAACAGGCGATTGGCACGGCGATCCCTGGGATCGGGACGGCGTTCGAGCAGGCCATGCTCGACGAGGCGGTCGAGCAGCCGCACCAGCGAGATCGGCTGCAATTCGAGGACGTCGGCGAGATCGACCTGGGACAGTCCCTCCTGCTCGCGCAGGCGGAACAGCACGATCCATTGCGCACGCGTGGTGCCTCGCGCCTTGGCGCGATGATCGATATAATTGCGCAGCAGCCGGGAACTCTCGACGAGCTGCGCGATAAACTGGCGTTTGAGATCGAGCGACATAGGGGTCCTCGGTGCGTTTCCCAGGCGAATTGTTTCTGCTCGTTTCTGACCTAAACCTTTCCAAATGTTTAGGATTCTCAAGCCTTGGTGTGTTTACACATTAAGTGCACGCATATTATATCCGCAAGCTCTGTGAACCGTTTCGATCAGCCTTTATTGTTACGTCGAACCCAAGAGTCCGCATGTCAAAGTCACGCACCATCGGTTGGGTTTTAGTGATCGCTGCGGTCGGCGCCGCCGGTTATTTCGGCTGGCAGAAACACACTAGCAACCAGCAGGCGATCGAAGCCGCGCAGAAGCGATCCGCCCAACGCCCGGCCGTTCCGGTCAAGATCTCGCCGGTCGAGAAAGCCGACTTCCCTGTCTATCTCACCGGCCTCGGCACCGTGCAGGCGTTCAACACGGTCCAGGTCCGCACCCGGGTCGACGGTCAGATCACCAGGATCGCTTTCAAGGAAGGCCAGTTCGTCAAGGCCGGTGACACGCTGGTCGAGATCGATCCGCGGCCCTATCAGGCGACGCTCGACCAGGCCAAGGCCAAGAAGGCCCAGGACGAAGCCAATCTCGCCAACGCCAATCTCGACCTGCAGCGCACCACCAGGCTCGGCGAGTTCGCGACACGCCAGCAGCTCGACACCCAGCGCTCCACGGTGGCGCAGCTGACCGCCCAGATCTCGGCTGACGAGGCCGCCATCTTCAACGCCCAGACCCAGGTGGACTACACGACCGTCAAATCCCCGATAGACGGGATTGTCGGCCTGCGACTGGTCGATATCGGCAACATCGTCAATGCCTCGGCCCAGACCGGCATTGTCACGATCACCCAGATCGAGCCGATCACGGTGATCTTCACCGCGCCGGAAGACCAGCTGCCGGACATCAAGGCGGCGCTGGCCGTGGCGCCGCCCAAGACCATTGCCCTGACCACCGACGGCAAGCGGGTGCTATCCACGGGAACCCTGGCGCTGATCAACAATCAGGTCGACACGTCAAGCGGGACTGTCCGGCTGAAGGCGGTGTTTGATAACAAGGACCACGCGCTGTGGCCGGGCCAGTCGGTCTCGACCCGCCTTCTGGTCAGGACCTTGAAGGATGCCACCGTCGTCCCGGATGACGCGGTGCAGCATGGCACCGATGGCCTCTACGCGTATTCAGTCAATCAGGAGAACAAGGCCGAGCTTCGCAAGATCAAGGTCAGCCAGTCGATCGACGGCAAGTCGGTGATCGACGAGGGCCTGTCGCCCGGACAGCAGGTGATCACCGCGGGGCAGTACAAGGTCTCGCCGGGAACCCCGGTGACAACGGCAGTGGCGAGCTCGGATCCGTCCCAGTCGAAGGTTGCGCAGGAATGAGCGTCGGCGCCGGAATTTCCGCACCATTCATTCGTTTCCCCATCGGCACCTCGCTGCTGATGGCGGGCATCCTGTTCGTCGGTCTCGTCGCCTATCCCCTGCTGCCGGTCGCGCCGCTGCCGCAGGTCGACTTCCCCACCATCCAGATCACTGCGACCCTGCCCGGCGCCAGCCCGGAAACGATGGCGACATCGGTCGCCCAGCCGCTGGAACGCCAGTTCGCGCAGATCCCCGGCATCGCGCAGATGACCTCGACCAGCTATCTCGGCACGGCGGCGGTCACCATCCAGTTCGACCTCAACCGCAGCATCGACGGCGCCGCCAACGACGTGCAGGCCGCCATCAACGCGGCCAGCGGCCAGTTGCCGAAAACCCTTCCCTCGCCGCCGACCTACCGCAAGGTCAACCCGGCGGACTCGCCGATCATGCTGCTGTCGGCGACATCGGACACGCTGCCGCTGACGACGGTCAGCGATGCCGTCGACGCCCAGCTGGCGCAGCAGATCAGCCAGATCTCGGGCGTTGCGCAGGTCATCATCGGCGGCCAGCAGAAGCCGTCGGTTCGCGTCCAGATCGACCCCGCCAAGCTCGTCGCCAAGGGCCTGTCGCTGGAGGACGTCCGCGCTGCGATCAACATCGCCACCGTCGACAGTCCGAAGGGCAACATCGACGGCGCCACCCGCGCCTATACCATCTACGCCAACGACCAGCTGCTCACGGCGAGCCCGTGGAACGACGTCATCATCGCCTACCGCAACGGCGGGCCGCTGCGGATCCGTGATATCGGCCAGGCCGTCACCGGGCCCGAGGACGCCAAGCAGGCCGCCTGGGCCAACGGCAAGCGCGGCGTATTCCTGGTCATCTTCAAGCAGCCCGGCGCCAACGTCATCGACACCGTCGACAAGATCAAGGCGGCGCTGCCCCGACTGGTCGCCGCGATCCCGCCGGCGATCAAGATCGACGTGATCAGCGACCGCACCACCACGATCCGCGCGGCGGTCGAGGACGTCCAGTTCACCCTGCTGCTGACCATCTTCCTGGTCGTGATGGTGATCTTCGTCTTCCTGCGCAGTTTCTGGGCGACCGTGATCCCGACGGTCACGGTGCCATTGGCGCTGCTCGGCGCCTGCGCGCTGATGTGGGTGTTCGGCTACACGCTCGACAATCTGTCGCTGATGGCGCTGACGATCGCGGTCGGCTTCGTGGTCGACGACGCCATCGTGATGCTGGAGAACATCAGCCGCTACATCGAAGAGGGCGAGAAGCCGATGGCTGCCGCCTTCAAGGGCTCGCAGGAAATCGGCTTCACCATCGTTTCGATCAGCATCTCACTGGTCGCGGTGCTGATCCCGCTGCTCCTGATGGGCGGCATCATCGGCCGCCTGTTCCGCGAATTCGCGGTCGTGCTCGCGATGACCATCTTCGTCTCGATGTTCGTGTCGCTGACGCTGACCCCGATGATGGCCTCGCGCTTCCTGCGCGCCCACAATGACGAGAAGCACGGTCGGTTCTACCAGCTCAGCGAGCGCGGCTTCGACGCCATGCTGCGCGGCTATCAGAGCGTGCTCGACCTCGCATTGCGCTGGAAGTTCACGACGCTGATGATCTTCTTCGGGACGCTGGCGCTGTCAGTCTACCTGTTCGTCGTCATCCCGAAGGGCTTCTTCCCGCAGCAGGACGTCGGCCTGATCACCGCGACCTCGGAAGCCAACCAGGACATCTCCTTCGCCGACATGAAGCGGAAGCAGGAGGAACTCGGCAAGATCGTGCAGCAGGATCCCGCGGTGGCGACGGTGGCGATGGCGATCGGCGGCAGCGGCCGCGCCGGCAACAACGGCGCGATGTACATCACGCTGAAGCCGCTGAAGGATCGCGACGCCAACGCGCAGCAGGTCATCGCCCGGCTGCGGCCGAAGCTGGAGAAGGTCGAGGGTGCCCGGCTGTTCATGCAGGCGGCGCAGGACGTCCGCCTCGGCGGCCGCCCGACCCGCACCCAGTTCGAATTCACGCTGCAGGATGCCAACCTCGCCGAATTGAACGAATGGGCGCCGAAGATTCTCGGCAAGATGCAAACGCTGCCGCAGCTGCGCGACGTCGCCACCGACCAGCAGACCAACGGCACCACGCTCGAATTGAAGATCAACCGCGACACCGCCTCGCGCTATGGCATCCAGCCGCAGCTGATCGACGACACGCTCTATGACGCGTTCGGCCAGCGCCAGGTGACGCAGTACTTCACCCAGCTCAACAGCTACCACGTCATCCTCGAGGTGTTGCCGGAGCTCCAGGGCGCGATCGACACGCTGAACAAGATCTACATCAAGTCGCCGCTGACCGGCGAACAGGTGCCGATCTCGACCTTCGCGACCTGGACCAGCGTGCCGGTACGGCCGCTCTCGATCAGCCATCAGGGCCAGTTCCCGGCGATCACCATCTCGTTCAACTTGGCGCAGGGTGTTGCGCTCGGCCAGGCGACGGAAGCGGTGCAGAAGGCGATGGTCGACCTCGGCGCGCCGCCGACACTGAGCTCGAGCTTCCAAGGCACCGCGCAGGCGTTCCAGCAATCGTTGTCGACCGTGCCGCTGTTGATCCTCGCGGCGCTCGTGGTCGTCTACCTGATCCTCGGCATTCTCTACGAGAGCTACATCCACCCGATCACGATTCTGTCGACGCTGCCGTCGGCCGGCGTCGGCGCGCTCGCGATCCTGATGGCGGCCGGCTTCGACTTCTCGCTGATCGCGCTGATCGGCATCATCCTTTTGATCGGCATCGTGAAGAAGAACGGCATCATGATGGTCGACTTCGCGATCGCGGCCGAGCGCGACCAGCACATGGAGCCTGTCGCGGCGATCCGCCAAGCCGCCCTGCTCCGCTTCCGCCCGATCATGATGACGACGATGGCCGCCTTGCTCGGCGGCGTGCCGCTGATGTTAGGGACCGGCACCGGTTCGGAAATCCGCCAGCCGCTCGGCTACGCCATGGTCGGCGGCCTGATCGTCAGCCAGGCGCTGACGCTGTTCACGACGCCGGTCGTCTACCTCTATCTCGACAGGCTCTCGAATGCGTTTGCGACCTGGGGCCGCTCGCCGCGCACCGACCACGATGCTGACGACGACGAGCATGGATCGGTCAAGGAGGCCGCCGAGTGACTTGACTTTGCTGGCATCCCGGCACATCCGAAAGATGTTCATTTCGGAGCCGGTACCGTGAAGATTGTCGCCAAGTCGCTCTTCGTCCTGCTGACCGCGTTCGGCATGGCCCACTCTGGCCACGCCCAGACGGCCAAGAGCAAGAACGCGCCCGCTCCGGCAGCTGCGCCCGCGGCTCCTCAGGGTGATACAGCAGCCCCCAACAATTCCGGCTGGATTGCGCGCTGCACCAGTGCGAGCCGCGACGCTTCGCTCGAATGCGCGATGGAACAGACCGCGGTGCTCACCAAGACCGGCCAGCTCATCGTGCTGGTCAATATCCGCGTTCCCGGCGACACCCGCACGCCGGTGGCGCTGATCCAGCTTCCACTCGGATTGAACCTGCCGGTCGGCGCCAAGCTGCAGGTCGACGACGGCAAGGCCGTCGACGTGCCGATCCAGACGTGCGAGGCGCGCGGCTGCTACATCAATACGCCGATCGCCGCCGATGTCCTGACCCAGCTGAAATCGGGTAAGCAGCTCAAAGTGTCGTTCCAGAATCTCGGCAAGGAAACCATCTCTATCCCGATGCCGCTTGCCGACTTCGCGACGGTCTACGACAAGATCAAATAGCGCCGCGCAGCGTAGCCGTCCGCTATCGCTCCCGCTTGTAGAGGAACGCGTTGTCCGGCTGCGGCATGCCGATGGTCTTGTAGAACCCGATCGAGTCAGGCGCCGACAACAGCAGGCACATCGATTCAGGTCCGGCGAGGCGCCGCGTTTCCGCGATCAGACGCTTGCCGATGCCATGTCCCTGGTATCCGCGATCGACCGCAAGGTCCGACAAATAGCAGCAATAGGCGAAATCGGTCAGCGCGCGCGACACGCCGACCAGCTTGCCCGCCTTCCGCGCCGTCACGATCAGATTCGCATTGGCGATCATGCGCTCCATCCGGTCGGTATCCGCCAGCGGTCGCCGCTCGCCGAGGCCCGACTGCCGCAGCACCTCGATGAACTCATCGACGCCGATCGACGCTTCGCGGGCATAGAGAATTTCGTCCATCAGCCTAAACCTCTGTTGCAACGAGCCGGACCACACGCGCGAGACCATGGTGGATTACGCCGGACCAATCCACCCTGCCGTGATGGCACACATACGACTGGTCCTCCGTCGGCAGCTGCAGCCGGCTATCTCGTCGGGATTTGAGAGGATGATCACGCCACCGAGGCGGATTGGCTGGGGAACCTGGATTCGAACCAAGACAAACAGAGTCAGAGTCTGTTGTGCTACCGTTACACCATTCCCCAACGAAGCGGTTGATTTCAAACGTCTTTTTCAGACTTTCTTGCAAGATCATAGGAGTGTCTTGCAATCGCGCGCTCGGTTGGCCCCTCTTTAGAGGCCTCTCCGTTCTCTGTCCATCCCCTCTGCGATCGATCTTTGTGGAGGGTCAGCGGTGATCGCAACCCTCCCTCGTCTCGTCTCCACCTTCGACCGCCGCTTCCCGGAACTCCGGACACCTGACGGCGCCGCCGGCCGCTGCTGCTGGGCCGCCGGGCTCTTCGCCGATTCCGTGCCAGGGGCCCGCGTCGCCTACCTGCTCGGCTCCCGTCGGTACTTCCTCGACCGTGTCGACGACTACCCGGCGCGCGACCCGCTCTTCTTTCACGCCGTCACCGTCGTCCGCGGCCAGGCCTTCGACTGGACCCGCCGGCAGCTTGAGCCGCGCGCCAGCCATCCTTTCGTCCAGCCGGTCGAGGCGCTCCGCCGGGACTGGATCCGGGTCGGCCGGTCGCCCGAGGAACTCGGCCTATGAAGACCATCACCAGCAGGAAGGCATCCAAATGACGACCCAATCGCTGGCC
Source organism: Bradyrhizobium sp. USDA 4541 (assembly GCF_024171085.1). Classification (NCBI taxonomy): domain Bacteria; kingdom Pseudomonadati; phylum Pseudomonadota; class Alphaproteobacteria; order Hyphomicrobiales; family Nitrobacteraceae; genus Bradyrhizobium; species Bradyrhizobium sp. USDA 4541. Next base: position 6,711,342 of record NZ_JALJZF010000001.1, read on the forward strand.
TGGTCCGGCGGCATCCTTCTGCTCATCGCGGCGTACTGCCTCGCCAAAACGTGGTTCCAGCCCGCCGGCATCCTCGCGACCGTCGGCGCCGTGCTCCTCATCATCGTAATCCTCTCGGTCGGCATTCCCGCCCTCGGCGGCGCGGTCGGCTACGCGTTCACAACCGTCTTCGAAATGAAGGACGTCCAAACCCATGACCACGACTGACTCGCCGCTCTATGACCTCCTGCTGCGTCTCCGGGACTACCTCGACATCAATTGCCAGCCCGGGAACGATCTGTCGCTGAAATTCTCCGGCGAGATCTCCGCGGTGCTGAAGCAATGGGAGGAGCGCCGCTGGATTGGCCCTATCAAGCTGGTGTCCGACCTGGTGAACGATCTCCTGACGCTCGACCAGAACCTGCCGGTCTACGGCGCCTACTTCATCGACCAGACCGATGACCGCTGCCGCGCGCGCGGGCTGTCGCTCTCGCTCGAACACGTCGTCAACGACCGGATCAAGCTTGACGCCTCGATCCCGCACAGCCTGGTCATCTGGTCGTCGCCCGACGGGCGCGAGCAAGGGCACCTCGCGCAGATGGTGCCGCTGCGGCAGGCGCTGGTCGAATTGCGCGGCGCTTTCGTGCGGGCATGGGGCTTCGAGCCGGGTCCTGAAAATCCGATCTACGGACCGGTGCTGAGGCGCGTCGACGCCGCGTTGGCAGAGAACCCGGGCCCGTTCTTTGAGTGCCCGAGCTGCGGCAAGGATTGCGCGGACGAGGACGAGCCGCACACGCCAGGATGCGATCGTTCGGACCCTATTGAGGATATCGAGCGGATTGTTTTGGTCGATGTACTCGACCTGAAGAAGCCCGAGCGCGCCGGTCATCACCTCCGGCATCTTGCTCGCACCGCTGCCTGCAAGATTATGGACCTGCCATCTGTTCGCGCTCCAGGTGCGACCGCAGAGAAGCGGACACCGGGCGCGCGCTGGCGAGCCGAAGGCAAGCCGGATCCGCACGGCGACCGATACGACTGCGACCGCGCGCAACTGGCCGGCGGCGACCTCACCGACGACGAGGTGGCCAACGCGGTCTTCCTCGACCCCGGCATCAACAATCTGACGATCGCGAAGGACCGCATCCGCTGGCTGTCCCGTCAGTTGGAGAAGGCAACCGCGCCCTATGTTCCGGTATGGGACGCGAACGACAACCGCCGATATGAGCCTGTCGAGACTCGAGCGAAGGAGATTTACGACGGTTTCGTCTACGACGGCGTCGGATCAAAACCGAAGTGGACACCTCATGGCAACGGCATAAAGCAGGACGATGCCCGCGACATCGCGCGTCGCGAACTGCGCGCTGCTGGCCACGTTCCGGCAGCCCGATGAAGTTCGCGCCGGTCAGCACCCTCGCCGACCTTGAGACGCTCGATGAGGGACAGATGATCGAAGGCTATCGTTCGGCCGAGCGCGGAGATCCCGAGCCGGGACCGAACCGCGGCCGTTCCTATTGGCACGGCTGGCGGAACAGGATGATTGATATGGGGGAGTTGCCTGGCGACGAAGCGTCCAGGTCTTTGGCCCGCGAATATTTGGCTGCTCAGGGGCAGCGGCGGGCAGCGGAGGGAAAATGAACTTGATCGAAATGGCCCGCGAATTCGCGCGGGAGAAGCACGCACTGCAGAAACGGAGCTACACCGGCGAACCGTACTTCGTGCACCTCGAGGAAGTCGCCGGCATTGTGGAGCGCGCCGGCCTGTCGGGAAGCGCGATCGCCGCGGCATGGCTGCATGATGTCGTCGAAGATCAGGACGTTCTTGAGAGCGAGCTCGTGGAGCGTTTCGGGCAGCCAGTGTCAGTAATGGTTATGGCGCTCACCGATATGCCGCCGACGCCGGCGCTGAATCGGGAGATGCGGAAGGATATCGATCGCCAACGTTTGGCGCGCGCGTCGGCCGAAACACAGGGCATCAAGTGCGCCGATCTCATCAGCAACACGTCTGCGATCTCGAAGCACAATCCCGGCTTCGCGAAGGTCTATCTGCCGGAGAAGCGCGCGACCCTCGAGATCCTGACGAATGCGCCGTCGCCGCTGCTCGAACAGGCCTGGGCGTCGCTGCTCGCGGCGGAAGTCGAGCTCTCCGCTCAACCGAAGCTTTGACCAAGGATGGAGACATGAATCCCCCGGATAAATTCGCTTCGCAGCCGATCAAGGCCCCCAAGCTTAGCAAGCGAGCGATCGCTGCCATCCAACGGATCAAGAATTGGGAAGACGAAAGCGAACGGAGCGCCCTGCAGCGATGACCAACCCGCAGCAGATGATCACGATGGACGAGCTCGAGGCCGGCAACATCGAACAGATGTGGCTGGAGGCGGTCGTCAAGAAGCTCGACCTCAAGGGAAAGCCCGGGTCGGAGATCACGCAGGAGCGAGTGAAGGACACCAACGTCACGACGCTCTGGCACAAGAACCAGCCTGTCGCGATCGCGGTCCGCCAGCGAAATGACTGGAACTGGACCGCGCTGACGCTGGTCGAGATCCCGCCGATGAGGGCGGAATTGGCAGGAGCGGTAGGAATCGAACCCAGTGGCGTATAACGACGTCGAGAACATGCGGCGCTATCGGCGCGAGTGGTACCATCGCAACAAGGACTTTGCGAAGGCAAAACGCGCCGAGCAGAAAAGCCGCATCAAGGAATGGTTGGAAGAGTTCAAGCGAGGGCTGAAGTGCTCGGAATGTCCCGAGGATCACCCGGCGACTTTAGACTTTCACCATCTTGAGCCGGATGGGAAAGATATCGGCGTTTCGCAAGCAATCACCGACGGATGGTCGATCGCCCGGATCAAGAGCGAGATGGCGAAATGCAAGGTGCTTTGCTCGAACTGCCATCGGAAACTACATCACTCTCTCGGGGATCGAGGCCGGCACCGGCGGCTAGAGTCGAACCAACCTGCAATGGTTTTGGAGACCATGCCGCGCCCAGCGCCCGCCGATTTACTCGCCGATTGAACCTCTAATTCCCCATGGAGACAGCAATGACGGATGAAGAGACCTTCGAGGCGTTGGAGAAATACTTCGGCTGCACCGTCCACGGCTGGCCATGCATCCCGCGGGCGCGCGCCAGGTGGTGGCAATTTCGTGCTCGCCGTGACGACCAGCTGGTCGACGGCGCCCTCGCCGCGATCGGCCGCGGCCCCTACACCGCCGAGATGAGCCGCGTGTTCTGGGAGCAGGTCCGCTACGGCCAGGACATCTGCGAAGACGCCGGCGGCTACGATTGGCGGTGCTGGTGCGCGGCGCTCGGCCTGCCCTTCCGGCAGCCGACGTTCACGTACAGCGGCTATGTCGCGCCCGGCGAGGACCCCAAGATCGGCGCTGCATATCGGGACATCTTCACGCAGCTCGGCGCCGGCGAAGGGATCTGATGGTCCTGACTGGGTGAATCGAACACCGCGTCTCCCGGTCCACGGCCGAGCGTCCTACCATTGAACAAAGTCAGGAGAGATTGAGATGGCAACACCAGAACAGAAGGCGGCATCGCGGAAGGTGATGGATGCTGTCACGGCGCTCAACAGCGCGCTGAGCGATGCCGGCAGCGAAGGCCTGCACGTCCGCCTTGAGACCGTGAATGAGCTCGGTCGGCGCAATCCGAACTACGTCGTCGCCGAGATCGAGACCCGCGAGACGGTGCTGCCGTGAGGTATCTCGTCCGCTGCTGCTGCGAGCCGGACAAGATCCTCGGCTATCTCACCGTCCCGCACGAAATGCGTAACGGCGAGCGCTATCCGATTTGCCGCATGGATCAGTTGCTCATCAACGCCCGTCCCTTTGAACCCTCCGAGCTCGTCCATTCGAAGATCGAAACCGCGCTGTTTCGCACCCTGATTAACGCGGACGGAAACCGCGAGATCGCCGTCTACTCCGATGATCGGCCGATCGAGTTTTGGCGTGGAGTTCGAGGTTTCGAGGAAGTGGTCGCAGGCACTGGGGTTGAACCAGCCTAGCCGCCCTTATGAGAGGCAGCCCCTACCCGACCGAGGGCCTGCGAAAGGAAGGAATTCACGAAATGCCGCGTCCGATAGACAAAGACCGCCAATTGACCGACCTGCTCGCAACTGCGGAAGCCTTCCGTGTCGCAATGATCGAGAGCGGTGCCGTGAACAGCGTTGGTCATGATCGATATTTCGATCAACTTCGCGCTTTGGAGCGCGCGCTTCAGCCGCTCAACTATCTCATTCCCCCGGATGACGTGAAGCCGGCCGTGGAATCAGACATCGCGATCGCTGTCACTATGCTTTGCCCGCGGCGAGACTGCTCCATCAAGATCAGGCGTGGCGAAGAAACCTGCATGGGGTGGCCCGGGCCCACCTATGACAGGGACGGCAAGCGAACCGACCGCGGCGATCCGAACCGAGTCCAATTCGCTGCAAGGTGTGAGCGATGTGAGAAGGCATGGTCCGTGCGCACTAGATACGAACAGATCGAGGATGTCCGATGATGGCAGGCGCGACAGGACTCGAACCTGTGGATGTCGGAATCAAAATCCGATGCCTTACCAACTTGGCTACGCGCCCATGATTGGTCCTGCCAACGGGAGTCGAACCCGCGATGTCCAGCGTTGAAAGCGCCGTACCCTTTCCACCAGGCGATGGCAGGCCGTTTGCCGCCCACAATTTCCGCGGGTAGGATGCCGATCGCCGGAACGTTGTTACCGCGGCGGCCGGCACTCGAGTGGAGGGCCCCCGGGGAGATTTCAGTCTCCTCGGGGTTTCCTTGGTGATTGGTGCGGGCTGCCGGACTCGAACCGACTTAGCCTGGGTGGAAACCAGGTGATCAGCCTATGACCCAAACCCGCGTAAGGAGTATGAAATGGACGAGAACTCTCAGCTGATGTCCCTGCTCGAAGACAAAGCAAGGTCCCTGCGAGACGGCCACCTGACCATCCTGCGCTTCACGACAAACTGGCGGGTTGGTTTCGGTACGCCCACCGATCGCTACGACATCGGCAAGGCCGCCGAGGGACCGACATTCGCGGCGGCGGCGCGCAACGCATTAGCCAATCCCGAGCAGCACTGCCTCTATTAGTGGCGGAGAGGACAGGGATCGAACCTGCGCGTCCCGAAGGACTCGGCGCCTTAGCAAAGCGCTGCCTTACCGCTCGGCCACCTCTCCAATTGGAAACGATCATGGAAATCCTGCACAGATCCCTTGCTGACCCCGTCGCCGGAAGGATCACGGCGGACGGATACGTTGAGGGTCCAGCCAGCGAAGTGTCGGCCCAGGCGAGCTACACCTTCGAGGCCGACATTGATGGTCGCTGGCACCGCTGGACCGGGCAGCGCCCTGAGATCGTCGGCGATCGCGCGCGCTTCTGGCTGCGCGACGGAACACCGATCGGAAGCACCGAGCTCCGCAGATCTCCGGATTGACCGCCGGCCTCGCCTGTCCCTAATTGCGCGCGCGCCCCGAGGGAGGGTCTGTCGCAGTCGCTCGGGACGCACGCCCGCTCTTGGCCGCACCAGGAGCGGGCATTTTCATGCATGGCGATCGCCGCCGGACTCGAACCGGCAACCTCCGCGGTAGGAACGCGGCGCTCTGTCCAGTTGAGCTAGGCGACCGTTGATGCAGGCCTGCCGAGCAGCTACGATCCGAGCTTTCCAAACGGGGTCTTTTGCGTGTGGCAGTGGCGTAGGAAAGCGGCGGGGTGGGCTCCCATCATCGGTTGGTTCTCCGTACTCATCGGCCCGTCCGCAGCCGAACTGTTGAAGCGGTGGATGGAGCGAAACGGGTACTTCGATCATCCGGACCAAGGGGTTGCGTGGCTCGTCTCCGTAGTGGCCGGCCTAGCCCAGTCGCACTGGTTCTATCCACTCCTCGCGTTCCTGTTTGGTCTGTCGATCGGTCTTTGGGCCGATCGGGTCCTGCGCCGGCTGGCGAATGAGCAAGGTGGCGAACTCACAAACCTAGGGCGCTCGCTGCGCGGCATGGCAGAGAGCGTGCGGCAAAGCCAAGGTGGCTTCAGAAGCACCTGGCCCGAGAATGTCGAGCACCTTCGCGGACCTCTCGAATCCTATTTTCTCACGCTGAAAAGCGATTGGAAGATCGCGCCGCTGCCGGCCTCGGTCTTCGAACTGAACCATGGGGCGCAGATCCTGATCGAATACCTTGATCATGTTGGCTCGCACCTGATGGGGCGGCAGTTGAAGGCCGCGCAGAACAAGGCTCGCAATTTGGCGGCAGAGATCGGCTGATCGTGGCGAGCGCACGAGGACTCGAACCTCGATTCCGGGCTTAGAAGGCCCGCGCCTATCCCGTTGACGGATACGCCCTTTTCGTCGGCATGCAAAAGATCTGAAAAATAATCCTCGGTTTTGGCGTTTGAGTGCGCGTATGCCATATCAGCGCTTCTTCATAGTCGGCGGACCGGCCCGTGAACGCTTGAAGCGCTTCATCGCCGAGACCGGAAAGCGACTCCACTCGGAAAAGATGCTGTTTCGCAGGGCCGGGTTTGTAGCCCGCCGCTACGGTGAACCGATCTCGGCCTGTCCGACGAACCTCGGCGGGTTTCCCAACGTGCATTGGCTCGAGGGATATGCCGGCAAGATCGCACCGAGCCGTGACGTCATCGACGGCGCCTTCAACATGACGCCGGCGGAGCACGTTGTAGCCTTCACCGACTGGACATATTCGCTTGGCCTGCCGGCAGAGATGGCAGCAAAACTGGTTGCTGGCGTTCGGTCGGGATATCGCACTGATGTTCTACCGATCGTGCAATGATGGAAGCCCCGGCCGGTGCTACCCCGGCTCATAGCGGTTTTGCAGACCGCCGCGTTCCTGTTTCGCCACGGGGCCAAATTGGCAGGGGATGACGGATTTGAACCGCCGATACCGCGTTCAGAGCGCGGCGCTTTGGGCCAGGCTAAGCTAATCCCCGTCAACATGGTCAGCGCGGGTGGATTCGAACCACCGATCCCCTGCTTCCAAGGCAGGTAGGGACGGCCAGGCTCCCCTACACGCTGATAACTGGCCTTCCGGACAGGACTCGAATCTGCATACCTTCGCGTTCGTAGCGCGCTGCTCCACCAGTTGAGCTACCGGAAGATGATTTCTCGCCTCGCCGAGGTTTCCCCTCGACTTCTCGTCTCGATGCGCGCGGCGCGCTTCGCCTCAGACCGGCCGATCGCTCCGGTCCGCCTCGAGATCACGTCCAGCGCTGCGCAGATCCGCGCGCGACCGAAGAAGATGCCGGCACTGACCGACTCTCCACCGTGTCGCCTCCTCGCACCCGCTTCGGATTGGCGCAGCCAACGGGACTCGAACCCGTGTCGACCGGTTGAGAACCGGGCATCCTGACCACTAGACGATGGCTGCTTGGAAATGGCTCCCCGATCAGGACTCGAACCTGAATGAACCGGTTAACAGCCGGGTCGCTTGCCATTAGCGGATCGGGAAATGACGATGGTGGAGACGCGGGGACTCGAACCCCGGACCGACTGCTTGCAAAACAGCTGCTCTCGCCGCTGAGCTACGTCCCCAATTGCTTTACAAAACCGCCGTTTCGCTTGTCGGAAACGGCGTTTCCCTTGTCATGGTGCCCGGAAATGGAATCGAACCACTGACGCGCACGCCTTCAACGTGCCGCTCTACCGCTGAGCTATCCGGGCAATTTGCGAGTTTGCGCAAATGCGCAAGTTGATGGTGCGGGCACCGGGAGTCGAACCCGGGCTGTGAGAGTGGCACTCTCACCGACTACCGTAATCATTTACCCGCGAATTTGGTGGGTAACCCTGGAATCGAACCAGGAAGGCGCATAGGCGCAGGCGTTACAGGCCCGCTCAGTCCCCAGACTTGGCGTTACCCAGAGTGTGCTTACGTCGGGCAGGACTCATGCCGGCTCTCCCCCACCCAAAGGCCCCGAACGATGCTCCGTGATCCGGGCCGCTAGCCCAAGGGCTGGCGATAACCGACAGTTTATGTTTACGATCACCGGAGGTTACCCCTCTCAACCGGCAGACCCAGCGCTAAGGCAAACATGAAGATCGACTCATTCAAGAATGAACTGCGGAGCGCCCTCCAAACAATTTGCGCTGAGAATAAATGGAGCTTCGACAACGTTAAACAACGCGGGATGGCTTTTGAAAATTGGTGCTTCAATTTGCTGAGCGAGCGCTATCCCGCGGCCGATAACGATCCCTCCTTGTGCATCATCCGAGGAGATGACGCTGGGATCGACATCTTTTTTGAAAGCAAGGAAACGGACGAGATCTATATCGTCCAGTGCAAGCATCCCAGAATTGCTGGCTCCGATCCAATCCCGGAAGGAGACGTGAAGTCGTTTTTTTCAAACTATAAGCTATTGAGCGACCGCACGTATCTAGCCCAGCGAAAGACCACCAACCCGAAGTTGGAGGAGCTAGCTAATGAGTTCGAGTATTGGCTCAAGCAGCGCTACCTGATTCACTTCATCTTTATAAGCTCCGGAGAGTCGTCAGACAAAACCGACGCACTGATCGACAAATTCACGAAGGACAACCAAAATCAAAACGTCAAGTTCGACGTTTTGGACATCTCAGGGCTGAGGGATGAATTTGTTTCGGTAAAAAGCATCGAGGAGAAATATCCCGATACAATTAGTCTGACCCTAGCTGAAAATCATTTCATGCAACCAGACGGCACACTACGCAATCTCACCTTTGCGATCCGCGGCAACGCTCTCAAGCAGATCGCCATGGATCACAAAGATAGTCTTTTCAATTGGAATATCAGACGTTTCTTAGGGCGCAAGGGTGAGGTCAACACTGGCCTCAACAAGACGCTTACCGATGAGCCACAAAATTTCTACTATTTCAATAATGGCATATCCGCGCTTTGCGAAGACTTCGAGTTCAATCCCAAGACAGGAAAACTGGTCATTCAGAAGTTGCAGATCGTGAACGGAGCGCAGACGGTTGGCGCGCTCAAGCACGCAATAGTCGATAAATTGAAAGACACTCTAGGTGGTGTGGACTCTAAGGATTCCCTTTTGAGAGCAAATCAGATTCAAGGCTTCTTTTTGGGAGGCGGCCTTGGGTGTGATGGAGCGTTTGGTGTTGAGCGACGCGGCCTGGGAGCGCATGGCGCCGCTGATCATAGGCCGGCCCGATCAGAAGGGCTCGACCGGGCGGGACAACCGGATGTTTGTGGAAGGTGTGCTTTGGATCGTGCGTACGGGCTCTCCTTGGCGTGATCTTCCGGAGGCTTTTGGAGATTGGAACAGCGTGTTCCGGCGGTTCAGTCGATGGAGCCGCAAGGGTGTCTGGTGCCGCATCTTCGAGGCGATGTCCGAGGATCCGGACTTCGAATATCTGATCGTCGATTCCACCATTGTCCGGGCGCATCAGCACGCCGCCGGGGCGAAAAAAGGGGGTCTGAAGATCAAGCGATCGGGCGCTCGCGCGGCGGCCTGAGCACGAAGATACATATGGCCGTACGCGGCTTGGGATGCCCCGTGCGGTTCACGCTCACCGCGGGCCAGAAGGGCGATGCACCACAAGCCGCTGCATTAATCGAGGGGCTGCCCGCCGAGGTCGTCATCGCCGATACGGCTTATGACGCCGATCGTTTGCGCCAAGACATCGCCGCCAAAAAGGCGCTCGCCGTCATCCCCAACAACCCCTCGCGAGCCCTCAAATATCCGCTCGACAAACATCTCTATGCCCAGCGCCATCTCGTGGAATGCTGCTTCAGCAAGCTCAAGCAGTTCCGACGCGTCGCAACCCGCTTCGAAAAGACCGCCCGGAATTACCGGGCCGTCGTCACTCTCGCTGCCATCGTCCTATGGCTGCGATAAGTGTCCACACCACCTAGTTCTTGTAAAACTTACGGCCGTAAAGCATGCGACCCGAGAGAAGGGTATAGCGGCTTCCTTAATCAAGACCAATAATACGCAAAATACCCTTCGGGTGCCGGACTTTCGCTCAAACGATCCGATACAACTTTGGCTTGAATCTAAGTTCAAAGCGACAAAGCCACGCGGAGACATGGCTCAGATCGCATACGGCAGAAAGCGTCCCTACCCTCGCGCCAACTCGACAACGTCGGTCCTCAAACTACAAGACCTCGGCAAAATAAGATATGCTTGGTATCACGACCCACGCATTCCGATTTCAGATCCAGCAAAGCTGTTTCAATTGCCGGAAGAGAACGGGCTGTACGGCTACTCTTTCGGAGTAGATGGAGACATCACCGAAATGTGGTCGGAGCAGCAATTCAAGGAGACCCTCTTGGCCATACACGCGTATGACAAGATAGTCGCTGAACTGGAGAAGCTTCAAAAGTCTAACGAGGACCTCAAGCAAGTGAGCCGTCTGAAATATTACGGCCTGAAGCTATTCAAATTCTACGTCGACCAGATGCTCCCATCGACACTCGACGTAACAATGGAGGACCTCTTCGCGTTTGGCGGAAAGTTCAACTCTTTTTTCGACAGAGCAAATCGAATCATTGGACTAACACTTTCGCAATCATACAAAGAAATTCTGACTCGCGAGGAAGGAACAGCCTTTTCACTTCCGCGCGACGCAAAGGTTTGGGAACTGGTGAAGCGGAAATTCGACGACAATCTCGCAGTGTTTCGACTTGCGCAACAGCAGTGACTCTGGCCTCGGCCCCTAACGGCGGCAGATTGGTTGCGGGGGCACGATTTGAACGTGCGGCCTTCAGGTTATGAGCCTGACGAGCTACCGGGCTGCTCCACCCCGCGATAATCGTGCAAAGGGTACAAACTCCTTTGCGGCGCAGACGTACATCCGGCCTGGCGCGATCGTTTGGCATCGTTAGCCCGACGACTAAATTTCGTTCATGGCCGAACTGAGTCATTGGCGGGCAGCCGAGGAATCGAACCCCCATCGCTTTCGCGAGCCGCGGTTTTCAAGACCGCTGTCAGACCATTCCGACTAGACTGCCCAATGTGGCTTCCCCTGCTGGACTCGAACCAGCGGCCTCGGCATTCGGACGGCCGCGCTCTGACTCCGCTGAGCTAAGGGGAAAAACTAATGATCCCGTCTGCGCGTCCCCCTATCGCCTGTAGTGGGGACGTCTTTTTTGGAGGCACGAGAGTAAGTACGCACCCTAGTTGCCAAACTCTCTCAAGATGCGGTCGCGGTCCTGCTCGTGGAGGGCGAGTTTCCTCACGGTTGCTACGCATGTGGTGAGCGAGGCGTCAGGGCAGCTTCTGCTCAGCCTCAGCCAGAAAAAGGATGGTCGAGGCCGTTAGATGAAGGACGTAAGCCACCAGTTCTTTCGGAATTTGAGCCGAGGGGGCAGCACCCGCCCCGTGGCCACCTAACCGATTTCTCGCGGTTGGCACGCCCGATTCCAACACGCTACGGAGGCCGTTGAAGTGCGTTTGCCAGAAGCTGGGTATGAGGCCATTGTCGTAGCAGGCCCTGATGAGTTCACTTGCAGTGGCATTGGCACTAATTGCCCATCCTCGCTTCGCGCACATAATTTTCATCGTGCTTTCGAAAGCCTTGTTACAATTTAGCAGAGCCTCGGCATGTTTACCGTGCCGGTAGCTCTCATGCGCATCCAAGAACTCTTTCTGGGCATTTGCGTAACGAGCATTCCGCAAGAGTTGTAGCGCAGGCTTCACGATCTCTGTGTGCGTTAGCTGATTGTCGATGCGGATGATTTTTCCGTCAGCATACTCGTAACCGACAGCATTCTCCTTGAACCGAGCGTTCAGCTCAGAAATTGCATCATCGGCGATTTCTTCAGCGTTGCGACGATTCAGATAATTCCATTGACGAGTGTAGTTCTCGATGACGGTGGCGGTGATCTCAATTACGTCCAGGACGCGCTCGACGTTCGCTTCCGTCAAGAAGAACTCGCACAGCTCTCCGAAGGCGTTGCGGCTATCATAAGGGGTGCGGTTGTTCTTTGTGAGAGTAAAGACTTGATACTCACGACGCAGTATCTCGACAATATCCTGATAGGTAGATCGGATCTTGTCTTCGATACTGACTGCCGGATTGCCAATCGCATCGGTCCAGATGTGGATGATCTGGACGCGAAGGCCTTCAGGTACCTTGTCGTAAGTGTACACTTCGGCGGGAACGCCTCGTTCGGCCTTTCGCCTTTTCGAGAACAGGTTGAAGATTGCCATCTCGGCCTCCGGGAACGACGGGATTTATACCCGACAGAGTTCCTTGCAAGAAGGTTGATGACGTCAGAACGGCTCCCGCGAGGGTTGCTAGACGGCCTTTTCCCAAGATTTCTTCATGCCCCTGCCCGTCCTTGCCGGCTCCTCGCTTACCGTTGTCCTTCGCGGGAGCGGATGCCAGCGGCTTGGGCATTCATGGCGGTCGGTCCAGCTTTTAAAAGCCTCGTCTGCAAACTGCCACCACATCGCGCATTCAGGGAACGGGCACCGCCCAATGTCCGCGTCGCCGCGGCCGCTGCAGGAAATCAGAATCTACGCACCGCCGGCGGTGATCGCAATCGCCGCCGGCTGGCTTATTTCTCGAGCTCGACATCCCAGTACAGGTAGTCCTGCCAGGACTCGTGCAGGAAGTTCGGCGGGAAGAGCCGCTGCGCCGCCAGCAGGTCATGCTGGCTGGGCTCGAACGGCGCCCTCAGCGGCTTCCAGATCTGCCGATCCTTGAGCATGTTGCACGGGCTGCATGCCGCAACGATGTTTGTCCATTCGGTCTTGCCGCCGAGCGCCCGCGGCACGACGTGGTCGAACGTGAGCTCGCCGCGGAGGTGCTGCTCGCCGCAATACTGGCAGCGGAAGCGATCGCGGAGAAAGACGTTAAACCGCGTGAAGGCGACTCGAGCCGGCGGCCGGACATAGTCGCGCAGCGCGATGACCGACGGCAGCCGCATAGTCGTCGACGGACTCCGGATGACTTGATCGTACTCCGCGACGACGACGTGAGATCCCCGCACCACTGCCTTGACGGAGTCTTCCCAACCGAACAGCGACAGCGGAAAGTAACTTAAGGGTTGGAAGTCGGCGTTGAGAACCAGCGCCGGACTTGCGGCAAACATCGTCGACCCCCTTTGATTGCGTTGCGGTTTCTTGCTTCAAAGAAGAAGCGAGGATGATTTACCGTGGTAGGCGCAGCCGGATTCGAACCGACGACCGAGCCGTTATGAGCGGCTGGCTCTACCGCTGAGCTAGACGCCCGAATTGGTCGGCGTGGCAGGATTTGAACCTGCGGCCCCCTGCTCCCGAAGCAGATGCGCTACCAGGCTGCGCCACACGCCGGAAATTGCTAATTTGAGGACAGTAAGGAGTACCCAATGTCTAATAAGCCCTCGAACGACTGCCCATCCCCGGCATGTAAGGGGAAAAGCTACATGCAGAGACCGCTGAGCCCTGATTTCTGGAAGACAATGTCGGCAGCTGAGCAGCGACGGATCTACTCGACAGGAGACACTCTCACCGGCATCGGCAGCGAGGCGATGCATTGTCACCACTGCGGGTCCGTCTATCTGAGGTCGACGAAGGAATGCAGGATCGTCGGCAGGATCGATGAAGACGACGACGGCGGTGAACAAAAATGGACACCGGTCTAGCCAAACTGGCGCCCCTGACGAGGATCGAACTCGCCTTCCCGCATCGACAGTGCGGTCCCTTCCCAGATGGGTACAGGGGCAGTCAGCTGCGACACTTGGTCCACGCCGTCAGAATAGAAGCAATTTTGGGATCGCGGTACGCTACCTGGCGTTGCAAGGCTGTCCAATCAGAACGTGGAGGCCCAAATGCGTATTTTCATTCTTCTTGTGACCTTGTTAGCGATCGCGCCTGCACTAGCCGCCGACATGCCCAATACGAAGCGACCACGCGGCGTCCTGAACTGCACTCCGGCTGATGGGGTATATTTGTGCAGGGCAGATTTTCATTTGTCGTGCGACAAAGGAAAAGTAATACCCTTCCCGGTACCCGGCAAGGCGATCGACAATACCGACTACTTCATTCCCGACGTAGGCGATTTGATTCCTGGCACCGCAGATTGCGTGACGCAGGAAGTGAAAGGCACCGGGTACATCGATCTCCTGGATGCAAATCGGCGGCATCTCAAGATCCACTATGGTTGTGAGGCGACATATACTGATGACGCGTTTGCCTATGGGTACTGCAGCGTGCAGTCTTACGACGTAATGCGGAGACGCGAGTCCTCGCCGAGAATGTAGATCGATTCATGGTGGGCCGGCAGGAATCGAACCAGCATGGTTTCCCGTCGGCCCCTCAGACTAATGCGTCTACCGTTTCGCCACGGCCGCCAGCCGCTTCACTTCCGCAATTTACAAGGATTGCCTTTCTGGCTGCACTCGTAGATCGCTTGCGAATAACCGGTGAACGAGGCAATAGCGCCCCCAAATCCGATTACTGCGCCCGTAATAAATACGGTGAAGATCGTCGATAGCCGTTTGTCCGCCAAGATCTTCAATCGCTCTTCTGGCTTATCGCCGGTGATGATCCGGTTTATCGCTTCTTCAGAATTGCTCCAGACGATTATCAGCGCGATACCCGCGCTCAGCAAACCGAACGTACCAGTCCCCAGCGCGAGAAGGGATGAGGAATCCGTGCCCTTGTCCTTCATAAACGCAACAGCGGTGGCCAACACGCCGATGTTTGCGAGCGCAACCGTGTTGGCCACGCGGTACTTGAGTTCAGCCCATGCCTGCACAAGTTTGAGCTCATATTCTCGTAGCTTCATCGTGTCTTCTTGCGAACTATCCACCTAACCGCCCTCCTTCGATTCTCCCCCTCTGGTTGTACCAGCTTTTCCGCCTCGCGCGCATGCCTCGCGCAAGTGACAGAGGACTTGCTCGGACTCGAACCGACGATGGCTTGCGCCGACGGATTAAGAATCCGCGCTGGGGGCACAGGTCCGTGATGGTGGACCGGGCGGGACTCAAACCCCCGATGTGGCCGTGAGGCCAGCCGGATTAAAAGTCCGGGCCGTTCGTCGCTACGGTAACCGGTCCATCGTATCGATGGGTGCGGCGGCCAGCCGCTCCGGTTTGGTGTGACGCTCTACGATCGCGTCGGCCTTTGCCTTCGCGCGCGCCAGCGCCGCCTGGCTCTCGATCGAGAGGAGGTGCACGCCCGGCGGCAGGATCGCCGACGGCACGCGCTGCATCAGCGTCGTCAGAACAACCATGATCGTCCTCCTCGTTGTTGGTGCACGCTGCTGGAATCGAACCAACTGCCACTCGCTTATCAGGCGAGGCCCTCACCGGTCGGACTAACGTGCGTGATCGAAGTTGTGCAAAAGTTGCACGAGTTGGTGCGTCCGGACCGGATTGAACGGCCGACATTCGCCATGTCATAGCGATGCTCTCCCACTGAGCTACGGACGCGAATTGGTGCGCGCCGACGGGATCGAACCGCCGACATCCTGTGTGTAGGACAGGCGCTCTACCGCTGAGCTAGGCGCGCGTGACTTCCGCTTTTTCCTGCCTCGGGACGCTTTCCCATAGAGGCCGAAAATAAAGCTGCTCGACCCTTTCCGGTTTGGCCTCGCGGGCGCGATTACCCAGTAGGAGGACCAAAACCATGATCGACGATGACGATTTCGAAGAGCGCTTCGAGGAATTCTGCGAGCTCACCGATGATCAGGTCGACGCCGTGCTCGAGCGCGAGATGGCCGAGTACGTCAGATGGTGGAACACGCTGACCGCGATCCAGCAATACCGGATCAGCCGGCGGACAGCGGTCGAAGGTTGCCTGACCTGGCGCAAGACGATCCGTGCCGGCTTCGACAGCGAGTTCTTCTTGGAGCAGCTGCGCAGCCGACAGAAGCGGCTGCTCAAGCTGCGGATCGAACTCGCGACCGGCGTCTATCCGGGCTCAGCGTGATGGTGCCCCGAGCAGGATTCGAACCTGCAAGGAAGACTGTTTTGAGCAGCCGGCGTCTACCGAATTCCGCCACCGGGGCAGTTGTAATGGTGCGGACGGAGGGGATCGAACCCACACTCCGAAGAACCGGTTCCTGAGACCGGCGCGTCTACCAAGTTCCGCCACGTCCGCATTGATGGTGCTGTCACCAGGGCTCGAACCTGGCGCCTCGACCCTACCAAGATCGCGCTCTACCCGATGAGCTATGACAGCGAAGTGGTGCCCGCAGCAGGGCTTGAGTCTGCGCGCGTCCGCCTACAATGCGGCTGCTCTCCATCTGAGCTATGCGGGCTGACCTGGTGCCGGCGGCCAGATTTGAACTGGCGACCTTCGCGTTACGAGTGCGCTGCGCTGCCACTGCGCCACGCCGGCAAACATTCACAAACGACCGGGACGAGCCCGGCCAAATAGAAAACCTTCGCTGCCTGAAACCACCGTTTGCCGCCCCACTGAAGGAGACCGGTACCGGTCAGCGAAATCGCCTTATGTCCTTGCGGGGGCGATCGTCCCGTATTCCGAAATCAGTCATGCAGCCGTGCGCTCGCCGCGGCGATGCGGCTGAGCTCGGTTGATGTAATCGAGATAGATATTGCGGGCCTCGGCCTCGGTCACACCGCGGCGGGCCACAACGGTCCGCACGAAGGCGAGCGCTACCGGCGAGGAGAAGATCCTCTGCTTGGCGCGGTTCTCGAGTCCTGTGGTGGTGTTGGTGCGGGCCATCTGCCCTCTCCGCCTGGTGTGGCGGAGGGTGGATTCCCGCCGCCTGTTACGCTCTTGCTATCGTGGATGTCCCGAGATTTTCGGGGCGCATATAGCTCGGACCTTGTTCCGTCACGGACAGGCACGACCAATCGCTCCGCCGAATAAACGGCAGCGCGGCGGCGGCTTTCGCGACGATATGTGAGCGTAGGCTCAACACGGTTTCGGTCCTCAGAGCAGGCAAATCATTTTGCCGGCGGTTTCGATGGGGCAGCGGTATGCACAGAGTTTCTGGAATCCGTCAAGCCCCTCTTCCTCACAACTGCTGGGCGTGCTGCTCGTTCCGCCTTCTCGAACGCGGATTAGGAGCAACTGCTAACTCGCTCAGGACATGGGCGATTTAACCAACTGGACGGGTGCGACATCGGCCGCGAGATCACGATCAAAAAAATCTTGAGAGCCTTCCGGTTTACTCGGCGTCTGGCACAAGGAAGTACCCAGACGAACCCTTTCGAAGGGTGAAGAGAAACGATGGCCTGTGTCTCCAAAACCGTACGGGCCACCAATAATCGAGCGTCACAACTACCCTCGCGTTGTCGAGAGTCGATTGGACCATGCAGCTTCTGGTCGCAGTTTGGTTCGGCCAGAGTAACGTGACCGGCGTGTCCAAATTAATGTGAATATTCGAAAGGCTCCCTGCTCCCGAAGTCCCGTCGAAATTGCACGAGAAGCGTAAATCGAAGACCGGAACGTGTCCTTGGTTGACGATCGCCAATTGCGTCCCAAAGCTATTTTGTGGATCCAGGACCACGCTCGGCAGCACGCGTATCTGCGCCGTGACGAGCAGCACAAATGCACCAACCGCTGATAGAGCGCTCGCAACCTTCCCAAGAGCGACGAGACGTCTTCCCCAAGGGAATAGCCGTCGATATAGGGCGCGCCATCGTCCTCTCGCGACCTTGCCGTCGCTTAATTCCAATTCCGCTTTGGGCGGTGGTGTTGGTTGCTGCTGTGACGGTTGGATCGCAGCATTCGCCGCGGCTGGTTTTGTCCTGGGCCTCTTGCTCTTTCCCATGGTCGTGATGCTACTGCCGGGCGATGCCAATGCCATAAAACAACCACGGCTTATATCGGATTCGACGAGTATCTGCCTGTTTAGTCCCTCGAAATCGCCCCTGTCTTGACCAAACCGTTGGCCTGCGGGCCTCGACACCCACAAGCCCTAGCGACTTCACTCACCTCGGATTCGGCGCAATCATGCCGGGATGGCCCCAAAACATCATCCCACGCCACTGTCCGGAGGTGACCGGAAGGCGCTGACCAAAGAATTGGCGCGTGCCCGCGCCATGACGACGGTCTTTGCCCGCCGATCGGAGGAAAAGCGCGCCGAGGGCGAGGCCCTGATCCGGGAAGCCGATGATCTACTCTGCCAGAGCTGGAACGAGAAGATGTGGGCTGATGGCGGCCCGGTCGATCCGTCGCCCTCGATCGATCAGGCCCTCAATGCCGGTTATCCGTGGCTCGAGATCCGATGCTCGAGGTGCAAGACGCCGCGCGCGGTCGACCTGGCCGCGCTGCGCCACGTCCCGTCGACCATGGTGCACGATCTCGCGGGGCGACTGCGCTGTGTGAAGTGCAGCGGCGCCGGCAGGCGGCCGGCGGCCGAGCTCGTTCAACTCTGGCAGCGGCGGCCTATCGGAGACGCAACATGACCGAGTTGACACGCCGTCCCTCCGCCGACCCTCACCGCGAGGGCTGGGACGTCTTTTATGGCGACGTCAACGTCGGCTGGATCGGTCAGCGCGCCGGCGTTCCAGCCGACGCGGATCAATGGGGCTGGACCTGCGGCTTCTATCCTGGTTGCGACCCGGGGCAGCAAAGCAGCGGCCCGGCGGCATCATTCGAGGATGCGCGCGCGGCATTCGAGATCGCATGGGGACGGTTGCTACCGACGCGCACCGAGGCCGACTTCGAGGCTTGGCGCCATCAGCGCGATTGGACCGAGCGAAAATATGCGATGTGGGAGCGCGGCGAAAAGCTGTCTGCTCAACAGCCATCTTCGCTGATGCGCTGTCCCTGCGGTGCGGCCTTTGATAGCCAGCAGCCAGACGAGAGTTACGCGCACCGCGGGCACATCTACGCTGCCCAGAAGAATGATGGAATTTGCCGATGAGGATGAAGGGCGATCGCCCCTACTCCGACCCCGAGAAAGCGGCGCGCCGGATCATGGAGCACGCGCGAGCGTTTGAGCCGATCCAGGACGGCAGGATCTACATCGAGAAGATCAACTATCCGATGATCGACCAGGATAAGGCGACACCGGCTGAATATTGGGCCGGCTTGCAGTACGCCAGGGACCAGGGCTGGCTCGAGTACCACGAAAGCGGAACGTTCGTGAGGATGCTCCAGCCTGGGAAGGATCTGTTCGCCTGATGTGCAACCTTTACTCGATAACGACCAACCAGGCGGCGATCGCTGACCTTTTCCGGCTCGTCAACCGATACGTCGGCAACCTGCCGGCGATGCCAAGCGTCTTCCCCGATTACCCGGCCCCCGTCGTGCGCGACAGTGGCGCCGGCCGCGAGCTGGTGCTGATGCGCTGGGGCATGCCGTCACCGCCGCAGTACGGCGGGCCGCCGGTGACTAACATCCGCAACGTCAAGTCACCGCACTGGAAGCGATGGCTGAAGCCGGAGAGCCGCTGCCTGGTGCCGTTCAACAGCTTCTCGGAGTACGCGCCGGAGCCGAACCCGGCGACCGGCAAGAAGGACGTCGTCTGGTTCGCGCTCGACGACGATCGGCCGCTGACCGCCTTCGCTGGGATCTGGACCGAGTATGCCGGCGATCGTGGCACCAAGGCCAAGCCAGTGGCGGGGCCGCACCTGGTCTACGGCTTTCTGACCACCGAGCCGAACGGCGTCGTGGCGCCGATCCACCCTAAGGCGATGCCGGTGATCCTGACTACCGATGAGGAGCGTGATGTCTGGATGCGCGCTCCTTGGGACGAGGCGAAGGCGCTGCAGCGGCCGTTGCCCGATGTTGCGCTGACGATCGTGGCCCGTGGAACCTCGAAGGAAGACCCCGCGGCGGCTGCCTGAGCGCCCGAGATTCGACAATGGCCACGCCGGCACGTATCTTGAACTGGGGCTTTGGCGTGGAGTTGCGTATGCGTCGAACCGGCTGGGTTCCCTCGATCGTCCCCTCGACCGATCATACCGTCTACTTGGTCGCCGACGACTTCGGCCGGATCGGCCGGGCCTGGCGCGAAGCCGACCTCGATGCGACCGACCTCGAGACCGTCATTCAGGACCTGATGGCCGGCGAATATTCCGACCCGCTTCGGGTCATCGGCTTCAACACCGCCGAGCGCTGGTCCGAGGACGTCTCTGAGGATGTCGCCCGCGAAATCCAGCGCCGCTGCGACCTGCAGCAGACCGAGGTGCCGGCACAGCTGCAGGGCTTCGTCGATCGACACATCGGCGACCGGCGGCAGCTCAGCCTTAGGCTCGTATAAGAGGAAGCGCCAATGCCGACCGAGAAGCTCGTGTCTGATTTCAAGATCACACTCAGCCCTGACGGCGCGATCGTCAAGCTATCGGCGACGCAGGATGGAAGCTCGACAACGCTGAACTTTCCCCCCGATGTCGTCGGCGCGCTCGTGGTCGGGCTGCTGGGCGCAGCCGCGGTCCGCGCCACGGCTCCTCCGCCCATCAAAACCGGCGAAATGCCGCCGGACCCATATGTTATGGCAGGCGGCGTTGGCCTCAGCGATGTTCCCGACAGGCCCGACGCGTTTGCCTTCACCTTCGGCTTCGGACAGACGCTGCTGTCGATCGGACTTGATCGCAAGGCGCTCGGGCCACTCGGCAAGGGCATGATGGCAGCAAGCGCCGACCACGGCGCGAAACCCTCCTAGCTGATTCGCAAAACCCGCTCCGGATACCTATCTTCCGGGCATGCCAAAACCCCTGTTTCAGCCATGCGTGCCGGTCGCCGCCAAGGCCGTGCCGACCGGGCCGGACTGGCTTCACGAGGTCAAATATGACGGCTACCGCGGTCGCGTGGAGCGCGACGGCAAGGTGGTGCGCGTCAGCTCAAGGTCGGGCCTGGACTGGACATGGCGCTTCCCGTGGATCGTCGAAAGCGCCATGCAGCTGAAGGCGCAGCGGTTCGCGATCGACGGCGAAATCTGCGTGCTCGACGTCCGTGGGATCTCCGACTTCGACGCCCTGCATTCCAACCGCCACAACGAGGACGCCCAGCTCTACGCCTTCGACCTTGTCGCGCTCGACGGCGACGACCTGCGCGAGCTGCCGCTGTTCGAGCGCAAAGGCCGGCTTGCCAAGCTACTGGCGCGCCGGCCGCAGGGCATCTTCGTTGCGCCCTATGAGGCTGGCGAGATCGGTCCGGACCTGTTCCGCGCGGCCTGCGACATGGGCCTCGAGGGCCTCGTCTCTAAGCACCGGGAGCGACGCTACCGGCCGAAGACCTGCGACTGGGTCAAGGTGAAGAACCGGAAGCACCCCGCGATGTACCGGGTGAAGGACGCACTCTCCTGAGGACCTGCGGGTAGTGCGTCAGGGCTAAGATCGGCTAGCCGATTTCGCAGCCAAATAATCATCGATCATTCGTTTTGCTTGCGGGTCCTTCCCCAGCTGCGCAAACAGGACGCTACATAGCTCTGCTACGCATTGTCCCCGATTGACGCCGGGCTCCGGGGTGCTTTCTGCGAAAATCCATCGTGTGGCTGTGTACAGAATTAGTTCTTCCTTTTCCTCCAGTAGGGCATCCAGTTGAGCAATATCAACGATGCCCAGCCTTTTAAGGTCATTGCACAGTCCATATGCGAGAGTAGAGCCGTTGTTGAGTTCTACATGGCCTTGTTTGGCAATCTTGGAATCGAGCCTATTGGGCCTACTACCGGTCCGGAGGTAAGACGCCAGAGAATCGACTGTTATTGCTATGGGCAGTGGTCGTGTTGCGGGGATGCTTTCCAACACGTCGCCGCCCGCTTGTTTGTAAAGCGCGGCGGGCGCGCCAATCAGCCTAACGAAAAATATCACCATCCATGTGATAGCGAAGGCGATAGCTCCGGACAGCAACGCATCTGCGACAATACTCCCGGTCACGGAATTGCCAGACCCGGTAGCAACAACTTGAATGATAATGACGGTGGCGGGGACACCAAATAGCCACGCCCAGTCGTTTGCAAAGGCGACTGTTCCTTTGGCGGCATAAGCCGCGCAGCGACGCCAAAAAATGAGGGTGTCTCGCATGTCGCTCAATTTAGACGCAAGTTCCCGTCTGGTGCGAGTCCTAGCACGAGCGCCCAGGGCATTAACCAAGGACTTTTTTCGGGGTCAGCTTTCAAACTGACCCACTGCCTTCAGCCGCCGCCTGAATGCGCGATGAGTGAGCCGACGAAATAGGCAAGCGCGAGCAGGCTGCCGGCGACGAGCAATATCATCGCGGCCGGAAATAGGGAGCGTCGCTGCGGCGTGGAAATCACGATGTCGGTCATGCAACCAGATGTAGTACCGGCCGAAATCGGATCATATCCGGGCTGATACGGATAGGCCCTAGAAACGCAAAAAAGCCCGGCCATCCCCATCGGGACAGCCGGGCAAGGTGGCGTTTGGGTAGTTGGGTGGGTTGCCGCGGATTGCTCCGCGACAACCCTTCGTTACCGTCGCAACTTGGAGGGCGACGACGGATCTATCGCGGCGCGGGCATGCGCCGGATCAGTTTTCTTCGTCGACTCTTACAGGGTGATTGGCGCGACGATGAAGCAGAGCGCGACCACCAGCAGCCCGACGAAAGCGACGCCGAAGCCCGTGTTGGTCTCGTCGACGGTGCTTGCGATGTTCACCATCACAAAACCGGCTAGCATTGCTACAACACCGGCGCCGGCAGCAATCGGGACAATCCATTCCATCGTGGCCGCCTATGCGATGAGGGAAAGCGTGACGGCGATCGCAGCCGCAACGAGCGTGGTGAATATCCAGACCTCCCTGCCCCAACGATCGGGCGCGAACACCCGGATGACGCAGGCTACTCCGACGATCTGGACAAGTGCTGTGATCAGCAGCACCGGGCTGTGCAGCATGGAGTCGACGTCCGCGCCGCCGTTCTCGAGATGGCGCCAGTACCAAATCCACATCCGGGAAGCCGCCTCCGGCGCGAATGCCACGCACAGCGATATTGCGGCCTGAAGACGGACCCGCTTGACGCCGTTCAAGGTGATCTCGCGGATGATGTAGACCCCGAACATGAAGCAGGCGAACAGCAGCAGGAAAGCCAGGGTGCCGTTCGCACCCTCCAACAATTTGAACATTTCAATGCCCTTGCCTCTGGCCGAACGACCGCATGTCATGAACGAGTTGCGCAATTTCGTCGTGCCGTGGCGGTGCCTGGGCGGACTCGCTCGACGAACGCGAAAGGCTTACTGCTTCACGAAGTCGGCCTTGTGCGTTGCTGATCTCTCGATCGGCAGTATCAAGGCGCCGCATCGTGGCGTCGTGGTCATGCAATGCGTTTTCGGCTGAAGCTTTATCGATCTCCTCTTCATCGAATGGCTCGATGAGGTGGAGTTGGCGCAATACGGTTCGCAGGAGGCTCATCGCGGCCTCCGCAAAAGGGCCCCATCAATTTTCGAGGCGATACTGTCGACCTTCACCTTCAATTCAGTGGCCGCCGTTGCTGCGACGGAGCTGTTATCCCTCGCCAACGTCACCATGCCGGTGAGGACGCGGACGGCGTCAGCCTGGGAGGCAAATGTGCCGATCAGGTCTTTCAGCTTCTCGATGTTGTTGCCGTGGTAGAACTCGATCCGCTGGTTCACCATCTCGAACGCCGTGGCCTGCACCTTGATGGCCTCGGCGAGCGCCTCGGTGACGCGGTTTCTCTCCTCGGTCGACTCCGCGACCTTGGTCAGGGCCGCGTTGTTGGCTTCGACCAGCTTGCTGAACCGAGCGAGCTCTTCCTTCCGCTCGATATGGAGACGGTTGTTCGCTTTGAAGAGCACCACGATTGCTCCAGCCAGGACGGGAATGGTCGCAAGCAGGACCGCGATCACAGCTCCTGCCGGCCCCCACCCCGCGAGGGTTTGGGCAACGATCTCCGGCGTGCCGGCGGCGCCCATCACCGCTTACCCGCCTTCTTACGCCGGGCGCATGCCCGGGCGACGTCGCGATCGCCGATCGCCTGAACGGCAACGGCGGCGAGCGCGCTGTTCGGCGCCGCGCGCATTTCGGCGGCGACCTGCTTCTGGAAGTCCTGAGTCCAGGCTCGGACCGGCGGACAAACAACCGCCGGCGCCGCATCGGGCATGGTGCAGGTAAGCTGGACCGCAATGAAGGCCCAGCCGGTGCAGGTGAACGTCATGCTGAGCCCTCCTCGAGGCGCTTGATCGCGTCATCGACCGATTTCGGGGCATTGGCTTGTGCCTCGAGCTCGGCCTGCTGAGCGTCAATGGTTGCGTTCTGCTGCTGGACGGTGGCCTGAGCCGCGCCGAGATCCTTGGCGTTCTGGTCGGCACGCTGCCGCGCCAAGTAATCGTTCAGCGAACTCCCGAAGGCGTTGAAGAACGCCTCCAGGAGCGGCTGCAGCACCGTCAGAACAGCGGCGAGCGTCGTCCCGCTGAACATGGCGCCCGCCTTACGTCTTGGGGATGCTCGTCACGGCGGTGTTGACGTCCGGAACGGCATCCGGAGCCAAGTTCAGCCGCGCGATGATCTTCTGCGCAATTTGCTCCGGCGTACCAATGAACTGGGCCAGCCAGTCGGAACCGTGGTCCAGCACATACTGCAGTGCAGCCGCGACGACCTGGTTGTGCACGTCAGCGGTCAGCGCTTTGTCCTTCGTGGCGCCCTGCACCATGTTGATGCCGTAGTCGATGCCCTTCTGGAGCAGTTGGTCGGCGCGGATCGAGACCAAGATGCTGTAGATCTGCGCCGGCAGCTTCCGCAGCAGCCACGTCACGAAGGCGAAGATCATGGTGCCGATCGCAGTGGCCCACTGGGACACCGTGGCGCCGTACGCCCAGGTGACCTTCGTGGTGTCGCTGGTCGCCTGCGCGACCGTCTCCGGTGCCGCGGCATCGGCTGCGAACGCGACGTCGATCGCGAGCGAGACGCCGACCAGGATGGCCAACCCGAGAGCGAACGGACGGACGCGACGCGGCAGCATGACGGCAGCCAGCGCCAGGCTGAGCAGGCCGGCGATCAGCATGCCCGTCGGGTCGAAGGCTGGTCCGACCTCGACGAAGAACGAGCTGCCGCTCGCCATGGCCAGGCTCGGCGCGAGCAGAAGAGGCACGGCAAAGGCCGCGCTATAGATGCGGTTCATGTTTCACCTTTTCGATGTGGAAATGCGCGAGATCCGTCGCGCGGCGTTCTTCAAGATGCCCGGCGATAGGTGCCGAACACGAAGCTCTTTGAATGGTCGAGGCGACGCGATAGAGTCGGCGTCATGACCCCAGGAATGAAGTACGGACGTCTTGTCGCAGTCTCCCGAGAAGGAAAGGACGCGCGGTCCAATATCCTTTGGAAATTCGCCTGCGACTGCGGGACTGACTACGTGTGCCGCTCCTCGTCGGTCAGGCGCGGCTACGTCATTTCATGCGGCTGCCTGCGCGCCGAGAATGCTCGAGTAAATGGCGCGAAGAGCGATGGCGAGGCCTCGATCACGCACGGCAGACGATTCTCGGCGGAATACGCAGCGTGGGCTCACATGATCCGGCGATGCACGAACCCAAACGACGAAAAATTTCCGGACTACGGCGGCCGAGGGATTTCTGTCTGCGATCGATGGTCCAACTTCGCCAACTTCCACGAAGACATGGGCGATAGACCGAGCCCCCACCATTCTCTTGACCGGATCAAGAATGATGAGGGCTACAGCAAATCGAACTGCAGATGGTCAACAAGAGCCATCCAGACGAGAAACAAGCGCAACAATGTTAGGATCGTATATCGAGGCGAGGAGATGATCCTCAAAGACGCCTGCGCGCTCGCCGGGATTGGTTACATGAAGGCATGGCGTCGGATCTTCCGATTGAATTGGCCGATCGACCGCGCGCTCTCAGCTTGATCGCCGATAGGTCCTGAAGACGACATCCCAAACGATCGTTGTGACGCCGAAGTTGCCCTTCCCGCCCCGGTGATGACCGGAGTGGTGCTCGTTCATGAAGGCGACGTATCGCGACAGCCGTGCCTTCGGCCCATGATGATGGAATCGGACGTGGATAGCGCAGTAGGCCAGGTACCCGATCATGACGCCGGCCACGAAGGCCGATGCCGAGTCCTCGCCGGCCGCGGCCCATGCCAGCAGCCACACGCCGCTGAACGCCATGAACGTGCCAAGGCTCGAGATCCCGATCATATCGCGCGGGAGCCGATGGTGCATGTCGTGCATCGGCGCGAAGCGATTGTTGCCGTGGAAGATCGCGCGGTGGATCCAGTATTCCGCGAGCGTCCAAGCCGCCGCGCCGACGGCCAGCCATCCCGCGATCGCTGACAACCGCATTCCGCCGATTACGGCGAAGGCGATCAAGCTACAAACCACCCATGGCACCAGCAGGAAGTCGAGGAAATACTGGAACGGCGAAAGGTCGAAGGCGGGGTCGAGCTCGGCGTGACGGTCCTGGTCCACGGCCGTCAGGCCTCGTTCGTGGACACGCGACCGTCACTGCGGACGATCGGCAGATGGCTGAAGCCGATCTGACTGGCCAGCGGCGGCGGAACATCCTTCGGCCACCAGAAGCCCTGGTTGAGGCGAGATGTCGCAAAGGGCTCGATGTTGACGGCATCGGACTGGTTGCCGCCCAGCCCCATGACATTGCCGTGCTGATCCTTGCCGACCACGACCGTGATGTGGCCGCCGCCTGTCCGCTTCATCGGGGCGAAGGCGCCGACCGCCGGTCCCGCGAGCTTCACGGCAGGCCATTTGCCAGCGAAGTCCAGCGCCCACAGCGTCTCGGTCCCCTTGAGACCGACCTTGGTCAGGATGTGATTGGCGAACAGCGCGCACCACGGAATCGAGTCATGAGTATATTCCGCAGCGATGTCGCCACCCTCGTCCTTCGCCCAGTTGATGATGACGGGGTTGTCCTTTGCGCCGGCGCCCTCCTTGGTGCCAATCAGCTTGATGCCGGCCTCGAGCCAAAGCGGTCGACTGATCTCCGTTGCCGGCGCCGCTACCGGGGCCTTCCCACCGACCGCGGCATCGAGCGCCGCACCGGTCAGCGGTCCGACTTCCCCATCGACTTTCAATCCGGCGCGCTTCTGGAACGCCTCGACTGCGGTGTCGGTGTCCGGTCCGAACCACCCGGTACCGGTCAGGCCGTACCCGATGGATTTGAGCGCGAGCTGGATCTGTTTCACGGCATCGCCCGATGCGCCCATGCGCAAGGGTTTCGCCGCCACAAGGGCTGCGATGGTCATTTCTGCTCTCCTCTCATGAAAAAGCCGCCCTGTTGGGCGGCTAGGCGACGAACTCCGACGCCGGGAACACGGGTACTGTTGCGGTAATGCAACTACCGGCGCTTGCTCGGGCTGGTTGTGGCGGCGTATGGTCGCCGCCGCAATTTCTGGAAATGAGTTGGAATGGGAATGCTTCGATTTTTGCCGGCGCCCAAGGCTGCCCGGTGGCCGCGGAAGAACGCCATACCGCTGTGGCTGTTCTCTACCCTGAACGGACTGCCGCTTGTCCTGATCCTCTTTCTGATCGCCCTGGCGACACACTGGCACCACTTCCTGCTACGCGGCGCCCTGGTCGCCCCCAGCGTTCAACAGTGGAGCGTCGGATGTCTCTTCCTTGCGTTGACGTTCATTCGGGCGTCGGAATTTTCGTGGCCCTTGCGACTGCTTGTTCGCTTTCTCGGCACCGTGCTCACCGCCTTTGCGGTCTCGCAGGCGATGCCAAGTTCGATCACGTTCGCGACACTCTCGGCCGAACAATGGTTCGCCATCTACGCCTTGCCGCCGCTAGCACTGGCAGGCGGGCTCCTCGGCTGGTGGCGACCCGCAGGCTACATTCTGCCGATCTGCGCATGCGGCTGGTATCGATTTGCGTTCGCCTCGGCTCTCGGCGTGCCCTTCGGCTGGAATGAAGAAATGACGTTGCAGGAGTGCGCCCTCTTCTTGCTATCGGGCGGCCTCGCCATCGCGGCGCTGATCAGATCTGTACCCAGCGCTAGACACTATCGGGACTCGATCTTCTCATCCCTCATCATGGCTGCATGCGCCATCCACTTCGCCAACTACTTCTATTCCGGGATCGCGAAGCTGTCGCTGGATGGCGGTCCACTGAGCTGGTTGACCACCAACACCACCTATACGCTGCAAGGTTCGGCTGATCGGATCGGTGTCAACATTTTCTCGAGCATGCCGCTCGGGCAGTTTCTCTATCGCGCCTTCCGCGAAAACATCTTGCTGATGAACATCCTAACCATGGGCATTCAGTTGCTGGCCTTGGTGGCAATGCCGTTTCTGCCATTAGTCCGCATCATGCTGCTGGTCTACGACATGATGCATTTGGCGATCGGCGGACTGACTGGCATCTTCTTCTACCTTTGGATGTCCATCAACATCGCGTTCGCCATCGCTATGGGCTACCTGACCGTGACCTTCAGTTGGGCGGCTCGGATCGTCTTCGTCGGCATGATGTTGCTTGCGCCGAGGGCTTTCACGATCTTCGAAGCCGGTTGGTACGAAACTCACGGGTTCAACAGCGTCATCATCGAAGCAGTGAACGCGGATGGATCTTCGGCCAGGGTGTCCCCGCGCGTCTTCGGATTTTTCTCTTATCTCCTGATGAGCGACGCTGTTCTTGACCAGCAATGGAAGAAGGAGAACGCAATCCCTACCGGCTTCTTTGGGACCACGTATTACAGTCGGGATCGCGAGACCGCGAATTCTTGCGTCCTCGCGCCGCCGAAAGACCCGATGAAACTCGGCGCCTATATCAAGCCCGCGATTCAGGCGCTCCATGCGGGGGTGGTGCAGCCAAAATGGTACTGGCCTTCATGGCTCGTCTTCCCACCGCAGCATTTCCTGCAAAACCACAACGCCTTCGCGCCAAATTCGGCCATTCACTGGGACCAGGTGGTCGCCTACAGGTTCATTTGGCGGGCAACCTGCATCAGGGATGTTCCAACCGGCTACGAACTTGATACACTCCGATCGGACGCAGTGTCGGTGCCTGTACGATGACCAAACCAACCAACTATCTGCTCTATGATGGCGACTGCCCATTCTGCTCGAGCTACGTCCGATGGTCGCGGCTGCAGGAGAGTGTGCCTGGATTTCGGCTGCTCGACGCCCGCGAAAATCCTTCACTCGTTGCTAATCACCGAGAGGCGGGCCGCGAGGTCAACACTGGGATGATCCTTTCTCTGAACGGCATCCCCTATCATGGCCACTTGGCGCTCAATCGCCTAGCGCTCCTCAGCACGAGATCAGGATTTCTGAATAAGCTCAACTCGCTTCTCTTTCGATCCGAAGCGGTTTCCAGATTCGCATATCCTCTGATGGTGGCCGGCCGCAACACGGCCTTGAAGCTGCTCGGGCGGAAGCAATTATCTTAGATCGTCAGACCAGTTGCGCGCAAAAGCGAATGCCACCACGCGCAAGATCGAACGATACCCCTGAAATTCGACGCGGAACCAACCCTTTAGCCAAGTGGCACGATGTGTGGAGTTCCCGCAACCCGAACGCTTGCTCCGCAAGGTTGACGCGAGGTATTGTTTATCCCAATTTTAGAAGCGGGGCGGGATGGGAATATTTCGATTTTTGCTAGCGCTATGCGTCGTTGTCACGCACGCGCCAGGCAGCCAGCTTTTCGGTCATAGCCTCTTGAGCGGCATCACCGCCGTCCAGGGTTTCTACGTCATCTCCGGCTTTCTGATCACCATGGTGCTCAACACGCGCGCCGGATATAGCGATGTCAGCCAGTTCTATCTCAGCCGGTACCTTCGGCTGTGGCCCGCCTATGCAGTCGTGGCGCTGCTGACCCTCATCGTGCTCAAGCGCTCGACTTTCGTCGCCGGCCTCGAACACCTGGATTTTGTCGGCGCCGCGTTCGTCGTGTTCAGCAACTGTGCGATCTTTTTCCAGGATCTCTACCTGTTTCTCGGCATCAGCCCAGACGGATCACTTTTTCCGACATCGCACTTCGCAACCGAGCCGGGCCCACAGTTGAACGGCCTGATGCTGGTTCCCCAAATGTGGAGCGTCGGCGTAGAGCTCACATTCTATGCGATCGCGCCATTCATTTGTCGCTCACCGCTGCGGCTGCTCGGACTGCTTGCCTTCGGCATCGCCGTTCGCCTGGCAATCGGATACTGGTCGCCGCACGATATCGATCCTTGGCACTACCGCTTTTCACCGGCCGAAATGACCATGTTCGCCGCGGGCGGCCTGTCCTACTTTGCCAGCAAGGCGCTTCGGATGGTCCCGGTCGGCATATTGCAGATCGCAGGAGCTTTCACCCTTGCCGGAGTGGCGTTCATCGTGCTGGCGACGCCACTATCAATCCAGGACTTTTCGCAGACGTTCTTCCTGCTCAATCCGAAAGTGATCCTGCTGATCGCCGTGTCGTGCCCGCTCCTCTTCGCTGCCTTTCGGACGTCGCGCATCGACAGCATGATCGGCGAGTTGAGCTACCCGATGTATCTCTCTCATCTCTTCGTCTATGCGGTGATGAAAGACCATGCGCCGTCGGTGATGACGCCGGACAATTTCGCTTATGTCTGCGCGACAATCATCTTCAGCGCAGCGCTGCTCTGGTTTGTAGTCTTGCCGGTCGATCGATATCGCAGACGGTTCGGCGCGCGGGTGCCTGATGCAATCGAGGCGACGACCGCCACCGCATCCGGCAAAATACTAACAGGAACGCACGGCGCCACGTAGATCGCAACCATCCCAACGCGTTCAGGGCCGCGAGGTCGGTCATTTGATACCTCGCCTCGAAGGGGGGCTGTTGCTCGATCAGTGGTTGTGGTGGTAGTTTCCACTCAGGAATTGCAATTGGAATGGAATTAGCCGTGCAGCAGTACCGTTGGACCAGGATGGACTATCTGATCGTTGCGATCATCTTCGGCGGTGGCATCATGCTAGGCTTGTCGTCGATCATTTTTGACTTTGGGCCGAAGTCAAAACTACCGAGTTGCTTCGATGTGGCCGCAAAAGCTGCGGCGAATCCCGGCAACAAATGTAATCCAGTCTTTTAGAACACCTGTGCGCCAGTCGGCGCCGCGGCCAATCCAGGAAGCGTCGTGCCATATGGCAACTTGCATAGCAGCTACCAACCAATTTGCGCCGCATGATGAGCATCCGCGCGCGCATCAGTGAGTGCGGACTTATAGAAGGCGAATTCGTCAAGACGACCGGTAAGGCGGAACGTTCCGGGAGACGCGCCGCCGGCAAACGAATTGCCCAGCATCACCAGTTTGGAATTCCGGGTGATGAGGTTTTTAGTAACGGCCAGTGTCTGCCGAGTTTCTTTGCCGACGACACGGATAAACAGATTGCCGCCGCTGCGGCCTACAATCACGTGATAAAATATATGCACATCCAGCGAAACGGTGCTGCTGAGAGTAACCGATGTGGCGTCGGCGTACTTCACCAAGAGAACTAGCTTGTTGTTTTGAACGGCAACAAGAAAGCTATTATCGGTGTCACCGTTCGACGTGACCCACCCATTTACCAACCATGGGTCATATGATGCCGAAGATGCTGGCAAACTGTCAAACCGCGCCCAGAATTCAAACGTGAAGTCTGAGCCGGCCAAATTCCAATCAGCGCTAGCAGGCAGCGTGACGTAATCGTCAGCGGAGTTGAGAGCGATACTCGAAGAACCATCGCCGGGCGCACCAGCCATCCCCAAGACAACGGACCCCACATAGCCCGCATCGGCACTGGATGTTGAACCGAGATTGGATGCCGTCGTTCCGGCAAATTCATTGAAGTTGTAGTATCTGCTCGGAGCATCCGCGAGAATTGCGGCCTGATATGCCCGCGTCGGCGTCGCGCGCCAGGTGTCAGGCAACTTATAGTACGCGATATTGCCGCGGCTTATGAACGTTGAGACGTCAGTATTATTGCCGGACACGTTCGCGTTCTGCGTCAAAATGGACGGAAACGCTGCTCTCGGAAACGCCGTCATCAGAGTCTTCGTTGTTCGGTACTGATGAACGTCAGAAATTTCGTTGGTGGTGTTTACTCCTCCCCAGAGTAGTGCGTCCCTGAGAATGCACCATGCAGCATCCATGACAGATACCTGCGCCAGGATGCCGTCATTAAAATCCGGGGGGAAGGACGCAGCAGTGGAAGCGCCAGGAGCAGATCCGGATGCAACTGTTGCAGACAGTTGCGACAGCGCCATCGCGCGCAAGGCGTTGATCCGTTGAAAATACAACGCTTTCGGATCAACGTATTTCGGATCGTTCATCACGAGCGCGGGGCGGCAGATATAAAGGAATGCGGTATAGGAGATGCTATCCCACGAAATCGTTGTACCTGCCGGAACTTCGAAAGCCTCAGATGCCGCAAGATCGCGATGGAACCAAGACGAAGTACCGCCAGCAATAAGCGCAGACCACGCATTGAGCACATACAGCGTTTCGCCGGCAGGAACCGTCAGGGAGAACTTGCCTGTGTAATGAACGTACGCAGCGGGATCGAGCATCGCTGCCTTGCCCAGCCAGTATTTGTACTCTTCGGCTGACAAGGCGGTCCCGGGCTGGCCGCGCTCGCCAACACGATTGAAATTCCAATCAGCGAACGTGCCCGCTCCCCCGGAGTTGTCGGCCGTCATCGAAATCGTGCCGTTCACCGGATCGTAGGTGCAGACGCCTTCCATCCAATTCGTCGGCGCAGCGTTTGACGACGCACGCAGCCTGACGCCGTTCTGATAAGACAATCCAACTTGCGTTGAAAACGTCTTCGCACCAACTCCGATTAGTAGTGACGTGGGGCTTGTGCCTTCGGTCGCACTTTGACCGATCAGCAACCACTTGCCGGCCGCAAGGTCGGCCGAGAACGTGCCCGACAGATGCGGTACGATGCACTGATAGATGTTCTTGTTAGGACCGACGACGATCGAGGCAGGCGGCCCGACGACGTAATTCGTCGCCGTCGCCCAATTCAGCGTTGCCGACCACGGCACCGAGCCTGTATCGCCCTTGTCGCCCTTCGCAGCTAGCACCTGCCAATAGGTCAGATCAGGCGCTGGATGACCCGAGCCAGGAGTGGGATTGATCCACACATAGGAGGTGCCGGCGGTCGTCTGCACGTCGCCGGCGGAGTACGTCGTGCCGGCATTGTAAACGCCCTTGAAGCTAAGTCCCTTGTAAAGGCCGAGGAAGGTCCAATCGCCATCCTCCTTCACCCACATCTTTCCGGTCGACGGCTGGAGTGCGTACTGACCGTCCGAGGCGTTCAGGGATGGATCCGGGGCCGACAAGGCCGCATCCACGAACCAAAAGAACCCCGTTACCTTCAGCGCTCCGACCAAGTCGCTGACATCTTGGGCGGCCGATGCGCCAACAACGCGCTGCGGAAACCACTTCCAGATCGTATAGGCGACATCCGTTTGCGCGCCGCCGCCCCATTGCGGGATGACCAGATGGGTGACATCCGTGACGTCGGAAATGATCGTCTGGAAGCTGCCGACCTGCAGAATGTCACCAGGTCGCACATTGACGCCTGACCAGATCGTGCCGGTGCCGGTCACGGTGGTGCCGTTGGCGGCAATAGTGACTGTGCCGGTGGAATAACTGGCAAGCGCCGTCATCTCGAGAACCTCTCGACTGAAACTTCTTCGTGGTTGCTGGACTGGAGCCGCTATCGGCTCCGCGCGGGTTACGGCAGCAAGGCCATCCGCTGATCCTCGTAATGTGCCGGGACGCCGCTATCCTCGAGGATCTTGTTCAACTCTTCCAAGGTCTGCGCATTGCGAGCGGCCACGAGGAGTGCCCTGCGCTTGTTTTCCTTGATCATGAGGTCGTCAGGCTTCGCGAGGATGATGGCCGCGAGCTCCTGCGCTGTCTTGCCCTCGATCTTCGCAGCCTCTTCGAACTCGACGGTCGGTGCCGCACCGCTCTGGACAGCCAACGCTAGCATGTGCTTGCGCGAATGCGCGACGTCGTGACCGTCGACCATGAGGAACGCGTTGATCCGACGCTCCGCTCGCTTCTTCTCCTGGACGAGCGGCGAGATGCTGAGCTTCATTGCGCCAGCACCTCGAAGACTCCGACCTTGTAGGGCTGCCCCGGGACGATAGTCACCCTAAACGTGCCGACCTGGTCGATCGCGAACTCGATGCCGCCGTCGGTGACGTCTTCCTGGTGGACCAGCTTGTTATCGTACCAGACATAAACCGTGAACTTTTCCGGCTGGACCGTCAGATGCAGAGCGTCGATACCGTCCGCCTTGATCGGTCGAATCTCACCAGTGATGACCACTTCCGGCTTCGGCAGGACCTCCTTCGGGTCTTTTGTGACGTCCACGTAGGCCTCTCTGATATCGACCGGGCCGTCGTACAGCATGTGATCGATCCCAGCCGTGGTATACGCCGCGGAAATTTCCTCCATGGGCCTTTCGGCATCGAGAATGACCTGGGTAATAACCCCGCTTGCGTCGTGCCTGATGAGCGTCTTGGTCTTGTTGATCGCTTCCGGCTCCTCGACCCCGGCCGCAATGGCTTCCGGACTTAGCGGGACTGCCTGTCCGCCGGCATCAGCGGGTGTGTAGCCAGGAACAGCCCATGCCGCGTCGAGTGTCACTCCTGTCATCCTGCAATTCTCCTGAACAGCGAGAAGTAGAGCCGTCCCTGCTGGTTGCCGAACTTGAACCGGAACACGATGGCCGACGTCGTCACGGCAGCGTAGATCCAAAAGTCCGTACCGCTGCCGCGAAAGGACTCGCACATGAGGTACTGCGCGCCCGGGTTCAGAAGAATGCTCGGATCGCAATAGCCGAGCATGAACGGCGGCGCGTCGAGCGTCTCTCCGAAGTTCAGCTGAGCAGTGCTGTCGTTGATGCTGTCCAGGGTGCCGCTCAAATAGAACTGGTGACCCGACCAGCGGGAATCAAAGACTGTCTGATCGAGATTGGCGACGCTCGCATCGATCCCCGGCTTGCTGACGACGAGTTTTGCGCCGGCTCCGCCCTGCAATAGGACCCGCTGCGTCACCCGAGGCTCCTATTGAAGATCATGTAGTCCACGTAGATGCCGTAGGACTCCGAGATGGTGTTGTTGAATGTCAGCGAGTTGGTTGAAATCCGGAAGCCGTTCGTGATCTCGTAGTAGACGACACCGCCGATGGTGAGGTCCCGCGGCATGGCCATATCGAGTCGATACGGGTAAGAAACAACGCCCGAGTCGATGTACGTTCTGAACGCAACATAGGGATTCTGCGGAAGCGTCACCGTAAAAGGGATATTTACGTCACCGCTCAATGGCGGCAGAAAAACGCTGCCAGACAAAATGACTTGTTCATTCTTGGTGTCCGGCTTGAGAAGGAAGTCGCCCGGCACTGTAGCCGTAACGACGTCAACCCCCGGTCGCGACAACCATACGCCGTAACCGCCGAGGCTTGGATGCAAGCCCATGAGGAAGCGCCGAGCCATCACTGAACCTGCCAAGCGACATAGAACAGGGTGACAGATGCCCCGTACAGCCGCGAATGCCTATAGGTGAACAGGCCAGAGTCAGTTGCGGTAAATCCGTTCGTTTCACACAGCACCGCGAACGGCACCCGCTGAATCGCGGTGCTACTGTTCGCATCGCGCATAACAATCGATTGATTGTATGCGGCCATGCCCGAGTTGAGACCGTACGCAATGATGTCGACAGCGGGCGGCTTCGGATAGGTGGTCGTGTAGAAGACCTTCCCGCTCACCAGGAAGCTGTAACCCGGCAAAATTCCGACCTCTAGTGGACGCCCCTGATTGAGACGACTGTCCAGCGAGAGGTACTTGTAGTCGACTGCCGGTGGCGACTGCGCATCGAAGCCGGGCTTTGATACGGTCACCCGGGTTGAATCAATGTAGATCCGGACGGACACCGCCCATCACTCCGAGATAATGAGGGTGCCGGCCGTCAGGTTGAAGACCACCTTGCCATCCGAGCTCTGGATGATGCCGGCCGTGAGCGTGCCGACGTTCGCCGTGATAGCGCTCAGGACACCGATGTTCATCATGCGGGCCGTGACGGTCCCGTCGAGGTACATATTCGCCGTGATACCGATCGAGGCGACCCCGGCGATGGTACCGACGGTGAAGACGGGCGTCGGCGCTCCGCCATTGTAGCCAGGCAACTGGATCTGGAATTTATCGGCGACCACAGTGAATGCCGAGGTTCCCGATCCGCCGTTCACAAGTTGAATGCCTGAGATGTAGCCGTTCACGTTCAGCGTGAGCGACCATGCCGCGGCGGCGTAACCATCCAACGTAGCGATAGCCGTGGAATGTTCATCGATAGACGCGCTGACATCACCGAACTGCGCGGTGACCGTTGTTTCGAAGTCAGCGAGGGCTTCCTGGGTGCTCACCGCGACCGTCTGCACGACGGCGATCGCAGCGAATGCTGCGCCGGATCGCGCTGAAATCTCGGTGCGAACTTTCTGCTGGTCCAGCCAGTTGCGCGCGTCCTGATTGCCGACCAGCGTCGAGATCCGCTGCAACGCCTCATTGATCTCGTCGTTGAGTTGGTCGGTCACCTCCGTGACCTGCTTCTTCAAGGCGGCATTGAACGACTCGAGCGTGACGAGACCCGGGGACAGTTTGACCGTCGGGGCATCGAGCTCGACGGTTGAGTACGCGCCGCGCATGGTCGCATTGACGGCCTGCACCCGAAGCGTTGCGGCAGCCAGGCTGACGATGATGTCGAATTGGTTCTCGGCGCCCTCGTAGACCTGGGTCCAGCTCTTGCCGTCGTCGTAGGAGATGCCGGCGACATAGTAGATTGCGCCTTCGGTCGGGAACCAACTGGCGAACAGTCGAGGTTCGGCGGTGCCTTGGCTGATGTAGGCATTCAGGCCGTAGACCAACGGTACCTTGTCGTTCGACGGGTACTGCGCGCTCGGCAGCACCGGCGGCGTTCCGAGATCGGTTGCGTGGACACGCTCGTCATCGACCACCAGGCTGAGCGAGCAGGTATCGCCGTTCGGCGAACCGTTGAGCACGAGGCAGAGCTTCGACGAACTCTCACCGGTACCGAGTTCGAAGGACGGCGGCTCGCCGCCATCCTCTCGGGCCAGGACGTCTGGCAGCGTGATCGACTGCGACGATTCCGCTGCCCCCAGACTGGCTGGGTTGAGGTTCGCGATCGCGGCGTTGGCGCCTTCGGTGCACAGCACCGGGCCGAAGAACTTGCCGTTCGGACGGCGCAGCCGGATGTAAAACGGACCGCTATCCCATGTCGGAGCCGGATCCAGCGTCAGAGCATAACCGGCGGCGCCGACCACGGCACCGCCGTAGCCGTAGGCTTGCGGCAATTCGGACTGCACCCGAACAACCGAACCGAGCGTGATCGCCCTGCCCTCGTACTCGACGCCGATCGTGACGTTCTCGCGCCGATAGAAGGATTGGAGATAGACGAAAGCGCACTCGCGGAAGGCCTGGTCGCGATTGATGACACCGTCCAAGCGGATCGTGGTGGCATTCAGCGAGGTGAAGGTGTCGCTGTTCGGCGGATATTGCACCTGCGCCGGCTGCCAAGTGTTCTCGTCGACGTATTCGAGGATGACCGCATCCGGATCTTCCTCGCCGAGCATCGTGAAGTCGATCGCGGTCGAATCCCGCACGATCTCCCGATCGGTCAGCAGCATGGTCGGGACGTCGCGCCACTCGTCGCGGACAATCGACACGGTGTCCCCGAGCCAGAAATGCTTCGCTCTCGAGACGCCGAGGATCTTGTCGAAAGCGTCCGGCACCGCCACAGCGGAATCGAACCGGAAGTCGAACGTGTCGTTCCGGCTCGTGCAGCCCGCTGCAAAATCGACGACAGCGTTGAAATCGACCTTCGAGATGCCGAGGCCGGACCCATATTGCGTGTTCGCCACGGAGTCGAAGAATGCCCATCCGGGATTCCGCGTTGCCTGCAACACGAACGCCGATCCGCTCCAGACCTGCAGCTTGCGGGTAGCCAGAACGCCAAATTTGTAAGAGCCCTGCGTCGACTGAGACGCCTTGAGCCGGATTGCCATGGTCGAGACGTCGGGGAACGAGTTGTTGCCCTTCAGGAACGAGCGGAGGCCGGCCCAGATGACTGAATTCGAGCCGGCGGTGCCGGCGAGCTCGGCGTCTTCCCGGCGGAAGCGGACCAGATATCGGCCCGGGAACACGTCGACCTTCACGCTATTGCGAACCGGCGCTTGTGACGCGTACTGGAAGGTGGTCGAGAACAGCGGATTGAACGGTCCGGTTTGAGTGCCGGCGTCATCGCAGGTCGCGTATTCGGCCGTCAGCCAAACGTTCGAAAAGCCGATCGAACTGTCCTTGCCGCTGACCGTGAAGCAGCCGGCTGGAAACGCGAAGTCAACGGCGATCGACTGCGCCTGCGTTCCCGCTGGGTTGGCGACGAATGGTCCGATCCATGCGCCAGGCGTCCGCGCCGACGGGCCAAAGGCGTTGCCGTTCTGATCGAACTGACCACCAGAGGTGCCGGTCCCCGACGGCAGCTGTTGCCCGTTGACCTCGATTGACTGGTCGACGTTGGTCGGAAAGAGCGTGACGGTTGCGCCCGGCTCGTAAAATTCGACCTGCGCCCCGGCGAACGAGGCTGATATGCCGTTCGTCGAGTCCCAGAACACCGTGTCGTCGACGTAGATCTTCTCGTAGGACATGCTGCCCATCGAGACCGAGAGCAGCAGGTTGAGATATTGATCGTTGCCGACGAACTCGGCCCATGGCGTCGCTGCGAAGTCCGGGAAGGCCTTCAGACGGCCGTACCAGACCGGCAGCGGCTGTCCCAGCTTGGCAACGTTGCCCTGGGCCGTCACCGAATAGATCTGATCCGGCGTCGAGCTCGGCGAGTTCGTCGCGCCAGCCTTGGGCAGGATCAGGGCATTGACGAGCAGTGTGCCGCCGATTGCGAGGCCGGCCCCCAGCGCCGTCGCGCCGAAGCTGCCCGCGGTGAGACCAAACAGGCCGACCGGCGCCCAGAGAGCGAATGCCGACACCGCCACCAGTGCGACAATGCCGATGATCTGCTTGACCGCGTTGCCGCCCTGCCCGCCGCCCCGCGGGAAACTCATGAAGCGGACCTGATCCGCGGCACCGATCCGCCGGCGCCGCCAATCCTGGCGCAGCACCGCCTCGCCGTTGATCTCGAGGATGGTCGGCAACCCCTTCGCAAACTGCCAGCCGTAGGCGCGATCGTGCCAGGCCCAGCCGGTGCGGCGCAGGAAGCTGGTCACGGTCTCTCGCGCGCGCGGCTCGGCGCGCGCGACCTCGAGGCCAGGCATGACGAGATGCACGACCGGCCGGCGAGTAGAGTCGCTCCGGCGCGATCGGCGCACGCGGGAGCGCTCCGCCGGCAGGTTCTGCGGCAGTTTGGGAAGAGGCGCGTGCATTTCGGCTATGCTGCTGGCGTCACGACTGGCTGGGCGACGGTGAACTTCGAGACTTCAGCCGCTGGCCCAACGATCTGATAGGTCCCTGGCCGCATCTTCTGAATGGAGCTCTCGGCTTCGGCCTGGGAATTGAACGGTCCAAAGACCGTCGGGACCAGCGAAGCGGACCGAGCGGTGTTCACGACGAAGAACATGCGTGGTCCTCAGATCTCGGACAGGCGCGCCGCTGTTACCGGCCCGTCAATGAAGAGATCGTCACGGATCGATATCGTCCCGGTGGCAAAATCGATCGACCACCTTACGTCCGGCGATCGTATCGTGCCCGCGGCCAAGGTTCCGGCGTTGGCATCAATGGCCCGCGGCCCAACCGCAGTTGGAGACGCGGTCTTCGCGAGCGCTGGCCCCAGGACAGGCGCGGCAAACAATGCGGCGAGGAATGAACGACGGCGCATGGGTCATCTCTCCTTCGGTTCAAAAAATCGGAGCTTCTTCCAGCCCATCTGGCGCAACGCCAAGGCTGTCTCGCACGCGACGCCCTGCTTCTCGTCGCAATGGATCACGCGTTGTTCGGGTTTGAGCCAGACGCCGATGTGCGCCGGTATCTGGAGATGAGCCATCAGGACGAGCGCGCCGTCAGCAGCCGAAACGAGGCCTCCCGGCCCTTCCGGAACTTCTCGCCAGAGATCCCGTTCCGGATGCCCATCGAAGGACTCCAGCACCCAGCGCTTCGAGAAATCATTCGGGACCGGGATACGCGGCAGTCTCCGCCCGAACAGTTCTTTCTCGACGTGGCAGACGAAATCCCAGCAATTGCGGGTCTGCCAGGCCCACGGCTCACCGATGAGCGGCGCAAGGAACTCGGAACGGGTCATTACGCCAGCAAACTCGGGAATTGGACGTAGTCGTAGTTCTTGGTCAGGCGCGGAAACCGCTTGTTCTGCAGGTTTTTCACCATCACGGTGCCGCTGATCGAGGCGCCGACCACCTTGACGTTGCGGAGCTCGAATTCGACGGCGCCGTAGGACGGCTGCGTGAGGTCGGTGGCGAGATATTCCCGGTACAGGACCGAGATGTATTCGCGGTAGCCGAGCGCGGCCCGGATCTTCGGCAGCAGTTCGCGATTGACGTTGTCGATCTTGATGTTGGTCTGCGGCGGCTGCCCCTGCCGCTGCTCCGGGTACGAGGACTCGAACGGACACGCGATGAAGGTGACCGTTTCGCCAGGATTGCGTGGTGCCGACAACTCGATCCCGAAGGTCATGTCGTCGCCGACGTTCGCGACGACCCGCGCCGCGACATCGAAGGATGACTGCCAGATCTCGAGCGTGTGGTAGACCCGCGCACTGGGCGGGCACGACGCATAGGCCTCGAGGAGCGCTTCGTTATGCGTCGCCATCAGAGATTAAACACCATGAGCGTCATGGTGGCGGCGATGCGGCTCGACGACGTCGGCACGTAGCTGGGCTTGCCACCTTTCGCGAATTTGCAGGTCTTCGTGGCGTATGCCGAACCAAGCCAGACCGGCGCCGTGAACCGGCCGGAGCCGTTGTTGAGCGTGTCGCGCACCCAAGCGACGAAAACATCGTGCTCGGCGTTGGTCAGGCTGATCGTCT
Source organism: Bradyrhizobium sp. USDA 4541 (assembly GCF_024171085.1). Classification (NCBI taxonomy): domain Bacteria; kingdom Pseudomonadati; phylum Pseudomonadota; class Alphaproteobacteria; order Hyphomicrobiales; family Nitrobacteraceae; genus Bradyrhizobium; species Bradyrhizobium sp. USDA 4541. Next base: position 6,752,105 of record NZ_JALJZF010000001.1, read on the forward strand.
GGACGATGGTCCCGACATTGTCGCCGGGCCGCGCCCGCTCGCGGGTGTTGCCGCCTTCCATGTCGGTCGCGATCGGTTCGAGGAACCGCTTCTGGATCTGGAAGCCACTCTTCTGCGGTCGGCTGTTGACCGCGGGCCAGGACGGAAGGGCCATCGCTTAGCTCCCGAAACCCTTTTGGCGGGACGAAATGGCCTGCGAGATCGGGCCATTCCGAGCCGCGTCGTCGACCATGAGGCCGGTGACGGCGTTCTTGAACACGATGTCGACCTGCGTGCCGTTGTTGGTCCGGCTGACGCTGGTCTGCGGATCCGAGCCCGACGGCGCGTTGTAGATGTTCACGACGACGTTGCCGGAGGCGCCGTTGTCGTTGGCGGCACCACCGCCGCCAATTCCTCCGGCGGAGACGCCGAGGCGACCATCCGGGCCACGCCGCAGCGGCATGATGGCTTCCTCACCAGCTTCGCCCATGAGGCCGGTGCCGTTCGCCATCGGGAACAATGTCGGCCTAGTCACGACGCCACCGCGCGCGAACGCCACGATCTTGCCGCCGGCGAAGACGTTGCCCAGCGCGCTCGGCGCCAGCGGGCCGAACAGGTTGCTGCCGGCGGCACCGGGCGTGCCATAGGTGACGCCGCTCGACCCGAGCAGCGAGCCGAAATCGAGGCCGCCGCCGGTCAGGCCACCAAACGAGCTCTGGAGGCTGCGCATCAGCGGACCGATGACCAGCAGCTTGACGATCATCTCCTCGATCGCGCGGATCACCAGCTTCGAGGTGTCCGAGAACGCCTGGCCGAAGTTCTTGGTGCCATCGAGCGCATCGGTGACGCCGGTCACCAGGTCGCTCGAAATGGTCGACGAGACCGATGCAAACGCCGCGTTGGTGCGGAGAGCCGCGGCTTCGACCGAGTTCAGCGCCGTCGCGACGTCCGGATAGAGCGTCTTCAGCTGCTGCGCGATCTGGACGTCGTCGGGCGACAGCAGCGAGGTCTGCGACCCGAACCGGATATCGTTCTGGATCTGCTTGAGGGCATTCGCCTGCGCCGCGGCGCCGAGGGCCTTGGCCTGCGCATCGATCGCGGCCTTATCCTGGTCGGTCAGTTCCTTGTGGTTGCGGACGGCATCAGTCAGAGCCGTCATCCGGGCCACATACTCGGCCGCGGCGCCGGCGGACATGCCGATGGTCGCGGTCTGGATCCCGAACGCATCAGCCTGCGCCTTGATCTGGAGCGAGCCGTCGGCCTGCGCGCGGGCGAGGTCCAGTTGGTCCTTGATCTGCTTTGCCGTCAGGCCGGCACCGGCTTCCTGTGCCCGCTGCAGATCAAGCGTCTTTTGCCGGACGCTGTCGAGGACGCCGGCCGACTGGCCGAGCGCCGACATCCGCGCCGACTGGACGCTCGAGGCGATATCGAGTTGCAGGGCCGATGTCGCGCGGCCGGTGTCGGCCGGCGAGGCGTTGATCTGCGCCGCCTTGGTACGGATCTGCTCGAGTCCGGCGGCGAGGCGTTCCGCGGGGCTGGCCGCTGCGCCGAGGAAGTCGACGAGCGCGTTCTTCGGCAGGGCTGCCAGCGCGGCGCTGGTCGCCGCGATCGAGCGCTGCAGCTGATCCATGGTCTGCCCGACCTTGGCCAGTTTCTGGTCGACATCCGGCGCCGCGGCGAGGTCTTGGAGCAGCTTCAGCTGGTTCTGGAGATCCTGCGTCTGCCCGATAATCGGCAGCGCGGTGCGGATAGCCTGCTGTTGCGCCAGTGATTGCTGCGCATTGCGGGCGTCCTCCGCGGCGGTCTTCTGCCGCTGCAGCGCGGCGGTGAGCTTGTCGACCTGTGCCTGGGCGGCGGCGGTTGCGGCGGGATCAGCGATCGGCCCCAGCAAACCGGTGTCCGGGTCGACCGTGCGGCCGCTCGTCCTCTGCAGGAGCTCAAGTTTCCGCTTCGCTGCCTCCAGCTGCGCATCGAGCCCCTGCACCGGATTCAGGACGTTGTAGATGCTCTTGCCGATCGAATCCCATGCGTTCGAAACGGCGTTGCCGAGGGCCGTCCATGCGGTCCGCGTCGTCGATACGGTGTTGGCGACATCCACCAGACCCGATTTCACGGCGGTCGCCAGCGCGACCTGAGCGGCATAGACCTTATTTTGGGCGACGAGGTCCGCGATGTTCTGCTTCGTCGCGGCATCCAGGAAGCCGAGCCGCTGATTGAGATCCTCGGCCCCCTTCACCGGGTCGGCGAAGGCCTGCGCCAGCGTCTTCGCCGCTTCCGAGGCGTCGGTGCCGTAGATCGTCGCGATATCCTTGCCCATCTGGACAATCGGCAGGATGTTGTCGTTGGCGATCTTGCCGGTCTCCGCCAGCGTGGCCGCGAATGAACGGGCCTCCGCCACGGAAAGCCCGGATCGCGACGAACCGGCGTCCGCAATCGAGTTGATGCTGCCGGCTGTCGCACCGCTGGCACGGCCGGACCCGAGAAGCGACCTGTTTACCTCCTGCTGCTTGTCCTGGAACGAGATCAGCGCCGCGACGCCGATGCCGATCGCTGCTGCGATGCCGCCCCAAACGACCCTGCCAACACTGAGCAGGCCGAGGAACTTCGACCCGACCACGCTCGCGAAGTCCGTGATGCTCGCCTTGGACGACTGGAAGATCTGGAAGACCTGGCCGCCCTGCTGCGCCAAGATCATGAACGGCGATTGGCCGAGAGCCAGCCCCGTGAGGACGTCGTTCAGCTGATACGACAGGTTGACGAGCTCGCCAGACGCGACGCGGCCCGTGGTGCTGGCGTTCTTCAGCTGCTGCTGGACGTCGGTCAACCGCTTCGCCAGCATCACCTGCGCCTGCTCGTACTCGCCGGTGGAGATGTAGCCGTCGGCCAGCAGCTTCTTGTACGAGGCCATCTCGGCGCCGAGGCGCTGGAACTCAGTCTCGAGCGGCGCGATCTTGGAGCGCAGTTGCTCCGCGGCGGCGGTCATCTTCTGCTCGGCCGCGATCGCTTCATCGAATTCCGCGGCCATGGCGGCGCCGGCGGCGTCGATATCCATGAACGCGGAGGCCGACGCCCTCGCCGATTTGGTAACCTGGTCGTAGCCGAAGGCCTGCGCGATCGACTGCTGCGTGCTTGCGGCGAGATGTGCTGCCCGGGCCTGCTCGATTTGGTCGAGACGGGCCACCTGCGCGGCAAGAGCTTCATAGGTTGCGCCCTGCGATGTCGCCGAGGCTCCGCCACCTCCCAGCGCCTCGGTCAGGCTGCGCTGGAAATTGGCGCCGGCCTGCTCGGCCCGCATCCGGGCGACGTCGTCGATCTGCCGCAGGTTGGCATCGAAGACGCTCGCGGCGTCCTTCGCCGACTTCGCCGCGCCGGCGATCATGAGCCGGTCGAGATCCGCGCCGAATGCGGCACCGGCTTCCGCTGCCTTGGCCCGCGCCACCCCCTCGAGGCCGCCGTACTGTGCCAGGAAGGCGTCAGCGCTCTCCTGCGCCGATTTGGTGTCGCCGCCGATGCCGAACTGCGCGTTGATCGCCGCCTGCGACCGCTGCGCCACGGTCAATTGCTCGATCGCGGCCGCGGCGCGGGTCGCCACTTCGGCATGGATCGAATATTCCTCGTTCAGCCGGCCAACTGCACCGGCGATCGAGACAAATCCCTTCTCGGCCAGCGACGCGGCATCCGCGGTCAGGCCGAACTTCTGGTAAGCCGCGTCCAGGAGGAGGTTGACGCGATCGATGCCCATGCCCCGGTCGGCGGCGTTGCCGATGCGGCGGATAATGGCCTCGAACTGCGCGCCGGCACCATAGCCATCGAGCAGCGACTTGCTGACCGAGGCCATGCCGCCCGGGATCTTCGCGAGCGCGGCATCCGACTGCGCAAGAGCGGCATTGCGAGCCTTGTCGCTCGCAATCATCTTGCTGTCGGCGTCGACCTTCTGCTGCGCGCCCCGGACATAGCTCGATGCGTCGAAGTCAGATGTGACTCGGAGGGACGAAAGCGCTGTTCCCGCCATTTGGATGCCCTCCCTCTCTCAGCCGCTTGCGCTCGTCCTCAGCTTCCTTTTCCCTCTCCGCCTCGCGCTGAACGTGCTCGAGAAACTCCTCGTCCATGGCGCTGACAAATGCCAAGAACGTCTCGAACTCGACGCCACGAATGTCGTAGCGCCGCGCGTAGGTATCGATGGAAAGGAAGCTGATCGGAGACTGGCCGCCCATGGCCCCGTATTGCCGATCGAACCGAAGAGCATGCCAGGCGCGCCAATAGGTCTCCGCCCAGATCGGGAGCTCAGCCTCTGGCGGCCGCTCCGCCTGCGCCGCGAATGCTTCGGCGTCAGGATCTTCTTCGGCTAGTTGAGCGAGCCACTCGTCCGTGCCCTTCTGCTCGAGCTCGTAGCGAAGGGCGGCCCTCAGTTTTTTGCGCCGGCTCCGACGAACTCGGTCTCTTGGAGACCGACGCGGGAAGCGGCGAGATAAATCGAGCCGCGGACGAGCCGGTACTCAGGATCCGTCAGGATCTCGCGCGCGGTCTCTTCCGAGAAATCGATGTCCTGCTCGTTGTCGTCGACGAGGCCAATCCAACCGAGCAACAGATACTCGACCGCGAGCTTTCCGTAAGCCTCGGCGAGCACGTCTTCGGGGACGTTGCGGCCGTGCTTGTTGGTCAGCTTGATCTGAATAACATCGCGGGCCGTCTTGAACTCGGCGTAGTTCGTCGAGCGGACGAACCACTTGATATCGCCGGAATCGTCGATATCGAGCGCCGGCATCCAGTCGCCTTCGCGCTCCTTCTGGCTGTCGACCTTCATCGACGACAGCTTCAACTTACGCACTTTCTTGGGGGATTCAGTCATGGCTTGGTGTCACCTTGGTGAGCAAGGGAAGCCCGGCGGGCGCCAGGGGGTGAACCAGCGATCTCGAGGACACCAATCCTCTACCGGCACCGACCGGTCCAGATCGCTGGTATTTCGGGGCACCGCGCATGAAGCGCGGCACAATTGTTCGGCCGAACGGTCGGCGATCGACTATTCGATGTACTCGAAGCGATCGAGCAGGATATGCGCGTTGGTAACGACATCCTGCGCGGCCTGGTAATCGAAGTCGGCCATGACCTGCGTATTCTTGGCCGTGGCCTGCGGGTTGCCACCGCCGCGGTAAACAGCCCGCGGCACCTGCCAGATCAGCGCCTGACCATTCTTCTGGACCCGCGAGTTGATGTTGCGCGGGGTGCCATTGCGGAAGGCCAGCACCTCGGTAAGGCTGCCGAAATAGGTGGTCAGCTTTCCGGTGACGGTGCACTCACCGTCGTCCAATGCAACCGGTGCGTCGGAGTCGACGGCATCCAGCGCCTGCAGATTGTTGTTGATCTGCACCGAGAAGCCCTTGGCCCAGTTCGGGGAGCCAAGCTGCGCCTGATTGACGCCCAGCCGACCGACGTTGGCATTGGCTGCCATAACGACACCGGTTGTCACGGCATCCGGCGCGGCGTCGAGCGTCACGGTCGTCTCGTCACCGCCGAGCCCCAAGAAATCCGCCGACCACTTCAGCTTGTCGCCGCTCTGCATGTCGACGTTGAAGGTGTTCACCCGCATGCCGAGATACTTGATGAACGCCGGCGTCTGCATGCCGAGGAAGCCCTTCTCGATCGTCATCGTGTTGGGCGTGACGCCATTCTTGATCTGGTCGCTGAAGAAGACCGAGATCGTCTTGCCGGCGCCGGTATCCGTGGTCCAGCCCGACGGCAGATTGTCCAGGGTCAGCTTGTTGGCCGCGATCGCGCTGATGCGTGCATAGGCGGCCGCGCGCGGTTTGGCTCCGGCGGCCACCAGGAAGGCGAACGTCGAGGCATCGGCGGTGCCGCCGACCTTGATCCACTGCCCGACCACGAGGCCGAGCGTGGTAAAATCGAGCGCCGTGGACCCCAGACCGTCCGCCAGTGCCGTGATGTCGCCGGCGACACCGGCGAAGCCGACCACCTTGAGCCGTGCGGTACTGGGAGGAGCGGCCTCCGCGGCCATACCGGTACCACCGACGATCGTCGTACCCGTCGACGCCGAGGCGCGGAAGACCTGGTTATTCTCCGCCTGGCCGAAGCCAGTCGCGCGCACCAGCATGCCGACCTTCACCGCGGCTCCGCCGGACACCACGGCATAGGTGCTGGCCGTCGTGCCGGCATCGGTAATGACGCTGTCCGCGGTACCGTCGTTGAAGAATACCGGCGCGTTCACCCAGGTATTCTCGAACGCCGACATGAGGAGCTCGGACAGCGGCGATCCATCATCCGGGAACGAGATTTCGCCGTTGATGCCGCCGTTAGTCGTCTCGTTCGTCTTGATCGGATCCCCGAGCATGCGGTCGTCGCGGATCTCTTCCGAGTCCACATAGGTCGGCGCAAGGGAAAGCGACTCGCCGGTCATCCTGACCTTGCGCATGCGCGGCGTCGTCGGGGTGACGCCGGGCGTGGTCTCCCGAACGAGAGCGAGTTGCGTACGGTTGGATGAGGTCACGGCGTTCTCCCAATAAAAAAGGCGCCCGATGGGGCGCCTTGCGTGAGGTCAGCGATGGTTGGTGGGGTTACTTCTCGGAAGTCGCCGGGGCCGCCGGCGCGCTCGTCTCGAGCTTGTTCTGCGGCACGGTCGCCGAAGCCGGCACCGGAGCCGTCTTGTCGTCCTTCTCCTTGATGAAGCCGCGCGACTTCAGCGTCTCGATGGTGTGCGGCGCCAGCACGTCGTCGCTCTTGACGACGTTGCTGCGCTCGTCATCGGGCTTGAAGCGGCGGTTCACGGTGTTGAACGCCTTCAGGACGGAATACTCGGTCATGTCTCGTGCTCCTATTCGGCCTCGGTCAGGCCCCATGCGATGCTGGCTGACATCAGGTAGTAGTTCGCGTTCTCGGCACCGGGATCGCCAGATGCCAGATCAGCGGCCAAGAACTCGAGGCGGTCTTCCAACAGCGTCAGGCCCCTGAACATCCGGACAAGTCCCTTCGCGATGCGCCGTGCCTGGCCGGCACCGGTGTTGCGCGGCGTGAAGACGTGAAACCAGAGAGTGCCTTCCTCGTCCCAGCGATTATCGCCGGCGCCCTCGCCGCCCCCGATGCTTTCCTGTCCGTAGAAGGTCGAGACCAGCATGACGAGAACCCACGGCGAGATCTCGCCGCTCGGCGCGCTGTCGCCCTCGTTCTCATAGACGAGCGGCGCGACCGCGAAATCCCACTGGCCGTCGACCTTTTCCCCGGTCTCGATATCGACGTAGCCGAGGAGCGCGCGGATCGCGTCGTAGACCTCGTCGTTGGGCAGATCCATCAGGACACCTTCATCGACAGAACCAGCGCCGGATACGTCATCTGCGCGCCGGCCATGGTGTCGGGCCGAAGCTTCCGCCGCGCGTACGGCCGATAGCCGCGCCGGAAGTGGCCCTTCAAGATGTAGCCGCCCGGGAGCGGGATCAGGGTCCGTTTCGCCGTGACGAAGTTGCCGAAGCGCGCCATCACGGCTTTCTTGACGTCTTCGATGATGCCCGGCGGCACCGACATCTGCATGTGACCGACGTCAATCTTGCGGCTGTACGGCTGGTTGTTGGTCAAGATCACCGTCGCGTTGAGCGGGATCTCGTCGAAACTCTTCACGACGCCACCGGGCGTCATGATGAACCATGAGCGCTTGTAGCGGCCCGAGTCATCCGGCGATCGCTCGACCGCGGTCTGCAGCGCGTACTCAACGATCTCGCGCCACCAATGAAAGACGTAAAGGATCGGGCCCGGGGGCACGACCGTCTCTTCCTCGGCGTCGCGCCGACCGTTGACGTATTTCTCGTACCGTTCCGAGCCGACGCCTTCCTGGATGGCCTTCGACAACTCGGATCGTGCAAATGCTGCGAGCCCCTTCGCGATGTTCTCCGGCGCCATGCCAGCGGTCGCGAACTTGAGATCCCGCTCGAACGTCGAGATCCTGGCCATCACTGACCCGACGTGACGATTTCGTAGCAGCCCTGATACTCGCGATGGTCGGTGTCGACCGTTTGCACAGTCGTCGGCCAATCGAGGTTCGGACCAAGATAGATGTTGTCGCCCTTCGCGACCGGGACCGGAAATCCCTGTGCCTGCAGATCCAGCACCGACACGATGAGGTGCCTGGTGCCCGCCGTGATGCCGTTCACATACTCGTCCGGCGAATAGCCCTCGATTACGGCCTTCACCTGCGCGGTCGCGCCACCTTTCGCGCGCTTGAAGCGGACCATATGTCCGCGGCGGTTGATGCCGCGGCGCGCCCTCGCTGCTGCTGCCGCATCCATCAGCCGAACTCCGGCTCGTAGCCGTACTGCTCGAGCGCGGCAGCGATATCGGGCGGGAATGCACCGTTTTCGCCGATCTGGCCGACCCAGTATTCAAGGCGCTCGATATCGGTCGTCCATTCCGACTTCACCGTAGGATCGCGGTCGGCGGCAAACCGCGCGGCACGGATCATGCCGATTACGGCACCCTCGATCGCCAGAGGAAGCGTGAAATTGGCGGTTGCCGGCAGCGTCCAACCGGCCTTGAAGCGGACCACGGTACGGACGCCAGGTGCCCAGCCGATGCTCGGCGGCGGAACGACCCCAAGCCGCCACATCTCGCCGGTACCGCCGTCGAAGTCGTAGTCGGTCGGGTCGATTGTCACGGTCCCGATCGTGACCGAGACAATCTCGGTGACGGGATGACGCGCCAAGATCATCTGCCCGCGACGGCGCCGAAACCACGGACTGTGGACGAACTTCTGCTCCAGCGTCTCGAGCCCGAGCGTCTTGGAGCCATCAACGGCGGCCGGGACCAAGAGATAGTCGCACACCATGGCCGAGAGCCGGTCGATCAGGCGGCCGATCTTGGCGTCTTCGGTGCCGTCGGTGATCCCCAACTCGGTCTTGACGTTTTCCAGCGTCGTCAGTTTGCGGTCAGTTGCGGGCTCGACGACGGAGAACATGCGCAAGCACCTCGCGGGGCCATGCGCCCGAGGCTATTGCCCCGGGCGCTGGGATTGCACAGCGACCGTTAGGACGCGGCCGCCGGCGCCGAGCCCGCCTTCACGGCCTCGACGATGTCCGCCTTGGCGGTCTTGCCGCCCAGGTCGATGTTCTTGTCCGCGGCCAGCTTCTGGAGCTCGGGCACGGTCAGTTCATCGAAATTGCCGGCCTCGATCGCGGCCTTCACCTTGGCGTCGTTCTCGAGGGCGGCGACGATGTCCGCCTTTTTGGTCAGGCCGGAGATGTCGACCTTGCGCTCGGCCGCGATGGCCTGGAGCTCGGCGACGGTCTTCTTGCTGAGATCTCCGTCGTCGGCGTTGTCCTTGCCACCGGTGCCTTCCGGCTGCCGGCGCGACGCGTTCGGATCCTGCCGATCGGCGTCCTGCAGCTTGAGCGCAACGTCGGACGACGCGCCGCGTGCCTTGACCGCGTCATCCTCAGTCGTGAAGTGCGCGACACCACGCTTCACCCAGCGATCGGCCGAGCGCGGAGACAGCGGGTACGTCTTGCCCTCCTCGAAGCGGGTTTCGTTGGCGGTGCCGGCGTGCTCATTGTCGACCACGCGGGTTTGGTCGAACGTAATATTCACCTTGTCATCCATCGTGGTGGACTCCTGCAAGAATGGGTTTGGCAGCGCTTGGGAGCGCTGCCGCGGTTCGGTGCTCACGCTGAACTGAAGGTCAGTTCAACGCAGCGGCTACTTGATGGTTTCGACCAGCGACGCCGCTGGCGCCGTCGGGGAATACCGCGCGCTGACGCCGAGCAGGACGGCGGTCGACGGGCTCGTCGCGACGGCAGTCGTCATCGACAACCGCACGAACGAGAAGCCACCGTTGCGGTCCAATTCCTCGGCGCGGACATTGATCTGCGCCTGCTTGTTGGACTTGTCGGTGCCAGCCTGGGTCAGCTGCGTGATGGCCTTGCCGACGATGTCCTTGGCACCGGTACCCGTGCCGTCCTGTGCCTGCTGGAGCTTGGCGTCGATGGTGCCGTTCACGCCCAAGGCGCCGGCGGCGATGATCGCGAGCAGTTCCTCGAACGTCGCCATCGACACCCAGTTCGTGGTCAGGGTGCCGGCCGCGTTGGCAGCCGGGTTGATGATGCCGGCCAGGACGACTTTCTCGCTGGTGAGCGAAGTCATGGAATTCTCCGTGGATTGATGGGTTCAGGGGTGATCTTCGCAGGCGGGCGGCGATCAAGACCGCCGCCCGGTGCTCAGACCGCTGGTTACGGCCGGTCGGCGAGCGTGACGAACGGGCTCAGGGTGTCGGCACCCTTGAACGGCGTCAGCGGGGCATCCCAGATCGGCTGGCCATCCATGCGCAGGACGAACCGGAAGGTCGTCTCGTCATTGATGAACCGGGCGTGGATCGAGACGTCCTGCTTCAGGCCGCCCTTCTGGATCGTCAGGTACTGCTGCAGATCCATCAGCGCGATGTCGCCCTTGTCGCCGAGCTGCGAGTTGAACTCGGTCGGGACAATCGGGCGGCCGAGCAGCGTGGCGTACGGCTGACCGGCGATGCTGCCCTGCGGCAGGTAGATCGGCATGTTGCCGATCTTCATCAGCATCAGCTGTGGCTCGATCTGCTGGTTGATGGTCCAGATCGCGCTCTGCCGGCTGCGCAGCCACAGGCGAGCCCACATCTTGACGATGTTCTCGACCACGACGGTGTCCGCCGCCTGGCCGCCCTCAGCCGCGATGGTGACCAACGCCGCCGACTTCATGACACCGGCCGGCATGCCGGCGCCGCTGCCCTCGAAGATGGCATCGTCGATCTTGAAGGCGAACTCGTCGCCGAAGACCTCCGGGATGAAGCTGTTCAGCATCACGGCATCCTCGAGCAACTCGTCGGTTGCGTAGAGGAGACCGGTCAGCTTGTGCAGCCGCAGATCCATCTGGCGGAAGGACAGCTGCGAGCCGACCTTCTGCTGGCCCTCGCCGGTCCAGAACGACTGGACGCCGCCGAAGCGGGTGCCGTTGGCGCGGCTCGAGTCCTTCAGCGCGTTGATCTTCACGCCGTTGGAGGCCGGGCTGACCGGCAGCTGGCGGGTGCGCGAGAGCAGATCCGAGCGGTCGTACGCACGGCTCATGAGCTCAGGCACGAAGTCCTGCTGGATCAGGTAGCCACCGTCCTGGCCGCCGCCCTCGTTCATGCCGCTGGCGGCCTGCCACTCGAGGCGGTCGTCGACGGCGATCCGCTTGCCGGCGTTGGCGATCGCCACCATCTGCTCGCCGAGCGAACCGAACTTCTTCTTCGCTTCGGCGGGCACGGTCGGAGCGGTGCGCTCGGCACGCTCGCCCGCGGTCTCGGCGTTCGCACCCGGGGCCGGAGCCATCGAGCGCTGCTCGTCCATCAGGCGCTCCTGCTGGGCGATCGCCTGGTTGACGCGGGTCAACTCGCTGACCTGCGCCGGCTTGTCACCAGCGGCAGCGACGTCGTCCATGATTGCCGACAGGCGGGCAGCCTCGACATCGGTGATGGTGCCATCGGCCACCTTGGCGGTGAGCGCATTGGCTTCGGCGATCAGCCCCGCTTTCTTGTCGCGAAGTGCCTTGATCGTCATCTCGATCTCTCCTCAATAAAAAAGGCGCCCGGGAAGGGGCGCCTTGGGTTTCGATGGACTCAGTGGAGACTGCGGTCTCGACCGAGCCCGCATAGACACGCGAAGATCAGGGTCGCGACTGCGCCCCTACTCCGCGAATTTCGGAAGGGTCAGCCGCGCGCGCCGAGCGCGACGAATGCCGACTGCTGGTTGGCGGAGTTGCGCGGCGTGATCGGCGTCTTCCACGCCGGCGCGCCGTCCACGCGATAGCGAAGCTTGAACGCCATCTCGTCGGTCACGAATTTCGCGTGGATCGAGCTCAACAAACCGCCAGATGCCTGCTCCTTCTCGGCAACGATGTACTGGCTCATGTCCGCCAGGACGACGTCGCCGGCGGCGCCGAGCGGCGCGGTGTACTCGCAGAGCTCGACGGGCATCTGCAGCAGCCGGCGCTCGCCGTTCGGGCCGGTCTCGAACAGCTTGGTGCCGGTGCTCTCCTCCAGGGCAACGATCTGCCCGAAGGCGTCGTTGCCCATCATCCAAATCGCCGTGGCGTGTGACGGGCCCCAAAGCCCGGCGGCCATCGCGGAGAGGTTGGTCGTGGAAATCGTCCCGGCCGCCTGGCCGTTATCCTTCGGTACCGTCAGCAGACCCGGGGCATTCAGGATCCCAAGCGGCTCGCCCACGCCGCTACCCGCGACGATCGCGCGCTCAATCCCAAATGCCGCCTCGAGGCCGAAGATCCGGATCAGCGCCGCGGCCAGCGCCGGCGCGTCCTCGTTCAACTCCTCGGTGGTGAAGAACATCCCGAGGAGCTTCTTCAGCTTGAGCTCGAGCAGATCAAACTTCAGCGCGGAGTCGTTGTCGTCGCCGCCCTGGTCGGTCCAGTACATCCGGGCGCCGCCGAAGCGCGAATTCACCGGCTGCTCGGCGTCACCGCGATCGGACTCCGAAATCGCCGGGATGATGAGCTTGTCGCCCTTGGTGATGGGTTGGCGATCGCAGCGCGCCAGAATGCGGCCAGTGGCGTAGACGCGTGTCCACAGCGCCGCGGCAAACTCCACGGGTACGAGGAAGCCGCCGCCCGGCCCGGAAACACCGCTGAGGCCGGAGACGGAAGCCGCCGGCACCAGGCGGTGGTCGCTGTCCTCGGCCTGCTCGGCGCCGATCACGGCCGCGAGGAAGCTGGCGAAAGTCTGGAACGTCATGGGCTTGTTCATGGCGCGACCGTTTCCTCTTAGGCGCTGAGCAGAGCGAGACGGCGGCGACGGGCCTCAGCGGCCTGCTTGCGCTCGGCCAGTTCGGCCTCGGCCTTGTTCGGCGGCGGCTCGGTGAAACTGCTGCCGTCGGCCAGCGAACAAATCCAATCGCCGGCCATCGAGACACCGATCTTGCTGTAGACCGCGGCCCCGTTCTCGACCGCGATCGTGACCGTCTCGCCGGCGACCTTCAGATACGGGGACTGGGTCTCGATCAGCCCGGTCGAGATCACGACCTTGGCGGGCCAGTGCTCCAGCACGTAGTACGTGCGAGCCTCGCCCTCGGTCTCCATGCGGAAGGCCACCCGTCCGCAGTCGGCCGTTGGGAGAATCTGGTCGGTGGCGCTGGTGATGTTGTGGGCGCGGATATCACCATCGACGAAGAGGTTGCCGGGGATTGCCACGCCGCTTTCGGTGACATGGACCCCCTCAGCCTGCACGTTCGCGCCGGCGACCGTGTCGGCGTCGGCCGACTCGTCCGGTCCCTGCTCTTCACCGCGACGACGACGACCACCCTCTTCCGGCATCTCCATCGTGAGACCAACGCCCTGCAGAGCCATCTTGATCGTGGCGACGTCGTCGATCATGCCGAGGCGCTTCGCCATCGGAGCGCTGTAGCAGCGGCCCTTGCCGAACTTCTCGAGCACGACGTCCTTGGTGACGCCGCGGCCGCGCGCGACAGCGGTCAGGAAGTCGTCATAGGTCTGATCGACCTCGGACTGATAGAATGCTTTTGCTTCGTCGCTCAGCGGCTCCATCGAGTTGCCTTCGGTCTTGTACTCGCCGGCATAGATGAAGGTCGGCTTGATGCCGTTGTCGGCCATCAGCGCCGAGCAGTCGTAGTGGCACATGAAGACGCCGATCGAACCGATGTCGCCCGACGGCACCGAGACCAGCTTGGTGCACTGGCTGCCGATCCAGTAGCCGGCCGAGGCGCACAGCGGATTGATGATGCCGACCACCGTCTTCTTGCGGGCGGCCCGATAGACAGCATCGGCCGCCTCCTGCGTGCCCGTGACGGCGCCGCCGGGCGTGTTGATGTCGAGCACGATCATGTCAACCGACGGATCGTTCGCCAGGCTGTCCATGATCTGGGACAGCAGCAGGGTCGAGAAGCAGTACGGCTGGTACTCGAGGTCGTAGAGCGCGACGCCATGCAGCGAGACCAGCGCGGTATACTTGCCGGCCTTCGCGCTCGGCGACATCTGCGGGCCGGCCGACATCCGGACATGCTTCGGCTCGGATCCGTCCTCGTCCTCGAGGCCATAGATCTCGCGGATTTCCTTGTCGTGGACCTTGCCGCGCGCGACGCGCTCGAAGAGACCACCGAGGACCGCGCCGAAACCGTTCCGCAGGTCGAACGCAAACATCCGGCCGTTGGAGCTCCGGATCTCGCGCTTAAACTGCTGCATCTTCCCCATTTTGGGCTCCGTGTTTCTTGAGGACGGCGGCGATCTGGCCGGCGAGCTTTTCGTCTCGCCGATCGAGCAACGCCACGATGTCGTTGGCACCCAAGGCCTCGTCACGCTGGTGGGCGCAGTACGCCCGCGCGCCGTCGCGCGAGATCTGCAGATTCTGCATCACAAAGCTGACGTGGCCGCCGTAGAACGCCTTGATAAACTCGCGCATGCCGTCGGGATCGGCGGCGAACTTCAGCGAAGCCTTGCGGAGCGCCTGGTTCTCTTTCCGGGCGACTCGAGCCGCGACGGCTTCTGGCGTGTTGTCTTCGATCCTCTCGGGCGGCGCCGGCAGAGCCGCGGCTGGCTGATCGGCCGCCGGCGGCAGCGCCTGCTGCTGCTGCTGATACGCTCCGCGCGACACCTGGTCGGCCCAGGGCTCGTTGATCCGGTTGAGGCCCTCCGCGACGCGGACCTCGTTGATGGTCATCCATCCAGGGGCGCCGCCGGTGCCAAGCGCCGCCGACCAATAGTTCCGGCGGGCTTCGAGATTGCCGCGCTCCAGCGCGTCGAGATTGAACTTCACCTCGTACAGGCCGGTCGCGATGATGAGGTCGCGGCGGATCGCCTGCTCGATTTTCCGGGCCCAAGGCCGGATGGTGTACTTCACGAAGTTGATGGACTGCTCTTCGACCGTCGACCGATTCGTCTGGTCGTCGACGCCGAGCATGTGCAGCGGGATGCGGAAGAAGCGCGCCAGTTCGGCGATCTGCCACTTCCGGGCCTCGAGCAGCTGAGCCTCGCTCGCCTTCATCGAAGCCGGCTCGAACTTGGCGCCGTCCTGGAGAACCGCCGGACGGTGGAAATTTTCCGGGCTGGCGTACTTCTCCATGAGGCGTGCGATCAGACGCCGCACCGCCTGCGGGCTCATCCGCTTCTGGGTGGTGATGAAACCGCCCATGTTGAGGTTGTTCGAGAAGATCCGCGAGGCGTACTGGTCCGCGGCGACGCCGAGGCCGATCGACTCGGCGGCCAGATCCAGCATGCTGAGACCATTGACGCCATCGAGCGACAGGCTCGGGATGCGCAGCACCTCGTCCTGCAGAAGAACCCGAGATCCTCCGGAAGTCGGGTTGGTGACGGTGAACCGCAGCGTCCCGTCACGAAGCTGGTCCTGCGTGACGCGATCGCTGCGCAGGAATTTAAGTTGGTCGACCGCACCGCGGGCGCCCGGAACGATCTCGGCGTAACCGGTGCCGAACAGCACCGCATGCAGGATGATCGACTCCCAGAACTCGGCCGCGGTCTGCGTCTTGTTCGGCTGGAAGCGGATCAGTTCCGCCACGGGATGACCTGGCGCCGGCAGGCGGCCGTCATCCGGCATGACCTTGTTGATCGAGACCGGCAGGCTCGCGATGGTCTCGGCGAGAACCTTGGCACACGCCGCGAACGCCGACAGGCGCATCGCGATCATCGGTGTGATCCGGATCCCGGCCTTCGACCGCTTGCCTACCGACTCGTAATAGAAATCAGCATCGTCGCCGTAGTAGCGCTCCTCCTGCTCGCCGGAATCGTCTGCACGACGACCGAGCGACCACACTGCGGCAACGGTGTTGTTGATCCAACCCATGGGCGATTTCGGTCCTGATGAGTTGCGAGAAGGCGGCGGGGCAGCGATCGCGGCCGCCTGCATCACACCACGACGTCGTCATCCTCGTAGGCTGAGCCCGCCGGCTCCGGATTCATCGACATCAGGGAGACGGCGTCGAACACGGCCATCAGGGGATCGATCTTCGCCATACCGCTGATCTGCTTGGTGATGAGCGTTGCGTTTCCGCGCTGCTCGGCCTTTGCGTTGCCGATCGACCAGGACATCAGCCGGGTGCCTTCATGGATCAGCGTGCCGGCGGCAACCCGCCGCTCCGCGTCCTTGATGGCGCCGTTCAGCTTCCAGCCCTGCGCGATGCCGACGATGCGCTCCTTCTCGAAGCCGCGGGCCTCGCTGGTGAGCTCGTCCACGATTGAACCGATGCCGGCGGCGTCGACTGCGATCGCGGGGCCTTCCGCCAGCTTTCCCGACTCCTCGACCCGCACCACGATGTCAGCGACCGCAGTGACGTCGTCGCCGGGCTTCTCCACCATCGTGAGCGTGTTTTCCTTGACGAACTCCGCGAGCTCGGTGGCGATCTGCTTGCGGCGCTCCAGCACGATCTCGTGCGCCCAGGCCCGCGCCCATAGCAGCCACTTCCGTTTCGACAGATCCTCGGCGGCACCAGCTGCCCTCTTCTC
Source organism: Bradyrhizobium sp. USDA 4541 (assembly GCF_024171085.1). Lineage (NCBI taxonomy): Bacteria > Pseudomonadati > Pseudomonadota > Alphaproteobacteria > Hyphomicrobiales > Nitrobacteraceae > Bradyrhizobium > Bradyrhizobium sp. USDA 4541. The sequence goes on from NZ_JALJZF010000001.1 coordinate 6,768,566, forward strand.
TCGCCCCAGCACCGCGAGACCGAGAAGGTCGTCCAGCCCGCCGCCGTCGATCCCGATCACCGCGACCTCGCAGCGGTTGAGCAGATCCTCGAGCGACGTGACCCTTTCCTGCGACTTGTTCCAGAAGTCTGCGCCGGCCCAGCGATCGGCCCGCAGCTTTGATCCGATCTGGACGTTGAGGTGCTTCGCAAGGAAGACGTTCAGCCCGGCCTTGTCGCCGCGCCGCGCCTCGGTCAGTTTGTCGGTGATCCATTCCGAAAAGACGGAAACTTCGAGGTTCGGATTGGTGACGTAGAAGTTTGCCGGGTCGAGATAAGCCTCGGCCTCGAGCATCGCGTCCGGGAACTCGTAGAGCATCCCGAGCTTCTTCGGGTCCGAGATCTTGCCGTCGCGGATATCGCGGTAGAGCTTCAGCTTCTCGAGGAACACGCCGGTCGGCGGTTCGTCGGAATGCGTCGACAGGAAGATGACGAAGCCTTCCGGACGTGACACCAAGCCGCCCGTCGCCTCCCGAAACATGGCCTCTGCGTTGGCGCGCTTCCCGAACAGCCAGAGCTCGTCGATCAGGACGAAGGACGCCTTCTTACCGCCAACGGTGTCGGTGTCGGCGGCCACGACCCGGAGCACCGCGTTCGTGACCCGATGCGTGATCTGCCGAAAATTCTCCTGGACATGAAGAAGGTCACGCAGTTCCTCGTCGCGGTAGACCATGTCGCGCGCCGGGTCGAACGAGTTCTTCGCAATCTCGATCGTCGGCGCCAAGATCAGGAGCTGAGCGGAATGCCTCCAGTTCCGTATCAGCGCGGTGATCATGATGCCCGCGGCGATCGTCGACTTGCCGTTCTTCTTGCTGATCAGCAGGAAGAACTCGTCGATGAGCCTCTTGGCCGTCGAATGGTCGTACGCGCCAAAGATGGCGAGCACGAAATCGAATACCCATTGCTCGCCGGCCTCGCCAAACGTCGGCGGCCGCATCTCGCCGGTTTCGGAGTCCTCGATCGGCGTGGCGTCGACGATGTGCAGCGACTTGAAGACCTCAAGTGCCGCATAGGCCTCATTCGGGAAGAGCGGCCCGAACGGGATCAGGCTCTCCCTGGCAACGATCCTCCGCTCCCAGTCCGGGCAGGCCGTTGACCAGGATCTCACTGGTTGTTCACCACCAGCTTAGGCGGCTCAGGTGCTTTGAACTTGCCGCCGACATTCTCGGCGGCCGCCTGACGCTCTTCCTTCTTCCCCAGCCTGGCGGGCTTCGGTGCCGCCGCAGCAGCGGCCTGTGGCTTTCCGCGCTCGCCAACGGAGCCGGCCGCGCGCGAGACCTTACCCATTTCGTCGAGCCGCTTGATTGCCGAGACGTTCTTCGCGTGCGCGGCCTCGAACAGAAGCTTGGTCACCTCAGCACGCTGGTTCGCGTATCCGTTCTCGAGCTCGTTGGCGCAGTGCTTGCGCAGGGTGTCGACATCGACCTTCAGCGCCCGGGCGATCATGGCCTCAGACTCGCCGCAAAACTTCAGCCGCTCGACCGTCTGCCGGTCCGCGATCGACGGCGCCCATGCCGGACGACCGCCCTTGTTGCGCTTCGCCGAATTGCTCGACGTCCCGCGCTTTTTCGGTTTCGACGCCTTCCGCTTCGCCGGCTTCGCTTCAGCGCGATCGCTGGCTTCCGCAGGATTTTCGTCGGCGGTCGGTTTTTCGGTCATTTTGCGAGTTCCGGCCAAAAATTCGGGCCGCCTCAAAAAAATTGTGCAGGTGCCACCCCGAGCGGTCCCGGGTCCGCGCGCCGTCGGGAAATTGCCCCGGGGGTACGGTTCGGCCGGATTGCTAGCGAAATGGGCGGGTTTAGGCGCCGTTCTGGCGGGTTTTGCGTGCGATTGGCGCGGTTGAGGCGCGCCGAGCTATGGGCGCCGAGGGCTTGCCGGATGGCCGAGGCCGATAGCCTGGCCGATTAGTGTCAATCCGTTGTGCTGGCGCCGCTGGCGCCGCGCCGCGCGCGGTAACCGTCCGCCTTCTCTCTCGCCTAGCGTGCCTAGTGGCGTGGTGCGGTTGACGTTGCGGCCTTGCGTCCATCCGCCGAGGCCGAGGCGCCGAGGCCAGAAACGCAAAACCCGCCGAGGTTTCCCGCGGCGGGTTGGCTGCAGCGACACTGCGCCGAATGCCTGTTCTGAATCATAACTGGAGTCGGAGTGTCAAATCCGGTTCCGCTACTCGGCGGTGCATGACGGCGCCGCGCGGCCTCGGTCTCTCCCTGTTCTGTGATAGCTATTCGCTAGATGGACTGTTCAAACTCACGGGATAGGGAAAACGACATGCCTGCAGCGAAGGCGAATAGCTCGGCGCCGAGACAAGCCGGCAAAGGCCGCGCCTATGCCTCGGCCGGCGCCACACTGCGAATCAGCGCGGCCGAATTCATCGCTTGGCAGGAAGAGCTAGGCCTTTCGAATGGTGCTGCAGCTGCAGCGCTATTCGTTTCGCCCAATACGGTTACAGCGGTGCGCGCGGAAGGCGGTAGCGCTGAACTGGCGCTGAAGTGTCGCGCCATCGCCGCCGGCCTTTCGCCAGCGCTACCCATGCAAGAGGCCTTCCGCCTCGGCCGGATAAACGCCATTCTGCAGGAATAGGCCGCAATTCCCTGTAGTGTGAGGTCGGCCGGCCGAAACCCTATCTTTTTTCACAGAGCAGCGAATTAGGGGATTGACAGGCACCGCGCTTTCTAGGCATGTGCGGCGAACGGAACGCGCGATTGTGCGCAAATCAAAAGGCCGCCGACATGGCAAAGACTATCGCCTATCAAGTCACAGTCCGCCGCATTGCTACCGGTTGTGACTTCCATATCCGTCTATTCTCACAGTCCGCCGAGCATGCCAGCAACCGCGCCGTTGATCGCGCGCGCTTCGCTGAACGTATCTCACTGGCCAAATATCAGGAACTGAATGCCAAAGGCATTGCGTGCTTTCGCGTCATTTCTTGCGAAGTGTCCGCCGATCAATCGCGGCCGATTGGTTAGGCCGCGCCATGCTCGCCGCTTTCATTTCCTTTTGCATCGCCAACCCGCCCTTTGCAGGTTTTATGCTTGCAGCGATCTATACCCTTTGCTGGGCCATCCTAGCTCCCTTTCTGTATGCGCCGGCAACGCCTCGGCGCCGTTCGATCCGGCGCCGCGCGCGCCGCAACCGCCGCTAGGAGCAAAGCCAATGCCGATTATCGTTTGCCATGATGGGGCGATCTACCGCGCCGAGATTTGGGGATTCCGCGGCACTTGCGCGCTAATCCATAAGGCTAGCGGCCGATATGCGGTTATCCGCGGCGCCGAGGCCGCGCGTTACCATGACGCAATCGCGGTTGCGTATCTGCGATTTGGTAGCATGCCGGGTGATACGCTCTATGCCTGGCTTTGGACCAATGCCGGCTTTCATCGTTTGGCCAGCTAGGCCGCCTTCTAAGACTGCAACCGCGCGACTGTGCGCAAATCGAGAGGCTAGACCAATGAGAGAGAATTCCGATTTTATCCTGTTCTGCGCGGCGGCTTTCGTCGGAACGTTTGTCATTTTCGCTTGCTGTATGTGAGGCGCGCGCCATGGCAAAGCCTGATGATTTGACTTCCTACGCCTCGGCCGGATATGCCGCGCCGGCCTCGGCCAATCCGCACTTGTGGAGTAGCGCAACACACATTGCGTTTCGCCTCGGCCAATGGTTGCACGAAACCGGCCGGCCGGCCCCGCGGAACGTCCGCATGTCGCGCGGCCTTTCGATCCGCGCAAACGATATGCTGATACGCTGGAACGCCAAAACCGGCGCATGCGAACGGATCAACTAACGCGATTTGCAGCCTATGCCGTGCAAGTCACGGCATAACCGGCAAACCGCCGAAACCGCGCAATTGTGCGCAAACTTGAAAAGGACATAGGCAAATGAAGTATCGCAAGCATGATTCCGACCGCCGGCCGAGCGACAAGCGGACTCGCCGCGCCGCGGTGCGCGATGGCAAGCGCGCGTTTCTGAATTCTTGCCTCTAAGGGAGCTAGGGCAATGCCTGCAGTCACACTAGACGGCGCCGTCTATTTCAATTGCTGTACGGATTACTCGGCGCCGGATTGGTCCGCCTTTCGTTCGCTGGAAATTGGAGGTTGCAGTGTCCGGCATGATCCGGACACGGGCGAAAGCAATGTGACCGGAAACCGCGCGCCGGACGATTCCGCCTTTTGGACTGTATACGCTCGCGAGCATGACGGTTGCGCGCTCGCGATTACCGATTGCGGAATCCAAACGGAAACACACGCGATTGCCGAAACGCTATCCCGGCTTTCCGGCCTTCCCCTGATTTGACGTTGCGACACTGCGCAGCATGTCTGCGCAGCACGGAACGCCAAAGCGGACCAACGCGCGATTGTGCGCAATCGAAAGGCTTTCGACCATGAACCGCAAACCGCAATTCGCTTGGCAATGTTCCTTTATGGGGACTGTCTACTATCGCGTTACGGATCAAACCGGCAACTATGAGGTTTCCATCCGTCATTCCGTTTCCGACTATGAGCTATCGATAGCAAATGGCGATGACGTCCGGCGCGCCATGCGGACGGGAATCGGCATGCTTGTCCGATATGCCGAGGCATTGCCGGCGGATATCGTCGCGGCCTTCAATGCCTGGCGCGCCGCTGAACATGCTGCAGCCATGGCGAAACTTGACGCCGCGCCGGAACGCTATGGCGTCATCGCGCCGGATGACGAATTGCGCAAGCCGCCAATGATCGCCCGCGCGGCCTCCTATGATCGCGCGCTGGGATGGATTCCGGTTTGCGAACTGGAGCGCGCAGCATGAACCGCGATGCATTCCGCCGCACCATTTCCGCGCTACGCGCCGAGGCGAGAGGCCGGCGCCATCATGTCGCGACATTCTGGATTGTCTGCAACGGCGTCGAATTCACGGCGCGCGCAGAACGGGCAATCGGTCCGGTTGATTTGCGGACGTCGCGTCTATCTTGCCGGCCTCGCCGAGCTCTTGCGGCCGAGGCCTTGCGTTGGGCGGCTCATTATCGGCGCGCCGCGAAACACTCGCCTATCGCCCGCGCTCGCAATCTAGAGGCCGCGCGCGAATGCATCGCCGAGGCCGCGGCCTATCATTCCGTCTTTAACCGCCTTCCGTGAGGGATACCGCACCATGAAAACAGCGCGCTTTTGGCACTATCACAAATCCGGCCTTGTTCGTATTGCGTTGCGGACTGGCCAAACATTGCACCATTCGCACGGCGCCAGAACAGACGAGGGATGGACGCGCGAGTCCAATATCTTTTCTTTCGACGGGCAAACCGTGACTAACGAATGGTGCGACGATGGCGCGGATTGCGATGGACGCCTAACCTGCAATGGCGTTTGCAGCTGCGCGGCCGATAGGCTTTCCGCGGGTTACCATGACGTTGAAAACGGCGCGCGGTTTCCGGACTGGCAAGCCGCCGCAAGCATACAACGCGATTATTCCGCCGAGGCTGCAGGCTACTAGGCCGGCGCCGTCGAATTCAAACGCGCGATTGTGCGCAAATCGAAAGGACAGACAGACATGGCACGATATGGCGGCGATCCGCGATGGATCATTACCAAATATCCGGCCAATGACCGGAACGGGCATTTTATCCCGGTAGGAACGCGCGCGTTCTATTATCCGGTTTCCAAACGCATGTTGACCGGCGCCGAGGCTGAACAGGCAAGCCGCGATTTTGAGGCCGCACGTTTCGACGAAAGCATGAGGTAAAGCGCAATGGATTTTGCAGCATTCCAAGCCGCCGCGGCCGAGTTGGATAGCCGCATGAAAGAGGCCGGCGCGCGCCTCGGCGCCGTGACAGAAAGCCTTGCGGCCGAGATGGGGATTCCGGCGCGCGGTCCGATGGGATTGACGCCGGACCGCATTAAGTTTGATCCGCGATACCGGCTTGCGAAGGCCGCGGCCGATATCGCCTTTGCGGAACTACGGGCATTCAATGGCCGGTATGCGCCGCGCTTCAAGAAAGAGATACGCGCCGAGATTGACGCGCGGCGCCGTGCGAAGTGCACCGCTTAACCTGGCCTCGCCTTCCATCACTATTCCCGCGCGATTGTGCGCAACAGAAAGGACAATGGACCATGCAACAGAGTGATATGATCGCGGCAAAGGCTGCCAAGGCAACGGAACGGCGCGCGCTGGCAATTATCGCCTATGACAACGCTAAACAGGATCCTGACGGCGCGAACTGGCAAGGGATTGCCGATTTGCTGCGCCTCTCCCTTCCCTCGGCGAAAGCCAAGGCCGCGCCGGCCGAGACTGGCGCCGACAACGGCGCGCCATGGTCGGATTATGATATCCCGGCAAGCGCGACGAAACGTCTAGGCAAATCGCCTATCATCGTTGTGACGTTCTCTTGCGGTGCCGTGGTCTGCGCGCCGGCGGTTTCCCTTCCCGGCAAGCCGGTAAACATCGGCCGCGGCTTGCGTGTTGCCTTTGCCTTCTACCGCGCGCGGATCGCCCGGGAATTCGGCAAGGCCTCGGCCATTGGTTCGGATTGCGTGAACGTTCCGGCCATCGTTTCCGCCATCTGTGACGCTACCGGCGCCGAGTATGGCGCGGACGAATGCAACGCCAAAACCTCCGAATTCCGCCGCGGCGGTTTCGATCATGTCGCGCTTTCCGCCGAGGCCTCGGCCTTGCCGGAAAAGGCCGAGGCCGGCGAGTTGACGCGCGCCGACTTCTACCGCGGCCATTACCTCATTGCCTCGGCCGAGGCCGAGATTTTGGCCGGCGCCAATGAGGATCGCGCGGCCGAGTTGGGCGCGCAGATTAACGATTATCGCGCGCGCCTCGGCGGCTTGTCATGGCTGGAAATTGAAGCGCGGCGCCGCGCCGCAATCCGTGAGGCCAAAGCCGCGGCAAAGGCCGAGGCCGAGGCTATGGCCGAGGCCGGCCGGCGCGCCGAGCGCGAGGCCGAGGCGCACGCAGCTGCAGCCAAGGCCGAGGCCGAGGCGCCGCGGTTGCGGCTTGTCGGGGACAATTCCGCCAGCGTCGAAACCGCGGCGGCGCCATCCCTCCCAGATACGGCCGATTCCCTCCCGGTTGCGCCCGCGCCAAAATCGGCCGCGCCTCTCCCGGTTGCGCCTTCCCGCGTCGCGCGCTTCCTGGCCTCGTCATCGCTCGGCGCGCCTCGTCATTCCCTCCCGGTTGCGCCTTTCTGCGCGATCCGCTCGGCCTAGTCGGAGTCGCCAGCAATGCACGCCTATGGTTTCGATATCCAACCGGACGGGGCAAGGTTTCGCCTAGTTGACCGCGCCGAGTTCAACCATTGGGGCGAGTTATCGCCGCGGTTCGATACCGCGGCCAAGGCCGAGGAATACGCGCGCCGTTGCGACGAATTAAAGCGCGGCAAGCGCTCAACCGTCGAATTGCGCGCTTGGGAACTGACCTAGGCCGCGGCGCGCCTCGGCCTCTCGAATTGACACGCGCGATTGTGCGCAAACGGAAAGGAATACAGACAATGCGGAAACCGACTCCCAACAAAGAAAAGGCCGCGCAGCTGGCGCGCCAAATCGCCAACATGACAGACGAGCAAAAGGCGCTTTGGCTGCAGCGCGCGCCGATCCTCACCGCGGACGCGCGGCCGATATCCGGCAAAAATCACATGCTGGCGGCGATGCAGTGCGAAGGCGCAACCATGCTCGGCGGCTTCAATCAATGGCTTGCCGCCGGCCGCGCGGTGCGGAAAGGCGAGTCCGCAATCTATATCTTTGCGCCGTCCGGCCGGCGCGCACCGGCCGAGGCCTCAGCGCCGCCGAGCGCGGAAGGCGCCGCGTCCGAGGCCGTGGCGGAGTCGGTGCGGTTTATCCTGGTGCCGGTTTTCGACGTTTCGCAAACCGAGGAAAAGCCGGCCGAACAAGCCGCCGCGGCATAGTCCCGGCTACGATCGATTTTGCACCCCCGAGCTACGGCCGATTTTGCGCAACACCGCTTGACAGATTCGGCCGACACAAATTAGAGAAGCACCCCCGCGCGATTGTGCGCAAATCGAAAGGACAGAAACACATGCAGCATTCCGCCACCTATTCGCCCGATGATAACAAGCTGCGCCTTTATCCGGCGCACCGCCTGGACGCCGAGGAGTACGCGCGCGTGAAGGCCGCCGGCTTCAAGTGGGCGCCGCGCCAAGAACTGTTCGTCAAACCGTCCTGGAGCCCAAGCGCCGAAGATTTGCTGATTGAGATGTGTGGCGAGATCGGCGACGAGGACAAGAGCCTGGTAGAGCGCGCCGAGGATCGCGCCGACCGCTTCGACGAGTACAGCGACAAGCGGCTTTCAGAAGCCAACCGCGCGCGCGAGGCCGTGGACCAGATCGCGGAACGGTTCGCGATGGGGCAGCCGATCTTGGTCGGCCATCATTCGGAGAAGAGCGCCCGCAGGGACAAAGAGCGCATGGATTCCGGCATGCGCAAGGCTCTCAAACTCTGGGACACCTCGAAATATTGGACGGCGCGCGCGGCCGGCGCCATCGCTCACGCGAAATACAAGGAACTGCCGGCGGTGCGTCATCGCCGCATCAAGGGCATTGAGTCCGATAAGCGGAAGCTGGAACGCCAGCAAGCAGAAACCGAAAGGCAGCTGAAGGCCTGGCAGATCGTCGCCGGCATCACCGACCTGGAGAAGCAGCGCGCGGCCGGTCTGACCGTGGCCAACAGCAGCGGTTATTGGTCGATGTCGTTTCCGCTGGCTGACTATCCGCGCGATCCGCCCGCCTCGCAGTATGAGGGACCGATGGGCCTTTGGTCCGCAATTGACGGGAACGTCATCACCGCCGCGCAGGCCGCCGCTATCGCGATTCCGAGCCTGCAGCGTTCCGGGCCTTGGCGAGACCGTTGGGTTGCGCACTATGACAACCGGCTGGCCTATGAACGCGCGATGTTGGCCGAGCAGATCGGCACCGAGGCGACCGCCAACCCGCTGGCCGACCGCTTCGCCTTCGCCGTCGGCGGCGAGGTGCAGACACGTCGCAGCGATGAATGGGTTACGGTGTTGAAGGTCAACCGCGGCGCTAACGGTTCAGTTTCCAGCATGACGACGACCACGCCGGCCGGATCGCGCGGCAAGCAAGCGCATTGGAAGGTGGAGAGCATCCGCGATTATCGCGCGCCGAGCGCCGAGAACGTCGCCGCAGCGAAGGCCGCAACCAAGCTGCCGCCGCTCTGCAACTATCCCGGCGAGGGATTCCGCGAGATGACGGAGACCGAATGGAAGGGCCGCCGGCAGTTCTCGGATTTCTCCTATATCGGCAAGGTGAAGGAGACCGAGACCCACGGCGCGCATCGCGTGCGGCAAATGCCGACGCCCGGCGAATTCTGGAAGAAACAGCAAGTTTTCATTACGGATGCAAAGCGCGTCGATCCGCCCAAGATCGCGCCGGCAGCCGAGCCGCAGGCGCCCGCGGAATTCGTCGCCGAGTATGTAGCGCCGCCCGCTGTTGATATTGACGCCATGCTGGCAACGGTCGGCGAGATCACCGGCGCACCGGTCGAGACCGTCACCCAGGACGAGCCCGAGGCCGTGCCGGCGCTGGTCCCGGTTGCGCCCGCGGAGGAGCCGCGACGCCTCGGCGACGCTAAGGCGGAGGCCCAGCGCATCGGCGCTGAGATCATCACCGGACTCGGCCAGTTCCGTGTTGGCCTCGGCCAGCACGTCACCGACTGGTGCGACGATGAGGCGACGGCCTGGCGGCAGTTCTGCGAACTGGCTGGCGTGCCGTTCGAAGCCGAGGCGGTGCCGGCGGACCTGCGGCCGCGCGTTCTCGCCCCGGTCCCGGATACGGCCGATTCGCCGGAGCCGACCGCGGCGGACAGCTTCGAGGCAATGCGGGCCATGCTGAAAGGCGGCGGCGTTCAAGTCGTCGTTGCGCCTCAACTCTTCCCGACCTCGAACGAACTTGCCGCGGACGTCGCCGAGGCCGCCGACATCCGGCCCGGGCAGCGCATCTTGGAGCCGAGCGCAGGAACCGGCGCGCTTATCGAGGCCGCGCGCAACTGTGCCGATGGTCTCCAGGTGGTGGCGGTCGAGATCAACACCAAACTGTGCCAGGCGCTGGCCAACCGCTTCACCGGGTTGACCGTCATCAATGCGGACTTTCTCGACATGGCCGGCGCAACGGACAAGTTTGACCGGATCATCATGAATCCGCCATTCGAGCGCGGCGCCGACATCAAGCACATTGAGAACGCGCGGCGCTTCCTGAAACCTGACGGCCGACTGGTCGCCATCTGCGCCGACGGACCGCGCCAGCGCGCGAAGCTCGAACCGATCGCGGTGGAGTATCGCGCCCTGCCCCCGGGATCCTTCAAGGCCGCCGGAACGATGGTCAACACGGCGCTCGTCGTGATCGATGGGCCGCCGCCGAGATAGCCCCCGGCTGCGCCTACCTCCCGGCTACGATCGATTTTGAACCGCGCAACTGTGCGCAATTTTGAAAGGACACCGAATGCCCATGACCTTCGAGCAGTTTCAGGCCACCCGCACCGAATGCGCCGACATCGGCGCAGCCATCAGCACCGATATGGGGATAACCGAGCCAGTGCCCGGCTTTCTGTACCTCGGGACGTTCTATATCGAGGGCATGACGTCAACCTGGCCCGACGAGGCGCGCGCGCAGGGGACGTATCACCTCCTGATCGAGCGCGACGAATGGATTAGCGACGACCTCGAAGCGTTGGAGCGCCACCTTTTTGAGTTTGCGCTCGCCTCTGGTGCCGAAATGGGAATTGACGACCTCTGCGCCGAGTACAAGACCTGGAACAAGGCGCAAGGCCTCAACCTCAGCAGCGCTGATGAGCATCTGGCCGACGAGACGCTTTCCGAGGAGCAGCGCGGTTGGCTGCGCGACTTCTCCAGCCGTTGGGAAGAGGCTGAGCAGCGCGCGCGGCGTCACAAGTGCCAGCACCGCGACAGCGGGCGCGGCGTCTGCATCGACTGCGGCGCAGCCCTTTGACCCCTCGGCTACGACCGATTTGACGGAGGCTCCTCATGCTCACAATTGAGATAATCGCGACCGCGACGGGCAAATGCATCAAGCGCTGTGCGTTCGAGGCCGCGACGGTTTCGGATCGCGCCGCGGTGTTCCTGTCATTCCTCAATTACTGGGAACGGCATTTCGGACAGCAGACCGATTACACCTGGCGCACACCCGCATAGGAAGGAGGTTGACTCATGACGACCAAGAAGCCCGATATCTACTCCGGCCCCATCGAAGGCGCGCGCGCCGCCATCATCGAAGCGCTCGGCGGTGCATTCGCAACCCCGCCAGCCTCGCCGCCCGAACGCCAGCTGACCGACGACGAGAAGGCCTTTATCGCCCGCATGGCGCCGCACGTCATGGCCGGCAAGACGATGGAGGAAGCCGCGGCGGCCGTCGTCCAGGACGATGAGCGGCTTTGGCTGACCGCTACGGAGGACTCCGACGTTGGCCGCGCGATCCGCGACGAGCTCGCCGCCACGGTCTACGCCGCGGCGCGATCTGCGACATAGAGACGGCTGCACCTCCCGCTTACGACCGATTTCCCAATACCCCCTCGGCTACGGCCGATTTGAGAGGAGTCCGAAATGCCTCGACGCAAATCCAAACTGCCGGCACCGAAACCGCCGATCGAGATCGGCGACTATTTCGCCCATCGCGGTCTCGACAATGTCACTGTCCGTCTAAAAACAGGCCCTCTTGACAACAACTTCTTTTCGCTCCGCGACGAGCACATCACGCAGTGCTCGACTTTCGAAGGTGCCGAGCGCCTGGCAGCGCTGATGAATCAGGCTCGCGACCTCGCCCGTGACTATCGCATGGTCTCCAATATCGGCGGTCAATTCGGCGGCCGCGATCAGATCGCAGGCTACATCGCGCGTCACGTCGCCAATGCCCTCGACGTGCCACACCGATACGTCTCACCGGACGAGCACACCCGCGAGACGCTCAATGAATACGGCCGTCAGGTCGGCGATCTCGCGCGGTTCTTCGCCTTCCTGGATGCGACCGGTACGCCGGCCACGCTCGATGACTTCAAGGCCCGGGCCATGCTGCGCCGGCATGCTATCAACGACCGCGACTGCACGTACTGCGACCACGACCGTTCCCGCGAGGTTGTCCGTGCTTGGCGCCGCACCTTCGATCCGTCGACCGCCGCGGCAGATCGCGCCGCGCAGGTTCTCCGGGAGATAGAGGCCGCAACATCATGACCAACGAACAAATGGTTTCAGCCGCCGGCATCAAGGTCGTGACCCGTGCCGAGTTCGACGCCGCGACCGACGTTCCCGCCGGCGTGCGCCTGGTGGCCAATCGGCTGTTCAAACGCTGGGGCGGCGACTTCGTGGTGTACGACCCGGCCGGCGGCGATGACGGCTGGCTGCTCATCGACGATGATCGAGAACAGATCATCGGCGAGACGATCGAACACCTCGGACGGCTCAACCCTGAGCCGTCGGCGCCGGCGCAAGGCTCGCTTTTCTGATGACACTGAGGCCCTGGAAAGAGTTGACCCGCGACCAGCGGGCCGAGCGCCTCGGCGACGCGCGGCGATGGAAGAAGCCCGCCGAGCCTGGAGACAAGCGGGCAGCCGAACTGCTGCGGCGGCTCGAGTCCGGAGAACCCTTGACCCGGGCCGACCTAAAGGAGGCCCGCGCGCTGCTGCGCGCCAAACGAGGAAGGAATCAAGATGAGACAGGTTAGACGCGTGCCCGCCGATTGGCAGCACCCCCGCAACTCCGGAGGCCGGTATGTCCCGCTGCTGGAGACTGCCCCGGATGCGCCCGCGCCCGATCCTACCCGCCACATGCCGGCTTGGCCAGCGGCGCAGCGCACGCACTGGCAGCTGTACGAGACCACCAGCGCCGGCACGCCGGTTTCGCCACCCTGCCCGTCACCCGAGGCGTTGGCCAAATGGCTGGCCGGCCACCATGTGGAGGCCGCACCAGGCTTCACGGGAACGGAGGCGCAATGGCTCGGCGCGATCAAGCGCGGCACCATCCCGCCGGTGATGACCGTCGGCAAGCGCCAGGTCAATCCGCTCGACTACACCTGATCGGCCGGGACTCCCGGCTACGATCGATTTTGTGCTACCCCCTCGGCTACGGCCGATTCCGGGCGACTGTGCCCAACCGGAAAGGATCTCGAGATGTCACCACCCCGATTTGCTCACCGCAAGATCACGAGCGAAGATTTCAAGGCCGAGCTGGCCAAGCAAGGCATGTCGGTGCCGGCGTTCGCGCGCGTCTGGTGCCAGAACCTGTCTACGGTGAAGAAGTGGGCGAATGGCGGGAACGATATCCCGACCTGGGTGCCGATCGCGCTCACCATGATGACGCTGCCGAATGCCCATGGCACCGCTCGCATGGCGGCGGCGGCGATGATCGAAGAGGATCGGCTGCATCCCGAGCTCGGGAAATTCCCCTATCAGAAGCTTCGGCAGATGCCGGCGGACGACGAGATCGAGGAATAGCCCCCGGGCTACGATCGATTTTGCGCGGCCCGGCTGCGCTTCTTCTTCGTCGTGCGCCGATTCTTCGGCTGCGATCGCTTCGCTGCCGGCGTCGTCGGCGCGTCCTTTGCTGCGGCCGCGGCATCACGGGCATCAAGCTCGCGCTTCAACGCCTGATTACGCTCCCAGTTGGCTTCGCGGAAAGCGCGGAGTCCGTCAGCGCGCGTAGTTGGCTCTTTTGACATGCCTCCCTCCTACGATCTCATGCGGTTTGCTCGAGCCTGAATGCCCGACCTGGTGTTGTGCGAGTTGCAGGCGCAGCGCCCGTTGGTCAGATCCAGCGCTAGTTCCGGATTGTCGCGGATATCCCTGATGTGGTCGGCATACATCTGGTGACCGTTGGCGCGGCTGCGCTCGCAGCGGAGGCCGTTCTCGACATACTCGCAACGCCAGCCGGCGCGCCGCTTCACCTTCTCGGCCCAGTCCTTGTGCTCGGCGGTCTGGTAGTGAGGATCCGCGCGCTTCGGCAGGATTGTCGCCTTCCGGGTGTCCAGCGTCTGGATGCGCGAGCTGAGGCTCGGAATGCGAGCTCGAGTCACCGCCCACCCCCTTTCTCATTGCGCCTTGGGCCGAACATCTTCCGGCCCATCGAGCGAAGCATCTCGCGCTGATCCCAGGTCATCTGGTCGCGATCGACGTCGACCAGGAGGAGACCGTATTCACGCCAAACCCGCTGTTTCGTTTCCAGGGGGGTCTCACGGGTGTTGGGGGCAAACCTTCCAAGCGACATCGATCCAGCCCTACTTCCGCAAGCCCATGCCGGCAGCGGTCTTCAACCGCCGTACCGCGTCCCATGTCCGGTCGATGATCTCGACACCGTCGTAAAGCCTCACCAGCGCGTTCAGCGCGATCCGGAAGTCGGAGTTGTTGGTGCGATGCTCCTCGCCGCCATGCATCCGGACGTCCTCGCTGCTGCACTCGAGACCGATCCTGACGAGGAGGATGTCGAACTGCCGCTGGCCGAGCCGGCGCTCGACATCCCGGAGACGTCCGCTGGCCTCGAGGGCGATGGTGTGCGAGGGCGAGCCGCCGCCGCCGCCATCGACCTTGTCCTGCAGCGCGAAGCCTCGCGATCCGTGGAACGTGGCCAAGTCGAAATCGCGTCGGAAGCGATCTGCGGCGCTCTGGCGCAGCTTGTCCTCTGGATCCGCGGCGCCGCGTTTCTTGGATTCCGTGAGATTGAGGTGCGACGCTCGGACCGTGTCGACCAGTACGTTGAGCCTTGGATTTTGTGGGTCCGGGATGGTGTGCTTGCGCCGGCCGCTGGCCAGGCGCTCGGCTTCGTCTGCCGCCTTCTGCTCTTTTTTGGTGAGCGGCTTGCCCCAGAGATTCAGCGGGTCGGTGGAGTCGATCGTCCCGCTTCGGAAGCCCTGCTGGAACAGCTTGTTCCGGTGCAAGGCCTCCTTCACGCGGCGCGCACCCTCGGTGTCGCGGTCCATCAGGTACTCGACCACGAACTCCTGGATGACGCGCTGCCGGCGGCGCGTCTCCTCAAACAGGAGCTGACCTTCATAGGTCAGCCCCTTGTACGACTCCATTGGTCGAGCGCGCCGGATGTCGCGCATGAAAGCACGGGCTCGGCGATCGCGCTCCTTGTCGACGTGTACCGGTGCGATATCCGTGATCTGTGCTTGAGACATTCTATCCTCCACGCAGAATCACGAATAAGTTTTGCGGAGGTGATTTGTCTACGATTGCAAGCGGAAAGTTGACGGCTCATCCACCGTCGATCTGTCTTTGACCCGGGAGGTACTCATACATCGCCGGTGATTTCGCTTCGCCGGACATCGACGCCTCTGGTCAATCGTAGCTAAGTTGCGATAGTCGACGTGGCGACCTAACCGAGGACTTCCGGTTACCCTCGAACGGCCGACCTTTCCGGTGGTCATACAGACCGTCAGCCAACAGGAGACATCAGGAGGTTGCCCTCGCTAGGCCACCAACTGGACTATTAGAGACGGAGCGTAGGACCGCGGGCGCAGCCACCACTTACTAGTAGCGATCTTACGACGCACAGCCGCGCCAAGAAGCAACCTTTACAATAGCACCAACGCTGTGGCACCATCCAGACGTGCATGAACTTTTGACGTTGTCTGGCCGACGGAGACGGCATGGCGCGCGACGTTCTCACATGCCAGCGCAGAGTTGAGCGCGACCATCATCGCACGGTTGCGGCGGGATTAGCTTTGCTTTTCGCCGGTTTGGTATTTGGCTTCATACCATTCGCGCATGCCGACGATTTTGAACCTGTGAGCACTCTGCAATTCGTGGCCCGCCTGGTCTGGGTGGTACTGAAGTGCTGTAGCTATTGGTTATTGCAGATTGAAGAGAGGGCGTTTTTTGGAGGAGGCGTTCATGACGTTTTTTGCAACGCGCAATCAAGCATTCTTTCTTGCACTTCTACTGTCATTGTTCAGTTCGCCTGCTTTGTCCTTTTCTCTTGTCGAGTTTTTAGGCTTGGACAAAGAGACGAAAAGGCTTCAAGACGAACTCGATAAAACTCGCGCAGATGTCAAATACATTGCAGAAAAAGCGATAAGGGCTGTTCCGGGCGAACGGTATCTTCAACTCATTGACGATCTTCACTCGGGGGACCCTGCGAAAGCAGAAGCCGCCCGTAATTTTCTGAGAAGCCTTGCAAATATTGACCCTCAGACGACTTACAAAGCGAGCGTGTGGTTCTCGTTCGATCCAAACAAGAATGGTGGGAAGTTCATGCAGGACATGACTCGGGTGGTTCTGCCTCATCCGATCTTGTTGCAGAAATACGCCGATGACTCCCTCAATTTGGAGCCGGCTCAAGTAAACAATTGGGAGCCACTTAACGCCGCCGAGATCGAAGCCCTCATGACGCAAAAGGCAAATGATTTTGTAGTCGGTCTAGTGGGGCAAAGGAAACAAGCCCCCGTTCCGGGTACCGGCGATAACAGCCTTGGTATTCCGGCGTCACAGGTTCACGTTTACGATTCGGTGATCAATTCGCGCATTCCTATCGACGATAAGACGGCTATCGCACAGACAGATGAGAAAGTTGCGAACTTGAAAACTCCTCTGATTGAGGCGATCAAAAGTTCGCATGCGTTCAAGCCGCCGAAGACGGACGCCTACGAGCGGTCAAAATCGTGGAATCCGCTGGATCAGCACAACTATGTTGTCATCTTCCTCAGCGAGGATACGTTCAACAACCACGATAAATTTGAGATTCAGTTTGTCATTAAAGACGTCAAGTCTTCGAAGGCTACACTGAATGACCGACCGCCGAAGAAGTTCAGTCCGGCGGATTTCAACCCCGCGGTGAATAAGCCGATAAAGAACAAGTATGGGCAGACACTCTATTGGACGTCATACGAGGTGACAGGAGAAGCCTTGTTTAGTCCCGACACAGCAAAAGAGATTGAGAATTTGCTGGCTGCGGTGAAGTCCATTCCGAAATAGGCGTGGCGTCCTCGCGAAGATCCTACTTTTGGAGGACATTATGATTAGATCGTTTTGTTGTTTGACAATCGTAGGCGCTCTAGTCTTTGGCCAGACTGGTCACGTCAGTGCAAACCGGCTGGACGATTTAAGGGTTCGACTACAGCTTCACTCTCAAGCACGGGAAGGGGGATCGTCTTCCGATCGGCCCGCTTGTTCACCGAACGGCGAAGCTAACGCCTGCTATCACAACGGCTCAAAATGCTTCGTAGTTGTATTGATGTGTTATTCCTGCTGTTTTGGCAGTCAAGGAACCTCAAAAGGGGAAAAGGGACTACCCTGCGGGGTGTGCATAGGATTCGATTAGTCAGCGCATTGGTCCGGTCTTGAGCCCGATCGAATATTTGCCATTCACGCATCGGATAGGCTTGGGCGTAGAGCATGAGCACGCCAAATAAACTGGCTCCCTCTCCCGTGTTCGCCTGGCTTGACCGAGGCGGGCTCCCTTGGTCGGCTATGGGTCGATTCCGTTGAAAAAGGCCGGCAGTTTTCGTTGTAATAGCTCCGTCGCGACGTGGCCGAACTGCTCTACCGACCCTATGCGAGCCTCGGGCTGGGCATCGGGATCAGCTTGGCCATCTTTCGAAGGTTCTGGGCGGTGGCTGCGAGGATGAACTCGTCGCGCGCGCCGTTCGGACCTCGTAAACGCAAACGGTCGAGCTTGAGAATGCGCTTGAGGTGCGCGAACAACATCTCGATTTTCTTGCGGAGCCGGCGCGAGGTGCCTCCCTCCCACGATCTCGCGATCTGGCGCGCCATGTCGCGAGCGCCCTCGTAGATCGAGCGCGGCCCTCTCCGTGAAGCCTGCTTGGGGCAACACCGAGCCTTCAATGCGCATCGATCACAATCGCGCTTGCTGGCGAGGTAAAGCGGACAACCAACTGAGAGTCAAAATGGGATTTCCTCTCTGTTGCCATTGCCCCCGAACATCATCCGAGGGCCGTTGAAGTCGATCTCTTTCCACTTGCTGCCGGTGCCGCTGCGGTTCTTGAACACGGCGAAAGCCGCCTTGTCCTTCCAGATGTCATATTCCCGCAACCAGCGATCGCGCTGCTCTCGCCCCTTCGGGTTGTCTTCCCCCGCCGGCTCCGGCTCGTTGTCGCGGAGCCAGATCTTCGGGATCGTCAAGCCGATGATGATGTCGCTGTTCTCGACGATGAGCCCGCCGCCGTAGATGTCGCCGCTGCCGAATTTCCAGCTGGGCGCGCGCTGCCCCTCGCGAGTCAGCTGGGCCAGCTGCCAAACGACGCCGTCGAGTTCCTTGGCAAGATCCTTGGTGTACGCCGACGCATATTCGACGGTCCGGACGACGTTCCAATGCTCCTGCTCGGGCTCGACCAGCTTCAGGTGGTCGATGCAGAACTGCTTCACGCCATACCGGCGCTTCGCCTTCCGGAACTCGTTGCCGATCTGCTTGATCGTCATCCGGCTGCGGTCTTGGACCCAGACCTTGATGGACTCGAGCTGCTCCTTCGCTCGCCGGATATCGAGGAATTCTTTCTGGTTGAAGTCGCCGCTGATCTGCTTCTTTACCGAGACGCCGGACAGTGACGCGATGTCGCGATATGCGATCTGCTCCGCCGACATTTCGAGGCTGAGCGAAAACCCCGGGAAGATGCTCGTCTCGTCCAGCGACGGGCCGGCGTTGTCGCGCAGGATCTGCGCCATCAATGCCGATTTGCCGTGGCCCGATGGCGCCGCCAGCGTGACTGTAGTGCCGCCGACGATTGGACCGAGAACCTCGTCCAGCTCCGGGATCTTGGTCAGGACACCCACGGCGCGCTTGCCGCGGTGCTCGTAGGCCTCTCCGGCCTTCGTCATGGCGCTGGTGGCGGCGTCACCCAGCGTCACGGCGTGCCGCACCCGGTCGTGATCGTCGACGACCCGCAGCAAGTCGTCGATGTCCTGGCGCGTCTGGTCGAAGGTCTTGCCCGGCGCCGTGGCGATCTTGCCGAGCTCGACGCGCGCGCGCTCGCGCCAGGCCAGCACGATATCGTCTACGAAGTCGAGTGCGCTGCTGACGTCCGAGGCCTTCTCGATCAGCACCGCTAGGACCGCTTCGACCGAACCGATGCCTTCGAATTCTACCGGCAGCTTTGACTCGAGCAGCGACAGGCTGAGGCCGGGCCCGTTGAGGCAGCAGTCCTCCACCGCAGTAAAGATGGCCCGGTGATGCGGGAGCGTGAATTGATCGGCGTGCAGCCGGTCCGAAACCGCCCAGAACGACTCCGCCGCCCCGAGGATCTTTCCAATGACGGCTTCTTCGGCCCTGATGTTTTGGGTCGGCTTGTTGGATTGTGGGGTCTCGCGGCGGCTCAAACGTAAGTCTCCTGGTGCCTGCGCACGTTCCAGATGTCGAGGTAATCGGTTCGCATGCGTGGTTCGGGTTGGCTGTCGTGCCGCCTGCCGACCACCACCATGCGTTCATGAAGTTTGCGGACCGCGGCGCGGCCCGCCGGCTCGGTGAGGACGAGGTCGCCGTCTTGGCGTCGCCATGGCTTGTCGCCGTCCGGGAATGACGTGATCCGCTCCACCTCCATCGGCGGCTCGAAGCCAGAGACGCCGCTGGTGCTGAGCCCAGCCCAAACTGGATGGCGGTAGCGAACCAGCGCGCGCGCCGCCAGGCAGGTTTCCAGTCCCTCGCCGAGACCGATGTGCGCCGCGACGCCGCCGATCCGAACGGCCCCGCCGGCAGCAACGCCGGCGCCGATCTTGGCCTTGTCGACCGGCGCCTTGGCGGCCTTCGCTGGGTCGAGGTGGATTTTCCAAATGGCCGTCAAGTCGCCGAACACGTCATCGACACGGCAGACCAGCGTCGGGAACGAGAGGCGGGTGTCGAGGTCATAGGCCACACTGCGGTGGAAGCGCAGACAGTCATCCCAGCCACCTGGCGGCACTGGGATGCCGCGAGCGAGAAGATAGGCCTCAGCGTGCGTGCCGGCGATCGTGACAGCCTCGGACCAGATCTCGGCCGCTGTGTGCTGGCGCGCCTGCACATGCTCAGCGGCCCGCTTATCGTCAGCGGCGCGCTTGGCGGCGGCCGCTTCGGCGCGGTCTTCCCGCTTCTTTCGCTCTTCCGGTGTCTCTTCGCGGGCGCGATCGAGACCGACGAACTCCCGGGCCCGGTCGAACACCTCGGCGTTGGCCCTGTGGCTGTTGGTGAGACCATAGGCAAACAGGTTGATCTCATCGCCGCCGATGCCGGCCGAACTCCTGACCCATGCGCCACGCTCGTACTTGCCCACCTTGGCGAGGTAAACGACGAACGAACCGAGATCTTTTTGCGATGCCGGCGCGCAATAAGCCAACCGACCCTTGGTCACATGACCGGGCCAGAAATGCTTCAGCACCTGTTCGAGCATTTCGTTCAGGCGCTTCTTGATCTCGGCAGTATCCTCTCGCGTCATGCCAACCCTGCAGCCGCCTCGATCGCTTGTCGCTTCAGGTTCGCCCAGAGCCGATCACAAGCCGCTCCATCATTCTCGTGGTGATACCGGCGCCATGCGCGCTTGCGGCGCCCGTAGACGCGTCGCCGGTCGACGGGCAGCGCACGCCAATGGTCGCCGCAAATCCATTCCGTGGGCGGGGCAAACCGCCCAGTGGTGCGCCGGCAGAACGGCACGCAGCATCGGACACGTTCTGTCAAAGCAAGTTCTCCTGCTTCGGCTCGGGCGCGGCAACCGGCGGCGGCGCCAGCGGGTCGGCCGGCTTCCACTTGTCGTAGTCTCCTGCGATCTCCTCGTAGACGCGGGGGTGCTGCCGCTTGAAGTTCGGGAAGTGCGGGCCGCGGAGATAGCGGCCGGCATCGAGCGCGAGCCAGCCGCCGCCCGATGGCAACCAGCGGCGGTGATCGATGTTGACGTGCTTGAAGTCCGAGCGCAGCAGATAGCCGCGCTTCTCCAAGATCACGGCAATCTTGATCGCAGCCACCTTCCAAGACGTCAGCTGCACTGGTGATGGAGAGCCCGCCAGGACATCTGGCACATATTCCGGCAATCGGTGTCGAAATGCCGGGGCCCACTCATGCCAGTCATCGCGCCAGGTGGAATGCTGAAGATCAGGCAGTAATGGGCGGAATGCAGGACGCTCCGACCACACCGGGTAATGGTCGGGCCTCTTCGTCGGCGAAACCCGGATAATCGTCAGCCCGATGTAAGCGCAGATCAATTCGTAGCCGACGGCGTGCTCGTCCGGAACCAAGACCGCTCGGCAGTCCGGCGCCATTCGGTCGGCGTCCCAGGCGCCATATTCATCCAGGGACTGGTTGATGACGTGCAGGCCCATGCGCAGCTTCGCTTGGATGCCGATTTGAAATCCGTCGACATCCCTGACGAGAAGGATGTCCCAGTTTCCGGTTTCCGGATACGCGGTCCAGCCCTCTGGCAAAGCGCCAATGAAGCGCTTGCAGAGAGCGGCTTCCGTGGCGAACATCGGTGCTGCCTTCGCCATCTCAGGCACTCGCAGCGCGCTTGATGATGGCCGGTTCCGGCTTTGCCTTGACCGCGGCATCCGCCATAATCGCGGCGACCTCGGCCTTCATCAGGGAGACCGAGACGGCGTTGCCGATTTGCTTGATCTTCTGGGTCTTGGTGCCGGCGAATTCGTACTCGGCCTCGTCCTCGTTGAAGCCCATCGCCGCGGCGAGTTCGTGCGGCTCCAGCATCCGGAAGAGGATGTCGTACTGCGGAGTCGCCTCGACGAGGTTGACGTGACCGGTGGCAGTGATTGCCGGGGCTGGCTCGGCGATGTCGTGCACCCGCGGCGCCTGCCCTTCCCGCTCGCCGAACTGCGCCGCGATGAATGCGAGCTCGCCGCGCGAGGCCGTCGTCACAGTCGGGATCGGCTCACCAAGATCGCGGACGCGGTCGCTGCGGTCGTGATGGGTGACCGGCATAACCATGGCGAACTCGCCGCCCTTCGCCGTGGTCAGCGTCGGCAACGGCTCAGCAAGGTCGCGCGCCGCGTTGCCGCCCTGGGTGTGGGTGACCGGCACCACCATGCCGAACCGTCCTTTCGACGTGACGGTGTCCAGCGGCTCCTCGGCGCTCTTGCAGGTCTCGCCAGATCCGGAGCCGTAGTAGGGCGAGATCAGGACGTGGCTTTGCTTCGCGACTTGGGTTGGTGTCGGCTCGTCGACCGACCGCGGCGCGCCGCCGGCGTGGCGGGACAGCACGAACGGCTCGACCAGGTAGCCGCCGCCGTCGCAGTTCGCCGTTGGAGCCGGATCGCCTATCGAGTGCGCCCGGGTCTCTGCGAAGCCGTCGCCGTGGCGATTGAGGATGAACGGCTCGACCGCGTTACCGTTGATCTCGGCCATCATCTGATCGAACGAAATCACGGGAGAGACCAGCATCGGCCGCGCGCAGCCCGGGTCATTAGATCCGGCGCCGCCGGTGGTGATAGTGGGGAGAGGATCGTTCGCCGGGCGGGCCGCGCCGCTACCGGTAGCCAGGACGAGCGGCTCGGCTAGCCCAATTCGGGCCTGCGTCATCACCGCCGGTGCTGGGTCGTCTACGGATTGCGCGTCCCGCCGGAAGTTCTGCTTCAGCAGGATCGGCTCGGCCAGCGCCATGTGGAGGCCGTTTGCCGCGACGGTGGGAAGCGGCCGGTCGAGGCTCTGCCCGTCCATGTGGTTGCGGAGAACGACAAGGAACGGTTCCGGCCAGTTGAACTTGACCGCGCCCGCATAGATCCGGGCCAACGTCTTCGGCGCCAGCGGCTTCGAGCGGTTGAAGATCGACCGGCCCTTGAGCGACCAGTCGATGATCTCACGCGCCGGCTTCCACGGCTTCATGCCCGGGAATAGCAGCGTGTCGTCGGCTCGCTTGGCATGCGTCAGCGGTGCCCAGGCCACGATCTTGCGGTCGTTGCGCGCCTTCAAAATGAAGCGCTGCCGGGTTGTCGCGTCGCCGTAGTTCGCTGCGTTGAGCTTCCGCCATTCCGGTTCAAAACCGAGCCGGCGGATCGTGTCGATCCAGAGGGCAAAATACTCGCCCTTGCGGCTCTTGATGGGCTTGCCGGTCCGCGGATCGACGGGGCCCCACCCGATGAACTCCCAGACGTTCTCGATGATCAGCCGCTTGACGCGCAACTCGGTCAGCCAGGTTACAATATGCCAGGGGTCGGAACGCTGCTGGTCGGAAGTCGGTTTGCCGCCGCGCGCAACCGAATGATGCGTGCACGTCGGCGACGCCATCAGCAGATCGAGATATCCCTCTGGCACGATGATGTGCGGCCGCACTGCGGCGATGTCTTCGCAGTAATGCCGGGCGAGCGGATGGTTCTTCTTGTGCGTCTCGATCGCGACGCCCCAGTGATTGACACAGACCAATTCCATCTCGAGCCCGAGTTCGGCGAGAGCCCGCGCGCAGCCGGTGGACGAACCACCGGCGCCGCAGAGAAGGTCGGCAACGAGGATTTTGCGACGGCCCACTTATCTAGACCCTCATCGGCATGAGGACGTACAGCGAGCCTTCGTCCGTCCCGCGGAAGATGGTCGGCGAGCCGGGGTCGGCGAGATTGACGTTGACGGACTCGCCCTGGACCTCGGCCAGGATGTCGTGCAGGTACCGGCTGTTGAAGCCGATCTCCATGGCGTCCCCGGTAAACTCGGCCTCGAGCTCCTCGGTGGCGGCGCCGGCGTCGGGGTTGGTGACGTGGAGCGTAATCTTGCCCTCAGCCAGCGACACCTTCACGGCGCGGCCGCGCTCGCTGGAAATGGTCGCGACGCGATCGACGGCCTCGAGCAGATTCTTGCTGCCGATCTTCAGCGTTTTCTCGTTGTTCTGTGGGATGACGCGGCCGTAGTCCGGGAAGGTGCCGTCGATCAGCTTCGACACCAGGACGATATCGCCCGAGGTAAACGTGATTTTGCCCTGGCTGAGCTCGACCTGGATCTCACCGTCGGTCGACGCGAACAACCGGTCGACCTCGCCGACCGTCTTGCGGGGAACGATGACACCGGGCATGCCGGCAGCACCTTCCGGCAAGTCGACGTCAACGCTGGCCAACCGATGGCCGTCGGTCGCCACCGCGCGCAGGTGGTTGACGTTGCCTTCCTTGTGGGTGTGCAGGTAAATGCCGTTGAGATAGTAGCGGGTCTCCTCGGTCGAGATCGCGAACTGGACGCGCTTGATCAGCCGATGCAGATCCTTCGCCTGGATGGCGAACGAATGCGTCATGTCCCCAATGCTGATGTTCGGGAAGTCTGACGGGGGCAGCGTCTGGAGACGGAACCGCGAGCGGCCAGCCTTCACAACGACGACCTCACCCTCCTGCTCGATTGTGATCTGCGAGCCGGCCGGCATCTTGCGGACGACGTCGTGGAGCAGCCCGGCCGGGACGGTTGTGCTTCCCTTCGCGGCCGCCTCGGCCTTCACGGCGTCCGTCATCTCGATGTCAAGATCGGTGGCGCGGAGGCGGATCCTGTCCTGCTCCACCTCGAGCAGCACGTTGCTGAGGATCGGGATGGTGTTCCTCTTCTCGACCACGCGGACCACGCGGCCCATGACTTTGACGAGCGCGGAATGCTCAACGATTGCTTTGAAGGCGGTCAAAACGGTGTCTCCTTTCGGGATGGGGTGAGCGTCGGTTCGAATAGATCGCCGCGCGGTGCTGCGAAGCGCGGGTCCAGATGGCCGCGAAGCCACCAGGCCACGCCGAGACTCTCCGCGGCGTCGAGGGAGGTTATGGTTCGGTCAATCAGTTGCGCGTAACTGAGGGACGCTTCCTTGGTCGCGCGGCCGTTGCCGGTGAAGGCCTTTCGCCACGTCCCCTGATTGACGTAGATGAATGGAACGTCATGGGCGGCGAAGACCTCTTCGGCGATCGCGCACAGCCCGTAAATCCGCTGGAATGTCTTCATCGGCGGGCGCGTCGCCGCCGGCTCAGGGTTTTCCTCAGTGGGCTTTCCCTTGAGCTCGATGTCAGTGCGCAACGGCTCTTCGGCTGCGCCGTGCTTGACCTGATTGTCCTTGATGATCTGGTAGAGCGTCTTCCGGAAATGCCGAAACACCTGCCCGGAATTCTTGCCTTCCCAATGGAAGGCCCGGGCCCAGACATAGCGTTCGCCGTCAAGCAACGTGATGCCTGTCGTGGTCGCGATATCTAAGCCAAGGATCTTCATCGCGATCAGGCGGCCTGAATCGCGGTTTCGTCGAACCAGCTTTCGGTTTGCCTGCCGTCGCCGGCGCGATAGCGAACCAGATAGCTGTTGACATGGTCCTGATACTCGGCACGGCCGATGACGGTGCCTTTCTCGTTGCTCTCGATCATGCTCACGGTCGCCTTCAGTTCGTACAGAAACGGCTTACTCTTCACGGTCTCTCCTCCATGGTTTCCGGCGGCGGAATTGCCGCCGGTCATCTCGGTCGATCAGGCCTCGTTGCCGTCGTCGCCTTCGCCCTGCTCGCCGCCGTCCGGCGTCGGCTGCGGCATGGCCATGATGGCGTCACGCTCCGACCGCGCCTGGCGGAATGCCGCAAGCCACGCCTGCCCCTTGATGGAGCCCGTCTCGTACGGGTTGTCGGATTCCTTGGAGCCGGGCTCGGTATCGAGCCTGAAGCCGGCGGCGCGGCCCTCGCGCTTCGCGCGCTCGTCTTCCGGCGTCGGGCCGGTGCCGCGCATACCGAAGAGCTCGTACTGGCGCGGGCTCAGCGTCTTGCCGAGCAAACCGAGATAGAAGCCGGCGCGCTCAACCTCGGTACAGTAGGCGTCGATCGCCTCGTCACCGCCCTCGTACAGCTTGATAGCCAACTTGGCGGCGTCGTTATTCATGCCCTGCTGCGAGGTGATGGCGAACACGCCGCGGAGCCGGTTCTTGACCGTGTTGTTCGACTCGTTGGCGGCCTTCGCTTCCGCCTGCGCGGACCGAATGCGGGAGAGATTGAACGCGTCGAGCGCGCTCTGGGTCGGCTCGTTTGGTCTGTCGGCAGGCGTCGTCATGGGATTCTCCGGGGTTGGTCAGTGGGTGATGAAGTCGATGGGCCGTTTCGATTGCCAGCGGAGGCCGACGCGCACCGCGATCGCCGCAGTGCGCAGACGTCGCGCGCGGCACGCCCTCACCTGGTCATGGTTGATGTTTCGCGCCCTCATGCCGCGGCCTCGGCAGCGTCGAACAGCGGGGTCGGCGCGATGATCTTTTGCTTACGGCGGCGCTCCGGCCGACTGCCGTCATCGAACTTTCCGACCTCCTTGCCCCAGGCCGTGAAACCATCATGGTTTTCGCGCGAGAACAGATCGCACCGGATCAGCCCCGGCGTCTTCTCGCGGACATGGTCGTAGAATGCCGCCGGCTTTTGAGAGTGTCCGCGGGCCTTGCCCTCGATCTCGCCATAGAATGCGTCGTGGATCTGGTATTCGTTACCGAACACACCGAGCAGGATAGACTCGTGCATGCCCCTGACACGGTAGCCAGTGCCGAGCCGACGCTTCGGCCACACGAGTTCGGTCTTGTAGAGAGCGCCCCACTGCTCCAGCAGCCACATCGACTTGTTCAGCGTCGGCGGGCAGGCCCAAAGCAAGATGACGCCGTTCGCTCGGATCAGATGCCCGACAGGAAGCTTGGCGAGGTCGGGCCACGACATGATATCGTACTGAGCCGAAGCCGACTTGCTGTTGCCGTTCGCCGAATAGAGCGTGAACTCGGTCGGCGGATCGATAACCGCGAGATCGAAGCCGAACATCGGCAGCGGATCGAAGAACCAACTCATGCGCGCACCTCGCGGGTGACAAGCGACTTGGCCACGATCTCGCGTGAGGCCGGCGTCAGGCCATAACCGATGCTGCGGCGGTTCTCGATCTCGATATCAAGGTGCTTCAGTTTGGCCCGCAACCGGCAGATGACCACCTGTACCAGGTGGGCGTCGGCAGTGGCGCTGCGGGACACCATGGCGCGCAGCAGCACCTCACCCGATCGGATGCCGTTCGGCGCGGTGTAAAGCGAGCGTAGCGCGCGGGCTTCCTGCGGAAGGAGATCCCACTCTCGCGGAAAGACGATCTGATCGGCCTCGATCAGCCGGCTGAGGTGGGTGTTCTCGGCCTCCAGTTGAGCGATGCGCTCGCGTAGTCGCCGGATCTCGAGTTGATCGGGTGTGATGCTCAGCACTGCGGCTCCATGAAATACGCGCGCAGCGCCTCCTCGGCGGCGGTCCGCTCCGAGATCCGGTTCTCATCGGCATAAGCGCGGATGGCGCGGCGCACTTCGGGCAACGGGTGAACGACGAGACCATCGCCGATGCCTGGCCCACAGACCGACAGTGACCGCGACCGGCCCGGTATGCGCTGCAACGCACCGCGCTCGACCGCCTCATTGATCAGGTGAGATACCGCGCCCATGCCGCGGATGCCGAGATGCCTGCCGATCTCCCGATAGGACGGCGACGAGCCGCGATCCGAGATCCATTGCCGCACGAACTCGACGCACTCTGCTTGGGCGTTGGTGAGGCCGCTCATGCTGGACCTCCCGCCGGCAACGTCGGCTTGATCACCTCATCGGCGTATTGCGAGAACACGGCAAACGCCTTCTCGCGGCCGACCGACCCAATCAGATATGCCGCGATCGCCTGAAGGTGTGCATCAACCACCATGGCGGCGACGTCCTTGCCGCCGGCATGCTCGACCGTCATCAAGGACACGACGCATTCCTTGCGGGCATAGTCCTTCATGATGGTCGAGGCGGCGGACTTCATGACCATGACGTGGACGCCCTCTGCGCACGATGATGGTCCTGGATTCGCGCCGCGCGCTGTTCCTGCGTCTCCCTGCCCCTGCGGTTCTGCGCCGGCTGATAGGCCAACCGGGTATGATGGGCGCAATACGGGAGACCGACGAGAGCGCGACCGTTGCAGAAATAGAAATCGGGCGTCGCAGGATCTCCGATCGGCCAGCGGCAATCACCCTCGCGAAGATCGAGAACGCCCTTTCGCTGATCTTGCGGAACGCTCGGATCGAAGTCGGTCGAGTTGCCGGCGGCCTCGTCCCCCTTTTCAGGCGCGGGCTCGTAAGGTTGCGCCAGCACCTGGCGGATGATGGTCTGCCGGCGCGGTGGCGGCGCAGGTCCACGACGCTGCTTCGGCCCTCGGCTTTCCCGGACCGCTTTGGACCGGCTGTTGGCCAGGCCGAGACGATGAAGCTTCCCGATCACGGCGTTGCGGGTAACCTGCCCGAGTTCCGCGGCGATCTGCGAGCACGACAATCCGTCCTCATAAAGCTTCTTCAGCTGCGCGACCCGGTCTTCGCTCCAGGTGGATTGCTTCATGGTCGCGCCGCCTTTCGCGCCGATCGGATCTCGCCAAACGACTTCGCGCCACCAAGGCGCAGCCACTTGGCAACATCCGAGCAGAACTCGGCGTGGTCGATCCAAACGTCCCGACGGCCGCGATGATAGTCGGAGCGTTTGATGCAGGTGCGAGCCAGAGCGATGGCCGCAGCAGAGAGGAGGTTGATCACGAAGAATTCCAGGCTTGATGGCGCCGCGGTCCCGCGCGGCCCGTAAGTCACTTCGAGGCGTTGAGGTCCATGTTCAGCTGACGTAGTCGCGCCTGCGCCTCGCGGTCTTCGATCTCGCGTTGACGCTGACGCTCGGCGAGCGTCCGGCGCAGCGCCTCCGCTTCAAAAAAGCGATCGCGCACGCGCTCCGGCACCTGCTCCCACATCGCTTCAAAGTACGCGGTGCCCTCGGCGCTCTCGGTGCGATCGAGCAGATTGAAGAACTGCTCAAACTGGATCGAGCGATCCTTCGAAATCCAGTTGTCGATCGTCCGCAGCGAGCAATGAGCGAGGTCAGCAAGGAGCTTCCGCATGCTGCCGCGGTTCGCTCCGTTCTGGGAAATGCGAATGATTTCAGCAGTCATTTTCATCGACCGCACGTTCGTGCATTTCGAACTG
This sequence comes from Bradyrhizobium sp. USDA 4541, assembly GCF_024171085.1. Taxonomy (NCBI): domain Bacteria; kingdom Pseudomonadati; phylum Pseudomonadota; class Alphaproteobacteria; order Hyphomicrobiales; family Nitrobacteraceae; genus Bradyrhizobium; species Bradyrhizobium sp. USDA 4541. Next base: position 6,797,438 of record NZ_JALJZF010000001.1, read on the forward strand.
TCGGATCGTGCAGCGTGTCCGTTTGCATTGATCGAAGCGGCAAGCGATGCTGTTCCCATGATGAATGCTCCCTTTTTTCACAAACACAATTCGAGCGTCGCCGTGGTGTCGACGCCTGACAAAGATGACGACTGGGCGCGCGCCGCCCTGGCCGGAACACGAATGCTGATTGCGGAAGAATGCTTCGATGCGATGCTGCAGATGCTGATCGATGCCGGCTTGGTGCCGAGGAGCTGCGCGGCGGTCATGCTCGACCGCCTTTCGGAGAAGCTGCTGCTGCACGCCTCTGAACGCACGGATACACACTGGGCCATCCGCAAGCCCGAACTGATCGACCAAGCGACGAGGTTGTCGACGAAAGCCGCGACGCTGAAGACCGTGATCGGCGGCGTGTCATGACGACGCCCTCACCGACCAGCAGCGTCAGCGGGCGTCCGCGCCGCGACGTTGGCGGCGTAGAGTTCCTCGGCTGTGACATCGCACAGCCCGCGGATCACGCCCCAATGCCGGTCGGGAATGCCGATCTTCGGCCATTTGTAGACGGCCTCGATCGTGACGATCCCGTCGGAGGCCTTCGCGATCTCCGCGGCGCCGCCGGCAAACTTGATGATTTCGGGGACCGTCTTGGGACGATCGGCGGTCGGAGCGTCTGCGGAGGCATCTGTCATGGCCTCTGGAATTTACTGGAATTTAATTCCGGACACAAGGCATCCGAATTCCATTCCGAAAATAATTCCAGTTCCTACACTGGACCCATGGAGATTCTGGAACCAAGCAAAGGACTTAACTTGGAGACGCCGCCAATATTATGGAACCACCGACTGCGCTCTGCTCGCAGGTCGAAGGGTATCTCGGTGCCAGATCTCGCACGCCTGATCGTCGGCACCGAAGACGCGGACGCGATCTCCGCGATGGTTCAGAAAATCTACAGCTACGAAAAAATCTCAGCGAAGCAGAAACCCGTCGAGCAGCCTCGCGGCAAAACGATGGATCAACTCGCGAAAGCGTTGGGCGTTAGCGTCCAATGGTTGCGTGACGGAAGCGCAACTACGGGTAACCATAATCCCGCTGAGCCAAATGTTGGCCTTGACGATCTTAACGTTACCCCAAACCTTACGGGCGAACAAAAAGAAACAAAGTACTCGCGCGACAAAGTGCCAATCTACGGTAGGGCCGCGGGTGGTCGTGATGGAAGGTTCGTCTTGAACGGGGAAAAGGTCGGCGAAATTTTGCGCCCACCCAGCCTGGAGGCGGTCGCCGAGGGCTACAGCGTGGAGCAAACCGGGGACTCGATGTCTCCCGCCATCAAGGATGGCTACAAGGTCTACGTCAATCCTAAGCTTCCATACCGGCGCGGCTCGCTCGTCGTTGTGCAGATCCGGACTGGCGTTGAGAACGAGTTCGACGGCTACGCCAAGGAATTCGTTTCGTTCTCGCGGAAAGAACTGGTCCTCGAGCAGTACAATCCGCCGAAGCAACTTCGGTTCGACGCGAACCTGGTTGAGAGCATCCACACGATTGTAGGCGTGGAGTTCATTTAGCCACCACATCTGGTGGCGTCGACTCTGGCTCGGAAAGATTCAATGATGCCGGCATACATCGTCATGAGCGAAGAGCGATGCGGCGTCAAAACACTGCAAAAACCGTTATTTCCGAGCCTTTCCTTGAAATCCTATGTTCAGACTGCGGTCACTCTGTTGTCTGGACCTGCGAAGACCTCCAGAATTTTCGGATCAAACCGGAGACCACGATCGATGAGCTTGGAAAGCACATCCATTGCTCCCGATGCCGCGGTCAGGGCGGCTGGGGCTGGAATGTCGAGATCCACCCTCGCCGCGTTTATCCTGATCAGTCTTGGCGCCGGCGCGCGGGTTGAAGCGGCGCAGCCGTCCGAGGAGTCGATCCGCGCCGCTCGCACCGAGATCGCTCGAATGGGCGAGCCAGAACTGCGGTCGCTGCTGAATTATTTCGCGGAATGCACTGATCGCACATCGCTGAACCAAGCGGTGAGGCAGGCTTGCAAATCGGCGTTCGTAAAATACCAGACCGAGTTTGGCGGAAAGCGAACGGTCGACAAGCTGATCGCGGAACAGGAAGAGCTCGGCGAGATCCAACGCACCTTCCGCGCCACCGGACAGTCAACGGACTCGAGCTATGTCGAGACCGTCGATCGGCAACTTCGCCAGGCGGTCGGCGACGCGCTGAAGGCGAACTCCAGCCGCTAGCGCGACAACCTCGCGGCGAGTGAGTTCCGGATCGCCGGAAGCCGCTCGACGAATTCGGCGATGCCGGCGAGCTCGTCGCGGGCCGCCCTTACCTCGACCATCATCTCGGCGATCGCCGGCAGGAACTTGGATTTTTGTCGCCAGCGCCGGCAAGCCATCTCGACCGCCCCGAATGACGGATCCAGTGACATGACGTCTTCACGCATGAACTGGCCAAACGCACTGGCTTGCTGAACGCCGCCGTTCGGGAACGCTTGCAGCAGCAGGCCAAGATAGGCGACCGCGCCGGCTTTAGGTATCGGCGCCAATGCTTGGTCGAAGGTCGCCTTGTTCTGCCCATGGATCTCGATCGCCCGGTTGAGAGTGCGCAGCAACTCAGCGCTCGGCTCGTCCGACAGAGCGGCCGCCTCGCGCGCGGCGGCGAGCTCGCGCAGCGCCGGCTCGAGCCCCGAAAATGACGGCGGCGCCGGCGGCTTACCCCGCGGCTGATCAACGAGATCGCGCATGGAAATCCTCCTCAGTGAGACCCGCCATCATCCCCTCGATCGCGGTGTCGACGCGGCTCGGCGCCGCCGGTGTGCCGCCTCGAGGCGTCCGGCGGTCATAGTCGTTCCCCACCCACGTCCGCCATGCCGCATCCCAGTCGGCCATCAGGTTACCCCTGCTGGCGTGGAAGTTCTTGAACTTCTCCGCCTGGAACCGGATGTGATCATCGTTCCAGCCGCGGTCCCGAGCATACTTCCAACCCGATTCAGGAAGCTCCCAGTCGGCGGGGAGCTTCGTCCTCCGCCCCGTCGTCTGCCTACCTCTGCGCTTCGGCTGCCGCTCCTCGGCCGGACCATCATCGCCAAAAAGGCCTTGTGCAGGGACCATCTCGCGCCCGGCAACGGGCGCAATATGTTCTTCCCCTTCTTCCTTTCTTGAATGTTTTATTTCTTCTGTATTGTGCTGGCCGTGTGCTGGCGCTGTGCTGGGACCTTGCTGACGCTGTGCTGAGACGTTGTCGTCCACTGTGTCATCAACTTGGTCGTCACCTTGATAATGATCGTAATTGCAAACGGTTATTACCGTGACCCCCTTGTCGGACCGTGTGTTAATCATGCCCTCCCTCTCGAGCCGACCCAGATAGCCCCTCACCGCTCCTACGCTCCATAGCCAGTTTTCCGCGAGAAAACGCAGCGAGCCGGCGAGCTCGCCCCGATCGAGATCAACGAAGAACTGACCGAACCGGCGCTGTCGCGGCTTCCACGCCGCCTCCTTGATCATCCAGATAAATACCTCGCGCTCCGACATTGCGGAGGGCCTGAAAAACTCGTGCGCGTACAGCGAGCGAAAGAGCTTGATGTAGCCTCGGGAACTCACCCCATAGATCTCCGAACTGGCATTTCGACTGGATGGCGGCGGGTCCTTCGCCGCGGACCTCGGCTCAGCCGTCATAATCCTGTCTGGAATTTATTTCCAGTTTTTTATTGACAGGTCTCCTTGCCTGGAATTATCTTCCAGATGCCACGGGAGACCACGCCTCATGCTCAACGTCACCACAGACCGCCGGAACGCCTTCGGAGTGAAGGACTCGTCCGACCAGTACCGCAACGGCGGTGCGCGGATCTTGTGGGTGGACGGCCGGACCGACGACCTGACCGCCCGCATCATCAACGCGATCCGCTCGGCCGGCTTCAAAGCCTGGCGCACCCGCGATCAGATCTGGGTCCGCTCAATCGACGCCGACAAGATCGCCGCCCTCCACATCCCGACGGATCGGTAAGGCGCATGACCGTGCTCGGCTACATCGGCACAGCAGTTGTTTCACTCGGGACCGGCGTCGCGTTCTGTGCGCTCTTCCTTGTGAAGCCTTACTGGCGCGCGGTCCGCGACCGCGGCGACCTGCTGCTCGCCCTCTTCAATGCCGGGTCTTCGCTGAAGGCGGCCGGTCGCGCCGAGGAAGCCGCTATGGCTTTCGGTGTCGCGAAGCGCGTGCAGGAGGACTGCGCATGCTGATCCGCGTCTCCGGCAAGAGCGACTGGCGGAAGTTCTTCTTCGTGTGCCCCGAGATCACCGTTGACGGCCAAGCCGTTCGTGACGTGATCGAGGCCGACGACGAGGCCGGCTATATCATCCGCTACCGCCGCGACGAGGCAGGCGCGCTCGTGGTCGATACCGATCGCTACGTCATCGAGCGGATTGACGGGAAAGTCGTGTTTGCCGGCCAGCGCCGCTGGAGCCCGGACGACGCCAAGGCAGCGGCGCAGACCAAGCGCGATCGCCGCGCCATCCGCAATCTCGAAATTCAACGTCGCGCGGGAAAGGTCTCGGCATGACGGACCTTTCCCTCGATCCGACCGCCATCATCGACGACCTCGCCTTCCGGGCCGGATATCTGGAGCACGCCCAGATTCAGGCCATCGAGCGGCTGAGGACGCTTGCCGCGCGCGGCGGCGCGACGGCGGACGAATTGCGCCTGGCGATCGCCGGGCTCGCCATCGACACGCACAAGGGACTTGCCGCGCTCCAGGTCGGCGCGGCCGCGCGGATGGCGGCTCGTCACGATGCCACCACGCCCGAGATGTGCGCGAAGATCCTGCCGTTTCCGCGCGCCGGTACTCCAGGCGAGGAGGCTCGCCCGTGATCACGGAATGCCTGCCGCCGAGTTGGACCCGTCTCATCTTCGCGCCGGCGGGGGAGCACGCCGCCGCAACCCCGGAAGAGCGCGCGGCCTACGCCAACTTCGTCAAGCGACTGGTGGCGCGGCCGGAAGACTTCGGCTTTCGGCACGAGACGCCAGAGGACGTGGCGACAGATGACCGCTTCGACACCGCCCTCGCCTCAGAAAACAGGGATTGGGGATAGCCAATGGCGCATCCAGGAATGACCAGGTGCACCCCGGACACCTTCGACCTCGACCTCACCGGCGCCTATGCCGTGATCCTGCGGTCGAGCGGCATGACTTTCGAGGGCACGGTCGACGAGATCGAAGCCCGTGCCTTCCAGATCCTGTGGAAACCGGCTGAGGCGCGCCCGTATTCCCAGGTCAAGCCGCGCCTGGCCGCTGCGATCGCGCTGGCGCGCCGTGATGGCCCGATCGATTTCAGCGCGGTGGCAGCATGAAGATGGAACGCGCCATCATTCTCGTTCTGCTGGCCGTCATCGCCGCCCTCGTCATTGAGGGCGCGACCGTCGAGCTTCTCTGCGCCGCGCTGCTGCTCGGCCTCGTTCTCGGCGCGCTGTTGGGCGCCGCCTTCGTCACCGATCGGCAACAGAAGGAGTCGGCTTCCTGATGGCGGCTATTCGAACATTCGTGCGGGAAGTTGCGGCGTTCTTCGCGATCGCGGGGATGATCTTTGGGTGCATCGTCAAGGCGTCGGCCGCCATGGGGGTCTTCCATGGCTGAGCGGCGAATTGAGCTCGAGCCGTCCGTGCTTCTGCGGCTCGGCGCCAACATGGAAACCATCGGTCAGGCTTGGCAGGCCGATATCGATGAATTGAACACCGCGCGCGACCAGATCGTGATGCTCAGGCGCGAGCTCGACCAGGCGGATGACCGCGCGTCGAACTTTCAGGCCGAGCTCACGGCAACGAGGGCAGAAGTCCGGCAACTGCTCGAGCGAAATGCCTTCCTCGAGGCGCACACCAAGCGCCTTTTCGATACGGCTCACGATGTCGGCGACAGCATGAAGTCGCTCGCCGAGTCTGCCGTTGATGTCGCGCGCCGAGCGCCGGCAGTGGCGCCGACCGTCGCTCCGGTGCGCGCCGACGGCACCACGGCGCCGCGGCCCTCGGTGATCGCGGCACCGCCCGGACCCGCACCGGTTCAGCGCCCGCGCACCTTGGACGATGTCCGCAGGGAGCAGCTGGCCGCGGCCGACGACGAGGACGACGGCACCGGTCTGCCGCCGGGTCGGCCGCAGTTCCTCAGAACCCCACTTCCAACCGTCTCACCATAGGCTCCCATGACCGAACAGCCCTCACCGCTCAAGATCCTTTCCCTCGACGTCGAGAACGTGTTGCGCGTCCGCGCGGTGCGGATCCAGCCCAACGGCAACGTCCTCGAGCTCACCGGACGCAACCGCCAGGGCAAGAGCAGCGTGATTGACGCGCTGTGGGCCGCGCTCGGCGGCGAGAAGATGATCCCGGCCGATCCGGTTCATGACGGTGCCAAGATGGGCAATATCGTCGTCGATATCGGCGACGCTGCCGGGCTGAAGTATCGTGTCACTCGCCGGATCAAGAAGAAGGATGACGGCGACTGGTCGACCAGCCTCACCATCGAGAACGAGGACGGCTTCCGGTCCGACAAGCCGCAGCAAATCCTGAACACCCTGATCGGCGCCCTCAGCTGCGATCCGCTCGACTTCATCAGCAAGAAGCCAAAGGAGCAGTTTGACCTGCTCAAGTCGTTCGTCTCCGGCGTCGATTTCGACGCCATAGCGAAGGCCAATGACGCGGACTTCGACGCCCGGACTGTGGTCAACCGCGATGCCAAGGCGCTGCGGACTCGAGCCGACGCGATTGTCATCGACCAAACCGCGCCGACCGAAACGGTGGACGAGGCCGCGCTCGTGCAGGAACTGGCTGAGGCTGCCGACAAGAACGGCGCCGTGCAGCGTTACCGGTCCGACCAGGCGGCGCGCCGGCAGCAGGCGCAGGAGCGCGACCATGCGGCCGAGTTTGCGCGCCAGCGCATCGGCCAACTGCAGGCCGAAATCGAGAAGCTGACCGCCGAGGCTGACGCCGCCGAGAACGCTGCTGGCGAGATCCGGCTCGAGATCAGCGAGGCCGGCGACGAGCCTCCATCTGTCGACACGCAGGAACTGCAAGCCAAGATCACCGCGGCACGCGAGACGAATGCCAAAGTAGCCGCCGCGGCCCGCGCCCGCGTCGAGAAAGAGCGGCTCGCCAGCGAAGCGGCAGAGCTCGAGGCCAAGTCCGAAGCCCTCAGCAAGGCAATCGTCGCCCGCGAGACCGAGAAGCAGGAAGCCATTGCCCGCGCCGACATGCCGATACCGGGTTTGTCCTTCGGGGAAGGCGTCATACTGCTCGACGGTCACCCGCTAGCCCAGGCCAGCCAAGCGCAGAAGCTCGGCCTCGCAGTCGCCATCGCGATGAAGCTGCAGCCGCGTCTCCGTTTCCTGACGACCAAGCACGCCGCGCTTCTGGACGACGAGTCCTGGGCTGCCCTCGTCCGCCTCGCCGACGAGCAGGATCTGCTCGTCATCGCCGAGACCGTTAATTCCAACCGGCCGACCGCGGTGGTCATCGAAGACGGCCACGTCCGCGGCGCCAAGCAGCAAGCCGCGGAGTGACAGCTCCTCCCCAACTTGCCGCGACGGGTTTCGGTCCGCGCGGCCTTTTCTCCGGAAACTGACCAATGAACGCCGTTGTCCCTATCGCTGATGCCGACGCTATCGAGCCCGTGAAATTCGAGCCGGGCATCTACTTCGGCGTGCCCGAGGACAAGTACCACCAGGACACCTCGCTCGGATCCACGAAGCTGAAGGAACTGGTGATCGACCCGATCGAATACCAACACGGCCGCCTGCACGGCGCCGAGCAGAAAGAGACGTTCCAATTGAAGTGGGGCCGCGCGATCCATTGTCGCGCGCTCGAGGGAAAGCAGTTCCTGGCCGAGCGCTTCCCGATCGCGCCGTCACTGTCCGACTATCCCAAGGCGCTCGTGACGATGGATCACCTCCGCGAGCACGCCAAGAAGCTAGGACTGACCAAGATCGGCAACACCAAGGCTTTGGTGGCCACCGCGATCCGCGAGTTCGACCAAAGCACCCCGATCTGGGACGAGATCATGGCTCGGTTCGAGACCGAGCACGCCGGCAAGACCATCATTCCGCGCGAAGCGATCGAGCATATCGAGCGCGCAGTGGAATGGATGCAGCGAGAGCCGAAGCTAGCTCCCGTCATGGAAGACGGCACTTTCACCGCTGGCGCGTCGGAGGTCTCGATCTTCTATGTCGAGAACGGCGTCCGACTGAAAGCTCGCATCGACCACCTGCTGTCACATGCCGTGGTCGACTTGAAATCCTTCCGGCCGTTCCTGCAGGAGAGGCTGAGAGAGGGAGCGAAGAAGGCGATCTCGCGCATGCGGTACGACCTGCAGGCCGCGGCGTACATCCGCGCGCTGAAGGTGGCCGCGAAGCTATTCGCCGACGGCAAGGTCTTCGACTGCCCCTACTCGCCCGCCTTCCTCGAGTCCGTATTTGCTGCCCTGGCGGTCGCGGAACGCGACCCCGGATCCGACGAGGCGCTGAAGTGGGTCTGGGTGCTGATCAAGGCCTCGGGCGCGCCGCAGCCGGTCGTCGCCGAGTTCGATCTCGGCAGCATGATCTTCCGCCAGGCCGCCGTCGATATCGACGACGCCATCAAGAACTACCGCCTCTACGTCGAGAAGTTCGGCCTCGACCAGGACTGGGTGCCGGAGCTCCCGGCTGAAGTCTGGGGCGACACCGACTTCCCGTCTTGGGCTTTCACCTAAACCTCTGAGGACTGACGATGAATATGATTGTCGATGATCGCGACCAAGAACGTCAAACGCTGCCAGCCGTCGTGGTGGAAAGTGCGATGCCGGCAATGCTGCGCGCCGAGATCGACGGCCAGATCGCCACCGCCAAAATGTATCCGCGGAACGTCTCGCGCGCGATCGGCAACATCAAGAGCCTGGCCACGCTGGACGAGGAGACGGCCGCGGAGTCGCTGTACGCGCTCGTCCGCAAGAAGAAGCAGCAGAACCGCGGCGGTGGTGACTCGACCGATACCGCCAACGCGGCGATTGAAGGACCGAGCATTCGCCTGGCCGAGATCGCGGCCCAATGCTGGGGCAACTGTCGAATCGAAGCTCACGTCGTGACCGTCAACAAGAAGGACAAGTACGTCGAGGCCGTCGGCACATTCCACGATCTTGAAACCAACATGGCCTCGACCGCGACGGTGCGGCGCAGGATCTCGACGTCAAGCGGCAACCTCTTCTCCGAAGACATGATCACGGTTACTGGCAACGCCGCCTGCTCGATCGCGAAGCGTAACGCAATCCTCGCCGGCATTCCGCGCGGCGTCTATCGGCCCGCATATCATGCGGCCCGCGAGGTCGTCGCCGGCACCACCGCGACGCTTTCCCAGAATCGCGACAAGGCCATCAAGGCATTCGCGACCTATGGCGTCACGCCCGATCAGATCTTCGAGGCTCTCGACGTCAACGGCGAGGCTGACATCCGGCTCGAGCACATCGCGACGCTGCGCGGCATGTTCATGTCGATCAAGAATGGCGAAGCCACGGTCGAGGAGATGTTCGCCAAGGAGAAGCCGTCCCAGGCGGACCCCGACTACAACCCGCTGGTGAAGAAGGATGCGGTCTCAGGTGGAGATCAGCAGACCGCGGTAACCGGTGCGGCGAACCAAGAACAAGCCGCCGGTGACAAGCCGGCCACAGATTCCGCCGCGGCGGAGGCAGCGCATCCATCCGACCATGCGGCAGGACATCAACCTGCGGCCGGATCGGACAGCGCTGCCACCTCGGCGCAGACGTCGGCGAAGCCAGCCCCCGCCGATGAAGGGACGAGCCAGGAGCGCACCGCCAGTGGCTCGTCCCAACCTGATTTGCTGTCCGGCCCAACCTCCGCCCAGGACGGCAAACCGCAGTCGAGCACCCCCCAAGGCTCGACCGCTAACGGAGCGGACGCATCTCGTGGCAACGGCGCGTCCGCTCCTGACCTTTCCTCGTACCACCGCGCGCTGCTGACCATCGAGAACGGCGGCCCGCAGAAACTCGGCAAGATGTCCGAGCAGTGGCTCAACAAGTATGGCCGGTTCGAAGGCGACGCCGAGAAGAAGCGCGGCGAGATCTACGCCGTGCACGGTGAACGCCTGACAGGCTCCGTCGACCTGGCGGCCTGCAACAAGAAGGTCGAGGGGATCATCACACGATGACGGTCCTCGATCGCCCGCCAGCGGATTGGAAGCGGCCGGCTATGCCGTGCCGGGTCAAGCTTGAGGTCTTGATCCGACAAGGCGGTCGCTGCGCCCAGACGAAGGAAAAGCTGGGGTCCGTAGAGAACACGCAGTTCGACCACAGGCCCGCGCTTTGGGAGCGGAAGTTCGACACCGCGACCGATGACACGATCCCGCCCGCCAATGATCCGGCGTTCATTGATGCCTGCACCATCGCCGGCCACAAGTTCCGGACCCATGGCAACGGCGCAACCACTGTCGGCTCCGACTCCCATCGTCGCGCGAAGATCAAGCGGATGACCGACCCGACGCCGGCGAAACCGAAGCGGAAGATCCGCGGGCGGTCGACCTTCCCGAACCGCAAAACCCGGAGGTTTGGATGAACCCGGCGACGTCAGTAACTCTTGAATTTCGGTCGTCGGCTGAGTTGTCGGCTCACTATCGAGAGGTCCGTGCTCGGCTGCCGGTCGTGGTGCCGCAGTGGCGCCGCGACGTGCTGGCGTTGCCGCGCCCAGGCGCCCTCCTCCTGCCAGCACCGTTCGCCTTCGCGACCGTCGAGGACATCATCACGTCCCAGACGCGGCGGCCCCCAGAGGAGATCCGGAGGCTCAGCGACGAGGCCGAGCGAGTGGCTATCCGCCGATCGATCGCAGGATATCGCAACCTGCTTCGTCAGGCGCCGGAGAACCAGCGCCGGATCAGCTTGATCAAGGCGTCAGTCGGCCACGCCTTCAAGGTTAGTCAAGACGGATTCACTCACCATTCGCGCAGGCATGGTGTCACCCGCATTCGTCAAATCGCGATGTGCCTCGCCAAGCTGCTGACCAGCACGAGCTACAGCGGGATCGGCCGTAGCTTCGGCGGCCGCGATCACACGACCGCACTTCATGCATACCGGAAGTTCTCGCCGGTCGTCGCCGATGTCATGGCCGAGATGGGCGACGGCACGCCCTGCGCGATCGGGGGTGAGCGATGACCGCGACCTCAGAAACGCCAGATACCACTCTGACCGCCGCGGTTCCGCGCATCCTTCGTCGGCGCGTGATGCATCTGCGCGCGAGCGGCGGATCCACATACGGCGATGAGCTGCTCGACGAGCAGACGAATGTCATCGGCTATGTCTCGTCCTGGGTCGGCACTGGCAAGAACGAAGGCAAGGCCAGGTCGGTGTACACGCTGAAAGTCGACGGCGGCGGTCCTGCGCTGGAATTCTCGGACTTTGAACTTTTCCGTGAGGCTTACGCGAACATGCTGGAAAAGCGGCGCCGCGACAAGGAGTGGGATGATGCCGCTCCAAAGGACGGTGCCCGATGATCGGCGCCGACGGACACTTCACGGATCAGCCGATCGTACCTGGCGCCGATGTCATCTATCGCCCAAAGGGAAATGCCGGCGAATACGCGCCGCTGGCCACCAATCCATATCGCGGGTGTGGGCACGGTTGCGCCTACTGCTATGTCCCGCCTGCGACGCATATCCCGCGGCCGACTTTCGACCAGGGCGCAGTACCGCGGCCCGGGTTCATGCAGCGCCTCGAGCGCGATATCCGACGCTATCAGGCGGCCGGCGTCTCCGACGGCCACCCCGCTGATCAGATCTTCATCACGTTCTCCAGCGATCCATTCCATCGCGGCGATCTTTCCCTGACTCGGCAGACGATGCGCGCCCTCAAGGAGGCCGGCATGGCGTTCTGCACGCTGTCGAAGGGCGGCCGCCGCGCCCTGCCCTTCCTGCCGGAATACCGCCGCGAGCGCGACGCCTACGCCTGCACGCTGACCTCGCTCGACGATGACTTCTCACTGACATGGGAGCGCAACGCCGCGCTGCCATGGGAACGGATTGACGTCCTCCGGACGTTCCATGATGCCGGGATCTTCACCTGGGTATCGCTCGAGCCGACGCTCGATGCCGCGGCCTCGATCTCGATCATCCGCGCCACCCACGAATTCGTCGACCTCTACAAGATCGGCAAGGCCAACTACGTCTCGAAGATCTCCAAGACAATCGATTGGGCCGCCTACACCAGCGACGTCACGCAGGTCTGTCGCGAGCTCGGCGCCCGCCATTACGTCAAACGCGACCTGCAGGCCTTCCTGCCGGCCGATTACGACAATCCGCTGCGTGTGCCGCAGCATCATGGAGCCGCAGCATGAAGCCTGAGTTCATCACGTTCACCGGGATCGACAACTGGACCGAGCTCCACGACATCCACGTCCTATCGATCAAGTACCCGGTCGAGTTCGGCATCTTGTTCAGCCCAAAGCGCCAGGGCACCGATCCGCGCTACCCCGACGGGGACGCGCTGTCTCGCTTCATGTGGAGCGGGCTGCGCCTGTCCGCGCACCTCTGCGGCGACTACAGCCGCCGCATCATGGCGGGCGAATCCATCGTCGACACCATCCCGGTCGATCTTGGGTACTTCGAGCGGATTCAGGTGAATCACGCTGAACCAGATCCGGCCAAGATCATCGAATTCCGGAACGGCTGGGGATCGATGCGCGCGATCGCGCAGACCCGCGCCGACACGTTCCCGACCGACACCTCCGTGGACTGGCTCTTCGACCGCAGCGGCGGCGCCGGCGTCGCACCGACGGCCTGGCCGATGCACCCCGGAGCCGATCGGCTGGTCGGCTACGCTGGCGGCATCTCCCCCGACAACATCAGTGGCGTCATGTCGGTGCTCGAGCAGATGCCTGGTCGGTACTGGATCGACATGGAAAGCGGAGTTCGGACCGATGACCGGTTCGACATCGAGAAGTGCCGCGCGATCTGCGAGGCGGTTTTTGAAGAGGGAGAACATTGATGGACTTGCTCAACTGGGTTTCGGATCACCCCGTCCTGACGATCACGCTGTCGCTGATTGCCAGTGCGACCTATGCCGTACCGCGCATCGTTACTGCGGTTACCGCCCGCAACATCAACATCTCCAGCCGGCTCTGAGGGCAACGGTGAAGGATGTTCCGGTCATCTTCAGCGCGCCGATGGTGCAGGGCCTGCTTCGCGAAGTCGAAGCCCCGGGGACTGGCAAGACCATGACCCGGCGATTGGCGTGGGGCGAGCCGTTCACCGTCTACGACGACGAAGATGGGGTACAGGCGGCAAAGCTACGAAAGAAGGGCTGCAAGGTCAGCGGTCTCGACGACACCTCGTCGCGCATCGCCTGGCCGCCGACCCAGTGGCAGAAGGTAGAGGTCGGGGACCGACTCTGGGTGCGCGAGTCCGTCAAGGGCGAACCGAACGCCGAGGGATGGGATGGCGTCCGCTACGCTGCCGACAATGCCTGGATCATGTCGACCGCGCAGAACGCGGAAGAGGCCGACGACTTCGTCGATCTTTACAACTACGGCGGCAAGCGCGGTGCGGGCGTCCCTTCGATCCATATGCCGCGCTGGGCCTCGCGGATCACGTTGATAGTCACCGCGACGAAGATCGAGCGACTGACGGCGATCAGCGAGGCCGATGCCCTCGCCGAAGGCGTCGAGCACCGCGGCGAGCGCGACTATTGGGCCGGGCTGAACCGCGGCACCGATGCGGTCGCTTGCTTCTCGGCGCTTTGGCGAGCGCTGCACGGCATGGGCTCTTGGGACGCAAACCCCGAGGTCGTCGCCCTCACCTTCAAAGTCATCAAAGCCAACATCGATATGCCGGAGGCGCGCGCAGCATGACCGATTCCGCACCCATCTGTTGTGGCGCCGCCACCCGCCTGACGACCGGCCAAGAGATCTATCCAAACCGCCGTGATCTGCACTGGAAGCACTTTTACAAATGCGACCGCTGCAAGAGCTATTGCGGCTGCCATCCCGGCACCACGAAGAGCCTCGGCACGCCGGCGGATGCCGCCACCCGCGCAGCGCGATCGAACCTGCACGACAACGTCTTCGATCCGATCTGGAAGAGTGCGCTGACGACCGGGCAATACGCCCCCGAGGACCACAAAGCGAAGGCGAAGATCCTGAAGGCGGCTCGGTCCCGCCTCTATCGCTACCTGGCGCACCACCTCGGGATCGATCGCGATGCTTGCCACTTCGGCATGTTCTCGCTGGAGCAGTGCCGACGCGCGACCGAGCTCCTGACCGGGCTGACCTATCGGACCGTCCGGGATTGGCACTACGCCCAGGTCAAGAACGCGAGCAAAGCAGCATGAGTAAGCTCACCGAACTTGGTCCGTGTCCCCTTTGCCAATCGATCAAGCTGAACCTCTTCAGCCATTGGACCGCCACCCGCGGTCAGATGATCGAGACCCCAAAGGTCCAGTGCACCGAATGCTACTGCGAGGCCACCATTGAAGCATGGTCCGCCCGAAAGCCGGCGCTGCCTGCGGCATGGCTGCTGGTCGAGGCCTTGCGCGCTGATGAGGCCCACAGCGTCACACTATTCTGCGACAACCCCGATTTCAACATGGGGCCCGACAGCGCGGTCGAGGTCTGCGGCGACTTCACCGACTGGAAGGAACGCCGGTTCGAGGGCGACAACCTCACCGCGGCGCTGATGGCGGCCTATCTCGCGAAGACCGGTGGGAAAGTCACGCCGGAGATCGCCGATGCACTGAAGCGCGAGGGCGCTCATGTCTGAGCTCGCAACCCCCGCAATGATCCCGCGATATGTCCGCTCGGTTTACGCGCCAGAGGGAACGACGATCTACGACGTCATCTGGACCGACCGGCTGAGCGGCCAGGAGGTCACCCGCTACGACGGCGCCGATCCGGCAAACACCCACCCAGCATATGGCGGCATGCCGGATAGCGACTGGTTCGAGAAGAAGGGCCTCGACATCAACGAGGGCATCGAGCTCGAAAAGTCCGTCCTTCCCGTTCCAGATGGCGAAGCCGAGAGGTTTGCGGCCAGGACCCGTCGCATTGCGGAGCGCAAACAAGAAGATGAGGAAGCGTGCGACCTGCTCACTTTTCTCGGCGCCGACGCGGAACAGTTTGATTTCGATGACTACTACGACGGCGAGCGGAAGATTCTGACGCCGGCGCTCGAGAAGCGCGGCTACACCGCCATCCGCTTTTACATGGTCGAACAAGACTCATTCGGGCCGCTGATCCGCGGCTGCGCCGCTCAATGCCACTGCGGCAAGCGCGTCAGGTTTTTCTACGGTTGAACACACACAGGAGGTTTCATTGAGAAAGAACGTCAAGGCTGATCTCGTCGTCATCGACCCCCAGAACGACTTCATGGACCAGAAGGGCGCCGCCCTTCCCGTCACCGGCGCGGTTGCCGACATGACCCGCGTCGCCGACATGGTCAGGCGGATCGGCCGCCGGCTGAACGACATCCATGTCACGCTGGACTCGCATCGCGTCATTGACGTCGCCCATCCCGGTTTCTGGCGCGGCATTGACGGCAAGCACCCTGCCCCGTTCACCATGATCACCAATGCCGACATAAAGTCGGGCATGTGGGAGCCGCGCAATCAGAGCTACCGCCAGCGGATGCTCGACTACACCGCGGCGCTCGAGGCTGCCGGCAAGTTTATTCTGATGGTCTGGCCGGAGCACTGCATCATTGGCAGTTGGGGCCACAACGTCGTCGACGTGCTCCGTGAAGAGCTCGCCGCTTGGGAGCGCGCCAACTTCGCCACGATCGATTTCGTGACCAAGGGCACCAATACCTTCACGGAACACTACGGAGCCCTGATGGCCGAGGTGCCGGATCCCGCGGACCCGTCGACGCAGTTGAACGGCGGCTTCCTCAGCGTGCTGCAGGAGGCTGACGTCATCGCCATCGCCGGCGAAGCATCCTCGCATTGCGTCGCGACCACCATCCGGCAGATCGTCGACAACATCGGCGATGACCACCTACGCAAGATCCACATCCTGACGGACTGCATGTCGCCGGTCCCGCAGACGCCCGGCGGCCCCGACTTCCCGGCGATCGCGCAGCAGTTCCTCAAGGACATGGAAGCCCGCGGACTCGTCCTCACGACGTCCGACGCCTTCCTGGCCTGATCCCCGACACCATCACCCGAATTCCCGAAAGGAGCCCCAATGCCCCGTCTCGACGGATCTGACATTGAAACCCACAACCTCGGCTGCAACTTCTCGTTCACCGGCGCCCGCATCGAAGGCCTCGGCGCCACCGAGTACACCCTCGTCGATATCGAAGTCGACATGAGCGGTTCGGTCTCGCCGTTCCTCTCGGAACTGATTGCCATGATCAAGGCATCGGTCGAGGCCTGCCGGAAGTCCCCGCGGTCCGAGAACCTGCTGATCCGCGTCGCCGCCTTCAGCAGTTCCTACCGGGGCGGCCTCAACGAGGTGCACGGCTTCATCCCGTTGGCCAGCATCGACCAGACCGCCTATGACGCGCTCCATGCCGGCGGCGGCACGCCCCTGTTTGACGCCTGTTATGTCGGTGTCGGCGCCGCGAATGCCTACGCCAAGATGCTCTTCGACCAGGAGTTCAACGCGAACGGCATCAGCTTCATCATCACCGACGGCGAGGACACCGGCGGAGCCGCTTCACCGGCCATGATCAAGGCCGAGATCGAGCGGGCGAGGAAGGAAGAATTCCTCGAGAGCCACGTCAGCGTCCTAATCGGGATCAATGCCGCCGCCTGCACCACGGCGCTGAACCGCTTCCAGAAGGAGGCCGGCATCACCCAGTACATTGACGCCGGCGACGTCACCAAGGGCAAGCTCGCCAAGCTGGCCCAGTTCGTGTCGCAGTCGGTCTCGAGCACGTCGCAGGCGCTCGGCACCGGCGGGCCCAGCCAGGCCATCGCAGCCACGATCTGACACCGACCCGCCGCGGAGAATCCCATGCGTTACACAGCTGATCACGCTTTCCATATTGGATCGCAGCATCTCCGCGGCGGCTTGCCGTGCCAGGACTATGCGCTATCGAAGTCTGCACCCGATCACGCCATCGGCGTCATATCGGACGGCTGCAGCAGCGGCGGCGAAACCGACGTCGGCGCCCGCGTCATCGCGCGGAGCACATTCCAGGCGCTCACCCTCACCGTCCCGCGATACTTCGCGACCTTTACCGTGGATGATCGCTGCGAGATCCTGGACGACTTGGCCCAGTCCGCTCTCGGACTCGAGCAGTCCGACATGCTGGCGACCTGCGGTTATGTGGCTGCCACCGACCGGAGCCTCGTGGTCAGACTGATCGGAGACGGCGTCATCGCTGCCAAATCGGATCGGGAACTCATCATGACCCGGTTCGATTGGGCGAAGAACATGCCCGTGTATCGAGCCTACGCCGACGACAAGTACGCCGGCTTCATCGCGGCCCACGGCGGCGAGTTCGTCGACGCCATGACGGTCACACGGCATATCCGGCGAGATGGCGTCGTAACCGAAAAGGTGATCCCGCAACCGCTGTACGATTTCCTGAGAGGGCTGTCCGACTCGATCTCTCCTCGCAATTACGAGTTCGTGGCCGTGTTCTCGGACGGCGTCACCCAAATCGACGGCATGGACTGGCGCGACGTCGTCGCGCAGCTGATGTCCTTCAAGTCCGCCGAGGGCGCCTTCGTGAAGCGCCGCATGCTGCGGTTCCTCAAGGACTGCCAGGCGCACGGTAAAGGCCCGATCGACGATATCTCGATGGCCTGCATCCACATCGATCACGAGGCCGAGTAATGGCGCGCAGGGGCACCATCAGCGTCCACCTCGAGGGCCGCGGCGCCGTGACGCTGCGCGAGGCCGACTACGTCACCTCCGGCGGCGAAGGCTCGATCTACCGGACCGGCAAGACCATCGTGAAGCTCTATACCGACGCCGCCAAGATGGCGCGCGACGGCATGCCGGAGAAGGTGAAGGCGCTGGCCGGCCTGAAGCATGCCGGCATCGTGGCGCCGCAGGGTCTCGTGCTGGACGACTCTAGGAAGCCGATCGGCTTCTACATGCCGTTCGTCGACGGCGAGCCGATGTCGCGGGTATTCGTGTCGGATTACCGGGTGCGGACCGGTTTCGCGGATGGCGACGCCGTCGCGTTGACGCAGTCCATGTTCGAGATCGTCGAATATGCCCACAGCCAGAAGGCCGTCCTGGTCGACGCCAACGAGCTCAACTGGCTGGTCGGCTTCCGGAAGGGTGCCGCGGCGACCGCCTCGGTCATCGACGTCGACTCCTGGGCGATCGGCCGCTGGGGCGCCTCGGTCATCATGCCGTCCATTCGCGACTGGCACGCCGCCTCGTTCGATGCGCAGACCGATTGGTTTGCCTGGGGCATCGTGGCGTTCCAGGTCTTCACCGGTATCCACCCCTACAAGGGGCGGATCGAGGGCTACAAGCCTGCCGATCTCGTCCAGAGGATGAAGGACAACGCCTCGGTCTTCGACAAGCGCGCCAAGATGCCGCTCTCGGTCCGTGACTTCGCCTGCATCCCCGGCCCGCTGCTGGACTGGTTTCAGACCACATTCCAACTCGGCAAGCGCGGGACACCGCCGGCGCCGACGGCGGCCGGCAAGTCTGCTAGGGCGGCATTGATCATGCGCGCTGTCACGACCGCGAGCGGCGGCGCGCTGGTGTTCGAGAAGCTGTTCGCGCGTGTCGGCGACCCCGTCACCAGGATCTGGGCCAACGGCGCCGCTCGGCTGACGTCCGGCGAAGTCGTCGACCTCGCGACCGGTGGGGCGATCGCGCACAACGTGCCGGCGGACGCCGAGGTCATCAAGGTGCCGGAAGGCTGGCTGATCTCGCTCCCGACCCAGAACGAGATCCTCTTCGCGCACATCTCGTTCGAGATGGTCGGCAGCGCCGGCGGACGCAGGTTTGCCGAGCAGCCGATGGCCTTCCGCCGTATCTTCCGTGCCGGCGAGACGCTCTTCGGAGTCACCGACCGCGAGTTGATCGAGCTCGAGCTCAACGATGTCGGTCGGCCGCGCATGATCATGGATCGGCGCTGGAGCATACTGGTCGGCGCCACGACCTGGTTGGATGACGTTGCCGTCACCGATGCCCTCGGCAACGCCTTCGTGGTGCTGCCGCATGCCGGAGGTATCTCCCAGATCCGGGTGCCGGAGCTCGACGGCGGGACAATCGTCTCGGGTAAGGCTGCCGGCCGCTTCGCCGCCTTCTCGGTCATCAGCGGCCAGGGCAATTTCAACCGGATCGAGCTGACTTTCGACCGGACCTTCACGACCTATCAGGCATGGACCGGGCCGGCCGACAGCGCCGAGCTCAACATGGCTATCCTACCCCGCGGAGTCGCCGCGACGATCACCACCGACTTCGAAATCACGATCTTCGTCCCCATCCACGGCATCGTGAACAAGGTCCGCGACACCGGCGTCAGCACCGCGATGAAACTGGCGGCATGGGGCGAGCGCATCGTCTACCTGATCGACGGCGCCGTTTGGCAAATGAGGATGGCGCCATGACCGATCGGCAGGACGCTGGTTACGATCGCGATCGCTTTCGGACTGACGCGTCGTATCGCGACGGTGTCGGCGCAGGCGTGGCCTTCATGGCGGCGGCCGAGGAGCGGGAGAAATCACGGCGGGCGAAGGAGAGCTGGTCTCGCTGGGAAGAATTGCGCCGCACCCGCCTCTTCGGCTGGGAGGGCGAAGCCTGGGTTTGCTACTTCTGGCGCTCCGGCTGGGACCACCTCTCGTTCGGGCTCCACGTCTGTTTCGGCGGGCCGAACATCGAGATCCATCTTCCGTTCGGCTTTCTCAGGATCGGCCGTCGGACCGATGTGCGCGAGCGGCGCGCAGTGAAGGAGGCGGCGGATGCATAGCGCCCCTCTCTTCGCCGGCATCGGCGGTCACCAGACTCCGCGGCGCGGCCGCACCGACAACTGGCTGACGCCACCCTGGCTGCTGCGCATGCTCGGCGGTTGGGAAGCCTACGACTTGGATCCGAGCGCGATGGTTGACCAGCCGAGGCGGACGGCGCGCAGGCACTACACGATCGCCGACAACGGGCTGATCCTGCCTTGGGAAGGCGACGTCTGGCTCAACCCGCCCTACTCGCGCGGCCTGCTCGGCCGGTTCATGGCGAGGATGGCGGAGCACGGCCGCGGCATCGCGCTGATCTTCGCCCGCACCGAGACGGCAACCTTCTTCCGCCACGTCTGGGATCGCGCCTCGGCGGTTCTGTTCCCGCGCGGCCGGATCGATTTCTGCATGCCGGGCGGCGGCACTGCCGGCAACTCCGGCGCGCCCTCGGCTCTCTGCGCCTATAGCGATCGGCACGCCGAGGTGTTGGCTTCGGTCGATCGCGACTTCGGTCAGTTCGTGCCGCTCCGGCTGCCGCGCAGCGTCGTGGTGCTGGCGCTGGAGACGACCTGGCACGACGTCATCGCCGATTGGATGCGCGCGCAGCGCGGTCCCGTCGCCCTCGCCGATATCTACCGCGCCTTCGCGTCCCACCCGAAGACCGCGGCCAACCCGAACTACCAGGCCAAAATCCGGCAGGTGCTCCAGCTGGGCGCCGGCGTACGGGTCGGCCGCGGACGATGGAGCGCAGCATGACCTCTTACCGCCCATGCCTCGGTTGCTCGGTCAGGACCGGATGCGAGATCAAGACCAGCATCATGAAGGCGCTGAAGGGGCAACCGATATCGTCCGCGCGCATCAGGTGCGACCTCCCGTTCACTGAGCACTTTCCTCCAGGATCCCGCGTGCGGGTCGGCGTCTGGGATTGGCGGAACTTTGTCGGTGATGCTGCGTCTCCGCCTCGAACCGACGTGTCGGCCACCGTCGTCGGCCGGTCGACGAAGAAGCGCGACAAGCTGCTGATGATTCTCGATGCCAAGGTCATGTTCTCCGATGAGGCCGAGACAGAGTTCGTCACGGCCTACCCCAAAGACCTGGTGAAGTTAGACGAGCCTCGGGCCGAGGTTTGCTGGGACTGCGGCCGAGCCCTCGTCCACGGCACCTGCGGCTGCCAGGACCGATTTCAACCCGAAGGATACTGAGGATGATCATCCGCCCGTGCGATCTTGAGACGACTGGACTCGAGCCATCCGACGAAGTCATCGAGATCGGTTTCACCGATCTCAGGAACGTCAGCGATATCTGGGGCCTGTCGTCGATCAGCAAGCAATCGCTCATCCGGCCGGCGCGACCGATCCCACCGGAGTCGTCCGGCATCCACCACATCACGGATGCCGACGTTAAGGACGCACCATCGTGGGCAGACGGCTGGCGCATGCTGGTCGAGACGCCGAACGATGACGGCAAAATCATCTTCGCCGCGCATGCCGCCCACTACGAGCGGCAGTATCTCGATGCGCTCATCCATGCCGATTGGATCTGCACATGGAAGTGCAGCCTTCGCCAGTGGCCCGACTTCGCGAGCCACAAGCTGCAGGCGCTTCGCTATTTCTTGAACCTGCCCGCCGACCCCGAGCGGGCGTCGCCACCCCACCGCGCGGCGCCGGACTCCTACGTCTGCGGCCTGGTGCTGCTCGAATTGCTGGAGCATCAGACCGTCGAGACGCTCGTCCAGTGGAGCGCCGAGCCCGCGGTCTTCACAAAGTTCGACTTCGGCCAATTCGACGGCAAGGCGCTGTCCGCGGCCGACGACAGCTACATGGACTGGCTCGCCAACAAAGAACACAAGATGGGGGAGGACTGGCGCTGGAACGCTCGCCGCGAGATCGAGCGGCGCGCCGTCGTGAAGCGGAAGCAAGCGCTCGATCTCTTGCTCCCCGCGATTGCCGGTGCCGCGACCGTCGTGGACCTCGAGAACTGGTACCACGGGTCGGGCCCCTACCTCGCCAAGAACAACATCCTGATCGGCTCACCGGAATACGACACGCTGATCCAAGCCTGCGCGGCCCGGAAGAAGGCGCTGATCGAGGGCGGCCAGCCGCAGTTTGGGGCTGCGTCATGAACGCTGCCATCCACAACCCCGGCGGCAAGGTCCGGCTCAATCTGGCAGACGGCGTGCACGGCGACGCCATGTTCGCCGGTGAGTTCGATTGCTATCGGCTGATCCTGACCCGGAAGTGGGTGAACCTCTTCACCGCCGGCACCAGGTTGCCGAACAACTTCGTTCTCTGGATCGGGATGAACCCGTCGGTCGCGGACGCCAAAGTTGACGACCCGACCCTCAGCAAGGTGATCGACTTCTCGATGGAATGGGGCTTCGACGGCCTCGCCATGATGAACGTCTGCGACTACCGCGCGACGGCGCCGGCGGCGCTGCTCAAGCCGGGCGTGGTACCACGCAGCAAAGGCAACTTGCCGCTCATCCGCGACACAGCGAAGCAAGCCGCCAAGGTCATATGCGCCTGGGGCAACCTTCACCGCGACCTCGTGCATTTCGCGGTGGATGTCGAAGACGCTTTGCGCCGCGACCGGCACGAATTGTGGTGTCTGGGCCTCAACAAAGGCGGCAGCCCGAAACACCCGCTCTACGTCCGCGGCGACACGCCCCTCATTCGGTTTAAGGAGGTTCCTCTATGACTTTCGTATTCCCGCGCGCCGTTTTGGAGCAGCACACCGCGTTCCTGGGCAAGACGGGCTCGGGCAAAACATCCACCGCCAAGCTCGCAGTCGAGCAGATCCTCGCCGCCAATCCGGCGGCTCGAGTCTGCGTGCTCGACCCCATCAAGTCGGATTGGTGGGGCATGACGTCGAGCGCCGACGGCCAGCGCGCCGGCCTGCCGTTCTACATCCTTGGCGGTCCGCGCGGGCACGTCTCGCTGCACGACTCCGCCGGGAAGGCGATCGGCGAGCTTGTCGCGACCGGCGATCTGCCGCTGTCCATCATCGACATGGCGGACTTCAACGCCGGCGGCCTCCAGAAATTCTTCAACGACTTCGCCCCTGCCCTGATGAAGCGGATGCGCGGCGTCGTCTATCTCGTGATCGAGGAGGCGCACGAATTCGCTCCGAAGGAGCGTGCCGGCATCGGCGCCGAGAACCTCGCTATCCACAACGCCAAGAAGCTGGCCACCGCGGGCCGGTCGAAGGGTATCCGCCTGATGGTGGTGACCCAGCGGACCCAGGCCCTTCACAACGCCGTGCTCGGCAGCTGCGACACAATGATCGCGCACCGGCTCACGGCGCCGGCCGATCAGGATCCGGTAAAGAAGTGGCTGAAGTCCAACGTCGACAAGGTGACCTTCGAGCGGGTTTCATCGTCCCTCGCCTCGTTGAAGACCGGCACCGGCTGGATCTGTTCCGGCGAGGCGCAGGTCGCCGACCTGGCGCATTTTCCGAAGATCTCGACTTTCGACAATTCCGCGACACCGACGGACGGCGACGCCGAACTGCAGGTCACAACGGCGCCCGTCGATCGCGACCGCCTGCGCGCAATCATCGGCGATGCCGTCAAGCAGGCCGAGAACGAGGACCCGGCACAACTCCGCCGAACCATCATGCGGCTCGAGTCCCAACTCGGCGCCGCCGCCGGAGCGGGACCGCAGGCGATCGCGGCGGCGCGCCAGGAGGGATTTGAGCGCGCGCGGCGTGAAGCCAGCGCAGATCTCGCCGGCCGCATCCAACATCTCGCGATGGAGTTTCAGGCCGCGCTTCACCAGCTTGAGAGCCGCTTCATCGGTTCCCTCAGTTCCATCCGGATCGAGGTTGTCGACTCCTTCGCGCCGAAGCCGGCCGAAGCGACGCCGCCGCGCAGCGCCCCGGAACCGCGACCGATGCGGCAGACGCCGGCGGCGAACGGCAGCAGCGCGCTCAACTCGGCCGGCCAGAAGATGCTGACCGTGCTCGACACCAATCCGCCAGTCCGCCGGACTTGGAAGCAGGTCGCGACACTCGCCGGCCTGAAGGCGCGCGGCGGCCACTTCAACACCGGCAAGAAATCCCTGCTCGAGTCCGGGCTGATCGCGGAGGAAGGCGAACACATCTGGATCGCATCGCCGAGCTCCGGTGCGGTGACCGGCAGCATCCCGCCGGCCGAATTGGTCGAGATGTGGTGCCGCAGCCTGTCGGGCGCCGCACCGAACATCCTCCGGACCATCTACGCGAACGGCGGGACCATGACGCAGGCCGAGGTGGCCGAAGTGCTGGGCGTGCAGCCGCGCGGCGGGCACTGGAATTCAGGATGGAAGGAACTTCGCGACAACGACGTCCTGACTGTCCGCGGCGGTACCGCCGAACTCACGGAGCTCTTCCGGCCATGAGCGATCCGAAACTGATCGATATCGCGGCCGAGCTTCGGGCTGAGTCGCCGAAGGCATTTCAGATCTTCGACGGCAAGACCACGGAGTGGGTGCCGAAGTCGCAGGTCGAGCACAACGACGACGGGACCTTCACGATGCCAGAATGGCTGGCGAAGGAAAAAGGCTTCATCTGATGAACGTGCCATTCACCCAAGAGCAGTTGCTGGCGCGCGCCGAGACCATGGAGCGCCAGGTGGAGCGTTGGAAGGGTAACCCGGGCTATGCCGACACGCTTCGGATGGATGCTTGGGCGCTGCGCACCGCCGCGGCGCTGTTCTCGCCGGAGATCCAGGACTGGTTCGAGGGTACCCGCCTCGAGGCCGGCCACCAGGTCATGCGGTTCGCCGCCGAGCATGACGCCGGCAAGACCGCATTCGATTGGTTCTGGCTGATCGGATATCTGGCGCAGAAGGCTGCCACAGCGGCTGCGGCCGGCGACTTTGAAAAGGCCAAACATCACACCATCTCGACCGCGGCCGCGCTGCTGAACTGGCATCGGCATCTTGCCGGCGATGGGCATGGCATGCGTCCCGGCATCGACCCGGTCGAGCGCGGCCTGGCCATCTCGTGTGCGGTGGATGACGCACGAGAAAATGCATCTCCCAACATTGAGCGTGCGAAGAATCTGGCGTGAGGCAAGGAAGTCGTGATGACGGCGAGCAAGTCGGAAAACCGCCTGAAGGGAGATCGGACCCCGTCTTATGTCGGTCGGGAGACCGGTGCCGCGGAGCTCGATATCTCTCCCAACACCTGGGACCAGTGGGTCGATGCCGGCCGGTTGCCACCCCCCTGCGATACCTTTCCGACTGGAACACCTCGCTGGCGCTGGGAGGACGTTGACCGTAAACTTTCCGGCCGGACGCTATCGGATACCTCCGATGCCGCCATGCAGGGAGCGCTGAACTTTGGTAAGAAAAAGGGAAGCCGCCGTGACGCTACCTGAAGGCGTGGAGCTGTCGGTCAAGAAGCGGGGCGACAAGGTCTACACGTACTATTATTGGAACCCCGGGCGCGGCACGAAGCGCCAGGGCAAGCGTGTCAAGCTGCCCGATCCATCCAAAAATTGGGTCGCCTTCGGGAAAGCAATCGAGCGGCTGCAGGCCGAAGTGCCGACATCGTATCCCGCCGGCTCCGTCGGCGATTTGACCGTTCGCTACCGCAACAGCGAAGAATTCAAGAAGAACGCTGAAGGCACCCGCTCGAATTACGAGGTGCATATGCGCCGCTTCGAGGAGCACTGGGGCACGGTTGCCGAGCGCGACCTCACGCCGCTGACCGTCCAGACCGCGCGCGATTCCATGAAAGAAACGCCGGTGATGGCCAATCAGATGCTTTCGGTCGGCACCACGATCTGGGATTGGGCAATCCCGCTCGGCCTCGCCAAGATCAATCCGTTCGAGAAGGTGAAGGATCTCGAGGTCCCCGATCGCGGCCATGTACCGTGGCCGGCGTGGGTGATCGAATACGTCGGCAGGCACGCCACGCCCGATCTGGTCCGGATGATGAAGCTCGGCGTCATGACGTGCCAGCGCGGTACCGACCTGATCCTGATGGGGCCCGGGCACCGCGAGAACAACGGCATTTGGTGCCGACCGAAGAAGACGAGGAAGCGGCGGCGCGCCTTCCTGATCCCGCTCGCGACCGCGGACGCCCTCCTGTTGGACCGATGGTCCGAGACACCGGTGACGTTCACCAACACCCGCTGGAAGGCGCCTATCGACCGCCACCGCGACGATCTTTACCTCTACTCGCCCAAGGCCGCCCAATACACGCCCGACGGCCTGCGCGCCCGCTGGGGCCGCTGGCTCGATGGCACCGAGGAAGGTCGCATGCTCTGCCGGCGATGGAAGGAATGGGTCGCCGGCCAGGTCAAGAAATACTTCTGGGACATCGACCCGGAGGACGCCGACCACCCGACGATCCATGGCCTCCGCGGCACCGGAATCTTGGCGCGCGCCGAGGTCGGTTACGAGGTCGACCAGATCGCCAACGACATCGGCATGTCGCGGCAGAACGTTGAGCACTACATGCGCTTCAAGGACCAGATGAAGGTCGCCGCCGACGGCCAGAAGCGGCTCCGCGTCGTCTCGAATGAGGACTGAAATCGTGCTGCTGGACCAACACTCGATCACGCAATCTGTCTCGCAAACGCGGATTACTCCGCGGGAAACGATGGGTCGTGTGAGGTGGTGTCTTGCGAGACAGGTTGAGGAAAATCAAATCGATAGCCCAAAATTCGATAGGCTACCGTTACACCATTCCCCAAGAATCGTCCGTGGTATCAATAGCTTAGCTGGATGACTGGACATCTCGGTGCAGCGGGTTCGCCTGCCAAATCAGCGCCCGCGCGAGAGCGACCTTCTACCCGCTTGGTCCCACGCTTGGCAAGCATTGTTGGCGGAGCGGGCGCGAAAATCGCAAGTCGGGACGCCACCGACCCGACCGGTGCGAGCCACACGAGTCACATTCCGGCGAGCAATTCCAGCAGCAGTTCGGGTCAGGCCGCCAACACGGCTCCAACACCAAATCCGGCGGTGCCGAACCCAATCGCGCCGATCCAGCCGTGGCACCCAAATCCCAGCACGCCGATCACGGTTGCCATTCCAACCACCGAAACCGTCCAGGTTACCTGAACCACGACAACGAGCGTCTTGATCATTGGTCTCACGCACAATCGCTTGTTGGAGTAACCGCCCTAACAACGGCACCCGCGGCGCCTTCGCGCGGACGTCGCGACCGTTCTCTCTGGTTGGTGCGGCTCACCGGCGGGCCGTTCACACACCTCCCTCGAAGTTGATCGCCCACAGACCGCCGAACATCAGCGCCAAGCGTGGGGACGCAGGCCTTAGCGCGGGACATCGGCGCAAGGCATGTCATCTGACGTGTCATGCTTACGCATGCACCGCCCGTTCGTGGAAAAGGTCGAGCCGCGTCTCGTGAACGCCTTGCCGGCCCGACCTCAGTACAGCCCGCCCGTCCCTGACCGCATCACGGCCCGATCGGCGTCCGGCGAAATGCCCTGCTGGGTGCCGTCGATCACGTCGGTGCCGGCGACCATCCCGGGATCATTGAACGGCGGCGCCTGGCCCGGCTTGAAGGCCTCGAGCACCACGCCCCGGTTCTGGCCGGGCACAGCGCGCTGGCCAGTCTTGGCATCGACCAGGACCAGCCGGATGCCGACCGGCTGCTTGAACGGGGTGGCGGGCTTGTCGGCCAGCGCGAGCTTCAGGAAGTCGCGCGCGATCGGCGCCGCGGTATGGCCGGCCTGCGCGTTGCGGCCGAGCGAGCGCGGCTTGTCGTAGCCGACATAGAGACCGACCACGAGGTCCGGCGAAAAGCCGACGAACCAGAGATCCTTGGCCTCGTTCGAGGTGCCGGTCTTGCCGGCGAGCGGCTTGCCGACGTCCTTCAGCGCGGTGCCGGTACCGGCCTGAATCACGCCCTCCATCAGCGAGGTGATCTGGTAGGCGGACATCGCGTCAAGCACCCGCTCGCGGCGGTCGACGAGCTGCGGCTCCGGCTGGTTCTTCCAGCCCTCCGGTGCGTCGCAGCCGCGGCATTCGCGCTGATCGTGCTTGAAGATGGTGTGGCCGTAGCGGTCCTGGATGCGGTCGATCAAGGTCGGCTTCACGCGGACGCCGCCATTGGCGATCATCGAATAGGCCGTGGCCATCCGCATCACCGTGGTTTCGCCGGCGCCGAGCGCGTAGGCGAGATAGTTCGGCAACTCGTCATAGACGCCGAAGCGCTTTGCATATTCGCCGATCAGCGGCATGCCGATTTCCTGCGCCAGCCGCACGGTCACCGTGTTGAGCGAGAGCCGCAGCGCGTTGCGCAGCGTCACCTGGCCCTGATACTTGCCGGTGGAGAAGTTTTCGGGCCGCCAGATGTTGCCCTGCCCCTGGTCGATCTCGATCGGCGCGTCGATCATCATGGTCGATCCGGTGTAGCCGTTGTCGAGCGCCGACGAATAGACGATCGGCTTGAAGGTCGAGCCGGGCTGCCGATAGGCCTGCGTCGCGCGGTTGAACTGGCTCTGGTCGAACGAGAAGCCGCCGACCATCGCCAGCACGCGGCCGGTGTGCGGATCCATCGCCACCATCGCACCCGACAGCTCAGGGATCTGTCGCAGCCGGTACTGGCCTTCGACGCGCTGGCCGTCCTTGCTGAAGAGCGGGTCGGCGTAGATCACGTCGCCTGGCTGCAGCACCTGCGCCACCGATGTCGGCGTCTTGCCCTTGCTCTTGGCCCAGCGCGCGCCGTCCATCGTGATGATGCCGGTCTCGCGCTGCTTGCTGATGGCGCCGCCGAGCTCGCGGCCCGGCTGGAAGCCGATCCGTGCCGACTGGTCGTTGCTCTCCAGCACCACCGCCATTCGCCACGGCGAGATGTCGGACAGCGATTTGATCTCGGCGAGCGGCACGCCCCAGTCACTGGTCAGGTCGAGCCTTTGGATCGCACCGCGATAGCCCTGCTGCTCGTCATAGTTCACGAGCCCAGCCACCATGGCCTTGCGCGCCATCACCTGGACCTTGGGGTCGAGCGTGGTGCGCACCGACAGGCCGCCCTCATAGAGCTTCTTCTCGCCATAGCGCTCGAAGATGTCGCGGCGGACTTCTTCCGAGAAATATTCGCCGGCGAAGGTGTGCGCGCCATTGCTGCGGTTGGTGACGGTCAGCGGCTCCTTGCGCGCCTTGTCGGCGTCGGCCGCGGTGATCCAGCCGTTCTCCTGCAGGCGGTCGATCACGTAGTTGCGGCGCTCGACGGCGCGCGCGCGGTTGCGCACCGGATGCAGGCTGGCCGGCATTTTCGGCAGCGCCGCCAGATAGGCCGCTTCCGCGACCGTCAGCTCATTGACGGACTTGTCGAAATACACCAGCGAGGCCGCCGCGATGCCGTAGGCGCCAAGGCCGAGATAGATTTCGTTGAGATAGAGCTCGAGGATCTTGTCCTTGGAGTAAGCCCGCTCGATTCGCATCGCCAGCAAGGCTTCCTTGATCTTGCGGGTGAACGACACCTCGTTGGTCAAAAGGAAGTTCTTGGCGACCTGCTGGGTGATCGTCGAGGCGCCCTGCGGCCGCCGGTTGGAACCGAAGTTCTGGATGTAGGCGACACCGGCGCGCGCCATGCCGGTGTAGTCGACGCCGCCATGCTCGTAGAAATTCTTGTCCTCGGCGGCGAGGAACGCGTTGATCACGAGCTTCGGCACCGCCTGGATCGGCAGATAAAGCCTGCGCTCCTTGGCGTATTCGCCGAGCAGCGAGCCGTCGGCCGCGTGCACGCGGGTCATCACCGGCGGCTCGTAGTTCTGGAGCTGCGAATACTCGGGCAGGTCCTTGGAGAAATGCCAGAACAGCCCTGCGACCGCGGCCAGACCAGCCAGGAACAGGATGGTGCCTGCGGTGAACAGGAACCCGAAGAACCGCAACAGAAATTTCATCGACCAGATTTCCGTGGCGAATACGTCGCTCGTTCTGAGCGCGCTGCGTGCCACTTAGGCCGCCCGGTATATCGGTCGCTCCATGGACCTGCAATTCAACACCGGAGAATTAAAGCAAGCCAAGCGTCAAACTTATGCCATAGAGCCCGGCTCGCGCCCGCAGCCAAATCGGCAGACCTCGCCGACTGGCAGCGCCCGCGGAGGCTGCATCGATCTCCGCTGCAGCGCTGCGCGCTTCGCGCACCGCGCCTGATAGCGCTGCGGTCTCGATACGCTTGCGCGGAGAGCACGTTCCGAAAGAAAAGCGCGGGCCGGACGGATCGATTCCCCGATCCGGCCGACGATTTGGGTGCTGCGACATCAGAAACCGGTGGACAGCGCCGGCGCGCCAATCACATTAAGGATTTGTTAACCATAACTACCGCAAGTTGTTGGCATACACCGACTCGCGACGGGCTGATTTGGATGGCACTGCGCGGATTCAAACGGCCATTTACGGCCGACCCTAACGTTCTTGGATTTCCAAGACCACCCGCATCGGCCATGGGCACAGAAGCCTTGGACCTCGTCTATCAGGCGGCGGATTTGTTCCGCAGCATCGAGGACAGGGCCCGCGCCGGCGAAGCGCGCGCCGAGGCCGCCGAACAGGCGCAGCTCGAAATCATCGCCGCCACCGAGCGCAAATTGAGGGATGCGTCGCGGGCGCTTGAGGAAGCCCGACGGCGCATCGAGTCCCAACAGGAGCAACTCGATGCGGCCGAATTCCGCGCCCAGGCCGCCGAAGCCGAGGCGCGCGAAGCCAAGCAATCCCTGGCTCTGATCGAAGACGCGATCCGCCAGCGCTTGCTGCTGACCAGCGGGCAAAAGGACGGCAGGTCGACCGCCGTCGCCTGACCGCAGCGCGGATCAATTGGAGCGGCAGCCCGCACGAGCGGAGCGACATGCGGGAGCTCAACAAGACCCGGATATCGCTTCGCTCATCCGGGCTACGGATTGTCGCTAGCCGTCACGATCAATAGCCCGCGGCGAGCCCCGAATTGCGCCGCGGGTCGTTCGCGCCATAGAAGCGGTTGTTGCCGACCGGCTTGCCGCCCAGCGACGGCGCGCCGATGATGATCACCGCGAGGTGGTTGGCCGGATGCGGCGGGCCGAATTTGTGGCCCATGCCCTCCAGGATCTTCCGCGTATCCGGCGACAGCGTGTAGTCCTCGAGGTTGGTCACCTCGGGAAGCCACTGCTGGTGGAAGCGCGGCATGTCCACGGCCTCCTGCGCGTTCATGCCATAGTCGATCGCGTTGATCATCGTCAGCAGCACGGCGGTGATGATGCGGCTGCCGCCCGGGGTGCCCATCACGATGACCGGCTTGCCGTCCTTGGAGACGATGGTCGGACTCATTGAGGACAGCGGACGCTTGCCGGGGACGATCGCGTTGGCCTCCCCCTGCACCAGCCCATACAGGTTCGGCACGCCGACCTTGGCGGTGAAGTCGTCCATCTCGTCATTGAGCAGCACGCCGGTCCTGGCCGCCGTCACCTTGGCACCGAACCAGTCGTTCAGCGTGTAGGTGACCGACACCGCATTGCCGTCCTTGTCGGCAATCGAATAGTGCGTGGTGTTGCTGCCCTCATGCGGCGGAACGCCGGGCTTGATGTCCCTGGACACTCCGGCCTTGGCCGGGTCGATCGCGGCACGGATCTTCGCGGCGTAGGTCTTGTCGAGCAGGCGCTCGAGCGGATTCTTCACGAAGTCCGGATCGCCGAGATAGCTGTTGCGATCGACGTAAGCGTGGCGCATCGCCTCGATCTGGTAGTGCACCGCCTGCGCCGAGTGGTAGCCGAGCTCCTTCAGCCGATAGCCCTCGAGGATGTTGAGCATCTCGCAGATCACCACACCGCCCGAACTGGGCGGCGGCGCCGAGACCACGTGGTAACCGCGATAGTCACATTCGACCGGCGCCAGCTCGCGAACCCTGTAGTTGTCCAGATCCTCCTGCGTCAGCAGTCCCTTGCCGGCCTGGCTCGCGGCGACGATCGCAGCACCAACCCAGCCCTTGTAGAAGCCATCACTGCCGCGCTTGCTGATCTCGCGCAGCGTCTCGGCGAGCTCATGCTGCGTCAGCCGTTCGCCGACCTGGAACGGCTTGCCGTTGTTGAGGAAGATCGCGGCCGAGGCCGGATCGTCCTGAAAGTCCTTGGTCGAGGCCTGCAGCATGCTGACGTCGCCCTGGTCGAGCACAAAACCATCCTCCGCCAGTTGCAGCGCCGGCGCGATGACGTCAGCGCGCTTCATCGTACCGTATTTCTCGCGCGCATATTCCATGCCGGCCACCGAGCCCGGTACGCCGACGGCGAGATGCCCCTTGGTCGATAACCCGGGGATGACCTTGCCGTCCTTGTCGAGATACATGTCGGCTGTGGCGCCCTTCGGCGCGGTCTCCCGGAAATCCAGGAAGGTCTTGCGACCGTCGGCGAACTGGATGGTCATGAACCCGCCGCCACCGAGATTGCCGGCGGCGGGATAGGCCACCGCAAGCGCGTAACCAACGGCGACCGCCGCATCGACCGCATTGCCGCCCCGTTTCAACACCTCAACGCCGACCTGGGTCGCGAGATGCTGCGCGGAGACCACCATCCCGTTCTCGGCGGCGGCCGGCGCAACCGAGGCTGCGCGACCGGGAGCAGCCGACATGATGCCGATCGAGACGAGCGCGGCGACCATCCATCGCGCGCGTGCCGTTGGATTTTGCATGGAAGTCTCCCCGGAGAATGCCGGCCTGTCGCGGCTTGCGGTGCTATCTCAACGCGTACATCTAGCAGGCCGCACGCACGCGCACTAGGCCCGCGCGGTCCCCGCCGCTCGCCCGCAGCCGGCTGTGCCGTCTGCCATAGGCCGCATAGATCACAAGCCCGATCATTAGCCACACCGCGAGCCTGATCCAGGTGTCGAGCGGCAGGCCGAACATCAGGAACAGCGAAGTTCCGGCGGCAGCCGGGGCCACCAGCCAGATCGCCGGCGCCTTGAACGGACGCGGCAATTCCGGATCGCGCACGCGCAGCACCAGCGTGCCGATCGAGACCAACGTGAACGCGAACAGCGTGCCGATCGAGACCAGTTCGCCGACCAGCCCGATCGGCAACAGCCCACCGAGAAGAGCGGCCACGGTGCCGGCGAAGATGGTCGAGACATAGGGGGTCTGGAAGCGCGGATGGATCTTGGCGGCAAAGCCCGGCAGCAATCCGTCATGCGCCATGGCGCGAAAGATCCGCGGTTGCGCCAGCAGCATGATGAGGATCACCGATGTCAATCCGAACAGGATGCCGAGCTTGATGAACGGACCGAGCCAGCCGATACCGATCGCATCGATGCCGACCGCGATCGGATCGGGCACGCTGAGTCGGTCATAGGGCACGATGCCGGTCAGCACGAATCCGACCGCGACATAGAGCGCGGCGCAGATCACGAGCGAGCCGAGAATGCCGATCGGCATGTCGCGCTCCGGCGTCTTCGCTTCCTGCGCCGCGGTCGAGATCGCGTCGAAGCCGATATAGGCGAAGAACACCACTGCCGCGCCGCGGACCACGCCGGACCAGCCGAACACGCCAGGACCGGCATTCGGCGGGATCAGCGCGCCCTCCGGGTTGCCCGCCGTTACCCAGTTCGCCAGGGTCACCGAGGAAGCCGCGGTAGCGAGGAACAGCGCGATCACAACGAGCTTGACCACGACGACGAAGCTGGTGAAGCGCGCGGACTCGCGAATGCCGACCACCAGCAGCGTGGTCACGAAGGCGATGATCGCCATCGCCGGGATGTTGATGACCGCACCGGTCGATGACCACGCGCCGGTGTTGACGTCGTAAGCGAGCGGCGCCGAGGTGAATTGCTGCGGCAGGTTGATGCCGAAATCGCGCATCAGACTGACGAAATAGCCGGACCACCCGACCGAGACCGCGATCGCGCCGACCGCGTATTCGAGGATCAGGTCCCAGCCGATGATCCAGGCGATCAGCTCGCCGAGCGTGGCGTAGGCATAGGTGTAGGCGCTGCCGCAGATCGGCACCGTCGACGACATCTCGGCGTAGCACAGGCCGGCGAAGGCGCAGGCCACCGCACCAAGCATGAAGGAGAGCGTGACCGCGGGACCGGCATTGGCGGCGGCCGCGTGGCCCGTCAGCACGAAGATGCCGGCGCCGATGATGCCGCCGATGCCGAGCGTGACCAGTTGCAACGCCGACAGCGAGCGCCTGAAGATCGGCGTCTCCGCGTCGCCATCGGCCCGCGCCGCCTCCCGCAACAGGTCCGAGGTCGACTTTCGGTCCCAGAAACCGGCCAGAGCGTCTGTCACGCCGGGTGTCCTCCGCTGCTCGGGTCCGGCGGGACCCGACACGATCGGCGGACTATAACGCGCCTAACGTCCAGTCGTTCGCGCGCCGGGCGAATGCCGGCGCCCTTATCCACCGCCAAGCGCGGCGCAGGGCCTTATCGGCAGGGATGGCGGCGGCCGTCGCGGCCAAGGAAGGTGCCGGACGCCGGATCGAATGAACGGTAACGCGCGCAGGCGGAAGATGGCTCCACCGCAGGCATGGCGGCGTAGGCGTTCGCCGGATTGCCGCGGCGCTGCACGGCCTCCTGGGCCTCACCCCATGGCGTCAGGGCGCCGCCGTTGATCGCGCTGCGCCCGGGATTTTGCGCGTCGAAATATGCCGGCTCCGACATCTGGGCCGCGACCGGCGTGAACGTCATTCCCACGAGCAGCATGGCGGCTGCGACTGCCCATGACCTGGTCATGCGGCCTCTCCTATCGATCATAAACGTGTGCCGGATGACGGCCGAGCCGCCCCCAAACGGACATAGGGACGGCAATCCTCCGGGCACAGGGGCCACGACGTCACGATGCTGCGAGCCACCCGGCCGTGCCTGCCGCTCAGTGGTTGTGCACGTCGGGCCGCGGGTCGGAGACGAAGCCGTCGCGGTTCGGCATCTTGATGGCGGCGAGCGACTTGGCGTCGAGCACCGCATTGGCCGGCACGATGCCGTTCAGACTGAGGATGTAGGCTGAAACCGCGTAGACGTCCTCATTGCTCAGCGACTGCGGCGCGTTCTGCGGCATCGCGCGGCGGATGTAGTCGAACAGCGTCGGGGCATAGGGCCAATAGCTGCCGACGGTGCGGATCGGTTTTGGGCTCGCCAGCGTGCCCTGTCCGCCGACCAGGCGATCGCCGATGCCGCCCTGCCCGCTGTCGCCATGGCACGCAGCGCATTGCTCGCTGAACACCGTGCGGCCGTGCTCGACACTGCCGCTGCCCGGCGGCAGGTTGGAGCCGTCACGGCCGATATCGATGTTCCAGCCGGCGATCTCGGCAGGCGTCGCCGCACGCCCGATGCCAAAGCGATCCTCGGCCTGCCCGGCAGTGGCGAGCATCGCGATCGCACTCACAACGAACGCCGTCTTGAGCTTACGCCTGGCCATTGCTCACCTCACCATTCGCATCGATGCGCCAGGGCCAGATCGCGTTGTTGTGGTAGAACGAGTTGAGACCGCGCACCTTGACCAATTCCGCCAGCGTCGGCTGCACGTATCCGGTCTCGTCGATGGCGCGGCTCTGGATCACGGCAGGTTTGCCGTCCCAATGCCAGGGCAAGCGAAAGCGCGTGAGCGCGCGCGTCAACACCGGCTCCTGCAATTCGGCCTGCTGCCAGCTTTTGCCCTCGTCGAGCGAGACCTCGACGCTCTTGATCTTGCCGTGACCGCTCCACGCGATGCCGGTAATCTCGTGAAAGCCCTGCGCAGTCAGCTTCTGCCCGCCGGACGGCCGTGTGATGATCGACTTGGCTTCCATGTAGAAGGTGAATTCGCGCGACGTGCCGTCAGGCATCGGGTCGGTGTATTTCGAGGTCTCCTCGCGCGAATAGGCCGGCTCGGCGACGACCTTGAGCCGGCGCAGCCACTTCACGTTCATGTTGCCCTCGAAGCCGGGCAGCAACAGGCGCAGCGGATAGCCCTGCTGCGGGCGCAGCCGCTCGCCATTCTGGCTGTAGACCAGCATGGCGTCGTCGAGGCATTTCTCGATCGGGATCGAGCGCGTCAACGCAGCGGCGTCGGCGCCTTCGGCCACGATCCATTTGGCGCCGGTCTGCGGGCCCGCTTCGTCCAACACCGTCTTGAGCGGCACGCCGGTCCATTCCGCACAGCTCAGCAGGCCGACGAGGTCGGAGGCCGTCTTGCCGTACGGCTTGGTGTAGACCGGATTGCCGGAGCACTCGAGGAAGTGGATGCGCGACTGCGACGGAAAGCGGCGGATGTCCTCCATCGTGAACACCAGCGGGCGATCGACCATGCCATGCAGCACCAGCCGGTGCTCGGCCGGGTCGATGGTCGGCACGCCGCCATGGTGGCGTTCGTAGAACAAACCGTTCGGCGTGATGATGCCGTCGAGCTCCTGCAGCGGCGTGCGGCCCGAAGCGGAGATGTATTGCGGCAGCGTCTTCGAGATGTTCTTGACGACAGCCTTCTCGTGAACCGACGGC
This sequence comes from Bradyrhizobium sp. USDA 4541, assembly GCF_024171085.1. NCBI lineage: Bacteria > Pseudomonadati > Pseudomonadota > Alphaproteobacteria > Hyphomicrobiales > Nitrobacteraceae > Bradyrhizobium > Bradyrhizobium sp. USDA 4541. The sequence continues at coordinate 6,833,670 of NZ_JALJZF010000001.1, forward strand.
GTGCCATAGGGCTGGCTTCCCATCGGGTCGCCGGGCGCTTTCATCCATTCCGGCACATTGGGCGGAAGATTATTCCCCTGTTCGGCAAGCGCGGTAGAACCGGCAACTCCCGATATGGCGGAGCCACCGGCCAGTGCTGCGCCGGCCTGAAGGAATCGCCTGCGAGACGCCTCTCGCACGCGCTTGTCCGTCGTGTGTTCGCTCATCGACGTTTTCCTCTGACGTTACCAGAGCATGATCCGGAAAAGTGCGAAGCGGTTTTCCGAAAAGATCATGCCAGGACAACAATCCAAAGCGCGATGGCGATTCATCGGGCTTTGGCGCAGCCTAACACCAAAGGGCTGAGGCGAGGCAATGCTCTATCGCGCAGAGCTGCATCGACAGCGCGTCGTGGCCGCTGCTTACCGGTCCTGACCTGCGTTGCCACTCACATCCGTTCGCCGGGCAATTGACTGGCTTGCTTCACCCACGCGGTGAACTGGGCTTCGTCGAGCTCGTCGTTCTCGTGAATGTCGAGATAGCGCGTGTGCTGCTGCTTGGACTCGCCCGGCGGCACCGGATGCAGCGACGCACCGCGAAAGAAAGCCACCTTGACGTAGCGCGTGAAGACATGGATGCCGAGGAACCAGCCGTCGCCTTCCATGCCGTAGAGCGGCGAGTTCCACTTCACCGCCTTGTGCACGCCGGGGACGGCACGCACGATGAGCGCGTCAAGCTTGCGCCCGACGTCGCGCTTCCACCCGGGCATCGCGGCGATATAGGCTTGCACCGGAGCATCGCCATAGCCTTTTGCGATCTGCGGATTGCCGCCCGCGAGCAGACGCGGCTTTGCAGAGCCACGCTTCGCGGCGCTCTTTTTCGCCCCCTTCGCCGACGTCTTTCGCGTCTTGCCAGCCATTGTGCCCGCTCTCACCGGTTCAAATTTCGCGCGGCGCAGCGTCCGCCGCCGCGAACCGGATCATATCGGTTGCGCGTCGGCGCTGTCGTCAGCGACCGCGGGTGTTCGCGGCGGCGTATCGACGCGCTCGGGCGGCCTTCGTGCGGCGGTCTCGCATCTAGTCGATCACGGGCGGGGTGCCGTGGGTGTGAAACGACTCGATCGTCTTCAACCCCCACGCCTGTCCCTTCCTGCGCTCTTCCTCGGTCCACACGATCGGCTTCCAGTCCGGCGCAAGGATCAGGCGTGCGCCGGCGTTGGCGACCTCGACGCGGTTGCCGCCGGGTTCATAGACATAGAGGAAGAAGGTCTGCTGGATCGCGTGCTTGTGCGGCCCGGTCTCGATATGCACCCCGTGCTCGAGAAAAATATCCGCAGCACGCAGGATCTCCTCGCGGCTGTCGAGCGCGTAGGTAACATGGTGAAACCGGCCGCGCTTGCCGTAATGGTCGCGCGTATAGGCGAAGTCGTAGCTCTTGTTCGACATCGTCATCCACATCGCGGCTTCCGTGCCGTCGTTGAGTACGATCTGCTCGGTGGTGCGGCAGCCGAGGTAGTCTTCGAAGAACAGACGGTTGGCTTTGATGTCGACCGCGAGGCAATTGAGATGGTCGAGCCGGCGGACATTGACGCCGCGCGCCGGAAAGCGCTGCGCCTGGTTTTTCAGCGCGGGCTTCAGCTCGGCCGGCGCCTCGTACCACTCGGTCTCGTAATAGAGCTCGATGACATGGCCGTCGGGATCGCGGCAGCGGAATGCCGGCCCCTGCCCCATGTCACCTGGCGACGGCAATTGCGCTCGCAGGGCATTCCATGGCCGGAATCACCTCGTGAAAGCGGTCAAGGCAGGCGTCAGGCGACCGAGACAGCCTTCTCGTGATCCGACGACAGGAGCTTGCGGATTTCAGCCGATGACACCGGCCGGCTGAACAGATAGCCCTGCATCTCGGTGCAGCCGAGGATGCGCAGCAGGTTGCGCTGCTGCTCGGTCTCGACGCCCTCCGCGGTCGTGGTCATGTCGCTGGCAGCGGCGATGTTGACGACGGCCTGGACGATCGTGGACGACGCGCCGGTCCCGGCGAGATCCTTGATGAAGGCGCGATCGATCTTGATCTTGTCGAAGGGGAAGCGCTGCAGATAGCTCAGCGAGGAATAGCCGGTGCCGAAATCGTCGAGCGCGATACGGACGCCGAGTTCGCGCAGCTGATGCAGGATATCGAGCGCAGCCTCGTCGTCGCGGATCAGCACCGCCTCGGTGATCTCGAGCTCGAGCCGCGAAGGTGCCAGACCTGTCGCGGCGAGCGCGGCGGCGACGTTGAGTGCCAGCGTCTGGCTCTTGAACTGGATCGGAGACACGTTGACCGCAACATGAACATGCTCCGGCCAGTTCATCGCCTCGCGGCACGCGGTGTTGAGCACCCAGTGACCGAGATCGTTGATCAGGCCGGTGTCCTCGGCGATCGGGATGAAATCCGCCGGCGAGATGGTGCCGCGTTCGGGATGACGCCAGCGCACCAGCGCCTCGCAGCAACTGACCTGCCCCTCCTCGAGATGGAGCAGCGGCTGATAGTGCAGCTCGAAGCTGCCGTCGGCGATCGCCTGGCGCAGCTCGAGCTCGAGGCTGCGCCGCGCCTTGGCGCGTGCATCCATGCCGGTCTCGAAGAACCGGTAGGTGCGGCGGCCGTCGCTCTTGGCCCCGTAGAGCGCGAGGTCGGCATTGCGCAGCAATTGATCGATGTCGAGGCCGTCGGCGGGCGCAACGGCGATGCCGATGCTGGCATCGGTGGTGATCAGATGCCCGCTGCAGTCGATCGGCCGGCGGATCGACTGATAGATCGCAGCGAGGAGCTGCATGGTCTCGGTCTGATCGCGGACGGTGGTCTGGATCACGGCAAACTCGTCGCCGCCGAGCCGCGCCGCGACGTCGGTGTCCCCAACGCAGCCGCGCAGGCGGTCGGCGATCGCCCTGAGCAATTCGTCGCCGATCTGATGGCCGAGCGCGTCGTTGACGGCCTTGAACTCGTCGATGTCGATATACATGACCGCGAGCTGCTGATCCGGCCGGATCGCCTTCAGCGCCCGCTCCAGGCGTTCGCGGAACAGCACGCGGTTCGGCAGGTCGGTCAGCGCATCATAATGCGCCATGTGGGCGATCTTGTTCTCGGTGCGCGCACGCTCGGTGACATCCTGGATGGTCGCCACCCAGCCGCCTTCCGGCAGCGGCTTGTTGACGATCTCGATCGCGCGCCCGCCCGGCGCCTGCGTCAGCTGACGCGTGGCGCGGCCAAGCTTCACGTTGCCGATGATGGCGTCGCAGAAGTCGTCGACATCGCCGTCGAACGAGCCCGTCTCCTGTCTATGCGCAATCAGCCGGTGCATCGTGCAGCCGGGCTTGGCGACGTCGGGCGAAAGCCCGAACATCTCGATGTAGGGGCGGTTGCAGATGATGATGCGCGCCGATGCATCGTAGAGCACGAGGCCCTGCGGAATGTTGTTCACGGCGGTCATGAGATTGCGGCGTTCGCTGGCGAGCCGCTCGTCGGAGATTTCGTGCCGCTTGAGCAACAGGAAGACGATCACGGCCATGATCGCGAATGCCGCCATCAGCAGGCCTTCGCGCTCACTCCATTGCGCGGTCGCGCTTCCGAGCAGGCTGCCGACCAACAGGCCGGCACAGAACGCCAGCCCCTTGGTCGAGCCAGCATCGGCATTTCCTGACGATGAATTGCGGTGTTCGATGCGCACGCTGATCTCTCCCAGGGCGCGGCATCGTTACGCAGCACAAATGGAAAGGTCGTTACAACTCGCAGTTAGCAATCGGTTACGCGATACCGGGCGACAGGGTATGACAAATCGCGCCCAATGCCCCGTAAACCTACGGAGCTGCCGATGCACTCCTCAGAGATGGTGAATCCCGCCTTAACGGAAAAACCGGGAAACAAACGCGGCTGTGCCGGAAAGCGACGATTCCGCCGCCGATGCGCGCGACAGCGCGTAATCTCCCGGTACGATAGAAACAAATCGTCACCGGGAAGGTGTAGATTTAGCCGATGCGGAACCCCGGCGATTTAACGGTTTTTCCAATCCCGGGCGGGCATATTGGTCCGGACATTTAGATTTTGAGAACGAGCCAGGCTGGAACTGTGACACCCTTCGGACGTGTGATCTCTGTGCGCGGCTCGCAGGCCCGGGTTGGGCTGCTGGCGGGCGGCCAGATGCAACTTTCGGAAATGCGAGCGACCGTCGGCCGGTTCGTCAGTATCCGCTGCGCGAGTTCGGTCATTGTCGCTATGATCACCGAAGTGACGTGCGAGAACCTGCCGGCGTCCGACGAATACATGGCGACCGCCTCGGTCGACCTGCTGGGCGAGATCCTGGGCGGCGACCGCCCGAAATTCCAGCGCGGTGTCACCCACTATCCGACCATCGGCGACAGCACCGATCTGATCACGAACCAGGAGCTGCGCACGGTCTATGCGCCGAGCGGCTCGGACCAGATCAATGTCGGCACGCTGCAGCAGGATCGTTCTGTCATCGCCTATGTCGACGTCGAGGAGATGCTGTCCAAGCACTTCGCGGTGCTCGGCTCGACCGGCGTCGGCAAGTCGACCGGCGTGTCGCTGCTGCTCAACGAGATCCTGAAGTCGCGGCCGAACCTGCGCATCTTCCTGCTCGACGTGCACAACGAATATGGCCGCTGCTTCGGCGAGCGCGCCCAGGTGCTCAACCCGCGGAACCTGAAGCTGCCGTTCTGGCTGTTCAACTTCGAAGAGATCGTCGACGTGCTGTTTGGCGGCCGGCCCGGCGTGCCCGAGGAGCTCGACATTCTCGCCGAAGTGATCCCGATGGCGAAGGGCATCTACACCCAGTACCAGAACTCCGACCGGGTCGGTCTCGGGCTGAAGCGCATCGACCCCAAGCAGGTCGGCTACACCGTCGATACGCCGGTGCCCTATCGCCTCGTCGACCTGATCTCGCTGATCGACGAGCGCATGGGCAAGCTGGAGAACCGCTCTTCGCGCATCATCTATCACAAGCTGATCTCGCGCATCGACGCGGTGCGCAACGATCCGCGCTACGCCTTCATGTTCGATAATGCCAATGTCGGCGGCGATACAATGGCCGAGGTGATCAGCCATCTGTTCCGCCTGCCCGCCAACGGCAAGCCGATGACGATCATGCAGCTCGCCGGCTTCCCCGCCGAAGTCGTCGATTCCGTGGTGTCGGTGCTGTGCCGCATGGCGTTCGATTTCGGGCTGTGGAGCGACGGCGTCTCGCCGATGCTGTTCGTCTGCGAGGAAGCGCACCGCTACGCCTCGGCCGACCGCAATATCGGCTTCGGGCCGACCCGCAAGGCGGTGTCGCGCATCGCCAAGGAAGGCCGCAAATACGGCGTCTATCTCGGCCTGATCACCCAGCGTCCGGCCGAGCTCGACGCGACCATCATCTCTCAGTGCAACACGCTGTTCACAATGCGCCTCGCCAACGACCGCGACCAGGCGCTGCTACGCTCCGCGGTCTCGGATGCCGCCGCCAACCTGCTGTCCTTCGTGCCCTCGCTCGGCACCCGCGAGGTGCTGGCGTTCGGCGAAGGCGTGGCGCTGCCGACCCGGCTGCGCTTCAAGGAGGTGCCGCCGCACCAGCTGCCGCGCGGCGAGGCCACCATCGCCACGGTACCGTCGGTCACCGCCGGCCATGACATGCATTTCGTCAGCGCCGTGCTGGAGCGCTGGCGCGGCGCCACCTCGCATCGCGATAGCCCGAGCGGCGACGCCAACTTCAACTCTCCGGCGCCGGCGCGCACCATGGCGCCAGCCGAGGCGCCGATGCTGCAGCCCTCGCTCGGCCTCGATCCGGACCGCTTCTCGCTGCTGAAGAAGCCGCTGCGTTAGCCGAATTCCGCCAGGGCGCCGATGCGCCTTGCGCCCAAGGCGTCATCCACTATGGTCTCGCGTGACGCCGCATCCAGGCGGCACGCCGGAACCATCTCATGACGCAGCCGACCGCAAAACGCTTCCCGACGCCCGCTCTCGACAAGCTCCCCGAGGACATCCGCGCCCGCATCCTGGCGGTGCAGGAGAAATCCGGCTTCGTGCCGAACGTCTTCCTCACCTTGGCCTATCGCCCCGACGAGTTTCGCGCCTTCTTCGCCTATCACGACGCGCTGATGGAAAAGGACTCCGGCCTCTCGAAGGCCGAGCGCGAGATGATCGTGGTGGCGACCAGCGCCGCCAACCAGTGCCAGTATTGCGTGATCGCCCACGGCGCGATCCTGCGCATCCGCGCCAAGAATCCGGAGATCGCCGACCAGATCGCGGTCAACTACCGCAAGGCCGACATCACGCCGCGGCAGCGCGCGATGCTCGACTTCGCCATGAAGGTGAGCCGCGCCGCTGAGGAAATCTCGGAGGCGGACTTCGCCACGCTTGCGGCCCATGGCTTCAGCGACGACGACGTCTGGGACATCGCCGCGGTTGCGGCATTCTTCGCGCTGTCGAACCGGCTCGCCAACGTCACCGGCATGCGGCCGAACAGCGAGTTCTACATGCTCGGCCGGCAGCCGAAATAGAGGACGCCTTGGCGGACTGGAGCGAGATCGTCCTGCGTCTCGGCGCGGCCACCCTTGCCGGTTGCGCGATCGGGCTCGACCGTGACCTGCGCGGCAAGCCGATCGGCCTGAAGACGCTGGGTCTCGTCAGCCTTTCGACGGCCATGGTCGTGCTGTTGGCATTGCAGGCCGTCGAGCCCGGCAAATTCACCGACGCGGTGAGCCGCGTGATCCAGGGCGTGCTGACCGGCATCGGATTCCTCGGCGCCGGCGTGATCGTGCGGCAGGGCGACCGCTTCCAGGTCCGCGGCCTGACCAGCGCCGCATGCGCTTTCTTCGCCGCTTGCGTCGGCATCGTCTGCGGCGCCGGACATTGGCCGATCGTCGTCACCGCCGTCGCGCTGGCGTTCCTGCTGTTGACCTTCGGCAAGCGGACCGAGCGGTGGCTGCACCACTTGCTCGGCGGCAGGGATAATCAACACGGGCCGGCGGTCGCGGCAGATCAGTCGTCAGATGCCGGCCCGCACCAGCCGGGCAAATAGACCGCGTCCTTGCTGCGGCCGAGCGCCAGTCCCTTCTCCAGCGCCTTGGCGAAATTGTTCTCCACCGTCTTGCGCGGGATGTGGCGGCGCAGGAAATCGGCCCACAGGAATTCGCTGAACGGCGTCGTGTCCTTGGCAAAGCCGCCCGCCCGGCGCATCTCGCCGGCGAGGCTGCGGAACGGATCGTCCCTGAGGTCCTTGATCGATTTCGGAATGTCTTTGAAGTGGCGGCGCTCGCCCTTGGAATCGTAGGGATAGACCCAGCGCTTGTTGTCCATCACGCCCCAGAACACGTCACGCTCGACCATCGTGAGATCGCCGATCACCGTGACCAGGATGTCCTTGACGCCCTCGTCGTGCAGCGCCCGCGCCATGTGATGGTGATCGACCACGTAGTAGCGATCGTCGGGACCATGGACGACCGGGATCATGTGCTTGCCCAGCAGTTCGGCGCGCTTCTTGTCCGACTTGTGCTCGCGCCAGCGCTTCCGCTTCTCCGTCACCTCCTGCATGCCGACCGTCATCTGGGTCGGCCGCAGCGACAGGATCGGGACCGGTTTGACGTAAGGCTCGCGCGTGTGGGCCATGATTTATGCTCCCTTTTGACCGGCACTCCGGAACGGGTTCCACTATGTCATGAGCCCGCAGGCGGGTGAAAGAGTCCGGTGTGCCGGAATGGCTTCACGAAGCGGTGGGGGCCGATGGCCGGATGGTCCGCCCTCGGCTGTCGATGCTCCCGGGCTGTCAATGCCCGGGCTGCCAATGCCCGGGCGCGCAGCCTCAACCTCCGTGACGGCGTTGCAGCGCAAACTGTGCATGCGCGAAGGTCGAACGAGTGTGTCGACATCGGCTTGGTCATCGCAATGCCGAGCATCCCGCGCTCCGCAGCAGCCGCCTCGACGGCAAGCCAGTTCCTGGAGGTGATCGACGCATGAATACCACCTCTGCGCGCACCAAGATTTTAGGTGTGAAGTGCAGCGAACATGCTAAACATAACCGGCGACGCGACCGGACTGACAAACAGTGAAGACGCAGCGGCCAATCTCCTCGGATGCCGAGCACGTGGTGCTCAAATTCCGGCCGCGTACCTCGGCGCAGCCGCCCGGCAAGCGCGAGGAGCCGCCCCGAACGACGCGCCCGGCTTCCGTTGCCAACGATCTCTCTCGCTATGAGAAGCCGCGCGAGGAGCCCGACGATTTCCGCCAGCGCATGCTCGCCAACATCGCCGCCTTCGCCTTCACGGTGGCGCTCACCGCGATCGGCATCTGGCTTGCCATGAGCATCGCCGATTTGCGCAAGACCCAGGATTGCGTGCTGATGGGCCGCCGGGATTGCGCGAAGATTACGGTGATGCCGCGCAGCTAGGCTGGCCGGAACCCTGCCCAAAAACCGTCCTTGCGATGCCGGCCAAGCTCCATTGAACTAACGGCCCTGCTCCGATATACGGGCACACGACTCCGGCACCAGCAATCGGGCATTCCGGGGCAACGCGCCCGCCTCCTCTGAGCCGACCCGGAATTACCTTCAATATATCAAAGGCTTAATGATGTCCTCCACATTCGAGCAGATCGCCAACATTATCGCGGAGACCTGCGACATCCCGCGCGACACGATCAAGCCGGAGAGCCACGCGATCGACGATCTGGGGATCGACAGCCTCGACTTCCTCGACATCGCCTTTGCCATCGACAAGGCCTTCGGGATCAAGATGCCGCTCGAAAAGTGGACCCAGGAGGTCAACGACGGCAAGGCCACGACGGAGCAGTATTTCGTGTTGAAGAATCTCGCCGACCGCATCGACGAGCTGGTTGCAGCCAAGAACGCGGGCACGGGCACGGGCTCGTAATCGCCCATCATGCAGCTCGAGATCTTTCAGCTGATTGATCGGATCGTCGACCTCAACCTCGACGCAAGGACCATTGTCGTCGAGGCGGATGTTCCGCCCGACAGCCATTCGGTGTTCGCGGGGCACTTCCCGGGCTACCCGATCATGCCCGGCGTGCTGCTGACCGAAGCAATGGCCCAGAGCTCGGGCTGGCTGATCCTTGGTCTGACCAAGTTCGAGCGCATGCCCTTCCTCGCCATGGTCAAGGAAGCCAAGATGCGCGGCTTCGTCAGCCCCGGCTCGGTCCTGACCATCGAGGCCAAGATCGAGCACGAAGGTTCAGGCTTCGCCGTGACCTCGGCGAAGGTTCGCGTCGGCAAGGAGCTCAAGTGCAATGCCGAGCTGACCTTCCGTCACATCCCCTTCCCCAGCCCGGACTTGCGCGTGCACATGGATGCGATGGCCGCCAAGATCGGGTTTCCGCAGCAGGCACTGAGTAATGGCTGAGAAGGAAGTCTGGATCACCGGCGTAGGCCTGCTCTCCTCGCTTGGCGAGGGACTGGATGCGCATTGGGAGGCGCTCGGCGCCCGGCGCGTCAATGCCGACGAGAAGCGTCTCGCGCCATACGTCATCCATCCGATCGCTCCCGTCAGCTTCGACGCCCAGATCCCGAAGAAGGGCGATCAGCGTCAGATGGAAACCTGGCAGCGGATCGGCACCTATGCCGCCGGGCTGGCGCTCGATTCCGCCGGCGTCAAAGGCAATCAGGAAATCCTCTCGCGGATGGACATGATCATCGCAGCCGGTGGCGGCGAGCGTGACCTCACTGTCGACCTCGCGATCATGAACGCCGACGCACAGGGCAAGTTGCCGCCAGCCCTCCTCAACGAGAAGCTGATGAACGAGCTGCGCCCGACGCTGTTCCTGGCGCAGCTCTCCAACCTGCTCGCCGGCAACATCGCGATCGTTCACGGCGTGTGCGGGACCTCGCGCACCTTCATGGGCGAGGAAGCCTCAAGCATCGACGCGGCACGGATCGCGGTCGCGCGCATTGGAGCCGGCCAGAGTGACATCGCCTTGGTCGGCGCCGCTCATAACGGCGATCGCGGCGACCTCTTGATGCTCTATGCATTCGGCGATCTCGCCCTCAAGGACCAGCATAGCTCGGTCTGGGCCCGCAGGAACAACCCGGGCTTTGCCATCGGCTCCGCCGGCGCCTTCCTCGTGATGGAATCGCGCGAACATGCCGAGGCCCGCGGCGCAAAGCCGTACGCCAAGCTGACCAAGGTTGTCGCCGACCTTGCCCGACGCAAGGAGCCGGGCGCCGTGACGAAATCGCTGCAGGCGTTGTGGCCGCAGCTCGGTGTCAGCGGCGACAACGGTATCCTGATCACGGGCGCGACCGGCGCCGAGCCTGCGACCGCCGAAGAGCGCGCATTCCTCAGCCAGCATGCCGACTTTGCCGTCCGCGCCACCGGAACGACCTTCGGCCACAATATGGAGGCGCAATTCCCGCTTGGGCTCGCGCTGGCCGCGTTGTCGATCTCGCGCGGCGCGCTCTATCCGGCCAACGACCCGACCGGGCTGGAGGTTGAAAAGACCGAAGCGCCAACCCAGATTGTGGTGTTGGGGGTCGGCCACTGGCAGGGCGAAGGCATGGCACTGGTCGAGGCCGTCAGTTAGAGCATGATCCGGAAAATTGTTTCCGAACATCATGCTCGAACAAACAACTAGGGTGCGATGAAGCTCATCGCACTTTAAGTCCGGCGCAAGCACCGACGGGGAAACCATGACAGCACCACGCGATAAATTCGGCCGACCGATCGTTGTCGTGACCGGCATGGGAATCGTGACGTCGCTCGGCGGCGGCAAAACCGACAATTGGAAGCGCCTCACCGCGGGTGAGTCCGGCATCAAGACCGTGACACGCTTCCCGCTCGACAGTATGAAGACGACGATGGCCGGCGCCGTCGATTTCGTCACCGTCGACCCGTTCTCGTCGACCAGCCTGTCGCAGCGTCTGGCGGAGATCGCGACCGAAGAAGCGCTCGAGCAAGCCGGCATCGGCAGCAAGGGCGACTTTCCCGGCCCGCTGTTTCTGGCAGTCGCCCCGATCGAGACCGAGTGGCCGCAGCGGCTCGAAGTCGCGCGCGAGGTTCCGACCAAGGACTTTGGAATCATCGAATACCTGGCGACCTGTAGCGGCGGGAAGTTCGCGCACTTTCACCGGCGCTTCACCTTCGGCTCCGTCGCGCTCAACCTCGCCGAGACCTTCGGTACCAAAGGGTCCCCGATTTCGCTGTCGACGGCTTGCGCCTCCGGTGCGACCGCGATCCAGCTCGGCGTCGAGGCGATCCGCCGCGGCGAAACCGATGCGACGCTGTGCGTCGCAACCGACGGCTCGGTGAACCCGGAAGCCATGGTGCGCTTCTCGCTGCTGTCGGCTCTCTCCACCCAGAACGACCCGCCGCAGGCCGCCTCGAAACCGTTCTCGAAGAACCGCGACGGCTTCGTGATGGCCGAAGGCGCCGGCGCGCTGGTGCTCGAGAGCTACGAGGCCGCGATGGCCCGCGGCGCGCGCATCCTCGGCGTCGTCGCCGGCTGCGGCGAGCTCACCGATTCCTTCCATCGCACCCGCTCGGCCCCGGACGGCAAGCCGGCGATCGGCTGCGTGCGCAAGACACTCGCCGATGCTGGAATGGAGCCCGAGCAAATCGATCACATCAACGCGCACGGGACCTCGACGCCGGAAAACGACAAGATGGAGTATCTTGCGACGTCGGCCGTGTTTGGCGAACACACCAAAAACATTCCGGTGTCGTCGAACAAGTCGATGGTCGGCCACACCATCTCGGCCGCCGGTGCAGTCGAGGCGATCTTCTCGCTGCTCACGCTCGAGCATCAGCGGATTCCGCCGACGATCAACTACGAGGTGCCTGATCCCGCGATCCCGTTCGACGTGGTCGGCAACAAGGCGCGCGATGCCAAGGTGACCGCCGTGATGTCGAACTCGTTCGGGTTCGGCGGGCAGAACGCCTCACTGATCCTGACGCGCGAGCCGGCCTAGCGCCCTCGCCTCATCAGATGAAACGCCTGCTCCTTCGCACCAGGGCGCACCTGCGTGACGCCGCGAAGCCCGTGACCGACGCGGCGATCGGCGGGCTGACGATCGGCCTGCTGCGTACGACGCGCTACTTCGATCCCGAGAAGACCGCAAGATTCTTCGGCCGCGCCGCGCATTTCATCGGCCGCCGGCTGCGCGAGGATCGCATCGGCCGCGAGAACCTCAAGGCCGCCTTCCCGGAAAAGTCACCGGAGGAGATCGAGGAGATCCTGACGGGCGTCTGGCACAACCTCGGACGCATCGGCGCTGAATTCGCGCACATCGACCGCATCTGGGACCACGATCCCCAGAATCCCGACAAGCCGGGTCGCGTCGAATTCTCGGCGCGCAGCAAGCAGCTGTTCGATCAGTTGCGTGACGACGGCAAGCCGGCACTGTTCTTCGCCGCACATCTCGGCAACTGGGAGCTCTCTCCAATTGCCGCCGCAGCGCATGGGCTCGACGCCACCATCCTGTTTCGCCGGCCGAACATCGAAGCCGCCGACCGCGCCATCGAACGCATCCGCGCGGTCAATCTGGGCACGCTGGTGCCGGCCGGCCGTGACGCGCCGCTCAAGCTGGCGCAGGCGCTGAAGAACGGCCAGCACGTCGCGATGCTGGTCGATCAGTATTTGACCAACGGCGTTCCCGTCACCTTCTTCGGCCGCAAGACCACCGCGAATCCGCTGCTGGCGCGCCTGCGCCGGCAGATCGATTGCCCAATCCACGGCACGCGGATCATCCGCCTGCCCGACGGCCGCTTCCGCGGCGAGGTCACCGAGGAAGTCAAGCCGGTGTTCGACGCATCCGGCCAGATCGATATACAGGGCACCATGCAGGCGATCACCGACGTCGTCGAGGGCTGGGTCCGTGAGTATCCCGATCAATGGCTCTGGCTGCACCGGCGCTGGCGGTAGGCCCGACACTCGTCATTGCGAGCGAAGCGAAGCAATCCATTTCTCCGAGCATACGGAGCGATGGATTGCTTCGTCGCTTCGCTCCTCGCAATGACGGATAGACCTACTTCCCGGTCTTCACCCGCGTCCACAGGCGATTGATGATCCGCTGCGTCGCCGGATCGCGCGCGGTGATCACGAACAGCTTCTTCTGCATCGCTTCGTCGGGATAGATATTCTTGTCGTTGAAGATCTTCGGGTCGATCAGCTTCTGGCTCGCCAGATTGCCATTGGCGTAGGACAGGAAGTTCGAGTTCTTCGCCGCGACCTCGGGACGGTAGAGGTAGTTGATCAGCTCATAGGCCTCAGCGACATTCTTCGCATCCGCGGGGATCGCGAGATTGTCGAAGAACATTTGCGCGCCCTCCTTCGGGATCGTGTAACCGATCTCGACGCCGGTGTTGGCTTCCGCCGCCCGGCTGCGCGCCTGCATGATGTCGCCCGACCATCCGACCACGAAGCAGATTTCGCCAGAGGCCAGCGCGCTGAGATATTCGGACGAGTGGAATTTGCGCACATAGGGCCGGATCTTGATGACGAGATCGGCGGCCTTCTCGAGGTCGGCCTGCTTGGTCGAGTTCGGATCGAGGCCGAGATAGCTCAGCGCCGCCGGCAGGATGTCGTCGGCGGAATCCAGCATGTGGATGCCGCAATCCTTGAACTTGGCGAGGTTCTCCGGCTTGAACACCATGTCCCAGCTGTCGATCTTCGCGTCGGGACCGAGAATCTTCTGCGCGATCTTGACGTTGTAGCCTATGCCGGTGGTGCCCCACATGTAGTTGGCGCCGTAGCTATTGCCGGGATCGTAAGTCGCAAGTTGGCTCGTCACCACAGGCCATGCATTGGCGAGGTTCGGCAGCTTCGACTTGTCGAGCTTGAGGAACACCTTCGCGGTGATCTGGCGCTGCAGGAAGTAGCCGGTCGGCACCACGACGTCGTAGCCCGACTTGCCGGCGAGCAGCCGCGTCTCCAGCGTCTCGTTGGCGTCGAACGTATCGTAGACCACCTTGATGCCGGTTTCCTTGGTGAAGTCCTCGAGGACTCCCGGCGCCATGTAGTTCGACCAGTTGTAGAAGTTGACCGTGCGCTCCCCGGCGTCGGCGGAGGCCGAGAGCAGCAGGACCGTCGCGACCGCGCCGACGAAGCTGACGAGACGACGGTTCTGCTCTCGCATTCTGGCCTACCTCTTGCGGCGGTGAACGGCGTCCGACAACCGCTCCAGCGCGGCGTCGAGCGTTGAGTCTTTCTTGGCGAAGCAAAAACGCACGACCGATGTCACCGCATCCTGCTCGTAGAACGCCGACACCGGGATCGCCGCGACCTTGTAGTCCTGCACGATCCGCCAGCAGAACTCGGCATCGGTCTCGTTGAGCCCGAGCGGCGACAGGTCCACGGTGAGGAAGTAGGTCCCCTGCGACTTCAGCACCGGAAAGCCGATGCTCTCCAACCCCTTGGTCAGGCGGTCACGGCTCCGCGCCATGTCCTTGCGCATGTCGAGGAAATAGTCGTCGGGCTTGCCGAGGCCAAATGCCACCGCCGCTTGCAAATTGGGCGCCGTCGTGAAGGTGAGGAACTGGTGCACCTTCGCCGCGACGCGCAGCAGCGGCGGCGCGGCGCAGACGAAGCCGATCTTCCATCCGGTCAGCGAGAAGATCTTGCCGGCGCTGCCGACCTTGATGGTGCGGTCGCGCATGCCCGGGATCGTGATCAGCGGGATGTGCTCGCGGCCGTCGAACACCACGTGTTCCCAGACCTCGTCGCAGATCGCAACCGCGTCGAATTCCTGGCAGAACCGCGCCAACAGTTCGAGGTCCTCGCGCGGATAGACCACCGCCGCCGGATTGAGCGGATTGTTGAACAGCACCGCCTTGGTCTTGTGGTTGAAGACGCTGCGCAGCATCTTCTCGCTCAGCCGCCACTCCGGCGGTTCGAGCCGCAGCAGCCGCGGAATGCCGCCGGCCTGGCGGATGATCGGCAGATAGGAATCATAGACCGGCTGGAAGCACACCACCTCGTCACCGGGCTCGACCACGGAGAGGATCGAGGCGGTCAGCGCCTCGGTGCCGCCGGAGGTGACCATCACCTCGGTCATCGGATCGAGCTTGAGTCCGTGCCAGTGGCCGTAATGCGATGCGATCGCCTGACGGAGTTCCGGGATGCCCATCATCGACGGATATTGATTGTAGCCGTTGATCGAGGCGTCCGCGGCGGCGCGGCGGATGTCCTCCGGACCGGGATCGTCGGGAAAGCCCTGGCCGAGATTGATGGCGTTGTTGTCGCGCGCGGCCTGCGACATCGCCTCGAAGATGGTGACAGGAAGGTCCGCGAAGACCTTGTTCATGGAGGTCATGTCAGGGATCAGCCGCCGGTCTTGGTCGGCAGTCCCGCCGCCTTCCAGCCGATGATGCCGCCCGCCAGGTGCTTGTCGTAGGGCAGGCCCGCGGCCTGGGCGGCCAGCGAAGCCGTCACCGAGCGCTTGCCGGAGCGGCAGGCGAACACCACCTGCTTGCCCTGCGGATCGGGAATCGCCGCCGGATCGAACGTCGACAGCGGCACTACGACGCCATCGGGATAGGCCTCGACGGCGACCTCGTTGGGCTCGCGGACGTCGACCAGCAGATAGCGGCCTTCCGCTATGCCCTTCGACACCTCGTCCGGAAACAAATCTTCCACCTTGTGGTCCGCCACGGAAATATCCTCCCGATATCAGCTTGGCGAGCGTCGCGCGGCCCGCCGTTCCGGGCCGCAAAGTCGCCTCTTGCGCAGAGAAAATCAAGCGTCCGAAACGGGTTAGATGACTCGCAGGATGTGACTGGCAGGACCGCTAGATCGTGACCTGCGTGCCGACCTCGACCACCCGCCCGGTCGGGATCTGGAAATAGTCGGTGGCGTCGTTCGAGGAGCGGCTCAGCGCGATGAACAGATGGTCCTGCCAGCTCGGCATGCCCGAATGCGCCGCCGGCTTCAGCGCACGGCGGGACAGGAAGAACGAGGTCGACATGATGTCGAACTGCCAGCCGAGCTTGCGGGCGATCGCCAGCGTCTTCGGCACGTTCGGCTGTTCCATGAAGCCGAACTTCAGCGTCACCTTGGAGAAGGTCTCGCTCAGCTGCTCCATCCGCACCCGCTCGGACGGATCGATCCGCGGCGTCGGCGCCGTCTCGATGGTCAGGATGACGTTCTTCTCGTGCAGCACCTTGTAGTGCTTGAGGCTGTGCATCAGCGCGGTCGGCGCGCTGACGGGGTCGCTGGTCAGGAACACCGCGGTGCCGGTGACACGCTGCGGCGGCCGCTTCTCCAACATCGCGACGAGATCGGCGAGCGGGAATTCCAGCTTGCGCGACTTCTCGAACAACAGCCGGCTGCCGCGCCGCCAAGTGTACATCACCACGATCATGGCGCCGCCAAGCGCGAGTGGCACCCAGCCGCCCTCGAACACCTTGAGCAGGTTGGCGGCCAGGAAGGTGATGTCCAGGAACAGGAAGGGCGCGACCAGCGCGGCGGCCGCGATCGGCGACCAGCGCCAGACCTTCCAGATCACGACAAAGCCCATCATCGCCGTCACCACCATGGTGCCGGTCACCGAGATGCCGTAAGCCGACGCCAGTGCGCTCGACGAGCGGAACATCAGCACCAGCACGATGACCGCGATGAACAGGAAACGGTTGATGCGCGGCATGTAGATCTGCCCGGAATGCGCCTCCGAGGTGTGGCGGATCTCGAACCGCGGCAACAGGCCGAGCTGGATCGCCTGCCGCGTCAGCGAATACGCGCCGGTGATGACGGCCTGGCTCGCGATCACGGTCGCCATGGTCGCCAGCGCAACCATCGGGATCAAGGCCCAGTCCGGGAACATGAGGAAGAACGGGTTCTCGATGCCCTTGGGATTGCCGATCAGGAGCGCGCCCTGCCCCAGATAGTTCAGCGCCAGCGACGGCAGCACGATGAACAGCCACGCGGTCTGGATCGGGCGTTTGCCGAAATGGCCGAGGTCGGCATAGAGCGCCTCGGCGCCAGTCACCGCGAGGAAGACCGCACCGAGCGTGATGAAGCCGATCACGCCGTGATGCAGCATGAACGACACCGCGAGAATCGGATTGAGCGCGTATAGCACTTCGGGATGCCGCGCGATCTGCGGCAGCGCCGCGACCGCGATCAGGGCGAACCATACGCACATCACCGGGCCGAAGAAGGCCGCGACGCGCGCGGTGCCGCGCGACTGCACCGCGAACAGGACGACAAGGATCACCACCGTGAGCGGCACGACATAGGGATCGAATGTCGAGGTGACGAGCTTGATGCCCTCGATTGCCGACAGCACCGAGAGCGCCGGCGTGATGACGGCGTCGCCATAGAACAGCGCGCCGCTGATGATGCCGAGCAGCACGATCGCGGCGCCGCCCTTGGTCGCCGCGCGCTGCGCCAGCGCCATCAGCGCCAGCGTGCCGCCCTCGCCATTGTTGTCCGCGCGCAGCAGGATCACGACGTATTTCAGCGTGACGACGACGATCAAAGCCCAGAGGATCAGCGAGAGCACGCCGAGCACCGCATGCGCCGTCACCGCGCCCTCGCCGCCGGCGGCGGCAACGACGGCCTCGCGCAAGGCGTAAAGCGGGCTGGTGCCGATGTCGCCATAGACGACACCGATGCTGCCGAGCATCAGGGCCTTGAAGGTGGCGGTTGAATGCGCCTCACCATTGCCGTTTGCCGCCGGCGTTTCCGCCGCGGTGATCGCACTCTCGGATGACATGGGGAAGCTGTGCCTCTGTCTTCTGCCGCACCGCACAATGCCGGGTCGCAGCGCTATACTCCCGGCAGGAATGCATAGGTTAGCCCGGATTCAGGCCTCCGCCATGCACATCACGCATGGGTCACGGCCGATCAATGTCAGAATCCTGCGCCCGGTCAGATAGTTACCTGGGTACCCACTTCAACCACCCGGCCGGTCGGGATCTGGAAATAGTCGGTGGCATCATTGGCGGACCGGCTCATCGCGATGAACAGGTGGTCCTGCCATTGCGGCATGCCGGACTGGGCCGACGGCTTCAGCGAGCGGCGCGACACGAAGAACGAGGTCGACATGATGTCGAACTGCCAGCCGAGCTTGCGCGCGACCGCCAGCGCCTTGGGCACGTTCGGCGATTCCATGTAGCCGAAGCGCAGCCGCACCGCGGTGAACTTGTCGCTCACCTTCTCCATGTTGACGCGCTCGGATAGATCGACGCGCGGCGTCGGTGCGGTCTCGATGGTCAGGATCACGTTGTGCTCGTGCAGCACCTTGTTGTGCTTGAGATTGTGCAGCAACGCGGTCGGCACGAAGCTCGGATCGCTGGTCAGGAACACCGCGGTGCCCTTGACGATATGCGGCGGCCGCTTCTCCAGACTGTGGATCAGGTCGCGCAGCGGCACCTCGATGCGTCGGGTCTTGGCGACCAGGATGGCGGCGCCGCGGCGCCAGGTCCAGATCATCGTCGCCATCACGACGCCGAACAGCAGCGGCACCCACGCGCCCTCGAACAGCTTCAGGAGATTGGCGCTGAAGAAGGTCATGTCGACGATCACGAACGGCAGGATCAATGCCGCCGCCGACGCCACGCGCCAGTTCCACAGCTTCCAGATCACGATGAAGCCCATGATGCCGTCGGCGACCATCGTGGTGGAGACGGCGATGCCATAGGCCGACGCCAGCCCGCTCGAGGTGCGGAATAGCAGCACCAGCAGCAGCACGCCGATCAGCAGCAGCCGGTTGACGCGCGGCAGATAGATCTGACCGGCATGGGTCTCCGAGGTGTAGCGAACCTCGAAGCGCGGCAAGAGCCCGAGCTGCACCGCCTGGCTGATCAGCGAATAGGCGCCGGTGATGACCGCCTGGCTCGCGATCACCGTCGCGGCGGTGGCGAGCCCGACCAGGGGCAGCAGCAGCACGTCGGGCACCATGCGGTAGAACGAGTTTTCGATCGCGCTGGGATCGGACAGCACCAGCGCGCCCTGCCCGAAATAGTTCAGCAGCAGCGACGGCAGCACGAAGAACAACCAGCCGGACTGGATCGGCTTGCGGCCGAAATGCCCGAGATCGGCATACAGCGCCTCGCCGCCGGTCACCGCGAGGAATACCGCGCCCAGCGTCACCAGGCCGATGGTGCCGTGGGTCAGCATGAACTGGAGCGCGTAATAGGGATTGATCGCCGCCAGCACCGACGGGTCGTCCATGATGTGAACGAGCCCCATCACCGCCAGCGAGGCGAACCACACTACCATCACCGGACCGAAGGCGGAAGCGACGCGCGCGGTGCCAGAACTCTGCACAGAGAACAGCACGACCAGGATCAGGATCGTCAGCGGCACCACATAGTGCTCGAGATGCGGGGTGGCGAGCTTGAGGCCTTCGACCGCCGACAGCACCGAGATCGCCGGCGTGATCATGGAATCGCCGATGAACATCGAGGCGCCGACCACGCCGAGCGCGAGCAGCGGCCAGCTGCGCCGACCGATCGCGCGCTGGCCGAGCGCCATCAGCGAGAGCGTGCCGCCCTCGCCATTGTTGTCGGCGCGCAGCAGCAACAGCACGTATTTCGCGGTGACGACGGTGAACAGCGCCCACAGGATCAGGCTGAGCACGCCCAGCACCATGATGCGGGTGACCGGTTGGCCGTGCGCGGCGCCGCCGACCGCCTCACGGAATGCGTAGAGCGGCGAAGTTCCGATATCGCCGAACACCACCCCGATGCTGCCGAGTGTCAGGGCCCAGAAGCTGGAGGTCGGTTGTCCTTCCTGAGCTTCGGTAGATGAGACGCTGACAGCCATGGCGAGGTTGGAACGCCCGATCGGTTGATTTGATCCGCGCGGCTATCGACGCTTCCGCATCGCGTGTCAACCGCGCAACAATGGTAGTTGACGGTAGTATGGTAACCCAGAGCTACGGCTTCAGATCCGGCGGCAGCGGCGGATTTTCCCGCATCAACGTGATGGTCACGCGACGGTTGGCCGGCAGCGTCGGATCGTCGGGAAACAGCGGCTGGCCGTCGGCCTTGCCTGAAACCGCGAAAATATGCGACGGCGGCAGCCCTTCCCGCTCCAGGATCTGCCGCACCGCGTTGGCGCGGTCCGCGGACAGGTCGAAGCCGTCATAATCGCTGCGCGCCGGCACGAAGCCTGCGGCTGTATGCCCCACGATCGCAACCCGCAGCGGCGTCGCCTTCAGCGGCGCGGCCAGCTTCTGGATCAGCCGGCGGGTGCGGTCGTACGGCTCCCTGGAACCGTCCGCGAACATCGAGCGGCCGTCCTGGTCGACGATCTCGAGGTTGAGCCCCTCCTTGGTCTCCTCGAACATGATGTTCTTGGAGATCTCGGTCAGCTCCGGCATGTCCTGCAGCGCCTGGCGGAGCGAGGCCGAGGCGAGCGCAAATTCGCGGTCGATCTTCAGCCGCGCGCCGTTGATCTGGCTGCGCTCCTTCTCGTCCGGCGTCGGATTGGCGGAGGACTCTTCCGGCGAGATGTGCTCGACGTTCTTCAGCTTCGGCCGGGTCGGCAGGCCGTCGGATTCGACGATGCCGGAATAGCGCACATTGGTCTGCACGCCGAAGGCATCGCGCATCGAGCCGGCGACGATCTTCAGCTTGTTGTTGTCCATGGTGGAGAACGCGACGAGCATCACGAAGAAGCTCATCATCAGGCCCATCAGGTCGGCGAAGGTCACGAACCAGCCGTGACCTCCGGTATGGGCGTCGCCGCGCTTTTTCTTGGCCATCGCTGCGTTTCCCGAAAGCGCGGTCCGGTCAGGCCGGAACCGGCTCGCCTTCCTCCTGGCGATGCTTCTCCGGCAGATAGGCCAGCAGCATCTCGCGCACCAGCGCCGGGCTCTTGGAGTCGCGGATCATCAGGATGCCGTCGATGATCAGCGTGCGGTTGGTCTCCTCGTCGAGCAGCTTGCCGTGCAGCTTGTCGGCGATCGGCAGGCAGAACAAATTGGCGACCAGCGCGCCGTACAGCGTCGCGAGCAGCGCGGTCGCCATGAACGGGCCGAGCTTGGAGGGGTCGGTCATGTTGGCGAACATCTGCACCATGCCGATCAGCGTGCCGATCATGCCGAACGCCGGAGCGCAGTCGCCGATCGCGCGATAGATCTTGCTGCCCTCGTCGAGGTGCATCAGGAAGTTGTCGCGGTCGCGCTCCATGTTGTCGCGGATGAATTCGAGGTCGTAACCGTCGGCGACGTAACGGATGCCCTTGGCGAGGAACGGCTCGTCGGTCTCGACCTTTTCGAGGCCGACCGGCCCCTGCTTGCGGGCGATCTCGGCGATGCGGGCGAGCTCGTCGACGAGGTCGCGGGCCGACAGCCGGCTCATCGTGAAGGCGAATTTGGCGCCGAGCGGCAGCCCATGCAGCATCACGCCCAGCGGGAAGCGGATCATCGTCGCCGCGATCGAGCCGCCGAAGATGATGATCATGGCGTGTTCGGAGATGAACATGTGCAGGTCGCCGCCCATGAACATCATCACCGCGATGACGATGATGCCA
The DNA here is from genome assembly GCF_024171085.1 of Bradyrhizobium sp. USDA 4541. Lineage (NCBI taxonomy): Bacteria > Pseudomonadati > Pseudomonadota > Alphaproteobacteria > Hyphomicrobiales > Nitrobacteraceae > Bradyrhizobium > Bradyrhizobium sp. USDA 4541. The sequence goes on from NZ_JALJZF010000001.1 coordinate 6,855,096, forward strand.
GCCAACAGCCCGGCGCCAGTCATGATATCCATAGGAGACTCCAACGCGTACGCAACCTGCCCGTCCTGGACGGCGCGCAGCCCAAGGCGGGCCGCGTGGAAAACCCTAACGTTAACGCCATTAAGGACGCGTTACCGAATTTGGTAGGGATAACAACGGGTAAACGCCGGTCTTTTCGCGATGTCGTTGAAGATGCTGGCTTTCCGCATGCGAGCCTGCCGTCGCATGCGCAAATCCCCTCCCCGTAGAACAACGGACATGGGATAGGTTTGCCGGAAGTGTATTCGCGCGAACTGGCTACCGGCTCGCGTGAAGAAGACGCGTCAACACAAGAATCCGGGGCCCCGTTCCGATTCAATCGGAGCGGAAAAGGGTCTCGAGGAAACCAACCAATGAGCAGGACAGGATGAAGGCCGTCGTCGTCGAGCAATACGCGCCCATCGATCAGATCGGGCTGAGGGAGATCGCCACCCCCGAACCCGGCCCCGGACAGATCCGAGTCCAGGTCCACGCCGCGAGCATCGGCTTCGTCGATGGGCTGAAGGTCGAGGGCCGCTATCAGACCAAGGATGCCCTGCCCTTCACGCCGGGCGCGGAATTCGCCGGCGTGGTCGATGCGGTCGCAGGCGACGTCGCCGGCATCGCGCCGGGCATGCGGGTGATGGGCGCGGCGCGCTCGGGCGCGCTGGCCGAGCACATCGTGGTGCCACGCGACGCCGTCGAGATCATGCCCGACGGACTGTCGATGGAGGCCGCCGCGGCCTTTCGCACCAATTACCTCACCGCGCTCTATGCGCTCGGCGAGCGCGGCTCGCTCAAGGCCGGCGAGCAGTTGCTGGTGCTCGGCGCCGCCGGCGGCACCGGCATCGCCGCCATTCAAATCGGCAAGCTGCTCGGCGCGCGCGTCGTCGCCGCGGCCTCGACGGAGGAGAAGCGCAACTTCGCCGCAAGCTTCGGTGCCGACGCTGTCGTCGACTACACGAAACCCGACTGGCGCGACGCGCTGAAGGACGCGACCGGCGGCCACGGCGCCGACGTGATCTTCGATCCGGTCGGCGGCGGGGTCTCGCTGCAGGCGTTCCGCTCGATCGCCTGGAACGGCCGCCATGTCGTGGTCGGCTTCGCGGCCGGCAACATTCCCGCTTTGCCGTTCAATCTGCCGCTCCTGAAAGGCGGCTTCCTGATCGGCGTCGATGCCGCCCAGATCGCGCGGCGCGAGCCCGAGGCGCAGGCGCGCGTGATGACGCAATTGTCGGCATGGCTGAACGATGGCCGACTGACGCCTGTTGTCGGTAAGGTGTTCGCATTCGACGATTTTCGCGCGGCCTTCACCACCATGCAGACCCGTGCGGCGCTCGGCAAGATGGTGGTGCGGATCGGGTCGTGAGAGAGGCAGCGCTATCGCCTCATCCTCGCTGTCGTCCCTGCGAAAAGCAGGGACCCATACGCCGCGGCGGATGTTGTGAACAAAGCTGGTCATTCCAGCGAAGCACACCAATCAGCGCTTGTGGTTATGGGTCCCTGCTTTTCGCAGGGACGACACTGAATGTCGCAAGCCAAGCTTGCCTTGAGGGTCAGAAAAATACGCGACCCTCGCCAAGGTTCGCGAAAATTATCACAGGTTATTGTTACGCGGTTCTGTGCCGCCTTAGCGTTGCGGAGTACGGCATTCGGGGACGAAAAATGCAGGACATGCTGACGCATCTCGAAAAGCTTCGCCGCGACGCGGCGGAATGTGCGTTGATCCGAGACCTGGCGACTGACATGCGCAAGCGCGAGTTGTTCAGCAAGCTCGCCGAACATCTCACGGCCCTTGCCGCCGAGGTGGAGGAAACCATCAACGCAGCCCGCAAGGAGGACCAAGTCATTTAGCGAGGCCTACGTCGAGCGTTCGAAAGTATCGACACTTGTCGTGACGGCTCGCCACCAGTTCACGGGCTTCAGGGCCGCCGCTTCGCCCTCGCGGACCGCGACCAGCGCCTCGTCCGACATGACAATTTGCCGGATGGAACCAACGTCGCAACGGCGCATTGTCATTTCACCCATCGGTTGACAGGTAATATGCCGCCAGTATCGGTAGACGTGCCGATGCTGTAGCATTGCTGGTTCGCCGAGGAGCCTATTCGCCGCAATGTGTTGTATTTCAGGATTCTTTGTCTTGGCACTTTTTGCACATCGAGCATCGAGCATCACGTCGCGATCGCGCGGGCGGATTACCACCAAAGAGGCGCGATGAAGACCGACAAGGCCATCTGGTACGTCTCGTTCGCCATGCGAAATCCTGACGCCGGACATCACCGCTTCGCGCGCCAGACCCGTACCTTCACGACCGAGCAGGACGCCAAGGCGTTTGCGCGCACGCTGCTCGTTCAGACGCAGGACGTCAGCGCCGGAACGATCAATCCGCACGCACCGCGACGCGTGATCGCACCGGCCGCGATCACGGCCTGGGCCGGCGACAGCTGAGGCTTCGCCGCCGTTGCTTCCTACAGGAAGCGCGAGGGCGCAAACGGGGCGAGCGGAATCTCCGGCGCCTTGCCGCTCAGGAGTTGCGCGACCAGCCGGCCGGTCCGGGCCGATCCGACCAGGCCGACATGGCCGTGGCCGAAGGCGTAGACCACATCGCGCGTGGCACGGGCATAACCGATGCAGGGGCGCCCGTCCGGCATGCTCGGCCGATGGCCGAACCAGGTCTTGATCCGCGATGGCGGAATATCCGTCGGCAGCTTCGGGAACATATTGAAGAGGTGCTTGCGCAGGATTTCGGCGCGCTTCCAGTTCGGCGCGGCGTCAAGCCCCGCGATCTCCACCGTGCCGGCGGCGCGCAGGCCCTTATCGGTCCAGTTGACGACCATCTTGGCATCGGAGGCCATCATCGAATTGCGCGGGCCGGATTCCGCATTTTCGATCATGACGTGATAGCCGCGCTCGGTCTCCAGCGGCAGCGGATCGCCGATCGAGGCGGTCAATTGCCTGGAGCGCGCGCCCGCGGCGACGACGGCGGCGTCGCAGGCAATCTCGCCGCTCTCGGTGATCACAGCGACAAGCCTGTCACCGGCGAGCCTGAGGCCCGTTGCCTTGGCGGCGACGCGTTCGGCGCCGTTCGCGACGGCGTGCGCGGCAAGCGCCGCGACATAGGCGCCGGGATCGCGGCAGCGGCCCGCCTCCTCCACCACGACGCCGAATTTGTAGCGCGGATGCAGATCGGGCTCGCGCTGGCGCATCTCGTCTTCATCGAGCTCCAGCCATTCGATGCCGACGCGCTTGCGGATGCGCCAGCCGAGATCGCGGTCGAACGGCGCGCGTGAGGGAAACACATGCATCACCCCGCGCCGCTCGATCAATTCGCCCACGCCGGCTTCCTCGGCGAGTTGCCGGTGCAGCAGCGGTGCATCCTTCAGGAGATCGCGCATCGCCCGCGCGGTGGCCTCGACCTGCGCCTCGGTCCGGCTCGACAGCAGATACTTGACCAGCCACGGCAAGGCCTTCGGCAGATACGACCAGCGGATCGCCAGCGGCCCGAGCGGATCCATCAGATAGCCCGGCACCTTCTTCCAGGTGCCCGGCTCGGCCGGCGGGATCACCGAATGCGACGACAGCCAACCGGCATTGCCGTAGCTCGCCGCCTGGGTGCCGCCGGGCTCGCCCGGATCGATCAAGGTTACGCTGTGGCCCGCACGCAGCGCCTCGATGGCGCTGATGACGCCGACCGCGCCGGCCCCGATGATCGCGACGTGACGGGACTTTTGTTTGGGCATGATCTCCTCGGAAAACCGCTTCGCATTTTTCCGGATCATGCCCTAGCGCGTGGCCTGCGGCGCAAAATCCTTGCCGACCGACAGCGCACGCTGATCGACCAGGCAGTGCAGGATCGCGGGCTTGCCGGAGGCCAGCGCGCGCTCGAACGCGGGCGCGAAGTCTTCGGTGCGCTCGACCCGCTCGCCATGGCCGCCGAACGCCTTGGCGTAAAGCGCGAAGTCCGGGTTCTTGAGCTGGGTGCCGACGACGCGGCCCGGATAGTCGCGCTCCTGATGCATGCGGATGGTGCCGTATTGCGCGTTGTCGATGACGACGACGATCAGCGGCGCGTCATACTGCACGGCGGTGGCGAACTCCTGCCCGTTCATCAGGAAGCAGCCGTCGCCGGCGAACGCCACGACGACCCGGTCCGGATGATGCCGCTTGGCCATCACAGCCGCCGGCACGCCGTAGCCCATCGAGCCCGAGGTCGGCGCGAGCTGCGCGGCGAAAGCGTGGAAGCGATGGTGGCGGTGAATCCAGCCGGCATAATTGCCGGCGCCGTTGCAGACGATGGCATCCTTCGGCAGGCGATCGCGCAGCCAGGTCACGACCTCGCCATACTGGAAGCTGCCCGGCAGCTCGCGCGGCTTGTCGGTCCAGGCGAGGTAATCCGCGTGCGCCTTGGCCGCCTCGCCCTTCCAGGCCGGCACTGCCGCCGGCATCATGGTCTCGACCGCGGCGGCAAAGGCCGCAGGCGTCGCCTGGATCGCCAGCGCCGGCTGGTAGACACGGCCGAGCTCCTCGGCGCCGGGATGGACATGGATCAGTTTCTGGCTCGGCACCGGAATGTCGAGCAGCGTGTAGGACGAGGACGGCATTTCCGACATGCGGCCGCCGATCAGGAGGATGACGTCGGCGCCGGTGATGCGATCCCTGAGCTTCGGACTCGGGCCGATGCCAAGATCGCCGGCATAATGCGAGTGGTCGGCGTCGAACAGCGAGGCGCGGCGGAACGAGGTGGCAACCGGCAGGTCGAAGCGCTCGGCGAAGCGCGCAATGCCCTTGGCGGCCTCCGCGGTCCAGGCCGAGCCACCGAGCACCACGATCGGCGCCTTGGCGCCGGCGAGCATGCTGCCGAGGCGCTCGAGATCGGCCGGCGCAGGCCAGGTCGCCGCAGGCTCGACCTTCGGCGCGTCGGCGACCGCGGCGGTTTCAGTCAGCATGTTCTCCGGCAGCGAGATCACCACCGGACCGGGCCGGCCCTGCAGCGCGACGCGGAAGGCGCGCGCGACCAGTTCCGGAATGCGATCCGGACGATCGATCTCGACCGCCCATTTCGCCATCGTGCCGAACACCGCCTTGTAGTCGAGTTCCTGGAATGCCTCGCGCTCGCGCATGCCGGTGTCGACCTGGCCGACGAACAGGATCATCGGGGTGGAGTCCTGCATCGCGATGTGCACGCCATGGGCGGCATTGGTCGAGCCCGGACCGCGGGTGACAAAGCAGATGCCCGGACGTCCCGTGAGCTTGCCATAGGCCTCCGCCATCATCGCGGCCCCGCCCTCGGCGCGGCAGATCACGACGTCGATCGCGCTGTCGTGCAAGGCGTCGAGCGCCGCCAGATAGCTCTCGCCCGGCACGCAGGTGACGCGCTCCACCCCTTGCGCGACCAGCTGGTCGATCAGGATCTGGCCTCCGGTGCGGGCATTGCTTTTGGTCATGAGGGCTCCCTGCAAGTACTGGCGCGCGTTTGAGCTTCGCGCGGATCGTGGTCCCACGGGGTATGATAGACGGAAATAGGGTGCAAGGCCGAAGCTGCGTCTCCCGCGCGCAGCGGCGCCAAGCCATGCGGTAGGCAATGGGCAACGCCGTTTCGTCATCGATTTCCGCAGAGCGGACGATCGCCGGCAGGATTGAAACCGCCGGCCGGCAAGCAACGCAGGTCACGATCGTCCGGCTCGAGGGCGATCTCGTTGCGCTCGCGCGGGACCACGACGCCGGTCCGTGACCCCGATCGGGTCTCGCGCGGCATGATCAACCTGCGCGGGCTTCTTTCATGAACACCCGCATCGACGATGCGGCCGCCCTGTCATCACGAGGCGCCGATCGACTCAACAGAGCGCAGGCGAAAGAATGCTCGCACGCCGCATCGCCAAGACCGACAGCGCGTGGCCGCCGAGACGATTGCAGTCAAGAGCTCTCCGCTGCGCGCGATGGCGTGGCACAATCTGCATGAGCCACACGTTATGTGCACGATAACAATCATTAGGAGCGCACGCGTGTGCTTCCGTAAGATTACGGTGCAGCGATCGGCCGCTTCACATCTTCGTCGCCGGATCGCGCGGATTTCACGGCAAATCGCGGTGTTGTGCGACGTTTTCGGCTGCGCTCATCGCGAGCATCGCGCGTTCGACCTTGTGCGATCGCACGCGGCGCATTGCGTGCCCTTCTTGGTGGAATTCGAATCGCTTACCGTTCCACACAGTCAGAAATTGTAAATCGTGTAACGCACCTGCGTGGGGCCGGCGGTGGAAGGCATTCCGCTGCCGATCAGGTGCACCGTTTCAATTCACCAAGATCATTATCAAGGCTGGAGGCAATGCATGTTGGGGATGAAGAGCGTCGCAAGCGTGATCGGCTCGGACAGTTCGTACCGGCTGTTCGACGACATGCCGATCAGTGTCATGCTCTGCGAGCTGGACAATTTCAAAATCACCTACATCAACGAGTCGACGCGGCAGAACCTGAAGAAGATCGAGCATGTGCTGCCGGTAAAGGTCGACGCGCTGATCGGGCAATCGATCGATATATTTCACAGGAACCCGCAGCATCAGCGCCGGCTGCTGTCCGACCCGAAGAACCTGCCGCACAAGGCGCGTATCACCATCGGCGGCGAGACGCTCGATCTCACCGTGACGGCGATGACCAATTCGCGCGGCCGCTACACCGGCCCGATGCTGACCTGGGAGCTCGCGACCGAGAAGGCGCGGCTTGAAACGCAGACCGAACGGCTGTTGCAGATGCTCGACAACATGCCGATCAACATCATGATGTGCGACACCGATTTCAACATCACCTACATCAACCAGACCAGCCTCAAGACGCTCGACACCGTGAAGCACCTGCTTCCGGTGGCGCCGGACAAGATCCTCGGCAACTCGTTCGACATCTTCCACAAGAACCCGGCGCACCAGCGCCGCATCGTCGGCGATCCCAAAAACCTGCCGCATGCGGCCAAGATCAAGCTCGGTCCGGAAACGCTCGACCTGCGGGTCTCCGGGCTGACCGACAAGCGCGGCAACTACACCGGCGCGATGCTGAGCTGGTCGGTCGTGACAGGCAATGTGAAGCTGGCGGACGATTTCGAGAAGGACGTGAAGGGCCTTGCCGGGATGCTGGCGTCGGCGTCGACGCAAATGCAGGGCACTGCGCGATCGCTGACGACGACCGCCGAATTCGTCAATCAGCGCTCGGCGAGCGCGGCGTCCGCGTCCGAGGAGCTGTCGTCCTCGGTCAACGAGATCAGCCGCCAGGTGGCCGAGGCGAGCCGCATTGCCCGCATGGCGGTCGACGAAGCCGAGAAGTCCGACAAGCTGGTCGCGGGTCTCGTGACCATGGCGCAGAAGATCGGCGACGTCGTCGCCCTGATCAGCCAAATCGCCGGCCAGACCAACCTGCTTGCGCTCAACGCAACCATCGAATCCGCGCGGGCCGGTGAGGCCGGACGCGGCTTCGCCGTCGTCGCCTCCGAGGTGAAGGCGCTGGCCAACCAGACCGCCAAGGCCACGGAAGACATTTCGGCGCAGATCAACGAGATGCAGGCCGCGACCGGCAACACCGCCACGGCGCTGAAGGCGATCTCGCAGGTCATCGTCCAGATCAGCGAGATCTCGACCGTGATCGCCAGCGCGGTCGAGGAACAGGCCGCGGCCACCAAGGAGGTCACCGCAAACATCAACGGCACGACCAAGGCGATCGACGATGCCAGCAAGGCCGCCGAGAACGTGCTGGCGGCCTCCGGAGAGCTCGCCAGCAACGCCTCAGAGCTGGAAGTTCAGGTCGACAAGTTCCTCAAGAACGTACGGGCGATGTAGCGGCGCACGGCCGAAGGAGATGAGCGCGCACTCACCCCTCCGCGTCATTGGGGCGATGCGCGAGCATCGAACCCGGAATCTCAAGCCGCAACTTCGAGATTCCGGGTTCACGCTTCGCGTGCCCCGGAACGACGGCCAAAGATGCGCCCGCCTACAGCGAACGCGCGATCAGGAGCTTCATGATTTCGTTGGTGCCGCCATAGATCTTCTGGATGCGGGAATCGATGAACATGCGCGAGATCGGATATTCCTGCATGTAGCCGTAGCCGCCATGCAGCTGCAGGCATTCGTCGGCGGTCTCGACCTGCTTCTGCGAGCACCACCATTTCGCCATCGACGCCGTCACGGTGTCGAGGTCGCCGGCGACCAGGCGCTCGACGCACCAGTCGACGAACACGCGGGCGATCATCGCCTCGGTCTTGCGCTCGGCAAGCTTGAAGGCGGTGTTCTGGAATTCGAGCAGCGGCTTGCCGAACGCGGTGCGCTCCTTGGTGTATTCGGCGGTGATCCTGACCGCGCGCTCCATCGAGGCGACCGCGCCGATCGCGAGCGACAGCCGCTCCTGCGGCAATTGCTGCATCAGCTGTACGAAGCCGTTGCCCTCCTCGGCGCCGAGCAGGTTCTCCGGCGGCACCGTGACGTTATCGAAGAACAGCTCCGACGTGTCTGATGCGTGCAGCCCGATCTTGTCGAGGTTGCGCCCGCGCCGGTACCCCTCGGCGCCCGCGGTCTCAACCACGATCAGCGAGATGCCCTTGGCGCCCGGAGCCCCGGTCCGCGCCACCACGATGACGAGATCGGCGGCCTGGCCGTTGGTGATGAAAGTCTTCTGGCCGTTGATGACGTAGGAATTGCCCTGCTTCTTCGCCGTGGTCTTGACGGCCTGCAGATCCGAGCCGGTGCCGGGCTCGGTCATCGCGATGGCGCCGACCATCTCACCCGACGCCATCTTCGGCAGCCAACGTTTCTTCTGCTCCTCCGAGCCATAGTTGACGATGTAATGCGCGACGATCGCGCTGTGCACGGAGACGCCGGTGGTCAGCTCCGGCACCGTGCTCTCGAGGTCATCGAGCACGGCGGCGTCATAGGCGAAGCTGGCCCCTAAGCCGCCATAGGCCTCGGGCACGCTCGGCAGCAACGCGCCCATCTCGCCGAGCGCGCGCCAGGCCGAGCGATCGACCAGCTTCTGCTCGCGCCATTTTTCGGCGTGCGGCGCCAGATCCTTGGCGAGGAATTTGCGGAACTGGTCTCGGAAGGTGTCCAGCTCCTCGGTCATCCAGGACGATCGGTAGTGCATTCTGCCCTCGTATTAAATCAGAAGACCGCCGCCGGCGACGATCACCTGACCACTGATGTAATTCGATTCCGGAGCGCAGAACAGATAGACCGCATCGGCCGCCTCCTCCGGCGTGCCGCCGCGGCCGAGCGGGATCATGCGGCCCATCGCCTCCAGCATCTGCGGCTGGACGCCGACCTTGATGTCGCGGCCGGCGACGTCGATGGTTTTCTGCTGGGTCTCGATCGGCTGGGTCAGGCGGGTGTTGATCAGGCCGAACGCCACGCAATTGACGTTGACCTTGTAGCGGCCCCACTCCTTGCACATCGTGCGCGTCAGCCCGATCAGCGATGCTTTGGCGGACGAATAGCTCGCCTGCCCGGCATTGCCGTAGAGGCCCGCGATCGAGGAGATGTTGACGACCTTGCGGAACACCTCGCGGCCCGCCTCGGCCTCCCTCTTCGCCATCACTCGGATCGGCTCCGACACCGCGCGCATGATGCGGAACGGGGCGACCAGATGGACGTCCAGCATCGCCTGGAACTGCTCGTCGGTCATCTTCTGGATCGTCGAGTCCCAGGTGTACCCGGCATTATTGACGATGATGTCGAGACCGCCGAACCGCTCGATCGCGGCGCCGACGAAGCGATCGGCAAAGCCGGCTTCGGTCACGCTGCCATTGACCGCGATCGCCTCGCCGCCCATGGCCTTGATCTCCGCGACGACCGCATCGCCCGGCTCGGCATCGAGGTCGTTGACCACGACGCGCGCGCCCTCGTTCGCGAGCTTCAGCGCAATCGCGCGCCCGATGCCGCGGCCGGAGCCCGAGACGAGCGCGACTTTGCCTTGCAGCTTTGACATTCAAACCTCCCTCAAACAACGTGATCTTTGCGGTATGCCCGCCTCACCTCGCCCCGCTTGCGGGGAGAAGTCGGAACGCATTGTCAGATGCGTTCCGGGTGAGGGGGTACAGGTCTCACCACCTCCAGAGTGCGCGGAAGCAGCCCCTCACCCAAACCCTCTCCCCGCAAGAGCGGGGCGAGGGAGCGCACAATCCCTCGTGGCGAGACCTTTCGCACTACAGCGCGATAACCGCCTCGCCGGCGAGCTTGATCTCGCCGTTCTGATCCCTGGTGGTCAGCGCGAGTATTGCGCGCCTCTCACCGCCCTGCTCGACCAGCTCGGTCACCGTGCCCTCGCAGGTCAGCTTCGCGCCGAGCTGGGTGATCGCCGCAAAGCGGGTCGAGAACGAGCGGATGCGCGACGGCGCCACCGCGTCGGTCAGCGCCTGGCCGAGATAGCCCATCACCAGCATGCCGTGCGCGAACACGTCGGGGAAGCCGGCCGCCTTCGCGAAATCGATGTCGACATGGATCGGATTGTGATCGCCGGAGGCGCCGCAATACAGCGCGAGGCGATGGCGGGTGATCGGTGGAAACTCCTTGTGGACGATGCGGTCGCCGACAGAGGGAGAGCTGCTCATGACGGCCTCGCATTGCGTACCACGACGGTGCGCGAGACATCGGCGACATGGACACCGTTCTGGTTGGTGACCGGGGTGTCGACCACGATCAGCGTCATCGCCCCGCCCTTCTTGTCGGTCACGCCAGTGACGCGCGGGCGGAAGGTCAAGGTGTCGCCGACCACGACGGGCGCATGATAGTCGAAGCGCTGCTCGCCGTGCAGCACGCGCGCCAGATCGATGTCGAGCGCCGTGAGGAACTCGAACGGGTCCGGCGCATCCATCATCTCGAGGCAGAACAGATAGGTGGGCGGCACCGGCGCCGCCGTGAAGCCGGCCGCTTGCGCGGCCGCCTCGTCGCGATAGACGGCATTCGTCTCGCCGAGCGTATCGAGGAAGAAGCGCAGCCGCCCCGGCTCGACGCGCGCGGTCACGGGCGTAAATGTACGCCCGACAGCGGATTGATCGACCATGACGACCTCAAGCGCGTTCGTAGAGCGTCACGACGCAGGCGCCGCCGAGGCCGAGATTGTGCTGCAAGCCGATCCGCGCGCTCTCCACCTGCGTCGCCGCAGCGGTGCCGCGCAGCTGCCGCGTCAGCTCATAGCACTGCGCAAGCCCGGTGGCGCCGAGCGGATGGCCCTTCGACAGCAACCCGCCGGACGGGTTGGTGACGATCCTGCCGCCATAGGAGTTGTCGCCGTCGTCGATGAATTTCGCGGCCTCGCCCTCGCCGCACAGGCCAAGCCCCTCATAGGTGATCAGCTCGTTGTGCGCGAAGCAGTCGTGCAGCTCGACGACGTCGAGATCATCAGGCCCGATGCCGGCGGCCTCATAGACCTTGCGCGCGGCATCCCGCGCCATGTCGTAGCCGACCACCTGCATCATGTCTGACGCACCGAAGGTCGAGGGCGTGTCGGTCGTCATCGCCTGCGCCGCGATGCGGACCTGCTTGTTGAGGCCGTGCTGGTCGGCGAATTTCTCCGAGACCAGGATCGCGGCGGCGCCGCCGCAGGTCGGCGGGCACGCCATCAGCCGCGTCATCACGCCGGGCCAGATCACCTGGTCGTTCATCACGTCGTCGGCGGTGACCTCTTTGCGGAACAGCGCCAGTGGATTGTTCTTGGCATGACGGCTCGCCTTGGCGCGCACTTTTGCAAAGGCGGAGAGCGGCGTGCCGTATTTCTTCATGTGGCTGAGGCCGGCGCCGCCGAAATAGCGCAGCGCCAGCGGCACGCCGGGCGCGTCGACCAGCTTGTCGGCCGCGGCGTCGAAATCGTCGAACGCACTGGGACGGTCGGTGAACACGGCCCCGAGCGCGCCGGGCTTCATCTGCTCGAAGCCGAGCGCCATCACGCAATCGGCCGCGCCTGACTCGATCGCCTGCCGCGCCAGGAACAGCGCGGTCGAGCCGGTCGAGCAGTTGTTGTTGACGTTGACGATCGGGATGCCGGTCATCCCGACCGGATAGAGCGCGCGCTGCCCGCAGGTGGAGTCGCCATAGACGTAGCCGACATAGGCCTGCTGCACGCGGCCGTAGTCGAGCCCGGCGTCGGCGAGCGCCAGCTTCGCCGCTTCGGCGCCCATCACGTGATACGGCGCATTGGCGCCGGGCTTGACGAACGGGATCATGCCGACCCCGGCAATATAGGTGCGTGACGTCATCGCGTGTCCTCCCGGAAATTACCCACTGGACTATTTGTTACCCATGGGTAATATACGGGCGATCTTCCGGAGTCAATGCGACAACAGCCGACGCGATGGACGCCCACTCCCCCTCTTCCAGCAACGAGTCGCCATGGCTGCCATTCGAAAGCCGGCGCCGCGCCCGCGACGAGAAGCGCGAGGCAGTGCTGCGCACGGCCGTAGCCCTGTTCCTTGAACAGGGCTATCACCGTGCCACGCTGAACGACGTCGCCAAGCGGCTCAACATCACCAAGCCGGCGCTCTACAACTACTTCCGCGGCAAGGACGAGATCCTGTTCGAGTGCTGGTCGATCGGCAATGAGCTGGTCGACGAATGCATTGCCGAGACGTCGGCGGGCGGCGGCTCGGGGCTCGACAAGCTGCGCAAGCTCACCGTCCGCTATGCCGAGCTGATGACCGCGGACTACGGCAAGAGCCTGGTCCGCTTCGACATCCGCGATCTCAGCGAGGACAACCGCAAGATCGTGCAGACTGCCAAGCGGCGGATCGACCGCGCCTTCCGCGACTATATCGCACAGGGCGTCGAAGACGGTTCGGTGAAACCGTGCGACCCGAAGCTCGCGGCTTTCGCCATTGCCGGCTCGCTGAACTGGATCGGCCACTGGTTCCAGCCGGGCGGCGAGCTGAGCGGACGTGCCGTCGCTGAGGAATTCGCGATCCGCCTCACCGAAGGCATCGCCAAAACAACAACGCAAATGACATCAACGCGCAAGACAACGGCGCACGAGAAGGCGGACAAACCGCCTCGCAAGGGAAACGCATCAAGGGAGGAGACGAGTGAACATCACGCACGGACTGCGGCGCGCGCTGCAGGTCAATCCAAACGGGCTCGCGGTCGTCTGCGGTGAGCGGCGGCGCAACTGGCGCGAGGTCGGCGAACGCGTCGCCCGCCTCGCCGCCGCGATCCGCGGCCTCGGCGCCCAGGACGGCGACCGCGTCGCGATCCTGTCGCTGAACTCCGACCGCTATCTCGAGCTCTACCTCGCCGTCGGCTGGGCCGGCGCCGTGATCGTGCCGCTCAACATCCGCTGGTCTTCGATCGAGAACGAGGACGCGCTGCGCGACTGCCGCGCAACGATCCTGTTCGTCGACAGGGCGTTTGCGCCGGTCGGCACGGCGCTGGCAGGCGCCGTCCCCGGCCTGCGGCTGGTCTATGCCGACGAGGGCGACACGCCTGCCGGCATGGAGAATTACGAGACGCTCATCGCGCGCAGCGCGCCTGTTCCGGATGCGATGCGCAGCCGCGACGACCTTGCCGGCATCTTCTACACCGGCGGCACCACCGGCCGCTCCAAGGGCGTGATGCTGAGCCACGGCAATCTGATGGCCAACGCGCTCAACGCGCTCGGCGAAGGCCTATGGCCGAGCAGCACGATCTATCTGCATGCGGCGCCGATGTTCCACCTCGCCAATGGCGCGGCGATGTATTCGGTGCTGCTGTCCGGAGGATCCAACGTCGTAATCCAGGGCTTTACGCCTGACGGCGTCGCGGCCGCCGTGCAGAAGGAGCGCATCACCGACGTGCTGCTGGTGCCGACCATGATCCAGATGTTCGTCGATCACCCGACGCTCGGCAATTACGACCTGTCGTCCTTGAAGCGGATCTCCTACGGCGCCTCCGTGATCAGCGACGCCGTGCTGATGCGCGCCATGAAGGCGCTGCCGCATGTCGAGTTCACGCAAGCCTACGGCATGACCGAGCTGTCGCCGATCGCGACCCTGCTGCACTGGAAGGAGCATATCGGCGACGGCCGCGCCAAGGGACGGCACCGCGGCGCCGGCCGCGCCACGCTTGGCGCCGAGGTCAGGATCGTCGATGCGGAGGACAAGCTCGTGCCGACGGGTACCGTCGGCGAGATCGCGGTGCGCGGCGACATGGTGATGATGGGCTATTGGGAGCGGCCGGAGGAGACCGCGCGCGCCGTGATCGACGGCTGGATGCACACCGGCGACGGCGGCTACATGGACGAGGACGGCTTTGTCTACGTCGTCGACCGCGTCAAGGACATGATCATCTCCGGCGGCGAGAACGTCTATTCGGCCGAGGTCGAGAACGCGCTCGCCCAGCACGCGGCGGTGGCGCAATGCGCCGTGATCGGGATCCCGAGCGAACGCTGGGGCGAGCAGGTTCACGCCGTCGTGGTGATGAAGAGCGGCGCCAGCGCCACGCCGGAAGAGCTGATGGAGCACTGCAAGATGCTGATCGCCGGCTACAAATGCCCGCGCAGCGTCGACATCACCGCGACGCCGCTGCCGCTCTCCGGCGCCGGCAAGATCTTAAAGCGCGAGCTGCGCAAGCCGTATTGGGAGAACCGCGAACGGCGGGTGAGCTGAGGGATAGCTCTCAACGTCACCCCCGTCATTCCGGGGCGATGCGAAGCATCGAACCCGGAATCTAGAGATTCCGGGTCTGGCGCTAACGCGCCATCCCGGAATGACGATGTCTCATGACGCCATTCGACCGCGAGCGTTGACATCGGAGCGCACGGCCGATTGGATCAGCTCTAGATTCAATCCAGCGAGTTCCGATGTCCGCACCCGATACCAATGCCGACGGCAAGCCCCGCCGCCTGATGCACCGCCGCTCCGTCGAATGTCTCGGCTATCTCCGTGACGACGGATTGTGGGAAGTCGAGGCGCAGCTGGTCGACACCAAACCCTATGCCCGACAGGACAAGCATCGCGGGCTGCAGCAGCCCGACGATCCCGTGCACGACATCCGCCTGCGGCTCGCGGTCGACGACAGTTTTACGATCCGCGAGACCGGCACCACGATGGCCTCAACGCCCTACCCGTCCTGCCTCGACGTCGAGGGCATCTTGCAGCGCCTGGTCGGCGAACGCATCGGCAAGGGCTGGCGCGAACTGGTCCGTCGCAAGATTGGCAAGCTCGAAACCTGCACCCATCTCGCCGAGCTGCTGGGTCCCGCGGTGACGACGCTGTTCCAGACCGCAACCTCCGGCAAGGACCCGCAGGGCCGCGGCGCGCTCGATCACCAGCGCGATGTCACCGAGCCGCCATTCTTCGTCGGCGGCTGCTATTCATGGCGGCTGGATGGGCCTGTCGTCGCCGAGACCTTTCCGCAGTTCGCGCAGAAGCCTGTCGAGGCGAAGCCGGGTTCGTGAGCGGTGCCCCGCCGCTGGCCAAGGCGAGTGCATGGTGCGCCGCTGCTGGAGCTCAAATGCAGCTCCTCGTCGCAGCTCTATCCCATTCACGCAGATGATCGAACGCGGCACTAGCTCTCCGGCACGCCGGCCATGCGCATTCCCTCATAAAAGCGCTTACGCTTGGCGAGCCATACCGGATTGTCGGACAGGAAGACGACATTGACGTCGTATCGACGAATGCTGAAGTTGGGATCGAGCGCCAGTCCGGCTTTGGCACTGGATCGTGCTTCCTCGAGGTCTCCCATCATGGCCAACGCGCCAGCCAAGTGAAAGTGAGCGAGCGCAAAATTGGGATTAGCCTCAATGCTCCGGCGAAGCCAGTCCAGCGCCTCGAGGTCTGCATTGGTGCAGGACATCAACTTGGCCATCCCGACAACCATGATCCAGAGAAAGGCACGCGTATCGCGAGGGGACAGTCGTAACGCCTCTTGAATATGCCCCTCGACTTCCTCACCACGCCCCAGCGCATGCTTCCCGAGGCCAATAAACCCATGCGCATCGGCCAAATTCCGATCGAGCGCCAGCGCCTGGCGACATTCAGCGATACCCTTTGCAGCGCGGTGCGTCCGAATTTGAACCGCGCCGAGCAACATGTGGGCTCTGGGGTGATTGGGCGCACGCAACAACACGCCATTCAGCGCCTTCTCCGCGGCCCTGAAATATGCCGGTCCGTCATCGGCCATGGAGGAAGAACCGATCGCAAAATCGACCTGAGCCGCGGCAACCGCTGCTTCAATATTGTCGGGATCAAGCGCGAGGGCGCGCATGAAGAAATCCCTTGCTCGCGCCATAACCGCTGGCGCTATTCCTTTATTCAGGACAGCCCTGCCCTGAAAATAGAGATCCATCGCGTCCGGCTGGGGCAACCGTTCTGCCCGTCGTGCTTCGGCCTTGATAAGCTCGGCGTTCAATGTATTGGCGAGCCGGGATACGATCTCATCCTGCATGTCCAGCAAGTCGGCAGCGGGCTTGTCGAAGCGCTCGGCCCACACATGGGCTCCGGTTTCCGTGTCAGTCAACTGAACGTTCAGGCGAAAGCGATTGCCGCCGCGTTGCACCGACCCTTCCAGCGCGTAACGGACATTCAATTCGCGACCGATCTCCCTCACGTCCACCGCCTTTCCCTTGAAGGTGAACGCAGTGCCCCGGCCGATGACGAACGCGCCGGCGATGCGCGACAGGTCGGTAGTCAGACTGTGAGTCACGCCATCGACAAAATATTCCTGCTCCAGATCGCCGCCAATATTTGTGAATGGTAGAACAACAATGGACAGGTGTGGGACCGAAGATGAACCCGCTGGCCTTCCGGCGTTGTCCGGCATCGACGAGGTCGTGACACTGGCAGAAGCCGGGCGGTCGGCCTGCTCGCCATCCACGACCAGCATGTAGCCGCGGCGAGGCAAGGTTCTCAGGGCCAATCGGCCCGCCCCTCCCAAGGCCTGCCTGATGTCGCCGATGGCCTGGACAAGCGAGTCTTCCGTGACCTCGCAGTCCGACCAGACCTCATCCAATATCTCGTCCTTATGCACCAGGCGCCCGACACGTTGCGCGAGGAGCCGCAGCACCGCCCAGGCTTGAGGACGCAACGGCACGATGTCGCCGCGCCCGTCGAGCAGCAATTCGCGGGCCAGGTCCAAGGTCCGGTCGCCGATCACAATCGAAGGCTGCGATGACTTAAGCAAGAACGCCTCGTTGGGCCATTTCGGAAAATATCGGCAGAATATCGGCGAGGTTTCGGGACCTGGCGGCAATTGTACAGCATCATCTTGCGGCGCGGGATAGCAAAACCGTCCCGAGCAGCGATCCACCAAAAGCGGTCAGCGCCAGGCAGGCCTCCATGATCAGTTCTGTCATCCATACTGCGCTAAGTATTTCAGGTTTCAACCCTTCCCCGGTTGCGGGGACGGACCGGCGATGCGGCCCCGGCGTCAGCGACACCGAGATCAGGATCGGCCAATCAATGCCGCGCAGCGCGCCGCCTTCGAGCCTGAGCAGGTTTGCCCGGGAGTGCTGGACCGGCACCAACGAGCAACATGAGGGGGAATGATCGATGGCCTCTGTCCAAGCATCCGCAAGATTGCTGCATCTTATTCAGTCGCAGCGCGTGACCGCGGTCATCTACGTCGCCGCGAAGCTGGGGATCGCCGAGCTCCTGCGCGATGGATCGCGGCCCCTTGGCGAACTCGTCGAGGCAACCGGCGCGAACAAGCAGGCGCTCCGCCGCCTGCTGACCGCGCTTTCGACCATAGGCATTTGCACGGTCGCTGAAGAGCAATACGCATTGACCGAACTGGGGACTTGCCTTGACGGGGCCGCAACCCAGTCCCTCAAGAACTGGACGATCTTTGAAGGCCAGTTTCTGACCGAATCGTGGACCGGGCTACAGGACTCGATCATGACCGGCAAGACCGCCGCGCAACTGCTTGGCCATGAAAACAGCTTTGATCTCATGGCGCGCGATCCGGAGATGGTCAACATATTCAACGCAGCGATGATGGAGGGGACGCGTCTGGCGATTCCGGATATCCTGGGGGCCTACGACTTCGGTGCGTTCGCTCATCTCATGGATGTCGGCGGCGGCTCCGGCGAACTCGTTGGCGCCATAGCCGGGCAACATCCGCATATCCGAGGGACTATTTTCGACCTTCCGCGCTGCGCCGAATCCACGACTGGCCACCTGAGGCGCAGCGGGCTCAGTGATCGCGTCGAATTCATGGCTGGCGATTTCTTCCAGACGATTCCATCGATCGCGGATGCCATCGTCATGAAGAACATCATTCACGATTGGAGCGATGAGCGCAGCATGGTCATCCTCGCAAACTGTCGAAGGGCGCTCCCCGGAGGGGGCGTGCTCCTGCTTATCGAACGGATCGTGCCGGAATTCCCGAGCGTAAGCGATGCGCACAGGGAACAGACGCTGACCGATCTGCTCATGCTTCGCGGGCCTGGCGGTCTCGAAAGAACGGAAAAGCAGTACGCTTGGCTGTTTCGCGAATCCGGCTTTACTCACACCGCGACCTATCCGGCCGGGCGTCTCAGCGTCATCGAGGCAAAGGTCACCTGAGCTTTCGAGGTCAGACCATTACTCCCGCGCAATGGAGCAGCGACTGGTTCGAAGGACATCATAGGCAAAAGCATACTTTGGAAGGAACAAGAATGCATCTGCCTGCTGCAAGCAAGTCGTCGTCGCCGATATTGGAGAACCCGGCGTACAAGGCCGTGTTCGCCAAGGTCGACTGGCGCCTTATACCTTTGCTACTGATCGCCAGCATGGTCGCCTTTCTCGACCGCATCAACATCGGCTTCGCACAGCTTCAGATGAAGCAGACACTACCGTTTGATGATGCAGTCTACGGGCTCGGCGCGGGCATCTTCTTCGTCGGATATTTCCTGTTTGAGGTGCCCAGCAATCTTCTTCTGGAAAGGATCGGCGCGCGCAAGACTCTGTTGCGGATCATGGTGCTCTGGGGATTGGCGGCGACCGCCATGATGTTCGTATCGACGCCGCTCCAGTTCTATGCGGCGAGGTTCTTCCTTGGTGTCTTTGAGGCCGGCTTCGCCCCGGGCGTGCTGCTGTACTTGACATACTGGTACCCGTCGGTGAGGCGCGGGCAGGTCATCGCGATCCTCGCGTCGGCGCCCCCCATTGTGATGTTCATCGCTGGTCCGCTGTGTGGTTCGATCCTGAAGTA
Source organism: Bradyrhizobium sp. USDA 4541 (assembly GCF_024171085.1). NCBI lineage: Bacteria > Pseudomonadati > Pseudomonadota > Alphaproteobacteria > Hyphomicrobiales > Nitrobacteraceae > Bradyrhizobium > Bradyrhizobium sp. USDA 4541. Next base: position 6,874,235 of record NZ_JALJZF010000001.1, read on the forward strand.
TTTCGACGGCGTCAGCGGTCTTTACGGCTGGCAATGGCTGTTTCTGATCCAGGGGTTGCCCGCGCCAATCCTCGGCGTTCTCGTGTATTACCTGCTCAAGGACAAGCCGTTCCAGGCCGCGTGGCTCTCGAAGGGGGAGAAGGCGCTGCTGGACGATGCTTTACAGCATGACGAAGAGAACATCGTGAAGGCGACCTCGGGGACGTTCCGGCAGCTGCTGCGAGACCCGAAGGTCTACCTGTTGTCGCTGGCCTGTTTTTGTCTGCTGGGCGCCAACTACACGATGGTATTCTGGATGCCGACCCTGATCCATAGCTGGGGAGTAAAGGATCCGCTACTGGTCGGCGTCTATCACGCAGTAGCCAACGCTGCGGGTATCGTCTGCATGATCCTGATCGGTCGTCATTCGGACAAGCGGCATGAGCGCCGCTGGCACTATGCGACCTGCGTCACGATTGCCGCCGGCGGCTTGTTCTTTCTCATGTTGCTCCACGGCACTTTTGTTGGTTCGATCCTGGCTCTCTCCTTCGCCGTCATCGGGTTTGTATCAGCGCCGCCGCTCTTCTATGCATTGACCAGTGAGTATCTCTCAGCGGGCGCGGCGGCCGGCGGCCTTGCCCTCGTCACCAGCCTCGGAAATCTCGGTCCGGCGGTAAGCCCGTCGATCACCGGGTTCATCGTGCGGAACACCGGCGACAACATCTATGGCATGTACTTCGTCATGGCGCTGTACTTGCTCTCCGGCGCACTCCTGCTGCTGAGCATGCGGCCCGCAACGAATGAGTTGCTTCCGTCCAGGAGTTGACCCATTCCTGCCAAGATCAAGCCGCCGCAGCGGAATGCTCGACCACAGCCTGCGGCGGGTTGCGGAAGCCGATTGCGATGCGGTTGTAGGTGTTCATCAGGCCGATCGCGATGGTCAGGTCGACCAGTTGCTTCTCGTTGAACACCTCGCGGGCCGCCTGGTAATCGGCTTCCGGAATCGCGGTCTCCGCCACGCGGGTGACGGTTTCGGCCCAGGCCAGCGCGGCGCGCTCCTCGGCGTCGAACAGCGCCTCGGCCTCGCGCCAGACCTGCAGCACCGCAAGCTTCTCGACCTTGACGCCCATCTTCAGCAGGCTGCGGGTATGCGAGTCCAGGCAATAGGCGCAGCCGTTGATTTGCGATATCCGCAGATAGACCAGTTCGACGAGCTGCGCGGAAAGCCCGCTTTGCGTGATGTAGCCATAGACGCCGCCGAGCGCCTTGATGCCCGCTGGCGCGACCTTGTTGTAGTCGATCCGCATGCTCATTGCTTGTGTCCTTCCTTGTCGAACACAGTCAGCGCCTTGTCGTTGCTGTCGACGACGAACACCGCAAGCAGCTTCGCCGGTTCGGTCGCGCTCGCGTTGCGCCCGAGCACGTGATGCGCGCCGGGCGGCTCGAAGAAGCTGTCGCCGGCCCGATAGACATGCGCGGCCTCGCCTTCCAGCTGGCTCTCGATCGCGCCCTGGAGCACGTAGACATAGAGAAACGCCGATTTGGCGTGATGATGCGGCGCCGACGGCTCGCCGGGCGGAAAGTTGACCTCCACCGCGATCAGCGACTTGCCGGGAATGTTCGTGATCATATGCTCGAATTTCGGCGTCACCGATTGCGCCATCGCCGGAGTCGCAAGGGCCGCGCAGGCCAGCAGCGTTGTCATCAAGGTCTTCATCTCGTGCCTCCATCGCTACCGGATAGATGCGGGCACGCATGGCCAAAAAGAAGCACCAAGAATGAACCGAATTGGTGTACCACGGGCCATGCCCAACCCGCTTCCCATCGCGCTCGACCGGTCGGCCAGGACGCCGCTCTCCGAGCAGATCCGCAAGGCGATCGCGGCGGCGATCGACAAGGGCGTGCTGGTGCCGGGCGCCCGGCTGCCATCGTGGCTCGACCTTGCCGCGCAGCTCGGCGTTGCGCGCGGCACCGTGCGGGCGGCCTATGACAAGCTGTCGGACGCCCAGCACATCGTGTCGTCGAAGGCGGGCGGCACCACCGTCGCGAGGCGGCCCAGGAAGGCCGCCAAGCCCGATGCGCCGGTCGCTCCCGGATCGGTCGTGGAGATGTTTCGCGATCTGAGCGGTCAGGGACACTTCCGGATGGGCGTCCCCGCGCAGGATAGCCTCCCCGCCAAGCTGCTGGCGCGAATCCGCGCGCGCGCCGTCCGGGCGGAATTGAGCGCGGTGATGCGCTATGTCGATCCACGCGGCGAGCTCGAATTGAGACGCGAGATCGCGGCGCATCTCGCGATCGCGCGCGGGCTCGAATGCTCGCCCGCGCAGATCGTCATCACCTCGGGATTCAGCGGAGGACTCGGCCTCGCGATGCGCGTGCTCGGCCTCGAAGGCCGCCGCGCGTGGATGGAAGACCCGGGATTTCCATTGACGCGAAAGGGCCTCGAGCTCGGCCGGCTGGAGGTCGTCCCGATCCCCGTCGATGCCAACGGCATCGATGTCGAGCACGGTCTCAAGCACGCCCCCGACGCGGCGCTCGCGGTCGTGACCCCGGGCCAGCAGGCGCCGCTCGGCCCGCCGCTGTCGCCGCAACGTCGCGCGCAGCTGCTCGACTGGGCCGCCCAAACCGGAGCCTTCATCATCGAGGACGACTATCTCGGCGAATTGCAGCTCAATGGCCGTGCCGCGCCGGCGCTCGCCTCGCTCGATCGCGCCGGCCGGGTGATCCATCTCGGCTCCTTCAGCAAGACGATCTCGCCGACGCTGCGCCTCGGCTTCCTGGTTGCGCCAGAGCCATTGGCGGCGCAGTTCGCCGATGTCGCGACGTGCCTGGTCCCCGCTCCCGGCCCAGCGGTGCAGCTGTCCACCGCGGAGTTCATGCGCGACGGTCACTACATCCGCCATCTCAGGCGAACCAAGCGGGCCTATTGCGACAACCGCGATGCGCTAACGACGGCGCTACGGAGCTGGAGCAACGACGTGCAGGTTGCCGGCCTCGCCGTCATGCTGACGCTGCCGGACAAGACCGCCGATGTCGAGATCGTCAGGGCACTGCTCGCGCACGGGCTGGCGCCCGCCCCGCTCTCGCCCTGGTATTTCTCACCGAAGCGCGCGCAGCCGGGTCTCTTGCTCGGCATTGCAACGGTGCCGGATCGCGGCGTTCCGGCCGCATGCAAGCGCCTGTTCGAGGCGATCCGCACCCAAGGTCGCGTCCAAAGTGCGCCGGTCTCGCGCCGGATCAGGAAGCCCGCAGCCCGGTGAGCGTCAGGCTCAACGCCTTGAGCCGCTTGCGCGCCTCGGCGTCATAGGCCTGGGCATGGGCGCGCGCCTCGCGCTTGCCGTCGAAGAACAGCCCGCTCCGGCCTGCCACATCGTCGTCCTGGACCAGACGCAGGATGGCATCACCGCCCTGCTCGACGGTCGAGATCGGCGTCGCGCCGCTGGCGCGCACCATGGTGGTGTTCATGTAGGTCGCGGGGTGCAGCGAGTTGACGGTCACGCCGGAGCCTTCCAGCTCCGTGGCCAGGTCGATGGTGAACATGATCTGCGACAGCTTGCTCTGCGCATAGGCGCGCGCACCGCTGTAGTTCTTCGTGATCATCACGTCACCGAAATCGATCGGGTGCTGGCCGAGCGACGCGACATTGACGATGCGCGCCGGCGCGCTCGCCTTGAGCCGCGGCAGCAACAGATGCGCGAGCAGGAAGCCGGCGAGATAGTTGACCGCGAAGCGCAGCTCGTGGCCGTCCTTGCTGGTCTGCCGCGCCGGCCCCTCGTTTTGCGAACCGATGCCCGCGTTGCTGACGAACACATCAAGGCGTTCCTGGTCGTCGAGCACCAGCTGGGCGAACTCGCGGACCTCGGCGAGCGAGGACAGATCGGCCTGGTAGAACATCGGCTCGCGGCCGCTGAGGCGCTTGATCTCGTCGGCGAGCGTCTGCGCCCGCTTGGTATCGCGGCCGTGGATCAGGACCCGGGCGCCAGCCGACGCCAGCTTCATCGCGACGTAGCGGCCGACGCCGTCGGTGGAACCGGTGATCAGCACCGTCTTGCCTGCCATATTCATCGAAATTGCCTTTCGATCGTTCGCCCAGCGCTGCCAGCAAAGATAAAGGCGCCGCGCGGACTTTGCCATGGCATGCCACCACGCCGGCGGCGCCAAAATGGCGTCCAAGATCACCCCCCCGGGGCTCGGGCCTTCTCCGGAACCGCATACGTACATCTTGTCGCGCGGCCGGCGGTCGCGCGGCGCCGCGTCGCGCGTCAAGGAGATCGCGTTCTGATATCCTCGACGTGAACGACAAGTCAGGATCGGTAAAGGACCGGAATGTCCTCGATCATTCCAGAAACGATGCTGCGAAAGACTCCCTCTCTGGAGCCGTTCGGCATGCTGCTGTTGTTCGGCGCGCTGACCGCGCTGCCGATCGTCCTGACGCTCCGTCTGGTTGAGCCTGCACTCGTGCTGCCCGTTCTCAGCCTGTTGTTGTTCGTCCAGGCAGCCGTTGCTGCGATTGCGGCGCGCGTGATCCACGCGCGCTCAACCGTGGCGAACCTCACGCTGTGGGATTTTGCCGGCGCGTTCACCTTCATGGGGTGCGCAGCGGCGATCCTCGGCGAACCGGATCAGGCGGCGCTGTTCTTCGAGGAAGAAGCAGCAATGCGTCCGGTGTCACGACCGTAATCCCAGGCCGGGCCCCTCTGGCAGCCACAAGCTGCGATGTCGGACTGGAACTCAGTTGGAGTGGCCCTGCTTCGACCCGCGACGCGGATAAGCGTCGCGGTGGATTTGCCGTCCGCATGACGGCAAGAGCCGGTTTCGTCGAAAGGGTCCGCTCCCCGACCTCAAGGGGAACATGACCCATGTCCGAACTATTTTCGCCCGAGTTGTTTTCACTCGACGCCCTCAGCGCATTGCTGCAGGTCGTCGTCATCGACCTCGTGCTGGCCGGTGACAACGCCGTCGTGATCGGCCTTGCCGCGGCCGGCCTGCCGGAGAAGCAGCGCGGCAAGGCGATCCTGATCGGCATCGGTGCCGCGACACTGCTGCGCATCCTGTTCGCCCTGGTCACCACGCAGCTGATGCAGATCGTCGGCCTGCTGCTGGCCGGCGGCATCCTGCTATTGTGGGTGTGCTGGAAGATGTGGCGCGAGCTGCGCGCCGACGCGCACGAGACCACGGCCGAACACGCCGATGGCGCAAAGGGCCAGCGCAAGACGCTGTGGCAGGCCACCACGCAGATCATCGTTGCCGACGTCTCGATGTCGCTCGACAACGTGCTGGCGGTCGCGGGTGCGGCGCGCGAGCAGCCGATCGTGCTGGTGTTCGGCCTCGCGCTCTCGATCGCGATGATGGGCGCGGCGGCCTCCGTCATCGCGCGGCTGCTGCAGAACCACCGCTGGATCGCCTATGTCGGACTCGCCGTGATCCTCTATGTCGCCATCGACATGACGGTTCGCGGGGCGAACGAGATCGCGAAGGTGGCTCCGGCCTGACACCGAAAGCAAAACGGCGGGCCCTCCGGCCCGCCGCTCTGCAAATCGACAACGCGTGCTGCCTCAGTGGATCTCCGCCGAACGCTTCAGCGCGTCCTTCAGCTTCTCCAGTGAGAAATCCTTGCTGCGCGCGATGTCCAGGATCGGGGTCTCGCGGCGGCCGCAGAGTTCGGCGGCCTCGGGCAGCTTCGCCGCGACCTCATAGGGGATCACGATGGCGCCGTGGCTGTCGGCGTGGATCAGATCGTCGGATCGCACCGTCATGCCGGCGACGCGGACCTCGCCGCCAAAGCTCTCGGCATGCACCCAGGCGTGCGACGGGCCGATCGAGCCGGCCAGCGCCTGGAAGCCCGGCGCCCATTGCGGGATGTCGCGGATCGAGCCGTCGGTGATGACGCCGAGGCAGCCGAGCGCCTTGTGCACGTTGCTCTGCACCTCGCCCCAGAACGCACCATAGCCGACGTCCGGGCCGTCGATGTCCTGGATGACAGAGATGCGCGGGCCGAAGCCGGTGCCGACATATTCGTAATATTCGATGCGGCGCTTCGACTGCTCCTCGGCCGAGAGGCCGGATTTCAGCACCGAGCGGATCGTCGTGGTGCGGGCGTAGCCGACCATCGGCGGCAGCGTCGGGAACGGGCAGACCAGCGGCTTCACGGTGTAGCCGATCAGACGGCGCTCCGGCGCGACGATCTCCATCGCGTTGCAGATCGTCGGCGTGTCGTAGCGCGCCAACGCTTCAAGGACGGAAGCAGGAAGCGGGGCGGAAGCGGATGTCGTCACGGCGTTTCTCTCCTGATTTTTGGCGTCAGATCATGATGCGTTTCCAGGGAAACGCATCATGATCTCATTTCTTTGTTTGAGCATGATCTTTTCGGAAAACCGGTCTCCACTTTTCCGGATCATGCTCGAGCGGGCCGTCTCAGCCTATAGCCGAGATCGCAGGCGAACCCAACCGAGGCACGCTCATGGCTGATATTTGCTGGAATGAAACCACTCTATCACCGTCACCCCCGCGCAACGGCGAAGCCGTTGTCGCTGGAGGTGGCCGCTTCTTCAGCGGCCCTCGAAGGGTCGACGGCCCCAATCTCGGAGCCGGGCCGTACATCCTTCGAGGCTCGCCCGGCGGCGCAATTGCGCCGCAAGGCTCGCACCTCAGGATGACGGTCGACTACCGAGGGCGCACTCAGTGCAGATGCGTCGGACGATCGTCGTGGTCACTCTCCGCGACCGGCGCCGTATAGGGAGCAGCGGCCTGCGCCGCCACCGGCGCGCCCGCAGCTTGCGTCTGCGCGGCAAGCTGGCGCTCCTGGTCGCGGTAGGACTTCCAGCCCCAGGGCAGGCTGATCAGATAGAGCACCGAGCCCGCCGACAGGATGTGCCAGGGATAGCCGATCAGCAGCGCGACGATGAACACCACCGACACGAACACCGGCAGCACCATTTCCGGCGGCACGCGCATCTTCACGGTCTTGCCGGAGAACACCGGCAGCCGCGACACCATCAGGAAGGCGATCAACAGCGTGTAGAACGCCGTCAGCGTCGCCGGCGGCATCGGCACGCCGAGGAAGGCGAGATAGATCGGCAGCAGCACGGTGATCGCACCGGCCGGCGCCGGCACGCCAGTGAAATAGTTGGCGGCAAACGCCGGCTTGTTCGGATCGTCGATCGAGGCATTGAAGCGCGCAAGCCGCAGGCCGCCGGAGATCGCGAACACCATCGCGGCGATCCAGCCGCCATTGTTCAATTCATGCAGCTGCCAGAAATACAGGATCAGGCCCGGCGCGACGCCGAAATTGACGAAGTCGGCGAGGCTGTCGAGCTCCGCGCCGAATTTCGACTGGCCCTTGATCATGCGCGCGACGCGGCCATCGATGCCGTCGAGGATCGCGGCGAACACGATGGCGGCGACCGCCAGCTCCATCCGCCCTTCCGTCGACAGCCGGATCGCGGTCAGCCCGGCGCAAATCGCCAGCAGCGTGATCATGTTCGGCACCAGCATCCGCACCGGGATCGGGCGGAACCGGCGGCGGCGATACTCGGTGGAATTCGGATCGAATGGCGTCATGGCCTGATGAATATAGCAAGCGCCGTCCGGCTCCGCCATTGCGGCGGGAACCGGCTGATGGGGCTGGCGAAACAGAGTTAATCGGCGCGGTAAGTCCGGCCCGGATCGGCGTTGCGGAAATCCGCCAGAATCGTCTCGCCGGCGACCGCGGTCTGCCCCTCCGAGACCAGCGCCTTGGTGCCCTCGGGCAGATAGACGTCGAGCCGCGAGCCGAAGCGGATCAGGCCGAAGCGCTCGCCGGCGCCGATCGACTGGCCCTCCTTGACGAAGCAGACGATGCGCCGCGCCACGAGGCCTGCGATCTGGACCACGCCAATGCGCCCGTTGGAGGTCGAGATCACGAGCGAATTGCGCTCATTGTCCTCGCTCGCCTTGTCGAGCTCGGCATTGATGAAGGCGCCGGGCCGGTAGGTAATGCGGTCGATGCGGCCGACCACCGGGCTGCGGTTCACATGGCAGTTGAACACGCTCATGAATACCGAGACACGCGGCAGCGGCTTGTCGCCGAGCCCGAGCTCGGCCGGCGGCAGCGCCTGCACCACCATCGAGACGCGGCCGTCGGCCGGCGATACCACGATGCCGTCGCGCAGCGGCGTCACGCGAACCGGATCGCGGAAGAACAGCGCGCACCAGACGGTCAGCAGCGTCCCGATCCAGCCCAGCGGGGTCCAGATCCAGAACAGGATCAGGCTCGCCAGAGCGAAGCCGCCGATAAAGGGATAGCCCTCGGGGTGGATCGGCGGGATCTGCGCGCGGATGGAGTTGGCGATCGACATCAGAGCTCGCTTGCGTTTCCCCGCCCCATTTGGCGGGAGAGGCCCTAAATCGACTATTCCGCGGCGGTCGGCAAGGGTTTCTCACCCGCATCAGGGCTGGAATCCTCCGACGTTTCGGTGACCGCCGGCGGCAGCCGATTCGGCGCGGTGCCGTCGTCATCGACCTGGGCGAGCCGTTCGCGGGCCTCCTCGGCCTCGCGTTGCCGGTTCCACATGCTGGCATAGAGGCCGTCGGCGGCCAAAAGCCGCGCGTGGGTGCCGCGCTCGGCGATCCGGCCCTGGTCCAGCACGATGATCTCGTCGACGCCGACGATGGTCGACAGCCGGTGCGCGATCACCAGCGAGGTGCGGTTGCGCGAGACCCGCTCCAGCGCGCCCTGGATCTCGTGCTCGGTGTGGCTGTCGAGCGCGGAGGTCGCCTCGTCCAGCACCAGGATCGGCGGCGCCTTCAGCACCGTGCGCGCGATCGCAACGCGCTGCTTCTCGCCGCCGGAGAGTTTCAGGCCGCGCTCGCCGACCTGCGTCTCATAGCCCTGCGGCGACATCCGGATGAAGCCGTCGATCTGCGCGAGGCGCGCCGCCTCCTCCACCTCGTCGTCGCCGGCATCCCAGCGGCCATAGCGGATGTTGTAGCGGATGGTGTCGTTGAACAGCACGGTGTCCTGCGGCACCATGCCGATCGCCGAGCGCAGCGAGGCCTGCGTCACGGTCTTGATGTCCTGGCCGTCGATCAGGATGCGGCCGCTCGAGACGTCGTAGAGGCGGAACAGCAGCCGCGAGATCGTCGACTTGCCGGCGCCGGAGGGACCGACGATCGCAACCGTCTTGCCGGCCGGCACCTCGAAGCTCAGGCCCTTGAGGATCGGCCGGTCCGCCTCGTAGGAGAAGCGGACATCCTCGAACCGCACGCTGCCGGATGACACCGCGAGCGGCTTGGCCCCCGGAATGTCCCTCACCTCGGGATCGCGCGCCAGCACGTCGAACATCTTCTCGATGTCGATGATCGCCTGCTTGATCTCGCGATAGACCATGCCCATGAAATTCAGCGGCTGGTAGAGCTGGATCATCATCGAATTGATCAGCACGAAATCGCCGACAGTGTGGGTGCCGTTGCGGATGCCGAACGCGCACATCAGCATGGTCGCGGTCAGCCCGGCGGTGAAGATGATCGCCTGCCCGGTGTTGAGCACCGCGAGCGAGGTATAGGTCTTCACGCTGGCCTGCTCGTAGCGCTCCATCGAGCGGTCGTAGCGCCGCGCCTCGCGCTCCTCGGCGCCGAAATATTTCACCGTCTCGTAGTTGAGCAGCGAGTCGATCGCCTTGGTGTTCGCCTCGGTGTCGGAATCGTTCATCCTGCGGCGGATCTCGATCCGCCACTCGGTCGCGATATAGGTGAAGTACATGAACACGACGACCGTGAGCAGCACCGCGAGCACGTAGCGCCAGTCGAACTGCCAGAGCAGCACCGCCGCCAGCAGCGCGACCTCGACGATGGTCGGGATCAGCTGCAGGATCACCATCCGCACGATGGTCTCGATGCCGGAGCGGCCGCGCTCAAGGACGCGGGTCAGGCCGCCGGTCTTGCGCTCGAGATGGAAGCGCAGCGACAGCTCATGCATGTGCACGAAGGTGATATAGGCGAGCCGCCGCACCGCATGCATGGCGACGCGGGCGAAGATGCCGTCGCGCCACTGCGTCAGCACCGCCATGATGATGCGCACCGCGCCGTAGCTGATCGTCATCAGCACCGGCGAGGCGATCAGCCAGACCACCCAGTTCGAGGCCGCGACCGGCGCCGAGCCGGTGCCGTTCAGCGCATCGATCGCCCATTTGAAGGTGAACGGCACCGACAGCGTCGCGAGCTTGGCGAACAGCAGCAGCACCACCGACCAGATCACGCGCGTCTTCAAATCGGCGCGATCGCCGGGCCAGATGTAGGGCCAGAGACGAACGAGGGTGCCGAGCAGCGTCCCCTTCTCGGCGGCCGGCGGCGTGGCCGTGGGCTGTGCGGCGCCGGTCACACTCTGTTGCGGCGGCACCATCAGGCGCCCGCCCGCGCGGCCACGGCGCGGCGCTCCGCTGCGACATCTTTTCCACGGTTTGCCATTGTGCCCGTCATATAGATCGTTTGAACGCGGCGTACAGGCTTATGACGAAAATTGTTCGCGATTCGCGGGAATTTACGGGATTTTTTGGCCCTCAATCCCCATATGGGAGTCTTGACCCTGTTTACGCTGCAGTGCCACAAGGAACGTATGAACCAAATCAAGACTGTCTGTGTTTATTGCGGCTCCGGCCCCGGTAACAATCCCCGTTTCGTTGAAGCTGCCGTCGCGCTCGGCAAGAGCTTTGCCGAAAACAACGTGCGCCTGGTCTATGGCGGCGGCTCGATCGGCTTGATGGGCGCGGTCGCGAGATCGACGCTCGATCACGGTGGCTCCGTCACCGGCATCATTCCCGAATTCCTGCGCGCGCGCGAGAACGCGTTGACTTCGGTTCAGGAGATGATCGTCACGCCCGACATGCATGAGCGCAAGCGCCTGATGTTCGAGCGCTCGGATGCGTTCGTCGCGCTGCCGGGCGGCATCGGCACGCTGGAAGAGTTGGTCGAGCAATTGACCTGGCAGCAGCTCGGCCGTCACCACAAGCCGATCCTGCTCGCCAACATCGACAATTTCTGGGAGCCCCTGCTCTCGCTTTTGAACCACATGCGCATGACCGAGTTCATCCGCCCCACGCTGCCGATCAACGTGCTGATGGCCGATCGCATCGACGAGATCCTGCCGCGGCTGCGTTCGGCGGTGGCACGCACGCCCGAGGCCGCGAAGGATCTCGCGCCCGAAGTGGCGCGGCGGCTGTAACTGTTCGCCGCACTTTCGGCTCCATGACCGTCATGCTGAGGAGGCCGCAGAGCGGCCGTCTCGAAGCACGACGGCCCCGCTGGTGGCCGTGCATCCTTCGAGACGCGCTACGCGCTCCTCAGGATGACGGGTCGAGACAAGTGCTAGCCTGAAATCCTTACTACTCGCTCGGAAACGTCACGGCCTCGATGCGGTTGCCGTCGGGATCGAGGACGAAGGCCGCATAGTAGCGCACGCGGTCGTGCGGGCGCAGGCCCGGAGGACCATCGGAGAGGCCGCCGGACGCCAACGCAGCGGCGTGGAAGGCGTCGACCTCCGCGGTAGTCTTCGCGCGCAGGCAGATATGGGTGCCGCTCTCATGCGGCACCTGCGCCATCGTGGCGCGCAGATTGATCCAGAATTCTGGATAGGCCTTGCCGAAGCCGACCGTCGCCGGCCGCGTGACGAGGCGGCTCAGGCCAAGCGCGGCCAACGTCGGCTCGTAGAACCGCGCGGCCCGTTCCAGATCGCGAACGCCGACGGAGACGTGGTCGATCATGGATACTCCCTCCCCGTTGTCATTCCGGGATGGTCCGAAGGACCAGACCCGGAATCTCGAGATTCCGGGTTCGCTGCTTCGCATCGCCCCGGAATGACGGCTCAATCACTCACGCCTGCGCGCCCGACTTCACCAGCTTGTAGAACACCGAATCCATCAGCGCCTGGAACGAGGCGTCGATGATGTTGGGCGAGACGCCGACCGTGGTCCAGCTCTCGCCGGTCTCGTCCTCGCTCTCGATCAAGACGCGCGTGACCGCCTCGGTGCCACCATTGAGGATACGCACGCGGTAGTCGATCAGCTTCAGGCCATCGATATATTTCTGGTACTTGCCGAGGTCCTTGCGCAGCGCGACGTCGAGCGCGTTGACCGGGCCGTTGCCTTCGGCGGCCGAGATCAGCCGCTCGCCGTCGACATCGACCTTCACCACCGCGAGCGCCACGGTGACGCGCTGGCCGTTGGCGTTGTAGCGCTGTTCGACATTGACGTCGAACTGCTCGACCTTGAAATATTCCGGCACCTTGCCGAGCGTGCGGCGCGCCAAGAGATCGAACGACGCGTTGGCTGATTCATAGGCGAAGCCCGCGGCCTCGCGCTCCTTCAATTCCTCGACCAGCCGCGTCAGCCGCGGATCGCTCTTGTCATAGGCGATGCCGGCACGGTCGAGCTCGGCCATCACGTTGGAGCGGCCGGCCTGATCGGACACCAGCACCTTGCGGTGATTGCCGACGGAATCCGGCAGCACGTGCTCATAGGTCTGCGGATCCTTCATGACAGCCGAGGCATGGATGCCGGTCTTGGTGACGAATGCGCTTTCGCCGACATAGGCCGCATGGCGGTTGGGCGCGCGGTTCAGCATGTCGTCGAGCGTGCGCGACACCTTCATCAGCGTCGCCAGCTTCTCCGTGGTGACGCCGATCTCGAACTTGTCGGCAAACTCCTGCTTCAGCTTCAAGGTCGGGATCAGTGAGCAGAGGTTGGCGTTGCCGCAGCGCTCGCCGAGGCCGTTGAGCGTGCCCTGGATCTGCCGCGCGCCGGCCCGCACCGCGGCGAGCGAATTGGCGACCGCCTGCTCGGTGTCGTTATGGGCGTGGATGCCGAGATGGGCGCCGGGCACCTGCTTGATGACTTCGCCGACGATGGTCTCGATCTCATGCGGCATGGTGCCGCCATTGGTGTCGCACAGCACCACCCAGCGGGCGCCGGCCTGATAGGCCGCCTTGGCGCAGGCGAGCGCGTAGTCGCGGTTCTCCTTGTAGCCGTCGAAGAAATGCTCGCAGTCGACCATCACCTCGCGGCCGAGCGCCTTCGCGGCAGCGACGCTGTCGCGGATCGAGGCGAGGTTCTCCTCATTCGTGGTCTCGAGCGCGACGCGGACCTGGTAGGCGGAGGATTTCGCGACGAAGCAGATCGCGTCCGCCTTGGCCTCGAGGATGCCGGCAAGCCCGGGATCGTTCGACGCCGAGCGGCCCGGCCGCCGCGTCATGCCGAAGGCGGTGAAGCGTGCGTGGTCGAACGCAGGCTTCTTGCTGAAGAACTCGGTGTCGGTCGGATTGGCGCCGGGATAGCCGCCCTCGACATAGTCGATGCCGAGCGCGTCGAGCATGCCTGATATCACCTGCTTGTCCTGCAGGGTGAAGTCGACGCCATTGGTCTGCGCGCCGTCGCGCAGCGTGGTGTCGAACAGATAGAGGCGCTCGCGGCTCACGCGTGGCCTCCCGGGGTCGCGACACCATCGAGCTGCTTCTGCATCGTGGTGTTGGCGAGCCACTCGTCGTTGATAGTGACCGAGTTGCGCTGCTGAGCGACGTAGCCGCGCTTGCGGAAGAATTCCAGCGCGGTGTCGCTGGCATCGACCTTCAGGGTCTTGGTGCCGCGGGCACTCGCGATCTTCTCAAGCGCATCGCACAGCGCGCTGCCGACACCCTGCCCGACCGCGCTCGGATGCACATAGAGCATGTCGATGAGATCGGCGCCCTTCAGCGAGGCGAAACCGACCGGGGCGCCCTGCAAGGTCGCGATCAGCGTGAGCTGGCCGGCGAGCTTCTTGCCGAAGGCCGCCTCGTCGTCGGCGGCCATCGCCCAGGCTTCCTGCTGCGCCTCGCTGTAGTCGTCGCCGGTCAGGTCCATGATCGAGGCCGCGAAGATCGCCGCCAGCAGCGGCGCGTCGTCGGGCAGATACGGGCGCAAGGCGGGCGCGGAGCGGCTCATCGCGCGACCTCCCAGGTGGTGATCGGCTTTCCTTCGGCATCCTTTCCGTCCTTGATCGCCACGCCCATCGCGGCGAGCTGATCGCGGATCCGATCCGACTCCTTGAAGTCCTTGCGGGCCCGCGCCGCGGTGCGCTCGGTGATCAGTGCTTCCACCGCGGCGGCATCGACACCGCTCGCCTGCTGCTTGCGGGCCTCCCACGCGGCCGCGCTCTCCGACAGGAAGCCGAGCAGCCGGAGCGAGCCGGCAAACTCCCTGCGGCTCTGTTCGCTGCTCGACGCAGCACCGCGCAGGCCGTGCAGCACGGCCATCGCCTGCGCCGTATTGAGGTCGTCGTAGAGCGCCTCGACCATCGCCGGCGACGGCGCGCCGGGATCGGCGTCGGCCGCGACCGCGTACCAGTCGTCGAGTGTCTTCGCGGCCTCCTCGGTGGCCTTGGCGGTCCAGTCGAGCGGCGAACGATAATGCGTCTTCAGCATGGCAAGCCGCAGCACCTCGCCGGGCCAATCGGCCAACAGATCGCGGATCGTGAAGAAGTTGCCGAGCGACTTCGACATCTTCTCGCTTTCGATCTGCAGGAAACCGTTGTGCATCCAGACATTGGCCATGCGGTCGGAGTGGAACGCGCAGCAGGTCTGGGCTAGCTCGTTCTCATGGTGCGGGAACACCAGGTCGATGCCGCCGCCGTGAATGTCGAACTTCTCGCCGAGATGCTTCCAGGCCATTGCCGAGCACTCGATGTGCCAGCCGGGGCGGCCCTCGACCTTGATGCCTGCGGGCGACGGCCATGACGGCTCGCCCGGCTTCGACGGCTTCCACAGCACGAAATCGGTGTTGTCGCGCTTGTAGGGCGCGACATCGACGCGGGCGCCGGCGATCATCTCGTCGAGCGAACGCTTCGACAGCGCGCCGTAACGCGGCAACATCGAATTGGCCGCGTTCATCGCCTGCGGCGAGAACAGCACATGATCCTCGGCGACATAGGCAAAGCCGCCGGCAACCAGCTTCTCGATGATGGCGCGCATCTCCGGGATGTGCTCGGTCGCGCGCGGCTGCACGGTCGGCGGCAAGCAGCCGAGCGCCGTGACGTCGTCCTGATACTGCTGATAGGTCTGCTCGGTGACCTTGCGGATCGCCTCGTTCAGCGGCACGCCGGGATAATCCCGCGCGGCGCGGACGTTGATCTTGTCGTCGACGTCGGTGACGTTGCGGACATAGGTCACGTGATCGGCGCCATAGCGATGGCGCAGCACGCGAAACAGCACGTCGAAAACGATGGCAGCGCGGCCGTTGCCGATATGGGCGAAGTCGTAGACCGTCGGTCCGCAGGCATACATGCGGACGTTTTCGGCATCGAGCGGCACAAACGGCCGCTTCTCCCGGGTCAGCGTATCGTAGAGGCGCAAATCCATGGAAACCGTTCCCTTGCGGCCGGGCGGTCCAATGCTCTCATGTGTTGAGAAAAGACGGCCTCAGCCAGCGAATCGCTAGCTCATAATCTCGCGGCAAATGCTGCAGATGGCGAGGTGGCCGTTCATGGTTCCACCATGTCTCACGGCCCCATTATTGCGTCAAGGGGCTGTTTTCGGGCAGTTAGCCACCCGCTCCGCACCGAAATCACGTCAACGCCCTCATGGTTAATCATTATTAAGGATTTGGGCGTATCCGGTCGCTTGCGGATTCCCCGCCATTTTCACTGGTGCACCATGCGGCCTGTTTCAGCATTGATTGCCTGCACGCTCTTTGTTGCTCCGTCCTTCCTTGTTTCCTCGGCCGCGCTGGCCGACAGCCGCGTCTTCATCGTCGCCAACCAGGCCGACGGCTACGGCATCGACCAGTGCCTCGCCCGCGGCGATCGCTGCGGTGCCTCCGCCGCCCGCGCCTATTGCCGGTCACGCGATTTTGCGCAGGCCACCAATTACCGCCGCGTCGATCCCGACGAGATCACCGGTGCGGGTCCGCACGCCGCGAATGAAAAATGCAACGGCAACAGCTGTGGTGAATTCGTCGCCATCACCTGCCAGCGCTGAGCCAAGCCGCTGGCCAGACGGGGTTATTGCCACACCGGCGCCCCGGAAACGACGTGACGCTGCCCCGAGAAACGGCTATTGCAGCGGCCTTGCCCGCGCGCTTTGGCGTTGATCGCCGCGCGGCGTCGTTTTAATGGCCGGATATGCCCAATAGCTCCCGTTCTCGCTTCTCCCGCTGGTTTCTGAGTTGCGCCGTGCTGGCCGGCATGTCCCTGCCCGCCACGCATGCCCTGGCGCAAGTGCCGCCCGGCCCGCCCGGTCCGG
Source organism: Bradyrhizobium sp. USDA 4541 (assembly GCF_024171085.1). Classification (NCBI taxonomy): domain Bacteria; kingdom Pseudomonadati; phylum Pseudomonadota; class Alphaproteobacteria; order Hyphomicrobiales; family Nitrobacteraceae; genus Bradyrhizobium; species Bradyrhizobium sp. USDA 4541. The sequence continues at coordinate 6,890,454 of NZ_JALJZF010000001.1, forward strand.
CTCCGCAAGGCGCGCCACAGCCCAATCCGCAGGCCAATCCGATGTGCGGCCGGCTCGAAGGCCAGCTGGCGGCGATCGACCGCGGCGGCGGCTCCGGCGACCCGGCCAAGGACGAGCAGATCCGCCGCTATCAGGACGCGGCAACCCGCCAGCAGGGCGAGCTCGATCGCGTGACGGCGCAGGCCCGGCGCATGGGCTGCGACAGCTCCGGATTCTTCTCGCTCTTCAACAACAATTCGGCGCAGTGCGGTCCGGTCAACACCCAGATCCAGCAGATGCGCGCCAATCTCGACCAGATCACCGCCAATCTCGAGCGGCTGCGCTCGGGCGGGCTCGGCGGCGCCGACCGCGAGAACCAGCGCCGTTCGGTCCTGACCGCTCTGGCGCAGAATAATTGCGGCCCGCAATATGCCGCGGCCGCGCGTGGCCCCGGCAACTTCCTCGAGAACCTGTTCGGCGGCGGTGGCGGCGGCAATCCCAACAATCCGCTGCCCCCGCCCGATGCGCAGTATGGCGCCCAGTCCGGGACCTTCCGCACCGTCTGCGTCCGCACCTGCGACGGCGCCTATTTCCCGATCTCGTTCGCGACCGTGCAGGCGCGCTTCGCCGCCGACGAGCAGATCTGCAAGGCGCAGTGCCCTGCCGCGGATGCCAGCCTGTTCACCTACCGAAATCCCGGCGAGGACATCAACCAGGCGGTCTCGATCAGCGGCGTGTCCTACTCGTCGCTGCCGAACGCCTTCAAGTACCGCACCGAGTTCAATCCATCCTGCTCCTGCAAGCCGGCCGGCCAGAGCTGGGCCGAGGCGCTGAAGGCGGTCGACGACAAGGCGTCCGCCGAGCAGCAGGGTGACATCATCGTCACCGAGGAGAGCGCGCGGAAGATGCAGCAGCGCGCCCAGACCAAGGCCGCCGCCGGCAAGAAGGGCGCGCCCGCAGCCGCAGCTCAACAGCAGCCCGCCGCCGCTGACGCCGCGGCACCGGCCGCGCCGGCGAGCGACGGCCAGATCCGCACCGTCGGCCCGACCTTCATTCCCAAGCGGTAAGAAGAGTTCAGCCCTCGAACGCTTCCGCCGACGCGCGCGAGGTGCGCGCCACCAGCGTCTCGTCGGGCGCCGGCAGCGCCTTGCCGAAATCGCGGAAGCGGTTGGTGATGGGATAGCGGCGGTCGCGGCCGAAGTTCTTCCGCGTCACCTTCACCCCCGGCGCCGCCTGCCGCCGCTTGTATTCGGCGATGTTGAGCAGGCGATCGACCCGGGCCACCACGTCGCGGTCGAAGCCGGCTTCGATGATGGTCGCCAGCGGCTCCTCGCGCTCCACCAGCCGCTCGAGGATCGCGTCCAGCACGTCGTAGGGCGGCAGCGAATCCTGGTCGGTCTGGTTCTCGCGCAACTCGGCGGTCGGCGGCCGGATGATGATGTTGACCGGGATCACCTCGCCTGACGGCCCGAGCGCGCCGTCCGGCTTCCAGCCATTGCGCAGGCTCGACAGGCGAAACACCTCGGTCTTGTAGATGTCCTTGATCGGATTGAAGCCGCCGTTCATGTCGCCGTACAGCGTGGCGTAGCCGACCGACATCTCCGACTTGTTGCCGGTGGTCACCACCATGGCGCCGGTCTTGTTGGAGATCGCCATCAACAGCGTGCCGCGGGCGCGCGCCTGCAAATTCTCCTCGGTGATGTCGCGGTCCAGCCCCTTGAACACCGGCGCCAGAATCGTCTCGAAGCCGTTCACGGCATCGGCGATCGGCAGGATCTCGTAGCGGATGCCGAGCGCCGCGGCGAGCTTGGCGGCATCGTCGAGCGACACCTGCGCGGTGTAGCGGAACGGCAGCATCACGCCGCGCACCTTGTCGGCGCCGAGCGCATCGACCGCGATCGCCGCGCACAGCGCCGAGTCGATGCCGCCGGAGACGCCGAGCAGCACGCCGGGAAAACCGTTCTTGCGGACATAGTCGCGCAGACCGAGCACGCAGGCCGCGTAATCGGCCTTGTCGCCCTCGAGCTGCGCCGTGATCGGCCCGTTGCAGCGCCAGCCGTCGGCGGTCTTGCGCCAGGTCAGCGTCGTGATGTTCTCCTCGAACGCCGGAAGCTGCGCCGCGACGGAAAGATCGGCATTCAGCGCGAACGAGGCGCCGTCGAAGATCAGCTCGTCCTGGCCGCCGACCTCGTTGAGATAGACCAGCGGCAGCCCGCTCTCAGTGACGCGCGCGACGACGATCGACAGCCTGAGGTCGGCCTTGTCGCGGGCATAGGGCGAGCCGTTCGGCACCACGAGAATCTCGGCGCCGGTCTCGGCGAGACATTCGACGACGTTCTCGTATTCTTCGGACTCCTCGAGCCAGATGTCCTCGCAGATCGGCACGCCGATACGCACGCCGCGCACCGTCACCGGGCCCGGCGCCGGGCCGCGCGCGAACAGCCGCTTCTCGTCGAACACGCCGTAATTCGGCAGATTGGCCTTGAAGCGCAGCGCGGCGATGCGGCCGCCGTCGAGCAGCGCGCAGGCATTGTAGAGCTTGCCGTCCTCGACCCACGGCGTGCCGATCAGCATCGCTGGGCCACCATCCCTGGTCTCGCGCGCCAGTTCCTCGATCGCGGCGCGGCAGGCCGACTGGAACGCCGGCTTGAGCACCAGATCCTCCGGCGGGTAGCCGGCGATGAACAGTTCCGACAGCACCACGAGGTCGGCGCCGTCGGCCTTGGCTTTCTCGCGCGCGGCGCGCGCCCTCGCGGCGTTGCCGGTGACGTCACCGACCGTCGGATTGAGTTGCGCCAGGGTAATCTTGATCTGTTGTTCGCTCATACGCTTAAGTTGTCCTGCACAACAGCAAACTTCAATCATCTTCCAGTCATGGTGCGATTGCAGAAATCGCGCCATGACCGGCGGGAGCTTCTTTTGAGCATGATCTGATCGGAAAACCGGTTCCCACGTTTCCGGATCATGCTCGGGAATCAGAACGCGCCCATGCGTTCGGCGAGGGCGAACAGCCAGAACAGCCCGGCCATGACGAGCGCGACGCCGACCGCGGCCGAGCCCATGTCCTTGACCCGCCCGATCTGCGGATCGTGATCCATGGTCAGGCGATCGGCTAGCTTCTCGATCGCGGTGTTGAGCAGCTCGATGACGAGCACCAGCACCACGGTCGCAACCAATTCGACCCGGCGCATCACGGTGGCGCCGACCAGCCAGGCCAGCGGCAGCGACAGCGCCAGCGCCACCACCTCCTCGCGAATCGCCTGCTCCGAGCGAATGGCGAATGCCAGCCCGTTGCGCGAGTTGATGGTGGCTCGCCAGAACCTCAGCAAGTCACGGCCCCCAAGTCCAAGTCACTGCCTGCCCAAGCCACAGCCCCAATCACAACCCCGCAGCGGCCGGCATCGGCTTGACCTTGCCGGCGCGCTCCTGCTTCAGGAGTTCGGCGATCAGGAAGGCCATGTCGATCGACTGTTCGGCATTAAGACGGGGATCGCAGACCGTGTGGTAGCGGTCGTTGAGGTCCTCATCGGTGATGGCGCGCGCGCCGCCGATGCATTCGGTGACGTCCTGTCCGGTCATCTCCAGGTGCACGCCGCCGGCATGGGTGCCTTCGGCAGCGTGGATCTGGAAGAACGACCTCACCTCCGACAGCACGCGATCGAACGGCCGCGTCTTGTAGCCCGAGGTCGAGGTGATGGTGTTGCCGTGCATCGGATCGCACGACCACACCACCTTGCGCCCTTCCCGCTGCACGGCGCGGATCAGGCCTGGCAGATGGTCGCCGACCTTGTCGGCGCCGAACCGGTTGATCAGGGTCAGGCGCCCCGGCTCATCGTCGGGATTGAGGATGTCGATCAGCTTCAACAGTTCGTCCGGCTTCAGCGACGGGCCGCATTTCAGGCCGATCGGGTTCTTGATGCCGCGGAAATATTCGACATGGCCGTGATCGAGCTGACGGGTTCGGTCGCCGATCCAGATCATGTGGCCGGAGGTCGCGTACCAGTCGCCGGTGGTGGAATCGACCCGCGTCATCGCCTGCTCGTAGCCGAGCAGCAGCGCCTCGTGGCTGGTGTAGAAATCGGTGGCGCGCAGCTCGGGATGGCTCTCGAGGTCGAGGCCGCAGGCGCGCATGAAGTTCAGCGCATCCGAGATACGGTCGGCCAGCTCCTTGTAGCGGCGTGATTGCGGCGAATCCTTCAGGAAGCCGAGCATCCACTGATGCACGCTGCCGAGATTGGCGAAACCACCGGTGGCGAACGCGCGCAGCAGGTTCAGCGTCGCGGCGGATTGCCGATAAGCCATCAGCTGGCGCTGCGGATCGGGAATGCGCGCTTCCGGGGTGAAGGCGATGTCGTTGACGATGTCGCCGCGATAGCTCGGCAGCTCGACGTCGCCCTGCTTCTCGGTCGGCGACGAGCGCGGCTTGGCGAACTGGCCGGCGATCCGGCCGACCTTCACCACCGGCAGCGCGCCGGCATAGGTCAGCACGACCGCCATCTGCAACAGGACGCGGAAGAAGTCGCGGATGTTGTTGGCGCCGTGCTCGGCAAAGCTCTCGGCGCAGTCGCCGCCCTGCAGCAGGAAGGCCTCGCCGGCGGCGACCCGCCCCAGCGCCTTCTTCAGGCTGCGCGCCTCGCCCGCGAACACCAGCGGCGGAAAAGTCGCCAGCTGGGCCTCGACATCGGCCAATGCCTTGGCATCGGGATAATCGGGCACCTGCAGCACCTTCTTGGCGCGCCAGCTATCGGGTGTCCACCGCTCGGACATGAGGTCAACTCCTGAGCAAAAACCGCAACTTAATCACGGCATGACGAAAGCCCGGCTTATACACAGGGCTCCGCTTTCCCGCTAGAAGGATTCCTGCAATCTGGTCAAGCCCTTGCAGGGAAATCCGAATTCGCATTTGGTAGAGCATAGCATGAATGCCGGGGAAATCGCCGTGGCCTCCGCCGCGCTGGACGACGTTTTTAGCGACGACATCGTCGTGCCGGCCGCGGACGGCTATCCGCTCGCCGCGACGCTGTTCCTGCCGCGCGGCACGCGGCGTCAGGCCGTGCTGATCAATTCGGCGACTGCCGTGCCCCGCAAGGTCTATCGCGGCTTCGCCGGCTACCTCGCCCGCCGCGGCGCCGCGGTACTGACCTACGACTACCGCGGCACCGGCGGTAGCCGGCCGATGGCGGCGACCGGCCTCAACAAGCCGAAATCACTGGCCGGCTTCAAGGCCACGATGGCGGACTGGGCTGCGCTCGACGCCACCGCGGCGGTGAGCTGGATGCGCGAGCGCTATCGCAGCCTCCCCTTCGCCTATGTCGGCCACTCCTTCGGCGGCCAGGCGCTCGGGCTGCTTGCCAACAATGCCGAGATCCCGCGCGCGCTCCTGATCGCATCGCAGGCTGCCTATTGGAAGCTGATGGCCTCGCCCGAGCGCTACCGCGTCGTCGCCTTCATGACCGGCGTCGGCCTGCCGCTGGCGCGCACGCTCGGTTACCTCCCCGCTTGGGCCGGCCTCGGCATGGACCTGCCGAGGGGCGCGTTCGAGCAATGGCGGAGCTGGGTGATGCGGGAGCGCTATCTGCTCGATGATGCCACGCTGACAGCGCGCGAGAATTTTCCGAAGTTCAAGGGCAAGCTCCGCGCGCTTGTCATGACCGACGACACCTGGGCAACGCGGCCGGCGGTCGAATTGCTGTGCTCCGCCTTCACGTCGATCACGCCGGAGATCATCTCGATCCGTCCCGCCGACGCCGGCGCAAAAGCGATCGGCCATCTCGGCTTCTTCCGCAGCGACCACCGCGACGCGCTGTGGCGCGGTGCCGCGGAGTGGATTGAGGCGGAGGGATAGACGCGGCACTCTCCGTCGTCGTCCCTGCTTTCGCAATGCGAAAGCAGGGACGACGCCGCATTTATTGCGCTGCTGGTGAGTCATAATTTCGCATTCTCGCGACATGAATCGCGCGAGCTTTGCTCTTCAACTCGGATTCGCGGTCAAGATGATGGGTATCGCTTCGCTCCACCCATCCTGCCAGCCTCACACCACCTTCCGCGGCGCCGCCGTCGCAGCATCGCCCGTGTTCGGTGTCCCGGTCGGCTCGATCAGCAGCAGATGCACCTCTTCCCGCGCGACGGGGCGATGCTCGACGCCTTTCGGCACGATGTACATCTGGCCGGGCGTTAGCGTCACGGTGCGGTCGCGCAGCTCGATGTCGAGGATGCCTTTCAGCACGAGGAAGAAATCGTCGGTGTCGTCGTGCTTGTGCCAGACGAATTCGCCCTGCACCTTTACCACCATGACGTCGCAGGCATTGAATTGCGCCACGGTGCACGGCGACCAGTGATCGCTGAATGTCGACAGTTTCTGCGAAAGATCGATCGCGCCGCTCATGATGCCTCCGGGTCCGGGCCAGCCTGCCGGACTCGTTAGCTCAGCCGCGCGACGCACTCAATGCACGCCCCTCAGCCTCTCCGGATATGTACTCGGCCCATTGTGCCCGTTGATGTCGCAAGGCGCTTCGCCGTTGGTGGCCCGCCGCGCCAGCAGTTCCTTTTCGGCCTGATACCAGAGCTGATCCATCTTGCCCGGCGGCTCGCCGGCGTCCTTCCATAATTCGTAGGCGCGGGTCCGGATCTCCTGCTCGGTTGGGCCTCTCATGCGCGGCTCCCTCAATTTGAGACATCAAACTGTTTGAGAGTGGAACGGACAGCATAGCGCAAGGTTCCAGGGTGCGCGAGACGGCCGCGCGCCGATGGCGCATCGCCTGTGCACAAGCGCCGTTGCGCAGACCATTCGCCGGAAACCGCGTTCGATTTGAGCGCGCGAAGCGGCCCTGAGGAAAAGTCCCGGGTGGATGTGCATGTCAACAAGGGTGCCCTAATTCCCGGGCACGAAGCGCGGCCGTCGGCGCCGGTCTTGCGGAGGCGCGCTACCCCTTCCGAGGTATGAAACCTTTGCCCCGCTTCCGCAGACAAAAACTCATCAGGATTTTGCCAACCTTCCTGGGGCTAGAGACAGCGCCGTCCGCATGTATTTTAAGCGGGCGGCGTTGGGCTGTCAGGCAGGGCTCATTCCCCGTTCCCCATCGCCAGGAGAACACCAGGACGGCAGCGCCGGCCTGCGGGCTACCGCTACTCCGCCGCCTGGCGCACGTGGCGCGCGGTGGGCGTCCGCATCGTCACCAGCTCTTCGGAAGCGGTCGGATGCAGCGCGATGGTGGCGTCGAAATCGGCCTTGGTCGCCTTCATCTTGACGGCGATCGCGACGGCCTGGGTGATTTCGGCGGCGCCATCGCCGACGATGTGGCAGCCGAGCACGCGGTCGCTCGCGCCGTCGACCACGAGCTTCATCAGCACGCGGGTGTCGCGGCCGGACATCGTCGCCTTGATCGGGCGGAAATCGGTCTTGTAGATGTCGACGTGGCTGAACTGCGCCCGCGCCTCCTCTTCCGTCAGACCAACGGTGCCGACCTCCGGCTGCGAGAACACCGCGGTCGGGATCGTGGCGTGGTCGACCTCGACCGGGCGCTTGCCGAACACCGTGTCGGCGAAGGCATGGCCCTCGCGGATCGCAACCGGGGTCAGATTGGTGCGGTGGGTGACGTCGCCGACCGCATAGATGTTGTCGACCGAGGTCTTCGACCAGCCGTCGACCTGGATGCCGCCATTGGCGGGATTGATGGCGACGCCGGCGGTCTCAAGCCCGAGATTGGCGACATTGGGATGCCGGCCGATCGCGAACATCACCTGGTCGGAGGCGATGCTCGAGCCGCTCGACAGGTGCGTGGTGAAGTCACGGCCGTGCTTGTCGACCTTCGCCACCGTGCAGCCGGTGATGATGGTGATGCCGCGCTTCTCCATCTCGGCGCGGACATGCTTGCGCACGTCCTCGTCGAAGCCGCGCAGGATGTTGTCGCCGCGATAGATTACCGTGACGTCGGAGCCGAAGCCGGCGAAGATGCCGGCGAATTCCAGCGCGATGTAGCCGCCGCCCTGGATCACGATCCGCTTCGGCAGCTCCTTGAGGTGAAACGCCTCGTTGGAGGAGATCACGTGCTCGATGCCGGGCACGATCGGCCCGTGATTGGGCGCGCCGCCGGTCGCGATCAGGATGTACTTCGCCGTCACCTTCTCGCCGGTGGCGAGTCTGATGGTGTGGGCATCCTCAAGCACCGCGCGGGTCTTCGCGATCCGTGCGCCCGACTTCTCGACGTTGGTGGTGTAGGCGCCCTCGAGCCGGGCGATCTCCTTGTCCTTGTTGGCGACGAGAGTGGCCCAGTCGAACGAGACCTGCCCGATGCTCCAGCCGAAGCCGGCCGCGTCCTCGATCTCGTCGTGGACGTGGCTGCCGATCACGAACAGCTTCTTCGGCACGCAGCCGCGGATCACGCAGGTGCCGCCCATCCGGTACTCTTCGGCGACCATGACCTTCGCACCGTAACCCGCGGCGATGCGGGCGGCACGAACGCCGCCCGAACCACCACCGATGACAAACAGGTCGACGTCAAACTCGGCCATGGTAAATCTCAGCTCTAATCGCCGGAATTCGGCTTGATCAACTGCTTTCCCTCAGCTTGAGGGCATCTAGTCTTTCACCGCCGTCATTGCGAGGAGCGATAGCGACGAAGCAATCCATCTCTCCGCTTGTGGGACAATGGATTGCTTCGCTTCGCTCGCAATGACGTAGATTAGTGCGGCGCACTCAACTTGACGCCCGTCATGCTGAGGCGTCGTTTAGATATCCTTGCCGCGCTTCTTCATCTCGGCCTTGAACTGGGCGTTGACGATCACGCCAAACTGCTGCGCCCACTGCTGCATATATTGCAGCGAATCGTTGATTGCCTTGGGCTCAGAGGTCAGAAGCTTCTGACCGAGCGGCGTCTTGTAGAAGATCACGAGATCCTTCAGCTCCTGCTCGGTGAACTCGGCGGCGTAGAGCTGCGCCATGCCTTCGCCGATTTCCTTCTCACTGCCACCCAGGTTCTTGGCGATGACGAGCGCGACCTCGTTGAGGTCCTTCTGGTAGTTGAGGTATTGCTGGAGCAGACCGGTCTTGGTCTTCTCGATGATTCCAGGAACGGCGCCGGCATACATCACCTGCACGTTCTTCATCTGAAGGATTTCCTTGGCGTACCCAATCGCCGCGGGGGTCGACTGCTTGACCTGGGGCATGGGAGGCAGCTGCGGCTGCTGCGCCATCGCCGGTGCGAGCGCCAGTCCAGCCGCCAGCGCCGCAGCCGACAAAAGTCCCGAAAAACGATTCATTCCAAGTCTCCTTGCTTGCGGCCTCATGGCCGTTCAACAACCCGAATTCCCTGCACGCCGGCCAGCACGGCGACGCTGCCAAGCCCGATGAACAGGCCGTGTTCGACCACGCCCGGAATCACGCTGAGCAAACCGGCAAGACGCGGCGGATCGCCGATCCGGCCGAGATGGGCATCGACGATCCAGTGGCCGCCATCGGTGACAAAAACGTGACCGTCCTTGCCCTGACGGACCAGCATTTCGCCGGATACGCCGGCCTCTGAAAACGCCCGCGCCATCGCGGCCTGGGTCGCGGCGAGCCCGAACGGGATCACCTCGACCGGCAACGGAAAGCGGCCGAGCACGTCGACCCATTTGCTGTCGTCGGCGATCACGATCATGCGATCACTGGCGGCCGCGACGATCTTCTCGCGCAGCAGCGCCCCGCCGCCGCCCTTGATCAGGTTGAGCGCCGGATCGATCTCGTCGGCGCCGTCGATGGTGAGGTCGAGATGGTCGATCTCGTCCAGCGTGGTCAGCGGAATGCCGCAGCGGATCGCATCCGCGCGGGTCGCTTCCGAGGTCGGCACGCCGATCACCTTCATGCCCGACCGGACCTTCTCGCCGAGCAGCTCGACGAAATGCTTCGCGGTCGATCCGGTGCCGAGCCCGAGCTTCATGCCGTCGCGCACCTCTTCGAGCGCGCGCGCCGCCGCCTGGCGTTTCAGTGCGTCCATGTCCACGTGCCGATAGCCCCTCGGTTGGTCCGTTACGGGCCGCCATCGGGTGGCCCGGCGGGCGCATATCTAGCGTCGTTTTGCAGGCAGGAATAGCGGCAAGCGGACCAGTCTTTAGGCCGAAACGGCGTCCATCGCGGCCAAAATCGCCGAAAAGCGCTGTTCGACCTCGGCCCGCATCCCGGGGTGGGTGAAAATGTAGAACTGGTCGTCGCGGATCGCGGCCAGCACATGTCCTGCAACCGACGCCGGATCGAGACCGGCCTCCAGGCGTCGCGCGATCTCGGCGACGACAGCGGCCATCGGGCTTGCCGGATCGAGCTGACGGGTCGGGCCGTACTGCTCCGGGCGGTTGCGCCCGCTCTCGCCGATCCGGGTCCGCACAAAGCTCGGACAGAGCACGCTGACGCCGATCCCGAGCGGCCTGAGCTGCATGGCGAGCCCTTCGGACAGGCTGACGACGGCGAACTTGGTCGCCGAATACGGGCTCAAGCCAAGCCCGGCATTCATCCCGGCCATCGAAGCCGTATTGACGATATGGCCACCCTCGCCGTGCCCGCGGATGTGCGGCAGGAAGCTCCTGATGCCGTGCACGACGCCCATCAGATTGACGTCGATCACCCAGCGCCAGTCGTCGACCGAGATCGGGTCAATGCCGCCGCCGGCCGCGACGCCGGCATTGTTGCAGACGACATGGACCTTGCCGAAGGCGCGGAACGACGCCTCCGCCGCGCGATCGACGCTTAGGGGATCGGCAACGTCGCAGACCACGCCATGAGCATCCGCGCCGCCGGCGCGCAGCGCATCGACGGCCTTGTCCAGCGGACCGGCTTCAATGTCGGCGAGCATCACCTTCATGCCCTCGCGAGCAAAGGCGGTTGCCATCGCCAGTCCGATTCCGCTGGCCGCGCCGGTGACGAAAGCGGCTTTTCCGGCAAGTTCCCGCATCTCAGCCTCCCCTATCTCATGACGTGCCCACATCTACTCTTGCATCGCAGCGCCCGGCCCGATAGCCAAAAGCATCATGTCCGCCGCCTCTCCCCCCATCGTCGTATTCGATCTCGACGGCACGCTGGTCGACACCGCGCCCGATCTGATCGGCGCGCTGAACCATGTGCTCGACCGCGAGGGCCTGCGGCCGGTGCCGCTGGCGGCCGCGCGCAGCATGATCGGCGCCGGCGCCCGCAAGCTGCTCGAACGCGGGCTCGAGGTGGAAGGACGCGCGGTCAGCGTCGGTGACCTCGACCGCTTGACCGCGGATTTCGTCGACTATTATGCCGAGCATATCGCCGACGGCTCGCGACCGTTCGACGGGCTCGAGGCCGCGCTCGACCGGCTCGAAGCAAAGGGCCATCGCTTTGCGGTGTGCACCAACAAGCTGGAATGGCTGTCGAAGCTGCTGCTCGACCGGCTCGGCCTGACCAAGCGCTTCGCCGCGATCTGCGGCGCCGATACCTTCGGCATCGCAAAACCCGATCCGACGTTCCTGCGCGAGACGGTGGCCCGCGCCGGCGGCCGGCTGCCCGGCGCCATCATGGTCGGCGATGCTGGCCCCGATGTCGGGGTCGCAAGGCGCGCCCAGGTCCCGGTGATCGGCGTCGATTTTGGCTATACCGACGTTCCGATGACCGAGCTGAAGCCGGACCGGCTGATCAGCCATATGCGCGATCTGCCGGACGCCGTCGCCAGCCTGAGCGCGGCATAAACTTTCCGCAACACACTGATATCGCTTGGCAATATTTAGCCATGCGATTCCGCCATTAACCATCCTTTAACGAGCAGGCCCCCCGCTGTTGCGCCTCTGTTCCGACGCACCTATGGTCCGCTCCGGGGATTGTGGCTGATTGCCGCAGTAGAGTGTGGATCATGCGTCGTATCATCGTGATTGCGGCCGCCGGGCTGAGCCTGGCCGGCTGCTCCTCCTTCTCATTGGATTCGTTCAAGTCGGCGCCGCCGCCGATGCCGGTTCAGCTGGATTCAAACCCGCCGGGCGCCGACGCCGTGACCTCGCTCGGACCGGGCTGCAAGACGCCCTGCACCGTGTCGATCCCGGCGCCGGAGACCAACTTCTCCGTCACCTTCAACATGCCGAAGTTCCAGCCGGCGACCGTTCCGGTCACCGTGACCCGCGTTCCCGGCGACTTCACCACGCCGGCCACCACGACGCTGGATCCCAGTCCGGTGTTCGCCGAGTTGCAGCCGGCCGGACCGCCGCCGCGCGCGGCGAAGAAGCCGATACGGAAGAAGAAGCCGAAACCGGCTGCCGCTGCGGCGCCTGCCGCCGCTCCGGACTCCGCGTTCCCCGCCCCGAGCGCGGCTGCGCCGGCGCCGGCCGCCGCGCCGTCGCGCTAGCGCGGGCGGCCGAACCGCATTTGCACTGCACAAGAGCCCGGCCCAAAGCCGGTTTTTGTATTTGGTCGAGACACATCCGCGATTGCGATCCTACATCGCGCGATCTGCCTCGCCTATCGCTTTGCATGTTGCGGATCATCCATACGATCATCCCTTGGGACGCATTGTGACAACGCGCCAACATGCATAGATTGCGGATGCCGGAGCCGATCACGGCGCGGCAGGCAGGAAACAGATTGCAAGGCCCGAACTGAATGAACGGATCCACGCAAGCACATTCCGACACGCTGTTTCGTCCGATGACCGATCCGTTCGGCCGGACCATCCGTTATTTGCGCGTCTCCGTCACCGACCGCTGCGACCTGCGCTGCTTCTACTGCATGTCGGAAGACATGACCTTCCTGCCGAAGGCCGATCTCTTGACGCTGGAAGAGCTCGACCGGCTCTGCTCGGCGTTCGTCGCCAAGGGCGTGCGCAAGATTCGCCTCACCGGCGGCGAGCCGCTGGTCCGCCGCAACGTGATGGGCCTGGTGCGCTCGCTGTCGCGGCATCTGACCACGGGCGCACTCGACGAATTGACGCTGACCACCAACGGTTCGCAGCTGGCGCGCTTCGCCCAGGAGCTGGCCGATTGCGGCGTGCGCCGCGTCAACGTCTCGCTCGACACCCTCGACCCCGTAAAATTCCGGGCCGTCACCCGCTGGGGCGACATCGACAAGGTGCTGTCGGGCATCGAGGCGGCGCGGTCGGCGGGGCTCGCGGTCAAGATCAACGCGGTCGCGCTGAAGAACATGAACGAGGACGAGATTCCGGCGCTGATGGAATGGGCGCACGGCAAGGGCATGGGCCTCACCTTGATCGAGGTGATGCCGATGGGCGACATCGGCGAAGGCCGGATCGATCAGTACGTGCCGCTGTCCTTGATGCGCGCGCGGCTCGAGAAGCACTACACGCTGACCGATCTGTCCGACGACACCGGCGGCCCCGCCCGCTACGCCCGGGTCGCCGAGACCGGCGGCAAGCTCGGCTTCATCACGCCGATGACCCATAATTTCTGCGAATCCTGCAACCGGGTGCGGATCACCTGCACCGGCACGCTGCACACCTGCCTCGGCCACGAGGACGCCTCCGACCTGCGCCGGCCGCTGCGTGCCTCCGCCGACAACGATTTGCTGGCGGCGGCCATCGACCGGGCCATCGGACTGAAGCCGAAGGGGCACGATTTCATCATCGACCGCCGCCACAACCGTCCGAGCGTCAGCCGCCACATGAGCGTGACCGGCGGCTAGTCTTCAAGCTCCCTTCCGACGCGCGGCCTGTCCCCCGATTACCAAGGCGGGACAACAGTTTGCCGCGGCGTCAATTTGTCCATTTTCCGATTGACGGCGTTCCATGGCGCTGATTTGGTGAATCAGCTTTCACGCTAGTCTGGCCAGCATAGGCCGCTGCCCTCCGTCGGCTCCTGCCGACGATTCCCGGCAGCCAAGAACGGCTGAAGCGGATTTCGGGGGAGGACGAACGTTTGCAACTGCTCCTGAAAGTGAGCCGTGGCTCCGTGCGCATGCGCGCGGCGGCCAGATGATGCTTGAAGAGATATTCGGCGCGCGGATGGCGCGACCGTGGAGATCGTGATGCGCCCATTGTTGGCATTAAGTCAGGCCATCGACCAACTCAACGAGAAGATCGGCTACATCTGCAACCTGCTGGTGCTGATCTCGTGCCTGGTCAGCGCCGGCAACGCCATGATCCGCTACGCGTTCAGCTACTCGTCGAACGGCTGGCTCGAGGCGCAGTGGTACATGTTCGCGATCCTCGTGATGTTCGGCGCCTCCTACACCTTCAAGCGCAACGAGCATGTCCGCGTCGAGATCATGTATCTGATGCTGTCCGAACGCGGCCAGCTCTGGCTCGACCTGATCGGAACGCTGTTCTTCCTGATCCCGGCCTGCCTCCTGCTCGCCTATCTGTCATGGCCGTTCTTCTACCAGGCCTATGCAGTCGGCGAGATGAGCGGCAACGCCGGCGGCCTGCTGCGCTGGCCGATCAAGTTCGTTATCCCGTCCGGCTTCGTGATGCTTGCGCTGCAAGGCGTCTCAGAGGTGATCAAGCGGATCGCCGCGCTGCAGGGCTACGTGACCATCGACGCGAAGTATGAGAGGCCGACTCAATGATCACGCTGGAGATGATGCCGCCACTGATGTTCGGCGGCCTGATCGTAGCGATGCTGATCGGTTATCCGGTGGCGTTCACGCTCGCCGCGGTCGGCCTGTCGTTCGGGTTCCTCTCGATCTATCTCGGCTTCTTCGACCTCAACTTCCTGCAGGCGATCCCGGGCCGCATCTTCGGCAGCGTGCTGTCCAACGAGCTGCTGCTGGCGATCCCTTTCTTCACCTTCATGGGCGCGATATTGGAGAGATGCGGGCTCGCCGAGGACATGCTGGATTCGATGGGCCAGCTGTTCGGCCCGATCCGCGGCGGCCTCGGCTATTCCGTGATCATCGTCGGCTTCATCCTCGGCGCCATCACCGGCACGGTGGCAGCGCAGGTGATCGCGATGGCGCTGATCTCGATGCCGGTGATGATCCGCTACGGCTACAACATCCGCTACATCACCGGCGTGCTCGCCGCCTCCGGCACCATCACGCAACTTGTCCCTCCCTCTCTCGTCCTGATCGTGCTCGCCGACCAGCTCGGCAAGTCGGTCGGCGACATGTATCTCGGCGCCTGGGGCCCATCGGTGTTCCAGATCCTGCTGTTCGCCGGCTACACCTTCCTGCTCGGCATCTTCAAGCCGAGCCATGTGCCGGCGGTGCCGATCGAGGCGCGCACGCTGACCGGGTGGGCGCTGTGGAAGAAGTGCCTGCTCGGCATCATCCCCTCGGCGGTACTGATCTTCGTCGTGCTCGGCACCATGATGATGGGCCTTGCGACCCCGACGGAAGCCGGCGCCATGGGCGCGGTCGGCGCCATCGTGCTCGCCGCCATCCACCACAAGGATTTCAGCGCCACCGGCAACAAGGTGCTGATGGTCGGTGTGATCGCCGGCGGCATCGGCACCATCATCGCGATGCTCTACAGCGAGAACCTGCTCTTCAAGCTCGCCTTCGCGATCACCTACGCCGCGGTGGTCTGGATCTGCCTCGAGGCCGTCAAGATCCCGGACCTGCGCGACCTGATCAAGCAGGGCTACGAGACCACCATGCGGATCACCTGCATGGTCACCTTCATCCTGATCGGCTCGACCTGCTTCTCGGTCGTGTTCCTCGGCGTATCCGGCGGCACCTGGCTGGAGCACCATCTGACCTCGCTGCCCGGCGGCGTCTGGGGCTTCCTGATCTTCATCAACCTGTTCATCTTCTTCCTGGCGTTCTTCCTCGACTTCTTCGAGATCGCCTTCATCATCCTGCCGATGGTCGCGCCGATCGCGCAGAAGGTGCTGGCGCCGGTGGTCGGCCCCGACGCCGCGCTGATCTGGTTCGGCGTGATGCTCTGCGTCAACATGCAGACCTCGTTCCTGCATCCGCCATTCGGCTTCGCGCTGTTCTATCTGCGCGGCGTGGCGCCCAAGGAAGTGAAGAGCTCGGACATCTACTGGGGCGCAATGCCGTGGATCGGCTTGCAGGCGATCATGGTGGCGCTGGTGATCGCGTTCCCGGTCGTCGTCACCGGACTGCTCGACAAGCCGCTCGATGTCGACCTCAACAAGGTCAAGATCGAGGTGCCGCAGATCGACCTGCCGCCGCTCGACTTCGGACAGCCGAAACAGTAGCCCGGCATCAGCGCATTCGGCGTGCCCAGAGCATTTCGGTTCTGATTAAATCAGAACCGAAGCCCTGGATTCTCGTTTTGTCGCGTTTTCTTCACGCGAACCGGCGTCCACTTCGCTCGAAAACGCTCGCGGGCGCGAGGCACGCCGCTGTTGACGGCACCGGCGAGGCCTGTGAAGACGGGGATACGGATCGTCCTCCAACTCACAGATCGCCGCCATGCCCCAATTGCATCCCGCCCGCTCGCTCATTCGCCCGCTGATGCTGTCGCTTGGTCTGGCGCTTGCCGCGCCCGCAGCGCATGCAGCCGACATTCGCGCGCTGGCGCAACAGGAACAGCAGCCGCTGCTCGACACCCTGCGCGACCTCGTGCAGATCGAATCCGGCAGCAAGGACATCGAGGGCCTGAACCAGCTCGCCGAGCGAATCGCCGGCCAGCTCAAGCAGCTCGGCGGCACGGTCGATATCCTGCAGACCACCGATATCTACCGCCTCGACGACACGCCGGAGAAGATCGGTCCCGCCGTGCAGGCCGTCTTCAAGGGCACGGGCAGCGCGAAGATCATGCTGATCGCGCACATGGATACGGTGTATCTCAAGGGCATGCTGAAGGACCAACCCTTCCGCATCGATGGCGACAAGGCCTATGGGCTCGGCATTGCCGATGACAAGCAGGGCGTCGCCACCATCCTCCACGCCGTGGCGTTGCTGCAGAAGCTGAACTTCAAAAATTACGGCAAGCTCACCGTGCTGATCAATGGCGACGAGGAGATCTCTTCGCCCGGCTGGCGCAGCACCATCACCCGCCTCGCCGCGGAACAGGATGCCGTGTTCTCGTTCGAGGGCGGCGGCACCGACGGCACGCTGCGCCTCGCCACCAGCGGCATCGGCTCGGCCTACCTCACGGTGCACGGCAAGTCGTCGCATGCCGGCGCCAGGCCCGAAGGCGGCGTGAATGCGCTCTATGAGCTGTCACACCAGGTGCTGCAGATGAAGGACCTGTCCAAGCCGGAGCAGGGCCTGAAGCTGAACTGGACGGTGTCCAAGTCCGGCACCAACCGCAACGTGATCCCCGCCGAAGCCACCGCCCAGGCCGATGCGCGCGCGCTCAAAATGGCGGATTTCGACGAGCTCGAGAAAGCCCTGCAGGACAGGATCAAGAACCGCCTGCTGCCGGACTCCGGGGTGGACGTGAAGTTCGAGGTGCGCCGCCCCCCGCTCGAAGCCAGCGACGCCTCGCGCCGCGTGGCCGGCCACGGCAAGACGATTTATCAGGAACTCGGCATGGCGCTGAACGTGGCCGAGCGGGCCACCGGCGGCGGCACCGACGCGGCATTTGCCGCCCTCAAGACCAAGGGCGCCGTGGTGGAAGGCATGGGCCTGTCGGGCTTCGGCGCGCACTCCAACGATGTGGAATACGTGCAGATCAACAGCATCGTGCCGCGCCTCTATTTGACCACGCGCATGATCATGGATCTGTCCGACGGCAAGGTGAAGTAGACCGGCAAGGCCGCGGCGCGTTCGCGGGCCGGCTCAGGACGCCGCCGGCTCCGCCTTGGCGAGGCGGAAGCGCAGCGTGAACTGGGCGCCGCCGGACGGCAGGTTCTCCACCCTCACCGTCGCATCGTGATCGTCGACGACGCCGCGCACGATCGAGAGCCCGAGCCCCGCGCCGTCGGTGCGCTGGCGATCGCTGCGCCAGAAGCGCTGGAAGATCAGGCCCTGCTCGGCGGGCGCAATTCCCGGCCCGCAGTCGCGCACCTGCACCGAACCGTTGTCGTGCACCTCGACATCGACCGAAGTCCTCTCGGCGGTGTACTTGATGGCGTTCTCCGCCAGATTGAAGATGGCCCGCTGCAGCATCTCCGCATTGCCCCTGACCTGCACCGGACTGTCGGTGCCGCGCAACGCGATATCTTTCCGCTGCGCCAGCGCGTAGGGCGCGATCGAGCCGACCACCTCGGCGCACACCGCGCGCAAATCCGCGGTCTCGCCGGGATCCAGCACCAGCGTGTCGAGCTCGGCGATCTCGAGCAGCTGGCTGACGATGCGGCTCATGCTCTCGATGTCGGCATGCAGCTCCCTGGTCCCCTTGGCCGCATCGAGCGTTTCGATTCGGGTCCTGAGGATCGCAAGCGGCGTGCGCAGCTGATGCGCGGCATCGGCCGTGAACTGGCGCTGCACGTGAAAGCCTTCCTCAAGGCGATCGAACGCCTGGTTGACGGCGGTCACCAGCGGCAGGATCTCGCTTGGAATCCCCTCCGTCGGGAGGCGGATATCGGTCCTTGCCGGCCCGATGCTTCTCGCCTCCTCCGAGGCCCGCAACAGCGGTGTCACCGCGCGGCGGAAGATCAGGATGTCGGTGGCAAGCAGGATCAGAAGGATCGGGATGGTGATCCAGCCGACCCGCCGAAAGAAATTGGAGACGATGTCGTCGATGATGACGTCGCGATGCGACAGGTCCTCGGCGACCAGGATGCGCAGCGTCTGGCCGCCGAGCAGCTTGGTGACGCTGGCACCGGAAATCCGGTTGGCGGACGCCGGCAGTCGCGGCGCCTCGCGATGCGACGAAAACAGCAGGTGACCGTCGGCATCGTAGATGTCGTAGCGGTAGCGGCCATAGGCGTCGGAATAGAGTCCCTTCAGGCTGTCCGGCAGGTTGAGTTGCACCTTGCCCGCGGCATCGACCGAGAGGTTCTGGCCGAGATCGGCGGCCTGGTCGCGCATCGCTTCGCGATGCAGCTGATTGATCTCCGAATTCAACAGCCACAGCAGCAGCAGCGGCAGGAAGATCGCCGCGACCGCGACCGCCACGATGTGCAGGAACACGATCCGCGACGTCAGCGACTTGAAGCGGAACACGCCTACTTCTCCTCCGCCATCAGATAACCGACGCCCCGAATGGTATGAATGATGACCCTGGCGCGGTGCTCGGTGAGCAGCTTGCGCAGCCGCGACACGTAGACCTCGACCGCGTTCGAGGCGACCTCGCCGGACAGGCCGAAGATGTGGTCCTCGACATTCTTCTTCGGCACCACCCGCCCCTGCCGTCGCAACAGGATCTCCAGCACCGACGTCTCGCGCGCCGAGAACACGTGCGGAGCGCCGTCGACGAACACCTGCTTGCTCTCGGTGTCGTAGACCAGATTGGCGAGCTTCAGCGAGGAGCCGAGCAGCTGGCCGGGCCGGCGCAGGATGGCTTCGAGCCGCGCCACCAGCTCCTCCAGCGCGAACGGCTTCGCCAGATAGTCGTCCGCGCCGCTGCGCAGGCCGCTGACCCGATCCTGCAGGCCGCCCCGCGCGGTCAGCACCAGGACCGGCAGCGGATCGGTCTTGCGGCGAAGCTCCGACAACACCGACAAGCCATCGCCGTCGGGCAGACCGAGATCGAGGATCATGGCGGCATAACTGACGCTGCGCAGCGCATCGCGCGCCTCGGCAACGCTGTTGACGACATCGGACTCATATCCCGCCGCCATCAGCCCGCTGGCGAGCAGCCGCGAGAGCTCGACATTGTCCTCGACGATCAGAAGGCGCATCGCAGCAATCCTGACTTCATTCAATCGATCTTCTGCTTGCTGTCGTCAAAACAAGACGCATGCGAAGGTGACGTCTCGATGGCGACACAAGCGCATGTTGCTCCAGCTCGTGTTACTGCCCTGAAAAACAGATACCGCCTCCCCGCTGCAATCAAAATCTACGCCAGGCGCCTGTGATTGCGCCCGTGTAAGGCTGACGTCAGCTAGCCATGATAACATAACGGATTGCGCGTTCGCGCCCGGAGATCGAGAACTGGCAGCTGCCGCCACGGCCAGCGACCGGCGGTCATGCGTCTTCGCAAGCCGCGTCGCGCCGGGCCGCGATCGCGGCATGGAAAAAGCCCCGGCGCTTTCGCTCCGAGGCTGATTTCCTGTCCAGCTCGCAGCAATCACGCCTGCGAATGGCGCGCCATGAAATTGTCGTAGCCGACCTCGGCGACCTGGAACCATTGATAGCCGTTGTTGGAGAACGAGGTCAGCGAGTCATAGACCTTCTTGAAGTTGGCGTTGGTCGCGGAAACCTCGGCATGCAGCTCCTTGGCGGCCTTGAAGGAAGCTTCCATCACCGCAGGCGGGAACGGACGCAGCTTGGTGCCGACCGCGAGCAGCTTCTTCAGTGCGATCGGATTGGCCTGGTCGTAGCGCGCCATCATCCAGTTGTTGGCGAGATGGCCGGCCTGCTCGAGCACGAACTGATAATGCTTCGGCAGCGCGTTCCACTTGTCGAGATTGATCATCGCCACCAGCATGGGGCCGCCTTCCCACCAGCCGGGGAAGTAATAGTTCGGCGCGACCTTGTAGAAGCCGAGCTTCTCGTCGTCGTAGGGACCAACCCACTCGGCCGCATCGATGGTGCCCTTCTCGAGCGCCGGATAGATGTCGCCGCCGGCGAGCTGCTGCGGCACCGCGCCGAGCTTCTGCATCACCTTGCCGGCAAAGCCGCCGATGCGGAATTTGAGGCCCTTGAGATCGTCGACGCTGTTGATCTCCTTGCGGAACCAGCCACCCATCTGGCAGCCGGTGTTGCCGGCGAGCAGCGAGGTGACGTTGTAGCTCTTGTAGAACTCGTTGAGCAGGTCCTTGCCGCCGCCCAGCATGAACCAGGCCTGGTTGAGGCGCATGTTGGGCCCGAACGGCACCGCCGAGCCGAAGGTGAAGGTCGGGTCCTTGCCGAAATAATAATAGGGCGCGGTGTGCCCCATCTCGACGGTGCCGTTCTGCACGGCGTCGAGCACCTGCAGGCCCGGCACGATCTCGCCCGCGGCAAAGGTCTGGATCTGGAATTTGTTGTCGGTGGCTTCACCGACCGCCTTCGCCATCAGCTCGGCGCCGCCGTGCAGCGTGTCGAGCGACTTCGGCCAGCTCGTCGTCAAGCGCCACTTGAGCTCCGGCATCGACTGCGCGATCGCGGGAGCTGCGACCGTGGCGGCGCCGGCGACGCCCAGACCCGTGACCTTGATGAAATCTCTTCGCTTCATTTGAATCCTGCCCTGTTCGATTGTGTTGTCCGAGCGTCGACTGCTTTCGATCGTCGCGCCGCTTTTCTTTTTGCCGTCATGACCGGTGACCGATCACACGCCGCCTTCGTGCCGAGGCTTCGGATGCGAGCATGGAGCATCCCCTTCACGAATGCCAGACGCAAAAAACCCGGCCTCCTTGCGGAGGCCGGGCAATGCGTTCGCGTCGCGCGAACGCTCGTCCAAAAGGCTAGACGCCGATCAGCCGCGGGTGCGCGAGCGGATCATGAAGCTGTCGAAGGTGTATTCGGCGACCTGCCACCACAGATACTGGTCGGAGCGGTACGCCTGCATGGCCTCGATCGATTTCTTGAAGTCGGCATTCTTGGCCGAGATTTCACCCCACAGCTCGTTGGTCGCCTTGAGGCAGGCCTCGAGCACCTCGTTGGTGAACGGACGCAGCTGCGTGCCGCCGGCAACCAGCCGCTTCAGCGCGGAGGGGTTCTGCATGTCGTAGCGCGCGGCCATCCAGCTGTTGGCGTTGGCGGCGCCGTTGGCCAGGATCGCCTGGTAGTTCTTCGGCAGCGCGTTCCACTTCTCCAGGTTGACGAAGGAGTGCACGGTCGGACCGCCTTCCCAGAAGCCCGGATAGTAGTAGTACTTGGCGACCTTCTGGAAGCCGAGTTTCTCGTCGTCATAGGGACCGACCCACTCGGCCGCGTCGATGGTGCCCTTTTCGAGCGCCGGATAGATGTCGCCGCCGGCGAGCTGCTGCGGCACCACGCCGACCTTCTGCAGCACCTGGCCGGCAATGCCGCCGATGCGCATCTTCAGGCCCGACATGTCGGCGACGGTCTTGATCTCCTTGCGGAACCAGCCGCCCATCTGGGTGCCGGTGTTGCCGGTCGGGAAACCGATCACGCCGAACTTCTTGAAGAACTCGTTGCCGAGCTCCTGGCCACCGCCCTGATACCACCAGGAGTTCTGCATGCGGGCATTGAGACCGAACGGCACCGACGCGTAGATCGCGAAGGTCGGGTCCTTGCCGACATAGTAGTAGGCGACGGTGTGCGACATCTCGACCGTGCCGTTGGAGGTCGCGTCCAGCGCCTGCAGGCCGGGGACGACTTCGCCCGCCGCGAACACCTGGATCTGGAACTTGTTGTCGGTCATTTCGGCGACGTACTTCGACAGCTCGACGGCACCGCCATAGATGGTGTCCAGCGACTTCGGGAAGCTCGAGGTCAGGCGCCACTTGATTTCAGGCGAGGACTGCGCGATCGCCGGCGCGGCAACCGCCGTCGCGGCAGCACCGGCCGCAGAAACTTTCAAAAAATCACGACGCTTCATCGTAAGACTTCTCCTTCAGGGGCGTTTCCCAGTGACCGCAAGCAGTTCTCCGGCAGCCGCGTGAAAGGCTTGCCGAGGCGCTCTGGGTCGGCCCTTTAACACGGAAGGCGGCGTCACGGAAACGCGACAATGGCATGACCGCGCCAATTAAACGAAAGTCTGATGAGGCTGGAAATCAGCCGGAAAATGCGCCTTCAGGCAGCGACGATGACGCCTGGCAGGTGGCCGCGGAGCTGCCGCCGACCGCGCGGTAAATCGCCGCGTGCGGACCGTCCGGCCCGCTCTCAACCGTCGGGTTACCGGAGCTATCAGCGCCGCGTCGTCGCCCGCGCCTTCTTGGCTTGATCAGCCAAATACCGCCCGCGCCGGATCCAGCTTTGCGCGGTTGTCTTGCTGACACCATACGTCTTGGCGATCACCTCGGCGGCCTCGCCGATCGAGTCGGATTTCTTGGCCATGTTGAATGCCAGCCGGGAGGCCTCTGCGCGCTTCTCCCGCGTCAGATGTTTGCGGTGCTGTTTGTTTGCTTCGCGTGATGCTGCCATGTCGATGGTCGCCTCACGGCCCCTTCCCGCAGTTTGGTTTCACCCGTGGCCGCCTTCCGCTGATCGAAGGGTGGTACGATTCGGCCACTCCTGCATAAACATACAGGCCGGAACCGATTCAGCAATCGTCCAAACGCCACGGGCCTGTGAAGAAAGCCCGCCGGGCTCCCGACGCTTCGCGACCAATCGGCCCAGCAGCGCAGGCTCAGGCAGCCGCGATGACGCCTTGCAGCTGCTCACGGACCTTGCCGCCGATCGCGCGGTAGATCGCCGCGTGCGGGCCGTCCGGTTCGCTCTCGACCACCGGGTTGCCGGCATCGGAGGCGGTGCGGATCGCGATGTGCAGGGGAATCTCGCCGAGGAACGGCACCCCCAGCTTCTCGGCTTCGTGGCGGGCGCCGCCATGGCCGAAGATATCCGAGCGGGTGCCGCAATGCGGGCACTGGAAATAGCTCATGTTCTCGACGATGCCGAGCACCGGCACGCTGACCTTCTTGAACATCGCAAGCCCGCGCCGGGCGTCGATCAGCGAGAGGTCCTGCGGGGTCGAGACGATGACGGCGCCCTTGAGCGGAACGTTCTGCGCCAGCGTGAGCTGGGCATCGCCGGTGCCGGGCGGCATGTCGACCACGAGCACGTCGAGCGTGCCCCAGGCGACGTCGCGCAGCATCTGGGTGATCGCCGACATCACCATCGGCCCGCGCCAGATCATCGCGGTGTCCTCCTCGACCAGGAAGCCGATCGACATGATCGACAGGCCGAAGCGCTGCAGCGGGACCATCTTCTTGTCGTCATTGAGCTGCGGCTTCTCGCGGATGCCGGTCAGCCGCGGCACCGACGGGCCGTAGATGTCGGCGTCGAGCAGCCCGACGCGCAGGCCGAGGTCGCGCAGGCCGAGCGCGAGGTTGAGCGCCGTGGTCGACTTGCCGACGCCGCCCTTGCCGGAGGCGACGGCGATGACGGCGGAGATGCCGGGGATCTCGGCCTGCCGGGCCATCGGCGATTGCCCGCCGGGCGGATGCGGATGGCGATGGGCGGACGCCGGCGGGACGCCGCCGGCCGGCCGCGGCGCCGGTGCCGCAGCGCCCGCCTTGCGCTCGGCGGTCAGCGCGATCATCGCGACGCTGACGCCGGGAATGGCGCGCACGGCATTCTCGGCCTGCGCACGCACGCTCTCCCAGGCGCGGGCCTCCGCGGCGTCGACATTGATCGAGAAGAACACCTTGCCGTCGGTGACCGTGATCGCCGACAGCACATTGGCGTTGGTCAAGGCTGTGCCGCGTGGCGACATCACCTTGGCAAGGCAATCGAGGACCTGTTGCTGCGTCACGCTCACCGCGCATCTCCTGGAAAGTTCAAGAGACCGACCCATAGAGCGTTGCAGCGCAAAAGGCTACCTCGCTCCGACGTCGTTCCGCCGCTCGGCCGGCGCGGCGGAGCCGCCTTCCTTGGCGGCCTCGTAGTTCAGCTCGATCATGACCCCGTTGGGGTCGTTGACGAAGATCTGCCAGAGATCGCCGCCGGGAACCTGGCGCGAGTCGAATTCCATGCCCTTGGACTGAAGCCGCTGCCGCATCCCATCGAAGCCCTGGCTGGCAAAGGCGACGTGATGGACGACGCCCGAGTCAGGCTTTTGTGCCTCGTCGGTCGCCGAAATATCGACCAGATGCACGACCGCCTTGCCCTCGCTGTACATCCACGCACCGGGGAACGCGAAGTTCGGCCGCGCGCCCTTTTCCAGGCCCAGGATGTCCTCATAGAACCGCACCGTGGCGGAGAGATTCCGGGTCCGGATATTGAAATGATCGAGCACACCGACGCTCATGCCCATGCGATACACTCCCTTTTTTGTGAAGTTCGTTGGTGGCCCAATCCTAGCACAAAACCGCCTTCTGCCATCCCACCAAGGCCGTTGCCCTCCGCTGCACAGGGGGTATGGTGCGGCTCCTTCCATGGACGGAATGCCCTGCCCGCCGCGACGTTTTCCGGCGGTCTCAAGGGGCGATCACCACGGCAAATCACAAGGTAACAGATATGGCTAAAGTCGCTTTCCTCGGTCTCGGCGTGATGGGTTTCCCGATGGCGGGACACCTCGTGAAAAAAGGCGGCCATGAGGTCACCGTGTACAACCGGACCGCGGCGAAGGCGAAGGAATGGGCCGACAAGTTCGGCGGCAAGACGGCGCCGACCCCGAAGGCCGCCGCCGAAGGCCAGGATTTCGTGATGTGCTGCGTCGGCAACGACAACGACCTGCGCGCGGTCACGATCGGCCCCGACGGCGCCTTCGCCGGGATCAGGAAGGGCGCGACCTTCGTCGATCACACCACCGCCTCCGCCGAGGTCGCCCGCGAGCTCGATGCCGCCGCGACCAAGGCCGGCTTCAAATTCGTCGACGCGCCGGTGTCGGGCGGCCAGGCCGGCGCCGAGAACGGCGTGCTGACTGTGATGTGCGGCGGCAGCGAAGACGCCTATGCGGGCGCCGAGCCGATCATCACCGGCGCTTACGCGCGGATGTGCAAATTGCTCGGGCCGGCGGGCGCCGGCCAGCTCACCAAGATGGTCAACCAGATCTGCATCGCCGGTCTGGTTCAGGGCCTGTCGGAGGGCATCCACTTTGCCAAGAAGAGCGGCCTCGACGTCGCCGCCGTGATCGAGACCATCTCCAAGGGCGCGGCGCAGTCCTGGCAGATGGAGAACCGCTACAAGACCATGAACGAGGGCAAGTACGATTTCGGCTTCGCGGTCGAGTGGATGCGCAAGGACCTCTCGATTGCGCTGGCGGAGGCCCGCCGCAACGGCGCCACCCTGCCCGCCACCGCGCTGGTCGACCAGTTCTATGCCGAGGTCGAGAAGATGGGCGGCAAGCGTTGGGACACGTCGAGCCTGCTGGCGCGGCTGCAGCGGTAACACTTCCCACCATTTCGTCATGCCCGGGCTTGTCCCGGGCATCCACGTCTTTGGATCCACGAAAAGCAAGACGTGGATGGCCGGGACAAGCCCGGCCATGACAACATGGAATTGTCAGACCCGGCGTGCGCGTGTGCGCCCGCCATCGCACAACAGCGGGACCCCCGCGCAAAAGTTAATTTAACTCCCCGTTTACGCTTTTCCTTAGCTCTTTAAGGCAACGCTTAATGATTTAGCGTCACAGATAGACAATGCAAAAAGCCCGCGCGGTTCGTGGGCAGGATTTGTGTTGTTGATGAGTAATCCCGCAGAAAAGCCTGAAGTTGTAGCGCTTCCGGCAGGACCTCAGGTGACGGTGCCGGTGAACAGCCGGCGCGTCGCCGCGCAGCGGGTGCGCGAGGCGCGGGATCGGTTAACGTCAACCAGTGGAACCCGCCCGGCGTTCGACGCCGAACTGCTCCGTCAATACGCCCAGACCCGGATCTCGGCGTCCTACGTCGTGATGCTGCTCGTGGTGGCAACCGGCGTGCTGTTTGGCCTCTGGATGAAGCCGATCGTGGCCGGCGCCTGGACAGTCGGCATCCTCTGCGTCCATCTCGCGATCATCCGCAGTTGTTCCCGCTTCCTCGCCGAACCAACCTCGGTCGCGGTCACCCGCAAATGGCGGACTCGCTTCGTGCTGCTCGACCTGCTCTACGGCCTGTGCTGGACCGCGATCCTGATCCACCCCGCCGGGCGCGATCTCGCCTCCAACACGCTGATGATGTTTTTGATGCTGCTGGTGATCGCGGTCTCCAGCATGCTGGCCGCGAGCCTGCCGATCGCGGCCCTTGCGGCAACGGTTCCGGTGACGGTCGGGATCGCGCTCGACCTCGTGCTCAATGGCGCGTTCGACAATTACGTGCTGGCGCTGCTGGCGCTTGCGGCCGAAGGCTATTTCGCCTTGCTCGCGCACCGCCTGCATTCGACCACGCTGGCGACGCTGGAGGCCCGCGCCGAAAAGGATGCGCTGATCGGCGAGTTGGAACAGGCCAAGGCGATCTCGGACGAGGCGCGGCACCGCGCCGAGTCCGCCAACGTCGCCAAGTCGCGCTTCCTCGCCCAGATGAGCCACGAACTGCGCACGCCGCTCAATGCGATCCTCGGCTTCTCCGAGGTGATGAAGAGCGAGATTTTCGGCGCGCACACCGTGCCGGTCTACAAGGAATATTCCGCCGACATCCATAATTCCGGCGTGCATCTGCTCAATCTCATCAACGAGATCCTCGACCTGTCGCGCATCGAAGCCGGCCGCTACGAGCTGAACGAGGAGGCCGTGGCGCTGGTGCATGTCGTCGCCGATTGCCACCATCTCCTGAAGCTGCGCGCCTCCAGCCGCGGCATCACCATCCACGAGGTGTTCGAGCACGGCATGCCGAGGATCTGGGGCGACGAGCGCGCCATCCGCCAGGTCGTGCTCAACCTGCTCTCCAACTCGATCAAGTTCACCCCGCAGGGCGGCGAAATCTGGCTGAAGGTCGGCTGGACCGCGTCGGGCGGGCAATATCTGAGCGTCAAGGACACCGGAAGTGGCATCGCCGAGGACGAGATCCCGGTCGTGCTGGCCTCCTTCGGCCAGGGCTCCAACTCGATCAAGTCGGCGGAACAGGGCGCGGGCCTTGGCCTGCCGATCGCGAAAAGCCTGATCGACATGCATGGCGGCACCTTCACGCTGAAGTCGAAGCTGCGCATCGGCACCGAAGTGATCGTCACCTTGCCGCCGGAACGGGTGATGAGCGCGCTGGCGCCGATGGCGGAAGAAGCGCCGCCGATGCAGCCGCCGGAGCCCGTCGAGCCCGCGATGGGCGCCGACCGGAAGCGCGTGCGCCGCAAGTCGATCATGAGTGCCGGCACCGGATTGTAGAGCATGTCGCGGAAGATCGTGACGCAGTTATCGATAGAGCCCTTTCCGTTCCGATCGATTCGGAACGGGGCTCCAGATCTTGGTTCTGACGCGCTCTCTCTACGCGAACCGGTATCCACTTCGCTCGAAAACGCTTTGGCAACAAACCCAAGGCGTTCGCGCCAGGACCATGCTCGCGACAAAATGCCGAGGCGTGATGCAGCATCCCATGTCAACCGGCTTGCACCGGCCGCCGAAACCGTTCAACACTTGAACAATGAGCTCAGAGACGCCGTGTATCGCAGTCTGCATGATGGACCCCAGGACGAAGCTCTGCTTCGGCTGTGGCCGCACGCTTCCGGAGATCGCGCGCTGGCACAAGATGGACCGCGCGGAGCGGCTATCGGTGATGGCGACGTTGCCGGCGCGCATGGCCGAGGCTGGGCTCGAGCGCATGGAGCCGCGTCCGAAGCGCGCGTGATCGGCGTTGCGGCGGGAGTGGCGCCGTGACCCGTATCCTCCTCGTCATCGTGCTGCTGATGGCAACCGCCGGCGCCGTCGTTGCCTATGGCGACCCCGAGCAGATCGCCCGCGCCAGGGAGAATCTGACCCAGATCTTCGGCCGCAGCATCACCGCCTCAGCCTCGACCTCCAGCTCCGCCCCCGCCGTGCAGATCGCGCGCGGCCAGGGTGGCGAGTTCGCGTTCCGCGCCAAGATCAACGGCGTCAGCGCCCCGATGGTGATCGACACCGGCGCGACCTCGGTCGTGCTGACCTGGGAAACCGCGAAAGCGATCGGGCTGCCGATCGATATGCTCGAATACAATGTCGACCTCGAGACCGCCGGCGGTCACACCAAGGCGGCGCGGCTGACGCTCGACCGGCTCGCGGTCGGCAAGCTGGTCGAGAAATCGGTGCCGGCGCTGGTGGTGCAGCGCGGGCAGATGAAGACCAACCTGCTCGGCATGAGCTTCCTCGACCGGCTCGAGAGCTGGGGCGTTCGCGCCGACACGCTGAGCCTGACCGGCTACCCCGATGTCACCGGCAGCATCAACACCTCAAGCCGCCACCGGCGCGCGCGCACGGCCGTCGACTAGCGCGACGGCGCCTACTCCACCACTACCGGTCGTCGTCGTGGATCGACGACGGGTGCCGGCACAGCGGCGTGACCTGGATCTCCATGAACGGAAACAGCGGCAGGCTGGACAGGATGTCGTGCAATTCCTGCGCGCCGGAGACGTCGAAGATGCTGACATTGGCGTAGCGCCCGGCCACCCGCCACAGATGGCGCCAGGCCCCGGTACGCTGCAGCTCCATGGCACGGACGCGTTCCGCCGCCTTCAGCGCGTCGACCTTCTCGACCGGGAGATCGTGCGAAACCCGCACATCCATTTCGACGTGGAACAGCATGACAAGTGAACCCCTTCTGCAACAAGATGGAACAGCGTGGAGCCGCCACGCAACTTGTGGCGGCTCCATTGATCCGTCTAACAAATCGTCAGCCCTGCACCAGACCGCGGCTGACGAGGTTGATGTCGTCGGGGTTGACGAGGTCCTTCGCCGTCCAACCGGAGACGTCGTAGTCGCTCATGCAATTGCGCACGAAATCCTGCATGGCGCCGAGGTCGCCGGTGGCGCTCGCGGCCATCAGCGTCTCGACGCGCAGGTTCTC
Source organism: Bradyrhizobium sp. USDA 4541 (assembly GCF_024171085.1). Lineage (NCBI taxonomy): Bacteria > Pseudomonadati > Pseudomonadota > Alphaproteobacteria > Hyphomicrobiales > Nitrobacteraceae > Bradyrhizobium > Bradyrhizobium sp. USDA 4541. Next base: position 6,919,878 of record NZ_JALJZF010000001.1, read on the forward strand.
GTAATTGCCCGCATAGTTGCGCTCGTAGAGCTCATGCCGGCCGCCGAACTCGGAGCCGACCGCGTCCCAGAGCAGCTTCAGCAGCTTGATCCGGTCGATCGCGGCATAGCCGTTGGAGCCGCGCACGAAGCGGTCGAGATAGGGCCGGATCGCCTCGCTCTCCAGATCGGCCGAGCTCGACGGCAGATAGATCAGGCCGCTCGCCACATGACGCTCGATCAATTCCTTGATCCGCGGATAGGCCATCGGTGCGAACACGCGATAGGCCAGCCCGTAGTTCAGATTCGGCAGATTGTAGCCATCGGTCCCCTGCCAGGCGATCGGCGATTTCACCATCGCATCGGCAATGCCGTGGAACAGATTGCGCCAGGCGATCACCTCGCCCACCGCCGTCTGCACGCCGCGAAAATCCTTCGACCCGGTCGCCTCGACGGCCATCGAGAACAGGCCGGCGATGAAGTCGAGCTTGACGGCAAGCCGTGTCACGCCGTGCAGCGTGAACCGCGGGATGAAGCCCGAGGCCGGGAAGAACTGGTTGATCTTGTCGGCGTCGCCATAGATGAAGACATTCTCCCAGGGCACCAGCACCTTGTCGAACACGAGAATCGAGTCGTTCTCGTCGAAGCGGCTGGACAGAGGATAGTCGAACGGCGAGCCGGTCGCCGCCGCGGTGAATTCGTAGGACGAGCGGGCAATCAGCTTGATGCCCTTGGCATCCATCGGCGCCGTGAAGATCAGCGCGAACGACTTGTCCTTGATCGGAATGCCGTAGTGGGCGATGAAATTGTAGTGCGTCAGCGCCGAGCCGGTCGCGACCACCTTCGCGCCCGAAACGATCAGGCCGGCGTCGGTCTCCTTCTCGACATGCATGAAGACGTCACGCACCTCCTCGATGGCGCGGTCGCGATCGATCGGCGGATTGACGATGGCATGATTCCAGAAGTCGAGACGCTCCTGGGTCCGGGCATACCACTTTTTCGCATTGCCGGCGTAATCGCCATAGAAGCTTGAATTCGCCCCCAGCGTGCCGAGGAACGACGCCTTGTAGTCCGGCGAGCGGCCCATCCAGCCGAACGCAACCTTCTGCAATTCGGCAATCGCATCGCGGCCCTTGACGAGGTCGTCGGCCGTCTTCGAGCCGAGGAAGAACGGATGGGTCAGCTGTCCCGAGCCGGTGTCGGTCAGGACGCCGATCTGATCCTTCTTCTCATGGAAACGGTCGTACCAGCGCGCCACCATCCGCGCCGAATTGCGGAAGGCTGGATGCTGGGTGACGTTCTTGACGCGCTCGCCGTAGATGTAGATTTCCCGGCCATCCTGGATGCTGTCCAGGAATTCCGCACCGGTATAGACGCTGGTGGTCGACGCTGGCACGTCGGCCCGCAGGGCTGCTGCTGTAGTCATGGGTTTCTCCTCCGCTTGTGTCGCTGGACCGGCGGCGTTGCCACACCGGCCTTAAGACCATCTCGTCACGCTCTTGGACGGCGTGACATCGGAGGAAACGCTACGCGCTCACCCGAAGCGGGCGAAAGGTATCACACGATACCGCGCAGACCGGCCTGGCTCGGGCTATGACTCGATGGCACGGACCGGACGGCAGGGATCGTTCGGCCGGCGCAAGCCGCAGCTGATGCAGCACGGCAAGGGAGCGAACCATGGGCAAGGGTTTTGACAGCAGCGCTGTCGCTTTCCATCGCGATGGGAAATTGGCCCTCGACGCCTGCGTCGTGACCATCGGCGCATTTGACGGCGTCCACCGCGGCCATCAGGAGCTGCTGCGGCAGACCATCGCGGCAGCGCGGCGCCGCGGCATTGCAGCCGTGGTCTACACCTTCGATCCGCCGCCAAAAGTGTATTTCGGCCAGGCCAAGCCGCTGATTTCGCTTCGCGAAAAACTCGAGCGCATCGCAACATTCGCGCCTGACCACGTCGTCGTCGCCGATTTCAACCAGATCTACGTCCGGCGCACCGCGCTCGATTTCCTCGCCGAATTGCAGCTTCTGCGACCACGCGAAGTCATCGTCGGCGAGGATTTCCGCTTCGGGTCCTGCAAGGGCGGCACCGCGCTGCTGTTGCGGCAGCACTTCAACACCCGCATCCTGCCGCCGGTGCGCTGCGGCAATGGCGAGATCGTCTCCAGCAGCCGGATTCGCGCCTTGCGACGATCCGGCCTTGCCGCCACCGCGGCGACGCTGGAAAACTGGCGGGATATCGTGACCGCGCCACCGGCCAACCGATCCGGTTTGGCCCAACTCGAGGTCGCAAGCCAATGACCGCCATCGATCCGCGAGAGTTGCGCTATGCCTGTGGCCAGTTCGGCACCGGCGTCACCATCATCACGACACATTGCGAGGGCCGCGATCACGGCATGACGGCCAACGCCTTCATGTCGGTCTCGCTCGATCCGCCGCTGGTCGCGATCTCGATCGCGAAGAGCGCGAAGATGCTGTGCAACATCCAGAACACCGGCCGCTTTGCGGTCAGCATCCTCGCCGAGGGCATGGAGGATCTCGCCTGGCATTTCGCCGGCAAGCCCAAGCTCGACCTCTGTGACGTGTTCGAGCGCCGCAACGAGTTGCCCGTCATCGCCAACGCGGCAGCGTATTTCGTGACCGATCTCGCCGATGAGATCGTCGCGGGCGACCACACCATCTTCCTCGGCCATGTTCGCGAGATGGCGCTGGAGCCCGGCAAGAAGCCGCTGCTGTTCTGCCGCGGCCGCTTCGGCGGCCTTGCCGATCCGCACCCTGCACCCGCGACGCTGGAGAATGCCGCTTACGAATTTGTCTGGTGAGACCAGCAACCGATATTCCCGAGAACGGGAATGCAAGTTTGAGGAAACTGCAAAAAAAAGGAGGAACGACCATGCTGAACGTCAACAAGGACACCATCACCGACCACGTGATCGCCGCGCTCTCCAAGGACATTCCGGATCGCAACCGGCAGATCATGACGAGCCTGATCCGCCACATGCACGACTTCTGCAAGGAGGTCGACCTGACCTTCGCCGAGTGGTTCGCCGCATGCGAATTCCTGCGCCGCGCCGGCGACATCTCGGACGAGAAGCGCAACGAGTTCATCCTGATCGCCGACATCCTCGGCGTCGAGGTGCTGGTCGACATGCTCGATCATCGGGTCACCGACGGCGAGAGCGAGTCGACCGTGCTCGGACCGTTCTACCGGGAAAACCCGCCGGTGCTGCCCAAGGGCGCCTCCATCATCAAGAAGACGTTCGACAACGCGCAGACCGTCAAGGTCTCAGGGCGCATCAGCGACACCGCGGGGCGGCCGATCGAGGGCGTCACGATCGACGTCTGGGAAGACGCGCCGAACGGCCTCTACGACCTGCAGGATCCGGAACAGCCGGCCTACAATCTGCGCGGACGCTTCACGACCGAGGCCAACGGCGAGTATGCCTTCATGGCGCTCCGCCCCGAGCCCTATCCGATCCCCTATGACGGCGCCGGCGGCGAGCTGCTGAAATATATGGGCCACCATCCCTGGCGTCCTGGCCACATCCATTTCATGCTTTCGAAGGACGGCTATCAATCGCTGATCTCGCAGATCTACGATTCCGAGACCAAGTATCTCGACAACGACTCGGTGTTCGCCGTGAAGCAGAGCCTGATCGGCAAGTTCGCCAAGGCCCCCGCCGGCGCCGACACCGATCTGGTTCTCAACTTCGACTTCAAGCTCAAGAAAGCCGCCGTCGAACGGCTCGTCGCGGCCGAGTAAGACCCGTTACGTCCTGCCAGGCCCATCAGCCTGGCAGGGCTCACTCTGAACTGACCTGCGAGGACATATGAGTCGTGCCGTGATCGAAATCGCCGAGCCCGTGGAGCGCGTGCAGGCTCACGCGAAGGACACTGCGATCCGCAGCATCCGCGCGACCATCGTGGAGGCACCGACCCGCCGCCGGCACAAGCTCTCGAACACGGAAGTCACGCATCAGGGTTACGTGCTGGTGCGCGTCCTGCTCGATAACGGCGTGACGGGCATCGGCGAAGCCTCGACGCTCGGCGGGCCGCGCTGGGCCGAGGAGAGCGTGGAGTCGATCAACGCCGCGGTCACGAATTATCTGGCGCCGGCGCTGCTCGGACAGCCTGCGCTCGCCTTCGAAGCCAATGCCTTGCGCATGAGCAAGGCCGCCACCCGCAATTTCGCCGCCAAGGGCGCCATCGAGTCCGCCCTGCTCGACGCCACCGGCAAGACGCTGGGCCTGCCCGCCAGCGTGCTGCTCGGCGGCGCCGTGCGCGAACGCATGGAGGTGATCTGGGCGCTGGCCTCGGGTGACAGCAGCCAGGAGGTGGAAGAAGCGAAAGAGAAGCTGCGGCGCCGCGAACACCGCCAGTTCAAGATCAAGTTCGGCTTCAACCGCCCGCAGGTCGATCTGAAGCGGTTGCAGGCGCTGCGCGCCGGTCTCGGCGATGAGGTGCGCCTGATCGTCGACGTCAACCAGGGCTGGACCGAGGCCGAATGCATCCGTTTCATGCCCGCGCTGGAGGAGCTGGATGTTGCCCTGATCGAACAACCGGTGTCGGCGCTACAACTGGAAGCGATGGCGCGGGTCGCGGCCCGCACTTCGATCCCGTTGCTGGTGGACGAAGCGGCTTTCACCAAGGAGGAAATCGCGCGCGCGGGCGCGATGGGCTGCGGCAGCGTCTACTCGCTGAAGCTCGTCAAGAGCGGCGGCCTGTTCGAGATGAAGCGCGCCGCGGCGGTCGCCAGCGCGCACGGCCTCGAGCTTTATGGCGGCTGCCTGCTGGAGAGCAGCATCGGCGCGGCGGCGCATCTCGCCGCCTTCGCCACCATGCCCAGGCTCGAATGGGGCACCGAACATTTTGGTCCGCGAATCCTGGTGGAGGATCTGGTCGTCAAGCCGATCAGATTCGACGAGTTCGAAATCTGCGCCCCTGACGGCCCCGGTCTCGGCGTAGAGGTCGACGAGGACAAGATCCGCGCCTTCGCCCGGAAGGACTAGCCGGATGGCGTCGTTCCCGCGGACAATTGACAATCCACGGGCCCACGCCCAGTCTTCGCGTCGGAACCGTCGTCTCGATCGTGAGCACATGACCACGCGATATCGAACCCGGCAGGATTTTTCCGCCGCTTCCGCGGAAGCGCGCGAGCAAGCGTTCGGCTAGCCGTGCCCGATCGCGACGATGTCATGGATCTCAGGCGGCTGGTCTATTTCGTCGCCGTCGCCGAAGAACTGCATTTCGGCCGTGCCGCATCGCGGCTCGCGATCGCGCAGCCGCCGCTCAGCCGGCAGATTGCGCAACTCGAGAGCGATCTCGGCGTCATGCTGATCGACCGGAGCCGCAGCCAGATCCGGCTGACCCAGGCCGGCAGCGTTCTTCTGGAACGTGCGCGCGACGTGCTGGAGCGGCTCGACCGCACGCACCGCGAGATCAAGCGGATCGGCGAAGGCTTTTCCGGGCACCTGCGCGTCGCCTTCGTCGGATCGGCGACCTATGGCGTGCTGCCAAGCGTGATCCAGGCGTTTCGTTCGGCCTATCCTGACGTCGAGCTCGCGCTTTCGGCGATGAACAACGCCGAGCAGAAGCGCGCGGTGATCCAGCGCGAGATCGATATCGCCATCGCCCGCCCCTCGCTCGACGACGAGGAGCTGAAGTCCGAGCCGCTGCTGCAGGAGCCGCTGATCCTCGCGCTCTCTGACACTTCGCCCCTGCTCGAGCAAAAGGTCCCGCGGCTGGCGGCGCTGAAGGCCGAGACGTTCGTCCTCTACCCGCGCAAGCCGCGCCCGAGCTTCGCCGACCACATCCTCAATATCTGCCTCGAAGAAGGCTTCATTCCGAAATCGCAGGTGCTGGCCCAGGACTATCAGACCGCGATCAGCCTGGTGTCGGTCGGCGTCGGCATCGCGCTGGTGCCGAAATCGGTCTCGGAGGCAGAGCGACCCGGCGTCGCCTACCGCGCCTATGAGGGACACAATCCGGGCACTGCGCTGTCGCTGAACTACCGGCGCGACAACCGGATGCCGCATCTGTTCAATTTCCTGAAGGTCGCACAAGACGTCACGCGGCGTCAGCGCAAGCCATAACGATCGCCCTCAGGCCGCGACCGCCGCCGGCGTGCGATCGTCGACGCATGCGATCGCCTCGCGCAGCACATCGATGTCAGCCCCCGGCCGAACGCCGTTCTCCGCGAGGTGCCTGCGGAACGCACGCGCGCCCGGGACGCCATGGAAGGCGCCGACGAAATGCCGCGTGATCGAATGCAGTCGCGTGCCTTCGGCAAGCCGCCGCTCGATATAGGGCAGCATCGCCGCGAACACGTCCTTCATCGTCACGTGCGGCGCAGTCTCGCCGAACAGCTCGGAATCGACGGTGAGCAGCCGCCACGGCTCCTGATAGGCCGCCCGCCCCAGCATCACGCCATCGACATGCGCCAGATGCTGCTTCGCTTCGGCGAGGCTCGTGATGCCGCCGTTGATGATGATTGGCACATCCGGCAACGCCGCCTTGAGGCGATAGACCCGATCGTAGTCGAGCGGCGGGATGTCGCGGTTCTCCTTCGGCGACAATCCGTTGAGCCAGGCCTTGCGCGCGTGCACGACGAGCGCGGCCGCGCCCGCGGCAATCACGGCGCGCGCCAGCGTATCGAGCGCGACTTCCGGATCCTGGTCGTCGATGCCGATCCGACATTTCACTGTGACGGGAATCCGCACCGCGCGCTTCATCGCCGCAACGCCTTCGGCGACCAGCGCGGGCTCGGCCATCAGGCAGGCGCCGAAGCGGCCATCCTTCACCCGATCGGAGGGACAGCCGACATTGAGATTGATCTCGTCGTAACCGAACTGCTCGCCGATCCCTGCGGCGGTCGCCAGATCGCGCGGGTCGGAACCGCCGAGCTGCAACGCCACCGGATGCTCGCTGGCATCGAAGCCGAGCAGCCGTGCCCGGTCGCCGTGGATAATGGCGCCGGTCGTCAGCATCTCCGTATAGAGCCGCGCCCGCCGCGACATCAGCCGATGGAAGACCCGGCAATGCCGGTCGGTCCAGTCCATCATGGGTGCCACAGAAAAGAGATAGTCTTGCGATTCCAATGATTTACCTTAAGCTCTCAATGGGATGTAACAAGAACGAGTACCCGCCAAATTTGCTGAATTTGCACACGTTTGTACCCGTTTTGACCTCTCGACGCACACGTATCGCACACCGTTTGGGAAAAGCACACGACCATGGCCACCTTCACTCAGTTGCCGTCAGGGAACTGGCGGGTCCAAGTTCGCCGCAAGAACCGTTATGTGGCAGAGACCTTTCGCCGCCGCAAGGACGGCGAGGAATGGGCGCTCGACGTGGAGCGCAATATTGATCGTAGCGGGTCACCCAAACCGCGCGCTGCCGTAAAAGCGAAGACCTTCGGCGACATCATTGATCTGCACATTCAAGACATGCGCGAGTCGGCCGCCCCCCTCGCCGATCCAAAGCGGCCGTACTGAAGGCGCTCAAGATTGCAAACAGCGCGCCCGCAATGCCGCCAGCCGCGGCGATAGCCCCGCCCTCCTCAAATATCTCGGGCTCATAGGCGAACCACCATTCGAACAATCGCCAGGGCAGGTAGACCGGATAGCCGCTAATGGCGAACACGGCGCGCCAAGCCGCGCCTGAAATCCGAGCGCCGCCGCCGTCCATTGCGTCGCTCCCCATGTCGACGCGATGACGATGCCGAAGACAACGGTGATCTGACCGACGTAGATTTTTGCCGGAAACATTGTCCGCCCCACTCGACGCTCGCAACGAGCGCGGCTGAAAAGCGGGATGACGGCTCGCATTCAACCTGAATAAAAATCGCCGTCGGCAACGAGATCCGGCTCGATCAAACCCATCGAAGCAAGATCATTGTCGCGGCAGTCTCGGCGTGGGTGAGGAAGCTCCTCAATTGAAGGTGAATGGCATGATCAAACTGGATCACTGGTTCGGCCTTGCCCAGGATTGGTGATCGCGCATGCGCACACCGGCGAATGAACGAATCGAACGAGGGCCGCTTGTGCCTTCAACGTCGATGGTCGCATCGACCGTCAGCCTGAAAAAGGGCGCACGGTGACGAAAGCACTATCGCCGCGCGACGGGCTGCGCGATGGCAGCGATCTCGTACACGGATCAAGTATACTACTATAATACCTCTGTTGTGGTTTGTCAAAGTTGACAAGGTTGCATTCGATACCGATATTGAAGGCGGAGTTCAGCTCATGTCCAAGGCACAGTCAAAGCCCTCCGGTACCGAGGATCTGTCCGTCCACGAGGACGGTGTGATGATGGTACTTAAGCAGAAACCCGCGGCCCTGAAGAGCCTCGCGCTTCCTGCCGACGCGCAGGTCGCCATCGTTTCCAAAAGCGTGACCGCACTGCAGAAGGTGCGTGAGCAGAACAAGCAACTAACGGGGCAAGCATTCCGGTTCTTCTCCGAGGCGGCGAAGAAAACCGCTGTCGTCAACAAGGACGCATTCGCGCCCAATGCCCGCGCGCTCGCCGTTCTCGAGGGCGTCCGCATTGCGCAGGAGGATCTTCGGCGATCCGGCGGTGCGTATGATCTGGACCAGGTCAGAACGCTCCTGCGGGGCATCTCCCGGCAGGCCGTCGACAAGCGCGTGCAGGAAGGCAGCCTCCTTGCGGTACCGGGTCCCAGCAACCACCGAAGCTTTCCGACGCTTCAGTTCAACGTCGACGGGACCGTCGTCGAAGGTCTCAAGTCCGTCCAGGAGGCGCTGCCGACCAACAACCCCTGGACGGTTCTGAACTTCCTCGCCCAGCCTGACGACCGGTTGGGTGGCCGCAAGCCGATCGACCTCCTGAGGGAAGGCAAGGTTGAACTTGTGGTCGAGGCCGCCCGGCGCATGGCTCAGCAAGGCGCGTGAGCGCTCCGCTGCCGCCGGACGATCTCGATCGTCGCCGTCCCCGCCAGGTCCGGCTGCGGGCGGGTACGGTCGTTCACCGGTTCTACACCGCCGGGTACGATCCAATCTTCTTCGATACATCGCGTCTCGGCCGGCTGAATGCGCCCGACGGGAGCTATGGCGTTCTCTATGCCGCCCGAGAGCCTTTTGGCGCCTTCGCGGAGACGTTCCTCCGCGTGCCGGGACGGACGCTGCTCGACCCCAGCCTGCTCCGTCGCAAGGCCTATGCTCGCCTCAAGATCACGGCAGATCTTTCGCTGGTCAGACTGGCCGGCCCCTCCCTCGCCATTCTCGGCGCGACCGCCGAGCTGGTGCATGGCGGACTGCCTTACGACGTGCCGCAGGCCTGGTCGAAGGCGCTTTTCAGCCATCCGCTCAATCCCGATGGCATCGCCTATTACGCCCGCCACGACGACGAAGGTCTCTGCTATGCGCTGTTCGATCGCGCACTCAGCTCAGTCAGAGAAATCGATCGACAGACCAACCTCGATCAGGACTGGTTCTGGCGCCTTGCGCAGCGATACAGGGTCGGACTTGCACCCGGCTAGCCGCGTCGAAGTCGGAGAGGCTCTGGACTAGCGTCCGATGCCGCGCTTCATTCCGATCGACCAGGAAATGCCCTCTCCGCCGACGCTGCCGCTGACGAGTTGGCCACGCGCGCGCTCCAGAACCGGCCGCCAGGGCACCAGGACGAATTCGCGCGACTGCTCGATCAGCGCGTACCGTCCGCTACTGAGCGTGAGCATTCGCTTGTAGACGCCGCTGAGGCTGTCGCCGGCCCTGACGTTGCGATATTCGCGCCCCGTAAGCTTGCCCACACAGTGCAAACCGTCCGGTACCAATTCTGCAAGCCACGCCCGAAGCGCTGTCCGTACTGCTGACGCGCGCGCAGCCATTGGCGAGCGGCGCCGTTTTGGTCCCCTTTCCTCAATTCGCCAGGGGACTCCACCGCTTTGAGGACTATCTCGCCGAATTTCCGCTGCGCGCGCTCTCGAACGAGACGATTGACGGCTTGGGCTTCTACGGGCCCGAGAAATGGGTTCGGTCGCTGACCGGCAATTTGAAGCTCTTGCGCTGAAGATAACGCCCCGTCGTGAACCTGAGGACTGACCTCATCATGAGCATGGTCGTGTACCCTTACGCCATGGCGCCATCCCCGCTCAAGCATAGCTGCGAGGTGCTCTCGTTGGGATATTAAGACTTCCAGCCCTCGTGAGCCACGTTTCAAGCTCACCGGGAAGCCCTCGCGTGCGAGCGTCCGGCTACCTCAAGGGGAGCCGTGTGACATTAGAGCTTCTGTATTTCGGCTGGTGGTCGGCCGGCCCGCAGGCCTTCCCGAGCCGAAGCTGTCCTCATCACGGTGGAAAAGCTTTTGCGCTCGTCAGCCAGGCCTTCGGCCAACGGACGGTCGAGAGCTGACCGGGTAAGGCGCTTGGCAAAGGCCAGGCCTTCGGCACTTCGGCCCGATAGCTCAGCGCCGATCTCAAGGGAACGCGCGAGCGGATCGGCGACGACCTCATGCACAATTCCGATTTCGTGCGCGCGCTGTCCCGTCACTGTCAGGCCACGAAGGATCATCTCGAGCGCCCTGGCCTCTCCAACGATCCTGGGCAAACGCTGTGTACCGCCACCACCCGGAAAGATGCCGATGCGCGTTTCCGGAAGCCCAATCGCCGTAACACTGCTCCCGGCGATGCGCAGGTCGCAGGCCAGCGAAAGCTCGAAGCCTCCTCCCATGCACAGGCCATTGATAGCCGCAATGACCGGCTTGTCGACCGCTGCAATCGCATCCGTCAGTGCGTGGAAACCGGGTGGTCGAGGACCAGGCGACGGCGGGGCGCGAGGCGCTCCGCGCTCAATCGCGTCTGCGGCCTCAGAGAGTTCCCCAACGTCGTAGTGACGGATGAAGATGCCAGGTAGGCCCCCTGTAATGACAATGACCCGGACCGATAGGGCCATCCCTGCAGCGGCTACCGCATCGAACATCTCAGCCGCCCCGACGGCCGTCATGGTGCCGAATGGGGCGTTAGCATAGGTGATGACACGGATCGCGTCGTGATCCTGGATGGAAACAAGGCGCATAGCCTACTCTCACTGCAACCGCTCGCCGGACAATCACGCGTTGGCGCTGCACCGCTCAGAATGCGCCCGGCTCCCGCACCGATCAAGCCTCGGCGCGCTAAGATTGCCATTGCAGCCGCGCGGTTCATTCTTAAAATCCTGCCTCTCCGGCATACGTTTCGGACGGGCCTGTACAGCGGAGTAGACGTTATGCCCAAACCGGAAAGCTTCCCAATCGAGAAGATCTACGTTCCCGTGAAAAGAAGGAAGGCAATCAAGCCTCAAGTCGTCGAGGAGATCGCTGGAAGCATTCTGGAAATCGGACAACAAACCCCCATTCTCGTCAGGCCCGACGAAGACCGCTTCGTTCTGGTCGAGGGACTACAGCGGCTCGAAGCTTGCAAGGCGCTTGGAGAGACGACGATTGTGGGAATCGTGGTCTCGGCGGAGGATGCTCAGCAAAGGACGCTCTTGTCCGAGGGACCCGAAGCAGATGCAGAACGCGACAAGATGGCGCGATTGAAAAAGCTGCGTCTTGAGAAGGAAGCTGCAGAAAGTTCGAGTGCTGCCTTGAACCGGACGGATAAGCAGCGAGCCCGCTCGGCAAGGGGCGCGGGCGAGAACCCGAGAACAACGCCAAGCCGGACCTCAGCGCCGACGCCGAAAAAGACGTTGTCAGATTGGATCGCCCAGCAGAAGCGCGACGGTGGCCGTTATTGATTGCCCGCCTTCGGTCCTGCATCCAACGTCATCTAGCTGGCGATGGATTTTTCTTGATCTCTCGCTGCTCAAGCGATCTTCTAAGCCACAGCAATACTTGAACTTTCGCCCCATCCATCCTGCGCTCGTTTGAGCCAGCTTAAGCCAAGAGAAATAACGTCGACACACCGGGTCCGGCTCGTCTGCGTCTGGATTATTCTTGCCAATCCACAAAACTTGTTAGCCGGTCGAGTGACCGTCCACCCGGTCAGCGCCTTGCTTCAGCCGCCATTGCAGCAACGAAAAGGATGGATCGGACTCCGGGTGATGTTCGAAGACTCCTCCAACCTCAGTTCCGATGACCACGGTCTGGCGCGGATCGCCCAGCAGATTACCCACCATGCGCACGCCACCGGCGTGTGGTAGCTCGACGAGCAGCGCGAGATACGGGCCGTGCTGCTTTAGCGCCGGGTATGACGGATGCCACACGCGTTCCCAACTGTAGATGCGGCCGGTCGGCTCGACGTCCGTCCACCTAAGGTCAAAGGAATGACAATTGTGGCAAATCCATTCAGGCCCGAACTGCCAGGAACGGCAGCGGACGCAGCGTTGCACCAGCAGGCGGTTTTCCCGCAGGCCCATCCAATACGGCGCCGAAAGCCCATCTGGGTCACTGACCGGAATGGGCAACCCGGCAGGGAGATAGTGCGCACGTGAAGACCCACTCATAGCGTCGCCTCTGAACCCAGAATGAGGTTGCTGGCCGGCGTCACCATCGGGCCGCCGATCACCAGCGCCACATCATTTCGTCGAGCCTGGCTCGCCGACGCGCCACGCACCTGACGAACCGCTTCCAACACCAGCTCAAAGCCGTGCATGTAGCATTCGGCAAGGTTGCCGCCACTGGTGTTGAGCGGGAGCCTCCCGGATGGAGCGATCAAATTGTCGAAGGTCAGGAAGTCGTTGGCCTTCTCGGGCCTGAAGAAGCCGTGCTCCGCCAGCGCCATCACGACACCGCCGGTGAAGTTCTCGTACGCCTGGACCACACCGACATCTGACGGCCCTACCCCGGCCATGCGGTACAGATCGGATGCAACGGTGCCGAAGTTCGCGGTGGCGTAGAGCGGCGCATTGTGCGCCGTTGCCGCCGCACGATGTCCGGATCCGAAGGCCGCACCGAGCAGATAGGCCGGCTTGTGCCGGAAGTCGCTGGCGCGCTCTGCCGATACCAGCACCAATGCCGCTGCGCCGTCATTTTCCATGCAGCAATCGTAAAGATGGAAGGGCTCCACGATCCAGCGCGAGGCATCGTACTTCTCGATATCCAGCGGCTTGCCTCGCATCACCGCGCGCGGGTTGGCCTGGGCATGATGATAGGAGGCGAGCGCAATCGCGCGCAAAGCCTCCTGTCGCACGCCATGCTCGTGCATGTAGCGTTGCACCCGCATGGCAAAGCGCTGCGGGGGAGCCAGCACCCCATAGGGCATCAGATAGGACCGTTCGCCCGAAACGGTGTGAATCCCGGCTGCCTGTCCGAAACGGCCATATTGGGCCTGCGCCAATGAGCGGAACACCACGACACAATCGGCAAGGCCCGCGACGATCGAGGCGGCCGCATTGGCAACCGCCGCGCTGCAACCGCCGCCGCCTCCGCCCCATTGCATGGTCGCGGAGCGCAGTCGATGCGTACCCAGCGCCGCAGCCAGCCGTGACGCCTCGCTGCGATCGTCGCTGTAAGACGAGAAGCCATCGATCTCGCGGGGATCGAGCCCGGCATCCTCGCAAGCCGCCAGGATCGCCTTCAACGCGAGCTTGAATTCCGGATCGGGAGAAGCGCCATGACGATAATATTCGGTTTCACCGATCCCGATCACGGCCACACGGCCCCGCAGCGTCCGCTCGTCTCGCGCGCGCCCGGTCACGGTTTGGCATCCTGTCGCGAAGCCTCGCTGCCGAAGGCTCCGCCTCCGGCAAGGCGCGCGATCTCCGTCTTGTCGTAGCCGAGCAACTCAAGCAGCACGTTCTCGGTGTGCTGCCCAACTGCCGGTGCCGCAACGGGATCCACGATCGGTGTCCGCGAATACCGGATCGGCAGGTTCACGTTCGGCACCCACCCCACCGTCTCATGCGGGATCCGGGTGACGATCCCGCGTTCCCTCGCCTCGGGCGAACGGATCGCCTCGCCGACGGTGCGCAGCTGGCCGCAGGGCACGCCGGCCGCCCGCATCCGCGGCTGCCAGTGCGACCAGGGCTGCCGGGCAAAGGCATCGCCGAGGATCGCGAACAACTCCTCGCGCCGGCGGATTCGATCGGGGCCGGTTGCATAGATTTCGGCCCCCGCGAGATCCTCGCGCTCGAGAACCTGCGCCGTCAGGCGCTGGAAGATCTTGTCGTTGCCGCAGTTGATATAGAAGGAGCAATCGCTGGCCTGGAACACACCCGACGGACACGTGTCCGGGCTGGTGTTGCCGCTTCGCCTCGGATCGGCACCGCTAAAGAGCGACTGCGTGGTCGCGTAGCCGGTCATCAGGACGGCGTTCTCGAACAATGACACCTCGACGGCCTGGCCGTGTCCGCTGCGCTCGCGCGCCAACAGGGCGCCAAGGATCGCATTGCTGGCCATCATCGCAGTGCTGATGTCCATCACCGGCGACAAAGCCCGCACGCCTTCGCGGTCGGCATAGCCGTTCATCGACACGAAGCCGCTCTCGACCTGCGCGATCGGATCAAAGCCAAGCCGGTCCGAAAATGCCCCGTCGCGGCCATAGGCCGACACCGAGCAGTAGATGATCTCGGGTTTGATCTTGCGGCAGCTCTCGTAGTCGAGCCCCAGCCGTGCCATCACGCTCGCGGAAAAATTCTCGACAAGGACGTCCGCCGTCGCGATCAGCTCGCGCGCGATCTTCAAGCCCTCCAGGGATTTGAGATCGAGGGCGACGCTGCGCTTGTTCCGGTTGGTCCACAGGAACGGCGCGCCGTGCCTGAGATCGGGATGCACCGGGGGATAACGGCGCAGATCGTCGCCGCGGCCCGGCGCTTCGATCTTGATCACCTCGGCCCCCATGTCGGCGAGGATCATGGTGGCAAACGGCCCCGCGATGAAATGCGAGAAATCGATCACCCGGATCCCCTCAAGCGCTCTTGGCGCGCCGGCGGGACGAGGCGTGTGCTCGGGGAAGTCGGCTTCAAGCTGATCCAGCATCGGGATATCCGTCAATTTGAGCAGTGTTGATCCAAGGATCGCGGCCGTCGTCGTCAATTGCTCTTCGGCGGGTCGACGAGCGAGCAACCGCCCTGGTCGAGCGGCCGGAAGGCTTCCGGCCCGGACAGCGCGCCGACCTGCTCCAGCAGGTCCCACTTGCTCTTCGAGGCACTCGGGCTCTTCACCTTGAAGATGTACATGTTGTGGATGGCGCGGCCGTTGGCGCGCACCACGACTGGCCCGAACAAGGCGTCATCGATCGGCTTCTCCTTCAGCTTCTGGATCACGGCCGGCGCGTCATTGGTTCCCGCCGCCAGCGCCGCGTTCAGATAGGCCAGCACGGAGGAATAGACGCCGGCGTGGAAGGCGGTCGGCGACTGCCCATGCTGCCGCTCGCCGAATTTGGTCGACC
Source organism: Bradyrhizobium sp. USDA 4541 (assembly GCF_024171085.1). Lineage (NCBI taxonomy): Bacteria > Pseudomonadati > Pseudomonadota > Alphaproteobacteria > Hyphomicrobiales > Nitrobacteraceae > Bradyrhizobium > Bradyrhizobium sp. USDA 4541. The sequence goes on from NZ_JALJZF010000001.1 coordinate 6,935,172, forward strand.
AGGCGCGGCTGGCATCGTCGAGGTCCCAGTAGAACGGCTGCGTGATGATCAGCCCCTCCCCGACCGCAAGCCCGCTAGACTCGACATCGTTGGTGGTGGTCAATAGCGCGGCGAAGGTGCGCCCGCTCTGCTTCAGCCCGAACTCGGCGGATTGCTTGATCAGGCTGACGGTGTCGCCACCGGCGGTCGCGAACGCGATCACGTCGGCGCCCGAGCCTTCGGCCTGCAGGATGAACGAGGCATAGTCCGCATTGTTGATCGGTACATTGACCGATCCGAGAACGGTCCCGCCGCCGGCACCGATCACCGCCGTTCCGTCGCGCACCATCGATTTGCCGAGCGCATTGTCGGTGGCGATGAAGTACCATTTCTTGCCGCCGTGATGCACGAGATAGGCGCCGATGGTGTGAGAGGCCGCCCAGGTATCGAAGGTCCACTGAATCGTATTGGGTGAGCAGTATTTCCCGGTCAGGTCGGACGACGCCGCGCTCGATGCGATCAGCGCCGCTTTGGTGCCGCGCATGACCCCGTTGACCGCCAGCCCAACGGCCGAGTTCGGCACGTCGGCGACCGCATCGACCTTCTCCTGATCGATCCAGCGGCGCGCGATGGCGGCGCCGACATCAGCCTTGTTCTGGTGATCCGCCGAGACGATCTCGACCTTGAAATCCGGATGAAGCCGCATGAAGTCCTCGGCCGCCATTTTGGCCGCTGTCACAGAACCTTCGCCGGCATTGTCCGAGTAAGGGCCGGACGCGTCGTTGAGCACGCCGATCTTCAGAGACCGCGCGGCGACCGCCGTCGCCGGCGAACCGGCACAAAAGGCCAGGAGAGCTATTCCGGCTATCTGCGAAAGATACTTCATTGTTTCCACCCGCCGTATGTTGTTGTGTTAGAGATCGAGCACAAGCGTCCGGGACTTGGCGCCCGAGCAGCAGATCATGACGCTCTTGTTCGCCGCCTGCTCTTCGTTGCTCAGGAACTGGTCGCGATGGTCGGGTATGCCCTCGAGCACGCGCGTCTCGCAGGTGCCGCAGACACCTTCGGTACAGGCATAGTTCGCGGCGATCCCGGCCTCCAGCAGCGCATCGAGGATCGTCTTGCCGGGCTCGACTGCAATCGTGCGGTTGCTTCGCGCCAGCTTGACGTCGAAGCCACCTTCGGTGGCTGGAGCTTCCCGGGCCTTGAAATATTCGACATGTACGTGATCGGCCGGGCGATCGGCCGTCGTCGCCTCGAGCGCCTCGAGCATGGGCACCGGACCGCAACAGTAGAGATGCGCGCGAGGCGGAGCGTTCCTGACGAGCGCCGGGAGATCGAACACCCGTCCCGATCGCTCGTCGTCGAAATCGAGATGTACCCTCGATCGATACGTGCCGAGTTCGTCGAGGAATGCGGCAGCGGCGCGCGTCCTCGCGGCATAGAACAGCTCCCAGTGACGTCCAAGCGCCTCAAGCCGTCGGATCATCGACAGCAGCGGCGTGATGCCGATGCCCCCGGCGATCAGGACAGAATGGTCGGCCTCCTCGCGGAGCGCGAAGTTATTCCGCGGCTCGGAGATCCTTATGATGTTCCCGACCCTGACGGTGTCGTGGACAAAGCTGGACCCACCCCGGCTCTCGCCATCCCTGTTCACCGCGATGACATACCGGTGCCGCTCGCATTGGTCGTTTACCAGCGAATAGCTGCGGATCATGCCGTTCGGCAGATGCAGGTCGATGTGGCTCCCGGCCGTGAACGGCGTCAGTTCGCCGCCCGTCGGGGCAATCAGCTCATACGAATTGATCCGCTCGGCCTCATATCCGATACGCTTGACCAGCACCTCCAGCGTACCAGCCGTGTGTTCGAATGCGCTCACAGCTCGTACCCGAAATCGGCGCCAAGCTTCGCACGCATGAACGGCGCGCCGACGTCAACCCACAAATCCTCCGGCGGCAACCGCAGCGAGACCGCTCGCACCATGAACACGTCCGGGTCCAAGACTCCTTTGGGCTTGATCGCGTGATCGCGATAGGCGCCAAGCGCTTCAAGAATGAAACGTCGCGTCATCGCGATGCCGGTATCACTTGAGCAGAGCGTCTCCTTGGTGCGATCAAAGATCGGCGAGACGCCGCTTTGGCAGGCGCCGTCCTGCACCCAGAGCCCCGGCAGGCCCGAGAACCAGGTGGTCCGCTGCGCCTCGTAGTCGAACTGAAAGCCGTTCTGCGGATTGTATTTCGTCCAGTAGCCTGCGTATGGGACCGTCACCGGGTGCTGGACGAGCGCGTGGCGGCTGGCATGACCACTCTCGCGGCCCTTGTGTCCTTCGGCGAAGACCTGCCGGGTTTTCTCCAGCAGCGGCTCCGATGGATGATAGGAGAACATGATGCAGAGCGTGTTCTCGTCATCGATCGGGACCCAGGCGTGCCCGCTCAAATCCGGGAACGGAGACAGCGGAGGCACCAGCGTATAGAACGGCAGCAGGAACTGGTTGACCCGCCAGTACAGCGTGTTGGCATCGTAATTGCGCCGCGCGGCGATGCTCATGCCGAAATCCTGCTTAATGCATTCGAAGGTCGGGCGCAGGTCGCGCTTCTGGATCCAGGCGCTCGTCGTGCCCTGCGCATCCAGTCGTCCATGAAGCAGCGGCGCGTGCGCTGAATCGATCTCACCCTCGACCGCCTGCAGCCAATTGCACTCCTGGACGCGAACCGAGATGTGCACCTGCTCGGCAGGCACCAGATTCCATTCGAGATTCGGCAGCGGCGGAAGCTCAGCCTGGTCGGGACCCATATAGGTCCAGATCATCCCGTTGCGCTCCTTGCAGGGATAGGCCTTGATCCGCACCCGCTCCTTGAGGCGACTGCGCACTGGCTCTGCCGGCATGTCAGTCACGGCGCCGGTGACGTCGAATTTCCAGCCGTGATAGACGCAGCGCAGCCCGCAATCCTCATTTCGTGCAAAGACCAGCGGCGCTCCGCGATGCGGGCAGGCCTGGTCGACCAGCCCGATGCGCCCCTCGGAATCGCGAAAGGCGACGAGATCCTCGCCCAGCAGCCGGATGCGCTTCGGCTGCCCGTCCGCGGCGAGATCAGCCGACGGCAGGAAAGGAATCCAGTACAGGCGGAAAAGTTCGCCGAGTGGCGTTCCCTTGCCGACCCTCACCAGCCGTTCATTGTCTTCGCGCGAGAGCATGGGGTCGCCTCCTTCAATTACGTGTGGCCGGGCCTGCCGCGCCGCCGAGAAGCGCGGCGACACGGTCAGACAGTCCGAGATCCTGGGCGGTCCAGAGCGGATCGGATGCGGTGAGCGGCTGGCGTGGAATGGGAGGTTGCTTGCCCTGCTCCACCAGGCCGACAATCAATTCGATGCGCCGCCGCTCGAGCTCGCGCAGAGCGTCCTCGACGACGGCGGCTTCAGCCGTGCACCCCGGCAGCTCCGGATAGGCAAGGCGAACCCGCCACTTCCCCGGCTCGGTTTCGACTGCCTCCGCCTCAAGCAAATAGGGAATCGACAGCAGCTCACGCAGGTCCAAGTTTCAACCTCCCTGAACGACGTCTTCGCATCGCATTTGATACGTATACGTACTACATTATCGGAAGGCTGGCAAGAGCCGAGGCCGACCCTGTCTCCCTCAGAAAGAGGCTGGTGACGTGGTTCGCCACAGGGTTGAGGACGATCAGCCAAGCTGCTAACGGCTAGGATGCAATTCGCAGAACGCAGCTGGGATCCAGACAACGGCATGGCAGCCGATAAAGGCAAGCAGACAACCTCGGCGGCAGACGTTGCACGCGACTGGCAGCTCGAGGGTGGTGTCGGATTCCTGTTGCGTCTGCTGGAGGCCCGCTACGATGGGCTTTATCAAAGCATGACGCGCCAGAGCGATATCACGCCGCGGCAGTTCGGTGTGCTGATGGCGCTGTATCAGTTAGGTCCTCTAACCCCCTCCGTGTTGGCCGAACGGATCAGCTGCGACCGCAACACGCTCAGCGAAATGCTGAAGCGCATGGTCGCGCGCAGACTGGTCTCGAAGAAAGACAATCCGGACGACCGCCGCTCGCTCCAGGTGCAGATCACGGCTAAAGGCGAGGAAGCGCTTCTCGCCGTCATTCCGGCCGCCACCGAGCTGCAAAACATCATGCTGGCCCCCCTTCGCAAGGAGGACCGCGCGCATTTCCTGAAATGCCTGTTGGCGATCGCGAGGGCTCCGCCGCCGGACAGTCCGGCCGATACGTGAAATCGCCGGCGTCCAGCGGCCCTACGCCTGCACCTTCCCGAACGTGCCCGCAGCGGCGAGCGTCGCGATTGCGTCCGGCGACAGGCCCAGGATCCGCGACAGCACATCGTCCCGCTGCGCGCCGATCCCGGGAACTCGACGTCCCATCGGCGTATCGGCCCCGGACATCTGCCATGGCGCATTGACGCCGATGAAGTCACCTGCCCCGTCCGAGACGGTCCCAAACACCCCACGTTGGCGCAAATGGGCATCGGTCAGCGCCGCGCCCGGCGTCCGGTACTCGGCGCAGGGAACACCGGCGCGATCCAGCGCCGCGATGCATTCAGCAACGGTGTGGCGTTCGGTCCATTTCTCGATCACCTGCATCATGGCGGTCCAATTGGCGCCGCGCGCTGGAATGGTCGAAAAGCGCGGATCGTTCACCAACTCTTCCTGCCCGGTCACCTCGCACAGCGCCGCGAAATTACGCGGCGTGACCGGGGCGATCAGAATATCGCCATCGCGCGCGCGGACCGGCCCATAGGTCGGGCGCGGCGAACGGATCGGGAATTGCGCCTCCTGAAGCTCATAGACCAGCAGATTCATCATGCAGTCCATCAAGGCTACATCGACGCGCTGTCCTTTCCCGGTGCGCGTTCGCTGGACCATCGCGGTCTGGATCGCGGAATAGCCGAAGATGCCGCCGAGGATATCGGCGACAAAGATCGCGCCCGGCGCGGGACGCTCCCGGTCACCGGCATAACGCATCAAGGAGTGATCGAATCCGCTCTCGGCATGGACGATCATCGCATAAGCCGCGCGCTCGGCTGCTGGGCCTGACTGGCCATAACCCGAGATCGAGCAATAGATGAGGCGCGGGTTGATCTCGCAGAGCGTCTCGTAGCCAAGACCAAGGCGGTCCATCACGCCAGGGCGGAAATTCTCGACGAGAATGTCCGCCTCCGCGACCATGCGATGTACGAGCCTGATGGCGTCGGCATTCTTCAGGTCCAGCGCCAGGCTACGCTTGCCGGCATTGAGCTGGCCGAAATAGGTGCTGTGGCCTTCGCGCAGCGGCGTTCGCAACCGCATGTCATCGCCTTCCGGAGGCTCGATCTTGATGACCTCGGCGCCGACGTCGGCGAGCAGCCGCGCGCAATACGGCCCTGCCACCATGATCGAGAAATCGAGCACGCGCACGCCGGTGAGCGGCGCCCTGTCGCCATCCTTCTGCATCCGATCTCTCCTATCTCGGCAGCCCGAGCGCGCGTTGCGCGATCAGACTGCGCTGAATCTCGTTGGTCCCGATGCTGATGACCCACATCAGCGAATGCCGCAGGCTTTGCTCGAAGCGACCGTTGTCGATCGCGCCCGGCATCTGCTCGGACAGCGCGGCACGCATGCCAAGGATGTCGAGCGCAGCCTCGCCGAATCGCTCCATCAGCTCACCGGAGAACACCTTGCTGATCGCGCCATATTCCGGCGGCGTCACGCCGTCGGCGGCAAGTTCGGCGCAACGCATCATCAAGAGACGGCCGATCTCGATCTCTGACGCCAAGGTCACCATCCTGTCGCGGATGATTGGATCATCGGCGAGAGACCGATCACCTTGCTTCGCCATCACTTGCGAACGCAGTTGCTCGAAGGCGTGCGCGACCTTCAGGACGATCCCGCCACCAACCAGCCCGCGCTCGAAGGCCAGCGCGCCGGTCAACACTTTCCAACCGCCATTGACCTCGCCGACCAGGTTCTCGGCGGGGATGCGGACGTTGTCGTAAAAGATGTTGGCAAACGTGCCATCATACATGGTTGCTGATGGACTGATCGTGATGCCCGGCGCATCCATCGGCACGATGAACATGCTGATGCCCGCGTGTGGCGGCTTCGCGTCCTTGTCGGTCCGCGCGGCGAGGAACATGTATTTGCCCCACCAGGTGGTGGTCCAGATCTTCTGGCCGTTGATCACCCAGTGATCGCCGTCCCTGGCCGCACTGGTGCGCAGCGCGGCAAGGTCCGACCCTGCCTGCGGCTCGCTGTAGCCCATGCCATGCATCGCTTCGCCACGCAGGATTTCCGGAAGGTATTTCTGCTGCTGCGCTGCCGTGCCGAACATCATCAGCGCATTGGCCTGGATCGCCGCGCCGATCCGCGGCGCCTCGCCCCGCTCCATGGTCTCCATGAAGGCGATCTGCTCCAGGGGCGAGCGCGCCTGGCCGCCGAATTGCTCTGGCCATCCGAGCCCGATCCATCCGGTCTCACCGATGTCGCGGGCGAAGCCGGCATCGAACTCACGCTTGGCGAAGGGCCTTCCGTCGAATGCTTGCTTCGTATCTCCAGTCCAGTGTTGCTCGAGCCAGAGCCGGATCTGCTCGCGAAACGCATTTCCAGCGGCCCCGAGGTCATATTGCGGCAGCCCGACGCCGCCCGCATCCAACAGCCGCGCTGCCAGCCTGCTCTTGGCATCCGAGACGCCGCCAAGCGCGATCGTATCGAGATGCACGCGCTTGAAGTGGATTGGCGCCTCGTGCTCTTCGGCATAACCGATCGCACCGAACGTATGCTGGACCTCCAGCGACACCTGCCGTAGCGCATGACCGGAGAACGCCGATGCGCAATCGGCGAAGTAGCGCCAGCCGCCCTCGCCGCCGTCATGCAGTCTGGCGGCATGGTCGAGGATCAACCTGACGCCTTCGAGCGCAATCAGGCAGTCGGCCAGCTTGTGCTGGATGGCCTGGAACCTGCCGATCGGCTGCCCGAACTGGTGCCGTTCCTTGGCATAGTCCACGGCGAGCTCAAAGGCACGCCGCGCCGCGCCATAGGCACGCGCGGTCAACATCGCTCTGCCCTTGATGCGGAGATGGTCGAGATCGACTGTATCTATGGGAATGCGCGTGAGCGGCGCTTCGTTCAGCCGGACCTCGTAGAGCCCCCACGCTCCCATCGCGCGGGTTGCGACGCACTCGACACCGGGACCGTCAAGATTGATCAGCCCAAGCTGGGCCTGGTCAAGAACGACCAGAAGGTGCGTCGCGCCTCCGGCAGCCTCGACAAAACGAAGCACGCCCTTTGCCTTGAGGTCCGTGACCTCAACCGCTCCTGTGCCGGCGTCCGGATCCAGCGCACCAAATGAGAAGGCGACGGTCGCCTCCCCGGACTGCAGCCGCTCCAGCAGATCCACCGCGACGTCGACCTGCGATCCGGAGATCGCAAGATTGGCGAGCGCCGCAGACCACATCGGCGCCGTGCAGCCGGCCCGGCCGAGTTCCGCCATGACGACGAGGATTTCGGCGAGCCCGCCTTCGCTGCTCTCCGCACCAAGCGCGGCGACGCCCTGCCCAACGAGCTTGCGCCAGATCGCCGACACCTCGTCCGGCGAGGACGATGCGGCTAAATCGAGTGGAAGCCAATGCTCGTCCAGGAAACCGCGCAAGGAATCGCGCAGCATTCCTGCGACATCGTCATTCGAGGCTTCGATCGCCGCCATGGTGAGGCCCGCGCTATGCCTGGCCGAATCTGGGCTTCCGCTTCTCCTTGAACGACATAGTCGCTTCCTTGTGGTCGGCAGTCTCGAACGTCACCTGCTCCAGCGCCATCGACGCCTCCAGCAGCATGTTGACGCGCTCCTTGACGATCTGGTTGATCGACAGCTTGGTCCAGCGAATGGCCCAGGTCGGACCGTTGGCGAGCTCGACCGCGATCGCGCGGGCCTTGGCCAACACCTCCGCGCGCGGCGCGACATGATTGACCAGCCCGATCCGCTCCGCCTCATTTCCCTTCAGGAGCGTGCCGCGGATCAGGAATTCCTTGGCCTTGTTGATGCCGACCAGCAGCGGCCAGATCACTGTGCCGCCGTCGCCGGCGACGAGGCCGACACGCGAGACGTGGGTGTCGCCGATCCGTGCGTCTTCCGCCATCACCGTGATGTCGCAAAGCAGCGCATGGGTCGCCGCAAGGCCGATGGCATCGCCATTGATCGCCGCGATGATGGGCTTGTCGAGCTCGAGCTGGCGGGTGACTCCGCGGCGGCTGATCATGGGATCGTGTACCTCGCCCTCTTCGAGCACGTCGCCGCCGGGCCGCTCGGACATCGCCTTGACGTCGCCACCGACGCTGAAGAAGTCGCCCGCCCCGGTCAGCACCACGGCATTAACGGCGTGATCGTCGGCGAGGTCGTCCCAGATCGTGCGCAACTCGCGGATCAGCTTCTGATTGATGGCATTGCGCGCCTGCGGGCGGTTCAAGGTCACGGTCGCGACCTTGTCCGCGACCTCGACCGTCAGGCATTCATATTTGGCGTAATTGGACACGTTTGCCTCCATTGTTTCGCTGTTTGAGTTGTTTGATTATTGGCAACGCGGGCGCGCGCTAGCGGCGCATCCCGGGCTGCACATCCGCCAATGCGACGTGAAGCGACATGGCGCCCGGATCCTGCTCGAGCATGCGCTGCACGGATTCCAGATGCGATCGCAGCAATCGGCTTGCCAGATCGACGTTCCGTTCGCTGAGGGCCGCCAGGAACTGCCGCCGCTTCTCGGCCAGCCGTGCCATCGCGACCCCGCTGGAAGCGACCTTGGCATAGACGAAGCGCATGTGGATCTCGGTGACCGAGTCCACGATCATCGCAATCACCTTGTTGCCGGTCGAGGCCGCCAGCAGCTTGTAGAACTCGCGCGAACATTCGACCCGGTCGAGCAGCCGCCCCTCCTTGGTCGCAAGCTCCGTCCGCTCGATATTGGCTTCCAATGCATCGAGATCGGCCCGGCGGGCATTGGCACAAGCCAACTGCACCACGAGGTCGAGGACGTGGACCCGCGCCTCCGACAATTCCCGTACCGAAATCGTGCCGAGGCTCAGCATGTCGCGCATGACCTCGTTCATGCGGCGGGTGTCGCCCTGCTGGATGAAGGCGCCGCCCTTGACGCCCTTCTGCAGCCGGAGCACGCCGGCCATTTCGAGGCTGCGCAATGCTTCCCGCAGCACATTCCGACTGACGCCGAGCTGCTGAGCCAGCTCGCGCTCGGCCGGCAGCTTGTCGCCGGGCTTCAGCACGCCGAGCGCGAGTTGCTCGCGAATGCGCTCGCAGATCTCCTCGAACGTCCGCCTGGTGTGAATCGGCTTGAATGTCGGCGCGGCCGGCGAGCCGGCCGCACGATGATCGGTGGCCCGCTCCCGGCGGCTCGGCGAGGCGGCACGGGAGCGCCGCGGCGCGCGAGGGCTTGACTTGGTGCTCATGCGATGAATTATTAAATGGATCACCCATTCAATGGAAGCCCTTTTTTGCTTCCGGCAAAGAAAACGAAACGGGAGTTCGCATGAGTTTTTCCGAGGAGCAGGTCGCGTTCCGTGACAACGTGCGCAGAATGGTCGCCAGGCACGTGGCGCCGATCGCCGCCGAGATCGACGAAACCGACCGCTTCCCGCTCGAACTGGTCAAGCTGTTCGGCGAGATGGGACTGATGCAGCTCTGGGTGCCGGAGCGCTATGGCGGCCCGAATGGCAACCTGACCATGGCCTGCATCGCGCGCGAGGAGATCTCCAAGGTCTCCCCTGCCTGTGCGTCGATCGCCGCGCTCAACACCATGTTCATCATGCCGCTGCTGCATTTCGGCTCTGAGGAGCAGCGCAAGAAGTATCTGCCGATCATCGCCGAGGGTGGCGTGGTCACGGCAATCGCGATCTCGGAGCCGCAGGCCGGCTCCGACGTCGCCGCGCTCAACACCCGCGCCCGCAAGGACGGCGATAGTTATGTCCTGAACGGCCGCAAGCAGTGGTGCAGCTATGGTGTCGCGGCCGACTACATCGTGGTCATGGCGCGAACCAGTGACGGCGCCGGTGCAGACGGCATCAGCGCCTTCATCGTCGAGCCGAAGAGAATGCCGGGCATCACGTTCGGCCGCCACGAGCGCAAGATGGGCTTTCGCGGCGCGCCCAACACGCCGATCTTCTTCGACAATGTCCGCGTTCCCGCGGAAAATCTCGTCGGTGAGGAAGGCAAGGGCTTTCGCGCGTCGATGCGCGCGCTCGACCTCAACCGGCCGACCATCGGCGCGCAATCCGTCGGCCTCGCACAAGGCGCACTGGATGCCTGCGTCGCCTACGCCAAGGAGCGCAAGCAATTCAAGAAACCGATCGCCGAGTTCCAGGGCGTGCAGTTCATGCTCGCCGACATGGCCATGCAGATCGAGGCGGCCCGCGCGCTGGTCTACGAATGTGCCCACGCCGGCGATGCCGGCGACTGGAAGCGGCTCAACGTGCTTGCCAGCATGGCCAAATGCGTCGGCAGCGACATGGCGATGAAGGTGACGACCGACGCGGTCCAGATCTTCGGCGGCTACGGCTACACGATGGACTATCCGGTCGAACGCATGATGCGCGATGCCAAGCTGACCCAGATTTTTGAGGGCACCAACCAGATCCAGCGCGTGGTGATCGCCCGCGAGCTGCTGCGCTAGCGCGGATCGATTTCAAGAAGAAGCAATTGCAGGGAGGAACGAACTTGAACCACATCATCAACCGGGCGCTGATGGCCGGCGCGGTGTCAGTACTGCTGGCGGTACCTGCCTATGCTCAGAAAGCCTACGGTCCCGGTGCCAGCGATACCGAGATCAAGCTCGGCCAATCGACGCCGCTGAGTGGTCCCGCATCCGCGTTCGGCGCGGGCGCCGGGCGGGCGGTGGTCGGCTACTTCGAGATGCTGAATGCCAAAGGCGGCATCAACGGCCGCAAGATCAACTTCACGCAGCTCGACAATGCCTACAGCGCGCCGAAGGCGGTCGAACAATCGCGCAAGCTGATCGAGGACGTCGGCATATTGGCCGAGGTCGGCACGATCGGCACCGCGCCCAACGTCGCGATCCAGAAATACCTGAACGCCAAGCAGGTGCCGCAGCTGTTCATCACCGCCGGCGGACGCCGCTTCAACGATCCCAAGGCCTTTCCCTGGACGATCCCGCTCTATCCCGACTTCGAAACCGAAGGCCGCGTCGTCGCCAAATACATCCTCACCGTAAAGCCGGACGCCAGAATCGGCGTGCTTTATCAGAATGACGACTATGGCAAGGACTACCTGAAGGGCCTCCGCGCCGGCCTCGGTCCGAAGGCCGAGCTGATCGTCGCCCAGGCCTCCTACGAGCTCGCCGATCCGACGATCGACTCGCAGATCGTGCAGCTGAAGGCCGCCGGCGTCGACACCCTGATCGAGCAGTCGTCGTCGAAGGCCGCCGCGCAATCGATCCGCAAGGTTTACGAGCTCGGCTGGAAACCCCTGCACGTGATCGGGGGCTCGACCGCATCGGTCGAAACTATCCTGAAGCCCGCGGGCCTCGAAGCATCGAAAGGGCTGGTTACAACGCAATTCCTCAAGCAACCGGGCGACCCGGCGTGGGCCAACGATGAGGAGGTCAAGGCCTACAAGCAGTTCTTGAAGGCATACGCACCTTCAGCCAACCCGGACGACTATTCTGTGCTCGTGGCCTATATGAACGTGCACGCCGTGGAGTTAGCGTTGCGCAAATGCGGCGACGACCTGACCCGCGAGAACCTCATGAAGCAGGCTACCTCGCTGAATGGCGAACGATTGCCGATGATGCTCCCAGGCGTCGCGATCGGCACCCGGCCCGGAGACTACACACCCTTCAGAGCTCTGCGGATTGCGACATTTGATGGAGAAAGCTGGTCCTTGACCGGCGCTCCTCTATCGGCCGACTAGACCAGACTAGACTGCGGGCGGAGAGCCACCAAGGCTCTCGCTAAGCTCGGGTAGGTCTGCTCGAACAAGCAGCTGCGTCCCATCATGTCGCGGCGAATCCTCACACGTTCGGTGACCATTGCGCCTGCCTATCTCTTCTCCGATGCCACCTCCTACTTGAGGGACGGTCGCTTTGGAACGGCTGCCAATCCCCGCCGTTCACCGCTCACATTCAACTTTCGGGATATGCACGATGTCCAAGACCGTTGGCGATTTCGTAGTGCGGCGCCTCCAGGATTGGGACGTGCGGCATCTCTTCGGTTATCCCGGCGATGGCATCAATGGCGTGTTCGGTGCGCTCAATCGCGCCGAAGGCAAGATCGATTTCATCCAGGCGCGCCACGAGGAGATGGCGGCGTTCATGGCGTGTGCCTATGCCAAATTTTCCGGCCGCCTCGGCGTCTGCATCGCGACGTCGGGCCCCGGTGCCTCACACCTGATCACCGGTCTGTATGATGCCCTCCTCGACCATCAGCCGGTGCTCGCCATCGTGGGCCAGCAGGCGCGGAACGCGCTGGGCGGGCAGTATCAGCAGGAGCTCGACCTGGTCTCGATGTTCAAGGACGTCGCCAGCGCGTATGTCGCGCAGGCTTCCTCGCCCGCTCAGGTCCGTCATCTGATCGACCGCGCCGCGCGCATTGCGCTCGCCCGGCGCACCGTGACCGCGCTGATCCTGCCGAATGATCTGCAGGAAGAGGATTACGAGGATCCGCCGCGCGCACACGGCACGCTGCGGTCCGGCGTCGGATACACTCCGCCGAGGATCGTTCCGGCAGAGGCCGACCTCGAGCGCGCCGCCGACATTCTCAACGCCGGCAAGAAGGTCGCCATGCTCGTCGGCGCCGGCGCGCTTGGCGCGACCAACGAGGTCACCTCTGTCGCCGACCGGCTGTCGGCCGGATGCGCCAAGGCGTTGCTCGGCAAGGCCGTGGTGCCCGACGACCTGCCATGGGTGACGGGCTCGATCGGCTTGCTCGGCACCGAGCCGAGCTACGACCTGATGATGGAGTGCGACACGCTCTTGATGATCGGCTCGGCGTTTCCCTATTCCGAGTTCCTGCCCAAGGAGGGCCAGGCCCGCGGCGTCCAGGTCGACATCGACGCCGGCATGCTATCGATCCGCTTTCCGATGGAGATGGGCCTCGTGGGCGACGCCGGGGAGACGCTGCGCGCGCTGCTTCCGCGCCTGAAGCAGAAGAGCGACGGCAGCTGGCGAAAGACGATCGAGCACAACGTCCGGACCTGGTGGAAGACATTGCAGGATCGCGCGCACCAGCCGGCCAAGCCGGTCAATCCTCAGCGCGTGACATGGGAGCTGTCGCCGCGTATTCCCGATCGCGCGATCATCACCAGCGATTCCGGCTCCTGCGCCAACTGGTTTGCCCGTGATCTGAAGATGCGTCCCGGCCTTATCGCCTCGCTGTCAGGCGGCCTGGCATCGATGGGCGCGGCAGTTCCCTACGCAATCGCCGCCAAATATGCAGCGCCCGATCGTCCCGTCATTGCGCTGGTTGGCGACGGCGCCATGCAGATGAACAACATGGCCGAGCTTATCACGGTCGCCAAATACTGGCGCGACTGGAGCGATCACCGCTGGATCGTCTGCGTATTCAACAATGAAGACCTCAACCAGGTGACATGGGAACAGCGCATCATCAATGCCGATCCCAAGTTCGAGGCATCGCAACGCATCCCCAACGTTTCCTATTCGCGTTTCGCCGACCTGATCGGACTGCGGGGGATTTATGTCGACGACCCCGCACAGCTCGGCTCGGCCTGGGATCAGGCGCTCGCGAGCGACATCCCCGTGGTGCTGGAAGTCAAGACCGATCCGGAAGTGCCCCCGCTACCGCCGCATATTACGCTCGAGCAAGCCAAGAACTTCTCGATCGCGCTCGCCAAGGGCGACCCGAACGAAGTCGGCGTCATCCGCGGCGCAGCGCGCCAGCTGCTCGAGACCGTGTTGCCCGGCAGGGAGAAGTGAAGGCCAGAAGCGATGCATCGCCAGATGATGCTTGCCGTCTATTTGGTCTGCGCAGCGCTGGCGCCGGCGCGCGCCGAGTTGACCGGGTCCGATCTCGCCGGAGTCGACGCATCGCCCCGGCTCGGCGCCGTGCTACCGCTGAGCGTCCGCCTGCGCGACGAAAACGGCGTCGCACGGCCGATCCGGGAATGGCTCACCGGCGGACCCAGCGTGTGGGTCCTCGCAGATTTTACCTGCGATACGTTGTGCGGCCCGGTAGTCAGCACCGTCTCCGATGCGCTCCGGCAGTCCGGCCTGCGTCCCGGTCAGGACTTCGATCTGCACGTCGTGAGCTTCGACCCGCAGGATACCCCGGAGAACGCGAAGGATATGAAGCAGGCGCAAGTCGGCCTCGAAGCGCTGGGCGACGCCGCCCACGTCTCGCGCGGCGATGCCGGCGATATCGCGGCACTGACACGAGCATTCGGATTTGAAGCGGTCTACGACCGCGACCACGGCCGCTACGCGCATCCCGCGGCCGCGTTTGTCGTGACGGCAGACGGTCGCATTGCGCGCGTCCTGCCCGGTCTCGGGCTCCATCCCGCCAGTCTGCGCCTCGCGTTGGTCGAAGCCGGTCAAGGCCGCAAGCACGGGGGTCCGCACGACCGCCACACTCGGAGATCCGGCACCTTTGAAGAAGCAAAGGCCCAGCGCCCCGGGGAGAGCACTGAGGCCGATCATTGTCTCACTCGCCACGATCGCCGACGTCAGATAGGCGACAGACTGCGACCAGCCCGCGGCGATTCCGCTTCCGAACGAGCGCGCTTTCGGGATCGAATTAGCACCAGTTGATTGCTGCCGACCAGGCCCTAACTCCGACCGGCACCGCAACTCGGCCGACGATCGACGCGCTTGCGGCCGGGGCCGCTCCAAACTGATCGATGTGCCCCGGGTCTTCGGGGGCAAGAGCCGGGGCACCTTCATTCGTCCAATGCCGCTCTGCCGAGGAGCGACGCATTGCTAACGACGCTTCGAAGGTGCCGTTCCTAACGACTTTTTCACCGCCGACCCGAGCCGGCGCTCAACTCTCTTGCGGCTATTGCCCACCTTCTTGACGGACTTCTTCACCGACGCTGCCGAAGTCCGGGTTTTCTTCGCCTCATAGCTCACCTTTGATCCTAGCCGCGCGGCGACGCGCGCACCTTCGCCTCCAGTGTACAGTTTTGTACATACTTCCAAATCAAACCGCCGGCGCTCAGGTGAATAGGATGAGGTACCTTTCCGCCACTCGATGTTTTGAGACGGCCGCTGACCGGTGCGCCTAGCTCAAATTTGGTGAAAGCATTGGCGAGCCAAAGGTCTCTTAGGAACGACCACAACTGCCCAGGGTTGGGCTCCATCATGAGGAGGATCGCATGGCTTACGAAGAACGGGAGACTGGAAATCTGATCGGCAGCGATAAGGTCGAAGGGACCGCCGTTTATGGTGCCGACAATGAACGCATTGGTTCGATCGAACGGGTGATGATCGACAAGATTGGTGGCAAGGTCTCCTACGCAGTGCTGGGATTCGGCGGCTTCCTCGGCATCGGAGACGATCATTATCCCCTTCCGTGGCAGTCGCTCAAATACGACACCAACCTCGGCGGCTACATTACGGGACTTAACGACAGCCAGTTGCGCGGAGCGCCAAGGTACAGCAACGAGAGCAGTTGGAACTGGTCAGACCCCTCGGTCGCCCGATCGGTCGACGACTACTACGGCCGCATTCCAGCTCCGTGAGCCCGACAACCAACGATCGCCCGACGTGTCCGGTGTGCAAGCACCAAATGGCTCTAGCGCGCGTCTCGGCCGGCAAGCGTGGATTCGAGGAGCGCATGTTCGAGTGCGCCACCTGTGGGCGGACCGTAAAGGTCTCAGTTGCCGTTGATCCCACGGAGACGGATCGGGTTGGTTGGCTCGCCCGTTCGCTGGAGCCCCCGAGTTGAGGAGCTGGCCGCGCAGCTTCTCTTCAAGGCCGCGACCCACGGCACGCAAGCAAATACTCTGGCCCCTAGCCGACGTACGAACGCTGTTCCACCCACTGCCTCAACCCGATTGAGCGCAGTTGCTCTCATTCGCAGAATTCGGGTACAAACCTACGAATTCGCCTTTGCCTTCTTCGCCACGATCTGTTGCAGGGCCCAGCGCGCGTTCTTTCTGACATCTGGATCCGGGTCATCGGCAATGACCGCCAGGAACACTTCGCCATCCGGATGAGCGATCTCGCCCAACGCGGCGGCGGCGGCGACCAACCCACCATTGACATTGAGCCCCAGCGTCTCGGCCGCCATCTCGCGCACCATCCAGTCGTCGTCCTTGAGCGCACGCATGATCGTTTCCGCCGCCGAGAAGCGTTAGTACTGTCTCGATCTGGGCGATCAGCGCCTCGATTTCCTCCCGCTCGTTCGGTCCGGGATCACGCTGTAGTCGCTGCAGGAGCGCCTGCTTCCGTGCAAGAAGCTTTGCGACGGTCGACATTGGGCCCTCCTCCGTTGCCAGGCAAGCAGGTGCAAGAAGGACTTGGTGCACCGGCTCCTGACGCAATGCCAATTCCCCTTCAGATGGACCTGTCCCTAGCGATAAGGAATGCTAACGCGGATGCGCCCGCACCTGGACGCGCAGACCCGGGTCCAGCCGTTCGTATGTGATTTCGCCCTCGAGCTGCTGAGTGAGCAGGTGCACGATGCGGGAGCCCAGTCCGCCCGGCTCTGCTCCCTCCCGCAGGCCAATGCCATTATCGGACGCCGACAGCTCGATGCCGTCTCCTTTCGACAAAGAAACAACGACGTTTCCTGGCCTGTCGCCAGGAAAAGCATACTTCAGCGAGTTCGTGACCAATTCGTTCGTGATCATGCCGAGCGCAAGCGCGTGGTTGTTCGGCAGGAGAATGTCCTCGCAGACCACCTGGAAGGCAACCGGCCCAGATGGAGCCAAGGACTGGAAGACCTTCTCAACCACGTCATTTAGGAAGTAGCGCATGTTGACCGAGCGCGAGTCCTCCTTGAGCGCAAGATGGTCGTAGACCTCCGCCATCACCTGCACCCTGCGGGCGGTGGCTTCCAGCGCAGCCGCGACCTCCGGCCCGCCGTGCCTTGCCTCCAGCCGGATCATGCCGCCAAGGATTGCGAGATTGTTTTTCGTCCGGTGCGCCATCTCCTGCAGCAGCAAGGTCTTGGTCTTGTCCGCCTGCATGACGCGTCGGAGTTCCGCGCGCTGAAATTCGGCGACGATGGCTGTCCCGGCGGCGGTGATCGCGAACAGTGCATTCGTCGCGAGGAAATCGATGCCGAAGCCACCTGCGTAGCTGAGGTAGGCGCCCACGCCGATAGCGATGAAGGCCGCGAATATTCCAGAGCCGCGATCGAAGATCAGGCCCGAGAGAAAAACGCCGGGCAAAAGCAGGAAATATCCAGGCGCCCCGGTCTGAGTCTGCAGCGCCGTCTGCAGCACGGCGCACACCACCATGATGCAGGCGGAGATGCCGTACCGGACCGGGCTTGGAAGCCGGTGCTCCAGAACCAGGGGGTAAAGCCTGTTCATTGGATCCCAACCGCGGGCTTGCCGTTCAGTTGCTCATGCACAGTGTTCCCACCGTCGCTGCATCATCGCAAGCCGAATCGGACCTTGCGGATCTTCAGATTTTCTGGCTGTTCAGGCCTTAGATGTCTCGCTGCCGCCTCGCGGGCCAATCGTTCCGCCTTCAGGCACTCCCGGTTCGCATGGAACGCCTGCTGGGCGCGTTCATACTCGACACCGCCACTTTGGCATCCGCGTCACTAAAGACCTTTCGAGCTTCTCCTTCGGTCGGGGTCGGCATTCTCCGCTCCGATATGCGATTGCTCATTGCTCATTGCCCCTCCTCCGAGGGTCCTCGCCCAATAATGTGCATCAGGACCGCCAACCCTGATGGGCAGGCTTTCTCCCGGCGAAGCCTTAGGGGGAGTGCGCCGGGTGGGAAGTGATTCGACGCGCGGTAAGCCCGTTCGTTCCATGGGGCCCGTGACACAGGCAGACTTCCCCTGCGGCCTGGCCGTCGGCTTTTCACTGGGGCCTCATTCGCGGCCTTCTTGCCTTGATCGGCATCAGCATTTTCTTCTGCCCGCTTGATGCCTTGCGCGGCTTCTTGGCGAGGTTGGGCCCCGATCGCCAGTGCCCTCACGGCATAGCCACCATCTGCGGGCTCGACCGAAGGATCGGAAGCTCACAATGATCCCGGTTCAACCCGGCGAGAGGCCGGTATCGAGTAGCTGCGAGACGGCCGCAGCCAATTGCGCGGGCGTAAAGGGCTTCTCGATTAGGACGCTGCCATCGACACTCTGCGATTTCCAGTCTGGCGCGCTGGCGCTCGTCATGTAGATGACAGGAAAGCCAGGCGTGATTTCCCTGATCTGCCGCGCCAGCTCCCATCCGCTGATGCCGCTACCCAGGTTGACGTCCGTCAGCAACGCCCGACACCCCTCTCGCCCATCGCGAAAGGTGGATAGGGCCACCTCCCCCGAATGGACCGAGCAAGCCTCGAAACCGCCGTCGCACAAGGCGTCCTCGATGAAGCTGCAGATCAGAGCTTCATCGTCCACGACCAGAACGCGAATTGCAGCACTCACTTTTAAGTCTCCATCGGGACCAAGGCGGAAAGGCGGGTGGGTCTCGCGTAACGGCAGGGTCGTGGCCCCGAGTGCCGCCTCAAGCCACCGGCACACCGTAATAGGCATTCACCGCCCGCGTGGTCGCGGGGTCACTCCAGTTCCAACTGCTCTCATCGGCATATTTGGGAGCGCCGCGGAGCTGGTCGTGGGTGATGCCGGTGACGTAGCCGCCAAGGTTGGTGTCGTATTTCAGTGCCTGCCACGGCAGCGGATAGTGATCATCACCGATGCCGAGCAGACCGCCGAAGCTCAGCACCGCGTAGGATACCTTGCCGCTGATCTTGTCGATCATGACGCGTTCGATGTAGCCGGCCTTTTCGCCGTCGGCCCCGTACACGTTGGAGCCCTCGACCTTGTCACTTCCGATCAAGCTGAACGTCTCGCGATCTTCCATGGCCATGTTGACCTCCTGAAGTTTGTCTTCAGAAGTCAACCGGACGACCATGGCTCCGTTCCTTGGCTGAAGCCTCGGTGCCGTCGTTCTCGCCCTCCGGCAGCATTCGGCCGGGACGCGACCGCAACGCCTACCCCCGGGTCTAGGATTCCTGCCGCAGCGGAACGACGCACGGCGCGCCGCTCCCACCTTGCGATTGTGGGCCGGTGCGCAGCACGGTGATGAAAGTCTTCGAATTCCCCGAAGCGCCGCCAGTACGGCGGCCCGTGGCGGAGTCAGAAAGCCTTCGCCCGCGCCCGCTCCCGGACGGGTCGACGCCGCTGACGCCGTTGGGTCTAGCCCTCGCGGGTTGAGCCAGGAAGCGGAGATCTGGGCGCTGCAGGCGAAGACTCGGCCCGGGGTCCCTCGCTTCGCAGCTCTACGTCGGAAGGCCGGGCGGCTTCCATGAGCTCCAGCCCCGCGCGGCCCTTCTCTGTGATGCGCCAACCGCCGTTCAGGCGCTCCACCAGTCCTTGCGAGAAGATGTCGAGATCCGGCATGCGTGCGGCCGAGCGCTTGGTCCGCTCGCCCCAGTCCCGTCCGCTCGTCGCAAGGATCGCCAGGTCGCGCTTGAGGTCCGGCATGACGGCGAATCCGTCGGGATAGCTCACCAGGATCTTCAGCACCGTGACCTGGAAGTTCAGGCCACCCGCTCCCGCCCGCTATCGCCACATCGTCGGCGCGCCGTGAAGAGCCTCGCGGCCGACCTGCCTCAGCCGCTCGGGCGAGGTGTCGCCATTCGTCGCGGCTTCCAAAATACTTAAAGCTACGTGGGTGCGTGCGCCGGTCTCATAGCGCGACACGTCTTCGCAGACCTCGTCGAGGACGATACACAGAAGCGCGGTCATTGCCGGATCGAACATGAGGCCCCCAAAGGAAAAAGATTGTAACGCAATCACAATCACATGGGCGCCAAATTCAAAAGTGTTTAGCGCCCCAATATCCAGCCAAGTCTACACTCGAGATCCGGCTCGGCCAGCTCAGAAAGTGGCCGCACCGCAGTGCGGATTGAACCTGCCTTCGGTCAAGCTGTTGCGCGGGCCCCGGCGCCGAGGCATTGCGGACAACCAGCAACCAATGCCTGGTTTTCCCGTTGTCGAGCCGGGAAAGAAACGAGAAAGGAATGATCCGATGAGGAAGTTTGCAATGGTGGGGCGACCGGAGGCGTGATCGCCGGCGCGGTCATCGGAGGGCTTGCCTCCTCGGCGTATGCCTGGGGACCGGGTCCGGGCTACTATGACTACGGTCCAAGGTACAATGGCGCCGGGTACTAAGGCGGGCCATACGCCTACGACGACGCATACGATGCTCCGTAATCACGTGCCGAGATCTTTGGTTTCGGCGATGACCCACACACCGCCCTCGGGCCCATTCGCACTTTTGACGATACGGCCAATGTCGTTCGCGCCGATCTCGAGCTGCGCCGTGGCGCGTGCCCTATCCGATGGGTTCTTTGACAAGCAGATCGATGGGCGGATCGATGATCCCGCAGCGGGCTGGAAGGCTGTTCGGGTGGCTTCCGGCAACCGCACACCGTTTCATATCGAGGCTATCGACGCGCCACATCCGGGAGCGACGGACGCCACACTATCGAGCCCCCTGGTGGTCCAGTTCCAGCTTCGTCCGGACGCGCTGGCCCACTAATCCGCTGGTGACGTGCACACGCCCGAGTTCGCGTACTGTCACTTTTCAAGGTATCGAATGAAGGCAGCCGCAGAATCATTTTCCCAAGGTGCAGTTTTCTCATACGAGACCTTATCCCCGAGGCGGAAGGCTGTGACCCACTGCCGCGCCTCGAACCGGTTCAAGGGGACCTCGTTGCAACGCAGCTCGCCTTTCGACGATGGCATGGTTCAACAGTTCAAGCACCAGGCCAAAGGCTGCCAGCTCTTCTTCTTCGATGGCGGCATCATCGTAACTTTCGAGCGTTTCCGCGATGATTGCGTCAGCCTCGCGTTGCAGGGCCAGCAGTTCCTGGTTGGTTTCCGCGGTCCGCGCGCTGGAAACCATGGCCAGGAGCCTGTTGCGATGGCTGGTGTTTTCCTCCCTTTCGTCCCGATTCAAATAGCGACGCAACCAGGCGCCGGCCGAACCGATCGCGGAGAGGAGCAGGAGAGCGAACCAGAAGTAGTCGCCGTATCTGTCAAGAAAGCTGCGTTCGTTACCTTCGATGACGGCCGCCGCTCCCCGGTGCACGGGCAGCTCGGCATCTTTCTCGGTGTCAGGCTTGGTAATGTGTGCAGCCCCCGGCACTTGTCTGGCAATCGCCTGACGGACAGCGAATAATTGCCGGAAAAAGGCCGCCACCGTCGCTTCAGACAATGTCTTTCGCGCCACGATCAGATGGCTGACGCTGACCGTCTCAACCTTGTCATCAGGCCAAGCCGGATCGGCATTGAAGACGCCGGGCGGAATTTCCTCGGATTCATACCGCGGGTGCTTCAGGGCGATGGCTTCCGATGTCTCGATCGCGAGAAACTTCGGCGCGCCTCGCACGCGGGTCGTTGCAGCGATGGCGTCGGAGGTGATTTTGCTATCGAGCGGACCGACCGCCATGAATGCATCGAGGGTCGGGTCGCGTGCCAGCTCCTCGATGTGGTCCGTTCCAAAGTGCATAATCGCGACCTTGTCCGCCTGCACGCCGGAGGCGCTAAGGATAACCCGCAGGAAAGCAGCATTCGCCGGGGTCCGCCCGATTACGCCGACACGATGCCCTGCGAGATCGGCGATCTCCTTGATTTTCGGCGCGTGCTTTCTTTTGGAGGCCTTGCCCGCAAGTCCGGAAGGCGCCCACAGCACAACGAAGTTCTTACGCAGCGTGGCGACGGTCTGCGCGTCGGCGGGCATATCCAGGTCGCCGCGACCGACCGCAAGGTCGGCCTTCCCAGCACGAAGCAACGCGAGGGATTCGACCGCCCCGTCGGCTTTGATCGGGGACAGCCTGACAGTTCTGCTTTCGCTGGCGAAGGCATCGGCCATCGCCTCAACTACTTTGTGATCATCGCTTCCGGGAGGTCCAACTGCGATCCGGAGAACTTCCGGCCGCAGCGCATAATACAGTGCGCCCGCTGCGGCGCCAAAGACTAGAAATCCAACGGCCAGGACAAGCAGCAATGAATTGCTCCTTCTTCGCCGTCGGCGGGCAGCGTCATTGGTTTTATCTGTATCGCTTGGCGAGGACATGTGCCGCTGCCAGCCAGAGATCAAAGCGCGTCCTGCTTCCTAGGATATCTGCCGCGAGCGCTTGGTGGAAGAGCGAGTGATGAACAACAACCACGACACGCGCCGTCTTTCTTCGCCTGCAGCGGCGGACTCCTGGGTGCCGAGCAACTTCAGCGCAGTCTCGATCTTGGCGAGGAGCGAGCGCCTGGATTTCGGCTCGCTCGTTCGGGCCGAGACCGGCTTCGAGCCGCGCCGGTAATTGCTCTTTCTGTCCCAGGAGCTTCGCAATAGCAGACATCTCATCACCGCGAAAACGTAATCGACGGCGAAAGGGCCGCTCAGAGAGCGGCCCCATTTCTAGTTCACCAGCTCCGGGTGCCGAAGCTGAAACCGATGCTTGGGCCACCGCCGTAGTAGCCGTAGCCGCGATCGTAGTAGCCTGGACCATTGTAATAGCCGTAGCTGCGGCGAACCACGTAGCCGTCGTCTCCGCCGTAGTAGCGTTGGACATAGCGGGGACCGCGGGTCCGGTAGCAGCGGCCATACTCGTTACAGACAAGACGGACTTGCTCGATGCCCGCAGCCTCAGTCGACGCGATGGCTGCAGGTGCAAGAGGTGCCGCACTCGCAGACGACGCCATCAAGGTCGCGGTGAGAGCTCCAAGCGCGATGTTCTTCATGGATATTCTCCTTCCTTGGCGAGATCAGTCGATCTCTTCGATGATGCGACGTTCATGGGGTTCGACGATGTAGGTCCGGCTGTCCCGGTTGATGTACCGGTACTCGCGAAGGCTCGGAGCATCCCGATTGACCTCTTCGGGAAACGCTTCGATCTCCACGCCTTCCGGCACGCGCTCTCCGGTGCGGATCTCGGTACGAACCGAGCTGCCGGTGGTGGTGCGACGCTCGCGCTCGACCGGCCGCGCTTTGGCGTGCTTGCGGATGACCTCGCGGTCCTTGTCGCTGAAGGTCGTCTTGCGCTGTTCGGTGCGCGCCGGCGCGGCCGCCGTGGAGCGGCCCGAGTACGGCAGGACCGCGACGATCTTGTAGCTGGAGGGCTCCACGATCACGATCTCGTCCCTCACCAGCACGAAGTTGTAGCCCCGGTACTGGGGTACGATCTCGACGACCTCCGCAGGCAGCGGCTGCAGATGTACATCGCGCGGCACGGCCGTGCCGATCGACAACGAGAAATTCACGTTGTTGAGCGGTTGCACATCCAGGTGTGAAATCGACGTGCTGATCCGGGTCTGCTGCTGATCGTTGATGTTCACGGACGCGTTCACGTTCGTGCTCGACGAGCGATTGGCCGTGTTCTGGTGGCTGCTCGGCTGCCGGGCCGTGGTGGTCGGATTGCTACCCGTCGGAGACTGAGCCTGATTGGTGCCCGAAGCCGGTGGGTTCGCGCTCTGTGTCTGATTGTTCGCAGGCGGATTGGTCTGCGCCTGGTTCGAAGGCGGATTAGTCTGGTTGGAGGGCTGGCTCGTCTGCGCCTGGTTGGTAGAGTTGTTCGACGTGGGCGCCTGCGTGGTGTTGGTGCCCGTACCGGAGTTGGACGTTTGGCCTGCAGCGCTCTGGCCGGTCGCTGGCGGAGGCTGCGTCTGGGCCGCATTCGTCGAAGGGTTGGTCTGCGCGGATCCCGGAGCGGAGTTGGACGACGGTGTCGACGTCGAAGAGGACGGCGGCGTCGACGTGGAATCCTGTTGACGCTGCGTAGCCGACGGATTGGAGCTCGACGTGCTCGGAGAAGATTGTGCGAGAGCCGAAGTCGCGAGCGCAACTGCGGCGGTCGTAGCCAACAATAAACGCTTGTTCATCTGAAATCCTCCTAATTGGTCGCCGAACAACACCGGACGAAGGGCCAGGTTCCAGAACGGGAAGTTTCGGCAAATCGGCTGAGACGGCGCCGGTGGAAATTCTTGTCGCCGCGAGAAATCAGTCTCGCGACATGAGCGGTGTGCCTTCCGACTGCCGGGAAGAAACGGAACTTCGCGCCCGCCTGCCCGTTGGCAGTGACTACTTAGAAGCCATTGGAGGAGTCAATGAAGAAGCTGATCGTGTGCGGCGGCCTCGCCGCCTTCGCCCTCGGCACCCAGGCCGCCAGCGCCGCCGAGTTCTACATCGTTCGTGATGCAACGACCAAAAAGTGCACCGTTGTCGACACCAAGCCGACGACGACCACGACGACGGTCGTGGGCGACGGCGTCTACAAGACCAAGACGGAAGCCGAGTCCGCCGTGAAGACCACCAAGGTCTGCACCGAACAGTAAACGGCCATCGCATTGCCGAGCCGGCCTCGCGAAAACGTTCTGAAGGCCATTGGAGGAGAAAATGCTTGTACTGACTTTATGGGCCGTTCCCCGGTGCTCGTTGTTGGCGGCGTCGGCTATTGGATAGTTCACATGCACTGAGCGAACAGTCCGCATGAAAGGCTCGCCCGCAAACCGGGCGATTTTTTTGGACCATTGGGCCCGGCAGAAAAAGGGCCCAGCGGGGGCCCTCTTTCCGTGAGTTCTCGCCGCACTAATTGTAGTCCGAGTATTTGAACTGCGGGAGCGCCTTCAATTGCTCCTTGTTGCCGCTCATGACCGCGTGGTCCGGGACCCAATCGTTCGCGTTGCGGTTCGTCGTATTCGTCGAAGCCGCGCCGGTGGTGGTGTCGCGCGAGTTGGTCGACGTGCTGCTCGAGCTGGTCCGGACCGGCTCTTCGACGAACTTCAGCTTGTCCATCGAGACGGCGATGTCGTGCTCGCCCATGCCCAGAAAGCCGCCGATACCGATCACCACCGCGTTGATCTTGCCGCTCTTGTCGACGAGCAGCTCGTTGATGTCTCCGAGCTTCTCGTTGGCCTCGTTGTAGACGTTCAGGCCTATCAGCTTCGAAGCGCGCCAATTTCCCTTGAGCGCCATCTTCGCATCGGCCGGCTGGGCCGTGACCGCCGGCGCGGCGCGATCGGCGGGCTGGGTGGATTGCGCGAACGCGCCGCCGCCGATCACGGCAGTGCCAAGCAGAGCGACGGCAAGAAAGCTTTTCATCGATTATCTCCTCCAACGTGAGCCGCACCCGTTCAAGATGCCGGGCCCCAACGCCCGCGATTGCCACTTGTTCCTGATCGCTCCTTTCAGTCGAAACGGGGCGCAAAGGATTCTACCCATGCTTGATGGGGGTCAGGATCCGGTCCACTAACGATGTTCGGTGCTCACGAGCCGGACGACAATTCCTTTGCCTTGGGAGTGAAGGCAAAGCTGCCAAACCTCATTCGAACAGTCTTCCGCTTGCCTTGCGGAGTCGCCGGCCTGCTGGACCTCCGGCTGTGGAGGAGGCACTTCGTCCGCAAGGGCGGCCGTCGCGAGAAGAACAAAAGCCGCCGTGGAAAGAATGGTTTTCATGCGAGCCTCCTGATCGGCGACTCAACGAAGAGACTCTGAAGCCGTGCCGACTTCCGGGCGCGATATGGTTGACCCCGTCTCGAATCCTTCGCGTCCTCCGCGGCCGAGCAGCTCGCGATATCGGCGTTCGTACTCCTTCACCATCCGACTTGCGGCGAAGCGCTCCTCGAACCGGGCGCGGACCACTCTTCTGTCCAGCCGGCCCAGTTCGTTCACTGCCCTGATCGCCTGGTCCTCGTTATCCACGATAAAGCCGGTGACGCCGTCTTCCACCACTTCGGGCACCGAGCCGGCTCGGTAGGCAATCACAGGTGTCCCGCACGCCATCGCTTCGATCATGACGAGCCCGAACGGCTCCGGCCACGCGATCGGAAACAGCAACGCGGCGGCCCCGGCGAGGAACGGCTGCTTCCCGATTTCGTCCACTTCGCCGACAAGTTGGATCTCCCCGCCATCGATGTTCGGCTCGAGCTTCTTCTTGAAGTAGGCCGTCTCCGAGCGCGGTATCTTGGCCGCTATCCGCAGCGGCGTCCGCGCGGCGCGTGCGATGCGTATGGCGGCCTCCGGTCCCTTGTCCGCCGTCAGCCGCCCGAGGAAGGCCAGGTACGAACCACGTTCGCAGGACGGCCTAAACAGATCATTGGGCAGCCCATGCTGGATCGTCGCGATCCAGTTCGCATCCGGAAGTGGTCGACGCTGGTCGTCGGAAATCGCGACGAAGGCCGCGTCTGGGAAAGCCCCGATCACATCGGACAGCCCGGGAAGGTCGAGCCGGCCGTGCATTGTCGTCAGGAACGGCACGCCGGTCCGGCTTAGCACCGGAAGAGGCAACCAGTCGACGTGGGAGTGGATCACGTCGAAATCGCCCGCGCGATCGGCGATGGCTTCGATCAGCAGCGCGCATGCGGCGTTCGGATCCGTTCCCCTTCGCCCCAGGCGCAGCGCACGCGGCCAGACAGGATGGAGCTTTCCCTTTGTCTTCGAATCCCCGCTCGCGAACAGGGTGACGTCGTGTCCGAGCTCGACCAGTTCGTCGACAAGCCAGGCGATCACGCGCTCCGTGCCGCCATAGAGCTTCGGCGGAACGCTCTCGGCCAATGGAGCAAGCTGGGCGATCCGCATGCTAGGCCCCGACCACGGACTGCATGGCAATCACAACGACCGCGGAACTGAGGTATGAAATCGCTAGCAGCGTCCAACTGGGCTTTGTGCTTTCGCAGACCATCCGCGCGACGAACATCTTCACGCCCGTCAACCTTCGTCTTCGGGAGGCTGGTGCAAGTAGGCTATCCCGAAGCTGGCGAGATCTTCGGCATCGCTCTCTCGCTCTTCCCGTCTCCTGTGCAAATAGCGCTCGAGCAGGCAGCGGCGGCTGTGGTGAACGTCAACGTCAGGGTGCGCCGCCCGGTACACGATCCAGGCCGTCTCTGCCGCCCTTCTCACCGTGACTTCGTCGACCATCCTCACGCTCCAAGCGACCGCATCCAGTCGCTGCCAACTCAGCGCGATGGCAAAAGTTTCCAATTTTCTCCGAATCTTCGACCTTTGGTGGAGAAGCGCTCGAAAGGCCGATCAGAAAGCTTTCGCCCGCGCGTGATCGCGGATCCGATTCAGCGCAATGATCTGGCCATCACGGCCCCTAAGGACGGCTCCGCAAAAGCCGGTCGACGGCGCGAACAGTGTCATAGACGGTGGATTTCTTGTGACGAAGGCACGCAGCTAGCGCGTCGATTCTCCGCCGCAGGTGATCAACCAGCCGCTTCGCACCGACAGTCATGCAGCCCCCAAGGCACTTGGACACTTCGAGTTGAGAATAGAGGCGCCGTCAATTGCGTCCCTCGTGTTCGGCGGAGTAAAACGCCGCGGAGACCTCGAGCGGTGCCAGAAGATATGGCGCCGTCAAAACTCCTGCGTAAAAAGTAGCGCGAGACGATCGGCTTAATCAGCTTGACGGTCGCTCGGGTCGCCGGACGCCATTGACCGTCGGCGGGTTGATCATCGCGACCATACGAACATTGTTTCCGGTGGCCATCCGTCAGCGAGCGGCTTCGAACGCCACCATGGCGCCCTTGCATTTGCCGCCCAAAAGGAAAGGACCGCTGGCTTGCCGCTCCAGGATAAGCGGAAGGCGAACCAAGGAGCTGGCGCGCGCCCGGGCGGTGACCACGATCCATGCCACCCGAGCGGCCGAGAAGCGCGCCGCAGGCGAGGCGCTAAGCTGACGTTGAAGCCGACGTGCCGACCAGCACCAGGCAGGCCGGCGCCACTGGCATGGTCCTGACTCGACGAAAACCAAAAGCATCGCATACCAGGCGAGGGTCGTGCCGATCAGGAGCCGCGCCGAGGCGGACGCTGTCGATTCGCGGCTGCCGCATGCGACTTATGGCGGGTTTCATCAGCCGGCCGGCAGCCGCGCCGGCGGCGGCGCCCGCATGTTGCCGGTTTTTCCCGCCTCCAGGAACGAACCGGTTTCTGCAACGTTCACCGTCCGAGGCAAACACGGAGTGGCTGAGATGGGCGCTGGCGACCAGGTCGCATCCATGTCGGTGGTGGCATTTTTCTCGCTTGCACTGATCGTGATATCGAACCAGTTCGTCCAATCGAGGGCGACAAAGAATCTGGCGATGCCTGCCGCGGCAACAGTTGCCGCTCCGTCTAGCGCAGGCAATAGCCCTCATCCCGTTTCAGAGCCGGCAGCCATCGTGTGGTTTGAGAAAGCAGCCGGTTGACTTGTTTGATCAACATTCCCTACCGCGCCAAACGCACGGTCGGCGCACTTTCCCGTTCGCCGCGACCCGGCACAATGATTGGCTCCGGCGCAGCGGGGAACCGCGCCGGAGCCTTTGGGGAAGTTGATTGCGTACGTTTAAGCAGGTTATCAACCGCCACCGAGGCAAATCGTTCCCAGCCATTTGCATATTTTTCCCGACATAAGGGACGGCAGCAAAACCGGGATGTTGGCGCAGCGGCAAAGGTTCCGACCTGAGGAGGTATGAGATGAGACCGCTCGGCGAGACGGCCGCGGGCGCCATCCTGGCGCTGGCCTCCTGACCGCGTCCGCGATCAGCGCATCGGCGGCGATCGCGTGCGCTGGGCGGGTGTGCTGGCACACCCATGAGACCTATGCTTATCCGCGTGAATTCCGCGTCGTGGTTCCGAGGACAATTGGCGCTGGGGGCCGCGAGGGATTCACCTTCCGCGAGCACGAAGGGCGCGGCTATTGGCGCGGCCGCAACTGGGTGACCTGGTGAGCGTACCGACGACGTGATGAGGCCGCCCGCGGGCGGCTGTTTCAGCGCATGCGATCGGCGAGGAACGTTTGCCATTTTCTCCCGTTGATCGGCGCCGGTGCCGATATGCGGTCCGGGATTGCGGTGAAGGTTGTTGATGCCTCTGGTCCGGTACTTTCTGTTCACAGGCGCGACGCTGCTCGGCCTGCTGCTTCTCACCGACTGGTATTTTTCAGCCCCGGCGCCAGTCACCGTCGCTCGCAACGACATCGATCGCACGATCATCCGCATTCGCTCGCAGCACAAATGGCCGGAGGCGATACGCATGGACACCAGCACCCCGCTCCCTGCCGCCGCGCCTGCCCCCACAGCTTCGGCGGCTGTCGCGGCGCCGGTCCCCGCTGCGCCGCCCGCGACGGTTGCGCAGGTTGATGCGTCGCGGGCAGCTCCGCCGGCGCGCCCCGAGCGCAGCGCGCGACACGCAAAGCCCACCCGGCAGGCGCAGCGCGAGAGACGCCAGCGACTTGCACAGCGCGGTCAGCGCTTCGCGAGCTATCGCGAGCCGGAATGGCAGGGCTGGTCGTTCCCGAACTGGTGAGCCGTGAAGCTCTTGCTTGAAGATTGCCGCTACCGGTGCGTTCGTCGCTTCGATTTGGCCTGATGAATGCCGCCTGGTGTACGGCAATGAAGAATTGTCCGCGTCACTGCACGCGACCAGTTCAATTTATGCAAGGATCAGCCAAGTTCCATTTCGACGGCGATCCGTACCAGGTCTGAGTGGTTCTTCGCGCCGAGCTTCTGCTTGAGCAGCGACGTGGCATTGGCGACAGTCTTGTAGGAGATGCCTAGCGCTGATGCGACTTCGACGATCTTGTCGCCGCGGCCGAGCAACCGCAAGATCTCCAGCTCCCGCGCCGACATCTGCGAGGCGGGGCTGGCCTTGATCGCGGCGCCGGCGAACGCGATCGCCTCCGCGAGATGCGGCGAAATGAACCGCTCGCCTGCCGCGACCTTGCGCACCGCCTTGACGAACAGGCGCGGATCGTCGCTCTTGGAGACATAGCCTTGCGCCCCCATCTCCACCGCTCGCACCACGAAAGCGGGATCGTCGTTCATGCTGAACATGATGATCCGGGCGACCGGGTCGTCTTTCCGGATCCTGCGCAGCAGCTCGAATCCGGAGACATCGGGAAGCTTGATGTCGATCACGGTCACGTCCGGCCGCTTCTGGGTAAAGGCGCGCAAGCCGGCCTTGGCATCGGCGGCCTCCTCGATTTTCACCGCCTTGTCGGAAGCAAACAGGGACCGGCAGCCCGACACCACCACCGGGTGGTCGTCGACGATCAATACTCTCATGGACGATTTGGAGGTATCGTGCATCATTCTCTCCCCTGCCTTTGATAGAACTTCGCGCGGAAATTGAAAGAGAAGAATCGCTGAACGGAGCCCGACGTGACAAGACTCTGGAACAGATTCTGGAACCACCTCTCACTTCGTGCCCGGCTGTTGCTGCCGATGGCCGCGATGGTGGTCGGCGCCTTGCTGCTCGGCGGCCTCGCCCTGCAGATCGTCTCCCCCGAGCAGTTCGAGAATGAGAACGCCCAGGCCGCGCGCTCCGCCGAGCTGGTGGCCAATGCGCTGAATGCCGCGCTCGCAGTCGCCGGCAATCCGCCGCAAACCCTCGACGCATTCGCGGACAAGCTCGGGAGGTCCGAGACCATCGCATTCGTGCCGCCTGGAACGCGGCCGCAGCGCAGCGCGGCGGACCGCCACCGCGGCAACATTCCCGCGTGGTTCACTGCCCTGCTCGAGGTTCCGGAGCTCGGCTCCACGCATCCGATCAGGATCGGAGCGTCGCATGTCGGGGACATCGTCTTCAGTCCCGATCTGTCGCCGGACATCGAGGAGAAATGGGCGGGCTTCGTTGCGATCGTCTCGTCGAGCTCGGCGCTGATGCTGCTCGCCGCGCTGAGCGCCTATTTCACGACCGGCGCGGCGCTTCGGCCGCTGGCTCAACTCGGCGCCGGATTGACCCGGATGCGAAACGGCGATTACGTCGCCGCCATTCCGCTGGCCGGCCCTCCGGAGATCCGCGAGAGCTGTGCGGAAGCCAATCAGCTTGCAGTGACGCTGAGGCGGCTTAGCCAAGACAATCGGAACCTGCTGCGCAAGATCGTCGCCGTGCAGGACGAGGAGCGCCGCGAGCTCGCCCGGGAGCTACATGACGAGATGGGCCCGCTTCTGTTCGCGATCCGCGCCAACGCTACCGCGCTGTCGGATCCCGAGACGGAGGGCCCGCCCGAGCCGGGTTCGCCGGCGCATGGCATCCTCAGCGCAGCCGAAGCCTTGCAACAGGCGAATAGGCGCGTCCTCGAGGGACTGAGCCCGCTTTATGTTGCGGATCTTGGATTAGCCGCAAGCGTACAGACGTTGCTGCGAAACGCCCGATCCCAGGCGCCCGGCCTCCGCGTGACATCCCGGCTCGACGATCGTCTGGATGAGCTCGATGCCCTGCTCTCGCAAACCGCGTACCGCGTTATCCAGGAGGGAGTGACCAATGCGCTCCGGCACGCTCACGCGACCACGATGGGCGTCGCCGCGATCGTCGACGGCGATCAAATTCAGCTCGAGATTTCGGACGACGGCATTGGCCTGCCGCCGGACCTGACCTTTGGGAGAGGCCTGACCGGCATGCACGAACGGGTGCGCGCGCTCGACGGAACGCTGCAGCTGGTCCGCGAGCAAGGCCAGACCATCGTGCGTTGCCGAATTCCACTCCAGAACCATGTTGCGCGATAAGGACGCGTCATCACCGCGAGGAAGGGGCGCACCGCATATGCGAAATCTTACCAAGGGTATCGAATACAAAGATGATCCGAACCCCTTGCCTTCATAGCTCAGATAATCCAGCACCCCGTCGTCCTGCGGCGTGATCTCTTCGAGCCCGAAGGCATCCGCGGCCACCGGGACGATAAGCAAACCAAACGAACACGGCGACAAATTGAGGCCGGCTTCAGTTGGCGACCTCTTCGCAAAAACGGCCCCAGCGCAGTCCGAGCGCGTCGAGGCCGAGTTGGACCTTCGCATCCAGCGCGGCGCTAGCTGATCAGCAAGTTGGCGACCAATCCGACAAGGAAAGACCTGTTTGCCAAGCTGGCGGCACACCACCGGAGCTAGCTGATGAGGTCGAGCGGACCATGAAGGCCTCGGCCTAGGAAGTCCGCTAACCAGCGACGCGGGAGATTAAGGCCACCTCCGCAAGTGGCCTTGCATGGCTCCATTCCTACACCGGGACAATTTCCCGTAGCATTCCGGTACAAGGACCGCACATCGATTTGCTATCCTCTGCGTATGCCAAGCACCTTCACCCACAGGGGCGTCACCTTCGACGTAAAACGCCTATATGATGATCAGTTCGAGATCATCATTGAGATCGGCGGAGAAACGACCCGCCATACCGTGCGCACACGATTGGCAGAACTGGCAAAGCGCCGGGCCGAGATGCTGATCGATCGTAAGCTGAAAACAAAAATTAGGCCTGTGTAGGCCGCCCCAGTTGGCGGCCTCTAACAGAAAACGGCCCCAGCACCTTTGGGGGCCTTGAGACTGGTGCCGGGGCCAGTCGTCCTTTGATGAATCGGGACGTGACCCGAGGCTTTAAAACTAACACTGGTGTCAGAAATTGCTACTCCTTCCCGATGCGATTGGGTGTCTTAGTTTGTCGTTTGTCGCGGCAGTGCCCTATCTAGACGGCGTGATAAGAAAGGGCCCCAGCAGTGAAGCTGGGGCCAGTGTGCAGCTGGGCGTCTCAGTGCCTGTAGCGGTGCGGCACCGAACAGGGCGACAAATGCCAATGCTTGCGCTTCGTTCCTACTCATAAAAGAAACCCCAGCATCCGGATCATGCTGGGGCCAAGCTGGGTCGCCGAGCCGCTGTCCGCCAGGAAGCAACGGTCGTCGTTCTAGGGCTGAAAAAATACGAAATGAAAATTACCTGCCCTGTTGGTCGGATCATCCCAACGACGCTCCGGTCCGGAAATAAACCATGTGAATCCTGGCGAGACAATTTCCGCTTTTTCCCGAGACTTGACGCCACCTTCGATGGGGGTTTGAATTCACTTCTCGGCTCTCTCCAAGCCGAGAACCCTACCGCACAAGGCGAGGCCCCGGACGCGCCACGCCGGGGCCTCTGCTGCGGATTGGCAACAAGGGGCGAGCCCGCTCCCTTGTTGCGTGGAGTTGCGTCATGCGTCGGTCCCAGCTAGGCACCCTCGATCGTTTCATCGACGGATCAGACCATCTACCTGGTCGCCGACGATTTCGGGGCGATCGGCCGCGCGCGGCGCGAGGCCGACATCGTGGCGACCGACCTCGATTCGGCTGATCGGCTTCAACACCGCCGAGCGCTGGTCGGAAGACGTATCCGAAGACGTCGCCCGCGAAATCCAGCGCCGTTGCGATCTGCACAGACCAACGTGCCGACGGCCCTGCGGGGCTTTGTCGTTCGACATCTCGACGATCGGCTGCAACTGCCCCTGCGGCTTGTTTGACGCCTCAGAAATCGCGCAGAGCTGGCTGTTAGAGAACCGAAATAAAAAGTCAGGCTAAGCAGACATCTATTCGTAGGCGGCGCCTCTAGAAACGCTCTAATCTCACCTCTTTAGGCATGTAGGTGAGGAATATGTCCTTTGACCCGATGGCCGCGGCGGTTGATTGGCTTGATGCTTACCGCGCTGGCGACATTGAAGATATCGTTGGCATGTTTGCCGATGATGCGGTGATCCATTGCGATTGTGGAGGCCAGAAGACGCTGACTGGCCGGGAAGCGCTCCGGGCTTATTGGGTCGACAGGCTCAAGCGTTATCCCGCCTTCGGGTTGAACGACATGCAGCCAAACCGCGATTACGTCGCGGTCTCTTACATCACGACCAGTGGCTTAGTTAGCGCGCTTCTGATCTTCAATGCAGCTGGACAGATCAAATCGGTTAGCTGTGGTCCCGGCGCCGCCCGAGATTAGGCTCGAGCATCACAACGGCTTTCCGCTCACTTTTTGCGTGGCCTTAAGATCGCTTTTGATCTCGGCACCGAGGCCATTTGTCAGCGCGGATCGAATCTGTCGGGCGTGCGTGATGGCGCCTCAGCGGCAACCACGCGTTTGGACTGCAATGCATGGCACTATAGTTGTCGTGACAACTCCGTTCCCGCGCCTGGGGCCTATGCCCTTATTCCTGTCGTGCGTTCCGCGGCCGAGCAGGCTTGTCAGAGTTTCAGACAGTTAACGGGTGTTATGGAATCCCAGCTTCCGCGGGGTCATTGTCAGTTCATCACCGCACGGCTCTCGGCAACTATCGGTGACGAGAACGCCGCCACCGCGCTCCCGCCCCACACAAACAGGAGCAGCTTTATGACTAGCAAGCGGCGTCGTTTCAAACAAACCCGATCACTGGGAGAACGTCTGACTGACGAGGCCATGCGCCTGCGCTCGAAGGCCAAGGCGGTGCCTCCATTAGCCAATCCTGCTGAGGGGGGCCGGCAAGACGAAGCGGTGGCTCATCTGACCGAGTGGCTGATGTCCCCAAGCTCTGCAGGCGCCAATATAGGCCGCCCATGATCAACCAGCCTCACTTCGACCCCTATTCAAAGGCAGCGCGCATCTGTCTTGGCGTTGCGATATTTAGCGCGACAATGCTTGCTGCGCTGCTGACGAGCATTTTCGCCTAATCAGGCCGCCTCAGTTGGCCGGATAACGGCCCCAGCGCTTCCTCGGCCCGGAGGCTAGTGCCGAGGCAGTTGCCGCGCAACCGTTCCCGCCCCGCGCTGATTCGTAGCACCGCCATCCACTATCTATCTCTCAACGAGTCCCACGGGGCCAAGCCGATGGAAATCGAGGTATACACGGGCCGCTACGAACGCGAACATGGCCACCCGCCGTCCGGACGCCGGGTCCGGCAATTCACCCTGTCTCCGAGACCGGAGCCCTGCTTTACGAAGTCAAGCTCAACGAGCAGATGATCTAGGCGGCGCTGGAGCGAGCCCATGCGACCGCCTAACAGGAAAAGGCATTCCGGATCATGGTGGAACCCTAGGGGCTGCACAGCCATTTCGAGGCGAATTCCACTTTGCGCCGATCGAGAATGTGCCCCGGGTCTTCGGGGGCGAGAGGGGGGCACCTTCATTGCCACTTCCGGTCTGCCGAGGAGCGGCGATTGCTAACGACGCTTCGAAGGTGTCGTTCCCAACGACTTCTTCATGGCGAACCGAGCCGGCGCTCAACTCGCTTGCGGCTGTTGCCGACCTTCTTGACGGCTTCTTCACAGACCCTGCCGACTTCCGGGTTTTCTTCGCCTCGTAGCGCACCTCGTAATCCTGCCCGCCGACGACGCGCGCTCGGTCCTGCTTGCGACCCCGCGCGGTCTGCTTCTTCGCTTTCCTTGCCATTCTGGCCCCCCTGTTGGAAGACGCCAACGCAGGCTAAGATCAGCGGTTCCAATAGCGGACCCCGCGCGCGGAACGATTGCCAAGTCCTCAAATTTGAATCAGGTCGCTGTTATTGGATGG
Source organism: Bradyrhizobium sp. USDA 4541 (assembly GCF_024171085.1). NCBI lineage: Bacteria > Pseudomonadati > Pseudomonadota > Alphaproteobacteria > Hyphomicrobiales > Nitrobacteraceae > Bradyrhizobium > Bradyrhizobium sp. USDA 4541. The sequence continues at coordinate 6,970,536 of NZ_JALJZF010000001.1, forward strand.
CGTTGTGGCGTTTCAACGGAGGAAGCCCGAAGCGATCGGGACCAAAGGCGCTCTTTCCCGGCTTCATCGCGCCGGCCCTGGCATCGCCGATCGATAAAGTCCCGCGCGGCGCACGCTGGATTCACGAGATCAAGTTCGACGGCTACCGGGTCCAGACTCACATCGCCTATGACGAGGCGAAGATCTACACCCGGCGCGGCAACGACTGGACCAGGCGCTTCAAGAAGGTGGCCCAAGACGCCTGGCCGATTTCAGCAACATCAGCCATCATCGACGGCGAGATTTCCCTCGGCAGGCGGCACGACCGACTTCTCTGTGCTGCAGAACGAGCTGCGCGGTAAGTCGACCAGGATCGTGATGGTGGCCTTCGATCCGCTCCATTTCAACGGCCGCGATCTTCGGAAGGTGCCGCTGGTCGAGCGCAAGGCCGTGCTGAAGAAGCTGATTGCCGGCACCGCCATCAGTTCAGCCAGAGCTTCGAGGTCGACGGCCCGAAGATGTTCACCCATGCCTGCAAGCTCGGCTACGAGGGCGTGGTGTCGAAGGTGGCCGACAATGTCTATCCGACCCGGCGCCCGCAGCCGCGACTGGGTGAAGAAGACCTGCGCCCAGCACGAGACGCTGACATCGCGGGCTTTGCGCTCGACGGCGATGAATGGGACGGCATCTATGTCGGCCGACGCAAGGGCGACGAGCTGATCTACGCTCGCAAAGGTCGACCACGGCTTCGACAAGGCCTCGCCCGCCGATCTCCGCAAACGCTTGGCACCGCTGATCCGCAAGAAGCAGCCCTATACCAAGCGCATTGCACACAAGGCGATCTGGGTTGAACCGAAAGTACTGGCCGAGATCGAGTACCGCTCCAAATCCGCCGAGGGCAAGGTACGGCATCCGTTCTTTCGCGGCGTGCGGGAGGACCTATGACCCTACCGCGCTGCAACTGCTGCGATGACACGCGCTGGGATCATTTTGAACGAGCGCAGGCATATTCGAAAGCGAGCGCTGCCCTTGGATCAGCGAAATCCGAACTGAGCCTTGTCGAACAACGGAAGCGGCCTGTCGCCGAGCCCCCCTTGTCGACAATTAAGCGAGGCCTCTGTCTCCGGAATTGCCATCTGTTCCAAAAAAATGGCTTCAGCCGAAGGCGCTGAAGCCAAGTCTCCGCTTTTTTGGTCGTCGCCGGCGACCGTAGCGTTCGACGCCGGCAGAGTAAAACCGCCGTTTCATCCTGCCGTTCCTATTGCAACTTATTCCCACCATGGCCTGCCGAAAACTCCTGCAGCGCAAGGTCGAATTCAAGGAACGGCTAGCTCTTGGAAATGGTTAAGCTCACACGGCTGTAACTGCACGGGTGCGATGGACTAAGATGCACAAAGACTCGATCATGGACGAGTTGCGGCAGATTGAACTTGATGTTGTGGAGGGAGAAAAACGACTCGCGGAGCAGGAGGCGTTGCTGATCGAGTTAAAGAGGTCAAACGAAAGCACCATCAAGGCTCAAGCTCAGTTCGAGATGATGCGAAAAGATCAACTTGACCGCGAGCAACGTCGACAACGTCTGCTTTCTGTTTTGCATCCGTGATCTAGGCAATTTGCTGCATCTCGCGGAACGGTTACAACCTAAAGAAAATCAGCAGCTCCGCCAACGATCCAGAGCGGCGAAAATCCGAGTAACATGAAAATCCGAGTAACATTGACGTCCAGAACCGCAGTTCGCGTTTGAGCCGGCCGCGAAGGACGACACAGGCATTTCGGAGCCGTTCAACCTGGGTTCGGCTAATGAAGCATGGCGCTGAGCCGCAATACTGAGAAATCCGACGATCAGTGTTCAGTCTCGGCGCTCTTCTGTCATAGCTTGCCTTCACGAAAGCGAACTGCCCAATGCCCCGGGAGAGCACTGAGACCGATGCCCGTCCCACCTCCCGAGAGCAACCTCCCTTGCAACTCCACAAATTGCCACTTGTTCCTGAAAGTAAAACGGTCTCAGCGCGGTAGGAATCGCTGAGGCCGGGCTTTGCTTACATACTGCGGCGTCAGACGTTGTGGGGCGGGATCAGCGCCTGGCTTCAGAGTAACCCAACTTCGTCAGGCCCGCTCCTATGAAAAGGACGGCCAGAAGGCTTTGGGCGCAATCGGCCTGTGCTGGGAGCGCGTCCTGTTAGGCAGCAGCACAAAAAAGATGGCCCCAGCATCCGGATCATGCTGGGGCCAGGCCAGATCGAGGACCGCTGTCCGCCGAGAAGCAGCGAGCCTGTTTCCAAGGCTGAAACAATACGAAATGAAAGTTATCTACCCTATTGTTCGGATGCCGCTACTTTTCTGGCTCCACTAGCTAAACGCATATGCGGTCAGGCTAGCGACGAGAACCAAGACACTCAGCGCAGTAACAGACGCAAATGTCCGCTCCACTCCATTCATGCGTTCCATGGTTTTAAGCTCGCTCGTAGGAAGCCTATCGTCGCAGTGTGCAGCAGCGGAGTCATTAACCTTCGTGAATCGCACGCGGTAATTTGGCTTTGGCGATTGGCTTTCTTGAGAGATGATCCCCTTCCAATTGCTTGACCATCGCTATTGGCCATCGACCTTCATGTCCCGCAATTGCAATGCGGAGCCCATGGACGTCATCTACAAATACGTGCTCAATTGTGCCGGCTTTCCCATCGGACAAGACGACCCCCTTGCCCACCAACTCTTTTTCGGAAGCATGAAGTTCGGAGAGGATGTTTAAAGCGCGTTTGCTGCAGTCAAAAAACTCGTTCATGGGTACGCAACTATCCTAAATGTAATCTGAAGCTGCGATCGATTTACGCTGGGGTCGAGCGGTAGCCCACGCCATATGAGCGCCACGCTCGAAGACGAGTTTTCTATCATGCGGGCACCGCGTCATTAGCACATGTGAAACGCGCTTATGGGGGCCTGCTGCTTTCTGGCGGGGCGTCTTCGTTCCCCAATTTTCATCACGAATGGAAATGAGGAACCTAGAACGCCCATAGCCGATGCATTGATCTTGCAAAGTGGCGGGTCCGCCTGGCGCCTATAGGGAATAGCTCGCGCTCGAAGACCAATTGATGGGGGCGATGCAAGGACATCGCCATGAGCACCGATCATCTCACAGCAATTGCGATTGTACCGCTGGTGCGGATTGGCCGCCTCCATTCCGTCAGCTACGACCGCCACCGGCGGCGCGAATAGCGGCATACGTGAATGCTTTCGTGCCTCAGTCCGGCGGCTAAACACCCTCCGAGGTACCCACCGCCCTGCCGCGCCGCAGCATATCCGCAGCGTTCATCGAGCTCGTATCACTTTCGCCCGGCCGTCCTAGTTGACGGCCGGGCTTTTGCGTTAAACCGAGCTGCTAGGTCGCGGGTTCCGATTTCCAGATAAATTGCGACAAAGGCTCAGGCTCGCCGCCGCGACCTGCCTGTTAATTTTGCATTCGGTGCAAAAGAGAACCGCCAATCCGGGTACGGTCGGGCTTGGCGGCTCCGTCCTCTTAGTGGACCGCGAGATCACACCGCGAGGCCGAGCTGGCTTAGATCGGTGGCGACGATAGTCGAGACCGGACGGCTACGGGTTTCCGCGACAATTTCTCAGCGCTGGGGCATGACAGGGCGCGCCTTGTCGTAGTAGTAGACACTAGCGGAGCGCATTTGGCTCCCCGGATCAGGTAACCCAATCGTTCTATCGGTTGCTATTTTCCCCGGTACTATGCGGCGGCTGCGGCCCGCTCGGACCAGCCGTGTGGCTTGCACAAAACCTAGAGCACACTCGGCCAAATAAGAAAGTGAGATAGACGCCTCTAGTTCGACGACGAGTTGCCGGCTACGCTCCTCATTTCGAATGACCGTCCGTTTGATGATCCCGATGGCGAGGAACTGCTGAACGACGAGATGGCCTGGCAGAAGGCCGTGACGACGGTTCGCGATATCGGGTCCAATCTGGACCTCGACAAATCCAATCGTTGGTCGATCGCGGTCAAGGGAGGAACAAAACGCAATCTTTCAGATCGACGTCACCGCCAAGCGCATCGTCTCCCCTTCGAGCTAGCCAGTTGGCTGCAAGTGAAGATAGGCCGGATCGAATCCGGCCAATTCCTCCAATTTATCGTGGTCCAGAATGCGGTAGTGTGGCCGGTCGACTTGCATGATACCTTCTTGCCGCAGTTCCTGCAGCGTGCGGTTGACGTGGACCGTCGAAAGTCCGAGACAATCTCCAAGATCGGATTGCGTAATAGGGAAGTCGAAATCACCGTCGCTCGTTCGACCGACAGCCCTCAATCGACGATGAATTTCGGCGAAAAGGTGGGCCATACGCTCGTCCGCGGACCTGCGGCCGACATTGACGATCCATTCCCTAAAAATCGCCGCGTCAATGAGCGTTTCGCGCCAAAGCGCACCTGTCACATTCGGGCGCTGCTTACACAAGGCCTTGATCGCTTCATGAGGGATGAAGCCAAGCGTGCAGGATGTCAGCGTCGTGAAATCGTGGTCCATGACGTTGAGGTAGAGGCTCTGCAGATCCGGTATTTCGCCGGGAATGTGCAACGAGAGGACTTGCCGCTTGCCGTCCTGCGTGATTTTTGCACGGTACGCAAATCCTTCGGCGAGAAGGCAACATTCCTTTGGCCGGCTGCCATCGGCGACAATAATGTGCTGGGCCGGGACTTGGCGTTCCTGGATCGGCAGCTGCTCAAGTGCCTGAATGTCATCGCTGTCGAGCCGGTTGGAGGCAGTTAACTTTGTGATCAGGCTAGTCGCGGTGCTTGAAGCCATCGGCGTTCTCCCCGCATTGGAGGAAATGAGCGTAGCGCCGGCGGTGAAATGCCTGCTTCGCCAGCGAATGATCGGGAGCACGACACTCTCAGCCACCGGCGCCCAATTGATAGTTGCCGATGATGCTTAGATAACAATTGGGGGGACCGCGATGTTCCTCGATAACCTGGCTGAAGCCCGGCAGTCTCAAGGTACGGCCCGATGGAGAAGCCATACTCCAGATTGATCGACCAGCGGCTCGAGCAACTCCAAGCGCACCGCACCAACATCCGCCATTATCGGTGGCTTCTGAAAACGCAGCTTTCCGACTTGGAGCGTCAGTTCATCGAAAGGCGCATCGGCGAGGAACTGGAGGCCACGCAAGGCGTGGCCTCTGACGCTCCGCCTCTCGGCATATGCCGGCTGTCATCCAGCCGCCGGGAGATCGGGAGAAAAACATCCATGATCGAACTTTAAAAGCTACTCATTCGCGTTAGCGAGAAGATCGTCGGTGACTACCAGTATCTCATCGATACCGCGACCTCGGAACGGGAGCGCGAGCGCTTTCGCCAGCGCATCGATGAAGAGCAGCAGCTGCTGGATACCCTTCGGCAGCCAGCGCAGATCTCTCGTGCGACGTGACATGGGGATGCACTACCGTAGGATCAAACCAGCTGATGAGTGAGTTGGAGAGCTTGCCCTTGGGCGAGGCTATCCGACTTCGCTGGGTCTTGCGGGACATCAGAGCTAGGCGCTTCATCGTCAGTCCGCTGGATCGGCTGACGTTCAGAATCTCACCAGATGGGCTACGTCGAAACCATGACATGCTTCCCGTTCTGACGGCGGCGGGCATGGGTGAGATTTGAAATCCGAAAGATGACCTCAGCGATCAGGGCACCGCCGCGATAAAAAGCTAAACAGGCGAGGATAGCCGGCGATCGCGAACCAGGGTTCACCCAGCCGTTGCTGAAAGCCGAGGGCTGCCGCGGTCCATTGCGTCGCTCCTCAGGTCGACGCGACGACGATGCCGAACACGATCGTGATCTGACCGATGTAGATCTTTGCTGGAAACATTCGCCGCCCCATCCGCCCACGCGACGTGAGCGGCACGATGAGAACGGCGAAATTCGGCGAGCCTTCAATCGAAATAAAAAGTCGCGCCATCAGCGAGCGCGATTTCGATCAAGCCCGATCAAGTGCCGAAGTTGAAGATCAAGATCAGCACAGCATCATCGAATGCTTCAACAGCGCGTGAACACCTGGCGCAGATTGCATCTCGTTGCCATGTCGCGCTCAGCCACCGGGCAATCAGTTGCTCAACAGCGAAGAGACATTGCCTCTGTCGGCAGGCGGTGCGGGGTCACGCCTCGATTCTGCATGACCAAGCTGCTTCTCATTGTGCGCGGGCTTCGGAGTGCCGGATGGATCAGCGATGAGCATGTCGTTCGAGAAATGCCCCGCAAGGCGTGCACTGCCGACCAGGCTCAGGCTTGTTGGTTCCGGCGCGCAGGGAGCAGCTTGTTTGATGACGTCGACATGATCGGCATGTCGATCTTCGTAGGCAGAGCATGCCTGGCCGAGCTTCTTGCGCCCGGCTTGTGTGCCGCTGCTGCTGGTCGAGGCTGCGTTGCGGCCGCGTCGGTGTTGAGCCTGCGGTCCGCGGATCACTGTGGACGAGAGGTTGGCGTGTCGGTTGACTTGTCTGCGAGATCGTAGGCGGCGCGATCGGAGCCGAGCTCGGATACACCCTTCCCTAGTTCGGTCCGGAGCAACGTCTGGAAGCTGTCATCATAGGTCGCGATGCTGGTGCGGATCGCCGCTCTCCACTGATCGCCGCGATCCCATGCCTCCGTATAGGCGGCCGCAAGGTCCGACTGCTGCCTGTTGGCGATCATCGCTTCGATGATCGATCGAGCCTGCAGCCGATCCTTTGCGCTTTTTGCGGTCGCATCGCGGTCCTCCTTGCGGCGGGAGCCGACGATCAGCTTGTGGATGGCGTAGCGTTCGGGCGATGGAATGAGGACCGGCACGCCCGGACCGTGCAACAGCACCGCGCGGATCGGCTGGAAGATCAGGTAGTCGAGGAAACGGAGCGGCAGTGCCGCTGCCCCGCCGAGGGCCGGCATCGGGACCGGCTTGCCTGCCTGGTCGTCCGACCACTGGTTCGGCGTCAGGAATTCAACCTTGAAGTTGCCCCTCGACGTGAATTGGGTGGAGACCCTGCCGTCGGCCTGGCTCGGGACCTCGCGGAAGGTCGGATCGACCTGGCGCAGCACCTCCAGGATGGGAGGCATGGAATCCTTGACCGCCACCGAGATTTCGTGGAATTGCGCAAAGTCGGCGTCGCCGGTCTGCATGGCGGCCGCATCAAGGCGCCGGCCAAGCACGGCGGCGTAGCACTGATAAGCGACAGTGCCGACGAGCACGCCCCTCATGCGGAAGAAGCCCGCCTTCGCCAATTCTTCCACCACCTGGCCAGCCATCGGCAGAGGACGCGGCAGATAGGCCTCGCGCGTCAATGTGGAAACGAGACGGCGACGTCCCTTCAGATCGGCCTTCAGATCCTTGAATGCTTCGACCCGCTTGGTGATCTCTGGATCGTCGACGGGACCGACATAGCGGCGGTGTTGGCCCGCGCCTTCGGGCTTCGGCGTGTCGAAGTACCAGTATTTTTTGCCCTTCACCTCGACCGCTACGAAGCGGCCGCTCGTGGAAAATTCGGAGGTGACGCTCTCGTCCAGGCTTCGCTGGACAAGCTCCGAATAGAGCGTCTGGTAGCTGATATCGAGGGCTTGGTTCGACGGCATCTTGGAACCTCGCTATACTATTTTCGCGAGAATAGTATAACCACCGGTATTCTGGAACATTTCAGCTATACTATTCTCGCAAAAATAGTATAATAGTCATTGATTCAATTCCTTGGACACACAAAAGATGAATTCCACGAACGCTCCAGGATGGAACACGAACGCTCCTGGACGGAAACTGACTGACTTTCCGAGCATCCGGCCATAGCGTCCAATTCCGCGCTTGATGCCGATCGACCAGGAAATGCCCTCCCCGCCGACCTGACCGGTGACCAATTGCCCGCGCGCCCGCTCCAGCACCGGCCGCCAGGGCACCAGCGCGAACTCATGCGATCGCTCGATCAAGGCGAACCGCCCACTGTGCAGCGTGAGCACGCGCCGGTAGACGCCCTCAACCTTGTCGCCGGCCTTGACGTCGACATGCTCAAGCCCGGTGCGCGCGGAAATATCCGCCACAGTCCTTGCCAGCTCACGGGCCTCGAGCGTCTCGAGCATGTTCCGCGCGTACCGCGCTTGCCCCCCTTGCTCTCGCGCCAGCCCCTGCTCGATCAGCCATTGCCGCCTGGTTCGCAATGCGGTCTCGACTTCCGCCCCGAAGCCAGCCGACACGAACCCATCGGGCTCCTTGCCAATCAGCTTGCGATCAAGCCACGTTGCTCCCAGCGCCTGCGGCAGATCTTCGAGTCTCTGCCATGACAACACCGCGACGCGTACCGGATTGCGCGAGCGCTGCAGCTTCTCGTATCGGAGCGCCCGGTCGAGATAGTCGTCGCCGACATTCCAGCTCCCGTCGGCAAGACGGCTTACCATTGCCTCACGCCGCATCGCCTCCAGACGCCGTACGTGCGATCCGACATATTCGCTCGATGCCTGCGGGTCGAACTCCCGGTGCAGGCGGTCGCTAGCGAACCGGAATCAAACCGGATCGAAGTAGTGCATCTCCAGGAGCAGACAGCCGCCGACGGATTTGAACGGACCGTGCGGCGCGTGCGGAGGCCGGCAGGCGTAAGTGTTCGGCGGGAAGCTCACGCCGCCCTCGCCCTTGTCATCGTTGCCGACGATCAGGTCGCCCGATACGAGATAGACCTCTTCCCAATACTCGTGCGAGAACGGCGCCGTCGTATAGACGTCGGGCGCAAAACGGAGCAGCCGGGTTCTCGTACCGTGCCGATTCTCCTCATCTCGGCCGCCGGCGATGATCTTCTGCTGGATGCCGGCCGGATAGCCCGCGGGCGTTTCCCACCCGGTGGTCTTAACGAGCGTGTAGAATTCGTCGTGCTTCTTGTTGACGGGCATGTGTTTGCTCCCTGATTCAGGCGGCTTTGCTGGAGGTCGAGACGCCGTTGAGGTCGTAGAAATCGAGCATCGTCTGCACCAACCGATCGGCGCCGGTCCAGTCGTAGGTGCAATAGGAATGGCCCTTGGTAACGAAAGTCGCGCCGGCGTAGAACATCTCGTATTGCTGATGGTGCGACCCGAACTCGGAGCCGACGGCGTCCCAAGCGAGCTTGTAGAATTTCACGCGGTCGTGCGAATTGGCCTTCGGCGACTGCTGCGTCTGGTCGATCAGGGCAGCAATCTCCGGGTTGCCGAAGTCCGCCACCGACGAAGGCAGCATGATCATGCCGCCGCCGGCGAGCTCGCGCAGCGTATTGATGATGTGGGCGTAGAGCTGCTGCGTCAGGACCTGTGCGGAATAGAGCGTGTGCCGATCCGGGATGAAGTAGGGACCGACCTGCGTGCCCTTTGCCTCCATCGCAGCCACCAGCGCATCGACCATGCCGGTCTCGGCTGCGAGCTGACCGAGCATTTCGCGAACCTGCGGGAATTGCGTGACGCCGTTCATTTCGGCGATCCGATGCGCAAGGCCAGTCAGGAACGTGAGCTTCACGCTGAGAGGGACCATCGCCTGGTAGTTTTGGTAGACGTGACAAGGCATGGCGTGGAACTGCTTCTGGCACATCTCGACGTTGCCCTCGATGAAGACGCGATCCCAAGGCACCTTCACGTCGTCGAAGCAGAGAACTGAGTCATCCTCGTCGAAGCGGCTCGACAGGGGATTGTCGAACACCGCGCTCGCAATGCCATGATTTGGCGAGGAGATTGACCGCGTGAACGATGCACTCCTGACGGCGTCGAAACCCGAACTGCTCGACAAGGAAGGAGACCGCACGCTTCGCGGCCTGCTCTACGATTATTTCGCGTTCGGACGCAGTCTTGAGGCCTGCCGCGAAATATTCGCGGGCTTCGTCGACCTGTCGCCCACCCAATATCTGATATTGATTGCGATCAAGAATTCGACTGCGGAAGAACCGATGGGCGTGAATCAGGTCGCCGAGCGGCTATATCTGAGCGGCGCCTTCGTCACTAACGAGATCAACAAGCTGGTTTCCGACGGCCTGCTCGAGAAAAGCCCCCACCCCGAAGACGGACGACGGGTGCAACTTGCGCTCGCCCAACGCGGAATGAGCCTACTAATCCGCCTTGCCGCTTTGCAGCGCCCGGTCAACGACGCCTTGTTTAGCATGCTGACGCGTGAGGAGTTCAAAGTGCTGTCCCAGTTGCTGTCACGGCTCGCTTCGAACGCCGACAACGCGTTGAAACTCGCCGAACACGCCAGAGCGACGCTCAAACTTCAGGAGGATCAGAACGCCTCCCGAGCCAAGGCACCTAAGCTTCGTCAGAAGCGGCCAGCAGCACGTCATGGCCCGCTGTAATTCCCGTTCTGCGCCGTGACGGAGCAAATCGTGGCCAATGGTAGCGGGAGTCCGCTACATGAGCAGGCTAGCTGACCTAGTCAGGTCAAGGCCAATTCTTAGGTCCGACCAGATCGCGCCAGACCTCTCGCTGTCGCGACGATACCATATTCAGAAGGTCGGGGTCGATGACGCCTGGACGATCAACCTATCCCATGCGCCAGGCACACCACCGCGATCGCATCGACAATGCGCTGGTCGAGACTGGCGTAAGCGCCCAGATCGGTCTGTGCAGGCACCGACCGGACGATCTCAGGGCTCGCCGACGCCGCGACGAAGGTCGTCTGGCGGATAGCCCTAGCGCCTTCTGTTTGTCGCGAACGGATGGAGCTGATTCGGCGGCTGGCCGCTCGTGCTCGGCGACGTGATTGCATGACGCGATGCCTACCGTGCTCGCCAGCCTGCGTCGCTCTGCTTTTGCTTCGGCCGGGCCATATAGCTTCCCGTAGCGTCCCTGCGCCTGTTGAACGTCAAAAAAAGCAAAATGGCTCCTTGCGGAGCCCCGAAATCTCGCCGAACGTTTCGCTCCAATTCAAATCGTGCGTCTTGCCATTTCACGCCAATCTTGTGGAATAATTCAGCTATCGATCGCGCAAGGTCATATGCGATGGGACGCCTGCCGACGTTTACCAGCAAGTTGCTGCCGCCTGTAGACAACGGGCTGGACTTTCATCAAACGCGCGAAAGTGCGGCTGAAACTACTTGCACTGGAATAGCCGAGGAACTTTGCGACGTCGGACAGGGGCTTACTCGAGTCTACGAGCAGCCGGCAAGCCAAATTCAAGCGAACCTCCGCAAGCATTGCGCGGTAGCTTGTGCCCATACGGCCGAGATGACGCTGCAACGTCCGCGAGCTGATCTTGCATGCGCGAGCTGTGCCATTTATGGTTGCGTCACCATGTCGCAGCGACGCGACAATGGCCGCGCGGATCGCTTCGGACGAAGGCAAACGGACGGCTCTCATCTGTTGGTGTGAGGCACGAAGTCTATGCTCCGTCTAGAGAATACCAGATGCTTCGACGCCATGGGCATTCCGGGCCTCCTTCCGGCCGACTGTCCGGAAAAACTGGGGTGCGCCTTTCGATCACCCAGTGGCTCTCGTTCAACCATTGTCGAGCGCACGTAATGCTGCGAGGGTACGGAGAGAGAATTCATCGAAACGCAGCACGAAGGGCTCAGCTTTCCTCCATTCCGGTCGTAGTTTTGATCTCAAGTAAGCCTATGCAGCGAATTGTTGGCCGTCTGGCCATAAGCCGCCAAAAAAGCCGGCAAGACCCGCATCGAAGGAGTGGCTCGCAGCCGATCGCTGGGGTGCAGAGAAAGGTGCATGCCGGGAGGGGGCAGCGAACTCTTCCATTTTTGCCGGCCGCGCCAACGCCCGGTCCCAGCGAAACTCCCGCCGACAGGCAGCATCCATTTTACAATCGAGGGGCGGCCCGGTGGCAAATATTCATTTGACGCGCTGCCAGTTCCTCATTCCTTTCGCTGATATCCTTAGCGAAATCGGCGCGTCGACGGGTTCGTTTCTGGCAAAATTTCATCTTCCGACATCATTGGAAGAAAAGGCCAATCACTACGTTCCGATTCTGCGAGCAATCGACTTCGCGGAAATCGCCCGGAGATCACAAGGTATTCCGGATTTTGGATTCCTCGCCTCCCAACGTCTGCACTATTGTCACCTGAGCGAGAAAACCCGGACTCTGATCGGCCATGCCCCAACGCTGTTGGTCGCGCTGCAACAGGCTTGCAAATGGGCATCGATCGAGGACTCGAACTTGAAGAATTGGATCGAGCGCCACGACGGTCACGTGAAGTTTTGCAGCAGTCTCACTGGAACAAAAGGACTCCTGCATCTCGAGCATTCACAATGGCTTCAGAATATTTTCCCCATATACATTGTCCGGCAATTCGCCGGACCGGATTGGGCTCCTGCTACAATCGCGTTTGAAGCCCGGTATACGCCGAGCCCCGCGTGTCAATCATTCTGGCCAAACACGCGTTTCCTGTCGGGACAAGACGCATCGTGGATCGACGTGCCGATCTCGCTCCTCAGCCTTCCCAATCGCGCAAAGGAGCAAGTGCTCTCCTTGCAAGACGATCAGGCTGGCCCGTCAGGTCATGACATCATTGCAACGCTCAAGTTGATGTTGCCGTCCTACCTCGACCAGGGACTTCCGGCTCTCGCTCAGGTTGCGGAGATGGCTGGCGCGAGCGCGAGGAGCTTGCAACGTAAGCTTGCGTACGCCGGCATGACATACTCGGATCTGCTCGACACCATCTGGTTCGAGAATGCCAGCAAGCTCTTGCGCGACACGGATTCCAAGATCATCGAAATCGCATTCTCCTCCGGCTATACGGATCCAGCGCACTTTACGCGCGCCTTCCGCCGCATTACCGGCGTTACGCCGCGGCAGTTTCGTGCGCAATCGCGGCCGGGACAAGCGCCTGCCTTGGGCGCCATGCTGCCCGAATGATTGAAGGCATCCCTTGATTCGACACGACATCAACGTCGATCGATCGGACCCGGCTTCGCTGGATGGGAGCGCCACGACTTCGGATGGGATAGATCCCTCCTCCTTTGCGCCGAGGAGCTGAAGCGCCGGTCTCCATCAACAGAACGCCGCCGACGGTCAGGTCGGTGCGGTGCGTGTGCCGCGAACGCGCGGGGCCCTCATGCTCGAACGCACATCAGGCAAACCTAAAAGTCCGGACCAAATACGTCATCGTTGAACTGGGCCGAAGCGTCATCGTTTTCCATGCTGTTGATCAGGTTCTCTTCGGGATTCGTAAAGCCGCCTGCCGAGAGCGTAGTTGCCGGCAATGCACCATAACTGGCGCGATATTTGTCCATAGCGGCCACGCTGCCGACATACGCACAGGTACATCCGGAGGGATCCGCGTAAACGTAGTAGGAACGTCCGCTCCTCTGCCGCAGCTGAAATTGATTGGACGGGAACAACATCAGCCGATTCAACAGCTCCGGCGTGGTCGCAGCGACAGGGCTGAATCCCGATGAGATCAACAATTGACCAGTTGATTGCTGGGCGTAACCGCGAGCACCCGAGCACAACTGGACAAGAAGAGTGACCGAAACGAGGGCTGCAATACTGCCTGCAGATCGAAAACCCATTTTTTCTCCGGAGATATCTGGATGAGCTACCAATTGGAGCCGAGAGTGAAATGGAAGGCGGCTATAAATATGCCGTATACGAACCGATCCAGACCAGGATCGACATCAACAGGCCGATGACGCCGGCGTTGTCCGCGAACACGGTGGCGGTGCCCGGCATTCCGAGCCGGAGTTGGCTACGGTCGATGGTCTTCGGGATCGAAATAGCAGCCGGATAAGCCTTCGCGCCTCCGATCGAGCCGACCCGCGCCAGCGTACCTGAGACCGCGATCTGGCCCTGCCCCACGCCTTGGGGGATAGCCATGACCGTCGCTTCGTGGATGCGGCCAGGGTCGTCGTCGAAGACGAGCTTGACCCGCGCGCCGGGCTTGATGGTCCGGAATCCGTTCGGCGGGAACATGCCGGTGATGACGATATCGTTTGCGACGATGAACGACATCACCGAGCGCGCCGGCATGGCGCGGTCGCCGACCGACAGCGCCATGATCGTAACGACACCGTCGCCGATGGCGCGGATCGTCGTCTGCTCGAGCTCCCACTTCGCATGGTCGAGCTGGGCCTGGATCTGTGCGACGGTTGTGTTGACGCCGCCGATTTCCGACTCCATCGCCAATTGTGCGCTCAGCTGTGCGGCCTTGGCCGCCTGAAGCTGAAACTCGACCGTGTCGTATTGCACCTGGACGTCCTGCAGACGAAACGCGGTCTGCGCCTCCTCGCTGACGAGCTTGCGGTAATCGGAAAGCCGCTGGGTGTGAAAGGCGAGCTGCTTGGTCAGTCCATCGACATTCGCCGTCGCCTGCTCGTAACTGGCCTTCAGTTGCTTGACCTGCTGGCGTGCCTGGGCGAGCGATGCCTCGAGCTGGTTGACCTTGTACTGGAACGGTGCCGGATCAATGCGAAACAGCACCGCGCCGGCCTTCACCGGTTCGTTTGGCTTGACCGGGATTTCGATCACCTCGCCGGAGACATTGGGCGCGACCTCCATGACGCGGGAAATCACGACTAAGCTTCCCGACGGGGTCAGGTAGTTGAACATCGCGAGGAATACCGCGAGGATGAACGCGCCAAGCAGCACGGTGACGGTGCCGGACGCCCAGCCCCATCGGACCAGCTTGAGCCTCGAGAAGACGAGCCAGACCAGGACCAAATAGAGCGTCAGGATGATGAGCACGATGATCTCCTGCATCTGTCGTGCACCGGGATTGAACACTCACAAGGGCGGTGCCATGCCCGTGCCGGCCGGATGCGTGCAATTGCGACTCTGTCGCCGCGCATCCGGCCGATAAAAATTCGATCTCTAGGACGCGCGCTTGAAGCCGGGAGGCTTCCACGTCCCTTCACCAGCTGGCAGAATCGATGGCGGCGTGGTTTTCGGCCAGTACAGTCGCATCACCACATAGATCGGGCCATCCGGCGCCGGCAGCCAGTTTGCCTCCTTGTCGGCTCCCGGAGACTTGTTCTGGACGTAGATCGTCAGCGAGCCGTCGGAACCGCACTTCATGTGCGGCAGCATCGGCGAGTTGATCAGGTAGCGGTTGATCGGGTTCTTCACCAAAAGCTGCGTCTTGCCGTCATACATCGTCACCGACCAGAAGGCGTTGACCGGCGGCAGCTGCTCCGCCGGGAAGGTAAGCGTGTAGCTCGACTTCGAGCAGTCGAGTTCTTTGCCATCGACATCCACTTTGCCCAAAGGATACATGGCCTCCACCGCGTCGTTGCCATAGATGCCGGCCTTCGCGGCTGCCGCGCGCATAAGCCAGTCGCCATGGAAGAATGCGGCATCGCCGAACGGCGCGCCGACGCGCCAGCCGTTGATGTCCTTGCCGAGGGTCGCAACGGCCTCGCTGACCTTGCGCTCGCCCTCCTTCATGCCAAGCAGGATCTCCGCCTTGTCTTCCAGCGACAGGCTGCGGAAATCGAAGCTCTTCCCTGGCCCCACGCCGATCCGCGCCAGCTGCTCGCGGATCCAGCGATCTTCCGGCAGCGCCGGCGCGAATTGAAGCGCGAAATCAAGGTATTCGAAGAACTCGGTGCGGACGAGGTCCTTCTCGAATTTGGGGAAAGAAGGCGCCGGCTGATTCAGGAAGCTGGAAAGCGGCTGCGCCTTGTAGCCGGCCTGAATCTTCTTGACGGCCTCGATATCGGCCGGGTCGAACAGCTGCGTGCGTAAGAGCCCCAGGCAAAAATCGGTGGTCGACCGGAATACCTTCTTGATGCCGGCCGGTGTCACGCCGGTCCATCGCGGGCCGACGATCATATAGCTTCCGGCATCGCTGCCGGTGGCGCGCGTCCCGACATAGCCGAAATTATACGTGTTGAGGTCGTTCAACTGCAGCGAATAGTAGCGCTTGGGGTCGATCGCCGGCACCGAAAAGACAAGCGGTTCGGCCCGCAGGTCCAGCCAAGCGAACGAATACGGCGTGTCGCTGTTGGGGGTGATCACGGCGGTATCTTCGTATGTGAAGACGCGCGCCTCGTTGAACAGTGTATTGAACGGCGCCTTGTACTGGCCCGACGACTTGTCGACAGCGTACTCGTTCATGACGCCGTAGGCCATCACCATCGGCAGACCATAGATGAAGCCGGCCTCTGCGATGTCCTTGGCCTTGAAGAATCCCGGACGTTCCGACCACTGGGCCCAAGCCTGGCTTGATTGGGCGCCAGCAGCGGCGACGCCTGCCAGCGCGGCAGATCTCAGCAAATCGGGCTTCGTCAGCATGTTCGGGCTCGATCGCTTTTGCATCAACCTACTCCGTTTCCGTGGTGGACGGGCCTGACACGCCAAGCGTCTTTTCGTCCGCTCGCCAACCTAACGAAAAAGCGGCCACCCACTATGCAAATTCGGCAATCTCCAGCCCCGCGCGAAGCAATGGTCTGAAATCGCGCTCAGTTATTGCCAGCGCGGGGTCTTCGACTTCGGCATGCGCCCGCTCGGATCCCCGGCTCGCCAAGCGATTGGTCGGATGGGCCCCCGATCAAGGTCAGAAACTGCATAGCCGATGCTGGGAAGTACGGGCTAGCCTGCCTTGCGCGGCACGAGATGGAGCGCCGCAACGCTGCCAAAAAGCCGCCTTGAACGAAACCAATCCCAGGAAACAACGATGGACATCACCCGCCGTTTTGCGCTGAAGACCGGACTTGCCGCCGCTTCCACTGCACTGACCCCGTCGATCCTCCGAGCGCACGAAGGCCCAGTATTTGATATCGTTGAAGGGGCGGAAGATTTTTGGCTCGCCACCGACGCCTATGTGTTCGGTTATCCACTTGTCACAATCGAGATGACCCGCCGGGTCTTCACCAACGTCGTCAAAGCGGAGGGCACGCGTGCCCCCATGGGTCAAATCATCAAGCTGCGTCAGTATCCGGATGCCTCGTTTCGCGATGTGACAGCACCGAACGCCGATACGCTCTACACCACTGCATTTTTCGACGTCGGCAAGGAGCCATGGGTGTTGAGCGTTCCCGACATGAAGGACCGGTATTTCCTGCTGCCGATGCTCGACGGCTGGACCAATGTGTTCGCCGTGCCCGGAAAACGCACAACCGGCACCGGGGCGCAGACCTATGCAATCACGGGTCCCGGCTGGAGCGGCACGCTTCCGTCCGGCGTCAAGGAATTGAAGGCCCCAACCAACATAGTCTGGTTGCTCGGCCGGATCTACTGCACGGGCACTCCGGAAGACTACGCAGCCGTCCACGCCTTGCAGGACCAGTTCAAGCTGGTGCCGCTGAGTTCCTACGGAAAGGACTACACGCCGCCCTCGGGCAAGGTCGATCCGTCCATCGACATGAAGACGGCCGTGCGCGAACAGGTCAACCGCATGGATGCGGCTGAATACTTCAGCCTGCTCGCCCAGCTGATGAAAGTGAACCCTCCCTCTTCTGCTGACACGCCCGAACTCGCGCGGTTCGCCAAGATCGGTCTTGTCCCGGGCCAGGACTTCGATGCCAGCAAGCTGGACGCGGATTTCGTCAAGCGCATTCCCCGCGCCGCTTTCGATCGCATCATGCTCCAGCTCAAAGTCAACGACGCCATCAAGAAGGTCAACGGATGGATCTACGACACCAAGACCGGCGTCTACGGGACCGACTATCTCAACCGTGCGCTGGTCACCGCGATCGGGCTCGGCGCGAACCGCAACAGAGACGCGGTTTATCCGCTTTCGCTAAAGGATGCGGACGGTAGCGACTATCACGGCTCGAACAAATACGTCATGCGTTTTCCAAAGGGCCAATTGCCGCCGGTGAGCGGCTTCTGGTCCGTTACCATGTACGATGCCAACTACTTTTTCGTCTCCAACCCGATCAATCGGTACTCGATCAGCCCGCGACAGAACCTCAAGGTCAATCCGGACGGCTCAACGGACCTGTACATCCAGAATCAATCCCCGGGGGCCGACAAGGAGTCGAACTGGTTGCCTGCACCGACCGGCAAGTTCATCCTGATGCTGCGCATGTATTGGCCGAACGAGGACGACCCGTCGATCCTCGACGGCACTTGGTCGATCCCGGCGGCCAAAAAAGCGACGTAAGTTTAAGCGACGGGCAAGGGGACGCTTCGCGGCGTCCCCTTGCCCGTCACGCTACGCAGCGATTATCTTGAGCAAACGATCTCACATCGTTGTAAAAAGCTCCCCGTGACCAACGATGCGCTAAGCTTTCGTTGCGAGCGCTCGCCCTGACTCCAATGTAGGCGGCGGCGCAGGTACCGGTCGCGGAGAAAAGTAGCCATGCTGATCGACACACCGACCGCCGCGCACCTGTCGCAGGTCATTTCGCAAGTAGCGGCGCCCGCATTTCTCCTTGGCGCAGTTGCGGCCTTCGTGTCGCTTTTGATAGGGCGCATGAATCGCGTCGTCGACAGGCTACAGGCATTGCACGCTACGGCCGACGACGACCGTTCCGGAACGCACCCTGATATCCCACATCTCAGGCGTCGCGCTGTGCTTCTGAACAAGGCAATCGTTCTCGCGACGGTCAGCGCAATCGTCACCTCGCTGCTGGTGATCCTGGCGTTCGTGTGTACCTTCTTTCGATTCCAGCATGAGTACGGCGTTGCACTGCTCTTTGTTGTCGCTCTCAGCTTCTTCACGCTCTCGCTTGTAGATCTGGTGCGCGAGGCCCGCCTTTCACTGCATGACCTCAGTCATCACAAGCCCAATCCGTAGCAAGCGGCCGGCTCAGCCGGGCTCTTTCGCGTTGTAGCGCCAAGACTCGAAATCGGCTCGTTTCTGGACGGGCCGGCGCTTCCTCGAGTCGAGAGAATCATCGTCCAGTGCCGGCTGGACGCAAATGGTACACAAGGCGCATCAGCCAGAGGCTGGCCTGGCGCAAGGACGCCAGGCCAAACTCCGCGCGGTCCCGCTAGTAGCACGGGGGATAGGGATAGTATCCGCAAACCGGCGGCCGATAGTAATACGGGTACGCGTAGGCAGCCGCAGCGCCAGCCGCCGCAGCGGCTCCGGCATAATACGCACCTCGATAGGCCGTGCGTCGCGCAACGCCCGCGAATGAAAGCGGCGTAAACGGAAGGCCGATGATGTCGATGAAGACAGAGGCAGGACCGTCGGCGCCCTTGATGTCACCTTCGAGAATATCGACATCGAAGGCAAGGTTATCACCTTCGAGCTTGGGATTCTTCAGTGTGACAACGACATCGCGCACGGTGCTGCCGTCCTTCTGGAATACGGACACTGTGGCGTTGGGCGGATTCTTTGCAAAATTGTCGCTGCCGGTTCCCCAGTCTTCGACGATATGGCTGGTCAGATCGTGACCGGCCGAGCGAACCGGCCGATCCGCAAATATGATCGCATTTGGCGCGACGCCAGTGAGGACCAGCTTGCCGGGCTGCACGTTCGCGCCCCTGGAGTTGAAGACGATCAGTGATGGAACGACCTGGGGTTTGTTGGCCCCGATCGTCTTCAGCGGCGCATGGGACGCCGTGTCTTGCGCCAAGACCATGTTTGTGGCCGCCAAAGCACCGAGAAAAGCAATCGCACGCATCGTATTCGACAGCATGATCAACTCCGGAATAGTGGATTACCTGGACCCAGGCATGATGAAACAAGAATGGAGGCCGGCCGAATTGGACGACCTCCTTTCTTCACTAGTAACCGAACTTATAGTTGAGGCGGAGCGCCAGCAGACTCGCGTCCGTCTTGGTGTTGGCGGTGATCGACGTGATGCGCCCGAGTGACGGCGTCAGGAACGTGTTGCTCTCGTTTACCCGCCACAGATAGTCGTACTCGATGCCGGCCGTCCAATTCGGAGAGAAGCCGTACTCGAAGCCGACACCCACGACGCCACCCCAGCGGGTCCGGTTCGCGAAGGCGAGGCCCGTGCCGCTCACATTGTCGATGATGGCAAAGTCCTGGCTGCCAACCGCGCCGCCGCCCTTGACGTAGAACAAGGCCTCGTTGGCCGCGTAGCCCAGTTGAGCCGTGAAGAGGCCCAGGCCGGCGAGGGTCGACTTGTAAGTACGTGTCGGGTCCTGCGCACTGATGCGCGTGTTGCGGATGTTGGCCCAGTCGCCCTGCGCTTCCAGACCGTACACCAATTGTCCGGCCTGCCAACGATAGCCAAGCTGGCCACCGATGATGCCGCCGCCCTTGCTATTGCAGCCTTCCGCGAAGACGCCGCCAATTCCATTGATTGCGGTGATATCGATGCACTGGTTGCTCCAGCCATATCCACCGTTGATACCGAGATAGAAGCCGGACCAGTTGTACATCATGGGCGCGGCGATCGGCGCCGCCTTGTACGCCGGCCGCTGCGGAAGATCGGCGGCCTTTGCAATACCCGTGAACGCAACGGACATCACCGCCGCTGCGGTAAGTAAACTGATTTTCTTCATCGCCTGCAAGCCTCATTGAACGTGGAAAACACATGAGCCACTTGCCATCGACCTTGTCTCAGTCGGTATGCAGAAACTGTCACCGCCGACCAATTCTTAGCGGTGTTGCACCAAAACCCCACTTCGAGGTCACGGCACGTTGCCAGACCTCAATGCGCGAGACCGGCGATATGTCTCGGATGGCAACTCGCCGAACAGCGACCGGTAGTGGCCGGCAAATCTGCCGAACTCGGTGACGCCGTGTGCCGACAGGATATCGACGACTCCGACCGATGCACCGTTGTCGCGACTGATCTCGTGATAAACCAGGTTTAGCTGCCGAAGCCTCAGATAGAGCTTTGGCGAGAAGCCGAGATAGCGCTCGAAAGCACGCAGCAAGGTGCGGTATTCCACCTTGGTCGCTTTCACGATGTCCTTGATATGGACGATGCTTTCCGACCTGGTCCCAACGAACTCAAGCGCCTCCAGAACGATTCGCTCGTACGAGAGGGTGTACTTGTTGGGCAGGAAGCTTTGGCTCAGGCGATTATCCCGGATGCAAGCCAGCTGATCCATCAGGGCGTCCTCTGCCTCCCGCGCCATCATAGGCCGGTCAGCGAAGGCAGAATCGGAGAAGGAACGCAGAGCCTGCCTCGACACCTCGATCAGCTTCGATTTGATCGGCTCTGGCAACCGGACGAGATGCTTGGCGGTCTTCGGCGAAGCCTGAGTTGTGGCCGCAGGGAGCATGTTCCTCGCGATGCTCTCCTCATTGGGCAGCGACCACGCCACCCATTCGACATGACCGGAACGGACAAAGGTGAAGTGACAGTTCGGAGGGAAAATGACCAGGTCAGAGGCCTGGCATGGCACACCATCGAGCACGACGCGATCGTCGAAGTTGGAGGACTGGACGATCAACGTCGTAAAATTCGGGTCGGTGACGCCATGCGCAATCCCGGGGCCGCCGTCGGTGCCATTTCAGAAATGTCACCCTCGCGCCTCTAACGGCGTCGGTGTATTGCCCGAAATCATTCAATTCAAAATATCCCGCCCGTCTGAGCGGCAATTCAAGAGAAAAATAGAACAGGCGATGCCGCTCTTAGTAACACTGCGCACAGCGGATCGGTCGGCAACGTGCGACCGATCCGCCCTCTGACAATCTACTTCATCTGGATTCCCATCATCTCCCGCTCCGCCTTGAACACGACGGCAATAGCGTCGATGATGAGCTTTTCGGGATGTGCCTTGCAGTAGACGATGACTTCGTGCTCCACGAGCTTGCCCTTGCGCAGGTCGAGGAAATGCTTCTTGGCAAGGCCGTTGTACCAGCCGCTGTACCAGGCCGTCAGCGCATCGGCGTCCTCCTGGTAGGTCCCGGCGAGTTGCGCGCAGGTCAGCTTCTGAACATCGATGAATCCATTCGCGTCGACATAGGCCGACAGCGGGGTCTGGGCCCTGGCAGACACCATTGTGGCAACCAGCAGAGCTACGGAAAGCAGCAGTCTCGAACGCATTGGGGATCCCATTGTGATGAATCGGATGTAGAAAGATCTCAGACGACTTTCAGAGGCCGGGCGCCTTCGCGCGCGACTGGCATCCGAGCTGAAAAGCATCGGCTCGGATGCACGATCAGGATCAAGACAGTCCTATCGGACGTTCGAGGCGGCGCATCGTCCGTCGAACGGGACCGAATATGTGATCGATGTCCCTTGTTCAGAACCGGTAGTTGATGCCGCCACGCACGACATTCAATTCATCCGTGCTGACTCCGGTGCCGACGACTTTCGTGTAGAGATACTCGGCCTTCACGGACCAGTTCGGTGTAAAGCCGTATTCCACGCCGAAACCCGCGGAGATGCCCGGACGCCAGGACGAGGCTGAGCAATCCGGCAAGACGCCAACCGTGCCGCAGGGCACGCCGGCGATGGTTGATGCGCTGGCGGTCGACTTGACGAAGGCTCCGCCGCCGGTGGCGTAGATCAGGACGTTGTTCATGGCGATACCGACCCGGGCCCTCACCGTCGCCAGCGCGCTGATGTTTGACGAGGTGTTCAGCGTGACGCCCTGTCCGATGCCGAGAATG
Source organism: Bradyrhizobium sp. USDA 4541 (assembly GCF_024171085.1). NCBI lineage: Bacteria > Pseudomonadati > Pseudomonadota > Alphaproteobacteria > Hyphomicrobiales > Nitrobacteraceae > Bradyrhizobium > Bradyrhizobium sp. USDA 4541. Next base: position 6,992,898 of record NZ_JALJZF010000001.1, read on the forward strand.
CTCGGCGTTACGACGGAGGACCCGCTGATGTTGGCCCAGTCGATGTCACCTTCCAGGCCGAGCACGACGTATCCCTGCTGAATCTGCCCACCAAACGTGCCGCCGATCATGCCGCCACTGATGTCAAAACCGGCTCGATCGAACCTGTTGGCGAACAGCACCATCGGGTCCTGGTTGCCCCAGCCGTACCCGGCGTTGCCGCCGACATAGAATCCCGTCCAGTTGTAGACGGCGGCAACCGGAGCCTGCGCCTTGTAGGCGGGCGCCGCCGGCAAGTCCGCCGCGGCCGCATAACCACCCATCATCAGCGAGGCCGCGATCGCAACCCCAAACTTTCCAATCTTATTCATTGCCGCACCTGATTGATTGAAGAAATCGTGTAGCGGTGATCGCATCGAATGCGCGCAACCCACTATGCAGAATCTGACGCGCGCGTTCTGTTTTCCCGACTGTGGCCAAGTTGCCGCAGCGAAAGCATCGGCGCGCAGTCGGTGTTGAGCGCCAATGGTCTCTCGGTGTCAGGCGAGCAGGCTGACGAATATGCAAATTCTGACAATCCGGTGGTGTCGAGCGATGACCGGGCGCTCCTGGCCTGGTTCAACCTTGCCGAAACTCCGTCATGCTGACCCGGAAGCCCTAGTTGCGTGCGAAATAGAGCGGCGTCCTGAGCGTGATCTGGTAAGCAGGCTTTGGTACCCACATGATCTGCGCGGTCACGCCAAACAGTCGGTTGTCATTGTCGTCCATCCGGTCAAGGTCCAGTCGCACGATCGGCTGGGTAAAGGAGGAGACCGACGCGCGGCCCAAGAGCTCGGCGCCGCCGAAAACCTGCACGCCCGCGCGGCTCGTAAGCTTCCAATTGTTCGGCCATTGGTAGTAACCGCCGACATAGCCCATGATATCGGAATGGATGGTCGCGAGTTGACTGCCGATGACAACCCGTGTGTCCTGCACACCCGCGAGCAACCCACGAGTCTCGTCCTGGTCGAACGCATAGTCGAACTCGAAAACATTTGTAAAACTCGTGGTAGCAAACGGTCCATTCGGAATCGCCTGGGTAATGGTCGATTGCCAACTCAGGGTCGGAATCGAGCCGCCGTTCTGATTGTAGAGATCGGCCTGAAATCCAAGATTCCAGCTCGTAAGCGCCACGGACGACCAGCCGGTCATCGGAGTGCTGGTCGAGCTGGCTGATACGCCGGCATAGAGCGAGACATTATCGTTCACGTCGATCGTCATGGGAAGATCGACCACGACGCTCTGGGCGCCCGGCATCGCCGCACCGCCCGCAATCGCAGCCAGGCTGCCGGCGTTCGAGATGGCAGCGGATTGCAACGCCGCGAGCAAGGACGAATTGCCGAAGCCGACCGCCAGCGCACCGGCGGGCACCCTCGCGTAGGTGGTTCTCATGTCCAGGTAGACGTTCGGCGCGCTCGACACCCCGTTCGCAGAATCATCGTCTTCATCTCCAGCACGGGCAATTCCGCTGGAGAGGCAAATCAAGACGGCCAGCACCAATCCCGGGAAACCAACGCAATTGCGCGCGTTCAGCGCTCCAACCCTCCCCGTAACCTGCAAAACACTCTCCTCGAACGGGGTCCTTATCGGCGATGTCTGACAGCAGTGATGCGGCCAAGCTGATCGATCGAGGGAGCGACAGGCACTATCTCGGTCATCGCCCACTATGCGCCATCCGGTGAACCCGGCACATTCCGGGAAAAGATCGTTGAAACGATATCGGCAATTCGTCGGAACGGTCTATGCAAATTCTGCCAATGCACGGGCGCACCGTATCGCGGCAGGCTCCTACGGCAGATCCGGCTCCTTGGTGTCCTCGAATAAGGCCGGTTCGCCCAACGGCGGTTCGGACGTTTCCGCAAGCCAATGGTGAATGACCGCCGAAGGTATCGCCCGTCGCGGTGTGCAGGGGTTGATGGTGCCCGCGGTCACGATGTATCCTTGCTCGAACTTCTGGCGGGCAAACCTCTGGGCGTCGAGTTCTGTCGGAAAGCTCTCACTCTGTCTCGGCTGTCGTTGCGTGGATGTCTTGCGCATCCTTTTCGGCACCTCGAACGAAACATACCAGGCCTTCGTCAGGTCCATCGACACGGCGCCCTTCCGGTTGGTTTTCCCTGCGGGCTCGCCTCGTCTCGGCTAGCCCGCTGCAGCTATACGCTTTCGACATCACGATCCTGAGTCGCGTCCATCACGCCCGCGCTGAAAGCCCTCGACAAAGGATTCTGGTAATCGATCCTGGCGTTGCGCAGTCCAGCTCTGCCACCGTGCGACATATCGCTGTCCCGGCCCGCCGCTCGAAGCGTCTGCGAAGGGCTCTCGCCGAACAGCTTGCGATACTCAACCGAAAACCGTCCAAGCTCGAAAAAGCCGAAGCAGATCGCAATTTCCGTCACCTTTGCTGTCTCGCCGTCCACCGCGAGAAGTGCCTGCCTCGCCTGATTCAGTCGGAGCACACGAATTCGACGGCACGGCGACTGGCCGTAAACGCTCCTGAACGCTTTTCGTAGAGTACGCTGGCTCACTGAGAGCCGGTGGCATATCGCGGGGATGCGAGGCATTTCTTCAACGTTCCCCGCAGCGATGGCCTCGGCCCGCGCGACAAGAACGCGATATCGATCGCTGGCACCGCCAATCATTGGTCGGTGCCTTTCGATTGCATCCAAAAAGCCGATGAAGTGAGGAAGCTACCCCGAATATGGGCACGCAACCCGTTTGCATGGCCCCCTGACTGACCGCTTCGCGCGGATGTGCAGATCAGATCGGCAATGGCAATAGGAGCGGCGCAGTACATAATAATTGACCTCAACGTCTGGCTTTACATCTGCATCTCGCGTCTTTCAGCGCGAAGCGTCTTGCCATTTCGCGCCAATCATTGATGCATGGTCTTCCGGGCCGCCTTGCCGCCGAAAAAACACAGCTCGAATACTGGTAATATGCTAGCGCGACGCTCGTTCGCGGGGCGATGCGGGGCCGCTACCTGCGTCGCGGCCTTGCGTTTTCGCGCCTTCCGCGTCCACTCAGTGCAAGCCGCCCATGCGCTAACTTTTGCTGGCGCGGGCCTTGCCATTCCCTTTGGCGGCCTGCTGCTGCCGATATGCAATCGGCGGCATTTTCATCAAACGCGCAAAGCTTCGGCTGAAACTGCTCGCTCCGGTGTAGCCAAGACGTAAGGCGATGTCCGAAATGCGCTCGTTGGACTCCGCAAGGAGGCGGCAGGCCGTATCGAGGCGGACTTCGGTGACCAATTCGCTGTAACTTGTCCCCATACCAGCGAGGTGTCGCTGCAATGAGCGCACGCTCACGCCCAGTTGGCGCGCAGTGCATTGCACAGATGCGTCATCCTGACGCAGCAGCACCGAAATCGCCGCGCGGACAGAGTGTCGGGATGGCGAAGAGACGGGTTTTATGTGCACGTCATGAAAGATTGCAAGCGTGATCTCCTTACTCAAACCGCTGCTTACGATCTTCTTATAATGTGATCGAATTGGTAGGCCCGTCTGGCCATGAGCCGCCTAAATTGCAATTCTGGAATTAAGATCAATTGCACACGTCCCAGCCTCGCATGCACCGCTGCGACGCGACACCCAATGCACCCGGCGAGCAAATTTCGAGATCGCTCCTCATAGTGCCGCGACGACAAAGTACGACCGTTAAAATGAACGCCGCAGGCAGCAGACGAGCAACATGAGCGGAATTCCCCTAACCCGCTGCCAATTCGTGATTCCGTTTGCAGACATTCATAACGAGCTGGGAGCTCCCACTGCGACGCTCCTGTCGAAATTTAGTCTCCCGACAGCGCTGCAAGAAAAAGCCGATCATTATGTTCCGATATTGCCTGCCATATTGTTTGCACAAGCCGCGCAGAGATCGCAGGGCATCACGGATATTGGCTTTCCCGCTTCGCGGCGGCTGCAGTTCTGCCACTGGAGCGATAAGCTGCGAACCATCATCAGCTACTCTCCGACGCTGTACGTCGCCCTGCAGCAAGTGTGCAAATCGGCACCGCTCGAAGACACGAACCTGTACATGTGGCTGGAGCGCCGCGATGATCGTGTAAGAATTTTCAGCAAGCTGGGCGGGACTGCCGGCATGCTTCATCTTGAACACTCACAATGGCTGCAGAACGTCTTTGTCGTCCACATCGTTCGACAGTTAGCCGGATCGGAGTGGACTCCCTCAACGATGGCCTTCGAGGCAAATTATGCGCCAGGCTCGGAGGCTCAGGCATTCTGGCCGAATACGCGCTTTCTGCCGCGCCAGGAAGCCTCCTGGATTGATGTGCCCGTGGCGCATCTCGACCTACCCAGCCTGACACGCGATACGGCGCTGAATTTCTCCGAGGACGAGCCCCAGCCGTTCGGCGACGAGCTTGTCCGTGCACTGATGTTGCCTTCTTACCTGGATGAGGGAATCCCGGCGGTCGCGAAAATCGCCGAGATGGCCGGCGCAAGCGCCGGGAGTTTTCAACGCAAATTCTCAAACGCTGGCCTGACATATTAAGCTTGCTCGAATTGATCCGTTTTGAGAATGCCGCCAAGCTTCTGCGTGAGACCGACGCCAAGATCATCGAAATCGCGTTCTCTTCTGGCTATGCCGATCCTGCGCATTTTTCGCGTGCGTTTCGCCGTATGACCGGCGCCACGCCATGCGAATTTCGCGAGAAATGGAGACCGCGGTAGGCGCGGCCGCCCTCGGACAATCGCTTCCGTTTCGACAGCAGCCCCTCCGATTGGCACGGAGGCAATTTCCCCCGGCGCAAGCCCGCTATGGAAAGCGCGCCACGCATTCGTCGAGCAATTCGGGACTGCACAAACGGCGGTCGGACGGCGGCGCGTCAATAGATCGGACGCAGTTGGAGCCCGGAGAGGCCGAGGGTCACATTGACGGCTACCGAGCCCTCCACCGAGACGGGCTGCAACGCAAATGACCGCCCCGAGCCACCGACTAGAACATTGACGCCGGCGCCTAAGCCGAGGCCGATGTCGCCTGACGCCCCGACATATTCGCCGGCGAGAGCTCCGGGCGGAGGGCCTGCCGTCGGGGCAAGGACCGCCCAGGCGAGTGCGCCGCCGGCTGAAACGCCGATATCGATTCCGACGGTATTGAGGGCGCCTTCATAGAGTTGAGTCGGCAATGGCGGGTTCTGTGTAAAGCGACATGACATCGATTGATGGCCAAATATGACAAACCCGACGCTAGGGTCGAGCTTGCAAGCCAGCATGCCGATCTGGGTCCACGATGCCTGTTGGGCGCCTGCGGAGGACACAGAGCCGGACCATGCGCAGAGAACGCAGAGGACAGCCAGAATTGGTGCACGCATTCGCTTCCCGATCATCTCGCAAAGACTAGTTAATCGCGGGCCGGCGCTTGGTCCTGACCGCGTTCTGTTTTCGTAGAGGAGCACGTGAGAGCCGACGAGGCTATGCAAAATCGGACAGCCGAACCCGTCGTCAGGCCGTTCTGTCGCGTTGATCCGACGCGTCGGTGCTTTCAATCGCGGTCGCGCTCGGCTATTCTTCCCAAACCGCGTTCGCCGCGGCGTTCAGGAAGCTAACGGGCGATACCCCGAGCAATTGGCGACGGCGTGCGCGTTAGCGCGTCGCCTATGGCGCCTGCAGGCCTGAATGTCAGGTGCTTTCCGGTCCGCAGCGCCACCTTCGTGCGCCCACCCCGCAGACCCACGAGGTAGGAATGCAAGGGCATGCCTGCTGCCGCTGAGAAGGCGCGGATGACTTGCGTAGTTGACACCCGGCGGCGTGCGCAAGTCTGGCCGCGAACTCGGTTGCAAATTAGGGGAAAGCCGCTGGCGGGAATGTAGTTTCATTCTCAGTCATCATCCTCGTGTTTTCAGCAACTCCTGACAAAACAGCGGCAACCGAAGAAAAGCCACTGTCCGATGCATCGGTATCCTGAGCGCTCCGAGAAAGAACCCGCGCTGACAGCCTTTTGGCCGAACGCGGCTTGCTCAACATTCGAGGACGCGCCATGCCTGCCAAAACCGTTGCTGACCAATTCGTTGAGACGCTGGCGGCGGCCGGCATTAAGCGCATCTACGGCGTGGTTGGGGACAGTCTCAACGGCTTGACGGATGCGATCCGGCGTCATGGCGGGATCGACTGGGTCCACGTTCGTCACGAGGAGGTCGCCGCTTTCGCCGCGGGCGCCGAGGCCCATCTGACGGGCGAGCTCGCAGTCTGCGCCGGAAGCTGCGGGCCGGGGAATCTGCACCTCATTAATGGTCTGTTCGATTGTCATCGATCACGCGTTCCTGTGCTCGCAATCGCTGCGCATATTCCCTCCGCCGAGATCGGCAGCGGCTATTTTCAGGAAACCCACCCGGAGAACCTGTTCAAGGAATGCAGCCACTATTGCGAGCTCGTGTCAGGAGCAGATCAGATGCCGCGAGCGTTGCAGGTCGCGATCAAGGAAGCGGTCGGCAAGCGAGGCGCGTCGGTGCTTGTCATTCCTGGCGACGTCGCCCTGCAGGCGGCTATGATTGCACCAGCCCCAAAAGCCGATAGCTTGCTGCCGCCGATGCCGGTCGTAACGCCGGCAACCGACGACCTCGAAAAGCTTGCTAGACTGCTCAATGGCACGAGCCGCGTGACCGTCCTCTGCGGCTCCGGCTGCGCGGGAGCGCATGACGAACTTCTAGCCCTGGGCGAACGGCTCCAGGCGCCCATGGTGCACGCCCTGCGGGGGAAGGAACATGTCGAATGGGAAAACCCATACGACGTGGGCATGACGGGTTTGATCGGCTTTTCCTCCGGCTATTACGCCATGCGCGACTGCGACCTCTTGCTGATGCTCGGGACCGATTTTCCCTATCGGCAATTCTATCCGGACAACCGCGATGCCCGTATCGTGCAGGTCGATTTGAGGCCGGAGAATATCGGCCGCCGTGCCACTGTCGATCTCGGTGTGGTGGGTGATGTCCGGGCGACGCTTGCGGCATTGCTTCCCTTGCTCAAGACAAAAGCCGACGGCACACATCTGGCACAGGCGCAGCGCCACTACACCAAGGCGCGCAAGGCGCTGGACGAGCTTGCCGTGGCCATGCCGGGCAAGGCACTGATTCATCCACAACAGGTCGCAAAGACGATCAACGACCAGGCTGCAGATGACGCGGTGTTCACCTGCGACGTCGGCCTGCCAACGGTTTGGGCTGCCCGCTACCTGGCGATGAACGGAAAGCGCCGTCTGCTCGGCTCGTTCTGGCACGGCTCCATGGCCAATGCCATGGCGCAGGCCGTGGGGGCGCAGGCCGCCTATCCCGGCCGCCAGGTAATCTCGCTCTCGGGTGATGGCGGCTTCACCATGCTGATGGGCGATCTTCTCACCCTTGCCCAACAAAGGCTGCCCGTAAAGGTCGTCGTGTTCAACAATGGTGCCCTGGGCTTCATCGAGTTGGAGCAGAAGTCGACGGGAATTCTCAACTACGGCACCGAGCTCAAGAATCCGAATTTCGCAGCGATGGCCGAAGCCGCGGGCATACGCGGCATCCGCCTCGAGCATTCATCCGACGTCACGGAAGGAATTGCTGCGGCGCTCGCGCACGACGGTCCAGTGCTGATCGATGCGGTCGTGAACCGGAGCGAACTCGCCATGCCGCCCTCGGTCACACTGGAAATGGCCAAGGGTTTCACCATGTACATGATCAAGGCCGTGATCAGCGGCCGCGGCGACGAGTTGATCGACCTGGCCAAAACGAACCTCTGGAGATGAGGAGGCCAGCATCTTCAGCTCAAGCAACGGTCATGTACATTACTGGCGAACGGATGCCGGCGCGCACATATCCTCCTCGCATGCGGCCTACGACCTGCTGCTTGCAAGTTTCTCGAAGTATTTAGAAACTAGGTGGTGTGGATTGGCAGAGAGTAACGGTTCCTTTAGACGGCGCTTCCTGCGTTTATTCGTTCCGGCCGAGACAAAGGGTCCTGCACCTGTCATGGCGCATTTCAACGGTTTGGACGGACTGAAGGAGTTTCTTTTTCTCTCGGGCTTTCCAAACGCTCTTGCCAGGCGCGGGGTCTCGGCGTTGGTGGTTGAAAAACCGGGAGTTGGCGAACCGTTGCGCAAACATGGCTTGCACATTTTTGCCGAAGTCGAGGTGCCTGCAAGCGCGTGTATCGATTTATCTCGAAACGTGCCCGGAAGGTCCAATCACTCATAAAAACTGAATCATCAAATCAAGCCAGGTCACAATGCCGACCGCGCTGACCCGGCCGCCCCGCGCCCGCGATCACGCCAGAATCGGAAGAGCCCGACTGATATCGTCCACCGACGGGTCGCGTTCCCACGATCCAAGCCCCCGACGATACTGGCCGGGCGCCAGACCGGTCGCCTGCCGGAACGCGCGTGAAAAATTGGCTTGGCTGGAAAAGCCGAGTGCCAGTGCAATCTCGACCAAGGGGAGATCACCTTCGATCAGCAGGAGTTTCGCGCGCTCGAGGCGCTTGGTACTCACATAGCGATGGGGAGATTGTCCGACGGCCTGCTTGAAGGCGCGGGCAAAGTGGTAGCGGCTCAGAGCCGCCGTTGATGCCATGCGATCAAGAGTGAGATCGCCTTCGAGGTTTGCTTCGATATAATCCAGCACGCGGAAGAGCCTGCGGCGATCGAGCCCTTCTCTCGCTAAGCGGGTAACAGAGGAGGCGGTTGGCGTACAGATGTGTTTTTGAATCAGCCTGGCGGCCATGCTGCTTGCCAGTGACTCGACCAGCAGCGTGCCTGCAGAGGTTTCGGCCTGCAGTTCCGACGCGATGGCCCGCGCCATCTCGCCTAGTAGCGGATCTTCGAAGGCGCTCTGATATCTCAGGAAGCCGAGCACCGACTCATCGACGTCGATACCGAGCTTGCTCGGGGAGAACTGGCTCGAGGGAAGATGGATATGCATGATTTCCGGCAGATCGTTGGCGATGTCGACGGAGCCGTCCCGCCAACCCGCTGGAGTTAGCCAAACGGTGCCGGGGCGGGTGACCTTCTTATCCACGATCCCGGAAGCACGCCGCGTGATGAGCGACCCATTACCACGGATATCGATACAAATCTCGGTATCGGATTGCGTGCCTTGCCAGGGAATTACGCTTTTGCCATGAGTGCGCACCTCGGCCGACAGGCCAGACCAGCCTCGATTCATCGAAGACGACAATAACTTCGTCGGACCGCGACTCTGCCAACGGTCGCCGTGAGGCTGTGGTTCTACGCTCGCGCCGGCTGGCTGCTCTCGTCTTATCTCCATGATGCCCTCCCGAGGGTTGGACGTTGCTATCTTCTGAACCAGGCCTTTCGAAATTTGCCGCGATGCGACGAAACTCGAGAGGATCCTCCCAGATCATCGAAGGGCGTTCGGTGGATCGTCCCGAACCGAAGTCGCCGTCACGCGGTGATCAGGCGTCGGCGCACCGCTCATGCCCGAGGGATCGTCGCGATATAGGAAGGACGCTTGGCGAAGCCCGCATGCCAAGCTGCCAGGCCGGGATGGGTCTCGCGCCAGTCCCAGTCGGCGAAGCGCGAGTCCAGATAGCCTAGGGCGCAAGCGGCGCTGATTGTGCCGATGGTTACAGGCCCCTCGAGCTCCGCCGCATCCGCCTCCATACGGTCGAGCGCATTCCGGATCTTGGTCGTCTGGCGCTCGATCCAGGCTTCGCTGCGTCCAGACTCCTGGCGCAGGTTCAGCTCGTAGCGGATCAGGAGCGCGGCATCCAACAGTCCATCGGCCAGGGCTTGCCAGCGCATCGCGCGCCAGCGGGCCTCGCCCGCGGCGGGCAGCAGGTTCGGTCCGTCATGCCGCGAGTCGAGATACTCGCAGATTACAGGGCTGTCGTAGAGCGGGCCGAAATCGGCCTCCAGCACCGGGATCTTGCGCACCGGGTTGTACGCCGACAGACCGTTTGCCGGGTCCTCGGTGTTAATGAGGACCAGCTCGATCCGGTCCTGCTGGCCGGTCTCGATGGCGACGATCCGGGCCTTGCGGGAGAAGGGCGAGAACGGATTGTAAAACATTTTCATAGTCGTCTCCAGGTTGAGGAAATCAATCAGGACCAGTCCCGGAGAGATCATTCATTCGTGGTGCATTCGGTAGGTGATTGTGCCTACTATCATCCATAAGCAGCCCTTTGAGATCGGTGGCGATGGACCGTTTCATCACGATGGCAACCTTTGTGCGGGTGGCGGAGCTCGGCAGCCTGTCGGCGGCAGCGCGAGAGCTGGGGCTGACGCAGCCTGCGGTCAGCCAGCAGGTGGCAGCGCTGGAGCGGCGGCTGGGCGTGCGCCTCCTGAACCGCAGCACCCGCCGCCTTGCGCTGACCGAGGCCGGTGAGCGCTACCACATCCAGGCCCGCCGAATCCTCGAGGCGGTGACCGAGGTCGAGGACGGGGTGACCGAGGCGGCGGGCACGCTGAGCGGCATCCTGCGGGTGCATGCGCCGGTCGGGTTCGGCCAGGCGCATGTGGCGCCGATCTTGATCGGCTTCCAGCGGCTTCACCCGAAGCTAGCGGTCGAGCTGATCACCGACGACCGATACGCCGATCTCATCGGCGAGGCTGTCGACGTGGCCATCCGTCTCGGCACGCTCGCTTCCCCCGGGCTGGTGGCGCGGCGTCTGGCGATGCTACGGCGGATTTTGGTAGCTTCTCCGGAGTACGTCGCCGTCGAGGGATGCCCGCAAACGCCGGAAGATCTGGCGCGCCACCCGCATGTGCGCTTCAGCTGGTCGGCGGCGGGGGACGTCCTGTCGCTGAATGGCCCGGACGGGCCGCTGGAGGTGCGCGTGCGATCGCGCTTCCTCGCCAACAATACGTTCGTGCTGGTCGAGGCGATCCGCGCCGGCATTGGCGTCGGCGGCGCCCAAGTGCCGCTCGTACAGCCGCTGCTCGAGAACGGCGCATTGGTGCGGGTCATGGAGGACTACGCTTACGCTCCGCTGGAGCTGCATGCGATCTATCCTTCCGGCCGCTTCGTGCCGCGTCGGGTCCGCGCTTTCGTCGACTACCTCGCCGCCGCACTGCCAACCATTCCGGGTCTTGAGCGGGAATGATCCGGGCACCCTAGGCGATTAGTGGTCGACTGATTGAAGGTGCCATCAGCGCGTCGGGCCACACTTCGCCATTGAAGGGGCCCGCCGGAGAGATCCTCCGAACGCAAACTGGCACTATGCCTGCTTGAGCATGGTAATCGTTGTCTGGGGCGCCGCACGGTCTGGACTTGCCCGTCATGGCAAGGCCGCCGGCATTCGACAACGCTGATGCGAGTTCGGCAAAGCCGACATAATGCATGCCGCCCTGGATGATCGGATACCGGATACCGAACAATTCGGTGATTGCTGTCTTCAATTGGAAACTCCGCTTTCCGCCCGTTGGACGATTTCGAGCGTCAGTTTCGCTGGGCGGTCCAGTACCCCGAACAACGCGCACGTCCCGAATAGCCGCCCCATGTCCCGCGACCGGAATTGCCCGAGAGCCGGCCCGACCCGGACGCATATTTGTCCGGGACGCTCACCGAGGCGCTGACGGCGCCCGAGCGAGCAACACGGCCCTTGAACTTCACGAGGTTGGGTTGCGTGACGACGCCGTCAGTGATGTTGACAGAGAAATCATAGGTCGGGTCGCACGCGCCTCGTTGCGTCACGAAGAGAAGGTCCCATGACCCGTCATACGCCGAGCGGGCCTGTGCGACTGATACGAAGGCGACCAGGCAACCCGCGGCTACCGCGGATGTGAAGAGGTTTCTCATTGTGCGCTCCACTGTTTCCATCATTCGCTTCCTCGAAAATGTTGCCTCAATGCAGTTTACTGATTTCGGCGAACCCGTGGCCGATGCGGAATGCACTGCAGGTCACTCTGCCGCGAGCGCATGGTGTCGCCGCGGCAATCCGATCCGGCACCATATATCGACCAACGCCTCACCGAGCGCGTCAATCAGCTTGTCATCATGATAGGGAGTCGGCGTGATGCGGAGCCACTCGGAGCCACGCGGGACGGTGGGATAGTTGATTGGCTGGAAATAAATGCCGTGCTCGGCGAGCAGGAGATCGCTCGCTTCCTTGCACTTCTCCGGATCACCCACCATCACCGGCACAATGTGCGTATCACTGGGCATTACCGGCAGACCTGTCGCATTGAGCACGGATTTTACCCGCGCCGCGCGTTCCTGATGGCGGTCGCGCTTCCATTGCGACGTCTTGAGGTGCCGGATCGCCGCGGTGGCGGCGGCGCAGACCGCAGGCGGCAGCGCGGTAGTGAAAATGAATTCCGGCGCGCAAGAACGCACCGCATCGATGATATCGACGCTCGCCGCGATGTAGCCTCCCAGGCAGCCGAAAGCCTTGGCCAGGGTACCCTCGACGACGTCGATGCGATGCAACGCGGCTTCCCGCTCGGCGATGCCGGCGCCGCCGCGGCCGTACATGCCGGCCGAATGGACCTCGTCAATGTAGGTCATGGCGTGGTAGCGCTCCGCGAGGTCGCAAATGCGTCTCACCGGCGCGATGTCGCCGTCCATCGAGTAGATAGCTTCGAATATGATCAGCTTCGGCCGCTCGGGTGCCTCCACCGCCAGCAATTCTTCGAGGTGATCGACGTCATTGTGACGCCAGATCTTCTTTTCCGCGCCAGCCCCCCGCACGCCTTCGATCATCGAATTGTGGTTCCAGGCGTCAGAGAGGATCAGGCAATTCGGCAGCAGCTTGGCGATGGTCGCAATGCCTGCCAGGTTCGACACGTACCCCGAGGTGAAGACCAGCGCGGCTTCTTTACCGTGCAGGTCCGCGATCTCGCGCTCTAATTCGACCAGTGGATGATTGGTGCCCGCAATGTTACGGGTGCCGCCCGCGCCAGCGCCCATGCGGGCCGCGGTTTCGATCATTGCGCCGATCACCTTCGGATGCTGACCCATGCCGAGATAGTCGTTCGAGCACCAGATCACGACCGGCCGTGGGCCATCCGGAGAATGCCACACTGCGTGCGGAAAACGTCCGGCGATGCGCTCGAGATCGGCAAACACGCGGTAGCGTCGTTCGGCGTACAGCCGAGTTAGCGCCGCAGAAAAGAAATGATCATAGGTCATGGAATCTTCGCCTGGTTTTGCTCAACGATTGGGACTTCGCCTACTCAAGGAGCAGCCGAGCCCATCCGGTCCGCTGTCGCCCATCAGGCTGAAAGGGGCGGCCGGTCCTCGGGAGGGGAAAGGACCGGCCGCGGGGATGCCCGGCGAGGGACACGGGGGGAGGCACGCGCCGGGAGCCCAAGCTGCCTTCAGCTAATCGTGACAGATGCGGATGCTCCATGCTTGGAGAACCATTTTGGGCCCGGGCCACGCATGTAATGACGCTCGGGCCGATACCAATCATGAGCCCTCGCCATAAGCTTGCTCAGTCTGCACGCGAGTTCGTTCACCATCTGACGAAGCGACACTTTCCGCGATCCAATTGCGCGCATGCTGACCTCAATGCGGCTTGCCAAGTACGAAAGCGAAGGGGACGACGAACAGCTCATCGCCCTGGTCGTCACTGACATGCAGGACCCAGTCACGCCAGTCCTCGAGGCTGTGCTCGCTGGTGAAGGATCGCACGAGGCGGGTCGCATGATCGCGCGCCTCAGCGAGATCGTTCATCACGGCCCCGGAGTGATCGAGGAAAACCTTCTTCGTGGTGGAGCGGTGGAAAAATACCTGGGTCATGTCCGGTCTCCTTCAAACCGCGCCTGGCTTTCAGCATGGGTGGCCGCGCGGGCCAATGCCTTGGCCGCATCGACATGCGAAGCTTGCGCCGCTCGCCGCTCGTACAAGTCGGCCAGGGCCTTCAGCTGATGCGCAACTGCCAGATCTGTCATGGTGCTGGCGGAGTGGAGCAAGGCATGCGCGGTTTTCAGATATTCCCTGCCTCGTGAAATCTGCAACGTCATGGTACCCTCCTTCGGGCCAGCGATCAGCGGGATCGATGCGGCCTGGCTCCGTTATGCAGATTTTTCCCGGGCGCGGCTTTGCTCTGGTTGTCGCGATTTTGTCATAGGTTGCTGTCGATGGCTGCCGGTGAACCTGGCCGATCCGCCCGTGAATTTCGCAGCCAGATCTCGCATTGGCCGGGCGGGGTCGACAGGCTGACCGGCGCGTCTCCTCACCGGAGTAACGCCGACATGCCGATGAGCCACTGAGATGCCCTATTCGGTTCCGTCGGGCTTCACTTTTGAGTCAGCAGACAGGAGAACGCTCGATCGAACCCAGGCTCGGGCCAGATCGAATTGAATCCACTCAGGGCTCAATGGATGTCCAGTGAATCAAGTCGTCCAGGCCCAAGGTTCTGATAGCCGTACGGAATGTTTGGAGGACCAAACACAACGTCACCAGCTTCAGCATCGATAGTCCTTTCGTTCCCGTGCAACGGCACTAGTGAGGCGCATGGTCGAAGGCTTTGCTTCGAATGTTGCGATTTGTCGCTGGTTGCTTAGAACACCGCGGCGGGCTCGTACCAAGGTCCCTGATGCCCGGCATCCGCGGTCAAAGCTGCCGGTCGCGCATCTCGTCGAATTCCTCGCGGCAGGCCTCGCTGAATTCGCGCAGCAGGTCAATGGATCCGCGTTTGGCCATGTCACGCAGTTCGCCGAAACTCTTGTCCGGCTCCAAATAGGTATCCATGATCGTCTTGGCGATGTGCTCGGCACTTCGCACGACCGGCCTGGAGGACAGCACTCGCATCCTGTTGAGCTTCGCATACAGCGCAACCAGGCCGGGGGTACCGGCACTTACCTCGTGATGCTGAAGCGCATCGATGTGACATCTCGAGGCTTCCTCGATGAAATCCCTGTAGAGGATCTGCCGCCGGTTTTTCTCATGAAGCAACCATTGCGCGCGGACCTGGCTTCGGTGGTTGAGCCAATTGGCGATTCCGCTGCTCAGGCCGCCAATGGTCGCGCCGATAAGGGCGGCGAGCGCAGAAATGATGGAAGCGTCCATGTGTTTTAGCGCTGCATTTGCAAATTCATCATCTCGCCATGCGCCATCATGTTCTCATTCAGATTGGCCATAATCACGAGGGAGCCCGCGATGACGAGGATTACGATGAGCACGCCAAACGCGAGCGCCAGGATATTGTGGGTGCTGTCCGGCCCCGTCGTAATGTGAAGAAAGAACACTAGGTGCACGCCCATCTGGGCGATGGCAAGGACCGCGAGTCCGGCCGGCACGCCAGGAGCCCAGATTGCCGACGTGTTGGCCACCCAGAACGATGTGGCTGTCAGGATCGCCGCCAGCAGCAGGCCGATCGTGTTGACGAGCAAGCCGGAAGACGCGCTTCGCTCCGAGGCCGGAATCGCCGGCCGATCTCCCGGTGCAACATCCCAACGTGTGTCGGTCATGGCAGGACTCCCATCAGGTAGACAATTGTAAAGATCAGGACCCAGATGATGTCGAGTGCGTGCCAGAACAGGGAGAAGCAGTGCAAGCGGCGCACCACGACCTGCTGGAAGCCTCGCTGCGACAGTTGAACCATCATGAGGACCAACCAGCCCAGTCCGACCGCTACGTGCAAGCCGTGACATCCGACCAGCGTGAAAAAGGCGGAAAGAAACGCGCTGCGTTGCGGGGACGCCCCCACCGCCATCATGTTCTGGAATTCACTGAGCTCGAGATTGAGAAAGGCCGCACCCAGGAGGAACGTTACCACGGCACCGAAGAAGGTACCGAGATGATGGCGCGAATTGATGGCGAGCGACATCAGTCCGCAGCTGTAGCTGGAGAACAGGAGAAACGCAGTCTCCATCGCGGCATTGCGCAGATCGAACAACTGGGCACCGGTCGGACCACCCGCAGTCGCCTTTGCGAGCACGGCATAGCTCGCAAACAGCGCCGAGAACATCACGATGTCGCTCAGCAGGAAGATCCAGAACCCGAAGCCGGCGATGATTCGCTTGGACGCGGGACCCGCCTCGGCGACATCAAGGAGTTCGGCCTTTTGTACGGCGTCTGCCTCAACCAGGATGTTCATAGCGATACCTCCACCGGATGTGTCCGATCGAACCGGGCAAGCTGTTCCGCTGGGATCTCGACTTCGTCCTCCGTGCGGAACATGAAGGCGAGCCACGTTATGGTCGCGCCGAGAAGCCCGACGCCTGCCATCCACCAGATGTGCCAGATCAGGGCGAAGCCGATAATCACTGCGAAGAACGCGGTCACGAAACCGGCCGGACTGTTCTTGGGCATTTCGATCGGCTCGTACCTGCGCTGCCGCCCGGACAAATCCTGCTCCGCGAGCACACGCTGCTTCTTTGCCCAGAAGGCATCGATCTCATCCGCACGAGGCAGCACCGCAAAATTCCAGGCCGGCGGCGGCGATGCGATGGACCATTCCAGGGTGCGTCCGTTCCAGGGATCGCCGGTGGTGTCGCGGAGCTGCTCGCGGTCGCGAATGGACACCACGAGCTGCACGACCTGACAGATGATTCCGGCCATGACGATGACAGCACCTGCCTCCGCGACCAGCAGCCAGGGCTGCCAGGCCAGCACATCATAGTGCTGCAGACGGCGGGTCATGCCCATCAGCCCGGTCACATAGAGCGGCATGAAAGCAAGGTGGAACCCGATAAACCAGCACCAGAACGCGGCTTTGCCCCAGCGTTCATCCAGCTTGAAGCCAAATGCCTTGGGAAACCAGTAATTGTAACCGGCAATCGCGCCGAACAGCACGCCCGGGATGATGACGTGGTGAAAATGGGCGACCAGGAAGACGGAGTTGTGCACCTGCCAGTCGACAGCCGGCAACGCCAGCAAAACTCCGGTGAGGCCGCCGAACACAAACGCCACCATAAAGCCGATCATCCAGAGTACCGGCACCGTGAAGCGGACGCGACCGCCGTACATCGTGAACAACCAGTTGAAGACTTTGACGCCGGTCGGCACTCCGATGATCATGCTGGTGATGCCGAAGAAGGCGTTGACACCAGCACTTGCGCCCATTGTGAAGAAATGATGCAGCCACACGGTGTAAGACAGCACGCAGATCGCCAGCGTCGCGCCGACCATCGACCGGTAGCCGAACAGCGTCTTTTCGGAGAATGTCGCGCTCACCTCCGAATAGATGCCGAATGCCGGCAGCACGAGAATGTAGACTTCGGGGTGACCCCAGACCCAGAACAGGTTCACGTACATCATCGCGTTGCCGCCGGCATCCAGCGTAAAGAAGTGAAAGCCGAGGTAACGATCGAGCAGCAGCATTGCGAACAGCGCGGTGAGCACCGGAAATGCGGCCACGATCAGCAGATTCGAGGCGAGCGCGGTCCAGCAGAACACCGGCATGCGCATATAGCTCATGCCGGGCGCGCGCATCTTCAGGATCGTGGTGACGAAATTGACTCCGCTCAACAGGGTCCCGATGCCGGAGATCTGCAGGGACCACAGGTAATAGTCGACGCCGACACCCGGCGAGAACTGCAGCTCGCTGAGCGGCGGATAGGCAACCCAGCCGGTCTTGGCGAATTCGCCGACCAAGAGCGAGACATTGATCAGCAGGACTCCCGTTGCGGTGAGCCAGAAGCTTGCGGAATTCATCGTGGGAAACGCGACGTCGCGGACGCCGAGCTGCAGCGGCACGGCAAAATTCATCAGGCCGATCACCAACGGCATGGCTACGAAGAAAATCATGATGGTGCCATGCGCCGAGAAAATCTGGTCGAAATGCTCAGGTGGCAGATAGCCCTGCGCACCGCCGGCCGCGACGGCCTGCTGGGTACGCATCATGATGCCGTCCGCAAAGCCGCGCACCAGCATGAGCAGCGCAAGGACGATGTACATGACCCCGATGCGCTTGTGATCGACCGAGGTGATCCATTCGCGCCAGAGATACGGCCAGTATCCATTGATGGTGACCCATGCGAGAGCCGCAACGACGATGGCGCCGACGCTCGCCACCGTGCCCATGATGATGGGTTCATGGAACGGAATGGCGCTCCAATCGAGTTTGCCCAGCAGGTTCATCGTTCTGCCCTCATGGATTTGGGATAAGGCACGCAGAGACCGGCAGTCGGTTGCATTGCGGCATCCATGATGCCGGCAAACAGGCCGCCCGCGACTGACCGGTAGGTGAAGGGCGCAACCGCCCTGCTCGGCCTGACCAGGTCGCTATAACTCTGTGTGTCGAGCACCGGCCCGGCGCTGCGCGTTGCAGTCGCCCATTGGGCAAAGTCTTGGGACGCAAGCGCATCGACCTTGAAAACCATGTCGGCAAAACCCGCCCCGCTATAATTCGCTGACATGCCGCGATATGTGCCGGGATGGTCGGCCACGAGGTTCAGCCGGGTCACCATTCCGGCCATGGTGTAGATCTGGCCGGCGAGCTGCGGCACGAAGAAACTGTTCATAACGCCCGAGGACGTCAGCTCGAAGCTGACCGGCGTGCCGACCGGGATCGTCAAATGATTGACGCTCGCCACGCCCTGCTCCGGGTAGATGAACAGCCATTTCCAGTCGAGCGAGACGACCTGGATCTTCAGCGGCTTTGTCGTGGAAGCAATTGGCTTCGGCGGATCGAGATCGTACGCGCCGATCCAGGCCACGGTGCCGACAAGCAGCACGGTCATCAGCGGGATCGACCAGACCAGCATCTCGATGCGTCCGGAATAGACGAAATCCGGCCGATAGCGCGCCCGCTCATTCGATACCCGGAACCGGAAGGCAACGCCAAGCGTCGCAATGGCTACCGGGATCACGATCGCCAGCATGATGCCGGTCGCGTTGAACAGGATCTGCCGCTCGGCCAGCGCAATGGGACCCTTGGGATCGAGCACGCCGTCGCAGCCACCGAGTGTCGCGGCCGCCAGCAGGACCAGGGTAAGCGAAACGTATCGCATATCAGATCTCCCGAACCTTGATGCCGCATGCACTGCAGGCGGCGCGCAGCTGACGAGCGGCTGATGGCGACACGCTAATCCAGTCATCATGCGACAACCGCGTCGAGGCGAAAGCACCGCCGTTGTGATCGACCAGAAAGGTTGCAAACAGCACGGTCAGATATGCGATGGAGTAGACGAACAGCCTGTGAGCCGCGCGACGATCGCCCGCGGCGCTCCGGTTCAGCTGGAGTGCAAGCAAGAGGAAAAGCACGCCACAGATGGCGACGATGCCGCCATAGATCGCGCCTGCAAACGCGAGCACCCAAGGCAACTCGGAAGCGAGAACAAGGAGACCGCTGTAGACAAGGATCTGCCGCGTCGTTGCCGCTCGTCCTGCAGCGACCGGCAGCATGGGAACGGCGGCACGCGCATAATCATCGGTGCGATTCAGCGCCAGCGCCCAGAAATGCGGCGGCGTCCAGAGAAAGATGATGAGGAAAAGAACCAGCGGCTCGAGCCCGATCTGCCCGGTCGCCGCGCCCCATCCAATCACCGGTGGAAGCGCGCCGGCCGCACCCCCGATGACGATATTCTGTGGTGTCGCTCGCTTCAGCCACGCCGTGTACACGACGACATAGAAGAGGATGGTGCCGGCGAGCAGCGCGCCCGCCACGAGATTCGCCACCAAAGTGAGGGTCGCGACTGCAATGACGCCAAGGGCGGTCCCGAAGACAAGCGCCTCGGCCTTCGAGACCTTGCCGCGTGGAATTGGTCGCGTCGCGGTGCGCGCCATGACCACGTCGATGTCGGCGTCGTACCACATGTTCAATGCGCCGGCGGCTCCAGCGCCGGCTGCAATGGCCAGAATCGTGATGACCCCGGCAAGTGGTTCAAGGCGTATCGGCGCGATCATCAAGCCGACGAAGGCAGTGAACAGCGAGAGCGCCATCACGCGCGGCTTCGCCAAACTGATGAAGTGGCGCGGTCGCTCGGCCCAGCCGGACCGTGAGGTCAACCGAAGGCGCGATACTGACATCGCGATGCTGTTCATGGTGGATTCCTCAGGGAGAACATTTCCTGGTTGCGCCTGACGCGGTCAACACGGCGACGCACCAAACAGGTCGGGCGATGCCTTGAGGATGCTGACGGGCCCATCGCTCGAATCGGCGCTCGTCCCCGCACGCTTGGTGCGCAGTTCCAGCAGACCGAGCAAAATCTCGTCTCTTTCGGCCTCGAGCTCCGCGATGCTGCGCGATCCGACCTCGGCATGAACGCCGTCGATCAGCTTCTTCTGCACCTCGGGCGTGAGCACGGGCGAACCGAGTGTCTTCCACGACGCGCTCATCGGGCCGGCAAACTGGTGCAGGAAATGCTCGATTCCGCCGGGGCCGCCGCCGAGGTGATTGAGCATCATGTTGCCCATGATGCCCCAGCGCAGACCCGGCCCCCAGGACAGAGCGTCGTCGACGTCAGCAGCGCTCAGCACATCCTCGGCAATGAGGTAATAGACTTCCCGAGCCAGCGCGCCCTGCAGGCGGTTGGCGACATGGCCCGGCATTTCCTTGTTGAGCCGCACGGCTTTCTTGCCGATCGACTTATAGAAGGCGATCGCGCGCTGCACCGTCTGTTCCGAGGTCTTGCTCCCGCCAACCACCTCAACCAGCGGGATCAAGTGCGGCGGATTGAAGGGGTGACCAATGACGCAACGCTCCGGATGCAACGCTGCGCCCGACTGAATGTCACTCATCTTGATCCCGGACGAGCTCGACGCGATTATCACGTCAGGCGGCAGCAGCTCGTCTAGCTGCTTGTACAGCCTCTGCTTGAAGTCCAGCCGCTCGGGCCCGTTCTCCTGGACGAGGTCGACGCCGACAACAGCTTCGGCAAGGCCGGCGGTGAACTTCAGGTTCGACAGCGACGCGCCGGGCGACAGGCCGAGCCGTTCGAGCGCCGGCCAGGCCGACTTCACGAACTTCCGCAGCGCGGTCTCCGCATCGGGCGCGATGTCCGTTGCGACGACTTCAAGCCCCTTGGCGAGGTACTGCGCGGCCCAGCTCGCGCCGATCACGCCGGTTCCGATGATAGCGATGCAGCGAATGGGTTTGGTAGTGATGGTCATGTCAGTGCTCCGATGCGTTTTCTAGAGAGCGACGTAGGCGACGCCGGTGAGATTGCCTTGAGCCGCGAGAACCGTGCGCTTGTTGGTACCGTCGAGGTTGGCGACGTAAAGGGAGCCGGCGAGGTCTGTTGCGAACAGCCTGTTACCCGGGACATCCAAGGCGAGGCCAATGCCTTCCATCAGGTTCGACACCACGATCTGCGGCGCGTTATGCCCGGGCTTTGCGTCGATCGGCGCGCGATTCACGGTGTTACCGCGTGGAGGATTGCCGCGGTCGGTCCAGTAGAGAAGACGCCGGTCAGGATCGATCTCGAGATCGATCGGCTCGGGCAGGCCGTCGAGCAGGACCTCGACATCGCTGCGGTTAGCTGGCGTTTCACCTTGCGGCATGTCGATTCCGGCACGCAGGATGCGCCCGACTTCGGCGTTGTCGCCGCCCTTCTGCGTCCAGTAGATTTGTTGCCGTTCGGGATCGACGGCAATGCCAACGCACCAGCGCGTCTGGTCGCGCCGGTCGTCTTCGCCGTCTCCGGTCTGGATCAAGGTCTCGATCTGCGATCCGTCGAGGTTGGCGCGCATGACACGCATCCCCTCCCGGTCGGACCAGTAGAGCTTGCGGTTCGCCTTATCGAGATGGAGCTGTTTCGGCGTGAACGTGCCGCCCGGGAGGATGATGAACATCCGGTTGCTGCCATCGAAGTCAGCGCGCTCGATCGAGCCGTCGTTACGGCTGGGAACACCCATGTTGGTCCAGTAGACGTGACCGGCAGCGGCGTCGACGGCGATGCCGTCAGGATAGGGGCAGTCGGTGGCAACGACCTTGCGGTTCGTCCCGTCTGGATCCATGGAAAGGACACGCCCTCCGCTCAGGTCGAGGAGAAACAATCGGTCGGAATGGGTCGCGCCCGATGGCGCCTTTGCTCGTGTGGCCTGCAGTACGGTCATGTTCTGTCCTTTCGTGTCAGGGCTGTCTCAACGATGCATGGCGTCGCGTGGGCCTACTTGGCCGCTGCCGGAGCTGTCGAGCGGGTGAAGTTGGACGGACGCTTCTCGAGGAATGCCGCGAATGCTTCTCGGGCCTCGGCGGAGTGCAGCCGCTCGCCAAATTCTCGGCTTTCCACTTGGATGGCCGCCTTGACCTGGTCGACGAAGCCTCGCTTGAGCAGCCGCTTGGCGGCGCGCAATGCACCGGCCGGCTTTGCCGCGAGCTTTCCAGCCGTTTCCGTCGCTGTGACGAACAACCGAGCGTCGGGGACCACGCGGGTCACAAGGCCCAGCTCCGCAGCACGCGCGGCGCCGAAAGTCTCGCCCAACAGGAACAATTCTGCCGCCCGCAGGTGCCCGATGCGGGCCGGAATCGTGAAGCTCGATCCGAACTCGGGCACGAGCGCGAGGTCGATGAACGGCAGCTTGAATTTCGCACTTTCGCCTGCGAAGACGAAATCGCAGTGCGTCAGCATCGTGGTGCCGCCTCCGACAGCCGCGCCCTGCACGGCTACGACGATCGGCTTTTCGAACTTGATGAACGCATCCATCAAGCGGGACTGCGGGCTCTCGCCGGGCGCCGGAGTCTTGAGAAAATCCTTGACGTCGTTGCCGGCGCAGAAGGTATCACCGGCGCCGTGCCAGCGCACGACACGGACGTCGTCGTCTTCGGCCGCCTCGTTGAGGATCTGCGCCAGCTGCAGATACATGCCGTTCGTCATCGCATTCTTCCGCTCGGGGCGATTGAACTCGACCCGCAAGATGCCGTCGGAACGCTCGGTAATGATGTCGCTCATGATCTGTTGCCTTTCATGCTGGCGAAGCCATCAAGTCGCGCTTTCCTGCTTGCGGGATGGCGCCGGTTTCGCAATAGCGCCGCTTTCGCGCAGGCTGTCGATGCTCCTGGGGTCGAACCCGAGTTCGGCGAGAATCTGCTCGGTATGCTCACCGAGGTCCGGTGCACGCTGCGCTGGAGCCTTGTCCACGCCGTGGATCTGGATCGGACTGGAGATCGTGGAGGTCAGCTTGCCGCCGGCGCCGTTGAGCGGAACGACGATATCGTTTGCCGTCAGTTGCGGATCGTTGACGACCTCTTGCGGTGCGCGCACTTCACCGAAGGTGACGTTGACGTCGGCAAACACCGAATGCCAATGTGCCATGGGCTCGGCGCCGAAGACCTCGTCGAAGACTTCGGTGAGCTTCGACATGTTGGCGACGAGCTGCTTGGGATCGGAGAAATGCGGGTCGATCAGCAGGTCCGGGCGGCCGATGGCGTTCGCCACAGCAGCGAACTTGTCGGGCGTCACGATCAGAACGAACCAGGTGCCGTCGGCGGAACGATAGACGTTCGCCGCCGCATTGGCAGGATGCGTGCGGTCGTGCATCGGCGGAAACTTGGCGCCGGCGAGAGCTGCCTGAATGGAAACACTCGCGGACCACACGCCCTGGGCCAGCAGAGATGTCGTGACATACGAGCCCTTGCCGGTGCGCTCGCGCCGGTACAGGGCGGTCACGATCGCCGCATAAAGACCGACGGCCGTGGCGTTGTCGCCGCTGCCTCCCACCGGCCAGGTGGGCGGCGCGCCGGCATCGCGCGTCATCGACAATAGACCGCTGCGCGCCCAGTACGAAGTGATGTCGAAGCCGGGCAGCTCGGCATCCGGCCCGTGCTCGCCGAAGCCCGTCAGGTCGGCGTAGATCAGGCGTGGATTCCATCCCGCGACGTCGTCATATTCGAGCTTCAGCTTCTTGCGCGCGTGGTGCGGCGTGTTGACGATGAACACATCCGCCCAGTTGGCGAGCTCGAAGATGACCTGCTGCGCGCTCTGTGACTTGAGGTCGAGTGCGATGCTCCGCTTGTTGCGGTTGGAGAGATGCCACTGATAGGGATCGTGGGAATTCGGCTGAAACGCTACCTTGTGCCCATTGCGCCAGGGATCGCCGTGCGGCGGCTCGACCTTGACGACGTCGGCGCCGAAGTCGGAGAGGATCACAGCCGCGCCCGGTGCGGCGACGAAGCTCGAGAAGTCCACGACCTTCAAGCCCGAGAAAATGTTTTCGTTTGCCATTTGCGTTTCTCCTGAAAATGATTGTGATCAACGTCCCGCAAAATGCGGTGCGCGCTTTTCGAGGAAGGCTGAGGTCCCTTCCCTCTTGTCTTCGGTACCGGCGCAGAGCCCGAAGTAGGATGCTTCAAGGGCCAAGCCTTCGTTCTGGCTTGTCTGCATTCCCTTGTTCACGGCATCGAGGGCGTACGTGACGGCGATCGGCGCGTTGGCGACGATCTCGTTCAGGATTGCCTCTGCGCGTGCGATCAGGTCTGCAGCTGGGACGACCTCGTTGACGAGCCCGATGCGGCGGGCCTCCTGAGCGCCGATCAGTCCGCCCGACAAGATGAGCTGGAGGGCACGACCCTTCCCAACCAGGCGCGGCAGCCGCTGCGTGCCGCCACCTCCGGGAAGCAATCCGAGCTTCACCTCGGGCTGGCCGAACCTTGCATGCTCCACCGCGATGCGGATCGTACATGCCATCGCGGTCTCGCAGCCGCCGCCGAGCGCAAATCCATTGATCGCTGCGATCACCGGCTTGCCGAGATTTTCGATCAGATCGAGGACCTGCTGGCCGAAGCGGCTCGACCGTTCAGCGTCGATCGCACTCGCCTGCGCCAGGCCACCGATGTCGGCGCCGGCGATGAAGGCCTTGTCGCCCGCGCCCGTCAGGATGACGCCGCGCACAGCAGGATCATTCTGCGCATCCGCGAAAGCGGCCTGCAGCTCCTGCCACGTCGGTACGTTCAGGGCGTTGAGCACCTTGGGCCGGTTGACCGTTACGTAGGCGATCGCGCCTTGCTTCGTGTAGAGGACATTCGTGAGCGTCAGCGCTCTTGTAGCGATGGCGGCAACCGCCGGAGGCGGTGTAATTGTTGTTGTCGACATATCGATTGCTCCTGCCTGAGGGACAGGCCGGCGCCAGAGCGCCGGCCCGGTCTGCGACATCACACGAAAGCGCTGAACCCGGTGATCGCCTTGCCGACGATCAGGTTTTGCATCTGGTAAGTGCCTTCGTAGGAGTAGATCGCTTCAGTGTCGGCAAAGAAGCGCGCCACGTTGTAGTCGACCACGATCCCGTTGCCGCCCAGCACCTCGCGGGCCCAGGCGACCGTTTCCCGCGCCTTGCTGGTGCAGAACGCCTTGACGATCGCTGCCTGCGCATCCGTCAGCTTGCCCGCCGCTTCCAGCTGCACCGCGCGCGCCAGCATGGATTGGCAGGCTACGATGTTGCCCAGCATTTTCGCCAGCAGCTCCTGAATCAGCTGGAACGATGCGATCGGCTTACCGAACTGCAGGCGCTCCTGGGCGTACTTGAGGGCATGTTCGTAAGCGCCCATCTGGGCGCCGGTGATTTCCCAGCCAACGCCATGCCGGGTACCGCGCAGCACCAGCGCAGGATCGCGAAACGTTCCCTTGCCTCCCTGCAGACGGTTGGAGTCAGGCACGCGGCAGTCGGTCATCGTGATCTGGCCGTTCTGCACAACTTTCAGTGCGATCTTGTTCTCGATTTTCTCGACGCTGAAACCCGGCGTCGTCTTGTTCTCGACGATGAAACCCTTGACCTGGTTGTCGGCGACGTCGCGCGCCCAGACGATCGAGATGTCGCACCACGGCGCGTTGCCGATCCAGCGCTTCTGGCCGTTGAGGATCCAGGTGTCGCCGTCGCGTTTTGCCGTGGTGAGGAGTCCAGCACCGGCGCCAGAGCCCACCAGCGGCTCGGTCAGCGCGAAGCAGCCGACTTTTTCCATGCGCGCCATCGGCGGCAACCATTTCTGCTTCTGCTCCTCGGTGCCCGCAAGGTAGATGGATTCCATCGCGAGACCGGTGTGAACACCGTGGAAGGTACAGAACGAAACGTCGGTTCGCGCGATCTCCAGCGCGACCAGTGCAACCAGCAGCGGGCTTCCGCCCGGGCAGCCGTAGCCATTGATGCCGATGCCGGCGATGTTGAGCTCCTTGTACGACGGCAGCAGCTCAAACGGGAACGTGTCCGCGGCCCAGTGCTTGTTGATGATGGGCTGGACCTTCGTCTCCATGTAGGTGCGCACTTTCTTGACGATCGCCCGCTCCTCGTCGCCCAGCAGGTCAGCGAATTGAAAAAAGTCGCTATTTGGCGGCGGAAGCTGCTTCGAAGGCCTCAGTGCGGTAGCGGTGGCCATGTTGATCTCCTGCGTTGTCCGGCCGCGGCTCCGGCGCTGGCCTCTTTGCTCATGGCATCGAAGGTACGGAAGCCGTTGGCCAACGGCTTTGCATCATGTGCTGTCGTTTTGTCTTTTGTTGCTGGCGAAAAGCGCTGCAGTGCAAATGCGCGCATGCGCCCGCCCGCCGCTACTGCGCGCCCAGCTTCTGGCGATATTTACCCGGCGCCTGACCTGTTGCTTGCTTGAATGCGCGGGTGAAACTGGCCTGGTCGGAAAAGCTGAGCGCCAGCGCAATGTCCGCCAGCGGCCTGTCGCCCCCGGTCAGCAACGCCTTCGCGCGCTCCAGGCGCCGGACACTAACGTGACGATGCGGGGATAATCCCATGGCCTGCCTAAACGCCCGCGCAAAATGGTACCTGCTCAGGCAGGCAATCGAGGCTATGCGATCGAGGGTGAGATCGCCTTCCAGATTGGTTTCAATGTAATCCAGCACTCGCTGGAGCCGGCGTCGATCGAGCGCTCCCCTCGCGGCGGGGAAGATGGACTGGCCAGTCGATTTCCTGATGTACCTTTGCACCAACCTCGCCGCCAGACTCGATGCGAGGCCTTCAATGAGCAAGCTTCCGGCGGCCGTTTCAGCCACCAGCTCCGATGCGACCGCGCGTCCGATTTCGGCCAGCAACGGATCTTCGAGAGCACTTTCGTAGCTTAGCCCGCCGATTGCCGACGCATCTATATTGATAGCGAGATTGCCCGGAGAGAAGTGGCTGAGGGGAAGATAGATATGCAACACGCCGCTCATATCTTCGGCGATATCAAGCGAACCTTCCTGCAAGCCGGGAGGCGAGAGCCACACCGTGCCCCGCCTTACGGCGATCCGGCTTTCGATGCCCGGGGCCCGCCGAGCAATGAATGATTTATTGCCGCGGACATCGACGCACATTCTGATCTCGGATTGCGGGGTTCTCCATGGAAACACCGCCCTGCCGACGCTGCACAGCTGAGCCGACAGGCCCGACCAGCCCCGGTTCATCGAACTTGAAGCTAGATTGACGGGGCCGTGCTTTCCCCAAAAGTCGAAGTACGGCCACGACTCAGTCCAGACTGCAGCCGCCCGTTGCTCTTGTAGTACCTCCATGACGCCGCTCCCGCAGAGTTGCTCAAGCAGCGAGCTCGGAAATGCCTGTGCGCAGCCGTTTGAACTTCTCGTTCCGGACCTTGATGGCCTTGACGGAATTTTCGAACGCCTTTTCCGGAACGCGCTTGCCGATAGTCCGGAGGACAAAGCCGAGGAGCCGCCCCATCAGGTTCTTGCCTTCGCGTATGACGACTACGTCAATGTCGGTCTTCCCGTTGGAATGACGTGTGAAGGTGTAGGTGTGGCCCGATGTGCCACCCCACACATTGGAGTCGATCATCGTAAGGACGACGCGGTTGGGATCGGACCAGTCGTAGTGCAGCCGTTCCCAGATGCCGCCCGAGCCTTCCGTGACGTCGGCATGCGAGCTGCTCCGGTGATGCACCTTGAGACACGCATCGGCGCTGTTGCCAAACAGCGTCGTGCGACCAGGCCCGAAATCAGTCAGGCCGGCGATGTACTGCTCTGGCGTCACCGTGGTCGTTCGGTGAAGATGGATGGTGGACATGCGCGGTCTCCTTGTTACGTTTCGCTTACCGACCTTACCCCCTCAAGTCGAAGTTCAGTTCGAGGCCGTGATCGCGCTGCGAACTAGTACGCGATCGCCCTTCCGGCTGATCTCGATCGCGTATGGTTGCTGCGGTGTAGAGAGGATCACGCGTTGACCAGGCGCAAGAACTGATACGAGACGGATCGGCTTTCCTGCCTCGCCCTGCGCTAGAGTGGCCACCACACGGAAACCATCGCGCTCGACCGTGTAGTAAGCGATCCCGGATATCTCGCCGAGATCGATGCTCTTGCCCTCCATTGGGCGCAGATCGTCTGCATATGCAGGCGCCAGAGCGGCGATACCGAATGCGGCGGCGAAAAGCATGCTGCGGAGTGACATTGCGATTTCTCCTATCAGTTCCGAAAGCGGCATGGGCCAGCGAGGGCCGCCACGATGTTGATCACCAAAAACACTCGCCGCCCTGATGGATCCAGGTTCCATTGACCGAATGGACGATTGGTGTGTCATCGAGCTGCCTGTTGACGGAATCCGTCGGCGGGAAGACGCTGTCGTACATCGCGCGGGCTTCAAATATCAGGCGGAGCCTTTCGCGCTCGTCCTTCGACATGAATCGGATAACTTCACCCATATTCGCCTCCAACTCGTAACGCCGTTTCCGGCAGATCATTGAGCGGGAGGTGGGGCGAAAGCCTTGGGTCAACAGGCGGGAAAACCGGAAGCCATCCTTCCAAATTCCGGAAGCTCGGACCGAGCCCCCCGTAGCGGCCTACTCCGCGAAGGCTCGCTTCAGCCGCGGCGCGGCAAAGTCCAGAAAAGCGCGAACTTTGATCGGCAGAAAACGGTTGGCCGCGTAGACGAGGTTGACCGGCATTGCCGGCGGCTGAAATGCATTGAGGACGGTTGTCAAGGCTCCTTCCCCCGGCGCATCATGGAGTTGATAGGCAAAGACAATGGAAATTCCCGCGCCAGCGCGCGCGGCGGCGCAAGCCGCTTCGGCGCTGCCGACGATGAGCCGCGTACGCACTGGCACCGCTATGGTCGCCTTGTCCCTGACGAATGTCCAGGAATCGGGTGGCGAGAAGCCGGCATAACTGATGCAATCATGCTCGACCAGATCGTCTGGCGTGCGCGGCGTTCCGCGAGCCGCCAGATAGGTGGGACTGGCGCAGACCACTCGGCGTGTGCTGCCGAGCCGTAACGCTATCAAGCTCGAATCCGGGAGCTCGCCGATCCGCACCGCGATATCGATTTGCTCCTGAGCCAGACTCAGTTTTTGATCAGTAGGGATCATCCGGACCTTGATATCCGGATAAGTCTTGAGAAAGTCCACGATGATCGGCATGAGGATGATACGCCCAAGACCCAGCGGGGTGGTCACAGACAACTCGCCAGTCGGCGCGGTATACTCACCGGACGCTGTACGCTCCGCTTCACTCACGTCCGTGAGGATACGCTTGCAGGCCGCAAGGTAGGAAGCGCCTGTCTCGGTTAACACCAGCTGTCGGTTCGATCGGTTGAAGAGCTTCGTCCGAAGGTGAGACTCGAGCTCAGATACGTTGCGGCTCACCGTTGTGAGCGGTGTTTTCAACCGGCGCGCCGCCGCGGACAAACTGCCCTGCTCGACCACGGTCAGAAAGGTCGACATCGCCTCCAGCCGATCCATCGTGGCCCCTTCCCTATTTCGAAAGCGCGCTTTGCATTTTGCCATATCACCCCGGAAATCGGAAGGCCGCCAAGCACTTGTGAGCAATCCAGGAACATGAACCGGCTCGGCCTTCCGCCGTTCGGGAAGAGCCTTTCCGATTCCGAGCTCTGTTAAGGCAAGCCGTTCAGTCCATTTCCTTGAAAGAAGACGTGCGATGCACGTCGCTTACCGAGGAGAGTTCAATGAACACCCGGATCGAACCTTTCCGCTACGAACTTCTGCACAACGATGACGCTGACTTCGTCGCGTATCAACACCTGTCGAGCGACGGTAGCTGGCGAACGGTCTCGATGTGGATGATCCCGCAATCAGCGGGCGACTGAATCCTCGTTAAGCCGCGCTGAATACCTCAGTCTTCGTCGTCAGCAACAAATGACAAACGAACGGCATGCGAAGCCAATCCCATGACCAGCCGCTTCATTATCAATGGTGAATGAGAACTGCCGTCGACTCAATATGAGAGGGATTCCGCTAACGCGGTCTGTTTGTCATGCCGATACGTCAGTATTTTCTTTGGGTCGGAAGTGTCCTTCTCGCAGTACTTTTTGTCGCGGATCTGTTGCTCCCCGCGCCGGTTGCTCATTCACGCGCTGAAATCCCCCCGAATGAAAGGGTCAACCTTCAGATCCGGTCTAATCACAAATGGCCTGAGCGGGTGGTGTTTGACACCGCGCATTCAGCGCCGTCGTTCGCACAGGCTCATGCTGAGCCGGGCCTCGTGCCGCCACCAGATCCCGCCCGCGGGCTGCCAAATGCGCTGGCAGAGGTGGCGCCGGCTCGGGCTTCGGCAGCAACAAATGACAATGCTTCGGCAATCCCGGCAAAGCCGGTGCCGGGAGCCTTTCGTATGACTGGGACGATCAAGGTCGACTGAAGGGTGCTGACATGAAGGACATTTTTTGCGTCGCCGTGTTCGCAGGCAAGCTGCTGGGCCTCGCGATATTCGTGAGCGTCCTGCGACCGGACGCTATCGTCGCCGTCAAAGCGTCGATGGAACCCGCCTGCAAGATTGAGCGATCCCGCTGGCAAGGATGCGGCAAGTTGGCGGCGGCTTCGGGCGCCGATGTTGCGCCGTGCCGCGACCGTTCGGGCGTCGTTCACTGCTAAAGACAATTCTGCCTGGCGCCAGGACATCGCCATGAACCACACCTCATCCTTCCGGGAACGTCACGCGCCATCATCTTTGCGTTTCGCACTTACGCAGCGGCGATGCTGGCGTTCTCGATCGCGCTCCTGCTGGATATGCCGCGCCCCTACTGGGCGATGGCGTCGGTCTATATCACGTCCAACCTGCTCACGGGGGCGACGACCTCAAAGGCGGTCTATCGCATCCTGGGAACGTTGATCGGCGCGGCAGCGACGCTCGCTTTAGTCCCGAACCTGATCAATGCGCCGGAGCTGTTCAGTCTTGCCGTCGCGCTCTGGGTCGGCATTTGCCTATACCTCTCGCTGCTCGACGGCACGCCGCGCAGCTACATATTCATGCTCGCCGGCTACACCGTGGCGCTGCTCGGGTTTCCGATCGTCACAGCTCCGCAGGCGACGTTCGACATTGTGGTCTCCCGGGTGCAGGAAATCACGCTCGGAATCCTCTGCGCGAGCGTCGTTGCGATGCTGGTACTGCCGCGGAGTGTGACGTCTGCAGTCATCGCACAAGCCGACGCCTGGCTCACCGGAGCACGCGGGCTCGCTGTCGGCGTCCTCACCGGTCGGGGCAGCGACAAGGAACGTGACACTGAACGCTTGCGCCTTGCTGCCGCAGCCTCCGAAATCGACCAGCTTGGCCGTCATCTTGCCTACGAGAAGGACGCTTCGGCAAACGTGTCGCGGGGCTTGCAGCGCCTGAGGCGCCACATGCTGTCGCTGCTGCCGCTGTTGGGATCGATAGAGGACCGCCAGCTCGCGCTCATCTCGCACCAACAGGCGTCGGCACGCGTTGCGGCAATTAGCGCGAGGATCGCGGAATGGCTCGCAGGCGGCGGCAGCGATGAAAGGCAGGCCGATGCGCTGCGTGCAGCCCTGGATGAAGTACGGCCGGCGCTGAACGTCGACGCCAACTGGACCGACATTGCCATCAATGGCCTCGCCATCCGCCTGCGCAATCTGATCGATGTCGCACGCGACTGCCGGCTCCTGCGTGAGGCAATCGTTGACGATCGCGATCCCGATTCGCTGCCTCTTGCCTTCCCTCCCAGCCCGTTGGCGATAGCCGTCCCGCATCGGGACTACTGGTCTGCGCTCCTGTCGGCCGGGTCGGTGGCCCTTGCGGTGCTGGGCTGCTGCTGTTTCGCCATTGCGACCGGCTGGACCGACGGCATTGTCGCTCCGCTTTTTGCTGCCGTCGTCGGCAGCCTTCTCGCGGGCGTCGACGATCCCCTTCCGACGTTCCGCAACTTCTACGGACTGTTCCTCGTCGTTATCGCCATCCATGGAATCTACCTGTTCGGCGTATTGCCGCGGATCACGACCCTCGAAATGCTCATCGTCGCGCTGATGCCGACTTTCCTTTTGTTCGGCTGGATGGCTGCGCGACCCGCGACGGCCCGCGTCGGCTCGATACTTGCCATCTATATTTCCGTGCAATTGGCGTTGACCGACACCTATTCGGCCGACTTCTTGTCCTATGCCAACTCCAGCGTCGCTTTGATGGTTGGCGTCTCCCTGACGGGCGTCATTTCCGGCATCGTTCGCCTGGTTGGAGCCGACTGGATCGCAGGAAGGTTGCTCCGAAGCAATTGGAGAACTCTCGCCGCGGTCGCGGGGCGCGAGTCGAACCAAAGCCCCTTTGCGCTAGCAAGTCTAATGCAGCATCGCCTTGCGCTGCTCGCCGCCCGCGTGGCTGTGGTCCCTGCCGATGCCAGAAGCGACGCTGCCAATCTTCGCCAGCTTCGAACGGCGCTCAATGTTCTCGACGTCAGGCGGGCGAGCCTCGGCTTGTCACGCCGCTCAAGGGCGACGATCGAAGCATTCTTCGCTCGCATTGCCTCGATTTGCAGGAGCTCGACGGCCGGCTCACTTCCCAACGGACTGGTCGAACAGCTCGATAGCGCGATCGCAATCACGTTGCGGGAGCAGCCGGGCGAAGCCCGCGACGAGGTGCTGCTGGGTCTGACCGGGGTTCGCTCCGGCCTTTTCCCGCGGACGCCGGCTTATCAGCCGCACGACATCGAACACAGGACAGTTGCCGCATGAAATACGAGCTTGACCTGTTCGGCGTCATCGTTCCGAGCCTGCTGCTCTGGAGCGTGGCCGCCTATTTTCTTGCGCGCATCATCAGCAAGCTGATGAAGCATGCCGACCTGTATCGCCGCATCTGGCATCCCGCGCTGTTCGACTTCGCACTCTTCATCTGCCTGGTTGCCGGGCTCGTCTTCGCTTCCACGGAGTTTTTCTCATGAACGCCCCTGTTTCATTCTCGAAAGCCTTGTGGCGCGGGTTCACGATGAAGTGTCCGAACTGCGGTCAGGGCCATCTGTTCGGCCGCTTTCTGAAAGTTGTCGAGCGCTGCGCGGCTTGCGGCGAGGATTACACGCCGCAACGCGCAGACGACCTCCCGGCCTATCTCGTGATCGCTATCGTTGGTCATCTTGTCGTGCCGGCGCTTCTAGCGGTCGAGATGGCCTATTCACCTCCCGCCTGGCTTCAACTGCTGATCTGGGTGCCCGTTACCGGGCTAGCGGCACTCCTGCTGCTGCAGCCCGTGAAGGGGACGATTGTCGGCCTGCAATGGCAGACCGGCATGCACGGTTTTGAAGCCGCAAGGCACCGCCGGGATCAAGAAGCCCGCGTTGGTGTTGCGCCCCCGCCCGACCTCAAGGAGCTGATGTCATGAAAGCCGTTCTGAGTTCGCTACGCCGCTTCGCCCTGACCGGCCTCATGGTGATGCTCGCGCTATGGGCCGGCTACAAGCTTTGGGATTACTACTTTGACGCGCCCTGGACTCGCGATGGTCACGTGCGGGCCGACGTCGTGCCCGTTGCTCCCGATGTCTCTGGCTTCGTAAGCGAGGTGCTGGTCCGTGACAACGAGCAAGTACAACGCGGCGATGTGCTTTTCCGGATTGATCGCGCGCGCTATGAGATCGCGCTAAGGCAGGCCGAGGCGGTGCAGGAAGGCAAACGCGCCGTGCTCGACAACGCCAATGCCGACCTGAAGCGCTACAGCGCGCTGACGCCCGGCGTCGTCGTGTCGACCCAGCGAATGGATCAGGTCATCGCCACCCAGGGCTCAGCACAGGCTGCCTATGACCAGTCCGTAGCGGACGTTGCGCTGGCAAAGCTCAATCTCGAGCGCAGCGAGGTGCGCGCCTCCGTCAGCGGCATTGTCACCAACAACGAGCTGCAGCCCGGCGCCTACCTCACCCCCGGTAAAGGCGTGATGGCACTGCTCGATACGGATACGCTGCGCGTGGAGGGGTACTTCGAGGAAACCAAGCTGCAGCGCATCCACGCTGGCGACCCTGTCAAGGTACGACTGATGGGAAGCAGTCGCCTGTTGCAAGGTAAGGTGGAGAGCGTTGCCGCCGGTATCGAGGATCGCGATCGCAGCAATGGCTCTACCCTTCTTGCCAACGTCAATCCGACCTTCAACTGGGTCCGGCTGGCCCAGCGCGTTCCGGTCCGGATCGCGCTCGACCGCGCCGACCAGCGCAACAAGCTCGTCGCCGGCGCCACGGCGACGGTCGAAGTCCTTGCTTCGGCTTCGCGCGACGACACGGGGAAAGCTGGAAACCGACTGGCCGCTTCACGACATGCCGGCTGCTACGGCAATGATACAGCCGGCCTCTCAACTTGCAGGGCGGGCCTTCAATAGGCTCGACCTGATGCGCACTACGAAGAATGGCCATCGGCATGTCCACGAACCCGCAACGGTACCCTTCGGCAAGACACAAAGCGTTTTGGGCGCTCGCGACGGGCCTGCTCGCCGTTCTGTGTGCGGTGGCGCAAATCTCGTCGTCTGCCCGCTCCACTCGGTCGGATCAGCTCTTCTATTCCGACTAGGATGCAGCCCTCACCTACGTCGTCGACAGCGCCAATGCGGTCAGCCAGAACGCGGAAGTGGCGCAAGCTCTCGGTAGCCTGATCGGCCGGGTTGCCCAGCATAGCGTCGCCGCGGAGACGACGCTGGCGCGCGCCACGACGATGCTGAGGTAACTCGTGCGGCGTGAAGCCAATGTCCTGTCCATCATCGACGGCTTGCAGGTCGCCTTCTGGGCTGCGATCCTCGGACTGTTGGTCATCAGCCTGATGCGAGCGGCGCCGGCGGGGCCGCTGACGCCAGCGGGTGCGGAACGATGAAGACAGTCCCTTCCGAAGCGCAAAAATTAGCATTGCGCGCGCGACACCGCGGACCGCGGAAGCGTAGATTAGGAGCCTCGCGATCTCTCTCGACGGCGGCCGAACCGCGGGTGACCAGACGCAAATGAGTATCCCTCACAACAAGGAGACCTATTATGAAGACGCCTTCGCTCTGGATGATTGCTACCGGTTGCTTGATCGCCCTGACATCACCCGCGCAGGCGCGATTGGCCTATGATGGATCCTGGGGACCGCCGTTGTGACGCAAAGAGGCGCCTGCGACCCTAGCTACAACTTCACCGTCGGTATTTCAGACGGGATTGTATCGCACCCGTGGGTCAGACAGCGCCGAGTCACTGGTTTCAATCGTCTGCCGTTCGCCTCAGCCAGGCCTATGCAACTGGATTAGCAAGGTATTCCACAACTGGAAGTTCTAAACATAGCGGGGCGCGGCTATCTTGGGTCCGAGAACGGAGAACCACCATGTACGTGCCCCCCGCCTTCAAGGACGGCGATATCGAAAGTATCCGAGCGACCATTCGCTCCGCTCCTCTGGCCAATTTGGTCACGGCCACGGCCGAGGGGCCGATCGCGTCGCCTTTGCCGCTCTTCCTCGATGAGACCGAAGGCGAGCACGGAGTGCTGTACGGGCACCTCGCGAGGGGCAATCCACACTGGCGGTCGGCCACGGCGAAGCTCTGGCAATCTTCATGGGTCCGGAGGCCTATGTGACGCCCTCATGGTATGCCACCAAGCAAGAAACCGGGAAGGTGGTGCCGACTTGGAATTACATTGCCGTCCACGCATACGGCCCGGTGGAGATCTTCCAGGAGCCCGAGCGTCTGCTCGAGGTGGTCAGGCGTCTGACCATCATTCATGAACAGTCTCGCGCGGAGCCTTGGGCTGTCGGCAATGCTCCCGCCGATTACATCGCCTCCCAGTTGCGCGGGATCGTTGGAGTACGCATCCCCGTCAACAGATTCGAAGGCAAGCGCAAGATGAGCCAGAACCGTGTCGAGGCTGACCGCATCGGCGTTGTCGCCGGCCTTGCGGCGAGCGAAAAGCCGGAAGATCGTAACGTAGCTCGGCATATTCCAATTCGAACCTAAGCAGGGCCGAAGTACGAGGCAGTCGACTTAGGTTGGGTGGGTGCGCAAATCCAACGATTCGTGCCCCCGGGTTGCCGGACGTCGATGCCGACAGTAAGCGCACGATGTCCCCACTACACCGCGAGGCCTCATCGGTTGACGGTTGAGGCCGAATAGACAGTCGCGGAGAAAGCGAGCAGCGCGAAACCCGCCGCAGAAGAGCAAAATCCGGCCAGGAACACCGGCACTGCCATGAGCACTTGGCTGCTCAAGGACAGCCCAACGAGCGCGATCATGATTGCTCCGCGATCATGCCGGCCAGGCGATGGTCGACGATAATCGCGAGCAGCAGCAAGGCCGCGACATGGAGGCTGGCGGGCAGGTCCCCTACCCCGAGAAATGTGTCCACATTTTGCGCGAACACGGTCGCCGCCTCGCTCAGCACCGCAATGGCGCCCCAGAAAACGGTGTGCGGATTTCGTCGGCGCACGGACGGCACGGCCACAACGCTAAGCTGGCAGATCGGCACAATGGCCGCTGCCGCGGCCCAAGGGCTCAGATCGATCCCGCGAAGCAGCGCCTGTCCGTCGATGTCGCCCGGTGCGCTCACCAGCGCCTGGGCGAGCCAGAACGTGCGCAGAGTTGTCAAAGCGACGCAGCCGACCCGAGCATGTCTAGGGCACTCGAATATCTCCTGCAGCGTTTACGAAACCGTCTCCGCGGCGCCGGCTCCGTGGTCGCCTCGCGAGGGCCAAACCTTCGCACGCAGGCCGGCAAACCACCGGCTCATCCCATCGAGGTAGATGTAGACAACCGGCGTGGTGAACAGCGTCATCAGCTGAGATACAATCAGGCCACCGACTATGGCGTATCCTAGCGGCTGGCGTAGCTCTGCGCCGGTGCCGGTGCCGATCATCAACGGCACGCCGCCGAGCATCGCGCACATCGTCGTCATGAGGATTGGACGAAACCGGATGCGGCAGGCTTCGTATGCCGATTGCTCGGCCGTTAGCCCTCTGTTGCGCTCGGCTTCGAGCGCGAAATCGATCAGCATAATGCCGTTCTTCTGCACGATGCCGATCAGCAGGATAATCCCGATCAACCCAATCACGTCGAGACCGAAGCCGAACGCCCAGAGCGTCAGCAGAGCGCCCAGCCCTGCGGACGGCAGCGTCGACAGAATGGTGACCGGGTGAATAGCGCTTTCATACAGCATGCCCAGGATGAGGTAGACGGCGATCACGGCGGCAACGATGAGGATCGGCGTAGAAGACAACGAGGATTGGAATGCCTGGGCATTGCCCTGGAAGCTGGTCGCGACTGTCGAAGGCATGTGCAAGTCGGCCGTGGCTTTCTGCACGGCAGCTACCGCCGTACCCACCGCCGTCCCGGGCGCGAGGTTGAAGCTCAATGTCACCGACGGAAACTGGCTCTGGTGGTTCACTGAGAGCGGTGCAACACCGTATTCGATCGAGGTGAACTGGCTCAGCGGCACCATAGACCCGTTGGAGGAGCTGACATAAATGCGGTTCAACGCATAGGGCCCAAGCTGGAACGAAGGATCGGCTTCCAGGATGACATAGTAGGTGTTGAGCGTCGTGAAGATCTGGGCGACGTGGCGCTGACCGAACGCATCATAGAGCGCATTGTCGACCGCCGCGGGATCGATGCCCAACCGAGACGCGGCGTCGCGGTCGATATTCAGCTTGAGCTGGCGGGCGGCATTGGCCTGGTCGGTCGCGACGTCGGCCAGTTCCGGCAGCGTCTTGAGCTTATTGAACAGCTTGTCGGACCAGCTGTTGAGCTCGTCCTGATTCACATCCGTCAGCGTGAACTGATACTGCGTCTTCGATAGCCGGCTCGCAAGGTTGATGTCCTGCGTGGACTGCATGAACACCTGAATGCCCTTTTGCGTCTGCAGCTTGGCATCGAGCTGACGGATCACCTGGTCGGACGAGTACTGCCGCTGCGCGCGCGGCTTGAGCAGCACGAACAGGCGACCGTTGTTCTCGGTGACGGTCGGGCCGCCCGGCCCGATATAGCCGGTTGCATTGGCGACCGAAGGGTCTTTTGCGATGATGTCGATGACATGACGCTGCAGCTCCGCCATTTGGCTCGGCGAGACATCGGCGGACGCCTCCGTGATGCCGGCGATCATGCCGGTGTCCTGCTGAGGGAAGAACCCTTTCGGAATGCCCGCGAACAGCACACCTGTGACTCCTACGCTTGCGAGCAACACCGCCATGGTTAGCGGCTTGAACCGCAGCGTGAGCCGGAGCACGGCTTCGTAGCCGGCCTGGATCGCGACAAAGCCCCGCTCAAGGCCGCGCAACAGCGCTCCCGGGTTCGCGCCGTGCCCTGAGTCGAGAAGGTAGGCGCACATCATTGGTGTCAGCATCACCGAGACGATAACGGATACCGCGATCGCGACGCACACCGTGACGGCGAATTCCTGGAACATGCGTCCGATGACGCCCCTCATCAAGAGCAGCGGAATGAACACCGCCACCAGCGACACCGAGATCGACATGATGGTGAAGCCGATCTCGCCGGCCCCTTTCAACGCCGCCTCAAATGGCGGCAAGCCTTCCTCGATATGCCGCGAAATGTTCTCGATCATCACGATGGCGTCGTCGACCACGAAACCGACCGCGATCGACAGTCCCATCAGCGACAGGTTGTCGAGGCTGTAGTTGAACAGATACATCACCCCGAAGGTGCCGATCAGGGAGATCGGCACGGAAATGCCGGGGATCAGCGTCGCTCGGACGTTGCGCAGGAACAGGAAGATCACGCCTACGACCAAAGCGATCGTCAGCACCAATGTGAACTGCACGTCCGCCACGCTCGCGCGGATGGTCTGGGTGCGGTCGGAGGCAATCTCGACCTTGATGTCAGACGGCAGGCCTGAGATCAGCTGCGGAAGCAGCTGCTTGATCCGGTCGACGGTGGCGATCACGTTGGCGCCGGGCTGCCGCTGAATCGCAAGGACGACGGCCGGCTTGTCGTTGAACCAGCCATGCAGCGTAATGTCCTCGGCGGCGACGATCGCCTGGCCGACGTCGCGAAGCCTCAGCGGCGCGCCATGCCGATAGGCGATGATGAGGTCGTCATAGCCCTTGGCGGTCAGGATCTGGTCGTTAGTGGCCAGCGTGAAGGATTGCTGCGCCCCGTAGAGCGCGCCCTTCGGCTGGTTGACGGTCGCGACGCCCAGCGTTGCACGGAGCTGTTCGAGATCGAGCCCCGCCGCCGCGAGCTTCGCCGGGTTGACCTGTACCCGGATCGACGGCTTCTGCGCGCCGCCGATTGTGACCAGCGACACGCCCGGCACCTGGGAGAGTTTTTGCGCCAAAATGCTGTCGGCATAGTCGTTGACCTTGGTGAGCGGCTGGGTGTCCGACGTCAATGCGATCAAAAGCACCGGGACATCGGCTGGGTTGATCTTCCGGAAGATCGGCGGTGACGGCATGTTCTTCGGCAACTGGCCTGAGGCCGCATTGATCGCCGTCTGCACGTCCTGTGCGGCGGCATCGACGTTGCGGTTCAGCGCAAATTGCAGGGTGATCTGCGTATTGCCGAGCCCGCTGCTCGAGCTCATGACGGTCAGCCCTGCAATCTGGCCGAATTGCCGCTCTAAGGGCGTTGCAACCGAGGAGCCCATGGTCTGCGGATCGGCGCCCGGCAACTGCGCGGTCACTTGGATCGTGGGCGTATCCACCGTCGGCAACGCCGAGATCGGCAGTTGAAAGAAGGCAACCAACCCGATCAGGGTAATCCCAATGGTGAGAAAAGCGGTCGCGACGGGTTTGCGAATAAACCCCGCTGAAACGTTCATGGCAGCATCCCTGCACTTGCGGTGGTGGCGTTCTGAACCCGGCTGCTCTGGCTGTCCGGAACGAGTTCGACCCTCGTTCCCGCGCTGAGCCGGTATTGACCTGCGGTCACCACGGTCTCGTTCGGTGACAGCCCCTGCTCGATCAGCACCTTGCCGGCACGCGATTGCCCCGCTACGACCTGGCGCACAGTTACCTTGTGGTCGGGCCCGATCACGTACACAAAGACGCCGTTCGGGCCCTGCTGGACCGCCGTCAGTGGCACGGTCAGCGCATTCTTGCGGACCGCGACGGTCAGATGGATGTTGACGAACGCGCCGGGCCAGAGAGTCCGGGCGGCATTGGGAAAGGAGGCCTTGAGCCGCACCGTGCCGGTCGAGCTGTCCACCTGATTGTCGATCAGCATCAGGCTGCCATGATCGAGCCTGCGGCGGTTCGAAGCATCATAGGCGTCGACCGCGACGTCTCCCGCCGCAATCGCCTTCTGCACATCGGGGATCTCGGTGGATGGCAAGGTGAAGATTACTGCGATCGGCTGCAGCTGGGTCAGCACGACGAGACCGTTGGGATCACTGGGCTGGACGATATTGCCTGGATCGATTCGGCGGATGCCGGTAACGCCATCCAATGGCGCGGTGATCGTGGTGAAGCTCAACTGCGTTTGCGCCGCCTCGAGCGCTGCCTGGTCGAGCTGAATGGTACCCTCGCCCTGCGCCACCCTGCGAATTCTGCGTATCCAGCGCTTGCTGGGTGGCAAAGCCACGGTCCGCAAGCGGTCGTGTCCGCGCTAGGTTTGCCTTCGCATTTTTCAGGCTTGCCTGGTCGCGAACGAGCGCCGCTTCCGCCTGGTCCACCTGCGCCTCGTAGACGCGCTGATCGATGCGGGCCAGCACCTGGCCACGTTTCACCTCCTGTCCCTCGACAAAGTCGACGCTTTCGAGAGTGCCCTGCACCTGAGTACGAATGGTCGCGGTGTTGAGCGGGCTGACTGTGCCAAGGCCTTCCACAACGATAGGCGCATCACCTTGCGCGACGCCTGCGGCTGTCACCGGGATAGCGGCCTGTATGGGGACAGGCGTGCGGGAGGCCTCGCCACGGGATGCGGCGCTTTTCGCCGAACCCAGCCAGATATATCCGCCAAAGCCGGCCGCCGCGGTGACTAGAAGAGCTGCACCCGCCATCTTCAGAGGTCTTGGCATCATCATCTTCAAGCTCCGTGTCCGCTGTGACGACCGACCATCGCGGCCAGCTCCAGCACAAAGGCTTCCGCAGCGCTCGCGATTGTCGCTGATTTGTTGGCGGCGACAGCACCAAGTCCGATGACGCGAACGTCAATGTCCGCGCGCTGCAATTGTTCGACGAGGCCATCTCCGGCCCGCCCCGAGCCGTGGTGATGCACGACGAGGCGGATAGCCGTAGGCGTTGGAACGATGGCGAACGAGAGCGGGTGGCAGGGTATGTCGATCGCGACGATCCCTGCGCAGTCGATCGTACCTTGGGCGACGAGCTCGAACGCTCGACGCCCGGTTTCGCCACAACCGAGGAGAATCAACCGCCGGGGGTTGGCCGCCCTTCGCTTCATCAGCGCGGCGATATTGTCGAGAATCGTGGTCCGGTTGACCTGGGTCAGGCCGATGAGAGCCCACATTGCGGAGGGGATTAGCTGCCGCCAGGGCGCCAGATCTTCCGGCGCTAGGGTCGACGGTTCCGGGCCGGCAATCAGCACGACCATGATCCTTGCATTGGGCCGCGCCGAGGGCGTCGCGGTGTGACTGACGAAGAACATGCTGGGAAACTGGCGTTCCTCAGCCTATTATTCAAATGAATTGCCTTTATCTCTCAATTCACGTTGTGCATCTAGTCCGCCATGAGACTTCGCAATCTCGATCTCAATCTGCTGCTGGTATTTGACGCCGTACTGCATGAGAGAAGCGTCGTGCGGGCGGCCGATGCGCTTTCGATCAGCCAACCCGCAGTCAGCCACGCGCTGAACAGGCTTCGACACGCGCTGAAGGACAAATTGTTCGTCCGCACGCCGTCGGGAATGATGCCGACGCCGCGGGCCGAGCAGCTTGCGCTACCGGTCCGAAAAGCGCTCAACGAGCTCCAGCTCGCAGTGGAAGGCGACAGCTTCGAGCCGTCCACGGCCGACCGGCGCTTTGCCATCGCGGTCAACAATTATGCCGCAGTCGTCGCGGTGGGCCCTATCGTGGCCGCCGTCCGCGCCCAGGCGCCGAAAGTGCGGTTGTCGTTGGTCCCGAGCGGCACGCTCAATCTTGCCGATCGGCTCGATCGCGGCGAACTCGATCTCGCGATCGCCGCGAGGGAAGCAGCCGGCGAGCGATTTGCCTCGCGGCTATTGATCGATGATCGCTATGTCGCGGCTTTGAGAGGCGGCCACCCCGCGCTACGGAAGAAGCTGACGGTCGAGGCCCTCGCGGCAACGCCCCATCTTGCGATCAGCTCAAGTGGCGAGGATCTGGAGTTCATCGATCAGGCATTGACGCAGACCCGCACCGTTGCACTTGACGTGCCCTATCTGTCCGCTGGTGCTGTTCTGGTCCAATCCAACTTGATCGCCATCCTCGGGCGCAAGCTCGCGCAGGAGTTTCGTCGGGCCCATGCCATCGAGATCCACGAGCTTCCATTCGACACTCCCAGGCTGCGCAGCGTCATGATGTGGCACCGCCGGTTCGACGACGTGCCGGCCCATCGCTGGCTGCGCGACACCATCGTGGAGCGACAGCCGCAATCTGACGACGAGCGGCATGTGGCTACACCAGAGATCCTCGGTGTGCAGATCAGCCTGATTTTACGGGGGCATTGACCCCGGAAAACCTCATCCTCCAGGCGACGTCGCTGCATGGCGAGCGGTTGCCGATGATGCTTCCCGGCATCTGGATCGGCGCGAAGCCCGACGATTACACCTCTTTCAAGACCTTGCGGATAGCGATCTTTGACAGGACAAAGCTGGACGATATCGGGCGAGCCGCTGTCAGCCGAATGATGTGACGGAGAGAGTGTCAGTCAATCCCCGTTGAAAGATAAAGCATTTTCGACCTTCATAGACCAAAACCCACCAATTCAGCTACGCGCAGAATTGAAAATTCCTCTGCGCGAGCACATTGGAAGACCGGCACCATCGGGAGTGGGACTTAGGAACCAACATAGACCGAGCTACGCAGTTCGACACAGAGGACGGACGCCCAAATACTGATCGAGGGAAAGATCCTGCGTGCCACTGCTGAAATCGAGCCGGTTTTCGTCACACGAACCAGCCAAGCCAGGGCGCCTACGATATCC
The DNA here is from genome assembly GCF_024171085.1 of Bradyrhizobium sp. USDA 4541. Lineage (NCBI taxonomy): Bacteria > Pseudomonadati > Pseudomonadota > Alphaproteobacteria > Hyphomicrobiales > Nitrobacteraceae > Bradyrhizobium > Bradyrhizobium sp. USDA 4541. The sequence goes on from NZ_JALJZF010000001.1 coordinate 7,035,905, forward strand.
ATGAGCATACTTGGGAGGATGAGCGGGAGCTAATCGGAGATGAGGACGCGCCGGTAGCGCTGTGGGGCGTAGCAACAGGTGCTATTGGCATCGTATCCGCAGCACGAGGCGGCGGCAATTGCGCAAACGCCGCACCTGGCACCTGCGAAATCGCTGCGAACGTCGCAGCCAGCGTCAACGGTTTCTTTCGGGACATAGCGTCTCCCTTGCTAGAATTGCGGCTCAAGGGTCGGCGCTGACGCATCGCGCGGGGAGCTTCGCCCGGGCGCGGCGATTTCGTGCACCGGAGCATCGGCCCCATGCAGTTGATCGCTGTGATCAGGATGAATTCTAAACCACGCCACATACAGCGCCGGCAGAAACAGCAGCGTCAGCAGCGTACCGACGATGATCCCACCCATCATGGCATAGGCCATCGGCCCCCAGAAAATTTCGCGTGCGATTGGGATCAACGCGAGACTTGCGGCGGCCGCGGTCAACAAGATTGGTCGCATGCGGTGCTCGGTTGCTTCCACCACGGCATCCCAGGCGGGCCTGCCCTCCTTCTTGAGATCCTCGATTTGCACGATCAGGATCACGGAGTTCCGGACCAGGATGCCGATGAGAGCCAGCACGCCGAGGATGGCCACGAAGCCCAGCGGCGCGCCGCTTGGCAGCATGGCCATGACAACGCCGATCAGCGCGAGCGGGGCGACAGCGAACACCAGAAACAGGCGCGAAAAGCTCTGCAGCTGCACCATCAGCACGGTCGCCATGATGAACAGCATCAAGGGTACGACCGCGACGATCGGCCCCTGGCTCTTGGCACTCTCCTCCACCGAGCCGCCGATCTTGATCGAGTAGCCCGCGGGCAGCTGCTTGGTAAATTCCGCCACCTTCGGTGCGAGCTGGTCGACGACCGTCTTCGGCTGAACGTTGCCGACCACGGCGGCCTTGAGAGTAATCGTCGGGATCCTGGCGCGGCGCCAGATCGTGGGCTGCTCCAGCTCGTAGCGCAGATTGGCGACCGCGCCGAGCGGCACCGATTGGCCGCCGAGCCCGGTCATCTGCAGGTCGCGCAGCGTATCAATCGAAGCGCGCTCCGGCGCGGTCGCTCGTCCCGTGACGTTGACGAGATAAATGCTGTCACGCACCTGCGTGACCGGCGAGCCCTGAAGCACCGAGTTCAGGGTGGTGGCGATATCTTCCGAGGTCACGCCGAGCTGGCGTGCCTTGTCCTGGAGCACGTCGACCTTGACGACGCGCGCCGGCTCCATCCAGTCGAACACCACATTGCCGAGGTCAGGATTGCTGCGGATGACGCCTGCGAGCTTCTGCGCGAGGTTGCGTACCTCGGCGATGTCGGGGCCGCTCAGGCGGTATTGCACCGGACGTCCCACGGGAGGGCCGACCTCGAGCAGCTTGACGTAGGTGTCGGTGCCCGGGAACGTCTTCCTCAAATAGTCCTCGAACTGCGACTTGAGCTTGTCGCGCGCGGCGATGCCGCCCTTGGTCACGATCACCTGCTGACCGAACCAGGTGTTGGCGGTCTGCAGGTCGAACGACAGAACGAAGCGCGGCGCGCCGGTGCCGACATAGGTGGACCAGTGCTCGATGGAGTCATTGCCCTGCAACTGCTCGCGCTCGAAGCGCGCCATCTGGGTATTGGTCTCGGTGATCGAAGCGTTCTGTGGCAGGTTCCAGTCGATCACGAGTTCGGCACGGTCGGACGAGGGGAAGAACTGCTGCTGCACGAACTGCAAGCCGAACAGGGCGAGCAGGAAGGCCCCGGCCGTGACAGCGACGGTGCTCCAACGGTGATGCATGCAGAACAGCAGCAGGCGCGCGAACATCTGCGCGACGCGCCCCTTTTGCTCGTGGTGTCCCTTCATCTTCGCTGGCAGAATGGTGACGCCGAGCAACGGCGTGAACAAGACGGCCACGATCCAGGAGACGATCAGCGACACCGCGATCACGACGAACAGCGTGAACGTGAACTCGCCGGCATTGCTGCTGTTGAGCCCGATCGGGATGAAGCCAGCAACCGTGACAAGCGTTCCCGTCAGCATCGGGAACGCGGTCGACGTATAGACGTGGGTTGCCGCCTTTTCGAGGGGATCGCCGATCTCGAGCCGCGCCACCATCATCTCGACCGCGATCATGGCGTCGTCGACCAAGAGGCCAAGCGCGATGATCAAGGCGCCCAGCGAAATGCGCTGCAGCGAGATGCCGCAATAGGCCATCACGACGAAGGTGATCGCGAGCACGAGCGGAATGGCGATGGCGACCACGAGACCGGCTCGCATGCCCAGGCTCAGAAAGCTGATGCCGAGCACGATGATCACGGCCTCGAACAGGGCTTCGGTGAAGCCCGAGACCGCATGTTCGACCACGACGGGCTGGTCGGCAACCAGGTGGACGCCGACGCCGATCGGCAGGTCGGCGATGATCTTCGTCATCTCCTCCTTCAGCGCCTCGCCGAACTGCAGCAGGTTGGCGCCGGATTTCATGCCGATCGCGAGGGCGATGGCGGGCTGACCGTTGTACCGAAACAGGGTTGACGGCGGATCGGCATAGCCGCGCGTGATGGTCGCGACATCGGTCAGCGGGAAGAAGCGGTCGTTGATGCGCAGATTGACCGCCTTCAGGCTCGCCTCCGAGGTGAACTGGCCGTTGACGCGGACGCTGATCCGCTCCGGCCCCTCCTGGAACACGCCGGAGGGCGCCACCGCGTTCTGGCCCTGGAGCGAATTCATGATGGCGTGGACGTCGAGACCGAGCGCTGCGATCTTGCGGGTAGAAAATTCCAGATAAATCACCTCGTCCTGCGCGCCGAGAATGTCAACCTTGCCGACATCGGGCACCGTCAGCACCTTGGCCCTGACATCCTCGACCTGATCGCGGAGCTGTCGCTGGCTCAAGCCGTCGCTGGTGAAGGCATAGACGTTGCCGAAGACGTCACCGAAGCGGTCGTTGAAACCGGGCCCGATCACGCCTTGTGGGAAATCGCCCCTGATGTCTGCGATCATGTTTCGGACGCGCACCCAGGTCGGCTTGACGTCGGCCGCCTTGGTCGAATCGCGCAAGTAGACGAAGACGGTGGCCTGACCCGCGACCGTTACACTCTTGGTGTAGTCGAGCGATTCCAGTTCCTCCAGCTTCTTCTCGATCCGGTCGGTGACCTGACGCGTCATCTCCTCGGGCGAGGCGCCCGGCCACTGCGCCTGGATCACCATGGTCTTGATGGTGAAGTCAGGATCCTCCTGTCGTCCCAGCTGGAGATAGGCAAACAGGCCGGCCGCCATGAAGGCGATCATGAAATACCAGACGAGCGAACGATGGCCGAGCGCCCAGTCCGAAAGGTTGAACGACTTCATGGCTCTTGATCCTGTTCGATACGGACGTGTTGTCCGGGCTTGAGGCTGTGGACTCCGGCGGTGACGACGCGGGCGCCGGCGGCAAGTCCGCCGGTGACGCGGATGCCCGCCTGTTCGGCGACACCATCGATCTTCTGCAGCGAGACGGTGCCGGCGGACTGATCGACCACCCAGACGAAATCTGCGCCGTCCCGGGCGAGCACCGCTGATGCGGGTAGGCGCAAGACCTTGCTCTGGTCCTTCCCGAGCTTTGCCGTGACGGTCGCGCCAAGACGGAAGCTTTCGGGCGGGTTGTCGAGCGCAATCCGGACACGTCGCAGCCGCGTCACCGCATCGGCCTGCGGTGCGATTTCGCGGATGCTGCCTTCGACCTGAACCGCGGGAAGGAGCTGCAGGCTGACGGTGAACGGGAGACCGACTTCGAGCGGCACTGGTAGGTCTTCCCCGATATCGACGACCGCCTCGCGAATGTCCGGCCGCGCGACCGTCACTACGGTTTGACCGGGCGAGATCACCTGGCCGACTTCCGCGCCGACGGCGGTGACGACACCGCCGAAGTCGGCCTTGATCTGGGCATAGCCGAGTTGCTCGATGGCTTTGGTCAGGTTCGCCTGCTCCTGCGCGACGCTTGCTTCGGCGCCGGCGCGGGCCTGCTCGGCATTATCCAGCGTCTGCCTGGTGGTCGCATCGCTGGTGATGAGCGTGCGTTGCCGCTCCTCCGTGGCCTTGGCCGTCGCAAACTGCGCCTCGGCCTTCGCAAGTTGAGCTTTGGCCGCGCGAACGGCGAGATCGAGTGCAGTGGGATCAATCGTCCCGATGATTTGTCCTTCGCTGACGATGTCGCCAACGTAGACCGGGCGCGAAGTCAGCCGTCCGAGCACGCGAAAACCAAGGTTGGTCTTGTAGCGCGGCTCGACGACGCCGACGGCAACCGTACTGTCACCGCTGTTCGGCTTGGCCACCATTGAGAGCACGGGGCGCACGGGCTCCGGCGCGTTCATCTCCTGCTGGCAGTCGGTGAGCAACGAGGCCGCCGCGAGCGTGCCAGCGATCATCATGACCTGTCGCTTCATGACTGATCTCCCTCCTCAGTGACCGACTGGCCGACACTCAGAAGCTTGCCGCCGTCGACGACGACGCGCTCGCCGGGCTCGAGGCCTGCCTTGATCAGCACCTGACCGGCTTCATAAGCGCCGACCGTGACGGACTTCAGCGACGCAGTCTTCGTTTTCGGGTCTACGGTCCAGACGGCAGGCCTCCTGCCTGCGGCCATCAGCGCGCTCCAGGGCAAGGTGATGTCCTTCTGAGCTTTCGTCTTGACAGTTCCGGCGACGGCGCTGCCCAGCGTCATCGCGGCCGGCGGATTGTCGATGGACACCTTGACGCGGATCGTGGAGCTCTTCGCGTCGATCGACGGTGAGATCTCTCTCACCTCACCCGTCGCGGTCACGGCGGGATCGGAGACCAGCGCCAGCGTGATGCGGCGGCTGTCGGTCTCACCAAGAAATACGGATTCATAGACCTCAAAGACGGCATCCCGCTCCCCATCTTGGGCAAGCGAGAACACAGGCTGGGCAGCCGGAACGACCTGGCCGACCTCGAGGTTTCGAGCGGTAATGACACCGTCGGCTTCAGCGCGCAGGACGGCATAGCCGAGCGCATCCTTGGAGGTGCCCAGTTGGGCCTTGGCGGCTTCCAGCACGCCCTCTGCGGTTCGTAAACCTTCCTGGGCCTGGTCGTACACGGTCCGGGTGGTGAAGCCGCTTGCGATGAGCGCTTTCTGACGTTCGAAGGTAGCCTTCGCCACGCGCAGCTGGGCTTCGGCCGAGGCCACTGCCGAGGTCGCGGCATCGACGTCGGCCTGTTGCTCCGCCGGCTCGAGACGGGCGAGAACGTCGCCTTTGTTGACGTGAGCACCGACGTCCACGGTACGGGCAACCACGCGTCCGCTGACGCGGAAAGATAGATCGGCACGAAAGCGCGCCTGGATCTCCCCGGTCAGCGTGAGAGAGGCTTGCCGGTCGCGCGGCTGCACGATCGTGGTCCGGACCAGTGTGGCGCGCGCGGCCGTCTGTGACGCGCGGTCGTTGCAGCCGCTCAGCGCGACGCCGGCAAGCACGGCCGCCGCGACGAGGGCCTTGGCCGCAGGGAGCGTCCGAAGCGGATCGGTCGGATTGGAAGAATGGGTTGTCATGACGCGTCCGCAGGATGGGAAGGCGACAGCAGCCCGCCAAGGACATCGGCGGACCGACAGGGGAGGGCCAGCTCGCGGTCGTGCTGGCACAGCAATCCCGCAAACGGGTCTATCGCAGCGGTAGGCCCGCATTGATGATCGGCCGCTGCGCTGGCCTTCAACACCACTTTGTCTGAAGCGGCAGCTCTCGTGCGGCGCGGAGCCCTCGCCTGGCGCGTCGCGATTGACCGGTTTGGACCCAGTTCGCGTTCGCTGAGCGGAATAGAGAGGACAATCGAGGTGAATTCGACGCCAAAGCCTTGCTCGATCCGGCCGCCGAGAGCCCTGGCAAGATCTCTCGCTGTTCGCAGTTCGCGGTCAGAGACGTCGCGCGCCGGGCGCGAGCCGTTGTCCAGAACGACGCAATTCACCAGGGCGCCGGCGCGCGTCAGCTTGACCTTGATCTGCCCGGCCCGCCCGTCGAAGCAGGCGTGCCTAGCCGCGTGCATCACGAGTTCATGGACGATCAGCCCCAGGTGCCAGCAGCGCTCCGGCTGAAGCGCGAGGCAGTGAGTCGCGAAGGCCAGTTGAATGTTCATCCGGTCCAGCAGCGCTCGGCGCATGCCACCTTCCAATTTGCGAATGTAGGTGGCGGCGTGAATCAGCGTATCTCCCGCAGGCATCGCCAGAGCGCGATGCACGTCGGCATAACCGTGCAGCAGCTCCACGACATCGCTGAGTGCGCTTTTGGCTTCCTTCCCCTCGACCCGAACGGCGGCGGCGGAGACAACATCGATGGCGAAGGCAACCCCGTTGGTGACCCTGTGATGCAGTTCGCGCAACAGAACGCGCTCCGGCAAGCCGGACGGGTCTGGGCTCAAGATAGTCACGACACTCTCCTCATTTTGCTCGGACGATTGGGCTCGAACGCCCCACCTATGCGAGCCTGATCCTCGCAGGAGCATTCGCCAGGCCCGCAACCATCGAGCCCCATTTAATAAACTATACCGTATATTTTCTTTTTCTTGCCTTTCTTTGCAGCCCGTGTCAAGTGGGAAACCGACGCGCACAGATTCGTGATTTTGGAGGTCCAAGAATGAAGAAGACGAAGCGAGGCAGACCGCCCAAGGATCTTGCCGGCGACGCGCAGGCGCGAATTCTCGATGCAGCCCAGCAACTGTTTCTCGAAAAAGGCTTCCGCAGCGCAAGCATCGACGACATTTCCGAACTTGCTCCCGCGAGCAAGCCGACCATCTATGCTCATTTCCCCGGCAAAGAAGCACTGTTCGCGGCCGTGGTGGCTCGCAGCATCGACGGGCTGACGGATTTTGAGGGCTTCTCGCCCGAAGGCCGCACCATCGAGGACAAGTTGATGAGCCTCGGAATCGCCATTGTCGATAGGGTTATCGAGGAGTCGCTGGGCATGGTCCGGGCGACGATCGCCGAATCTCAGCGGTTTCCCGAACTGAGCCGCAACGTCCACGACGCCGCGCGCGATCGCTCCCTGGCTGCGGTGTCGCAGTGGCTGGATAACGCCACCCAGAAGCTTGCCCGTACACCAAGGGGACCGTTCAGCGCCAAACGAAGCCGCGCCACGGCGCAGATCTTCCTTGACCTGGTCCTGCTGCCGATGCTGTTTCGCTCGCTCATCGGCGAGACGCCGAAAGACCTGAAGAAGGAGCTTCCCGGTTTCGTGCGCGAACGGGTCGGCTTCTTCCTGGCGGCGTGCGAGTCGGACTGGTACCACTAGTTGCAGGCCTGCCGTCTGATCGCGGGCCGCCCGAGCCGATCCGTCAGCGGCCCACCGCTATCTCCAGGTGCGATGCCATATCGAGCGCTTGCACCGACGGCGTGCGGCGCAACGCACCCGTACAGAAACTCAACATTTCCTCGAAACTCGGCCGAAGCGTCGTCACTCCGGTCCGCGAGGGATTGAGGTAGACATCAAGGGCCTCCAGAAGGCAGCAGGTCAATGCCATCGGACTGCCGTCCCGCAACTCCCCGTTTTCTTGACCGGTGCCGATCACTGGCCGGACCACCCCCCTGATCTGGTCCTCGTAGGCGAGGACGACGGACCAATTCTGCCGAACCGCCGAGGCCAAAAGGTCCTGCAGTCTCCGGTCCCTTGCGGGTCGACCTTCGTTACACTCGGCAATCGCCTTCAGGATTGCGGTCAGGCGCCGCAGCACCGACCCGCCGCCGCGCCCCGCCTCGGCTGCCGCGCTCACGATCTCATCGAGCAATTCACCTACGACAGCCTCCTCGATCGCCTGTTTTGAGCGAAAGAAGCGATAGATGTTGGCTGAGGACATCGACAAGCTCCGGCCGATGTCGGCCACGGTGGTCTTGTTGTGACCGATCTGACAATAGAGGGCCTTGGCTGCCCGCACGATCCTGCGGCGCCCGCCCGCATTCCTGGTCCGGTCGTCAATCTGCTCCCGCATCACGCTTCTCACGGAGCTGGCCGGTTCATGAGTTCGCGACGGCAAGCTTCGCCGAAATCGCGCAATGGATCTATTTCCTCGATGAAGTTGGGCAGATCCACAAACGTGCGATTTGGCGACAGATAGGTTTCGATGATCAGACGCCCGGTGCGCTCGGCGGCCTGAACAACCTCGTTGCTCGAGAGAATCCGCATTCGTCCCACCAGCGTATGGAGACTGACGAGCTGCGGAATTTCTGCCTGATCATTGACCAGGGCCTCGGCGTAGAGCCGTGATGCTTCCTCGATGAAGCTGCGATACAGCCGCTCACGCTTCGAGAACGAGCGGGCGTGATGACGCTCACGCAATTTACGTCGTCGGCTGAACCATCCACTCACGATGGTCGAAACCGATCCGAACGCAGAGCCGCCGAAGGCGGCCAAAGCCGGTATGTACATGGTACTCATTATGTCGCTCCTGTTTCCAAAAGGATTGATGCAATCAACGCGGATCTGATCTCGCCCCTGCGAAGCTGCTTCTATTTGGCCCTGTCTGATCCGGTGCTCGCCTGCTCGAACACTGTTTTGCACGCTTCGCTGAGGTCCGACTTCCTGAGCCGCAGACAGGCTTCTACTCCCGACGGATCGGGAATGTAGACACTGCACAGACGAAAGGCGTCGGGCGCACAGGCCGCTCTCTGCTCCGGAGTGCCACGGTTCTCCTGGGCGGACGCGGCTGAGCTCGCAGCCACGACCCCCGCGCCGATGAACAGCGCCAGCGTCAATCTCATCACGTCGAATCCTCTCACCGCTTGAAGCTTCTGGTTCGCCGGAGCGGAGCCTCGCTTCGCCGTAACGCGTTTGTGAGGCCCTTGCCTTTGACATCAACCATGAAGCATGTTTTATATGAAATATACGGTATAGTTTATTATCGAGGTCGAGAATGTCAACTCTTCTCTTCGCGTTGATGCGTGAAAACCCCTTACCGGGGCTCGCCGCGGCGTCGCTGAACGTTGTCCTCGCTTTGTGTCTCGTGGTCCTGAGCCTGCTGCTCGGCATCACGATCTCGATGGTCGCGTGGGTCCGAACCCTCGTCCGCCGGCTCAGTACCGTCAGGCTTGGCCAGGAACGCAGGACATTCGCATGACGCCAGCTCTGCTGATGGCCCGCAACAGCATCATTTACTGGGTCAACGTCTGGCTTGCGCCGCTCGAATGCATGTTCGACATGATCGAGTCCGAACTGGCGCGCAGAGGCGTTGCGCCCGACGAAATCGACTATCACGCGCACACCGCGTGAGACGGCATCCGGAGTCCTGGCGTGCCGAACATCGCCGAAGTTTTGAAGTGGCAAATGCCGAGCACGCGAGCCGGCATCGCGCCCTTTGGAGTATCCGACAATGAGACTGAATTATTCCGCTGCCAGGCGACGCGTGCCGTGAACCGACGATCCCTCGAGTTCATGCGCGCGAGCCGATCGACTGATCACGGCCTTCCCTTGCGCGGCTATTTTCTTACGGTTGGCGGCGCCCTGGTCTGCTTGCTTCTGGCGACCGACTGGGTGCTGCCGGTGCAGCTCCCGGACCACTTTGCCGGACCAGATGCTGTGCGGCCTTCAATTCGCGTCCACTCCGGCCTCAAGGGACCGGAGCGCGTCGTGATCGATACCAATCAGCTCCTGCCGTCATCCGCTGACAAGGAGATCGCCGCAGCCACTACGCAGCCGGACCATGCACCCGATACGATTCAAAGCACGGGCTCGGACGTTCAAACCGATGAAGACGAGGTTTCTCCCGTGACGATGCCCCCACAACCGCGCAACAGTCTTGCACAGTCGGCGGTCGAGGACGTCTCCCGAAATTCCAATGCATTGGCTTCGCCGGAGATAACCCACAAGCTTTCTCACCTATCTGCCGAGAAACGACGGCAAGCCGCGCGGCGCGCGACACCGCATGGCACTGCGGGATCTTGCGGCTCGGCAGGCCACAGCTCTTGCAGCGATACGTTCGCCCTCACTCGCCTTTGGTAGGCGGTCGACCAATCTAAACGAGGTTCACCAATGTCGAAGAAGCATTTGTTTGCCCTGATTGTATGGTCCGCTGCGCTCACGACGACCGGCGCGGTTGCCGACGTGGCACAAAATCCCGCAAACGGGGACAGGCCGAGCGCGACGGCGCAAAGCGAAGCCGAGGACGCTGCGATCCGGCGCGTACTCACGAAATTCCGCACCATACGAGTCCCGCTCAGCCGGGCAATGGAGATCGCCGAGCGTCTGCATGACGGCTCGAAGACTGCCGACATCAGCTTTGAACTCGCCAACCCACCCGTCTACCGCGTTCGCACGATGAGAAATGAAAACGTGTGGGAGAACGCCATCGATGCAAATACCGGAAGCGTCACGGGCAAGGAGCTGGCGTCTTCCCTGAAGGAGCTCGATCGGGACGATCTCGCCAAGATGATTGCCTTGAAATGGAGCAAGCAGGAACTGTCGGATGCGGTGCAAGTCGCCGAAAGAGCTGCGGCCGGCAGTGCGCTCGCCGGTGGTCTCGTGAGACAAGAAGGCAGGTTGAATTTCGTGGTCGTCGTCGCCGCCGGGGACCATTTGAAGGAAGTGATGCTCGAGCCGAGCAAAGTTGGAAAGCAGAGCGCAAGCCAGCGCTGAAACGCGTGTTCACTTCGCAAAACTCAAGAGCAACCGCACCATGAACTTCCAGCCTCGATCCGAGCTCTTTTCCGCGCAACGACGGTTACCCTTTGACTGCATCGCGCTGCTGTTGCAAGGCGGTGGCGCGCTCGGCGCCTATCAGGCGGGCGTGTACGAAGCCTTGGCCGAAGCCAGCATTCATCCTGATTGGGTCGCCGGCATTTCGATCGGAGCCATCAACGCCGCCATCATCGCGGGCAACCCGCCTGAGTCCCGTGTCGAGCGCCTGCGCGACTTCTGGACCCAGGTCACTTCAACGGCGCCCTGGGACTTATCCGGAACACCTTTCCTTGATTGGGCGAAGAGCGACAACACGCGCAACCTCATCAATCAAATGAGCGCCGGCCTGGCAGCGACGTGCGGCGCAACCGGATTTTTTTCCGCCCGCCCCATCCCACCCTGGCTGCAGCTCGCTGGCGCCAACGATGCGACCAGTATTTACGACACACGCGCACTCAAGACGACGCTGGAGCGCCTGGTCGATTTCGATCGTCTCAATGACGGAACGACGCGCTTCAGCGCGGGCGCGGTCAACGTACGAACAGGGAATTTCGTCTATTTCGACAACACGACCCATACGATCCGGCCCGAGCATATCATGGCAAGCGGCGCGCTGCCGCCGGGCTTCCCCGCCGTGGAAATCGAGGGGGAGCACTATTGGGACGGCGGTCTCGTCTCCAACACACCGCTGCAATGGGTGATCGAGTCTGATGCCCCGCAGGACATGCTTGCGTTCCAGGTCGACCTCTGGAGCGCCCGCGGTCAACTTCCGCGCAACATGGCTGAAGTCGTCACGCGACACAAGGAGATCCAGTATTCCAGCCGCACCCGCGCCAGCACCGACCAATTCAAGCGCGTGCAGCGCCTGCGGCGCGCACTCACGGATCTGCTTGGCCGACTGCCTGACGATCTCAGCCAGCACGAGAACGTAAAGCTCCTCAGCACGGCAGTGTCCCGCAACGTCTACAACATCGTCCATCTGATCTATCGCGCGCGCAATCACGAGGGGCACTCCAAGGATTACGAGTTCTCGCGCCTTTCGATGCAGGACCACTGGCAAGCCGGCTACCACGACGCGCTGCGCACGCTGCGCCATCCCGAGGTGCTCGCGCGGCCTTCGAGCCCCGACGGGGTCTTCACGTTTGATCTCGAACAAGACGGCCGCGAGTAGGCCCACCCCAACCGCCTGGAGAGCACAAATGCGCGAGATTGACGTGAAACAACGAGCCTTTGCGATGCCGCTGACCAACCCGGCCTATCCGCCCGGGCCTTACCGGTTCGTCGATCGCGAATACCTGATCATCACCTATCGCACCGATCCGGCCAAGCTCCAGGCGGTGGTTCCTGAGCCGCTTGAGGTCGACGTGCGAGAAGCTCTGGTCAAATATGAATTCATTCGCATGCCGGATTCGAACGGCTTTGGCGATTACACGGAAAGCGGACAGGTCATCCCCGTCTCCTTCCGCGGACGCAAGGGCGGCTATACGCATTGCATGTTCCTCAACGACGAAGGCCCCATTGCGGGCGGGCGCGAGCTATGGGGCTTTCCGAAGAAGCTCGCCCAGCCGACATTGCGAACCGAGATCGACACATTGATCGGCACGCTGGATTACGGCCCGCTCCGGGTTGCGACCGGGACGATGGGCTACAAGCATCGCGCGGCCGACTTGTCGAAAATCAAGGCGGCCCTGAACGAGCCGAACTTCCTGCTCAAGATCATCCCACATGTCGACGGCAGCCCCCGCATCTGCGAGCTCGTCCAATATCATCTAGAAGACATCGTGCTGAAGGGTGCCTGGGCCGGACCCGCGGCCCTCGCCTTGGCGCCCCACGCCCTGGCGCCCGTTGCCGACCTTCCGGTCCTGGAGATCATCTCTGCCGTCCACATCCGCGCCGACCTTACGCTCGGCCTCGGAAAGGTGGTGCACGACTATTTGCAGCAGCCGGCTCGCGGCTCGATTCGAGCCGGTGAGAACGCCTTGGTCTTTTAAGTTCAACTGGGCGTCGCGAACTCCGGCGCAGCAGCTATCGTCATTCGCATGTGTAGTGAGGAAAGTGTACGAAATGGGATTTCTGAACGGAAAGACAGCTGTCGTCACCGGCTCGACCAGCGGCATCGGCCTCGCGTGCGCGCGAACCTTTGCCGGCGCGGGCGCCAACGTCGTCATCAACGGCATGGGCGCGCCTGCCGATGTCGAGCAGGAGCGTGCCGCGATCGAACGCGATTTCACGGTCAGGGCGATCTACTCACCCGCGGACATGGCGAAGCCAAGCGAGATTGCCGAGCTCATCGCTCTCGGTGAGGAGATCTTCGGCAGCGTTGACATCCTGGTCAACAACGCCGGCATCCAGCACCTTTCGCCGATCGAGGAATTCCCCGCCGAGAAGTGGGATGCGATCATCGCGATCAACCTGTCTGCCTCTTTCCATGCCATCCGCGCGGCGGTACCAGGCATGAAGAAGCGCGGCTGGGGCCGCATCATCACCACGGCCTCGGCGCATTCGCTGGTCGCCTCGCCCTTCAAGTCGGCCTATGTCGCAGCCAAGCACGGCATTGCGGGCCTTACCAAGACCGTCGCGCTGGAACTCGCTCGCTCGAAGATCACCTGCAACTGCATCAGCCCCGGCTACGTCTGGACGCCGCTCGTCGAGAAGCAAATTCCGAACACGATGGCGGCCCGGCGCATGCGGCGGGATGAAGTCATCAATGATGTCCTGCTCGCCGCGCAGCCAACGAAGGAGTTCGTCACCGCCGAACAGGTTGCTTCGCTGGCACTGTTCCTGTGCAGCGACGATGCCGCTCAAATCACGGGCGCCAACCTCTCGATGGATGGGGGCTGGACCGTCGCCTAGCCAGTTCAATTCACGGAGCTTCAATCATGTCCCCTGTCAGGCGAGCCAACCGGAACGAGACGATACGCCGTTTCCAGCTCAACCCTTCGGAAGATAACCGCCTTGCGAACGCTCTCCGCGCCTGTGAGGAGATATTCAATGAGGATGTGCTGCCAGGCGACGCCGAGTTGATGGCTCCGAGCGACTTCTACGCAGCGATGGCTCGCGGACCGTCGCGCACTTGGTCAACGGCGCACGGTGATGAGGCAAGGCTGTTTCCCTATCTCGCGGCCTGAGGGACGCTGCATCAGACAATCGGGGCGGTTGACTCAAGTCAACATCTGCAGAATTGACTTGGGAGATCATTCAATTCGAGCACCGAGCGGAGACGATCATGTCAGAGCAGAGCAACGTGCATTTTTACCTGAATTGGGCCAAGGAGCGCATCGACGAGATGGATGCCGCACTCGCCTCGTTCGAGATGAAGGCCGGGCAGGCGAAGGCCGAGTCCAAGGTCAAAGCAGGCAGATCATCGCCGATCTGAAGAAGCGCCGCGACGAATTCCAGGTGCAGCTCAAGGCGCAAACCGAAGCCGGCGAAGCGGCCTGGGCACGCAGCAGGACAGAACTCGAGAAGCAATGGAGCGGGTTCGAGGCGCAGATGAAGACCTACTTCGAAAGCGCCGGCAAGCAGCTCGAACAGCAGCAAGCGACCTTCAAGGACATCGCCGCCGCGCAGGCAAAGGCTTGGCGCGAGGCCGCAGACACGTTCCGCGAGGCGGCCGGCAAGGTGGCCGCGACCCACACCGGGGACTTTGATGCAGCCCTCAAGCAGATGAAATCCGATGCATCAGAGGCGGAAGCGCGTCTGCAGCAGCTAAAGCAGGCCGGCAGCGAGTCATCGTCCGTGCTGAGCGCAGCGCTCGCGGAATCCCGCAACGCGTTCGATCGGGCCAACCAAGCGGCTTGGAATGCGCTGAAGGGCTCTAGCTCGAAGAGCTGAGCGCGCTCGCTTTACCAGAGACATATCCCGGGGCGCAGTTAAACGAGCATTGGACCTATCAAGCTGAGCCATGTTCGTGTGCTAATGCCAGGCTTTGTCGTCCTGCCTCCGATTGATGCATTCGGAGTTGCGACCTTGGAGTGTCATAGCTAGCCCTTGGCATGCATCCCGATACGAACAACGAATTCAAGGCGCACGAAATCGGACAAGATCGTAAACCGGCGCACGAGATCGTAGAAATGGCGGAGAGAGTGTCAGTCAATCCCCATTGAAAGATCTGGAATTCCCGACCTTTCCAGACCAAAACCCACGATTTGAGCACCGGCCTGAAGAGCCGTTCGGTCGGCGCCGCCGCAGCTTCCGCCAAATATCGAAAACAACCCCATGCAAAGTAGCCGGCGGCCCGCCGCAACCGACGGCTTGCACCGAAACCTCGACACGTCGGGCAAATCCGCGGCACAATTTCACCATCCCACCACTCAGATGCAGTTTGACGATGTTATCCGCGGTCGCAGGAGTATCCGCGGTTACAAACCTGATCCAGTACCCAAGGCGCTGATTGCGGAAATCATTGGTTTGGCGATGCCCTTTCTGTTGTCGATGAACACCCAGCCCTGGCAACTCGTTCAATGCCGACTTAGCACAAGCTCTCAAGCAATCTCGCAACGGCCTCCGCCCCGGGGTCAGCATGCCCTGTCAACCGTTCCGCGCTGATGTAGACGGCTCTTCCAGCATGCGCCTTGGACATGGTGGCCGTCAGGTTCGCACCCTCTCTTGCTGCGCGAGCTGCGTCGTTCAGCCCCTGCGGCAAGGCATCAAGGGCGGGCAGTAGCGCGTCGATCATGGTCCTGTCACCCGGTTGCGCGCCACCCACCTCCTGCATCCTGGCCAATCCAACCTTGAGCGCGTCGATCGGGCTGTGGCCGCTTGATACCGCATCGCCTGCCGCAGCGAAGAAGATCGCGAGCAGGACACCCGACGAGCCCCCCATGGTCTGGCTGAGCTCCTGCCCCAGCGTGCGATAGAGTTGCGTGGGGTCCGACAGCGGAAGCTGACCGACGTTTTGGATCAAGGCGCTCGCCGCGCTCGCAAGGGTTGTTCCGGTATCGCCATCTCCTGCTCTGGCATCGAGCGCGTTCAGATCCGCTTCGGCGGCGATCAGCGCCTTGCAGCACCGGATGAGGAATTCCTCGGTCGCAGGATCGGCGGAAGGCGTTGGCCGCACGCGAGCCAACCCATCGGGCAAGGGCACGATGCAAGGCGCCACGAAAGGCTGAAGCCCCGGCCAGCTACGCAGTGGCGTTTCTGTGGTCAGCAGTTTTTCGTCCTCGGCGCTCAGCGAATAGAGTGTGAGCGAAAAGCCATGCATGTCGAGGGCCGTCATCATCGAGGCAGGACCAACGATATGGGACACCGCAGGGCCGAGCGCGGACTGCCGCAATTCTTGTGCAAGAACCGACATTTCAAGGGCTGTCGTAGAGCCGAGATTGTTCAGAAGCGCCGCATAGCCGCTCCCGCTCATTCTTGGGACAAGTCTCGCGACCGCGTCAGCCATGGCCTGACGTGCACCGAGATAGGGCAACTTCGCAGCGCCAGCTTCGCCGTTGATGCCAAGCCCCAGTTCAATCTCTCCCGGCCGGATTCGGTTTTCCTTGGGCGAACCGGGCACCGTGCAAGTGTCCAACGACATCCCGATACTCATGACATTGGAGGCCGCGCGACGCGCGGCCGCAGTCACGGCCTCGAGGTCGCCTCCGCTCTCGGACACTGCTCCGGCGATCTTGTGCACGAAGAGCGTTCCAGCGATACCCCGAGGACGGCTGATGTCCGGGATGGCGATATCGTCCTGGACAATCACCATGGCCACTTTCCTGCCCAGTGCTCGTGCCCGTTCAGCAGCAAGACCGAAGTTCAGGCGATCGCCGGTGTAATTCTTGACGATGAGGACACAGCCGGCAGCTCCTGTCACGGCCAGGATTCCTGCCAACACCGCGTCAACGGACGGAGAGGCAAAGACGTCGCCACATACGCCGCCGTCAGCATGCCCGGGCCGACAAAGCCGGCGTGTGCCGGCTCATGCCCGGACCCGCCGCCGGAGATCACGGCGACGCGGGACTGATCCCAATCCGACCGGGCGATCACGCGTATGAATGGGTAACCGTCCAACCTGACAAGCTGGCCGCCAGAAGCGGCAACCAAGCCGTCAAGTGCCTCTTGAACGATGTGTTCCTTGGAGTTGATGAACTGCGCCATTCTGATCGTCTCTTGGTTTGGGCATCAGGTCGAATGCAACTCCTCGCCGGGCATCGGGAGGTGAGTGCCCGGCGAGGTGGCATGGCCGATGCCTGTGCCTGGTCCTTCAGGTGACCGGGATCGCGCCATGCTTCGGTACGCACGCCGCCAGCGTCGCTGGTTCTATCCGTTGATCACGTTGTTGTAGAATTTCGCCTCGACGTCGGCCATGTCGATCGCCGCAAGGTCACTGGGCAGTGCATAAGCGTCAGCATCGGCATGAACCTTCGCCTTGTCGAACTCATTCGCTCCAGCGATGAATTCATTGGTGACATAGCGGGTGGTATCGATGTCGATATTCGACTGGCCGATGGCCTTCAGTATCTTGAAGAAATTGTCCCAGGCCGGAATGTTGTGCTCTCCCCAGCCCGCGCGTGCCGCCATATTGCCCTTGAAGGTGCGGTGAATCTGCATGAGGCTTTCTGTGCCTGCCCGCGGACCGTAGTTTGCCTTGGTCGTCGGCAACGCCTTGAAGACGATATCTGCGGCGGCGCGCGGGTTGCGGTCGGCGAATTCGCTGCCCATCGCCCAGCCCTTCAGGTACTTCTTCAGGAACTTCAGCCGATCGGGATCCTCGAGATCGGACCTCCGCACGACCAACGAATTCGACGGCAGGGGTGAGCCGCGCATGCCCAGCCAGTAGTCGAAATCGAGGCCCTTTGCGCCGAGATCAGCCCTTAGGCCCTCCCATGCGAGGCAGGCATGCCCCTGCCCGCCGGCAAGCGCAGTTGTCCAGGTCGGCCAGCCCGCCTCGACATAGGTGATCTTCTTGGGATTGACGCCGACGGCGGCGAACATTGGGTCGCAGATCGACTGCCAGGCGGCGGACCCCAGAAGCACGGTCTTGCCTTCGAGCTGTTTCAGATCCTTCACTCCCTCGCCTTTGCGGAAAGCGACGTTGAAGAGATCGAGACAACCGCTGCCGAAGACCGAGACGAGGTCCATCCCCGCGTTGACTGCGAACGACAGGACGCCCGGCGAGGGAAAGCCGATGTCGGCCTGTTGCACCGCCAGGAATTTCACCACCGCGGTCCCGTCTGAGGGGCCTGGCTCCATACCGGTCTCTACCCCAAGGTCACCGAAGTAGCCCATCTTCTTGGCCACCCAGTAAGGGTAGTCGTCCATCACCTCGATCGTGCCGCGCGGCGAAATCCAGGTGAAGGGTGATTTGTAGGGCTTGGCCTGGGCCGGGCCGGGGGTCAGCAGGCCGCCGCCGAGAACGGTGGTGGTCACAAGGCCGGTGGCGCTGACCTGCAGCAGCCGCCGACGTGTCATCATTTGGTGAGCCATAGGGTCTCCTCCCTCGTTGGTTGGGCCGCAGTGTTTGTCTTTCCCGGGTCGCGCGCGGCGTCTCGCCCGTTTGTAGTCAGCTTTCCCAGCCGGCCAGCCTTTTTCCGAGCCAGAAAAAGAAGGCGTAGATCGTGATCCCGGTGGCAGCGAGGATCACGATGCAAGCAAAGAACTCCGGCATGCGAAGCGTTGACGAATAAGTCGTCAGGCGGCTGCCAAGCCCGAACCCACCGCCCGACATCTCGGCGCCGACAGCGGTGATCATGCCGAAGATCGCCCCGATCATCAGGCCAACGATCACCATCGGCATGGCCATCGGAATGCGGATCTTGGTAAAGATCTGGAGGGTCGACGCCCCGCAGGATCGCGCCAGCGCAATCTTCATCGCATCGACACGCCGAAATCCGGTGGCTGCGTTGATCATCACCATCGGACCAGACGCAAGAGAGACAGCGATGATCCTCGGCGTGAATCCGAAGCCGAAATTCAAGATCAAGAGCGGCACGAGCGCCAGCATCGGCGTGGTCACCAGCAGCAGGATGTAGGGCGTGATCACTTTTTCCACGAACGGGAATTGCGTAATGACCGCAGCGAGGAGCAACCCGATCGACGCACCGATGGCATAGCCAGCAAAGAGCTCGATCAGCGTGAAGGAATAGTGTGCGCAGATAGTCGAGATCTCCTGGGAGAAAAACACGCTGGCGATGGCCGAGGGGGCAGGCAGGATGTATCGCGGCACCTCGAACAGACGCAGCAGCAACTCTCCTCCGCCGATGACGAGCAGGGCCACCGCGATGATCGCGGCGACTTCCTTGGCTCCCTGGTCACCAAGCCCGCTGGCAATTCCCGTTGCGCCCGCGATGCCGGCACCGGTCTGGGTTGTCTGGCTCATGCTGGCACCCCTCATCTTGCCATGACGACCGCTGGCGTGGCCGGCCGTTGGTGCTGAATGTCGTGCTTGATCATGTTTACGAGGTCGAAGAACTCGCGCGATTCCATCAGGGCCAGAGACCTCGGCCGCGGAAACGGAATGTCCACCATTCGCGCGATTTGGCCCGGCCGCGCGCTCATGATGTAGACTTTGTCGGCCAGAAACACCGCCTCTGCGATCGAATGGGTGATCAGGATCACCGTCTTGCGGGACTCGAGCCAGATCTCCTCCACCAGCTTGTTCATCTCGTCACGGGTGAAGGCGTCGAGCGCCCCGAAGGGTTCGTCCATCAACAGGACCGCGGGGTCACTGGCCAGCGCGCGCACGATGGACGCGCGCTGCTGCATCCCTCCCGACAGTTCACGAGGCATCCTGTCGCCGAAACCGCCCAGCCCGACCCGCTGCAGGAACGTATCGATCCGCGCTGCGTCCGGGCGTGTTCGGCGAATCTCGAACGGAAGCTCGATGTTCTTGCGGATCGTCCGCCAGGGCAGAAGATTCGCTTCCTGAAACATCATGCCGATACTTGGATGCGGGCCGGTGATCCATTCCTCGCCAAGGGCGATGGCGCCTGAGGTCAGCTTGTGCAATCCCGCGATCGACCAAAGCAGCGTGGTCTTGCCGCAACCCGAGGGACCAACGACGGCGATGAATTCGCCCTGCCGCACGGTCAGATCGACGTCCTTCAGTGCATGGACTTCGCCCGATTGTGTCCTGTAGGTCTTGGTAGCGCCTCTGACGTTGAGCGCCTTGCCTTTGGTCTGTTGCATCTTGCACGCGTCCTCAGGCGCGGTAATCGGGACATGCCCGCCCGTTCCCCGAAGCGACGGCGCTCGGGGGAGATTCAAAACTGAGTGTAGAAATCGTCAGGTGGCTAGCAGCTCGTTCAAGTAACGATCAACCTGCTCCATGTATCGCGGTTCGAATCCGTTCAGGCCCATGTGCCCTTCAGGTGAGTCGATCACCCGAAACAAAGCGTGCGGGACAAGTCGATAGTCGGCCTCGCATTCCTGCGGAGGAAAGAAACTGTCGTGGCTGATCGGCATGACCATTGTCTTTGCCTTCACCCGCGCCAGCGCTCGAGCGAGATCACCCGCGGTGTGCCGCGATACGTCGGCCAGTTGCCACTTGTGCATCTCACACAACAGGACATTGGGATCCATCGGCTCGAAATAGGCCTTCATCACACCGTTGATGAAATCGTCAAGCGACGACATGCCAATTATGCTGCGCCACCGCTCCTCTTGGTAGAACTGCGTGGACCAGGCGAGTGTCGCGACGATCCGCGCCATCCGGTCCATGCCCTCGCGCACAACGACGCCCGAGGCGTACCAGCCGCCGTTCCAGCAGGGATCCGACGTGATCGCCTCCTTCAGGGTTTCGACAAAAACCTGCTGGTGCAGCGAAATGCGGGCCGTCGCAGCAATCGGCGCTGCCCGTTCAACCATCATCGGATAGGCGACGGCCCATTCATAAACCTGTTGCCCGCCCATCGACCCACCGACCACAAGCGCGAGCCGTTCGATGCCGAACAGGTCTGTCAACATCCGGTGCTGGGCGCGGACATCGTCGCCAATGGCAAGCTTCGGAAACTTCGCCATCGCCTGTGGCGCGGGCGTGTTCTGCGGCGACGATGACACGCCGCTGCCAAGCTGATCCACGATGACAATGAAGTACCGGTCCGGATCAAGCGCGTGGCTCTGGCCGACATATACGTCCTCCATCACCTTGCCGGTTCCGGAGAACCAGGTCGTCACCAGAATGGCGTTGGATTTCCTTGCGTTCAGCCTCCCGAAGGTACGGTAGGCAAGCTTTGCTCCGCGGAGGGTTTCGCCGCTTTCCAGGATCAGATTGCCGAGATCGTAGAGCTTGAAATTGCCCTGCGTCTCGGGGCCGTAGAACGGGTTGTTGATCATGGCGCCGCTCTCAGTTCAGGCTTTTCGACACTGTATTGAGACCTGCTTGCGCGCAGCTTTCGTCCTGATCCTCGCTGCCGCCACTGACACCGATCCCGCCGACGACATCGCCTGTCGCGGTCTTTATGGGCAGGCCGCCTGCAAACGCCACAAGGCCAGGGACAAAGGCCGCACCCGGCAATCCGGCGTTCACGCCATCGCGCTTCACACCAAAAGACAGGTCGGCAAAGGTCCGGGTCGGTGCAGCATACAGCGACGACGTGATCGCCTTGTTCTGCGCAATGTCCGTGCAGGCCTTGCAGGCCCCATCCTGTCGCGCGGCGGCAATCAGCCGCCCCCCGTCGTCAACCACGACGACATTCACCTTCGCGTATCCGGCGGCCGCCTGCGCAGCGAAACAGGCTGCAATCATCGCTTCAGCCGCGTTATAGGTAAGTATCGGCTTGCTCTTTGAGCCCTCGGCCACGCTGAGCGTTGGCAAGCAAGCCATGAGCATTGCTGCCGCAAGCATTTGTCTGGTCATCTCGCCTCCCCCTTCGCAAGACCATTCGTCCAGGATGATTCAGCGCGGCACGACGGTTCGCGTGCAATACGGGTCTACCAAGCGACGCGTGGGGCCATCTATCGCGAAGGTTCGCGATACCAATCGGAATCGGCGAAGCATGGCTTCATCGATCCAACATCATGGCATTGCCGGTTTTCGTCAGGAGAGGCGTTCGCTCCGCGATGTCACGAATGCGACCTTCGTCGGCGCTGCTCCCGCGGTGCTTCAGACCGGCAGCAACTCGGTCCGCGCAAGCAGGCTGACCAGGGCGGAGGTGCTTGAAACGCCGGTCTTCTGCCGGATGCTTCTGAGCTGATGATCGATCGTGGAAAAGGACCTGCGGCGAACCCTGGCGATTTCCTTGTAGCTCATGCCCTTCGCGACCAGCGAGGCAACCTCGATTTCTGATTGCGTAAGAGTTGCCAGCCAGGCCGGCGCCGAAAGGCCCATGGACAAGGTCAGTGGATCGCCACCCTGCGCCTCTCCATTCCGGCTCACCGGATCTCGATCGGCAATCTCCTTGGCAACGGCCACGATCGGGTTGAGGACATCGACCACCGTCTGCTCGAAACAGTCGTACAGGCCAGATTCCCAGGGGGCAAAATGTTCAGTCCAGTCGGCGCAGATCAGGCCGTAGCTGCCGCGTCCGGTCCGAAGCGCCCAGGCGAACTTCGACTTCGTCCGGGCTCCCGCAAGCCTTTGCCGCAGTCGCATCGTGATGCGGCTATCCTGCTTGATATCGGCAAAGATCACCGGGTGGGGATCCAGCCACATCGCCTGCATCGCGACATCCCGATTATCGACGGCTTTGCCGCCGAACGAGGGAACGTCGTAGTTCGCGTCTTTTGCTTCAGCGAAACCCGGGAAATAGTCCCTCGCCTCGCGCATTCCGAAGCCGGTGTCGACACGCTGACATCGAAGCTCGGCCCGCAGCCAGCTGGTCGCAATCGACCAGCAGCCCGACAGGTCATCAAGATACAGAAGCATGTGGGCGGCCAGATCGCGCGCATGGGCGTTGCGGATCGCACCACAATCAAGAAGCCGGGTGCGCAGCTTCCGCTGCTTTACAAAGACATCCTCGCGGAAATCGTCTGCAAAGGTTGGGATATGCCACGCTTCATGGCTTTGCGCGCCCAACAACTCCTCCCTGTTTCGACTTCCCATCTCGCGGGCGTACGGCTGGCGAAATTTGCGGGAGATGGGCACCGGGCGACAAGATGCTCTTCCTTCGATCTTATGCCACCCCCCTTCCAAGTCAAATCCGGATCGGCCAGTGCAGGATCGATAGTGTCGTTTTTGTCCTAGAGCATTTTCCACATGATGTGGATCATCTGGTGTATCCAGCATGCCTAAAGTAGTTGGCACACATCTGCGGCGCAAACGACTTGACGAGTTTGCCGATGAGTTTGAGCAGGGCTTGGACCGTGCGGGTGGCGCCTTTGCGCAGCGCAGCTTTCAACCGGGAGAAGGCCTGTTCGATTGGATTGAGGTCGGGCGAGTAGGCCGGCAGATAACGCACGCGGGCGCCGACAGCCTCGATCGCCTCGCGGACACCGGCGATCTTGTGAGTGCGCAAGTTGTCCATGAAGACGATGTCGCCCTTGCGCAAGGTCGGCGCCAGGACTTGCTCGACATAAGCCAGGAACGAGGGCCCATCCATTGCACCGTCGATGACATAGGGCGCCGTGAGGCCATCGATGCGCAGCGCGGCGACAAGCGTCAGCGTCTTCCAGTGACCATGGGGCACGCCAGAGACGAGGCGCTCACCGCGAGGAGAGCGCCCATAGTGCCGGACCATCTTCGTCGTGACCGCAGTCTCGTCGATAAAGATGAGGCGCGGTGCACGCAGCTTGGGCTGCTCGGCTTTCAGCGCGGCACGCTCGGCAGCGACGTCAGGTCGATCCTGCTCGGCGGCGTGCAGTGTTTTTTTTGAAGGTGATGCTGTGACGGTCGAAGAAACGCCAGATCGAACCGATGCCGGCCTTTTGCTTTCTCTGAGAGCGCAGACGCGCGCGGATCTCCTCGAGCGTCAGGTCCGGCTCCGCGGCGATCAGCTCGATCAGCCACTGCTTGTGCTGCTCCAACGGCGAGCGGCTGTGCCCGGTGCCGGGCTTGGCCTCAACGTTTCCGGTCTTCCTCCAACGATCCATCCATCGGATCGTAGTCGAAGCGCCGAGATTGAGAATGCGCGCAGCCTCACGTGCGCTTTCGCCGGACTCAACAAGCTCAACCGCACGCACCCTGAGGTCCTTGGAGTATCCCTTCGCCATCGCATGCCCCGCATGTTGTCGCGGGCAACACCGAATCTGATTTGCGTGCCCGTGGGAATCCCCTTTGACTGTTCCGATTCACCTCAACTGGAAACCGCTCTAGCTTCTCGTGGGGCGAAGAATAAGCGAGGTTCACGATCTCCTTGAAGGTAGGACCACCTTGTCACGGCCTCGGCTGGCCCCAAAAAAAGCCCGCTCCTCGCAAGAGGAGCGGGCTCGGTCATGGCGTCCATGACCAGTCCAGGGAGGAACGTCCCAAGCGGGACAACGGAGCGCACGCGGCAGTGGCGCGGCGCAATTCGCAAAAGCGGCCATCGCAGCGGGCTGAAGGCAGCATGCCCTCGTTGACGCGGACTACGTCAACACCATCTCCCGCTTCTGGGTGACGGAAAAGATGTCCGCCACTTTTTCCGCGAGCGCCATTCCAAGGTCAGCATTGTTTTTGGCAGTGAAATGAATGCCATCCACTCCATCGGTCGAGATCACGCTCCCGGCATCGAGGAAATCGACCTTCAGGAAAGCCGCTAGTGATCTGTACTGCTTGGCGAGTTCAACCGTCTTCTCGCGACCACCTTCGAACATTCCCTGAAACCACGGGTCCGGCAAATCGGCGAGTGGGGGCGGCGAAACGATGAGCACTTTGGGCGCGGGATACACCGTTCCTACTCCGCCGCCCGAGGTGAGCACCTGCCCCGCCAGCTTGGACATACCGACCGCGATTTCGTAAGGGGTGCGGCGAAAATAGCTCTTCGTATCGTTGGTCCCGAGCATGAGGATGACGAGATCCAGCGGAAGATGACTTGCAATGGCGGATGGAAGATAGGCCGACCCGTTCAGCCGTGGATCCGCTGGATCATCGAGCGACGTCGTGCGTGCGCTCAAGCCCTCCTCGATGATTTCATAGTCCGGTCCGAGTTTCGCCGCCATGGCTCCCGTCCACCGCTCCGCATAGGGAAAACGCGTCGTCGGCGAGCCCTCCGGGACGGCAACCCATCCCCAGGTAAGCGAGTCTCCAAAGCACAGGATACGTTTCGTCATCGGTCCCTCACGAGTTTGATTTGGAACGAACGCCATAGAAGACGGCGGCGAGAAGAATGATGAGCCCCTGGACAATGAGCTTGCCGGGCTCCTGCACGCCCAGCGTCGTCATGACCACGAACAAGAGAGCGAAGCAGAGCACGCCGACGAATGGTCCCCAGACTTGCGCGGGTCGGCCGAAGACCACGCCGCCCAGAATCGTTGCCGCGATCGAGTTCATGACGAGTTCAGGTCCGAACCGCACGCTTCCGACGGCTATCGAGGATGTCTGGACCAGCGCAGCCACGGCAGACATGAGTCCCGAGATCGCGTGCGCTAGCACGACGGTCCGTTCGACGGGCACGCCCGAAAAATGTGCGGCTATCGGATTGCTGCCGATCGACCAGACGAAACGGCCAAACACCGATCTTCCGAGAAACGCACTCATCAGCCCGGCAAGCACGAACCAGAAGATGACCGGAGCCGGCAGCGTCCCGAGCCGCACATTATAGAGCTGGCGGAACTGGTCCGGGACGTCCCCCGGCGGCTTCCCGTTCGCGAGATATTCGACCAGTCCAATCAGAACGATGTTCACCGCAAGCGTCACGATGACGGCGGAAGCTCTTCGCTTGCCGACGAGAAGCCCGTTCAAAAGCCCGACCGAAAGTCCGACAGCAAGGCAGAGAGGAATGACCTGGAGAATCGGCCGGTCGTAAAGGAGGCCGGAAGAAATCAAGTAATTGACAAGCAGAATGACTCCGCCGGCGGACAGATCGATGGAGCGTGAGGAGATGACGAGCAGTTGCCCCAGAACGACGATGCCGAGCGGCACGACCTGACGGGCGAACGTGCCGAGAATCGCGACATTCATCAGATTGGGCCGCATCATCCACAAGGTGACGAGGAGCACCGCAACAACGATGTAGGAAGGCGGCATCCGCAACGCCACACGAGACAGGCTGTAAAGTCGCTGCATAACCTACAGTCCAATCGTCTTGCGGGGCTGAAGCGAGATGACGGCAAGCAGTATCAGCCCCTTCACGATGGTCTGTATGAAGGCAGAGACATTGAGCAGGTTCATGCCGTTCGCAATGACGGCAAGAAGCGCACAGCCGACGACGGTGCCGTGAAGGCTGCCGATCCCCCCGGCAAGCTGGGTGCCGCCAAGCGCAACGGCCGTGATTGAATCCACCGCATATTGTGCCCCGATGTTTGGGTCGCCCGAAACGATGCGGCCCGCCAGGAAGATCCCGGCGACCGCGGCGAAACAGGAACTCAGGACGTATGCCGCGACGACATTGCGCTGCTCGGCGATGCCGAAGGTGCCAGCCGTTTCACCTCCACCAATCGCAAAGAGGTGCAAGCCGAAGCGGGAGCCGTGCACCACCTTCCAGGCGACCAGGATTGCGGCAGCAACCCATAGGACAGGCATGTAGATGCCGAAAACCTTACCGCTCACGAGGAACAGAATCTCCGATGGCACTGCACCGCCGGCAGAGGGGCGCACAAACATCGCGACGCCCTGCACGATGCCGGTCATCGAGAGGGTCGCGATGATCGGATGCACCCTGAACGAGGTGACTGAAATTCCGTTCAGGAGCCCGATCGCCACGGCCGCGAGGATGACGGCGGGCACCGAAACATAGGCCGGAGCATTGAGCGACAGAATTCCCGTCGTCAGGCTGACGACGGAGCCGACCGACAGATCGAGCCCTCTGACGAGGATCACGATCATCTGTCCTATGCTCACGAGGATGAGTGGCGCTGCTTGTGCGACCAAGTTGAGAATGTTCTGCGAGCTCGCGAACTCGGCCGTCGAGAGGGTCAGGCCCGCACAACAGGCCAGCGCCGCGACCAGCGGAACGGTCCACAACCCGTGCCGGGAATTTGCGCCGAGAAACATGCGACCAAGGTGGCTCATCACTATCGTGTCCGCTCAACCACGCAGGGCAGCTTCGAGAATGGCATGCTCGGTCGCCGATCTGGCCGGCATTTCGGTCACCACATGCTTGTCGTGGATCACGTAGAGGCGGTCACAAAGCCCGATCAGCTCCAGGGTCTCCCGCGAGAGGACGACGACCGAGCCGCCAGCGTTCGCGTAGTCGCGAAGTAGCCTGTAAATCTCGGCCTTCGCGCCAACGTCGACGCCACGGGTCGGCTCCTCGATGATCAGTATGTCGGCGCCCAAGGCCAGATATCGCCCCAGCAAAACCTTTTGCTGATTTCCGCCCGAGAGCGCGTTGACCGGAAGGGACGGTCTTGCGGCCTTTATGGATAGGTTCTTCATCGAGTTCGCGATCACCTCGCGATGAGCCGCGGCCGGCTTCAGCTCGAAATGCCGGCTGTGCAGACCGATGGTGAGATTGTGCGCCAGCGAGAGGTCAAGAAACAGTCCTTCGAGCTTTCTGTCCTCGGGCACAAAGCCGAGGCCCAGCGCCTGCATCTCTCGAATGCCTAGCTCTTCCGAGAGCGGCAGGGCAAACTCCCGCCCCCTGACGGCCACCTTGCCACCGTGGGGCGCATATTGTCCGATGAGCGATCTGACAAGCTCACGCTGCCCTTGTCCCTCCAGGCCCGCAAGCGCGACGATCTCGCCGCGCCGGAGCACGATTGAAGAGGGCGTCGCCTCCGGCGTCAATCGCAGGCCATCGATCGAAAGAACGACCTCCCCGTCCGTCCGATCCGGCTTCGGCGGGAACAACTCACTCAGCTCCCGCCCCACCATCATCGCGATCAGTTGCTTGGGGGTGATCGACGATACCGGCACGGCATCGACATTCCGACCATCCTTCAGCACGGTGATCGTGTCGCAGATCTTGAAGATTTCCTCCATGCGGTGAGAAATGTAGACGACCGCCTTCTGCTCCTTCTTGAGCGCGAGAATCTGAGCATTGAGAACCTCGACATCGGCGGCGTTGAGCGCGGCCGTCGGCTCGTCGAGAATGACCACGTCGGCGCGTGCCGAGATGCCACGCGCGATCTCGACAAATTGTCGCTCCGCGATCGTAAGATTTCCGACGAGCGTCGCCGGATCAAGATCCAGGCCGAGCTCACGCAGGATGTCTTTCGCCTGCCGCTCCATGCGGGCCGTGTCGGTCGTGCCGAACTTCGTGACCGGCTCCTTGCCAAGATACATATTCTCGGCAATCGACAGATTGGGAAGCAGCGAGTGCTCCTGGAACACCGTCGATACTCCGGCATCGAGCGCCTCACGAGGTGAGGCAAAGCGGACGATGTGACCATTCTTCCGAATCATGCCGGCATCAGGCTGAACGACGCCTGCCAAGACCTTCATGAGGGTCGACTTGCCGGCTCCGTTTTCGCCCATGAGCGCATGAACCGATCCGGGAAGCAGTTGAAAATCGACGTTCTCGAGCGCGGCAATGCCCCCAAAGGACTTCGAGATCGATGTCATCTGGACAAGCGGTTGTGTGGTCACGCTTCGATCCAATGCTTGTATTGATGGAAGGTGGGTGCCGGCGCACAAGAATGAGCGCCGGCACCGGCAAAGATCAGCGCTTGCCGTAGTACCTCTGCAGATCTTGCTCCGTCAGGCTGGTCGGAAACCAGACGTTCGCGCTCAGATCTTTGCGGTAGAATTTCTTGGCTTTCTCCAGATCCCAGCCTTCGGGCTCATAGATGTACCGCTTGTGGAGTTGCTTGCCCTCAAGCAAAGCGACCACGGCGCGCACGCCAGCCGCCCCCTGTTCCGGTCCATACTCCGGCGAGATGGAAGGGAAGCCGAGCTCGATCCAACGGGCGAAAAAGCCGTTGTTGCCCTCGCCCGTGATTGGCGGAATCTTCGCGCCATACTGCTGGAAGACATCGACACAGGCGCGGGTCATATCGGCACCCGATGACCAGATACCGTCGACCTTCGGATTGTTCAGATAAAGGGTCTCGCACACCTGCTTGCCGACGTCATATTGCCACTTGCCGGCATCTTCCGCGATGATCTTGACGTCAGTACCTTTGATCGATTCCAGAAGGCCCTTGTAGCGGTTGATGTCCTCGGGGTGCGCCGGCAGTCCACGCAGGACCCAGATATTTCCCTTGCCACCGAGTTGCTTGACAAGGAAGTCCCCCATCACCTTTCCGAAGTGGACCCCCCCTCCCTGGATATCGACGGTGTACTTGTCAGTCTCGGTAAGACCGGTGTGCACGATGACGGGGATGCCGGCGGCGACCGCTTTTTCAATGCCGGCATCGGCAGAGGTCGGCGTCAGCGGCGTCACGATGATCGCGTCGACCTTCTGCGCGATTAGATCTTCGATATCGGCGACCTGCTTGGCTTGGCTTATATTGGCGTCCAGAAGAATGAATTGACCGACTCTTTTGTCGAGCTTGGCGGCCGCTTCCGCGTCGTGTGCCATCTGGACTGTCCAGGTGTTGGCATTGACGCCGAAATGGCTCATGCCGATCTTCCATGGACCGTCCTTTTTGAACTGATTCGGCGCCGTGACGCGCTCATCGCCTGGCCGCGGCATGACACCCTGCATCAGATTCACTTCCTGTGCGCGAGCTTCCGTCCAACTGACCAACGTCGCAGCGATCAGCCCTGCGACTAATCTCAATCCTTGGTGCATGAATCCCTCCTTCACCGCACGCGATGCGCAATTCTTTTCAGTAGAGGGAAGCAGAGCGCAGGCCGGCGCGCGCCTTCCCGCGACGGACGACGTTGTCAGATCCATTCAAGTCGATGGATCGGCTCCTCTCGACGAAGAGCTGCCTCTTGGTGTTCTACTCCCAATGCTGACGGGCTTTCAGTCCGCCGCCAGCTTACGAGTGCACAGTGAAACGTCGTTTGTCAATAGTTATTCAGATTGAATGATCAATTGGTTTATTGCACACTTTCGGTGGTGAGGACAATGTAGGACCGAAAAAGCACGGAGATTCAGGACCATGCGGGTGCGTTCGGTTCTATGTTTCGGCGATTCCAATACTCACGGCCAAATACCGGGGCGCGGGCCGCTCGAACGCTACGATCGCGCCACCCGATGGCCGGGTGTGCTTCAGGCCGAACTTGGGTCGAGATGGTACGTCATCGAAGAGGGGTTGAGCGGACGGACGACCGTTCATGACGACCCCATCGAGGGCACTCACAAGAACGGTCGGACGTATCTACGCCCGTGCATCCAAAGCCACACGATCCTCGATCTCGTGATCATCATGCTCGGCACCAATGACCTCAAGGTGCGATTCAACAAGCCACCTTCGGAGGTCGCAATGGGAATGGGATGTTTGATCTACGACATACGAGAATTGGCGCCAGGGCCGGGTGGAAGCGTGCCCGAGATCATGATCGTCGCCCCTCCCCCTATGCTAGATGACATCAAGGAGTGGAAATCAATCTTTGCGGGGGGACCGGAGAAGTCACGACAGCTCGGCCTTGAATTCGAAATCATGGCGGATTCCCTGGGCGTGCATTTTTTCAACGCAGGGACGGTATGCCAATGCGATGAAGCAGACGGATTTCATCTCAACGCCGGCGCGCATCGCGCACTTGGGGTAGCGCTGGCGCAGGAGATCGATGCGATCGGATGGCCGGCTGGTGATTCTCAGCGCTGAGCAAATCCCTGCCTGAATTCTTCTGAGAGGAGCAGTTCCTTGCCTGACATGCGATTTGCGCCACCAAACCCGCTGCGGATCGCAGACCGGGCGAGCGGCCTGAATGCGCCCAGCGTGAGAAGCTACAATGAACGACTTGTGCTCTCATTGCTGCTGCAGAGCGCCGGAATTTCACGTCTCGAAATCGGAGAAAAGACCGGCCTTTCCGCGCAGACAGTATCCGTCATCGTGCGTTCACTGGAGCAGGAAGGTCTCGTCTCGAAAGGGGAGGCGCAGCGTGGTCGGGTCGGCCCGCCGACCATTCCCCTCTCGCTCAATCCAAAAGGAGCCTTCTCGATCGGTGTGAGCTTCGGCGAGAGCGAGACCGACATTGCCATCATCGATTTCATCGGACAGGTTCAACACCACGCCGCCCATCCATACTCCGCCTTGCGTGGAACTGGCGTGCTCGCTGTAAAGATCGAGGAGGCTCTACAGGCCCTTCCGTCCTCGTACCGCACCCGGGTTGCTGGCATTGGACTGGCGGCTCCAAACGAGGCGGGCTCACCACACCACGTGAGAGATCTCTTGGGGAGCGATCTGGTAGATCTGCAAGCCAGCATCGAGAGTACCCTCAATCTTTCCGTGTACATCCAGGATGATATTACGGCGGCTGCGGGCGGGGAAAGCCTGTTCGGCGTGGCGCGCTCCCTGCCCGATTTTCTCTTCTTCTATCTGGGCTCTCACCTGCATAGCCGCCTAGTCCTGAACTATCAGATTCACAGGGGGAGATTCGGCATGAGCCACGACGTCGGACTGCAGCGTTTGCGAGAGGAATTGAAGCGGCATGGGCTCGTGCTCAATGACATCGGATCCAAAACCCTGCCGAAGGCTGCCGCGGAGTACTACGCCGAATGGCGCCGCCTATGCTGTCGCCAGTTCGTCGGATCAGTTCGCTCCCTCCTGAGCTTTGTCAGTTTCAACTCCGTGGTCGTCTCGAGCTACGCACCACCGAAACTCGGAGAAGCCCTGTGCTCCCAGCTTCATGAGGAGGTCCCTGAGGTGAATTTCCTCTACGGAGCGAACTCTGTCGCGCCAAAGGCTGTCGGCGCAGCCAATTTGCCATACCACTCGCGCTTTATGGTGCAGTAGGGAGCGTCACACCGATCTCTTACCTGCGTAAGGATCGCGTGGTGTTCAACTCCTGGCGCAGATCAAAGCCGTGGCTTAGACACCCTATGCTCGCGTCGCCAGCGCGCTACCGCGCGTAAAATAGTACAGAGTCGAAGACTAGCGCACGAGATCGTAAAAATGGCGGAGAGAGTGGGAGTCAAACCCACGGTTTTCGACCATTCCGCGTCGAACAGCTGAGACCGCACTTAAGCACTCGCCTCGCCCTGCCCTCGGAAGTTCAGATCCAGGCACATGCGCCACAGGCCTGCGCACGTTGGCTGTGTTGAGATTTTTCTCGATCTCCCGGTGCACACGTCGTGCACACGCCATCATCTAACCGGTTGAAAAGCTTAAACTCTCGCTCCAATCCATCATCGGGGCGACGGAAAATTTCCATGTCATCTCAATTGCCTAGCCGCAACATCGGTTCAATGCAACATGATGTTTCGGAGCGCTGCCCGGCCGAAACAGGCCGGCCCAACCAAAATATCGAAAACAACCCCATGCAAAGTAGCTTCGCCATTGCAGGGAGCTCAACGGAGGCGGTCAGAACTGTACCGGCTACCCGGGAAGTCGACAGACATCCGGATGCAGCAGCGGCGCCTCCTTGACCCAGATTTTCGCGCCCTGCGGGCCCACCGTCGCTTTCAGGTCGACGCCGGCGGGTAGCCGACCCCAGCCCTGCGGCTGCAGCGTCTCGCCCCCGATCGTTAGTCCCCCCGATAGAACAAAGAACTCGAGCCCGCGCGCGTTCGCAAGGCTGACGATTTCACCCGGCCGCCAGTCTTCAAGGCGGACCTCTTCGTGGCCGTCGTCAAATAGCACGCTGACGTTGCTTGCACCGGGGCGCGGCGCAACCTGTTGGCCCTCACCTGGCTGACGCACGACCTGGGTCCGGTCCTCGTCCCGGAACTGCCAGAGCCGCACGAAGATTGTGCAGCCGTCCTTCGAGGCGGGAACATGTGACGTCCCCGGAGGGTTGCGGAAGTAGCTGCCCGCGGGATAGTCGCCATGCTCATCCTGAAAGGTACCTTCAAGGACGACAATCTCTTCTCCACCGCCATGCGTATGACGCGGGAAGGCGCTACCGGGAGCATAGCGCACGATCGAGGTGGCGCGCGCGACCTCGGCGCCAATGCGGAACAGCATGCGCCGATCCACGCCGGCCGACGGACTCGCCACCCAGTCCAGCTTCGAGGCGTGAACGATAACAGGCTTCGACAGATCATCGTTGATGCGCATCGTTACTCTCCCTCAGGCTGCGCTATCCGAAACCCACCGCTTCTCCATTTCGGATCTCTTGACCAGCGCAGGTCCTAAACCAGGACACGTTCAGAACCCCGCGAGCGGAACGCCGCTCGCCGCATTCTGCGGTCGTCGTGACGCGATCAGCCGCCGCGCCTCGTCGGCGCGACCACTGCGCAGCAAGGCGCAAGTCACGGAATATTCCAGCAGGTCGCGCTGCGCGCGGCTGCCTCCAACCCTTTCATGGGTTGCCAGGACGGGCGTTAGCTCATCGACGACGCGTGTCCAGTCCCCCTTGGCCAAACCATCGAACCCGCGCGCGATGGGCACCACCATGTCCGCGGCGGGTCCCTTCGGGTTCTCGATGATCCTGGCCAAGGCCTCCGCATCGCCGGCCATTGCAAAGGCGAGCGCGCTGTGCATGTCGGCAAAGATGATCCCCGAGTTGGGAAACCACTTCGCCGCATACTGGCTGATCTCGCTCCACAGTTCCGGATATCGCGGCTCGCCCGCCATCTCGGCGCGCGCAAGGAACGAGGCGCAATCGGTGAGGACATTGATTTGCGGCCCCCATGAGCCGCCCGGATGCAGCGCCTCACGATAGATCTGCCAGGCTTGATCCCGCCTGCCGGTCTCCAGCGACCACAGGGCAAGATGCCAACTGATATGGCAATGCAGTTGCGCCTCGCGTGGGTAAGCGGCGTTCCATTGCTCGAGATAAGCCAGCCCCTCCTCGCGCTGTCCCTTCTCATAGAACAGATGGGCCTTGATATGCGCAGCGTGAGCGTTGCGGGGACAACCACGAAGTGCGGTCTCGATATTCCTGAAACCACTGTCGAGCCTGTGCAGCTCGATTTCGGCAAACGCGAGCACGGTTCGAAACCACCAGTCATCGCCGTAATGGGTTGCAAGCGGCTCCAGCATCGCCAGTTGCTCAATCTCGCGGCCGGACTTGCCCGAGAAGCCGATCAAGCCGAAGACACCGGTGGCCGGTGCCAGCACCATGGCATCGCGCGGCCAGTGCTTGATATGTTCGGCGATCGCCGAAACCGCCGCAGCGCCTTGACCACTCAGGATCTTGGCAAAGATCGCAATATGACCTTGCTCGCGCGAAGTCGTAGCAGGCGCCAGCGCGATCGCGCGTTCGAGCGGCGCTTTGACTTCGTTGCCGCGACCGAGCAGTTGCAGGGTTCGCGCAAGCGCAATGTGCGCCAGAGCAAAACCTTCGTCGGCGGCGATCGCGTCGCGGAATGCCTGGTCAATCCCCGACCCAGCCGAGAGCAGCTTGTCGACGCCGGCGACATATGCGTCGCGGGCGGCGGCAGAGCTTGTGCTCAAGGGGTTGCCGTACCGGTCTTCAAGAACGCCCACCCGATTTCCCATCGAACTCTCGGTCATTTTGATGACACTCCCTCCATGGAAACCTGCTTGGCCTTGGCTTGCCGCCGGCGGCGCTCGTCACCCAGCTTGAGCAGCCGCTCGCGATCCTCTGGATTTACTCTTCCATACCGGGGCCGCCAAAGGGAACCCTCCTCCTTCCACGCAAATGGCGCTTTCACAGTCGTTCGCGGCGCCGTCGCCGTGTCAAAAAGGGCGAGCGCCTGGCGCATGATTTCGCGCTGCATGTCCGGTCGCCAAGGATGCCCGCAAGGATTGCCCAGCGGGAAATCCCTGAAATAGAACCGTGGCACGCCGCAGTGCTCCACGACATCCTGCGCCGAGCCGACAATGACCGTCGGAATGCCGTTCGCTTCCAGATGCCGGGCCACCAAGCTTACGGTCTGATGACACACGGGCAAAGGGGGCAAAGGATCGCAGCATCAGCCCCGTCTTTTCGAACCCGTGCCAGGATTTCAGGTGCATCCTCCGCGTTCGTTTTCCGTTGGCTGTATTCTGCCGGCACGCCGTGAAAGTGCCGGGTCAGTCCGACAAGGGCGCCCTCGCCGACCAATCCAAAAGCGGCTTCTACCGGCAGGAAGCTGCCCGGATCATTGGTGTGGGTCGACTCCTTGTCCCACGCAACGTTGTCGGTAAACAGCTTCCCGGGCGGCGGCGAAACCTCACCCGACCACACCCGTTTGACGCCGTCAAAATCCGGCGGACTGGCCGTGGTAATCAGTGCGATACGCAGATCCGATGACAGTTTGGCAGGTTTGATGAAAGGGACATCATCAAACCTCGCCCAGACATAGTCGTTGTCGTAA
The DNA here is from genome assembly GCF_024171085.1 of Bradyrhizobium sp. USDA 4541. Classification (NCBI taxonomy): domain Bacteria; kingdom Pseudomonadati; phylum Pseudomonadota; class Alphaproteobacteria; order Hyphomicrobiales; family Nitrobacteraceae; genus Bradyrhizobium; species Bradyrhizobium sp. USDA 4541. Next base: position 7,070,822 of record NZ_JALJZF010000001.1, read on the forward strand.
CCAAGGGCACGGTAATATTGGCGCGTTCGCTCCATATATTGAACCGGGGTTTCCGCTACGCTCATGTGGATTCTCCTCGAGACGCTAGCTTGGTCGTGCGGTGGGCCGGTATGAAAAGCCGATGAGTGCCAGCAATGCGGCGACGAGTGGTGCGAACGACAGCATCAGGACGGTCGACCAGCTGAAGGACGACAGCAGCCCGCCCGACAGGAAGGAGCCGACGGTCATCGTGCCGAAGACCACGAAGTCATTGAGCGACTGAACGCGCGCCTTTTCCTCGGGACGATGGCACTCCAGAACCATCGCGGAGGCGCCGATGAAGCCGAAGTTCCAGCCGATCCCGAGCAGGCTCAGCGTCGCCCAGAAATGCACGACATCGATCCCGAGCAGGCCCACCGACGAAGAGGCCGCAATCAATACCAGCCCGACCGCGACGATCGCGGATGCGCCGAAGCGCGTGATCAAGCGGCCGGTCCAGAAACTCGGGGCGTACATCGCAATGACGTGCCACTGCAGACCGAGATTGGCCGATTCCTGAGGCAGCCCGCAGAGCTTCATCGCCAGCGGGGCTGCGGTCATGAGGAAATTCATGAGCAGGTAGGAGACGACCCCGCAGATCACGGCCAGGATAAAGCGCGGCTGCCGGGCAATGACAGCGAGCGGCCTTCCGGCGTTGAGATGCGTTGCAGTCAGCGGAGGAAGCTCAACGCCCGCCAGAATAACCGCGGAGAGCGCCGCAACCACCGCCTGGCCGACAAACGTCGCGGCAAAGAGGTACGGCGCCCACAGATTCATGGTGTGCGTCACAAGCTGTGGACCGATCACACCGGCGAACACACCGCCAGCCATCACGGCCGAGAGCGCGCGCGGACGCCGTTCAGGTGCTGCGCAATCGACCGCCGCAAAGCGGAACGAGAGCACCACGGCCGCGTAGACGCCGCCAAAGAAGGTCCCGGCGCAGAATAGCGGGAATGACGCGTTGAGTACCGCCAGGACCGCAATCAAGCCTGCGAGGACGCCGCTGCCTGCACCAAGCAGGAATGTCGTGCGCCGGCCATAGCGCTGCGCGACAACGCCCGCCGGCAGCGTGCACAGAGCCATGCCGACGACAAAAACCGAGACCGGCAGCGTCGCAAGTGCCTTGGTGGGCGCCAGCATGTCGCCGACCACGGCCCCGGTTGCGTAGACGACCGTGGAATTGGCGCCTGCGAAAGCCTGGGCGACAGCCAGCCTTGCGACATTGTTGCGCTCGCGGCGAATGGCGGTCGGCGCCTCATGGGTGGGAACGGAAAAATTGAAGTTCACGTTGCGGCTTGCTCCGCCGTTAGATGTCCGTCGATGGGACGTCGATCAGACCAGTGGCCGATCCACCGGGCCGTGGATCACCGCGTCGGAGTTAAGGAGAAATCGCTGGACTTTTCCTTCTACAGATTGCCAATTTATGTCGATGTAACGTCACATTTCGCCAGGGAATGCCGGCTGGAAGACGGTCGATGCCCCGCAGGGCCTCGGATCACCGAAGCCTTTGATCGTTCGGGTGCAGTCTCTTCCCGCGAGGAGCTACTTCGCCGAACACAGTCACAGCTGGAATCAGCTGGTCTACGCGATCTCAGGCGCGCTCACCGTGAAGGCGGATGGACGGCGCGTCGTCATTTCTCCGGAACAGGCCGTCTGGCTGCCGGCCGGTACGAAGCATTCGGTCGGCTCGCTGATGGGAGCGGAATTCCGGAGCCTCTGGGTCGCCAATGCTGCCAGCCAAGGCATGACTTCGCGCACGACCGTCATCCATGTGTCCCCGCTCCTGCGGACGCTCATCGTGGAAGCCGCGTCGCTGAAAAGCGAGGATCGTCGCTACGCCGACCGCGTTATCGCGCTCATCCTCGATCAGTTGCGGCGGGCGACGCCGATCTCGGCAGCGTTACCTTGGCCCACCCACCCGGGCTTGCTGGCCCTCTGTGAAACCCTCTACGCCGATCCTGGCCGCAGGGACTCGTTGGAAACCGCGGTTCAGTTCGGAACAGGCGGAATACGGTCGTCCGGACCAGGGGGACGCTCGCTTGTGCGCCGCTCTCAATGGCGAGGTAGGCGCGAGCCGTCCCTGCCCCGTCATCCAGCGAAAACAACGACCATGATCGATCCCCAGGTCGTCAGCAGAATATTGGAGATCGGATAGGCGGGCGTGTAGCCAAGCACCACCACGGAGCTGCCCGAGCGCTCCTGAATGGCCGCCATCGCGGCCGTGACCGTCTGTGCTCCAGTCAGCGCACCGAGCAGGAGGATCGGGTTCATGCGCAACACGAAATGGCCGAAGCAGAAGCCGACGATCTGCGGCAACAGGGTGACGATCATGCCGCCCAGCAGCAGCCCGATGCCCGACTCGCGTATCGCGGAAAGGAAGATCGGCCCGGCATGAATCCCGGTCAGGCCGACGAACGCAGCCAGTCCGAGCGATGTCATCAGGCTGATGGCGCCGTCGGGGATCCGGCCGAAATACGGCAGACGCGTACGGAGGTAGCCGACCAGAAGTCCGGCGAGCAGCGTGCCGACGCTGGTGCTCAGCGAGATCGTGATGCCGCCAACCGAAAAGCTTATGAGAACGCCAAGGAGGCCGCCGAGGAAAATCGCGAGCCCCAGCACCACGAAATCGATCGTGGTGCTGGGCGCGACGATGACGCCGATGCTCTTGGCCGCATTCTGCACCACGGTTTCAGGACCCACGATGCTCAGCAGATCGCCGCGCTCCAGAACCGTGCCCGCAGCGATCGGAAGCGCTTCACCGCCCCGGCTCATGGAGCGCAGATAAAGGCCGCGCGTCCAGTCTTGTTCAGACGCCTGCTGGAGGCTGCTGCCCGCGAGCTTCGCGTTGATCAGGAACACGTCCGCCGCGACCACGGGGATATCGAGGAGCTCCCGGTCCTCGACCTCCTCCCCGCGCGGTCCGATCAGTTCGACGATGATCTGGCGCGGCGCCGACAGCGCGACGACATCGCCTGCCGCCAGCACCGTTGCAGGCTCCGCCTCGAGGACGCGCTCGCCGCGACGGATGCGGTGGATGAATACACGCTGCCCGGGCACGCGCGTTTCGGCGGCCGCAACTGTCAGTCCGACGATCGCAGCGTGAGCATCCAGCCGGTAGGCGCGCAGTTCGAACTTGCGCCAGGCCGACGCGAGGCCGGGCTTGGCGCGCGTGATGCCCAGGGTCTGCTCTAGCTTGAGCGCCTCCGCCTTCAGATCGATTTTGAGCAGCGCCGGAACGACAATGGTGCAAAACGTGATCACGCCGGCATAGCCGAAGATGTAGCAGACCGCATCCGCGACCGCGATATGCGAGACAAACAACGCGCGCTGTGCCTCGGACACAGGCAGGGAATTGACCGCGTCGGTCGCCGTACCCATTGCAGCGCTCTGGCTGAGCGCGCCCGACAGGAGCCCGGCGGCAAAGCCGGGGTCGAGCCGCAGCACGCGTGCCACGACGATCGCCGCCACAAGACCGGTGAGGCTCACGACAACGGCCATCAGCATGGGCTTCAGCCCGTCGCGCTTCATCGCCAGCACGAATTGCGGACCGACCGAATAGCCGACCCCGAACAGGAACAGCAGGAACAGGAACGATTTGGTCATGCTCGAGACGGGCACATGCGCGAAATCGCCGACCGCGAGTCCTGCGAACAGCGCGCCCGTCACCGGGCCAAGGCTGAAAGCGCCGATCTTGAAGCTCCCGATCCAGTAGCCCGCCGCGATCACCAGGAACAGCGCGAGCTCCGGATAACGAACGAGAAATTGCGCCAGCCAGCTCAACATCGTCTCAACACGGTCCCGGGCCGCGACTATGTCATCATCATCACCAGCACCATGCCCCAGATCGTCAGCAGCGTGTTTCCGACCGCGTAGGTGACGGTGTAACCAAGACCGGGAATCTGGCTCTTCGCTCGGTCGTTGATCATGCCCAGCGAAGCGGTCGTGGTGCGCGCGCCGGAGCAGCATCCGAGCAGGATCGCGTCGTGGAAGCGGAACACGTATTTGCCGACAAACATCGCCAGGATCAGCGGCACGGTGGTCACGACGACGCCCCAAAGGAACAGGCTGAAGCCGAGCTTTTGCAGGCCGGCGACAAATCCCGGGCCCGAGGAGATTCCGACCACGGCAATGAAGACGTTCAGGCCGACCGAGTTCATAAACCACACGGTGGGTGACGGGATGCGGCCGAAGGTCGGGTGCACGGACCGGAGCCAGCCGAAGAACAGACCTGAGATCAATGCGCCGCCGGAGGTGGACAACGTCAGCGGCACGCTTCCGATCTTGTAGACGAAGGCGCCGACCAGGGCGCCGATCGCGATCGCAGCTCCGATGAAGGCGACGTCGGCAACATCGGTTGCACGGTCCGGCCGGCCCAGCATCTTTGTGGTGGCAGCGACATCGGACGTGCGGCCGACCAGGGTGAGGATGTCGCCCCGATTGATCTTGGTGTTCGGCAGGATCGGAATCTCGGTCGCGATCGCCCCCCGGGCGATCTTGCGCAGGAATACGCCGCGAGCGCCCGGTTCCTTGGCCAGTTGCTCCAGCGTCTTGCCGTCGACGTCCTTGCTGGTCACGTAGACATCGACACCTTCGATCGGCACCGCCAGCAGCTCGCGATCGTCAACTTCCTCGGCCTGCTCGCCGATCAGCTGCACCAGCACATCGCGGCGCCCGGCGACGGCGACGACATCGCCGGCATGTATCACGGTGTCGGAGGTTGCCTCCGCGATCTTGCCGGCTTGCCGGAGCCGGAGGACGAAGATGCGATGATCGGGAAGCAGCGCCTCGGCCTGCCCGACGGTCTTGCCGGCGACGGGTCCGCGCTCATGAACGCGATAGGCGCGCACATCGAACTGGTGCCAGGCCGTCCCTGGGCCGCCCAGCTCCTTCTTGCCGCCATGCTCCTCCTCGTATTTCTTGCACGCGGCTTCGAGATCGATCCCGAGCAGCGCCGGTCCGAGCAGCGCCAGCACGATCGCCGACCCAACCGTGCCGAAGATATAGGTCACGGCATAGGCGACCGGCATGGCATCGAGCAGCTTCTTGGCTTCGTCCGCGGGCAGACCAAGGCGATTGATGGCGTCGGTCGCGAGTCCCATCGACGCGGAGATCGTCTGCGAGCCGGCATAGAGCCCGATCGCCGATCCGACGTCGTAACCGGCGACCTTGGCGCCGAGATAGGCGGACAGCAGACAGAAGACGCAGACCACGGCCGCGAAAATCGCCTGCGGGACGCCGTCCTGCGCGATACCGCGCACGAATTGCGGTCCGACACCGTAACCGATTGCAAACAGGAACATCAGAAAGAAGAACGGTTTCAGCGGCCCTGATATGGTGATCCCGATCTGGCCGATGATGACAGCGGCAACCAGTGTCGCGGTGACCGCGCCCAGTCCAAGCCCCTTATAGGTGAAGGAACCGAAATAGTAGCCCAGGGCCAGCGAGAGGAAGATCGCAATTTCGGGATAGGTGCGGAGCGTCTGGAAGAGCCAATCGATCATGATGTCACCCGTTCATGCTGCCCCGGGGCTTCGGCGTGCGCCCGCTTCGATCTCGTGCGGGGGGTGCCGAAAAGGGCGAGCAACCGTATCGGTCGACATCAGACGGCGGTTGGCGAGCAGAATGTTGATCTATGTCAACCGCAACTGCGAGAGCCTCGCGATTTCATGATCTTGCCGACACTACGCACGTGCCGCGCACTTACATCGTGAGCGGCGATCCGTCGCAGCGATCGCATCGCGCTGCGCGTGACCGTTGACATAGATCAAGGCTCGTAACCGGTCGCCGATCATGCTGCGCGCGATTGCGCAGGCAACAGAGCCTGTCGCCACCATTCCAACAGCCTGCATCGCCCCCGGGAGTGTCAAATGGCCGATCTTCTGACCCTGAAGAAATTCGAGGCGTTGAGCCCCTTCGAAATCAAGGACGAACTGATCACCCTCGCCAAGAGCAATTCGAAGCGGAGCCAGATGCCGTTCCTGAACGCCGGGCGGGGCAATCCGAATTGGGTGGCCACGACGCCGCGCGAAGGCTTCTTCCTGCTGGGACAATTCGCCATCACCGAGAGCAAGCGGGTGATGGAGCATCCGGCGGGCATCGGCGGCATGCCCCAGGCAAACGGCATTGCCGGGCGGTTCGAGGCCTGGCTCAAGCAGCACAAGGACATGCCGGGCGCGAGCTTCCTGACCGACATGCTGCCCTTTGCGATCAAGAAATTCGGCTTCAACCCCGACGCGTTCGTCCACGAGCTGGTCGATTCGATCATCGGCGACAATTACCCGGTGCCGGACCGCATGCTGGTGCACAACGAAAAGATCGTGCACGAATACCTGATGTGGGCGGTTTGCGGCGAGCCCCGGCCGGCCGGAAAATTCGACATCTATGCGGTCGAGGGCGGCACGGCGGCGATGTGCTACCTCTTCAAGTCGCTGAAGGCCAACCGGCTGCTGGTGCCCGGCGATACGATCGCGTTGGCGACGCCGATTTTCACGCCCTACATCGAGATGACGCACCTGGAAGACTACGACCTGAAGGTGGTTCAGATCAGGGCTCCGCAGGAGAACAAGTTCCAGTTCACCGACGAGGAGATCAAGAAGCTGGAGGATCCGAAGATCAAGGCCTTCTTCGTGGTCAATCCGTCCAACCCTCCGGGGATGGCGTTGAGCAAGGAGACGGTTGCCAAGCTGGCCAATCTGGTCAGGACCAAGCGCCCCGACCTGATGATCCTCACCGACGACGTCTACGGCACCTTCGTGCACGGCTTCCGTTCGCTGCTGGGCGAGCTGCCGCACAACACCATCGGCGTCTACTCCTATTCGAAGTATTTCGGCTGCACGGGATGGCGGCTCGGCGCGATCGCCATCCACGAGGACAACATCTTCGACAAGATGATCGCCAAGCTTCCGGACGAGGCCGTGAAGGCGCTCGACAAGCGCTACGGGCCGCTTACGCTCGAACCGCGCAAGCTCAAACTGATCGACCGCATCGTCGCCGACAGCCGCGACGTGGCGCTCAATCACACTGCGGGATTGTCGTTGCCGCAGCAGGTGATGATGAGCCTGTTCTCGCTCGCGGAGATGATGGACGAAAAGAAGGCCTATCAGGCCGCCTGCATGGAGATCGTCAACAAGCGCCTGTGGTCGATGCTCGACGGCCTCGGGCTGGCCGACAAGCTGAGCCCGAATCCGAACTATGATGCCTACTACGCCCTGATCGATTTCGAGTTCTGGGCCCGAAAGAATATCGGCGACGACGCGGTTGAATACCTGAAGAAAACCGTCCACCCGCTGGACCTGGCGTTCAGGCTGGCTGAAGCCCACGGGATCGTGCTGTTGAACGGCGGCGGATTCGATGCGCCCGAATGGTCGCTTCGCGTCTCGCTCGCGAACCTGCCTGACGATGTCTATGACGACATCGGGCGCGGCGTTCGGACCATCGCCAGAGGCTATCGTGACGCCTACGAGGCAGCGAAGGGCGGAGCCGCAAAACGCTGACAGCGGCGCTTGCCGCGCATCGGGCATTTGGTCCGGTAGCCGCCAAAACTAAAAGAAAGGCCCCGGCAAGAATGCCGGGGCCTAAATTACATCCATCCAGGACGATCAGTATCTGGCGACGACCGGCCCGCCGAACCGATAGTTCAGGCGGATCGTCAGCAGATCCACATCCTGTCCGATCCGGTTGGCGGCGCCGGCCACGATAGGATTGACCACCGAGAACGTGTTGTTGGCATCGCCCATGAACAGACGGTCATATTCGAGCCCGACGGACCAGTTCGGGGTGAACCCGTACTCGAAGCCCACGCCGACGGTACCGCCCCAACGGGTCGATGTCGCCGACGCGACCCCGATTCCGCCGACCGTGGTAAAGATGTCATAGCGATTGCTGGTGACCGCTGCACCACCCTTCACGTAGAACAGCGCGGCATCCCAGGCCCAGCCGAGCTGGCCGGTGAAAAGGCCCAGTCCGTCGGTCTTCGTTGTCGTCGAGAACCTCGGATCGATCAGGCTGAGGCGCGAGCTCTTCAGGTCCGCCCAGTCACCCTGCCCTTCCAGGCCGAAGACGAACTGGCCTGCCTGCCAGCGATAGCCGAGTTGTCCGCCGAAAACGCCACCGGAGCGCGAGCTGCACCCGTCGGCCACGACACCTCCCAGGGCGGGGAGGAAATCCCAGCAGGTGCGGCTCTCACCCCAACCGCCATTCGCACCGATATAGAAGCCGGTCCAGTTGTAGACCGGCGGAGGGACCGGCACAGGCGCCGCCTTGACGGCCATGTCAGCCGACAACGCCGGCGTGGCCATGCCGATAATCGCGGCGACAGAAAGCAAAAATCTCTTCATGGAATGATCTCCGGGTCTCTTCGCGTTAATCGAGAAAAGCAGTCCTTGCGCTCGCCCGATCGGGGCAGTGATCGAAGCCTAGATGTGAGTCACGAAAAGGCGCGTGCCAAAATGGCAACACTCAAGGGCAAACCAACACCGTGCTTGGGCTGTGCTTTCAACATTCGGCGCAGCACGAAGCTCGTGCTGCCGGAGAGGAAGCACCGGAGCCGACTCACTGTTCGACGAGCCAATCGGCGATGTTCTGCGAGGGGATCAATTGCCTGGGGAGGTGCGGATTGATGGTGCCGGCAAACACGACCAGCCCTTCGTCCAGTTTTGACCGTGCGAACGCCTTGGCTTCCGATTCGCTGGCAAATGTCCTGGTCTCGCGAGGACTGCGCGCCCTTCGAGCCAGCAGACCACGTCGGCGAATTTCATAAGTGACATACCAGATGGCCGACACCGCGACACCGGAGAGAGCGAACAGCCCTAGCGACACACCATCTTGCCAGTGGCCGCGCCTTGACCTCGGTCAAGCGCCCGGACCGTAAAAATACGGGAGCCGCGGCCGGCATTGAGAGACAGCCGGTTCGATCGGAAGCGCCAGTGAACCGCGACGAGCCTGCCGACCGTTGGCATCGCCGGCTTCATCGCAGACGCGACGGACAAGAATGCCCTCCAAGGCTCGCGCGATCGCAGCGACGATGATCAGCGCCAGTTCTTTTGCATCGCATTCATCACGGTGTCTGTCTTGTGCGACTTGCAGTACTTGCCGATGACCTTGCCGTTTCGCTCGACGTAGCGAAAATCGACGACGGTCAGGTTCTTCGATGCGCTGAAATAGCCTGACATCCAGGAGCTGATCAGCATTTGTCTTTCCTGATCCGCCTCCAGCAATTGCTTGCAGGTAATGAGGGACAGATCGACGACGACTTGCGCTTTGGCCACGACGCTGGTGGCGAGGAGTGCAACGGTCGCAACGGCAAGGATCGATGGTTTCATTGTTATCTTCCAACCCTGTTTGATCACTGGCCGGCCGTAGAGCGCTCAAGGCCGGCCGTCACGGTCTGAGTGGGATTAATCGCGCACCATGCCTTTACGCTTGCGACATTTCGCGCATACGCGTTGAGATCGACGAAGACGTATCCCTTCTTCTGATTGAACCAGCCACTCATCCAGGCAGAAAATACGGAAGAATCGCCCGGGGACATGGCGAGGTATTGCGAGCAGGTTATCCGCGCCATATCGATGCTGGTCTGCGCCTGCAGCGGGCCCGACAGCATCGCACCGGCAAGAGCCAGGCACACAGCGATTTTGTTCATTCGATTTCTCCCAAGCTCCATGCACAGTACTTTCTATCCACCGATCTGCACGCTCACTGACAGACAAGGACCGGAGTCCTTGCTTGCGTCAGCACCTTGTTCGTCACACTGCCGATGAGAAGCTTGGAGAGCCCGCTGCGCCCGTGCGATGACATAACGATGAGATCGCAGCCCTTATCCTCGGCTGCTGCGATGATGGCTTGATGGGGGTGCGCGCTCTCGACCTGGCTTGTCTCGCAGGGAACGCCGGCCTCACTGGCCGCGTGTGCGGCACGATCCAGCGCGCTCGTGGCCTCTTCCTTGCGTATCTCGGCAAATCTCGCGAGCAGATCACGGTACCGCCCTCCTATTTCAGAGAGCGGCTCAACGACGAAGATGACCGATACCTTGGCTCCGAGGGATTTCGCCAGCGCCAACCCGTGCTTCACCCCTTGCTCCGCCAGTTCCGACCCATCTGTCGGAATGAGAATGTGCCGGTACATGCCTTCACCTCCCGGTTATCTGGATGACGTATCGTCGCCCGCCGAATGCAAGCTGAACCTGAGCCTCGGACCTGGCCTTGAGATAGATCAATCCATCGCTCAGCGCCGCACCCCGGACGCCGGTCGTCGCGCGGCGGAGGCACCTTCCACCTGCGACCTAACTGAGGCAGGGCGAATCGAGCCCGAGCTCAACGCAGCGAGATCGTAAGCCCGCCCAGATTGGCAGCGAATTCCAATCCTGCCTTCGGCCCCTTGAGCATCAGAACCACGCCGTGTTCATTTCGCAGGCTCACCCCGCCTACGCCACCAGCCCATGCGCCACCTGCTCCGACCAGCGCGTAGCTGCCGGCGAAATCGTTGACGTCCTTGATGCCTGAAGCGGTGCCTTCCAGCCAGGTCACCGACGCGCCGGCAGTCACGCCGAGGCTGAAGCCGGACGCGATGAACCGATAGTGCCGCCCGCGGTAGGTCAACGTGCCGCTGCCGCCGCCGCCGCCCACGACGAGCGCGGCCTTCACGAACTTGACCTGGACGTGGCCGACGGCCTGCGCGAAGCATGGCGCGACCAAGAGGTCCATCGCGACAAGCGCCAGTACGACGGAACGGATCATGGATCGCGTCAACACAGCCCCCTCCTCGCTCAGGGATTTGCCGGATCCACTTTCTTCCAGGTGTGATCCGGATCGAAAGCGATCATGCGCTTGGCGAGGAAATCGGTGCGTGAGCCGAGATCCTTTTGATAGACCGTGCCTGCGTGGTTGACGAGGAAGGTCATGACGCCGGAATTGCCGTATTCGGCGGGATAGGCGACCAGCGCGAATCCACCGATCATCTTGCCCCTCACGACATAGTTCAGCGCGCCGCCAGGAGCGTCGGAGCCCTGTGCCTTCAGGATCCGATAGTAGTAGCCGTGGTACGGCATGCTCTGCTCGCCGACCTTGTAGCCTTCCGCGGCGGCCTGGGCGGCCAGCTCGCCGAGCGGGCTTGGATCCTTGTCGTCGCGCCAGAACAACCCGTCCGTCTTGCCCGGCCTGCTGACGATGCGCTGGGCATAGGCGCCCACACCCTCGCCGCGATCCTTCTCTGCGTATTCGTTCTGTGCGTCGACATAGGCAAGACTGGTCTGGATCGCGGCCAGCTCATTGCGGCCGATCCTGCGGTAGAGGATTTCGCGCCGCCCCGCGGCGGCGTCGAAACTCCAGCCGTCATTGTTGTTGACGAGCGGGATCGGGAACGGGAAATCGTCCCTCCCCAAAATCAAGGTGGCCTTCTTGTTGCCGTCAGCCTTGATCGAATGCTTGGCGTCGTAGGCAGAAAGAAAGCTCTCTCGCGCATTGGCGTCGGCGACATCGTCGCCCGACTCGATGATATCGGCGGCATCGCGGCCCAGCACCTTCAGCATCGCCCGGCTGGTGCCGGCCTTGACGGCGGTTGCCAAGGCGGACGCCGCGTCTTCCGGATTGGGGAAGCCTTGCTGGGCGCGCGCCGGAGACAGCAGCAGAGCAAGTACAGTTGCCGTGGCCACGCCGATGGAGGCAACACGATCCAGTCGCGAGTCCGAAGAGCGTGTCATCGTGATGCCTCCGACGGGGATGGAATCTTCGCGCCGGCGGCAAGCCAGTCGTTGTAGCTGCGGAACTTGAGCCCAAGCTTGTCGTAATAGACCCTGAGATAGCCGTCGGCGCCGCGCGTCACCGCCGCCGGCATGACCTGCTCGACCTCCTGCGCCATCACGCCGACATAGCTCTTGTCGCTGCCAAGATAGGAGAAGCGATAGTAGCCGAGGCCGTTGGCGAGATGTCCGAGCAGCTCGATATCGTGCTTGAGCGCGATGTCGGAGCGTCGTCCACCGCCGCCGCGGAAGCCGCCACCTCCGCCACCACCGCGGAAGCCGCCTCCGCCGCCGCCCTGGAAGCCACCCCCGCCACGGCCGGTAAAACTTGCGCCGCCGCCGCGCGGCATGCTGGCCATGCTCGATCGCCCGCGCGCCGATGCCGCCGCAGCTGCCCGTCCGGACGATACGTTCATGGCGCCGCCGCGACTGCCACCGCCACGATTCGCCGCTGCTGCGCGGTTACCGGCATTGCCGCGGTTGGCGGCCTTGGCGCGATCGCCGCCGCCCTTGGCCTTGTTGCCGGCACCGGCGCGGTCGCCGCCCTTGGCGCGATCGGCGGCACCGGCACGGTCACCGCCTTTGCCGCGATCGCCCGCACGGTCTCCGGCGCGGTCGCCTCCACGGTCTCCAGCGCGATCTCCCGCACGATCTCCGGCGCGATCACCCGCACGGTCGCCGCCGCGGTCTCCTGCCCGGTCACCTGCGCGATCTGCACCCTGGCGATCGCCCGGATTGAGAACCTGCTGACCGTCACGGCCGCGAAAGTTCATCCGATCGCTGGCACCGGCCCGATTGGCGTTGCCGCCGAAGCGCTGCTGGACATTGCTGTTGTTGTAGCGGACGCCCTGGCGATGCGCCGGATTGTGCTGCCAGCCATTTGCGATGTTGGTGGTCCGATGATTGACATAGACGTTGCGATTGCCCCAGTTGAAGCCGCCGCCCCAATAATTGCCCCAGCGCCCGATCACCCAGCCGGCGCCGAAGGCAAGACCTGCCGCGATCACCCCGGCGCCGATATAGGACGGATAGCCGAAATAATACGGCGGATAGTCTGCATAGGGCCACGCGCCATAGACCGTCGCGGGATCGTAATAGGGAACGTAGACGGTGTTCGGATCGGCCTGCTCGATGACGATGACCTGCTTGCTCTCCTGGGTCTGGACGCTGACCTTCTGCTGCTTGGTCGTCACCAGCTTGTTGTTGGCCTGCGCCTTGCTGCGCAGCCGCTGGATCGCATCCATGACGTCGGGCTGCTGCGCCAGCACGGCATCGCCCAGATTCTTCGTCCAATCGATCTTGTCGCTCATCATCGCGAGCACGTCGGCGGTGCTGGTGAGCGCCTTCACGCTGTCATCCCAGGCCTGCTTGTCGACCTCGGCCTTGAGCGCATCCCCTTTCAGGCTCTTGCGCTCCTTGAGCCAGCGATCGGCCTGCACGACCTCGAGCGGATAGGTCGACGCCGCCAGCACGTTGGCGAGCAGCGAGTCCGGGTAGAGCGCGATCGGCGCCACCAGGGCTTCCAGCTGTTCCGGCTTCAGGAGCTGATCGGTCGGCTGGGTTGCCGCAGCCGGCTGGCTAGCCTGGGCGGGCGGGCTGGTCTGGGCGGGCGGCTTGTCAGCCGTTTGCGCGAATGCGGCAACGGACGTCACCGACACCAGCACAACCGCGAGCAGAATCTTGCCCCAACGGAACATCGCGACCTCCATCGACACCAACAGTCGACAGCATCGGCCACGATCCCCTCCCCTCCTTGATCGAGATCAAGGAAACTGTCCTTCGGCTCAGCTTTCGACTCAGCTTTCGACCTGGCTTCCGGCCTGGCCCGGCTGTCGCGACGCAAGGTGGATGCGGCGGTCGTGAATCAGGTTCTCGAGCCGATGGGCCGCAACGTTCACCGCCGTGACAGCGCGCTCGGCCTTGTCGTCCGCGACCGGCTGCTCGCGCTGCGTACGCAGCACCTGATCGATTTCGCGCTCGATCTCTTCGAGATCCGACACACGCCTGGCCATCCGAATTCGCCCTGCCAGTGCATAAAGCGTGTCGAGCGCCTCCTTCCGGCTCGGTGCCTCGCTCGAGCGGAGAAATTTCCACGCCGCCGCGAGCACCGACGCAAGCCCGCCTGCGATCATCGGCGCCAGGAAGATCGCATTGCCCCATTGATCGAGAAAGCTCTCCCTGGTCCCCTCATAGACCGCAGCCGCCCCGGGATGCACGGGAATGTAGGCGCCCGCGTCGGTATCAGGCGTAGCGATCTGGGAGAGCGCCGGCAGTTCGGCGAGCAACTCTCGCCGCGCGTTCATGATCGACTGCGTCAGGTCGCTGATCACGTCATTCCCAAGCTTCTTCTGTGCTACCAAATAAAACGACGTCTGGAGCGTCGTCAGGTCATCAGCAGGAACAGGCGGCGAGCCGCGCAGGGTTCCCTTGGGTACGTCGAAGCTTTCGTAGGCGCGCTCTTTCTCGGCGATCGCTCCGGCGGACTCGATGGCGATCATCACCGGGCCGGCTCGCGTGGTGCGCGCGAAGACATTGCGCAGCAGCGAAAGATATTTTTCAGTCAAAGGCATGACGAGCAGGATCGCCCGTACCTCCTTGGTGTCGAGCGCCCGGCGCGCATCCGCGGGGGCGAGCGGCTTGAACGTCACGCCCGCGCGCGTCAGATCGTATTCGTCGGTCAGCACCTTGATCAGCTTCTGATTGGCTTCGGCGCCGATCACACCGATCGCGACGCGTTTCAACTCCGCCACGTCAGATATCGCAGCGCCGGGCGGCGCGACCAACAGGACGGTGGCGTGGGCCAACACGATCACGGCCTGGGCCTGCGATAGATCGCCGACGTCTCCACGGACGACCGCGAGGTCCACCTTTCCGGACGCGAATGCCTTGGCGGACTCAAGCGGTCCCGGCGTCTGGACCAGGCTGAGCCGGACTGGTGCTTTCGATTGGGCGAACTTTCCTGCGATCGCCGAGACCAGCCTCCCGGCCTCGCCGTCCAGCGACCCAACCGCGATCGTCAGGGTCGTCGGCCGCTCGTACCAGCGATAGGCAAACAGGCTTGCACCCCCCGCCAAAAGCACAAGGCCGGCCACCAGGGCGATGCGCAATGACCTCGGCAACCTGCTGGGATCCACGGCGCATCACTCGATCGGTTCGGCGCCAGCCGACAACGGTTCGGCGGCGCTGAGCCAGCGCGGGGAGCAGATGCCTCTAGATCTTGCAACGATGATAGTTGACCTCCATCCCCTCGATGCCCGGGAATTGGCGCGTAATGGTATCGTCGTCGACCGCCTTAAGGAAGAACTGCACATTCGATACCATGATTCCGGACGCACAACCGACGATGATGTTGATGGTCTGGCCGTCGTCCTTGCGCGATTTGATCTTACAGTTCTCGAACTTGCTCCGGAGGCGATCGGGCTCGGCGATGAATCCGCCGCCATAGACGCCTGAGAAGTTCGTGAAGGTCAGCTGGTTCGCCCTGCCCTTGTGGGCGAACACCTTTCGGCATTGCTCGGCGCTCGTGGCCCAGGCACCCGTGAGATCGAAAGCCTGCGCGTAACCCGGCAATCCGAAGATCATGCCCGTCGCCACGATTGCGCGAAACTTAGAGTCCGGTTTCATATGGTGTCTCCCCGTTCGCGCCCGTCAGTGACCGCTTAACACCAGCGTCTTGATCGGCAGCAGCAGAGCTTGAATCCGAAGCAGCAATGCATGAACGAGTCCAGTCGCGTCGACGGCATGCAGGGCAAAGCCTTTCAACGCCCCGGTTTTCGGATCGGAAATCTCGTCATGGTTGCTGGTGTAGGCATTGACGATGCAAGTGCTGCCCGGCGTCACGCCGTCAAGGCCGCCCTTGTAGAGCGGCTCGAGGAACACGAGGATCGAACCAGGCTGTTGCAGATTCTGCGGGTCGATCAACAGCTCGCTGGCCCGAAACTGGCCGGCGGCGATGAAATCCTGCACGCTGGTGACGACCAGTGGAATGATCACCCAGGGTTTCGACATGCAGGTGGCTTCCGCGACCATGCCGGGCTTCATCACCTGGGCCTCGATCTGCCCGAATCCCGCCTGCAACCTGTTGCGGCCCGCTTCGTCCGGTATCAGGATTCCGGCCGGCCGCATGATCTGGGCGACGAGGTCCCCGGGGCGAACGAGGAATTGCTCGACGCGGCCATCGACGCCGGCACGGACGAAGGTCTTGTCGAGATCCACTTGCGCCTGCGCCCGCGCAGCCTCGGCGCTCGCCTTCTCGGCCGGCAACAGCGTCGAGACGCGCAACGTCGCCGACTCCCTGGCGGCGCTGGCGGCATCGACGCCGGACTGCCGCTGATCAACCAGCACCTGCAGCTTCTCGATGTCACGTTGCGGCACGATGCCGGGATTGCGGCGCTGCAACTCGCTCTTCACCTCCAGCTCGTCCTTGGCCTGCTGCAAGGAGGCCTTCGCCTCCCCGATCTGCGCGTCCGCCTTTACGACGTCGGCCTGCGCCGCGATCAACGACGCATCCACCTCGGCGATCTTTCGCTTGGCGGTCTCGAGCGCGGCCTCCTGCTTCGAACTGTCGAGCCGGAACAGAACGTCCCCCTTCTTCACCGGCGCGGTGAAGCCGACATTGACCTCGACGACACGTCCGGAGCCTTCGGGCAGGATCGGCACGGTCCTGAAGTAGATCGCCGCCGAGGTTGTCGAGGGATGAAAGTAGAAGATCATCGTGATCAGCGAGATCGTGAGCATCAGGCAGCCGGTGATCCCCCATCTCAGTTCATACCAGACAGAGAAGAACGTGATCTCCTTGCCGAACCGCTTGCCTTGCCGATAGCGGCGGTAGAGGTAATCCGGCAGGATCGTCACCAGCGAGCAGATCATCAGCTCAAGCATGGTTGTGCACCTCTTGCTTCGCGGGCGTCCGGACATCGGGACCGCCGCCAGGTCCGGATTCGGCTACCGGTTCGGCAGCGCCCGGCGTGGCGTCGGCTATGCGCTCGACGGAATCTGCGATGCTGCGCATCGGCGTGCCGAAATCCGGCAGGTCGATGAGTGCCAGCAACAGGCCGGCGACCCAGAAGATATGCATGTGGGTGAAAAGCGATATCAAGCCGAGAACGGCGACGATCTCAAACTGAAGTTTCTGGCTCTTGTGCGCCATGCGCTCCGGCAGGCTGTGCAGCTTCCAGTACAGAGTGCCAACCCACAAGACGGTGGCTACGAGGAAAATGCCCATCACCACCATCAGGGTGTCCGACCCGTCGGCGCCGGGAATGAAAAACGGCAGATGATGGGGGGCCGCCGGATGCATCTGTTCGCTCAAGCCAAGTCTCCCGGTCGCAATAACACCGCAGGCGAATCCTGATCGACACTGCTGACGATCCTATCGCGCTTGCTTGATCTGGATCAAGGAAGCCGGTCGGCTCATCCCTACCGTTCCGGGGGCAAGGTGGAAGATCGGGTTAGGAGT
Organism: Bradyrhizobium sp. USDA 4541; assembly: GCF_024171085.1. Taxonomy (NCBI): domain Bacteria; kingdom Pseudomonadati; phylum Pseudomonadota; class Alphaproteobacteria; order Hyphomicrobiales; family Nitrobacteraceae; genus Bradyrhizobium; species Bradyrhizobium sp. USDA 4541. The sequence goes on from NZ_JALJZF010000001.1 coordinate 7,088,032, forward strand.
CCCCAGCCATGCGAAACAAGATCGATGACCTGATCCCGAAGGCGCACGAGATCCAGAAGCAGGCAGCGCTCAAGGAAGCGGAGAAGGCCGAGGAGCATGCCAAGCGTGCGGCTGCTATCGAAGCCGAGAAGCGCGCGTTGATCGAGCGGCTGAGCAAGCCCTCGGGGCTTACCGAGGACGAGAAGGTCAAGCTGGCGTCGACGGTGATTCAGCGGGCGGTGCGCAATGGCTTGAGCGAGGTCCAGGTCTATCGCTTCCCAAACTCGCTGTGCTCCGACAAGGGGCGAGCGATCAATCAGATGGAGGCCGGCTGGGAGAAGACGCTGACGGGTATCCCTAAGGAAATATACCAGCTCTGGGCCGACTACTTGCAGCCGCGCGGCTACCGCATCCGCTATCAGATCGTTGATTACCCCGGCGGCATGCCCGGCGACATCGGCATTGTCATTGCCTGGGGTGATTAGTTGAAACGATGGACGGATATCCATGGCGAAAGACAAGCCGACCGAGAAGATGAAGCGCAAGGACTATGAGGAAGAGCTGCAGAAGCTGCAGGCCCAGCTCTGCCAGCTCCAGGATTGGGTACAGGCGAACAAGCTCAGGGTCATCATCCTGTTCGAGGGACGCGATGCGGCCGGCAAGGGCGGAACGATCAAGGCCCTGACCGAGAAGGTCAGCCCGCGCGTGTTTCGCGTGGTCGCCCTGCCCGCGCCCTCGGATCGTGAGAAGTCCCAGCTCTTCATCCAGCGCTACATGCAGCAGTTTCCGGCGGCCGGCGAGATCGTGATCTTCGATCGCAGCTGGTACAATCGCGCGGGCGTCGAATATGTGATGGGGTTCTGCACGCCGGCGGAGCACAAGCGATTCCTTTCCCTCTGCCCGCAGATGGAGCAATACATCATCGAGGGCGGCATCATCCTGATCAAGCTGTGGCTCGAGGTCGGGATGGAGGAGCAGGAGCGCCGCTTCAGGGCGCGGATCGACGATCCGATGCGGCAATGGAAGCTGAGCCCGATGGACACGGAATCCTATCGCCGCTGGTATGATTACTCCCGCGCGCGCGACCTGATGTTCAAGGCGACGAGCTCGAAGCACGCGCCCTGGAACGTCATCCGTTCCGACGACAAGCGGCGGGCGCGGCTGAATTGCATCTCGTTCCTGCTGAAGACAATTCCTCACGGACGGGTCAAGCGCGACAAGGTCAAGCTCCCCAAGCGCTCCAACAAGGGTCGCTACAACGATCAGGCCGGACTGCGCGGAATGAAGTTCGTCGAGGAACGCTACTGAGAGGACAGGCCGCGCAGGGCGCGCGGCCGGCCTCCCTTGGACCTACTTCAAGCGGATGGAAACCCCGCCCACGGCGGCCGAGACTTCGGCGCCGACCTTCGGGCCGCTGAGCTGCAGGATCACGCCATTGGCGTTCTGAAGCTGCACGCCGCCGGCGCCCGCGGCGATCGCCCCACCGGCGCCTGCCGCGCTGTAGGAGCCTTCGATCGAGGCAGGCCCTCTGAGATTGAGGGCGCGCCCGACCAGCTTGGTGGTCGAGGCGCCGATCGTGAAGCCGACGCTCATGCCCGACACCGTGAACGGATAGTGCTTGCCGCGCAGCGTCAAGACGCCCTCGCCGCCTCCGACACCAACGATGAATCCACCCTTGGTGAAGATGACGGCGACCGAGCCGGTTTCAGCCAGCGACGGCGTGCTGAAGCCGGCCAATCCAATGGCCAGCATTGCGAGAGCTCCGATCAAACTCACTTTCCTCATCATGTCCCTCCAGGAACCGGTTGCGTTACGCCTCGTTGCGCAAGACTCATCGCCGCAAGAATGCGAAGATGCCTTGCGGAATCTCCTTCGTCTATGATGCAGCCTTGAACTTCGGCGCGGCCGCTCGCGGCTTGCCCATCCTGCCCAATGCCTCGGTCGTCACCAGCTTCAAGCCCTCGGCCGCGTCGTAGCCATGGATCTCCTTCACATCCAGCCTGCGCATGAAATCGATGGTCTCCTGCGTGATGACCTGGCCAGGGACCATGATCGGGAAGCCCGGCGGATAGGGAATCACGAAGTTGGCGGAGACGAGAGCGGGCCCGTTCTTCAGACGCCTGTCGATCTCGGGATCGTGCAGGCGAATATATTCGCATCCTGCCGCGTCATAGGCCGAATAGAATCCGCCGCGGATGTCGCCTTCATTCGTCTTCGCGCCGGCATCGCCGCGATAGGCGTCGTGGAAATGCGAGAAGTTCGGCAAGTCGGGGACATCCTTCATCAGGCTGTTGACCCGCATGTCGAAGTCGACCCTGGCGTTCGCGCCGCCCTTGGTCAGGCCGCGATCGATTTCACCGGAGATTTCGGCCAGCACCCGGACGAGATGCGCGACGTCGCTCCGCGTATTGTTGATGTTGGACTGGATCAGGACCGAGTTGCGCGAGGTCTTGTTGACCTGGATGTTGTAGCGGCTGGCGAGCAGCCCCTTGAACGACGTTCCGTCGTACCCGGCGGTGCCGCAGACCAGCGTCATGCGGGTCGGATCGAGGCAGAACTCGTCGTCGTTCAGGCTCTTCAGGGCGCTAGCCCAGTTGGTCCCGGCCGCCAGATAGTCGGTGAATCCGCTCTCGCGGTATTGCTTCGGCACCATGGCATCCGCGCCGAGGACGCGGAAATATCTCGAAATCAACGGATTGGTGTTGACCGCGTTGCGGATGGCGAACGCGATCTCCATGGCATTGGCCACCAGTCCATAGCCCTCGAGTTCCATCTGCCGGCGCGAGACGTCGAGGCTGGCGATCAGCTGCTGGTTCGGGCTGGTTGAGGCGTGCGTGAATACGGCCTCCTTGAACTGCGCTTCGACGGTGTGGAATTCGATGTCCTTGACCGCCAGCATCGAGCCCTGGCGGATCGCCGACATCGACTTGTGCGTCGAGTTGGTCTGGTAGACGCGCAGCCGGATCTGGCGCGGATCGGGGATCAGCCTGGTCTTGAGCAGAACCTCGTCGGACGGATTCTTGCCGAGCTCGGCCTGCTGTTTCTCATAGGCGGCGACCGACCTGGGATCGCGCATCCAGGCTTCGATCTCATTCGCCGCGCCCATCGCGGTTCGCCGCCTCAGGAACGGTGAAAACCGCGCGAAGCCGAACCAGGCCTCGTCCCAGAGGAAGATCAGGTCAGGCTTGATCGCGAGGCATTCCTCCATCACCCGCCGCGTGTTGTAGATGTGGCCGTCGAAGGTGCAATTGGTCAGGTCGATCAGCTTGACCCGGTCGAGCCGGCCATCCGCCTTCGCGTTCAGAAGCGCCTGCTTGATCGTCTGCAACGGCACCGCGCCATACATCGAGTATTCCGTCATCGGGAATGCCTCGACGTAGAGCGGCTGCGCGCCGGCCAGCACCATGCCGTAGTGGTGCGACTTGTGGCAATTGCGGTCGACGATTGCGATGTCGCCGGGACCCAGCAGCGCCTGCACCGCCATCTTGTTGGATGTCGAGGTGCCGTTGGTCACGAAGTACACGCGGTCGGCGCCGAGCGCGCGCGCGGCCTTCTCCTGTGCCTTCTTGATGTTGCCGGTCGGCTCCAGCATGCTGTCGAGGCCGCCGGTGGTCGCGCTGCTCTCGGCAAGGAACAGGTTTAGCCCGTAGAATTCGCCCATGTCGCGGATCCAGTCCGACTTGAACACGGACTTGCCGCGCGCGATCGGCAGCGCGTGGAAGGTGCCGATCGGCCGCTGCGCATATTTCTTCAAATTGTCGAAGAACGGCGTGTCGAAGCGATCCTGCACGCCCTCCAGAATTGAAAGGTGCAATTCGAGGATATCCTCGACCGAGTAGAACACGCGGCGCACCACATCGGCTTCGGGATTGCCGGCCAACTCCTCGACGTCGCGGTTGGACATCAGGTAGAGGTCAAGCTCGGGACGCACCCGCTTCAGGATATGGGCCAACCGGAGCGCGGACGCATCGGACTCCTCGCTGAGCCCCATGGCGCCGGTCATGGCACGAAGCACCGGCGCATCGTGGCGCGAGCGCAGCCCGAAGCCTTCATTGATCACCACCGCCGCAATATTGGGGTTCAGCATGGCCGCACAGAAGGCGTCCTCGAGGTTGCCCACGACCACGGGCTCATAGATGAAGGCGTCGACCGGACGCCGCAGCTTGCGCCATTCCGCCAGGAGCCCGGGCCAGTTGCTGGCCGGCACCCCGGTCACGATCAGGGTCTCGAAGTAAGGACGGCGCACCGCCGATTGCCCCAGAGTTGGCGGAAGCAGATCGGGAACGTCGCCATTGCCCTCGTCCTGCGTGCTCCAGTCACCTGCATGCTGGCGGAAGGATTTTGTCTGAAGCGCCTGCGCAATCCGCGTCGCAAGCATATGCGAGGTGGCGGCGTCGCCCGCCGCCGCAGCTTCCTTCAGCGCCGCCATCAAACGAAGGCCCGGATAGCCGTGAAACTCCTCCGTCACCGCAAGCGCGGACAGCGCCGCGTCGTACGCCGCACGGTTGCCGCCCCTGCTCCACACCTTCGCGGCCTCGACCAGATCGCGCCAATTGTCGGCTCGTCCGCCGGGCCCAGAGAAGAACTGATCGATGCGCTGCTGTGCCGGCTTCGCGTCGTTGGCCATGAGTGTCTCCCGATCTCGTGATCTCAGCGCTGGTTCTGTCCAATCGTACAAACCGGGCCCGTTGCGCCCTTTGATCCAAGTCAAGCTGCAAGCTGGATTGAGACAGCTCCCCAAGCGCGCATGGTCGCGACGTCTTGCGACGCAACAAGGCTGGAATGTCGCGGCAGTCCGTGCGGCCGCGCACGCTAGATGCTTGCCTGCGGCTTCCTGTTGCTCAATACGCTGTCGAGCGTACGCATCCAGTCGCCGCTGTCGGTCTTGTCGGCAAGACCATCCGCCCGAAGCAGATCCCGCAACTGCGCGTGCGCGCCCACGATGCAGAATGTGATCTGGCGCGATGCGAGCTCCTGGTGAAGGTCGTGCAGCATGCGCGAGCCCGCAAGGTCGATGAACGGCGAGGCCGACAGGTCACAGGCCACCAGCTTGACGTCGGGCGACATCCGAAGCGCCGCCAGCACCGTTTCGAAGATCGTCTCGGCATTGACATAAAGCAGCGAGGTTTCCGGGCGGAACGCGATGATCCCGGTCAAGGGCTCGACATCATCGTGTCGCGCCCGGTCGGAATAGCGCCCGCTGCCGGCTTGACGGCCCAGAAACGCGATATTGGGTTGCGACGCCCGCAACAGCAGCAGGAAGATCGAAGCGACGGCCGCCAGCAGCACGCCCTGCAATATCCCGAGGAACAGGACGGACACCAGCGCGATGATGGCGGCATAGAAATCGATCCGGCTGATCCGCCACATTCTGGCGAGCGCCGCAATATCGACCAGTTTGTAGACCGCTGAGAAAACGATCGCAGCGAGCACGGTCTTCGGCAGATTGGTCAGGAGGCCCGTGAAGAACAGCAGGCAGAGCGCGAGGGTTGCCGAACAGAACACCAGCGCCAGCGGCGTGCGTGCGCCGGCAGCGTCATTCACGGCCGACTGCGACAACCCGCCGGCGACGGGATAACCATGCCCGAAGGCCGCGGCGAGATTGGCCGCGCCGAGTCCCAGAAACTCCTGTCTGACATCCAGCGGGTAGCCATGCTTTGCCGCAAAGCTGCGCGCGGCAGACACCCCTTCCACATAGGCCAGCACGAGGCATCCGGCAGCGATCGGAAAGAGATCGTCAAATTCGAGCAGACCAAATGTCGGTAACGACATCGTCGGCAACCCGGTCGGGATCGGACCGGTCACCGGCAGTCCCAATTCTGCGAGCCCGAATGCAGTGGCCGCGAGGATGGACAGCGCGACCACTGCCAGCCCAATGGGTTTTCCGGGCAGTCTCTTCTCGCCGAGCAGGAGCAGCACCGTCGCAGTCAGGCCGACGCCGAGCACCAGCGGCCTGGTATCACCGAGCTGGCCGGCAAGCTTGATCACGCGGTCGAAGAAGTTGTGGCCGCCTCCAGCGACGCCGAACAGGCTGGGCAGCTGGCTCATGATGATGGTGAGCCCCGCTCCGGCCTTGAAGCCCACCAGAATACTGTCGCTGATCAGCCGCACCAGCAGGCTGAGCTTGAACAGCCAGGCAATCAGGCAGAGCACAGCAACGCTGAAAGCCACGAGGCTGGCAATCTGCCCGTAACGGGTGGCGTCGCCGCCGGCCAATATGCCGACAGCGCCGGCGATCATCAGCGAGATCGCCGACGTGGGTCCGACCGCGAGCTGCCGGGACGAGCCCAGCAGGGCGTAGCCCACGCCGCCGAGCAGATAGCCATAGACGCCGATCTGCGGCGGCAGACCCGCGAGCCCCGCATAGGCCAGCGACACCGGGATCGCGTAGGCTGCCAGCGTGACCCCGGCGATTGCGTCCGCCCCGAGCCCGGATGCCCGGTAGTCGGCGAGCCAGTTCGCCGGCGGAAACCAGCGCATCCAACTCGTCTCTGCCTGGATCGACATCAAGCCCGCCGTATGACGAACAATGGTCGCATGTGGTTGCGCCGGCGGGCCCGATGCGCGTTGATTCAGATCAAGCCTCGAAGTGCTCAAATGTGCTTCTGATCTTGCGCGGCTCGATCGTCGTGACCTGCAGATTTGCCAGATGACTGCCGGAGCGCATGGCATGCGTCAGCACCGCTTACGGACCCTCGCAACCGCAGCGCTGCTGTTGCTTGGCCTGATCGCTCCGGCGCGCGCGGAGGACCAAGACACGTCCCAGCGCATCCAGGAAGAGATCTGGGCGCTGCCTACCCCGCTGCCGATGTTCGCTTATCTGGTCCGTCCGCTCGGCGATGGCCCTTTCCCACTGGTCATCATGAACCACGGCGTGTCACTGAATGCCAGGGATCGCAGCTTCTTCCCGCTGGTCGAATTTCGCGATGCCGCAATGTGGTTCGCACGGCGCGGCTATCTCGTGGTGGCACCGGTCGGGACCGGCTATGGCGCGGCGGCCATCGATATTCCCGAACGCGGTCTTTATGGCCCGTTCTTCTCCAAGATCGGCAAATGCACCAATCCGAATTTCCTCGATGCGGGCCTGGCCGTCGCGCAGGTCGATCTCTGGATCATTGATTACATGGCCGCCGAAAAGCGCACCTTGCCGAAGGACGTCATCGTCGTCGGACAGTCGGCCGGCGGCTGGGCTGCGATCGCGCTTTCGAGCCTCAACCCGCCGCAAGTCAAGGCCATCATCACCTTCGCGGCAGGCCGCGGCGGCCGTGTCGACGGCAAACCCAACAACAATTGCGGCCCCGACAGACTGGTCGAGGCCACCGGCATGTTCGGCCATACGTCGCGGGTGCCGATGCTGTGGTTCTATATCGAGAACGACACATTCTTCGGCCCGGCCCTGTCGAAGCGAATGCACGAAGCCTTCACGCGCGCCGGCGGTCGTGCCGAGTACCATCTTTTGCCGCCGTTCGGTGACGAAGGGCATTTCCTGATCGGCTCTCCCGATTCCATTCCCACGTGGTCGCCTTTGGTCGAACGATTTCTCGACAAGGTTCGCTAGGCGGCCGTTCCCGCTGGAGGAACATCCATGGTCCGATATGGTGCCTTGGCCAAGTTGATGCTGTTTGCGGCCTGCATCAGTGCTGCCCACGCTCAACAGACGCCCTCACCACCGGCTGCAACGAAGGACGGTGGCGAGGTGGCCCCGCGGGGGGCACGTCAGCCGGTGCGGGACATCAAGTATGGCGAGTGGCGAAAGGTCTGCTTCAACGCCGCCGGCGCCAAGACACTATGCCGGACGACGATCACCGGCACCTTCCCCACCGGGCAGACGGCCGTTCGCCTCGATCTGATCGAGCGAGAGGACGGCAGCAGCCGCGTCCAGCTATTCCTGCCGGTCGGGATGTATCTGCAAGCCGGCGTCAAGCTATCGGTCGACCAGCAGGCGGTTCATCGGTTGCCCTACACCTGGTGCGCGACCAACATGTGCATCGCGGCCGATGTCGCCGATCCCAAGCTTCTCGAGGACATGGATGGCGGAAAGACGCTCTCGATCGAGGTCGTCGACACCAGCATTTTGACGATGACGACATTGGTGCCGCTCGACCGCTTTGCAAGCGTGCGCAAGGGCGCGCCCGCGCTGACGCTCGATCAAGTGATCGATGAATGATTGAGACCGGCAGCCGCTAGACCACGCCGGCCAACAGCCGTTCAATCGGCTGGATCAGCGAATTGGCGGTGAATGGCTTGGTCAGATAGGCAACGCATCCCGATGCCGTTGCCGCCATGCGCGTCGCCGGATTGTCATTCCCGGTGATGTAGATGACGGGGATCTCGATGCCCTGATCCGCCAGGCGGTGCCGCAGTTCGATCCCGGACCCATCGCTGAGATTGATGTCCAGTATCAGACAGACCGCGCTGTCAAAGCTGCCATGTCTCAGTAACGCACCGCCGGTCTCGAATAGCCTGGATGCAAATCCGCACGCCCGCAGCAGACGTCCGATTCCACGAAGCATGGAAGGATTATCATCCACAACGAAAACGAGTTTCGCGGTCGGCAAATCCTGAAGCCTCACCCTATCGCTGAATGACCTTCGCCCACGCATGGATAATGGACACGTCAAGCGGCTACCGGCGCGCAATATTCCCGCGGCCAATATCGGAGATACGCCGCGTCACAGAGCTTTCATATTGTACCATGGGACAGGAGGGGCAGAGCTGCCCGGCCGATCAAGCCTTGACCTCGCCACCGGACGCGCGCGTGCCGAGCTGCTCGGCGATCGAAACCAGTTCGGCAAGCGACTGCACCTGCATCTTCTCCATGACCTGGTGACGATGCGCCTTGATCGTGCGTTCGGTCGTGCCAAGCTCGTGGGCAATCTGCTTGTTGATCCGGCCGCACACAATCAGATCGAACACCTGCCGCTCGCGCGGGGTCAACTTCGCCAGCAGCGCGCGCAGCGAATCGAGCCTGGTTCGCCGGCCGCGGGCCAGTTCGTGCCGCGCAAGGGCGCGATTGATCGCCTCGATCAACTGTTCCGACGCGATCGGCTTGGTCAAAAAATCTTCGGCACCTGCCTTGATCGCCTGGACGGTGGTCGCCGTGTCGGCATGTCCGGTCAGGAATACGATCGGGAGCGTCGACCCCAGCTCGTTGAGACGACGCTGCAACTCCGGACCACTCATTCCGGGAATGCGAACGTCCAGCAGAATACAGCCGGTCCCTTCGTCGTCAGGCAATTGGTCGAGCAATTCCCGGGCCGACGCGTAGGTGACGACGCGATAGCCTGCGAGCTTGAGCCGACGCTCCAGCGCTGCGCGAAACGAGGCGTCGTCGTCGACTATGTGCACGTAAGCGTGCATTGCTGCTCCATCGCCGGGTGATCGCCGTTACCTGTAGAATGTCCATCAGCGGCGATCTGAAAATGCTGCGTTCGTCGTAAATCGAACCTTGCACTCCGGCAAACAAGACCCAAACGCGCTACGCGGCCAGCGGCAGCGAAAGGTGGAATACCGCCCCTCCTCCGGACTGATTCTCGGCCCAGAGCTTGCCGCTATGCGCCAGAACGATCGTCCGTGCGATGGACAGGCCGATGCCCATGCCCTGCTCCTTTGTGGTGAAAAACGGATCGAAGATATCGTTCAGCCTGTCCTGCGGAATTCCCGGCCCGGAATCGCTGATGGAAATCACCGCCGATGCGTCCCCATTGACCTCCGTACGACCGATGATGGTGCGCCCGTAGGGCATTTTGGCCATCGCGTCCATGCTATTGACCACGAGGTTGAGAATGACCTGCTGCAACTGCACCGGATCGCCCTTCACCCGCAGAGTCTGCGGTGAGGTCTGCAGATAGATTGCGACGTTGCGCGCCGAGGCCTGCAGCTTGAGGAAATCAAATGCTTCCCGCATGGTCTGGTTGAGGTCGATCTCCTTCTTCTCAAATGGCGCACGCTTGAGCAGGCTGCGCATCCTGCGGATCACCTCGCTTGCACGCAGGTCATCGCGCTTGATGTCCGAAATGATTTCCCGCACCTCCTGAAGGTCGGGCGTCGGCGAAGCGAGGATCAGCTCCGCGCTCTCGGCATTGGTCAGGATCGAGCCCAGCGGCTGGTTGAGCTCATGGGCGATCGAGGACGAGAGTTCTCCGGCAGTCGCCTGCCGATTGATATGGGCGAGCTCGGACAGGCGACTGCGGGCTTCGACCTCGGCACTGCGCCGCATGTGACGCTCGTGGAGCAGGAACGCAATCAGCGCGGTTTGAACCAGCAGCGCCACTGCCAGCGCAACGGCCCGCCAACGATATTTTTCCAGGAAGGATGGCTCACGGAAGCGAATTTCGCTACCTTTTGGCAGACTGGCTTCGCTGACGTCCCAATGCTGCATCTGCCGCCAGTTGAAGATCGGCTTCACCGCATCGATGACCGACGGTGGCAGGCCTTCGGGCGCCTCGCCATCCAGAATGCGCAGCGCCCTTCCCGCAGCCTCGGCACCGATCAGCGACGGAACTATGACGAATCCGCCGATGCCGCCCGCCCCGAGGAAGGTCTCCGCGGCGACGACAATCGGACGATTGGCTCTTGCCGCGACAAATGTGAGGGCATCCGACGGCGGATAATAGTTGCCTTTGCCGTCGCTATAGAGGCCCGTGTAGATGATCGCGCTATGATCGGGGAGCGCCGCGACCCGCTCAACGATCTCGGGCATCGGACGTCCGATGATCTCGATGATGTCGAGGCCCGGAATGCCGGCCGCTGCCTGGTCTTTCCAATTGCGAAACAGAACTTGCCGGTCCCAGTCCGCGCCAACCAGCACGACGGTCTTGAGGCCCGGCAACACGGCGCGGGCAGCCGTGACGGCATCCTTGAGTTTCAAGTTCACGATGCCGCCGGTAACATGGGCCGGCGGCTGCAATCGCTTGAAATCAGCCTCTTCGACCAGCGAAAACACGATCGGCGTGTCGGGCCAGAGCTGAGGGCGCCAGCGGAGCGCAAGCTCAAGCGCAGCCGCGCCAATGGTGACCACCACGCCGATCGGCCGATCGCGATATTTCGCCTCGAGGAATCGCCGGAAATCCTCCTGATAGGCCTCGCCGCCGAAGCGATTGAGATCGAGGCTTTCGGTGTAGACGGTGGTCGGCGCGTGCCCGTGAGCGCTCACCGCATCCCTCAGGCCAACGAACACCTGGTAGTAGAAGGGGCCACGTCGATCGGATTGGTCCAGCACCAGCATGGAATGCGGGCGCATCTGTTGCGCCTGGAGGCCGACCGGCGCCAATAACGCAGCCAGGAAGATGACCAGGCCAGAGAGCCGAATTGCCTTGCCCATAGCGTTCGGAGCCGGAGACCAACGAGTTAGAAAGCTAGCACCCGGTTATCATCGTGAAAATTGAAAAGTGATCTAAGACGGTGCGCATCAATTTACGAACAAATTGTCGCATTTCGCGCACCCTGTCCTTTAGGACAATGACCTCAAGACCAATAGAGACCGGCCGGACTCCGTCGTAGTCATTGCGCGCGGGACAAGCATTTCGAGCCGCCGCGGACGCTGCACCAGTCGTTACCCGAGAGAGTTAGTCCATGTTCGCTCGCGTCAATGTCAGACCGGCCAATGTGCCGAGCATCCTCGGTGGGTTGACCGTCCGGCACGCCAACTGCATCACCAGCGAATTCCACTACAGGAAAGGCACCGAGATCTACGGGGAGAAGGAGCCGGCAGAGTACGTCTACCAGGTCGTTTCGGGGGCGGTCCGCAGCTACAAGCTGCTTTCCGACGGACGCCGCCAGATCGGTGCCTTTCACCTCGTCGGGGATATTTTCGGCCTCGAGAATGCCGAAACCCATCGCTTTACCGCGGAAGCCATCGTCGACACGAACGTGCACCTGATCAGGCGGATCAGCCTCGAACGCGTGGCCGACTCCGATTTCGCCCTGGCTCGCAACCTGCTGGTCATGACGACCAGCAACCTGCGGCATGCCGAGGAGCACATGCTGCTACTCGGCCGCAAGACCGCATTGGAGCGGGTTGCGGCTTTTCTGCTCGAAATGGATCGCCGGCTGACCGGAGTCGGCGTCGTCGCCTTGCCGATGTGCCGGCGTGATATTGCCGACTATCTCGGACTGACGCTCGAAACCGTGTCACGTGCGCTATCCAAGCTGCACGCCTATGGCGCGCTCAACTTCCTTGGCTCGAACCAGCGCGAGATCATGCTGGTCGACCGCGACCAGCTGTCCAGGCTGGACAACTAGCCGACGTCAGGGAGATTTCGTCAGCGCCGCCTGGCGCTCGATGGTCTTTTGCAACACCTCGAACAAGACCGCGGTCGACCACCCGAACATGAGAATGCCGTTCATGGCCGCCATCGGTCCGATCAACAGCCACTGCTTGACCGGGATGACGTCGCCATAGCCGAGCGTGGTGTAGTTCACAAAGGCGAAATACAGCAGATTGCTGCCGGCGGGCGCGGCGCCGAGCACCCAATAGGCCAGGCTCCACACCACGATCTCGAGCGTGTGAGCCAGCATCAGCGCAAGCGCGGTTGCGACCATCACGCCGCTGAGCTGTAGCCCCGCCCGGCCGGCCGCGCTCAAGGCAACGTTGCGAAGCAACCCGATCGCCGCGACGGTCCACAGCGAATGGATCGCGATATTGATCGCGCTCACCGCCGATCCCACGAGGAGCTGAAACAGCATTATCGCTCTCCCGCCAGCCGGGCGCGGTCGTCCCGGATCCATGCCGTGAGCAATTCCCAGGCGACCGCGAGAATGATTGGACCGATGAACAGGCCCACGATGCCGTGGGCAAGCGTGCCGCCGATCACGCCGACAAAGATGACGAGCGCCGGCGTGGTCAGGCCCCGCCCCATCACCAGCGGCTTCAGCACATTGTCGAGGACGCCGACGACCAGGAAGAAGAACGTGAGGGCGAGTGCGGTCGTGAAATCCTTGGCCGACCATAGCCAGATGATGACCGGAAACAGCACAATTGCCGCCCCGATCTGCACGATCGCGAGCAGCATCACGACAAACGCCAGCAGCCCCGCGCTCGGGATCCCCGCCAGCTTGAAGCCAATGCCGGCCAGCAGCGATTGCAGGACGGCGACGCCGATGACGCCGCGGGAAACCGCCCGGATGGTCGCACCTGCAAGGTCGAGGAAGTGCTCGCTCTGCTCCGGCACGATGCGGGACAGGAAGCTCCGGCACGCCGCCGCAAGCTGCAAGCCATAGGGAAACAGAAACCCTGCCACGACGACCGCCAGCAGAAACTTCAGCATCCCGATCCCGGCATCGCTGGCAAATGCAAACAGGGTCCCGGCCAACGGCTTCAGTTGCGGCACGACCTCGCGCAGCACGGCACGCAGATTGGTCGACGCCCGATCCCAGATCTCATGGAGTGGGCCGCCGATCAGCGGCCAATCCTTGATCTCGGGCGGCGGCGACGGCACGACAACGTGGCCGGCGCCGAGTTGTTCGGCGAGCTCCCTCACCCCCTCTACCGCTCCAATTCCGAGCCAGGTCGCCGGCCCGATGACGACTCCCAGAGAGATCAAGGTCAGCACGAGCGCCGCGACGCCGGTATGGCCGCCGAGCATTGCTGCGAGCCAGGTGAAGACGGGATAGAGCGCGACCGCGAGCACGACGCTCCAGGCCAGGATCGGCACGAACGGGCTGACCAGAACGAACGACCAGTAGATCAACAGTGCCAGCAATCCGAGGCGAATTGCGAGCTGGACGAACTCGTCTCCGGTCACGAGCTGGCGAAGGGTTTTCAAGAGCGTGCTTTCGAATCGAGCATCAGCAGCTACGCGGGAAGCGATGCCATCGCCTTGCTGCGCACGGCTTGATTCAGATCAAGCGTGACGCGTCCGGACTTTCACCGAGGAAGCGGCCCGGTTCGGGGGCAGGAATCGGGGGCCGCTCCGACTTCGCCGGGATGCATTCGCGCTCGGGATCACGAGCGCGATCGCGCCCCATCAGGCGGCGTCCTGCCTATCCGCGGCAATTGTCCCAGGCGCAGGATCAATCGTCCGCACCGCCCTCTTGCCACTTTGATTCAAATCAAGCTTCGGGCCGGCCGCGGCTGACAGGCTCGGCGTCCTCATGGATCGGAAAGCCGCTCTCGATTTGGCTGCCTTTCGGTCGCGACTGCCTGTGTCACCCCGATGTGGAGGACGTCATGAAGAACACCAAGACCCTGCCGGCCTTGATCCTGCTTGCGAGCATGGTCGGCATTGGCGCGAGCCAGGCGGCCCCGTTGCCGACCAACGTCGCGGCCATGAAGGGCATGGTCGAGAGCAACACCGCCCTTCAGGTGCGCTGGGGCGGCTGGGGCGGCTGGCGCGGCGGCGGCTGGGGCTATCGCGGTTGGCGCGGCACCGGCGGCTGGGGAGGCTATCGTGGATGGGGCTATCGAGGCTGGGGCGCTGCAGCCGCCGGTGCGATCGTTGGCGGAGCCATCGCAAGCTCGGCCTACTATGGCGGGTATCCCTACTATGGCGGTGGATACGGCTATGGCGGCGGCTATGGCTACGACTATTGCCCGCCGGGCGGAGGCTACGGCTATTACGCTCGGCCACGCTACTATGACGGATGGTAGTGCCGGCTTTACGTGACAGGCCGGCCTTCGGTGATGTCACCGAAGGCCGAGCAGCGAACGCCGATAGCCGCTCTCGCGCGCTTCATTCCTGCACACGAAGCCGCCATCGAAGCCCCTGGCATAGCGGCTTTGCCCTTTGAGGTAGTAGCGTCCGCGCCGAAAATCGAGCCAGACCACGCTATCGCCGGGGCAATGCCGCTGAGCCTGGGCTTCATAGCGGAAAGGCGTCAGCGGCAGCGCGGCCGTCTGTTGCGCGCAGCAAAACAGGAAGGTCGCGGCGCAGGTCCCGACGCCCAACTTGGCCGCCAGACGGTCTCGACGTCCGCTCGATTTTTCAGCTAATTCGAAGTGCATTCATTGCCGCCGGGAATGATCCGTGTCGTGCTGAAGACGATATCTCATCTTGTCAGAGCTTCACGGGCGGAGCACCTCAGAACGACAATTCCAGCATCACGCGCGGCAAACAAGAGGCGCGCTCAGGACGATAGCAATCCAAAGGCGATCGCCGCGGTCGACAGCATCCCGGCCGTCACGACCACGACCTTGAAGGCAATATCGCCGTCGGCCTCTTCAAGCCAGCGACGCAGCCAATTGCGAGCGCCAGCCGGCTGGCTTGCGCCACGCACTCGCCGAAATCTGTCGCTGGTATACCCCATGGCTGCGATTGTAGATCGCGGTGGAATGGAGAGACCAGTGCAGCTTGTGCCAAGCAGTCAGGGTCACGTGCGACGGCTTGACTGACCCAATTGGGCTATACGAGCCGGTTCGGCGCCAAAGCCCGCTCAACCAGCGCCCTAGCTTCCCTTCGAGCCGGCGGCGTTCCGCATCGGACGTTGCTCCTCCGACGCGCTCTTCGAGGGCGCCGCGCCGCACATGGAGCCACTCCTTGATTCCGCGGTCGCCGTGCGATCAAACGGATTCCGCTCCATGACCTTCAGCGAAGCGAGTTCCTCCTTGTTCAAATAGGAGATCTTTCCCGGCGGAGTCATGACCATCCTGCCGATGGCCGACGGAGGAATACGGAGCTTGGCCGACAACCTCGCAAGCTTGATCGTGTCACGAATCGTTCGACTGTCCTCGTTGCCGTGTAAATTGGAAACCGAATGGACGCCGATCTTGGCATTTGGCGCCACATAACGCTTCCTGCTCGCCAGGAAAATGAAAGCGCATGCCGAGTCGCATTCTCCGGAAACGTAACTGGCGATTTGCCTCTGGTGCGCGAGCATGGCGATTCGGAAGCCTTCGTAGAGTGACCCACCTCGGGAATCGAGATCGAGGCCAACGACCCGACGCTCAGTCGCCAGATATCCGCGAAAGCGGACAAAGTCCCCATCCCTGATATCTCCACTGAGCTTCAAGACATCTCCAAAGCACCCCTGGACACGGGAAAACTCCATCGCGAGACAGTTCGTCGAGGTCAGCACGACCGCGATGCTCAAAACGCATCCTGCAATCCGCATCGACCCATGCGTGGCGCTCCGGCTGTTTGCGTCGCCATCGATAAATGTCGCGCGGAGGACCCTCAAAGCGTGCTTCCAGGCTGCCACGGCGCTCCCCATTGGACCCGGTACCTCACACGATAGACAGAGCATCGACGCGCATCGTGGGTTGATCTGAATCAAACCCAATTCAGCAAGCGCGCAGGCGGGAGCGCCATTTTGACGTCTAGAAGCGCACGCTCTGTGCCGAGAGCACACATCATCTACCGTGACCCTGGGATCAGCCAGTCCAATCCAGCATCGGGGTCACCGACAATCTCTACCTTAAGTCATTCATTTCATTTCTTTCTTTTTGCCCCCGATCCTTGAGGGGACCGGACCGCCTGAGGAATCCCATTAAAGCTCGACATGCGCGATCAATCCACGCTCCACGCGACCTGCTGGTCGCCAAGGCAACCTAACGCGGGATGCGGCGTCTCGATGGTGCAGCGTCCCGAAAGCCGCCGCTTGCGCCCCATGGCTTGAGCGATGGCCGCCCACACGCGCCGGACAACGCTGTCCGCGACGCGTCATCTTGTGTAAACTCCCACTGCATCCCGATCGATTTGGGAGAACGACAATGAAAGTCTTCTTGCTCGCCTGCGTGGCCGCCGTCGTCGTGTCGGCATTCGGGGCCCTGGCGCTAAACCGGGTGCAAGAACCGGTCGCACAGGCCTTTGCAACGACGGGCGTACGGCTGTAGCAAGTTCGCGTTCAACGGCTGCGCGCCCCCCTACTCCGCCGCGGTGACGGAGGGCTGGGGTCGAGCATCGCGCGCATTCTCCTCTTCCAGCCAGAGGCTGTGGTGCTCCCTGGCCCAATTGACATCGACGGTGCCGCTTCCCATCGCCTCGAACGCGCCTTCCATGCCGATCGTTCCAATATAGATGTGCGCCAACATCACTGCCGTGAAGAGCATCGCTACGATGGAGTGGACGATCTGCGCGAGCTGCATCCCTTCGATGCCTGACAGGTAGAAGGGGAACATCAGCGCATATCCCGTCGCTGCCACCAGACCTCCGCCGATGACCACGATCCAGTAGATCGCCTTCTGGCCGGCGTTGAAACGATAGGCCGGCGGATGATCGTGCCCGACGATGCCGCCGCCGCGCTTGATCCAGTCGACATCCGCCTTGTTCGGGATATTGCCGGCGATCCACATCAGGAAGATCAGCACGACGCCGATGGTGAACGGGAAGCTGAGATAGTTGTGAACATATTTCGCCCATTGCGACCATTCGGAAAACGCTTCGTGGCCGATCAACGGCAGCAGCAATGGACGTCCAAAAGTGACGTTCAACCCCGAGATCGCCAGAATGATGAAGCAAGTCGCCGTCATCCAGTGCACGAAGCGCTCGAATGCGGAAAAGCGCACGATGGTCCGGCCGGAACGACCGCTCTGCAGCCGCACCATCCCGCGGCTGAGATAGAAGATGACCAGCGCCGCGAGCATGCCAAGAATGGCGATGCCGCCGATCCAGCGCAGCGTCACGTTCCGGAACTCGCGCCATTCACGGCCGGCCGGCTGTTCGAGAACGCCCGAGCGCTGGTCGGGTATGCTGACGCGTCCCTGCACCCGGTTCAGTTCCTGCAGGAGCTGTTGCTCCTTGACCGCGCTTGCGGTCGGGTTGACCTGCTGGGCTACGGACGGGGAAGCCGCGGAGACGAGCAGCAGGAGTCCAGCCACGCCAATGACGAGCCGAACACATCGTGCAAAACACGCCATAAGGTCCTCCCGATATCGACGCGACCCGCGCCAGGTCGTCGTCAGGACTCGATCGTCTCGCGATAGGCGGTCTTCCAGCCCCATGCGCCTGAGCCGTAGCCGCGCTTCAGCACGCGCTCTTTATAGATCTGGGCAATGATCTCGCCGTCGCCGGCGAGCAGCGACTTGGTCGAGCACATCTCCGCGCACAGCGGCAGCTTGCCTTCGGCAAGCCGGTTCGCGCCGTATTTCTCGTACTCTTCCTTGCTGCCATCGGCCTCGGGACCGCCGGCACAATAGGTGCATTTGTCCATTTTTCCGCGCGAGCCGAAATTGCCGACCTTCGGATATTGCGGCGCGCCGAACGGACAGGCGTAGAAGCAGTAGCCGCAGCCGATGCAGAGATCCTTGGAGTGCAGAACCACGCCGTCGGCGGTGGTATAGAAACAATTCACCGGGCACACCGCCGCACAGGGCGCGTCCGTACAGTGCATGCAGGCCATCGAGACCGAGCGTTCGCCCGGCTTGCCGTCGGCGATGGTGACGACCCGGCGGCGGTTGATGCCCCAAGGCACCTCGTGCTCGTTCTTGCAGGCCGTAACGCAGGCGTTGCACTCGATGCAACGGTCGGCGTCGCAGAGAAACTTCATACGTGCCATCGTCGTTGCTCCCTTATGCCGCCGCGATCTGGCAGAGAGTGACCTTGGGCTCCTGCATGCCCGTCGCGGGATCGTATCCGTAGGTGGTGATCGTGTTCGCGCTTTCGCCGAGCACGATCGGATCGGTGCCCTTCGGGTAGTTGCCGCGAAGATCCTTGCCCGCAAGCCAGCCGCCGAAATGGAAGGGCATCCAGGCGACGCCCTTGCCGACCCGCTCGGTGACGAGCGCCTTCATCCTTGCCCTGGAATTGTTCTCGGCGCCGGTGACCCAGACCCAGCCGCCGTCCTTGACACCGCGATCGGCGGCATCAACAGGGTTGATCTCGATGAACATGTCCTGCTGCAACTCGGCGAGCCACGGGTTTGTGCGCGTCTCCTCGCCGCCGCCCTCATATTCGACCAGACGGCCGGACGAGAGGATGAGCGGAAACTGCTTTGCAATGCCCTTCTCCACCGCGGCCTTCTGCACCGAGAATCCGATATTGGGCATCCGGAACTGCTTGGCGTCGGGCAGCGTCGGGTATTTGGCGACGAGATCGACGCGTGGCGTATAGATCGGCTCGCGGTGAACCGGGATCGGATCCGGCAAGCCGAAGGCATTCATGCGCGCCTTGCCGTTGCCGTAGGGTACGCAGCCGTGCGCCAGCGCGACGCGCTGAATGCCGCCCGACAGATCGAGCGACCACGACACCGTGTCCGGATTGGCCGGATTGATCTTGTTGATCACGGCCATTTCCGCTTCGGTGAGCTCGCTGTCCCAGCCGAGCTTCTTCAGGCTCGCCAGCGTGAATTCCGGATAGCCATCCTGGATTCCCGACCCCAACGAATACGAGCCGTCCGCGAGCAGGCTTACCTTCCGCGTCGTGCCGTCCGGCAGCTTCTCCTCACGCTCGACGCCGAACCGCGGCCGGAACGTGCCGCCGCCGTCCATCACGTGCAGATTGGTGTTGTAGAGCAGTGGCGTGCCGGGGTGCCTGACCTCGGGTGATCCCCAGCACGGCCAAGGCAGGCCGTAATAGTCGCCGCCAACCTCGGGATCATCCTTTGGCGCCCGCATCGTCAGCATGTCGAACTTCGCCTGGTTCTTCATGTGCGCCTTGAGGCGCTCGGGCGATTGTCCGCAATAGCCGGTCGACCAGCTACCGCGGTTCATCTCGCGCAGCACGTCCTCGGCCTCGGGCAGGTTGTTCTCGACCTTGATCTTCTTGAACATCTGATCGGCGAAGCCGAGCTTCTTCGCCATCAGATAGATGATTTCGAGATCGTCCTTCGACTCGAAGATCGGATTCACGATCTGCTCGCCCCATTGCAGCGAGCGGTTGGAAGCGACGCGCGACCCCTTGCACTCGAACTGGGTGGCGACCGGGAGAATGTAGACGCCTTCGGTGCGTCCCGCCTCGACCGCGAGCGAGGCCCAGGTCGTCGGATGCGGATCGGCGATGACGAGCAGCTCGAGCGCCTTCAGGCCGTTGAGGGATTCAGGGATACGGGTGATGCTGTTGGAGGCGTGTCCCTGCACGAACACCGCCTTCACGTTGTCCTTCTGCGCAACCTGCTCCTTCGGCAACGTCACCGCCTCGAACCAGCGGGTCAGCGGAATGCCGGGGGTTTCCATGATCTGCTTGGAATCGAACCGCGTTTTCAGGAAGTCATAGTCGACCTCCCAGACCCGCGACCAGTGCTTCCAGGCGCCTTCGGCAAGGCCGTAGTAGAACGGCAGCGTGACGATATCGAGCCCGACATCGGTCGCGCCCTGCACGTTGTCGTGGCCTCGGAAGATGTTGGCGCCGGCGCCGGCCTTGCCGACATTGCCGGTCATCAGCAGCGCGATGCAGCTCGCCCGCACATTGGCGGTGCCGACGGTCTTCTGCGTCTGGCCCATGGCCCAGATCAACGTTGCCGGCTTCTCGGTGGCGAACATCTTGGCGACGCGCTTGAGCTGCTCGCCGGGAATGCCGGTGACGCGCTCGACTTCCTCAGGAGGCCATTTCTCGACCTCCTTCTTGAGGTCGTCGAAACCGTAGACGCGCTGCCGGATGAACTCCTTGTCCTCCCAGCCGTTCTGCAGGATGTGCCACATCATGCCGTAGAGCACCGGAATGTCGGTACCCGGCCGCATCCGCACATATTCGGTCGCGTGCGCGGCGGTGCGCGTCAGCCGCGGGTCGATGACGATGAAGTTGGCCCTTTGCAGCTCCTTGCCCTCGAGCAGATGCTGCAGCGAGACGGGATGCGCCTCGGCCGGATTGCCGCCCAGGATGACCTGCGTCTTCGCATTGCGGATGTCATTGTAGCTGTTGGTCATCGCGCCGTAGCCCCAGGTGTTGGCGACGCCGGTGACGGTGGTTGAATGGCAGATGCGGGCCTGGTGATCGGTATTGTTGGTGCCCCAGAACGCGCCGAGCTTGCGGAACAGGTAGGCGCCTTCGTTGGTCATCTTGGCTGAGCCGAGCCAATAGACGGAATCGGGACCCGACTTCTCACGAACAGCCTGAATCTTGTCGCCGATCTCATTGATCGCGGTGTCCCAGGAGACGCGGGTCCACTGCCCGCCCACCAGCTTCATCGGATAGCGCAGCCGCCGCTCGCTGTGCACGAGCTCACGCACGGAGGCGCCCTTGGCGCAATGCGAGCCGCGATTGATCGGAGAATCCCAGCTCGGCTCCTGGCCGATCCATACCCCGTTCAAGACCTCGGCCGTCACCGTGCACCCAACCGAGCAATGCGTGCAGATGCTCTTGCGCACGGTCGCTCCCGCCGTGAGCGGACCGGCCGCCGCGGCTTCCGCCTTGCGCACGCTGCCGAGCGGCAAGCTGCCGAATGCGGCAAGCGCGCCGCCGGCAAGACCGGATTTGCGCAGGAAGCTGCGGCGGTCGAGGCCACCGGCCTGATCTGCAAGGGAGCTGGCGGCGGAGCCTTGGCGCAGGGAACGCTGGTTTGTTCGCTTGATCAGCACGGTCAACCTCCCTTGGCCGGATAACGATTGACGCGGTAGAACGCCTTGACGTGATCGGTTTCCTTGTAGCGCGCCTTGCGCTTCTCATCGTTGGTTTCGCTGTCAGCCTGCGCAGCCCCGACCAGCGGCGTTGCGAGGGTCGCGCCCACCGTGCCGACGCCGACCTTGCGCAAGAAATCGCGGCGCCCGACTGTGGTTGTCCTGTCTTCACTCATCGCATCTCTCCTGGACCTGCGGATGCAGGTCAGTTCGCGAACGTGAATGCTTCTGTCTCGATCTCGACAAGGGCGCGACCAAGCGCACCGACCGCACGATAGAAGACGGCGCTCTCCGCGCGCTCGATGTCGACGAACAGCCGCCCCATCCAGGGCGCGACGTGTTTGCCGAAGAAGGCACGCTGCGTGTCGAACGGCGCCGGGAAACGCCCTCCCGCGAAGCCTGCCATGATCTCGCACAGGATAGCCGCGTGATCTTCCGGCTCGGAATTGTTCGCTATGCGCTCGATCCCGGACGCAGCGAGGTCGGCGCGCAGCCTCGACAGCGGCCGCTCGTTGAGAAAGCCGGTCAGATAGTAGGAGGCGTAGGGCAAGAGTTCGCCGCGGCCGAGACCTGTGAACAGATCGAAATATTCGCGTTCGACCGTCGCCGCGACTGCATTGGCGGCGGATTCGGCCAGCGCGGCATGCGCGCGCCCAAGCGGCGTGGCATCGGCGGTCAACGCAGCCAGTTGATCGAGCAGTTTCTTCGATGGTGCAGCGGACAACAGTGTCGCGAGCAGCAGATATTCCTGCGCACGCGCGACATCGACAGAATCGATCGGCTCTTCGGAGAAAAACGGCTCGCTGTACAGATCAGGCCGCAAATGATCGCGCGAGATGCCTGTGGCGGCTTCGACGGCGATCACCCGTTGCGCGGGCACCTTGTTCCAGTTCGAAACAGAGGGCTGGCTGATGCCGATTTTGCGCGCAAGCTCTGCAACGCCGCCGGCAGCGTCAATGGCTCGCTCAAGGCCAGCATCGCGCACGTGGACCTCCATCCAAGTCCCGGGTGCTGATTTTGCTTTTCTTACAAAGCGCTAGCGAAGCCTAGTCCCAGCCCAACGGGGGGTCAATCAGCTGCATAGTCTGAGGCTATGGCCTTTCGTCGCGGTCCCTAGCGAGGCAGCGCGCTGCCGTGCGTGCGGCGCTCAACCGGCACCTGTTCGCCGTCGGAGCTTTCGGTGAGCGTTCGTTGCGTTGCAGCAGGATCAGGTGCGGTTCCCGTGGTCGCGGCTTCTTCGGCGCCGATGCCCGGCAACTCGACCTCGCGCAATTCCTGCGAAGAATCCGCGACTTCAACCGAACGCTCGGGCGGTGCCTCGGCCGGCTTGCCGAGGCCGCCGACGATTCTGTCGATGAGTGCGGTGAGCTCAGCCTCGGAGCAATCCAGCGGGCCAAAGCCCGGCATCGCGGTCGGGTCGTTGAAGTCCCAGGCATTCTCGGCAAGCCCGACAAAGTCGCGAATGACGGGATCGGCGCTCCAGGCGCGACGAAGCGCCGCACGCGTCAGCTCCTGCGGGATTCCCTTGCGCAGGAACGCGGTGATGTCGGTCGTCGAGGTAATCGTGTCAATCGAAGGCAGGCTCGCAAGGTCGAACTCCGCGTCGTCGTCTTTGACGGCTGGCGGCGGCGACTGCATGTCGTCGCGCATTGCCGGATCCGGTGGCGTGGCGTTCGCCTTTGCCTCCTGCTTGCGGCGGGACCAGCGCGTCAGGAACTTGTCCTCACTCATTCGTGTCCGCCTTCATGCTGCCGGCGCGCGAGCGCCTCGGGATCGGCCCGCCGTCGCTTGCGCTTGAAGAACTCACGTTCGACGTGGTGCTCGGCCACGAAGCTTTCAATCTGCTCACGCAGCATCTCCGGCATGGGGACGGCCTCGACCAGATTCGCACCGGCCTCCGTGAACGCCTCGCCCTCCGAAGGATCGGCGGTCGCGGCAGCCACCGAGTAGGGCCAGGCGCCTTCCGCCGGCGACAAGACGGCCCAGATGGCCGGACTGCCCGAGGCGAGATTGTCGCGATAGCGCGCCGTCTCGGAACCATAGAGATCGACCGTGGCGCTGCCGGCATAAAACAGCGTCGTCCCGTTCTCGTCGCGAAGCACCGTCCAGGGTTTGGTGTCCGGCTCGTCGGGCAGAACGGCAACCGCGCGCCAGACGAAATCGGTCCACGGCGAGTCCGCCTGGTGCCGTTCCACCACGACGCCGACGGGAACACGCACAAGTGGCAGCGCGGCCCGACTCATGTCGCCATCTCCAGATGTTTGACCGGCAGCCCCGTCAGCAAGTTCTGCGGCTTCATCCGCAGCTTCTGATCGGCGTTCATCGACAGAATGAGATGGACCGGCTCGCCCCGCATCTCGTCTGCGGCCACGCTGGCGTCCGCAAACGTCAGGCGGAACAATGAGAGCACGCGTCCGGCGCTGCGGTCGTCGAGCTGCTCGCCATGCCAGAGACGGTCGCCGAGCCTGGTCGCATCGGCGTCGAGCCCGACATACCAGGTGAGACGTGCATCACGCAGTTCGCGCAGCGGCTCAATGCTGACGTCGATCCCGAGCAGATGGGAGATCCAGCCCGCCATCGCCTGCGCCAGCGCCGCCGGCCCGCGGCCGCCTGCGGTGAGGTCGAATGCCATGTCGAATTGATCGCTCCGGCGCCAGTAATCGCCGGCATTGTCCTCGCGCAAGACGTCGAGCTCGGCATCGGTCAACGCCCCCAGCATCGACATCAGCGAGAGCACCGGGGTCGGAGTCTGTCCCCCGACGACCTCTTCATCACCGAGCAGCAGGGCCTGCTCCTGCGGCAGGATGCGCTGCGGGCGGAAGAACAGCTCGGCTGCGCGCAGCACGAACGGATCATCGCAGCCATCGAGCGCATTGCGCAGGATCACGTGCACGAGCTGATTGACAAACAGCGGCGGCAAATCGCTCGTCCCGGACCGGACGGTTGCAAGATAGGCCTGCTCCAGCGTCGGATGCCGCAGGAGGAGATCGCGGAAGGCAAGCACGAGCCGCCAGTTCTCCCGAGCATCCGCATCGACGATCGCGTCAATCTCTTCCGCGCCGACCGGCCTGCGGGGAGCCGCGAGCAGCGCGCGGTGCAGCCGCCGCTCGACCGGGCATGCTTCGTCCGGCGGAACCAGCTCCGGACGAACAAAATAGGCCTTCAGGAACTCGTCGGTGACGCAAAGCCCCCCGCTCTCGTCGCGATCGAGCAGATGGTGGCCGCACGCGATCCAGAAATCATTCATCGGTGCCGCGACTCCCCACTCATATCGGCAAGCTTGAGATCACCGTCAGGCTCGACATCGTCTTCGACTTCCATGAACGAGAACGCCTTGCTGTGTCCCTGACCCTGGCGCAGTTGCAGCCTGCGGAACGACTCCCGGACTTCGCCGTCGCTCACCGAACGGTGAACGGCAATGAGCGAGCTGACCGGATGGTTGCAGAGCGACTGCGCGAAGGCGACCTCCTCTTCCGCCGCCACCCGCGCGGTCGCCAGATCCGGCGCACCGAAGCGATCGATCAATTGCCTCGCGAGGCGGTCGATCAGCGCGCTGCAATCGTTCTCGGTGGCAGGCACGATCTGCACCAGCGTCGACCAGCCCCAGGACTGCACCCCAAGGAAGCCACTGCGGAACGCGACGCGGGCCTTGCCGGTCAGCTTCGTCGGATCCTGATCGCAGAAGCGGAAGGCGCCGGAGACGGCCCATTCGCCCGGCTCGGCCGCCACATCGAATACGAAGGTGTCGGAGGGATCGAGCGCGATGCTGCGGAGCAGTTTCATAGCCGCGGCCCTCCGAGCTTCGGATCGAACCAGGACGGCGTTCCGAGTGCCTTGACGAGTACGCTGCGTTCAATCCTGTCGGCACCGACGCGGCGCGTGAGGAGATCGCCGCCGTCATCGATCCGCAGCACGGTTCGCCGCTCGCGGGGGATCCGGCTGAGATAGTCGCGCGCGAGGCTGCCAAAGCCGTCGGTCTGCCAGCTATCGATCGCCCGCATCAGGTGCCGCGCAAAGCTCTCGGTCACCTGCACGGCTCCCGCTTCGCCAAACCCCTCCTCATCCAGCGCGGACGCGAGCGGATGGACGCCCGGTCCCTGATCGGCCATTGCGACCGTCCGGATCATGGCGCCGAACACCAGCCAGGCAGGCGGCTCGTCCTCGCGCGCTGACGTCGGCCATCCCATCCGTCCGCCGCCGACCAGCCCACCGTCGATCGCGACGGTGTCGGGCCAGCCGATCGCGACCGTCTTGTGCGGCGGCGCATAGGCGCGCAGGGCGTCGGTGAGCGCGACCATGCCGGCATAGAAGGCGCGCCGCGCGGTGGCCAAGGGCTCGCCCGGCTCGAGCACCACAGCGAATTCGGCAAGATCGAACCGCCCGACATACACCAGCGTGCCGGCACCGCTTTTAGGTGCAATGCGGCAAGCGTGAGCAAAGGCGTCTCCGCTCTCACGCAACCGGACGAGCGTGAATGGCGGCGGCAGATGGATCGCTTCCGTCACGGAGACGCGGCTGGTCGGGGTCGACCGCAAGGGCCGTCCTCCACTTTCCTTTTCCTTCCGATAGTGAATATCTATACGAGGTGAAGGAATGGCGCGAGTCCGCAAGACGGCGCCGCACCCGCGGAGGGATCGACCTGGAGCAGCCAGCGAAGACCGTCCTGATCTGCTCGTGTGAAGACACGATGCGCCTTGACGTGGCCGCGATCCAGCGTGGATGTCCCAACTGCGAGATCAGGAGCCATCGTCATCTCTGCGGCGCCGAGCTCGAAGATTTCCGCAACGCCGCGAAAGCCGACGGCCCGCTGACCGTCGCCTGCACGCAGCAGGCCGGCCAGTTCACCAATGAGATGGGCGAACGCGCCGGCCCGATCAGCTTCGTCAACATCCGCGAGACGGCGGGCTGGTCGCGCGACGGCGCGAAGGCGGGCCCGAAGATGGCGGCGCTGCTTGCAGCGGCCGCGGTTCCCGCGCCGGACTATCAGCTGGTCACATTGTCGAGCGATGGCATCATCCTGATCTATGGGCGCGACGAGACCGCGATCGAGGCTGGCCGGCTGCTGGCGGACCATCTCGACGTCACGGTCATGCTCAGGAAGCCGGCGGACGTCGTGCCGCCTGCCGCGGCCGTGTTCCCGATCGTGCAGGGCACGATCCGCAATGCGCGGGGGCACTTTGGCGGCTTCGAGCTCGCGATCGACGACTACGCGCAGCCACGCCCGTCCTCACGCGCCCGCTTCGAGTTCGAAGCCCCGCGCAACGGCGCGATCTCGCGCTGCGATCTCGTGCTCGACCTCTCCGGCGAGCCGCCTCTGTTTCCCGCACACGATCTGCGAGACGGCTATCTCCGCGCGGATCCGAGAGATCCCGCGGCCATGCTGCGTGCGGTGCTCGCCGCCCGCGATCTCGTCGGAAGCTTCGACAAGCCGAGATATGTCGACTTCACACCCAGCCTCTGCGCGCATTCCCGCTCGAAGCTGATCGGATGCCATCGCTGCCTCGATTTGTGCCCGACCGGCGCGATCACGCCGGACGGCGACCATGTCGCAGTCAACGCGGAGGTGTGCGCAGGCTGCGGGCAATGTGCGGCCGCCTGCCCCACCGGAGCGGCATCCTACGCGCTGCCACCCGCCGATACCCAGTTGCAGATCCTCCGCGCCATGTTGCGCGCCTATCGCGAGGCCGGCGGCACACATCCGGTCCTGCTGCTGCATGACAGCCAGCACGGCACGCCGCTGATCGATGCGCTCGCCCGCCATGGCGACGGATTGCCGGCCAATGTGCTTCCCCTCGCCGTCAACGAGCTGACGCAGGTCGGCCTGGAAGCCATCATCGGCGCCTTCGGCTATGGCGCGGCTGCCGTGCGGCTCCTGCTGCGCGCCAAGCCACGACACGACGTGACCGGATCGTTGCTGACGATCCGGATGGCCGAGACCATTCTCGCCGGACTCGGATTTGACGGCCGCCGCGTGAGCACGATCGAAACCGACGATCCCGACACTCTGGCCGAGCAACTGACGGGGATTGGCCCCCTCGCCGGCCTCGAAAATCCCGCGACTTTCCTGACGGTCGGCAAACGCGGCGATCTGCTTCGCTTCGGCTTGAGCGAACTGCATCGCCTCGCCCCCAAGCCGGTTGACGTGATCGCCTTGCCTGAGGGTGCACCTATCGGTGCGATCACCGTCGACGTCGCCGGTTGCACGCTGTGCCTGTCCTGTGTTTCGGCCTGCCCAACCGGCGCGCTCCGCGCCGATCCCGACCGCCCTGTCCTCAAATTCGTGGAGGACGCCTGCGTGCAGTGCGGTTTGTGTCAGAGCACCTGTCCTGAAAAAGTCATCAGGCTCGCCCCGCAGATCGATTTCCGGGCAAGACGCGCGCCGGCGCGGGTGATCAAGGAAGAAGAACCTGCCCTGTGTATTCGCTGTGGCACGCCGTTCGGCGTCAAGAGCACGATCGATCGGATCGCGACCAAACTCGAGGGACGGCATTGGATGTACCCTGCCGGGGACCGCCGGACCGAGGCCTTGCGGATGTGCGCCGATTGCCGGGTCATCGTCATGAGCGAACAGCAGTTCGATCCGATCCAGGACGTGCCGGAACGCGCGCCGCCACGAACGACGGATGACTACCTGCGTCAACGCGAGAACAAGGACTAGCCGCATGCCTCGATTCATGAAGGTTCTGTCGACGTGCCTTGTCACCACCTCCCTTGGCGGCACAGCCGTCGAGGCCGCCGCTCTTACCAAAGCCGAAAAGGTTGCACTCAAGCAGGCGGTCGTCGCCTGCAAGGCCGAGGCGAAGGGCAAGAAGATCAAGTGGCTGTCCCGCCGCAAATACGTCAACCAGTGCGTCGTGGCAGCGCTCAAGGAACATCCCAGCATTAATATCGCCCGCATGCTCAAGGAGAACCCGGAGCTGACGAAAATTCCAGTGGAGCAATGGCCGGGGTATTAAAGCCTCATATCTTCGCTTGAGGACGCCGCAAGGCGGCTAGCGCCAACTCGGGCTATTTCGACGTCGCACGCGCCAGGAAGTCCGTGAGCGCGCGGCGATCTTCGGCCGAGCCGATCTGCTGCTCCGGCATCTTCGTGCCGGGCGTATAGGCGTTCGGCCCGATCTCGAACAATTTTGAGACGGTCTCCGGCGTCCAGACGATGTCCATCGTCTTGAGTGCTTCGGAGAAGCGATAGCCCGGCAGCGAGGCGATCCTCCGACCGAACAGTCCGGCAAGGGTGGGACCGGCGCGCTGCACCTCCGTCTCCGACAATGTGTGGCAGGCGACGCAGGCCCTGAAGATTTCGGCGCCGTGATCGCCGCCATAAGCGGCGAGCGGGTCCCTCGGCGTGCCCACCACGTTCGATCCGGCCGCCGCGCCAGTCAGTGCATTCCAGCGCCTGATCTTGCCGTCGGCGCCGCCGGTCAGGAGCGTCACGCCATCGGGCAGGAATGCCACCGACCAAACCGGCCCGCCCAGCCCGGCGAGCGTGCGCAGCACGCTGCGCGCCTTGCGATCGACGATCGCCACCGTGCCGTCAATGGCCGCCGCGGCGATCAAGGCGCCGTCATGCGAGACTGCCAAGGCGACGATCGGAGTGGCGCCGGCCGTGACCTCGCCGCTTGCCTTGCCGTCGGCCGTCATCATGCGCAGCTTGCCGTCCGCTGCGCCGGTGACGATTTCGCCGTCAGGCGAGATGGCCACGGCATTCAGCGGCAACGGCACCGTGACGACCTCGGCGCTGCCGTCCGGCAGGCGCCAGATCCGCACCGTCAGATCGTAGCCCACGCTCACCAGCGACTGTCCGTCGGGGGCAAAGGCCACGCCATTCACGTTTTGCGAGTGACCTTGCAGCACGCGCGAGCCTCCGTCGGACAACGACGAGAGCCGCACGGTATGGTCCCACGAGGCGGATGCGAGCTTGGATGCATCGGGCGAAACGGCGAGCCCGACGATGGGTCCCGTATGGTCCGCGAAAACCCGGTCCGGCTGCGGCCGGCCCGACGTCCAGATGGCAATCAGGCCATCCGCACCCGCCGTTGCCATTCTTCCATCGCCGAGGAAGGCGACCGCGTTCACCGCACCCGAATGGAAGCGAAGGACCTGATCCGCGGACTCGGTTGCCAGCGACCATCGGATCGCCGCAGTGTCGAAGCTGCCCGACAGAACCGTCCTGCCATCGCCTGAAACGGCGATCGCGCGGACAGGTCCGCCGTGTCCGGCCAATTGCGCTTGCGCGGGTTGCAGCGCAAGAAGCAGCGATGCTGTTACAAGGAACGTGGCGAGACGCAAAATCAAATCCATGGCCGTCGGAGACACTCGCAGCGCAGCCCCCAAGCCATTCTGCCCGTTTTTGCTGCCCGGCCAAAGTGCTCCCCTGGCGTCCATCGGCCCCGCCGGCGATCATTCTGGAAATCTGGCGTGTCCATGGGCGACGGGCTTGGCCCTTGGCAACAACGTGCCCATTTCACCAGTAATCAACAAGGGAGCTCGTATTCGGTTTGGGGTGCGACAAGCGGCGCCTTGAAGAGCGGCCCACGCGGTCGCAGTCTTGGTAAAGGCGCCTCACAATCGAGGTCGAACATGCAAATACATCCGAAAGCATATCTGCAGTTCATCTCGCGCATTTGGCATTCTCGCGTGTTGCCGCCGCGGGATCGCAATCCCACCAGCCGGGACGCGTCGCCACTGCTCATCTACATCGCTGCGGTGTTGGCGCTGCTACTGGCAATTCTGATAGTCGATCGCCACGGTGCGCCGTTTCAATTCCCAGAACATGTCGGCGATCCCGCTGAGATCAACCCGATCTTCATGAGTTTTTGAAACACAGCGCGCGACGGGGGCTGCGCAAGCGAACAACCCGTCCGACGCGTTGCGCTGTTCAACGCCAGACGATTTCCAGCCCGCTCATCCCGAACCGAATGCGTTCGGATGCGACGGCACCATTCTCTCTATTGCTGAGTTCCCCTCGGAAACACCAGCGATCGATCGTCGAAATCTTCAACCGGCAGCTTGTCTTGTTCTTGCACAGCGGGCATCCCTGCCACCGATGTGTGGCTCACGGACGATGGATGCGATCTCGGGACATTCGTCGCAGCCAGAAAAAGCGCGAGGGCGGTCAGGCCGGCGATCATCAGGAGCTTCATGCGAACCTCCGTTGGTTCTGGGAGAGTCCTGACTAGTGCAGGACTCGACATCCCCCTGTGAGATCGCTCACAACTCTCCTTTTGTTGATCAGCGCTGGAGCCGATGCGCTCCGGCTCCAGCCCCTTCCCAACCCGCCTATGGCAAATCTTTCGGGCGCGGCCACAAGCCGCCTTCGGACCAGGATTCGGATTCATCGGGCGACAACGGATCCGCGCCGCCGCCGGTCCGTGCGGGATCGACGTTGAGCCATCGGCGCAATTCGAGCTTGCCGATCTGGTTGCGGTGGACCTCGTCGGGGCCGTCGGCCAGTCGCAACAAGCGCGTCGTCGCGAGCGCTGCCGAAAGGAAATGGTCGTTGTTGGTGCCGCCTCCCCCGAACGCCTGGATCGCCCAGTCAACAATGGTCTGCGCCATGTTCGGCGCAACGACCTTGATCATCGCGATTTCCTGCCGCGCTGCCTTGTTGCCGACCGTGTCCATCATGTAGGCAGCTCTGAGCGTCAGCAGCCGCGCCTGGTCGATCTTCATGCGCGCTTCGGCCACCCGCTCGAGCGTCACGGTTTGCTCGGCGAGAGGCTTGCCGAAGGCGACACGTTTCAGCGCGCGCCGGCACATGCGCTCGAGCACGCGCTCGGAGAGGCCGATCAACCGCATGCAATGATGAATGCGTCCGGGCCCGAGCCGACCCTGCGCGATCTCGAACCCACGCCCCTCGCCGAGCAGCATGTTGGCGGCCGGCACGCGTACATTGGTGAATATCACCTCGGATGCACGATCCGGTACGCCGTAGAAGCCGAGCACGGGCAGCGAACGGACGACATGCACGCCGGGCGTCTCCTTCGGCACGAGGATCATCGACTGACGCTTGTGACGATCCGGATTCTGCGGATCGGTCTGCCCCATGAAGATGATGATCTTGCATCGCGGATCGGTGGCGCCGGTGGTGTACCATTTGCGACCGTTGATCACGTAATCGTCGCCATCACGGACGATCGAGCTGGCCACATTGGTCGCGTCGGACGAGGCGACGTCGGGCTCCGTCATCGCAAAGGAAGAACGGATCTCGCCGGCCAGCAAGGGCTTCAGCCAGCGGTCCTTCTGCGCCTCCGTACCGTAGCGCAGGATGGTCTCCATGTTGCCCGTGTCAGGAGCACTGCAATTGAAGACCTCGGGAGCAAGATGCGAACGCCCCATGATCTCGCACAGCGGGGCATATTCGAGATTGGTCAGCCCGTCCTCGTGAGCGGGTAGAAACAGGTTCCACAGGCCGGCCTGTTGTGCGAGCGGCTTCAGTTCCTCGACAACCGGGTGCACAGCCCAGGGCCCGAGCCGCTCGGCCTCCTGATAGTATCGGCGCTCATTCGGATAGATGTGCTCCATCATGAAGCGCTGGAGACGCGCGGCCAGTTGCTGGCTGCGCTCGCTTTGGGTGATATCCATGTAGATTCTCCTTACCGGCCGCGTAGGCCGTCCCTGAGCGTGTTTCGGGTGATTTTTCCGGATTCCGTCTTCGGCAGATCGTCCAGCACGCGAATGTCGACCGGGCACTTGTAGGCCGCCAGTCGCTCGCGGCAGAAGCGCGAGAGCGCAGCAACATCGATCACGGTGCCGGGTTGAGCGGAGACGAAGGCGACCACCGTCTCGCCGCGATAGGGATCGGCGGCGCCGACGACGGCTGCTTCGCGCACGCCCGGAAAGCCATAGATCACGTCTTCGACTTCGCGCGGCCAGACCTTGAAGCCGGAGGCGGAGATCATGTCCTTCTTGCGGTCCACGAGGTAGAACCAGCCGCTCTCGTCAAAGAAGCCGACGTCGCCGCTATGCAGCCAGCCGTTGGTCAGCACCTCGTCGGTTTCCGCCGGCTTCCTCCAGTAGCCGGCCATCACACCTGAGCCACGCACAACCACCTCGCCATGCGCGCCGGGTCCGAGCGGGCGGCGCTCGTCGTCGACGACGATCGCATCGACGCCCGAAGTCGGCCTGCCGATCGACAGCGCGCCTGAGTCGGGATCGACCGGAATCCGACCTTCGTTGGGCGCAAGATGGCTTGCAGAGGTCAGTTCGGTCATTCCATAGGAACTGCGGATCGCCCGTCCAAACCGTTTCGCAAAGGCATCGATGACCGAGGGCGCGATCGGCGCGCCGCCGGAATAGATATGTACGAAGCTCTCGAAATGCTGGCTCGTTGCGTCAGCCTGGTTCATCAGCGCGATGTACGCGGTGATGGCACCGACGATGAATGTCGGCCGCCATTCAAGGAAGGCATCGAGCGCGACCTGGGGCTGGAAGCGATAGGTCAGCACCATCGCTGCACGCGCGGCAAACGCCGCGACCATCTGGATTTCAAAGCCGGTGATGTGGAACAGCGGCGCGACCCCAAAGATGCACGACGTGCCGTTCAATTCGAAATGATCGCAACAGATCAACGCGGTCGCCACCAGATTGCGATGCGTGAGCATGGCGCCCTTTGGAACGCCCGTGGTTCCGGAGGTATACAAGAGAAGGGCGATGTCGTCGGACGTCAGAACCGGTGCCGGTGGTGCTGCTGCATTTTCGGCGAAAACCGTCGCCAGCGCCCGGGCCTGCGGAGCTGCGCCCGGCACCGGCAGCACCCGGACATCGTTTCGCAGCTGGAATTCCCGAGCGCCGGTCCAGAACACCAGCTCGGAATCGACCGAACCGGCGGCCAGGAAAACGTTCTCCCATTGATCGTCGTGGCAGATCACCGCCTTCGGCTCGCAATCCCCGAACAGCTTGCGAAGCTCTGGCGTGCGGTACATCGGGTTGAGGCTGACGACGATGGCCCCGACCTTCCAGGCCGCTACGCTGACGATGACGAACTGCGGCACATTCTGAAGAATGACGGCGACCCGATCGCCGCGCCCGACTCCTTTTTGCGCGAAGCGGGCGGCGAGCCGGTCGCTGAGCCGATCGATATCGGCATAGGTCTGCGTCGCATCGAAATAGAACACGGCCGGCGCCTCGCGCGGCGCGGCTCGAAACAGATCAAGCGCCGTCCGCCTTCCGGGATCGGGCGGAGCGACCGATTCCCCGAGCCGCGCGCGCAGCCGGCCCGCGGCTTCCTCGTAAGCGCGTGCACGCGACACGGAATCCAGGTCGACAGTCATCGCCGCTTGCCACCACTGTCGCAACGATGGCAGCCCCGTCCGGGCCGGCGGCCGCTATAGCCCGCCGCCACCTGGCGCAGCAGGAACCGTGGCAAAAGGCGTTCGCCGCCACTACTCATTGGCACTTTTTCCTCGATAGACCGAGCCGAGACGCGCATGCGGAAGCGCGGCACGGCTTGCAAGGGGCGGCTGGGCCGCCCCACTCTCTTTTGCTTGAATGACAACGCGCGTGCGCCGGATGTGGAGACGCACCAACACCTGTGCAGCTTCGACATCGCGCGCCCGGATCGCGTCCATGATCAGGACATGCTGGGGATCGGAGAACGGAAACCCGTCCTTGGCATAGGTCTCGCTCACAAACTGTCGCCGGAAATGCTGCGTGCTGTTCCAGAAGCGTTCGACCATCGCGAGCAGTTGCGGCATCCGCGCCCGCGAATAGGTCCGTAGATGAAACTCCCGATCAAGCTGGATGTACTCCTCGAGCGTGGTGACCTGCTCAAGTTCGCGCACAATGCGGTCAAGAGTCTCGATATCCTCGTCGGTCAGATTTGGAACGCTTTCGCCGATGGCAAGCGGCTCGACCGCTTCACGGATCTTGTAGATCTCGATCGATTCTTCCGAATTGACGTCCGCAATCCAGGCGCCACGGTTCGGCGCCATCACGACGAGCCCCTCGTTCTCGAGCTGCTTCAGCGCCTCGCGCACGGGAATGCGGCTGGCTCCGAAATGGGCCGCAAGAAGCTCCTGCCGAATCCGCGTGCCTGGCCGCATCTCGCCGCTCAGCACCGCGCTGCGAATCTCGCTTGCGATCCTCTCGCTCATCAGGCGACGGGACTCCGGATCGTCCTCATTGCCGTCCCGCGTCATGTCCTTCCAATGGGGAGGCCGCTGATAAGGACTCATGAAAGGCCCTCCTTCAATGAATGGCCGCGTACATGATCTTGTCCTCGGTCGCATCAGCCCGTGCCATTTCCTCGACGATACGTCCGCCGCGAGCGACCAGGATCCGATCCGAGATAGCCAGAATCTCCGGCAGATAGGAAGAAATAACGACAACCGCCTTGTTCTCGCGCGCCAGCCTGCGAATCGCCTCGTGAATTTGTGGAATGGCGCTCACATCGACACCACGCGTCGGTTCGTCGAAGATGACCACCGTAGGCTCCTGGGCCAGAGACTTTCCCACCACGACTTTCTGTTGGTTGCCGCCGGAATATTCGACAATCTTCAGCGTCCGCTTCAATGCAGAGATCGAGAGCGCCGAGATCCATTGATCGGCGATCCGTTTCATCTCGCGCGCGGAGTAAAGGAACCGCTTGACGCGCGGCGACGACAGATAGCCAAGATAGATATTCTGATCCACCGTCATCGTCTCGAAGAAACCGTCGACCTTGCGATCCTCGGTGATGTAGGCGATTCCGTCGCGCACCGCCTGCCGCGGCACCCGGTAGCGGATCGGCTTGTCCCGCAGATAGATCATCCCGCCGCGCAGGAAGTTGCGCTTGCGCGCGCCGCTGACGATCTGCGCGATCTCGGAGCGTCCTGCCCCGACCAGCCCGAAGATGCCGACGACTTCTCCATTGAACACCGAGAACGACATGTTCTTGACGATGCTGCCCATCGTCACGTTCTCGACCGAAAGCACCTTCTCACCGCGGGAGGCATGCGGCTTCGGCGCATCCGGATCAGCCCCGTGGGTCGCGTACTGCGCTGCGGTTTCCTCACGGCCAACCATCATCCGCACCAGGGCGTCACGCGTGACGTCCTTCGCCGGTACGGTGGCGACCAGCTTGCCATCGCGCAGCACGGTGATGCGATCCGCGATGTTCAATGCTTCTTCCAGCGCATGCGAGATGAAGATGATCCCGGCGCCCTTCTCCTTCAGGGTGTTGAGAAGATGGAACAGGTGCTGGGTCTCTTCAGGGGTCAGCGATGCGGTCGGCTCATCGAAGATGAAGACCTGGGCGTTGTGGCGAACCGCACGCACGATTTCGACCATCTGCCGCTTGGCGGTTCCGAGATTCTCCACCAGCACCAGCGGGTCGACGTTGAAGTTCATCGACTGCAGCGACTGGGTCGCCGCGATGTTGATCTTGCTGTAGACCGTGACCCATTTCTCCATGCCGAGTTCAAGGTTCTGCGCCACCGTCATCGACGGGACCAGGCTGGATTCCTGGTAGACCATCGCGACCCCACCCTCGAGCGCTTCCTTTGGCGAGGCGAACGAAACCTTGCGTCCCTGGATCAGGTAGTCGCCGGAGGTCAGCACGATCGCACCGGCAATCGCCTTGCAGAGCGTCGATTTCCCCGCGCCGTTCTCTCCTAGCAGCGCGTGGATTTCGCCCGGCCGCAGATCGAAATTGACACCATCGATGGCGTTCAGACCGCCATAGACCTTGCTGCCATTGACGATCTGAAGCAGCGGGGTCCCTGCCTGTTGTTCCGCCGGCATGGCGTTCATCCTTCCTGCATGCCGCGACCAGGCGGCAGTTCGACGAGGCAATCGCGTCCCTTGGACACCGCCAGCACGCGCGAGCCGATCGGGCGGACGGCGGTGATTCCATGAACCCGACCATCGACCCGGCTGTGCAGCGTCTCGGTCGCCGCGCCCTTGTCGTCGAGCCGGGCGACGAGACCATAGGAACGCGGCGGCGCCCACGGCTTCTGGATACCGAGTTTCTTGATGCGGCCGATCTGGGTCGGTTCGCGCGGATTGAGGCGGCCATCCAGCGCCGGCCCGATCCAAAGCTCAGGTGGCACCGTCAGCATCATCTCTTCGCAGAATGCCCGCTCGCGCAGGACGAATTCGGTCAATTGCGTGCGCAGCGCGAGGAAGGCCATCCAGACCTCACCGTTCGCGCCTCGGGCAAGACGCGCCGGGTAGCCGGTATGATTCTTGACGATCACGCGCCTGTCGTCACCCGTGCGTGAAAAAGCGGTCAGGCGGTGGGTCCAGGATTCGGCGACCCAGACCTCCTTGCCGTCGCCGGATACGACCAAGCCGAGCGGCCATGCGAGCTTGTCCGCACGCACGCTCGCACTGCCGAGCGAGGAATTGCAGGCGATGAGCCGGCCCGAGGGGGCGCGGTTCTGCATCAGGTCGGTCAGCCAATGCTCTGGCCGATTGTTTCGCGAGCCGTCGGTCAGGTAGATCGCCCCGTCCGGCGCGACCGTCACCGACAGCGGACAGGCAATCTTTTCACCGCCGACGCTTTCGAGCTTGCCGATGATCTCGCCAGCCGGCGAAAGCGCCACCAGCCCCACGCCGGAGACGCAGGCGAGCAGCCGGCCGTCCGGCGTGCAGGCAAGCCCGCCGACCGGGCCGTCGAGCGTCGCGAACTCCGTGCGCGTGTTGAAGTCGTCTCCCGTGCAACGCAGGACGTGGTTGCCGGTCGAGACGTAGAGCGCACCGTCCTGCCCGAGCGCAATGTCGTCCGGTCGCTCGATCTCGTCGCCGAGCTGGCGCGCCTGATCGAGCCGCTGGTTCGGGGAGAAGGCGCCGTCGAGCACCGGAATGCCGTGAATTTCCCGGTTCGGGGACAGCACGCGATCGATGATATCGCCAAGCAGAGACATGGCTCAGGCCCTTCCCCAATAGGACTTGTGCGCTTCCCAGGTCGGGTCGGCGTCCTGCAGGCGGATGCGGCCGATGCGGTTGTTCTCCAGACCCCCGATATAGAGATAGCCCTTGTGTTCACGGACCGACGTGATGGTCGGATGCGAAAGCCCGCCTGGATCCCAGAGCGATTCCGTCACCACGCCGTTGTCGTCGAACTTGACCACGCAGCCGTAGTTGATGCCCGGACACAGCCATTCGTCCGGCGGGATCTGCTTGACCATGCGGGTGCGGAAAACAGGGTTGCGCATCGCAAGGTCGTAGACCGGCGTGCGCAGGCCGACGAAGGCGAGCCAGTACTTGCCGTCGGAGGCGCGGTTGATGTTGTCGCAATAGCCCGGAAGGTTGTCGATCAGGATTTCGCTGGTGCCCGCCTTCGGGCCGGCGATCCAGAAGCGGTTGATCTGGCATAGCCAGGTGCTGGCCCACAGCACCGACTGACCGTCATGCGAAATGCAGATGCCGTTCGGGAACGTCAAGTTCTTGAGGACCGTCCTGGTGGTGCCGGTCTTCGGATCGTGGCAGATCAGCCGGCCGTTGCCGCGCCCCTCGAAGCCGTCGAGCGCCCAGTCGGTGAGTTCATAGCGGGTCGAGGCCTCGCTGAAATAGATCTTGCCGTCTGGCGCGACGTCGAGATCGTCAGCGAGATAGAGCCGCGAGTCGTCCTTGAGGCGCGTACGCGTGCGCGTGGTGCGGTCGGTGACCTTGAAGACCGAGCGATCGGGCTTCACGCCGTAAACGCCCATGCCCGCGATGCAGACGAGGAGGTTCTGATCCCGATCGAACGCCAACCCGAGCGGCCGGCCGCCGATGCGCGCGAACTCTTCGCGCACGGTATAGTCCGGCGCGAGAAAGCGGATGATCGAGCCGTTGCGGTTGACGGTGTAGAGGTTGTCCTTGCGGTCAAGGATGATGTCTTCCGGGCCCTCGATCATGTCGAGCGCGATCGCTTCCGCGTTCTTCAGGCGATCGTTCTCCGCGAACGGCGTGCCGCTGCCCCGCTCGACCGACGGCGGCGGCTCGAAATCAACCCAGCTTGGGGTGACGTAGACCTTCTGCAGCACCTTGCCCTTGTTCTTGACCCACTTCACGTTGAAGCCGACCGCGAGCAGCAGGATGATGCCGATGATGGCGGTGGTCAGGTTGCCGGAGATGCCGAGCCGGACCATGCCGCTGGTGAGCATGAAGATGATCGCCGCGCCCATGACGGCGCGCGCGATGGTACCGCGGCCACCGGCCAGGCTGATGCCGCCGAGAACCACCGCGGCCAGCGCGTTGATCTCCCAGCCGACGCCGGTGTCGGTGCCCGAGCTGCTCTGCCGCGCGGCATAGAGGATCCCCGCCAGCGCCGCGATCGCGCCCGACATCACATAGGCGGAGAACAGCACGCGCTTGACGTTGACGCCGGCGTGGCGGGCCGCCTTGCGGCTCGACCCGACCGCCATGATGTGGACGCCGGGCTTGATGCGGGTGAGGAAGAAGTGGGTTCCGACCGCAAGCAAGATCAGCACCAGCATGTTGAAGGGAATGCCGAGAACCCTCCCCGAACCCATGAAGTCCCACGTACTGGACCCGCTGTCGATGCTCGCGAGTTCGTTCGTGAACGCAACCGTCACCTTGTTGTAGGCGGCGCGGACGATGATGAGGACGACGAGCGTCGTCAGGAACGGCCGGGTCTTGCCGTAGGCAATCAGGCCGCCGTTGATCGCGCCCATCGCCGCACCGAACAGGACCACAAGCACGATGGTCACGGGCAGCGGCAGCCCGAGGATGAGATACAGATAGAGCGCGAGGAAGTTCGACATCGCGAACACCGCGCCGACCGACAGGTCGATGCCGCCCGACAGCACGGAGAAGGCCATCGCGACCGCGACCATGCCCTGCTCCGCGAAATTCCGCATCAATTCCTGCAGGCTGCCCGCCGTCAGGTAGCGCGGGATCATGATCGCGAAGGCCAGGAAAACCGCGATCGTCAGCGTGAATGGAATGATCGGCTCCATCCAGCGCTTCTCAAGCAGTTCGCCCAGGAACAACTGGGGCGAATGGCGGTGCCAGGCTCGTTGCAGGCTCTTCATCAACAGACTCCGGCGGGCTCGGCGCAGCAGCGGCCGAACGGCGGGACGACGCGGGGGATTGGGATCGACAGCTCCGGCCTGCCCGCGCCGCGGTGGGCGCGGGCGCCGGAACGACTTACTTCGCGCCCTTCGGGATGCTGAAGCAGTACATGCGATCGTCCTTCGACTTCACCCAGGCGGGGGTCGTGTAATAGGCGATGTTCTTCGCGCCCGGCTTGTCGCCGCTCTGCAACAGCGCAATCACCGCGTCGGCGATGGTCTGGCCCTGCACGTCGGCGCGATACGACAGGTTCGCGGAGAACGCGCCTTGCTCGAGCAGATCGCAATCCGCAGGTTGGCCGTCGCTGGCGACGAACACCTTCACCTTGTCGCCCATGTTGGCGGCCTTGATCGCCTGCGCCGCGCCCGCGGTTTGCGGTCCCCAGACGCTGAGGATCCCGCACAGCTTGGGATGCTGCTGCAACACGGTGGTCGTGATGTCGCCGGCCTTGTTGGCG
Source organism: Bradyrhizobium sp. USDA 4541 (assembly GCF_024171085.1). Taxonomy (NCBI): domain Bacteria; kingdom Pseudomonadati; phylum Pseudomonadota; class Alphaproteobacteria; order Hyphomicrobiales; family Nitrobacteraceae; genus Bradyrhizobium; species Bradyrhizobium sp. USDA 4541. The sequence goes on from NZ_JALJZF010000001.1 coordinate 7,127,895, forward strand.
TCCCAGCTGGTCGGCTGCGACGACACGACCTTGATCGACGGGTCGGTCTTGAACACCTCCATAGCGCCATTCTTCATGTCGAGCGAATAGGCCGCGGTCGCCTCACCTTCGAGGATCGCAACCTCGCCGGAGCCCTTGCCGCCGCCACACTGATTGATGACCTCGCGCGCGATCTTGGTGCCGAGATCCTTGGCATCGACGCCGACATAGGCGTCGGTCAGGGTGTTCGATGCCATGTTGACCTGCACGACATAGATGCCCGCGTCCATCGCACGCTTGAGCTCCTTGGCGAGCAGCGTGACGTTCGGATTTTGCACCACGATCACGTCGGGCTTGTCGTTGATATAGTCGCTGACGGTCTGAAGCTGGATGTCGGACTTCATGTTGGCGTCGCGGGTGACGAGCTTGATGCCGTAATCGTCGAAACGATCCTTCATCACGCGCGTCCATTCGGATTCCAGAACACCCATCCAGACCGGCGACCAGGCCACCGTCTTGCCCTTGAGCGACTTGTCGAATTTCTCGCGCAGCTGGTCGCGCGGCCCGGCCGCCTGCGATGGCGCAGCCACCAGCGCGGCGGTTGCCACCATCGCCGCCAGCCCGATGCCGGCAAACGCCCTCCTGTGCACAGCTTTCGTCATGTCAATTCCTCCCCTGTTATGTCGGCCGACTGTTGCGGCCCGTTGGTTGATGCAGAGCTTTAATCGCCCTGCTTCGACGTCTCCTCGTCGCGCGGATGCAGCCGGGAATCGAGCAGGATCGCGATCAGCAGCACGACACCCTTGACGATGTTCTGGGTCTGCACGTCCATGTCCATGATGGTCATGCCGTTCAGCAGCACGCCGATCAGCAGCGTTCCGGCGATGACGCTCATCACGTTGCCGCGGCCGCCGACGAGGCTGACGCCGCCGAGCACCACAACCATGATGACGTCGAAAATGATCGTCGATTCCGCGACCTGGAGATGCATCAGCGCCGTCTGCGCGACCATCACGACACCGCCGACATACCCGATCGCGGCGCACAGCGCGTACTCGATCATGGTCAGCGGGCGGGTCGGCAGACCGGTCTGACGCGCGGCGTCGGGATTGTCGCCATGGGCATAGACGAAGCGCCCGATCACGGTGCGCGACAGGAAAAGATGCACGACGACCGCGGTGGCCGCGAAGATCAGGATCGAGATCGGAACGCCGCCCCAGATGTTGCCGCCGAGCCGCAGGAATTCGTCATGCCCCTTGGAAAGATAGACGACATAGTGCTGCACCGCTGTGGTGCGCACGATCCCCAGCACCGCAAGGCTCGACGCCAGCGTCGTCAGCAGCGGCGGCATCTCGATCACCGAGATCAGAAACCCGTTCAGGACGCCGATGGCGATCGCCATCACGAAGCCGATCAGCAGCGCGACCGGCGTCGCGTAGCCCGAGTTCATCAGGATGATCGCGATCGCGGTGGAAGCGGCAAAGGAGGCGACTTGCGACAGATCCAGTCCACGCCCAATCACGACCACCGCCATGCCGAGCGCGAGAATGCCGAGTATCGAAATGTTGCGCGCCAGCGCGAACAGATTGCCCAGCGTCAGGAAGCCCTTCAGGAAGATCGAAAAAATGACGATCAGGACCGCGCACATCACCAGCACGGCCGTCGTCTGCGTCAATTTCGCCCCGCGCGCGCCCGAACTGCCGGTCACCGGGTCCTCCCAGGATTGATTTTATTGTGAGCGGAAATTGAACAGAATGTATCCAGAAGTCAATCTCCGTATCCAAATTTTGGACAGCAGCTGGTTTGACGGAGGATATATTCACACCTGAAGCCCTCCATAACTATCTATATTTAAATGGATATATGTATGTTCTGGCGTCCGCGATCGAAGCGCATTTTCCGAGTTCGATCGGTCCTTTTGAAGCCGACATTGTTGTATTGGATACATTCGGCTTGAGAGCCTGTCCCTAAGGCCAATGGTCCTCATAGCGCCGTCACCCGCGGCGATGGAACGAAGCCGACGACGTTGCGGCAATCGCTCCTGGCCAAGGCCTGAAGATCGTGGCGAAAGAGAATGCCGAGACCGAGCTTTGACGCCGCCTTTCGCCCATCGAAGCCGCGCCAGGTGGAAGCCCGAGCGAACTGACGGCCGGTTTGAATTCTGTCTCGGCGCGCCCATATTCGTGACAGGTTCGCAAACGCTGACGGTACCAGATTTGTCCGAGCAACTGTCGATGTTCGATGCGCCCGCCGCAGGACCGGCAGGTCTGCACTACGCGCCGGATTTCATCTCCAAAGCGGCCGAGGGCGAACTCATCCGCCACATCCGGGCACTTCCGCTTGCCCCCTTCCAGTTCGGACAGTTCGAAGGCAAGCGCCGCGTGGCTTCGTTCGGTTACCGGTACGACTATGGGTCGCGCCGACTGGAATGTGCCGAACCGATCCCGTCCTGGTTAAACGGCATCGTCGCCGCGATCCAATCCTTCGGCGGCGCGTCGACCGAGATCGGGCAGATCCTGTGCACCGAGTATGATCGCGGCGTCGGTATCGGCTGGCACCGCGACAAGCCGCATTTCGACCGGATCTTTGGACTGTCCCTGGGATCCGCATGCAAGTTCCGTTTTCGTTGTCGGACGGAAAACGGATGGGAGCGGTTCACGCTCGATGCGGCGCCCCGATCACTCTACCTGATGGCCGGTGATGCACGGCAGATATGGGAGCACAGCATTCCGCCGGTCGAGGCCCCCAGATACTCGATCACCTTCCGAACCATGGTCGAAACGGTGCGGGGCGCCAAAGCGTCGCGATAACCTTGGATTGCCGGTTCCAGCGCTCCGCTGCGCATCGCCGCATCAACCCTGATCGAGCGCTACTTCGATCCGATCGGAAGACGCAATCATGAGCGGAAGGTGCGACCAACGCCGCGCGAATGGTTGATGGGACGGGGGCGGACGAACTTGGGAAGTTCGTCCGCCGAGAGATCGCGCGCCCCCGGAGTGTCGATCGCGGGGAACGCAGCGGGCGTCTCACGCCGCTTTCGCAGCAGCCTTGTCGGCCGGTGCCGTTTCCATGGCGCGCATATAGAGATCGAGCAGCGATTCGCGCTCGTCGCGCTCATCCTGATCCTGCTTTCGCAGTTTGACGATCTCCTTGAGGATCTTCACGTCGAAACCCTCACCCTTGGCTTCCGAAAAAACTTCCTTCTTCTGCTCGTTCAGTTCCTGCAGTTCAGCGTCCAGATTCTCGATCCGCTCGATGAAAGAACGAATTTTTCCGCCGGGAATGGTGATGTCAGACATGGTGCCTCTTTGTTGAATGAGGCGGTGAAAATGAAAGCAAAGTGATAACCAATGTCTTAAGCTTCATCGGTTCCTGTAGCGCATCTATCCCGCGGCTTGCCGCGGTATTTCAGAACGCGATCCAGCTGATCACGGCCGCGGCCGACGTCCAGAGCGTCCATCCAAGGCCAAGCAGGGACATCACCGCGGCCGCCATTGCTACGGCCAGCAGCAGACCATCTTCCTGCAGGTAAGCGATCGCGATCAGGACGACCACAATCCCGGGAATGACGTTGACCAGAGGCAGGGGCCAGCCCGCCAACAGGCCCAGCAGGAACACGACCAACCCAACAAGCCGGTCAGTCACGTCATGGCGCGCGTTCCAGCGCGGCCGGCTGATGCTCTCGATCGCGCGCAGCAGCGGACCTGCTTTGACGGTGAACCGCTTGAATCGCTTGAAGTCGAACGGCCGCTTCGACAGGAAGCGGGGAAAAGATGGAGCACTGTGCCCCAACATCATCTCGACCGCCGGAAACAGGAGGGCCAGCGTCGCAACCGTGGCGACGCCGGGGACGATCACGAGTAGCCCCAGCAACAGCAGGAGCAGCCCGAACGAGCGCCTGTCCAGATGGCTGAGGAGCCATTCGAGGTCGACGGGGCCGTCAGGTGCTTGCGCGACGAGTTCTTCGAGAAGCTGGGAAGTACGGGTAGGCGCTGAGCGGGGAACGGGCAAATGAAGCATTACCCGGTAACATGGTCGAACTCCGTATCGATTGCAACGAATGCCAGAGGCGCCTAGGAAGCATTGATGGACAACGATTCCGACCAGGCGTGGCACGGCCATGCGCCGAACAGCCCCCTGCCCGCCGGTCGCCGCCGCTGGCCGTGGTTTCTTCTGATCGTCGTCGTCGCCCTTGTCGGCGCCGGCGGCGTCTACGCTTGGCCTGAAGTCGCGGCATTGGTCCCCGCCATAAGCCACGAATCGTCCGGCGGGGCGACGCCGACGAGCGACAAGGAGGCATTGCCAACTCTCCTCGCGGCCCAGCAGAAGCTCGAGGAAGACCTCGCCGCACTCGATCGGTCGGTAGCCGACGGGCAGGCGCAGTTGAAGGCCATTACCGACCAGTTGGCGGTCCTGACCTCGAAGGTCGAAGAGTTGCAGCATCTGCCCCCGCCGGCAGCGCCGCCGCCACCTGTTACGGCCGAGGTGCCGCGTGCCCCGATCGCGCCAACTACCCCGCAGCCGAGAAAGCCGCCGCCTCGGGCCGCCAGGCCTTCAGGTCCCGTTTCGATTGGCGGCGTACCGCTCAATGCCGCGCCCGGCAGCATGGCCCGTTGAGCTCAGAAATGCCCCAAACCGCATTCCGATTTTTGGCTTGGGGTTTGATCCTGGGCCTCTTCATCGTCACCGATACGACGCTGGCATTTCGTCCCCACACGTTGATATCGCCAAACGCCGATCGCTTTGCCGCGCTCTTCGTTGTCGGAGCCGTCTTTTCGCTCGCCTATCCGAAGCATGTCCTGCCGATCCTGCTGGCACTGCTCGCCGTCATCGTCGGCTTCGAACTCATTCAAAAGCTGCTCGCCGGCAGGCATGGCTACATAAAAGACATATTCGTCAAAGGTGCCGGCTGCTGCGCAGGCGTTGTCGCCGCCAATGCCCTGAGACGCGCGCTTTCAGCGATGTCCAAGCCGACAGGTACCTCCTGACGTCCTGCGCCGCCTTTGCCCTGTTCGACGTTGGCGCAGAGGCACGTGTCGGCAACCTTCGGTCCAATCCATCATCAAACCTGCCTTGGCACGTGCAAGTCCGCTATTCAAATTGGACCGGCTCGGATCCGGGATAGGAATGAGCGACGAATTCGCAGAACGCGCGAGCCGCCGGAGAAAGCTTCGCCTTGTCCTTCCAGGCAAGCCCGACATCCATGGTGTGGACGTCGTCATCGAGCGTCTTGAGATCGATGCGATGTCCTTCGAGCGACCAGGGACGGTAGACCATGTCGGACAGGATTGTAATTCCCATGCCGGTTGCGACCATGCTGCGAACCGCTTCGACCGACAGGGTCCGGAAGATGACGTTCGGCACGTACGCCGTATGCTGCCAGTAACGCATCGCGGAGCGTTCGGCTTCATCGACGGTCAACATCAGATAGGGCTCGCTCACCAGGTCCGCCAGCTTGATGCTGTCCTTGCGAAGCAACGGATGATTGACGCAAGTCCACAAGCGACGCGGCGAGCGCAACAAGAGCCGCGAGCGAATGGAGTCCCGGTCATGCAAGTTCGCAACCAGCATGATGGCCGCATCGACGCTACCGCTGATCAAGCTCTGCTCGATCGCGTCGCGCGGAAACTCGTGGAGACGCACCGTGATGCCCGGGAATGATCGCCAGAAGCGCGACAACAAAGGCGGCAAGAAATATCCGGCGATGGTGTAGCTGACGGCGACATCGACGGTGCCGTCCACCTGCATTCCCCAGCGATGCGGCCCGCGTATCGCATCCGATACGCTGGCCTCGATGGCGCGGGCACGCTGCAAGAACTCCCGTCCGTCAAAGGTCAGCGTCACGCCGTTCGAGTGACGGTCGAACAGCTTGTGGCCGAGCTCGGCCTCGAGCGCCTTGATGGACGCGGTGACCGCAGACTGCGTCACGCTGAGCGCCGCCGCGGCAGCCGAAACGCGCCCGGTCTCGGCGGTTGCGATGAAATGCCGAACCTGACGGAACGTCAGAGACATAAAAATTTCCGATATCAGCGAACGATATTTCGAATTTTACAATCCCCCGGCGGACCGGAAAAATCAATCCATCGGTTCGCGAGTGAGAGGCATTGAGGTCATGTCCGATGGTTTGGAGTTGGTCGCTCGCGATATCAGCGTCCAATTCGAAGGCCTGAAGGCGCTGTCCAACGTGACCTTGACCGTACCGCGGGGACGTATCGCCGGACTGATTGGTCCGAACGGAGCCGGCAAGACCACCCTTATTAATGTGCTGACGGGTTTCCAGCCGGTTGGCGCCGGAACCGTGGAACTGGAAGGCGAGACGCTGAGTGGCATTGCAGCGCACAAGTTGCGTCGCAAAGGCGTGGCGCGAACCTTCCAGTCGGGCCGACTTTTCCGCGACCTGCCGGTGATGGACAACCTTGAGGTCACCGGCGTCGGCCTGGGCCAATCCCGTCCGGAGGCGATCGGTGAAGCCGAGCGCGTCATGGCTTGGCTCGGCATTTCGCATCTGTCCAACACCATCGCCGGCGCCCTGCCCTATACCGACGAGCGCCGCGTCGCGATCGGCCGCGCCATCATGTGCACACCGCGCTATCTGCTGCTCGACGAACCGGCGGCAGGAATGTCGGAGCATGAGAGCCACGAACTTGCCGCCATCATCCGGCGGATCGCGGGCGAGCTCAATGTCGGGGTGCTGCTGATCGAGCACAATATCGGCCTCGTGCTCGAGCTCTGCGAGCGCATCTACGTCCTCGATTCCGGTGAGGTCATCGAAGCCGGCCCGCCCGCTCAGATCCGTGACAGCGACGCGGTCAGGCACGCCTATATGGGCACGCAGCGCGACGAGCTGCTTCCGGTCGCCGCCGAAGAGGCCGTCGCGTCATGACGCTGCTTGCCGTCGACGACATCACCGTCAGCTATGGCCGCCTGACGGCTCTCCGCGGCCTGACGCTGAAGATCGATGAAGGCGAAATCCTGTTCGTGACCGGCCCGAACGGCGCCGGCAAGTCGACCTTGCTCAACGCCATCGCAGGCGTCGTGCCACCGGGCTCCGGGTCCATCATGATCGATGGCGCAAAGATCACGGGTGCCGCACCCGAAGACATCGCCCGGCGCGGATTCTCCCTGGTTCCCGAGGGACGCAATGTCTTTGGCGCGCTGACGATCGAGGAGAATCTGAAGGTCGGAACCGGCATGCGCACCGACCGCAAGAAGATCGCCGACGACCTGGATCAGGTCTACGAGGAATTCCCGATGCTGGCCGAGCGCCGCCACACCCCGGCGGGCATGCTCTCCGGCGGCCAGCAGCAGATGCTCGTCCTTGGCCGCGCCTTGATGGCCGCGCCCCGCATCATGGCGATCGACGAGCCGTCGCTCGGCCTTGCGCCAAAGATCATCGACCAGATCTACGAGATCCTGGTGCGGCTGCGGACGCAGCGCAAGCTCACCCTCCTGATCGTCGAGCAGAGCTCGACACGCGCCATGATGACGGGCGGACGGATGGTCCTGATCCGCGGCGGCCGCATCGTGCTCGAGGGCCCAGCGGCCGATATGGTCAGGGATGATCGTCTGAAGCAGTCCTATTTCGGCTTCGGAGATCATTGAGATGCGCGAGTTGCTCCAGATCATCTTCGATGCCCTCAGCCTCGGCAGCCTCTACGCCCTTGGCGCGCTCGGTATCGCCCTGATCTTCGGCGTGATGCGGCTCGTCAACTTCGCGCACGGCGATTTCATCGCGTTTTGCGTCTTCGCCATGCTGTGGCCGTCGATCGATGCGGCGGCGATCGTCTTTGCCGGGCAGCTACCGTTCTATCTGCTGATCCCGCTGCTGCTCTTGATCGGCGCCGCGCTGTCGATCCTGTCGGAGATCGTCGTCTTCCGCCGCTTCCGCAATGCCAATCCGGCGACGATGATGATCGCATCCTTCGCGCTCGGCTTCGTGATCCGGCATCTCCTGCTGATGCTGTTTTCCAGCCGGCCGAAGTCGATCACGCTGTGGCCGAGCCTCGGCCTGCCGGTCGAACTCCTGGGTGCTCACATCCCGATGCTCCAGGTCGTGACCATCATCATCACGCTGGCCGTGCTGGTGGTCCTCGTCCTGTTCCTCAAGCGCACGCGCTACGGGCTCGAGATGCGCGCGGCCGCCGACAATTTCACCATGGCGCGCATGCTCGGGGTCCGCGCCAACGGCGTGATCCTGCTGGCCTTCGCCATCAGCGGCATGCTGGCGGCGGCGATCGGCCTGATCCTGGCGACCAATTCCGGCACCGCCGACATCGGCATGGGCGCCAACGTGATGCTGATCGCGTTCATCGCGACCGTGATCGGCGGCCTCGGCAGCATTCCCGGCGCCGTTGCCGCCGGCTTCCTGATCGGTGCGGCCAGCGTCGTGTTCCAGGCGACCCTGCCGCATGACGCCAGGGTATTCCGCGACGCCTTCGTCTACGGCGCCGTCATCGTCGTCCTTCTGGTGCGGCCGCAGGGCCTGTTCGCACCGAAATCCGCCAAGCAGAGGGTCTGATCGATGTCGCAGCGGCCGTCCGTCATCCGGCAAACGATCATCACGCCGATCGTGCTGATCGTGGCGCTGCTCATCATGGCGGCCCTCTCCTATCAATTCGGCAGCCGGGCCTTCAACCGCACCGTGGTCGAGATGTTCATCAACATCATGGTGGTGGTCGGGCTCTACGTCTTCGTCGGCAATTCGGGCCTGCTGTCGTTCGGCCATATCAACTTCATGTGCCTCGGCGCCTACATGACCGCCTGGCTCACGATTCCGCCGGTGATGAAGTCGATCACGCTCAAGGGCCTGCCGGCATGGCTGCTCCACGCGCAACTGCCGATGTGGGTAGCGACGCCGATATCCGGACTGTTTGCGGCACTGTTCGCGCTGATCGTCGGGCGCGTCATCATGCGCCTTTCGGGCATCGCCGCCTCGATCGCGACCTTCGGCCTGCTCGGCGTCATCAACAATGTCTATTCGAACTGGGATTCGGTGACGGGCGGACAGGGTTCGATCGTCGGCATTCCGCCCACCATGAATGTCTGGACCGGATGGATCGGCGGCGCCGTGGCCATCGCGATCGCCTATCTCTACTCGATTTCGCGCTCCGGACTGGCACTTCGCGCCACGCGAGACGAAGCGGTCGCGGCCAGCGCCTCCGGCATCGACATCGTCCGCGAACGGCTGATCGCCTTCGTCGTCAGCGCCTTCATCATCGGGCTCGCCGGCGCGCTCTACGCGCATTTCCTGAGCATCGTCAATCCCGGCGCATTCTATCTGCGGACGACGTTCATCACGCTGTCGATGCTGGTGGTCGGCGGCATGTACAGCCTCAGCGGAGCCGTCTCGGGCGTGGTTGCGATCTCCGTGTTGATCGAGCTGTTCCGCAATCTCGAGAAGGGCATCAGCCTCGGCGGTCACACCGTCGGCCTGCCGAACGGTGTCCAGGAAATCGCGATCGGCATCATCACCATCGCGATCCTGATGTACTTGCCGACGGGACTGACCCGCAACCAGGAATTCTCCTGGCGTCGATGGCCGTTGCAGCGCCGCCTGACGCCACCGGTCCAGACCGCGCTGAAGGAACTGCACTGACGCTTGTTTGTACAATTGGAGGAGTGGGGATATGCGCTTTACGACATTACTCAGCATCTTGGCCGGAGCATCCGCGCTCTGGTTCACGCCTGCCCGGGCAGCCAACGAGATCGTTGTTGGGTTTGCGACCGCGGCATCCGGATTCATGCAAGCCTACGACAAGCCGGCGCAGGACGCGGCACTGATCCGGATCGAGGAGATCAACAAGGCCGGCGGCCTGCTCGGCAAGAAGATCAAGCCCGTCTTTGCCGACACCAAGACCGATCAGGCCGAGGGTGCCAAGGCCGGCCTTGCGGTGCTCGACCAGGGTGCCGACCTCGTCATCGTCTCCTGCGACTACGATTTCGGCGCGCCCGCGGCGCTGCAGGCGCAGGCTGCCGGCAAGGTTTCCTTCTTCCTCTGCGCCGAATCGATCAAGGCCGGCATCCCCGGCGTCGGCCCGTTCTCGTTCTCGGCCTCGGTGCTGGCACCGGTGCAGGGAGCGACCATGTCGGAATGGGCTTACACCAAGAAGAACGCACGCAGCTTCTATCGGCTGCTCGACAGCTGGACCGTCTACAACAAGGGCATCTGCGACGGCTTCGACTGGATGCTGCCGCGCCTCAAGGAGGCCAAGCTGGTCGGCAGCGACACCTTCAAGAACGACGATGCCTCGATCGCCTCGCAGATCACGCGCATCAAGAGCCTGCCGAAGGAGCCTGACGCCATCATGCTCTGCACGATGATGCCGGGCGCTGTCTCCGCCATCAAGCAGATCCGCGCCGCCGGCATCAAGTCGATGATCCTCAACGGGTCGGGTGTCGACGGCAGCTACTGGATGAACGCCGTTCCTGACCTCTCGAACTTCTACGTCCCGGTGCAGGGCTCGGTCTATGGCGACGATCCGAACCCGAAGGTCAACGAGTTCAACAAGAAGTACAAGGAGGTCACCGGCGGTGACCCCTCCAGCCAGTACGTCTATCCGGGTTACGTCCTGATCGACGTCTGGGCCAAGGCGGTCGAACGCGCCAAATCGACCGATGCGGCAGCCGTCGTGGCCGAGCTCGAGAAGATGAACAACGAGTCCACGCTGTTCGGGCCGCGCACCTTCACCAAGGACATCCACCACCAGAACCAGGGTCGCTACCTGATCGTCGACACCGAGGCCGGCAAGCCGCAGGTGATCGACCAGTGGACGATCTCGGAAAAGATCCCGCTCGACTATCTGGTGTCCAAGTAACCCGGCAATGCGCCGCCCTGGGTGCGCCAGTCATACCCGGGGCGGCCTTCGCCGGTCATATGCAAAGCCAGTTGGAAGGAAATCAGGAGATGGTCGTGATCAACTGCGACATGGGCGAGGCCTACGGCCTCTACAAGATGGGCGACGACAAGGCATTGATGCCTCATATCGACGTCGCGAACGTCGCCTGCGGCTTTCATGCCTCCGACTTCAATCACATGCGCAAGACCGTGCAGCTCGCCAAGCAATTTGGCGTCAAGGTCGGGGCGCACCCGTCGCTGCCCGATCTGCAGGGATTTGGTCGCCGGGAGATGAAGATCGACCGCGAGGAGCTGGCCAATTGCCTGCTCTATCAGATCGGCGCACTCAAGGCCTTCCTGGATGCCGAAGGCATGGCGCTCAATCACATCAAGCCGCACGGCGCACTTTACGGCATGGCATCGCGCAACGAGGAGATCGCCGAAGCCGTGGCTGATGCCGCTGACGTCTACAAGGTGCCGTTGCTCGGCATGAAGGGAACGTTGCACCAGAAGGTCTACGAGCGGCGCGGTCATGCCTTCGTCGCCGAATACTATGCCGACCTCGACTACAATGCCGACGGCAGCCTGATCATCACCCGCGAGCACGAGGCGAAGGATCCGGCCGACGCCGCCACCCGATGCGCAAGGGCGGTCAATGAAGGCAAGACGCGCACGGTGGCCGGAAACGACATCGTGGTCGGCTCCGATTCGATCTGCATCCACTCCGACACGCCGAACGCCGTCGCCATCGCCGAAGCCGTCCGCGAGGCGGTGCGCCCCTATCTCACCGCGCGCTGAACCGTCGCGGCAACGAACCAAAGACTCTCAAGAGGAAACAATGGCAACGCAGCAGATCTTCTCGCCGCTCCCAGGCATCTTTTATCGCAAGCCCGCACCCGACAAGCCGGTCTACAAGAACGACGGCGACGCCGTCGCCGAGAGCGACACGATCGGGCTCATCGAGGTGATGAAATCGTTCAACGAGGTGAAAGCCGGCATCGCCGGCAAGATCGTCCGCTTCCTGGCCGAGAATGAAGATGCCGTGATGGCCGGCCAGCCGATCGCCGAAATCGACGTTTAGGGCTCTTCGACCAGCCATGGCGATCAAGAAGCTCCTCATAGCCAATCGCGGCGAGATCGCGGTGCGCATCATCCGCGCAGCGCGCGATCTCGGCATTGCAACCGTGCAGGTCTACAGCAAGGCCGACCAGGCCTCGCTTGCGGTCAGGCTCGCCGACGAAGCGGTCGATATCGGTCCGCCGCAGGCGTCGAAATCCTATCTCAACCAGGCCGCCATCCTCGCCGCGGCGCGGAGCACTGGTGCCGACGCTATCCATCCCGGCTACGGCTTCCTCGCCGAGAACGCCGAGTTCGCCGCCGCAGTCGAAGCGGCGGAATTGATCTTTGTCGGCCCGACCGCGCAATCGATCCGGCTGATGGGCGACAAGGTCGCGGCACGCGAGGCCGCCGCCGCGGCCGGCGTGCCGACCGTCCCTGGCAGCCAGGGGCGGCTGGAATCGGCCGAAGCGGCCTTCGCGCTGGTCGAGAAGACCGGCTTCCCAGTGATGATCAAGGCCGCCGCCGGGGGTGGCGGACGCGGCATCCGCATCGCGCGGTCCCCCGGGGAGTTTCAGCATCTGATGCCGCAGGCACAGGCCGAGGCACTCGCGGCCTTTGGCGACGGCGGGCTTTACGTCGAAAAGCTGATCGAAGGCGCGCGGCATATCGAGGTGCAGGTGCTCGGCGACGGACACGACGTGATCCATTGCTTCGAACGCGAATGCTCATTGCAGCGCCGCCGCCAGAAGGTCTGGGAAGAAGCCCCCTCGCCCTCGCTCAGCCAGGCTGTGCGGGAGAGGCTCTGCACCTCGGCCGTGGCACTCGCCAGAGCGGTCAATTATCGCGGCGCCGGGACGCTCGAATACCTCTACGACGACGCCACCGGCGAATTCTACTTCCTGGAGATGAACACCCGCATCCAGGTCGAGCATCCGGTCACGGAAATGATCACGGGCATCGACCTCGTCCGCGAGATGATCCGGATCGCCGGCGGCGAACGCTTGCGCATCAGCCAGAACGAGATGCGCGTCAGCGGCCATTCGATCGAGGTCCGTATCAACGCCGAGGATCCTGCCAGAAACTTCCTGCCGAACCCGGGCACGGTGAGCGCGCTCAGCCTGCCCGTCGGCGACGGCGTTCGCTTCGACAGCATGCTCTATCAGGGCTACACGGTGCCTCCCTTCTACGACAGCCTGCTCGGCAAGCTGATCGTGCACGACAAGGATCGGCCGAGCGCCATGAAGAAACTCGAGCGCGCGCTCGCCGAGCTCAGCGTCGAAGGCATTTTCACGACCAAGCCCCTACACCAGGCGCTGGCGCGCGACGCCGACGTCCAGGCTGGGCGCTTCCATACGGCATGGCTCGAATCCTGGCTTGAGTCCCATGCCGCCGCCCTTGCCACCGCTCAGCCGCCATCAGCCGCGAAGGTCGCCTCATGATGGCGAGAGAATCCGCCCCGTCAGCAACAGGAGGCCGCTAGCATGCAAACTCGATTTTCCTTCGGCGGCGATGAGCACATTTTCGCCGAGGTCGGCGAAGCGATGTCGCTCGAGGCCTTTTTCAAGAGCCTGTTCATCACCAATGCGGTGCGCGATGCCAGGATCAAGGGTGTCACCGAGATCTGCCCGGCGAACGCGTCCTATCAGGTCAAGTTCGATCCGGAGCGGATCAAGCCCGACGATCTCCTCGCCGAGCTGAAGCGGCTGGATTCCGCATCCGAGAAATCGGAACCGGTGATCAAGACGCGGATCATCGAGATTCCCGTGCTCTACAACGACCCCTGGACCCGTGAGACCTTGATGCGCTTCCGCGAGCGTCACCAGGATCCTGACGGCACCGACCTCGAATACGCCGCGCGGATCAACGGCCTCGACAGCGTCGATGCCTTCATCAAGGCGCATTCCAGTGCGCCCTGGTTCGTCTCGATGGTCGGCTTCGTCGCCGGCCTGCCCTTCCTCTACCAGATGGTCGAGCGCAAGCGGCAGCTTCAGGCCCCGAAATATCTGCGCCCGCGCACGGATACGCCAAAGCTCACCGTCGGACATGGCGGCTGTTTCAGCTGCATCTATTCGGTGCGCGGCGCCGGCGGTTACCAGATGTTCGGCATCACGCCGATGCCGATCTATGATCCCAATCAGACCATCAGCTATTTGCGCGACTTCATGTGCCTATTCAAGCCGGGCGACATCGTGAAATGGAAACCGATCGACCGGGCAGCCTATGACTCCGCGGTCGCCGACGTCGACGCCGGCCGGTTTGCGCCTGTGATCCGCGACGTCTCGTTCTCGTTGACCGAGTTCAACCGCGATATTGATGGCTACAACAGCAAGCTCGATGGAGTTCTCCATGGCCGTTAGGGTTTTGAAGCCGGGTCTTGCGACCACCGTCCAGGACCTCGGACGTCCCGGCTATTATCACATCGGCATCCCGCTCTCCGGCGGCATGGACCGTCACGCGCTGGTCGCCGCAAATCTGCTCGTCGGCAATGATGCAGGCGCAGCCGTGCTTGAGGCGGTGTTCATGGGGCCCGAGCTCGAATTCACCGAAGACGCCACGGTCGCCGTCACCGGCGCGGAGCTGCCGCCGAAACTCGACGGCGAGCCGCGCGAGACCTGGACCAGCTTCAAGGTGAAGCGTGGCCAGATTCTCTCCTTCGACTTCCTCAAGCGAGGCGCACGCGGCTACATCGCGGTCGCCGGCGGCATCGATGTGCCCGTGGTGCTCGGCTCGCGATCGACCTACGCACTCGGCGCGCTCGGCGGCTTCAAGGGCCGCAAGCTCGAGGCCGGCGACGAATTGCCGGTCGGCCATGCCAGCGTGACGGTCAAGGACGGCCGCACCGTCGCCAACGATTTACGCGGACAACCGGCGGGAATGCCGACAGAGCTGCGCGCCATGCCCGGCCTCTATTGGCACCGCATTACCGAGGCCGCCGGCAACGGCTTCTTCTCCGACACCTGGAAGGTCGCGCCGGAAGCCGACCGGATCGGCTACCGCTTCAAGGGTGGCAAGGCGCTCGAATTCGTTCCGCGCGAACCGCCGTTCGGCGCCGGCTCTGACCCGTCCAACATCACCGATGCCTGCTATCCCTACGGCTCGATCCAGGTTCCCGGCGGCACCGAACCGATCGTGCTGCATCGCGACGCCGTATCCGGCGGCGGCTACTTCATGGTCGGCACCGTGATCGCCGCGGACATGGATCTGATCGGTCAGCTTCAGCCCAACACGCCGGTGAAGTTCGTCAAGGTCGACATGGATCAGGCGCTTGCGGCACGCAAGAGCCGGACCGAGCTGCTGGGCAAGCTTCGCAGCGCCATGGCGTAATCGCGAGGGGGCCCACCGCATCTGCCAACGGACCTCGGCCGCGGGTGCCGGAGCGATCGCGCATGGTCAAGTCTAAACCTGTGGCTGTCGATTGCGCGCTCGCACATCTGAGGTCTGTGCCACGGTGTGCTGTCCGCCGGACGGCACGAGAGTTGCAGCGGACACATTCGGGCTGAGAAACACTGCTCATGAGTTGTGCAAACATCGGAACAACCGCGATGTCCGTTTCTCTGAAACAGATCCGCTACTTCGTCGCCGCCGCCGAGACCGGGCGGATCAGCCAGGCGGCCATCGATCTCAACGTCTCGCAATCAGCGGTCACCGCGGCGATCCAGCAGCTCGAGGCCACCGTCTGCGCCCGCTTGCTGGAGCGCGCGCCGAACGGCGTAACCGTCACCATGGAGGGCAGCCGCTTCCTCTCCCAGGGCCGTCATATCCTCGCCGCCGTCGCCGAGGCGGTGCGCGACACGCAGATGTCCGCCGGCCCCCTGTTCGGGACGATCCGCGTCGGCGTCACCTACACCGTGTCGGGCTACTTCCTGCCGCGTCATCAGATGCGCTTCAAGGCGAGTTTCCCCGGGATCACGATCGAGCTGTTCGAGGCGCCGCGCGACGTGCTCGAGCGCGCACTCGTCGATGGTGCGCTCGACCTCGCGGTGATGCTGGTCTCGAACCTGCGCGACAACGCCATGCTCACCAGCGAGACCTTGCTGCGATCGCCGCGCCGGCTGTGGCTTGCGCCCGAGCATCCCCTGACCCGCGCCGAGCGGGTCCACCTCGCTGACATCGCGACCTATCCCTATGTCATGCTCACGGTCGACGAGGCCAAGCACACCTCGTTGCGCTATTGGAACAACGCCTCACTCGAACCGAAGACGGTGTTCCGTACCTCCTCGGTCGAAGCCGTCCGCTCCATGGTCGCCGGCGGCATGGGGATCGCCATTCTGTCCGACCTGATCTACCGGCCCTGGTCGCTGGAAGGACAGCGGATCGAGACCCGCGTCATCGAGGACGAGGTGCCCAGCATGGACATCGGTCTTGCCTGGCGTCGCGACACCAAGCCATCGGAGGCTGCGATGGCTTTTCGCGATTTCATGCGCTTTGCGGTTGCCGGCGTCGGGCCGGCCCGGCCGCCGGTCAGCATGGACCACCGACATCAGGCCGAGGAGGCCATCGAAATCTAGAATATCAGTTTCCGTTTTATTCGACTTGACGCCGTCCGGCTGTCCTCGCCAAACTTTGCCCGGGGACACGACGACCGGAGGCACAGCCGGCGGCGGGAGTGAGACATGCAAGTCACCTACACGACCAACGACATCCCGTTGCAGACCCGCCGCCAGTACTGGCAGGAGGTCGTCTCGAAGACCTATTACTCGCTCGACCTGCGCTTCCCGAGCACGCGCGACTTCAATGCGCGCCTTGGCGCCTGGTCGATGGGCCCTGTCTCGGTGTCCCGCAACATCGCCAATGGCCTGCTGTACAAGCGGCATGAGCGGCATCTCCTGAGCGAGCGGGAGGAATCCTTCCTGATCACGGTGCCCGAACTCGCCGAAATCCGTTTCGAGCAGGACGGCAAGGTGGTGCATTGCCGCCCGGGCGCGTTCCTGATCGAGCGCAGCCACCTACCCTACGAGTTCAGCCATCAGGATCCGACGGCGCTGTGGTGTCTGAAGATCCCGAGCGCGGTGCTGCGCGCCCGCATTTCCCGGCCCGAGCGCCTCGCGACGCTGCAATTCGACGCCAGCCGCAGCGTCGGCGCGCTGTTCGTCGACACGCTGCGCCTGTCCGGTGAACGGATCGAGGAAATGGACGAGACGGCGCGCACGATGATGGGCAAGCACCTGATCGAGCTGCTTGCGATGGCCATTGAATCCGACGACCGTGTGTTGACCGGTCACTCGTCCTCCGTGCGCAACGGCCATTTGCTGCGTTGCGAGCAATTCATCCGGGCCCGTCTCGACGATATGCGGCTCACGCCGCAGATGATTGCCGACGGCTGCGGCATCTCGCTGCGCTATTTGCACCAGATCTTCGAGGGCGAAGGTCTGACCGTCTGCGCCTATATCCGCAACCAGCGCCTTTCAATGTGCGACGCCCTGCTGCGCGATGCGAACTGCCGCAAGAGCATTTCGGAAATCGCCTATCAATGGGGCTTTGCCGACCAGGCGCAGTTCAGCCGCAATTATCGCGGCCGGTTCGGACGCACCCCGAGCGAGGCCCGCGCCATTTCGCGCACAGCCAACTCCTGAAGACTGGCCTGCTGATCGATTCTTAGGCACACCGCCGCCGGTCTGGGCATGTATGGGCACCGGCACGGTTCGCTCTCTCGCACAAATCTTCCTGCGCTCAGCGTCAAGAACGAAGGCCGCCGCTCTGCCTAAGATCGGCGAAACGCTCGTTCGAAAGGAAGAGGCATGGCGCAGAACCTTCGTGTGGCCGTCGATGTCGGTGGCACCTTCACCGACATCTGCATCATGGACGAGACGACCGGTCTCGTGCGCATCGAGAAGACCTCCTCCACGCGCGATCCGATCGAAGGGATCATGGGCGGCGTATCCAAGGCCGGCATCGACCTGTCCAAGGTGGCGCTGTTCTCGCACGGCACCACGATTGCCACGAACGCGCTGATCACCCGCCGCCTGCCGCGCACCGCGGTGGTCACGACCAAGGGGTTCCGCGACGTCATCGAGATCCGGCGCGCCAACAAGGAAGACCTCTGGGACACCTACAAGGACGTGGTCCGGCCCTATGTGCCACGGCGCGACCGCCTCACCGTGCCCGAACGCGTCGATGCTGCCGGCACGGTGATCGAGCCGCTCGACGTCGAAGCTGCGCGCAGCGTCGCACGCATCCTCAAGCGTCGCGGCGTCGCCGCGGTCGCGGTGTGCTTCATGAACGCCTATCTCAACGGCACCAATGAGCGCGCCATGCGCGATATTCTGCTGGCCGAGATGCCCGATATTCCGGTCTCGATCTCCTCGCAGGTGCTTCCCGAAATCTTCGAGCACGAGCGGTTCTCGACGACGGTCGCCAACGCCGTGGTGAGCCCGGTCGTCGTCAACTACACCAGCCGGCTCGGCGAACGACTCTCGGACGAGGGCTACACCCGTGATCTTTTGCTGCTGCACACCGGCGGCGGCGTGATGACGCCGGCGAGCGTGAAGGATTTCGCGGCGCGCCTTGCCGGCTCCGGCATCGCCGCCGGGGCCATAGCCAGCCGCCATATCGCCGGTCTTTGCGGTTTCCCCAATTCGATCGGCCTCGACATGGGCGGCACGTCGACCGACGTGTCGCTCGCCTATGAGGGCCAGTCGCGGATCACCAAGGACTGGCACATCGAGTTCGGCTATCCGATCCGCTTCGCATCGATCGAGGTGCTCACCATCGGTGCCGGCGGCGGCTCGCTGGCCTGGACCGATCCGGCCGGCTCGCTGCGCAACGGCCCGCAATCGGCCGGCGCCTATCCGGGACCGGCCTGCTACGGCAACGGCAATACGCAGCCGACCAACACCGATGCCAATGTGACGCTCGGCCGGCTTGGCACCGATCTCGCCGGCGGCAAGGTCAAGCTCGACCCCGAGCTGGCGCGGCAAGCGGTCGAGGGCGGCGTCGCCAAGCCGTTCGGCCTCGGCCTGCACGAAGCCGCAGATGCAATCGTCAAGGTCGCCAATGCCAACATGTCGGATGCGGTGCGCCTGATCTCGATCAGTCGCGGCTACGATCCGCGCGACTTTGCGCTGGTGGCGTTCGGCGGCGCCGGTGCCCTGCATGGGGTCGACGTCGCACGTGAGCTGGCGATTCCCGTCGTGATCGTTCCGCTCAATCCCGGCGTGACCTCAGCGCTCGGTTGCCTGCTCGTCGACATGCAGCACGATTTTTCGCAGAGCTGCATGGTCGACGCCGCCGAGGCCGACGCCACCGAGATCGAGGCACAGTTCGCCGAGCTCGAGAAGGCTGCGCTCGCACGGTTGATCCATGAGGGCGTCGCGCAGCAGGACATCGTGCTGCAGCGCTCGATCGACATGATGTATCGCGGCCAGTGGCGTTCGCTTGCCGTCAACGCGCCGCGGCCGATCGGCGCGATCGCCGATCTGGTGCAGAGCTTCCATGCCGAGCATCAGCGCGAATACAATTTCCGCCGCGACAGCGCGCCGGTCAGCTTCTTCCGTCTCAATCTGAAGGCAGTGGGCGTGGTCCCCAAGGCCGAGTTTGCCGTCCACGAGCCGACCGGCGCTAGCCCCGAGCCGGTCAGCCGCCGCAGGGTCTGGTTCGAGGGCAGCGGGCTCGATACACCCGTCTATCGGCGCGACAACCTGCCCTGCGGCTTCTCCTTTCAAGGCCCCGCGATCATCGAGCAGGTCGATGCCACCACCGTCGTTCCGCCCGGCGCCGCCGCCGAGGTCGACAGATATCTCAACATCATCATCCGCGTGAAGGAGTAAACCATGGCCGGAGCTCTCCCGCTCGACCCCGTGACCTTCGAGGTTTTGAAGAACTCCTTCATCACCAGCGTCGACCAGATGGGCGAGCAGGTCCTGAGGACCTGCTACTCCTTCGTCATCTACAATCGCGACTTCTCGAGCGCGCTGCACGACGCCAACGGTGAATGCGCGGCGCAGGGCAACCAGGATATTGCCGTCCACGTCGGCACGCTGCATTTCACCTGCAAGGATGTCATGCGCCATTTCGAAGGCGACATGCATGAGGGCGACGTTTTCGCCATCAACGATCCCTATGCCGGCGGCACGCACTTCTCCGACGTGCGGCTGATCCGTCCGATCTTCGCCGACGGCAAGATCATCGCTTTCAGCCAGTCCAACGGACACTGGTCCGACGTCGGCGGCAGCGTGCCGGGATCGTTCGACGTCGCCGCCCGCGAGATGTTCCGCGAGGGCCTGCGCATCACGCCAGTCCGGCTGTTCGACAAGAACGGCCTGCGCAAGGACGTCGCGCATCTGATCGCGTCGAATACGCGCGATCCGGCCTCGATCATCGGCGACATCCAGGCACAGGCCGAAGCCACCGCCGTCTGCGAACGGGAGATCCTGCGCCTGGTCGGCAAATATGGCCGTGATACCGTCGAGACCGGGCTTGCCGCCGTCCAGGACTATGTGGAGCGTTCGGCGCGCCAGCGCATCGCGGCGCTCCCCGACGGCGAATGGGAAACCGTCGACTTCATCGACCGCGATCCGGCCGGCGGCGAAGGCATGATCCCGATCCGCATCAAGATGACGATCAAGGGCGATCGCGCAATCTACGACTTCACCGGCAGCCATCCAACCATCGGCTCGATCTACAATTCGGCGTTCGGTGCAACCTTCTCTGCCGTCGCCGCCGGCATGAAGACTTTCTTCCCCGACCTGCCACTCAATTCCGGTTTCTACCGCTGCTTCGAGATCATCGCCCCCGAAGGATCGATCGTCGACGCCAAATGGCCGATCGCGGTCACCGGCTTTCTGATGCCGTTCGAGAAAATCATGAACTCGATCTACGAAATGTGGTCGAAGCTGATGCCGGAGCGCGCGCTCGCTTGCGCGTTCAATCTCGAATATCTGCTCACCGGCGGGCTCGATGCCCGCAGCTCCGACAAGCCGATCTTCATGTTCTATGACTGGCTGCCGGGCGGCTGGGGCGGGCGCAACGGCAAGGATGGCAGCAATGTCACAACCGCCTGCTTCGGCACCGGCCTGATGTCGCAGCCGGTCGAAGGCCAGGAGCGCGCCAACCCGATCCTGACCACGGAATGCGAGATCCTCAAGGACTCTCCCGGCCCCGGCAAGTGGCGCGGCGGCGCCGGCGTGGTGAAGACGTCGCGGATGCTGCAGGCCGAGAAAACCGTGATCTCCTATATCTGCGACCGCGAGCGTGCGATCGTGTGGGGCATCGAGGGCGGCCTGCCGTCGATGCCGCACGGCCTGACCCTGAAGCGCGCCGGCAGCACGGCCGCGGAGCGGCTCGGCTCGATCTTCTCGGACGTCCCGATCGGCGAAGGCGACACTTTCTCGCGTCCGACCGCCGGCGGCGGCGGATTTGGCGATCCGCTGGAGCGCGATCCGAACCTCGTCGTCGAGGATATCAAGGACGACTATGTCTCGGTCGAGCGTGCCGCCAAGGACTATGGCGTCGTGGTGCACACCACCGACGCCGAGCTCTGCAACTACGAGATCGACAAGGTCGCGACCGAGGCGCTCCGTGCGAAGATCCGCTCCGAGCGTGTCGCCAATGTCCGGCTCGATCCGGAGCTGGTGGCGCAACGCTATCGCAGCGGAGCAATCGACGCGCTCGACGCGATCCGCAAGCACGCGGTGATCCTCGATTGGGGCACCGGTGCCTTGCTTCCCGAATCCACGCGCCAGTTCCGCGAGGTGTTTGAGCGGCGCTCGGTCGCAACGTGGAAAGCAGGCTGAATGCCATCGCCGGCCGCGACGTCGGCAGACCGCACAGAGCGTTCACGAAAAACTGGATCCGACACCGCCCCTCCACTTTCATTCGAGCCATGAGGATTGTGCTATGACGAGTACGACGTGCCTTTCCCCCAATCGAGTTTGGCCGATCCGCCCCGCGCTCGGCCTTGCCGCCGGCCTCGCCCTTGCCGCTGCGGTCGCGCCGGCCGCGGCCGAGACGCCGTGGTTTCCGATGAAGGTCTACGACGCGTCGTCCGGCACACCGAAGCCGGCCGAGTACACGCCGCTCCCCAAGGCCGAGAAGCCTTACAGGCTCTGCGTGCTGTTTCCGCACATGAAGGACAGTTTCTGGGTCGCCGTCGCCTATGGCATCGTCAAACAGGCCGAGGCGATGAACGTCAACATGAACCTCTACGAGGCCGGAGGTTACGAGAACCTGCCGAAACAGCTGTCGCAATTCGATGACTGCATGGCGAGCGGGCCGGACGCCATCATCGTCGGCGCCATCTCCGGCGCAGGCCTCAGCAAGAAGTTCGAGGAAGCCAAGGCCAAGGGCGTTCCGGTCGTCGGCGTCACCAACCCGCTGCCGCCGAACGCGCTGCCCGCGGCCAACTACGTCGACTTCGTCGCCATGGGCGAAGTCACCGGCGCCGGCCTGCTGGCGCAATCCAAGCCTGGCGACAAGCTCAACATCGTGACGTTCCCCGGTCCGGCCGGCTCTGGCTGGGCGGAGTCGTTCAACGAAGGCTTCAAGAAGGCCGTTGCCAAGAACGCGAACGCCAAGATTTTGGCCGAGAAGTTCGGCGACTCGGGCGTCGCCGTGCAGCTTCAGCTCATTCAGGACGCCTTGCAGGCCTATCCCGGCATGAATGTGATCTGGGGCACGGCCCCCACCGCTGAAGCGGCCATCGGCGCCGTTGCCGAGGCCGGCCGAAGCGACCTGAAGATCGTATCGTCTTACGAAAACCAGGCCATGCTCGACGCGCTCAACCGCGGCGACATCCTCGCCTTCGCAACCCAGTATCCGGTCGGAGAAGGCGCCGTCGCGATCGATCAGGCGGTGCGTCTCATCGAGAAGAAGCCGGTCATGAGCCTTGTCCAGCCGATCGCCGCTGTCATCGACAAGACCACCGTACCGAAATTGCAGATGGACCTCGTGCTGGCTCCGGCGAGTTGGACACCGGTCTATTCGGTCAAGGCCAAGTAAGCCGCTCGCGAATGATGCCGGGTGGGAGCACGTGCTCCCACCCGTCTTGCTCACGGCCCAACGGAGACGCGGATGGATGTCGAGATTGACCCGAAGCCCGCCGAGCCTCTGCTTCGATTGCGGGGGATATCAAAGCGCTTCACCGGCGTTCGCGCGCTCGACCGGGTCGACCTCGACGTTCGTGCCGGCGAGCTTCATGTCCTGTTCGGCGAGAACGGCGCCGGCAAATCGACCCTGATCAATGTCATCTCGGGAACGTTTCCGCCGGACGAAGGCACGTTCCATTTTGGCGACGAGGAGATCCATCATCTCACGCCGCAGCGGGCCCGCACGATCGGCATCAGCCCGGTCTTTCAGGAGTTCTCGCTGATCCCGAGCCTCACGGTGGAAGAGAACCTGTTCCTCGGCCGCGAGGTCACCCATGGCGGCGTGCTGCGCTCGCGCGAGATGCGCAAGCGCGCCAGGGCGCTGATCGACGAGCTCGGCTTCGATCTCGATCCGGCGCAGCGGATCGACGACCTTTCCCGCGCGCACCAGCAGATGGCCGAAATCGCCAAGGCCCTGCTCGGCCGCGTCCGCCTTTTGATCCTTGACGAGCCGACTGCCTCGTTGACCGAGCGCGAGACCGGACGGCTGTTCGAGCTGATCGCGCGCCTGAAGAGCCAGAATGTCGGGCTGATCTATGTCTCGCATCGCATGCGCGAAATCCGCGCCCTTGCCGACCGTGTGACGGTGCTGCGCGACGGCCGCCACATCCAGACCCTCGACGCCCCCGGCTCGACCGACGGCGAGCTGGTGGAGCTGATGACCGGCCGCAGGATCGACCTGCTGTTCCCGGCCATCGCCCACCGGCCTGACAAGGTGATGGTCGACATCGAAAACCTGACGCTCGCGGACGGCAGCGTTCAGGAGGCGAATTTCCATGCCCGCGCCGGCGAGATCACCGGCATCGCCGGTCTCGTCGGCTGCGGCAAATCGGAGCTGATCCGCGCGGTCTACGGCATCGAGGCCGCGGCATCAGGCGTGATCCGGATCGACGGTCTGCCTTACGAATTCCCGACCCCGAGGCAAAGCCTCAAGCGCGGCATCGCCTATTTCCCTGCCAATCGGGTTGCTGAAGGGCTCGCGCTGTCCCGTCCGATCCGCGAGAACGCATCCATGACGGTGCTCGACCTGCCCGCGTTCGCGCGCTTCGGCGTGCTGCGGCAAGCCGCCGAACGCGCCACGATCGCGGACATCATGGGGCGGTTGCAGCTGAGGCCGCCGAACATCGAACGGAGCGCCGGCGCACTGTCCGGCGGCAACCGTCAAAAAGTGATCCTGGCACGCGCGCTCACGCGTGAGCTGACCGTGTTCCTGTTCGACGAGCCGAGCGTCGGGATCGACGTCGGCGCCAAGCTCGAGGTCTACCAGTTCATGAAGCGGCTGGTCGAGGCCGGCGCCGCCGTGATCGTGGTGTCGTCGGAATTGCCGGAGGTTCTGGCGCTGTCGAACCGGCTCTACGTCATGCATCACGGCCGCATCGCCGCCGAGCTGACGGACTCCGAGAAGACCGAGCAGAACGTGCTGTCGAGCTTCTTCCGCGACCATCTCGCCGCGGAGGTCGCGTGAACCCCGCGCTGGTCACCGCAAACCCGCAAGGCGCGATCGGCCTGCGATCGATCGCAGGCCGTGTCGGGTTCCTGCCGGCCCTGCTGGTCTTGCTCGTCGCCGGCATGTCGGCGATCGATCCGCAGTTCTACGGCATCATCAACATCCTCAACATCCTGCGCAACGCGTCGCTGCTCGCGATCGTCGCCTGCGGTCAGGCGCTGGTCATCATCGCGGGTGGCTTCGATCTCTCAGTCGGCGCCGTCGTGGCGCTCGCGAGCGTCGTCACCGCCAAGACCATGGCCGCCGCAGCCACCGCGTTTCCCGGCAACAATGCCCTCATCATTGCCAGCGGGATGGCGGCCGGACTCGGCTCCGGGGCCGTAGTCGGGCTCGTCAACGGCTTCTGCGTGGCGAAGCTCAAGGTATCCGGCTTTGTGGTGACCCTGGGCACGATGTCGGCGACTGCGGGCGTAGGCCTGATGATCACTAACGGAATCCCGGTTTACGGCATGCCCGATATCTTCGTGAAGGGCTTTGGGCGCGCCCAGGCGCTCGGCCTGCCGACCGCCGTCCACGTCGCGCTGGTCATCATCATCGTGATGGTGTTTGCGCAGCGGCGCACGCTGTTCGGCCGTTACGTCTACGCGATCGGCGGCAATGTCGATGCGGCCATCGTTTCGGGCGTATCGATCCAGCGCCACGTCGTCGGCACCTACGTTGTCTCGAGCATGCTCGCGGCATTGACGGGCATCCTGCTGACCGCGCAGGTCGGCTCCGGCCAGGCCAGCTTCGGCGGCGACCGGATGATGCTGCAATCGATCGCAGCCGCCGTGATCGGCGGCGTGAGCTTGCGCGGCGGCGTCGGGCGCATCGAAATCGTCGCCATCAGCGCCCTGTTCCTGACCATCCTGGGCAATGCGCTCAACCTCCTGCACGTCGACTCCCGGCTGCAGCCGGTCTTTCTCGGCGTCATCATGGTCGCGGCCGTGGCGCTGGACGAACTCAGCCGACGGAGCAAGGCTCGTGTCTGACCTCGAATTGTCCGTCGCCGCCAAGAACGCGGATCGCCCGAAATTGGCGCCGGGTCGCTGGCTCTGGAGCGCAGTGCTGCCGGTCGCGTTGGCGGCCCTGTTGCTCGGCTTCGCCGCGGTCGACCGCGGCGTGTTGTCGCCGGGTAACCTGCTCAACATCGCGCAGCAGACCAGCTATCTGGCCCTGTTCGCGATGGCCCAGACCGTGGTGATCCTGACGCGCGGCTTCGACCTCGCACTCGGCCCGACCGTATCGATGGTGAGCGTCGGCACCGCGCTGGCGATGGCCGGCGCGACGGCGTCGGGCCATGGTACAGGCGCCGTGCTGCTCACCGGGCTCGCTGCCGGCTTCGTGCTCGGCACCGCGTGCGGGCTCTTCAACGGCGTGGTTATTGCGCTGCTCGGGGTCAACCCCTTTGTCGCAACGCTCGGCAGCTACAATATCGCGATCGGGATTGCGACCACACTATCGTCCGGACGGCCCGTGCAAGGCGTGCCGGCGCCGTTCTCGCAGATCTTCTACGGCGGCAGCGCCTTCGGAATTCCGGCGGCCATCGCGATCACGGTCGGGGTCGGCGCCGTGCTCCATTGGACCCTGACGCGGACCGTGTTCGGCCGTTCGCTTTACCTCATCGGCACCAACCCGCGCGCAGCGGCGGTCGCCGGCCTGCCGGTCAAGCGCACCCTGATCGCGACCTATGTGCTGTGCTCCGGGCTTGCGGCGCTCGGCGCGATCATGATGACGGCGCGGACCGGATCGGGCGAGCCGAACCTCGGCGGGGCGCTTTCACTGCAGGCGATTGCCGGCGCCGTAGTCGGCGGAACAAGCCTGGCGGGCGGGCGCGGTGGGGTCGGCACCGCGGTGCTCGGCGCCCTGTTCATCACCATTCTGTCCAACGGCATGAACCTCACCCGGATCGACGGATACGTCCAGATGGTCGTGCTCGGCGCGATCGTCATCGTCGGCGTTCTGCTCGATCGCCTGCGACTGGAGCGGCGCCAATGACGACGGGTTCTCCCATGCAGAGCGTCGCGGGCGAGATGCACGATGCACCTGCCTCGATCTACGTTGCGCCCTCGCTCGCTTCCGCACTCGACGCACTGAGCGAATTCGGCGCGGCCGGCGCTGCCTTTGCCGGCGGCACGTGGATCATGCGGTCACCGATCCGCCATGAGCGGTTGAAGCCACATTATGTCGCGATCGGCAAGATCGCCGAGCTGACCACGGTTCGTATCGACAGCGATGCAATCGAGATCGGCGCGGCGGTTACGCATGCGGCACTCGCGGCGGCCCTGGCTGATCTTACGGAATTCGCAGTCCTGGTCAGCGCCGCCGGCCGCTCCGCCAATCCCGCGATCCGCGCGATGGCGACGATCGGCGGCAACCTCGCGACGTCGGAATTCGCCGCCGCGGATTGCGTACCGGCGCTGCTCTGCCTCGATGCCCAAGTGGAAATGTCGGACCGCGACGGCCGCGA
The DNA here is from genome assembly GCF_024171085.1 of Bradyrhizobium sp. USDA 4541. NCBI lineage: Bacteria > Pseudomonadati > Pseudomonadota > Alphaproteobacteria > Hyphomicrobiales > Nitrobacteraceae > Bradyrhizobium > Bradyrhizobium sp. USDA 4541. The sequence goes on from NZ_JALJZF010000001.1 coordinate 7,154,804, forward strand.
GCGCATCGGCCTGTCGCATTTCCTGAAGATCCGATCGTCCCTTCCGCGCGGTCATCTGGTGACGCGGATCATCTTGCCGCGGGCGGCGCGCAGAAGCGCCCATGCCCGCCTGCCGCTGCGCAAATCGGGTGACTACCCGGTCGCCATCGTCAGCCTGTCGGTCAGCATCGATGCAGCGAACCGTGTCCAGGCGGCGCGCGTCGCGGTCGGTTCAGCCGAGCCGGTGGCGCGCCGCTGGGAGCGGCTCGAGGCAGCTCTGATCGGACGCCCGCTCGATGCGGCGGAGGCGGCGCAGAGTGCGGCCGCGTTGGCGGATGAGTTCGTCGGCCGCGACAGCGTCGATGCCCCGGCCTGGTATCGGGTCAGCGTGCTACCCGGTCTCGTCCGCCGCGCTGCGATCGCAGCGCTTGGCTCCTGAACCGGTGGGGATCGACATGGGATTCAACTTGACAGTGAACGGTGATCGCCTCTCTTCCGTGGCCGACCCCGCCACGCCGCTGATCGACATTCTGCGTGAGGAGATGCATCTGACCGGCGCGAAACCGGTCTGTCGCGAAGGCTTTTGCGGTGCCTGCATGGTGCTGGTCGACGGCGAGCCGACGCCATCGTGCCTGTTGCCCGCCGCGCTCGCCGATGGCCGCGAGATCCGCACCGTCGAAGGCCTTGCGCCTCACGGCGAACTGAACCGCATCCAGGCGGCCCTCGAGGCCAGCGATGCGGTCCAATGCGGCATGTGCTTTCCCGGCATGGTGGTGAGCCTGACGCATCTCTTGACGACCCGGCCTGACGCCACCCGTCACGATATCCGGGCCGCACTCACCGGGAACATCTGCCGCTGCACGGGATACGAACGCATCGTCGAGGCGACGCTGCTCGCCTTGGCCGACGCATAATCGGGAGGCGCAAGCATGTCCGACGTTTCCGCGACGATGGATTTGCGCCGGCGGGACGCCGCCGACAAGCTGCGTGGCCGTACGCGCTACACCATCGATCGATATCTGCCCGGCATGCTGCACGCCGCGGTGCTGCGTGCCGGCCTGCCTTCGGGCCGGATCATTCGCCTCGACACGTCGAGGGCTGCCCGCATGCCGGGGGTACGTGCGATCGTGACGGCGTCGGATGCGCCCGGCATGATCGGCATCGGCATCGCCGATCACCCGCTGTTCGCCCGCGATGTCATTCGCTACGACGGCGAACCGCTTGCCGCGGTCGCAGCCGTCACGTTGGCGCAGGCGCAGGCCGCGCTCGCGGCGATCGACGTGGAAATCGAGCAACTCCCCGCAATATTGACCATGGCGGAGGCGCTGGCACCAGATGCGCGGCTGGTTCATCCGGACTGGCGCAGCTATGAGGTGCTGCTCGAAGGCGCCGCGCGTGCGGGCAATGTCGCCTGGGAGGCGACCGTCGTTCGCGGCGACGTCGACGCCGCCTTTGCGCGGCCTGACGTCGAGATCGTCGAAAGTTTCTATCGCGTCGGCCGGCAGAACCACGTGGCCTTCGAGCCGCGTGCGGTCGTCGCAAGCTACGAGGACGGCCGCTTCCATATCGAGACGTCGACGCAGGTTCCCTGGAGTGTCCGCAATGCAACCGCGCGCGCGTTGGGCGTGCCGGCATCGCAAGTGCGCGTCACTGTGCCGCCGGTCGGCGGCGGCTTCGGTCTCAAATTCGATCTGGCGGTTGAGCCCTTCGCCGCCCTCCTCGCCCGCGCCAGCGGCCGGCCGGTTCGCCTCGTCAATTCCCGCGAGGACGAGATGCTGACCTGCCTGTTCCGCGAGAACGCCGATATTCGCATCCGCTCGGCGGTGACGCGCGACGGAGAAATCGTGGGCCGCGAGGCGGTCGTGCTGATGGACTGCGGCGCCTATGGCGGCGAACAGATCTTCCTGACCACCATGACCGCACACACGCTCGGCGGAAACTACAGGCTTGGCAGCGTGCGCATGGTCTCGCGCGCGGTCTATACCAACACGGCGCCGAACGGCGCGTTCCGCTGCTGCAATGGCGTCTACAACACCTTCGCGCTCGAGCGGCACACCGACGAGATCGCAGCGCGGATCGGAATGAATCCGCTTGCTTTCCGGCGCCGCAACGTGCTCGGCGACAAGGATCTCGGCGCCACCGGCCAGGTATTCGAAGGCGATGTGCTCGGCCCGATGCTCGACCGGATGGATACGTTGCGCGACGCGGCAGCGCCGCTGCCGGCGCGCACCGACGGCAAGCTCCTTGGACGCGCGACCACCGTCGGCACCTGGTTCGTCTTCGTCGGCCCATCGGCCGCGACGGTGAACATGAATGCCGACGGCACGGCGACCCTGGTCACGTCGGGTGTCGAGATCGGCTCCGGCTCGATGATGCAGAGCCTGCCGCAGATCGTTGCCAGCACGCTCGGCATCGCGCCCGAGCAAGTGATCGTCCGCGCCGCCGATACCGATGCGGCCGGTTATGATGTCGGCGTCGGTGGCGGCCGCACCACCGTCTCGCTCGGCGCCGCCAGCCTGTCGGCGGCACAGGAGGTCCGCACGAAGCTTTTGAGGATCGCCTCCGAGATGATCGAAGCCGCGCCCGGCGATCTCGTCATGCGCGATGGTCGGATCGAGATCGCCGGTGCGCCGGGCTCCGGCCGCACCGTCGCGGAGGTCGCGACCCGCGCTCAAGCGCTGGGCGGACCGGTCGCCGGCACCGGCGCCTTCACCGGCGCCGGCGTGCCGGCGATGCCCGGTTGCGTTGCCGGTCATTTCATCGACGCGATCGACATCCCCGTCTTCGCCGTCCACGACTGCGAGGTCGCCGTCGATCCGGAGACCGGGCATGTCGAGGTGCTAAGCTATCGCGTGGTCCAGGACGTCGGCCGTGCGCTGAATCCACGCGCAATCCACGGCCAGATCCAGGGCGGCGTCGTGCAGGGCCTGGGCTACGCCCTGCACGAGGAGGTGACGATCGGCAGCAATGGCCGTGTCAGTCAAAGCGGCTTTGAGACTTACCGCGTACCGCTTGCGCTCGACGTCGTACCGGTGGAGATCAGCCTCTATGAGGGTGCGGCGTCGGTGGGGCCGCTCGGCACCAAGGGCGCCGGCGAGGTACCGATCCTCAATGTCGGCGCCACCGTCGCCTGCGCCGTTGCCAACGCGACAGGAAAGCGGGTGCAGGAATTACCCCTGACGCCGCCGCGCGTGCTCGAGCTTCTGCTCGAGCGCAAGCCGGGTCTGGCACTGTCTCACATTGCCGAGGTGTGGGCGGACAACCTTGTTCGTCCTCACCAGTGGCCCTAGGGACATCAGAGAATGCCCAGCAAACAATCCGAACGCTGAGCGACCGACTTGGGCGCCAGGCGCCTGATCCGTGGCAGGTAGGCGCTACCGTCCCCGCACCGACCAGGCCCACGATATTTTCGTCCATTCCCCTCCGCGGCGCTCAGGCAGCCGCGACCTCGTGGCCCGCCATGACCTCCAGCGCTCTCAGAATGCCGGAATGGTCCCAGCTTTTGCCGCCGAGGGCGGTACAGGCGTTGAACAGCTGCTGGGCTGCGGCAGTGCCTGGCAGCGACAAGCCGAGCGCGCGCGCCCCTTCCAGCGCGAGGTTGAGATCCTTCTGATGCAGCTCAATGCGGAAGCCCGGATCAAAATTGCGCTTCAGCATGCGATCGCCGTGCACTTCGAGGATTCGGGACGACGCGAAGCCGCCCATCAACGCCTGGCGCACCAGCGCGGGGTCGGCCCCGGCCTTGGAGGCGAACAGCAACGCCTCGCTCACCGCCTCGATGGTCAGCGCCACGATGATCTGGTTCGCAACCTTGGTGGTCTGGCCGTCGCCGTTGCCGCCGACATGCGTGACATTCTTCCCCATCGTTTCAAACAGGGGCTTCATCGCATTGAACGCCCGCTCCCGCCCGCCAACCATGATGGTCAGGCTGGCCGCCTTTGCACCAACTTCGCCGCCGGAGACCGGCGCGTCGAGATAATCGGCCCCGAGCGCATCGATCCAGCGTGCAAACTCCTTCGTCGCCAGCGGAGAGATCGAGCTCATATCCGTCACGATCATGCCTTTGGAGATGCCCTCCGCGACGCCGCCTTGACCGAACAGCACGGCTTCGACATGCGGAGTGTCCGGTACCATGATGATCACGGCGTCCGCCTCCTGCGCCACCTGCTTGGCGGACTCGCAAGCGATGCCGCCGGCCGCGATCAACTCAGGCGCAACAGGTACGACGTCGTGCAGGAACAGACGATAGCCGGCAGCCAGGAGGTGGCCGGCCATCGGACGTCCCATGGTGCCAAGTCCGATGAATCCGATGTCTTTCATTGTCGTTGCTCCCTGTCAGCCGGATGAAGGCGTTTTTCCGGCGAGCGACTCTCGGCTCGCGTGAAGAAACCGCGTTAATAAAATTCCAGAGCTCCGTCCCGATTCAATCGGAACGGAACAGGCTCTAGGTCACGAAAGTCTGTGCGGCGTGCCAGCCCAGGCTCTCGAGCGTGGTCGTCCGCGGCTTGTATTCGCACCCGATCCAGCCCCGATACCCGATGCTGTCGAGATGCTTGAACAGATAGCAGTAGTTGATTTCGCCGGTTCCCGGTTCATAACGGCCCGGATTGTCGGCGAGCTGGACATGCGCGATCCGGCCCAGATGCTTCTGCAGGGTCCGCGCGATATCACCTTCCATGATCTGCATGTGATAGATGTCGTACTGGATGAACAGATTGGATGAGCCAACCTCGGAAATGAGCTGCACCGCCTGTTCCGTACGGCTCAGGAAGAAGCCGGGAATATCGAGCGTGTTGATCGGTTCGACGAGGAGCCTGATGCCATGCTGGGCGAGCGCGCCTGCGGCGAAGCGCAGGTTGGACACGAGGACTTCCTGCAGGTCCGCCCTATCCGTATCGGCTGGAGCGATGCCGACCAGGCAGTTCAGCTGCCGGCAATCCAGCGCCTTTGCGTAGTCGATCGCGCGCACCACGCCGTCGCGAAATTCATCGACCCGATTGCGCAGGATCGCAATGCCACGCTCACCGGCGGCCCAGTTGCCGGCTGGAAGATTGTGCAGCACCTGGGTCAGCCCACAGCGCGCCAATTCCTCCCGCAACGCGCCCTTTTCGAAGTCATAAGGAAAAAGATACTCGACTGCGTTGAAGCCGGCCGCCTTGGCGGCCGCGAACCGATCGAGGAACGGCAGCTCGTTGAAGAGCATGGTGAGATTGGCGGCAAATTGAGGCACGGGTCGTATCTCCGCTTGAAGCGATGAATGATGTGGTCAGGCCGGCAACAGCGTGCCGGATCGTGATGCGCTCGGCACGTCATCGAGCGGAAGATCGAGCACCTCTTCGAACTCGACGATGTTGTCGATCTCCGTTCCCATCGCGATATTGGTGACTCGCTCGAGAATGAACTCCACGACCACGGGCACGCGATGCTTCGCCATCAGCTCGCGTGCGGTCGCGAACGCCGCCTGCGCGTCGTTCGGATCGGTGACCCGGATCGCCTTGCAGCCCAAACCCTCTGCGACGGCCACATGGTCGACGCCGTAACCGCCGATCTCGGGCGCGTTGATGTTCTCGAACGAGAGCTGGACGTGATAGTCCATGTCGAAGCCGCGCTGCGCCTGCCGGATCAGGCCGAGATATGAATTGTTCACGACGACGTGGATGTAGGGCAGATTGAACTGCGCCCCGACCGCGAGCTCCTCGATCAGGAACTGGAAGTCGTAGTCACCCGACAGCGCGACGATGTCGCGGTCGGGATCGGCGGCACGCACGCCAAGCGCGGCCGGCAGCGTCCAGCCGAGAGGACCGGCCTGCCCGGCGTTGATCCAGTTGCGCGCATTGTAGACGTTGAGGAACTGGGCCCCAGCGATCTGCGACAATCCGATCACGGTCACGTAGCAGGTGTCGCGGCCAAAGGCCTTGTTCATTTCCTCGTAGACGCGCTGGGGCTTGATCGGGATGTTTTCGAAGTGGCTCTTGCGCAGCATCGAACGCTTGCGGTCGCGACAGGCGGCGGGCCAGGCCTGCCGATCGCGCAGCCTCCCGGACTTCCGCCACTCCCTGGCGACGCTCACGAACATTTCCAGCGCGGCCTTGGCGTCGGAGACGATACCGAGGTCCGGATTGAAGACCCGCCCGATCTGCGTCGGCTCGATGTCGACATGCACGAATTTGCGGCCCTTCGTGTAGGTCTCGATCGAGCCGGTATGCCGGTTGGCCCAGCGATTTCCGATGCCGAGCACGAAATCGGATTCGAGCATCGTGGCGTTGGCGTAGCGATGGCTGGTCTGCAAGCCGACCATGCCTGCCATCAGCGCATGATCGTCAGGAATAGCGCCCCAGGCCATCAGCGTCGGAACGACCGGAACGTTGACCGCTTCGGCAAAGGCGACCAGCAGCTCGGATGCATCGGCGTTGATCACGCCGCCGCCGGCCACAATCAGCGGCCGCTCCGCGGCGTTCAGCATCTCGAGTGCCTTCTCGATCTGCTTGCGCGTCGCCGTCGGCTTGTAGACCGACAACGGTGAATAGGTCTCGTCGTCGAACTCGATCTCGGCCAGTTGCACATCGAGCGGAAGGTCGATCAGCACCGGTCCCGGCCGCCCCGACCGCATGACATGGAAAGCCTGGCTGAACACGCGCGGCACCAGCGCCGGCTCGCGCACGGTGACGGCCCATTTCGTCACTGGTTTTGCGATCGACTCGATGTCGACCGCCTGGAAATCCTCCTTGTAGAGCCGCGCCCGCGGCGCCTGACCGGTGATGCAGAGGATCGGAATGGAATCAGCGATCGCCGAATAGAGGCCGGTGATCATGTCGGTGCCGGCCGGACCCGATGTGCCGATGCAGACGCCGATATTGCCCGCCTTCGCCCTGGTATAGCCTTCCGCCATATGCGAGGCGCCTTCGACGTGCCGCGCCAGAATATGCTGGATCGATCCGTTGCGCTTCAGCGCGGAGTAAAGCGGATTGATCGCCGCGCCGGGAACGCCGAATGCGCACGTGATCCCTTCGCGTTGGAGAATGCGCACTGCTGCATCGACTGCTCGCATCTTCATGTGATGATCCCGCTTCGCTATGAGTTGGCCTGAGCAGGATCATCAGGCCCGCGAGCATCGATCTCAACGCAATCGATTGGAATTTCCGCGCTGTGGCAACGCTCGCGATTTCTTGCGCGTCTTCAAACGATTAGCGTCAGTGTAGAAATGGAAATTGTTGCGGACGGAATTGCAGCCCGCCCTACGCCTGCGCTTGCTGCGTGCGGTTCCCGCGAAGTTCGGCCGTGAGTTCGGCTGCGATCCGATGCACGATCGTACCGATCTCGGGCAAGCGTTCGTTCGTCAGCCTGTCCGCCATGCCGGATACCGAGATTGCGGCATATGGCTCGTTGCAATCGTTGAAGACGACCGCGGCCACGCAGCGCAGGCCGAGGCGCGCCTCTTCATCATCCACCGCATAACCCTGACGCCGCACGCTCTCCAATTCCTTGAACAACTCGCCGGGCCGCACGATCGATTTTTCCGTCAGCCGCGGCATGCCCTGACGGCGAATGATCGCGTTGACGTCTGCATCGGAATAGGTAGCCAGCACCGCCTTGCCCACTCCCGAGGCGATCATCGCGACGCGTCCGCCGACCTTGGTCAGCGAGCGCATGATCTCACGGCTTTCAATGCGGGACACGACGATGATGGATTCATCGTCGACCACAGCAAGATTGGCCGTTTCCCTGGTCTGGTCGCGCAGCTTGCGCAGATAAGGCAGTGCCTGCGCGGCAAAATTCCGCCGGCGCACGAAGGTCGAGCCGACCACGAAGCTTTGCGCGCCGATGTGCCACTTGGATTCGTCGCGGTCGAATTGAACGAACCTGCGGTTCTCGAGCGTGGTCAGCAGCCGATGTACGGTCGAGGGAGACAGGCCGGTGCGGATCGCCAGATCGGTCAGCCGATAGCCTTCATCATCCTCTGCAAGTGTCTCCAGGATTTGCATGGCGCGATCAACGGACTGAACACCGCCGTCGCGCGCGTCCAGCTCCGGCTGCGCGCGAAGATCGGGATCGGACGGCTTGCGCCGGATCGGCTCTCTTTTCATCACGACCTGCCCCTAACCGGTTGCGGTTCAGAACGAAATTGCTCGTCGAGAGCGAGCTTCAGAATTGGCATATGGCATACCAAAAGGCCATGGAGTCAAGGCGACAATACTCGCGAATAGGTCAGTATTTTTGCCATTCTTCTTGGCAAATGGCTCGATTCTTTTGTTTGACTTCTGGGATAATGTATACCACGATCGCTTCACAACGACCAAATCAAGCAACCGGGAGGACGATGCCATGTACGTCGGGGACATCCTTCGCGCCAACAATGCGCACGTGGTGACGATCGGCTCGAACGAAACCGTGAGCATTGCGGCGAACCTGATGTACGCGAGCAATGTCGGCGCCCTCGTGGTCCGGAACGCCTCGCGCAGCAAGGACGCCGCCGTGATCGGGATGTTCAGCGAGCGCGACGTCGTCGCTGTGATCGCCGAGCGCGGCACCAATGGTCTTGCGATGAAAGTCGCGCAATTCATCTCGCCGCGGCCGCTCGTGTCCTGCAATTCGCAAGATGCGCTCACGGATGTCGAGCGCCTCATGGCCCGTCATGGAATCCGCCATGTCCCCGTCATCGACAACGGCCGGCTCGTCGGCGTCGTGAGCATGCGGGACATCACCCTTGCTTTCGAGGAAGCCGCCTGCGCGGCCTGACAGACTTGCCCAAGGCCATTGCCACGCTACTCGGTTCGAGCCGCTGCGGCTCCTGCTGTGTCCCCACTCTGCTTGCGAGGATCGAATGAGAATCTGCATCTACGGCGCCGGCGCGATCGGCGGCTATCTCGGTGTCGAATTTATGCGTGCTGGTGCCGATGTCAGCCTGGTCGCGCGGGGTGCGCATCTCGCCGCAATGCGGCAGAACGGCCTGAAACTCCTGATCGGCGACGAGGAGCGCGTCGTGCATCCTCGCTGCACCGATAACCCCGCCGAACTCGGCGAGCAGGATTACGTCATCATTTGCCTCAAGGCGCATTCGATCACCGGTGTCATCGAGCCCATGCGGCCGCTGCTGGGCGATCGGACCCGCATCGTCACCGCCGTCAACGGCATTCCCTATTGGTATTTCCACAAGCACGGTGGTCGGCACGAAGGATCGACGCTCGAGAGCATCGATCCTGGCGGTCAGCAGTGGAACGAGCTCGGCCCCGAGCGCGCGATCGGCTGCGTGGTGTACCCCGCCACCGAGATCGAGGCGCCCGGCGTGATCCGCCATGTCTACGGCAACAACTTTCCGCTGGGCGAGCCCTCCGGCGAGATCACATCCGACGTCCAGAAACTTTCCGAGCTGTTCGTGGCCGCGGGCATGAAAGCTCCGGTCCTCGACCGTATCCGTGACGAGATCTGGCTCAAGCTGTGGGGCAACGTCTGTTTCAACCCGATCAGCGCCCTCACCCACGCGACGCTCGACGTGATCTGCAGCAATCCGGGCACGCGCGCGCTGTCCCGGGCGATCATGCTGGAGGCCCAGGCGATCGCGGAAAGCCTCGGCGTCAAGTTTCGGGTCGATGTCGAACGCCGCATCGAAGGTGCGCGCAAGGTCGGCGCGCACAAGACCTCGATGCTGCAGGATCTCGAGCGCGGACGTCCGGTCGAGATCGATCCGTTGATCACCGTGGTGCAGGAGATGGGCCGGATGACAGGAATCGCGACGCCCGCCCTCGATGCGGTGCTGGCCCTGGTCGCGCAGCGCACCAGGCTGGCCGGCCTCTATGACGGGGCGGCCGGCGCCGCAGCAGCAGAAACGCTGGCGGTGGCGTGATCCCGATGGCCAATGTTACGCGCTGGGTCCGCTTCCGCCACCATGCCGAAATCGGCTTCGGGCAACTCATTCCATCCGGCATCTCCGTGCACGAAGGGGACATGTTCGGCGACATGCGACCGACTGGACAAACGCTGGCGCTGGACAACGTCGAGCTGCTCGCCCCGACGCAACCGAGCAAGGTCATCGCGCTCTGGAACAATTTTCACGCGCTTGCGGAGAAGCTGAAATCACCTGAGCCTGCCGAACCGCTGTACCTGTTGAAGGCGCCGACCAGCGTCACCGCGCCTGGTGCCGTCATCAGGCGTCCCTTGGGCTATGATGGCAAGACGACCTACGAAGGTGAACTCGGCATCGTCATCGGCAAGAGCTGCACGGCGGTCGCGCCCGAGCAGGCCGACGCCTTCATCTTCGGCTACACCTGCACCAACGACGTCACCGCCGCGGACATCCTCAATCGCGACCCGACCTTCCCGCAATGGGCGCGGGCCAAGGGCTTCGATGGATACGGCCCGTTCGGCCCCGTGATTGCGTCAGGCCTCGACCCCGCACGCCTCGTGGTGCGCACCATTCTGAACGGCGTCGAGCGCCAGAACTACCCGATCGCGGACATGATCTTCAGCGCACAGACGCTGGTCAGCAAGATCTCGCACGACATGACGCTGTTGCCGGGCGACCTGATCTGCTGCGGGACATCGATTGGCGTCGGGGTGATGAAGGAGCCCGTCAACACGGTCACCGTCGCGATCGACGGAATCGGCGAGTTGACCAACGAATTCCGTCAGTAGGCTGCGGCGGGACGACAACCCGACGCAGCCGGCCCAAACGACGATTATCTGCCTTAGGAGCGTACATGATCTCCACCAACCCGGCATCATCGCCCGGCGGCTTCCGCTGGCTGCAACTGGCGATCGGCATCGTCTGCATGGCGATGATCGCCAACCTGCAATATGGCTGGACGCTGTTCGTTGATCCGATCGACGCGAAGTTTCACTGGGGCCGTCCGGCCATCCAGCTCGCCTTCACGATTTTCGTGATGACGGAGACATGGCTTGTGCCGGTGGAGGCCTGGTTCGTGGACAAATACGGCCCCCGCATCGTCATCATGTTCGGCGGGCTGATGATCGGGTTGGCCTGGATCATGAACTCATACGCCTCCTCTCTCGTCACGCTTTATGCGGCAGCTGTCGTCGCGGGCATCGGTGCCGGCGCCGTCTACGGCACTTGCGTCGGCAATGCCCTGAAATGGTTTCCGGACCGGCGCGGCCTGGCCGCAGGAGCAACCGCCGCCGGGTTTGGCGCCGGTGCGGCCCTCACCGTCGTACCGATTGCCAACATGATTGCCGCCAGCGGCTACCAGAGCACCTTCCTGACCTTCGGGATCGGACAAGGCCTCATCGTCATCCTGCTGGCCTGGTTCGTCCGGCCACCGCATGGCGTCGAAGCACCCAGGAAAAAGCGTCTCAATCTGCCGCAGAGTGCGATCGACTACACTCCGCCCCAGGTGTTGCGCACCCCGGTCTTCTGGGTCATGTACGTGGTGTTCGTCATGGTGGCTTCCGGCGGCTTGATGACCGCCGCGCAAATCGGGCCGATCGCCCATGACTTCAAGATCGCGGACACGCCGGTCACCCTGGCGGGCTTCCAGATGGCGGCACTGACGTTTGCCATCTCGCTCGATCGCGTCTTCGACGGTTTCGGCCGTCCGCTCTTTGGCTGGGTCTCCGACAATATCGGGCGCGAGCACACGATGTTCATCGCGTTCGCGACAGCGGCGGTGATGTTGCTGACGCTGTCCACCCACGGTCACATTCCGGTTGTCTTCGTGCTGGCCACGGCGATCTATTTCGGCGTCTTCGGCGAAATCTACAGCCTGTTTCCCGCGACGTCGGGCGACACGTTCGGCGCCAAATATGCAACCACCAACAACGGCATGCTCTACACGGCGAAGGGCACGGCGGCGCTGCTCGTGCCGCTCGCGAGCATCATCTCTTCCCAGCTCGGCTGGCAGGCCGTGTTCATCGTCGCGGTTGCACTCAATGCGACCGCTGCCCTCACCGCGTTGTTCCTGATCAAGCCGATGCGGCGCGCGTTCATTCTCGGCAGTGAAGCGACGGCAAGTGCCGCAATCGCTCGCGCAAAGGTCTTTCCCGGTGAAGGCGGTCGACTTGAGGCACCCATGTCTTACGACCGTCTCGAGAAGGCGCCATAACAAGAGACCTATCGGCCGGAGCGCAAGCGATTGAACGACAGATGGACGGATGTGCGGGCTCGGACCGCCCTGCGGCGAATCTTCGACGCCGCCATCGCGAGCGCCGATCCGAGGATCACGATTGCCGACGCCCTGCCGGCAAAGCCGAGGGGCAGATGCATCGTCGTCGGCGCGGGTAAGGCATCGGCGGCAATGGCTGCGGGCCTCGACGCGGCATGGCCTGACGTCGCGCTTTCCGGCGTCGTCGTCACGCGCCACGGCCATTCGGTTCCAGCCGGCCGTATCGAAGTGCTCGAAGCGTCTCACCCCGTGCCGGATGACACGAGCAGGACCGCGGCCCTTCGCATGCTGCGCGCCGTCGAGGGGCTTTCAGCAGACGATCTCGTCATCGCCCTGATGTCCGGCGGTGGCTCGGCGCTGATGACCCTGCCGGCATCTCCGATGACTCTCGCCGACAAGCAGGCGGTCAACCGGGCACTCCTTGCAAGCGGCGCGACGATTGCCGAGATGAACGTCGTCCGCAAACATCTGTCCGCGATCAAGGGCGGTCGGCTGGCGCTGGCCGCCCGTCCCGCCCGCGTCACGACCCTTGTGATCTCAGACATTCCCGGCGACGATCCCGCGGCGATTGCCTCCGGTCCCTCGCTGCCCGACAGCAGCACGAAAGCCGCTGCGCTGGAGATGGTTGGCCGCTTTGCAATCGACCTGCCGGAAGCGGCGCGGCTTGTGCTCGAACAAGCGGACGAGACACCCAAGCCCGGCGAGATCGATGCTGATGTCCGCATCCTTGCCGCTCCATTCCATGCGCTTGACGCTGCGGCCAGCGCCGCCCGGGACGAAGGCCTGACGCCGATCATCCTTGGAGACGCGATCGAGGGCGAGGCACGGGAACTCGGAACCGTGATGGCCGGCATCGCCCGGTCGGTCGCGAGATATGCGCAGCCGGGCCCTGCCCCCGCGGTGCTGCTGTCCGGAGGCGAGACGACGGTGACGATCGGGCGCGGGCCGGCGGGACACGGCGGCCGCAACACCGAATTCCTGCTGGGGCTTGCCGTCGCCCTGTCCGGCGCATCCGATATCTGGGCCGTTGCGGGCGACAGCGATGGAATTGATGGAACGGAAGATGCGGCTGGCGCTTTGATCGGTCCGGATACGCTGCGGCGCGCCGCCGCGAATCTGCTTGACGCGCGGGCGCACCTGGCTGCCCATGACAGCTACGCGTTCTTCGACCGCCTTGGAGACCTCGTGCGCACCGGGCCAACGCTTACGAACGTCAATGATATCCGTGCCGTGCTGATCGCAGCCGGCCAGCCACCGACGAGGTGATCCATGCGTCGTCATCGACGAGCCAAGATCGTTGCAACCGTTGGTCCAGCAAGCAGTTCCCCCGAGATGCTCGAGGCGCTGCTGCTGGCGGGCGTCGATACGTTCCGCCTGAACTTCAGTCACGGAACGCAGAGCGATCACGCACGCATTCACGCGGCGATCCGAAAGCTGGAACAGGAGGTCGGCCGGCCGATCGGCATCCTGATGGACCTCCAGGGTCCGAAGATCCGCGTCGGCACCTTGCGCGATGGGAAGATCGCCGCAGTGGCCGGAGAGACCATTCGGTTCGTTCTGTCCGGATCGGATGGCGACCGAACCGCAATTCCCCTCCCGCATCGGGAGATCTTTGCCGCCGTTGCGCCTGGCCATGACCTTCTGATCGACGACGGCAGGGTCCGCGTTCGCGTTACCGGGCTCGGTGACGATTTCATCGAAGCCAAGGTGATCGTCGGCGGCACGATCTCGAATCACAAGGGCGTCAATCTGCCGGGTACGGTCCTCGATCTTTCACCGCTGACCGCGAAGGATCGCCTCGATCTGGAGTTCGGCCTGAAACTTGGCGTGGATTGGGTTGCCCTGTCGTTCGTGCAGAAGCCCTCGGATATCATCGAGGCGAGAGGCCTCGTTGGGGACCGCGCCGGTCTGATGGCCAAGATCGAGAAGCCGGCAGCGCTCGAACGGATCGACGATATCATCCAGCTGTGCGACGCCATCATGGTTGCGCGGGGAGATCTCGGCGTCGAAATCCCGCATGAGGACGTGCCGGGGCGCCAGAAGGAGCTGGTGCGGGCCTGCCGTCTCGCGGTGAAGCCCGTGATCGTCGCCACGCAAATGCTGGACTCGATGGTCGCGGCCCCTACGCCGACGCGCGCGGAAGTCTCCGACGTTGCGACCGCCATCTATGATGGCGCAGACGCCGTGATGCTGTCGGCGGAGTCCGCGACAGGCCGATATCCGCGCGAGGCGGTCGAGATGATGGACCGCATCATCCGCAGCACCGAACAACACAAGATGTACCGCTCGATCGTCGAGGCGACCCAGCCCGGCGAAGAGCAGACGCCACCGCATGCCGTGGCCACGGCAGCGGCCGATCTCGCCTCCGTCGTTCACGCCGCGGCCATTGTGGCCTACACCTCGAGCGGCACAACGGCCGCACGCGTCGCGCGCAAGCGGCCGAGCCGCCCGATCCTCGCCATCACCCCAAGCCGCGAAGTGTCCCGCCGCTTGTGCCTGCTTTGGGGCGCTCACAGCGTGCTTTCCGACGACGTTCAGAGCTATGAGGAGATGGTCGAGCGCGCAACTGCATTCGCGCAAGCAGAGCAGTTTGCATCGAGCCGCGATCTGCTGGTCGTGGTCGCCGGCATTCCCTTTGGACAAGCGGGAACGACCAACAATCTACGGGTCGTATCGCTGCCCTGAGAGAACCGTCGGCCCGAGCGATTGCATCATCAGCGCACCGCGCGGCAAGGCGAACGCGACGGTCGCGCGCATCCCGATCGCCTAGGTCAGCATCGAGATGATCGACTGAAGCTGATCGGATGCCGACGTCACGAGCCCGTCGAACGAGGTCTGGCCGTGAGCTGCGGCTCGCAGGATGCATTCCGCAACAGCGGCCTTGAGACCGAACACGGATTGATCCGCCGGTACGCTTGCCATGACCGCATCCAACGCATCGCGCATCGTCTGGATCAGTTCGGCGCTGTGCTTCATGGCTCTCCCTCCGCGGGCTCAAAATAAGCCGGTCGTACAGGGTCGCCACTCACAAGCGCGCGATTCCAAATTGCCTTTTCTTAATGCAGTGACAGATACGTGAACCGGCGAACGCTAGAGCTCTCTCTCGGCAAGCTTGCGAAACGCGTCGGGCACCGAATGAACCGCCTCCAGCGCCGCTGAACCATATCCGATCGCCTCCCAGCCAAAGCGATCGCGGATCCTGTCGATCGCACGGTCCGCCGCCCATCGGGCCATCCCTGTCGGACTTCCGGGCCGAAGCGCTTCATCCTTCAGCCCGAGCGGAAGCTCCAGCGCAAGATCCCAATGCTCCTCGAGATGCGACACCGAGATCGCCAGCAGCGAGATGATCTTCTCGCCGGGATGGTCGGCAAGAGCAGCGCGCACGAGATTCTCGGCGAGCCGGGCCAGGACGATGGTCGTGCACACCGGCGCATCGATCGTCATCGAGCGCGTCACCGACTTCAGGTCGGCGAAACGGACGCGCACCGTCACGGTTCGTCCAGGCCGTGATTTCGCCCGAAGCCGCGTGGCGACGCGGTCGGCGAGATGAAGCAGCGTGGGCCGGATGACTTGCTCGATCGCAGGCTTTCGGCCAAGCGCCGATTGTGCCCCCGCCGATCGCGCGCGCCGGTGTGGCTTGAGCTGTCGCGGATCGCGATTCCAGGCCAGCGCGGCGAGTTTCTCGCCCGCTGCCGGACCGAGCAAGTGCGTCAGCGACCGTTCCGACAATTTGGCGAGCTGACCGATCGTCGCGACGCCGATCGCATCCAACCGCATCCTGGTGACTGGCCCTACTCCCCACATCAACTCAACCGGCAATTCGTGAAGGAAGCTCAGCTCGGCGTCGGGATCAACGACGACAAGTCCGTCGGGCTTTGCGACCTGCGAGGCGATCTTCGCCAGATGCTTGGTGCGGGCGACGCCGACCGAGATCGGAAGGCCGAGCTCGCTGCGTACGCGCAACCGGATCGACGCGGCTATTTCGGCAGGCGTTCCGAACAGGTGAGTGCAGCCGGCAACGTCCGCAAACGCCTCGTCGATCGAAATTCGCTCGACCAGCGGCGTGAAGTCGCCGATCACCTTGATGGCCGCGTCACCCAGCCGCTGGTAATCGCTGAAATGGCCGCCGACGAAAACCAGTTGCGGGCACAGTTGGCGCGCTTCCCGCCCCGACATGCCGCCATGCACTCCGAAGGCCTTGGCCTCATAGGACGCCGCCAGCACAACCCCGCCCCCGACGGCGATCGGCTTGCCGCGCAGCGACGGCTCGAGCAGCTGCTCGACCGATGCGTAAAATGCATCCAGGTCCGCATGAAGGATGGTGGCTGCGGCTGCCATCTCGACCCGTTCATCCCTGACCTGACCGAAGCCACCCGTCTCCGGACGTGGAAATTGACAATAGAACAAAATAGGAACATTTTGGAATCGAGTCAATCCAGCACGCGTCGTCACGGCCGCTGGCGCAGCGAACGAGCCAGGTTCGTCAACGCGCGCTGCCACTGCGCGCGCCGCGCGAGGGAGTCTGCCGGCGCTCCCTTCAGCCGGCTTCGCCCGATCGCCCCCGATCTCGGTCCGCGGGAGATCGAAGCGGGAGTTGCTGCGAGGCATCGACGCGAGGCACATCGGCGGATCGTTCGAGATGCATGACGGCGGCTTCTGCGATGCACGACCGCAGCTTGCGCGTATTGCCGCACCAGCTCACTCATCAGCCGGCTGACTTTGCCGCGCAGGGCTTTTTCGGGTAGATATTTTGCAATGACCGACCAATCCCATCAGGTGGACTTCCAAGCTGCGGCCCACCTTTACAAATGGCCTTCTCTCAACAACTCGAGGCGAGAGGATCGCGCGCCCTATATGGTCGTCAATGGAACGCTCGACCAATGCATTCGGGATTTCATGGGCAAGCCCGAGAAGACGCGACATCTTTACGAGATCCGGACCAAGTCGCAGCCTCCCCTCGTTCCCGACGTGCTGTCACCCGAGCATGTGATCGAGCTTTCCAGGCTTCGCGAGTTTCTCTGAGACGCGCAACGAAGGCGATCCCGACGCGTGTCTTTTGCGGGCCGACTTATCCCTCTGTCGTAGGTCTGGTGCCGGATTGTTTGCCCCTTGGCGAGCCGGTACACTTGCTTGACTCCCTGACCGACCGACGTCCGCGCCGACATGATTGATCCGCTTCGACCCCGCTGAGGCTCGCACGTCACCTGCACGGGAGCGGAGCGGCCGCACGGCCGGTTGATCGGGCATCGCGAGGCGCCGCATGAGGTTCAATCTGGCGATCTTGAGTGTGCTGGCCGCAAGGCCCGGGCAGCGGATCGCGATCGACGAGGTCAGCCGCGAGGTCAAGCGCATGATCGCGGCCGGCGATGAAGCCACGCAGTCGAAGCGGCCGTCCGAGCTTGGCGACGCCGACGTCTTCCAATCGGGATGGGCATCGATCAACGACGCGGGCCTGCAGATCACCGATTCGGGGCTCTCGCTGTGGCGCTCGCTTGAAACCGCCCGAATCGAACAAGGACCCGATCGACAGGAAGCGGAGCGATTGGACGCCGCTACGGCCGACACGCGCCATTACGTTGCAGATACTGCGATCGACCGCCCCGACGACGTTGATCTCGAGCTCCCCGGTATGACGCGCGAGGACCACGACGACCGCCAGCCATCCGGCGCGGGCCGTTCGGCTACCGCTCCCGGCATCCCCTCGGCGCACTCTCCGGTCGTCCCTGCGCCTGCACTCGGCGCCTTTCAAGAGGCGAACCGGGTGGTGGCTGCGCGGCTGTCCGGTCTGGTCAGCTTCCTCGGCACGATCAAGCCGAAATTCGCCGCCGCGCGGCGACGGCGACCCGCGGAGGATGTCCGGGATCGTCGAGGCGGATTGACGGGCCTGGCGGTGGCGTGCCTCAGCCTGATCTCGGTCGTCGCTTGCGTTGCCGCCGCGATTGCACTTGGTCAGCTCTCTTCGCTGAAGTCGGACATTACCGCGTTGCGACGCGAGATCGCGCCGCTGAGGGAACGCCTCGCCAGACTCGAACAGGTCGAAGTCGCAAGACGCGATGCCGCCCAGCAGCAAGATGCGCAAGACAGGGCCGAGGCGGAAAAGAAGCTGGCTGACGGCGCAGGCGAACAGGCCGCGCTCAGCCTCTCGCGTGAAGAGATTCAGTTGATCAGGGAGTACATCAAGGCAGCGCCTTCGGCCGGCGCAGCCGTCGCGCCGATCAACGTCGGCGACCCCGTCACCGGCGGAATGATTCCGCTGCCGTCGTCGTTGACGGAAAAAGTGCCGCGGCTTCTCGGTGCGAGATTCGCCACCCGCAACGGCGCCATCGTCATCAGCACACGAAACAGCCGCCGCGTCGATGCCGTGCTGATGCCGAATTAGCTCCTTACGGGAATTAACAGGGCTAATACGAAGAATATGGCCCATTCACCCCAATCTCTTGCGCCAAGCCGCTGGGAGATCAGGATTTTTTCGGGCAATTCCCGACAAACGCGTCGCGGGAAAATTGGCGTTCGCGGTACGGGAAATTTCGCTGCGGGCGCGGCAAACCTCCTGCCCCAAGGTGCCTGCCGCAGGGCGCCGCCGCCTTGCATATTAACCTCATCGCCAAATATGTTTGACGATCAAAAATCCGGGCCTATATCTAATTTTGAGCCGCCCGGCCGATCCTAACCGGTAGCCCCCCAGAAACCAAATCGATGATGATCACAACTGAACGCGGTTAACCGCGCTTCGGCGTGCGTTGGCTCTTGGGCTGTGCCCCAAGGTGTCGCTCGCGTCCGCGGTGCGAAAGATGGAGCGGCGCAATGAACAAAAACGGCGATGAGGCGCCCGGCGGCGAGGACGAGCCGCGCAACGAGACCTACGAGGTCGGTTACGGCAAACCGCCCAAGGCGACCCGTTTTGGGGTACGGGCGCAGCCTTTACGGACCAGCCGGCGCCGAGACAAACAGCACGCCCCTGATATTGCCGCGCTGCTGGAGCGGCCGATCGAAGCCCGCATCGGCGGCAAACTTACCAAACTGCATCCGCATGAGGCGATGCTGCACGGGCTGTTCAAACGTGTGGTCGGGGGCGAAATCCGCGCGATCAAGCGGTTTCTGGAAGAATGCAAGCGCGCCAAATTGCTCGATCCGCCGCCGCAAATTGTAAATCGCTCCGTCGTCGTGGTACCCGATGGCACCCCGATGTCGCTCGCTGCACGGCTTTTCAACTGCGTCGGTCCGCCGCCTTGGGATCCCGATCTCTGCGAGCAATTCAGGTGCGAATATGAGCGCGATCTCGCAAATATCGAACAACTAAAGGAACAGGCTGAGACGACCTATCAGAGCGTAATGGATCGAGGAGGTGTGCGTGATGGCCAAGACGCCTTCGCGGCTGGTCGATCCTGCGCGACCAAGATTGGTGGTCCGGACCGCCGCATGAGCGGGCTGCAAAAATCGTCATCAGAAAGTGGCGCCTCCCCATCAGTTGGCGGTCGTTTCTCAATCGGATCTCTTCAGACAAATAGACCGCGCATTATCCTGAATGATGCCGCCATCCTGAATCTGTAGGTCTCTCCTGCGAACCACAACGGGAGACCACCATGTTAGATAATCCACGCTGGACCAGAAAACTCGACCTGACCTACCAAAGCACCTGCGATCTTAACCCGCGCGCCAATAACCCCCGCACCCATTCCAAGCAGCAGATCGCCCAAATCGCCAAGGCGATCCAACGGTTCGGATTCACCAACCCGGTCCTGGTCGATGACAACAATGGCGTCATCGCAGGGCACGGCCGCCTCGAGGCCGCAAAGACCGTCGGCCTTGCCGAGGTGCCGACCGTCCGCCTCTCGCAAATGAGCGAGGCCGAGATCCGCGCCTATGTCATTGCCGACAACAAGCTTGCCGAGAATGCCGGCTGGGATCGGAAATTGCTCGGCCTTGAGCTGCAATACCTCTCGGATCTCGAGATCGATCTGGACGTTACAATCACCGGCTTTGAGTTACCCGAAATTGACATCTTGATCGGCGAGGCGACCAACGCCCAGCAGGATGCCGCGGACCTGCCGATCCCGCCGCCCGAGGGCCCGGCGATCAGCCAAACCGGCGATATCTGGTGCATCGGGCCGCACCGGCTGATCGTAAGCGCGATTTTCCGCGCACGTTGTCGGCCGCGATTTGACGGATGGCCTTCGTATCGGGGCGATGCTGAGCCGTTCAGGCAGTGGCCGCTTTGGGGAAGTTGAAGGGCAACAGGTCAGCGATATCGGCGTTGTCCACGCGCTGAGGCAACTCGGTGAGCACATGGCGCAGCCATGTTAACGGCTCGACACGTGAGGCGCGGCAGGTCAGCATTAGGCTGTAGACGACGGCGCTGGCCCTGGCTCCGTCGACGGTGTCGCTGAACAGCCAGCTTTTTCGGCCGGTGGCAAAAACCCTGATGTCGCGCTCCAGAAGATTGTTGTCGATCGGCATCCTGCCATCTTCGGTGTAACGCGTCAGATAGTCCCATTGGTTCCGGGTGTAAGATACGGCGTCGCCAAGCTTGCTGTCCGGCAGGACCTTCGGGGCGATTTGATCGAGCCATTCCTTGAGGGCGTTCAGGACAGGAATGCTGTGTTGCTGGCGGAAGCGACGGATGCATTGATCCGGCGTTTCGTCTCTGTCCGGTTTCTCGTCCCGCGCCTGCCTTTCAACCCGGTAGAGCTGCTCGAAGAACCGCAGCGCCTGCTCGGGCGGCCCGCCGCCCTTCTTTCTCGCTTTGAGGGCGTCGACAAAACGCCGCCGGGAGTGGGCCATGCATCCAATGTGGGTGGCCCCTTCCAGCGTGCGCCATGCGCTATAGCCGTCACTCATCACGATGCCACGGTAATCGCCGAGGAAGACCTGCGGGTGGATTTGGCCGCGGCCCGGCTGATAATCCAGAAGAACGATCGGCTCGTGACTATCCTTGCCGCTGCGATACGCCCACATGTACGATGTGCTGGTGGCCGCTTTGTCCTTCTCCTTGAGGACCTGAACCGTCGTCTCGTCGCCATGGATGAGAGGCTGCGATCTGAGCCGCAGCTTCAGGGCGTCATAAATGCGATGCAGATGCTTCTCGCTCGAGCCGATCACCCAGTGGCCCAAAGCGCCGCGGCTGACAGGAACGCCTGCGCGTTCGAAGGCCTGCGCCAAGCGGTAGAGCGGCGTGCCGTCGACATATTTGTGAACCAGCGCGAACGCCAGCGTCGAGGCCGTGGCAACGCTGCCCGGCAACGGCTGCGTCGGCATCGGCGCGGTCACGACAGGGGCGTTGATCCCGGTGCGATCGCAATGGCGGCAGGCATATTTGAAGCGCACATTCTGTAAAACCTTCGCCTTCACCTCGATATGAAGTTGCTCGGTGACAGCCTCGCCCATGCGATGCATCTGGCCACGGCAGCAAGGACACGCCTTCTGATCGTCGGGCAGGGTCATACTCGACGCGCTCGCGCGGCAGGTTTGCCGGCAGCGGCCTGCGGCCGCGCTTCTTTCCCGTCGTGCTTTCGACCGATGGCAGACCCGTGTCCGGAAGTTCGGCGGTATCGTTCGTTTGGCTGCCGGCGTCATCCTCATCGGCGGCCTGCTCGGCTTCATTGAAGAGACGGTCGACGTGCTTTTCGCTGCGCGGCGCAAAACGATGCAGGCGTGCCAGCGCCAGTTCTTCCTCCAGCTTGACGACGCGCTCCGTGAGCTGACGATTCTCCGCCTCCAGCGCGGCAATGCGCGCCAACAGCACCTCGACACTCGGATTGCCGGTTCGATTCATCGGATTCTTGAATCTGAACCGTACCGACGCGTCAACCGCTCAACTCAAGGGCTCAGCCGGCAACCTGATATTGCCGCACCGGATGACGGACCATCGCATCGATATCGATGCCGTCGAGGATCCAGTGCAACTGCTCGGTCGTAAGCCGGACGACCGCCTCCTGGCGGCGCGGCCATCGGAACTTGTCCTCGGTCAGCCGCTTCAGGACCAGCACAAAGCCGGACCGGTCGAAGAACAGCAACTTCATCCGGTCGCAACGGCGATTGCAGAACGCAAAAACCGCCGGCACAAACGGATCGAGCGCCATCGTCTCCTGAACCAGAACCGCAAGGCTGTTGATGCCAGCTCGGAAGTCGATCGGCTCACGGTGCAGATAGACCTGCAGGTCACCGCCCAGTCTGAACATGGCCCAGGGCTCCAATGATCGCCGTCAATGCATCCACATCCCCGCATTCCAGCGCGAGCTTCACGCCATTCGGCAGCGACGCGCTCACTTTGGCCGGAGAACAAAAAGCTGGAGACCCCTTGGATTCCGACCCACCCACTTCATCGCAGGTCGCCGGCAAATCCACCGCCTCCACACTGCCTTGCCGCGACAAACCCCGCTCGGCGGCCCCCTCAAGGTGAACCGGGATGAACGCCGAGGGTGACGACGACGGCGCCGACCTGGCCGCGGCGTCCTTCTTGATCCACTTCCGAAGCAGGTTCGCGTTGACCCCATGTTCGAGTGCAAGTCTCGAGACCGAAACGCCAGGCTCAAGGCAGGCCGCCACAAGACGCTCCTTCGATGTCGTCTCAAAGCGCCGGCGACCGTTCCGACCAACAAGCCTGACACGCAGTTTCTGACCATCGTCGCTCATCATGAGGTGTCCACCTATTTAAGTGGACACCTCATGCATCAGAGCACTCAAAACCAAAAGGTGCGGGGAAATTCGCGCTTACGGCTGATCTGCGGCGATGCCACAAAGCGCGAGACCTACCTGGCCCTGCTCGGCGATGCGCATGCCCAAATGGTGTTCTCTGATCCACCCTACAATGTCCCGATCGCAGGCCATGTCGGGGGGCTTGGCCAGATTCAACATCGCGAATTTGCCATGGCCTCGGGCGAGATGTCGGACGGCGAATTCACAAACTTTCTGTCCGAGGTCTTCGCCCACCTCGTCGCCTACTCCGATGATGGCGCCATCCATTTTCAATGCATCGATTGGCGCCATATCGTGCATATGATGAGCGCCGGCCAGGCGGCTTATACCGAGCTCAAAAATATCTGCGTCTGGGTCAAGAGCAACGCCGGTATGGGCTCGCTCTACCGCTCACAGCATGAGCTCGTTTTGGTCTTCAAGGCAGGAACGGCGCCGCACCTCAACAACATCGGGCTTGGCAAGTATGGCCGCAACCGCAGCAATGTCTGGACCTACGCCGGCGCAAGCGGCTTCGGCGATGGCCGCGAGGACCTTGTGCTGCATCCAACCGTCAAGCCCGTTGCCTTAGTCGCCGACGCGATCCGTGATTGCTCCCATCGCAACGGCATCATCCTCGATCCCTTTGTCGGTTCAGGAACCACCCTGATCGCAGCCGAGCGAACCGGACGGGTCGGCTATGGCATCGAGCTTGACCCGCAATATTGCGACATCGCCGTGCGGCGCATGCAAACCGCCTGCGGCCTCGACGCCGTCCTTAAGGCAACGGGCGAGCCGTTCCAAGCACGCACCGTCGCTGTTGAAAACGAGCGCGATTGATGAATGGTTCTCTCAAAAGCAAAGTGCAATGGCCGGGACATCGCGTCCATGAACTCGATATTTTGTTTTAAGTTACGCCGGAGCCGTCGGGCCGCGCTTTTGCGCGGACCCGGTGGGCTAACCCCACCATAGGGGCCATCATGATCCTCAGATCGTTCGCAGCTTTGATGACTTCGCGGTCTTCGCCCGTTTCACCGCGGCGTGATTATCGTGCGCCGCGCGGCGCTTCTTCGCGCCCAGCGCCACGTGGCGCGTTTTGACGCCGCCGCGGTGGGCAGCATATTCTCGGCCATCGATCGGCGCCAGATGGGCCGGATCAAAATCGAGATAGGGGCGCGCGACGCCAAACTCCCTGCCGTGCGCGTCGACCCATTTCCAGAGCTTTTCCGATGATCTAAAGCGGTCGTCGCGTGTCGCGCCGTCGATGCTGACGATGTCGGCCGCGAGCCCATGGCCGTAGCCGCCACGAAGGCTGCCGCCGTGATACGACCTGTTGCTGGCGGCCTTCAGCCCGCTTGCAATCGACTGGCGGTAGTCATCGCGGAAAGCGCTGGTGATGCCGGGCGACAGGCCGGCCTGCTCCGCCGCGAGAAGCGCATGAAAGAGCTTCAGCTTGAAGCTCCGATCGACGCCCCCCATGACGTAGTCCATCATGGGCATGCCGGCTCTTTCGGCCGCCTTGGTGTCCTTCCAGGCGAAATCCTCATCGACGAGCCTAGTGAAGGTTCTGGTAACCGTCACCATCTTCTTCTTTCTCTTGACCCTCACCTGCCTCTGCTCCGGCACCTTGATGGTGTCTTCCTTGGGTGTCCTTTGATAGAGCGCCCACAGATAGCGGTCGATGCAGGCGTTGACGTCCCAGCACTCGTCGAGGATTTCGACGGAGTCCACCACCGCTTTGACCAACCGAGGTTCCGGATTCGGCGTATTCGCTGCCGGCGCCTGCACCGGTTGTGTGTCCGGCGGCAGCGCCGGATCGGTCAACGCGGCCGCGACGACAGGTTCCGTCTCGTGCACGGTCGGCGCAGCATTGGTGGTCGCCGCCGCTTCCTGTTCGCTCATGGTCGCGGCATTGGGATCATCGACGGCAGCGTTCGACGCGGCAGATGTCGCGGATACGGCATCGGCGACAACAGCAGGTGCGTAGGAATCATCAACTGACGCGCCGATCCTTTCGATGCCAGCCGAACCGAACGCCGCACACCACGAGACAATACAGCCCGACAGAACGACCGTCCCGCCCAACGCCGCCGCCCGCACCTGCCGCGAGTCCATCATCCCAGCCTCCACGGGCTCCTCGTGAGCCAGATTGCAGCATGTGACGAGGCGGATTGTCGGCACAGCGCGCGGTCGCGCAATGGCCAAAGAAGGTTAACGACGCTCCTTTCCGAACGATGTTGCTAGAATACAACTCGTTGCCCCGATGGCACTTTTTCGACACCGTTAAAATTGGTACGGCGCGAAAGGTTACTTCTGCCGGCGAGAGAGGATTAGACGCCAAGAGTTGACCACGTTACGTCGAGCGTTCGGACAGCCAGCGCACCAGACCGGCGTCGATCGCCGCGCTCGCTATTTGGTCGGCCGACCAAAGACGGACCCTCATGTGGGCAGGCCCATCAATCGGGCGAGGCGCGCTGTGATAGATAAAGAAGAAGAAATCGCAGTTCGCCTCGCGTTCGAACCGGCCAAGGTAATCCTCGAATTCAGCCTGCGAGGTTCGTGATTTGATCTGCACCCAGGCGGTCTCGCCGATGAGCGGCGGCCTTAAGATCAAATCGACGTCGGCCTGGTTGCCACCGAGCGGGCTTGTTCGTTGCCAACCGCCGCGGGAGAAGATCAAATCGATCAGCGTCTCGAAATCCCGCCAGTCAAGGCGGCGCACCATGGCGGCGACCGTTGTGGTCATTTCCGCTAGCAGGACATCAGCCTTGGCGCGTAGCGGTTCGCGTTCGCCGCGAATCCGTCGCAGCAAATAATCCGCGTGCCGGACCGCGCAGATCGTCATCTGGTAGTTCGCGGTGCTGGTCAACGCTGAGCTTAAGCTACGCGAGGTCAGTGGCTCCCCGCTCAGGCTGGTACACCGCCAGCCGCCGCGCGTGCGACGAAACCGAGCCGGCGCCGCAGCATCATCGTCATTGGCCGCAACCACGGCCGCGTCCGCGAACGTCCACCAAAGATGTCCGTCCGCGATGGTCACCCATAGGGTATCTTCACCCAACGAATAAAACGCCTGAAGCTCGCGCAGGCCCTGTCCTACTCCGGCTTTCGTTCGGCCCATCGCAGCGAGCTCCTGGCGCACCCTGTCCCAATCGCCCTGCACGCATGTCGAATGTGTTACGGCGCGATATCCAAACGGCAGAATGCCTTCCCTTATCGCCTCGCTGGCCCATTTGCCGCGCTCACCCAGCTTAATGTAGCGCACCTCGCCAACATTGAACGGGAACGGTTTATCCGCGCTGCTCTCGCATCGGCGCGCGCTCGGTATGGCCAAGGAGCGACTCCCGTTCTGTTCCTCGATAGGCCTTCCTACGCTGCTGCTCTGTATCGCCATCTCCGCCAATCCCAACAGCATCATCGCGGACCGATCAGTTCGCTCGTTCCGGTCCTAAAGTCGAGCGAATGTCCCGAACCCTAAGGAGTTACGGTTAATAATATCCGATTTTGGGATAATCCGAATCTGGGATCAGATTGTCTGTCGCCCGAATCCTCACTGCCGGCGGCGATGCAAAAATCCCTCCAGTCTGCCGAATATCAACGCCTTATCGCGCTCCTCGTCGCGGAACGACAGAAGGCCGGCATTCGCCAGCACGCGCTGGCCAAGAAACTTGGTAAGCCGCAATCTTTTGTTGCCAAATACGAGGGCGCCGAACGGCGGCTCGATGTCATCGAGTTCATCGCAATCGCCGAAGCCCTTGGTGCCAATCCCGGAAAGCTGTTCAGGCAATTTCTGCGTGGCAAGGGCCGCTAGGCACACGGCAAGCCCGCCGCCTACCTCGCGCAATCGGCGTCGGACCGGCGTATCGCCAACCCACCGCAAGCCACCGCGTGCTCGGCGCCATTTACCGCCGCGCTGGCTAAGCTCTCCCGGGCCAAACCGGCGACCTGCCAGGCACTGGCACGATCATCCGATATCGGCGAAAAATGATCAGTGCAGGCTAATATCCGAGGGCCGGCATTGATGTTCGTCGGCCGTTTTGTGGCGCCATTGGTTTTTCGCCATGGCCTCAGCATTTTCGAGGATTCTAAATCGGGCGGCACGGTCGCGGATCGAGCGAAAGGCCCGCAGCAACCTGAATGCCTGCGCTGCATCGACAGCTTCGCTTTGCCTCAAGATCACCCCCCGATCTCTGATCGCGTTGCGGGCCGGGACAAACCTTCTCCAGCGGGTGTAGTTGAATTGGCCTTCCCATGAATGGACGGGCGCGTTGCACTCTGCGCAATTGAAGCTGCGCGGCGATGCCGGGGCACGCCTTTGCTCTTGCACTGCAAAATAAAGCGCACCGCAATCGGTGCAGGTGAAAACAACTTGGGTCATCAAAATCGGTCTCGTGCTGCAAAAGTTGGTCTCGTACTCCAATCAACCATGAACTCACCGATCGGAGCGGGTCATGGTTAAGGCACCACGATCCAATGTCGCGTTGCGGCAAACGTTGTCTCTATCCCGACCGTTGCCAATGCAGACATCCAACGGCCGGGCGAAATGCGAAGATGTCGCTGTCCTCGAGGTTGCGTGCGACCTGAAGACTACCCCAGAGAGTTCGGCTGGCGCGCATAGCCAACGCGCCGAATGGCGTCATGGAGCGCATTTTTTTTGACTGGATTGCCTGTGACCCAAATGGGCCAAGACGCGTCGGCATGGAGGCCCTACGATGCATCTCCTCGCCGTCTACGATTCTATTAAAAGTGCTTTCCGTGGTGTGGGTGGATTGCAGCCAATCCGCATTGCGCTGATCGCAATTGTCGTCTCATTGGGTTTTGGGGTCTTATTGCATTTTCTTACTCACCTCGTGATCGATTGCGAATTCAATTTGGGTTTGACTTGGCCGTGCCCTTCAACCAGCGCCATCGGCAGTTTCTAGAGTATCTTCGGAACGGGGCATGGATGCGCTCGTCCGACTTACCCGATCAGCCAAAACTGAAACTGACCTTGCTTCACAATCAATAGGTCGAGGTTCAAGAGATCGGCGGCGAAGTCCGTTACCGGATTACGCCAAGCGGGCTGAGATGAGCAAACCTAGAAGGCTTCGCTAACGGGTAAACAAAAAGGATGCTGCTCCCATTCGCGTTCGAGCCGACCAGAAAAGACTTCGAATTCGGCCTGCGAGGTCAGGTCGTCTCAGGTTCGCAGCAATGTCCGCAACAAAGACGCCGCGTCCTGGAGCCGCCCGGCGTCATAGATTAATTGCTCGATGTCCATGGAGACGCGCACGCCCTCGCTGGCGCTGCCCGTCTCGGCGCAGGCGGCTGCGGCTCTGGCAATCTGCTCGGCCTCCTTGAGCTTGGCGTGAACTTTCTTAAGGCAGGCCGTAATGGCCGGCTCGATCCATGGGTCGTCCATCGCACGCGCTCCTCCCCGCTCTTCGCACTGCAGGAACGCTCCGTTTGCGCCGCAGGTCCAGTCTATTCTGCAGTGATGCTTATCGCCCGTTGAGCAGGATTACGCGAGAGGCTCGCGATCCTTGGGGCACGGCACCGCACGCGGCGGCGCCAGCAAGATACGCCTTCGGTAGGATTGCCGGCGGGCGGCATTCCGATTGGCTTTGTTTTGTTCGATGCCAAATCGGGGGCGCTAGCCGCTGCGCCGCATCGCCCGCGTCTGTCGTGCAAAGGCCGCGCGCTCATAGCGCTCCAGCCCCCGCAGCCGTTTTCGCAATTTTGCGTCAGGAGTCTTTAGGAAGGCAGCCAGTAATTCGTGACGGATTGCGCGCAAGCGAGCAAGCTCGAACTTAGTGCGTACGACGTCGGTTGGTTCAATGGAGGGCGCCTCTCGCGCCATCCAACCGAGAAGACCCCGTGTCAGCGCCTCGCATCCCATATCGTCATGCGGAGCTGGCCGCGATAGACCGTGGCGGAGCGCATTCCGGCTTGATCGAAGCTTCCCCTGGCCTGTCTTCGGGCCCGTGCTGCGCTGGGCATTTCTCCGATTGGCTTCGATTTGTCGATCTGACGCCATGCCCCATTCTCCCCCTTAGCGGTCACGTCCACCAGTCGCTCCGATGCGCTGTCCGCATCAAGCTTTGAGGCGCAAAGGAGCAAGATTGTTGCTGCAGAAAGGACTGGCATTCCCGTGCCATTGGAGCGTTACTGAGTCGGCCGGGCATACAACGGCCCCGGTTTCTCACCTCGCATCCCGCGAGGTTTGGGCAGTGCGGCAATCATCGCCGCGCAGTTCACATCAGGAGAAACCGGTGAGTACCATTGAGGCCGGTGGCGCAACGGAGCCACATTTCCAACTCATCAAGTTCAGCCCTTCCGACCGCCGCCATTTCATCGGCGGCTCCGATGCCCGCATCATCATGGGCAATGATGAGGCGGATCTTATCCGCCTCTGGCGGGAAAAACGCGGCGAGAGCGAGCCTGAGGACTTGTCCGGCAATCTGATCGTCCAGCTCGGCACTGCCACCGAAGAGCTCAATCGCAGCTGGTATCAGCGCAACAGCGACCAGACCATCAAAGACGTCCAGAAGCGCGTGCGTCACCCTGTCCATGGATGGATGGCGGCAACGCTCGACGGCATCGTCGAACAAACCGGCGCGGTGTTCGAAGCCAAGTTCATGCTGCCGTGGGCCTTCAGTGAGGAAGCGGCAGCCGAAAAGCACATGGCGCAGTTGCAACACAACATGTGGGTGATCGCGGCAAGATCAGCGGTGCTCTCGATTATTACCGGGGGCGGCAAATGGATCGAGCTCACGGTGCATGCCGACCCGCTCTACCAGCATCTTCTGCTGACCGCAGAGAAGAAGTTCTGGCGCTGCGTCCAAAGCGGCGAGCCGCCGGCCCTGTTCGGGAGCGAGGCGCCGCGCCCGCGCCTGGCGGCCGTCAAGGTCGTCGACATGACCGCCTCCAACCTGTGGGCCGTGTGTGCGGCGAGCTACCTCCGCACCCGCGTCGCCCACGGCGACCATGAGCGGGCGAAAGCGGAGTTGAAGAAGCTTATGCCCGAGGATGCCAAGGAAGCGTTCGGCTATGGCGTTCGCGCCAAGCGCGCGAAATCCGGCGCCATCAGCTTTGATCCGCTTGAGATGGAGAGCGTCCATGCATCAGGCCAGTGAACATATCGGCGCGATCGCGGCTGCGCTGGCCAAGGCACAGGCCGAGCTGACCAACCCGGAAAAAACCCTGACTGCGACGATCCGCTCGCCATTCCTGCGCGATGACGATCGAACCTTCCGCTATGCATCGCTCGCTGCGGGCCTCGACATCGTGCGCAAGACCCTAAGCCGGCACGAGATCGCCACCATCCAGACCACTCGGATCGAGCCCACCGCGGGCCACATCCACCTCACCACCCTCCTCGCTCATGCATCCGGGGAATGGATTTCCTCGGACTTGCCGGTCTGTGCCATGAAAGACATTGAGGCGCCGCACCGTATGGGCGCGGCGCTCAGCTATGCCCGCCGCTACGCTTTGTTCGCACTGGTTGGCATCGCAGGCGAGGACGATCTAGACGCGCCAAACGCGGTGGCCGGTCCATCGGCTCCGCCGCCGCAATCGCTCCCTGGCGCGAAGGCCAAGCCTACCAAGGGCGTTCTCAACCGCGCGCCAGTGCTGGGTCTCCCGCAGTCGGCCGAGCTCCGGGAGCGGCTGTTGAGCGAGCTCGCGGTCCTGCCTCCCGGCGATGACCTGCTCGTCTGGGCCAAGGCCAGCCTTCCGCTCAAAAACACCCTTTGGGAGCCGGACGCCAAGCTCGTCGAGACCGCCTATCTGACCAAGCTTGAGGAGGCCGACCGAGCCGGGATCGTCGAACCGGCTCCTGCCTTCGACCAAGCCCCGGGCCTTTCGGCGGAGTCGCTCCCAGAGGCTCCTGCAGGCATCGAGGACGCGCCGCAGGCCCTCCCGCCAGCTGCCCCCGAGACGAGGCTGGCCTATCCTAAGGAGCCGCCCCGCAAGCGAAGCAAGGCGCACCTGCTGTTTGTCCGGGACCAACCCTGCGTCGTCTGTCGGCAAAGCCCGTGCGACGCCCACCACTTGAAGTTCGGCCAACCAAGGGCTCTCGGCCGCAAGGTCGGCGACGAGTACACCGTGCCATTGTGCCGCGCCCATCACCAGGATCTGCATCGGCACGGAAACGAAAGGGCCTGGTGGGCCAATCTGAAGATCGAGCCGTTGCAGGTGGCCCATGACTTGTGGTCAGCAAGTCCGATCCACCGCCCGCTTGACGCCGCCGTCGTCGGCGCGGCCGCACCCCCGCGCCCGGGATCGGAGGTTTCTCCACCATGAACGGGCCATTCCAAACCGCACACGAGTTAACTGCAACAACGCCAACATTGCCGGTCGAGTTTGAGGTGCTGGCAACGCCTCCCCTGCTGCTGCCCGGTGAGCGGCTTGACCATTACCACGCGCTACGCCAAGCGATATTCGCCGATTTGGCGCCGCGGTCCGCCATCGAATGGCTGCTCGCGATCGACATCGCAGAGCTTTCCTGGGAGATCCAGCGTTACCGGTACTTGCGCCACCGGCTGCTCGTGACCTATCGGCAAAAGGCAATTGAGGCCGCCTTACGCGGTATCGACATGGCCGGGATCGCGCCTGAGTTCGAAGACGAGGCCGACTATTACACACGTCAGAACGCGCTGAGTTGGCGGCTCGACCCTGTTGCCACGAACGAGATCGAGACGCGTCTGGCGTCATACGGTTTCGATCACCATTCCATCAACACGGACGTCTACATTCAGGCGCGCGAGGTCTTCGCCTTATTCGAGGGCCTTCTCAATGCAGCGCAAGCCAGACGCCTGCTCCTCGTCAGAGAGATCAAGAAGCATCGCTTCCTGGCCTAGCGCGTTCGACGCCACGGTTCCGGCAAAACCGGTTCGCCTCGTCCGAACGTGCTCTAAAAGACGATATGTGGTTCAACGGCGCGCTATTATCGCGCTTGGACGATAAGAGGACGGGCCAGATTATTCCGGTTATGCAGCGCTTGCACCCGAACGATTTGTCGGGACACTTGCTCCAAGGCGAGACGCGGTCCCATTTGAGTCTGCCGGCGATTGCAGCGGAGGAAAGCAAGATATCGCGGCCGGGTGCAGCGCGACGGTAAGACGGTGCTCGTCAGCTCAAGGTCCGCGCTGGACTGGACGTGGCGCTTCCCGTGGATTGTCGAGAGCGCGCTGAAGCTGCCCTTGACGCAGTTCGCGATCGCCAGCGAGATCTACGTGCTCGACGCACGCGGGGTCTCCGACTTCGACGCCCTGCACTCCAACCGGCATAACGAGGACGCCCAGCTCTACGCCTTCGACTCGGTCGCGCTCGACGGCGACGACCTGCGCGAAGAGCCGCGTTCGAGCGGAAGGCCGCCCTTGCGAAGGTGCTGCGGCGGCGGCCGACGAGATCGGGCCCGAGCTGTTTCGCGCGGCCTGCGACCTCGCCTCGAGGGACCGGTCTCAAGCACCGCGAGCGCCGCAACCGGCCAAAGCCTTGTGACTGGATCAAAGTGAGAACGGAAAACTTCCAGCCCTCAGCCGCGTCATGGATGCGATGTCCTGAATCGCCTCGCCCGCCGGCGCGTCCAAATTGCTAAGTGGACCGCGCGGCACCCCCGTTAATCAACGGGCGCAAACCTCGTTGCTCGCCCCCCATTACAATGGTACCTAGCAATATTTCCGGCTGGCGACGAATTCCATGAAATTGATTGTGGCGGCAGCATGCGGCCTGAACTAAGAGCACTCACCGGGATTCGCGGACTGGCGGCGACCACCGTCGCGCTAGCTCACTTCCGCCTGCCACTTCCTTTTGGGTTGCGGTCGATCTTCCAATGGGAAGATGCCGCCGTTGTCCTGTTTTTTTGCCTGAGCGGATTCACGTTGGCCTACGTGTATGGCCGCGATCGTTTCAGATTCTCAAGCTATATTGTTGCCAGGATCGGCCGGGTCTATCCTCTATATTTTTTGACACTTGTCGGTCTTGGTGCGGCATACGTCGTCCCGCTCATTATAAACCCAGAGACCTACCCGGTTAGTCGAGCCATTCCGGATTTCGTGCTGCAGGCCCTGATGCTCAACGCGTGGCCTGTCATAGGATATGGCGATCACTGGAATTTCCCGGCGTGGTCGATATCGGTTGAATGGTTCTGCTATCTGCTCGTCTTCCCGCTCCTGTTGCAGCTACCGAAGCCGCCCCGGTCCGACAATGCGAGGTTGCTCGCCCTCGTCGTTCTATCCGCCCTCTGCTATTCGCTGCTGCTGGGCGTCCTCGATGAACGCATCATGGGGCCGACGAGCTATGTCGCTGCGCACAAGTTGAGCTACTGGGCGCCGGTGCTCGAGGGCATCCTAGCGTTCACCGCGGGTTGGATCGCCTTCGTAATCCATGAGGATCGGGACGACATCCATTTTCTGTGCAGGCAATACTCCTCGCTGATCTGGATTTGTATCGCGGTCATTTTGATCCTCAGATACTTCATGCTCATCAACTCGCAGATGATGCTTTTCCTCTTTCCGTTCGTAGTCTTGGCAGCAACTGACGCCACGTCTGCAACGTCCCGCATTCTGGGATCACGACCGTTGCACTTTCTTGGGCTGATCTCCTACTCTATTTATCTGATGCACTTCCCGGTTATGCTGGCATTTCTTCTTGTGCTAGGTGAGCCAGGCGCGTGGTCTGGATGGGTTTACGCGATCCTCGTCATAGCCACGTTCTTGGTCTCCGTTGTGACCTATTTTGCGATCGAGCGGCCGGCACGCGATGCGATCCGTGGCCTTTACACACAGCGACACATGCCAGGGCTAGTTGCCGTCCGACGAGACGCCAGCGTGAAGCGTAAATGAAAAGCCCCGCGCCGCCGGGCATGGCGACGCGGCCTCCTAATTCGACCCGCGATAGAAGATCAGGTACCGGTGATATGGACCGTAATTCCGGGCCCGTCACGATGATACCCCCTCCTTACCCTCCGGGTAAACACGGGTGTACCTGGCATTGCTCGTGCGTGGGTTGCCGTGTAAGCTTCTGCCATTTCAAAATATAAAATCATTCTGGGAGTGCTGGAATTGAGCGGCGAAGGTTTTCGCTGGGCGGTGACCGCCTGTGTTGCGCTTTTGGACTTCATCATTGCGCGGTATCTCGGAATTCACGTCGTGATCGAGCTATGGTTCGTTGCCCTCGTCGGCTGGTTGCTGGCAATCTACATAGTCTATCGATTCGCCCGGCCGGATGCGCGCCTCGCCTGGCTCTGCGGCAGCGTCGCGCAATACCTGGCGCTCGGCTGTACGCTGACCATATTGTCGTGCCTAGTTGCGGCGTTCAATTTCCCGCTGATTGATCGCTACCTTGCCAAGGCAGACGCGACAATCGGCCTCGACTGGCTTGCGGCGTTTGATTACGTGCAGTCAAATCCCTGGCTGAAGCGGATTTTGCAGATCGGCTACAACTCGACAGAGGCGCAAACGGCGCTGCTGTTCCTGGTGCTGAACGTTACCGGGCGGGTACATCGAACCGGCGAATTCATCTCGCTCTGCGCTGCGACGCTGGCGATCATGGCCATCATTTCGGCCGTGTTGCCCGCGACCGGCGCGTGGCCGACCCACCGAGTGCTGCAGTCGGTTTCGGCGGATTATCTCAGCTATCTCCCGCTCCTGAACGGGCTGCGCGACGGCAGCCTGCGGCAGCTCTCGCTGAGCAACATCGACGGGATCGTGACTTTTCCGTCTTTCCATACCGCGCTCGGAATCATTTTCGTCTATACGGCGAGAGGCATCCCGCTTCTGTTCCCGGCACTGGCCGCACTGAATGTGATCATGATCAGTGCGACGCCAGTTATTGGTGGACACTATTTCGTGGATATAATTGCCGGTGCCGTCATCACATGCGCGGTAATCTTCATGGTGAGAGCAGTCGCGATATGGGACCGCGCACAACTGACTCTTCGTTCAGAGCCGAGCGCACCATGAGGCTACATTCTCCTGATTGCCAGCTAAACGATAAAGAGCCGCCCCGTCTTCCAGAAGCGACTTAAAGACGTGACGATCGACAGTGTCAGTCGGGCTGAATCCTCTTGATCCAATTGAGCGAGCGCTGCAACGCACAACACTTTTACGGCCCATAGAGCCAGTGCCCGGCTCATTGCCACGGTATGGCAGCAATCAACAGCAATTTTGCGCCGTCCAGCCCATCATCCATCATCGGTAAGATCGGGAATTTGGTATCTGGGAAGGCGCGCCTGGTGCAGCAACGATCTGAATGGGGCTTGCCTTGCAAGCCTTGAGTTGCACATTCGTTACCTGCACCAAAGCCCCATTCCGGCCATGCTTGTGGCGGCCGATCAAAGGTCGGTCGCATCCCACTTACTGGGATCCGGGCCACTGTACTTTCTCGGAGTCATCTCGCACTCGATCTATATGACGCACTTTGCTCTCTTCATCGGCGTCGAAGCCGTGTTCGGCTTGCCTATTACTTGGCCGTTGTCTTTCTATCCACTTGTTTCACTCGCAGTGTCTACTGGCAGCTATTTGGCGATCGAGCGACGGCGGGTAATGCGGTACGAAGACTTCGGTGCAACTCGCCCGCACAAGCTGAAAGCGCCTGAGCGATCTCAGAGACCCGGTCGGCCTGCTGCAATGAATCTACCAACACGGCCAAAAAGGTTGGTGAACCCGAACACTTGAGGGTCTTCGCGACCGTCGAGACGTACAAGGCTTGGCTCAAGCAGAAAGCGCGCCAAGTTCGAGTACGAGGTTGTCGAAGTTAACGGAGCAATGGGACGCAGCTTGGAACCAATCCGTATCTCAGCCCGTTGAAGTACCAACCATGCTCGAGCAAACAATGTACGCATACGACGAAGACCGCCTGATTGACGCATGCGCGCGGGCGCGGCGGGCTCTATGATGGCGTTGCGTGAAGGTCAGGCGGCCTGCTGACCGGCGGCTTGGCGCAGGAGTTTCCATTCCCAGGGCAGCAGTTCGTGCAGACGCGAAGCGGGAAGATCGGCGATACGGGCGAGGACGTCGGCAAGCCAGGCCTTGGGATCGACGTCGTTGAGGTGACAGGTCGTGATCATCGTCAGCATGATGGCGGCGCGGTCGGCGCCACGCTGGCTGCCGGCGAAGGTCCAGTTGCGCCTTCCCAATGCGATGCCTCTCAATGCGCGCTCGGCACAATTGTTGGTCAAGCAGATCCTGCCATCGTCGAGGAAGCGGGCGAAGTCGTCCCAGCGCCTGAGCATGTAGTTGATCGGCTTCAGGACCTCGGAGGAGCGCGAGAGGGTTTCGCGCTCACGCAGCAGCCAAGCGTGCATGTCCTCGAGAAGCGGCTTGCTGTTTTCCTGGCGCACGGCGCGCCGCTCGTCGGCGCCACGGCCGTTGATGGCGCGCTCGATCTCGAACAACGCATCGAGGCGCTTGACCGCCTCCAGCGCGATCGGAGAGACCGGCTTGCCCTTCTTGCCTTCCCGAGCATTTTTCTCGATGTCAGCCAGCTCGAAGAAGCCCCGCCGCGCATGGGCAAAGCAAAACGCCGGCGTAATCGGCAGCGCCTTCTTCTGCGGGTCGAACAGCGGCTCGAAGCCGTTGTAGCAATCGGCTTGCAGGATACCGGCGAAGGCCGCCAGATGCTTCTGGGGATGCTCGCCTCGTCGATCGCTCGAGGCGTAATAGACCGCCGCCGGCGGCGCAGGCCCGGCGAAGGGCCGGTCATCCCGCACATAAGTCCAGATCCGCCCGGTCGTGCACTTGCCCTTCGCCAGGATACGGATGGTGGTGTCATCGCCATGAAGACGCTCGGCCGCGAGCACATGGCGTTCGATCAAGTGGAAGAGCGGCATGACGGCGAAGGTCCCGTGGCCGACCTGGTCCGCCAGCGTCGACAACGGCAGGTCGATCCCCTCGGCCTTGAAGCGCGCACTCTGGCGGTTGAGCGGGATGTGCATGCCGAACTTGTCGAACAGCATCGTCGCCAGCAATTGTGGGCCGATGAAGCCACGCGGCGTGGCATGGAACGGCGCCGGCGGCTGGCTGATCTTCTCGCAATCGCGGCAGGTAAATTTCTCCCGTACCGTCTCGATCAGCTTGAAGCGCCGCGGGATCTCCTCCAGCGTCCCGGTCACATCCTCACCGATCTTCGCCAACCGCGATCCACCACAGCAGGCGCAGGTCGTTGGAGCCTCAATGACGACGCGCTCGCGTTCGATGTCGTCCGGCCACGGCTTGCGCACCGGCCGCTTGCGCATGAAGGGGCGGACGTTCTGCGTCTTCGCCGCTGCGGCCTGCGCGGCAAGCTCATCCTCGCTCGCTGTGGTGACGAGCTCTTCCAGCTCTAGCTCCAACTGCTCGAGCAGCCGTGCCGTGCGTTCGGAGCGTTGCCCGTACAGTTCGCGTTTCAGCTTCTCGATGCGCAACTCGAGATGCGCGATCAGCGCCTCGGTATCCGACAGTTGCGCCTGCGCATTCGCGGCTTGCGCCTGCCAATTGGCAGCCACCGCCTCAGCTCGCAGCCGTGCCTCACGCTCGGCCTGCAGCGCCGCCAGGGCACTGACGAGGTCCGATGGAAGATCGTCCGGCTTCGATATCATGAAGCCATTGAATCAGATCAAGCAGCAGATTCAAACCGTAAAAGCGGCTATCCGACCCGCGTCGGCCGATGGGTTTCTTGAGGGTTACGCCAATCGATTCCAGACAGCAGATAGCTCAACTGCGCCGGCGAGATCGTTACCGATTCTCCGGTAACCGATGGCCAGATGAACTTTCCTCTCTCGAGTCTTTTTGTGAACAAGCAGGCTCCCTGGCCATCGTGCCAGATCGCCTTCACAAGATCGCTGCGGCGACCGCGGAAGACGAACAGATGACCGCTGAGCGGGTCTTTGTGCAGCACCTCCTGCACTTGGAGTGCCAGCGACGGAAAGCCTCTGCGCATATCCGTGTAGCCTGTCGCGAGCCACACTCGCACATTCCCCGGTATCGCAATCATCGGCGTCCAAGCACATCGAGGACCCGCGCTAACGCCTCCGGATCGACGTGCGCATCCACCCGGATGCACCGTCGGTTGCCGAGATCGATCTCTATCAATCCAGTACGCGCGGCTGTCACGGAGCGAACTCGGCCATCAACCGTAGGCAAAAGCTTCGGAGCTTCCTCAGCCGAGGCCGCTACGGCGGCGATCTGCACCGGCGTAAAAGATGGCACAACTTGTTCCGATGTCCGTGCTTGTCGACGCCAGGTAAACACCAGGCTGGCCGCTACTCCATTGCGACGCGCAACCTCAGTCACCTTCGCGCCCGGTGCCAATGTCTCCTCGACAATCCGTGCCTTGTCGTCCTGCGACCAGCGCCGCCGCCGCTCCAACCCGCCCAAAACCTCGACCCGCATCGCCTGATGACCTTAAAGCTAGACTTAAGGCCACACGCTTCGCGAATTGCCACCCATCACGCAAGACGGCCCCCGTCGGATGCGTACCAAACAATTAACGAATCTGCATTATCAAATTGGTCTTTGCCATTCCGATGTTCGGCACCGAGAGGCTGAAATGAATTGGGTTAAGGCATCGCTCGTTTTCGCCGTACTGATACTTGGATGCGCCGACCTTTTAACCACGAATAAGATTCTGGATCTTGGGTTCAGCGAGGCGAACCCGTTCATGCAGATGGCTCAGTGCTGATTCCGCTCGATGTCGCCCACCATTCCGGAATGATCTCGCCCACCGTTCCGATTTGATGTCGCCCACCATTCCGAGATGATCTCGCCCACCATTCCGGGATGATGTCGCCCGGGGTGACGAGGCCTCTTCTGGCTCCGATACGGTCCCGCCTTTCGGCTTTGCGAAGGGGGACCTGGATGCCGACGGAGAGGTTTGCGATGCGCCATGTGCGCGATGTGATCAGATTGAAGTCGGCCGGGATGCCGACCCGCGAGATTGCGCGGCGGGTGGGGACAGCCCCTTCGACGGTGCGGTTGACGATCCACCGGTTCGAGGCAGCGGGGCTGACCTGGCCATTGCCCGACGACATCACCGACGCTGCGCTGGAAGCCCGGCTGTTCGCCAGCGCGGGAGCCGGTCCCGGCACCCGGCGGGGCCATCGCCGGCAGGCCGAGCCGGACTGGGCGGCGGTACACCGCGAACTCCGGCGCAAGCATGTGACGCTGTCGATCCTGTGGGACGAGTACATCGCGGGCGAACCCGGCGGGTATCGTTATTCGCGGTTCTGCGAGCTCTACCGCGCCTGGGAAGGCCGCCTGTCGGTGACGATGCGCCAGTCGCATACGGCCGGCGACAAGCTGTTCGTCGACTATGCCGGCGACGGCGTGCCGGTGGTAATCGACCGGTTCACCGGCGAGCGACGCGCCGCGCAGATCTTCGTCGCGGTGCTCGGCGCATCGAGCT
The DNA here is from genome assembly GCF_024171085.1 of Bradyrhizobium sp. USDA 4541. NCBI lineage: Bacteria > Pseudomonadati > Pseudomonadota > Alphaproteobacteria > Hyphomicrobiales > Nitrobacteraceae > Bradyrhizobium > Bradyrhizobium sp. USDA 4541. The sequence goes on from NZ_JALJZF010000001.1 coordinate 7,193,929, forward strand.
TCACCTACGCGCAGGCGACTTGGACGCAGGGGCTCGCCGACTGGATCAGCGGCCACGTCGGCGCCTTCGAGGCGATCGGCGGCGTGCCGGCGCTGCTGGTGCCGGACAATACCAAGGTCGCAGTGATCAAGGCCTGCCTCTACGACCCGCAGATCAACCGCAGCTACGCCGACATGGCGGCGCATTACGGCACCGCCATTCTGCCGGCCAGGCCGCGACGGCCACGGGACAAGGCGAAGGTCGAACAGGCGGTCCTCATGGTCGAGCGCTGGCTGCTCGGGCGGCTGCGCCACCGCACCTTCCACAGCCTCGCCGAGGTCAACGCAGCGATCACCGAGCTAATGACCCGGCTCAACGAGGAGCGGCCGATCCGGCGGCTCGGCGTGACCCGCCGCAAGCTATTGGAGGAGATCGACCGGCCGGCGCTCAAGGACTTGCCGGAGAGCCCCTACGTGTTCGCCGAGTGGCGGATCTGCCGGGTCAGCATCGACTATCACGTCGAGGTCGAGGCGCATTACTACAGCGTCCCGCATCGCTTCGTCCGCGCCGAGGTCGAGGTGCGCTTCACCGCCCGCACCGTCGAGATTTTCCACAAGGGCGAGCGGATCGCCGCGCATCAGCGCATGAGCGGCAACCACAAGCACACCACCGTGCCGGAACACATGGCGTCCAGTCATCGGCGCTACGCCGGCTGGACCATCGAGCGCATTCGCAAGGAGGCCGCCACGATCGGGCCGGCCACCGCGGCGCTGTGCGACCTGATCCTCGATGAGCGGGCGCACCCGGAGCAGGGCTTCCGCGCTTGCCTCGGCATCATCCGGCTCGGCCAATCCTACGGGCAAGAGCGGCTCGATGCTGCCGCCATGCGGGCGATCGACATCGGCGCGCGCACCTACGGCTCGGTCAAATCGATCCTTGCCAACAACCTCGATCGGCGTCCTTCACCCAAGCGCCCCGCGGACAACGCGCCGGTCCTTCATCCCAACATCCGCGGGCCACGCTACTACAACTAGGAGATCACGCCTTGCTCACGCATCCGACCCTCGATCAACTCCACGCGCTCGGCCTTCATGGCATGGCCAAGGCCTTTGCCGACATCGAAGCCGGCGGCGATGCCGCAAGCCTCGGCCATGCCGAATGGCTCGCGCTGCTGCTCGAACGCGAAGCCTCGCTGCGACGCGACAAGCGGCTATCGAAGCGGCTGCAATACGCCAAGCTGCGCCAACAGGCTTGCGTCGAGGACATCGACTATCGCACCCCGCGCGGCCTCGACCGCAGCCTCCTGACGATGCTGGTCGAAGGCCAATGGATCGACGATCACGCCAACCTGCTGATCTGCGGGCCCTCCGGCGTCGGCAAGAGCTGGCTCGCCTCGGCGCTCGGCAACAAGGCCTGCCGCGACAATCGCTCCGTGCTCTACCAGCGTGTCCCGCGGCTGTTCACCGACCTCGCTTTGGCGCGCGGCGACGGCCGCCACCCGCGGCTCCTGCGGGCGCTCGGCCGCATCGATCTGCTCATCCTCGACGACTGGGGCCTCGAGCCGCTCGACGCCGCAGCCCGCCACGACCTCCTCGAGATCCTCGAGGACCGCTACGGCCGCCGCTCCACCACCGTCACCAGCCAGCTCCCCGTCGATCAATGGCACGCGCTGATCGGCGATCCCACCTACGCCGATGCCGTCCTCGACCGCCTGGTCCACAACGCCCACCGGATCGATCTCAACGGCGAGAGCCTGCGGCGAACCCGCAAACCCGATCGAAAGGCCTGAGCCAGTGGCGCTGTGGACATGCCGCTGCGCTTGGACAACGCAAAGAGCGTTGCCCACATGCCCACAGCAGACCAACAGCAGACGAAGAAGGGCCTCAAGCCGCGATTCAAGGTTGACCCCGCGGCTTCACCGATGCCAGAAACCAAACAGCCAGAACGCCTCGCGCCCCGGGCGACATCAAATCGGAATGGTGGGCGAGATCATCTCGGAATCCTGGGCGAGATCAAATCGGTACACCCGGGCGAGATCATCGGAATCCGCAGCTCAGGCATGGTTCGGCGTCTGGTGGCCGATCCCTAAACTAGGTTTGACGTTTATCGCCATGGCATTGCTTTGGCATAGCAAAAACCTCTTCAACATCGCCATGGTAGTAGCGTTCTGCTCGACACCTGTAATCAACAACCTACTTATCATCGCAGGCGCGAGCTAAACCATGACGGCCGCTCGTCGCGCGTATTAGACAAGTCCCGTCTATCAGCCCCGATCAACTCTTTGCATGATCAGCGATCAATCGGCATGTCTTCGCTCGTGATAGTGCGTGCGCGCAGCGACGGACAGGCATAGGCGCGGTGCGCAAGCCGAGCTTCAAGATCGCCCTGGAGAGCTTACAGGCGCCGCGGCAACATCGCGGCGGTAACGGCGTTCGTCGGGCGTGGGGGTGCGGATTGCGACCGGCCACACGATATGCGCTGTGGCATGAACTCGCTGGCCCCGCCGGCACAGGAAGCGTTTAGGTGCGGCCCGCACGGCGGCAACCTCTACTACGTGTTCCGCGGGAAGAGCGGAAGAGCAGCAAGGTCCCCTGGCGAGGGCTGGGTGTCGTTTTGTTGCTCAACGAAAGGATTGCGTGCAATCCGGCCCAACCTCGACGCAAAGCCCTTTGCCTAGTGGATGATGATGGCATATTCAGCACCGCGCTTAGGCTCGGAGCTGACGAGCGTCAGTTACCGCAACCGGCAGCTAGGCTCTGGGGCGGAAGGCCAGATCGTTCCGAGCCTCGTCGCAGCCATCGCACCAAGGCCGCAATTTCCGTTCTGACGGCCTGGAAATAAAGCAAATGCGTTATCGCAAACGATAGGAAGCAAGCCCCCAAAATCGTTACGACTAGGTACAGGCCGGCGCCGGAGGGAACCGCGTTCAAACCGAGTGAAGCCTGTGCCGTGGTGGGCACGCCGGCACGCCAGGAATAGACCAGGAAGCCCGCATAGCCGGCGCTCAAGTGCGTTGCGATCGTGAACGCGGGCCTCACCCCAGCCGCCAAGGCAAGGCAGGCCAGCAGGAAGAGCGGCAAAGCGATCCCGAAGAGCTGAAAACCGTCGATCGCAACGTAGCCGCTCAACAAGGAGTGGCTGCGCTGAAAGATGCCAAAGATCCTGAGATTAATGAACCAGAGCAGTTGGGAGCTCGGTGCGTATTGCAATGCCAACGCGGCCAGTTCGGCGCAAAGCGTGGCGGCGAACAGTACGCAGGGACCCAGAAATTGCAGTTTGAAAAGGCGATTCATGAAACAGGCCATACGTTTGAAAACGCATGGCCTATCTTGGGTCGAAAGCATTTAACTTGTCTTAATGGAACTCTTCCAGAGGCCGGTCGGCCGAAAAACGTCATTAAAATCAAGTCACTGCGCGAGGAGCGACCTATGGTTGATTGTTCGGCGGCCGCTCGATGAACTTGCGGCTACCGTTGAGAAGCTCGAGATTGTTGGCGATGACCGGGTTGCCGGGATCGAGCGAATACGCCTTCTCAAACTTCTTCCGAGCCGCGCTCAGATTGCCGCGCAGCATGTAGGAGTATCCTTGGTCATTGAGGATTTGAACGGTCTCGCCGCCCAGCCGGATCGCTGACGCATAGGCCTGGTCGGCGAGATCGAAGCGGCGTATCCGATCATAGCTCGCCGCGAGCCCGATCCAAGCCGTCACGTCCTTTGGCGATTTCTCGACGGCGTCCTTGAAATAACGCTGGGCTATGCCGTAGTTGCCGCGGTTATATTGCTCAAGGCCCATCCGCACCGGCTCGTCGGAGGGATAGTATTTGACGTCGGTCGGCTCCTGCACGGGGTCGCCGCCCGGCGGATCCACCGGCGCAACGATGGCGGCCTCCCGCGTCGTGTAGTCGCAGGCCGCAAGGCCGGCCGCGAGCCAGCAGCAGGCGAGCGCCGGAATGAGACGCCGCAATCCTCGTCCCATGTCCCAGCTCCGGCGACTTCCCAGCGTCATCAGACAAACCATCGTGAAACTACCTAACAGAAACAGATGGCGCGATCGAACGGTGTCAGCGCCAGAAAACTATGTCACAGCCTCGCTTCCAAACTCTACGTCACAGCAGACGAACGCACCCGAGAGGCTGAACGTCAGCTGGTTACCTGCCAAGCCCTCCTCCCCCTACCCCGACGGCCACCGATCCTCCGGTCCCCGCTCCCAGCCCGGTTGTGTTAACATTTTGAATTGTGGTGACGGGCGGCGGCTGGCCCATCGCCCTCGTCGGATCGCCCATGTCGGGAAGCTGATCCAGCGGACGCTGCTGATTGCCATAACGCGTCACCGCACCGCCTGTACGCCGTGCGTCGTACGCGATCCGGCGATCGCCGACGTATGCCGGCCATGGGTGGATCGTGTGGGTGGCGGCGTTGACTTCCTTGGCGTTGCCGGCGCTCATCGTGATGGTGTCGGAACGCTGGACGTAGCGGTCCATCTCGTCATGCCCGTAAACGCCGTAGCAGCCGCCGAGCAGGAAGGGTGCGAGCAGAGCCAGATACCTGATGGTCATCTCTCGCCTCCTCTAGTTCAGGGTCTTCACGACCGGCTGGTTTGCACCCACGGCCGCCGGAGGCGGAGCGGGCACAATCGCATTTGGCGCAATGATGTGGCCGTAAGGCCCTTTCACGTCGCCGCCGGAATTGACGTAGTCGTCATAGCGCTTGCGGACTTCCATCTGGCCATTGAGAAAGAAGTCGACGTCATTGGCCGGCAGACGGGAGTCGAGCGGCGATGCCAGTTGCTGACCGGGCGCCGCCGGCGCGACAAGGCGCGGCGTCACGATGATGACCAGGTCGGTTTCCTGTTGCTGGTATGACTTGCTGCTGAACAGGGCTCCAAGCACGGGCACCGAGCCGATCCACGGTAATTGCGAGACGTCCTGCGTGTTGCGGGTCTGCAGCAGGCCGGCGATAGCAAAGCTCTGGCCGTCGCGCAGCTCGACCGTGGTGCGCGCGTCGCGGCGGGTCAGTGACGGAACGGAGGTGCCCTGGATCGTGATCGAGTTGGCGAAGTCGAGTTCGCTGACCGAGGGCTCGACGCGGAGGTTGATCAAGCCGCGCGAGAGCACGGTTGGGACGAAGGCCAGTTCGACGCCGAACTTCTTGTACTCGATCGTGACAGTCGGGAAGCCGTTCGTTGTCGTGTTCGGGATCGGCACCGGGAATTCGCCGCCGGCCAGGAAGCGCGCGGCATCGCCGGAAAGCGTGGTCAGGTTCGGCTCTGCCAACCGGCGCGCCAGTCCCTTCGTTTCCAGTGCAGTGATCAGTAGATCCACAGAACTGCCGTTGCTGGTCCGCAAGATGCTGGTCAGCAGACTTCCGAACGGAGCCGGGGATACGCCGCCGGCAGAACTAACAAGCGTTCCGATCGTACCAAGCACAGGAAGGCTGCCTGTAGGAGCAGATCCAACGGGGCTGCCCCCGGCACCGAAGGTGCCATTGTTAGTGTTGATACCGCCAATGGGAGTCCGGCCAGCGGCTACGACGCCGCCCTGCCCCGAAATCCCGATATTGGTCCCATTGGCGTTGGCCGCCATAAGGTTCACGCCGAGGTCACGCCCCGCCTGCCGGCTGACCTCGAGGAAGCGCACCTCGAGCATCACTTGCTGCGGCGCCGCAACGCTCATGGCGTTGACGACGATGCCGCCCTCGGGAACGCTGCCCTTGGCAATCGTCAGCGCCCGCTCCGCGGAGACTGCATCGGCGGCGATTCCGCTCAGCACCACCTGGCCTTCGGATGCGGAAACGCGAATGCCGCGCGTGCCCGTGCCGGACTGGATATTCTGCTGCAGATTGCCGACATCGACGGTCACCTCGACATCGAGAATGCCGATCTGCTTCATCGAGCTGTCGAACAGAATGACGTTTGTCGTGCCAGTCTTCTTGCCCTGAATGTAGATCAGGTGATCACTCAGCGACTTCACGTCCGCGATATCGGGCGAGCCGGCCACGATGGTCGAAAAAGCAGTATCGACCTTGAAGGTGCGCGACTTGTTGACGGTTACCCTGACCCGCTGGACCTCGGTCATTTCGCTGACGAAGACGCCGCCTGACGTAGCCCGCCGGTCTGCAGCTCCCGCGCGCTCGGCGGAATTGAAAAAAGCAAGCACAGCGCCAAAAGCCATGATGCTCAAGGCAAAAACACCACGCTCCGCGCTACCCCAAACGCGACCGCCACTCATTCGAATCCCCTTCGTCGCCGCTGTCGCAGCCATCCGTAAATTTACGGCTCCCGGCGTTCTGACTAGTCTCCTTCGTGCACCACGCCATGGAGCTTACAACCTGTTCAACTACAAATAGTTACTTACCCTGGCAAGCTGAATCGAAGCACAAGACCAGCTCGGTCCGGCACGTCCCGACGCCAGGCCGCAAATGGCGGCTCCTGGATCATCCTCTGTCACGCGCCTCGATTGCAAGGAAAGAGCTTTCCCGGACTGCGACAACGTCGGAGAAAACTCCGCGATGTTGCCACAGCGCACCACTTCCGGAGCCCGCCGGGCCATTCGCCGGCCTGCCCAACAGGCTGAGGCCCTTCTGACGCCCTGCCCAGCCCTGAGTCCTCCAATCAGACCCAACGAATCGGGCCTCCTCAAAACGGAGTCCTGGCGAACATGCCCGGCGCGGTCTCACCACACAGCAAATGGCCCTGCCCCAGCGGGACCATTTATCGTCGCGCTAGGCGAATTGCCGCCCGTCTTAGCTAAACGGCGCCGCAACGTTCTCAGTAGCCAAGCTGAGTACTCTGAGCAACGTGACTGATGGCCCCTTTCCATACGGGTAGCATCAGACTGAATTTGTAGCTCGCGCTCGCCGTGATGCTCATCGCGCCGGTAGTCGTATTCATTGCGGTTCGCGAAGCAGAGGGTGGCGAAACGAAACCGGCCGCTTTGAGGAATGGCACGACCGCTTCCGCGGTAGCGACACTATTTGTACCCGTCGACGGCAACGTACATGCACTCGTTTGCGACTGGGTGGCGCAGTAGATCAGGGTTTGCCGCACCAGCTCGCTCGACAAGGTGCGGACCGAGTTTGTTGTCACATAGAACCGGGCCACATCGCTGATTGTGATGAAAAGCAGGACAAACGTGATGAAGATGAGCGCGAGCTCAAAGGAGACGGCTCCCGACCGATCGAGTTTTTTACTGGATGCGGACTTCATAGCTTGCACGATTGTTGAATGATCCCGACCAGACCAGCGCATTCATGCTGGAAGCAGGCATACTGGCCGAGACCTTGACCAGGAATGGAGCATTGCACGTGGTGCCGGTTGCAATTGCGCTACAGGAGGTCGCTACGCCCGCGCAGGAGCAGGTAACAGTGGGCGTTGCGCTTAACGTCCATCCCGAGGGGAGAGCGCTTGTTATGGCGCTTTGGATGCCGGTCTGATCGGTGGGGAAGAAACGAGCATATTCTCCGCCGGCTCTGACCGCCGTTTGGATCGCAATGTTTCGTTGCGCCACGTCGCCAATACCTACGCCGGCGAGTGCAAGCGTGAATACCATCGCAGCAATCAGGATGAACTCAAATGCGGCGGCTCCACGCTGGTTCTCGAGGAAATTGCGGCACCTCATGGCGTTACCCCTACTGCACGAGGTTTACGGCCCTGGTTTGGGCGGTCTGGGTGCCGGTGGCGCTACAACCGCTCAGCTTTTCAGTAGCATTCCCGTTGTAATATACCGACCAAGCGACGAGCGAGAGGCAGCTCTCCGATGTAGAGAATGAACCGCCGGTCATACAGACACTGGCGTTGGGGAAGTACATCCCCCCGTTCAAGGTAATGGTCGAGCTACCTGTAATCTTGACCTGCGGGCTACCGCAGGAGCCGGCTTGGTGTTCTGCATACCTGTAGTCCATATAGAACAGGATGCCCGCATAATTCGCGTCCGCGTAGGCAGGTGTTTTCGTAGCGCTCATCGTCACGGTGCCACCGGTGATGCTCAATGACCCAAGCTGGCTGGCTGAACTACCGGTGAAGATGATGGTACAACCATTGCAAATAAGCGAGCCGCCCGACACCCTGATGGACGAATTATAGAAGAAGTAGGTTCCCCCCGAAGTGAGTGTCAGGCTGCTACTGGCATTGTTGATCGTCAAGTCTGCTCCCACACAGAACACTTTGGTTGAGATGACGTGCGGAGAGGCTGCCGTGGCCGAATTAGGGCAGTTCGCGGCATTGACCGTTGAGGGAATCGCGGACGTATCTGTCAGCAGAGCTGCATACGGATCCAGTGAAGACGGCTGGTACATCAGATTGCCTGGCTGAGTGCATGGGCTACCACTGCCGTTTTGCGTACAGCCGCCTGCGCCGACCAAGACGGCGTTCGCCTGTGTCTTGTTAGAGCCGGCGCCGTTGAATGTAATGGACTGCGGGCCGGTCGCATTCGAGGCCAGAGAGCAGTTTGTCGCAGTGACTGCAGCGCTGCCACTGAATCCAAGTCCGCCGGCCAAGGCCAAGGAACATGCATCGCCAGTGTTTGAACGGGCGGCAATCGCGACCTCGGTGACATTCGTCGAGCCCTTTCCCATGACGAGAGCGGTGAAACTACGCTTTATCCCCCGAACGATGGTTGCCTTCACGGCATTGCAGCTTGACGACGAACAAGATCCGCTGTCGGCGCTGAAGGTCCCGCCGCTATAGCTGCCCGGCTGAATGGTGACCGTTGTGTCCTTCAGTCCCGACGTATATCCGTTGTCAGTCGCGACGCTGCTGCCTGCGGTCTGTGCGCTGGTGTAAGTGCCTGAGCTTTGGGTACCCGTGGTTTGGATAATCGCCAAAACCCCGGCAATGGCCGCTGCATCGGCAGTATTTTGTCCGTGCCGTCGTTCAAGGTACCAGGTGCTGACTTCCATTCCGAAGCCGGCCATACTCATAAACCCGACAGAAGATGCCACGAACATGAGCGCACTTACACCGCGCCGATCCCGCATCAAACGCGAGATGTTCTGCACCATCGATTGACCAACTTTCGGACAGGAAACTCCGGTCATGGCTTTATCCGCAGCTAGATTTGCTTGAACGCATGAATGAGGTGCAAGAACGTACTTGCCCCCAGAATGACGAACATTGCCGGAAGCAGGAACAACACCATCGGAATGGTCAGCTTGGCGCCGAGCTTGTGCGCCCTCTCCTCAAGCTTGGTAATCCGCTCCCGCCGGAGGTCGACCGCGATGCTGCGTAGCGCCTGGCCCAAAGGTGTGCCGTATTGCAGGCTTTGACTGACCATGGTGCCGAAGCGGCGCAGGCCTTCCGACGTGCTTGCCAACTTCTCGAATGCATCGATGCGGTTCGGCAAAATGCGGAGGTCATCCAGAAGGCCGCGTAGCACCTGAGCCATCTCAGGACTGGCCTCTTTCATTTCTTCTGCGACACGTTCCAGTCCGCTCTCGAGACCCATGCCAGCTTCAACGCACACGACCAGCAAATCAATCGTATCCGCCGTGGCTGCCCGAACGGACTTGTCGAAGCGCCGCCTGAGCTGCCACAGGATCAGGCGCGGCCCCATGATTCCGATCACGACGCCGATCAGCGTGAAGACAAGCGCACCGCTGAGCGAATCTCCGAGGATCTGGGCGACAGAGAAAGCCAGGATCGGGAAAGCAACCATGCAAACGATCTTGAGACCGATCCAGATCGGAAGCGTCCGGTGATGATTGAACCCCGCCGATTGGAGAACCGCTCGCAGTTGCTCGATGTCCTCGTCGGCGTAGAGCCGGCGGTAGCGTGCGCCGATCGACGAGAGCCAGCCAACCAGGTCCCTGGACGGGCTCGACCGATCAGGAATGCCAAGAACGGCGTTCGACACTCGGGTGTCCAGGGCGCGGATATGCACCTCGCGAATGATCAACACGCATGTCGCCGCCGCGACGATTATTGCGAGGGCTGCGATCTCGATACCGCCGGTCATAGCGTAGTTTCCCTCTTGACCATCCAGCGAATGACAAAGTGCCCCATCAGCACCGAGCACACGGCATAGACCAGGAGCACGTTTCCGGTGGGATCATAGAACAGTTGATCGATCATTGTCGGACTGACCATGTACATCACCCCGCCCACGACAAGGGGCGACACGGAAAGTGCGCGCGAAGAGAAAATCACCTCTCCCGCAAGCGCTTTCGCGCGAGCAGCGAGCGCAACCCGCTGGCTTACGGTCTCTCCCAAATTCTGGAGAGTCTCTGCCAGGCTGCCACCGGATTTCAGCTGGACCGCAAGCGTCACCGCGAACATCGCGTACTCCGGCACCTGCGTTCGCCGATAGATAGCTTCCACCGCCTCCTCGGGCGGTCTCCCGACACTCAGCTCAGTGCAAACGATCGCAAACTGCCCTGATGTTGGCTGCGGCATCTCACGAGCAATGGTTCGGAATGCCTCATTGACGGGCAAACCCGATCGGACAGTGCTGGTCACGAGCTGGATGGCATCGGGCAATTGACGGAAAAGCTGACTAGTAAAGCGATGTTGCTGCCATCCGAACAGGCCGCGCACCACCAGGACTGCAACGACAGCCGCCACGACGGACACTGTGAACACGGAAAGTCCCACCAGGCGATTGGCATAGACGACGCCTCCAGCGGCGGCGACACCGGCAAGCAACACATAGACCGGATGCAGGACGTAAACGATATCAGGATGATAGTTGGCCAGCCGTTCGAGAAACTGCCAACGTGAGGCCGTTTCCGCTCTGCGTATCGAAGGCAAGTCAGCCAGTTGAGATGCCGGTAGAGCGATCTCGAGCTGACGATCCATCCGCCGTTGCCGCGCATCAAGCCACAGCGTGTTGACCGCGGCGCAGAACAGGAGCGTCAGCACAATGAGAGTCAAGGCGGTCAGCGTCATATCTGCCTCATTGCCTCCGCCCAGGCACGGTCGAGCCCGTAATAGACAAGGCGGCTCTTGAATTTCGGGATCGCGTTGGTGGACCGGTAGGTCCCCGATATCCGCCCGTGAACATCCTCTTCCTTGTACTCGAACAGAGCGATGTCATTGGTGGTGATGACCTCGCCTTCTAGCCCAATCACCTCGCTGACCTGGACGATACGGCGCTGGCCATCACGCATGCGCTCGACTTGCACGATGAGATCCAATGCGGCGACAATCTGCGTTCGGATCGCGCGCGGTGGCAGACTGACTTGTCCCATCTGCACCATGTTTTCGATGCGGGTCAGAGCATCGCGGGTACTGTTGGCATGCACCGTGGAAATCGAGCCGTCATGACCGGTGTTCATCGCTTGCAGCATGTCGAATGCTTCCACGCTGCGTACCTCGCCCACCACGATTCGATCTGGTCGCATACGTAGCGCATTCCACAACAAATCGCGTTGCGTCACCTGGCCCGTGCCTTCAAGGCTGGGAGGCCGGGTCTCTAGGCTGATCACGTGCGGTTGCTGCAGTTGTAGCTCCGCGGCGTCCTCGATCGTGACGATGCGCTCGCTGTGATCGATGAACTGGCTAAGAGCATTCAGGAGCGTCGTCTTGCCAGATCCCGTGCCTCCGGAGACCAGAACATTGAGCCGACAGCGAGAGGCAATCTCCAGCAGCTGTCCGAGAGCGGGGGTCATCGTGCCGTTTTCGATCATTCCAGCGATGTTCAAGCGCCGGCTGGGGAATTTTCGAATCGAGATGCACGGACTGTGGATCGCCAGCGGCGGTAGAATGATGTTGACGCGGCTGCCGTCAGGCAGACGGCAGTCCACCATCGGGCTGGACTCGTCGACGCGGCGACCGACCTGCGAAGCGATTTTCTGCGCGACGGAGGCGATGTGATCATTGTCGCGAAACCGAACCGCAACCCGCTCGAGCTTGCCCGCCCGCTCGACATAGACGCTGCTCGGTCCGTTGATCATGATGTCGTTGATCGACTCATCGAGCAGAAGCGGACGAAGCGGTCCGTAGCCGGTCATGTCGTCGGCGATTTCCTCCGCGAGGAACAGCTGCTCGCGGCCCGACAGCTCGAGGCGCTCCTGGTTGGCTATGCCGTGGATGATTTCCTCGATCTGCCGACGCAGGACGTCGCGGGAGACCGTCGTGGCGATCGCCGGCTCGATCTGCTCGATCACCCGCTCGCGCAGCGACGCAGGCATCACCGGATGGTGCGAAGGCTGTTCATGCTTCGGCGCCGACGCAAACAGGCTGGGTGCCGGTAACGCTGCGCTTGGCTCCTCCGACGGCAAGGGCGGCGGGACCGGATGCGCGCTAGGTGCTGCTGGCGGCGCGACCAGCACCGCTCCGGGCATCCGCACTGGCATTTCGTCTGCGCGCCTGCCGAACTTTTTCATAGCCCGAGCCACCTCTTCCACCCAGACCTTTTCATGGAGCCGACGCCGGTGATCTCTCGTACGATCGGGGCGAGGTGACGCCGCAGCCTGGATACGTGTTTCAGCGCCGGAATGCCGAGGTTGACCGCCTGGGTCATTCCCTTGCCGAGATCGGGGATGACCATGTCCGGCTCAGCGCCCAGCGCCTTGACGATGGTCGCCCTGGGTAGGCCGCCGGCGCGGTCGGCGCGATTGAGCAAGGTAAACACGCGATCTTTGCCGGCGATGTTGGTGACGGCGTTGCGCAGCGCGTGGGCATTGCGCAGGCCGGTGACTTCGGCCTCCAACAGCACCAGCACATGACGGGACATCTGAATGACCGGATAGATCGATGCCGGGAACGGCACCGGAACATCGACAACGACGTAGTTGAACCGCTGACGGAGCAGGCCCAGCACGTGCCGCACGCCGGCTTCGGTGATGTCGAGCTTCGCATCGAGTTCCTCGTCGCCGGAAATCAGGCAGACCCGATCGTTCACCTCGATCGCGGCCCGTTCGAGGAAGAGCGTGTCGGCCCGCATCGGATTTTCGAGGGCAATGCGGAGGCCGGGTCCGGGACGAACGCCAAGCATCACCGCCGTCTCGCCACCCTGCAGATGCAAATCGAGCAGCGCCACCTTAGCCTTGGTGGTCTCGGCCAGCTGGAGCGCGAGGTTGATCGCGACGCTCGTCGCTCCAGCGCCGCCCTGCGCACCACAAATCGACACTACATGTCCACCGCGATCGTTGTGGGCGGGCGCGACATCGCCAAACAGCTTCGGACGAAACTGGTCCAGCACCATATCGCGGGTAATCGGCGTTGGGAGGTACTCGGTAAGGCCGATCTCCATCAATTCGCGATAGAATGTGATCTCCCTGTTCTCGCCGATGAGACATACCTTGACATCGGGCGGGCAGACGCTCGCCAGACGTTCCAGTTCGGTGAAGGGATCATCGATCCCGCTGATGTCGGTCACCAGAGCGAACAGGTCAGTGTCCGTCTCGAGCATACGAGTGGCATGACGGATGGTGCCACGCCGGATAACCAGGTTGCTACCCTCGAGACCCTTGCGCAGCGCCGCGGCGCTAAGCTCGTCGTTCACGAAGCAGACGATACGGTTACGCGTGATGGCGGACGTCGTCTCGTCGGGGGATTCCACCACGGCCATGTTCATACTCATCAACGTTTCTCCGACACCTTGCCAGGATCGTCCATTGCGGATGCAGCGTGCTGGGTGGCGTCCGACAATACATCGCAACCGACGCCCGCTTCGCCGTCGTCCGAATCCTGTCGCCTTACCGAGTATTGCTTCAGGCCGGTGGTGCTATAGATTGCGATCGTTGTACTCTGGCCGGCGATAGCGTTTTGCCGCGCGAGCTCGGGGGAAACATCGCAGCTTGACATTACATTCGTGTCGGCTTTGGCCCACTGTTCAACCGCCGCTCGCACGACCAGAGACAGCGTTCCAAGTTGCTTTGCGACGGTGACTTTCTTGACCTGGTCTGGCGTGAGTTCGAGCGAGACAGTTTGTGCCTGCTTACCAACCACAGCGGCCGCGGCTCGACCGCCCTGAGCAATCTCCTGGTCGACGGCGATGACTCTCACGTTGCCCAGCACGGTTTCGCTGACCGCCCGACGTGCGGGATTCGCCTTCTCGAACACCTGGGTCAACACCACGTCCACATAATCTCCGGGCCTGACCAGACCGGAGACGCCAGTCTCCTCGTCCACCTTGATGCTAATCGCACGGCTGTCCGGCGCCAGAACGCTGGCGAGGAAACCGCGATCACGCGGCCGCAGGATGTCCTGCAACGTCACGGGACTGCCCGTGTCAACAAATCGGCGAACCAGCGAACCGGGAAGTCCCGCCTTGGAGTCGGGCGTCTCAAGGATCGCGCCCGCGGGGACGCTCTCCGACGTCGCCTGGCGCACGGTGAAGTCCTCCTCACGTGCCAAAGTCCCTTTCGAGAGCGGATGCGCCGCAACAAAATATCCGACCGTGGCAGGGCCGGCCGGAGCCGGTGCAGTTGCCGCAACCACCGCTGCCGGTGCCTTTGGCTGGTTCATGCCATAGGCGATGAGCCCCAGCGCCGTCGTCGCCAGTAGCAGCACCATGATGATCGAGACGCGCAAAGCGGATGACATGTCAAAATCCTTTGCTCAAAATGGTCCAGATGCCCCCGCATGCGATAGCGACCCCATAAGGCAGCGGCGCATGCCGCAAATGGCGCCAGCGCTCGACTGCATAGACGCGACGTATCAGAGATGATCCGGCAGGCGCGAGCCGGGGTTGTGGCAGGCGACGCATCATGAGATGCACGGCGGCGAGAACACCGCCGGCCAGTGCAGTCGCAGTCAACAGTTGGATCACGGAGGTCGGCGGCAGACCGATCGCTAACGCGACGATTAACTTGACGTCACCGCCGCCGATCATGCCGCGCTGGTAGATGATGAGCAGAACGAGAAAAAGAATAGCAGCGACAATCAGCGACTGGGCAAGCTGCATCGGCGTGAGCAATTGACCGATGATCCCGAGGAACGCTAATATTAAGCAAATCTCGTTGCTGATCAGTCGAGTCGCAATATCGATCGTTGCCACATGCAGCAACAACAGGATTTCCAGAACCGAAGCTATGGGAACAATCCAACTCATCAAACACGCGCCTGAAAAAAATTGAATAAAGAATTGAATATTAGCGCACTGCAGAAAACGTTGATGCCAAATCTCGCAAATCTCAATGCCGCGCGAAGCGGGTGACTGACTGCACTAACCTCCGACTGCGGTACCGAGCGCAGCGCTATCACCTCCACTGGCGATCACACGGCACGCACAGCGCTAGCAGAGACCGCAGCAGTGACGCTAAGCGTTGGAATCCCCCCTCTTCGCGCGAAAGGCGACAATCCAACTCTCCGAACAGATGCGCCGGAAATACCGGGACACTGGTTATACCAATGTCCCGGTATTAAGCCTCTTACGTGAGAGCGTTGGTGAGTTTCGTGACGACGGCGCTGATCGCAGTCGACAGGCCGGTGGAAAGGGCACCACCGCCGCTGAGGCCGAAAGCGGCGCCGACTGCAACAATGATGCAAGCGGCGACGATCACGTACTCGAACGACACAACGCCATCCTGGTCGGCGCGGAGACGCTTAAAGGCTTCGGTGGTCTTGATGTAATACTTCAGCATAGGACAAAATCCCTTGTTACAAATTTACGCCACAAGTTGGCGGGCAAATCCGGTGCCAACTCGACTTTGTTTATAATCCGTCGCGAGATAGCTGTCATCCGGTAATCGTTTGTTAACCCTACCGACGCTGCGCCGGCGACACGGGAAGAATACGGATACTGCGCAGACATTGCTCCGGAATCTCTTGAATTAACTCGGAATTTCCGACGCTCCGCAACATCACTCGCGCCGGTCCGGGTGAATACGGTGCGTGGATTTCCCGGGGTCGGACAGTTACTTCACGGTATCCGCGCCTGCTTTACGCCGGACGTGGACAATGGCCACGTCATCGGCATAGGCCCGCTCCCACTCCGGCAACCGATCGAGCAGGCCCACCGCCGAAGTCGACGGGAATAGCAACGTTGCGTCGATCTTGTACTCATCGAGCAGCCTGACGAAATCCGCTACGTCGCTGAGCCCAATCGCACGCGCATAGCGGGTGAGAAAGGCCGGCCCGTACAGTTCAACGCGTGAATCAATGAACACCGGAACGCCCTGGAAGATCAGGTATCCGCAGAAGTAGTAGTCATTCAGAACGCGATCTGCCTTTTGCTCCTTGAGCTTTTCGACCGCGGCGCGCGGCACGAGTGGCGGCGCGATATCCATCGCCGCGATGACCACACCGCTGGCTATGACAAGAGCCGCGATCGCCGCGAAAATCGCCGATCTTGTCGGGGGCACCACTTTTCGACCGTGCTGCAACTGGGCCCACGACAGATGCTGTGCCAACGGGCCTGCAATGAAGAACGGCGAAACCAGCGCGAGGATGTCGGCATACCGCACGTGGGCGAGAGTTTGATAAATTACCGCCAGAAGCGCGGCGATCCTGATCGGAGGCAGCTTGAGGCCGCTGTACAGCAGGTAGGCAAGGCCAGCGATGAGGCACAGCGTTACGGCATTTAATTCGCCGAAGTCGAGTGGTTGCCACTCGCCGATCTTTGAAAGAATTGCTCCAAGGCGCAAGATGCGCAAAGTAACCAGGATCGATTCCGGCCCATACGGGGTGATGCAGGCGGCCACAAGCGCCAGTACCCCGAAGCGAATCCATTGCATCGCGACCGTCGTGCGAGCGGATTTGTCTGCGGTCCAAAGTGCCTCCAGGGCGAACGGCGCAATCAAGGCCAAGCCCAGCGTGAAGCTTCCGTGCAGATTCGCCCAAAGAGTGATGAGCGGGAGATATGCGAAGGAAGGAGCCCGCCGCTGCTCGCTCGCCTCGACCAGCGCGTTAGCCCACAGCACCATCAGGGGAAAGACCAGGACGTGTGGTCGAGTGAATACGTGGAACGACGTCATAGCAATTCCGGCCGTCAGCAAGATCATGACCGGTATGTTGGGCAGTCTCTTCAGAAGCAAGAGCGCAAGCAGGTAAAACGCGACCGACGCTGAAAGCGCTGCTAGAATCAAGGGCCCCGTCCATCCGGCCAGTTTGTACGCTACGAAATAAAGGACTTCCGATAGCCACTCACTGGTTATCCAGGGTGCACCGCGCATCGTGAAGGAGAACAGATCGACGTGAGGCACGGCACGATGATCAACAATCCACTGGCCAACAACTATGTGCCAATAGAGGTCTGCATCCTTTAATAGGTTGGCACTCCTGGTGATAAGCGTCAGATAGGCGGTTGCGGCAAATATAAGCGGCAACCAAGGCCGAAGGTAATCGCTACGTGCAGGCTCCGGGTTCGGCCCGGTTTCGGTATCCACCAGAAGCGAATGATGGCTTGAACGCATGCTTTCTATCCCGCGCAATCGATCATTGTCTCCAAAAACTTGTAGTCGTTCCGCATCGCCTTGCCGGGGCGCGACGCACTGCTACTAGATCCCGAGTCCCTCTCGCCCGGGCGCGCCAATATCGCCGCCGTTGTCGCTCACGATCATGCGTAATGATGTGGCCGAGCTTGCGTAGCAAGATGAGCGAAGCGTCGACACAACTATATCGCTGGGCGGCGCCAATCTCGAGAAGGATGCCTACGATCAGAACTCCCACTCCATTGACCAATCTCGGGAGAGTTTTACTCTCGTTCCGCAAGTGAGGCTAAAGAACTCCCCGGTTTCTCTCAACAATTTCGAGAGGTCTAATGATGACACGATTCGCGGGCATGCCGCAAAGAATTGCCCTCACTATCGTTTTAGTTGCGTTCATTTCAGCATTGTGGCTCGTCGTTCTTGCGGAAACGGCGCCGATCACGAGTTCAGTCGTTCACAAATATACTGATCCCGACACTTACCTAGATATTTTAGCGCTCATGCACAGTGGGGTAGGCTATTATGAAGCCGCTCACGAAATTCTTTTGGCGCACGGCTACGGCCTACGGTCAGTGTTCAACTGGCGAACCCCGGCCTGGATGGAGCTTCTTTCGCTTCTACCGTCGATCGTCTGGGCGCAAAAGTTGCTGGCGGTTCTTACGTCAGCGACGCTTCTTCTCGCTTACAGGATGATCCGCGCACAGGGCAACATAGCGCTAGCTATACCTGCGATCATCGGGATTTTTTTTAGCATTGTTCTGTTGGCCCGCGATCGAGGCATCGTAATGTCAGAAGTGGCGACCGGCGCGCTGATATTGCTGTCCGTGCTGAACTACGGCAATGGCCAATGGCTTGTCGGTCTATTGGCAGCGCTGGCAGCACTATTCATCCGAGAACTGGCTGCACCGTATATCCTGATCTGCGTTGCCTTTGCCGCATATCGAGCGAATGCGCGAGAACTAGTTGGGTGGGCTTTAGGCCTCTCAGCATACTTTGCATATTTTTCGTGGCATTGGATCGAGGTCATGCAACAAATCGCGCCCACCGATCGCGCCGATCCAAATGGATGGATAAGGTTTGGTGGGATCAGGTTCGTCCTTGAGACCGCGCATTTCAACGGTCTTTTCAATCTGACGCCACTATGGATAACGGCCGCGCTTTTGCCGGCCGCGCTGCTTGGACTTTTTGCATGGCGCGATGGGCTTAGAGCTGCCATCACCGTGACGACCTACCTCTGCATCTTTGCTGTTGTCGGCAAGCCATTCAATGATTATTGGGGAGCGCTGTATACCCCGTTGCTCATGCTCGGGCTCCCCTGGTCGATTCCTGCTGTATATGATGCATTGGCGCCGAGGCGCCCCTTAGCTCCATCCGGCGCCTCCGGAACATAATCCATGAAATCAATGAATTCAGGCGCACCATGGCTCACGTCAATAACACGTCCCGGAATTGCCGCCAGTGGGTGACCGCCAGCGGCGGCTTGCCGGCGTCGGCCGGCGCGGCTGCGCTCTTCATTGAGAAGCTGCGAATGAAGCTTCTGGATCCGCACGTTTCGCTCGAGCAGCGACATTGTCCTTGGCTGGACCTGCCCTGCCAACGCGTTGCGCGGGGCATTTTCCCGATCGAGCAATTCGGGAAACGGCAGCAGCGGCCGCACCAGCTCCGTCGCCTTGATTACGCAGGACGCCTGCTCCACCGCCTGCGTGATGATCAGGCCAGGCATTTCGCTTTGAATCTGAACAGCAGGCAGTGCGGTGCGGCTAACAGATTTAACCTACGAGGACTGGCTCGAACGCGCCTTTGGCCACGAGTCACGCGAGCTCGGAGCCGGCGCTACGCTGGAATTCGGATCGTCAAATTGCACATGGATTAACCTGTCTGGTCAGCACCAGCGCCAGCAGTGACCGAGGCCGAAAGAGCTCTGGTGCAGTCACAGGGCGTCCACTCGCATAAGCGAGTGATCTGCTTTGGCACGGAAGTTAACATTGAACCGCAAAAATACGGATTTGACTCCCTCAGCCGCCTGAAAGCAGCCGCTGTGGCGGACAAGTTCGGCCACGCCCAGCCTAGTAGGTGCCCGCCGCCGTGCTGCGGTCGGACTACCGCCAAAGACCTAAATGACTATTTCTTGAGGCCTTTGGTGGGGTGGAGTAGAATCGTAGAATCTGTGCATTGGCGAAGTCTTTCTAAAAAATTGGATAACCGCATCGAATAGGCGTTTTTTGCATGCGCCGCGTGATCGACACCGCTCCAAAGGATGGGACGTTCGTCATTCTTGAGGATGACGTAAGCGGAAGCTTTGAATCTGCTCAGTGGTCCGCTGAGGGGCGTGGGTGGATCAAGGAAAATGGCGAGCCAAGCGAGATCACGCCGACGCATTGGCTAACAATGCACCTTCCCGAGGAAGGCGATGAATTTATTCTGCAAGATGAATTTATTCCGCCAAAGGAAACTGGATCGATCGCCCCCCCGGCGTCGCCAGGACCCCGCTCTTTTTGTTTCCCCGCGGGCTTGGCCGAACGCGCGAGGGTGACGGAGTTAACTCGTCTGGTTACGAACGCGGACCCGGTCACCGGCGTCCTGGCTGAAGCGCGGGCCGCGCAGAGAAGCAAACAGGAGCGCGGACTGACGGCGCGGCGCGCCATCCCCTCGATCGCCGCGGTGATCGTCGGGGCGTCGCTTATCGGCTGGTATTTCCACGCCGAACTCTCCACCCATGTGACGCGATACATTGGTGGGCAGGATAACGTCAGGTCTGACACAGCTGGCGTGGAGGCCGTCAAGCAAGAGACCCAGATCCCAAAAGACGATCTGGAAAAAGCCGATTCATCGGTTCGGGATCCGGCACTTCATCAGCAGGCTGACCGGGCGATATCACAGACACCGCGTGATACCGCACAGGGCAAGCAAGCTGTGGAGGCAATGGAGCCGGAAGAGCAACAGTCTGCTGAAAAGGAGCAGCGCCGCGCAGAGGACTTAGCACATGAACTGGCGAGGTCGCAGCAGATCATTGAGACGCAGATAGCGCAGACAAATAAGGCGCGCAACCAGGCGGCGCAGCGCAATCAGGTCGCCGAGAAGGTGACGGGAGAGCTGCGACAATCTTTGAAAACGGAGCAAGACGGGACCGAGGCACTGACGGGCGAGGTTGCGAAGATGCGGCGGCATCTCGAGACCCAGCTGGCGCTGTCAAGCAAGGCCACTGACGAGGCCACGCAGGCGAAGAAAGCCGCCGAGAGTGCCACGGCGGAGCTGCGACAGTCTTTGAAGATGGAGCACGACAGGGCCGAGGCACTGACTGGCGAACTCGCGAGGGTACGGGCGGAGCTGGAAAGCCAGCTGGCGCTATCAAGCAAGGCCGGGGGCGGAGCGGCGCAGGCGAAGCAGGCCACCAAGGGCGCGAGGGCGGAGCTGCGACAGTCTCTGAAGAAGGAGCGCGACAGCGCCGATGCGCCGGCACCGGGCCGCGAACCCACGCTGACTCAAGCCGCGGAGACGGCTGCGACAGAGCAGCCAGCGGCCGCTGAGGCGCAAGGTGATCCGGAAGTTGCCAGGTTGCTGGCGCGCGCCAGCGCTCTGCTCGTCCAGGGGGATATCGGTGCAGCGCGGATCGTACTCGAACACGCTGTCGGGACGGGTAGCGCACAGGCGAGCTTCATGCTCGCGGAGACATATGATCCCCTCGTTCTTTCCACGTGGAAGACCTACGGAACGCGCGGCGATGTGACGAAGGCGCGCGACCTATACGCAAAGGCGCTTGCAGGCGGCATCCAGCAGGCCAAGGATCGGTCTGTCGCGCTGCATTAGGGGGAGGATGCGGGGAAGCTACCATGCGCCCCCGTAACGGTCATTCTGGCTGCCATCCATCGCTAACGAACGGCCAGAGAACAGCGCCGCACTCAAGGCGGGCGTCTCGCGAAAATCGACCGAGCGCAGCCATCATAGGCCTTCCACGGAATCCGTACTTCCACGGAACTTCAGGAAGATTTTAGCAAATAGACGTGAATTCACTCGGGGTCTAAATGCAATTGAATATTCGTTCCATTGTTTATTCCGGGAAATATAGGCGTTCTCTTAATGATTTTGTGTCACGGCTGAAGCATTGATTTGTGCTTTCCGGTCCTCGTGAATGATCAATGAGGATTGTCGTGGCCTTTTATTATTCGAGGTTTTTTCATATCCGCCGCCTGCGCTCGGATGAGTGCGGCGCCGTCAACGTGATCATGGGTGTCCTGCTCGTTCCTCTGATCGGAGCCCTGGGTATCGGCTTTGAGGTTTCGAACTGGTCCATGATGACGCGCGGCATGCAAAACGCGGCCGATGCGGCCGCTCTCGCGGCTGCGACCAACAACGGCTCAAACTACGATGTCGAAGCCAAGGCGGTCGCGGCGCGATATGGATTCGTAGATGGCACGAGCAACGTCAGCGTCACCGTCTCCAACGCGGCAGCTTGTCCCGGCGGTGGCAACAATTGCTATAGCGCGACCATTTCAGGTTATGTGCCGCTGTATCTGTCGCAGGTTATCGGATACAGGGGTGACGCAACATTAAATGGTGGCTCAGCAAAGCAGATCGGTGCCGCATCGGTTGCAAAACGGCCGAGCACGCCGACAGACTTTTGCTTGCTGGCGCTTGGACCTCAAGGGATCCGGTCCAACGGTGCACCAAAGGCCAGCATGGCCTGCAACGCGATGTCGAACACGGGATCGACGTGCAACGGCGGCAATCTGGGGGCACCGATCGGTGCGGCACACAACACCAATAACGGCTGCGGCGTAACGCAGTATTCGAATGTGCCCGCGGTCGTGGATACCTATGCAGCCCTCGCCAGCAAAATTCCACCCGATCCCTGCAGCTCCTATCCGCAGGAACCGACCAAAAAGAAAGATCCGGCCTTGCCGGCCAGTAACCAATGGTCCGGTTCCCAATCACTCGGCAGTACCTTCGTGGTCTGTGGTGATCTTCAACTGACCGGAAATGTCACCATCGACGCGCCGGCGGGAACGGTGCTGGTCATCGAAAACGGTCAATTGGACACCAACGGCTACGCGTTGACGACGACCAAGGGGACCGGCCTTACAGTGATCTTCTCTGGCGATAATTCGGGTTCGTACACCCACGGCCCGACGGGGGGTGGCACGCTCGACATCGCCGCACCGACATCCGGAACCTGGTCAGGCGTCGCCATCTACCAGGATCCGAAGCTGACGAATGGTGTGGACGTTTCGGCGGCCGGCAACAGTCCGGCGTGGGACATCACCGGCCTCGTCTATCTGCCGAATTCGAGCGTCACCTTGAGCGGCGCCGTGAACAAAGCCGGTTTCGGTAAATCCTGCTTTGCGATGGTCGTCAAGGATATCACCGTGAACGGAACGGGGATGATTCTGCCGAATGGCGAATGCGTTCCTGCAGGATTGTCGATGCCGAACACGACGATCCCGGGCAGAGCGATGTTGGTCTTATGAAACGGCCCCTGACATGGCCGAGGTCGTTACGTAAATCGCCGCGCGGCTTCCCTGCTCAGATCAAGGCGATCGGGACCGATCAACGTGGCGTAGCCGCGGTCGAGTTCGGTCTGTTCGTAATCATACTCGCGGTCGCCCTCGCAAACGTCACCGATGTATCGCTCTACATCTACCAGCGGATGCAGCTGGAGAACGCCACGCAAGCGGCCGGCCAGGCCGCGTGGAAGACCTGCGATCTGTCGCAACTGCCGGCCACGACGAACTGCCCCGGCCTGACAATCGCGATACAGAATGCCCTTCAGAGCACATCCCTGGGGACGCGGGTCTCGATGATCTCGGGATCGCCGTCGGAGGGCTATTACTGCATAAATTCGTCGAACGCGTTGCAATACGTCAGTAATGTCACGTCAAAGCCTGCCGATTGTTCTGCCGCCGGCATGCCAACCTTGCAGCCTGGCGATTATATCGTCATCCAAACAACGTTCAGCTACGCGCCATTATTCCCGGGGCTCAGTATCGCCAGTGGTCTCCCGACACCCATCAACGGAACGGCAATGATCAGATTAGGCTGACCGTGCGAAAGCTCCTGAAAACTTTACGCCTCGATCAACGCGGAACGACAGCGCTCGAGTTCGCTCTTATTGCGCCCATTTTGATCGCGCTCCTTGTCGGCACCATCACACTGTGCATCGGCCTCTTTCTCATCGGCAGCCTGCACTTTGCCGTGGAAGACGGCGCCCGGTGTGCGTCTATCAAAACTACAGTCTGCTCGGATGCCGCGACAACGCTTGCCTACACCAAGAGCCGGTATTTCGGCCCAAATGTATCACCCACCTTCACCTATACCACTGCTGCTTGCGGCAATTCCGTCAGCGCGTCGGTCAACTACTCAATGAATGTGGGGTCCAGGACATTGGTGATCCCGATTTCGGCAACGGCCTGTTTTCCCTGATATTGAATCGTTCTTTCCCCGCGTCTGCGCCGGTTGGTGTCTAACAAACGCGCGCTCCCGCCTGTAGGCAATGCATCCATGCGAGGCCGGGCTTGCTCGCCTAAGCGGCGCCGCGGATGGCCTCCCCTCCGCGGGCCTAATCTAGATCGCTCCGAATCCCCCAATACAATAGCACGACAGGCTAGAGGGGTCCCTGTGTTCACGCAGCGTCGTTTCAAATACGAAATGAGTGCCTGATCTGCCTCAGCATGGCCAGTGTCGCGTCGGTGTACCGACCATACGTGAGATACTGATCTACTTGCGATGCTCCAAGCACCACTAATGCGGCTATCGCGAAGCCCTTGATCATAGTGGCCCTCTCCTACGAAAGAGACCGCCAACCTGGCGTACGCATAGTACGCACACGACGAGGGCCGCCCGATTGACGCATGCGCGCGGGTCTCGAGAGCGCTATGATGGCGTTGGGTGAAGATCAGGCGGCCCGCTGATCGGAGGGCTCTGCAGCCTGGCGCAGAAGCTTCCATTCCCAGGGCAGCAGTTCGTGCAGACGCGAAGTGGGAAGATCGGCGATACGGGTGAGGACGTCGGCAAGCCAGGCCTTTGGATCGACGTCATTGAGACGACACGTCGTGATCATCGTCAGCATGATGGCGGCACGGTTGGCCCCACGCTGGCTGCCGGCGAAGGTCCAGTTGCGCCGTCCCAAGGCGATGCCTCTCAATGCGCGTTCAGCGCAATTGTTGGTCAAGCAGATCCTGCCGTCGTCGAGGAAGCGGGCGAAGCCCTCCCAGCGCCTGAGCATGTAGTTGATCGGCTTCAGGACCTCGGACGAGCGCGAGAGGGTTTCGCGCTCGCGCAGCAGCCAGGCGTGCATGTCGTCGAGAAGCGGCTTGCTCTGTTCCTGGCGGACGGCGCGCCGGTCGTCAGCGTCACAGCCGTTGATGGCGCGCTCGATCTCGAACAACGCGTCCAGCCGCTTGACCGCCTCCAGTGCGATCGGGGAGACCGGTTTACCCTTCTTGCCCTCCCGAGCATTTTTCTCGATGTCAGCCAGCTCGAAGAAGCCTCGCCGGGCATGGGCAAAGCAATACGCCGGCGTAATTGGTAGTGTCTTCTTCTGCGGATCGAACAGCGGCTCGAAGCCGTTGTAGCAATCGGCTTGCAGGATGCCGGCGAAGGCGGCCAGATGCTTCTGGGGATGCTCGCCTCGTCGGTCACCCGAGGCGTAATAGACCGCCGCAGGCGGCGCAGGCCCGGCAAAGGGCCGATCATCCCGTACATACGTCCAGATCCGTCCGGTCGTGCACTTGCCCTTCGCCAGGATCCGGATGGTAGTGTCATCGCCATGAAGGCGCTCGGCAGCGAGCACATGGCGTTCGATCAGGTGGAAGAGCGGCATGACCGCGAAGGTCCCGTGGCCGACCTGGTCCGCCAGCGTCGACAACGACAGGTCGATCCTCTCGCTCTTGAAGCGCGCGCTTTGGCGGTTGAGCGGGATATGCATGCCGAACTTGTCGAACAGGATGGTCGCCAGCAATTGTGGACCGATGAAGCCGCGCGGCGTGGCATGGAACGGCGCAGGCGCCTGACTGATCGTCTCGCAATCGCGGCAGGTGAACTTCTCGCGTACCGTCTCTATGACCTTGAAGCGGCGCGGGATCTCCTCCAGCGTCTTGGTCACATCCTCGCCGACCTTCGCCAGCCGTGATCCACCGCAGCAGGCGCAGGTCGTTGGAGCTTCAACGACGACGCGCTCGTGTTCGATATCGTCTGGCCAAGGCTTGCGCACCGGCCGCTTACGCGTGAAGGGACGGACGTTCTGCGTCTTCGCCGCCGCCGCCTGAGCGGCAAGCTCATCCTCGCTCGCCGTGGTTACGAGTTCCTCGAGCTCCAACTCCAACTGCTCGAGCAGCCGTGCCGAGCGCTCGGATCGCTGCCCGTGCAGTTCGCGCTTGAGCTTCTCGATCCGCAGCTCAAGATGTGCGATCAGCGCTTCGTTGTCCGACAGCTCCGCCCGCGCACTGGCGGCATCCGCGACGGCGACATCGCGCTCAGCCTGCAACATCTCTCGCTCGGCCAGCAGCGCAAGGTAGGCGCTCGCGAGGTCAGAAGGAAGATCGTCCGGCTTCGATGTCATGAAGCCATTGAATCAGATCGAGCAGCAGATTCAAATCGTAAAAGCGGCTATCCGACCCGCGTCGGCCGATGGGTTTCTTGAGGGTTACGCCAATCGATTCCGGACAACAGGTAGCTCATCTGAGCCGGCGAGATCGTCACAGCTTCACCCGCAACCGATGGCCAGACGAACTTTCCTCTCTCGAGTCTCTTGGTGAACAGGCATGCTCCCTGGCCATCGTGCCAGATCACCTTCACAAGATCGCTTCGGCGACCGCGGAAGACGAACAGATGACCGCTGAGCGGGTCCTTGCGCAGCACCTCCTGCACCTGGAGTGCCAACGACGGAAAGCCTCGGCGCATGTCCGTGTAGCCTGTCGCGAGCCACACTCGCGCGCCCGTGGGAACTGGGATCATCGGCGGACCAAAGCATCGAGAACACGACGTAGCGCGTCTCCATCAACGTCGCCATCGACCCGGATGCGGTGCCCGGTACCAAGATCAATCTCGATGATGCCGTGGCTCTTGCGTCGACGCGTCGTCGTCGTCAACGGCGCTTCGGCCACCTCCCGCGGTGGCGCGGACGACCCAATCTCGACCGGAACAAACGGCGCTATGCTCGCTTCGCCGTGCCTGCAAAGCTCCTTGCGCCACCTGAACAGCTGGCTCACATGAAGCCCGGCCACGCGAGCCACCTCGGAAACATTGGCGCCGGGCTCCAGCGACGCTGCAACAAGCCGTTCCTTCTCATCTTGCGACCAGCGGCGCCGCCGCTCGACCGACGTGATCACCTCCGCCCTCGAAATCGTCATAGCGCTTCTCCTAGGATTACCCCTAGGACCTGCAGCGATCGCGTTCGTCAAACAAGGCGGCCCTCAACGGAGGGATACTACGCATACGACGAAGACCGCCTGATTGACGCATGCGCGCGGGCGCGGCGGGCTCTATGATGGCGTTGCGTGAAGGTCAGGCGGCCTGCTGACCGGCGGCTTGGCGCAGGAGTTTCCATTCCCAGGGCAGCAGTTCGTGCAGACGCGAAGCGGGAAGATCGGCGATACGGGCGAGGACGTCGGCAAGCCAGGCCTTGGGATCGACGTCGTTGAGGTGACAGGTCGTGATCATCGTCAGCATGATGGCGGCGCGGTCGGCGCCACGCTGGCTGCCGGCGAAGGTCCAGTTGCGCCTTCCCAATGCGATGCCTCTCAATGCGCGCTCGGCACAATTGTTGGTCAAGCAGATCCTGCCATCGTCGAGGAAGCGGGCGAAGTCGTCCCAGCGCCTGAGCATGTAGTTGATCGGCTTCAGGACCTCGGAGGAGCGCGAGAGGGTTTCGCGCTCACGCAGCAGCCAAGCGTGCATGTCCTCGAGAAGCGGCTTGCTGTTTTCCTGGCGCACGGCGCGCCGCTCGTCGGCGCCACGGCCGTTGATGGCGCGCTCGATCTCGAACAACGCATCGAGGCGCTTGACCGCCTCCAGCGCGATCGGAGAGACCGGCTTGCCCTTCTTGCCTTCCCGAGCATTTTTCTCGATGTCAGCCAGCTCGAAGAAGCCCCGCCGCGCATGGGCAAAGCAAAACGCCGGCGTAATCGGCAGCGCCTTCTTCTGCGGGTCGAACAGCGGCTCGAAGCCGTTGTAGCAATCGGCTTGCAGGATACCGGCGAAGGCCGCCAGATGCTTCTGGGGATGCTCGCCTCGTCGATCGCTCGAGGCGTAATAGACCGCCGCCGGCGGCGCAGGCCCGGCGAAGGGCCGGTCATCCCGCACATAAGTCCAGATCCGCCCGGTCGTGCACTTGCCCTTCGCCAGGATACGGATGGTGGTGTCATCGCCATGAAGACGCTCGGCCGCGAGCACATGGCGTTCGATCAAGTGGAAGAGCGGCATGACGGCGAAGGTCCCGTGGCCGACCTGGTCCGCCAGCGTCGACAACGGCAGGTCGATCCCCTCGGCCTTGAAGCGCGCACTCTGGCGGTTGAGCGGGATGTGCATGCCGAACTTGTCGAACAGCATCGTCGCCAGCAATTGTGG
The DNA here is from genome assembly GCF_024171085.1 of Bradyrhizobium sp. USDA 4541. Lineage (NCBI taxonomy): Bacteria > Pseudomonadati > Pseudomonadota > Alphaproteobacteria > Hyphomicrobiales > Nitrobacteraceae > Bradyrhizobium > Bradyrhizobium sp. USDA 4541. The sequence goes on from NZ_JALJZF010000001.1 coordinate 7,221,774, forward strand.
GCCGATGAAGCCACGCGGCGTGGCATGGAACGGCGCCGGCGGCTGGCTGATCTTCTCGCAATCGCGGCAGGTAAATTTCTCCCGTACCGTCTCGATCAGCTTGAAGCGCCGCGGGATCTCCTCCAGCGTCCCGGTCACATCCTCACCGATCTTCGCCAACCGCGATCCACCACAGCAGGCGCAGGTCGTTGGAGCCTCAATGACGACGCGCTCGCGTTCGATGTCGTCCGGCCACGGCTTGCGCACCGGCCGCTTGCGCATGAAGGGGCGGACGTTCTGCGTCTTCGCCGCTGCGGCCTGCGCGGCAAGCTCATCCTCGCTCGCTGTGGTGACGAGCTCTTCCAGCTCTAGCTCCAACTGCTCGAGCAGCCGTGCCGTGCGTTCGGAGCGTTGCCCGTACAGTTCGCGTTTCAGCTTCTCGATGCGCAACTCGAGATGCGCGATCAGCGCCTCGGTATCCGACAGTTGCGCCTGCGCATTCGCGGCTTGCGCCTGCCAATTGGCAGCCACCGCCTCAGCTCGCAGCCGTGCCTCACGCTCGGCCTGCAGCGCCGCCAGGGCACTGACGAGGTCCGATGGAAGATCGTCCGGCTTCGATATCATGAAGCCATTGAATCAGATCAAGCAGCAGATTCAAACCGTAAAAGCGGCTATCCGACCCGCGTCGGCCGATGGGTTTCTTGAGGGTTACGCCAATCGATTCCAGACAGCAGATAGCTCAACTGCGCCGGCGAGATCGTTACCGATTCTCCGGTAACCGATGGCCAGATGAACTTTCCTCTCTCGAGTCTTTTTGTGAACAAGCAGGCTCCCTGGCCATCGTGCCAGATCGCCTTCACAAGATCGCTGCGGCGACCGCGGAAGACGAACAGATGACCGCTGAGCGGGTCTTTGTGCAGCACCTCCTGCACTTGGAGTGCCAGCGACGGAAAGCCTCTGCGCATATCCGTGTAGCCTGTCGCGAGCCACACTCGCACATTCCCCGGTATCGCAATCATCGGCGTCCAAGCACATCGAGGACCCGCGCTAACGCCTCCGGATCGACGTGCGCATCCACCCGGATGCACCGTCGGTTGCCGAGATCGATCTCTATCAATCCAGTACGCGCGGCTGTCACGGAGCGAACTCGGCCATCAACCGTAGGCAAAAGCTTCGGAGCTTCCTCAGCCGAGGCCGCTACGGCGGCGATCTGCACCGGCGTAAAAGATGGCACAACTTGTTCCGATGTCCGTGCTTGTCGACGCCAGGTAAACACCAGGCTGGCCGCTACTCCATTGCGACGCGCAACCTCAGTCACCTTCGCGCCCGGTGCCAATGTCTCCTCGACAATCCGTGCCTTGTCGTCCTGCGACCAGCGCCGCCGCCGCTCCAACCCGCCCAAAACCTCGACCCGCATCGCCTGATGACCTTAAAGCTAGACTTAAGGCCACACGCTTCGCGAATTGCCACCCATCACGCAAGACGGCCCCCGTCGGATGCGTACAACCTGGCTGTCAGAGTTTCAGTTGTGTCGAAACTTTGCTGTCGCTGCTCGCGACCTAGCTACAATAGTGAATGCTGGCCGAAAACGGTAACCAGAGCCTTAAGCGAGCGCGGGGTGGGTCTAAGTTCCGGGAAAAAGCGCGACGGGCACGACCTGTATGCCAGCTAAGGGCGAGCTCGCCGGACATTGCTCTCCCGCTTTTTGGTTGCGTGGCGAAACGGACCGAGCGCTCTCCGCCGCGTTCGGTCTCGTAGGCCGTTATGGCAATCGATGGTTCGCGTTCCGAGGTAGAGCAGCATTAACCAGGGATGGGCCGAAGGCGTAAGCAGAACCCGCGCTTCAGTTACCTGTCACACCGAATCTGGCTGGCCAGCTTGCGCCAGTGATAGCCACGCTTTTCGACGTCCTCGCGGATTTTTTCGCTCACCGATCGCACGGTGCGCTTCCTTTTGCGCCAATTTCCGCCAAGGTTCGAAGGAATGGGAAGTCCGCGTCGGATAACCAGCAGATCGTTCTTCCCACTCAAGTATACATCGTACATGAGAGCGCCCTGTTGCGGGGAGCAACATAGACCTATGCAGGGCACCGTTGGTGGCACGGGCGCCACAGCAATTTCAAAACAATTATGTCGGCGCCAGTTAACTAAATCTTCGAGGGATGCGTCCAAGGCTCACTTCTGCCGGAACGCATGATTGAACGACATCACGAGCGGCCCCACGATGTAGTCAAATGCGGTTCGTTGAATCGTCGGGATCATCACCGTTGCCGGCATTCCCGGATAAAGGCGAATGTTGGGCATGGTCGCCAGCTCGTCCTGATCGATCCGAACGAAGGCCGTGTAATAGGGATTGTTGGTCTTGGGATCAGTCAAGCGGTCCGCCGAGACCTGAATGACGTCGCCATGAATGATCGGGACGATCCGCTGCTTGTAGGCGGTTAGGTGAACTTCCGCGCGCGTGTTCGGATGCACGTCGCTGATATCCTCGACCGCCACCTGCGCCTCGATTGTGAGCGAATCCTCGTCGGGCACGATGTCCAGGATTTTATCGCCGCGCTGGATCACGCCTCCCACCGAAAACACGCTCAGCCCAACCACGCGTCCGGTATAGGGAGCACGAATTTCCATCCGGCCGAGCACGGCTTTGGCGTTCGTCGCCTTCGGGATGACCTCCAGGAGCTTGGCTTGCGTATCGCGCAAATCCTTCGTGACGTCGGTCATCCGATCGTTGTCGAACTGGGCGATCTGCTGCTCCTGCTCGGCGATCGCCTGGCGGGCCTTGGCGATGTTGGCGTTTGCATCGGCGATCTGGCCTTCGAGACCGTACGCCGTCCGCTCCAGCTGCAGGATGCGGGGACGGGCGATCAACCCGCGTTCGACGAGCGGGGCGATGTCTTTGGCTTCCTTGCGTACTGAGTCGATCTGGTTGGTGAACGATTTCACCTGCGCTTCCGAGCCAACGATCTGGGACCCCAGCTGGTTGATTTTCTCACGGACGACGCTTCTTTGTCCTTCGAGCGACGCCCGGCGGCTGTCAAACTGACTGAGCTGCCCATTCCAGACGCTTTTGAAATAGGGATCGTCAGAGCGTGCCTTCAGATCCGGCGGCATGACCAGCGCGGATCCGTGGTCGAGTTCGGTCAGAAGCCGGACTTCCGTTGCACGAAGCACGGCATATTGCTGAGTCAGCACCTCGAATTCCGCGCGAGCCTGGGTCTCGTCGAGAACGATCAGCAGATCGCCTGCGAGGACCCTGTCGCCCTCCCTGACGTGCAATTCCTTGACGATGCCGCCGTCGAGGTGCTGGAGGCTCTTGCGGTTGCCGTCGATCTTCACGACCGCGTTGGCGACCACCGCACCGTTGAGCGGCGCAGTCACGGCCCAGGTACCGATCCCGCCGAAAAAGACCGCGATGATCAGCCACCCCGCTATTGCAACCTTGCGAATGGAGTCGTTTGGCGATCCATCTTTGTTGGCGCGTTTTGTTCCGCGTGGGGCAGCGGCGGGACGCATCGACAGATCTGTGACATCAAGCAATGTCATGATTTCTCCTAACCGGTCGCTCCCCGAACTGCAGGAACCGGCACAGGCCGCGTGAGGCGCGCCAGGATTTCGCTCCGCGGTCCGAACATCTCGGCCACGCCTTCGCGCAACACCAATATCTTGTCGACCACGCCGATCGTGGCCGGCCTATGCGAAATGATCACCACCGTGGTCCCGCGCTTCTTCAGCTGCGTGATGCAGTCGGCGAGCGCCGCATCGCCCTCGGCATCAAGGTTCGAGCTCGGCTCATCGAGCACGACCAGGCTCGGATTGCCGTAGACCGCGCGTGCGAGGCCGATGCGCTGGCGGTAGCCTCCGGACAGGATCGCGCCGCCCTCCCCGACCTGGGTATCGTAGCCATCGACGAGCCGCAGGATCATCTCGTGCACGTCGGCCATTCGCGCCGCCAGAATGATGTCCTTGTCGTCACCGTCCTTGAACCTGCAAATATTGGCTGCCACCGTATCGGCAAACAGCTCGATATCCTGCGGTAGATAGCCAAGATGCTCGCCGAGCGACGACCTGATCCAGCTCGAAACGTCAGACCCGTCGAGGCGAACGGCCCCTGCGGATGGCGCCTGAACGCCGACAATATGACGCGCGAGCGTGGATTTGCCGGCGCCAGAGGGGCCAATGATTCCCAGGACTTCACCCGGTTCGATCTGGAAGGTGACCCCGCGCAGAATGGGCTTCGACGTTCCAGGCGCAGCAAAGGACAGCGCTTCGACGGAAAGACGGCCTTCGGGCCGCGGCAGCGTCAGTCCTGTTTCACGCGGCGGGTTGGCTGCCAACAGCTCGCGCACCCGCAGGAACGCGCCGCGGGCCGAGACGAGACTGCGCCATGATCCAACGATCTGTTCGATCGGCTGCAACGCGCGGCCAAGCAGGATGCTGGCGGCGAACATGGCACCGGCGGTGGTCATGCGCTCGATCACCAGATAGGCACCAAGACCGAGGATCAGGGATTGCATCGAAAGCCGCAGGAAACGGATCATGCTCTGCATGGTCGCCGCGCGATCGCTTGCGGCGACCTGGCGCTCGAGCATGCGGTCGCGGTCGCGGCTCCAGCGCTTCAGGAGGCCACCGGTCATCCCCATGGCGCGCACCACTTCGGTGTTGCGCAGGCTCATTTCGGTGAAACCGTAATTTCGGTTCGCCGCCTCGCCGGATTCGGAGAGCGGAGGCTTGACGATCCATTCATTGAGAAAGGCCATCAACACCAGAATGATAGAAGATCCCAGCGCAAATTCGCCCAGGAACGGGTGCAGGCAAAAGATCACCGCGATGTAGATCGGCGACCACGGCAGATCGAAGATTGCGTGAATTCCGGACCCGGTGATGAACTGGCGGAACGTATCAAAATCACGCAAGAGCTGGCTGCGCGCGCCGCCGATTTTTGCCGAATGGTCGATGATGGCGGTCATCACCCGCGGCGCGATCTTGCGATCGAGGCGAATGCTGGTGCGTGTCAGCACGCGTGCGCGCACCGCGTCAAGGCCCGCGAGCGCCATGAACGCCAGCAACAGCGCGAGAGTCAGCATCAGCAGCGTGATCTCGCTGGCGCTGGAGATCACGCGGTCATAGACCTGCAGCATGTACAGCGGGCCCGCTAGGTAGAGCAGGTTAATGGCAAGGCTGAATATGGCCGCAGTGACAAAATAGCTCTGGCAGGCTTGCAGCGACTGCCGGAATTCATCCGCTTTTTTACGGGAGATACTCACGCGGAAATTGGCCGGAGCCACCCTCTAAACATGATCGCTGGCCGCCCCTGGGCAGCAGTCGAAAGATTCAAAAATCAATCATCCAATCCCCCCATTTAGCATGGCCGACGGCCGCGTTGATAGCCGCCGCCGGCGCAAAACAGGCAGGAGGGTAAACATACGGGGTTCTCCTTCTCCCCGCGCGGTTCTATTCCATGGTAGATGCTCACGCCCCTCAAGCGATGTGGTGCGGATCATAGGTGATCACCGTACCGTTCGCTGTGTCGGCCTTCTCGGCAAACCCGTTCGGATCGTATTGCCCGAGCAGGACGATGTTCGCCGTGTGAGCGCCATCCGACACCGTCAGAGTGCCGCCGGTCCCCGCCAGGTTCTCCGTGAAGCTCAACGTGGTGCCAGCGCCGAAGCTGATGCCCCTGATGTCGATGTCGTCGTTGCCATCCAGGCCGCTCACCGTACCGGAGAAGTGGAAGGCATCATCCAGGATCAGGTGGCCGGCAGCGGTTGTGTCAAAAGTGACGCCTGCCGCCGAGGCTGCGCCGAACTCAATGGTGCCGGTTCCGCTGATCAAGGCGTTGCCGCTGCCGGTAACCACGCCCTCTGCCGTGACCGTGCCGCCATTGGCCCAGATCAGGCCGCTGTTGGCCACCGCACTCTCGAGCACGAGCCCACCCGTGCCGGTCGCCTCCAGCGTACCGGCGTTGATGATCACGTTGGCGCCGGTGTCGATCACCAGAGCATGGGTACCGCTGGCGTCGATAGTACCCTCGTTGCTGAGCGTCAGGTCACCCTGCCCGATCTGGCCGGCGCCGGAGATCACGTTGTCAACGTTGTCGAGCGAGACGTTCGAGGCCGTGCCGGCGATGATGTTGTGGTCATCGTCGGACAGGACCACGTGGCCACCGCCGTTGAGTGTGACCCCGGTCTGGATTAGCTGCAGCAGCGTGTCGTCGCCGGAGGCCTGCAGGTCGATCTCGCCGGTGTTGTGGATGACACCCGACAGCGGCAGCATCGCGCCGTCGCCGATTGTCATCTGGCCGGGATTTTCGACTGTAGGTGTCACGTCGAACTCAAAGTTTGACGCGGTCAGGTCCGCCGCATGGACGCCGTCCAGGGTGATTGTCTGACCATCGGCCAGCGTGATCACAGCATTCCCACTCGCGTCATCAGCGGTGTGTGCCTGAACGTCCGCAAAGCTCTGCCAGCCGTAGCTGATAAGGTCGATGACGTCAGACGACACCTCGAAACTGTGCACCACGTCGTTGCCAATCGGCTGCGAAAACACAAACGTATCGCGGCCAGAAGCTCCAGTCAGATTGTCGTCTCCCGACCACGCGAAGATCGGCGTGCCCTTGGCGTAGGCCTCGACATTGTCGACCACGGTCGCGCTCTCGATGCTACCGTCAGGATTGGTCCAAGTTTCGGTGACGTTAAGCGCGAGCGCGCCGGCGTAAGTGCTCGGCGTGGTAATGGTTAGAGAGCCGACATCGTTCGTTGCTATGGTCCACGAGCCGTCCGCATTATGTGTTGCGCCGTTCAGAACCCAATCTGCCGGAGCTCCGGCAACCGTTAAAGTAACCTCTCCGTAGTGTCCGGTCGGGTCTGTCAACCCCAAGTTCATAGGCTCTCCGGAAATGCCGGCTGGCGCCGAAAACTTTGTATTACTTTGGTTCCCCCCGTTGGTATTGAACGTCACCGGATCGACGGCTGTGGCCGAATTGCTTGAGTTGTCGATCACCTGAGCGCTGATTTGATGGATGTCGTTGTTGATGGTTCCAAAAGGGGCAGTGCCATCTGTGAACGTGTGAACATAGTTCCCGTTCGTTGCTGCCTGCAGTTCCGCGGCCGTAAAAGTGTAGATTAAGGTCGGTGGACCGCCATTCACGCTATCAAAAAGCTTAACACTGCTAATACCGCTGGCGTCCGTGGCATGTACTGTGAAGGTCGATTGCTGATGGCTCGATGACAGTTGGTGGCTAATAGACACGCTGGGCGGAGTCGTATCTGCGGCGGTCACGTTGATCGTTGCAGTTGCCGTTCCTGTGTCTGCGCCACCGTTCACGACGCCATCTCCGTCTACCACGGTGTAAGTCACCGTTTTTGTAGCGGCGACGCTCGATGTGGTCGCATAAAGTATATGGTCGAGAAGGGCTTGCACCGCAGCGGGCGTCGCGGCGGCGCTGGTGAAAGTGACACTCAAATTCGTGCCGTTGTTGCCGCCGCTAAAAGTGCCGATCACAACTCCGCCGTAGGTAACGTTGTTGCCTGCCAAGCCTATCTGACCGGCCCCCGTTCCCTGGTTTTGAATGGTGAGTTGGTCAGTTGCAGCGCCATTAGCCGTGAGCGCAACCGTCAAGTGCCCCCCGTTGAAATCAACCGAATCGATATCTGTCACTGTTGCAGCAGGGGAGATCGCCGCTGCCGCGCTACCCGCCGTAAAGCTCAAGGTGTTTCCAGCCGTGACCACCGGCGCATCGTTGGTGCCGGTGATAGTGACATTGATGGTCTGCGTGGCGGTGCCGTCGACCGACTTCACGGTCAGCGTGTCATGCACCTGGGTGCCGCCTGCCAGCGCCTGAACATTGGCCTGGTTATTGGCCAGCGTGTAGCCCCACACCCCGCTCGTCGCATTGAACGTAAAGGTGCCGTAGGTCCCGGCGAGCGAGCCTGGCGTCTGGAAATGGTTCTCGCCGCTGTCCACATCATTGACGGTCAGCGTGTTACCCGCCGTCAAGGTGCCATCCTCCGTCACCGAGCCCGTCGCCGTCCCGGTGATGCTGGCGAAGTCGTTGGAGCCGGTGATGTTGACGACGATCGGCTGCGAGGCGGTGCCGTCGAACGAGGCCACGGTCAGCGTGTCGGTGACGTGCTGGCCGTCGGTCAGGTGGTCGGCCTTGCTCTGGTCGAGCGTGTAGGTCCAGGCCCCGGTGGCCGGGTCGAAGGTGAAATTGCCGTAGGTGCCGACCAGCGAGGCCGCGGTCGGGGTGGCGAAATGGTCTTCGCCGCTGTCGACGTCATGCACGGTGAGCTGACCCGAGGCGCTCGGATCATTGGTGGTGGCGTTGGCCACGCCACCTGCTTCGGTCACCGAGGTGTCCTCGGCGGCCGAGGCCGTGATGCTGGCGAAGTCGTTGGAGCCGGTGATGTTGACGACGATCGGCTGCGAGGCGGTGCCGTCGAACGAGGCCACGGTCAGCGTGTCGGTGACGTGCTGGCCGTCGGTCAGGTGGTCGGCCTTGCTCTGGTCGAGCGTGTAGGTCCAGGCCCCGGTGGCCGGGTCGAAGGTGAAATTGCCGTAGGTGCCGACCAGCGAGGCCGCGGTCGGGGTGGCGAAATGGTCTTCGCCGCTGTCGACGTCATGCACGGTGAGCTGACCCGAGGCGCTCGGATCATTGGTGGTGGCGTTGGCCACGCCACCTGCTTCGGTCACCGAGGTGTCCTCGGCGGCCGAGGCCGTGATGCTGGCGAAGTCGTTGGAGCCGGTGATGTTGACGACGATCGGCTGCGAGGCGGTGCCGTCGAACGAGGCCACGGTCAGCGTGTCGGTGACGTGCTGGCCGTCGGTCAGGTGGTCGGCCTTGCTCTGGTCGAGCGTGTAGGTCCAGGCCCCGGTGGCCGGGTCGAAGGTGAAATTGCCGTAGGTGCCGACCAGCGAGGCCGCGGTCGGGGTGGCGAAATGGTCTTCGCCGCTGTCGACGTCATGCACGGTGAGCTGACCCGAGGCGCTCGGATCATTGGTGGTGGCGTTGGCCACGCCACCTGCTTCGGTCACCGAGGTGTCCTCGGCGGCCGAGGCCGTGATGCTGGCGAAGTCGTTGGAGCCGGTGATGTTGACGACGATCGGCTGCGAGGCGGTGCCGTCGAACGAGGCCACGGTCAGCGTGTCGGTGACGTGCTGGCCGTCGGTCAGGTGGTCGGCCTTGCTCTGGTCGAGCGTGTAGGTCCAGGCCCCGGTGGCCGGGTCGAAGGTGAAATTGCCGTAGGTGCCGACCAGCGAGGCCGCGGTCGGGGTGGCGAAATGGTCTTCGCCGCTGTCGACGTCATGCACGGTGAGCTGACCCGAGGCGCTCGGATCATTGGTGGTGGCGTTGGCCACGCCACCTGCTTCGGTCACCGAGGTGTCCTCGGCGGCCGAGGCCGTGATGCTGGCGAAGTCGTTGGAGCCGGTGATGTTGACGACGATCGGCTGCGAGGCGGTGCCGTCGAACGAGGCCACGGTCAGCGTGTCGGTGACGTGCTGGCCGTCGGTCAGGTGGTCGGCCTTGCTCTGGTCGAGCGTGTAGGTCCAGGCCCCGGTGGCCGGGTCGAAGGTGAAATTGCCGTAGGTGCCGACCAGCGAGGCCGCGGTCGGGGTGGCGAAATGGTCTTCGCCGCTGTCGACGTCATGCACGGTGAGCTGACCCGAGGCGCTCGGATCATTGGTGGTGGCGTTGGCCACGCCACCTGCTTCGGTCACCGAGGTGTCCTCGGCGGCCGAGGCCGTGATGCTGGCGAAGTCGTTGGAGCCGGTGATGTTGACGACGATCGGCTGCGAGGCGGTGCCGTCGAACGAGGCCACGGTCAGCGTGTCGGTGACGTGCTGGCCGTCGGTCAGGTGGTCGGCCTTGCTCTGGTCGAGCGTGTAGGTCCAGGCCCCGGTGGCCGGGTCGAAGGTGAAATTGCCGTAGGTGCCGACCAGCGAGGCCGCGGTCGGGGTGGCGAAATGGTCTTCGCCGCTGTCGACGTCATGCACGGTGAGCTGACCCGAGGCGCTCGGATCATTGGTGGTGGCGTTGGCCACGCCACCTGCTTCGGTCACCGAGGTGTCCTCGGCGGCCGAGGCCGTGATGCTGGCGAAGTCGTTGGAGCCGGTGATGTTGACGACGATCGGCTGCGAGGCGGTGCCGTCGAACGAGGCCACGGTCAGCGTGTCGGTGACGTGCTGGCCGTCGGTCAGGTGGTCGGCCTTGCTCTGGTCGAGCGTGTAGGTCCAGGCCCCGGTGGCCGGGTCGAAGGTGAAATTGCCGTAGGTGCCGACCAGCGAGGCCGCGGTCGGGGTGGCGAAATGGTCTTCGCCGCTGTCGACGTCATGCACGGTGAGCTGACCCGAGGCGCTCGGATCATTGGTGGTGGCGTTGGCCACGCCACCTGCTTCGGTCACCGAGGTGTCCTCGGCGGCCGAGGCCGTGATGCTGGCGAAGTCGTTGGAGCCGGTGATGTTGACGACGATCGGCTGCGAGGCGGTGCCGTCGAACGAGGCCACGGTCAGCGTGTCGGTGACGTGCTGGCCGTCGGTCAGGTGGTCGGCCTTGCTCTGGTCGAGCGTGTAGGTCCAGGCCCCGGTGGCCGGGTCGAAGGTGAAATTGCCGTAGGTGCCGACCAGCGAGGCCGCGGTCGGGGTGGCGAAATGGTCTTCGCCGCTGTCGACGTCATGCACGGTGAGCTGACCCGAGGCGCTCGGATCATTGGTGGTGGCGTTGGCCACGCCACCTGCTTCGGTCACCGAGGTGTCCTCGGCGGCCGAGGCCGTGATGCTGGCGAAGTCGTTGGAGCCGGTGATGTTGACGACGATCGGCTGCGAGGCGGTGCCGTCGAACGAGGCCACGGTCAGCGTGTCGGTGACGTGCTGGCCGTCGGTCAGGTGGTCGGCCTTGCTCTGGTCGAGCGTGTAGGTCCAGGCCCCGGTGGCCGGGTCGAAGGTGAAATTGCCGTAGGTGCCGACCAGCGAGGCCGCGGTCGGGGTGGCGAAATGGTCTTCGCCGCTGTCGACGTCATGCACGGTGAGCTGACCCGAGGCGCTCGGATCATTGGTGGTGGCGTTGGCCACGCCACCTGCTTCGGTCACCGAGGTGTCCTCGGCGGCCGAGGCCGTGATGCTGGCGAAGTCGTTGGAGCCGGTGATGTTGACGACGATCGGCTGCGAGGCGGTGCCGTCGAACGAGGCCACGGTCAGCGTGTCGGTGACGTGCTGGCCGTCGGTCAGGTGGTCGGCCTTGCTCTGGTCGAGCGTGTAGGTCCAGGCCCCGGTGGCCGGGTCGAAGGTGAAATTGCCGTAGGTGCCGACCAGCGAGGCCGCGGTCGGGGTGGCGAAATGGTCTTCGCCGCTGTCGACGTCATGCACGGTGAGCTGACCCGAGGCGCTCGGATCATTGGTGGTGGCGTTGGCCACGCCACCTGCTTCGGTCACCGAGGTGTCCTCGGCGGCCGAGGCCGTGATGCTGGCGAAGTCGTTGGAGCCGGTGATGTTGACGACGATCGGCTGCGAGGCGGTGCCGTCGAACGAGGCCACGGTCAGCGTGTCGGTGACGTGCTGGCCGTCGGTCAGGTGGTCGGCCTTGCTCTGGTCGAGCGTGTAGGTCCAGGCCCCGGTGGCCGGGTCGAAGGTGAAATTGCCGTAGGTGCCGACCAGCGAGGCCGCGGTCGGGGTGGCGAAATGGTCTTCGCCGCTGTCGACGTCATGCACGGTGAGCTGACCCGAGGCGCTCGGATCATTGGTGGTGGCGTTGGCCACGCCACCTGCTTCGGTCACCGAGGTGTCCTCGGCGGCCGAGGCCGTGATGCTGGCGAAGTCGTTGGAGCCGGTGATGTTGACGACGATCGGCTGCGAGGCGGTGCCGTCGAACGAGGCCACGGTCAGCGTGTCGGTGACGTGCTGGCCGTCGGTCAGGTGGTCGGCCTTGCTCTGGTCGAGCGTGTAGGTCCAGGCCCCGGTGGCCGGGTCGAAGGTGAAATTGCCGTAGGTGCCGACCAGCGAGGCCGCGGTCGGGGTGGCGAAATGGTCTTCGCCGCTGTCGACGTCATGCACGGTGAGCTGACCCGAGGCGCTCGGATCATTGGTGGTGGCGTTGGCCACGCCACCTGCTTCGGTCACCGAGGTGTCCTCGGCGGCCGAGGCCGTGATGCTGGCGAAGTCGTTGGAGCCGGTGATGTTGACGACGATCGGCTGCGAGGCGGTGCCGTCGAACGAGGCCACGGTCAGCGTGTCGGTGACGTGCTGGCCGTCGGTCAGGTGGTCGGCCTTGCTCTGGTCGAGCGTGTAGGTCCAGGCCCCGGTGGCCGGGTCGAAGGTGAAATTGCCGTAGGTGCCGACCAGCGAGGCCGCGGTCGGGGTGGCGAAATGGTCTTCGCCGCTGTCGACGTCATGCACGGTGAGCTGACCCGAGGCGCTCGGATCATTGGTGGTGGCGTTGGCCACGCCACCTGCTTCGGTCACCGAGGTGTCCTCGGCGGCCGAGGCCGTGATGCTGGCGAAGTCGTTGGAGCCGGTGATGTTGACGACGATCGGCTGCGAGGCGGTGCCGTCGAACGAGGCCACGGTCAGCGTGTCGGTGACGTGCTGGCCGTCGGTCAGGTGGTCGGCCTTGCTCTGGTCGAGCGTGTAGGTCCAGGCCCCGGTGGCCGGGTCGAAGGTGAAATTGCCGTAGGTGCCGACCAGCGAGGCCGCGGTCGGGGTGGCGAAATGGTCTTCGCCGCTGTCGACGTCATGCACGGTGAGCTGACCCGAGGCGCTCGGATCATTGGTGGTGGCGTTGGCCACGCCACCTGCTTCGGTCACCGAGGTGTCCTCGGCGGCCGAGGCCGTGATGCTGGCGAAGTCGTTGGAGCCGGTGATGTTGACGACGATCGGCTGCGAGGCGGTGCCGTCGAACGAGGCCACGGTCAGCGTGTCGGTGACGTGCTGGCCGTCGGTCAGGTGGTCGGCCTTGCTCTGGTCGAGCGTGTAGGTCCAGGCCCCGGTGGCCGGGTCGAAGGTGAAATTGCCGTAGGTGCCGACCAGCGAGGCCGCGGTCGGGGTGGCGAAATGGTCTTCGCCGCTGTCGACGTCATGCACGGTGAGCTGACCCGAGGCGCTCGGATCATTGGTGGTGGCGTTGGCCACGCCACCTGCTTCGGTCACCGAGGTGTCCTCGGCGGCCGAGGCCGTGATGCTGGCGAAGTCGTTGGAGCCGGTGATGTTGACGACGATCGGCTGCGAGGCGGTGCCGTCGAACGAGGCCACGGTCAGCGTGTCGGTGACGTGCTGGCCGTCGGTCAGGTGGTCGGCCTTGCTCTGGTCGAGCGTGTAGGTCCAGGCCCCGGTGGCCGGGTCGAAGGTGAAATTGCCGTAGGTGCCGACCAGCGAGGCCGCGGTCGGGGTGGCGAAATGGTCTTCGCCGCTGTCGACGTCATGCACGGTGAGCTGACCCGAGGCGCTCGGATCATTGGTGGTGGCGTTGGCCACGCCACCTGCTTCGGTCACCGAGGTGTCCTCGGCGGCCGAGGCCGTGATGCTGGCGAAGTCGTTGGAGCCGGTGATGTTGACGACGATCGGCTGCGAGGCGGTGCCGTCGAACGAGGCCACGGTCAGCGTGTCGGTGACGTGCTGGCCGTCGGTCAGGTGGTCGGCCTTGCTCTGGTCGAGCGTGTAGGTCCAGGCCCCGGTGGCCGGGTCGAAGGTGAAATTGCCGTAGGTGCCGACCAGCGAGGCCGCGGTCGGGGTGGCGAAATGGTCTTCGCCGCTGTCGACGTCATGCACGGTGAGCTGACCCGAGGCGCTCGGATCATTGGTGGTGGCGTTGGCCACGCCACCTGCTTCGGTCACCGAGGTGTCCTCGGCGGCCGAGGCCGTGATGCTGGCGAAGTCGTTGGAGCCGGTGATGTTGACGACGATCGGCTGCGAGGCGGTGCCGTCGAACGAGGCCACGGTCAGCGTGTCGGTGACGTGCTGGCCGTCGGTCAGGTGGTCGGCCTTGCTCTGGTCGAGCGTGTAGGTCCAGGCCCCGGTGGCCGGGTCGAAGGTGAAATTGCCGTAGGTGCCGACCAGCGAGGCCGCGGTCGGGGTGGCGAAATGGTCTTCGCCGCTGTCGACGTCATGCACGGTGAGCTGACCCGAGGCGCTCGGATCATTGGTGGTGGCGTTGGCCACGCCACCTGCTTCGGTCACCGAGGTGTCCTCGGCGGCCGAGGCCGTGATGCTGGCGAAGTCGTTGGAGCCGGTGATGTTGACGACGATCGGCTGCGAGGCGGTGCCGTCGAACGAGGCCACGGTCAGCGTGTCGGTGACGTGCTGGCCGTCGGTCAGGTGGTCGGCCTTGCTCTGGTCGAGCGTGTAGGTCCAGGCCCCGGTGGCCGGGTCGAAGGTGAAATTGCCGTAGGTGCCGACCAGCGAGGCCGCGGTCGGGGTGGCGAAATGGTCTTCGCCGCTGTCGACGTCATGCACGGTGAGCTGACCCGAGGCGCTCGGATCATTGGTGGTGGCGTTGGCCACGCCACCTGCTTCGGTCACCGAGGTGTCCTCGGCGGCCGAGGCCGTGATGCTGGCGAAGTCGTTGGAGCCGGTGATGTTGACGACGATCGGCTGCGAGGCGGTGCCGTCGAACGAGGCCACGGTCAGCGTGTCGGTGACGTGCTGGCCGTCGGTCAGGTGGTCGGCCTTGCTCTGGTCGAGCGTGTAGGTCCAGGCCCCGGTGGCCGGGTCGAAGGTGAAATTGCCGTAGGTGCCGACCAGCGAGGCCGCGGTCGGGGTGGCGAAATGGTCTTCGCCGCTGTCGACGTCATGCACGGTGAGCTGACCCGAGGCGCTCGGATCATTGGTGGTGGCGTTGGCCACGCCACCTGCTTCGGTCACCGAGGTGTCCTCGGCGGCCGAGGCCGTGATGCTGGCGAAGTCGTTGGAGCCGGTGATGTTGACGACGATCGGCTGCGAGGCGGTGCCGTCGAACGAGGCCACGGTCAGCGTGTCGGTGACGTGCTGGCCGTCGGTCAGGTGGTCGGCCTTGCTCTGGTCGAGCGTGTAGGTCCAGGCCCCGGTGGCCGGGTCGAAGGTGAAATTGCCGTAGGTGCCGACCAGCGAGGCCGCGGTCGGGGTGGCGAAATGGTCTTCGCCGCTGTCGACGTCATGCACGGTGAGCTGACCCGAGGCGCTCGGATCATTGGTGGTGGCGTTGGCCACGCCACCTGCTTCGGTCACCGAGGTGTCCTCGGCGGCCGAGGCCGTGATGCTGGCGAAGTCGTTGGAGCCGGTGATGTTGACGACGATCGGCTGCGAGGCGGTGCCGTCGAACGAGGCCACGGTCAGCGTGTCGGTGACGTGCTGGCCGTCGGTCAGGTGGTCGGCCTTGCTCTGGTCGAGCGTGTAGGTCCAGGCCCCGGTGGCCGGGTCGAAGGTGAAATTGCCGTAGGTGCCGACCAGCGAGGCCGCGGTCGGGGTGGCGAAATGGTCTTCGCCGCTGTCGACGTCATGCACGGTGAGCTGACCCGAGGCGCTCGGATCATTGGTGGTGGCGTTGGCCACGCCACCTGCTTCGGTCACCGAGGTGTCCTCGGCGGCCGAGGCCGTGATGGTCGCGTTGTCGTTGCTGCCGTGGATCGTTACCGTCAGCGTCGTGGTGGCCGTCGCCCCTGCGCTATCCTTCACCGTATAGGAGAACGTATCCGTCAGCGTGTCACTGAACGTGCGCAGCGCCTCGACCGCGCCCTGGCCGTTGTTCACGGTGTAGGTATAGGAGCCGTCGGTATTGAGATGCAGGGTGCCGTGCGCACCGACCACATCGGTCCCGGCGCCAGAACTCAACGAGGCGCTGGTGGTTCCCGCCGCAACGCCCGCAACCGTCTTGGAAGCTGCACTGAAATCGAAATCGTTCGTTAGGACGTTGCCGGTCGGATTGACGCCAGCAGTGCCGTTATTAATACCGCCCGCTTCTGTCGCCGATGCTGTATCGGCAGTGGCTGCGATAGTAAGATTGCCCGAGGCATCACGTACTTCAACTTTCTCGATCGCAGAAACCTGCAAATTGAGAGTTTTGAAGGTATAGATGGTACCGTCGGCCTGTCCGGTTTGAGCACTGATGTGCGCAGGAACCCAGACGTTCTTATAATACGAAATCTCGGCCCGAATATCTGCATCGGCTAACTGCGCGGCGCTCAGCCAGATCTGGAGCGTATCGACATCCGGCGTCGCGCCCGCCTTGCCGAGCTGCACAGCACCATTTCCGCCGTCGTAGGAGTCGTAGCCCTGGAATGTTGTACCTGAGACGACCGTAGACGCGCCAACAATGCCGAGACTCGTCTGATCGGTTCCTGAATAAATAGCCCCGCCGCTGATTTGCTGGTTGGTGGCGGTGAAGCCGGTCGATCCCAGGATGTACTGATTTTCATAGGCCTTATAGATCAGGGTATCGGATCCTGATCCGCCCAACACGGTATCAAAGCCGCTGCCGCCGTTAAGGGTGTCGTCTCCAGAACCACCGTTGAGACGATCGCTGCCTGCACCTCCATACAGCGTGTCGTTGCCAGAACCTCCGACCAGATTGTCGTTAGTGGTTCCCGTCATGATAATGGTGGTGTCGCCGCTGGCGCTTGCCATTAGAGATGCTCCAATAATTCTTTTCGTACAATTCGCGTTACAGCTTCTGCTATTTGATCAAACGGATGCGTGACTAGCTGGCTCGATACCTGGAATGATGTCTTGATAGAGCGATAGCAATTAGAGCCGGCCGATCACTAGCCGGGGTGAGCGCAGGCTCGATCGAAAGATCGGCTGACGATGAAGAAGCAGACTTTGAAATTCCTTGGAGGCGCGATTCAACTTCGGACCAGTTGATCAGTGGCTGGGCCTTCGGGATGAAATTGACGCGACTCAATACACACTCCTTGAACTCTGCTAACGCAGAGCAGGCGTGATCGCACCCGAAAATCAATTCACAACAACACGCGCACGATGCCCATCAGCAATATTCGTGGGGCGCGCGGCCAAAAGGCCGCCCGTGCCATTAGACGCCTACCGTGAAAAGAATCCGACCGCCATTACCCTGCCCGTTTCGCGCGCGGCCCTGCTCCGCACGCTCGCAATTCTTTTTGTCTTCAATATTGTTCGAGACGCTTCGCCGTGTCGTCCGCAAAACTGCACGGCAAAAATCTCTTAACCAAATTGGATGCAATTTGGCGCAAATTTGCGCAGCCGTCTAGAGCCGCGCGAGACGCTCAGTTTTAACTATTAATGTCGTATCGCCATGGAGTTCCCTCGTGCCCACATGAAATGCTCCGTGGATTTACGGGCTGAAACTCGCATCCAGGGGCAGCACAGTGCGTATCGCATCACGATGCGACTGCTCGATGGCTTGGCGAGCGACCCTGCAACAGGCCAGCACGATACAGAGCGAAAGGACGAGCGCGCGCCGTTGTCCCTCAGATCCTGCTGCGCGATTGACCGGGTCACCGGGCGTCTCATGAGTACGGCTGACGGCAATGCCGGTATCCCGTGGGCAAGCAGAGGATCCCGAACGAAAATACTCTCGTCCGAGCCCCTCCTCTGTCGTGCGGTCAGACGAAGCCTAAGTTGTTGTAGTGATCTAGATCGGTGTGGAGATGGCTTGCCGAGAGATCGATGGCTTGACCGAGCAGCGGCACATTTACCACCGGGCCGCTCCATATCGCAGATGACGTCTTGACGGCCGAGCTCGACGTAAGGTCGTCCGCCACCGACAAGGTATGGAAATCCGCACTGTTTTCGATGGCACCCGGTTTGGCTTGCGTGTATTCGAGCCACTTGATTGCATCATCAATGTCGTGCCTTGCAGTGCCGGCCGAACCATTTCCGATTGCATTACCTTCAAGATAATTGAGCCAAGTGGCTACGACGTCCCTGCCCAACATATAGCGGCCATCCTGGACCTGCTTGTCGGACGCATTCAGCAGCGTAAGTGCATCGGCCGTCGAGATGAACAGCACGTTTTCGCCGATGTCCTGGACTCCGTTGAGATTGTAATCACCGATCAAGAGACCCGCTTTGTCAGCAGAGGTAACATGTGTGTCGTGATTTGAATCTACGGCATAGCTGATTTCGCCGCTCGCAAAGCCATCTGTTCCGGCCTGCTTAGGTTGATTATTTGCGTTACCGTCCCAGAATGTTTGCCAGGTCTTTTGTGCCCAGAAGCCGGGCGTCCGCACGCCCGGTCCCAGTAGGACGTGAGCCGTGTCGTAGTCCGTTACGTTTTGATTGTCAGTGACCGTGGCGGTATTATCGAATACGCCATCGCCACCATTGAGCCAGTTGTTGTCCAAGTCCGCTTGGGTCAATGTGTGGGTCGTTGTGTAGGTCCAGGTTTCACCCACATCGAGGACGTGGTTTCCGTTGTCTCCGGTCACGGTCGAATTGTCCAACGTGGCAAGGGAATAGCCTTCCAGCGCATCCGTTACTTTGACCCCGGTTAGCGTCACGTCGCCGGTGTTCTCCACGGTGATCTGATAGGTGATGACATCGCCAACATGATCAGCATGCCCTCCCGTGACGGAAAGGACCGTCTTGGTCAGATCGACCGACGGCTTGTAGTCGATCGGTTGATCCACCGAGTCGCTGACCGGGGTGGTCTGGTCGCTATCCGCGGTCGCCGTATTGGTGATCTTGTCGTCCTGGGTGAGATCAACCAGGTTCGAGCCGTGATTGTCGATGTCGGCCTGCGTCAGCGTGTAGGTCGCCGCCAGATCCTCGCTGCTCCCAACAGCCAGGGTCGATAGGCCACCCGTCGGATCGCCCGTCAGCGGGTCGGTCACCGTCACGCCGGTCAACGTCACGTCACCCGTGTTCGCGACATGGATATTGTAGTGAATGATGTCGCCCGCGTCGGTCAGCCCGTCACCATTGACGTCATCTACCGACACCACTGTCTTCACGATCGACATCGACGGCTTGTAGTCGATCGGCTGATCAACCGAGTCGCTGACCGGGGAGGTCTGGTCGCTGTCCGCGGTCGCCGTATTGGTGATCTTGTCGTCCTGGATGAGATCAACCAGGTTCGAGCCGTGGTTGTCGATGTCGGCCTGCGTCAGCGTGTAGGTCGCCACCAGATCCTCGCTGCTCCCGACGTTAAGCGTCGACAAACCGCCCGCCGGATCGCCCGTCAGCGGGTCGGTCACTGTCACGCCGGTCAGCGTCACATTACCCGTGTTCGCGACATGGATGTTGTAGTGAATGATGTCGCCCGCGTCGGTCAGCCCGTCGCCGTTGACGTCGTCGACGGAAACCACCGTCTTATCGACCGACATCGACGGCTTGTAGTCGATTGCGATAGACGCTGTATCTGTAGCATCGGGAACACCCGTTGCTGATGCTGTAGCCAGATTGTCGATGAAGCCATCACCTGGCGCGCCACCTGCGCCGGTGCCGTAGCCATCATGGTCTATATCAGCCTGCTGAACGGTGTACGAAGCTGTGTACTGCCAGTGTTCGCCGGGATCGAGCAGGTTATTATGGTTCGTATCACCCAGATTGTACGTCGCATTATTAAAAGTCGTTGTCACGGCAACAGCAGCCGTGGCGCCTAAGCTTTCGATTTGGTCGGTAACTGACGTCAGGGTAAGAACGCCCGTTCCGGTATTCCCAACCTCGATGGTGTAATCAATCTGCTGGCCGGCATGGTCGACCACCAAATTTTGAGTATTGCCATCGATATCGTGAACCTGTTTGGCGACGCTCAGCGCGCCAAGCCCGCTCCCTCCACTTCCGATGACACCCCATTCTTCGAAACCGCTATTTGCAGCATAGTCGCCGCCAACAGCGCCAAACTGCGAATAGAGATAAACGTAAGGGTCGGCTCCGGACGTATCGAAATTGGAAAGTGGGACAAGGATCACATAATCACCCTTGCCGCTGCCCGCATCCCACTGCGCGTTAAGCAAAACCGTATTGTCGCCAAGGTCGAATTTCGGCGTTTCGCCGGCGAAGTCGGTCAGGAGATTACCGCTGCTTTCCTGATAGATCTTCAATTGATCCAACGAGATCAATTGGGGTTGGTTGGCCGACCCGTTTTGATTGATGTCGAGTCTGAACTCGAGGTACTGAGTTCCTGCAACGGTGCCGTTCTGACCATCTCCGGTGACCACCGGAATCGACGAAAGCAGGATTGCGTTGGTATGCGATGCTTGTTTGTCGTCAAGCGGCAGAGGCGAGCCATCCGTATTGTAGCCCTGCTCGGTGCCGTTGTTCTGGATAACCAGAAAGCTGTCGAATACGCCTGTGCCGGTCGAAGCAACCGACGTTACGTTCGTGAAAACTGCTCCGGTATCGGTGGTGGCTGTTGAGCTCTGAGCTGTAACGTCGATGGTAGCCATGAAGCATTAACCCCCTAAAATATGAGCATTCGCGGCAATGATCCGGCGCTGTATCCGGATCACCTGACCGCGCATTGCACGCGGTTGCTAAGCGCACGCAGCAAAAAAACCGCACCGCTAACGCGCTGCGGGGACGCACAAATTCAAACCGGCATGTAATCCGCTTTTTCAAATTAACGCAATATCAACCTATCCGGGAAGAGATCGATCTCCCCCGCGCATCCGATCTCCGCTTTTCCCAAGCTTTCGTCAGCGCGCCGACCTCAAAAATGCAAATGATTGCTGCTGGATGACCATTGAAGTTCAAATCCGGTCGAACCGTGCTCGGCGTTCGCTTCGGGCGCAAGCTCTCCGGCCAACGATGCAGGTAATTGTGGACCTCTCCGCGCAGACCAAGCTTCTGCGCCGAAAGAGCAGGTATCGCAGCTCCTCTCGAGAATGGCTCCCAAATTCCCTGATCGCGGGAGCGCCTGGCAGACCTTCCGCGGCACGAACGCGCAGAATAGCGAAATAATGGCATGTCCGCTTGCAAGCCGGCCCGCGACCGCTGCCTTATCAGCAAGCGCACGATTCGCACGCAACCCGCGATCGCAAGAACTTCCGCTTCTTCCCTGCCGAGTCCTTAGCTCCAGAATTAATCATTTCGGCTAGGGGTGCTCAGGATACGCCCATGGAATTTAAGAACCACGCATGCCACCTGAGCAGACACAAACAGAGGCGAACGAGGACTCAAATGATGTTCAACGTCACGAGAACCGAATTCCTCCTCTATGTCATCGCCGCATTGACCATTGCAGTGCTGATCGCTTGGGACGAGCCTTGGATCATGGGACGAATATGAAGGTGTCCTCTTGGGAGCCCGGCACGCGATGCAAATCCGCAGGCTGTGCCGAGAAAAACCCAGGGCGCCGAGCATGCCGACGCAGAGGTACGCTGTACGCTAATTAGGTCTGATCGCGAATCTACGAGATGACGCCCCACTGGTCGACTACTGCGCGCCAGGCCAGATCCTGCGCTGGCTCTTCCATTTGCCAGCGACATAAGACAGAGGCGCGCCTTTGCGTTGCCGAGCACTTGGTTTGCGCCCAGGTGACGGCCAGAGCTGCGCTAAGCTCGCTCTCGATCCGCCAGACGACGTTCTGGGGGCGTACATCATCGAGTTGATGGCGCGCCTCAGCGGTTGACCTTCACCAGCTCGCCCTCCCTGGGATCAGCGATGGCGCACCCAGGGTCGCGCGTTCATGGCCGAGCGACAGGATCTCGCGAGAAAGCCGTAACCAACCGGACCGGTCTCATAACAGAAATGCACCTACAAACAGGCTGGCGATTCGTTCAACGATTCGGCACATACATGCCCGTCGCCAACACATCGACCTCTTGGAAAAACGAACCTCTCGTTCCCGGCCTGTTTCAGCGATCGCAATAGCATTTCCAAGCTTCGTAACGTAGATTCCGACAAAGCTTCCCAACAATCTGCCACGGCTCGTCCTCCTGTGATGAGGATCGGCTCGGGCCGCCCAAGTGCCCCTCGGACGCGCAGTGTAGGGCGAGCCATCTACCGGAAGAGGCGGACATACGGCCTTCACTCAATAACACGCCCCAGAGTCCCCGCCGAGCCGGCCGCAACTCTCACCATTGGATTGCCGCCACTGCGTGACGGCGAGCTGCGGCTTGCTCCCGTCCGCTGTCGCGGCTGATAGCCTACTGCGCTCCTCTTCGAGGAGCTGCGAATGCAGCTTCTGGATCTGGATGTTGCGCTCGAGCAGGGACATTGTTCTTGCTTGAACCTGCTCGGCCAGCGCTTTGCGCAGGACATTCTCCCGATCGAGCAGATCGGGAAACGGCAATAGCGGTCGGACGAGCTCGGTCGCCTTGATCACACACGACGCTCTCGCGACCGCCTGCGCGATCTGATCCGGAAACGCGCGGCGGCATTCCGCGAGTGCGCCGTTCAGGTTGACCGGTTCCGCCGCCGGTGCCGGCGTCCCTGTCGCCTCCGGCGTCGGTGTCGTTGTCGCCGCTGGTGTCGGCTCTGTGGCCGCTGTTGGCGTCTCCATTGTTGGGTCCGGTGCCCGTACCGCCTCCTTCTCGATGGCCTGTCTAGCGGCCCCGCAACAGGACAACAGGATACAGAACGACAGAGCGACCAGGCATCTCGCGCGCCTTGGCCAATACTCCCTGGCGCCCGCCTCGATCGGGCGCCCGACTGCGATATCGATCACAGCAAGCCCCATCGCGAGCTCCCCACCCTGCCTCCTGCTGATCCGAACATCACATCGAGCAATGGGTCGGTCGCGACGGTTCGTTAGCGATGCGTGCGAGAGATTGGTTGAGGCGGCGCGACAGACACGCCGCCGCGCATCCACACCCGCCCGCTAGAATAGACCATCTGCGTAATGTGGGGACGCAAGGCGGTCTTCCTCTGACGAAATTGGTATCGACCAAAATCTGCATCTGCAAAAAAGTGGTATCTCGAAATATTCCGCCGGCACGAAATGATGCCGCTACACCAGATTGATTTTAGATGTAGTTTTATCGGTGACGCAACTGTCGCCTTGTGACGGCGCGCCGCGCTGCACCATTGTTGGCGTCTACGGCGGCTTTCGTCCGATGCCATTTATTTAGATACTAGGAGATGAGGATCGACGCTGCGCGCAGGCGCTCGGACCGCCGATGCCACCGAATCGCCATCGCAGCCAGCTTTTCTGCGCCGGCGCAAACGGCCGCCTCCTTGTTCAACGACGACCGTGTTGTTTGCGTGGCCGGCCAGCCGCGCACTTTCGATCGTTCTGTTATCAACAGGCGCACGATTCGTATGGCATCCGGGTTGGCGAAAATTTTCACTTTTTCCAGGGCGAGTCCTTGCTCTAGGATCAGTCATTTCAGTTTTGGCGCTCACCCACGATGCGCTCGAGGAATTTTCAGAACCGAAGCGTACAGCACTGATCCGGGCGTCATGGGGATTTGAGATGGCCGATCGCATTGCACTTTTCATTGATGGTGCGAACCTCCACACCACTGTCAAGAACCTCGGCTTCGAAATCGACTTCCGGCGACTGCTCTCGGAGTTCGGCAAGCATGGACAGATCGTCCGCGCCTACTTCTACACGGTCGTGAGAGACGACGACGAGTTCAGCAGCCTTCGGCCGCTGGTGGATTGGCTCGATTACAACGGATATGCGGTCAGGAGAAAGTTAGCCAAAACGCACGATGACGGCGAAGGGCGGCGGCGAATGAAGCGCAGCATCGGCATCGAGCTCGCGGTCGACGCATTGGAAATCGCGCACCGCATCGACCACGCGTACCTGTTCTCTGGCGACGGTGATCTGCGCGCCGTCGTCGAAGCCGTCAGGCGGGCTGGCGTCCGCGTGACGGTCGTTTCCAGCATCCGAACCAAGCCTCCCATGATCGCCGATGAGCTTCGCAGGCAAGCTGACGTCTTCCTCGAACTCGAAAGCCTCAGGGCATCGATCGAACGTCCAGCGCACCCGATCGCGCCCGAGTGAAATCGCGGGCGCCTCTTCCGGCGAGGAAGCAAAGCAGCTCTGCTTGTCCGTAAATCACCGAGTTGCGCGAGTCGGGCGCTGACATCACTATCCTCCAAACAACGAAACAGAGGGTAACACCCATGTGGAGGTCGGTCGGCTGCCTGTTGCTGTTCTTGGCGGCGACGAGCGCCGCGGTCGCCGAACCTTCCCGGTTCACCTGCGACGCGCCGCGGGGCAAACGGGTGGAGCTCGGCCCGTCAGGCAAAGGCGGTGACGCCCAGTGGATCGATGACGATCTCGATACGGTCCGGCCCGCCGTCGTGATCGATGGCGACACCTTCACGGTCACCTGGGGGACATCTGTCGCGGCAGAAGGCAAGGGAGGAGCCAAGCTCACGACCTACGTCTTTGCGGCCGCCCGCCGTACCGCCGCGTCGATCTTTGCGACCCGCACCGACGACACCACGGCCGAGATTTTCCGGTTCTATTTTGGCGATAAGTCGCTCTACAAACTAACGAGCCGACTGGGAGGCCCCTCCGCGGACACCAAGGCCGCGCCCTTCGTTGCAACCTACCTGGCGACCTGTCGCCAGCAGTAGCCGGCTGCCGCCAACCTTAAGATGGGCTTAACTGATCTTTCATGTTCCGGTCCCCGGTGTTGCGGCTCGGCACCAGTTCGCGCGATCACAGAACATCATATAAATCACTGAATTTTAATAAAAATGTTTAGATTTGCGCGCACTGGACCTCGGATGGTTCGGCCCCCACTTAGGGCGCCTGTGTGGCTGAAATGTCATAGGTCGCGGAACTGTCCTTTGTTACCCTTTGGAGGATTCTACATAATATTTTTGTGAGTAGGGGCTGAGATTATGAAGTCGGCATACACGGTCATAGCGTGCCTATGCTTGGCGGCAACGCCAGCATGTGCCGAGGTTTTTTCTATTAATGATGCTCTACGCCAGGCCATGCAGACCAACCCGGGTATCGGCGAGGCTTCGGCGAACCGGCGGGCGACGGAAAGCGAGCTGCGGCAAACCCAAAGCACACTGCTGCCGCAGGTGCGCATTGACGCCAGCTACGGCCCGGAAAAATTCGATCAATCGCCGGGCTTCATCACCCCGAACATTCAGGCGGCACCGACCGTGGGCTCAGGACCATGGCGCAATGGCAGCCAGGAATCGGTCGTGGTGCGCCAGCTGCTGTGGGACGGTTTTTCGTCGATCTATGACGTCTGGCGCCAGACCGCGCGGGTCAATGCCGCCGCCTCCCGCGTCAAGGAGAGAACCGAGCTGCTGGCCCTCGACGCCGCCGAAGGCTACATGGACGTCGTCCGCTACATCCGGTTGGTCAGCCTCGCCCAGCAGAACGTCGCCAACCACGAGAAGATCTTTGCAAACGTGAACTCCCGCTTCTCGGGTGGCCGGGCCGGCGAAGGCGACCTGGAGCAAGCGCGGGAGCGCGTCGAAGCTGCCCGTGCGGCACTCGCCGAATTCCAGCGCAGCCTCGATGACGCCCGGGCAAAGTACCGCAAGGTTGTTGGCCTTGAGCCGATCAATGTTCGCTTCCCCGCCCCTCTCGCAGGATTGCCGCACAGCCGCGACGAAGCGCTGGCGACCACCCTCCGATTCAATTCGACGATCGCGGCGGCCCAGTCCGACGCCGACGCCGCCAAGCATGCGTTCAAGGCCACCGACGGCACGTTCGGCCCGAAATTCTATCTCGAGGGACGGGCAACCCATTACGACAACTCCTACCCCTACGTGGCGACCCCCGGGACTCCCTCCATCACGCATGAGGACTACAGCGGCAAGGTCGTCATGTCGTGGGACATCTTCCGCGGCGGCCAAGATGCCTGGAACAGGTCAGAGAAGGCCGAGCGCTATACCGAAGCCACCATGCGCCACGCCCGCCTGCAGCGCGACGCGTATGAGTCGATCGACAAGGCGTGGAATGCCCGTACAATTACGGCTACCCGCATCGGTGCTCTGACCCGTGAGCTGGAAGCAGCCAGGAAGACCATCACGGCGTTCCAGAAGGAATATGAACTCGGCCAGCGTTCGCTGATCGATCTCCTGAACGCGCAGAACCAGTTCTTCAACGCATCGGTCTCGCTCACCTCCGCCCGCAGCGTCGTCGTTTTCGCCGACTACCAGCTGCTGGCCGCGATGGGGACCCTGATTGAGTACCTGAAGGCTCCGCCGCCGGTCGATGCTGCGCCGACGGACATGCTTTCGATTGGCCTGCCCCGCTACTCGTTCCCGACTCTTCGCGTGAACCTCCCGCAAACCGGGTCCGAGCCGCTGCACGTCGCCGTTCCGGCGCCTGTCGCCCGTCCTGCCAAGACCTATGCGGCAACCCAGCCGAAGGACGTTGGCTTTGCGGACCGTTTCACCGGTGCGACGACGACCGCAGCGGTGCCCGGTTCAACGGAATGGATGCAGCAGCAAAAGACGGCTGCGGACGGCCCGAACGTGATTTACGCGGATCCGTCGGTCACGGCGAACGCGAGCTCCTATGCGTCGACCAAGCCCCACTGGCTGCTGTCGGCCTTCCCGAGTTCCGCTCGATAGTGACCGCCAACAAGCTCAGGACAGGACTGCCGGAAGGGCCCCAAGTCGGGGCCCTTTCGATTCCTTATTAATCGTTAAGATAAGTTTCGCTGAATTTGTTCGCTGTTTGTTGTAGTCTGCCCGAAATCTAATGCGATTGCTGCATTTCCATTTTGCTTGTCGAGGTTTCAGTTGTTGTTTCGCACCCCCAGCGCGGCGGCCGACGCCGTCCGCCCCTCGCCGGATGACTCAACCTCAAAGCCTGCCGCGACAAACAGGCCACGCGCGCTGGGCGACGATCCCCTCACCGCGTCGTTGACTTATCTCGCCGCCCATCATGGCCGCGCGGTGAGCCGCGAAGCTCTGCTCGGCGGACTTCCGATCACGGACGGACGCTTGTCCGTTTCGCTCTACGACCGCGCCGCCAGGCGCGCGGGTCTGGAGACCGAGGCCGTCAAGCGCGACATTTCAGACATTCCCGCGCTGGTCCTGCCGGCCGTCCTCGTCATGAAGAACGGCTCTGCGCTGATCCTTCTGGGTGTGGACCCGGCGAACAAGTCGATCAAGGTCGTTGATCCGGCGACGCCGAACAGCCCGCGCGTCGCCGACATCGCCTCGCTCGCCACGGACTATACCGGCTATGCGTTCCTGGTGAGAAGCGCGCCGCAGGCCGATGCGCGCGCCGCCGCCGCAGGCGACATCCCCAAGAGCCACTGGTTCTGGTCGGTGGTGAAGACGCATTGGCGCAGCTACGGGCACATCGCGGTCGCGGCTTTTCTGACCAACATCCTCGCGCTCGCGACGCCGCTGTTCACGATGAGCGTCTATGACCGCGTCATCCCCAACGGGGCAATCCCCTCCCTGATCGCGCTCTCGATCGGCATGGGGCTCGGCATCGTGTTCGATTTCATCTTCCGCATGGTCCGCAGCCGCATGATCGACGTGACCGGCAAGACCATCGACGTCGTGCTGGCCGCAAACATCTTCGAGCACGTGATGTCGGTGAAGATGGCGCAGCGGCCGACTTCGGTTGGCATCCTGGCCAATCAGCTCCGCGACTTCGACTCGGTGCGCGAGTTCTTCACCTCCGGAAGCGTGGTTTCGGCAACCGACCTGCTGTTCGCCATCCTCTTCGTCGGGGTGCTGTTCCTCATCGCCGGACCGCTGGCCTGGATCCCGCTGGTCATGCTGCCGCTGGTCATGCTGATCGGCTTTCTGCTGCAGCGTCCGCTCGATCGGGCCATCAAGCGGCTGCAGGCCGAATCCGCCGCACGGCACGGCGTGCTGGTCGAATCCCTGTCCGGCCTCGAAACCGTCCGCGCGACCGGCGCCGAGGCCCGCATGCAGACCTTGTGGGAACGCTCGGTTGCCGCGACCGCCCGATCCGGCGAGGACGTTCACTTCTGGTCGTCGATGTCGCTGACGAGCGCGAGCACGGCCCAGCAGATTACGAGCCTGCTCCTCGTCATCGTCGGCATTTTCCTGATCCTCGACGGCAAGCTGAGCGTCGGCGCGCTGGTCGCCGCAAACATGCTCGCCGGGCGCGTTCTGGCGCCGATCGCCGGGATCGCCGCGGTGATCACCAAGGGTACGCAGACGATCACGGCCCTCAAGGCGATCGATCGCATCATGTCGATCGAGCGGGAACGCTCGCCGACCCGGTCCTACGTCGCAAGACGAATCGAAGACGGCAAGGTCGCCTTCGAGAACGTATCGTTCGCCTACCCCAACGCGCCGGCTAACGCGCTCGAAAAGGTCAGCTTCAAGATCGAGGGCGGAGAAAGGGTCGGCATCATCGGCAGGGTGGGCTCTGGCAAGACCACGGTCGGCAGGTTGCTGCTCGGATTTTACGAGCCGAAGGAAGGCCGCATCCTGGTCGATGGCGTCGACTCGCGCCAATATGATCCCTCGGACCTGCGCGCCGGCATCGGCTTTGCGATGCAGGATACCGACCTGTTCTTCGGCAAGCTGCGCGACAACATCGCCCTTGGCAAACCGGAAGCGACCGACGAGGAAGTCCTGCTTGCCGCGCGGCTTTCGGGCGTCGAAAGCTTCATCGCCGGTCACCCGATGGGCTATGACATGCCCATCTCGGAAGGCGGCCGCAGCCTGTCGGGCGGCCAGAAGCAGGCCATCGGACTCGCGCGCGTTCTGATCCGCAAGCCTCGCGTGCTCTTTCTCGACGAGCCGACGGCGCACTTCGATATTCGCAGCGAACAGGAGTTCCTTGAGCGGCTCAAGGGCCTCGATGATGATCGCATGACCATCATCATTTCGACCCACCGCCTGTCATTGCTGAACATGGTCGATCGCTTGCTGCTGTTCGACAATGGCCGCCTGGTTGCCGACGGCCCGCGCGACAAGGTGCTCGCTTTGCTCCAGGGCCGGCCGGCGTCCGCGGCCCCGTCGCCGGAGAATACGATTCAGCCGAAATCTGCATAACGAGCAAATACATTATGGCGTCTTCCGATTTCACATTTGCAAATGATATCCGGTCCGCGGCGCTGCTGCGCACGCCGCGCACCTCCCGCATGCTGTTGTGGACGTCGTGCGCGCTCCTTGCGACGTTCTTGATCTGGGCTCATTTTGCCGTGCTGGACGAGGTCAAGCGCGGCAGCGGCCGCGTCGTGCCGTCGCGGCAGATGCAGGTGGTTCAATCGCTCGAAGGCGGGATCGTCGGCGACATCCTGATCCGGGAAGGCGACATCGTGCAGCAGGGCCAGTCCCTGATGCGGATCGATGATACGAAATTCGCTTCCGAGTTCGGCGAAATCCGCGAGCGCCGTGCGGCGATGGCGGCGCGGGTGGCCCGCCTCGACGCCGAGGCGCGCGGCCGAGCCGAGATCGCCTTCCCGGATGATCTCGACAAGATGGTTCCCGCCGCCGTCGCGACCGAGACCAGCGTGTTCAAGATGCGGGGTCAGAAGGTCGCGCAGGACATCGACGTCCTCAACCAGCAGGTCACTCGCCTCACCGGCTCCCTCAAACTCCTGGAGCGCGAGCAGACCCTGACGCGCAGGCTGTATGAGCAGAAGGTCGTGCCCGAGATCGAGATGCTGCGACTTGATCGGCAGGCAACCGAGATGAAGGGACAGCTGGCCGAAGCGCAGTCGAAGATCGCGAACATCACCGCGTCGTTCCGTTCACAGGCCGACGAGGACCTGGCCAAATCGCGCGCCGACCTCGCCGTGCTCGACGAGAATATCAAGTCCGCCCAGGACCGGGTGCGCCGCACGGATCTGAAGGCGCCGGTCCACGGCATCGTCAACAAACTGAACATCAGTACCATCGGTGCCGTCGTACAGCCGGGCGCCAACCTGATGGACATCGTGCCGCTGGACGACACGTTGCTGGTGGAAGGCCGGATTCGTCCCCAGGACATCGCGTTTATCCGTCCCGACCAGGACGCGGTGGTGAAGATCAGCGCCTATGATTCCTCGGTCTACGGATCGCTGAAGGGCAAGGTCGAACGCATCAGCGCCGACACCATCGTCGACGACAAGGCGGAAAAGACCGAACGCCAGGAGACCTTCTACCGGGTCATGGTGCGTACCGATAAGAACCATCTCGGCACCGAGCAGCATCCGCTGCCGATCATTCCGGGCATGGTGACCACGGTCGAGGTCCTGACCGGCGAGAAATCCGTGCTGGACTACATCGTGAAGCCTGCCCGCCTGCTGCGTGACGAGGCCCTGCGCGAACGCTGATCGGGACCACGGTGACCGTGGTTAACCGGTCGTGACCTCGGTTCGTTCAATTTCGAACGAACCGGCAAACCCCGGATTGACCGCCTTTTCGACATTCGAGGCGGCACCCCCTCCACTTAACTCCGCTTAAGCGGCCAAAGCGCCAGTCTGCGTCCCGATAACAGCGGGGACGCAGATCGACGCACAGACGTTGACGGTCCCCGACATTGGGGACGTCATATGAAGTCGCTGAAGTTTGCTTCGTCGGCGGTCATGGCCGCGGCTGCACTGACAATCGGTCTTTGCGCCACGCCTGCCGCGTTTGCCGCGGACGAGCTCTCTCTCGGAAAACCCGCCGGCGAGCTCGCGCCCGCAGCGGACGCCGCGTCGAACCGCCCGCCTGCCACCTTCTTCACCATCGCCGACGTCCTGGCCAAGCTGGACCGGCAGCGCGGCCGGGGTCCGAACGCCATTCGCACCGCCTCGCTCACGCCGCCAAACACCGCGACCGACGCGGTGCCCGCGGCAAAGCCGCTTCCGCCTGTCGGCGCCGAGCCGTTTGGCCTGTTCACCTTCCGCGCACCGGAAAACGGACTGTGGCGCAAATGGCGCAGCCTCGAATCCGATCTCGCAAAGGAGGCGAGCGTTCTCGAGCAATGCCGGGAGAGCGCAACCGGCTGCCCGTCGCAGGCCGCGCAATTCCTTCGCCTGATCGGCGCGGTCAAGTCCAAATCCGGACGCGACCGGCTGGATGAGGCCAACCGCGCCGTCAATCAGGCGATCCGCTATGTCAGCGACTTCGCTCAGCACGGCGAGGCCGACCGCTGGACTGCGCCGCTCGCCACCTTCGCGACCGGCAAGGGCGACTGCGAGGACTATGCGATCGCAAAATACATCGCGCTCAGCGAAGCCGGCTTCCCGCGCGAGGATCTGCGCCTGGTGCTGGGCCGCGATCGCGCCATCCGCCAGGATCATGCCGTGCTGGCGGCGCGCCTGGACGGCCATTGGTTGATCCTGGACAGCCGCCGCTCCGAACTGATTGATGACGGCGAGCTCGGCAACTTCACACCGATGTTCGCGATCAACGACCGCGGCGTGCAGCTGTTTGCGGCCCCCTATGCCAAGCGCCTCCCGCTCGGCGACGAGCTCGACGCGGCGCCGGCGGCCGCCAATGCCGCGGAGACCGAATGGACCGGCGTAGAAGCGCTGGACGCGGCAAGCCCGCTCTTGGGCTTCCTGCCCGTGCTGATGTGATTGCGCGCAAGAAAGGCGACAATTCAATCAATAAAAATCCGCGGAGAAGTCTCCGCGGATTTTCGATTTTGCTGCAAGCCTAACCTAGAAAATATGAACGTTCGTGGCCGCCGGCAAGCCGGTGCTCACATGTGCGAGGTCCACCTTGTCGGAGCCGGTGCCATTTGCCGAGTACCAGAGCTCATGGGTCGTATTGTTGAAGAAGAATTTGTTCGTGCTTGCGCTTTCGTTCCAGGCGCTCGCGTTGTTCTCGGTCCCGCCGGTGACTGCCGATGACGTGAATTGACCAGCCGTAAGGGCGTTTGAAACGCCCGTCGGCAGGCTCAGACCGGCCACGTCGAGAAGGAGCGTATCACCGCTGTTGAAATCACTGATGATATCGTGGGCGCTGAGATTGAGAACAAACTTGTCGTCCCCACCATTGCCAGTGAGCGTCTCGTTGGTTGGTCCGGCGACAATGACATCATTGCCGGCCGTGCCCAGCAGGGTCGCGGTGCCATTGATGTTGATACTGATGGTGCTCGACGCAGTGTCGCCGTCACCGTCAATCGTCGACACGTTGAAGCTCAGATCCTCGGAGACGTTCGTGGTGGACGAAACTCCGACGCCAACCAGGTCGACCTTGCCGCTGCCTGTCACGTCCGTGAACTGGACAGTGTAGAGCTGCAGGCCGGCCGGCGCTGTGGGCGTCGACCATTCGGTGGCGACCGTGGTGTGGGTGGAAGGATCGAAATCACCGGAGACCGATGTGATCGAGGCGGCGTGCACTCCGTCCCAATAGGAGACGACGTAGTGAATGTCGTCGCCGGCTTTGTAACCGCTGAACGTGTAGTTCGCGACCGATTCGTGTGCTGGAGGATGGAACCCCGCGTTGCCGCCGGGGCTGGCGCTTGCGCCGTCCGTGAAGTCAAACAGCAGCTTTTCGTTGGGGTCGAAGTTGTTGTTGCCGACGCCCCAACCATTGGTCGATCCGTTCACGCTGCCTTGAGCACCGCCGGAGGCCGTGCCCGAAATAACCGCCAGCTGATCGGTGCTCGAGGAAAGAATCTGCTCTTGCGAGGGTCCCGAGCCGAAGGCGGATGAACTGCCGACATTCTGGATCGTTGTCTCCGTGAATGGCTGAAGCAATGTGAACAGGTAGTGACCGGTTGTGTCATCCAGAGTCAGCGTGAAGATATTATTCGCTGCCGATGGGGCCGCACCGATATAGGCCGTCAAATTCTGTCCAAATGCGTCGATGGAATAGTGCACGGCCTGGCCATTGAACGTCAGGCCGGCCGGCGCCGTGTTTCCAGTCAAGGTGAAGTCATATGCGCCAAAACCATCGGCGCCGGAGAACACGGGTAGGTTACCTAGCACGGACATTCCCGCGTAATCGGCAATGATTCCATGCTCGATCGTGCCGAAACTCGGGCCGTCGTCGAGGAAGCTGATATGAGTGCTGATGTCGGCGGTGGCCGTCACATGATCGCCATCGGCGTCCGTCAACGTGACCGTCGCGCCGATCTTGCCGGCCGTCATCGTCAGCAGATCGTTCGGACTGGCGGTGCTGTTGTGGTGGAGCGAGAGATAGTCCGCCACATAGAGCTGACCGGTGATCGGATCGATGGCGATCGCGAACGCCGTTTGGCCCGTCAGGCTGGGGTTGGCGGCATCGTTGCCCACAGTACCGATGATCCGGCCGCTGGCATCCAGCGACAGCGCGATCCCTGTGCCATCCGTCAATGTCAGGCCTGACGCAGCGCTGAGGACGCTCAACGCATAGGTCGTAGACCCCGCGCCGTCAGAGCCGAAGCTGCCCCCGGCCACCGTCAGGATGCTGCTCGCGCCCGTCGAGGCAAAGCTGAGCGCACCGTTGTCAAGTGACGCTCCCGGCACATCGGTGTCGACGCCCTTGTTCGCAACCGTGCTGAACAGCGCGGCGACAGTGCTGGCGGCACCGTTGAACGTGATCGCAGTGGAGCCCAGCACGTCGCTCGCGCCGCCGGTGGTCTGCACGCCGGGCGTCTCGTCCACGCCGATCGTAGCTGCGCTGACCGTCGCTGTCGGCGCCGTCGGGCCGCTGTCCTGGATTGTGAACACGCCGGTGCCGAGGTCGAGCGGCGTCGACACGCTGTCGCCGTCGGCATCGACGATGGTCTGCACCACCTGCAGCAGGTTGGCGCTCGAGAGCGTCAGCGTCGCCGCATCGTCCGAATTGTTCGGATCGGAGTGCCAGATGTTGTTGACTTGGGTGAAGGTCACGATCCCGGTTGCGGGATCAATGGCGATCGTGAAGTAGGTCGTCGCGCCAACCGAACCGGTGATGGTGTTGCCGGACTGGTTCAGCAGAATCTGCGCACCTTGTCCGATACCATCGCCGTCGCCGGCAGTCTTGTCGGTCGCATCGAGCGCATAGAGGCCGGAGGCCACGTTCGAGCCCGTCAGCTTCAGCGTGTAGGTCGTCGAACCAGCACCGTCGCTGCCATAGCTACCGCCGGTGAAGTTGTCGGAGAAGTTCGCCGTCACGGAAACAACCCCGTTCGGCGCCGTGCCGCCCGCGGTGTCGGTGCCAACAGGACGCGTCTCGTCGAGCACGAGCGTGTCGGTCGGGCCGGTCACCGTGCCGGCGGTCGGACCGCTGTCCTGGATCGTGAACACGCCGGTGCCGAGGTTCAGCGGCGTCGAAACGCTGTCGCCGTCCGCATCGGTGATGGTCTGCACCACCTGCAGCAGATTGGCAGCCGACAGCGTCAGCGTCGCCGCATCGTCCGGGTTGGTCGGATCGGAGTGCCAGATATTGTTAAGCTGAGCAAAGGACACGATGCCGGTCGAAGGATCGATCGTGATCGTGAAGTAGTTGGTGCCGCCGACCGAGCCGGTGATGGTGTTGCCGACCTGGTTCAGCAGAATCTGCGCACCCTGTCCGATACCATCGCCGTCGCCGGCGGTCTTGTCGGTCGGATCGAGCGCATAGAGGCCGGAGGCCACGTTCGCACCGGTGAGCTTCAGCGTAAACGTCGTGCTGCCAGCACCGTCGCTGCCGTAGCCGCCGCCGGTGAAGTTGTTGGAGAAATCCGCCGTCACGGTGTCGAGCCCGGTCGGCGCTGTGCCGCCCGCGGTGTCACTGCCAACAGGACGCGTCTCGTCCAGCACGAGGGTGTCGGTCGGACCGGTCACGGTACCTGCCGTCGGGCCGCTGTCCTGGATCGTGAACACGCCGGTGCCGAGGTTGAGCGGCGTCGACACGCTATCACCATCGGCGTCCGTGATGGTCTGCACCACCTGCAGCAACTCAGGGCGCGTCAGCGTCAGCGTCGCCGCATCGTCCGGGTTGTTCGGATCGGAGTGCCAGATGTTGTTGACCTGCGTGAACGTCACGATCCCGGTCGTCTCATTGATCGTGATCGTGAAGTAGGTCGTGCCGTTCGCCGAGCCGGTGATGGTGTCACCGACCTGGTTGAGCACGATCTGCGTACCCTGTCCGATGCCGTCGCCGTCACCGGCGGTCTTGTCGGTCGGATCGAGCGCATAGAGGCCGGAGGCCACGTTCAAGCCCGTCAGCTTCAGCGTGTAGGTCGTCGACCCAGCACCATCGCTGCCGTAGCTGCCGGCGGTGAAGTTATTGGAGAAGTCCGCCGTCACGGTGTCGAGCCCGGTCGGCGCTGTGCCGCCTGCGGTGTCGCTGCCAACGGGACGGGTCTCGTCCAGCACCAAGGTGTCGGTCGGGCCGATCACCGTGCCCGCGGTCGGACCGCTGTCCTGGATCGTGAACACGCCGGTGCCGACGTTGATCGGCGTCGCAACGCTGTCGCCGTCCGCATCGGTGATGGTCTGCACCACCTGAAGCAGGTTCGCGGCCGACAGGGTCAGCGTCGCGGCATCGTCCGGATTGGTCGGATCGGAGTGCCAGATATTGTTGACCTGGGTAAACGTCACGATCCCGGTCGTCTCATTGATGGTGATCGTGAAGTAGGTCGTGCCGTTTGCCGAGCCGGTGATGGTGTCACCGACCTGGTTGAGCACGATCTGCGTACCTTGGCCGAAATGGGTTGGGTCGGTGTCGGTCGGATCCAGCGCGTAGAGGCCGGAGGCGACGTTGGCGCCGGTCAGCTTCAGCGTGTAGGTCGTGTTGCCCGGGCCGTCGCTGCCATAGCTGCCGGGCGTAAAGTTGTTGGAGAAGTCCGCCGTCACGGTGTCGAGCCCGGTCGGCGCCGTGCCGCCGGCAGTATCCGTTCCGGTGGGACGGGTCTCGTCCAGCACCAAGGTGTCGGTCGGGCCGGTCACCGTGCCCGCGGTCGGACCGCTGTCCTGGATCGTGAACACACCGGTGCCGACGTCGAGCGGCGTCGTCACGCTGTCGCCGTCCGCATCGGTGATGGTCTGCACCACCTGCAGCAGATTGGCCGCCGACAGCGTCAGCGTCGCAGAATCGTCCGGATTGGTCGGATCGGAGTGCCAGATATTGTTGACCTGGGTGAACGTCACGATCCCGGTCGTCTCGTTGATCGTGATCGTGAAGTAGGTCGTGCCGTTCGCCGAGCCGGTGATGGTGTCACCGACCTGGTTGAGCACGATCTGCGTACCCTGCCCGAAATGGGTCGGGTCGGTGTCGGTCGGATCGAGCGCATAGAGGCCGGAGGCCACGTTCACGCCGGTCAGCTTCAGCGTGTAGGACGTGTTGCCCGCACCATCGCTGCCGTAGTTGCCGCCGGTGAAGTTGTTGGAGAAGTCCGCCGTCACGGTATCGAGCCCGGTCGGCGCCGTGCCGCCTGCGGTGTCGCTGCCAACAGGACGGGTCTCGTCCAGCACCAAAGTGTCGGTCGGACCTGTCACCGTGCCCGCCGTCGGGCCGCTATCCTGGATCGTGAACACGCCGGTGCCGACGTCGAGCGGCGTTGTCACGCTGTCGCCGTCCGCATCGGTGATGGTCTGCACCACCTGCAGCAGATTGGCAGCCGACAGCGTCAGCGTCGCAGAATCGTCCGGATTGGTCGGATCGGAATGCCAGATGTTGTTGAGCTGGGTGAAGGTGACGATACCGGTCGAGGGGTCGATCGTGATCGTGAAGTAATTGGTTCCACCAACCGAGCCGGTGATCGTGTTGCCGACCTGGTTCAGCAGAATCTGCGCGCCCTGCCCGATGCCATCGCCGTCGGCGGTGGTCGTGTCGGTCGCTTCGAGCGCAAAGAGGCCGGACGCCACGTTGGCGCCGGTAAGCTTCAGCGTGTAGGTCGTGTTGCCCGCACCGTCGCTGCCATAGCTGCCGGCTGAGAAGTTGTTCGAGAAGTCTGCCGTCACGGTGTCGAGGCCGGTCGGCGTCGTGCCGCCCGCCGTATCCGTGCCGACGGGACGGGTCTCGTCCAGAACCAACGTATCCGCCGCCGCGATCACTGTGCCCGCGGTCGGACCGCTATCCTGGATTGTGAACACACCGGAGCCGAGGTTGAGCGACGTCGTCACGCTGTCGCCGTCGGCATCGGTGATGGTCTGCACCAATTGCAGGATTTCCGGACGCGACAGCGTCAGCGTCGCGGCGTCATCCGGGTTGGTCGGATCGGAGTGCCAGATATTGTTGAGCTGGGTGAAGGTCACGACCCCGGTCGAGGGATCGATCGCGATCGTGAAGTAATCGGTGCCGCCGGCCGAGCCGGTGATCGTGTTGCCGACCTGGTTCAGCAGAATCTGCGCACCCTGCCCGAAATGGGTCGGGTCGGTGTCGGTCGGATCGAGCGCATAGAGGCCGGACGCCACGTTGGCGCCGGTGAGCTTCAGCGTGTAGGCCGAATTGCCCGGACCATCGCTGCCATAGCTGCCGCCGGCGAAGCCGTTCGAGAAATCCGCCGTGACGCTGGCAAGGCCGGTCGGCGCCGTGCCGCCCGCGGTGTCGGTGCCGACAGGCCGCGTCTCGTCGAGCACGAGCGTGTCCGTTGCGCCAGACAGCGCGCTCGCCGTCGGGCCGCTGTCCTGGATCGTGAACACACCGGTGCCGAGATCGAGCGGCGTCGACACGTGGTCGCCGTCCGCATCGGTGATGGTCTGCACCACCTGCAGCAGGTTGGCCGCCGAGAGCGTCAGCGTCGCGGCATCGTCCGGGTTGGTCGGATCGGAATGCCAGATGTTGTTGAGCTGGGTGAACGTCACGATGCCGGTCGTCTCGTCGATCGTGATCGTGAAGTAGTTGGTGCCGCCAGCCGAGCCGGTGATGGTGTCACCGACCTGGTTCAGCAGAATCTGCGCACCCTGCCCGAAATGGGTCGGATCGGTGTCGGTCGGATCCAGCGCATAAAGGCCGGAGGCGACGTTGGCGCCGGTCAGCTTCAGCGTGTAGGCCGTGTTGCCCGCACCGTCGCTGCCATAATTGCCGCCGGTGAAGTTGTTGGAGAAGTCCGCCGTCACGGTATCGAGGCCGGTCGGCGCGGTGCCGCCTGCGGTGTCGCTGCCGACAGGCCGCGTCTCGTCCAGCACAAGGGTGTCGGTCGGACCTGTCACCGTGCCCGCCGTCGGGCCGCTGTCCTGGATCGTGAACACACCGGTGCCGACATCGAGCGGCGTCGACACGCTGTCGCCGTCCGCATCGGTGATGGTCTGCACCACCTGAAGCAGGTTCGCGCCCGACAGGGTCAGCGTCGCGGCGTCATCCGGGTTGGTCGAATCGGCGTGCCAGATGTTGTTGAGCTGGGTGAACGTCACGATCCCGGTCGTCTCGTCGATCGTGATCGTGAAGTAGGTGGTCCCGCCGACCGAGCCGGTGATGGTGTCACCGGATTGGTTCAGCACGATCTGCGCACCTTGGCCGAAGTGGGTCGGGTCGGTGTCGGTCGGATCGAGCGCATAGAGACCGGAGGCCACATTCACGCCGGTCAGCTTCAGCGTGTAGGCCGTGTTGCCCGCGCCGTCGCTGCCGTAGCTGCCGGCCGAGAAGTTGTTGGAGAAGTCCGCCGTGACGGTGTCGAGGCCGGTCGGCGTGGCGCCGCCCGCAGTGTCGGTGCCGACAGGACGGGTTTCGTCCAGCACCAACGTATCCGCCGCCGCGATCACCGTACCGGCGCTCGGGCCGCTGTCCTGGATCGTGAACACGCCGGTGCCGACATCGAGCGGCGTCGTCACGCTGTCGCCGTCGGCATCGACGATGGTCTGCACCACCTGCAGCAGATTGGCGCCAGACAGCGTCAGCGTCGCGGCGTCATCCGGGTTGGTCGGATCGGAGTGCCAGATGTTGTTGAGCTGGGTGAACGTCACGATCCCGGTCGAGGGATCGATCGTGATCGTGAAGTAATTGGTGCCGCCAGCCGAGCCGGTGATCGTGTTGCCGACCTGGTTCAGCAGAATCTGCGCGCCCTGCCCGATGCCGTCGCCGTCGCCGGTGGTCGTATCGGTCGCATCAAGTGCGTAGAGACCGGACGCCACATTCGCGCCGGCGAGGTTCAGCGTGTAGGTCGTGTGGCCCGGGCCGTCGCCGCCATAGCTGCCGGGCGTGAAGTTGTTGGAGAAGTCTGCGGTCACGGAATCGAGGCCGGTCGGCGTCGTGCCGCCCGCGGTGTCCGTGCCAACCGGACGGGTCTCGTCCAGCACCAGGGTATCGGTCGCGCCGGTCACCGTGCCGGCGGTCGGACCGCTGTCCTGGATCGTGAACACTCGGGTGCCGACATCGAGCGGCGTCGACACGCTGTCGCCGTCCGCGTCGGTAATGGTCTGCACCACCTGCAGCAGGCTCGGGCTCGACAGCGTCAGCGTTGCCGGATCGTCCGGATTCTTCGGGTCAGAATGCCAGATATTGTTCGACTGCGTGAACGTGACGATACCGGTCGACGGATCAATCGTGATGGTGAAATACGTCGTCCCGCCGGCCGAGCCGGTGATCGTGTTGCCGGACTGGTTGAGGACGATCTGCGCGCCCTGTCCGATGCCGTCGCCGTCTGCAGTGGTCGTGTCGGTCGGATCCAGCGCGTAGAGACCCGAGGCCACGTTCGTGCCGGTGAGCTTCAGCGTGTAGGCCGTATGGCCGGGTCCGTCGCTGCCGTAGCTGCCGGACGTGAAGTCATGGGAGAAGTCCGCCGTCACGCTGGCAAGCCCGCTCGGCGCAAAGCCGCCGGGCGTGTCGCTGCCGACCGGGCGCGACTCGTCCAGCACCAGCGTTTCCGCCGGCCCTTCCTTCTCGATCACCGTGCCGGCCGTCGGACCGCTGTCCTGAATTGTGAACACGCCGCCACCGAGGTTGATCGGCGTTGCCACGCTGTCGCCGTCCACGTCAGTGATGGTCTGCACCACCTGCAGCAGGCTGGCGCTGGAGAGGGTCAACGTCGCCGCGTCATCCGGGTTGGTCGGATCGGCATGCCAGATGTTGTTGACCTGGGTGAAGGTCACGATCCCGGTCGTCTCGTTGATCGTGATTGTGAAGTAGGTCGTGCCGTTCGCCGAGCCGGTGATGGTGTCACCGGACTGGTTCAGCACGATCTGCGCACCCTGCCCGAAATGGGCCGGGTTGGTGTCGGTCGGATCCAGCGCATAGAGGCCCGAGGCCACGTTCGTGCCGGTGAGATGCAGCGTGTAGGCAGTGCTGCCGGCGCCGTCGGCGCCGTAGCTGCCGCCGGTGAAGTTGTTGGAGAAGTCAGCCGTCACGCTGGCGAGGCCGGTCGGCGTCGTGCCGCCCGCGGTGTCGCTGCCGACAGGGCGCGTTTCGTCCAGCACCAGCGTGTCGGTCGCGCCGGTCACCGTGCCCGCCACCGGACCATCGTCAAGGATCGTCAGATGCGAGCCGACATCGACGCTCGCACTTGCCGACTGATTGTTGTTGTCAGTCACGGTGGCGGTCAGCGTGATCAGACCCGATGCCAGCGTGATCCCTTCATTGAAGTTGCCCGGTGTTGCCTCATGAACCGCGCGCAGATCGGTCAGCGTCACATGACCCGCGGCGTCAACCGAGACCGTGAGGACCAGATCGCCACTGATCGCCGTGCGCCCTTCCACGACGCCGGCCGCGTTGACCGTCAGCAGAACGTGCTGACCGGTCGCCGAATCGATCAGACCGGAATCTTCGTTCGGGGTCGTGACCGACAGCGCATAGGTCAGCAACTGCTGGCCGCCCGGTACCGTGACGTTGAACGACACCTGCACAGACGCGACCGTTGCCCCTGCGGGTCCGAGCCCCGAACCGGCGACACCATGGTTGGTGGCCGCGGTCAGGAAGCTCTCGTCGACAATCAGCGCCGACAGGGGGTTGCCGAAAATGGTCGGAGGCGGAGCAATGCCCAGCACGAAGCCGGTCGGCGGCACAGGGGTCACGAGGTTCGGCAACTCTTCCTGCGGCGCCAACACGTTGGTCGGCACAGGAGCTAACGGATCAATCGCGAACGGACTGAAATTCGCGCCGCTCGCCTGCGCGTTGCCGTTCGAGTTGCCGCCATTGTCGGCCGCCGGCAACACGGAGGCGTCCGTGCTGATCGGAAAAAGGGTCGCGAACTCCTGGACCGAGACCTCGCGCCCCGGCGCCATCTCGATCGTGACATTCTTCAGTCCATCCGCACGGGAGTCGAAGAACGGCTCAACCGTGACGGTCGACTGGTTGTCGAACAGGATGATCAGCTTTTCGCCGACGTGAACCAGCGTGATCTTTTCATTGGCGATCGACGAAAAGTCGACCTTCACCTTCTGGTCGTATCCAAGATTGACGACCACCGCCTGATCGGTCAGCGGCTTGGTCAGCTTGTAAATTCGTACGGGAGCCGAATTGGTGGAATTGCCGGTGCCGGTTGCCTGAGCGACCTGAAACGAACCCTGCATTATCAACTCCGCAAAATGCGATTAGAGGAAAAGTTGTAGAAAAATTTAGTTTTAGGCTATTGTTAACCCTCCCCGCGGTCAAGAAATGTATTTGGTTAATCAATGCTTTCCGTGGAAGTGTGGTAAAGATCGGACAGGTCGAAGCTGAAAGAACAACGGCTTAGCCGGATTAACTTGGCCAAAGGCAGTATTTCCCCGGCCCCGTTCGTCCTTCCCGGCGATTTGGAGCAGCAGTCGATGCGGGTGATTCTTCAGGCGTGTGCCGCTGTCCTGATTTGGGGATGTTTCGGCGCGGCGGCCGCGCAAGCCCCCGCACAACCTGTCCCCCAGGAGACCACGGTCGAGCGCCAGGTTCGCGCCCTGGCCAACCGGGACACCCAGATTGGCCTCTATCTCAACGTGTTACCTGATTGCACGTCGGGCCCGCTGCCGACCATCCGCCTGGTCGCCGCGCCGGCTGCCGGAAAGGTTGTGGTGAAGTCGGCGAAGGCGAAGGCCACCAATTACAAGGCCTGTTTGGCGCTCGAGGTGCCGGCCTATGTCGCCTTCTACAAGGCGCCGCCGGAATTTCTCGGCGATGACGCGCTGACCATCGAGGTCAAGTACCAGGGCGGTCGAACCGAAATTCAGAAGATCACCGTCAAGGTGAGTGCACCAGGCGGGCAGCAGAAGATCTGATGGGTGTTGCCGGCGATCTGAGGCCCGCGCGCCGACCAATCGCCTTACAGCGGCTCGCCCTCGGCTTCGTCCAGCTGCAACGACACCTCGCTCGGCGCGGAGGCCGGCTGCCTGAGCGAAGCTCTATCCTCGTGGCAATCGCTGATTCGGCGGGCAACCACCCGGTCGGTCCGCGGCGCCTGACCAACATTGGTCTTGTTGACCTCGGTATAGGCCTCGTCGCTGAGAACCGTGATGACGGTGCTGACCGGCCCGAGATAGTCGCAGCGGTTGGAGAAGACGTATTTGTTGTTGATCTTCTCCGGCCGCGAAGAGTGGCAATTTCCAACGGACGGAGATGAGAAGGTCGCCTTCATCGCCTGGGTTGGATCGACACAGCGCGTCATTTCGCGCTCGAGCAGCGTTTGCCGGACGTTCGAGGACGTGGCGATTTCCAGCGTCCGCACGAAGCGCCACATTCCCTTTCGGAAGCTCGGCCCGCTGAATCCCTCCTCCGCCATGGCGCTCGGGGAGGCGAGCACGAACACCGAAAGCGCGGTCACGACGCCAAGCGCGGATGCGAAGATCTTCGACGGGGCGAAGCCCTCACGCGATGTCATTTATTGAATCCCTAACCGGCCGATTGACGCGGATCGCGTGACTTCGCTTGAAGCACGTCCAACCTCACATCATTCAGGAGCATTTCGTGTTAAGACCCCGTAAATGCTTGGCCTTTCCTCGACGCTCTCACGAGCTCTTGCGCCAAACAAGGTGAATGCCCGGTTGCTTCAGGCCGGGGCAGCTTCGGCGCGAAAGGAAGCGCAGCGTCTGCGTCGTCGGGGACAAATGGACGCCTCGTCCGACGCCACTGCCGTTTGATTGCCAGCTAGTGCTGCAAAGCCGCCGCAGCGGACTTGTCAGTCTTGGCCTCGGACTTGGCCTCAATCTTGGCCGCGCTACCGTCGTCGCAGTCGCCGATCCTTGTCGCGACGACCGTGTCGGTCCGGGGATGCTCTCCGGTGCTGATCTCGTTCAGCTCGGTATAGGCCTCGTCGCTGCGCACGGTGATGACGGTGCTGACCGTCCCCATGTAATCGCAACGGTGTCCGAAGGTGTATTGATTACCGACCTTCTCCGGCTTGTCCGAGACGCAGCTTCCGATCGATCCCGAGGCAAAGGTCGCCTTCATGGCGTGGGTCGGGTCGACGCAGCGCGTCGTCTCCGCGTTGACCATCCGATACTTGAAGTTCTTGTTGGCCGTCCTGACCACATCGAGCGTTCGCACGAAGCGCCACAGACCTTTGCGGAAGCTCGGGCCAGAAAAGGCTTGATCGCCCTGAGCCGGCTGCGCCGCCGCTGCCCGGCCGTTCGCCGGTTGAGGAGCCTGAGTCTGTGCATGAGCTGCCAGCGCAGGCAATGAGACAATCAGCAGGGTCAGTAGCGAACGTGCAATGCCACCACGGAAGTCCATTCCCACCCCCGATGTCCGTCCGAATGCGTTCGTGATGCGATCCGGTCAGCGCATTGAAGCAATCTCCGGAACACGACTCAATACATCACACCACTTGCAGGGCGAATTGTGGCCAGTAAAGGCGCATTAACGCTACCGGGCAGCTTGCAGCCGAATTCGGACTTACTGCAGCAAACTTGCAACACCTGACACGCCATTCGCGATGGCGCCGGCCGATCTCCCCCGCACCGCATTGGGCAGAGAGGTTTGACCTCAGAGGTTTTTTTTGCTCATTTAGCGCGAGATATTTTCTTCAATTACTTAGCCTATCGCTGGACGAGGGGGCACTGATGCGTATTCGGTTTGGCTACACGGTCGCAGGCATTTTGGCGTTGGGTGCAACGTTGTTCGGCAACTCCGGGCCGGCGGCGGCAGCGGACCTTGGCCTGGTCACA
Organism: Bradyrhizobium sp. USDA 4541; assembly: GCF_024171085.1. Taxonomy (NCBI): domain Bacteria; kingdom Pseudomonadati; phylum Pseudomonadota; class Alphaproteobacteria; order Hyphomicrobiales; family Nitrobacteraceae; genus Bradyrhizobium; species Bradyrhizobium sp. USDA 4541. The sequence goes on from NZ_JALJZF010000001.1 coordinate 7,265,383, forward strand.
AAAGCACCGGTCGGCACCTGCACCGAGATCGTCTTCACCTGCGAGAACGGCCATCAATATCCGCTGTGCCCGCGCGCTGTGTCGGTCGAGGGCGAAGTGGTCACGGCCTCCCTGCTCACCGGCCGTGGTGGCATCCATGTGCGGCACGTTCCGATGGGCGTCGGCTATCGCTATGCGGGCGGCGGCGTCTGGCTGGACGGCTTCCGGGAAAACGCGCTGCTCAACTTCGGCAAGCGCCACCAGGTGGCGTGCACCATCGCGCATTCATGAGTGCGCGCTCTGCGTCGCTGCAACGGGCGCGACGCAGAGCACCTCAAGCAGCCGAACTCTCCTCACCCCTTGGTGCGGAGCACGGCGCGCGACGAGCGCGAGAACATATACGCCTTCGGATTGACGTAGACCGGGCAGTAGTCCTGCCACTGGTACAGCTGCCAATTCCATTTCCAGCAGCCCGATACGATCTGGGGCTCTTGCACGTAGTCCAGCCGGTACGGCGGATCGCCAAACGGATAGTAGTCGCCGCATCGCGCCGCCGTCGAAGACAGAACGACGATTGAAGCGGCCGCGGCAATGATCACGGAAAATGACTTGTTCATAACGCCCCTCGATCGAATGACGTGACCGCACGAGAGTGCCAAATCCGCCGGTCGTTATCAAGGTGCCGGCCGCCTGCAGGTGCCGGCCGCCTGCCCGAGACGCCAACCGGCCGCCTACACCGCGCGATTCTGCGTCGGCGCGCGGCCGCCGCCGTCGGCGACCAGCACCGCGCCGGTCACGAAGGACGCCTCGTCGGAGGCCAGAAACAGGCAGCACGCGGCGATCTCGGCGGGCTCGGCCATCCTTCCCAGGGCAATGCGTCGTTCGACGCCGCGAATCTCGGCATTGACCGTGGTGCCGTTCTGGTCCGCGAGCAGCTGCATTTCATGGGCGCTCATCGGCGTGCGCACCCAGCCCGGCGCCACCGCATTGGCGCGGATGCCGTCGGCGCCGTGCGCGTAGGCCAGCGAGCGCGTATAGGCGACGACGGCCGCCTTGCTGGCGGCGTAGCTTGCGCTGTCCGGGCTGGCATTGAACGCGGCAACCGAGGCGACGTTCACGATCGCGCCGCCGCGCTGCCGGAGCAGCGGCAGGGACGCGCGACAGACACGCATCGTCCCCGTGAGGTTGACGTCAAGCGTTTTGGCCCACACCTCGTCGGAGACGCTGGCCGGCTGATCCGGCACGATCAGGCCGGCGGCGTTGACCACGATGTCGAGCCACGCCCCGCAGGCGGTGACGGCCTTTGCGATATCGTCCGGACGCGTGACGTCGCCATGGACCGCCTGCCCTCCGCACTCCGCCGCGGCGGTCTGGAGCTCTGCCTCACCGAGCCCGAACAGCACGACGCGCGCGCCGCTCAACGCCAGCAGCGCCGCCGTCGCCCGGCCGATCCCCGTGGCTGCGCCGGTCACCAGCGCCGTCTTTCCGTCGAGCCGCGGCATCAGGGCATGATCGGGAAAAGTGGAAACCGGTTTTCCGAAAAGACCATGCTCATCTAGACTCCCCACTGCCGTTCGACGGCAAATCCGGTCTCCGGCAGCGTCGAGCCGCCATCGACGACGATGGTCTGCCCGGTGACGTATTTGGCCTCGGTGGAGGCGAGATAGAGCATCGCGCAGGCGATGTCGTCGGCGCTACCCATGTGCCCCATCGGAATGAAGCGCTCGAGCTTCGCCTTGTTCTCCGGCGCGCTCATGGTGCCGCGGCCCGGCTTTTCGATGAAGCCGGCCTCGACGCCGTTGACCGTGATGCCGTCGCGCGCGAGCTCGAAGGCGGCGCCGCGGATGAATGCGTTGACGCCGGCCTTCGCCGCCGAGTAATGCGCGCCGCCGCCCATCGCGACGCGCGCGGAGACCGAGGATGTCACGAGGATGCGCCCGAACCTGACGGCACGCATGTGCGGAATTGCGGTCTGCGCGAGCCAGATGCTGGCGTTGAGGTTAAGCGCCAGCGTGTCCTCAAGTTTGGCTTCGTCAAGCTCTTCAAGCGATGACCACGGACAGCCGCCGGCATTGTGCACGACGATATCGAGCCGGCCATATTGAGCAGCGACGCGATCGACCATCGCGCGCAAGCTACTGCGGTCCAGCCGGTCGAACGGGACGCAATAGGCCGCCCGTCCATCGGCCGTCAATTCGCGCGCCAACGCCTCGGCCACATCAAGCGTCCGGTTGGCGATCACCACGGTCGCGCCGGCCTCCGCGAGCCGTCTCACGATGGCGGCGCCGATCCCCCTGCCCCCGCCGGTGACGATGGCGATGCGGCCGTCAAGATTGAACGGAGGCACCTGCATCAGATCGCTCCTGCGCCGCGCAGCAAGTCGATGAACCGCGCCAACACCGCCGTGTGTGTGTCGACGTCGCGCGCGGACGTCGCCGGACACATCAGCAGCATGGTGTGGAACGGGGTCACCAGAATGCCCTCGTTGATGTAGAACGCATGCAGCAGGGTCTCGAGATCGGGTTGCCGGCCGGCAATGACGTCGGCGCCGCTGCATGGCGGCTGCGGCATGAACATGATCTCGGCGCGCGCGCCGATCTGCGTGACGTGCCAGGGCAGACCGGCCGCCGTGATCAGCCGGCGCGCTTCCTGCGCAAGCCAGGTCGCGGTTCCGATCATCCGCTCGTAATTCGCAGAGGTCAGCACCTTCTCCAGCACCGCGCGTATGGTCGCGACCGTCAGCGCGTTGCCGGCAAGCGTGCCGCCGAATCCAAGATGCGCCGACTGCCGCTCGCGCGGATTGACGTGGGGAACGAGTTTCCAGAGCCGCTCGGCGATCTCCTGGCTGAGACCGAATACGCCGGCAGGGATGCCGCCCGCGATCGCCTTGCCCGCGACGAAGATGTCGGGCTCGAGTCCATGGCTCTTCGTGTAGCCACCCGGCCCGCAGGACAGCGTGTGGGTCTCGTCGATAATGAGGACGGTGCCGGCGCGGCGCGTCAGCTCCCGCAACGCTTGGTGAAAACCAGGATCGACCGGGATCATGCCGAAATTTGTCATCAGCGGCTCGGTCAGCACGCAGGCGACGTCGCCATGGGCAAGTGCCGCCTCGAGGCCCGCGACATCGTTGAATTCGACGACCCTGCTCACCGCATCATGATCGATGCCGTTGGGATGGATCATGTTGCGCAGGCCGACCCGGCCGTCGCGGATCTCGACATGCGCCTCCTCCACGCCGCCATGATAGCAGCCGGAGAACACCAGCACCTTGCGCCGGCCGGTGATCATGCGCGAGATACGGATCGCCGCGCGGTTGGCGTCGGTCGCCGACGTCGTCAGCGTCCAGTATTTCGGACCGAAGCGGCGCGACAGTTCGGCACCGACCCAGATACTGTCTTCCGTCGGCAGCATCATGGTCGCGCCACGCTTGAGCTGAGCGAGCGCCGCCTCGGTCACCGCCTCGGGCGCGTGCCCACACATGCCGCCGGTGTCGCCAAGGCAGAAATCGATGTAGTCGCGTCCGTCGATATCCCTGATATGCGCGCCCTGCGCCTCCTCGGCATAGACAGGGAAGCCGCCGGCCCAGCGCCGCATCCAGTGCGACGGGCCGCCATAAAGATAATGCTGCCTTCCCTCCTGCCAGGCCGCGGCCGAGCGCGGGTGCAGCGCGCGAAAGCGCTCCTGCTCGGCATCGAGCAATCGGTTCAGAACGCCGGCGCGTTCGGCAGCCAAAGATGTCATAGCGCGATCCAGGCGGTCTTGAGGTCGGTATAGGCGTCGAGGGCGTGCAGCGACTTGTCGCGTCCGAAGCCGGATTGCTTGAAGCCGCCGAGCGGCACCGTGATGTCGGCGCCGCCATAGGCGTTGACGTGCACGACGCCGGCCTTGATGGCGCGCACCATACGATGCGCCGTCGACAGACTTGCGGTCCACACCGCCGACGCAAGTCCATAGGGGGTCGCATTGGCGAGCGCTGTGGCATCTTCCTCGCCCTCGAACCGCGTCACTGCCAGCACCGGGCCGAACACCTCATCGCGCCAGACCTGCATCGACGGCGTCACGTCGGTGAGGATCGCGGGCGCCATGAAATTGCCGCCGCTCTCGACGCGGATCCGCTCGCCGCCGATCAGCCGCGTCGCGCCCTGCGCTTCCGCGCGGGCAACGGCATCCAGGTTCTTGCGCAACTGCGCCTTGCTCGCGATGGCGCCGATATCCGAGGTCAGTTCGAGGGGATCACCGACCGTTAGTTTTGTGGTGGCGTCGCGCAGCTCGGCCATGAAGCGATCATAGATCGAGGACTGCACCAAGAGCCGCGATCCGGCCACGCAGACCTGGCCGGAGTTTCGGAAGATCCCGCTCGCGGAGACCTTGGCCGCATGCTTGATGTCGGGCACATCGGCGAACACGACGTTGGGCGACTTGCCGCCAAGCTCGAGATGGACGCGCTTCAAGTTCGATCGCGCCGAGCATTCCAGGAGACGCCGGCCCACCGCACCCGAGCCGGTGAAGGCGAGCACATCGACATCCATGTGCAGCGCGAGCGCTTCGCCGGCCGTTGCGCCGCGGCCGGTGACGACGTTGAGCACGCCGTCCGGCAACCCCGCCTCGGTCGCGAGCTCGGCAAGCCGCAGCAGCGTCAGCGACGCCAGCTCCGGCGGCTTGACCACGACCGAATTTCCGGCGGCGAGCGCCGGGCCGATCTTCCACGCTCCGATCATCAGCGGGAAATTCCACGGCACGATCACGCCGACGACACCAAGCGGCTCGCGATGCACGAGCCCGAGCACATCGCCTGAGGTCGGCGCGATCTCGCCATAGACCTTGTCGATCGCCTCGGCGTAGTACCGGATGGTGCCGGCGGCCGAGAGCGGCTCGGCCTTGTAGGCCATGCTGATCTCGGTGCCGTTGTCGCGCACGCCGAGCACCGCAATCTCGAGCGCGTGCCGCTCGATGAGATCGGCGAACCGCAGCAACACCTTCTTGCGCTGCGCCGGCGCCGCGCGCGACCAGCTGCCCTGCTCGAAGGCCTGCCGCGCATGTCTGACCGCGGCGTCGACATCGGCCACGTCGCCGTCAGCTATGCTGGTCAATACCTTGCCGTCGATCGGCGACACGACATCAAGCCGCGCCTCGCTGATCGCCGGCGCCGGCCGGCCGCCGATGAAGAGCTGCTGAGCCGGAATGACGGCCACGCGTAGTCGATCGATCTGGGCTTGCTGCATGCGAGACAATTATGATGATGACAAGGTGGCTTCCGAGCGAGACCGCTGGCACCGCGCAATCCTCGCCAAATCAAGGCTTTGGCAGCAATCAACCGATAGGTGGATGTCACGGCAAGGCGCGCCCCCATAGCGTGATCGCACGATGGCCGAGCGCTCCGCCTGCGTTATCCAAACCGGTTGTCACCATCCCTTACGCCTGCCGGCGAGCCGAAGGTCATGCCTGAGATGACGCAGCCCCGCATTCTCCTGATCGGAACGGGAGACACCAAGGCCGACGAACTGCTGTTCATGAGCGAGTGCATCGCCCGCGCCGGTGGCCGAACCATCATGATGGACATCAGCGTGCTCGGCGATCCGCCGTACCAGGCGGCACATGACAAGCACGCGGTGGCGGCCGCCGCACAGACCACGATCGAGGCGATCGCATCGAGCGGCGACGAGAATTCCGCGATGTCACTGATGGCGGTTGGCGCCGCCAATCTGGCGCGCGCGCTCGCGGAGCGCGATACCATCGACGGCGTGATCGCGATCGGTGGCACGATGGGCACCGACCTTGCGCTCGACGTCGCGCAGGCGCTGCCGCTCGGCCTGCCGAAGCTGATCGTCTCGACCGTCGCCTTCTCACATCTGATCCCGCCCGAGCGCGTCGCCGCCGATCTGATGATGATCCTGTGGGCCGGCGGTCTCTACGGCCTCAACGGCACCTGCACCGCCGTGCTGTCGCAAGCCTGCGGCGCGATCGTCGGCGCCGCCAGAAGCGCAATCAGGCCGCGCAAGGACCGGCCGGTCGTTGCGATCACCTCGCTCGGCAAGAGCTGCCTGCGCTACATGGTCGAGCTCAAGCCACAGCTCGAACGGCGCGGCTACGAGGTGGTCGTCTTCCACACCACCGGCATGGGCGGCCGCGCGATGGAATCGATCGCCGCGCAAGGTGGCTTTGTCGCGGTGCTGGACCTCAGCCTGCAGGAGGTCGCCAACCAGCTCACGGGCTCGGTGGTCAATTCCGGCGCTGACAGGCTGGAGAATGCGGGCAGAGCCGGCATTCCACAGATCGTCGCGCCCGGGGCGATCGACATGGTCGACTTCCCGGCATGGCTTGGGGTTCCGAACGAGCTGTCGGATCGTCCATTCCACGCGCATAATCGGCTGCTTGCGTCGGCAACGTCGGGATCCACCGATCGCCAACGGATCGCCCGCGCGATTGCCGGGAAACTGTCCCAGGCCAACGCTCCCGTTGCCTTCGTGCTGCCCGCCGGCGGCATCCAGCAATGGGATCGCGAAGGCGAAGCGTTGCACGATCCCGACGCCCTCGCCGCCTTCGTCGACGCCATGCGATCGGCGATCCAGGCGCCGGTCGAGCTGCACGAGATCAAGGATCACATCAACAGCGCCGCATTCAACGAAACGGTGCTCGGCATCTTCGACCGATGGGTCGCTGCCGGCATTGTCCCTCGCGGCCGCACCACGGCTGCCGCATGAGGAGGCCGCTTGCCCAGGCGCTGGTGCTCGACTTCGGCGGGGTAATCTCGAAGACATTGTTCGAGACCCACGACCTGACCGAGCGCACGCTCGGACTCGCCCCCTGCACACTGAAATGGCTCGGACCGTTCGCGCCCGACAGCGATCCGCTCTGGACGAGCATGCAGCTCGGCGAGATTTCGGAACGCGACTACTGGCTGACCCGCAGCCGCGAGGTCGGGCGCTTGGTCGGTGAGGACTGGCGCGACATGGAGACCTTTGTGAAACGCGCGCGCGGCGCCGATCCCGACACCGTGATCCGCCCTGAGGCAGCGCGCGCGATCACCCTCGCCGCCGATGCCGGGTTCCGGCTCGCCATCCTCTCGAACGAGCTCGACCTGTTCTACGGCACCGATTTCCGCAGCCGCCTCTCCATCCTCAAGCGCTTCGATACCATCGTCGATGCCACGCATACCGGCATCCTGAAGCCCGACCCCCGCGCCTATCAAAGCGTGCTGGACGAACTGGCGCTGGAGGCAGACAATTGCGTCTTCGTCGACGACCAGCGCCGCAACATCGCAGGCGCCGCCGCATGCAACATGCGCACGGTGCTGTTCGATGTGCGCAATCCTGCCGCGTCCTACAGCGAGGCGCTGCGGCATTTCGGGCTGCAGTTCGACTAAAGCGCTTTCGAGCGAAGCGGGTACCGGTTCGAAAACGCGTCAAAACCAGAATCTGGAGCCACGTTCCGATTCCATCGGAACGGAAAAGGCTCCAGCCGGACAGGGAACGATCATGCGCGACAGAAACTTCCTGGTTGAGAACAACGCCAAGCCGATCTGGCACCCGATGGCTCATCCCGCCGAGATGCGGGCGCAGCCGCCGCGGATCGTGATGAAGGGCGAAGGCGTCGAAGTCACCGACATCGATGGCAAGACCGTGATCGATGCGGTCGGCGGATTGTGGAATGTCAATCTCGGCTACAGCTGCGATCCGATCAAGCAGGCGATTGCGGACCAGCTCAGCGCGCTGCCGTATTATTCGGGCTTTCGCGGCACCTCATCCGGTCCCTCGATCGAGCTCGCCTACGAGCTCACCGAATGGTTCAAGCCGGAAGGCATGGTGCGCGCCTTCTTCACCTCGGGCGGCTCGGACTCAGTCGAGACCGCGCTGCGGCTCGCGCGGCAATACTGGAAGATCAAGGGCCAGGCCGACCGCACCAAGTTCCTGGCGTTGAAGAAGGGCTATCACGGCACCCATTTCGGCGGTGCCTCCGTCAACGGCAACGCCAATTTCCGCCGCAACTACGAGCCGATGCTGCCCGGCGTGTTCCATATCCCCGCGCCGTCGACCTATCGCAATCCCTTCAACGAGACCGATCCCGCAAAACTCGCGCAGCTGTGCGCGGCGACGATGGAAGAGGAGATCGCGTTCCAGGGCGCCGACACCATCGCGGCCGTCATCATGGAGCCGGTGCTCGGGGCCGGCGGCGTGATCGTGCCGCCGGACAGCTTCATGAAGCTGGCGCGCGAGATCTGCAACCGTCACGGCATCCTGATGATCGCGGACGAGGTCGTCACCGGTTTCGGGCGCACCGGCGCATGGTCGGGTTCGCGGCTCTGGGGCGTGAAACCCGACATGATGACGATGGCCAAGGCGATCACCTCGGGCTATTTCCCACTCGGCGCGACGCTGATCGGCGAGCAGGTTGCGGAAGCTTTCGAGGCCGACACGACCACGTTCGGCTCGATCGGCCACGGCTACACCTATTCCGGCCATCCGGTCGGCTGCGCCGCGGGCCTTGCGGCGCTCGCCGAGACCCGCCGCCTCAAGCTGGACGAGAATGCCGCCGCACGCGGCGAGGACCTTGCGCGGGCACTTGCCGCGCTCAAGGCGAAGCACGCGCTGGTCGGCGACGTCAGAGGCAAGGGTTTGATGGCCGCACTCGAGCTGGTCGCCGATCGCGACAGCAAGAAGGCCGCCGACAAGAAGACGATGGCGAAGGTCGCCGATGCGGCCTACGAGGCCGGGGTGATGCTGCGCGTCTCCGGCAACAACCTGATCCTGTCCCCGCCCCTGATCCTGACGTCGGCCGACGTGCGGCGGATCGCCGAAGGAATCGACGCCGGCCTCTCAGCGGCCGGTTGACAGCACGCTGACGCAAGCCATGGCGCGCTCGAACAGCGCGCCATCCGCCTTGTCGCGGTCGAGGCAATTGGCCAGCGACGCGGCCGACATACTCTGGTCGGTGCAGAAGATGCGCATGAAATCGGCCGCCAGCGCGACCTTGCGCGGCGCGGATTGGCGCTCCCAGTCGCGGCTGCTCAGATAGAGCAAGGACGCATCGTCAATGCTGATTTCAGCCGCTGCGCCAGCAGCGGCCGGCCCCGTCGCGAGCAAAGCCAGCAGCGCGCCGGCCACCGCTCCGATGCAACGCGCGCGGCCGCTCATTTCGTCTCCCTGGCATTCACCATCGGCGGCACGTCGAGCGCGGGATTGCGATCGAAGAAGTTGAACGGACGCAGCCGGAAGCCATGCCACAGGCCGGGCATAACCGGCCAATCCTCGGCGCGCGGCACGTGGCGGAAGCCGACCGTGTACCACAGCACGAGGTCGCGGTCCTCGATCGGCCGCTTCGCCGCCGTCCATTTCGGCAGGCCGTCGACCTCGGGGTTTCCGTTCGGATACATGCCCGCGGCGTAGCGCTCGTCCTTGGCGTAGGCCGAGGTCCATAGCGTGTAGGCGCTGAAACCCGCGCGCAGCTGGATCGGATCGTCCTTGGCGAGCAGCGAGACGTCGGAGTGACCAGGCATCAGCTGATAGCTCGTGTGATAGCCGCGGCTGTTGGTCTTGCCTGTGCTCTCGATCCTGAACTGTGCCGCGCTCAGCGGCATGGTGATCGGCCCTTCGGTCGCAACCGGCCTGGTGTCGACCTGCCAGAGGCTCTTGCGCTGGCCCTGCTCCAGCCGGCGGACATTGAAGCGATCCTCCACCAGCCGGTTCGAGGTGCCGTCGACGTCCATGTCGATCCGGAACGTCATGTAGTGATCGTGATTGACCGCGAGCAGCCGTTCGTCGACCAGCGTCCCAAAGGCGGTATCCTGCGCCGCCGTCGGGTCGCTCAGTGTCTTGCTCGCGACGCCCTTGGTCGCATCGATGCCGTAGGCGCCGAGCCGCACATCGATATTGCCTGCACGGTCGAACACGTAGTCCACCAGATAGTCGTAATTGCCGACCACCGGCGCCATCCGCACCACCAGCTCGTTGTTCGGCCGCACCTCGGCGGTGTTGTTGATCAGCTCGCTGTGGCGCCAGATCGGATCGCCGGTCGGGCGCTCGAAGATGCAGACGGCGCCCTTGGAAACGACCGGCGCACCCTTGGTATCCGAGATCGTCAGGTCGAGATAATGCGCGCCTTCGGGACAATCCGCGCCGCGCTGCAATTCGCTGGAGAGCACACCAAAGCCATACTCACCGATGTCCATATAGGCGCGGAACGACCAGGTCGGCGCCGGATCCATATAGGGCACGAACATCTCGCTCGCCGAAATCTGGTAGGCGATGTCGCGAAGCGTGCCGTGGTCGTCGTAGCGGATCAGCGACAGCACGGCGCCGACACGCGGCTCGAGACGGACATGGAACGACCAGTTGTCCCAGTGGACCTGGCCGCCCTCCACCTTCACGTTGCTGCCTTCAGGCGCGGTGATTTCGATCGGCTTCGGTGGCTTGCGATATGTTCCGGAGTCGGCATAGGCGTGCGAGGGCGTCTGCGGCGGTGGCGGCACCACGCCGAGATCGGTCACCGACAGCACCGTTTTGCTCTTGAGATCGACCTGAGCGAACAGGTTCTCGATCGGCTTGCCCCAGAGATTGTTGGCGGCGCCCGTGGTGTCGACACAGGGAACGTTGAGCAGGCGGCGGCCTTTCAGGACCGGGTCGCTCACCGGACCGACCGTCAGCGGCAGACACATGACGTTGCGGAAATCGGTGATGCCGCGCTTGGCCATCGCGGCGATCCAGCGCGGGTCCTGCTTCGGCAGGTCGCCGGCGGAGATCAGCTCATCGATGGTCAGCGCAGCCTCGTGATCCCTGACTTCCTGCCAGCCGAGCAGGCTGCGCGCGGCGAGATCGACATGGGCCTCGTAGAGATGCGCGCCGCTCAGCAGCGTCGCGCTGGCCCGGCGCGTGAAGGGCTGTCCGGGCTTCCACGCCCGCACCTCGTCCTTGGGATCCTCCTCGACCGACATCGAGACGACCCGCGCCGAATCGTCGAGCTTGCCGGCGCCGCGCAGGATATCGGAGACCGAGCGGATTTCGTCGGTGGTGAGCCCGTCCATCGGGTGCGTTGCGGCCGCCTGCGGCCACATCCGCCGCTCGGCCTGCGCCGGCAGCGGCGCCGCCAATGTCGCGACCATCAGACTGGCCACTGCCCACACGCCATGCCTGAAAATCAGAGCCATTCCGCCCTCCACTCAAAGCCAGAACTGTCAGAATACAAGCAACGGTGGCGACGTGAAGGCCCGCTTCTTCATCCGGTAACCTGTTCCGACGCCGCCGGCAGGATCGCGGCCGCGGCCGGGCATGGCGCGGCGCGGTGTACATCGAGCAGCCGCACGCCGAAGCGATCGCGCAAGGCCGGCCAGAGGCCGCGCGGCGCCACGATCATCACCACGACGGCGATGATGCCGAGCCCCACCAGATACCAGCCGCCGGATAGGCCGAGCGGTCCGGTCATCAGCTCGCGCAGGCCGAAGAAGATGATGACGCCGAGGATCGGGCCTTCCAGCGTTCCAATACCGCCGATGATCACGATAAACATCATGTAGACGGACCAGTTGACGTCGAAGGCCGCCAGCGGCGCGATGAACAGATTGCCCATGAAGCTGAGCGCGCCGGCAAGCCCACATCCCGCCGCCGAGAGCACGAAGGCGACGAAACGATTGTGCCGGACGTCGACGCCGACGCTCATCGCGGCAAGATCATTGTCGCGCACGCTCATCAGCCCGAGCCCGAAGCTCGACGTCATCATCCTGTACAGCGCAGCGATGGTCACGAGCGTCAGGCCGCCGGCGAGCCAGAACATCGTCGGCTCGAACCAGTCGAAATCGATCAGCTTGCTGGTCGCGAGCGGCACGCCCGACGTGCCGCCGACGGCCTGCGACTTCATCGTAAACGCGCCGATGATCTCGGCGAACACCCACATCGCGATCGAGAAATAGGCGTCGCGAAGCCGAAACAGCGGAAAGGCGATGATCGCTGCAACGGCGCCCGCCACCAGCGGCGCGACCGGCAGCACCCAGATCGGCGTAACCTCGAGCCAGCCCGAGGTCAGGAACAGCGCATAGGCGCCGAAGGCGATGAAGACCTGGTGGCCTAGCGAGACCAGCCCGGCATAACCCGCCAGCAGGTTCCACATCTGCGCCATCGTCAGCAAGAGTAGGCACTCGGTCGCGAGCCGCAGGAATCCCTCGTTCAGCACGAAGGGCGCGCCGGCAATCACCGCGACGAGCACGATGGCAGAGGCCGCAAGAATGGTACGTGTCGGCATCGGCATCACACCCTGCTCGACACGAGACCCGACGGGCGGATCAGCAGCATGATGAAGAACAGGAGGTGCGCATAGAGCAGCCCGGCATTCGGATCGATTTTCAGCCCGATCAATTGCGCCATGCCGAGCGCGATGCCGCCGAGCAGCGCGCCCCAGAACGAGCCGAGCCCGCCGAGCACCACGACCTCGAACGCGATCAGAAGCCGCTCGGCGCCCGAGAACGGCGTGAAGCTCGAACGCACCGCCAGCAGCACGCCGCCGATCGCGCCGAGCGCGAGCGACAGGCCCATGACATAGTTATAGACCCGGTCCGGCTTGACGCCGGACAGCCGGACGATATCGCGGCGGTCGGCGGTGGCGCGCACGATCCGGCCGAAATCGGTATGACGCAACACGAGCTGCAGCGCCATGAACAGCAGCGCGGCCAGCACCAGTGTCAGCAGCGGCATGATGCCGATATTGAGGCCCGCGATCTCGAGGCTGGCGCGCGAGAGCTCGCCGACCTGGAGGCTGCGCACGTCGGCGCCGAACACCTCGACCATCACGTTGCGCAGAATGACAGAAACGCCGAAGGTCAGCAGCAGCGGCGATAGCGGATCGGGCGAGGTCACCACCCGGTTGACGATGGCGGCCTGGTAGAGCCATCCGACCGCAAAGGACAGCGCGATCACTGGGATCAGCATCAAGAGGGGCGAGACCTGCGGAAACAGGTTGGCCAGCAGCACGGCGCAGAACGCGCTCAGCACCATGAACTCGCCATGGGCGATATTGACGACGCGCATCACGCCGAACACCAGCGCGAGCCCGATGCCGAGCAGCCCATAGAGCCCGCCGAGCAGAGCCCCGTTGATCAATGTCTCAACCCAGATCATGTCGTGCCAATCCTGGCTAGTTACCGAAATAGGCGTGCGTTAGCTGCTCCGGCTGCAACCCTTGCGCCGGGCCGGTCAGCGACACCCGCCCCTTCAACAGGCAATAGATCCGCTCCGAGGTCGCGAGCGCACGCTTGACGTCCTGCTCGACCAGCACGACCGCGGTGCCCTCGCGGCGGATGTCGGCAAAGGAGCGGTAGATCTGCTCGACCACGACCGGCGCGAGCCCGAGCGAGATCTCGTCGCACAGCAGGAGCCGCGGGTTCGACATCAGCGCGCGGCCGATCGCCGCCATTTGCTGCTGGCCGCCGGAGAGCTGGCCGGGAAACATCCGCCGCCGCTCCTCGAGGATCGGGAACAGGTCGAACACCCGCCGCAGGGTCCAGCTGCCTTTGCGCCGGTTGACGCTGCCCATCAAGAGGTTCTCCTCGATCGTCAGCGAGTCGAACAGCAGGCGGCCCTCGGGCACCATGATGAGGCCGAGCCGCGACACCTCTTCCGCCGGCATCTGCGAGATATCGATGCCGTCGAACTGCACGGCCCCGCGCCGCTCCTCGTTGAGACCGACCAGCGCCTTCAGGAACGTCGACTTGCCGGCGCCGTTGGCGCCGACCAGCGCCACCGCCTCGCCGTCCGCGACGGTGAAGTTCATGTCGAACACGGCTTGCAGATCGCCGTAGAAGATTTGCAGGCCGTTCGCATCAAGCAACGCCATCGGCCTTCAATCCCATGTAGATCTCGCGCACCACGGCGCTGTCCATGACCTCGGCCGGCGGTCCCTCCAGCACCTTGCGGCCGAAGTCGAGCACCAGGATGCGATCCGACACCGCGCGCAGCGCGTGCGGAATGTGCTCGATCCAGATCGTGGCATGGTCGGCCTTCACCGACTGGATGATGGCAACGAGGCGCTCGACCTCGGGCTCCGTGAGACCGGCCGCGATCTCGTCGAGCAGGATCAGTTTCGGCTTCGAGGCCAGCGCCTTGGCGAATTCCAGCCGCTTGCGGTCGATCAGCGGCAAGGCGCCCGCGAGCTTGTCCGCCTTGGCGTCGAGCCCGGTGCGCTGCAACACCTCCATGGTCCAGCTCGACGCCGCCTCGCCGGTGAGGCCGGCGCCGTAGGATGCCGCGACCAGCGCATTCTCATAGACCGACAGATGCGGGAACGGCTGCGGGATCTGGAACGCGCGCCCGAGCCCCATCCGCGCCCGGCGATGCGGCGGCAGGGCTGACATCTCCCTGTCGTCGAGCATGATCGAGCCGCCGTCGGCCGTGAGCAGGCCGACGATCAGGTTGAGCAGCGAACTCTTGCCGGCGCCGTTCGGGCCGATCACGCCGAGGCACTCGCCGCGCGCCAGCGCGAAGCTGACATTGTCGGCGACCACGATCTCGCCGAAGCGCTTGGACAGCCCGCTGACGCGCAGAAGCGGTGCCATCTCAGGCCAGCTTGGAGAGCAGCTGGAGATCGGCCTGCTTCGGGATGAACGGTGCCGTTCCGTTGTGCACGATCAGGAGCTCGTATTTCGACTTGCCGCCCTTGGCCTTGCGCCATTGCCCGCCCGACAGCGAGGTGACCGCGACGTTCTTGATCGGGCTGTCCTTGAACTTGACCCGGCCGACGACGGTCTCCATGTCGAGGCTGGCGATCGTATCACGCAATGAGTTCTTGTCCTTGGGATCGCTGTTCTGCAACGCCGCGAGCCCGACCTCCCACAGCGCATGAGCGTAGCCGATCGGCTGGGTCCACTGCTTGCCGGTGGTCTTCTCCCATTCCGCGGCGAGCTCGGCAGCGCTCTGCCCGGTCAGCGAGGACTTGAACGGATAGGCCGGCGTCCACCACACCTCGGTCGACATGCCGTCGCCGCGATCGCCGAGCGCATTCACCGCAGCCGGGAACAGGAAGGCCGCCGCCACCGTGCAGATCTGCGGCTTGAAACCGGCCTGCGCCGCCTGATTCCACAGCGTCGCCCAGTGATTGCTGAAGGTGAAGCCGGAGACGATGTCGACGCCGTTGTTCTTGAACAGCGCGATCTGGTTGGTGAAGTCGTCGGTCGCGATCTGGAATTTGCCGGCCGAGAACTCCTGATAGCCCGCTCCCGAGATGCCCGCCGGCAGGCCGAGCTTCGGATCGGAGAACGCCTGGCCCGGCGGGTTGTCGATGTAGAGCGTGCCGACCTTCTTGTTGGTGTCGACCGACTGCCACATGCCCAAGAAATTTTTCGCAACGTCGTCGGCGCCCCAGAAGAAATGGTAGCTGTAGGGAAAACCCTTGTCCGGCGTCGACTTGCGCGGGAACATCCAGCCCTGCCACGGCACCATGGTCGAGATGGT
Organism: Bradyrhizobium sp. USDA 4541; assembly: GCF_024171085.1. Taxonomy (NCBI): domain Bacteria; kingdom Pseudomonadati; phylum Pseudomonadota; class Alphaproteobacteria; order Hyphomicrobiales; family Nitrobacteraceae; genus Bradyrhizobium; species Bradyrhizobium sp. USDA 4541. The sequence continues at coordinate 7,280,790 of NZ_JALJZF010000001.1, forward strand.
GGGAATGCCGCGGGCGTCGGCGAGCTCCTGCACCGGCGGCTGGGCGTCGCCGTCCTCGATCAGGATCAGGTCGCACTTCTCACGCAGCACCAGCTCGCTCGCGATCACCGACGAGCGGTTCGGATCGGATTGATTGTCCTTGAACACCAGCTCGACCTGATAGGTCTTGCCGCCGATCTTCAGACCATCCTTCAGCCGCGCCTTGATGCGCTCATGGATCCAGGGATCGGGCTCGGCGAACTGCGCGCGGACGCCGGAGAGGCAGCCGACCCAGCCGATCTTGATGGTGTTGCCGGTGGCCCGCGCGACATTGACCAGCGGCACGCTCATCGCCGATGCGAGGCCGGTGGCACCGGCCGCTTTCAAGAGCGTGCGCCGATTGAGCCGGCCGGATGCCGTATTGTTCTTTGTCTCAGTCATGTCCCTCTCCCTCCACAACCAATGAAAATGCCTGACCGCGGCTCACGCAGCCGGTCGCTGGATCGCCGCACGGCTCACCGCGGCGAATTTGCACAAGGTGTTTTCGATGATCTGGCGCGGGATGCCGCGCACGATGAAGACGAGCCGCGAGCGCCGGTCCGCCGACGGCCAGCCCTGCAGCGCGATCGGCGGATGGAACACGTGCTGCACGCCGTGCACCACCATGGGCGCATCGGGCTGCTCGACGACATGCACGATCGCCTTGAAGCGCAGCAGGTCCTCGCCTCTAAGCGCCGCGACATAATCGAGCCAGCGCGCGAACGCCTCCCGCTGGATCGGCTCGTCGATGATCAGGCTGTAGGACGATACGCCGGTGTCGTGCGCGTGGTGACTGTGGTGGCTGCACGTCTCGCCGTCGCAATGGTGATCCCCGTGATGGTGCGGCGTGTTCGCCGCCTGCGCTGCCAGATCGAACCAGCGCACCACATCAGCGGAGCGCGCCGCCGGATCGAACAGCCCGGCATCGAGGACTTTTGCCGGATCGACGATCCCGTTCCGCACGTGTGAGCGCGTTGCGACCGGATTGATCGCCGCAAGCTGCGCATCGAGCCGCGCCAGTGCATCATCGGCGGCAAGGTCGGTCTTGGTCACGAGCAGCCGGTCGGCGACGGCGATCTGCCTGACGGCTTCGCTGTGCGCCGCAAGAGTGTGCGTACCATTAACCGCATCGACGGTCGCGACCACGCCGTCGATCCGGTAGCGGCCGACGATATCGGACGCCGTCATCAGCGTGTGCAGCACGGGCACGGGATCGGCGAGCCCGGTGGTCTCGACCAGCACCCGGTGGAATGGCGGGATCGTGCCGTCAGCGCGGCGCGATGCGAGGTCGGCCAGCGTCTCGATCAGGTCCTCGCGCACCGAGCAGCAGATGCAGCCATTGTCGAGCAGCGCCAGGCGGTCCTCGCTGCTCTCGACCAAAAGGTGATCCAACGCCACCTCGCCGAACTCGTTGATGATGGCGACGACGCCATTGAGCTCTGGCTGGCGCAGCAAATGGTTCAGCACCGTGGTCTTGCCGCTGCCGAGGAAACCGGTCAGCACCGTGACCGGGATCTGATCCGCCGTGCCCATCACGAGCCCCGCTCGTAAACCTTGCGGCCCTCGAAGAAGGTCAGCTCGACCCGCGTATCGGCCAGTTGATCCGGCGGGATGTCGAAGATCATCTGGTCGAGCACGATGAGGTCGGCGGATTTGCCGACCTCGATCGAGCCGATCGACTGGCCGAGGCCGGCCGCGCGCGCGGCGTCGATTGTGTAGATGTCGATCACGGTTTTGAGGTCGAGCGCCTGCTCCGCCCACAGCGACTTGCCCGGAAAATCTCCGGTCGGATTCTGCCGCGTCACCATGCCCTCGATGCCCTGCCAGGGGTCGGGGATCGGGATCACCGGCCAGTCCGAGCCGCCGGCCATCAGTGCGCCGGCTTCCTTCAAATCCCTGTTCGGCCAGAAGCGCTGCGCGCGCTCCTCGCCCATCGCGGCCTTGTGCGCCTCGAGGAAGATGGTCGGATACCAGATGATCGGCGACAGGTCGGCGGCGACGCCGAGCTCGGCAAAGCGCTTGACATCGTCGGGCGCGATATAGCTCGCATGCGCGATCTGATGGATCAGATGGGTCGGGCCGTTGAAGTTGCGCACGACATCGATGGCGTCGAGCGCCTGCGTCACCGCGGCGTCGCCCGCGCAATGGATCTTCGCGGCAAGGCCGAGCTTCTCGCAGCGCCCGAGCCAACGGATCAGGTCCGGCACGGTCAGCATGGTGGAGCCGCGGAAGCAGCAGCCGCGCACCGGGTCGGCCACATACGGCTCGTGGAAGGCCGCGGTCTTGGCGCCCGGCACGCCGTCGAGGAACACCTTGACATAATCGGGTTTCACATGCGCACCGCGGTAATCCTCGCGCAGCGCAAACAGCTCCTCGCCGGCCTTGCCGAACATGAAACCCGGCTCGACCACCGGCATCGCGCACACCGCCCAGGCGGTGAGCTCGCCGCGATCGTCGAGCCCCTTCAACGCCGCCATGATCGGCTGCATGCTGGCGGCGTCGATGAAGGCGGTGACACCATATGAGTTCAGCACCGAGATCGAGCGCGCCACCGCCGCGCGGTCCATCTCGGCCGTGTAGTGACCGGAGGCCGCGAGTGCCCGCTCGACCAGGCCGGAGGCGGCCTCGATCATGATCCCGGTCAGCGTTCCGGTCTTGAGGTCGCGGCCGATCTCGCCGTCGGTCGGATCAGCCGTGTCGGCCGCAACGCCGGCGAGCCGCAGCGCGGCCGAACTCGCCCAGCGATTATGATAGGTGTCGTCGCGTAATACGACGGGATGCCCGAGGCAGGCCGCGTCCAGCAGCGCGCAGGACTCCGCGGTGTTCATCTCGTTCAGGAGATTATTGCCGAACTGCCCGCCGACGATCCAGGCGCCCGGCGCAGCCACTGAGGCAGCCTTGTGCAGGGTCTCGGCGATCCTTGGAATGCTGTCGGCGTTGGAGAAGCGCAGCTCGTAGAGATCGGCCTGCCCGCCCATCATGATGTGATTGTGGATGTCGACGATCCCCGGCATCGCCATGCGGCCGCCGAGATCGACGGTCGCCGTCCCCTCGCCGATGAGCGCGGCGACGTCGCGCTCCTCGCCCACCGCGATGAACCGGCCGGCCTTGACGGCCGCGCAGCTTGCCCAGGGCTGCCCGCGGTTCGACGTGTAGATCCGGCCGTTGCGGAAGACCGTGTCGGCGAATGTCCTGTTCATACGGATCAAACTTCTCGATTGGGAAAGCCTGGAGCGATCAGCCTCTCACCGTGCGGTGCACAAGGCTGAACCGCGCACGACGCCGGCATGATGGCCAAACGTTCGGCATGTCGGCATTTGGAACAATCCACCGTCCGGTGGATGCTCCGCCGCTTCCCCGCAAGCGCAGGGCTATTGCGTATTGCCTGCCTCCGCAGGGGCGCACTGCCAAAACATCGAAAACAACCCCATGCACAGTAGCCGGCGGCGTGCCGGCACTCGACATGGCGACTTGACATGTCGGGCAAATCAGCGTTACTATTCTATTATTCCGAAACCGCGCGACGCGCCTCAGAACCCTAACGCCAGTCCGTCCTTGCGGTGGTCCGAAGCGCCGAACAGGACGCCGCGGGCGTGGTCGATGCGGATCGCCTGGCAGCCGCCGATCGGCTCCTCCGAGAACCGCGCATCGTGGCCGCGGGCGCGAAGGTCGTCGCGTATCCCGGGAGAAATGGTCGTCTCCAGCGACAGCGCGCCGTCGAAGGCAAAGGAGCGCGGCGCCTCGGCCGCGGCCTGGATGTTCATCTTCATGTCGAAGATGTTCGACAGCAGATTGGCGTGGCCCGCGGCCTGGTAGTGCCCGCCCATCACGCCGAACGACATCACGGTCTTGCCGTCCTTGCGCAGCAGGCCCGGAATGATCGTATGCATCGGCCGCTTGCGCGGCCCGAGCGAATTGGGATGTCCCGGTTTGGCGCGAAAGCTCCAGCCGCGGTTGTGCAGCAAGATGCCCGATTTCGGCGCGTAGATGCCGCTGCCGAACGGATAGAACAGCGAGTTGATCAGCGATACGGCGTTGAGATCGCGGTCGACCACCGTGACATAGACGGTGTCGCGATGCTCGATATCGTCCCAGGCCACGGGCGCGGATGCGCGGCCCATGTCGATCTTGCCACGGATTCTCCCGATATAGTCGTCGGCAAGGAATGCGGTCGGATCGACCTTGTTGGTGGCGGGATCGCAAAAGAAGGCGTCGCGCGCGCGGTAGGCCGCCTTGGTGGCTTCGGCCAGCAGATGGATGCGATCGGCCTCTCCGAGCTTGCCGACATCGAAGCCTGCAAGCGTCCGCAGGATCATCAGTGCGGCCAGGCCCTGCCCGTTCGGCGGGCACTCGACCACGTCGTGGTCGTGGTAGCGCGCCGAGATCGGGTGCACATAGTCGGAGGCTTGGGCGGCGAAATCGTCGGTGCTGTGGGCGCCGCCCAGGGCACGCAAGATAGCCACCATCTCGTCGGCAGCCTCGCCCGTGTAGAACGCGTTGCGTCCGTGCTGCGCGATCCGGCGAAGGGTGCGGCCGAGCGCGGGTTGCGTACGGATGTCGCCGACCTCAGGCGCCTTGCCGCCGGGCAGGAACTGCGCCGCCGCATTGCTGTCGATCTCGATCCGGGCCCGGAAGCGGCGCCAGTCCTCCGCGACGCGCGGCGTCACGCAGAAGCCCCGCTCGGCAGCCGCGATCGCCGGGCGGAAGATCTCCTCCAGCGACCTTCTGCCATGATCGGCGACCAGCCGGCACCACGCATCGATTGCGCCGGGCACGGTGACGGCCTCGGGCGCGGTCGGCGGAATGTCGCGCGCGCCGCTTGCGGCAAATTTCTCGGCATCGGTTGCGGCCGGCGTGCGGCCCGAGCCGTTCAGCGCGATCGGCTCGCCGACGTCAGGCGAATACAGCGCGAAGCAGTCGCCACCGATCCCGGTCATCTGCGGCTCGACGACGCCCTGCACCGCGACCGCCGCCACCGCGGCATCGACGGCATTGCCGCCGGCCTTCAGCATCTCGACCGCGGCCAGCGTCGCCTGCGGGTGCGAGGTCGCGGCCATGCCACGCTCCGCAACCGCCACCGAACGGCCGACGGCCATGAAATCGCGCATGTCGTTTCCTTCAATGTTGTGAGCGGCCGCCGCTCGCCAACATTGTCGAAAACGACACCGGTCCTCGCGGAGGACTCTCGTTTGGCCACCGGGCAGGCAGCAATCCACCCAACGGTGGATCGGTGAATACGGACGAGGGTTGTCACGCCTCTCGGACGCGGCGAATTGATCCGGCGGCAACCGGGCAAAACCTGTCAAACCTGCGCGTGAGGAATTCTTTCGGCCTATCTGAATAGTTGCGTGCTCGGCGGCAATTCTGTGGTGGGTAACTGGTTGCCAAGCCCGGAGCGCGATGGCACGCTGCCACGATCAATTTAGCTCATGTCGATTGCCAATGCCGATGTCATCTCTCAGAGAGCTTCATGGCGCCAGGCGAAGTCGGTTCGGTTGGGGGGCTGGTTGGTTACGCATTGCCTCGTCTCTGGTCTCACTGTCATGCTGCGCCGTCGTTCACGACGTGCGTGCGGCGTCGCCCAATGAGGAGTCGAGCCGACCCGTGACGGCATCCGAACCGTCGGCTCAATCCGATGCCGACGGAGGTGTCTTGCCGGATGCGGACCGAGCGTCGCCCGAGGCTCCGTCGACGACGCCAGGCGAGAAGCAACCTGAGCAGGTATCCACGGCCAACGTTGCCGGCTCGTTCAAGGTCGCCCCGGACAATATTGATACAGTTCTGGTCCTGGACGAATGCTTTGTTGCCGAGGCGTGCATCGACCGGTTCCTTGGCGCGCTCTACACGCGAGCGCCGAAGACCGACTGGATCGTCGTGTACGAAAAAAAGGACGTGATCATCAAACGGAAGCGCAAGCTGATCACGGTCACGCGCAGCATCCCGAAGCGGGTCGAAAATGACTTCGGATGGAAGGACCCCAGGGCGGCAGAAAGAGCCCGCATGCCTCTGATGGATTACGTGATCGGAGGGATGGATCGAGCCTTCAAGCAAAAGCTGTTCTATATGCTCCACGCAGCGGAGCAGGCCGGACTGGCACCCGGGATCACAAGCGGATTTCGCGACGACTACCGCCAATCGATTGCAAGCGGGCTGAAGGCCGCAAATGACAAGTCCTATCACGGCGGCAGCTCGCGTGGAGGCTATGGTCACGGGCTCGCCGCAGACGTCGTCAGCATGAATGGCGGGAGCAAGGAGGAGCGTGCAACCGAGACCAAGCGATTATGGAAATGGATCGACGAGCACGAAAAGCAGTTCGGAGTCGGACGTCCATACTTGAATGGAGACCCAGCGCATCTCGCACCGGTCGATGGTCGGGAGTATGCTGCTCATCGTACGGTATCAAGGCACACAAAGCTGGCCGGCAAGCGACATACCCGAATCGCAGCATCTTCCAGACATGGCGTGACGACGCGCGCAAAGTCAAAGGCAGCGTCGAGGGCCGCGACGACGAAACTCAGCTCGCGCCTCTGATTGGCCTACCCTCCTGCGCTTCGTGCGCTCCGGCGCGCCCAGCTCAGGGGGTGAGCTGGGGCTGACGGCGGCTTCGGAGGCCGTAGCGGCCAGCCTCCGTCCATGACGTTACGCCTCTCCCCGGACTCTCATCTACCAGGAACCGCGATTGCTGCGCCGCGCTACTACTTCTGCGCTGTGGAGCTTGCTTGCCGCTGAATCTGTTACTCGGGGCTAGTCCAGAATGGCAATTGCCGCGTGCGCTTGTCGATCTATCATGTCCCCAGTCGTGCGGATTGGCCGACATTTTGCCCACACCCGACCATGCACCTCGCGCGATCAGGGATCGCCGCTTCGGCCCACGGAGCGACGGTCCCGCCCAATTCCGGAAACGACAGATCAGTTCGACGGGCAACTCAGCAAATCCTGTCAATCCTTCACGCGAAGAATATTTCGCTTTGTCAGAAGCGCCACTCGATCACCCGCATGCGCATGCGCGGGTGATGACACCGAAGAAGGGTGCGCAGTAGCGGTGCGTTGTCTCGCGCGAGAAGCATCCTCATCGTCGTCCCGGCGCAGGCCGGGACCCATAACCACTGAAGATGATTGTTGTGCGACGCTGGGGCCACGGCTTTCCTCACCAACCCAGTCCTGTGGTTATGGGTCCCGGCCTTCGCCGGGACGACACGTGGAGGGAGCTGTGTGCTGGCATATTCTTCGGTGTCATCGCCCGGCTCGACCTGGCGATTCAGTGTGCCGCGGCCTCTCGATTCAAGCACAGGCATCTCTGGAATACTGGATCCCCGCATGCGCGCATTCGCGGGTGATGACACCGCGCCGCTTGACATCTTGAATTGCGATTCATCCTCATCGACGTCCCTGCGAAAGCAGGGACCCATAACCACCGATGTTTATCGTTTCACGACGCTGGAGTAACGAATCCCGTTCACAATCCGCCGCAGCGTATGAGTCCCTGCTTTCGCAGAGACGACGTGCTGGAAGAGCCGCGGGCTCTAATCGACAGCCCGCGCCTCAATGCGGCCGCGACATCATCGCCACGACGGCGGAGCGGGTCTCGACGCCGAGCTTTTCGAAGATATGGATCAGGTGCGTCTTCACCGTCGCGAGGCCGATGTTCAGACACTCGCCGATCTCGCGGTTGGTTCGGCCGCAGCACAACAGCTCGACGACTTCCATCTCGCGCGAGGTCAGGCCAAAGCGCGCCGGCTCGTCGGCATTCGACGACAGGCGGCTGGTGAGGTTGAACTCGAGATAGTCGTGGATCTTCTCCGCAATGTGCATGCTGCCGTCGGGGATCGCGCAGCCCGGCGCCCACAGCACGCTCATTCCGGCGACGATGCGGTCGTTGCGGCGGAAGAAGAACTCGATCATGTCGGCGACGCCGCATTGGCCGGCGAAGGCGCGGTAGGTCGCCGCCTCCTGGGTCGCGCATTGGTCGAGCGCTGTGCTCAGCCGCGCAATCGGCCGGTTGCTCGCCGAGCGCGGATGTAACGGATCGAGCCGGTTCATGCCGGCAAGATACTGGTCGTGAAAACTCGGCGGCACGTTGCTAGAGAGCACGAAGCGGTTGAGGGTCAAATTGCCGTCGACCTCGTAGAACGCGGTCGCCGACCCCTCGAGAATGCCGCGCGCGAACTGAATGGCCTGCGTGGTTGCCGGATCCGGTCGGCCCAGAAGCGCGATCATGACCTACCTCCCGATGTTTCCCGATGGCGAACGTCTGCGCGTCGCGTAACGGTCACGCTGGGGCACGCGCGAGCCATAGTCAAGCAAATTGCGGGCCAAACGCACGAAGCGCACATCCGGGGAAACGGTTACGCCGAAGTAACCCAACGGCCCCCTCCACCATCCGGTTGATTGCGAGCGACACGAGCCATGCGGAACTTTCGCGCATCATCCGATGTCATTGCTGGATCAAGAATGAATTCGCGTCGCATCATGGCCGCCTTCCCGTCGGCGGCCGACGAACAGGTCACGCTCGCCAACTGGCGCCAACATCCCTTCAACGAGTGGGCATTCCGCAATGTCCGCGAATTGCTGCCCACCGCGAACATCGCGCGCGCCGCAGCGCCGGCGCCACTGTCCTTTGCGCCGCGCTATCTCGACGACCTCAGCTTCGCCAACCCGCGCGGCGAGACGGTCGGCGTCGGCGAGGCGCTGCGCGCCAGCCACACCGACGGCATCGTGGTGTCGCATCGCGGACAGGTCGCGTTCGAATGGTATGCCCATGGCCTGACGCCCGATACCCCGCACCTGATCTTCTCCGTCAGCAAGTCGGTCGCCGGAACGCTCGGCGGCATCCTCGCCGATCACGGCAAGCTCGATCCCGACGCGCCGGTCACGCGCTACATCCCGGAGATGGAGGGCTCGGTCTATGGCGGCGACTGCAGGGTGCGGCATCTGCTCGACATGAGCGTCGGCATCCGCTTCGACGAGGATTACATGGCGCGCGACGGCGACGTCATCAACTACCGGCGCTCGACCGGCTGGGAGCTGCCCGATCCGGCGATTCCGCCGAGCAATCTGCGCGACTATCTGCGCACGCTGCGGCCGAACGGCGCACCGCATGGAGAGACCTTCCACTACGTCTCGACCAACACCGACGTGCTCGGCTGGGTTTATGAGCGCGCCTGCGGCATGCCCTACGCAAAGATCCTCTCCCACTATCTGTGGCAGCCGATGGGCGCCGAGCACGACGCCTACATCACGGTCGATTCACGCGGTGCCGGCCGCGTCGCCGGCGGCATCTGCGCGACACTGCGGGATCTCACCCGGTTCGGCGAGATGATGCGCAATCACGGCATCAGCAACGGACGACAGGTCGTCCCCGGCTGGTGGATCGACGACATCAGGCAGAACGGCAATGCCGAGGCCTGGTCGCGCGGCGACCTGACGAAAGTGTTTCCAAACGGCAATTACCGCAACAAGTGGTACACGCTCGATCGACGTGAAACGCCGTTTGCCGCGGTCGGCATTCATGGCCAGTGGATCTACATCGATCCGGCCAATGAGACCGTGATCGCACGCGTCTCCTCCCAGCCGCTGCCGATGGATCTCGATCTCGATCACATGTGGATGCGCGGCTATCGCGCGATCGCGGCCAGGCTTGCCGGCAAGAGCTGACCGATTGCGACAGGGGGACACCATGGGACCACCGATCAACCGCCGCCGTCTGCTGCAGATCGGTGCGGGAGCAAGCCTCGGCATTGCGATGCCGCGCATCGCGCGGGCCAGTTCGAAGACGATGACGGCCGTCATGCACGCGCCGCTGCGCGTCACCGACCCGATCATGACGACGGCGTGGACCGCGCGCAACCACGGCTACATGATCTACGACACGCTGTTCTCGACCAATTCGAAATTCGAGATCAAGCCGCAGATGGTCGAGGCCTGGGAGGTCTCCGCCGACGGCCTGACCTACACCTTCCGCCTGCGGCCCGGCCTCAAATTCCATGACCGCAGCGCGGTGACGTCGGCCGACGTCATCCCCTCGCTGCAGCGCTGGGCCAAGCGCGACACGATGGGCCAGAAACTGTTCGAATTCATTGCCGAACTGAAGGCGGTCGACGAGCGCAGCTTCCGCATGGTGCTGAGGGAGCCATGCGGCTTCGTGCTGGCGGCGCTCGGCAAGCCAACCGCCAACGTGCCCTTCATCGTGCCGGCGCGAATCGCCGCGACGCCCGCCGACCAGGCCATATCAGATCATCTCGGCTCCGGACCGTTCCGCTTCGTGACGGCGGAATTCCAGCCCGGCGTCAAGGCCGCCTATGAGAAAAACCCGGACTACGTTTCCCGCGACGAGCCGTCCGACGGCACCGGCGGCGGCAAGGTCGTCAAGATCGGCCGCTACGAATGGATCAGCGTGCCGGATTTCCAGATCGCGACCAACGCGCTTGTCAACGACGAGATCGACTATTTCGAGGTGCCGCCGCACGACCATCATCCGATGCTTGCTCGCGCCTCCAATGTCGAGCTGACCGATTACAACACGCTCGGCTTCTCCGGCATGTGCCGGATGAACTGGCTGGTGCCGCCGTTCGACCGGCCGGAGATCCGCCAGGCCGTGCTGCACGCGGTGAACCAGAAGGACTGGCTCGACACCCAGATCGGCAATCCCGATTACTACAAGATCACGCCGGCAATCTTCGTCGCCGGCACGCCGTTCGAAAGCGCGGTCGGATGGTCGACCAAGGCGGACACCGCGAAAGCCAGGGAGTTGCTCAAGCAGGGCGGCTACAAGGGCGAGCAGATCACGATCCTGCACGCGACCGACGCCCCGATCATCACCGCGCTCGGCACGGTCACCGCCGAGGCGCTGCGTTCGATCGGCATGAACGTCAGCCTGCTGGCGATGGATTGGGGTTCGGTGGTGGCACGCCGCGCCAAACAGTCGATGCCGGCCGAGGGCGGCTGGTCGCTCTACCATTCGACCTGGGCCAGCGCCGACCTCGTCAATCCGATCGGCAACGCCTGCGTCAACGGCAAGGGCAAGAACGGCGGCTTCTTCGGCTGGGTCGAGGACGCCGAGCTCGAGCGGCTGCGCGACAGCTTTGCCCGAACCGCGGCGCCGCCGGACCAGAAGGCGCTGGCCGACAAGATCCAGGCACGCGCCTACGAGGTGGTCACCCACGTCCCGACCGGGCAGTACAATCAACCGGCCGCGACGCGCAAGGCGCTGAAGGACATCGTCCGGGCGCCGGTGCCGCTGTTCTGGAATGTCGACAAGACAGGCTAGCGGTGCCTATTCGATCGGCGGCCGCCGCGCATGCCAGTCCGTCACCGACTGGAACGCGGCGCCGGCGCGGACCAGCACGTCTTCGGACAGATGCGGGCCGACCAGTTGCATGCTGAGCGGCATCTGGTCCGAGGCCATGCCCATCGGCAAGGTAATGGTCGGGCTGCCTGAGAAATCGAACACCGCCGTGAAGCGCAGAATGCTCAGGAGGACATTGGGGTCGGCACCGTATTCGCTCATCTTGGTGAGCGTCGGGATCGGCACCGGCATCGTCGGGATCAGCAGCAGGTCGATATCTTCGAACATCGCGGCGAGGCTGCCGCTGAACTTCAACCGTTCATGATGAATCGCGGCAATATCGACGCCGCTCGTCGCCCGGCCCTGCTCGATCAGCTGCGCGAGATCGGGTCCGTATTCCGACTTGCGCGACGGGTAGGTGTCCAGATGCGCCTCAGCCGTCTCGACCGAGCACATCGCAATCCACTGGCTGACGAGCTTCTGGTAAGGCGGGAAATGCACCTCGCGGATGTCGGCGCCGAGATCGGCGAGCGTGCGCTCGGCTTGCACCAGCGCAGCGACGACCTGCCGGTCGATGCCCTCCTGGGTGTACCTGCGGTCAACACCGATCCTGAGGCCCCTGATGCTGTCGCCCGCTCCAGCCAGATAGTTCGGCACTGGAGCCCGCAAGGCGGTCGGGTCGTTGATATCAGCGCCCGCGATGACGCCGAGCATCGCCGCGGCATCCGCAGCGCTCCGGCACATCGGCCCGACGTGATCGAGCGAGTCGGCCAGCGGGAAGACGCCGTAGCGGCTGACCCGCCCCCAGGTCGGCTTGATCCCGGTCAACCCGCAGGTCGCCGACGGAAAGCGGATCGAGCCGCCGGTGTCGCTGCCGATCGAGCCGTAGCAGAGCCCCGCCGCGGTCGCGACGCCCGATCCGGTCGATGAGGAGCCGACCCAGTAGTTCACATTCCACGGGTTGAGCGGCGCCTGGATTGCAGGATGGTGGCTGGTATAGGCCCCCTCCGTCATCTTCAGCTTGCCGAGCGTCACCGCGCCGGCGACTTCGAGCCGGTCCACGATCGTGGCATTGAAGGACGGTACGAATTTAGCGTGAATCGTGGTGCCGCCCGCGGTCGGTGCAAAGGAGGTGTAGCAGAGGTCCTTCAGCCCGATCGGAACGCCATGCAGCGGGCCACGCCAGACACCCTTGGCGATCTCCGCGTCGTACTGCTTGGCCTGGGCCATCGCTCGCTCCGCTAGGACCAGCGCATAACCGTGAAACTGTCCATCCAGCTTCGCAATCCGGCCCAGCATTGCCTCGGTGATCTCCGACGGCTTCGCCTCCTTGCGGCGAATGAGCTCGGAGATTTCGGTGATGGATCTGTAGTGCAATGAATCCGCTGACATCTGACGCCCTGCTGTTATCGGAATATGCCTGTCCGGACCGCCGCCGCGGGCGGCGATCTCGCGGCTCTGCTGACGGCGCGCCCCGCCTAGAACTGGACGCCGCGCGTCAACGCGCCGTCCACCACGAGGTTGGTCCCGGTGATGAAGCTCGCCGCCTTGCTCGCCAGGAACACAGCGGCGTTCGCCATCTCCTGCGGCGTGCCCATGCGGCCGGTCGGGTTGAGCGCCAGTGCGGTCTTGTACAGTTCGGGATTGCCGTCCTTGATCATGTTCCAGACACCACCCTCGAAGTAGGTGTTGCCCGGTGATACCGAATTGGCCCGGATGCCCTTGGCCGCGAGCTGGTAGGCGAGGCCCTGCGTGTAGTGGATGATCGCCGCCTTGAACGTACCGTAGGGACCGCTGGCAAAATCGACCTCGCGTCCCGAAACGCTCGAGATGGTGACGATCGCGGCGGCGCCGCTCTTCTCCAGATACGGCATCGCCGCGTTGACGAGGCGCACCGTCCCCATCATGTCGGTGGAGAATTCCTTCTCCCAGCTCTCCTCGTCCTGCCCGATCGACAGCGCGCTGACATTGGCGACCACGACATCGATGCCGCCGAGCTTGGACGCCATATCGGCGACCCAGGCCTTCAGGGCCGGCCCGTTCGAGACGTCGACGGCACTACCGAACGCCGCAACGCCCTTGGCCTTGAGCGCTGTGACCGCAGCGTCGACGTCGCCCTGGTTGCGCGCACAGATGCCGACATTGGCGCCCTCGGCGGCGAACGTGTCGGCGATCGCCCTGCCGATGCCCTTGGTGCTGCCGGTAACGAGAACCTTTGCTCCCTTGAGTCCGAGATCCATGTCCATTCCCTCCATTATTATCAATTATGCAACGCACTGATCTTCACCGCATCGCGCGGTCGATCACAGTAACAGCTGCGCGCGAACGTTGTCCGCGTTGACCTCCTCACCGGCCAGCGATCGCGTGATCTTGCCCTTCTCCATGATGTAGCAGCGCTGCGCGATCTCCAGGATGGTGTCGAGGTTCTGCTCGACGAACACGATCGTGGTCCCGAGCTCCGCTCGGAACGATTTCAGCGCCTCGCAAATATGCTGCACGATCGACGGCTGGATGCCCTCCGACGGCTCGTCGAGGATCATCAGCGCCGGATTGCCGATCAGCGCGCGGCCGATCGCAAGCTGCTGCTGCTCGCCGCCCGACATGGTGCCCGCGATCTGGCGCCGGCGCTCCCTCAGGCGTGGAAAATACTCGTAGACGAGCTCGGGCAGCTTCTTGCCTTCGGGCCCGCCGATCAACTCGCCGACCTGCAAATTCTCCTCGACGCTCATTTGCGGAAACACGTCGCGACCCTGCGGGATGTAGCCGAAGCCGGCGCGCGCCCGCGCATCGGCCTCGAGCTGCGTGACATCCTGATCCATGAAGCTGATGGTGCCGCGCCAGGTCTGCAGCAGACCGATCAGGCACCGCATCAGGGTCGACTTGCCGACGCCGTTGCGGCCGATCACGCCGACGATCTCGCCGCGCGAGACCGACATGCTGACGCCTTGCAGGATCGGCGTCGCGCCGTAGCCCGCCCAAAGCCCCGACACCTCCAGGATGCGATCAGTGGGCATGAGTCTTACCCAGATAAATTTCCGCGACCTTCTCGTCTTCCAAAATCGCCTCCAAGCTGCCGCGCGCGAAGATCTTGCCAAGATGCAGAACGGTAACGCGCTGGGCGACCTGACGCACGAACGCCATGTCGTGCTCGACGACCAGGACGGTCATGCCCTCGGCATTGAACGACTTGATCAGCTCGCCGGTCTTGAAAGTCTCTTCTGGCGACATGCCGGCGGTCGGCTCGTCCAGCAGCAGCAGCTGCGGCTGCAGCGCCAGCGCCATCCCGATCTCCAGCCATTGCTGCTGGCCGTGCGAAAGCGCACCGGCGAGCTTGCCGCTATCGTCAGCCAGATTGAACAATGCGAGCAGCCGCTCCTCTTCAGCACGGCATTCCGCGCCCGAAATGCGTTCCTGCAGCGCGATCTGGATGTTCTGCCGCACCGGCAGCTCCTTGAACACGCTCGGCGCCTGCATCTTGATGCTCATGCCGCGCTGCACCCGCGCGTAGGGCCGCTCGGCGGTGATATCGATCGAGTCGAAGAAGATGCTGCCCGTGGTCGGCGGATAGAGCCCGACGATCAATTTGAACAGCGTGCTCTTCCCGGCCCCGTTGGGCCCGATCAGGCAGTGCACCTCGCCGGCATTGACCGTCAGGTCGACGTCGGAGACGGCGGTCAATCCACCGAAACGCTTGGAGACACCTTTCACATCGACCAGCGCCATGATTCAGGTCTCATCGGATTGCAGGCGGGCGGTATCGGCCAGCGCGGGGGCTTCGTCGCGGCGCCGACGCCTGGTCCACCAATCGACGACGAGCTTGCCGATGCCGAGCACAAAGCCCTGCGGCGCCAGCATCACGGTGGCGAGCAGCAGCACGCCCATCAGCACCAACGCCGCCTGCTGGCTGTAGACCGTGATGGTCTGAAAGCCGAACAGCAGCAGGAACGATCCGACCAAGGTCGCGGTCAGATCGTTGCGTCCGGAGAACGCCACCCACACGATCGGCATCGCCGCCGCCGGCAGGCCGATGCTGGATGGCGTGATGAACTGCCCCCACGACGTGTACAGTGCGCCGCTGAGGCCTGCGAGCCCGCTGCCAATCACGAAGGTCAGAAGCTGATACTTGCGGACGTCATAGCCGAGCATCTCGGCGCGCTGCGGATTTTCCCGCGTGGCCACGATCACGTTGCCGACGCTCGAGTTCACCAGCATGCGCAGCGCGATGTAGACGATCACGATCAGCGCGATCATGACGTAATAGAGCGCCGAGCCCTCGATGTCGAAGTCGCCGACCGTGAGCGGGTCCATTCCCTTCATGCCGTTGAAGCCGTTCAGCCGGGCCGGACCGATATGCCATTCGGGCCCCGCGGTCTGCCCGAGGAAGAAGGCAAGCACTAGCGTCGCCGACAACGTCACGATGCCGAAGAAAATCCCGCTGATGGCGCCCCAGATCATGAAGTAACCGAGGATCCCGGCCGCGATCATCGCGATGACCACGGAGAGAACCAGCGCGGCGATCGTGGTCGTTCCCCCGCCCATATTGATGGCGAGCACGCCATAGCCGTAGCCGGCGATGCCGAAGAAGAAGGTCTGGCCGAACGACAGCATGCCGCCGTATCCCCACATCAGGCAGAGGCCGAGCGCCATGAAGATCCAGATCAGGAAGTAGGCGAAATTGCCGACATCATAGGAATCGGCGAACAGCGGATAGATCAGCGCCCCGGCCAGCACGGCGAGGAAGCAGGACCAGAAGATCTTCCCGCGTCCGAGCGTCTGCGGGCCCTCGAGCAGCTTCAACATCAGAAATTCCCGTCTAGCGCCCACGACGAACCAGCACGCTGGATAGTCCCTCGGGCAGCACACGTATGATCAGGATGACAGCAAACAGCATGCCGATCTGGCCGATGATCTGCCCGTAGCTGGCATTCAATGCCATTCGGATCATCGCCAGGAACACCGCGGCCGGCGCGGTTCCAAGCAGGACATTGGCGCCGCCGATCACCACGGTGACGAAGCTCTCGACCACAAAGGTCGCGCCCATGGTCGGGATCAGCGTCATGGTCGGCGCGTAGAGCGCGCCGCAGAGCCCCGCGAGCGCGGTGCCGATGCCGAAGCTGATGGAATAGATCCGCCCGGTGCGCGCGCCGAGCGCCTTGGCCATCGCCGCATTCTGCATCGTGGCGCGCGCGATCACGCCAAAGCGCGTCTTCATGAAGATGATGTAGAGGCCCGCCAGCACCGCTACCGCACAGGCAAACAGCACCAGCCGGTAGGTCGAAAACGTGTAGCCGCCGATCGCAAAGCTTCCTTCCGGCGTACCGATACCGCGCACCGCGGAGCCGACGATCAGCAGCATCGACTGCGTCACGATCAGACTGAGGCCCCAGGTCGCGAGCAACGAGTCGAGCGGTCGCTTGTAGAAGCGCCGCACGACGAGGTACTCGACGATCATGCCGATGATCCCCGCCGTCAGCGCGGCCATGATCTGCGCGATCGGAAGCGGGACGCCGAGATTCACGAGCCCTACGGTGACGTAGGCGCCGCACATGATGAACTCACCATGCGCCATGTTGATGACGCCCATCATGCCGAACACGATGGCCAGGCCCGCCGCCGACAGGATGAGGAACGCGAAGACATCGGCGAACTGATAGAATACCGAGAAGAGTTCAGCCGACATTCCGGTCTCCCTGATCGCGGCGCCGCATCATTGCGGCGCCGGTTTCGGTTTCGAAGTCGTGATGCACAACACGAGCAAGATTCGTGCCTGCGCGCGTCACGATTTGCTGGGGAGATGACTCGGCGTGTACTGGTCCTTGTCGTTCTTCTTGGTGAGGTCGCAGCCGATCTCGCCAAGCCAGTATGGCTGGATCGTGCCGTAGTCCTTCTCCACCGTCACCTCATGCTTGGGCCCGACCGAGATCAGGCGCATGCGGTGCGACGTATGCTGGCTCTTCGGGTCGATGCAGACCTTGCCCTCGGGAGCCTCGATGCAGGCATCACCCGTTGCGATCACCTTGCGCATGTCCTCGAGCTTGGTCGACTTGGCCTTCTCGACCAGCGCCTTGTACATGTAGAGCGCGTTGTAGGCGTTGTAGCCCATGTCGTTGATGTAAAGCTCATCGGGGAATTTTGCGTGCCAGCGCTTCTTGAAGTCGTTGGCTTCGGGGGTATCGATCTCCTCGAACCAGTTCGCGGTCGCATGCATGTTGTTGAGCGCCGGCGGCTTGAACCGCTTATGCTCGAAGCCGAGCATGATCTTGATCGAAGAGCCCATCGGCAGGTTGAGGTTGGCCGCGGCTGCCTGTTCGAAGAACGAGTCCTGCGCCGCGCCGACATTGATCGTCAGCAGCCAGTCCGGCTTCGCCTTCTGGATGTTCTGGATCGTCTGCGCGAACTGCGACACGCCGAGCGGGATGAATTCCTCGCCCACGACCTCGCCGCCGAGGTCCTTCATGATCTTGCGGTTCCACTCCGCGGAGATCTGGCCGAAATTGTAGTCGGCTGCGATGACGTAGACCTTCTTGCCGAACTTCTGGACCATCCAGGGGATCAGGGTCGAGAACTGCTGCTCCGGTACCGCACCCATGCTGATCATGCTGGCATCGCAGACACCGCCTTCATACTGGTTCGTATAGAAGTACGGCGTGGTGGTGCGATCGACGATCGGGCGCAATGCCTCGCGCGATGCCGAGGTGATGCCACCGATCAGCACGTCGACCTTGTCGCGATTGAGCAGCCGGCGGCCGAACTCCTGATAGCGGGCATTGTCACCCTGGGGATCGAGATGAATCAGCTCGATCTGCCGGCCGAGAATGCCGCCGCTCTTGTTGATCTCCTCGACCGCCAGCTGCGAGCCGTGCAGCTTCGGCATGCCCATGAAGGCGAGATCGCCGGAGACGTCCTCCAGCAAGCCGACCTTCAGCGGCGGCTCCGCCGCCTGGGCGGCACCTATTGCCGCGGTCCCGAGCATTGCACCAAGCAAAGCCATTCCGACTATACGCCCCGAATACATCGCGATGTCCTCTGTCGTTGAAGGATGTTTGAAGTCACGCCTTGAGGTAATTCTTCAGGATCGACGCCCCCATCGTATATTTGGGATCGACCATGTTGCCGAGCCGCATGCGGCCGGCCTGGCTGAGCAGCATGTAGGCGTCGATCTCGTCGAAGCCGTAATCGGCGTTCATCCAGCGCACGAGCTCGCGATAGGCGATGCGCGCCGCGTCCTCGAGCGGGCGCGCGCTGCCGATCGTCATGATGAAGTCGCGCGTCTCGAGCCGCGGCCAGGCGAAGCTCCAGTTCTTGATCAGATCGATCTGCAGCGTCACCGTCGCGCGCTGCTCCAGCGCGACGCCCGAGAGCTCGCCATCGCCCTGCGTGGCGTGGCAGTCGCCGACATAGAGCAGCCCGCCTTCGGCATGCACCGGCAGATAGATGATCGCGCCCGGTGCAACGTCGGGCAGGTCCATGTTGCCGCCGTGATAATCGGGCTGCAGCGAGGAGATCGCCTCGATCTCTGGCGAGACGCCGATCGTGCCGATGAACGGTTCATAGGGCAGCGTGATCTTGTCGTTCCAACGCACGCCGTTGCGGTCGACATGCAGCTTCCTGACGCGTTCCGGCAGCGGCGGGTTGAGCAGCGCCGTGGATGCGGTCCCGACCAGGCCGCCGAACTCCGGAATGATGCAGGTCGTTCCGGCCGGCTGCGCGCCGCGGGTCTCGACGTCGCGGATATAGACGGCGAGGCAATCGCCCTTCTTGGCGCCCTTGACCGCGATCGGCCCGCATTGCGGGTTCAGATAGGGGAAGTTCAGCTTCGCCGTAGGGCTGTCGCTTTCGCTGGTGAGCACGCCGCCGAAGGCGTCTTCGGTTTCGACAACGACGACCCCGCCCGGATCGATCGACAGGGTCGGCTTGGCATAGGGTCCATAGACGTAATGAAAGCCGCCCTGCTGCTCGATCGTCAGGCTATGGGTCGTACCGGTCGCGCCCTTGGCAAGGGCGCGCTTGGCCATGATGGAACTCTTCAACCAATCTTCGGTCATGCGGTCGGCTCCCCAATTCAGATCGCGGGATGGCGCTTGTGCCAGTCGGTGACGCGCTGGAAGGCATCGCCCGCGCGAACGAGGCTTGTTTCGTCGAAGTGACGGCCCACGAACTGGAAGGCGACGGGCCCGCCGTTCGGCGCGAAGCCACCGGGAAGCGTCACGGTTGGGCTGCCGGTCATGTCGAACGGACAGGTGAAGCGCAGCAGCCCGGTAATCAGCGACGGATCCTCACCCAGCGCCGCCATCTTGGCCAATGTCGGCGCAGCGAACGCCTGGGCCGGAACGGCGATCAGATCGACCGTCTCGAACAACAGCCGCACCGCGCCGCGGAACGCTTCGCGCCGCAGCACGATCTTCTGGTAATTCATGCCGGATTGCGCCCGGCCGAGATCGAGCAGGCCGGCGAGCGCCGGACCATATTCGTCCTTGCGTGCGGGATAGGTCTCTTCGTGCGCGACCGCCACTTCGATGCCGCACAAGGGGAACCAGTCCTCGATGACGGCCTTGGGATCAGGAAACGTGATGTCCTTGATCTTCGCGCCCAGATCGGCAGCAACGCGCAGCCCTTCGCTGAGCACCTTGCCGGCAGCCTCGTCGGTGCCTTCGATGGTCCAGCGCCGATCAACCCCGATCGTCACGCCGCGCAAATCGCCGGACAGGCCGGCGAGATAGTTCGGCACAGGCAGCGGCACGGAGGTGGTGTCCTTGGGATCCTGGCCGGCAATCACGGCGAGGATCGCGCCGCAATCGGCCGCGCTGCGCGCCATCGGCCCGATGTGATCGAGCGTTGCCGCGAGTTCGAACGCGCCATAACGGCTCACGCGTCCCCAGGTCGGCTTCAGCCCGGTGATGCCGTTGGCGGCCGATGGAAAACGGATCGAGCCGCCCGTATCGGTGCCAAGCGAGCCGAAGCAAAGCCCCGCGGCGGTGGCGACGCCGGAACCGCTCGACGATGCGCCCGACCACAAATCCGCATTCCACGGATTCTTCGGCGGATCGATCTTCGGGTGATGGTCGGCATAGGCGCCCTCGGTCTGCTGCAGCTTGCCGAGGATGACAGCGCCGGCATCCTTCAATCTCGCGACGACCGTGGCATCCTCGCTCGGCCGGAAGTCCCGGTGAATGGTCATGCCATGCGCGGCCGGAGCGCCCTTGGCCCAGCACAAATCCTTGACGGCGATCGGCACGCCGTGGAGCGGTCCCTTGATCTTGCCGGATGCGATGTCCTTCTCGGCTGCGGCCGCTTCGGCCAGCGCCGCCTCGCCCATCACATAGGCGTAGCTCTTGAGCTTGCCGTCGAGCTGCTCGATCCGCCCGAGCATCGCCTTCGTCACCTCGACCGGCGAGAGCTTTTTGGCCTGGATTTGCTGCCCGATCTCAATGAGCCCGAGATAGTGAAGATCCGTCGTCGGCATCGTTTCTCATCCCCGCACTTGACATGACGCAAGCGCAGGCACTGCCCATCACCGCGCATGCGCCTCCGGCTTGGCGGCACGGACGTGTCGCCAATTTGTTTAGCGGCAAAAGCAAAAAGCCACCCGCCCCTCCGAAACGAAGGTGACGAATGGCCCAAATGCCGCAGCTATGAACTATCGCATGGGTCCGGGGTCGAACGGAGCACTCTGCGCGGCGATCGGGACGTCATCGGCCAGATCGACGCACGCAAGGTTCGACAGGAAGCCCTGTAGGAGAAAATTCTAAGGAGGTGTGCAGCGCGTTGTCAACGAGGCTGGCTGCACAAATTTCGCGAGGTGCATGCGCAGCAAATCGGCATGACCTCTTGCACCGACCTCTGCGAAGATGATTTCCTTGATGCGTTGCGCGGCCGAAAGTACTCAATGACCAAGCCCTCCATTCCAGTCGGCATCATCTGCTCGCAGCACGGGCCCTATCAGGCCATGGGACGCGAGATCCTGAAGAGCGCCATGATGGCGGTCGACGAAATCAACAATCAGGACGAATTCGACTTCGCGATATCGGCGCATGTCCGCGATCCCCGCGGAATCATTTCGGAGTACCACACGGTCTGCGACGACCTCATTCGCAACGTCGGCGTCGAGCATATCATCGGCTGCTACACCTCGGCCTCGCGCAAGCAGGTGCTGCCGATCGTCGAGCGTACCGACCGCCTGCTCTGGTATCCGGCGCGCTACGAGGGGTTCGAATGCTCCGACAATGTCATCTATGTAGGCGCCTCACCCAATCACAACGTACTGCCGCTGGTGCGTTACGTGCTCGATAATCTGTCGCGCGAGATCTTCTGTGTCGGCTCCAACTACGTCTGGACCTGGGAAACCAATCGCGTCACCCGCGAGCTGGTGACGGCGGCCAAAGGACGCATTCTCGCCGAACGCCTGCTCGAACTTGGTGAAAGCGCGGTCACGCACATCGTGGACGAGATCGTGCGGCGCCGGCCGCCGGTCGTCTTCAACACCTTGGTCGGCAGTTCGAGTTACGACTTCATCCGCGCCTTTCATGCGGCGACCGCCGCGGCTGGCCTCGAGATCCCGATGCTGAGCTGCAGCCTGTGCGAGCCCGAGCTCAAGATCGCGGGTCCTGCATCGGCCGGATGCATCACATCGTCGGCCTATTTCGAGAGCATTCGCCTGCCCGAGAACCGGGCCTTCGTGGCGCGCTGGAAGGCGCGCCACGGCGAGCACAGCAGCCCGTCCGTCGACGGGCAATCCGCCTATGTCGCGGTCTATCTGCTGGCCCGGGCGCTGCAGCGCGCGGGCACATCCGATATCGGCGAGGTGCGGCGCGCCGCGGCCGGCCATCGCTACAATTCGCCGCAAGGTCCGGTCTGGATCGACGGCAGCAACAACCACTGCGTCCTGACGCCGCGGCTGGCCGTCTCGAACGCCGAAGGACAGTTTGACATCTTCTGGGAAGCTGAAGCGCCGGTTAGACCGGATCCCTATCTGACGCAGCTCGACATCGCCGCCAGCCCGGCAAGGGATGGAACGTTGCCGAATGCGCCGCATTTGCGGGTTGTGAAATGAGCAAACCGTCTTCATTTTCGCTGCGGGGCCGCAAGGCGCTCGTCGCCATCAAGGATGAGCGCGATGCCTCGATCGTCAGGCGGCAGTTCGAGCGCCTCGGGATCGAGATCGTCATATGGGAGCCCGGTGCCAGTATCGACTGCCTTCCCGACGTGACGCTGATCGATGACGAGTTCCTGCCGCTCACCTCGCCGGCACAGCAGACGTCGCTTGGACGAAGCCCGGTCATCGCCCTGCTCGGCACCGAGACGCCAAGCCGTCTGAAGCTGGTGCTCGACCTCGATCCGGCGTCATTCCTGGTGAAGCCGCTGCGATCGGCCGGCATCTATGCCGCGCTCGTCCTGGCTTTCGAGCGAAGCGAGCGCACCAGCGAGCTCAAGCAGCAGGTGCTCAAGCTGGAGCAGCGGCTGCGATCCCGCCGCGTCGTGCTTGCCGCGGTCCTTCAGGTCATGCACAGCCATGCGCTGGCCGAGCCGGCGGCCTTTGCGCTGATCCGCCGCGCCGCCATGGAGCAGCGCAAGACGATCGAGGAACTCTCGGCGGAGATCACCGCAAAGGGCTCCCTGCCCCGGGCAACGGGCTAGAGCCGGTCGTCTATTTCTTCAGTTCCGCGTAGAGCTGCATCACCCGTTGCGGCAACACCTCGATGCGCGGCACCCGGAGCGCATAGCGCTCGCCGAAAATCCGATCGAGCTGGGGAAATCTGTGCTCACCGATGCCGAAGGCAAAGATATCGGTGCCGCGCCGCCGCAGCTGCTGCGCGGCCCGGCGGGCGTCCTCGACGAGATATTGCGCATCCGGCACGTCGACGTCGGACGGCTCGCCGTCGGTCAGAACCAGCAGCACTTTCCGGAACGCGCGTCGTTCCGCGAGGTAGCCCCCGGCATGGCGCAATGCCGCGCCCAGCCGGGTGGAATGGCTGCTACCAAGGCCGGCTAGACGCGCGCGAACCACGGCATCCATCGGCTCCGCAAAGCCCTTGATGCGCAGATAGCGCACGCGCTCGCGGCCGTCGGAGCTGAAACCATGCACCGCGATCGCATCATTGGCGGCCTCGACCGCCGCCGCCATGATCGCAGCCGCCTTGCGTTCGACGTCGAGGACCGTCCGGCCGCGGCGGTCACGGTCGGCGGTCGATTGCGACAGGTCCAAGAGCAGCAGGATGGCGAGATCGCGCGGTCCCGGCGCATCGCGCTGGTAGACCCTGGGCTCGCTGATATTGCCGGTGCGCCGCTCGATTGTCAGGGCGATCGCCGCGTCGATGTCGAGCGCGTCGCCGTCGCGCTGGCCCTTGTGTCTGATCCGGCGGCCGATCGACGCGTCGCGGGTCAACTCCGTGATCCAGCGCATCGCGTCGGCGTCCGTCGAGGAATCGAAGGGCTGTGCGGAAACGGCGGCATCGGCTTCCAGAATCGTGGTCCAGTCCGGCCGCTCGGTACGCGCCGCATAGTCCCATTCCGGGTAGGTCGCGACCGGAAACCCGTCCAGCAGCGTTACCGCGCTGGCCTTCGCGCGCAGCGTCTCGTCCGGCCTGGCGTTGTCGTCGGCCGGCTGACCACCCGCATCGTCGCGCCGCTCGATCCGGACGGAATCGACGGCAAGTTCGATCGTCTCGGCCGGACTGTCCCGCTGGTCGCCGAAATCCCACAGCGCCAGATTGTCGTCGCGATAGGCAGGTTCGACGACGTAGCTCTTGGCGTTGAACTGCAGCCGCATCTGCCCGATGTCGTTGCCGAGCAAACCACCGATCTCGCGGCTGATGGCGGGATCGGTCCAGCGGCCGGCGGCAGCGGCAAACAGCGTCCGCCCCTTGGTCACCCACGCATCCGGATCCTGATAATCGGGATCGATCAGCGCCCGCGCCAGCCGCATCATCAGTCCGGCTGCGGTTGCCTGGCCGGCTGGCGTGGCGCTGTGAAATGGCAGCCACAGCCGGCGCAGCCCCGGCATCTGGTAGAGCGCCAGCGCCTCGACCCGGGCATCCTCGATCAGCGAGACCAGCGCGATCTGCAGCGCCTTCAGTCGTCGCACCGGAAAGCGGACGGTGGAATGCACCAGATGCGCGCCGGCATGCGCGACCGCCGCGAGATAGACGGCGTCGGCCGCCTCGCCCTCGAAGCCGGGAAAGGTCTGCGGAAGACCGACGAGGCCGGCGGCGAGCGAGGTCCGCCGCGGCACCGGCGTCGGTGCAACGGCAAGTTTGCGGAAACGCGGCTTTCTGTTCCACAACGCGATCGTGGTTGCAGCGAGGCGCTTCTCCAGCCGCGCGAAATCATCCCCGCTCCGACCGGCTGCGAACAGCTGCGCCGAAAGCTGATCGTCGAGCGCGAAATAGGCGCGGCGGCGCGATGCGCGACTGCCACTGGCGCGCAAGCCAGCGGAGACCCACGCCGCAAACTCCTCGCCGCCGGCATGCGTCAGAAACTGCCCCAGCCGGCCGATCGCGAGCCCCGCCGACTCCGGCCCGGTGGCTGCGAGTTCGTCGAGCGCGGCGAGAACCGCGGTGAGTTCTCCTGCACCCGCAAGCCGGGGCAGCACCTTGGACAATTCGGTCAGCAAGGCATGGGCGACGCGGCTTCCGGCACCGCAGCCGATGTCCCTGACCGCGCGGCCGATCGCGATCAGATCATCGGCCGATCGCTGCGCCGGCCATTGCTCCGATAGACGCAGAAAACCCTGCACCACGGCTTGACCGAGATTGGCCTCGAACAGGGCGTGCACGGCCTCGTCCCAGACCGCCAGGTGATCGAACCAACCAGTTCGCTGCAGAGCGGTACGCGCTGTCTGCACCGCCGCAGCTACATCGTCATGGCCGCGCAAGAGTGCCGCAAGCCGACGTCCGGACCGGAAGCTATCGAGCGAACTGATTTGCGCGACCGCCACCTGCAATCTTCCACTTACCCACAGGCCGAGATCACGTCGCGCAACGTGTTCCTGGTGTCCGCATCATCGGTCAGGGGAACGACGATCGTGGTCTCGCAGGCCTTTTCGAGGCTGATGCCGCATCCGATCAGTCGGCCGGCATTGACCAGCATCCGGGTCGAGGCACCTTCGTCGAGCCCCTGGCCTTTCAGGTTGCGGCTGTGCTGGGCGATCTTCACCAGGAGATCGGCGAGGTTCGGCTCGATACCGGCTTCGCGCGACACCACCTCGGTTTCGGCCGGCCGATCAGGATAGCCGAAATCCAGCGCCGCGAAGCGCTGCTTGGTGGATTCCTTGAGGTCCTTGATCGCGCTCTGGTAGCCCGGATTGTAGGAAATCACGAGCTGGAAGTCGGAATGGGCGTGGATCAATTCACCGCGCTTTTCCAGCGGCAGCACACGACGATCGTCGGTCAAGGGATGGATCACGACCGTCGTGTCCTGGCGCGCCTCGACGATCTCGTCGAGGTAACAGATCGCGCCAAGGCGCACCGCTGTGGTGAGCGGCCCGTCGCTCCACACCGTGCCCTCTGCGTCGAGCAGCCAGCGCCCCACCAGATCCGCCGCCGTCATGTCCTCGTGGCAGGCCACCGTGATCAGCGGGCGGCCGAGCCGCCACGCCATATATTCGATGAAGCGGGTCTTGCCGCAGCCGGTGGGCCCTTTCAGCATCACCGGCATGCGGTTGGCATAGGCCGCACCGAACAGTTCGACCTCATCCTTGAGCGGCCGGTAATACGGCTCTTCCCGGATGCGGTATTGATCAAGCAGCAAAGCGGGATTGGACAAGCTCACGCCTCCCATGATCGCGCAGGCAGCCGTTCGCAACCGGTCGATATCACGATGCGAGCAGCTCCTTGAGCTTGCTGTCGATGAAGTCGACATCGACCGGATTGGTCCCCGGCCCGCCGGCGAAGTGGCCCCAGATCGACGGTACCGGCACGAGCTTGGCGTTCGGCATGTTCTCGACCTCGAACGCGCTGTCCTCCGGCGGGAAATAGAGATCGGTCTGACCCGGCATGACATAGGCCTTGGCCTTGATCGCCCGCAGCGCGGCCTTGAAGTCGCCGTTGTAGATTTCGTTGTCGCTGATGTCGCCGTGCTGCCAGGTCCACAGCATGGTCAGCAGGTTGTTGGGATCCTTCGGCAGGAAGAAGCCTTCCCAGAATGCCACCAGGAAATCCTCCAGCGACGAATAGCCCAGCGTCTTGATGTCGAGCTGCTCGCGATAGAAGGCCTGCGAAAAGCCCCAGCCGGCATAGACACGCGCGGCGGCGCGCAGGCCGCGGGCCGGCTTGTCGGTGTACCAGCCTTCCTTCCACGCAGCATCCGCCGTGAGTGCCGCCTTGACGCCTTCGAGGAACACGAAGTTGTGCCGCGAGCATTTGGCCGAGCCGCAGAACGGCGCCAACAGATCCATCATATCCGGATAGAGCGCGCCCCAATGGAACGTCTGCAGCGCGCCCATCGACCAGCCGACCACGAGACAGATGTGCTTGATGCCGAATTTCTCGGTCACCAGCCGATGCTGGGCGCGCACATTGTCATAGGCCGTCACCTGCGGGAAACGCGGTCCATTATACGGTTCCGGCGTGTTGCTCGGCGACGACGACAGCCCGTTGCCGAGCATGTTCGGAATGATAATGAAGTACTTTGCCGGGTCGAGCGCCCTGCCCGGTCCGATCAGCCATTCATTGTCGTAGTGCTGGCCGGAGTACCAGGTCGGATAGACGATGACGTTGTCCTTGGCTGCGTTGAGCTGGCCATAGGTCTTGTAGGCGAGCTTGCAGTCGCGAATGGTCGCGCCGCGCTGCAAGGTCAAATTGCCGAGATCATGGATCTGATAGTCGACGCTCATTGATGTACCCTTCTTGCTTGATCGAGCTGATCGCTTACGCCGGACGCGCCACCTTTTCAGTCGGAGAATCCACCCGTGCGATCGCACCGTACACGATGCCTGCGACCACTGCGGCGGAGATCGCAGTGGACAGTCCCGGCATCAGGTTTTCAACCGCAAAGGCAAACAGCGACCCGATGCCCCAGGCGATGAACGGCTTCGCACGCCAGTCGACGTCCGCGCGCGCCTCGGCCCGTAGCAGATACTGATCGACCAGAATGATCGCACCGATCGGCGGCACGAGGATGCCGAGCAGCGACAGCCACTGGATGAAGAACGCCCAGACATTGCCGGCAGCGACCAGGATGCCAAGCGCGCCGAGCACCACCGCCATCAGCCGCATATTGGTCCCGAGGATGCGCGACCAGCCGGTGGCCGCGTTGTACAGGCAATGCGAGCAGACCGAGCCGAGATTGGCATAGAGGAAGATGAATGCGAGGATGCTGAGCCAGGTGAGCTGCTTGCCGTTCATGTAGCCAAACATGTTGTCGACACCGAACGGGTTGGCGTTCGGCACGGCGAGCGCCGCCGTCATCACGCCGCCGACCAGCATCGCGACCAGATTGGCGAACGGAAACGCGCTGAACGTGGCAAACAGCGAGGACCGCGTGCTCGGCGCCCAGCGATTGAAGTCCGCCGTCACCGTGCCTGCGTCGATGAACAGCGCGAGCACCACCGTAAGCCCGACGCCCATCGACATGCTGGCGACGCCATTGTTGCCGGCATAGCCGAAGATCGCCGCCGACGTCGTGGTCGAGGCGGCATCGGCCGCGACCCAGAGGCCAAGCACGACAAACAGCGGCACCGACGCCAGCCCGATCCAGTGCAATCCCTTCACGCCGACGAAGGTGATCCCGATATAGAGCACGCCGGCGACGATGGTCATCGCCACATAGTTGAGGCCGTAGGTCGAGGAGATCAATGCGCCGGTGATGCCGGTCTGCACTGCATACCAGCCGAGCAGCAGGGTCGACAGCAGGCCCGACGCCAGCACGTAGCCCTTCTTTCCGAACACGATACTCGCGATCAGCGCGAAGTTCATGCCGCGCCGGGTGCCGATCAGGCCGAGCGCGCCCACATAGGCGAACATGATCAAATTGCCGACGATCATCGCCACCAGTGCATTCTTGAACCCCATGCCCAGCACCAACAGCGATCCGGTCATCGCGCCGGTGATGATCATCGGAAAGCCCAGCCACACCATCGTGACCGAGAAGGCGCTGCGCCGGGCGCTCATCGGCACCGGCTCGTGCTCGAATTCATGGCCGAGAAGGTCGTCGATCTGCCCTTCGGTCTGCTGAACCAGCCCGCTATTCGATTGACCGCTCATGATGTCCCCCCTGTTTCCTCCGCGAGGAAGTGTCCGCCGTTGCATCGAACCACGCCGGCGCGAAACATCGCGCCGGCGCCGATTATCGATGTCACTCAACGATGTGCGACTTTCTGGTTCGGAATGCCCTCGATCGGGCATTCGTCGGTTCCGACAGTCGGACGGGTCATGGCCTCGACCATTTCCCGGGTGCCCTCGGGGTCCGTGATCCAGTTCTTGTAGAAGGTGTAGGGGCAGACCGCGTGCCCCCGATCGCCGTCGCCGGAGTTGATCAGGCCGGTATAGCCGCGGTGCATCAGCTTGAAGAGATGGTTCTGCGACTGCATGTTGCGGCGGGCGTCGCGGATCAGCGACACCGAGAGCTGCGCGTACTGGATGCCGTTCTCCTCCGTGCCGCACTCGCCGAGCGTCCTTCCGTCGAAACCGATGAGCGCGGAATGGCCGAAGTAGGAATAGACGCCGTCGAAGCCAGAGGCGTTGGCGACCGCGACGTAGCAGTTGTTGGCCCAGGCCATCGACTTCGATATCTGGATCTGCTGCTCCTTGGCCGGATACATGTAGCCCTGGCAGCGCACGATCAGCTCGGCACCGCGCATCGCGCAGTCACGCCAGATCTCCGGATAGTTGCCGTCGTCGCAGATGATCAGGCTGATCTTCAGCCCCTTCGGCCCGTCCGAGACGTAGGTGCAATCGCCGGGATACCAGCCCTCGATCGGCACCCACGGCATGATCTTGCGATACTTCTGGACGATCTCGCCCTTGTCGTTCATCAGGATCAGGGTGTTGTACGGCGCCTTGTTGGGGTGCTCCTCATGGCGCTCGCCGGTCAGCGAGAACACGCCCCAGACCTTCGCCTTGCGGCAGGCGTCGGCGAAGATGCGGGTCTCCTCGCCCGGCACGGACGACGCCGTCTCGTACATCTCCTTGGAGTCGTACATGATGCCGTGGGTCGAGTATTCCGGGAAGATCACAAGGTCCATGCCCGGAAGGCCGAGCTTCATGCCCTCGACCATCTTGGCGATGTTGCGCGCGTTATCCAGCACCTCGGCCTTGGTGTGCAGGCGCGGCATCTTGTAGTTCACCACGGCAACGCCGACCGTGTCCTTGCTGCTCGATATGTCTCCATGCAACATGTCTCGACTCCCTTTCCTGAGCGATAATTCCCGCTACACGGCCATGTGCAGCTGGATGAGATCATCGGTGAGCTCACCGATCGCGCCCTTGGCGACGACGCGTCCCTTTTCGAGCAGCGCGAAGCGGTGAGACGCGCGCCGCGCGAACGCGACATTCTGTTCGACCAGCACGACCGTGATGCCGCGCTCGCGATTGAGACTGACGATCACGTCCTCGATCTGCTCGACGATGTTCGGCTGGATGCCCTCGGTCGGCTCGTCCAGCAGGATGACCTTGGGCTTGGCCAGCAGCGCCCGCGCGATCGCAAGCTGCTGCTGCTGGCCGCCGGAGAGATTGCCGCCATAGCGATTGAGAAAGTCCTTGAGTACCGGAAACAGCTCGAGCACCCACTCCTCGATTCCGTTGGCCGATTTCGCCGCGAAGGTTCCGAGCGTCAGGTTCTCCCGCACGGTGAAGCGCGGCAAAATCCCGCGGCCCTGCGGCACGTAGGCAATACCGGCCTTGGCGCGCTGATAGGTCCGCAGCGGCGAGATGTCGGCACCGTCGAGCGATAGCCGTCCGGTGCACCGGTCCATCAGGCCGAGGATGCTGCGCATCAGCGTGGTCTTGCCGACGCCGTTGCGGCCGAGCACCGAGAGGAATTCGCCATTGCCAACCATCAGGTTGATGCCCTGCAGGGCGCGGCTGTTGCCGTAGAAGGCGTCGACGTCGGTCAGCTCAAGCATGGCTGATGCCTCCCGATCCGAGATAGGCGCGGCGCACTTCCGGATGCGCCTCGACTTCTGCCGCGGTGCCCTCGGCCAGCATCTGGCCCATATGCATCACGGAGATGATGTCGCCGATCGCCTTGACGAAGCCCATGTCGTGCTCGACCACGATCAGCGTGTGCTTGCCCTTCAGCCGTGCGAACAGTTCGGCGGTCTTGCGGGTTTCCTGCGCCGTCATGCCCGCGGTAGGCTCGTCCATCAGGATCAGCTCGGCGTCCTGGGCGACCAGCATGCCGATCTCCAGCCACTGGGTCTGACCGTGCGACAGATAGGCGGCCGGCCGGTCGAGCTGCTCGGTGAGCCCGACCAGCTCGGCCAGACGCTCGACATGCTCGCGTCCTGAATTGCCGATGTTCCAGCGCAAATTGCCAAGCACGGAGGTGCGACGCGCCCGCGCCACTTCGAGGTTCTCGGAGACCGACAGCTCGCGGAACACGCTCGGCACCTGGAATTTGCGGCCGACGCCGGCGCGGGCGATTTCGTATTCCTCAAGATCCTGCAGCGCGGTGCCATCGAAGCTCACCGTGCCGGCGCTCGGCTTGACCTTGCCGCAGATGATGTCCAGCGCGGTGGTCTTGCCCGCGCCGTTCGGCCCGATCAGGCAGCGCAGCTCGCCCTTGCGCACGCTCATGTTGAGTGAATTGAGCGCCTTGAAGCCGTTGAAGCTGACCGACACGTCGCGGAGATCGAGATGGGAGCTCATGTGCTGCCCTCCGTCTGGCCGACGCCTTGCGCCACCCCGCCCGCGGCCGCATGGCGGCGCTGCACGATCCAGCGCAGCACGACCTGCGCAAGGCCGGCGAGCCCCTTCGGCAAAAACAGCACCACGAGCACGAACAGCGCGCCCATCACCAGCGTCCAGGTTTCCAGGAACGCCGCTGACTCCGACAGCGCGCCCTGCATGCCCGCCACCAGCACTGCGCCAAGGAACGCACCGACCAGGCTCTGCCGGCCGCCGACCGCGCACCACACCACCACCGAAAGAGAGAGCTGCACGCCGAGGAAGGTCGGCGAGGCAAACTCCATCACCACCGTGTAGAGCATGCCGGCAAGGCCCGCGATCGCCGCCGACAGCGCGAACACGAAGATCTGGTAGAGCGCGACGTCGTAGCCGAAGTAGCGCACCCTGCTCTCATGGTCGCGGATCGCCTGCACGATCAGTCCGGCCTTGGTTCTCGTGAAGGCAAAGGCGACAAGCAGGCTGAGCAGGACACAGCTGGCCACGAGATAATAGGTAGCCCGGCCATAGGCATCGAACGCGACGCCGAAGATCTCGAGCTGGGCGAGATCGGTGATGCCGTTGAAGCCGCCGGTGTAGCTCTGCTGGTCGATGATCACGAGATTGATCACCACCATGGTGGCGAGCGTGATGATCGAGACATAGACGCCGGTGACGCGGCCCCGGAACATGAACCAGCCGAGCGCCGCCGCAACCAGCGCCGGCACGATCAGGCCGGCGGCGATCGCGAAGGTCAGCGAGCGGAACGGCTCCCAGAACCACGGCAAATGCTGGACATTATTCCAGACCATGAAGTCCGGCAGTCCGCTCGCTCCGGTATGCACCGGCACGGTCTTGAGCTTGAGCGCCATTGCCATGGCGTAGGAGCCGAGCCCGAAGCTCATCGCCTGGCCGAGATTCAGGATGCCGCCGAATCCCCAGGACAGCCCGAGCGACACCGTGAGGATGCCCAGCACCAGATAACGCGCGACCTTGTTGAGCAGGAAGTCGTTGTTGAGCAGCACCGGCAGCGCGAACACCACGGCGCAGACGATCAGCAGAGGCGCAAGCTGCGCGATCAGGCGCTGCAATCCGCTGGAGTTAGAAACATGCGACGGCATAGATGAGCGATCTGTCTCAGGCCCGCACGCGTGCGGTGAAAAGCCCCTCGGGGCGGAAACGGATGAGCACGACGATGGCGAGCAGCACGATTGCCTTGGCCACCGTGTCGTTCTGCAGGAAGGCAATGCCGCCGGAGAGCTCGCCGAGGATGAAGGCGCTCGCCACGGTGCCGGCGAGGCTCTGGACGCCGCCGAGCACCACCACCATGAAGGCATCGACCACATAGCCGGTGCCCATATCGGGCGACACGCTCTTCAGCGGCGACACCAGCGCGCCAGCCAGTCCCGCAAGGCCCGCACCGTAGGCGAAGGTCAGCGCATAGACCCGTTTGGCGTTGATTCCGAACGAGGCAGCGACGGAACGGTCCTGGATGATCGCGCGTAGCTTCATTCCGACCGTGGTGCGGTTCATCAGCAACCAGGTCGCCACGAACAGTGCGATCGACACCACGAACAGGAACACCCGATAGGACGATACCGAGATGCCGAACACGTCCATGCTGTCGGACAGCGCCGGCGGCAGCTGCACGTAGCGCAGTTCGCTGCCGACCATCAGCCGCACCGCCTGCTGCAGCATGATGCCGACGCCCCAGGTCGCAAGGATCGTGTCCAGCGGCCGGTTGTTGAGCAGGCTCAGGACGTAACGTTCAATGACCCAGCCGAACGCGGCGACCACGAAGAAGATCGGCACCAGGCTCGCGAGCAGGCCGAGCCCGAGATAGGTATGAAACACCCAGGCCGCGTAAGCGCCCAGCATCACGAACTCGCCATGGGCGAGATTGATGATGCCCATCGAGCCGTAGATGATCGACAGGCCCAGCGCGACCAGCAGCAGGATCGATCCGATGCTGAGGCCGGTGACGATTTGTTCGATGAATTGGTCCACGTCGGGATCCGCTTTCGATGTTCGCGTTGTGCGCCCTGCCCCTCGCCCCCGTTCGTGCGAGAGGCAGCATTCGTTTCGGGACGCTGGCCGCCGGCGCCGCACGCCGACGGCCTTCGTCAGCCCCCGTCGTCAGCTCTTCTCGACCAAGCCCTTCTCGGTGCATGACTGTCCGGGATAGGCCGCGTAAGGCACCGGCTTCAGCCACTCCTTGGCCTCGACGAGAATCTCGAACTGTCCGTTCGACTTCGCCTGCGCGATCTTGGGCCACAGCCAGGTGTGCAGGTTCTCCGGCTCGATCCGGACCTTGCCCTGCGGTGCAATCACTTCCTGGCCCTTGACCGCGTCGCGGATGTTCGGCGGCGTGAGATCGCTGGTCGCGAGCTTCTCGACCGCCTGCTTGAACAGGTAGGTCTGGAAGTAGCAGGCCTCCGACACGAAATGCGTCACCTTGTCGGCGCCCCAACGCTTCTTGTAAGCCTCGACGAACTTCTCGTTCTCCGGCGACTTGTGCACCATGAAGTAAGGCGCCGAGGTGAAGTGACCGGCGGCCGCCTCGCCGCCCATCGCAGCGACTTCGTTCTCGGAGGTCGTGAGACTCGCCATCGGCATCTTCTCGGGATCGAGGCCGGCCGCCTTGTACTGACGATGCAGCGCGACCACGGAATCGCCGACCACGGTGGAAAAGATCACGTTCGGCTGAGTCGAGCGGATCTTGTTGATGACGGAAGAGAATTCGGAATGGCCGAGCGGCACATATTCTTCCGCCACGACCTCGCCGCCGAGTTTCTCAAGCAGCTTCTTGCAGTAGTTGTTCTCTTCCTTCGGATAGATGTAGTTGGAGCCGATCAGGTAGAACTTCTTGCCGAACTTCTTGACCAGCCAGGGCACGAACTCGTCCTGCTGCTGGTTCGGCACCGCGCCGGTGTAGATGACGTTCTTCGAGCACTCGCGGCCTTCATAGAGCGTCGGATACCAATAGAGATTGTTCTGCCGCTCGAACACCGGCAGCACCGCCTTGCGGCTTGCCGAGGTGTAGGAACCGAACACACTGACGCATTTGTCGCCGACGACGAGCTTGCGAGCCTTCTCCGAGAAGGTCGCCGGATCGGACGCGGGGTCCTCGACGATCGGCACGATCTTGCTGCCCTTGATGCCGCCTGCGGCGTTGATCTCCTCGATGGCGAGCAGCGTCGCCTTGTTGAGCGATTCCTCGATGATCGCGGTCGTTCCCGTCAGCGAGAACAGCACGCCGACCTTGATCTCGCCGCCGGCGGCGTAAGCGAGGTCGGCGTTCTTGATCCAGATGTGCGGCAGTCCGGTGCCGGCAAACGCGCCCAGCGCCGCGGTATTCCTCAGCAAAGTCCGCCGTGAAATGCTCATCCCTAGCTCCCTTCAGGACTGAAAAAACAAAAAGCCCTCCCGATGCGCGCTTACGCGAGCATTGGGAGGGCTTTGTTGCCGGTTGAAGGCGGCGCTGTCGCCGCCGGCCCCGCTATTGGGGCTTACTGTCGATGATCGTAGCCAAGCAGTTCGAACGAGTCAACAATCGCCGCGGCGACTGCACTTGCCGACACGCGACGATCCATCGCCTGTCGTCTGATGAAGCCATAGGCTTCGGTTTCCGGCATCTGCCGCGTCGCCATCAGGATCGCCTTGGCGCGCTCCACCGTGCGCATCGAGCGCAGATTGTCATCGAGCTTCTCGATCTTGCTGCGAAGCCGCCGTTCATAACCAAATTGACTGCGCGCCAGCACGAGACTGGACAGCACGGCATTCTGCGTGAACGGCCGCGGCAGCACGGCGTTCGGCGTCGCATGACACAGCGCATCGGCGTGAACGGTTTCCGTCGCCGGCAGGATCACAACCAGCGCCGAGCGCGCGTCGCCGGGAATCCATGGCAGGCGCCGCGCCAGATCAGGGGAATATTCGCAGTACACCACGTCGGCATCGGCGGGCACGCTCTCCGGCATCGGCCAGACCTGCCGCACCCGCATCCGGAACCGCTGCAACTCGCGCAGCAACATGCCGACCTGATCGTCGACCGGCGCGACCACCACCGCCGACAGATCGGCAAGTTCCTGAACCATGGTCTTGCGTCCGCCGACGTCTCGGCTCAGCGACGGCTTACGCGACATTTCGTTCATTGGACGCTTCCTGTTTGCGTTGCACGACCATATCCGATCAGGAACGGATCCGCATGCACCGGCTCCTTCGACTGGCTGACGACATCGAACTGCCCCTGGCGGTTGGCGCGCCCGATGCGGGTCCAGAGGTCGGTATGACCCGACATCGGGTTGACGGTGACGGCACCTTGCGGTGCATCAAAGCTGGTGCCGAACACCATCAAGCGGAGAACTTCGGTGTCGAGTGAATTGACCTGCTCGAGCGCCTTCGCGAACAGATGCAGCTGGAAATAGGATGCTTCGGCGCACATGTTGGTTGAGATATCGGCGCCGAACCGCTTCTTGAAGCGCTGCACAAACGCATTATTAGCGCTGCCCTCGACGCCCTGGAAATACGATGCGGCCGTGACGTGTCCCTCGCCGACGTCGAAGCCCATGGCGGCAATTTCCGCTTCCGTCGTGGTCAGGCTGGCGATCGGCACCTGCTTTGGATCGAGCCCGACATTCGCATAGGCCTGATAAAGGAACACCGTGCCCTCGCCAACGACGGTCGAGAAGATCACGTCGGGCCTGACACGCTTGATATCCTGGATGATCGGCACAAAATCCTGCCAGCGCGCGTAAACATTGACATAGCGCTCGCCGACCACCGAGCCGCCGTTGCTCTTGAGCAGCTCCCGCATCACCCGGTTGGACTCGCGCGGATAGATGTAGTCGGACCCCACGAAATAGAACCGCGTTCCGAACGTATCCATCAAATAGCGGCACAGCGCGAGGCTGTTCTGGTTCGGCGAGGCGCCGGTGTAGATGACGTTGGGCGACGCCTCGAACCCTTCGTAAAGCGTCGGATACCAGAGCAGACCGTTCAGCCGTTCGACTACCGGCAGCACCGCCTTGCGGCTCGACGAGGTGTAGCAGCCGAAGATCGTGCTGACCTGATCCTCGATCATCAGCCGCTTGGCGTAATGACCATAGGCGGCCGAGTCCGATCCGGGGTCATAGGCAACGGGAACCAGCTCGCGGCCGCAGACGCCGCCCGCTTCATTCACCTCTTCGATCGCGAGTTGCGTGCCCTGATACTGGGTCTCCTCGATGACCGACA
This sequence comes from Bradyrhizobium sp. USDA 4541, assembly GCF_024171085.1. Taxonomy (NCBI): domain Bacteria; kingdom Pseudomonadati; phylum Pseudomonadota; class Alphaproteobacteria; order Hyphomicrobiales; family Nitrobacteraceae; genus Bradyrhizobium; species Bradyrhizobium sp. USDA 4541. The sequence continues at coordinate 7,317,141 of NZ_JALJZF010000001.1, forward strand.
TGAAGCCGGTTCGCGAGAACAGCACTCCTATCCGCCACGGAGCGGATGTCGTTTGGGTAAGGTTCGACATGATCAGGCCCTCGACAGAATTGGAGGGACGAGAGGGATTATTGTTCTTGTTGCTCTCGAACAGCATTGCCGGCTGCGGAAGATTGCATGCCATCTGCCGCGAGACAAGGACCCTGGCCGCTCATCCTGTCAGCGAAGCTGACGCGAAAGCAGGCAGACTAATGTGTCACCCGCGACGGGTCACAGACGCAGCGCTCCACGGACCACCTATCTCCGGTAGCTGCACCGCCGATTTCCCGTATCAAGGCATGTCCGGCCGGTCACCTCGCGTACATCAACCGGAAGGTTGAGAGCTGCAACGGGATTGCTCGTTAAGCTGCGCCCCGGTCGGGAGATGCCGCAACTCCCGATCGAGGAGGTCCTATCAGCGCAGGCTAGGCAGATCGAGCCGGTTGGCGCGCGCGCATTCGACCGCCGTGTCATAGCCGGCGTCGGCGTGGCGCATCACGCCTGTCGCCGGGTCGTTCCATAGCACACGCTCGAGCCGGCGCGCGGCCTCCGGCGTGCCGTCAGCGACGATCACCATGCCGGCGTGCTGCGAATAGCCGATGCCGACGCCGCCGCCGTGATGCAGCGACACCCAGGTGGCGCCGCTCGCGCAGTTGAGCAGTGCATTGAGCAGCGGCCAGTCGGACACCGCGTCGGAGCCGTCGCGCATCGCCTCGGTCTCGCGGTTCGGGCTCGCCACCGAGCCGCTGTCGAGATGATCGCGGCCGATCACGATCGGCGCCTTGAGCTCGCCGCGCGCCACCATCTCGTTGAAGGCAAGGCCAAGCCGATGGCGGTCGCCGAGCCCGACCCAGCAAATTCGCGCAGGCAGTCCCTGAAACTTGATGCGCGCCTTGGCCATGTCGAGCCAGTTGTGCAGGTGGCTGTCGTTGGGCATCAGCTCCTTGACCTTTGCATCGGTCTTGAAGATGTCCTCGGGATCGCCCGACAGCGCCGCCCAGCGGAACGGCCCGACGCCGCGGCAGAACAGCGGACGGATATAGGCCGGAACGAAGCCTGGAAAATCGAACGCCTGCTTCAGGCCCATGTCCTTGGCCATCTGGCGGATGTTGTTGCCGTAATCGAGCGTCGGGATTCCCTGCGCGTGAAAATCCAGCATGGCCTGGACGTGATCGACCATCGAGGTCTTGGCTGCCGTCTCAACGGCCTTCGGGTCGCCCGCGCGTTTGGTTTCCCAATCGGCGAGTGTCCATCCCTTCGGCAAATAACCGTTGATCGGATCATGCGCGCTGGTCTGGTCGGTGACGATGTCCGGGCGCACGCCGCGGTGCACCAGTTCGGGAAAGATCTCGGCCGCATTGCCGAGCAGGCCGACCGACACCGGCTTCTGGCTCTTGACCGCCTCAGCAATGATTGCGAGCGCGTCATCGAGCGTCGCCGCCTGGCGGTCGAGGTAGCCCGTCCGCAGCCGCATCTCGATGCGGCTCGGCTGGCATTCGACCGCGAGCATCGAGGCGCCGGCCATCGTCGCGGCCAGCGGCTGGGCACCGCCCATGCCGCCGAGGCCCGCCGTCAGGATCCATTTGCCGGCGAGACTGCCGCTATAATGCCGGCGGCCGACCTCGACGAACGTCTCATAGGTCCCCTGCACGATACCCTGGCTGCCGATATAGATCCATGAGCCTGCCGTCATCTGGCCGAACATCATCAGGCCCTGCCGGTCGAGCTCGTTGAAATGATCGAGCGTTGCCCAATGCGGCACCAGGTTGGAATTCGCGATCAGTACGCGCGGCGCGTCGGCATGGGTCCGGAAAATGCCGACCGGCTTGCCGGACTGCACCAGCAGGGTCTGGTCGCCTTCGAGCTTGCGCAAGGACGCGGCAATCCGATCAAAGCTCTCCCAGTCGCGCGCCGCACGGCCGATGCCGCCATAAACCACGAGCTCGCTCGGGCGCTCGGCGACATCAGGGTCCAGATTGTTCATCAGCATGCGCAGCGGTGCTTCCGTCAGCCAGCTCTTGGCGCTGATGTCGGTGCCGCGGGGAGCACGGATGATGCGTTCGTTATCCAGTCGGCGGTTCATGACGGATGTTCCTGCTAAGCAAGTCTTCTAAGTCAGTCTTGGAAATGGATCGGTCGGAAGCACCGCGATCGCAGCGGCGGGCAGCGCGTCGGCTTCGATCAGAGCGGCCGCCCTGGCGAGATCGTCAGCCATGTAGCGGTCGGCGGCGAGCGCCGGAACCTGCTCTCGGAGCGCGGCAATGACCGCAGCGAGCGGCGCGCTCGTTGAGTGCGGCGCGCGCAGCGTGATGCCCTGCGCGGCGACCAGCAGTTCGATGCCGAGGATGGCGGCGAGATTGTCGGCCATATCGGACAGCCGGCGCGCAGCATGCGCGGCCATCGAGACGTGATCTTCCTGGTTGGCGCTGGTCGGCGTCGAATCGATCGAGCACGGCATCGCACGCTGCTTGTTCTCGGCATAGAGCGCCGCCGCCGTCACCTCGGCGATCATGAAGCCGGAATTGATGCCGGGTTCGGGCGTCAGGAACGGCGGCAGGCCGAAGTTCAGGGCGGGATCGACGAGGGTCGCGATCCGCCGCTCGCTGGTCGCCCCGATCTCCGAAAGCGCGAGCGCAATCTGGTCGGCGGCGAACGCCACCGGCTCGGCGTGGAAATTGCCGCCTGACACGATTTCGCCGGTCTCGACCAGGACGAGTGGATTGTCGGTGACGGCATTGGCCTCAACGGTCAGCCCGCGGGCGGCTTGCGCGAGCAGGTCGAGCACAGCACCCGCGACCTGCGGCTGGCAGCGCAGGCAATAGGGATCCTGCACGCGCTCGTCGCCTTCGAGATGCGATTGCCTGATGTCGCTGCCGTCAAGCAGCGCGGTCAGGGCGGCGGCCGCAGCGATCTGCCCGTCATGGCCACGCAAAGATTGAATCTCGGGACGAAACGGCACCGTCGACGCCATCGCCGCATCGACCGACAGCGCACCGGTCACCAGCGCGGCGCACGCCAGGCGATTCGCACGCAGCAGACCGGAGATGGCGTAGGCGGAGGAAAACTGCGTGCCGTTGATCAGCGCGAGCCCCTCCTTCGGGCCGAGCGTCAAGGGCGCGAGGCCGGCAACCGCAAGCGCTTCGCGGCCCGGCACGACTTTGCCATCAAGGATTGCCTGTCCCTCCCCGATCATGACCGCGGTCATGTGAGCGAGCGGCGCGAGATCGCCGGAGGCACCGACCGAGCCCTGCTGCGGCACCAGCGGATAAACGCCGCGCGCCAGCATGCCCTGCAACTGCTCGATCACCTCGCGGCGCACGCCGGATGCGCCGCGACCGAGCGAAATCACTTTCAACGCCATCATCAAACGCACGATCGGCTCGGGCGTGTTCGGACCGACTCCACAGCAGTGCGACAAGATGAGGTTGCGCTGAAGCAGCGCGGTTTGATCGGGCGCAATGCGCGTCGATGCCAGCTTCCCGAAACCGGTATTGATGCCGTAGACGGGAACGTCGATATGCGCCGCCTTCGCCACGATCTCCGCGGCCGCCTCGACGCGCGGCCAGCACGATAGATCGAGCATGATGGGCGCGCCCGCGAGCACGCGCACCAGGACGTCGAGGCCGACGGTTCCGGGAGTCACGACGACAGGCGCATCCCGATCGCTCATTGCCCCCTCCACACCCGGCTGTGCAGCGGGTTGAAGCCGATGCGGTAGACCAGTTCGGCCGGACGCTCGATGTCCCAGATCGCCAGATCGCACCACTTGCCGGCCTCTAACGTACCGGTCTCGGCGAGCATGCCGAGCGCGCGCGCCCCTTCCCGCGTCACCCCTGTGAGGCATTCGGCGACCGTCATCCGGAACAGCGTTGCGCTCATGTTCATCGCCAGCAGGAGCGAGGTGAGCGGCGAGCTGCCAGGATTGCAATCGGTCGCCAGCGCCATGTTCACACCGTGGCTACGGAACAGCTCGACCGGCGGCTTGTGCGTTTCACGAATGAAATAGAACGCGCCGGGCAGCAGGACCGCGACGGTGCCGGCCATCGCCATCGCCACCGCGCCGGCTTCGTCGGTGTGCTCGAGATGATCGGCCGAGAGCGCCGAGAATTTCGCGGCCAGCGCCGCGCCGCCGAGATTGGACAGCTGATCCGCATGCAGCTTGACCGGCAGTCCGAGCGCACGCGCCGCCTCGAACACCCGTGCCGTCTGCTCTCCGGAAAACGCGATCCCCTCCATGAAGCCGTCGACGGCATCGGCAAGGCCGGCCTTGGCCACGGCCGGCAGCATCTCGTTGCAGACCAGATCGATGTAACCGTCCTTGTCGCCATTGGCCTCCAGCGGCAGCGCATGCGCTCCGAGGAAAGAGGTGCGGATCGCGACCTGCCGCAGGCGGGCGAGGCTGCGTGCCGCCGCAAGCTGCCGCATCTCGGTCTCGGCATTGAGGCCATAGCCGGACTTGATCTCGACGGTGGTTGCGCCCTCGCCGATCAGCGCGTCGAGCCGCGGCAGCGCGCCGGCGACGAGCTCCGCCTCGGTCGCCTTGCGCGTCGCCGCAACGGTCGAGACGATGCCGCCGCCGGCGCGCGCGATCTCCTCATAGCTCGCGCCCTTCAGGCGCAGCTCGAACTCGTGCGCGCGGTCGCCGCCGAAGACGAGATGGGTGTGGCAATCGACGAGCCCAGGCGTGATCCAGCGGCCGGCACAATCGATCCGATCAACGGCGTCCGCATCCACAGGAAAGTCCGACTGCACGCCGGCATAGACGATGCGGCCGTCGCGCGCCGCGATCAGGCCCCGCTCGATCTCGCCGAGATCAGTGCGGTCGCTGCGCATCGTGGCGAGCCGGGCGTTGTGCCAGATACGGTCGAAGCGCTCTGCCATGCGATCGTCCCCTCGAGGTGGGATGCTTGACTTATATGTCTAGACATATAATCGTGTCCGGGTTCTGTCCAGCCGGCGTGGAAAAATGACACGACTGCATTTCGCATTCGCGCTGCTGCCTTCGGGCTGGGCCAATGACGTGCAAGTCGTCGTTGTCGATGGCGCGATCGCCTCGGTGACGGCGGGCGTTGCGCCTGGCGCCGGCGACGAACGTCACCAAATGGCGGTTCCGGGATTGGCGAGCCTGCACAGCCACGCCTTTCAGCGCGGCATGGCCGGCCTTGCCGAACTGCGCGGCGACACGACCGATACGTTCTGGACCTGGCGTGAGACGATGTATCGCTTCACGCTGACCATGACGCCGGACGACGTCACAGCCGTCGCGACCCTGCTCTATGTCGAGATGCTCGAGCGCGGCTTTACCCGTGTCGGCGAGTTTCACTATCTGCATCATGATCGAGACGGCGCGCCCTACGCCAATCTCGCCGAGATGGCCATACGCATCGCAGAGGCCGCCGACGCCTCCGGCATCGGGCTCACGCTGCTGCCAAGTTTCTATGCTCACAGCACGTTCGGCGGCGCCGCACCGCATGCCGGGCAACGTCGCTTCATCTGCTCGGTCGATCAGTTCGCCGCGCTGATGGCCGCCTCGCGCGAGGCAATCCGAAAACTTCCCGGCGCCAACATCGGCATCGCTCCGCATAGCCTGCGCGCCGTGGCGCCGGATGAGCTGGCGGCGATCATCCCGCTTGCCGGGGCGGACCCGATCCACATCCACGCCGCCGAACAGGTGCGCGAGGTGGAGGATTGCCTTGCCTGGTCAGGACAGCGGCCGGTGCAATGGCTGCTCGAACATGCGCCCGTCGATCAGCGCTGGTGCCTCATTCACGCGACCCACATGACGGAGCAGGAAGTCAATGCACTCGCCGGCAGCGGCGCGGTTGCCGGCCTTTGCCCCGTCACCGAAGCAAGTCTCGGCGACGGCATCTTTTCGGCGCGCGAATTCCTCGCCGCGGGCGGCCGGTTCGGCATCGGCACCGATTCCAATGTGCTGGTCGGCGTCGCCGACGAGCTGCGCCAGCTCGAATACGGTCAGCGGCTGAAACACCGCGAGCGCAATGTACTCTCGGGGCGTCCCGGCACATCCACCGGCCGCGCCCTGTTCGACCAGGCGCTCGCTGGCGGCGCGCAGGCTCTGGCACGGACCAAGGCCGGGCTTGCGCCCGGCGCGCGCGCCGACATCGTCAGCCTCGACACCGCGCATCCGTCCCTCGCGGGACGATCGGGCGATGCGGTTCTCGACGGCTGGCTGTTTGCAACCGGCAGCGACGCGATCGATTGCGTCTGGGCCGCCGGCGACAAGGTGGTGGCGGGCGGACGGCATCGGCTGCGCGACAAGGCGCGCGAGCAGTTCAATGCAAGCGTGCGGAGGCTCGTCGCATGAGCCTCGCCTCCGACCAGGCCAAGCCCGGCGCGGCGAACAAGCCGACACTCTACAAGCGCATCCGGCTCGACATCGAGACGCGGATCCTGACCGGCGAATGGCCGCCCGGGCATCGCATCCCGTTCGAGCACCAGCTGATGGCGCGCTATCGCTGCTCGCGCATGACGGTGAACAAGGCGTTGTCGGAACTGGCGCAGGCCGACCTGATCGAGCGGCGGCGCCGTGCCGGCACCTTCGTGCGCCGTCCGCAGCATCTGTCGGCGGTGCTCAAGATCGCCGACATCCGCGCCGAGATCACCGCGCTCGGCCGCAGCTACGGCTATCAGCTGATCGAATGCCGGCGCCGTACCGCGACATCGGCCGATCGCGCCCGGCTCGGCGTCAGCACGGCCGGCAAGATAGTCGCGATCGCCTGCCGGCACAGCGCCGACAATGTGCCGTTCGCCGTCGAGGACAGGCTGATCGATCTCTCCACGGTGCCGGAAGCTGCAACCGCGGACTTCGCCCGCGAACCGCCGGGGTCATGGCTGCTGCACCATGTGCCGTGGACCGAAGCCGAGCATACGATCAGCGCCGTCATCGCCGACGACCGCACGGCAAAGGCGCTCGACATCGCGGTCGGGGCGCCCTGCCTCGTGATCGACCGCTACACCTGGCGCAGCGCGCGCACGCTGACGGCGGTGCGGCTGCATTATCCAGGCGAGACGCATCGCCTGGTGGCCCGCTTCAAGGGAGGCTGAGGACAGCTTGCGCGGCATATTTCATGCAATGCATCATGGGCCATCGTCCGCCGACATGCTTCATGCGGCAATCCGCCGCGACTGACGTGAAGACATCAACTGGGTTCAATCCATCGTTCAAGGGGTCGACAATCATGCGTTCCTTCAAGCTATTGCCCGCAATCGCAGTGTTGCTCGCGTCCACGGGCGCGTTCGCGGATGACGTCAAGGTCGGCGTCGGCATCTCCGGATGGACCGGCTTCGCGCCGCTGACGCTCGCCAAGGAGGCCGGCATCTTCAAGAAGAACGGCCTCGACGTGACCCTGAAGAAGATTCCGCAGAAGGACCGCCATCTCGCGATCGCCTCGGGCGACATCCAGTGCGCGGCCACCACGGTCGAGACCTGGATCTCCTGGAACGCCAATGGCGTCGCGACCAAGCAAATCTTCCAACTCGACAAGAGCTATGGCGCCGACGGCATGGCCGTGCGCAACGACATCGCCGCGATCAAGGACCTCAAGGGCAAGACCGTCGCGGCGTCGGCGCCCGGCACCTCTCCGTATTTCGCGCTGGCCTGGATGCTGAAGAAGAACGGCCTCACGGTGAAAGACGTCACCGTGGTGAATCTGGAGCCGGCCGCCGCAGCGCAGGCCTTCGTCTCCGGCCAGAACGATGCCGCGATGACCTACGAGCCTTATCTGTCGACGGTGCGCGCCGCTCCCGACAAGGGCAAGATCATCGCGACCACGCTCGACTACCCGATCGTGATGGATACGTTCGGCTGCACGCCGAAATTCCTGACCGACAATCCGAAGGCGGCGCAGGCGCTTGCCAACAGCTATTTCGAGGCGCTCGACATGATCGCCAAGGACCAGGCCAAGTCCTACGAGATCATGGGCGCTGACGTGAAGCAGACCGGCGAGCAGTTCGGCAACTCGGCAAAGTACCTGCGCTGGCAGGACAAGGCCGCCAACCAGAAATTCTTCGCCGGCGACTTCCTGACCTTCAACAAGGACGCTGCCGAGCTCCTGCTCGAGGTCGGCATCATCAAGGCCGCGTCGAAGGTCGAAGACATCTACGACGCAAGCTTCATCAAGTAACGCAGCAACCATTTGGACCGGTCCCACCTCGCGACACAGCGGGCGGGACCGGCGCATAAGCTACTTCCGGATCATTTGATGCGTCCTCTCGAGCCCACGACATCGAAGCAGCGCGTGGCCTATGGCCTCGCCTTCTTCGTGCTGTTCGTCGCCCTCTGGTCCTGGGCAACGTTCGGCGGCCATGTGTCGAGGACCTTCCTCGCCAACCCGCTGACCATGGTGCAGGAGGGCTATGAGCTGCTCGCAAAGCAGGGCTTTCTGTTCGACATCGGGATGACGATCTGGCGCGTGATCGGCGGGTTTGTGCTTGCTGCCGTCATCGCGGTGCCGCTCGGCGTTCTGATGGGCGCTTACAAGCCGATCGAGGCCTTTCTCGAGCCCTTTGTGTCCTTTGCGCGCTATCTGCCGGCATCCGCCTTCATCCCGCTGCTGATCCTGTGGGCGGGCATCGGTGAGTTGCAGAAGCTGCTTGTGATCTTCATCGGCGCAGTATTTCAGATCATCCTGATGGTCGCCGTCACCGTCGGTGCCACACGGCGCGACCTGGTGGAGGCCGCCTACACGCTCGGCGCCCGCGACCGCGGCATCATCCGCCGCGTGCTGCTGCCCTCCGCCGCGCCCGAGATTGCCGAAATCCTCCGGCTGGTGCTGGGCTGGGCCTGGACCTACGTCATCGTGGCCGAATTGATCGGCTCATCATCCGGCATCGGACACATGATCACCGACAGCCAGGCGCTGCTCAACACGGGCCAGATCATCTTCGGCATCATCGTGATCGGGCTGATCGGCCTGATCTCCGATTTCCTGTTCAAGGCCTTCAACGCCTGGCTGTTCCCGTGGAAGCTCGCATGACCGCGCTCAGGATCGATCAGGTCTCGCGAACCTTCCCCGCCCGCGCCGGCAACGCGCCGACGAGAGCGCTCGAGCCGACCACGCTCGACGTCGGCAACAACGACTTCGTCACCATCCTCGGCCCCTCCGGATGCGGAAAGTCCACTTTGCTCCGGATCATCGCCGGGCTCGACCGGCCGACCAGCGGACGGGTCACGCTCGACGGGCGCGAAATCACCGGCCCCGGCGCCGATCGCGGCATGGTGTTTCAGTCCTACACATTGTTTCCGTGGCTGACGGTGCGGGAGAATATCGCCTTCGGCCTGCGCGAGCGCGGCGTGTCGCAAGCGGAGCGCCACGAGATCGCCGATGCGTTCATTCGCCGGGTCGGGCTATCGGGCTTCGAAAATCACTGGCCCAAGCAGCTGTCGGGCGGCATGCAGCAGCGCACCGCGATTGCCCGTGCGCTGGCCAACGATCCGAAGATCCTGCTGCTCGACGAGCCGTTCGGCGCGCTGGACAACCAGACGCGCGCGCTGATGCAGGAGATGCTGCTGGGGATCTGGGAGCGCGACCAGAAAACGGTGCTGTTCGTCACCCACGACATCGAGGAAGCGATCTTCCTCGGCAGCCGCGTCATCGTCATGAGCGCGCGTCCGGGCCGCATCAAGGCCGAGATCGCAGTCGACCTGCCGCATCCCCGGTCCTACAAGATCAAGACCACGCCCGAATTCGTCGCCCTGAAGGAACGGCTGGTCGAGGAAATCCGCACCGAAGCCCTGAAGGTCGCCGAACAGGCCTGATGATCAGCCACGCTTCTAGAGCCCTTCCCGTTCCGAGTGAATCGGGACGGGCTCCAGACTCTTGTTTTGACGCGTTTTCTTAACGCGAACCGGTATCCACTTCGCTCGAAAACGCTCTAATGGCTGATCATCCAGGGCCGCGCGGTCGGAAAGCCCTTGGCGCCGCTCTTGGTCTTGGTCATCAGCCGTGCCGGCTTCTTCCTTCCCGTCGAGCAGCAGCCGCAGCCCGGGCCGTGCGCCGCCTTGTATTGATCGAGCGTCTTCGGCGCATGGCGGCTCTGCTCGTTGGTGGCGTGGGCCTTGCGCTTGTCGGAGGGCATGCAGAAGAACGCCGGCGCGGTCAGGATCACGCGCGGCGACGTCGTCTCGCATTGCGGGCAGTCCTGCGGCAGGTCGCATTCCGCCATCGGCCGCATGTCGGTGAACGGGCCGCAGTCGTTGCAGAGATATTCGTAGATCGGCATTTCCTTCATCCTTGCGCAATCGTGCGTGACATCCGGCGATGGATGCGGGGCGGCCAATACGCAGCCGTCCCGCACCCTTCGCGCAGGGATCACCAAAAGGATCACTTGTCCGGCGAGATTGGCATCTGCACGTCGCCCGTGATGTGCTTGATCGGTCCCGCCGACGACGGCATGACGTCGAAGTCGAAGATCTCCGTCGGCAGCCACAACGTGGCGCAGGCATTCGGCACGTCGACGACGCCGGAGATGTGACCCTGGCACGGCGCGGTGCCGAGGATCGAATAGGCCTGGGCGCCGGAGTAGCCGAACTTCTTCAGATACTCGATCGCGTTGAGGCAAGCCTGGCGATAGGCGATGTGGACGTCGAGATAATGCTGCTTGCCGGCCTCGTCGACCGAGATGCCCTCGAAAATCAGGTAATCCTTGTAGTTCGGCGTGATCGGCGACGGCTTGAACACGGGGTTCTTGATGCCGTATTTCGAGACGCCGTCCTTGATGACGTCGACCTTGATGTGCAGCCAGCCGGCCATTTCGATCGCGCCGCAGAAGGTGATCTCGCCGTCGCCCTGGCTGAAATGCAGATCGCCCATCGAGAGCCCGCCGCCCGGCACATAAACCGGGAAGTAGATCTTCGAGCCGCGCGACAGATCCTTGATGTCGCAATTGCCGCCATGCTCGCGCGGCGGCACGGTGCGGGCGCCCTCGAGGCCGATCTTGGCCTTGACGTCGCCCTTGGCCTGGCCCGCATGGGCGGTCGGCGCGAACGGCGGGTTGGCGAGGCCCGGCACGCGGGTCGGGTTGGTCGCGATCAGTTCGGCTTCGCGCGCGTTCCATGCGGCAAGCATCTTGGCGTCGGGCAGACAGCCGATCAGGCCGGGATGGATCAAGCCGGCGAAGTTCACGCCGGGGACGTGGCGCGACGAGGTGTAGAGGCCCTTGATGTCCCAGATCGACTTCTGCGCCAGCGGGAAATGGTCGGTAAGGAAGCCGCCGCCATTCTGCTTGGAGAAGAAGCCGTTGAAGCCCCACAGGCTCTCCTTCAAGGGACCGACGTCGAGCAGGTCGACGACGAGGAGGTCGCCAGGCTCGGCGCCCTTGACGCCGATCGGGCCGGACAGGAAGTGCACGATCGACAGATCGATATCGCGCACGTCGTCGGCCGAATCGTTGTTCTTGATGAAGCCACCAGTCCAGTCGACGGTCTCGATGATGAAGTCCTCGCCGGGGCTGACCCACTCGACGATCGGAACCTCCGGATGCCAGCGGTTGTGGATCTTGTCGTTTTCGTAGGCCGACTTGCTGAGATCGACCTTGATCAGTGTATCTGGCATCGCATTGCTCCCCTTGGGTTACTGATAGTTAGACGGACAGGTACTTGGAAATCTGCGCGGCATCGACGCTGGCGCGCGGATCGTCGCGGACGATCTCGCCATTCTCGATGACGAGCACCCGGTCGGCGATGTCGAGCGCGAAGCTCAGGACCTGTTCGGAGACCACAATCGACAGCCCGCGCTCGTCGCGGATCCGCTTCAGGGTGCGCGCCATGTCCTTGATGATCGACGGCTGGATGCCTTCGGTCGGCTCGTCCAGCAGCAGCACCTTCGGCTTGGTCGCCAGAGCGCGGGCGATCGCGAGCTGCTGCTGCTGTCCACCCGAGAGATTGCCGCCGCGGCGGCCCTTCATCTCGAGCAGCACCGGAAACAGCTCATAGATGTCGCCCGGTACCTCGGAGCCGCCTGACACCACGAGCCCGGTCTCGATGTTCTCCTTCACCGTCATCGTGGAGAAGATCATGCGACCCTGCGGCACATAGGCGAGCCCCTTCGCGACCCGCTCGTAGCTCTTCATCGCGCCGAGCTCGGTGCCGTCCATGGTCACCTTGCCGCTCTTGGCCGGCAGGATGCCCATCAGCGACTTCATCAGCGTGGTCTTGCCCATGCCGTTGCGGCCCATGATCGCGACGATCTCGTTGGGCGCGACCGAGACGTTGAGGCCGTGCAGCACCTCGCTCTGGCCATAGGCGACGTGAAGATCATTGATTGCCAGCATCGTCCCGGTTCCTCAGTGGCCCAAATACACTTCGATGACTTTCGGATCGTTCTTGACGTGCTCCATCGTTCCCTCGGACAGGATCTGTCCCTGGTGCAGCACCGTGACCTTGTGCGCGATGTCCTCGACGAACTTCATGTCGTGCTCGATCACCAGCACCGAACGGTCCTTGATGATGCGGTTGAGCAGCTCGGCCGTCTTGGCGCGCTCAGACACGCTCATGCCGGCGACCGGCTCGTCGAGCATCAAGAGGTCCGGATCCTGGATCAGCAGCATGCCGATCTCGAGCCACTGCTTCTGGCCATGGCTCAACTGGTCGGCATAGGTGTTGAGCTTGTCCTTCAGGAAGATCATCTCGGCGACCTCCTCGACCCGCTGCCTGACGGTATCGTCGCGCTGGAAGGTCAACGAGCCGAACACGGTCCGGCCGCGCGGGAAGGAAATCTCGAGGTTCTCGAACACGGTGAGATCCTCGAACACCGACGGCGTCTGGAACTTGCGTCCCACCCCGGCCTGCACGATCTCGTTCTCGCGCAACCTGGTCAGCTCCTGGCCACGGAACTGGATCGAGCCTGACGTCGCCCTGGTCTTGCCGCAGATCAGGTCGAGCACCGTGGTCTTGCCGGCGCCGTTCGGGCCGATGATGACGCGGATCTCGTTCTCCTCAACATAGAAGGAGAGATCGTTCACGGCCTTGAAGCCATCGAACGACACAGTGAGACCGGAGACCGCGAGCAGGAAGTCCTTGGGCTGATGGCCGACGAGCATGATGATCCCTCCTCACTCGGCCGGTGCGCCGTCGGCGATCAGGCCGGCCGCCGATTTCGATTTGCGTGATGCCAGCAGGCGATCGATGCGCGGCTGGACGTGGTCCGCCCAGATGCCGGAGAGCCCGTTCGGGAAGGCGAGCACGACCGCGATGAACAGCGCGCCGAGGCCGAACAGCCAGAGCTGCGGGAAGGACTCCGAGAGGCTGGTCTTGGCGAAATTGACCAGGAGCGCGCCCCAGACTGCGCCGAAGATCGACATCCGGCCGCCGACCGCGGTGTAGATCACCATCTCGATCGACGGCACGATGCCGACGAAGGACGGCGACATGAAGCCGACCTCGAGCGTGAACATGGCGCCGCCGATCGCAGCAAACACCGCCGCGGCGCAGAATGCGAAGATCTTGAAGTTGGCGACGCTGTAACCGGAGAAGCGCACGCGATCCTCCTGCTCCCGCATTGCCACCAGGATGCGCCCGAGTTTTGTCAGGCGGATGAACTGCGCGACGCAGATGCAGCCGAACAGCAGCACAACCTCGACGAAATACAGAATGAACTTGGCGTGATCGGTGCGGATGTCCCAGCCGTGCAGCGTGCGTAAGTCGGTAATGCCGTTGATGCCACCGGTGTAGCCTTGCTGCCCGACAATCAGAATAGTGAGGATCGCGGCGATCGCTTGCGTGATGATGGCAAAGTACACGCCGCCGACCCGACGCTTGAACATCGCGGCACCGATGATCAGCGCGAAGACCGCGGGAACCAGCAAGATCGCAAGCAGCGTGACCGGGAAGCTGTGGAACGGCTTCCAGAAGAAAGGCAGCGAGGTGAGCTGGTTCCAGTCCATGAAGTCGGGGATGCCCGGCGTCGACTGGATCTTGGTGTTCGCGACCGACGACGCCTCGAGCTTGAGGTACATCGCCATGCAGTAGCCGCCGAGGCCGAAGAACACGCCCTGCCCCAGGCTCAGGATGCCGCCATAGCCCCAGCACAGCACGAGGCCGATCCCGACGAAGGCGTAGGTCAAATATTTGGCGACGAGGTTGAGGCGGAAGATATCCAGCGACAGCGGCAGGATGACAAACAACAGCACTGCGAGCGCAAGGAAGCCGAGCAGTTCGGAGCGATTGAAAAAGCGCGAGTTGATGATCATGACCAGCCTGCTTGTTCTTATTTGCGGACCTTGAGCGCGAAGAGCCCCTGCGGACGCACCATCAGGATCGCGACGATCGTCAGCAGCGTGATCACCTTGGCCATCGATCCCGACAGGAAGAATTCCAGCGTCGATTGGGTCTGCGAGATCGAGAAGGCGGAGGCGATGGTGCCGAACAGCGAAGCCGCACCGCCGAACACGACGACCAGGAAGGTGTCGACGATGTAGAGCTGGCCGGCGGTCGGTCCGGTCGAGCCGATCATGGTGAAGGCCGAGCCGGCGATCCCGGCGATGCCGCAGCCGAGGCCAAAGGTGTAACGATCGACCTTCTCGGTGTTGATGCCGACGGCGCCCGCCATCACGCGGTTCTGCACCACGGCGCGTACCTGCTTGCCCCAGCTTGACCAGAACAGCACATAGGCGACCGCGATCGTGATCAGGATGGTCAGCGCCATCACGAACATGCCGTTGATCGGAATCTGGATGGAGTCGGTCGCCTGCCAGGAGCCCATCATCCATTCCGGCAGTTCGACGCCGACCTCGCGCGCGCCGAAGACCGAACGATAGGCCTGCTGCAGGATCAGGCTGAGGCCCCAGGTCGCCAGCAGCGTGTCGAGCGGACGCTTGTAGAGATGGCGTATCAGCGCCCACTCGACCAGCATGCCGAGCGCGCCTGACGCAATGAACGCGAGGATCATTGCGATGAAGAAGTAACCGGGGAACAGCCAGGGCGCGACGTGCTGCACGGCGTTCGACGTCATCCAGGTGACGTACGCCCCCAGGATCATGAACTCGCCATGGGCCATGTTGATGACGCCCATCTGGCCGAAGATGATGGCAAGCCCCAGCGCCATCAGCACATAGACGGAGAACAGGATGAGCCCGGCAAATCCCTGCATCGCAAGGATGGCGCCGAGATCGCTGATCGAATAGTCGCCGAACATCTGGTCCTCCGTCATTCCAAGGGGCACGCGCCGCCGGTCAAGCGACGCTCGTTCCGCGGCGTGGACGATGACGTCCACGCCACGATGCGTTGTGGAGCTTCGTAGCCCGGGTGAGCGGGTGCGATACCCGGGACGGTCCCGCATATCGCCCCGCTCATGCGGGCTACAGGCTCACTGGTAGCCCTTGGGGAACGGATCCGGCTCGACGAGATCGGCGGTCTCGTAGATCAGCTCGTACTGGCCGTCGGCCTTGGCGCGTCCGACGCGGGTCTTCGACCAGAGGTGATGATTCTCGTGGATCCGGACGTAACCTTCCGGCGCGCCCTTGAACTCGACGCCGGGCGACGCGGCCGCCACCTTGTCGATGTCGAAGGAGCCGGCCTTCTCCACCGTCAACTTCCACAGCCACGGACCGAGATAGGCAGCCTGGGTGACGTCTCCGATCACGGTCTTCTCGCCCCACATCTTCTTGAAGGCGGGCACGAAGGCCTTGTTGTTCGGATTGTCGAGCGACTGGAAGTATTTCATGCAGGCATAGGCGCCGGCGATGTTCTCGCCGCCGATGCCGTCGATCTCGTCCTCGGTGACCGAGATCGTGAGCAGCGTCTGCTTGGACAAGTCGATGCCGGCCGCCTTGAGCTGCTTGTAGAATGCGACGTTGGAGCCGCCGACGATGATCGCGTAGATCACGTCCGGCTTGGTCAGCTTGATCTTGTTGATGACCGAGTTGAACTGGGTCGAGCCGAGCGGGAAGTATTCCTCGCCGACCACCTTGCAGCCCTGCAGATGGTTCTCGATGTGCTTGCGCGCGATCTTGTTCGAGGTGCGCGGCCAGATGTAGTCCGAGCCGAGCAGGTAGAAGCTCTTGGCGCCCTTGGTCTTGTTGACCCAGTCGAGGCCGGCGATGATCTGCTGGGTCGCCTCCTGCCCGGTGTAGATCACGTTCTTGGACTGCTCGAGGCCTTCATAGAAGGTCGGGTAGTACAGCATGCCGTTGTACTGCTCGAACACCGGCAGCACCGCCTTGCGCGAGGCCGAGGTCCAGCAGCCCATTACGGCCGCGCATTTGTCGTTGACCAGCAGCTTCTTGGCCTTTTCCGCGAAGGTCGGCCAGTCGCTGGCGCCGTCTTCCTGGATGAACTTGATCTTGCGGCCGAGCACGCCGCCGGCGGCATTGATCTGCTCGATCGCGAGCTTCTCGGCCTCGACCGACCCGGTCTCGGAGATCGCCATGGTGCCGGTGACGGAATGCAGGATGCCGACCGTGACTTCGCTATCGGTGACTGCAAGACCCGTGGTATTGACCGCAGAGGTTGCAGGAACGTCGGCAAATGCCGGACGGCCCAGCATCGAAACGGCCGGCAATGCCGCCATTCCCATCAAGAGCTTGCGTCGGAGCGGAGACTTCAGGCCTGGTTTTGGTTCGTCTGACATGAGCACCCCATCTGGTTCGAGAACGCTTATTGATCAGGCGAGGATTGCTCACTTTTGTGCAGCGCACTGATACGTGAGATCGCGTATACTGCACCGCAAAATAGCGACGTAGGTTTTTGGTACGGGATTTGCCCGCGATCAGCGCATCGTGGACCAGGAGTTCAAACGAGTGGCAGGGCGGCAGCGGATAGACCGCGTCAGGCGCCAGTACAATCAATGGGTCGCCAACCAGACGCTGGAAGACTACGCGCTGCGCTTCACCGCCAAGAGCGCGCGGCGCTGGTCCGCCGCCCGCGTCGCCAACACCGCGCTCGGCGCGATCTCCTTCCTCGCGCTGGAGGCGATCGGCGGCACCATCACGCTGAATTACGGCGCGATGAACGCCTCCGCCGCGATCCTGGTCGTCAGCGTCATCATCTTCCTCTGCGGGCTGCCGATCGCCTACCATGCCGCGAAAAGCGGCATCGACATCGACCTGCTGACCCGCGGCGCCGGCTTCGGCTATATCGGCTCGACCATCACCTCGCTGATCTACGCCTCCTTCACCTTCATCTTCTTCGCGATCGAGGCGGTGATCCTGGCCAGCGCGCTCGACATGTGCTTCGGCATCCCGCGACCGATCGGCTATTTGATCAGCGCAGTCGTGATCATTCCGCTGGTCATCTACGGCATCACGCTGATCAGCCGCTTCCAGCTCTGGACCCAGCCGCTGTGGATCATCCTCCACATCATGCCGTTCGCGGCGATCGCCTGGGCCAATCCGCATTCCTTCACCGAGTGGCGCAAATTCGCCGGCGATCACGGCGATCCCGCAGGGACTCTCGACCTGCTGCTGTTCGGCACCGCCGCCTCCGTCGTGTTCGCGCTGGTGGCGCAGATCGGCGAGCAGGTCGACTTCCTGCGCTTTCTGCCGCGCGACCGCCGCACCTCGCGCAAGGCCTGGTGGATCGCGCTGCTGAGCGCCGGTCCCGGCTGGATCGTGCTCGGCGCGCTCAAGCTGCTGGCCGGTTCGTTCCTGGCCTTCTTCGCGCTCAGCCACGGCGTCTCGGCCGAGCACGCGGCCGAGCCGGCCAACATGTATCTCGAAGCCTTCCGCTACGTGCTGTCGCAGCCGGATCTGGCAATGGCGCTGACCGGGACATTTGTGATCCTGTCGCAGGTCAAGATCAACGTCACCAACGCCTATGCCGGCTCGATCGCCTGGTCGAACTTCTTCTCCCGCCTCACCCACTCGCATCCGGGCCGCGTGGTGTGGCTGGTGTTCAATGTCGTCGTCGCGCTGCTGCTGATGGAGATCGGCGTCTACAAGGCGCTGGAGCAGACGCTCGCGCTCTACTCCAACGTCGCGATCGCCTGGGTCGGCGCGCTGGTCGCCGATCTCGTCGTCAACAAGCCGCTCGGCCTGCGGCCGCAGCACATCGAGTTCAAGCGCGCCCATCTCTGCGATATCAATCCGGTCGGCGTCGGCGCGATGACGATCGCCACCGTGGTCTCGATCAGCGCGTTCTACGGCCTGTTCGGCCCGACCGCGAAGGCGCTGTCGGCCTTCGTTGCGCTTGCGGTCGCGTTCGTCACGGCTCCCCTGATCGCCTGGGCCACCGACGGCAAGTACTACATCGCCCGCAAGCCGAAGCGGAGCTGGCAGAACATCGAGTCGATCCAGTGCTGCATCTGCGAGCATGCGTTCGAGCCCGAGGACATGGCTTCCTGCCCGGCCTATGCAGGCCCGATCTGCTCACTGTGCTGCTCGCTCGACGCACGCTGCCATGACCTCTGCAAGCCGCATGGCCGGATCGGCGCACAGGTCTCGGACGCGCTGGGCAAGGTGATGCCGCAGCCGATCTACGCCCGCATCAATTCACAGCTCGGGCATTACCTCGGCGTGTTCGCCGTCTCAGCCGGCCTCGTGGCGCTGGTGCTCGGCCTGATCTACCTGCAGACCACGGCGGCCGTGCATGCCAATGAATTGCTGGCCGACGTGCTCTGGAAGGTGTTCTTTGCGCTGACCCTCATCATCGGCGTGGTCGCCTGGCTGTTCGTGCTGGCGCAACAAAGCCGGCGCGCCGCGGAAGCGGAAACACGCCGCCAGACCACGCTGCTAATCCAGGAGATCGACGCCCACAAGCGCACCGACGCCGAACTGCAGCGCGCCAAGGAAGTCGCCGAGTCAGCCAATCTCGCCAAAAGCCGCTACGTCGTGGGCCTCAGCCACGAGCTTCGCTCGCCGCTGAATGCGATCTCCGGCTACGCGCAGCTATTGGAGCAGGACGACAGCCTGCAGGTGCGGCCGCGCGAGCAGGTGCGCGTCGTCCGCCGCAGCGCCGATCATCTGTCTGGGCTGATCGACGGCATCCTCGATATCTCCAAGATCGAGGCCGGCCGGCTCTACCTGTCGCGCGACGAAGTGCGGCTGAACGATTTCCTCGAGCAGCTGGTCGGCATGTTCCGCCTGCAAGCCGCAGCAAAAGGCATCGACTTCGTGTTCAAACGGCCTGCCGTGCTGCCCGTCGTGGTCTATGCCGACGAGAAGCGGCTGCGTCAGATCCTGATCAACCTGCTGTCGAACGCGATCAAGTTCACGCAATCCGGCCAGGTCCAGTTCGTGGTGCATTACCGCAGCCCGGTCGCAGAGTTCGAGGTGATCGATACCGGGCCGGGCATCCAGCCCGACGACCTCGAGCGGATCTTCGCGCCGTTCGAGCGCGGTGCGCTCGGCGTCACCCAGCCGCAGACCGGCACCGGGCTTGGCCTGACCATCAGCCGCCTGCTCGCGGGCGTGATGGGCGGCGACATCAAGGTCCTGAGCACGGTCGGCACCGGCAGCACCTTCCGCGTCAAGCTGCTGCTGTCGGAGGTCACCAATCCGCGGCGCGATGCACCGGTCGATGCTCCCGTGTACGGCTATCACGGTCCGCGCAAGACCATCCTGATCACCGACGACGACCCGACCCACCGCGACCTGTTGCGCGAGATCCTGACGCCGCTCGGCTTCATCCTGCTCAGCGCGCCGGACGGACCGGGCTGCCTTGCCCTCGCACAGCATTGCCGGCCGGACTTATTTCTGCTCGACATCTCGATGGCGGGCATGGACGGCTGGACGGTCGCCGAAACCCTGCGCTCCGAAGGCCATCACCAGGCGCGGATCCTGATGATCTCGGCCAGCGCGCTGGAGGCTCATGGCGCGCCGCTGGCGCAGCCATTCCATGACGGCTACCTGATGAAGCCGATCGACATCCCGCGGCTGCTCGAGACCATCCGCCAGTTGCTCAAGATCGAGTGGCAGTATGAGGCCGAGCCGGCCCCGCCTCCGCAATGGAAGCCCGAGAGCGGTTCGCGGCCGCCGGTGAAATATGTCGAAGAGCTGATCAGCCTCGGCCAGCTCGGCTATGTCAGGGCGATCCAGCTCAAGCTCGACGAGATCGGCAATGAGTGTCCCGAACATGCCGATTTCGTCGGCCAGATGCGCACACTGATCGACCGGTTCGATCTCGATCAATATATGGCGACGTTGAAGACATTGCACAGCTATGACCATTGAACAGAAGAAGCGCGACGTCGCGCTCGTCGTCGACGACTCACCCGAGACGTTGCGTCTCTTGACCGATGCGCTCGACGGCGCTGGCATGACCGTGATGGTCGCGCTCGACGGCGCCTCGGCGATGCGCATCGTCGAACAGATCACGCCCGATATCGTGTTGCTCGATGCCGTGATGCCCGGCATGGACGGTTTCGAAACCTGCCGGCGGCTGAAGCGCGACGCAGGGCTCGACGGCGTGCCGATCATCTTCATGACGGGCCTCGCCGAAACCGAGCATATCGTGCGCGGGCTGGAGGCCGGCGGCGTCGACTATGTCACGAAGCCGATCGTGGTCGAGGAGATGCTCGCGCGCATCCGGGTCCATCTCGCCAATGCGCGGATGACGCAAAGCGCCCGCGCGGCGCTCGACGTCTCCGGCCGCTATCTGCTCGCCGTGAACAGCGCCGGCGCGCTGCTGTGGGCGACGCCGCAGGCACAGCGACTGCTGTCGGATACGCTCGCCGACGCCGCCGACAATTTCGCGCTGCCGGACCCGATGCCGCAATGGCTCGAGCAGGCGCAGAAGGGCGGCACGGGAAAGAAGACAGCGACCGTGGCGTCGTTCCCCGGCAACGAACAGCTTCGGCTGCAATATATGGGCAAGCTCGGGCCCAACGAATTCCTGCTGCGGCTCGCCAAGGACACCAGCGGCGACATGCCGGCCGAGTTCTCCAGCGAGCTCGGCCTGACCACCCGCGAGGGCGAGGTGCTGTCCTGGCTGTCCAAGGGCAAGACCAACCGCGACATCGCGCAGATCCTCGGCCTCAGCCCGCGCACCGTCGACAAGCACCTCGAGCAGATCTACGCCAAGCTCGGGGTCGAGAACCGCACCGCCGCCGCCGCGATCGCGGTCAACGCAAGGCATCGCAAGTCTTGATCGAGCGCCCTCTGCGCCTCGCGCACCGAAACGTACGCGAGGCACGGAGGACGCTAAGCATCCACAGTCGGCGAACTGCCTTTCCGATCAGCTGGCACCGCAGATTCCAACGACACGTCGTGTTCCGGCGGCTGCGTCTTTCGCCACTGCGCCGGCGTCACGCCCATGTGGCTCTTGAAGGCGCGCTGAAAGGCAGCCTCCGATTGATACCCGACCATCTCTGCCACGGCGCCCGTCGAAAGCGATGATCCCTTCAACTCGTTCGCCGCAAGTGTCATCCTGATATCGGTGAGCAGATCGCTGGCCGATCGCCCGAGCTTGTCCTGGAACTGCCGCGCCAGCGTCGCGCGCGACATGTTGCAAAGCCGTGCGAGCTCCGGCAGCGACCACGCATGCGCGGGCTCCTTGAACATGGCGGCCACGGCCGGCGCGAGCCTGGGATCGCCGACCAGGGCGAGAAGTCCCCGTGACGTTGCATCGGTCTCGCTGGCAAGCCGCAGCACAAGCGCGAACATTGCCGTGGACAGCGCATTCAGCATGGCGTGGCCGCCCAGATGATCGTCGGCCGTTTCGCTGCGCATCAGCGACACGAGCCCGGCGAGCTGCGCAGCCGTTCCCTTTCCCGCACGCGTGCCGGCGTGCACGACAAGGCGCGGCGGAAGATAACCGCGCAACAGACGGTCGTGTGGCGGTGCAATCGCGAAGTGCCCGCACAACAGGTCAAGCCGTTCGTCCGATCCGAGGTTTTCGCTGATCGTGAAATTCTCCGCCGCCCGGTTGCGCGCCGGCAGCGGTGTCGCCCCGCTGCCATCGTGCATCACGTGTCGCGGGTTGCCGGGAAGCAGGAGGATGTCGCCGGCCTTCAGCAGCAACGGCCGTCCGCCCGCGGCGTCGTCCAGGATCGCCGAGCCGGCAAGCACCGCATGATAGGGGATCTCGCTGGTTACACCCGGGCCCTGCTCGATACGCCAGGGCACGCTGTAGCTGCAGCGCAGGTCGAGCCGCCCGCGCACCGGCATCATCTCGAACAGCCGGCTCAGCCAATCCATAGCCATTCCCCCCGAAGCAGTTCATGAGACGATGGAGCATATAAACGAGCAATATGAACATTCAATGTCTCAAATCTCGATCCTATTGTCACTCCGCAATCGTTCACCACCCCAAACAAGGAGTGCCACCATGTCTCGTCTCTCAACCCCCAATCTCGAAACCGATACCGGCCCGTCCGGCCAGATCTACGCCCAGATCAAGAAGGCGATCGGCGCCGTCCCGAACACCTACGCGGCGATTGCCGCCCACGGTGCGGCCGCGCTCAAATCGATCCTCGCGGCCGATGCCGTCCTGACTGGCGGCAGCCTGCCCCGGCGCGACCTGGAGATCGTCAAGCTCGTGATCAGCGCTGCCAGCGGCTGCGATTATTGTGTCGCCGCGCACTCGCATCTCGCCAGGCTCGCCGGCGTGAATGCCGATGTGCTCAAGCAGATCCGCGACGGCGCGCCGACCGGTGACGCCAAGCGCGATGCGCTCGTGCATTTCGTGCGCAAGCTCGCGCAGTCGAGCGGCACCGTGAGCGACGAGGATTTCGCCGCGATCAAGTCCGCCGGCTACAGCGACGCGCAACTGGTCGAGATCAGCCTGGCGTTTGCGACCACGGTCTTCACCAACGTCTTCAACCGCATCAACGACACCGACATCGACTTCCCGGCAGTCGCGTGAAGCGACCGGGCGATGTCACGCGAAAAGGATCACGACCATGACCACGCTTGCCAACACCACACAAAATCCGCTTGTCCGCGCGCTTCATAGGTCCGGCCTGCTCGCGGAAGATCTCGACTATCACGTCGTCCGGGCCGCGATGGTGATCATGTTCCTGTTCTTCGGTTACCAGAAGTGGTTTCCGTACGAGTTCGAACGGCTGGTCCCGTTCATCAGCAACGGGCCGCTGATCTGGTGGCTGTACCCAGCGTTCGGCCACGCCGGCGCCAGCTACTTCCTTGGCGCCTCTGAGTGGACGTTCGGTTCGCTGCTGCTCGCGGGCTTCTGGGACAAGCGGCTAGGCGTGCTCGGCGCCCTCGGCTCGACCGGAACCTTCATCGCGACGGTCACCATCATTCCGTTCATGCCCGATGGCTGGGACGTTGCCGCCGGTGGCTTCCCCGCGATGACCGGTAACGTGCCCTTCCTGATGAAGGACGTCGTCCTGCTCGCCGTCTCGCTCTACCTGCTGCGACAGGACGTGGTTCGTCTGATCAGGCAATAGCTGATCGCGATTGATCGCCGGTGGGCCTCGGGCGTGCCGGCGATCGCGCGTGGTATTGAGCAGACGCAGCATTTCTCTCGAACACAACGACATGGCAGTCACTATTGCTGCACGGTCCACCGGCCCATGCTCCTTAAGAGCCGAGCCATAACCCATTGCCGAACTTGCATAACGCGTTGAAAATCGGCTCCGCGCGATCGGCTGCGCTGTCGCCCGCTCGACGACGCACCGCCGCTTCCATGCACGAATGATCCGGTAGCTCTCCGGCCATGAACATAGTTCCGCCGCGCGGTCTGGGCTAAAAGGAGCGCCGGTGTTGTTCTGGGGTGAGTTGATGAAGAAGGACGACGTCACATGCCCGCGTTGCGGGGCTGGATTCCGACGCCTTGAGCTGGCATCCGGGTCAGGAAGCGAGGGCGAGTATCGCTGCCCGGTTTGCGAGACGACCCTCGAGCAGTTCGATGGCGACAAGCTTGTCGCTTACCGCCTGACCATCCAGCCCTCGATTCGCGGGTTGAAGACCTAGCGGCCCCGCTGGATGGAATGCCGCCGGAGCAAAATCTGGATCACGATCTCCGCTTCAGGACATAGCTGTCCATGATCCAGCCGTGCCGCTCACGTGCCTCTCGTCGCGCGGCGACGATGCGAGGGCCCACCTCTGCCAGTTCCCCCGCCATGATGATCTGATCAGGCATGCCGAGATAGGCGCCCCACCAGATTTGCAGCCCGGCAGGATCCAGCATCTGGAAGGCGGCGCCGCCGTCGAGCATCACGACCACGGTGTCGACGCCGGGCGGCCAGCCGCCATCGCGCAGCCGCCGGCCGGTCGTCACAAGAAACGGCTCGCCGATCTCATTGAGCGGCAGCGCATGCGCCGCGCACAGCGCCTGGATCGACGTGATGCCCGGGATCACCTCGATCGATGGCAACGGATCGAGCCGTCTCGCAATCCGCAGGCTCGAATCGTAAAGCGAGGGATCGCCCCAGATCAGCAGGGCGACGCGTCTCTCCCCGCCGAGATGGCGCGCGATTTCCTGCGACCACGTCGCGGCGATCGCATCGTGCCAATCGTCCACACCCTTGCGATAGTCCTCCTCACCGGCGTCACGCACCGGCAGGTCGAACTCGGCAATGCGTGTGCAGTCATTGCTCAACGCTTCTGCGCAGATGGTGCGACGCAACTCGGCGAGATCCGACTTCGCCGTCCCCTTGCGCGGGATCAGGATCAGGTCGGCGGCATTGATCGCGGCGGTCGCGGCGAAAGTGAGCTGCCGGGGATCACCACAACCGATGCCGATCAGGGACAGCGTCAACATGGCCGCATCACCCTCGCTCCGGCGCCAGCGCACCGAACAGAATAACGGCAGCCGCCGTGGCCGCGCCGGCATGCGTGAGCTGTTCGGCCAGCGCTGCGATCGTGGTGCGAAGCAGCCGCTCGTCGGTGTGCCCGAGCGATTCCGCCAGCAGTGCGGGCGTGTCGGGCGCGAGGCCGTGCGCGATCAGCCTTGCGGCCAATGCCGGGAAGGTCCGCCGCCCCATATAGACGACGGTGGTCGCTTCCGGATCGGCCAGCGCCGCCCAGTTCAGATCCGCGGGCAATTCGCCCGTCACGTCGGCACCCGTGACGAACTGGACCCGGCGCGAGGTCAGCCGACGCGTCAGCGGAATGCCGGCCTGCGCGGCGGCAACCGAGGCCGAGGTCACACCGGGAATGATTTCGTAGCCGATGCCGGCCGCGCGCAGCGCTTCGATCTCCTCCTCGAGCCGTCCAAAAATACCGGCGTCGCCGGATTTCAGCCGCACGACCCGCACGCCGGCGGTGGCATAATCGACCAGCAGCCGGCTGACATGGTGCTGCTTCGCCGACAGGCGGCCGGCGCGCTTGCCGACCGCGACGAGATTGGCGCCGGAGCGCGCGAGATCGAGGATCGCGCCCGAGGCAAGATCGTCATAGAGCACCACATCGGCCTCGCGTAGCCGAGCCGCTCCCTTCATGGTCAGGAGTTCGGGATCGCCGGGACCGGCCGAGACGAAGGAAACGAATCCGCTCACCGGTCCTCCGCAATCAGATGGAAGAATGTACCCGTCGCACAGCCGCGCCGCGATCCGGTCTCCGCAACGATCGTACCGGTCGCATCACGCACCACCGCGAGCGGCGTGTCGGGCTGCGCGATGATCGTCGAATAGTGAAACTCGTGGCCGCGCAGCCGTGCGCCTGGGCCGTGGCCGGGCATCGGTGCGGCAAGCTCGGCGAGCCGGTAGCCCAGATGCATGCGGCGCTTGGCATAGCTCGTCTCAAGGCCGAGCAGGCCCGCCATCTCGTGGCGCACGCCGTCGGCATCGGTCAGCGCGGCGCCCAGCACCATGTAGCCGCCGCATTCGCCGTGCACCGGCCGCGTCGCGGCGAAGGCGCGGAGCCGCCCGAAAAATCGCCTGTTGGTCGCAAGTCGGCCGGCATGCAGTTCGGGATAGCCGCCGGGCAGCCAGCAAACATCGGCGTCCGCGTCGGGGCCTTCGTCCGCAAGCGGCGAGAACGTCACGATCTCAGCGCCGGCCGCTCGCCAGGCTTCCAGCATGTGCGGATAGACGAACGAGAATGCGGTATCGCGCGCCAGCGCAATGCGCTGGCCGGGCGGCGTGATGTCCGGGCTGGGCACGGCGGATTGCGGCGACCAGACCTCGGCCGATTTCAGCACGGCGTCGAGATCGACATGCTCGGCGACGAAGCGTGCGGCTTCGTCAATCAGACCGTCGATTTGAGCTTGCTCTTCGGCCTGCACCAGGCCGAGATGACGCTTCGGCAAGGCGATCTCGGCGTGGCGCGGCAGCGATCCCAACACCGGGATGCCTGCGCCTGCCATGGCATTGCGCACCAGGGCTTCATGCCGCGCGCTCGCGACGCGATTGAGGACGACGCCGGCAAGCCGAACGCCGGCGCGAAAATCGCGCAATCCCGCCGCGACCGCCGCCGCGGTCTGCGCCTGACCAGAGGGATCGATCACCAGCAGCACCGGCCACCCCATCATCTCGGCGATGTCGGCGGTGGCGCCGGTTCCCGAGACGCCCCGCGCGGCGACGCCGTCGAACAGTCCCATCGAGCCTTCCGCCAGCACGAGATCGGCATCCGCGCCGCGGCCTGCCAAATGCGCGATGGCTTCGCGCGCCATCGCCCAGCTATCGATGTTGACCGACGCGCGTCCGGTGGCGACCGCGTGAAAGGCGGGATCGATGTAGTCAGGCCCGCTCTTGAGGCATTGTACCTTGAGACCACGATTGCGATAGGCGCGCGCCAACGCCAGGGTCAGCGTCGTCTTGCCGACACCGGATGCCGGCGCGGAGATGACGAGCGCCGCGGTCATTGCGATGATTCCGGCGACGATTCCGGAAAACGCGGCGTCGCCCCGACCGGACGGTAGCGGCGGTCGTAGTCAGCTGCATAGAGACGGCTCTCGGCGAATTCGTCCGCGCCGAGCGTCTTGCCGACCAGAATGAGCGCAGTGCGTTCGAGCTCGGAGCCGACTGCGGTATCGAGCGTCGCGAGCGTGGCGCGCACGATGCTCTGGTCCGGCCAGCTCGCGCGCCAGACGATCGCAACCGGGCAATCCGCGCCGTAGTGCGGCGTGAGCTCGGCCATGACCTTGTCGAGCAGATGGATCGAAAGATGGATCGCCAGCACCGCGCCGGTCGCGGCAAAGGCTGCGAGCGTCTCGCCATCCGGCATCGCGCTCGCTCGGCCCGGCGTGCGCGTCAGCACCACCGATTGCGCAAGGCCCGGCAGCGTCAGCTCGGCCTCCAGCGCCGCCGCAGCCGCCGAGAAGGCCGGCACCCCGGGCGTGACCGAATACGGAATCTGCAACGCGCGCAGCCGGCGCAGCTGCTCGCCCATCGCCGACCAGACCGAGAGATCGCCCGAATGCAGCCGCGCAACGTCCTTGCCCTCCGCATCCGCGGCAGCGATCTCGGCAATGATTTGGTCGAGCGACAGCGACGCGGTGTTGACGATGCGCGCATCCGGCGGACAATGCGCCAGAACACCCGGTGGCACCAGCGATCCGGCATAGAGACAAACCGGGCACGAGGCGATGAGATCGCGCCCGCGCAGGGTCAGCAAATCGGCAGCGCCAGGCCCTGCGCCGATGAAATGCACCGTCATTCGCCGTCTCCTTCCGCGATCGCCGCGATGGCCATCCGATCCTGTGACGCGGCCCTGACCGAGATCAGGCGCGCGCCGCGCCCTGCTGCAGCGATCGCCGCAGCCTCGGCGACCGAGCCCGTTCCGAATCTTGCCTTGATGAACTCGGATTGCGTTGCAGTCCTTATCTCAGCCAGGATCCCGGCCGGAATGCTCCGGACCGGCAGCCCCAATTCCCGCGCCAAGTCTCTCAATGCCGCCGCGTCGGCCTTGTCACTCACCGTCGCAATGGCCGCAAGGCCTTTGGGCCCGCCGGTCGCGTCGAGCGCGTCGCGCAAGGACGCGACACTGGCATTGCGCCTGAATCCGAGACCAGCGACCTTCATCGGAGCGCGCTCCATTGCACGATCGGCCGCGCGGCCTTCCAGGCGCGATAGCGGCCCAATGGCTCGGCCTGCGCGATCTCGAGGCGCATCAACTCGCCGCCATGACGCTGGTGCAGATCGCAGAGCAGCGCCTCTGTCTCCAAGGTCACCGCATGTGCGACCAGCCGCGTGCCCGGCGCGATCCGCGACCAGATCGCATCGAACATATCAGCGTCGAGGCCGCCGCCGATGAACACCGCATCGGGCGCCGCGAGGTCCGATAAAGCGCCGGGCGCCTCGCCCTCGATGACGGTGATCCGATGCGTCAAGCCGAAGCTCGCCGCATTGCTGCGGATGTTGGCGGCGCGTTCGGTGCGGGCTTCGACGGCGATCGCCGTCCCTCCACACAGCGCCCATTCGATCGAGATCGAGCCCGAGCCCGCGCCGACATCCCACAGCCGCTCACCGGGCCGCGGCGCAAGCGCCGACAGCGCAAGCGCGCGGACCGGCCGCTTTGTCAGTTGCCCGTCATGCACAAAGAGCGCATCGGCAAGACCTGAGCTGCGTGCGATTCCCTGCGCTCCCCGAGCCTCCAGCGCGATCGCGACCAGGCTCTCGCCTGAATCACCCGCATACGAGTCGGCGCGATGCTGCGTGATGCATTCACGCGGTCCGCCAAGCGCCGCAAGCGTCCATATTGCCGACGCCCCCCAACCACGCTCCGTCAGCCAGCGCGCAAGGTCGGAAGCTGCCTTGCCGTCACGCAGCAGGCAGATGATCCGCGCATCGCGCACGAGATGCGGCAACAGCCGCTCGAACGGCGCGGCATGAAGACCGAGACAGACAGCATTCTCGATACGCCAGCCCAAACGAGCCGCCGCCAGTGAGAACGTCGACGGCGCGGAGTGCGCGACCCACTCACCGGCCTGCAGCTTCTCGACAAGGCTTCCGCCGACGCCATGCCAGAACGGATCGCCCGACGCGAGCACCGCCGTCGGACGGCCGCGACAGCTCAGCACGATGTTCGCATCGAACGGCACCGGCCAGGCACGGCCGCGGTCGGTGATGCCGACGAGCGCGAGGTGCCGTTGGGCGCCGAAAACTGTGTCGGCTTCGGACAGCGCCTTTCGGCTTGCATCGGAGAGGCCGGCAAGGCCATCTTCGCCGATGCCGATGATGGTCAACCAGGGATTATCCATGATGCGCGCCCTGATCCTGGGCGGAACGGCCGATGCCAATCTGCTCGCCGCTGCGATCGCACGCGCGGGGATCGATGCGGTCTATTCCTATGGCGGCCGCACCCGTGCGCCGGCTGACCAGCCATTGCCAGTCCGCAGCGGTGGTTTCGGCGGCGTCAGCGGTCTTGCCGACTATCTGCAACGCGAAGCCATCACGCATGTGGTCGATGCGACGCATCCCTTCGCGGCCGAGATGAGCCGCAACGCCATCGCGGCGTGCGCGCAGACCGCAACGCCGCTGCTCACGCTCGAACGCGCGCCCTGGGACAAGACCTCCGGTGATCGCTGGATCGAGGTCGCGGACGTCGTATCCGCAGCCGCGGCCTTGCCGGACAGCCGCGCCAGCGTGTTCCTCGCGATCGGCCGCCAGCACGTCGCGCCGTTCGGCGCCCGGCCGCAGCATGCCTATACGTTGCGGTTCGTCGACCCGCCCGAGCAAGCGCTTCCATTGCCCGATGCCGACGTGATCGTCTCGCGCGGCCCCTTCACGCTCGAGGGTGAGCTCGCGATGATGCGCACGCGTCGCATCGAGTGGATCGTCGCCCGCAACTCCGGCGGAACCGGCGCGCGCGCCAAGATCGACGCCGCCCGCGTGCTCGGCCTTCCCGTCATCATGATCACGCGGCCACTGTTGCCCGAGAGGCCGCGGGTGGAAAGCGTGAGCGAGGCGATGCAATGGCTCGGTCATCGGACCTGCCTCGGCGCATAGACCCAGCGGCCGACCCGCCGTGTCGCCGAATTGCCGACGATCACGAGCGTCCGCATGTCGGCCATGTCTGGCCTTGCGTCGCGCAGTTCGACCGTCTCGATCCGCTGCTCGGGCGTGCTGACGGAGCGCGCGAACACCACGATCCGCTCGTCACAGCCGGCCTCGCGCAAGATCTCGAGCGCGCGCCCAAAACCTTCCGGCCGGCTGGCCGAGCGCGGATTGTACATCGCGATCGCGAAATCCGCTTCGGCCGCAAGCCGCAGGCGTTTCTCGATCAGCGGCCAGGGCTTGAGATTGTCGGAGAGATTAATCGCGCAGAAATCATGACCGAGCGGCGCGCCGGCGCTTGCCGCCGCCGCCAGCATCGCCGTCACGCCGGGCAGAACGCGAATCGGCAGGTCGTGCCATTGCGGCGCGTCCTCCAGCGCTTCGAACACGGCCGATGCCATCGCAAACACGCCGGGATCGCCCGAGGAAACCACGACGACGTGGCCTCCTTCCGACGCGAGCCGCAGCGCGTCAGCGGCGCGCTGCGACTCCACGCGATTGTCCGAGGGATGCAGCGTGAGCCCGGCGCGCGGCGGCACGCGCGTCACAT